>NZ_CP151998.1:0-4569407 GCF_038595015.1 Cytobacillus sp. FSL W7-1323
ATGTTAAATACGAAAAATACTTTTGATACATTTGTTATTGGTTCTGGGAATCGATTTGCCCATGCTGCTTCACTCGCAGTAGCAGAAGCACCTGCTAAGGCCTATAATCCACTGTTTATTTATGGTGGTGTTGGTTTAGGGAAAACACATTTAATGCATGCAATTGGTCACTATGTATTGGATCATAATCCAAATGCGAAAGTTGTCTATTTATCTTCTGAGAAATTTACCAATGAATTTATTAACTCTATTAGAGATAATAAAACCATTGATTTCCGCAATAAATATAGAAAAGTAGACGTGCTATTAATAGATGATATTCAATTCCTTGCCGGAAAAGAATCAACCCAAGAGGAATTTTTCCATACGTTTAACACATTACATGAAGAATCAAAGCAGATTGTCATCTCGAGTGACCGACCTCCAAAAGAGATTCCGACACTTGAGGATCGCCTGCGTTCTCGTTTCGAATGGGGACTGATTACAGATATTACCCCACCAGATTTAGAAACAAGAATTGCGATTTTACGTAAAAAGGCAAAAGCTGAAGGGTTAGACATTCCTAATGAAGTCATGTTATATATTGCCAATCAAATTGATTCTAATATTCGTGAATTAGAAGGAGCACTTATTCGTGTTGTTGCCTACTCATCACTTATAAATAAAGATATTAATGCAGATTTAGCTGCAGAAGCATTAAAAGATATTATTCCGAGTTCAAAACCTAAAGTTATTACTATTCATGAGATTCAAAAGGTTGTCGGAGGCTATTATAACGTTAAATTAGAAGATTTTAGTGCGAAAAAACGGACAAAGTCTATTGCTTTTCCTAGGCAAATTGCTATGTACCTATCTAGAGAATTAACCGATTTCTCTCTACCGAAAATCGGTGAGGAATTCGGGGGCCGAGATCACACAACAGTGATTCATGCCCACGAAAAAATCTCTAAATTACTTCATGCAGACACACAATTTCAACAGCAATTAAAAGAAATTAATGAATTACTTAAAGTATAATTGTGAATAACTACCGAATGATTATGCACAGTCTGTCCACATGTGGATAGGCTGTGTTTCCATTCATTTTTCTAGTTATCCACATGTTAACAAGCCCTACTAATACTTCTATTATTTTAAAATAAAAAATATATGTATATACATTGGAGGTTAATCATGCGATTTACGATTCAGAGAGATCGCTTAGTTCAAAGCGTTCAAGATGTTATGAAGGCCGTTACTAGTAGAACAACCATTCCCATTTTAACTGGAATTAAAATTGTTGCATCTGACGAAGGTGTAGCTTTAACAGGTAGTGACTCTGATATTTCTATTGAGTCATTTATTCCTAAAACAGAAGAAGATGAGGTCATAGTTAACATTGAACAACCAGGTTCAATTGTATTACAAGCAAAGTTCTTTAGTGAAATCGTAAAGAAATTGCCAACAGACCAAGTAGAAATTCATGTAGAAAATCATTTACAAACAGTTATTACTTCTGGTAAATCTCAATTCAATCTAAACGGTATTGATGCGGATGAATATCCTCATTTACCGCAAATTGAAGAAGATAATGTTTTTTCTATTCCGACTGACCTTCTAAAAGCAATGGTTAGGCAGACAGTTTTCGCAGTGTCCACCTCAGAAACACGCCCAATCTTGACAGGTGTAAACTGGCAGATTGAAGGAAGTGCTTTAACCTGTATTGCAACAGATAGCCACCGCTTAGCATTGAGAAAAGCAACGATCGAAACAGCATCAGAAGCATCTTATAATGTGGTTATTCCTGGGAAAAGTTTGAGTGAACTTAGCAAAATTCTCGACGATCACAACGATACAATTCAAATTGTTATTACAGAGAACCAAGTTTTATTTAAAGCGAAAAATTTATTATTCTTCTCTAGATTACTAGAAGGAAATTACCCAGATACATCACGATTGATTCCAAATGAAAGTAAGACGGATGTCGTTGTTACTACGAAAGCATTTTTACAAGCCATTGATCGTGCTTCTTTACTTGCACGAGAAGGTAAAAATAATGTCGTTAAACTTTCTACTGTTGATGATCAAGTCATTGAGATCTCATCTAATTCTCCAGAAATCGGTAAAGTTATCGAGGAGCTTCCGAGCATTTCGAAAGAAGGAGAAGACCTTAAAATTTCGTTTAGTGCGAAATTTATGATGGATGCTTTAAAAACATTAGAGGGTACAGAAATAAAAATTAGCTTTACGGGTGCGATGAGACCATTTATTATCACACCACTTAATGATGATTCAATCTTGCAATTGATTTTGCCAGTTAGAACATACTAAAGCTTTAGGTAAATAGAAATCCGAACAATCATTCAAGGAAGAGTGTGTTCGGATTTTTTTATTTAACTCATTCTACTTTGAATTTGCTTCCAGAATTTTCGCAATAAATGACTTCAATACTTAATAAAAGATTTACTTTGTGTATCACACAATAATTTAGTAAAATAAACTATTAGATACTAAAAAATAGAGAAGTACGATGTCAAATAACTAGAAAGAGTGCAATGATGAACAAAATACAAATTGAAACGGAATATATTACTTTAGGGCAATTTCTCAAAGTAGCTGATTTAATTCAGTCAGGGGGAATGGCGAAATGGTTTTTAGGTGAATATGTTGTATTTGTTAATGGGGAACAAGATCAGCGTCGTGGGAGAAAGCTAAGAGCAGGCGATGTAATCGAAATACCTGATCATGGCACATTTACAATTTCGAACAATTAAGGATGTAACCGCCTATGTATATAGAGCAATTACAAATAAAGGATTATCGCAATTACAATCAACTGTCGGTACAGTTTGATAATAAGGTCAATGTCATATTAGGTGAGAATGCACAAGGTAAGACAAACGTGATGGAATCTATTTATGTTTTAGCCATGGCTAAGTCTCATCGCACCTCAAATGATAAAGATCTTATTCGTTGGGATCAGGAGTATGCTAAAATAGAAGGTAGAGTAGTAAATAAACATGGTTCTCTACCTATGCAGCTTGTGATATCTAAAAAGGGTAAAAAAGCAAAGTGTAACCATATTGAACAACAAAAGCTTAGCCAATATGTCGGTAATATGAATGTTGTGATGTTCGCGCCTGAAGATCTCCATTTAGTAAAAGGGAGCCCTCAAGTAAGGCGTCGTTTTATTGATATGGAAATTGGACAAGTATCCGCCGTTTATCTTCATGACATTAATCAGTTTCAGAAAATACTCCAACAACGAAATCATTATTTAAAGTTGCTACAGTCACGTAAACAGACTGATCAGGCTATGCTTGATATTTTAACTGAACAATTTATTGAGATGGCTGTTAAAATAATCGCTAAGAGATTCGAGTTCATCTATTTGCTAGAAAAGTGGGCAATGCCAATCCATGAAGGTATTTCTAGGGGACTTGAAACGTTAAAAATTCAGTATAAGCCTTCTGTTGATGTATCAGAAGAACAAGATTTGTCGAAAATGAAGAATATATACCTAGAAAAGTATGAAAAAACAAAAACAAGAGAAATTGAAAGAGGCGTTACATTGTTCGGCCCTCATAGAGATGATTTGTTATTTCAAGTGAATGGGCGAGATGTGCAAACTTTTGGTTCTCAAGGTCAACAAAGAACCACAGCATTATCAGTGAAACTTGCTGAGATCGAACTGATTCACGCTGAAATTGGAGAATACCCTATTCTTTTATTAGATGATGTACTATCGGAATTGGATGATTACCGGCAATCGCATTTGCTTAATACGATACAAGGAAAAGTACAAACATTTGTAACGACCACTAGTGTCGATGGAATAGATCATCAGACTTTAAAAGAAGCAGCTGCGTATGAAGTGAAGGCGGGCAGCCTTAAAAAAATTCAATGAGGTGAGGCCTTGTATATTCATATTGGCGAGGATGTATTAATACGTGCAAAAGATTTGGTAGCCATTATTGATAAAGAAAGTGTCGGCTCTTCTATAAATGCAGAAGAGTTTTTGCAGCGTGATGACGCTTCTTATACCAATTTGGCTAAAGGTGTGTACAAATCAGTTGTGATTACAACCGATCATATATATTACTCTCCTCTTGCTTCGTCTACTTTAAAAAAGAGGACGAGGAAATTGATTGTTTAATGTCGATGATGAGCTAATAGAGTGAAAAAGAATGATATGCAAAATGGAAAGTGTAGGTGATCGATGTGTCAATGGATCAGGAAGCAATGGGGCAACAATCCTATGATGAGAACCAGATACAAGTATTAGAAGGTCTTGAAGCAGTTAGAAAACGTCCAGGTATGTATATCGGATCAACGAGTGGAAAAGGATTACATCATTTAGTATGGGAAATTGTCGATAATAGTATTGACGAGGCACTTGCTGGATATTGTGATGAAATTAATATAAGTATTCTCGAGGATAATAGTATTAAGGTCGTTGATAATGGACGGGGGATTCCTGTTGGGATACAAGAAAAAATGGGAAGACCTGCTGTAGAAGTCATTATGACTGTTTTACATGCCGGAGGAAAATTTGGTGGCGGAGGCTACAAAGTTTCTGGTGGTCTTCATGGTGTTGGTGCATCTGTTGTTAATGCTCTTTCTACTCAGTTAGAAGTCTATGTTCATCGTGACGGGCAAATCTACTATCAGAAATATCAACGTGGTGTACCGAGCGCAGACTTAAAAGTAATCGGTGAATCAGAAGTAACTGGCACAACCACAATTTTTAAGCCGGATGGTGAGATTTTCACTGAAACATTAGAATATGATTTTGATACATTAGCAACGAGGGTCCGCGAATTAGCTTTTTTAAATAAAGGATTAAAGCTTACTCTTTCAGATGAACGTGAAGAGAATAAGACCAAAGAATTCCACTATGAAGGTGGTATTAGGTCTTATGTAGAGCATTTAAATAAAAATAAAGAAGTACTTCATGAAGAGCCGATTTATATTGAAGGCGAAAAAGATGGTATTTCTGTTGAAATATCAATGCAGTACAACGATAGCTATACAAGTAATATCTATTCTTTCGCCAATAATATTCATACGTATGAAGGTGGAACACATGAATCTGGATTTAAAACAGCGCTGACGAGGGTGATTAATGATTATGCTCGTAAGAATGGCGTGTTTAAAGATAATGATGCCAACCTTACAGGTGAAGACGTCAGGGAAGGTTTAACAGCGATTGTTTCAATTAAACATCCTGACCCTC
This sequence comes from Cytobacillus sp. FSL W7-1323, assembly GCF_038595015.1. Taxonomy (NCBI): domain Bacteria; kingdom Bacillati; phylum Bacillota; class Bacilli; order Caryophanales; family Bacillaceae; genus Cytobacillus; species Cytobacillus sp. FSL W7-1323. The sequence goes on from NZ_CP151998.1 coordinate 5,216, forward strand.
AGTTTGAAGGACAAACGAAGACGAAATTAGGCAATTCAGAAGCAAGAGCGGCAACAGATACGGCTTTTTCGGAAGCCTTTGAAAAATTCTTATTGGAAAATCCATCTGTTGCAAGGAAAATCGTCGATAAAGGTATGATGGCTTCAAGAGCTCGAGCAGCAGCTAAAAAGGCGAGAGAGCTAACAAGAAGAAAGAGTGCTTTAGAAGTTTCTAGTCTTCCAGGTAAGCTTGCTGATTGTTCTTCAAAAGATGCGTCTATTTCGGAACTATATATCGTTGAGGGTGATTCAGCGGGTGGTTCAGCTAAGCAAGGACGAGACAGGCATTTCCAAGCAATTCTACCACTTCGAGGAAAAATCCTAAACGTAGAAAAAGCACGGTTAGATCGAATATTATCTAATAATGAAGTACGAGCAATGATTACTGCGTCTGGAACAGGAATCGGTGAAGACTTTGATATTACGAAAGCAAGATATCATAAAATCGTTATTATGACAGATGCCGATGTAGATGGGGCGCATATTCGAACACTATTACTCACATTCTTTTATCGTTATATGAGACAAATCTTAGATGCGGGCTATATATATATTGCGCAGCCACCTTTGTATAAAGTTCAACAAGGGAAGAAAATCTCATATGCTTATAACGATCGCCAATTAGACGAGATTATGAAAGAGCTTCCGGCTACGCCGAAACCAAATGTCCAACGTTACAAAGGTTTAGGTGAGATGAACCCAGATCAATTATGGGAAACGACAATGAATCCGGAAACGCGTACGCTCTTACAAGTAAGCTTAGAAGATGCGATTGAAGCAGATGAAACGTTTGAAATCCTTATGGGAGATAAAGTAGAACCACGCCGTAACTTTATCGAAGAAAATGCGCAGTATGTGAAGAATTTAGATATTTAATGAAAGTCAGGATAGAGTTGGTTCTATCCTGCTTTTACATAGATATTGTCAATAAAATGTAGCCTAAGCAATAAGCTTTGTGCGATAGGGAGGTACCTATAGATGGCTGATACGCCTAAGTCCCAAATTAAAGAAATTAATATAAGTGAGGAAATGAGAACGTCATTCTTGGATTATGCAATGAGTGTTATCGTTTCCCGAGCCCTACCTGATGTACGTGACGGGCTAAAGCCTGTGCACAGAAGAATACTTTATGCAATGCATGATCTTGGCATGCACTCAGATAAACCGTTTAAAAAGTCTGCCCGTATTGTTGGAGATGTTATCGGGAAATACCACCCACATGGTGATTCAGCAGTATATGAAACAATGGTAAGAATGGCACAAGACTTTAACTATAGATATATGCTTGTTGATGGACACGGTAACTTTGGATCAATTGATGGCGACTCTGCTGCTGCCATGCGTTATACAGAGGCCCGTATGTCAAAAATATCAATGGAATTGTTAAGAGATATTAATAAAGATACCATCGATTATCAAGACAACTATGATGGAGAGGAAAAGGAACCGGTCGTGCTTCCTGCTCGGTTCCCTAATCTGCTTGTAAATGGTACATCAGGTATTGCTGTAGGAATGGCTACCAATATCCCTCCTCATCAATTAGGCGAAGTCATTGATGGTGTACTTACATTAAGTAGAAATCCGGAAATTACGATTCCAGAGTTAATGGAAATCATTCCTGGACCAGACTTTCCGACTGCAGGACTTATTTTAGGCCGTAGTGGAATTAGGAAAGCTTATGAAACAGGAAGAGGCTCTATTACTCTTAGAGCAAAGGTTGAAATCGAACAGAAATCAAATGGGAAAGAAGTTATCATTGTTAATGAAATCCCATACCAAGTGAATAAAGCAAGATTGATTGAAAAAATTGCTGACCTTGTACGTGATAAGAAGATTGATGGTATTACAGATTTACGTGACGAATCTGACAGAGATGGTTTACGAATTGTTATTGAAGTCCGTAAAGATGCCAATGCAAATGTGCTTTTAAATAATTTATATAAACATACGGCACTACAGACAAGCTTCGGTATTAATTTACTTGCTTTAGTGGATGGACAACCTAAAGTATTGAATTTAAAACAATGCTTAGAATATTATTTAGCCCATCAAGTTGTCGTTATAAGAAGAAGAACAGAATTCGAATTGCGGAAAGCGGAAGCAAGAGCGCATATTTTAGAAGGTTTACGAATTGCCTTAGATCATTTAGATGAAGTCATTAAATTAATCAGAGCGTCAAGAACTACAGATATTGCCAAAGAAGGTTTAATGACACAATTTGACCTTTCGGAGAAGCAAGCGCAAGCGATTTTGGATATGCGTCTACAGCGTTTAACTGGTTTAGAGCGTGAGAAAATCGAAGAAGAATATGCTAGTCTTATTCAATTAATTGCAGATTTAAAAGCAATCTTAGCAAGTGATGAAAAAGTATTAGACATTATTCGCGAAGAACTTACAGAATTAAAAGACCGTTTTAATGATGAACGCCGTACAGAAATTGTTTCCGGTGGTCTTGAGCATCTAGAAGATGAAGATTTAATTCCTCAAGAGAACATTGTTATTACACTTACACATAAAGGCTATATTAAGCGATTACCGGTATCTACTTATCGTGCCCAAAAACGAGGTGGAAAAGGGATACAAGGAATGGGAACAAATGAAGATGATTTTGTTGAACACCTATTGACTACCTCAACGCATGATCATCTCCTTTTCTTTACGAATAAAGGAAAAGTGTATCAAGCTAAAGGGTATGAAATTCCTGAATTTAGTAGAACAGCGAAGGGGATTCCTATCATTAACTTGTTAGGTATTGAAAAGGATGAATGGATTAATGCTGTTATTCCGATAGAGGATTTTGTGGATGATTGGTTCTTGTTCTTCACAACAAAACGAGGCATTTCTAAACGTTCACCGTTATCTTCATTTGCTCATATCCGTACAAACGGTTTGATTGCTTTAGGTTTAAAAGAAGAAGATGAATTAATCTCTGTACGTCTTACAAATGGAGATAAAGAAATTATCATCGGTACAAAAAATGGTCTCCTTATTCGTTTCCCTGAAGATGCGGTCCGTTCTATGGGACGTACAGCTACTGGTGTAAAAGGAATCACTCTGAGTGAAGAAGATGAAGTGGTTGGAATGGAAGTTCTAGAAGAAGGGGACAACATTCTAGTAGTTACGAAAAAAGGTTATGGTAAACAAACACCAGCTGATGATTATCGTATTCAGGGTCGTGGTGGTAAAGGAATTAAAACGGCCAATATTACTGAAAAAACTGGTGATCTCGTTACGATGAAAGCTGTACGTGGTGAGGAAGACATCATGTTGATTACTACTGGCGGTGTCATTATCCGTATGGGAGTAGAAGATATTTCAACTATGGGAAGAAACACGCAAGGCGTAAGACTTATTCGAATCGATGAAAGTGTGAATGAATTCGTCTCAACTGTAGCAAAGGTTGAAAAGGAAGAAGAAAAAGATGGAGAAGAGCGAGCAAAGCCACTTGAAACTGCAGAGGAATTGCCTGAAGAATCTATCGACAGTGAAGATGAAAGAGAATAAACAAATTGTTTAAATCAAATGAGTGCCGACACAATTCAAATTTTAAAATTGAATTGTGTTCGGCTTTTTTATTAGGATGAGATAATTTTAATGACTACCTTTAGCACACTACTACAGACTATACTAATAGGGGTTTATAGATTCTTTTAGGAGTATCAATGGAAGTATTTTTTGGTGTTAACTATGAATGAAATGGTCAATAAATTATTTTATAAAAATAATTGATTAATAATGCTTGCAAATAGTGGTTACTGCTGATATACTTATTCAAGTCAGCAAGAGGAAGACATGAAAGATTGATTGACATCAAAAAAAGATGTTGACTCAGATGACACGATATGTTATATTAATAAAGTCGCTTATGAAGCGAACGAGATTGTTCTTTGAAAACTGAACGAACATAAAACGTCAAGCGTAATTCTAAAAAAAGCTGATTTATCAGCAACAAAGCACCATAGGTGCAAATGAGCTAATCAAACACTTTATTGGAGAGTTTGATCCTGGCTCAGGACGAACGCTGGCGGCGTGCCTAATACATGCAAGTCGAGCGAATCTGAGGGAGCTTGCTCCCAAAGATTAGCGGCGGACGGGTGAGTAACACGTGGGCAACCTGCCTGTAAGACTGGGATAACTCCGGGAAACCGGGGCTAATACCGGATAATATCTATTTATACATATAATTAGATTGAAAGATGGTTCTGCTATCACTTACAGATGGGCCCGCGGCGCATTAGCTAGTTGGTGAGGTAACGGCTCACCAAGGCGACGATGCGTAGCCGACCTGAGAGGGTGATCGGCCACACTGGGACTGAGACACGGCCCAGACTCCTACGGGAGGCAGCAGTAGGGAATCTTCCGCAATGGACGAAAGTCTGACGGAGCAACGCCGCGTGAGTGATGAAGGTTTTCGGATCGTAAAACTCTGTTGTTAGGGAAGAACAAGTATCGGAGTAACTGCCGGTACCTTGACGGTACCTAACCAGAAAGCCACGGCTAACTACGTGCCAGCAGCCGCGGTAATACGTAGGTGGCAAGCGTTGTCCGGAATTATTGGGCGTAAAGCGCGCGCAGGCGGTTCCTTAAGTCTGATGTGAAAGCCCACGGCTCAACCGTGGAGGGTCATTGGAAACTGGGGAACTTGAGTGCAGAAGAGGAAAGTGGAATTCCAAGTGTAGCGGTGAAATGCGTAGAGATTTGGAGGAACACCAGTGGCGAAGGCGACTTTCTGGTCTGTAACTGACGCTGAGGCGCGAAAGCGTGGGGAGCAAACAGGATTAGATACCCTGGTAGTCCACGCCGTAAACGATGAGTGCTAAGTGTTAGAGGGTTTCCGCCCTTTAGTGCTGCAGCAAACGCATTAAGCACTCCGCCTGGGGAGTACGACCGCAAGGTTGAAACTCAAAGGAATTGACGGGGGCCCGCACAAGCGGTGGAGCATGTGGTTTAATTCGAAGCAACGCGAAGAACCTTACCAGGTCTTGACATCCTCTGACAATCCTAGAGATAGGACTTTCCCCTTCGGGGGACAGAGTGACAGGTGGTGCATGGTTGTCGTCAGCTCGTGTCGTGAGATGTTGGGTTAAGTCCCGCAACGAGCGCAACCCTTGATCTTAGTTGCCAGCATTCAGTTGGGCACTCTAAGGTGACTGCCGGTGACAAACCGGAGGAAGGTGGGGATGACGTCAAATCATCATGCCCCTTATGACCTGGGCTACACACGTGCTACAATGGATGGTACAAAGGGCTGCAAGACCGCGAGGTTTAGCCAATCCCATAAAACCATTCTCAGTTCGGATTGTAGGCTGCAACTCGCCTACATGAAGCCGGAATCGCTAGTAATCGCGGATCAGCATGCCGCGGTGAATACGTTCCCGGGCCTTGTACACACCGCCCGTCACACCACGAGAGTTTGTAACACCCGAAGTCGGTGGGGTAACCTTTTGGAGCCAGCCGCCTAAGGTGGGACAGATGATTGGGGTGAAGTCGTAACAAGGTAGCCGTATCGGAAGGTGCGGCTGGATCACCTCCTTTCTAAGGAATATACGGAATTAACTTGATGTTAGACTGTTCGTTCAGTTTTGAGAGTGCAATCTCTTTGATATGATTAAATACTTTACCGTGAAGTTATGTGGGCCTATAGCTCAGCTGGTTAGAGCGCACGCCTGATAAGCGTGAGGTCGATGGTTCGAGTCCATTTAGGCCCACCATTTTAACTTTAATACGGGGCCTTAGCTCAGCTGGGAGAGCGCCTGCTTTGCACGCAGGAGGTCAGCGGTTCGATCCCGCTAGGCTCCACCAATAAATCGTTCTTTGAAAACTAGATAATGTAATGAAGAAGATTACCGAGTAATCGCCACCTTAGTTATTTTTTCTCTCTATATATTATAGATTGATTTAAGATACTAAACTTTTTTAATAAACACAACCGAGAGGGTTGTGAGAAGCAAGCAGTTCAAGGAAGCGAGCGAGGAAACACCGGAGTGTGCGTCTTGTGCACATGAGGATGTTGACGAGTGAGCTGACGCCGAAATGCGTAGCTTATCGCAAGCCGAACAATGGTTAAGTTAATAAGGGCGCACGGTGAATGCCTTGGCACTAGGAGCCGATGAAGGACGGGACTAACACCGATATGCTTCGGGGAGCTGTAAGTAAGCTTTGATCCGGAGATTTCCGAATGGGGAAACCCCCTATCCGTTATGGGATAGGATCCATACCTGAATACATAGGGTATGGAAGGCAGACCCGGGGAACTGAAACATCTAAGTACCCGGAGGAAGAGAAAGCAAACGCGATTCCCTGAGTAGCGGCGAGCGAAACGGGATTAGCCCAAACCAAGAGGCTTGCCTCTTGGGGTTGTAGGACATTCTATACGGAGTTACAAAGGAACGAGATAGACGAAGAGGTCTGGAAAGGCCCGCCATAGGAGGTAAAAGCCCTGTAGTTGAAACTTCGTTCCCTCCAGAGTGGATCCTGAGTACGGCGGGACACGAGAAATCCCGTCGGAAGCAGGGAGGACCATCTCCCAAGGCTAAATACTCCCTAGTGACCGATAGTGAACCAGTACCGTGAGGGAAAGGTGAAAAGCACCCCGGAAGGGGAGTGAAAGAGATCCTGAAACCGTGTGCCTACAAGTAGTTAGAGCCCGTTAATGGGTGATAGCGTGCCTTTTGTAGAATGAACCGGCGAGTTACGATTACATGCGAGGTTAAGTTGGACAGACGGAGCCGTAGCGAAAGCGAGTCTGAATAGGGCGAATGAGTATGTGGTCGTAGACCCGAAACCAGGTGATCTACCCATGTCCAGGGTGAAGTCCAGGTAACACTGGATGGAGGCCCGAACCCACGTACGTTGAAAAGTGCGGGGATGAGGTGTGGGTAGCGGAGAAATTCCAATCGAACTTGGAGATAGCTGGTTCTCTCCGAAATAGCTTTAGGGCTAGCCTCATGCGTAAGAATCTTGGAGGTAGAGCACTGTTTGGACTAGGGGCCCTCATCGGGTTACCGAATTCAGACAAACTCCGAATGCCAAAGATTTATCCATGGGAGTCAGACTGCGAGTGATAAGATCCGTAGTCAAGAGGGAAACAGCCCAGACCACCAGCTAAGGTCCCAAAGTATACGTTAAGTGGAAAAGGATGTGGAGTTGCTTAGACAACCAGGATGTTGGCTTAGAAGCAGCCACCATTTAAAGAGTGCGTAATAGCTCACTGGTCGAGTGACTCCGCGCCGAAAATGTACCGGGGCTAAACGTATCACCGAAGCTGTGGATTGAACATCGTTGATGTTCAGTGGTAGGAGAGCGTTCTAAGGGCGTTGAAGCTAGACCGTAAGGACTGGTGGAGCGCTTAGAAGTGAGAATGCCGGTATGAGTAGCGAAAGATGGGTGAGAATCCCATCCACCGAATGCCTAAGGTTTCCTGAGGAAGGCTCGTCCGCTCAGGGTTAGTCGGGACCTAAGCCGAGGCTGAAAAGCGTAGGCGATGGACAACAGGTTGATATTCCTGTACCACCGTATTCTGTTTGAGTGATGGGGGGACGCAGGAGGATAGGGTAAGCGCACTATTGGATGTGCGTCTAAGCAGTTAGAGGGACCATGAGGCAAATCCCATGGTCACATACCTTGAGCTGTGATAGCGAGGGAAATTTAGTACCGAAGTTCTTGATTCCACACTGCCAAGAAAAGCCTCTAGCGAGGAATAAGGTGCCCGTACCGCAAACCGACACAGGTAGGCGAGGAGAGAATCCTAAGGTGAGCGAGAGAACTCTCGTTAAGGAACTCGGCAAAATGACCCCGTAACTTCGGGAGAAGGGGTGCTCATTAGGGTGTTAAAGCCTTGATGAGCCGCAGTGAATAGGCCCAGGCGACTGTTTAGCAAAAACACAGGTCTCTGCGAAGCCGCAAGGCGAAGTATAGGGGCTGACGCCTGCCCGGTGCTGGAAGGTTAAGAGGAGAGGTTAGCTCACGCGAAGCTTTGAATCGAAGCCCCAGTAAACGGCGGCCGTAACTATAACGGTCCTAAGGTAGCGAAATTCCTTGTCGGGTAAGTTCCGACCCGCACGAAAGGCGTAACGATCTGGGCACTGTCTCAACGAGAGACTCGGTGAAATTATAGTACCTGTGAAGATGCAGGTTACCCGCGACAGGACGGAAAGACCCCGTGGAGCTTTACTGTAGCCTGATATTGAATTTTGGTACAGCTTGTACAGGATAGGTAGGAGCCTTAGAAGCCGGAGCGCTAGCTTCGGTGGAGGCGTCGGTGGGATACTACCCTGGCTGTATTGAAATTCTAACCCACATCCCTTATCGGGATGGGAGACAGTGTCAGGTGGGCAGTTTGACTGGGGCGGTCGCCTCCTAAAGAGTAACGGAGGCGCCCAAAGGTTCCCTCAGAATGGTTGGAAATCATTCGTAGAGTGTAAAGGCACAAGGGAGCTTGACTGCGAGACCTACAAGTCGAGCAGGGACGAAAGTCGGGCTTAGTGATCCGGTGGTTCCGCATGGAAGGGCCATCGCTCAACGGATAAAAGCTACCCCGGGGATAACAGGCTTATCTCCCCCAAGAGTCCACATCGACGGGGAGGTTTGGCACCTCGATGTCGGCTCATCGCATCCTGGGGCTGTAGTCGGTCCCAAGGGTTGGGCTGTTCGCCCATTAAAGCGGTACGCGAGCTGGGTTCAGAACGTCGTGAGACAGTTCGGTCCCTATCCGTCGTGGGCGCAGGAAATTTGAGAGGAGCTGTCCTTAGTACGAGAGGACCGGGATGGACGCACCGCTGGTGTACCAGTTGTCTTGCCAAAGGCATCGCTGGGTAGCTATGTGCGGAAGGGATAAGTGCTGAAAGCATCTAAGCATGAAGCCCCCCTCGAGATGAGATTTCCCATAGCGCAAGCTAGTAAGATCCCTGAAAGATGATCAGGTTGATAGGTTAGAGGTGTAAGTGTGGCGACACATGTAGCTGACTAATACTAATCGATCGAGGACTTAACCAAACAGGCGATTACTCAATAAATATCTTCTTCAACATTACCTAGTTTTGAGGGAACGATTCCCTTACAATTTCATAGTCCGGTGGCGATAGCGAGAAGGTCACACCCGTTCCCATACCGAACACGGAAGTTAAGCTTCTCAGCGCCGATGGTAGTTAGGGGCTGTCCCCTTGTGAGAGTAGGACGTTGCCGGGCAAGATAAAAGAGCACATCATTTGTATGTGCTCTTTTTTGTGATTTTTTATTTCCAATGTGAATCTTCTATCATCTCTTTTTATTTCCTTGGCAATGAAATTTTCTTGATTCAAGAAAATTATAAATGAGAAATGGGCTTTTCTGTTCCGTCAAATCGAGGAACTGGTGAATAAATGGATAATCATTATTTGTCATTAACTTAATGCATTCATTCCACCATTCTGTTTCATATCTTGCAATCATGCTTAAATTATAGAGTAATAAGTAATGGGAAAATAATTCTGGATAATCATTTAATGGACTTCTTTCGATAGGTAATGAATAATTTTTATTTACAATATTATATTTGAAATATCGATTGATCTCTTTGTTTTGAGGAAATTTTATATGTTCCTTCGTATAGAGAATATCCTTTTTATCCACTTGTAGTTTTTCGGAAAGAAAAGTAGAAAATCTCGATTCAGTCATATGATAATGATTAAGAATGGTTATTGGGATAAAGAAGTTATCTTTTTCTTTTTTTATATCAATAAATGTTTGTTCTTTTTGGATAGACTGAAACATTATTTCCATCTCTGGGATTTGTCTCAATAAATCAACCATATAAAATTTATCCCCTTCTAGATGTTTCATATGGAACATTTTTTCTGCCATATATGGAAATAAGCCACTCTTTTGTAGTTTCACTTCATCTTTTAAAAAGAGGTATTGCTGCTTTTTCTTTTTTCTTGTCGAAACACCATGAGCCAGTACGGAGGTCGTATCTGGATAAAGAGGGTCAATAGTTAAAATACAAGCTTTTATTAGATGAACTAGGCCGTAGAAATAAAGAATAGGTTTAATGATTAACGGGGCAGCGGCGGCTTGTTCATAGTAAACCTTACCGTGTTCAATGTAGTATATAAACGGATAAGTATTTTCAAAACTCTTTTGTGATGCTTGTTCAATTCCTTCGTTTTGATAACTTTTTTTTAAAAATGCTTTGGTTGTTTCTGTTGAAAAAAAGGGTAAATATGATTGCCAATTGTTGTAAGAATGCTTCAAAATATACAACCTCCAAATAATCTGAAAAATCCAACTTATAGCAGTGTCCTTGACAGTATTTTGTCCAATTGATAACCTACTAATAATATTTTCATGTTCAGGAGGTCAAAAAAATGTGGGAAACTAAATTTGAAAAAGAAGGTTTAACTTTTGATGATGTACTGCTTGTCCCTGCTAAATCTGAGGTATTGCCGAAAGATGTCGATTTGTCGGTGAGACTGTCTGAAAAGGTAAAATTGAATGTTCCAATTATCAGTGCTGGTATGGATACAGTAACTGAAGCTGAAATGGCTATTGCAATGGCACGCCAGGGTGGATTAGGTATTATTCACAAAAACATGTCCATTGAGCAACAGGCAGATTTAGTTGATAAAGTCAAACGCTCTGAGAGTGGCGTTATTTCTGATCCGTTTTTCCTTACTCCCGAACAACAAGTGTATGATGCTGAACATTTAATGGGCAAATATCGTATATCAGGTGTTCCAATTGTAAATAATCTTGACGAACAAAAACTTGTTGGTATTATTACAAACCGTGACCTTCGTTTCATTCAAGATTTCTCTATTAAGATCTCTGATGTAATGACGAAAGAAAACTTAGTAACTGCTTCAGTAGGTACAACGCTACAAGAAGCAGAAAAAATTCTGCAAAAGTATAAAATTGAGAAATTACCTCTTGTTGATGATAATGGTGTATTAAAAGGTCTTATTACTATTAAAGATATTGAAAAAGTCATTGAGTTCCCTAACTCAGCGAAAGATGCACAAGGTCGTTTACTTGCTGGTGCAGCAATCGGTATAACAAAAGATACAATGAAAAGATTAGAGTTACTTGTTAAAGCTCAAGTTGATGTAGTAGTAGTCGATACGGCTCACGGCCACTCAGCGGGCGTTATTAATACAGTAAAAGAAATTAAAGACAAATACCCTGACCTGACAGTTGTAGCAGGTAATGTAGCTACTGCTGAAGGTACACGTGCATTGTTTGAAGCTGGAGCTGATGTTGTAAAGGTAGGTATTGGACCTGGATCTATTTGTACAACTCGTGTGGTAGCAGGTGTTGGCGTGCCACAAATTACAGCGGTATATGATTGTGCAACAGAAGCACGTAAACATGGTAAAGCGATTATCGCTGATGGTGGGATTAAGTATTCAGGAGATATCGTGAAAGCATTAGCTTCTGGTGGACATGCAGTTATGCTAGGAAGTATGTTAGCTGGTGTATCTGAAAGTCCAGGTGAAACTGAAATTTTCCAAGGACGTCAATTTAAAGTTTATCGTGGAATGGGATCCGTTACTTCTATGGAAAAAGGATCAAAGGATCGTTACTTCCAAGAAGATAATAAGAAATTCGTTCCAGAAGGCATTGAAGGACGTATTCCATTTAAAGGTTCATTAGCAGATACGATTTATCAGTTAGTTGGTGGCGTTCGCTCTGGTATGGGTTACTGCGGGGCAGCAAATTTAGAATTCTTAAGAGAAAATGCACAGTTTATCCGTATGACAGGTGCTGGTCTTAAAGAAAGTCACCCACATGATATCCAAATTACGAAAGAAGCACCAAATTATTCATTATAATTTTTTTAAAAAAGTAAGAGGGCTGGTCCTCTTACTTTTTTTTGCCTGGAAAGATATCAGACTTTCGTCATTGTTAGCAAAACACACAATGTTTTCTCAGGCGGATTGACCTAAGGAATAGAGAAAGAAAAGGGATGTTCATGAAAACGCCAAGATTAGGAAAAGGTTGTTTGTATCCATGAAGGACATCTTATGATAAAATAACAAAAGCTGAAAAAAAAGTTGGAGGGCTTTGGAATTGAGAAGAAAAGGATATCGTAAAGTTGTTGCAAGTTTCTTGGTGTTGATTATGGTGTTAGGCATTCTTCCAAATGTACATAAAGCAAGTGCAAAAGAAGATATACTTAATATTAATGCAGATGCAGCTATTCTAGTAGATGCAGAAACAGGTAGAGTTTTATACGGGAAAAACATTGATAAGGTGCTTGGTATTGCAAGTATGTCAAAAATGATGACCGAGTATCTTTTATTAGAAGCTATTGATGAAGGTCGAGTATCATGGGATCAAGAGTATGCTGTAAGTGAGTACGTTTGGAAAGTGTCTCATGACACAGCGCTTTCGAATGTTCCTCTTAGAAGAGATGGGACATACAGCATTAAGGAATTATTTGAAGCAATGACTATTTATTCCGCAAATGGAGCAACAATTGCCATTGCTGAGACAATTGCTGGATCTGAAAAGAACTTTGTGCAAATGATGAATGAAAAAGCAGAGGAATTAGGGTTAGAAGATTATAAATTCGTCAATTCTTCTGGTTTAAATAACAAGGATTTAAAAGGTTACCATTCGACAGGTAATGAAGATGAAGAAAATGTGATGTCTGCTAGAGCAACAGCTAAACTAGCGACAACGCTCCTCACGGATTTTCCTCAAGTTTTAGAAACAGCAAGCATTCCTAGAAAAACATTTAGAGAAGGCACTGAAGATAAAATTGATATGGAAAATTGGAACTGGATGTTACCTGAACTGGTCTACGGCTATGAAGGTGTAGATGGGTTAAAGACAGGGACAACTGATTTTGCAGGTTCTTCTTTTACAGGAACAGCTGAACGTGATGGGAAAAGATATGTAACAGTTGTTATGAATGCTAAAGGTGGCGGCGATTCTGGTTATAATCAAGCTAGATTCGACGAAACAAAGAAAATGTTTGATTACGCGTTCTCTAATTTTGATAAAAAAGAGATCGTTCCTGCTGGCTATCAAGTGAAAGATAAAGAAAAACTTGCCGTTGAAAAAGGGAAAGAAAATGCAGTAGCGATTGAATCAAAAGAGGCCATTACATTAACTGTTAAAAATGGCGAAGAAGAGAATTATCAACCAAAGCTTGTGATTAATGAAGATTTATTAAATGATCAAGGTCAATTAACAGCTCCTGTAAAAAAAGGTGATGTTGTTGGTTATTTAACGGTTGAAGATAAAGATGGTAATGCGATTGAATTTTTAAATGCTAACCAAACAAGAGTTGATGTCATCGCTTCTGAATCGGTTGAAAAAGCGAACTGGTTCGTTTTATCTATGCGTGGTGTTGGTGGATTCTTTGGAGATGTTTGGGACAGTGTTGCATCTACTGTTAAAGGTTGGTTTTCTTGAATAATGTAGTTGCATTTGGCTTATAATTATAGTAAATTATGTATTACTAATAAGTTGAATAAAAGAAAGCATAAAGAAGGAAGTAGTATCAAGTACACTTTTGCCATAGAGAGCTGGTGGTTGGTGCAAACCAGACAAAAGCACTTGAGAATCCATCCTTTGCGTAGAGCTTGGAACACATTTTTTGTAAGTAAAAGCTCTCGGGTAAACCTCGTTAAAGATTTAAAGTGAAAAGTATGGACTATACTTTTAACTAGGGTGGCAACGCGGGTAACTCTCGTCCCTTTATAGGGGACGGGAGTTTTTTGTTTTCACAAATTGAATATGGAGGGAAAGGCTATGTTAGATATCAAATATTTAAGGGCTAATTTTGCTGAAGTAAAAGAAAAACTAGAAAAACACCGTGGGGAAGATATTTCTGATCTTGAGAAGTTTGAGGATTTGGATGTAAAACGCCGAGAATTACTTGTAAAAACGGAAGAGCTTAAAAGCAAAAGAAATGAAGTATCACAGCAAGTGGCTGTTTTAAAACGAGAGAAAAAAGATGCGGACCAATTAATTGCTGAAATGAGGCAAGTTGGTGACCAAATTAAGGATTTAGACCATGAGTTACGTGAAGTAGAAGCTGAATTAGAGCTTATCTTACTCAGTATTCCAAACATCCCACATGAAAGTGTACCCGTTGGGGAGACAGAGGATGACAATGTCTTAGCTTGGCAATGGGGAGAAGTAAAGGGATTTGATTTTGAATTTAAACCGCATTGGGATATAGCAACTGAGCTTGGAATTTTAGATTTTGAACGAGCAGGAAAAGTAACTGGCAGTCGTTTTGTATTTTATAAAGGGTTAGGTGCTAGATTAGAGCGCGCATTGTATAACTTTATGTTGGACCTCCATACAGAAGAACATGGATACGAAGAAGTCCTACCACCATATATGGTTAATCGTGCAAGTATGACAGGTACAGGACAATTACCAAAATTTGAAGAGGATGCATTTTTAATTGAGAGTGAGGATTATTTCCTTATTCCAACGGCGGAGGTACCCATCACGAATATGCATCGCGATGAAATTTTAAGTGCTGATCAATTACCAATTAATTACGCCGCATTTAGTGCGTGCTTCCGTTCTGAAGCTGGCTCAGCTGGCCGTGATACGAGAGGTCTTATTCGTCAGCATCAGTTTAATAAGGTTGAGCTTGTGAAGTTTGTTAAACCAGAAGACTCTTATAACGAGTTGGAGAAATTAACAAAAAATGCAGAGAAGGTTTTACAACTGCTTGGTTTGCCTTATCGCGTCATGAGTATGTGCACTGCTGATTTAGGATTCACAGCTGCGAAGAAGTACGATATTGAAGTATGGATGCCTAGCTACGATAATTATCGAGAAATTTCTTCTTGTAGTAACTTTGAAGCTTTCCAAGCGAGACGTGCAAATATCCGCTTCCGTCGTGATGCTAAAGGTAAGCCGGAGAATGTTCATACATTAAATGGCTCTGGGTTAGCAGTGGGACGTACAGTCGCTGCGATATTAGAAAATTATCAACAAGCTGATGGTAGTGTGGTTATTCCAGAAGTACTTCGCCCTTATATGGGGAATAAAGAAGTGATAAATCCAGCAAAATAAGTAAGATGATAGGGTCTGTTTCTTAGGACAGATCCTATTTTTAAAGTTCTAACATGCATGTTTGTGAATTTATGCAAAAAATCTATTGACTTCTATTTCAATAGATGATATATTATTTCTTGTCGAAACGGAGGAATACCCAAGTCCGGCTGAAGGGATCGGTCTTGAAAACCGACAGGGGTGTTAAAGCCCGCGGGGGTTCGAATCCCTCTTCCTCCGCCATTATAACTTTTAACATGCGCATAATTAATTGGAGATATGGAGTCGCTACTTTATAGTAGCGGCTTTTTTTATTTTTAAGCAAAAATCAGCCTGTACCATTTAAGTACAGGCAAATATTTTATATTGTTTGTTTTAATGTGTGGCCGACTTTTTCGAGTACTTGATCGATGTCTGATGGATTAGAGACAAGGTCATATTCATTAATATTTAATCGTAAAATAGGACATGCACTAAATTGATCAATCCAGGTTTCGTAGCGCTCGTGCATCTCTTTCCAATAATCAATGGAGGTTTGTTGTTCCATTGGACGCCCACGTTCTTTAATGCGCGCCAGTATATCTTCTAGGGAGCCCTCCAAATAAATTAAAATATCAGGGTGTGGGAAATAGGGTGTCATAACCATCGCCTCGAAAAGGCTTGTATAGGTTTCATAATCAACTGGTGACATTGTTCCTTTTTCATAATGCATTTTAGCAAAAATGCCGGTATCTTCATAAATAGATCGATCTTGAATGAATCCTCCACCATATTCGAACATCCGTTTTTGTTCTTTAAATCTTTCAGCAAGAAAATAAATCTGTAAATGAAAGCTCCATCTTTCAAAGTCGGCATAAAACTTGTCTAAATAAGGATTTGTGTCCACTTTTTCAAAAGAAGTGCGGAAGTTAAGTGCTTCTGCTAAATAATTGGTCATTGTTGATTTTCCGACACCAACCGTTCCTGCTACAGTGATGATTGCGTTATTTGGTATGCCGTAGTTATTTCTATTCATGCTTTTGTGCTCCTTGTTTGTATACTCGTTGTTACCATATCAATAATGTATTGCAGGTCATTCTTATTATGAACAAAGTCCAATTGATCACCATCAAGGTGAAGGATAGGGATATCTGGATGTTGTTTTTCAAATGCCTGCATTTTAAGATCGTAATCAATGGATAATTGTTCAAGATAGAGAGGACTTATATTTTTTTCTATTTCGCGTCCACGCTTTTCAATTCTTTTTAGTAAAGTATCTAAGCTTGCCCGCAAATAAATAATGATATTTGGTCTCGGCATATCATCCGTTAAAATATGATAGATTTGCTCATATTTTTCATATTCAGGTGCTTCAAGAGATTTACTAGCAAAAATCAAGTTTTTAAAAATATGATAATCAGCTACGACAGGCATATCATTCAAAATATAACGGTCTTTTATATCCTTCAGCTGTTTATATCGATTACATAAGAAAAACATTTCAGTTTGAAAACTCCACTCATCGATATTCTCATAAAACTTTCCGAGAAATGGATTTTCATCGACGATTTCCTTTAATAGATGGTAGTTAAAATGGGTGGAAAGGGCTGTAGCTAGCGTGGTCTTGCCTACGCCAATCGGCCCTTCCACTGTAATAAAAGGTACTTGATTCATCTATTTGTCTCCCCCTAAGCTAACATAACTTCCATTTTAACACAGGTCAGACCTCTATGAAGAATGAAAAAATAGACAGGAGATTAAAATAGATTTAACGTTTTACGACATTAAAATTTTCATCAATGAGGAGCCAGTTTTGTGGAAAGTCTAGACCGAGTTTCCAGTAGCTTACTCCTCTTAGCTTTAACTCTTTCAATAAATCAAATTTCGCTTGAATGGAACGGGCATCTTCAAACCAAACCTCATGTCTTTTTCCTTCGTTGTCTGTGTATAAAAAGAAGGGTGCTTGTGCTTCTTGGTCGTATTGAATGGCCACATTATTTTCTAGGGCAATCTGTATAGCTTGTTGTGGACTAATAGCACGTGCAATCGTTCCTTGAACAAAAGGAAGCGTCCAATCATAGCCGTATAGATTTTGCCCCATCATAATTTTTTCAGGCGGGATTTCTGTTATTGCATATTCAAGGACATCTCTCACGGGTCCAATAGGTGAAACGGCCATAGCAGGTCCTCCACTATATCCCCATTCATATGTCATGATGATGACAAAGTCGACAATTTCGCCATGTGCTTTATAATCGTGGCCTTCATACCATTTCCCTTTTTGATCTGCGCTAGTTTTAGGAGCAAGGGCAGTTGATATGAGCCAGCCTTCTTGGTGGAAGCGATCACGTGCTTTTATTAGGAATTGGTTATAAGCTTCTTTATCTTCTGGTCGAATGAATTCAAAATCAAAATGGATATCTTTGAAGTTGTATTTTTTTGCTGTTGCAACAATATTGTTGAGGAATGTGTTTTGAATGTCTTGATCGTTGAGTAGTATGCTTGCTAGCTCATCACTAAATTGTGCGTTTTCTTGATTAGATATGACCATCATGAGGACATTTTGATTTTGTTCAGCGATAGCAGGTAATTCATCTAAAGGCGGCTCTTGCAACGAACCATCTCTTAGCGCTTGAAAGTTAAATGGTGCTAAATAAGTAAGATGGGGTGCTGCACTTCTTGAAGCTTCTATTAAGTTTTCCGAGACGGTGTCTCCTCTAGGCTCAACATAGGCGTTTATTTCGGCAGATGTTTTTGGACGCTCGGGAATGTATAAGCGTAGACCAACCCTTAAAGGGTTTGTTTGTGAGATTTGATTGATATTTACAAGCTCTTCCACCGTGAGGCCGTATCGTTGTGCAATTAAATAGAGTGTATCGCCAGGCTGTACCCAATAAAAGCTACCAATGATTGGAATAACAAGCGTTTGACCGACCACAAGTTGATTAGGATTCTGTAATTCATTCGCATCGATTAAATCTTGTATGGTTGTGCTATAGGCCATCGCTATACCACTTAACGAATCATTCTGTCTTACCACATGTATTTGCAAGTAAAACCCTCCCTAAATGTTTCAGTATAGATCAAATACAGGCATTCAAAATTTAATGATTTAATTACACTATAAATAACTTATGAAGGGAGTGGGCAATACATGATACATTCATGGCAAAGGGTCGATATTTGCTTTCAACACATCTTTCATCATAATCAAGGCGTTTTCGTTATCGTGGTCATCATTAGAAGCAATGCAGTTAGCGGGTATATGTAATTTATACTCTCTCATATAAGCATCGTTTGCAGAGAAAAGCACACAAATGTTTCCTGCCAAACCAACCATTATTAGCTTATCGATGGCTAATTGATTTAAGAGTGTATTAAGTGCAGTACCGTAGAATGCAGAATGTTTCGGTTTGATTAGAAAGTAATCGTCACTTGATGGTCTTATTGTTTGGATAATTGGTGAACTTATGGGATTGTTGCAGTAGGCCATTATCTTTTCAATATCAGCTTTCCAGAGCTGGTAATGGTCATTGATATAAATTACCGGTAACTTGTGTTGGTGAAATTGGTTTCTAATAAGATTAATGCTTGTGGTCATTTTTAAAGCTTTTTTAGCCAGTACTTCGCCATGTTTAAATTGAAAATCATTAATCATGTCAATAATAATTAATGCCGTTTGCTTCTCGGTTATTAAATTCAATCAAAATCAACCCCTTTTAATTAAGAAAAGATATAAGGATTTCAAACGTTACCTATTGAGATAAAAGGTGAGCTTTTACGTTTTTTATTGTTTGTAAAAGCAAAGAGAATTACACTGAAAGAAACGCTATGGTATTTAAAGGAATGAAGTAAATGAGTATAGATGAACAATTTATGTTAGAAGCGATAAAAGAGGCAGAAAAGGCAAGAGAGATTAATGAAGTTCCAATTGGTGCTGTCATTGTATTAAATGGACAAATAATTGCCCGTGGGTATAATTTACGGGAAACGGCACAAAAAGCGACTGCGCATGCAGAATTACTTGCGATAGAAGAAGCATGTGAGAAGCTCGGTACATGGCGATTAGAGGACACAACCCTTTATGTTACACTCGAGCCTTGTCCGATGTGCGCGGGTTCTATTGTTCTTTCACGAGTGAAACGGGTGGTTTACGGAGCGACTGATCCAAAAGGTGGATGTTGCGGGACATTAATGAATTTGTTAGATGACACAAGGTTTAATCATCAATGTGAGGTGGTTGCTGGAGTAATGGGTGAAGCATGTGGGGAACTGTTATCCACGTTTTTTTCACAATTACGAGCTAGAAAAAAGGCTGAAAAGAAGCTTTTAAAAGAACAAAAGAAGCAAGAGGAATGTTAGGCATTGCAATTTTAATTTAAAAACAGTATACTGAATATGCGTCGAAATGACGCAACTTAAATATTGGTATCAATTTTGCCGTGCTAGGTGGGAAGGTAGCGGTGTCCTGTACTCGCAATCCGCTCTAGCGAGACTGAATTCCTATTCTGAGGCTGATGTCCTGTAGGGTCTGCCTTTAGTAAGTGGTGTTGACGCTTGGGTCCTGCGCAATGGGAACCCATGAACCATGTCAGGTCCGGAAGGAAGCAGCATTAAGTGGACTCTCTCATGTGCCGCAGGGTTGCCTGAGCTGAGCTAACTGCTAAAGTAACGCTTATGGGCGTCAGTCGAAGATAGGTGCACGGCAGTTATATACATATAATTATAAAACTCATTCTTCAAGAATGAGTTTTTTGTTTTTTTCCTATCCTTTTTTGTAAAATAGAAAATAGATACGTTATAATAAATACGACACTAAAAGAAGGGGGCGTGCCAATTGAGTTATCAAGCATTGTATCGTGTATGGCGCCCACAAACATTTCTTGATGTAGTAGGGCAAGAGCATGTAACAAAAACATTGCAAAACGCCCTGCTTCAGGAAAAAATTTCGCATGCTTATCTTTTTACTGGACCAAGAGGAACCGGTAAAACGAGTGCGGCGAAAATTTTAGCTAAGGCCGTAAACTGTGAAAGAGCACCAATTAATGAACCATGTAATGAATGTGATGCGTGTAAAGGGATTACTGATGGGTCCATACCAGATGTCATTGAGATTGATGCCGCATCTAATAATGGTGTAGAAGAGATTAGAGATATAAGAGATAAAGTGAAATATGCACCAAGTGCGGTTAAGTATAAAGTTTATATTGTTGATGAGGTGCATATGTTGTCAATGGGAGCATTCAATGCGCTCCTAAAAACATTAGAAGAACCACCCCAGCATGTTATTTTTATATTAGCAACGACAGAGCCGCATAAGATTCCACTAACAATCATTTCTAGATGTCAGCGCTTTGATTTTAAAAGAATTACTGCGACTTCGATTGTGAATCGTATGCAAATGATTATAGATGAAAGTGGTGTCCATTGTGATACCCAAGCACTACAAATTATTGCCAGAGCTGCTGAGGGTGGTATGCGTGATGCCTTGAGTTTATTGGATCAAGCAATTTCATTTAGTGATGAGAGTGTAACAGTTGATGATGCTCTAGCTGTTACAGGTGCTGTTTCCCAAGGTTTCCTTAATCAGTTAGCAACAGCTATCGTTGATCATGATGCAGCTAACGGCTTAGAAATATTAGGCGAACTTCTTTTTCAAGGGAAAGATCCTACACGATTTGTAGAAGATTTTATTCTTTATTATAGAGATATGCTATTATATAAAGCAGCACCTAATCTTGAAGAATCGATGGAAAGAGTTCTTTTAGAAGAAACATTCATTGAGTTAGCAGAAAAGGTGTCACAAGAACAAATTTATCACTTGATCGAACAATTAAATAAAACACAGCAAGAGATGCGCTGGACGAATCATCCAAGAATTTTTTTAGAAGTAGCAATTGTGAAACTTTGTCAGCAAGAACAAATTAAAGGGCAAAGTGCTGAAGATGTTCAACCATTAATTACACGGATTGATCAATTAGAAAAAGAGTTATCACAAATAAAAGCGCAAGGTGTTAAAGTATCAGAAGAATCAGTAGCACCTCAAGCGAAAAAGCCACAGCGTGTATCTAAAAAAGGATATCAAGCGCCTGTAGGTCGAATAAATGAGGTGTTGAAGCAGGCAACAAAACAGGACTTAATGATGGTCAAAAGTCATTGGGGTGAAATGTTAGAACGCCTCGTACACAATCAAATGCGCTCACAAGCAGCATTACTAAACGAAGCAGAGCCTGTTGCTGCATCTGATCAAGTTTTTATTATAAAATTCAAATATGAAATTCATTGTCAAATGGCGATGGAGAATCATAAATTTATTGAAACCCTAACGCAATCTTTGTTTGAACTAAGCGGAAAGAGGTTTCAGGTCTTAGGTTTACCAGATGAACAATGGCAGTCCATTCGCCAATCATTTCTTCAGTATCAAAAGGCGAATGGAGATGATACAGCAGAGGATATGGGAAATGAGGAAGAAGATCCTGTTGTATCTGAGGCAATGAAATTATTTGGTGAAGATCTTATTGAAATTAAAGATTAAATAAATATTAGGAGGTAAGGAACTATGCGTGGTATGGGTAATATGCAAAATATGATGAAGCAAATGCAAAAAATGCAAAAGAAAATGGCGCAAGCGCAAGAAGAATTAGGAGAAGAAAGAATTGAAGGAACAGCTGGCGGTGGCATGGTAACTGTCATTGTTTCTGGTCATAAAGAAGTTTTAGAAGTAAATATTAAAGAGGAAGTTGTTGATCCTGAAGATATCGAAATGCTTCAAGATTTAGTGTTAGCAGCAACAAATGACGCGATTAAAAAATGTGATGAATTAACAAATAATACAATGGGGCAATTCACAAAAGGTATGAACTTGCCAGGGATGTTTTAATACGGATAAACGAAAAGAAGCGCCGCTGGTTTTCCTGAGCGGCGTTTTTTAAAGCATTCACTATCAGACTAGGAGTCAAAGAGAAGAGTTATATGAGAAAGAGTTTGTTGTTAAACGTCTCTCGGTCAAATGCTCTCGTCTTTGATGAAAGAGGGGGAGACAGATATGCATTATCCTGAACCGATATCAAAACTGATTGATAGTTTTATGAAGCTTCCAGGAATCGGACCGAAAACAGCCGCTCGGTTGGCCTTTTTTGTATTAAGTATGAAAGAAGACACTGTACTAGATTTTGCTAAGGCATTAGTGAATGCGAAGAGAAATCTATCTTATTGTTCTGTGTGTGGCCATATAACAGATCAGGATCCTTGTTATATATGTGAAGACCAAAGGAGAGATCGATCAGTCATATGTGTTGTGCAAGACCCTAAAGACGTTATCGCCATGGAAAAAATGAAGGAGTTTAATGGTTTGTACCATGTTTTGCATGGTGTTATTTCGCCAATGGATGGTATCGGCCCAGAAGATATTAATATTCCCGATTTGTTAAAACGATTACAGGATGAAACCGTCCAAGAAGTCATCTTGGCTACCAATCCTAATATTGAGGGCGAGGCAACAGCAATGTATATTTCTCGTCTCATTAAACCTTCTGGTATTAAGGCGAGCCGCATAGCTCACGGATTACCAGTAGGAGGAGACCTTGAATATGCTGATGAAGTAACACTTTCAAAAGCTTTAGAGGGAAGAAGAGAAGTATAGTGAGAGGTGTATGCGATGTTCTTTCGTAAAAAAGGATGGCTTCGTAAGGAATATGATGAGAAGTTATTAGATCAGTTAAAAGAATTAAAGGATGAATGGAAGAATCAAAAATCTCTAATTGAAAAAAGTTTTGATCCTTCAGCAGAAGCAATTAGTGAAGCTAAGCTTGCTGAGGCAAAATATTTTTATCTGTTCAAGGAAGCAAAAAAAAGAAACGTTAGTGTTCGATATTAATTTTTATACCTCCTCAAGGTCTTTTTTTAGGTGCTTGTTCATACATTGGTTGTACAAGTTTCCTTAAATAGAGGGGGTTTTTTATTTGGAGCCAGTTTGGATTATCTCAGGGTTAGGTATTCTCATTCTCTTTCTATTAGTAGCAGGTGCCTCGTTTCGACCAATTAAGTGGATTGGACAAGGCCTTATAAAAGTAATCATTGGTGCACTCTTATTATTTGTACTAAATACAGTAGGAAATCAATTTGGTATTCATTTGCCTATTAATATAGCTACTGTAGCCATTAGTGGGATATTAGGTGTGCCGGGTATATGCGCGCTAGTGGCAATAGAAATGTATGTCATATAAGTGTCAAAGTATAATGGAATAGGTAATCAGTTACGTATTTCTAGTAACTGATTTTTTCTTTTAAAATATTGTTGACATATTAATATAATGCTGATAATATATTAAGAGTCGTCACAACGACACAACATCCTTTAAAACTTTAAAGAAAAAACTTTTTTAAAAAAGCATTGACATATAATGCGTAGGATGATATATTAGTAAAGTCGCTTCTGAAGCGAATGAGATTGTTCTTTGAAAACTGAACGAACGTAAAACGTCAAGCGTAATTCTAAAAAAGCTGATTTATCAGCAACAAAGCACCATAGGTGCAAATGAGCTAATCAAACACTTTATTGGAGAGTTTGATCCTGGCTCAGGACGAACGCTGGCGGCGTGCCTAATACATGCAAGTCGAGCGAATCTGAGGGAGCTTGCTCCCAAAGATTAGCGGCGGACGGGTGAGTAACACGTGGGCAACCTGCCTGTAAGACTGGGATAACTCCGGGAAACCGGGGCTAATACCGGATAATATCTATTTATACATATAATTAGATTGAAAGATGGTTCTGCTATCACTTACAGATGGGCCCGCGGCGCATTAGCTAGTTGGTGAGGTAACGGCTCACCAAGGCGACGATGCGTAGCCGACCTGAGAGGGTGATCGGCCACACTGGGACTGAGACACGGCCCAGACTCCTACGGGAGGCAGCAGTAGGGAATCTTCCGCAATGGACGAAAGTCTGACGGAGCAACGCCGCGTGAGTGATGAAGGTTTTCGGATCGTAAAACTCTGTTGTTAGGGAAGAACAAGTATCGGAGTAACTGCCGGTACCTTGACGGTACCTAACCAGAAAGCCACGGCTAACTACGTGCCAGCAGCCGCGGTAATACGTAGGTGGCAAGCGTTGTCCGGAATTATTGGGCGTAAAGCGCGCGCAGGCGGTTCCTTAAGTCTGATGTGAAAGCCCACGGCTCAACCGTGGAGGGTCATTGGAAACTGGGGAACTTGAGTGCAGAAGAGGAAAGTGGAATTCCAAGTGTAGCGGTGAAATGCGTAGAGATTTGGAGGAACACCAGTGGCGAAGGCGACTTTCTGGTCTGTAACTGACGCTGAGGCGCGAAAGCGTGGGGAGCAAACAGGATTAGATACCCTGGTAGTCCACGCCGTAAACGATGAGTGCTAAGTGTTAGAGGGTTTCCGCCCTTTAGTGCTGCAGCAAACGCATTAAGCACTCCGCCTGGGGAGTACGACCGCAAGGTTGAAACTCAAAGGAATTGACGGGGGCCCGCACAAGCGGTGGAGCATGTGGTTTAATTCGAAGCAACGCGAAGAACCTTACCAGGTCTTGACATCCTCTGACAATCCTAGAGATAGGACTTTCCCCTTCGGGGGACAGAGTGACAGGTGGTGCATGGTTGTCGTCAGCTCGTGTCGTGAGATGTTGGGTTAAGTCCCGCAACGAGCGCAACCCTTGATCTTAGTTGCCAGCATTTAGTTGGGCACTCTAAGGTGACTGCCGGTGACAAACCGGAGGAAGGTGGGGATGACGTCAAATCATCATGCCCCTTATGACCTGGGCTACACACGTGCTACAATGGATGGTACAAAGGGCTGCAAGACCGCGAGGTTTAGCCAATCCCATAAAACCATTCTCAGTTCGGATTGTAGGCTGCAACTCGCCTACATGAAGCCGGAATCGCTAGTAATCGCGGATCAGCATGCCGCGGTGAATACGTTCCCGGGCCTTGTACACACCGCCCGTCACACCACGAGAGTTTGTAACACCCGAAGTCGGTGGGGTAACCTTTTGGAGCCAGCCGCCTAAGGTGGGACAGATGATTGGGGTGAAGTCGTAACAAGGTAGCCGTATCGGAAGGTGCGGCTGGATCACCTCCTTTCTAAGGAATATACGGAATTAACTTGATGTTAGACTGTTCGTTCAGTTTTGAGAGTATAATCTCTCAATTCAATCGTTCTTTGAAAACTAGATAATGTAATGAAGAAGATTACCGAGTAATCGCCACCTTAGTTATTTTTCTCTCTATATATTATAGATTGATTTAAAATACTAAACTTTTTTTAATAAACACAACCGAGAGGGTTGTGAGAAGCAAGCAGTTCAAGGAAGCGAGCGAGGAAACACCGGAGTGTGCGTCTTGTGCACATGAGGATGTTGACGAGTGAGCTGACGCCGAAATGCGTAGCTTATCGCAAGCCGAACAATGGTTAAGTTAATAAGGGCGCACGGTGAATGCCTTGGCACTAGGAGCCGATGAAGGACGGGACTAACACCGATATGCTTCGGGGAGCTGTAAGTAAGCTTTGATCCGGAGATTTCCGAATGGGGAAACCCCCTATCCGTTATGGGATAGGATCCATACCTGAATACATAGGGTATGGAAGGCAGACCCGGGGAACTGAAACATCTAAGTACCCGGAGGAAGAGAAAGCAAACGCGATTCCCTGAGTAGCGGCGAGCGAAACGGGATTAGCCCAAACCAAGAGGCTTGCCTCTTGGGGTTGTAGGACATTCTATACGGAGTTACAAAGGAACGAGATAGACGAAGAGGTCTGGAAAGGCCCGCCATAGGAGGTAAAAGCCCTGTAGTTGAAACTTCGTTCCCTCCAGAGTGGATCCTGAGTACGGCGGGACACGAGAAATCCCGTCGGAAGCAGGGAGGACCATCTCCCAAGGCTAAATACTCCCTAGTGACCGATAGTGAACCAGTACCGTGAGGGAAAGGTGAAAAGCACCCCGGAAGGGGAGTGAAAGAGATCCTGAAACCGTGTGCCTACAAGTAGTTAGAGCCCGTTAATGGGTGATAGCGTGCCTTTTGTAGAATGAACCGGCGAGTTACGATTACATGCGAGGTTAAGTTGGACAGACGGAGCCGTAGCGAAAGCGAGTCTGAATAGGGCGAATGAGTATGTGGTCGTAGACCCGAAACCAGGTGATCTACCCATGTCCAGGGTGAAGTCCAGGTAACACTGGATGGAGGCCCGAACCCACGTACGTTGAAAAGTGCGGGGATGAGGTGTGGGTAGCGGAGAAATTCCAATCGAACTTGGAGATAGCTGGTTCTCTCCGAAATAGCTTTAGGGCTAGCCTCATGCGTAAGAATCTTGGAGGTAGAGCACTGTTTGGACTAGGGGCCCTCATCGGGTTACCGAATTCAGACAAACTCCGAATGCCAAAGATTTATCCATGGGAGTCAGACTGCGAGTGATAAGATCCGTAGTCAAGAGGGAAACAGCCCAGACCACCAGCTAAGGTCCCAAAGTATACGTTAAGTGGAAAAGGATGTGGAGTTGCTTAGACAACCAGGATGTTGGCTTAGAAGCAGCCACCATTTAAAGAGTGCGTAATAGCTCACTGGTCGAGTGACTCCGCGCCGAAAATGTACCGGGGCTAAACGTATCACCGAAGCTGTGGATTGAACATCGTTGATGTTCAGTGGTAGGAGAGCGTTCTAAGGGCGTTGAAGCTAGACCGTAAGGACTGGTGGAGCGCTTAGAAGTGAGAATGCCGGTATGAGTAGCGAAAGATGGGTGAGAATCCCATCCACCGAATGCCTAAGGTTTCCTGAGGAAGGCTCGTCCGCTCAGGGTTAGTCGGGACCTAAGCCGAGGCTGAAAAGCGTAGGCGATGGACAACAGGTTGATATTCCTGTACCACCGTATTCTGTTTGAGTGATGGGGGGACGCAGGAGGATAGGGTAAGCGCACTATTGGATGTGCGTCTAAGCAGTTAGAGGGACCATGAGGCAAATCCCATGGTCACATACCTTGAGCTGTGATAGCGAGGGAAATTTAGTACCGAAGTTCTTGATTCCACACTGCCAAGAAAAGCCTCTAGCGAGGAATAAGGTGCCCGTACCGCAAACCGACACAGGTAGGCGAGGAGAGAATCCTAAGGTGAGCGAGAGAACTCTCGTTAAGGAACTCGGCAAAATGACCCCGTAACTTCGGGAGAAGGGGTGCTCATTAGGGTGTTAAAGCCTTGATGAGCCGCAGTGAATAGGCCCAGGCGACTGTTTAGCAAAAACACAGGTCTCTGCGAAGCCGCAAGGCGAAGTATAGGGGCTGACGCCTGCCCGGTGCTGGAAGGTTAAGAGGAGAGGTTAGCTCACGCGAAGCTTTGAATCGAAGCCCCAGTAAACGGCGGCCGTAACTATAACGGTCCTAAGGTAGCGAAATTCCTTGTCGGGTAAGTTCCGACCCGCACGAAAGGCGTAACGATCTGGGCACTGTCTCAACGAGAGACTCGGTGAAATTATAGTACCTGTGAAGATGCAGGTTACCCGCGACAGGACGGAAAGACCCCGTGGAGCTTTACTGTAGCCTGATATTGAATTTTGGTACAGCTTGTACAGGATAGGTAGGAGCCTTAGAAGCCGGAGCGCTAGCTTCGGTGGAGGCGTCGGTGGGATACTACCCTGGCTGTATTGAAATTCTAACCCACATCCCTTATCGGGATGGGAGACAGTGTCAGGTGGGCAGTTTGACTGGGGCGGTCGCCTCCTAAAGAGTAACGGAGGCGCCCAAAGGTTCCCTCAGAATGGTTGGAAATCATTCGTAGAGTGTAAAGGCACAAGGGAGCTTGACTGCGAGACCTACAAGTCGAGCAGGGACGAAAGTCGGGCTTAGTGATCCGGTGGTTCCGCATGGAAGGGCCATCGCTCAACGGATAAAAGCTACCCCGGGGATAACAGGCTTATCTCCCCCAAGAGTCCACATCGACGGGGAGGTTTGGCACCTCGATGTCGGCTCATCGCATCCTGGGGCTGTAGTCGGTCCCAAGGGTTGGGCTGTTCGCCCATTAAAGCGGTACGCGAGCTGGGTTCAGAACGTCGTGAGACAGTTCGGTCCCTATCCGTCGTGGGCGCAGGAAATTTGAGAGGAGCTGTCCTTAGTACGAGAGGACCGGGATGGACGCACCGCTGGTGTACCAGTTGTCTTGCCAAAGGCATCGCTGGGTAGCTATGTGCGGAAGGGATAAGTGCTGAAAGCATCTAAGCATGAAGCCCCCCTCGAGATGAGATTTCCCATAGCGCAAGCTAGTAAGATCCCTGAAAGATGATCAGGTTGATAGGTTAGAGGTGGAAGTGTGGCGACACATGCAGCTGACTAATACTAATCGATCGAGGACTTAACCAAACAGGCGATTACTCAATAAATATCTTCTTCAACATTACCTAGTTTTGAGGGAACGATTCCCTTACAATTTCATAGTCCGGTGGCGATAGCGAGAAGGTCACACCCGTTCCCATACCGAACACGGAAGTTAAGCTTCTCAGCGCCGATGGTAGTTAGGGGCTGTCCCCTTGTGAGAGTAGGACGTTGCCGGGCAAGATAAAAGAGCACATCATTTGTATGTGCTCTTTTTTGTGTATATGAGTTAGTAAATATATGCTCCCCAAAAAAATAACATTGAGAAAATCATAACATTAAGTATAAATTATTGAGTTTGAGGGTTTAATAGAAGATCAAAAAATGAATGATTGAATGGAACCTCATTTGGTTATAACCCAATGAGGTAATGTTTTAGATACTAATAGTGGTCAATATGGCTTTCAAGTGATACGCAAATGACTATGGTGGTTTGATTCAATACTGCCACGATAAATTGTTCCTTGTAGTAAGGCAAATTGATATAAAGGATTTGGAAATCAGCATTATCTTAGTCAGAAAACTGTTGGCTCGTTTAGAAAGGCATTAAATTAACTTTCGTTAGCTCATCACATGTGAGTAAAGAAAGAGCAAGAATGTAATTTGGACTTTTACGATCTCTTTATCTTTCAACAATTGAACCTACAGATTCCTTGAAGAAGTTGATTTATGCATAGTGCTCCGTATGACGAAAGCAACACTGTAGATAGTTTCCCAAAGTAAAAAAACTCCCTAATATTTGTTAAAATAATAGAGAAAATCATAAGATAAGTATAGAAGCAAAAGGGAATTTAAGATAAAATTTCAGGTGTAGTGACTCTTTTTAATTGTTGGACATAATAATTATAATGAGGATCATCTGTTTCGGTATTCACGATTTGTTCCTCACACTGCATACAAATAAAAGAAGTATATAAATGGATACCAGTAGATTGTGATTGTTCACAGATTACACATGTTTTTTCATTAAACGTTTTCACAATGTCACCTCCGTACATTCAATCATAGCCAATGATGATAAAATATATACAATATTTAGAATTTTACTCTCATAAGTGAGTTGTTAACAGTTTATGTTTGTAATCACCAATAGGTGTATGTCTATACAGTAAATTTATAAAAAGGATTTGCGTTCAATGGATCAGAAACAAATGCCGTTAGTTGAAAAATTAATACAGCATATAAAAAGAAAGCCTGAGAATTATCATGTACCTGGTCATAAAGGGGGGAGTCTGCTCACCGGAGTGAATGAGGTTGATGATTATTTTCGACAACTATTACAATTGGATTTGACAGAAATCAGCGGGCTTGATGATCTTCATTCCGCTGAAGAAGTAATCAAAGAAGCTCAATCCTTGCTTGCCGCTTTATACGGGGCTAAAAGAAGTTTTTTTCTTATAAATGGTTCTACTGTAGGTAATTTAGCGATGATTTGTGGCACATTAAAAAGGGGAGACCGTGTGCTTGTTCAACGGAATAGTCATAAGTCTATTTTAAATGGCCTGAGACTTATTGGAGCTGAACCCATTTTTATCCTGCCTGAATTTAACCAGGAATGGGGCATTAATGAAGGTGTCTCCTATACTCATATTGAAGAGGCATTAAGTAAGTATGAAGATATTAAAGCTGTTATTCTTACTTACCCGAGTTATTATGGTACAGTGTATCCATTAGAAGATATTATTGCACTATGCCGTGAAAAAAAAGTATTAGTTTTAGTTGATGAAGCACACGGTGCTCATTTTATAGCGAGTACAAGATTTTTCCCACCCTCAAGTTTACAATTAGGAGCAGATGTCGTTATACAATCTGCCCATAAAACATTGCCAGCATTGACAATGGGGGCCTTTCTTCATATTCAAGGTGATCGGGTGGATGAAGACAGCATACAGGAATATTTAAGTATGTTGCAATCCAGTAGCCCATCTTATGTTATTATGGCTTCATTAGATATGGCTAGATTCTTTGTCAGTCAATATACAGAAGAAGATGGTAAACATTTAGTCCAACGGATAAAAGAATTGAAGGAGAAATTAAGTAATATTGCTGGACTAGCTATTATGCCAACAGATGATCCATTGAAACTGGGATTACAGTTTAAACATATCAGTGGTTATCAACTACAAGAGCTGCTAGAGAAACGAGGTATTTATACAGAGTTAGCTGATCCGTTAAATGTTTTATTTGTACTTCCATTATTAAGGTGTGCCGATGAGGATCGTTTCAGTAAAATTATCGATGCATTGCAAGAAGTTAGTACTGACATTCCCAATGCAGAAAAAGAGGAAAAGGTGAATCCAATTCCATCGCATTCAGAATTAGTAGAGGTACCAGAGGGAGCAATGATTGTTACAGTTCCTTTTGCAAGTGCGATTGGTGAAATTAGCGCACGAATGGTGACACCATACCCGCCTGGTATTCCTTTAATATATAAAGGTGAAAGAATTACAAAAGAGCATATCACTAGTTTGGAAGGTTATTTAAATAAAGGTGCACGAATTCAAAACAGGAAAAACTTAAATCAATCATACATAGAAATATATAAGACAGCGAGGGACAAGGATGACTAAAGGTTACTTTATATCAATTGAAGGTCCAGACGGGGCAGGAAAAACGACGATTACAGAAATGGTTAAGGAACAATTAGAAACAGAAGGATATAATGTAGTACATACGAGAGAGCCTGGTGGAATTGCTATTGCTGAACAGATCCGGGCTGTTATACTGGATCCGAAGAATACAAAAATGGATGCAAGAACAGAGGCGTTACTTTATGCCGCGGCAAGAAGACAACATTTAGTTGAAAAGGTCTTACCAGCCCTTGAAATGGGTAAGATTGTACTATGTGATCGATTTGTTGATAGCTCTATTGCATATCAAGGATTTGCAAGAGGGATTGGTATTGAGGAAGTTTGGTCCATCAATCAGTTTGCCATTGAAAATGCCATGCCTCAATTGACTTTGTACTTCGATATCGCACCAGAACGAGGGTTACAGAGAATTAATCAAAATAAGGGCAGGGAAGTAAACCGTTTAGATTTAGAAGATTTACAGTTTCATCAAAAGGTATATGAAGGGTATGAAATTGTTCGGAAGCAATCTTCTAATCGCATTCAAACTGTAAATGCCGATGCCTCTGTTGAAAAAGTATTTGAACAAACGATGGACATTGTTAGAAAAGCACTTCAAAATAAGGATTAAGCTACTTGGCGAAAAATTCGGTCAGTATATCTCTGTTTGTGCATAGAATAACTGATATAATAGGAGAAAGTAAAGATATAGGAGGGTGGTATGATGAAGCTCGTATTAGCAGTCATACAAGATCAAGATAGTAATAAGTTATCTAAAGCATTAGTAGATCATAATTTTCGTGCAACCAAATTAGCCAGTACAGGGGGATTTTTAAAGTCGGGTAATACAACCTTTTTAATTGGTACGGAAGATATTCGAGTAGACAAATGCTTACAGGTCATTAAGGATAATTGCCAATCGAGAGAGCAACTTGTTGCGCCGGTTTCACCAATGGGTGGTAATGCCGATTCATATATTCCTTACCCTGTTGAAGTAGAAGTAGGTGGAGCAACTGTATTTGTTCTTCCAGTAGAACAATTCCATCACTTCTAAACCTATTTGGAGGCATAAATGAAGATTAATCAAGATTTACGTCTTAATATAGATAATAGAAGGCAAGACAGTAAGCATCCTATTGGATCGCAAGTGCGTTTTAATGATCTTGTGCAAAAAAGTGGTCAAAAAATGCAGATGACACAAATGCAAATGCTTTTAGGTGATATAGAATCAGCTGGACAGAGGGTAGCTAAGTCCAGGAGCTTTAAAGATTTAGCAAAATACAAAATGCTGGTTAAGCGTTTTGTGAAAGAGACTGTTGAGTATGGGTTGGATATTAAGCAATCCCATAGTTGGAATCAACTAGGACAAAGTAGGTCATTGAAAATTGTAGAAACGATTGATGAAAAGCTTGCTCAACTAGCCGATGACCTACTTTTACAAGAGAAAAGTGCCATTGATATTCTTAGTAAAATCGGAGAAATCAAAGGATTATTAATAAATTTATATACGTAAGTGAGTGATCAGCATGACAAAAACATGGGATCAAATAGAAGAATTACAGCCAGTCGTGTTGAAGATGCTTAAAAATAGTTTAAGTAAGGAACGCCTTGCCCACGCTTACCTTTTTGAAGGACTGAAAGGAACAGGAAAAAAAGATACGGGTATGCTTCTAGCAAAGAGTCTTTTTTGCACTGCTCCAATAAATAACTATGTTCCATGTGAAACATGTAATAACTGCAAAAGGATTAATCACTTTAATCATCCGGATGTACATCTTGTTGAGCCGGATGGTCAATCAATAAAGAAGCAGCAGATTCGGTCATTACAGGAAGAGTTTTCAAAACGGGGCGTCGAATCCAGTAGAAAAGTATATATTATCGTTCATGCTGATCGAATGACAACAAACGCAGCTAATAGTTTGCTGAAATTTCTCGAAGAACCGCATATGGATACAACAGCAATTTTATTGACTGAACAATCTCAACGAATGTTACCTACCATATTATCAAGATGTCAAACGATCTCATTTCAGCCAATAGCTGCAAAATTTTTAGTACAACAATTCGTAGATTATGGTGTGAAAGAAAAGTATGCACCATTACTTGCGCAAATTACCCATAATTTGGACGATGCTTTAGCATATAGTAATGATGATTGGTTTGTACAAGCGCAAAAAATAGTGTTAAAATTATACGAAGTACTTAAAAAAAATCCGTTACAAGCGATGGTCACTCTCCAAGAGGAGTGGTTTCCACATTTTAAGGAGAAAGAACATCTGGATTTAGGTTTAGACTTATTACTTCTTTTATTAAAAGATTTGTTATATATACAGCTTGATAAGAGTGATAGGCTCGCCTATACGCATGAGCTAAGCTGGCTAGAACAACACGCGCTTCATACATCTAATAGAAAGTTAACAGAGCAAATGGCTGCAGTTTTAGATGCAAAAAGGAAGCTGCAAGCAAACATGAATGCGCAGCTGTTAATGGAACAGTTAGTGTTAAAGATGCAGGAGGGATCTTCATTTGTATGATGTAGTAGGTGTTCGCTTTAAAAAAGCGGGCAAAATATATTATTTTGATCCCGGTGATCTTCAAATACAAAAGGATGACTTTGTCATTGTCGAGACTGTAAGAGGAGTAGAATACGGTAAAGTTGTCATTGCTCCTAAAAAGGTTGGAGAACATGATGTAGTCCTACCTTTAAAAAAAGTTCTACGTATTGCTGATCAAAAGGATCGTATGATTGTAGAAGAGAATAGACAAGCGGCTAAAGAAGCTTATCAAGTTTGTTTAGAAAAAGTAACTACTCATCAATTAGATATGAAATTGGTGGATGTTGAATATACTTTTGACCGCAATAAGGTCATCTTTTACTTTACTGCTGATGGTAGAGTGGATTTCCGTGAACTAGTAAAGGATTTAGCGGCCATTTTTCGGACAAGAATTGAACTTCGTCAAATTGGCGTTCGTGATGAGGCGAAGATGCTTGGTGGCATAGGTCCATGTGGCAGAATGCTTTGTTGTTCCACTTTTTTAGGTGATTTTGACCCAGTTTCGATTAAAATGGCTAAAGATCAAAATTTATCTTTGAACCCGACGAAGATATCTGGACTATGTGGTCGTTTAATGTGCTGTTTGAAATATGAAAATGACGAGTATGAAGCAGCTAAAAAAGAGCTCCCAGATGTAGGGGAATGGGTGAAGACACCAGAGGGTTCTGGAAGGGTAGTAGGGTTAAATATACTTGAAAGAATTCTACAAGTTAACCTAAAGGAACAGGAAAGAGTGCTAGAATTTACGTTAGACGAAATTAATGAGAATGCCGTGTCAGTTCAATCCACAGATTAATGAGGTGGAATGCTTGGATAAAAAAGAAATCTTTGACTCTGTAGATAATATGGAATCGCAAATCGGTCAATTATATATACAGCTTGGTGAGTTGAAACAGCATCTTGCTGAGGTGTTAGAAGAGAATAACGCATTGAAGTTGGAAAATGAACATTTACGTAGAAGATTAAAGATTACATCTGACCGAGAAAAGAAAAATGAACAGCAGAAGGAAGAAACAGAGAAAGAAAAACTCTTTGATATAGGGGAAGGCTATGACAACCTGGCTAGACTATATCAAGAAGGGTTCCATATTTGTAATCTTCATTTTGGTAGTCCTAGAAAAGATGGGGATTGCTTGTTCTGTTTATCATTTTTAAATAAAAAATAATCGATACCTTCCTTCTAAACAAGGAAGGTTTTTTTAAAGATATAAATTTCATTTTCTAAGTGTAGAGGAATCTTCGGCTTAAGGGGTTTCAACCGATAAAATAAATAGATACGAAGTGTGCTTTTTAGTAATGGAGGAAGAGAAATGGTTATTTTAAAGGGTGATGAAAGGTTAGATCATTTGTTAGCAGAGGGGTTGAGAATTATTCAAAGTCCTTCCGTATTTTCATTTTCGGTTGATGCCGTGTTATTAGCTCGATTCACCTACTTACCTATACAAAAAGGAAATATCATAGATTTATGTAGTGGGAATGGTGTGATACCTTTGTTTTTAAGCGCAAGAACAAAAGGAATGATTACAGGGGTGGAAATACAAGATCGTCTTGTTGATATGGCGAATAGAAGTATTCATTATAATCAACTAGAGAATCAAGTTAAGGTGGTAAAGGGAGATGTTAAAGGCATTGCTCGGCAATTAGGGTATGCTAAGTATGATGTGGTGACATGCAATCCACCTTACTTTCCAGTTGATACCAATAAACATAAAAATGAAAATGAGCATTATGCGATTGCTCGGCATGAGATTCTCTGTACATTAGAAGATACAATTCAGTCAGCTAGTCAACTAGTTAAGCACGGAGGGAAAGTTTCTTTTGTTCATCGCCCAGGTAGGTTGTTAGATATCGTGACATTAATGAGAAAGTATGAGATAGAACCAAAAAGGATTCAACTCGTTTATCCTGAGCAAGGAAAAGAAGCGAATGTGCTTCTAGTGGAAGGCATTAAAAAAGGAAAACCTGACTTAAAAATATTGCCGCCATTGTATATCTATGAGACGTCGGGTGAGTATACAAAGGAAATGAGGTTGATGTTGTATGGAGACTGAAACTCATTACTTTTACGTACTCGAATGCAAAGACGGCACCTTCTATGCTGGATATACAAATAATCTTATGCAAAGGATAGAAAAGCATAATGCTGGGAAAGGCGCTAAATATACAAGGGGAAGAGCCCCGCTAACACTTATTTTTCATCAAATATTTTCTAGTAAGTCAGATGCACAGAAAATGGAATATCGTTTTAAGCGATTGAGTAGACAGAAAAAAATTGAATGGATGAATACCCAAAGAGAAGAAGGTCGGTGAGTAATATGCAACAACAGAAGAGTTTCCATATGGAGAGTGAAAAAGGTATTCTCTACTTAGTGCCAACACCCATAGGTAATCTAGAGGATATTAGCTATCGCAGCTTAAGAATATTAAAGGAAGCCGATTGGATTGCTGCAGAGGATACTAGGAATACAAAAAAACTATGCAACTACTTTGAGATAGAGACACCCATTATTAGTTACCATGAGCATAATAAAGAGAGTAGCGGGTATAAATTAATTGCGAAGTTGAAAGATGGAGAGAAAATTGCGCTTGTGAGTGATGCAGGTATGCCAACCATTTCTGATCCAGGATATGAACTGGTTACTAGTGCCATTGAAGAGAAGCTCACTGTTGTCCCGTTACCTGGTGCGAATGCTGCACTTACAGCATTGATTGCCTCGGGGCTACCAACACAGCCATTTTTCTTTTATGGCTTTTTAAATCGGCAAAAGAAGCAGAAAAAGGCAGAGTTAGAGACGCTTTCAAAAGTATCTTCTACAATCATTCTATATGAATCTCCTCATAGGTTGAAGGAAAGCTTACAGCTCATGTTAGATATCTTAGGCGATCGTTCAATTGTTTTGAGTAGGGAGCTGACAAAGAAGTATGAAGAGTTTATTAGAGGATCGATAAGAGAAGCAGTAGAATGGGCAGGCCAATCTGAAATTCGCGGGGAATTTTGTTTAATTATTGAGGGTTGCAAAGAGCCAGTAGAAGAAAGTAAGTGGTGGGAAGGGTTATCTATTGAAGAGCAAATTACTTATTATATAGAAGAAAAAGGTATGAAAAGTAAGGATGCCATTAAACAAACAGCGCTAGACCGTGATATGAATAAACGAGAGGTATACAAGATTTATCATATTGATGAAGCGTAAAAAAATAGAGACTCGCAAATAGGAGTCTCTTTGTTTATTTATTTAGTTAGTTCAAAATTGCTTTGGATTTCTTTAATTAATTGCTCAGCGCCATCTTTGCTAAGGATTAATTTTCCACCAGCTAGTGAGATGTTATCATCGGATACTTCACCAGTAACTTGGCAAGTCATGTTTGGCTTATATTTTTTTAAGATGATTTTTTCATCATCCACATAGATTTCTAATGCGTCTTTCTCTGCAATACCAAGAGTACGTCTAAGTTCAATTGGAATAACTACACGACCTAATTCATCAACTTTACGAACAATACCAGTAGATTTCATATTAATTGCTCCTCCCAGTCATCTATCTAATTATTTATCTTTTTCGTCATTATTCGACAAAAATCATTGTTGATATTATAATACCAACCATTGCCATAATCGTCAATTACTTTATTTTATTTTTGTGTGGAAATTATTAACATGAAGAGGAATATTGATTTATCAACGTTTATGATGGAAAAGTCATGGATAAAAACTCACCCAATTTCCAGTAGACGTACATACCTCGTTTCGACAAAACGACATAATTCGACAAATTTCATCTATTTGTCTATTTTTTGTCGAACGATTAATTTGATTATGGCTTTTGAAAAAACACGGAGATTGCAATAAAACCATCGCTTCTCCCTTCGGAAATGTTGCACAAATTCAAGTTTTTAGGTATATTTTGAGGAAGATAGAGGCTAAGATGACTCATATATATTCTTTTTTTCATGCAAAGAAGAAACAATAAATATATGGTCAGATATGAGAGATTAGACTCGTCATAAGGGCGGGTTTTTTAAGATGAGGAGGAAATAAACATGGAGGAAAAATTAAAGACTTTTTATTTAACCACTCCAATTTACTATCCGAGCGGAAATTTACATATTGGACATGCTTATACGACCGTTGCTGGTGATGCGATGGCACGTTATAAGCGTCTACGAGGTTATGATGTAATGTATTTGACGGGTACTGATGAGCATGGCCAAAAAATTCAAGAAAAAGCGGAAGAAAAAGGCGTGTCTCCCCAAAGTTATGTGGATGAAATCGTTGGTGGTATCCAAGACTTATGGAAAAAGTTAGATATTTCTTATGATGACTTCATTCGTACAACAGAAACAAGACATAAAGAAGTAGTTGAGAAGATTTTTGCTCAATTATTAGAGCAAGGTGATATTTATCTTGGGGAATATGAAGGTTGGTATTGTACGCCTTGTGAATCGTATTTTACTGAAACACAATTAGTTGAAGGTAACTGTCCAGATTGTGGGAGACCGGTTCATCGTGTGAAAGAGGAGTCATATTTCTTTAAAGTAAGTAAATATGCTGATCGGTTACTACAATATTACGAAGACAACCCTTCTTTTATTCAACCAGAGTCTAGGAAAAATGAAATGATTAATAACTTCATTAAACCTGGGTTAGAGGATTTAGCTGTATCTCGTACAACATTTGATTGGGGTGTTCCGGTTCCTGGTAATCCTAAGCATGTCATTTATGTATGGATTGACGCCTTATCAAACTATATTACTGCATTAGGATATGGCTCAGATAATGATAGTAAGTATTTGAAGTACTGGCCTGCAGATGTTCATTTAGTCGGAAAAGAAATTGTGCGCTTCCATACTATTTACTGGCCAATTATGTTAATGGCACTAGACTTACCATTACCTAAGAAAGTATTCGCTCATGGTTGGTTATTAATGAAGGATGGAAAGATGTCTAAATCTAAAGGTAATGTAGTAGACCCAGTCACATTAATTGATCGTTATGGTTTAGATGCGTTACGTTACTACTTATTGCGCGAAGTGCCGTTTGGCGCTGATGGTGTATTTACACCTGAAGGTTTCATCGAGCGTATTAATTTTGATTTAGCCAATGATTTAGGAAATCTCTTGAATCGTACAGTGGCTATGATTAATAAGTACTTTGATGGCGTAATTCCAACTTATCGTGGTTCAAAC
Source organism: Cytobacillus sp. FSL W7-1323 (assembly GCF_038595015.1). Taxonomy (NCBI): domain Bacteria; kingdom Bacillati; phylum Bacillota; class Bacilli; order Caryophanales; family Bacillaceae; genus Cytobacillus; species Cytobacillus sp. FSL W7-1323. Next base: position 43,919 of record NZ_CP151998.1, read on the forward strand.
GGTGAATTTGATCAAGCGCTTGTACAAATGAATAAAGAGACAGTTGGAAAATATGAAGAAGCAATGGAAAACATGGAGTTTTCAGTTGCGTTGTCTGCTGTATGGCAATTGGTCAGTCGTACGAATAAGTATATTGATGAAACAAAGCCATGGATGCTTGCGAAAGAGGAGAGTACACAAGAGGAATTAGCAACGACGATGTACCACTTAGCAGAATCGTTAAGAAGAATCGCCGTTCTATTACAACCGTTCTTAACTAGAACACCAGAGAAAATCTTTACACAGTTAAATGTAAACAAAGAAGAGCTCATCTCTTGGGAGAGCATTGAGACATTTGGTAAAATTGGCGAAGGTATAAAAGTACAAAAGGGCGACCCTATTTTCCCTCGTCTTGAAATTAGTGAAGAGGTTGAGTATATTAAGCAAAAAATGCAGGGTAGTGCACCTCAAGGTGAAAAAGAAGAGAAGCAAGTACAAGCGAAACCAGATAGTGAGGAAATCACGATTGATGACTTCATGAAAGTGGATTTACGTGTTGCTCAAGTTATAGAGGCTGAACCAGTCAAAAAAGCGGATAAGTTATTAAAATTACAATTGGATTTAGGTTATGAAAAACGTCAAGTTGTTTCAGGTATCGCAAAGTTTTACAAACCAGAAGATTTAGTTGGCCGTAAAGTTATTTGTGTAACCAATCTTAAACCTGTTAAATTGCGTGGAGAATTATCTGAGGGAATGATTCTTGCTGGAAGTGAAGATGGCGCATTATCATTAGCTACAATTGCAGAGTCATTACCAGTAGGCGCGAGAGTCAAATAATATCCGATTAATGGAAGCAGAAGGTTTTTTAGAACATAGAAATGTGATCCGTTACAAAGACGATGATGCATTTCTATGTTTTTTATTTTTATATAATATATCTAAATAAAGTTATTAAGGTTAACTATATATATAGAAGGAAGATGTTTATTTAATATTATAGTTGTTAGTTTTCTAAAATAATAATAAAAAAGGAGAAATGAGGATGCTATTTGATACACATGTTCATTTAAATGCGGAGCAATATGACGAGGATTTGGCAGAAGTGATTAAGCGAGCAAGAGAAGCTGGGGTTGAAAAAATGGTCGTTGTTGGTTTTGATAGACCTACAATTGAAAGAGCAATGGAACTGATTGAACAATATGATTTCCTTTATGCGAGCATTGGTTGGCATCCGGTTGATGCGATTGATATGACTGAAGGAGATTTAATTTGGATAGAAGAATTATCGAAGCATCCAAAAGTAGTCGCAATCGGAGAAATGGGATTAGATTACCATTGGGATAAGTCACCAAAAGATGTGCAAAAAGATGTGTTTAGACAACAAATTCAATTGGCAAAAAAAGTAAAATTACCGATTATTATTCATAACCGTGAAGCAACAGCTGATATCGTAGAAATATTAAAAGAAGAAAATGCTGCTGAAGTAGGTGGGATTATGCATTGTTTTAGTGGAAGCCCTGAAACAGCTAAAGAATGCATTGATATGAATTTTTATATTTCATTAGGTGGCCCTGTTACTTTTAAAAATGCAAGAAAACCAAAGGAAGTGGCAGCAGAGATTCCATTAGAAAAATTGTTGATCGAAACAGATTGCCCATATTTAGCTCCGCACCCATTCCGTGGCAAACGTAATGAACCAAGCTATGTGAAGTTGGTCTGTGAACAAATTGCTGAAATTAAAAACATTCCAGTAGAAGAAGTTGCAGCAATTACAACCGAAAACGCAAAAAAATTATTCGCTATAAATTGACAGCAAATATTGTCAAAAATAATAGAAGCTTGTCCAAATGTTTTCTTATACCAAAAAGTTCTACACAGGAATCTGTCCTCATAGGATAACCATGTCGATATCTCTCACTTTGCAAAAAAATGCTTTTTCTGCATAATAGAGCGTACGTGCAGAAAAAATTTTTTCTTGTATGGAAAGAGGGAAAAAAGAGTGTTTCGGAGAATAGAAGGTATATCAGTTTGCCTGACTTCTGAAATGCTCGATTGATTCAGTATTTTTAGGGGGTGTGGATGATAAGGTGAACGTTCTTTTCTTGAACTCTTTATAAGGGGAAGAGGAATACTTGGGGATGTTCCGTTTTATCTTTCCCTCCAAAAAATCAGATAGTGAGTGTTGACAGTCAGCAAGATAGTCTATATAATCACTCCGAGAGAAAAGGAGGCAATTTTCATCGTGATAAATTACATGAAAAACCTGTTATCCAAGTCTTTGAGCAAGAAAAAATGGGCAGTTATCTTTGCTAGTCTAATCGTTACGATTACAGCTAGCGGTTTTTTAATCTTTGAAATGACAAAGAAAACCGTTGCTCTAACATTAGATGGTGAGGAACAAACAATAAATACACACGCAAAAACCATTCAAGAGATATTTGACGAAATGGATATAGGATTACGCTCAGAAGACTATGTGTACCCCTCGGTAGATAAAGCCGTTAAGGACAATATGGAAGTGGTTTGGAACCCTGCAGTGCAGGTGAAGATTACCGACAAAAAAGATTCCGAGGTCATATGGACAACAGCTGATACTGTGCAAGAGCTGATAGATGAAGAGAATATTGAATTAAGTAAACATGATGCCATAAAGCCTAAATTAGGTGATAAAATTACAGGTAAGATGGACATCAAGATTGATCGCGCGTTCAAAATTGAATTAGCAGACGGTGCGAATGATAAAACCGAAGAAGTGTGGTCAACTTCGACTACGGTCGCTGACTTTTTATCGCAACAAGATATTAAACTAGGAAAATTAGATCGTGTTGAACCAAAGTTGGATGAGACAGTCAAAGAAAATGACGTAATAAAAGTCATCAGAGTTGAAAAGGTCACCGATGTAGTGGAAGAACCAATTGAATATGCGGTCGTAACTAAAAAAGACGATAGCTTGAAAAAGGGTAGTGAAAAGGTTCTTGAAAAAGGTCAAGAGGGTCTTTTGAAAAAAGAATTTGAAATTACTCGTGAAAATGGAAAAGAAATCTCTCGTAAATTACTTAGTAAAGAAAAAGTAAAAGAATCAAAAAATCATATAGTTGCTGTTGGAACAAAAGTATCTCAACCAGTTACAAAAGTGGCATCTCGCGGCGAGAATAATGAATCTAGTGGCAAAGAAATGTATGTTAGCTCTACTGCCTATACTGCAGGTTGTAATGGTTGTTCAGGTGTCACAGCGACGGGATTAGATTTAAAAGCTAATCCGGGAGCAAAGGTGATAGCGGTAGATCCGAGCGTTATTCCTTTAGGGACAAAAGTATATGTGGAAGGTTATGGTTACGCTGTAGCTTCCGATACGGGATCTGCTATTAAAGGGAATAAGATTGACGTATTTTTCTCCAGTAAATCTGATGCTTATCGTTGGGGACGTAAGCAAGTGAAAATACGTGTGCTTAATTAGATGGTGTTTGTAAGCAGGGGAATTCATCCTCTGCTCTTTTTCTGTTATAATTATTTGCATTTTCTTTCGTAGGATGTTTCATATATAATAAAATGCATGCAATCTTGCTGTACTATCATTATATATATTTAGACGATTAACATTACAGAAATGTTTCACTTTTTTTGCAAATAATTCATTCTATTTAAAATAAGTTTGCTGAATAAGTATAAATTGGAAGTTTTTAGTGAACGGATAGGTGTTAAGATGAAAATAAAAGAGATTATCGTGGTAGAGGGTAAGGACGATACTGTCGCGATTAAAAAGGCATTAGATGCCGATACAATTGAAACAAATGGCTCAGCCATAAATTTTGAGACATTAGAAAAAATAAAACTGGCGCAAAAAACGAGAGGTGTTATTGTTTTAACAGATCCTGATTTTCCTGGTGAGAAAATTAGACATACGATTACAAAGCATGTCCCACAATGCAAGCACGCTTTTATTGATAAACAATTTGCGATAGCTAAGCATGGTAAAGGTGTAGGTGTAGAGCATGCTTCTGTTGAGGTAATACGAGAGGCGCTCTCCCATGCCTATGTCATGACAGAGGAGGCTGTGTCTGAAGTGACGCAGGCTGATTTAATGGACGCAGGCTTAATTGGTGGCAGTGACGCAAAGAAGCGCCGTGAAGAGCTAGGCAAGATTTTAAAGATAGGTTATGCCAATGGCAAGCAACTTTATAAACGTTTAACAATGTTTCAAATTACAAAGAAAGACTTTTTGGCAGCGGTAGCTAAAATGGACAAGGAGCTTGGTTATGAATAAGGATATTGCCACACCGATAAGAACGAAAGCAATTTTAGAGAAGCATGGCTTTTCGTTTAAAAAGAGTTTAGGTCAAAACTTCTTAATAGACACGAATATATTAAATCGAATTGTGGATCATGCTGAATTAACATCCAAGTCTGGTGCAATTGAAATTGGTCCTGGTATTGGAGCATTAACTGAGCAATTAGCTAAGAGAAGTGAGAAGGTTTTAGCTTTTGAAATTGATCACCGACTATTACCAATATTGGCAGATACACTTGAGCCATATCCGAATGTAAAAGTTATTAATGAAGATGTGCTAAAGGCTGATATCGTTTCAGCGATACAACAAGAATTCGCAAATATCGATGATTTAATGGTAGTTGCTAATTTACCTTACTATGTCACTACGCCAATTATTATGAAGTTATTAGAGGATCAGCTCCCGATTAGAGGTATTGTATGTATGTTGCAAAAGGAGGTCGCAGAACGTATTTCTGCGAGTCCTGGCTCTAAAAGCTATGGCTCCCTTTCGATTGCAATTCAATATTATACAAAAGCAGAGACTGTTATGATTGTTCCTAAGTCTGTCTTCATTCCTCAACCGAATGTTGATTCTGCTGTTATCCGCTTAACAAAATTAGATCAACCAGCAGTGAAAGTCCAAGATGAAGCCTTCTTCTTTAAAGTAACAAGAGCAAGCTTTGCTCAAAGGAGAAAAACCATCCTCAATAATTTAACGAGTCAGTTAGAGAAGGGGAAAGAAAGAAAAGAGTTCATTTTACAGGCACTAAATCAAGCGGGGGTTGAACCAACGAGAAGAGGAGAAACGTTAGGGTTAGAAGAATTCGCTCGTTTGGCTGACGCATTACTACCTCACTTCAGTTCATAACATCTATTAGGTATTAGCACATATGAACCGGACTAATGACTTTATTAAAAGTGTTTAGTCCGTTTTTTATTTGGCTTTTGGGATTTGCAATTTTTCCTTGTACGGTGAAGAGGCGCTATAGAGAAGCACAGGTCCAAGCATTGGCGCATAATTTAACTAAAGAAACAGACTCAGGGAAATGGCCCAAAATGGAGTGACGACAGTGACTATAAAATTAATGGATATCGTTGGGAGGGTTTCCTATCATTGTGATATTATGTTCCGCGTTATTGACATAAGAGAGCATGATGGGAAAAGGATGGCGGTATTATATGGAGAAGATATAAGGCTCATTGCAGATGCTCCTTATGAGGATCTTATCATCATGAGTCAGTCTGATCAGCGAAGAATTATGCAGGAATTCCGCACACTTGAAGAGCAATCTCTTGAATTATTCCGTCAAGATGTTCATCTATTGCAAGAGAAAAGAGAATATACAGTAACAGAGGGATATAGTAAAGCAGCTAATTATTTTCAATTGCCCGGGAAGGTATTACATCTTGATGGTGATCCAGGTTATTTAAAGAAATGTTTAACGGTTTATGAGAAAATCGGTATTCCAGTTACTGGACTACACTTAAGTGAAAAAGATATGCCTCGTGTTATTGGGGAGTTAGTTGATTATTATCGACCGGATATTTTAGTTATTACTGGCCATGACGCATATACAAAGGCAAAGGGTAGTAAGTCAGATATAGAGGCATACCGCCATTCTAAGCATTTTGTGCAAACGGTGAAAGAAGCGAGGAAGAAGGTTCCTCATTTAGATCAACTTGTCATCTTTGCTGGAGCTTGTCAATCTCACTTTGAATCCCTGATTCATGCTGGAGCTAATTTTGCTAGTTCTCCTTCTAGAGTAAACATTCATGCGCTAGATCCCGTATATATTGTAAGTAAGATTAGTTTTACACCTTACAATGAGCATATTCGTGTTTGGGACGTGTTAAGAAATACATTATCTGGTGAAAGAGGCTTAGGTGGGGTGGAAACAAAAGGTGTGCTTAGGACGGGTATGCCGTTCCATTATGAGGAAGAGGAAGAACAATCTATTGATCCGTTTGGGTCATTTTAAAAGAGAGTTTACCTTTTGGGAAAATGATAAAATAAGGGGATGTTAGAGGGGCTTGCCAATGTTGGTAGGGCTTCTTTTTTATGAGGAAAAATAAGATTCTCAATAATTTTACATAATTTCCTAAAAGATGGGGAATGTTAGGAATGTAGAAAATTAGCAAAAAAAGTAGAACGAAATGTGTTGCAACTGTTTTTGTTTATTGATATAATTAATAATTTTACTTGACTTAATTGTGGTAAAGTGGTATACTTTTTATAGTGAGGTGGACCGAATGGGAAAAACATTATTGGATATCAAAAAGGCACTTGATTCAAATCTTGGTAAAAGGCTAATGCTCAAGGCTAATGGCGGACGCAGAAAGACAATTGAACGGTCTGGCGTTTTAGCTGAAACGTATCCATCTGTATTTGTCATCGAGTTAGATCAAGATGAAAATGCATTTGAACGCGTATCTTACAGCTATGCGGATGTTTTAACAGAAACGGTTCAAATTACTTTCTATGAAGACACATCAGGACAAGTTGCTTTAAGCTAACCTTATATAACATCAACAAAAGCGGCAAGCCAATTTGCTGCTTTTTTGTGTTTTAGAAAGGTTAAAACAACTACTAGTAATTACCTTTATGAAAAAAATACTTCTGAGGAAAGCTATGAGTAGCAATGAATAAGGAGTGATTCCAAGATGAGCAGAAGAAGGCGAATCATGTCAGAAGGAATGAAAGAAGAACTCGCTAAAGAATTAGGCTTTTATGACACCGTTCAACAAGAAGGCTGGGGCGGTATTACTTCTAAGGATGCTGGCAATATGGTGAAAAGAGCAGTAGAAAAAGCCTTAGCATCCTATCAGACAAAATAATTCATTGTGTTTTTTAGAGAAACAAATACGAAATCAGGCTAATGCTCCCCTATAGGTAGACAAATATCTGGCTACCTATGGAGGAGTATTTTTTTATGCTTAAACTCTCTGGAAGGAAAGTATTTAATATCAAACGCGTAGGCGAACGAAAGTCAGGAATCAGGAAGGTGAACAAAGGAGATATGGTTAGGTGAAATCGAGTTAGATTAGGGCAAAAGAAGCCCAATCAAAAAAACAAACTTCAGAAGTTTAGTCCGGGTGCGGATAAAATCGATCCAGAAAGCTATACTTCATGTTGGTTACAAAAACGATCGCCCGGAAATTCGAATCAAGAGTCACCCCTGATTTGTAAGACGAGCGCCCTTTTAATCTGTTTCTTACAATCGTTATACACAGCTTGTACATAACAAAGACCGCTTGGGCATAAGTACTTAGTTTACTTTATTTCGTTTTGCGATTACTTATTTTTCATCGTGAAAATGCTGATTGTTCCCAGGCTAATGTCAAAAAATTAATCTTAATATTGAATAATATTATTGCATACGTCTTACTTTTCTCGTTTTGTGGTAAAATAGGACAAAAAATGGAGTCGTCCTGAAATTTGTAAAGTAGGTGGAGAGTTTGAAACTTTTAGTAAAGGCTCCTGCTAAAATCAATTTATCACTAGATGTCCTCGGTAAACGAGAGGATGGTTATCATGAAGTAGAAATGATTATGACAACCATTGATTTGGCAGATCGTCTTGAATTAACGTTATTGGATAAAGATGAGATAAAAATTGTTTCACATAATCGCTTTGTTCCAGATGACCATAGGAACTTAGCTTATCAGGCAGCACATTTGCTAAAGAACAGGTTTAATGTGAAGCAAGGGGTTAGTATTGCGATTGAAAAAGTGATTCCTGTTGCTGCGGGATTAGCTGGGGGAAGCAGTGACGCAGCGGCCGCGTTAAGAGGCTTGAACAAGCTGTGGCAATTAGGGTTAACGATTGATGAGTTAGCGGAAATCGGTGCAGAAATCGGCTCTGATGTATCTTTTTGCGTTTATGGAGGGACAGCCCTTGCTACAGGTAGAGGAGAGCTTATTCAAGCTTTACCAGCTCCACCAACTTGCTGGGTGATTTTAGCCAAACCTTTTATCGGTGTTTCGACTGCTGAGGTGTATCGCCGCTTAAATAAGCAGGGAATTAAACATCCGCAAACCTTAGCAATGATTAAGGCCATTGAAGATCAGTCTTATAGCGATGTTTGCGCACATTTGTCTAATGTCCTTGAAAGTGTGACGTTAAAAATGCATCCAGAGGTTAACCAGATTAAGGAACAGATGCAGAGATTTGGTGCTGATGCAGTCTTAATGAGTGGTAGTGGCCCGACTGTATTTGGTTTAGCACAGCATGATTCTCGTATGCACCGCATTTATAATGGTCTAAGAGGATTTTGTGACCAAGTTTTTGCGGTTAGACTCCTTGGAGAACAGCATAAACTTGATTAAAGACGTATAATAATGTTATATTATCGTTATAATATTCGGTTTTTAATTAAAAGGAGGGCCAATCATGAAATTTCGTCGTAGTGAACGTCTAATTGATATGACACATTATCTTTTAGAGCATCCAAGACAATTGGTATCCTTAACCTTTTTCTCAGAAAGATATGGTTCAGCTAAATCATCAATTAGCGAAGATTTAGCGATAATAAAAGACACTTTTGAGCTTCGCGGAATAGGCACATTAGAAACAGTTCCAGGGGCAGCGGGTGGCGTGAGATATCAGGTGAAGGTACGAGATGAAGAAGCGAAACCGATCATTGCAGAACTATGTGAGTTAATTGCAAGTCCTGATCGCCTCTTGCCGGGCGGTTACCTTTATATGACTGATATTTTAGGTGACCCTATGATTGTACAAAAATGCGGTAAGTTAATTGCATCGGCTTATATTAATAAAAATATTGATATGGTCATGACAGTTGCAACAAAGGGAATTGCGCTTGCCTATGCAGTCGCTAATTATCTTAATGTTCCTGTTGTCATTGCCAGAAGAGATAGTAGAGTGACAGAGGGATCTACAGTCAGCATTAACTATGTATCAGGGTCTGCGAAAAGGATTCAGACAATGGTTCTTTCTAAAAGAAGTTTAGAAGAAGGTTCGAAAGTACTTATTGTTGATGATTTTATGAAGGCCGGCGGCACAATTAATGGCATGATTAGTATGCTAGATGAATTTAAAGCTACACTAGCTGGAATTGCTGTCTTAGTAGAATCAGAAAATGCAGATGAACGTTTAGTTGATGAGTATGTATCTCTCGTCCAGTTAGCAGATGTAGATGTGAGAGAAAAACGTATTAATGTAACTGAAGGAAACTACTTCAAAAGGAATTAAGTAGGGAGAGGGAGGAAGATTGAAATGAAGATCGTTCAAACGAATGAAGCTCCAGCGGCTATTGGACCGTATTCTCAAGGTATTGTTGTAAATAATATGTTTTATAGCTCGGGACAAATACCATTAACTACAGAAGGTGTTATGGTAGATGGTGATGTGAAGGAACAAACACATCAAGTATTTAAAAATTTACAAGCAGTATTACAAGAAGCAGGTGCATCACTTGAAACAGTCATCAAGACAACTGTCTTCATCCAAGATATGAACGACTTTGCAACTGTGAATGAAGTTTATGGAGAGTATTTCAATAACCACCAACCCGCTCGCTCTTGTGTAGAGGTAGCAAAATTGCCAAAAGAAGCAAAAATTGAAATAGAAGTTATCGCGCTTGTGAAGTAAATCTCATGTGGGGGATACACCATTCTGAAAGGATGGTGTATTTTTTATGAGACAAAAGTGAATTTCATGAAATCGAAATAGTAAAAGGAAATGGTATTTGGAAGAATTTTAATGGAAATCATCCATTTGTCCTAAAATTACGAAATATTTTTTCTAATTAAGAAGGAGTTTGCAATTATATGTGGAATTGTAAGTAAAGGATTTTATCTACTGGGAAAAGGTGGTGAACAGAATGGAAGTAACTGACGTAAGATTACGCCGCGTTAATACGGATGGCCGCATGAGGGCGATTGCATCTATTACTTTGGATCAGGAATTTGTCGTTCATGATATTCGTGTCATTGATGGTAATAACGGCTTATTTGTAGCGATGCCAAGTAAACGTACTCCGGATGGAGAGTTTAGAGATATTGCTCATCCGATTAATTCCGGGACTCGCGGTAAAATCCAAGAAGCAGTATTAGCAGAGTACCATCGTTTAGGTGAATTAGAGGAAGTAGAATTTGAAGAAGCGGGTGCTTCGTAGACAAATAGACACGCAGGTAGGAGTCCATACATCTTAGGTATGGGCTCTTTTTTTGTGTGTAAATTAGTTCAAATGTATAGGGGTGTGTAGACGTGTGAAAAAGTCATTCTAATTGACAAAAATATGTACTTTCCTTTCATTCCTTGAAATCATATGCTATTTAGGATATATTTTTTAATGGATAAAAAGGTTAATTGGAGGACTTTAAATGTCTAATCGATATGCGGTCATTTTAGCTGCTGGTCAGGGTACACGGATGAAATCTAAGCTATATAAAGTGCTACACCCTGTTTGTGGAAAACCAATGGTTCAGCACGTCTTTGATCAAGTATCTACACTTGATATAAAAGATATTGTAACTGTCATTGGTCATGGAGCAGATCTAGTTCAATCACAGCTGGGAGAAGCGAGTGAGTACCGGTTGCAGGAAGAACAGCTTGGTACGGCTCATGCCGTTATTCAAGCGAAAGATTTGTTGCAGGATAAAGAAGGTGTCACGCTTGTTATCTGTGGAGATACACCATTAATCAAAGCAGAAACAATGGAAGCGTTATTTAAACATCATGAAGAACAATCTGCGAAAGCAACTATACTAACAGCGCATACTGGTCAACCGACAGGTTATGGTCGTGTAGTGAGGAATACTGCTGGTCATGTAGAGAAAATTGTCGAGCATAAGGATGCGTCAGAAGAAGAAAGATTGATAGAAGAAATCAACACTGGAACTTATTGTTTTGATAACAAAGCTTTATTCCAAGCGCTATCACAAGTATCTAATGATAATGCCCAAGGTGAATATTATTTACCTGATGTCATTGAAATCTTAAAAGCCCAAGGTGAAATCGTTACTGCGTATCAAACACCTGACTTCGAGGAAACCTTAGGAGTAAATGATCGGGTGGCGTTATCACAAGCGGAGATGTATTTAAAGAAACGTATCAACGAACATCATATGAGAAATGGTGTAACAATTGTTGACCCATTAAATACTTATATCGGTGTGGATGTCGAGATTGGTTCAGATACAATTATATACCCTGGCACTATGTTGATGGGGCATACCATTATTGGTGAGGATTGTGAGATTGGTCCTTCTACTCAGATTGAAAACTGTCAAGTTGGCAGTGAAACGGTCATAAGGCAATCAGTGGCACATGATAGTGAAATTGGTGCGGGAGTAAAGATTGGTCCCTTTGCCCATATTAGACCGCAATCGCAAATTGATGATGAAGTTAAAATTGGCAACTTTGTAGAAATAAAGAAAGCGAAGTTTGGCAAGGGTAGTAAAGCTTCACATTTAAGTTATATTGGTGATGCTGAGGTCGGAAAAGACGTTAATTTAGGCTGTGGTTCGATAACAGTTAACTACGATGGAAAGAACAAATATTTAACAAAGATAGAAGACGGTGTATTTGTTGGTTGTAACTCAAACTTGGTTGCACCAGTTACAATTGGTGAAGGTGCTTATATTGCAGCTGGATCTACGATTACTGATGATGTGCCAGGCAATGCCTTATCTATTGCACGTGCTCGTCAAGTAAACAAAGAGAATTATGTAGATCAATTAAATCAAAAGAAATAAAAATTTATGGAGGCGCATCATGTCAAATCAGTATTTAGATCCCAATTTAAAAGTATTCACTTTAAATTCAAATAAAGGACTTGCCAGTGAAATTGCTAAATTTATCGGTGTAGAATTAGGTAAATGTTCGGTTACGCGCTTTAGCGATGGTGAAATCCAAATTAATATCGAAGAAAGTATTCGTGGCTGTGATGTGTATGTAATCCAATCAACTAGTAATCCAGTAAATGAGCATTTAATGGAATTATTAATTATGATTGATGCCCTAAAACGAGCATCTGCTAAAACAATTAATATTGTTATGCCTTATTATGGATATGCTCGCCAAGACCGTAAAGCGCGTGCACGTGAGCCAATTACTGCGAAACTTGCTGCAAATTTATTAGAAACAGCGGGCGCAACACGTGTGATTACGCTCGACTTGCACGCTCCACAAATTCAAGGATTCTTTGATATTCCAATCGATCACTTAATGGGTGTACCAATCCTATCTGAATACTTCAAGAACAAGGTAGAAGGGGATATTGTTGTCGTTTCTCCAGACCATGGTGGTGTAACAAGAGCACGTAAGATGGCAGATCAATTAAAAGCGCCAATTGCAATCATTGATAAGCGCCGTCCAAGACCAAATGTGGCAGAAGTGATGAATATTGTTGGTAATATTGAGGGGAAAATAGCTATTCTTATTGATGATATTATCGATACGGCTGGCACAATCACTTTAGCTGCAAATGCACTTGTAGAAAATGGAGCTGCAGAAGTGTATGCTTGCTGTACGCACCCTGTTTTATCTGGACCGGCAATTGACCGTATTGAAAACTCACAAATTAAGGAGCTAGTTGTGACTAACTCTATTGTTCTTGATGAAGAGAAGAAAACAGGGAAAATCGTCGAGCTATCTGTTGCATCTCTTATTGGAGAAGCAATTATTCGTGTCCACGAAGAGCAATCTGTAAGTGTGTTGTTCGATTAAAACAATTCTGACAAATCATGCCATCTATCGGATCATTACGTTTACTTAAATAATGGACATTTTGCTTACAAACGTCGAGCGATGTTTATCTTTCAGTTAATTAGGGAATCTTTTAATAATAAGCCTTAAATTTTGAAAGGGGACGTTAGAATGACTGTTTTAGAAGCGAAGGAAAGAAAAGAGTTTCGTCACTCATTTTTAACTAAAATTCGTGCAGATGGTAATGTTCCAGCAATTGTTTATGGCACGAAGATGGAGAGTAAGCCAATATTCTTTAATGAGGCTGATTTTATTAAGACGATTAAAGAAGTTGGTAGAAATGGAGTCTTCTCAGTCGATATTGATGGTAAGAAAGTAGATGTCGTCTTAACAGAATACCAAGCCGATCCATTAAAAAATACAGTGGTACATGCTGATTTATTATCTGTAGATAAATCTACAAAAATTACAGCAGAAGTTACTGTAAATACGGTCGGTGACTCACCAGGTGTTAAAGAAGGTGGCGTCTTGCAACAAGCGCTACATGAGATTACTGTTACCGGTACACCTGGCAATATCCCGCAATCAATTGATGTGGATATTTCTAAATTAGAGATAAACGATGTAGTCACTATTGAAGATTTAAAAGGTGCCTCCTCGTATGAAATTGAACATGACGCCGAAGAGACGATTCTTTCCGTCCTCCCTCCTCGTGTGGAAGAAGAACCACAAGAAGAGGAAGTTGTGGAAGAACCGGAAGTTATAAACGAAAAAGAATAATACCAAACTAAGGTGGGGACTGACCAGAGCACCAATGGGTCAGTCCTTATTTGAGGTAAGGGGGAAAGTGCTTAGTGAAACTATTTGTAGGGTTAGGTAATCCAGGTAAGCCCTATGATCGTACAAGACATAATATTGGATTTGATGTGATCGATGAATTATCTAAAAAGTGGGACATTCCACTTGATCAATCAAAGTTTAAAGGATTGTATGGTGCTGGATTTGTAAAAGGAGAAAAAGTTTTTTTATTAAAACCACTTACATATATGAATTTATCAGGTGAATCCATTAGACCACTGATGGATTATTTTCAAATTGAGATAGAGGATATTGTAGTTATTTATGATGATTTAGATTTACCGGTTGGAAAGATTCGCTTGCGACAAAAAGGAAGTGCTGGTGGACATAACGGGATTAAATCAACGATTGCTCATATCGGTACGCAAGAATTTAACCGCATCCGAGTGGGGATAGATCGTCCGCCTCAAGGAATGAAAGTCCCCGATTATGTACTTGGTAAGTTTTCTGAAGAAGAAATGAACGAAATGAAAGCCGTTATTAATAAATGCACTGATGCGTGTGAAGAATGGTTAAATATACCTTTCCTTCAAGTCATGAATGTATATAATCAATCATGATATAATGACTTGTGCATATCCTTCCAACAAACCGTCAATAATAATGACAATTGATGGATAAAGGGAAGTGTTATTGTTGGCTATTCATTACTCATGCCGCCATTGCGGGGTATCTTTAGGGACTGTCGATAAACAAACGGTTCAAGCAGAGCAATTAGGCTTTCATAAATTAAATGAAGAAGAAAGACATGAAATGATCCAGTATGACAATTCAGGAAACGTTTACGTGAAGGCGATTTGTGAGGATTGCCATGAATCACTAGAGCGTAATCCAGACTACTATCAGCAAGACTTTCTTATTCATTAAAGCTTTGGAGTACTTTCCAAAGCATTTTTCTGTTTCTTTATACTCTTTTCGATAGATAGGAAAAAAGTTTAGTACGATAATAGAGGGACTTTTCTTATAAAAATCGAATAATATATAAAGTTAACAACCATTGTTTGAAAAAATACGCATGATTTATATGCTTTGTGAGTATAAACATGTAAGTAAGAAAAATTTGGCTTCCTAACCTATACGAGGTTTAGGGAGCTTAAAGTGCTTTAAAAATGTATTTAAAAAGAAGAGCAAATAGGGGAGTAGTAGCTTTCTCAGGTTGAGGGAGAGATGTTGCTTTTTGTAATAGGAGGATTACTGCATGTTAGGGCTTAAAAAAGTATTTTCACAACAGGATGAGGTCTTGTCTGTATTATCAGGCATAGATGAAGGGTTAAATGAACAAATGGTGGCAGGTTTAACGGGTTCAGCTAGAACGCTTTTTCTGGCGGCAGTATATGAACAGTCTAAACGTCCCTTACTTGTGACAACCCACAATTTATTGCAAGCGCAAAAATTATATGATGATTTAACACAACTTCTAGGAGAAGAGCAAGTATTCTTGTATCCTGCAAATGAGTTAATTGCAGCTGAATTAAGTATATCTAGCCCAGAATTAAAAGGGCAAAGAATTGAAACACTCAACCATATGATGTCAGCAAATGATGGTGTCATGATTGTACCTATGGCCGGGTTAAAGAAGATCCTCCCACCTAAAGAGTTGTGGAGCAAACTTCAGTTAACGTTAAAAGTTGGCGATGAGCTAACCGAACAACAATTAAATCAGTTTATCCAAATGGGCTACAGTCGAGTGGAGATGGTGTCCTCTCCAGGTGAATTTAGTGTTCGCGGTGGTATTATTGATATTTATCCGTTAACAGAGTCAGACCCTATTAGGATTGAATTATTCGATACAGAGGTTGATTCTATCCGGTTCTTTTCTTTAGAAGATCAGCGCTCAAAGTCAAAGGTTGAGCGTGTGTTAATTGGGCCAGCTACAGAAACACCAATGGAAGGTGAACATTTTGAGCGGCTTATTCATACTTTAGAGTCAGGATTGGGTAAAAGCTTAAAAAAATTAAAAAATGACCAAGCCAAACAAAGCCTTACACAAAATATCGGTTATGAATTAGAACAATTAAAGACTGGTACTAAACCAGAGCAATTATATAAATATTTATCCCTTGCTTATGAGGGAGGCAGTAGTTTAATAGACTATCTTCCTGCGAACGGATTGATTTTTGTAGACGAAGTCAGTCGTGTACAAGAAATGAATGATTCCCTTGATAAAGAAGAAGCAGAATGGTACACGAACCTACTTGAAGAAGGACAGATTATTCACGACGTTGTGACTTCTCATTCTTTAAAAGAACTAATGTATACTAAGAAAAATCCGATTGTTTATATGTCCTTATTTTTACGACATGTACCGAATACAAATCCGCAAAATATTATTAATATCTCCTGTAAGCCGATGCAAAATTTTCATGGTCAAATGCATGTGCTTAAAACAGAGGTTGATCGCTGGAAAAAAGGAAATTATGCTATTGTTTTTCTTGCTGTAGATGAAGAACGGGTTCACAAATTGCAGAATGTGTTAGAGGATTATGATATTGAATCCGCTATCATCAAACAGGACTCTCTCCTTGCACAAGGAAGAATTCAGATTTTAGAAGGGGCAATTCAAACAGGTTTTGAGCTTAATAATCAACGGATTGCCGTAATTACAGAAGAAGAGCTATTTAATCATAAAACAAGAAAGAAACAGAGAAGACAAAAACTTTCCAATGCAGAAAGAATTAAGAGCTATTCGGAATTAAAGATTGGTGATTACGTTGTTCATGTCAATCATGGTATTGGGAAGTACTTAGGAATTGAAACTTTAGAGATTAATGGTGTCCATAAAGATTATTTGAATATTCGTTATCAAGGTAGTGATCAACTTTATGTTCCTGTTGAACAAATTGACCTTGTACAAAAATATGTAGGGTCTGAATCAAAAGAACCGAAGATTTATAAACTTGGCGGTAACGATTGGAAGAAGGTAAAGAAAAAAGTCCAATCCTCTGTTGAAGATATCGCCGATGACCTTATTAAATTATATGCCGAAAGAGAAGCATCTAAAGGATACGCTTTTAACCCTGATAGTGATATGCAGCGAGAGTTTGAATCTGCTTTCCCATATCAAGAAACAGAAGATCAAATTCGTTCCATTAATGAGATTAAAAAAGATATGGAAAGAGAAAGACCAATGGACCGTTTGCTTTGTGGAGACGTGGGTTATGGAAAAACAGAAGTGGCAATACGAGCGATATTCAAAGCAGTTGCTGATGGTAAACAAGTTGCTTTTCTTGTGCCAACAACGATCCTTGCACAACAGCATTATGAAACGATGCTTGAGCGGTTTCAAGACTACCCTGTAAAAATCGGTATGTTGAGTCGATTCCGTACGAAGAAACAACAAACTGAAACGATTAAAGGATTAAAAGCGGGGACGGTTGATGTTGTCGTTGGTACTCACCGTATCCTTTCTAAAGATTTAACTTATCGAGATCTCGGTTTGTTAATTATAGACGAAGAACAAAGGTTTGGTGTTACTCATAAAGAGAAAATCAAGAAATTAAAAACCAATGTCGATGTTTTAACATTAACAGCGACACCAATTCCGCGTACATTGCATATGTCGATGCTGGGCGTTCGGGATTTATCCGTTATTGAGACACCACCTGAAAATCGTTTTCCTGTACAAACATATGTGATGGAATATAACGGTGTATTGGTGAGGGAAGCAATCGAGCGAGAATTAGCACGTGGTGGTCAGGTCTATTTCCTCTATAATCGCGTGGAGGATATTGAGCGTAAAGCAGAGGAAATCTCTATGATAGTTCCTGATGCAAGGGTCGCTTATGCACATGGTCAAATGTCGGAGAATGAATTAGAGAGCGTCATGCTTGGTTTCTTCGACGGTGAATATGATGTCTTAGTAAGTACAACGATAATTGAGACTGGTGTAGATATACCAAATGTAAATACATTAATTGTTCATGATGCTGATCGCATGGGCTTATCTCAGTTGTATCAATTGCGAGGAAGGGTAGGTAGGTCTAACCGTGTTGCTTATGCGTACTTTACCTATCGTAAAGATAAAGTCCTTACAGAAGTGGCAGAGAAACGTTTGCAGGCGATTAAAGAATTTACGGAGCTTGGCTCTGGATTTAAAATTGCCATGCGAGATTTAACGATTCGAGGTGCAGGTAATTTACTTGGAGCGGAGCAACACGGCTTTATTGATTCTGTTGGGTTTGATCTATATTCACAAATGCTGAAAGAAGCAATTGAAGAGAGGAAAGAATCCATGGGCGGTGAGCCGAGAAAAGAGCCAATGGAAATTGATTTAGAAATTGATGCTTATATTCCAGATGCATTTATTTCTGATGGACATCAAAAAATTGAAATGTATAAACGCTTCCGTGGGATTACGAGCCTTGAGGATATTGATGAATTGAAAGATGAGATGGTTGACCGATTTGGTGATTATCCGGAAGAAGTCGCGTATTTATTTAAAATTGCTGAAATGAAAGTATATGGAGAAGTGGCTGGGGTCGAACTAGTGAAGCAATCAAAAGATGAAGTGCTTATCCTATTATCTGAGCAAGGTAGTGTGGAAGCTGATGGGCAAAAAGTATTCAAGCTTAGCAATCAATTTGGTCGCATGATTGGGCTTGGTATGGATGGGAAAAAACTGAAAGCGGTTCTCCATATAAAAGGAATTGCCACGAAAGAATGGTTAGAAAATGCATTCACTTTTATGAAGGGATTACAGGATACAAAGAAGGTTCCTGAAAAAACAGCCAAGTAAATGTTGAAAAATATTGGTAATTTTATTGTAAGAATTGCAATGTTTGATTGAGAAAGGACAAGGGTATTTCAAGGATAGAGCACATAAATGGAATGTTTATCCCTTTCTGGAATGAATCACACCTAAAAGAAAAAATAGTTGGACGTGTATATAACTTTCCTTATGAAAGATACTAAGTTCAAACATGGCGATGCATTCATGATATCTTCCTTATGAATCATAGCTATTTTGAAAAGCAAAAGCTGTAGTTTGAGTTAGATTTAACCGAAAATCATCTGTAAAGGGAAATATGTATCATTAGTGAAGGAATAAATGGGAAGAATTCTCGTTGTATCGTCCTAATGGCCATGGATCGGTTAGAGTTAAGCGGCTTTTTCTTTTCAGTAATTTAATCATCAGATGAAAGTGAGGCAACGTTGAATGAAAGCAACAGGTATTGTTCGTCGTATTGATGATTTGGGTCGTGTCGTCATTCCTAAAGAAATCCGGAGAACTTTAAGAATCCGTGAAGGAGATCCACTTGAGATTTTTGTAGACCGCGATGGAGAGGTAATTTTAAAGAAATACTCACCTATCTCTGAGCTTAGTGACTTCGCAAAAGAATATGCAGAAGCATTATATGATAGCTTAGGAAATCCGGTCTTAATTTGCGATAGAGATACATATATCGCTGTTGCAGGAGGCTCTAAGAAGGATTACTTAAATAAGAGTATTAGTGATCTAGTAGAGAAGACAATGGAGGATCGTAGCTCTGTTCTTGTGACCCAATCAAGCGAAATTTCAATTGTAGATAATCATACAGAATCCGTCGCATCTTACACAATAGGACCCATAGTAGCCAATGGCGATCCAATTGGTGCAGTCGTAATCATTGCGAAAGATGACACCATTGGTGCAGTTGAACAAAAATCCGTCGAAACCGCAGCTGGATTTTTAGCGAGACAAATGGAATCATAGTATATAGGTAATATGAGCTGGAGCTTTTCTAGCGTCATCTAGTGCGAACAATCATATTTTTAATGATGATTGTTCGCTTTATTTTTGTGTAGACATTGACTTTCGGGAGCTGAATGCTGCTAATGTTAGAGGAAAATGATCTGCCGTAAGATGCCGTTGGAAACGAATCAGCCCCTTAACTGAAGTCGACTGGAAATTCTTAATCGGGTAAAAAAGAGCCGCGTTCTGAAAAGACCGATTAAGATGGTAACGAAGTCAAAAAACCAAAGAGATTTTTGGTAAGAAGCACTAGGGGGAATACGTCTGGAGAAACCCAAGCGTGAAGAAATCATAATTAAGCCAGAAAATATCAAATAAATGCTTCAAAAATTGATAAATTCAAGTAGGATTTGATTAATCATAAGGAGAAATCATAGCTAAGCATCTTTTTACCGCAAAACTACACCTCAATATTTAAAATGCCTCCCTCAGGCAAGGAGCGAGAGACAAATATCAATAAATGAATATGCTATAATACATTTCGAAGTTCATAGTTAAGCGGTATCGTCGTGCTTATAGGGGGAGATATCTTCTGGATACCAATCAAACTTCTACGAGTATAATGAAAGGTGCGGTTATTTTGACTGCGGCAGGAATAATTGTCAAATTGTTGAGCGCGGTTTATCGCATTCCTTTCCAAAACATAGTAGGAGATATCGGGTTTTATATTTATCAACAAGTGTACCCTTTTTATGGGATCTTTCTTGTTTTAGCCACAACAGGTTTTCCAGTTGTGATTTCAAAACTATATATTGAGCAAAGAACGAGGAATGGTGAGGAAGGTGGACGGCGGTTATTAAAAGTTGCCGGATTATTGTTATCAATGATTGCTATTATATGTTGCTTAACGATGTATTTTAGTGCGGATGCCTTAGCTTACTATATGAACGATCCTCAATTGGCTGATTCCTTGCGCATTGTTGCTATTAGTTTTTTAATATTACCACTTGTATCAGTGCTAAGAGGTTTTTTTCAAGGAAAAGGAAATATGATGCCAACAGCTGTTTCTCAAGTGAGTGAACAACTTTTACGAGTGCTGTTTATCTTACTTTATGCTTATATACTAACTAAAATGGGTGCTTCCATTTATTCTGTTAGCGGTGGAGTTTACTATGGTGTCATTTTAGCCTCTTTGGCAGCTTTTGCAATCTTGCTATTTTATTTTATAAAAGAAATGAAAAGTGCACCAAGAATAAGGCAGAAGCACATGGGTGTTAGCTCGTATTTTCAACTGTCTAAAGAGATTATTGTCCAAAGCTTTGCTATTTGTGTGAGTAGTTTATTACTCATTTTTATCCAGTTAGCAGATGCCCTCAATCTTTATGCCTTATTGACGACATCGGGTTTTTCTGAGATTGAAGCAAAGACATTAAAGGGTGTATATGACAGAGGTCAGCCACTTATTCAATTAGGTTCTATTGTTGCCACTTCGATGAGTTTATCGCTCGTACCAATTCTTACATACGTAAAAATACAGCAACCTCAACTACTCAATGAAAAAATCCAATTGGTCATTAGAGTGAGCCTTCTATTTGGCGTTGGCGCTTCAGTTGGGCTTTGGGCGATTGTGAGTCAAACAAATGTCATGCTATTCGAAAATGATAAAGGGTCAGCCGTTCTAGGTTTAATGTCTATTGTTATTTTACTAAGCTCTCTTGTGATTACTTTGGCAGCCGTACACCAAGGTTTAGGAAATAGCTTTTTCCCAGCGTGGACGATTTTAATCGGAGTGGGAATTAAGTACTTTCTGAATACCTCATTTGTACCGCATTATGGAATATATGGGGCTGTATACGCCACATATATCGCGTTAGCGTTGATGGTAATTGCTTTGCTGTTTCGGTTAAAATGGAACCAAAGTGTCAAACTTGTTTCAGTACGTGAGTTATTGACAATCCTTAGTTCTGCTATTCTGATGACGATTTTTTTAAATTTGTATCTCTCTGTTACTGCACTCTCATTCATGAGTGGAAGAGTACTTGCTACCTTTCAATCGTTAACCGGCGCTGCTCTCGGTGCGATTCTTTATTTATTTCTTACGATTCGCAGCAACATATTTACAGAAGCAGAGCTACGTCAGTTACCTTTTGGAGAAAAGCTTCTCCATTTTATGAAAAGAAGATAAAAACAACCGACACAAAAAGTAAAATAAAGGAGAATTATTTATAATGAAGGTAACAGTTATTGGCCTTGGAGCAGGAGATCTTAATCAACTGCCACTAGGAGTATATAAGCTATTAACCAGTGTTAATAAAGTTTATTTAAGAACAAAAGAACATCCTGTGGTATCAGCATTAACAGCAGAAGGAGTGCTATTTGAATCCTTCGACAAGATCTATGAATCACATGATCAATTTGCAGAGGTATACGAAGAAATAAGCACCCTTTTGTTAGAAAAAGGAAAAGTAGAAAACATTGTTTATGCTGTGCCAGGTCACCCGCTTGTAGCAGAAAAAACGGTACAATTACTCATTGAACGGGCTGATGAGTATGAAGTTAATTTAGAATTTAAGGGTGGCCAAAGTTTTCTAGATAGCATGTTCCAAGCGTTAAGGGTTGATCCAGTTGAAGGTTTTACACTATTAGATGGTACGGACTTAAAGGGAAGTGAACTTGTTCTTACACAACATATGATTATCGGACAAGTATATGATGCATTCATTGCATCTGAAGTAAAATTGACGTTAATGGACTATTTACCGGATGATTATTTAGTAAAGATTGTAACAGCGGCCGGAAGTAGTGAAGAAGTGATTAAAGAAGTTCCACTTTATGAACTAGATCATGATTTAGCTTTAACTAATTTAACATCTGTATATGTCCCTCCCGTTACGAATGAAGCGATTCTTTACCCAACGTTTCCTAAACTGAAAGAAATCATTGCTACCTTAAGAGGTCCAAATGGATGTCCGTGGGATAAGAAACAAACACATCAATCTTTGAAGAAGTATTTAATCGAGGAAGCGTATGAATTAATCGAAGCGATTGAAGAGGATGATATTGATCATATCATTGAAGAGCTAGGGGATGTGTTGTTACAAGTTATGCTTCATGCCCAGATAGGAGACGATGAAGGGTACTTCTCTATTCATGATGTAATAGCAGGTCTTTCTAAAAAAATGGTTTTTAGACATCCGCATGTGTTTGGGGAGAGAGCAGCAGAAGACGTAGATGAAGCGTTACGTAACTGGAATGAAATGAAAAAACAAGAAAAAGGCGAAAAAACATCGTCAATATTGGATGGTGTTCCAAAATCATATCCAGCCATGTTGCGTGCAGAAGAGTTACAAAAACGTGCTGCAAAGGTCGGTTTCGATTGGGAAAACATCCAACCAATGTGGGATAAGGTGTTTGAAGAAATTAAAGAATTTCAATTGGAAGCCGAGAATAATAATGACAATCGCATAATTGAATTTGGTGATATATTATTTGCATTTATCAATATTGCTCGGTATTATCAAATCAATCCAGAAGAAGCATTACATCGAACCAATACGAAATTTACCAATCGTTTTTCATATATAGAGAAAAAACTAGATAAGAATCTAAAAGAGGCGAGCCTGGAGGAAATGGATCGTTTTTGGGAAGAAGCGAAGAAAAAAGGTTACTAAATGAACTTTTTAGGGTAAAGGAGAGTGAAAGTATGCGCTTAGATAAATTTCTAAAAGTATCTCGATTAATAAAAAGACGTACATTGGCAAAGGAAGTCTCTGACCAAGGGCGTATTGCTATTAATGGAGTAGAAGCCAAGGCAAGTACCAATGTAAAAGTTGGTGATGAATTATCGATTCGATTTGGGCAGAAAGTGACAAAGGTGCGAATAGATAAAATACAGGAAACAACAAGAAAAGATGATGCAGCAGAAATGTACACAATAGTAAGTGAAGAAAGAATGAATCAAGAATAAATAAATAGCGCTTGTTCTAATCCCTGAGCAATCTTCATACATATGTATTAAAGGATTGTACTATGGATTGTGAGGGATAGAGATGAGCCAATACCATGAGAACTCGAGTAAACAAACTGCTCCTGATCATGATGTGATCATGCGTGGCAGAAGACTGCTAGATATTACGGGAGTGAAGCAGGTAGAAAGCTTTGATAATGAAGAGTTTTTATTAGAAACTGTCATGGGTTTTTTAGCTATCAAAGGGCAAAATCTACAAATGAAGAATTTAGATGTGGACAAAGGAATTGTCTCCATAAAAGGGAAAATTTTCGACCTTGTTTATTTAGATGATCAACATGGAGAAAAAGCTAAAGGGCTCTTTAGCAAGTTATTCCGATGACGTTATCGGTCCAATTTTTGACGATGCTCTCCATGATAGGGATGGGTTCCCTTTTTGGAGCAAGCTTAGATACGTATCAGCGCTTTCTCAAACGGCCAGTAAGAAAGAGTTGGGTTGTCTTTATAAATGACATCCTTTTTTGGCTATTACAAGGACTAGCTATATTTTATATTTTGTTCCTTGTCAATGAAGGAGAGTTAAGATTCTACATCTTTTTAGCTTTACTTTGCGGTTTTGCAGCCTATCAAGCGTTAATGAAAAATATTTACCTAAAGTTATTAGAGATAGTTATTTCTACGATTATTTCTATTTATTATTTTATTGTGAAGGTCATTCGCCTATTAATTATTCGACCCGTTCAATTTTTTTTCACTACGTTAATAGGGCTATTGGTATTAGTGGGCAAACTTCTTCTACTACTGATAAAATGGACAAGTAATGTGCTAATGTTCATCTTAAAAGTACTATTATCACCAGTAAGATGGATATTTCGACTTCTTATTCGTATATTACCAGCCCCTTTTAAAAAATCAGTCGATAAGTTCTATGATAAATTAAAAGGATATTTCCAAAAAGGGAAAGAATATGTTAAAAAACTGGCGGAAAAGTGGAAGAAGAAAGAATAACTTAGAAGGGAGAGATAGTTGTATGAGTACCAACAAGAATAAAAATGTAGCCAAGATCCATTCAAGCTATATCGAACAACAGGAAGCCAATAAAATCAGTTCTCAACGGAGAAAGAAGCTTCTCTATCGTAGACTGACTGTCTTTTTTGTATTTGTTGCTGTGGTTTCAGTATTTATGATTACGACTATCGTATCCCAATCTGCTGCCCTAGGTGAAAAGAAAGAAGAAAAGGTAAAACTTGCTCATCAATTGAAAGAACTAGAACAGTCGGAAAAGGCCTTGAATGAAGAGATAGTTAGGTTACATGATGAAGAGTATTTAGAAAAACTTGCTAGAAGGGATTATTATCTTTCTGAACAAGGAGAAATCATCTTCAAAATG
The DNA here is from genome assembly GCF_038595015.1 of Cytobacillus sp. FSL W7-1323. Taxonomy (NCBI): domain Bacteria; kingdom Bacillati; phylum Bacillota; class Bacilli; order Caryophanales; family Bacillaceae; genus Cytobacillus; species Cytobacillus sp. FSL W7-1323. The sequence goes on from NZ_CP151998.1 coordinate 68,725, forward strand.
CCGGATGAAACCGATGAAAAGGAAAAAAAAGAAAATGAGTCAGCTCAATGAGAAGTTGACACCTATTTTTATCTTTCGGTATAATATAGTATAAGTATGAATACATTTGGGTTTACTTTATATCTTTAAGGAGGAAATATCTTTTTATGTCAATCGAAGTAGGCAGCAAGTTACAAGGAAAGGTTACAGGCATCACTAATTTCGGAGCGTTTGTAGAGCTGCCGGAAGGATCAACAGGCCTTGTGCATATTAGTGAAGTTGCAGACAATTATGTGAAGGACATTAATGATCACCTCAAAGTAGGCGATACTGTTGAAGTGAAAGTTATTAATGTGGAGAAAGACGGTAAAATTGGTTTATCAATTAAGAAAGCTGTTGATCGTCCTGAGAGAACGGAAAGGCCTGAAAGAAGAGAGTCTAGAGGCTATTCTGGGCGCCCACGTCAAGGTAGAACAAACGATAATCACCGTCCTTCAAAGGAGACATTCGAATCTAAAATGGCTCGCTTTTTGAAAGACAGTGAAGACCGTTTATCTTCTCTTAAGAGAAATACAGAATCAAAACGTGGTGGCAGAGGAGCTAAACGAGGTTAACTTGCTGCTGAATTAATATATACGAGCAAGGGAATCACGACGATTCCTGCAAAAGCAATCCTTATTGGGATTGCTTTTTTATTATTCTTCCGCATCTTTTGTGATGAATGGCGATGATTGTAACTTATAACGGTTAGGTGTGGTTTTAGGTAGGTATAAGAGACTTTGGGTATAAGCTTGGAAAAGAATTGTGCATATGTGCGGATAGGGTGCGGAAGATTGATTGAAGGATTAGGCGAGAAACGGGTCAGAAATTAGGCTAGAGAGAAGAGTTTGATTGGATTAGGCGAGAAACAGGTCAGAAATCAGTCCAGAGAGAAAAGTTTGATAGGATTAGGCGAGAAACGGGTCAGAAATTAGGTCAGAGAGAAGAGTTTGATAGGATTAGGCGAGAAACGGGTCAAAAATAAGGCCAGAGAGAAAAATTTGATTGGATTAGGCAAGAAGCGAATCAGAAATTAGCAGAGAGAAAAATTTGATAGGATTAGGCGAGAAAAAGATCAGAAATCAGGCCAGAGGGAAAAATTTGATAGGATTAGACGAGAAGCGAATCAGAAATTAGGCCAGAGAGAAAAGTTTGATAGGATTAGACGAGAAACGGGTCAAAAATCAGGCCAGAGAGGAAAGTTTGATAGGATTAGACGAGAAACGAATCAGAAATCAGGTCAGAGTGAAAATCTTGGTTAAATTAGGCAAAAACAAACCAGAAATCAAACAAAAAGGAAATACATGCTAGGTCTGCTGTTATTATAATTAAAAATGAGTAAAAAACAAACCTGAACAGTTGAAGCTGCCCAGGTTTGTTTTATAGCTAATATAAGTGATGACCCGTACGGGATTCGAACCCGTGTTACCGCCGTGAAAGGGCGGTGTCTTAACCGCTTGACCAACGGGCCACTATAAAAAATGGTAGCGGCGGAGGGGATCGAACCCCCGACCTCACGGGTATGAACCGTACGCTCTAGCCAGCTGAGCTACACCGCCATTTGAAGTGGCTTTCTTTTAAAAGCACAAGATATATAATACAAAGATTCTACAAGTCTGTCAATATTATTTCCCCCGGAAAATTTTTGTCGGAATAGTTGATGAGGTTTCGTCATTTTTTGGAAGCATGTGATGTCTAGTTTTTTAGACAACAGGAGAACGTATGGTCCAATTCCAATCCTTTAATTGTTGCTGCTTTTGTACTCTTTTTGCACTTTATAAAGAAATCAGTCGAACGAAAAAGAGGTATTTGTCCATTATTTTGACAAACTTTTAAGACATAGCCCTTTATAATAGCGAAAAAGAAACAAATAGGGAGTGGGAATGATGGAAAAACTCGAACGAACAATTGCAGAACCGATAGGGGAAGTGGATCTTCGTCGTCCCAAGATGGAGCTCTCAAAAATAGGTGGGAAAATACAGACGGGCTTAGAAACTTTCTTTATTAAGAAGGGGTACTTGTTTTTAATTATTGGTTTTTTACTTGGACGAGCCCTTATATTGTCCCAGTTAACACCATTCACTCTGCCCTTTTTTGCTGCGATGTATTTAGTAAGAAAGGATAAAGCACCGCTTGCTTTAATTGGATTGATTGGAGGAGCTTCGACTTTATCATTTACTCATGGTGTGACCACGTTTTTAACATCTTTCTTTTTTCTGTTTGTTTTTCGGATAAGTAAAAAGTGGGTTACCAATGAATTAAAAGTAATGCCTATATATGTGGCTGTGACATTATTAATCAGTTCGATTATCCAATCTTATATCATAACGGGACATGTGGCGATGTACGATTTCATGATGGCTGGTGTAGAGGCTAGTTTAGGATTTATCCTATGTTTAATATTCCTACAGAGCCTGCCGTTACTATTTTTTAATCGGAGGAGGCAATCATTAAAAACAGAGGAAATCGTCTGCCTCATTATTATGCTAGCCTCAGTAATGACAGGAACAATCGGATGGACCGTATATGACCTATCAGTCGAACATGTGATGTCTCGTTATTTGGTGCTTGTGTTTTCATTTGTCGCAGGTGCCACGGTAGGCTCAACGGTTGGTGTCGTGACAGGGCTAATATTTAGTTTGGCTAATATTTCAAGCTTTTTCCATATGAGTTTATTAGCATTCTCTGGTTTGTTAGGTGGGTTATTAAAAGAAGGGAAGAAAATAGGTGTGGCATTTGGTTTGCTTATTGCTACCCTACTCATGGGAATGTATGGTGACAATCAGTCAAACTTATTAATTGGTTTATACGAAACTGGAGTAGCAATATTTCTATTTCTATTAACGCCTCAAAGTTTTACGTCAAAGCTAGCGAAACATATCCCTGGGACTGCAGAATATGCGGCAGAGCAACAGCAGTATATGAGAAAAATGCGGGATGTAACTGCGCACAGAGTTTCTCAGTTTTCTAATGTTTTTCAAGCGTTATCGCAAAGCTTTGCCATGCAACATCAAGCTCCTGTGGTGGAAAATGATGAGACAGATCGAGAATTGGATTATTTCCTAAGTAATGTCACAGAGAAGACATGCCAAACTTGCTTTAAAAAGGATCACTGCTGGGCTAGGAACTTTGATACAACATATGATTATATGAAAAATATTATGCATGATTTAGATGAAAAAGATGGACAAATTTCTTCACGACTAGAAAGGGAGTGGGAAAAACACTGTACAAGATCGAAGAAAACAACAGAAGTGATTCAACAGGAGCTTACTTTTTATAAAGCAAATCAACGGTTGAAAAAACAAGTGCAAGAAAGTAGGAAACTTGTGGCAGATCAATTATTAGGTGTGTCTGCAGTGATGGGGGATTTTGCTAAAGAAATTCAAAGAGAGCGAGAGAATCATCATAAACAGGAAGAACTGATATTAGAGGCCATCCAAGAATTTGGGGTAGAGGTAGAACAGGTAGAAATTTATAGCTTGGAGCAAGGCGATGTTGATATAGAGATGACGATCCCATACTGTAATGGGCACGGGGAATGTGAGAAATTAATTGCGCCAATGCTTTCAGATATATTAGGAGAAACAATCTTAGTTAAATCTGAGGAATGTGCGAGTTATGCCAACGATTATTGCCATGTTACTTTTCGCTCAGCAAAGGCATATGTCATTGATACGGCAGTGGCACATGCGGCTAAGGACGGTGGCTTAATATCAGGAGATAGTTATTCAACAATTGAATTAGGTAGCGGTAAGTATGCAATTGCCATTAGTGATGGGATGGGAAATGGAGAACGAGCACATATAGAAAGCAAAGAAACGTTAGAATTACTACAGAAAATATTGCAATCAGGTATAGAAGAGCAAGTGGCCATAAAATCGGTCAATTCTGTTCTGTCATTAAGGACAACAGATGAAATTTTCTCCACATTAGATTTGGCGATGATTGATTTACAAAATGCTGATGCTAAATTTTTGAAAATAGGCTCTACACCGAGTTTTATTAAAAGAGGGAGCCAAGTGATGAAAGTGCAGGCAAGTAATTTACCCATAGGCATGATTGAAGAATTTGATGTCGATGTTGTCAGTAAGCAATTAAAAGCAGAGGATTTACTCATTATGATGAGCGATGGTGTATTTGAAGGGCCGAAACATGTGGAGAACTTTGATCTTTGGATGAAGAGGAAAATAACCGAGTTAAAAACGAACGACCCACAAGAAGTGGCAGATTTAATTATGGAAGAGGTGATTCGATCAAGAGCTGGACGTATTGATGATGATATGACGGTGATGGTGGCAAAAGTAAAGCACAATATCCCGAAATGGTCGAGTATACCGTTCCATAAACAAGCGAATTAATGTTAAATAGAATAGAATCTCCAATAGATGTCATTTTTATGTATATTTCCTTTCTAATCCGTTGAAAATGGTTAGTAATCACTAAGTAACTTCTATCAGATTAGGAGGGAAAAAGATGAAAACAGGTACCCTAAAACAAATTTTACTTATTACAGACGGGTGTTCAAACGTTGGAGAAGACCCTATAGCGATGTCGGCTCTAGCAAAAGAGCAGGGAGTTTCCGTAAATGTGATAGGTGTAATGGAGAATGACGTTATTGATGAGAAGGGAATGCAGGAAATTGAGAGTATTGCCCTTTCCGGGGGTGGGGTAAGTCAAGTCGTATATGCTAGACAGCTATCACATACTGTACAGATGGTAACAAGGCAGGCGATGACACAAACATTACAAGGAGTAGTCAATCGTGAACTCACGCAAATCTTAGGAAATAAACAAACGATTGAGGATTTGCCTCCAGAACAAAGAGGCGAGGTAATGGAGGTTGTGGATGAGCTAGGGGAAACGGTTGAAATGGAAGTGTTGATTCTTGTCGATACGAGTGCAAGTATGAAACATAAGCTACCTACAGTCAAAGAAGCCTTATTTGATCTATCTTTAAGCTTAAATGCACGCACGGGAAAAAATAAATTTTCTCTGTTTGTATTTCCCGGGAAAAAGAATGATGTCGAAAAATTGCTAGATTGGACACCTAAGCTCGAATCGTTAACTTCTGTGTTCGCTAAACTCTCAACAGGTGGTATTACACCCACTGGACCAGCTTTAAGAGAGGCGATTACCTATTTTGAGAAGAAACGATCATTACGCAATTTAATTTCTAGAAATGACGATGAGTACTATGAAGAGTCAATTTAATCTACAAAAAGGTGCGATTATTAACGGGAAATGGCATCACAAGCAATACTGTATCGAAAAAGAACTAGGTGCAGGGGCTAATGGTGTAGTTTATCTCGCCACATACCTTGGGCAACTCGTTGCTTTAAAAATAAGTGAAAATGGGTATACAGTAACTTCTGAAGTGAATGTGCTAAAATCCTTTACGAAGGTCCAAGGGTCTACCCTAGGACCTTCTTTGCTTGATGTTGATGATTGGCAATTTTCCTCATCCACTATGTATTCTTTTTATGTGATGGAATATATCCATGGTCCTGATCTCCACTCTTTTATTAAACAGAAAGGAGAGGCGTGGATACCTGTGCTCATGCTGCAATTACTTTCTGATCTAGAGGAGCTGCACAAAGCGGGATGGGTATTTGGAGATTTAAAACCAGAGAATCTGGTTGTCACAGGAAGAGCTCCGCGCATTCGGTGTATAGATGTAGGAGGAACAACATTAAAAGGTAGAGCCATTAAGGAGTTTACAGAGTTTTACGACCGAGGATATTGGGGGCTTGGTAGTAGAAAAGCTGAACCTACTTATGATTTATTCTCAACAGCTATGGTTTTTATTCACTGTGCCTATCCGAGCCGTTTCTCTAAAGACGGAAGGGGTTTAGAACAATTAATGGATAGGGTAAAGAAACATAAAATCTTAAAAACTTATGAAGGAGTTCTCATACCAGCACTTCAAGGCAGGTTTAAAACTGCTGAAGATATGAGACAAGCCTTGCTTGCCTGTTCATATAAGCAAACTCGTTCAAAAGGAACTCGTGTGTCCCCACCAGCTAGGCAAACATCCCGAAAGACTAAAGGAAAGCCCAATGGAAAAACTGGAGCGTTCGTTTTAATCTTGTTTATTGGTTGTATTTACTTTTTCTATTTATATAGTCAAATGGTGTGAGAGGGTTTAGGCATAAATAATCGTTTCTTTGGAAATAAACATTAAAAAAGTGATATCCTTTTAGTAGAAGTAATAGTTTAACATAAGGGAAGAATGTTATGTTTTATGCAAAGGTAAAAGCATTTTTATCACAAAAGGGCATTGAATTGGAGAATAAGCGTGTGGGAATTGCTGTCTCAGGAGGGCCTGACTCCTTAAGCTTACTTCACTTTATGCAGCAAATAAGTAAACAAGAGTGTTTTCAATTAGTAGTAATCCATGTGGATCATATGTTTAGGGGCGAAGAATCTTTTGAAGACGCTAAGTTTGTAGAACGCTATTGTCAGAAGTCAGGCATTCCTTTTCATATGCAACGAATTGATGTTTCTGCACATATGAAGGAAACGGGGAAAAGCTCGCAAATTGCTGCAAGGGACTGTCGCTATCGTTTCTTTGAGCAAGTAATGCAAAGAGAAGCGCTTGATTACATTGCATTAGGTCATCATGGTGATGATCAAATTGAAACAATGTTAATGAGAATGACAAGAGGGAGTAGTGGTCTTGCTAGAGCGGGTATGCCAGTTATACGACCTTTTAGTAGAGGGGCAATTATACGGCCGTTCCTTTGCTTAAGTCGAAATGAAATTGATTCCTATGTAGAGACTCATCATTTAGAACCTAGAATAGATCCTAGTAATGTAAAGGAAATCTATAGCAGAAATCGTTTTAGGAAAAATATCTTGCCTTTTTTAAAAAGGGAAAATCCTCAAGTGCATAACCATTTCCAACGCCTTAGTGAGGATTTGAGCGAAGATGAGGTATTTATGCAGGAATTAGCAGAAGCACAATTGAATAGTGTAACAGAGAGGAAAAGTGCTAGTGAAATTCTTCTTTATATTGACAGATTTACAGATGTCGCAAAACCTTTACAAAGAAGAGTGATTCAACTAATATTAAATTATCTATATCAGGAAAGGCCATCTTCTTTATCCGCTACACATATTGAAAATGTTTTTTCCTTAATTTCTCATCCTCATCCGTCTGGAACCTTACATTTCCCAAATGGTTTAACAGTTGTACGTTCATATGATTGTTGTTTCTTCTCCACTAGTAAAAAAACAACCGTACAGCCGTATTTATTTCAAATACAAGAGCCAGGAAACTATGTTATTCCTGAAGTAGGCGAGATCAGCATGCATTATGTCGGTCACCCATTACAGGAATATCAACAAATGGATTATCTTTTGGTTAAAGCGGATATCGCCTTTCCATTAACGATCCGTACAAGGAAAAATGGAGATAGGATGAAGTTAAAAGGAATAAATGGTAGCAAAAAGTTAAAGGATATCTTTATCGATCAGAAAATTCCGCGGCAAAAACGGGATTTATGGCCTGTTGTTACGGATGCAAATGGTAACATTATATGGCTACCAGGATTAAAAAAGTCTGATCAAGCAGCTGAATATTCACCTGATACAAGCTATATTTTTCTGAAATACATAAAGCAATGATCTTCTAGGGGGCACAGGAATAAGATGCGAAACGAAATTGAAAAAATCTTAATTACTGAAGAAGAGCTTCAGCAAAAAGTGAGAGAGTTAGGCGGCTTATTAACAGAGGAGTATGATGGACGTTTCCCTCTTGTTATAGGTGTCTTAAAAGGCGCAATGCCATTTATGAGCGATCTAATTAAACGAATTGATACTCATCTTGAAATGGATTTCATGGATGTATCCAGTTATGGGAATTCCATGGTCTCTTCAGGAGAGGTAAAGATTTTGAAAGATCTTGATACTTCTGTTGAGGGACGTGATGTCCTCATCATAGAAGATATCATAGATAGTGGATTAACTTTGAGCTATTTAGTAGAGTTATTCCGTTATCGTAAAGCGAAATCGATAAAAATTGTTACTCTGCTTGATAAACCAACTGGTAGAAAAGCAGCAATTAAAGCGGATATCGTAGGATTTAATGTACCAGATGAGTTTGTTGTAGGATATGGATTAGATTATGCTGAGAAATACCGAAACTTACCATATATTGGTATCTTAAAACCTGAGGTGTATAGCAATAATAATTAAGTGAAATGCGATGTGTGAAATACTTTACAAAACCCAGTCTGACCAAGTGTAATTCCTTGTATATGCACAATTTTGTATGATACGATACTATGTAGTTTGTTTACCGTGGGAGGAGGTAAGGGATGAATCGGATTTTCCGTAACACCATCTTTTATTTATTAATATTTTTAGTCATTATAGGGGTTGTCAGTTTCTTTAATGGCAATAACGAACCGACAGAGGCAATGACTTATGACCAATTTGTTGAGAATTTAGAGTCTGGTCAAGTTGAAAGCCTTAGTTTACAGCCTGTAAGGGGCGTTTATGAAGTACGTGGTCAATTAGAAGGCTATGAAGAAGGTAAATATTTTATCACATATATTGCTAATAGTGACTCTGTAATAGACCGAGTGGAAGAGTTAGCAAGTGATTCCAAATTAGAGATCCTACCAGCAGAAGAAGCAAATGGCTGGGTAACGTTCTTTACAACGATGATTCCATTCATCATCATTTTCATTTTATTCTTCTTCTTATTGAACCAAGCTCAAGGCGGCGGTGGCCGTGTAATGAACTTCGGTAAAAGTAAGGCGAAGTTGTATGATGAAAGCAAGAAGAAGGTCCGTTTTAAAGATGTAGCAGGTGCGGACGAAGAGAAGCAAGAATTAGTGGAAGTTGTTGAATTCTTGAAGGACCCACGAAAATTCTCAGAACTTGGTGCGAGAATCCCTAAAGGTGTTCTATTAGTGGGACCTCCAGGTACTGGTAAAACGTTATTAGCGAGAGCAGCTGCGGGAGAAGCAGGCGTACCTTTCTTCTCTATTAGTGGTTCTGACTTTGTTGAGATGTTTGTCGGTGTTGGTGCTTCTCGTGTACGTGACTTATTCGAGAATGCGAAGAAAAACGCACCATGTATCATCTTTATTGATGAAATTGATGCGGTTGGTCGTCAGCGTGGCGCCGGTGTCGGTGGTGGGCATGATGAACGTGAACAAACACTTAACCAATTGCTTGTAGAAATGGATGGCTTCGGTGCAAATGAAGGAATTATTATCATTGCTGCAACAAACCGTCCAGATATCCTTGACCCTGCGTTATTACGTCCAGGTCGTTTTGACCGTCAAATTACAGTTGATCGTCCGGATGTAACAGGTCGTGAAGCGGTATTAAAAGTTCATGCAAAAAATAAACCGTTAGATGAGTCGGTAAACTTAAAAACGATTGCTCAACGTACACCAGGGTTCTCTGGTGCAGACCTTGAAAACTTATTGAATGAAGCAGCACTTGTTGCCGCTCGTCAGAATAAGAAGAAGGTGGATATGACCGATGTGGATGAAGCGACTGACCGTGTAATTGCAGGGCCTTCTAAGAAGAGTCGTGTTATATCTGAAAAAGAAAGAAATATTGTGGCCTTCCATGAGGCAGGTCATACTGTAATCGGCTTAATCTTAGATGAAGCTGATATGGTTCATAAAGTAACAATTGTACCTCGTGGGCAAGCAGGCGGATATGCTGTTATGCTGCCGAGAGAAGATCGTTACTTCCAAACGAAGCCAGAATTACTTGATAAAATTGTTGGTTTACTTGGAGGACGTGTAGCAGAGGAAATCGTGTTTGGTGAGGTTTCTACTGGTGCCCATAATGACTTCCAACGTGCAACAGGTATTGCACGCCGAATGGTAACTGAATTTGGAATGAGTGACAAACTCGGACCTCTACAATTTGGTCAATCACAAGGTGGTCAAGTATTCTTAGGTAGAGATTTTAATAACGAGCGTAATTACTCAGATGCGATTGCATATGAGATTGATCTAGAAATTCAAAGCATGATTAAAGAATGTTACCAACGCTGTAAGCAAATCCTTACAGAGAACCGTGACAAACTAGATATCATTGCAAAAACACTTTTAGAAGTGGAAACGCTAGATGCAGAGCAAATTAAACATCTATCTGATCATGGTACACTACCTGAACGCCCAGCTTCTAAAACAAGTGAAACAATAGAAGATTCAAATATTAAGGTTAATATTCGAAAAGATGACGATCGTAAAGATAATGAAGGTGAAATCACTGAAACAAGGGAAAAACAATCCCCTGCTGAAGAAGAAGAGCCTCCAGCAATTGATGAAGATCGTAAATCTTAATCAAAAAAGAAAAAGCGCCTCACTATTGAGGGGCTTTTTTTTCTGTCTATAAGTGGGGGTTGAAACGTATAACAGGAAATTTCTTCGTGCAATAAGGGGAAACTTATGAAAGATAGTGGAATAAAATGGTTTTGCTCGTGTAACAAGAGGAAATTCATCAAAGGTAGCAGAACAAATGTTGGTATACCAAGTCAGGTTTATACAATTATACAACCACCTATGGTTAATTATTAACGGAGCAAGAACTACATAACTTGACCGATTTTATTTCTTTTTAATGAAGTAAGGGGAAAGCTACTATTGATTAGAGATATGCACTAAAGGAAATTATTTAGTAAGTTGTCCTATTAAATAGAAATGATGAATCTTCATTCATTCAGCGTTGAGGCAATAGGGTTGGAGTTTTATAATTTGGATAATCTGAACAGAGGTGTGATATGATGTTCTCAGTATTAAAGTGTAATTATTTTATGGTAAGTGTGGTGAGGGTGCTTGATCTTTGTTTTTGATGTAGGGAATTCGAATATGATGATGGGTGTTTATCAACGAGATGAGTTAAAGTATCATTGGCGAATAGAGACTGATCGTCATAAGACAGAGGACGAATATGCAATGATTGTGAAATCGTTGTTTGAGCATGAGCAATTATCTTTTGCTGATATAGATGGTATTATTATTTCCTCCGTTGTTCCTCCGATTATGTTTGCTTTGGAGCGAATGTGTGAAAAATACTTTCATATCAAACCATTAATTGTGGGTCCAGGGGTCAAAACAGGTTTGAATATTAAGTATGATAATCCAAAAGAAGTGGGAGCCGACAGAATTGTTAATGCGGTGGCAGGTATTCATGAATATGGCGGTCCGCTCGTAATTGTTGATTTTGGCACAGCAACTACGTATTGTTATATTAATGAGCATAAACAGTATATGGGTGGTGCAATTGCACCTGGTATTGGTATCTCTACTGAAGCGCTTTACTCTAGGGCAGCGAAATTACCGCGAATAGAGATTGTCAGGCCTGATGGGATTATTGGAAAGAATACCGTCTCAGCTATGCAATCAGGCATTCTCTTTGGCTATGTTGGCCAAGTAGAGGGGATTGTAAGTAGGATGAAGTTACAAGCAAAAGAGGAACCGCTTGTTATAGGTACAGGTGGGTTGGCCTCATTGATCGCAAAAGAATCAAAGGTTATAGATATTATTGATCCATTTTTAACTTTAAAAGGTTTACAGCTTATTTATAAACGGAATATGGACACGATAAAAAAGTAGAATAACGTCTGTATTCGTTATGGAAGGAGTATTAAAATGAGTGATTATTTAGTAAAAGCTTTAGCTTATGAAGGACAAGTGAGGGCATTTGCCGTTCGTTCAACAGAAACAGTAGGAGAAGCGCAAAGAAGGCATCATACATGGCCAGTTGCTTCAGCAGCACTCGGGAGAGCAATGTCCGCTGGTGTAATGATGGGGGCGATGGTAAAGGGAGAAGACAAAATCACTATTAAAATCGAAGGTAATGGCCCACTTGGCCCACTCCTGGTTGATAGTAATGCAAAAGGGGAAGTGCGTGGTTATGTGACTCATCCTCAAGTGCATTTTGAATCCAATGCACAAGGCAAACTTGATGTCCGTCGTGGGGTTGGAACAGAAGGTACTTTGACAGTGGTAAAAGACATTGGAATGAGAGAAAACTTTTCTGGACAAGTACCGATTGTATCAGGAGAGCTAGGGGAAGATTTTACTTACTACTTTGTCACATCTGAACAAACACCTTCATCCGTTGGTGTGGGTGTATTAGTCAATGATGACAATAGTATATTAGCTGCAGGTGGTTTTATTATCCAGTTAATGCCTGGAACCGATGAAGAAACAATTGCAGCAATTGAAGAGAGGCTATCACATATTGAACCTGTTTCAACAATGATTGAAAAGGGGCTAACACCAGAAGAAATCTTACAAAGTGTTCTTGGTAAAGATCAAGTGAATTTCTTAGAAAAGATGGATGTTAGTTTTACTTGTACATGTTCAAAAGAACGGTTTGGGAATGCGATTATTAGTTTAGGAAAAGAGGAAATTTCAGATATGATAGAGAAAGAAGGTAGTGCAGAGGCACAATGTCATTTCTGTAATGAAGCTTATCACTATAATAAAGAAGAACTTGAAGCATTTAAACAAGAAGCAAAATAAATGTGAGGGCTTGGGCGTATCTTGATTCTTAAGAACAATAGGGAATAGAAGGTGCGCCTAAGCCTTTTTTTATACAGAAATATATGAAAAGTAGTAGGGGGAGGAGCTTTGAAAAGACAACATTTATGGTTAATCATATTAATACTCATTGTGATTAACTTTATGAGCGTTGCTTATTTTCTTGGGAAGGGCGAACCGAGTCAATCTGAAGTTGTGGCACAGATTGGAAAAGATGAAATTACAAGGCAAGATTGGTTAAATGAAATGGAGGGTCGCTACGGGAAAGAAGTGTTAGACGAAATGATTGATGGGAAGGTCATCGAGGCTGCTGGAGATAAATACGATGTTGAAATAGATAAAGAAGAAATTGACCGTGAAATCAAAATGTTAAAATCAGCGTATGGCACGTCTGCCGCTGCTTTATCAATCAATGAAGAACAATGGAGAAAGCAAATTAAAGATAGTTTAATGCTTGAGGAGCTTTTAACAAAAGAAGTCAGTATTTCTGAGGAAAAGCTGCAACAATACTTCGAAGATAACCAAGCTCAATATGAAATTAAGGATACATATCATCTATCACAAATTGTACTGGCAACTAAAGAAGAAGCAGAACAAACAGTGAAAGAATTAGACAATGGCTCAAGCTTTACAGCTATGGCATTGGAAAAATCAACAGATACTTTAACAGCTGCCCAGGGTGGCGACCTTGGTTATGTGACAGTTGATGACGAAAATTATGAAACCATCATTAAAGCGGCGCAAGATTTAAAAGCTGGAGAATGGTCTGACCCAGTAAAGACCGATGAGGGGTATGCTATAGTTCTGTTACAAGAGTTTGTTGAGGGAGAAACCTATTCCTTTAAGGATGTTAAATCCCAAATACGGAGACAAATGGCTTTAGAACAAATGGATCTTCCTGTTTCTACTGAACCTTTTAAGGATGAAGTGGACATTGAAACTTTTTATGATGGTGCATTGTAGTTTTTTGTTATTTATAGGTATCATATAGCATAAGCTAACATAAATTGTTCAGGTATAAAGTTTTAAATTTTCTAATAATTAAAGGGCTTTATGCCTGCATATTCGTTGACAATTGGTTGTGTGATTGATAAATTAAAATAAAACCAATAATAATACTCGGAATAAGGAGTGGAGAAGATGGTACGTATTGCAAATTCAATTACTGAACTCATCGGACAAACACCAATAGTGAAGCTTAATCGTATTGTAGAAGATGGAAGTGCGGATATTTATTTGAAGTTGGAGTATATGAATCCTGGAAGCAGTGTAAAAGATCGTATTGCCAATGCAATGATAGAAGCCGCAGAAAAAAGTGGTGATTTAAAAGAAGGCGACACAATTATTGAACCAACTAGTGGGAATACCGGTATTGGTCTGGCTATGGTTGCTGCAGCAAAAGGATATCAAACGATTTTAGTGATGCCTGAGACCATGAGTATGGAGAGAAGAAATCTTCTTCGTGCATATGGAGCAGAATTAGTGTTAACGCCAGGACCAGATGGTATGGGTGGAGCAATAAGAAAAGCGCAAGAATTGGCGAAAGAGCATGGATACTTCATGCCGCAACAATTCGAAAACTTATCAAATCCTGAAGTACATCGTGAGACAACAGGAAAAGAGATTGTTGAGCAAATGGGCGATCAATTAGATGCATTTATTGCTGGTATTGGTACAGGTGGCACGATTACAGGTGCTGGTCAAGTACTGAAGGAAAAATACAAGGATATTAAGATTTATGCAGTTGAGCCTGCTGATTCTCCTGTTCTTTCAGGTGGAAAGCCTGGACCGCATAAAATTCAAGGTATTGGCGCAGGATTTGTACCTGAGATATTAGATACAAAGGTATATGATGAAATTATCGCTGTTGCCAATGAAGATGCGTTTGCTCAAGCCCGTCGAGCGGCTAAAGAGGAAGGGATTCTAGGTGGTATCTCTTCAGGTGCAGCTATTCACGCGGCTTTAAAGGTAGCCAAAGAGCTTGGAGAAGGCAAAAAAGTATTGGCGATTATTCCAAGTAATGGAGAACGTTACTTAAGTACACCACTTTATCAATTTGATTAAAACGATAAAGAAAACGGCAGTGATGAGCACTGCTGTTTTTTTATTCAAAAATGAAGGCTGGCGCCATCGTACTTGGTGACTAGCCTTCTTTTTTGATTAACAATTATTACAATGAGAAAATGACTAGTAATTTGTAAGCATTTCGGTATGATGAGTATGAGGTGAGATTCAATGAAAAAGATGATACATACAAAAAAGTTAAGCTATTCGAAGGAATGGTTTTTTCCATTATACAAAAAGATAGCTAAGGACTATGATATACATATTTTATTAGAGAGCGGTAGAAGTGGCCGTTATAGTATGGCTGGCTTTTATCCAGTCGTAGAGTTTACGGGGAAAGATAATAAGTTATACATAAAAACAAGTGAAGGGGTGCAAGTGGCACATGGCAACCCATTACATGAAATGAAAAAGTGGTTAAAGCAATATGAAATCGAAGAGCCTTTAGGGAGTTTACCAGATTTTCATGGAGGTGTATTGGGATTTGTAAGTTATGATTACGGACGTTATATTGAAAACCTACCAGACATGACTGAAGATGATTTGGAAATGCCTGATACGCACTTCTTCTTATTTGAAGAATGGTTCGTTTTTGATCATGATACAGAAGAATTATGGTTGATATTTGCCCATGATAAAGAAGAGGATGTCACCTCGAGGGAAACAGCATGGGTGAATCGTTGGACAGAGGAAGTGGAACAAGGAGAGGTACAATTAGCTGGAGAAAAGGAACCTACTTTAAAGGACGTTTCCATCAGTGAAGAAACGTTTGTTCAAGCAGTGGAAAAAGTACAATCATATATTGCGAGTGGTGATGTGTTCCAAGTCAACCTTTCTGTAAGAGGAAGCCAAAAGTTGAACGTTCCTCCCATCGAAGTGTACAGTCAATTACGTGAACTGAATCCATCTCCTTATATGGGTTATTTAAATACCCCTGATTACCAGCTTGTCAGTGGTTCGCCAGAATTATTAGTAAAGAAAAAAGGCGATGAAGTGAGTACAAGGCCAATTGCGGGTACTCGTTCACGTGGTAAGGATGAAAGAGAGGATCTTAAATTAGCCAATGAATTGATTGAAAATGAAAAGGAACGGGCTGAGCATGTCATGCTTGTTGATTTAGAACGGAATGACTTAGGACGTGTGTGCCAATATGGAACGGTTGAAGTTAATGAGTTTATGGTGATTGAAAAATACTCCCACGTCATGCATATTGTGTCGAATGTAAGGGGGCAAATAGCTAACGGTAGAGATGGGTACGATTTAATCGATGCCTCATTTCCAGGCGGCACAATCACAGGTGCACCGAAAATTAGAACGATGGAAATAATTGATGAGTTAGAACCAGTAAGAAGAGGTATTTATACAGGGTCGCTTGGTTGGATCGGCTTTAATGGTGATTTAGAGTTGAATATTATGATTCGAACAATGCTAGTCAAAGAGGAAGTGGCATATGTACAAGCAGGAGCGGGGATCGTTATTGATTCTGAAGCGCATTTAGAATATAAAGAATCGTTAAAGAAGGCCAAGGCGTTATGGCGTGCAAAAGAGTTAGCTGAAGAGAAGGGGGATTGGAAAAAGTGATATTAATGATTGATAACTTTGATTCTTTTACGTTTAATTTGGTGCAATATTTAGGGGAATTAGGTGCAGATGTGTTAATTAAGCGTAATGATGAAATCACAATCGCTGATATAGAAGCACTTTCCCCCTCGTGCTTAATGATTTCACCAGGACCCTGTAGTCCGGATGAAGCGGGTATTAGCTTAGCGGCGATAGAAGCTTTTGCTGGGAAACTCCCTATCTTCGGTGTATGTTTAGGGCATCAATCAATTGCACAAGTATTTGGAGGCAAGGTTGTGCGAGCAGATAGATTGATGCATGGGAAAACTTCACCCGTTTTTCATAACCAACAAACGATCTATAGGGGAATTGAAGTGCCGTTTTTAGCTACACGCTATCATTCTTTAATTGTGGAGAGAGAGACCCTTCCAGATTGCTTCGAAGTCTCTTCGTGGACGGAGGAAGGTGAAATTATGGGTATTAAACATCGCCTTTTACCAATAGAAGGAGTGCAGTTTCACCCTGAATCCATTATGACTTCAGCAGGAAAAGGTTTGCTCTTAAACTTCCTTAATCAGCATGACCTCATTCAACAAGGGGGCAAACACTTTGTATATTAGTGTCAATGGCAAGCTGGTGCGAAAAGAAGAAGCGAGTATTTCTCCATTTGATCATGGGTATTTATATGGTTTAGGCTTATTTGAAACCTTTCGTATATACAATGGACATCCGTTTTTATTGGATGACCATTTAGCGCGGTTGAAACAAGGGTTAGATGCTGTATGTATTCGTAGTCCATTTAATGGGCGAGAAGAGTTACAATTTCGTTTAGCTGAATTATTAGAAATGAATCAGTTAAGAAATGCTAGAATAAGAGTAAATGTTTCTGCGGGAATAGGTGAAGTAGGTTTAAGGGCTGACCATTATATAGAACCTACCGTTATTATTTTTGCCAATGAATTACCTGAAGCCCCCCTACCGTTTGAAAAAAACGGAAAAATCCTTTCAATTAGAAGAAATACACCAGAAGGGGTTGAACGTTTAAAATCACACCACTTTTTAAACAATATTTTAGCCAAACAGGAATTAGGTGCAGATAATACGTTAGAGGGAATTTTTTTAACAAAGGAAGGTTTTTTGGCTGAAGGCATTTCTTCTAATGTTTTTTGGACTAAAGGAAATGTGTTATACACACCAGCGATTGATACAGGTATTTTAAACGGTATTACGAGGCAATTTATTATAAAGATAGCTAAAAAGTTAAGGTTGGAGATTGAAGAAGGTGTGTTCCACCGTGCTGAGATCGTTGATGCAGATGAGATATTTATTACCAACTCTATTCAGGAAATTGTTCCGCTTAAAACAATGGAAGGTCGAAAGCTCCCTGGTCTAAATGGACCGATAGTAACCTTGTTGCAGGGGGTATACAAACAACAAAGAGAGAATTTATGGGGTAGAGATTCATTTTAGGAGGAATAGCATGACAAACAGTGTATTACATTGTGGTTCTTATACCTTAGATTATAGTAGGAAGACATTAATTATGGGCATACTTAATATCACGCCTGATTCTTTCTCTGATGGTGGTAAATACAACCAATTAGAGAATGTGGTAAAGAGAGCGAAGGAATTAGTGGAGGCTGGAGCAGATATTATCGATATTGGTGGCGAATCTACGAGGCCAGGATATGAAGAGATTTCTGTTGAGGAAGAAATTGCACGAGTTGTTCCCGCGATAGAAGCGATTGTAAAGGAAGTTCGAATTCCTCTTTCTATTGATACTTATAAAGCAGAAGTGGCGAAGCACGCCCTAGAAGCAGGTGCGCACATTATTAATGATATATGGGGTGCGAAGAGAGATAAAGAAATGGCATCATTAGCCGCTGAAAAAGATGTCCCCATTATCTTAATGCATAATAGAGATAATGAAAAATATGATTCATTCTTTAGAGACTGTATGAATGAATTATATGAAAGTATCGCAATTGTTAAGGCAGCGGGGGTTAGGGATGACAATATCATCTTAGATCCAGGTATAGGATTTGCGAAAAGCCATGAAGATAACATAGAAATGATGCGTCATCTTGATCAGCTTGTGGCGTTTGGTTATCCAGTATTGCTAGGTACATCAAAGAAACGAATGATAGCCAATGTGCTTAACCTACCTGTTGATGACAGAATGGAAGGGACAGGGGCGACAGTCTGTTATGGTATTCAAAAGGGCTGTCAGATTATGCGTGTACATGATGTAAAGGAAATGAGCCGTATGGCTAAAATGATGGATGCGCTTATTGGGAAGGATGTTAATCTTGGATAAAATCTATTTAAATCGCATGGCGTTTTATGGATATCACGGGGTATTTACTGAAGAGAATCGCCTAGGACAACGTTTTTATGTAGATTTAACAATTGAGTTAGATTTAAGTGAAGCGGGGAAAAGTGATGATTTAAATCACACGATAAATTATGCAGATCTATATGAGTTGTGTAAGACAATAGTAGAGGGCAAACCATTCAAGTTAGTAGAGGCATTAACAGAGAAAATTGCCTCAGAAGCATTAGCCACCTTTAAACAAATATCTCAAATAACTGTAAAAGTAGTGAAGCCGGATCCCCCTATTCCGGGTCATTATGATTCTGTAGCGATAGAAATGACAAGGAGTAGGAAATAGTGACAAATATAGCTTTTATCGGCTTGGGCTCAAATATGCCAGATCGAGAAGTAAACTTATATGAAGCAATAAGTGAGCTAGCAAAGAGTAAAGATATAGAAATAGTAAATTATTCCTCCATATATGAGACGGACCCTGTTGGATTTGAAGACCAAGCTCAATTTTTGAACATGGTTATACAAGTTAGTACGACATTATCTTCTTCGCAACTATTAAAAGCTTTATTAAGAGTTGAGCAAGATCTTGGTAGAAAAAGGGTTATTCGTTGGGGGCCAAGAAATATAGACCTTGACATTTTACTGTATAATCAAGAAAATATTGAGACAGAGACGTTAATCGTTCCACACCCACGTATGCATGAGAGAGCTTTCGTGCTCATTCCACTTCTAGAGATTCAACCAACCATTTGCTTACCGGATGAGGAACAGCCTTTACATGAGAAATTAGAGGCGATCCCAGACAAAAAAGGAGTTCGGATATGGAAGCGGAAAAATGGGGGAGACGTATTCGCGCTTTTCGAAAGCTCAAAGGATACACCCAAGAAGGTTTTGCGAAAAAGTTAGGTATATCAGTTTCTATTATTGGTGAGATTGAAAGAGGTAATCGTATGCCTACGGAACAATTACTAGAAAAAATTACAACATTACTACATGTGACAATGGAGGATTTAGCTCCACCTGAAGAGCAGGAAATCCATAAATAGAAGGAGGTCTCTCGGATATGTTTCAAATTGGTGATGTTAACATCAAGAACCGAGTGGTCCTTGCACCGATGGCTGGTGTGTGTAACTCTGCATTCCGATTAACAGTAAAAGAATTCGGAGCAGGACTTGTATGTGCCGAAATGGTGAGCGATAAGGGCATTATTTTAAAAAATGAAAGAACAATGAATATGCTGTATATAGATGAGCGTGAAAAGCCGTTAAGTCTACAAATTTTCGGTGGGGAAAAAGAAACATTGGTTGAGGCAGCGAAATTTGTTGACCAAAATACTAATGCAGATATTATCGATATTAATATGGGATGCCCTGTGCCGAAAATCACCAAATGTGATGCGGGTGCCAAATGGCTTTTAGACCCAAATAAAATCTACGAAATGGTTTCAGCGGTTGTGTCGGAGGTAGAAAAGCCCGTAACAGTCAAAATGCGTATGGGTTGGGATGAAGACCATATATACGCCGTGAAAAACGCCCAAGCAGTAGAACGTGCTGGAGGTAAAGCGGTCTCGTTGCACGGTCGTACGAGAGTGCAAATGTATGAAGGTACAGCTAACTGGGACATCATTCGAGAAGTAAAACAAAACATTCAAATCCCGTTAATCGGTAATGGAGATGTACAGACTCCCCAAGATGCCCAAAGAATGTTAGATGAAACAGGTGTCGATGGGGTGATGATTGGACGCGCAGCTTTAGGGAACCCGTGGATGATCTATCGGACTGTCAAATATCTAGAAACTGGAGAGCTCATGGGAGAACCGTCCGTTCGTGAGAAAATGGATGTCTGTACATTGCATATGGATCGATTGATTGAACTGAAAAATGAACATATTGCTGTGCGGGAAATGCGTAAACATGCAGCTTGGTATTTAAAAGGAATCAAAGGAAATGCAAAAGCTCGTGCAGCTATTAATGAATGTAATACTAGAGAAGATGTTGTAAACGTCCTTTCTGAGTTAGTAGTGGAAATGGAAGAAAAAGAAAGACAAGCTTCAAAAGCAGTCTAATTAACTACAATTAGTGGCAACTAGCGTTTAATAGCGGGTTTGACATCATTTTTATATTTAACTATAATATTTCTGTGAAACAATGAACGACTGCCAGTCACTTGCTGGCAGTTTTTATTCTATTTCTTTACTTAATAGATGTCTGTCGTTGTTGTATTGTGTACAATAATAGAGATATAAAATACTAAATCTTCGTAAACCGCCCTTAGGCGTCTACATAAAAGATTTAAGATGGAGATGGTATCTGTGAGTCAAAATCATGAAGAATTAAATGACCAATTAGTGGTTAGACGTGAAAAGATGAACAGTCTTCGTGAACAAGGCGTAGATCCTTTCGGAAAAAGATTTGATCGCACACATCAATCACAGCAATTGGTTGAGGAATACTCTAAATTTGAAAAAGAAGAATTAGAGGAAAAAGAAATTCCTGTAACCATTGCAGGTAGAATTATGACAAAACGCGGTAAAGGTAAAGCGGGTTTTGCTCATATTCAAGATTTATCTGGACAAATCCAATTATACGTTCGTAAGGATGCTGTTGGTGAAGAAGCATATGAAGTTTTTACATCTGCTGATTTAGGTGATATTGTCGGTGTTTCGGGTGTTCTTTTCAAAACAAAAGTAGGAGAACTTTCTGTTAAAGCAAAACAATTTGAATTATTAACAAAAGCCCTACGTCCTTTACCTGATAAATTCCATGGTTTAAAAGATGTGGAGCAAAGATATCGCCAGCGTTACCTAGATTTGATTATGAGCGAAGAAAGTAAACATACCTTCATTACTCGTAGCCGTATTATACAATCTATGAGACGTTATCTAGATGATCAAGGTTATCTTGAAGTAGAAACACCAATGATGCATGCTATTGCTGGTGGGGCTTCAGCAAAACCTTTTATTACACATCATAATGCGTTGGATATGGAATTATATATGCGTATTGCCATTGAACTACACTTAAAACGCCTGATTGTTGGTGGGATGGAGAAAGTGTATGAAATCGGCCGTGTATTCCGTAATGAGGGAGTGTCTACAAGACATAATCCTGAGTTTACGATGATTGAACTATATGAGGCTTATGCTGATTATCGTGATATTATGAGATTGACAGAGAACCTTATTGCGCATATTGCAGAAGAAGTTCTAGGTTCAACGACTGTTCAGTATGGTGAATACGAAATTAATCTGAAACCAGAGTGGAAAAGACTTCATATGGTAGATGCGGTTAAAGAATATACTGGTGTAGACTTCTGGAAAGAAACATCAGTTGATGAAGCGCGTGCGCTTGCAAAAGAGCATGGTGTGGAAATTACCGAGCATATGCAATATGGTCACATCGTCAATGAATTCTTTGAACAAAAAGTAGAAGAGAAGCTGATTCAACCTACCTTTATTTTCGGACACCCGGTAGAAATCTCTCCACTTGCGAAAAAGAATGAAAACGATCCACGTTTTACTGACCGTTTTGAGTTATTTATAGTCGCTAGAGAACACGCTAATGCATTCACGGAACTTAATGATCCAATTGATCAAAAAGAACGCTTTGAAGCGCAGTTAAAAGAGCGTGAGCAAGGAAACGATGAAGCACATATGATGGATAACGACTTTATTGAGGCGTTAGAATACGGAATGCCGCCAACTGGTGGACTAGGTATTGGTGTGGACCGTTTAGTTATGTTACTAACAAACGCAGCTTCTATTAGAGATGTGTTATTGTTCCCGCATATGCGTCAAAAATAAATATTAATGGATGAAAAAAGCCAGTAGAAGTTTACAAAAGTAAACTTCTACTGGCTTTAATTGTATTTAAACAAATGAAGCGGTGTACTATGATTAGTAAAAATTGATAATTTATTAGAAGCTATACTATTTTAAATTAGTTAGTTTTTTAGTTATGTTACTTTAAACTTTACTGCTTCACTTTGACTATTTGCTAATTGCCATGGGTTTATTAATTGTGTTCCTTGCTTTCAATTGAATTGTTAGAGAAGGAGAGTGACTCATATAGGAAAAGGTAAAGGTGGGTGCATCAGTATTAAATCCATTATCAAACAATTGATATTCAAGTCTTTTTTTCACTATACGTAGAGCTGGCAACCGTTTGTTCTAATGAAAACGAAGCTAATAAGGTAGAAAAGCAATTTATTAATCACTTTGGTCAGGCTGTCGTTCGTTCTAGAAATAGGTGGTTTTTGACGCAGCAGTGTTAAGAGGAAAAACAGAAAGGTTTAAGTGCTATTTGTTGTTTGCGTTTCTGCTTGGATGTAGATTATGTGACGAGTAAAGGTACAAAGGTATATTTTCCTGTAAGTATTCAATTTAGAAGATAAAAGAAAAGCTGTTTAATGATAAAGATTCTACTTGTTTAATTAAAGTAATAGTACAATAGAAAAAACTTATTAAAAGATTAGTTGGGAAGTTGAAATTACAGATTTGAAGTTTGTTTTCAAAAAAAAGAAGTTTCTTAATAAAAACTTTAAAAATTATATTGCAAACACTTTTTAATCGTGATATAGTAGTTTTTGTTCCCAAGAGAGAGCAAGTTTACTCAACTAATCATCAAAAATTATTTTAAAAAAATAGTTGACATGATGTTGGTGGGATGATAAGATTATAAAGTCGCTTCTGAAGCGAACGAGATTGTTCTTTGAAAACTGAACGAACGTAAAACGTCAAGCGTAATTCTAAAAAAGCTGATTTATCAGCAACAAAGCACCATAGGTGCAAACGAGCTAATCAAACACTTTATTGGAGAGTTTGATCCTGGCTCAGGACGAACGCTGGCGGCGTGCCTAATACATGCAAGTCGAGCGAATCTGAGGGAGCTTGCTCCCAAAGATTAGCGGCGGACGGGTGAGTAACACGTGGGCAACCTGCCTGTAAGACTGGGATAACTCCGGGAAACCGGGGCTAATACCGGATAATATCTATTTATACATATAATTAGATTGAAAGATGGTTCTGCTATCACTTACAGATGGGCCCGCGGCGCATTAGCTAGTTGGTGAGGTAACGGCTCACCAAGGCGACGATGCGTAGCCGACCTGAGAGGGTGATCGGCCACACTGGGACTGAGACACGGCCCAGACTCCTACGGGAGGCAGCAGTAGGGAATCTTCCGCAATGGACGAAAGTCTGACGGAGCAACGCCGCGTGAGTGATGAAGGTTTTCGGATCGTAAAACTCTGTTGTTAGGGAAGAACAAGTATCGGAGTAACTGCCGGTACCTTGACGGTACCTAACCAGAAAGCCACGGCTAACTACGTGCCAGCAGCCGCGGTAATACGTAGGTGGCAAGCGTTGTCCGGAATTATTGGGCGTAAAGCGCGCGCAGGCGGTTCCTTAAGTCTGATGTGAAAGCCCACGGCTCAACCGTGGAGGGTCATTGGAAACTGGGGAACTTGAGTGCAGAAGAGGAAAGTGGAATTCCAAGTGTAGCGGTGAAATGCGTAGAGATTTGGAGGAACACCAGTGGCGAAGGCGACTTTCTGGTCTGTAACTGACGCTGAGGCGCGAAAGCGTGGGGAGCAAACAGGATTAGATACCCTGGTAGTCCACGCCGTAAACGATGAGTGCTAAGTGTTAGAGGGTTTCCGCCCTTTAGTGCTGCAGCAAACGCATTAAGCACTCCGCCTGGGGAGTACGACCGCAAGGTTGAAACTCAAAGGAATTGACGGGGGCCCGCACAAGCGGTGGAGCATGTGGTTTAATTCGAAGCAACGCGAAGAACCTTACCAGGTCTTGACATCCTCTGACAATCCTAGAGATAGGACTTTCCCCTTCGGGGGACAGAGTGACAGGTGGTGCATGGTTGTCGTCAGCTCGTGTCGTGAGATGTTGGGTTAAGTCCCGCAACGAGCGCAACCCTTGATCTTAGTTGCCAGCATTTAGTTGGGCACTCTAAGGTGACTGCCGGTGACAAACCGGAGGAAGGTGGGGATGACGTCAAATCATCATGCCCCTTATGACCTGGGCTACACACGTGCTACAATGGATGGTACAAAGGGCTGCAAGACCGCGAGGTTTAGCCAATCCCATAAAACCATTCTCAGTTCGGATTGTAGGCTGCAACTCGCCTACATGAAGCCGGAATCGCTAGTAATCGCGGATCAGCATGCCGCGGTGAATACGTTCCCGGGCCTTGTACACACCGCCCGTCACACCACGAGAGTTTGTAACACCCGAAGTCGGTGGGGTAACCTTTTGGAGCCAGCCGCCTAAGGTGGGACAGATGATTGGGGTGAAGTCGTAACAAGGTAGCCGTATCGGAAGGTGCGGCTGGATCACCTCCTTTCTAAGGAATATACGGAATTAACTTGATGTTAGACTGTTCGTTCAGTTTTGAGAGTATAATCTCTCAATTCAATCGTTCTTTGAAAACTAGATAATGTAATGAAGAAGATTACCGAGTAATCGCCACCTTAGTTATTTTCTCTCTATATAATAGAGTAGAGATACTAGACTTTTTTAAAAACACACAACCGTGAGGGTTGTGAGAAGCAAGCAGTTCAAGGAAGCGAGCGAGGAAACACCGGAGTGTGCGTCTTGTGCACATGAGGATGTTGACGAGTGAGCTGACGCCGAAATGCGTAGCTTATCGCAAGCCGAACAATGGTTAAGTTAATAAGGGCGCACGGTGAATGCCTTGGCACTAGGAGCCGATGAAGGACGGGACTAACACCGATATGCTTCGGGGAGCTGTAAGTAAGCTTTGATCCGGAGATTTCCGAATGGGGAAACCCCCTATCCGTTATGGGATAGGATCCATACCTGAATACATAGGGTATGGAAGGCAGACCCGGGGAACTGAAACATCTAAGTACCCGGAGGAAGAGAAAGCAAACGCGATTCCCTGAGTAGCGGCGAGCGAAACGGGATTAGCCCAAACCAAGAGGCTTGCCTCTTGGGGTTGTAGGACATTCTATACGGAGTTACAAAGGAACGAGATAGACGAAGAGGTCTGGAAAGGCCCGCCATAGGAGGTAAAAGCCCTGTAGTTGAAACTTCGTTCCCTCCAGAGTGGATCCTGAGTACGGCGGGACACGAGAAATCCCGTCGGAAGCAGGGAGGACCATCTCCCAAGGCTAAATACTCCCTAGTGACCGATAGTGAACCAGTACCGTGAGGGAAAGGTGAAAAGCACCCCGGAAGGGGAGTGAAAGAGATCCTGAAACCGTGTGCCTACAAGTAGTTAGAGCCCGTTAATGGGTGATAGCGTGCCTTTTGTAGAATGAACCGGCGAGTTACGATTACATGCGAGGTTAAGTTGGACAGACGGAGCCGTAGCGAAAGCGAGTCTGAATAGGGCGAATGAGTATGTGGTCGTAGACCCGAAACCAGGTGATCTACCCATGTCCAGGGTGAAGTCCAGGTAACACTGGATGGAGGCCCGAACCCACGTACGTTGAAAAGTGCGGGGATGAGGTGTGGGTAGCGGAGAAATTCCAATCGAACTTGGAGATAGCTGGTTCTCTCCGAAATAGCTTTAGGGCTAGCCTCATGCGTAAGAATCTTGGAGGTAGAGCACTGTTTGGACTAGGGGCCCTCATCGGGTTACCGAATTCAGACAAACTCCGAATGCCAAAGATTTATCCATGGGAGTCAGACTGCGAGTGATAAGATCCGTAGTCAAGAGGGAAACAGCCCAGACCACCAGCTAAGGTCCCAAAGTATACGTTAAGTGGAAAAGGATGTGGAGTTGCTTAGACAACCAGGATGTTGGCTTAGAAGCAGCCACCATTTAAAGAGTGCGTAATAGCTCACTGGTCGAGTGACTCCGCGCCGAAAATGTACCGGGGCTAAACGTATCACCGAAGCTGTGGATTGAACATCGTTGATGTTCAGTGGTAGGAGAGCGTTCTAAGGGCGTTGAAGCTAGACCGTAAGGACTGGTGGAGCGCTTAGAAGTGAGAATGCCGGTATGAGTAGCGAAAGATGGGTGAGAATCCCATCCACCGAATGCCTAAGGTTTCCTGAGGAAGGCTCGTCCGCTCAGGGTTAGTCGGGACCTAAGCCGAGGCTGAAAAGCGTAGGCGATGGACAACAGGTTGATATTCCTGTACCACCGTATTCTGTTTGAGTGATGGGGGGACGCAGGAGGATAGGGTAAGCGCACTATTGGATGTGCGTCTAAGCAGTTAGAGGGACCATGAGGCAAATCCCATGGTCACATACCTTGAGCTGTGATAGCGAGGGAAATTTAGTACCGAAGTTCTTGATTCCACACTGCCAAGAAAAGCCTCTAGCGAGGAATAAGGTGCCCGTACCGCAAACCGACACAGGTAGGCGAGGAGAGAATCCTAAGGTGAGCGAGAGAACTCTCGTTAAGGAACTCGGCAAAATGACCCCGTAACTTCGGGAGAAGGGGTGCTCATTAGGGTGTTAAAGCCTTGATGAGCCGCAGTGAATAGGCCCAGGCGACTGTTTAGCAAAAACACAGGTCTCTGCGAAGCCGCAAGGCGAAGTATAGGGGCTGACGCCTGCCCGGTGCTGGAAGGTTAAGAGGAGAGGTTAGCTCACGCGAAGCTTTGAATCGAAGCCCCAGTAAACGGCGGCCGTAACTATAACGGTCCTAAGGTAGCGAAATTCCTTGTCGGGTAAGTTCCGACCCGCACGAAAGGCGTAACGATCTGGGCACTGTCTCAACGAGAGACTCGGTGAAATTATAGTACCTGTGAAGATGCAGGTTACCCGCGACAGGACGGAAAGACCCCGTGGAGCTTTACTGTAGCCTGATATTGAATTTTGGTACAGCTTGTACAGGATAGGTAGGAGCCTTAGAAGCCGGAGCGCTAGCTTCGGTGGAGGCGTCGGTGGGATACTACCCTGGCTGTATTGAAATTCTAACCCACATCCCTTATCGGGATGGGAGACAGTGTCAGGTGGGCAGTTTGACTGGGGCGGTCGCCTCCTAAAGAGTAACGGAGGCGCCCAAAGGTTCCCTCAGAATGGTTGGAAATCATTCGTAGAGTGTAAAGGCACAAGGGAGCTTGACTGCGAGACCTACAAGTCGAGCAGGGACGAAAGTCGGGCTTAGTGATCCGGTGGTTCCGCATGGAAGGGCCATCGCTCAACGGATAAAAGCTACCCCGGGGATAACAGGCTTATCTCCCCCAAGAGTCCACATCGACGGGGAGGTTTGGCACCTCGATGTCGGCTCATCGCATCCTGGGGCTGTAGTCGGTCCCAAGGGTTGGGCTGTTCGCCCATTAAAGCGGTACGCGAGCTGGGTTCAGAACGTCGTGAGACAGTTCGGTCCCTATCCGTCGTGGGCGCAGGAAATTTGAGAGGAGCTGTCCTTAGTACGAGAGGACCGGGATGGACGCACCGCTGGTGTACCAGTTGTCTTGCCAAAGGCATCGCTGGGTAGCTATGTGCGGAAGGGATAAGTGCTGAAAGCATCTAAGCATGAAGCCCCCCTCGAGATGAGATTTCCCATAGCGCAAGCTAGTAAGATCCCTGAAAGATGATCAGGTTGATAGGTTAGAGGTGTAAGTGTGGCGACACATGTAGCTGACTAATACTAATCGATCGAGGACTTAACCAAACAGGCGATTACTCAATAAATATCTTCTTCAACATTACCTAGTTTTGAGGGAACGATTCCCTTACAATTTCATAGTCCGGTGGCGATAGCGAGAAGGTCACACCCGTTCCCATACCGAACACGGAAGTTAAGCTTCTCAGCGCCGATGGTAGTTAGGGGCTGTCCCCTTGTGAGAGTAGGACGTTGCCGGGCATACATATTGGAGGATTAGCTCAGCTGGGAGAGCATCTGCCTTACAAGCAGAGGGTCGGCGGTTCGATCCCGTCATCCTCCACCATTTTTTTGTGTTTATTTGCCGGCCTAGCTCAATTGGTAGAGCAACTGACTTGTAATCAGTAGGTTGGGGGTTCAAGTCCTCTGGCCGGCACCACTTGTACGAGCCATTAGCTCAGTTGGTAGAGCATCTGACTTTTAATCAGAGGGTCGAAGGTTCGAGTCCTTCATGGCTCACCATTTATATATGCGGGTGTGGCGGAATTGGCAGACGCACCAGACTTAGGATCTGGCGCCGCAAGGCGTGGGGGTTCGACTCCCTTCACCCGCACCATTTTTATTTTGAATATTTGCGGAAGTAGTTCAGTGGTAGAACATCACCTTGCCAAGGTGAGGGTCGCGGGTTCGAATCCCGTCTTCCGCTCCAATAAGTGCCGGGGTGGCGGAACTGGCAGACGCACAGGACTTAAAATCCTGCGGTAGGTGACTACCGTACCGGTTCGATTCCGGTCCTCGGCACCACTTATTGATGCGCCCGTAGCTCAATTGGATAGAGCGTTTGACTACGGATCAAAAGGTTAGGGGTTCGACTCCTCTCGGGCGCGCCATAAACGGGAAGTAGCTCAGCTTGGTAGAGCACTTGGTTTGGGACCAAGGGGTCGCAGGTTCGAATCCTGTCTTCCCGACCATTTTTATTACTCTTTTTGGGGCCTTAGCTCAGCTGGGAGAGCGCCTGCTTTGCACGCAGGAGGTCAGCGGTTCGATCCCGCTAGGCTCCACCAAAAACATTTTAAAAAAGTTATTGACATAACAAGTTAAGATGTTGTATGATTATAAAGTCGCTTCTGAAGCGAATGAGATTGTTCTTTGAAAACTGAACGAACGTAAAACGTCAAGCGTAATTCTAAAAAAGCTGATTTATCAGCAACAAAGCACCATAGGTGCAAATGAGCTAATCAAACACTTTATTGGAGAGTTTGATCCTGGCTCAGGACGAACGCTGGCGGCGTGCCTAATACATGCAAGTCGAGCGAATCTGAGGGAGCTTGCTCCCAAAGATTAGCGGCGGACGGGTGAGTAACACGTGGGCAACCTGCCTGTAAGACTGGGATAACTCCGGGAAACCGGGGCTAATACCGGATAATATCTATTTATACATATAATTAGATTGAAAGATGGTTCTGCTATCACTTACAGATGGGCCCGCGGCGCATTAGCTAGTTGGTGAGGTAACGGCTCACCAAGGCGACGATGCGTAGCCGACCTGAGAGGGTGATCGGCCACACTGGGACTGAGACACGGCCCAGACTCCTACGGGAGGCAGCAGTAGGGAATCTTCCGCAATGGACGAAAGTCTGACGGAGCAACGCCGCGTGAGTGATGAAGGTTTTCGGATCGTAAAACTCTGTTGTTAGGGAAGAACAAGTATCGGAGTAACTGCCGGTACCTTGACGGTACCTAACCAGAAAGCCACGGCTAACTACGTGCCAGCAGCCGCGGTAATACGTAGGTGGCAAGCGTTGTCCGGAATTATTGGGCGTAAAGCGCGCGCAGGCGGTTCCTTAAGTCTGATGTGAAAGCCCACGGCTCAACCGTGGAGGGTCATTGGAAACTGGGGAACTTGAGTGCAGAAGAGGAAAGTGGAATTCCAAGTGTAGCGGTGAAATGCGTAGAGATTTGGAGGAACACCAGTGGCGAAGGCGACTTTCTGGTCTGTAACTGACGCTGAGGCGCGAAAGCGTGGGGAGCAAACAGGATTAGATACCCTGGTAGTCCACGCCGTAAACGATGAGTGCTAAGTGTTAGAGGGTTTCCGCCCTTTAGTGCTGCAGCAAACGCATTAAGCACTCCGCCTGGGGAGTACGACCGCAAGGTTGAAACTCAAAGGAATTGACGGGGGCCCGCACAAGCGGTGGAGCATGTGGTTTAATTCGAAGCAACGCGAAGAACCTTACCAGGTCTTGACATCCTCTGACAATCCTAGAGATAGGACTTTCCCCTTCGGGGGACAGAGTGACAGGTGGTGCATGGTTGTCGTCAGCTCGTGTCGTGAGATGTTGGGTTAAGTCCCGCAACGAGCGCAACCCTTGATCTTAGTTGCCAGCATTCAGTTGGGCACTCTAAGGTGACTGCCGGTGACAAACCGGAGGAAGGTGGGGATGACGTCAAATCATCATGCCCCTTATGACCTGGGCTACACACGTGCTACAATGGATGGTACAAAGGGCTGCAAGACCGCGAGGTTTAGCCAATCCCATAAAACCATTCTCAGTTCGGATTGTAGGCTGCAACTCGCCTACATGAAGCCGGAATCGCTAGTAATCGCGGATCAGCATGCCGCGGTGAATACGTTCCCGGGCCTTGTACACACCGCCCGTCACACCACGAGAGTTTGTAACACCCGAAGTCGGTGGGGTAACCTTTTGGAGCCAGCCGCCTAAGGTGGGACAGATGATTGGGGTGAAGTCGTAACAAGGTAGCCGTATCGGAAGGTGCGGCTGGATCACCTCCTTTCTAAGGAATATACGGAATTGACTTGATGTTAGACTGTTCGTTCAGTTTTGAGAGTGCAATCTCTTTGATATGATTAAATACTTTACCGTGAAGTTATGTGGGCCTATAGCTCAGCTGGTTAGAGCGCACGCCTGATAAGCGTGAGGTCGATGGTTCGAGTCCATTTAGGCCCACCATTTTAACTTTAATACGGGGCCTTAGCTCAGCTGGGAGAGCGCCTGCTTTGCACGCAGGAGGTCAGCGGTTCGATCCCGCTAGGCTCCACCAACAAATCGTTCTTTGAAAACTAGATAATGTAATGAAGAAGATTACCGAGTAATCGCCACCTTAGTTATTTTTTCTCTCTATATATTATAGATTGATTTAAGATACTAAACTTTTTTAATAAACACAACCGAGAGGGTTGTGAGAAGCAAGCAGTTCAAGGAAGCGAGCGAGGAAACACCGGAGTGTGCGTCTTGTGCACATGAGGATGTTGACGAGTGAGCTGACGCCGAAATGCGTAGCTTATCGCAAGCCGAACAATGGTTAAGTTAATAAGGGCGCACGGTGAATGCCTTGGCACTAGGAGCCGATGAAGGACGGGACTAACACCGATATGCTTCGGGGAGCTGTAAGTAAGCTTTGATCCGGAGATTTCCGAATGGGGAAACCCCCTATCCGTTATGGGATAGGATCCATACCTGAATACATAGGGTATGGAAGGCAGACCCGGGGAACTGAAACATCTAAGTACCCGGAGGAAGAGAAAGCAAACGCGATTCCCTGAGTAGCGGCGAGCGAAACGGGATTAGCCCAAACCAAGAGGCTTGCCTCTTGGGGTTGTAGGACATTCTATACGGAGTTACAAAGGAACGAGATAGACGAAGAGGTCTGGAAAGGCCCGCCATAGGAGGTAAAAGCCCTGTAGTTGAAACTTCGTTCCCTCCAGAGTGGATCCTGAGTACGGCGGGACACGAGAAATCCCGTCGGAAGCAGGGAGGACCATCTCCCAAGGCTAAATACTCCCTAGTGACCGATAGTGAACCAGTACCGTGAGGGAAAGGTGAAAAGCACCCCGGAAGGGGAGTGAAAGAGATCCTGAAACCGTGTGCCTACAAGTAGTTAGAGCCCGTTAATGGGTGATAGCGTGCCTTTTGTAGAATGAACCGGCGAGTTACGATTACATGCGAGGTTAAGTTGGACAGACGGAGCCGTAGCGAAAGCGAGTCTGAATAGGGCGAATGAGTATGTGGTCGTAGACCCGAAACCAGGTGATCTACCCATGTCCAGGGTGAAGTCCAGGTAACACTGGATGGAGGCCCGAACCCACGTACGTTGAAAAGTGCGGGGATGAGGTGTGGGTAGCGGAGAAATTCCAATCGAACTTGGAGATAGCTGGTTCTCTCCGAAATAGCTTTAGGGCTAGCCTCATGCGTAAGAATCTTGGAGGTAGAGCACTGTTTGGACTAGGGGCCCTCATCGGGTTACCGAATTCAGACAAACTCCGAATGCCAAAGATTTATCCATGGGAGTCAGACTGCGAGTGATAAGATCCGTAGTCAAGAGGGAAACAGCCCAGACCACCAGCTAAGGTCCCAAAGTATACGTTAAGTGGAAAAGGATGTGGAGTTGCTTAGACAACCAGGATGTTGGCTTAGAAGCAGCCACCATTTAAAGAGTGCGTAATAGCTCACTGGTCGAGTGACTCCGCGCCGAAAATGTACCGGGGCTAAACGTATCACCGAAGCTGTGGATTGAACATCGTTGATGTTCAGTGGTAGGAGAGCGTTCTAAGGGCGTTGAAGCTAGACCGTAAGGACTGGTGGAGCGCTTAGAAGTGAGAATGCCGGTATGAGTAGCGAAAGATGGGTGAGAATCCCATCCACCGAATGCCTAAGGTTTCCTGAGGAAGGCTCGTCCGCTCAGGGTTAGTCGGGACCTAAGCCGAGGCTGAAAAGCGTAGGCGATGGACAACAGGTTGATATTCCTGTACCACCGTATTCTGTTTGAGTGATGGGGGGACGCAGGAGGATAGGGTAAGCGCACTATTGGATGTGCGTCTAAGCAGTTAGAGGGACCATGAGGCAAATCCCATGGTCACATACCTTGAGCTGTGATAGCGAGGGAAATTTAGTACCGAAGTTCTTGATTCCACACTGCCAAGAAAAGCCTCTAGCGAGGAATAAGGTGCCCGTACCGCAAACCGACACAGGTAGGCGAGGAGAGAATCCTAAGGTGAGCGAGAGAACTCTCGTTAAGGAACTCGGCAAAATGACCCCGTAACTTCGGGAGAAGGGGTGCTCATTAGGGTGTTAAAGCCTTGATGAGCCGCAGTGAATAGGCCCAGGCGACTGTTTAGCAAAAACACAGGTCTCTGCGAAGCCGCAAGGCGAAGTATAGGGGCTGACGCCTGCCCGGTGCTGGAAGGTTAAGAGGAGAGGTTAGCTCACGCGAAGCTTTGAATCGAAGCCCCAGTAAACGGCGGCCGTAACTATAACGGTCCTAAGGTAGCGAAATTCCTTGTCGGGTAAGTTCCGACCCGCACGAAAGGCGTAACGATCTGGGCACTGTCTCAACGAGAGACTCGGTGAAATTATAGTACCTGTGAAGATGCAGGTTACCCGCGACAGGACGGAAAGACCCCGTGGAGCTTTACTGTAGCCTGATATTGAATTTTGGTACAGCTTGTACAGGATAGGTAGGAGCCTTAGAAGCCGGAGCGCTAGCTTCGGTGGAGGCGTCGGTGGGATACTACCCTGGCTGTATTGAAATTCTAACCCACATCCCTTATCGGGATGGGAGACAGTGTCAGGTGGGCAGTTTGACTGGGGCGGTCGCCTCCTAAAGAGTAACGGAGGCGCCCAAAGGTTCCCTCAGAATGGTTGGAAATCATTCGTAGAGTGTAAAGGC
The DNA here is from genome assembly GCF_038595015.1 of Cytobacillus sp. FSL W7-1323. Classification (NCBI taxonomy): domain Bacteria; kingdom Bacillati; phylum Bacillota; class Bacilli; order Caryophanales; family Bacillaceae; genus Cytobacillus; species Cytobacillus sp. FSL W7-1323. The sequence continues at coordinate 102,447 of NZ_CP151998.1, forward strand.
ACAAGGGAGCTTGACTGCGAGACCTACAAGTCGAGCAGGGACGAAAGTCGGGCTTAGTGATCCGGTGGTTCCGCATGGAAGGGCCATCGCTCAACGGATAAAAGCTACCCCGGGGATAACAGGCTTATCTCCCCCAAGAGTCCACATCGACGGGGAGGTTTGGCACCTCGATGTCGGCTCATCGCATCCTGGGGCTGTAGTCGGTCCCAAGGGTTGGGCTGTTCGCCCATTAAAGCGGTACGCGAGCTGGGTTCAGAACGTCGTGAGACAGTTCGGTCCCTATCCGTCGTGGGCGCAGGAAATTTGAGAGGAGCTGTCCTTAGTACGAGAGGACCGGGATGGACGCACCGCTGGTGTACCAGTTGTCTTGCCAAAGGCATCGCTGGGTAGCTATGTGCGGAAGGGATAAGTGCTGAAAGCATCTAAGCATGAAGCCCCCCTCGAGATGAGATTTCCCATAGCGCAAGCTAGTAAGATCCCTGAAAGATGATCAGGTTGATAGGTTAGAGGTGTAAGTGTGGCGACACATGTAGCTGACTAATACTAATCGATCGAGGACTTAACCAAACAGGCGATTACTCAATAAATATCTTCTTCAACATTACCTAGTTTTGAGGGAACGATTCCCTTACAATTTCATAGTCCGGTGGCGATAGCGAGAAGGTCACACCCGTTCCCATACCGAACACGGAAGTTAAGCTTCTCAGCGCCGATGGTAGTTAGGGGCTGTCCCCTTGTGAGAGTAGGACGTTGCCGGGCAAGATAAAAGAGCACATCATTTGTATGTGCTCTTTTTTGTCGTGCTATAATGAATTCGTTTATTTAAATGGACAAATAACATCTACACAATCTAAACATAATATAAATTTAATGAATGAACCTATATTTCATACGTTTGAGATTTAGAAAAAAAGGGGAAAATTAATAATACTACTTCGTTGCAACATTTCACACAAATCATGTATAATTTATGTCAAATATAGTCAAAGTCAGATAGGGGGAGGCCGGGTGAAAAATATATCAGATATTATTGAAAAATATCTTAAAGAAGTCTTGGAACTTAGCGAAAGGGAAATTGTTGAAATTAAGCGGAGCGAGATCGCTGATAAATTTCAATGTGTCCCATCTCAAATAAATTACGTCATAAATACTCGGTTTACAGTTGAAAAAGGCTATGCTGTCGAAAGTAAACGTGGCGGTGGTGGTTATATAAGAATCACCAAAGTGCAAGCTTATGATTATGTTGATTTAATTAATCAATTGATTAGGATTGTACGTGATCGTATTTCACAAAATAGTGCTGAAAATATTATAAACAGATTAGTTGAAGAAGAGATTATTACTACTCGAGAAGCGAAGATTATGTTAAGTGTCATTGACCGTTCAGTTCTTTACTTAGAGTTACCCTATAGGGATGAGTTAAGAGCAAGGATGCTTGTTGCGATGCTAAATACATTGAAATATAAGTAGGCTGTAAAGTATGGAGGGGTGAAACAGATGATATGCCAAGAATGTAATCAGAGACCTGCGACTCTACATTTTACAAAAATTATGAATGGCGAAAAGGCTGAGTTCCATTTATGTGAAAAATGTGCCCAAGAACATGGGGATATGTTTATGTTAAATAATGGATCTGGATTTTCTATTAATAATCTATTGAGCGGATTATTTAATATAGATACAAGTTATGCAAATAACCAAGCTCAGTTAAATAAACAAGCGCAGGTAGTACAGTGTGAGCAATGCTCGATGACCTTTCCTCAATTTGTTAAAGTCGGGAAATTCGGATGTGCCCACTGTTATGAATCTTTCCGAGCACAGTTAAAGCCAATTATTAAAAGGCTTCATAGTGGTAATTGGAATCATAATGGAAAAATCCCTACAAGAATGGGTGGAGATATCCATTTGAAAAAGCAAATTGAGGATTTAAAAATAAACTTGAAGGAACTTATAACTAAAGAGGAATTTGAGAAAGCAGCAGAGACAAGAGATGCAATACGTCAATTGGAAAAAGAAATGAAAAACCATCTAGAGGGAGGGGAATGAACTTGTCTTTAGAAAGGTTTATCAATCAGGCTGTCAGCTCTTGGATGAGTGCAGAAGGTCCTGATTCTGATATCGTACTTAGTTCTAGAATCCGTTTAGCTCGCAATATTAAACAGGTTAATTTTCCAACAATCTTTTCCCATGATGAAGCTAAACGTGTGATAGAGATCATTAAAGCAAGAATGGAAAAATCGACTTTTGATACTTATGGTGACTTTTCGTTATTGCAAATGGATGATTTACAACCATTGCAAAAAAGGGTGCTGATGGAAAAACATTTGATTAGTCCTCATTTAGCAGAAAACGCTAGTCATGGTGCCTGCCTACTTACTGAAAATGAAGAGGTTAGCATTATGTTGAATGAAGAAGATCATATACGTATACAGTGTTTATTTCCAGGCTTCCAATTATCAGAAGCATTAGAAGTTGCAAACCAAATTGATGATTGGTTAGAAACTGAGATTGATTATGCATATGATGAACAGGTAGGGTATTTAACTAGTTGCCCAACGAATGTCGGTACAGGTCTCAGAGCATCTGTCATGATGCATTTACCAGGATTAGTATTAACTCATCAAATGAATAGAATCATTCCAGCAATTAACCAACTTGGATTAGTTGTTAGAGGAATTTATGGAGAAGGTAGCGAAGCATTAGGTAATATCTTTCAAGTTTCTAACCAAATCACATTAGGGAAATCAGAAGAAGATATTGCTGAGGATTTAAAAAGTGTTGTGGAGCAATTAATTTCGCAGGAAAGGTCAGCAAGAGAAGCATTAGCGAAAACCTCTAACATACAATTAGAAGATAGAGTCTTCAGATCCTATGGTATTTTATCTAATAGCCGAATCATTGAATCAAAAGAAGCGGCTAGATGTTTATCGGATGTTCGCCTTGGAATAGACATGGACTATATACAAGGCATATCAAAAAATATATTAAATGAATTAATGGTTTTAACACAACCAGGATTTTTACAGCAATATGCTGGAGGCCCATTACGACCGTTTGAACGGGATATTCGTAGAGCTTCTCTTATTCGAGAAAGATTAAAAATGGAAGATCAAGAGTTGGGAGGATGATGATAGATGATGTTTGGACGTTTTACTGAGAGAGCACAAAAAGTATTAGCATTAGCACAGGAAGAAGCCATTCGCTTAGGACATAACAATATTGGGACTGAGCATATACTTCTAGGGTTAGTAAGTGAAGGTGAAGGAATTGCCGCTAAAGCACTTTATGCCTTAGGTCTAGGTTCAGAAAAAATTCAAACGGAAGTTGAAAATCTAATAGGTAGAGGGCAAGAGGCCTCCCAAACACCGCATTATACACCAAGAGCAAAAAAAGTAATTGAATTATCAATGGATGAAGCAAGAAAATTGGGCCATTCCTATGTGGGAACTGAGCACATTTTACTTGGTTTAATTAGAGAAGGTGAGGGTGTAGCTGCAAGAGTACTTAATAACCTTGGCGTAAGTTTAAATAAGGCAAGACAGCAAGTACTACAATTACTTGGTAGTAGCGAGTCTAACGGGCATCAAGGCAGCTCTTCAGCCAATGCAAATACACCAACACTAGATGGTTTAGCGAGAGATTTAACTGCCATTGCACGTGAAGGAAGCTTAGATCCAGTTATTGGACGTAGTAAAGAGATTCAACGTGTAATTGAAGTATTAAGCAGAAGAACAAAAAATAACCCCGTATTAATTGGAGAACCTGGTGTGGGTAAGACTGCGATAGCAGAAGGCCTAGCTCAACAGATCATAAATAATGAAGTGCCGGAGACGCTACGTGATAAACGTGTAATGACTTTAGATATGGGTACGGTAGTTGCAGGTACTAAATACCGTGGTGAATTTGAGGATCGCTTGAAGAAAGTGATGGACGAAATTCGTCAGGCGGGCAACATTATTTTGTTCATCGATGAATTGCATACATTAATTGGTGCTGGTGGAGCAGAAGGTGCGATTGATGCATCAAATATTCTAAAGCCATCACTTGCGCGTGGAGAGCTACAGTGTATTGGAGCGACGACGCTAGATGAGTATCGCAAATATATTGAGAAGGATGCAGCGCTTGAGCGTAGGTTCCAACCAATTACGGTTGATGAGCCGACTGCAGATGAGTCCGTACAAATTTTAAAAGGACTACGTGACCGTTATGAAGCCCATCACCGTGTGACAATTACGGATCAAGCCATCGATGCGGCAGTTAAATTATCAGATCGTTATATCTCTGATCGTTTCTTACCAGATAAAGCGATTGATTTAATTGATGAAGCAGGCTCAAAAGTTCGCCTACGTTCTTATACAACGCCTCCGAATCTCAAGGAGTTAGAAGTTAAATTAGAAGATGTAAGAAAAGAAAAGGATGCAGCTGTTCAAAGTCAAGAGTTTGAGAAAGCAGCATCTTTAAGAGACAATGAACAAAGATTAAGAGAAAAGTTAGAAGAAACTAAGAAAACATGGAAAGAAAAGCAAGGGAAAGAAAATAGTGAAGTGACGGTAGAGGATATTGCCAATGTCGTTTCTAACTGGACAGGAATTCCAGTTACTAAATTGGCACAAACTGAGACCGAAAAACTATTGAATTTAGAAGAAATCTTACATTCGCGCGTAATTGGCCAAGAGGAAGCAGTAAAGGCGATCTCTAAAGCAGTTAGACGGGCAAGAGCCGGTCTTAAAGATCCGAAGAGACCAATTGGTTCTTTCGTTTTCCTAGGTCCAACAGGTGTGGGTAAGACAGAACTTGCTCGTGCCTTAGCTGAAGCGATGTTCGGTGATGAGGAAGCGATGATTCGCATCGATATGTCTGAGTATATGGAGAAACACTCCACATCTAGATTAGTTGGTTCACCTCCAGGTTATGTTGGATTTGAAGAAGGAGGTCAATTAACTGAGAAAGTACGTAGAAAACCGTATTCAGTTGTTTTATTAGATGAAATTGAGAAAGCCCATCCGGATGTATTTAACATTCTTCTGCAAGTCTTGGAAGATGGACGCTTAACAGATTCTAAAGGACGTACAGTCGATTTCCGAAACACGGTGCTTATCATGACGTCAAATGTTGGTGCCGAAGCACTTAAGCGTAATAAATATGTAGGCTTCAATATTCAAGATGATGAGCATGATTACAAAGATATGAAAGGTAAGGTTATGGAGGAATTGAAAAAGGCCTTCAGACCTGAATTCTTAAACCGTATCGATGAGATTATTGTCTTCCATGCATTAGAAAGAAAGCATCTGCAAGAGATTGTTACACTCATGTCCGATGCCTTAACGAACCGTTTAAAAGAACAGGATATTACATTATCCCTATCTGAATCTGCTAAGGTAAAAATCTCAGAAGAAGGCTACGATCCAGAGTATGGTGCAAGACCGCTTAGAAGAGCGATCCAAAAGCATATTGAAGATCGCTTATCTGAGGAATTATTAAGAGGAAAAGTGCTTACTGGTCAAGAAGTAGTAATCGATGTTGAGGAAGGCGAATTTGTCGTAAAAACAGCCGAACCAACTGGCACTGCCCAAAAATAATGAAATGTTAGAGAGAAGGTACACGCTAATCAATAGTGTGTACCTTTTTTGATAACAACAAATTTTCTTCCAATTATATGTTAACCTTTGAATACAAACGATTCCATTGATATAGTAAGAAATATAAATGTGTTGTACGAAAGAGAAGGAGAATGAAGATTGGCGAAAAGAAAATCAAAATTCATATGTCAAGAATGTGGTTATGAATCGGCAAAGTGGATGGGGAAATGTCCCGGATGCGGTGTATGGAATAAAATGACGGAAGAGATAGAGAAACCTGCTAACTCGAGAAGAGGGGCTTTTGCACATACACAAGAGACAACGATTAGAGCAAAAGCGACTCCGATTCCAAAAATTGAAACAGTCAATGAGCCACGTATTTATACGGAAATGAAAGAGTTAAATCGAGTCCTTGGTGGTGGGGTTGTTAGAGGATCTCTCGTTTTAATAGGTGGAGATCCTGGGATTGGAAAATCAACACTACTGTTGCAAGTTTCTTCTCAATTATCTAATAAACAGCATTCTGTACTTTATATTTCTGGAGAAGAGTCGATAAGACAAACGAAGCTACGAGCTGACAGATTAAATATTTCATCAGAACATCTACTTGTTTATGCAGAGACAAGCTTAGAAGAGATTAGTCAAACGATTGATGAGGTGAAGCCGGAGTTTGTTATTATTGACTCCATTCAAACTATTTATCACCCGGAAGTGACCTCGGCTCCTGGTAGTGTTTCACAGGTAAGAGAGTGTACGGCTGAGCTTATGAGAATCGGGAAAACGAAAGGGATTGCGATCTTTATTGTTGGACATGTAACGAAAGAAGGATCGATCGCCGGTCCTAGGTTGCTTGAACATATGGTGGATACGGTGCTTTATTTTGAAGGGGAAAGGCATCACACGTATCGAATTTTAAGAGCAGTCAAAAACCGATTTGGTTCTACGAATGAAATGGGTATATTTGAAATGAAAGAATTAGGTTTAGAAGAAGTGGCAAACCCTTCAGAGATTTTTTTAGAAGAACGATCACAAGGAGCAGCGGGTTCAACTGTTGTGGCTTCAATGGAAGGAACTCGGCCCGTTCTTGTAGAAATACAAGCATTAATATCCCCTACGAGTTTTGGTAACCCAAGAAGGATGGCAACAGGGATTGATCATAACCGTGTGCCGCTATTAATGGCGGTATTAGAGAAACGGGTCGGTATGTTGTTACAAAATCAAGATGCTTATTTGAAGGTTGCTGGAGGGGTAAAACTAGATGAGCCAGCAATTGATTTGGCAGTTGCAGTTAGTATCGCATCAAGCTTTCGAGATAAGCCAACAAGAGCAACAGATTGCATTATCGGTGAGGTGGGCCTCACTGGAGAAATAAGAAGAGTTTCAAGAATTGAACAGCGAGTCCAGGAGGCTGCGAAACTAGGATTTGAGCGTATTATTTTACCAGCGAATAATTTGAGCGGCTGGACAGGTCCTAAAAATGTTCAATTGATTGGCGTTCACTCGGTTAGTGAAGCACTTGAAGCTGCATTAGGAGGGTAAGCATATGGATTCAAAGAAACAAAGTGAAATTACAATCAGCGAATTATTGAAATTTTTAGCACCAGGGACACCCCTACGTGCAGGTATAGATAATGTATTAAGAGCAAACACGGGTGGGTTAATTGTTCTTTGTTCTAAGGAGCAGATTGCCAGTTTAGTGGATGGGGGCTTCCAAATTAATTGCCCTTTTTCGCCAAACTATTTATATGAGCTTGCGAAGATGGATGGGGCGATTATTCTCAATCAAGAAGGAAATAAAATCCTTATTGCCAACGCCCAACTCGCACCAGATTCGAGTATTCCTTCCTCTGAGACAGGGATGCGACATCGGACAGCAGAACGGGTGGCGAAACAAACAGGTGCGCTTGTTATTGCTGTTTCACAACGCCGTAATGTCATTACTTTATATAAAGGGGCTTCTCGTTATTCACTAAAGGATATTGGCGTTATATTAACAAAGGCTAATGTGGCAGTCACAACATTAGAGAAATATAAAGTTGTTCTTGAGCAAAGTATATCGAATTTAGGTATTCTCGAATTTGAAGAACAGGTGACCTATAATGATGTGTTAAATGTTATGCATAATATAGAAATGCTGTTAAGAATTAAAAATGAGTTACTAACTTATTTAAGCGAGTTAGGGACAGAAGGACGTCTCATTCGTTTACAAATGAATGAGTTATTGATTGAAATGGAAAGAGAATCAGAATTCGTTATTATGGATTATGCTAATGATCGTGATATTAGGGCAAAGGAAGCGCTTCAAAAGCTTCAAGAGTTATCAAAAGGTGAGACTTTAGAAGACTCAGTTATCATGAAATTACTAGGCTTTCATGGCTATATTCATACCGAAGAAGTCATTCATCCTAGAGGGATTCGGGTGCTGCATAAGGTGCCGCGATTACCACCTATTATTATTGATAACCTCGTTGATCGCTTTGAGGAACTGAGGTATATAGCGGCAGCTTCTATTGAAGAATTAGATGAGGTAGAAGGTATAGGAGAGGTACGGGCTAGGAAGATTGACGAAGGCCTCAAGCTTATACAAGACCAATTTTTTTCTGACCGACATTTATAAATACCATTGAACTACTATTCACCTTATGATAGAATAGGTAGTTTATCATTTGACATTCCCTTACTTACGGTGCTAGTCTAAGAGTATTCATAACCGTTTGATCTATCCTTTTATTTAGTTTACTGCAATAATTTTTTGTTTATAATATAAAATTTTCCAATATTGTGCGTTTTTTATTTTTGGAATTTGTTAATAATGAATAAAAGGAGGTGAGGGAATGTTAAAGAGAATTGTACAAGTCTGTTTCCTTATATTTGGGATCACATTAGGAATCTTTGTGATACCAGAATTACTAATTCTAATCAGTTTAGATGACATTCCATTATTAAATAATCCTTATGTTTCCGCCATTTTAGGAGCTATTATTTTCTATCTTTTAACATTTTGGGCGGTTGACCATGTTGTCAATTTCATTAAATGGACAGAAGAATCGATTGTAAAGGTGCCAATTACCGATATTATATTTGGTAGTGTTGGACTGGTGTTTGGTCTTGTTGTCGCGTTTTTACTTGGTTATGGATTATCGACACTCGAGATACCGGTATTAAATACTGTTGCTCCTATCGTCTTAACACTGTTATTTGGATATTTAGGTTTTCAAGTTGGATTTAAAAAACGAGATGAATTACTCAATCTTTTTACAAACAAAAAGAAAAAGTTAACTGAAGAAGAAGATAGTCAATCTGATGTGAATAAGCTTAAAATATTGGATACAAGTGTTATTATCGATGGTCGAGTAGCTGATATTTGTCAAACAGGGTTTTTAGAAGGAACAATTGTTATTCCTCGTTTTGTCTTAGAAGAATTACAGCATATTGCCGATTCTTCTGATGTGTTAAAAAGAAATCGGGGCCGCCGCGGTTTAGACATTCTCAACCGTATTCAAAGTGAGCTATCTATAAAGGTAGAAATTTACGAAGGTAATTTTGAAGAAATACAAGAAGTGGATAGTAAGCTAGTGAAATTAGCGAAATTAACTAACGGTGTGGTTGTAACCAATGATTTCAACCTGAATAAGGTATGCGAGCTACAGAAAGTCGCAGTTCTAAATATTAATGATCTGGCGAATGCTGTGAAGCCGGTTGTGCTTCCGGGAGAAGAAATGAAAGTTCAGGTCATTAAGGACGGAAAAGAACAAAATCAAGGGATTGCCTACTTAGACGATGGCACAATGATTGTCGTAGAAGAAGGTAGAAATTATATTGGCAAGCATATTGATGTAGTAGTGACAAGTGTATTGCAAACATCTGCGGGTAGAATGATTTTCGCTAAACCAAAACTTTTAGAAAAAGCATTATAATTATAGTATAGAAGAAGCAGAAGAGGGGGCCGTAAATTGGCTCTTTTCTTCCGCTTTTTATGCTGATTAAGGGAGTTAGAAGAAAATATGGGGTATAGAGTCGTCATCCCTGCAGCGGGGCAAGGGAAGAGAATGGGTGCTTCAAAAAATAAACTGTTGCTAGAACTAAGAGGGGTACCTATTTTTATACATACATTGCGCGTTTTCCAACGAGACTCCGCATGTGAAGGGATTTATTTAGCTATTAATCCTGCTGAGGAAAAGGAGATACGTGCGTTAATCGCTAAGCATGGGGTGGATAAGGTAAGGGCGTATATCGGTGGTGGACAGGAAAGGCAGCATAGCATTAGTCATGTGATACGTGAGTTAACAGGTGAAGGGATTGTGTTGGTACATGATGCCGCTCGACCTTTTGTTGAACAAGAGCATATCGATCAACTTGTATCTCAAGCTCAGTTCAATGATGGCGCCATTTTAGCCGTTCCCGTGAAGGATACGATAAAAAAGGGACGTGATGGATTAGTCGAGGGAACAATTGATCGAACGAGTCTATGGTCTGTGCAAACCCCTCAAGCTTTTAAGCTTAGTATTTTACAAGCGGCATATGAGAAAGCGCAAAAGGACCAATTTGTAGGGACTGATGATGCAAGCTTGGTGGAGAGAGTACATAATAAGATTGCTTTTGTACAAGGGAATTACGATAATATAAAACTAACAACGCCTGAGGACCTATATTTTGCTGAGGCGATTTTAAATAAAAGAGATGACTTTATCTAAAGGAGAAGATAATATGTTTCGCATTGGTCAAGGATTTGATGTACATCAATTAGTTGAAGGACGACCACTGATTATGGGTGGGGTTACGATTCCATATGAATTAGGATTACTTGGACATTCAGATGCGGATGTTTTATTACATACAGTGTCAGATGCCTGTTTAGGTGCAATTGGTGAAGGTGATATTGGTAACCACTTCCCTGATACAGACCCAGACTTTAAAGATGCGGATTCAGCTAAACTGATGCAACATGTGTGGCAATTGGTAAAAGAAAAGGGTTATGAACTTGTGAATGCAGACTGTACTATTATTGCTCAAAAACCAAAAATGGCTCCTTATATTCCTGCTATAAGAGAAAGAATAGCGGAATTGTTAGAATCAGAAGTAGAGAACATTAACGTGAAAGCCACAACAACGGAAAAACTAGGATTTACAGGCAGAGGCGAAGGAATTGCTGCTCAAGTGGTTGTGTTGTTGAAGAAAAGTGCCTAGTCGGTTATTTACGGACTTTGACAACTTACAGTAGGATGATAAAATAAAGGGTGCTATTCATATTCAATTTTTGATAAAAAAGATGGATCGTCAGGTGGCTTATATAGCAATCAGCGGTTTTTCGAAATAGAACCGATTTTGAAGGAGGATCATCATGTCAAGTGATATTCGTGTACGCTATGCACCAAGTCCAACGGGACATTTACATATTGGTAATGCGCGTACAGCTTTGTTTAATTATTTATTTGCTCGTAGTAAAAATGGTAAATTCATCATTCGTATAGAAGATACAGATAAAAAACGTAATATTGAGGGCGGAGAAGAGAGTCAATTAAAATACTTACAATGGCTTGGTATAGACTGGGATGAAAGTATCGATAAAGATGGTGGATACGGCCCGTACCGTCAATCAGAAAGAAACGAAATTTACAAAAAGTATTATCAACAGTTACTTGATAGCGGACAAGCTTATAAGTGTTATTGTACGGAAGAAGAGTTAGAAGCTGAACGTGAGGCGCAAATGGCTAAAGGTGAAATGCCGATTTACTCAGGAAAGTGCAGACATTTATCAGATGATGATCGCCAACAACTCGAAGCTGAAGGAAGAAAACCAAGTATTCGTTTTCTTGTCCCGCAAGGAAAAGTGTATGCATTCAATGATATGGTTAAAGGAGAAGTGTCATTTGAGTCAGATGGCATTGGTGATCATGTAATTGTTAAAAAAGACGGGACACCGACATATAATTTTGCTGTAGCCATAGATGATTATTTAATGAAAATCTCTCATGTATTACGTGGAGATGATCATATTTCAAATACACCTAAACAAATTATGATTTATGAGGCACTTGGCTTCCAAGTACCTGTATTTGGTCATATGACGCTAATAGTGAATGAAAGTCGTAAAAAATTAAGTAAACGTGATGAGTCAATCATTCAATTCATTGAACAATACGAAGAGCTAGGTTACTTGCCTGAAGCCTTGTTTAACTTTATCGCTTTACTTGGTTGGTCTCCGAGTGGAGAGGAAGAATTATTCTCCAAAGAAGAGCTAATTGAAATCTTTGATGAGTCAAGGTTATCTAAGTCACCGGCTTTATTCGATATGCAGAAGCTTGCTCATATTAATGCGCAGTACATGAAAAAGTTAGATGGTGACCAGTTACTTGATTTAACGTTACCTCATTTTAAAAAAGCAGGCAAAGTAGGAGATAATCCTTCTGACGATGAGTTACAATGGTTAAAGAAATTAGTGTTGTTGCTACAAGAGAAAATGAGTTATGGTGCGCAAGTAATTGAACTAAGTGAATTATTCTTTGTTCAGGATATCGAAGTTGAACCAGAAGCAAGCGAAGTTTTAGCTGAAGAGCAAGTACCGGAAGTGTTAACTGCTTTCTTACATGAAGTAGAGGCGCTTGAGGTATTTGAAGCTGATCAAATAAAGGCGGCAATGAAGTCAGTACAGAAAGCGACAGGACATAAAGGGAAAAAATTATTTATGCCGATTCGCTCAGCAACAACGGGGCAGACACATGGCCCAGACCTACCGAAAGCAATGGAGTTATTAGGTAGGGAAACTGTAAAAATTCGCCTACAGCGTATTTTAGGTTAACATATCGGTAAAAATATAATATAGTATAGAATATTAACGTATAAATCTTTAGAAAATCATTATAGATGCTAAATCATTGAAGAGGAAAAGTAAGAGTAATGACTGTTTATTAGAGAGAACCATCATCGGCTGAAAGTGGTTTAAACCTCTCATTCTCTGAAGTGCCCCTCTGAGTCCTGTTTCGAACCTTTATAGTAGAAATAGGCGGTTACCTTCCCGTTAACGAGGCAGAGTTGGAGCTTTTATTATATGAAAGCTTAAACAGAGTGGAACCGCGTGTAAACGTCTCTGTCTATTTTAGACAGGGGCGTTTTTTATTTATAGATATGTTATTTGTTTTCTGGTGATAAGGACCCACCCAAAGAGAGAGTGTAATCACTGTTACTTTTGTTGTTTTTATTATACGAGAAAAATGCTATTTAAAGACTGGAGGGAGAGAGCATGTTTAAAAGAATGAAGGAAGATATAGATGTTGTGTTTGAACAGGATCCTGCCGCAAGAAGTGTTTTTGAAGTAGTGTTAACCTACTCAGGATTACATGCGATTTGGAATCATCGCATTGCACACAGTCTTTATAAAAATAAATTTTTCTTCCTTGCAAGGTTGGTTTCACAAATTAGTCGTTTTTTTACTGGGATAGAAATACACCCTGGGGCGAAAATAGGCCGTCGATTTTTTATTGATCACGGGATGGGTGTTGTTATTGGCGAGACATGCGAGATTGGAGATAATGTTACTGTCTATCAAGGTGTAACACTTGGGGGGACAGGGAAAGAAAAAGGCAAGAGACATCCAACGATTAAGGATAATGCTCTTATTGCTACAGGGGCAAAAGTGCTTGGATCCATTACAATTGGGGAAAACTCAAAAATAGGTGCCGGCTCAGTTGTTTTACATGAAGTGCCACCTAATTCAACGGTTGTTGGTATACCTGGTAAGGTAAAAATCCAAGATGGCGTCAAAGTAACGAAAGATTTAAATCATACAGACTTACCAGATCCCATTTCTGATCGCTTTAAAGAGCTAGAAAATGAGTTAGAGCGCGTGAAAAAAGAGTTTGAACAACTGAAAGCTGAAAGGAGCCACTCATAATGGCGATTCAATTATATAATACGTTAACAAGAAAAAAAGAGCCGTTTATCCCGTTAGAAGAGGGTAAAGTAAAGATGTATGTTTGCGGACCTACTGTATACAATTATATTCATATAGGAAATGCTCGCCCTGCAATTGTGTTCGATACAGTGAGGAGATATTTGGAGTATCGCGGATATGATGTGAATTTTGTGTCAAATTTCACAGATGTCGATGATAAATTAATCCGCACGGCCAAAGAACTAGGTGAAGACGTGCCGGAAATTGCGGAGAGATTTATTGAAGCGTATTTTGAAGATGTATCGGCATTAGGTTGCAAAAAAGCAGACACACACCCGAGAGTAACGGAAAATATGGATACGATTATTGATTTTATCCAAGCGCTGATTGATAAAGGTTTTGCCTATGAATCAGAAGGAGATGTGTACTACCATACACGAAAGTTTGAAGAGTATGGAAAGCTTTCTCATCAATCGATTGATGAGTTAAAGTTAGGCAATCGAATTGCTGTTGGTGAGAAGAAGAAAGACGCACTTGATTTCGTCCTTTGGAAAGCGGCGAAGGAAGGTGAGATTAAATGGGATAGTCCTTGGGGGGCAGGTCGCCCAGGGTGGCATATTGAATGCTCCGCTATGGCTCGTAAATATCTAGGTGACACGATTGATATTCATGCTGGAGGACAAGATTTATCATTTCCTCACCATGAGAATGAAATAGCACAGTCAGAGGCAGTGACAGGTAAAACTTTCGCTCGTTACTGGATGCATAATGGCTATATTAATATTGATAACGAAAAAATGTCTAAATCACTCGGTAATTTCGTCTTGGTACACGATATTATTAAGAAGCACAATCCGCAAGTGTTAAGGTTCTTCATGTTAGCAGTGCATTATCGTAATCAAATTAACTATAATGAAGAATTGCTGGAAAATACAAAAGCGGGTTATGAGCGTATTAAAGCATCGTATGAGAATTTAAAGCATCGTAAAGAGGCGAGTAGTGAGTTAACAGAAAATAACCAAGAATGGTTAGAGAAAATTGGTGATTTACAAAAGCAATTCATCACAGATATGGATGATGATTTTAACACGGCGAATGCCATCTCTGTTGTATTTGAATTATCAAAACAAGCGAATTATTATTTGATGGAAAAGAATACGTCCACTGCTGTAATCGATGCATTTATGACTCAATTCGAGGATTTCTTCGGTGTGCTTGGACTATCATTAGAGGATGAGCTACAGCTGTTAGATGAGGAAGTAGATCAATTGATAGCCGATCGGATTCAAGCAAGAAAAGATCGCAATTTCCAATTAGCTGATCAAATTCGTGATCAATTAAAAGAAATGAATATTATTCTTGAGGATACAGCTCAAGGAACAAGATGGAAAAGAGGATAAGAGTGATGCTTTCATACGAAGAAAATCTTAATCCTAAACAATTAAACAGTCTCGCCCTTGCTTATATGGGCGATGCTGTTTATGAACAATACGTACGTCAGGACTTATTACAAAAAGGTAATATAAGGCCACATCAGTTGCATAAGGCAGCAACGAAATATGTATCTGCTAAAGCACAATCAAAAGTGATTCATGCATTTTTGGACGAGGGCGTTTTATCAGAAGAAGAAGAGGCGGTAGTAAGACGGGGGAGAAATGCTAAATCTGGCACCATTCCGAAAAACACCGATGTACAAACTTATCGTTATAGTACTGCATTCGAAGCATTGATAGGTTTCTTATATTTATCTAAAAGAGTAGAGCGGTTAGAAGAGTTAGTAGTAAAAGCATTTAAGTGGACTGAGGATAGGAAGGAGGAGAGCAAAAAATGAGTCATGATTTCATTATTGGTAAAAACGCTGTAATTGAGGCACTTAAGTCAGAGCGTGATATGAATAAAATCATGGTTGCGGAAGGCTCTCAAAAAGGGCAAATGCAGCAAGTGGTTGGAATGGCGAAGGAAGCGGGTGTGCTGGTTCAATTTGTTCCGAAAAAGAAATTGGATCAAATGGAGCTAGGGAATCATCAAGGTGTGGTTGCTCAAGTGGCTGCCTATCAATATGCCGAGTTAGATGACCTATTTAAAAAAGCAGAAAACAGTGGACAAGCTCCCTTCTTTCTTCTATTGGACGAGATTGAAGATCCTCATAATCTAGGCTCGATTATGAGAACAGCTGATGCTGTAGGTGCGCATGGGATTATTATTCCAAAGAGGCGTGCGGTTGGTTTAACAGCAACAGTTGCTAAAGCTTCAACGGGAGCGATTGAACATATCCCTGTTGCTCGTGTAACGAACTTAGCAAGAACGATTGATGAATTAAAAGAACGAGGCGTTTGGATTGCGGGTACAGATGCAAGCGGTAAACAGGATTATCGCCAATTGGATGGAGTGATGCCCATCGGATTAGTCATTGGTAGTGAAGGGAAAGGAATGGGAAGACTGATTAGAGATAAATGTGATTTTCTTATCAGCTTACCAATGGCTGGAAAAGTAACATCTTTAAATGCTTCAGTCGCTGCTGCTTTGTTGATGTATGAAGTCTACCGCAAACGCTCTCCGATTGAGCGATAATGATGAATATCCTTCTTGTTGACGGATACAATATCATCGGTGCCTGGCCAGAGCTTCAGCTTCTTAAAAATAAGGATTTAGAAGCAGCCAGGGACCTGCTGGTAGAAAAGATGGCTGAATATCAAGGGTATTCCGGTTACCGAGTCATAGTTGTCTTTGATGCCCATTACGTAAAAGGGACAGAAAGAAAATTTAAGAATTATAATGTTGAAGTTATTTTTACACGTACAAACGAAACCGCAGATGAACGTATTGAAAAGCTAGCGATTGCGTTAAATAATATTAAAACACAAATCTATGTAGCTACTTCAGATTTTACAGAGCAGAGAGTCATCTTTGCTCAAGGTGCGTTAAGAAAGTCAGCCCGAGAATTACACAATGAAATGAATCATATTGAAAAACAAATTAACAAAAAAGTAAAGAAAAGCCAGGAAAATAAGCCAGTGTCTAAAATCCCATTAAGTGATGAAATCGTTGAAATTTTCGAAAAATGGCGCAGAGAACGTTAAATGATTGGTTGACGCTGGAAAATACCCTACTGTATAATATTTCTAACCATGCTTGTACGGTCGGAGGGATCAGGATGAGTATCGACTTCAGGACAAAAGCTGAAAAGCATTCTTTATACGTGCAACTCGAAGATGAAGAAGTAATTGAATTAGTGCATAAAGGTGAAAGTGAAGCGCTAGATTATTTGATCCATAAGTATCGAAACTTCGTGCGTGCAAAGGCGAGGTCTTATTTCCTCATTGGTGCCGACAAGGAAGATATTGTGCAGGAGGGAATGATTGGTCTTTATAAGGCCATTCGAGATTTTAAGGAGGACAAGTTGTCTTCCTTCAAAGCATTTGCAGAATTATGTATCACAAGACAAATTATCACTGCAATTAAAACAGCAACAAGACAGAAGCATATCCCGTTGAATTCTTATGTATCGCTTGATAAGCCTATTTATGATGAGGAGTCAGATCGTACGTTAATGGATGTCATTTCTGGAGCGAAAGTGATGAACCCAGAAGAGTTAATTATTAATCAGGAAGAGTTTGACCACATCGAAGTAAAAATGTCTGAACTTTTGAGCGATTTGGAAAGAAAGGTGCTTGCCCTTTATTTAGATGGGCAATCATATCAAGAAATATCAGAAGAATTGAATCGACATGTGAAGTCAATTGATAATGCTTTGCAAAGAGTGAAGAGAAAACTAGAGAGATATTTAGAAATAAGAGAATTCTCTTTATAACTACTATATGTTAATATATTATTTATGGGCATATGAGAACCATTTTCGATTGATAACAGTGAAGGTTTTCCTATTTTTGCTGTTATTGACATGGATTATTGGCCATGGTAGAGTTTTAATGGCATAAATGTCGAAGAGGTGTGAAAAATGCCGAAAAAAGTGATACTAGCTTGTGCCGATTGTGGGACAAGAAATTACACTACCAATAGTAACAAAGGTAATGAGAGATTGGAATTAAAGAAATTTTGCAGTAAATGCAGTGCACATACAGTTCATCGCGAAACAAAATAATAGAGTAAAGAAGAGACAAAAAAGTAATAGAATGGCATTCAGGGGGATGTATTCTTAATCAACGCTTTTTTGTTAAAGGATATATCTCTTTAAAAGTTGGGGGTTAAGAAATGGGACGCATCGTGAAGTTTTTCCGTGAAGTTGGACGTGAGATGAAAAAGGTTAGCTGGCCTACAAAGAAAGAGCTAACGAAATATACGATCACAGTTATTGTCGTTGTTTTATTCTTTACGTTATTCTTTACTGTTGTTGATTTAGGTATTTCTGAATTGATTCGTTTAATTCTTGAATAACCCCTGAGCTTCCATGGTATAATGGATGATAACACAGGAACATTTGCAGGAGCCCGGTAACGGGTTTTTTCATTTGGTCAAGAAAGGCCTAGTCCATTTGCTTAGGATTCGATTGGTTTCGTAATCCGTCACTTTAGACAAACAAGAGATGTCAGTCTTTCAAAAATAAAAATAGATTGCAGGGAGGGAAGGACGTTAAGTCCCCTTTGATATGGAAAAGAATTGGTATGTAGTACATACGTACTCAGGGTATGAGAATAAAGTAAAAGCAAACCTTGAAAAACGTGTGGAATCGATGGGCATGCAGGATAAAATTTTTAGAGTGGTTGTCCCTGAAGAAGAAGAAACAGATATTAAGAATGGTAAGAAGAAAGTTGTAAAACGGAAGGTGTTCCCAGGTTATGTGTTGGTGGAGATTGTTATGACAGATGACTCTTGGTATGTAGTGCGTAACACACCTGGTGTAACGGGATTTGTTGGTTCAGCGGGTTCTGGCTCCAAACCGACTCCGTTGTTGCCTGAAGAAGTGCAGGTCATTCTCAAACGTATGGGTGTTGAAGAAAAACGAATGGATGTAAACTTCGAAGTTGGGGAAACGGTTCAAGTAAACGAAGGTCCATTTGCTAACTTTACTGGATCTATTGAAGAAATCGATAAAGATAAAGCGAAAATCAAGGTGCTTGTAAATATGTTTGGAAGAGATACGCCAGTTGAATTAGATTTTTCGCAAATCGAAAAAATTTAACGGTCTTTCTCCCTTATATTTAACTAGAGAAAGTTGATTTTTGTATGATTTCGCCGTATCTAGCCATTGTCTTTCGCTTATGAGTTCTCCTATATTTTTGAAAAGAACTTGAAATCGTCTTTGAAAAATGATAATATTTCATAGGTCAGTATGTCTCAGAAGACGAGACCGGACATTGGACATTATTCTTTATGTTAATATAAAGAATTAACAGTTGAGTGGGAGGGGGAAAACCCCTATTACCACATCACGGACTTTAAGGAGGTGTGTCTCGTGGCTAAAAAAGTAATCAAACTTGTTAAATTGCAAATTCCTGCAGGTAAAGCAAATCCAGCACCACCAGTTGGTCCTGCACTAGGTCAAGCCGGTGTTAATATCATGGGATTCTGTAAGGAATTTAATGCACGCACAGCTGAACAAGCTGGTCTAATTATTCCTGTTGAAATCACGGTATTTGAGGACCGTTCATTTACATTTATTACGAAAACTCCACCTGCTGCTGTATTGCTTAAGAAAGCGGCTGGTATTGAGTCTGGTTCTGGTGAACCAAACCGTAATAAAGTAGCAACAGTCAAGCGTGACAAGGTACGCGAGATTGCTGAAACAAAAATGCCTGATCTAAACGCTGCTAGTGTAGAAGCTGCTATGCGTATGGTTGAAGGTACTGCACGCAGCATGGGTATTGTCATCGAAGACTAATACTATTTGCTTTGTATGTATGATGATTGTTTCTAAAAAGGTTGCGATGCTGAATTAGTTTCACTCGCAACCTTTATAATGTTCGGACCTTGAGAAATTCTCGAGGGGCCGACGTTTTTGAGATGAGAGGCAAACGTGCTTTTCGTCGGTGGGAGGTTATTCCGCTAAAACCACATTCAAGGAGGAAATTAAAATGGCTAAAAAAGGTAAGAAGTATGTAGAAGCTGCTAAACTTGTAGATAGCACAAAAGCTTACCCAGTTGCAGAAGCAATTGCTCTTGCGAAGAAAACAAACTTTGCTAAATTTGATGCAACAGTTGAAGTAGCTTTTCGTTTAGGTGTAGATCCTAAGAAAGCTGACCAACAAATTCGTGGAGCTGTCGTGCTTCCGAACGGTACTGGTAAAACTCAACGCGTGCTTGTATTTGCAAAAGGTGAAAAAGCGAAAGAAGCAGAAGCTGCGGGTGCAGACTATGTTGGAGATGCAGAATTCATCAACAAAATCAACCAAGGTTGGTTTGAGTTTGACGTAATCGTTGCTACTCCAGACATGATGGGTGAAGTTGGTAAACTTGGTCGTGTACTTGGACCAAAAGGTTTAATGCCAAACCCTAAAACAGGTACAGTTACATTTGATGTAGAAAAAGCTGTTAATGAAATCAAAGCAGGTAAAGTTGAATACCGTGTGGAAAAAGCTGGTAACATTCACGTGCCTATCGGAAAAGTATCATTTGAAGATGACAAGCTTGTTGAAAACTTCAACACAATCTTCGATACAATGATGAAAGCAAAACCTGCTGCAGCAAAAGGTACTTACATGAAAAACGTTTCTGTAACTACTACTATGGGACCTGGTGTGAAAATCGACCCTTCTACAGCGGCAACAAAATAATTAACCATTATTTGGTTTTTAAATAAAGTTGACATAGCAAAGTCCATTCTGTAGAATGAATCTTGTTATTATCATAACTTAATCATTTATACCGTAGACAGCAGGAGCCGATTGGGGCTTAATAACCTGCCGAGGTAATACGATAGATTTTAATTGCTTGAACGAGCTATTGTATACTTCCTCCATGTCTACCTTTGATATGGAGGTTTTTTAATGAGATGGTGAGCCTCACCTATCTGATTGAACGGTATGAATGCATAATTCAATAGGAGGTGTAAAGATGAGCAGCATTATCGAACAAAAGAAACAAATCGTAGAAGAAATTGCAGACAAATTCAAATCAGCTCAAACAGCAGTTGTTGTTGATTACCGCGGATTAACTGTTGCAGAAGTAACAGAACTTCGTAAACAACTACGTGAAGCGAATGTTGAATTCAAAGTTTACAAAAACTCTATGAGTCGTCGTGCAGCAGAAGCTGCTGAACTTGCAGGCTTAAACGAACATCTTACTGGTCCTAATGCAATTGCATTCAGTACAGAGGATGTTGTCGCACCAGCGAAAATTTTAAACGAGTTTGCTAAAAAGCATGAAGCTCTTGAAATTAAAGCGGGTGTAATTGAAGGTAATATCGCTTCACAAGAAGAAGTGAAAGCTCTTGCTGAACTTCCATCTCGCGAAGGTTTACTTTCTATGCTACTCAGCGTACTTCAAGCTCCAGTTCGCAACCTTGCTCTTGCAACAAAAGCTGTTGCAGATCAAAAAGAAGAACAAGGCGCTTAATTATCGGTTTTAACCAATATAATCTAACAAAAATTAAGGAGGAAATTATATCATGACTAAAGAACAAATCATTGAAGCAGTTAAAAGTATGACTGTTTTAGAACTTAACGATCTAGTAAAAGCAATTGAAGAAGAATTCGGAGTAACTGCTGCAGCTCCTGTAGCTGTTGCTGGTGGCGCTGCTGGTGGAGACGCTGCTGCTGAGAAAACAGAATTTGACGTAATTCTTAATTCTGCTGGCGATCAAAAAATTAAAGTTATCAAAGTTGTTCGTGAAATCACAGGTCTTGGCCTTAAAGAAGCGAAAGAAGTTGTTGATAACACTCCTAAAGCTATTAAAGAAGGCGCTTCTAAAGAAGAAGCTGAAGAAATCAAAGCTAAACTTGAAGAAGTTGGAGCTGGCGTAGAAGTTAAGTAATATAGTTTGTTTAAAAGCCCGCTTGTATGAGCGGGCTTTTTTAATATCAGTTATGTGGACTGTTTAGGTAAGTGAATTTAAGGAGAACGTTACAGCAACTAACGAAGCGTTTGCTTAATTTTACCCTCTACCAAAAAAAATCCTCGCACATGCAGCTCTAATATCTGGAGGTGACCACTATGTCAGACCATTATTATTCTAAAACGCCTAATGTCGAAAGTAATCCACGTGTTTGGAGTTACAAACTAAGAGACAAAACATTTCAATTTAAAACCGATCATGGTGTATTTTCAAAAAGTGAAGTTGACTTTGGATCAAGGTTATTAATAGAGACGTTTATCCCTCCTGAAATATCTGGTGATGTATTAGATGTTGGTTGTGGGTACGGCCCAATTGGTTTATCAATGGCGTCGATTATGCAAGATCGTCAAGTCGTCATGATCGACGTGAACGAAAGAGCGCTTGAGCTGGCACAAACGAACGGCGAGCTAAATGGTATCAACAATATCACTGTAAAAGAAAGTGACAAGTTGGCAGTTGTTAAAGACCAACAATTTGCAGCTATTTTAACGAATCCACCAATAAGAGCTGGGAAACAAACTGTTCATAGTATTTTTGAAGAGAGTTTTGAATGTTTATTGCCTGGTGGAGAACTATGGGTAGTCATTCAAAAGAAGCAAGGTGCACCATCTGCAATTGAAAAGCTCTCGGAATTATTTGCTGAAGTAGATACTGTTGTGAAGAAAAAAGGCTATTTTATATTAAGAGCAAAAAAAGATTGACTTGACATTTTCGCTATGTTAGTATTGTAAAATGCCAACATAATATACTACCAATAGGGATAAAAATTTATGCGTTATTGTATAAATTTATCCAGATGTGGGAAGTAATGAAAAGAATAGTCTAATGATGGAATTGTGGTTTTTGCTTGAAAAACCCTTTTTCTTTTTGTCTGATTGAGTTTATGTTTACGGAGGAAACTCGTGCTTTGGGGCTTCCGACGCTCTAGTTTTGGCAAAAATAGAGCGAAATGTGACTCGAGTTTAAGATATGTCAAGCTACCTGGATAATATTTCTCATGTAAAGAGTTTATCTCACTTGTGGGCTGGAATCCACAGGTAAAAAGATAGATTCTATTATTTACATGTGAGATTCACAGGTTGCTTTTCAAATAATAACGCTTGATTTGAGGGGTGAATCAGTTGACAGGTCAACTAGTTCAGTATGGACGACACCGCCAACGTAGAAGTTACGCACGAATCAGTGAAGTTTTAGAATTACCAAATCTAATCGAAATCCAAACCTCTTCTTATCAATGGTTTCTTGATGAGGGTTTAAGAGAGATGTTTCACGACATTTCTCCGATTGAAGACTTTACTGGTAATTTATCGCTTGAATTTATTGATTACAGCCTTGGCGATCCAAAATATTCGGTTGAGGAATCGAAGGAACGAGATGTTACATATTCTGCACCTTTGCGTGTGAAAGTGCGTCTTGTGAACAAAGAAACAGGCGAAGTCAAAGATCAGGATGTCTTTATGGGTGACTTCCCGCTTATGACAGAAACAGGAACATTTGTAATTAATGGCGCAGAACGTGTCATTGTTTCGCAATTGGTGCGTTCTCCGAGCGTATACTTTAGCGGAAAACTCGATAAAAACGGGAAAAAAGGCTTTACTGCCACTGTTATCCCGAACCGCGGCGCTTGGCTTGAGTATGAAACTGATGCCAAAGATGTCGTATACGTTAGAATAGATCGTACGAGGAAACTACCCGTTACGGTTCTTTTGCGTGCACTAGGGTTCGGATCTGATCAAGAAATCATCGAATTAATTGGTGACAATGAATATATCCGTAATACGCTTGAAAAAGATAACACAGAAGGTACGGACAAAGCATTGCTCGAAATCTATGAGCGTCTTCGTCCTGGTGAACCACCGACTGTTGAGAATGCAAAAAGCTTACTTGTATCAAGATTCTTTGATCCAAAACGCTATGATTTAGCAAATGTTGGACGTTACAAGATTAATAAAAAGCTTCATATAAAAAATAGATTATTTGGCCAAAGATTAGCTGAGAATTTGGTTGATCCTGAAACAGGGGAAATCATTGCTGAAAAAGGTGTTGTACTTGATCGTAGAACGCTTGATCGAATTCTTCCTTATCTTGAGAAGAATGTTGGCTTTAAGAAAGTGGACCTTGTCGGTGGCGTTATAGATGAAGAAGTCGATGTTCAATCGATTAAAATTTATGCACCGAATGAAGATGGCGAGAAAGTCATCAATGTAATCGGTAATGCGTATGTAGAAGAAGCTGTGAAGAATATTTCACCGGCTGATATTATTGCTTCTATTAGCTATTTCTTTGATTTATTACATGGTGTCGGCGATACAGATGATATTGACCATCTTGGTAATAGAAGATTACGTTCTGTTGGTGAGCTATTGCAAAACCAATTCCGTATCGGTTTATCAAGAATGGAGCGTGTAGTTCGTGAGAGAATGTCCATTCAAGACACGAACACAATTACGCCACAACAATTAATCAACATTCGTCCTGTTATTGCATCTATTAAAGAATTCTTTGGTAGCTCTCAATTGTCTCAGTTCATGGACCAAACAAATCCATTAGCTGAGTTAACACATAAGCGACGTCTGTCAGCCTTAGGACCTGGTGGATTAACACGTGAGCGTGCAGGCTTTGAAGTGCGTGACGTTCACTATTCCCACTATGGTCGTATGTGTCCAATTGAAACGCCAGAGGGACCGAATATCGGATTAATTAACTCTTTATCATCCTTTGCGAAAGTGAATCGTTTCGGATTTATTGAAACACCTTATCGTCGTATTGATCACGAAACAGGTACAGTATCTTCAAGAATCGATTACTTAACAGCTGATGAGGAAGATAATTATGTTGTAGCCCAAGCGAACGCAAGACTAGGTGAAGATGGTTCATTTGTTGACGAGGAAGTTGTTGCTCGTTTTAGAGGGGAAAATACTGTTGTTAAACGTGACCGTGTTGATTACATGGATGTATCACCTAAGCAGGTTGTATCTGCTGCGACTGCATGTATCCCGTTCTTAGAGAATGATGACTCTA
This sequence comes from Cytobacillus sp. FSL W7-1323, assembly GCF_038595015.1. Taxonomy (NCBI): domain Bacteria; kingdom Bacillati; phylum Bacillota; class Bacilli; order Caryophanales; family Bacillaceae; genus Cytobacillus; species Cytobacillus sp. FSL W7-1323. Next base: position 126,949 of record NZ_CP151998.1, read on the forward strand.
ACCGTGCCTTAATGGGTGCCAACATGCAACGACAAGCTGTGCCTCTTATGCAGCCTGAAGCACCACGCGTTGGAACAGGAATGGAATATGTTTCTGGTAAAGATTCTGGTGCTGCGGTGATTTGTAAGCACGAAGGTATTGTTGAGCATGTTGAAGCGAAAGAAGTTTGGGTAAGACGTGTGAAAGAAGTAGATGGCCAAGAAGTAAAAGGCGATCTTGATAAATATAGAATGCTTAAGTTCATTCGTTCCAACCAAGGTACTTGTTACAACCAAAGACCAATTGTTGCAGTTGGTAACCGTGTAACGAAAGGTGAAATCCTTGCTGACGGACCATCAATGGAACTTGGTGAACTTGCGCTTGGACGTAATGTTCTCGTTGCTTTCATGACATGGGACGGTTATAACTACGAGGATGCGATCATCATGAGTGAGCGCCTTGTAAAAGATGATGTATACACTTCGATTCATATTGAAGAGTATGAGTCAGAGTCTCGTGATACGAAGCTTGGACCTGAAGAAATTACTCGTGACATCCCGAATGTAGGGGAAGATGCCCTACGTAATTTAGATGAGCGCGGTATTATTCGCACAGGTGCTGAAGTGAAAGATGGGGACTTGTTAGTTGGTAAAGTAACGCCTAAAGGTGTAACAGAACTAACTGCGGAGGAAAGACTACTTCATGCTATCTTCGGTGAAAAAGCACGTGAAGTACGTGATACATCCTTGCGTGTACCACATGGTGGAGGCGGTATCGTACTAGATGTCAAAGTCTTCAACCGTGAAGATGGCGATGAACTACCTCCAGGTGTAAACCAACTTGTACGTGTTTATATTGTTCAGAAGCGTAAGATTTCTGAAGGGGACAAAATGGCCGGCCGACATGGTAACAAAGGGGTTATCTCTCGTATTCTACCGGAAGAAGATATGCCGTATTTACCAGATGGCACACCGGTTGATATCATGTTGAACCCATTAGGGGTACCTTCTCGTATGAACATCGGTCAGGTACTTGAACTACACCTTGGAATGGCGGCAAGATCACTAGGCATTCATGTTGCTTCACCAGTATTTGATGGTGCAAACGAGGAAGATGTTTGGGAAACAATCGAAGAAGCTGGTATGGCTCGTGATGCGAAAACAGTTCTTTATGATGGACGTTCAGGAGAGCCGTTTGATAACCGTGTATCTGTTGGTGTCATGTATATGATCAAACTAGCACACATGGTTGATGATAAACTTCACGCTCGTTCTACTGGACCTTACTCACTTGTTACGCAACAACCGCTTGGTGGTAAAGCACAATTCGGTGGACAGCGTTTTGGTGAGATGGAGGTTTGGGCACTTGAAGCCTATGGTGCTGCTTATACACTTCAAGAGATCTTAACAGTTAAATCGGATGATGTCGTTGGACGTGTGAAAACATATGAATCCATCGTTAAGGGTGAAAATGTACCGGAACCTGGTGTCCCTGAATCATTCAAAGTATTAATTAAAGAACTTCAAAGCTTAGGTATGGATGTAAAAATCCTTTCAGGCGATGAAAAAGAGATAGAAATGCGTGATACGGATGATGATGAGGATATGCAACAGGCTGAATCCTTAACAATCGCTCCAGATACGCAAGAAACAGAAGTAGCAGAAACAGTAGCAACAAAAGAATAAATTTGAACAAGGAGGGCGATCACTGCCCTCCATTCGAGCTAAGTGGAATAGATGACTGGGACCCAAACTTATTAATAAGTTAATGGGAAAAACCTGTAGATCGAAAGGGAGGTAGGCCCCTTGCTAGATGTTAATAATTTCGAGTATATGAAAATAGGTCTCGCTTCACCAGATAAAATCCGCTCATGGTCTCATGGTGAAGTAAAGAAACCTGAAACAATCAATTATCGTACATTAAAACCTGAAAAAGATGGTTTGTTTTGTGAACGTATTTTCGGTCCAACAAAGGACTGGGAGTGTCATTGCGGTAAATACAAACGCGTTCGTTATAAAGGTGTTGTTTGTGATCGTTGTGGTGTTGAAGTTACACGTGCTAAAGTTCGTCGTGAAAGAATGGGGCATATTGAGCTAGCAGCGCCAGTATCACATATTTGGTACTTTAAAGGTATTCCAAGCCGTATGGGTCTTGTTCTTGATATGTCTCCTCGTGCATTGGAAGAAGTAATTTATTTTGCATCTTATGTTGTAACCGAATCTGGAGATACAGCATTAGAGAAAAAACAATTGCTCTCTGAAAAAGAATACCGTGCTTACCGTGAAAAATACGGTAATAAGTTCCAAGCGTCTATGGGTGCGGAGTCAATTAGAAAGTTACTTTCAGATATTGACCTTGATAAAGAAGTAGATACTTTAAAAGAAGAATTAAAAACTGCACAAGGGCAACGCCGTACACGTGCAATTAAACGATTAGAAGTGCTTGAAGCATTCCGTGGTTCAGGAAATGAACCGAGCTGGATGATTCTTGATGTGCTACCAGTTATTCCTCCAGAGCTTCGTCCAATGGTTCAACTAGACGGTGGTCGCTTTGCTACATCAGATTTGAATGACCTTTATCGCCGTGTAATTAACCGTAATAACCGTTTGAAACGTTTATTAGACCTTGGTGCTCCAAGCATCATCGTTCAAAATGAAAAGCGTATGCTTCAAGAAGCTGTTGACGCTTTAATTGATAACGGTCGTCGTGGACGTCCTGTTACAGGTCCTGGTAATAGACCACTTAAATCACTATCTCATATGTTAAAAGGTAAACAAGGACGTTTCCGTCAAAACTTGCTCGGTAAACGTGTTGACTACTCTGGGCGTTCTGTAATTGTCGTTGGTCCAAACTTGAAAATGTATCAATGTGGACTACCTAAAGAAATGGCATTGGAGTTATTTAAACCATTTGTCATGAAAGAGTTAGTTGAAAAGGGCCTAGCACATAACATTAAATCAGCTAAACGTAAAATCGAAAAAGTTCACCCTGAAGTTTGGGATGTACTAGAGAGTGTCATTAAGGAGCATCCGGTATTATTAAACCGTGCCCCTACACTTCATAGATTAGGGATTCAAGCATTTGAACCTACGTTGGTTGAAGGACGTGCCATTCGCCTGCATCCACTTGTTTGTACAGCATATAATGCTGACTTTGATGGTGACCAAATGGCGGTTCACGTACCTTTATCAGCAGAAGCGCAAGCTGAAGCTAGATTGCTTATGTTGGCAGCACAAAACATCCTGAATCCTAAGGATGGTAAACCAGTTGTTACGCCTTCACAAGATATGGTGTTAGGTAACTATTACTTAACTTTAGAAAGAGAAAATGCTGTTGGTGAAGGAATGGTCTTTAACGACACAAGCGAGGCGTTACTTGCTTACCAAAACGGATATGTTCACTTGCACACAAGAGTAGCTGTTCATGCTGGTTCGTTAAAAAATGAAACATTCACTGAAGAACAAAACAAGCAACTATTAATGACAACAGTTGGTAAATTGGTATTCAATGAAATTTTACCGAAAACATTCCCGTATATTAACGAACCAACAAAAGAGAATCTTGAAATTGAAACACCGAAGAAATACTTTATTGATAAAGCTATTGATATTCCTGAAGCGATTCGTACAATGCCGATTGTCGATCCATTTAAGAAGAAAATTCTTGGAAATATCATTGCTGAAGTATTTAAACGCTTCAAGATTACTGAAACATCAAAAATGCTAGACCGCATGAAGAATTTAGGTTTCAAATATTCAACTAAGGCTGGTATTACCGTTGGTGTGGCAGACATCGTTGTATTAGGTGAAAAAGAAGAAATTCTTCATGAAGCTCAAAATAAAGTTGATAATGTATTAAAACAATTTAGACGTGGTCTTATTACTGAAGAGGAACGTTATGACAGAGTTATCTCTATCTGGAGTGCGGCGAAAGATAATATCCAATCGAAACTAATGAAATCATTGGATAAATCCAACCCAATCTTCATGATGAGTGATTCAGGTGCCCGTGGTAACGCATCTAACTTTACACAGTTAGCTGGTATGCGTGGTCTAATGGCCAACCCGGCTGGTCGTATTATTGAATTACCGATTAAATCAAGTTTCCGTGAAGGATTAACTGTATTAGAGTACTTTATCTCTACTCACGGTGCGCGTAAAGGTCTTGCTGATACAGCCCTTAAAACAGCTGACTCTGGTTACCTTACTCGTCGTCTTGTTGACGTTGCACAGGACGTAATTGTACGTGAAGATGATTGCGGTACAGATCGTGGATTATTGATTTCTTCCTTGAAGGAAGGAACAGAAGTGATCGAAAGCTTAGAGGAACGTTTAATCGGTCGTCATGTAAGAAAAGCGATTAGACATCCGGAAACAAATGAAATCATTGCACGTGAAAATGAATTGATTACTGAAGATTTATCTGCAGAAATCATCGCTGCAGGCGTTGAAGAAGCATGGATTCGCTCTGCGTTCACATGTAATACTCGCCACGGTGTATGTAAAAAATGTTACGGACGTAACTTGGCTACTGGTCAAGAAGTTGAAGTCGGTGAAGCAGTTGGTATTATTGCCGCTCAATCAATTGGTGAACCTGGTACACAGTTAACGATGCGTACATTCCATACTGGTGGGGTTGCAGGAGACGATATTACACAAGGTCTTCCTCGTATCCAAGAGATTTTTGAAGCACGTAACCCTAAAGGTCAAGCGGTTATTTCAGAAATCAAAGGTACAGTGGTTGGCATTAATGAAGGTCGCGATCGTCAACATGAAATCGTTATTCAAGGTGAAGTTGAATCACGCACTTATACTGCACCTTATACTGCACGCTTAAAAGTAGCAATTAACGATGAAGTGGAACGCGGTCAAGAGCTAACAGAAGGTTCTATCGATCCGAAAGAATTAATTAAGGTGAGAGATGTTACAGCTGTTCAAGAATACTTGCTACGAGAAGTACAAAAAGTTTATCGTATGCAAGGGGTTGAAATCGGTGATAAACACGTCGAAGTAATGGTACGTCAAATGCTTCGTAAAGTACGTGTTATCGATGCAGCTGAGACAGATGTACTTCCAGGCACATTGCTTGATATCCATCAATTTACTGATGCGAATAGAAAAGCACTTATGGAAGGTAAAATGCCAGCTACGGGACGTCCGGTATTACTTGGTATTACAAAAGCATCTCTTGAAACTGATTCCTTCTTATCCGCTGCTTCATTCCAAGAAACAACTAGAGTTCTTACAGATGCAGCGATTAAGGGAAAACGTGATGAGTTACTCGGCTTGAAAGAAAATGTTATCATTGGTAAACTTGTTCCAGCTGGTACAGGTATGCAACGTTATCGTCAAGCAGAGCCTTATACAAAAGAGGCAGTTGAAGAAACAATCACGGTTGAATAATGATAGAAGAAAGGGTGTCGTTCTTTTTAAGAATGGCACCGACCTTCTATATTAAAAAAATATGAATGATTGTTGACATCATTTTCAATTGGTGGTAATATAGCAAAGGTGCTCCTATTACTGGATACTTTGGAGGATGAATTTATGTCTTATGAAAAAGTATTGCAGGCGAAAGAAATTATAGTAGGAACTAAACAAACAGTGAAAGCTCTTAAATCTGGAATTGTATCTGAAGTAGTCATCGCTAGCGATACAAATTTTCAAGTCAAATCTATGATAGAAGAAGCTGCTAAAGATCATAACGTTCCAATCACATATGTTGATTCGATGAAAAAGCTTGGTAAAGCATGTGGGATAGATGTAGGTGCTGCAGCTGTTGCATTAACTATTTAAAAACTGTTTTTGTAGATAGAAATCTGCAAGGACTTTGTTTTTGCCTTTAAATGAACCACCTGGATGTGTGGGCTTACATGAAAAGATGAAGGGAGGAAAAATACATGCCTACTATTAATCAATTAGTACGCAAGCCTCGTAAAACAAAGGAAGAGAAATCAACTTCTCCTGCGTTGAACAAAGGTTATAACAGCTTCAAAAAAGTACAAACGAACATATCTTCACCACAAAAACGCGGTGTATGTACTCGTGTTGGTACAATGACTCCAAAAAAACCAAACTCAGCGTTGCGTAAATATGCACGTGTACGTTTAACTAACGGAATCGAAGTGAATGCTTATATTCCTGGTATTGGTCATAACCTACAAGAGCACAGTGTGGTACTTATCCGTGGCGGTCGTGTAAAAGACTTACCGGGTGTACGTTACCATATCGTTCGTGGTGCACTTGATACTGCTGGTGTTAACAACCGTATGCAAGGTCGTTCTAAATACGGTGCTAAACGTCCTAAAGCAGCTAAGAAATAATTCACAAATAAAAATAACCCTTTCTTGAAAGGAGGAAAAATTACATGCCACGTAAAGGTCCTGTAGCAAAAAGAGACGTATTGCCTGATCCGATTTACAACTCAAAGCTTGTTAGCCGTCTAATCAATAAAATGATGGTAGATGGTAAGAGAGGTAAATCTCAAGCAATTCTATATAATGCATTTGATATCATTAGTGAGCGTACTGGCAAAGAGCCAATGGAAGTATTCGATCAAGCGCTTAAAAACATCATGCCTGTACTTGAAGTAAGAGCACGCCGTGTTGGTGGAGCTAACTACCAAGTACCAGTTGAGGTGCGTCCTGATCGCCGTACAACTCTTGGTCTTCGTTGGTTAGTAAACTACGCTCGCCTTCGCGGTGAGAAAACAATGGAAGAGCGTCTTGCAAACGAAATTCTTGATGCAGCTAACAACACTGGTGCATCAGTGAAGAAACGTGAAGACACTCATAAAATGGCTGAAGCAAACAAAGCATTTGCTCACTATCGCTGGTAAGATTCACTTTTATATTATAAAAACAATTCCCATACTAGGAAGGAGAAAGACACAATGGCAAGAGAGTTCTCCTTAGATAATACGCGTAATATTGGTATCATGGCTCATATTGATGCTGGTAAAACAACAACAACTGAGCGTGTTCTTTATTACACTGGTCGTATCCATAAAATTGGTGAAACACATGAAGGTGCTTCACAAATGGATTGGATGGAGCAAGAGCAAGAACGTGGTATTACAATCACTTCTGCCGCTACTACAGCTCAATGGAAAGGCCACCGTGTTAATATCATTGACACGCCAGGACACGTAGACTTCACAGTTGAAGTTGAGCGTTCATTGCGTGTACTTGATGGAGCAGTTGCTGTACTAGATGCTCAATCTGGTGTTGAACCACAGACTGAGACTGTATGGCGTCAAGCGACAACTTACGGCGTACCACGTGTGGTATTCGTAAACAAAATGGATAAAATCGGTGCAGACTTCTTGTACTCTTTAGGTACACTTCATGATCGTCTGCAAGCAAATGCAGCAGCTATCCAATTACCAATTGGTGCTGAAGACGAATTCGAAGGTATCATTGACCTTATCGAAATGAAAGCTACTTTCTACGGTAACGATCTTGGTACTGACATCGAAACACGTGAAATTCCTGAAGAATACATGGATCAAGCTCAAGAGTATCGTGAAAAATTAATCGAAGCTCTTGCAGAACTTGATGAAGAATTAATGGAGAAATATCTTGGTGGAGAAGAAATCTCTAATGATGAGATTAAAGCTGCAATCCGTCAAGGTACAGTAAACGTTGAATTCTATCCAGTTATTTGTGGATCTGCTTTCAAAAACAAAGGTGTTCAAAAAATGCTTGATGCAGTAATCGACTACCTTCCATCTCCATTGGATGTACATGCCATTAAAGGTATCAATCCAGAGACAGAAGAAGAAGTTACTCGTCCATCAAGTGATGAAGAGCCTTTCTCTGCATTAGCATTTAAAGTTATGACTGACCCTTATGTTGGTAAATTAACTTTCTTCCGCGTTTACTCTGGTACGTTAGATTCAGGTTCTTATGTTAAGAACTCTACAAAAGATAAACGTGAACGTGTAGGTCGTATCCTACAAATGCATGCAAACTCTCGTGAAGAGATCTCTACAGTTTATGCAGGGGATATTGCTGCTGCTGTTGGTTTGAAAGATACTTCTACTGGAGATACACTATGTGATGAAAAGAGTCTTGTAATTCTTGAATCTATGGAGTTCCCAGAGCCAGTTATCTCTCTTTCTATCGAACCGAAGTCTAAAGCAGACCAAGATAAGATGACTACAGCACTTCAAAAACTTCAAGAAGAAGATCCAACATTCCGCGCGCATACTGACCAAGAAACTGGTCAAGTAATCATCGCTGGTATGGGTGAGCTTCACCTTGATATCCTTGTAGACCGTATGAAACGTGAATTTAAAGTAGAAGCAAATGTTGGTGCACCACAAGTTGCTTATCGTGAAACTTTCCGTGCATCTGCAAACATCGAAGGTAAATTCGCGCGTCAATCCGGTGGTCGTGGTCAATTTGGTCACGTTTGGATTGAGTTCTCTCCAAATGAAGAAGGTGCAGGATTTGAATTCGTAAACGGCATCGTTGGTGGTGTTGTTCCACGTGAATATATCCCTGCAGTACAATCTGGTCTTGAAGATGCTATGGAGCGTGGTGTATTAGCCGGCTATCCAATGGTTGATATTAAAGCTAGATTATTTGATGGATCTTACCATGATGTTGACTCATCTGAAATGGCGTTTAAAATTGCCGCTTCTATGGCACTGAAAAACGCTGCTTCAAAATGTAACCCAGTTATCCTTGAACCGGTAATGAAAGTTGAAGTAGTTATTCCGGAAGAGTATATGGGAGACATTATGGGTGATGTTACTTCTCGTCGTGGACGTGTAGAAGGTATGGAAGCTCGCGGTAACGCGCAAGTTGTACGTGCAATGGTTCCACTTTCTGAAATGTTTGGTTATGCTACTTCATTGCGTTCTAATACGCAAGGTCGCGGTACATTCTCAATGCACTTTGATCATTATGAAGAAGTTCCAAAATCAATTTCTGAAGAAATCATCAAAAAAAATAAAGGTGAATAATTGATTTTACCTTTTTAATCAAGTATAACTATCATTGTAAGTAACCTGACATTGGAAGGTAGCCACCGACCAATGTCAATCAAATACTTAATTTATTTAAATTTAAAGGAGGATTTTCCTAATGGCTAAAGAAAAATTTGACCGTTCAAAACCCCATGTTAACATCGGAACTATCGGACACGTTGACCATGGTAAAACTACATTAACAGCAGCAATCACAACTGTACTTGCGAAAGCAGGCGGCGGTGAAGCTCGTGGATATGACCAAATCGATGCTGCTCCAGAAGAAAGAGAGCGTGGTATCACAATCTCTACTGCACACGTTGAGTACGAAACTGAAAACCGTCACTATGCACACGTTGACTGCCCAGGTCACGCTGACTATGTTAAAAACATGATCACTGGTGCTGCACAAATGGACGGCGGTATCCTAGTAGTATCTGCTGCTGATGGCCCAATGCCACAAACTCGTGAGCACATCCTTCTTTCTCGTCAAGTAGGTGTACCTTACCTTGTTGTATTCATGAACAAATGTGACATGGTAGACGACGAAGAATTACTTGAATTAGTAGAAATGGAAGTTCGTGACCTTCTTTCTGAATATGAATTCCCTGGTGACGATATTCCTGTAATCAAAGGTTCTGCGCTTAAAGCTCTTGAAGGAGATGCTGCGTGGGAAGAAAAAATCATTGAATTAATGGCTGCAGTTGATGAGTATATCCCAACTCCAACTCGTGACACTGAAAAACCATTCATGATGCCAGTTGAGGATGTATTCTCAATCACTGGTCGTGGTACTGTTGCTACAGGTCGTGTTGAGCGTGGACAAGTTAAAGTCGGTGATACTATTGAAATCATCGGTCTTGCTGAAGAACCAAAATCAACTACTGTAACAGGTGTTGAAATGTTCCGTAAGCTTCTTGATTATGCTGAAGCAGGAGATAACATTGGTGCTCTTCTTCGTGGTGTTGCACGTGAAGATATCCAACGTGGTCAAGTATTAGCTAAACCAGCTTCAATTACTCCACACGTAAAATTCAAAGCTGAAGTTTACGTTTTATCTAAAGAAGAAGGTGGACGTCACACTCCATTCTTCACAAACTACCGTCCTCAGTTCTACTTCCGTACAACTGATGTAACTGGTATTTGTAACCTTCCTGAAGGTGTAGAAATGGTTATGCCTGGAGATAACATCGAAATGAACGTTGAACTTATCTCTCCAATCGCTATCGAAGAAGGTACTAAATTCTCTATCCGTGAGGGTGGACGTACTGTAGGCGCTGGCGTAGTTGCTACAATCGTTGAGTAATAAATTTTGATTATGATATTTGAAGGGGACGCCTTTCATAGAAAAAGCAGTCGGGACGCCGGCTGCTTTTTCTTTATGCTTTTTTTTACATCAATCATGAAGAGGAGTGTACATTAAAGTATCTTGCTTCGGGGTGTGAAAACACCATAGCTGTAACAGAGGCTTCAGGTTCCATCATATAACCTTCTGTTAATTCGATCTCAATATCTTCTGGTTGTATAAGACGGAATAACTTCGCTTGATCTTCTAAATTTGGACAGGCTGGATAACCGAATGAAAATCGTTGTCCTTGATATTTAGCCGCAAAACGCTCCTCCATCGTCATTGTTGGGTGATCTGGAAAACCCCATTTATCCCTAATCTGTCTGTGAATATACTCAGCCAGCCCTTCAGCTGTTTCTAACGCAATTGCTTGCAATGCGTGACTTTCTAGAAATCTGCCTTCCTCTTTTAATTGTGTAGCTGCTTGTCGTATTCCCTTTCCTGCTGTTACAGCAAAAAAACATACATAGTCTGTTTGCTTTTCTCTTAGATAATCAGCAAGACAAAGATTTTTTCCTTTTTCTTGTCTAGGGAATACAAACTTTTCAATAGGAAGATCGTCTTTATTCATTATAATGATATTATTTCCATTGGCATTTGCTTTAAAAAATTGGTAAGTAGCTTTTGGTTGTATCCAGTTATTTTTAATTATTTCATGGATCAGTGAGTCTAACAGGATATTCACCTTTTCTAGTTTTTCATTAGTGAGCTCCCTTTTTTGATTTTTAACCCCAAGATGATATAGCAGCATTTTACGGTTAATATATGGTTCTATATGGTGGAAAGAGATATTTGTAATTAAATGTCTCTTTAAGTCTTGCGGTTGAAAAATAGGAGCTTCTTGAACGGTTTTCACTCCAACGGCTGGTTCGGAATATTTTTTTATCAATTGGGCTTCTTCTTTGGTAGTTTGTGCTGTTCTCGAGATTTGTGCTTGAAATAATTCACTATAGCGACTTGGTTCTCGGATTTCATTTGCTAAACTCAGACCGGTCATTGCATCTTTTGCATATAAGACGAGTCCTTTGTAGTTAGGGGCGATTTTATTATTCGTAAATTTTCGAGATAAGGCAGCTCCCCCCACCATAATGGGGGTTTGTATATGGGCATCCTGTAAGTCCTTTGCTGTTAATGCCATTTGTTGTGCTGACTTTACGAGTAAGCCAGAAAGTCCAATGATGTCGGGTTTTTCCTCTCTAATGGCTGCGATAAGTTCAGCAGAAGAGACTTTAATTCCAAGATCAATGGTTTCAAATCCATTGTTAGAGAGAATAATATCGACAAGATTCTTACCGATATCATGGACATCACCTTTGACGGTTGCGAGTAAAACTTTCCCCTTACTTGTAGATGTTTGTTTATCATTCTCCATATAAGGTTCTAAAAACGCGACTGATGCTTTCATCACTTCTGCACTTTGTAAGACTTCTGCAACAATTAATTGATTATCATTAAATAATCTACCTACTTCTGCCATACCATTCATTAATGGTCCGTTGATAATATCTAATGGATTTGGGTATTTCGCTAATGCTCTTTCTAAATCTGGGAGAAGGCCTTCTTTTGTTCCTTCTATTATATAGCTTGATAAACGTTCTTCTAATGATAGTAAATGGGTTTCTATCCTTTTTTCCTTCTTCTTATCACGATAAAAGTCAGTAAAATCAGCTAAAATGCTATCGCTGGTTTGAAAAAGAAGCTTTTCTGCTAATTCTACTTCATTTTTAGGGATGCTTGGGAAACGCTCTAGCTTTTCTGTATTGACGATTGCATAGTCTAGCCCGGCTTTCGTGCAATGAAAGAGGAAGACGGAATTTAAAATTTCTCTCCCCACACTCGGAAGACCAAAGGACACATTACTAATGCCTAAAATCGTTTTCGCCTCCGGTAGAGCTTCTTTAATAAGTTTAATACCAAGTACAGTTTCTTTAGCAGAACCAATATATTGTTCATCTCCAGTGCCGACAGGAAATACGAGGGGGTCGAAGATAATATCCTCTGGAGGTACTTGATACTGCTCAACGAGGATATGATAGGCCCGTTTAGCTATGACTAGCTTGTTTTCAGCTGTGATGGCCATGCCTTCCTCATCAATGGTACCGACAACAATGGCTGCTCCGTACTGATGGATAAGCTTTGCAGCAAAGGTGAATCGGTCCTCACCATCTTCTAAGTTAATCGAATTGATTATAGCTTTACCTTGAGAGTAGGTAAGAGCTTTGGCGATTACTTCATCATCAGTTGAATCAATGACTAGGGGAACTTTGATTTTTTTCGTTACTTCAGCTAAAAAATGGTCCATATCTTCTATCTCATTACGATCAGGGTCAGCAAGGCATATATCAATGACGCTTGCTCCTTTTTTAACTTGGGCTCTAGCAATTTCCGATGCTTCCTCATACTTTCCTTCATTAATCAACCGTTTGAATTTTTTTGAGCCAATGACATTTGTCCGCTCACCAACCATAATCGGTCTAATAGATTCATCATAGGTAAGGGGTTCAATACCTGATAGTTTATGCTGTCTCTTTTTAGTAATGGGACGGGGTGGTACATGGGCTAATGCTTGACTGATTGCTGTGATGTGCGCTGGTGTGGTACCGCAACAACCACCAACGATATTCACCCAGCCCTGTGTGGCAAAATCCAAAAGCTTTGTAGATAGAGATTCTGCTGTTTCGTGATAACAACCGTCTTCATCTGGTAAGCCTGCATTAGGATAACAGCTAACCCCAGTTGAAGAGAGTTGTGCTAGAGAGCGAATATGCTCTTGCATAAATTCCGGTCCAGTTGCGCAGTTGAGTCCAACAGCTATTGGTTTCATGTGCTCTATTGAAATGTAAAACGCTTCGATGTTTTGCCCTGCCAAAGTGGTGCCCATCGGTTCTATTGTCCCTGATACCATTATAGGGAGTTCTTTCTTTGTGTGATGAAAGGCTTCTTTAATCCCTAGGAAAGCAGCTTTTACATTAAGGAGATCTTGGCTTGTTTCTATTAATAATAAATCTACACCACCGTCAATGAGTCCTATGGCTTGTGTACGATAATCCATGACTAATTGTTTAAAAGTTGTTCCACCGGTAACGCTTAATGTCTTAGTAGTTGGTCCCATAGATCCTGCTACATATCGCGGATGATTAGGCTTGTCGTATTTATGCGCTGCTTTTATAGCGATTTCAGCCGCTCTGCGGTTTAATAATTCACTTAAATGCCCAATATTATATTCTTCTAAAACGATACGCGTCGCTCCGAATGTATTTGTTTCAATTATATCTGCCCCTGCCGAAAGATAAGCTTCATGAATTGATTGAATCAATTCAGGTCGCGTAAGTGTGAGGTGTTCATTACAACCTTCTAAATCCTCACCACCAAAGTCATCTGCAGTTAGGTGGGCTTCTTGTAGCATGGTACCCATTGCTCCATCCATGATTAAAATCTTTTCCGTCATTTGTTTAGTGATGGCTACTTTTGACATAATGATGCTCCTTCATCTGTTGATCTTTTCTTCTAATATGATTGGTCAGCTCGGTTGTAAGTTGATATCTAAGGAAGGGGGTAACAAGGTAGATGCCTTGAAAGAGTTCTAAGGCTGCATCGATCAACTCTTTTGTAATTAATAAGCCTTCTTTCTCAGCTAGAACAGGGTTAACCGCTTTAGCCATTCTGTCGCGGGTCGTTTGAGTAATCTTGATACCAGGCACTTCGTTATGAAGATACTCTGCATTTTTGCTGCTAATCAGTGGCATCATTCCGATGAAAATAGGTGCGGACAGATGCTTTGTTGCCTCATGAATCTCTAATAGTTGTGTTACTGAAAACACTGGCTGTGACACGATATAATCAGCGCCTGCTTTTATCTTCCTTTCAAGTCGGGCAACAGCTTTGTCTAAGGATTTGACATGAGGATTAAATGCTGCCCCGACAGAAAAGACGGCATTTTCACCAAGTTCAGAACCTGAAGGGGAAATTCCTTCATTAAATTGTTTAATCATTTCTATTAATTCAAAGGAAGATAAATCAAACACAGATGAAGCGCCTGGGAAATTACCAACTCTTGCCGGATCCCCTGTAATGGCTAAAATATCATGCAACCCCAATGTATGAAGACCCATGAGATGTGATTGTAAGCCGATTAAGTTTCGATCTCTACAGGAGAGGTGGACAAGTGGTCGAACGTTTGTATCCTTTTGGATGATATGTGCTAGGGCTTCATTTGCGATTCGTGGTGTCGCAAGAGAGTTATCTGCGAGTGTGATTGCATCAACCCCAGCATCTTTTAAGGCTCTGGCACCTTCAAAAAATTTAGCAGTTGATAGCTTCTTAGGTGGGTCTAGTTCGACGATGATGGTGCGTTTTTCTTGTACAAGTGTCTCTAACGGGGTATTGGTGCGTTCGATTGTAATTCTCTCTATTTTAGGTTTCCTTTTATTTGTTACTTGTTTTTCAATAATCGGTACAGCATGCCTAACTTCGTCTGCAAATGCTTTAATATGGCCAGGTGTCGTTCCGCAGCAACCACCAAGCAGTCGAACACCTTGCTTAAGGAAGGACTTCGCTGATTTTCTAAAATAGTCTTCACTCTCCTTATATTGAATCGTACCATCGATATAGGCCGGTAGACTCGCGTTAGGATATGCAGAGAGAAACGCGTGCTGAGGTAATTCAACGGAGGAGAGTGTCTCTAACATATGATGTGGACCTAAACGGCAGTTTACCCCGACAACATCTGCCCCTTTAGCTTCTAACCTTTTTAAGGCGTCATTAATTAACGTCCCATTTTGTAATATAGCGATTTCTTGTAAAGACACTTGGGCAATTATAGGTATATCCGTTTCTTTCCGGGCAATAGAGAGAACCGTTTCTAATTCTTCTAAATCATAATATGTTTCAAGAAGGAGCCCATCTACGCCTTCTAACAATAAGCAGTATAGCTGTTCACGAAAGTTACGTTTAATTTCATCTAGAGGAATAGAGAGGGGGTTTAATCCTCGTACACCTCCAATTGTGCCAAGCACATATGCCTGGTGCTGTTGAATACTAGATCGTGCCAGTTTTACAGCCGCACTATTAATCTCTTTGACTGAATCCTCTAGGCCATACCGTTTCAATTTTAAATAATTCGCAGCGTAGGAATTTGTTTGAATTAAATCAGCACCTGCATGGAGATAGGCTTGATGAATGTGCTGAATTTGTTCCGGTGCTGAGAGGTTTAACTCTTCAAAACATGTATCCGTACCATAAGAATAAAGAAGTGTTCCTATCGCACCGTCAGCAATTAATACTTGGTTCTTTATTTTTTCAAGGAAGTTCAAAGGTCTCACTCCTTCAATTCATATTTTGTTGAATTCAATGGATGAGAAGCCAAAGAGAAAATAAAAAAGGCCCTCAAGAAGAAGGCCTATTATTATCATAGTCATCTTCTCATCTTTCAAGCGTATAGCTTGTAGGAATTAGCACCTTTTCAATAATGTTCACTATTGATGGTTGCTGAGGTGTCATCGGGCCTATCCCTCAACCTCTCATGATAAGAAATAAAAAATATTTTATTGACTAAAATTTACATGAATGAGTCTATGTTTGTCAAATAAAAATTTAGAAAATTTAAAAATAAGTAATTAAATAAGCGTTTTTTTAGAAAATGATGTAAAGAGGAAGATATACTTGAAAACACTATTAACAGCAGTTATAATGTTAAAAGTGTGCAGAACAGAGAGAAACGCAATCAATAGTTGCATTTGTTATGTCTTTTCTGTATAATAGACAATGTTGGTCTTTGACTGCGATGAAGTGAAAGGTTGCTGACACACCCGGCCGCTTTGCCATGGCGAGTGTGTGGGAAATTTTCACGGAGAATGTCTATATGAAAATAGGCGAAAAGGAGGGAAAATAATGGCAAAACAAAAAATTCGTATTCGTTTAAAAGCTTATGATCACAGAATTCTTGATCAATCTGCTGAAAAAATCGTTGAAACTGCAAAACGCTCTGGTGCGGCTGTATCTGGTCCGATCCCATTGCCAACTGAAAAGTCAGTTTACACAATTCTTCGTGCGGTGCATAAATATAAAGATTCTCGTGAGCAATTCGAAATGCGTACACACAAACGTTTAATCGACATCATTAATCCAACACCACAAACAGTCGATTCATTAATGCGTTTAGACTTACCATCTGGTGTTGATATCGAAATTAAACTTTAATTAATACATTAAAACAATCTAGGAGGTGTGACTGAAATGACCAAAGGAATCTTAGGAAGAAAGATTGGTATGACTCAAGTATTTGCTGAAAACGGTGATCTTATCCCGGTAACAGTGGTTGAAGCTACTCCAAACGTTGTTCTTCAAAAGAAATCAGTTGATACTGATGGATACGAAGCAATCCAAATCGGTTTTGAAGATAAACGTGAAAAGCTTTCAAACAAACCGGAAAAAGGACACGCTGCTAAAGCTGATACTACTCCTAAGCGCTTCGTTCGCGAATTACGCGGAGCTGACTTAGCTGAGTATGAAGTTGGTCAGGAAGTCAAAGTTGATATTTTCGCTGAAGGTGAAAAAATTGATGTAACAGGAATTTCAAAAGGTAAAGGTTTCCAAGGTGCAATTAAACGCCACGGACAATCTCGCGGACCAATGGCACACGGTTCACGTTACCACCGTCGCCCAGGTTCAATGGGTCCTGTTGCTCCAAACCGCGTATTTAAAGGTAAATTATTACCTGGTCGCATGGGCGGAGAACAAATCACAGTACAAAACCTTGAAATCGTAAAAGTAGATGCAGAACGCAATCTTCTATTAGTAAAAGGTAATGTACCTGGCTCTAAAAAAGCGCTTCTAAAACTAGTAAGTGCGGTTAAAGCAAAGTAATAACCCGGAAAGGAGGAAGTAAGAATGCCTAAAGTTGCATTATTAAACCAAAGTGGTTCACAAGTTGGCGATATTGAGCTGAACGACTCAATCTTTGGTATCGAGCCAAACAACCACGTGATGTTTGAAGCTGTTATTATGCAAAGAGCTTCTCTACGTCAAGGAACTCATAAAACTAAAATTCGTTCTGAAGTAGCTGGCGGAGGACGTAAACCATGGCGTCAAAAAGGCACAGGTCGTGCTCGTCAAGGTTCAATTCGTTCACCACAATGGCGCGGAGGCGGTACTGTATTTGGTCCTGTACCACGCAGCTATAGCTATAAATTACCTAAAAAAGTTCGTCGCTTAGCTATCAAATCAGCGTTATCTACTAAAGTTGCGGAAGAGAACATTCTAGTATTAGAAACACTATCTTTCGAAGCTCC
Source organism: Cytobacillus sp. FSL W7-1323 (assembly GCF_038595015.1). Classification (NCBI taxonomy): domain Bacteria; kingdom Bacillati; phylum Bacillota; class Bacilli; order Caryophanales; family Bacillaceae; genus Cytobacillus; species Cytobacillus sp. FSL W7-1323. The sequence continues at coordinate 144,538 of NZ_CP151998.1, forward strand.
AAAAACAAAAGACTTTAAAGGTCTACTTAAAGGTCTTTCTGTAGATTCTAAAGCATTAATCGTAACTGCAGACATCGATGAAAACGTAGCATTATCTGCTCGTAACATCCCTGGAGTAACAGTTGTTACTGCTAACGGAATCAGTGTATTAGACGTTTTAAATCATGATAAATTGATCATGACTAAGCAAGCGGTCGAAAAAGTAGAGGAGGTGCTTGCATAATGGATGCACGCGATATCATTAAGCGCCCCGTTATCACTGAACGTTCTACTGACATCATGGCTGACAAAAAATATACTTTTGAAGTTGATGTAAGAGCTAATAAAACTCAAGTTAAAGATGCTGTTCAAGAAATCTTTGATGTAAAAGTTGAAAAAGTGAACATCATGAACTACAAAGGTAAATTCAAGCGCATGGGTAAATTCGGTGGTTATACAAACAAACGCCGTAAAGCGATTGTTAAACTAACTGCTGACAGCAAAGAAATCGAAATCTTTGAAGCTTAATTTCTAACAAGAAGAGGAGGGAAATGAAATGGCGATTAAAAAATACAAACCTACCTCTAATGGTCGTCGCGGCATGACGGTATCTGATTTCGCAGAAATCACTACAGACAAACCAGAAAAATCTTTGCTTGCTCCAGTAAAGCGCAAAGGTGGCCGTAACAACCAAGGTAAGTTGACAGTTCGTCATCAAGGCGGCGGTCATAAACGTCAATATCGTATCATCGACTTTAAACGTGACAAAGATGGAATACCAGGTCGCGTTGCTACAGTCGAGTATGATCCAAACCGCTCAGCTAACATTGCACTAATTAATTATGTAGATGGAGAAAAGCGTTACATCCTAGCTCCTAAGACTCTTAAAGTAGGCGCAGAAGTAATGTCTGGTCCTGAAGCAGATATCAAAGTAGGTAATGCATTACCACTTACAAACATTCCTGTGGGTACTGTAATCCACAACATCGAACTTAAACCTGGTAAAGGTGGACAGTTGGTACGTTCTGCTGGAACAAGTGCACAAGTACTTGGTAAAGAAGGTAAATACGTATTAGTACGTTTAAACTCTGGTGAAGTTCGTATGATTCTTGCTACTTGCCGCGCTACTGTAGGTCAAGTTGGTAACGAACAACACGAATTGATTAACATCGGTAAAGCCGGTCGTTCTCGTTGGTTAGGTAAACGCCCAACTGTACGTGGATCTGTTATGAACCCTAACGATCACCCACACGGTGGTGGTGAAGGTAAAGCTCCTATCGGTCGTAAATCACCTATGTCTCCTTGGGGTAAACCAACTCTTGGATACAAAACACGTAAGAAAAACAATCAATCTGATAAATTTATCGTACGTCGTCGTAAAAAATAACGGGATTGAACTACGGTTCCAAAGACGGGCCGTAGAACAATCACGAAGGGAGGTTCAATCATGGGTCGCAGCTTAAAAAAAGGACCTTTTGTTGACGAACATTTAATGACAAAGATCGAAAAGTTAAATGAAACTGATGGCAAGCAAGTAGTGAAGACTTGGTCTCGCCGTTCTACGATCTTCCCACAATTCATCGGACACACTATCGCAGTGTATGATGGTCGCAAACATGTGCCTGTTTATGTTACTGAAGATATGGTAGGCCACAAGCTTGGAGAATTTGCTCCAACACGTGCATACAAAGGCCATGGTAATGATGATAAGAAAACAAGACGTTAATGAGAGGAGGGCATTATAATGCAAGCTAAAGCTGTTGCAAGAACAGTTCGTATTGCTCCTCGTAAAGCTCGTTTAGTCGTAGATTTAATTCGAGGTAAGCAAGTAGGTGAAGCGGTAGCGATTTTAAATTTAACTCCAAAAGCTGCTTCTCCAATCGTAGAAAAAGTATTAAAATCTGCACTAGCTAACGCAGAGCACAACTACGAAATGGATGTTAATAATTTAGTAGTTGAGCAAGCATTTGTTGACGAAGGACCAACTTTAAAACGTTTCCGTCCACGCGCACAAGGTCGTGCTAGCGCAATCAACAAACGCACAAGTCACATCACAATCGTTGTATCAGAAAAGAAGGAGGGATAATCTGTGGGTCAAAAAGTAAATCCAGTCGGTTTGCGTATCGGTGTCATCCGTGATTGGGAGTCAAAATGGTACGCAGGTAAAGACTACGCTGATCTTTTACACGAAGACCTGAAAGTTCGTGAGTACATCACAAAACGCTTAAGCGATGCATCTGTTTCTAAAGTAGAAATCGAACGTGCAGCTAATCGCTTAAATATCACAGTCCATACTGCAAAACCAGGAATGGTTATCGGTAAAGGTGGTACTGAGGTAGAGGCGTTGCGTAAAGCACTTAACGCACTTACTGGCAAACGTGTTCACATCAATATTCTTGAAATCAAAAAAGCTGACATCGACGCGAAATTAGTAGCGGAAAACATTGCTCGTCAATTGGAAAACCGTGTATCATTCCGTCGTGCTCAAAAACAAACTATTCAACGTGCTATGCGCGCAGGAGCTAAAGGTATCAAAACAATGGTATCTGGACGTCTTGGCGGTGCTGATATCGCTCGTTCTGAATCTTATAGCGAAGGAACTGTACCACTTCATACTCTTCGTGCTGACATTGATTATGCTACAGCAGAAGCAGATACGACTTACGGTAAGTTAGGCGTAAAAGTATGGATCTATCGTGGAGAGGTGCTTCCTACAAAGAAGAATAATGGGGAAGGAGGCAAATAATATGCTATTGCCAAAACGCGTAAAATATCGTCGTGTACACCGTGGAAAAATGCGCGGTCAAGCAAAAGGTGGTACTGAAGTAACATTCGGTGAATATGGTCTACAAGCTCAAGATGCTTCTTGGATCACTAACCGTCAAATCGAATCTGCCCGTATTGCAATGACTCGTTACATGAAACGTGGCGGTAAAGTTTGGATTAAAATATTCCCGCATAAGCCATACACTGCTAAGCCTCTTGAAGTCCGAATGGGTTCTGGTAAGGGTGCTCCTGAAGGATGGGTTGCAGTTGTTAAGCCTGGTAAAGTAATGTTCGAAATTGCAGGTGTATCTGAAGAGATCGCTCGTGAAGCTCTACGTCTTGCAGCACACAAACTTCCAGTTAAATGTAAGTTTGTAAAACGAGAAGAAATTGGTGGTGAATCAAATGAAAGCTAATGAAATTCGTGACCTTACCACTGCCGAAATAGAACAAAAAGTTAAATCATTAAAAGAAGAGCTTTTTAATCTACGCTTTCAATTGGCGACTGGACAACTGGAAAACACAGCTCGCATCCGTGAAGTGCGTAAAGCAATTGCTCGTATGAAAACTGTTATCCGTGAAAGAGAAATTGGTTTTAGCAAGTGATATTGAGAGGAGGTTCGCACAATGAGTGAACGTAACCAACGCAAAGTATACTCTGGACGCGTTGTTTCAGACAAAATGGATAAAACTGTTACTGTTTTAGTCGAAACATACAAAAAGCATCCATTATACGGCAAACGCGTAAAGTACTCTAAAAAGTTTAAAGCTCATGATGAGCAAAATGAAGCAAAAATCGGCGATATCGTTCGTATCATGGAAACTCGCCCATTATCTGCGACTAAACGCTTCCGTCTAGTTGAAGTTGTTGAGAAAGCAGTTATTATCTAATTGTTCGGAAATATGTTTGATCCCGAAGGGAGGTTACACAGATGATTCAACAAGAATCACGTTTAAAAGTTGCTGATAACTCTGGTGCTCGTGAAGTACTTACAATTAAAGTTTTAGGTGGATCAGGCCGTAAAACTGCCAACATCGGTGATGTAATTGTTTGCACAGTGAAACAAGCAACACCAGGTGGCGTTGTTAAAAAAGGTGATGTTGTTAAAGCTGTTGTCGTTCGTACAAAGAGCGGCGTTCGTCGTAAAGATGGCACATACATCCGTTTTGATGAAAACGCATGTGTAATTATTCGTGACGATAAAGGTCCTCGTGGTACACGTATCTTTGGACCAGTTGCTCGTGAACTACGCGAGAACAACTTCATGAAAATCGTATCATTAGCTCCAGAAGTACTATAAAAATTAAACAAAATGCCTTTAAGGAGGTGCACACAGATGCATGTAAAAAAAGGTGATAAAGTAATGGTCATCTCTGGTAAGGATAAAGGCAAATCAGGCGTTATTCTTGCTGCTTACCCAAAACAAGAACGCGTTCTTGTAGAAGGTGTTAATATCGTAAAGAAACACGCTAAACCATCTAACTTGAATCCTCAAGGTGGAATCCTTAGCCAAGAAGCACCTATTCATGTATCAAACGTTATGCCGGTTGACCCTAAATCTGGTGAACCAACTCGCGTAGGCTATCAAACGGTTGATGGGAAAAAAGTGCGTGTAGCAAAAAAATCAGGTGAATCTTTAGATAAATAGATCAATGAAGAAGGGAGGTACAATCGATGAACCGCCTAAAAGAAAAACATGTAAAAGAAATTACTCCTGCTCTTGTGAGCAAGTTTAACTATAAATCAGTAATGCAAGTACCAAAACTTGAAAAAATCGTTATCAACATGGGTGTGGGTGATGCTGTGCAAAACTCTAAAGCATTAGATAATGCTGTTGAGGAATTAACACAAATCGCAGGTCAAAAACCTGTTATCACTCGCGCGAAAAAATCAATCGCTGGCTTCCGTTTACGTGAAGGTATGCCAATCGGAGCGAAAGTTACTTTACGTGGAGAACGCATGTACGAATTCTTCGATAAATTAGTATCTGTTTCTCTTCCACGTGTACGTGACTTCCGTGGTATTTCTAAAAAGTCTTTCGACGGACGCGGAAACTACACACTTGGTATTAAAGAGCAATTGATCTTCCCTGAGATCGATTACGATAAAGTAAGCAAAGTTCGTGGTATGGATATCGTTATCGTAACAACTGCCAATACTGATGAAGAAGCTCGTGAACTTTTAACACAATTTGGAATGCCATTCCAAAAGTAATCGTTAATTAGAGGGAGGCGAAAACGTGGCTAAAAAGTCAATGATTGCGAAACAAAAACGCACGCCTAAATACAAGGTACAAGAATATACACGTTGCGAACGTTGTGGACGTCCACATTCTGTATACCGTAAATTTAAGCTTTGCCGTATTTGTTTCCGTGAATTAGCATATAAAGGACAAATTCCTGGCGTTAAAAAAGCTAGCTGGTAAACCCAAAGTTAGGGAAGGAGGTAAAAACAATGGTCATGACAGATCCAATTGCAGATTTGCTAACTCGCATCCGTAATGCGAACATGGTTCGTCACGAAAAATTAGAAGTTCCTGCTTCTAATATTAAAAAAGAAGTTGCTGAAATCCTTAAGCGTGAAGGCTTCGTACGTGATGTAGAGTTTATCGAAGATAACAAGCAAGGCATTATCCGCATTTTCTTAAAATACGGTGCAAAAAATGAACGTGTAATCACAGGCTTAAAACGTATCAGTAAACCTGGTCTTCGTGTTTATGCTAAAGCTGATGAGGTACCACGCGTTCTTAACGGTCTTGGTATCGCACTCGTTTCTACTTCTCAAGGCGTTCTTACAGACAAAGAAGCTCGCGCGAAACAAGTAGGCGGAGAAGTACTAGCGTACGTTTGGTAATATAGTTTCAGAAAGAATGGAGGTGCAATAAATGTCCCGTATAGGTAAAAAACCAATTGAAATCCCTAGTGGAGTAACAGTAACGCTTGATGAAAATCATCACGTTATCGTAAAGGGTCCTAAAGGTGAGCTTTCTCACACTTTTAATAAAGATATCGCAATTAACATCGAAGAGAACGTAATCAACATCGTGCGTCCTTCTGATCAAAAAGAGCACCGTGCGCTTCATGGTACAACTCGTGCATTGATCGCTAACATGGTTGAAGGTGTATCTAAAGGCTTCGAAAAAGGCTTAGAACTTATCGGTGTCGGTTACCGTGCCCAAAAACAAGGTAAAAAGCTTGTATTGAACGTTGGATACTCTCACCCAGTTGAAATCGAACCTGAAGAAGGTATCGAAATCGAAGTACCAGCTAATACGAAAGTAGTAGTAAAAGGTGCAAGTAAAGAACGTGTAGGCGCTTTAGCGGCTAACATTCGTGACGTTCGTCCTCCAGAACCTTACAAAGGAAAAGGTATTAGGTATGAAGGAGAATATGTTCGTCGTAAAGAAGGTAAAACAGGTAAGTAATGCTGCATAGCTAAACGAAAGGAGTGACCGAAATGATTACGAAGGCTGATAAAAATGCAGTGCGTAAGAAAAGACACGCTCGCGTAAGATCTAAACTTTCTGGCACTGCGGCTCGTCCTCGTCTAAATGTGTATCGCTCAAATAAACACATTTATGCACAATTAATTGACGATGTGAACGGAGTAACTCTTGCTAGCGCGTCTACACAAGACAAAGAAGCTAGTATTGAAGCTACAGGCAACGTTGATGCGGCTGTTAAAGTCGGCGAATTAATCGCTAAACGTGCGGAAGCAAAAGGATTGAAATCAATCGTATTTGACCGTGGAGGATACTTATATCATGGTCGTGTTAAAGCGTTAGCAGATGCTGCTCGCGAAAACGGGTTAGAATTTTAATAGACAAAGGAGGGACATATAGAATGCGTCGTATTGATCCAAACAAACTTGAACTTGAAGAGCGCGTAGTTACGGTAAACCGTGTAGCTAAGGTTGTTAAAGGTGGACGTCGTTTCAGATTCTCTGCTCTTGTAGTAGTTGGAGATAAAAACGGTAACGTTGGCTTTGGTACAGGTAAAGCTCAAGAGGTACCAGAAGCTATTCGCAAAGCAATTGAAGATGCGAAGAAAAACTTAATTGAAGTTCCTATGGTTGGAACAACAATTCCTCACGAAGTAATCGGTCACTTCGGAGCTGGCGAAATTCTTCTAAAACCTGCATATGAAGGTACAGGAGTTATCGCTGGTGGACCAGTTCGTGCGGTACTAGAGTTAGCGGGTGTAGGCGATATCCTTTCTAAATCATTGGGTACAAACACACCAATTAACATGGTTCGCGCAACACTAGATGGTTTACAACAATTAAAACGTGCTGAAGACGTAGCTAAGTTACGTGGTTTATCAGTAGAAGAACTGTTAGGATAAGGAGGGAAATCAAATGGCGAATAAACTAGAAGTTACCCTCACTCGCAGTGTGATTGGTCGCCCTGAGGACCAACGCCAAACAGTCACAGCTCTTGGATTACGCAAAATGCACCAAACAGTTGAGCACCAAGACAATCCTGCCATCCGTGGTATGATTAATAAAGTTGCTCATCTTGTAACGGTAACTGAAAAATAATTTTCGATCTTCTACAAAATAAGGAGGTGCCAACATGAAACTTCATGAATTAAAACCTGCAGAAGGTTCACGTCAAGAACGTAAACGCAAAGGTCGCGGTATTGGTTCAGGTAACGGTAAAACTGCTGGTAAGGGACATAAAGGTCAAAATGCTCGTTCTGGCGGCGGCGTACGTCCTGGATTCGAAGGTGGTCAAACACCTTTATTCAGACGCTTACCAAAACGCGGATTCACTAACATTAACCGTAAAGAATATGCGGTAGTTAATCTTGACGCACTTAATCGTTTTGAAGATGGAGCGGAAGTTACTCCAGAGCTTCTTATTGAAACGGGTGTTGTAAGTAACGAAAAAGCAGGAATTAAAGTTCTTGCTAAAGGCAACGTAGAGAAAAAGCTTACAGTTAAAGCTCATAAATTCTCTGCTGCGGCTAAAGAAGCAATCGAAGCTGCCGGCGGTAAAGCCGAGGTGATCTAATGCTTCAGACAATCTCCAATTTTATGCGCGTGGGTGACATAAGAAGAAAGATTATTTTCACCCTATTAATGTTAATTGTATTTCGCATCGGCACATTTATCCCCGTTCCAGGGGTGAATGCACAAATTTTACAATCACAGGATCAAATGAGTGTATTTGGTGTCTTGAATGTATTTGGTGGCGGTGCGTTATTAAACTTCTCAATTCTTGCGATGGGAATCATGCCGTATATTACAGCATCAATCATTGTTCAGTTACTACAAATGGACGTTGTGCCGAAATTTACGGAATGGGCTAAGCAAGGTGAGGCAGGTCGTCGTAAACTAGCTCAGTTTACACGATACTTTACTATCGTGCTTGGTTTTATCCAAGCTCTTGGTATGTCTTATGGGTTTAATAATCTTGCTGGTGGCATGTTAATTGAAAATACGGGTATTGGCTCTTATTTATTAATTGCTACAGTATTAACTGCAGGAACTGCTTTTTTAATGTGGTTAGGGGAGCAAATTACGGAAAAAGGTGTTGGTAATGGTATTTCTATTATTATCTTCGCTGGAATCGTTGCCGGTATTCCTTCCATCGCTAACCAAATTTATGCGCAGCAAATTGAAGGTGCTGGAGATCAATTATTCCTACGTATCGTAACCCTTGTACTTATCGTGCTTGCGGTTATTGCTATTGTAGTTGGAACAATCTTTATCCAACAGGCATTAAGAAAAATTCCAGTACAATATGCAAAACGTGCATCAGCAGGTAAGACGCCAGTAGGTGTTCAAAACACTCATTTACCTTTAAAAGTAAATGCTGCAGGTGTTATCCCTGTTATCTTTGCGATTTCATTTATCATTACACCACGAACGATTGCAGGCTTTTTTGAATCGAATAGTGTAACGAGTTGGATCCAGAAGATATTTGATTATACTGAGCCAATTGGTATGGTCATCTATGCTGCATTAATAATTGCTTTCACATATTTCTATGCATTCATTCAAGTAAACCCAGAGAAAGTCTCTGAGAACTTGAAGAATCAAGGTGGTTATGTACCGGGCATCCGTCCTGGTAAAAACACGCAGGAATATTTAACTAAAGTCTTATATCGTTTAACTTTTGTTGGTGCTCTTTTCTTAACAGCGATTGCAATCATTCCAATGTTCTTCATTAATGTTGCAGGGCTACCAGAAACTGCTCAAATCGGTGGAACGAGCTTACTAATCGTGATTGGTGTTGCTCTTGATACTTACAAACAGTTAGAGTCTCAGCTAGTTAAACGTCATTATAAAGGTTTTATCAAATAGAAAGGTTTAAGGGGACGATTGTTCCCTCAAACCTAATAGAATAGGGGGGAATTCACTTGAATCTTGTATTAATGGGGCTCCCTGGTGCCGGTAAAGGTACACAAGCAGAAAGAATTGTTGAAAAGTACGGTATTCCGCATATCTCTACTGGAGACATGTTCCGTGCAGCGATCAAAGAAGAAACTGCTCTAGGTTTAGAAGCAAAGTCTTTTATGGATAAAGGTGAACTTGTGCCAGACGAAGTAACAATTGGTATTGTTAGAGAACGTCTTGGTAAACCCGATTGCGAAAAAGGTTTTCTTTTAGATGGTTTCCCTAGAACCGTTGCTCAAGCGGATGCTTTAGAAAATATTCTTTCTGATCTATCAAGAAAAATTGATTACGTTATTAACATTGATGTAGATCAAGAGATTTTGATGGAAAGGCTAACTGGCCGCAGAATATGTAAATCTTGTGGGGCAACATATCATCTTGTATTTAATCCTCCAACTAAAGAGGGCGAATGTGACCGCTGTGGTGGTGAATTATATCAACGTGAAGATGATAATGAAGCAACTGTTAAAAATAGACTTGACGTAAACATTAAGCAAACAAAACCTTTGCTTGATTTCTATGAAAATAAAGGCTATTTACGTAACATTAACGGTCAACAAGAAATTGGTAAAGTATTTACTGATCTAGATAGTCTTTTAAGAGGCTTACAATAATGATCATAAGCAAAACTCAACGTGAAATCGATATTATGCGAGAAGCTGGTAGAATTGTCGCTTTAACACATGAGGAATTACAAAAGCATATCACTCCGGGAATAACGACAAGAGAATTAGATCGTCTTGCTGAGGCTTTTATTCTCAAATGTGGGGCCGTCCCATCTTTTAAAGGATATAACGGTTTTCCAGGTAGTATATGTACATCTGTGAACGAAAAGCTAGTTCACGGGATTCCTGATGATAACAGCTTAAACGATGGTGATATCATCAGTATTGATATAGGTGCAAAATATAACGGTTATCACGGTGATTCTGCCTGGACCTACGCAGTAGGGGCAATTGATGAACAATCAAAAGCATTGCTTGAAGTTACTGAGCAGTCATTATATGAAGGCTTAAAACAAGCAAAGCCAGGTGTACGCTTATCGAACATCTCTCATGCAATCCAAACATATGCGGAAAGCAAAGGCTTTTCCATTGTACGAGAATATGTCGGACATGGGGTAGGGCAAGACTTACATGAGGAACCACAGATTCCACATTTTGGTCCCCCGAATAAAGGGCCTCTATTAAAACCAGGTATGGTATTAGCTATCGAACCGATGGTAAATATCGGTAGTAGATATGTATCAACGCTATCCGATCAATGGACAGTCGTAACAGTCGATGGTAAGCGTTGTGCCCATTTCGAACATACAATAGCCATTACTGAAACTGGTTATGAAATACTTACTGTAAAATAACAGTAGGCTTTTCTAAAATACTCCGTTTCTAACTCATTTTTCTTTTTACTATAAGGAGACGTCAAACTCTTTTTATGTTATAATCAGAAGGTTGTTGTGTATATGTTTAAAATCATTTGTTTTGAGTAAGATGATTATTAGCTCATAAAGCTTGCATTGATTACGCGACCTATGAGATTATGTATCGGAATGTCCGAATGTGTTATTCTGCGAACCTTTTAGCAAAGAATATCTACATGCTTGGGAAAGCATTTGATATATTTCGTATATGATTTTATGGAAGGGAGACTTGTTTAGTGGCGAAAGATGATGTAATTGAAGTAGAAGGCACAGTCATAGACACTTTGCCAAATGCAATGTTTAAGGTAGAATTAGAAAACGGTCATACAGTTTTAGCTCATGTTTCCGGTAAAATCCGCATGCACTTCATTCGTATTTTACCAGGGGATAAAGTAACAGTTGAGCTTTCTCCTTATGACTTAACTCGCGGAAGAATCACTTATCGTTTTAAATAATCATTGCACTCCGTACTACTAAGGAGGTTAGGATAATGAAAGTAAGACCATCAGTTAAACCGATCTGCGAAAAGTGCAAAGTCATCCGCAGAAAAGGTAAAGTAATGGTTATCTGTGAAAACCCTAAACATAAACAAAAACAAGGCTAATTTGAAGGAGGTGCGCATATAGTGGCACGTATTGCAGGTGTAGATGTACCACGTGAAAAACGTGTAGTAATCTCATTAACTTATATCTATGGTATTGGTAAAACAACTGCTCAAAAAGTTCTAGCAGAAGCTGGTGTAAACGAGAATACTCGTGTACGCGATCTTACTGAAGATGAATTAAACAAAATTCGTGAGCAAATCGATTCATTAAAAGTTGAAGGTGACCTTCGTCGTGAAGTATCACTTAACATCAAACGTCTAATGGAAATCGGATCCTACCGCGGTCTTCGTCACCGTCGTGGCTTACCTGTTCGCGGACAAAATACTAAAAACAATGCTCGTACACGTAAAGGTCCTCGTAAGACTGTAGCGAACAAAAAGAAATAATCGGTAAAGGAGGGTTCTTAAAATGGCTCGTAAAACTAATACACGTAAACGTCGTGTCAAAAAGAATATTGAAAGCGGAATTGCACATATTCGTTCAACATTCAATAATACAATCGTAACTATCACTGATTCTCATGGTAATGCTCTTTCTTGGTCAAGTGCTGGTGCGCTAGGATTCAGAGGTTCTCGTAAATCGACTCCTTTCGCTGCGCAAATGGCTGCTGAAACAGCTGCGAAAGCATCTATGGAACATGGTATGAAAACTTTAGAAGTAACAGTTAAAGGACCTGGTGCAGGTCGTGAAGCTGCTATTCGTGCATTACAAGCTGCTGGTCTAGAAGTTACTGCTATCAGAGACGTTACTCCAGTACCACATAACGGATGTCGTCCACCAAAACGCCGCCGTGTATAATTAATCTGTATAAACTTTTGAATCCCTGTCTATAATGGGATATGATACAAAGTAAATGAATTATACAGTATTTATTATTCCAGTTGTTGTGCACAAAACGGGAACGTATACATGGGGGAATTTCGGTTAATAAACCGGGGTTTCGACGTTTTGAAGGAGGGTGTATTTTGATGATCGAAATAGAAAAACCAAAAATCGAAACGGTTGAGATCAGCGATGATGCTAAGTATGGTAAGTTCGTCGTAGAACCACTTGAGCGTGGATATGGAACAACTTTGGGTAACTCCTTACGTCGTATCCTATTATCCTCACTCCCAGGTGCCGCTGTCACTTCGATCCAAATTGATGGGGTACTTCATGAGTTCTCAACAATTGAAGGCGTCGTAGAAGATGTAACATCTATCATTTTAAACATTAAAAAGCTCGCATTGAAAATCTATTCTGATGAAGAAAAAACATTAGAAATTGACGTTCAAAGCGAAGGTGTAGTTACTGCTGCAGATGTAACACATGATAGTGATGTAGAGATTCTTAATCCGGATCTTCATATTGCTACTCTTGGTTCAAATGGTCATTTGCATATGCGTCTAACTGCTAAACGTGGTCGTGGTTATACACCAGCTGTTCAAAACAAAAAAGAAGATCAACCAATCGGTGTAATTCCTATTGATTCTATTTATACGCCAGTTTCACGCGTACAATATCAAGTTGAGAATACTCGTGTTGGTCAATTGAGTAATTTTGATAAATTGACTTTTGATGTTTGGACTGACGGAAGTACTGGCCCTCAAGATGCAGTTGCACTTGGAGCGAAGATCTTAACTGAGCATTTGAATATCTTTGTTGGTTTAACTGATGAAGCTCAAAATGCTGAAATTATGGTTGAAAAAGAAGAAGACCAAAAAGAAAAAGTCCTTGAAATGACAATTGAAGAACTAGATTTATCTGTTCGTTCATACAACTGCTTAAAACGTGCAGGCATTAACACTGTTCAGGAGTTAGCTAATAAAACTGAAGAGGATATGATGAAAGTACGTAACTTAGGTAGGAAGTCTCTAGAGGAAGTAAAACATAAACTAGAAGAGCTTGGATTAGGTTTGCGTAAAGACGACTGATTGTCTTTTGAAATCTAGCCTTTAATGACTTCAACAAAGGAGGGAAACTTTCATGGGATACAGAAAGTTAGGACGCACTAGCGCTCAACGTAAAGCGATGCTACGTGACTTATCAACAGATTTAATCATCAATGAGCGTATTGAAACAACTGAAGCTCGTGCTAAAGAACTTCGTTCAGTAGTTGAAAAATTGATCACTCTTGGTAAACGTGGAGATCTTCACGCTCGTCGCCAAGCAGCTGCATATGTTCGTCATGAAGTAGCTGATGCTGAGAAAAACCAAGATGCTGTTCAAAAATTGTTCAGTGATATTGCTCCTCGTTATGAAGAGCGTCAAGGTGGTTACACTCGTATTATGAAAATCGGTCCTCGTCGTGGCGACGCAGCACCAATGGTAATCATCGAATTAGTATAATAAACGTATCTTCTTAGATTAGGATAACCTAACCTTTGGGATTCATGTGCAGATTGAGGGCGCCTGAATGGTTTCATTGGAACTTATTCAATGCCCTCTTTCTTTAAATAGGGATACCCCTAAAGCCAATGAGCAAAACCATTTTGAGTGTTACGATGGACATCCGTAATATTGAGGTGTTACGTCTAGCTCTTTGCATCTTCATCCATTTGCTTTACTCGTCCATACAGGAATGCCTGTATTACTAGGATGAGGATGCAGGCTTTTTTAAAAACAACCATTGCCAAGGCAATTATTAATGAGCCTTTGTTATGGAGATAGTTGCAGATAGGATAGAACTCCATATACATAGTAGCTCGCCATCAATAATGGCGGCTTTTTTATTATATAAAGAGAAATTTTTGTTTTGCCCCTAAGTTTTAGTTAATAGAATTTTTGTAACTCCTTATTCAATAGCATAATTAGTGGCAGAGTACGTGGGTATGTATGGTCGGTGCGCATACAGGTAAGGGAAAAAAGAAGAATTACTTATATACGTGAAAACGCGTAAAAGATATGGGGAAAGTGAAGAACTGCATGCACAGGGTGAAAGCGCGCAAAAGGTAGGAAAGAAAGGCAAAGAATTGTGCGTAAAGGGTGGAATCGCGCAAAAGGTAGGAAAGAAAGGCAAAGAATTGCGCGTAAAGGGTGGAATCGCGCAAAAGGTAGTAAAGAAAGACAAAGAACTGCGCGTAAAAGGTGGAAACGCGCAAAAGGTAGTAAAGAAAACTAAAGAATTGCGCGTAAAGGGTGAAAGCGCGCAAAAGGTAGGAAAGAAAGCTAAGGAATTGCGCGTAAAGGGTGAAAGCGCGCAAAAGGTAGGAAAGAAAGCTAAGGAATTGCGCGTAAACGATGGAAACGCGCAAAAAGTAGTAAAGAAAGACAAAGAACTGCGCGTAAAAGGTGGAAACGCGCAAAAGGTAGTAAAGAAAGCTAAGGAATTGCGCGTAAACGATGGAAACGCGCAAAAAGTAGTAAAGAAAGCTAAGGAATTGCGCGTAAAGGGTGAAAGCGCGCAAAAAGTAGTAAAGAAAGCTAAGGAATTGCGCGTAAAGGGTGAAAGCGCGCAAAAAGTAGTAAAGAAAGCTAAGGAACTGCGCGTAAACGATGGAAGCGCGCAAAAAGTAGTAAAGAAAGCTAAAGAATTGCGCGTAAAGGGTGAAAGCGCGCAAAAAGTAGTAAAGAAAGCTAAAGAATTGCGCGTAAATGATGGAATCACGCAAAAGGTAGTAAAGAAAACCAAGGAATTGCGCGTAAAGGGTGGAATCGCGCAAAAGGTGGCAAAGAAAACCAAGGAATTACGCGTAAACATTGGAATTGCGCAAAAACTAGTAAAGAAGCAAGACTTGTGCATAAAGAATAAATAAACACATTCACCATTCTGAATGCAAGCCAGTGATATTAGTACGATTAAGAATTGGTTTTCTATCACTTCAGAGCCGTGACCTATTGATAGCATTGAAGAATAGCGATGAAGTGAGTTAGAAGAAAGAGTGAAGTATAAGAGCAACTAAGACTCTGTCATCGTCTTAACGGGCTTGCCAATCGCCCATTTTTCAATCACTTCAGAGCAATTATCTTTTGACAAGCAGAGAAGAATAATAGCTATGAGGCCTGTCAAAAGAAAGAACGAAGTATAAGAGCAACTAGGTCTCTGTCGTCGCCTTAAAGGCTTGCCAATCGCACAGTTTTCTAATAAAATTTAGACGTTAGATTTTTAGGTTTGTTTTTAGTAGAGTTGAGAGCAGCAGAGGTTGGAGAGGAGTAGATGAGTATGAAGAATTCCCTCGTACAGATAAGGAATCTTTCTTTTAAATATGATGAGAATGCGGATTATGCGTTGAAAGATGTGACGTTTGATATATATGAAGGGGAATGGTTGGCGATTGTTGGTCATAATGGATCAGGCAAGTCAACGATGGCTAAGCTTTTAAATGGCTTGAATTTCCCCAAGGAAGGCAGTATTACGGTAGATGGTTTGCTGCTATCAGAAGAAACGGTTTGGGACATACGAGATAAAATTGGGATGGTTTTTCAAAATCCCGATAACCAGTTTGTTGGTACGACTGTACAGGATGATGTGGCTTTTGGTTTAGAAAATCACGGCATCGAGAGAGAGGAAATGATTAAGCGTGTCCATAACGCGCTGGAGAGTGTGAAAATGGAACAGTTTCTTGATCAAGAGCCGCACCATTTATCAGGTGGCCAAAAGCAGCGTGTGGCCATTGCAGGGGTTCTAGCGCTTAGGCCAAATATCATTGTCTTGGACGAAGCGACCTCTATGTTAGACCCGCGTGGTCGTGAAGAGGTGTTAGAGACGATTAGGCAGTTAAAAGCATCGCAAGAAATGACTGTTATTTCCATCACACATGATTTAGAAGAAGCAGCAAAGGCTGATCGCATGATTGTGATGAATAAAGGACAGCTTTATCGGGAAGGTAGTCCGGAAGATATTTTCCAATTAGATGAAGAGTTGATTTCGTTAGGACTTGATATTCCATTCCCTGTGAAAATGAGCAAAATGTTAAAAGGCTTAAATATCCCAGTATCTAAGCATCATTTATCTGAAGAAGAATTGGTGGAAGAATTATGGACATCTCACTCAAAAATGTAGAATATCGCTATCAGGTCAATACGCCGTTTGAAAGATTAGCGATTCAAGATGTGTCTATAGATATTCCATCAGGCACATTTCTCGCTTTAATAGGACATACTGGTTCTGGGAAATCGACCGTCCTACAACATTTAAATGCATTACTGAAACCTACAGCGGGCGAAGTTGTTATTGGTGAGAGAACGATTACTTCTGAAAAGAAACAGAAGGGCTTAAAAGCGATACGCCAAAAAGTAGCGATTGTGTTTCAATTTCCTGAGCATCAACTATTTGAAGAAACTGTAGAGAAGGATATTTGTTTTGGTCCGATGAATTTCGGTGTGAATGAAGAAGAAGCAAAAAGGCGAGCGCATGAAGCAATTAAACAAGTGGGCCTAGATGAGTCGATTTTACAAAAATCGCCGTTCGATCTTTCTGGTGGACAAATGCGCCGAGTTGCCATTGCTGGTGTATTAGCGATGCATCCTGATGTCATTGTGCTTGATGAACCAACAGCTGGCTTAGATCCTCGTGGGCGCAAAGAAATTATGGATATGTTTTATCAGCTTCATAAAGAGCGGAATTTATCTACGATTCTTGTAACGCATAGTATGGAGGATGCCTCACGCTATGCGGATAAGATTGCTATTATGCATAAAGGTGAAGTCTATAAAGTGGGCACACCACTCGAGATTTTCTCTGACCCGGAGCAATTGATAAAAATGGGCTTAGACGTACCAGAGGTTGTGAAGTTCCAGCAAAAGCTAGAGAAAACATTCGGCTATAAGTTTGCTAAAACATGCTTAACAATAGAGGAAATCAGTCAAGAAATGCCTCGCTTTTTAAAGAGAGGTGAAGCCTAATGATGGAAAAAATGATTTTTGGACGCTATGTTCCAGCTGATTCAGTGATTCACCGAATGGACCCGCGTTCCAAACTCATTATCGTTCTTTTATTCGTATGTGTTGTTTTTATCGCTAATAATGCGATTACGTATGGTGCCCTTGTTGTCTATACCTTATTAATGCTAGCGATGTCGAAAGTGCCGATGCGCTTTGTATTTGGCGGCTTAAAACTCGTCTTCATTTTGATTATTTTTACGTTCTTGATGCATATCTTTTTAACAAGAGAAGGACCGATTATTTTTGAATTAGGATGGTTTAAAGTTTACGAGGAAGGCTTGAGACAAGGGATTTTTATCTCTTTACGCTTTTTCCTATTAATCTTAATCACATCGATCCTAACGTTAACAACAGCCCCTATTGCGATTACAGACGGTTTAGAGAGTTTGTTAGGCCCACTTAAGAAGTTGAAGTTTCCGGTGCATGAGCTCGCCCTAATGATGTCTATCGCCTTAAGGTTTATTCCGACGCTCATGGAGGAAACAGATAAAATTATGAAGGCACAATCAGCAAGAGGCGTGGAGTTCTCCTCAGGCCCTGTAAAAGACCGTGTGATGGCCATTATTCCACTACTGATTCCGCTGTTTGTGAGTTCATTTAAACGAGCAGAGGAGCTTGCCACAGCAATGGAGGCACGTGGTTATCGTGGAGGCGATGGACGGACAAGGTATCGTAAGCTTGTGTGGAGCGGAATTGATACATTGATGTTGTTATTGCTTTTGGCTTTAACGATATTGTTAATTATATTTAGAACATAAAGAGGGCAAATCATGAGAATCAAATGTATTATCGCTTACGATGGCACAGGCTTTGCGGGCTATCAAGTACAACCGAATAAACGGACTGTCCAGAGGGAGCTAGAAACAGCACTTACGAAGCTGCATAAGGGCAGTGAAGTGAAAGTTGTTGCTTCTGGCCGCACGGACGCTGGTGTTCATGCGGTGGGTCAAGTAATTCACTTCGATAGTCCTTTGCAGTTGCCTGAGGAGCGGTGGCCAGCTGCATTGAATTCTATTCTGCCGAATGATGTTGTAGTAGAGGAAGCGGCCTATGTAGCAGAGGACTTCCATGCGCGATATCATGCTATAGGTAAGGAGTATCGCTACCGATTAATACGCACGAAGAAAAGCAACCCTTTTTTGCGGCATTATGCTTATCAGTATTCCTTTCCAATAGATGTGGAATGTATGCGCAAAGCCATCCCGTATTTATTAGGAGAACATGACTTTACAAGCTTTTGTTCAGCAAGGTCTGAAGTGGAAGATCGCGTGCGGAACATCTATGGGATTTATATTGAGGAACATGATGATGAGCTACTGTTCCGTTTTGTTGGTAACGGGTTTCTTTATAATATGATTCGCATCTTAATGGGGACCTTACTTGAGGTTGGTAAGGGCGAGCGAGAGCCACATGAAATAGAGAAGATTTTAGCGAAGAAAAACCGTATCTTTGCTGGGAAAACGGCACCTGGTCATGGCCTGTATTTATGGCAAGTCTATTACGATGAAAATATTGCTAATGATAAGTAAAGAGCGTCATTTGCTGGATTTGCGAGAAAAAATTCTTAAAACAACTAATCCAGGTGTAACATCGACTTGACAATCAGCTGGTAAAGTTATATTATAGCATATGGTATTATTATTAAAACCACGATAAGCCCCGGAATCTTATTGTGTAAGAATATATGAAACCAAAAATGATTATAATGGATTTAATTTAGGAGGGAAAACCGATGCGTACAACGTTTATGGCGAATGCAAACAATATCGAACGTAAATGGTACGTAGTTGATGCTGAAGGCAAAACTCTTGGACGTCTTGCTAGTGAAGTAGCATCAATTCTACGTGGTAAACATAAACCAACTTATACACCACATGTGGATACTGGTGATCATGTAATTATCTTGAACGCTTCTAAGATCGAATTAACTGGTAAGAAGCTTACTGATAAAATTTACTACCGCCACAGCATGCACCCTGGTGGTTTAAAAACTAGAACTGCTAATGAAATGCGTACAAACTACCCTGAGAGCATGTTAGAGCTTGCTATTAAAGGCATGCTTCCAAAGAACTCTCTTGGTCGTCAAATGTTTAAAAAATTACATGTTTACGCTGGTAGCGAACATGCGCACCAAGCACAACAACCAGAAGTTTACGAACTTCGTGGATAATTAATTAGGGGAGGTTATTAACTTGGCACAGGTTCAATATACTGGTACTGGTCGCCGTAAGAGCTCAGTAGCTCGCGTACGTTTAGTCCCTGGCGACGGTAAAATCGTTATCAATGGTCGTGAAATCAATGAATATATCCCGTTTGCAGCTTTACGTGAAGTTGTTAAACAACCACTAGTAGCTACTGAAACAGTAGGAAGCTACGACATTCTTGTAAATGTTAAAGGTGGTGGATACACTGGTCAAGCTGGCGCAATCCGCCACGGTATCGCTCGTGCGTTACTTCTAGCTGATCCAGAATACCGTCCAACACTAAAACGCGCTGGACTATTAACACGTGACGCTCGTATGAAAGAACGTAAAAAATACGGTCTTAAAGGCGCTCGTCGTGCACCTCAGTTCTCAAAACGTTAATATACCAACGTTTCAAGACCCTCGAACAGTTTTGTTCAAGGGTCTTTTTTGATGAGAAAAATAGCTTTTGACCTAATTTTGACCTAATTTATTCTAATTCCATAAATTTAAGGAAGTTTTCAGCGGTTTTTTGAGACATTGTTTTTGAGACATGAGTATATACATTCATTATTGAAAGGCTAAACAACAAAAGGCTTGGTTAGAAAAAGGAGATAAATTATAAGGCTGTCCAATAGGGCAGTCTTTTTTATTTCCACATAAAAATAAAAGGAGTGTTAATAAAATGGCAGGATTATTAGATATACCAAAATTTGTGGACTTTAGAAACGAAGTAAAAAGGCACCCGAGATTAAAATTTCCTGTATTGAGTTTAAAAGGTAAAACAACATTAGCCATTCATCATAGTTTAACTAAGCAAGGGCTTGGGGGTTCTAATGCTGAAGGCTATGCGAGATATCATGTAGATACACACGGTTGGCCAAGCATTGGTTATAGCTATGTAATTGAGCCTGATGGGACAATCAAATTTTGTAATGACATTGAATTAAGGACTTATCATGTAGGTGATCACAATAATTATGCGATTGGCATCTGTTTAACAGGGGATTTCAGAAGTGAAAAACCTACAAAAAAACAAGAGGAAAGCTTGCGCAACTTAGTTGCTACGTTACAAAAAAATACCCTCATATTAAATATGTTAAAGGACACAATGAATTCAGTGGATATGCTTGGAAAGAGTGCCCAGTGTTTGATTACAAGGCTGTTTTGGCTAATAAATCAGTAGTTGCAAAACCCGTGCATTCCAAGCCTGTTTCGAAGCCAGCAGCCAAGCCGTCAGGGGAATATAAAGGAAGTAGTATTGTTGATTACCTAAAATCAAAAGGAATCAATTCCTCATTTAACAATCGAAAGAAACTTGCTTCTCAGCACGGCATCAAGAATTATTCAGGCACTCCAGCACAAAACTTAACATTGCTTGAAAAAATGAAGAAAAAAGGTACAACTCAAACGAGTAAATCAGCCAAAAAAGGCGATATGAAAACAACTAGCGTGGTTGATTATTTGAAGTCAATTAATGTTGATTCTTCATTTGCAAATCGAAAAAAGCTTGCTTCTAAATACGGAATTAAGAATTATAAGGGAACACGGGACAAAATACTGAATTACTTAGCGAATTAAGGAAGTAGTAAGGATTTTACAAAAAAACGTGACTATTGAAGGAAGGATAACTTACTTTGAAGAATAGTAATATATATAAAATATTTTGGGGGTAAAAAGTTGAAATACAAATTTATTACTATTCTTCATAGATTAAAATTAGAAAACATACTTAATAAGGGTAAGGAACTCATTCCAGGAACAAGAATATCAAATGGTGAAAAGGAAAGGAATGATATTTTAAATAGTGATCTTTTAAGGTGGACTGCAGGGTCACATTCAGTTGATGAATTTAATGATACAGTTTATTTTTATAAGTATGGTGTATGTAAGGATATAAAAACTTTCGATGAAATGGACAATAAGGGCTCAAATATGACATTTACATTTTTGAGAGATGCACAAGAATTTGTAAACAGTCTATGGAGGATAAAGGATAATGGGGTTTATGTAAGGGATGGTTTTTTAATTGCATATGAAAAAGAGATCCAAGATGGACGAACTTATAAAGCATCTTTAACAGAGACTTTCAAGCGTGCTGATGGCAAACAAATTGATGATATTTTCACAATGAAAGAAATTGAAGAGGCCATTCATACATATACTCCTTTTTCTTTAGATGAGGTAGATGAGGAAAGTTTTGGCGGGAAATTGCCTGATACATCTCTTTTCTATAAAAGTGGTGATCCAGGAAGGTTAGTGAAAGCTTTTTATTTTACACTTGTAGCTAGAACAAGTTTTGCTTTACCTATGAAGATAGTTTTCTATTGCACAGCACTCGAATGTTTATTTAGTACTTCAACAACTGATTTAACACATAGAATATCGGAAAGAGTCGGGATTATGATAGGCACTTCTCAAGATGAAAAAATTGAATTATATAAGTTTATAAAGAAAGTTTATGGTTTTAGGTCCACGATTATACATGGATCGAGTATAAAAAGTAATGATCAGGAACTTATTTCTTACTCTACAAAGTTAGATGAGATTCTAAGACAATTAATTTCTGCCGAGCACGAAGTTTTTTCGAAGAATAATGATGAAATGGATAATTTTTTCTTAGAACATATCTTTATGTAGTTAAAAGCCCTTTCATTGAGGGCTTTTATAGTTTTAAATATCTTTAACCATTATAGATAGTTATTTTTCCTCTGAATTTTTTCCTGTCCCAGTTAAAACAAAGAAAGGAACAGTATTTTCTTCTTCATCATTCTTTATAAGATGTTTAAAGTATGTATTAGGTATGATAATTTGCGCTGAATGAAAACTTTTTAAAACTATTGGTAGTTTGGTACTTTCTTTTAAATATTCTTCAGAATGGGTAAATTCATATGGAGTAAAGAGTATACTTCCTTCCTTACTGAATAGGCATTTAACCAAAATGAATAATTTAGACGGATAGTAGATGTTCCTTTTATTAATAATAATTAGTTGTATTAAATCTGATAATGTATCTCTTGGGAAAAAATAAATCTTCGATTAATACATCCCTATGACCCGTATTTTGTATCTTGATAGTCCTCACAATACCATACTTCTCGTAATAATCCCCACCGATAGTACTGTCAATCAAAGTAATACGTTCTCTTCTCTCTACCTTAGATAAATATAAAGAAACAAGAACAGCTAGAAATGTCGATATTGCTGCAATAGATGTCCAATCAATTACATTTAGTTTAATTACTATGGAAAGAATCATGATGTCACCTCAAATTGTAATATGAAAAGTTATAATACTATATACTTCTTTTGTGAGGTGAAAATTCCTTCTTCATGATTTTAAAAAATAACTCTTCTCAAATGAGATAGGATTACGATTTCAAATAGTTTTCTTCATTAATTTTTTTCTTTGCTTCTGAGATAGTACCTTTAAAGGTTTTTCCGGTACACTTAATACTTAAATCTCCTGTTTTAGCAACAACTGTGACCTTATTCTCAGTTGCAGAAATATGATAAGTAACACCACTTTCAATAAAACCTAAAGGCTCAAATTTAAAATATAATTACCCCATTTCTAACTATAATATTACTATGTTAAAGTTCTAAAGTCCTTTTAGATAAAAATCCAACAAATACTCACATTTATTCCTAATCCTTGGATTAAAATAATTATGCTGCTCATCATATCCTTTATATTGAAACTCATACATAGTAAAAAAGGATGGTTATGGCAAAGGCATATATTAATCCTAATTCTACTAACGGAGAGGTTTAGTAGAAAAGGAATTTTTTAAGAGATTTTTCTTTTAATGCAGAGCCAGTATAAAAATTAGTATAATTAGAGGTGAAGCATATTTAAATATCGTGACCTTATCGAAGTAACTCACATCAAATTATCAATGAGTTTTATTAGCTTGGAGTGTTGTTAGGAAGAGAGGCAAAAGAAAACTCTGAACTCGATATAGTGTTTTATCTCTTATAAATAGCTTTTTTATTTGAATTATTGGAAAGTTAGGTTCTCGATATCAGAGAAGGAGCCCGTCAAATTTACTTTATATTTCATTGGGGTACCTTAAAACTGGGTAAATTGAATAGGTTCATCTATCCTTAAGGACGTATCCTCCCAAGCTTCGGGTCCCTTATTAAGTGATAATATCTCCATTATCTATATTTTTAATGACAATAATAGCAGTTGCTAATCCTATTAACGAGAGAGTAATAGGTATGATAATAATTGAATATAATGAAAAGCCATTTATATTTTGACTTATGATTAGAGAGACAAAGAAGGCTGAAACGATTGTAGCTGGGACTGAATATTTTTTTAATCCAAAGTAAAGTGGAATTAAGCTAATTAAGCTCGCAGCCAATGCATTGAATACTACCTTTCCAAAGGAATTGATAATGATTGTGGCACTTAACGGTTCAGGAATAACATTTGTAAAAGAATTAAACAAGTAAAATCCGCTTCCCACTATAATAAAAGAGAAGATAATAGCAAAGAAAGTAAACAAAACCGTTACAAGTAACTTTGCTATTAGAATGGTTCTTCGTTTAATAGGATACATAAAAAGGACATTAATGGTCTTATTTTTATACTCACTTATAACAATTTGAGACAAAAGTACAGCCGCAAAAATGATAAATGTGACTCTTATGATTGTTTCTATTATCTCCATAGCCATATAATGACTTGTCATGACCTGAATTCCTTGATTCGTTTCAACATAAGCGATTAGACATATTAGAAAAAGGATGACAATATTGGCAATTAGCGCACCTTTCACATACTTTGTTATTTCAAATTTTTGCATTTCTAATTTCATAAGCTTAAGCACTGACTCCACCACCATTCAATAAGGTAAAGAAGTAATCCTCTAATGAACTGCTTTTATGATAAATAGATTCAATCACTACTCCGTGTTTAAATAGGACTTCTGAAATGACACCTTGGGGTACTCCCAAATCATAAACGCGTATGGTTAGTGAATCTAGCATCTTAGTATTTGTAATCTTTAAATGGTGTTCTAGTATCAAAGCTACTTTTGCGGAATCTTTGGTCACGATTTCTATATAGTCTTTATTATTTTCTCTGACTTTTTCCATCGGAATTTCTTCCATTAGCTTTCCCTGTATTATAACGCCAATCTTATCAGCAATATGTTCAATTTCTGCTAGAATATGACTTGAGATAAAAATGGTTATTCCATATTCTTTATTTAGCTTTTTAAACAATTTCCTTATCTCTTTAATGCCAACAGGATCTAATCCATTAATCGGTTCATCTAGTATAAGTAATTCAGGTTTTGTCATGATTGCTCGTGCGATTGCCAATCTTTGCTTCATTCCCATTGAAAATTCCTTTACTGGCTTAGCTCCAGTGTTTGTCAACTTGACCATCTCTAATGATTCGTCAACAGCATTCTTATTATGATATCCCATATATTCGCAGTGAAGTTCTAAATTTTTTCTTGCACTTAGCTTCTCATAAAAGACCGGTTGTTCAATAATTGCCCCTATCTTGCCTAAAACTTGATAGGAATTAGATGATAATGCCTTTTCAAATAAATCTATTTCCCCACGAGTCGGTTTGATTAAATTTGCGACCATCTTCATCACTGTCGTTTTCCCGGCACCGTTTGGTCCTAAAAAACCATAAATTTCTCCTTTATTAACCGTAATATTCACATTAGAGATGATCTCTTTTTCATTAAAAACCTTTGTTAATTCACGGGTTTCTATAATTCTATTCATGAATCTGTTCCTCCCTTCATTCCTTAACGAATTCGGTTTGTTTACTGGTCATGTATTTTTGCCAACCGCCTGTAATAATAATTGTCACTACAATGAAAACAGTACTTAATATAAATGGATAAAAAACATTCACATCATAAACAACTCCTGCAATTGTTGGACCTAATATGTTGCCAAAACTCATATATGCATTGTTCAATCCCATCGCAAATCCTTGATTTTCTCCTGCAAGTCTTGAAATAAGTGCATTAACTACTGGTCTCAAAATCGATGTCGCAAGGAAAATGATTAATGTAATTCCAAAAAATAGATAAAATTGATTTACTATTAATGATAGGAAGAAACCAACTGCCGCTAGACCTAAAAATAAATGAATGGTCTTTAATTCCCCTAATTTTCGAACGATTTTTTCTACGAAGAGTAATTGCACGAGGACACTAACTAATCCTGTTGAAGTAATCATAATTGCAATTTGCTGTGGAGATGCATCAAACTGATCCTCCATAAAGAGAGAGAGAATCGATTCATATCCGACTAATCCAAAGCTCATAACTAATGAGATGAGAAGAGGGATGAAGTAGGGTAATTTAACCGATTGAGCTAATTTTGTTCCAATTGACTCCTTTGACTTTATGTCTTTTGGAGATTCATATTCTTGTTTCTTACTTTCTTCCAATAATAAAAAGGAAAAAATGACTGCTGTTATAGAGCTAATGGCTGCGACTAAAAATGGAATTTTGAGGCCGGCATGTGCAAGAAAGCCACCGATTCCAGGTCCAATAACGATGCCAAGTGACATGGCAGCTGATAGAAAACTATGACCTTTGGCACGTTGTTCCATTGTTGTAATGTCTGCTATATACGCAAAAATCGCTGGAATGAGCATAGCAGCTCCAAGACCGCCAATGACACGGGAAAAATAGTGAATCCAAATAATATCTGTCACATAAAACACAAACATGGAAATGGACAATGTACCCAATCCATAGATGATAATTTTTCTTCTTCCATATTGATCAGCCCACTTTCCCGCAATTGGAGAAAAGAATAATTGTGCACCAGCAAAAAAGGCGATTAATAATCCCGCAGCTGTTCCTCCTTGATTAATAGATTGGAGGTATTCTGGTAAGATCGGAATAATAATGCCAAAACTTGCATTCGCAATGAACATATTAACCATCAAAATAACTAGTTTTCTCTGTGCATTTCTAGACATCCAAACTGCTCCTTTCTTTGTATCTTACTTACAGTCTAAGGAGCAAAGTTTCGTTTTCCATTAATTAATCCTTAAGAATTTCTTAAGTTGGAAAATAAATGAAAAAACAATATAGTTTTTACCATAAAGGAAAGTAATGTCTTAATGATCAATCAAGTTAATTTTGTTCATTCGAGCGTTTTAACGAGAAGGAAAAAACGGTTTTTTGCCAAGGTTTACTGTTAATTTGTATCGTACCTCCTAATTTTTCTACAAGTCGCTTTGTTATTGTAAGTCCAAGACCGCTGCCCTGATAAGATTTATTCCGTGAATCCTCTAGCGTATACAGCCTTTCAAAGACTCGGTCCTGGTATGGCTCATCTATGCCCTTTCCTTTATCCCACACATCGATGTAAATGTCGTCTTCATTTATTCTAATCTTCAAGCCAATCATCTTCCCATCCCCACCATGCACGATTGCATTTGATATGAGATTAGTTAAAATGCGTTTAAGTGCTTCAATGTTCCCTAACACATAAATGGGTTTATCTGGAATGTCGATGTGGACATCAATGCCTTTTTTGTTGAAAATATCATAGTATTCCAGGAGACTTTTGCGGCAGATATCATTTATTCTTATGCGCGTAAGCGGGACCTCCTTATCCCCTGACTCTAATTTTGCCAAATTGAAAAATTTGTCAATTAGAGTAATCACTTCTACAGATTTGTCATGAATTTTGGTGAGGATTAAATGTCTTTCTTCAGGATCCAACTCAGAATCCATCTGAATCATTTCTACATAACCTAATGTGACTGTTAAGGGAGTTTTTATATCATGTGAAATATTTGAAATCATTTTCTTCATTGACCATTTAGTGTTTGTATAATTTGCTAAAGCTTTTTTATGCTTTTCTAAAAGCCGGTTCAAATCCACTGTAATATCAATCAATTCTTTGTCATCTGTAAATAACAATATAACTTCATCTGATGATTGGTTGACGATTCGATGTAACTTATTATGAATTTCACGCAAATGTTTTGTTCTTGTTCTACTCATTTGATATTGAGCGTAAATGATAGCTACCAAAATGACAGTTGTGCCGATGTATAAAATAGTCATGTTAGTTACTCACCCATTTGTAGCCAATTCCCCATAATGTTTTTATATATTTGGGGTTGGATGGTTCATCTTCAATCTTTTCTCTTAACCTGCGAATATGACCATTAATAACGTTGTCATTTCCGAAATAATGTTGTTGCCAAACAAGGTTATACAAATCATCCTTTGTAAAAACCCGGTTTTGATTGGTGATAAATAACTTCAGCAATTCAAATTCCTTTGATGTTAGTTTAATTTCTTCATTTTCCTTATTTACAGAATAATTATGTAAGTCCACAGTAAGTTGACCAAAAGTAAAGATTTGATGGAGTATTGGTTCGGTATCATTTGCATATTTAGTTACCCTTCTAATACTTGCTTTAATTCTTGCTGAAAATTCTACAAGTGAAAATGGTTTAGATAAATAATCATCAGCTCCAAATCCCAAGCCCAATGCCTTATCAACATCAGTGTCTTTCGCTGAAATGATTAATATTGGTATAGTGCTCCTCTCTCGAATCAACTTTATCGCTTCAATACCATCTAATTTTGGCATCATAATATCAATGACGATTAAATCAATATCTTCACTTAAAAAAAGGGCTAATCCCTCTTCTCCGTTAAAAGCTGTTAAAACAAAATATCCTTCCTTTGATAGAAATTTCTCTAACATTTCACTGATAGAAGGGTCATCATCAATAAGTAATATACGGTATGGCATCTTATCCTCCTTACTAACTTACAAGTGTTTTCAATGTTATAAAAGGTAACTTATATTTTTATTCTATAATTTGAAAGACATTCCTCCCCTTTACATGCGTACCTTAATGCGAAAGACACACTTATTTTTATTTATCAAATGTTTTTGCGTTAGGGGGAAAACACTACCTTATTGAAGGGGTGTGACCATATTTCTCTATAACTAACCTTTGGTAGAATAATAGTACTCGGAAATATAGTACTTATCACTCCTTTATCGACGCGAGGTGTTCAAATTAGCATTCAAGTGGTGTGATAACATACTTGATGGAAGATATTAACGTTATAAAGAGATTAGTTGAAGATGGAAATGAAAAGGTATCAAAGTGCTTAATAGTAAATAGTGACAACAGGTTTACTAGCCTGAAAGGGGTTATATTTTAAAGGGAGAAACAACTCCCTTTTTCTTCAAGGTAGCTTTTGTATCTGTTGTTTAAAGGTATGATTATTAGAGTTAATCTATTATTGGAATATGAACTCATTGCAAATTGAGTTATTTTAATTCAATGAAATTCTAAGGCTTATTCAACTAGGGGGGAAGGTTAGTTAAAGAGGGACATACTTAAGCAAAGTATGTGAGTAGTTTAATCACACTATAATAATTGAACAATTATCTAAACTCGTTGAATGAGCAACAATACTTTGGTTTATGGTCTAATATATACTTTCAAGTCATTTGACAAATACTGTGGCTAAATGTTTTTTGTAATTCTTTATTTTAAAAATGAACGATTTCTCCCAGTTAATCGTATTACATATAGATTATTATTGTATGGAGTAGATCTCATGGATGAAAAGGATTTAATTCAAAAGGCGAAAAAAGGAGATACATTGGCGCTTTCGAAACTGCTACAACAGAATTATTCGTTTCTCGTAAAGTATTTAATGAAAGTTACCCTTCATCCACAAGTCGCAGAAGATTTAACGCAAGAGACGATGGTGAAGTGTATTGAAAAAATCCAACTGTATAATGGTGAATCCAAGTTTTCCTCATGGCTCATCACGATCGCAACGAACCTTTTCATCGATCAACAGCGGAGAAAGAAGCTGGAGAAAAACTGGCTAGAGCACGAACAAGCGCTCCGAAAAATGAAATGGAATGTAGCAAATATGAATGAAGAATGGGCAGATGTACTTGATATACTTGCCCAAATTGATGAAGAAATACGTATGCCAATCGTATTAAAGCATTATTACGGATATTCATATGGGGAAATTGGGAAAATGATGGGTCTAGCAGAAGGAACAGTAAAATCTCGAGTGTCAAATGGTCTAAAAAATGTACGAAAGGAGTTGGCTGATCTTGAAGGAGAATGATTCTAAAAATAGTAATTCTATGTTGGATGATGAAGATGAATTAACGGTTAAGCAATTAACAGATGGTTTAGAAAAACTGGACCAATGGAATCCAGTATCTACTCCAAACTTACAATGGTTTCAACAGAATGTTGAATTAGAGAAAAAAAGAATACGAAAAAAACAATGGAAAGACCTTCTCACGTTTATCTCTGTTGCAGTATTAGTGCTTTCAGTTGTGATTGCTGTCGTTTATCGCCAGCCAATTCTTTTTCTTTATTTTCAGCTTGTGGGGATTATCTTACTGCCCGTCGCTCTTAACAAAACTAGAAAGAAGGTCAGTAATGAATGAACTCAAATGAACTAAGTAGCATATCGCTTTGGTTATGGCTCGTGATTGCGTTCATTCTGATTTGCCAGAGCTCGTGGATGTTTTGGGACGCGCGAAAGAGAGGACACAATGCTTGGCTATGGGGATTCTTAGGTCTTATTCAATTTCCAACGTATCTTATTATCTATCTTATTTTTGCAAGGAAAATATTTAAAAGAAAGGTCTCAGGATCAAATTCCTGAGATTTTTTTTTCGTGAGTGAACGAATAGGCAAACGTAATCGTATTAAGGATAAATAAACAGTTTGGAGGAGAAAAAATGAATGAACTGTTAAATGGAATCCCATGGGGAGCGTTTGCGCCAATTATTGTCTTACAATTAATTCTTATGATTATCGCATTAGTTTCTTGTATTAAAGAAGAAAAAACGAACGGACCAAAATGGTTGTGGATTCTTGTTATTCTCTTTATCGGCATAATAGGGCCAGTGCTTTATTTCGTTGTTGGAAGGAGAAATGATTAATGGAATTATTAAAGGCAAGCGATTTAGTAAAAAGTTTTGGAAATACGAATGCTGTTAAAGGAATCAATTTTCATATTGAAGAAGGCAGGTGCGTTTCATTACTTGGACCAAATGGAGCAGGAAAAACAACAACATTAAAAATGCTATCCGGATTGTTGGCACCGACTTCAGGTAGTATTGATTTTAAAGGGGGAAAACCAAAGGATTTAAGGCCGTATATTGGGTATTTACCTCAATATCCTGCTTTCTATAATTGGATGAGCGGAAAGGAGTTTCTTGTTTTCGCAGGACAATTGGCAAAAATGAATCGTAAGGAAGCAGAAAAACGGAGTGAGGAATTACTTGAACGAGTGGGTCTAACGAATGCAAAGAAAAGGAAAATAGGGGGTTATTCTGGTGGAATGAAGCAGCGCCTCGGATTGGCACAGGCACTCATTCATCGTCCGAAATTACTTATTTTAGATGAGCCTGTTTCTGCACTCGACCCACTTGGGAGACGGGAAGTGTTGGACATGATGAGAGAGATTAAAGAGGAAACAACTATTCTTTTCTCAACTCATGTCCTTCACGATGCAGAAGAAATAAGTGATGACATTCTTATCATGCATGCTGGGGAAATTGCGATATCAGGTAGCCTGGGAAGGGTAATGGAGGAATATCGGCAACCTATTTTACAAATCGAATTCGAATCACCGGCTGTTGATTGGCTAAAGAGCATAGCGAGTTATAGCTTTGTATCTGAAGTAGACATTCAAGGTAATAAAACCAGCATCGTATTAAAAGATATGGTAAATGGAAAGCAAACATTATTAAAAGATATCGTGGATAGAAAACTTCCGATTCGTAAGTTCGAGATTTCTCAAACAACATTAGAAGATTTATTTGTCAAGGTGGTGAAGGCATGACGCAATGGACTGTTCTTTATCAAAAAGAAATAACGGAAATGGTGCGGAATTATAAAATTTTATGGATTCCAATTGTGTTTATTTTGCTAGGTGTTATGCAGCCGGTTAGTTCGTATTATATGCCGGAGATTTTGGACACTTTTGGGGGTCTTCCAGAAGGTACAATCCTTGAAATGCCTACTCCAACAGGGGCAGAAGTATTAATGAATGTTCTATCTAATTATGGGATGCTCGGTGTACTTATTCTTGTTTTGAGTGCAATGGGTATCGTTTCCGAAGAAAAACAAAGTGGAGTAGCAGCTATGGTCATGATTAAACCAGTTTCTTATTCCTCATATATATTATCTAAATGGGCTGGGTTACTTACAATTACATTCGTTTCATTGCTTATTGGATATGTA
The DNA here is from genome assembly GCF_038595015.1 of Cytobacillus sp. FSL W7-1323. NCBI lineage: Bacteria > Bacillati > Bacillota > Bacilli > Caryophanales > Bacillaceae > Cytobacillus > Cytobacillus sp. FSL W7-1323. The sequence goes on from NZ_CP151998.1 coordinate 176,018, forward strand.
GCTTCTTGGTATTATACGAGTTTACTCATTGAAACAGTCGCTTTTGAGCGCGTTTTTCAAAGTGTAGTGATCTATAGCATATGGTTAGTTTTTGTTGTTACATTGACGCTTTTTTTTAGTACGATAATGAAAGGAAATGGAGGAGTTGCTTTTGTTACAATATTTGTGGTCTTTGCCATTTCGACAGTTACATCCCTTCTAGGAAAGTATATGAAATGGAGTCCGGCCACGATGACTGAGCACACAGGACAGGTCTTGCTGTCAGGAAAACTAGATTCTAGTTTCTTGTTAGCTTTTATTACAACTATTGCTATTATTATCGTCGTACTCATCGCATCTGTACAAATATTTAAGCGAAAAGACTTATTGGAATAAAAAATCCTTTTTCATACATTTTTATCCATATAACACTTCGCAAAATGGTATAAACTTGTTATATCAATGTTAACCCTCTTTGTTCTTAATGAGCAAGGAGTTTTTTTAAGTCTAATTAAGGATTTGAAGGGCTCTAGAATCAAGGGTAAATAATTATATTGTGCAATCTTGCAAGAGCATGTAACAACAGGGGAGGAGCAAGGAGGGTATTAATGTCATTTTTAAATCATCCAATCTAAGTACAATTCATTTACCTAATATTAAATTTCCTCTTGTATCTCACGTAACGTGAGTTGTTAATATTAATTCACAATCTATCAAGGAGGATAAATTATGGAAATTGGATTTTGGCTTATTTTAATTACCTTATTGCTTTATGATCCGATTGTTGGATACTTAGACTTTCAGAAATTTAAAAAGGATGTACGGATAAAAGAGCATGCAAGATTAAAGTACTACTACAAAATAATATATGGATTATGGATACCCATCATTTTCATGCTTGGCCTGGTTTTACTGACAGAACTGTCTTTAGGGCAAATAGGATTCACATCACTGAAACTTAATACTTCTGTTTTAGGTACTGTTTTCAGTTACATCATTTTAACCTTAGGAGTATTTTATCTTTGTTTAGTTTTGTACTATATAATTGGTTATTATTTAAGTTCTAAGATTAGGCGTGAACTATCCATAAAAAAAGCGGGGGAAATGGAGAATTATGAGTTTACTCCGATATTGCCAGTTAATGATAAAGAGAAAAAAGTGTGGAATTTTGTATCATTGAGTGCGGGGATAACCGAAGAAGTTCTTTATAGAGGTTTCTTAATTTTTGCACTATCCTATTTATTTCCTGATTTATCAATATGGGGAGTCATTATTGCCGCATCTTTTATATTTGGATTAGCACATACCTATCAAGGGGTTTGGGTAGGAGTTGTAAGAACTACTATTATAGGTTTTTTATTTTCTTGCCTATATATTGTTTTAGGATCAATTATTCCACTAATTATTTTACACTTCTTAATTGATTATCTTGCTAAATTAGGTGATCAAGGTCATGCTGTTGCGAAATGAGTGAGGGATGTTACCCCTAATTACTGTTATGGCAGCTTGTAACTAAAAAATTTGGAGTAGGTGTTAGATGAAACAAAGGGGAAACGTAACAGGATTCAATATTCATTTTCTCACTTGAATGATAAAAGGAATCGCCCTATGTTTCCTTTTTTTAATGTCAAGTTAGTTTTAGGAGGAAAAATATATTAAATGCCGAACTAATTATATTAAATAATACACAAAAAGGAGAAGAGTCATGAAAGAAGGTCAATTGGTACTTTTTAATCAGTTAGAAGCTTATCGACAAGATTTATTGGATAGTATAAGTGGGGTAAGTGCAGAGGCAGCTGAGATTGTACCCAACCATTTTAATAATAATATTAGATGGAATATGGGACACGTATATCTAGATCAGTATTTATGGATTGAGACTTTAACAAAGGAGAAAACGGAGGCTCCAGAATCTTTCCGAAAATGGTTTGGATATGGTACAACACCGGATAATTTTTCTATGGAGACACCTTCTTATATCGAACTAAAAAAATTGTTGGAGGAACAACCTAAGAGGTTGAAGGAGAGCTATGGACATCGTTTAGAAGAATTATTTTCTCCCACTGAAATGGGGATGCGAACGATTGAACAAGTGTTAATTCGGACCATCTTTCACGAGGGAATACATTTGCAAGCTATAAATGACATAAAAAAATGTTTATATTTGCATGAAGCGATATAAACCCTTAAAGGAAACTGGTGTAGAAGGAAAGGCTCTTCCTAAGAAAGTCGGCATCAAGTGGAAACAAAGAGGTAGCTTATGCAGCCCCTTTGTTTTTTTGTGGAAAATAAACGCTGTAAAAAATGTAGTAAAGCCAAAAGTTGTTTCATGCTTGGTGAGATAAACTTTTTCCTTCACAAACGGGGTTGAGCAATTCAGTCAGACAAAAGAGGCTCTATGAAGTTACTATTAGTTCATAGAGAAAATTACAAACATGACGATAGGACCTTCTTTAACAAACGCATTTCTCATCAAGAAGTGTAACTACCTTAGATATCCACCATTATTTATATCGAAAGTTGCCCCCGTATAATGCTTTGCTCTATCTGATAATAAGAAGACAACAGTATCAGCCACATCTACAGGGAGGACAGGTGTATGAATGAGTTGCTGTTTTAGATAATTCTCTTTTCTCCAATCAGGAATCGTATCCATCATTGGAGTAGTAACCATAGTAGGAGCAACAGCATTTACTCGGATATATGGTGAGAAATTTAATGCACAGCTTTTAGTTAAACCTAATATAGCAGCTTTTGATAACCCATAAATTGCATCTGAACTGCCTTCCATTCCAGATACGGAAGACATATTAACAATAACTCCCGGGCGCTTGCTTTGAAGCAACTTTTTACCGAACATTTGTGAGAAATAAATAAACCCTTTAACGTTTATATCCAAGACTTTATCCATTTCATCTACTTGATAATCCAGTATGTTTTTCGCCAAATACACCCCTGCATTATTTACTAATCCATCTACATCTGTATGTGCTTCTTCAACATGTTCAAAGAATTTAGCGACCTCTTCATAGTTACTTACATCTAACTGATATGTATGTAGAACATAGTGATTAGCCATGGATTCTTTTAATTCATATAAAGAATGTTCATTAATATCGCATGCAATTACTGAAACTCCCTCATGTAAGCATTGTTTAACAATTTCTTTCCCTATTCCAGAAGCCGCTCCTGTTACGATTACTTTCTTAGTTTTAAGCACTTATTATAGCCCCTCTCTTTACATGGTTACTCTAGACAGTATTATTTATCCAAATAACTATTTCCTTCTTTTTAGGTCAATTTATTGGTATCTATTAGTGGCTTTGTCGTATTGATTATATTGGGTCTTATTCAACATATGAGAAATAATAAAAAATACAAGTAGTCCTTCAAGTGCATTGTCATAATGAAAAGAGTCGAATGAACGTTGTTGTTCATTCGACCCTTTTTTAGATTCAATACTTATCAGTTGATTAGAAAAACCTTTCCTTTACGATTTCGATAAGACTCTACAAAATTGACTGCTTCTTTTACTTTTATCAAGTCGAATTGAGCATCTGCATTCTGGAGTTTTAACTTTTTATTAGTGATTAAGGCTATCAGGTGATTAAATGTTTCTTGCCAAGTACTTATCGAAACTCTATTATTCCAATGTCGTAAATGAAATATTTTGGCGTTTACTTTTGCCTTATTTATGATTTGTGCCCAGTCTACTTGAATTCCTGATAATAGTCCTATAGTTAAAAAGGTTCCAGTTGGGTGAACGCTAAATGCTAAATTAGTGCCTGCAGGACCTCCTATTGAATCAATGGCTGCTTTGGCCCCGAGTCCATTGGTTAATTCCATCACTGTTTCATGCAATGGGCTGACAGAGGTGTTTATAACATAAGAAGCACCGAGTCTTAGTAAATCTTTTGAGTATTTCTCATTTCTTGTTACAGCTATTAATCGGAAGCCTATTACTTTAGATAATTGAGCAAAAATATGCCCAATCGAAGAACCACATGCGTTTACCAATAAGACATCATTTGGCCTTAATTTTAATTCTTCCACACATATCACCCAGGCTGTTATTGGGTTTATATACATCTGAGCAGCTGTAAAGTCATCAATAGAATCCGGTATCGGCACGGTAAAGTCTGCTGTTGTTTTCACAAACTCTTGCCAAGTACCTTCACCTCGTAAAGGTAAGACACGCTTACCAATAAGGTTTTGAGATACTAATGGACCAACCTCTTCTACAATACCTACGCCCTCATAACCAGGAATATTAGGTAACGGAATACGGTGAGAATATGCACCTTTAATGGGAATTAAATCAGAAGGGTTCATTGGTCTTGCTATCATACGTACCAGCACTTCATTATCCTTAGGAGTTTAGTACGTCTTCGGGATTACCAAATTCATAGAACTTAATACACTTTGCTTCCAAAACAGTAATTCTCCTTTTCCATAATCTCAACATTGCTATGGCGCTAATAATCATTCAGACCCTTTTATTATCATGGTGTATTTGAAAATAAAAGACACCAGAAACCCCAAAATTGTAGGACGCGTTTCTAGTGTCTTCATCCTTCCCTATTCCTTCCCTTCAGGTTTCTCATTCAATATCGAACGCAGTTCTTTGATGTCTTTGTCTGATAATTTATCGTCTTGGATAAAGTGGACGAGCATGGATTTGAGTGTGCCGCCGTAGATGCGTTGGATGAATGATTGTGTTTCTGCCTTTTGGCACTCTTCTTGGGAGTAGAGTGGGGAAAAGGTGTACACTTTCTGGCTCTTGTCGACAGCTACGACTGACTTTTGGACGAGACGGTCGAGCAATGTTCTGATGGTCTTTGGTTTCCAATCAGTATTTTTTTGTAAAGATTGGATGATATCGTTAGCTGTTCGTGGTGAGTGATCCCAAAGGACATTCATGATGGCCCATTCGGATTCTGAGATATTCGGTAATGTTTCCCCCATTTATTGTGCCTCCTTGCTTTCGTAAATCCCTAATTCTTTCAAAATATCTCTCGTGATTTGTATTGCCTTTTGCCCATCTGGTTCTCCTTCGTCTTGAATATTTGTGGCAAAGAAGTAGGTAGTTTGCTTTGTTTCGACGTAACCTATAAACCAACCGTTTTTGTTTATACCATTAATGGTTCCTGTGCCTGTTTTTCCATATAAGCGGTAACCTGTGTGGCTTTCAATTAATAGTGCATCTTGCACCTTGGCTGTATGCTCCTTTTTAAATCCTAATTGATGATGATAAAAAGATTGCAAGAGCTCGACTTGTTCAACTGGTGAAATCTTCAAGGATGATTCATTCCAAAAGTCTTTTACGCCTCCTGAAGTATCGGTGTTGCCATAATGTATACGTTGAAGATTTGTTTGTAACGCTTCCTCACCAGCCATCGTATCTAAGCGTTGGAAATACCAATTAACTGAGTTTTGTAGAGCAGAAGTTAAGTTGTGATCTTGATTCCAAGCCGCAAAAGGTTGGTTTCTGCCATCCCACGAAAGGGTGGAAGCTTCCTCCATAATGTACCCTGCATCTAATGCAAATAAAGCACTATAGATTTTATAAGTAGAATCAGGTGAGATCCGCTTCATGCCATTCTCGCGGTTATGAATGACGTATTGATTTTTCGCTTCATCATAAAGGACGAAACTTCCTTCAAACCCTTGAAAGAAAGGTGAGAGATTTCGCTCAATGATGCTCTCGTTTTGAAAGTCATATGTCTCTTCTGCTCCGATTTCGAGTGCAGATACGAAAGGTAGCTGAGCAATTAAGATAAAGAGAGTTAAAGTATAGAAGCATACTGTTTTTTTAAATGAGTATGCTTTTTTTGTACGAAAAGCAGCAATACGCTCGATTCGTTCTTTCATTTGTCGTTTGCCACTTGTGAATTCTGCGGTTAGTGGCAGCTTCCTTTGCATAGTAGATGCGAAATTAATCATTGTATGCCCATAACGAACGACAGCTTTGTCATGGTAGAGTAACTGTAAAACTGCCTCATCACAAGCCATTTCTCTATCGGCTTTCATTCTTTTTGAGGCAATCCAGATGAGCGGGTTGAACCAGTAAATGACCTGGAAGAAAATCATCACATAGTTTGTAAGTAAATCTTTATTTTTATAATGACTTAACTCATGTAGAAAGATATTTTCATAGTCCGTCATGGTTAACCAGCTTTGCTCTTTTTTTGGGATGACAACGACACTATGAAAAAGGCCAAAAATGAGTGGTGAGTGAGTCTCGGTTGAATAGCGGACGTCGATAGTTCTTTTAATCCCTAGTCTTTTTTTACATGATAGAAAAAGAGCCTTAATATTTGGGTCTTCAACTGGTTGTGTTTGGGCCTTCAACCTTTTAAGTGCGAAAAAGCTAATCAAAAGTAAAGATAGTAACACAAACACACCGAGTAGCCATAGAATCATGAGCGGTACATTTAAGAAAGAGAAATCAATCCTTTGAACCGAAACAGAGAAATCTTTAATGAATTCGTTTGTCATTACACCTTGGTTTTTTTCAATTGCCACTGTTGTACCTTCCTTTTGTAATTCCGGAATTTGCGGTTGTGCGGAAAACAAAGAAGGTAATGGTATAGGGCATAAAGGAATGAGCAGTGTTAGGAAAAGCAATATCCACAAGTGGTTAAGTGATTGTGCTTTTATTTGGTTTTTCATCCAATTACGTATAAGTAGGATGGTAAGGATTGAAAAAGTGGAAATGATCAACCCGTTGAGAAAGAAACTTATAAAGATCTCGCCCACCTCCTTTTTTTAAAAAAAAATTTGACAATTAGGATTACATATGTAATATTGTACTACAGATGTAATCAGACTACAAATGTAATCTGGTATTAAATTTTAGGGAGTGGTTTTTGGATGAAAAAAATGATTGTTGGTTTATTTGTTGCTATGTTATTACTCGTCGGTTGTTCTAAAGAAAATGAAGTGAATGGTGGGGAAGTGAAGGCAGAGGATGTGTCGTCTGGCAAGTTTGCTCAGTTAGAAGAAAAGTATGGTGCTAAATTAGGTGTATACGCTATTGATACAGGTAATGAAGAAACGGTTGCCTATCAAGAAGACGAACGGTTTGCGTATGCCTCGACATTTAAGGCGTTAGCGGGGGCGGTTTTATTAAAGGAAAACCCGATATCAATCTTAGATGAAAAAAGAATGTACACAAAAGAAGACCTTGTTACCTATTCACCGATTACAGAAAAATATGTCGATGAAGGAATGACATTAAGGGAGATTGCGAAAGCAGCTATGCAGTATAGCGATAATACAGCGGGAAATTTATTGTTTGCAGAATTAGGTGGACCAGATCAGCTTGAGGAAGCACTAAGAGCGATCGGTGATGATGTGACAGAGATGGACCGGTTGGAGACAGAATTAAATGAAGCCACTCCTGGGGATACGAGAGATACTAGTACCCCTAAAGCATTGGCAACAAATTTAAGAATACTTGGATTAACGGATGAATTATCGGAAGAAAAAAGAGAAATTTTTCAGGAGTGGTTCAAAGGAAATACAACTGGTGATACCTTGATTAAATCAGGAGTACCAACAGATTGGATCGTTGGTGATAAAAGTGGTGCCGCATCTTATGGTACAAGAAATGATATCGCGATTGTATGGCCGCCTAATGATGAACCAATTGTGATTGCCGTATTGTCGAATAAGCAGGAAAAAGAAGCCGAATATGATGATCAATTGATTGGAGAAGCAACCGAGATTGTGCTTGAAACATTGACTCAAGTGAATTGAGATCAAAAAGTGTTATTGGGAATAAACTGCCTAGATAAAATTGATTGTTCATAGCTGTTTTACAGTAGAAAATATGTCATTTCTGTCCCTGCATCATCATAAAAAAACCCATTCTGACCATAAGTCAAAATGGGTTTCTTACTTTATTTATAATTATTGTGCTGTGTATCCACCATCAATAATTAGGCTGTTACCAGTCATGAAAGAAGAATCATCGCTAGCCATAAATAATACTGCTTTTGCCATTTCTTCTGGTTTACCTAAACGATTCATTGGTGTAGCAGCAGTTAAACCTTGTCTATCTGCTTCTCCAAGAATTGGTGTATCGATAAATCCTGGGCAAAGCGCATTTACACGGATATTGCGTGCTGCATACTCTAAGCCAAGCGAACGAGTTAAGTTCACGACACCTGCTTTGGCAGCGTTATATGCCGCACTTCCAGGTGAGCCAACCCAACCATACATAGAAGCTGTATTGACAATAACACCGCTTCCTGTTTTTAAGAATTCTTTAATAGCAGCTTGTGCAACTAAGAATACCCCATCTAAGTCCACTTCTACTGTTTTTCTCCACTCTGCATAGCTTAGCTCTTCAGTTGGTTTTACTGCGCCAATTCCCGCATTATTAAATAAAATATCTACTTTACCGAAAGTATCTAATGCTGTAGTAAAGATATTTTTAACTTCTACTTCACTTGTTACATCAGCTTTAAGGAAAACCGCTTCTGCACCTTGTGATTTTAATTCAGCTTCAAAACTAGCACCTTTTTCTTCGTTCATATCAACAAGGACTAATTTTGCCCCTTCTGAAGCAAATAATTTTGCAGTTGCAGCACCAATACCAGATACTCCCCCAGTAATAACAGCTACTTTATCTTGTAGTTTGCTCATGTTTCTTCCCCCTATTATAATGAATGTGTCAATACACTTAATTGAAAGTGTTTACAAATAAATTATAATACGATGATAGATAGGTTCAATCAGCAATAAAATTGTAATTGTGTATTCATTAGACATATTAGGTATAATTGTCTATAAACCAGCAAAATTTTGTTGCATAAGGAGAAGGAGCGAATGCAAAACAATTGGTCTACCCCAAGAAGAGATCGGACGAAGATGCACCTTCAACAGGCTCTGATTGCCTTAACGAAAGAAAAGGGCTTCCATTCTGTTTCTGTCAAAGATATCGTGCAGTATGCAAAGTATAATCGAAGTACGTTCTATGTTCACTATAAAGATAAATTTGAATTAGCCGATGACCTCTTGTCCACCAATCTAGCGGCGTTAGAAGAATCTTTTGAAAGGCCGTTTAAACTTAAGAGAGAGGTTAGTACAAACCTATTGGATAATAGGTATTTTCATATTATCTCATCCATTTATAACAATCGGGAATTTTATGATTTAATCAATTATGTCGACACCATTCCCGAACTGCATACGAGGTTTCCACAAACAATACTTACGATATATCAGGAGAAGTTTGAATTTAAAACAATTAATGATCTCCCGGTTAATATGGATTACTTTAAGCGATACACAGCATATGGATTTTACGGTTTATTAGCCAATTGGATTAATACAGGCTTCCAGATATCAAAAGAAGAATTGATTAAAGAAATTATCATACTATCTCAGGCGCATATGGCTTCGGTCAAATATTTAGATAAACATTAAAAGTGGCAAAAAAGTAGGCTCCGCTATTACAAGCTTGTTTGGACTATTTTCCTCATGGACCACTTTTTAATTCTTCATCATGTTCAATGATTCACAATCGGGTTATAGTTCTAGTATAACCGCTTGTGCACATTTTCACAAACTAATTTTAATTGATATTCGTTTGGAAACAATCTATGGAGTTAAGTCATCCATTAGCCCATTTAATTATGTTAAAATGAAAAGATAAAATTCAGTTGATTGATCCATGGTTTGCATAATGAATTAAGGGAGAATCCATTTTTGAATAAAAAAGATATAGCTGACTTTAAAAAACAATTTAAGATGAATAATGATTTATTAAAGATTAAAGATATTTTTAATGTTTATATAATGAAAGAATCTAGTGAAGTTTATCACCATCAAAGCACGCCATTTGAAATGCTTGAACAAGAACAGCAGGAACTTTTCTTAACCAACTTCAAAAAAGTACTGACAGGCCAGTTGGATCAGAAGTTGTTTGAATTGAAATTCCAGCGAAATATAGAGAATAGTAGCCAACTGATACTTCATCAAGCGATACTTACGAATGATACGGATGAATGGAAAGGGCATATGTTGGATCTTGTGGAAAAGATGTTGAAGGATAAACAGTACGAAATGGATATTGTCGTTACGTTTATACATGGTGAATATTTAAAGCCTACGAAACGGAGTAACGAAGAGACCGAAGAAAGCAGCCGAGATGCGGTTTATGCCAATCCTTTTATCTTATGCAGTATCAACAAGACGATAGATCCCAAAAAAGAGCTACTGTTTGACTATGTGGAGAAAGAATTCAAGTATCACTTTGTCGTTGATCCTGTTATCAATTTGAAAGTGCCAGTTGGCGGATTTCTATTTCCTAGCTTTACTGATCATGCTGCAGATGTGAATCATGTACTCTATTCAGCAGGAAAGGCATATGAGCTGGATTATCATTTCATTGAAGAAGTATTAAATGCTGAAGAAGCTATGACAGCACAAGACGATAAGATTGTGTTTGAGGAAATTGTAAAGGATGTTGCAGGCAACCAGATTAATACGTCGATACTTGCCAATGTATTCGATGAAATCCAACGAGTGGTGGAAGAGAATGAAGAGCCTGATGCCCCGAAACTGGACTATCGCGATGTGGAGAAGGTTCTAACGACTAGCGGTGTGCAGGATGTCGATCGCCAAAAGGTAGAATCAGCTTTCAAAAAGGTAATTGACGATGAAAATTATGAGCTGAAAGCAACCAGTATTGTGCCAAAGTATACGTCTAAGTCAATTAAAATCAAAACAAAAGTAGCAGATATTTCTGTTTGTCCGCAGGATTTGCGCTATGTCCGTCAAATGCATGTGGATGGTAAGCTTTGTCTAATGATTGAAGTGGAAGAGAACACAGTGATTGAAGGCTTTGAAATGATTCCAGAAGCAATATTTAATAAAGTAAAAGATGAAGAATAAAGAAAGATTTATCCCAATAAGTATTTAATAAGAATGGGATATAAAAATTAGCCGCCTTAGCCCAAATATAAGGCGGTTAAGCGTGATTTACCGGTAAATTGACACGAGATATGACCTATCCACCCTCCTCATTTTAAATAGATTCCCCAAAATGCCTGTATTACATTGGCATACTTTTCGAATATGCGATTAGATAGATATAGTCCATTCAGTTCCACGTAATCTTTATATGCCACTTTTACTTTATTCTTGAATTTATTTTTTTAAATATGAGCCGAAGGATTCCGTGGCTTAACAGAGTCCAAAGCAAGTGATGTTTATAGGGCAAGGGTACGACTTGTGTATATTTTACTGCTCAACATGCAACATTGGATAATATCTACTTATTAATAGGGTTCATTCCACTATTCTTTTAAAATGAGTATAAAAACCATATAAAATAATCCAAACTAATAGAAGGTAAAGAACCCTAATCATTCGGATGCATCTGATATCATTATCCCAACCACTGATTGATGTGACATTTACAAAAAGGAACCCAATTCTCTATTTTTAAATCCAATTTGAATCGTATCATTAACTTGTTAGGAGCTTTATTTAAACCTAACAGTAAATGATGTGGTTTCTTAAATGCCATATGTTTTCATCTGGCGTTGATAAAAAGTCTTTTGCTTTTAAAATGTTTACAATGTACCAATTATTGCCCCTTTTTAAAGCGACGTCTTCTCGATAAGCAACCATTAATTTGTAATTTAAAATTTCCAGTGACTTTTAAATGGAAACTTCCAAAAGGATGTTGTATTCTTATAGGTATTGAATTGGGGTTTTCTGTTATTAGAAGGCCCATCATGAATAAGGAAGGTGGAAGATTGAAGCAGATTTTCAGCATTGTCAGGCAGGATTTTAGGAATTTACGCAGGGTACCGTTAGTTGCGTTACTACTAATCGGTTTAGCCTTTTTGCCGTCATTGTATGCATGGTTTAATATTGCTGCATCGTGGGATCCATATAGCGAGACGAGTCAAATTAAGGTAGCAATTGTCAATGAAGATAGTGGCACAGAGCTTGAAGGGAAAGAAATGAATATAGGGCAAGAGCTCGTTGATCAATTAAAAGATAATGATCAAATGGGTTGGACCTTTGTGAATAGGCAGGTAGCTGAAGAAGGAGTAAGAGATGGAGATTATTATGCTGCGGTCTATATTGACGAGGATTTTTCGAAACAATTAACAAGTGTGGTGGATGGTGAACCAGAGGCACCGGAAGTCAGGTATGAGGTAAATGAAAAATTAAATGCGATTGCACCAAAGATGACATCTGCAGGCGCTTCCGCATTAGTTGAACAGATTAGTGAGAATTTCTTAGCCGAAGCATCAAAAGCCCTATTCACGGAATTTAACAATATCGGTATTAAGTTAGAGGAAGAACTACCGACCATTCTTAAAGTGGAGAATAATATATTTGCATTAGAAGAACGTTTTCCGGAGTTAAATGAACTAGGTGAAAAGATTGTCACGTTAAATGAAGACTGGCCAGAGATGAAGGAAACAATCACAAAAGTAATTGCCCTGGAAGAGAAATTTCCTGAATTAAATCAAGGAGCACAGCACATACTCACATTAGAAGAAAAGCTTCCGCTCATCAATCAATTAGGTGATCAAGTATTGACATTAGAAGAGCGGTTACCAGAAATTGAAGAGGCAGCAGAGCGATTAACAGAAGCAAGTCAGCAGTTTGGAGAAGTATCAGATCAGTTAAATCGAGCGTTAAAAGGTGTTCAAACAGCGCAGGAGGTGATTGATCGTGTGCAGGAAGCTTTACCGAAAGCCAATCAAATGGCAGCTGATGCTGAAGAATATGTTAAAAGTCTAAATAGCTTTTTATCAGCAAATGAAGGGGCAATTGAGCCCATATTAGATGTTATAACTCAAAATGCAGTTATCATTGAAAATACGGCCAATTCCATTGACCAAGTACTTAAACAACTCGAAAATGACCAAATGAACAATTCGGTCAATCAATCGATTAAAGATTTACAGCAACAATTGCAAACAAATATTACATCAGTTAATTATGCGATTGATATGTTTACGGCGTTAAATCAAAACGGTCAATTTACAACGGTGATTGATTCATTAACACAATTATCACAGCAGTTAACAGCACTTAATGATTCCCTAGCGCAAGCGGGCTCAGGTGAGTTATCAAAAGAGCAAATCCAAGTACTTAGGAAACAGGCTCAAGATACCGCTGCTCAAGCGGGAAGACTTGTTGCTTTTATGAACAATGGTGGAAAGCAAGAGATCTTAAATGGCATGCAACAATTGAATGATACAGCACAAAAAGCTGCGGGCGATTTAGAGAAAATTGAACAAGAAATGCCGAATATAGAAGAAGTGCTAACAAATGCAGAAGGAATTGCTGAGACAGGTGAAGCACAGCTCAATCAAATCATTGCTGACTTACCGGCAATCGAGGAGAGCATAGGTGAGATTGTTGCCAAGATTGAAACGGATTTACCGAAAGCAGTTGATGCCGTTCATAAGGCAAGCGACTTTATACGAAATGACCTTCCAGGTGTGGAAGAAAAAGTTCATCAAGCAAGTAACTTTGTCCGTAATGACCTCCCTAAAATTGAGTCAGAATTCTCGCGAATAGCGGGCTTAGTGAATGAAAACCTTCCTGAGGTGGAAAAAGGACTTTCTGAAGTTACCGCGTTCATTCAAGGGAATCTTCCTGCGCTTGAAGATTCGGTCCATAAAGCAGCCGATGATATTCGAGATTTTAAGGCAAATAATGATTTGGGAGAAATCATTGCGTTATTAAAAAATGATATTCAAAAAGAAAGTGAATTCTTTAAAGAGCCGGTAAAGCTTGTTGAGGATCAATTATATCCAATCCCAAATTACGGTTCAGCGAATACACCCTTTTATACTGTGTTATGTTTATGGGTAGGTGCACTGTTATTAGCGAACTTATTAAAAACAGATGTCCACCCAAAAGATATGAAAGAGGAGTATTCTATTCGTCATGTTTACCTTGGCAGGCTTGTCCTATTTTTAATCGTTGGCTTTCTACAAGGGTTAATTGTTAGTGTTGGTGATCTTCTGATTCTTGGAACTTACGCAGCAAATCCGGTTTGGTTTGTGATATTTACTGTCATTATTGCGATGATGTTTATGACAATGGTCTATACGATTGTCTCAATCTTTGGCAATATTGGTAAGGCGTTAGCGATTATACTCATGGTATTGCAGTTATCAGGTGCAGGCGGTACTTTCCCGATTCAAGTTGCACCAGCATTTTTCCAAGCGATTAATCCATTCTTACCATTTACACATGCGATTAATATTCTGAGAGAAGCAGTTGGAGGCATTGTCCCTCATGTCGTCTGGATGAGTTTTCTATACTTATTTCTCTTTTTCGTAGCCTCTTTAATCTTAGGGCTTGTACTAAAAAAACCATTAACGCCTTGGTTAAAGAAGACAGCGGAGAAATCTCGTTCTAGTCGATTAGTTGATTAATATAGAGCTTTTTGTCACTTATCGTGGCGAAAAGCTTTTTTTGATGATGTACATCAAATTTTTTCGGTGATTTAATTTACAGAACAGTGATTATTGGTGGCGATAATTTAAAGGGAGTGGGGGCAGATCTTCTTACGAGGTTGGTAATTAGGCAAGTCGCTCTGTTTGAAAATGTGAAGGGGTACATAGTTACAAGGGAAAGCAAAGGGATAAGTAGCGCAAAACAGATTTGTGACGTTCCTTAGTGGAAGCGTAAATGTTTAGCAGTTCTTTTCGGATGATGTGGCTCATACCTATCATCGTCATAAAATCTGAATAGTTCTCCTCATCCGTTTTACTTTCGTCTTTTCCATTATTTGTTGCTTTGTGTCCCAGAATAAAAGAATAATTTAACATGAAGCTACTATTGAAGTATGTGCAGATGGTTGTCCTTACTTTACAACAAAGATGAAAACACGATATTCAAGATTGAGCCTGCATACAGACCGTTGAGCGAGGTTAGAGGACATCAGGATTTGAATGGTAACGCTTTCTTTCACTATCTCGCTCATATGCTTATGACTTAATCGTTAACCCTTGATTCTAAATAGTGACATGTTAAGATAGATAACGTTGAAAAAAGTACGGAAACGAAGACACAACTTTTAAGGAGTGTTTGTGTAAATGTTAGAGAATAAGACAGTGGCTTTTTTTGGTGCAGGTTCAATGGCGGAATCAATGATTTCAGGAATGATTCATGCGGAGAAGGTACCAGCACAGCAAATTTATGTAACGAATAAATTCAATGGGGATCGGTTGACAGAAATAAAGGAAAGATACGGTGTTCATACGATGCTACAAAAGGATCTACCGTATGAAGAAGTTGATTATTTTATTATGGCAATGAAACCTTATGGCGCAGAAGAAGCCCTTGCCTTCTTAAAAGATAAAATCAGACCTGATCAAGTGGTTGTTTCTGTATTAGCAGGTATTTCTACTTCATATATGGAAGAGAAGCTAAATGATGAGCAGCAAGTTATTCGGGTGATGCCAAATACATCTAGCATGATTCAAGAATCGGCTACAGCGATGACTCTCGGTTCTTATACACAGAAGCGACATGAGAGAGATGTGAAAGATTTACTTGCTTGCATGGGAGAAGTATTTATCATTGAAGAAGAGCAGATGGATGTTTTCACAGGTCTTGCAGGAAGTGGCCCTGCCTACTTCTACTATCTAATGGAAGAGATGGAGAAGGTGGGTGTAGAACAAGGATTAGAGGCCAAAAAAAGCACGGAAAATTATTGCTCAAACGATATATGGAGCAGCAAAAATGGTTTTAGAAAAAGGCGAAGCACCGATTGTTTTACGTGAGAGAGTGACCTCACCTAATGGTACAACTTATTCGGGTGTCGAAGCACTAAAAGCTCATCACGGCGGAGAAGCTATTTCCGAAGCTGTTCAACATGCTGCTGCACGTTCGAAGGAAATTAGAGAAGAGTTAGAAAAAGTAGCACATTAATATAGTGGAAAAATTGGCAGCGGAAATCACCGCTGCTTTTTGTATGCCTCTATACAGGAAGTTAAAGAATAGAGATAGAGGTGAAAACAAGTGACACTTATTACTACATTTGAAGATAAGCGGCGAGAGAAGCAGTTAAAATATGAAAAATCAGTGCTAAAGGAGATCTCAGTAAAGGATCTGAAAGAACAAGTCAAGCACTTATTCGGTTCATCTCGTTTATTAACAGGTTTAATGAACCATGCGGGAATAGAGGAAGCTTGCTATGATATGGCAATCGAAGCGTATCTTTTAGGCGCACATTATAGTCATTTTGGTACTAGCGGTGAGACGGCTACTACTGTTCAACATAGATGTAAAGGGGAACTTACGCATTTTACGAATACTCTGTATCATTTTTTCTTATATTGGGCGCAAAATGAAGAAGGGGTTTATAGTGAATCCCTATTCTACAGTTGTGAACAGTATATCTATAGTTGGTGGATGGAAGGGTTTGAAAATGGTCGAAAAAGGCATAAATTAAGACTGCATTAAATCGTTCTAATCATTCTCCTTGTCCCATATATATATTTTGAGGACGAGCGGGGAGTGGTAATCGGTGAAGAAGAAATTAAAAGTAATTGGTTTTATAACTGGACTGGCTATTTTATTCTTTATTTTGCAATATGACTTTTCTGAAGATGATTCCTGGAACGCTTGGAATCTTCCTTTATCCGGAAAGGTTATCCTTCTTGACCCTGGTCATGGCGGTCCGGATGGTGGAGCAGATAATGGAAATGTGTTAGAGAAAGATATTGCCCTAGAAGTTTCTTTGAAGCTGCGTGATTACCTTCAAGAACAAGGAGCCGTGGTGATGATGACACGCGAAGATGATAAGGACTTAGCTGCAGAAGATACTAAAGGCTATAGTAGGCGAAAAGTAGAGGATTTGAAAAAGCGCTTAAATATGATTAACCATAGTGATGCTGATTTTTACGTGAGTGTACATTTGAATTCAATCCCTTCTCCTAAATGGAGAGGAGCACAAACCTTTTTTGCTTCTCATATAGATGGAAATGCACGAGCGGCTAAATTTATCCAAGATGAACTCATCGCTAACTTAGAAAATACGACAAGACGGGCGAAGGAATTAGAAAATGTCTATATTCTTGATCATTCAAAAAAACCAGGTGTCCTTGTAGAAGTAGGCTTCCTATCTAATCAGAACGAGCGGACCTTACTACAAAGCGACGATTATCAAAATAAAATAGCAGCCTCCATTTACAATGGCATAATGCGCCATTACTCTAATGAGAAAGAGATTGTGATTGAAGATTAAACGCGGACAAAAGATTTGTTCGTGTTTTTATTTTCTAAAAATCCCTTCGTGGAAAATATAAACATTTATACAAATAGATCTTTAAGATATTTTAGGCATTGTATAAAGACTGATATTCTAATATGTGTTAGAATGACAATTAGAGTTATTCTAATGAAGAAACGATTTTAAAGGGGTGTAGGATAGATGATTAATGAACAAAAAGTAAGAGAAGCCATTGAGGGCTTACAAGAACCTTTTTTACATAAAACACTCGGGGAACTTCAAGCGATTGAAGAGATTAAAGTAAAAGAGGAGAAGGCTCATGTCAGTGTAAAAATATTGATCGCCAAGACTGCAACAGCTGAACAATTGCAATTGCAAACTGAGATTGTGAATCGAATTAAAGCAGCTGGTGCAGAATCCGTGGGTATCCGTTTTAATGAACTACCGGCTGAAACACTAGAAAAACATAGACAAGCAATGCCTGAAGAAGATAAGGGTCTACTATCACCGAATAGTAAAACGAAATTTATTGCTATTGCTAGTGGTAAAGGTGGCGTTGGGAAATCAACAGTATCTGTCAATATGGCTGTCGCTCTTGCTAGGCAAGGAAAGAAAGTCGGTCTAGTAGATGCAGATATTTATGGGTTCAGTGTCCCTGATATGATGGGTATTATGAAGCGTCCTGTAGTAAGAGGTGAGCGCATAATTCCTGTAGAACGTTTTGGTGTTAAGGTTATTTCTATGGGCTTCTTTGTAGAAGATAATGCACCAATTATTTGGAGAGGTCCAATGCTTGGTAAAATGCTCAATAGCTTCTTTAATGAAGTAGAGTGGGGAGATCTTGATTATCTTCTATTAGATTTACCACCAGGAACAGGTGATGTGGCGCTAGATGTTCATACAATGCTTCCATCATGTAAGGAAATCATCGTAACTACTCCTCACCCTACGGCAGCTTTTGTTGCTGCACGTGCTGGTGCGATGGCTATTCGTACTGAACATGAAATCTTAGGCGTAATTGAAAACATGGCTTTCTTTGAAAGTAAAGTTACAGGTGAAAAAGAGTATGTCTTCGGTCATGGTGGCGGAGAAAAACTTGCAGAAGAACTAAGAACAGAGGTAATTGGTCAATTACCACTGCAGCAGCCTGATTGGAGCGAAGAAGATTTCGCACCATCTATTTACGACGCAGATCATCGTTTAGGAAAAATCTATACAGAAATTGCACAACAAGTAATTAAAAAAGCATAATAAGAAAGCATTTGGATGTTAAATCCAAATGCTTTTTTATATTTTTATTCTTCTCCAGAACCTTCTTGGCCGCTTTCTCCTTCACCGCCACCTTCACCACCTTGTTCACCGCCACCACCTTCGCTACTACTGCCGCCACCTTCTTTACCTTCTTTACCTGATTGTGATTCTTCGGCTGCCTTCATAAGAACGTCCTGTAATTTTGCCTTAAAGAGCGGGCTTTCAAAGGTTTCAGTAATGACTGTTTGCAAATGCGCCCTAAATTCTTGACTTTTCATCACTTCTGTTAATTTTTTCTCCATTTCAGGATCCTTTAGAATGTCCATCATCATTTTTTGATAATCTGGATCCTTCATTAAGTCCTTGAGTAACTCCTCATTCTCTGACTTCATGCTTTTAGCCATTGTTTCAGCAAACGCTGGGTCTTCAAATGACTTTTTCCAAAACTCTGTGCCTTTTTCAGATGTCAGTGTACTCTCGATTGTTTCTGTCACCATATTTTGGTCCATTACTAGTTGTTGTTTTATTTTTTCATCAGCCATTAAGTCTTGTAATGCTTGTTTTCCGTCATCCGTTTTTAGTATATCTACAATCATTTTCTTTGTTTGATCATAGTCCATGTGCTCACTACCTGATTGCGAACATGCTGTTAAGGTTAGAATGAGGAGCAATGGAATAATAAAAAGGCTTTTTTTCATGTTAAACTGCCTCCTAAAATAAATATCCCGTACTAATAGAATGAAGAAAATCTGTCAATATTATGCGTAAATTGCGGATTGCCTAGATTTTTCAAGTAAAGATTTGGTACAATCATTAAGTGATAATAACGTTATGGGGGAAAAGGAATTGACTAGCCGTGCTTGGATCAAATTTTTTATAACCACATTACTTGTCGGTGGCGTTGCAACAGGGGTTATTGGTTTTGTCGTGCGTTGGGATGAATTTTCTCATTTATTTACCAATTTTGATGCGTTGGAAATACTATCTGTTCTTTTTTGGTTATTCGGTGTCGGTTTAATTTTTAGTATTATTAGTCAAATGGGATTTTTCGCATATTTAACAGTGCATCGTTTTGGGTTGGGTATTTTTAAGTCTCATCAATTATGGAATGCTGTGCAAATTGTGTTGGTTTTATTTGTGCTATTTGATTTAGTGTACTTCCGTTATAAAGCTTTTGCGGATGCAGGAGATAGTATTCTTCCTTATTTAGGACTTGCAGGTTTTGTTTTAATAGCCGGTGTAGTAATTGCGGCCTTGAAAGTATCCACTACGAATAAACATGCTTTTGTACCAGCGTTGTTTTTTATGGTGGTCGTGACAACGATTGAATGGGTGCCGGTATTAAGAGTAAACGAAGAAAGTTGGTTATGGTTAATGGTTCTACCTTTAATCATTTGTAATGCTTATCAATTACTCGTGTTACCAAAATATAATGCAGAATCTGCCCGTCAAAGAGAAAGATTGGAAGCAAAAAAGTCGTCTGTTTAACCAGGCGACTTTTTGTTGTTTAATTAATTTCTTCTGCCGTTGCATTGGCATTGGCCATCATTTCTGAAATAGTAACTAACTCAATCTGTTCCTTTTTGAACCCATTTATGATAGAAGGCAATGCTTTGGATGTTTGTTTCACTGAATCAGATGCATGCATCAATACGATTTCTCCATTTTCAGCTTCGAGTACTTTTTGAATAATTTTATCTGTACCTGGATTTGTCCAGTCTTTAGAATCTAAACTCCAATGCACAACTGTATAGCCTAATTGTTTTGCTGCTGCTAAGGTCTTTTTGTCAAAGTGACCAGTAGGTGGTCTAACATATTTAATATCCTTAATATTTAACTTAGCAAACGCGGTTTGTGCTCTAGCTAAATCTTGTCTGATTTTATCTTCTTCTAGCTCTGTATAGTCTTCGTAATTATAACCCAGTATACCGATTTCATATCCAGATTTAGCAATACGTTCGACAATATCAGGGTGGCTCTCAGCCCATGAACCTGATAAGAAAAATGTAGCAGAAGTGACTTTTTCTTTCTTTAATAAATCTAAAATAGGCTCCGCCTTTTCATCTCCCCAACCAATATTAAAAGTGAGAGCTACTCCTTTCTCCCCTTTATATAATGCCTTCGGTGCGTCTTTTGTAGAAAAAACAGGTAAATGAATCGTTGTTTCCATAAACATAAACATTGCTGTAAAAAATGCAGCTACCAAAATTAAAGTCATTTGTTTTAATCTCTTTGCATGAAATACATAAAAGAACTTCATTCTTATTCACCTCGTCCCAAATACATCCTTGTCCTATATCTATGCAAAAAAATTAAAAACATGATGAATTTATCATTATAAAATGAGTGGGGATGGGTAATATAGTGATAGCTTGTCAAAGAGAGGGTGGAACAATCGTTGATCGGGTTATTACTAAATGGAAAAGAGCAACAAGAAATTGAATACTTATTAAAGAGAGAGATGGATGAAATATTGTTCGATTTAGAAGATGAGCGAATTGCAGATGTTGTTAAAGTTGCAATGAAAGAGAAGTATGAGATACTTTTAAGCTTATTCAAAAGGGTTGTTCCAGCAGATGAATATGCTCATTATAAATTAAATGAAAAAAAGAATAAAAAAATAAAAAAAAGTCATTGACGTTTTAAAAGATATGGTGTTATTATATTAAAGCAGTCGTTAGTGACATCAACTATTAAAAAAGTTTTTAATAAAAAAACAAAAAAGTTGTTGACAAAAACGAGCTTAAATGTTAAATTAATAAAGTCGCTTCTGAAGCGAACGAGATTGTTCTTTGAAAACTGAACGAACGTAAAACGTCAAGCGTAATTCTGAAAAAAGCTGATTTATCAGCAACAAAGCACCATAGGTGCAAACGAGCTAATCAAACACTTTATTGGAGAGTTTGATCCTGGCTCAGGACGAACGCTGGCGGCGTGCCTAATACATGCAAGTCGAGCGAATCTGAGGGAGCTTGCTCCCAAAGATTAGCGGCGGACGGGTGAGTAACACGTGGGCAACCTGCCTGTAAGACTGGGATAACTCCGGGAAACCGGGGCTAATACCGGATAATATCTATTTATACATATAATTAGATTGAAAGATGGTTCTGCTATCACTTACAGATGGGCCCGCGGCGCATTAGCTAGTTGGTGAGGTAACGGCTCACCAAGGCGACGATGCGTAGCCGACCTGAGAGGGTGATCGGCCACACTGGGACTGAGACACGGCCCAGACTCCTACGGGAGGCAGCAGTAGGGAATCTTCCGCAATGGACGAAAGTCTGACGGAGCAACGCCGCGTGAGTGATGAAGGTTTTCGGATCGTAAAACTCTGTTGTTAGGGAAGAACAAGTATCGGAGTAACTGCCGGTACCTTGACGGTACCTAACCAGAAAGCCACGGCTAACTACGTGCCAGCAGCCGCGGTAATACGTAGGTGGCAAGCGTTGTCCGGAATTATTGGGCGTAAAGCGCGCGCAGGCGGTTCCTTAAGTCTGATGTGAAAGCCCACGGCTCAACCGTGGAGGGTCATTGGAAACTGGGGAACTTGAGTGCAGAAGAGGAAAGTGGAATTCCAAGTGTAGCGGTGAAATGCGTAGAGATTTGGAGGAACACCAGTGGCGAAGGCGACTTTCTGGTCTGTAACTGACGCTGAGGCGCGAAAGCGTGGGGAGCAAACAGGATTAGATACCCTGGTAGTCCACGCCGTAAACGATGAGTGCTAAGTGTTAGAGGGTTTCCGCCCTTTAGTGCTGCAGCAAACGCATTAAGCACTCCGCCTGGGGAGTACGACCGCAAGGTTGAAACTCAAAGGAATTGACGGGGGCCCGCACAAGCGGTGGAGCATGTGGTTTAATTCGAAGCAACGCGAAGAACCTTACCAGGTCTTGACATCCTCTGACAATCCTAGAGATAGGACTTTCCCCTTCGGGGGACAGAGTGACAGGTGGTGCATGGTTGTCGTCAGCTCGTGTCGTGAGATGTTGGGTTAAGTCCCGCAACGAGCGCAACCCTTGATCTTAGTTGCCAGCATTCAGTTGGGCACTCTAAGGTGACTGCCGGTGACAAACCGGAGGAAGGTGGGGATGACGTCAAATCATCATGCCCCTTATGACCTGGGCTACACACGTGCTACAATGGATGGTACAAAGGGCTGCAAGACCGCGAGGTTTAGCCAATCCCATAAAACCATTCTCAGTTCGGATTGTAGGCTGCAACTCGCCTACATGAAGCCGGAATCGCTAGTAATCGCGGATCAGCATGCCGCGGTGAATACGTTCCCGGGCCTTGTACACACCGCCCGTCACACCACGAGAGTTTGTAACACCCGAAGTCGGTGGGGTAACCTTTTGGAGCCAGCCGCCTAAGGTGGGACAGATGATTGGGGTGAAGTCGTAACAAGGTAGCCGTATCGGAAGGTGCGGCTGGATCACCTCCTTTCTAAGGAATATACGGAATTAACTTGATGTTAGACTGTTCGTTCAGTTTTGAGAGTATAATCTCTCAATTCAATCGTTCTTTGAAAACTAGATAATGTAATGAAGAAGATTACCGAGTAATCGCCACCTTAGTTATTTTCTCTCTATTTAATAGTAATAGAGTAAAGATACTAAACTTTTTTAAGAAAACACAACCGTGAGGGTTGTGAGAAGCAAGCAGTTCAAGGAAGCGAGCGAGGAAACACCGGAGTGTGCGTCTTGTGCACATGAGGATGTTGACGAGTGAGCTGACGCCGAAATGCGTAGCTTATCGCAAGCCGAACAATGGTTAAGTTAATAAGGGCGCACGGTGAATGCCTTGGCACTAGGAGCCGATGAAGGACGGGACTAACACCGATATGCTTCGGGGAGCTGTAAGTAAGCTTTGATCCGGAGATTTCCGAATGGGGAAACCCCCTATCCGTTATGGGATAGGATCCATACCTGAATACATAGGGTATGGAAGGCAGACCCGGGGAACTGAAACATCTAAGTACCCGGAGGAAGAGAAAGCAAACGCGATTCCCTGAGTAGCGGCGAGCGAAACGGGATTAGCCCAAACCAAGAGGCTTGCCTCTTGGGGTTGTAGGACATTCTATACGGAGTTACAAAGGAACGAGATAGACGAAGAGGTCTGGAAAGGCCCGCCATAGGAGGTAAAAGCCCTGTAGTTGAAACTTCGTTCCCTCCAGAGTGGATCCTGAGTACGGCGGGACACGAGAAATCCCGTCGGAAGCAGGGAGGACCATCTCCCAAGGCTAAATACTCCCTAGTGACCGATAGTGAACCAGTACCGTGAGGGAAAGGTGAAAAGCACCCCGGAAGGGGAGTGAAAGAGATCCTGAAACCGTGTGCCTACAAGTAGTTAGAGCCCGTTAATGGGTGATAGCGTGCCTTTTGTAGAATGAACCGGCGAGTTACGATTACATGCGAGGTTAAGTTGGACAGACGGAGCCGTAGCGAAAGCGAGTCTGAATAGGGCGAATGAGTATGTGGTCGTAGACCCGAAACCAGGTGATCTACCCATGTCCAGGGTGAAGTCCAGGTAACACTGGATGGAGGCCCGAACCCACGTACGTTGAAAAGTGCGGGGATGAGGTGTGGGTAGCGGAGAAATTCCAATCGAACTTGGAGATAGCTGGTTCTCTCCGAAATAGCTTTAGGGCTAGCCTCATGCGTAAGAATCTTGGAGGTAGAGCACTGTTTGGACTAGGGGCCCTCATCGGGTTACCGAATTCAGACAAACTCCGAATGCCAAAGATTTATCCATGGGAGTCAGACTGCGAGTGATAAGATCCGTAGTCAAGAGGGAAACAGCCCAGACCACCAGCTAAGGTCCCAAAGTATACGTTAAGTGGAAAAGGATGTGGAGTTGCTTAGACAACCAGGATGTTGGCTTAGAAGCAGCCACCATTTAAAGAGTGCGTAATAGCTCACTGGTCGAGTGACTCCGCGCCGAAAATGTACCGGGGCTAAACGTATCACCGAAGCTGTGGATTGAACATCGTTGATGTTCAGTGGTAGGAGAGCGTTCTAAGGGCGTTGAAGCTAGACCGTAAGGACTGGTGGAGCGCTTAGAAGTGAGAATGCCGGTATGAGTAGCGAAAGATGGGTGAGAATCCCATCCACCGAATGCCTAAGGTTTCCTGAGGAAGGCTCGTCCGCTCAGGGTTAGTCGGGACCTAAGCCGAGGCTGAAAAGCGTAGGCGATGGACAACAGGTTGATATTCCTGTACCACCGTATTCTGTTTGAGTGATGGGGGGACGCAGGAGGATAGGGTAAGCGCACTATTGGATGTGCGTCTAAGCAGTTAGAGGGACCATGAGGCAAATCCCATGGTCACATACCTTGAGCTGTGATAGCGAGGGAAATTTAGTACCGAAGTTCTTGATTCCACACTGCCAAGAAAAGCCTCTAGCGAGGAATAAGGTGCCCGTACCGCAAACCGACACAGGTAGGCGAGGAGAGAATCCTAAGGTGAGCGAGAGAACTCTCGTTAAGGAACTCGGCAAAATGACCCCGTAACTTCGGGAGAAGGGGTGCTCATTAGGGTGTTAAAGCCTTGATGAGCCGCAGTGAATAGGCCCAGGCGACTGTTTAGCAAAAACACAGGTCTCTGCGAAGCCGCAAGGCGAAGTATAGGGGCTGACGCCTGCCCGGTGCTGGAAGGTTAAGAGGAGAGGTTAGCTCACGCGAAGCTTTGAATCGAAGCCCCAGTAAACGGCGGCCGTAACTATAACGGTCCTAAGGTAGCGAAATTCCTTGTCGGGTAAGTTCCGACCCGCACGAAAGGCGTAACGATCTGGGCACTGTCTCAACGAGAGACTCGGTGAAATTATAGTACCTGTGAAGATGCAGGTTACCCGCGACAGGACGGAAAGACCCCGTGGAGCTTTACTGTAGCCTGATATTGAATTTTGGTACAGCTTGTACAGGATAGGTAGGAGCCTTAGAAGCCGGAGCGCTAGCTTCGGTGGAGGCGTCGGTGGGATACTACCCTGGCTGTATTGAAATTCTAACCCACATCCCTTATCGGGATGGGAGACAGTGTCAGGTGGGCAGTTTGACTGGGGCGGTCGCCTCCTAAAGAGTAACGGAGGCGCCCAAAGGTTCCCTCAGAATGGTTGGAAATCATTCGTAGAGTGTAAAGGCACAAGGGAGCTTGACTGCGAGACCTACAAGTCGAGCAGGGACGAAAGTCGGGCTTAGTGATCCGGTGGTTCCGCATGGAAGGGCCATCGCTCAACGGATAAAAGCTACCCCGGGGATAACAGGCTTATCTCCCCCAAGAGTCCACATCGACGGGGAGGTTTGGCACCTCGATGTCGGCTCATCGCATCCTGGGGCTGTAGTCGGTCCCAAGGGTTGGGCTGTTCGCCCATTAAAGCGGTACGCGAGCTGGGTTCAGAACGTCGTGAGACAGTTCGGTCCCTATCCGTCGTGGGCGCAGGAAATTTGAGAGGAGCTGTCCTTAGTACGAGAGGACCGGGATGGACGCACCGCTGGTGTACCAGTTGTCTTGCCAAAGGCATCGCTGGGTAGCTATGTGCGGAAGGGATAAGTGCTGAAAGCATCTAAGCATGAAGCCCCCCTCGAGATGAGATTTCCCATAGCGCAAGCTAGTAAGATCCCTGAAAGATGATCAGGTTGATAGGTTAGAGGTGGAAGTGTGGCGACACATGTAGCTGACTAATACTAATCGATCGAGGACTTAACCAAAAACGAAAAGCGAAAGCGCCTTGCACAGGTGCGACAAGCATAAGACAGATTTGACAGGAGGTTGTTCTTTAACCTCATGACAAATTTGACTTATGACCTCGAGCACCTAGGCGCCGCAGCTGGACAGAACTACGTAAGTAGTATCCTACAGCACGCATTCAGGCGATTACTCAATAAATATCTTCTTCAACATTACCTAGTTTTGAGGGAACGATTCCCTTACAATTTCATAGTCCGGTGGCGATAGCGAGAAGGTCACACCCGTTCCCATACCGAACACGGAAGTTAAGCTTCTCAGCGCCGATGGTAGTTAGGGGCTGTCCCCTTGTGAGAGTAGGACGTTGCCGGGCATACATATTAACATATTATTCCGCAGTAGCTCAGTGGTAGAGCATTCGGCTGTTAACCGAACGGTCGTAGGTTCGAATCCTACCTGCGGAGCCATTTTAAACAAAATCAAAGATATTTAGCTGATGCTTCCATAGCTCAGCAGGTAGAGCACTTCCATGGTAAGGAAGAGGTCACCGGTTCGAGCCCGGTTGGAAGCTCTGGTAAGAACTTTAAATATTTTTGGCCCCTTGGTCAAGCGGTTAAGACACCGCCCTTTCACGGCGGTAACACGGGTTCGAATCCCGTAGGGGTCACCATTTTGGAGGATTAGCTCAGCTGGGAGAGCATCTGCCTTACAAGCAGAGGGTCGGCGGTTCGATCCCGTCATCCTCCACCATTTCAATTTACTATAGATGGGCCGGCCTAGCTCAATTGGTAGAGCAACTGACTTGTAATCAGTAGGTTGGGGGTTCAAGTCCTCTGGCCGGCACCATTTTAATATATTTATGTCGGAGGGGTAGCGAAGTGGCTAAACGCGGCGGACTGTAAATCCGCTCCTTCGGGTTCGGCAGTTCGAATCTGCCCCCCTCCACCATTTCAATTTTATTTGAATGAAAATCCAAAAAGCGGACATAATATAATTAGTCCTTTTTATTTTGTTTTTTTACATACGATGGGCTATAGCCAAGCGGTAAGGCAACGGATTTTGATTCCGTCATTCGCAGGTTCGATCCCTGCTAGCCCAGCCATTTTCGAGCCATTAGCTCAGTTGGTAGAGCATCTGACTTTTAATCAGAGGGTCGAAGGTTCGAGTCCTTCATGGCTCACTTAATCCTTAAACATTTTATGTTTAAGGATTTTTATTTGTTATCTTGTATTTTTCCCATGAGATTAAACATAAGGAAATTACCCACATACTTCTTGTATGAGATATCACAGGGCCTTTCTTTGTACAATCCTTTAAGCTGACTTAACTAAGTAAGCAGAGGAAGCGCATCTATTTTTGGTGATTTGTAATTCAATCTGTGTTTAGAAATATATCATTTTCCGTTTGTGTTCTGCTATCCTGCCCACAGTAATTGACCCAGAGCAATAATAAATGCCCTTTTTTTGTATAGATATACAAAATTTTGCACAGTTGAACCATTAGAATGTAACCGTTTACAATAGAGAGAGAATTCATTCTTTAGTAGGGGGAGCAACTAAATGAAAAACATTTCAATTATTGGTATGCCGATGGACTTGGGACAATTAAGAAGAGGGGTAGACATGGGGCCAAGTGCCATCCGATATGCGGGCATTGAAAATAGATTACAAGAACTTAATCACCAAGTTGATGATTTAGGTGATATTGAAATAGGTAGGTCGACTGAACAAATAGATAAGGAAACAGGTTTAAGAAACTTGGACTTAATTGCAGAAAAGACTAAAATCTTAGCAGATCAAGTTGATGGGGTAGTAAAAAAAGGAGCATTTCCTCTTGTTTTAGGAGGGGATCATAGTATCGCTATTGGTACGTTAGCTGGTTTATTACAGCATTATCATAACTTAGGTGTGATTTGGTACGATGCACACGGGGACTTAAATACAGCAGAAACTTCGCCATCCGGTAATATTCATGGGATGTCCTTAGCAGTCGCTCTAGGATTTGGGCATCCATTGTTATTAGAGGTAGGAGGAGTCCATAAGAAGTTGAAGCCTGAAAATGTTGTGATTATAGGAGCAAGGTCTTTAGACCAAGGCGAAAGGGATTTGATTAAAGCCAAGGGAATAAAAGTCTTTACGATGCATGAAATTGATCGCTTAGGGATGCCGAGGGTAATGGAAGAGACGATTAGTTATTTACAAGACCGAACAGATGGTGTTCACCTTTCGTTAGATTTAGATGGTCTTGATCCATCTGATGCACCTGGTGTGGGTACACCAGTTATGGGGGGGATAAGTTATCGAGAGAGCCACCTTGCTATGGAAATACTGGCAGAATCCCAAATGATTACTTCGGCCGAATTTGTTGAGGTTAATCCAATATTAGATGAAAGAAATAAAACAGCTGATGCAGCGGTGGCCTTAATGGGCTCGCTATTCGGTGAAAAATTACTATAAAGTGAAAGAAGCTTGAGTCGATGCTCAAGCTTCTTTTTTTAATGTTAATGTATAGTATCTATTAATTAGGTTGTCCAATTCAATGCTCGCTTTAAGAACTTGGTGGTTTGAAAATGAAGAAATAGAAGCAAGTTCAACCATTTTAGCTCTGTGTATTTCAATATCTTTTAATAGTTCCTCCGTATACATGAGATCATTGTCCTTTCCATTTGAAAATTTTATTCCAGCACGTAGACAATTTTTAAATGTATGGTCTCTTGTTCGTTGGAGCAAAAATATTGAAGGGAAGGTCTTTTTTCCTTCGTCAACACACTGGTTTTAAATCCTTTATACCCAGTATGAAAATTAATTAAACTACTTTAGTTAAAATTTGTTAAAATATTATGTGATAACTCTTATATAACCAAAGTACTTATGGAGGAAAAGGAACCTAATAAAAAATATGTGAAACCTTTTTGCTATCGATTCGTAAATGATTATCGATAAGCCGCATAGAGCGGGGGTAAATAGATGGAATTGTTGGTGAAGAAAAGAATTAAACAAGTATTAAAAGGAGATCAAGATGCTTACGCTGAAATAGTAGAAATATACAAAGACAGAGTATATCATATCTGTTATCGAATGTTGGGTAATCAACATGAGTCTGAAGATATTGCACAAGAAGCTTTCTTACGAGCATATGTAAATATACAAAGCTTCAATACGAACTTAAAGTTCTCAACATGGTTATATCGCATTGCAACAAACCTATGTATTGACCGGATCAGGAAGAAAAAGCCTGACTATTATTTGGACGCGGAAGTAGCAGGAACAGACGGTTTAAATATGTACTCACAAATTCCCGCGAGTACGAAACTACCTGAAGAAGATGTAGAAAAAATGGAGTTGCAGGAAACCATACAAATGGAAATTTCGAAGCTACCGGAAAAATATCGATCGGTCATCGTGCTTAAGTACATTGAAGAACTATCCTTGAATGAAATCAGTGAGACCTTAGATCTACCATTAGGCACTGTGAAAACGAGGATTCATAGGGGAAGAGAAGCTTTAAGAAAGCAATTACGCTACGTATAAGAAGGTGATTTCAGTGAAATGTAATGAAGAAATTATTGAATATATGCATGAATATTTAGATGAAGAAATAACAGATGAGCATAAACAATTACTCAAAACACATATAGAGCAATGTGAAGAATGCCGCATGCATTTTCATGAACTAAAGCGAGCGATTGCCTTTGTCCAGAGTACGTCACATTTCCAAGCGCCTGCAGGTTTTACTGAGAATGTGATGGCAAGACTGCCTAAAGAAAAGAAAAAAGTAGGTGCACAAAGGTGGCTCAGGAAGCACCCAATGCTTGCTGCAGCATCACTCTTTCTTATCTTAATGTCTGGAAGTGTTCTATCTGCCTGGAATCAAGAAAGTGCATTGTCTGTTTCCAAGCAATCTAATCTAGTGATTGAGAACGATACGGTCATTGTCCCAGAAGGAGAAGTGGTCAAGGGAGATGTTGTTGTTAAGAATGGAAACTTGCAAATAAATGGTGAAGTCGAAGGGGATGCAACGGTCATTAATGGTGAGCAATATTTAGCCTCGGCTGGTAACGTCACAGGAGAAATAAAAGAAGTAGACCAGCTTTTTGAATGGTTATGGTATCACATTAAAAATACAAGTAAAAGTTTAATCTCGACTGTTACACAAGAGGATGAAAAAGAGTAAGGGAAAATAGGTCACTGCTATAATGCGGTGGCTTTTTCCTTTGTTCAAAGAAGTGTAAATATGTAATTATTTGTTAATAAATCGCTTAATCTTTGCATATGTAGTAATAAAAATGTAGGATATATTTTAATAACGTTCACGATTGTATACATAACTAGAAAATTGGATTTCATTAGAAATATGGTATAATAAGTAGGTTAAACGACTATTTTAATGGTGGAAATAAATACTTGGAGGAAGGAAAATGTCGCTTTTAGATTTATCTTTCACAGATTTACCTTTATTAAGGCTTTTAGCGAATACAGTAGACATTCTCCTTGTCTGGTTCGTTATATATAAATTAATTATGATTGTTAAAGGGACGAAAGCCGTCCAATTAGTCAAAGGGATATTTATTATTCTGATTGTAAAGGTTTTAAGTGATATCCTTCATTTGCAAACTTTAGGATGGATGATGGAACAAGTTCTCTTATGGGGGGTACTAGCCATTATTATTATCTTCCAACCAGAGTTGCGTCGTGCACTAGAGCAGCTTGGTAGGGGTAAATTCTTCGTTAGAAGTGGTAACCAAGAAGAGATGGATCAAGATCAATTAGTTACTGCAATTGTAAAGTCTGTTGATTACATGGCTAAGCGGAGAATTGGTGCGCTAATTTCGATTGAACGTGAAACTGGTATGGGTGACTATATTGAAACTGGTATTCCATTGCATTCCAAAATATCATCAGAATTACTTATTAATATCTTTATTCCCAATACACCATTACATGATGGCGCCGTTATTATACAGAAAAGTCAAATTGCAGCTGCTGCATGTTACTTGCCTTTATCAGAAAGTCCTTTTATCTCTAAAGAGTTAGGTACTAGACATAGAGCAGCGATGGGAATTAGTGAAGTAACAGATAGTATCACCATTATTGTGTCTGAAGAGACAGGTGGAATATCTGTAGCGAAAAATGGTGAACTTACACGCGATTTGAAACTCGATCAGCTCAAAGAACTTTTAAATGAGAAGCTTATTCACTCAGCTAAATCAAAACAATCTTCTTCCACTCTTTGGAACTGGAGGGGAAAGAAAAATGGATAAATATATTGATAAGCTCATTGATACCAGATGGTTTATGAAGGTAGTGGCTTTATTAATTGCTCTGCTCCTGTTTGATTCGGTTTATGATACGAATAACGATAATAGAAGTATCAATGTACCTGGAGATGATGGCTCAGCTGTCATTGAAAATGTTCCGCTCACAGCTTACTATGATACAGATAATCTTGTCGTTTCCGGACTTCCAGAAACAGTGGCTGTTACTTTAGATGGCCCAAGGAGCCATTTGGAAAATGCGAAGGCACAGCGGAACTTTGAAGTGTTTGTGGACTTATCAGATGCAGAAATTGGTCGACAAGAAGTAGAGGTAGGGATTAAAGATCTATCCGATAAGCTTGAATATATAATTGACCCTTCTACTGTAGATGTAACAATTGATGAAAAAGTAACTGAAGAGTTCAATGTGGAAGCAGAATTTAACAATAGTTTACTTGAAGAAGGTTACAAGGCCGAAGCAGCACTTGCTGAACCTAGTACAGTCAAAATAACAGGTGCCAAAAATGTGATTGAATCGATTGCTTATGTCAAAGCAACTGTTAATACAAAAGGTTCTATAACGGAATCATTTACAGAAACAGCCGCGATTAATGTGCTCGATCGTAATATGAATAAATTAGATGTAGATGTAAATCCAGGTGAGGTGGAGGTTTCGGTCGATGTGAAGCGTTTAAGTAAGACGGTGCCCATCGATATTGTTGAAACCGGGAGCCTTCCTTCGGGAGTTGAGTTAGACTCTCTTAAACTCAGCCAAACAGAAGCAACCATTTTTGCTCCAGAAAATGTTCTAAATGATGTAAAAACGGTTAGGGTTGAGGTCGATTTAAGCAAACTCGATAAAGATCAGGAAATAAAATTACCTGTGATCATCTCTGACGGAATTACTAGTGTTGATCCTAAAGAAGTGACGGTTAATGCCAATGTGACTGTTAAGGAACAAGAAGCACCAGAAGATAGCAGCAGTGAGGAAGAAGAATCACAAGTACAAGAACAAGAGCAGGAACAAGCCGCAAATGAACAAACAGTGAATCGAACCTATTCAGGCATGCCGATAACAATCACAGGATTAGACGACCAATATGATGTGACATTTCAAAGCCCTGATGAAGGTGAGACAAGCTTGAAGGTTTCTGGTAATGAAAAGGATATGAATAGTTTAAGTAAAGGTGATTTTACCCTATCTATAGATGTATCTGGCCTTGATCCTGGAGAACATGAGGTGAATATTCAATTAGACGCACCTCTTGGTGTTGAGTCCCAACTTGAGAGTGAGACGGCAACAATCAATATTACAGAAAAAGAATAGATGGAACAGCAGAGGAAAGTGAAGGAGCGATTAATAATGGGAAAATATTTTGGTACGGATGGCGTTCGCGGAGTGGCAAATAGTGAGTTAACGCCAGAGTTAGCCTTTAAACTAGGTAGATTTGGTGGATATGTATTAACAAAAGATCAAGAACGCCCAAAAGTTTTAATTGGGAGAGATACAAGAATCTCAGGACATATGCTTGAGAATGCACTGGTAGCAGGCCTTCTTTCTATCGGCGCAGAAGTGATGCGACTCGGCGTTATTTCTACTCCAGGTGTTGCCTATTTAACGAAAGCATTAGATGCAGAGGCGGGCGTAATGATATCTGCTTCCCATAATCCTGTTGCGGATAATGGAATTAAGTTTTTTGGTCCAGATGGCTTCAAGCTTTCAGATGCACAGGAAAATGAAATCGAAGAACTAATGGACAAGGAGAATGATTCCCTACCACGACCAGTTGGTGGTGATCTTGGACAAGTGAATGATTACTTCGAAGGCGGACAGAAATATCTGCAATACTTAAAGCAATCTGTTGATGATGATTTTTCTGGCATTCATATCGCTTTAGATTGTGCACATGGAGCGACTTCATTCTTAGCAAATCATTTATTTGCTGACTTGGATGCCGATTTATCGATGATGGGTGCTTCACCCAATGGGTTAAATATTAATGAGGAAGTGGGCTCTACACATCCAGAAGCCTTAGCTGCTTTTGTGAAAGAAAGAGGAGCGGATGTAGGGCTTGCCTTTGATGGTGATGGCGATCGGTTGATAGCTATCGATGAAAAAGGGCAAGTGGTAGATGGTGACCAAATCATGTTCATTTGTGCGAAGTACTTGAAAGAACAAGGTAGACTTAAAGAGGATACCGTTGTTTCTACAGTAATGAGCAACCTTGGTTTCTATAAGGGATTAGAAGCAAATGAGATGAAAAGTGTGCAAACGGCAGTCGGTGACCGCTATGTTGTAGAGGAAATGAAGAAGAGTGGTTATAGTTTAGGTGGCGAACAATCAGGCCATATTATCTTCCTTGATCATATCACGACAGGTGACGGGCTCCTTTCTGGTTTACAACTAGTGAACATTATGAAGGTGACAAACAAATCACTTTCAGAGCTTGCGAAAGAAATGCAGAAGTTCCCACAAAAGCTCGTTAATATTAAAGTAACGGATAAACACCATGTAACAGATAATGAAAAGGTTAAAGCTGTTATTAGTGAAGTTGAAAAAGAAATGAATGGTGAAGGACGTATTCTTGTCCGTCCTTCAGGAACTGAACCGCTTGTTCGCGTCATGGCAGAAGCAGCTACAGAAGAGGCTTGTGAAGCATATGTAAACCGTATTGCTGCTGTTGTAGAAGAAGAAATGGGACTAAAATAAGCGTGTAATATTGATGCATAAGGGAACGCTTCTGTTTTCTTATGCATATTTTATTTATGTATGAAAAAAGC
Organism: Cytobacillus sp. FSL W7-1323; assembly: GCF_038595015.1. NCBI lineage: Bacteria > Bacillati > Bacillota > Bacilli > Caryophanales > Bacillaceae > Cytobacillus > Cytobacillus sp. FSL W7-1323. Next base: position 210,191 of record NZ_CP151998.1, read on the forward strand.
ATGGAGAACTTCCACTTATAGTAAAAAATACCTATTAATTGATGGTTATTCGTTGACTTTCATAAGCGTATCGGTTATGCTTATCATGTTTTTGTATATAAAAAAGAAAGGTGGTTTAGAAGCACAATTTCATAATTAAAGCGCCCGGGCTAATCTTTGAACGGATATGGAAGGTTAGTTGACGAGGAGGAGGTTTATCGAAGCATCGGCGGGTACCTCCCGGTTGAAAAGCACAACCGTAATCATGTCTTTAAATCATTAGGGTAACCTAATGGACAAAGAGAGATGAATGCCATAAATATAGAACGTAAAGGCATCTATGTCATGCCTTGCTTTCACATTGAAAAAATACGGAGATAAGGGGCAAGTACGCCCTTAAAGGCTTCTTGCCCCTTCTACATTAGGAGGAAGAAGTATGTGCGGTATTGTTGGATATATTGGTAATCAAGATTCAAAGGAAATTTTATTAAAAGGCTTAGAAAAGCTAGAATATAGAGGCTATGATTCTGCAGGTATTGCGGTAGTCAATGAAGCTGGCGTGCAAGTTTTTAAAGAAAAAGGCAGAATTGCTGACCTTCGTGCGATTGTAGACGAAAAGGTTTTAGCGAATACAGGAATCGGTCATACACGTTGGGCAACACATGGTGTACCTAGTCAAGAAAATGCACACCCTCATCAAAGTAATTCAGGTCGTTACACACTTGTTCATAACGGTGTGATTGAAAACTATGAACAGATGAAACGTGAATTCTTACAAGGTGTGGAGCTGAAAAGTGAAACAGACACCGAAGTTATCGTACAAATGATTGATCAATTTGCTAAAGAGCTTAGCACTGAAGAAGCTTTTCGCAAAACTTTGCAACAGCTTAAAGGCTCTTACGCTCTTGCGCTTGTAGATAATGAAGACAAGAGCACAATCTATGTCGCGAAGAACAAAAGTCCATTATTAGTTGGTTTAGGAGAGGCATTCAATGTCGTGGCTTCTGATGCGATGGCAATGATTCAAATCACAGATCAATATGTAGAACTCATGGACAAAGAAATGGTAATGGTGACAAAAGACGGTGTAACGATTAAGAACCTTAAAGGGGAAACAATCGAACGTGCACCTTACACAGCAGAACTTGATGCAAGCGATATTGAAAAAGGAACATACCCTCACTACATGCTAAAAGAAATCGATGAGCAACCACTTGTTCTTCGTAAAATCATTCAGAAATACCAGAATGACCAAGGAGAGCTAGCGATTGATGGAGAGATTCTGGATGCAATGAACAGTGCTGATCGTATCTACATTATCGCTGCCGGTACGTCTTACCATGCTGGATTAGTCGGTAAGCAATATATTGAAAAAGTAGCGAAAGTCCCTGTTGAAGTGCATATCTCAAGTGAATTTGTTTATAACACACCGTTGCTATCAGAAAAACCGTTATTCATCTTTATTTCACAAAGTGGTGAAACAGCTGATAGCCGTGCAGTATTAGTTAGTGTGAAAGAAATGGGACACCCAGCATTAACGATTACAAATGTCCCTGGCTCAACCTTATCCCGTGAAGCAGACTACACGCTCTTGTTACATGCTGGACCAGAAATTGCTGTCGCTTCTACAAAGGCATACACTGCCCAAGTAGCGGTATTAGCAATCTTAGCAGAGGTCACAGCGATTGCTAAAGGACGTGAATTAGAATTTAACCTTGTCCAAGAATTAGGTATTGTTGCAAATGCGATGGAAACACTATGTGACTCAAAAGAAACTTTCGAAGACATCTCACGTAGCTTCCTATCAACAACAAGAAATGCCTTCTTCATCGGCCGAAGTATTGACTACTACGTAGGCCTTGAAGGCGCATTAAAACTAAAAGAAATCTCTTATATCCAAGCAGAAGGTTTTGCTGGAGGAGAACTCAAACATGGTACCATTGCTCTGATCGAAGACGGTACACCAATCATCGCCCTGGCAACACAAGAAGGCGTTAACCTAAGCATCCGCGGCAACGTTAAAGAAGTCGTCGCACGTGGAGCTAACCCATGCATCATCTCAATGAAAGGCCTAGACCAAGACGGTGACACATTCGTCCTACCAGAAGTACACGAAATGCTCTCACCACTTGTTTCGGTTATTCCATTGCAGTTGATTTCTTATTACGCTGCTCTGCACCGTGACTGTGATGTAGATAAACCAAGGAACTTGGCTAAGTCGGTTACTGTTGAATAAGGGGATTTTGTTGGATTTTAGAATTTGTCCGCCCTGTAACTCTCTTGGTTCTCACGTAACTTTGTTCTTCTCATGGAACTAAGGTGGTATCCTAACGGTAAATGAGTCGGGGAAAGAGCGGGGAAAACACGAATAGATAGACATTCATTTAAGGTTATTCAAAATCTCAATACAAATCCGGGCTGGATCCAATAGGGTTCAGTCCTTTTCTTTGACCAATATTCCCCCAAAAACCCTGTCTGATAAAAAAGTTATAGTGTGTTCGTTTATTTGTCATATTGTTTCTATACTCTTCGTAAGAAACGGGATAGAAGAATAAGAGTGTTGGGAAAGGTATTTTTTATTCTCATTGCTTATGTCTAATTCTGTCTCCATTCAGAGGGACATCTATTTTATATTGTCAAAATATTATATACAATACAGAACGTAAAAAGAGGTCGATAGTGGCCTTTTGGGGAATAGCTTAATAACATTGCCTTCAGGCGTAAATGAGCGGGTGGAACGTTGGGGGAGAAAGGATAGAGGGGATTTGGTGAGAAACCAAGAAAGTCACAAAGGTATAGCAATCAATTCAGGTTGGTGTAGGATTTTTTTAAATCGGGTATTGTAATTATAGACATCATGGAAATAGTTATTTCCAATCTCAACTTACATTGCAAAATTTTTAAAAAGGAGATGAGGTTTTGACTTTAAATAATAATGGTTTTACTCTAAATGATGGTACAGAACTTCCTTTTGTGGGATTAGGCACGATCGGTATTAATGGGGATCAGGGTACGTTTGAAATTTTAAACGCCTTGAATATAGGATATCGCTTAATCGATACGTCAACAAACTACGACAATGAAGGGATTGTCGGTGAAGCTGTGCGTCGGTCCGCACTGCCCAGAGAGGAAATTTTGATTAGTACGAAATTACCCGGTGCTTACCATGAATATGACAAGGCATTTATCTTTATCCAAGAATCTCTACGCCGCACTGGATTAAAATATTTTGACAAGTATTTAATTCATTGGCCGAACCCTAAGGACGGCAAGTATGTAGAAGCTTGGAAGGCTTTAGTGGATGCTCAAAAACAAGGGTTAATCAGAAACATTGGCGTTTCAAATTTTGAACCAGAACATCTGGACGACATTATCGAAGCAACAGGTGTGACACCTGCTACAAATCAGGTGGAGCGTCATCCGTATTTTAATAATAACCGTATGGTAGAAGAAAATAAAAAACGGGGCATTCTTACTGAATCTTGGAGCCCTTTTGGTAGAGGTTATCTGAATGACGTGCTAAAAAATACCACAATTAAAGAAATTGCGGATAAGTACGATAAAAGCCCGGCGCAGATTATTTTAAATTGGAATTATCAAGCAGACGTATTTTCTATACCAAAATCAAGTAATCCCGTGCATCAAAAAGATAATTTCAATAGTACCAACTTTGAATTAGCACCTGAGGATATTGAAACAATTGATTCATTGGATAAAGGAGAAGCTGGCCGTGTAGAAGGGCAGGACCCAAATGAATATCACGAATATGTATAGGCAGGACAATATATAAACATCGTATAGTATTCGTTCATAAAATAAATATCGTTTTTGATACGATATTCGATTGGAACTATGAATTAGATATTTTTTGAACAATAGATAAAAGGATGGTCTGTTTTAAGCAGATCTTCCTTTTATTTTTTTACAATATATTCCTCATTTCCTTTGCCGGGATGTATTGACCACTATTAATTCTAGCAATTATGATTTTGATTTAACTTCTAAAGTGGAAACAGAAAATTACATTTGAATTTGAACCATTCACTTTAGAAAAAAGCTCGCAAATATGTTTCGTTTTTTCACCTCCCGTTAAAATAATGTTATGCTATAATTAAATGATGAAAAAATTTGATTATAAAAAGTATTCAATATAATTAAATTCATTCCTACTTTTCTTGTTATAACTGGAGAGGGAGTATAATAATTTGTAAATTTTAAATTTACTTAATTATATGTTTTTTTATAGTCTTAACTAGATTGATGTATATCACCATACGAAACTAACGTTTTAAAAACGTTGTATTAATTATAGGGAGGGTGCCTTATGGAAAAAAGAAAAAATTTATTTAGTTGAAGAATATGCAGAAAAGAAGTCTATTATCAATTGATTGAAAAATAAGTTTTAAATCATGTACTTCATAAAATTCTTTATTATCGGCATGTGGTTTGGCTTAAATTGGTATCTTCACAATGAACAACCCGACTATCTTTACTGTCACTCTTCGCTTTACTGGTACTTATTTAGATACAGTGTTGTCTAAAGCGAATATAGGCAAATATTTATTTGCTAAAGTACTATTCAAAAAAACACTGAATATGGCATGAAAAAACTTTAAAAAAAGGGGAATTTAATCCATGACGATTCAATTAAATGATGAGGCTATTCATGATTTGCATTACGATGAAATTAAGCAATTTTTAAAAGACGAACCACTTGCATCCTTTCTCGGCATGAAACTGACAAAACTTGGGCCTGGCACAGCGGAAGCCGAATTAATTCCTGACGAACGCATGCTTAATTCACATGGAATGGTTCATGGGGCCATTATCTTTTCACTTGCAGACTACGTATTCGCAGCTGCAAGCAACTCATATGGCAAAACAGCAGTGGGCGTCACAACCAATGTTAACTTTATATCAGCTGGCAAACGTGGTATGACATTAACTGGATATGCAAAAGAAATAAAGAAAAATCATAAACTTGCTTGGTACAAAATCGATGTCCAAAGTGAGAATGAACTAATTGCAACAATGGAAGCGATGGTATACCGGAAAAGTCAATATTTTATTCAACAGGATAAATTAAGATAAGGTTTTTTACATACCGGACAAATCATTCGATTTGCAGGGGGAGTTCGTAATAGTTGTTAGAATTTAATGAAAGTCCTCCGTTGTCACTTAGGGCAAAGGGTATGCTCTTAAGTTGTACTGATTAACCTAAATTATTTAAGCGTTTTCATTTAGTTATAAAGGAGGTAATAATTATGCTTATAAAGCGGAAAGAAGGAGAAATTCATCCTGGGTTTAAATGGGGTCCCTTTACAATGAGGATTCCAGGAGTTCATCTCGAAATAACACCAAGTCAGCATCTTCAAGGCGGCTTATTACTACTAGCAACATGTGGTTCGATAACTCCCCTTGCGATGAAATATTTTAACATCTCTTTAGAAGTTGCATGGACAGTAAGTTTAGTGTTTTTAGTTTGGGTCATCGCTCAAACCGTACTATTTGGTGACATATATGCTGCTGGTGCAATTACACCAGCGCTTCCCTTAACCATCGTTTATTTGAATACGCTTACACCTGGTATTGAAGCGATTCATGGTATGATCGCAATATCCATTGTAGTGATCGCATTATTCCTGTTCTTTGGTATAACTAGATTAGGAGAAAAGTTTAATAATGTAATTCCTGCATCCCTAAAAGCGGGGATTATTATGGGGGCAGCGATTGCAGCATTTCAAAGTGAGATTGGCCGTTTACCAACGATGCCGATTACGTTAGTGACAGCTTGGGTAATCGTACTTCTATTAATGTTCTCTATTCCATTTGCTAGATTACCAGATACAAAGGCAAAGGCCATAGCGGGATCAAATGCATTATTAATTGCATTTGCACTAGCTGGTGTTGTAGGTTTCTCTACAGGTGAAGTTACGTTTGATCTTCAGTGGGGAGTTTTTGTTCCTCCTATTGGTGAAGTGTTTTCTACATTATCCATCTGGTCAGTTGGTTTACCACCTTGGGAAATGATTGTGTCTGTGATTCCAATTGGGTTTATGTTTTATATTTTAGTGTTTGGGGATTTACTTGTTGCTCAAACATTGTTAAAAGACGCGGAAGAAGCAAGAAAAGATGAAAAAATTGATATTAATATGAATCGAAGTCACTTCGTACTAGCATTCCGTAACTTAGCACAAATTTTAACAGCAGGACCAATGCCGTGGCTACATGGACCAATTTGGACGGGGGTACAGGTTTTCTTAATCCAACGTTATAAAAAGGGTCGTCATGTAATGGATTCTATTTTCTCTGGTGTAGCAAACTTCTATCTACTAGCGATTCCATTAGGATTACTTTTACCAGTCATGGGTATTATTGCACCGCTATTTCCAGTTGCCCTATCGGTAACCATCCTACTCACTGGATTTGCTTGCGCGTATATAGCGATGTCAATGGTTACAAATAATATTTCGCGTGGATTAGTGCTAATGATAGGTGTGTTATGCGCCACTTTAGGAGTTGCATGGGGAATTGGTATTGGTACCGTTTTATATATGTTGTTAATTGGGAAAAATAAAGAGGATTTACCTATTGTTAATGATGTGAAAATTAAGGAAGAAAAAATTAGTTAATCAAAAGCGTAATTGAACAACTTAAGTGTATTTTGGAAAGTAATATTTACTAATAGTTCTAACGGTCTGTTCTATATTTTGAAAAGGTTGTTTTTAAATTGGAAGTGGTGGTTTTGCTTGTAGGGTTCGGGTGCAAATTCTTGAAGAAAATATAAGCGAAAGATTTCTAGTGATGCCCAATCCTAAGCAATTAGTCCAAACAGTTGATGGGTGAATTCTTTTTGAATTTGGACAACTGTCTGTTTTTAGAGTACTAGTATTAGTATGTCCAAGATTTAAAGATTAATTGCAAGAGTATTGAAATTTTTGAAAAGAACCCTATTTGTCGTTTATGTTTTAAATCTTTTGAAGGAATCTATATATTATCTACCATAAAGGCTAACAATTTTCCGCAAAATCTATCACAAGGGGAGACTCGCACTTAATCATAAAAATATAAATCTATTAGTGGAAAAGTAGGATTATGGTTAGAGTGACGATCTTTTGCCCAAAATGTGGCTTTGGGAGGTACTTTTGATCAAACTTTACTCCAAGGCTACAAGTAATCGTATAGAATTTAAATAAAAGTGATACCGTTTTAAAAATTCTGATATGCACCCCATTTGTTAGACATGATCTAACAAATGAGGTGCAGTTTTTTATGGTTAAGTTCTCTAAAATTTAAAATAGAAATAGAAAAAACTTATCATTGTTGGATTATACATTTACAATATCAAGGAGAAGAAGCATTCAAAAAATCTATACAATTTTTATAAGTATAAACTAAATTTACTGAATTACTTGTTTTTTTTAAAAGGACTTTTGCAACGGGTACTCCTTTAGAGTATTCGATTATCAAATACCAAAAAATTCTGCAGAAAGTAAAAACTTAAGACTTTTTGTTTCTTTGTTATGTCTAATAACTAGAAAGAGAAAAGGGGGAAGCGCGCTTGGAAGTGAAAAACCTAGTCAATAGAGCAAGAAAGGGAGATGATGATGCTTTCTACGAATTAATCCAAATCCATAAAAGTAGACTATTAAAAATAGCCTTGGGTTACTTACATAATGAGGAGGAGGCCTTAGAAGCATTGCAGGAAGTAACTTTTAGGGCTTATCTTTCATTGAATAAATTGAAACATGCAGAATACTTCTCAACATGGGTTATCCGGATTATGCTTAATTACTGCCATGATCAAATTCGTAAAAGAAAAAGAATCGCAGATCCTAAGTATATTGATAATCTAATAGTAACGAAGAATGACAACCAGACGTTAGAAATAGAGGAAGCATTACTAAAAATAGATGCACGTTTTCGAGAAGTCATTATTTTAAAGTATTATAACGATTTAAAGATAAAAGATATTGCCGAAATTCTCGAAAGGTCGGAGAGCACCATTAAAACCTGGCTATACAAAGGCCTAAAAGCACTTCAGGTTCAATTAAATAAGGGGGGTGGGCTAAATGTTTGAAAGAGAAGAAAGTGAGTTGGCTGAATCAAAAAAAATAATGAAGGATCTATCCATTTCTGACGATCGCTCTGACCAGGCAATTCTAAGGGGAATACAGCAAGCAAAAGCAGAGAAAAAGAAAAAGAGAGTGCAGCTGCCCATTAAGACATTCACTGCTGCATGTATTTTAGGACTTACGTTTATTACATCTGTTAATGTATCCGAACCCGTTGCATATTACATGTCAAATGTACCTGGTATGGGGAAAATTGTTGATTTTGTCCGATATGACAAAGGACTACTTGCAGCTGTTGAAAATAATTACATACAAAAAGTGGATTCAAGTGTGAATAACAAAGGTATAGAGTTTACTTTGAATTCAATTATTCATGATGAAAAATCACTGATCATTTTTTATGAATATCAATCAGATGAAGAAGACGTAGTTATTACTCTAGGAAGCTTTCAATTGCTTAATGAAAAAGGAGAGGTATTGCCTTATCATATAGTTGGTGAATATCGGAATGATAATCCGGATTCTTTGCTGGAAATCAGGGTTCCTTTAAAAGAAGGGGATAATCTGCCAAATGAACTAATTCTTTCAACTCAGTTTTCTAAAGATAAGAAACTTTTAGACGGGGTTTGGGAAATTCCCTTTACTTTAGATAAAGGTAAAATTGTTGGAAAGAAAGTGTATAATGTGGATAAAACATTAGAAATTGAAGGACAGCAATTTACAATCAAGGACGTAACAATGTATCCTTCTCAAACAGCTGTACATGTATATTATCATTCGCAAAATAGTAAAAAGATATTTGGTATTAATGACTTGCATCTAATAGATGAAAAAGGAGAAACATGGAATACAAGTGTAATAGAGACTACACAAATCAATGAGAACGAAACAATCATTTATTTGCAGAGCAACTACTTTACTAATCCTAAAGAATTATATTTGCGTTTCAATTCAATTCGTGCGCTTGATAAGGAAGAGCTCAATGTTGAAGTAGACCCGATAAAAAAGAAAATACTTAAGGCACCGAAAGACGGAAAATTAACAGATGTAGAGATAGAGCAAGGCGAGATGTCCATTAAATTAGATACGAATCCGAATCAATTCAAATCAGCAATTTTTACGCATGCAATAGATGCAGATGGAAATGTAATAAGTAAGGATGAACCATATGGTATCTCCTATTCTTATGTCGACGACTATGTATTGTATTCCGTTCCTTTCCCATCTGAGGCAACTGACTTAGGACCTGTTAAACTTGAATTGCTTGATTATCCAGCCTCTATCAGTGCAGAGGCTAATGTGAAAATAAAGTAATAGCCCAATGCAAATGTCATCAGGTACTCCGTTAAATAGAAGGTGAATTTTTCATAAAAAACCACTGTCTGTATGCGCATTTGCATTACTTTTGGGGAATTACCAAAGGGTTAAAGACCTCTTAATAATAATCCCGACTGAATCTAATAGAATTGATTTTTATCGTTTTTCATTAAGGTAATATGTACTTATGTTTAGAAAAAGCTCCGTAAAATTTTCCGGGTCTTTTCTAACTTTGATCCTAAAGAATCCACATTAATTTCTAACTATTCTTTTGGCAGCTGTTCCTACGGTTCATAAATGAATTAGATAACAAAAAGTGAAGACCAGATGATGAAAATCCCGACCATGAGTAGGTAGGGATTTTTATCAATTTAGACAACACATTTATGTTAGTAATTATTAACTAAGGGTTATATTTATTTTAGTTAAAAGTGTGAGATAGTTATACTTTTACACCTAGAAAACAGCTAGATGCCGGTTAATAAACTATTTTGTTGGTTTCGTACAAGAACCGTTTGAAGCATATTCGTTATATTTAATTTTGATCAAACTTACTCCAAATCAGCATAAATTGCGATGTTTATACCCTTTGGATATGATGGTCAAGAGGAGGTTTTTTATCGGAAATTTTATTTCGCAAACGGGCATAGTTTAAGATGAAGCTTTTTGTTAATCTTAATAATGAATAAAAATGTAAAGGAGAATAAGATGACTAAATTCGGAAAGTTATATGAAGTGAATGGTCGTTATGTTTTGCAATTTGAACGTTTGTTTACCCATAAACCAGAGAGTGTTTTCCGCTACGTAACAGATCCTGATTACTTTACCAGGTGGTATCCGTTTGCAACTGGAGAGATGGATCTTATTGAAGGTGGCAAAATAGCTTTTGATGATGGAGAGGGGACGAAGTACGAAGGCATAATTACTGAATACCAACCACCTGTCGTCTTTGCCTTTCATGAAGGCGCTGATATGCTAAGAATCGAGTTGCAAAATACCGATGACGGGTGCCGAATGAATTTTCAGCATACGTTTGATGACCGGTCTTGGGCAGCGGCAACAGCAGCAGGATGGCATCGCTGTCTTGATGCATTGGTTATGTTGGCTAACGAACAGCTGCCCGAATGGCCGGATAACGGAGCGGAGTTAAGGGAGTTTTATCGGGAAGCATTTGATTCGAATTAAGTGGAGAATATAGCACTCATCATTAGAAGTATAGACATCTTAAAAAGTAAGTTGAAAAAAGCAAATCTAGTGACGGGGGGAGATTGATGGATAAGTTAATACAAGACATCCTAAATTGGATTACAATAACGGATAAAAAGCTTATTATTGGTATTTCCGGACATGGTGCTGCTGGAAAAACAACGTTTGCCAATAAGCTTATAAACGTATTAAATCAAGATGGAGTGAATTATATAAATACAGACCCGTATATTGTTAGCTCGAATATACGAAACCATGCAATGATTGACTATACATATCAAAACGAAAATCATCGTTATAAAATGACAGCTTGCCACCCATCAGCGCATCATTTGTTATCTTTAGAAAGAGATGTTCAGATGATTAGAGATGGTTTAGATTTATACACAATGCATACACATTATATGAAAAGCGAATTAATTTCCTCGAGGAATAAAGTAACGATTGTTGAGGGAATGAGTGTAGCATTTATTCATCCTGATTTATTTGACTTAAAAATTTATTTCTATACAGATGGTGAAACTGAATTATTAAGGAGGTCGAATCGGGACATCGTTGAAAGGGGAGCAGATCTCAATTATTTAAGGCAATCCCATGAAGAACGAAGGATACAGTACGAAGTGTTTATGCATCCATACAGCCAGGATTTTGATATCATTATAAATACGTCTGCAGCAGCGATATGTATAGAGAAAAATACATTTGAAGTGAAAGAATAAACTACTTTTAAAAAAAGAAATCTTACCTTTTAAGCCTTCTCCCTTGCATCTTGACAGAAGGCTTTCGCATTTTACATATGAAATGATAATTCCAAGGATATTACATTAAATCAAGAAAAATATAAATGGCTGTACCCCAGATAAAGATAGCAGAGAATTTATTAAATAATTGCAATACATTTCTTTTGCCATCTAACTTTTTCACAAATGCTCCTGCAATCATTAGCCCAAAGAACCAAATCCAAGATACTGTAATACAAGTAATAGTAAAAAGAAATTGTTCTTTTCCAGCATATTTTATTGCACTTACCCCAATAACACCGACTATATCTAAGATGGCGTGAGGGTTTAAAAAAGAAACAGATAAAGCAAAGATAATTTGTTGACGAATAGGTAAAGCCTTATTCGTTTTTTTTGTCGTTTCGGATTTCCAAATGACAGATCCCATATACAATAAAAATAAGATACCGGTAATCATTAAAATTACTCGTAACCATTCAAATTGAAGGACAATCATTGATAAACCAAATACAGATAATAAGATTAAAAGTGTATCAGAGATTGCAGCTGTTATCGTGGCTGGAAGTGCCTGAGCCAATCTAAGTTGGGTTGCTCCTTGAGAAAATACAAAGACATTCTGTACCCCTAAAGGTAAAATAAGTCCGAATGCCAAAATTAATCCATGCAGAATGGGTTCCATTCAAATCAACTCTCTTTCAATTACTATCGTACTATGATAAAACTGAAAGAAAACAACCAATTGGATGGTTTTTTATCCACCCAATTTAAGGGGGATTATCTTGAAATGGAAACCGAGTAGTGATTCTCATTTAACTTTTCACGAACAAATTGTAGATTGGATGAAATTTCGTATAGAAAGTGGAGATTGGGCGGTTGGAACAAAAATCCCCACACAGCGTCAACTAGCGATACAATTTAATGTCAATAGAAGTACAGTTCAACTTGCTCTTGATGAACTGAAGGCAGATGGTTTACTTCAATCAAAATTAGGATCAGGTGTATTTGTAACTAATATTTCTTGGAATGTACTTTTAAATAAAACTCAACCGAATTGGAAAAAGCATATTGATTCAAGTATCCATAGAGCAAATGACCATACCATTCAACTTATCAATGAATACGAGCAATATAATCATATCATTCGCCTTGGAACAGGTGAATTATCACCGGAACTACTCCCAACAAAACAACTTGAACAGTCCTTAAAAGAAATCACCCTTGATGCAAAATCTATCGGTTATTCATCACCAAAAGGAAATGAAAGACTTAGAAGAGTATTATGTGACTATCTGAAAATAAGAGGTATTCAATCGGAACCAGAGAACATTCTAATTGTTTCTGGAGCACTTCAGGCGCTTCAACTAATTGCCATTGGATTATTAGAAGAAGGCTCTGTGATTTTCCATGAAGAACCATCTTATTTAAGTTCTATTCATCCTTTTCAATCTGCTGGAATGCGTATGCATACGGTAATGCGTAATCATCCGAAATTAGCTGAGAACTTAAAAGTTTTTAAGAGGAAAAAACAATCTATATTTTATTGTGTTCCGACATTAAATAATCCTACTGGAGTTAATTGGTTGTTGGAGGAAAAGAAAAATCTATACAATATATGCAAAGAGTTACAGATTCCTATTATTGAAGACGATGTTTATCATGAATTACTATTTGATCATACTTTACCTACCTTAAAGTCTTTAGACAAGTCAGGACAAGTACTTTATCTTGGTAGTGTATCGAAAACATTAAGTCCTGGGTTACGTATTGGATGGATTGTAGCACCTTCACCTGTGGTTGAACGGCTAGCGGATATAAAAATGCAAACGGATTATGGTTCAAGTGCTCTTTCTCAAGAGATCGTCGCACATTGGATTTCAACTGGTTTATATGAAAATCACTTAAAAAATCTTCGTGAACAACTAAAGAACAGAGCGGCATTTATTGAAAATATACTAGAAAACCAATTTAGAAAGATTGCTACGTGGAATAAGTCAGAAGGTGGCTTTTATATTTGGTTAAGGTTTAATAAACCTATCGTAAACAAAGCACTATTTCTAAACCTTCTCAATCAAAATATTTTAATCAACCCAGGTTATATCTATCATTCAGGTGATTTTCATCATATAAGACTGTCGTATGCGTATGCTTCACTAGCAGAAATAAAAGAAGGTCTGCATGCTTTATTATTACTCTGTAATCATGAATGAATACTACTAAATAATAGAAAGTGATGAGAAGTCTACATGAAGTCAATTAACCAAGAAATACAAGAGTTATCCGTAAAATCCTTAGAGTCTACATTTAGTAAACTTTCAAATGCTTATAAAAGCATGACTGAAAAGGGGTCTAATACTACTCTAGTAAGAAAGAGACGAGATGCTATAAAAGTCGGTTTAGATAGCTTAAGGAATATTTGGAACGGTGAAGACTTCTCATATGAAGAAGAAGTTATTCTAACATCTAAAGATATTTTGCAAAGTACTATTCCACCTATTGAAAAACAGATAGCAAAAGCAAAAGATGGTAGTCCTCAAAAAACAGTAAATGAGCGACGATTAATTGCGCTTCAACTGGCGATTGAATCATTGGAGAACCGTCTTAAAAAGTAGTGACTTTCAACTTTTCTTAAGTTATTTATAATACACTTCAGATTAACTAATACTTTAAAAATCTTACTTAAGTAAATTATCCGAATGAAATAAAGTGTTAATTGATATTAAAGTTAATCAAGTGGTTTTAGTCATTTTAATTATTGCTGTGATTATGGTGCTTTATCATCTGCTCTATTGGTAAATATCAGGTGTGAGATGTTTGTAAAGATAAACTTATATAAAGCTATGATAGAAACGGTCACTTCCTTTTTTACTTTAGTGGTATAGGGGAATGGCCGTTTTCTTATACTGGAAATTTCCCCACGGGTATCTTCAAATAGAAAACAGCATAATAAGTATAAATGACAATGGGAAATGTAGGTAAAGTGATAGCTGATATAATATAACATGGTAAAATAACTACTCATTTTATCCCGCAACTATTCGTTTACATCGTTGCAACGACACGGTTCTTTACGTTTAGTTAGAGATGCAAATATACTGGAGTTGTTAGGAGATGAAGAAAATGGATTTCCCCCAAAAATTAAAAGAACAACGTTTAAAACATGAAATGTCTCAACAACAGCTCGGTGAATTACTTAAAATTAGTAGACAATCAGTATCAAAATGGGAACGTGGAGAAGGATATCCCAGCATTGAATCTCTCATTCAACTAAGTGAAATTTTTGATATTACCATTGATGAATTATTAAAAGGAGATGATCATTTGAAGGAGAGCATTATTGAAGATGGAAAGCAATTAGCGTATCCAAAGTTAAAGTTGTTTTTTGATCTTCTTCTGCTTGTTGGCTTATTTTTAGTTGTTTTCAAAATTCTTATCGCTGTGGGTAATAAATTTTTTGACTTGAATATAACGTTTTTCCAAGGTTCGATTCTTTATGCGTTTCTTCCATTCACTGCTTCAATCATTGGAGCGATTGGGAGTGAAACGTTGGCAAAAAAATATAAAACGGAGTAAGCAAATTTATTAAGAGAGGGAGAAGCTTCAGAGGGTATGCCATTGAAGCTTCCCTGCTATGTTTGGAGTTTAGCTATTACCTCTATAAAAATGTCCTGTTTTCAGCCAATTTATTACTTATCCTATTCGTTCAATATACTTTCTTCTAATACCGAGAATTTATCCCCATATAGCTTGGTCAAATGGTTCTCTCCCCAGGCACATAATGAAGTTAAGATCCCTTCTAAGCTTTGTCCGTATTCGCTGAGTTCGTATTCTACTTTTGGTGGAACTTGATTGTACACGATACGATTGATGACACCATCCTCTTCAAGCTCGCGTAGCTGTTGGGTAAGCATCTTTTGTGTGATGTTAGGCATGAGACGCTTTAATTCGCTTGTTCGCTTTTTGCCATGTGTGAGATGACAAAGGATTACACATTTCCACTTTCCTCCGATGACTTCTAAAGTTGCTTCAACAGAAATATTGTATTTCTTCTTCTCCATTCTTGTTTCCCTCCTTAGGAACTAAAAAGTACCTATATTACTTTTTTGTATCTATATTACTTTAAAGTGCGTACTTCTCTTTGTATTCTATATGTATCATAATAACATTTGCCGGCGGATTGAAACTATACTTTCCTTTAAAATTATTATGTTCGAAAAGGAAATTTTCCATTTATATAAAAGAAAAAAGGTGAAGAATATATGAATCTAAGCAGAAAGCAAAGCACAATGGCCTTGCTTACTTTGGCAGTAAGTGCCTTTGCAATCGGGACGACTGAATTTATCAGTGTTGGTTTATTACCCCTTATTGCAAATGATTTAAGTATTCCGGTAACTACTGCAGGGTTAACGGTTTCTTTATATGCCTTAGGGGTAACATTTGGTGCCCCTGTTTTGACATCTTTGACATCGCGAATGTCCCGCAAGACTTTATTACTTTGGATTATGATTGTTTTTATAATCGGGAATACGCTTGCTGCCTTTTCAACGACTATAGGGTTATTACTCGTTGCACGTGTGATCTCAGCATTTTCCCATGGGGTCTTCATGTCAATCGGGTCGACAATCGCTGCTGATTTAGTTCCTGA
This sequence comes from Cytobacillus sp. FSL W7-1323, assembly GCF_038595015.1. Taxonomy (NCBI): domain Bacteria; kingdom Bacillati; phylum Bacillota; class Bacilli; order Caryophanales; family Bacillaceae; genus Cytobacillus; species Cytobacillus sp. FSL W7-1323. Next base: position 226,150 of record NZ_CP151998.1, read on the forward strand.
AAATCGAAGAGCGAGTGCGATTTCCATTATGTTTACGGGTCTGACGGTCGCTACTGTTACAGGTGTTCCATTTGGCACCTTTATCGGTCAACAATTAGGGTGGAGAGCAGCGTTTATGACGATTGTCATTATTGGTGTTATTGCTTTAATTGCTAATAGTATTCTCGTTCCATCACATTTACGAAAAGGGGTCAAAACATCCTTTCGTGATCAACTGAAACTTGTGAAAAATGGCCGGTTATTGCTCTTATTTATCATTACAGCACTAGGTTATGGTGGAACATTCGTCGTGTTTACCTTCTTATCGCCATTGCTTCAAGATATCACTGGATTTGAAGAAGGAACTGTAGCAATCATTTTATTGGTTTATGGCATAGCGATTGCAATTGGGAATATGGTTGGCGGGAAGTTATCGAATCAAAATCCTATCCGCGCATTGTTCTATATGTTTATTGTACAGGCGGTTGTGTTATTTATTTTGATGTTTACAGCACCTTTTAAAGTGGCTGGATTGATAACGATTTTTCTAATGGGATTATTAGCATTTATGAATGTGCCGGGTTTACAAGTCTATGTGGTGATGTTGGCAGAGCGCTTTGTTCCGAGTGCAGTGGATGTCGCATCTGCCATCAATATTGCAGCATTTAATGCTGGTATCGCCATTGGCTCTTACTTAGGTGGTATGATTACGGACTCGATTGGACTGATTCATACATCTTGGATTGGAGCGCTTATGGTTTTAGTGGCAGCCGTTTTAACGGGGTTTAGCAGAGCTTTGGAACGAAAAGATCAAGAAAATAATATCACTTTGGAGGTTGAAAGATGATGGTCAAACATTTACAAGATACAACTACTTTGCATAACGGTGTAAAGATGCCTTGGTTTGGATTAGGTGTTTTTAAAGTGGAAGAAGGTTCTGAATTAGTAAACGCAGTAAAGTCAGCGATTAACCATGGATACCGCAGCGTGGATACCGCAGCAATTTATGAGAATGAAGTAGGTGTAGGTGAAGGTATCCGAAAAGGTATAAGAGATGCAGGGATTTCTAGAGAAGAGCTATTTGTCACTTCTAAAGTTTGGAATGCTGATTTAGGGTATGAATCAACAATCGCTGCTTATGAAGCAAGCTTAGAGAAGCTTGGTTTAGCGTATTTAGATTTATATTTGATCCATTGGCCGGTTGAAGGGAAATATAAGGATGCTTGGAGAGCTTTAGAAACGCTTTATAAAGAAGGTCGTGTAAAAGCCATTGGAGTGAGTAACTTTCAAACTCATCATCTGGAAGAACTAATGAAGGATGCTGAAATTAAACCGATGGTCAATCAAGTAGAATGCCATCCAAGGATATCGCAAAAAGAGTTACAAGTATTTTGTCAAGACAATGGGATTCAGCTGGAAGCATGGTCACCATTAATGCAAGGACAATTACTAGATAATAAAGTGTTACAGGAGATCGCAAACAAGCATCATAAGTCTGTTGCGCAAATTATTTTGCGTTGGGATTTACAGAACGGGATTGTCACCATTCCAAAATCAACAAAAGAGCATCGAATTGTAGAAAATGCAAATGTGTTTGATTTTGAATTAACGATAGAAGAGATGCAAATCATTGATGGATTAAATCAGAATCTTCGTGTAGGGCCAGACCCAGACAATTTTGATTTTTAATAAAGAACTTGTAGTGTAGGGATGCATACTTTCCCTACACTTTTTCATGTGTCCTGAATGAGAGAGGCAATCAGCTTTTATTTCAAATGAGACTAACGAATGAAAATCATCAGTCTTTTTTTATACCATCAGTTATATATTTTAGAAGGAATTATGCCCCCTTTATAGAAATAAAGGGAGAGTTAAAGGTGATTGATTCATTGCATGGTTAGTACAAAGGATTGGATGTGGAAGTATGCAAAAGCGTATTCTTCTTGTGGAAGACGACAGGGAGATTAGTGAATTAATAACAGATATTTTGAGACAGGAGAGTTTCGAGGTATTTACCGCATTTGATGGGGAGGAAGCTTTATCCCTTTTCCATAAGGAGGACTTTGACTTAATCTTGTTGGATTTAATGCTTCCGCAGTTAAGTGGTATGGATGTTTTAAAACGCATCAGAGAAGAGAGTTTAATGCCTGTGTTGATTATTTCAGCGAAGGATAGTGACTTAGACAAGGCGTTAGGATTAGGCTTTGGTGCCGATGATTATATAAGCAAACCGATTTCAATGATCGAACTAACGGCGAGGGTCCATGCGGCTATTCGTAGGGCAACGCAATATCGTCCTGCGGGGACTCCAGCTATATCTCATAACATTCATTTTAAGGAATTATCCCTCGATTTACATACCTTTTCTGTACAAATGAAAGATAAGGTTGTGCAGCTTACTTCTAAGGAATTCCATATTTTAAAGCTGTTTATGACCAATCAAAATCGAGTGTTTACAAAGGAACAAATATACCATTTTATTTGGGAAGATGATTATTACGGCAATGAAAATGTAATCAATGTTCATATAAGAAGGTTACGAGAAAAAATAGAAGAGAATCCGTCTCATCCAAAGTATATTCGAACCATTTGGGGAATCGGATATAAATTAGGTGAATAGTCTATGATGGTTACTTTAATTGTTATCATGGCCATTTTAATTGTAATGAATGGATGGCAATATTATTCTCTTAAAAAAACAAAGCAACATATAAATGAAATCAGTGATAAGTTAACAAATATTATCGAACAACAGACAGCTGAAAAAGTGTTACTCCAAACAGATCAAGAGGCCATTCAACTTTTACTTATTCAAATCAACCGAATGCTTGATAACAATCAAAAAGTATTTGCCGATTACGCCAAAACAAAAGATAGTTTAAGGAAAATGATAGCCAATATGTCACATGATTTGAAAACACCACTAACAGTTATTTTAGGTTATGTAGAAAAAATAAAGCTGGATAAAACGATGGCTAAGGACGAAAAAGAAATCGTCATTTTACGCTTGCACGAAAAAGTAATGAGTCTCGTTTCTTTACTTAATCAATCCTTTGATCTTGTTAAACTAGAATCCGATGATTACCTCATGCCGTTGAGTAAGGTTTCACTTAATGAGATTTGTAGAAAGAATGTATTAGAGTTTTATGATTTGCTTGTATCAAAAGGATTTCAGGTAGAGATAGACATTCCAGAGCGGAATTTTTATATTCTTGGTAATGAAGAGGCAATTAACCGGGTGCTAAGTAATCTTATCTCGAATGCGATTCGATATGGAAATGATGGGGGCGTATTAGGTCTCACCCTTCGAGGAGATGGGGAAACCATTGCCGTAGAGGTTTGGGATAAGGGGAAAGGGATTGCAGAGGTACACCAGGACCGGGTGTTTGAACGACTATATACATTAGATGATGCTAGAAACCCTCAATTTCAAGGCAGTGGATTGGGTTTAAGTATTTCGAAACGATTAACAGAAGCAATGAATGGTACGCTGCACGTGAGTAGCCAACCATTTGAGAAGACGACTTTTACTTGTAGGTTTAAACAAATGACATATTAAGACTTCGCGAAAAGGGGTGTTCTGTTGGAACGGCTCTTTTTTTATTCAAACTTAAGAAATATGTAAGAAATGAGAAAGAAAAAAGATACTTTCTTTGCTTAAGCTAGAAGTAACAATCATAAAGGAGGTTAAGACAATGGATTACGTCGTGCAAACCAATGGCTTAACGAAAAAGGTCAAAGGTAAGGTGCTTGTAACTAATGTAAATCTTCATATTAAAAAAGGAGAAATATACGGATTTCTCGGACAAAATGGGGCTGGGAAAACGACGATCATGAAAATGCTCACGGGATTAATTCATCCTTCTTCAGGAGAGATTGCGTTATTTGGTGAAAGGCTTACAGAAAATAAGAAGTCTGGGTTGAAGCGTGTGGGTAGTATTATTGAATATCCGCTCTTTTATGAGCATTTAACAGCGAGAGAGAATCTACAGCTTCACTGTGAATATTTAGGGTTTTATGATCAAAAAGCCATTACGCAAGCTTTAGATATGGTTCATTTAAAAGGAATTGAAGGGAAAAAAGTGAAGGATTTTTCCCTTGGGATGAAGCAGAGATTGGGGATTGGCAGAGCCATCATAACAAAGCCGGAACTGATTGTTCTCGATGAACCTACCAATGGTCTTGATCCCATTGGTATAAAAGATATGAGAGATTTAATTCGCATGTTAAATAAAGAATATGGCATGACTTTTCTCCTTTCTAGTCATATTTTAGGGGAAATGGAACAGGTTGTTGATAGAATAGGTGTGATTAGGGATGGTCAATTAGTGAATGAAGTCACTTTGGCTGATATTAGGAAGCAGCAAACGGAATATATTGAGATTGTGACATCGAATGTAGAAAAATCAGTGTATTTGCTAGAGTACGAACTTCGTATTACTAATATGAAGATTATAGAAGACAATAGAATTCGCATATATGATTTAACCTTGTCCCCAAGTGAGATCTCAAAGGCATTAATTCTTCATCAGATTGATATAGAAGAGATACAAAAACATACGAGTACACTGGAAGATTATTTCTATCAAATTATCCATGGAGGTGAACAGCATGTTTAAATTAATGGAGCTGGAGTGGAGGAAACTAAAGCAAAAAATGGTGATGGGTGAGATCATTATTTATGCGGGTATTCTTATGTTTATGCCGATTTTCTTTATTAAAATGGTAAGCGCTGACTTCGGGCGAAGTTATGCGACAATTATTCAATTGATTTTGGCCATACAGATGGGCTGGGTGCTATTTGGAGCTTCTCTTATTAATCAGGTGGTTATAGATGAGTATAAGAACAAAACGTTCTCTCTTTCATTCGGCTATCCAATTAGTCGGAAAAAGTTAATTATCGCAAAAGTGCTTTTTATCTCACTCGCAGTTTTTCTCTGTACACTCGTATCCTTTCTGTTGTCAGGTATCGTCACGTATCTTCTTGATCATCTGTTCCATATCATTAATGGGCAACCAACCGTTGTAGATATTACTTCATATGCTAGTAAGATGATCATTCATTCTTTTTTCATTACACTAATTAGTTTAATTCCCCTCTTTTTCTTTGGGATTTGGAAAAGAGCAACGATTCCAACTGTCATTTGTGCCATGTTCCTTATGCAATTTCAAAACTTTTCTTCTCTTCTTAATATAAATCTCAATTCTGATCTTGTGAACGCAGGTCTATGTCTTTTGGGAGCGGTTAGCATTTTTCTTTCAATTAAGATGGTTGATAGAGTGGGGGATGTTTAGTACTAAGTTGATATTAGAGAGGGGATGGGAGATACAGGTTTTAAGTACCATGGATTCATTTCTTAAGAAACTAAAAATCAATTCTTATGAAGGTAAACGTAGCCCTAATTTTGCATATGCATAAAAGAGTACGATATAGCTTGTATAAAAAAGGAGGACAAAGGAATGGCAGAATTGATTTATCATGTGGCAATTACGGCAGACGGATATATTGCAGATCCAAACGATATAGCAGATGACAGCATTTTTCTTTATGAAGGTGACCATGGTCCGGATTTTTTAGCTGATATAAAAGGATACGGTATTGCTTTAATGGGCGGGAAGACATACGAAGTCGGATTAAAAGATGGAGTAAAGCCAGGTGAACCATGGCCTCTTGCAAAGTTTGCCAATCCCGACCTTAAGCACTATGTTTTCTCGAGTAAAATGGAGATGGAGTCAAATGAGGAAGTGAAGTTTGTAAAAGAAAATACAATTGAGTTTGTCAAACATTTAAAAAAGACAACGAATGAGAGAATTTGGCTTTGTGGCGGTGGTGAACTGGCTCATTCACTTCTTTACCATGAATTAATTGACACTCTTATACTTAAAGTGAATCCCGTCATGATAGGAGAAGGTATTTCACTTTTTGGTTCGAGCAAAAAACAAATCCAACTAGAACTAATTGACCTTAAAAAATATAATAATGGGGTTTTATTGCCTAAATACAGAATCATATACAAGTAAAGTAGTTTTTTGTGTAACCACGTATTGTTCATTACAAACACCATTAAAAGAATACCAAGCAAAACAACTTAATAGAGCTTACTACAATAAGATGTAGCAAGGCTCTTACATTTTTATATAAATGAAATAACCTTTATATAATTAATGTTAATGGAGATGTTAGATAGATTAAAAAGGAGGAGCTTATATAATGCCTGTGGCGCTTAGAGAAGTATTAAAATCAGAAAAGAATATCTTAAAAAACCTATACTCCCTGTACCTTCATGACCTTTCAAGATACACATCAACACTGGATATTGGGCCAGACGGTATCTTTGAATACGAGGGGGTTGATCAGTTTTGGGAAGTAGATGGGCTATCCCCATATTTCATCTTGATAGACGAGCGTATTATAGGGTTTATCCTCTTATTAGAGCGTCCGTTTCTAAGGAAAGAGTATGATTTTGCAGTGAATGATATTTTCTTGCTTAATAAATACAGAGGGAAAGGAAATAGTACGCGGGCTATTAAAGAGATATTTCATAAGAAACAAGGAAAGTATTACGTCATTGAACTGATTGAAAATAGAACTGCAGTATCTTTCTGGAGAAAAATATATAAAAATTTCAATATTCCATACGAAGAAAAGCAAGATATGATTGACGATGAGCTATGCTTGATTCAAACATTTAAAGTATAAATGTTAAGGTACAGACAGTTTGAAAACGAAAGATCAAACGATACAGCAGACGATAGCATTTTTCTTTAGGAAGGCGACTACTACCCTGAATTTTTATCGGACGTTAAAAAATGTGAATTCAGGCCAAAATAAATCCGTTTTTAGTGGTCAAAAAAAGATTTTAATAGTATTTATCAGACGCTTTAAAGACGAGCCAAACGCTAACGATTGGCCCCCTCCTCAGCAATTTACACATTATAATGACTCTTTAAAAAATCTATAAATAATTTAACATGACGTAAGTTTTCGACGAATGGGTTATAGAAGAGACTGGTTTCTCGGTAATAAATGTCTTCTCCAAAGTCATTTAATGAGATGGTGTATAAGTCTTCTTCACCTTCGATACTGATACCGGGTAGTACGGCGATACCAACGTTATACTTTACCATCTCTTTGCATGTAGCGGCTTGATCAGTTTCGATACTTGGATGTACAGGCTTTTGAAAATTGGTACGCCACCATTTATCAATTATGAGACTTAAGGGTGGATCTGTTTTATAAGTGATAAATGGTAGGTGAGGGATATCTTCTTTTTGAAACGGATTTTTTGATACGATAAATAATTCTTCATTACATAGTGTACATTTCTTTGCATTTAGGGAGTAATTACCGCGGATAATGGCTAAATGGATTTCTTCCGCATTGAGTGCTTCTTTCATTTCGCTGCTCCATCCCGTTTTCAGTTGTATATTTATATTAGGGTAAAGCTCTTTAAAGGCATTCAATATTCTGGGGAGGTGGTGTAGCGCGAACAAACCAGAAGCACCGATTGAGATCGTGCCCTTTATTTCTTCAGCTAGATTAGCTAGTTGATCTACGAGTAATCTTTCGTTATGTAAGGTTTGTTCTGCATGTTCATAAAGAATCCGCCCCTCTTCTGTAAAGTCAATTCCTTTTGACCCTCGTACAATCAACTCAATTTCATATTTTTTTTCGAGCTGTTTAATACGATAGGTGAGAGCAGGCTGCGATGTATACAAATTATTAGCAGTGTGTGTAATATTCTTTGTCTTGTACAAATCAATTAATAGGTGGCAATCATTAAGGTTCATAGCAATTTCCTTCCGCATTGATATAAAAATTTTTTATCGGTGTCGCTGAAATTTATTTATTTTATTCATTGGAATATATCATATATTCTGTAAAAGGAAAAATAAATTTGAATCTGGAGAGTTTTTTTACGGCTGTTGTTTTTGATTTAGTAGGCGTAATTACTGGAGGTAGTAGTGTTTAATCTTTGGAGGGGATTTAATGCGCGCAATTCTTCCTATTGCCACAGTGGTGATTGTAGCGATAGTTGGTGTAGGCATTTTTCAATTACTCTCCTTTCCTATGCCGTGGATGCTAGGCTCGTTATTTGGCGTATTGCTCACACAACTGATATGGAAAATACCTATGAAGTGGCCCGTTATGATGCGAAATATTGGGCTACTTATAGTAGGGACGGCAATTGGTCAGCTTTTTACTCTTAATATATTAGTCTCGATGAAAGACACTTTACTTTTTATGCTCATGCTCAATATTTCTTTAAGTGTATGTTGCTTTGGATTAGCCTATCTTTTGAAAATATGGGCAAAAATACCATTTGCGACAGCGATAACAGCTAGTATTCCCGGTGGGTTATCTCAATTAGTTATTTTTGCAGAGGAACAAGAGAATATTAACGTAGCTATAGTAACGTTTTTTCATGTCATTCGTGTTCTGTTTGTTGTTGGGCTTATTCCGATTATTGTTTCCCTAACTGGAGAGGCGCCGGAATCAGTCATACAAAGTTCAAACAATGTTCTGCATAATATCGGTCTAATCCTATTGGGACTTCTGTTTTTGCCAATTGGGAAAAAATTAAGATTGCCGGTGCCACATTTTTTAACGCCTGTCCTTATGGGTTTGCTATTAAGTCTATTTAAAGTAGATTTAGCCCCAATGGATAGTCACCTGTTGCATATAGCACAGCTTTGTATCGGTGCGTACATTGGATTACTGTTACATCCGAAATCTTTACGATTACCCGTTCGCGTATTAATAGGAGGGATTAGTAGTGCAATATTACTGTTAATCATCACCTTTATAATTGCAGAGGGAATGGTTTTATTATTTGATATGGATTTTGCCACCAGCTATTTAAGCACAGCTCCAGGTGGAATGGATCAAATGGGGCTCATCGCTACCGCATTACAAGCAGATGCTACACAGGTAACGATTTTTCAATTATTCCGCATGCTATTCATTTATATAGTTATTCTACCTGTATTAAAGTGGAAGATATTCAAGTGATAAAAAATTTTTATGGATATGTTTAAAAATTATGTATTTTATTTATTTCTAATCATTTCTTATAGTTAATCTATCAACGAATAAAGGGGATATGTTTGATGGCTAAATATGACGTAGTAATTGTTGGGGCGGGAAATGCGGCATTATGTGCAGCGATATCTGCAAAAGAGCAAGGGAGTTCGGTACTCGTATTAGAGAAAGGACCAATTGAAAAACGTGGTGGTAATTCATTTTTTACTGACGGCGCCATTCGTGTAGCTTATCAAAACTTAGATGCTATTACGAAAGTGATTGATTTAGATCAGGACACGATTAATAAAATTGATATGCCTGAATACAGCACAGAAGATTTCTATAATGATATTATGAGAGTTTCAAAAAATCAAAGTAAACCTGAGTTGATTCGTCAATTAGTTGATCAATCCTTACCAACGATTGAGTGGATGAAAACACAAGGTGTCGTATTTGAGTTGAACTATGCGAACCAATCTTTTGAAAAAGAAGGAAAGGTTCATTTCTGGGGCGGTTTACCAGTTAAAACCGTTGATAAAGGAATCGGCTTAATGCGCAGCTTATTTCATCGCTGTGAAGAGTTGGGAATTGAAATTTGGTATGAAAGTGCAGCCACGAATATTGTCACGGAAAATGAGGCAGTGGTGGCGATTGAAGTGCAAACAAAAGAGCAACTGCAAACGATTCAATGTGAAAGTGTTGTTTTAGCATGTGGAAGTATAGAAGCGGACAAAAAGAAACGTGCGGAAGCATTAGGAATGGAGTGGAACGAAGCAATCGTTAGAGGGACTGAGTTTAACACGGGTGATGGGATTGATATGGCGGTATCAATCGGTGCGCAAACGTTTGGTCAACGGAATGGCTGTCATGCCATTGGAACAGATGCCAATGCCCCACGAGTAGGTGATTTCCAAAAACCAGGTGATATTTTCAAAAAGCATTCTTACCCTTATAGCGTGATGGTCAATGTGGAAGGTCACCGTTTTGTAGACGAGGGAGCCGATTTCCGTAACTACACCTATGCAAAATATGGTAAAGAAATATTAAAGCAACCGAAAAATATAGCCTACCAAATTTATGATGCTAAAGTTCGCCCAATCTTACGTGCGGAGTATGATTTAGAAGAAGCGACCGTCATTGAAGCAGCTACACTTGAAGTGCTTGCAGATCAATTAGATATAAATAAAGAACAATTCCTACAAACCATTTTTGACTATAATGCAGCGGTTCAAGAAGGTGAATTCAATCCTTCAGAAAAGGACGGTAAATCGACAAAAGGCATTACCCCAGCCAAATCTAACTGGGCACAAACCATAAGTGAAGGCCCATTCTATGCCTATCCTGTGACTTGCGGGATTACGTTCTCATTTTGGGGATTAGCGACAACAATCGAAGGGGAAGTAGTCAATCAATCGAATAAACCAATCGAAGGCTTATATGCTGCTGGAGAAATGATTGGCGGTATCTTCTACGAGAATTATCCCGGCGGTTCAGGCTTAATGTCTGGCGCCGTCTTTGGTAAATTAGCTGGTGCAGCGGCTTCGCGCCATGCTCAGAAAGTAAAATAACTCCTTTCACACAAGGTATTCTCGTTACCTTGTGTGTTTTTTTGTAGTGTAGTGTGCTGACAGTTCGCTTACGCTGGTTTTGATTTTTACTTTCCTGCTCTTTAATAAATTATGTTTTTTATATAAATGTAAATAATGGTAATATAATGAAGATATCTATTTCTAGAAGTTTTATGAGTAAATTTCCTGTGAGGTGTAAATCAGATAGTATGATAGGTTTTATCGCGGTCTTATTCAGCATGCTAGGATTCTTCTTAATTATTAATATGTTCCTAGCCATTTTGTATTTTTTTAGTAGTAGAGCTGGTGGAAAATTTTACAGCTGGATAACAGAGGATTTTGTGTTTCTGATGATTTTATCCATACCTTTCTTTGCTTTAACGGAACTAACTGCTAACGAATTGTATAATCGCTTTAACGGGTTTCTTGCAAGAATCCTACTGATTTTTTATATTATTACCTTATTCATCTTAGCGATCGTTTTCTTTATATTATTTGGCTATTTTGCAGAAATGGGGTAAGGGGAGACTAATGCTGTTGATTGATATCCTGTTTTAGTCTTACTTTAGTGAACACTATATAAAATATAATTTATCACCATATAAAAGAGTGCTAATTATCGAGACCACAGTTTAAGCTCATGCTGTGGTTATTTTATTATGGTTTGAAACATTATTATGCTAGATATTAATATTAATTTTAGAATTTTGTTAACATTACTACTATCTGTTTCGTCTTATAAGCATAGGAGGAGGGATATGAGAGAAGCGTTGAATATCGATGTCTTGAATAGAGAGTTAAATATTGTTTATAAATATTTATTAAAAAAAGGGGTACCCCACATAGATGCTCAAGATGCTGTGCAAGAAACAGCGCTTAAGTATATCAAATTATCTGACACGATTCGTTCATCAAAGGTACGAAGTTGGTTAATTCGTGTGGCATTGAATTACCATTATGACCAATGTCGCAAAAATAAGAAATACCACTTTAATTTAGATGAACATAGTGGTGAGCCGGAAAGTACGGAAACCCCCGAGGCGCTAGTTATCTCAAAAGAACGTGCGAGAGAATTGTCTAGTATACTCAATCAGTTAAAACCTTTTTATGCAGAGATTCTACTATTAAAATATCAATCAAATTTCACATATGAGGAGATAGCTATCATTTTGGGGATAAGCATTGGCGCTGTGAAGATTAATTTATACCGCGCTCGAAAGAAATTATTGAAGTGTTTGGAGGAGGCACGTGATGACGAATCATAAAAAGGATGAAATGGATTTTATTAGTGATTCACTATTCCGGCGTTCAGTAAGAAAGGCAAGATGGAAGCAATTTGGTTTATATTTTTTAATTTCTACGATATCCGTTCTTATTTTAATCTTCTTAGTTTTTAGTGGTGTTCAATATCTTATCAATAAAAAAATAGAAAGTGGTATGGATGAGGATTTAAACAGTTGGTCGAAAGGAGCAGGTATTATCAGCCATAATACTACCTTTCATTATAATCTCTTTAGCGCCATTGGTGAGACGGTCTATTTTAAGGAAATTGGAGGAAGACAATTTGTTTGGAATAAAGAGACAAATGAATATCCAGCGATAGGTAGAATAAAGCTTGTTAGTCGAGAGAGCGGTTTAACTGAAGGAAATAAGGTAGATGAAGAAACTAAAAGGGTTGTTCGGTACAACCAAATGAATAATGAGCGTATTGTTGATTTTTATTACCCTCGAATCAACTACAGTTATTTACCTCAGGAAATTGATATAGCTGTAGGACTCGACAAAAACACATTAGTAGAAGTAGCAATATCATTTGATGAACCGATGACTCTTAAAGAATTGGGTAATATCATGGGTGTGGAGAATATCGACTGGTTATGGGTTAATGAGCACACACCGAAACCAACAGAAGGAGATCCTGACCTGCATCATGTGTTGAATGGTGATAACGCTTATGGATATGGTGTTTCAGAAGACGATCCTTATTATAACGATGAATCAGAAACGCTAATTAGTGGAGCCATGATAAGCGGCACACCAGAGGAGTTGGAAAGGTTTAGAGATATAAGTATCATTAGGGCATCTGTTTTAGGGGTAACGATTGATAAATATTAGGATAAAAGGGGTACTCGTATGAATAACAATTACAAATGAAAGATACAAAGGTTATATCGGAAGAAAATTAATGAAAATAAGCAAGATGAGGCCGCAAATGGTCTAGAGCTTCTCCTCGTCGTTTTGATTTTAGTGGTGCTCGTTTTTTGAGTGCGGATGTGAACTGGTTTTGACGTAGTATCATCTCTGATTTGGTAAACGAAAAGGTACAAATACCCAACCAACAGTAATGTGAATAAATAAGAGAGGATGCACCCACTATGAAAAAGCTGTTCCTAAATATGATAAGTATTATTTCTTTCGCCCCTTTTATTACACAAGTCACGCAAGCAGATGTGACGAATAATCTGCGGAAGTTAAAGGATTATAGTTGGTTTAATGCTTATTTGCAGAATGAGATTTATCGCAACTTAATCATCCATAATGTCCGGGTACGGAATGTGATTGGTGAATTTAACGAAAAGAGATTTAACCATGGTTCTTATCAGAAGAAGATGGATAAGAAACTAAACACTGTACTATTAAACGAGGAAATCCGAACGAATGTATAATCGTTCGGATTTCTGTTTGTTTATTCGCCTTTTTTTACAAGTAATTTTTCCCGCGAGAGTTTGGCAGCTTGCACCATGACTGTTAGGGCTGCGACGGTTTCGTCCATGCCTCTTGTTTTGAGGCCGCAGTCAGGGTTAATCCAGAAAAGTTGTGGGTCTAGTACTTGTAAGGCACGGTCGATGTTTTTCGTTAGTTCGTCGAGTTGTGGCACCCGAGGGCTGTGAATGTCATATACACCTAAGCCGATACCTTGTTCGTAGGTGCTTTCTTCAAATGAGTGAATGAGTTCGCCGTGGCTTCTTGATGTTTCAATGGAGATGACATCAGCGTCGAGTGCTTGAATGCTTGAGATAATGTCTTCGAAATCGGAGTAGCACATATGCGTATGAATTTGTGTTTCATTTCTGACAGAAGTGGTGGCTAGTCTAAAAGCATAAACAGCAGCGTTCAGATAATCTTCCCACTTCTCTTGTTTGAGTGGTAATCCTTCACGAATGGCTGGTTCGTCTACTTGAATCATCCGGATACCATTTGCTTCTAGTGCTTCTACTTCTTCTCGAAGGGCAAGGGCAATTTGGTTTGCGACTTCGTAACGAGGGATATCGTCGCGGACAAATGACCAGTTTAAAATCGTAATCGGACCAGTGAGCATACCTTTTACCGGGTGATCTGTTAAGGACTGGGCATAGACTGTTTCTGCAACTGTCATTGGCTGTTCAAATGAGACATCTCCATAAATGAGTGGTGGTTTGACACAACGAGAGCCATAAGACTGCACCCAACCGAATTTTGTGAATTGGAATCCGGCTAATTTTTCACCGAAGTATTCGACCATATCTGTGCGCTCGAATTCGCCATGAACAAACACATCAAGGCCTAGCTCTTCTTGAATATCAATCCACTTTTTAATTTCCGTTTTGATATATGTTTGATAGTCAGTAGCAGTTAACTCTCCTTTACGCCATTTTAAACGATTTCTTCTCACTTCCTGTGTTTGTGGGAAGCTTCCAATCGTTGTTGTAGGTAGGAGTGGTAGTTGGAAGGCTATTTTTTGTGTTGCTTGACGAACAGAATAAGGTGCTTCGCGCTCTGCTAGTGATGATGGTAAGTTTTGAATGGCTGTTTGTACTTGTTGATTGTTTCTAATAGAAGATTGATTTAGCACCTCGATAGCAGTTCGTCTCTCGTTTATCTCATCTTGGATTTGCTCTTTTCCTTCTCTTATTCCTTTCGTTAGCACTACGATTTCTTGTAATTTTTCATCAGCAAAGGCGAGTGCGGTCTTTAATGTATGATCTAGTGTTTCTTCAATTTTGACTGTAACGGGTACATGCAATAAGCTGGATGAAGGCTGGATGATTAAGCGATCTTTCGGAACAATTGCTGTAATTTTTTCTAGAAGAGAGAGCTTATTATCAAGTTTGGCGCCCCAGATATTACGGCCATCGATGAGACCTGCAGCTAATACTTTATCACTTGGGAAGCCGAATTTTTGTAAAGAAGCGAGGTTTTGACCTGCATCATGGACAAAATCAAGGCCGATCGCTTGCACAGGTAATGAGGTAACAGCTTCAAAATGAGTGATGCTTTCAAAATACGTTTGTAAAATGATATTTATCTGTGGTGCTGCCTGGTGTAATGTTTGGTAAACTGCTTGATAGAGTGAGATGTCTTCTTCTGTGAGGGTAGTTGCTAAAATAGGTTCATCGATTTGTACCCACAAGGCACCTTCTTGCTGTAATTCTTTTAAAATTTGTGCATAAAGAGGAACGAATTGATTGACGATTGATTTGAATTCACTTTCTTTATAGCCCTTTGATAATTTCACAAACGTAATCGGGCCCAAGATAACCGGTTTCCCGTCGATTTCAAGCTTCTCTTTTCCTTCTTTATAAAAGGCAAGTGGCCGGTTTTCAGCAAGTGTTGGCGTGAGGTTGTTGAGTTCTGGCACGATGTAGTGATAGTTTGTGTTAAACCATTTGGTCATTTCAGCTGCCACGGCATCTTTGTTCCCTCTGGCAATATCAAAATACGTTTCGATATCAACCTTCCCACCTCTGTATGTAAAACGCTCAGGAACAAGTCCAAACATCACAGCTGTATCAAGGACATGATCATACAGTGTGAAATCGCCAACCGGGATGAGATCAACGCCAAGTTGTTTTTGTTTCTCGAGAGAGGATAAACGAATGACTTCCATTTGTTGCAGAAAAGTCTCTTTATTCAACTTACCACTCCAAAATTGTTCTAGAGCTTTCTTCCACTCCCGCTTCTCGCCAATTCTTGGATAACCTACATTTGAGCTTTTTACTTCAGTCAATTTAAACACTCCTTTAGATTGTATTTTCTCAACAAAAAATCTCTCTATTTATTATTAAATGAGAGATTCATACGCAATATTAACTAGAGTTGAGACCATTTGATTTGCTCAACACGTATTCATCACTCCTCTCTATGCATCCGTAGAGTCTAAGTGCAAACAACAGACAGGTCTCCTGACTTCGGATTATCGCTCGTTATCCCTTCCCATTTCTATTATGAAATAGTGGTCAATGATAAGTCGCTCTCCTTCACAGTGGCGGGACCGTGCCGGCATTCCACCGGGCTTCCCTTTTAAGCAATCATGCATCTGTTGCCTTTGTTATTAAGTTTTGAAAATACAAAAGACCTCTCTAATTAAAAATAGAGAGGTCTTTATCCTCTCTTATTTGCCAAAGCTATTACACTTTGCAGGAATTAGCACCTTTTTAACAAATAATTGTTAAAGGTTGCTGGGTTTCATCGGGCCAGTCCCTCCACCTCTCTGAATAAGAGAATTACATATTTATAATATTTTGAATTTTACAGATAGATTAGCATAATAAATGGAAGCTGTCAAAATAAATTCTTCATGAGTGATATATATCATCAGATTCAAGCCACTTGCGAAATTTATGTAGATGGTAATAATGCTTGCCATTAAGAATGACTTTTGGTGCGTGAGGATGCTTCTGTAATAGATCCTTCATGTCAGCTTCACTTAAATAAAAGTAAAGATGAAGGTGGCTTTGCTCCACAAGTAAATGATTCATATTACCTTCATTTTTACTACTAAATTGCTTCAACCCATTGCCTATGAAATAGCCAAGTAATGCTAAACCGGCGGCAATCCAAATAAAATTCAACTCGAATTCCAATTTGTACTCCCCCTTAAATACATATATATCTACTTTAACATCTCCTAACGAATAGTAATAATATATTTTTTAGTGCCGAATCGGATCAATGCCCCCATAATTAAACCAATCTACCCTGTCTATCGCACCATCTTTCATAGATTGTATACTTGTCCGAGAACAAAATTGGCCAAGCTGTATATATTGATATTACTTAGTGTTTTTCTCGGGTTTGTGATGGAAAAGGCTATAGTTAGCACAAAGGAGACTATTAATTTTGCTGAAGGAGAGAAGTGAAGTGTTATGAATCTATCTGTTATTATTCCCATTCAGAATGAAGAATCTACGTTGTCAGCCGTTTTAGAAGAGTTAGTGAAGATTGAGCCATATGAAATCATCGCTGTTTTGAATGGTTCAACAGATGGATCGGAGAAAATAGCGGAAGCATTTGAATGTAGAAAGCTTGTTTATAAAGAACCTCTAGGGGTGGATATTGGACGAGCAATTGGTGCAAGGGAGGCAAAAGGAGATACGCTTCTTTTTATTGATGGTGATATTGTCGTTAGAGCACAGGAGCTACAAGCACTGCTTGATGGCATTCAGGATGGGGCTGATATTGCCCTAAATGATTTAAGCTGGACAATGAAGCGCCCCATTAGACCACATCCGACAGCAGTATCAAAGTTCTCTCTTAATCATTTTTTAGGTAAAGGTGAGTTATCCGTTAATTCCTTAGTCGCTGTTCCTCATGTGATGAAAAAATCAGCGCTTGATACAATTGGTTGGGAGAATTTAGCTTGTCCGCCATTAGCTCATAGTATAGCTGTGATGAAAGAATTAAAGATGAGTGCACCAGTAGCCATTGATGTGATTGCTACAAATAAGATTCGACCGAAACATCAACAGAAGATTACGGGCTCCTCTTTTTCATTTTCAACAAGTTTAATAATTGGTGACCATTTACGTGCAGTGGCCCAACTGATTGAAGAGAGAGGATATCGCGGTGGTTTAAACGATGGCAGGCGAAATCGGCAATCTTTTAAGGAATATGTACAAGCCTTTTCGGTAAAGGAAGAGAAACGAGCGAAGTATAGTGCGATTATTCCTGTAGGGAAGGAGCCGGATACGATTGCTGAAGTGATTGCTGAGGTAAAGAAGGCAGGCATTGATGAAATCATTGTTGTGTTAAATGGAGCAGATGAACGAACAAAGGAAAAGGTAGAAAAGTCAGGTGTGAAAGTGATTGCGTTTGACCAGGCACTCGGACATAACATTCCAAGAGCGATTGGTGCGCTTCACAGTACAGGAGATATCTGTTTGTTCTTAGATAGTGATTTTGTTATCAAAGCAGAAGATTTAACCCCTTTTATACATGCTGTAGAAGAAGGGGCAGATATTGCTTTAAATGATTTAGAAATATTGCTCGACCGTGCCCATCCGTTGCATTCTGTGAGTGCTGCTAAGTACCTTCTGAATATGGCACTGAAAAGAGAGGACCTCACCGTTAATTCTCTCACTGCTATTCCACATGCAATGAGCAGGAAAGTGATTGACGAGATTGGTATCCTCACATTAATGTCTCCACCGTTATTTCAAGCAAAGGCAATTCTAAAAGGATTTAAAGTCGAATCCATTCATTATGTCGATGTCGTCAAGCCAAATAAAATTAGAAAACAGCATCACAGGCAAGCCGATGGTCGGGTCGAATCAACTGACCGGATTCTAGGTGACCACATTGAAGCATTTTCATATTTACTATCGTTCAATCAGAGATGCGGTTATACAGATGGCAATCGAAAATGGGACATGCTCCAAGGTCAAATAGATAGAGTTGCTGTTATTGGTCTCGGCTATGTTGGTCTCCCACTGGCTCTCCACTTAGCAAAAAAGGGCTGTCATGTAACGGGCATCGATCAAGATACTCATAAGATTGAGTTATTACAGCAAGGGAGCAGTTATATTCCTGATGTAAAAGATGAAGAGCTGCAAGCGGTTCTAAATTTCATTCCAAAACATACGGATGCAGCTATAGCTTTGCTTAAAGCCGCTGAGTATATCATCGTCACAGTTCCAACCCCAATTGACGAACATCATGAACCGGATTTAAGAGCGATGATTGCCGTTACTAACTATCTTTGCCAATATTTACAGACGGGACAAACGATTATTTATGAAAGCTCTACTTATCCGGGAACAGTAGAAGAGGTGATTGAGCCTATATTCACACGCCATCACTTTAAAGCTGGTGAAGACTACTACTTATGTTATTCACCCGAGAGAATTGATCCTGCAAATAAGCAATATACGTTAGCCTCTATCCCAAAAGTAATTAGTGGTCAAACAGAGAGCTCTCTTGCGAAAATTGATCAGTTTTATGCAAAGTATTTTGCTGAAGTTGTGCCAGTAAGCTCGCCGAAAGTTGCAGAGTTAGCTAAGTTATTTGAAAATACACAGCGATTAGTCAATATTTCACTAGTGAATGAGTTGGACGAGCTATGTGAACGATTAGACATTGATTTTTATGAAGCCCTGCAGGCAGCTGCGACAAAGCCATTTGGATTTACTCCTTATTGGCCTGGTCCGGGAATAGGTGGACATTGTATCCCTGTTGATCCGATATATTTACAATGGAAGCTCAATCAATACGGCTTAAGCAGTCAGCTCGTAGCAGCAGCAAGAGAAATTAATGATACGATGCCTCAAAAAATCGTCAAAAAAGTAGAAGCTGAATTAGCAGGGGAGACCGGGGCAATCCTTGTTGTTGGCCTAGCGTATAAAAGGGATGTGAACGATGTCCGTGAATCCCCAGCTTTAACAATTTTTAACGAACTCTTGCAAAAAGGTTATCAGGTAGACTATCACGATCCTTATGTACCAACAGTTGTTCTTGAAAATAAAAGCTATCAATCTGTTCCGTTAACAAACGAGACATTATCAAAGTATCAATTAACCCTGCTTCTTACGGACCATAGTAATTTGGATTATAAACTTTTATCGAAAGTAGAAAATATCATTGATACGAGGCATGTATTAAAAACAGGGAAATGAACAAGCGATACTATATTCCTTGTAAGGGGGTGATGCCACTTAAAGATGTAAGGAGACGATGCTTTTTGGATGGTTCGTGTTTATCTTTGATTGTTCCTATTAGTCGGGATGCGAGTAATCAGTATGTGAGTAAGTTAATCCAGACCTATCAATCTATCACAAATGTTGAGCTAATCTTTGTTGCCCATAAATTATTAAATGTTGATCCGTTTCGTCTCGTAGTAAATGATGCTTGGCAACATGTCTACGAAGCACATGTCATCGGGGCAAAAAAGGCAACAAGATCATGTATGTTATTTTTAGATCTCAACCAACATATTACGGTACCAACGCTCCAGCAATTTTTACAACCTCTGATGGACAATAGCGCGGACGCTGTTCTCAATAATATGGACTATGAATTTCAAAAAAAACACCGCCACATTCCTTCTACTATTTTCCCGCAAATAACCAATGCTTTTATCCATCGTTCGGATTTAAAAATAGACCAAATCGTGTTCGTCCCTTATGGACTCTCTAGAAAAGCAGTAGATACTATTGGTATCGATACGCTTAGCAATCCTGTTGAAGCACATGTGAAATTAGTTCAACAAGGCTATGTATTGTCACATCAGCTTCCTATTCGTAATATCTTTCAGCTGCAAAATCAAGTGTGGGATAGGAAAGATGACAGGAGAAGAATAGACGATTATTTACAAGCTTACACACAAAGGTTCCCGCCTAATAGCCGATCAAAGTTTTCTGATGGTGAAAGAAGATTAGATGTACTAGATTCTGTTATCCAGGGCCATCAGCCAACTATTAGAAAAAATGACCATGCCAACAATCCCTTATCCCAGTTATCAGTTATCATCCCAGCTCAAAATGAACAAGCACGAATTAAGGCAGTAATTGAGGAGTGTATGCGATTAGGTCCGTTAGAAATCATCGTTGTAGTGAATGGGTCAAATGATCAGACAGCGGTTCATGCATATGATGCAGGGGCAACGGTTATTCAGTTTGCTGAAAAACTAGGTTTAGATACTGGTAGAGCGATAGGTGCCCACTTTGCCACCGGAGAGATTTTGTTATTTGTTGATGGCGATTTTGTCATCGCGATGGAAGACTTACAGCCATTTGTACAGGCTGTAGAGAGGGGCGTTGATGTTGCAGTAAATGACCTCAATGCTAGCTTAAAACAGCACTGGCCACTTCACTTAGTTACTGCCTGTAAATACGCAATAAATGTAGCATGTAATCGAGCTGATTTAGGTGTGGGTTCCACTGTTGCTGTCCCCCATGCCTTGAGTAGGAAAAGTATTGAAAAAGTCGGTGTTGGGTCACTAGCTAATCCTGTATTAGCTTACGTAAAGTTACTTGTTAATCATTGTGTAGTCGAAAATGTACACCATGTTGAAGTGGATAAAATCAATCGCTTTCGCCCGCATACTCATTATGCTAATCGAAAAGGATGTCTAGCCCCCACTACTTCAGTCATCGTCGGTGATCATTTAGAGGCGATGATATATTTAGGGAATTTACAAAAAAAAGGAGAGAAAAAGAATGGCTTGTAAAGATGAAAGTTGTTTTGATGTGTGTCTAAAATTGGTGGTAAATACGAATAACAGAAGGGCAGAAACGTCCGTTGAGTGCGATGATGCTTGCGGTGGTATCGAGTTCGAATTTGAAAATGGTGTCATTCAAATCACTTTACCACTTGTAGCGTGTGTGGAGACGACATTAAAAGATGATTTAAGTGCAAGTGCAGAGCTAACAAGCTTATCTTTACCAGGCTATCAATAAACACAAGGAGTGAATGGAAATGGCATGTAGTCATAAAAGTTGTTTTGATATTTGTTTGAAGATCATAGTAAATACGAGAACAGGAAGAGCAGAAACGGAAGTGCAATGCGATGAGGTCTGCCCAGGTCTTGAGTTTGAATTCGAAAATGGCATCATTATCATCACGATTCCACTAGTTGCCTGTGTGGAAACAACCTTAAGAGACTCCCTGCGTGCAGATGCACAACTCGTCAGTTTATCTTTGCCAGGTTATTCTTGAACAAATAAGGAGTACGGAACCTGATACCATTTTGGTGTGAGGTTCTTTTTATACATAAAAAAGATGGATGTTGATGTGTTTAAGAGTGAGGAGGAATAGAGAGAAACTCTTGTCTAGTCGGTCAAAGTCGGTTTAAGAACTGCGGGAAAAAAGGAAAACAGTCGCTCTTGGGATACTAATATATGTTGATAACGGGAAAAAAGAGACACCGTCGAATAGGAGGGGATATCTCACCTTTAAGCCCTTCTCAATTGGAGAGAGATAGAAAAGGGAAAAATCAATTTTGTGCACCATCCTCAGAGATGTTGAATTTTTGCTCTTCATTCAGGCTGAAATTGGCTAACGAGAGCCAAGTATGCATAAATTACGAGTCATACAAACGGAAATGAGTTAACCAGAGGTAAGCAAACTGTGATTGCGAGTCCCTCAAGAGGGAATCTGTAAAGGAGAGGTGAGCAAACTGTGATTGCAAGTCCCTCAAGAAGGAATCTGTAAATGAGAGGTGAGCAAACTGTGATTGCGAGTCCCTCAAGAGGGAATCTGTTAAGGAGAGGTGAGCAAACTGTAATTGCGAGTCCCTCAAGAGGGAATCTGTTAAGGAGAGGTGAGCAAACTGTAATTGCGAGTCCCTCAAGTAGGAATCTGTTCACGAGAGGTAAGCAAACTGTAATTGCGAGTCCCTCAAGTAGGAATCTGTTCACGAGAAGTGAGCAAACTGTGATTGCAAGTCTCTCAAGAGGGAATCTGTAAAGGAGAGGTGAGCAAACTGTGATTGCAAGTCCCTCAAGTGGAACCCCTGTTAATGAGAGGTGAGCAAACTGTGATTGCAAGTCCCTCAAGTAGGAATCTGTTCACGAGAGGTAAGCAAACTGTAATTGCGAGTCCCTCAAATGGGAATCTGTAAAGGAGAGGTGATCAAACTGTAATTGCAAGTCCCTCAAGAGGGAATCTGTAAAGGAGAGGTGATCAAACTGTAATTGCGAGTCTCTCAAGAGGGAATCTGTAAAGGAGAGGTGATCAAACTGTGATTGCAAGTCCCTCAAGAGGAAATCTGTAAAGGAGAGGTGAGCAAACTGTGATTGCAAGTCTCTCAAGTGGAACCCCTGTTAATGAGAGGTGAGCAAACTGTGATTGCAAGTCCCTCAAGTGGAACCCCTGTTAATGAGAGGTGAGCAAACTGTGATTGCAAGTCCCTCAAGTAGGAATCTGTTCACGAGAGGTAAGCAAACTGTAATTGCGAGTCCCTCAAGAGGAAATCTGTAAAGGAGAGGTGAGCAAACTGTGATTGCAAGTCTCTCAAGTGGAACCCCTGTTAATGAGAGGTGATCAAACTGTGATTGCAAGTCCCTCAAGTAGGAATCTGTTCACGAGAGGTAAGCAAACTGTAATTGCGAGTCCCTCAAACGGTAATCCGTTAATGAGAGGTAAGCAAACCGGAATTGCGAGTCTCTCAAGAGGGAATCTGTTCACGAGAGGTTAACAAACTGATTTGCGAGTAACTCAAACAGAAATTTCCCAACGAGAGGATAGCAAAATGAAATTGCGAATCACTCAAACCAAAACCCCTCAATGAAAGCTGAGCAAACTGGATTTGCACGTCACTTAAAGGAAAACCACTCACGAAAGCCGAACAAACGGAATTTACCATCATTTATAAGAAAATCAAACCAATTGGTCTAGGGATGAGAGACGCAGTGAGCAAAATATAGCTACACACTTAATTCCTTTCGATATCTAAGTACTAAATAAAAAAGACAGTGCATTATCGACTGTCTTTACTTCCTCAAACTCACATCAGTAAGGATTTCATTCCATATTTGTTTATCATAATGATGGTTAACGGGTATTTTAACGAAGCAGATTCGTTCATGTGGCCATTCCTCATCAATGAGTGGTCGTTCTAATGGTACATTTACTTGTTGGATGATAATGAGGTTGAAGGGGCCGCGGGTAATTTTGGAGAGAGTCGTTTGCAATTCAATAATGTCTTCGTATTTTGCAATTTCCCATTCATATCGGATGAATAAGGTTTTTTTGCTAGTTTGTATTTTTGTGAGAAAGTTTTGAATGCGTTTGTTGAGTTTTTGTTTGAATGCTGGGTACTGATCTGTCCACTGTTGGTTGGCAATCATAGGGAAATCGTGGACAGAATCAATTTGATATAGACGGTCATGAACAAAATGAGCCCTTGCAGGAGTGGTTCCTCCTTCTTCATAAATGACTTGTCCTTCATGGACGAAATGTGCGGTAATATTCTTTTCCTCCATGTGATCTTTTTCCATGTAATTTTTAAACTTGTTTTTAAGTAGCTGATTGACCATGTTAAGATGTGGCGACTGTATCCAATCAAAAGGGAATGAATTTTTTCTTAGATGATGCTCTTTTGTGTAGATGGCAGGACCACACCAACAGCCTAAACTTACAACGAGATCATATACGCCTTTTGTTTCTGATAGCTTCAAGTTATCACTCCTTTACTTATAATTATTTTATTGATAAAGGAGAGGAAATGATTGGACAAACAGTTAAAAGCAGTAGAAAAGGCTCCTCCTTTTTTAAAAAAGAAGAAGCCCTACTTTTATAATATTTCCGTTAAGATCTCTTTGTTCTCTGTATCCCAAATCATGAGCCCAAGTTCTTCATCTACATTGATGATGCGAATGGAGACGGGCACATGGTCGCCTGCTATAGAATTAATTTTCGTACCGCAAAAGTTAAGAATGCTCGTTAACTCGGCCTTTGAAATACCTGGTGCATAGATTTTTAATTCTATATTCGTTAAATTATCATGCTCATAATTAATATCGCCGTTTAATCTCAAATCTAAATTTGTAAAGTAGGTAAGAAGGTCATCTGATAGATAATTGAGACTATCATGGAGACTTTTATCCACTTCATTTAATTCATCTGAAGGATAGACATATTGGTCTTTTTCAACCTCTTCCCAGCTGCCGATACCTTGTTTGCCTTTATCAATATAAGTATGAGCAAGAAATTGGCCAGGTGTAATTTCATTTTGGCCTGCCTCTTCATAGATAGATAAGATAATGGGTACATTAGGGACATTTTCAATCCCTCTGACGGCAGAAATAACATTTTTTGCGATGTTTTTCGCATATTTTTCGTTGTAACTCTTGTCTTTATAAACCTCATTCACTCTTACTTCACCTGTGTGAACTAATCCGGCATCATCCATTACTCGAATATGGTAGTAATCATTGATAGAAATAGCTAATGAAATCCCAACAACTTTACCTTTGTCATTTAAGTAATTTTGTTCGTGAATATGAGAGATGATTTTAGGGGTTTTTTCCTCATCTTCCAGTCGATCTTTTGTTTCTTTCATTTTAGGGTTCAGCCCATTAGGCGTATCATTAGACTCTCTAGCAAGTAATTCATTGAGCAAGTCACTATCTATGTATTGACCTGATTGATAAAGGTGGTCTTCTGGTGAAAAATATTCAGAAGTGATATCCATCAACCCTAGTTCAATCTCAGTGATATCGTAGTTATTAGAAACATTTGCTGTAATTGCACCTCGTGCCATAGCTGGCTCAAACGGTTGCTTGACTTTAAATATATTATTCTCAATTTGCGTTGGAATGACGATATCTTCGGGTTGATCTGTGGTTTCTTCCTCGTCCTTATTCATACATGCTGTTAGCGTAATAAGTAGTAATGGTGTAAGTGTAAGTAGTAGAAGCCTTCTCATGGTTAACTCCTTGTTTGTATGTTTTTGAACCAATTATCTTGCAAATAAAAGGTACCATATAATGACATTATGTACAAATGATATTTTCATAGCTTGCTTGAAAAAGGAGGATTATGAAAGGTGGAATAGAAAGGGTTAGAAAAGAAAGAAGATGGATGTGAATGATAATGAGAGCAAGCGAAAGTATTCAGTGTGTTTGGGATCAATTTAACACGTTCCCAATGGAAAATCTAACGAAAATATGGCATTACCAAAAGGGAAGTGAGAGAAAGCAAAGAGAACTATCCTTAATGAAGGAACATAGAGATCAATATGGCCTGGCGGGTAATTGTTTTGATTTAGCCATTTGGTTGTTGGATGCTTTTCGACAAGCAAAGATTCAAGCATTTCCAATCGGTCATAATCTAGGGACAGTAAATGCCCATGTAGCAGTAATTGCACTGGACGATAATGGTGGCCGCTACTTATGTGATTTGGGAGATCAATGGTTAAATCCGGTGTTAATAGATAAGAAACGAGAAAATTTTACAAGTGAGAAACTAGGCGGTTTTTTCCCAGGTGCTAAAATACAATTGATACCGAATGAATTTATGGTCGAGGTGCGCTATCATAGACCTAATGGGAAAGAGTCAAGACAAATATATGATACACGCCCGATTGATTGTGATGTTTTTCTCCAAGCAGCTGAACATTCACAAAATCTCCTTAAGCCCACTCCCTTACTCGAATGTAGAGTTCCTTATCAAACAGAAGTAGCGCACTGGGAATTTACGAATTGGATCAGCTTTTTGAGCACGAATCATGGACTAATGAAAGAAAGTCCATTAGTTGGTATCGATGAGTGGGTAATGAAAATTCATGAAAAAACGGGTTATAATAAAGAAATTCTGTTGGAGATGTTAAAGCTATATCACGCTTTTCAAAATAAATAATACGACTTGAGCCTTGGTTGTCGTGCTTTGGTTCAAATACACGCCTGTAAATAGGTTTTTTATCATCCCTCTCCTTTCGATCTTTATAAAATTAGGTTATTTTGGATTGTAGTAATTTTTATTAGTCCGTATTTTGAAATGGAAGGCGCGGTTTTTCCTCTTCATAGATGGAATAACTTAAACCTCCTTTTTCCATACTTGAACATTGCTTATCGCTGCAGTAAAATAGGTACGTTTGTTGCTCAGTTCTAACGCTGACTTCCATATAATACGGGAAGACGCCACCTTTAAACTTGTTAATATCTGATTCGATGGCAATGATTTTTTCTCTTTCTCTTAAAGCTAAGTAATCCTCACTTTCAACCGTTTTTAGTATCATTTCACTTAAAATAATAGCTTCTTCTCTTGTTGCGGCAGACCATTGTTCTAATAAGAACCATTTGCAGAAGTAATATATGTTCAGCAGTAGACTAATAGTTAATAAGAAAACTAACAGCTTGTTTTTCAATCAAGACACCTTCTTGTTTTTTAGTGTAATTTTACACTATTTATAATTTATTTACAATCGTATAATTGAAATGTTAACGGCAAATGGGGTTACCTATCTTACTGCTGGTGAAAATATTGCTAAAGGCTATACATCACCTAAAGCGGTTGTCCAAGGCTGGATGAACTCTGAAGGTCATAGAGCAAATATATTAAACGGTAATTTTACAGAAATCGGCATAAGGTTATGGAAAGTAATGATTATAATTGGGTGAAGATGTTTATAGGGAAATAAAGACTAAGAAGGCTGAACCTAACGCGGGGGGTTCAGCCTCCTTATAATATTTAAACGACATCAGTACTCGTTGTTTAATTTTCTAAATATTAAGTAATGTATTATAATTTGTTAAAATGGCTAAGTGAGATTGACATTTATTTATCGAATGAGAAGTTACATATGCTACAAGAGTTACATTTAAGAAAGATGTATTTGAGTGACGCCATTTATGTAATTGATGAGGATGAATACATTGGAGAGAGTACGCGAAAGGAAATACAATATGCAAAGAGTAAAGGTAAAGACATTCATTATTATTCATCTAGTAAAAATAAGTTAGACATGCTCCTTTAGGAAGGATGTGAGAGTCATTGTTAAGTTATTATAGTAAACTTTCTTCTGAAGTATATGATTTAGATAAATACATAGGTTCAACATTTGGAGACATTGCCTTTTACCGAGATAGATTAGCTACTTGTAAAGGCAGGATTCTTGAACCTGGAGTGGGTACGGGGAGGACGCTTATTCCCCTTTTGGAAGCTGGTTTTACAGTTGAAGGGTTTGATGTATCAGATGAGATGCTCCGTATATGTCGGCGTCATTGTGCAGAAAGAGGGCTTGAGACCAATGTATTTAGCGGGAAAATGGAGTCGTTTAGTTTACCAGCAAAATATGAAGCGATAATTATTCCAACAGGTACTTTTCTGTTGCTGCATGAGCGAGAGGACTCTATAAAGGCATTAAAGAATTTCCACCACCATCTCTCGCCAGGTGGAAAGTTGATCGTAGATATTTTTTTACAACCGGACGTTACTCTAAATCAAGCATCGACTAAGACATGGAGAACAGAAAATGGCGATATAATTACGCTGGAGAAAAAGGTGATTGAAGTCGATTATATAAAACAGTACACGGTTTCTCACCATCGTTATGAAAAGTGGAGAGATGGGCAGCTGATACAAACAGAATTGGAACATTTTCCCCTACGTTGGTACGGAGTCGAAGAGTTTAGGAACATTCTTGAGACAACAGGTTTCCACAGCATCATTATTTCAGCCGATTATGAACAAGGGCTATATCCTACTAATGCTCATCAATCGATTACATTTGAGGCAGTAGCGAAATAGAGCAAGCATGCTAAAAAAAGCCAGTGACCACACCACTGACTTTACTCACTTTATTTCTTACAGTGAAAAACAAAACTAACGGAATCATCATTCGCTTGTTTATCTTGATAATCTCCGTAACATGATTTGATTGTAAACCCGGCTCTTGTTAAAGAGCCTTCAATATCTTTGAGCGTGCGAAACCTTATTTGATGCTTTCTCCTAGTGAAGAGTTCACCGTTGTCACAATACTGAACGGTCTCATAGAAGGTGAAAACATCATCTTCCATTCCTTCATAGGAAGAAATAATGGTAAGTTTCTCTCCAGTATAGGGATGATTTGTATAGTCAGGTGTCTCATCCTCCATCCAGTTCTCCCATTCTTTTGCATGAAGGTTGCGGCAATCAAAAATAAGGGAGCCATTAGGTTGTAAAGCCTGATGGATATCAGAAAGCGTTTCTGACCAGCTTTCATCCGTTAAAAATACTTGGGCAACATTTGCTGTCATGATGACAGCATCGTATGTGTTTGCCTGCAAGAGTCGACTATCGCCTACGAGCCATTGGACATTTGTTAACCCTTTACCTTTAGCGACGTCGATCGCCTCATTATCGGGATCAATTGCTGTAATTTCATATCCCTTCGTATCTAAGTAACTCGTTAATCTCCCTGTACCACATCCTAAATCTGCTAAATGATGAGTCTGTAAATTGTTAATGATAGATAATAAAAATTTATCTCCCGGTCCCATTTTGTACATTTGGTCATATATCAAAGGTATCATCTTAGTGTCCAGTCTCCTTTGGAAGTAAATAAAGGTTTACAATTGTATATTTCAATTTCGACACTAGTAAAAGCAAACCCTTTAAAGGAAATGGCTTTATCTAATCGAATAAATGAGTGAGGTGTTTTTCTATGGCGAATCTCCCCATTTACTGTAATGGCATAGCCGTAGTTTTATTAAAAAAGTATGAGAATGATACGTTGGTCCTGCTTATGAAAAGGAATACAGAGCCTTTTCATGGCGAATGGTGCTATGTCGGTGGTGCTATTGAAGAGGATGAGAAGGCGTGGGAAGCAGCATTAAGAGAAGTGAGAGAAGAAACGGGCCTAACGGATATTCGTTTATATGTCAGCAATACATTTGAGCAGTACTATCATCCAAAAAGTGATTTTATCTATATGGCGCCGGTTTTTGTGGGCTTTGTTGGCGAAGAAGAGCAGGTGAAATTGAACGAAGAGCATAGCGATTATGCCTGGTTCACATTCAAGGAGGCACTTCAGCAAATAACTGTGCCTGGCAATGACTGCGTGCTTTCTTTTATTGAGAAGCATTTTGTAAAAGTAAAACCGTATACACAATTGGAGGTCAGGTGGTGGCTAGATGAATAAGGAATTCTATATCATGACTGAAGCCTGTCCTGCGTTGAATTTTTTTATCTATATTCAAAACATATATGGTAATCAGACGAAAAAGAGTGAGCACAGATTTCCATATATGATTAGAGAGTATGTTTTTAGTCAAAACTTTGAAGATAGCTATAAAGAGAAGTGGGCAGAAACGGTTCAGCTTGTGGCGGAGAATCGATTTAATGGAGAAAAATTATTTTATAATCATAAAAACTTCTTTTTTGAAGGCTTGTTTATGGACCATACAAGCTTTAATGAAGTTTATCAATCTTTTAAAGTATGGTGGCAGAGTCTAACGGGGGAACTGGCCGTCACAAGGACAGTAGATGAAGAGATAAGTAATATCTATCGTGATTTACCTGAGTCTTCCCCAAGGAAAACCTTGTTTGTGCAGGTTATATATGATGATTGCTTCCTAGGGGACTTGATGAGTCAACCATATTTTTGTATTGTAACGATGGAGCAATGCTTACATGGAAAAGAAAAACTACTACAATTCGTACGAAAAAGTATGAGATAAAGGAAGGTTAAAAAGAATGACTAAAAAGTTATCAGCAGAAAACCAAGAAGAGTTATTATCCATTTTAAAATTGCGTTTTGAGAAGAATTTGGAAAGACATGAAGGTATTGAATGGGAGAACGTGCAAGAAAAACTAGTTGCACAGCCGGACAAGCTGTGGTCCCTTCATGAAATGGAGAGAACAGAAGGTGAACCTGATGTGGTGGGCTATGATGAATCCACAGGCGAGTACCTCTTTTTCGATTGTTCAAAAGAAAGTCCAAAGGGGCGCCGCAGTGTTTGTTATGACAGAGAGGCACTTGAGGCAAGAAAAAAACATAAGCCAGAAACGAGCGCGATGGATTTAGCAAATGAGATGGGCATTACAATTCTTACTGAAGAACAGTATGAATCATTGCAGCAGCTAGGAAATTTTGACCTTAAAACATCTAGCTGGATACAGACCCCAGAGAATATTAGAAACCTCGGAGGTGCATTATTTTGTGACCGCCGCTATGATCATGTATTTGTCTACCATAACGGCGCCGATTCATACTACGGGGCTAGAGGTTTCCGTGGTGAATTAAGGGTTTGATTTTGTTAATGATTAATCGTTCGAGAAAAGCTGATATGACTCCAAACCCACGTTTGAAAAATGGCATCTACTCTGTTCTCTAGTTCTTCGGTTGACATCTGTTTATGTAGAGATAGTTCTTCAAGCGAAAAGATTCTATTTATACAAGAGTGAGCGAAGAAGACATCAAGAATTTTCTTGCTGATGGCAACTCGGTGTCTGTTGAAACGAAATATAAACTAGCTGTGCCTGTACTATTTTTACATTATATTTGTAAATAATATCTCATTTATTGGAGGTCAATCATGCAGGAGCTACCATCAACATATTATGCTGTGATCTTTACTTCCAAAAGGACAATTGGCGATAACGGGTATGAAAAAATGGCATTGGCCATGGAGGAGTTAGCGCAAAAGGAAGAAGGTTTCCTCGGGATCGAAAGTGCCAGAGACTCACAATTAGGAATTACAGTTTCATATTGGGCAACATTTGAGGATATTAAAAGGTGGAAAGACCATACGGCTCATAAAGTCGCACAGGAAAAAGGAAAATCGGACTGGTATGAGAACTATCAGGTGCGTATTTGCAAGGTGGAAGAGAGTTATGGTTTTGAACGATGAAGTCTACTTTAGAAGTAGGCTTTTTTATTTAGAATTGAAACTATTTACCATTTTTTTCGTATGTAAACGAAGGGGTGTTTGTTTGGTTAAGTTAAATTTACTATTTGTTTTGCTATCGTTCATTTTGTTTGTACGCTTTATGCTGTTTAATGCATTTAACCTGTGGCATTGGGCTGCGATATTTTATTCCCAACAACCGCGCTTATTATTTATTTAGTAAGTAAACGTATGGCTGGAAAAGAAGATAACTATCAACCTCCTGATAAAGACGGGTGGTCGTTTTATCATCTGCAACGAACATTGATGAATAAAAAGCCGCTTTTTAAGGGTGAGGAAAAACGCGGTTTCATTCAGCAATATTTCACGCAGAGATGGCAATATGTTGTGAGTGATATCTTTGATTTACGCTGGTATTTATCTTTGCGCATATATATAGAAGAGGATTCCTTTGATGTACGTTGGAAAAGAAGTCGGGGGATTTCTCAACAGGAGCAATGGCTGATTTACAAAAATGGTATCGTAATTGGCAAAGCTAACACAGTAATGAATGTGAAAAATATGTCCAAGCTGAAGGAAGTGATTTTTTTTGAAATAGAAGAGGAAACCTGGGCCACAAATGCATTGACGGTTACTTCATCGATCTCGCTAATGAGAGATAACAAGAAAGAAGGCTTACTGCGGCGTAATCATTTGATAAGTAATGTACAATCGATAAATGTAACCGATGATCGATCAGAGTATATCATGTCTCTCATCCTTCACTCTTATTATTTTAAGTAAGATGCTATGAGGCAAACTCGGAACTAATCGAGAGTCCCATCAAGAAATGAGTCATGGAAAAGGTGAACTTGTGCAAATAGCACAGTTCATCAAGATAAAAGCCACCTAAAAAGAGGAATCAAAGCAAATAGAGAGAGTCATCAATATATAAGCCAGGTTAAAGGTGAAATTAAAGCAAATAGCACAGTTCATTAAGATAAAAGCCATGTAAAAAGAGAAATCAAAGCAAATAGAGAGAGTCATCAAGATAAAAGCCAGGTTAGAGAAAATCAATGCTAATAGTAATAGCAAAGTATGAACAATACGGGCAAAGAAATCGCGGCAAAATATGAGCATGCATTGTACATCATCTAGCAATCTTAAAATATCGGCTAAAAGAAAGTAACGAGGAGGGCCACATGTGAACAATCCTAAATTCAAAGAGTTTTTAAGAATAACAGAAGCGCTGAATCAAGTGAATATCATTCCTTTGTTAATGGGTTCGGTGGGGCTTGAGCTTTTGACAGGAGTGGATTGGCAAGCAAGAGATTTAGATATTCATGTGCCAGGTGATGACAGAGGGTGGGCAGTACCTCCGGATCAGAATGTTTTTGAGTGGCCAAAGATTGTTGATGTGATGGTATCGCTGGGATATCAATTAGTCGATTTGCATGAACATGAATTTATGAAAGAGGGTTTGTCGGTTGAGTTTGGAATTATTGATACGTTACCTAGCTTTGCTGGAATTCCCTTAGCAGAATTAATGCTAGAACAAGTTGAAAATAGTAAGTACTATTTATTAAATCACGAGCAATATTTAAAGGTTTATCAAGCTTCTTCTAAAGATAGTTATCGTGCTGATCAAAATAATGATAAAGATAGGGAGAAAATAACTTATTTACATAAGGGGGGAAATCATGCTAAAGAATAGCCTTTCTTTTGCGGTGATCTTCTTTTTAACGGGAACGATATGGCAATTAATAAGTAGTCAGCCCATTTCTTGGTTTGAGAATATAATGGTAAGTTTGTTGGTGTTTCTTGGGTATCTATTTTTTGAATGGACCAACATTCCTTTTGATTGGAATAAAAAAAAGCATAAGAACAGAGAAGAATGATATCTAAGACAGATATCATTCTTTTTTGTTTAAATATAAGAATTTTGATAATATACAAAAAACATTTGAAGTTAACGTTAACGTCAATTGTATACTAAGAAAAAGGAGGTGCTGATGACTGAAGACAATACGTGAAGTAGCTGCAAAATTTGATGTTTCTACAAGGACGATTCGCTATTATGAAGAGCTAGGGTTAATTAGCTCGAATCGTTCTGAAGGCAATCATCGTTTGTATACAAAAAAAGAGTGTGCCAAGTTAAAGTTGATTTTTCGTGGAAAGCGGTATGGTTTTTCATTGGAAGAAATTAAAGAAATGGTGTTGCTATTTGATTATGACAGAACGGGTATGGCCCAGTTAGAACGTACGATTACTTATGGTAATCAGCGGATCCAGCAAATTGATCAAGCCATTGAAGAACTGTTGGAAATGAAAGAAGAGTTGCTGTCTTTGAAGAAGAGCTTTAGTGAAAGGCTCGAAAAACTAGTAGAAGAGAGGGATCGTCATGAATAGTTCGCAATTAGTCGCAAGAAATGCCAGGAAGTATCCTCAAGCACAGGCAGTAATCGGTTTTGAAGGAAGTCTTACTTTTCAAGAGTTAAACGATAAAGTAAATGCGCTTTCAAACGGTTTATTGGAAAGAGGAATTGATAAAGGAGACAATGTCTGTTTGTTTATGCCTAATACATTTGAATTTATCATTACCTATTTTGCTGTGCAAAGAGTGGGTGCTGTTGTTATACCGATAAATGCCAAGTTCACATTAGATGAGGTGCAGTACATTGTCGATCATTGTGAAGCGAAAGCTATTTTCGCACATGAGATTATTTTTTCAGCAGTTGAGAGTATTGAAAAAGTACCATTGAAGATTAAAACGGGAGAGCATGCGCAGAATTGGGAAAGCTTTGAGCAGTTATTGGCCCTTTCTCCTGGAAAAGAAGTTGAGTGTAATCTAACGGAAGATGACTACAGTACCATTCTTTATACATCTGGAACGACAGGTGATCCTAAGGGTGTTCTTTTTAGCTATCGCAATATTTTAACAGTGGCGCAAATGATTGCTGTTGAAATGGAAGTAAAACCAGATAGTAAAATGCTTTTAATGATGCCTTTAACGCATTCAGCCCCTCTACATTTATTCCTCATGTCAGCAACCGTTGTCGGGGCAGCAGTTGTCATTACTCCTACCTTTACGCCAGACCTTCTTTTGAAAGCGGTTGCAACACACCGCACAACACACTTTTTTGGTGCACCGGTCGCTTATTTACTGACCGCACAACACCCAGAATTAAAAAACTACGACCTATCATCGATGAAATGGTGGGTTTACGGAGGGGCGCCGCTTGCCAAGAAACAAATTGATCTTATTGCTGAAAGATTTCACACGGATCGACTAACAAGTGTATATGGCTTAACGGAAGCAGGACCAAGTGGCGCCATC
The DNA here is from genome assembly GCF_038595015.1 of Cytobacillus sp. FSL W7-1323. NCBI lineage: Bacteria > Bacillati > Bacillota > Bacilli > Caryophanales > Bacillaceae > Cytobacillus > Cytobacillus sp. FSL W7-1323. Next base: position 260,563 of record NZ_CP151998.1, read on the forward strand.
ATGTTACCTGAAGAGCATGGGGAAAAGACGGGTAGCATTGGTATGCGAGCACCCCTTCATACGGAGTTAAGAATTGTTGATGAACACGGTCAAGTGATCCCGGTAGGTGAAGTTGGAGAAATTGTCTTGCGTGGAGAAGGCAACATGGTTGGTTACTACAAAAATAAGGCATTAACAAAAGAAACATTTATCGGTGACTGGTTAAAGACTGGGGATTTAGCAAGACGGGATGAAGAAGGCTATATTTGGATAGTCGATCGTAAAAAGGATGTTATTATCTCAGGTGGTGTAAATATTTATCCGAAAGAAATCGAGGACGTTATGATGAAGTATCCCACTATTCAAGAGGTTGCGATTATCGGTCTCCCACACCGTGAATGGGGAGAAACAGTAACAGCCATCTTCTCAGCAACAGAAGATGTAAATAGTGAGGAGCTCAATCGATTCCTTGTTGACCATTTAGCAAAATATAAAATCCCACGTTCCTACCATCAAGTTGACATGTTGCCAAGAAATGCGTCAGGGAAAATATTAAAAAGAGTGTTAAAAGAAGGGGTGGAGCAAGTATGAAAGTATTAAAGGAACCGGAAAAGAAGAGCGGCTATGCAACTAATTTTTTCAAAGAAGACGAGACGTTACTTCATATTTTAAAAGAAAAGCTTCCTCCTGCGTTTTTTGATTACGCAGTTGAAAAATTAACAGCGTACGGCGCGCAATGTGCTGGTCCGATTGATGAACGTGCTAAATACACTGATCGAGAAGGACAACCAGTGCTAAAACAGTATGACCGCTATGGTGAAGAAGTTTCTGAAGTGTGGGTGAATAGCGGCTACAAACAAACAGTAAAAGAATCATACGGTACGGGTATGGTGGGCTATGTGCATAAGGAAATCCCTGAGCTTGGTAGAAAAGGCAACTATATTTACAGTTATGCGCAAGGGTATCTCCTTTCTCAAACAGAGCCAGGATTTTATTGTCCAGTTACTTTATCAATGGCGACCGCCTATCTATTGGATCATTATGGAAATGAAGAAATAAAGAAACGCTTCTTACCGCATGTGTGTGCAACAAATGCTGATGAGGAATTATACGAGGGAGCGACTTTTTTAACTGAACGGCAAGGCGGGTCAGATGTAGGTGCAAATGTCGTGAGAGCAGTAAAAGAAGAGGGACAATACCGGTTGTATGGTGAGAAATACTTTGCTTCCAATGCTGGCCAATGTGGTGTAGCAATGGTGTTAGCAAGAAAGGAAGGCGCCAAAGAAGGAACGCGGGGCTTAACATTGTTCGCTGTTCCGTGGAAACAAGACAATGGCGAGCTAAACCATCTTCGCATTAGAAGATTAAAAGATAAATTGGGTGTGCGTGCTGTCCCATCTGGAGAAGTAGAATTTGATGGTAGTGTTGCCTATGTAGTCGGCGATGAATCAAAAGGTTTTTACTATATGATGGAAGCATTAAACCTTTCTCGGATATGTAATGCTGTCGCATCAAGCGGCATCATGAAGCGAGCGTATGAGGAAGCAAAGCAGTATGCCATGGCAAGGGAAGCGTTCGGTCAAAAGTTGATTGATTTGCCAATGATTCAACAAACACTTTCTCAACTTAAGGCAAAGCTTGAGGTAGAGGTCGCCGCAATTTTTGATTTAGTAGAACTATACGACAAGGTTGTAGCGGGTGAGGCAAGCGATTCGGAGGTTATTCTACACCGTCTCTATATTGCCCTTTTGAAAAAAGAATCAGCAGAAAATGCGATTCATTTTGCCCATGAAGCAATAGAGTTGCATGGAGGGAACGGTTATATAGAGGATTTTATCACCCCAAGGCTTTTACGAGATGCCCAAGTGCTAACGGTATGGGAGGGCACGGCGAACATACTCGGTCAGGAATTAATCCGTCTCGTTAATAAATTCTCTGCCGACGAACTATTTATCAATCAAACGTTTGATCGAATTGCTTTACTAGCTAAAGGTGAACAGACCGCACTCGTTGAAGTAAAGTTTGCTGAAGTGAAACAACAGCTGCAACAATTCGCTAAAGCTGAGCCCCTCGTGCAGCAACTTCAAGCGAAACCATTAATGGAAAAAATGGCTCATCTTTATGAAAGTGTCATCGCATTAGAATATGCGCAGAAATTTAAGGGTAAATATGAAGCGATTGCCGAACTCTACTTAAAGCAAACTTGGGGGAATGCTGATGGAGAAGAAACAAGGGTTTTGGAGTTAAGTAAGATCGTTATATAATCAGTTGCATCCCTAGAGTGCTAGGGGTGTTTTTTTATTTGGGTGGGGGGATGAGATCTGAATCAGGTAGGGTTGTATATCGAGGGAGGGGATTAAAGGGTTAAATAATTCGCCAGTAAGTTTGCTCAAAAGAGAATGTCCACTCAAATGGGTGGAAGGAGGGCAAGAAGTGTTGGGAAATGGGGAATAAGAACACAAGAGTAATGAAAACTACAAGGATGTGTTGTTAAATCAAAAATGCGAACATAGCAAGGCGGATAATACCAAGCCACCAGCGAAAAATTAAAATAACAGCTTGATTTAACAAAAACCTTAATGCAACTCATGCTAATGCCCTAACCCTGAATCAGACTTAAAACTAATTTTTACTTTTTGAAACTAAATGTCTCACAAAATCGTATAGAATAGTAGAGAAGAGTCTAAAAAAAATCCTGGGGGGGATGAAAGATGTCTACAGGAATGCTATCAATTATTGCAATCGCATCTATCGTTATTTGGCTTGCGGTATCGAATGAAGTTTTAAAAACGGAGAATAGTCGCTCGAAGTTGATTACTTTGATGACTGCTGGCACTTTAACAACAGTGATATTGACGATTTCACTTTTTCAAAGCGTGTCATTTAAATGGTAGGTGAAACTTCATGATATTTGAATTTGTAAAAGTCGAAGTATTAATACCAGGCGAATATATTGTGAGATTAAGAGATGAATTGAATGCAATAGGAACATTAACAGTGGGGAATTATGATCAGGTTATATCCTACTCAGAGGTAAAAGGTTACTATAGACCTTTAGAAGACGCTAATCCTTACTTAGGTCAAATTGGGAACATCTCGTTTGGGACAGAATGTAAGATGGAATTTCGTTGCCTATATAGCCGGATGGAAGAAGTGAAAACAATCATCAAACGCATTCACCCATATGAAGAGCCAGTGATCTATTTTCATCCGGTGTTCGTTTAATATAGAAGGGATTTAAACAAGGCCTGATTATAACCAACCTAGGTCTATTGATGATGGCTAGGTTGGTGAAGTTTTTACCTTGTTCATTCGAATCCACAAATTGTATCGAAAACCTCTTAGAATGAACCTCTCTCATCATTTAATCCATTTTTCCGTATATAAAGACTTATTGTGTAATATGATGAACTATAAGCTTACTTTTGAAAAGAGGCGTGCATTTGTCAAAAGTTCATCTCTCTCTTATTTTAGGAATACTTTCTATCATCACACCGTATATTGGACTTGTTATAGGTATCTTTGGAAGCATCTATGCATCAAAGTTATTGTGCAATATTAATGGACCTAAAGAAAGAAAGTTAATTTCTGCTGGAAAAGTATGCAGTGTGATTGGCATTTTCCTTCATACTATTCTGCTCATTTTATTAAGTTTTTCTCTTATTATTTTTTTCTTAACCAGTGTGTAAGCAGAAAAAATCTTTGTGGCTCCCCGCCTTTATAAAAGAATTAGACTGTGCTATTATTTAGGAGGTATATCGTCTTAAAGCAAGATGATATATCTATAGTTAAATGATGAAAATAGGCGAGGCGAAAATAAAAATGTCAAATGATAAAGTAAGGATTGAAAACGATTTCTTAGGTTCGAAAGAAGTGCCAATAGATGCATATTATGGTGTTCAAACCTTACGTGCAGTTGAAAACTTTCCAATTACCGGATATCGCATTCATGAAGAGCTGATCATCGCAATTGCTATGGTTAAAAAGGCAGCCGCGTTAGCAAATATGGACACAAAAAGATTATATGAGGGGCTTGGCAATGTTATTGTACAGGCTGCTGATGAAATTATTGAAGGTAAATGGCATGATCACTTTATTGTTGACCCGATTCAAGGTGGCGCTGGGACATCCATTAATATGAATGCCAATGAAGTGATTGCCAATCGTGCGCTAGAGTTACTAGGGAAGAATAAAGGAGACTATGCACTTCACTTAAGTCCGAATAGTCATGTCAACATGTCACAATCAACAAATGATGCTTTCCCAACAGCGATTCATATTGCTACATTGAATGCATTGGAAAAACTGACACAAACGATGGAGCATATGCTTGCGGCATTTAAGGAGAAAGCAAAGCAGTTTGATCATGTGATTAAAATGGGTAGAACACATCTGCAAGATGCGGTTCCGATTCGTCTTGGACAAGAGTTTGAAGCATACAGTCGTGTAGTCACAAGAGATATTAAACGGATCCAGCAATCTCGTCAGCATTTATATGAAATCAATATGGGGGCAACGGCTGTAGGAACGGGACTAAATGCAGACCCTATTTATATTGAAAGTGTTGTTAAACATATGGCTGAGATTACGGGCTTACCACTTGTTGGCGCCGATCATCTTGTCGATGCGACTCAAAATACAGATGCTTATACAGAAGTTTCTGCAGCGTTAAAAGTCTGTATGATGAATATGTCTAAGATTGCTAATGACATTCGTTTAATGGCATCAGGCCCACGCGCTGGTCTAGGCGAAATTTCATTGCCTGCGCGTCAACCAGGTTCTTCTATCATGCCAGGTAAAGTGAATCCTGTTATGCCTGAAATGATTAACCAAGTGGCATTCCAAGTCATCGGTAATGACCATACCATTTGCCTTGCATCCGAGGCAGGACAGCTAGAATTAAACGTAATGGAGCCGGTACTTGTTTTTAACTTATTACAATCAATCAGTATTATGAACAACGCTTTCCGTGCTTTTACAGATTACTGTTTATCAGGCATTGAAGCGAATGAAACACGTTTGAAAGAATATGTAGAAAACAGTGCAGGGATCATTACAGCAGTGAATCCACATATCGGATACGAAGTCGCAGCACGCATCGCGAGAGAAGCAATCATCAATGGCAAATCCGTTCGTGAACTGTGCTTAAAATACGATGTGCTTACTGAAGAAGAATTGGATCTTATCTTGAACCCATACGAAATGACGAACCCAGGTATCGCGGGTGTGTCTTTGTTAAATAGAGATTAATTTAAATGCTTAGAGTTGATAATGGCTCTAAGCATTTTTGTGTTGTTTTAGTAAAAAAATGTATAAAGTATTTTACATTTTTTGAAGGAGGAATCATTTTGAACGGGATTGTTATTATCTTTTTTTCACTGCTAGTTTTAAGTTTAATACTCATTTTTTTGACAATCAATACGTTACCTCAACTCGGTGATGAAAGGAAAAAATTAATTAAAATGAAAGCACAATCTTATTCCTTTGCAGTAGTTATAGCCGTGTTAGTTTTTGAAATGGGGAAGAAGGTTTATTCAGCTTTTTGGGGAAGCAACACTTATGAAGGAATCTCACCATTCTCCTTTCTACTAAGTATTTGCATTATCTACTTGATTACTTTACTTTTTTATAAGAGAAAATACGGTAATTAAGATGAAAAACCGATACGTGAGTTTAGGAAGTCAATGAAACTATCGCAGGAGGATGTAGCGAAACGTTGCAAAGTAACGAGGCAAACGATTAATGCTATTGAAAATAATAAATATGATCCAACACTGCAGTTGGCGTTTAATTTAGCTGCAATATTGAATACAACTGTGGATGAATTGTTTATCAATGAGTAGTAGGAAATGAGAGAATACACTAGTAAAATTTCTATGGGAATTATTAAATTTTATTTAATTCTATCTATATTATTCATTTTCACCTCAACTTTCATTAAATACAATGAAGAGATTGAAGATAATAGGTGTAACTAACAATGGTACGAAGTCTTAGTGATAATTAGAGTTTAGGTATACTAGATTGGGATTGAATGTGGAAGTCACTGTGGAAGAGCATCACAGTGACTTTCGTAAAAACATTATCTAGATAATAATTATAGGATTTGTTGGTTAGAAAGTGACGGGTAATGAATCGATACTTTGTGAAGAAAGGTTAAATTGCCATTCCACTTTTTCTTTAGGGATTTTTAAAGATAAGTTAGGCATACGTCTTAATAGGGAATTAAAAGCAATTTCTCCTTCCAAACGTGCGAGTGGTGACCCTAGACACATATGCATACCATGACCGAAAGCTAGATGTTGATTTATTTTTCTTGTAATATCTAAATCTTCAGAATCAGTAAAAATTTTTTCATCTCTATTCGCGGCTTTTACCATGACCAAAACCATATCGCCCTTTTTGATTTTATTACCAGATATCTCAACGTCTTCTTTTGCAAAGCGTGGTCCTACAGCAGTTGAAGGGCCGTTATATCTTAAAAGTTCCTCTATAGCAGATGGTATTAATCGAAGATCCTTTTTGAGTAACTCAAGTTGCTTAGGATTTTCAAATAACATCATACTACCTGTAGCTATTAAATTTGAGGTAGTTTCATGTCCTGCGAAAATTAATAAAGTAATCATGGAAATTAATTCTGATTCATCGAGGCGATCTCCTTCAGCCTCGATAGCAATTAACTGACTAATTAAGTCATCAGAGGGGTTCATTCGTTTTCTTTCAACTAATTGTTTCGTATATTCTCCGAATTCTTGAAGGTTTTTTGCAACAGTAGCATCTTGCTTTCCCCATCCAAGCCCCGTAGCAATTGCAGAAGACCAATCTTTTAGTTTTTCACGATCTTCATAAGGAACGCCTAACATCTCAGATATTACATTAATAGGTAATGGATAGGCGTAGTCTTTTACGAGATCCATTTCACCTTTAGAGTGAACATTATCTAGTAACTCATCTGCAATTTCTTGTACTCGAGGTCTCAAACCCTCCATGTATCGAGGAGTAAAAGCTTTTGATACCAACATACGTAATCGCCTATGATCTAATCCATCTAAAAAGAGCATTGATTTACCAGTAAAGAAGGTATCGGGAGCTGACGATTTTTCTTTACTATTAATTTTATCTCTAAAATTCTCTTTTTCTTCAATGGATGTTGGGTCTACTGTAAATTGCTTAGCGTTTTTAAGAATTTGAACAGCTTCTTCCATATGGACAACTATCCAAGTTTGATTATCTGTATCGCCAATAGGGTTAGATATTGGAATAATTGGCCCTATATCACGTGTCTTGGAAAATACGAAAAATGGATTCTCTTCACTTTTGCCACTTAATACACCTAGAACCTCGCTGGAAATATCTGATTTGTTCAGCATCTTAACTTCCTTCCGGTAATTAATTTTATACTCAAATTTGAGTATATTAATAAGCTTACTAAATATCTTTATTAATAGTAAATAAGAGTAAAGTACCTATTGGTGATAGGTCTTAAGTGGGGGAATAATTGCATTTTTCAATGTGTTATTATAAACGTATATGAGTATAAGGAGAAACAACATGTCTATTCAAATTTTTATTTTAAGTAAACTAATGAATGAAGATAATTATCCATACAACATAAAGAAATTGTTATCTGAACCCGTACCGTTAGATAAAATGCGGGCGATTACAGAAAGCAAATTATATTATCATTTCGATTCCTTAGCCAAGCAAGGCTTAATTGAGATTGTAAAAGTGATTAAAGAAGTGCATCGACCAGATAAACAAGTTTATCGTATAACCGAAAAAGGACGTTTGGAACTTCCGAAAAAAATATATAAAGTCTTTGAAGATGCTGATACTATAAATGATATGATCTTAGGCATCGCGAATCTAAATTATGTTAATCCGGACAAGGTGATAGAGATAATAGAAAAAAAGATTATCGAAGCAAGAGAGTTACAAGAGACTAGGGCTCGTTTGGAAATATTGATAAATAATGATAAAGATCACCGCTATAATCGTTTCTTAAGTAATTATTTCTATGAAAGTATACAAAGCAATATCTATTGGTTAGAAAAACTACTGAGCGACTTAAAAAAGGATAATTAGCCCATATTGACAATATTAAAGGCTAGTTCTTGATAATAAAGAGATCTTGTTCTGCATAGGTTTAAGGTACTCAACAAAAAAGCTGTCGAGAAATCGACAGCCAACAAATATATATAACCCCTTGTTTACTCCACATACACCGCCGTACCATAAGCCAATATTTCACTGGCGTTTGCCATTATAGCTGACGTTTCTAAACGTACACCGATAATCGCATTTGCCCCTTTTTCTTTGGCATGCTCTACCATTCGACCGATTGCTTTCTGGCGAGATTCCGTCATCATATCTGTATATTCCGAGACTTCTCCACCGACAATCGTACGTAATCCGGCAACGATATCTTTTCCAATATGTTTCGATTGGACTGAATTTCCCCTAACAAAACCTTTTAACTCTTTTATTTCTTTACCTGGTATTGTTTCAGTAGTCACGATAATCATTTAATTCATCCTCCTCTTTTCTACGAACGTTTCTTACGATGAAATAGAATATTAGTGGTACCGGTGCTTGAATTAAGGCGATAATACCCCAGAACCAATGATTCATTCCATTTTTCTTTGCATTAGTAAATAAAAAGATACTTTGTGATAATAAAATAATTGCTACTAAGAATAGTAAAAAGAAATCAATATTCGTCATGTCGCACCTTCTCTCTATGTTTTTGGATTTGCAGAAAGGTATAACAGATGACAAGAAGGACTGTAAGACCTTGTAATGTGATAAAGACAACTGGTATTTGGGTTAATGTTGTAAAAAATAAAACAAGAATAAGTGTTGCTATTCCGCTGAATAAGAGTAATTCTCTTCGCCATTTTTTGCTAGCTTCATCCTTTTCTGCGATGACCATTTTTTCAAACCAATCTTCACTAGGAGTAGAGATGGGGTTATTTTCCTCAAACTGTGCAAAAGAACGTTTCATTTCTTTTGAAAAATCTTCTTCATCCTTGTTTGATAGGATTTTCCATTGTTCCTGGGCCTTTCTCATCTTCACCCATCTCCTTTCGAATGGTTTTAATTCCGCGGTGAACTCTAGATTTTACTGTTCCTTCAGCAATTCCAAGCATTTTGCCAATCTCATCATACGCATAGCCATAATAATGTTTTAAAATAATCGGCACTCTTAATTCATCTTCTAATTCACCGAGAGAAGCTAATAAGAAATCCCAATCTTCATTTCGTGACTGTGCCTGCCATTTTAATTTCCGCATATGTTGTGCTTTAAAGGCATCAGCTCGCTTCTGGCGCCTTTTTTGATCGATATATAATTTTGTACCAATGGATATGAGCCAAGTGGAGAATTTCGATTTCACCTGAAATTGATTTAGTTTTTCAATCGCTTTTGTCATTGTCTCTTGTGCCAAATCCTCAGCTTCTTCTCGATTAAGGGTGAGCTTCATTAAATAATGAACGAGAAGGGGATAACTCTCCTTAAATAAGTGAGCTAACGCCTGGTTATCGCCTTTTTTCGCTGCTTTAATCCATTTTTTCTCTTCCAAACCTTGCCCCCCTTTTCTTTGGATTTACTATTATGACGATTAGTGTTCTCCTTTCGTTCACGAAAAATAAAATTTTTTGAATGGAGATAGAGATTATATCTTGTTATTGCATAGAAGTTATGCGAGTGGATAAATATGTAAATGATTAGAATGTTCAATTATATCCTTATTTTCAATGACATGGACCCTCTGGTGGCATGACTACAGAGGAAAGAGCCAGCAGTATCTAGGCGTGTGTGCTATACAATCTCCATATAAACTTGGGCGGTGGTATCTTTTAAATATGTGTCAGCTTCATCCAATCAATACGGTAATTCTTAAATGAGCGTTTATAGTTAAGACTGAACGCAAAAGATGTTTACGCGCAAAAGAGAAAAGAGGAAGTCAGAGAACTGCGCGTAAATCGTGTATACGCGCAAAAGAGAAAAGAGGAAGTCAGAGAACTGCGCGCAAATCGTGTATACGCGCAAAAGAGAGAAGAGGAAGTCAGGGAACTGCGCGCAAATCGTGTTTATGCGCAAAAGAGAGAAGAGGAAGTCAGGGAACTGCGCGCAAATTGTGTATACGCGCAAAAGAGAGAAGGGGGAAGTCAGGGAACTGCGCGCAAATTGTGTATACGCGCAAAAGAGAGAAGAGGAAGTCAGGGAACTGCGCGCAAATTGTGTTTACGCGCAAAAGAGAGCAGGGGAAGTCAGGGAACTGCGCGCAAATTGTGTTTATGCGCAAAAGAGAGAAGAGGAAGTCAGGGAACTGCGCGCAAATTGTGTTTACGCGCAAAAGAGAGAAGGGGGAAGTCAGAGAACTGCGCGCAAATCGTGTATACGCGCAAAAGAGAAAAGAGGAAGTCAGAGAACTGCGCGCAAATTGTGTTTACGCGCAAAAGAGAGCAGGGAAAGTCGGAGAACTGCGCGCAAATCGTGTATACGCGCAAAAGAGAGCAGAGGAAGGTTGAGAACTGCGCACGATTGTGTTTACGTACAAAAATCATAAGAAAGAAAACAGATGATGTTGGTTTAAACTACCGTAGATAATAGTTGTTGCAAATTCATAAATAATCAAGAGTGTTCATCGTTAGATTGACATTGACGGAAGAAAAGTGCTGCTAAAAAAAGTAAGGATAAAGATGTGTCTACTCCCCCTCTCAGAAATCCAAAAAGAAAACTGCCGGTCTCAAGGAGAAAATAGAAGAGAAGATGTTGGTTTGTCTAGCTGCTTTTGGCGCTTTCATTTTGCATGGTTATCTTATGGATATCACGCCGATGTACATGTCACCCTGATTCCACAGTTCATTCATCGTGCGAAAATCCCCCAAAACGTTGACTTGAAAAAAAGGCCCTGAGTTCCCCCAGAGCCTTTAGATGATTAATATGCTTTTTTCAGAAGGACCTTATTGGCTGTTGTGTAAAGCATGACAACTACTAAGGCACATACGATAAAGGTAGGTAGCATATATGTTCCGTTATATACGAGTGAGTAAAGTGCGACAGGTTGATCTGCCGGAGCATAGGCACCAAATAGGATAATGCCTGATAAATAATGGCATAAGAAGCGTAAGAAACTTCCTAAGAAAACGCCACTAATAACATACATGTTTGCTTTGGCAAATTGGCCGTCTTGATAATTTTGCACAACTTTATTCATATAGATGCCTGCGAGTCCGACAACAGCAAAGGCTACGAAATAGTCAATGATCCAAGAGGCGAAATGAAAAGGAACAGCTCCTGTTAAGATTTGAAGTCCTCCTAATAGTAAGCCCGTTAAGACGCCGCCTTTAACACCCCAACGAAAGGCCATTAAGAAAACCGGTACCATAGCAAGTGAGATGGACCCACCTTGTGGCCAAAATCTCCCCATCAGTAAGCCTGATAAGAAATCAAGTAATAATGCCAAAGCTGCAAATATAGCAATTTCCACCATAAAAAGTGTTTTATTTTGTTTCATGTTTTTCCTCCTTCTCCGAAAAGAGAAGCGAACGAGTAAACCTGTATTACTTTTTTGTCATGAAAAAAAGCAATACATAGGCGGTGATGGATGCCTAGTATTGCTCATATCCAAAACCACGATCCCTACGCTAGCATTATCTAACAGGTTCTTAGGGTCAGAACGAACTCGCTCACTCTCAGCCATATTAGGCTCCCCTTGTGGAAGTATTAAATTTATCCTCGGTTAGAATATACTATGACTTTCATCAGAATTCAAGAATCTTTTTTTGGTAGTAAAAAAACAGATTATTTGTGAAACTTATTCCCTAGATAGTCGTAGAATAATCAAGGAGTGATTGATATGAAGAAGGTTTTTGAAGTAAACCATCATGGAAATCATATATTAATCGAAAATTATTGGATTAACGGAGAAAAGTTGTATGTAAATGGTGAATTACAGGATGAAAATTTAGGTCTAGCATTAAGAGGGGATTTGAAAGGTAAGTTAGAAGATTCAAGTGAAATTAAAGTAACTATTGGCGGTTTCTTTACTATTAATTGCAAAATATTTCTTGAGAATCGTTTAATTTTTTCATCTTAATAAAACTTACGGGGGTAGAGGGTATGGTAGGGTCAATAGATCCTGATAGGTTTATAGATCATTGGTTAAGAGAAGATTTTAAAACAATTTATGAAGCAACTTCAAAAGTGTTTCAAGGAATGGTTTCATTATCGGCATTTATTGAGATGAGCGCAGCTTTTAATAAAGGTGTGCGTAGTTATCATCTTACGTCACGGACGGATGTCATAGGCATTGGTCAGTTCGTATGGGTAGATAACTCAAAAGCAAAAGCAGTTGTGGTTGGATTCGATGATAAATATACAATTGTCAGTCTCTATTTGAAACCCTACTTTGTCTTTCCAGAAACAGATAAGATTTATACAAAGAATGAATACATTATGCCAGTGATGGATGATTGGTTTGTTTTCTGGGGTGGCACAAATGAATTTATTAATTACCATTACGTATATGAACATCAAAGGTACGCGTATGATCTATTAAAGGTGAAGGATGGCTCTACATATAATGGTAGACCTGAAAAAAATGAGAGTTATTACGCATTTGCAGAGGAAGTTATCGCCCCTCAAAATGGCAAAGTAATAAAAGTGGTTGATGGTCTCGATGATAATATTCCAGGGCAGATGGATGAAGAACACCCCCCAGGCAACTATATTGTGATAGAGCATGCGCATAAGGAATATAGTATGATTGCTCATTTTAAAAAAGACAGTATCATTGTCCAAGAAGGAGAAGAAGTTCTTCAAAAACAATTACTTGGCAAATGTGGGAACTCGGGTAACTCTTCTGAAGCGCATATCCATTTTCAAATCATGGATTCAGAAGATCTTCATAAAGGAAAATCAGTTCGCATTCGTTTTAAAAATGGTGTAGAACCGATTCAAGGAGAAATCGTAACAAATCATTTAACAAAATACCTTAATCGATTCGAAGAGAAGTTCGACAAGGTTGAAAATACGATGACAATAGCAGACTATGTTTTTGCCGTTCCCAGAGCAATTATTCAGCTTTTTAAATAGAGAAATACAGTTAAATGGAGGTCGCTTGTGCCGGCCTCCTTGCCCACAATTCAATCAAACATTTATTTAAATCGCAAAAAAAGTGGTTTGATAATAATCGTTGCTCTTTTCGTAAGACTCAGTGCGGTTTTTTAACGTATCAACTAATAACTGGATACTGTGATTCAAGTTCGTTCCTTTGATCAACACATAAGAGAAGGAATGTTCTTCTTAAAGCCTTCCAGCTTCTACAGGCCGTATGTCAACTCCTCTTTTATAGTTACCTCGGAAAATAAGGAGCGTCTAAGCTACTTTTTACACTCCTCTTTATTCCTTGTGTAGAGCTGATGAACGTCGATTTGACGCTAATTTGATGTAATTCAATCAAGTGCCTTTTTCGTGACCTACTCTTGGTCATATAAGTCCTCTATCGAATGAAAATGCCTTTCCATATGTGGGTGAACAGAAGGTCAATAAGCAATCTTCTGCAAAGGGGTTCTGGACAAACTCTTTCGCATTGGTTTGCCTTTCCACAAGCCAATATCTACTGCTATGGTGCCTGCCACTATCAATTACTTATTCGCTATTCCCAATTGTAACATGATAAGATAATTGCTCATGAGTGGCTCGTAATTGTGCGATAACACTTAGCAAAATAGCTTTACCAATCGTAAAGCTAGCTCCGATTCGTATGAACCCTGGGGCAACTTGTTTTTTTATGCTAATTATAGAATCGATCTTTCGACACCTCAAAACTGAATAAGTGTTAAACAGAAGGAGAATAAGCTCTAGGTAATGATGATTCTAAATTTAGTCATATGAAACTAAATAAACGTGTGCCGATTGAATATCGACACACGTTCAATGTTCAGCTTTTTATGTTGTCTACGTGACAGGGACAAGACAAAAGATTACGTTTTTTAAACTAACTTCATGGCTAAAGAATCAACATTCTTATTTAGCCATGCTAACTGCTTTGTTGTCAGCCTAGCAATTTTTAAATATTCTTTTGGTAACTTTCCATATGGTTCGTAAAAATTACTGACAGCTAGCTGAAAGAAATACAGATACGGCATATGGAACAAATCGTACTTAGTCAAGGTAAACCACTTTGAATAGTTATCTATATAACGTTTAAGAGCATTAGATTCAATTTTTCCACTCTTAGCAACAGGGTCCGCATAAGCGAAAGACATCATTACTTCCCAACATGCAGGTAAATGACAGGCGTCTGTCCAATCAATTGTATATAATTTTGTTTCCTTACATATGATTTGAGAAGTATAATAATCTCCATGTGAATTAGTACATGTAAACTTAGAATAATCAAACGTATAGTTATTAATTGTATCTAGATACTCTAATCGGTTAATAATATCTTTCATAGTTGTCGTATCGTTTGACTGTTGTGCTTTTTTAAAAGTCTTGAGGTAGGATTTTTTTGCCTTAATAATTTGACCGTTAGTAAATAATTCTTTATTAATCATTCCTGTTTTTAATTTGGGGGTTTGAGATAATACATGTTGAATTTTTCCTAAATTTTGAGCGGATACATCCTTAAACCAGTCAGTTCCATTATTTAAGTCATAAATTTCCCCATCTATATATTCTTGTAAGTGGTATTTTTCCCCGTTTATGGAGAATGAATAAGTTCCTTGATTAGATTTAATAACTTGTGCTACAGGAATTTCGTTTTCGTAAAGGTACTTAACCAATTTGCCTTCTATTTCGGTATCTTGAATATAGGAAGGAATACGTTTTAGAACGTAACTTCCTTTAGATGTATTTAAATAATAGGTTGCAGATATATTATGATCGGTAAGTTGTGTCATGTGAGTAATTTTTAAATCGAACTGTTCGTTCAGTATATCTTTCATTATATAAAAGTTCATTAATTACACTCTCCTCGATGAATTATTTTTGAGAAAAGCTATGAACCAGACTTAAACATAAGTTATTCAAACAAAAATCCTCCTTCATTAATCTGATTAATATTCTATAAAGCATATAGAGTAATATCAAGTAAAACAAAACGGTAATAACTAAGTTATTTCCTCTAGATAGTTTCTTTACACATAGTTATAGTTTTTATATTAGTCTGCTCTGGTTGGTTGATAGTTACTTTATTTCTTTAAATAAAGGGAATTCTTCTAGTTATGTTGCTAAAGGGGTAGAATAGTGACAATTGATTGATAAAAAGAGAAGACCCCAATCTTTTATAGAATGGGGTCGATTTTTACTCGTTTTTAATTAAAGGAGTTAATTCGCTTTTTTTGTGCAGTAAAGTCAACGTATGCATCGCTCTAGTTGCTGCGATATATAATAAGCCTTTGTCAAATTTAGATTTATATACATCAGCATTTGCAAAAGGAATGAGTACCTCATCAAATTCCAATCCTTTAGCTAATTGGATTGTTGTTACGGTTATCCCTTGCTCAAATGTTTCACTGGTATCACTTAGTTTATTAAGTGTAAAAAACTGTTTTAGTTCATCATAAATTTGATTTACTTGTGCTTCACTTTTACAGATGATACCTAAACGATTAAACGAGTTATTTTGGAACTGGATGATTAATCTTTGTAATTGATCAATCAAAGAATGCTGGTTTGTATACGATATAATTTCTGGTTTTTCTCCATGGCGATCAATTGCTTCGATGGAGTAATCCGGCATAAACTGCTTCGCAAAAGCGATAATTTCATAAGAGGATCGATAACTTTTTTTCAGTTCTACAAATTCCATTCTATCAAATATGTTACTGAAGGATTGATCGGAATTTAAACTAAAAGGATTCAACATTTGACCAAAATCACCTAAGATTGTTTTCTTGCACCTAAATATTTTATTGATTACAGCGTAATGAACGGGACTGTAATCTTGCATTTCATCAATAACTAAATGCTTAACTAAGTTAAACGACTCGATGCCCTCAAAATAGTAGATACAATATATATATGGAAAGACATCTTGATATTCTAGTCTTTCTTTATTCCAATTTAGTGCATCAGCATTATTTATCACATTAAAGAAATGTATATAAATAGATTGGGCATCACTAAATTTTAAATAGCTGCTAAGTCTTTTTTTTAAGTCTATTTTGGAAGGGATGTTTTTAATTTCTGCTGCTTTACTCTTCTTTAAAATGTCCAAGACATCATTAGATAACTCATCCAACCGTTGTTTTACTGGGAGGTTATTATAACTATGGAATCTTGATAAAAGGTATTCCTTTGTTATGATCGTATCACCAAAATGCATATTTTCATCCGGTTGGAAGATGTTTGAATCAATATTCTTTATATAATTGCTCAATTGCTTAAAAAAAGCTAATGAGGATTTTAGTTTTACTCGAAGCGTATAGTTAGAATGAGGTTCCTCTATGATTCTTTTGGTTTGTTCGTATAAAGATTCAGCTTTTATATTATTTGGAAGAAGAGCTGTGGCAATATCATCAAATGTCTGTTCACGAACTGGGTCTTCACCCAGTTCAGGCAAAACATTTGCTATAAAATCAGCAAATATTTTATTCGGTGATATGATTGTGATCTGATCAGACGATAGCTTTTCTTTGTGCTTGTAAAGCAAGTAGGCAATGCGATGCAGAGCAATGGCTGATTTTCCTGAACCAGCAACTCCTTGAATGACGAGAGTATGAGCAGATTCATTTCGTACAATCTTATTTTGTTCTTTCTGTATGGTTGATATAATTGTTTTCATTCGATCATCAGACGTTGTACTCAATTCTCTTTGAAGGACATCATCTTGGATAGTCATAGAGCTCTCTAATGCATACTGCAATTGCTGATCCTTAATTTTATACTGTCTTTTTCGGCTGATTTCCCCATGTATCATACCAACCTGTGCTTCATAAGCAGCTTGCCCAAGTTCGTATTCATAATACATACTCGATATCGGTGCTCGCCAATCGTAAATTAATATATCGTTATCTCGATCAGCTAGGTTGAACTTTCCAATATAAAATTCTTCTACCTCATCGCCATCCTCAAATTTAAAATCGATACGACCAAAATAAGGTGATTCTAAAAGCTTTTTTACTTTATTTAATTGACTATAGTAAAAGTCAATTGTTTTATCAATATTAGTCATAGACCGATAATTTTGGTACATCTCCATCGGATCAGCAGTAAACTCGGATAAATAATGCTTTAAATCATGATAATCTGCATCGTCTTTTTTAATTTTATGATTGATGTAATCTTTTTCTTCTTCCAAATGACTAATCATTTCTTTTAATCGTATACTTTCTTCCTGGAATATATCAGATGTCATTATAGCACTCCTTTCTTATACTTAAGTTTTCATAAATATAGTGTAACTGGCTTAATCATGTATCTCTCCTTGTTGGTATAAAACCATTTCCTGAGTAGGATAACCAAATTCAGTCAGAAGTTCTGCTTCTCTAAAACCTAGTTGAATTAATGCATTTCGGTAGCCTAGGTCAGCTTTATCTCCTTTTCTAAAAGACGTGATGTGGACTTTTTCGTAATTTGCCAAATCGGTCATCTTTATAAAAAGATGTATAATCTCTGGTTTATCATATAAAGGATGAACCCCCAGGAAATCAATTCCCCCATTTATGTGGGAAATCAACATATTTCCAATGATTAATCCATTTTCTATCATGATGAAGGCACGTCTGTCAGCAATGTATGTTTGAAGTACCTTTCTATGCTCTGCTTCTTGCAAGTGAGGAAAGCCATCAATTACGAGGCTTACAAAAGCCATCCAAGATGGTACATCATCCTTGGTAGCTTCTTTAATTATTCGTAAGTTCTCTAATTCTTTATTGTTACTCGTCTGAGTCCATTCATGATTAAATTGGAATCGTAACTGTAATGGATAATAGTCTTTTTCCTCACGGTATTGAAGGGGTGATTTCTTATACATTGCTTTAAATATAGTGGTAAATGCTTGCTGACTCTCGTAACCAGCAACCAATGCGATTTCTAGAATAGACTTATCGGAGAATACAAGCATCTTTGCTGCCTCAGTTAACTTTCTTCGCTGTACATAATCATGAATAGTCATACCTACTGTTTGTGAAAATACCCTATGCAGATAATACTTCGAATAATGCAAGGCATGTGCAACAAGTGCTAGGTTCATTTTCTCTGATAGATGAGCTTCGATATAATCAATGGTATCCATAATTAGATTCACTTTTTTCAAAGCTTGACCCTCCCTCACAAATAATAACAAGAAAACCTAAAGATCTTTTCATTATTCTTGCTCTTTTCTTACACATATACTAGCGGATGCCAGCAATATTATATTTAAATATGACAATGAAGGGAGAGTAATATACATTTAGTATTGGAAATGAGGGAATTTATACGGATAACAAACTATTTTTTTGTTGATAGCTCATACTATCATTACAATGTTAGGTGGAATTCAGAAGTTTACTTATATATTGAAATAACTATCACCTTAAAATGGACAATGCTTAAAAAGAGGTGGTTTGGTCGAGTAGAAAAGGAACGAATAGAACCTGTCACTTGTTCCATTCATCCCATTTAATCAAACGTTTGTTTAAATACTAAGCTTCAGTACCATATTTCAACGTATTGACCAATAATTGCGTATTGCGATTAAGGTTTGTCCCTTTGGTCAGGATATAAGAAAAGGCTCGTTTTGCATAAAGGCCATCTATCGGTACAATCTTCAATAGACCGTATGTTAATTCCTCTTGTATGGTTGCCTCGGATAGTAAGGCGAGTCCTAGTCCACTTTTTACGCTACTTTTTATTCCTTGGGTAGAGCTGATGATGAAGGTGGATTTGACTCTAATTTGATGAGATTCGATTAGATGGTCAAATGATTGCCTTGTCCCCGAACCTTCTTCACGGATAATCCATTCTTGATCATGCAAATCTTCTATCGAATGAAAATTTCCTTCATAGGCAGGTGAACAGACAATCACTAAACGATCTTCTGCGAAGGGTGTTTGGACCACCTCTCTTGCATAGGTTTGCCCTTCCACTAAACCGATATCTACTTCTAACCGCCTCACACTATTAATCATCTGATCTGAATTACCAATCGTCACATGGAAGGATAACTGCTCATGAGTTGCTTGTAATTGTGCGATCACGCTCGGCAAAATGTATTCACCAATTGTAAAACTAGCTCCGATTCGTATGAGTCCTGAGGCAACTTGTTTTTTCTCATATAATGTTTCTTTAAGCTGTTGATACACATCCCATATTTTTAAGCCTTGATTATAAAAAAGTTCCCCTTCTGCTGTTAAGTGGACTTTTTTTGTTGTGCGCTGAATGAGTGAGGTCGCAAATTCATTTTCCAGGTTTTTTATATGGACACTAACGGTTGGTTGAGATAACGCCCTTTGTTTAGCTGTTTTTGTAAAATTTTTCTCGCGTGCGAGGACAAGAAACGTCTCAAGTTCCTCCATATGCATGATAACCACCCCATTTATTAATAAAATGAATAAGTATTATTATATATATTTATTTCCAAAATAAAAAGGACAAAACTATACTGTAATAGAGAAAGGGGAGGCAGCAATGGATTTAAAGTCATCTTTGAGAACAGGCTCCTTTTATTTTGGAATAGGAACGACATTGATTATTGCAATTATGGCTGGCCTTCTCGCCAAACTACCTTACCTGACGATAATCGGTCATCTTGTTTTAGCCATTTTGCTAGGTATAATTTGGTCTCATACGATTGGTTGGAACCGTTCATATAAAGTCGGTGTTGATTTTTCTAGTAAAAAATTATTAAGACTAGGCATTATCTTGTTAGGTTTGCGCCTTAATTTATCCGATTTAGCTCATGCAGGTGTAAGTACTTTTCTTTATGCGGCATTCTTATTATGTGTCACCCTCATAGCAGTTTATAGCTTCGCTAGGATGCTTCGTGTGGATAAGACATTAAGTTTATTAACGGCATGTGGTACGGCGATTTGTGGTGCGGCTGCGATTGTGGCGATTGCATCTGTTGTCAGAGCGAAGGAAAGTGTGACTGCTGTCAGTGTCGGTGTGATTGCTGTGCTTGGTACGCTATTCACGTTACTTTATACATTTCTTTATCCGATTTTACCAATAACCGATTACCAATATGGTATGTTAACTGGAGGCACCCTGCATGAGATTGCGCACGTTGTTGCTGCTTCTTCTGTTGGTGGTGTGGAGGCAGAGAATATCGCCATCATCGTTAAACTAACAAGAGTCATTTTACTTGTACCAGTGGCCATTCTTATCGGCTATTATATGAAGAAGCGGGAAAGTCAAGAGAGCGCAACAAAGAACAAGTTACCTATTCCTTGGTTTATTTTCGGTTTTCTCGCAATGAGTGCCATCAATACGTTGGGGTGGTTGCCGACTGAACTTGTTCAATGGCTTATTAGTGGATCATATTTATTATTAGCGATGGCAATGGCGGGCTTAGGGCTAAATGTAGAACTCTCCGCTTTTAAGAAAATGGGCCTGCAGATTTTTTATGCGGCATTACTTGGTACGATACTGCTTGTTTTATTAGGATTTATCATTATTTTTATGATGTAAAGGGTCACATGAAGTGTGGCTCTTTTTTTTGTTCCATTGTATGATAATAAGAATATATTTCCATTTTATATGTATGAAGGAGTAAGTATGAAAAGTATATACCTCGCTATCGTTTTAAGCGTATTAGTTCTCATCGGTTGTGAAAAGGGAGAGCCGATGGTGTTATTGAACGAGCCAATTAAAGCTATTCATTTTTCACCATCAAAAGGCGTGGGTGAAATAAATGAAACCATCCTTTTTTCTATCAAAGAAGATGCAGACATAAAAACAGTGGAAAAAGTCATTTTAACAGCTGTAAAAGAGCCAACAGTAATAAATGAAAGACTGCCAGATTATGATGTAATGGTTGAGTATAAAAAGGGTTTGCCTACTCATGCCATTCATTTATGGGTAGGAGAACAAGATGAACCTAGTATTCTCATGTATATGGTTAATGATGGGGAGACGTATTTGACCACAGGCGACATGACGAATGTGTTAAGGGAGATGCTTAAGAAATGATTATAAACGAACAAGAGCAAAAAATAATAGAATGGACCAGATTCAAGTTCGGCTTAGCTCATTATGATTTATGTCGTAGTAGTTACAGTCGCCGTGTAACACTTTTTAATGAAACAGTTTACCAATATTGTATGGAGTGGTTTCCTAAAGAGGCAGGTATTGTTGAGGAAAATTTAAATCCTGAGGGAACGGCAGTAATTACGATCGATTTGCAAACAAATAAGGTAGAATCCGCTATTTTTGTGGAAGGGAAAACATATGCAAAGCATGGTGTTGTCTTTCAACAGCGGGATGTAGAAAGCATTATCAAATGGATAGAAGCGGAAACGAATTTAATATATGGTAGGCATTTTCAACTGGATTCTCATAAAGGGGACAAGTACGTTTTTAAAGAATGTTATAAAGGGATAGACATATCTCCACCTGGTTATATTGAACTGAAATTAAATAGTGAAGGGAAACTCGTTTTTTATAGTGTTTATGGGCAATTTCTAAAAGAAGAAGTAGTGAAAGAAGAGGAATATACATTGACCGTTGAGCAAGTAAAGAAAGCTGCCCAATCGCAAATCAAACTGATACATGATCCTTCCTTTGAAGAGGAAAAAATCCACGCTGTATATGCTGTAGAGGAAATTTATATAGCCAATGATCTTTCGAAAACATTTCCTTTTGAAGGTTTTACCGATAGATGTGGACGTATTGAATTGGAAGAGCTATTGGTTTGGTCGGAGCCGTTACAAAATAACTTCACTCGGAGTGAGTTGATGTTGATAGAAAATATCTCAGCAAAACAGGCATTCACGAATGAACCTAGTGCTGATACTGAACTGATTAATGAAAGTGAAGTAACTGCTTATATTGACGTCGTTCAAACGTTTTTAAGACAAGTATACCCAGAGTATTCAGGGGAATGGTTATTAACTTCTTTCAATCGGGATATTGGTTATATTCACGCAAATTTAAAAGGAAGTAAGAGCCACTCGTTTGTTTTCCAGCGGAAACTGAAAGTCTTTATCGATCCCCGTTCGCTCGAGGTGATTAATTATATAGACAACCAGATATTAAGTGATCAATTTAAATCGTATGATGGCCCGGATGAGGTTGTCCTATCAAAAGAAAAAGCCTATGAAAAAATCAAGGAATTCATTGAGTTAAAACCTAGTTATGTGTATGACTTTGATACACGAAAATATATTTTAAGTGCAATGATTGATAGTTTGTATGGGGTTGATGCCAATACAGGTGAGGTTTTCTTGTTGGCGGATAGGAAGTGATGGAGTGGTGGATTTAGTAACAAGATTGCGAGATCGGGGAGTAAAAGTAACCGAGATACCGAAATGGGGTCTTATTTACAATATCGCTGGGAGCAGTCAATTGCTAGTCACTTGAATAAGAGTGAAGAAGAAGAGATTCATTTATATGATAAAGGGAGAATTTGTGGGTTTCTATGGCACGTTTTTAGTTATGAGACAGTCGCTTGTCTAGAAGGAGAACAGGCTAGAGGTAGGTTAGATCAAATGAAAAATATGTCTTGTTATATATTTTACGAGATGGATGCTGCTGCGTATATCATTGATCGGGTAACATCACTCAAGGCGATTGATTTCGAGAGAGAAAGTGATATTTATGTGGTGGATGTTGATTTTACTTGGACATATATAAGGACACATGAACCCCCGTGGTACAATCCTTATTTTTATCATCATAAAGAGGTTGAGAGAAGATGACTTATAAACTGGTATTCTTTGATGTGGATGGAACGATAACGAGTGAAAAAGATGGGAGTATACCACCGACAACTAAGGTAGCGATTAGAAAACTGATGGAGAAAGGTATACACGTTGTTGCGGCTACTGGTAGACCATTATCCATGTGTGAAGAGTTGCGGGAAATAGGAATTGAGACATTTATAACAGCTAACGGAGGGTATGCCAAGCATCAACAGACGGTCATACATAAGATTCCATTTAATAAAGAGAGATTAATAGACGTGATGAACTTTGCAGAAAAAATGAAACATGGTTTATCTTTTTATACTGAATCCTTTATATGAATGGTGTCAAAGAAGAAGCTATTCTTACAGCACTTAATGAGACTTTATCTCTTGCTGATTATCCGAGTACACAGCCTGCTATTCTTGAGGAGGAGGTCTATCTTTTATGTTTATTTGCGAATGATAGAGTAGTAGATATTTATCGGCAAACGTTTCCTTATTTAATCTTCAAGAGGTGGCACCCTTATATCTTAAATGTAGTTGAAAAAGAGGTATCTAAGTATGTAGCAATAAAAGAAGTATTAGCCTATTTCAATGTGTACCCCCATGAAACAATTGCTTTTGGTGATGGCGACAATGACATTGATATGGTGAAACTTGTTGGGCTAGGAATTGCGATGGGGAATGGTAGCCAAGGCGTTAAGACTGCTGCGGATTATGTGACTTCTAGGGCAAGTGAAGGAGGGATTTATGAGGCATTAAAGAAGTTCAATATTTTATAAGAAGGAGGTTCGTTATGAAGGAGAATATATATGATCAAGCATCCTTTTTTGAAAAATATAGCCAAATGACACGATCGGTAAAAGGCTTAGAAGGAGCTGGAGAATGGCAAACATTAAAAGGTATGCTGCCGACCTTTCAGGATAAAACCGTCTTAGATTTAGGTTGTGGTTTCGGTTGGCATTGCCGATTCGCGGCAGAGCATGGAGCTAAATCAGTTGTGGGAGTAGACATTTCTGAAAAAATGATCTCGAAAGCAAAAACAATGTCACAAGACTATGAAAATGTTACATATATTCGATCCACAATAGAGGATATGCAAATAAAGGAGAGGCATTATGATGTGATAGTAAGTTCGCTTGCCCTACACTATGTACCTGACTTTGAAGAAGTGGCTAATAATGTTCATAAGGGATTGGTAAAAGGAGGACAATTTATTTTTTCTGTAGAACATCCTATTTTTACAGCACAAGGTAGTCAAGATTGGTTCTATGATGTACAGCAAGAGGTTTCTCATTTTCCTGTCGACCATTATTTCTTTGAAGGAGAAAGACAAACAACCTTTTTGGGAGAAAAAGTAACGAAATACCATAAAACTTTGACTACTTATCTTGATGGCTTACTAAAGCAAGGTTTTCAAATCACAAGAGTAGTGGAACCAAAGCCACCAGAACATATGATGCATACAGAGGAAATGAAGAATGAAATGAGAAGACCCATGATGATCATCATTTCGGCGACTAAATAAGAGTAGCTAAATATCAATGATGATTGGTTGTTGAAGAAAGGAGTAGATGATTTGGTCGTTTCAAGAGATTATTCTCTTAACCAGTTTTATGAAATTCCGCCATATACGTACAATCCGGTAGCAGGAGCTTTATGTATGGGGTTGAAATTATGACGGAGTTCCAACTTTGTCATAGAGTAAAGGAACTCATGTCGGGATTTGATAAACCGTGGTTTATTGCGGGTGGTTGGGCGATTGATTTGCATATCGGTCAAAAGACTAGAGAACATAAAGATATTGAAATCGCTGTATTTCGTCATGATCAAGCGCATGTAAAAAATCACCTTAAACAATGGAGGCTTCAGAAAGTGGTGAATGGTGAACTAGTTATGTGGGAAGGAGAAAACTTACAGCGACCGATTCATGAAATTCATTGCCAGAATGTGATAAATGGTACTTCTTTAGAGGTATTGTTAAATGAAATCCAACATAACGATTGGATCTTTAGAAGAGATGAGCGTATTCGTTATTCATTTGAAAAAATGAAGTCCGTAAACAAAGAAGGCATTCCTTATTTGAGTCCCGAAGTGGTGTTGTTATATAAAGCGAAAGATACGAGAGCGAAAGATCAAGAGGACTTTCTTCGAGTCGTCGATTTCCTATCTTCTGAAGAAAAGAAATGGCTACAAACGGCGATGCAATTACATATGCCATATCATAAGTGGTTAGAATTACTGTAAGATACTGAAATACACTTACTTAAATGGATCAGGAGGATACCTAGTGATGGATATAATGAATATGACAGTAACCTTAGCATTATTAGGCGGGCTATTGGCATTTTTCTCTCCGTGTACGCTACCGTTATATCCGACTTTTATCTCTTATATTACCGGGGTATCGGTAAATGACCTGAAACAAAAGCATGGTGCACAGTCGAAGGTAATCCTTCATGCGGTTGCGTTTTGTTTCGGATTAGCATCTTTAAACTATGTATTGGGTTTTTCTGCGAGTTTTCTTGGGGAGTTTTTTAGAGAATATAATGATCTCATTCGCATGTTTGGTGGGATTTTCCTTATTATGATGGGGATATTTTTAATGGGTCTTTTTCAGCCGAAACTTCTTATGAAGGAGATACGCCTCTTTAAATATAAACAAGCAGGAACTTTTTTGAGTTCATACTTAGTAGGCGTCATTTTTGCTGCCGCTTGGACCCCATGTATTGGCCCCATCTTAGGTGCTATTATTTACGCTAGTTTGGCTCAACCACCAGAACAAACTTTTATCCATATTACAGCTTATTCGTTAGGATTTTCTATACCGTTTATTTTACTAGGTTTTGCTATTGAGAAGGTGCGATTCTTTCATAAATATTCGAGTCATTTGATGAAAATGGGTGGTTTCATTTTGATTATTATTGGGGTAATGGTCTATTTTGATCAAGTGTATGTCATCAACATTTGGGGAGCGAAGGCGGAATTCTTTTTGAAAGGGTTGTGGGGGATGATTACTAGTTAGCACAAAGGGGGAAAATTAGTTGAATCAGTTTAATATAAAGTGGCAAAACCCAATCATCCGTCTGTATATTTTAGGCATGCTACCTTTGATCGTGCTGTCTATCATATTTTTTAGTACTTTACCGAGTGAATTGTATTGGATCCCAAACAGTTTATTAATGATTGGTACAGTCGTTATGATTCTTACTAGTGCTATACTTTACAGAAAAAGTAAGTAAGAAGAGTTGAGTACAACTCCATAAAAAAGACATGAACAAATGTTTCTGGGAATTTGCTCATGTCATTTAAATTGGGTTTTCTCCTTTTATTTACCAATTAAAGACGGTTTTAAGAGTAAAGAGAATCAATGAGTACAAAAGGGAAGCCAATAAGAAAGTGGGCAGGTGGGCATAGTCTTCCTCCGGTAACTCTTTACTAATGACATTAAAGATCATTGCGCCTGAACTGAAAGCGATGATGGAGTGGACGAATAACCCTGTAGTAGGGCCCATTGATCCGGCAATTGCCCCTATAAGCGTAGCTATCGCAAATAGAAAGCGTCCGTATTGGTGGTGAATATCCTCGTTTTCTTTTCCAATATGATAGGATATGCCGATAAAGTGAAGACCGATGGCTAATCCATAAAATAAAGCTTCACCAGAGTGAACGTCAGATGAGAATACAATATAAGAAACCATAAATGTATAGATAGCGAAAAAAGTTGCTTGCACAAAATAGGCGGCGTTTTGGTTCATTTTTTGCGCTTTTGTAGATTTTGCGAATTTATACACACTATAGTAAACAATTAATCCGATTAACCCCAAGAAGTATAGTTCGGAATCGATCGCTAGTGTGCCACCTAACTTGTCTTGTTCTTCATGCATGGAAGGGAGAATATATACAAATACATAAGCGATCGCCACACCGCCGGAAAGTGAAAGTATTTTCTGCTCTTTCATTGGTAGCCATTTAATAATCCTTAGTGCAAAAAGTTGAATGAATATAAGAATAACGCCAATGATGATGGATTCAATGGTCATGGTGATTCCCCTCCTATTTCTCTACCCTTCTATATACCCAAAAATCATAAATGAGTCATCCTCCGCCAATTTTTATTTGTCTGGTTATTTAACCTGACGAGACGAGATAAAAGGCCAATAGTAGTAATAAGTAAGCTATGAGAGGGAAAAGAATAATCCATGGTCAGTGGTAGATGACGCCGCGTGCCTGCCCGATGAGCCCAGGCCTTTTATTGGTAATCGAAAGATAAATCGTCGGCAAATATTGTTTTCCCGTGCCGCCGAGAAATAGATAAAGACCCGTGATTTGGCCGAAATACACAACCAACAATGGTGAAAAAAGTAAAAAAGGAAGCGTTAGCGAGTCATTCAGCACGAAAATCCGCCACGAAAGCCGAGCAAATAGCATTAGCAAGTCATTCAGCCAGAAAATCCGTCACGAAAGCCGAGCAAATAGCATTAGCGAGCCATTCAACTAGAAAACCCGCCACGAAAGCCGAGCAAATAGCATTAGCAAGTCATTCAGCCAGAAAATCCGTCACGAAAGCCGAGCAAATAGCATTAGCAAGTCATTCAGCCAGAAAATCCGTCACGAAAGCCGAGCAAATAGCATTAGCGAGTCACTCAGTCAGAAAATCCGCCACGAAAGCCGAGCAAATAGCATTAGCGAGTCACTCAGTCAGAAAATCTGCCACGAAAGCCGAGCAAATAGCATTAGCAAGTCATACAGCCAGAAAATCCGTCACGAAAGCCGAGCAAATAGTATTAGCGATTCACTCAGTCAGAAAATCCGCCACGAAAGCCGAGCAAATAGCATTAGCGAGTCATTCAGCCAGAAAATCCGTCACGAAAGCCGAGCAAATAGCATAGGCGAGTCATTCAGTTAGAAAATCCGCCACGAAAGCCGAGCAAATAGCATTAGCGAGTCATTCAGTTAGAAAATCCGCCACGAAAGCCGAGCAAATAGCATTAGCAAGTCATTCAGTTAGAAAATCCGCCACGAAAGCCGAGCAAATAGCATTAGCGAGTCATTCAGCCAGAAAATCCGTCACGAAAGCCGAGCAAATAGCATTAGCGAGTCACTCAGCCAGAAAATCCGTCACGAAAGCCGAGTAAATAGTATTAGCGAGTCACTCAGTCAGAAAATCTGCCACGAAAGCCGAGCAAATAGCATTAGCAAGTCATTCAACTAGAAAATCCGTCACGAAAGCCGAGCAAAACACATTTGCCTTTCACTTCTCCCATTGACTTTCAAAACCCAGTTGATTACAATTACATTTAAATATTTTCACTCCAAAAGCAATGAAGAGAAAAAGTAGAATGTGTCGTTTTTTAAGCAGAGAGCTTCGGTAGCTGAGAAGAAGCAAAAAGCAATCATTCGAAAATGGTCTCTGAGCTGTGTACTGAACATACTTGTTTATAAGTATAAGTAGGCTACACCGAGTTTTGGCACTCGTTATCAATGTCACAGTATAAAGGCCGATTGGGACTGGCGTACTTGATGAGGCAAGTAGGGCAACCTATTTGTAAAATAAGGTGGTAACGCGTGGTGTAAACCTCGCCCTTAGCTAGAAATAGCTATGGGGCGAGGTTTTTTGTTTGCAGTCACGTCTCAATCAAACAGGCTAACAATTTAGGGGGAATAGAAGATGAGTATTTTTATTGGTGGGGCGTGGGCTTATGCAAATGGATCTTTACATCTCGGTCATGTTTCAAGTTTGCTACCTGGAGACATTTTGGCAAGATATTATCGTTTAAAAGGAGAAAAAGTGCTATATGTTTCAGGCAGTGATTGTAATGGTACACCGATTACTGTGAAGGCAAGACAGGCGGGGGTAGAGCCGCAGGCGATAGCGGATCACTATCACCAAGAGTTTGTTGATTGCTTTACGCAATTAGGTTTTTCTTATGATATTTATACAAGAACAGATACAGCTCATCATCATCATGTAGTACAAGAAATATTTTTAGCGCTTTTAGAAAAAGGCTTGATCTACAAGCGAAAGGTAGAGCAAACCTATTGTGACCATTGTCAGCAGTTCTTGCCAGACCGCTATGTGGAAGGATTATGTCCAGTTTGCAATGAACCTGCCAGAGGCGATCAATGTGATCATTGTGCAACCATCTTAGAGCCCCTTGAACTTCATGAACGCAGCTGTAAAATTTGTGGTCACACACCGACGACAAGGGAGACAGAACATTTTTATTTTGCACTAAGGGACTTACAAGCTGATTTGGAGAAATATACACAACGGGCTGAGGTGCAACATTTATGGAGAGAGAATGCACTGCATTTAACGAAAAGGTATTTAGGTGAAGGCTTGCACGACAGAGCCATTTCTCGAGATCTACCAATCGGTGTCAGTGTCCCTGTTTCTGGTTATGAAGATAAAAAGGTGTATGTATGGATTGAGGCGGTTTCAGGCTATTATTCAGCAAGTAAAAAGTGGGCCGAAGAAAACAATCAGGATGATCATCATTTTTGGTCAAATGAAACAACCTCGTATTATGTGCACGGAAAAGATAATATCCCGTTCCACACGGTCATTTGGCCCGCCATTTTACAAGGAATAGGAATTGCGGCATTGCCGACAAGGGTGATTTCCAACGAATATGTTACTTTAGAAAAAAAGAAGTTATCGACGAGTAAAAATTGGGCTGTTTGGGTGCCTGATTTCTTAGAAAGATATGAACCAGATTCGATTCGCTACTTTCTTACGATTAATGCACCGGAGAATCGCGATGCCGATTTTTCTTGGAAAGAGTTTATCTATAGCCATAATAGCGAATTGCTCGGTGCATATGGGAATTTTGTGAATCGTACGTTGAAATTTATTGAAAAATCATTTGCCGGTGTCATTACAACGTCGGATATTGATGAAAAGATAAAAGGAGAAATAAACTGCTTATATCAAGAAGTTGGAAACCTCATCGAACAAGGAAGCATGAAGCAAGCACTAGAGAATATATTCGCCTATGTACGAAAATTTAATAAATATTTTGATGAGCAAAAGCCATGGCAACAATGGCATGAGGATCAAGGGACTTGTGAAAAAACGTTAGCTAATTGTGTTTATCTTCTTGCCAACCTCGCGCAATTACTTTCTCCTTTTTTACCGTTTTCAAGTGAAAAGGTATTTGAATTACTCAATGTCCAAGAGCGGAGATGGCAAGAGGTTGTTTTGAATGGTGTGACACTCACTGCACCAGTTGAACCATTGTTTGCGCGCATTGATGTAGAGAACATTGAAAAAGAATTAACGAGATTACAAGCACAATCACTTATCTAATAATCGCCGGAAGCAGGACTTTACTTAGCAAACAAAGAACCAATACTTGGGTGGTGAAGTGATGAGGTCAGAAACAGAAATGATGGCTACGATTATAGACTTTGCAAAAAACGAAGAGAGGATTTTTGCTGTCTATATGAACGGTTCCAGAACAAATATAAATGTCCCAAGAGACCAGTTTCAAGATTATGATATTGTTTATGTCGTTGAAGATACCGAGCCTTTTATTAAAAATCAAAATTGGATCGCATCATTCGGCGAGTTGATTATGAAGCAAGAACCAGATAAAAATGATTTTGGTAAAGAAATAGTGCAAGACTTCAAGAGTTATGGTTTTCTGATGCTATTTACAGACGGCAATCGCATCGATCTTCGCTTTCAAACGAAGGAAGTGATGCGAAAAGAATATGGGGAAGATAAACTGACTGTTCCTTTATTAGATAAAGGTGAGTACTTGCCCATTATTCCTCCTCCGACAGATGTCGATTACCACGTGCAAACACCGAGTGAAGGTGAATATGATGCTTATACAAATAACTTCTGGTGGTGTCTACAAAATGTGGCGAAAGGCATTTGGCGAGATGAATGGCCATATGCTCAAGCAATGTTTAACTCTGACATAAGAGACGCATTAAACAAAATGGTCGATTGGTGGATCGGTATTCAATATGATTTTCGTATTTCTACTGGTAAGTTAGAAAAATATTATAAGTGTTATCTCCCTCCTTCCTATTGGGAGATGTACAGAAAAACTTATAGTGATGGAGATGAGGAAAATATGTGGGAAGCAGTTATGACCACATGCGAATTGTTTCGTGCGTTAGCTCAAGAAGTGGCTAATCACCTTCGATTCTCTTATCCTATCAATGATGATCGCCGCATGTTGGCGTATTTGGAGGGGGTTAGGCAATTACCGAAAGCGTGAAGGAGATAGGCTACTTAAAGAATGAGAGGAAAAAGCGGAAAAAGGGATTGAAGACCTTTCGTATAAGGGTAAAGAATTGTACGACTTAAAAGCAAAGGGATGGATTCACACAATGAATATTCTTTCCTATTCTTATAAAAAACGGGGAGCGATTGAATTTACTTTCGATGCTTTTCCCCATTCAAAAGTAGTCTTTCACCCAATTAAAACGTATTATTTCATTCGCACTGTGCGCTGGAATGCGGCGGATCCTGTTGTGACAAGAAGAGATTTAGAGAGAATGGAAATGGTAGCTAACTTAGAGATGGGTACACTTGAACATTATAAAAAAAGAAAAGGTTATAAACCACTAACACTATAAATGTAAGCCAGTAAGGAGGAAGCCGATGCCATCTTATCAACCTAAATTACCTTTAACAGCGGATGAAAGGTCTAGACTACGAGAGGCAAGATTGAAGATCAGCCAAATACATATACTTGGGATAAAAGAAATTAGTCAGCATTTAAATATATCAGATGAAAGGGCACGGAAGATTAAGGGATGGGCAGACTTCCAATTGGTGCCCTCAATTGGTTTTGAATTAGCGGATAAACTTGTTCGATATCTGCAAATCTATCGTTTAGAAGATATAAAGAATGAAAACCCTGGACAACTATTTGATCTGCTGGAAAAGGAAATGGGTGTGAGAACGGATGGCTGTGTGGAAGATCAAATTCGCTGTGTCATTCATTTTGCTAACAATAAGCAAATGTCTAAAAAATGGTTTGACTTCACGGAGGAGAGGAAGGCGTATCGCATAACACATGGCTTTCCATCAGATCGACCAGAGAAATCGTGGAGGGACTAGGAGAAGTTGGCTATTGTGATTCAAGAGAGTAGCTTATTGCAAAGTCCGCTCTCCATCAAAAGTCGTAAGTAAGATACAGCTTTTATCGGTCGTGATGAGTTCTCTTTTGTATAAAAATATAATTAGATAAAGGAGGACTGATGATGCAATGATAGAAGGCTTATATGAAGCTCATTTACCAGTCAAAAATTTAGATGACGCGATTGAATTTTATACGAATCTAGGGTTACAGGTGGCATTAAGGGATGAAGATACAGTATTTCTCTGGATTGAAAAGGATAAAAGTTGGTTAGGTCTATGGCAAGGTGAAGAGTACAAGTTGCCTTATCATCCTTCTGTTAGACATGTTGCCTTTCGCGTTTCCTATGAAAATTTAAAGCGGTCATTAAATTGGTTAGAAACAAAGGGAATTGAAGCAGTGCCATTTGGTAACAGAAAGTCGGTGGCTCCATTTATTCGATCACATCAAAGTAATGCGTCAGTTTATTTTAAAGACCCGGACGGCAATAGTTTAGAGTTGATGTGTACGGTGGATACACCAGAGGAGTTGCAGAAAGTTTGCAAAAAGTGGTCTATCACTGAATGGGAAGAATCTTTGAAGGGACTTAAGCTACAAGATATATATAAATAGAGTAATTTTACGAAAAAATGTTGCTTCATATATCATTTTTTCGTTTTTTTTTTGCCTTGTAAGAGTTGAGCGGTAATATGGTTACATTTAGAAAATGCCAAAGAGATAAAGTGATAAAAATAGGTTACTTGTCCACACGAAAATGATCTCTTCTTAATAAACTATCAGGATAAAGATTAAATTCTTGTGGAAAGGAGTGTTACATTTGGCTGATTGTAATAGAAATGCTTTAGGGACATGTTCCGATGCAGGTGGCTATAATACTACTGCAAGTGGTGTGGCTTCGCATGCGGAAGGTAGTACAACAGAAGCTGTTGGCACAGCGTCTCATGCGGAGGGCTATAATAGTATAGCAACTGGTGAGACATCACATGCCGAGGGTTATGCATCAACAGCAACAGGTGCAGCTTCTCACGTGGAAGGATCAAGTACTAATGCGACGGAGGTCGCCGCACATAGTGAAGGGTTTAATACACTAGCGAGTGGGCAAGCCTCCCATGCGGAGGGGAATTCGACGGAAGCTTTAGGCACAGCATCCCATGTGGAAGGCTTTGGGAATACAGCGATTGCTGATAGCTCACATGCAGAAGGTTATGGAACAACAACAGAAGGAATTGGTTCACATGCAGAAGGGGCTCAATCGAATGCAGGTGGAGTCGCTGCACATGCAGAAGGCTTTAGTACAACTGCAAACGGTGATGGGTCTCATTCTGAGGGGAATTCTACGAATGCATTAGGGACAGCCTCCCATGCGGAGGGTTTTGAAAGTTTGGCCATCGGTGGAGTATCACACGCTGAGGGACATGGGACTGAAGCAAGTGGATATGCCTCTCATGCCGAGGGGATTAATACTTCGGCAATTGGAAATGAGGCACATGCTGAAGGAACAAATACGTCGGCGGTTGGAGATAATAGTCATGCCGAGGGTTATGCAACAACAGCTAGTGGAGAAACCTCTCATGCCGAAGGTTCTGAAACAAGTGCAAGTGGAGATGTTTCGCATGCAGAAGGTTCAGAATCAACAGCAAGTGGGGGTGCTTCGCATGCAGAAGGGTTAGGTACAACCGCGAGTGGAGATGCCTCTCATGCGGAAGGAGATGGTACGTTAGCTTCTGGTAGTGCTGCACATGCCGAGGGTTTATCTACTTCTGCTACCGCTATCGCTTCGCATGCAGAAGGTGGTTCAACAAATGCAACAGCTTATGGTGCTCATGCGGAGGGCATTCAAACAACTGCCTCCAATTCTGGCGCACATGCCGAGGGTTTTCTAAGTGTAGCAAGTAACTTTGGTACTCATGCCGAAGGGTACAATACTCAAGCGATAGGATCTTACTCTCATGCCGAAGGGGGGAGTACACAGGCACAAGGTGTGTATACTCATGCGGAAGGATATTTAACCGTTGCAAGTGGAGATGCGGCTCATGCGGAAGGTACTTCAACAGTTGCTTCTGGTACTTGGTCTCATGCGGAGGGTGATGGATCAGAGGCATCTGGCTACGCATCGCATGCAGAAGGAAATTCCACAATTGCTTCAGGCACTTTTGCACATGCCCAAGGTCAGAGTACTGTGGCAGCGGGCACTGCTTCCCATGCTGAGGGCTACTTATCTAGTACAACACTTGATGCCCCTTATGCACATGCAGAAGGATTAGGTACAATTGCCAGCGGAAATGCTTCTCATGCGGAAGGAACAGAAAATACCGCAAGTGGTTTTTCAGCACACGCAGAAGGGGGTTCAGATGGTGCAAACTTACCTGCACCTAACACTGCAAGCGGCAATAGTTCCCATGTTGAAGGATTTAACAATGTGGCGAGTGGATTAGCAAGTCATGCAGAAGGCACAGATACGATCGCTTCAGGTGATTACTCTCATGCGGAGGGACTTGGAACAAGTACAAATGATCAAGCCGGCGCACATATTATAGGTAGATACGGTGATGCCGAAGAACCTTTTTCATGGTTTATTGGTAACGGTACAGCTGCAGACACAAGAAGCCTCGGTGCTAAATGGTTAGCTAGTAATGGCGAAATGTATATTGATGGAGCCACATACAATACTGGTGGGGCAGATATAGCAGAGATGTTTGAAAGTATAGATGGCTTGGCAATTGATCCAGGATACTTTGTTACATTAGAAGGAGATAAGATGCGAAAGGCAACTGCATCTGATAGCTATATTCTTGGTGTAACAAGTGCTACTCCAAGTTTATTAGGTAATAGTGCAAGCTTGAATTGGCAGGGGAAATATGAATTAGATGAATGGGGACGTAGAATATACACCCATATTGAAGTACCTTTGCCAGCTACAAAAAATGGAGAAACTCGCTCATCGGTTACAGAAACCAAACCGATCATTAGTACGAAATGGGATCCATCGCAATCTTATGTTTCAAGACAAGATAGACAAGAGTGGTCTGCAGTAGGGTTATTGGGACAATTAAGAGTAAGAGATGATGGTAGTTGTCAAGTGAATGGCTATTGTTTACCAAATAATGAAGGAATAGCAACTACTTCACAGCAAGGGTATCGCGTGATCAAAAGAACGGCCGCTAATCAAGTCATTATTATGATAAAAGGCAATGAAAGTGAAATAATCGAGCTTTCTAACCGATATCAACAAGAGCAACAAGAAATGAAACAAATGCTTTCCCAGTTGGCTAATACAATTAATAATAAAAATAATTAAACCGTAAGAATGTAGGGTTTCTATAAAGAGGAACCCTATGTTTACATAATAAACTAAAAATCTGGGGGGGAAAACGATTGGAATCTAGAATTACATTTGATACAGAGGCGAAGGCTGGCTATATTTATTTACTGGCTGATTCAGAAACGTATACTATTCAAGCAACAGAAGATGTGGGTGATTCTCCATTACTAGTCGATATTGATGAGCATGATCGAATCGTTGGTATAGAATGTTTTGGAGAGATTGCGCAAAGATTATCCCCGATAGCAGGGGAAGAAAAAATATATCACGAAAATGGAGAAACCCTATCCTTCCGGCTATCTGGACAAGCTGTTAAGAAACATTATCTGCTAAAAGGCATCCAATTTTATTTTGCTGATGAGCAGTCTAAATACTTTATCGGCTTCGACATTATTGATTTTCACAAATATAAGAAACAGATTTTAAAAAGCATGGTAAAATAATTTTTAGTTTTTTTTCGCTTTCAAGAAATAAATCTTTTTAATTCAGCCATTACTGTTTTTAAAGTTTGAAGGGATTGTTCCGTATGATAGTTGATGTCGAGTGAGTGATTTGCGCCATCGATTATTTTTATTTGAATAGAACGTTCCTTCATTTCTTCGATTGTTTCATGATGGAAATATGGATCTTGATTACCGATGACGAGTAACACCTCTTGCGTTATAAGTACTGTTGCCTTAGCGATTGATGGGAGTTTTAATAACGGTGTTAAAAGAATAATCTGTGCCTCACGGAAAATTTCTTCTTTCGCAAGGTGTAAAGTGATCGGTATCGTACCAAGAGATTTGCCCAACAGGATGGTTTTTTGATAGATATGTTTTTGAGATAGATCCGTAATAACTAGGTGAATATCTGCCATCATTAAGGATGAAATGTCTTCTACTCTATGTGTTTTTAATAAATTTGCTTCATATTGATAATGGATATGAACAACATCAATGCCCTGTTCAATCATCATCATCGTAGCGTAGTAAAACAATGGATGATTATAGTTGTATCCCGCTCCTGAAAACATAATACATACGGACGGAGCACCTGAATTTATATGAGTATATCTAACTACTTTTTCCTCTTTTTGTAAGTTTCTTTCGTGAATTTCCATCGATTTCCCCTTGTTATTTTTTATAAGTAGTGTAACATATTTCCTGTACTGTATTTTCTGAATCTTATATTTTTTTGCAAGGGGTGATACCTATCGGGTGGAGAAATCCTGCGCTGCTTATATTGGGTATAGGCGTTTCTTATTTAGGAAATTGGATTTATTTGATTGCGTTGAACGTATATATTATTGACTTAACCGGTTCTGCAGCTGCAGTTGCGGGTCTTTATATTATTAGACCTCTAGCAATGCTTATGACCAACCTTTGGTCAGGAAGCGTGATTGATAGAGTAAATAAAAGAAGGTTAATGATTTTTATCGATATTGTACGTGGTCTTTTAGTTGTCTGTTTACCATTTTTACATTCATTATGGTTAATTTACTTTTTATTGTTACTTATTAATTTGGCTGGTAGTTTCTTTGGACCAAGCTCACAAGTATACATAACCAAATTAATTCCAGAGTCAGAACGTAAGCGAGTTAACTCTCTTATCGGAATGGCAGGTAATGGGGCAATTATGATTGGTCCAGCTATTGCAGGTGTACTAATGACGACGGTTAGTTTGGCTGTCTGCTTCTATATTAATGCGGCTACTTTTATTATTTGTGCTTTCTTTATTTTCTTACTTCCTAATGTGGATGAGCAGAATAATCATGTTAGAGAGCGAATTCGCTTAAAAACATTAATAGAAGATTGGCGAACAATTATCCGGTTTTCAAAAGGAGCCAAATATTTTATATCTGTCTATTTGTTGTTCCAAACGACGATGCTCATATGTGTCGCCCTAGATTCTCAAGAAGTTACCTTTTTAACGAGAGATCTTGGCCTATCTAATGAAGCGTATGGCTATATTGTGGCTATGACAGGTATCGGTGCTATATTTGGCGGTTTATGTTCGAGTTTATTAGCGAAAAAATTATCATTAAAACTATATATTGGTGCGGGGATGTTATTGACATCCATCGGTTACATTGTCTTCTATGCATCTTCACATTATTTGACTGCAACCATAGCCTTTGTCATATTAGGGTTCTTCTTTACGTTTGCAAATGCAGGTTACGTTACTTTTTTCCAAAAACAAGTACCTGTCGACATAATGGGGAGGTTTGCAAGTGTAGCTGATCTATTGCAAGGAATCGTCCAAATTGGTTTGACATTACTACTGGGTCTCCTAGCTGAGTGGTTTACCCTACAAGAAGTAAGTGTTGTATTTGCAGTGATTAGTGGAATTGTTTCCATTGCGTTAGTCGCAACTATCTATCGTCCATCAAAGGCAAGTTATTTTGAAGATAAGGCTGTCTCTAGCTAATGATTTGCTCCTAACTTCCGATTGAAGTATGATGAATGAAAATGAGAGATAAAGGAGATTAGCGATGAAAAGTGTCATGCCTTTTCTTATGTTTCAAGATGGCCAAGCAGAGCAAGCGATGAATTATTATACGTCAATTATTGAAGACTCAAGCATTATAAATATTGTCCGCTATGGTGAAAATGAAGTGGGTGATGAAGGAACAGTAATGAATGCCATATTCAAGCTAAAGGACCAAGAAGTGATGTGCATTGATAGTAATATCGCCCATCAGTTCAATTTCACACCAAGCTTTTCCTTTTATTTGAATTGTGATACTGAGGAAGAACTTCGTGTTGTCTACGAAAAGCTAGTAGACGGTGGTACGGAATTAATGCCTTTAGGTGATTATGGTTTTAGTCAACAATTTGCCTGGATTAATGATCGCTTCGGTGTGTCTTGGCAAATCAATCTACCTTAAGTAAAAAGATGGCGAGGGTTATGTATTCCCTTCTGCCATCTTTTTTAATGCTATCGCTCTTTTGGTTATGAATCGTTGCATATAAGCTTTTAAAAAGAGGAAGTCTGCTATCTTTCCAATCAATCCTAATGGTGAAATATAAGAAAATGAATCAATCATTTCTGTTCCTTCATCATGCTCGCGGAACTCATGAACATGGATAAATGATTGAAAAGCACCCTTTACCAATACATCTGTAAATTGATAGGGGCGTTCCATCTCCGTAACTTTTGCTGTTAGTCTCTGCTTTACACCAAAATGTATAGCTTCCCATGTTACTGTATCCCCACTCCTGAGTAAACCTGAAGTCACTCCGGCAACAGCTCGCTCCTGTGATTGCTTTGCTGTCTCCGTATGTACTTCCACATTTCTAGCTAAATCAAAACATAAGTGAATATCGGCATGAATCAACAAACGATGTTTAATGACAGGCATCTGTAAACCCCCTTATTTTAGTGATAACAAAAGCATTCGATGAAATCAACCACCATAAACAAGATCATTGCGGTAACCGTTGATTAATTATT
Organism: Cytobacillus sp. FSL W7-1323; assembly: GCF_038595015.1. Lineage (NCBI taxonomy): Bacteria > Bacillati > Bacillota > Bacilli > Caryophanales > Bacillaceae > Cytobacillus > Cytobacillus sp. FSL W7-1323. The sequence continues at coordinate 299,247 of NZ_CP151998.1, forward strand.
TAGATAGACTAAATAATTAATATTTCAGAAAAATTAGTTTTGTAAAATTTGTGTATATTTTTCTTTAATTTTTATTTAAAAAAAGAGGAATAATCGGAAGAATTAAACTGAAGAATATTATAGTAAACAGGAGAAATGATAAGTATTTGCTAGAATTATAAAGGTTTTGCTAGATAGGTGCGCTATAGTGAACGCACAGCTTTAAATATCCTCGGTAATTCTTGCTATTTACAATTTCAATGTATTAATAATATAATAGAAAAGTATTTTGTAATATATTGCTTAATCTTTTTTCTAAGAACGGGGGACCCAATTTTTACAGCGGACATGTCCGTTTGGGGTGAATCTATGTATGTTAGAGGGGCTTACTGTTTCCCTTAGTCCTAACCCGAAAGCTAACCTCGTCAGCATTAAAGGAGACAAAAGGAGTTTATATGATTGCGGGAAAATGACTGAAAAGGCTTTTTTTTTTGGTTTATTTTCACCTTAAATTAATTAACCTTGTTTCCCTTGCCTAAGCACTAGATCAAATTTATAGAAGGTGAGGTTTTTTAAATGAAAAAAATATTTAAAATGAGTCTAGCTACTCAAATTTTGATTGGTCTTATTTTAGGTATTGTCATTGGTGGTATTTTCTACGGAAATGAAACCGCTCAAAGTTTTTTACAGCCATTTGGTGATTTATTTATCCGTTTAATTAAAATGATCGTCGTACCGATCGTTCTTTCAACAATCATCGTTGCTATTGCTGGTGTTGGTGACATTAAATCAGTCGGTAAGCTCGGCGGGAAATCACTGTTTTATTTCATTGGAATGACAATGGTAGCGATTGCAGTGGGACTTATTTCTGCTAATATATTCCAACCTGGAGCGGGTTTGGATATGGAGAGCTTAGAACAGAATGATATTTCTGGATATGTTGAAACGAATGAAGAGCAAGAAGGAAAATCAATAGCCGACACACTATTGCATATTGTACCGACAAATCCGGTTCAAGCAATGGTGGAAGGTGACATGCTTGCGATTATATTCTTTGCCGTTGTATTTGGACTAGGAGTCGCAGCAATAGGTGAAAAAGGGAAACCAGTATTAAGATTTTTTGAAGGCACAGCTAAGGCCATGTTTTATGTAACAAACTTATTTATGAAGTACGCACCAATAGGGGTGTTTGCGTTAATTGGTGTGACTATTTCAAAATATGGTTTTGCTTCATTGATTCCTTTGGGGAAATTAGCGTTAACAGTGTATGGTACAATGGCATTCTTCGTTATCGTTATTTTAGGAATTATGGCTAAAATTATCGGTGTGAATATCTTTAAATTACTTGGATCCATTAAAGAAGAATTACTGCTTGCTTTCTCAACAGCGAGTTCAGAAACGGTTCTTCCAAGAATTATGGACAAGATGGAACAAGCAGGAAGCCCGAAACATATCGCTTCTTTTGTTATTCCAACTGGTTACTCATTTAACCTCGATGGTTCCGTTTTATACCAAGCCATTGCAGCATTATTTATTGCACAAATGTTTGGTATTGAGTTAAGTATTGTTGAACAAATCACACTAATGCTTGTACTAATGATTACTTCTAAAGGTATGGCAGGTGTACCAGGCGTTTCGTTTGTTGTTCTACTAGCTACTTTCAGTACAATTGGACTACCTGCAGCAGGTCTTGCTTTTATCGCAGGTATCGACCGTATCCTAGATATGGGTCGTACAGCAGTAAACGTAGTTGGTAATTCCCTTGCTGCACTTGTTATCGCAAAGTGGGAAGGCCAATTTAACCCGCCAGCTGATAATAAAGTTCAAAAAGCTTCTTAAAAGTTATCATAGAATTTGTATGCCACAGAATTTAATTCTGTGGTATTTTTTTTGTTTGCGATTAATAGTCTAACTTGGCTGCATAACCTAAAATGCGAGGGAAGAGAATAAGAAACTATGTGGCAGGAATCAAATACACGCACAAGCTAAGGGAAAGAGAATAAGAATTGCGCGAAAATGTCAGATACGCGCAAAAGCGGTATAGAGGAAGCCGAGGAAATGCGCGAAAGAGCCAAATATGCGCACAAGTTATGAGAAAGAGAAGAAGAATTGCGCGCAAAAGCCGGATACGCGCAAAAGAGGTATAGAGGAAGCCGAGGAAATGCGCGAAAGAGCCAAAAACGCGCACAAGTTATGAGAAAGCGAAGAAGAATTGCGCGCAAAAGCCAGATACGCGCAAAAGAGTCATAGAGAAGGCAGAGGAAATGCGCGAAAGAGCAAAATATACGCACAAGTTATGAGAAAGCGAAGAAGAGTTGCGCGGAAATGCCGGATACGCGCAAAAGAGTCATAGAGGAGGGGAAGGAATTGCGGGAAAGAGCCAAATACGCGCACAAGTTATGAGAAAGAGAAGAAGAGTTGCGCGGAAATGCCGGATACGCGCAAAAGGGTCATAGAGGAGGGGGAGGAATTGCGGGAAAGAGCCAAATGCGCGCACAAGTTATGAGAAAGAGAAGAAGAATTACGCGCAAAAGCCAGATACACGCAAAAGAGTCATAGAGAAGGCAGAGGAAATGCGCGAAACAGCAAAATATACGCACAAGTTATGAGAGAGAGAAAAAGAATTTCGCGCAAATACCGAATACGCGCAAAAGGGGTATAGAGGAAGCCGAGGAAATGCGCGAAAGAGCCAAAAATGCGCACAAGTTATGAGAAAGAGAAGAAGAATTGCGCGCAAAAGCCAGATACGCGCAAAAGAGTCATAGAGAAGGCAGAGGAAATGCGCGCAAGAGCCAAAAATGCGCACAAGTTATGAGAAAGCGAAGAAGAATTGCGCGCAAAAGCCAGATACGCGCAAAAGAGGTATAGAGAAGGGGGAGGAAATGCGCGAAAGAGCCAAATATGCGCACAAGTTATGAGAGAGAGAAGAAGAATTTCGCGCAAAAGCCAGATACGCGCAAAAGCGGTATAGAGGAAGCCAAGGAAATGCGCGAAAGAGCCAAATATGCGCACAAGTTATGAGAGAGAGAAAAAGAATTTCGCGCAAAAGCCAGATACGCGCAAAAGAGGTATAGAGAAGGGGGAGGAAATGCGCGAAAGAGCCAAAAACGCGCACAAGTTATGAGAGAGAGAAAAAGAATTGCGCGCAAATACCAGATACGCGCAAAAGAGGTATAGAGGAAGCCGAGGAAATGCGTGAAAGAGCCAAATATGCGCACAAGTTATGAGAAAGCGAAGAAGAATTGCGCGCAAATGCCGGATACGCGCAAAAGTGGTATAGAGGAAGCCGAGGAAATGCGCGAAAGAGCCAAAAACGCATACAAGTCTAAAAAAAAGTAGGAAACACTTTACTCCAAAAGTATCGCGCTCAATGCGGACTTCGCTGTCAAAAGCAGGGCCCTGCATATTAAATGGCTAGTTAGGGCCTTGAATAGATAGGAAGTGGTATAATTTACTAAAATAAGGAGGAGTCTATAATGCCGATTCATTTAAATGTCGCAACAGGAAGCTGAGGAAATTTCTTTAACTTGGCAGTATGATGCCCCCTATGATTTTTATAATATTGAAGAAGATGAGGAGGATTTAGTTGCATTTTTGGATGAAAAAGAACGGGGCGAGTTTGTTTTTTTTGTAAAGGATGAAGAAGAGCTTATCGCTTTTTTGATGATTGAGCAAATGGGTGACTCAATGGATTTAGGCCTTGGGATGAGACCAGACTTAACTGGTCAAGGAAAAGGTGCCACTTTCTTAAAGGCTGCGATGTGTTTTTTAAGAAAGAATTATGAACCTAAACAGATGACATTATCTATAGCTACTTTCAATAAAAGGGCTATTAAACTATATAAACGAGTAGGGTTTCGCACGAGTCGCATATATATGCATGAAACAAACGGAAGTACTTATGAGTTTATAAATATGGTAATTGATTGTTATAAAAGTGTATAGGGAGTGGATTAGCAGTTGCAAATTAAACAGCAAGTAGATAAATTATCGGATCATAAAGCAAGATCCTTACTGTTACAAATGTTATTACATACTGAAATGCTTCGTTCAGGAAATTACTCTGATGAGGATTATATGACTAGCATGAAGAAGTTTTATCAAGCAGTGTTAACATTTGATAAGGAAACTCCTCCTATTCAAGGAGGTAATATACATATTGTTTTTAGCGATTCGAGTGCGGGGAGTTTAAAACAAGCAATAAAGAAATTAAATATGAGTGATAGAGTCATTACTATTCCGATTAATTTTTCGATCGGGCCATTATGGCAATTGCATCAAATAGAGGGTCTTGAGAAGCGAAGGGACTGGTTGTTTGAACATATTAATTTAGAAGATGAATTTATTTTTGACTATATTCCACGGATAGAAGAAAGTTGGATGAAGTTACAGGCATTACCCGAACAATGTAAAATTTTTATTTGGGGATGTGAAAATGCGCATGAACAGGCAGGAATAGCCTATGCAGTCTACCTATTACGGGAGAAAAACAATCAAGTATATATAGGTTTAGATCAGGAGCACCAGCAAAGTTTAACACGTCAAGATATTCTACATACAGGTGAGCTTGCGCCCGAGCAGTGGATGGAATATATAAAAAATGTGGAAAATTATCTCCTCTTATCAATAGATGAACGTCAAAAATGGATAGAACTTTGGGTTACGCTTGCTCAATCGAAGGACGTCTTTTTAAGGACATGGAAAGAAGGAAGGTTGACTCCTGTCAGTGAACATTATTTAGATGAGATGATTATTGCTAAGGCAAGGGAGCTTCAAAAGGGAAAAGAATTTATGAAGTCTACCCGCCTAATTGGTGAGGTCATTGGACATTTAGACCAACCCATTGGGGATTTGTTTATTGAATACCGTTTAAGAACGCTAGCGTTCTTAGGTGTTTTTGAATTGAAGGGTGTGCCGAGGGCAATGAGATTTTATAGTGTACGCCTCAAGTCGAACGAATAATCAATATGGTGAGACCTCCTTCAAAAAAGGGAGATTTATTTAATGAAAATTTTAATTTGTTTTTAATGTTCTTTTGGTAAGTTAATAATAACTGTAAAAGGAGGCGTGGTGGATGGCAGAGGAGATTTTGATTGTTGAGGATGAGGAAAAAATTGCGCGCTTATTAGAGCTTGAATTAACGTATGAAGGTTATCAAGTGACAAAGGTGTATGATGGCATGGAGGCGATGAATCATTACCGAGAAAAAGAGTGGGATCTTATCCTCTTAGATGTGATGCTACCAGGTTTAAGTGGGATGGAAATTCTGCGTAGAATTAGAGGGAATGATACGGTTACACCGGTTATATTACTAACAGCTAAAGGTGCAGTAGAAGATAAAGTAACTGGACTTGATTTTGGGGCGAATGACTATGTCACCAAGCCTTTTCAAATAGAAGAATTGCTAGCACGAGTGAGAGCAGCTTTGCGATTGAAACAAAAAGGCGGTAAGGAAGAAGGAGGAAAATGGTTAACTTGTAGCGATTTAAAAATGAATGAGCAGACGAGAGAAGTCATGCGAGGGGAACAATCCATTGAGTTGACTGCTAAGGAATTCGATTTATTGCTCTATTTAGCTGAGAATGAACGCCAAGTGCTGACAAGAGACCAAATATTGTCTAAAGTGTGGGGGTACGATTACAGCGGTGATACAAATGTGGTTGATGTGTATATTCGTTATTTAAGAAGGAAGTTAGAAGTATCTGATGATGTCAAACCGCTTATTCAAACAGTAAGAGGTGTGGGCTATACCCTCAGGCAACCAACATGAAGATCAAAAATAGAATTCATTTATATACTGCGGTCTTATTTATTGTTTTACTCATTGTAATGAACTTTACAATATACTTTATTTTTCAATCCATTACGCTAGAGGGTGAGAAGGAGCAGGCAAAAGAAGAATTAAATAGGGTTTTAACTGAGTTCCATCAATCCCTAGGCACTCTTCCTCAAGGAAGCTTATTAAGGGCGTATGTACCGGTTGATGGGTTTATAAGAATTATTCATGAAAATGGAGAAGCAACAACAACCACTTCGATGGATAATGAAAAGGTAGATAAGCTGGCTTTTCAATTTGGAGCAAGTGATAAGACAGAAATTATTAAGAACGACCATATAGTTATTAGTTCAACACCAATGATTTTGCCTAGTGGAGAAGTGGCAAACTTACAAATAGGAAAAGATATTGAAGCAAGTTATCGAAATTTAAATATATTAAAGACCGTTCTCTTTATCGTAACGCTAGTTGCAACGATACCTGTATTCCTTTCAAGTAGGTTTGTCGGCAACGTGATTATTACGCCGATTCTTTCTTTAACTGCAACAATGAAGGAAATTAGAAATAGTGGCCAATTTAAACAGCTGGAGCTCCATCGAAATGCAGACATCGAATTGAGGGAAATGGGTGAAACCTTCAATCATATGATTACGTTGCTTGAGGAGAATGATGAGAAACAAAAGCAATTTATTGCTAATGCTTCTCATGAATTAAAAACACCATTAACAATCATAGAAAGTTATGCTAATTTGCTTAAGAGACGCGGGTACCAAGATAAAGATTTAGTCGATGAATCTGTTGAAGCTATCCACTCAGAGGCAATAAGAATGAGAGAACTAACTGAACAATTGCTTCTTTTGGCGAAGAATAACGAAGAATGGAATGTACAAAAACAGGAGATTACGCTCTCCCCGTTCCTTTCTGAAGTTAGTCGTTCATTTGAGAGGGCGTATCAGCGCCACATTACAATAAATGGCTTAAAAGAAACGACGGTCACTTCTGATGAGCAAAAGCTTAAGCAACTATTGTTTATCTTATTAGATAACGCTAGGAAATATAGTGAAAATGAGATTGAAATTATTATCGGGAAGGCAAATGAGCAAACATTTATTGAAGTAATTGATACAGGAGTTGGTATTTCTAAAGCTGATCAGGCGAGAGTGTTTGATCGCTTTTACCAAGTAGATCCCGCAAGGAAGCGGGGGAAAAATGGTAGCGGACTCGGTTTATCTTTGGCAAAAGAAATCTCAGAAGCGATTGATGTTCAGTTAACGCTTCAAAGCGAATTAGGAATAGGAACGAAAGTGAAAATACTTTTTGATAAAGGGCAAAGTCAGGAGTGATGAGAAAATGAAGAAGAAGGTAATTAGTAGCTTAGGATTCATTCTGTTTTTTTTCATCATGATCATTATTGTCTGGCTCTTGCTCAAACAGTTTGTGTTGCCATCGGATGAATTAGCTGAGAGCGAGGTAAAGCAGATAGTTGAGGAACGATATGGAGGCGTTATCCAAGAAACAGAGAATAAAGGTAAAGAGTTTATCGTTTCTTTCGATCGCGCAGGCCAAATGTATCAACTACACATTAATCGTGCAAGTGGTGAAATTGAAGAAATGTCAAGAATAGGAGAAGAAAAACAACGTTTAACGGAACAAGAAGTCAAGGAATTAGTGCAAACTGCTTCTTTAGGGGAAATTGATTCAGTAAATCTAAAAGAAAAGTCAGGCGAAGAAGTATTTGTCGCTCAAGTAGTTAAAGACGGAGAAGCGCGTGAAATTACCTTACATGCAGTAACTGGGAAAGTCCTTTCAAATGAGCTGGCCAATGAACAGCCTCCGAAAAATACGATTCTGACAGAAGAAGAAGCGATTGAAATTGCTCTCCAAGCTGTTCAAGGCGAAGTAGACGATGTTGACTTGGAAAATGAAGAGGATCATGTCTTCTATCTTATCGAAATTGAAACGGGTGATGAAAAAGAGGCTATAGTTGAAGTGAATGCCATTACAGGTGAATCAACTGTGACTTGGGATTAATGAAAAAGAAGTGAATTCTAATCTTATTTTAATCTTCCTCACAATTTTATCTCATGATAGCTGTTTAATATAGCAGTATAGACATAACAAACAGGAGGAAATTAAAATGAAAAAAGTAGGAGTAGGTTTATTAGCAGGAGCTATTACATTAGGAGGCGTTTTCGCTGCAACCACATTTGCCAATGATGATGCCCCAAAAGCAACGGTAACAAATGGTGAAGAAGTGAAACAAAAACAAACAAGCAATACAAATGAAGGAACCCTTTCAATTGAAGAAGCAATCAAGACAGCACAAGAGGAAGGGAAAGGAAAAGTAACTGATGTTGAATTAGAGTGGGAAAGAGGAAATCTCGTATATAATGTAGAGCTACAAGGGAATGGGACTGAAACAGATGTAGAGTTAAATGCAAATACTGGTGAAGTGCTTAAAGTGAAATCAGAGAAAGAAGATGAGCAGGACGAAGAAATTACACTGGATCAAAAGCTATTCTCTGCAAGTGAAGCCATTCAATTAGCTGAAAAAGAAGCAGGCGGAGAGTTCAGTGAACTGCAACTTGATCACGATAATGGGACACTTATTTACGATATTGAATTAGAAGGCAAACAAGAAGCAGAAATAAAAATTGATGCTTTAACGGGTAAAGTACTAAAAGTTGAATTAGATGATTAATAAAAATAATAAGAGAGTGCTCATCTTCTGGTGAGCACTTTTTATTATGAACATAAGTACAAATAATGAGAGTAATTCGCCAACTGCTGCTATTAATTTTTATCTAGAAAACGTCTTTACTCTAAAGTGCGAGTTGTTTTCCTTGTTTTTAATCGTTATACTTCTTATTATAGATATTAAAGGTCTATAATATATTTATATTGAGGAGTGAGTAATAAAATGTTAGATTGTGTGATTATTGGTGGCGGTCCAGCAGGTATGAATGCGGCGCTTGTATTAGGGAGAGCAAGAAAAAATATCATGCTTTTTGATGATGATAAACCGAGGAATAGTGTTACACATGAATCACATGGTTTTATTACACGAGATGGAATTGCACCAGTTGAATTTAAACGTTTAGCAAAAGAAGATCTTCAGAAATATCCAAGCATTTCATTAAAGAACGAAAAGGTGACGGGGCTTAAAAAAGAAAACAATATATTCCTCATTAAGACAAGCTCAGGTAATCTTATACAATCGAGAAAAGTGATTTTAGCAACGGGAGTGAAGGATCAATTACCTCCTATTAAAGGATTAAAAGAGTTATATGGCAAAAGTATCTTTCATTGTCCTTTTTGTGATGGTTGGGAGTTAAGGGAGAGAAAACTCGTGGTTGTTTCTGAGATGGAAGGTATTACCCATATGGTTAAATTACTAACGAATTGGAGTAATGATATTATTGTATGCTCTAATGGGAAAAAGATTTTAACAGGAGAAGAAAAAGAAATGTTAGCCTCGAAAGGAATCCGTGTATTGGAGGAAGAAATTGCTTATTTACATGGTGAAGAGGGACAATTACAAGAAGTTGTCTTTACAAATGGGGATAGATTAGAAAGGAATGGTGGATTTGTTGGGATGATGTCAAAGCAAGCTTCTCCTTTAGCTGATATAATAGGTTGTAAAGTAAATGAAAATGGTGGCATTATCACAGACGAATTTGGTAGAACAAATATAGAAGGTGTTTATGCTAGTGGTGACACATCAACAATGCCAATGGCTCAACTTATATTTGCGGCTAGTGACGGAAGTAGGGCGGGCATTGCTGTTGTGAGTGATTTATTAGCCGAAGATTTTTAGAAAAAAGGAGTAGTAAAAATGAAATATTCAAGTGCGACGAATTATGGTTTACACACAATGGCTTACTTATACTTGGCTCCAAAAGGTGAATCTGTCGGGGTGGACGTGTTAGCAAAAGTGCAAGATCTATCGCCGACTTATTTATCAAAAATATTAACAAAGCTGGTAAAAGCGGGGTTAATCGAATCCACACCCGGAGCAAAAGGTGGTTACCGTATAGTGAAGCGTAATGGAGATATTTCATTTTTACAAGTGATCCAAGCGATAGAAGGAAGTAATCAACTGTTTCACTGTTCACTTGATCACGACCACCCACATAATGAAGGCTGTTTAATTGAGCAGGCAATGCTTAGAGCAGAAGAGCAAATGGTAAGACAGCTGGAGCAAACCTTCATTAGTGACATTGCTGAACAAATGAAAGCTTCTCAAAAAGCAGTTGATTTAAATTAAGTAAATGAAAATGGAATGAAAAGGCTCGAGACTCTATATGATTGGTGGCTTGAGCCTTTTTTTATATTTTAAAACCTATGTAAAAAATGACATTTAGGGTATTCCTACACATTGGATAATAATGTTAAGATATGAGGTATGTAGTTATGTTAAAAAGAGAGGTGACCCTTCCTGAATTTGGTTTTATGGGTTCTTTTTGCGTATGCTTGTGGTTGTTTAAATGGGGCCTATTATATTGGTCATTTTTTATATGGTGAGGATATAAGAGTAAAGGGAAGTGGTAATGCAGGTGCACGTAATGCCGGTAGAGTGATGGGTAGGAAAGCTTTTGTGTATACCGTGATTATTGATGCACTCAAAACCATTTTCCCTTTATTAGTAGTCATTTATTTGGGGGAAGCTAGTAATCTAGTACTCGCTTGCGTTGTGGTAGCAATCTTATGTGGTCATATCTGGCCAGTGCAATTACATTTCCATGGGGGAAAGGGAATTGTTGTCTATCTAGCTGTCTCATTGGTATTGTTGCCAATGGGTTTACTAATCGTCGGTGGACTCATTCTCCTGCTATATATCATCACAAAGAAGTTGACTATCCCTACACTAACTAGTTTTTTTATCATGCCTATTCTACTTATGATAAAAAGTAGTTGGATGTTAGCGGCGGCATACTTTTTTATGCTATTCATTATTGTAAGGCTGCATAGAAGTGGAGGAGTGGAATGATGACAGCAATTGTTTATAAACGTGCAGATCAAAGTTCTGAACTGGAGCAGATTCATCAATTAAACTATGAAACATTTGTAGAGGAAATACCGCAACATAGAGTGAATGAACAGAGAAAATTAATTGATCGCTTTCATGATGCTAATACATATATTATCGCTAAAAAAGAAGATGAAGTCGTTGGTATGATTGCTGTGAAAGGGACGAGACCATTTTCATTAGACGAAAAGCTTGATCAATTAGACGCGTACCTGCCACCAAACGAAACCTTATGTGAGATACGGTTATTATCTATCAAAGCACCTTATCGTGGGAGTCGCGTATTTTACGAGTTAAGCAAAGCTTTAGTTGATTTCTGTCTTAAAGAGCATTATACAATGGCTATCATTTCTGGAACATTAAGACAGACAAAGTTATATAGACATCTTGGATTCCGTCCCTTTGGTCCTTTAGTAGGTACAAAGGAAGCGCCATACCAACCAATGTATTTAACAAAAGAAAGTTTCGAGGCAGCATCTAAGCTTTTTCAAAAAATGCTGAGGCGGAACGCGAAAGAGAATGGACATTTTTTCCTTCCTGGTCCAGTTTCGATCGCAGATAAGGTAAAGGAGGCGTGGGGGAGAGAGCCAGTGTCCCACCGTTCTCATGAAGTAAGCTCTATGTTGAGCAAGCTAAAAAAGAAGCTTTGCGCATTAACTAATGCTAATGAAGTCGAAATAGCTGTTGGTACCGGAACAATGGCAAATGATATGGTTGCTGCCCATTTATCAATAGTAAATGAGAAGGGGCTTATTTTAGCAAACGGTGAATTTGGGTACCGGCTCATTGAGCATGGTAAGCGTTTCAAATTACCTTTTGCGACAGTTGAGAAACCATGGAACGCACCTATAGATATAAGCGAAGTAGAGAACATGTTACGGGACAATCGAGATATTGGCTGGATTTGGACTGTACACTGTGAAACATCTACAGGTTATCTTTTTCCATTAGAAGAATTGGAACAGCTTTGTCTGCAGTATAATGTGAAGCTATGTGTAGATGCTTGCAGTTCGCTAGGAATTGTTCCAGTTCATCTAAAGAATGTATATATCACGAGTGCGGTAAGTGGGAAAGGCTTAGGTTCATATCCTGGTTTAGCGCTGGTTTTTCATCAAACACAAATCAAGCCTCATCATCAATTACCGAAATATCTTGATATTGGTGTGTATCAGGCCAAGGCGAGTATTCCGTTTACACATTCATCAAATGGACTGTATGCACTATCTGTAGCGATAGAGAATCATCATTATGCAAGTCATGCTTTATATGAATTAGTACGTCAAAAATTAGTAGAGGCAGGCTTAAGAGTGTTTTATGGAGAAAATTATTCTCCGGGTATTTTGACTGTTCAATTAGAGATAGAAATTAGTTCAAGAGAGTTTGGCGATCAATTGAAGCACGTAGGGGTTTATGTCAGTTATGAAAGCAACTATTTGCTTGAGAGAAACTGGTTTCAGATTGCACTAATGGGGGAACAGAAAAAGGCAGATGTTGAGGATGCGATGATTCGCTTGCTTAAAGTCTATGACAGCTTTCATAGTAGGAAGGTAATGGGATGAAAAACTTTATAAATTGGGTTGGTAAGCATTATCTAGCTGCACTCTTTGTCATGTTATGGGTAAAGGTAGTGGTTGTTACATGGGTAGGCTTCAATTTAACCGTCGAGACATGGCTAGACTTTCTCGTCCTTCTCGTTAATCCAATTGGTATTAGCTTGCTACTTATGGGCCTTGCTTTTATATTCAAAAAAAGTTTTTCCATGATAGGCGTGTTAATTGCCTATGTGTTGCTTATTGGTTTATTATATGCGAACTTACTATATTATCGTTTCTATATTGATTTTGTAACAGTATCTGTCCTTATGCAGCTAAATAATGTTGGTGGACTTGGACCTAGTACGTTAGAGTTAATTTCGCCTTTAGATTTGCTATTATTCTTAGATATTATCTTTTTTGTTTATGTATGGCGAAAAACAAAACAAACAAAGTGGCAACCAGCTATGCCTCATAAAAAGAAGTATGTTGGCTTGACTATGGTCTTAATCATGATGACTGTTTCCCTCGCATTATTGAGAAATCCCTACGTGCTTCAAGCAAACTATGACAGGGAACAGCTTGTTGAGTCATTAGGGCTATATAATTATCAAGTGTTCAACATTATTAATAGTTTGCAATCACCAATGATGAAAGTATTAGCTAGTGATAAAAGTGTTGAGCCTGTAACTAACTATTTACAGGGGATGCCTGATACTAAATCAGACTATTTTGGTCTTGCTGAGGGAAAGAATTTAGTATTGATTAGCTTAGAGTCTACGCAGAATTTCGTCATTAACCGTAAAGTCAATGGAGAAGAAATTACCCCATTTCTTAACTCCTTAATAGAAGATAGTTATTATTTTTCAAATATATATGAGCAAGCAGCACAAGGAAAAACGTCAGATGCAGAGTTCATGATTCATACAGGCTTATACCCTTTATCCAGTGGTTCTGTCTTTGTTAGACGCCCTGAAAATGAGTTTATTTCTCTACCTAAATTATTGAAAGCAAAAAATAATTATAGCGCTGCCACTTTCCATGGTAACAGCATTAATTTTTGGAATCGAAAGCAAATGTATCCGAGCTTAGGGTATAATCAATATTTTTCTCAAGAGGACTATCATATTACAGAAGAGAATTCCGTAAACTATGGTATTAAAGATATTCCCTTTTTTGAACAATCAATCACACATCTTTCAACGCTAACTGAACCTTATATGGCTAGTTTCCTTACATTAACAAATCATTTTCCTTTTTTATTAGAAAGTGAGGACCAACGAATGCCTCCTGCTGATACGTCGGTTGACGTTGTTAATCGTTATGTGACAACGGTTAATTATGAAGATGCAGCGATTGAAAGATTCTTTGATTTGTTAAAAAAGGAAGGCATGTATGAAGACACCATTTTCGTTATCTATGGTGATCATTATGGGATTTCTCAAGAATTTGAAGAAGGCGTGCATGAGTTATTAGATCAACCGGAGACGCCGATTAATCATCTTCAATTGCAGCAAATTCCTCTTATTATTCATATACCTGGTGAAGAAGGTGCGATATTTGAAACAATCGGTGGCGAAATTGATATTCATGCGACTATCCTCGAACTAATGGGTATTGATGAGGAGCAAAGAACAAACTTTAGTGAAAACCTCTTTACGAGAGATCCTAATAAACCTGTTGTCTTTCGTGATGGCAGTATGGTAGCTAGTGAATATGCTTATCTTAACAATGCTTGTTACAGCATGAATACTGAATCACTAACTGAAGAAGAAAACTGTGAAACTTATCTAGAAACGGTACGTAAAGAACTTAAGTTATCTGATGAAATTATTTTAGGGGATTTATTTAGGTTTATAGAATAGGAGGGAAAGAATGGAACAACAAAAAACAAATACGAAAGCAGTGGTTTCCCTGACTCTAGGGATTCTCTCATTGCTCGTTCCATTTATCGGCTTCTTATTAGGGATTATTAGTATTGTATTTGGAAGGTTGTCAGCAAAAGAAATCCTGCAAACAGGAGAAAAAGGGAAATCGCTAGCAACGGCCGGCCTTATCTGCGGGATTATAGGTATCATTCTTACGGTCATATGGATATTATTTGCGTTACTTGGTTTCTTTGCTTATTCAACTTTTGAGACAGAAATACAGGAAATGCCTTAACGGAAATGCGCTTCTTCTAATGGAAGGAGCGTTTTTTTTATGCCCAAATACCAAAGGAAAAGGATGGTATTTTTTATTGTTAATTTATCCCACTTGATTTATAATTGCTTTTAATATAAAGAGCTGGAGTGAACAAGTTAATGGCAGAATTGATCACAGCAAAATTACTTTTGATCGCATGTTTTCTATTAATCGTTACATTAATAGAGACTTTAGCTTACTCGACTAGGATTGCTGGAACAAGAGTAAGGTTGATTGCTACAGCAATCTCATTGTTCAGTACATTAGTGATTGTCTCGCGATTTTCGACGATGATTCAGCAACCGATGACGGCAAAGTTGATTAATGCAGCACCTGAAGGGAATGTCATGAAGTTCATTGAAGAACAGTATCGTCTGTTAATAGGTGTATTGCTAGGCATATTGCTCTTCCCTACATTTATTTTGATATTTTCAAAGGCAATCGTGCAAATGTCAGAACAACGGGGCTCAATCCCCGCATTAGTAAAGAAAAATATGAATTTACGAGGAATCAAGCGTATGCTTTCATGTATTAGAATCCCACGTTTCTATTATTTAAAAGGAATTACGTTACAAACCATTCCTAAGCGCTTATTTTGCTTGAATGTAATCGTCACAGCGGTGTTTACGACAGGGGTGCTATCATCTATCTATGCTTCCATTATTGCACCAGAGTATGCGCAAGCAGCGTTAATGTCGTCGGGTATCATAAACGGTGTAGCAACAATTATTCTGACATTATTTATTGACCCAAAAGCTTCAGTACTAGCTGATAGGGTGGTAACTAACCCAAGCAAATATATTTATTTGAAAAGTTATTCATTAACAATGGTCAGTTCTAAGTTTGTTGGCACATTGGCAGCGCAAATCATATTCTTGCCTGCTGCTTACTATGTAGCTTGGTTTGCACGTTGGATATAACAGATGGGGGGATATATATGTTGAAAAAACCACAAAGATTGCAAAGAGGTGACCGAGTAGCAACGGTGAGTCCTTCATGGGGAGGTGCAGGAGAAGAAGAAATTAAATGGCGTTACGAACAAGGGGTAAGGCGGCTTGAACAAGTATTTGGACTAGAAGTCGTCGCAATGCCGCACAGCCTGAAGGGGGCAGATTATTTATATCAACATCCCGAAGCGCGCGCCGAAGACTTAATGGCAGCTTTTTCTGATCATAGTATTAAAGCCATTATTGCCAATATTGGTGGAGAAGAGAGTATTCGCTTGCTGCCCTATATTGATTTTGATGTGATAAAAGAAAACCCTAAAATATTTATGGGCTATTCAGATGTCACGATTACTCATTTATTCTGTCACAAAGCAGGGCTATCGTCTTTCTATGGACCTGCGATTTTAACAGACTTTGCCGAGAATGTTGAGATGGATCCGTACACGGTTGAAAGCATCGAACGTACGCTATTTTCCTCTTCTCCAATTGGTGAACTGATGCCTGCTCCGCATTGGACGAGTGAGAGACTCGAGTGGATAGAAGTCAATAAAGAGAAGCGGCGAAAAATGAATAAGAATAACGGTTATGAGGTCCTGCAAGGAAGCGGTAAGGTACAAGGATCGTTAATTGGCGGCTGTATTGAAGTGCTGGAATTTGCTAAGCAAACCATTCTTTGGCCAGAGAAAGAGTATTGGGAAGGTAGTATTTTGTTTTTTGAAACGTCTGAAGATAAGACGGCCCCTGATTATGTGAAGTATTGGCTCAGAAATTATGCAGCGCAAGGAATATTGAAAGCAGCAAATGGAATCGTATTTGCTAAGCCTTATGATGAAGCATACTATGAAGAATACAAGATGGTGATATTAACCGTTTTACAGGAATACGGTTTAACTGATGTACCCGTTCTTTATAACTTAAATTTTGGACATACCGAACCAAAATTTATTTTGCCTTATGGGGCAACTGCTCAAATTGATGCTGATCTTGGCTCCTTTGCCATCTTAGAAAATGGTGTGGAGTAGTGTTAGTCTATAATTACTGGATGAGTTCATTCATTGGTTTTATATTATTGCAATGTATTGTAGGAATTTGGTTGTTAGCAAAAAGGGCAAATAAGACTATGAGAGGTCTGGTTTTTTCTATCCTTTTTACATTTTGGATGTTAGTGAATGCGGTGTTTTTCTATTTTTTCGCTGGTTTATCAAGGGGATTTTGGGGCTCACTCTTGTTTTTCTTAATCGGAGGCTTGCTTATATATTATTTTTTGAAACGTCGGAATAAGGAATTAAAAAAACTTGAGAGACGGTGAAGGATATGGGTTTGTTTTTTGAAAAAAGTAAAGAAGAACCTATCAAGGCTTTTATGATACTACGGTTCATTCTCGCTTTTTTGCTATTATTCTATATCATGATAGGAATCAAAAACACTGAACTCTTTATATCAGGTTGGTTATATTTCATACTTGCCTTTAGTTTTCTGCTAGATTCAATAGAAGCCTGGATACAAAAAGGTAAATATAAGCTTCTATATATGATAATAGGTCTGCTTTTTTTGTGGCTGTTTTTTATTAGTTGAAAGAGACCCGATGAGGATGGTGATAGAGGTGGAGCAGTACAAAGCACAGAAAATGCTAATTCCTTTATTGTTGTTGCTAGTAAATATCGTTCTTACTTCTTTAATTATTCAAGAGCTTTTAGATACAACCGGCAAGATCTATGGCATCTTTGGATTACTTACCCCCATTTTAGCTATCATTTCTTTCTTTTATATTAGGAACAAAAATAGCATGAGCCCGCTCATTATCTTTTTACAAGGGTTAAATGGGTTTTTTGTTCTCTTTCCTATTATTGTTTTACTTGTTTCTTTCCTTGGATTGTAAATTTGGTATTTGGTCTCCTTGATATCAGAACCTGAGCTGTGAGCGTTGTCAAAGGAAGAATCACAAGGGGGCAGAAAAGAAAAATCGTCTGCCTGCTTAAGAAGTTGAGTTTGCGGACAAAAACTAATAGGAAAAGAAAGAAAACTTGGGGCAAGTTGCGTATATGAGCAAAAGTCATCCAGAAAATCAAAGATAAGTAGGGTAAAAGGAGGAGTCGCGACTAATCAGAGTGGAAACTGAAAGATAAGTAGCGAAAAAGAGGAAATCGCGACTAATCTGAGCCAAAACTTAAAGATAAGTAGCATAAAAGAGGAAATCGCGACTGATCTGAGCAAAAACACAAAGATAAGTAGCGAAAAAGAGGAAATCGCGACTGATCAGAGCAAAAACACAAAGATAAGTAGCGAAAAAGGAGAAATCGCGACTAATCAGAGACAAAACACAAAGATAAGTAGTGAAAAAGGAGAAATCGCGACTAATCAGAGCAAAAACACAAAGATAAGTAGTGAAAAAGGGGAAATCGCGACTAATCTGAACAAGAACTAAAAGATAAGTAGCATAAAAGAGGAAATCGCGACTGATCTGAGCAAAAACACAAAGATAAGTAGTGAAAAAGAGGAGATCGCGACTGATCTGAGCAAAAACACAAAGATAAGTAGTGAAAAAGAGGAGATAGCGACTGATCTGAACAAAAACACAAAGATAAGTAGCATAAAAGGGAAAACCGCGACTGATATGGAGGTAAAAGGTAAAGAACTGCGTGCATGTTGTGTTTACGCGCAAAATGGTACAAGAAAAGCAAGTGAAATTGTGAGTTAAAATTTATTAGCAGATATTTGTTTTTGTACATTCTTCGCTGCTGCCAGGAAAGGTTCCAGAGTCGAGAGCATCACAAACAAGAATCCTCTACTATGGTGCCCAATGGAAATTAATAGTTGATTTTCACAGCAACTCCTCTCTGTATTATTAGACGATATTTTCATAAAATCACAAAAAAGAAGCGTTCTTCATTTGAACGCTTCTTTTTCATTTTACGCCAGTTATTTTGTAAAAAAGTTTTCCGGCATGAACAAATAAAGACGAAAAAATCAAAAATCATGAACAGTTTTTGTTCTAGTTTGAATTTTCATTTTTCACTACACTAACAGTAGAAACTTAATTAAAAGAAAATTTCGAATCAACAATGTAAGCGATATCAAATTAATTGTTTTTATATTTCATAAACGGGGTGAGTAACAATGAATGTTAATACGGTGGATAATATAACGGAAGAAGCGCTATTACAGGGAGCCGAAAAGATTGGTATGCTCGCTGAAGAAGAAGCACATGAGGCTGATAAGAATGCCACGGTTTCAGCAAATGTTGTGAATTTGATAAAAGAAACACAAATCTCAAGGATGATGTTACCGAGGGAATATGGTGGGCCACAAGCGAGTTTATCTACTTTTGCAAAAGTGATTCAAAAGGTGGCAAATTATAATCTTTCTGCTGCTTGGTTAACCTTCCTTTACCCTTTACACAATTCATTACCATCTTATTTACCGAAAGCAGGAAGAGATGAAGTAGTCAATCAAGGTGGATTGATTGCAGATATCTTTGCAGCATTAGGTACAGCAGAACCTGATGGAGATGGATTAAGAATTAGTGGGAAATGGAATTTTGTCAGTGGCATTCTTCATAGTGATTGGGTTGGCGTAGGGGTGAAAGTTCAATTACCAGGACGTGATAAACCAGTAGTCTGCCTACCCATTTTGAAAACATCTGAGGTTGAAATCGTTAAAAATTGGGATACTTTTGGATTAAGAGGGACGGGAAGTAACCAAATCATTGCAGATAATGTGTACGTACCGAAAGAGCGTATTCTCGATTTAGAAAAAGCGGAATCAACAAGAAGGCCACCAGAAGAAGATTATGATAAAAGTTATCCGTTTTATCATGTGCCATTTTATCCGGCATTTTATATTGGATTCCCAGCGATTGCTATCGGTGGTGCGGAAAGAGTGATTGAAGAGTTTAAAGTGTTAACGGAAAAGCGTGTTCGTTTGATGGATGGGATGAGAGAAAGTGAGTCCCCTCGAAGTCAACGTGTAATAGCAGAAATTTCTACTGATTTGCATGCAGCAAAAGGGTTGATGGCTCAATACATTTCTTTATTAGAAAATTACGAAAAGGATGGCGAAATGACACCGCTCGGGGAGTTTTTTGCCATTAGAACTAAAATTATAAAGCTTTGTACAGATATCGCTGTTCGTGCCATGTTAACACTTGGTGGTGCTGCACTGTATAAAGGTGGAACTTTAGAAATGTTTATCCGTGATATTTTATCCGTGGCTACACATAAAACATCACTTTATGAAGATTCTGTTGCTGCTTACGGGCAAGACTTATTTGGATTTGAGAGTGGCGTCAGAGGTTAATGAAAGGAGAGGTAAAGATGGATGATCGTTTATTTAGAAATGCAATGAGTAAATTTGCCACCGGTGTAACGGTGATTGCAACCGAAACAAATGGGAATGTTCATGGGATGACGGCTAATGCCTTTATGTCGGTATCACTTGATCCTAAATTAGTCGTTATCTCTATTGGGGAGAGAGCGAATATCCTTTCGAAAATTAAAGATAGTGGGATATTCACCGTCAATATTTTGGCTGATGATCAAAAAGAGCTGTCTATGAATTTTGCTGGACAGTTAAAGGAAACAAAGGAAGTGTCATTCGCTAGATTAAATGACATGCCGGTCATTGACGGGGCAGTGGCACAAATGGCATGTGAAGTATCGGCCACACATGTAGAAGGTGACCATACGTTATTTATTGGTCGCGTGAAGGATGTGTATTTAGAAGAAAAAGATCCGTTATTATTCTTTAACGGCAAATACCGTTCAATGATAGCAGTAGAAGAGCCAATTTCTTAACAATAAAGGAGGGAAGTCAGATGAAAACCATCGTCTTAAATGAGGAAGAGCTCCATGGCGTATTAGGTAAAAACATAGAATCATGTGTGATGGCGCTCGGATTTTTCGATGGCCTTCACCTTGGTCATCAAGAAGTCATTCGCCAAGCAAAGGTGGAAGCAAATAAACGCAACCTGCCACTAGCAATCATGAGTTTCTTTCCTCATCCGAAAACGGTGTTAATGAAGCGATCTGACTTTCCTTATTTGATGCCATTAGAGGAAAAGAAAAAGAGAATGAGTTCTCTTGGTGTCGATCTTTTCTATATCGTTCCATTTAATCATGCATTTGCTAGCCTTTCCCCAGAAGCATTTGTTGAGCAATATTTACTCACTCTCGGCGTTAAACATGCAGTTGCTGGTTTCGACTTTCATTATGGTAACAAGGGAGTCGGACATATGGCCAGATTAGCAACTGATTCAGGCTATCAAATAACGACAACATCTGTTTCAAAATTGAGCAGAAATGGGTTGAAAATTAGTTCCTCTTATATCCGCAGCTGTTTACAGCAGGGGGAAGTAGATTTAGCAAATGCGCTTCTTGGTAGGCCGTATCAAGTGAAGTTGCAAAGGAACGGTAGCACGTACTGGGTTAAACCTTTTTATACTCTACCTGCACTTGGTGAATATGAAGTGAATTGCCAAGGGGATATGCATACAGTCAAAGTCCTTAGCAAAGAAGAAGTAGAATGGCAATCGAACAAGACCTTACCAAAAGAATTAAGCATTCATTGGTTGAAAAAAACAGATGCAAAAGAACAAATTAGTTAAATCAATATATTGATAAATAGGAGAGTGAAGAGTAATGATTCTTCGTTTAGGGCAAATCGAGCTGTTTGTAACAGATTTAAATAAGTCTAAAGACTTTTATGTAGATGTACTAGGGTTTATTGAAGTGGAAAGAACAGAGTCAAGTCTATATTTGCGTGCTATTGATGAATTTGATCGATATTCTTTAATTTTAACGCAAAAGCCAAAAGCAGCTCTTGGTAGTTTTAGTCTACGTGTATCTAGTCCTGAGTATTTAAGAGAGTTAGAGAAGCAACATCAAGAAATGGGAGTTGCCACTCAATATGTCGAGAATAGTATCCACCCAGGAAAAGGGCCGGTACTTAAAGTAGCTGAGCCAAATGGTCATCCGGTTGAATTCTATCATGCAATGGAAGAGATTAATGTAGGGAACAAAAGTGGCGGAGTAGATGCCTTGCCAATGAGGTACTCCCATTTACATCGTGGTATACCGCCAGTAGCAATCGATCATATGAACCTGCGTGTAACAAATGTAGATAAAGCATTAGAATACTGGCAAGCAATTGGCTTTAGCATTTCAGAATATGTTCAAGGAGATGAGGGGAAATTTGCTGCATGGACAAGAGCGAAAACATCTACACATGACGTAGCCCTTGTCCAACATAAAGAAACATCTCTGCATCATATTGCTTATATTGTAGACGGTATTTCTTCCGTTGTGAAAACGGCTGACTTACTTGCAGACGCAGGCTACCGCGCAAATATCGATTATGGACCAGGTCGTCATGGGGTAACAAATGCCTTCTTCTTATATGTAAGAGACCCAGACGGTCATCGTATTGAGATTTATTCTGGTGATTATAAACGTGATACTGATTTACCACCAATTGGCTGGACCAAGGAAGAATATGATACAAAGGGTCGTTTATGGTGGGGACCATCAGTGCCGGATTCTTTCTTTGAAACAACACCAGTGAATGATGAGTGGATGAAAGAGAAAGTGACAAAATAAAGAGAATAGGAGAGGATTATATGTCTATTTGGAACGATTTAGCAGATATCGAATTTAAACTTCATTTTGTCGATGCAGATGGGGTGAAAACGAGAGTACTAGAATCGGGAACAGGAGAGCCTCTTTTACTTTTACATGGTACAGGGGGGCACATCGAGGCTTACGCAAGAAATATCAAAGGATTGGCTGAGCATTTCCGCGTGATATGTATCGATATGTTAGGTCATGGATATACAGAAAAGCCAGACTATCCGTACGGCATTGATAGTTACAGTGACCATTTATTAGCTGTAATCAAAGCGCTTGATTTAGAGAAAGTATATTTATCTGGCGAGTCTCTTGGTGGATGGGTGGCTGCCTGGTTTGCTGCTCACCATCCGTCCTATGTGGAATCCATGGTGCTCAATACTCCTGGTAATGTGAATAACAAACCTGAAGTTATGGCAGGGCTAAAAGCGTCAACATTAAAAGCTGTACTTGAAGCAAACTATGAAAATGTGAAAACGAGATTAGAATGGTTAATGTATGATAAATCACAAGTAACAGATGAGTTAATTGAATCTCGGTACAATATTTATACTCAACCTGCTTATCAGGAAGCTGTCCATCATATTGTCCATTTGCAAAACATCGAAGCAAGAAAACAATTTAGTTGGGACCCATCATGGTGTGGCAAAATCAATGTACCAACATTACTTGCTTGGACTGACCATGATCCAACTTCAACAGTAGAAGAAGCAGAACCGATCAAAGAGATGATTCCAGGGAGTGAACTGACAGTAATCAATGAGGCTGGCCACTGGCCACAATGGGAAAAACCGGAAGAATTCAATCAGGTGACTATTGATTTTTTAAAAAAACAAGTGGTATCTAAATAAATATTTATACACCCGTCTCTTAACAAAGTGGCGGGGTCTTTCCATATAGAAGGAGGTTCAATGATGACACTACAGTTAAATGATCAACTAAAAGAAGCTGCTCAAGCGCTTTTAGAAGCGGAGGAAACAAAGAAATCCCTCCAGCCATTAACAGATGAAATCGAGCAACTATCAGTTGATGAGGCGTATCAGATTCAGATGGAAAATATTGATGTGAAGTTGGCTCAAGGAGAAAAGATAGTTGGGAAGAAAATCGGTTTAACCTCTCTAGCTATGCAAAAGGCCTTAGGTGTTGATCAGCCAGACTATGGCCATTTATTAAGTAGCATGGATGTCACCATGCAAAAATCGGCCATTCCTATGGATAAATTATTTGAGCCGAAAATTGAGGGAGAAATTGCGTTTGTATTGAAGCATGATTTGCGGGGGCCCAACATAACAGAGGCCGATGTTGTAGCAGCCACTGATTATATTATCCCTGCTTTAGAAATTGTGGATAGTCGAATCGAAAATTGGCGAATTAAACTGGAAGATACTATTGCTGACAATGCCTCAAGTGCCCAATTTGTTTTAGGTGAAGAACGATATGCTGTTGATAGTGTGAAGCTAAAAGAAATGGAAATGAAGTTATACAAAAATAACAAATTGATTAATAAAGGCTATGGTGCGGATGTATTAGGTAATCCGATAACTTGTGTTGCTTGGTTAGCTAATAAGCTGTCTGACTATGGTGTTCACTTGAAGGCAGGAGAAGTCATTTTATCAGGTGCATTATCTGCAGCGATTCCTGTGGAGAGAGGCGATTCATTTAAAGCAGAATTTAGTGGACTTGTGAGTGTAGAAGTGAGTTTTTAAAAACATAGCGGAGCGTAGTCCTTCGCTTACTTTATCTTAAAAATCTTGAGAGTGAGGTCATCTAAATGGCGAAAAATCCTCGTACGAAAGAAGGTAAAATCTCGCGTCAGGCTATTCTAATTATTATTTTATTATTTTTACTGACAGTGATTAGTAATGCAGATAAAGCGATTATTGGATTTGCATCTGTTCCTCTGATGGAAGAATTAGGGTTGAATGCTGAACAGTGGGGGATCATTGGAAGTGCCTTTTTCTTTTTATATTCTATTTTTGCTATTATCGGGGGAACGTTAGCTGACAGATTCGGTGCAAAAATTGTTATTGCTGGTATGGCAATTGTTTGGGCGACAGTGCAGTTTTCTACCCTATTTGTATCAAGCTTTACCTTTTTATTGATAACACGCATTATACTAGGCGCAGGGGAGGGACCATCTTATTCACTCGCTATGACTGCTGCAACAAAATATCTACCAAAAGAGAAGCTTGGGATAGGTTTAACACTTGTTTCTGTAGGTGGTCCTTTAGGGGTAGCTATGTCGGCACCTATACTTATTTCATTAATCACTCAATTTGGTTGGCGTTCGGCATTTCTAGCAACTTGTATTGTCGGTTTGATTTGGGTTGTATTTTGGCTAATGATTGCAGAAAATGATCGCAAAGAAGCAATAGCAAAATACAAGGCTAATCGCCAACAAGGCCAACAAACAGCAGTAAGTAAATTTGGACCAGTGCTAAGGTCAAAAAACTTTATTCTTATTGCCATTTGTGGTTTTGCAACGTATTGGTCTTTTACCATTGGTTTAAATTGGCTTCCTAATTACTTGGAAAATGTCCGTCAATTGAGTGCAGAAACCTTATCTATAGTAGCAGCACTCCCATGGATAATGATTACCATTTCTCAAATCACCTTCTCTACTGTCTCAGATCGATTATTTAAGAAAACGAAAAGTATCGTGAAGGGTCGAGTGTTTGTACTGGGTCCGGTGATGCTAGCGGGAGCAGTTAGTTACTTTATAGGAACATTACTAAATGCGAATATGTTGGTGATTGCCTTTCTTTCTTTAGGGCTTACTTTCGGTTGTATCACACTTGTGCTTGGTCCGACTATTCTTTCGAGTATGGTCTCAAAAGAGCATATAGGTAAAGTGCAAGGGTGGTTTATGGCGTTTACCTCTTTAGGAGGAATCGTTGGTCCTTATATTACTGGTCTTCTTATTGAAAGATCTGCAACACAAGCAGCGGGCTTTCATATGGCATTTCAATTATGCGGTATAATCCTCCTTATTTGCGGTGGACTTGTCTGGTTATTTGTCCGGCCAAATAAAGATGAGAATATTCAATCAAACGTAGCATAAAGAAAATGAATGCGGTTACAATTAGTTTTTGAAAAAAATAAAAAATCAGAATAATTATATTGACAAACAAAAGGAAAACATCCTACAATTTTAATATGATATTAATGAATACCATTCGATATTATCGAACGTTGGAGGATGTATGACGATACAATCAGTTTTGCGTGCAACAGACATTTTAGAATTATTCCTTAATGGTCAAAAAGAGTTAAGTGTAAAAGAAATAGCGGAAGCCATGGAACTCTCTAAAAGCACGGTACATGGTTTAATAAAAACTTTGGCCTCGAAAGGTTATCTTTATCAAAATGAGGAAAGTGGTAAGTATCGTTTAGGTATGAAGCTTTTTCAACTAGGTCATATTGTTGAGAACCAACTCGATTACGCTGAAGTTTCGAGGCCAATCATCAATAAGCTTGTTACTACTCTAAAAGAAACGGTGCATTTAGTATCTTTTGAGCAAGGTGAAGCGATTTACATTGAAAAGAAGGAAGGTACTCATTCTTTACGAATCTATTCGCAGATTGGTAGGAGGGCACCCTTTCACTGTACGGGAGTAGGGAAAGCGATATTGGCTTTTTTACCAAAAAAAGAACAAGAAGAAATCATCGAAACCCTTACTTTAGAGTCGTTCACTGAGAATACCATTGTTACTAAGCAAGCATTAGTAAAGGAATTAGCTGTAGTGAAAGAGCAGGGATTCGCTGTTGATAACGAGGAGATTGAAATCGGTCTTATATGTACAGCAAGCCCGATCTTTAATTATCAAGGAAGGGTAGTTGGTTCCATTAGTTGTGCGGTACCAACAGTACGATTAAATGAGGGACATCAACAAGAGGTTATTACTGGAATTAAAACTGCTGCCAATGAAATTTCAACTACACTTGGATATTAGAAGGAAATTAAGGAGGGAACTGAGGTTTGAGTAAAGTAAAAGTAGCGATTTTAGGATCAGGTAATATTGGAACAGATTTGATGATTAAATTAGGTCGATCAGACATTTTAGAACTTACAACGGTGATAGGTATTGATGCAAATTCTGATGGCTTAAGACGTGCGAAGGAATTAGGGTATGTCGCCATTGATACTGGGATTGATGGGTTTTTAGAACAGCCGGAACTTGCAGATATTGTTTTTGATGCGACATCAGCAAAAGCGCATATTCGTCATGCAAAAGCTTTAAAAGCAGCAGGTAAGAAGGTCATTGATATGACACCAGCAGCTGTAGGTAAGTTGATTGTTCCCCCGGTTAATTCAAAGGAACATTTAGATGCTGCGAATATCAATTTAATTACATGTGGCGGTCAGGCAACTATACCAATGGTACATGCGGTGAACCGAGTGAGTCCAGTTGCCTATGCTGAAATCGTTGCGACAATCTCAAGTAAAAGTGCCGGACCTGGTACGAGGGCTAATATCGACGAATTTACTGAAACAACTTCAAGGGCGATTCAAGAAGTGGGTGGAGCGAAAAAAGGGAAAGCTATTATTATATTAAACCCAGCAGAACCGCCAATACTCATGAGAGACACCGTCTACACGTTAGTGGAAGAGGGGACGATGAAGGAAGAAGAGATTAAGGCATCAATTGCTGATATGGAAAAAACTGTGCAGAGCTATGTGCCAGGCTACCGATTACGGACGGAGCCAATTATTGACGGTAATCAAGTAACTATCTTTATAGAAGTGGAAGGAGCCGGCGATTATTTACCTAAATATTCAGGAAATCTAGATATTATGACAGCGGCTGGCGTAAAGGTAGCTGAAGAGTTTGCAAAGAATTTAATTACACAGTAAAAGGAGAGAGATTCATATGACCGAACGTCAAAAGGTATTATTAACGGAAGTGGCATTGCGAGATGGGAGTCATGCGCTTTCACATCAATATACTGTTCAGCAAGTAGAGAAGATTGCCAAAGGCTTGAATGAGGCTAAGGTGCCTTATATTGAAGTAGCTCATGGAGACGGCCTAGCGGGATCTTCTTTGCAATATGGCAGGTCAAAAACAAATGAGTTTGAATTAATAGAAGCAGCTGTTGCTGTAACTGACTTTTCAAAGGTTGCTGTGTTGTTAATTCCTGGTATAGGGACAGTTAAAGAATTGAAACAAGCCCAGCAACTAGGGGCGAAGATGGCGCGTATCGCTACACATGTGACAGAAGCAGATGTGTCTGCCCAACATATTTACGCTGCCAAAGAGCTTGGAATGGAAACGGTTGGATTCTTAATGATGTCTCATATGGCAGAACCGGAGAAAATCGTGGAACAAGCAAAACTAATGGAAAGTTACGGTGCCGATATTGTTTATGTCGTTGATTCAGCTGGAGCTTTATTACCAAATCAAGTAACAACAAGAATCAAAGCAATGAAAGAAACCATTGGTGTGGAAATTGGTTTCCATGCTCATAATAATCTTTCATTAGCAATGGCAAATACGTTAGCTGCCATTGAAGCAGGCGCAACAAGAATCGATGGAAGTGTACGATGTCTCGGAGCAGGTGCGGGTAATACGCAAACAGAAGTGTTAGTAGGTGTATTAGATCGGATGGGCATTGAAACAGGTGTGGACTTTTATAAAATGATGGATCTAGCAGAAGATGTTGTGGCACCGATCTTACCTGTTCCTCAAGAAATTACTAAAAATAGTTTAGTTCTTGGATATGCAGGCGTTTATTCTAGTTTTGCTTTACATGCCCAGCGTGCAGCAGAAAAGTTCAATTTAGATGCACGAGATATTTTAATTGAACTAGGTAACCGAAAAGTTGTCGGCGGGCAAGAAGATATGATTGTTGATGTGGCGGCAGAATTAGCAAAAGTAAAAACATTCGTCTAAAGTTCAAAGCAGCGAACCTTCGTTTCAAAACTCGCGAATGTTTCAATTTTCTAATAAAATAGACTGGAAGGGGCGAAATTTCCCCTTTTTTTATAAAAATAGAAATGTTTGCGCTTTCAATCTTGCGCTTTAGGAGGTTATCTATGCATATTGTTGTTGATGAAGTTTCAATCAATCCTATTACAAAAGGACATGAAAGAGTTGTTTCGACACCATCGGCATCACTAGGTATTTTGCGTCATCAACTCGTTAAGCATATAGGTTTTGAACGCCTAAAAAGTTTCTTATTTTCTTTTGGATGGGAGAATGGTGTGAAGGATGCTAAAAAGGCAATGAAAGAGCATACTTCGGTTCCTTATTTAATCAAGCACGGCCCCCTGTATCATAAGGAAAATGGACAAATTACAGGTGTGAAGCATATATGCCATTTAACAATGTGTGAAGACAATCAGCATGTGAAATCTCTCTATTCGGAGGGTATTTGGTATGGTTCTTATGAGGCTGAAGAGCATATACGACTACATGGTTATAGTGATACACCTCAATGTCATACATTAGTAGGTTATGCAAGCGGCTATATGACTACTATCACAGGTGTGTCGTTGCTAGTAAAAGAAACGTGTTGTGTGGCGAAGGGTGATGCTGAATGCAAATGGACAATCCAATCGCAAGAACAATGGGAGATGGAGGGTGAAGATGCTCATTCTCCATATGAAGAAATCCCCATCGTTAAAGAGTTAGCTTATACATATGAACAATTATTAGATCAACGTAATTTTGTAACAAAACTGGCTGAATTTCAAAGTAAATTAACTGAAGAGATTTCTGGGGGCAGTAGTTTAGAAGAAATTACTGAACTTGTCTACGATCATATGAAAATACCAATTGTGATAGAGTCTATTGATTTTTATCAAATGTCTAGTGCAGGCTTATCTCCAGATGAATGCGGTGAACTGACGGATGATATGAAGCAATATTTTTCATTTCCTATGAATGATAAGGAAGAAAAGCCCCCTACCTATCCATTGTTTTTTCAAAAGAGAATCGTCCATACTGAAAAGCAAACAAGGCTGATGGCTCCAATTTTAGTGCAAAAGAAAATTCAAGGGTACTGCTCATTTGTTTATGAACCAATGATAGATAACAGTCATGAATCTGACTATTTATTACTGGAACGATTTGCTAATGCTGCTTCCCTTATATTATTAAATGAAAAAACTCGATTTGAATCGTTAGAAAGAATGAAGGGTAGTTTCCTTGAACGTATATTAGAAGGAGAAACGTCTAAAGCAGAGATTATTAAAAGGGGTAAATATACGGGTATCGATTTAACACAGTCCTATTTCTTAGTCATGATCGATTTTAGTATTGGTACAGAATCCTTTGAGGAAGAATTTCAGTTGCAGGAAGATATATATGAATGGATGATTCAATACTTTAGTGAAAAAAAGAAAAGTGTATTAATCAATATGCGTGATCATCATCTAATCATTCTGATCCCTGATGCGGCACTTTCATATGAGCATCATGAAACATTCTTCCGCCCATTAATGAAGACCTTACGTGCGGACTTTCCTAATGGTGAATTTACAATTGGTCTTAGCAATCAAGGAAATGAGATTACAAGTGCCCATCAACACTATGAAGAAGCCCTTGTTTCTTTAAGACTATCTTCAAAGGAAAATATGATGTCCTTTAAACAATTAGGAATCGTTGGTGTTCTGATTAATTCTAAAAATACAGCTGGGGTAAAAACAATTGCCAAGCAGGAATTAGGCTCACTATATGATTTATCGGATAGCAAGATGGTGGACTTATTGCAAACCTTATATGTGTTTTTACTAAACGGAGGAAAATTGGAACAAACGACAGCAGATCTGAATTTATCTATGAGCGGTCTTCGCCATCGCATTCGAAAGATTGAACATACATTAGATAAGGATTTGCGTAATCCTCAAGAAACACATCAACTATTCTTGATTATGCAATCTTTAATTGCTTTAGGAGAATTGAAAATGAACTAAGTAGATGATTATATTACCCCACCAGAGTTGGTTCTGGTGGTTGTTTAATGTAATTGAACGTCTGGTATTTCCATTAAACGGATAATATTAAGGGTCAAACTTTTAATAAGTCATATTGAAGGCACTCCCTCCACTTTTTAATAAAGTACTCCTATCTATTTAATGTTCGTTGTAATGATCAGCTTGTATGCTTCGATAGAATTCTAAGAAAGTTGTTATAGAAAGTAACATAAAACGAAGTTGTCCTTCATATTAAATTAACAGGAAGACATAGAAGAATATGGAGGGAATTATGGACGAAAACAACGAAAAACACGAGCGACAAGCAAAGATTCATTTCAATAGTCGAGGAAGTCAAGCGCAAGAAAAAGTGGAAGAGAGGGATATAAATAAATGGAAAGGGGACGAACCTGCAAAGCTTCATTCACAAACTGTTGGCAAAAGAGGACCTATTTTAAAACAGGATAGTGTAGAACATGAAACACTGCAAGAATTTATCCATGAGAAAATCATTGAACGACCTGTTCATGTCAAAGGATTCGGTGCTTTTGGCTATTTTCAAACGGTGCATTCAATGAAAGAACATACACAGCTTAGTTTCCTACAGCGTCCTGGTCAACAAGTACCTGTAATGGTGCGGTTTTCATTAGCAGTGAGTACGAAAGGAACGCCTGATACATCAAGGAATGTAAGAGGGTTTGCAACTAAGTTTTATACAGAAGAGGGGATATTTGATTTAATTTGTAATCATATTCCTGTTTTCTCTGTGCGTGATACGATTCGTTTCCCTGAGGCGATTAAAGCGTTTTTACCATCTCCAGTCAATAATTTAATTGATCCCAATCGCTTCTGGAGCTTTGTAGCACGAGCACCAGAGTCGTTAAATTTTGTTGTCCATCTATATTCAGATGCTGGAACAGTGAAAAGTTTGCGTCATATCCCAGGACATAGTGTGAATACATATGTCTGGCGTAATGCGAAGGGAGAAAGGAAATATGTGAAATATCATTGGTATCCGTTTGCAGGTATTGAATATATTACGAGGCAGGAAGCGGGCAAACTAGCCGGTGAGAATCCAGATTATGCTGGGAAAGATCTTTTTGATACCATTGCATCTGGCAAAACAGTAGAGTACGGATTATACGTTCAATTAATGGATCCCATGGATGAGGAAAAGTTATCGTATGATCCGCTTGATGATACGAAAGTGTGGGATGAAAGGCAGTATCCATTGGTACCAGTTGGTCGAATGGTTTTAAATAGAAACCCCCAAAATTATATGGAAGAAGTAGAGAAGGTCTCTTTTTCACCTGTTAACCTGTTAGAGGGAGCGGAGTTATCCGATGATAAGATGCTTCAAGGTAGAGCGAATATTTATAGCGATTCACAAAGAAGAAGAATCGGACCTGGGTTTAGGAAGTTGCCAGTAAATGGCCAAGCAGATTGGACACCTGCCAACCAGGTGACAAGTGGAGATGGCCGATTTGTTGAAGGGAAATTACAAAGAAGTGATTTAATAAAACAAAATGATTATGCGCAGGCTGGAGAATTTTATCACGCTTTAAGTCCACAAGAGAAAGAACATTTAGTCAATAATATTGCTGCAGATTTAAAAGGGATTGATCAAGATATAAAAGAAGTGGTATTGTCATATTTTCACCGAGCTTCTTCAGAACTTGGGGAAGCGATTGCCAAGCATGTCTAAAATTCTCAGCATAACCTCCGTTTAAAATAATCTGTTACGAGGTAATTAATACGTAAGAGATGGAGGCGATATAAAATGGCAGAATTAACAGCTGTGAAAGTCGTATTACAGGATGAGATGGAAGAATATTTTACAGACGATAATGATCAGAAGGAAGCAGCAGACGCTTTATTAAGAGTCGATACCGTTTTGTTTTACGGGAAAAATATGGAGCTTCTAAATGATTATGAGCCAGCGAAAGAATGGGACCACTTTTATGATTTTGAATTCAATTCAGCTGATGATATTAAGAAAGAAATTGCTGAGAGGTTAGAAATCAGTCCTGATATAGTGGAAGTCGAATAAACCAGCTATCAGCTGGTTTTTTTTATGGATTGGAAAAGATTAGATAGATGCATGCCTATTTGGAGTCGATTATTCAAGCAACTCCGTTTGAAGTTGGTCAACAGACTGGTATACTTTTCTTTATTAAAACGATCGTTTAGAAAGGGTATGAAGCATGCATTTAGGAATTCTTGATCAAATGCCGAGACCACGTCACTTGTCAGTTGAGGAAACGGTAGAAGAAACAATCCATAAAGTACAGATGGCAGAAGAATGGGGATATGAGCGTTATTGGTTTGCTGAGCACCACGGGACAAAAGGGATGACTTCTAGTGCACCTGAAATCCTAATGGCAACAGCAGCGGCAAAAACAAAGACCATTCATGTAGGCAGTGGCGGGATTTTATTGTCTCAGTATAGTCCGTATAAAGTGGCTACACAAATGCTACAACTTCAATCAATTTTTCCAGGTAGGATTGAGGCAGGTGTAGGACGTTCACCAGGGGGACCGGAACGAATTCGTAAAGCCTTAGCTAATGGTGTGAAGAATGAAACGGGCATTTATCCTGAAAAAATAAAACAAATGCTGCATTATTTCGCAGGGGATCAGTCGGTGCAAGCGACACCTAGGCCGAGGGTATCGCCGCAGCTTTATAGTCTGGGTCTTGGGGAGAATAGTGCCCAGCTAGCAGCAGAGCTTGGAATTGGTTATGTCTTTGGTCACTTTATTCAATCTGGAAGAGGCGTGCAGGCCCACAAACAATATCGGGAGTATTTTCAGCCGGGCTTTTTAGTAAATCCGAAGGCGATTACTGCTGTATTTGTCATTTGTGGTGCGACAGATGAAGACGCAGAGGAAATGGCCATTACACAAGATATATGGTTATTAAGGACGGAAAAAGGAATTGATAGTCGGATTCCGACACTTGAGGAAGCAAAAGCAATGCGGTTAACAACAGAAGATAAAAAAAGAATCGCATTGAATAGAAAAAGAATGATTATCGGTGGGCCAGCAAAAGTAAAAGAAGAGCTCAGCAAATGGAGCGAACTTTATGAATGTGACCACTGGTTATTATTAAATAACACCTATCATTTTGCTGATCAACGCCAATCTTATGAACGCATTGCAGAAATGTTTTTCTGAAGATGTGGTTAACTCTCAAGTAGTACACGCATTAATAGAATTTAACTAACAAAAAATGTGTTGGCAAGTGTAAAGGTGGAGAAGAAGAGGAAGGTTTTTCCGCAAATCAGAAATACCAACTCAACTGGGATTAATTGTGACGAGTTGTGCCTGCAAATAGGAAATACGAATACAAGCGGGATGAAAAGCGAGAAGAAGTGTTGGTAAATGAGAAATGCGAACATAAGTGGGAAGAAGAGCGCCGAGAAGTGTTGGTAAATTGGAAATGCGAACCCAAGTGGGATGAAAAGTGCCGAGAAGTGTTGGCAAATGAGAAATGCGACCACAAGTGGGAAGAAGAGCGCCGAGAAGTGTTGGCAAAGCGGAAATGCGAACATAAGTGGGAAGAAAAGCGCCGAAAAGTGTTGGTAAAACGGAAAATAAGACCACAAGTTCCACCAAATATACCAAGTGGGCAAAACATTTACAATAGTAAGGGCATCCAGAAAGTCTCATTGCCGACTTTTTAGACGCCCTAAAATATACTAAGGTTCTAAGGATATCAATTTTTCAATTGCGCCCTCGTTACCTTTTCAGAAACTCAGGATCAGCAAAACTTGGATTCGGATAGTTATAGAAGCCTTCTCCTGTTTCTCGTCCGAGTTTACCTTTATCTATATACTCCGTTTTTAATAGGTGAGCTAATTTTTTAAAGGCTTCATTGCCGGTTGCATCGGCTTTTGCTTGTGAGATATTGTAAGCTGTGCGGATTCCAACGACATCAAGTATAGCGAACGGGCCTAGTGGAGCACCAGTGCCAATCATCCATGTTTTATCAATGGTTTCTGGGTCAGCTACTTCATTCACTAATAACATTTGTCCTGCCTCTAATAATGGAACGAGTAAGGAATTTAAGATATACCCTGGTTGTTCTTTATGCAATTGTAGAGGGACCATCCCTATTTCTCTTGCAAATTCAACGATTTGGTTAAAAACATTCATGTCTGTACCTGGGTGTTTCATTACTTCAGCCGTATTGTTTTTCCAAATTTCATTTGCAAAATGCAATGCTAGAAATTGTGACGGTCTCCCTGTGAAAGCTACAAATTGGCTAGGAAGTAATGTGGATGAATTCGTTGCAAAGATTGTTTCTTTCGGTGCGACTGCACTTAATTTTGTATAAAAGTCTTCTTTAATGCTAACCACTTCTGGAACAGCTTCAATCACTAAATCAGCTTGCTCGACAGCTTTAGATAAATCAGTATAAAAAGACATCCGTTCGAATGCCGCATCGACTTGTTCATCGGTTGCCTGTAAATCATTTTTATAGCTTTCCTTCAGCTTCAATATTCTACCTTTTGCTGTTGCTAGTGCTTCCTCAGAAATGTCATACACACTTACTTGAAATCCACTATACGCTGTTTGGTAAGCAATCTGACTGCCAAGTACCCCACTACCTGCAACTGTGATATGTTTGAATCCCATTGTAATCCCCTCTTTATAAAAAGTTATTTTCACATTTTCATTATGGCATAGTCTTACCTTCTATGACTTTCGACTTATAGAAGGATTGTTAAGTAAAACTGAAACATCTTTATTCGTTAACATGGCTCTTCATTTAATGTAGGTAAATGGATGGTTTGGTAAACATTTTTTATTTTATCTTTACAGATAACAAAAAGGGGAGTAATATAACTTCATCAATTAAATATCATCTCAATCGCTGAATCCTTAATTGGAGCGGAGGAACCACTTTTGTAGAGGTAATCTACTTGGGGTGAATCCTTTAAAGAATGTAAAAAGGAAGGGTTATTCTTGACCCTAATCCGACAGCTAACTTCGTAAGCGTTAAGAAAAGATGGTAACTTGTGATCAAATAACGTGACCACGGGGGATCCCTCTGTGGTCTTTTTGCTGTTCCTTTTTTCTCATTGAAGTACTCACAAGTCGATAGTAAGGATGGGATAGCCTATAAAGAAAACCTTTGCTTTGTCTGGTTTGGGGCATTTTGAGCAACGATGCTACAAGAACTAAAAGAGATGAATGTTGAAGTTTTAGCAGTAGATAAGGATGAAATGAAAGTAATTAAACATCGCGACCTCTCTACAAATGTTGCTGTTTACATTCACTAGATGAGCACACGTTAAGGTAAGAAGGGGTGAATCATGTTTTTATTTCGTTTGGAGAAGATGTGCAATGAAGGATTTTAACAGCCTTTCTTCTGAAGGGTATGGGGGTCAAAGCGCATAACAATTTTCATGAGAAAGTGTTAGAAAGGATAGGTGTTGACCGAGTCATTCATTAAGAGAGATATGACTATAAGAGTTGCAGGAAATATTGTCACACTTTCAATGGTTGATTTTTTTGAATTTGCTCATGATTACACCATCGCTGAAATGCTTGTAGGAAAGAAATTTTGGGGGCGTAAATTAAAAGATTTACGAATTGCTAAGCGGTTTAATTGTCATATTGTCGGTATTCAGGCGAGAACAGAACTTTACCGTTTCTCCAAGTGAAGAAGGACCAATTCAGATGAATGATATTTTAATAGTAGTGGGTAAAAAAAGAGTCATTATACGCTTTGAAAAAGAAGGAGCATAGAAAGATGAACAACGCAATCGTTCGGTTAAATCCATCTCAGTTGTTATTGTTAGTGTTCTTGTTTTTCATTATATTAGGGACGATTTTTTTAAAACTTCCATTTGCAACGACAACACAGGTTACTTGGACAGATGCATTATTTACAGCAACTTCATCCATGACGGTAACAGGGTTAGCTGTTGTAGATACTGGTACGGTCTATACACTATTTGGGCAATTAGTCATCCTTGCATTAATACAAATTGGTGGATTAGGGATCATGTCATTTGCAGTGTTAATTTTTATGCTCCTTGGTAAAAGGATAGGGTTTAGGGAGCGGTTATTAGTTCAACAGTCATTAAACCATACATCTATTGGTGGAATCATTAAATTAGTAAAAAGTTTATTCATTTATTCCTTCACGATTGAATTAATTGCTATGTGTTTTTTAGCCATTACTTGGGTCCCTGAATTTGGTTGGGGAAGGGGTATGTACCTCAGCTTCTTTCACTCCATTTCCGCTTTCAATAATGCTGGCTTATCGCTGTTTCCTGATAATTTAATGGGATATGTGGGGGACCCTATTATTAATATTGTTATTTCATCTTTGTTCATTCTTGGCGGTATTGGTTTCACTGTTTTAGCGGATATTTGGTATAAACGTAAATTTAAGAAACTGAGCTTACATTCAAAACTGATGATTGTCGGCACTGTAGTTATCAATGCTTTTGCGATGTTAGTTATATTCGTGATGGAGTTCCATAATCCACATACATTAGGCGCTATGTCTGAAATGAGTGATAAACTTTGGGCAGCTTACTTTCAAGCGACATCACCGAGGACGGCAGGGTTCAATACAATCGATATAGGTAATATGCATGAAGCAACCATTACTTTCATGCTACTTCTCATGTTTGTTGGTGCGGGTAGCGGCTCTACTGGTGGTGGAATTAAGTTAACAACTTTTTTAGTCATCGTATTATCAGTTATCAGTTTTTTAAAGCAAAAGCAGCAAATTACCATTGCTAATAGAGCAATTAAAGAAACCATCATATTTAGATCATTGGCCATTTCTATGATTAGTTTCTTATTTATCTTCTTAGCTGTGTTTATTCTCAATATTACAGAACCAGAGCCGTTTTTAAAATTATTATTTGAAACGGTCTCAGCTTTTGGGACTGTTGGGCTTTCTATGGGGATTACGGCTGATCTATCTAACATTGGTAAGATTATTATAGTATTTATTATGTTTCTCGGAAAAATTGGGCCTTTAACATTTGCCTTTTCTCTAGCCAAACCAAGACAAGAGAAGATAAGATATCCGAGTGAAGATATCATGACAGGTTAAATATAATTGAGTCAGCTTTTATTGTTCATATAGGTAAGGGCTGACTCGAGAAACTCGATAACTTCTTGCTTAATAGGATATAAGTTTAATGATTTTGATTGCTCTTTTGATCTTCGTGCTTCCCAAAATTGTTCAGAGAGTGCTTGATTACCGTTGAACATTTCCATTGAGTAAATTTCCACATCACTCGCAATTAATTGGGCAACGTCAGAAGAAGGCGCTTCTCCGTTTTTTAAACAAAGTTCTATGCGCTTAATAATATTCATCCATTTCTTAATTTGACCATCATCATTCTCTAATTTGGGAAGTGATGTCTCCCATTCCTTTGTTAGCGGTGTATGATCCTCACTCTCTTTTAACGTTAAGGGAAGAAGTTGTTCCCAACCAATCTCTCCTTCTAAATCTACACTGTTCCTTAAAGTTTGTGTATATTTTTGCGCTTGTACGATATCGTCAATTGACGCTTTCAATGTTTGAAGGTGGATATCTAGCACTGATGATACAGTCGTCTCGTCAATGAGCTTTTGTATATCTTCTAACGACATATTCGCTTTCTTTAATAGCAATACTTTTTGCAGACGAAGTAAGTCCAGTTGTGTATAGAAACGTTTGCCATAATCATCTTTATAAGTAGGGGTGACTAATTGAATTTCATCATAATATCGTAAAGTTCTAACAGAAATGGACCAATCTTTAGCAATTTTACCCGTCGAAAAATAATCCATCTTTTCTCTCCTTTGAACTTGAAGATGACGTAACGTAACCAGGTACTCTTAATATATCAAATAAATTGGGGGTAAATGGAGTGAATACCTTATTTTCAAAAGAATCACGCTGGTCAATACAAACGTTTTTACTTATTCTGATGTTTGTCTTCATCATAGTGCCGATATTCATTGAAAATTGGGCACAAGACCTATTGCAGCGGTTATTTCAAAATGATTTATATGCGGGGACTTTGACAGGGTTAATCATGGCAATTGCCTTTACAGTGGCTCTTTATTATATTACGATTAAATCATATGGATTGAATTGGCAGTCGCTTGGCTTGAAGTCGTTTGCTAAGAGCTATTGGCTACCGATTATCGGATGGACTTTTTTTCTAATTGTGGGCAGTGGATTGCTTGTTATTCTTATGGATTTATTTGGTGTTGGCGTAGAAAATAAGAAAACCGCTTCATTAACAGCAGAACTGAATGGTTTTACGATTCTCATTGCATTTATATCTGCGGCCATTGTGTCACCCATTTATGAAGAAATTTTGTATCGTGGCTTTATTTACAAATGGTTTAGGACTAAATGTAATATTGGACTGAGTATGCTCATTAGTTCTATGATTTTTACGGTGGTACATTTACCGACTTATAACACATTACCAGTTAATTTTTTCAGTGGACTTATCTTCGCTTGGACTTATGAGAAAACAGGCTCCATCTACCCTGCGATGGTTATCCATAGTGTTTTTAACGGACTGGCGATTCTATTAACTGCCTTTACTTAATTATCTTAATTTTTAGTTTTCACGAAACGTTTGAAGCGAATAATCGTAAACAATAGAGGGGGTGAATAGAATGAAATGGTTATTTGCTATTTTACTGCTTATGTTATTACTTTTTTATTATTATCGCTTATTTAATGTTTTCTTTAAGATTAAGAAAAATAGGGTATTCCCATTACCAGATGAAGTATTAGAAGACATACGTATTGAGCCGCAAAGGCCGATAGCAGAGCCAAAGGTAGCTAGTCAGAAGGGCAGTATCTTTACTTATATTTTTATCACATGTATGGTGTTTATCGCGATCATGTTTATTGTTTTTTCCGATCAGTTAGTTGTTACGAATTATCTGCTGTTACTTGTACCTCTTTTTCAAATGGAGTTTCTGTTTAACCAATTAGTTTTTCTTCAAAAAGGGATTGTTAAAGGGCTAAAGTATATCCCTTGGCATAAAATTGATTCTTATGAAGTTCAGTCTATTGATATTAATAACCGTCATTTTGGTTTTGATAAAAAAGTAAATGATGGTTTTGAGATGAAGCTTCATTCAGGTCGTTCGAGTCAGGTTAGTTTACTAGTTACTTCAACAGAGGCTTATGAACAGTTGCAAATCCTGTTAGAATCTCATGGTATTAAACAAAAAGCCTAAATAAATGGGAGGGACGAGATGAGTAATCATGAACAATTTTTAACAGAGGCAGTACATCTAGCAGTAGAAAACGTAGGAAATGCAGGAGGACCTTTCGGAGCAGTCATTGTAAAGGACGGGAAGGTGATTGCCAAAGGTGTGAATAGGGTAACAGATCTTCATGACCCAACGGCGCATGCGGAAGTAATGGCTATTAGGGAAGCATGTACGAAGTTACAATCTTTCACATTAACAGGCTGTACTCTTTATACAAGCTGTGAGCCTTGTCCCATGTGTTTAGGTGCGATTTACTGGGCGCGTTTGGAAAATGTGTATTACGCAGCCGATCGGAAAGATGCGGCAAAAGCGCTTTTTGATGATGATTTTATTTACCAAGAGATTGGCATAGACCCGAAAGATAGAGGTCTTCCTTTTGTACAATTGACACTAAATCAATCACAGCTCCCTTTTGATGCTTGGAGTAAGCAAGTCAATCGAACTTCATATTGACTTCACGGAAATTCCTTACTTTCTGCATAAGGATATATTATTCTTAAAAGTGATACATCTACATAAAGGAGAGCAGTATGGGCACAAATAAAAATCAATTCCAACCGATGAAGTTATTATTTTTTATTACGATTATTGTCGTTATCGCAGTTGTTATCATGGTGTTCATAAACAATCAAGGAAATGAAAAGGATGAGTATACATCTTTTGAAAATGCACCCCCTATTGAAGGACAGCCTGTTTTAGGCAAGGCGGAATCACCTGTACAAATCGTAGAATTTGGCGACTTTAAATGTCCAGCGTGTAAACAATGGGGTGAGACTATTTATCCGCAATTAGTGGAAGATTATGTAGACACGAATCAAGTGAATTTCTCTTATATCAATGTGCTCTTCCATGGCGATGAGTCTAAATTAGGTTCAGTTGCAGCCGAAGCTGTTCATCTATTGGAACCTGATGCATACTGGGCATTCCATAAAGGTTTGTTTGATAAGCAGCCAGAGAGTGGGCAACATGATTCTGTCTGGTTAACAACGGAAGTACTAGAGGAAGTCGTTGCAGAAACGACGTCAATTCCACTAGAAGATCTATTGGCAGAAATGAAAAAAAGCGCAACAATAGAGGCGGTTAATCATGACACTTCACTCGTAGGTGAATATGAAGTCCAGCTCACACCGACGATTATGATTAACGATAAAATGGTGACAGATCCATTTAATTATGATTCAATCAAACGTTTGATTGAAGAAGAGTTAGAGGGATAAGAATGAAGAAAAATCAAATCATGTTGTATTTTTCTTGGGTGGTTGCACTCATAGCAACATTAGGTAGTCTATACTTTAGTGAAATTAAGCAGTTTATTCCTTGTGAGCTCTGTTGGTATCAAAGAATATTCATGTATCCACTCGTTTTAATCTTGGGGATCGGTACGTTCTATCAAGATATTTCTGTGCGAAGATTTGCGCTACCAATGGCGTTTATTGGCTGGTGTATTTCTCTCTATCATTATCTTGTACAAAAAGTGCCTGGACTCGCTGAGGTCACCCCATGTTCAAGCGGTGTACCATGTAGTGGCCAATATATCAATTGGCTCGGTTTTATCACCATTCCTTTCTTGGCATTAACGGCTTTCACGCTTATTATCTTCTTTTGCCTGATGATAAAAAAAGACAATCAAGCATCATAAACATTCCTCGTACATATGATTGTACGGGGTTTTTGTTTTGTTCGTAATAGAGTAGAAATCGGTTGTGAATTTGTAAATGGAAGAAGGGGAAGCTGCTTGACATGAGACAAGCGTAAAATCTCATTATATGCACACAATTCATTTGAAAATCACGAATAGAATTGTATGTAAATCGGACATCGCCATTCATCCGCAAATTCCGTGAGCACTTCCGCTTTAATCCGACTTGCCCACTCTTCATCTACTTTCTAGGGTTGGACATGAGCGTAAAAATGAAGGTCTGTGAGGCATTGCATTTTCTTCGATTAATTTTCTAACTATCTCTGAATTTACCATCTGTTAGAACAACTTGTGATATATGTTTTTTCATGCTTAATCTACTTGAAAATGGGTAAAATAATGTTAGTGAAAATCTGCCATTTATTAAAGGAGGAAATGAGATGAAAAACCCAATAAAACAAGGGATGATGTTAGGGTTAGGTTTAGCAGCAGCAGGGAAAGACCGTGCACAAGAAATGATGGATGAGTTAGTGAAAAGAGGAGAGTTAACAAAACAGGAAGCGAAGGATTTTATGCAGGAGGTAAGGGCGAAAGGCCAAGAGAAGCAAACGCAGATAGACGACAAAGCCCATCAACGAATGACTAGTTTATTGCATGATTTGAATATCGCTACAAAGGATGATGTCTTAAGATTAGAGGAACGGATTCTAGCACTTGAGGCAAACAATCGAGAAGAGAATTAAGGGAGGTTTTTGCCATTTTCAAACCAAAGATGAGTCATATTCATCGCTATCGTGAAATTGCCGTAGCCTTCTCTCATTACGGTTTTGGTTATCTCTTAAAAGAATTAGGCTTGCATGAAGTATTGTCCCTACCTAAACGTATGTTCATGCGAAAGCAAGAGGAAATTCATGAAAAGACGACAGGTGAACGTGTTCGTCTGTTTTTAGAAGAGCTTGGACCGACGTTTATTAAAGTTGGTCAGATTGCGAGTACAAGGTCAGATATTTTTCCGGAATCAATTATTAGGGAATTGGAAAAATTGCAGGAACATGCCCCGTCATTTTCATTTGCAGAGGTAAAAAAAATTGTTGAAACCGAACTAGGGGAAGAACTACATGACCTCTTTACAGAATTTCAAGAGGAGCCATTAGGATCGGCATCTATCGGTCAAGTCCATTATGGTGTCCTCCATTCTGGTGAAAAAGTAGCTGTTAAGGTACAACGGCCTGATATTGAGAAGACCATGAGAACAGATTTAGAAATTTTGATAGAAATTGCTAAAATCGCAGAAAAACGGCTACATTGGGCATCGCAATATCAGTTAGTGGAAATGATGAAAGAATTTTCTAAAGCATTGTTAAATGAGTTGAATTATTTACTTGAAGGTCGTAATGCAGATAAAATTGCCAATCAATTTGAAGACAATAATCATTATAAAATCCCAAAAACATACTGGAAATATACGACGAAAAAAGTGTTAACTATGGAATATATTGAAGGGTGCGGCATCCTTGAAAATAAAAGTTTGGCGGAACAAGGGTTTAATAAACAACTGATCGCCGAAAGAATCGTTGAAGGCATCCTCCAGCAAATATTAGAGGAAGGTGTATTCCATGCAGATCCTCATCCAGGTAACATTTGTGTATTACCAGGAAATGTAATTGTTTTCATGGATTTTGGTATGGTTGGACGTTTAACTGAGGATATGAAAGAAAATTTAGCATCATTAATTATTGCCATGTTGCGGCAAAGTACCGATGGAGTCATTAAAGCCATCACTAAAATGGGTATTGTCCAAGATGATGTCGATGTTGAACTTTTAAAAATTGATGTTGATTTACTAAGAGAGAGATATTATGATATTCCGTTTAGTGAAATATCAATTGGCGAGGCAGTTAATGATTTGTTTTCCGTTGCCAATCAACATCATATACATATCCCAACAAACTTAACATTAGTGGGAAAAACATTGTTAACAATGGAAGGTATTGTTGAAAAACTTGACCCTAATATAAGCATATTAAAAATTGCTGAGCCTTTTGGTAGACGATTAATTATTAATAAATATCGACCTGATCATTTGGCGAAAGATTCGCTAGCTCATATCGGGGAGTATTTTGATATTCTAAAGGAAGCGCCGTATAATTTGAAAGATTTGATTGCCCTTATCAAAAAGGGAAAAATCCCGCTCGAACTGAATTTGCCAAACAGTGAAAAATTTCTAACGAGAATTGATCGTATCAGCAACCGGCTAGCATTTAGTATCGTGTTGCTAGCATTTTGCATTATAATGGTGGGTTTAATTATCGGTTCCGCCCTTGGCAGGCAATCATCTCTCCTATGGAATATACCAGCAGTAGAAATCGGCTTCGTCATTGCGATATTAATGTTCTTATTTCTTATATACACCATCATTAGAGCAGGGAGATTCTGACGACTCTCTGCTTTTTGTTTTGGGTAGAATTTTTCTGATTTCACTACACAAGCAATTCATGGTGAGAATATAGTGTAGAGAGGTGAACGGTTTTGTCAATAAACGTTAATGTTGCTTATGGTTAATACAAAAATTCTCATTGGCAGTCCAATTAATCAAGAACCCGATATTTTAAAAGAGTTTCTGCTATCCTTAGCCAATTTAAAAACGGATACAATGGAGATTCATTATCTTTTCATAGATGATAATCAGAATGAAGAATCAAGTAGACTACTACGTCATTTTGCCAAATGGAAGAAAGATGTTGCGATTTTATCCGCAAAAGAAGATAGTATCTATATTCGTACCGACTTTACCCA
Source organism: Cytobacillus sp. FSL W7-1323 (assembly GCF_038595015.1). Lineage (NCBI taxonomy): Bacteria > Bacillati > Bacillota > Bacilli > Caryophanales > Bacillaceae > Cytobacillus > Cytobacillus sp. FSL W7-1323. The sequence continues at coordinate 342,924 of NZ_CP151998.1, forward strand.
TTTCTGGAATGATGCTCTCATCTGGAAGGTTGCTCGCTTCAAAGATATGCTTATTGAGCAGGCGAAATTTGAAGAATTTGATTATTTGTTTTTAATTGACTCTGATTTGCTTTTACACCCGAATACCCTTCATACACTTATTTCCACGAAAAAAGAAATTGTTTCAGAGGTATTTTGGACGGCTTGGCAAGAGGGGACAATTCCTTATCCGCAGGTGTGGTTAACAGATGAATATACCCACTGGAGACAGGCGGATGAAGGTGCCATAACAGACGAAGAAAAGGCCGTTCAAACCGAGGCTTTTATTCAACAGTTACAAACTCCAGGTGTTTATGAAGTAGGAGGATTAGGTGCGTGCACGCTAATTAGCAGGAAAGCTTTGTTAGCAGGTATTCATTTTAGTAAAATTAAAAATCTCAGTTTTTGGGGAGAAGATCGACATTTTTGTGTGAGAGCTGTGGCATTAGGACTGGATCTACATGTAGACACACATCTGCCAGCTTATCATATTTATCGTTCTTCTGACCTTACAGGCATACCCGCATTTAAAGAAAAATGTCAGTATGCTTATAGCGAACTACCTATTTATCCAGAAAAAGCAGAAAGCCATCAAATTCGCTTATCGATGATTGTGAAGAATGAAGAAGGTCGTTATTTACAAACGATGTTAAAGAAAGTAAAGCCATTTATCGATGAAGCTGTGATTATAGATGATGCTAGTACTGATCAGACTATATCGATTTTCTTGCAAGAACTAAAAGGTATGCCAATTAAATTGGTCAAGAATGCAAGCTCCCAGTTTGCCAATGAAGTGGAACTAAGAAAACAACAGTGGTTAGAAGCAACGAATGGTTTTTTAGGTTGGGTATTAAATCTTGACGCAGATGAATGGTTTGAGGAGAGTTTTATTGATTATATTGATGACTTTGTTAAACAGGATACTATCGACCTGTACTGTTTTAGACTGTATGATATGTGGGATGAAGACCATTATCGTGAAGATGAATACTGGCAAGCACATTTCTTATACCGTCCATTTCTAGCAAGAGTTAGATCAACCTTTCAGCCTGTCTGGAAAGAAACACCACAGCATTGTGGGAGATTTCCAGAAAACATCTTCCAACTTACCCACAGTTTATCCACAATACGAGTCAAGCATTTAGGCTGGGCAAAAGAAAAAGATCGATTAGAAAAATATGAGAGATATAAGCTGCTTGACCCGAATAGCCTCTATGGTAATGAGAAACAATATGAATCGATTCTAGATAAGAATCCCCGTTTAAAACAATGGTGAGAAACATAAAGCAAATGGTCAGTTTCGAAATGAACTTCGATTCATAGCTAGGAAACTATTTGTATGCTAAACTAAAAATAATTAAAAATTGTTGCAGGGGGACTCAGAAAATGAGTTGAGAAGGTTAAAACCTGACCCTTAGAACCTGTTCGTTAAGACGATCGTAGGGAGCATCTTCCAACTATATGCATATGTATGGTAGGCTCTCCATTTTCGGGGAGCCTTTTGTTTTGTTTCCCTGAACATTTTTAATTACATCTATTGAAAAGAGGGAATAGCGTGAGAGAAGAAGTCGTGTTAGTAACAGGAGCAAGTCGTGGATTAGGAGCTGCAATTGCTGAAAAGTTTGGTAAGGAGGGCTACAAAGTAGTCGTTAATTATTTTAATAATAAAGAAAAAGCAGATGCAGTAGTTGAAAAAATCGGACAAGATCGTGCATTTGCTATCCAAGCTGATGTAAGAGATCATCAAGCAGTAAAAGCAATGGTAGCAGACACAATTGCTCATTTTGGTCGCTTGGATATCGTTGTAAATAATGCATTAGTTCAATTTAAATTTGATCCTGTGGCACAGGCGAAAGTAGAGGAATTATCTTGGGCTAGCTATCAAACCCAGTTTGAAGGCGCGATAAAAGCAAGCTTAAATGTTGTTCAATCTGCTCTTCCGGCTCTAAAGGATTCACAGCAAGCCCGTGTGATTGGTATTGGCACGAATCTTTACCAGAACCCAGTCATTGCCTACCATGAATATACAACAGCCAAAGCGGCATTAATTGGCTTTACACGCAATATGGCCAAGGAGCTCGGACAGTATGATATTAATGTGAATATGGTTTCCGGTGGATTATTAGAAACAACGGATGCAAGTGCTGTTACTACCCCTGAGGTATTTGCGATTGTGGCTGATAACTCTGCTATCCGCCGTGTGACAAAACCAGAAGACGTAGCGGAAGCCGTTGTTTTCTTAGCCTCTCCAGGCGCTAGAGCGATTACGGGACAAAATCTAGTCGTTGATCATGGATTGACGATGAACTAAGATAAAAAAGGTCGTCATCTTTGTTTATGGCGGCCTTTTTCAATAAATGGACTTATTTTGTAGGTTGATAAATCAGTAAAGAGCTTATATCAGCAAATGTGAGACTAAGTCGAAGCTAAACTCCAATTTATTCGCAGAAAAGGATATTTTTAAAATAATAACTTAATTTTCTCACTAGTATTTTATTCTACTAGATGTTAAAACGGTCGATTGAACGTTCAATCAGTATTGTTCAATTTTTCCTTGTTTATATCGATAGCCAAACATAGAAGATGCTTGTAGGTGAAACTTCCGCAGTTGCTTGCTCATCGGATCCGATGCTTCCTTAGGCATCTTATCGTTAAATCCAACAACTGTCACTGCACCGAGTAATTGATTCTGGTAGTCTAGCAAAGGGACGGAAGCCGAAGAAATCGATGGAATTAAAGGTTCGGTAGCGAAGGAGATTTTCGATTGTTGAATCATTTGCCATTCTGCGTTATCGATCGCTTCCCCGTCTCCTAGCCAATCTTTTGTCAGTACTGGGTTTAAGAAACTTAAGAAAATCTTCCCTGCGGCAGATGTTGGTGGTAAGCTTCCGCCTAGTTGTGTACCAATATGAAGTGGTTCATTCGAATGACAAATCTTTGTCGTAATAGGTCCGTTGTTTGTCCATAATGAAAACGAAACGGTGCAGGAAGTAAGCGAAGAAAGTTCCTGCATATACGGAGTGATTGCATCGGCAATATCACGACTACCAAAGGCGGCTGTACCATATTGAATCAATTTGCTTCCAAGATAATACAGGTTTGTCCCTTTTTCACGATAGAGCATGTTCAATTGCGTAAGTGTATTTAAATATTTATATAAATTACTTTTCGTAATACCGGTTTCTTCTTGAATGGTTGAGAATTTCATTAGGGTATCTTTTTGATAGATTAATTCGATGATAGAAATGCCTATTTGCAAGGATTGTATCATCGTACTACTTTTTTGTATTTCCATGTATGTAACTCCTCAATATGCTAGTCATGTTGAATCCTAATTTATCAGAAACTACATCAAACAACAACCTTCCTTTAGAGGGTTGGTAGGATATCCCTATAAATTCAGTATATATAAGAATAGTAAGTGAGTTGGCGATTATTAACTTGGTCAATGAAGGTGCTCAACTCACGAAAAATAGGGAGCGGTCAAATATATTAATTTAACCTTTTCCATTTTTTTAGCTCTTTTTGAACATAGGATAATGATTGTAGTTTTTCTTTTAGTTCAGCTACAGAGAGACGATAAGTATTATTGGAGTGATATTCTTCTACAGAGTTTGTATCAGTTTCTATTCTGGTATCTCGAGGAATGCGATAGAAGCCTTCAAGATCAATAGCTTTCGCTGCTTCTTCTTTTGTTAGTAAAACTTCATAGAGCTTTTCTCCCGGCCGTGTGCCAATTAATTCTAAAGGAAGGTTAACGTGAAAAAGTTCTTTAATCGCTTGTGCTAAATCTGTAATATAGGCAGCAGGCGATTTTTGTACCATAATATCCCCATTACAAGCATTCTCAAAAGCGTACAATACGAGTTCGACAGCCTCATCTAAACTCATCATAAAACGGGTCATTAAAGGATGCGTAACAGTTAGCGGCTTTCCTTCCTTTACTTGTTCTATGAGTAGCGGAATGATGGACCCCCTTGATGCCATGACATTTCCGTATCTTGTGCCACATATAATGGTACCACGAGCGTTAGCTTGTCTCGATTTAGCGATAAATGTCTTTTCCATTAAAGCTTTAGACATTCCCATTGCATTAATTGGATAGGCTGCTTTGTCCGTTGATAGGCAGACAATTTTCTTTACCCCTGCTTGTATTCCTGCACTTAATACATGATCGGTGCCAAGAATATTCGTTTTCACCGCCTCTAGCGGATGTGACTCACATGAGGGTACTTGTTTTAAGGCTGCTGCATGAAAAATGTAATCAACCCCGTCCACAGCTGGTAATAAAGTACTCATATCCCGAACATCGCCGAGGATATAAGAGATTCTTCCATCTGCATACTGTTTTTGCATGTCATCTTGTTTTTTTTCATCACGAGAAAAGATGCGTATTTCTTTTATTTCACTATGCAAAAAACGTTCTAACACCACATGCCCAAACGAGCCGGTTCCACCTGTAATTAATAGCGTTTTATTTTTAAACATAAGTATGGAACGCACCTTTCTGTCATTTCCCACAATGGGCTTACTTTAATCCAAAATAGTATAAATAATATTCGGAATTTATTCGTGGATAGTTATACCAGTAAGCGATAATTCCTGTTATGTGCACTGAAGGGTTTTGGTCTAAGAGCGCTTGATGAAAATCACAGTCCCCCGCCATATCCGGTCTTTCAGAAAATCTCGCTTCTCCCACACAGCTTCTCTTAATGATCCTAAATTGCCCACACCATTCACGATAATTTTCTTCCGTTGCTTGAAAGAGCTGGCCATCCTTTGTCACCATGCTGTAATAATAAATGTCGTACTCACCATCTATTTTAGCGAGTACTTCACGAATGGTTGGTAAATAAATATCATCGCTATCAATAATGGCAATATAATCTCCAGTTGCGGCTTCGATACAACGATTATACGAATAGCTAGCGCCACGATTTTCCCCATTTTCTAAGATTTTTAGTTGAGGGTACTGTTGTTGATATTCTTTTAACATCACTAATGTTTGATCGGTTGATCCGTCATCACAAACAATGATTTCATCGGCATATTCTTTAGGAATGCTATCAAGCATCGAGCGAACCCATTGTTCACTATTATAAACCGGGGATAAAAAGCTGAATCTCATGACTTTTCCTCACTTTATTATGCATGATTTTGGGGCAGGTGTTATATCGTTTAGTGTATGCGCCTAATTAAAAGTGGTGAATTTAGGACATAAAAAGAAATTATTTACAATAAATTTCTTTTGGTGTAATATTACACTCAAGAGGGGTGAGGGAATGTTTATGGTGAGTTTACCGTTATGGTTTTGGCTATTGTATTATCTCTTTTTGTTTATTTCATTTATGATGGCGTTAAGAATGTTATGGAGGAAACAAATTAGAAAAACAGCATTATTCGTCATCTTTTTTGTTCTAACAATCCCTTTTATTTCTATATTCAATGCTATTGGTCGCGGTGAAGAAATGAATGAAGGGGAGTTTTTCCTTCATGAGCTTTTTGATGGTGCACTATGGGCGTTGTATAGTGTTTTCGGTTATCTTGTTTTATTGTGGTTTTGGTGGAAGGCTATAATATTGTCTATAAAAAGAAGGGGATGAACACTGACATGAAGATGTTTTTTCGAGTTTTATTTCCCTCTATATGTATTTTTATATTTACGTGGATATGTTCATTTTTTCCGTTTAGCAAAATCTTATTATTAGGGATTTATGTCCTTTTTCCGCTAGCTTTTATTATCCAAGGTATGATTTGCGCGCGCTTAAAAAAGCAGATGATCATAGGCTTTATCTTTTCGTCCGCTGCGATAATAATTCCGGTTTCGTATTGGTTTGAGGTAGGTAGTATGGTGAATGCTGTTATATTATATACCGTATTAGGACTCATTTCGTTCTTCTTATATGGACGGAAGGTGAAAAGTGCTTAGCCTATTTAAGCTAAGTCATATTTGCTCTGATTTTCTCTGGGATCATAACGACTTCGGTAATTAAATTAACTGGTTTGTAGGTTTCATCTATACAATCTTGCCAATATTGGAGATGTTTTTTATCTACCCAGTGGGTGGATTCAGTCACTTCAATCCCATCCCTACCTTGTACAGAATACCAGTAAAGATATTCATTTTCGTTTTGTACTTCGCGAAAAATCGTTTCAATATACATTTTTTCTTCTTCAAGTGTGAGGAGTACTTCTTTCATATGATGATTAAGGAATTGTAACCATTCGTCTACAGCTTTTGTTTTTCCTTTTTTAACCTTAAAACGTGTGAGTTCAACGTTCATACAATCTCTCCTTTTATTAGAATGTTTATGTAATATTTTAACATAAAAAGGAATAAAGATAGCTTTAATCGAATAGTATGAGAGGTTTAAAGGAGAAAGTAGAGGTGTTTAAATGGAATGCAGGTTAAGTAACGGTGAAGTGTATGATTATCTGAAAAAGGATGGGGGAGAGAAGGTTCTACTTCTCGTTCATGGCAATTATGCCTCAGCGAATCATTGGGACGTATTTTTGGAGAAAATACCTTCAAAGTATACGGTCTATGCCCCGGATTTAAGAGGTTATGGCCGATCTACTTACAATCAGCCAATAGAGGATTTTAAGACATTCGCTTATGATTTGAAATTATTTTGTGATCATTTTTCTTTAAATAAAATAACAATCATTGGTTGGTCAAATGGAGGTGGTATTGCGTTGCAATTTGCAGCAATGTATCCAAACCTTGTTGAAAAAATGGTTTTGCTCGCCTCCATGCCAGCCGGTGGATATCCAGCCTATGATGAAAACAATAAGCGCTATCAAACAAGAGAAGCAATAGAAAAAGATCCAATGTTAAATAGGTTAGTAGAAGCACAGAAGATGAAAGAGTTTGCTTTTTTTACCGAAGCGATAGAACAGTTGATGTTTGTTAAAGGCAGGCAGGCATTAGGAGAACGGTTTGAAGGATATATAAAAGCAGCAATACAACAAAGGAATATGATGGATGTTGCACACGCAGCTAATGTGTTTAATATAACTGATATTGATAATGATGCAGCTGAGGGAACAGGAGAAATAAACAATATTCAAGCAGAGACTTTTCTTTTGTGGGGAAATAAGGATGTCTTAACTACAAGGGAAATGACGACTACATTACTAGAGGATTTAAAGAGAGCTGGCGTTAATGTCATTTTTAGAGAATTAGATGCAGGCCATGCGTTCGTTATAGAAGAAGTTGATGAAGTGATAAGGGAATTAGAAAACTTTTTCCAAAGATAAGTAGGCAAAAGAAAAGAGCCAAAATATATGGCTCTTTTCTTTACATCCTCGTTAATTAGCAACTTTTATCGTTTCATTCTCTTTTACCACAGTAGCTTCAGGCTTATAGGCCCGTTTAATTGGGACGAGAGCTAAGGCAATGGCAGCAATCAACCCTGGAATTGCAAATGCGATAAAGTTCATATGAATAGGGAGAGCGGCCGTTAATAAGAATCCGCCGAGAAGTGGCCCGAGCATGCCTCCAAATCTCCCTATTCCTGAAGCCATTCCTAATGCTGTGGATCGAATATTAGGAGGATAATATTGAGAGACATAGGCTTGTACAAGGTTTTGGGCACCGATTGTACTAGCACCAGCTATAGCAACTAGTAAGTAAATGAATAATTCACTACCACCAAATCCAAGTAATGTTAGGCTCACTGCACCAAGTGCATATAAGGGCACGAGCATTTTCTTTGAACCGTATTTATCACAGAGCCAGCCAATAATGAGTGTCCCAACAATGGCTCCACCTTGAAGCGTAATAAGGAAGGCTAGGCTTGAATTTAAGGCATAACCCGCTTCAATCATTAAGTTCGGTAACCAAGTATTTAGGCCGTAAACCATTAATAAGCACATGAAAAACGCAATCCAGAACATGACGGTACTTAGACCGCGATTGTTTTTGAATAGTCCGACAACAGGAACTTTGTTTTCCTCTTGGACTTGTAGGAAGAACTCTGTTTTTTCATCCATCTTTTGTGCAGGGTTTACTTTACGTAGCACAGATAATAGTTCTTGTTTCTTATTTTTCTTAATTAAATGGGCTGAAGATTCAGGTAAAAATTTATATATGACAGGCAACAGTAATAATGGTAGACCTGCAAACCAGAAAATTGATTCCCAACCGAGTGTAGGCATAACGAAGATTCCTAGAATCGGTGCAAGCATCCCACCAAAAGAGTATCCACATAATACAATGGAAACAGCCATACTTTTCATTTTCGTTGGCGCGTAATCTGTCAATAAGGCAATAACGTTAGGCATAATTCCACCTAAACCTAAACCGGCAATAAATCGATAAATAGAGAAGGTTGTAGGTGAAGAGGCAAATCCACAAAGGAACGTAAATAAGCTAAAAAGAATCAGTGAAAGTGCAATCACATTTTTTCTTCCCATTTTATCAGCAAGAATACCAAAAAAGATGGCACCAAACATCATCCCTAATAATCCATAACTACTCATGGCTCCAGCTTGGACCGAACTTAACCCCCATTCTTCAATTAAAACTGGTACGGCGGTACCATAAACAACTAAATCATAGCCATCAAAGAGAATAATAAGGAAGCTCCAGGCAAGTAAGCCGAAATGAAACCGATTAAACTTACTATTATTAATCACTTCCGCTGCGTTTATTTTGTTCATTTGTTTCCCCCATCAATTAGAGATTGCAATCGCTTACACATATATGAAAAGAGAGAAGAAAGGATTAAGCCTTTCTTCTCCAGATGAAACCATTAATGACGACTTTGTGGAGAACGGTTTAAGCTTCAACTAGTTTTGCATTTTTATTATAGCCATGGAATTGATCGACAAATTCAAAGTCATTTGATTGTCTTTTTCCTAGGATAATGTTTCTAAGTAAAATACCTTCGTTTGTTGTATTGTGAATAATTTCACCCCATGTACGTGCAGAACCTTGGACATAGGCTGTTCTCGGTTGTCTTTCTTTTTGGAACGCTGTAAATGCTGCAGGGATATCTTCACCATGTGCACTGAGCATATCTGACATGTATGCAGCATCTTCAAGTGCTTGACAAGCACCTTGAGCAAGATATTGTAGCATTGGGTGAGCAGCATCACCAGTGAGCGTAATGTGACCTTGCGTCCAGTTTTCGATTGGTAAGCGATCGAACATTGGCCAACGTTTTTGACGTGAGATAAATGAAATCGCATTTTGCACTAATTCACATGACCCAGCGAACACAGCGTCCATTTCTTCCGGAGTGCCCCAATCTTCAGTCTTTTCAATTTCGGGACGGTAGTTTTTACTTTTGAATACAACGACTTGGTTATAAAGTTCACCACGACGAACTGGATATTGTACTAAGTGAAGGTCTGGTCCTATCCACATATATACGTCATCCATATCCCCAATAGAGGTCTTCACTTCTTCAATCGGGATTGCCCCACGGTAAGCAACATATCCGGAACAAATAGGTTGGTCATCAGAGAACATTTTACGAACATTAGACCATAGACCATCTGCACCAATTACTGCGATTCCCTTATGAACATCACCGTTTTCTGCTTTAACTGTTACACCTTGATCGTTTTCTTCTGTTGTCGTAATTTTTTGGTTTGTTGCTAGTTCAATATATGGGTTTTCCTGACAAGCTTCAAGAAGCACACGATGTAGATCAGAGCGGTGTAATACAATATAAGGAGCACCGTATCTCTCTCTGTAAACCTCTCCTAAATCAAGTGCTGATAATTCTTTACCAGAGAATGCATCCATAAGTACAAGACGTTTAGGGAATACAGCGATTTCATTGATTTTATCCATTACGCCTAAGCGTTGCAAAACATTTGTCGCATTCGCTGCAAGTTGGATACCAGCTCCAACTTCACCGAATTCAGGTGCTTGTTCAAGCACTTTTACATATTGGTTATTTTCTGCTACACCTAATGCAGTAGCTAAACCGCCGATTCCTCCACCGATTACAATAAATGGATTCTGTGCTGTGTTTGTCATTATGTTTATCCTCCTTTTGTTTTACAAAAATAAATATTCTGTTTTATAAGCGTTTTCATTTACTTTTATATTTCGAATCTTTTAAGAACAACCGAGGCACTGTGCCCGGTTGTTCTTGTGCAATTAACGGAAAGCTTTAAATTCGCCTATGATTTTTTGTTCTCCGTTGTTTTCTTCAAGGTTTTGAGATTTTTCTAAGTCAAATCGCTCCATAATGGGTAGGTCATTTACTGAGAAAAGGTAGCTATCTTCAGCAGGTACATGTTCGTGCCATGCCCAGTTTGGAATACAGAAGTAATCTCCTTTTTTCCAATCGAATCGTTCACCGTTTATTACTGTATAACCAGAACCTTGATGTACTTGGTAAATAGTAGAATGTGTGTGACGATGTGCCTTTGTACGGAAGCCTTTTGGTAATAATTGCATCCAAGCTCCCATTGTTGGATTAGCTGTTTGTCCGTTCGATGGATTGATATATTCAACAGCGTAGCCATCATATGGATCTGGCTCAAATCTAGTTAATCCTTTAATCGCATCTTCTGTACGTTTCCACTTGTAATTTGCGAGTGGTGCCACGCTTGAATAGCGGTCATTAATTGGTCTTACCATTCCGCCACTGTATCTTTGTTCAGAGAAGTTATCTGGGCGAGTCGGCGTTTCAATCTTATTAGGGAATGGTTCAAAGAATGTACCACCGATTGAATAGATGGTAGGAATATCAAGTGCATCCATCCAAATCATTGGTTTATCACCTACATGGCCATGTCCATGCCAGAGGTTCTTTGGTGTAATAAGGAAGTCGCCTTCTTGCATGAAGATACGTTCACCTTCAACAATTGTGTAAGCTCCTTCTCCATCAGTAATAAAACGCAGAGCACTTTGAGAGTGACGGTGTGAAGGTGCTACTTCACCAGGAAGTAGCAGCTGCACAGCAGCATACAATGTTTGAGTAGTTGAAGCCCATCCCCATGGTTGTCTATAAGTCAACCCGGGGTTTTGAAAGTAAATCGCGCGTCTTTCTCCACCACGGTCAGGTGTGAAGATTTTAGCAGCTTCGGATAATTTTTTCTTTAAAAGCTCATCTGACCATAAATATGGCACAGCATGTGGTTTTGGTGTATGGTTCATCAGTGCTGGGATGGCTTCCCATAATGGACCGAGATGATATTCTTGGATTTCTTTCGTAAAGTCCTTTACGTCTTGATCCTCCATATATGCATGTTTTTCAGCCATAATATTTCGCCACCTTAATATTATTTTGCTAGCTTAGACAAGTTACGTTGAATTTGGTTGTAATGACCAGCGGCATGTTCATCGATAAAGTGATCGGCAATAAAGAATACAGATTTATTACCGAATTTTGCAAAGTTACGATGAGGTGATTCCTGAGCCAATGTGTCAGCAGATAAAACAGATAATTTGGTTTGAACATCTTGTTTTATTTGCGATAATTTTTTCAATTCGTCTTCAACTGATTGGTGTTCAGTATTTTCGACTGCTGCAAGGCGAGCAGGGTCCTGTAAGCCTCGTCCCCATTGGGAACCCGGGGCTTTTACAACTGTATCTATTTCACCTAGCCAATAAGGTAGGGCCTCGTTTAAATGAGTAATAACCTGCATAATGGACCATTCTTCTTTTGATGGGTTCCAACGTATGGTTTCTTCAGATAATCCTGAAACGGTTTCAATGATTTGATTTAATGATGTTTGAATAGACTCAATAGATTGCTGAATCGTTTTCGTTTCGCTCATAATTATTTTTCCACCTTTGAAACTTTATTTTCGAGAACGCCGACTTTATCTACTTCAATGCGAACGACATCGCCATCTTTCAAGAATACTTGAGGATCACGAGCAAATCCTACGCCTCCAGGTGTCCCTGTTAATACGATATCACCAGGTTCTAAAGTCATTAAGTTAGATAAGAATTCAACAAGCGTTGGAACATCAAAGACAAAGTTGGCTGTATTCGTTTTTTGTCTTTCTTCCCCATTAACAGTTAAAAGAACACCTAAACCAGATGGATCTTGTAATTCATCAGAAGTGATTAACCAAGGACCCATTGGTGCACTACCTTCAACTGTTTTACCTTGCAACCATTGAAGTGTGCGACGTTGGATATCGCGGTAAGTGACGTCATTAGCGATTGTATATCCTGCTACATAATTGAGTGCGTCTTCTTTTGCTACGTTTCTAGCTTTTTTACCTACAACAAAAGCAAATTCAGCTTCGTAATCTAATTGTTCAGAAATTGGATAGAATGGAATATCATCTTGTGGTCCAATCACTGTGTTGGCAAATTTAGCAAATACTACTGGGTGAGGCGGTAATTCTCTTCCCATTTCTGCAATATGTTCACGGTAGTTATGACCTACACAAATAATTTTTCCGGGTTTTGTTACAGGTGCTTCGATTTTTACATCTTCAAATGCATGTACAAGTGGATGTTTGAACGATTCACGATTATTTAATGCATAATCAACCATTTCCTTTGCGATGGAAAGGCTTTCATTTCCCCCTTGTAGGAAACCTTCCATTTGTGCTGGAATGTACGCTTCAGCAATTAATTCAGAACGTAGTTTACCTTCTGCTTCAAGGAAAGCTTGGTAAGCAAAGTTTAAGTCTACTACTTCATTTCCTTCTGTAACTGCTCCGATACGTGTGTTGTTATTGTGAGTGAAAGTAACTAATTTCATATTCAAACTCCTTTATGAAAAGTTTTTTTTGTCTAGGAATTGCGTGATCAAAGAGTAAAACGCTTTGTGTGGAAGTGTTAGGCATAAAACCTTTATTAATGAGCGTTTATTAGACTCTTTCTTCATTGGTTGTTTAATATTCCATTAATAGTGAACGATGTTATCTATTAATGATAAATTTATAGTATCCTAATTTTCAGATAAACTCAAGAGAATTTGTTGTGGTTTTTTAAACTTTTTGAAAAATAACTCCTTTCAAAAGGATGCAAAACATGGCTGAAATCAGAAAATATAGTGTTTTTCTGATATACTAAAAAAAATATAAAATAGGGGTTTTTACATGAAAAATCAAAAACAAGCTACGATCCAATCGATCCAAGTTGGTATGAGAATTATTGACCTATTAGTTGCTAGCGGAGAACCATTGAGGTTATCTGATATACAGGAAAAAACAGGAATTACAAAAAGTAATCTTTATAAATACTTGAACACTTTTACGGAATTAGACATTCTATACAAGGACAAACATAATGGACAATATCAACTTGGAAGTAAATTAATTGAATATGGGGTGGCAGCTATAGGGCAGGAAGATGTGATTTCACGTGTTCTACCCTATTTGAAGGATTTAAGTCATCAACTAGACAATACGTGCCTATTAACTACGTGGACATATAATGGTCCAATTATCTCGAAAATATGGAACCCGGGACATGCCTATAATATTGGTGCACAGCTCGGTTCACTTTTACCACCGCTTTCATCGACTGGGAAAATATTCGAGAGCTTCCTTGATTCAGCAACAACTAAAGATTGGATTAAGGTTATGGGGAAAGAAGGAAAAGGGAATGCGGTAGAAGAAATCAACCGCGTAAGGCAGGAACGGATTGCCTTTGCTAAGGAGCCTTTGATTCCTACTGTATCTTCTGTGTCTATACCAATCTTTAATTACAATCAAGAATTATTAAGTGCGATAACAGTAGTTGGTTTCTCAGAGTCGATTCCAAAAGACCCCTCTGCAGATAAAAGTCAATCTATTATAAAAGTAGGAAAAGAAATCTCTGCACAATTTGGCTATCGAGCGAGGGGCTGAATGATTGAATCCTACTCTATATGAGGCGGTTGCATCGAAGGGAAAGTTATTTGCCATAGCTAAAAGAGATTTAGTTATGGTCCATGTAAAAGAGCAAAACGAAGCTAAAAAGAAGCAAATCGAAGTATGAGCCATGTAAAAGAGAGAAACGAAGCTAACAAAGAATCAAATTGAAGTATGAGCCATGTAAAAGAGAGGAACAAGGCTAACAAAGAATCAAATTGAAGTATGAGCCGGGTAAAAGGGCAAAACAAAGCTTACATAAATAGCTGGATATGCATCTAGTAGTGGAAGGGTGATTTCACCTTTCATTCAAATGCGTAAGAAAAATTAGAAATTATTGTATCCCCCTTATATCCCAGCTACTTGGTTTAATTTAGACTAAAACTACACACCACCCGACTCCTTAATTGAAAATAGTTTCATGTGATTTTATTGAATATTTAAAAGAGAAGGTCTATAATTTTATATAAATAGTAAAGGTGGTGCTCTAATAGTGAACAGCAAGGATATGTCCAATCATGTATTTTTTGATATATTAGCAGAGAAAATTAAAAGAGATAGTCATGAAGAGTACAATCAATTTGTTAATTATGTAAACGTATTAGCTGAGGATAAAGGGTGGAAGGAATTACAAGAAGAGGTTGTTCATTTACAAGCTTTTCTTTCATATTTAGATGATAAGTTAGCTATCATCGATGATTATGAAGATATTATGAATATGAAAGCAACTTTGCTTGATATGATTGTTAACGATTTAAATGATACGTCTGTTTATCTTTTAGTGGAGGCTCTTATGTATAATAAAGAGCTGAATTATTTGCAATCCTTTGTATCTCCAGTTGAATATTGGGTGTCAGTAATAAAGGCAAAAGAAAGACTTTGTGCTGCATAAAAGATTTATTATAAAAAGCTGTTGACAGCGCCGGATGATAAGGTTATTCTGATTAATAATTAATGACTCTTAAAATTTAAAAAATTCAATTTATCAAGAGAGGTGGAGGGACTGGCCCTTTGAAGCCTCAGCAACCGACCAAAACTAGGTAACGGTGCTAATTCCAAGATAGATAAGTTGAGGATATGGCGATATATCGTGAGCCCCTCTTCTTTAGCAAGAGGGGCTTTATCTATGCCGATTAGACGACTAAAGGCGGCTTTCGATGGAAGAGTACAATCTCTTTTTATTGAAAGTGGTCTTTTTTCTGCTCTTGAAAAAAGGTGTTGGACATAAAAAATTGATGTTTCAAATTCAATTTATGAAAAAACAACCATTGTGCTGGCATATTCAAAAGCTCATCACTGATAGATGGTTCCGAGTCGAGTTTGTTTATTATAAGTGAAATGTGAGAGGAGAATGAAAAATGAATCATCACCAGTTTGATACAATAGCGCTTCATGGGGGGCAAGTGCCAGATCCTGTTACAAAGTCGAGAGCCGTACCAATATACATGACTTCATCCTATGTGTTTGAAGATACCGATCATGCAGCAAGCTTATTTCAGATGCAAGAGCCTGGCTTTATTTATTCAAGGAATGCAAATCCAACCAATGCAGTGTTTGAGGAGAGAATGGCACAGTTAGAAGGTGGCGTAGCCTCATTTGCTGTTTCATCTGGGCAAGCAGCGATTTCCATTGCCCTTTTAACACTTGCAAGAGCAGGCGATGAGATAGTTTCTACACAGGCTCTTTATGGTGGTACCTACCATTTATTTGCAGAAACGTTTAGTAAATTCGGTATCAATGTTCATTTTGTTGATGGGACGGACTTTACATCTTTAGAAGGAAAAATTAATAAAAGGACAAAGGCGATTTTCACAGAGACAATTGGCAACCCGAATATGGAGGTAGCCCATTTAGAAAAGTTAAGTGAGATAGCGAAACGTCACGGCCTACCATTAGTAGTAGATAATACATTTACTACGCCATTTTTACTAAAACCACTTGCATTTGGCGCGGATATAGTCGTTCATTCAGCAACTAAATTTATTGGTGGACATGGTACGGCAATCGGTGGGGTGATTGTAGATGGAGGAAGATTCGAATGGAGTAACGAAAGATTTCCTTCCTTTAATGAGAAAAAGCCTGCTATTGGTAATCGCAGCTATGTTGAAATTTCTAGGGAAAAAGCTTTTATTCTTAAAGCAAGATTTGAACTTGGCCATGACTTAGGGGCAACGCTGTCTGCCTTCAATAGCTGGTTATTTATTCAAGGTCTGGAGTCATTAAGTGTCAGAGTAGAAAAGCAAGTCGCTAATGCACAAGTTTTGGCTAAACGGTTAGGAGAGTTACCTCATATTTCTTGGGTGAACTACCCTGGGTTAGAAAGCCATCCACAATATCATCTCGGGAAAAAGTATTTTCCGAGTGGGGCAGGTGCAATCTTTACATTTGGCATCAAAGGGGGAATCAGTACAGCTAAAAGGTTTATCAACTCACTAAAGCTGGTATCACATTTAGCAAATGTTGGTGACGCGAAAACGCTCATTATTCATCCAGCGAGTACAACACATGCTCGTCTTTCACCTGGACAACAAGCGGAGGCGGGTGTGAGTCCCGAAATGATCCGCCTTTCTGTTGGCTTAGAGGATCCTGTAGATGTGATGGCTGATATCACGCAAGCGTTAAAACAATGTACGTAGGTTTATTACGATTTGCATTATAAAGGGTGAAAAGTGTGAAGTTAAACTGCTTATCAAAGAACCATTCTTTATTCCTTTACCATATACTTTGTTGATCGCATGTCTCAGGCGATTCACCTCATACAGTATGAATGACAATATTTTTCTCAAACAGAGCCATCAACACTGATATCTTACCATTACGACGCGCCTGTTTCCTTTCATGAAAAGGGGGATAGAGCCATCGCGTAATTCCCTGTATGAACTAGTTGCCTTTGATTATCTAATGGATGAAACCTTTTTATCTTTCCTTCGTATGTATTAAAAAGACGAACGGAAAGAGGAGGAATGGGGTATGGATAGACCAGTACTTAAATTGCCTCGTACTAAATGGGAATGGGGATGCGACATACTTGGTCTTATTGTATTCATTGGGTCGATTGTATTCTTAGTTGTTTCTTGGTCAGCTATACCTGAACAAGTACCGGGTCATTACAATGCTTCAGGGGAAGTTGATCGGTGGGGTTCTAAATATGAATTATTTATCTTACCAATTATCGGCGTGTTTCTATGGTTCATGATGGGGATATTTGAACGGTTTCCTCATATTCATAATTACCCTGCACGCATCAATGAATCAAATGCAGCCGCATTTTACTTAACGAGTAGAAAAATGCTAAATGTCATAAAGAATATTTGCCTCGCATTATTCGGCTTTATACTTATACAATCCATTAGAGTAGCATTAGGATGGGCGGACTCTTTAAGCATTTGGTTTCTGCCAGTGTTTTTACTTGCCACGATAGTTCCAATTATATTTACTTTGATTAAGTTTAGTCGAATTCAATAGTTGCCAACTTATCCTTTTTGGATAGGTTGGCTTTTTTATGTTATTTGACCAATAAGCACTGAAATAAATTGATAAAAAAATATTCCCCTATTAGGTAAGGTCACAGGCGAAATGGACTTACTGTTTGTAATATATATAAAAGGATAAGAAGGTGAAAATAGTGAACAGGTTTAATAAAAAAGGTTTTTGTTTGCCTGGAGGTTATCGGTATTGTGGCCCGGGTTGTAGCGGTCCAGGCAAGCCCATCAATTATGTGGATTCTTGTTGTCAGAAACATGATGCCTGCATTGATCGATATGGCCATTGTTATCAATGTGATCAAATGTTAATTGATTGTGTCAATCGAAAGAAGTATGCATCCAGGCATGAAGGAGCGACAGCTAGAGTAATTGATGCAGCTATGCGTTTTCGTATGCTTTGGGGATAATTTAGAAAGCTGGAGGTAAGGGAACGACTATCCCTGTCCTCTAGCTTTTTTGATATAAAGGGAATATTTAGTAGGAGAATAGCAAAACTTAGTCACAAGAATGGTTATTTTATAAAAGTAGGTGACAGAATGGTCAATCGAAGTAAAATGACATCTACAGAAATTGGTGCACTGTGGATTACTTATCAGAAGAAAACAATGATATTAAGGGTTTTAGAACATTTTATAGAAGTGTCCGAGGATAAAAAAGCGAAAAAGCTTATGCAAGGTTTATGGTCTGAGTTAGAGCCAAATGTCCACCGTATTGAACAGATATTTAATGATGAGGGTGCTGTTATACCTCAAGGCTTCACTAATGCCGATGTGAACTTGAAAGCTCCTAAAATTTTTGGAGAGGGATTTGATATTCTTTTGTGTATGGTGTTAAAGGAAATTAGCATGGGACTATACACCCTTCATATAGCAACGTCCTACCGAAATGATATTATTGATTTATATCGTGAGATGACAAATGTAACGCAGAAATATTATCAAAAGTTCTTAAATTATGCGGTTGACGAGGGGTATTACCCATTACCTAATTTGATTAATGTCCCTACAACGGTCGACTTCGTCTCAGATATAAATTATACAAAAGGTTATCGCCTGTTTGGTGACAAAAGAGATATTAATACGATTGAGTTTAGTTATTTAAACCAGTCTATTCAAACGAATACAGTTGGCATGATGCTTATGACAGGATTTGCTCAAACGGCAGTTCATACAGAAGTGAAGGACTATTTTATTAAAGGGAAAGAGCTCAGCAAGGATATTTTGGAGGGAACATATGACATCCTAATTAAGGATGATATTAGGGTGCCGACAATTCATGGGTTATCGCTTACTAAGTCTAACATTCCACCATTTTCTGATAAATTAATGATGTATCTAACCTTTTTGTTAAGTAATTTCGGTCTCGGTAGTCAAGGATTTGGTGCAGGCTTTAGCTTAAGAGATGACATCAACATCAAATTAGGTTTATTTGTAAAAGATATCATGTTGTTTATTAGAGAAAATATAAGAATTATGATCGATAATGGATGGTTAGAGGAGCCCCCAAGAATGAGTGTAAATAATTTGAGAGAATAAAAATTGATTGGAAAGTTTGTTTCGTAATGAAGCACTTTCCTTTTTTTTTTGAAATAAAGATTGCGATTATTCATATATTAGATTAACATCAAATTAGATGATTATCTAATTATATGAGGAGGGGACGAGAATGATCTCCATATTAAAAGAAGAGAAAGACTATGCGCGCTTATTCTTTGCGGGTGTTCTCAATGGAATAGGTGATCGATTTAGTCAAGTTGCGTTGTTAGCACTGTTATTGCAAGTAACAGGATCTGGCCTTGCTGTTGGTCTTGCTTTAGCGATAAGAGTCATTCCGTTTCTGTTATTTGGCCCACTAGGAGGATTGATGGCAGACCGTTTTTCACGGAGGAAAATATTAGTCTGCACAGATTTAGGACGTATCCTGTTTGCTTTGTCGTTTGTGTTTGTAAATGATGTTTCATCTGTCTGGATCGTTTATTTGTCGAGTTTTTTCTTAGCAGCAGGTGAAGCCATTTATGCACCAACAAGAAAATCTGCCATTCCGTTGATGGTGAAGGAAAAAAATATGATAAAAGTTAATAGCCTTGAACAAGTAATGGTAGGAGTTGTTCTTATTGGAGGGTCGTTTTCAGGTGGAGTGGTCACTTCTTTATTCGGTGCTAATTTTACCTTTTTCGTAAATGGTGCTTCCTTTTTAATTGCTGCTGTTTTGTTAGCTAAATTGCGCGTTCTTGATAGAGAAAGAACTGAGGAATCAATGTCCAAAAATAAGAAGAAAGGTTCATTCTTCATCGTTAAAGATGTTATTTTTCATTCGAGTTTATTATTAATCATTTTTCTATCAGAACTGTTAATTCCTCTATTTAATGGCATTGATAATGTGTTATTAAGTGTGTATGCAGTTCAAGAATTTCATTTAGGAGATGTTGGTGTCGGCATATTCTATGGTTCATTAGGAATTGGTTTAATGCTAAGCTTTCCTGTAGCAGAGAAATTGCAAAATCATCTAATGAGAATCGCCTTAATTGCACTGATGTTCGAAGGATTTTGTATTATCTTATTAAGCCAGTCACAACAAGTTTGGATGGCCATTGTTTTTTTAATAACGGCCGCGTTTTTCTCTGGATTATGTAACACCTGCTTTGATACGATGCTAATGAGAGAGACACCTAAAGATAAGAGTGGACTTATATTTGGTCTATTTACAACGATTTCTAATACAATGATAGGTATCTCTATGTTTTTAGCTGGGCTTGCCACTGTATGGATGCCTAATCGCTTGCTTGGATTATTAGGTGGGACTGGGTTTGTTATTTCTAGTATTTTCTTATTTTCTTTGTATTATATTTTAAAATACAAGAAACAGAAATAAAGCCCTAGCAAAGCATCTTGTTAGGAATAGAGTGTGAAAAAGAGGTGTTTATTTTGAACTTTATTGAAGCGATCGTTCCGTTAGCAAAGAAAATAGCTAAACAATATCACATACTGCCTTCACTAGTGATTGCACAAGCTATGCATGAATCTAATCATGGGAAGAGTAAATTGGCAATAGAAGGTAATAATTTGTTCGGTATAAAGGGTGAGTATAACGGACAGTCGGTAAAGATGTTGACTAAAGAATTTATAGATGGGCAAATGGTTACAACGGTAGCGGCATTTAGAAAGTACCCTTCATGGGAGGAGTCAATTGAGGACTTAGCAAAGCTTTATAAGAATGGTGTATCTTGGGATCGAAAAAAATACCTTGCTATTTTAGAAGAAAAAGATTACAAAAAAGCTGCTGAGCAGGTGCAGTTATCAGGTTATGCGACAGATCCTGATTATAGCAAAAAAATCATTCGTATCATTGAGACTTATCAATTACTACAATATGATACTAATCCTAAATATCATTTATCAAGGGACAAAAAAGGTTATGTAACGGTTGAAGATGCAAAGAAAGAGATACGAGAAAAGTCCCTGTACAAGGCAGGGAGTTATTATATTTTTAAAAAGGTAGGAGAAATATTTAATCTATCAAAAGTGGAAGGTATGCCAGGATCTTGGGTGAACCTAAATCAATTAGAGGAGGTAGAGTTTAGCTATACAGTCAAATCTGGCGATACGCTTTCAAAAATAGCAGCTGTGCACGATACAAGTGTCAGTAGCTTGCAAAAAATCAATCATATTCATAATCCTCACTTGATTACTGTCGGACAAATAATCAAGACAGGGGAAAAACATTACTATTACACCGTTCACCAAGGTGATACAGTCACAACTATCATAAAGAGATTTAAACTAACGGCGCAAAAGTTACAAGAATGGAACCATTTGAAAGATATCAATGTGATTACAGTTGGGCAAAAGTTACGAGTGAAATAATTGGAGGTGTAATCAAGTAATGGTAAGAGCAGTGATGTTTGATTTAGACGGAACCCTTCATAATCGAAAGGCAGCTATTTTGTCGTTTATTGAGAATCAGCAAGAGAGACTCTTTCCACATTTAGATAAGAAAATATATGCAGAAAGGTTCATTAATTTAGATCAAGGCGGCTATGTTTGGAAAGATAAAGTGTACCAACAGATGGTAGGAGAGTTTTCTTTAATAAACTTTTCTTGGCAAGAATTACTGCAGGATTATTTATCTCATTTTCCTTTACATGCCGAACTGTATCCTCAGGCAATCACATTGCTTAAAAGGTTGAAAAAGAAGGGCTTAAGGACGGCGATCATCTCGAACGGGTACAGTAAATTTCAGCGAGAAGTAATTAAGTCATTGCAGATAGAAGCATTGTTTGATGAAATTGTTATTTCAGAAGAGGTTGGTGTAAAGAAACCCCATCCTTATATCTTTGAACATACTCTTTCAAGACTTGGCGTATCTCCAGATGAGACAGTATATGTAGGTGACCATCTCAAAAATGATATAGTCGGTGCGGGTGGAGTGGGGATATATACAATATGGAAACAGCCTCGCCCTGCATTTACAACAAAAGGGGATGAGCATGTTTCTGATTTATCGGAAGTATTTGCAGCTATTATGAAAAAAGTAAATACTGAATTTTGTAAGGACCAAATCTTGTAGGATGGATGAGGTCTTTTTATTTTATTCATATTGGTATCGAATAACTTAAATTTAGAGATCCTTACATGCGTTTTTCTTGTGAAGAGAAGGAGAATAGCGAAAAAAATTGAATGAGAGTAGTATCAAAATTTATTTTAAAAGAGGGGTACCTAGTGATATATCATCATAACGAAAATAAAATCGAAACGAACCAATTAATGCTTCGCTTGTTTAATGAGGCCGATGTACCAGAAGTTGTTAAACTATGTAACAATTATAATCTTTATAAAAGTACTTTAAATCTTCCCTATCCTTATTTAACTGAACATGCTCTTATTTGGATGGAAAATCATCTTAGTGATTTCAATCATAATAAGCGGTTTGAGTTGGCAATAACTGATAAAATCACTGGCAAGTTATACGGTGCAATTGCGCTCTCGCATCATCAAACGTTCAATCATGGAGAGCTTGCTTATTGGATTGGTGAGAAATATTGGGGGAATGGCTATGCTACAGAGGCTGCTAAAGCGTTAATTGAATTTGCCTTTAGCGCAAAAAATTACAATAAAGTGTTTGCACGCTCATTCGATTCGAACCCAGCTTCAATGAGGGTAATTGAAAAGACCGGTATGAAGAAAGAAGGCCTGTTGAAAAAACATGTAAGAAAAGATGGAAAATATATAGACCTCGTATGTTATGGCATTCTTAAACCAGAAGCTGATGTTTTGGGTTAAATAGGGACATGTATTAGTTACGAGTTCATATGAGAGTGAAGTTGAAACAGCTAGGGACATAGGTGGGGAAGTACCTTGCTGTTGCTTTATTTAAAACTAATGGAGGACTCTCTAAGAGAGGGTAAGCTGTTTACTGTAATATACAAAAAAATTGTCAGTTTGGCATAGATAGAAAAATTGGATAAAACACAAGAAGGAGTTCTCAAGAGAGAAACATAATATAAAAAGTAACCCGAAACGAGTTCGGGTCATTCTCATTTATTAGGTTATTTCTCTACAGATACAGAGATATGGTTAAAGGTATTGACATCAAAGAGCCCAAGGTCTGTTAGTTTTAGTGATGGAATAACAGGTAGCGCAAGGAAGCTTAATGTTAAGAATGGATTAAATGTATGGTTAGCTCCGATTTTATCCAATGCCTGATTGATTTCCACTAGCCTCTTATTCACTTTCTCATATGGTTCATGTGACATGAGACCCGCGATTGGCAAGTTTAATTGAGCAAGCACCTTTCCTTTATCGACAACTACAAGTCCACCTTGCATGTCGCGGATTGCATTGGCAGCGACAGCCATATCTTTATCAGTTGTACCCGCAAGAATTAAATTATGAGAATCATGGGCTACCGTTGTTGCGATGGCGCCAGATTGTAGTCCGAGCCCTTTTAAGACACCGAGTCCAATGTTGCCAGTATGATGATGACGCTCCATGACAGCAATTTTCAAATGATCTTTCTCGATAGAAGCGATGAAACGATCGCGTTCGTCTTTCTGAACGGTTTCAATAACATGGTCGGTTACTATGCTGTTCGGTATCACTTCAATAATATGGGCTTTTTCTCCGACGATGTCTAAGTGAAACGATTGTTCATTAATGACAGGAAGATGGACGGTATTAGTGAGATGGGAAAATTCCTTTTGCTCTAATTCTTTAGGGAAATCAGTTAATTCTCCTTCACTAAAAACACATTGTCCATTTTTATAAACAGATTGAATCTCAATTTGCTCAAGATCGTCTAATAAAACGAAATCAGCTTTATATCCTGGAGCGATGGCACCTTGTTCCTTAAGCCCGAAGCACTCAGCTGTATTGAGAGACCCCATTTGAATCGCTGTAATCGGATCAATCCCCTTCTTAATCGCTTTCCGAATCATATAGTCGATACTACCTTCGCTAATAATATCATCAAGATGGCGGTCATCTGTAACAAATAGAAATCTACGTGCATTTTTCTCATTAACAATTGGTAGGATTCGACATAATTCTTTTGCTGCTGTACCTTCGCGAATCATGACGTACATCCCTTTTTGCAATCGTTCTTTTGCTTCTTTTGCAGTAGTTGCTTCATGATCAGTTCGGATACCAGCTGTCATATACACATCTAGTTGTTTTCCTTTTAGCCCCGCCGCATGGCCATCCACTTTTTTTCCTCTTTCATGCGCTTCGTGAATTTTACTCAATAAGTCGTGATCGCCTTTCATCACACCGGGATAATTCATGACTTCGGCTAAACCAATCACCATCTCATATTCATAAAAAGGAGATAAGTCGTTTGCTGTTAATGTAGCACCGGCATTTTCAAAAGGTGTGGCTGGCACACAAGATGGTAGCATGAAATAAGCATCAAATGGAATATCATCAGATGCGTGAAGCATAAACTCAATACCTCTTTCACCAACGACATTAGCAATCTCATGAGGATCACAAATGACAGCAGTTATCCCATGCTGCAGGAGGATTTTTGAAAACTCGACAGGGGTTACCATGGAGGATTCAATATGTACATGTCCATCAATAAAAGAAGGAGCTAAAAAACGGTTATGAGCGTCAACTGTTTCTATTCCTTTATAGTCACCAATTCCAACAATATATCCATCTGTGATGGCTACGTCTCCAGAAATAATTTCACTTGAAAACACATCAACAATTTGCGCATTTTTGATGACAAGGTCTGCAGGTGATTTACCTGAAGCTACTTCAATTCGTTTCTTCATCTTTTCCATTAAAGGTCCTCCTCCAAAAGTGGTTCCGTCAATTTCGATTTTTTGAACTTTATTGTACCATTAAGTAGTTGGTTCATTTATGACATTGTTATTGTTTCTTCCAATCATAAGTAAGAAGGCTTAAACTGTTTAGGTCATTATACTAGTGTTCTTAAACTAAGGAAAATAAAAGAGAATTTTGACTTCTCCCTAAAAATTATAATCAAGTGTGAAACCAAATAATGTAAATGTACTCTTATATAAGATATGATGTTAGTTGCTTTTTAATCAATAAAGGTGGTAGATACTACGATGATTAATTATGAAAAACAGTTAAAGGAAATGTTAGAACAAAATGAGGAAATCATTCATTTATTAAGTTGTTTATCGGATTTGGACTTACCCTTTGATTATTATGTAGCTGCGGGATGTGTGGCAAATACCGTGTGGAATCAATTATCTGGCAACGCAATCGACTATGGTATATCAGATATTGACCTTGTCTACTATGACAAGGGAAACCAATTGAGCGAAAGGGAGTTTCAGCAAATATTAAGTAGTATGCTCAAGTCGTTTCCATATCAATTAGATATAAAGAATCAAGCGAATGTCCATTTCTGGTATGAAGAAAAATTTGGTTTTGCGATTCCTGCTTATACAAGCATCAATGAGGCAATCGCGAGCTGGCCAACAACAGCTACTGCGGTAGGGGTGAAAATGGAGAAAAATGACAAGATGACTATGTATGCGCCTTATCATTTAGATGATCTGTTTAACATGAGGATAGTACCGAATAAAGTAATCGTCACGAAGGAGATATATGAGTATAAGGCAAGGAAATGGAAAGCGAAATGGCCCAATCTTGTTGTATATGATTGGTGAGGTCGGAGAGAGGGAACCTATCCGACCTCGATACCTTAATCAAATCTACGTTTCTTATATATTACGATGGTGAGTATGAATGAAACGGCTACCCACAAGAATAAAATGAACAAATTCATGAGGATTTCAGCTGCCCCCTTACCGTCACTTAAACCAAACCAAATCTGATTTAATTGTTCATTAGGCAACAACTCAATTATATTGATCAAGGTTGCATTTTCAACCATTGGTTTAAACATGGAGCTCATGCCGAATATAATTAATACAGGCATACCGATAATACTTGTCTCCATTACTGTCCGTGAAAGCAGTCCAAGAATCGTTCCTGTTGCAAGGTAAAAGACTAAGCCTAGTAAAGTGCTAAGAGAAAATAGTGGAAGGGATGGGACTGTGTATCCTGAGAAAATAATTGATCCGATAATAACAAGGATGGTCATCAGTCCAGACAATGCGCTTTTTCCAATCAATATTTCTAGTGTACTGGCAGGTGATAATAACAAGCCCCTCAAAGTATTTTTCTCTTTTTCTTCTGCAACCATCGCAGCTTGGATAAAAGCACCCGCAATAATTAGTGCGAGATTAATTGGATAAGTAGAAAGGACGTCTGTTGCTGCATTCATGCGACCTAACATCGCTGCAAAAACTAATGGGATGGCTAAAGTAAAAAGAATATATGAATTTCTCTGCAAATCTTTCCAATCTTTAATAAATATAGCGTTGACACGTTTTAATGAAAAGATCATGATAATTTCCTCCCCGTTAATTTTACAAATACATCTCCAAGTGTCGGCTCATCTGAATGAATGGTTACGATTTCTCCGTCTTTTATATAGTTATATATTTCTTTTGCACCTGCTTCGTCTTTTTGCACAACCACTTTACGATTGTTTCGCAATAATAGGGAGATGGATGAAGAACTTTGTTGTGTTTTAATATTCTCTGGTGTATCAATTAAGCTGATTTCACCATTATGTAAGAATGCCACTCGATCACAAATTGTCTCAGCTTCTTGCATATCATGAGTAGTTAAAAATATTGTTGTTCCTTCTTCGTTTAGCTTTTTAAGCCCTTGGTGGATATGCATCGTGTTTACAGGATCCAAGGCAGAAGTCGGCTCATCTAAAAAGAGTAAATCCGGTTTATGAAGCATGGCTCTAGCTAATGTCACTCGTTGCTTCATTCCTTTGGACAGTTTTTGCACGATTTTCTTACTTTCTTCTATTAAATTTACCGTTGTGAGCACTTCATTGATTCTTTTTTTATCTACTTCATATAAATCACAATATAATGCGAGATTATCGTATATACTAAGCCTTTCGTATAAGCCACTATTATCAGTTAATATACCAATTCTCTTCATATAAATGGGATCTTTTAGTTTCGCAATTGGTTCACCAAACACTTTCACTTCTCCGGCAGTTGCATGAAGTTGAGCGGTTAGGATTTTGATTGTTGTTGTTTTACCTGAACCACTCGGTCCTAAGAAACCAATTGTTTCCCCTTTTCTTACTTGAAAACTTACTTTCTTTAAAGCTAGTTGGTTTTGAAAAGACTTTTCAAGGTCTCTTACTTCAATGACATTTTCCATTTAATTGGCCCCTTTTCACGTTTTGCATTTCTTGTCTTCAATATTAACTGTGAAATGGGATGAATACAGTAATATCAAGGTGAAAAGCGTCTATATTTAGATGAATGGAAGCAATTAAGCGGTGAATGGAGCAAGGAAAGTAGGTGAAAATAGGGTGTCATTCGTTGTTAAAGTCAAGATGAAACAACTTATATGCCCATAATCTCTTTCAACTCATTTAATTTTCCTTTTGATAATGGGATTGAACTCTTTTTCGCATCATCGAGAATAAGGCTATAACTATTTCTTGTCCAAGTAATGACTTCTCTCACCTTCTGCAAATTAACAATATATGAACGATGACAGCGAAAGAATCCAAATGGATGCAGTCTCTCAAATAATGTATTTAGCGTAAGAGCACAAGGGAAACTTTCACCATTTACATGTAAATGAGAAATGCCATCATTACTCTCAACATATACAATTTCAGTCGGATCAAAAAGGATGATTTTGTCCTCCACTTTTGCAGGGATTTTTTCAAGACGCAATGGATTGTTCATGTTCTGAATCTTTTCTGAAGAAGCTGGACCGATTTCTTCGCTAGGCAACATATCTTGTTGCGGCTGTGCTTCTTCATCTTCGATATCCTGGTGACTACTCTCTTCATCCATGATCTCGATTTTTTTTAGACCGTGCTCATTTAAACGATACACTGTATCCGTCATTGATAGTGCACTTTCGTAATTATTAGTAATGATAAGGGCGACTCTTCCTTGTTGTTTATGGTCTTCTAATACTTTCTGTAGTGTAATTTTACTTTCGATATCGATGTTTTGGTCGGGTTCTTCTAATATAAGCAAATCTGGTTGATGGAGGATTGCCCTTCCTAAGTGTAGCCTTTTCTTTTCAGAAAACGTAAGTCTGCTAATCTTTGTATTTACTTTGTCTATTAAATTTATTTTTTGTATTAAAGCTTCTATTTCTATATTGACTTCATGCAGGTTCTTATAAAAAGTTAAAAATTCTCTGGGAGTTAACCGGTCGTAGAGAGCGTCGTCTAGTAGAGATAGCCCAATTCTATTAGATAGACTTTTAAAATGCTTATTTAACTCTGTATCTTCAAATAATACATTTCCATTTGAAATACTGTTCTTTCCAATCATCATCATGATGAGATGTTTGCCAACTTCGTTATTGCATTGGAGTGCAACAATTTCATTTCTATATAAAGTTAAATCGAATTTAGGGAAGATAATTGTATTTCCGATTGTTTTTTCAAGTTGATTCATCTGCAATAGCTTCATGTCGACACCTCAGGGTAGATTAATATGGTTTACATTGACTATAAGATTTTCGTTTAAACAAAGGATAAATGATTGAAGAGGAAGAGGACGAATGTCGTAATTCTATGTAGTTAAATATACCTTAATTGGATTTTACAGGATTTTAAAGCTGATTAAAAGTGGAAATAATTAAAATGTTGAGGCTTTATATGAAGAAAAAAGAGGGACCCGAATGTCATACAAGTAGGGTCCCTTTGTAGAACTTATTGCCATTTCTTTTTCTGTTGTAGTAGTTTCTGGAATTCCTTTTCCAGCTCCTCTGTTGGCTCGATACTCAATCGTGAAAGGACTTCTGTTATTTTTGTTTCGATGAGTAAACGTTCTTCCTCATGATCATTCCTCTTCACCTCGGGCTCATAGGATTCGTAAGCTTCGTGATTGCCTCTGAATACTTCAATCTGTTTATTTTTAATAATCAATAACCTGTTTGCTACCTTATTAGTAAGACGGCGATCATGAGAGACGAAGAGAATAGTTCCCTTATATTGCATTAATAGTTCTTCTAATGCTTCTACAGCTTCAATATCGAGAAAATTTGTCGGCTCATCTAGCACTAATGTATTCACTTCACTCACAAGTATTTTGGCTAATGCGACTTTCACTCGTTCTCCGCCGCTAAGAAGTGAGACTTTTTTATATACATCTTCTCGAAAAAAGCGTAGTCTGGCTAGTATTGTACGAATAATCGTTTCTTCCTGAATAGAGGTTTCTTTAACATTTTCAATAATCGTTTTATCCTTGTGTAGAATATCTAAATTTTGACTAAAATAGCCAATTTTTAAAGATGGAGAGACAGTCAATTCTTGCCTCTGTAAAATTTTTTTAATCAAGGTTGTCTTTCCAGAGCCATTGGGACCAATAATCGCCCATTTTTCTCCTCCGCGAATTTGAAAGGAGGCGGGTTCAAAAAGCAGGTGATCAGCTATTTTTCCTTTAAGGTTTTCCGCTCTAATAATAATTCGGTTCTTCGTATTTTTTTCATTAGGTAAGGTCATTTGTAAGGACGGGAGGTCCTTAATTTTTTCAACCTTTTCAAGCTTTTCCAATCTTGTTTCAATTGATTTAGCCGTTTGTTGCAGCTTTTTTTGTTTTTTAGCAAAGTAAGGCTTTGATCCTGTGATCCGTGCTTCAGAAGAACTTAGATTTTTTGGCTTTTTAGTTGCTCTCTCTGCCTTCTTAGCCTTCAAGGTGAGGGCATTTTCTAATTGTGCTTTTTTCTGTTCATACTGTTCGTAAGCTTGCTGCTTCTCTGCTAATGCTAATTCTTTCTGCTGTTTATATTGCGAGTAATTACCAGAATATATCTTTACTTTCTCCTCATCAATTTCCCAAATTTTTGTACACACACGGTCAAGAAAAGTTCTGTCATGCGAGACAAGAATGAGGGCACCTTGCCAATGCTTAAGAATCTTTTCTAACCATTCAATATGGGAGGTGTCCAGATGGGTCGTTGGTTCATCTGCAAGTAATATTTCCGGGTTTTTAGCTAGTGCTTCTTTAATATATTGTTGCGTTGTTTCTCCACCACTTTTGTATTGATCATCATGTTTTAATTGTGGTAATAACTCCATTGTGCCATTGCGGATGATTTGTCCCTCTTCGGCAGTTATTTTTCCTACAAGTGTATCTAAAATTGTCGTCTTTCCTGTCCCGTTCCGGCCAACTAAACCAATACGATCGTTTTGTTGTACAGTTATTCTTTCTGCAGTAGCTAATAGTCGGTCACCTATAGTAATTTTCAAATCAGTGGCTTCTAATAATAGCATATTAATCATCTCCTCTCGTTTTGGGAGACAAATTCTCGAAAAAAATGCCTCCTATTTCTTCAGAATAGGAGGCATAAAGGTACACTAAAAAAGTTGGGAGAATTCCAACGGGTAACCTTATGAAGTGCAATCCTATTCTGAAAACATTGTTTGAAAGCATAGCAAAATAAAGCGTTCCTTTACTCATTACCTTCAATTGTTTGTTTTCGATAAATAGGATTCTTACTTCATTGACTTAGAGTCACCCTTTCGCATTTAATAATATTATCATACTTAAATGGATAGAAATTGTCAAAGTTATGTGTTTTAATGTTTGTTGAAAAGGGAATAAGAGAAGTTAGCGCTCTATAAAACCATTCGTGTCTGAATTTTAAAATAGTTATTTTTGCTCATTTATTTTCAGTTTTATCATGTATTTTTTTAATGAAAAATATAGCAAAAGAACCAGGTATAATATACTATGATACTATCAACTATTTTGATGTGGGGTGACCGGCAATGGAAAAGGTCTTACAGGATAAAGAAAAAATGAACCTTTTATTAAAAGGTGTCCAAACTTCAATTGGACAGCTAATTCCCATGAATCATGAATTAGTGGGTAGGACTGAGCTAGAAGGTTCATTCCTTGTTCGATATGGGGTATTCATCGGTTTCTCAGGGGACATAGCTGGTAAATTGTTCATTGGTGGTGATCGTTCACTTTTTTCATTGCTGGGGAAATCTATGTTCGGGATGGACTTAGAAGGTGAAATGTTAACATCTTTTAGTGGGGAACTAGGGAATATGATTGCTGGTGGTTCAGTATCAGCCATCGAAGGGAAGGGAATGGAAGTAGATATTACCTCCCCGACAATATTGGATGGTCATAGTTTTATATCAGGGTATACAAAAGGGTATATTCTTACTTATAATTTGCCAGATAATATAGAACTTCTTGTCCATGTTTTGATTGACTAACTATTGTTGATACGATAAGTATTCATATTCATCCAATGGAATAGCTTTAATGACTTCCTGCTCGTCATTTCTATAAACCTCGAATTGTTGATATTTTTCAACAATGACATCATCTTTGTAAACTGTGTCCACTAGTTGAAGCTCTAAAGTAGGAGCTAAACCTTCAAGGTCAGTTTCATCAACGGTTTGACTTACTTCTTCGCTGTCATTATTCTCATTAATTACTGGAAAATAGGGATATTTACTTTCTCTTTCGTTCTCATGGTGGAGGATTGAATTAGGGGATTCAGCTAATGAAACAAAGCAAATAATGATGGCTACTCCAACTAGATAAACAACTTTATTCATCATTTCTCCTCCTTAAATAGTCTCCTATTTTAGTTTATGCATGTCCTATTAGTGATAGAACGTTAATAAAGTCATCGCCTATCAATAGAGGGGATACAAAAAAGGGCTATTCATTAGCAGAACACCCCTTTTTTATTATTAGTTATGAAATTAAATTTATTTTTGTACTTATAGTTGTTGAGGTAAAAACTTCACACAAACTGGTTCAGGTACAGGAACATTTTGTTGCAATAGTTGAAGTAACCCTGATTCAGCCTCTCGTTTAAATAAAGTTAAATTATTTGACCGTTCATTGGCTGCGATTAAGTATTCTTCAGTTGGATCTAATACAAAGTCACGTGGCCAATCTCCATATGTCGATGTATGAGCAACAAAGGTTATATGCAATCGATCTTCGGCGACTGCAAATATCGCAATTGAATTATGACCTCTATTGCCAGCGTATAAAAATTTGCCGTCTTGAGAAAGATGGATGGCGCTACCTTGATTGTTTTCTAAAAAATCCTCAGGTATCGTCTTATAATAAGAAATTTCCTTCAATTCTCCTTTCTCAGTGTCATATTGAAGTGCAATAATTTCTGAGCTTAGTTCAGTCATGCAGTAGGCCCATTTCCCATTGGGGTGAAAGGTGATATGTCTTGGTCCAGAGCCTGGCTGTGTTGCCAAAGTAAAATGTTTGGTGAGTTTATCCCCATCCCTACGAAATAGAATGATTTCATCTGCCCCTAAATCGACAGCAACAACATACTTCTCATCCGGTGTGAGTCCAGCGAAATGGGTATGTGGTTTTTCTTGGCGCTCATGTGGTCCCGAACCATGAATCTCTTTTGAAGTTAGCAGGTTTTTAATCTCGCCATTTTGTAGTAGTGAATAATAGTCAACCGTTCCTTTATGGTAATTCGCACTTAATAAGTATTGACTCTTTGGATCTAGACTTACATGACAAGGCGAGGCACCTGGAGAAAGGTGTTTGTTTAATAAAGTGAGCCCACTATGTCTGCTGTCTAACTCATAAGCGGCGACACCGCCTAAATCTCCTTCTTTCATCACAGCGTATAGATGTGATTGATTCGAGCTGATCGTTAAATAAGTTGGGTTTTCAAGTTTAGCAGCAAGTTCTATATTTTTAATTTGATCATCCTCTAAATGAAATGAGTAAATTCCTTGGCTATCCTTTTTTGTATAGGTACCAACATAGCCTGTGTAAGTAGTTGATGTCATAAGTATTCCTCCAACATTTTATGTATAGCTTTACTGTATCATATTTAAAGAGGAGAATGAAAAATAGAAAGAATCGGGATAAATCTATGGTAAGCGGAGAGGAGAAGGATGGTTACAAATTTTATTTAAAGTAATTTGATTTAAAGATTTGTATGTTTTTTGAATTTTTAACAAATACATTTGCTTTTACTTATTAAAGAATGATATCCTTTTACATTATATTGACAGGAGGCCGCGAAAGAATTATGTCACTTGAAAGTGTTAAAGCTCACTTGGGGAAATATGGTCGAGATAAAGATATATTGGAGTTTGATACGACAAGTGCAACTGTTGATCAAGCTGCCGAAGCAATTGGTGTTATTCCAGCTAAAATTGCCAAAACACTCTCTTTTCGAGGTGAGGGAGAAAAAGCACTACTAGTTGTTGCTGCAGGTGATGCCAGAATAGATAATAAAAAATTTCGTCATACATTTGGAATGAAAGCGAGAATGCTCTCTGCTGAAGAAGTGCTTGATCATACAGGGCATGTGGTTGGTGGTGTCTGTCCATTTGGTTTATCAAAAGAAATGAATATTTTTCTTGATACTTCCCTACAGCGTTTTGAAATGGTATATCCAGCATGTGGTAGCAAAAACTCAGCAATTGAACTAACTTGTGAGGAATTATATCAATATGCAGGGGCAAAACAATGGGTGGATGTAACTAAAGATTGGAATGGCGAGGCTAGGGAACAAACTGCGGCTACAACGGAAAATTGATTGTATTTGATGTAATGAAAGAAGGAGAGGTACTTGCCTAACAAAGGTTGGTACCTTTTTATGTGGAGAAGAATTTGAAATACGTGGTGCTTCCTCACTTGGGAATCTTAATAACACACACTAATATTAAGAGGAGATAGCTTAATTCTTTTTTTATTAGAGAAAAAGACCTGAATCTGCGTGGTGTTCTTATGTTACTATAGTACTATTCATGTTGTGTGAAAGGGTTTAGTCATGAATGAAACGTATCTTATTTTCTAGATTAATAGTAAGATAAAGGTGTATATATGCAAAAGGGGTTGCATTTATGGGAGTTGTCGTCACTGGAATGGGATTGATTGGCCCTAACATTACATCAATCAAAGATTTT
Source organism: Cytobacillus sp. FSL W7-1323 (assembly GCF_038595015.1). NCBI lineage: Bacteria > Bacillati > Bacillota > Bacilli > Caryophanales > Bacillaceae > Cytobacillus > Cytobacillus sp. FSL W7-1323. The sequence goes on from NZ_CP151998.1 coordinate 376,685, forward strand.
TCAAATATATTAAAAGATAAAAAGACAACATTAAATAGAGAAGAATTTAACGGTGAGCACATTTTTACTGGAAGAGTAAATGAGAATGATATTAGCCACTCTTATTTAAAGGCGAGTAAATTACCGAAGTCAGCGCAAATGCTCCTTCATGCAACAGATCGGGCAATAGAAATGGCACAGATTCAACCGAGAGATTATGCAACTGCTATCATTGTTGGCTCTTCTGGTGGTGTAATAACGGAGGTTTTTAACCATTCAACTAAGTTAAACAAAGGAAAAAGGATGAGTCCCTATGCCATAGGGAATATGAATGGGCATACTTTGGCGAATTGTTTAAGTACTTCATTGCAAATTGAAGGACCAGCCTTTTCTTTAGCAAATAGTTGTACTTCAAGTTTAGACGCCATTCATATGGCTAAAATTCTTCTGCAAGCAAACGAGGTAGATGTGTGTATTGTCGGTGGGGTAGACTCTACCATTAATGATTTGGTATTGGCGGGATTTCTGCCACTGAGAATCTTGCAAACGGGAGAGACATTCATGGGTCCCTTTTCAACAGGTGAGGGTTTTGCTATGTCTGAAGGTGCAGGCGTATTAGTATTGGAATCAGAGCAAGGAGCGGTTAAACGAAAAAAAGAGATAATAGGGTATTTAGCGGAATCTAGCATGTTCCAATCCGCTTATTCATCTTACATTGCTGATCCAGGAGGTCGGGCAATGGTTAAGGCTGTTGAAAGAACAATTAAGAAAGGGATGCCGACTTATATTAATAGTCAGGCTTTAGGTTCCGAAGCAAACGATGATATTGAGGCAATGGTTTATGGAGAGTTTTTTCTAGATAAGGGTGTGCCCATTACTTCTATTAAAGGGAATGTTGGTCACGCGATGGGAGCATCGGGCATGTTTCAAGTAATGGCCGGTTTAATTAGTATACAGGAACAGTTCATTCCGCCAACCATCAGAGTAGATGTCGGTAAGTATGAGCAGCTTCTGGTTGTTGACGAAGTGATTCATAGCCCAGTGGAACAAGTACTTGTTACTTCACAAGGCTATGGTGGGAACAATAATGCTGCCCTTTTCTCTAAGGAAAGGATGACATAAGATGGAGTTTGTTTTATTATTAACTGTTTCTTTCATCCCCTTGTTTATCTCTGTATCCATATTATTCTATTCTAAAACCTCCTTAACAAAAGCTTTGTCCATTTTCCTCTTAATGTTGTCATTTTGGCAAATGGATATTGCCTTTCTTTATGCTGACCAGATGCTTTCTTTACAAGCGATTGATTTGTTGTTCCGCATTTTACGGATGGGTCCGATTTTTATAATGCCAACGATGTATTATTTCTCATACTATTTAGTAAAAGAAAATCCTTTTTTACATCGCTTTGGGATATTGTTTAATAAACCGGGAATGTGGTTATTTACGATCATTAGTATCATAACGTATTTGATAAACTTTACTTCACTTGGAGTCGAGTCTTACAGATTTGTTGAAGCGGTAAACGTTTCACCTTCTCATTGGATTCCTATCTATGGTCCATTGAATTTTACGTTTATCATTAATGTTTTACTTGTTTTTATTAATTGGTTTTTCTTGTTTATCGTCACCTTACAGTTAAAAGGTGTTTATTATCGAAGCTTTTACTTACAATTAGTAATAGCAGCAATGATTATTTTTATTAATGGTGTTATAAGTGGTTTTTCTTTTGCGCCGCTTTATTTTTCTAGTTTTAACTCTATCATTGCAGCCTTAATCTTATTTCTAGGTTTTTTTCAAATGCAATCGCAAAGAATTCGCAATATCAATATTGAGTTAATTAAACAGAGTGAACTATTAGAAGAAATTATGGATATTAATCCTAATTATCTGCTTGTTACAGGTAGTGATCAGCGAATTGTGAAGGTGAATCGCTCCTTTTGTCAATTATTTGATGAGAAAGAACGTACTTTATTAGGTAAAAAAACATCTACACTTATTCACTTTTTGCCAATGGTTGCATACGGGTTTGAACAACCTTACCGCTATACAGATTATAAAGGAAAAAATTATTATATTCAGTGGGGCATGAAGCAACTATATCAAAATTCCGGTCAATCGTTCACCATCTATTTTGGTAATGATGTAACAGAGCAGAAAAAGAATGAGCAATTGCTTCTTTCATCAGAGAAAATGAAAGTAATTGGTGAAATGGCTGCGAGTGTAGCGCATGAAATAAGAAATCCATTAACGACGATTCGTGGTTTCATACAATTGTTAAGAGAAAGAAACCCTGACTCGGCTTACGAGAGAATTCTTATTGAAGAAATTGATCGGATTAATCAAGTATTAAAAGAATTATTAATTCTCGGGAAGCCTGAGGCTAAATCTGATGAACTGCCTTCTGTTGAGCCATTTGATGCAGTTGATGAAGTGAATAATATTAACCTCCTCTTCAATGCTATGGCGACAGAACAAGGGAAGAAGATTCAACTTACTAACAAATTAAAGCAAAAACATTATATAAATATGGATAAGTCCCATTTCAAGCAAGTTATGATTAATATTATTAAAAACAGTTTGGAAGCCATTCATGAAGGTGGGAAGGTTAAAATTGTTTTAGATGAGCATGAAGAGTATATCCGTATCCGCGTCATGGATAATGGAGAGGGAATTTCTAAAGAAAGATTAGCTAGGATTGGCGAACCGTATTTCACAAGTAAAGAAAAAGGAAATGGCATTGGCTTAACGATTTGTTTTAAATTAATGAACGAAAATAAAGGGAAAATGTTTGTGAAAAGTAAAGAAAGATATGGAACAGTTGTAACAATGCTATATAAAGCACATTAAAAACTCCGAGGGCAATTGGAGGTGGTTAAATATCCTTTGTCTTCGGGTAGAAGTTGTGTTGACATTGACATTTTCTTAAATCCATTTTAAAATGAATGATATTCATTCATGTTTAAGGAGTTTGATAAATGGACAAAAAAGAGCGTATTGTGCATGCCGCAATTGAAGTTTTTCAAGAAAAGGGCATTGAAAAAACAAAAATTGCCGATATCGTGAAACTAGCAGGTATTGCTCAAGGGACTTATTATTTGTATTTCCCATCGAAACTTTCTGTTATGCCGGCTATTGCAGAAGTGATGGTAGAAAAATTAATTGCCAGAGTACATCATGAAGTAAATAGTGAAGCGATATTTGTTGATCGATTAAAGCAACTGGTCGACAGTATCTTTTTATATACGAGTGAGTATCGAGAAGTGCTTGCCTTAGTATATGCTGGTCTTGCTTCTAGCGAACATATTCGTCAATGGGAAACTGTTTACCAACCATTTTACGAATGGATTAGTCATTTTTTGCAGGCGGCTAAAGAAGAAGGAGTCGTACGTTCCAACCTTAATATAGAAAGTACAGCAAAGATTTTGATTGGATTAGTGGAATCGACAGCGGAGCAAATTTACTTGTATGATCACACAGATGAAGACAAAGCAAAGCAACAAAAAGAAGAAGTGCTAACCTTTCTAAAATACGGTTTAGGTTATCAATCTTCTGCTATTTAGCTTATGATTTTTGTAGGTTAAATAAATCTCACCAGTGGTGGGTTTTTGATAAAAATGACTGAAATTCAGTCATTTGGAGGGAAAAAGATGAATCGATCTTGGTTTTATGTTATATTAACGTGTTTATTTGAACTTGTTTGGGTTTTTGGCTTTAATACAGCGTATCTTTGGTGGCATTGGCTACTTGTAGTTGCAGTGATTTTATTAGATTTTCACTGTTTATCCAAAGCATGTGAGAATCTACCAACTGGCACCGTTTATGCTATCTTCGCCGGAGTAGGTACTGTAGGGACGTCTTTAATGGATGTCTTTCTCTTCAATGGAGAAATGGGGTTAGCGAAAGTAGTATTTATTATATTCATTTTAGTCGGTGTTATCGGTTTGAAGCTAGCTGATAATCAAATAGAAGAACATAGTAGGGAGGATCAAGTAGCATGATGGGCTGGATTCTTGTGATTTTAGCAGCAATAAGTGAAATTACTGGTGTTATTGGGTTAAAAAAATATAGTGAACAAAAAAACATTCAGAATGGTGTCATTTATATGGGTGGTTTTGGGATATCCTTTGCGCTCCTGTATGCCTCCTTTCAATATTTACAAGTGAGTATTGCTTATACGGTATGGATTGGTATTGGTACAGCAGGGGCTGTTTTACTTAGTATGTTCCTTTTCGGAGAGCCAAAAAGTAAAAAACGTATCATCAGCGTGTTGTTTATCATTGTCGGCGTAATTGGTTTGAAGGCGACTTCATAATATCCTTTGCAAGGAGGAGGAAGCACCATTCTGAAGTGAAAAAATGAATAATTTGGGTGCGCAAATAAAAATGCGCACCAAAGTTAATAAAAGGGAGTGATTGCCTTTTTCTGTGCTGGGAAAACTCTGTAATCAACGTTTCCCCCTTTTTACATTGTGATATTCATTTCGTACTTACTCCATTTTTTCTCTATTATACTAAACAACATTATTCCTCTTTTATTTATTCAATGTATAGTGCAGGCAGAGTGAAAGAATTAGACTAAAATATTTGCTTTCGTTGTACCTTTATAAACCCGTTATTTTTTACGGTTAACCGCTGATCGATCATATAAAGCAACTCGAAAGCCGATGATAATGGATAGTAAGATGACAATAAACGGCGCATAAAAAATAATAAATGTACTCATCTAAAATGTCTCCCTTCTTATACATGACTATCATTTCGCCCTTGTACATACTCCTTATTAAATAAGAAAAGCCGCAATAAAAGATAGAGCGATGGTAGGAGCAAACCTAAACCGGCTATAAAGGCTATAATCAAAGCGATGGCCATTGCTTCATTTGTGAAACTATCAAATATTGATAAATGGGGATACAGTAAATACGGATAATGTGAAATGCCATAAGCAAAGAAGGCAAGGTAATATTGTCCGCATAACAAAGTGAATGCGAGCCCATAGTTCATCCTCTTATATATAAGGATAAACGTCCCGATGAAAAATAGTACAGACAATGCAAACATCCACCATAAATCAACAAGTCGTTCAAAATGCTCTGGGTTGTGGAACTTTAATTCAACGATAATCCCAATTGCTGTAATGAGTGAAGGGATAGCCCATATTAGTGCATATTTCCTTAATAAAATAGTTGCCTCTTCGTCCTTGGCATAATGGGCATACCATGTTAAGAAAACAGCTGAGATATAAAGAACTGCAGTTATACTCAGTACAACAATACTCCATGTGAGTGGGCTTGTGAAAAGGGAGACTATATCAAGCACAGGTCCATTTTGTTCGATTGAAATAAATCCGCCTTCTGAGATTGTAAAAACAATTGAAAGGGAAGCTGGGATAAATAAGCCAGATAATCCATAAACATATGTATACCTCTTGGGCATACGATTTCCGTATGTTGAAAAAGCATAATAAGATCCACGAATGGCTAATAAAATAATGGCTAAGCTAATCGGCACTAACAGAGTGGTCCCATAATAATAAGCGGATTGTGGAAAAAACCCAACGATACCGACAAAGAAAAAGACGAGAAATACATTGGTGACTTCCCAGACTGGGGATAAGTAACGTTGAATGATTTTATTTAAAATATGTTGATTGCCTCTATATAAGCTGTAGGCATTAAAAAATCCTGCGCCAAAATCAATAGATGCAACGATAACGTAACCAAACAAAAACAGCCAAAGTACAAAAATACCAATTATCTCAAGACTCAAAAGTGTCACCGCCTTTTTCTATTTTTCGATCAGCTAATTCTTGTTCAACCGTGTTTCTATTGAACATACTAGTGAGTACGTAAATACTCCCTGCACCGAGCAAGAGGTATAAACAGGCAAATAGAACAAGCATCCAGCCTACATATTCATTACTAGTTGCCGCTTCAGCTGTCCGCATCAACCCATGTAGAATCCAAGGCTGTCTACCTACTTCGGTGAACCACCACCCTACCTCAATGGCGATCATTGAAAGTGGACCGGAAAGCACCATAATCCATAAAAACCATTTTGAATGAATAAATGACCACTTTCTAATAAGCCCAATAATATAAAGTAAAGCAATTAAAATAAGGAGCATACCTAAAGTCACCATAATATCGAATAAATAATGAATATATAAAGGTGGCGTAACATCTTCATCAAACTGGTCCAAACCGATGACTTCGGCAAATGGATTGCTGTGGGCAAGTATACTTAAAGCGTAAGGTATCCGAATGGCATATTTAATCTCTTCATCATCTAATACACCATAGAGAATAAGAGGCGCATTTTCTTCTGTTTCAAAATGCCACTCGGCAGCCGCAAGCTTCTCTGGTTGATATTCGGCTAAATATTTTCCAGCGAAGTCACCTAACAGGGCGGTGGAGATGGAGAAGACGAGTGCAAGTTTTAAAGTTAAATAAAGCGCTTTTTTATGATAGAGATGTGTTGAACCTCTAAGCATGCGATAAGCAGCAATACTAGCAAGTATAAACGCTGAAGTCATATAGGCCGTGCTTAAAACATGTGCTACCTTTGTCGGCATAGCTGGACTAAACATAGCAAGCAATGGAGAAATATTAACAATCTGTCCATCGACAATATCAAATCCTTGGGGTGAATTCATGAAAGCATTGACCACAGTAATAAAAACAGCCGAAAATGAAGCACCTAAAGCAACAGGGATTAACAATAGTAAATGTTTTTTTTGATTTTCAAATCGATCCCATGTATATAAGTAAATTCCAAGAAAAATTGCCTCAAAGAAGAAAGCAAATACTTCCATAAATAATGGCAGAGCAATAATATGTCCTACTAGTTCCATAAAATGTGGCCAAAGAAGAGAAAGCTGCAAGCCGATTGCCGTTCCTGTCACAACTCCAACAGCTACGGTAATGACGAATCCTCTTGCCCAACGACGAGCAAGTAATATGTAATGGTCATCTTGCTTTTTAATTCCGATCCATTGGGCAATCATAATCATTAGTGGGATTCCTACACCAATGGTTGCATAAATGATATGGAAAGTTAATGTTAACTCTGTCAAAGCACGGCTATATAAAACGCCTTGTTCGCTAGCCAATAGAATCCCTTCTTTCGTTATTATCTTTTATAATTAGTGGAACAAGCGTCCGAGGATGGATAAGCCGAGAATAAAAGCGATTGAAAAGGCTAAGAGAATGAGCTTTTTCTCCTGTTTTTTATACATTTTGTCTCCTCCTTTATTTCAAACTAAGTTTGCCCATAATATGGGATATTATTAAGAATCAGACAGAAACTTGTTACAAAGGATGAGAATAATTGAGTTATAATAGAAGTAACTGTTTTTTAGGGGTAAATTTTCGTTAGAAAGGGATGATAAGGAATTTATTCTAGCCATGTATCAATTTGAAAAAGTAAAGAGGAGATTATTATGGAAACAAAAAGTAAAAAGAAAAGTAAACAAAGTATACTAAGAATGGTGATTAGATGTCTGATTGTTATTATAGGTGGTTTTATCGCTGCTTATGGACTAGAGGCAGTCTTGATTCCTAATAATGTATCAGATGGAGGCGTTACGGGCATCAGCATTGTAGGTTCGCAACTATTTGATGTCCCATTAGGTGTTTTAATCGCAATTCTTAATATACCTTTTGTTTGGTTAGGTTATAAACAAATTGGTAAAACATTTGCCATCTATTCAATTATTGGTATTGCTTCATTAGCTGCAGGTACAAGCCTCATGCATCACATACCAGTCATTATTCAAGGTGATACACTCCTTGTCACAGTTGTAGGTGGAATTATTCTTGGTTTTGGTATGGGGTTAGCATTACGTAATGGTGGGGCACTTGATGGAATCGACATGCTTGCTGTGCTACTTTCACGAAAGCTCCCATTCGGAACAAGTGATTTAATTCTATTCTTAAATTTATTTGTCTTTATAATTGTTTCTACTGTGTTCGGCCTCCAGGGGGCGTTCTTATCTGCGATTGCTTATTTTATTGCAAGTAAAGTGATACATATCGTTGAGGAAGGGTTAAGTGGATCGAAAACATTTAAAATCATTACAACTGAACCAGTGGCTATGGTTGAAACCATTCGCGACCGTCTTGGGCGTAGTGCTACGTATAAAGAAGCTTATGGCGGTTATTCGCATGAAAAGTTCATCGAAATCACTTGTGTCATTAACCGTTTAGAAGAAAGCAAAATGAAAGAAATCATTTCTGAAATTGATGACGGCGCATTTGTCACCGTTTATGATGTAGCAGAAGTGAAAGGTGGAAGCTTTAGGAAAACGAATATTCACTAATTCAGTTTGTTACTCATCCTTTCCCAAACTTGACTGTTTGGGGGGATGAGTTTTTTCGTTTTAGAAATAAAAAAATAGATTTTTAGTGAATAACAATCCTACTTAAATGAGAATTATTAAATTTTCATATGTAGAGTATTGCGATTCATATCGTATTTAATTATTGGTTAAGAGAAGGACATTTGATTATAACCATTAAAATTAACGGAAAATTATAAAAATACAATGCTGTTTATGCAGGGAATGAATGGGTAAAGGGGAAATAGTAGATAGGTAAATAAAGGGATTAAGGGGGGGCTCATAGTGACAGAGAAGTTTGAGGTCACAATTAATGGAGAAACAACAAGTATGAGTAATCAAAAGTCGGTTATGCAGCTATTAAATACAATGAATATTGAGGTACCATCACTTTGTTATCATCCTAGTTTAGGAGCTATTGAAACTTGTGACACTTGTATTGTGAAAGTAAATGGGGAATATGTCCGTTCGTGCTCAACGACCTTACAGCCAAATGATAAGGTTGAAACAGTAGGTGAAGATATCCATGAAGCACAGATGATCGCTATGGATCGCATATTAGGTAATCATGAATTATATTGTACAGTTTGTGACTTTAATAACGGCAATTGCGAAATACATAATACCGTCAAGAAAATGAAGATTTCCCATCAAGAGACTGATCATACATCAAAAGATGCAGAAGTACAAAGAAATGAGTTTTATCGATATGATCCTGATCAATGTATCCTTTGTGGTAGATGTGTCGAGGCATGTCAGAACTTACAAGTTAATGAAACGTTAACAATTGATTGGGATTTAAAGCGACCACGAGTAATTTGGGACAAGGATTCTCCGATTGAAGAATCGTCATGTGTAAACTGTGGTCATTGTTCAACTGTTTGCCCTTGTAATGCCATGATGGAAGTTGGGATGGAAGGAGAAGCCGGATTCTTAACCGGTGTTAAACAACAATCTCTTCGTCCGATGATTGAACTAACGAAGAATATTGAAACAGGTTATGAGTCTCTTTTAACCATTTCGGATATAGAAGCAACTATGCGAGAAGAAAGAATTAATAAGACGAAAACAGTTTGTACATATTGTGGCGTAGGCTGTTCGTTTGATGTGTGGACAAAAGGAAGGCAAATATTAAAAGTAGAACCGCAGGAGGAAGCACCAGCAAATGGTGTATCAACTTGTGTGAAAGGTAAATTCGGCTGGGATTTTGTTAATAGTGAAGAGCGCTTGACCAAGCCATTGATAAGAGATGAAGAAGGTTTCAAAGAAGTGGAGTGGGAGGAAGCGCTTACTTTTATTAGTTCAAAAATGACTGAGATAAAAACGAATCATGGACCTGATTCATTAGCTTTTGTTGCATCTTCTAAATGTACAAATGAGGAGTCCTATTTAATGCAAAAATTAGCGAGAGCTGTCATCGGGACAAATAATGTTGATAATTGTTCCCGTTATTGCCAATCTCCAGCAACAAAGGGACTATGGAGAACAGTAGGTTACGGAGGCGATTCTGGCAGCATTAGTGATATTGCTCAAGCAGAGTTAATCATTTCTATCGGCTCCAATACAGCAGAATCCCACCCTGTTTTGGCGACAAGAGTAAAACGAGCGCAGAAACTAAACGGTCAAAAAGTGATTGTGGCAGATTTACGGAAGCATGAATTAGCTGAACGAGCAGACCTTTTCGTTCAACCTGCACCGGGCAGCGATCTTGTTTGGCTTTCAGCAGTGACAAAATATATTGTCGATCAAGGCTGGCATGATGAAGCGTTCTTAGCTGCGCATGTCAATGATGTAGAAGTTTTCTTCGAAAGTTTAACGCCCTATACATTATCATACGCTTCTGAAGTGACGCACTTATCAGAAGAAGAGCTGATCTCAATCGCTGAAAGAATTCATGAAGCAAAAACAACATCTATCCTTTGGGCGATGGGTGTGACACAGCATGGTGGAGGCAGTGACACAAGTACAGCTATCTCTAATTTGCTTCTTGTAACAGGAAACTATATGAAACCAGGTGCAGGTGCTTATCCACTTAGAGGTCATAATAATGTGCAAGGAACAAGTGATTTTGGCAGTATGCCAGATCGTTTCCCTGGTTATCAATATGTAACCGATGAAAGTGTCAGACAACGTTTTGAGGAGCAGTGGGGTGTGGACCTCCCTAGTGAGCCTGGTTTAAATAATCAAGAAATGGTAGAAGCCATTCATGAAGGGAAATTAAAGGCTTTATATATAAAGGGCGAAGATATGGGGATTGTTGATACGAATATCAATCATGTACAAGCAGCTTTTGAAAAACTAGAACTGTTTATTGTGCAAGATATCTTTTTCTCGAAAACATGCCAATATGCGGATGTAGTATTACCAGCCAGCCCTAGTTTGGAGAAAGAAGGAACGTTTACCAATACTGAAAGAAGAATTCAACGTTTATATAGAGTAATGGGACCGCTGGGTGATTCTAAGCCTGATTGGGAAATTATTATGGCTATTGCTAATCAACTAGGTGGAGATTGGAACTATCAACATCCAAGTGAGATTATGGATGAAGCCGCATCTCTTACCCCGTTAATGGCTGGAGTCAATTATGATCGGTTAGAAGGCTATAAAAGTCTACAATGGCCAGTAGCAGCAGATGGCAAGGATACTCCACTCTTATTCACAGATGGATTTTCACTACCGGGTGGAAAAGCTATTCTCCATCCAGTGAAATGGACACAACCGCTTACTTTCAATGAAGAATATGATATCCATGTCAACAATGGTCGACTGCTAGAGCATTTTCATGAAGGGAATATGACTTACAAATCTAAAGCGATTTCCGGTAAAACACCTAATGTCTTTCTGGAGGTTTCAGGCGAATTGGCAGCGGAAAGAGGGATTAGAGATGGTACGAAAGTTAAGTTAACATCTCCCTATGGCAGTGTAAGGGTAAGCTGCCTCGTCACTGATCGAGTAAAAGGTAAGCAGGTCTATTTACCAATGAATACATCTGGAGAGGGCGCTATTAACTATTTAACTAGTTCGCATACAGATAAGGATACAGATACGCCTGCATATAAAGAGATTTCAGCAAAGCTTGAGGTAATAGAAGAAGATGGAGAGTCTCCATTACCACGGAAGAATCATCGCTTCGGTACACCTCAACCGCAAGTAGGTGTGAATGTGGAAGGGAAATGGCAGAGGAGCGACTATATTTTCCCTGGAGATCTTGTAAGAGAGAGGAGGAGGAGGAGACATGGCTAAAGCAACAACAGTTATACGAAAAATCGAAGTGTCGCCTGAAGAGCAGAGAAATAGGGAATTAAAGGAACTGGAAGATAGTATTGTGAATAACCGCCGAGCAATTATTGATTCTATACACTTAATACAAAGAATCCACGAAAAAGGCATCCTTCATATCGTAGAAAGTATGCTGGGACAAAGTGACAAAATTCTTGATCGTGTCCTGTTATCAATGGAGCATCCTGAAGTTACAGGATCAATTAAAAATTCGTTCCTTCTCCTTGAAGTCTTAGGAAAAATAGATTTAAAGGAATGGGAACCGATGATTGATAAAATAAATACTGCACTTACCCGCATGGTAGAGGTTCAACAATCAGATAAGGAAAAAAAGGAAGTGACCATGCTATCTATGCTAAGGGATTCAGAGGTAAGGGAAGGAATGAGTATTCTACTTGCTTTTGTGAAAGGACTTGGATCAAGTGAGGGTAAGGAAAAGGAAGAGATAGTAAAACAAAATTTGGGCACCAGAAAGTTTAATAAGAATTGGCTCTTTTTTATAGGCGGAGCAGCAGTTATGTCTATCCCGTTATTTTTAAAGAGAAAAAAAGAATGAATTTCCGGCCAATGTGCCGGAAATTTTTTTTGGGGAGGGGAGAAAAGAGGGAGGTGCCTCTGATAAGAATAAAATGCGCATATAAGCGGCTATGGAAGTAGCGAGAAGTGTGGGCAAAAGACCTCACTCATAAAAAAGGTCCCCATAGTACGTATATGGGGATTTATTGTCGTTCTTTATTCGGCTTGCAACCATTCTTGAGACCACTTCTCTATTTCGCGTAAAACGGGCTCTAGGGCCATTCCTTTGTCTGTAAGCGAATACTCTATTCTTACGGGCGTTTCCGGATACACCTCGCGTTTAACAATACCTTGTTGTTCAAGGTCCTTTAATCTTTCGGACAAGACTCTACCGCTAATGCTCATTGAAGATTCTAATGTACAAAAGCGTTTAGGTCCTGCTAATAGTTGATAGATTACTAGACCAGTCCAACGTTGGCTCATGATACTCATGGCTTTTTCGAATCGAGGACATATCAGTGCTTGATTCAAAATGGTCACCCCTATTCGATGATTTCCTTATATCTTAACAATACATGATTATTGTACTTGACACAAGTAGTTAACAAAAATATAATTACTTACATAAAGTAACTAACATAACTAAAAGACAATTAAAGGGGTTAATGCAAATGAATACGTTTCATGCAGAGCCAAATATCTACGCACAGAAAATAGATCTTAAAGTAACAAATTTACAAACATCACTAAGATTCTATCAAGATATATTAGGTTTCCAAGTATTGCATCAAAGCAAGCATGAAGTGTCATTATCAGCTGATGGGAATCAAACTTTAGTGCAATTACATGCGCCAGAAGGTTTGCAGAAAAAAGAGCTGAGAAGAACAGGGCTATATCATTTTGCCATCCTGCTTCCAACGAGAAATGACTTAGCTAAGATCATTCGCCACTTTATTAAAGTGAATTATCCTTTACAAGGAGCGTCTGATCATGATGTGAGTGAAGCCCTTTATTTAGCAGACCCAGACGGAAATGGGATTGAAATTTATGCTGATCGCCCAAAAACGTCTTGGGATTGGAAGGGTGAAGAAGTTGTCATGGGCACCAATGCCTTAGATGTTCAAAGTATTATGAGTGAATGGGACGGTAATGAGTGGAATGGTATGCCGAATGAAACAATTATGGGACATATTCATTTACATGTAAATAATATAGAAGAAGCAAAAACTTTTTATTGTGAGGGTCTAGGCTTTGAAGTAGTTACTCATTATGGTAATCAAGCATTGTTTATTTCTACTGGGAAGTACCATCATCATATTGGCTTAAATATTTGGAACGGAACCATGGCTGTAGCGCCTTCAGCTAATAGTGTTGGGATGGCTTTCTATACGCTCGTTTTCCCGAAAAACAAGCTTGAACAGGCTGTTGAAAGACTTCAAGCGATGAATATAGAGGTCGAAAGGCAAGCGGACAGTTATATGGTGAGTGACCCCGCTGGAAACAATATTAAGTTAGTCGTTGAATAGAAAGGTGAGCCTTATGGATGTTAACTACGATGTATGTATTGTTGGTGCCGGACCTGGCGGCGCATTATTGGGATATTTATTAGCGAAAAATGGCATCAATGTCATCGTGCTAGAACGTAATGAAAATATGGATAAAGAATTCAGAGGAGAACATTTAAATCACTTAGGTGAAAATGTACTTAAAAAATATCATTTGTTTGATCAGGTCAAACAATTAGGTGTATTGCCGATGGAAGGAATAGAGTACTGGCAGAACGGGAGAATTCTTAGAACTGTCTCACCTGCTCCAGATGAAAGACATGTTGGCATCCATGTACCGCAAAAGCATTTATTATCAGTTCTATTAAAAGAATCTTTACAGTTCTCCGCCTATCGCCTATTAACAGGTACAAGGGCTACTGAATTGATGCTCTCAGATGGGAAAGTAAAAGGGGTAAAAGCGAAAAGGAAAAATGGAGAAGAAATAATGATTCACTCCTCCATTGTTATTGGTTCAGATGGTAGGCATTCAACGATTAGAAAGCTAGCTAAAATTCCATTTGAAAAAATTGAACACGATTACGATTTACTTTGGGCAAAATTCCCTGCACCACAAAATTGGCAACCTGTTATACGACAAGGCTTAGTAAACGATCATCAACTAGCGCTTTTTACACAAACGAATTCTTATATTCAAGTGGGATGGAATATAGATAAAGGTGCTTTTGCAGAGATTAGGAAACAACCAGTGGAAACATATATAGAAAAGTTAATTCAGGCATTTCCAGATTTACAACAATCTGTGTTAAAGTATATTCAATCGTGGCAGGATTTTATTTTACTAAATGTACAAAGTTGTCGTTGCCAAACTTGGGTTAAGGATGGCTTAGTACTAATGGGAGACGCAGCTCATACGATGAGTCCAACAGGCGCATTTGGCTTAAATAGTGCCTTGATTGATGCAGAAACTTTATATCCAACGATAGTTAAAGCTTTAGCTGCAAACGATACAAGTGCTGCATGCTTAAATGAGTTTGAAAGATATAGAAGAACAGATATTGAATCTTTACAATTAGAGCAACAAAAGATGGAGGCTTCATACAGAGAGCAGTTTGTCTCTGCCTGAGTCTTAGGGGGAGAAATAAATGAATCAAATAAACATAGAAACAAAAGCAATTGAAATATTAGAAAAAAAGATTCAGAGAATTGATCGAGGTGATCGTTCTGTTTATTTAGTAGGGCCGATTCGCTTACCTGTAAACCTAGATGGAGAAACTGTGCATTTTAAATGGTATTGCTGGTTAGATAGTGCTGAAGTGATGGAAGATACGAGCAAGATTGTCGCTCATTTATCTTCTGCTAATCTTGCTGATTCACAGCAATCAAGTGTCCTTGTTTACGGTGATTTTGAGGATAGTGAAGATGCATTGGTGCGTTTCCACTCGATTTGTCATACCGGGGATATTTTTGGCAGCAAGCGTTGTGATTGCGGATACCAACTTAAGCAATCTATGAAAATGATGGTGGCAAATGGTTCGGGCGCATTGTTTTACTTAGCTAATCATGAGGGAAGAGGCATTGGGTTATTTAGTAAAGCGATGGCTTATGTACTGCAGGAAAATGGTTATGATACCGTCGAGGCAAATGAAGAGCTTGGCTTTGTGGATGACTCTCGAAAATATGATGAAGCAATCACTGTATTACAACAATTGAGGAAAAAGCCTATTACATTAATCACGAATAATCCCAAGAAATTAGTTGCTTTAACAGATGCAGGAGCCTTATTAGTAGGTCGGACACCACTATGGGGGGATATCTCTGATTTTAATGAAAAGTATCTGCAAACAAAGGTGTTAAAATCCGGACATCTTCAGGCAGAAGGGGTGTCGAGAGATGAGTAATGATCAATTTTACATGGAGTTAGCATTGCAAAATGCCAAAGCGATGAAGGGACAAACAGATCCCAATCCGCTTGTAGGTGCCGTAATTGTAAATAACCAGCGGATTGTGGGTATCGGCGCGCATATGAAAGCAGGTGAACCACATGCAGAAATTCATGCTCTCAATATGGCAGGGGATCAAGCGAAAGGGGCAACGATTTATGTTACCTTGGAACCTTGTTCCCATCATGGACGAACGGGTCCCTGTGCGGAGGCCCTTGTTCAAGCGGGGATAAAAAAATGCGTTATCGCTTCATTAGACCCCAATCCTATTGTTAGTGGGAATGGAGTAAGGATATTAGAAAAAGCAGGTATCGAAGTAATTATTGGTATTTGTGAACAAGAAGCAATAGAGATGAATGAGGTATTTAATCATTATATAACTGCTGATCGTCCTTTCATTACACTGAAATCTGGTATTTCACTGGATGGTAAAATTGCTACACATACAGCTAGCAGTAAGTGGATTACTTCAGAAGAAGCAAGATTAGATGTACACCAGTTAAGAAGTAACCATCAAGCGATTTTAGTTGGAATTGGAACAGTGCTTCATGATGACCCAGCTCTAACGTCTAGAATACAAAATGGTAGAAATCCCATTAGACTTGTGTTAGATTCAACTTTACGTATCCCTATGGAAAGTCAGCTTGTTAATGATGGATTAGCACCAACATGGGTTTTTACTGGTTCCTACTATGATCAAGAGAAGAAAGCCCAGCTAGAAGAGAAGGGCATTCGTCTCTTTCATACATCAACAGAAAAAGTAACTATCGCTGAAGTAATGACTATGTTAAAAGAAGAGCAAATTTCTTCTGTTCTGATTGAAGGCGGCGGCAATGTCAGTGCGTCCTTTTTAGAGGACGGTTATATTGATAAAGTAGTAATTTATTTAGCGCCTAAGTTAGTTGGTGGAAAAGAAGCACCAACCTTTTTAGAAGGTACAGGGGTTGCTCTTATGAGTGAAGCGGTAGAATTAGAGCATGTAACGGTGACTCCGATTGGCAAAGACTTTAAGTTTGTTGGATATCCTACTAACAAATAAAGGACTGAAATGATGAGGTTTGGTTTTGATATTGATGATACTTTAATCGATTTAAGAGGACATGCATTAAGTATTTATAATCGGAAATTAAAGAAGGAGATTGAAGCATCTGCACTTCAACAATTAAACACACTTGAAATCCATTCTTTATATGATTTGACTGATGATGAAGGTTTCAAAATGTGGAATCAACATCAAGAGGAAATCTTCTTTACGAACTGCAAAGCTTTTCCTGGCGCACTTGAGCTTTTACAGAAGCTGGCGGCAATGGGGCATGAGATCTTTTATATTACCGCAAGAGATGCGGACTATTGCCAGCAAACGAAAGCTTGGATGATGCAATTCGGTTTTCCAATTGAAGAAGGTCACTTTTTCTGTGGAATGAAGGATCACGAAAAAGTGAATATCATTAAAGATCTTCAGCTAGATTATTATGTTGATGATAAACCACAAATATTGCACACACTAAAAGAGACAAAGGTCACATGTTTTTTAAAGGATCAATCATATAATCAAGAGGCTTGTGATTGGGAAAGAATAAAAGACTGGCAAGTGTATTTAAGAAATATCGACCAATAAAAAAACTGACTCAGATTGTCGTATACGTACGACAATATAGAGTCAGTTTTTTAGCATCTCGTGGAAATAGTAAAAGTGAAGGAATCTAATGAAATGAAATACGAAATACAATTATTGCTTGATGTATACACTTCCAAAAGGTTGATAGAAGTGCTCCATATCGTTAAAATATCATGACTCATTTCCGATAGACTCTCGATTTTTTTAAAATTGGCTAAGAAGTGATATGTTTGTTGAAAAAGTGGAGGGAGAGTTTTGAGTAATTGAAAAAGATATTCACTGTTTGGAACAGCCGCCAGCTCCCCATGGAGAGGCTAGTTTTAAGTGGAGTAAAATTAATCACAAAAGGCTGTAACACAAGATGTGTACAACTCTTTGTGAATAAATTTACTTAAATTGTAGTGAATTAGCTTTACTTCATTTTATCTACTAAAGGTTGTTCAGATGATTGAGTCATGGCTATGAACCCATTAACAATTAATATGTAAATAGGATAGAGAATGACACAAATAAGAATAATGATACTGGTGACTGGGTTAGGTGATTCGATTGTCATTGAAAACGGTAAGAATATTGCAGTGATAAGCATCATGATGGAAAA
The DNA here is from genome assembly GCF_038595015.1 of Cytobacillus sp. FSL W7-1323. Taxonomy (NCBI): domain Bacteria; kingdom Bacillati; phylum Bacillota; class Bacilli; order Caryophanales; family Bacillaceae; genus Cytobacillus; species Cytobacillus sp. FSL W7-1323. The sequence goes on from NZ_CP151998.1 coordinate 394,461, forward strand.
GAAAGGAATCCAAGTAATGCTAGTAAAATATCTTATTCTTTTATGGTGTAGCCATTTTGTAGTTAAATGAAAAATATAGGCAGTACCTAAGAGAAGGATGATCAGAATAAGTGTATTACTAATAATGATAACCATACTGACATTTATGCCTGTCCAGCGACTGATTCTATTAACATTGCTTGAAAGTTGTACGGGGAAATAAGCGATGAGTGCATAAAATAGGCTCAGCAGATTCATTTTTTTAAATGTAGTCATGGGGGTTCTTCCTTTCTCAATTTTACAATTACACTCGACAAAACCAATGTAGTTCGGCCAAAATAAGGATAAAGCGTAATGATAAGAAGGTGTATAGGATATGATAAATAATCAAATACAACAGTTATTAGCAGATGATTCACTTATTAAAAAGCTAGTTAAATATGAACCAGTACTATGGTTGAATCAACAATATGATTCTACGATTCGTGGTCCTTTATCTAGTGTACATGTTGAAGACGCTATAAGACGTTTAGAAAGATTTGCTCCATATATTGCTAAAGCTTTTCCTGAAACAAGCAAGCAGAAGGGTATCATTGAATCTCCTCTACTCACATTGTTCAATATGAAGGAAAAACATGTAAATGTCAAAGGAGACTTACTGCTAAAGGCAGATAATGAACTTCCTATATCGGGATCTATTAAAGCTAGAGGTGGGATATATGAAGTATTAAAGCATGCAGAACACCTTGCTTTATCTGAAGGGATTCTTAACCTTACTGATGATTATAGCAAATTATTTAATCAGCAGGCATTTTTTTCACAGTATAGTATAGCTGTTGGTTCTACAGGTAATCTTGGTTTAAGTATCGGTATAATGGGTGCAAAACTTGGATTTCGCGTATATGTACATATGTCGAGTGAGGCAAAGAAGTGGAAGAAGGAATTATTGAAGCAAAAAGGTGTACAGGTCATCGAGCATACTTCAGATTTTAGCGCGGCGGTAGCTGAAGGTAGAAGACAAGCAGAGAGCGATCCGACTATGTATTTTATAGATGATGAGCATTCTGAACACCTTTTTCTTGGATATGCAGTTGCTGCCTTTCGTCTAAAGAAACAGCTAGAAGAACAGCAAATTAGCATCTCTCAAGAGTATCCATTATTTGTCTACTTACCTTGTGGGGTAGGAGGGGGGCCAGGGGGCATTACCTTTGGTTTAAAACAAGTTTTTGGTGAGCATGTACATTGTTTCTTTGCTGAACCGACACACGCACCGGCCATGTTATTAGGTTTGCGAACAGGCCTGCATGAGAAGATTTCGGTACAGGATATTGGAATAGAGCTGAAGACAGAGGCGGATGGACTCGCTGTTGGACGCCCCTCTCAATTAGTTGGTCATATGCTAGAAAAAGCGATAAGTGGTGTATATACTGTTTCGGACCGTGAGTTGTATGAAATGATGCATTTTTTGAAAAACGAGGAGGGTATTTTCTTGGAGCCTTCAGCTTTAGCAGGGTTCTTAGGTCCGAAAAAAATCCTTCAATCAATGTATTCTGAGCAAGTTGGTATTACTAATATGAGTAAGGCAACTCATCTCGTATGGGGAACAGGTGGCAGTATGGTCCCTGATGAAATACAGCAACAATATTTACATTTGGCAAAAAAGGCGGGGGAATAAAGAGATGAATTTCACAAAAAAGCTATTTTATAATGATGCTTATACACAAACATTTACAACAAATATCTCTAAGGTAGGTAAAGATACAGAAGGCAGCTACGTCGTATTAGAAGAAACTGCGTTTTACCCGACCGGTGGTGGACAACCTGCTGATAAGGGATGGCTAAATGGTGTAGAGGTAATGAATGTTGAAGAAAAGGAGGGTGAGATTAGGCATTATTTGGCGCAGTTGTTAGACGAAGGGGAGAAAGTCGATGGTAAAATTAACTGGGACCGTCGCTTTGATCATATGCAGCAGCATGCTGGTCAGCATATTCTTTCAGCTGCCTTTGCTGAAACGTTTCAATATCAAACGATTAGCTTTCATTTAGGCAAAGAAATTGTTTCAATAGATTTAGACATTGAAGACGTAACGGATGGAGAACTCGAAAGGGTGGAAAATGTAGCGAATCAAATCATTCTTGAAAATAGAGAAATAGAGACAGTATGGGTAGAGAAAGAGGATCTTTACAAGTATCCACTTCGAAAAGAAACAACGGTCTCTCATCATATTCGTTTAGTGATTATTCGATCATTTGACTATAATGGATGTGGTGGTACACACCCTTCTTCAACTGGGGAAGTAAGTGTGATTAAAATTCTCGGAACAGAGAGACATAAAAAGAAAACGCGAATTTACTTTGTTTGTGGTGCAAGGGTATTGCAGCAATTGCATCAAAAAAATAAAGTTTTGAATGAAGCAACCAAGTTATTAAGTGCACCTGAGGAAGATGTAGCACAAACAATTAAAAAGCTTTTAGTGGATATGAAAAGCTTGCAAAAGCAATTAGAGGTAAATGGAGAACAACTTTTGCAATTTGAAGCACGTCAATTAATGACTACAGCAAAGACAAACGATAACTGCTTGGTTGTCGGTAAGGTTTTTCTTAATCGTTCAATCAGTGAATTGCAATGGATGGCCAAATGGATGACAGCAGAGAAAGAGAATAATCTTATTGTGTTTATTAATGAAACGGAAGACAAGCTTCAATGTATTTGTGCAAGTGGAACACAAGTAGACTTTAGCATGAAGGAAATTTGTAGCAAGTTACTCTTTGAGATAAAAGGTAAGGGTGGAGGCAACCAAACTTTCGCTCAAGGTGGCGGAGAGCGCAGTGTAGAGGGAAAAGTCCTGCTAGACAAGGCGCTTTCATATGTTATATAATCTAACATAAATAAGACAAAATTAAAAAAATATTACGAAAAATATTGAAAATTGATTGTCAAAGCTAGGACGAATGGTTTACAATTCTAAGTAAGGGTCTTATGCATTACAATGAATGTTTATGTTTTTACATAAGCACCTCTTGTAATATCCATACTGGCTAGGAGGAAGAAAAATGTTTCCGCCAAATACCCTCTATATTATTGGAGAGAGTAAAACCTCTTCTAACAATGCGATCATGCAACAATACAATGGTTTTTTCATTGCCTTTGTGGTTGAGAAAGATTCTGGGAAGATTATCGATGCTGAATGCTCTTCAACCATAGGTTTAACATCAGCTTTCATCCAATCTATTTTCGTTGGGCAAAGTTTGTTGGAGTCGGATTTCTTATTAAATGAAATCGAAACGAGATATTTTGGATCATCGCAGAAAGCCATAATGGTAGCGTATCGCAATGCACTTATTAAATATAACCAAATTAAAATGAAATAGCTGCTTTTTCTGTTTATCGCAGATAAAATCCAGCGACTAAAGGTTTATTTCACTCTGCCTTGGTCGTTGGATTTTTTTGATTTCTAATGATGAAGGTATGATATTTATTTGTAAAATATTTTCAATTTTCTGAGAATCATAAGCTGGAGGGGACAAAATGAAATTATATGTGTCAGTCGATATGGAAGGAATTACAGGGCTTGCTGATTATACTCAAGTAGATTCAGCTAAAAACAACTATGAACGTGGTCGGAGAATTATGACTGATGAAGCGAACTATGTAATCACAGAGGCCTTCAATCAAGGTTGTGAAGAGGTGCTTGTGAATGATAGTCATTCGAAAATGAATAATTTAATGATTGAATATCTCCATCCAGATACAAGTTTGATTACTGGGGATGTAAAGCCCTTTTCAATGGTAGAAGGCTTAGATGAATCTTATGCTGGAGCAATTTTTGTCGGATATCATGCCCGCGCTTCCATGAAGGGCGTAATGTCGCATTCTATGTTTTTTAATGTGAGAAATATGTTTATTAACGATGTTGTTGTTGGTGAGTTGGGGTTCAATGCATATGTAGCTGGATACTATGGTGTCCCTGTCATCATGGTGGCTGGTGATGACCAAGCAGCGAAAGAAGCAGAAAGCTTAATTCCTCATATAACGACAGCGGTAGTGAAAGAAACGATTACCCGTTCAGCAGTGAAGTCACTTACGCCAGCAAAAGCAGAGATTTTATTGAAAGAAAAGACAGTGCAAGCAATAGAGAATAAAGAAAGAGTTAAGCCGCTTGTGCCTCCAGATAAGCCGCTCCTTAAAATTGAGTTTGCTAATTATGGTCAAGCAGAGTGGGCAGCATTAATGCCCGGAACTCATTTGGAAGAGGGAACAACAACGGTGCAATTTCAAGCGAAAGACATCTTAGAGGCTTATCGTGCCATGCTTGTCATGACTGAATTAGCTTCGAGAACATCATATTGCTAAGGAGGTGTGTCTATGCTTAAGTACATTGGAAAACGACTCGGGGCGATGGTCATCACCTTATGGGTAATCATCACACTTACATTCTTTCTTATGCATGCTATACCAGGTTCGCCATTTAATAATGAACGTGCAACAAGTGAAGCTGTTCAAAGGAACTTAGAAGCATTCTATCATTTAGATGAACCACTATATGTCCAGTATTTTTCTTATATCCAATCTGTCGTTACCTTTGATTTTGGACCTTCGATTAAAAAGCCGGCGCAGTCGGTTAATGATATGCTCGGTCGGGGCTTTCCTGTTTCTTTTGAATTAGGGATGGTAACCCTCATAGTGGCCGTTATATCCGGGATTACCCTCGGCGTGATCGCCGCCCTTAGACATAATGGCTTTATAGATTATTTAGCTATGACTGTAGCTGTTTTAGGTATTTCCATTCCGAATTTTGTCATGGCAACCATGCTAATTCAGCAACTTGCAGTTAACCTTCCAATTTTTCCTGTAGCAACATGGTCGAGTCCAATGCATATGGTGCTACCGACTCTAGCGCTTGCGACTGGACCGATGGCAATTATTGCTAGGCTTACAAGATCCAGCATGCTAGAAGTGTTAACTCAGGACTATATTCGCACAGCGAAAGCGAAAGGTTTGAAGCCTGTAACAATCGTTTTTAGACATGCACTGCGCAATGCGCTTTTACCGGTAGTAACCGTGCTAGGTACATTAGCTGCCAGTATTCTTACAGGTACATTTGTGATTGAGAAAATATTTGCTATCCCGGGCATGGGGAAGTATTTCGTTGAGAGTATCAATACGCGTGACTATCCAGTCATTATGGGGACTACGGTGTTTTACAGCTCGATATTAATCGTCATGTTATTCCTTGTCGACATTGCTTACGGCATATTAGACCCTAGAATTAAGCTTCATAAAAAGGAGGGGAACTGATGGAGATACAAAAGCAAACGAACGATACATATACAGATATTCCAGATGATTGGTTTTCCCCGAAAGAAAAAGATGAAAGAAAAGCGGAAGCGGTAGTTAGACCAAGTCTTTCTTATTGGCAAGATGCATGGAAAAGGCTATTGAAGAATAAATTGGCTATGTCAGGGCTCGTTTTTCTTGTTCTTTTAACCATTATGTCTTTTGTAGGACCGTTGATTTCCCCTCATAATGGATCGGAACAAATGCTGGCGAATCAAAACTTAGCGCCATCTTCAGAATTTTGGTTTGGCACAGATGAACTAGGTAGAGATGTCTTTACTCGAGTGTGGGAAGGGGCCCAAGTTTCCTTATTTGTTGGTCTTGCTGCAGCACTTATTGACTTTGCCATTGGTGTTGCTTATGGAGGCATTGCCGGTTATAAGGGTGGACGCACAGATAATGTAATGATGCGGATTGTAGAGGTATTATACGGTCTTCCTTATCTTTTAGTTGTGATTTTAATAAGTGTGGTCATGGGACCAGGATTATTCACCATTATTTTTGCCCTGTCGATCACAGGCTGGGTAGGAATGGCCAGGATTGTCCGTGGGCAAGTTCTTCAGGTGAAAAACTATGAATTTGTAATGGCATCGAAAACCTTTGGTACGAAAACGGGGAGAATCATTCGTAAAAACTTACTTCCGAATACGATGGGACCGATAATCGTTCAGATGACTTTAACAGTACCATCAGCCATTTTCGCTGAAGCCTTTCTTAGTTTCTTAGGGTTAGGGATTCAACCCCCACTAGCTAGTTGGGGATCGATGGCTAATGATGCACTCACTTCCATATTAACTGGAGATTGGTGGAGACTATTCTTCCCAGCGTTATTTATTAGTTTAACGATGTTCTCATTTAATGTGTTAGGTGACGGTTTACAAGACGCATTGGATCCTAAGTTAAGGAGGTAACAATCATGGAGAAAATACTTGAAGTGGAAGATCTGCATGTAACGTTTAAGACGTATGGCGGAGAAGTAAAAGCAGTAAGAGGTGTTACCTTCGACTTAAATAAGGGAGAAACATTAGCCATTGTTGGCGAGTCGGGTTGTGGGAAAAGTGTGACCTCACAAAGTATTATGAGGCTCATCCCCTCACCACCAGGAAAGATTGCGTCTGGTGCGATTCGATTTAAAAATAAAGACCTCGTGAATATTTCTGAAAAAGAAATGAGAACTGTACGCGGGAAGGATATTTCAATGATTTTCCAAGATCCAATGACGGCATTAAACCCGACATTGACTGTAGGAAAGCAGCTCATAGAAGGCATTATACAACATGATGGTTCAACAAAAGAAAAGGCAAGAAAACGGGCACTTGATATGTTAAATCTTGTCGGTATTCCTGATGCAGATATGCGTATGAAAAACTACCCTCATGAATTTAGTGGGGGGATGAGACAAAGGCTGATGATTGCCATCGCCCTGGTGTGTGAGCCGGAAATTCTTATTGCTGATGAACCAACAACAGCTTTGGATGTAACAATCCAAGCGCAAATACTTGATTTATTTAAAGAAATACAAAAGAAGACTGATGTATCCATTATTTTGATCACACATGATTTAGGTGTGGTCGCCCAAGTAGCTGACCGCATTGCCGTTATGTACGCTGGTAAAATCGTTGAGGAAGGCACGAGGAGAGAAATTTTTTATCAGCCCCAGCATCCTTATACGAAAGGGTTGTTGCAATCTGTACCGAGACTCGATCTAATTGGCGGGGAACTGGTTCCTATTTTAGGTTCACCCCCTGATTTATTTTCACCACCAATTGGTTGTCCATTTACAGCAAGATGTGATTTTGCTATGGAAGTATGTGATAAGATCATTCCTCGTGAAAAGAAACTTTCCAATACACATAAAGTGGATTGTTGGTTGCAAGATGAAAGGGCGCAAAAATTAAAAATGATGGTCAAGTAAGCAGTCTTAATATTTATCAGCTGAAATAGCTGAAAATATAAAATTTTATAAAGATGAAGGGGGAAATATGATGAAGAAGCTATTCTCACTTGTATTATTACTAGTTTTCGCTCTTGTTCTATCTGCTTGTACAGCGAATGAGGAGGCAGGGAAGGAAACAGATGGTGAAACTGGAGGAGGAGAAGAGGCGGCAGAAAAAGTATTGTATATGAATAATGCCCAAGAACCGACCTCTTTTGACCCGCCAATCGGTTTTGATAGTGTCTCTTGGTCGGCATTGAATAACTTGATGGAAGGCTTAACAAGATTAGGAGAAGATCACCAACCAGCTCCAGCAATTGCTGAGAAATGGGATGTTTCTGAGGATGGTAAAGTTTATACATTCCATTTAAGAGACGATGCGAAATGGTCTAATGGCGATGATGTAACAGCGGGCGATTTCGTTTATGCGTGGAAAAGGCTACTAAACCCAGATACTGGTTCGGCTGCCGCGTTTTTAGGTTATTTCATTGAAGGTGGAGAAGCTTTTAATAACGGCGATGGTTCTGCAGATGATGTTCAAGTAAAGGCTGTCGATGAAAAAACATTTGAAGTAACATTAACAAGTCCACAAGCTTACTTCTTAAGCGTTATCACGAATCCGGCGTTCTTCCCGATTAATGAAAAAGTGGCTGAAGAAAACCCAGAATGGTTCGCAGAAGCTGATTCATATGTTTCAAATGGACCTTTCAAATTAACAGAATGGCAGCATGATAGCCACTTTGTAATGGAGAAAAATGAGAACTATTGGGATGCAACTAATGTGAAGTTAGATAAGGTTCACTGGGCGATGGTGGATGATGAAACAACAGAATATCAAATGTATAAAACTGGTGAACTTGATACATCAGCTGTTCCAGCGGAGTTGAGCGAAGAATTATTTGCTGATGGTTCTGCACAAATGGTCGAACAAGCGGGAGATTATTTCTACCGTTTTAATGTAACGATGGAACCATTCCAAAATGTGAATATTCGTAAGGCGTTTGTCATGGCAATCAATCAACAAGAGATTGTTGATTACGTTACAAAAAATGGTGAAGAGCCAGCATATGGATTTGTTTCCCCAGGGTTTAAAGATCCATCAGGTAAGGATTTCCGTGAAGCTAGTGGTAATCTGGTAGAAACTAATCTTGAGGAAGCGAAGGCTCTTTTAGCAAAAGGAATGGAAGAAGAAGGATATGATACACTTCCTGAAGTCACGTTAACTTATAGCACAAGTGAGAATCACAAAAAAATGGCAGAAGCGATCCAACAAATGCTTAAAGAAAACTTAGATGTTAGTGTGAAATTGGCGAATATGGAATGGAATGTCTTTTCAGAAGAACAAACAGCTCTTAAGTTCCAATTCTCTAGAAGTTCTTTCTTAGCTGACTATGCTGATCCAATTAACTTCCTAGAAAATTTCCAAACAGGACATTCAATGAACCGTACAGGTTGGTCTAATGAAGAATATGACAAATTGATTAAAGATGCTAAGAACGAAGCAAACGAAGAAAAACGTTTTGAAATGATGTATGAAGCCGAGAAAATCCTTTTTGAAGAAATGCCGATCATGCCGATTCACTTCTACAATCAAGTGTATTTACAGAATGAAGATATAACTGGTATTGTTCGCCATCCAGTTGGCTATATCGAATTGAAGTGGGCAGATAAAAAATAATTTTATTAAGATATGAGGTTTGAATGGTGAGGTGAGCCCTTTCGGGGGTTCACTCTTCACATATAGTAAGAAATGATAGCTGAACAGCTCTTATATTTCGACAATATTTCCTGAGAAATAAATAGATTGATGTCTAGATTTGCCTAATCGCGCTTAAAAGATTGCTTGTGATGTTAGGTAGTGATGAAATAACAGAATACACATACGCATATATTGAAGTAATGACAATGAAAAGGATGTGGGGAAATGATCATCAAACCGGCTAGATTACGCATGGGGGATACAGTCGGGGTAATCGCACCTGCAAGCCCACCAAATCAAGAAAACTTAAAACGTTCATTTACTTTTTTGGAGAAAGAATTAGGATTGAAAATAAAGCTCGGCCAGTCTCTCTTTGAACAATACGGTTATTTAGCTGGGCCGAATGAGAATAGATTAAAAGATTTACATATGATGTTTGCTGATAAGGAAGTCAAAGCCATTATCTGTGCAGGAGGTGGCTATGGAACAGCTAGAATTGCTGATGATATTGATTATAAAATGATTGCTGAAAATCCAAAGGTTTTTTGGGGCTATAGTGATATTACTTTTCTACATACAGCTATTCGACAACAGACGGGGTTAGTTACTTTTCATGGACCGATGCTAGCTTCAGATATCGGCTCAGTGCAAGAGGATCAAACGTTATCGAAGACTTTTATGAAGCAAATAATGGAACCAGAAGGTAGGGTATATCCTAAAACATTAGGGAATCTTGAGACAATTGTTTCAGGAGTAGCAGAAGGTGACATTGTCGGAGGTAATCTGTGTTTGCTCACTAGCACAATAGGAACTGCATTTGAGATTGATACGAAGGATAAAATTATCTTAATCGAAGATGTTCATGAGGAGCCGAGATCGATTGACCGCATGTTGAATCAACTATATATGGCTGGGAAGCTCCAACAAGCAGCAGGGTTCGTCATTGGGAATTTTAAGAATTGTAAGCCTGAAAGAGAACAATCATTATCACTAGATGAAGTGTTAGATTACTATTTTAAACTTATCGGAAAGCCAGCTGTGAAAGGCTTCATGATTGGTCATTGTACACCGCATTTTTCTTTACCACTTGGTGTACCTGCAAAGCTTAATGCCGAGACACAAGATTTAACGATTGAACATGGAGTCTTATAAAGGTGGATGTCAAATATGAAAATCAAAAGAATTGAGACACATCGCGTAGCTATACCACTCATAAAGCCATTTAAAACCGCGCTGCGCACAGTAAATACAGCGGATAGTGTCATTATCAAAATAATTTGTGATAACGGAATTGTTGGTTGGGGAGAAGCGCCGCCTACAGCTGTCATTACAGGTGATACGATGGGGAGTATTGAAGCGGCTATTAACGAAGTGATGGCTCCGAATCTAATGCATACGGATTTTTCCCAATATGAACAAATGCTTTCAATAGTTCAAACGGCAATAGTTGGTAATGCAAGTGCGAAGGCAGCAATCGATATGGCTATTTATGATTGCTTATCACAATTATGTAAGCTACCACTCTATCAATTTTTAGGTGGATATACGCATGAAATAGAAACCGATTATACAGTAAGTGTAAATGGCCCCGAAGAAATGGGGGAAGATGCGGTAAACTATGTGCAACAAGGGTTTGATGTATTAAAAATCAAGGTAGGGAAAGATAGTATTGCAACTGATATCGAGCGTATTAAAGAGGTACGCCGTAGAATTGGTAATAAAATTAAGTTAAGACTAGATGCTAATCAAGGATGGGGCAAGAAGGAAGCCATTTTTGCGATACGAAAATTGGAAGATTTAGATTTAGGCATTGAGTTAGTTGAGCAGCCAGTGAAAGCTTGGGATATCGACGGCTTAAAACAAGTAACGGATCATGTTGATACATTAATCATGGCCGATGAAAGTATTTTTACACCGAAGCAGGCGTTGGAAGTCGTTAAAAACCGTAGCGCAGATCTCATTAATATTAAGCTGATGAAGGCTGGTGGGATTTATCAGGCCCAGATGATCAATCAATTGGCAGAAGCAAGCGGGATAGAATGTATGGTTGGTAGCATGATCGAAACGAAAGTAGGTATTACTGCTGCCGCTCATTTTGCTGCAAGTAAAAGAAATATTACGCGATTTGACTTTGATGCTCCTTTAATGATGGCGAAAGATATCGTTGATGGTGGTATTCAATATAGAAGCAAAAAGATCACATTTCCGAACGAATCGGGGTTAGGCATAATAGATGTAGATATTAAAGGAGGGGTTTCTCTTGGTAAATAAATGGATTACGAATGTCCCTGTTGCTACGTTATGGACGTCTGCCCAATCTCCTAGAGCAATAGATGAGCAAGGTATCAAGCAAAATCCTGACCTTAATGCTTGGATTGCATCACTAGATTACGAGACAGCTTTAGAACTATGTAATGCCAATCTCGTACAATCACAACTTTTATATGGTGAAGAAGTCGTCGTGATAGAAGAGACAAATGAATGGTTTCATGTGGTTGTACCTACTCAACCTTCTTCCAAAAATAGTGTTGGTTACCCTGGTTGGGTACCGAAATGTCAAATGACGGCTTGTGAAAGCTGGGATGTCATGCAAGGACCGATTGCTGTGGTCACTGCGAAAAAAGCCAATTTAACTAAAACAAATGAAATCCTCACTCTAAGTTACTTAACGGTCTTACCATTAATTTCAGAAAAAGGTGAGTTGGTTACTGTACAAACACCTGACGGAGAAGGTGCTTTACAGCGGAGTGACGTTGAGATTTTTTCATCTAGATCCGATTGGTCGGTGAAAGATGGTGAGAAAGTGGTTGAATCAGCTGAACAATTTCTTGATTTACCATATTTTTGGGGTGGGATGAGTAGCTACGGTTATGATTGCTCTGGATTAAGTTATACTGCGTGTAAAGCGAATGGTGTCATCATACCAAGAGATGCACATGATCAGTCTGTTGAAGGAGAAGAAGTTTCACTTGATTCCCTACAACGAGGGGATCTTTTATTCTTCGCTTATGAAGAAGGTAAAGGAGCGCTGCATCATGTCGGTATTTATTATGGGGATGGTAAATTACTGCATTCACCAAAGACGGGAAAGAATGTTGAGATAATCCCACTCGCTGGGACGGTATACGAGAAAGAACTAATGGCAGCAAGGCGTTTCTGGAAAAAAGGGGAAGATTCACATGCAAGCTGAAACGATTTTATCAGTCCAACAATTAAAGAAGCATTTTCATTTAGGGAAAGACCGCGTTTTAAAAGCTGTTGATGGGGTTTCTTTTGACATTAAAAAAGGAGAAACTTTTGGGATTGTAGGCGAGTCAGGTTGCGGTAAATCGACTGCAGGCAGAACAATCATTGGCTTATATGATCGTACGGCTGGAGATGTTTTATATGATGGTAAAAATATTCATGAAATGAATGAAAAAGAAAAATTTCAATTCCATCGCAAAATGCAAATGATTTTCCAAGATCCATATGCTTCATTAAATCCTCGCTCAACTGTACAAGAGATTATTTCTGAACCGATGGAAGTCCAAGGACTTTATCAAAATAAAAAAGAACGTCTAGAACGGGTATATCAATTACTGGAGGATGTCGGGTTAAATCGGGATCATGCAAACCGCTACCCTCATGAATTTAGCGGGGGGCAAAGACAAAGGATTGGTATTGCTAGAGCACTCTCGTTGGATCCAGAATTTATTATTGCTGATGAACCTATCTCTGCATTAGATGTATCTGTTCAAGCGCAAGTTGTGAATCTATTAAAAGATTTACAAAAGAAAAAAGGCTTAACCTACCTTTTTATCGCCCATGATTTGTCCATGGTTAAGCATATTAGTGACCGAATAGGCGTTATGTATTTAGGACATTTAGTAGAGTTAACTTCAAGTGAAAACCTTTATCAGAAACCCTTACACCCATATACACAAGCACTACTATCAGCAATCCCCATACCTGATCCTGATGTAGAAGATAGACGGGAACGAATTATTTTAAAAGGAGAGTTGCCAAGTCCAGTCAATCCACCAAGTGGCTGTGTGTTTCGGACGAGGTGTCCACATGCTATGGAAGTGTGCGCGACACAAGCTCCTGTTTGGCAAGAGGTTGATGATAAACATTTTGTTGCTTGCCACTTATATAATGAAGACCTGCAAGACGGTAAGAATGGTAAGCAAGCAGCTGCATCGAGGGAATCATGAGTAAATTGGAGGTAATGAAACAAGCTGTTAATGAGTTGTTGCAGCAACATTGTCTAGATGCAGCTGTACATATAGAAACCGACGAAGGTATTTTATCAGTCAATTCCCATCAAGTGTTTTCGTCAGCAAGCCTAATAAAAGTGCCCATTTTATTAACAGCATTACGTGAAGTGGAAAAAGGTCGTTTACACTTAGAAGAAGAAGTAAAGGGTGGTCTTTCTGTTGGAGGGGCAGGGGTTTTATCAGCTCTATCTCCCAATCCTTCCTTTACATGGAAAGATATCCTTACATTAATGATGATTGTCTCTGATAATAGTGCAACAAATTGGATCATTGATCGCTTGGAGATGGAGACAATCAATCGTTTGATTAAAAGCTTAAATTTAGAACAAACATGTTTAAACAGAAAAATGATGGACTTTCAAGCGATTGAAAGAGGAGTGAATAATCTAACAAGTGCTTACGATATGGTGCAATTGCTAAGAGTAATGAAAGACAAAGGGCGATGGATAAAAGATAGCTACATGCTCATGGAGAGTATAATGGCGAAACAACAATTCACATTATTAACGGCAGAATTAGAGGAAGAGAGCCATCCAAATATTAGTTACGGAAGTAAAAGTGGCTCGCTACAAGGTGTTCAACATGATTGTGCTTACTTCTGTCATGAAAATAAGTATGTTCTTGCCGCTGTTTTAACAGCTAATTTACCTAATCAAATGATTGGTAAACAACTTATTAGTGAAATAGGAATGGCGATTAAGAGGTATATAATATAGTTGTTATAGCAAATTAGGCTCTGAATAACCATTGTGTTCAGAGCTTTTTTTTGTTTAAGTCGGCGATATCAGTATTGCTGTACGATTTGAGGATGGGAGCAGGGAATTACTGCATTCTTCGCATATAGAAACGTGAAGAAATGTGAGTCGATGACAAGGATACGGTAAAACCGTCTTTGCTGAGAAATAGCCAATTCGGATTTGCAAAAGCGGTTGAATTAGCTCCGAAATGAAAGTGAGGAATCAGGTCAAGCATGAAGAGAAAATCGAAAGTCTACCTCTAAAGTATAAGAATCCCCTGAGTCAAAGTGCACACTTCCCCATGCCCCATAAGACCGGAGCCTTTACCGCAATCAATCCATCTTTTGTAAAACATAATGGTACTAAAGATGCCAACAAGTAACTTTGATGGCACAAAATATATTCTCCTTTTTAGATTGAAATTGTCTAACTTTTCTTTCTAACTAGAGGAATTCGCTGTTGTTTTAGGTTTTTTTATACTATATAATGATAAATGGACTTAGATTGATAATCATTTTCAGTTGTCATGATGAGAATAAACAGATAATGAGGTTTACATATGAGAATATGGATGTTAATCTGTGCAGCTATAGTCCTGTCATTTATATCACTATTTATCGGTGCGATTGATATTAAACCAATGGATTTGCTAGATTGGGAGTCTGATGAAACACAAATTTTCCTGATTAGTCGTGTACCTAGATTAATAGCGATTATTTTAGCTGGTGCAGGAATGAGTATTGCTGGATTGATTATGCAAAGTTTGAGCAGGAATAAATTTGTTTCTCCGACAACCGCGGGAACGTTAGATGCTGCTAAACTAGGTATTATGATTTCCATGCTATTTTTTACAAACGTAACGTATACCCAGCAAGTTCTTTTTAGTTTTGCCTTTGCGCTTGTCGGTACGATGGTATTTATGCAAATACTTGATCGTATCAAATTTAAAGATGTTATATTTGTTCCTCTTATTGGAATAATGTACGGGAATATTTTGTCTTCTATTACCACTTTCTTTGCGTATGAAGCTGATATCCTGCAAAATATATCTTCATGGTTAATGGGGAGTTTTACTTTAGTAATCTCGGGCCGATATGAACTTTTATATGTAAGTATCCCAGTTTTCATTTTGGCTTATTTATATGCTAATAAATTTACCGTTGCAGGTATGGGAGAAGAATTTGCGAAAAATTTAGGATTGAGCTATAAGTGGGTTTTAAATATTGGTCTCATCCTTGTTGCTATCATTGCTACGACTGTTGTACTAACTGTCGGTGTCATTCCGTTCTTAGGCTTAATTGTACCTAATATCGTGTCTCTGTATATGGGAGATAATCTCCGAAAAACGATTCCACATACGGCTCTTTTAGGCGTTGTGTTCTTATTAATTTGTGATATTATTGGGCGCATTGTGATCCACCCTTATGAGATACCGGTGAACGTAACAGTTGCGGTAATCGGTAGTGTCATCTTCTTAATTATGTTATTTAGGGGGAGAGCATATGCGAAAAAATAGTACCAAATTAATCGTTTTGGCGGTCATATCTGTCGTTTGTATAGTACTGTATGGTTTTTACGATATAAAAGGTGGGTTTGATTATGCTTTCCCAAGGCGTATGATTCGTGTGGCAGCTATGGTTGTTACCGGAGTTGCGATTGCTTATTCTACAGTTGTATTCCAAACAATCACTAACAATAGAATCTTAACACCTTCTGTGATGGGGATCGATTCTATGTATGAAGTAGTTCAGACGATGATTTACTTCTTCGCGGGTTCGATGTCGATATGGGTATTAAACAAATATTTAAATTTTGGTGCAGCTATATGTGCCATGGTCATTTTTGCATTGTTGTTATACCGCTTCTTATTCAGAGCAGACAAACACCCGATTTACTTACTTTTATTAATTGGGATGATTATTGGTACGCTGCTTGGTAGCTTGGTGACATTCTTACAAGTAATGATCGATCCCGTTGAATATTTAAGTTTACAAAGCAAGTTATTTGCAAGTTTTACAAATGTAAAAGCTGATTTACTAATGATTGCTTTTGGCATATTGTTACTTGCTTTTATATACGGATATTTCATCATGGATAAATTGGATGTTATGTCGCTTGGGCGTGAAAATGCGATTAACCTGGGGATTAACTATGATCGTATGGTTATGAATGTACTAATTCTATCATCAGTCTTGATTGCCACTTCTACTGCGTTAGTTGGGCCAATTACATTCTTTGGGCTGATTGTTGCTAACCTGTCCTATCAATTTCTCTCGTCATATAAGCACTCTACGCTCATTCTTGGTGCTAGTTTAATTAGTATCATAGCTTTAGTCGGTGGACAATTCCTAGTTGAGCATGTATTTGAATTAAAAACAACATTAAGTGTTATCATTAACTTTATTGGTGGTATTTACTTCATCTATCTATTATTAAAAGAAAGTAGGTCAGCCGGATGATTGAAATAAAAGGATTAACGAAGCGTTTTAATAAAAAGCCTGTTGTTGAAGACGTTACAGTCGCAATTGAGCCAGGGACCATTACTTCTTTTATCGGACCAAATGGTGCAGGGAAATCTACACTTCTATCGATGGTTAGTAGATTGTTAGAAGCAGATACAGGAGAGGTATTGCTTGATCAAAATGATGTGACGAAATGGAAGTCCAATGAATTTGCGAAACGCGTATCGATTTTAAAACAAGCGAATCACATTAATGTCAGGTTAACAGTGAGAGATCTTGTAGAGTTTGGAAGGTATCCATACTCTAAGGGTAGATTAAATGACGCTGATAAGAAATTTGTTGATCAGGCAATTGAATATATGAACCTTTCAGATATGGAAGATAAGTTTTTAGACGAGTTATCAGGGGGACAAAAGCAGCGAGCTTTTATTGCTATGGTTATTGCACAAGATACTGATTATGTCTTGCTTGATGAGCCGTTAAATAACTTGGATATGAAGCACTCCGTCCAAATTATGAAGATTCTCCGTAAATTAGTTGACGATCTTGGAAAAACCGTCGTCATTGTATTGCATGATATTAATTTTGCTTCTGTTTATTCCGATCGGATTGTCGCATTAAAAGACGGCAAAGTAGTAAAGAATGGACCGACTGAAGAGATTATTAATTCGGTCGCATTGCGAGAAATTTATGATATGGATATTCCTATTCAAGAGCAAGATGGTTGCCGTATATGTGTATATTTTAATTCGCAAATTTCTTAAAGAGATTCCTTATAGGAAGGGTTACTATCACGCCTTTTTATAAGGAATTATCATAACTTTAAATGCATATTTATTCATTTTTATGCTTCTTTTATTAAAACATCTTAATTTATGCTTCTTTTTTAGCAAACGTTAAAAATCTAAATTTGGCAAGTGTTTCGATAGGTGAAATAAACAGTCAGTAAAATAATTAATTTCCAATTATAGAATATTTTTCTAAAAAAATTCAAAATAATTATGCAAATGGTATTGACGATTTGTCTAAATCAATCTATAATGATTATTGTTATCAGTGATAATGATTATCATTGCTAATAAGAGATTATACAATAGGGAGAGGTCATACATATGAAGAAATGGAAGTTAGCTAGTCTTTTTCTAGCGCTTGTTTTAATGCTTGCTGCATGTGGTTCCAATGACGATACTGCTGAAGATGCAGGCAACTCAGAAGATAAACAAACAGAAAATAATGCAGCGGAAGGTTCTGCTTATCCAATGACTGTGTCTCCGACTGTTGCTTCAACTGAAAGTCGTGATGCCGGAACAACAGTTAACTTTGAAGATGTAGAATTTGAAAGCATGCCTGAAAAAATTGTTGTTTTTGACTACGGTTTCTTAGATACACTAGATGCACTTGGAGTTGAAGGGGTAGTTGGTTTACCTCAAGAGTCTACTTTGCCATCTCACTTAGAGGCATATGCATCTGATGAGTATACAAATGTTGGTTCTTTAAAAGGTCCTCTTTTAGAAGATATTGCTGAACTTGATCCAGACGTTATCTTTATTTCTGGTCGTCAATCAGCATTTTATGAAGAATTAAAAGAAATTGCACCAGTTGTATTTGTAGGTACTAGCGAAGATGCTTATTGGGATACATTCCAAAATTCTGTTGACGTAGCTGCAAAAATGTTTGATAAAGAAAAAGAAGCAGAAGAATATCTTGCAAAATACGATACAGCACTTGAAGAAATTAACGAGTTAGCTGGCAACTATGAAACTTCATTAGTGACTATGTATAATGAAGGAAAACTTTCTGGATTTGCTGAAAACTCTCGTTTTGGTTATATCTATGATGTTTACGGCTTCAAACCAGTTACACAAGATATCGAATCTTCATCTCACGGTTCAAACTTCGGTTTTGAAGCGATTCTAGAATTTGATCCAGAAGTATTATTTGTTATCGACCGTACAGCGGCTGTAGATGGCAATTCTAATATCGAAAAAGATCTTGAAAACGATATTATTAAGAAAACACAAGCGTACCAAAATGATCGTGTGATCTACCTTGATGGTGCTCTTTGGTACTTAAGTGGTGGCGGCTTACAATCTGAGCTTGCTAAAATCGAAGAAGTATTAGCTGAATTAAAATAATCTGCTGTTAGAGTAAGCGATTATCCTATAGAAAAAGAAGCATTCTTAAAAAGATGCTTCTTTTTTGTTTTAAGTATATCCTTTTTGATGGGATTTGCTGTTACAACGATAGCGGAAATACCAAGGATAGCAGAGCAAAAAGGTTTTGTTCGTACATTAAGAGTAGAAAGACTCTAAAAGGTCTTGTATTAAAAAATCCCTATTTTCACAGTTTGTTAAACAGTCACAACTAAAGAAAGATAGGGTGGGCAACAATTGTTGCATCACCCAAAGCTTAATTAACGAGAAATATAGTTGGTATGAACATATCAATGTAGAATGATTTCAATTTAATAGACAAATCTATGTATAGCTTAAGTGTTCATTTTATTTAACAATGGCCTCTCCCAAGCTGGTTGAGTGAAGGAAAGAAAGTCTTTGAGCCATTTCCTCGGGAGTTGTTTGAAAGTCTTCTTTTATCCAAAAGATAAATAGTCCTAAAAGGGCGTAGGTTTCATAGAAATTAATCGCTTCTATATCAAACCATACTTCTTCTTTTAATTGTAACTCACTGCGACTAATGCTAGTAATGGTTTCACAAAAATGGTTTTGTGAACCTGGTATCACTTCGCCAATCAACATTAGGGAGAAGACGAATTGATTTTTTTGTACGTATTCGAAGATGGGGACATTACGTGTTGGGTCAGATAATAAGAAGCTTTTTTTTCCTTTAAAGCTATCACGGAAATATTGAGCGAGTTGTTCTAGGTAGTCTTGAAATATATCTTCTAATAAATGAGAGCTATCTTTATAATGCGAGTAAAATGTCACACGATTACAATTGGCCACTTTAGATATTTCTGTTATTGAGATCTCTTTAAAGTCTTTTTCGGATAACAGCTTTAACATGGCACTTTTTAAATTCGTACGTGTTCGCACGACTCGACGGTCTTCTTTTACCACCATGACTACCACCTTTCATACTGTGTCTTAATAAAGAGTATAACATGAAAAATAGAGCGTTAAGCAAATATTATTTTCATACTCGAAACATTTATTTTGACAACTGATTAGAATTCTGTTAATTTACATATGTAGTATAAAAATAGTGACAATTATCCTGGTTTCATGAATAACTTTTGATAGATTAGAGGAGGAATTATACATGGCAAGATTAGAAGGAAAAGTAGCAATTATTACTGGTGCGGCTCAAGGGATGGGTGCGGCTCATGCGCGTCTATTTATTGAAGAAGGGGCAAAAGTAGTGATTACTGATTTAAACACAGAAAAAGGTGAGGCTGTTGCAAAGGAATTAGGTGAAAATGCTTTATTCGTTAAACAAAACGTAACAACCGAAAAAGACTGGGCAACAGTTGTAGCTAAAGCTGAGGAAGTATTCGGTCCTGTTAATGTGTTAGTAAATAATGCGGGTATTACAATGTCTAAATCATTACTTGAAACAACGGAAGAAGAATATCGTCGTATTGTAGATATTAACCAAGTATCTGTTTTCTTAGGGATGAAAGCGGTTATTCCTTCCATGCAAAAAGCAGAAGGTGGCTCGATCGTTAACATTTCATCTATGAATGGTATTGTTGCCGGGGCAGTCGGTTATACAGATACGAAATTCGCTGTTCGTGGGATTACAAAAGCCGCAGCAATGGAATGCTCTCACTATGGCATTCGTGTAAACTCTGTACATCCTGGAGTAATTGAAACACCAATGATTATTCAAGAGGATACGAAAGCACAAGTAGAAGAATTCTCTAAACATATTCCACTTAAACGCATGGCAAAACCTGAAGAGGTTTCTAACCTAGTATTATATTTAGCATCAGATGAATCAAGCTATTCAACAGGTTCTGAATTCATCGTTGATGGTGGATTAACTGCAATGTAATCAATATAGAAAAAAAGCGGGGTCTCATATTGACCTCGCTTTTTATTTTACGAACGCAAAGAGCGTCTATATTTATACTGATTGTACTGAAAGTGAATAAAACAGCCAATACAAAAGCCACAAAGAGCAATGGTTGCTGCTAATCCGACAATAATGGCGAAAGAGTAAGATAGTATTGTCCACCCAATGATAGAGCTAATGAATGCAATACTTAAACATACTACAGCAATTAACTGATTAAATTGTTGTTGCGCTTTATCTTCAGGTATATAAGAGGATAAAGGTTTTTTGAGAAACTTTTTAGCTATCACCATCACTGGATTATTCCCTGTTAGTAAGCCAATCAATCCAGCAAGTAAGGGAATAAGTAAAATGAAGAATTGCCCAGTTATCAGTGTCGCAATTACACTTAGGACGATAACCCATTGATTCGTTTTAACGAGAGGACGCGGAATAGAAGCGATTTGTTGGTTGTTCATTTTAAAAACCAACCTTTCCAATGTGTTTGGTTCATTATATCATGAAATTTAGTTGATTATACCTATTTTCGCTTCGTTAACACGACTACTCTTCTTTATCATTCTCGACAATAAACTTTAATTTAGTGAGTTTGTTATTCCAGAATTGTTCATAATAATGCAGCCACTGGCTTACTTCTGTTAAAGGTTCTGGATTAATATGATAGATGTTTTCTCTGCCTTTCCTGTGGCTCTTCACTAAGTTGGCATCAGAGAGAATATGCAGATGTTTGACTACCGCCGTGCGACTGATTGGAAAATAAGCACTGATTGCAGCGATAGATAGTTCTTCTTTTGAAAGTAGCTGGAGAACATGTCTTCTAGTAGGGTCAGCAATTGCCTGAAAAACGTCGTGCTTAATTGCTGTCATGATTGCTCTATTGCCATCATTAAACGTTTTTGCACGATGGCTTCCCATCCATTATTCATACGTTCACGAATAATTTCGCTTTTTTCATTTGGTTTAGTAAGAATTGTATTCGCTTCTTTCCAACCACTATGAATGAGTGTGAATTTTGTTCTATTGTCTACTTCTTCTAATAAAAAGGTGACAACCCATCCGTCAGTATCCCAAGAGAAAGATAATTTATTTGGCTCATCGATTTCTAGTACTTGGCAAGGAGAAGGGCCAAACGGAGACTGTATTTCAAATGTGAATCCCTCTGTTGCTTGAAAGTTATTAGGCATAAACCATTCTGCGATTCCCTCACTAGTTGCAACATGTTGCCATACTTTATTTATTGGTGCATTTAAAATGATAGATTGTTGAATATCCTTTATTGTATTCATTTCATATCCCCCTTAGTTATATGACACCTTATGGTTCTATAATTTTGATAATATAACACCAAAAGGTTTTATGTCAATTGATAATCAAATTGAATGGTAAGTCTTAGATTATTTGTCATTTTAAAGCGAAGGTGAGGAAAGTAAGATAAGAGAGGAGGTGATGGTTATGATGATCTTTAGAGAGGCAAAAAGAGAGGATTTAGAAAGGATTGTTCAATTATTAGCAGATGATGTGTTAGGAACAAGTCGAGAAGATGTGTCCAGCCCCCTACATCAGGATTATGAAGAAGCGTTTGAAGCTATTAGTGGAGATAGCCATAATGAATTAATTGTAGCAGAATGGGATGAGAATGTTGTAGGTGTTTGTCAACTGACTTATATCCCTTATTTAACTCATCGTGGTGCTTGGAGAGCAATCATTGAAGGTGTGCGGATAGCAAGTGAATGTAGGGGAGAAGGTTTTGGTGAAGCCCTAATAAAAGAAGCGATAGTGAGAGCGAAAGCAAAAGGGGTGCGACTTGTACAGTTAACAACAGATAAGCAACGATCTCAGGCGAAACATTTTTATGAGAAAATAGGGTTTAAAGCAACGCATGAGGGGATGAAGTTGAAATTGTAAATATACACTTGGGATGAAGTTGAAAAGGTTTGAGATTCCTCCTAAAAGATCTTTCAGAAGGAACCTATAAGCCTATTAAAACAATCGTGAGTCATAGGGATCTATACTTTTTCTATGACATTTGTAGCAATATGTGCAGCGAACATTTTCGCGGGTGAAGGAAGGGACTCTTTTTCGAGCCAAGTTTCAGGCTTCCAAATTCCCGCTCGGTTAAATGAGTTAGCGCAATGGAGGAAACATTCTTCAACTTCAACAGCGATCCCTAAGAGAGGTGCCTTTCCTTTATCGGCCATTTTAGCTAGGATGTCTTCATCTTGAATAATCGAAGCTTTTCCGTTAATTCTTAATGTTTCATTTAGACCAGGAATGATAAATAATAGACCAACTTGTGGGTTGCTTAAGATGTTGTGCATACTGTCTAATCTCCTGTTACCTGGTCTATCAGGTATAACTAGATGCTTCTCATCTAACACTTGTACGAACCCAGGATAATCTCCACGTGGTGAGTTATCACATTGCCCGTCTTTATTGGTTGTTGCTAAAAAAAGAAACGGTGAACGAGCAAGAAAGTCTTTGCAATGTTCATCGATTATAGATATGACCTTATTAGCAGCTCCTTTACTTGGGGGAGTGAATAGAGCTTCTAATTCTTCTTCTGATTGAATGACATTGTTGAACATTTGTTGCCTCCTTTAAACAGTCGTTGATTGTCTTATGTTTATTATAAGGGGGAACAGCTAAATAAAAAAGAAGCGATTGTGAATAGACTGAAAAACTATTAGTCTATTTCGCTCGCTTCTTTTTTATTTCTATTGTACTTAGCCTAGATAGGCATTAAGCATCCAAATATGTTTATCTAAAGAATTAATTAAGCCAACTGCATAATCTTCAACTGCTGGTTCCTCTTCTTCATCTGCTAGCTTTGTAATCTCTTTTAATTCAGCACGTAAATGTTGATAATCACTGATTAAGTTCTCAACCATTTTTTCTGCTGATTTTTCATCAAGATTTTCTTTTAGTGTAGCTACCTCAAGATATTCTTTCATTGACGCAACTGGTTTGCCACCGATTGTAAGAATGCGTTCAGCCATTTCATCGACTACCTCAGCTGCCTCATTATATAACTCTTCAAATTTTTCATGTAGTGTAAAAAAGTGTGGACCTGTTACATACCAGTGATAGCGATGCAACTTCGTATAAAGTAGGCTCCAGTTAGCAACTTGTGTATTTAGGGCAGCGTTTAATTTCGTATCTAATGTAATCATTATTTAGTCATCTCCTCAAGAATGTTTTGTCTTAACTATATTATAACTGATTTAAAATTAAAATCAATACTTAATTATAATAATTATAATTAAGGAATTAATTTAATCTGTTTTTGATATAGTGTGTTGTGATGAAGATAATAATAATGAATATAGCCATATAAATGGTC
Organism: Cytobacillus sp. FSL W7-1323; assembly: GCF_038595015.1. Classification (NCBI taxonomy): domain Bacteria; kingdom Bacillati; phylum Bacillota; class Bacilli; order Caryophanales; family Bacillaceae; genus Cytobacillus; species Cytobacillus sp. FSL W7-1323. Next base: position 418,246 of record NZ_CP151998.1, read on the forward strand.
AATGCCGTAAAGTGGTCTTTTATGAAAGGTACAGCTTTATTGCCTAATTGATGGATGAGAAAAGCTTCAAAATAAAACCTTGCGCCTCTTCCAATCGTTGCCCATAATACAACGGTCTGTATTTTCATTTTTGAGATGCCAGATAAAATCGTAAATATCTTAAACGGTAAGGGTGTAAAGGCAGATATCAGAATGGCCAATGGACCAAGCTTTTGAAAGTACAGTTCTACTTTCATGATTTGTTGCTCTTTAAAAAGTGCTCGTAGGACAGGCCTGCCAACTCGTAATCCGATATACCAGCCAAAGATTGCACCGATAACAGAAGCGAAAGTAGTGAGAAAAGCGTACCAATACACATGATCACTGTCTGCTAGTCCCATTGGAATCAAAAGTAAATCAGGAGGAATGGGGAAGAAAGAAGAGTCAGCGAACGAAACGAAAAAAAGTCCAAACACACCATATTCCAATAACCATTCTTTAAGTAAATGTAAAATTTCTTGCATATATGAAAACCCCTTTTTAAGATTACGTGGTTTGTCCTTTAGAAATTATATGTGCACTTTTTCTTTTCATTACTATGGGGTATGATGGGGATGGTTGTTTGATAGAAAGGTGATGGAATTGTGGAATTGATATTGTTTTTTCTACTAGGTGCCTTAATTAGTGTGTTGTCAGGTTTTTTTGGCATCGGTGGAGGGTTTATATTAACACCATTATTAATGCTCATTGGACTTGCCCCTATTGAGGCAATTGCGACAAGTTTGTTATTTACAATTGGGAGTTCATCTTCTGGGATTATCGGTCATATAAAATTAAAAAATATTAATTGGAAAGCAGGGATTATTTTAGGGGTGAGTGGGATTATTGCTACCCAAATTGCCCATCCTTTTGTTGTCTTTTTAGATGCTCATCAGTTAGATGAATGGGCGATTCCTGTTATGTATATTGTGTTGCTTTCTTTCTTTTCTGTCCAAATGTTTAAGAAGAAAAGTGCGCAGCAAGGAGTGAGCGGGTTAGTTCAACCTTCCATATTAAAAATGGTTTTAATCGGCTTGTTTGCAGGGTTTGTTTCCACTTCTTTAGGTGTAGGTGGAGGGTTTATTATTGTACCAATGTCGATTGCCTTTCTAGGTATGTTACCTAAGAAGGCGGTAGGAACGAGCTTATTTGCAGTCCTATTTATTGTTTCAGCAGGTTTCTTATCCTACGCATTCACTGTAGAAATTAATTATTTTATGGGGATATTCTTACTTGCTGGTGGGCTACTAGGTTCTCAATTCGGAGCTAGATCAACCGATGTTTTTGAAAACAAAGAAATTACTACATTACTATCATTTCTATACTTAACGACGATTTTGAGTGTGGCACTTAAGGCATTTGAACAAAATGTTTTTGGATTAATCATCGTTGTTCTTTATCTTCTCTACTTTTTCACTGTTCTAGGGAAAAGACATATTGCTCATTGGCGAGAAGAAAAAGGGTACTCTTAAACAGGGACATACAGGGTAGGCTTTGGGTTTAGTGTGGATTAGAAATATGACGAAGTAAGCCTGTTTCTAGCTCTTTCCTGGTAGATTGCATTTTTTAAAAAGGCTACATATTGTAGCCGCCGGATATATAGTGGTAACTAACTGTAGACTTTTGTTTCATTCAATCATATAGCTCCCAATTGGCTAAAGAGGGAGCTGATGTACAAGGTGAAATTACATCTCCTGAGGTGCCTTCATACCAAGTAAATGCAGGCCGTCAGTTAAGATGATTGTTACTGCTTTGACAAGACCGAGTCTCGAAGATAAATGTTCATCTTTATGAAGTATTTTTTCGTTAGCATAGTATTTGTTAAAGCTTTGCGCTAGACTAATTAAATATTTGGCAATGATGGACGGTGCTGATTTTTCATGGGCAAGGACGAGCTTATCTGGATAAAGGGATAAAAGTTTAGCTACTTGCCAAGCGTATTCACTTGATAGACCTTCTATTTTATAAGTCTGTTGCTGACTTTTGTTTAAAATAGATTGCGCTCTAGCTTGGGTATACTGTACATACGGACCGGTTTCCCCTTCGAATGTTAACATGTCTTCTAAAGAAAATTCTATTTGTTTCATTCGTTCGTTCTTTAAATCATGGAAAATGATTGCTCCTACACCAACAGCTTTAGCTACCTCATCTTTGTTCTTTAGATGAGGATTTTTTTGTTCAATATTCTCTGAAGCTAATTGTATGGCATCTTGTAATACTTCCTCTAATAATATGACACGACCTTTTCTTGTCGACATCTTCTTACCTTCTTGTAAATACAACCCAAATGGGATGTGATGGATATGTGTCGCCCAGGAATGCCCCATTTTAGATAATACGGCTTTGACTTGTTGGAAGTGGATGGACTGCTCTGGACCAACGATATAGAGAGCCTCATCAAATTGGTATGTTTGTTTACGATAAATGGCTGCCGTAATATCGCGTGTAGCATAAAGAGTCGCTCCATCTGATTTCTTAATTAAGCAAGGAGGTAGATTTTCATCTGATAAGGGTACGATTTCTGCTCCATCAGAGGTAGATAGCAAGTCAGATTGTTGCAGTGTATCGACAACCGCGTTCATTTGATTGTTATAAAAGGCCTCCCCATAATTAGAGTCAAAAGAGACACCGAGCAGTTGATAGGTTTTCTCGAATTCTTTTAAAGATTCGTCTCTAAACCAAGACCAAAGTTGCTTTGCCTCCGCATCATCAAGTTCAAGTTTTCTGAACCAAGCTCTTGCTTCTTCATGCAAGTGGGGATGTTCCTCAGCTTTCTCGTGAAATTTTACGTATAATTGGAGTAATTCCTTAATTGGCTCCTTTTTAATTAAAGCTTCACTTCCCCAATGCTTATAGGCGGTAATGAGTTTGCCAAATTGTGTGCCCCAGTCGCCTAAATGATTAATCTTAACTGTATCATATCCATGCTTTTCTGCTATAAGTGCAAGGGAATGACCAATGACTGTCGAACGTAGATGCCCCATTGAGAATGGTTTGGCGATATTGGGGCTAGAGTAGTCTAATACGATTGTCTTACCTTTACCGCTTCCTGATTGTCCGTAATTCTCTCCTTGATGTAGTACGGCTTGAATAATGAGTTGACTGATTGCTTTTTTATTAAAAAATATATTTACATATGGCCCAACTGCTTCAACATGATCTATCCATTCATGAGTCAGCTTTCCTGTTAAGTCTTTTGCTAATAGATTTGGGTTTTCTTTATAAATCTTTGCTAGTGCAAAACATGGGAAAGAGAGATCGCCATGTTCGGATGTTTTAGGCGTTTCTAACAAGCGACGAATCTCACCTTCACTTAAGGCGTTATCTATTGCAACTTGAATACATGAACTGATTGTCTTTTTCATATCTATCACCTTTTTCACCTCCAAAAAATATAGGAAAACATAAAAAAGCCCGTCTCTCATAATTTGAGAGACGAGCCTTAAACCCGCGGTACCACTCTAATTGTTCGTGACGAACCCCTTTACTACTTGCCTGTAACGGGGCGAACAACCGACATGACCTACTTGGATTCTGCCATGCTTCTATCGAAGTGCGCTTCAATGTGGCTTTTCTTGCAGGCTCTCACCATCCCTGCTTCGCTTTAGAATTCACCTACATCTACTCTCTTCGTCACTGAATTTCCGTTTGATTTTCCATTATTATACGCTAGATTTTTAAAAAAGCAACCTTAAGATGCACGATAATATTTAGAGCTGTCTTGGAACATATAACTCTTCTGGTGAAATCTAATGCTAAAAATAAGCCCCATAGCCATCATATTTCCGATTAAGGAGCTACCCCCATAACTAATGAAAGGAAGAGGAATACCTGTAATCGGTAATACTTGAATGGTCATCCCGATATTTTGAAATACATGGAACGTTATATAACTAATAACGCCAACGCAGACATAAGTATTAAATGGGTCATTGACTGATAAGGCAATTTTCGTTAAGTGGAAAATAAGTATAAAATATAAGCATATCACGACACTTGCACCAATAAAGCCGTATTCTTCGCCAATGACACTGAAAATAAAGTCTGTGTGAACATCGGGGATATAAACTTGTCTCTCATAAAAACCTTTACCACCCAATTCTCCCGAGCCGATAGCATGAAGAGAATTGTACAGTTGTAAGCCAGCTCCTTGTTTATGTGTATACGGATCTAACCAAGCATAAATTCGCATCAATTGGTAGTTATCCACTGATAGATACTTTAATAATGTTTCAGGAGCCCAAATAATGTAATAGATGATGGTTCCACCTACAGCTGCAACTGTTCCGTAAACAGGGAGGATAATTTTCCAAGTAATACCAGATACAAGTAGAATCCCCGTGAAAATAGCGATAATAACGAGCGCCGTACCCAAATCTTCTAAAATGATTAGTCCTAGCGGAACACAAGTAACGAGCCCAAGCTTAATAAACAGTATAAGGTCATTTTTTACCGTTTTCATGGTGTATTTTGCATAATGATCTACAATTACTTTACTTAGTGCGAGGATAAGAAATATTTTAAAGAACTCGGATGGCTGCAAAGAAGGTCCTGGTAGACCGTTGTACCAGAGCTTAGCTCCTTTTACTTCATATGCAAGGGACTCTGGTGCGATAAAAAGTCCTGCTTGAAGTATTGTGCCGATACCGAATAAGATCCAGGTCATTCGCTTTATCTGATCAGAATCAAAGTACATAATGGCGGCAATCACAATCATACCTACACTATAAAAGATTATTTGTTGTAGCACGAAGTTATCTGGATACTGTGCTGTTGTTTGCCCGCTATAAATAGCAGTGCAACTAATGATGCAGAACAAAAATAATATCAGGGCTAATGTCCAATCAAAGCGATCATTCTTTTTTTGTATACGATCCATATATAAACACCTATCTTTATTTTATACATTCAGGTAATGCTACGAACAGAAAAAAACCATTAGGGATCTTCTGCAAAGGAATATGTTTAAACGTATATATAGACGTACCGAATTGAGAAAGAGTTTCCTTATTTACAATATAAAATAAAAAAGTAATGTTAAGTTAAGTAGGAAATAAACATTGTGGCAATACCAAAATACGTAACAAGTGAGAAAATGTCATTTAATGTTGTAATAAGAGGCCCGGAAGCTATGGCTGGGTCTATCCCGAATTTGTATAATAGTAAAGGAATAGTTGCTCCCGAAAGTGTCCCGATAATTAAAGTAAGAAGTAGGGAAACTCCGACAACTAAGCCTAAATAAATATTTCCTTGCCAAAAAAATGCAATCAGTGCGATTAAAATACCACAAGTGACACCAATAATCACGCCTACCCCTAATTCCCTAAGAATCAGTTTCGTAACCACTTTTTTATTTAAATCATTGGATACAAGCCCTCGGACAACTACAGCTAATGATTGCGTACCTGTGTTACCTGTCATACCAGAAATCATGGGCATGAAAAAGGCGAGGGCTACGACTTGCGATAAAGTAGCCTCATACCCGCTTATGATACTGCCTGAAATAATGCCGATGAATAATAAAAGGATGAGCCACGGTAACCTTCGATAAGCGGCGACGAAAGCTTTCGTATCAAAGTCAATTGCCTTACCGGAAGCGGATAGTTTTTCAATATCTTCATTCGCTTCTTGGACAACAACATCCATCAAGTCATCAACAGTGGCAATACCCATTAGCACATTTTCTTCATTCACAATTGGAATAGCAAGAAAATCATATTTTAAGACCATGTTTGCAACTTCTTCTTGGTCTGTCGTCACTGCAGCTGAGATGACCCGTTCATACATAATGTCTTGGATAACCTCGAGGGGCTCTGCGATTAGTAAGTCACGGTGAGAGACAACCCCAACTAATTTTCTGTCTTGATCTATCACGTATAAATAATTAATCGTTTCAGCATATTCTGCAAAGGATTTTAACTTCTCTACTGCTTCTCGGACTGTGTAATAATCACGAATCCATACAAAACGGTTAGTCATTAAGCGCCCGGCAGTTTCTGGTGGATAGGTCATCATATTCTGAATGATGCGAGATTCACTTTGTTTCATACCGGCAAGGAGACCTTCTATTTTCTCAGCTGACATATCATGAAGTAAAAGGGCGAGGTCGTCATTGTCCATTAGATCCAAGACTTTTCCTGTTTTCTCATTTTCTAATTTATTTAAAACCTCAAGCTGCATGTCTTTATTCAATTCCTCTAGCAACTGGGCAAGGCGGTCAGCAGTCATAAATAATAAGAAGCGCTTCTTATGCTTTTCAGGCAGATGATCATAAGCTTGAGCAATATCATACGGTTGCAGTTCATCTAAAATCCTGTTAAATTCTTTTTGTTTATTATCTTTTAATGCTTTGATGATCAATAAAGCGATTTGGTTTTCTGTCATCGTCTGAATCATAAAGCTCAAGTCCTTTCAACCGAGGATATACCTTAAATTGTAAACGGAGATTATATGCTTATCTTACCATTCTTTTACTGGGAAAATCATGATTTCTTAAAGTAATGTATGATTTAAAAGTTAAGATTGTATGCTAATCCATTAGTTATTTTCATAGTATGTGTTAGAAGTGGATTGTTATCATTGGTTTGATATAAAAAGGTTTTTTTAGGGTATGAACAAAACTCAGGAATTGAAATAGTTATTTTGTAATGTTTTTTTAATAATCGTATTTCCTTATCTTTGCTAAAATGAAATGGATGAAATGACGCATTGTATCGGTTGTTTATGATTTACATGTAGTTAGTATAAATTATTGCAGTAAAACGAAATTGTGTGTGGTATGAGGGTAATAACTAAGGTGGTACTATTGAATTTGCTCTTCGTCTTTCTATTTTCAGTTCGGAGGTTTCTAAATTGCGAAAGAAAAATCATAGTGTTCGAGATCTCATCTATATCTTATTAAACGAAAAGGACCAGTCCGTTATTTCTTATGGAATTGAATTTTCTGAGTTTATGCAATCATTACAGAACAGGACAGGGCATCTTCTATTAGTGAAGCATCAGTATGATAATGGGGAACTGAATGTACATACCATGTTTGATTGGGTGGCTCATGAAGACCTGCCAGCACTAATAAACGAAGATGTTTATAGTTATGGTGATTTTTGCTGGATAGATTTCGAGGAGGAAGAATCGTTAAATGAATTGCCTGCTCAAGCAATTGCTGAGCTCCTATATCTTAGTCATGTAAAGGAGCATTTAAAGAAACCTTTCTATAACCATTTAAGCAATCGTTATTGTTATTTAGCGCATGATGACGGTTGGTTAAATAAGGTCTATTACCGAGACTGGCAGGACTTTTACAAAATGCTTGGCGACGTTGCTGCTATGAAGATGGAGCATTTAAAAGTAGAAAAATCTTTATTAGGCCTAAAAAAGAAAAAAACATATCCGCAAGTTCCAGAAGGCGCGTTAATGGCATTAAGAAATTTAATGAAGGAAGGCCTGGTAATTTCTTTTGAACAGAGTGAGCAGACACGTACAAAAATTAATATACCGCTCTGGACAGTTGGAGATTTCGCTAATATGGATGATATGTATGATGAGTTCGAAGCAATGAGGAAGGAAGCCACTCCAGACGCGAGATTGGTTTTTGATAAAAAACTGAAAGAATGGCAAGTAACTGATTCATAAAAATAATAATGCACCACAAAATATGATAAGGTATAATAAAATCGACAGAAAATTGTAGATTTAAGGAAATAGGTGTCAATTTTTGACTTAATAGGGGAAATTGGTGTAAAACCAATGCGGTCCCGCCACTGTAACTGGTTAATAAACAAAGAAAACTCCTATATATGTTGTATAGGAGGAGCCTTTGATTATAAACCATAAGCCAGGAAACCTGCCTATCTTCCATAAACACTGTAACCTACGAGGATAGGGGGTGTTTGGTAAGGCTTCTTTGTCGTGATTATTCCTTCCAAACATCTCCTACTAATGGGGATGTTTTATATTTTAAGGAGGGTCAATCATGAAGAAATGGTATTTATTTTTAGTCTCGATTCTACTATCAGCAGGTATTCTTGCTGGATGTGGGAATGACACAGCTGAACCGAAAAAAGATGGAGAAGAGAAGGTTGAAGAGAGTACTGAAACTAGCGCTTTTCCTGTAACATTAACGGATGCTGCGGATCAAGAAGTGGTGATTGAAGAGGAACCAGAAGCGATTGTTTCATTAATCCCGAGTAATACTGAAATCGCTTTCGAATTAGGGTTAGGTGAGAAGGTAGTCGGTGTATCTGATTTTGATAATTATCCAGAAGAAGTAGCTGATATTGAAAAAATCGGTGGACAAGAATTTAATGTAGAAGCAATTATTGCTTTAAATCCAGATGTTGTATTAGCACATAATTCAGGAGCGCATAATAGTACTGAAGGCTTAGATCAATTAAGAGATGCTGGTATTCCTGTTCTTATTGTCAATGATGCACAGAATTTTGAAGAAGTATATGATTCCATAGAAATGATTGGTAAAGCAACAGGAGCAACAGAAGAAGCAAATCAAACAGTTGAGGAAATGAAAACCCGTTTGGCAGAAATTGAAGAAAAAGCAAAGTCTGTTGAAGAGAAAAAATCTGTCTTTGTAGAAATCTCTGCAGCTCCTTCTTTATATACTGCCGGTCAAAAAACATTTATTGATGATATGCTCAATTTAATCCAAGCGGAAAATGTAATTGAAGAAGAAGGGTGGCCACAAATTGACGAGGAAGCTGTCATCGAAAAAAATCCTGATGTGATTATCACTACATACGGGTATTATACGGAAAATGCGGTAGAAACCCTTTTAAGTCGAGAAGGTTGGCAAGATGTAACAGCCGTTAAAGAGAAGCAAGTCTATGATGTGCACTCTGATAAGGTAACTCGTACAGGTCCTAGACTTGTAGAAGGAGTAGAGGAGCTTGCAAAAGCGATTTACCCAGAAGTATTTAAATAATAGAGGTGTTGCTTATCTCTGTGCGTTCGTTTTCTTATGTGTAGCAATGATGATGGGGATTTCTATAGGGACTGTTTCAGTGCTACCGTTAGATATATTCAATATCATTGGAGCGGAAATCTTACGTTTACCGATAAGTAATGATGTTAATCCAATGCATAGTAATATTGTTATGAATATTCGCTTGCCTAGAGTAGTATTGGCGGGCTTCGTCGGGGCATCACTTGCAATAGCAGGTGCTGCCTTTCAAGGTTTATTAAGGAACCCTTTAGCAGACCCTTATACATTGGGGGTGTCTTCAGGAGCTTCTGTTGGTGCTGTATTAACGATCTTTCTCGGTTTATCCATTCCGTTTGTTGGCACCTTTACTTTACCGTTATTTAGTATTACAACAGCTTTTCTAACGATAATTGTTGTCCTTTTCTTTGCGCGACAAATTGATCGTGGCATGAGAGTAGAGACAATCATTTTAACCGGTATTATCTTCAGTTCTTTTCTAGGTGCATTTATTTCCTTAATGATTGCTTTAACCGGGGATGAACTGAGACAGATTATTGGGTGGTTGTTAGGAAGCGTATCGATGAGAGGTTGGGACTATGTTCAAATCATCCTTCCTTTCTTTATCATTGGTTCTGCGATGCTCATTGCCAATAGCAAGGAATTAAATGCGATGTCATTCGGCGAAGAAAGAGCTCGTCATATCGGGGTGAATGTACAGAAACGTAAGATGATGGTCTTAATTGCCGGATCGATTTTAACTGGTGCCGCTGTAGCAGTGTCAGGTACAATCGGATTTGTCGGCTTAGTCATTCCGCATCTGACCAGATTGCTATGGGGACCAGACCATAGACACTTGCTTCCTTTATCGATGATGACAGGTGCGGGGTTTTTAATACTTGCTGATTTATTTGCAAGAACAGTCATTTCACCTACTGAGTTACCTATTGGTGTCATTACTGCGTTAATTGGTGCACCAGTTTTTGCTATCATTCTAATTAAAAGAAGAGCGGAAGGCAGAGGATAATGTGATGATGTATAGCTTACGAAAAATTAACGGTGGTTATGGAGGCAAGCAGGTCATTCATGATGTTTCCTTTGAAGTAGAGAAAGGACAGTTATTCGGCATACTTGGACCGAATGGGAGCGGCAAGTCGACAGTTTTAAAGATGCTAAGTGGTCTTATACCGGTCACATCTGGTGAAGTTTATTTAAAAGATCAACCAGTACAAAATTATAACACGAAGGAAATAGCGAAAATCGTTGCTGTCCTACCTCAACATGCCGAACATAGTTTTTCTTATACAGTAAAGGAAATTGTATCACTTGGCCGCTATGCTCATCAAAGTGGCTGGTTCCAAACATGGTCTGAAGATGATGAAGAAGTGGTTCAACGATCGATGAAACAAACAGGCGTACAGCATTTTGCACATAAAAATATTACTGAGCTATCAGGTGGAGAGAGACAACGTGTGTTTTTGGCACAAAGTCTCGCACAAGAACCAGAAATATTATTACTTGATGAGCCAACCAATCATTTAGACTTATCCTATCAAAAAGAATTGCTAGATATGTTAAAAGAATGGACTGAGAAAAAGGGTTTAACGGTCATATCCATTTTTCATGATTTAAATTTAGCCGGTTTATATTGTGATCAAATCGTTTTATTAAATGATGGAAAAATAGTCTGCAATGATAAACCTAATGAAGTATTGCAAGAAGCACGTATTATAGAAGTTTATGAGACTGAAGTGAAGAAGCACGGCCACCCGAAAGTACCAGCACCTCAAGTAGTCCTAATACCTGAGGAGAAATGGCATAATGAAGAGATTATTACACCTGCTATATTAATGGTGAATGAAGAATATATTACACTTCAGTCTGCCCAACCTCTAAGGGTAATGTCATCAGGTGTTGTTGGTTCTGGTATTGGCTGGTATCAAACATTTGTTAATCGCCATGTTGATAAAAGTTATAACTGTGATGATTTTTATGAGGAGATGGTAGATTTTCTTATAGAAAAAGGGTTTGAGCCTTCGGAAACGGTTGGTATGATGACAGCGGTATATACGTATGATGTGATCTACGAATTTTACGAAATGGATCTGTTCTCTGTGTTGATCGTGGTCACAGCAGGTGTAGGAAACGCTGTCGATGCTTCGATGGCGAGCAAACATAAAGAGGTAGTAACCCCAGGCACTATAAATAGTTGGATATTTGTCAATGGTCATCTTTCTGAAGAGGCATTTATTCAAGCAATGATGACGGCAACTGAAGCGAAAGCAAAAGTATTAATGGATTTAGAAGTAAGAGACAAAGAAACGGGGACAGTTGCCACGGGCACATCTACGGATAGTATATTAGTTGCTGCAACACAAAGTGGAGAGAAAATAGATTTCGCTGGAACAGTTACACCCCTAGGAAAAATAATTGGAAAAGGTATTTACGAATGTACACAAAAAGCGATTCACAAGAGTCGTAAAAGAAAAAAGGAAACAGATGATGATTGAACATTTAATCGCATTAACAATAGCAGTGGTCATTGACCGATTCATAGGTGACCCACCGCAATGGCCGCATCCTGTAAAGTGGATGGGTTCTTTAATAGGATTTTTAAGGAATAAATGGAATATAGGGGCGCATAGAAAATGGAAAGGTGTAGCTATGATAACAACAGTCTTATTGATTGTATTAGTTATATCGATAAGTATTGTGGTGATTGCTTATGCTGTCCACCCTATCGTTGGAATATTATTTGAGGCGGTGTTAATCGCAACTACCATCGCCCAAAAGAGTTTAAAGGAAGCGGCAATAGAAGTGTACGAGCCTTTAAAGAAGGAACAAATAAGTGAAGCAAGGCAAAAGCTTTCATATATTGTTGGTAGGGATACAGAAGAGCTAGATGAAGCGGAGATTGTTAGGGGAACAGTTGAAACAGTAGCAGAAAATACAAGTGATGGGATTACTGCCCCGTTGTTCTTTGCATTAATTGGTGGTGCACCATTTGCATTAGTTTATCGCGCTATTAACACTTGTGACTCAATGGTCGGTTATCAAAATGAGAAATACATTGATTTTGGCTGGGCGTCTGCAAAGCTTGATGATGTGGTGAACTGGGTACCGAGTAGACTGACAGCATTTTGTATGCTTCTCGTGAATAAGCCGAGATTTATTCGAAAGAAAGAGAGCTTCCGATTAGTGATGAGCGATGCGAAAAAACATCCAAGCCCCAATAGTGGCTGGGGAGAAGCAGCTGTGGCTTATTTATTAGGAGTTCAATTAGGTGGTAAAAATACATATGAAGGGCATGTTTCTTATCGTGCCACGATGGGGGAAGCTAATATGCCATTATCAAGGAATCATATTGTAGAGGCGAATACTATTATTACTAAGACCATTCCACTGTATCTCTTTATCTTATGGCTAGGGGGTGTTTTGATTGCAATGGCCTAAGCATGGTGCGAATCCACAATATTTATACGAAGTATTAAAGTTAGATATGCCCGCAAAGACAATTGACTTTAGCGCGAATATTAACCCATTAGGGCCTCCACAAGCTGTAAAAAGGCAATGGTCAAGCTTACTTTCATCATTATACGAATACCCCGATCCGTTTGCCACACGATTAACAGAGCGTATCAGTAAAACCACATTACTTCCAAAAGAAAATGTTCTCATTGCCAACGGTGGAGCCGAAATCATCTCAATGATTGGGCAGTTATTTGCAAGAAAGCGTGTAATGATTGTCCAACCTGCTTTTTCCGAATATGAGACAGCTTGCCGAGCGAATGTGTGTGAAATTGACTATTTTTTCTTAAATAAGAACTGGCATTTAGATATTGAAGGTTTGATAGCTACTTTTAAGGAGATTGATGTAGTTTTTTTGACGAACCCGAATAATCCGACTGGTAAATACTTCTCGAAAGATTCAATCAAACGTTTGATTGAAGCTGCAGAATGTCTAGGTGTTTACCTCATTGTCGATGAAGCTTTTTATGATTTTGTGGATGAATATGAACCGATCTCACCGTTATTACTGCAGTACGATCAGTTAGTTATTATTCGCTCTATGACTAAAATGTTTGCCATTCCTGGGATTCGCTTAGGATATGTGCTCGCGAATGAACAATTTATAACTGACTTAAGGGCAATACAACCGCATTGGAGTGTCAATAGTGTAGCGCAGGAAATAGGGTTACTGTGTATAGAGGATAATAACTTTCAGAAGGAAACACGTGAGTTGATGAAGGTAGAACGGAAGAGAATCTTTTCTTTTTTAACACATAATGATTACCTACATTCAGATTCATCTACCAATTTTTACTTATTAAAAGATCCATTTTCCAAAGAAAGCGAGAGACTTTTTCTTTTTTTATTAGAAAAGGGACTGATTCCAAGGCATACATACAACTTCCCCGGATTGGAAGGAAATTGGCTTAGACTAGCAATGAAATCACCGGATGAAAACAGTCGATTGATGGAGGCATTAAAGCGATGGCGCGAATCATCTTTATAAGCGGTGGAGTGAGAAGTGGTAAGAGTCGGCTTGCTGAGAAATTGGCCATTGATAGGGTTTACTACCATGGGAAGCAATTACATTACATCGCGACAGCTCAACCAAGCGATAAGGAAATGATGTTGCGCATTCAGCATCATCAAAAGCAGAGGCAAGAGAGTGGTAAGAAGTGGATGACATGGGAACAACCAAGAAAGGTTCACCAACTAGCTACCCACTTCTCTTCAAACGATATTATTCTTCTAGATTGCCTAACAACTCTGCTTAATAATGAGTTTTTTTATGAGAATCGCTGGTCTGATTACGAATTTCAACAACAAATTTATGCAAATCTTGTCCAAGGAATAAAAGAGCTTGCGAGTAAGGTCGATACGTTAATTCTCGTAAGTAACGAAATATTCCATGATGTGATAAGTGATGAACCACTTGTACTTGTGTATGGAAAGATGTTAGGACGACTCCATCAAAAAATCGTGACACTTGCAGATGAAGCTTATCTAGTAGATGCTGGCTGTCTCATTCAGATGAAAGGAGGAGAAGAATATGAAAGGCTTAATGGTCGTTGGAACCGCCTCTGATGTGGGGAAAAGTATGATTGCCACAGCTATATGCCGAGCCTTAGTAGAAGAGGGTGTGCGTGTTGCTCCGTTTAAATCACAAAATATGTCTAATAATTCTTATGTAACGAAAGATGGCAAAGAAATTGGACGGGCACAAGGTGTACAGGCAGAAGCTGCGAAAATAGAGGCAACCGTCTATATGAATCCAATTCTCTTAAAACCAACATCAGACTCGACTTCTGAAGTCGTTTTGTTTGGGAAAGCTGAGACGATTCAGTCTGGTCGTGACTATAGAGCCTCTTTCTATGAAAAGGGACTAGAGGCGATTAAGATAGCACTTAATAAACTAGAAAACACTTATGATGCGATCGTGATGGAAGGTGCCGGGTCTCCTGTAGAAATTAATTTAAAAGATCGTGAGCTAGTCAATATGAAAGTGGCTGAAATGGCAGATGTGCCTGTGTTGTTAGTAGCTGATATCGATCGAGGAGGCGTGTTTGCAAGTATCGTTGGGACGTTATCATTACTAGAAGAAAGCGAAAGAAGTCGAGTGAAAGCCATTATTATTAATAAATTTAGAGGAGATCTGTCTCTATTTGCGGACGGTAAGAAGTGGATAGAAGATCACTGTGGTATTCCAGTTATCGGTGTGATGCCATATTTACATCATCATATGATCGATGCAGAGGATTCCTTATCTATACAAGTTTCTAAAAAGGATAACCCAATAGATATTGCTATATTTAAACCACCGTATCTTTCCAATTTTACCGATATGGATCCGTTTTTATATGAAGATGATGTATCTTTCCGCTGGGTTAATCATAGTGATGAAATGGGCATGCCTGATGCTGTCATTTTACCAGGAACGAAAAGCACGATCCATGATTGGCAATATTTCTGTGATAGAAAGCTCGATAAATGGTTAAAGCATTATATAGAAAATGGCGGCAGAGTCATCGGAATTTGCGGTGGTTTTCAAATGTTAGGTAGGCGATTAGCCGACCCTTATGGTGCGGATACGGGAATTAAAGGGAAGGAGATAAATGGTCTCGGGGTAATTCCAGCTGACACCACTTTTATCACTGAAAAAACAACCATTCAAGTGGAAGGAACGCTTCACCCCAAGTTAAAAGGCTCATTTGTACAATCATTAAAAGGATATGAAATCCATTTAGGCGAAACAGTAGTAGAGAATCATGATAGGCATTATTTTCTGAAAAAAGCGGATGGCCATTATGATGGATATACAAGTAAAGGTGGCAAGGTTATTGGTACATATATGCATCATGTTTTTCATCACGATGAATGGCGTGCACATTGGTTAAATCAGATTCGCGTAGATAAAGGTTTGCCTTTAAAAGACCCGGTTTATATCAGTACCAAGAAGGACAAAAAGTATGCAGAACTAGCAGCACACTTTAAATCAAATGTTGACTTTAATCTTCTTAAAGAAATCATCGGTATAGAGGATCACACCTTATGAAATTATGGCTAAAAGGATTATTAATTAATTTACAATTTTTCACTGCTATTCCGATTCCTCTCCAATTACCGATGGATAATAAGCATTTAAATGGCGCGATTAAAACGTTTCCATTGTTAGGTATCATACAAGGTGTCATCTATGCGCTTATATTTTATTTGTTATTAATGATTTCTCCTTTTTCGCCATTAGCATCTGCCATTTTTCTTTGGGTGACATTAATCGTTGTCACAGGAGGGATTCATTTAGACGGTTGGATGGATGCAAGTGATGCATACTTTTCCTATGGTGATCGACAAAAGCGACTAGAAGTGATGAAGGATCCAAGAGTGGGTGCTTTTGGTGTGCTATCGGTCATTCTCTTATTAGGTACAAAACTATTTTTTATTTATGAAATTGCTATTAAGTTAGAAAGCACATCTGTTTTCTTTTTTATTGCTTGTATTCCTTTTTTTAGTCGTATGGTCATGGGCATGATGCTAGTGAAGGTGAAGACAGCAAAAAATAGTGGGTTAGGTAAAATGTTTCAGGATGCAGCTACTTCGAGAAGTGTTGTGATATATGGTGTATATATTTTACTAGTTGCTATAGGGCTGTTCTTCTTTTTTCCTTCCCTTTTATTCGGATTTACTTGCATGTTAATCATTTCATTATGCTTATTTATGATCATGAAACAAAAAAGCGTAGGTTGGTTTGGGGGCACAACAGGTGATGTCATTGGTGCATGTGTGGAAGGAGTGGAATGGAGTTTATGGATGGTTCTTTGGTTATCACATTATTTCGTCATGGGATGACAGAGGCCAATAGGAGGAAAGCCTATCTAGGTTGGAGTGATTCTCCGCTTGTTTCGGCGAAAGCTATCGTCCCAATCGTCCCACCTTGCGATATCATTGTAACAAGTGATTTAGGTAGATGTATTGAAACGAGTAAGCAATTATTTCCTGATGAACCACTTGTCTTGATGAGTGATTTGAGAGAACTTAACTTCGGTGAATGGGAAGGCTGTACGTATGAGCAATTAAAGAATCATCAACCATATCGAAAGTGGTTAAATCATTGGCAAACATTATCACCCCCTAATGGTGAAAGTTATAGTGAATTTAGTCAACGACTTGATCACGCGTGGGACTCGTTAGTAGCAGAAGCGCTGAGGAAAGCAATTTCAACAATGGCGATTGTCACGCACGGTGGAGTGATCCGCCATATATTACATACGAAAGTGAAAAATAAAAAAGCTTTTTGGGACTGGAAGATTCCTTATAGTGGAGGCTATCAAATCGATGTTAAATTGAAAGGGGGAGAGGTTATATGCACTTTGTTACAGGAGGAGCCTATAACGGAAAGGGAGAATGGGTAGAAAAACAATATGGTATTCACCGAGCAAGCCATTTCTGGTATTCCGCCTACCGTAGTTCATCACCACCTGAAGTAGAAAAATTTACAGATATTGATGGTGTAATTGTATGGGAAGGAATAGAATATTGGGTAAAGGATGTATTAACTTACAGTGGTGAAGAGGAGATACAACAAAGAGTACAGCAACTCCTCGTTGATTTTGCAGCATGGGAAAACAGCAGACGTACACGCAAGGTCATCTTAATTGGTACGGATATAACAAAGGGCATTGTACCAGTAGAAGAAAAAGATCGACTTTTACGCGATGTTTGCGGACGAGTGTATCAAAAAATGGCAAAACAGGCAACGCAAATGGATATTATTTGGTATGGTATAGCACAGAAAATTAAATAAGGGAGTGGGCGATTAGATGAGAATTTATACGAGAACAGGAGATAAAGGAAAAACGAGCATTATTGGCGGCAGAGTAGAAAAGGACGATATACGTGTTGAAGCCTATGGTACAGTTGATGAAGTCAATTGTTTTGTCGGTCAGGCTGTAACTGAGTTGGATCAAGCAAAATTCGCAGACGTCTTGGATGATTTAGAGAAGATACAACATGAACTTTTTGACTGTGGTGGAGACTTAGCAAACGTAACAAAGACACGTGAACTGAAGCTAAAACAAGAGTCCATTGATTATTTAGAAGAGAGAATTGATGTGTTTATTGCAGAAGCACCGGAATTAGAACGTTTCATCTTACCAGGAGGTGCCAAGGCATCTGCTTCTATCCACATAGCAAGAACCGTCACAAGAAGAGCAGAAAGATTAGTCGTATCACTTAAGAAAACAGATGATACTGTTCCAGATGTAGCTGTTATGTTTTTAAATCGCTTATCTGATTACTTTTTTGCATTAGCCCGCGTCATCAACTTTCGCTTAGGGAATCCGGATGTAGAATATGTACGTAGTGCGAAAGTGTTCCGTGGGGGTAAAAGAAAAGGGGAATAAGTGATGGGTCTTTTGAAAGGAATTAAAATAACATGGCTAAGTGTTTTTGTTGCCCTATCGGTGATTGGTGCAGCAATTAAGATTCCAGCTGGGATTGTCACTAGTGTGGCACTAGATTCATTTCCTGCGCTACTTGCTAGTGCCTTATTAGGAGGTCCGGCTGGTGCAATCGTTGGAGGGACGGGTCATTTATTGTCAGCACTATTAGGTGGGTTGCCAATGGGGCCCTTTCATTTGGTAGTAGCGATTGAAATGGCCATTCTAAGTTATATATTTGCATTATTTTACCGCAATGGACATAGATGGATTGCTTCTATTCTCTTTGTACTTGGAAACTCGTTTGCTGCCCCACTTCCATTTCTTTTTATTATGGGGGAAGCGTTTTATTTGGCACTCGTACCTTCGCTTTTAGTTGGTTCTATTTTTAACGTAGCTATAGCGCTTATCCTCATTCCAAGATTGGCAAAAATCATACAACCTGTAAAAACATCCATGGAAAATACCAAATGAGAGATGTGCTAGTGATTCCATATAACAAGGAAGAATCACTTGTCATAGCAAGTGATAATAGCGGTGGTATTGGATTAAAGCATGAGGATTTAATTAAAGTTTCTTATGAGGATGTCGCTTATTATGCTTTAAGGGTATCGATGATGGAATGTATAGCTATAGGTGCAACGCCCTTAGCGATAATTTTACAGAATTTTTCTGGAGATCAAGTGTGGCAATCATTAGTAACAGGAATTGAAAAGGGCTTGCTGGAACTAGGCCTAACCGATTTATCTATAACAGGAAGTACAGAAAGTAACTTTGAGTTGAAGCAATCTGCAACAGCTGTATCTGTTATGGGAAAAATACATGCGAGTAAAGATATTCATACGATAGAGTTTACAGAAGAAAATCAGATAGCAGTTATCGGTAGACCGTTAGTAGGAGAAGCCGTCATTCATGATGCTCTACATATAGCTCCGCTAGCGCTATGTTCAAAACTCGCCAATATGGAAAAAGTGACAGTCATGCCTGTTGGCTCTAAAGGGATATTAGCTGAGTTAAATCAATTATTTGAGGATCGTGTCTTTGCCCTAACTGATATCACTTGCGAATTAGACTTACTCGCTTCTTCAGGTCCTGCAACCTGTTTCATTATTAGTTACACACTTGCGAATGAACAGAAAATAAAAGAAATGGCTACTGGTTATTTTTATCCTGTAAAGGTGAAGGAATGAGTTTAACTGTTTTTATAACAAGGCACGAGCAAACGGAATGGAATATAGAGAAGAGAATGCAAGGTCGATTAAACTCTCCTTTAACTGACAAAGGTAAGCAAGATGCTTTAAAACTTGGCCAGAGATTAGCGCAAACAAAATTTACAAAGGTTTTCTCCTCTCCAAGTGGTCGAGCATTAGAAACAGCACAAATCATTACAAATGGGGAAGCGATTGTTAAAGATGAGCGATTGATGGAGATTATGCTTGGGGAGTGGCAAGGGAAAACTGAAGAGGAAATTTGGGAGAATGATCCTTTATTATTTGCGCAATATTGGCAACACCCTAATGAATATGACAACCCATACGGTGAAAGCTTTCAAAATGTGATTGATCGCTTGCGTGCCTTTCTAGCAGAATTAACTTTAACCACAAGTGGGAACGTGTTAGTGGTCACTCATGGTGTCGCATTGAGAGCTATTTACTCTATTTGTCGCATCCTGCCAGTTCATCAATTTTGGAACGGCGCGCCAGATATTGAGGGAACAAGTTTAACAATCCTTACCTATGAATCGCAGCGTTTTCAAATTGTGAAAGAAGCATGTACGGCACATTGCCAATAACTGGCGTGCGGATGCTTCTTTTTACTTTGACAGTAGTCAATGTGGCATGGTTAGAAAGTGAATATACATAAAGGTGGTAGGTCTTTTGATTGATTTTATTTACCTAATGGCAAATCGTACGATTGTAATCGAAACGATGCGATGATTAATCTTGCCATTTATTTTAGCTAGTATAAAATATATAAATGAGGTAAAATGGGCTGGCAATCATTTGTCCTATTTAGTGAATGATACCTAATGTCAGTTCGTTAAAAAAGAAAATTTTTTATTATATATAGATAACGATTACAGATATTAATCTTTTTGTAATAGAAAACTAGAGCTTTTGTAACATAATGTTAACAGAGAAGTAAGTGAAAAAAAGTATAATAGTGGTATATCAGTAGGTAGAACAACTTCAAAGAACTTAGCATCTATATTGATGCTATCTATAGGTTGTAGCAGGAATGAAGGATATATTATTAAATATTTCAGGATAATGGGAATTAGGTCTTTATATCCTGACATGAGTTCATCTCATTGCCATTAATAGTCGATATGAGGACAATCTCCAATGACGATATCACTTTTTTTAAGAGAGAAATGGCTATTTTTTAATTGAAGTAAGCTCCTTTTCCCATGGTTATACATACATATACTTTTATAGGCATTTATCTTGTTGAAACATTTACTCTCTTATTTTATAAAGTGGTAAAATAAATATAAGTTACTTGTTAAAATTGGAGGTTTTATTGATGACAATTAAGATCGGACTTTTGTACGGTGGGAAATCTGCTGAACATCATGTTTCTATGCAGACAGCGCTTGCCGTGATTAAAGCATTAAACACAAATAAATTTGATATTTATCCTATTTATATTTCGGAAGAAGGTCAATGGATCAAGGGGCAACAACTTACTGGGCCCGTGGAGACAGTGAAAGAATTATCTTTTTCAGAAGGCCAACAGCTATCACCTTTAGCGTTAGCACCAACCCTTTTTGAGTCACAAGAAAGTCGACCTTTTGATGTGATTTTTCCTTTATTGCATGGTCCAAATGGGGAAGATGGAACGGTTCAAGGAATGCTTGAGCTTTTGAATTTACCATATGTCGGAAATGGCGTCCTTTCTTCTTCAGCAGGAATGGATAAAGTGATCATGAAAAATATCTTTGCTCAAGCTGGATTAAACCAAGTTGATTATGTTTGGTACCTTCGAGGGGAATGGGAAACTGCGGAAGAGGATGCTTATCGCAAAGTAGAAGATACCATCGGATACCCGTGCTTTGTTAAGCCAGCAAATTTAGGCTCAAGTGTAGGGATTAGCAAATGTATGAATCGTAGTGAGCTCCATGAGGCATTCGTTGAAGCATTTAAATACGACCGTAAAATTATTATCGAACAAGGTGTAGATGCAAGAGAGATTGAACTAGGTGTAGTGGGAAATGATTATCCTGAGTGCTCTGTTGCCGGTGAAATTATTCCGAAAGATAAAAACTTCTACGATTATACGGCAAAATATGAAGATGGGAATACAATTTTAATGATTCCTGCTGATGTTACTGAAGCTGAATATAGCGAATTAGAAGCGATGGCAATTAAAGCCTTTAAAGCATTAGATTGTTCGGGACTTGTTAGAGCGGATTTCTTCTTAACAAAGGAAGGAAAAGTCTATATAAATGAAGTGAACACAATGCCAGGCTTTACACCATACAGTATGTTCCCATTACTTTGGAAGCATTCAGGTGTTGAATATCCAGCCCTTATTGAACGTCTTGTCAACTTAGCAATTGAAAGACATCAAGAAAAACAAAAAATTAAGCATACAAAGTAACTGTAAGCGGAACAGCTAAGCTGTAACGTATACAGTTACATAGAAAGATAGGCTTTGCACCCCGCAGTGCACCTGTCAAAAAGGAGGCAGGAAAAGTTGATTAAGAGAACCTTGAATGATATAGCAGAAATGATTCAAATAGAGAATGATCTTTCACCATACGGAAAAAAAGAAATTCAAGGTGTAAGTATAAATTCTCGTGAGATTACTCCAGGACAACTATTTATACCCTTTAAAGGAGAGCGAACAGATGGGCATCAGTATGTGTCGGATGCTATCGAAAAAGGAGCTGCGGCTGCTTTTTGGCAAGAGGATGTACCAAATCCACCGACTCACTTACCCATTATCATCGTTAAAGATACGTTAACTGCATTACAAGAGCTGGCAAGAGCCTATCGTAATCAGTTAAGTATAAAAGTGGTAGGGATTACTGGTAGCAATGGTAAAACGACGACAAAGGATATGATGGCGAATCTTTTAGCGTTGAAATATAAAGTCCAAAAAACCGAAGGCAATTATAATAATCATATCGGTCTTCCGCTTACCATCTTAGCGCTAGAAGAAACAACAGAGGTAGCTGTATTAGAGATGGGTATGAGTGGTAAAGGTGAAATTGACTTTCTAACTAAGCTAGCACGCCCTGATGCAACGATTATTACCAATATCGGTGAATCACATCTACAAGATTTAGGCTCAAGAGAAGGAATTGCTGAAGCAAAGCTTGAGATTATAAATGGCTTAAAGTCAGATGGATTGATGGTATACATGGGGGATGAACCCCTTTTAAGAAATTACTTTGATTCATATGAAGGGCAAGCTACGGTTAAAACCTTTGGAAGAACCGAACAAAATGACCTATATCCTGTGAATATCCAACAATTAGACAACGGTAGTAAGTTTCAGGTCAATGCGAGCGAAGTAGAATTCACTTTACCTATTTTAGGTATGCATAATGTCTTAAATGCTCTATCAGCTATGATTGTTGCACAACATTTTAATGTGTCATTTGCGGAAATGGAAGCAGGATTAGTGAAAGTGAGACTGACAAATATGAGGATGGAAATACTACAGGGTCAAAATGGCGAGAAAATAATTAACGATGCATACAATGCAAGCCCTACTTCAACGCAAGCTTCGATAGAATTATTAGCGAATTTACCAGGATATAAGAAGAAAATACTTGTTCTAGGTGATATGTTGGAATTAGGGGCAGATGAAGAGAGATTTCATGAAGAAATTGGGTTATCCATCTGTGCGGAAAACATCGATGCCGTATTTACCTATGGTCGATTAGGACACTTAATTGCAAAGGGAGCCAAGGAAGTATTGTCTGAAGACCGTGTATTTGCTTTTGATGAAAAGGCGCCATTAATTGAAGAACTAAAAAAACATGTCAATGATGAAACAATTGTACTCGTTAAGGCTTCTAGAGGAATGAAGTTAGAAGAAGTCGTTGAGGGATTGCAATAATACTATACTAAAATTCAAAAAACCTTATTGTTTCACATGGAACATAAGGTTTTTTCTATCTTTTGAATTATATTATAATAATTAACATTTTTTGCGTTGTGAGGATTTAATTTTCCGTATAGAGGGTAAAAAATAAACTAGATGTTTATGTTAAAGTTGATAAGCTGTTCAATAGCCTGATAAATTTACCATTGGCGGTGTAAAAGATGATTGGATGTTTATGCATACATGGATTTACAGGTGCACCTTATGAAGTCGCCCCATTGGCGAATTATATAAAGGAACATACGGATTGGGAAATAGCGGTTCCAACATTACCTGGCCATGGAGAAAAGCAGTCCTTAAAGGGGATTGTATTTCAAAAATGGATCAATCATGCAGAGGAAGAATTAAAAAACTTACTAGAAAAATGCGAAGTTGTTTATATAATTGGATTCTCCATGGGAGGCATGATTGCTAGTGAATTAGCGGTAAAATACCCGGTAGCGAAACTGGTTTTACTTAGTGCAGCTGCCTACTATTTAAATCCTAGACAAATTTTCCTTGATATTAAAGGGTTATTAAGAGAAGGACTTCAAGGCACAAGAATAACGCAAAATCCATTATTTATACATTACAAACAAAAGATCAGCTCCACGCCGTTTGCTGCAGCTAGGCAGTTCCAAAAGCTAGTAGCGACGGTTCGCCCACGATTAAAAGAAGTGAAGGTTCCAACTTTCATCGCTCAAGGAGAAGATGATGGCATCGTTCCTGTACGCAGTGCAGATTATCTTTATAAACACATCACCTCAGAACAGAAACACAAAATTATTATTAAACGGTCAAAACATTTAATTTGTCATTGTGATGAAAGTGAGCACCTGTTTAAAGAAGTACTTCAATTTCTTTCATAACCTTTTAGTTAAGGCGATTTTCTTCAAATGAACTCTCTTTTGTCAATTGTTTATTTTTATACTACTGTCATACTATGTCCTGCTAAAGCATTGCAAATCATGCGTTGAGATGGTAATATATACAACAAAGTGTCAACAGGAACTCCATTGAAACCCGGACATACTCCACTGGTAGGAGAATGTCTTTTTTCATTACATGTCTGAATAAAAATTTCTATTTGTAATTGTTCGTTAGATTTAGGATGCGGAAGTCATCATACATTTATTTTTTTATACAAATAAGCATAGCAATTCATGCATTGGTAATAAATTCTCCCTCATCCTCTCTATAGTGGGTTTCTCTTAAATCGTTGTAATTATAACAACTTTGATTGGGGAAATTTCCTGCCTACTTGATGAAATAAAATATTTTTCAAAGAACAGAAGGAGATTGGATACATTGACTAAGTTTCAAGATTTGGGTATAAGCCCTGAAACAATGAAGTCTCTTAAGAGAATGGGGTTTGAAGAGGCAACTCCGATTCAAGCAGAGACGATTCCTTTAAGCTTGCAGAATAAGGACTTAATTGGACAAGCACAAACAGGTACAGGTAAAACAGCTGCTTTTGGTATTCCTATGATTGACCATATTGACTATAATGATAGTTTTATTCAAGGTTTAGTCATCGCGCCGACAAGAGAATTAGCCATTCAAGTGTCAGAGGAATTATACAAACTCGGTTTTGGGAAAAGAACGAGAGTGTTATCGATTTATGGTGGCCAAGATATTAACCGTCAAATACGAGCGTTAAAAAATCGTCCTCATATTATTGTCGGTACACCTGGAAGAATTCTTGATCATATTAATCGAAAAACACTAAAATTAGATCATGTCAAAAAAGTGATTTTAGACGAAGCTGATGAAATGTTAAATATGGGCTTTATTGATGATATTGAAAAAATCTTATCAAGTGTCCCAGAAGAGAAGCATACTTTACTCTTCTCTGCGACGATGCCACCAGCCATTCAACGTATTGCTGAACGGTTTATGAAAGAGCCACAAATCGTTCGAGTAAAAGCGAAGGAAATGACTGTACCACTCATTGAGCAATATTATATTGAAGTACAAGAAAAAAATAAATTTGATGTGTTAACAAGACTGCTTGATATTCAATCACCAGAACTTGCGATTGTTTTCGGACGTACGAAAAGAAGGGTTGATGAACTTTCTGAAGCCTTAAGTTTAAGAGGTTACAATGCAGAAGGAATACATGGTGACTTGAGCCAGGCTAAACGTATGTCTGTCCTTCGTAAGTTTAAAGAAGGGTCCATTGATGTCCTTGTCGCAACAGATGTAGCAGCTCGTGGATTAGATATTTCTGGTGTTACACATGTGTATAACTTTGATATACCACAAGATCCGGAAAGTTATGTTCACCGTATTGGTCGAACAGGTCGTGCTGGTAAAGAAGGAATGGCCATGACATTTATTAACCCACGTGAGAAATCATACTTACGTATCGTTGAAAAAACAACGAAAAAGAAAATGGAAAGAATGGCTGCTCCGACGTTAGATCAAGCATTAGAGGGGCAACAAAAGGCTGTTGCAGAAAAAGTCGAGCAAATCATTGAGGATAATCATCTTCAATATTATCAACAATCTGCACAACAATTACTTGAACACCACGACGCAACAACGGTAGTTCAAGCATTGTTGAAGCTCATGATCAAAGAACCGGACACGACTCCGGTAACACTAACAGAAGAGAAACCTTTACCGGCTAAACGAGACAGAAGATCCACAGATAGAAGTAACCGTCCTAGAGGTGGGTATAGCCCGAAAGGAAGACAAAGTAACTCCTATCGCTCCCGTGATGGTAAACCTTCAGGTAAAAGGAATTATCAAGGAAATAAGAAAACAAATGCAAATAGCTATAGATAATATATTGGGAGAACCGAGCATTGAAATGAAGCTCGGTTCTTTTGTGTTATGTAGACATGTAGCAAAAGGGGTCTGTGGTGGAAGAAAATGAAAAGTCCATATAAAACTTATAGACGTTAAACTAGATGTGTTTTTATCTATAGTATTTGCTGCTGCTTCAGTATAATGGTTAATAGGATGCCAGATAAATTTAAGATGAGGTGAACGGCAGTATGATTAAAGGTTTGAACCATATGTTATTCTCTGTTTCTGATTTAGACCGTTCTATTGCTTTTTATGAGAAGGTTTTTGTAGCTAAGTTGCTTGTAAAAGGGAGAACGACAGCATATTTTGATTGTCAAGGCATGTGGATTGCCCTTAATGAAGAAAAAGACATACCTCGTCAGGAGATTGCCCAATCTTATACTCATATTGCGTTTTCTATTGATGAAGATGATTTTGAAAGTAGTTATCAACGCTTACAAGACTTAAAAGTGAATATTTTATCAGGCCGCATAAGGGACAAAAAAGATAAGCGCTCGATTTATTTTACTGACCCGGATGGTCATAAATTTGAGTTCCATACGGGTAACTTACAAGATCGATTAGCCTACTACCGACAAGATAAAGATCATATGACATTTTATAAGTAAATGAAGTAGATAGGTAAGGGATTAATCAACTTCACTCTAATTGAAACCTTTTCTTTAGATTATCGTATAGAAATAATAAATAAGAATGAAAAAATATCCAAGTTTTTACTGAGAAATAGTATGGCTTTCATGTATACTATAGTTGTTCAATAAGGAATTTTAGGGGGTTTACATATATGTTATCGAAGCCGCAAAAGCGTATTTCTAAACGGGGTCTGACTGTTTGGAAAATATCTGGTGCACTACATTCCCTTATCCCATTTGTATTGGCAATTGGCGCTATTGTTTTAACATTCATTTTTGATTGGCCGATGTGGATAATTGGTGTTGCATTAATTATATTTGCTCTTTATGCCTATTTAGCGATTAAAGTTTTTCCGACTGTGCGGTGGAAAAGGTGGCGCTATGAAGTGAGAGAGAATGAAATAGAACTACAGCATGGAATATTTATCATTAAACGTACACTCGTCCCAATGATTAGAGTACAGCATGTAGATACTCACCAAGGACCTATTCTTCGAAAATATAAACTAGCTACCGTGACGGTTTCAACTGCGGCAACTGTTCATGAAATACCCGCATTAGATCTAGAAGAAGCAGAAGAACTGCGATTTTTTATATCTAACTTAGCAAGGGTGGCTGTAGATGATGTCTGAGCCGAGAAGACTTCATCCGATTGCAGCCGTATCAAATGTACTGAAAACATTAAAGGACTCCATTATTCCCATTTTAATTATTGTCGTATTTGGTAATAGTGAAGGGAAGATTCAGCTTTTTATTACAATAGGTATTATTGCTCTTATTCTTATATCCGGTATTCTTACTTGGCTTCGTTTTACCTACAGAATAGAAGAGGGAGAATTACGAATTGAATCAGGGTTAATTATTCGGAAAAAAAGATATATCCCTTTCGAAAGAATCCAAAGTCTTGATTTATCAGAAGGTATTTTACAAAGACCTTTTGGTTTAGTGAAAATGACCATTGAAACAGCTGGTTCAGGACTAGAGGCAGAAGCTATATTGACTGCTATTTCTAAAAATGAGGCACAGCAGATTCAAGATATCCTATCACAATCTAAAAATGCACATATAGAGTTAGATGAGCAAATCGAAACAGAACAAAAAGAGGAACAAATACTTTACCAAATTAAACCTGGAGAGTTGATTTTACTTTCTTCGACCTCTGGGGGAGTAGGTGTTGTGATATCAGCTGTCTTTGCCTTTTTATCACAATTTGCTGAAGTCATTCCTTATGAGAAGATATTTGATGAATTGAGTGTCTTTATTACAGGTGGTGTTATGCTCATCAGTTTAATGGTTTTCCTTGGTTTCGTTCTTGCTTGGCTTATTGCTCTCATTGGATCAGTGTTAAAGTATGCTAATTTCACTGTAAGAAAAGTGGGAGAAGAATTAGTTATTACCCGCGGTCTATTGGAGAAGAAGCAACTAACGATTCCCTTACATCGGATTCAAGCATTAAGGATAAATGAGAATCCAGTTCGACAAGCGATTGGCTATGCATCTGTTTACCTTGAGAGTGCAGGTGGGTCATTAAAGGATGCGGATAGCTCGAAAGTGATGCTGTTACCGATCATTAAGAGAAACCGAATTCGCGAGAAGATAGAAACTGGACTAAATGATTACCAATTGACAGATATGTTTGTTCCAGCACCAAAAAGGGCTTTACGAAGATACATATTGAGAGGATTATTTATCTCTGTTCCAGTCGCAGTTATCCTTCTTTATTTCTTCTCAGTGTGGGGTTTATTTAGTTTAGTGTTCGTTGGATTGATGCTTATTTTATCTTATTACCGTTATAAAGCAGCTGGTTGGACGATTATAGGAAATCAACTCGTTCTTCGTTCACGATTTATTTCTAAAACAACTGTTTATTTGAGGAAGAATAGAACACAATCAATTTCAATGAAAGAAACGTATTTTCAGAAGCAAAATCAGTTAGCTACTATTTCTGCTAAGGCTATGTCTGGTTCAGGTGCAACTGGAGGAGATGTAGTTGACCTAGAAGTAGAAGATGTATTATCTATATACAAGTGGTATTCTTATACTCCTGAGAATACAGAATGAGAAACACAAATCCGAACATAAATTGTTCGGATTTGCTGTTTGTTTGAACGATTTCATTAACGTGACAATAGACCGATAATGGCAAGAAGAATAATGCCCCCAAAGATAATAATGGTTGATAGGGGGACACCTTTTAATCGTCTAGCTGAAGATTTCCATTGGTTTGTTGGTCTCGTTGCACCATATCCAGCTTTTAATTTCGTTTTAATCATTGCTGAACCAGTGAGGAAACCTGCTAATAGACCAAATAGATGGGCAATCACATTTACATTCGCTTGCAAGAAGGTCATAATTACACCAATAACTGTGATGGCAAGAATGAGCTGAGTATTTTGCTGTGAAAGTAAATCTCTGCGGTACACAATAATAGCAATAAAGAAACCGAAGATACCATAAATCGCCCCGCTCGCGCCAACGTGAATATATGTTAACGGTTCAAGGATGAGTGTTGCGATATTCGCGCCAATACCAGCTAGGAAGTAAACAAGGAGGAAACGCCCCTTGCCAATTGCTCTCTCAAGTGGGGGTCCAAATAACACAAGCGAGAAGCAATTAAATAAAAGGTGAGCAAATCCGCTATGCATGAAGATAGGTGTAACAAGTCGCCATAACTCCCCTTGCATAATATAAATATTAATACCTGCAAAATGCGCCATTAACCAATTGGTTGGTAGGATGGGCAAAACAGTAAGTAAATACAATACAATATTAATAGCGATAATAGAAGTAACGATGGGATAGAAGCGAATAAATTCTCTAAAGCTTTCTGTCCTGATAAACAATAATTGACTCCTCCTAAAATGTTCTCATACATTAAATATACTATAGTTTGTTTTATGCAGCATTTATTTTATTTAGAAGATGGTGATTAGAATGATTAAAGGCATTGGTATCGATATGATTGAAATACAGAGAATTAAACAATTAGTAAAAAGAAAAGAACGGTTTGTCGAACGTATTTTAACAACAAGCGAAAAAAAGAAATATGAGACTCTAACTGGGCATAGAAAAATAGAATATTTAGCAGGGAGATTTGCTGCGAAAGAAGCCTTTGCTAAAGCGAAAGGAACAGGCATCGGACAATCACTTTCGTTTCTAGATATTGAAACAGCTAACCATACGACTGGACAACCGATAATTGTTCGTCCGGTTGATGGCTGTCTTGTACACTTATCTATTTCCCATAGTAGAGAGTATGCCATTGCTCAAGTGATAATTGAAAAAGAGTAGTATTCATTAGGACAGGAAGTAAAGTTGATTATAGCTACTATTCCTAATAAACGCCTGTAATTAATTACATACAAATCATCCCCAGGCTCGAAAAAATATTCTTGATCTATTAGAAGGTCTGGAATAATCTTTGAGGTTGTCTCATATATTCAATAGTGCAATGGAGGAGACAAGGCCACGGAAGCGTTTGATTGCACTGTTGATTATAAGAAAAAGGGGTTGAAGGAATGAAGAAGAAGTTTTTCTGGCTACTCATGGGACTGGCCATAACTGTCACACTAGCTGCATGTGGGACAAAATCCCAGGAGGATGTGACAAAAGATTTATCGAGCAAACTAGAATCATTAAAAAGCTATAAGGCGGAAGCGAAAATGACGCTGCAAACAGGTTCCGAGCCGCAATCCTATGATATAGAAATATGGCATAAGAACCCGGAATTTTATCGTGTGGCACTTAAAAACACTGAAAAAGATCAAAGTCAAATGATCTTAAAGAACAAAGAAGGTGTGTTTGTTCTTACGCCAGCTTTGAATAAAAGTTTTCGCTTCCAAAGTGACTGGCCAAACAATAGTAGTCAAGCGTACCTTTATGAGTCATTAATTGAAGATATTCAAAATGATAAGGAAGCAAAATTTAAAGCAACGGAAGATCATTATGTTTATGAAACAAAAACGAGTTATCAAAACAATCAAATGCTACCTCTCCAAGAGATTACCTTGAATAAATCGGATCTATCTCCAGTTAGTGTAAAGGTAATGGATGCAGAAAGAACACCAGTTGTGACGGTAGATTTCTCCAATGTGAAATTTAATGAAGAACTAGATAATAAAGATTTCGATACGAAGAAAAATATGACAGGTGCGCAGTTAGAATTCCCAGTCATGGCTGAAGTAGCAGAAGAAGAAGATTTCACTGTCTTCTATCCAGAATCGCTACCTGAAGTTGAACTTGTTTCTGAAAAAGAAGTAGAAACAGAAGAAGGTAAACGTGTCATTCTAACCTATGAAGGTGAAGACAAATCATTCACAATGATTCAAGAGAAGGCTGTTATTGTTCAAACCTCTGGTGGTGAAGAGGCGATGATGAATGGTGACCCTGTTGACCTTGGCTTCACGGTAGGAGCCGTATCAGATAATATGGTATCCTGGACGCAAAATGGCGTGGATTATATGATTGCATCGACAAACCTATCGAAAGAAGAAATGATCCAAATTGCACAGTCTGTACAAGGGGAAGTTGTAAAATAAATATAGATAAATAAACCCGAGGTAGATTCCTCGGGTTTCTTTGCGTTGTTTGCGGTTTCTACGGATGATAATTTTGCCAATATTAACGCCATATCATCTAGATTAATTGGTAATCAAAGGTAACTTTAAGTTACCATGTTTAACATACTTCTTAAATTACATCTTACACTGCTTTTACTTCACTTGGTCTAAGAAGAAAGTTTGTCTTTTCTGTTATACGTTAATGTGACATAATCAAATAATAGAAGGAAAAGTATAAAGAGGAAGTGGACGGTATGAATCAACAGGTCCCATATTTTCGTGATACTTGGGCAGAGATAAATTTGGATTATATCACATATAATGTAGAGTCAATGATTAAACATATTGGAGAAGAAGCAGAGTTGTTTGCAGTTGTGAAGGCAAATGCATATGGCCATGGAGATATAGAGGTAGCCAAGACAGCTCTAAAGGCTGGTGCCACATACTTAGCGGTGGCGACATTGGATGAGGCTTTTGCTCTTAGAAATAAAGGGATTGACGCTCCGATATTAGTTTTAGGGCTCACACGACCAGAGGATGCTGGGTTAGCCGAACAAGCAGCAATTACTTTAACTGTTTGCCAAGCTGAGTGGCTGAAGAAAGCTGCACCATTCATAAGTAAAGAAGTAAAAGTTCATGTGAAAATGGACTCGGGGATGGGTAGATTAGGGATTAAATCAAAAGAAGAATGGGGAATATTTCAATACCAACTACAGCAAGGAAAGTTCCATGTTGAAGGAGTTTTCACGCATTTTGCGACAGCAGATGAACTTGAGACATCCTATTTTAATGAACAGTTAAGCACCTTTAATGAAATGATAAGCTGGATGGATGAACAACCAAGATATATTCATGCTAGTAATAGTGCAGCTGGCATGAGACATCCTGAGGCGAAATTTAATGCAGTTAGATTTGGGATTTCAATGTATGGCATGTCACCATCTTCTGAAATTAAAAATCATTTACCTTTTAAATTAAAAGAGGCGTTTTCACTTCACACGAAAATTGTTCATGTGAAAAAATTGCAACCGGGCGAGAAAGTGAGTTACGGAGCAACGTACGAAGCTGAAAAAGAGGAATCAATTGGTACCTTGCCAATCGGATATGCGGACGGGTGGATTAGGAGGTTAGCAACACAAGAGGTCCTTGTTAATGGAAGAAGAGTAAGTATTGTCGGCAGAATTTGTATGGACCAATGCATGATTCGTATTAGTGAGGAAGAGCAAATTGGAGATGTCGTTACGTTAATCGGGACTCAAAATAATCAGACCATCTCTGTAGATGACATAGCTAACACACTTGAAACAATTAATTATGAGGTAACTTGCCAAATAGGTATGCGCATACCAAGAATCTATATGCAGGATCAAACAAAAATTTCTACAAGAAATGGGATTCTTTAATGCATATCAATGAACATGTTGGTAGATAATAGTTATTAATAATTTGGGAAATTATCACTGAAATTCCTAGGAAGACATTGAAAGAAAATGCAACTGTTTTTATGGATAATTTCTTACTAAATAAAAAACCCCCTTTGCAGCCTAAGAGAATAATGGTAATATGAAAATTGGTAGATATAAAAAATATGGTGTGTAGTGATGGTGGAGGTGTATGTTTGTGTCTGAATCCAGCGCAACAACAGAAATAGTGGTGAAGCTGCCGCAACATCTATTAACGGAATTAGATGGTTATGCGAAGCAAGAGAACGTAAACAGAAGTGAGTTTATTTATCAAGCAACGAAAATGTATTTGCGTGAACGGAAGAAAAGACATATTCGTGAGTCCATGAGACGTGGTTACATGGAAATGGCAAAATTAAACTTGACGATAGCATCTGAAGCATTTCAAGCGGAATACGAGGCAGAAAACGCAGTTGAACGTCTTGTAAGCGGAGGCTGATCCTTTGATTGTTAAACGTGGTGACGTTTATTTTGCAGACCTATCCCCAGTTGTTGGCTCAGAACAAGGCGGTGTCCGTCCAGTACTTGTTATACAAAACGACATCGGGAATCGGTTTAGTCCCACAGTAATCATCGCAGCAATTACCGCTCAGATTCAAAAAGCAAAGCTGCCTACTCACGTTGAAATTGATGCGAAGCGATATGCTTTTGAAAGAGATTCAGTAATATTGTTAGAACAAATTCGTACAATTGATAAGCAGAGATTAACCGATAAAATCACCCATCTTGATGACGAAATGATGGATAAGGTAAATGAAGCCTTACAAGTCAGTTTAGGTCTTATAGAATTTTAGAAAACGCTCAAAAAAGTTGGGGCGTTTTTTTATATGCTTCCTAATCTTAAACAAGTCCATTTATTGTAATGATAGGACTTATTAATATATGTAATACACTTATTGAAACGGGCTTAAACTTTAAATCCCCCAATTTTATATTTGAGATATTATTCTGAACAAAAAGAAATAAAAGGAATTTAATGTTTTAGGTTTGATAATAAGCAAAAAAGGGTACACACTTAATTTGGATATATTGTTAAAGACGTTTCAAATAGAAAGCGTTATAATATAAGGCAATAGTTGTAGATTTTTGCTGGATTTTTTACAATCATGTAGATTTTTTTACAATCAATGATAATAAGGAAAAACTAACCAATAGATGTGCTAGTATAGGAGGTAAGGGAAGACAAATGACTTTGAAATATATTCAACACAATAAAGAAGATATTTTTAAAGAATGGTTGAACCGATTAAAAGAGGATTCTGACGAAACAATTACCAATGTCATCCTAGATCAAAACTTCGAGACATATGGAAGAGAGTTAGTGGAGCTCGCTATCTTGAAAATTTCTGGCAAAAAGGACGAGTATGAGCGTCAATCAGAGAATTTTTCAGATAGAATTGTCAGTTTAGGCTGGCCTCTACGTTTTGTCGTAAATGCTCTAGATGTACTGGGCGATGTTGTATTTGATGAAATGGTCAAAGATAAGTATATTCGTCCAGAGAATGAAGCGAAAGTGATGCATGATTTGAATCATTGGTTAAAAGCGATGAATAGTGAAATAATTAATGATTACACTGTTTCTTGGGAAAGAACGATCGCTAATCAAAAGATTGCATTGCAAGAACTATCGGCACCTTTAATTCCTGTATTTGAAGGCATTACAGTTATGCCATTAATTGGGATGATCGATACAGAACGAGCGAAGCAAATTATGGAAAACCTTCTTCAAGGTGTGGTAAAACATCGTTCAGAAGTTGTCTTGATTGATATTACAGGTGTCCCTGTTGTTGATACAATGGTTGCTCACCATATTATCCAAGCAGCAGATGCAGTCCACTTAGTAGGCGCAAAATGCATGCTTGTAGGTATTCGGTCGGAAATTGCGCAAACGATTGTGAGCCTTGGTATCGACTTAAACCGAATTATTACGAAAAATACAATGAAATCTGGCGTAGAAGCAGCATTGGAAATGACTAAACGTAAAATTGTGCCATTGGAGGGGTGACGTTTTGAGAATTCCGATTTTAAAACTACATGATTGTTTACTTGTTTCTATTCAATGGGAACTAGATGACCAGACGGCACTTCAATTTCAAGAAGACTTGTTAAAGAAAATACATGATACGAGTGCAAATGGTGTTGTAATCGATTTAACATCAATAGATTTTATTGATTCTTTTATCGCTAAAGTATTAGGTGATGTGATTGAAATGTCCCATTTAATGGGTGCTAAAGTTGTCATTACAGGCATTCAACCAGCAGTAGCAATTACGTTAACTGAATTAGGAATCGGTCTGAATAATGTATTGACCGCCCTAGATTTAGAAAAAGGTTTGGAGAAATTACAACAGGAATTGGGGGAATAGCCGAATGGACAACCAATCCTGCGTTAAAATAATCAATGAATGGGATATCGTTTCAGCGCGTCAGCTTGGTAGAAATGTTGCAAAAGAGCTGGGCTTTGGGACGGTTGACCAAGCAAGAATTACAACAGCAATAAGTGAACTTGCGAGAAACATATTCTTATATGCAGGTCAAGGTCAAATTTGTATAGAGAAGCTCTATGAGAATGGCAAAACGGGACTAAGACTATTATCAATTGATAGTGGTCCAGGTATTAAAGATTTGCGCCAAGTAATGGAGGATGGATATTCGACATCGGGCGGACTAGGAGCAGGTCTCCCAGGGGTAAAAAGACTGATGGATGATTTTCAAATAGATTCAAGCCCGGGTGAAGGTACAGATATAAGGGCGATTAAATGGCTCCGTTAGGGGGAACTTGAGATGGATTTCAGACAGAAATTGGAGTCCAAATATAGAGAGATATTAACGAATTATTTAGCTGACCGCTCAGAGCAGGCATTATATCAAGGACAAAAGTTAAGTAGGAATGCAATTGAACGGAACATTCCTCCAGAGGAAATTGTCAGCATCCATAGAAATATTATGGCTGAGATGTTTCCAGAAAAATTTAACGATAGAATGCAGGAGTCTTTTGATATACTGCTTGAAGTGATGGTGGCATATGGTTTTGCTTACCGCGAACACCAAAATTTAAAGCATATTCAACAGGAATTAAGAACCGAAATGGAAATCGCGGCTAATGTGCAAAAAACATTGCTTGGGACAGAGATTCCATGTAAAAAAGACATGGATATTGGAGCAATCAGCGTCCCAGCAAAACATATGAATGGTGATTATTTTAATTTTGTTGAGGATGAAAATAATAGTGTGAGCATCGCAATAGCTGATGTTATTGGAAAAGGGCTACCAGCAGCCCTTTGTATGTCTATGATTAAATATGCTATGGACAGTTTACCAGAAAATCGTAAAACGCCTACTCTGGTGTTGGAGAATCTAAATCGTGTTGTGGAACAAAATGTTGATTTAACGATGTTTATTACGATGTTTTATGGCACATATCATATCGATCATCATATCTTTTCCTATGCCTCTGCTGGGCACGAACCAGGCTTGTTTTATCATGCGGAAACACAGACATTTTCTGAGTTGCCTGCAAAGGGTCTATTATTAGGTATTGAAAAGAACACGAAATATAGAAAGTACGAAAAAGAAGTGATGCCTGGGGATATGATTATTTTGATGTCTGATGGCGTAACTGAATCAAGAACAAAAGAAGGCTTTATTGAAAGAGAAGAATTATTAGCCTTAATTGAGAAAAACATACACTTAAAAGCACAAAATATTGTGCAAAACGTATATAAAGAACTTGAAAAATTACAAGATTTCCAATTAAGGGATGATTTTACTTTAATTATATTAAGAAGAAATGTTTAAGCTAAAATTAAAAGGGTAAATGAGGAGTAACCAGCTATTCCTAAAAGGTGGGCAAAATATGAACATTAATATAGATGTAAATCATAATCAAAATATTACTGAGGTAACTGTAGGTGGAGAGATTGATGTATACACTGCACCAGAATTAAAGAAAGAACTTATTCCGCTTTCTGAAAAAGATAATGTGGAGATGATTGTTGATCTTTCGGGTGTTTCCTATATGGATAGCACCGGCTTAGGTGTTTTTGTAGGACTTTTCAAAAATGTACGTGCGCACGATGGTCAATTTAAAATCATTGGGCTTTCTAGTCGTTTAAAAAGGCTGTTCGAAATTACTGGTCTTGCTGACATTATTGATATCAGCACCAAAATGGAAGGTGAAAAGAAATGACCGAGTCGTACGACTACATTGAGATGAAAATCCCATCGAAGCCGGAATACGTCGGTATTATTAGATTAACCTTATCTGGTATTGCCAGTAGAATGGGATTTAACTATGACGAAATTGAAGATTTGAAGATTGCAACGAGTGAAGCTTGTACAAATGCAGTTCAGCATGCATACAAAAACAACGAAAATGGTGAAGTGCTTGTAGGATTCGGCCTTTATAAAAATAAATTAGAAGTCATGGTTGCGGATGAAGGTGAGAGCTTGGATTTTCAACAAGCAAGAGACAGTGCAGGTCCTTATCAAGCAAATGATTCTGTTGAATTTTTACGAGAAGGAGGATTAGGCCTTTACCTAATAGAAACATTAATGGATGAAGTGAAAATTCATCATCAAAAAGGTGTAACAGTCTTTATGACTAAGTACCTAGAAGGAGAGCAGGTGGAGAGTGATGCAGAAGCAATCTCAACCTAAACAACGATCAAAAGAAGAGATTAATAATCTCATACAACAATATCAATTACATCAGGACGAATACGCACAGGAACAACTTGTTGAACAGTATTACAAATTGGTTGAATCCATCGCACGAAAATACTCTAAAGGTAGACCTTATCACGAAGATATTGTTCAAGTAGGTGTGATTGGACTACTTGGTGCGATTCGTAGATATGACGCTTCTTTTGGCAAAACGTTTGAAGCATTTGCTATTCCGACAATCATCGGTGAGATTAAACGTTTCTTACGGGACAAAACCTGGAGCGTGCATGTACCGAGACGAATAAAAGAATTAGGGCCAAAGATCAAAGCTACGGCGGAAGAATTAACAACTACTTTGCAACGTTCGCCTAAGGTCGAGGAAATTGCGGATGCTCTAGAAGTAACAGAAGAAGAAGTTTTAGAAGCAATGGAGATGGGCAAAAGTTATCAGGCGTTATCAGTTGACCATTCCATTGAAGCTGATTCCGACGGTGGTACTGTTACGCTCCTGGATATTGTCGGTAATGTGGATGATGGCTATGAAAAAGTCAATCAAATGCTCGTACTTGAAAAAGTGTTGCATGTTTTATCAGATCGAGAGAAACAAGTTATCCAGTTTACATTCCTAGAAAATCTAAGCCAAAAAGAAACAGGGGAAAGACTGGATATTTCTCAAATGCATGTATCAAGGCTGCAAAGAAGAGCAATTAAAAAATTGCAAGAAGCCATCCATGCTGAAAATGAAGGTTCGGAGTATATTCTATGATGAATGATCCACATCAAATGGACGTCATTACCGATCAGCTTGCTAAACGTGGTCAGTCCGTTTGTGGTGATTCTTTTTATTATCACACAACTGATGATTATTTTATTTGTGTATTAGCTGATGGTTTAGGTAGTGGAGAATATGCAAATGAAGCTTCATCTGCTGTTGTCAATACCGTTAGAGAAAATCACGATTTAGATATTTCAACCATTATGGATTTAAGTAATCAGTCACTTTTACATAAAAGAGGCGCTGCGGTAGGTGTGATTAAGATTAATTTTCACACAAAAGAATTAGCCTACTGTTGTACGGGAAATATTCGTTTTTTCTTTTATGGGGATACTGAGAAGCTCATTTACCCACTGCCAACATCGGGTTATTTGTCAGGAAAGCGTCAAGCATTTAAAATTCACCGTTTTGATTATACAAACGGAATTAAATTCTTGATGTTTTCAGATGGATACCCCATTTCTGGTATAAAAAAACTGATGAATAAATATTTACCAATCGAAGCAACTGCGAAGTTAATTAGGGCGCAGAACATGAATCTTATAGACGATGCAACATTTATAATCGGAAGCTTGCAATGATTGTTTCAATCAGCAAGCTTTTTTTTGCTCTTTAAAACACGAATCAAGACGGGGCTATAGCCAAAAATGCTTTACCTTTAAAATTTTGGTAGAATAAAGCAATAGTACAGTTTGCACTCAGGAAGGTGAAGAGACATGGATGATAAGAAAGAAATTTTTGGACGAATAGCAAAAGAATTTTCATTATCCACAAAACAAATTGATCGAACCATCGCGTTAATTGAAGAGGGAAATACCGTTCCGTTTATTGCGCGTTATCGAAAAGAAATGACCGGTGCGTTAAATGAAGTACAAATCAAAGATATTGTTGAAAGATGGCAATACATACAAAACGTGAAGCAGAGAAAACAAGAAGTACTTAGGTTAATAGAAGAGCAAGGGAAATTAACCCCGGAATTATCTAATCAAATAGAAAAAGCGGAGAAATTGCAGGAAGTAGAAGATTTATATCGTCCGTACAAACAAAAAAGAAGAACAAAAGCAACCGTAGCGAAAGAAAAAGAACTAGAACCATTAGCTACTTGGTTATTATCCTATCAAAATGATGATACGCCTGAAGAAAAAGCAACACACTTCCTAAATGAGGAAAAAGGTGTCACAACAGTTGAAGAAGCGCTTCAGGGGGCGCGAGATATTATTGCAGAAATGGTATCTGATGATGCGCAAAGTAGGAAGTGGATTCGCGAAAAAACATATAAACAAGGAATTATTGAATCAGCTGTTAAAGATGAAAGCATCGACGAAAAGCATGTGTATGAGATGTATTATGAATATAGTGAAAACGTAGGTAAAATTGTTCCTCACCGTATACTAGCATTAAATCGTGGGGAAAAAGAAGGCGTACTTAAAGTCAGTATTAAGGTGGAACAAGAGCCAATTTTACAGTATTTAAATCGAAAATGGATCACTGTATCAAAACATATCAATGCACCATTTGTGGAAGAAGCGATTGAAGATGGTTATAAACGCTTAATTCAACCATCAATTGAAAGAGAATTAAGGGCTGAACTAACCGAAAAAGGTGAGGAACAGGCGATTAAAATTTTCTCTGAAAATCTTAAGAATCTCCTTTTACAACCACCACTAAAAGGGAAAGTCGTCCTTGCGGTAGATCCAGCTTATCGTACAGGCTGCAAATTAGCGGTCATTGATGAAACAGGTAAGGTATTAAAGATTGATGTTATCTATCCTCATCCGCCTGTTTCTAAATTAGGTGTAGCCAAAGACAAAGTCCTTTCCATGCTCAAAGCATATGAAGTGAAGATGGTGGCTATAGGTAATGGAACGGCATCAAGAGAGACAGAACAGTTTATTGCTGACTTGCTGAAAGAATTGAATGAAGAAATCTATTATTTAATCGTAAATGAAGCGGGGGCAAGTGTCTATTCCGCATCTGATATTGCACGTGAAGAATTCCCTGACTTTCAAGTTGAAGAAAGAAGCGCTGTTTCAATCGGGAGGAGACTACAAGATCCACTTGCTGAACTAGTAAAAATTGACCCTAAATCAGTTGGTGTCGGTCAATACCAACATGATGTCTCTCAAAAAAGGTTAACGGAATCATTAGATTTTGTTGTCGAGACGGCTGTAAACCAAGTTGGAGTGAATGTGAATACAGCTTCTCCGTCACTATTACAACATGTAGCTGGTTTATCGAAGGCTGTCGCAACGAATATTGTTAAGAAAAGAGAAGAAGAAGGCAAATTTACTAATCGGAAACAATTAAAGAAAATTCCTCGCTTAGGCGCGAAGACGTACGAGCAAGCCATTGGATTCTTGCGAATTGTTGATGGAGAGGAAGCATTAGACAGAACATCGATTCACCCTGAAACCTATGGGGAAGTAAGTAAATTGCTTAAAATGTTAAAGATGAATTCTAACCATTTAGGCTCTGCACAATTAATAGAAGCGTTAAGCCAGTTATCTATAAAAGAAACAGCAGAAGAATTAAATATTGGTGAATTAACGCTCAAGGATATAATTGATGCATTAATGAAACCTGGTCGAGACCCTAGGGATGAATTACCTGCTCCGCTATTAAAGAAAGAAGTATTAAAGCTGGATGATTTGAAGGAAGGGATGGAACTTCAAGGGACCGTCCGAAATGTAGTTGATTTCGGAGCTTTTGTAGATATTGGCGTGAAGCAAGATGGTTTAGTCCATATCTCAAAGCTAAGTAATCGGTTTGTGAAACATCCGTTAGATGTCGTATCTGTTGGTGATGTTGTGACTGTATGGGTCGATTCGGTTGATCAACAAAAAGGCAGAGTGGCGTTAACCATGCTCCAACAAGGTCAATAAATAAGCATAAAAAGCCGTGGGATTTTTCCAACGGCTTTTTATGTAAATCATTGTGGGTTTGAGAAGGAGTTTCCTACGTACCAGAACAATGCTTCTTTCTATAAAAGTACCAGCATTGATTCAATAATTTGATTTGATAACGGTCCTTCTCTAAGAAAGCACGTTTCATTTGGTTCTGTAACCAAACAGGCATGGAATAGCCTCCTTTCTCTCACTTTCCACGGTCCTTTATGCTATGCTAATGTATATCAATTGTATGCGCTTATAGGTTGTCACGTGCTAATTTTATCCTTGAAAGGAGTGAAGAAATGAGTGATAAGGAATTACAAAGGTTAGTTGAAGAAGTATCTTTGAGGTGGTTCGATCTTCCTTTTCGTCATACAGCGAAATTCAATAGTAGATTAAGAACAACCGGAGGACGATATATGCTGTCTGATCACCGCATTGAAATTAATCCGACATATTATCAGCATCTAGGAATGGAAGAATTAGTTGGTATTATTAAACATGAACTATGTCATTACCATCTGCATTTGGCTGGGGCAGGCTATCAACATCGAGATAGTGATTTTCGGAGGCTAATGGCTAAAGTAGGTGCACCAAGGCATTGTTCGTCTTTACCTCAGAAAGTTTCTTACATTATGTATAAATGCAACCAGTGCAATCAACTCTATAGAAGGAAACGTCGAATAAACACAAACAAGTATAGATGTGGCCAATGTATGGGCAAATTAGTGTTAATATCTACTGATAAAAATAATTGAAATTCATGCTTGACTTTTTACATGGTGGTAATTATAATTTAAAGAGTCGATAAGGCAGTGCTTGTTGACTACATATTCTCTTTTAACATATTCCGCAGTAGCTCAGTGGTAGAGCATTCGGCTGTTAACCGAACGGTCGTAGGTTCGAATCCTACCTGCGGAGCCATTTTGGAGAAGTACTCAAGTGGCTGAAGAGGCGCCCCTGCTAAGGGTGTAGGTCGGGCAACTGGCGCGAGGGTTCAAATCCCTCCTTCTCCGCCATTCTTATATACATATTTGTTTTTCTTTTTTTATGTTATGGCCCCTTGGTCAAGCGGTTAAGACACCGCCCTTTCACGGCGGTAACACGGGTTCGAATCCCGTAGGGGTCATCTTTTTAAAGGTTAGGTCCGGTAGTTCAGTTGGTTAGAATGCCTGCCTGTCACGCAGGAGGTCGCGGGTTCGAGTCCCGTCCGGACCGCCATATCTTAATAATGGGCTATAGCCAAGCGGTAAGGCAACGGATTTTGATTCCGTCATTCGCAGGTTCGATCCCTGCTAGCCCAGCCATTTTTATGAGCCATTAGCTCAGTTGGTAGAGCATCTGACTTTTAATCAGAGGGTCGAAGGTTCGAGTCCTTCATGGCTCATCTTAAACAATTTATGCGGTCGTGGCGGAATGGCAGACGCGCTAGGTTGAGGGCCTAGTGGGTGAATAACCCGTGGAGGTTCAAGTCCTCTCGGCCGCACCAAAAAGATTTAAAAAAATACTTGACTCATTAAAATTAGTATGATATTATAATAGAGTTGCTTCAAGGCGCCCGTAGCTCAATTGGATAGAGCGTTTGACTACGGATCAAAAGGTTAGGGGTTCGACTCCTCTCGGGCGCGCCATATACTTACGGGAAGTAGCTCAGCTTGGTAGAGCACTTGGTTTGGGACCAAGGGGTCGCAGGTTCGAATCCTGTCTTCCCGACCATGCAAAACCAACAAATTAATTAAATGCGGGTGTAGTTTAGTGGTAAAACCTCAGCCTTCCAAGCTGATGATGAGGGTTCGATTCCCTTCACCCGCTCCATTACCAAAAAGATTGTTCTTTGAAAACTGAACGAACGTAAAACGTCAAGCGTAATTCTAAAAAAAGCTGATTTATCAGCAACAAAGCACCATAGGTGCAAATGAGCTAATCAAACACTTTATTGGAGAGTTTGATCCTGGCTCAGGACGAACGCTGGCGGCGTGCCTAATACATGCAAGTCGAGCGAATCTGAGGGAGCTTGCTCCCAAAGATTAGCGGCGGACGGGTGAGTAACACGTGGGCAACCTGCCTGTAAGACTGGGATAACTCCGGGAAACCGGGGCTAATACCGGATAATATCTATTTATACATATAATTAGATTGAAAGATGGTTCTGCTATCACTTACAGATGGGCCCGCGGCGCATTAGCTAGTTGGTGAGGTAACGGCTCACCAAGGCGACGATGCGTAGCCGACCTGAGAGGGTGATCGGCCACACTGGGACTGAGACACGGCCCAGACTCCTACGGGAGGCAGCAGTAGGGAATCTTCCGCAATGGACGAAAGTCTGACGGAGCAACGCCGCGTGAGTGATGAAGGTTTTCGGATCGTAAAACTCTGTTGTTAGGGAAGAACAAGTATCGGAGTAACTGCCGGTACCTTGACGGTACCTAACCAGAAAGCCACGGCTAACTACGTGCCAGCAGCCGCGGTAATACGTAGGTGGCAAGCGTTGTCCGGAATTATTGGGCGTAAAGCGCGCGCAGGCGGTTCCTTAAGTCTGATGTGAAAGCCCACGGCTCAACCGTGGAGGGTCATTGGAAACTGGGGAACTTGAGTGCAGAAGAGGAAAGTGGAATTCCAAGTGTAGCGGTGAAATGCGTAGAGATTTGGAGGAACACCAGTGGCGAAGGCGACTTTCTGGTCTGTAACTGACGCTGAGGCGCGAAAGCGTGGGGAGCAAACAGGATTAGATACCCTGGTAGTCCACGCCGTAAACGATGAGTGCTAAGTGTTAGAGGGTTTCCGCCCTTTAGTGCTGCAGCAAACGCATTAAGCACTCCGCCTGGGGAGTACGACCGCAAGGTTGAAACTCAAAGGAATTGACGGGGGCCCGCACAAGCGGTGGAGCATGTGGTTTAATTCGAAGCAACGCGAAGAACCTTACCAGGTCTTGACATCCT
This sequence comes from Cytobacillus sp. FSL W7-1323, assembly GCF_038595015.1. Lineage (NCBI taxonomy): Bacteria > Bacillati > Bacillota > Bacilli > Caryophanales > Bacillaceae > Cytobacillus > Cytobacillus sp. FSL W7-1323. The sequence goes on from NZ_CP151998.1 coordinate 461,973, forward strand.
CTGACAATCCTAGAGATAGGACTTTCCCCTTCGGGGGACAGAGTGACAGGTGGTGCATGGTTGTCGTCAGCTCGTGTCGTGAGATGTTGGGTTAAGTCCCGCAACGAGCGCAACCCTTGATCTTAGTTGCCAGCATTTAGTTGGGCACTCTAAGGTGACTGCCGGTGACAAACCGGAGGAAGGTGGGGATGACGTCAAATCATCATGCCCCTTATGACCTGGGCTACACACGTGCTACAATGGATGGTACAAAGGGCTGCAAGACCGCGAGGTTTAGCCAATCCCATAAAACCATTCTCAGTTCGGATTGTAGGCTGCAACTCGCCTACATGAAGCCGGAATCGCTAGTAATCGCGGATCAGCATGCCGCGGTGAATACGTTCCCGGGCCTTGTACACACCGCCCGTCACACCACGAGAGTTTGTAACACCCGAAGTCGGTGGGGTAACCTTTTGGAGCCAGCCGCCTAAGGTGGGACAGATGATTGGGGTGAAGTCGTAACAAGGTAGCCGTATCGGAAGGTGCGGCTGGATCACCTCCTTTCTAAGGAATATACGGAATTAACTTGATGTTAGACTGTTCGTTCAGTTTTGAGAGTATAATCTCTCAATTCAATCGTTCTTTGAAAACTAGATAATGTAATGAAGAAGATTACCGAGTAATCGCCACCTTAGTTATTTTCTCTCTATATAATAGAGTAGAGATACTAAACTTTTTTAAAACACACAACCGTGAGGGAAGCGAAAGCAACCCAAACATATGGTTAAGTTAATAAGGGCGCACGGTGAATGCCTTGGCACTAGGAGCCGATGAAGGACGGGACTAACACCGATATGCTTCGGGGAGCTGTAAGTAAGCTTTGATCCGGAGATTTCCGAATGGGGAAACCCCCTATCCGTTATGGGATAGGATCCATACCTGAATACATAGGGTATGGAAGGCAGACCCGGGGAACTGAAACATCTAAGTACCCGGAGGAAGAGAAAGCAAACGCGATTCCCTGAGTAGCGGCGAGCGAAACGGGATTAGCCCAAACCAAGAGGCTTGCCTCTTGGGGTTGTAGGACATTCTATACGGAGTTACAAAGGAACGAGATAGACGAAGAGGTCTGGAAAGGCCCGCCATAGGAGGTAAAAGCCCTGTAGTTGAAACTTCGTTCCCTCCAGAGTGGATCCTGAGTACGGCGGGACACGAGAAATCCCGTCGGAAGCAGGGAGGACCATCTCCCAAGGCTAAATACTCCCTAGTGACCGATAGTGAACCAGTACCGTGAGGGAAAGGTGAAAAGCACCCCGGAAGGGGAGTGAAAGAGATCCTGAAACCGTGTGCCTACAAGTAGTTAGAGCCCGTTAATGGGTGATAGCGTGCCTTTTGTAGAATGAACCGGCGAGTTACGATTACATGCGAGGTTAAGTTGGACAGACGGAGCCGTAGCGAAAGCGAGTCTGAATAGGGCGAATGAGTATGTGGTCGTAGACCCGAAACCAGGTGATCTACCCATGTCCAGGGTGAAGTCCAGGTAACACTGGATGGAGGCCCGAACCCACGTACGTTGAAAAGTGCGGGGATGAGGTGTGGGTAGCGGAGAAATTCCAATCGAACTTGGAGATAGCTGGTTCTCTCCGAAATAGCTTTAGGGCTAGCCTCATGCGTAAGAATCTTGGAGGTAGAGCACTGTTTGGACTAGGGGCCCTCATCGGGTTACCGAATTCAGACAAACTCCGAATGCCAAAGATTTATCCATGGGAGTCAGACTGCGAGTGATAAGATCCGTAGTCAAGAGGGAAACAGCCCAGACCACCAGCTAAGGTCCCAAAGTATACGTTAAGTGGAAAAGGATGTGGAGTTGCTTAGACAACCAGGATGTTGGCTTAGAAGCAGCCACCATTTAAAGAGTGCGTAATAGCTCACTGGTCGAGTGACTCCGCGCCGAAAATGTACCGGGGCTAAACGTATCACCGAAGCTGTGGATTGAACATCGTTGATGTTCAGTGGTAGGAGAGCGTTCTAAGGGCGTTGAAGCTAGACCGTAAGGACTGGTGGAGCGCTTAGAAGTGAGAATGCCGGTATGAGTAGCGAAAGATGGGTGAGAATCCCATCCACCGAATGCCTAAGGTTTCCTGAGGAAGGCTCGTCCGCTCAGGGTTAGTCGGGACCTAAGCCGAGGCTGAAAAGCGTAGGCGATGGACAACAGGTTGATATTCCTGTACCACCGTATTCTGTTTGAGTGATGGGGGGACGCAGGAGGATAGGGTAAGCGCACTATTGGATGTGCGTCTAAGCAGTTAGAGGGACCATGAGGCAAATCCCATGGTCACATACCTTGAGCTGTGATAGCGAGGGAAATTTAGTACCGAAGTTCTTGATTCCACACTGCCAAGAAAAGCCTCTAGCGAGGAATAAGGTGCCCGTACCGCAAACCGACACAGGTAGGCGAGGAGAGAATCCTAAGGTGAGCGAGAGAACTCTCGTTAAGGAACTCGGCAAAATGACCCCGTAACTTCGGGAGAAGGGGTGCTCATTAGGGTGTTAAAGCCTTGATGAGCCGCAGTGAATAGGCCCAGGCGACTGTTTAGCAAAAACACAGGTCTCTGCGAAGCCGCAAGGCGAAGTATAGGGGCTGACGCCTGCCCGGTGCTGGAAGGTTAAGAGGAGAGGTTAGCTCACGCGAAGCTTTGAATCGAAGCCCCAGTAAACGGCGGCCGTAACTATAACGGTCCTAAGGTAGCGAAATTCCTTGTCGGGTAAGTTCCGACCCGCACGAAAGGCGTAACGATCTGGGCACTGTCTCAACGAGAGACTCGGTGAAATTATAGTACCTGTGAAGATGCAGGTTACCCGCGACAGGACGGAAAGACCCCGTGGAGCTTTACTGTAGCCTGATATTGAATTTTGGTACAGCTTGTACAGGATAGGTAGGAGCCTTAGAAGCCGGAGCGCTAGCTTCGGTGGAGGCGTCGGTGGGATACTACCCTGGCTGTATTGAAATTCTAACCCACATCCCTTATCGGGATGGGAGACAGTGTCAGGTGGGCAGTTTGACTGGGGCGGTCGCCTCCTAAAGAGTAACGGAGGCGCCCAAAGGTTCCCTCAGAATGGTTGGAAATCATTCGTAGAGTGTAAAGGCACAAGGGAGCTTGACTGCGAGACCTACAAGTCGAGCAGGGACGAAAGTCGGGCTTAGTGATCCGGTGGTTCCGCATGGAAGGGCCATCGCTCAACGGATAAAAGCTACCCCGGGGATAACAGGCTTATCTCCCCCAAGAGTCCACATCGACGGGGAGGTTTGGCACCTCGATGTCGGCTCATCGCATCCTGGGGCTGTAGTCGGTCCCAAGGGTTGGGCTGTTCGCCCATTAAAGCGGTACGCGAGCTGGGTTCAGAACGTCGTGAGACAGTTCGGTCCCTATCCGTCGTGGGCGCAGGAAATTTGAGAGGAGCTGTCCTTAGTACGAGAGGACCGGGATGGACGCACCGCTGGTGTACCAGTTGTCTTGCCAAAGGCATCGCTGGGTAGCTATGTGCGGAAGGGATAAGTGCTGAAAGCATCTAAGCATGAAGCCCCCCTCGAGATGAGATTTCCCATAGCGCAAGCTAGTAAGATCCCTGAAAGATGATCAGGTTGATAGGTTAGAGGTGGAAGTGTGGCGACACATGCAGCTGACTAATACTAATCGATCGAGGACTTAACCAATTCGAAATGCGGAGGCGCCTTGCCCAGGTGCGACAAGCATAAGGCGAATTTGACAGGAGGTTGTTCTTTAACCTCATGACAAATTTGACTTATGACCTCGAGCAACTAGGCGCCGCAGCTGGACAGAACTACGTAAGTAGTATCCTACAGCACGCATTCAGGCGATTACTCAATAAATATCTTCTTCAACATTACCTAGTTTTGAGGGAACGATTCCCTTACAATTTCATAGTCCGGTGGCGATAGCGAGAAGGTCACACCCGTTCCCATACCGAACACGGAAGTTAAGCTTCTCAGCGCCGATGGTAGTTAGGGGCTGTCCCCTTGTGAGAGTAGGACGTTGCCGGGCATATGATTTTTATAAAATAATATTATCGCGGGGTGGAGCAGTTCGGTAGCTCGTCGGGCTCATAACCCGAAGGTCGCAGGTTCAAATCCTGCCCCCGCAATCTGGTCCGGTAGTTCAGTTGGTTAGAATGCCTGCCTGTCACGCAGGAGGTCGCGGGTTCGAGTCCCGTCCGGACCGCCAGTTTAATTTTATATGTGAAACGTATCGAAACAGGGAACTTGTTTCGTTTTTTTTGTGTAGAAAACTTAGGTTCTATAGGTTCAAGTAGAATTGATTTGTGCCTCGTAAAAAAGTACATCATGACTAATTTGTAAGTCCTTGATAGAGATATAACGCATTATTATTTACAAAAATCCTTACGTTTAATCTATCCCAATAGCTGTAATGATCAGTTTATCCATCATATTGTATATTACTAGAGAAACTATCACTTTAGCTCGCCATTAGGCGGGTTTTCTTTTTGTCAAAAAACAAATGCAAATTAGGATGCGTAAACCAAAAATATGTTAAGTAATTTCTAAAAACAACTATTTTTAGTTGCCTCTACGGAAATAACCGTTAAATAGTAGATACAGGCAAAAGATAGTGTTGAAAAGTTTTAGGCGGGAACGGAAGAAACGCGCAAAAGAAAAAGAAAGAGAGCAAGGAATTGCGCGCAAAAGGAAGAAACGCGCAAAAGAAAAAGAAAGAGAGCAAGGAATTGCGCGCAAAAGGAAGAAACGCGAAAGAGAAAGAGAAAGAGAGCCGGGAATTGCGCGCAAAAGGAAGATACGCGCAAAAGAAAAAGAAAAAGAGCAAGGAATTGCGCGTAAAAGGAAGATACGCGCAAAAGAAAAAGAAAGAGAGCCGGGAATTGCGCGTAAAAGGAAGATACGCGCAAAAGAAAGAGAAAAAGAGCCGGGAATTGCGTGCAAAAGGAAGATACGCGCAAGACAAAGAGAAAAAGAGCAAGGAATTGCGCGCAAAAGGTTACTGTCCCGACAAAACAAAGTGTTCTTTGATGTCTATGAAAAAATCATGTAAACTACATGTATATGTGTCATTATTATTGTAAATAAATGAAAGACCAAATGTAGGTGATAAAATGGATCAATTCCAGTGGAATACAAAAAATACGGAAGAAACAATGGCATTTGCAAAGAGGCTAGGAGAAAAAGCAGCTGCAGGTGATGTCATTTTATTAGAAGGTGATTTAGGGGCAGGTAAAACAACATTTACGAAAGGGCTTGCGTTAGGCCTTGGTATTGAACGAAATGTGAATAGCCCTACATTCACTATTATAAAGGAATATAATGGTCGTCTACCTTTGTACCATATGGATGTTTACCGGGTGGAGGATGGCGATGAAGATCTTGGGTTTGATGAGTATTTTCATGGGCAAGGTGTGACCGTCGTGGAATGGGCTCATCTAATAGAAGATCAACTGCCAGAAGAAAGGTTAAAAATTGTAATCCATTATACCGGAAATGAAGAACGAAGAATAGCGCTACATCCAAAAGGAAAACGCTATGTGAAGCTGTGTGAGGAGTTAGTAAAATGAAAATATTAGCTATAGACACGTCAAATTATACACTAGGGATCGCTCTAGTAGATGACGACAAAATTATAGGGGAATATATCACGAATATCAAAAAGAATCACTCAGTTCGTGTAATGCCCGCGATAGAAATGCTTTTAAAGGATTGCGATACGTTGCCACAAGATATAGAAAAGATTGTTGTCGCAGAAGGACCCGGTTCATATACGGGGGTAAGAATTGGTGTAACCATAGCTAAAACATTAGCTTGGACGTTGAATATACCTCTTTCAGGCGTATCGAGTCTAGCTGTTTTGGCAGCAAGTGCAGGTAGTTATTTTAACGGTGTCATTTCACCGTTATTTGATGCGAGAAGAGGTCAGATTTATACTGGTTTATATCAATTTCAAGAGAGTCGGTTATTAGATCTAGCATCGGATCATCTAACGTTGACCGTTAATTGGACGCAACGTTTATTAAATAGAGAAGAACCGGTTTTATTTGTCGGTAATGATTTATCCATACACAAGGAACAAATTAAAGCAGACTTAGGGGATCGGGCATATTTTGCACGTTTAACTGAACAAAATCCTCGTCCTTCTGAATTGGCCATTTTAGGTAGAGATAAGGAAGCTGTTGATATCCACAATTTTGTCCCTAATTATATCCGTCTTGCTGAGGCAGAGGCAAAATGGATTGAAGCTTCGAAAGGGAGCAAGCTCCAATGACCAGTAAATTAACGTTTCGGTTAATGAACGAAGATGATATTGATGAAGTATTAAAAGTAGAACAGGCATCTTTTTCTTCACCTTGGAGTAGAGAGGCCTTTTATAATGAAATGACATTGAACCAATTCTCGGTCTACGTTGTATTAGAAGACGGAGAAGAATTGATAGGATACGGTGGGGCATGGGTGGTTACAGACGAGGCCCATGTAACAAATGTAGCGATACTACCCAGATATAGAGGGAAGAAACTTGGCGAGGCGTTAATGGTCCAGCTGATGGATGTTGTAAAAGAAATGGGTGCCCTTAAAATGACCCTAGAAGTAAGGGTGAGTAACATGATAGCAAGACGGTTGTATAGCAAGCTAGGTTTTCAAGAAGGCGGAATTAGAAAAAATTATTATTCGGATAATCATGAAGATGCTTTAGTAATGTGGGTGAATATAAAATGAAAAAAGATCAATATATATTAGGGATAGAAACAAGCTGTGATGAAACAGCAGTAGCCATCATTAAAAATGGTAGAGAGATCATCGCTAATGTTGTCGCTTCTCAAATTGAAAGTCATAAAAGGTTTGGCGGGGTTGTACCAGAAATCGCTTCAAGGCATCATGTAGAACAAATGACCATTGTGTTAGAAGAAGCGTTAAATAAAGCGAGTATGACGATGAACGATATCGATGCAATTGCTGTGACAGAAGGTCCAGGGTTAGTGGGTGCCTTACTTGTCGGTGTAAATGCAGCGAAGGCGATTGCCTTTGCTCATCAAAAGCCACTTATTGGGGTGCACCATATAGCAGGGCATATTTATGCCAATCGCTTAATTAAAGAAATGACTTTCCCGGCGCTTGCATTAGTCGTTTCCGGGGGCCATACAGAGCTCGTTTATATGAAAGCACATGGTGATTTTGAAGTTATTGGCGAAACACGTGATGATGCTGCTGGAGAAGCATATGATAAAGTAGCGCGAGTTCTAAATATGCCATATCCAGGTGGGCCACATATTGATCGCCTTGCCCATGAAGGAGAAGCGACAATTAAGCTTCCTCGTGCGTGGCTAGAAGAAGGCTCCTTTGATTTTAGTTTCAGTGGATTGAAGTCTGCCGTTATCAACACAGTGCATAATGCTGAACAACGTGGAGAGACCATCTTACCAGAGGATTTAGCAGCGAGCTTTCAAGAAAGCGTCATTGAGGTATTAGTGACCAAGACCTTAAAAGCAGTAGAGGCATATGATGTGAAACAACTACTATTAGCAGGTGGCGTTGCAGCAAATAAAGGACTTCGTGAAGCATTAACAGAGACCTTTAAGAATAAGGAAGAGATAGACTTAGTCATTCCGCCATTACATTTATGCACAGATAATGCAGCGATGATTGCTGCAGTAGGGGCAATTATGTTCGAAAAAGGGATGTTCTCAGATATGAGTATGAATGCAAACCCAGGGTTAGATATACAGTTTCAACAATAATAATGAAGACTAGTGAATCATGATCATCTATTCACTAGTCTTTTTATTTTTAGTGATGACACAAAGTTATTCACAATATCAAGTATAGTATGGGTGGCATATCATATTGTGGATAATATTAAAATTTTCAGAGTTTTTGTTGATAAGTATCATAAAAATTGTGGATAATGTGGAAAAGTGTTGTTTCACCTATTGTTAATCCGTTTGTGCTGTGAATAAAAATGTGGACAATTTACTTGTAGAAAGAAAAGCTGGGGATAATTAAATTATCCCCAGCTACGTTTAATTACATTAAATCTCCCAATTCGCTCCATTCTTCAAGTAACTGCTCGAGTTGTGCTTTTATAGCCTCATTTTTAGTTGTAATCTCGAGGACTTTCTCGTGGTCCTGGAAGATTTCAGGGTCACAGAGTTGTTCATCGTAAGTTTCAATTTGCGCTTCTAACTCTTCGATTAACTGTTCAATTTCTGTCAGCCTTCTTTTTCGTTGTCTTTCTAGTTTCTTCGCTTCTTTATCTTGTTGATAACTTTGCTTTTCTGGTTTAGTGATACTTTCTTGTGGCAGGTCTGCTGATTCAAAAAGCTCTATTTCTTCAATTTCCGCCTTTTTATCCACATAGTAATCATAATCCCCTAAAAATTCCGTTGCTCCACTTGTTGATAACTCAATCACCTTTGTTGCGATCCTATTAATAAAATAGCGGTCATGAGAGACAAAGAGGAGCGTACCTGGAAAATCAATAAGTGCATTTTCAAGAATTTCTTTACTATCAAGGTCTAAATGGTTAGTCGGCTCATCTAGTATGAGGACATTTGCTCTTTGCAACATCAACTTAGCTAGTGCTAATCGTGCTTTTTCTCCACCACTCAATGTAGAGACAATTTTCAAGACATCATCTCCAGAGAAGAGGAAGTTACCTAACACGGTACGGACATCTTTTTCAGGCATGAGGGGGTAATCATCCCAGAGCTCGTTTAATACGGTTTTATTTGAACTCAAATCAGCTTGCTGTTGGTCGTAATAGCCAATGCGGATATTTGAGCCATATTGAAACGTGCCACCTAAAGCAGGTAGCTTGTCTACAAGGGTCTTCAATAAAGTCGACTTTCCAATACCATTGGGACCTACTAAAGCAATGGAATCGCCTCGAGACATGCGAAATGAAATGTGATCACTGATCTTTTCTTCTTGATAGCCAATTGCTAAAGAGTCAGCGGTTAGCACATCATTGCCTGATTGACGATCAATTTGAAAGCCGAATGTCGCTGATTTCTCATCCCCTTGGGGGCGATCCATTCGCTCCATCTTCTCAAGCTGCTTGCGCCGGCTTTGTGCACGCTTTGTTGTCGAAGCACGGGCAAGGTTGCGTTGAACAAAGTCTTCTAGTTTCGCAATTTCTTCTTGTTGTTTTTCATACATTTTCAAGTCACGTTCATAATTCGCTGCTTTTTGGTCAAGATATTTGCTGTAGTTACCAACGTATTTTTTAATATGGTTACGTGATAGTTCATATACCTGGTTGACGACTTTATCTAAGAAATAGCGGTCATGTGAGACAATTAAAATAGCACCATCATAACCACTAAGATACTGCTCTAGCCATGACAATGTTTCAATATCTAAATGGTTGGTCGGCTCATCTAAAATCAGTAAATCAGGTTTGGTTAACAATAATTTCGCAAGTGCAAGTCGCGTCCTTTGCCCCCCGCTTAATGCAGAAATTTTTGTATCATAGCTAAACGATTGAAAATTAAGGCCATGTAGTACAGAACGAATGTCTGCCTCGTATTGATAGCCACCTTGTTCTTTAAAGTTGACTTGCATTTGATCATAGGTTTTTAAAATTTTATCGTAAGCTTCACCGTTTTCGATGAGTGTTGCATCGCCCATCTGTGTTTCTAGTAAGCGCAGTTCCTTCTCTTGTTTGCGCAAATAATCAAACACGGTAAGCATTTCGTCCCAAATAGATAGCTCAGATTCTAGTCCTGTATTTTGTGCAAGATAACCGATTTTGGTTTCTTTCGATTGAATAATTTCACCGGAATCATAGGACATATGTCCAGCAATAATTTTTAAAAGAGTTGATTTTCCCGCACCATTACGTCCAACTAATGCAATGCGGTCTCTCGTTTGTACTTCAAGCTTTATATTCATTAATATAGGATCAGCCACAAAACTTTTCGAAAGCTGATTAACCTGTAATAATATCATTATATTTCACCTCTGTTATAGTGATAGTGTACCTTAATCAGGTGAGGTTCGGCAATAAAGTCACTATTTGGATAGAATATATAAAAAACTACATTACACAGATGAATCAAAATAGTGTATCATTTTCATGTGAGGTGTTATGAATGGCTGAATTTACACATTTTAATGAAGAAGGCAGAGCGAAGATGGTGGATGTGAGTGAAAAACCACAAACTGCCCGTACAGCAATTGCTCATAGTAGTATTGAGCTAAATCAAGAAATCTATCAGAAGATTACTGATGGCACAATGAAAAAGGGAGATGTGCTGGCTGTTGCTCAAGTGGCAGGTATTATGGCTGCGAAAAAGACATCTGATATCATCCCGATGTGTCATCCACTTGCCTTAACCGGTATTGATATATCTTTCAATTGGGAAGAGGTAGAGGATCAGTATGTGTTACATATTGATTGTACAGTGAAAACTAATGGGCATACCGGAGTAGAAATGGAAGCGTTGACAGCTGCTACAGCTACCGCTTTAACGGTATATGATATGTGCAAAGCAGTAGATAAAGGCATGGTAATAGGACCAACATATTTAGTAGAGAAAACCGGTGGTAAAAACGGTGATTTTAGAAGGGCTTAAGTAAATGGAATGGAGTGGAGCCTATGTCCAATGAATCAACGAAAATCCCTCAAGCAACGGCTAAGCGATTGCCTTTGTATTATCGTTTTTTGAAAAATTTACACGCATCAGGAAAGCAGCGAGTTTCTTCAGCAGAATTAAGTGAAGCGGTGAAAGTAGATTCTGCAACAATTCGACGAGATTTCTCCTATTTCGGTGCTTTAGGGAAAAAAGGTTACGGATATAACGTAAATTACTTATTAGGATTTTTCCGTAAGACACTCGATCAAGATGAAGTGACAAAGGTAGCGTTAATTGGTGTAGGGAATCTAGGTACAGCGTTTTTAAATTATAATTTTTTAAAAAATAATAATACAAAGATTGAAGTGGCATTTGATGTTTCAGAAAGTAGGGTTGGCACGTCTGTAGGCGAGGTACCTGTTCGTCATTTAGATGACCTAGAAAAGTTGATTGATGAGCACCATATTCAAGTTGTCATTTTGACTGTACCGTCTCATGCGGCACAACCAATTACGGATCGAATCGTTAAAAGTCATGTAAAGGGAATCTTGAACTTTACGCCAGCGCGGTTAACGGTTCCTTCCCATATTCGCATCCATCATATTGATTTGGCGGTCGAATTGCAATCATTAGTATACTTCTTAAAACACTATCCATCATAAAAAAGGAGCTGACCCGCATGGAGTCAGCTCTATTTTTTATCCTCTTTCTTTTTCATACGATAATGCATAGCGATTAATTTAATCCCGCCACCAATATCAAAAGTGGCAAAAATCAAAATGAAGATCGTTAAAAATCCCCAACCTCCACCGTTTTGAAGGTTAATAATTGCAAAATAAATAAATACAAATCCAAAAAGAAGGGAGATAATCCCTGTGAACAAAGGTGTTCTCATCTAACATCATCCTAATCTGCTAAAAATCATTTGTACCGTTTCTAAGTCTGTCATATATTTTTCTAGCTTATCCATATTCAATTGAATCACAACGACAAAGGTATTCATCGCTACATGAGCAATGATCGGTACGAGAATACGATTGGTTTTTACATATAAAAACGCGAACGTAAAGCCCATCGCTGCATAAAGAAGTAAGTGCTCAATTTCCCCATGGGCGAGAGAGAAAATTAATGAACTAATCAGTGCTGATAAAAAGAAGTTCAATCGTTTATGCAAGGAACCAAAAATGATTTTCCTGAAAATGATCTCTTCTAAAATCGGCCCAATAATGGAAACAACAATAATCACAAGAGCAGACGTTTCAATTAATGACATAATTTGCTGCGTATTATCTGACCCCATATCAATGCCGAGCATTAATTCAATATTCGCTGCAACGGTTTGAGCAATAAATGCTAGCGGAATACCTGCAATCGCCCACCCGATAGAAGTCGATAATGGTGCTTGATTCCTCATTGACATCTCTTTGCTTTCTTTCCGTAAAAACCACAAAGTTAAGAGAAGGGTAATTGTAAAACTAATGACAATCCAGAGTGGCGGTGCAATTTTTGCAACCTCATCAAAGCTGTATCCTAACATATTACCTAGAAAAAGAATGGCAGGAACGCCAACGATGGCTGATAATTGCATGGCTATATAAATCATAATGATAAACCAATACTCTTTTTTCAATGGCTAGTCTCCTATTCTTAAAGAAGTTACACTAATATTTATTTTACCTGTTAAACACTATTAGTTTCAAATAGTACATCCTTATGAAGTGCATAAAACAAATAGAAGTTGTATAGAATGGAGAGGTTCGCATTTTTTTTTGCAAAATTGCAAGGTTCTTACTTGCAAAAAAGAGTAGTTTTGATTAATATAATAATTGTGTTAGCACTCAAGACTAACGAGTGCTAATAAAATAATTTTTGAATGAATTGAGGAGGTTGTTTCACTTGTTGAAGCCACTAGGTGATCGAATTATTATCGAGCTTGTTGAAACGGAAGAAAAAACTGCAAGCGGTATCGTACTACCAGATAGCGCGAAAGAAAAGCCTCAAGAAGGTAAAGTCGTAGCAGTAGGTACTGGACGTGTACTAGAAAATGGTGAACGTGTAGCATTAGAAGTTGCAGAAGGCGACCTTATTATCTTCTCAAAATATGCAGGAACAGAAGTGAAATACGAAGGTACAGAATACTTAATTTTACGTGAAAACGACATTCTTGCTGTGATCGGTTAATAAAAAAACAGCTATATACTTATTATAAAGATTTTTAACTATTAGAGGAGGTACTTAATAATGGCTAAAGATATTAAATTTAGTGAAGACGCTCGCCGCGCGATGCTTCGTGGTGTGGATACACTTGCAGATGCAGTAAAAGTAACTCTTGGACCTAAAGGACGTAACGTGGTTCTTGAGAAGAAATTCGGTTCTCCATTAATTACAAATGATGGTGTAACAATTGCTAAAGAAATCGAACTAGAAGATGCATTTGAAAACATGGGTGCGAAACTAGTTGCTGAAGTAGCAAGTAAAACAAACGACGTAGCTGGTGACGGTACAACAACTGCAACGGTTCTAGCGCAAGCAATGATCCGCGAAGGTTTGAAAAACGTAACAGCTGGTGCAAACCCAATGGGTATCCGTAAAGGGATCGAAAAAGCGGTTGCTACAGCAGTTGAAGAGCTACAAGCGATCTCTAAACCAATCGAAGGCAAAGAGTCTATTGCGCAAGTAGCATCCATCTCTGCTGCTGACGAAGAAGTTGGACAATTAATCGCTGAAGCTATGGAACGTGTAGGTAACGACGGTGTTATCACAATCGAAGAATCTAAAGGATTCACAACAGAAATGGATATCGTTGAAGGTATGCAATTCGACCGTGGATACAGCTCAGCTTACATGGTAACAGATACAGATAAAATGGAAGCAGTATTAGATGATCCTTACATCTTAATCACTGACAAAAAAATCGCAAGCATTCAAGAAGTATTACCAGTACTTGAGCAAGTAGTACAACAAGGTAAACCATTACTTCTTATCGCTGAAGATGTAGAAGGCGAAGCATTATCTACATTAGTAGTGAACAAATTACGTGGAACATTCAATGCAGTAGCTGTTAAAGCGCCTGGATTCGGTGACCGTCGTAAAGCAATGCTTGAAGATATCGCTATCCTAACTGGCGGTGAAGTAATCACTGAAGAGCTAGGTCGTGACCTTAAATCTGCTACAATCGACTCTCTAGGACGCGCTTCTAAAGTCGTTGTAACAAAAGAAAACACAACAATCGTTGAAGGTGCTGGTGCAAGCGACCAAATCGCAGGCCGCGTAAACCAAATCCGTAAACAAATGGACGAAACAACTTCTGAATTCGACCGTGAAAAATTACAAGAACGCCTTGCTAAACTAGCTGGTGGCGTAGCAGTCGTAAAAGTTGGAGCGGCTACAGAAACAGAACTTAAAGAACGTAAACTACGCATTGAAGATGCCCTAAACTCTACACGCGCAGCTGTAGAAGAAGGTATGGTATCTGGTGGTGGTGTTGCCCTTCTTAACGTATACAACAAAGTTGCTGCATTAGAAGAAGAAGGCGATGTTCAAACAGGTATCAACATCGTTCTACGTGCAATGGAAGAGCCAGTACGCACAATCGCTCACAACGCAGGTTTAGAAGGATCTATCATCGTAGATCGCCTAAAACGCGAAGAAGTAGGCACTGGCTTCAACGCTGCAACAGGCGAATGGGTAAACATGATCGACGCTGGTATCGTTGACCCTGCCAAAGTAACACGTTCAGCTCTACAAAACGCTGGTTCAGTTGCTGCCATGTTCCTAACAACAGAAGCAGTCGTAGCTGACAAACCAGAAGAAAACGCACCTGCAATGCCTGACATGGGCGGTATGGGTGGAATGGGCGGCATGATGTAATCTAGCTTTTAAAAGCTTGTTATATCAACGTTCACACCATCGGCACCATTAAATAGGTGCCATATTGATAGAATATCAGAGGCTTCTCATTAGTTCTCCGAACTTTTGCGAAGCCTCTTTTTTTCGGTCTTTTGTTATATGCAAATATACTTGAGTTGTCGTTGAATCTTCTGTATGACCTAAACGGTCCATGATCTGAAGTAACTCAACTCCAGCCTCAGCTAAAAGAGATGTATGGGTATGTCTTAATGAGTGCGGGTAAAGGGAGATACTTTCTGTGTTTATCTAAAAAATACGGTACTACTGTAGTGAACTTAAAGAAATAAAATCAGAATGTTAAGGAAGAAGCTTTAAAAATTAGTAGCAAACTAAACATTACAGCAGGTGCAAAGTATCATAAGGTCGTAAAAGGTGATACAATAGCTGCACCTGCTAAGAAATATGGCAGTACGATTAAGCAAATTCGCGAATGGAATAAAATAGACTCAAGTATACGATTTATGTTGGTCAGAATTTAAGAGTGAAGTAACAACAAAGCCCTCTCATTCAAGGGGAGCATTTTAACTAAAGCACCTAAGCTTAAGTGCATTTCTTCACAAAGATATCCTTTTACAGTCCATTTAATACAGGAATGCTGCTACTTTAGCAACATAATAAAAGGAGTTCTCCTTTTATTAACGGACAACTCCTCGATTAACTAGTGGCAACTATCAACTAAGTCGAGTTACTTCAATTCTAAATCCCATCGTTCTTCCACGATTCTTTGCCCCCACAATAATTGTTCCTCTTTTGTCTTAGTGATTTTAAATCCAAATTTAGCATATAATCGTCTAGCCACTGGCAAACTACTTACTGTCCATAAATACACTCTTTCATATTGTTGCTCTTTGCAGTATTTAAGTAATGTTTGAACTAATTTTGTTCCTATTCCTTTTCCACGAATGGATGGATCGACAATGAACCACCTTAACAAAGCTGTTGTTTCATTATCCTCGACTAATCCCACACAACCTGCAAATTTTCCGTTATCCTCTGCAATCCAAATTTTTTTAATTTTCCCCTCAAAGGAATGGTGTAGATAATCTGAAAAGGTTTCATCAAACCCAAAAGTCTCACTATAAAATGCTCTTTGCCTTTCAATAATAGTTTCTTTGTCTTCCTCTGTATATTCATCTCGGATAGAAATTTCGGATTTATATTGATTAATAATCTCCGATAAAATCATTTCAATTATTCTCATTGATTCTATGAGGTTCTGCTGTTTTTTCGGTTCTATATTTTTTAGAAGAGATTTGACCTGTTGTTCGGCTTTCATTTCTAGTTCATGGTAAATTATCTGCCCTTTTTCGGTTAAATGAATATAATATGTACGCCCATCATTCTTCCCTTTCTGCTTAAAGATTATCTCTAGTTCTTCGTAACGTTTTAGGATTCTACTTACATATCCACGATCTAAATCCAGTTCTTCTTGCAAAAACTTTGCTGTACAATTACTTGTACTATTAATTTCAAATAATATCCTTGTTTCAGTTAATGAAAAAGGACTATCGTATACTTGCTGGTTCAGCAAACCAAGAACCTTTGTATAAAACCGATTAAATTTTCTAACTTCAGATACGATTGGAACAGTAGCTTGCATAATATGAACAACCCCCTTTATTAAAATGATTGACTTTAGCAACTATAATAAAAATGATAACGCAATATGATTGCTTTAGTCAACTATTGAATTGTGTTTATTAGTATTTTTATGTGAAGTATTTCACTTAAATAAAACTGTTCCGTTTAACAAAAAATAAGTCTCGTTTAGTTATTTGCTAAGTAAAAGCTGAAAAGTTCCTCACATTTATTCCTAATCCTAGGATTAAAATAATTATGCTAATCATAATATCCTTTATATTGAAACTCATACATAGTTAACGATTCATCATGTCCAATTTGGTTTACTCTCATATTTCCTTTTCTCAATTTATCTTTTACTTCTTTCAGATCACGCTGAACCTTCTTAATTTAATCTAAAACAAGGACTTTTCAATGATCTTTAAATCTCTTTCAAAGATAATAATAATCATTGGTAAGTATATAGTTGCTCAAGAAAATCACGATCAGCTTCATTAATCCTAGTCATGTTGTTAAACCCTTTCGACTGATATCACTTCATCAATATGAAATTTTAAGATTTTTAAATCGTTCGTTTTTAAGTAAAGGTACATATTAATATGATCAATTTTACCGACAATGCCTTCATAAGGTTTTGTGAATCCATCAACCCAAAAGGTCATTTTGATTGTAAGGGTGTAGTTTAATGATTCCATCGTTATTATCTGTATTTCTTGAAGTTCTTGCTTATCTAATTCCGGCCTTTTTACTTTTCATATTTGGCTGGTATCTGCTTAAGTAATTCGGTATGTTCACTCATAAAGAATCCTTGCCATTTCATTTTTCAGCAGAGGACATATTAAGATATGTAAATTCTTATCGATTTGTCCAGTTAGGAACGTAAAGAGCGAAGCTTAAACATGGGAGTGAAAATGCCAAAAAAGTCAAAGTCACTACGACCTTCAATGGATGAATTTGAATTAGAAGAGCTGGGAAATGGAGTAGTTGAGGAGCATAGGGTAAAAGCTGTGGTATTAATATTGTTGTGGCAAAGAGATCCTGTACAAGGGGAAATTGTTAAGCTTGATGGCCAATCTCATATGAAATCGCTATTGATAGTCTGATACAGTAAAGTAGGAAACGTCGTATAAAAAGCACCATTTAAGGTGCTAAAAAACCCTTGCTTTAAATTTACTTGGATTCGAAATCTTAATTGAAAGTACCTCCCCGCAATCTAAGCAGAATGTATAAATTTTTTCAGAACCAATTGTATACTTTTTAACTAGTGGTCGGATATTTATGTAGTCACTTCCTTGGGCAAATGATGTTCCTTCACATTGAGCACATTTTTTGTCTGGTGGATTCATTTTTTATCACCTCTTTATAAATAGTTACGATTGTATTTATAGAAAGGTTTCAAGTAAACAGAAGATATACAGATAGTTAATTAAATAAGTTGAAGAGTTGTAACGTTTGCTTTGCCGTAATTCCGGTACAAAAAGGTTATGTGAGTGGGGAAGAAGGAAGAACAAGCATATGAAAAGTAATTAAGACCACTTTTAAAAAGGTGGTCTTAATTTATTATTATCTAAGTCAACTATATTAAAAGAAAGGAGGACCAAGGCGAACAATGTTCAAGTTGCGATCAGTTATACTAATATCACCTGTTAACTCAGTAACAACCAAAGATATATTGTCTAACGGCTCAATTTGTATTGTAGTACTTCCTGTTGGACTGTCTGGACCTAAGACTATTGTGGAGCCTGGTACAATACTACCGTTAACAGATAATTGTAAAGTTGCTGATCCGGTTCCTTGCGAGACTACATTTGCTGTTGCTTCATAAGCACCAAACACATTAGCGAATATCGTATCAGTACTACTACCAGTATTATACTGAGCTCGTGTTGTATCAAAAGTAACTAGTTGATCAATATTTGATAGAGACAATGGTGAAGTGCGATTGTCTGTCTAAGCGCTTCATATACAAATTGAAAAACTAGCCCAGGATCAATTGGTCCTGGTGGTCCTTCAGGCCCAGTGGCTCCAGTGGTACCAGTAGCCCCTAAACCAGTAGTGCCAGTAACTCCGGTAGCGCCCGTAATGCCAAGTCCAGTAGCCCCAGTGATACCAGTAGTTCCCGTGACTCCGGTAGCACCCGTAATGCCAAGTCCAGTAGCCCCAGTGATACCAGTAATTCCCGTGACTCCGGTAGCGCCCGTAATGCCAAGTCCAGTAGCCCCAGTGATACCAGTAAATCCCGTAACTCCGGTAGCGCCCGTAATGCCAAGTCCAGTAGCCCCAGTGATACCAGTAGTTCCCGTAACGCCAGTAGCGCCCGTAATGCCAAGTCCAGTAGATCCAGTGATACCAGTAACGCCAGTAACTCCGGTAGGACCAGTAATCCCAAGTCCGGTAGAACCAGTTACCAGTTGGCCCAGTAGCGCCGGTCGTTCCTTTGATTATAATTGGTTGACAACATGTTTTTTGACATGGTTTATATCTTTTATTTTGCTGGTGACATCTCCTTTTTTTAGATAATATTGAGATCACCCCTTACTATATAGGTTAATACTATAAGATATAATCAAAAAGATAATCTGTTTGTGCTAATATCACGATATAGGTACAAAGTTTTCATATCATTCTCGTTAGGTAAAAGTAGAATAGACTGTACTTAAAATGTTGTACTGTTTAAGGTATGAACGGAGGTTGGAAGCGAGATTTAAATAAATGACCATTTTTTACTACTTTTAACATATCAAAGGAAGTAAATATAAAGTTTAAATTGTATTAAAAATCAAATGCAGTGAAATATAATATTTTATTAAACGATAACGCACAGGTGAAATGATTTAATCTGCCCTCAAACTTGATAAATAAGGTTTCGTAAGTATGATACGATTGCATGCTAACAATAAGGATTAAGGCTCTTCAAAGGTTCACTGGACTTTTAGGAGGCTCTTTTTCATTTCTTGTTGATCAACTTGTCAGTATTTCTTATAGCCTCAATAATCCTCCTAAGTTTATTAAGCATTTTTGTAGCATCAGAACAAGGTCTTCTTTTTACTCCAACATTTTTCTTCAGCAATCCGGTAAGGTGAAATCGGATTTTTTTTATAATCGTCAAATTGGTTAAAGTGCAAAAAAATAATCTCGACATGAATTGAGCAATACATATACCTAAAAAGATGAGTGAGTGTCTTTATCATAAGAGTTGTTTTTATAGAATAATGTAAAAACTGTAAATTTTATTAATGATATGCCGATAAGTAATATAAAGGCTTCTGAATATGCGGCTTAATATGTACAAAATAATAAATTGAGTGCAAAAATGCCAATAAATACATGGATGTTCTAAAAGTGGATATTAGTATAATAGAAAAGCATTATTGCATTAGTTATTAGAGAGAGATAGGGGGAAACATTTATGAAAAAATTAAGCTGTTTACTTGTACTATTGGTGATTTTCCTTGTTGCCTGTTCGAATGAATCAGCAGAAGGTGAAAAATCAACAGATCAAAAGCAAGAAGAAAAAGAAGGAGCAGTAAACGTCGATAAAGGTCTCTTAAATGTGGAATTAACACTACCAGCTTCTTTTTTTGAAGGAGAAGATATAGACACAGTTATTGCTGAAGCTAAAAAAGAAGGAGTAAGTGAAGTCACAAAAAATGAAGATGGATCTCTCACTTATAAAATGCCTAAATCTGAACACAAAAAAATGATGACAGAAATGGGAACATCTATCACAGATTCAATAGAAGAAATGAAAAGTAGCGAAGATTATGTCTCAATCAAGGATGTTACTCATAATAAATCATTCACAGAGTTTACTTTATTGGTAGATAAAGAATCTTATGAAAATAGCATGGATGGATTTGCTATATTTGGTTTAGGTTTACAAGGTTCTATGTATCAAATGTTTAATGGAGCGAATCCAGAAGATTATAAGGTAACGGTATCTGTGAAAGATGAAGTAACAGAAGAGGTTTTCGATGAAGTTATTTATCCTGATGCTTTAGAAGAAATGGGAGAAACAGAAGAAGGAACAGAGTAGAACCCTGGCCTTAAGTCAGTTTCGTTTTTTATGTTTTATGGAATAGGGTGTTTTTCATTCAAGAGGAGGAAGAAATTTGAACAACAGTTTCAAACTACTTATTTTAGGATTAATAATGGTCGTTTTTCTCGCGGCCTGTGGGCAGGATACAAAAGATACAGAAGTGAACGAAGAGAATCAACAAGGTGAAACTGCACAACCAGAAGAAGTAGAGAAAGAAGAAGAGCCAAAATCAAAACTTGGTTCACGAACAAATCCTGTACCTTTCCAGAAAACGGCTACAGTAGATGATGAGTTGTATGATGATGAAGGTAATACGTACGCAATTAAATTTGATTTAACAGTAAAAGATGTTATTCGCGGGGATGAAGCCTACCAAAAATTAAAATCCATGAATGAGTACAATGAAGCGGCCCCAGAAGGATATGAATGGGTATTAGCCGAAACCAAAGTGAAATTTGTTGAATCTGAAACAGAAGACTTATCCTTCTATATTGATGGGATCATGAACTTTGAAATGGTAAGTGAGAGCGGAGATATTTATAGTGGGGATGTTTATGGAACAACGGAACCGGATTTTAGCTTCGAGATGTATGTGGGGAACGAAAAAGAAGGTTATATATCTGGTTTAGTGAAAACAGGAGAAAATGCGCAACTTCGCTATGAAGAAATGTTAGGCGGACAGGTTTTCTTTAATTTACAGTAACTTAAAGTAGGGAAAATTGAATAAATAATTAGAGGTTATCGGGCGTTGTACAAACAGCTTGGAGACCTCTTTTTATTTTACAAGGTATAATTTATTTCCACAGGTAAACTAGGATTAAATATATTCGGTGCTATTGAGAAGGGCTTTTGTTAATGTGGAAGATAAGGTTTTAGGGGGCAGTTTTAAATTTAAATTAAATCGTCTTTGTTAAAACACAGAAGCATCCTTTTTAATCTCTAGGAGGCTTCTGAAGTAGTAATATTTATTTTTGTTTTCTTTGTAATCCAATTACAACTAAATATCCTGTTACGACAATAATAATACCTCGCAGGAAATTACCTAAAATAAGTCCTATTGAACCACTGTCTTGGTTTTCTACAAATCTACTTAGATAGTAAAATACTATGGTTGCAATAATAAAGTAAATTAAATACCCTAAATATCTCATTTTGTTATATCAATCCATCCGTTATTTTTATACCAATCTCTTCCATCGATAAATCTAGCTATTGCTGTCCCAGGATCGCCATAGTTTAATGCAAATCCAATAGCAGAACCGATTACTGTTGCAATAGCAACTCCTCTTATTGATTTAATCTTAAGTTTTTTAGCCTGGGCTGTAGCAACTCTAGAAAGCCCTTCTTTAGCTTTCTTCATACCCTTCTTTTTAATGTAATTTTTAAGTGCTGATATACCTCCGCCAACTACCCCAGCTATTGCTAAGTTAAAGGCTGCCCCTGCAACATATATACCAACAGCAACTTTTCCTTTTTTCTTTTTTGCTGCATAAACAGTATCTGCACCAAAAAGGACATTTTTCACTGTAGAGACAAAAGCAATTTCTTCACCTTCTAATACTTCTGCATAATTCTCTTCTAACTGGATTTGAGTCGCTTCTAAATCATTAAATGTTTCAGAATTTCCATCAAAGAGACCTATTAGTGCCTCTTCTAATAGTTCTACTTCTTCTGTTCCAGAAATGGCTGCTGTTTCTTTAGCGAGTACTAAGAATTTGTCTTTTTCATTCGCGTCCATTTTGGATATATCTAATTCATCAACAGCTGCTTCAAAATCAAAATCATCATTTAAAATCTCTTCATTAAATTCTTCTGAACCTTCTCCTGTATACAGTCCTAAATCTTCAAGTTCATTATCACTTAACTTATCTAAATCTTCAAATGTTATATTTTCAAGCGTTCCCTTATTAGAAAAAATCATCTTCAAAATTTCTTGATGGGTTGGTATCGGCGTAAGATAGAAGTGGTTCTGAAACGGTTGAAAGGAAAAGAATTAAAGCGGATAAAAATAAGAATTTAGGTAATATTAATTTCATAGAAATCCCCCTTTTGGTATTTAATTACATATAGAACTATATATTCCAACTATGGATCTATCAATAAATATTTGAATATTATTCCAAATTAAAAGTTTTTATAATATGTAGAACTTAATTTACTGTACTTATAATAGTTTATATGTGAGTATTTTGTAGTCTTTCAATCTTTTTAATTTTATTCCCTCCTTAAAGCAATATATTGCTCCTTTTTTAATGGTTTTGATATTCCTAGGATTTCTTTTACCCTCGAGATTATGTTTGATATTTCGATAAGCTTCCACATCAATATTTGAGATGAACTTCTCTTATCACATACATAAAAAAATGGTGCTTTTAATAATAACCCTTTATTATCCTACATCAATCCTTCGTTATATATCTTCAAATGGGATTTTCTGTATAAAATTACATACAAAACATTCAGAAAACACAGTCATAAAAAGCAATTATTGTTGTATTTTTTCGTTGGAAAAGATTTTAAACTTAGTTTAAGAAAGCGATTTCATTTAGGAGTTTAATGGAAAGGGTGGTTCTAGTTTATGAGTTTTAATAATGGAAATTGGACATCAGAATCGATTCATTCACTAGTGGATGCAGAGCAGGGGAAAATCGATCCACGTATTTATACGGATCAGGAGTTATATGAGTTGGAATTGGAGCGGGTTTTTGGTCGCTCGTGGTTGCTTCTTGGTCATGAGAGTCATGTGCCTAAGAAGGGAGATTATTTAACTACTTATATGGGAGAAGATCCTGTTGTGATGGTACGTCAGAGGGATGGCAGTATTAAGGTGTTTCATAATCAGTGTCGACATCGGGGGATGAGGATTTGCCGGGCTGATTGTGGGAATGCGAAGGCGTTCACTTGTACGTATCATGGTTGGGCATATGACACAGCTGGCAAATTAGTGAATGTGCCATTTGAAGAAGAGGCGTTTCCTTCTGATTTTAAGAAAGAAGATTGGGGGCCGTTGCAGGCGCGTGTGGAGATATATAAAGGATTAGTATTTGCCAATTGGGACCCAGAGGCACCGGATTTGTTGACATATTTAAGTGATGCCACACCATATATGGATACGATGCTGGACCGCTCTGAGGCAGGTACAGAGGTTATTGGTACGATGCAAAAGTGGGTGATTCCTTGTAATTGGAAGTTTGCGGCAGAGCAATTTGCAGGTGATATGTACCATGCGGCTACCACTTCTCATTTGGCAGCAGTAGTAGCAGGGTTGCCGGAAGATCAAGATTTGTCTGTTTTTCAACCACATATGAAAGGTCACCAGTTTCTTTCTGAATGGGGCGGTCATGGTTGTGGATTCTATCTTGATACAGCAAGAGGTTCGGTGCGTGTCGGTCCATTAGTAGATAAGTATTATAGTGAAGGTCCGGCATTTGAAAAGGCAAAAGAGCGATTAGAATCTAAAATGCCTTATCACAGAATGGGTGCAAGTCATATGACAATCTTCCCGAACTGTTCATTCCTTCCTTATGGAATGAATACTGTCCGCACATGGCATCCAAAAGGTCCGAATCAAATTGAAGTCTGGGCATTTGTCATTGTTGATAAAGATGCACCGCAGGAAATTAAGGATGAACTGGCTAGACAAAATGTCCGCACATTCAGTGCCGGTGGTGTATATGAGCAAGATGATGGAGAGAACTGGGTGGAGATTCAAAGCGCTCTTCGTGGCTATAAGTCAAAAACAGCTCCACTAGCTATGCAAATGGGGTTAAATGTACAAGGGAAAAATAATCCGGAATTTCCTGGTCAAACATCCTATGTATTTTCAGAAGATGTGGCGAGAGGGTTTTATTCTCATTGGGTCCGTATGATGTCTGAGTCAAGTTGGGATACATTGAGACCGCAGCCGGCCACGACCGCAACTGTTAAGTGAGTAGTGTTTAGTCAAACAAAGGAGGGTGAAAGAGGATGGAAGTAAAAGAGCTGGTTAAGCCGTTTAAATGGGCAGACAGTAGCCCAAGTTTGGAACTGCAGCATGAAATTGAACAGTTTTATTACAAGGAAGCACAGCTACTAGACCATTCGGAGTTTGAGGCGTGGTTAGCGTTAATGGATAAAGATATTCATTATTGGATGCCGATTCGCATGAACCGTTTAGGTAGAGAAATGGCTCAGGAGTATACGGCTATAGGACAAGGTGGGCATTACGACGATACTTATGAAACGATGCGCGGACGTATTCGGGCAAGAGTATCTGGGGTGAACTGGGCAGAGAATCCAGTATCGCGCACAAGGCATCTCATTTCGAATGTGATGATTAATGAGACGGAGGAGCCGAACACGTATGAAGTCGTGTCATCCTTTATCGTGTATCGTAATCGTTCTGAAAATCAGGCAGATATATTTCCAGGAGAGCGCAGGGATGTGCTGAGACGTTCAGAGGGAGGATTAGGTTTTAAAATAGCCCGCCGCACGATTTTAATCGATCAGAGTACACTTTTGTCAAATAACTTATCTGTCTTTTTTTGACATATAAGAAAGTATAAAATTTTTTAGTGGGTTTTCAGATCTAGCTCCAGGCGACATCGGCTCTATGGCCTAAGCCAATCCGCAGGAAAGGTTAAGGAACAACCTTTCCGCCGGCTCATCTTATGCTTGTCGGCGATTACGGGCGCCTTAAGCTTTTCTAAAAACATGATTAACAAGGAAAGGGGATGTATGGAATGAAATATACAAAGGTTTGCACCTTGTCTGATTTACCAGATGATGAGGGATTAAAAGTAGTGGAAGGGGATACGGCTGTAGCAGTGTTTAATGTGAATGGTAAAGTACTTGCCACACAGGATCGCTGTTCTCATGCCAAATGGTCACTGTCCGAGGGCGGTTATTTAGATGGAGATGTCATCGTTTGTTCACTGCATATGGGGAAGTTTTGCGCTCATACGGGGGCAGTAAAGATGGCTCCACCTTGGAAACCTTTGAAGAAATATCCGGTAAAGGTTGAGGGGGAGGATGTATTTGTGGCATTTGAGGATGGTTACTTTGAAGCAGAACAAAGTAAGAGCAAAGTAATGGATGGTTGACTTATTTTCACGAGTGGGGAGCTACAATGATGAAATTGACAAATGAAGTGGCCTTTGTCACAGGCGGAGCGTCCGGTGTTGGCCGGGCGATTGTAGAACGTTTCGTGTCTGAAGGTGCGAAGGTAGCAATATTTGATAAGTCAGTGGATCGTCTAAAAGAGCTTGAGCAGACATTTGGCGATGATGTCATGGGCATTGTTGGAGATGTTCGACAGCTGAGTGATTTGAAGTCAGCGGTCAATCAGTGTAGCGAACATTTTGGCAAAATTGACACCCTCATTGCAAATGTAGGCATTTGGGATTACAATATGGCACTTGTCGATCTTCCAGAAGATAAATTAGATCAAGCATTTGATGAATTATTTCATGTCAATGTGAAGGGATATTTACTAGCAGCTAAAGCCTGTCTTCCACAACTGGCTGAAACTAGAGGGAATATGATCTTTACTGTTTCCAATGCTGGGTTTTATACAAATGGTGGAGGACCGCTTTACACTTCCACAAAACATGCGGTGGTTGGGTTAATCCGCCAGTTGGCCTTTGAGTTGGCTCCTTATGTTCGTGTGAATGGAATTGCGATTGGCGGTGCCATGACAGATTTAAGAGGACCTGCTTCATTAGAAATGGATAGCCGCTCTGTCACAAGCATGTATAAGGAATGGTATGAGGACGAAGATTTGGAAGCAGGTAAAGAGAATATCGCAGCAGCATCTCCAGTCGGCCGTATTTTGCAAGGAGAAGATTATGCAGGTTCTTATGTGTTTTTTGCCTCTCGAGATGACAATATTCCCGCTACAGGCACTGTATTGAATTTTGATGGGGGTTGGGGAATACGCGGGATTCGTAGAAAAACAGGTAGTGAGGGTCTGTTGGAGAAATTAAAGGTTAAAGCTTTTGAAGGATTATAAATGAACGTTCGAGTAAGCGGATCATTGGTGGGCTCAGAGCAATAGAAACCCCAACTTAGCTAAGTTATTTGACTATAGTGTTTTACCTGTTTTGCTTAGGCTCACTAGTCATTAATCGACAGATACTTCCAAAAGAAGTAGAATAATTGTAAAATACTAATTTTTCGGGTAACTAATTCAACTAGTAACTTTCTTAAGTGGGTGAGTATATTGCAAAATAAGGTTCATTATCCTGAAGCTTTAGAGGCATTTGTACAAATGTCTTCAAATTTTGGCAACTTTAACTACACGGAGAAGGAATTCGAATCAGGATTGCCACAAATGCTTTTGAATTGCTTAGATAGAGTGTTAACAGAAAAAAATCATTTACAAGCTGCTGTAGATTTTAATAATGAAGCCATTGGACACTTCCTAAATGGTGTTGGCGAAGCACGATTGGCTGATGTATGTTATCAACTTACCAATAATCCTATTATTCTTGAAGATTTAGGATTTAATTACCTATATTCAGTCGGGTTAGATGCAGAACTGGCTAAACAATATAGTAATCAATTAAAGACCATTGTGAAAAACAATCAGAATAAAGCTATGCAGACGAAATTGAATGAACTGATAGAAAATCAGCAAGTAGTCGAAATGGAGCAATCTAATCAACATAAGAGATTAATAGCACCGATGATTTCAAAGGGGAAGGTGGTAGGATATTGCTCCTTTATTAAGCCTTCTTTTACTGAACTCGATTGGTTGAAAATGAAACAAATGCATTTGGTTGGGTCAGTAAGTAACTACAATAAGGAGTCCATTTTAGATACAGAGCTTAGGTTAAACATTAAAGGTGGACTGTTAGAAGACATGATTCATAATCGTCTAAATCCTGTCGTGTTGTTCAAAAGGGCAAGACATATTGGCGTAGATTTAGGGAAAGAGTATCAATTTCTCGTTTTAAAAGTGGATGCAGATTTTTATCCGAGTGAAAAGGAACCAATTGGTGCAATGAATCTGATTGAAGTTTTCTCAAGATATTTTATGGAACGTAATCTGAATATTCTCATATCGGAGGGTGCACAAAACATTGCCGCTTTGTTACCTATAGATATGTTCTCGAAGCATTTTATAAACGTAGATGAATTTATACGGAAATTACTTCATTTTCTTAAAGAGAAATATCCTCAAAATCCTTTTAAAATAGGCATAAGTTCAAAAGCAACATCGCTTGAAGATATTCCTATTCTATACAATGAAGCACTCATTTCATTGAATGTGAATAATCAACAAAAAGACATCATGTACTTCGATGATTTGGGTGCTGTAGGGATATTATTTCGTACAGGCAAAAATGAAGATATCCGACATTTCTGTAACAAGATGTTGTCAAAGTTAGTTGAGTACGATCGCGGGAAAGAATCAGAACTTACCAAAACATTATACATCTATATTAAAAATGGACAAAATATGTGTAAAACAGCAAAAATCATGAATTTATCACTAGGTGGTTTACGTTATCGTATACAAAAAATCGGAAAAATTTTAGAAGCAGATATTAATGATCTCCAAACAAGTAGTCAGCTTTTCTTAGCATTGCAGGCAAGCATTATTTTAGGAGATCTACATTTTGAATAATCATTGGCGGGTTGATATGTGCCTGCCGTGATATGAACAGTAAAACATAAGAGGTGGGAGTTATGGCTGAAATAGTAGCAGGAGTAGCAATGTCACATAGCCCAATGATCATGACAAATGAAGCTGGCGGTGGTGAAAAAGGACAACGCTTTCTAAATACCGTTACTGAGATGAAACAATGGCTTAAGGATATGGGGACAGATGTGATTGTGCTTATATCTGATGATCACTTTAATAGTTACTTTTATGATCACATGCCCTCCTTCACGATTGGAGTTGATCGCTGTGAAGGATGGGGAGATTGGGAAATTCCTGAATATCAAATTCCAGTCGAGAAAGAGTTAGCGAAGCATGTACTTGATACAGGATTGGGTAATAATGTAGACTTTGCTTTTTCCATGAGAATGAAAGTGGATCATGGTCATACGCAAGCAGTCCACTTTTTAAACGATGATTTAAATATTCCAGTTGTGCCGATTGCGGTGAATACAGCTGCCCCTCCACTTCCGACAATGGATCGGTGCTTCCAAGTCGGAGAAGTGGTTCGTGAGGCAATTGAAACATGGGAAAGTGATAAAAAAGTAGCGATTGTGGCATCAGGCGGCATTTCTCATTGGGTGCCGATTCCGAAGATTGATAGTGAAAAACCTGAGGATCAAGAGCTAATTAAAGTTCTGACAAATGGTCGTCAGCAGATTGAAGAGCTGGATGAATATTTAAACACGCGTAAAACACGTGTGACAAGCTTGAAATCTGGACCGGTCAATGAAGAGTGGGATCGTAAATTTTTACGAAACATTAGAGAGAAAGATTATCAGGCACTTAGACAATGGTCTCCAGATTATATAGAAGAAAATGGGGGAAATGGCGGCCAGGAGATACATAATTGGCTTGTGCTGCTTGGAATTTTGCAAGAGTTTGAACCAGAGGTTGCTTGTTATGAACCCATCCCTGAGTGGGTGACAGGAATGGGTGTTGTTAAGTTCCATAAAGTATAAAGGAGGATGTTCAGATGACAATTTGGAATGATTTAGCCGATTTAGCTTTTAAAAATTATTATGTCGATGCCAATGGAATAAGAACGAGAGTGCTAGAAGCAGGAACTGGTGAACCACTTATTTTGCTTCATGGTACAGGTGGTCATATAGAAGCCTATGCTCGGAATATTAGAGGATTAAGTGAGCACTTCCGCGTCATTTGTATTGATATGCTTGGGCATGGATACACGGAGAAGCCTAACCACCCATATGGAATTGATAGCTATAGTGATCATCTATTAGGAGTGATTCAAGCTTTAGATTTGAGGGAAGTCTATTTATCTGGTGAATCCCTAGGCGGATGGGTTGCAGCCTGGTTTGCAGCCCATCACCCTGGCATTGCTAAAGCTTTAGTATTAAATACGCCTGGAAATGTAAATAACAAAGCTGAAGTGATGAAAAAACTGAAGGAATCTACCGTTAAGGCGGTGCTAGAAGCAAACTATGAAAATGTGAAAACGCGGCTTGAATGGCTAATGTATGATAAGAGTCAAGTGACGGATGAACTGATAGAGGCACGATACAACATCTATACCCAACCATCCTATCAAAAGGCAGTTGATCATATTGTCGCCTTACAAGAAATAGAATTTAGACAAAAATATAGCTGGGACCCCTCTTGGTGTGGAAAGATTGATGTGCCAACCTTATTAGCATGGACCGACCATGACCCAACTTCAACTGTTGAGGAAGCTATGCCGATTCAAGAGATGATACCCGGAAGTGAATTAATCGTTATTAACGACGCGGGCCATTGGCCGCAATGGGAAAAGGTTGATGCGTTCAATAAGGTCATTATTGACTTTTTTAGCAAAATACCTGTGAAGTAAGTTTGTATTGTCTTACCTGACTTTGATAGTACAAGTGTAAAAATGTACTATCAAAGTTTTTTTGATATTCACAAGAAAGGGAGTTTAATCATTTGAGTAATCAAAAGACGATTAGTATACAGCAAATATACGAGCATTTACTTCATGCTGAACAAACGAAAACAGCGATTAAGCCACTAACTAATCAATATCCTAACCTAACTATTCACGATGCATATCAAGTCCAACTAAGAGCAATTGAACAGAAAGTGAAAGACGGTCATAAAGTTGTTGGTAAAAAGATTGGTTTAACATCCTTTGCGATGCAAGAACTTTTAGGAGTCGATCAACCTGATTACGGTCACTTATTAGATAGTATGAGCATACCCAACAAGGGATCAATCGATATCGATTCACTTTTCGAACCAAAAGTTGAAGGGGAAATTGCATTTGTACTTAATAAGGATTTAAAAGGCTCACATGTGACAGCCGAGGAAGTTTTATCCGCAACTGAATATATTATTCCTTCATTAGAAATTGTAGATAGCCGTATTCACAATTGGGAAATCAAATTAGAAGACACTGTTGCTGATAATGCATCTTGTGGGCTTTATGTATTAGGAGATGAGAAATTTAATGTTAGTGGTTTGGAGCTAAATAAAATCGAAATGAGCCTTTATAAAAATGGTGAATTATCGAATAAGGGAACAGGTGCAGATGTCTTAGGCCATCCAGCTGCATGTGTAGCATGGTTAGCGAATAAGTTATTTGAATATGATGTTGTTTTAAAAGCGGGAGAAGTAATTTTATCAGGTGCCTTATCCGCAGCAGTCGTTGCGCAAAAAGGAGATGTGTTTACTGCGGAATTCAGTAAGCTAGGAAAGGTGGAAATTGTTTTTCGTTAAAGGTACATACAAATAATCTATTATGCACCCTTATGAAGTATCAGTCTGATTACTCCATAAGGGTTTTTGCACTTTAATAGAATGGATATGGTTCTTTTGTTCATAATAAAGGAATAAATAACCATTTTAGGTTACGTTTTATACGTGATTATTACAGGTGATGTAAAAATTAAAGTATCTTAAATACAAAGTCGTTAAGTTAGGATTAAAATGCGTATGATGAATAGATTCTTTTGTATAATAAATGCGTTTTAATGCTAATAAAAGTAGGTGTGTAAATAATGGAAACCATCACAGATATATTTAAAAAACCAACTTCAAATAATGAAATTCAATTAATAGGGATGAAAGAAGAGGAAATTGCATTTGATCATTCGAAGGTGAAGTTTGTCGGAGAGGGCAATACATTAATTGTTGAACGTGGCGCCAAATTTAAAAATACGAATATTCATTTTAATGGCAATCATTCAGTTGTCATTATTGGTAAATCCAATCGACGTGCGACATTTAATGTTTCAGTATGGAATAATAGTGCCTTCTTTATTGGGCGCAATTATTCTTTTAATGGGAGTGCTAGATTTATTCTTTCAGAGCAAAAGAATCTTTTCATTGGTCATGATAATATGTTTTCCACAGGTGTGGTTGTAAGGTTAGCAGATCCACATTTGATTTATGATGCAGCAACGAAAAAGCGCATCAATCCAACTAAAAGCGTTTATTTAGGTGATCATATTTGGATTGGACAAGATGTGATGATATTAAAAGGTGTTAATATTGGGTCTGGTTCTATTCTTGGAGCAAAATCACTTGTGACAAAATCATTACCATCCAATGTGTCAGCAGCGGGAAGTCCGGCTCGAATTGTGCGCAATGATGTGTTTTGGGCTCGCCCATCTGTACATGCGTATACAGAAAATGAAACGGAAGCCGCAGAGCAATTTGCCGATGATCGGTTCATTTATAGCGAAGATGGAAGTATAAAGGAACCTATGAAGGTTATTGAAAAGCAATTAATTGATGCTGCTAACTGTGATGAGAAAGTAAATATCTTATTGCCTTACTTAGAAAATACTCCTAAAAATCGCTTTTATACTTCTGTGAAATCGAAACAGAAAGAGCCATTACTTAAAGGGATATTTTCAAAAGGAGAATAATTACTTCACATAAGTTGGTAATTGGTATAATATAATTATAAAATAATTGATGATTGATTAATCAATCATTTCAAGAAGGTGTTCAAATGCCATTATCGGAAAAACAAATTCAAAATATGGAGCTCCGGAAAAAGAAGATTTTAGAAGCGGCTATGGGGTTATTTGCGACTGAAGGGTATGAGGGTACGACAATTAAGAAGGTTTCTGTTGCTGCCAATGTTAGTTTTGGTAGTGTGTTTACTTATTTTAAAGATAAGGAAGCATTGTTTTATACCGTTGTTGTTGAACCATTAGCGGAATTGAAGGAGCGCGTTTTATTTTTTGATGAGACGTCTGCTGATCCTTTATTGGAAACAAAACAGATGTTAAGAGAGCATTTTAGAGCATTTGCAGAAATGAACCGTTATTTGCAATTGGTTGTACAAGTTGTGGGACAGCATGAACGGTATGCTGATGTGTTTAAGGAATTAGATGAGTTCCATGATGTATTTCGTGTGAAGGTCGGGAAATTGGTACAAAACGGGCAGCAAATAGGGGTGTTTAAAAAACAAGATCCGCTTATTGTTGCTACGTTGTATACGAGTCTCTTAATAGGCGTTCGTTTAAATTCGACTGATAATCGCTATAGTGATGTGTGGGAACAATATGCTGTCACTGCACTAAATCTTTTTGCACCAACTGAAAAAGTAACAGATAAAGGACTTTCTTAGTTTAGGGAAGTCTTCTCATTCGTTTCAACAATGATTGATTAATCAATCATTAAAAAGAGGAGGAATATGTATGAAAAATCTGCACCCAGCCATCCGTATTAGATTACTGTTACAATTCATTTCATCTATTTCAACAATGGCGATTTTACCTTATATCATTATTTATTTTGCTGAGGAAGTTGGGAAGGCCGTGACAGGTGTTCTATTTCTATGTGTGATGTTGGCAAGTGTTTTAGGCTCCTTATTAGGTGGATTTACTTCAGACAGAGTAGGGAGAAGGAAGGTAATATTGCTTGCAGAACTGTTTGTATTTATAGGGTATATAGGTGCTGCAGTTGCCAATACATCCGTTGGTGCCTATCCTTACATCACTTTTCTATTTTTTATAATCATTCAATTTAGCACAGGTGTCGTCAATCCAGCCTATCAAGCATTAATCATTGATGTGAGTTCCCCTGAAGAAAGAAAAATCATTTACACTTATGCCTATTGGGTTCGAAATTTAGGGATTGCTATTGGTAGTATGGTCGGCGCTTTCTTCTTTTTTTCCCACCTTGTCTTATTACTCCTTAGTGCAGCTCTTGTGTCCTTCCTTTCTATTTTGATGACAAAGGTGTTTATTAAAGAAACCTATCAACCTAACGTGCAGCGGCAAAAAAGTAGTCAAACGATTCAAGTGTATAAAGAGTATTTAAATATATTAAAGCATAAATTTTTTATCATATTTATTCTTGCTAGTGTATTAATTGTAGCTGTGGAGGAACAATTAACGAATTATATTGGTATTCGTTTAAAAGAACAGCTCCCAAATCCAATACAAATCATTACCGCCATTCCTATGGAAGTAGATGGTGTGAATCTACTAGGATTTTTGAAGGCAGAAAATACTTTACTTGTTGTTGCGCTTACGTTCGTTGTTATCACAGTCATAAAAAAGTGGAAGGAACGTGTGACATTTTTGGTTGGACTTTTGCTATTTTTCACCGGTTATACAGTTCTTAGCTTTACAACCATTCCCATGCTGCTTATTGTTGCTATGTTTCTTGCATCTATTGGTGAGATGATGTATATCCCGATGCAGCAGGCCTTGCTCGCTAATAGTGTGCCTGATCATGCGAGAAGTACTTACATGTCGCTGTATGGTGTTGCCATTTTCTTAGGTGTCAGTGCTGCAGGTGTCGTTGTCATTGTAAGTGAATGGGTTCCGCCTCTTGTTATTACTGGTGCAATTGGTCTAATGGGCGGGTTGAGTTTTATTTTGTTTGCGCGGTTAGTAAGCATAGCAAAGAAACAAGAAGAAACAAATATAACTAACCTAAAATCAGTCTCTAGATAGTAGGTTAGGTCAAAATGCAATATGTTTAAAAATCGACAAAAAAAGGGTGCCTACCTTCATCCAAACAATACTCGACCCGTTGCCTGTAGTTTTGCCATCCAATCATTTGTAATGCCTGGTCAATAGGGAAGTAGCCAACTGCTAAGCTTTCTGAGCTTGTGGTTAGTTCTCCGCCGGTAGGTTTGGCAAGGAATAAGGTGTTACAGATGGATTTTTCTACGTTTTGGAAGATGCCACAGAAGCGTATGATCTCTACGTCGATTCCAGATTCTTCTTTTGTTTCGCGGATGGCTGCCTCTGTGATGGATTCACCTTCTTCTACTTGTCCACCAGGCATTTCCCAACCTCTTAGTGGCCCTTTTATGAGTAGGATTTCATTATGATCGTTTAAAACAATCGTTGCTGCTGAGACAATATGTTTAGGTGTAGCCATAAAATCTCCCCTTGTATTTTTTAGATAATTTATTCCATATTATCATGAATGGATGAGATTTTTTCTAAAAGTTAAATCTATTAAAACATTTCAGCTTTACCTTACTAAAGAGTTTTCTTTTTCTGCAAAAAGGTCTACAATTTGATGTAAGTAATCATTGTGGAGGATTTAGGATGATAAAGCGAAGTTTAGTTGAAATTCAGGATATGTTAAATGGTTCAGGTCTGCAAGAAGAGTACGCTGATATCCGTGTTGACGGGGTTTCGATAGATACAAGAACATTACATAAGGGGAATTTATTTATTCCTATTATGAGAATTGATGATGGTCATAACTATGTAAATACGGCTTTCGATCGGGGGGCTACTGCAACCCTTTGGAAGAAGGGGCATAAGCATCCACCAGAAGGAGTACCTGTGATTTACGTCGATGATCCACTTCAAGCATTACAAGAGTTGGCAACTGCTTATCGTGAGCAATTAAATATAAAGGTTGTCGGTGTAACGGGGAGTAATGGAAAAACAACAACGAAGGATATGGTTAAGTCCATCTTACAGACGACATATAAAGTCCATAAGACAAAGGGGAATTTAAACAGCCAAATCGGGTTGCCTCTTACCATTCTTGATGTCGCAGAAGAGACAGAGGTCCTTGTTCTAGAAATGGGTATGAGTGAAAAGGGACAAATTCATCGTCTGTCAACCATTGCTCAGCCTGATGTTGTAGTTATTACGATGGTTGGTTTGGCACATATTGCGACACTAGGTTCAGAAGAAAATATCGCCAATGCTAAACTGGAAATTATTGATGGTTTAAGAGATGGCGGCTTATTTATATACTATGGCGATGATGCTCACTTAAAGCAGGCGTTAGCCAATGTTGATTTACCCATGCGTGTTAAAACATTCGGTCATGAGGTAACGAATAATTACTACTATGAAAAAGTAAAAGAATATAAAAAATATCTTGAGTTTGATATCGCAGGAGAGCAGTTATTTAAAGATCTAAAAGTATCGATCATTGGTAAACATAATGTGAAAAATACGTTAGCAGCGGTAGCTGTCGCTCTTGAATTGGGAGTGACACCTGAAAACATTATCGCTGGATTGAAGAACTTAGATTTGACTGCCATGCGAATGGAAACAATTCAAACAAAAAAAGGATACACCATTATTAATGATGCTTGGAATGCGAGTCCTAACTCTGTACAAGCTGCGATTGAAACAGTACAGGAAATGGAGGGCTATCATCAGAAAATATTAGTACTAGGAGATATGCTAGAGCTAGGTGATAGTGCTGAAACTCTCCATAAACAAATGGCAAAGGCAATTGACCCGAATGAAATTGATTTTGTCGTCACATATGGAATATTAGCCTCTGCAATTGCTAAAGAAGCGAAACAAATGATGGGGGAAGACAAAGTGGTGTCTCCTTATACAAAATCGGAAATCGTCCAATTTATTAATAAAATCGTGAAGAAAGAAGCCCTCATTCTATTTAAGGGCTCCAGGGAGATGAAATTAGAAGAAGTAGTGAAAAACTTAATCTAAGTTTAAAAGCAGCTCACTTAAAATTTATGTGAGCTGCTTTTTTATTTTCCTATTTGGTATAATTCTCCTTTCAATAACAAATAGTAAGGTCAGAATATTGTGAAGGGAAGTGCACGCATGACAGAAGAAAAGATTAACCTTTCTTCTTCGGAGTTAGCGTCTTTATGGACATCTTATATGCAGAATACGATGTCCGTTCAGTTTTTAAGTTATTTGCGAGAAACCGTTGAGGATAAGATGATATCTCAACTAGTACAAACTGCTTGTCAGATTTCAGAAGACCATATAGCAAAATTGAAAAGTATCTTTCAACAAGAGAAAATACCCATTCCAAAAGGGTTTACTGCTGAGGATGTAAATATTCATGCCCCGAAAGTGTATACAGATATTTTTATGTTAACCTACATTCATCATATGGCTAAAGCTGGCATGCTTAGTTATAGTGGCTTTCTTGCCTTAAGTGCAAGAAAAGATATAAGGAAGCTTTTTAATAAGACACTTTTTGCGACAGCTGATTTATTTGAGCAAAGTTCAGAAATCCAAATCAATAAAGGTGTATTTGTACGATCGCCTGTTATTCCTTATCCAAAAGAAATTGATATGGTGGATGATAAAAGTTATTTCAAAGGATTAAATCCGTTTGCAGACAAAAGGGCGTTGAATGCTGTGGAAATCTCTCATCTTCATCTTAATTTTTTCAATAATGTTGTTGGGCTAAAATTAGCTACAAGCTTTGCCCAAATGTCACCAAGAAAAGAAGTACAAAAGATATGTATACAAGGCAAAGATATTTCAGAAAAACATGTGGAATTATTTGCTGTTACTTTGATTAACAATGGTCTCCAAGCACCAATTGATGGAGATGTTAGTATTACCAATTCAACTGCCGAAGTATTCTCGGATAAATTAATCCTTTTTCAATTAGGGATGTTAACAGCTGCCGGGAGTGGAAACTATGCGACGGGTGCTGCAGCAAGTCAAAGGCATGACCTGATCATCAATTATGAACGTTTAGCTATGGAAGTGGGTCAGTATGCAAAGGATATAGGGAATTTAATGGTGGAATTGGGTTATCTTGAACAACCACCTGGAACATTAGATAAAGAAACATTAGCCAAAAATAAAGAAAAACATTAGTAAGGTAAGCATCGTGAAGATGCTTACCTTTTTACTATCCGTGATTGGTAGAACGTCTACTTTACGCCATTGACCTAGCTCTATTTATTCTTAGGAGGCGATTAGATCTCTTGTAGATAGAGTAGTTTAATTTCACTAACCATCTTTGGATTAGATGAATCAAATGAGCAATAAATTCCAACGTCCATCCCTCCACACCGATATTACGTGACGAGCACGTAGCCCTATCTTTTCCTAAAGAATAAATGTTATACAGATGAAAAGTTGGTAATAAATGACGAATGTGACATGTTTAATAAAGGAGAGAAAGGGAATGGGTTAAGTAGAATCAATAATATCCCTAAAGGAGCTTGATTATACTTATGCGAAATTATACTAAGCAATATATTAATGGCGAATGGGTCACATCAACGGGATCTAAAACCATTGATGTCATTAATCCAGCAACGGAAGAAGTAATGGGAAAAATTAGTTCAGGAACAGAAGAAGATTTAGATAAAGCAGTGGCAGCGGCCAAAGCTGCATTTCCATCATTCTCTCAAACATCAGTAGAAGAAAGAATTGAGTTACTTGAGCGAATTTGTCAAGAATACGAAAAACGTAAAGACGATATTATAGAAGTGATTACAGAAGAACTTGGCTCTCCTGTTAAGCGAAGCAATAAAGTCCATTATCAAATGGGTTTACAACACTTTAAACAAGCGGTAGAGGAATTAAAAACGTTCAAATTTGAAGAAGAACGAGGAAACACATTAGTTCGCAAGGAAGCGATTGGTGTAGCAGGACTCATAACACCATGGAACTTCCCTACGAATCAAACCTCTACTAAACTGGCAAGTGCGTTTGCTGCTGGTAGTACCGTAGTGCTTAAACCAGCATCTAATACACCATTTGCAGCGATGATTTTAGCGGAAATCTTTGAAGCGGCAGGTTTGCCAAAAGGTGTCTTTAACCTAGTAACAGGTTCAGGTTCAACAATCGGTAATGGCATTAGTTCACATCCTGATATTGATTTCGTATCCTTTACAGGATCTGGTGAAGTCGGACAAAAAATTATGGAAAACGCAGCTTCAACTATCAAGAAAGTTTCTCTTGAGTTAGGTGGAAAATCACCACTTATCGTGTTAGATGATGCAGACATTAAAGGAGCGGCAAAAACAGCCGTTGCGCTCGTCGCAGGAAATACAGGTCAAGTTTGTACAGCGGCAACAAGAACACTCATTCCAAAAGGAATGCATGATGAATTCGTTGAGGCTGTAAAAGAAGTGATTGAAAACTTCCCAGTCGGTGATCCAACAAGTCAAGATGTTCAAGTGGGTCCTCTTGTCGATGCAGATCAATGGGAAAGGGTACAATCGTATATTAAAAAAGGATCAGAAGAAGGAGCAGAATTAATTGCCGGTGGTCCTGGAAAACCAGAAGGACTGGAGAAAGGTTATTATACGAAAATCACTGCTTTTACAAATGTGAAAAACGATATGACGATTGCCCAAGAAGAAATCTTTGGACCAGTAATGAGTATCCTCACATACGATAACTTGGATGAAGCAATCGAAATCGCTAATGATACCATTTATGGATTAGCTGGATACGTTTACGGTGGCGATCGTAACACATTACAAAAAGTGGCCAAAGGCATTCGCGCTGGACAAATCCAAGTCAATAATTCAAAAACTGATTTCTCAGCACCGTTTGGCGGCTTTAAACAATCAGGCATTGGACGTGAATGGGGAGACTTTGGTATCGAAGAATTTTTAGAACCTAAATCCATCATCGGCTACTATGCTTAAATCTAATAGGTTCCCTTGTACCGGGGACCTTTATTAATTTTTCTAAAGGTGTTGACAGAATGTAACACTAGATGTAAAGTGAACATGGCAATCCATATGAATCCTCGTTAGGTGAGGCTCCTGTATAGAGATATGCTACTGCCCAAAAATGTCCAAAGACGCCAATGGGTCAACAGGAACCATCGACATAAGGTGGTTTTTAATGTAGCTGGTATTTACCTATGCTGTACAGTGCTAAAGCTCTACGAATGGAGGGGTAATTACTGCTTGTACAATACACGTACATGTTGTATTTTCTATGCATTTTATGCACCTCCACGGTTAGTTGGAGGTGCTTTTTCATTTTAAAAAAACAAGGAGGTGGTGCGGGATGGATAGTATTCCCAATCCGAGGTCGAGTAAACAGGAATTGATCAATAGGGAGAAAAGAGGAGGGTATTTGTTCTGCACCACTCATCTTATACAGAATAAATAGGCTCTTCTTCAGAAATGGAGGAGTCGAAATGAACCAATTATTAAAATTAAAACAAAAAAAAGATTACCAAAAACAAGTATTAAAATATATCACTGAACGCAACTTAAAAATGTTTCGTGAGACATTCCTTGAATTGCATCCGACGGACCAAGTAGAAGTGTTTAAAGAAATGGAACTGCCATTACAAAAACAATTGCTACTTTTTCTGACACCCGAAGAGTTCTCTGATATTTTCCAAGGGCTAGACTTAGAGGATCAATCTGAGGTTTTCACTCATATAGGCTTTCAATATGCTGTCGCGATGTTTAATTATATGTCCGCTGATGACGTTGCCGATTTCTTGCTTGAAATGGAAGTAGAAAATGCAGATGATATCCTTCAATCCATGGATCAAGAAGAAGCCAATAAAGTCATCGAGCTGATGACTTATGCACCGAGAACGGCCGGTGCCATTATGACGAAAGAATTCATTCGCATTTCAGTTGAGTCCACTGCCGCCCAAGTCATTGAAGAACTAAGAGAAACGGCAATGGCTGCTGAGACGATTTACTATTTATACGTCGTCGATATAGAGGAGCGTCTTGCTGGGGTTGTTTCATTAAGAGATTTAATTATTGCACAGCCTGATCAAATCATTGATGATATTATGAGCACACAAGTGGTTTCTGTACCGGTCAATGAAGATCAAGAAAAAGTGGCACGTTTGATTAAAGAATATGATTTTCTAGCGGTTCCTGTCATTGGGAAAGAAGGAAAGCTTGTCGGTATTATTACAGTCGATGATGTTATCGATGTACTAGAAGAAGAGACAGATGATGATTTTGGAGAATTTGCTGCTTCTAAAGGGGCGACAGATTTAAACTTAACGGCTTTTAGTGCCGCAAAAAAGCGTGCACCTTGGATTGTTTTATTGATGTTTTTCGGTATGATTACCGCTAACATCATCGGTCGCTTTGAAGAAACATTACAGCAAATTGTCATCCTCGCTGCATTTATGCCATTGATTATGGGAACGGCAGGTAACACAGGGACACAATCATTAGCTGTTGCAGTCCGTGGATTAGCCACTGGATCAGTAGAGAAAAACGGTGTATGGCAAATAGTGAAAAGGGAATTGGGTACTGGTTTGATGCTCGGTGTCGTATGTATGATCGTATTAACAGGTATTATTGGTCTATTCTACCAAGGAAATTGGCTGCTTGCTTTTATCGTTGGTGCGTCACTATTTTTAGCATTAAGTATGGCCGCAGTGATTGGAGCAGTTGTTCCGCTCATTATCAACCGCTTAAAAATTGATCCAGCCATTGCATCCGGCCCTTTTATTACTACATTAAATGATATTCTTAGCCTACTGATTTATTTCTCTATTGCAACGACCATGATGGACAAAATTATATGAAAGAACCAACACTTCCATTTAAGAATGGAGGTGTTTTTTTATGGGGAAAATACAATACAAAAAGCAAGTGGAGAAAGATAATTAGGAAATCGGGGAAGATAACTTTGTATCATTCTTGGCGTGTTTCCGTAAATTCGCAACGAGCCAGGATTTGTTGAGAGTACGATTTTTGGAGCGTTTATTCCTTAAATGAGTCAAGATTTGCAGAAAGTCCAAAATTTTGGAGCGTTTACTCTTTAAACGAATCAAATATAGAGAAACCCCATTTTATTTGATACGTTTCCAGCAAGAAACGAGTCAGGATTCTGAGATTGGTGAAGAATTTGAAGCGTTTGTATGTTAAACGCGTCAAAATTAGTAGAAGGTTCAAATGTTTGATTCGTTCCTTTCCAAAACGAGTCAAGATTTACAGAATGTCCAAATTTTTGGAGCGATTACTTGTTAAACGAATCAAATATAGAGTACCCCCCTTTTATTTGATACGTTTCCAGCAAGAACGAGTCAGGATTCTGAGGGCGGTGAAAAATTTGAAGCGTTTATCTGTTAAACGAGTCAAAAATAGTAGTTGGTTCAAATGTTTGATTCGTTCCTTTCCAAAACGAGTCAAGATTTACAGAATGTCCAAATTTTTGGAGCGATTACTTGTTAAACGAATCAAATATAGAGTAACCCTATGCTATTTGATACGTTTCCAGCAAGAACGAGTCAGTATTCTGAGAGCGGTGAAAAATTTGAAGCGTTTGTCTGTTAAAAGAGTCAAATATAGTAGTTGGTTCAAAATAATTGCCGCGTTTCCAACTATTACAAAAGCTAGCTCGCCTATTCTGATTCGAGTTCACTAGAACAAGCCAATATTTCCGGCTGAGTACAATTCAGGCACCGTCATCTCATCAGCCCGTTTATCATTCTATATCATCCTCCGAAAAGTATCATAGAGGTAAAATAATCAATCATATCTTTCTTTATCAAGTGAGAGATATATAATATGAAGTTTCTTTTTTTGTGATCTATCCTGTTATCAGTTAAAATATAATTGAGAATGGGGAGTTGTGGACTGAAAAAGCTACCACTTGATTTCAGTTACAGTCCATTATATAATTTTCTCATAAACTATAACGTAATAGTTTGTGTTTTTTCTTAAAAAGTTTCAACCTATAAACATAGGTTTTAGATAAAACTGAAACGTAATACTTAATATAGAAAGGGGGTTACTTCATTGGGAAGGCGTTATTGCGAATTGGTCAGGTGGCGAAATTGAGCGGTTTAACATCACGGACGATTGATTATTACACAAAAAAGAATTTATTGAGTGTCGAACGTTCCTCTTCAAACTACCGTCTTTATCCTGAGGATGTCCTGAATACGTTAGAAAGGATTAAAGCTTTGAAGAAAGAGAGATTATCAATTCTAGAGATTCAGAGAGTACTTCATACACAGGATAACCAAGGAGTAGACCCCATGGTAATAGAGGTCCAAGAGGAAATCAATCGTTTAAAAGGGAAGCTTGAAATCGTAGAACAACGATATCAACAATGTTCCGAAATCGAAAAAAAGCGTGTGTTTCGCTTACTTGAAAAAGAATTATCAGATTGTTTCAAACGATTGAATGAGTGTTAACTATTTTGGAGGTGAATCCCTCAGTTAAGAGGGAAATAATTGGACATAATAACCATTACGAATTT
The DNA here is from genome assembly GCF_038595015.1 of Cytobacillus sp. FSL W7-1323. NCBI lineage: Bacteria > Bacillati > Bacillota > Bacilli > Caryophanales > Bacillaceae > Cytobacillus > Cytobacillus sp. FSL W7-1323. The sequence continues at coordinate 504,121 of NZ_CP151998.1, forward strand.
AATAATGCTTGTAATTTTACTTGCTCTGACGGCGTTTTTCGTTGCGTCTGAGTTCGCAGTAGTCAAACTCCGTATGTCGAGAATTGACCAGTTAATTGCTGAAGGAAATAAAAAAGCGGTTCTTGCTAAGAAAGTAGCAGCGGACCTGGATTATTATTTATCAGCTTGTCAACTTGGTATTACGGTAACAGCCCTTGGTTTAGGTGCATTAGGTAAACCGGCTGTAAGTGCTGTGTTGTATCCTGTTTTTAGTTGGTTAAACATTTCTGCTACTATTGCTGATGTTGCTTCTTATGCAATTGCTTTTGCATTAGTAACTTATTTACACGTGGTAGTCGGAGAGATGGCACCGAAAACTTTAGCTATTCAATTTTCGGAAAAAGTGACGTTAATGCTTGCTCCTTCACTTTACTGGTTCGGTAAGATTATGTCGCCGTTTATTTTTGCTTTAAATGGTGCTTCTCGTCTTTTATTGCGTATGTTTGGTGTCGCGCCAGCTCCGCAAGAAAAGGCATACACTGAGGAAGAATTAAAAATCGTTATGGCACAAAGTTTCCAAGGTGGAGAAATTGATCAAACAGAACTGAAGTATTTAGAGAACGTCTTTTCTTTTGATGAAAGAGTAGCAAAAGATATCATGGTTCCAAGAACAGATCTTGTGACAATTGATAAGGATATGACTCCAGATGAACTGATCGCCATTTTAGATGAACATAATTATACGCGTTATCCCGTTGTCGAAAATGGGGATAAAGACCGTATTATTGGTGTTGTCAATGCGAAGAAAATGCTCAGTCACATTGTGAGTGGCAGGGAAGTAAAGTTAGAGCAATATATGCGTGATGTTCCATTTGTTGTAGAAGTAACAAGTATACAAGATGCGCTGGTGAAAATGCAGCAAGAACAAGTCCATATGACTGTTGTTATGGATGAGTACGGCGGAACTTCTGGTGTTTTAACGATGGAGGATGTACTTGAAGAGCTAGTTGGCGAAATTCGCGATGAATTTGATGAGGATGAAGTAGCGGATATCCGTCCAGCGGGTGAACAAAAGTATATCATCAATGGACGTGTGTTATTGACTGATTTGGAAGACCGGTTTGGCCTAACATTTGAAGATAGTGAAGATATCGACACAATTGCTGGTTGGATACAATATAAAAACCTTGAAGTAGTAGAGCAGGGTGACGAGGTTCATCACGATAATCATGTGTGGGAAGTGGCTGAAATGGATAATTATCAAATTAAACAAGTCATGTTCCATCAATATTTAGAAGATCAAATAGCAGAGGAAACCCCTCAATCATCGTAATCATCTTGGAGGTGAATCCCTCAGGAAGAGGGAAATAATTGGACAGTATAATCATATTAAACTTGTTTTTAGTTGCATTATTTATTTTGTTTACGGCATTTTTCGTAGGTGCCGAGTTTGCTATATTGAAAGTGCGTATGTCTAGACTCGATCAATTGATCGCAGAAGGAAATAAAAAAGCAGTACTTGCTAAAAAAGTAGCTCATAATCTTGACTATTATTTATCTGCCTGCCAGCTAGGTATTACCATTACAGCGCTTGTTTTAGGTGCTTTAGGTGAACCAACTGTACAGAAGATTTTAGAACCTTTGTTTATTGAATTTGAAGTATCTGCCGCTGTAGCGACAATACTTTCTTATATTATCTCACTGACTATTGTCTCGTTCTTACACGTCGTTATTGGGGAACTTGCACCAAAAACATTAGCGATACAATATGCAGAAAAAATGACACTTCTACTGGCGCCAGCTTTATATTGGTTTGGTCGCATTATGAAGCCAGTTATTAGTTTATTAAATGGTTCCGCAACGTTTATTTTAAGACGATTCGGTGTTGAGCCAGCTGGTCATGATACTGTGCACTCGGAAGAAGAGTTGAAGTTGATTGTCACACAAAGTTATGAAGGTGGAGAAATCAACCAAACAGAACTTGCTTATTTGGAGAACATCTTTGCCTTTGATGGTCGTCAATTAAAAGATATTATGATTCCGAAAGAAGAAATGATTACACTGCAGAAGAATCAGTCATTGGACAGCATGTTAAAGGTCATCGATGAACATGAATATACAAGATACCCTGTTACATCTAAGACGAAGGAATATATCGGCTTCATTAATACGAAGGAAATGTTAACGAGTTTAGCTGCAGGACGTAAGGAAGATTTTAAAGAATTTATGCATGAGATTCCAAGCTATAAAGAAACTATCTCCATTAAAGAGGTTTTCTTGAAAATGCAGCAAACACGTACACATATGGCCCTTGTAACAAATAATCAAGGCAAAACCGTCGGGTTAGTAACAATGGAGGATATTCTTTCTGAAATTGTTGGTGAAATTAAAGATGAATCGGATGGCAATGAAGTGTACGCCTAACAGAAAAGATTGACAGTGATCACAAGCTTATATAAACTGAGAAAAGTAAATGAATAGACTGGAAGATATCCAGAAGAGGTTCATAGCTTTAAACCCTCTATAAAAAACTATGGATGCATGAAAAAAACCATGTCCATATTCGGGCGTGGTTTTTTGTTTCTTAGTTGACAGATGGTTTTAGCTCCCTGAACGAAATTGATTCAAGGAGGCTTTTTTATGTCAGGAAGAAAAGAAGAACAAGGATTAACGGATTTAACTTTATTAGGTAATCAACAGACCCAATACCCATCAGATTACGCACCAGAAGTACTTGAGGCTGTGGACAGCTTACATAGCGGCAGAGATTATTTTGTCAAATTTAATTGTCCAGAATTCACAAGTCTTTGCCCCATCACAGGCCAACCGGATTTTGCTACGATGTATATCTCTTACATCCCTGATGAAAAAATTGTAGAAAGTAAATCATTGAAACTGTATCTCTTTAGCTTTAGAAATCATGGCGATTTTCACGAGGACTGTGTCAATATTATTATGAATGACCTCATTGATTTATTGAACCCCCGATATATTGAAGTTTGGGGGAAATTTACGCCTCGTGGTGGTATTAGCATTGATCCATGGTGCAATTATGGCCGACCGGAAACGAAATACGAAAAGATGGCAGAGCATCGATTAATGAACCATGACCTCTATCCAGAAAAAGTGGATAATCGATGATTCTATATTTAAACGGCATCTATGTGGGCTTGCTTATATTAGCTAATATAGTTGCTGTGAAATTATTCAGCCTTGGCGATTTAGCGATTCTTCCAGCAGCAGTGGTCGTTTTTATTTTTACGTACCCAATCATTGATATTATCGTCGAATTATATGGGAAAGAAGCTGGTAAACAAACGGTGAAAGCTGGTCTTATCACACAAATATTGGCGATTATCTTTATTATGATCACCATCCAATTACCTGCTGCTCCCGTATTCGGCGAACAGGCATCATTTCAAGCGATTTTAGGTGGTAGCTTTCGTGTAATAGTTGCGAGTCTTGTGTCTTATTTTATTAGCCAGCATATTGTTGTGTATGTTTTTCATAAACTAAAAATGCGTCATGGTAAGAAGAAGTTATGGTTCAGAAATAATATGTCTGTAATGATTAGTCAAATCGTCGACACATCGATATTTATTACGATCGCCTTTTACGGAACGATTCCAACTACCGCATTATTGGGATTGATTCTCTCGCAATATTTATTTAAATTTATTGCCTCAATTTGCATCACACCGCTTGTTTATTTAGTTGTGCATATGATTCGTAAGCGTGAATTCATCATGGAAAAAGTGTAATTCGATGAAAAATTAGAGTCTTGCTTCCTTTTAATTGAAGCAAGGCTTTTTTTATACGGTTCTATTGGTTTTTTCCCCCACTTACATAACTGTTCTAAAATAGGTACAGACTTAGGTGGTCATCGATTTGTTCAAAGAAAAGTTTAGACCAAAAGGCGATAATTATGTAGATATCACTTCTTATCTTTCAGCAATCGTACCCAATAGTTTAAGAGCTAGGTATTTTCGCGTTTGCACCACCTTCTCTCAATTAAAATAATATGATGAAGAGGAGGGGAAGCCCTATGGAACGAGGAAATTACGGAAAAGAAACAAAATGTGAGGAGATTGTATTTAGCTTTCCGAAACAAAAGCAGAATAGACAGCCAGGGATGGAATACGAAATGGTACCAAGACCCATATATGATAATCCGCAATATAGAGGTACCGGCAAGCTAAAGGATAGAGTAGTAATTGTAACTGGGGGCGATAGTGGGATAGGGAGAGCCGCTGCGGTCGCTTTTGCGAAAGAAGGAGCGAATTTAGTAATTGCCTATTATGATGAACATCGCGACGCAGAAGAGACGAAACAGGCAATCGCTTATTATGGCGGGAAATGTCTTCTTATTCCAGGTGATCAAAGGGAGGAAGCGCATTGTAAACGAATTGTAGAAGAGACCATCCAAACCTTTGGCAGATGTGATGTGCTTGTGAATAATATCGCTGTACAGTTTTTGCAAGATGAATTTACAAATATTAGTTCAGATCAGTGGAACATAACCTTTGACGTGAATATTCGGTCGTATTATTATATGACAAAAGCAGCCATGCCTCACTTGAAAGATGGGGCCAGCATTATTAACACAACCTCAATTAATGCCTATATCGGTAGAAAAGATCTCATTGATTATTCGGCAACAAAGGGCGCAATTGTTAGTTTCACACGAGCGTTAGCTAATAATGTTGTAGACAAAGGCATTCGTGTCAATGCCGTTGCACCGGGGCCAATTTGGACGGCACTCCAACCTGCAAGCCAATCCCCGGAACAAATCCAAACATTCGGTCTCGATGTCCCAATGAAAAGAGCAGGGCAACCGTATGAATTAGCACCCGTTTATGTCCTTTTAGCATCTGATGACGGCTCTTACATCACAGGTCAAACCATCCACGTTAACGGGGGAGATTTTGTTGGCTCCTAATAAAAAAGCCGAGCGACTTTAACTAAAAGTGCTCGGCTTTTTTTAAGAGCTTTTCTGTCCAGATAGCTTCCCATTCAAAAATTCAATCGTTTCAGCAACAGTCTGTTTATACGCAACAGCCTTGTGAAGCTGATAAATCGCACGATCTTCAGCTGCAACTATTTCTTCAAAAGAAATTGTTCCAAGCAAATTCTTAAAAGGGTGGTCTTTTTTAAGAAGCTTGATCTCTTTACTTATATGTTCCGCATTAACTTCATTGATGATATAAAAAGGGAACTGCAGCTGTTTTTCATTCATGATCTCGTGAAGTTTTACACGTTGCCCCTCGTTCCACTCACCATCGAGTATTTCTGTTGTCACTTCTACGTTATCGAGGTCTCCGACAGGAAAGGCAAATTGGGTATCGTATGTTTCTTGACTTGAATTCTTATCCGTATAGCAGGAGACTGCATAGTAGGTAATTTTAGCTTTTTTCAACTTTTTTAAGTTAAACATGCCCTCATTCATTCAAAAACTCCTTTATGTAAGTATCTGATATAAGAATAGCATACATAATTGTAAAATTTCACCACGATTTTTCTATGAAAAAGAAGGGGAATCAATATGTGTGGAGTATCATTACTATAATGAAAACGCATGCAAAAAAATTCATTGCTTTAAATCAACAAAGCGTGTTATTATCGAAATATTAAAAATTTTATAAGTGGGGAGTTAGGTCATGAGAAAATTATTAGCAGGTTTGATTGGTAGTTCAATGCTGCTTCTTAGTGCATGTGGTTCTTCAGGTGCTGATGAGGCAAGTGGCGGTGGGGACAATGAAAAAGAGCAAAAGGTTGTTAAAATTGGTATTACACAAATTGTTGAGCACCCTTCATTAGATGCTGCAAGAGAAGGTTTTATGGCTGCTTTAAAAGATGCAGGCTATGAGGAAGGAAAGAATTTAGAGTTAGATTATCAGAATGCTCAAGGGGACGCTAATAATAATATGTCTATTGCTCAAAACTTGGTTACTGCTGACAATGACCTAATTCTTGCAATAGCAACAGCAAGTGCTCAATCTGTTGTTCAATCAACCAAGGATATACCTGTTCTTTTTACAGCCATTACCGATCCAATTAGCGCAGATCTTGTAAAAGACTTGGACAAGCCGGGTGCAAATGTAACTGGTACTTCTGATACCCATCCAGATGCGATTAAAAATACGATTGCTTCTATTAAAAAGTTTGTCCCTGAAGCAAAGACGGTCGGAATCATTTATAACGACGGGGAAGCTAACTCAATTGTTAATGTAGAAAATGCGAAGAAGGCATTAGAAGAGAATGGACTTGAATATGCGTTGACGGCAATTTCAACTAGCTCAGAAGTGAAGCAAGCAGCAGAATCACTTGTTGATCGCTCCGATGTCTTTTATATTCCAAAGGACAATACCGTCGTTTCAGCTTTAGAATCAGTGATCACAGTGGCTAATAAAGAAAAAATCCCTACATTTGTTGGTGAAAGTGATTCGGTTGAAAGAGGCACGTTCTCTTCCTATGGCTTTGAATACCATGACCTCGGTTATAAAACAGGTGAAATGGCTATAGAGATATTAAATGGCAAAAAGCCAAGTGACATCCCAGTTGGTTTCCCTGATAATCTAGAATTAATCGTTAACAAGGATGCAGCTGAGAAACAAGGTGTTGAATTAACAGATAAACTATTAGAAGGGGCAAAGGTCATAGGTGAATAATTATATTCGGGTTAAGAGAGGTGTAGTAATTAACTACATCTCTTTTTGTATGGAAAAAATGTCGATTCTTGTCAACTATTTATCTTGTGTTTAATTACTTTGTCCTAGGTTAGCATTTTTTGTATCTATGTCGTTTGAAATGGGACGATACTATATTGATAAAATGACTATAAGGTATAAAAAGGAAATAAATATAAAATTTTACCTAATAAACAATTGTTATTTAACTTTTTATTATACTTTTAAAGAAAATAAATCACATGGAGTGAAAAATTACTCTCGATACCCCGAGGGGAATTTTTCAGAGAAATTTCCAACACTTATATGAGTATATTTTAGGTTGAAACCCACTTTGCTTACAAATTGAGTCTAAAAGACTATAAAAATATATATTCCTCAATTATTTGCAATAAAGTAATTAGAATTGTTTCTCTGCTCCTGTACTGACATCCTTCCAAAATCACATAAAAAATCTCGAATTTGAGAGAAAACTAGTACGAAAATCACAGACAAATTTCGACATGGACAAAAGTGGATTTGACGGAAATTTCTACTCATGTTAGTAAATATATAGCAGGAAAAAAGAAAAAACTTCAAATTATCAGGTTTAAAATTTTTTAAACGAGGTAAAAAGTAGTAAATTATTTACCAAATTTTACTTAAATATAGAAAAATATGAATGATGTGGGAGAGAAGAAGCAGAATGTTGGAATCGAAGAGAAGAGCCATAATCTTTATATCTATTTCATTATTATTAGCAGTGGCAGCTGGTTTTTTCGTCCTTCAAAAAGTGAGCGAACTTAATGCTGATCTTGGTGGGATGACGGAAGTTTATGTAGCAGCAGATGATATTCCTTCTAGAACAGTTATTAAACCAGAACAAGTGAAAGCCATTGAAATACCTAATAGGTATGTAAATGAATCATATGTATTAAATGTTGAAGATCTAATTAACAAAGTTTTAGTCGTACCATTAAAGGAAGATGAAGTGATTACACAACCAATGATTAAACCTGTATCAACAGCTACTGATGAGAATAGTCGTCTCGTGATGATAACGCAGACTGAAAATGTAAGCTTTGATACACAGTTAGAGGCACTTGATCGAGTGGACATTATTGTTTCACACAAGTTTGACGGTAATCCAGTTACTGAAAGCTTTAAGAAGGATGTAAAGGTTGCTCGTATCTTACAAAGTGATAAAAAGTTTTCAGGAATTGTCGTGGAAGTCCCTTTTGAAGCTGCGCCAGAAATTATACATATGCAAAATTACGCTGATAGTATGAGAGTACTAAAGGCAAATGTTGGTTTAGAAGAGGAAGTGCAAGAAGTCGATGGTGAGGCAAAAGAAGCGGCTTCTGTAGAGAAAGAGGAGAAGGTAGACGAAGCTCCTGCTAATGAAGAGAAGAAAGAAGAACCTAAAGAAAAAGAAGAGAAGAAAGAAGAAAAGTCAGATAAAAAAGACTGATTATAAGGTATGTCAAAAATGAGGTGGTCATGATGGCTGAACAAATCAATATCCTGATAGTGAGTGATAGTGATGAATCGCTTACTAATATTATGGGGTTATTTAATGAATATAACAAAATAGATACACTTAATTATTCTGATATAAGGTCAGAATTGGATCGATTATCTCCAGATTTAATCTTTCTAATCGAATCCTCTTCAGAATCAACAGTGGATACGATTGAATATATCCACACTTATAATCATATACTCCCAATTGTTTATATCTCCTTCTCAAGAGACTTTGACACATTAAGGGATATAACAAGAGCAGGAATTACTGATTATTTTGTTTTACCGGATGAAAATACCATGCTTTATGGCAGAATGGACAGCATTATACAACTGGCTATTCAAAAAAGAGAGCAGTTGGAGGAAACAGCTTCAGCTAATCAATCTTTTAAACGGGGAAGAGGAAAGATTCTCTCGTTTTATAGTGGTAAAGGTGGAAGTGGCCGCACGATACTATCGAGTTCTTTTGCACAAACATTAAAATTAGAATCCACTGCACAAGTGATTTTAATCGATTTAAATTTGCAGTACGGTGGTACGGAAACTTATCTTTCGATTGAATCGAACAGGTCGCTTGCAGATCTTCAACCAGTTATTAGCGAATTAGCGGAAACCCATATTAGAAACGTATCAGAAAAGGAAAAATACTCAAAGCTTGAAGTGTTATTAAGCCCTAAAGATGCTGAGGTAAGTGAAAGTCTCCCTTCTGATTTTATTTCTAAATTATTGAGGACCTGTAGAAGGAGCTATGATTTTGTCATTGTCGATCTTCCTACATATGTGAATGAACAGACATATATTGCATTGGAAGAGTCAGATAAAATCTATTATGTGATGAATTTGGATGCACCATCTATCAATATGTTAAAACAAGTAGAAAATCTTTTTGTAAGGCTTGGTATCGAAACACAGGATCGTATGGAATTGTTATTAAATGAAGTCGGGAGAGAAAATGAAATAAAGCCGAATGATTTAAAAGATATTATTTCTTACCCTATAGCATTTAAGATACCAAGAGACATTAAAGGGGTTCAAACACATATCAATAAAGGTGAACCATTTAGAAAAGAAGCTGTCGAAAAGAAGTTGATACCATTTACTAAGAGCGTGAAGAAATGGGTTAACCAAATGTTAGAATAATATAATTTAAGGATTGATGATTGATGTCTTTGTTTGATAAAAAAACAGAAAATAATAATCGAAATCGAACGATAAAAAGGTCGTCAGTTCAAAATCAATACATTTCAGAGCTTGTAGAGCATTACAAAACGCGCATATTAAAAGAAACGAATCTTGAACTGTTAACCAGCTTGCCACAAGGGGAAATGAGACTCAGAATTGAACAACTTATCAGTCAATTTATGAGTGAGGAAAAAATCATTCTTCCGAGGCATGATAAAGAATTACTGATTACAAGGATTATAGATGAGTCCATTGGCTACGGCCCCCTCGAACCATTATTAAATGATCCGAGTATTACGGAGATTCTTATCAATAACTTTAATGAAATCTATATTGAGCAATATGGAAAGTTGCAACTTTCGCCCATCTCATTCAGAGATGAAAGCCATGTTAGACATGTCATTGACCGTATTGTAGCTCCACTTGGCAGAAGAATTGACGACAGTTCGCCGATGGTTGATGCCAGGTTACCCGATGGAAGTAGGGTGAATGCAGTAATACCTCCAATCAGTTTAGGAGGATCTGTCGTTTCCATTCGAAAGTTTCGCAAAGAACCATTCCGCATTCAAGATCTATTAAACTTTGAATCACTAAATGAAAATATGTCTCGTTTTTTAGATGCGATTGTAAGGGCAAAAATGAACGTGCTTATTTCAGGAGGAACAGGTAGCGGTAAGACAACATTATTAAATGTTCTTGGCGATTCTATTCCTGTAGGTGAACGAATAATTACGATTGAAGATTCCGCTGAGCTTCGCTTAGATAAACCAAATGTCGTGGGATTGGAAGCCCGCCCTGAAAATATGGAGGGCGAGGGCGAAATCTCTATTAGACATTTGGTGAAAAACTCATTACGGATGAGGCCTGATCGTATCATCGTCGGTGAGGTTCGTGGCTCTGAAGCATTTGATATGCTGCAAGCGATGAACACGGGTCACGAAGGGTCGATTACAACAGTACACGCCAATACCCCATTTGATGCACTGAGAAGGGTCGAGGGAATGGTTGTCATGGCGGGTATGGATTTACCATCACATATTGTTAGAGAGTATATTGTGGGCGCATTAGATATTATCGTTCAAAGTACACGATTAACAGATGGAACAAGAAAAATCGTTTCTATTTGTGAAGTTTATAGGAGTGAATCAGGTGAAATCAATATTGATGAAATATTCACCTATAGACGTAAAGGACTAAAGGAAAATGGTCAGGTTGAAGGTTCGTTTGAACCAACAGGAAAAATACCTAAATGTTTAGAAAAAATTAAGATGTATGGAATAGAGCTAGATGAAGAAATTTTTAAAGGATAGGAGGTGGAGTAACTATGGAGGCAGCCATACTTTTTGGATTAGCAACATTGCTCTTTATATGGGGTGTTTATAATTACTTAGGTTATCGTAGTGATAAGAAAGAAATTATTAAAAAGCAAGCAAAGGAATTTCAAGAAAAAGAAGAACGTAACAGCTTTATTGCAAAATTGGGTGATAGGTTTGATAAAACTGATTTTGCCGATAACTTTAAGCAAAAGTTAGTAAAATCCAATATATCTATTCTACCTTCTGAATTTTTTGCCATTCTATTATTTATCGCCTTTACTGTCACCATCATGTTATTCGGCTTCTTTAGTATACCGCTTATCTTAAGCTTAATCATTGCGGTTGTGCTCTGTGCAGGGGCTTATTGGATTTTATTTTTAATAAGGAAGAATAAATACATAGAGAAGTTAAACAATCAATTGTCTGAGGTATGCCGAATTCTCGGGAACGCAACGAAATCTGGCATGACAATTGTCCAAGGGCTTGAAATCGTAGCGAGTGAAGTGAGTTCTCCTGCTAAAGACGAATTTAAATCATTAACCCAAAATATGAGATTAGGTGTCGATTTCGAGCGAGCGTTAAAAGAATTAGAAGTTCGAGTACCTACGAGAGAGTATAAACTATTTATCTCTGCTCTATTAATTCAAAAAAGAGCAGGGGGTAACTTAACACAAGTTTTATATGAAATGGCTCACACGCTTGAGGAGAGGAAGGTACTCAGACAAACAATTTCAACAGCTACCGCTGAACAAAGGTTTGTTTCGTATATCTTACCTGCTCTGCCCATCTTCTTGTTGTTCATGTTAAACAATATTATGGATGGATTTATGGAATTGTTATTCACTGTTCCAGGAGCTATATTAATGATTATTTTTATTATAGGGATGGTAATCGCGCTATTACTTGTAAGAGCTGTTACCAACATAAAGGTGTAGCGTTATGGATTCTTTCATATTATTCGCCGTTATATTATGTTGGCTATCTCTCGCTCTCGGATTAGCTAGTTTATATCAGTATTCTAAACAAAAGCAATACTTGAAAGCTCATTTACAAGAAATAGCAGTTACCTCTTCCGTACTTGTAGCTGGCAAGAAAGGCAGATTGGAAAAAATCATTCAATTTCTCGCCAGATATGCTGATGACTTCTCCACATTAGGAGAGAGGATTAATTTTTATAGTGAATCTGAAGAGGTAGATAAGCTACTAAAAAGATCAGGTAACCCTTATGAATTAAGCGTGAAGAGATTTCAAGGATTTAAAATCGTGTTTATTTTATTAGGACTTTTACTTGGTTTCTTTATGGTAATTATGGGGTTCCCCCTAGCAAATATTGCTTTTGTTACTTTTCCAATTTTAGGTTTTTTTATACCCATTATTTGGGTGAGGTCATTAGGTAAAAAAAGACAGGATCTATTAAGAAAGGACTTACCAGACTTTTTAGATACGGTAAGTATTAGCTTACAAGCAGGATCGAATTTAGATAGTGCCATCAAAGAGGTAATTAAATATTTTGATGGTCCAATAAGAGAAGAATTTGCCCAATTCCTTCAAGAAATCGATCTGGGTGTCCCTCGAGAAAAAGCTTATGCTGGATTATTAGATAGAAATGAAAATGAAGACTTTCAATCTTTAATTAAATCACTTATTCAAGCAACGAGATTAGGTGTTCCGATGGCTTCGACTTTTAAAGCACAAGCTGAGGATATTAGGAAAATAAGCTTAGAACAAGTAAAAGAAAAAGCAGCTAAAGCATCTCCAAAAGTCACTTTAATCACATCATTCATTATCGCTCCACTCATTATGTTGCTGATTATTGGATTAGTGATTCTCAACATGATCTATGGTGAGAACAGTATTATGAATATCTTTAGTTAATAAAATATAAATCTTTGAAAGGGGTGATTATTTCTAACTGAAGGTTAGCTCACGCCATCAAAAAAATTAGAAGTAATAAAACCAATTATTTAGGAGGAAAAACAAATGAAAAATTTTATTGAAAAAGTAAACGGGAAAATGCACGCTCTGTATTCGAGAACACAAAAGGCAGTTAATAACGAAGACGGAGTATCAACAATTGAATGGGTAGGATTAGCGGCAGTAATCGTTGCTTTAATGTTTGCGGTTGCGACGGCTATGGATGGTCAAGGAAGTGGTTTGGCAGAGACAATTGTTACTAAAATAAGTGATATGCTAGAAAGCATAGGTAGCTAATTTAACTATAACAATGGTTGGAGGCTTTAATGTGAAAAAAACAGTTTATATTTGTCTGCTTCTACTATTTTCCGTAATGGTTGTAGCTTGTTCGTCTGATGAAGGGAAAAGTAATGATACACCACAGCAAACCCAAAATCAAAAGGAACAGACAGATGCTGAAACTCAAGAAACATTACAGAAAGCTTCTGAAGAAAATGAAATAGCTGAGGAAGCCATCAATGAAGAATTAGTTGCAAAAGAACTGCCAAAAAATATAGAAGAAATTATTGAATATCCTATTGGCATACTAGGTTCTGAAGATACAATGTTCGGTGATAGGAATGTAGAAGCGGTACTTAATGATATTCCTGCTTTACCAGAGGATGCAAATGATGAGGAATTACAGAAGCTGACGAACTATTTGTATTCAGTATTTAAGATGCCATACGAAGACCCGAAAGTTTCTATTGAAGAAAGCAGTTTAAACAAGCCTGAGGAAGCCGAAGAATTAGCATCTAAAGAACAATATAATGTAGAAATTGTATTGGACGCCAGTGGAAGTATGGCGAATTATATGGGTTCTAAAACAAGGATGGATTTAGCTAAAGAATCAATCGAGGAGTTTGCATCCACATTACCGGAAGATGTGAATTTAAGTTTAAGAGTGTATGGCCATGAAGGATCGGGCTCAGATGAAGATAAGAAAATGTCCTGTGCCGCCAATGAGTTAGTATATGAGTCAAAAACATATAATGAGTCTGAACTGTCCAACGCACTTGATTCCTTTGATCCAGCAGGGTGGACACCATTAGCTCAATCTATTAAGGAAGCGAAAGAGGACCTATCAAAGTACTCTGGAGAAGAGCATAAAAACGTTGTCTATATTGTCAGTGACGGAATTGAAACATGTGATGGCGATCCGGTAGCAGCTGCGAAAGAATTAAAAGATTCGGGAATCTCACCAGTGGTTAATGTCATTGGATTTGATTTAGCCAGTAAAGATGAACAGCAACTGAAAGAAATCGCCAAGGCAGCAGATGGTAGTTATGTGAATGTAAACAATCAAAATCAACTCAATGATGAATTAGGTAAAACAGTAAATGATACTCTGAAGTGGATTGGATGGAAGAACAGTGAAACGTTAAGTGCTATTAGTACGAAAAACAAAGAAATACTGGAAATCATTAGTGTCAATAATAAATGGAAAAATAAACTACGTAAAGAAAAAAATCTAACTAAACAATCGGTATATAGTCTGAAGAATGATGACAAAATTTCCGATGACCAATCCCAAAAAATTGTCTCTAATGTAGAAGAATTTTATAAGAAACATAATGAGTCTATAGAAGAACTAAAAACAGTCTTAATGGATTTATCAAAAGAAAACTTAAAAGAAACTTTAGATGAAATTGATAAACTTTATGAAAAAAATGTCTCAAACTAAAAAGGAGGGGCATCAAATGAAGAAAAAAATCAATAATGAAGATGGTTCAGCGACAATCGAGTTCTTAGCAATGGTGCCCCTTGTTTTCTTGATTATGATGATTTTGTGGCAGTTTTTGGTTGCGGGTTATGCGGCAATTATTGCCCAATCTGCATTGAATGAAGCAGCAAAGACATATGCAGTCACTGAGGATATAGCTGATGCAACCAGTTCTGCAAGAAATCTTGTTAATAAAGCCGGAGGTAACATACAGATAATGGATCTCGATCCGATGAATAACGGTAACAATCATTTCACTTTAAGGATGCATGTGAACCTAGATTTGGTTTTTATCCCAGATAGCATAGCGGGATATATTCCGAAGGTTTCGTTTACGAGAGAAATAAGTGGCAGGGTGATGGAGTAAATGAAATATTTAAAGAATGAAAAAGGAAACACCATGCTATTTATCATTGGATTGTTTAGTGTGTTCTTTTTAATGTTTCTTTTAATCCTAAGCTTTGCCAATGTGTTTATTGAAAAAGAACATGCGTCCAATAATGCTGAGCAGGCAAGCATTGTTGCTTCAGGTATTATAACGAAGCATCTTGCTTTATCGATAGAAGATTATGATGAGTATTTAGAAGATCAATTTAAAGAAGCGGAAGAGGAAGCCAAAGAGGAAGCAGAGGAAAACGAAGATAATGAAGATTATGAACCACCAGAGCTAGAGGAACCTGAATTATTATCAAAGCAAATAGAAGAGCTCCTTCCTACACTTCCCAACTACTTAAAAGAATCTGAAAAGAAACATCAAGCAATCAATAAAATAATTAAGCGTGAGTTAAATAAACCAGATAGCCATGTTTTAAGAATGTTCATTGCTTCATCATTAAGTAATGCGGAAAGTGAGATTTATAGTGAAGTAAGTACGAATATTCAAAGAAATGGTGGCCAAGTATCAGAAACAGAAATCTGGTTAAACGAAAACCAAAGAATTGAAGTGAAGACAGCTACTAAGTACGAAGCCTTTAAGTATGATGAATACTTTTCTGATAACCAACGGCATGTGAGACAAACAGGACAGGGGCCATCTTTCGAATTATTCGATTCGTTCGCATGGGGACTGAATATTAGTTATTAATAAAAAAGATTAGGAGGTGTTGTCAATGAGAAGGTCATACCGTGTCCTCATTGCACTATTATCCATATTTGTTATCATGTTTATGAATATAGGTAGTTATGCCAGTGTTGCACATGCATGGGGGACTTGGAATAATGCGCCAACTTGGAGTGGACCTCAATGGGAGACACCACCAGAATGGGAAACCCCTCCCGAATGGGAGACACCGCCCGAGTGGGAACAATCTCGATGGGAAACTTCACCAGAGTGGAATGAACAATTATGGCAAAATCAATCTGAATGGGTAACGCCGTATTGGAATACCTCACCGGTTTGGGAACATGCACCATGGGAACAAAATTTAAATTCCGATAATAGCAATAATAACACTTCTAATGATCCAAACAACCCAAACAATCCAAATAACCCAAATAACCCAAACAACCCAAACAATCCAAATGATCCTTCAAACTTACCCGAAGGACCCATTGCAGGCAATCCACAACCACCATATAGCCCAGACTATCAAAATCCGACACTGGATACATTAGATAGGTATAATAATACAGTATCTGATAATCAGTCGTTTTTTGAGTTTGAAGATCCAAAGGCTTATGACGGTATAAAGTTTGTTACAAATGACGTCATCGGTAATACAGTTAACTTTGCTGATGAAATGGTTCGTGCTGGAGATACAGCTGGCTTTAGCAATTATGCATCCAGTCGTTCCAATCTTGTCCTAGCAGGATTCAAAACTTTCGCCAAAGGTGACGCGACAATTGATGCTGCTTATGATGTAGCGGATGTTGGGCTGAAGGGGAAGGAAGTTTATGATAATTTAAAAACAGTTAATGAATTTAGAAATATCGAAATGATAAGATCCTCTAGTGACATAATTGATATTGCCAGCGTTGATGATTTATATAATGCTACAAAAACTTTCACACCTGCAAATGCTGTTGTGTCCGCAGTTACATTACCTTTTGCTATTAAAGATACAGTTGATAATGTTGGGAAGTTAAACTCAGCAAGTACTTCAGAAGAGAAAACAAATGCTGCATGGGACCTTGTTGGTAATACAGGAGAAATCATTACTGGACTTGCGCCAGCAGTTGCTATGATACCCGGTGCTCAACCAATAGCTGCTGGGATGGTAGTGGTTGGTGGGGTATTATCAATTGCTAGTTTAGGTCAAAAATTATATAGGAATAGAAAAGAAATTATCTCAAATGTTAAAGATAAGTTCAATAAAGCTAAAGAGTCTGTTACAGGGTTCTTTAAATCTGTATTTAGTTAAATGAGGTATATGTATGATAAATGTTAATCCAACACCTGAACAAATAAAGAATATAAAAAGGCACAAAAGGCTATTTGAGAAATGGGATATGTGGAAATTTGCTTTCTTTTATAAAGGTCAACATTATTTTATAGTGGATTATGCAAAATTAAATAATAAAGTTAGTGGTTATCTAATTATGGATAAAGCTGGGGAAGTATTGTCCTTAGAAGAAGCAAAACTACCTGCTTATTATTTGTTACTTTTTAATACGATGGCGAACAACGCTGGTAGAGGGATGGCCATTCAAGCAAAGAAAGAACCCCTAACCTATAAGGAAATGAACCGTATATTATTAGATAATCAAGAAAAATTATTGACTGAATATCCTCATATGGTACAAGTGATTAATAGAATTGTAGAACATAATGAAAAAGTAATTGAACGACCTAAGAGAATAAAAGAAATTATTTACAATTTAGGCTATATGCAAAGAGAAGTAACAAGAAATATCGGTTATTTTGATATCCCATTTATGGACAGTTTTGAAGATGAATATGGGAAATATAGTGCGATGATGTATACCATAGCTAAAAATGAAATTTCATTAGAAAGGGATTATGAAGAGTTAAAAAAAGTAATGTCTAATGAAACTATCTTTTCTTCAAAGAAAGATAAAAATACATTGCAAACACTTTTAAATGACTGGTTAAAAACAAATGATACATTAAGGAAATCGATTGCTACATTCGAATTAGACGAGAGAGGAAATAAGCTACAAATAGATGAAAGAAATATAAAGCAGTCTTTATCAAAAAACAGAGAAGACATAGGTAAAAGGGATTTCGAAAACAAAATAGTCCCCGTCTTAAGAAACCCAAAATAACCAGGAGGACTCTATGAAAAGTATTCTATCAAGCTCCTTCTCTTTATATATACAAGACTTTTTAAAGTTAATGTTGTTGTCAGTTTTGACATATGTCCCCTTGTTATTTTTGCATGCGATAATTGTTAATTATATTTATGCCGAGACAAGGTTTGCTGAATATCCCGGTTTGATTGGGGATGTGGCTAATGGGATTTTCATGATTGTTTTTCTTACGATTGCTCAGTTGCCATTCATTAAGTATACGCTTTTAGAAAGTGAGGATGCTGATCATCCCCTCAAGCAAGCGATTTCGTTCGCGATAGAAAAAGCATTACCTATTTATTTGTTTGCTTGCTTGTACTCTATTTGCATTTTTATCGGTGGCTTATTATATGTGATTCCTGGTCTAGTTGTCCTTGTATTATTTTATTTTGTTCCTTTTTTCTTAGCGGAGAATGGAAAATTAAGAACCGCTTTGAAAAAATCAGTTGAATTTATTAAAGCTCATTTTTTCAAAGCGATTTTCGTTATTTTTATATTAAGTATTATTCAATTGGTATTCGAGAATATCATGATTTATTTATTATCTCTGTATACTGACGTGTATTTCACAACTTTAGCTTTAAAAATCGTACTACTCATGTTTTTATTACCACTTCAAGTGATTTTTCTGACAAACATTTTTAATAGTTGGCGGGAGACAGAAAAAGGAGGGATATAATGTCGCAGAAAGAACGTAAATGGAGAAGAATCTATTTATTTATTATGTTATTTGTCTACATCCTCTTCGTTCCCATTTCACTTTTTGAATGGTTATTATCAAGTGATCGCTTTCCAATTGCTGCAGCGGTAGTGGCCATTGCTTTGCCGTTTATGCGTAAAAATCATTTAAATACCATTAGAAAAGAAGAAAGTAGTAGTTTATGAAGTTAAAAGAAGCTTCTTAAAGTAGACTTATTAATGTAATGTATGTTGGGGTCTACTTTTATGGTGTTTCTAACTAACACAAGGACCATACAGAAAGCGAATATTTTAATAAACAGAATAAGGTCGTGAGTGAATGAAACAGAAAAGACTTTTTTTGATTACGCTTATTTCTTCCGTTATGCTAATGGCGGCATGTGGAAATGCAAAAGAAACGAATAGCACACCTAAGGAAGAAACAAAAGAAGTTAAAGCAGAAGAAACAACAACGGAACCAGAAGTGGAAGAAGAAAAAAAAGAGGAATCTTCAAATGGTAATGACGGCATGCTTAATCCTAATATTGAAGAAGAATCCCAAGGTAATGTTGAAGTGGTGTTCACGAACAAAGATCCTCAATTTATAAATGATTTAGATGGATTTAAAGTAAGTGTAGATGAGTACCAAATTGTAAAGGTGACAGATGTTAGCGCCGATTATACTATACCATTTAAAGATCAAACAGAAGGCTATGTAATGACAGCCAAAGTAACTATTGATAATACGACAGATAAAGGTATTTATTATAATAATATATATAGAGTGCAGTTCGGAAGTGAGTTTGATTACATAACTAATGATATTAATAAAACTTTTGTCCGAGAAGAATTTCCGAAATCAGAAAAAGAGACAGAAGTAGGGAAATTCGCACCTGGAGAGAAAGTATCAGGTTTGATTTCTTTTATTTTCACTAATGATGAGTTTAAAGCGTTAGATTCTGTAAAACCTAAATTCATTATTGAAGGCGGAGCAGCCGATAATAATCAATTCTCAGGTAGCAATAAACAACAAGCTGTTTTCGACTTCCCTTATAGCGGCGGTCAGCAAGAGGAATTAAATAACGCTACATCATTTTATCCAGATAGGTTAACAACTGCAAATATGGCGAATAAAGAAATGATTTTTGAAGAAACAGCTATTAATGAAACAAAACAATTAGATGATGTAAAAGTGACTTTAGCAGGTGTTCAATATACAGAAATTGAGCCAACACCAGATAATAAAGAGCGCTTCAGAAACTTTGGAGATAAAGGGATCGTTGCTATTACTGTTAAATTGAATTTAGACAACCAAACAGATTCACCTATTAGTCTTTGGAATATTAGCTCCAAAGTCGATTTAGATAAAGATAGAGGACATATTAGAGCACAAGGTATGGTAGAACCTGAAGAACCTAAAGAATTAAAAGCTGGAGAGCAGAGTGAAAAATATCATGTTTTCTTAATGAACAAAGATGAGTTCGAGCTATTTGCATCATTTGACTTACAGTTTGGCCCGTTTGTTGGAGAAGACGGTAAAGATATGTTCAAAGGTGAAAGTGTAGAGTTCAATTTACCAAGATAGTGCTAAATAGAAATAAGTATAATGGAGGAAAGCAGTCTTACAGGCTGCTTTTCGGTGTTTATATTCACAAAAAACAGCGATATCCGTAATGATAAATGAGTGAGGCACCTCAAAAAATCACTCGATTGCATTTTTTAATTATATATTTGGAGGATTGAATCATGAAAAAACGATCCACACTCTACCTCCTTGTTCTTTTCTTTCTCTTGGCCGCCTGTTCAGCAGAAAAAGAGGCGAGTAATCAAAATGAAGATGACCAAAAGAAAGCTGGAGCGGAAGTAGCAGAGGAGCAACAAAAATCGGACGAAGAAAATGAATCAGTGGAAGACGTAGATAATGAAGAATTAGTTGTGAGAGAACTGCCTAAAAGTATTGAAGAAGTTGTTGAATATCCTATTGGTGTGTTAGGTGTTGAGGATATCATGTTTGCTGATGAGCGGATAGAGGCGATCTTAAAAGATATTCCTGCTTTACCAGAGGATGCAAGTCATGAGGAATTACAGAACTTGACAAACTATTTGTATTCAGTATTTAAGATGCCATACGAAGACCCGAAAGTTTCTATTGAAGAAAGCAGTTTAAACAAGCCTGAGGAAGCCGAAGAATTAGCATCTAAAGAACAATATAATGTAGAAATTGTATTGGACGCCAGTGGAAGTATGGCGAATTATATGGGTTCTAAAACAAGGATGGATTTAGCTAAAGAATCGATCGAGGAGTTTGCATCCACATTACCGGAAGATGTGAATTTAAGTTTAAGAGTGTATGGCCATGAGGGGTCGGGTTCAGATGAAGATAAGAAAATGTCTTGTGCTGCCAATGAGTTAGTATATGAATCGCAAACATATAATGAGTCAGAATTATCCTCTGCGCTTAATTCTTTTGAACCAGCAGGATGGACACCGCTAGCTCAGTCGATTAAGGAAGCGAAAGAGGATCTATCAAAGTACTCTGGAGAAGAGCATAAAAACGTTGTCTATATTGTCAGTGACGGAATTGAAACATGTGATGGCGATCCGGTAGCAGCTGCGAAAGAATTAAAAGATTCGGGAATCTCACCGGTGGTTAATGTCATTGGATTTGATTTAGCCAGTAAAGATGAACAGCAACTGAAAGACATCGCCAAGGCAGCAGATGGTAGCTATGTAAATGTGAATAACCAAAACCAGCTTAATGATGAATTAAGTAAGACAGTAAATGATACTCTGAAATGGATTAAGTGGAGTAGTGGTGAAAAAATAAGTGCAATTTCAAAGTCTAACGAAGAAATAATGGGAATTATTAGTCTGGAAAATGAATGGAAATCTAAATTATTTAAAGAAGAAGACATGATTATGCAATCAATTTATGAATTACAGAATAATAATAAACTTACCAAGGAACAGGTAGATAAAATGATTTCATCTGTTAAAGAGTTTTATAAGAGCCATCATGCTTCTATAAACATGTTGAATGATGTATTAATTGATTTATCATATGAGAATCTAGATGAAACTTTAGATGAAATTGATAAGTTATATGATGAAAATATACCAAATTAATTAGTGTATACTTAGTATGAATTAAGCAGTGCTGCGAAGGTGGGAACCACTATTTAGATAAGAGGTATAACCAGTGATTAATGTAAAACTAACTAAAAATCATAAAAAAAATATTAAAGCTTATAAACGTTTATTTGAAAAGTGGGATATGTGGACTTTTGCTTTTAAACAAAATGATGAATATTATTTCATCACTTCCTATACACAAAGAATAACCGATAAAGTGAAAAGGTTATTTAATTTTAGATAGTAATGGGAATGTTCCTTCATTAGAAAAAGCGAAGGTACCTTTATACAGCTTGGTTTTATTTAATACAAAAGCTGATAATGCAAGGACTGAGATGGTCCATCAAATGAAAAAGATTCTGAAACCTTACAAAGATATGTATGAAGTCCTTAAGACAAACAAAGATCATATTCTCAATGAGAACCCTCAAATGGAATTCACTATTAATGCCATAATGCAGCAAAGTAAAGAAGGGATGAAAGGCCGAAAAAAATTAGAGAGATTGTGATGAATTTAGGTAATATGCAAAGGGAGGTCACTAGGGGTACGGGTTTCTTGGAGACTTCCTTTTTACGCTAATGCATAATACGATTAACGGAATAGGTCCTCAAATGAAAAAAGGTATGAGTACGTATGAAAAAATGTATCAACTTTTAGAGAAAAATCGAGATAGGATTATTAAGAGTAATCCCCAATTTAAAGAACAATTGGATCAAATGATTGAACATAATAAAGAAGCAGCAAAAAGACCAGAGAAAATTAAAGAGATTTATTATAATATTGGGGAAATGCAAAGAAAAGTAACTAGGGGATCTGGATATTTTGATATTAACTACTTAGTAAGATTACAGGATGCATTTGGAAAGTATGGCACTTTAATGTATACATTCGGAATAGGAGAGCGAGCATTAAAAGGTCCTTATAAAGAATTAAGTCAATTGTTATCCACAAAGGGACTAGGTGTTCCGTCTAAAGATAAATCTACAATTAGAGCCCTAATAAAGGCATGGTTGCCAACAGTGGAAACAAACTTAAAGAAGTCCATGGCTACCTTTGAATTAGATGAGAGAGGAAAGAAACTTTCTATCGATCATCAAAATATAAAACAATCATTAGCAAATAATAGGGAAGAGATTGCTAAGCGAGATTTTAATAAAAAGATATTACCTTTACTAAGAAACCCACAATAATGTTGAGACTAACTCGACTTCGACCAAACCCAAGCCAAAGGAGGGAATCTCTCATGCTAACTAATAAGAGAATAACCCTGCAGACTCTCTCCGATGCTTTTTTTTGTAATACCTAGGGGTGTTAGTGTTGAATAATAAGTTCATAGTGTTTTCCAGTTTCATTCCCTTGGGTAAAGCGATTTGAACCAAGGTAATAGCTGACAATATCCAACTTATCAATTGATATTTGCCAATCCCAAACCATCTACCTCCAAGAATCAACCCCCAATATCCACATTTACTCCTTTCTCCTTTTGTAAAGCAAAGGAAAATCTTTTATTGTTATTCATATAGTGGTAAAAGTGTGAAAAAAGGGGTAATTGGATAGAGAAACTTTTTACCTTTTATATCGTAAGTATGATTGAACTGATTTTTGTAATGATATGTTTGATAATTAGGGTTCGTAAGGAGGTTAACATGTTAAAACGAGTTTCGTTGTTTCCTATATTACTTGTGATGGCAGGTATGGTGCTGATCGGTTGTAATGATAAGGGAGCCGTGAGTAGCGAAGAAGTGAAAAAGCAGGTTGATCCGTATGAACAGTTAGTGGAAGAAAAGAATAAGGAGTTAGAGCTAGAGCCTTTGACATTAACGACGTATAGTGATGAAATTGGTGCAACGTTTGATTCGCCGGAGTACCGGGAGTTTGCGGCGAATGGTACGGTGACGATTGAGGGGAGCATTGAGGATTATCGAGGATTGAAGTCTGGTTATGCTTGGATTAGTGTGACGGCAGAGGAAGACGGGGTTGCCGGAAGAGAGCATGAATATTATGCGCCTATAAAAGAGGGTCAAATCAAGCAGGATATTCAGTTTTTTAATGGCGAAGGTACGTATCATATAAAGGTACAATTACCCGATGATGAGCGGGAGAATTATTATTATGATACAGCACGGTTTACTGTTCATAATGTGAATCCGGATGTGAAGAGAGATGTGACGTATACACCATATGGTCAAGAAGTAGGACTTTCGGTAGGGTTGGATACAAGCTTCTTTGAAGCAGAAGAAGTTTTCCCATTAAAAGGTGTGGCAGAAGGATTGGATGAGGAAGATACAGTAATGCTTCGCGTGTCGAAGGGAACGGATAATTGGAATCATGTACTCGCCGTTAATCAAGAGCACCAATTCGATTATGAGGTGCCTCTCTTTTATGGCGAAGGCTTGCATAAAGTGGAAGTCATGGTACCGGATGGTGACCGAGAGAATTATTATCAAACGGCTACGACTCTCATGGTGAATAATACATCTCAGCAAACGATGGAGCCAATCGAGTACTCTAGCCTTTATAATGAACGAGGGGTAACTTTAGAAACGCCTGCATACAGTGGAGATGAATCGAGTGGAGATTATACCATCAGTGGAATGATTCAACCTGAAGCTGAATTAGCGAGTGAGACAACACACCTTTATGTATCAAGTAAAAAGGGTGAGGATACGGCATTAGATGTGATTCCAGTTCAGGATTTTCGCTTTGACGATTCCTTTTATTTGAGGTTTGGACCAGGTACTTATGATATTACGGTTAGTGTACCTGAGATTACGAAAGAAAATAGTGATACCTTTCGCTTTTATAGCGTAGCTAAATTTCAGGTGGAAAATACCGGTGAAGATCGCCGGGATTTGTTACCGTCTCGTGGAGTTCAGTCCGACCATCCGAAGATTAATAGTTTAGCAGAAGAACTGCTTCAAGGGGTGGAAGGCGACCGTGAGAAAGCAAAGGCGATCTATGACTATGTGGCCGAACATATCGCTTATGATGTGGAGAAGTATAATACAGATGACTTTCATTGGGATGACAGTGCTATAAAGGCATTGGAAACGAAAAAAGGTGTTTGTCAAGACTATGCCTACTTAGCCATTGCTTTGCTGAGGGCAAGTGACATGGAAGCAAGGTTTGTTGAAGGTAATGCTGGTTCTGGTTTTACAAGGGGGGCACTCGGTGGCCGCCATGCGTGGGTAGAAGTGAAGGTGGATGGTGAATGGCTAACAATGGATCCTACTTGGGGTTCTGGTTATGTAGAAAATGATACCTTTGTTGCAGCTTATAACGAAGATTATTTTGACCCGGAACAAGCCACTTTTGAGGAGACCCATTATCGTACAGGAATATCTTATTAATAAAGAAACGACATTCCCGAGCGAATGTCGTTTTTTATGGCTCATTTATGTTGAAAATGGATGGATTCCTTGTTAAGAAAAGGATATTTTTTTACTTTTTTTGCGTTAAGATCATGTTTAAATAGATTGATTGCGTTAATCTGGTGATTATTGTAAGTATTATAGTAATAGGTACCTGATTGGGCACACATGGCATTTGTGTAGATGGTGTACCATGAGAGGTTATCACTTAATTCCGCTCCTTTTGCTACCTCACAGTATTCTAAAGTTTTGAATGTGTTCCGGACACCGCCAACCTCGTTAGTAACTGGCTCAATATGATTTCGCATGAATGCGGCTCTCACGAAACGGGAGGGGGAGGAGAAGTCGCCAGGTATGCCGAATGTACCGCTTAATAAATCCCCGCCTTCTAATGGATATCTACCCCAAGTGGCTTCTTCAGGATCATCTGCACTTACTGTTGAATAGATACCAAGGTGAGTTAATTGCCATTCAAAATCAGGACTGTTCGTCATCACACCAATTTTATTTGCATGAACCTTTAATCCCTTTTTAGTTTTTTCGACAACGATAGAACGACCAGATCGGTCACTAAAAATCCAATGCATGGGAGGGATGCTGTCAAGAACCTCGATTTTTGCACCAACTATATTCACCTGGGCGATATGTTCGGCGAGTTCTTCTATTGATTGAAATTGTGATAAAGCCCAAAAGAGTACATCATAGCAAGCAAGGTTGATCACGTTGTTTTTTGGGGTGCTATAGTAAGCATATCCTTCAAAATAGAGAACCGCACCCATCAGACCTTGTTCATTCATGCCGTCAATCATGGCGAATTGATTTTGACCCATTAATCCCATACCTATTATTGCATATGGGTTCGTAATGGTTTTTTGATCCTCACGATTTACCCATTGATAATTTCGAGGGAACACATAGATGTTATAATCCGCCGGAAGATCCACAAAGTCCATATTCCTACCAAGGAAACTCAAACGATTCTTCGTACGTAACGCTACGCTTGTGCACATTAATAAACAACTCCTTTCCTTTAATATCCTTATAACGATATATGATATGTAGGAAGGGGATTGTATTAGTCGTAACTTGTGAAGGGATGAACATTTATATAACCATTTATAAGCCAACTTAACCGAGTCTGAATGATTTATCTTAAGTGTTAAATCATATAAAATAAGAATTATAAATGTTTGTTCATTTTTATTTTTTTCCTAAATCATAGGAAGAAAGAAGATGAATTTGTGCGAAGAATGGTAGATTTCACAGGAATTTAGCAAGATTTAGCGAATAGAAGTATAAGTAAGGAGAAGAATGCCCTTTATTAAAAAATCAGGAGGATGGTCAATGAATCATAAAATGAATCCGGTTGTCGAGCAAGTGCTCATTAATATAGATAAAGTAATGATCGGTAAAAGAGAAGTGGCAGAATTGAGCTTGGTTGCCTTATTATCTGGTGGTCATGTGTTACTTGAAGATGTGCCTGGTGTTGGTAAGACGATGATGGTTCGAGCGCTGGCAAAATCGCTAGGTGCGAACTTTAGAAGAATTCAATTTACCCCTGATTTATTACCATCGGATGTGACAGGCGTTTCAATTTATAATCCGAAAGAAATGGCATTTGAATTCCGCCCGGGTCCAATAATGGGTCAGATTATATTAGCAGATGAAATCAACCGGACATCCCCTAAAACACAGTCCGCCTTATTAGAAGGGATGGAGGAGAAGAGTGTAACAATTGATGGAGTGACTCATCAATTAGGTAGCCCTTTTTTTGTGATGGCGACACAAAATCCGATTGAATATGAAGGAACTTACCCGCTCCCAGAAGCGCAGCTTGACCGTTTTCTGTTAAAAATGCGTATGGGTTATCCTGAAGGAACAGAAGAGATTGAATTATTAAGTCGTGTTCAAAGTGCACTCCCGATAGAAGAAATACAGCCAGTAATGGAGTTAGAACAGCTGAGAGACATGCAGGCGAAAGTAAAAGAGGTGTATGTCGATCATTCCATTAAAAGCTATATTGTTCATATGGCTGAGCAAACAAGAAACCATAAACATGTGTATTTAGGCGTTAGCCCTAGGGGGTCTATTGCTTTAATGAAAGCATCACAAAGCTATGCGTTTATGCATGGAAGAGATTATGTCCGTCCTGATGATGTGCAATATTTAGCAAGTGCGGTCTTTAGTCATCGCTTAATTCTCAAGTCAGAAGCAAAATTTGAAGGGGTCAAAGCAGAACAAGTGATTGAGAAGATTATCGATGTTACACCGGTACCAGTGCAAAAGGCTGTGAAATAGGATGAGGCGATGGTTATTCGCAGTAAAGGGTGTATGGAAGTTAATGTTATTGTTCCTTTTACTACTCATTACTTTTTCATATGCGATGTTTCAAGGAGGATTTGTCAGCTGGTTCTTATTTTATAGCTTTTTACCGTTTGGTTTATATGCATTTGCACTGGCAATGTATCCGTTGCATCGTATCCATGTAAAGAGAGAACTTTCCAGTCAAGAGGTGAGTGCAGGAGATACACTATCGATACGTCTTTCTATTCATATGGATACGATTTTTCCGTTATTTTTTCTTGTTATCGAAGACCATATAACATCTTCGCTACAGATGAAGAAATATCTGTTATTTCCTGGATTTCGTAAAAATCTCGTTGTTTCGCAATCATTTAAGGAAATCCCTCGCGGAGAGCACGTTTTCCGATATGTTCGGCTGAAAATAGGTGACCCTCTTGGATTAATCGAACGTGAAGTAAACATGTCACTTGAAGACCGCATGATTGTGTATCCAACTTATGAAGAAATAGTTTATCAACCATTTAGTCACCAATTTGATCAAGGAATGACGGCTTCAGATGAAAGGGTGCAGAGAGATACGTCTATGGCTACAGGCGTCCGTGAATATCAACCAGGTGATCGTTTTTCTTGGATTAACTGGAAAACATCCGCCAAGCGTAATGAAATGATGGTTAAAGAATTTGAACAACGCAAATCGCATGATGTATATCTTCTCATCGATCGTTTTCCTGATGTACATTTTGAAGCAATCGTTTCTTTTACCGCTTCTCTTGTATATGCAATTCTGCGAAAAGGGGCACAGGTAGGGTTCCTTTCAGCGGGGAGAAATCGAGTGGAGTTCCCTATTCTTGGTGGTGAAGGGCAGCTACAACGAATCTTTTATCATCTAGCTACAGTGAAGGCGGATAGTAAACGTCCTTTAGAACAAGTGTTAGATGTAGAAAAAAGTCTTGCCCAACAAAATGATCAACTACTGCTTGTTACTGCCAAACTAAACAAACGTTTGCTTGAAAAGGCGAGCTTTTATTCTCAAAAAGGAAGTGTGACGATTTTTCTTGTGAAAAAAAAGGAAGAGCAAGCAGTACAAGAGGAAATTCGTTTAAAAGACACCGCTACTTCAAGAGGAATACGTATACAAATTGTGCATGAAGGTCAATTTTCTGCCGCATTCTCGGAGGTGAGGAGCGGATGATGAAAAGATTTTCTACTTTGGTTCTTTATCTCTTTGGTTTTCTCCTCATTTGGGAGTGGATTAGGCCGTTAGAGCAATTAACGGATACAGGGAATGTGTGGGTGTTCTTTCTTTTCCTATGTATTGCCCTTGCGATGGATTTTTTAAAATGGCATTGGGTCCTTCGCTTTGTCATTAATGGAGCGATTATTTTCTTCAGTTTAATGTATATTTATTTTCTTGATCAATATGGACTGATTGGCTCGATTCCTATGATGATTCAAGAGTTATTTGATAACTTTTTGACGATGTTACAAGCGCAATGGACCGCTATAACAGACATGTTTAGGACTTTATTATTCTTCATTCTTTTATGGTTGATGTCTTACCTTATTCAATATTGGCTCATCCAACGGAGACAAATTTTTATTTTCTTTTTCATGACATTGGTCTATATTACTGTCCTTGATACATTCACACCATATAATGCAGAAATGGCAATTATTCGAACCGTAATTTGTGGATTTTTAATGATGGGGATTCTCGCCTTCTATCGTCAACTAGAGAAGGAAGATATTGAAGCGAAAACATCGAAACTAAGCAAATGGATGATCCCTCTAAGTGGATTGGTGCTCATGAGTTCTCTCATTGCCTTTGCTGCACCAAAGGCAGATCCAATTTGGCCTGATCCTGTTCCTTATATCACTTCATTTAATGAAGATAGTAGAAATGAAGAAGCTGGAGGGGTGCGGAAAATTGGCTATGGTGAGGATGATTCTTTATTAGGTGGCTCTTTTGTTCCTGATGATACTCTCGTGTTTGTTGCGAAAACGGAAGATCCCCATTATTGGAAAGTAGAGACCAAAGATGTCTATACAGGTAAGGGCTGGGAACTTTCAGAAGAAAATCGTGGCAGCGAGTTTTTTGCATCAGGAGAAGAAGTGCCGTTGGAATCATTTTCAGAGAATGAAAATGTCGTTGTTGAGGAAAGAGTCAGTAATGTACAAATGAACAGAGCACGTCCTCAAATTGTCTATCCATTAGGGATAAAAAGTTTTCAAAGTGAAAACATCCCATTTGAATTGAATGAAGCGCTTGAGAAATTTTCAATTAGATATGCAGAGGATTCTCTCATGCCAACTTATGACGTAATCTTTAATGAACCCACTTATAGTGTAAATGCATTAACGGCAGTTAATAATGATAATCACGGTTTAGATTCAGCGTTTTATGAAAGGTATACGCAATTACCAGAAGATCTCCCTGATCGTGTGCATGAATTGGCAGAAGAAATTGTAGCAGGGCATGATAATTGGTTTAACCAAATTCGTGAGATTGAAGGCTATTTTGCTCGATCGGGTTTTGTTTATTCACAAAGAGATGTGGCTGTGCCAGGACCAGATGAGGATTATGTCGACCAATTTTTGTTTGATACGAAGTTAGGTTATTGCGATAACTTTTCAACAGCAATGATCGTGCTAGCCCGTTCTGCTGGTATTCCGACTAGATGGGTTAAAGGGTTTACTGAAGGTGAAAGAACCAACGCAAATGGATTAACTGTTGGTACTTATGACATTACGAATAACAATGCTCACTCATGGGTGGAGGCTTATTTTCCTGGCGTTGGATGGATTCCGTTTGAGCCAACAACAGGTTTTAGTAATCCTGTAGAATATGAGTTTGATTTAGATGAGGAAACAACGCCTAATAACGCGGAGGAAACGGAAACACCGGAAAGAGAAGAGAGACCAGATGAAGCAGAAACGACTGAACAAACAGAAACAGCGTCAAGCACTTTTAGTTTGACGGAGCTATGGGATTCGGTAAAGGAAGCGGTTCAACAACACTGGAAAAAGATTATTTTAATAATCATTGTGCTTGCTTTCATCGGTTACCTAACGTATATCAAGCGGGGTAAATGGCTACCTTACTTCTATATTTGGACATACAAACATCGTAATAATGATCGGGATTTTGAGAAAGCGTACCTTGTTTTATTACATGCATTTTCACGGTTCGGGGTGAAAAGGAAACAAGGACAAACCTTACATTCTTTTGCCAAAGAGGTCGATCGTTTGCTTGGGCATCAACAGATGAGTCAGCTAACGGATAGTTACGAGGCTTATCTATATAGTGGTAAGCAAGAAAAGGGCATTTGGAAGAGAAATAAGGAATTGTGGGAAAATTTAATAAAAGCCACAATCGCTTGACCGTTAAAATAACCTGTTGTTAAAATAGTTGAATGAGAAGTCATGGATTCATATGCATGATGACTATCAATAATTTTAACGAATAACCTTCATATATCCTTGGTAATATGGTCCGAGAGTCTCTACCAGACTGCCTATAACAGTCTGACTATGAAGGCAGAATATATTTAGCCTAGCTAGATTTCTGCCTTCTGACTATATTTTCGGGGGGAAGAACTCTAGTTTTTTGTATGAAATAGTAGGTGTTGGATAACCTACAAATGATACATTCGGAGTCACTCTTCATATATGAAGTGGAATAAAAGAATGAGGGAATCATTCTATCAATGTTGACGAGGTGAACAGCGTGACGGGGAAAGTAGAATTGCATGACCAGGAAATGATCGTTGTACTAGACTTTGGTAGTCAGTACAATCAGTTGATTACACGCAGAATTAGGGAGTTTGGTGTTTATAGTGAATTACATCCGCATACCATTACTGCACAAGAAATCAAAGAAATGAATCCAACAGGAATCATCTTCTCTGGTGGTCCAAACAGTGTTTACGGCGAAAATGCTTTTCGTTGTGATCCAGAAATTTTTGAATTAGGTCTACCAATCTTCGGTATTTGCTACGGTATGCAATTAATGACGATGCATTTCGGAGGAAAAGTAGAAGGTGCAAAGCAGCGTGAGTACGGTAAAGCTGTATTAAAATTACAAAATCAATCTAAATTATTTGCCGATCTTCCTGAAGAGCAAGTGGTTTGGATGAGTCATGGTGACTTAGTCGTTGAAGCACCAGAAGGTTTTGCAATTGATGGCACTAACCCTTCTTGTCCTGTCGCAGCGATTAGTGACGAAGCACGTGGGTTATACGGAGTTCAATTCCACCCAGAAGTACGTCATTCTGTATACGGTAATGATATGCTGAAAAACTTTGTTTTCGGTATTTGTGGCTGTAAAGGCGATTGGTCTATGGAGAACTTTATTGAAATCGAATTGGAAAAAATTCGCCAAACAGTTGGAGATAAGAAAGTCCTTTGTGCACTTAGTGGCGGAGTAGATTCTTCTGTTGTTGCTGTTCTTATTCATAAAGCGATTGGTGACCAATTAACATGTATTTTTGTTGATCACGGTTTATTGCGTAAAGATGAAGCAGAAGGCGTTATGAAAACTTTCTCTGAAGGCTTCAATATGAATGTCATTAAAGTAGATGCTAAGGAGCGTTTCTTAAGCAAACTTGAAGGTGTCAGCGATCCTGAGAAAAAACGTAAAATTATTGGTAATGAATTCATTTACGTATTTGATGATGAAGCACATAAATTAGAAGGTATTGATTATTTAGCACAAGGTACACTTTATACAGATATTATCGAAAGTGGTACTGCAACAGCGCAAACAATCAAATCTCACCACAATGTAGGTGGACTACCTGAAGATATGCAATTCCAATTAATTGAGCCGCTTAATACTTTATTTAAAGATGAAGTGCGCGCACTTGGAACAGAATTAGGTATTCCAGATGATATCGTTTGGAGACAACCATTCCCAGGTCCTGGTTTAGGTATCCGTGTTCTTGGTGCAATCTCTGAAGAAAAACTTGAAATCGTCCGTGAATCAGACGCGATCCTTCGTGAAGAAATCAAAAATGCTGGTCTTGAAAGAGATGTGTGGCAATATTTCACTGTCCTACCTGACATTCGTAGCGTAGGTGTAATGGGCGATGCGCGTACGTATGATTACACAATTGGTATCCGCGCCGTTACTTCAATTGATGGAATGACATCCGATTGGGCACGTATTCCTTGGGATGTGCTTGAAGTTATCTCAACAAGAATCGTTAATGAAGTGGACCATATCAACCGCGTAGTGTATGATATTACTTCTAAGCCACCAGCAACGATTGAGTGGGAATAAAACAATACACCTTAGAATCCTAGTTTGGATTCTAAGGTTTTTTAATAAGTATTCTTTTTGGGAGGGTGTTAGGTGTTATATTTAAAACAGGCACAATTAGAAGAGTTGGATGAAATCATGTCCATTATTGACCGAGCAAGGGAAACGATTGTTAAAAGAGGTATTCCACAATGGCAGGATGGAGATGGACCCAATCGAGAAATCATTACACAGGATATTTCGAATAAGGAAGCCTACGTGTTGATGGCGGATGAACGAAAAGTCGGTATTGGCACGATCTTAACTGCGCCAGAAGAACCGTATGAGCAATTAGTGAATTGGGAGAAAGCAGAAACGCCGTATGCTTCGATTCATCGAGTAGCGATTGACCCAGAGATACAAGGAAAGGGTTATTCGACGATATTGCTTCAACATTTAATTACCGCTGCAAGGCTCAATGGATTTCGTGATATTCGCATTGACACCCATCCCGAAAATGAAGTCATGCAAAAGGTTATTCAGAAAGCTGGTTTTTCCTATATTGGGGATGTGGAACTAGATGTTCCAAATGGTAATCGATTTGCCTACCAAATATTGCTTAAATAAAAGAAGTATTGCTTCATAAATCTAGTTGGTTTATAGTTAAACCAAATGAAATTACGTATATAAAGTGGAAAATAAACCTAATTCCGAACAATGGTAAAAAACGGACTGAAAAATGTTCGTTTTTTATATTGACTAGGACTTTTTTAATTGCTAATATAATAGAGAATTAAATATTAAAAACATCTTCGTATAATGTTGGGAATATGGCCCAAAAGTTTCTACCAAGTTACCGTAAATGACTTGACTACTTGATGTGTGTGCGTAATAAAGGAATGTGCTTTAGATATTATACTAATCTTATTTTTTACATTCCATGTTACTTATACCATCCCTGTTGTCAAGACTTCGGTTACTTTCCGAAGTTTTTTTAATGCCAACTTTAGGGGGAAAATTAAAAATGAAAAAGTACTTCCAATTCGACGAACTCGGCACCAATTTTCGCCGTGAGATTATTGGCGGGATTACAACATTCTTAGCTATGGCTTATATATTAGCAGTTAACCCTGCTGTACTATCGTTAGCAGATGTACCAGATCTTCCAGATGCTATGAGAATGGACATGGGGGCAGTCTTTGTTGCTACAGCTTTAGCAGCCGCGATTGGTTCAATCCTCATGGGGGTTATCGCTCGTTATCCAATAGCTCTTGCTCCAGGTATGGGTATAAACGCATTTTTTGCCTATACTGTAGTACTGACAATGGGTATTTCATGGCAACATGCTTTAGCTGGAACATTTATTTCGGGTGTGATTTTCATTCTATTATCACTATCCGGTATTAGAGAAAAAATTATTAATGCAATTCCAGCACCATTAAAATTTGCTGTATCTGCAGGGATTGGCTTGTTTATTACATTTGTTGGTGCGCAAAACGCTGGTCTTATTGCAAATGATGACGCAGTGTTAGTTGGTTTAGGTGATTTCTCTGATGGTAATGTGTTATTAGCTATTTTTGGTATTATTATTACTGTTATTTTAATGACAAGAGGTTTAAAAGGTGGTATTTTCATCGGGATGGTCGTAACGGCTGTTGTTGGTATGATCTTTGGTCTGGTGGATGTGCCTCATAAAGTCGTTGGAGCAGTACCAAGTATTGCACCAACTTTTGGTGAAGCGTTCGGTTCTTTTGGAGATGCATCATTCTACTCAACACAAATGCTTGTGGTTGTTTTAACATTTTTATTCGTAGACTTCTTTGATACAGCAGGTACACTTGTAGGTGTAGCGAATCAGGCGGGATTAATGAAGGACGGTAAATTACCAAGAGCAGGAAAAGCTTTACTTGCTGACTCAACAGCAACTGTTGCAGGTTCAATTTTAGGAACATCTACAACGACTTCTTATGTAGAATCTTCTTCAGGGGTCGCTGCAGGTGCAAGAACAGGTTTCGCTGCTATTGTAACAGGTGTCTTATTCTTACTAGCAATCTTTTTCTTCCCGATTGTGTCAGTAGTTACATCAGCAGTTACAGCACCGGCCTTAATTATAGTAGGGGTATTAATGGTTGCTTCATTAGGTAATATAGATTGGACAAAATTTGAAATAGCGGTACCAGCGTTCTTAACTATCTTAGCCATGCCTCTTACCTATAGTATTGCAACAGGTATTGCAATTGGATTTATTTTCTATCCAATTACAATGATTGTTAAGGGGAGAGCTAAAGAGATTCATCCAATTATGTACTTCCTATTTGTAGTATTTGTTCTTTACTTTATTTTCTTGAAATAATATCTAGGAGGAAATATCCACTCCTTAAATAGCCAGTTCCCATCATTTAATGGGACTGGCTATTTTGTTATTTATAGGGTGAAAATTTCATTTTTGGTAGCAGATGTTTGCAACTTAGCGACTGGTAGTTGCAAAGGTCTCTTACTTTCTCTATTATGTATGTTCTATTTCTACATATATTTTTCCTGAGATTTTACAAGTTAATTCTACTAAACTGATACAATCATGATGGAAATGGTGTGATCAGGTATTTCAAAGTGATGTGACAAGAATCCATCAGCCAAAGAGAAACAGTTAAGCTTATAAAGCGAAGAAATGAGTAGCGAGATTTTGAGTTTTTGACAAAAACATTGGTTCTATTCTTCTTACTCAAATGGAAGGAGTGAGGAAATCTAATTGCTTTGTAAGAAGAATAAGAGTTTCTCGAACGATTAAGAAATAAATGTTTAAATGCCTTATAAAGGAGGTATATATACAACAATAGTATTTTTATAAAAAAACTTTATATTTGTTGTTGACGAAAGTAGATAGGGATGATACTATTATAAAGCAGTCGTTGATAACGCTTTCTTAGATTACTTTCGAAAAAAGAATTTTAAAAAGTTGTTGACAATAGATTGCGAGAATGTTATATTAATAAAGTCGCTTCTGAAGCGAACGAGATTGTTCTTTGAAAACTGAACGAACGTAAAACGTCAAGCGTAATTCTAAAAAAAGCTGATTTATCAGCAACAAAGCACCATAGGTGCAAATGAGCTAATCAAACACTTTATTGGAGAGTTTGATCCTGGCTCAGGACGAACGCTGGCGGCGTGCCTAATACATGCAAGTCGAGCGAATCTGAGGGAGCTTGCTCCCAAAGATTAGCGGCGGACGGGTGAGTAACACGTGGGCAACCTGCCTGTAAGACTGGGATAACTCCGGGAAACCGGGGCTAATACCGGATAATATCTATTTATACATATAATTAGATTGAAAGATGGTTCTGCTATCACTTACAGATGGGCCCGCGGCGCATTAGCTAGTTGGTGAGGTAACGGCTCACCAAGGCGACGATGCGTAGCCGACCTGAGAGGGTGATCGGCCACACTGGGACTGAGACACGGCCCAGACTCCTACGGGAGGCAGCAGTAGGGAATCTTCCGCAATGGACGAAAGTCTGACGGAGCAACGCCGCGTGAGTGATGAAGGTTTTCGGATCGTAAAACTCTGTTGTTAGGGAAGAACAAGTATCGGAGTAACTGCCGGTACCTTGACGGTACCTAACCAGAAAGCCACGGCTAACTACGTGCCAGCAGCCGCGGTAATACGTAGGTGGCAAGCGTTGTCCGGAATTATTGGGCGTAAAGCGCGCGCAGGCGGTTCCTTAAGTCTGATGTGAAAGCCCACGGCTCAACCGTGGAGGGTCATTGGAAACTGGGGAACTTGAGTGCAGAAGAGGAAAGTGGAATTCCAAGTGTAGCGGTGAAATGCGTAGAGATTTGGAGGAACACCAGTGGCGAAGGCGACTTTCTGGTCTGTAACTGACGCTGAGGCGCGAAAGCGTGGGGAGCAAACAGGATTAGATACCCTGGTAGTCCACGCCGTAAACGATGAGTGCTAAGTGTTAGAGGGTTTCCGCCCTTTAGTGCTGCAGCAAACGCATTAAGCACTCCGCCTGGGGAGTACGACCGCAAGGTTGAAACTCAAAGGAATTGACGGGGGCCCGCACAAGCGGTGGAGCATGTGGTTTAATTCGAAGCAACGCGAAGAACCTTACCAGGTCTTGACATCCTCTGACAATCCTAGAGATAGGACTTTCCCCTTCGGGGGACAGAGTGACAGGTGGTGCATGGTTGTCGTCAGCTCGTGTCGTGAGATGTTGGGTTAAGTCCCGCAACGAGCGCAACCCTTGATCTTAGTTGCCAGCATTTAGTTGGGCACTCTAAGGTGACTGCCGGTGACAAACCGGAGGAAGGTGGGGATGACGTCAAATCATCATGCCCCTTATGACCTGGGCTACACACGTGCTACAATGGATGGTACAAAGGGCTGCAAGACCGCGAGGTTTAGCCAATCCCATAAAACCATTCTCAGTTCGGATTGTAGGCTGCAACTCGCCTACATGAAGCCGGAATCGCTAGTAATCGCGGATCAGCATGCCGCGGTGAATACGTTCCCGGGCCTTGTACACACCGCCCGTCACACCACGAGAGTTTGTAACACCCGAAGTCGGTGGGGTAACCTTTTGGAGCCAGCCGCCTAAGGTGGGACAGATGATTGGGGTGAAGTCGTAACAAGGTAGCCGTATCGGAAGGTGCGGCTGGATCACCTCCTTTCTAAGGAATATACGGAATTAACTTGATGTTAGACTGTTCGTTCAGTTTTGAGAGTATAATCTCTCAATTCAATCGTTCTTTGAAAACTAGATAATGTAATGAAGAAGATTACCGAGTAATCGCCACCTTAGTTATTTTTCTCTCTATATAATAGAGTAGAGATACTAAACTTTTTTTAAAACAAACAACCGTGAGGGAAGCGAAAGCAACCCAAACATATGGTTAAGTTAATAAGGGCGCACGGTGAATGCCTTGGCACTAGGAGCCGATGAAGGACGGGACTAACACCGATATGCTTCGGGGAGCTGTAAGTAAGCTTTGATCCGGAGATTTCCGAATGGGGAAACCCCCTATCCGTTATGGGATAGGATCCATACCTGAATACATAGGGTATGGAAGGCAGACCCGGGGAACTGAAACATCTAAGTACCCGGAGGAAGAGAAAGCAAACGCGATTCCCTGAGTAGCGGCGAGCGAAACGGGATTAGCCCAAACCAAGAGGCTTGCCTCTTGGGGTTGTAGGACATTCTATACGGAGTTACAAAGGAACGAGATAGACGAAGAGGTCTGGAAAGGCCCGCCATAGGAGGTAAAAGCCCTGTAGTTGAAACTTCGTTCCCTCCAGAGTGGATCCTGAGTACGGCGGGACACGAGAAATCCCGTCGGAAGCAGGGAGGACCATCTCCCAAGGCTAAATACTCCCTAGTGACCGATAGTGAACCAGTACCGTGAGGGAAAGGTGAAAAGCACCCCGGAAGGGGAGTGAAAGAGATCCTGAAACCGTGTGCCTACAAGTAGTTAGAGCCCGTTAATGGGTGATAGCGTGCCTTTTGTAGAATGAACCGGCGAGTTACGATTACATGCGAGGTTAAGTTGGACAGACGGAGCCGTAGCGAAAGCGAGTCTGAATAGGGCGAATGAGTATGTGGTCGTAGACCCGAAACCAGGTGATCTACCCATGTCCAGGGTGAAGTCCAGGTAACACTGGATGGAGGCCCGAACCCACGTACGTTGAAAAGTGCGGGGATGAGGTGTGGGTAGCGGAGAAATTCCAATCGAACTTGGAGATAGCTGGTTCTCTCCGAAATAGCTTTAGGGCTAGCCTCATGCGTAAGAATCTTGGAGGTAGAGCACTGTTTGGACTAGGGGCCCTCATCGGGTTACCGAATTCAGACAAACTCCGAATGCCAAAGATTTATCCATGGGAGTCAGACTGCGAGTGATAAGATCCGTAGTCAAGAGGGAAACAGCCCAGACCACCAGCTAAGGTCCCAAAGTATACGTTAAGTGGAAAAGGATGTGGAGTTGCTTAGACAACCAGGATGTTGGCTTAGAAGCAGCCACCATTTAAAGAGTGCGTAATAGCTCACTGGTCGAGTGACTCCGCGCCGAAAATGTACCGGGGCTAAACGTATCACCGAAGCTGTGGATTGAACATCGTTGATGTTCAGTGGTAGGAGAGCGTTCTAAGGGCGTTGAAGCTAGACCGTAAGGACTGGTGGAGCGCTTAGAAGTGAGAATGCCGGTATGAGTAGCGAAAGATGGGTGAGAATCCCATCCACCGAATGCCTAAGGTTTCCTGAGGAAGGCTCGTCCGCTCAGGGTTAGTCGGGACCTAAGCCGAGGCTGAAAAGCGTAGGCGATGGACAACAGGTTGATATTCCTGTACCACCGTATTCTGTTTGAGTGATGGGGGGACGCAGGAGGATAGGGTAAGCGCACTATTGGATGTGCGTCTAAGCAGTTAGAGGGACCATGAGGCAAATCCCATGGTCACATACCTTGAGCTGTGATAGCGAGGGAAATTTAGTACCGAAGTTCTTGATTCCACACTGCCAAGAAAAGCCTCTAGCGAGGAATAAGGTGCCCGTACCGCAAACCGACACAGGTAGGCGAGGAGAGAATCCTAAGGTGAGCGAGAGAACTCTCGTTAAGGAACTCGGCAAAATGACCCCGTAACTTCGGGAGAAGGGGTGCTCATTAGGGTGTTAAAGCCTTGATGAGCCGCAGTGAATAGGCCCAGGCGACTGTTTAGCAAAAACACAGGTCTCTGCGAAGCCGCAAGGCGAAGTATAGGGGCTGACGCCTGCCCGGTGCTGGAAGGTTAAGAGGAGAGGTTAGCTCACGCGAAGCTTTGAATCGAAGCCCCAGTAAACGGCGGCCGTAACTATAACGGTCCTAAGGTAGCGAAATTCCTTGTCGGGTAAGTTCCGACCCGCACGAAAGGCGTAACGATCTGGGCACTGTCTCAACGAGAGACTCGGTGAAATTATAGTACCTGTGAAGATGCAGGTTACCCGCGACAGGACGGAAAGACCCCGTGGAGCTTTACTGTAGCCTGATATTGAATTTTGGTACAGCTTGTACAGGATAGGTAGGAGCCTTAGAAGCCGGAGCGCTAGCTTCGGTGGAGGCGTCGGTGGGATACTACCCTGGCTGTATTGAAATTCTAACCCACATCCCTTATCGGGATGGGAGACAGTGTCAGGTGGGCAGTTTGACTGGGGCGGTCGCCTCCTAAAGAGTAACGGAGGCGCCCAAAGGTTCCCTCAGAATGGTTGGAAATCATTCGTAGAGTGTAAAGGCACAAGGGAGCTTGACTGCGAGACCTACAAGTCGAGCAGGGACGAAAGTCGGGCTTAGTGATCCGGTGGTTCCGCATGGAAGGGCCATCGCTCAACGGATAAAAGCTACCCCGGGGATAACAGGCTTATCTCCCCCAAGAGTCCACATCGACGGGGAGGTTTGGCACCTCGATGTCGGCTCATCGCATCCTGGGGCTGTAGTCGGTCCCAAGGGTTGGGCTGTTCGCCCATTAAAGCGGTACGCGAGCTGGGTTCAGAACGTCGTGAGACAGTTCGGTCCCTATCCGTCGTGGGCGCAGGAAATTTGAGAGGAGCTGTCCTTAGTACGAGAGGACCGGGATGGACGCACCGCTGGTGTACCAGTTGTCTTGCCAAAGGCATCGCTGGGTAGCTATGTGCGGAAGGGATAAGTGCTGAAAGCATCTAAGCATGAAGCCCCCCTCGAGATGAGATTTCCCATAGCGCAAGCTAGTAAGATCCCTGAAAGATGATCAGGTTGATAGGTTAGAGGTGGAAGTGTGGCGACACATGTAGCTGACTAATACTAATCGATCGAGGACTTAACCAAAAACGAAAAGCGAAAGCGCCTTGCACAGGTGCGACAAGCATAAGACAGATTTGACAGGAGGTTGTTCTTTAACCTCATGACAAATTTGACTTATGACCTCGAGCACCTAGGCGCCGCAGCTGGACAGAACTACGTAAGTAGTATCCTACAGCACGCATTCAGGCGATTACTCAATAAATATCTTCTTCAACATTACCTAGTTTTGAGGGAACGATTCCCTTACAATTTCATAGTCCGGTGGCGATAGCGAGAAGGTCACACCCGTTCCCATACCGAACACGGAAGTTAAGCTTCTCAGCGCCGATGGTAGTTAGGGGCTGTCCCCTTGTGAGAGTAGGACGTTGCCGGGCAAGATAAAAGAGCACATCATTTGATGTGCTCTTTTTTTGTGGTTATTTACTAGGTCTCTATAAGATTACAAGCTTTTTCTATTTAATCTGTAAATACCGATAAAAGTGATATAATTCTGTCCGCATTAGATAGTTTTCTTGTTGTAGGGTTGATGTAATGTTCTTTAGTTGGTTCAACTCTTCTTGCATATATTGGAGTTGTGTTTGTATATTTGTCATATTGGTTTTTGCTATATTCTTTTCCCTTGCTTCTTCGCGAGAGATAATTTCATCTTCTCTAATCCCTTTTATAATGGATGCTGTTCCGATACTTTCTCCGGCAGCTACAATAATACTTCCAAGTAAGGCTAACCTAAATGACTCTAAACTAAGTATTCCTTCACTTTCCGATTCAGTTATGCCTTCTTCATCTTCTTCTAGTTGATCAAAAAGACCAATGACTACGATTATGCTCCCAATTGCAGAGAGAGCGCCGCCTAGTAATGCCAGTCTCTCACTTTCACGAACCCCTTCGCCTTCAGTTTGGAAATTTGCATGATGTGCGTAAAATGGATACCAAAAGACCATCTCTCTCCACCTCTTTTCCGATCATTAGGCATACATCCTGTATAACAGAGTATTCTTTTTTATGTAGATGGTACATTGTTTCAAGCGTTTAATTTAGGAAATTTGGGGAATCGAACAGGAAAGTAGTCATTTAACCTTGAAAGTTTGGGTATAAAGGTAATAAGAAGGTTTGAAGTGAGATAGGAGTGTTAAAATGTTAGAGAATGGCCTTGTAATGGTAACGATTATTTTGGTTATTAATATTGTGTATGTGTCCTTTTTTACGATTCGTATGATATTAACATTAAAAGGGCAGCGTTACCAGGCAGCATTTATTAGTATGATTGAAATTGTTATTTATGTCATTGGTTTAGGCTTAGTGTTAGATAATTTAGACCAGATACAGAACATTATCGCCTATGCAGTCGGGTATGGTATAGGCGTCATTGTTGGGATGAAAATTGAAGAAAAGCTTGCACTTGGCTATATTACTGTTAATGTAATAACGAAGGAGTATGATAAAGATTTGCCAAAGGATTTACGGGCCAAAGGATATGGTGTAACGTCTTGGGCTGCGAATGGGCTTGAAGGGGACCGTATGGCACTGCAAATCTTAACTCCAAGAAAGTATGAATTAAAGCTGTATGATACGATTAAAACACTTGATCCGAAGGCCTTCATCATTGCTTATGAACCAAAAACGATATATGGTGGCTTCTGGGTTAAATCTGTTAAGAAAGGTAAGTTATTTAAGTGAGTCAAAAGAAAAAGAAATTTGAAGTGTTGGAAAATGAAACCATTGATCAATGCTTAGATCGCATGAAGCAAGAAGGGTATTTTCCAATAAGAAGAATGGAAAAACCGTACTTTAAAGAAATGAAGAAAAATGGGAAGACAGAATATGAACCTGCAGGGCAAAAAATAGTCTTTGAAGGACAACTTTTGTAGCAAAACACGAACATTAATTTTCTGACTTCTTTAATCGTTCGAGATTATCATTGACGGACAATTCGGAAGTTGTTAAGATGAAATTGAAAGAAAACCTAACAACATTTTAACCCCTCATATAATAATGGGAATATGGCCCATGAGTCTCTACCCGGGAACCGTAAATACTCGGACTATGAGGGAAAGCTTCTTGTTTGTCCAAGGGACTAGTGTCTCTAAATTCATAACATTTCTATTTATGAATGAATGGCTCAGACAGAATCTTTCTCTCTTAGATTAGAGCGAGGATTCTATCTGGGCTTTTTCATTTTTTGGACAAAAAGGAATGGAGGAGAAGGATGAAAATCGAAGTTGCCGTCATCATGGGTAGTACATCAGATTGGGAAACGATGAAACATACTTGTGACATTTTAGATGAGCTTGAAGTCGGTTATGAAAAAAAAGTCGTATCTGCACATAGAACGCCTGATTTGATGTTTGATTATGCAGAAAGTGCAAGAGCTAAAGGAATCAAAGTCATTATTGCAGGAGCAGGGGGTGCCGCACACTTACCTGGCATGGTAGCCGCTAAAACAACGCTACCAGTCATTGGTGTCCCAGTTCAATCTAAAGCGTTAAACGGGATAGATTCCTTATTATCCATTGTACAAATGCCTGGCGGTGTCCCAGTTGCTACAGTTGCTATTGGTAAAGCAGGGGCAACAAATGCAGGGTTACTGGCAGGGCAAATCTTAAGCGCCTTTGATGAGGAAATTGCTAAACGGTTAGAAGATAGGCGAGAAAGAACAAAACAACAAGTGTTAGAAAGTAGTGATGATCTTGTCTAAACAAACCATACTACCTGGTCAAACAATCGGCATAATTGGTGGAGGGCAGCTAGGTCGCATGATGGCATTATCGGCCAAAGCGAATGGTTTTCGCATAGCTGTACTGGATCCCACGGAAGATTCTCCATGTGGTCAAGTGGCTGATGTGAAGATTGTTTCAGCTTATGATGATATGAATGCAATAAAACAATTAGCATCTATAAGTGATATTGTGACATATGAATTTGAAAATATTAGTGCTGAGGGGCTTGATTGGCTTTGTGAGAATGCTTATGTGCCTCAAGGTTCACATGTATTATCACAGACACAGGATCGTATAAAAGAGAAGGTAGCGATCACAAAAGCAGGTGCGACTGTTGCCCCGTACGCAGAGATTCACGCAACGGAAGATATTTATGCTAATATAGAAGCGCTTGGCTTTCCTGCTGTTTTAAAAACAGCAAGAGGTGGATACGATGGCAAGGGACAATATGTAATTCATAACGAAGCTGACATAGAAAAGGCGAAAGAATTATTAAATCATGGTGCATGCGTCTTAGAGAAGTTCATTCCTTTTCAAAAAGAAATCTCAGTGATTGTTTTCAGGAATCCCAATGGTGAAACAGCTTTCTTGCCAGTTGGGGAAAATGTTCATAAAGATAATATTCTACATCAAACGATTGTACCGGCGAGAATTTCCAAATTAGCTTCTCAAACGGCCTTAGAAGAGGCGAAAAAAATTGCCGATGATTTTGAGCTAGTTGGTACACTTGCGGTGGAAATGTTCCTTGGAGAAAATGATGAGATCTATATTAACGAACTAGCCCCAAGGCCGCATAATTCTGGTCACTACTCTATTGAAGCATGTGAAACTTCACAATTCGAACAGCATATTCGTGCAGTTTGTAATTGGCCATTAGCAAATACAGAATTACTAAAACCAGCTGTAATGGTCAATATATTAGGAGAGCATGTTGAACCTCTTATTCGGTCCATTCCTACGGTAACGGATTGGAAGGTTCATTTATACGGGAAAGCAGAAGCGAAGTTTAAACGAAAAATGGGTCATGTGACATTGCTTCGCGACAATGTAGAGGAAGCTTTACGTGAAGTAGAACAAAGTGACATATGGCAAATTGCTGCAGAAAAGATCGGAGGATAAATCATGATTGATCGTTATACTCGCCCAGAGATGGGAGCTATTTGGACAGAACAGAACCGTTTCCAAGCTTGGTTGGAAGTGGAGATTCTTGCTTGCGAAGCCTGGGCTGAGCTTGGAGATATTCCTAAAGAGGATGTAGCTAAAATCCGTGAAAAAGCTTCATTTGACATTGAGCGAATTAAAGAAATAGAAGAAGAAACAAGACATGATGTCGTTGCCTTTACACGTGCCGTTTCCGAAACACTCGGTGAAGAACGTAAATGGGTCCATTATGGCCTTACTTCTACAGATGTTGTCGATACTGCACTTTCATATATAGTAAAGCAAGCAAATGATATCTTACTAAAAGACCTCGAGCGTTTTGTAGAAATTCTTAAAGTAAAAGCACAAGAGCATAAAAACACAGTAATGATGGGACGTACACATGGTGTGCATGCGGAGCCGACTACTTTTGGTTTGAAAATGGCATTATGGTATGAAGAGATGAAACGTAACTTGGCACGCTTTAAAGAGGCGGCTGCTGGCGTTGAGTTCGGTAAAATTTCCGGCGCTGTCGGTACGTATGCGAACATCGATCCATTTGTTGAACAATATGTTTGTGAAAAGCTTGGTATTCAGCCAGCACCTATTTCTACACAAACACTACAACGTGATCGTCATGCAC
This sequence comes from Cytobacillus sp. FSL W7-1323, assembly GCF_038595015.1. NCBI lineage: Bacteria > Bacillati > Bacillota > Bacilli > Caryophanales > Bacillaceae > Cytobacillus > Cytobacillus sp. FSL W7-1323. The sequence continues at coordinate 548,737 of NZ_CP151998.1, forward strand.
ATTATATGAGCACGATTGCATTAATTGCTACGTCCATCGAGAAGTTTGCCACAGAGATACGGGGCCTGCAAAAGAGTGAAACACGTGAAGTGGAAGAATTCTTTGCAAAAGGACAAAAAGGTTCTTCAGCCATGCCTCATAAGCGTAATCCGATTGGATCAGAGAATATGACAGGGATGGCAAGAGTCATTCGTGGTTATATGATGACCGCGTATGAAAATGTGTCATTGTGGCATGAGCGTGATATTTCTCACTCTTCAGCGGAGCGCGTGATTTTACCAGATGCAACGATTGCATTGAATTATATGCTTAACCGCTTTGGCAATATTGTGAAGAACTTAACGGTATATCCTGAGAATATGAAACGAAATATGGATCGTACGTTAGGGCTTATTTATTCTCAACGTGTATTGCTCGCATTGATTGATAAAGGCCTTGTGCGTGAAGAAGCGTATGATACTGTTCAACCAAAAGCAATGGAATCATGGGAAAAACAAGTACCATTCCGCAGCTTAATTGATCAAGATGAAAAGATCACTTCCCTTTTAACAAAAGAAGAGATAGATGATTGCTTCGATTATCATCACCATTTGAAGCATGTAGATACGATCTTTAATCGTTTAGGTTTATAAAAAATAATGGGGAGAAGAAGTTTTTCCTCCTCTCCCCATTCATTTCACCTAGTAAGAATATTGCTAATTTTCATGATTGGGAGGCGCAAGTCATGCAAAAAGGTTCACTTGTTTATGAAGGAAAAGCAAAAAGGGTTTACAACACAGATGATGCATCTATCGTTTGGCTAGAATACAAAGATGCTGCTACTGCTTTTAATGGAGAGAAGAAAGCAAGTATTGACGGCAAGGGCCGTTTAAATAATGAGATTACTAGCTTGCTATTTTCAAAACTAAAGGAGCTTGGTATTGATTCTCATTTTGTGAAGCAAATTTCTCCGAATGAGCAACTTGTAAAGAAAGTGGACATCATTCCATTAGAAACTGTTGTGAGAAATACTTCAGCAGGCAGCTTTGCAAAAAGGCTTGGCGTGGAAGAAGGAAAACCATTAACAAGACCAATTGTCGAATTTTATTATAAGGACGATGATTTAGGTGATCCATTATTAACAGAGGACCATATAGAAATCATGGATTTAGCAACCGAAGAAGAAGTCGCATTTTTAAAAGAAAAAGCATTGAAAGTAAATGAAGTATTATCACAATTTTTTAAAGAGTTGGGCATCCGCCTCGTCGATTTTAAATTGGAATTCGGTAAGGATGCATCAGGTGCTATTCTGTTAGCAGATGAAATTTCACCTGATACATGCCGCTTTTGGGATTTAAAAACGAATGAAAAGCTCGACAAAGATGTTTTTCGTCGCGACCTTGGCAATTTAACAGATGCTTATGAAAATATTTTATCCAGACTGGGAGGAAAACTTCATGTATAAAGTAAAGGTGTTCGTCACATTAAGAGAGAGCGTATTAGATCCACAAGGAAATGCTGTTAAGCACTCCTTGCATTCCATGAATTACAACGAAGTGTCAGATGTGCGCATCGGAAAATACTTGGAGCTTTCGATTGAAAAGTCAGAGCGTCCTGTTGAAGAAGTAGTAAAAGAAATGTGTGAAAGATTACTTGCGAATGTCGTGATTGAAGATTATCGTTTTGAAATCGAGGAGGCTGTTGCTCAGTGAAGTTTGCTGTGATTGTTTTTCCAGGATCGAACTGTGATATTGACATGTATCATGCAGTAAAAGATGAGCTGGGCTGTGATGTGGAATATGTTTGGCACGATGAAAAAAGCTTAGATGGTTTTGATGGCATTCTATTACCGGGAGGATTTTCATACGGTGATTATTTGCGAAGTGGAGCCATTGCACGATTTAGTCACGTGATGAAGGAAGTGATTAAAGCGGCTGAGGCAGGGAAACCGGTATTAGGCGTCTGCAACGGTTTTCAAATTTTACTAGAAGCAGGCTTACTGCCAGGGGCGATGAGAAGAAATGAAAGCTTAAAATTCATTTGTCGTCCAGTTCAATTAAAAGTCGAAAACAATCAAACAATGTTCTCGCAAGGATATGAACAAGATGAAGTGATTACCATACCAGTAGCTCATGGTGAAGGAAACTACTATTGTGATGAAGTGACACTTGCTAGTTTAAAAGAAAACAATCAAATTGTTTTTACTTACCATGATGCCAACCCGAATGGTAGCTTAAGTAATATTGCTGGTATTACGAATAAAGCGGGCAATGTGCTTGGCATGATGCCCCACCCTGAGAGAGCGGTAGATGAGCTAATAGGTGGCGCTGATGGGTTAAAACTTTTTCAATCAATTGTGAAACAATGGAGGGAATCACATGTCGTTAATGCTTGAACCAAGTCCAGAACAACTAAAAGAACAACAAGTCTATAAGGAAATGGGTTTGTCAGATGACGAATTTGCAATGGTTGAAAAGATTTTAGGTCGCCTACCTAACTATACTGAAATCGGACTTTTCTCTGTTATGTGGTCAGAACATTGTAGCTACAAAAACTCTAAGCCTGTATTAAGTAAGTTCCCTACAAAAGGCGAGCATGTGTTGCAAGGTCCAGGAGAAGGTGCCGGAATTGTTGATATAGGAGATGAACAGGCTGTTGTATTCAAGATTGAAAGCCATAATCACCCATCTGCGATCGAACCTTATCAGGGGGCAGCAACGGGTGTGGGCGGTATTATCCGCGATGTATTCTCGATGGGCGCAAGACCTGTTGCACTCCTCAACTCTTTACGCTTTGGAGAATTGGATACTCCTCGTGTTCGCTACCTTTTTGAAGAAGTAGTAGCGGGGATTGCTGGATATGGTAATTGCATAGGCATTCCAACAGTCGGTGGAGAAGTGCAATTTGACGCTTCCTATGAAGGGAATCCACTTGTTAATGCGATGTGTGTCGGCTTAATTGATCATAAAGATATTAAAAAAGGGCAAGCGCATGGGGTAGGTAACACAGTCATGTATGTGGGAGCCAAAACTGGACGTGATGGCATTCACGGTGCTACTTTTGCTTCTGAAGAATTAACGGATCAATCAGAGGAGAATCGTCCGGCTGTTCAAGTAGGTGATCCATTTATGGAGAAGTTGCTATTAGAAGCATGCCTTGAACTTGTAAAATCTGACGCATTAGTAGGGATTCAAGATATGGGCGCGGCAGGATTAACGAGTTCATCTGCAGAGATGGCAAGTAAAGCTGGTTCAGGGATAGAAATGAACCTAGACTTAGTTCCACAACGCGAAACAGGAATGACTGCTTATGAAATGATGTTATCGGAGTCACAAGAAAGAATGTTAATTGTAGTGACGAAAGGAAGAGAGCAAGAAATTGTTGACCTTTTCTCCAAATATGATTTAGAAGCAGTGGCAATCGGCCGTGTGACTGATGATAAACAACTACGTTTGATTCATAAAGGCGAAGTAGTGGCAGATGTACCAACAGATGCACTAGCAGAAGAAGCACCTGTATACCATAAGCCTTCCAAAGAACCAGCTTATTACCGTGAATTCCAGGCGATGGAAAATGATATTCCCGCAGTTGATGATCATAGAGAAACTCTAATGTCATTATTACAACAACCAACGATCGCTAGTAAAGAGTGGGTATATGACCAATATGATTATATGGTAAGAACCAATACAGTCGTAGCTCCAGGGTCTGATGCCGCAGTTATCCGTATCCGTGGAACGAAAAAAGGACTAGCGATGACTACGGATTGTAATTCACGCTATATGTATTTAGATCCTGAAGTAGGCGGAAAAATAGCTGTAGCTGAAGCAGCACGTAATATCGTTTGTTCTGGTGGCGCGCCGTTAGCAATTACGGACAACTTAAACTTCGGTAATCCGGAAAAGCCAGAAATCTTCTGGCAAATTCAAAAATCTGCTGATGGCATCAGTGAAGCTTGTCGTACATTAAATACGCCGGTCATTGGTGGTAATGTTTCATTATATAACGAAACAAACGGCACAGCGATTTATCCTACGCCAGTTATCGGGATGGTTGGTCTAGTGGAGGATATTGAGCATGTGACAACACAAGACTTCAAACAAGCAGGCGACCTGATTTATTTATTAGGTGATACGAGAGCGGAATTTGGTGGCAGTGAACTACAGAAGCTAAGCTACAAAAAAATCTTCGGGCAAGCACCAGCAATCGATTTAACAGTAGAAGCAGCCAATCAAGAAAAAGTCTTAACAGCTATTCACCAAGGGTTACTATCATCTGCACATGATCTTGCAGAAGGTGGGTTAGCAGTGGCAGTAGCTGAGAGTTTATTTGCGAATCAATTAGGTGCAAAACTTAAGTTAACTGGTGAAGCAACAACACAATTGTTCAGTGAATCTCAATCTAGATTCCTTCTAAGTGTGAAGAAGGAGAACAAAGAAGCATTTGAACAATTAACAAATGCTACACTCATTGGTGAAGTAACAAATGAGCAAGCACTTGAAATTACTGTAAACGACGAACTTGTAATCAAAGAGCAAACAGAAGTGCTAAATAAGGCGTGGAAGGGAGCTATACCAGCATGCTTGCAGAAATAAAAGGTTTAAATGAGGAATGTGGTGTCTTTGGTATTTGGGGTCATCCGGAAGCAGCACAGATTACTTATTACGGATTGCATAGCCTTCAGCATCGTGGTCAAGAAGGTACAGGTATTGTTGTAACAGATGGAGATAAGTTGAAGGGTGTAAAAGGAGAGGGCCTCGTCACTGAGGTTTTCTCTCAAGATGCTATTCAAGAACTAAAAGGAACTTCAGCAATTGGTCATGTCAGGTACGCTACTGCAGGTGGCGGGGGCTATGAGAATGTGCAACCACTTTTATTCCAATCACAAAATGGTGGTCTAGCTCTATGTCACAATGGAAATTTAACGAATGCTACAGCCCTTAAATATCAACTAGAAGCACAGGGAAGTATTTTTCAAACGAGTTCAGATACCGAGGTATTAGCTCATTTAATTAAACGAGGCGGTGTATCTTCTCATAAAGAGCGTGTGAAGAATGCCTTGTCCATGGTAAAAGGCGCTTATGCTTTCTTAATTATGACTGAAAATGAAATGATGGTTGCGGTTGATCCGAATGGTCTCCGTCCTCTATCTCTAGGCAAAATTGGGGATGCTTACGTAATTGCTTCCGAAACATGTGCTTTCGATATTGTCGGAGCTGAGTTTGTTCGTGATGTATTACCTGGAGAGTTATTAGTCATTGATGATAATGGGTTCCGTTCTGAAATGTTCGCAATGGCTTCAAATATATCTATGTGTGCGATGGAATATGTGTATTTCTCCCGACCAGATAGCAATATTAATGGCATCAATGTCCATACAGCGCGAAAAAATTTAGGGAAGCAGCTTGCTGTCGAGGTTCCGATTGAGGCAGATGTCGTAACTGGTGTACCTGATTCAAGTATTTCCGTAGCCATTGGTTATGCTGAAGCAACAGGGATTCCTTATGAGATGGGTCTCATTAAGAATAAGTATGTTGGTCGGACATTTATCCAACCATCACAGTCATTGCGGGAACAAGGAGTGAAGATGAAGCTATCACCTGTAAGAGGTGTTGTTGAAGGGAAACGAGTTGTCATGGTGGATGACTCCATTGTACGTGGAACAACGAGCCGCCGTATTGTGACGATGTTAAAAGAAGCAGGCGCGACTGAAGTACATGTAATCATCAGCTCGCCACCGATCAAAAACCCATGCTTCTATGGCATTGATACTTCAACAAAAGAAGAATTAATTGCTTCTGATCGTTCTGTAGAAGATATTCGCGAAATTATTGGTGCTGATACACTTACTTTTTTAAGTCCAAAAGGGATGATCGATGCCATTGGAAGAGAAGAAGAAGGCGAGACAAGAGGTCTTTGCTTAGCTTGCTTCACAGGGAAGTATCCAACGGAGATCTATCCAAGCACGCTACATCCGTACGAAAAAGTATAAATAATAAAGTAGCAACATGGTTTGCTACTTTTATTCTTAGAAATTAACAATACGTTTTGGTGCGAATACTTGGCGTATGATGCTAGATTGAAAGAATACCTGTTAATAAATTGGTGAGGTGGATAGGAATGGCGAATGCTTATAAACAAGCTGGCGTAGATATTGAAGCGGGTTACGAAGCAGTGAACCGTATGAAGAAGCATGTGGAGAAAACGATGAGACCAGGTGTAATCGGTGGTCTTGGCGGTTTTGGAGGCATGTTTGATTTGTCATCACTTGGCTTAAAAGAACCTGTGCTTGTATCAGGGACAGATGGTGTCGGAACAAAGCTGATGCTAGCTTTTATGATGAATCAGCATGACACAATTGGGATTGATGCCGTTGCTATGTGTGTCAATGATATCGTTGTTCAAGGTGCAGAACCTCTTTACTTCTTAGATTATATTGCTTGTGGGAAGGCTGAGCCAGAAAAGATAGAAGCCATTGTCAAAGGGATAGCTGACGGTTGTGAACAAGCAGGTTGCGCGCTTGTTGGTGGAGAAACAGCGGAAATGCCTGGAATGTACAGTGAAGAAGAGTATGATTTAGCGGGATTTTCTGTCGGTGCATGTGAAAAGAGTGATTTAATCGATGGTTCAAATATTCAAGAGGGTGATGTTTTAATCGGCCTTGCATCGAACGGAATCCATAGCAATGGTTATTCTCTCGTACGGAAGATATTTTTAGAGGATGCGAAACTCTCATTGCAAGAGTTTAGAGAGGAACTAGGGAGCACGTTAGGTGAAGAACTCCTAAAACCAACGCGAATCTATGTGAAATCAGTGTTATCGGCATTAAAGCAATTTGATGTAAAAGGCTTCGCTCATATTACGGGTGGCGGATTTATCGAGAATATCCCTAGAGTGTTACCTCAAGGCTTAGGAGCTGAATTAATCGAGGGTAGTTGGGAGATTCAGCCGATTTTCAAGCTGATGGAAGAAGTAGGTAAGCTTGAGCGTAAGGATATGTACAATATATTTAATATGGGCATCGGAATGGTGGCAATTGTTTCTGTTAAGGATGCTGAAAAAGTAGTCAATCACTTTAATAAGATTGGTGAAAAAGCAAGTGTGATTGGTAAAGTTACACAGCAAGAGGGGATTTCAATCCTTTAAATAGACGGAGGTTATCATGAAAAATATCGCCATTTTTGCATCTGGCAGTGGAACAAATTTTCAAGCGATTGTTGATGCCTTTAAAAACGATGAATTGCAGGTAGACATTAAACTACTGGTAAGTGATAAGCCAGAGTCTTACTGTATTCAACGTGCTGTAAATGAAGGGATTCCAACCTTTGCTTTTCGTGCGAAAGATTTTACGAGTAAAACAGCATATGAAGAACAAATATTAGTAGAATTAGAGAATGCAAACATAGATTTTATTGTTCTTGCAGGTTATATGCGTCTTATTGGGGATGTTCTTTTACGTGAATATGGCGGAAGAATTGTAAATATCCATCCTTCTTATTTACCAGCATTCCCTGGTAAAGATGCTATTGGACAAGCGCTTTCTGCAGAGGTGAAACAAACAGGTGTAACCATTCATTATGTAGACGAAGGGATGGATACGGGTCCGATTATTGATCAAAGAAAGGTAGCCATCCTACCAGGTGATACGAAAGAAGCATTGCAGAATCGAATTCATAAAGTAGAGCATCAATTTTATCCAGAAGTATTACAAAAGCTTTTAAACGAAAACGCCTAAGAGGAACATCTTACAGGGAGGAAAATGGACGATGAAAAAACGTGCGCTTATTAGTGTATCAGATAAAAATGGTGTAGCAGCATTTGCGAAAGAACTTCACGAATTAGGGTTTGAAATTGTTTCAACAGGTGGAACAAAAAAAGCAATAGCTGAAGCTGGGGTTCCGGTAATCGGTGTAAGTGATGTTACAGGATTTCCTGAAATTTTAGAAGGAAGAGTAAAAACATTAAATCCGCTTATCCATGGTGGATTACTAGCTAAGTTCGATGATTCATCTCATCAAGCACAGTTAGAAAAACATCAGATTAATCCGATTCAAGTGGTATGTGTGAATCTCTATCCTTTCCAACAGACCATTGCTAAGCCAGATGTGACAGTGGAGGATGCAATTGAAAATATTGATATCGGTGGTCCTGCGATGTTACGTGCCTCTGCTAAAAACCACGCACATGTGACAGTTGTTGTAGATCCCATTGATTACGAAACAGTCATTACACAATTAAAAGAAAATGACATTGTAGATGCTGCAACCAAACGCAAGCTAGCAGCAAAAGTATTCCGTCATACAACTGCTTATGATGCAATGATAGCTGAATATATGACAGAATTAGCAGAAGAAGAGCAGCCAGAAAAGTTGACAGTTACGTATGAATTAAAACAAGCATTACGTTATGGAGAAAACCCTCATCAAAAAGCTTCCTTTTATCGCAAACCATTAGGGTCGGTCTTTTCGATTGCTAACGCTACACAGCTACATGGCAAAGAGCTGTCTTACAATAATATTAATGATGCTGATGCAGCGTTACAAATTGTTAAAGAGTTTGACGGACCAGCTGCTGTTGCAGTAAAACATATGAACCCATGTGGTGTCGGTATTGGCACAGATATTTATGATGCTTTCTCTAAAGCTTTTGCAGCTGATCCTGTGTCTATTTTTGGGGGGATTATTGCCCTTAACCGTGAAGTAAATGCACAAACAGCAACGAAACTTCATGAAATCTTTCTAGAAATCATTATAGCGCCTTCTTTTTCAGCGGAAGCACTTGAGATTTTACAAGGGAAGAAGAATTTAAGACTATTAACTATTCCTTTTGAAGGAAACAAAAAGACGGAAAAACGTCTAACTTCTATTGAAGGCGGTTTATTAGCGCAAGATTACGATACTTATGGTCTTGAAGAAGCGAATATTACTGTGGCGACAACAAGAGAACCAACGGAGGAAGAGTGGCAATCACTCAAACTTGGCTGGAAAGTAGTGAAGCATGTGAAGTCGAATGCGATTGTTGTCAATAATAGCGACCAAACATTAGGTATTGGTGCAGGCCAAATGAATCGTGTCGGCTCTGCGAAAATTGCGATCGAGCAAGCAGGAAAAGCAGTTGAAGGAGCAACAATGGCATCCGATGCCTTTTTCCCAATGAATGATACAGTTGAAGCAGCAGCTAAAGCTGGTATTACGGCTATTATTCAACCCGGTGGTTCGATTAAAGATCAGGAATCGATTGAAAAAGCAAATGAGTATGGCCTGGCAATGGTATTCACTGGTGTGAGACATTTCAAACATTAAACTGGGGGAGAACATGAAATGAACGTATTAGTAATCGGTAGAGGCGGACGTGAGCATGCCATCAGTAGAAAGTTAAGTGAAAGCAGCCAAGTGGAAACAGTGTTTGTTGCACCAGGAAATCCAGGAATGGAAGATGTAGCAACGATTATTGATATTTCCGAGAACGAACAAGAAGAACTGATTGCTTTTGCGCTCGATAATCATGTTGAATTAACAGTTATTGGACCTGAAGTTCCTTTACTTGAAGGTTTGGCTGATAAGATGGAGGGAGCTGGACTTACTGTTTTTGGACCGAAAAGTCGAGCGGCTGAAATTGAAGGAAGTAAATCCTTTGCAAAAGAGCTCATGAAGAAATATGCCATTCCAACAGGAAGCTATGAAGTGTTTGATCAGTATGAGGCTGCAAGTGCTTATGTGAAAGAACAAGGAGCGCCAATTGTTATTAAAGCGGATGGATTAGCTGCTGGAAAAGGCGTCGTTGTTGCGATGACAGAAGATGAAGCATTAGCAGCGTTAGCGGATATGTTAGTTGGAGAAAAATTTGGAGAAGCTTCTGCTACAGTCGTTATTGAAGAATTTTTAGCTGGTGAAGAATTTTCATTAATGGCTTTTGTTAATGGAGAGACAGTTATCCCCTTAGAAATTGCTCAAGACCATAAACGCGCTTTCGATGGAGATAAAGGACCAAACACAGGAGGAATGGGTGCTTATTCACCTGTTCCACATATCAGCAAGGAGACGGTTGAAACAGCGATTGAAACGATTTTAATTCCAGCTGCAGAAGCATTAGTTAAAGAGAATCGCAGTTTTTGTGGCGTTCTCTATGCGGGACTTATCGCGACAGAACAAGGGCCAAAGGTGATTGAATTCAATGCCCGCTTTGGTGATCCGGAAACACAAGTCATTTTACCTAGAATGAAGTCAGACTTATCCCATGTCATGTTAGAAGTAATTGCTGGAGGTAAACCAGTGATTGAATGGGATGAGGAGGCAATGCTTGGGGTTGTGGTCGCAGCCAATGGTTATCCGGAAGCATATGAGAGTGGTGCCGAACTAAAAGGAATCGAAAAAGTAGCAGAAGAAGCATTTGTCTTCCATGCAGGAACGGCGAAAAATGCCCAAGGTGCATTCACAACAAATGGCGGTCGAGTCTTACTTGTTGGTAGCAAAGCAAATGACTTAGTATCTGCACAAAAGCAAGTGTATGATGCGCTAACGTATCTAACAACAGAAGAAGTCTTTTACCGCAGGGATATTGGCTATAAGGCGATAGCACATTCGACTATAGAAAAATAGATAGGGAAAATGAAAATGCCCCCCAAAAAAATAAGGGGGCATATTTTTCATTCAAAATCAGTATCCTTTAATAACTTTTGCTCTTTTAAAAAATCCATAGGTGGTTTAAACTGGTGGTCAGAATCTTTTATATTCTCTTTCCCTTTTTCAAATAAGGCAATGATAGGACAATAGCGGACAATACCTTCTGCAACCTTCATTGCACCAAGTGAAATAAGAATGAGAAAGCGATCACTCCAAGGTTTTTTAACGAGCTTTGTGGCACTCCAAGCAATAATGGTTAATCCACAAGTAATACGGATTAATGCCTGAATGATACCAATATTGGGCTTAACATTCATAAAAGGACCTCCTTCACAAAAAATTAACAAATATTTGTTATTCTTTACTGCGTTAAAAAGTTATATATGTTATGATAATAGGCAACATGAATGCTGCTTCATTATCGTAAACGAAAAATAAAAATAGATAATTGTAGTTACCATAAAAGGAGGAAACAGAGTGCTAGAACAGCGATACCGTTGGAAAAACAAACATCTACGTGAACATGTATCTGTTCTAGATGGGCGTATTGCACCAACGATGTTACTGAAAAATGCTCGTTACTTAAATCAAGCAATTAAAAAATGGGTACATGCGAATATCTGGATTCTCGGTGATCGTATTGTTTATGTCGGTGAAAAGCTTCCTGACAAGTTAGAAGGCTGTGAAATTGTTGATTGTAATGGAATGACGCTTGTTCCAGGATATATTGAACCACATGCACATCCATTTCAGTTATATAATCCCCTTTCCTTTGCTCGTTATGCAGCGCAATTTGGCACGACCACTTTGATTAATGATAATATGGTGCTAGCATTACAATTAGAGAAAAAGAAAGCGTTTTCATTTTTGAAGGAAATGAGAAATATTCCTTCAACGATGTATTGGTGGTGCCGATTTGATGCGCAAACAGAAATTCAAAATGAAGAGACAACATTTTCGCATGGTAATATTAAATCTTGGTTAGAGCATGATGCAGTATTACAAGGTGGAGAGTTAACTGGCTGGCCAAAGTTACTCGACGGTGATGATTTAATGCTCCATTGGATGCAAGAAGCGAAAAGAATGAGAAAGCAAATCGAAGGTCATTTTCCTGGGGCGTCAGAAAAGACTTTAGCAAAGTTAATGCTGCTCGGGGCTGATTGCGACCATGAAGCGATTAACGGACAAGAGATTATGAATCGTTTGATGCAAGGATATACTGTATCGTTGCGCTATTCATCAATTCGACCTGATTTACCGCAGTTATTGGATGAAATGCATGAATTGGGCATTGATCATTATGAATCATTTATTTTTACGACAGATGGCTCTTCTTCATCCTTTTCCGATCAAGGGATTATTGATCAGATGATCCGAATTGCCCTTGAAAAAGGGGTACCGACAATAGATGCGTATAATATGGGTACAATTAACGTAGCTAAGTACTATAACATCCAACATCTGCATGGAAATATCGCTACAGGTAGAGTGGCTAATATCAATTTCCTAGAGAATGAAAGTAACCCAACGCCTGTTAGTGTGTTAGCAAAAGGTAAGTGGATAAGGAAAGATGGTGAAAATACACCATTTGAAGATAATATGCCATGGGAAGAGTATGGATTTGAACCGCTAGAAATGAACTGGGAGCTTACATCTCATGATATGCAATTTTCGATGCCGTTCGGTATTAAAATGGAGAGCGCTGTTATCACAAAGCCTTACTCATTAGCCATTGATATTTCCGGCGATGAGCTAAGTAGGGAGCATGACGAGTGTTTCTTCATGTTAATTGACCGCAAAGGCAAGTGGCGTGTAAATACGGTGATTAAAGGGTTTGCTAAGGAGCTAGACGGTTTAGCAAGTTCTTATTCTAATACCGGTGATATTATCTTAATCGGTAAAAGCAAGAAAGACATGATGAATGCTTTTAATCATATGAAAGAAATAGGTGGTGGAATTGTTATTTCTGAGCAAGGGAACATTGTTACAGAAATCCCACTTAAATTAAAGGGAATCATGTCGAATAAAAGAGTGGAAGATTTGATTGAAGAAGAAAGAACCTTATTAGCCTATTTGCGGGAAAGAGGTTATCGTTTTGCCGATCCAATTTATACATTATTATTTTTTTCCTCCACTCATCTCCCTTATATCAGGGTTACACAGCGAGGAATGTATGATGTCATGAATAAAACTGTACTCTTTCCAACTATGATGCGTTAAAATGTAAAAGAGGGTAATCATATAGTGATAAGGGGTGCATCATGCTGAACAAATGGGTGACTACGTCTCTCGTAGCAATACTTTTGGTGACAGGATGCAGCAAGAATGAAACAGTTGAGGATCCAGCAAACGAAGAGTTAAATGGTGTGGATAATCAAGGTGAAGAAAGTATGGATTCGCCTGAAGAAAAGACAGTTTATCCTCTCACAGGCATAGCTCAAGAGGGAAATGGGAATCAGCGTGCTATAGCAGTTATGATTAACAATCATCCGAAAGCAAGACCACAATCAGGATTGACTCAAGCGGATATTGTTTATGAATTACTGGCTGAAGGTGAAGTCACGCGATTCCTTGCTATTTTTCAAAGTGAGCAACCGGATAGAGTTGGGCCAGTACGCAGTGCCAGAGAATATTATATTGAACTGGCGAAAGGGTTTAATAGTCTTTATATTGCTCATGGAAATAGTCCAGAGGCAAAGAAGATGCTTGCTGATGAATATGTGGATCATTTGAATGGCTTATACTATGACGGCACACTTTTTGAACGTGTGAGCGATCGCCAGGCACCTCATAATTCATATATTTCTTTTGCGCATATTGAACAAGGGGCTAAGGAAAAGAATTATGAGCTGGACGGGGCACCAGCTGCTTTTGCTCATTTAACTGACGAAGAAGCGGATAAACTGAGTGGCTCTGTGGCGGGAGAGATTGCAGTGAGTTATGGAAAAGATGAACGTTTTGATGTCACATATGATTATGATGAAACAACGAAAGCATACAAAAGATCTTCAGATGGTGAATGGACAACAGACTATGACACAGGTGACCCTGTGTTATTAAGCAATATTTTAATCATAGAAGCGAAGCATACAGTGATAGATGGAGAAGGCCGACATGACATTGATTTGACTTCAGGGGGTAAAGGTTATCTTATTCAAAGAGGTATGATGTCTGAAGTGAACTGGGTGAATAAAGAAGGAAGAATTTATCCAGTAATCGATGGAAAAGAACAACCACTTGCTCCGGGGAAAACATGGGTGAATGTCATTCCACAAGAGCCAGGAATCAATCAGTCGGTAACAATTAACTAAAAAATGAAAAAGGGGTAAATATTATGCAAATTAATAAACTAAGAGGACAAGAATTAGATCAATTATTTCAGGCGGTATTATCACTAAATGATTTAGACGAATGTTATCGATTTTTTGATGACTTATGTACTGTGAACGAGATCCAATCATTAGCGCAAAGACTAGAAGTAGCTCGTATGCTTAGAGAAGGAAAAACTTATCATAAGATTGAAACAGAAACAGGTGCAAGTACTGCAACAATCTCCCGTGTGAAACGTTGCCTAAACTACGGAAACGATGCCTACGAAATGGCATTAGAAAGAATTAAAGAAGAAGAAACAACAGAAAAATAATAGAAACCACAGCAATGGAAACGACCGAACCGAGGGAATCAGCACCCACGGTTTTTTTGTTTTGGAACGGAGATTTAGGTACTAGTAGAAAAAGCGCGATTGAAATAAGAGAGAAAGTGAGTCAGAAACTGGACTTCATGAGGAAATTTGATTGGATTAAGGGAGAAGCGTCTCAGAAACTGGACTTTATGAGGAAATTTGATTGGATTAGAGGAGAAGCGAGTCAGAAACTGGACTTTATGAGGAAATTTGATTGGATTAGAGGAGAAGCGAGTCAGAAACCGGATACCAAGAGGAAATTTGGTTGGAATAGGTGAGAAGCGAGTCAGAAACTGGACACCAAGAGGAAATTTGATTGGATTAGAGAAGAACCGCGTCAGAAACTTGGAACCATGGTGAAATTTGATTAGATTAGGTGAGAAGCGAGTCAGAAACCTGAACCCAAGGAGAAATCTGGTTGGAATAGAAGAGAAACGGCTCAGAAACCCGGTCCCAACTGGAAATCTGATTGGAATAAATGAGAACCGCGTCAGAAACCTGAATCCAAGAGAAAATCTGATTAGCCAAAACAGAGTTTGCATCCGAATCCGAATGAATCATTTACATGGTGAATGGCAATGTCTGCAATGATGTTAATTTAGCCAAATAAATCCATTCTTACTTCATTAGCGGTTTCCTTTTTGAAATGCTCCTCAAATGATATAATGATTGAATGGAAAGATAGAATGGAGGAACTATGTATGTATGATGTTCGCGCGTGGCACCATGCGTTTAAGCTCGACCCTAATAAATATATATCTGATGAAGATTTAGAGAAAGTGTGCGAGTCTGGCACGGACGCGATTATTATTGGGGGGACAGATGGCATTACGCTTGAGCGGGTGCTTGATCTTATGGGGCGTGTTCGTAGATATACAGTTCCATGTGTGTTAGAGGTTTCCACAATTGAGTCGATTACACCTGGGTATGATTTGTTTTTTATCCCGACGGTTTTAAATAGTAAAGATTCCAAATGGATTAATGGAATGCACCATCAAGCAGTTAAGGAATTTGGCGAGATCATGAATTGGGACGAGATTCTTATGCAAGGATATTGCGTGCTAAATGAAGATTGTAAAGTCGCTCAATTAACGAGTGCGGATACGAATTTAACGATTGAAGACGTCAAAGCCTATGCAATGATGGCGGAAAAAATGTTTCATTTACCGATTTTTTATCTGGAATATAGCGGTACTTACGGCAATGTAGAAATAGTGAAAGAAGTAAGTCGAACATTAGAAGAAACAATATTATTTTATGGTGGCGGGATTACCTCTGTGGAACAAGCAAGAGAAATGGGCGCTTATGCAGATGTAGTTGTCGTTGGAAATGTCATTTATGATGATATTAAAATCGCATTAAAAACAGTAGAAGCTGTGAAACAATAAATCTTGATTAACCAAATTAATCAAGATAGACTAAAAATAGAACAAATGTTTGTATGGTGGTGAAGAAAAGGAATGCAATATTTATCTAATAAATTATTAAATGGTTTGAATAAGGAGCAGCAACAGGCTGTAAAGGCAACAGATGGACCTTTGCTTATTATGGCTGGAGCAGGAAGTGGTAAGACGCGTGTACTTACCCATCGCATTGCTTATTTAATGGTAGAGAAGGGCGTGAATCCATATAATATTTTAGCAATCACGTTTACGAATAAGGCCGCAAGAGAAATGAGAGATCGTATTCGTGCGATGATGGGCGGTGTGGCTGAAGAAATCTGGATTTCTACTTTTCACTCTATGTGTGTGAGAATATTACGTCGTGATATTGATCGGATTGGGTTCAATCGTAACTTCACAATATTAGATTCTACTGATCAGCAATCTGTTATTAAGAATATCTTAAAAGAGCGGAATTTAGATCCGAAAAAGTTCGATCCTAGAGCAATTTTAGGGACGATTAGTTCTGCAAAAAATGAACTAATTGAACCAGAGGAATTCGCCAAGACTGCCGGTGATTATTTCTCCCAAGTGACAAGTGATGTGTATACAGATTATCAAAAACGTCTGCGAAAGAATCATGCATTAGACTTTGATGATCTTATTATGAAGACGATTCAATTATTTAATCGCGTCCCTGAGGTATTAGAATACTATCAACGTAAATTCCAGTATATTCATGTGGATGAATATCAAGATACGAATAGAGCGCAATACATGCTAGTAAAATTATTAGCGAATCGTTTCCAAAATATATGTGTGGTTGGAGACTCGGATCAATCTATTTATAGATGGCGCGGGGCAGATATTGCCAATATCTTATCCTTTGAAAAAGATTATGCGCAAGCACAAGTCATTTTGCTAGAACAAAACTATCGATCCACACAAAGAATTTTAAACGCAGCTAACGGTGTCATTGATAAAAACATGAATCGTAAAGCGAAAAACTTATGGACGGAAAATCCTGAAGGAAATAAAATTCAGTATTACCGTGCAGATAGTGAGCAAGGCGAAGGACAATTTGTCGTAAGTAAAATAAAAGAATTAGCGCAAAGTCAGAATCGTAAGCTTGCCGATTTTGCTATTCTATATCGCACAAATGCCCAATCCAGGGTTATGGAGGAAATGCTATTAAAGTCGAATATTGAATATGCGATTGTTGGCGGAATTAAGTTCTATGATCGTAAAGAAATTAAAGATGTATTGGCTTATTTACGATTAATTGCCAACCCTGATGATGATATTAGTCTACAGCGAGTGATTAATGTGCCTAAAAGAGGGATTGGTTCTGGATCAGTTGATAAGATTGCTAATTTTGCAACCATGCATGATATGACAATGTTTGAAGCACTCGAATCCATCGAATTAATTGGCTTAAGCCCAAAAATCACAAAATCTGCTATAGAGTTTCGTGATTTAGTAAAGAATTATACACAAATGCAAGAATACTTATCTGTGACAGAATTGGTAGAGGAACTGTTGGACAAGTCAGGCTATCGTGACATGTTAAAAGCGGAGAAATCGATCGAGTCTCAAAGTCGTTTGGAAAACTTAGATGAGTTTCTATCTGTAACGAAGAATTTTGAAGATGCGTCCGAAGATAAAACACTTGTTGCCTTCTTAACAGATTTGGCGCTTGTTGCCGATATTGATAAATTGGATGATGACGGTGAGAAAGCGGATGCAGTTGTATTAATGACGCTTCACTCTGCAAAGGGATTAGAATTTCCAGTTGTCTTTTTAATGGGTATGGAGGAAGGTGTATTCCCTCATAGCCGTTCATTAATGGAAGAAGCAGAAATGGAAGAGGAACGTCGCCTTGCTTATGTAGGGATTACGAGAGCAGAAGAGCAGTTATTTATAACAAATGCGCAAATGCGTACACTATTTGGCCGTACAAACATGAACCCACCGTCCAGATTTATTCAGGAAATTCCGGCTGATTTATTAGAAGGATTAGAGCCAAAAGCAAAACCCCTTAATCGAGGTCAGTCCACGTTTAATAGTTCTTCAGGAAATCGTATGCAACCTGCTCGTAAAGCGGTTGTTCGCCCAGCTGTACAAAATACAGGTGGTAGCGGTATGAATTGGATAGTTGGAGATAAAGCTGTGCATGGTAAATGGGGTACTGGAACAGTTGTAAGTGTCAAAGGTGAAGGTGATGGAATGGAGCTTGATATTGCTTTTCCAAAGCCAGTAGGTATTAAAAGATTACTTGCTAAATTTGCCCCGATTTCGAAAGGTTAAAGGAAAGGGTTGAACGTCTTGGAGGAAAAGAAGGTAGAACAAAGGGTCAAGGATTTGCAAAATCTCCTTAATCAATATAATTATGAATATCATGTACTTGATCAACCATCTGTGCCTGATGCAGAATATGACCAGCTTCTTCATGAGCTAATTGCACTTGAAGAGCAACATCCAGAGTTGAAAACAGAAGATTCCCCAACGCATCGGGTCGGTGGGCAAGTATTAGATATGTTTGAAAAAGTTGAACATCGCACGCCGATGCTCAGTTTAGCCAATGCATTTAATGAGCAAGACTTAAGGGATTTTGACCGTCGTGTTCGCCAGGCAGTGGGTGAGAATATCTCATATGTCTGCGAGTTAAAAATTGATGGACTGGCTGTCTCTCTTCGCTATGAAGATGGATTGTTTGCAATCGGAGCAACGCGTGGAGATGGCTCCATTGGTGAAAACATTACCGTTAACCTTCGCACCATTCGTTCCATACCTCTGCGGGTAAAGGAAACGGTAACCTTTGAAGTACGCGGAGAGGCGTTCATGCCTAGAAAATCGTTCTTAAGTTTAAATAAAGGAAAAGAAGAACGAGGTGAGGAACCCTTTGCGAACCCTCGAAATGCTGCTGCGGGTTCACTTAGGCAATTAGATCCAAAAATCGCTGCATCAAGAAATTTAGATATATTCGTTTATGCTATGGCTGACGAGGGGAAAACGGGTATTCGTTCTCATAGTGAAGGTCTGGACTTTCTTGACTCTCAGGGGTTTAAAACGAACAAAGAGCGCCAGAAGTGTAAAAATATAGATGAGGTCATTCAATATATCGAGAAATGGACAGAAAACCGACCAGACTTATCGTATGATATTGATGGAATCGTTATTAAAGTCGATTCATATGACCAACAGGATGAACTCGGGACAACAGCAAAGAGTCCGAGATGGGCGATTGCTTATAAGTTTCCTGCTGAAGAGGTAGTCACGCAGTTAAGAGATATTGAATTAAGTATCGGTCGCACCGGTGTAGTGACGCCAACAGCATTACTTGAACCTGTTAGAGTTGCAGGTACTACCGTGCAACGTGCATCCCTTCATAATGAAGACCTTATTCGTGAGAAGGATATTAAGCTAGGTGATTACGTTGTGATTAAGAAAGCAGGCGACATCATCCCTGAAGTTGTCAATGTATTACCTGAAAGAAGAACGGGAGAAGAAGTTGATTTTCATATGCCAACTCATTGCCCGGCATGTGAAAGTGAACTTGTGCGTTTAGAGGAAGAAGTCGCACTTCGTTGTATTAATCCGAAATGTCCTGCGCAAATAAGAGAGGGGCTTATTCATTTTGTCTCACGAAATGCGATGAATATTGACGGGCTAGGGGAAAAAGTAATTAGCCAATTATTTGCAGAAAAGTTAATTGAAGATGTGGCAGATATTTATCATCTTACGTATGAACAGCTTATTCAATTAGAGAGAATGGGCGAAAAATCTGTTAACAACTTGCTAAAGGCCATTGAAGTCTCTAAGGATAATTCTTTAGAAAAATTATTATTCGGACTAGGGATCCGTCATGTGGGGGCGAAAGCGGCAAAAACACTTGCGCAAACATTTGGAGAGATGGGCAAAATCCAGCAGGCAACCATGGAGGATTTTATTAGCATTAATGAAATAGGCGATAAGATGGCTGATGCACTCGTCACATATTTTGAACAAGAAGAAGTAACATCTCTCATTCAAGAGTTACAAGATGTTGGAGTGAATCTGACTTATAAGGGACCAAAACCTGTAAATATAGCGGAATCTGATTCTGTTTTTGCTGGTAAAACCATTGTGTTAACGGGTAAATTAGAACAGCTTGCTAGAAATGAAGCCAAGGAAAAAATTGAAGCTCTAGGAGGCAAGGTCTCTGGCAGTGTAAGTAAGAAAACAGATTTAGTCATTGCCGGAGAAGACGCAGGCTCGAAATTAACCAAAGCTCAGGAATTAGGCATTACTATTTGGGACGAGGAAAAATTGATTGAGGAATTAAATTCGTAAGAGGTGAAAATCGTGAAAAAACTCATGGCAGTGTCGCTGTCATTCGTTCTTTTACTCGCCGGTTGTGCACCTAGTTTTAACCAGCAAGAAGAGGTTGTGCAAAATGAAAATGAGAGCAGCGAAGAAGAACAGGCGATCATACCAAACTTTAAAATATCCGATTCGTACTATCGGACAATCCTACCTTTTAAGCCAAGTGAGTCACGCGGTTTAGTCGTTAATAATGTGAATACAAAATATGATATTAATGAATTCGAAACAGGTTTAATGAGAGTGGCTCAGAACCATTTTGATACGGAAAAGTTCTTCTTCCAAGAAGGACAATACCTTGATAAAACCACGATTTCATCATGGTTAAGTCGCCAATATACGAAAGAACAATTAGAAGAAAAAGATATGACGGAGGAAGAGAATCTCGGTCTAAACCCTGTTGATGATGGGAAAGGGACTAAAGAAGAAAGAAACGCCCGTGCACCTCTTTATTTAGCCCATATTTTAGAACATAACTATCTTGTAAAAGATGGCGATAATAAGGTGAAGCTTGGCGGTGTCGTCATTGGTTTGGCACTTAATTCCGTCCATTATTATCAAAAAGAAGCCTACGGTGCCACGTATGAAGAAGATATTTCTCATAGTAAAGTAGAAGTAGAAGGCAAAAAGATGGCTGAGGAAATTATAAAGAGATTAAGACAACAAGAAGGGCTTGAGAACGTACCGATTACCATTGCCCTATTTGAACAATCGGAAAGAACGTCTGTCGTCCCAGGAAACTTCTTCGCCTATGCGCATGCCGCTGAGGGGAGTAACCAGCTAAGTGGTTGGGAAGATGTAAAGGAAGACTATATTTTATTCCCATCTAATACAGCCGAAGAGAAGTATCGTGAAGACTATACGAATTTCTTGAATTTCAAACAAGATGTTGAAAAATATTTCCCTAATTTTAACGGTGTCATTGGAAAAGGTTTCTATATTGGTGATCAATTGCAACAGCTAAATATAGATATACCTATACAATTTTACGGTAAGTCAGAAAGTATCGGATTCACCCAATATGTAACAAGCAAAGTTGTTAGTATGTTTCCAGAATATATCTCTGTCCAAGTAAGCGTCACATCAGTTAACGGACCAGAATCATTAATCGTCCGAAACGCAAACGAAGCTGAACCATTTGTTCATATTTATCAATAAAACGAAAAAACGCCGCTATTTTTAAACGGCGTTTTTTTATTTGCAATGGGATTAAGGTGGTTTGAACAAAAAGACAAGGATTAAGTGCCCCAACATACTTTTCGAAGATTTTTAGAGAGTACTCTAAAGGTAGCGGAACGAATTCCACCCGCAACTAGGTATTATTCCGACAGTGACAACAAATGATTTTGCCTGTGCACTTGTACACCCCGCGTGAATCGGTCCAACCAAGGTGAAAGCAATCGAAGAAATCCATCTATCAACATCGTCATTATTATCAAATAGGTCAGCTTAGCTGAGGAAGGAGTAATCTATGCTTCCGTAGAAGAAATAGTAGAACTTTAAGGTTATTTGTGATATCAACATTTATTGCATAGAAATGATAGACCGAAGGAGGTTTTGTTATGGAAAATAGAACAGATACAGCTTCAAGAGTGATCATGGCAGAATCACACACGATTTATGAAGCATTTCTCCATCCGAAAGCTTTAGTATCATGGCTCCCACCTAAAGGAATGTCAGGTTATGTTGAAGATTTTGATCCGCGGGAAGAGGGAACTTACAAAATGACACTCTTCTATGAAGGAAACCAACCCTCATATGGAAAAACAACTGAGAACAGTGATGTGTATCAAGGGAAATTTTTAGAATTAGTTCCTGATAAAAAGATAATACAACTAGTAATATTTGACTCAGAATCGCCGGAATTCACTGGTGAAATGAAACAGACATGGCTATTTGAACCTCTTGCAAAAGGGACAAAAGTCACCATTATATGTGAAAATGTCCCTAAAGGAATAAACAAGGCAGATCATGATATCGGTTTACATTCAACATTAGAAAATCTAGCTCTATTTGTGGAATAATTTTAGGTATGACCTTTACTAAAAAAACACCGACTAAATTTATGTAGTCGGTGGGTTATTTCTCATTCACTTAAGCATTTGTTTAGGATTTCGAACAAGGCGCTGAAATGTGTCCATAAAAAGAGCGGTGTGATAACCGTCACAGACAGCATGATGAACCTGTAGTGAAAGTGGTAAATAAATATTTCCATTCTTATTGAAAAATTTACCCGCAGTAACTATTGGCAGGAGGTAATTTGGATTTGTATTTATATTTAAGTTAAATCCAGTGAAAGTAGTCCATGGAATCATAGATATATTAACGACATTTTCAGGTACGGGTGCTTTAGGAAACAATTTTCCTGTACCAGTATATAACTCAGTATCGGTCACATAATCCATGTGGAACCTTTCAAAGCCTTCATCGATATCGGTGAAAATAGCGGAAAATAACGCTGACTCCTTGTCAAAAATCGTATACATAGGAATCACTCTGTTCCAGTACCCTAACTCACCTTTAGCAGTAACATTCATTCTAAAATGTTTATTTGTATTGACAACTTGTGTGATTAAAAAAATAAAAGCAGGATAAAATTGATATCCTTTTTCTTTAGTAAATTGGTATAGCTCAGTAATATCAATGTTATTAGTGATACTAAAGCTAGTTTGTTGGTTTAAGAAATGATTGAAAACCTCTTTACGTTCCCAATTATTTATGTCGATTTTAGTGAATTTCATCTTTTAATGCCTCCTAAAATATATTCTGATTTTAGGAGGCTATAAGAACTGCTTTTTTCATTGGTCCCATTCCTTTAGTTTATTTAAATAATCCTAACATATGTAATATGCTTTAGCACCTATATATATGCAATCTATATTCAAAAAAGGAGTAGCCACCCGTTGGAACTCCTATTAACAATGAAATCATGTATATCACGGGTGGGTAGATAATAATTGTTTATTTTCCACATGCAAATATCCGGTAGCCCAATAGCTCATTATATTTCAATAATAGGTTAAAATGTTCGTTCATTACGGTATAAAGCTCTCGTTCAATGTGCTTTGAATAAAGAAAATCAGGGTTGGGATTGTATTGGAGCATCGACTGATTTTGACCACTTACGCGAATGTTCGTAAATCCTGCCCCTTCAAATAAACGCTGCCATTCTGCTTCGGTGAGGACAGAGTTGATCCCATAGAATCGATTGATTTCATCTGCTATCCATGAAGGGAGTGAGACATTGGCAGTAAACTCATTAGAAATAAACCGCCCCCCTTTTTTTAATAAACGAAAAATCTCTTTAAGCGCTTTCGGTTGATTGACAAAAGTAAGGACTGATTCGCACATAATTAAATCAAATTTCTCATCTTCAAGTGGGAGTGCCTCGATAGAACCTTGGAAAATACGTACTGGAAGTTTAGCTTCCTTCATTCTATGGGTTGCTTTTTCCACCATAATAGGATTAATATCAACCCCAGTTACGTTTGCCCCTGACTGAGCAGCCAAAAAGGCGGCTGTTTGGCCAGTTCCGCAGCCTACATCTAAAATTTCCGACATAGCGTCTAATTCTTCATTTATTAGAAGCGCCTTTGTTAGTTCAAAACCACCCGGGTGTGCTCCTCCAACACCAAACTTTGATAAGAAATCTAAATAAATGGGAACCACCTCCTTTTGTATTTCTATAAGGTATGAAAAAAACAAATCTAATGTTCTTTGCCAAATGGGCTTTTACATCAGTAACAACTACCTAAAAACATCATAGTTTGTTACAGAGAGCGGTTTTAGACTCTCATTCTACGGACTAAACCTAAAAAGGGGAAGAAAAAATGCAAAATTTTCAAAATGAACTTCAATCACTTGGAATGGATCAATATCAGGTGGGTGAATTAACACCTATTCAATATCAAGCACCAGTACCAGTTCAATTTAATGATATGCGTCGCTGTGGCGGCTGTGGTGGTTGCGGAGGTTGTGGTGGTTTTCGCTGTGGTGGTTGTGGCGGTTTTAGATGTGCAGGCTGTTTTGGTTGTTTTGGTTGCTTCGGGTTCTTTATTTAACAATTCCTTTTTTAAAGGCAAGTGTCAGTGTAAGTTACCTTCGTTCTCTCGTCACAAAATGAATAATGAAGCGTGTGTAAACACTCTACAAGTCCCTATGTTAGGGGCTTCTTTTTCGTTATTCATAATGGACAAATACAAATACATAAATTATAAGGAATATTTAATGAATGCTCAGATCGAAGGAGGGGCTACATGACGAAATTGAAAGCAACCTCACGTCTCAAAGTGAAGAATGATACATTTTATCTACCAGACCCAAAGGGAGGCGTCTATTTTAGGAATAACGCCAGTTCATTTTGGATGGATGGAGGCACTATTTATCAATGGATTGAAAAGCTGATCCCTATGTTTAATGGAAATCATACTTTGGAAGAACTCACTGCGGGTTTGACCACTCCCTATCGAAACAGAGTATATGAAATTGGTGAGGCTTTACTGACGAAAGGTTATGTTAGAGATACGAGTCAAGATCAATCACACCAATTACCAGCAAGTGTTCTAGAAAAATACGCTTCACAAATTGAATTCATTGAGAGTTTTGTTGATTCAGGTGCGTATCGTTTTCAAAGGTATCGCCACGCAAAGGTATTAGTGATGGGATCTGGTTCTCTATTCGTTTCGCTGACATCTGCATTGTTGGAATCAGGGCTACCAACCTTTCATGTGATGAGGACAGAAGCAGTCCCAACAGACCATAAGCGGATTAATGAAATAGTGAATCATGCCAAAAAGGATGATCCTACCGTGAAAGTGGAGGAAATTCCTTACAGTAAGAATTGGAGAGAAGTAGTACAATCATTTGATTGGATATTATATGTTTCCCAAAATGGAGATATAGACGAAGTGAAGGAGATTAATCAGGTTTGTAAAGAAGAAAAGAAAGCCTTCCTTCCTGCTTTATATCTAAAGCAGGTGGGAATGGCAGGGCCTGTAGTTGATTCAGAAACAGAGGGATGCTGGGAATCTGCATGGCGTCGAATGCATGAGGCAATATTGGAACAAGAACGTAAGCAACAGCCTTATTCTTCGACCGCAGGTGCTTTATTGGCGAATATTATTGTTTTTGAGTTTTTTAAGCAGGTGACAGGAGCAATGGATAAGAAAGAAAACAATCAATTCTATTTGCTAAATCTTGAAAGTTTGCAAGGTGAATGGATTTCGTACTATTCACATCCATTAGTTGAAAATCTTACATTTAAACCTGAACTTGTCGATGATTTAAACACCCGACTTCTGAGAGAGAATACGGAACAGCCCAACACAAACAGACTGTTAGAATATTTTAGTTTATTAACTGCTAAAGAAACAGGGATTCTTCATATTTGGGAGGAAAAGGACTTAACACAGCTTCCGCTTTCACAATGTTATGTTCAAGCAGTAAATCCATTGGCAAAAGGACCGGCTACTCTTTTGAAGAAGGCTTTATGCTCGGGTCTAACACATGAAGAAGCAAGAAGGGAAGCAGGGCTTACTGGACTGGAGATGTATGTTTCACAAATAGTGAGAGGTAGAATAAGTGGATTTATGGGCATTGGTGCTGGTGAATCCCTTGCAGAAGCGGTTTGTCGTGGACTACAAGCGTATTTGGAAGAGGAAAGGCGAGGTCTTCCAGTTGACCAGCAACAATCGCTGTTACCAGTAAATCTTGAGAGGATAGAGGATCGTAGTTGTAGATATTATTTACAGTCACTGACCACCTTAAATGGTCCACCCACTATCCGTATGGGAAATGAAATATTAGGCTTTCCTGTTATATGCATAGAGTCAAATGGTTTTAAATATAGTAGTTCTGGTTTAAATATCACACTGGCACTAAGTCACGCTTTGCAAAAAGCAGTATCGAATGTACAAAATGAGGCAACGTTCCATGAGGGGGAAATAAACTCTCATTATGGTATAAGAGGGAAAGAGGCAAAACTAAACATTCCTTCATGTGAGCATTTGACAAAAAAGGAGTTATTACAATCTGCTGTTTACAAATTAAATGAGGGCCATAAAGAGATCGTTGTTTACGATCTTTCTTTTGAACCATTTTTAAGAAAAGAGTTAGCTGGAGTTTATGGTGTACAGATTTGTAAGGAGGTACGCTAATGATTGTCATCGTCGGTAATGGTAAACTGGCCGATTTTGTCTATAGGCAATTGTCTAGTAATTATACAGTCGCGCGGCAAGATCTATTAACGGATTTCCCTGAAGATACAACATTGGCGCTCGTATTGCATGATAATTGGCAGCCCTCCGTTCATCAACAAGCAGAAGAAAAATTCAGAAGGGAAAATATTCCATGGCTCCGTGGCTTTGTTTCTTTTGGTGAGGGAATTATTGGTCCATTTGTACAACCGGGAAAACGGGGATGTTCACGTTGCGCCGATGTAAGGCGCATCATAGGAGGTACAGATTCTAAAGAAATGTGGGGGCTTTATTATAAATTATCAGGAGAAAGTCGCCCGCAAGACGCATGGGCATCACGAACGGGACTTTGGCAAATGACAACTTTATTATGTACAGAAGTGGATTATATTCTTCAAGGAGAGATCAATCATTTAGAAAATCAACTGTTCATTACAAATCTTAAAACGTTCATGCATTCATCTCATCATTTTTCCTTTGATCCAATGTGCCCAATATGTGGAGACATTCCAGAAGATTCAGCGGAATTAGCAGAAATTAAGTTGCAATCTAGTCCGAAAATTCAAGGTGCTGGTTATCGCAGTCGTTCAATTGAAGAATTAGAAACCGTGCTATTAAGAGATTATTACGATCATCGGACGGGGGTAATCAATGGAAAAATACAGGATTGGACACTTCCTTTTGCTGATGTTCTTATGAATATGCCACTGTTTGGTGCAAGCGAGGGAGTGGCTGGAAGATCTAACTCTTATCGAATGAGTGAGTTAACAGCTATTTTGGAAGGCTTAGAACGGTATTGCGGTATCGAGCCTAGGGGAAAAAGAAGGGTTGTACGAGGAAGTTATCTAGATGTTATGGATCAAGCCTTAAACCCTTCAACTGTTGGTTTACACTCACCTGAGTATTATGAGAATCCTCATTTTCCGTATCAATCATTCGAACCTAATAAACCAATGAACTGGGTTTGGGGTTATTCATTCTTACAAGAACGATCTATTCTTGTCCCAGAATTACTTGCTTATTACAGTTTAGGTTGTGGGGAAGGTTTTGTTTATGAGACTTCAAACGGATGTGCAATCGGAGGTAGCCTGGAGGAAGCTATTTTTCATGGAGTAATGGAAGTCGTTGAGCGAGATTCCTTTTTACTCACTTGGTATGCGAAACTGCCATTGCCACGTCTTGATTTAAGTTCTGCAGATGACAAGGAATTGCAATTGATGGTTGATCGGGTACGTGAGGTGGCAGGGTACGACCTTCATTTTTACAATTCGACGATGGAACATGGTATCCCAAGTGTGTGGGCAGTAGCAAAAAATAGAAAAGAAACAGGTGTAAATATTATTTGTGCTGCAGGTGCTCATATGGACCCAGTAAGGGCTGTCAAAAGTGCCATCTATGAGCTAGCGGGCATGATGTTTGTTCATGATGAGAAATTAGCAACAAATAGGCAGAAATACGAGGAGATGCTTGAAGATCCGTTTAAAGTAAGAACAATGGAGGATCATGGTATGTTGTACGGTCTACCCGAGGCGGAAGAATACCTAACGTTTATTTTGAATAATCAAGGGCCATTACGTACATTTGCTGAAGAATTCAAGAAGCCACCAGTATACAACGATTTGAAAGATGACCTTCACGAAGTTCTTCAGACGTTCCGTGAAAATAATCTAGAAGTGATTGTCGTTGACCAAACAACACCAATTATTCAAGAGAATGGATTGTATTGTGTGAAGGTCATTATTCCTGGGATGTTGCCAATGACATTTGGTCATCACCTGACACGGGTGAAAGGATTAGATAGAGTACTAAAGGTGCCAAAGCAGCTAGGGTATAGGAAGAAGCACTTATCGTATGAAGAGCTGAACCCACTTCCTCACCCGTTTCCGTAATGGAAGGAGAGGAGGACGAAAGAATTGGAGTTAGATACATTTATATACAATCTCCACTTTGATACAGAGAAACTTGCTCCACCCGATTGGCAGGTCGATTGGGAAGGGGCCCCCCTTCCGTATAAATTGTACCGTGGGTTACCAGCTATTCCGTTAAACGCTAATGTACCTTCAACCCTTCACCAAAATCTAATGCCTACATTGAAGGAGATTGGGCATTTGCTATGGTATACCTATGGAATAACTCAATATGTCCGGCTCCCTCATGACACTCAATCATTGCGGAGATTTGTCCCCTCCGGTGGGGCGCTTTATCCTAATGAAATATATGTATATATGAAACTTGAAGATGCTAAAACAGGCATCTACCATTATGATGTTGCTCATCACCGCCTCATTTTGTTACGGGAGGGAAATTTTGATACATTCGTTTCCAAAAGTTTGGGGACAGTGATTGAAGATTGTTTTTGCACTGTTTTTATTTCAACCTTCTTTTGGAAAAATTTTTATAAATACAATCATTTTTCCTATCGATTACAGGGACTAGATACTGGGGTGCTCATTGGACAATTATTAGTAGTAGCAGATCAATTAGATTACAATACGAAAGTTTGCTATCAGTTTTTAGACGGAGCAATGAATCATTTACTAGGTCTAGCTGAAGAAGACGAAAGTGTGTACGCAGTCATTCCGATATCAACTAAAGCCATCGACCAAACGACTAAAGAAATGGTGTCCTCCCATACATTGTGCGCCGAAATAGCGCAATTAGGTCACCTACCTCATAACCTGTCAAAGACTATGGACTATCCGTTACTTAGAAAGCTCAATGAAGCTGCCATGTTCGATTCAACAGTGTCTTTTAGAAAGGTAAGGTGCCAGGGTGGAACATTCACTTCTGGTACTGATATAACCTTGCCAAATACACAAAACTATTCATATGATTTCTCATCGATTTGTAAGAAGCGGTTTTCTCCAGATGCAGACTTTATGATGGGGGAAATAAGGCAAACGACTCTAGCAACCTTGCTAAAGGAGACATGTTCCTTCACTTATCATCACGATCTTGATGATACCGACGGCCATGTTGCTGCGCGTGTAACTTTATACGGCAGCCTATACAATGTGGAGGGGATACCGAACGGGGCTTATGCTTATGACAATGAAAATCATATGCTTCGTCTATTGAAAGTAGGTGATTATCGCCCGTTTTTACATTCGGGCTTAGTGATGCCTAATGTTAATTTATATCAAGTGCCGCTTTGTATGCATGTAATAGGGGATAAAAGCCATTACAAAGATTCATTGGGTTACCGAGGATACCGTATTCAACAGATGGAGGCAGGCCTACTAACACAACGATTACTCTTGCATGCGTCTGCCTTAGATTTGGGAGGGCATCCACTATTGGGTTATTCTGTCAGTCAATGCGATCAACTCTATGAACTCGCTTCTAAAGGGAAAACGAGCTTAATTCAAATCCCGGTTGGCATGCACCGGCCTCGTGCTTGGTTGAAAGGAGGATTACGTTGATGTAGTTTACTCATCAATAACGTACCCTCTCAAATTCTTGGTAATGAAAACAAGCCTTCTAACTCAACTTAGAAGGCTTTATCAAGTATTAGTTTGCAACAAATATCTCTCTTGCCTTCTTTTCTTACCCTTTTAAACCACAATCATCTATAAAAAAGTATTTTCTATTAGAAAAAGCTTGCATCTCACGTTACGTTATCTTCTATGATTGGGTGTAGATAGAATGAGAGAGGCAGGGTATGAATGGAACAACGATATTCTTTAATGAGAAACACACCTTTTATTTTCTTATTTATAGGTAGCTTTTTGGCGATTATTGGATTTAGTATGTTTTTCATGACAACTACTTGGTTTGTAATTTCAGATTTAGGGTCTGCTAGTTCACTAGGCATGATTCTCATTGCCATTACTGTACCTAGAGTAGTTATGATGGCATTTGGTGGAGTACTTGCTGATAAATATAAGAAGACGACCATTATGTTCACTACGAGTACCATTCAAGGTGTTTTACTCGTACTCATTTTTTTACTAAACAATGCCGGTCAATTAACATTTGTTTATTTGCTTATTTTGGGGTTCTTTTTTGGAACACTAGATGCTTTTTCTGGACCAGCCGGAACCTCGTTAATTCCCAAGTTGGTACAAGTACAACAGATCAAACAAGCGAACGCAATCATTCAGGGGTTAGGTCAAATTGGTTTTATTGTTGGTCCAATTATTTCTGGGAGTATCATGGAGTTCGCTGGCGTAACAACAGGTTATTTAGTTTCAGCTATTATTGTTCTGTTGTCTGCTTTCTTTATGTTTCCACCATTCTTAAAAGAAGGTCCAGTAGACAATACAGTCAAACAAACACCACTGAAAGATTTGATCGAAGGGTTTTCTTATGTCAAAGCGAGCAAATTTTTGATTACAGGCATTCTTATTTTAATCACGTTAAATTTCTTTGCCTTTGGTGCGATTTCTATTGCGATTCCCATCTTAGTAGAGACGTACGGAGGTTCACCAATCAATCTTAGTTACATTGAATCAGCATTAGGAGTGGGGATGTTAGTTAGTACTGCTATTATTGGGATGGTTAAAATACGCCGTAGGGGGTTCACTTCTATTGTTGGTCTAATTGCAACACTAATTGTTGCGATAGCATTTAGCCAAATTCCCAATTTGTATATATTGACAGCTTTAGCTTTCTTTATTGGATTTACGATGACATTTGTTTCTATTCCATTCTTCACTTCAGCACAAGAAGATACAGACCCAAGGATTATGGGAAGAGTGATGAGTATTGTTTTCTTAGCGATGAACGGCTTTGACCCGTTGGCTTATGCCACTGTCACTTTACTCGTGTCTAAGGGAATTGATATCCAATTAGTCATTTTGTCCTTTTCTGTTATTGGATTAATCATTGCTCTAGTCACTTTATGGAAAGGAAAGACGTATAGAAATTACGAGTCAACTTATTAATGTATTTAAAACAAGAGACCACTTTAATATAAAAGAAGTGGTCTTTTGATCACTAGCATACTATTGTGAATCAACTAGGTAGATCCTTGATCAATAGGAGAAAAAAATCAATTTAATAGAAACTTTATTATTTTTCTAAAAATAGTATTAGTAGAATCATTGCTGAATTTTCTCTAATTATGGTAGTATAATAATTGTTAGGGTTAATCTTTTCACAGTCTGAAATGTGCCAATTGTAGCAACATTTCAAAATGACTGATGTGAACTTATAGGAGGATGAAAAAATGGTACAATCTTATAAGCATGAGCCATTTACTGATTTTAGCGTTGAGCAAAACCGTGAAGGGTATTTAAAAGGTTTAGAAACGGTTAAAGGTTATTTAGGTCAAGATTATGATTTATTAATCGATGGAGAACGTATCTCTACTGAAGATAAAATCGTTTCTGTAAACCCAGCGAATAAAGAAGAAATCATTGGTCGCGTTTCAAAAGCGAACCAAGAGCTAGCTGAAAAAGCGATGCAAGCTGCAGTTAAAGCCTTCCAATCATGGAAGAAAGTGAAGCCAGAAACACGTGCAGATGTGTTATTTAAAGCAGCAGCCATCATTCGTAGACGTAAACATGAATTCTCTGCCTTACTAACAAAAGAAGCAGGGAAGCCATGGAATGAAGCAGATGCTGATACAGCTGAAGCAATTGATTTCTTAGAGTATTACGCGCGTCAAATGCTTGCAATTAAAGATGGTGTGCCTGTTAACAGTCGACCAAATGAATTTAATCGTTATGATTATATTCCTCTTGGCGTTGGTATCATCATTTCTCCTTGGAACTTCCCATTAGCGATTATGGCAGGTACAACCGTTGCTGCTATTGTTGCAGGGAATACCGTTCTATTAAAACCCGCTTCTACAACGCCAATTGTGGCTGCGAAATTCGTAGAAGTTATGGAAGAAGCCGGTCTACCAAAAGGTGTACTGAATTTTGTACCAGGAAGTGGCGCAGAAGTAGGTGACTATTTAGTAGATCACAAAGATACTCGTTTCGTATCATTTACAGGATCTCGTGATGTTGGCCTTCGTATTAACGAACGAGCTTCAAAATTAAATGATGGTCAAATCTGGATTAAACGTGTCATTGCTGAAATGGGCGGTAAAGATACCATTGTTGTAGATAAAGAAGCAGATTTAGAGCTTGCTGCTCAATCAATCGTAGCTTCAGCCTTTGGTTTCTCTGGTCAAAAATGTTCTGCATGTTCACGTGCAGTCATCGTTGAAGATGTTTACGACCAAGTGTTAAATCGCGTAATCGAAATTACAAAAGAGAAACAAGCTGGTAATCCGGAAGACACAAGCAACTTTACAGGACCGGTTATTGACCAAGCTGCGTATGATAAAATCATGAGTTATATTGAAATCGGTAAACAAGAAGGAAGATTAGTAGCCGGTGGAGAAGGCGATGACTCTAAAGGTTATTTCATTCAACCAACAGTGTTCGCTGATCTTGATCCAGAAGCTCGTCTCATGAAAGAAGAAATCTTCGGCCCAGTTGTCGGTTTCACAAAAGCAAAAGACTTCGACCATGCAATTGAAGTGGCAAACAACACGGAGTATGGTTTAACGGGTGCTGTTATTACAACCAACCGTGAACATATCCAAAAAGCACGTGAAGATTTCCATGTCGGAAACCTTTACTTCAACCGTGGTTGTACAGGGGCGATTGTCGGTTACCAACCATTCGGAGGGTTCAATATGTCAGGAACAGACTCAAAAGCGGGTGGCCCTGACTACATCATGCTACACATGCAAGCAAAAACAACATCTGAAATGTATTAATCTGTCTAATCAAAAGGTGCTCACCAAAAATACGGTGAGTGCCTTTTTTTATGTACGTACCTTTACCAAATCTACTGGCAAAAGTTGACGTAGTAGTGAGCGGATGACAAACATTACTCGGCAATCCTTAGCCAGGGTGGTTATGAGTAGACTTTTACTGAAATCTGGTTGGATAGCTAGTATTAAAGAGTTTGCTCGGATAACATTGTAGGAAAATGGCAAGATAGCGGAGGAAAGCGAGATAGCGATTCCGACCGTAAGAAGCCGGGAAGATAGCTGGGGAAAGTGCGATTGCGCGTGCAACTGTATGGGAAACTGGGAAGATAGCTGTGGAAAGGACGATTGCACGTGCAACTGTGTGGGAAACTGGGAAAGAAAGCGTAGGAAAGTGCGATTGCACGTGCAACTGTGTGGGAAACTGGGAAGATAGCTGTGGAAAGGACGATTGCACGTGCAACTGTGTGGGAAACGGGAAAGAAAGCGTAGGAAAGTGCGATTGCGCGTATAACTGTATGGGAAACTGGGAAGATAGCTGTGGAAAGGACGATTGCACGTGCAACTGTGTGGGAAAATGGAAAAGGTAGCTGTGGAAAGGACGATTGCGCGTACAACTGTGTGGGAAACGGGAAAGAAAGCGTAGGAAAGTGCGATTGCACGTGCAACTGTGTGAGAAATTGGAAAGATAGCGGAACAAAGTGAGATAGCGCGTGCAAATCTGCAGAAACCGGAAAGATACCCGAGCAGAGCGAGTTTACTCATACAAATTGAAAGAAAAATAGCAGAGCAAAAAAGGTTTGCTTCGCTATCCTTAAAGGATCTTCTACAGTCAAAAGAGCAAAAACCTCAAGACTCCTCATTCTAAAACTTTATAAAGACTCTTCATTAGAATTGAACTATTGCCAAACAAATGAAAGTTTTCTAGTTTGTAATTTTGAATGTTTTTTAATCTGTATTATAACAATCTTAAATTATAACCCCTTTGAAAACGTTGGTATATCAATGTTTTTATCGTAGTTGTCGATATTTGTCGAAAATAATATCAGATTATTTTGAATAAAACAGTTCCAATAATGGATTTTCTGTTATATAATACAAATTGTTAAGAGGTTATTGTAATACAACAATAAAGACGGGTTTTTTATTCAAATGATTAAAGGGAGGATTTAACAGATGGCGAATGAAAGAGTTAAACAATTACAAGAGGCTTGGGCAAATGATTCACGTTGGATGGGGATTGAAAGACCTTATTCTGCAGAAGAGGTTATTAAACTAAGAGGATCAATTGATATCGAATATACGCTTGCTCGGAGAGGGGCTGAGAAGTTATGGAAGCTCATTAATGAGGAAGATTTCATAAATGCTTTAGGTGCATTAACAGGCAATCAAGCGGTACAGCAGGTAAAAGCGGGGTTGAAGGCGATTTATTTAAGCGGGTGGCAAGTTGCTGCTGATGCGAACCTTTCTGGACAAATGTACCCAGACCAAAGTTTATATCCAGCGAATAGTGTACCAAATGTAGTGAAACGTATTAATCAAGCGCTACAAAGAGCGGATCAAATTCACCATATGGAACAAGATGAATCAATTGATTGGTTTGCGCCAATTGTAGCGGATGCAGAGGCTGGTTTTGGTGGACAGCTGAATGTGTATGAACTCATGAAAGGCATGATTGAGTCAGGTGCAGCTGGGGTCCATTTTGAAGATCAATTATCCTCGGAGAAAAAATGTGGACACCTTGGAGGGAAAGTTTTACTTCCTACACAAACGGCAGTGAAAAACTTAATATCTGCTAGATTAGCAGCAGACGTGATGGGTGTACCCACACTAGTCATTGCAAGAACCGATGCGAATGCCGCTGATTTAATTACTAGTGATGTTGATCCATATGATGCCGCTTTTATTACTGGGGATAGAACACCGGAAGGGTTTTACCGGACCAAAGCAGGCTTAGATCAAGCAATTGCAAGAGGACTTGCTTATGCACCATATGCTGATCTTATCTGGTGCGAAACATCAGAGCCAAGCTTAGAAGAAGCAAAAGCATTTGCAGATGCTATTCACGAGAAGTTCCCTGGTAAACTACTAGCGTACAACTGCTCACCTTCATTTAACTGGAAGAAGAAATTGGATCAAGAAACGATTGCTAAATTCCAAGTTGAGTTAGGAAAAATGGGTTACAAATTCCAATTCGTGACATTAGCTGGTTTCCACTCATTAAATCACAGCATGTTTGAACTTGCACTAGGTTATAAGGATCGTGGAATGGCAGCTTACTCTGAACTTCAACAACGTGAATTTACTAGTGAAGCAGATGGTTACACGGCAACAAGACATCAACGTGAAGTAGGAACAGGTTATTTCGACCAAGTTTCCATGACTATTACAGGTGGTACATCATCCACAACCGCACTAAAAGGCTCAACCGAAGAAGAACAGTTTACGAAGGATGAAGAAGTTCAAGTGTAATTTTTTGTATTGCCCTAATAATAACTCCAATTTTTTGCCTCCCTATTTTAGATGGGGAGGTCTTTTTTGTGTAAAGGAGAAGGTGGCTACAAAAGTAATCTAATGCCGTTAGGGCGGAAAGAAATAGGGATTGCGAGTCACACAGAAGGAAAAGTGGAGCTGAGCGTGTAGCAAAAGAGGTTAGCGAGTCACTCAGAAGGAAACCGGAAGTTGAGTGCGTAGCAAAAGTGGTTAGTAAGTCGCTCAAGAGGAAAAGTAGATATGAGCGCGTAGCAAAAGGTGTTAGCGAGTCACTCAAAAGAAAAGCCGGAGCTGAGCGCTTAGCAAAGTGGATTAGCAAGTCACTCAGAAGAAAAAGTGGATATGAGAGAGTAGCAAAAGAGGTTAGCAAGTCACTCAAAAGGAAACCGGAAGTTGAGCGCGTAGCAAAGGTGGTTAGCAAGTCACTCAGAAGGAAAAGTGGATATGAGAGAGAAGCAAAAGTGGTTAGCAAGTCACTCAGAAAGAAAAGAGGAAATGAGCGCGTAGCAAAAGTGGTTAGCGAGTCACTCAGAAGGAAACCGGAAGTTGAGCGCGTAGCAAAAGTGGTTAGCAAGTCACTCAGAAGGAAAAGAGGATATGAGAGAGTAGCAAAAGTGGTTAGCGAGTCACTCAAAAGAAAAGCCGGAGCTGAGCGATTAGCAAAAGTAATTAGCGAGTCACTCAAAAGGAAACCGGAAGTTGAGCGCGTAGCAAAAGTGGTTAGCAAGTCACTCAGAAAGAAAAGAGGAAATGAGCGCGTAGCAAAAGTGGTTAGCGAGTCACTCAGAAGGAAAAGAGGAAATGAGCGCGTAGCAAAAGTGGTTAGCGAGTCACTCAGAAGGAAAAGAGGAAATGAGCGCGTAGCAAAAGTGGTTAGTAAGTCGCTCAAGAGGAAAAGTAGATATGAGAGAGAAGCAAAAGTAATTAGCGAGTCACTCAGAAAAAAACCGGAAGCTGAGTGCGTAGCAAACGAGGTTAGCAAGTCACTCAAAAGAAAAACCAAAGCTGAGTGCACATCGAAATCCAATTAAGCATATTTTCTAGGATGTTTTAGTCCAGTCTAGAATAATTGATAATGTACATTTTTGTTCCTCTCACGACTGATTGTACTACGATTCAAAGTCCTCCAAAGAAAAGTAAATAATTACAGGTCCACTAATCACCTTTTGCCCAAATTTTCATACGCTTAAGTGAAAGAGTTGAGTTCAAGTCAATGGGCACGTATACTAAAACGAACATATCCATTAATCAAACGTTTGATTGATGAGGTGGAGGTAATAACGGTATGGCTGAGAAGGTTGATGATTATATTACACAAGGAATTTATGGAAAAAAAGAAACGAAGCCAGATGAACGTAGAAAATTTCTGGGCACATTGAGAGAAAGAACCGTTATCGCTTTGACACAGGCGCAAGTAAGGAAACCGGGTATCATGAAAGAAGTAAAAGAAGCGATGACAAAAAATAAACAAGCACGCGTATATTTAAATGGTCATATTGCTTATCGTGACATATCGAAGTATGCCAAACTAGCGTCTGAACAGCATATGTCATTTACCATTGTCACGAACAAGGACTACAACTCGGACCTTGGTCTTGTTCTCGCATATGATTATGCCATTGATCAAGATGACATTTATGTGCAAGAACAAAGTAAGGTTTATAAAGAAGCGAATCAAACTGAGGCTGGATTTAAACAGTGGATGAAAAAAATATTTAGAAAATAAAGGGAAAGGTCGTGGGATAACGGCCTTTTTCTAATTCAACTTTGTTGAAAAGAATGAAACTTTATTTGAAACCATCCAAACCTCATTATATAATTTTATTAAAAGATATGAGGGAGAGGTTTCTAATCGAGTTAAGGCAAATAGGTAAGAGAGTTAAGCAAGCTAGATTAAACAAGCAAATGACACAACAAGATTTAGCAGAAAAATGTGGGCTAACGAAAAGTCTAATTTCTAAAATAGAGAATGGTCAAACAGCATCTGCTGTGGCAACTTTGTTAAAAATATCTAATCAACTAGATATTCCCTTATCTTGGGTGCTTGAAGAAAATGAAAGTAAAAATTTAGTGCTTTCTCCGAGTCAAAGCCGCACGACAAAGGTTGGCAATAAGGAAATGGGCTATCTATATGAAACATTAGCTAATCGATCTCCGTTCAGTAAGATTGATCCAGTTGTTGTGACGGTTTTGGAGGACTCAGCTAAAGAAGGTCCATACACACATTTAGAAGATGAATTTATATACATATTAAAAGGTTCAATTTATCTCTCTTATGATGGAGAAAAATACTTATTACATGAAGGTGATAGTGCGTATTTTGCTGGTACCATTCCACATGTGTTTTTACCAGTAGAAAAAAAGGAAGCAAAAGTATTAACCATTTTTATACAAGCAGATGAAAGATAATAGTAGGGTTTTGGATGATCTTCTCAAGAGATTCCAAAACCCTTTATAATTTTCAGATTTTTTATTTACTTTTACAGAAAGGGGGTGTAATATTTTATTTAATATCATTCAACTTAGTTGAATGATATTAAATAAAAGTACTAAGGAGTGAATGGAATGAATAGTCGTCTATCTGGTTTTCATCGATTTTCGGTTGAGGAGAGACTTCAAATAATATCAGAAGCGTGTCATTTGACAGAGGAAGATAAGGAAATACTTATTGGCAAACAACCCCTTTCTATTAGTACGGCAGATGCCATGATTGAAAATGTGTTAGGTTCAATTTCAATTCCTGTTGGGGTAGCAACGAATTTTAAAATTAATGGTAAGGACACTTTTATACCGATGGCAACTGAAGAGCCTTCCGTAGTCGCTGCCGCAAGTAATGCAGCGAAGGCATCCTATGATAAAGGTGGTTTTTTTGCATCATTAAGTGGATCGGTAATGATTGGTCAGATACAAGTTATAGGTGTTGAAGATCCATATGCTGCAAGATTAAGGGTGTATGATAAGAAATCAGAAATTTTGAAAATATGCAACGAAAAGGATCCAACTCTAGTAGCTATTGGTGGAGGCGCAATAGACATAGAGGTAAAGATTATCCAAACGGTGAATGAGGTTTTACTTGTGGTTCATTTATTAGTAGATACAAAGGATGCAATGGGGGCGAATGCTGTCAATACAATGGCGGAATCAATTGCTCCATTGATAGAGAATATTACTTCAGGAAAAGCGCTTCTTAGAATTATTTCTAACTTGGCTGACAGACGATTAGCTAGAGCTCATGCGGTATTTTCAAAGGATCTACTTGGTGGAAAAGAAGTTGTGCGAAAGATTGTAAACGCTTACGAGTTTGCAGATGCTGATCCTTATCGAGCGGCTACACATAATAAAGGAATTATGAATGGTATATCTGCCGTTGTACTCGCGACTGGGAATGATACAAGGGCAGTTGAGGCCGGCGCCCATGCTTTCGCTGCAGTAACAGGGCAATATCGTTCCCTTACGAAATGGGAAGAAAATCGAGCAGGTGACTTAGTTGGATCTATTGAACTTCCGATGCCTGTTGGCATTATTGGTGGCGCTACAAAGACTCATCCGGTTGCCAAAGTAAATTTAAAAATATTAGATATTCAATCAGCAGAAGAGTTAGCTTGTTGTATTGCATCCGTTGGTTTAGCGCAGAATCTAGCTGCGATGAGAGCTTTAGCAACTGATGGCATTCAAAAAGGTCATATGGCCCTTCATGCAAAAAACTTAGCTGTTATGGCTGGTGCAACAGGGGATGAGATTGGTCGAGTCGTTGCTGAAGCAGTAAAGGAAAAAGATGTAAGGTTTGATCGAATCCTACAATTAACAAAAGAGATACAAGGGAGGATTTAATATGGCTCCTAATTTACATGTGGATAAGGGGAAGCAAAGCATAGAACTAGATAAAATAAATGAAGCACCTAAATATCTTGAAATATTAGGTGATACAGTTTTACCTCGTAATATTATTCTAGCAATTATTATAAGTATCATTCTTAGTTTAAGTGGATACCTTTTAGGGGAAAGATTATTTCCTCTGTTTGCCAGCGAAAAGATGGTATCGTCGTATTCTTTATTGCTTGGTATTGGCGGTAGTGTATTATCACTTGCTTTATGTGCCTTTATATTTAAACCTAGTAGAGTGCTGACAGAAGAAGAAACTTCTCTTGAAAGTATGGAAGAGATTTTTAAAGATATGCAGTTAGATCCTAAGGAAGAATATTTATTAATTGAAGAAGATCCTGTTACGAGAAAAGAAATGGAAGCACTTGGCGTTCTCGATAAGTTTAGGACAATTGGGGAGGACGATAAGAAATGAGTATTCTCCTCATATCTATTTGCTTAGCTTTAATTGGTGCTATTCTATTTTCTTTAATTGGGTTAATCTCTGGAACAGATGAAACGGCTATAATGGTGCCATTTACCTTATTAGTTATCTTGTTAGGAGCTCCCCCGGCAGCTGTGTTTGCCTTTTTTATGGCAGCTGTACTTGCCAAACACTTAACTCATGCCGTTCCTACCGCGTTAATGGGTATTCCGGGAGATACAACTGCTGTCCCATTAATTGATCATGCCTCTGCTTTAAGAAGGCTAGGGATGCCTCATATTGCATTAAGGAAAATGGTATCGGGTGGTGTGATTGGTGCTTTTATCGCCTTACCGACAGCCGTCTTATTAGGACAATTCCTTGGACAATTTGCTGACTTTTTCAAATCAGCTTCAGGATTGATTTTTACGTTAGCGGCCATTTTAATTGCTTTTTTCTCAAAAGGAAAATGGGTAAGTGTTTTGATGATTATCCCGTTAGCTTTTTTTATTAAAAGTTTAGATGTATTAAGTTTTAGCATATTAGATAAGCATTTAACCATTAGTTTCTTTTTAGGAATTGCCATTGGTCCAATGTTTACTGATATTTTGTTTGCACTGTCAGGAAATGCACGACAGACCATTCAAAGAGATCGTCCTAAAGAGTATCATTTGGCACCAGATAATAAATCATGGGCAGGATTTTTTCCTAATCCATTTAAAATACTGACAAAAAGGCAAACGATGCAAACGACTGGTACAAGCTTTATTTCTTCTTTGACATTTGTATTTAGCCCTGTAGGAATGACTTCCTTAATGGGGGAAATTGTGGGTTCGAGATCGAAAGGGATTTATAAAAAATCAACGTCCAGTTTAACCACAATGAATGGAGTCACAGAGTCAACCTATATTGCCGAAGCAATCATTCCTTTAATAGCATTTGGTATTCCGTTGAGTCCTGTTGCATTAGGACCAGCATCGCCGTTATTTAATGCACCACCAGTGTTTACAAGTGATCCGGTTAATAATCTCCATAATTACCTAGATCCTTTAGATTTTCTTTTATATGGAGCGATTGGTCTTATCATTGCCACTCTAATTGCTTATCCGTTTTCAATGAATTACGCGAGAAAGGCAACCGTTTTGGTCATGCGCTTTATTAGTCAAGAGGCAATCGTTGCTATGTTTATTGGTTTAGCCTGTTTATTGGCTTTTCACGAAGCAGGATTAGTCGGTATCGTACTCACCTTTACAATGGCTGCAATTGGGGGGCTTTTGAATAAAATCCTCGGAATTGGTTCAGGCGTTCAGTTTATGGTATTTTATGCATCAGCCTGGTTAATTAGTGTTTTATTTGGTTTTTAAGAAAGGATTTTTTTATGAAAATGAAGAAATGGATAGAAAGTCGGGAGAGGGGACCGTATGCATACGGTCTCTTATTAATGGTGATAAGAAAAATCATGTCTCCGTCAGCAAAAAGTGAGGAGCCAGATTGCGGATATGGCTGGAGGGATGCTGTCAATTAGGCTAAAACGAGTAAATGCCTGCCGATTACATACAAATGAGAAATCCTTTTCAAGCGAATGAGGATGAAATGGATGCTTCCAATTATTTTTCTAATGTAATTCATTCGTTTTTAATATCTAGATAAGTTAAATGTTTTTAAAATCAAATGGGAAAACTTTACACTTATTTGTACATGAAGATAGTACTGAATTGTTAGAAGATAATTTTGTTGTGACCGTACAAGTAGTATAGAGGAAGCGTTACAACTTTGGTATAGGTTTGCAAAAGTGGTAGAAAGGAAGAAAATGAATGGAAACGAGAATTTTTCATATTCGTAAAGCGACAGTGATGGATGCGGAACGATTATCTCAGTTAAGGTTGATTGTGGACGGGGAGACAGATAACTTTGACAGGGAACGAGGAGAAGATTTTTTAAGTGCGGCAGATTTTGAAGAGATGATACGATCTGAGTCAGTTGAAAAGAATAGTATATTTTTAGTAGTAGAAGTCAAAGGTCACCTTGTGGGTTTCCTAAGAGCTAAAGGTGGCCAATTAAAGAGGACTTCACATCGATTGGAGTTTGGTGTTGCTGTGAAAAAACAATATTGGGGACAATCTATAGGAAAAAGTCTTATTCAAGAAATGTTGCAATGGGCAGATCAAAAAGGGATTAGAAAAGTAACGCTGCAAGTATTAGAAACAAATAAAAAGGCGATTGCACTGTATGAACGACTTGGTTTTATCGTAGAAGGAGAATTAAAGGATGATAAAAAAATAGGCGATATCTATTATTCTACGATCTTAATGGGGCGGAGGAATGAGAGTAATGGATAAAAGGACGTTACTTACGGAAAATTTTTTAAAAAAGGTTATTCAAGGAAAGCGAGTGGGTGATTTCTACCCTTTTATACAAGGTGGTGATACCGAGATGGAACAATACATCTTCCATTTGGTAGGAGAGATAGGTGGATTAAAAGGGTTGTTGTATGAAGCAGATTTTGACCATTATGGCAGTGGATTTGCCTCGTATGTTAGTGTGTTTCTCTGGAAAAAGGAAGAGGAAGAAGTATTAGCAAATGGTGAAGTATCTATGAAGGGTTTATGGTTATATATTTCAAGGTTAGCGCCCGTAGTTATTATGGGTAAAGGTGAAATGACGAGACATGGTAGTAGTGGAAGTAGCGACTTTTTAGCAAGTCATACTGTGTGTGAATGGCCATCTGAGACATGGAGTAAACAAATTTGGGCAATAAAAAAAATCGTAGAAGCATATCATTATGTTATTTTGACAAAAGCAGATGTAGATCAGTATTTAGATTTTCAGATAGACATCCCAACAATACTCAGTGAACCGCCATACAAAGTCTTTGACGCGCATTTTTATTGGGAAGATTGATTAACTGTTGTGAAATAAAAGTTTACCAAAGATTATGCAATGAAAATCGTAAGACAATCGAGTATGATGAGAGAAGTTTGAGTTTGATCACGGAGGCTATGGGATGATTATTCGGAAAGCTAACTTCTCTTTATTATTGTTTCTCTTTATGATAGGAAATTTCTTATTATTTGCGATCGCCATTCACTCCTCATCTCTTGAGGTCTTTTTTTTCCATTGGGCAGTTCTACTAGCTAGTGTTATGGTTATACTTTTCCTTTCACCAAAATGGTCTTATATAGTTATAAGTGCACTCACTGTGTTATATGGTTTTCTATTATGTTATTTCAGTTATTTACAAACGGTTTTTAATCAGATGCAATTGATTTCTTTATTTATATCTTATGTATTATCTGTTGTCCCTCTCCTTTTTATCAGGCATAGCTTTTTAAGTATGGACATCCGCATGAAAGAATTATTAGCGGAAACGGTTGCTTTAAGAAAATATATGGACTCAGACGGGCTAATGCTTACAAAACAGGAGTTTTATGAACGTAGCAAAATAACATTGCGGGGAATGAATAGAAGGAATGAAACAGGTTTTCTATTAAAGGTATCTGGTTTAAATAGTGGAGTGACGCAAAAGGCTTGGCAAGGCTTAATACAAAATGTAATAGAAGAAACCATTCGGAGTGATTTCGATTTCTTTATGAGTGAAGGTGCGTCTTTCATTATTTTCTTGCAAAATACGAATGAAGAAGGCGTCATTAAATTTCAAAACAGACTATTAAGTAATTTACGTCTGCAAATGAACATGATTCAGCCACCTATCCACTTTCGCGATTATGCTATAGTCGATTTTGACGAGGTCTATCAGATGTTGCTGGAGGAGAAGTCGAATGTTTAAGGTCGTGTTACTCTTGATTATGGCTTTCTTTTGGTTTTTGCTTTTTTATTATACGATTTTATTAGTCTCTGGTGTTTTGCATTATAAAAGGGAAAGA
Source organism: Cytobacillus sp. FSL W7-1323 (assembly GCF_038595015.1). Lineage (NCBI taxonomy): Bacteria > Bacillati > Bacillota > Bacilli > Caryophanales > Bacillaceae > Cytobacillus > Cytobacillus sp. FSL W7-1323. The sequence goes on from NZ_CP151998.1 coordinate 592,332, forward strand.
GAAAGAAAGCGTAGACCTCTTTTGAAATATCCTTCTGTTGCTATTTTAATCCCTGCTCATAATGAAGGGTTAATTCTTGAGGATACGCTGAATGCTATGATGAAATTAAGGTATCCTGGTCATCTTGATGTATTCTTATTAGACGACCAGTCGATAGATCAAACAGCGGCAGTGGCTAGAAGTTTTGCAGAAAACTTTTCGCGTATTCACTATATTAAGGTCCCGCCTGGCGAACCTAAGGGAAAGTCGAGAGTGCTTAATTATGGATTGAGTATTAGCCAATCTGATTATTTTCTTGTGTACGATGCGGATAATCAGCCAGACTCGGATGCTGTGACAAAGCTAGTAGAAATAGCAGAACAAACAGAGAATGCAGCCGGAGCTGTCGGAGTAGTTCGTACCCTTAATCAAAATAAAAATTTGCTCACGCGGATGATTTCAATAGAGTTTCAAGTATTTCAATTGACAATGCAAAGCGGTAGGTGGAAATTGTTTAACCTTGGCTCTTTACCGGGAACTAATATGCTTTTAAGACGTTCTGTCATTGAAGAGCTAGAGGGGTATGACCCGTATGCACTTGCGGAAGATGCAGAGTTGACGATACGAATTACCCAGAAGGGATACGTATTACCGATTGTTCCATATGCACAAACGTGGGAACAGGAACCAGAGAATCTTCAAACCTTTTTAAAACAAAGAACAAGATGGCTCATTGGTAATCTTTATTTACTAGAGAAGAGCTTCAAGGATATTCATTTTTGGAAAGGTAAAACTTTCTTCCATAGTCTGCAACATCTTTTAACCTATTTTGTATTTATATTTTTCTTAATTACTTCAAATGTTATTTTTGTCGGTAGCTTATTCGGTATTAATTTTCCCGAAATGGCAGCCCCTTTATTGATGATTTGGTTAATGAGCTATGTGGTATACTCCATCCAAATTATAAGCAGTTTAGCAGTAAATCAACAGCTCTCGCTAACAAGCCTATTTGTTGGGGCAATTATGTATTTTACGTATGCCCAACTATTCGTCATCTTACTTATTCGCGCGTTTGCGATTTATCTTTATCATCGTGTGAGAGGCTTAACGATTGGATGGGATAAAACAACACGCTTTAAAGCAGGCGAGAAAGATGAAGCAGCATAAAATGGCTTCATCTTTTTTATATGGATGTGGTTCACTTTTATTGTCGAGTTGTGGTAGAGATAAATGCTTGGGGCCTGATAAGAATTACTGGTTGCAAATGAAGACGCAGAGGTGAGTGCGTCCAAGGGGGAATTGTTGGTCACATGTAATGAATCAGAATTATTGAAGAAAATCTTGGTTCTCTGATGGTTCTTCAACCCTATGAACCACTCATCCCTACTTTGCCATTGATCTTACTCTATAGCTAACTAAACTACAAACTACGTAATCCTTCCCCTCTATCTGGAAGTTCTTTGACCCCTTTATCAAAAATCAATTTCTATTATTTGTCCATTAGGCGATCTATTGAACTCGTGGTAAAATAAAGGGTGGTGAAAACGATCAGATCTTCATGTTGCTTTAACGCGTGAAAGTTTGATATGATCAATATAATTGTGTATTTTTATTTGAATTTGGAGGTGTCTATATGTCAAGAATTACAATTGATGAGGTTAAGCATGTGGCGAACCTAGCGAGATTAGCGATTACGGAAGAAGAAGCAGAGCAATTCCAACATCAGCTAGATGCAATTATCTCGTTTGCCGAAGAGTTAAACGAGTTAGATACCGATCATGTGGAACCGACTTCCCATGTGTTGGATATGAACAATGTATTACGTGAAGATGAGGCAACAAAAGGACTGCCGCAAGAGGAAGTTCTGAAGAATGCACCTGATTCACAAGGCGGCTATATTAAAGTGCCGTCAATCATGGATTAGTTGGAGGGGAAACATTTTGAGTTTATTTGATCATAAAGTGTCTGAGCTTCATGAGCTTTTACATAAAAAAGAGATTTCAGCGACTGATTTAGTCGACGCATCTTATAAAAGAATTGCTGAAGTAGATGACAAAGTAAAAGCCTTCTTAACATTAGATGAAGAGCATGCACGTCAAGTAGCAAAAGAAATCGATGGTAAATTGGGAACGGACGAACAAAAAGGTCAGTTATTCGGGATGCCAATCGGTGTCAAAGATAACTTAGTCACAAAAGGTTTAAGAACAACTTGTGCGAGTCAAATATTAGATAATTTTGATCCAATCTATGATGCAACGGTTGTTTCGAAATTAAAAGAAGCAGAAGCCATTACGATCGGTAAATTAAACATGGATGAGTTCGCTATGGGATCTTCAAATGAAAACTCAAGTTACAGAGCGACACGCAATCCATGGAATATCGAAACGGTTCCTGGTGGTTCGTCTGGTGGATCAGCTGCAGCAGTTGCGGCAGGAGAAGTATTATTTTCACTAGGATCAGATACGGGTGGTTCGATTCGTCAGCCAGCATCTTTCTGTGGGGTTGTTGGGCTTAAACCTACATATGGTCGTGTATCTCGCTTTGGTTTAGTGGCGTTTGCTTCATCTCTTGACCAAGTGGGACCAATTACACGTACAGTTGAAGATAATGCGTATCTTTTACAGGCGATATCTGGCGTTGATCCAATGGATTCTACTTCAGCTAATGTGAGTGTACCGAATTTTGCTGAAGGCTTAACCGGTGATGTGAAAGGATTGAAAATCGCTGTTCCGAAAGAATACTTAGGCGAAGGTGTGCAAGAAGATGTCAAACAATCGGTGCTTGCTTCCCTTAAAGTATTAGAAAAATTAGGAGCAACATGGGAAGAGGTTTCCCTTCCGCATTCTAAATATGCACTTGCAGCCTATTATTTACTTTCTTCTTCTGAAGCTTCAGCTAACTTAGCACGATTTGACGGTGTACGTTACGGTTACCGTACTGAAAATCCAGAGAACTTAATTGACCTTTATAAAAAGTCTCGTTCTGAAGGATTTGGTGATGAGGTAAAACGCCGTATTATGCTTGGTACATTTGCCCTGAGCTCAGGTTATTATGATGCGTATTATAAAAAGGCGCAAAAGGTTCGTACACTAATTAAACAAGATTTTGAAAACGTCTTTGAAAAGTATGATGTAATTATCGGACCAACAACGCCAACACCGGCATTCAAAATCGGTGAGAAAACGAAAGACCCATTAACAATGTATGCGAACGATATTTTAACCATTCCTGTGAACCTTGCTGGTGTACCAGGTATTTCTGTACCTTGTGGATTCTCAGAAGGGTTACCATTAGGGTTGCAAATTATCGGTAAGCACTTTGATGAAAGCACGGTTTATCGTGTTGCCCATGCATTTGAGCAAGCAACTGATTTCCATAAACAAAAACCGGAGCTGTAAGGGGGGCAAGGAATAATGGAATTTGAAACAGTCATCGGACTTGAAGTCCACGTTGAATTAAAAACAGATTCAAAAATTTTCTCTGCTAGTCCGAACCATTTCGGTGCAGAGCCAAATACAAACACAACTGTTGTTGACCTTGGTTACCCAGGTGTACTGCCAGTAGTCAACAAAAAAGCAGTTGAATACGGGATGAAGGCATCTATGGCCCTAAACTGTGAGATTGCACCAGTGACGAAATTCGATCGTAAAAACTATTTCTATCCGGACAATCCAAAGGCCTATCAGATTTCTCAATTCGACAAACCGGTTGGAGAACATGGCTGGATTGAGATTGAAGTAGATGGCTATAAGAAAAAAATCGGGATTACGCGTATTCATCTAGAAGAAGATGCGGGTAAACTAACACATGGCAAAGGGTATTCTTTAGTCGATTATAACCGTCAAGGAACACCTTTAATTGAGATTGTCTCTGAGCCGGATATACGCACACCAAATGAAGCCTATGCGTATTTAGAGAAGCTAAAATCAATCGTACAATATACTGGTGTTTCTGATTGTAAGATGGAAGAAGGTTCCTTACGTTGTGATGCCAATATTTCATTACGACCTGTCGGCCAGGAGGAATTTGGTACAAAAACAGAACTGAAAAACTTAAACTCTTTTAACTTTGTTCGTAAAGGATTAGAGTACGAAGAGAAGCGCCAAGCAGAAGTCCTTCGTGAGGGTGGTGTCATTGAACAAGAGACACGCCGTTTTGATGAAGCTACTGGGAAAACATTGTTGATGCGTGTGAAGGAAGGTTCTGACGATTATCGTTACTTCCCAGAGCCGGATTTATTAGATATTGTGATTGATGAAGATTGGAAAGCCCGTATTCGTGCGGAAATTCCTGAACTACCAGATGCACGTAAAACACGTTATATCGATACGTTCGGCTTACCTGCCTATGATGCAGGTGTCCTTACCGTAACAAAGGAAACAGCGGATTTCTTTGAGGCGACTGTTGCAGCGGGAGCAGAGCCGAAACAAGCTTCAAACTGGATCATGGGTGAGGTATCAGCCTATCTTAATGCAGAAGGGCTCGAACTCCATGAAACAAAGATAACAGCAGAAGGGTTAGCAGGAATGATTGCGTTAATTGAAGATGGAACGATTTCTTCAAAAATTGCTAAAACTGTTTTCAAAGAATTAATTGAGAATGGTGGAGAAGCAAAGAAAATCGTTGAAGATAAAGGATTAGTGCAAATTTCAGATGAATCAGCACTACTCGCTATCGTTACTGAAATCCTTGATAATAACCCACAATCCATTGATGATTTCAAAAATGGGAAGAAAAAAGCAGTCGGCTTCCTTGTTGGTCAAATGATGAAAGCAACAAAAGGACAAGCGAATCCACAAATCGTAAATAAATTATTAATGCAGGAAATACAAAAGCGTTAATCAAAAAAATCCGGACAATTGTTCGGATTTTTTCGTTTAGTAATGGCAATGCAATAAAGTTGATTAATTTAATAAAGTCATTACATTTTGTATAAATGGTGCCAGAAACTGAAATGAAAAGAGTAATTTTAACGGATAGAAATTTTGTACAGCTCAATAGCAGAAGTTTGGGAGTAAAAAGATGGAATCGCTTGAGATATAAGTAAATAGAGAATCTTTACTAAAGAAAGGGTAGCTGCCAAATAAGTAGTGTAACCAAGGGAATCGCGACTGATAAAAGGATTCCTTGTTATATAAGTAGCGTAACCTGGAGAATCGCGACTGATAAAAGGATTCCTTGTTATATAAGTAGCGTAACCTGGAGAATCGCGACAGATAAAAGGATTCTTTGCTACATAAGTAGCGAAACTAAGAGAGTCGCGACTAATAAAAGGCTCCCACGCCATATAAGTAGCGTAACCAAGAGAATCGCGACTAAAAAAAGGATTCCGTGCTATATAAGTAGCGTAATCTGGAGAATCGCGACTAAAAAAAGAATTCCTTGCCATATAAGTAGCGTAACCCGGAGAATCGTGACTAAAAAAAGAATTCCTTGCTAGATAAGTAGGGCAACCAAGAGAATCGCGACTGATAAAAGGCTCCCACGCCATATAAGTAGCACAACCCGAAGAATCGCGACAGATAAAAGGATTCGTTGACATATAAGTAGCGTAACCTGGAGAATCCCGACTAAAAAAAGGATTCCGTGCTATATAAGTAGCGTAATCTGGAGAATCGCGACTAATAAAAGGCTCGCGCGTTATATAAGTAGCGTAACCAAGAGAATCGCGACTAAAAAAAGGATTCGTTGACATATAAGTAGCGTAACCTGGAGAATCCCGACTAAAAAAAGGATTCCGTGCTATATAAGTAGGGCAACCAAGAGAATCGCGACTGATAAAGGCTCCCAAGCCATATAAGTAGCACAACCCGAAGAATCGCGACTAAAAAAGGCTCCCACGCCATATAAGTAACACAACCAAGAGAACCGCTACAAATAAAAGCTCTCCTGTCATACAAGCACTGCAAAAAAAAAGAAAACACATGCTAACATAAACTGATCTTCAACGATAATCTATCCAAAACGAACACCTCAGTTGTATCTATCACCATTATCAACACCAGCAGTTACTATTAATCCCCGTCTCTATACAAATATGAAAATTCCCCTAGCACTTAAGTTTATCATCAGTTGAGAGGATGACGCGCTTTAGCGAAATGTATGCTGCTTCTTCAGATCCCTACTTACAATCATTGCTAATAAAACGGCACTAATGCCTGCCACTAACTTGCCAATAATCATGGCAAATACGACTTCTTTCTGAATACCGGCGACAAAGGCTAAATGACTTCCTAGAACAAAGGCTCCGCTTACAGCAAAAGCAACATTAACGACCTTGCCTCTCGGTTCCATATCTTTTAGCATGATCAACATGGGAATATTATGAGCGAGTGAAGCAATCAACCCAGCTGTTGATTTATCACTTAGTTTTAACCAAGATCCCACCTTACTGAGTGGTTTCCTGAAATATTTCGAAATAAAAGCTACTAAAGGAAAAGCGCCCGCTAAGAAAATAGCAATCGAACCGACTGTTTGAACCCCTTCCTCAATTGGCGTTAAATGGGGGATCAGTGTTAGGTCTGTTAATGTTTCAAATATAATCGCTGTAAGACCAATAATTGCAATGATTTCAATGAATTTACCGAAGATGGCAAATCCTCGAATCATGTTCTCAGGCTTTTTCCATAATCCCCAAGCAATTAGCAAAGAGAATACAATGGTAGGAATCAAGTTTTTGATAATCATAAAAAACGGCAATCCGCAAGCTAGGCCTCCAGCTAAACAACCAAAAGGTACAGTAATAAGTCCCACTAGAATACCCCTCGCAAAATAAGGTTGGTCTTCTTTTTCTATGAGTCCTAAGGCAACAGGGATTGTAAATACGATAGTCGGTCCCATCATAGTGCCAAGGAAGACCCAAGCGAAAAGTTCTGAATCCGCACTAATGGACATCTCAGTGGCTAGGGAATAGCCCCCCATATCAATGGCGAGAATAGTATTGGCGAACGCTGCTGGGTCAGCGCCTACGAATTCATAAACGGGAGAAATCACAGGTGTTAAAATGGCTGCTATGACGGGTGCTAAAGAAATAATCCCAATCATAGATAACGCGAGGGAGCCCATCGTCATCATTCCTGCAGTGAATCGCTCACCTAGTCCTAATTTATTCCCGCATATTTTATCAAGTGCACCGACACAAAGGAAAGCGGCAACAATAAAAATAATCAAATCATTTATGCTCATCTTGTTTCTCCATTCGAAATGATGTTTATTAGAAAATTGCAGGGGTTGTAATTGAAATAATGATTGTTTCTTGATTGAGTGGGTTTTCCCACATATGAGGTACGGTTGATGGAAAATGTATGGTTTCTCCTTCGTTTAGATGATATTCCTCATCCTCCACTCTTACAATAAGTGCCCCCTGTAATATATAGAAAAACTCTTCACCTGGGTGCCTTACCAGTTCAACATCTTTTTGTCGAGGTTTTAACTTTACGATGAATGGTTCCAATTTCCGTTCAGGAAAATGACCACTTAGTTTAATAAATGTAGAGTCCGAGCTTTCCATTTTAAATGGTCGTTGGTGCTCTTTTTTCATCACATAATGAAAATCATCATCTTCTTCAAAGAAATGAATCATTTTAACCCCAAAAGCATCAGCAATCCTTTTTAAAGAAGTGATAGCTAATGAAGAGGTACCTCTTTCAATTTGTGATAAAAAACTAACAGATAGCTCCGTTTTCTCACTTAGTTCTTTCAATGTCATGCCTTGCTCGTACCGAAGTTGTTTAATCTTCTTATATATATCATCCATTGAGGTGACATCCTTTCTTTTTTTGCTTTTTTATCTTATCATGTTTTATACAGTAATAGTATAATAATTTTACCTATACTATAAAAGGGGGAATTAAAAATGAGTATTTACCAAAAAAGGTTAAAACAATTACAGTTATATTTAAATGAGCAGAAACTTGATTTTGCTATCGTCACTCAACCTAAAAACATATTCTATTATTCTGGGTTTAATAGTGAACCGTATGAAAGATTCATGGCGGTTGTTATTGATCTACAAAAGAGTGAGGAGTACTTATTTGTGCCAGCATTAGACTATGAAGCAGCTAGCGAGCATTCGTATGTGAAAAACATTATTCTGATTAGTGATGATGAAAATCCATATGAAAAATTAAAATCAGTCATCCAAGTGAATAATCAAATAGTAGGATTGGAAATAAAAGAGATCACACTTTATCAACAAGAACAACTTAAAAACGTTTTTCCGCATTTTAATTATCAAGATATAGGTAGGTTCATAGCAAACCAAAGAATGCTGAAAACGCCAGCTGAACGGACAAAGGTTTTACATGCAGTAACAATTATTGAAAAAGTACTGGCTGATGGATTGAAGAAAATTGAAAAAGGGATGACAGAGCTCGATTTGGTATCAGAGTTTGATTATTTAATGAGAAAGTTCGGTGCCGATGGTCCTTCATTTTCTACAACGGTCCTCTCAGGTGCAAAATCATCTTTACCACATGGGCATCCTGATCAGAACAAGCTCCAAAAAGGTGACTTTCTTTTAATTGATATGGGGGTTGTTGCGGATGGGTATTGTTCCGATATCACACGTACTTTTGTTCTAGGAGAACCAACGACTAAGCAAAAGAATATCTATGAAATTGTAAGGCAGGCTACACTTTCGGGTGTTTCAACAGCTCGTGCAGGTATCCCAATCGGCTCGATTGATAAAGCAGCTCGCCGTGTGATCCAAGAGGCAGGCTATGGACAATATTTTAATAATCGCGTGGGCCATGGATTAGGTATTGATGTTCATGAAGAGCCTTCTATTCATGAAAAGAACGATCGTTTAGTTGAAAAAGGTTTACTTTTCACGGTAGAACCTGGGATTTATATACCGGGATTTGGTGGGGTGAGAATTGAAGAAGACGTCTATATAAACGAAGAAGGAACGGCCGAAATTCTTACATCTTTCCCAACAGCATTGCAAGTAATTGACCGTTTTTAACTTAGTTTAACGATCGTTTTTATCGAAATAATTTGGATTACAACCACTTTACTTATGGTAAAAGGTAGTTTATAGAAATAACTTGCAGATCTTCTATATTAAAATGCCATACATATCTCGTTTGGATATTTTATCCTTTCTTAATCCACGTATAAGAGTACCTCGCTAGTTTATGTTATTATGGTTAAAACGAAGCGGAGGGAAGGTGTGAACCTTTTGCATTGGATGATTCTATTCATCATTGTTTCCGGTTTTATCACAGTTGCTTCTATGAAAAAAAGGATGGAGAATAAACTCGCGAGGCTAGTGGCTCAAGGTGAAAATGGGGCGTACAAAAGAAATAGAGATATGCAAGCAATTATATACTGGATTTTAGGTACAGTAGCCTGGGGTGTCGTAAGTATCTTTCTTATTATATGGTCATTTAATGATTTCTTCGAATAACAGATTGGTTTGTAAAATAAAACACTTTGATTGTTGAGGAGTTTATATTTTATAGAATCAATCTTTTTTTTGTTAATTTTTCCTACACGACTACTTCCTTTAAGAGATTGTTAAACAATTGCAACAAATTTCGACAAAAGTCTTCCCGTTCCTGTGGTATATTGGCTAATGGTGATAGTATTTAGAAAATTAAATAAAAGAACACTTATAGTTTAGCATCTTGGAGGGGATAAAAATTGCATTACGATACAATTATTATCGGCGCAGGTTCGATGGGGATGGCTGCAGGTTATTATTTAGCGAAAGAGGGCAAAAAGGTTTTGCTTATCGATGCAAATAGGCCACCTCATCAGAAAGGAAGTCATCATGGTGAGACGAGAATCATTAGATATGCTTATGGTGAAGGACATGCTTATGTGCCACTCTTGTTAAAGGCTAAACAACTATGGGAAGAAGTAGAGAAAGAATCCGAAATGGAGTTGTTTTTACAAACAGGTGTTTTAAATATTGGTAGCGAGACTTCTCTTTTTATGAAGGAGGTCAAAACAAGTGCGGAAAAATATCAGTTACCACTTGATGTTTACACACATGAAACGGTCAATACTAAATGGAGTGCATTACATTTAGATGATGGAATGGTTGCTTATCATGAGCCGACATCTGGGGTTTTGAAGTGTGAAGATTGTATTGAGGCTTACCGGAGACTTTCTTTGTCCTATGGTGCTAAAATCGTGACTGATAGCGTAATTACTGACTTATCTATTATAGAAGGGATTGTTAATATTGCTACACAGGATGGTCATTATTCAGGAGACTCGTTAATTGTATCAGCAGGAGCTGGCACAAATTCCATCCTTAGTTATCTGGACTTACAGCTTCCATTAAATCCGATTCGGAAAACTTTCGCTTGGTATGAAGCACAAGAGGATGTTTATGAGGCGAAACAGTTTCCAGCCTTTACATTTGAATCGCCATTAGGTCATTATTATGGCTTTCCTAGTATAGATGGTTCAGGATTGAAACTAGGAAGGCATGATGGAGATGTTCAGAGAATAGAGAGTAAACAAGAAGTGCAGCCTTTTAATGAGGATGATGAGAGAGAGCTTACAACATTTCTAGGGAGATATTTCACTGAAAAAACAAATTTACAATTTGGTAAAACCTGTATGTACACAATGACACCAGATGAGCATTTTATTATTGATCAACATCCTCAATATGAGAATGTTGCAATTGCAGCGGGATTTTCCGGTCATGGATTTAAATTTAGTAGTGTAGTTGGTCATGTTTTAAGCGAACTAATCCAAGGAAAAACTTCGTCAGTGGATATTTCCCCTTTCACAATTGAGAGATTTGCTGAATTGAAGCGATAATAATGAGGGAAATGTCGTTAATCAGATACTTTCCTGGGAAATAAGAGGAATTATGTCGGAGAGGGATAGAAGAAGGTTCAAGTTTCGACACCAGGTCATAGAGGAGGTGTAAGAGCATGCAAAAAATTGGTGTTCTTTCGTCATTACTACGTTATCCTGTCAAGTCATTTGGTGGTGAAAATGTTGAGTCCACTAGAGTCTTACCATACGGTGTGTATGGCGACCGAAGCCACGTCATTATAGATAGGAGTAGACAAGGAAAATACCTTACGATCACTCAATATCAAGAAATGGCAGCATATCAAGCCACTTTTGTCAGTGAGGAAAATGAAGATACATACCCGGAGTTACAAATACATACAGCAAATGGAGAGAGGTACGGGTGGAATGATGAGAGGTGGAGGCAAGATCTTCGTCTGAAAAGTGGAAGGGATTTATCTTTTCATTCTTTTACGCCATCCTATGTACCCATTGGGGCTATTGAAGAAGCTCCCCTTTTGTTAGTAACACATTCATCACTACAATATTTAAGTAAGCAACTTGGAAAAAGTGAAATCGATCCGAAGCGTTTCCGTCCCAACTTTATTATCCATACTGATTACGATAGGCCATTTTCGGAACATGATTGGATCTCCAACCAAATGAAAATAGGAGAAGAAGTGGTGATAGAGATAACTAAGCCTTGCGAACGTTGTATGATTATTACTATTGATCCGAAAAATGGAAAAAGGACACCTACCATACATAAAGAGATTATTAGAACCAATCATAATCATTTTGGTGTTTATGCAAAAGTGATTCAAACGGGGAACGTAAAGCTTGGTGATGAGATTTGGCTATAAATGACTGATGAGGGGTGATACAGTGCAATCGCAAAAACAAGCGATGATCCGCCATCATGAACAGTTTATTAAATTTATAGAATCAATCCCAACAAGCCATTGGCGGAAAGAAATAAATGAAGGAAAATGGTCGGTCGCTGAAGTGGTAGGTCATTTTATTCCGTGGGATGAATTTATTTTAAAAAAGCGTCTACCATTTGTTTTATTACACCTTCCTCTACCAAAAGCTCCTTCTGCAGAAGAAATGAATCCAACAGCCGCGGAAGCAGCAAGAAATCAATCGCAGGAGACAATCATTGCAGAATTGCTTGTAAAAAGAAAACTAATAATAGAAAGAATCTCTAAAATTCCAGATTCGTATTGGCAAAAACCATTAATCATTGGCAATAAGAAAATAAGCCTATATGATTATCTCATCGGGCTTGCTGCACATGACGAACATCATATGAAGCAAATTAGTGCCATACTTTAATCGTTCAATGGTATGATATGATTGGATAAAAACGTAAGAGGGATGTGCAAAGGAAATGGAATTAAGAGAATGGTTTGAAAAGGGTTTAACGAAAGAGCAATATCTAAATCATATGCAAGTAAACAAAGAAGGTATGCTTACCATTTATGAGGGTTTTTCACTTAGTGAAGAAGAAAAGGAAGCATTACAAGAGGTCAAGCAAAAAAATCTGCACGCCATTGTCCTTACTGAGGATTGGTGTGGCGATGCGATGATTAATAATCCTGTTCTATTAAAAATTGCTGAGGAAATCGGTATGGAAGTACGGTTTGTTCTAAGAGATAGTAATTTAGAATTAATGGATCAATACTTAACAAACGGAACAGCACGAGCAATTCCTATTTTTGTATTTATTGATGAAGCAGGTGCAGAACAAGCTGTATGGGGCCCACGTGCACCAAGATTGCAAGATTATGTGATGGAGAGAAGAACCTCCCTACCTGCTAAGGAAGATCCAAGCTTTGAACAGGCTCAAAAAGAGCTTTATAAAAGCATTGGAGAAACCTATCAATCTGATCCAAGTTTATGGCATAGTGTGGCTGAGAGCATTATTGCAAAATTAAAATAAGAGGTGAGGGGAAATGAGTTGGAACCAAAATAGAATAACAGATATGTTAAAGGCGAAATACCCAATATTCCAAGCACCAATGGCAGGAGGAGCGACGACTGTTGATTTAATTAGTAGAACCTCTATGTATGGTGGTGTCGGAAATATCGGAGCGGGTTATATGAGCCCAATGGATATGGAAACGATGATTCATGATATTCGTCAAAAAACCAATCACCCTTTTGGCATCAACTTATTTATACCTGGGAATGATATCGCTTTCACAAAAGAAGAAGAAGAAAGGGCGATTGAATCACTAGAAGTATTTCGTAACGAACTTCAAATTGATGCACCGCTTCAATTACCAAGAAAAGATCACCGCTTATTTTATGAACAGCAATTAGAAGTTGTGATGAAATCTTTTGTTCCGATATGTAGTTTCACATTTGGTATTCCAGAAGAAGCAGTGATAAAAGAATTACAAAAAGAAGGAACAAGAGTAATCGGTACAGCGACATCAGTAGAAGAAGCTGTTCTCTGGGAAGAGAGAGGTTGCGACCTTCTTGTTGTACAAGGGAAAGAAGCAGGCGGTCATCGTGGTACTTTTATCGGTGATGCACTTGATTCCCTTATTCCGTTAGTTGACCTTATTCCAGCAGTTACGGATGAAATCAGTATTCCAGTCATTGCGGCGGGTGGCATAATGGACGCTTCGGATGCAGAAGTTGCCTTTCGCTTAGGAGCTGAGGGTGTTCAATTAGGTACTGCTTTTTTAGCAACAGAAGAAAGTGGTATTCATCCCGCTTATAAGAAAATGCTTGTCTCTTCTAATAAGAAAACAAGCTTGACAGAAGCCTTTTCGGGTAAATGGGCAAGAGGGATTCACAACCGTTTTATGGAGCAAATGAAAAACCAAACTAGCTTACCTTATCCACTTCAAAATGACTTAACACAAGCGATAAGATTAGTGGCAGCGAAACAAAATCAGACTGACTTCATGTCACTTTGGGCAGGAGAAAGTTATCAAAAGGCTACTCTTCAATCTGTAAAAGTACTCATGGATAATCTTGTTGCAGGGTTGGATCAGCAATTGGATGATGAATAAAGATTAAATTACTCACGCGTGGGAGATGAGACCACGCGTTTTTTATCTTGAAAAACCTCTTACACTTAAAAAAATCAAATAATTTTTAAAAATGAAATAGTTGGAGGTTACGATGTTATTAGAAAGAGCAGGGAAACGAAAAGAGCGCGCTAAACAAATATTGAAGGAGCTTTCTTTACTTGAAAGGTGGTCTCGAATAGGAGAAGTATATGTAGTGGGAGCCTATGCTTATGATTTAATGGTCGATTGTGATATTGATATCGAAGTCTTTTGTGATGAACCTAATGCCAATCAAGTGTTTAGTATGTTAGCGGAGATTGTTGACCACCCACAAGTAGTAGATATTAAATATCACAATTACCTGAATGAATCATTTAATGGTCTCTATTTTAAGATTTTATATAAGTATGATAATCTAGAAGTTTGGAAAATTGATATGTGGTTATTTCCAAAAAGTCATAAAGGACCTTTGTCTAGGGATCTTGTGAAGGAAATGCAATATTCGTTAACACATGAATCAAGAACACACATCCTATCAATAAAAGAGGAACTCTCTAAGAGAGAATTAACCTACCCTTCCATTTTTGTGTATCGAGCAGTCTTAGAAGATGGAATCATAAATAGTGAGCAATTTTACGATTGGTTAGCTGACCAAGATATAACGCGATGGACGCATTGGAAACCAGCAAGAAAAGGAGAGAAATATAGTGGAGATCAGAAAGCCAACTGAAAAAGAGGTAGAAAGTATTTTAAAGCTATCTGTTCAATCAGTGTATGAAGGTACATTAAACCGTTCTAAACCGGAAGAGCGTAAGCTGAGAGAGATGGTTGAATCTATAAGAAGTAACGGGGGAGAATATCTTGTTGCTGTAGAACATGAAGAAATAATGGGATGGGTGCTGCTTGGTGGAAAAAGAGACGAAATGACCGAGCAAGAAATTGGCTTCATTTATGAATTGTATGTGCAAGAAAACAATAGAGGAAAAGGAATGGGTCGGCAATTAATGATGGCAGCGATGAAGGAGCTAAGAAAACAACAGTTCAAAGAATTTCGATTAACAGCTTATCACGGTAACCCAGCCATTGGATTGTACGAGTCACTGGGATTCCAACCCAGAAATATTTCAATGGAATGGAAGCAATCATGATAATTTACGGTAAGTAAGATATTTTGTTTATTGAGACTCTCATCTGGGGAGTCTTTTTCTTGTCATAATAAGTTGGTGTGAAATATATAATGATGATAAAAAGATATCAAGCATATATTCTTTACAACCACCTATTGTTGTTTATTGCAACAACTGGTATACTTTCTTGGTTGGCGTCTGGTATACCAGATGCAGATACCAAATTTTCAAAGGGGAGATTGTATGGTTTTTCAAAAGGTTGAACAACCACCTTCTTTTAAGGAACATGCCTATCGTGAAATAAAAAGAGCGATTATTCAACATGATATTGCACCAGGCTCAACAATTCATGAACGTACCTTGAGCGAAAGCCTAGGGATTAGCCGGACGCCTTTAAAGTTAGCACTTCAACAGTTAGAAATGGAAGGCTGGGTACAATCATTACCGAGAAAAGGGATTTCAGTGAAAGAGATAGAGCGTAAAGATGTCAATGAAGTATTTCAATTGCGAAAAGCGAATGAAGCGCTCGTCATTGAACTTTTAATCCCATTATTAAATCAGGAGATGCTACATAAACTAGAGGAAAAGGACCAGCAACTTTTTGAATTGAAAGAGGATCCCGTCGCATTTATGTATCATGATTCTGCTTTTCATTTATTTTTAGCAGAGTTAACAAATAATGAAAGATTGTATCAAATTATTCGTAATTTAATAGATTATGTGAATTGGTATGGGTTATATATATTAAATAAAAGAGTGAGTATCGAAACGGTTTATAATGAACATCAATTGATAATAGAAGGGTTAAGGTCAGGAGATATTGATCGCACAAAAACGGCTATGGTTAGACATCTTGATCATTTTTATTCTGAAATGATGGCCAATCTATCATCCTATTAATAGAAAGAAGGGCAGTTGCTCAGGAAAATAGAGCAGCGTGAATGATGAAAGTTTTATTGGTTATTTTACAAGTATGTATTTTATATATTTTTTCCTTTATAGGAATCTCTATTCAGCATTTTTTCTCATTAACCATACCAGGAAATATTATTGGTATGTTGTTATTATTTGTTTGTTTATGTTTTAACATTGTGCCCGTCAAAATGATAGAGAGCGGTGCGCAGTTTCTTCTTAGTATTCTGATGTTGTTTTTTATTCCAGCAACGGTGGGGGTCATGGATTACCCAGAATTACTATCTGTGCGCGGATTATTACTGATTATTGCGATATTGGTGAGTACAATAATTACAATGGCAGTATCCGGTAAAACAACCCAGTATTTTGCGAAAAAGACACAACAAAGAGAGGCGGATCAAGCATGCGAGACATCTTCTTCTCAATCTCTATGATTCTTCTCACTTTAGTTATCTATTTCGTTGTTTCATCGCTATATAAAAGGTATCCACTACCCATCTTGTTACCAATTTTGTCAGGTACAGTTCTAATGATTATCATTTTAGTAAGCTTAGGTATTTCATATGATAAATACATGGAAGGTGGGCAGTTCATTACATCATTATTAGGTCCGACCGTTGTTGCCCTAGCCTATCCATTATACAAACAACGTGATTTTTTGAAAAAATACCTTTTTACGATTATAGGTGGGGCGTTTATTGCAACTCTAACAGCGATGTTAAGTGTGGGTCTCCTTGGAAAGGCACTTCGTATTGATTCTGCACTAATCATTTCAATGCTACCAAAATCACTTACAACACCTGTCGCAATAGAAGTAGCTAAAGTGTTAGAAGGGAATGCTTCCATGGCAGTTGTCGGGGTAACGATTACGGGGATCTTCGGCGTAATAATTTCCCCCTATATTTTTAAATATTTGAGGATTTACACATCTATTGGTCGTGGAATTGCACTTGGCGGCACCTCGCATGCAATGGGTACGGCAAAAGCGGCTGAATATGATGAGCTCGCTTTTTCCATTAGCTCCATTACTATGTCTATATGTGCCATTATTGGTTCAATCATCGGACCACTCATCGTTTGGGTCTTGCAAATGTAAGCTTCTATTATAATAGAGGCTTTTTTTGTTTAACGAATTCATTCTGATTGTGTTAAATATATCTTAGACGAGGGATGAGATGCCTTTACTGTCAGTTAGGCTATTTATCAGTTCATTTATCGTATCAGTTTATACGCAAATTAAAGGGTTTTCAACGATCGCCAAGAATAGATACAGTACAGAGTCAATAAAGGAGGAAGCGATTTGCCACAAAAAACAGATGAGATTTTCTCACATCAGTTTCATCAAAACCCTTATGATTATTACAAAGAAATTAGACCACACCAGCCATTTACAAAGGTGAAGTTATTCAGTGGTATGGAGTCTTGGATGGCATTTAGTTATGAAGCGAGTGAAGCGGTGTTAAAAGATCCACGTTTTATAAAAGATATGAGAAAAGTCTATCCAGACGAAATAACAGATGAGAATATGCCACCGATTGCGAGTAGTATGTTATTTGTTGACCCGCCTGACCATAGAAGGTTACGCAATCTTGTCCAATATGGCTTTACGCCCAAAAAAATAAATGCGCTTAAAGGAAGAGTGGAAGAGATTGCTCTAGAACAAGCGGAACTAATGAAGGGAAAAGAGACGGTTGATTTTATAGAAGTGTATGCATTTCCGATTCCTATTCGTGTCATCTGTGAATTGATTGGTGTGCCTGAGGCAGATCAAATGGATTTTCAACGATGGTCACATGTGTTAGTAGATGTAATGGATCCCGAAGATCACGACGAAGCGATGGGCGAATTCATTGTTTACTTAGAAAATTTAATTGAACAAAAGAAACTTACTCCGCAGGCGGACTTACTTTCTGATTTAATTCGAGCGGAGGAGGATGGGGATAAATTATCGAAGCGTGAGCTAATCGGTGTCATCATGTTATTAATCGTAGCAGGGCATGAGACTACAGTAAATTTAATCGCCAACGGGTTACTCGCCTTATTGTCACATCCCGATCAGCTACAATTATTAAAAGAAAACCCTGACTTGATGCCACAGGCAATTGAAGAACTTTTACGATATAACGGGCCGGTTGAGTTCAGTACGGATCGTTGGGCGAGTGAGTCTTTTACCTTTATGGGCCAGGAAATTGCACAGGGTGATCATGTCATTGTTTCTCTTGCTTCAGCTGATCACGATCCGCAAGTTTTCTCAAATCCAGAGCAGTTAGATATTACAAGAGAGAAGAGCCCGCATATTGCCTTCGGAAAAGGAATTCATTATTGCTTAGGTGCACCATTGGCAAGATTAGAAGGGGACATCGCTTTACGTATATTATTGCAGATCTTTCCCAAAGTAAGCTTAGCTGTCCCCGAGTCTGAACTAGAGTGGAGACAAAGTATCATTATTCGTGGGTTAAAAACCATGTTTATTAACTTAAAATAAAAACTAAGAGGATAAACAAAATCTCTTTGTTCTTGGATGCTTTATGAATAAATCGCAAAAAATGACGTGTGAACAGGTGCACGTCATTTTCCTTTTTTATTCCTATTTTAGGTTTTCATTGTTCTTGATTTTATATTTAATGTAGGACAAACCACTAGTATAAGAACACCTAAATAATCTAAATGGTGCAGATCAATGAAAAGTTGAAAATGAATAGGAATATCATTGTAATTTCTTGTGAAGAAACAAGAATATGGTAATACTCTGCTAGCTACCTTCAATAGAAGAAATATTTATGTGTTACGCTATACTGTCTAACAATGGAGAAGGAAAATCAACAGAAACTGAAGTTTGGATTGGGAGTTACAATGTTTCTAAGTCATTAGCATTTAATGATTACTTAAAAGGTATTAACTTCATAAATATATTTCCTATAATTATTCCAGGAATTACACATAACATTGGTAACCAAACAGGTCCCAATAGTATACCGAAAATCGTGAAGTCTACCGAAAAAAGCAAACCAGCTGTAACAAAATAACCCGAAAACACAAATGGGATGAAAGAATATTTACTTCCTACACCAGATTCTTTATAAGCATCCCAAATCGCATAGAAATATAAACAAGGATAAAACATAAGCCAGTGATAATTTGTTTGTTCTATAGCCATAGGAATATCCCCTTTAAAACTATATATAATGGCTTCATTAAAGTGTGATTTAATGTTTATAAATATTTCTAGTATTAGAAAAACGGTGCCCTTAAATAGTTTTCCATTTAAATATTGACCAAGTCCTGGTAAAGCAATACTCCATAATATTTTCTCTAGTGGAGAATATTTCATACTGTTCCACCTTTACAAGCATTACTTCTTTTTCAAAGGATTTAAGTGCTGGAAAGTAATCTCTCTATATAATTGAGCTAATACCTTCATTTGACCAGCGACCGTTTTTTCCAGAAGCGGTTAAAGTTCCCTTACTTCTTTCGATTGTGCCACTTGACTAGAGATGAAGGTTTTTGCCGCCTTTCCTTTTTTAGCATCAGTTGTAAGACACTATGTCTTCGCCTCTTTATACAGTTTCATCACACGGAATTAATGTAATTTAATTATATGTGGATAATTGCAAAATACGATTTCATTAAGTCCAATTTGAACTGTAATACCCTAAATTTCGTATGATCTTGTTTCTCCTGCTTTGCAAAAAAAGTAACAACAAGTTAAATATTTCTTTAATGGATTTATCCACAACTATAGTCATCAGACTATCCATTAACTATATCTTTATTGTTTGATTCATATATGCTCCCCATATTTGTCCTTGTCTTTAGAGAAGTAAGTCTAAGATTATTATTCATATTATCACCTTAAATCTATCATTTTCAAACTCCCAATAAATTATGAGTTTAAGTTAATTATTACCTTTATCCTTAATAACTTTGGCATCGAATATTACTTGGTGAATGGGACACCTTATGAGTAAAAACTGCGAGGAGTCAAAAATGAACAATACATCTAATGCAAAATTAACTTCTGCTGAGATTGCAGCATTATGGACACAGTATATGAACGAAACCGCAAGTATTTGTATTCACAAACATATGTTGGAACATATAGAGGATACTGAAATAAGAAGTGTATTTGAATATGCAATGGCCCTTAGCCACGAACATACACGAAAAATTAAAGAGTTCTTTAAAAGTGAAAGTTTTCCGATTCCCATTGGATTTTCTGACAATGATTACATACCAAATGTACCTCGCGTTTTCTCTGATGTTTTTTGTTTAAATTATTTAAATATTATGTCCATACATGGTTGTAATGGTTATAGTGGTGCAATAACTACATGTACTAGAGTAGATGTTCGAAATTATTTTAGTGAATGTATAACTACTTGGGTGGAATTGTGTAACCAAACGAAAAACTTACTTTTAGAAAAAGGATTGTATTTGCGTCCCCCTGTGATTACCCCTCCAGATAGAGCAGAATATATAGATGATAAAAGTTACTTAACGGGATGGTTGGGAGAAAAAAGGCCATTAAGCTGCATTGAAATAGCAGATATTTATTTTAATTTAAAGAAAAGCATATTTGCTAAGGCATTTGTAGTTTTTGCTCATCAAGTGGCAAAATCAAAAGATGTAAAAAAATTATTAAAGAAAGCTGTAAAGACAAAAGAGAAGCATGTAAGGACGTTTTTTGAAGTTTTTCTAGCAGAAAACCTCCCGAATCCGTCTATTTTTGATGCTGAAATTACAGATTCGACGAACTCACCATTCTCTGAGAAACTCATCATGTTCCAAGTAGGATTTTTATTTTCAACAGCAATGGTGTATTACGGGACCGGTTGGGCTACTTCACCAAGACGAGATTTATCACCAAAATACATGAAAGCAATTGCAGATGATTTAGATATTGGTAATGAATGGATTAATCTAATGATTAAGAATCGTTGGATCGAACAACCCCCATTGTCTGAAGATAGAAGTAAATTAGCAGAACAAAAAAATGAATAGCTACCAATAGGTGGCTTTTTCTTCTTAATACTAATAGGAAGGCAAATAAAAAAAGAGCTAAGAAGCTCTTTTTTTATTCCCAATGACTTGCATGCTCTTGAACGATTTCCATCATACACTTTATCGATGGAGAAATCCATTTATCTTTATGATGCGTCATATAAGTTGAAATCGACGATTGCTTATTAGATACCTTTTCCCCCTTAAACACCCCATTTTTCAATTCTTCTTTCACTGAGAACAAAGGCACTAATGATATGCCCAACCCATGTTTAACACAATGCTTAATGGCTTCAATGCTCTGAAACTCTAAACTAGCTTCAATATCTAACTGGTTTAATTTTATATACTCATCAAAAACAGACTTGTAACTACATCGTAAATCAGAATACAATGCGGTTCTGGAGAAGTCTTTTTCATTGGGGCTAATTAATACCATTTTCTCTCTAATCAATTCCTTAATAAATAAATCTTCTTTTATCCAATCTTCTTTTTCCAAAATGAGTGCTAAATCAATATCTCCGCTTTGTAGACTCTTAGTAACATCATAGTTCTCTAATGATTTAACATGTAAATTAACCTTTGGATATCTCTGTTTAAATTCAAGTAGAATAAGTGGAATTCGACAGATGGTCAACGATTCCGATATACCAATGGTTAGTTGACCCTGTGGTTCTTTATCTATATTTAAAGATTGATTGTAAAGTTCAATAATTTGGGTAGCATATGGATAGAATTGTTTTCCAAAATGCGTTAAAACTACCTTTTTTCCTAATCGGTCGAACAAAGGATTGTCTAACTCTTTTTCAAGCTCTTTAATGTGTGTTGTAATAGAGGATTGTGAATAGCCTAGGTGTTGGGCTGTTCTATTAAAACTACCTTTTTCTACTATAGTTTTAAATGTAATTAATTGACGTAGCTCCATATTTATACCCCTTGTTGGTTCAATATTATTGAATGTTTAATTTTAATATATTCATTTTACTAAACTACATACTTCATTTAAGCTATTTACTAAGAAGTTGTCAATTATCAAATCAACAGGAGGAATCTTAAGATGGATAAAAATATTTTGTTTCAATCATTCAACATCAACAATACAGAACTTAAAAATAGAGTAGCGGTTGCACCTATGACGCGAATTAGTGCAGACCAAGAAGGTTTCATTACAGACAGAATGATTAAATACTACCGTTCTTTTGCAGAGGGTGGCTTTGGGCTAATTATTACGGAAGGCACATATATAGATGACGAGAACAGTCAAACGTATCAGTTTCAACCGGGAATTGCATTGGATGGACAAGCGAAAGAATGGAAGAAAATTGTTGATGCTGTTCATTCAGAAGGTGGAAAGATCTTTATGCAATTGCAACATACCGGACCACTTTCCCAAGGAAATCGATTTACTGAAGAAACCATAGCGCCATCTGCTGTTCAACCGAAAGGAGAGCAATTAAAATTCTATCTTGGAGAAGGTCCATTTAAACGGCCAAGAACCATTACAAAAGAGGAAATGGTAGATGTTAAATACAGTTTTGTAGAGGCGGCAAAAAAAGCAAAATCTGCTGGTTTTGATGGTGTAGAATTGCATGGTGCAAACGGATATTTATTAGATGCTTTTTTAACAGAGTACACGAACGTTCGGACAGATGAATATGGGGGGAGCACCGAAAATAGAGTACGGTTTCTTGTTGAAGTTGCCAACGCTGTAACGGAAGCCGTTGCGGATGAGCAGTTTATTGTTGGGATGAGAATTTCACAATCACAAGTCAATGACTACTTTTATAAGTGGTCAGGCAAAGAAGTAGATGCAGAGATCATTTTTAGTGCATTAGGTAAGTCAGGATTAAATTATATTCACGTAACAGAATTTGAAGCTTGGCAACCTGCCTTCGAAGGTAGTGAGACTTCTCTTGTATCTCTTGCAAAAAAATACAGCGAATTACCGATAATCGCCAATGGACAACTCGAAAATGTAGATAGAGCAATTGAAATGTTAACCGATGGAGGTGCCGATCTAGTAGCTCTTGGTAAAGGAGCCTTAGCTGATCATGATTGGGTTAAAAAAGTTCAGCAAGGTGAAGTACTTTCTACATTTAATGCCGAAGCAACACTTCATCCCATAGCCAATATAAAGGATTTTGAAATAGAATAATACTAACTTGAAAAGTGAAATCGTCATGAGTTTCCTTATTGAACTAACAGTTAAATAAGGAAGCTCTTTTCTTATGGAACAATGGGGGCAGGTTTGTTGAATAAGATTTTTAGTAATGTTAAATTTTAACTTAAGATAGTCGGCAAAATGATAGGAGTGAACCAATGAACAATGAAATGTTTATACATATAAGTAAATGTAAATTATATGCTAAATTGGTGGGAGAAAATAATGGAAAGCCAACAGTCATAATGGATGCCGGATATGGAGACTTTTCTAAGGCATGGAATTCAGTATTAAGAGAGATTTCAATGCTCTCTAGTGTACTAATTTATGATAGAGCAGGACTTGGGAAAAGTGAACCAAGTTCTAGTCCCAGAACTAGCAGTGAAATGGTAAAAGAATTAAAGGAACTTCTTAGTGAAGCTAAGATTAAGCCTCCCTACATATTAGTAGGTCATTCGTTTGGTGGAGTAAATATGCGGATGTTTGCTACTGAATATCCAAATGAAGTTTGTGGACTAGTCTTGATTGACTCTACTCCAGAAGAATACAGAGAGCGTTTTCTCCCTACAATGTCAAAAGATTTTCAACAAGCATATAAGAGGCAATTCGTTTACGAAGGAAATTATGGAGAATTTATGGAAAGCCTGAAGCAGTTAAAAGACACTAGAAAAAAATTAAATGTCCCATTAATTGTTCTATCTGCGGGTCAGAAAGCTCATTATTCTATAGAATCACAAAAGTTATGGAATGAAATGCAGGGAGAGATTCTCGAAATATCCTCTGAAGGAGAATTAATAATTGCTGAAAATAGTGCTCACTATATACAAAATGACGAACCGAAAGTCGTAGTCTATGCAATAAAAAAGTTAATTGAGAATAATTAGTTTAGCTGCTAATTTAAGCAGCTTTTCTTATAGAATAAACGGGGCAGTTTAGTTAAAGGAGATAATATTATGAAGAGGTTAGTGGTTATTACTGTGGGCAAGACTCATTGTGGGAAAAGTACTTTTGCAAGAGAATTAGAAAATGAATTAGAAAACTCTTTTGTGTTAGATCAGGATAATCATGCTGAATTTGTTAATAGGCATTACAAAAAATTACAACCAAAAACTGAACCTAATACTCTTAAACATTCCATATCCAAGTTAATTGCTGAATATGCAATAGAAAATACGGATCTTCATATTATAGTTAGTAGTGCAAATAGAACTAGAAAAGGTAGAAAGTATTTGCTTAAAGAAGTCTATAATAAAGATGAGTTTATCCGTATCTTGGTGAATTTTGATATTCCAGATGAAATTCTAAAAGAACGGGTTATTAATAGTAAAAGAAATACCAATATATTAAGAGGTGCATATTCTAATTTTGAGCAAGTGCTTATTCGGCAACAAGCTGAATCTTTACATGAAGATGTAGTTGACCCAGGAGAAGGGGAAGCAGACTATTTATATATAATTAAAAATAGCAAGGAGGTTAATTCTACCATCAAAGAAATTGTTAAAATATCTAAATGTAAATGATTATCTCTCATTTTTATAATTAAGTTTCTTCTTGAGCTAAGGGGTGCTAATGTTCAAATTCAGCTACCAAATTAACTAACTAGGAATAAATTTATTGAAAAAAAGAAACTGTCATCTCACTTGAGGATTACAGCTTCTTCATGTTACGTGATGATATTTGATCGTTATTTGTTAACTCGTTATTCCGCTGACATTCTCAGTTTTCTTACAATATAGGACTAAAATTGCAGATACAAATGAAAAGCCATTTTTTCATTTCATTGTCATTATTTACGGTTTTAATACTACCTTTATACATTGATCTTCGTGGTTATTAAAAATCTGGTATCCATGACTGGCATCTGCTAAAGAGATTTTATGTGTGATAATCTCTTTAGGATTAAGCTTTTCTTCTTGTATCATTTGATAAAGTTCTGGCATCAGATGAATGACAGGAGCTTGCCCCATTTTAAGCTGTATATTTCTGACCCAAAATGGACCAAGTGGGAATGCGTTATAATTGCCTCCATATACGCCAGTCAATTGAACTGTTCCGAATTTCCTTACGGCTTTTGTGGCAATTTGGATGGGTCCTAAAGTGCCGCCTTGTAATTTAAGTTTCTGTTCAAGAAATTCTACTGGAGATTTTTTTCCGTCCATTCCAACGCAATCGATGACAACATCCGCACCACCATTGGTGATTTCTTTCAAATGCTCCCCCATATCAGGATACTTTGTAAATTCAAATGTTTCTACTTTGTTCATTTTTTTTGCATGATTCATTCGATAGTCCAAATAATCGATTGCAATTACTCTTTTGGCTCCCATCATCCAGGCAAATTTTTGAGTCATTAGCCCAACTGGTCCGCAACCAAGAACGATTACTGTATCTCCTTTTTTTACTCCAGAGTGAAGTACACTCCAATAGGCAGTAGGTAATACGTCAGATAAAAAAAGCAGAGATTCATCTTCTAATTCACAATCTTTAGGCACAATAAAAGGGGTGAAATTTCCAAATGGAACTCTCAAATATTCTGCTTGTCCTCCAGGATAGTTACCAAATTTCTCTGCATAGCCAAAGTATCCACCTGAATCATAATGAGGGTTAGAATGATCGCATTGGCTTTCCATTTGGTGTTCGCAGTAGAAACAATGTCCACATGATACGTTAAAGGGGATAACAACCCGATCGCCTTTTTTAACCCTTGTCACATCTGGACCTACTTCTTCTACGATTCCCATTGGTTCGTGACCAATGATATAGCCTTCCGGTAGTGGCATATTTCCTTGATATAAGTGAAGGTCTGATCCACAAATAGCCGTTGAAGTTATTTTTACAATAAGATCGTCTTTCTTTTCTATCTTTGGATCGGCTACCTTTGTTACTGCTACTTTTTTAGGTCCCTGGTATGTAACAGCTTTCATGGTTATCACCTCTATATGTTTTAATGTTTATTCTTTCAAATGTGGAGGCTATTATGCAAAAAAACGCCTTATTCGGCGTTTTTGTTCGTTTCTATTTTTTCTTTAGGGTCATGATGTTTAAACTCGATTAATTCAACTTTAGAACCTGCCACAGCTTGCTGGCTAAATACTTTGTTGTTATCAAGTGGTGTGACACCAAAGCTGATTTTATCAATACCAGTGGGTTCCGTTTGATCACCTTCGTAAGTATTGACGATGAAAGTTAATATATAGGGGTGACTCAGTTTATTTTCTTCTTTAGATTGTACGATTTTTACCAGTGCATGAGGGTGCTGACCTTTTGTATGATACTGCACCTTCATGGAATCGTTTTTGTAATAGTTGCTGACGGCTTTATTTATTTCTTCATCAAATTGGTCGAATAGAAATTGGTTAAATGCCTCATGCATCCCGTGCATTTTATGACTACGGTGTTTATGGTGGCCCTCGGCATTCGCTATAGGAGTCATGACACTAATTGCAAGTAAAACAATGGACATAAACGTTAGGATTTTTTTCATCATATTACCTCCTTTTTATTAAAATTTGTATATATATCCTTTTTTATACATATATTTTTCCATAAAAAAAGTGTCCTCATTTTGCAATGAGGACACTTTTTAAAAAAAATTAAGCTAATACATTTGTTAATGGTGGTACGATTTGTTTCTTACGAGAAACAACACCTTTTAGTAGAGCTTGATTATCTACTAGAATGACTTCAAATGCTTGTTCCACAGCTTTTACTTGAGATCCAAGAGCAATAGCCATTGAATCATTGTTAAGTATATCTGTTAATACAAATAGGAATAAATCTAATTCTTTATCAACAATCGCTGTCATCATTGCGGCTTCTATTTCCGTTTTACGTTTAAGGACATCGTCTAAATCGACAGCGTTTACTTGAGCGATATAAGCTTTGTGTTCACCTAATTGAAATTCTTTCGCATCAAGTGTGATCAATTGATCCACAGTTTTTTCACTTAAATCTGCACCGGCTTTAAGCATTTCCAAACCATATACTTGTGGGTTGACACCAGCAATTTCAGCCAACTCTTGAGCGGCTTTTACATCTTGTTCTGTGCATGTCGGTGATTTGAAAAGTAAAGAGTCCGAAATGATAGCTGAAAGCATCAAACCAGCAATTTCTTTTTTAATCTCTATACCATTCTCTTTATAGATTTTGTTTAAAATGGTTGCTGTACACCCGACTGGTTCTGCACGGTAGTATAGAGGATCGCTTGTTTCAAAGTTGGCAATACGATGATGGTCAATGACTTCAAGAATTTGGACATCACGAATATCATCTGCACTTTGTTGAAATTCGTTATGGTCAACGAGAATGACTTCCTTTACATCGCTAGCTACTTTTTCTACATAGCGCGGTGCCGCTTGCTTGAAATAGTCTAATGCGTATTGTGTTTCTCCGTTAATTTCGCCAAGGCGAACTGGTTCTGCATCCATACCTAATTCTTTTTTGAGGTCTGCATAGGCAATTGCAGAGCAAATCGTATCAGTATCTGGGTTTTTATGACCGAAAATATATACTTTTGACATCGTTCGTCTCCTTGATTAAAAGATTATTCATTGCTATTTTAACATAAATTTTAGCAGTAATCATGGCAAGAACACAATACATTCATGTTTAATTCGGAGAAAAGAAATGGAAGGAAGAGAGGGGGAGTTTTTAGTATTTGCTAAACCCTTTACTGCTCAGTGAAAGAGGAGTAGACTTTTCGTAATGAATTGTCGTTTGTTGGCAATAGAGAGGTATTGCCCTCCTCGGTGGTAAGTGAGGAAGTGGCAAATGAAAGGATGCGGATCTTTTAAAGGAATCTCAAGTCGCAAAAGAAGTAATCACTGACTTCAGGGAAAGAAGTACAATTGAGATAGTTACTGAAAGAAGAACCGTCCCTCTTGAACAAAGTAGAGTAACCAATTCAACAATAAAACTGCTATTATTTATGGCAAAATACTATAATCAACAAGCACGAAGGAGGAAATGACCATGGCCATTGCAATTATTTCAGATATTCATGGTAATTTGACAGCTTTAGAAGCGGTCCTACATCACATAAAAGAAAGAAAAATAGATAAGATTTTTTGCTTAGGTGATTTAATTGGTAAGGGTCCGAGTGGTTTAGAGGTAGTACATAAAGTAAGAGAAACATGTGATGTGGTACTGCAAGGGAATTGGGATGATTTTATTAGAAAGCCAATTGATAGTGAAGAAATCGAGTGGCATCAGAAGCAGCTTGAGGGAGAAGCTATGGACTATTTACAGAGCTTACCCTTCCATTATGATTTTTATATGAGTGGAAAATATATACGACTTTATCATGCTTCAGCAAAAAGTGTTTATCATAGAGTCATCCCAATGAAGGCCACGACCAAAGAGAAAAATGAGATGTTTGAAATAAGTGAATGGATAAAGCCGCTTGAACAAGAGAGGAAGCCTGATGTAATTGGATTCGGAGACATTCATGCTGCGCTCATTGAACCAATTCAACCGCAAAGAACATTATTTAATTGTGGCAGTGTCGGTAATTCATTAGATATTCCACAGGCAACTTTTGCGATTATGCATGGGAATTATCAATCTAAACAAGAAGGTCCCTTCTCAATTGAAATAGTGAGAATTCCTTATGATATTGAAAGAGAAATACATCAAGCTGAAATAATGGGGATGCCCAATGTTGCAGCCTATGCTCTCGAGCTACGTGAAGCGAGATATCGAGGAGCACCAACAAAATAATAAAGGGAGCGATACAGTGGAATATCGGGGATCATCCGTTTATGAAAATGATGAATTTTTACAAAATTATTTGAAAAGAAGAATGCGTAAAGAAAGCCCTAATGAAATGATAGAAAAACCAGCTTTTTTGAATTTACTAGGTGACATGAGCAATAAAGATGTGCTTGAACTTGGGTGTGGTGCTGCCACTTTAGCAAAAGAGTTGGCACCCTTACTCGGGTCCTATACAGGGATTGATGGTTCGCAAAAAATGTTAGAATTGGCTCTGAAAAACCTCGCAGGCATTCCTAATGAGAAATTAACTCATGCTAGTTTAGAAACATATGACTTTAAAAAAGAAACTTATGATTGTATCTTTTCACAATTAACGCTTCACTATCTTGAAGATTTCAAACAAATTTGCGAGAATATTTATAACAGTTTGCGAACGGGTGGCGAATTTGTCTTTAGTGTACAGCATCCGGTCCTTACAAGTGCTTTCATTAGCGGTGGAGGTAAGCGAGAAAATTGGGTAGTGGATGACTACTTTCTAATTGGTGAGCGGGTAGAGCCGTGGATTGATGAAAAAAGTTGTGAAGTATCATCGGACGATCGAACAGTATTTTAAAATATTGCAAGATTGCCAATTTAATATTATGAATCTTAGTGAAGCTACACCAATTCAATCATCATTCTCTTCAGAAAAAGAGTGGAAAAGACGCCAAAGGATCCCACTATTCCTACTCTTCGCATGTGAAAAAGCCGCAAATGAGTTTAACAAAAGGAGATAGACAGATGAATATTGAGGTCCCAGCCGTTTTCCCTGTTTCATATCAAGCATTAGAACAAGAAGCAAAAAAACTCATGTCTAAGGGAGCATATGGATACGTCCGCTCGGCAGCAAGTAATGAGGAAACATTACGAAAGAATACAACAGCCTTCGAAAAATGGTCAATACTACCTCGAATGCTTAGAAATGTAGCAGATATAGATATGAGTGTGACATTAGGAGAGCATACTTATCCATACCCCATTTTTATTGCCCCAGTCGGCATGCAAAAATTGACACATGAAGAAGGTGAGTTGGCAACTGCTAGAGCGGCGAAAACAATCGGAGTTCCTTTTATCCAGAGTACAGTCTCTAGCTACTCGATTGAGGAGGTCAAAGCGGCAACAGTAGATAGTCCAAAGTGGTTCCAGCTTTATTGGTCGAGGAATGAACAGGTTTCATTCAGTATGGTAGAGAGAGCTGAAAGAGCAGGTTATGAAGCGATTGTCGTTACTGTTGATACAATTATGACAGGCTGGAGAGAAACGGATATCGCTACACAATTTTCTCCGCTAAAAGAGGGCTACGGTAAAGCAAATTACGAATCAGATCCAGCCTTTATGCATGCGCTTGGTGAGAAGACTGACCATGAATCTATGATTCAATCTGTTTTAGATAATATTCATTATCCTGAAATGAATTGGTCGCATATTGCAGCATTAGCAAAAAGAACGTCCTTACCTATCTATATTAAAGGTATCCTTCATCCAGAAGATGTACAATGTGCAATAGAGGCAGGCGCATCAGGGCTAATTGTTTCTAATCATGGTGGCAGGCAATTAGATGGAACAGTTGCTGCGCTAGATGCATTGCCTGCGGTTGTTAAAGCAGCTAATCAAAAAGTGCCAGTAGTATTTGATAGTGGTATTCGCCGTGGGACGGATATAGTAAAGGCATTGGCACTAGGCGCAGCAGCTGTATGTATTGGTCGACCATTTGTATATGGTTTAGGTATAGACGGCCAAGTAGGGGTTGAAAAAGTATTAGAAAACTTAATAGAAGAAACGAGAATTACCATGTCCCTAGCTGGCATTGCAAGAGTGAAAGACTTAAATCAGTTAAAATTGATAAGAGAATAATTTTAACCGTGCACTCAGCTCAAATCCAGCTGATTGATATAACTTGATCGCCTGATGATTATCAAGCGAAACACATAATGTGATTTTATCTATGTTTTCAAACTGGAAGAGTGTTTCGAGTGCAGCCTCAATGAGCTGTCGCCCTCTTCCTTTTTTTCTTGCTTTAGGACATACAGCAAGGAATTCAATCTGCCCTTCACCAAAGTGTGGTGCAGCTTCGAGATATACATAGCCCTGTAATTGGCCATTTTCTGTCAATAGAAGCAGTTTATGATGCTGATCCAACAGTTTTAGTATCTCTTCGCCTGACAAATAAGTTTGTGGAAAAGTTGCTTCGTGTAGTAGCAGGAAATCGTTGCGATATTGCTCATGATAGCTGTGACAGATGTTTTGGAAAATCCCTCGCTTTGCTGCGAGTATGGCGTGATTTCCTTGGTGAGTGGCATTGATTGATTGTAAAAAATGTAAGGTACTATTATTCTTTTCGTTCACAAAAAACGATAATTGCTGTAGCTTATTTTCATAGGAGTTTACAACTTGGTTCCACAAATCTTTTTTTACCTCATGATTCTTGGCAAAGGGACCCCATACTTCGGCACTCCGGTCAGCTTCATCAATATCTAATCCTATTGCAGCTTCAATTTCACCCTCATATTCATAAGTGATAAAATAAGGCTTTATTTCTTGTATATCATGCAGAATGTCCTCTTCCTTTTCTCCACAATAGCCGATATGATGCTTGTCTAATTGATTTAAATCAGCGATGAACTTGGCTAACTGTTTAGTCATAACAGACCTCCTTAAGCTTGTTTAGGTGGCAGACGGTCATCTTTAATTTTCTTATCATTAATTTTAGGCTCCCTCTGCAGTAAATGGTTGCGAATATTTGAACGGTGTAAATAAATGAGCAACAATAAAAATAGGAAGAAAATCCATTCATTTTTTTGTAGTGGTGAAAGGGTGGCATATAAGAAAAGAGCAACCCCTACAGAAATGGAGCCATAGTAAAGGTATTTTGTGATAGAAACCACGGCAACAAAGGTGATATAGGCAATTAGAAATAACCAGATATTCGCGACCAATAGCACACCAGCAGTAGTAGCAATGGCTTTTCCTCCACGAAAGCCAGCGAAAATAGGGAAGCAATGCCCAACAACTGCAAACAAACCAATAATCAGTGGATCACCACCTGTTTGAAGTAACAGGGGGAGTGAAGCAGCAAGTGCACCTTTACCTATATCAATAATTAAAACAGTAACCCCTGCTCTTTTTCCTAAAACCCGAAGTGTATTCGTTGCGCCGGGATTGTTGCTACCATATTCACGAATATCAATGCCAAAGAAAAGTTTACCTACAAGCAAGGCAGTAGGTATCGAGCCAATGAGATAAGATAGTAATAAAATAAATAAGTCCATAGCTAAACTCCTTATCAAGAAAATTCTAACATTACTAATTTTACCATATTAGTCTATGCGAAAATATCCTATAAAATAATAAATAAATATTAAAATAATGTCTATCTTTTTCAAAATGAAAGAAACTATTTAGTGTAAAATAACAGTGTGATAGAGTGGATGACAGAAAATTATAAAAATTTTAATCGTCTTAAGAGTTACATCATTCAACTAGACTTCTATAAATCAGGGATTGAATAAGTTCTGCAATATCCTCATGGTGAGGAATAACAATTAAGTAATCGGCTTCTTCTTGAAAGGGACGTTATGTTTTTTTGTTTCTTAGTAGTTCCGTAAAACGTTTTTTCTCTCCTTGGATGATATCTGCTCTTCGATTACTAATACTATTCGTCTATTTTAAAAAAATGTAGCTTGAACAAAAGTTAAACCCTCGATAAAGACATTGCTTCAATCTACGGGAAAAAATTTATTTCCTAAGGGTTATAAATGCCGATTCTTTTGTAAATAAATCACCCGAACTTAAACAAATAACAAAAAAACACCCCTTTTTGGGATGTTCTTTGTTGTTCTCTTTTACACATAAACACTGTCACATGTGTTAGCGATTGGTTCATAATAGCAGTGATTTTTAAACTGGCCAGCAAAAGGTTGATTATACCAAGTAGGCGGGCAGGGAGCATATGGATTGAAATACCAGAGTGCATATTTAGCAGGGTGTTCACGCCAATATTTCAAATTTTTCTCGGCGAGTCTTTTTTCTGTGCTCCTTGCTCTGTTGTAAAAGAGGTTCCCCTTCTGCACGGCTTCGAATGAATAATTACCACCTTGCACATGATAAATGACATCCTCGATTGTTCGAACATCTTTAAAGTCAAGACAGTCAGCGATTGCACGATTAACGATTACATTGCCTACGTATAACATTCCTTGCTTTCCTTCACCCTCAGCTTCGGCTCTCATCATCCTTGCCATTAAATCTACGTCGGAACTTGTATAAGCTACTCTCATGCTGTTCTCACCCCATAGTTAAGAATATGAAGATAAAGTGATATTCATGATTGAAAATGTCTAGAACCCATTATTTTGCAAAATATAAGTATAGTCAAGCAGGCTAATTTTTGCTTGAATAAAGCTAGTGAAAATATTTTTATCTTTTGTGTAGGGGAAAGATGATTGTGTAACGTCTATTATGATGGAAGCTAAAAAGGAAAGGGGGAGAGTGACATTAGCGACCAAGTTCTTATCCAAAAAATATTAGATGGCAACGACCATGCTTTCCGATTACTTGTCGAAAAATATCGCAATGAACTTTTTAAAGTTACGTTTGCGGTATTACGTGATCGGAATGCTGCTGAAGATGCCGCACAAGAAGTGTTTTTGAAAATCTATCACTCTCTCCCCCAATATGAGGATCAAGGTTTTAAAACATGGATGAAACGAATCGCCGTCAATCACGCCATTGATATGAAAAGAAAAAAAGAACGACAGCGTGAAGACATAATGGATGTGATTGATTTTGATAGAAGGGAATCTTCACATGGTAATATTGAAACAAAGTTCCTTAGGAAAGAAACGGTAGAGTTAGTAAGACAACGTATCCATCAATTGCCAGAAGGCTATCGACATGTCATTTATGATTTTTATATAAACGAAAAAACCTATCAACAAATGGCAGATGAGCAAAATGTGCAGGTGAAGACCATCGAAACAAAATTATACCGAGCACGTCAATGGATGAAAAAGCATTGGAAGGAGGACGATTTTTCATGAAACATTACAGTTATGAACAATGGACGAAATATGTGAAGAATGAATTAGATGGTGAAGATAAAATTCTTTATGAGGACCACCTCTATACCTGTGATCAATGCTTGGAGGTCTATCTGACGGCAATTGAGGCAGAGGAACTCCCAGATATTATAGATGGAACAGCTTTTACCGACAACATTATGGCCCAATTGCCAAATGAAAATAATAAACAAGATACAAAGAATGAAAATTTCTCTCGCAAAGCCACAGCGTTCTATAAAAAAACAATTTTTCATTATGGGATAGCGGCAGCGATGACTTTAATACTTATGTCAACGGGCTTTTTCCAAACGCTCACACAATATGCTGGTGATGTGGAGAGTAAACAGTTTAAAGAGGATAAAGCATCTATAACAGAAGGAATTATGGATAAAACATTTGCTTGGATGGATACAAAGAAGGAGGAGGATAAAAAATGAAAAACCCTTTATTGGCATTCTTATTAGGTTTTTTCCCTGGAGGAGGTCTTTTATATTTAGGCGTATTCCTCCGCGGGTTGGCCTATCTAATAGGCGAATTTGCCCTTATTGCCTTTACATTTTTCATGCTTTCGGTTGGGGTAGGAGGCGAAATTATACTTGTTGTCTTTGCTGGTGTCATTCTTTATATTATTAATCTCGTCGATACAGCTATTATGGCTTCAAAGTTGCTAAAGAATAAACAAGACCCGTCCTCTAAAGTCGGAGAGGAACTGGACTATGAACGGTTCCGTACTATTCTTTTATCTTTTATTCCAGGGGTGGGACATTTTCATTTAGGATTAATGAATAGAGGGATTACCTTACTAACGGCTTCACTTGGTTTCTGTATTATGGTTTTGTTTGTCGCTTTTTTAACTGATCGTGGAGAGTTTATGGTCTTTCTTTTACTATTCCCAGTAATTTGGGTATACAGTTTCTTTGATGCGATTCAACAATTAAATAAAAAGCAAAAAGGGGAAGAGCTTGTAGACAGAACTTTATTAGAAGATATAGAAAGAGGAAGAGAAGAGGGCCGGAAAAGTAAAGGGCTTGCTACTTTCTTATCTATTTTCCCGGGAGCAGGTCATTTGTATTTAGGACTACAGCGAAGAGGGATTCAATTAATGGCTGCTTTTCTTTTCTCTATCTATATTTTGGACGTTCTGCGTTTAGGGATTTTCCTGTTTCTCATACCAATTATATGGTTTTATAGTTTTTTCGACGGTTTACAAAAATCCTCACGCTATGGGGAAGAAGAGTTAGAAGATGTACCGATTGTTTCTTATTTTGAAAATCATCAAAAATGGTTAGGTATAGGGTTGGTTGTAGTTGGTTTGTATTACATGACAACAAATGTCTTATTGCCGGCTTTTGCACCAAGTATTATTGAAGTGTTGAATATTGACGTCTGGTACTGGTTTAATCGCTATTTCCAAACAGCTATTGTATGTATCGTTTTAATTGGTGGCGGGTTAAAGCTCTTATCTGGAACAAAAGAAAAGAAAAAAATGAAGAAGGGGTGAAGAAAAAATGAGGACATGGAGAGTAGGAACCTTTTCAATGGGGGCATCACTTTTATTTTTAGGCGTATATTTGCTTCTTTCACAAATATTTAAGCTGGATGTCTCGAGTATACTTATTTCATGGTGGCCGATTATTTTTGTTATTTTAGGCGGCGAAATCTTGCTATTTTTATTCTTCTCAAAACAAGAAAAGCCTTACTTAAAGTATGATATCTTTAGCATTTTCTTTGTGGGTGTGTTAGGAACAGTTGGTATTACCATTGCACTTCTTAGTATGACAGGTATTGTTGATAAAGTGAGTGCCAATATGGACCTTGAACATAGGACAGGTGATTTACCAACATTCGATTTTGCTATGAATAATGATGTGAAAAGAGTCGTTGTTGATTCAGGCTCAACTGGCATAAGTGTGGAAGGATCGACAGGAAAGGAACTGTCTGTATTTGGTACCTACACTGCTACCCAATTAGAGAAAAAACCATTAATTACGGATGTTGAAGATTATATGACAACTACTGTAAAGGGAGATACCTTATACATTGCTTTTAAGGAACTACCACGTGAGTCAATCGCAATGTTTCAAAATTATAGTACTTTGGATCCGACACTCGTGATTCCACAAGATGTGACACTAGAAATTGACGGGAATTATAACGAAATTACGATGAAGCCTCGTCAACTAACAGCAGATTGGGACGTGAATAACAGTTCTGCAGTGAATGTGTACATGAGTAAAAACAGTAATGCCGAGCTTGTTATATCAGATGTTGGTGACCTTAACTCTGAAAAAGAACCAAATAATATCGTTTTTACAGAAAAACAGGATGAATATGATGAACAACAGAGAGTAGAGAAAGCCATGCTTAAGTATGGGGATGGTAAATACACCATTTCAATCAATAATAGTGATTACTTGCAAATAAAAGATAAAGAGTGATTTGAGGAGAAGCCGGCTTACAGTCGGTTTTTTTTGTTTTCTTAAACTTCAAGATGTTAAAATGAATTATTAAAAGCGTAGTTAGGAGAACAATTGATGACGACGATGGAATGGGAACGACTAGAAGGGGTATATAACTTCAGAGATATCGGAGGACTTGTTACGAGCAACGGACTAAGAATGAAATCAGGTCTGCTTTACCGATCAGATGAACTGTCTCGTTTGACTGAAGCGGATATGAATCTTTTTCGAAAGTTGAATATAAAAACAATCTGTGACTTAAGAACGGTGTCAGAAGGAGAATCAAAGCGAGCGAAAATTCATGAAGAACAAAATCTCTCAGTAGTAAAAATTCCTATTCAAGACCCTAGTTGGGAATTGACGCGAAAAGGGATGCTTAAATTTTTACTAACTGGTGCGAGACATATGAACTTTGAAGAGTTGATGCTTAAAATGTATCAGCATATGGCGTTCGGTTGTCAAAGGGAAATTAAACAAATCTTTGATCTGACAGTTGAAAAGGAGCACGCTCCACTGCTTATTCATTGTACAGGAGGTAAAGACCGGACAGGTTTTATGTCATCGTTAATTCAATTAACAGCGGATGTTCCATACGATATGGTCATGAAAGAATACCTCCAATCCAATGAATTGATTGCGCCCAGAATGAAGAAAACCGCAAAAGCACTAAAGATAGCTAGCCTTTTCCGTTTGAAGGAAGCAGATATTCAACCAGTGCTTGAAGTACGAGAAGCTTATCTTGAACAAGCCTATAAAGCCATATTTTCTAAATATGATACAATCGAGGACTATCTTATGAAGGAGTGCTCAGTTGAGAGCGAGGTTATAGAGAAATTAAGAAGAAGGTTATTGGATTGATTAGATGATACGGAGAATGGTGGGAAGATGCCTTTTGGGGTGAAAGACTTCTCCTTTTCTCCGTTCTATGTATTTTTACTTACTCTCTTTGTAAAAAATTATAAGTAAATAAGACTGAATATTTTTACTTTAATATTATATCTTCTATACACCCTTTTTATATTCTCTTCAAGTTCCTCCTTTATCATTTGATTCGAAAGATAAAATAAAGGAGTTGGGGAATTTGAAGAAAGTATTACTTTTCTGTTTACTAGCGACAGTGATTTTTGTGACTTTGCCTTTTGGTGAGGCTGAGGCAAGTAGGAAAGAAAAAGAAATTGCGAACGTAGCGCATCGGGGAGCTTCGGGCTATGCACCAGAAAATACAATCGCAGCATTTGATTTAGCTGTTGCGATGGGTGCAGATTATATTGAGATTGATGTGCAAAGAAGTAAGGATGGCAAGTTAGTCATTTTACATGATACGACAGTCGACCGCACAACTGATGGAACTGGCAAAGTAGGTGACCTCGATTTTAAGGAGTTAAGACAACTAGATGCTGGTAGCTGGAAAGGTGAGGAATTTGCAGGAGAGAAAATTCCTAGTTTCGATGAAGTCCTCGATCGTTATAAAGGAAAAATCGGTATTCTCATTGAACTGAAAGCACCCGAGTTATATCCTGGTATCGAGAAGCAAATGACGAAAGCATTAAAGAAACGGAAGATGGATAAACCGAAAAGAGAAGAAGTGATTGTCCAATCCTTTAACTTCGAATCTATGAAACTGGCAAATAAATTATTACCAAGAATGCCTATTGGCGTATTAACTTCCTCTCCTAACGATGTTAGTGATGAAGCGCTCAAAGCATTTCGGAAATATGCTGATTATTTTAACCCGAGTATCGGTCTTGTGAATGAAGAACTCGTCAAAAAGGTGAGAAAAAACAAAATGAAAATCCAGTCTTGGACTGTTCGTACACCTGAAGCAGCACAATTCTTAAAAGAAATGAAAGTGGATGGCATTATTACTGATTATCCGGATTATGTATATTAAATAGTGGGGCAAGGGCGTTCTCAAACGTCTTTGTCTTTTTTAATTTCCAGAAAAGTAATTTATAGTAAAAATATTTAATGTTACGGTATACTTGAACAAAGTCAAGGAAGAAAGGTGTGATAAGGAATGCTTGCAAATGAACATTTATATTTAAGAAAGATGACTGTGGATGATATACCCATTTATCATAAATGGCGAAATGATTTAGATGTGATGACTTTTACGAGTTTAGATTTAGATAGATATACATATGAAGAAACAAAGGAGTTCATTGAGACAGTCATTCTCGGGGCGACGGATTCTAAATGCTATATCATTGAGGAGAAGAGTCATCAACGTCCAATCGGCATCATCTCATTAGTGAATATAGACATGAAAAATCGTAATGCTGAACTCATTATCGATATTGGTGAAAAAAATGAATGGGGTAAAGGTGTTGGTACGAGCGCCGTTCAAATCCTCTTAGAATATACTTTTATGGAGTTAAATCTTCACCGCCTTTCATTGAGGGTTTTTTCATTAAATAAGAGAGCACACCATGTTTACGAAAAATTAGGATTTATTGAAGAAGGTCGTGTGAGGCAATGTTTATTTAGAGAAGGCAAATGGTTTGATATGATCCATATGGGTCTATTACAGGAGGAATATATGAACAGGAGGACAGTATGAATATAAGGTCGTACAATCAACAAGATAAACAAAGAATCTTGCAATTATCATCTCGTTTGAGTGAGATTTCCTTTCTAGAACACCGTGATTCCGAGCAGATGCAGCAAAAACAATTGGAAATGGCACAGGCCTCCATTGATGAGAATAGTGATAATATATTTGTCGCAGAAGAAGAAGGTGTGTTTTTAGGATATATTGAATGTAAGGAAGAAGAGGATTATTTTTCAAAAGAAAAGCTAGCGTATATATCTGCTATCGCGGTCACTGCTGAAGGTGAGGGAAAAGGAGTTGGTAGGCAGTTGATGCGTTTTGCAGAAACTTGGGCACATGAAAGAGGAATCAAAGTCCTCGTTCTAGATGTGTTTTCCGAGAATCAACGTGCCGTCCAATTTTACGAACATATCGGGTATTCGCAAGAAATTGTGAAGATGACAAAAGTAATCGGGGGTTAATAAAGTGAAAGAAATCTATATCGTCAGACATTGCCAAGCAACAGGACAAGCACCTGATGCTGAACTAACCACAACGGGTCAGCAACAAGCAGAAGAGTTAAAGGCATTCCTTCAAGACATGCCAATTGATCGTATCCTCTCTAGTCCATTTTTACGTGCGACACAAACGATCGAACCGTTAGCTGAAAACATCGGCGTTACAGTAGAAGTGGATAAACGTTTATCCGAACGTGTGCTGAGTACAACAAGCTTAGATGATTGGCAAGATAAGTTAAAGGCCACTTTCGATGATCTAGATTTATATTTTGCTGGTGGTGAATCAAGCAGGCAAGCGATGGACCGAATCTCTCAAGTCGTAGAGGAAATACGAAGCAGTGAGGCCGAGCGCACAATAATCGTAGCCCACGGAAATATTATTGTTTTACTACTAAAACAGTATCATGCTTCATTCGGGTTTGACGAATGGAAAGAATTATCGAATCCTGATGTTTATAGATTAAGAGAAAAACCCCGTGGATTTAGTGTAGAGCGGATATGGGTAAGGTGATTCATTTTGTCACATCTACTAGCGATTATTTTTTTAATTCTCTGTTTTTATAGCACGCTCACTTATTTCGAGTATGTCATCAAGAAGGAATTACGAGAAGCGAGACAAATGAAGATAATGGCACTGCTTTCGTTATTTATGACGATTGCTGTTTGGTTTTTGGGTGGTTAGGAGAAGATGTATGACACCAATATTTAAACAAATTTTAATAGAGTTAGAGAAGAGGAACAAGACAGCCCCTTTCATCATAGCCATCGACGGCTTTGGAGGAGCAGGAAAAACCACATTTGCGAAAAAGCTACAGCAATACTTAACACCCAATTACAATGTGAAGCTTT
Source organism: Cytobacillus sp. FSL W7-1323 (assembly GCF_038595015.1). Lineage (NCBI taxonomy): Bacteria > Bacillati > Bacillota > Bacilli > Caryophanales > Bacillaceae > Cytobacillus > Cytobacillus sp. FSL W7-1323. Next base: position 632,469 of record NZ_CP151998.1, read on the forward strand.
TTCATTTAGACAATGCTATCGAACCTGCAGCTATGAGGTATGGTACCGGCTATGAAGAATGGTTTGAATACTATTATTTACAGTGGGACATAAAGGAGATAAGTAATCAGTTTTTTACTAGAGTGAAAGAATGTGAGCGCAAAGCCTTTTTTCCTTTTTATGATGAGGGGAAAGACCGGACCTTGATGCAATCGTATTCCATTGACTCTTTTGACATTATTCTTATCGAAGGTGTGTTTATTCAGAGAGAAGAGTGGCGACCATTTATTGACTATAGTATATTCTTGCATGTTCCTAAAGATGTCAGGCAAATCAGACTTATGGAGAGAGATAATGGCAGTAAGGATTTGTTACTTAAGTATCAGCGGCGTTATTGGCGTGCGGAAGATTATTATTGGACAACGGAGAAACCGCTTGAAGGATCTTCTCAAGTGGTGTTAGAGAATTGAAAATCAAGAAGGTGCAGAATGGAATTTCCTTTCGGAGACGGGATGTCGATTGTTTTACCTCCAATACCATATACCATTGCAATAATTGTAATTATTTTTTTATTAGTATGTTGGGCAAAAAAACTTGAAACGGAAAAAATTAGAATTTTATTTTATTTTATAATCAGTACTTATGTGCTACCGATTTATACAAGTTCTAGTGAAGAGGGATATTTTCAACTTTTCATACCAATCGGTTTTATCTTTATTCTTCTTCATTTAAAAACATCAAGGAAGTATCATCTCTCGAAATTAAAAGCCAGTATACTAGGTTTCAGTATAGCGGTGTATCAAATGGTGCTTCCATATATATAGCTACGTATTTACTACTGTAGAAGGTTACTCTTTATCAGCAAAGAATAACCTTCTTTCTCATTTATTCCTCAGAAAAAACAAATCTTTCTTTCAGTGGACGTCCTTCATTGCCTTTTTCTGTCCAGGTGATTTCAACTTCAAGTTCTGTTGCTTTTTCAGCTAGGATAAAGTTTGCGAAATTGTATGGGGAGCCATTATTTAATTGTGCGGCAAGCGTATGCTTTTGATCTTCTGAAATTTGCTTGCAATCTAATGCTCCCGGACAACCTTGTAGGGCATACTTTGTTGTGGATTTTGGTTCATTTCGGTACATTGAAATTTCAGCAGTTACGAGGTTGTTCTCTCCCATGTTTTCAACTTTCAAAGACCGTGTATCATAATGACCGAACTTGGATTGCTGTTTTGAATTATCGTCCACACCCTCACTTATTTCCACGGACCAACGTTGTGATGATTGCTCGACAGGTAAGGTGTCGAAGGTAAGGGCACTAACATTTGATACAAGGCCAATATAGATGAAAATGAAAAGTAATATGACTATTCTTCTTTTTTTACGCATATTGAACAGCTCCTTTTGTAATAAGATTCTTTTTATTATGTCGTTAGATGAAAGGAATATTCTTCTAAAAGTAGAAATATAAAGTTAAATAAAAGAAGGGATACGACTGGTGAATGGTCAGGTTGAGGCAAGCAGGTGTATATGTCAGAATACGTCACGGATGCAACTGTTCGTTCAAAAGGAAATGGTGGAAAGCTAATGCAATTGGCGAAACATGGAGCGGGCTATATTTGTCTTTCAGCCTAGTCACGAAAAGCAGCTCATCGTTTTTATGAAGAAAAACTGGACTTTCCTAAATGGTGCTATTCTTTCGGAGAAGAATGATAAAGGAGGTAAACTATGATTATAGGGATTCATCATGTACAATTAACGATTCCAAAAGGAGCAGAAGAAAAAGGCAAGCAGTTTTATTGCGAAGTTCTGCAATTAAAGGAGATTGAAAAACCAGCTTCATTGAAAGGGAGAGGTGGTTTTTGGTTACAGGTAGGTGACCGTGCTGTCCATGTTGGCACTGAGAATGGATTTGACAGAACGACTACAAAGGCACATATCGCTTATGAAGTAGATAATCTATCCTTTTGGAAGGAAGTATTATCGCAGCAAAACATTAGTTTAATAGAGGGCGTCCCTATTCCAGGTTTTGACCGCTTTGAATTTAGAGATCCGTTCGGCAATCGTGTAGAAATGATTGAAGAGATTAGAAAATGATGCCGTTGATGACTGAAAGATGTGTATTAACTCCGCTCTCTATGAAGCATCTTCCCACAATGGTGAAATTGTATCGGAATGCCGAGGTCCGGGAGTATCTTGGTGGGATAAGGACAATTGAAGAAGTAAAGGAGCAAATGGAGAATATGTTGATGAACTTATCATCGTCTTATTGGATCGTATCAGATAAGTATACACATCATCACTTAGGATTCATCGCTCTTACCCCCCACCATTGTAAGGCGGATATAGAAGTCTCTTATCAATTTTTCCCCCATTGCTGGGGGAAAGGGTATGCAAGTGAAACCGTTTATGAAGTGTTGATGTATGCCTTTTTTACTCTTAAGGAGCAAAAGGTTGTCGCTGAAACACAAGTAGCTAACAAGCGGTCGTGTCAACTTTTAGAAAAACTTGGTTTCACTATTGATTGTTATATTGATCGTTTTGGAGCAAGGCAAGTGATTTATAAATTAGAAAAAAAGCTTAAACTGTAAGGTGTTTGCTAGAAACACGAGCCCCCTTAAAGAAGGAAACAATCGCTAAAAAGATGATGAGCCCAGCGATATAAAGGTAGATGTCCCTAGTTGGTAACGGCAAAGAAGCAAATAAAATCCCTAAAGGCATCGTTATTCTTAAAAACAGGAGGCGGATGGCACTTAATTCTACTAATTGATCCCCAGGAGCCACTCTTTGGAAAATGGCTACACTCTGTGCGTTGAATAATGGGAATAGTAAGCCGCCGAGTAGCTCGGAAATCAATGCAAAGGTTATGGATGGTGTGAGAGACAATAGCATAAAAGAGAGCCCTCCCCCAAACAACCCGAGATAAAGCGTTACATTGTTCTTAGGTAACTTCGCTAACAAGAATGTCCCTAGTACATAACCAAGTGGAAAAGCAGCGGCAAATAGGGCATACTCCCAGGAAGTGCCGCCTAATTCTTCACGAAAAAATGGAATCTTTATCACCATTGTTGCTCCTACAGCAAACTGCACCGCTGAAGAGAGAAGGGTTAACTTCCATAAAGGAGGATAAGAAAAGAAGGTTTGATAGCCTGCTACGAAGGCTGTTAGCCAACTTTTTTTATTTTTGTTAACTGATGACCTTGTTGTTGTGTATGGCAATTGGTGTATTGCAAAAGCGCTGAGAAGAAAGAGCAATGTTGTGAGTAGATAAAGAAAGTGTAGAGGGAAGACGAGTAAGAAAAAAGAAGCGATTCCTGGTGCGATAAAGCTCATTAACCTTATCGTTGCATCGAGCGAACTGTTGGCTGAAACAAGCTTGTTATCTTCACAATATATGGGTATTAACGCGAATGAGATACTAGCATAGATTGGTTGCAATATACCGATTGTACATTGCAGAATGACAAGCAATACTATGGTTATATTATTTATGCCTACTATGCTTCCTAATAGAGGTAAAAGATAGACAGCTGAGCGGAAGAGTTGGATGACAAATAACATTTTTTCTTTATTGATATTGTTTAAAAACGGGACACTCAAGCTTTGAATAAAGAGTGAAGGTAGGAAATAGCAGAGCCACATGGTTGCCATCCATTCCTTTGAACCTGTCAGCTCATAGAGTAATAAGCCATTAATAATTCCCCCGATGGCCCCACCAAATTCAGAGATTAAATTTCCTAACCATAATATTTTAAATGACCGCGTATGTAACATGAATTGATTCCTTTCCTTATAATGGATAAGTAGATTGTCTATATTCTATATTTTTAGAATTATTTATTCAATATATTTCGAATAAAAAGAAAAGGAATTTGTGTTTACTAAATAGAATATTTTTAAGAAGAGAATGTATCATTTAACTTTTAATGAGAGGCTTTAACTATGCGAATGACCCCTATGAGAAGGTGGACATAGGTAAAGTTAGGCAAAGGAAGAGAAGTGATAAGGATGGAAATTAACTTAATCAGACATGGTGCCTCCATTCATAAAGAGAATAAACGAATAAATGGGCAGCAGTATCGTTCGTGGGTAGAAGCTTATGATGAATCCGGAGTCGAACCAATGGAACAATATCCAGCACTGACAATCGAAAAGATTCAAAAAGCACATACATTGCTGACGAGTGATTTGTTACGTGCGACGGCGACTCTTCATTATTTAGCTGTTAATCAAAGTTATGCAGCTCATGCTCTTTTTCGGGAGGCAGAGCTTCCTCATATTTACTTAAGTAAGTTTATAAGGTTAAAGCCAAAACATTGGACACTCTTTTTAAGAATCGCATGGTTTTTAGGTGCCAAACATAGGTGCGAGTCTTATCGTGAAGCTAAAGAGAGAGCTATTGCCGCGGCTGATTTTCTCATTAATGAAGCGCGAGAAAAAGGATCGGTTTGTTTAGTCGGACATGGCATATTCAATCGCCTCATGGCTAAAGAGTTAGAAAAACGACAGTGGCACGGAATGATTCATCACACGCATTGGAGCTGTAGTACTTATATTTTGCCAAAGGGGGATACAATTGAAGCTTAAATATAGTCGGTTCATTTTCATGATAGTTTTACTTTTCGGATGCACAAAGGAAGCTGATTTTGAAGAATTTAAGGAAGAAATGTTAGCTAAACAATCTTCCTATCAAACTCATGTAGTGGCATATGAAGAAGCAAAGGAAGATAATCAAGCAGAAGAGATGTTAAAGGAACTAGAAATTTTATATACAGAGGCAACGAAGCTATCAAGTTTATACAGCCAATATCCGCCACCTGAAAATCTAACTGAAAGTATGTTATCCGTATTTGAAGGGGCGAGTGCCGACCTCTCTACAGCTTTCTCATTAAAGGCGGAGGTACATCAATTAGAGAAAGAAGTTTTAGAAACGGAATTAGATCAACAGGATGACATCAACCGATTAAAGACGGAAGCCAATGAGTTTGAACAATCAGGATTGAAAAAGCTTGATCGAATCGCAAGTTCATAATGGTAAAATTCATATAGTTTTCAAAATTATGTTATAATTAGGGTATCTAATTGAATGAGAGGTGGCAATATGTTTCGACGAAAATTGATTGCGGCTTCCATTACAAGCGTGCTTTATCCACTGACCTTAACTCTCATTTCTACAGTAGGAGATCATTCCTATTTCATAGAATTCCTTGGACTTGTTATGATGTATAGTCTTCCAGTCATTTATATCTATGGAATAGCGACTTCCCTCGTTAGTGATTGGCTTGCCAGTTTACTTGCTAAAAAGAAAAATAAGATAGTTATCTTCCTTACCTTTCTCTTCCATACTATATTTGGACTCGTTCTCCTACATATTAGTTTAATTGCCGCATGGTTGTTTTTTGTTATCGATCGTTTGTTAAAAAGGAAGCAGGAAAACTATCAAACGAAGACAGCGCTTTTAAGTTTTCTTTTACCGATATGCTTTTTTATATTCTTTCTAGTGTTGATCAGGATTTAATGAAAGGGGAGGTTAAATGGGCGCAAGATCACAGGAACAGCAGGTAATCGTATATGGTAAAAAAGAAATCACAATAAGGTTTGTTTTAAATATTTATGGCATTTTCGTTATTTTAGGTTTTATTTTATCGATATTTACCTCTCCCATTTCATTGAACGAGCAATTACAATTTGTTTATCATACAGAACATTTATTGAAAGAAGAAAAGGTTATCCAACTCATTATATTTTTGGTAATGGGTGCTGTGATTTATTTTCCGGCGACTAATATTTTTTATCATCAACTAAGTAAACGTGAAGAAAACAGTGAGATAGACTCAGCCTCAGCCTCAGCTTAAAGAAATTATTTAGGCTGGGTATGGTCACTATGTTCTTTTTCATCTCGATCCCTATTCTCCATTGTTTCTTCTTGTTCATCGGTGTAAGCTCGTTGCTCATTACTTTGGCTATTTTTCTGTCTTAAATAATCGGAGCGCTCACCGTAATAAATGAGGTCAAAAATTGCCCGACCGTTAGTAGGTTGCCCATCTGGCAAATAAACAGGGACAATATCAAAAAATACATAATAAAAGCAATAAAAGATAAATGTTTGCCAGAAAATATTATTTGGTAAGATCCCTTCTAATACAAGCGAATTAGCAATAATCGCGCAACCACCTGTCGTTAAAATAGGAGAAGCATATATGAACCCGTGCCAAAAGCGCCCGCTCGGATTTAATTCTTCATACTCCATCCAGCTATTCATAAAGAAGTATCTTCTCACTTCGATAGTAGGTATTTTAAATAATACCGGCCCACTTCCAATCACTAGTTTCTTTTCTTTACTCCCTAAAATGGTCGCTGCTAGGTAATACCCAAACTCTCGAACGATTGTTGTTAATGGCAAAATGATAATGGCAGATAATAAAAGTCTAAGCCAATCAAAAAGGTCAAACACGATATATGCACACTCCCTAGCAAAAATATATAGTTTCTATTTAGGCTCATTTATCATGAATTAAACTTTTTCCTATACATTTTTTAAAAAAATAGATAGAAGGTAGGAGGTCACATAGGTTGGTGGAGATCATTCTTGCTGTATTCCTTTGTAGTATTTTAGTGGTCATTGGTGTATTAATTCAACGTAAGGGTAGTGTCAGTTTTATCGCTGGTTATAAAGAGGGAAGAGTAAGGAATGAAAAGAAGCTAGCCAATCGAGTCGGTCTGACTATTATCTTGTTTGCAGTGGAGTGTTTTTTACTTATTTTGATTCACTTATTACTCTTTCCGGTAAATGGTTTATACATTGGGATATTGGCGGTTGTTCATTTATTTGTTGTCTTTGCTTTATTTGTACAAGCGGTTATGGTTTAAAATAAGGCTGTTTTCGTATAGATTGTTGCTTTCTTGACCATACTTATAAAGGGTTGATAAATGGGGTTTAAGGAGGCGTTCAAGTATGTGGAAAGATGTATATGAAGAGTTCAGCGAACTAACCAAATCAGAGCAAATGGCTTTATTTAATGCTATGAAACAGGATTTATTTCCAGACGAACCAGATAAGATTAATAAACTACTCAAAAGCATTCGTGAAGCCCGATTTGCTTCTGGTTTAGGGTGCGTTCATTGTGGAAGTACATCTGTAAAAAGAAACGGTAAATATCGTTCAAGACAACGCTATCTGTGTAATGATTGCGGAAAGTCCTTCAACGATATGACGAATACACCATTTTCAGGCTCTCGCTACCCTGAAAAGTGGATAAAATACATTGAACTAATGGTCGAAGGTTACACCCTACCGAAAATCGCTGAACGCTTAAAAATTCATATATCAACTGCATTCTATTGGAGACATAAAATCCTGAACGCATTAGGAAGTCTTGGTTTTAATCAACTGCAAGGTATCGTTGAAAGTGACGAGACCTTCTTTCGAGAGTCTATGAAGGGTCGTGAAATTACCCATAGAAAAGCCAAGAAACGTGGAGAAAAGGACAAGAAAAGAGGGATTTCTAATCTTAAAATAGCAGTTGTCGTGGCACAAGACCGAAATGGTAATATGATTGCTCGGAAAGCAGGAACAGGTCGTGTAAAGGCAGAAGAAATTGATACTGTGATAGGTGAGTATATTCACCCGTCTGCTTTGTTATGTACAGATACAGCAACTAACTACAAGAAATTCGCCAAACTAAAAGGATTACAACACGAAACAGTTAATGAAAGCCAAAAACAACGGGTGAAAAAAGGCATATACCATATTCAACACGTCAATAACTCTCATAATCGTTTGAAAGGTTGGATGGAACGTTTTCAAGGGGTGGCAACCAAATACTTAGATAATTACCTCAACTGGTTTCGTTGGCTTGAAATAGGCAAACAAATAGCATTTGATGAACGAGTCAAACAAATGCTTGTTTCTGCCTGTCGAAAATCAAGTCACACCACAATAGAAATGTTGAGATGTGCTTAACTAATTATTAGACGTATATTTATTGCTTCCAGGGAGTTTTTTGATGTTGTTCCACGCTTCAATCGCTTCCTCACGACTTTTTCCTTGATTATTAGAGTCGGCAAAAAAATCACGAATAAATTGATTGTATTCAAATTGAGGAGCGATTTTTTTCTTGTACAATGGGTTTTTCTTTCGTTCTTCTTCTTTATACCAAGCATCTACAACATCTCGATACGTTTTTCCAATGTTAGTTTTAAAATAGTTTTGGATATAGGTAGAAAAATGAAAATTAGGGATAACTGTCTTGAAAAAGGCTCTTACATTTTGACTACAACGATGGTTTTTCGAAATGACTGTATCAAGACTTAAATCGACCTGTGGTTCTGACTTACTATTCACCTTTGATTTTCTAATTGGCTTTTTTATCTCTCCTGTTCGAAGAAATGTTTCAATTCTATCGGAAATCTCTATTTTTGAACCAGAAGCACTTATTCCATTTTCTCTGCAAAAAGATTGTAATTCTTCCTTTAACCAATAGAAATCTTTAAAACTATCTACACTAATATCTTTTGTTAGATTTGGTCTCATATTCTACACCTCAATATTCACTTATTTCTATTATAGAACAATTGTTCCTGTTAATCAAAAATAATCATAAGCAAAAACAACAAAGTTTACGAAAACAGCCTAAAATAATTATTAAATTTTGGTCAAATCTCTCGTTCTATTACAGTTAAAAAAAGAAGAAAACCTCCCTTACGATTAATGGGAAGTTTTCATTTCATCATTTACGTTTGCTTCACATTTCCTTTAACAAATACCTGTTGATTAACTTTTATTAAAATACTTATCACGGCCATTAAAGCGGCAGATAGGAGAAAAACAAGCTGAACATTGAATGTTTCAGCGAGCCATCCCATCAGTAAAGAGGAAAGGGCGAAAATACCTGTGCCCAAAGCGCCTAGTGCGGCGTAGACCTTTGATAACTGTGTAAGTGACACACTCGTTTGAATCATTGTATGTTGCGGTATGCCTTTTATTTGCATAGAAGCACCAAATGAAAAGGCAAGGATAAGTGCAAGAACGGGTAGCGTATTAAAAGCGAATAAGAAAGTACTAAAAAACGCTCCGATGGCCCCGAGTATAAACACCTTTCTTATTTTGTTTTCTACTACTTTTGCATACTTCATACAATAAAGACTGCCGAGAATGAGCCCAAGGAAAAAAGCGCCATTTATCCAGCCCCACCATTGATGGTCGGCTTGTAGCCTTTCACTCACAAATACATAGAGAATAGCAGCGATCCATACTGTAGTAGCGATGGAATCAAGCCCTTCAATATAGGCCATTTTTCGCAATATCGGTGTTCGATACAGGATGTGCCAACCTTCTTTCATTTCGGCAAACGGAGACGGTTGTTTTGTGTTTGAGCTTTGTACGCTGTTTAAAAAAGAAAGGAAACAACTAGATAAGAAGAATAAACCAATCACTACCCACAATAAGTTGTTGCTACCAATACGAATGAGCAACAAACTACTGATGAACCACATGCCAGCTTGAATGATTTGTGTAATCGTATCGAAAAACCCATTTGCTTTCACTAATTGTTCACTATTAACATAATAAGGAATCAATGTTTGGCTGATCGGATTCGCACAGCCATCGAGCAACCCGATGCCAGCAATGAGTAAAAAGACAATGATAAACGGTACAGCAACCATTTCAGTTACAAGAAGGGTGAGTAGGATAATAATGATCGTTTTCCCAACTTGTGAAAAGGTGAGTAGCCATTTTAAGTTCCAACGATTCATCGCAAGCGGTGAAAGTAAACTTGATAGAAACATAGCTGATGTTATCGTAAAAGGGACAAATGCTGTATAAAAGCTTGACCCTGTCCATTGATATATCATACTAATGATTGATGTAATATAAAGAATATCCCCCATATTCGCAAGAGACTGCCCGGATACTAATAAAGCAAAATTTTTGTTTCGAAACATGATTATTTCCCCCAAGTTTTGTTCGTCTATAGTTGGATTTTTAGGGGTAAATCAAATTGGATTATTCAAGAATGCTTCAAACTCCTTTCGAACAATAGAAAGATAATGGGGGTCTCACTTTCTACAAATTTATCTATATGGAATAGAAGTGTTGTATATTTTTATCTTTAGGTATTCGTTTAAAATACTTCATTTATCTTTGTTTATTAAAACTTTCAATCTCTTGCTTGTCGTGCAGCTTGATAAGAATACCAGGGGATGGAACTTTTAACAGTTATAGTGCCACTTGAAAATTATATAAGCTGAACAGCTTCTTCTAATAATTCACTTGTTAACTGAGGGGAAGAATTCATTTGATTCATCTCGACTAGTTCCTTCAAAGATGATTTCATTAAGGCAAAGTGTTGATGTTCTTTGAAATATGGGAATGCCTTTTCTGCTAAGTATAGTTGGTATTTGTCTTGTTCATCTTCTAATTTATACTCCAATAATTTAAAAAGGTGTATAAAGACTTCTTCTTCTAGTTCTAGTGCTATTCTTTGTCCTTCGGTAATATTTTTTCTTAAGGTTTTTTTACTACTTAAATGGCCTTCAACTGCAACGAGAATATAATTGAAAAGGCGATGAATGTAGACTTTACCTTTTTTATTACATAGGCGTATAGACTCCTTCAGGTATTGATAAGCTTCATTATATTCTTTTCTTTTGAGAAGCGTGTTTCCAAGATTGTTCAGTAACATCCCTTTTTTGTCATTATCATTAATTAATTCACACGCATAAATTAATCGGTTATACATAGGTTTCACATCGACATAAGGATCTTCAGATATGTGTAATAACAACAAGGACTCCGCCTTAATTGCATCAGCGTAATTATTGATTTCTTTAAAGTATTTTAATGCCTTTTCTGCATACATGTATGCCATTACTTGTCTGCCTACATATTGATAACCAAGTGCTAAATGATAATAGAATTCCTCATTTGGGTAATAGGCAATCTGGATTTTATTGAAAATAGCGATGGCTTCATAATGATCATCTTTTTTAGAAGAATAGCGGATGAGATGCCATCCTTTCATATGAAGTAAAAAGTTTTTTTCATAAGGATTCATCCATGCTTCTACCTTGTCTAAAGAACCTAAGAGGGCATCGATCTCCTTCTTCTCCTCCTTTACGAACCAATATCGTAGCATTACCAGTTGATAAAAATAGGCATACTTAGTAGATAGTAAGTATGGTATATTATTTAAAATTCTTCGGTAAGACTCTACCTGTTTAATCTTATTCAAAATCAAAGCTTCATTGAAAGAATGCAATGTTTTTTCGATTTCCTCGAACTTTTCACTTTCTTTTTGTAAATCAATTTGTAACTTTTGCGAAAACAATTGAATAATTTCTAATGAATAATCTGTTTTACCATTCTCAATTTTACTCACATGTGTTGCAGTACAAATACCGTCACCTAATTGTGATTGAGTCATACCTTCTTTTTCTCTATAAAATTTAATAATATGGCCTACTGACAATGGTACTTACCCCCTAGATCTATTTAATTATTAATGTATACAATTGTAATATAGATTTATTGAATTGGTATATTATTTTTAATATTCTGTAATTATCTCTCTCGCTATTCTTCTTAAGACCGAAATAAAAATACAACCCTCCACTTTAACACCAGCGAGAATCTATTTGTTATAGTTGGTGATACACTTGAAAAGGAGGGAATTTTGTGATGGAGACAAGCGAATTTATTTATCTTGAAAAAACTATAAATGAATTAACAAAGGCCTATAAAAAGCTTTCATCAAACATTATTGATCAAGACCACAATTTTAAGGAATTACAAAAATATATGGTTGAATATAAAAATGAACTCGATAAATTCCAGGTGTATGACTACCAGCAAACTTTAAGTATGATAGACAAACATGGTTTCGCACGAGTGGTGGAACGTGAGCAGGTAAGAAAGCTTATAGAATCCCCATACTTCGGACGATTTGATTTTTTATATCATGGTGACCATCCTAGTGAGGCAGAGACGTTTTATATTGGGCGCTTCGGTTTTGCCGATGAAGAAGGCACACAAATTATCTATGATTGGCGCGCCCCTATTTGTAATATGTACTATGAATTTGAAATCGGTGAGGCCTATTATATTGCGATGGATAAGCAGTTTGACGGAGAACTTATTAAGAAACGTCAGATTAAAATAGAAAATTCTAAACTCCAATATGTGCTTGATAGCTCATTAACAATACAAGATCAAGTTCTAGAGCAAACATTAAATCAGCATACAAATGATAAGATGAAAACAATCGTCACTTCGATTCAACGAGAACAAAATAAAATAGTAAGAAATGAATCAGCGTATAATGTCATCATTCAAGGAGTTGCTGGTTCTGGAAAAACAGCTGTTGCTTTGCACCGCATAGCTTATTATTTATATAAATTCCGTGATACGTTACGAGCAGAACGTATTTTTATTTTGTCGCCAAACAAGGTATTCGGTGATTATATTTCTACCGTCTTACCCGAGCTAGGTGAAGAGCCAATTCGCTCCTTTACATTGGACGAGCTTACGGAAAACTTATTACCAGCTGGTGTAACTTTTAGATCATTTGAGGGAGAAACAAAAGAGATTCTATCGAATCCAAATGGGGAGCTGGCTTTACGTGCAAAAATGAAAGGGAATTATTCATTTGTTCAAAAGCTTCAATCCTTTTTATTTAACTTAGACTCAAGGCTTCTTAAAAACGAAAATATCTCCATTGCTGGTGTAGTGCTACAAGCTGATTATTTACAAGGGCGCTTCCTTCAATATCGAAGTGAGCCGATTGTTACACGTTTAGAACTTATGGCAGATGATATCATTCAAGCGCTTAAATCTAAGTGGGATAGAGAAGGGAAAATACCGAATAAAAGTGAAATCATAAAGCGTCTGAAAAAACGACTCTTGTTTTCTTCACCGTTAGAGATTTATCGTTCTTTTATCGAAACACAGGGGCAAAACTCTTTTAAGTTTTCGAAAAAACATTTTGAATTTAATGATGTATACCCTTATCTATTTGTACAGTTTTATTTTAAAGGTATCAAGCAGTATGAGCTCGTACAGCATTTTGTACTAGATGAAATGCAAGATTATACACCAATCCAATATGCTGTACTTTCTAAAGTGTTTACGTGTAAGCGAACAATCATTGGTGATTTTAGTCAGGCTATCTTACCATATGAAACGATATCAAAAGAGGCATTTGAAGCCATGTTTAATAATCTAGAATATGTAGAATTAACAACCAGCTATCGGTCATCATATGAAATTGCATTGTATGCAAAAAAATTCATGCATAATGGGGAAATTCATCCAATTGCAAGACACGGGGAAGAACCAAAAGAATGTATGTATTTAACATTTGAACAGATGCTGAAACAGATTCATGAAATTGCGATGAATGATTATCGAACTACGGCCATTATCTGTAAGGGGGAGAAAGACTTACAGATCTTGCAGGAACGTTTAAACATACCATTTACAGTACTGGATGGCCAAACGGGAAAGTTTGAAACAGGTCTAGTTTTAACGACGATTCAGTATGCGAAAGGTCTTGAATTTGATGTTGTTATCGTACCTTTTGTAAATGAAACCAATTATAGAACCGAATTTGATCGTGGGCTAATGTATATAGCCTCAACAAGAGCAATGCATGAATTAACCGTATTGGTAGATAAAGAAGCACCATCACCATTATTGTAGTTCTGTTAAGATAGCGATGATTGTTTTCAGATCATCCATCGCTATCTTTAATTGATTCATTAAATCGTCTGTTACATGAAAAAAATCCGAAGAAAAGTTGGGCGTTTGTAAAATTTGCAGGATATCTGTGTTTTTTTTCGATTGTTCCATTTCTTGAAATAAATTTGCAATGCTAGTAATCGAGAAATGTGCGCTGCGTAACGCGCGTATTACAAGTAATTTTTGAATATCACGATCTGTATAAATTCTTCGATTTTGCGTATTTCTTTTAATAGTATACAAATGATTCCGTTCCCAATTCCGTAATGTTTCTTCCGTTAACTGAAGCATAGAAGCAACGGACTTGTGGGAGTAAGTTTCACCTGTAATCGATTTGTTTTGTAATAAATTTTTCACCGTCTCAATTGCTTTTAAAGCAAACTCATATTCTGTTTGCAAATAGGTTAAATAGGATTCTGCTGCTCGTAAACTATCCTTGAACTGTTCGCGGCCACTAAGTCTAACAATTTCTGTTGCCTTTTTGCGAAGGTTATTCTGTATAAATTCTTGTTTAAAAGCAAGTCTAGAGATTTCCATTTGCTTAAGATGAAGTTCAGAATAAACTCTGTAACCATTTGGTTTTCTTGGTACAGGCGAAATAAACTGCCATTCTTCATAAAGTCGTACTGTATTTGGATGGACCTTAGATAATTTAGCAATTTCACTAGTGTTCATAAAAAAAGCCACCTTACTAACTGAAGATAGAATGTAATGAAAAAAAGCCCACGAATAATTAAGGTTTATCATATCAACATGGTTAAAGCAAATGATAAAAATAGCTAGATATCCGAAAAAGGTTTCTATCTCTAGCCTTTCAATGTCATACTCTAATTGGTACAACTTGATTTTCTCCTAATTATTCTATAATAAATGATGAGGATTCTTGTAGCGAACTGTTTGCAAGAGACGTATACGCAGAAAAGACAGAAAAAAGACTGGTCACTTAGAGGAAAAAACCGAAATGAAAGCCGAGCAAAAGCGTTTTGCACGTCATTTGAATTTCTGAATATGGAAATAAAATCCAGAAAAAGAGGTTGTGTGAGCTATTCGTAGGTTTAGTCCATAAATCAGAAAAACCCAAAAATATGAGTGGGAACCTAAAAAGGCCCTAAGGCATAACGGATTTTAAACGCTAGCCATTTTCATAAAAAAACGAACAAAGACTATTATTCATAGTGTTTGTTCGTTATGATTACCACTCAGCTTACAAGATTCAATAATTATTCTAGTACTCCAATTGAATCGTAAGCAGCCATTACAGCAGCTGTTTCAGCGGAAGGTTCTCCATTTCTATCAGGATATAAATCACGTGCAGATTGCACCATAGCTTCTCTCATCTCGGAAAAATTAGATGATGGCACTAAATAGACTGTTAATGCTTTATAAAGAATTTTGCCTAATTTATCTGATCCTATTCCATTAACAGTAGTACCGTAATGTTCTCCACCCTCTGCAATAAGGTAGGCTGCTTTATTGTTAATGCTACTATTAATATGGACGCCACCTTTATCTAACTCTCCTAAATAGCGATCATCATAATGGTCAGGATAAGCATCATCTTTCATCCCATAGTTCGGGTGAAGTGAGTTGTCTTTCGGGTTCTCTAGGGAGCGAAGCCCTCCATCACCTGGGATATTAGGAGTGTATACGTCTTCCCCTATTACCCAATTTCTATCTTCTTCAGCTTTGGAATGATTCTCTGCTAACACACCGAAAATATCAGCAATGGATTCATTTAGTGCGCCTGATTCACCTTCATACGTTAAATTAGCTGTATTTGTTATCACGCCATGTGTCATTTCATGTCCTGCAACATCAAGTGCCCCTGCTAGTGAACTGAAGTATGAACCATCACCGTCTCCATAAAGCATTTGTTTCCCGTTCCACGCTGCATTATTCCACTTATCACCAATGTGTACGGTGCTAATAATCTTCATACCATCGTTATCTAAGCTATTACGATCATGTACGTTTTGATAGTATTTGTTTACCTTTATCGAGTTTTGTTGGGCAGAAATAGCTGCTGGGTCGTAGAAGAAGTTAGACGCTGTCTCTACTTCAAATCCTGTAAATCCTAGTAAGGCAGACAAAAGGATAAAAGGCGTTTCACCCATTCTTTGTGCATCATACGTATGAATAGGTACTGAACGATTTTTGACAGTTTCTAATGAATATAAATGGGTTTTACCCGTTTCCATATTCTTTGTCGCATTGAAATTTTGCATTTTTCCTAATAAGTCTAATCCACGAGCACTGACAGTTTCTGTTTCCGGCTCCGCAGAATGAAGGGCATTAAAGTGATGTTGTACTTCACCCGTATGCGCATCAATAAAATAATGGAAGTAACCAGGCTCAGGAATAGATGTAGAGGCTTTGACTAAATAGGTCAGATGGTATTCATCATTCTTTGGAAATACCATCAGATCTGTTTCAATGCCATCATAATCTTTTATCGCACCAATTTCATTTTCTATCGCATCTTTCGCCTGAGACTCTGCCTCTTCCTTAGTAATAGTAGGTGTTGTATTGATATTTACTTTTACTAACTCATTATTTACTTCTCCGATAGAAGCATAAACATTTAAGTTCTCATCTAGTGAAATTGTTTGGCCTGAGCCGTAAACTGGGACCCCGTTAATTTGTTCAACGGTTTTCATATGAGTTGTTCCTATTTGTATATCAACCTGTTCATCAATGATTTTAAATTGATTCACATTCTTTTTACTTGAACGTGCTTTAGGTTGGGGCTGATCTTTTAATTGGTCCTGTAAATAAGCTTGTACAACCTCCTCTTTATTTAATCCTTTCGGTGCTTGCCAGATGACTTCATTGGTCTCTGTTTGAATCGCTGCATATGTGGACAATGGAGAAAACCCCGTGAATGTGACGGACAAGGCTAATGCAGTGGGTAAAAGCACTTTCTTAGTAAAATTTTTCTTCTTCAAAACAATCACCTCATATTCATTTTCTGTAAACAATTACAATTATTCTGAAAACTTAATGCTGCGTCAATATGTAAGCGATTGGGTTAATAAAACGCGACTTTGGACTCTCAACTCTATCATTTTCTATAGGAATCGCACGCTTTGTTAGGTCTAATTACAGATAAAAATAACCCAATTTATTTTTCAGATATTTCAGTTATATTATTGGTAGCAGAGAAAAACGATGAAGTTTTATGAAAGGAGAGTCATTCATATTGTTAAGTCTAGCAAAATGGACACTGCGCTTAATTGGTAATCTACTATTTCTGCTTATCTGTGTTTTATTATTTATCATGCTTTTTGCTCGATTCACTGGTAATGAACCCAATCTCTTTGGATACCAGGTTAAAACAGTGCTTTCTGGATCAATGGAGCCATTATTTAAAACAGGTTCAGTGATAGCTATTAACAGAACAGAAGAAAATCAAACCTATCAAAAAGGAGATATTATTACTTTCAAACTTGATGAGATCCTTATCACACATAGAATAGTAGAAACATCTTTAAAAGGTGGGGCAATTACGTATAAGACTAAAGGTGATAATAATGACGCTGTTGATAGATGGGAAGTCCCAGCACATCATGTGGTTGGGGAATATGCAGGTGTGACTATCCCCTATCTGGGCTATGTTCTGCATACCGCACAAACAAAAGCAGGAGCCGCATTATTAATGATTATTCCAGGCATCATTCTACTCTTCTCTGCCTTTGTGCAACCAGGGGAGAGAAAACCAAAAGAGGTATATACGCAGTAATTCTCTTCTCTACTAAGGGGAAGTGAAACATATATTAGGAGGAATGTTTACATGGGATTAAATTTTAAGTTAACAAAAAAGAATCTGATGACAGCTGCACTTGGATTATCATTAATTACCGGAGGCACTTATGCGTATTTTAGTGATAGTTTTGCCACTGAAAATACTTTTGCAGCAGGAACATTAGATTTAGCTGTAAATCCGGATTTTGTTGTGAATATTGATAATATCAAGCCAGGTGATGAAATCTATCGAGAATTCACTTTAGAGAATAATGGTACATTAGATATTCATAAAGTTCTGCTACAAACAGATTACTCTGTAGTGGATGCAAATGGGGATAATGTAGAAGATTTCGCTGACCATATCAAAGTAACGATTATGTATAATACAAGCAGCGCAACAGTCCCTGTTGTCGAAACTACATTGGCAGAATTATCGAATACAGAGCCAGACTTAACGGCTATCGATACATTCGTTGGCGGTGGACAAATACCCGATGGTATCCTAGCAGGGGAGAAAGAAAAAATGTTTGTGTTATTCGAATTTGTTGATAATGGACAAGATCAAAATCAATTTCAAGGTGATCAACTTCGTGTAAATTGGACATTTAATGCTGAGCAAACTGCCGGGGAATACTATGATGAGCAATAATGAGGTTAAATGTCTTTATATAAAAATGTGAAACATTGCTCTTGAACGAGGGATCCGCTTTAAGAGTGTCGCATGGAAGTGAATTGCGGTCTCTCAAATCAGAATGGCACATTGAGGCCATTGTAAAACTAGATACGGCGGTCTCAAATTAGGCATGAAAAATAAGAGCGCCACAAAAAACTCATGTACTCGAATCAAGCTTTTCTATATTAGTAAGCTTCACCTTCAAATAGAGTGCCTGATGAAACATGTCATCAGGCACCCTAAAAAGGGCATTTCCCTACTGCTGTTTTGGATGCTCCTTACTCAACCTTTCATTTCCTCGCTTAAAGTTACCAGTGAGTTTTGCCAACAATAATTGAATGTTGCCCTCTTCGTTCTCGATCTTATTTATGAACTTCGCCGCTTCTTTTCCATTGATTGTTTTTATGACTTTATGGTTGTAGGAAATCACAACTGATTGATTTTTCATTATTTGAAAACTAAATGGCGCTTCTTTTAAGTGTTCTCTTTTATCTTCCACTCCCATTTCAATCTCCTTCTATTAAATTTTATTTCTTTGCTAATGATATGAGCGAAACATCGGATAGTATTCAGCGTCTTTAATAAAATTATTTACCAAAAAAATGAAACTTTACAATTGCCACCACGTATACATTATTGTAGCAAGTTTATAAAAAGGGGAGATTTTTTTATGGAAGCTGAATTAAAGCATGAGGTGGAGGAGCCAAAGAAACCACGTTTGTTTGGGATGATTGCCAATCCATCAGAGCAATTTGAGCGGATTAAGCAACAACCGAAGATCTGGGTACCACTATTATTAGTGACATTATTATTCACAGTGGGTATGATTATTACCGCTTCATCGATGGACCCAGCTTATCTTGGAATTGATGAGTTATCTCAAGCTGAACAAGATATGGTATACATGATTTCACTGATTATGTTTGTGATTATTGGTATCATTTCACCCATTTTTACGGTATTAATTTCTTCAGCTATTTATCTATTAATTTGTAAAATTGCCAGTTCTGATGTGTCATTTAAGCAGCTTTTCTCAATGAATACATACATTCTGGTTATCAGTGTCATTGGACTCATCTTGAATGGTGTCATTCGTATGATAATTGGTGGCAACCCAGAGTTAAATGTGACGAGTTTAGCATCTGTATTAAATGCAGAAGCTACGAGTGTTTGGGCGAGTATTGAAGTTTTCTCCATCTGGCAAACAATCCTTGTCGGTTTAGGTTTGCATAAAGTGGCGGGATTAAGTAAAGGTGTTGCATACGGTGTTGCCATTGCCTTCTTTATTATTAGTATGATTTTCGCATTAGTTACTTCTACGGCGGTCTAAGATAAATATGAAGAAAAAAACTTGGATCATTGTTGGAGTGGTAAGTGTAGTTTTGGTGATGATAGGCGCAAGCGTCTATCATCAAGCTTTTGCGAAAGGACCTTCTGTAACGACTGCAAATGCTGAGAATGAAGTAATTACAGATACGTTAATTGTGCCAGGTACATTATCTTTGAAAAATGAACAGAAAGTGTATCCTGGTGTAGAAGGCGAAGAAATTGCTGAAATCCTTGTAAAGGAAGGCGATGCTGTTGAAAAAGGTACGGCTGTCGCCAAGTATGATGATACACGAGTGGCGATGGAGCTTGAAAGGTTGAGTTTACAGATTGAATCTGGTTATTTACGAATCAATCAAGTGGACAAACAATTAGATCGACTCTCAGACCAAGAAAAGGAATTGCGTGATCAAGTCGGCAAAAAAGAAGCCGCTAAGCAAATAGCTCCGGAAAGAGATCAGCTGCAATTAGATTTAAGAATGGCAAATTTAGATGTTCGTCAGTTACTTCTAGAAAAGAAAGAAATAGAAGCACAACAAAAAGATTTAGAGATAAAAAGTAAATTAGACGGAACAATTTTACAAGTGAATGAAGACCAACCAACGGATTCAATGACTCAGCAGCCAGTCATCCATATTGGTAATACGGATGAAATGGTAGCCCGAGGGGTTTTATCAGAATTTGAGTCTTTAAAGGTCGAGAAAGAGATGAAAGCGACGATTCGGACAGATGTATTACCTGATAAAGAATGGAAGGGGAAGGTTAATTTCATCGGTTTAATGCCAGATGATAACAACCAGTCTGTTGCTGGTGAAGCGACCCCAGCGAAATATGGAATGACAGTTGAAATTGAAGATGATATTACTGAACTGCGCACAGGATTCCAATTAATTATTGAAGTGGAGACAAGTAGTAAGAAGGCACTTACTGTCCCATCTGAGTCTGTGTTATCTGCGGATGGTGAATCTTATGTATATCTTTTAAAAGATGGAAAAGCTCATCGTCAAGACGTGAGTGTAGGCGTTGCCACTGGTGAAAAGATAGAGATATTAGATGGTTTAACAGCTGAAGATGATGTGATTACTAATCCTTCTGATGAATTGAGTGATGGCTTGGAAGTGGAAGTCGAATGATTCATTTACGAGAAATCACAAAATCTTATCAGATAGGCGATGAAATGGTCGATATTTTACAAAGCATTGACTTAACGATTGAAAATGGAGAGTCACTCGCAATTATGGGACCGTCTGGTTCTGGAAAATCGACATTAATGAATATTATTGGTTGTCTAGACCGACCGACGAATGGAACCTATCAACTAGACGGTGAAGATATATCGCAATATTCTGAAGTGGAACTAGCGAAAATTAGAAATCGGTCCATTGGTTTTGTCTTTCAACAATTTCACTTACTACCAAGGCTGACTGCTTTAAAAAATGTTGAACTACCGATGATCTATAGTGGTCTGAATAAGAAGGAAAGAATGGCTAAAGCTGAGCGGGCGCTCATTAAGGTAGGTTTAGAAGACCGGATGGAACAGCTTCCGAGTTTGTTATCAGGCGGACAGAAGCAACGGGTAGCCATCGCCCGTGCACTTGTGAATGAACCGAAGTTGATCTTGGCTGATGAACCGACTGGCGCGCTCGATACAAAAACGAGTGAAAATATTATGGAGCTTTTTACCCAACTAAATAAAGAAGGTACTACGATTGTAACGGTAACACATGAACCGGAAATCGCCGCTTATGCGAGTCGTAGAATTCTCGTCCGCGATGGTATCATTGTCGAAAATGAGCGCCAAGTAGGGAGGCGATGACTTTGAGCCTTCTTGAAAGTATAAAAATGGCACTTAGTTCGTTAATGGCACATAAGCTGCGTTCAATTCTTACAATGATAGGGATCATTATCGGTGTTGGCTCTGTTATTATTGTTGTTGCTATTGGCCAGGGCGGGGAAGCCATGTTGAAATCGCAACTCACAGGCCCGGGAAATACGGTTGATTTATTTTATCAACCGTCAGATGAAGAGATAATGGCCAATCCTAATGCATTGTATGCCTCGGCTTTTTCACAAGAGGATATTCGCGCTTTAGAGGAAATTGATGAAGTGAAAAGGGTCGTTGCGTCAAGCTTAGAATTCGG
Organism: Cytobacillus sp. FSL W7-1323; assembly: GCF_038595015.1. Classification (NCBI taxonomy): domain Bacteria; kingdom Bacillati; phylum Bacillota; class Bacilli; order Caryophanales; family Bacillaceae; genus Cytobacillus; species Cytobacillus sp. FSL W7-1323. Next base: position 654,064 of record NZ_CP151998.1, read on the forward strand.
CCCTGTTCAGTTTCGAGATCAGCAGATAGAAGCAACTTTAATGGGGATTAACGAATCTTATTTTCAATTGAACCCGTTAAATCTATCAGATGGAAGAGGTTTTACAACAGCAGATTTCTTAAGTGGAAAACGGGCAGTTATTGTTAGTCAATCACTTCAGGAAGAGCTATTTGAAGGAGAAGCAGCAGTGGGTGAGGTGATTCGCCTTGGTGCTCAACCGGTTGAAATTATTGGTGTGCTAGAAAAACCAACAGGGATTTTCTCCTTCGGTAGTATGGAAGTATACTTGCCTAGTTCGACTTGGTTAACGATTTATGGCAGTAGTGATATATCGCAAGTGACATTACAGACTGATTCGGCAGATGATCTACAGCAGGCAGGAGAGAAAGCAGTCTCTCTTATGAACAGTCGCTATAACACGGAAGAAGCATACCAAGTGTTAAATATGGAAGAAATCGCTGAAGGACTCGGTCAGGTCACAACAATTATGACGATGATTATTGGTAGTATTGCCGGGATCTCATTATTTGTCGGAGGAATTGGCGTCATGAATATCATGCTTGTTTCTGTCACAGAGCGTACGCGTGAAATCGGCATAAGAAAAGCGCTAGGCGCAACGAGACAGCAAGTATTAACTCAATTCCTCATAGAGTCAATTACACTTACTTTCATTGGTGGTGTAGTCGGTATTCTGCTTGGTTGGGGTGTGACAACATTAATTAGTCTATTTGCGGGTTGGCCGTCTCTCATGAGTTGGCAAGTCATTGCTGGAGGCATGCTATTCTCTATGCTAATCGGTGTCATCTTTGGGATATTACCTGCAAGTAAAGCATCAAAGCTCGACCCTATTGAATCATTGCGTTATGAATAATTAGAAGAAGTGTAGTAGATAAGCTGCACTTCTTTTTGTTAGAGGAGGAACCGTGATGTGGAACGATTTAAAAACACTAGTATCAGAGCCGTCTATGCTCTTTAAACAGTTAAAGCAAACACCAAAGGTGAAAAGTGCCTTATTTATCGTCTTTATTTTATCCTTTATCCATATGTTTTTCGGTGCATTTTACGTAGAATCCAGTATATTTTCTGAAGTCGGTTTGGGTGAAATGGGAGGTATGTGGCTAAGTATCGTACCAATCTCTATTGCCAGTTTATTTGGTCCCATATTTTTTATAACAGTTGTGAGCTTAATAATTTGGGTCATAACAAAAGTGGTCAAAACAGGTGCAACCTTTACACAATTATTTTCCATGTATACATATATTGTCATTGTAACGACTTTTGGTAATGTCTTGAATGTCATTATTCAAGCCCTAGTTGGTAGTGATGGCTTAATTAAGGTAACAAGTATTGGTTATTTGTTTAACAGTGACGTGTCAAGTCCACTACATTTACTCGAAGTATTCTTTATATGGGAACTTATCCTCGTGGGTATAGGTCTTCAATATACAGCTGGAATTAGGAGAATGTGGGCGTGGATAGTGGTTAGTCTTTATGGTCTTTTCATTTTCATTATAACGATCCTCCAATAATGAAGGAAGAGAGACGGTGGTAAGCTGATAGATAAGAGAAATGAGATGTCTACCTAGGCGGTTTCGCCAAATGAAAAAAGAAGTGTGGGCAAATGAGAAATGTCCACACAACTTCTCTTGTCTAATTAGGAGAGCAATAAGTTATTCACCTACTTAAATTTCTTCCCAGACACTAGATTCACTTGGCACGTCCCCTTTTGACCACCATTTAGCCTTATAAAGTTGCCCATTAAACAGTACTTGGTCACCACCATAGTAAATGACTTCGCTATTCCATTCACGGTTTTCCGCTTCGCTGATGAGTTGCCACACACTCGATATACCAGGTTGATCCCCTTTTGTCCACCACTGTGCCTCATATGTTAAACCGTTATAAATTACACGATCCCCTTCTACATAAATAGTGTCTGTCTGCCAAGTGTCGCTTTCAATAGGCGTTTCGGGTTCTGGGTCTGTGCTTGGTTCTTCCGGTTCAGGTGTAGGTATATTACTTTCACCAGAGAATTCGGCATCAATCACATGATAAAAGGCATTGCTTGTATTCGCCACATCCCATACAGCTAAGATCACATGATAGCCTTCACGCGCAGGTACGGTTACTTCATGTGAAACGGTTGAGCCTGGGACTGCCCCATGATCATTTTCTTCAAAGAAAGGGGTTAATTCAAATTGATCTCGTGTTAAGGGTGCATTAGGGTCCCAATCTTCTTTTGTTATGTAATAATGCCATTTGGCTGTTGAGTGAGCAGCAGTCAAATGCCATGTAAATGTTTGCTCCCCTGCATCCATATCGACTTTTGCCCATCGCGTTTCGGATTGTTCGTCCAATTCAGGAAATATCCCATTGGCAGAAGCAAATTGGCCATCTTCTAAACCTGCTTCAGGAAAACCTTTTGTTGTTTCGGTTGATTGTGGTTCATACTGAACTCCGCCACAATTTTCATTGACACCTTGTGCACATAAAAGGGCACGAGAAGGTTGTTGCTCGACATAACCATGTCCGAATGCTGCACCTGGAGCCATAAGCATGGCAGTCATAAGTATCGCCCCACTGAGGTACCGTTTTTTATTTCCATTCATATCCTTCATCTCCTTTAATAATTGAACGTACTAAAAGTGTATCGTTCTATTGGTTATGAATAAATGTCAGAAGGACCTAATTTTTCATTTAGATACGATAGCCCAAGTTTTGTAATATAATATCCAATTGATATCTGTATAGATAGAGGGAACAAGGGTAATGGTTTAACAAACGTTTGAGTTAGAGACGCTTTTATTGAAAAATAAATACTATAACCCTTGTTTTACAAGATAGTATATTTTATACTGTTCCTATACCTTGTAAAACAAGATAGTGAAATGGGTGGAAAAGAAATGTCGCAAACACAAATGATGAAGGGAATTATCGATGGCTGTCTGTTAGCGATTATTGATGGTAAAGAGTGCTATGGCTATGAAATGGCTGAACGGCTAGGTGATTATGGCTTTGATGCGGTGAGTGAAGGGACGATCTATCCGCTACTCATGCGCATGCAAAGAGAAGGATTAGTCACTTCTGTTCGCAGAGCATCGACAGCTGGACCACAGCGAAAATACTATTCTCTTACAAAAGAAGGCAAGCAGGCATTAGCAGAATTTATCCTGAGGTGGCAACAGCTAGAGAAAAGCGTCAATGCCGTCCTAAAAAAAGAAATGGAATAGTGGAGGTGGAAAAAATGGCATTAACACAGAAGAGTAGAAAATTTCTTGAGGACTTGCATATCTATTTACTATCAAGTGGAAAAAACCTCAACGAAATTAAGGAGATTACTACAGAACTCGAAGATCATCTAATAGAAGCAGAAGCAAATGGTAAATCGATTGACCAAATTGTAGGAGACTCCCCAAGTGCCTATATGGAGAGTATTTCAGGTGAAATGAAATCAGATCTTGCATCATGGGCAAAGTACTTTCCACTTGTCTTGCTGGGACCGATTGCTTTTACCATATTCGGAGATTTACTTGATAACGGAGTACTCGCTTATAGTCTATTTAATATCATTGGAATGATTGTTTATACCTTCCTATTTATTATGGGTGTTTCCATTGTATTTAAATATACATCAAGAAAACAGACATCCGTCACAAAGGAAATAATCATCTTATCGTTACCAATCATCGTTAGCATGCTGTTTTATCTATTAGTCCTATTTTTGGATACAATGATTGACACACCGATCGTCAACTTTGGAGAAATCGGCAGTATTGTGTTGGGGAGCGTTGTATTCATACTCATCATCGCCTTCTCCATATGGAGCAAAACGATCATTATTCCAGTTGTTTTACTCGCACTGTTCTTACCAGATATTTTACTTAAGCAAACGGCGCTATCTGAATCTAGTAAGCTAATCATTGGCATGTTCATTACTTATAGCCTCATTGGATTGTACTTGCTTTATATTTTTGCAAAAGAAAAAAAGAGACAGCAAGGAAGTGAATGAGGTACTAATAATGATTTATTTTGTTAGGCATACTCACTCTTTCTATTCGCAACAGGTCTTAGAAACAGGCAAGAGAGTTTAACATTAAGAGCAACCCGGTAGTATAGCGAAAAGATTAGATTTACTCAATTTGGAGAATTAAAGTCTAGAGCAAAATTATAGTGTTAAGTCTAAAAACGTTGAAGCTATTAAGTTAGTAGAACAATAAAGCTTTTTAGCTTCATTCCAATTCATACCATCTCTCAAGGAAAGCTTCCATCCAGAAATGGGGAGGTAGGAGATTGTGAATAATTCTATTTCATCTAACGGGGGCATACTTGATTAATGGTATTGTTCCTTTCTTATGTCACATAAGGGGCAGGTTAGTTGAATAAGGAACAATTGTAAGGGATGAAATTTATGATAAATTGTAATTGTTGATTTAAAATAATGTTTGATGATTTGCGAAAAAAGTTCGATAATTTATAAAAAAGATTAATCAAAATTCCTGTATTTATATGCAGGATTTTTTGTTCTGCAATCGGACCAGATAATTCAAAAAACTCATTTGGATAATTATGCTAAAGGCCAGAGTGTGATTGTGAAGATTTATACTTGAACAAGATAAGGTACTCAAACTGAGGAATATTCTTATTAATTTCAGAATTATGTTGACTCTCACCTTGGGGGTTAGCTTATTATTCTCTTGAGGTGATAGCATTGTTAATAAACGAGGTATGCAAAAAATGTCCACTAACAAAAAAAGCAATAGAATACTACGAAAAGCAAGGATTGGTCCATCCAAAGATTGGAGAAAACGGATATAGAAATTATAGTGAAAAGAATATTTCCACATTAAAAGAAATATCTGTTCTCAGAAATTTAGGATTAAGTATTTCTGAAATAAAAGATGTTTTTGAGAGTAGCAATAAGTCATTAACATTATCGAAATATAAATATTTAATTGATTTAAAAAGGCAAAGGGTAGTTGAACAACAGAAATGTCTTGAACTCTTAATTGAAAACTATAATATTGATAAAGGTATAGAGTTTATTAACTCTAATCTCAACAATTCTTTTACAATCAAAGAAAAATTAGTGCAGTCTTTTCCAGGTGCTTATGGTATTTATTTGTCTATCCACTTCGGTCAATTTTTAAATGAGAAAATTGATAGTGTCGAGAAAGAAGAGGCTTTTACTAATATTGTTAACTTTTTGGATAATATAAACATTACCAAAGAAATAGGTGAATATTTAGAAGAGCTCACTTCTTATATAAAGCAGGAAGACTTAAAAGAAATGAATACTAATTTACTGAATGCAATTGATGATATTGACAGCTATATTGTAAGTAATAAACAGAGTATGGAGGAGTACATCAAATTCCGTAATTCTGAAGAGTTTAAGTCAACCCCTGTATATAAAATGCAACAATTGCTATTAGATTTCCAACAAAGCAGTGGATATTATGAGATTTTTATAACAAATTTAAAAATTTTGAGTAGGGCTTACCTTGAGTATTCGAATAAACTTCAAAAAGCAAATGAATTATTTATTAAGAATTATCCACAAACGGAAAAGTTTTTTCAAAAGGATTAAAAAACATATCATTTTTCTTGCTAAATATTTGGCAAATATCCCCCTTGTATAAAATTATCTACTCAACTAAAGGGCGCGTTTCTTCAATAAGAAAAAACGCCTTTTTAATGCAGCAAGTGGGCAGTATATTGAAATAAAGTTGGATTAAATTTACCCTTGAAATAGGGGTTTTCTTTTTATTGACGAATTTATATTGGAAATGAAAAGATTGTTAGAGGTGAAGTGAATGAAAAGGTTTGATCCAGTTGTAGCAGCGAAACAATTTATTGATAAGCACTTTTCAAATTGCCAAGGGGCTTTATTAGCAGGAAGTGTAGTTAGGGGAGAGGCAACAGAAACTTCTGATCTTGATATTGTCATTTTTGATAAAAGACTTACTTCATCATATAGAGAGTCTATGTTTGACTTTGGATGGGCAATAGAGGTTTTTGCCCATAATTTAACTTCATACAAATACTTTATCGAAATGGACTGCAAAGCTGCAAAGCCTTCTATGTCAAGAATGATTTCTGAAGGGATTATTTTAAGAGATGAAGGAATCTTAGAATCTATAAAAAAAGAAGCGAAAGATATATTAAAGAAGGGACCTGAAATATGGTCTGAAGAAATTGTTAGTACAAAGCGATACTTTATAACTGATGCACTTGATGATTTTTTAGGAAGTAATAACCGAGCTGAAGAAATATTTATAACTAACACATTAGCTGATCTTGTTCACGAATTTGTATTAAGAACTAATCGTCAGTGGGTTGGCTCTTCGAAATGGATTATTCGTGCTTTGAATCAACATGATGAGAAATTTACCGAAGAGTTCGTAGAAGCCTTTAATGTTTTTTATAAAACAGGTGAGAAAAATAAGGTTGTTCAATTAGTAGATAAGGTTTTGGATCCGTACGGTGGGCGTTTATTTGAAGGATTTTCTCTAGGAAAAGAAAAAGATAATCCATAAAACCTTATTAAGCAATCGGGAGCAATTATGCAGCAAGAATTAGGCTCCTTCTTTATGTTAAGGGCCATATTGTTGAGGAATTAAGGACAGTAGATATCCTGATTAAAGATTATTTGTGGGAAGTTACACTTAAGCTAACGGTTGCAGTTGAAGAAGGATACCTTATTAATTAGTTTAAACAACAGCAAAAAGGGAGATTCTTTTTAAACCCCCCCATTTGTATTGAATTATTTGTTCTTCAAGATTGTGTTAGCTTCTTGTTGCAGGAAATCCTCAGTTGATATTACGTTGGCATACATACCATTAAGTGCACTGACAAACGCAAAATGAACCTGTTCAGCTGGCACGACCTTATCTTGATAGGATAATCCCCTTGTCGCACATGCATCTTCAATAAGAGTAGTTTCAAAGCCTAGCTCTACAGCACCTCTGACTGTGGCATCAATACACATATGCGTCATCATACCTACAATCACTAGCTTGGTCACTCTTTTTTCTCTTAATTTGCGCTCTAGTTCGGTTTTAAAAAAGCTGTTAGGTGCATGTTTTATGATAATACTTTCGTGTTCTAATGGTAAAACAGTTTCATTTAGTTGAACTCCCTCCGTATTTGGAAGAAAGAAGCCTAAACCTGGATTACTTGCAATATGTTGGACATGAAAAATATTATCTTTGTTATTCTGTCTAAACCATTTAAGAACTTTAGCAGCATTAGAGGCTGCTTTTACGGGGTTGCTTAATTCCATCTTTCCATTTGGAAAATAGTCATTTTGAATATCGACAATGATTAAAGCTGTGCTCATTTTTTTCACCTCATTAAAAAATTTATTATAATAAAATGATAAATAATATCTTGGTTTTTATCGATACTTTGATGAAAAACTTTTATATCAAATAATTTCACGGTGAAAGGAATTTATTATGGAAATTGATCAAATTGATTTTCAGATTCTACGGTTACTAACCGAAAATTCACGTATTCAATGGAAGGACTTGGGAGGACAAATTCATATGACTGGACAAGCAGTAGGGAATCGTATTAAAAAACTTGAGGAAAGTGGTGTAATTAAAGCCTACTCCCTAATAATCGATGAAATGAAACTCGGGCTTTCTTATACAGCGTTTGTCATTGTTCATATGAAAACAGCTAATCATGCTGCTTTTATTCGTTTTATTAAAGATCGAAAAGAGGTAGTTGAAGCTCACCGAGTATCTGGAGAAGGCTGTTACCATTTAAAAATAAAAGTTAAATCCCAAAATCAATTGAATCTTCTTCTTAATCAACTTCTCGATCATGGGAACTATAGTTTAAACCTATCAATACAAGAGATTAAACAACGTAATCCGTTGACTGCCATATTACAATAAACATTTGTTTCAAAGAAGTTTTGTGAAGTATTCTGCTTAAACAAAAGGGGGCTTATCTGTAATAGTTAAGTGACTAGAAGGCTCTTAATACTGTTGAACGATCTTCCATTAAAGGGCGCAATTCTTCATCAAGAGTTGTGCTTTTTCTTAATATTTCGAGAAAATTACTTAGAACAAATAAAAATTTTGTGATATCGTAAGTAGATAAATTCTAAAAGAGATATGAGGAGAATAATAATTATGGAAAATACAGCACTAATAATTATTGACTTGCAAATTGGTGTTCAGCCTAAAAATGTTCCACTATTTAAACTAGCGAATGTATTAAATGGAGTTAATCAAAGAATTCGTTTGTTTAGAGAAATAAACAATCCTATTATTTTTGTTCAACATAATGATAGTGATTTGGTTTTTAATTCTCCAGAATGGCAATTGTTTCCGGAACTAGATGCTAAAGATACAGATATCTTTATCAACAAAACACATGCAAATTCCTTTTACAAGACTGATTTGAATGAACAACTAAGAAAGTTAAATATAAATAAACTTGAAATTTGTGGGGCACAAACTGAATATTGTGTAGATACAACTATTAGAATGGCTCATGGATTAGGATATAAATTATTTATGAAAAAAGGGTTAACTACCACCCTAAACAGTGACCTTTTGGAAGCTAAAACAATCATTGAACATCATGAGAATCTCTGGAATAATAGATTTTTAACTTTTTTATAGAATAGAATTCCTCTCATCAAAAAAAGTAGTGTCGAAAACAATAAATACCATGCTCCAATGGGGATAATATTGTTTTTGAATTTTAAAATTTTTAAATAAGGATTTACTCAAAGGCACCTATTCAATAAGATTAGCTTAATTATTTTCCACAATAGGGCGCTTTAATGGAATAAGGATCACAGAAATGATCAAACTTTTTTATAAAAACAAGATTTAAACCTACTAGATAAGAATCCATTTTGATCAATCTTTTTTCAAAATGGATTCTTTTTATTTATCGTAAAATACCGGTTTGTGAGGTGCTTTTGATCAAACTTTATTTCAAAGCTACAATTATAAGTGGGAACCATTAGGTGAAATTTAGGTTTAGTTATGATCACAACAAATTTGTTGATCTTTATCTATACCTTTTATAATTGCATACTTGTTACCCCATTCACACATTGTGTTTAATACTGGTACAAATGATCTTCCTAGATCAGTTAAGCTGTATTCTACTTTTGGTGGTACTTCTTTAAATATTTCTCTTCGTACAAGTCCATCTCTTTCTAACTGTTTCAATTGATCTGTTAAGACTTTTTGTGTAATTCCAGGTATTAATTCGTAAAACTCTTTTGTCCTTACTGATTTTTGACTCAAGAAAAAGAGTATTAAACATTTCCATTTTCCACCTGCAATGTTCATAAAAATGTTGATTCCAGTATTATAGTTAACCATGTGCTTTCTCTCCTAAATAGGCACTTAAAAGTGGCTATACCACATTTTTGTGCGTTATTTTCTTATTTATTATTGCTTACTATAATTAAAGGCGCAATAAATAAATAAAAATTTCGGAGTTGATATAATGAGTGTGAAAAATATTATGGAAAAAAGACGTTCAGTTAGACATTATGATTCAAGTTATAAAATAAGTTCAGAAATTCTATCCTCACTAGTTGAAAGTGCAAGTAAGTCACCTAATGGGAATAATATTCAAGCTACTCGATACTTAATTATTGATGATCCGGACTTAAGAAATTTATTACTGCCTATAGCTTTTAATCAACAACAAGTGATAGAAGCTTCAACTTTAATTGTTATGTTGGGTGATTATCAGGCATTTGACAAAGGTAATATTATTAAGATACATGAAGAAGGCTTTAAAGCAGGTTATTTTGATGAATCGCTAAGAGATTATCTAGCGAATGCTGCAATAAAATATTATGAAAATAAATCAAAAGAAGATCTAAAGCTAGAATTAACTAGAGATGTAAGTCTTGCGTCAATGTCATTAATTTTGTTAGCAAATGAAGCTGGTTTTGACACAATTACTATGTCAGGCTATGATTCTAAGAAATTAAAAGACATCTTAAATATTTCTGAAAGGTATTTAGATGTTATGCTTATAGCTATTGGTAAAGGTACTAAAGCCGGTCATAAGACCGTAAGACATAATGTAAATAAGGTAATGTATAGAAACAAAATAATTTAGTGTTCTTATAGTATCTGATTATGTAAAATAGGCAGACAAAGAAATATATTATTCTTATTCCGATAGGGCGCATTTCTTTAGGAAGGATTGCGCTTTCCCTCATAAGGGCCATTCTCTGGAATGGAAAATGTAACACTTCTTCAACAGTACTCGTCTGAGTATTAAAGGAGGTATGCCGTAATGAGTAATAAGATTATTCTATTCTGTTCCATAGTAGTTGCTAGTCTACTGTTTGCCTGTGGTTCAGAGAATCTGGAGAAAGACGTTAAAGCAACTTTCGTGGGAACGATTCAAGAATTTACTGGAGATAGTGCAATAATTGATGCAGCAGAAGTAGACGGAAAAACGCTTGGGCAAATAAGCATTAATCTCGCCGTAAATCCAAATGAAACGTTTCAAATAGGTGATAGGGTAAGAGTAGGGTATGACGGAATGATTATGGAATCAGCTCCAGCCCAAATAAATACCCTTACAGTAGAAAAAGTAGAATGAAATCAAAAAACAACAAAACCAGCTAATAGAAGCTGATCTTTATTCAATTATCGGGAGCGATTGTGGAGCAACACAGGTAGAAAATGATCAAATATTTTTATAAATATCAAACTTAAATCTGTGAAGAAGAATCCATTTTAATCAATTTTTTTAAAAGGATTCTTATTATTACCATAAATACAGGTTTGTCAGGTGTTTTTGATCAAACATTATTTCAAAGCAACATAAATTAATAATAAAGTTGAGATAGCCTCTATCCCTTTTCCTCCAAATGCTAACGTGTCCTAATATTTTTTTACTATAAACCCCATTTACCAGATTTTATTCTTCGGGTTATTCATCAGTGGAGTAGAAGAGGCTAAGGTCTTGCAAGGTCTTTAAACAAATTCGATGAAAGAATTTATAATGAATTATTCGATTCTTTGGATTGTTATTATAAGGATGGAGATAAACAACCATCTATTAAATTTGCGAATGACTTTTATGAGCCTCATTTGAGAAGGGCTTTTTTTACTAAAGAAGGAATACTGCGGGCTTTGTAATTACCCTTTTGGAATGCACTTTGAATAGGAAAACAGACCAAAAGCAGTGACTTGGTCTGTTTTTTATTATTAGGTTTGTTTTTCAGTAATGTAAGTTTTTACAGTTGGTGGTTCATATGAATTGAATTTATCTAGTATCCCTTTCGGTTCATTATCAACTAATGCCATATTACGGTACTTTTCGTGTAAAAACTGCTCTTCTGACATATGATTAAATAACGCGATAAGAGGGTCATAATAATGATTTATATTTAGAAGACCACATGGTTTATTATGAAGTCCTAATTGAGCCCACGTAAAAATCTCAAAGAACTCTTCTAATGTCCCTGGCCCACCAGGTAAAACGATAAATCCATCTGCTAGATCTGCCATTTTAGCTTTTCTTTCATGCATCGAATCTACGATGATTAGCTCTGACAAGTTCTTATGGGATATCTCTCTATTCTCTAGAAACCTTGGCATAACACCAATTACATATCCTCCTTCTTTTAAAACTGAATCTGCAACAGCACCCATAACACCAACACTCGCTCCACCATAAACAAGTGCAATATTTCGTTTAGCTAGTTCTTTACCAAGTTTTTTTGCACCTTCTATATAAACTCCAGATGCTCCATTACTTGATCCACAAAATACAGCTAACCTTTTCATTATATCGCCTCCTAAATAAACGCCATTAAAGATTATACAAAATTTTTGTTTTTTTGTTAAACTTAAAATATGGAATGGAGGTTAGATATAATGAATGTCACAGAATTTCAACAATGGGTAAAGGATTATTATGAAAGTAGAGGCTGGTCTGAGTTAGACATTTTTATTCGAATTGGTTTTTTAGCTGAAGAAACTGGCGAAGTTGCACGAGCGATAAGAGCTCTTGAAATAGGTAGGGATAGGCCTGATGAAGTTAAGGGCTCTTTTGAGGAAAATAAACAAGAGTTAACTGAAGAATTAGGAGATGTATTAGGTAATTTAATATTGATTGCTAACAAGTATAATATTCCCCTAGAAGAAGTGTTTCAGTCACATAAAAAAAAGCTGTCACAACGTTATTCTAATCAATAGGATAAACAACTAACGTTCACTTTTCAGAGGTAACGAAAAAATCCCATTTCCCAATTTTTATTGGAGACATAAACTACTGGTTGCAATACTTATTTAGGGGTATTGCATTTTTTTTTGTACTATCGGGGCAGTTTAGTTGGAAAAGGATTTTTTATTTTAAAGAAGAATTCAATTCATTGTGCAGTTTATAGAAAATAAGGTTAATCTTAAATTTTTGAAGTGAGTGGTGAATTGCTGTTGAGTGTAAATATTAGATTAGCAAAAATAGAAGATATTACTGCAATTCAACAAATTGCTAAAAAATCTTGGGCAAAAACATATGAAAATCTCCTTCCTGTTTCTGTTCAAGAAGCGTATTTAAATGAATATTATTCAACGGAACAGCTATATCATAAATTAAAAATTACGTTTTTCTTTGTTTTAGAAACTGACAATGAGCTTGTTGGATTTGCTAATCTTTATAGAAGTGAGAGAGAGAATGATCTTTCTGCAATTTATCTTTTACCTGATTTTCAGCAAAAAGGAATGGGCAAAGCTTTATTAAAAAAAGTAATAAACCAGTTACAAGAAGGTGATGAATTAGTCGTATATCTTGAAAAAGGTAATGAGCAGGCAGAAATGTTTTATAAGAATAATGGGTTTACCTTTCTTGAAGAATTTCAAGAAACTTTTTTCAATCATATATTTAATACCGTTAAAATGTCTTTAAAAATATAAATGATAAAAATGATTGCTTTTTAGTAGTAGCTAACGGGTGCAAGAGTTAAGGATGAGGATCGCTGGAGCGTGCCTTTTTTCTTGTTTAACAAACGTGGCATGTTTGTTGTACAGTACAGATTTTTCAAAAGTAGTTTAACTATAATAAAAACTTATAGAAATGGATAAAAAATTCTAAATTTTCCTGTAATTACCGATAGTGTAGAATTAAAAATTGAGAACAGTTCAAAAAAGGGGATGCTAAGTATGGGGATTGATTTTCATAAGGATGAAAATCGTATGACTTATACGACTCGAAAAGCAGATAAGTCGTGGATGGATGCTATAAATGAGCTTGTACCAATACATCATATTTCTAATGCATTGGATATAGGGTGTGGTGGAGGAATTTATTCTAAGGCATTATCTGATATGGGCGTAAAATCTATTACTGGTGTCGACTTTTCTAATGCAATACTTGAAGGTGCTAAAGAAAACTGTAAAGATTATAGGAACATAACTTTTAAACAAGGGAATGCTTTACATACGGAATTGGAAAGTGACTGTTATGATTTTTTGCTTGAAAGAGCATTGATCCATCATATAGGCGATTTACAGAATTGTTTTGTGGAGGCATATAGATTATTACAAGATAATGGATACTTCATTATTCAAGACCGTACGCCCGAAGACTGTTTATTAAAAGGGAGTGACAGTCATATTAGAGGGTATTTCTTTGATTTATTTCCAAAGTTAATAAATAAAGAAACTAAAAGGAGATATAGTAGCCAATATGTTGAGGAAGCACTTCAGCAAGTAGGATTCAGAGAAATTCAAGAAGTTAAATTATGGGAAATTCGAAGGGTGTATGATTCCAAAGAACAATTACTTCAAGATTTAAGCAAAAGAGCAGGAAGAAGTATTCTACATGATTTAGAAGCTAGAGAATTAAAAGTATTAATTAAATATATAGATGAACTAATTTCAACTGAGCAGAACATAGTTGAAAAAGACAGATGGACGATTTGGAAAGCAGTTAAATAGGTGTATCATTTGTTATTTTGTGAACAAATACACTTAAACTACGGGGCAGGTTAGTGGAAGAAGGTATTTCTATATTTTTACTTGAATATATCTATAAAAAGACTATAAGATGGAGGGCTGTTTATGGCATTAGTATCAATCTATACTGTTGGTAGGCTAAACCATCATTATGACCACCCTACCTCTCGTGAATTTTATCAAGTTGGAAATGGAGTATATCGTCAGGCAACTAAATCAGGACTTATAGAGGCATTTTCACCTGAAGGAGTCCCTTTCCCTGAAGAAACCGTAAAGGGAAAGGGCTCTCCTATTCTTACTCTTACGGTATGGAGAAATCTTCAATCCTTATATCGCTTTACCTATTCGGGACAGCATATACAAGCATTACGGGATAGAAGCAAATGGATGGAGCAATATCCAGAGAAACACCTTTCTTATGTAGTTTGGTGGACAGAAAACTTGAAGGATGTCTCATGGGAGGAAGCATTTAAGAGATATAACTATTATATTCAGCATGGCCCAACTCCTTTTGCATTTGATTTTAAGCATGCATTTGATGAAAAAGGGGAGAGGATCATGATTAGTAACGAGGGCTCACTTAGGAGAGAATTGTGAAGTGTTCCACTTAAACAAACAGGTGGTTTAGTTTAACAAAATTAAGTCTTATGAACAATGAAGATTTTAGTTATTCAATTAAAGGGTGCGTTTATTGTGCAACGTGTCTTTTTTTAGGACTAATTATTGTAATATTAAAAGATTGGATTGAAAAGTAGATGGAAATAAGATTAGCTAAGTTAAAGGACTTAGAGCAGGTGGTATTTATATTGAATGAGGCTACATTGGAATTACAACAAAAAGGGATTCATCAATGGGAATACCCTTGGGATAAGAATAAAATACAAAACCAAATAAAAAATAACTACTCTTATGTATTATTAAAACATAATAAAATAATAGGAACCTTTTGTATTAATGATATAAACTATATCAATGATTTAACAGTTGATGAAGAAAGTAAATACTTATCTCAAATTGCTATTTTACCCAAATTCCAAGGAAGAAATGTTGGTTCCGCAATAACCGACTTTACTTGTTCTTTTGTAAAAGGATTAAACCAAACTCTATATTTAGATTGTTGGGCTGGTAATGAGAAGTTAAAAGAATTTTATTTGAGGAATGGATTAGAATATATAGGCGATTTTCCAGAAGAAGACTATTTCATTAGTGTTTTTAAATATAGTTGTATTTCCTCATCAAAATAGAGCAGCTACCATACGAAGTCGTAGGAGTTGGTTGGTTCTTCAAGTCTCTATTTTTAATCGCCAACATAGAATGATTCCTGTATCTACGAAACCAAATGAGAAGCATCTAAGATAGTAGTTTCTAATATAGATTCTTTCTGGTTTTCTGCAACTTCAAGTGCTATTACTTCATCTTATCCCCGTTGATTTTTCGTAATTCAATCATGTGTTTATCTCCCCTCTAATTCAAGCCACTTTCAATCACACATAACTGCACGTGTTGCTTTGAAATGAATTTTGATGAAAACATCGTTAGTTCATACTCTTTAAAATTTCAATTCCAATATAAACTTAAATATTTCCTTTACTTTCCCTTAAATTTTTCCAAACCAAAATGATACTTGCTTCGTCTAAAATGGGTGATAGGGGTGAAGCTTAGATGGCTGATGAAAAAATAGCAATAAATGTTGATGACATAGAAAATACTGAACAAATTATCGGCCAATTAATGGATAATTACAGCGATGATGTACTGCATCTTGTTTTTTCATATGTGAAGAATCGAACGACAGCTGAGGATTTAACGCAAGAGATATTTATTAAGTGCTATGAAAAACTAGGTCAGTTTAATCATAAGTCATCAATAAAAACGTGGCTATATCGAATTGCCATTAATCATTGTAAGGATTACTTGCGTAGTTGGCATTATCGCAAAATAAAATTCAGCGATAAAATTTGGGACCATATTCCATCCAAGTCAAAACATGTGGAAGAGGAAATAATCTCAAGAAATGTAGCGGACAGTTTAACAAGTGCTGTGATGGATTTACCAGTAAAATACAGGGAAGTTGCCTTTTTACATTACTACGAGGAGCTTTCATTAGCAAATATCAGCAAGATTACGGGTGTCAATAGTAATACATTAAAAACTAGATTAAAGCATGCCAGAGAATTATTAAAGAACAAGATGAAAAAGGAGGTTTAATCATGGGCGATCCATTCTATAACTTAAAGAATTCTATAAAAAAAGATTTTGCAGGTCTTTCTTTTTCCGAAGAGAGAAAAAATGCGGTGAAAGAAACAATCCGTAGGAAACAATCTCACCTAGAACTTCATTATTGGAAAGTAGAAACCCTAAAAAATATATTAGAGTCACTGCAAGATGGAGCAAAGCATGGGTACGATATTTCCACCCAACTATTTCGTAAAAATGAGCTTAGCTTCAAAAGCAATGAAGGTCAGCTTTATATCCTTTTACATCTACTTGAAAATAAGAAAATCATTACTTCAAAATGGATTGAAGACAGGAAATACTATTCCCTAACTACGAAAGGAAAAAAATATGTAGATTCTTGGGAGCATAGAGGTTCTAAACAATGCGCATCACTGAACTATTTAATTGAGGAGGCTTCTTTATGAGTTCTTCCAAATTTGAGGAATATTTAAGTAAAGTCATCTCTCAAGTGAAATCCAAGGAAGCTCACAGTATGATCAAAAAGGAGCTTAGTGATCATATGGAAGAGCTCAGCCAATCCTTTCAAGAGAGAGGAGTATCTATAAAGGATGCGGATAAAAAGGCAATGGAGGAAATGGGAGATCCCTCTACCGTTGGTAAAAACATGAATCATCTTCATAAACCGAGAATGGATTGGCTCCTTATTGTTTTATTTGTCATTCTTGCAGGCATTAGTTTTCTTCCACTGATTGGTGGTTTTTCAGTACCTAGCAATTCTTTTATGAAAAAACAAGTAGTCTGGCTCGTCCTTGCTATTCTTGCTCTCGTAGGATTTCTATTCTTTGATTATAGGAAACTGAAAAATTTGTGGATGTATTTTTATGGAGGTGGGTTAATCCTTTTTTTTACAACTTTTTTAGTTGGCATGGAGGTTAACGGAGCCAAAAGATGGATTTCTTTCGGGGGTATGACGATTGATGGTCCAGCTATAACCTTATTTTTATTTTTCTTAGCGTGGGCCGGCATTTTTGCCAAAATCAATGAGTTTAAGGGTTGGAAAAAACAAGGAATGCTATTATTTCTATTTTGGACTCCAGTCCTTCTCTACATCATGGTCCCACAATTTATGTATAGTATAATATACTTTTTTTGCGTATTAGCGATGTATGTTTTTTCTTATGTTCATAAACAATTTGCCACTAAAGTAGCCGTGGGTAATTTGCTTATAGGTATCATTTTCATTAGTACAATGATCCTTTATTTCCCTAATAGCTTTCTCTCTGATACACTCATACCATTGAAAGATATCCTTTCAGAGGCTGGTTGGTTTGGTAAGGGACTTTACAATGATCTAAAGCTCCCTGAAGCACATACAGATTTGGTATTCCCATTTCTCGTCTATTCTCTTGGCTGGGCATTCGGAATGCTCCTATGTCTACTTCTCTTTGTATTTATTTTGCGGATTTCATTAAATGCTTTTAAGACAAAGGATATATTCGGCAGATTATTAGTAATCGGTGGGGCTGCATTATTTATTATTCCCGCTTGTTGGAACATTCTAATGGGTCTTGGAATCGTCCCAATTATGGTAGTACCCCTGCCGTTTATTAGTTATGGAGGAAGCATGTTGCTAGTTTACTCTGCACTACTAGGCCTTATTCTGAACGTTTATCGAAGAAAAGATATTGTCGAACCTACAATAGTAAATTAATTTAGTGTATAACCTTTACCAAATACTTTATTAAAACACATATTGAAATCGAAAGCCTGTATCTTAGATTAAAATAACCTTTGATACAGGTTGATTTCTATTTCGCGGTTAGGTATAAAGTTTGATCAAGAAATATCTCGAAAACCACATTTTGCGTTAACTTAAAAAGCCTATTTTGAAATAAAGATTGATCAAAATGGGCTTTTTCTTTGTGGTTGATGGACCTTGTCACTCATATTCATCAAACTAAAATAAGCTAAAAGCTAAGTAGAGATACCATCTCTTCTAGCTTTTAGCTAATATTTAAGTAGTAATAAAAGATTTATGCTGTTGGATTTGGGTGAAATTACCCTTATTGAGTACCGCTTTCCTCTCACTTGTTCTCGCTACTGCCTCAGCAGTACAGGATGCGTTGACTAAAACTAGGCTGGCCTCATCACCTACATTTGGCCATTGATGTTCCCCAGCTTTATTTAATGGTGTAATCCCACCAGTTGCATATTTTAAAGATTGACTAAGTGAGATTTCATCACTCTTTCTATAAGTCTCGCAATACCTCGTTACCTTTTCCAGAACATCTCCGTTACCAAACGGACCCCATGAATCATAAAATCCATCACAACCAAGATGAACATTCACGCCTTTTTTATCCAGTAATGCAATAGGTGGTAGTGATTTTGTGATAGGAATGGTGGACATAATTGAGATCCCCAAATCGCTTAATTGATCACTCATATGCTCAGCTTGTTGTAAAGGAACTTCGCCTAGACAGAAAGCATGGCTAATTGCTACACGATTATGCCATTTTGCTTCTTCGACCATCTCAGCTAACTTGTCAATCGTATAATAGCCTACATGCCCACCATCATGGAGATGGATATCGATATCAACATCAAATTCGGTCGCTAAATTCATTACCTCGAATAATGATTGCTCAATGTTTTTATCTATTCCAGCTGGATCTAACCCCCCAATAAGTGTAGCACCAGAATTTAAGGCTTCTTTCATTAAAGGAATGACGTCCCCTTTTAATAATCCATGTTGCGGAAAAGCGACAATATCATAGGTTAGTTGATCAGAATAGCTATCAAGCGCTTCGTATACGCCTTCTAAATTCTTTAAACCAATGTACGGGTCAATATTTACATGAGTGCGAATATGGGTGGAACCTTTAGAAAGTATAAGTTCAATCATTTTAGAAGCTCGTTGTTTAACTGTAGTTGAGAGTTCCTCTAATTCCATTGCTTCAAGGCGCAACCGTTCTTCTAAGTTTTTGGCAGGTGTACAAGCCTTCCAATCTAGCGATAGGTATGTTTTATCTAAATGATTATGCATTTCTTTTAAGCTAGGTATGGCCAGAAGACCCTTACAATCAATTTGATTCTCTTCAGGAGAAATTTTATCCTTTTTTTCTTTTTTCTCAACAATTTTTCCATCAACAATTTTTAAATGGTATAAGTCTGTTTTGGTGGTATATGTGTTATTTTCATCTCCAACATATCCTACTTCTAGCAATACATTTGTTAGCCAAAATTTATTTTTCACGATATAACCCCTTTCGATTATATAGTTTGCTCTGACCCTAGCTTGCTTTCTACCTTTTTTCCTTTAAAGAAAAGTGATTTGATGGAACCTCTTCTAGCTATGGCTTCAGCGGAACATGATGAATCCACTAACATCATCGTTGCCTCATCGCCTACTTTAGGCCACACTCTTTCACCGTCTGCATTTAACGGTTTAATCCCACCTGTACCATATTTTAAAGCTGTTGATAATGAATGTTCGTCACTCATTTTAAATCGCTCTGCTAAAATAGAAAGTTTTTGAATAGTATCACCTGTTCCAAAAGGTGACCAATGATCAGTAATACTATCATGTCCTACTGAAACAGTAATGCCTATCTTATCTAATAGTGGAACGGGAATAGTTGGTCTATTAATTGGAATTGTTGTAGTAATATCAATTTCCTGTTCCTTTAATTGTTCGCCTATGTCGGTTAGTTTACTTTCATCTAAGTCCCCTAGCGCAATGCCATGACTTATCGTAGCTTTTCCTTTCAACCCTGTTTGTTCAGTATAATATGCCATTCTTTCAAAGGTAAAAGCACCTAATGAGTTCGGATCATGGAGGTGAATGTCTACACCTTTATTATTTTCATTTGCAATATCAAATATAGTATATAATGACTTTTCAATATTACGGTCGACAGTTGCAGGGTCAACGCCACCAACCAATGTAGCCCCATTTCTCATGGCATCTTTAACTAGTTGCACAGAATCACTTCTTAGCAATCCATGTTGAGGGAAAGCGACAATATCATAAGAAAGTACATCTTCATATTTTTTTAAAGCACTTACCGTTGCCTCCAAGTTTTGTAAACCAATGACAGGATCAATATTACAATGTGTGCGTATATGTGTATGCCCATTTGCTATATATAGTTCAATCATTTTTTCAGCACGTTCTTGTGCTGTTGGTAGCAACTTTGGTAATAACTTTTTTTCTTCATCCAATCTTGTAAAGATGCCATTAGTTATAGGTGTACATGCTTTCCATGGACCCCCATAGTATGTTTTGTCAATATGAATATGCATATCTTTTAATGAAGGTAATAACAAATACCCCTGTCCATCTATGCTCAATTCATGAGTATCGGGTAACTGATTGGTTATATCAGTAATCTTGCCATCCTCTATTTTTAGATGACATAATTCCGTTTTTGTCCCTCGGATTTCACCATCTTCTATGTCAAAAGACTTCTCTAGTTTTACATTTAATAACCATTGAATTGTCATTTGTGTACCTCCTAAAGAGTTTTTAAAGGGGAATAGAGTTTTTTAGCTAGTTAACCCCGTTATAATATAAGATTTTATTTTAGCTTCACTTCATTAATCATTAAATAGTTGGCCGCATTTAACCACATACCACTAACAGTTTTACTGTGAACTGCTAGATGCTCGTAATTACGGATAGGTACATATACCGCCTCATCTAGTTCTATTTCCATAGCTTCTTCATACAAGGCTAACCGTTTATCATTATTTGTTTCTTGCCGTGCTGCTTCAATCAATTGATCTACATCCGGGTTACTGTAATAGAAGTGGTTACCTGGTGAACCTTGAGAATCCGAGTGGAATAAGTTGTATTGATTATAATCACCATCACCGGTAGCATTACCCCATCCACCGATAAATAAATCATGGTCAGATTTATCAATTGTATCAATATACGAACCGTATTCCATTACTTGAATTTCTATATTTACACCTATTCCCTTTAATTGAGATTGGATCACTTCAGCCATGTTGATTCTTTCTTTTCTGTCATTCGTAAGTAGTGTTAAGTTAAGGTTATCTTCAAAACCAGCTTCTTTTAATAATTTTTTTGCTTCATTAAGGTCGTAATCAAATGGAGCAACATTTTCGCTATATCCAAATACTTTAGGGCTCATTACCGAGTTGGCGAGTGTGCCGACATCATTATAAACACCTTTTATGATTGAGTCCCTTTCAATTGCATGGCTAATGGCTTTTCTTACCCTAATATCGTCTAATGGTTTTTTAGAAGTATTAAAGCCTATATATTCTACAGCAAGGCCCTCCGTCCGATATAGCCCCATGCTATCTGATGCCACAATACGGTCAAGTTCAGTTACGGGTACTTGATCATTTATGTGTGCCTCTCCTGTTTCAATCATGGCTAATCTAGTAGCATCCTCTGGCACAACTTTAAAGACGACACGATCCAGACTAGGTTTTTCTCCCCAGTAATCTTTATTTTTGTTTAATGAGATTTCTTGCCCTGACTTCCAATGTTCAAATAGAAAAGGTCCAGTACCTACTGGATGGTCCATTAATTGATCAGGATTTTCTTTTAATACTTTTGGACTTATTATACTTCCCTCTTGGCTAGCTAAAATAGAGAGTAAGGGTGCGTATGGATAGTCTAATAACAATTGCACAGTGTAATCATCTACGATTTTTACTTCATTTATCATACTTAGCTTTTCCCTTTGCGGGGATTCTGTTTTAGGATCTAGCAACCTATCAAATGTTGTTTTCACAGCTTCCGCATTAAATGGCGTTCCATCGTGAAACTTTACTCCCTCCCGAAGCTTAAATTCCCAAGTTGTCTCATTTATTACTTCCCACTCTGTTGCTAAAAGAGGCTGTATTTTAAAATCCTTATCAGGGACTACGAGTGTTTCATACACCTTTTGGTAAGTAATATTAGCAGAAGGTATATCTGTAATGAAATGAGGGTCAAGCTTTGTTGCATCTGATAAGCGAACTACTGAAAGTGTACCTCCTTCTTTTGCTGTATCTTCGTTTTCCGCATTTGCACTCTCACTATTAGATTGTGTTGAACATGCTGTGAAAAGAGTTAATACTAATACGATGAATCCTATTAAGATGTTTTTCTTTTGTAACCTTTCAACCATACTTTCCCTTCTTTCTTTTCTTAAGTGAATGTTTACATTAAATTTAATGCTTATCTGCATTATAGAGGATGATTTTTTAAAATATTTATATTATATTTACTTCTTTTTTCATTTTCTTCATCAATATTCTGAAAATTATTTACTTTCTATTTAAATTTGATAATTTTATTCACATGATTATTCTTCAATTCTAAGGGGGACTTACTGTTGGAAACGACCATACTATCCATTCATAAATATTACAGGAGGAAGATGCAATGTCTATTGAAGTAAAATCCGAGCTTAATCATTCAGTGTCTCAAGTTTTAAACAAACCAAAGGAATCACAGATAAAAAATGCATTAGCCATACTTCTTAGCAATAAAGCAGCAATGATAGGTGCAATGATTATTATTTTCTATCTTTTGATTGCGTTATTTGCTCCTTTACTCGCACCTTATGATCCATATGCAATTAACTTGGATAACAAATTTATTCCTCCTTCTGCTGATCATTGGATGGGGACTGATGATAAAGGTAGAGATATTTTAAGCCGCCTTTTATATGGTAGTCGTTTATCAATGGGCGTAGGGTTTGCAGCAGTAGCTTTTGGCGCATTATTTGGCATAATGTGCGGATTAATCGCTGGCTATTATGGAAAATGGGTGGGTTCTATCATAATGAGAGTGATGGATATTCTACTCGCTTTTCCAGGGATTTTACTTGCTTTAGCGATTATAGCTGCATTGGGGCCAAGCTTAATTAATGTAACCATTGCAGTAGGGGCATTTTCAGTCCCATTATTTGCTCGAATTGTACGTGGATCCACTCTAGAGGTGAAAAAACTGGAATACATCGATGCCGTTCGTTCACTAGGTGCAAATGATTTCGTCATTATTTTTAAACATATTTTGCCTAATATTCTATCTCCTATTATTATCCAAGGGACTTTAAGATTAGCCACAGCAATTCTCTCAGCAGCAGGGTTGTCCTTCCTTGGATTAGGTGCACAGCCTCCATCTCCTGAATGGGGCACAATGTTAAGTAGTGGGCGTGATTTTTTATTCTCAGCTCCATATATTGCCCTTTTTCCTGGCCTGGCCATCTCAATTTTGGTTCTAGGATTTAATATTTTTGGTGATGGTTTACGAGATGCGTTAGATCCTAGAATGAAAAACTAATAATAGGAGGTTTTGAAAATGGCAATGTTTATTTTTAGGCGATTGTTCCAAACAATCCCGGTCATTATTGGTGTCACTTTTGTTGTATTCTTTATCATGCAGCTAGTACCTGGAGACCCAGCTGTTATTCTAGCTGGAGAAGGAGCGTCTAAGGAGACGATTGAGGCGTTAAGAGAGCAGCTAGGACTGAATCAACCCCTCATTATTCAATACTTTGACTATATAACAAGTCTGTTAAAGGGAGACTTCGGTACTTCATTAAAAAGTAGTCAGCCTGTATTAGACGAGATATTAGTAAGGCTTCCAATAACAATGGAATTAGCTTTTGTTAGTATTCTTATAACCATTTTCCTCGGTATGGCTGCTGGGATCATTGCAGCTATAAAACCATACTCTTTACAAGACATAGGGGTCATGTTAATTGCTTTATTAGGCATATCGTTACCGAGTTTTTGGTTGGGGTTAATGTTAATGTATTTCTTTTCCGTAAAGCTACAAATTCTCCCTGTAGCAGGTTGGGATAGCCCTCTTCATATCATCCTGCCGGCCATTACCCTAGGAGTAGGGGGCGCAGCCATTGTAGCACGAATGACAAGGTCTAGTATGTTAGAAGTTATAGGCCAAGATTATATACGTACTGCACGAGCGAAAGGAATGAAAGAAACAATCATCATATTCAAACATGCTTTAAGGAATGCCCTTATACCGGTAATCACAGTCGTAGGTTTACAGTTTGGTGCTTTACTAGGCGGCACGGTGTTAGTTGAGTCCATCTTTGCTATTAATGGACTAGGGAGAATGATTGTGGATGCGATACGAATGAGAGATTTACCAATGGTTCAAGGCGGGGTTCTAGTCGCGTCACTTATTTTTGTGATTGTGAATCTATTGGTTGATATTTTCTATAGATTATTTAATAAACGTATAGATTTAAATTAAAAATGGGGTGCGCAAATATGGCGGAAAAAGAGATACCTATACTCGAAGTGAAGGGATTAAAGACCTATTTTACTACGAAAAAAGGAACTAGCAAACCGGTTGATGGCATTGATTTCGTTCTGAATAAAGGAGAAACACTTGGAATAGTAGGAGAGTCTGGGTGTGGAAAAAGCATGACTTCTCTTTCGATTCTTCGTCTCATTCCCTCCCCATCAGGAAAAATTGCTGGAGGATCTATCTTATTTAAAGGAAAAGATTTAGTTAAGTTACCAGAAAGTGAAATGAGGAAGGTAAGAGGCAATGATATTTCAATGATATTCCAAGAGCCGATGACATCCTTAAATCCGGTTATACCTGTTGGCGAGCAAATTGCTGAGGCTATTCGATTACATCAAAATTTAGGGAAAAAAGCAGCTTGGGAAAAATCGGTCGAGATGCTTCGTTTAGTAGGCATTCCCTCACCAGAAAAAAGAGCCAAGCAAGAACCTTTTCAACTAAGTGGTGGGATGCGCCAACGTGTAATGATTGCGATGGCTCTTGCCTGTTCCCCTGAAATACTGATAGCTGATGAGCCAACAACTGCCTTAGATGTAACCATACAGGCACAAATTCTTGAAATAATAAAAAACTTACAAAAACAGCTTGGGATGGGTGTGATTATGATTACTCACGATCTTGGTGTCGTGGCAGAAACCTGTGATCAAGTGGTTGTCATGTATGCGGGGAATATTGTAGAACATACCTCTTCTAAGGAGTTATTTGCCAATCCTAAACATCCGTATACACAAGGATTATTAGCATCTTTGCCAAATATAACTGAGGATGTAGAGGAGTTAAGAACAATTGAAGGTACAATTCCTAGCCCGTATAATTTGCCAAAGGGCTGTCGTTTTTCATCAAGATGTCCTCATAGCAAAGATATTTGTTCTGAAAGAAACCCTGAATTATTCGAAGTCAGCGATGAAACAAAAGTGAGATGTTGGATATACTCAGATAATTGGAATAATCAGAGTAAGAGGGAGGAGGGGTGTCTAAATGAAAAGCATAGCTGAGCGAAAAGTACTCCTTCAGGTAAATAATTTAAAACAACATTTTACAGTGAAAAATGATGCTTTGTTTAAGCCGAAAACGGTGGTAAAAGCAGTTGATGGCATTTCATTTGAACTGTATGAGGGAGAAACATTAAGTATTGTAGGTGAATCGGGTTGTGGAAAGTCAACGACTGGCCGAGCTATTCTACGACTAGATGAACCATCAGCTGGTGAGATTTATTTTGGAGGAGAAAATCTCCTTACTGTTAAGAAGAAGGACATGAGAAAGTTACGTGGGGATTTACAAGTTATCTTTCAAGATCCCTTCGCATCACTTAACCCTAGACAAAAAGTAAAACAAATCTTAAATGAAGCGATGGCTACACAGAAGTCAGTTGAAAAAGAGAAAAGGCCGGAAAGAATGAAAGAACTATTAGAATACGTTGGTCTACCGTTAGAATCATTGGAACGATACCCACACGAATTTAGCGGTGGCCAAAGGCAGCGTATTGGCATTGCTAGAGCGCTCGCAGTTCATCCTAAATTAATTATCTGTGATGAAGCAGTTTCCGCATTGGATGTCTCTATACAAGCGCAGATATTAAATTTATTAAAACAATTACAAAGACAGTTTAATTTAACTTTTCTATTCATCTCACATGATTTAAGCGTTGTTAGACATGTATCTGACCGGGTAATGGTTATGTACCTTGGAAAAATCGTTGAAATCGCAGATAAAAAAAGTCTGTTTGATAAACCGATGCATCCATATACACGTGCATTATTATCATCAATCCCTGTACCCGATCCTACTATAAAGCATGAACGCATCATTTTAAAAGGGGATGTACCTTCTCCTATTAATCCGCCAAAAGGATGTCGTTTTCATACAAGATGCCCATTTGCTACGGATCTTTGTCAAGAAACTGAGCCAGAGTTAAGGGAGTTGGAGAAAGGCCATTTTGTGAGCTGTCATATGGTGGAAAAAATATAGTGGGATAATAATTTCTCTATACAAAATATTTACAAGAATATAAAATATCAATAAAGGGAGTCTACCCTTTGATCTAAACGGTAAACAAACTCATCATTAATTGAAAGAGTAGGTTATCGCATTTTCGGAGGCTAACCTCATGTTTTTAGCGGTTCAAGGATCGAGCTTCTCAAAAAGGGAACTGAAGTATACTGCTCAATTCCAACTGAAATTTCGATATTTCTATGTCTACGCGCTGAAGGGAGTGCATGACTCCCCCTTCTCTTACATAAAGGAGTGGGAAAGTGATATCCCTAGAAAGTTTCTCTATTTATATTATTCTCTGTGTATTAGCACCATTAATTGGCGCTTTCACCTTACTTTTTTTGTTTATCTTTGAGAAAAGAATCGATTTAATAGAGAAAGAGAAGAAAGAAATCGCGATTGAAAGAGAATTACAAATGGCCTTATATAACCAGCTTAACCAAGAAATTCAACCCCATTTCTTATTTAATACGCTTAACTCGATATTAAGTTTAGCAAGGTTAGATAGAAAAAAAGAATTAGTCTATTCAATTGAAACGTTTTCTAAACTATTGAAATTTAAATATCAAACCAACACCAACAATATTACGGTTAATGATGAACTTACTTATATTAAATATTATCTCGAAATTCAAAAGACAAGGTTTAGGGATCGCCTTTTTTATGAGATTGAAGCGGATGAAGATGTTCATCAAGCATTAATTATCCCTTTTTTAATTCAAACCCTTGTTGAAAATGCTTTCAAGCACTCTTTTGAAAAACATATAGGTGAAGCCTTCTTAAAGGTTACAGTTAAAAAGTGTTCACAATCCATACAAGTTACTGTCTGGAACAGCGCGAATAATCAAGCAATCGATGATTATAATGAAGTGGGTATAGGCCTTGAAAATATAAAGGCAAGATTGCATCTATTTTATTCGAAAGAGACGACGAGTATAAATTTACTAATCTCAGAAACTGGGACAACCGTTGTAGCTATTTTCCCTTATATAACAAAGGAATGAATGATTATAGGAGGGTAAACAAGTATGAATATTTTATTAGTCGATGACGAAATGCTAGAACTTGAACAACTCGAATATTTGATAAAAAACCAATTTCCTAAATGGACGATCTACAAAGCAAATGATGCGTCTCAGGCTGTTCAAATCAACAAGCAACACAATATTTCTCTTGCCTTTTTAGATATTCAACTACCGGGTAAATCTGGTCTAGAGTTAGCCAGTGAATTAGCGAAAAATTATACAATGGATATTATTATGGTTACCGCTTTTCAAAGTTTTGAATATGCTCAAAAATCTATTCGCCTTGGTGTAGTTGATTATATAACCAAACCTGTCATAGAGGATGAACTAATAGGTGTTTTAAATAAATATGAGCAATTAGGTCAGTATTCAGAATCAATTATTCAAACGATTCAAATCATACAACAAGAATATAGTGAGAAAATAACACTTAATTACTTGGCTTCAAAGAGTCATATGAATCCAGCTTATTTAAGTAGGAAGTTTCATGAAGAAGTGGGTTTGGGTTTTTCTGAATATTTAAATGATTACCGTCTAAACATAGCCAAGAAGATGTTAATTGAACAGCCGACTTTGAGCATCCATACAGTGTCTGAAAAATGCGGTTTTAATAGTCAACATTACTTTAGTCAAATGTTTCGTAAATTAACTGGAATGACGCCAAGAGAATTTCGCCTAGAGGTGCCCTATCGTTGAATAAACAGGACTATCAATTTTATATAAGTGGAGCAATTAAATTAGGGGTTAGTTTTGGAATCGTGAGCCTATTAGCGAGATGGGTAACGGGGAATACCATCCTTTCCTCACCTGAAACTTTATTAAAGTATGGAATGGTAGGAGGAATAGGCTATTCTCTTATGGGGGGATTAAGCCTGATCCTTTTTGGAATGGTAGCAAAGAGGATACGTCAATCTTTCCCCCACCATTTAACCATTGGTGATGTATTACGTCAGAAACTCAATCCTAGCGGCTACTGGTACATGATTTGTATCCTCTTAATCACGAGTTTGGACTCCATATTCGTGCAAGCGATGGGGGCGGCTATTCTCCTTCATATTGTTTTTCCTATTCCAATTTATTTGGGGATGCTATTATTTTTATTTGTTTGTTTTCTCATTGGTGGAATGGGTGGGATGCAGAGAATTCATCAGCTAGCTAGTGTAAATGTGACATTAATATTTGCTGCTGTCATCATAATTCCTGTTTATTTTTACATTCAAAATGGTGTGCACCCAGTATTTGAAGGAATCAAATTATACCATCCTTACCTGTTATACTTTCAAAACAAAGATGCTATGTTGTTTATTATGACTGCTATATTAATTGGATTTGGTCAAGTGATCATTGATCGTTCGACTTGGCAAAGAGTCTTCTTATTAAAACCTGCTAAGGTCCAGTTAACCTTTACTTTAGCAGGTTTTATATGGATGACTATTCCATTGGCTTTGTCATCTTTATTGATGATTATTATCTATAGTGGTAGCTACGATAATATTACTTCTTTATTATTCGAACTAATTAATAGAATTCAAACCACCCTGTTTGTTTTTTTGTTTATTCTATTTTGTTTCAGCGCAATTTCAGCAGCAATTAGTTCAGAATTACAAGCCACCACTGTATTAATCGTGCGAAATATATTACAGGTTTTCTTATCGCTCACCAACAGGGATAAATGGAATCTTACTTATCTAACTTCAGGCTTTATTTGTGTACTTTTATTAGTAGTCGTAAGTATTTTTTCTCCTTCTCTTTTAGAACTATTATTTTTCTTTGGGCATATGTACGCTTCATTAATTATTCCTATGCTCTATATTATCTTAAGTAAAGGACCAATACATTCGATTATTCCCTTTTCCTCATTAATCGGAATGATAGGTGGTTATGCTTTTATATCTGTTGTAGGAAATTTCACTGCTATTTGGATTAGCTTTTTCATTTCCGGTACCCTATGTAGTATTGTTTGGATTTATACCATTTTCAACAACCATTTTAATAAATAATAGGGGGATTATACTTGAATCCAGATAAATCTATTATGGTAGATAGAGTGGAAGAGGATTTCGCTCTGCAACCTACTAAACCCACCATAAGAAATTTGAACTTCAGTCATTTTTTCTCTTTATGGATGGGATCTATTCATAATATCCCCTCCTATGTAACGGTAGGGGGTTTTTTTGCATTAGGACTTTCTATAACCGAAGTCATGGTTGTTATTCTCGCCTCAGCGTTTCTACTTACTATTCTGATACAGCTCAATGGACATGCAGGAAATAAATATGGCATTCCCTTTGTGATGTTTCTTAAAACATCATTTGGCGGTGCAGGTGCTTTATTACCAGGTGTATTGAGAGGAATCATTGCAGGAATTATGTGGTTTGGGCTTCAAACTTATGCTGGGAGCCTTGCAATCACCATTTTAATTGGCCAATTCTGGCCTGCTTATATAAATTTGGGGGGTGAATGGACATTATTTGGTCTTAGCCTTACTCATCTTATTTCATTTCTTGTATTTTGGTTCATCAACTTATGCTTTTCTTTTGGAGGAATGAAAGCACTTGGAAAATTATCCAATGTGATTACTCCATTGGTTTTCCTTATATTCGGAGGCATGAGTATTTGGATTATTTGTCAAGCAGGGGGAGTAGAACCAATCCTTTTGCATGGCGCTACAAATATCTCTGCTACAAATATATTTACTATGATTACTTGCATGTCAGCTTTATTAGCTACTTGGGTGGCGCCTATATTGAGTGTTTCTGATTACACTAGGTATGCTAGAACAACCATTCAACAATCGCTCGGTCAATTTTTGGGGATAATGGTTTCTTATGGCCTATTTGCTGCAGCTAGTATTTCAATTATTAAAGGTACAGAAATGCTTTATGGCAAACCTATTTGGAATATACTTGATGTGATTGGTGAGTTCGATAGTAAGCTAGTGGTTTGTTTATCACTGATTACGGTTTGTTTATCTACGCTTTCTGTTAATATTACCGGAAATATAATTCCTGCTATTAATCAGCTAATTTCTCTTTTTCCAAAGTTAATCAATTCCAAAAGTGCAGCTATTATCATTTCCATAGCAGGGATGGTTATTATGCCTTGGAAGTTGATGGAGAATTCAACTAGTATATTCACATTCTTAAACATGGTAGGTGGATTATTGAGTCCTGTCATTGGAATCATGATTACACAATATTTTCTTATCGATAAAAAGAAAATTGATATAAAGGAGCTCTATCATAATAAAGGAGATCATTATTACTCTAGTGGTGTAAACAAATCAGCAATTTTAGCTATGTGTATGGCAGGGGGATTAAGTCTCTCAGGACATTTTATTTCATCTTTAGAGCCATTATACAATCTATCATTTTTTGTTGGAATCATTTCATCTATACTTTTATACCTTTTGTTTATATTTATGAATACAGTCTTTTTTGGCAAATTTGGAAGTAGGCAGAATAAGGAAAGTAGCTAACTAAATGACTTAGCCAGAAATAATGAACAATAGCGAATGATGATTTATAACATAGTTTAGTTGCTCGATTCCACTATTCTCAATGATATAAAACAATCCGAATAATTAGAAGGTAGATTCTTCTCCTAATCATTCGGATACATCTTTTGCTGAAATACTATTTAGTTTCTGCCCATATCTCATTAATCATTAACAGGCTCTTCTTTGCATAGTTCACCATAAACTATGTTTCCTTTATACATAACGCCATTTGGTTTTATACGTCTAGCAATGACTTCGGCACTACAAGATGCATCCATAAATAAGAAATTGGCAGAGTCACCGGTTTTTGGCCATTGCTGATGACCATTTCTATCCAAAGTTGTAATGCCGCCTGTAATATATTTTAATATTTGTGATAGAGATATTTCGTTTGTCCATCTATATCGCTCTATTAATCTTGTTGCTCTTTCCAAGATATCCCCATTCCCCGTTGGCCACCAGGAATCAAAAATATTATCGTTTCCAATCGCTACTTGTATACCATATTCGTCTAAGAAATCTACAGGTGGTATATCTCTCCCGGTCGGTAAGCTAGTGACTATAGATATTTCTGCTGCTTTAAGAAGTTCAGCTGTTTTTTTTACTTCATCCAACGATACTCCGCCTAATCCAAATGCATGACTAATGAAAACTCTACCTTGCCACCCAGCTTCTAATGTGAGATGGGCAAGTCTTTTCATTGTAAATGTCCCGAGATGTCCAGGATCATGTAAATGTAAATCGATGTCAGCATTTCCTTCCACAGCAATATCCATTAATTGTACTAATGAAGCTTCGATATTATTATCAACAGTAGCTGGGTCTACCGAGCCTACAATGCCTGCCCCATGCTTAACTGCTTGCCTCATATAACTAATCGTGTCTTTATTTAATAAACCATGTTGTGCAAATGCGACGCTTTCAACGCTCATCTGATCGGAGAAATTTTGTATGGCCCTTTGGACTTCTTCTAAGTTTTTAAGCCCAACCTCAGGATAGATATCTACATGTGTCCTGACATGTGTGGATCCAAATGATAGTAATTGTTTCAGGAGCTTTCCTGCTCTAACATGTGTTTGTGAAGGAAGGGATTTTAAAATATTCTTTTCGATATTACAACGCTCTATTACACTTGATGCGGGAAGACAAGACTGCCATTTATCTCCCATATAGGTTTTATCTAAATGGACATGTTTTTCAACAAAGGATGGCATTAACAATAAGCCTTTTACGTCTTTTAGAGGGTAATCATTTGTTATATCTGCTAAGGCATTCGTAATCTTTTCAATCTTCCCATGACTAATGAATAAGTGAACCGTTTCTGTCTCTGTTCTAACTGCTTGGCCATTCTCCCATTTAAATCCACTCTCTATCTTTACATTTTTAAGCCAATAGGTTTGATAATTCAATGTATATTTTCCTCCCTATTAATCTTTGTTTATTAAAATATCATTGATTTCTAAGTAACCAGCAGCGCTTATAGAAAAATGATCAACATTCTTCGCAACGGCCGCTAAGTTTTCTATCACTCTTACAGGCACATAAGCAGCGTCTTCCATTTCTATTTCTTGTGCTTTTGCATAAAGTTCCAGGCGCTTCTCTTGATCGGTCTCAGCTCTCGCTAATTCAATTAACTCATCGACTTCATTATTGCTATAAAAGAGCGTATTGCCTGTGGCACCGTGTGAGCTTGAATGAAAAAGATTATATTGATTATAATCAGCATCACCTGTTGCATTCCTCCAACTAATGAGAAATAATTGGGAATCTCCTTTATTCACTTGCTCCACAAATGAACCATACTCAAGAACCTGAATGTTAAGTTTGATTCCAATTCCCATTAGTTGCGATTGTAATATTTCTGCAAGATTTATTCTTTCTTTGTTATCCATTGTGAGTAATGTAGCTTCAAAGCCATTTGCATAACCAGCAGCGCTCAGTAATCTCTTCGCTTCGTTTAGATTATATTCATAAGCTTTTAAGTCCTCATGATAACCGAACACTTTTGATCCCATTAATGAATTGGCTCTATGTCCAATTTTATTAAAAGCCCCATCAATGATTGCATCCATCTCAATGGCATGTGATATAGCTTTTCTCACTTGAACATCATTAAAAGGTAGTGCCTGCATATTAAAACCAAGATATTCTGTACCAAAGCCCTCGCTACGGTACACATTCCCTTTCTTTGATGTTTCAACCGTTTCAATCATATGGATAGAAAGAGGTTCTGCAATATGTGCTTCACCCGTTTCAATCATAGAAACTCTTGTTGTTTCTTCAGGCACTACTTTAAATTCGACTCGGTCGATATGTGGGGGATTTCCCCAATAGTTTTGATTCTTATTCAATATAATTGCTTGACCGGGTGTCCATGACTCAAATGTAAATGGCCCAGTCCCATTAGGTTCTTTTATGACCTCTCCTTTATATTTTTCGATCGTTTTTGGATTAATAATTCCCCCTTCATGGCTTGCTAAAATCGATAGTAAAGGAGAGAATGGTTCGGAAAGTATGAATTGTACAGTATAATCATCTAAAACTTTTATCTCTTCGACCATTTCAAAGGCAGAAGCTTTTGGGGCACCTAGGTCAGGGTCTAACACCCTTTCAAATGTCTCTTTAACGGCATCAGCATTAAAGGGTGTCCCATCATGAAAGGTTACTCCATGTTGCAAATGAAACTCCCATGTCGTATCATTTACCTGTTCCCAACTTTCAGCTAATAGAGGAACAATATTTTCATTTTTATCTCTAGCAACTAATCCTTCATAAACCTTTCCATGAGTCACACTGGCTGCATTAATAGTCGACATAAAGTGGTGATCTAAGTTATCCACGTCTGATTGCCTGGCAATAATAAGTGTTCCTTCATTACCGTTCCCGTTTTTAGAATCATTGCTTTCTAAAGTAACATTGTTACTTGTTGAACATCCTGAAATGACTACTAAAATGAATAATAATAAACCCAGCTCTTTTATTTTTCTCCTCAATCCTATCCCCCCTAAAGTATGGTACAAATAAATTGTTTCAATCATCTAATTATATTAATATTCTGATAATATTCTTTGTAAATTCTTTACTTGTTTTTACGCTTTTTTTACTTTCTTATCTTTTTGGAAAAATGTAAAGTTGAAGCCATTTCGTAAAGTCAGTCATTTTTTTGTTTTTCTAAAAGAAAAAGGTGAAAGCCGCATCTGATGAAACCTTAAATATAATGATTTTTATCAAAAATTGCTGATCCCTTGGTGAAAAAAAGTTGTCCAACTAACTTTTTTTTGTGATTTTATCCATATAATTGGTCCTTTATTACTGAAATTTGGTCAGTAATTCAACATGGTTAGTGATAATAAAAGAATTTTCTTGGCATATGTTTAAAAAAGTGAAAAAAATTGGTATTTTTAAAGTAGTATTAAATGATTGCTAACCCAGTAAAGGAAAGTCTATATATAAAAGGAGTGACTCTATGAAACCGCTAACGATAGCTATCTTGACTAGTTCTTTTGCTTTTATTCCCCTTTTCATTTTTAATGGAGTCTATTCGGCAATGGGTGGGGGACTGCTGATGGGTTATTTCGCTTTTGAAATCACTTATTTTTATAAGATAGAAAATAATCGACATAAGAATATAGGAGAGATGAATCAGAAAAGGTGGAATCTCAGACGTTTATAAAAGAGAA
This sequence comes from Cytobacillus sp. FSL W7-1323, assembly GCF_038595015.1. Taxonomy (NCBI): domain Bacteria; kingdom Bacillati; phylum Bacillota; class Bacilli; order Caryophanales; family Bacillaceae; genus Cytobacillus; species Cytobacillus sp. FSL W7-1323. Next base: position 688,710 of record NZ_CP151998.1, read on the forward strand.
AGACAGCTTCATTATTGCAATTGCAGCCGTTTCTGGTGGAGGGAAAACAGAGATAACGAAGGCATTGTTTAATCGCTGTACCTCTTTTACAATCGGAGTGTTGTCCTATACGTGAGGTCGCAGCATTTTCAATCCACTGGATGATACTACTCGGTCCTGCTAGCTGAAATTCATCGAAATGGAGCGTCACAGCATGCGGCAGCTGATTATATGGAGAAGAGGAGAGGCGCATATATCCATATGCTTGAGACAGTCAGGATGGATGCTTGATAAAATCATCGATGGCACTTTAAGCAAAGAGGAAACCACGCAACAAATAATAGAAGAAGTGAATAGGAGAATAAAAGATGAGTCAGACAGCAATAGATAAAATATGGCAGCAATATAGACAGCAGCACTCAGAAGCGCCCGATAATTATGCAGCATGGGCGTTCGGTGATAGTGAAGAAATGGCGGATGCCTTGGTGGAACTAGTTGCAGAAGGGAAGAAAACAGCAACAGCATCCAATTACCTTTTATACGAGTTAGAAAATGAAGATTTGCCGCAAGTCGGACAGTTGAATATTATTCTTGATGGCAAAGGGTTGCCGAAATTGATTGTTAAAACGACAAATGTGACGGTCGTGCCTTTTGACGAGGTAACAGAGAATCATGCATTTAATGAAGGGGAGGGTGATTGTTCGCTAGCTTATTGGAGAGAGGTACATGAAGCCTTTTTTAAACGAGAGCTAGCACCTTTAGGGAAAGACTTTCACGAAAAAATTCTCGTCGTATGTGAAGACTTTGAAGTTGTTTATAAAAAGGAGTGACAAAACAATGACGATTGTCTTTGAACTTGTAAGAATTATTGCTATCTTCTTAGTAGTAGGTTGGTTAGGAAATGCGGCGTTAGCGGGTGTCTATACAATAGGAGGAGAAACGGTTACGCAACCTTGGATGGGCTTTCTTGGTATTTTACTTCTATTATTTGTGCTCTATCGGAATAAATGGCAATTTTCTGGTTGGTATAAAGGGGAAGGAAGAGAGAAGCTATCAAAGTCTCTGACGAAAACAATCACGATGATAGCCATCTTGCTCATCATTGTCCCATTTATTTATCACCCGTGAGGATGACTAGAGGGCGTATACGAAAAAAAAGCACATCAATCTAGTAAAATGAAAATGTTGATGTGCTTTTTCGCAGTGTTGATTAGTCTTGTTTAAAGCGGCTGCCTCTATTTAATAACTTCGCTTGTTTTTGCTTGATTCTTTCTTTGGCAGCTTTTGTTGAATCGTGATCGATGATGATTTCAGTTATTTCGGCTTCCTTCATTGTAATAAGGAGCCATGTACCTTCGGTTGCGTCAGGGGGGAGGCGATGAGCCGCAATTATTTTTTCCACTTGCTCATCACCGACTAGGAGCACAGCTTTGCCTTCTACCATTCTATCTAAAACAGCTTTATTCACTCGACTCCACTCCTCTTAGAAACAAATTATAGATTGATCTTCAATTTCTTTTGCTTTGGCTGGACCAATACCAGCAATGCGTTGCAGGTCATCATAGGAAGTGAAAGGTCTTTTCTCGATGATTTCCTCGGCACGATCTGGGCCAATTTCATGGATTAGTTGCAATGTTTCAGCATTCGCTTCATTAATCATAATATGATCTGCAGGACAGCTTTCAATGACAACTTCCTCGTTCGTTTTGTTGTCTTCTTTTTCTTTTACCCCATTTATGGAGAGGTAGTCATGGCCATCTGATTGAATGATAACCGTCCCATTTTCGATCGTGCCGTACACGTCTATATTCATTTGCTGAAGGCGGTTCAATACTTCTTGATTTGGGTGACCGTAAGAGTTATCTGCACCAGCAGAGTAAATAGCGATTTCAGGATGGATTGCTTCTATAAATGCCTCGCTATTAGAAGTATCTGAACCATGATGAGCGATCTTAAAAATATCTGCTTCTATGTTGCCTGAAGCGAGCATCTCATTTTCGGCTGATGTTTCCGCATCGCCTGTGAAGAGAAACGATTGTTCTTTATAAGTAATCTTCATCCCAATAGAGCTATTATTCAAATCTTCATCAACAGATGATGGATGAAGAATATCAATTTGTGCTGAACCAATTGTAAATGATTCGCCTGCTCTTGGTATATGGTAAGCTGCTTCACTTTCAATAATGGCATCTAATGCGTCTTCATATACTCTCGACGTTGATTCTGCTCCGCTCATCCACACTTCTTTGACAGGAAAAGAGTTAATTACTTCAGGCATTTGCCCAATATGATCAGCATGGGGATGAGAGCCAACGAGTAAGTCAATTTCCTTTACCCCAACTGATTGTAAATAGGGTACGACTTCATCGCCATCATGTCTCCCGCTATCTATTAAAATTGTAAAATCTTCACCTTGTAATAATGTCGCATCTCCTTGATCTACATCTATAAAGTGGGCTGTTAAGGTTGGTGAAAATGTTGTCTGTTCTTCAGTTGTTGTTTCAGTGGCACATGCAGTTAGTGTAACGGTGAATAGGATAACAACAATTAATAGTAATGATTTACGCCAGTTATGTATGGTCACGATGGTGTCACTCCTCTTTCGCACATTCGCTTCTGTGTTGATTATAATATAAAAGAAAAGGGAAATGTGGGAATCTGAATATTCCTTAAATAATGAAATAGATAGGTATGAAACTTGTCTAAACGGTCGAGATTAATTAGAATAGGATTGGGCTAGAGGAAATGGTTAAATATTGCTATCTGATTGTGGACAATGTATGATGTAAAATGATGGAACGAATGGCTCATTACAGTATAAAGAACAGTAAAAACATATATAAGCACTTATTTTATTTTATAGGATGATGGGTAATGAAAAGAGCGAGAATTATATATAATCCAACTTCTGGTCGTGAAATTTTTAAAAGGCATCTTGCAGAAGTATTAGAGAAATTCGAACGCGCAGGATATGAAACCTCTTGTCACGCGACAACTTGTGAAGGTGATGCGACAAAGGCTGCAAGACTTGCTGTAGAGAGAAAGTATGACCTTGTCGTAGCTGCCGGTGGAGATGGCACGATTAATGAAGTCGTCAATGGACTCGCAGAGCAGGAATTCCGACCGCAACTGGGTATTATTCCGACAGGGACAACGAATGATTTTGCTCGTGCACTGCACATTCCACGTGATGTAGAAGCAGCAGCGGATATTATTGTCAAAGGCGAGAAAATCCCTGTTGATATTGGCCGTATGGATAAAAAGTATTTTATTAATATTGCTGGTGGCGGTCGTATTACAGAGCTCACATATGAAGTACCAAGCAAGCTAAAAACGATGATTGGTCAACTTGCCTACTATTTAAAAGGAATAGAAATGCTACCAAGTATTAAACCGGCGGATGTCACGATTGAATTCGATGGCAAAATTTTTGAAGGAGAAGCGATGTTATTCCTTGTCGCTTTAACAAACTCTGTCGGCGGTTTTGAAAAATTAGCTCCAGATGCCTCCATTAATGATGGAATGTTCACCTTGTTGATTTTGAAGAAAACCAATTTAGCTGAGTTTATTCGCATTGCCTCACTTGCCTTACGTGGTGAGCATGTCAATGATCCACATGTCATCTATGCAAAAGCAAACAGAATAAAAGTTTATTCAAAAGATCCGGTTATGTTGAACCTTGACGGTGAATACGGCGGGGACACCCCAGCTGAATTTGTGAACTTGTATCGTCATTTGGATGTATTTGTACCACTCAATCAAATACGTAAACAAGATCGCCCTGATTATCAAGATTAAGAATGAATAAAAGCTACTGTCGTGATTGATGCCTTCAGTAGCTTTTTTTAAAAAACAAGGAAGGTGGGGGAACCATGAAAAAATGGCAATGGAAAGAATATAATTTGTCGATTCTTTTACCAGAAAATGAAATACCGCAACTGACGATTATTGTTCAAGATGGCTCTTATTTGTTTGAGTACTTCGAGCAACACCCGCTGAAGCATATTGCCTTTGTAGGTGTTGACCCGATAGATCGTAATAGGGAATACACTCCTTGGTATGCAAAAGTAGATGACTATGCCTATAAAGGTGAGGCAGATACATATTTAACGATGGTTAAAGATGAGCTGTTGCCTTTTTTACATAAAGAATTTCATTTATCAATAGAACCGAAGCATGTAGGCATCGCAGGAGCATCGTTCGGGGCGCTCGTCTCCCTTTACTCTTTATTAACAAGACGTGAGGATTTCGACTATTATTTCTTACTATCGGCTTCTCTATGGTACCCTGACTTTCTATCATTCTTGCAAAAACAACCAGCCATTACGGATGAGAAACATATCTTCTGGTACGTAGGTGAAAAAGAAGGAGACGAATATCCAAATATCCTTAGAGAAATGGTACCTAATACAATAAAAGCAACGAAAGCACTTGAGGAGAAGCTCGTTCATCCACATGCGACCTTCCAGTTTATCACTGACGCGGAAGGGATTCATCGCCACCCTTATTTTGAGAAGTATTTTCGCGGGTTTATTCTTGAGGTGGAGGATCGGTTTGAAGCAACCATCACTAGTCATGCGTAATGCATGGCTTTTTTATTTAAAATTGAGGAAGAAACCTCCTTTCGTATTGCGCTTGTTTTTATGTTACAATCTGACTAGCGATTTGCACGGATTTTAAGAGAAGAGGAAGAATGAAATGAAGCAAACATTACCTGTTAAGAAAAACGATTATATAGATGTTACTTTTGAAGATTTAACCCATGAAGGAGCGGGCGTGGCAAAGGTCGACGGTTATCCACTATTTGTCCCCAATACCCTTCCAGGTGAAAAAGCACAAATTAAGGTGCTTAAAACAAGCAAAGGCTATGGCTTCGGCAAACTAATCGAAACATACGAAGAAAGCCCTTATCGTGTCACTGCCCCATGCCCCATTTATAAGGAATGTGGCGGCTGCCAGCTCCAGCATTTAAGCTACGAGGGCCAGCTACTAGCCAAGCAAAAACAAGTCCGTGATGTGCTCACAAGAATAGGCAAGCTTGAAAACGTCACTGTTCATCCTACCCTTGGCATGAGCGATCCGTGGCGTTACCGCAATAAATCCCAAGTACCAATAGGCGAACATGAAGGCGGGTTAATCGGTGGATTCTATCAACAACGCTCCCACCAAATCATTGATATGAAATCTTGCCTTATTCAGCAAGAAAAAAATGATGAGGTTATTCAAAAAGTGAAAGACATCTGCAATAAAAATGGCGTTCGTGCATACGATGAGCAGCGCCATAAAGGCGATCTTCGTCATATCATGGCCCGCTACGGTTTAGTTACGGGGGATGTCATGATTGTCCTTGTCACAAAAGCGAAGGATCTACCGAATAGAAAGAAAATCATCGCAGACATCACAGAGAATATTGCAGGTGTCAAATCCATCGTTCAAAACGTTAACAATAAAAAAACAAATGTCATCATGGGCGACGAAACCCGTGTCCTCTGGGGACAAGAAGTGATCTATGACTATATTGGCGATGTGCGCTTCGCCATCTCAGCAAGATCCTTCTACCAAGTCAACCCAGAACAAACAAAAGTCCTTTACGACAAAGCTCTAGAATACGCAGCACTCACAGGCAAAGAAGAAGTCATCGACGCCTACTGTGGCATCGGTACCATCTCACTCTTTCTTGCCCAAAAAGCCAAATCCGTCTTCGGCGTCGAAATCGTTCCCGAAGCCATTGAAGACGCCAAACGCAACGCCGAACTCAACAACATAACCAACGCAAACTTCGCCGTCGGAAAAGCAGAAGAAGTCATCCCAGCCTGGTACGAAAAAGGACACAAAGCAGACGTCCTCGTCGTCGACCCGCCAAGAAAAGGCTGTGACGAAGCACTCTTGCAAACCATCATTGACATGAAGCCGAAGAAGGTTGTTTATGTCTCATGTAATCCTGGCACATTGGCGCGTGATTTAAGGGTGCTTGAGGATGGTGGGTATCGGACTGTTGAGGTGCAGCCGGTGGATATGTTTCCGCAGACGACGCACGTAGAGTGTTGTGCGTTGCTCGTACTAGACGACGAATGATGAATACTAAATAAGAAAACTCACAAAATAGAACTAGGATTTGTGAGAATTATTGGGCAAAAAAAGAAGACATATAAGGATCCGAGAATCTATAATAGATTCTCGGGCTCCCATCTTCTTTTATTTCTATTCTTTCTATAAGCTTGTGTACCATTTTTTCATCTAAGACAGGATTTTGAATGAATTCTTGAATCTGCTGAATTAGCTTTTGGAAACCCTCGTTTTGTCTTTGATGAAGCAACCTTTTTTCTAATGTAACTTTTTCTTCATTTAGCTCCGTAATCTGAACACTGTTGTCATCTATAAGCATTTTGTATTCCTCATCTGAAATTTCACCACGAATCTTAAGACGAAGTGCTGCTGTTTTATCATTTTTTAAACTCTCAATCTCTTTGAAAACCTTATCAAGCCTTTTCTGATCACGTTTCATATCTTTTGTTATCTTCTTATTGATATCTCTTTGGACAGACTCTAAATTTAAGTTTGACCGCATTTGATTAATACTAATCTGAATACCCTCAATTAAGTCAATCTCTTCTATATGGTGGTTTGAGCACTGTGTACGTCCATGCTTATTAAATGTGCCACAAATATAACCTCTACGACCTGATTTGTAGTGCATGCTCTTACCGCAATCAGCACAGAAAGCAATATTTGAGAACAAGTGCCTTTTAACATTTGGTCGTTTTCGTTTTCTTTCACTCATAAGCTGTTGTGCTAAATAAAAATCATCCTTGGAGATAATTGCTTTATGTGCAGATTCAATAACCACATAATCAGCGGGATTATTTTTTTTACGTTTTTCAGTAGTTACACTTATTGTTGTTTCACGTTGTTGGACAAGATCACCGATATAATGCATATTTTCAAGTATTTTTCGAACGGAAGAGCCATGCCAGATCGAAGTAGCATTTTTCTTACCAGCAACAATAGACGGAGTAGGTATGTTTTCTTCTAAAAGCTCTCTAGCAATACTGTCAAACCCTTGACCAGAAAGATAAGAATTAAATATCCGACGAACTACATTAGGTGAAAAATCATCTCTTATTTTTAAATGCCCATTCTCTACACAGTAGCCATAAGGTGGGTTTGATCCTTTGAATTTTCCATTCTTTGCTCTTACTGATAATGCTGACTTTACACGATCGCTTGTTCTTTGTGATTCTTGTTCATACATCCATGCATATAAACCAAACATTTGAGTATTTCCGGTTAAAGTATCAATGGCACCATCTAAAGTAAGGATATGAATACCACGGTTTTCAGCTAGATTTCTAATCTCATAAGAAAGTTGTCCGTTTCGGGCTAACCGTGACAGTTCTTTTGCAAGGATGATATCGAACTTATTATTTTTTGCATCCTCGATCATTCGTTTTAATTGGGGGCGTTTTTTTGTTTTGGTACCAGATTGGATATCTAAATAGATATCATATAGATCCCAACCCTTCTCAGTAATTAAATTCATAAAAAGCTCTTCTTGATTTTTAAGAGATTGTTTTTGTTCTTCTTTATTGGTTGAAACTCGAATGTATATAGCAGCTTTCATTCCACTTCTCCTTTTGTTTCAGAAGAGTAAGAGGAATTCACCATAGTATTATCATAAAATTCCTGGATAATAGTGTCAATTTTCTCGTCTAAGATTGAATGGAAGATGTTTTCAAAGGTAATCGAAGTTTTGTTGTTGAAGATTATTTCGGGGGTCATTATGTTTCCTCCTGATGTTTTATTCAATCCAAAGGGGGGAGCACGAGGTAAGTGTTTTATGCTTGCTTGGACTGTAATTTAATTTTACAGAAGTCATTACTAAAAAATCAAAGTTATAAGGTTCTAGCAAGATTTTTTTAAGAGACAAGTGTTTTTGTGAATATTCGTGAAGGTGCTACAGATATAATTTTATCATTGCAAATTCACAATTAAATATAATAGTTCCCCTCAGATTAGCGTATAAAAAAAAGCGCCAACGGCGCACTATATGTATCATTCAATTAAATGTATGTGTGATACGTTCTTTATCGAAATGCACTGTTAACGTCATTTGCACTCTCTTTCCATACATAGTCAGGATACTCCTTTTTTAAAACAGCTAAAAATTCCTCCCAACTTTCGTACATTTCCTCAACGGTTTTTATATACCGCTTTTCTTCATCTTCATACGTATCATCTGTCATTATTTGGTGTTCATTTCTACCCCCTTTAAATTTAACTGCACGTGAATTTAGAATTGTATCAAAGTGTTCGCCTGTATAGTTGATAAACTTAGCTAAGGACTGAAGAAAATCCATCTTTGCAGCTTCTAATTTCTTATTCGAGAGAGTGTAATTCCTTTCTGTAAACCTATTTACACTTAGATGGTATTCTTCTAACTGAATTAAAGCAACTGCCCTTGAATCCGCTAAGTAATCTATAAAACCCCTAAAAGCTTGTTTAGGAAATACTTCATTCATGGAATTTAATGTAGCCTGATCTGAACCAGAAGGGACATTGTTTTGGCTCAGTTGTATGAAATGCATAAGTAATCTTACCAAGAAAATTAAGAGGGATAGAATGCCCATATATATGTACGAATGTGGAAGAAGTTTGTTTAACAATTCAGTGACAATATTATACTTAAAAAGTGCCTCTATTGCGCTAAATATAGCTAAAAATCCACCAATGGGAGAAACTACTGCAATTACAATCGCTCTCCACCAAATATTTAATGAACTCCATATTTCTGTTAATTTTTTCATGAGCGAATCTCCTTTTAATCATGTTATCTTCATAATAAAATATAAAATAAATTACAAATGTTTCTTTTTTTAGTATAAGCTCTCCATATTCTCTTATCAATGGGTGATAATTTTACCATTATCGTGTTTTCACTATCTTACTTTAAACAACACAAACTGAAGAGTTCTATCTATTGAGAAGAATTTACCATTGACTATAGTAAAATAAAGTTATGGATTTAAGGGAATAATAATAAATTTCCTCTTTCACGCATAAATAAAAGGAATGTGCAGAAACTCCTATTAACATTCAAAAAAGGAGTGTACTGTAAAAATGGAAAATTGCGGTGTTTATTTCTTTAGGGAGAAAAAGGGTGGATTAATTAAAATTGGGCGTTCAGTAAATTGGAAAGCAAGGTTACAAGTACTTGATAGTTCCTCCCCTTATGAAGTATCTGAGTTACACACTATTAAGACGAGAAACTACTTAGCTACTGAAAGAGTATTTCAACGGATGTTTAATCAGTACAATGTAAGAAAGGAGTGGTTTGATCTACCTGAATATTGTATTCAATGGATTCGTTCGGGGAATTATGATCGACAGATTATGTCTATAATCAACGATGTTGATTTTAAACTTCATGAAAGGCAAGGTTTTCGAATTTAGATTGCAGACCAGTAGACGAAAATGCTGTAGAGTATAACTATTCCTTTTTCGGTAGATGATGACATTATATCTTTCCGGAAAAGGAGTTTTTTTGTGCTGGAGAAGAAGCGTAGAGATTATATAGTGAAAAAATATAAAGGGGATTATTCTAGTTCTGATTTTATTCCTTGGATTAAGCAAGTATGTGTAAATAGATTTGGTACATTAGAAATTAGGAAAGTAAATATATATTTTGTTGATTGGTGCGCATATATTGACAATATCATTGAATCACTCCCTTATGGAGGTGATACTATCTTAAAATATTGGTTGATGAGGAATAAGCTATCGTCAGAATTCTCAATCGTAGGAAGTAATAATAACAGGGACAAATACATCATACAATCCTTTAAAAAATATACTGGAACATTTCCCGTTAATTGTGAAACTCTCGTTTTTACTGAGCCTAAAGTTGTTGACTGGGGTGTAATTAGCTTAAATAATTTGGCCTTATCCTTTATTTCACATAAAAACTATATAACTGGAGAGTACGTTAAGTATGAGTATAGTTACGATACTATGGTAGCTAAAGCAAAATATGAAGTTAGACGGTTAGTAAACAACTCTAAAGAAAAGTACAAAGAGAACTCTTTTGGAGCAAATAATATATTGTCTAATGTGAAGGAAATTGGTCTTTATACTTCAGTAAGTATTGTTCAAGAGTGTAAGGGGGGGATTATCTTGTGAATATACTTATAAATTTATGAGTGAGTAAGGAAGGGAGTGATTTGAGTTTAGCTCTGCATTAAAGATGAAGACAAACAAAAGCCTGTGGTGGTGAGCGTTCCAAAGGAACCTCTAAAGAACATTCTGTCGAGACTGTAAAACTTAAAACTAATAAGAAGCCTTTTTAACCAAAAAGTTCAAAAGGGAGTCATGAGAAGTATAGTCGCATAGAAAGAATCTCAGAGATGTTTGAGTGGGTTAAAGAAAGTTGTATATTGAATACAAATATCGAGCTTGCAGATTCCTGCAGAGCATAAGAAGTACATATTCTTGTTCACCATTATTCTGAAGACCTTTAATTAAGTATAATTCCTCTCCTTAATCTTATTAATAAAAAAGTTATAAAGTAATACAGTTGCTTACCTCAAAATATAGACATATGATTATGTTCTTAAAAGAAGAGAGAGTGAACAAAAATTAGTGAACAACAAAAAACAAAAATCGTAGAATTAATAAATCAAATATGGTCTAGAAATCCTTCTATGAGGTTCTTTCAGTTATTAGACTGGATAAAACATGAATACTCCATGAAAAACAACGGATTTGGAAGAAGAGAGGGCCATGAAATAGTAAGGATCATAGATAAGCAGCCTTTTGTCTTTATAGATTTATTTTTCCTTGAAGATAAAGAGTTTGAGCATTTTCTTACAGATCTTTTAAAGGAAATGGAAGAGTAATTGATTAATTTAAGACGATATTATATTTGAAATTAGCCGCAAAGTATTTAATTCTTTGTGGTTTTTTTATTTGCTTTTGTAAACATGTTGTATCGTTTCACGATTACTTATATGAATATTCTTCTTTGCAACAGCATAGCATGCTTTACTTCATAAGCATGTTGATAATTATCAATGTGTTGAGGAGTCATATAAATTAGTTTGGGACGGGAAAACTTGTACACTAACAATCCTTGGTACTAAAGGTATTCCGCACTCCCGAAAACGTATTAAAGGAGAGGGTTTAATTGATACATTCATTCGAAATGCTGTTGCACGTAAACTATTATGATATAAAGCATCTGTTCTCTTATTATGAGATCAATCTTACAAGGTACAAATACTTTGAGGCTGCTGTTAAAAAATTAACTGCTAAAATGAAAGAGCAGGATAAGACGTATGTTGTCACCTGGGTTAGCTACAAAGGAAATGATGACTGGAATATTCATTTAAAGGTGGATGTTATGAAAATGTTAAAAAGAGAGGAAATAAATGAAGAGGATTATCATCTAATAGAATCGAATGTTCGAAAATTTCTTGTTCAACTTTTTGGAAGCTCCGAATATTTTGATTCACATATACTTACAAGAATTGATTACAGAAAGGATGTGAAGCTGTTAGATAGAAAGGAAAGGGAGTTGTTATTTCATTTGTTCGAGAAATACACTAAAAAATATAGATATAAAGAAAAGGTTAAATGGGGCAAGGATGAAAATGGAACCCCTTTTAAATATGAAACATCGCAGTACCACAAAAATAAGAGCATAGAGTTGATTGTCTACAGTAAAGAGGATGAACGACTTGAGAAAGGGGAAGAAATTCAGAAGTACGACAAAGATATTGTAAGGTATGAATTAAGATTAAAAAACAAACATCTTAACAGTATGAAAAGAGAGGATAAAGGTTGTGGCCAACCGAAAAGATTAGAAACATATTTTTCAGTTCGATTGTGGAAGGAATATATGGGGAAGCATGTTCTTCCCATTGTTCACAAAGGAGACTACTATAAAATTTTTGTCGCTGAGAAAAAGATAGAGGAAAGTCACTTTTCCAAAAGGAACAAAAAAAGCCTCCGATCATTTCTAGTAATGATCTCCAAAGGTAGTATTGATACTCCCAAAAAACATATGTCTAAACCTACTTACAGAAAATATCTTCGTGATCTAGAAAGCATTGGAGTTAATCCAATCCTCATCCCCAAAAACCGTAGTGATTTCCCCGATTATATGAAAAACCCTTTCATCTCTAATCGATATGATAATAAAGCGTTCGTTTCATAACTATATAGGCTTTAAGAAAACAAAAGACGAGAGTTATTGAAACTCTCGTCAATTTTCTGGCTTATAACGCTGTATAGCATCTAATAAAGCTTGTGCAACTATATCTTGCATTTTTAGATGTGGATAATGCTCATCGCAAAAATTGCTAAACTCCTCGTATACTTCGGTATTCATTCTGATGCTTTTATTAGTATACTTTGATGCTTTACTGTAGATGCGTTTATCTAAGAAAAGAATTCCGTTCTCCTCTAAATGTTGTAACAGTCTTTTTAAAGTTCTTTGGTGTTTCTTGATATAAGCAATATCATCACTGTCATTCTCTGAAGGATTTTTTGTTCGTTCTTTTTCTGAACGAACAAATGGGTAGTACTGTTTGTCTCCTTGGTGATATAAATAGTCTCCCTCTCGCATTAGTTTGCTGAATGTACTTAAAGAAATACCGATGAGTTTGCTAATCTCTTTTAAATCGTGATTTTGTAAGAGTTTGTTTACTTCAATAATTCTTTGGTATGAAGGCATTGTAGTGAAGTTTTCTTTGTTCATAAGTGCATCACCTTTCTATTTGTAAGATAAAGTATTATAGATATTATTGAGAATTTTATTCCGTAGCCAAAAAATATTAATTGAAGAAGTTATTACAAAAAATGTAACTTAAAGTATAATTGATCTAAGTATTATTTAATCTCCATACTTTCTTCTCAGGAAACTAAATTCTAAACTACAAAGAATGTCTATGCTTTTTATCTTTACTAGAGAAAAGGTAGATCTTATTATAAACAGAAAGCTGCTTCTATTTTAGTTAGAAGGAGGAGTATTATGAAAAAAAAGATTAAAACTATAAAACCGGATGACTATGCAAGCTATGGACCAATAGAATTTGCTGCCTTTGGAAATGAAGTTATTATGAGAAATAATATGACAGATGAGATGCGCATAGAATATATAAATCGCCTAGTAAAAGAATATCCAGATGTTAAAAATAAAATAAATAAACTTGTTTATGAGATTCGAGATTTAGTGTCAGATTGTAACCCATTATTATTATTGCATCAAAGTTATGGTAATAATTATATGGCAATGTTAGGTAAGACATCTGAAGTGAATTACGGGTTTGATGAAATTATCGCTTTACGAATGTTGGACTATATACAAAGTGTTATTGCTTCAACGGAGCCGAAAAAAGTGGATGAGATGAACAAGGACATCACAGAAGTATGGGGAAAAGTCTACAAGAAAGTCAGCGAACTATATTCTAATTTAACCTATTATCATATAGTGCATTCAGCATTTTTAGAGAGTACCAATCCAGAATATAATCCGGAATATGACTTCTTTTATGTTCAAGCACAAGATGTGAGAACTACGGTAAGAGGTAAGAGGTATCCAGTTCATGATATTATTCATCATCTCGAATTATTATCTCCTCATGACGAAGTTTTTATTGAACTCTTTGGAATAAATACAAACGAGTTTCTTTTAGGCTTGGAAAAATTACAAGTATCCTTGATGCGTGGAATGAGTGATACCGTTCGTGATATTAGATTTATTATGGATAAAACTCTTCCGGTATTAGGAGAAAGTGTTGAGAATACATCTGAAGACCCCCAAGAAAAAATGGATAAAATATTAGCGGAAATGGGATTAAAGGATCTTAGCGAGTCCCTTAAAGGACGCTTTATGGGACATGATCTATTTGATGTGGAAAAAGTAACGAACCTCCCTAAAGCCTTATTAAAACACCTGTCTTGGGAGGTTGGTGAGGATAATAGTTTTTATTCAGAAGGAGACTTTGCAGGCTGGCCCTTAAGAAGAACGCCAATAGAAGAGCGTCCTTTTATAAGTATAGAAGGCAGTATCTATTGCTTCGATTATTATAGTCTTTTTGATAATTTATATCGAGTGATACAAAGGTTGTTATTTAGATTAAAACCAGAGTATAAAAAAGAATGGAATGAAAAACAAAAGATAATATCTGAGCAAATACCTTTTGATTTATTTAATAGATTATTACCAAATTCAGATATATATAAATCTATTTATTATCAAAGTAAGACTGGTAATAACGGAAAAAACCAATGGTGTGAATGTGATGGTATACTAATTTTTGATGACCAATTACTCGTTGTGGAAGTAAAGGGTGGATCATTTAGTTATACTCATCCTACTACTGATTTCGAAGCATTCATTAAATCTTTAGAGAATTTAGCAAAGAAACCTCATGAACAAGCTAGTAGATTAATAGAAACACTTAAAAATGAGGGAAGAGTTGTTGTTTGTGATGAGGAACATAATCCTATAAAGGAATTAAACTTCTCAGACTATAGGCAAATAACTTTATGTAGTGTTACTATAGATAATTTTAATGAGTTTGCTGCAAGGATAGATAAACTCACACCTCTTGGAATTGATCTTGGAGAGTTTCCATCTTGGAGTATATCGCTTGATGAGTTGAGAGTTTATGCTGACTACTTTGAATCGCCGAGTATATTCCTTCATTTCTTGGAACAACGAGTAAAAGCATCGCAATCTCCTGATTTAGAAGTGTTTGATGAACTCGATCATTTAGGGCTATATATTAAACATAATTTCTATACCAAAACAGCCGAGTCAAAAAAAGGTAGCTTTAAAGTTTGGCATGGTTATAGGGAAGAGTTGGATAACTACTTTGCTTCACTTATGTTTGAAGAAATGGAAAGTGTAGAAAAACCACAACAAGATGTGCCGAGAAAGATACAAGAAATAATATATGAACTAGATATACATCGAAGAAGTGGCTTCACTGGAGTTGTTAGTGACTTACTTAATCTAAAAGCTGATATACGCAAAGAGATTGAAGAAAAAATGGAGATATTGTTTAAAAAACAAGTAGAAACAAAAAGAATTATGCCATTAAGTATTCATGGAGAGTCTAAAATAACGTTTATATGTAATAAAGATGGAGTTACCAAGTTTGAGCAAAGTGAAGCAAGAGATTACGTACTAGCAACGATGTTAAAACCAGATGAAGAAAATAGATTAGCTTTGTATTTAAATTATAATCGCCAAAGTAAATTAGTTAATGTTGAATTTGAATATCTAAGTAAAGATGATATACCACCAGAAAGAGCATCAGAATTTATCGAATTAGCCGATAAATATGCGGAAACACGTTTATTATCATATAAAAAACAATATGGAGTAAAAAAGATTGGTAGAAATGATACATGCCCTTGTGGAAGTGGCAAGAAATACAAAAGATGTTGCGGTGCTTAGAGATAGGGAAGTGAGGTAGTGATTTTACATTCTTTGTCAAAATAACAAGATGAAACCATTTGATACTTTGGACTTCTTGAAAGTTTCGTCTCCCTGAAACAAATAATAATCTCGAAACGAAGAAATCCGTATGGTTAGAATAGGCTTCACTATAGTGAAGCCTATTTTTTATTAGCAATATATTCATACTTCTAAAGGAACTTGATCCAAATTGCTATTAACAGAGTGCATTGGATCTAAATTAGGTGCTATTTTTACACACTCTTTTTTGTATGTTTCGATTATAGTGTTCATATTATCAAAAACTGGTCTGAATCTATCAAAGTTAATATTGGTATATTCAGCTTCAATATGCCTTGAGAAAATTTCTTTGCCATAATATTTTGAGTGATCATAATCATCTTTTTTTGTGAATGTTTTTCCTTCGATTATTTGTGCAAGAACATCATCATCAAATAAGTCTTCTATATCACATTCGGCTTTTCCATCAACTAGAGGTACGGTTAGGAGATATAGATTATCTACGATATTAACTAAATAATCATTGCTTAACTTGGATTTCTTTTTTGTTTCAAGCTTTGTATGATTAAGAAAGTTACCTATAGGTTTTTTACCCTCGCTTTTAATCTCATTGTCGAACATTAGAATGACAGGATTACTTGGAGAAGTATTGCTTATGGCTTTTAAAAGATGCATATAATTAGGAGCAGAATTTTTCTTTATGTCGTAAAAATTATAAATATGATTTAATGCGCTGCCGCCATCTTGGTTAATCTTAAGGAAGTATGCTAATCTCTTTGTTTTTTTTAGAAACGATATTTTAAACTCAAATATACCATTACTATTCTTAGTGATTAAATTAGGATAATCGAGATAAAGATTTTTTAATGCTGATTTTATATACGTAATATCAGTTTTACCTTCTGTTACAATTAATGGTCTGGGATTAGCGAAAAAGTATTTATAAAAGAGGAACTTTTGATATTGCTTTTCCCTCGAACTTAAATAATGAAAATTATGTTTCTCTCCATCTAGTTTATTATTATACCAAGTTAGTTGATTTATAAACGCAAATCTACCTTCTAATTGATTGAGGCTGCCGGGTTCACCATTAATTTCAAATTTTCCATGTTTATAAAGTTGATGAGCCATTGACCTGGTATCTTTATAGTAGGTTCTATTTACATTTATTTTCTTATTAACCACAAGTCCAGTCACCACTTGTCTAGAATCCTTAAACTGTAGTCTTCTTTTTTTCTCATTTATACTAAATCCAGCTTTTGTTATCTCTTTCGATATTTCTTCATAGAATTCTGTTTGTAGATTTAAGAAGTTCTTATCGTTAGTTGAAAAAGTTAAGTCATCTGCGTAACGTGTATAATATACCTTATATTTCTTGGCAATACTCAATATTCTATTATCAAGTATCTCACTGATTAAGTTTGAGATGATTGGTGAACTTGGTGATCCTTGGGGCAGTTTTCCCTCATAACAAGATATTTGTGCGATGATAGTAGCTACTTCAATAGGAAGTAAGAAATTTTTATTTTTTGAAAAAAAACCTCTCACACGGCCAAAATGAAAACTTTCAAAGTAGTTTTCTAAATCAATATTTAATACAAACCTTTTATTTCGATGAACTTTTGCGTTAGTTATAATGCTCTTATTTTCTTCAAAAGCATGAGAGATTTTGTTTAGTTTCCTCTGGTTCTTCCTATTGTGCTGATTCAGAGCAAATACAAGTTTTCTTTGAATGTCTTTAATCTCATCATTCGGAGCATTAATCTTTCGGCTTCCCCCGTTTTTCTTAGGTATTTCAAACGAAGTATAATAGTTATTAATGCCTTTTATGTACAATATATAACTGAGTTGTTTTTTGGGAATGTTCAGAAAATTAGCGAGTTCATTTCGTGTTTTTATATCATTAAATTCCATTTTAAAACTCCTTCTATAAATGACGTGTGGCTACTCATTAGGCAGTAACAATTAACATCGGCAAATATATTCCTTCAATGCTAATAGTGAGTATCGGAGAAGCGAATGCCCCTTCCATTTTCGTCAACACTTGCGAAACACAAGCAAAAAATCTAGCCACACGCATACAAAATTATACACTATCTTCTTACTAAATTGAATACGCTACAACAAGAATCTTCTATCAAATAACATTCCTATTGTAATTTGTGTAAGGTTACAATATCAATTAGCTAAACGCTTACCGCACCCCTATTATTGTTCAATAGATAAAAAGACAACTAGATGCAAGGATATATATGTGAATAAGATTACAGATCTTATAAACAATAATTAACCTTTTATCTTCGAAATGAACATATTGTAGATGGGGGGCTAATATAAGAAAAACGCAGCTGTGACCTCCATCTATTATTTTATCTAAGCGTTTTTAAAGGGAGAAAAAAATTAGAGAACGTAATAATTACTTATTATATTCTTGAAAACTATTAATACATTTTAATCAATCATCTTTATCTCCATATAATTCCATTGGAACCAGAAAATTTCTGTTATAATTAAAGTAAAACTATTCAGAAGGTGTAATAAATGTCCAATTCTGTTAGTAGTGATTTATTTGAGATAGAAGAACCCAAGTACAATAAAAATATATCTAACAAACAACTATTAATGGGTAATTATGTGCCGCCGATTGATAGACTTAAAGTAATATCTGAAGATGAATTTGAAGAATTAGTCGAAGAGTGGATATATGGGTACCTAATGCAGAAGTATGAAAAGGTACAAAAAATAAACAAAGTTATTAGACTGGCTGGTTCAGGTGATAAAGGAAGAGACGTCGTCGCATATAGGGAATATTCCAAGGATGGGAAAGAAGTTTGGGATAACTATCAATGTAAGCATTATAAAGATACCCTAGCGCCATCTGATGTCTGGGTTGAATTTGGTAAGATTTGTTATTATACATATAAAGGTGATTATAGTGTTCCGCAGAACTATTATTTTGTATCGCCACACGGAGTTGGCACTAAACTCTCGGACTTATTAATGAAACCAGAGGATTTAAAAAAGGGTCTAATAGAAAATTGGGATAAGCATTGTCTCAAAAAAATTTCAAAAGATGAAATAAAGTTGACAGGTGAATTTAAATCGTATGTAGAACTGTTCGATTTTTCTATATTTGACTCAATAAATCCAGGAGAATTAATAAATCAACATCAACAAACAATCTATTTTCCATTCAGATTTGGGGGAGGATTAACGAGAAAGCCTGAACGTTTAAGTAAACCTGTAGAAATAAAAGATGGTGAGCAACTTTATATTAAAAAACTTTACGAGGCTTATTCTGAACATAAGAATGAAGAAATTTTAGGATTTTCTCAGTTGAAAAAGTTCAAATTTCTATTTCAACATTTTCAACGTCAAAGAACATACTTTTATCAAGCTGAGTCATTAAGAATTTTCGAAAGAGACTTAATGCCTGAAGGATTAAATGCTTTTGAAGAACTAAAAGATGAAGTTTACCATGGCGTAATTGACACAATTTATAATGAGTATAATGATGGATTTGAAAGGATAAAAGCTACAACTAATAAAGCTTCTTCCTTAGTTCTAGGCTCTAGTAATCTTTTGATAGAATTTGTGGATGTTAAAGATAAAATGGGTATATGTCATCATCTAGCTAATGAAATAAGGAAAAATCCCGATGAGGAGGAAGTGACGTGGGTGATGAATGATGAACAGTGAAGAGTTCTATTCAACAAGAGATTTAAATGTGTATAATACACCACTGGAAGTAGGGTTAAGGGTACTTACAATACTAAATGAATTAAAACATGAGGCGATAGATATAAATAGGTTGATAATCTATGATTATTTTGTGCTTCATGGTAACGATTTTGATGTAAGAATTGAAAGTTTACATCCACCCACTCCACATAGATCGGGAGAAATAATTATTAAAAGAAAGGTTATTCAGGATGGTATAAATTTAATGTATTCTAGGGAACTACTCGATACTAGATATACAGAAGAAGGTATTTATTATAAAGCGAATGAATTAACTCCAGCTTTTCTAAATTACTTTGATTCGCTATATTATACAGAGATTAGTAAGAATACTAAATTAGTAATAAGAAAGTTTAATAGTTATTCCGATGGTGATCTTGATTCCTATGTTAATGATAGATTGACCAAATGGGGTAGTGAATTCACAAAAGAATCTTTAATTAGGGGGTGGTCCAGTGAGTGATAATGGATTCTATATTAAAAGGATTTCTGTTGTTGGTGACAACGTTGAGGAGGCAACTATAAATCTTGAAAAAGGATTGAACATTATATCTGGCCCATCTGATACAGGTAAATCCTACATTTTTGAATCTATAAATTATATGTTAGGTTCATCCAAAGAACCTAAGAAAATAGTAGAAGCAAAAGGATATAATGCTGTACTAATGGAGATAGAGCCATACGATGGTGGCAAGTACACTATAAGACGGTGTTTTGGCAAAGAAGATGTTGAAGTTTATGATGCAAGTTTTGAACTAATAGGGAAACAAAAAGCTGATACACTCAAATTAAAGCATGATAAGGAAAGAGAGAATAATATCTCAGTTTTTTATTTGAAAAAATCGGGATATAAACACCCTGCTTATGTAATCAAAAACAAAAAAGGGGAAACACGTACCCTAAGTTTTAGAGATATGCCATTATACGTTGCCATAAGCGAAGACAAAGTTATTAAGGCGCATTCACCAATCTTATCGGGTC
The DNA here is from genome assembly GCF_038595015.1 of Cytobacillus sp. FSL W7-1323. Taxonomy (NCBI): domain Bacteria; kingdom Bacillati; phylum Bacillota; class Bacilli; order Caryophanales; family Bacillaceae; genus Cytobacillus; species Cytobacillus sp. FSL W7-1323. The sequence continues at coordinate 708,895 of NZ_CP151998.1, forward strand.
AGTATACGAAATCTACAGTAGAAAAGTCAATCTTTCAATATATTGTATCAGGCATTGATCATGAAAGTACAAATAATCATAGTCAAAACGAGGTTTCAGCAACTAAGTTAGAAGGACAGAAAGAGTTACTAGATAAATTAATTCTAAAAGAAGAAATGAAGCTTGAGGGCATTAATTTTGAAGAACTATTTTCGCAAAAACAATTAGCAGATACAATGAATGAGATTCAACTGGAGTTTGAATACTTAAATGACGAAATTGAAAACCAAACTAAAAGTAGGAGAATATTGTGGAATAGGTTGGAAGAAGATAAGTCGAAAAGTATTGCTGACAAGGAACTGATTAAAAGGTTTAAATTACTAAAGGAATATTATGACACTGATTTAAAAAGGTTGAGCTTTGTTCTCGAGGGTAATCATTACTTCTCCCAATTAAATACTGCTTTATGTCCTTATTGTAACCAACCATTAAATGATGAGAGCTCAGGACATAGTTGTGAATTAAACCAAAATCTTGATAATTTGGCCATTTCAATTGAAGTTGAAATAGGTAAAATAAAAAGGAAATTATATGACTTGGAATCAACTATTGAGCATTCTGAGGCTGATTATAGTAAATTACACCGCAATATAGAAAAGAATCAAGAAGAATACAATGAAATAAACGACAAGATAGAGACAATCTTGCAGCCAAAGCAATACGAAATAAAAAAAATACTTGACTCTTATATTAATGAGAAAGAATTATATATAAAACATAATGCAATAAATAATAAGATAAAGGATCTAAATATTGAAAGAGATTCAATTAGTAATCAATTAAGTAATCATAAAACAAAAACAATAAGTAAGGATAAGGGAAATGATGAAAACATAGCAAATTCTATCAATAATTTTTGTGAATATTTCTCTAAAACTTTAAAAAATTGGAAGTTCTCCAAGACGCCAAGAGTTCACTTTGAAAATGGAGAATTCTATATTAATTCAAAGTCTACTAAGGATTATGGAAAGGGATATAGGGCAATTATATATAGTGGGTTTGCCATATCCTTAATGAAATATTGTAGAGATAAGAGAATTCCTCATCCAGGATTCGTTGTTCTAGATTCACCTTTAACTACATATAAGAGTAAGAAGTCAAATGAAGAAATAACTGAAGATATTCAGGCAGCATTTTTTGAAAACGTTGCATCACTAGGCGGTAATATGCAGATTATTATTCTTGATAATAAAGAGCCTAGTGATGAATTGAAGAAAAAAACTAATTTTGAGGAATTTACTAGAGATGAGAACCATGGTAGGTACGGATTTTTCCCAAATAATAATCTAGAAAATAAGAAATAAGGAGCTTTAGAACATACCGCTCCTTTGTTCCTACAAGAATGCTGTCACTATCTTAATTGTGGTTTAGGAAACTTTCTATATTTGAACTGAAAATAAACACCTCCGGTGGTACTAATTCTTTATTTATTTTTTACTATAAAATTGTAAATTTAGAATCTATATGTATTTATTTATCTTTGTATGAGAAATATTGCATATCAAATGATTTAGGTGAATTCCATTACTCTTATTTATTTTCTACTGGCAGCACTCAACACACGTCGAATGTGTGGCGCAGCTTGTTTTGAAAGAAGGCAACTAACCCTTGTGGTGGTTGCTTATTTTGTGTGCCAGGCATGTTCATTAACTTGGCGGTGAAAGTCCGCTATGGGCGTTGGGATATGCGAACCATTAGCTGAAGGCAAGGGTGTCCATGGCGTCGTGGAATCTGAAGGAAGCCCTAGGCAAATCCTTGGTCTGAGGTACACGAATCACATTTGAGGTTTCCATTCCTGGATGAGTTTGCAAAACAAAACAATGTCCAAAATATCCCCGGATGGGATGGGAATAAATGTGGCAGATATATGAGGAGAAAGTGAATGAACTTACCCTGGGAGATCTCTTAATCCCCTTAATAGGAATCTATTTAGCGATAAATAACTGAATTAAGAGAAGTCAGCAGAAGTCATAGTACCAACCTAACGGTTGAGAAGGACTGAACGAAAGGAGAGAACATGTTAGAGCTATTTACAAAGGGACGATGAAACAGAAACCGAATGGGTTTCAAGGGAGTCTTGGACGGAATCCAGGAGATTCTTTTGAAATGTAGAGTTACCTTTGTACAAACTTGACGACATGGGACCAATATGGAAACTAATGATAATTTAATTCGAAAAATTATAAGCCCAGATAATCTAAACCTAGCTTTTGTGAAGGTGAAAAGGAATAAAGGGGCAGCAGGAGTCGATGCGAAAGATATAGAAGCGACCCGTCTTCACCTTAAAGAACAGGGACAAGAAATTATAAGGCTTATACAGGACGGAAAGTACAAGCCCCAACCAGTACGAAGAGTCGAAATCCCTAAAACAGATGGAGGGAAAAGAAAACTAGGAATTCCCACAGTAGCGGATCGAGTCATCCAACAAGCCATGGTCCAAGTCTTGACACCCATTTTTGATAGAATATTCGATCCGAACAGCTATGGTTTCAGACCGAACAAAAGTGCACATCAAGCTATTGAGCAGGCAAGGACATACATCGAAGATGGATATCAATTCGTTGTGGACATTGGCCTTGAGAAATTCTTTGATAAAGTTCACCATGATAAACTCATGTCCCTAATTTCAAAAACAATTGAGGATAAACCGACCTTAAAGCTAATCCGACGATACTTACAAGCAGGTATTATGGAGAATGGGCTAGTTACAGTAAATAGAGAAGGGACTCCACAAGGAGGACCATTAAGCCCTCTTCTTAGTAACATTATGTTAAATGAGCTTGATAAAGAACTGGAGAAGCGTGGACATAAGTTTGTTCGCTATGCGGATGATTGCAACATATACGTCAAGAGCCATAAAGCGGGAGAACGAGTGAAACAAGGTATTACAGACTTTATTGAGAAGAAATTAAAACTGAAGGTGAATGAGGGGAAAAGGGCAGTGGAAAAGCCAGTGGCACGTATATTCTTAGGGATGAGTTTTTACTCTTCGAGCAACAACACCCGAGTATACGTGCCAAAGAAATCGAAAAAGAGACTCGAGGAAAAGCTTAAAAAGTTAACGAACCGCAACTGGGGAATAGCCATGGAATACTGAATTCTTAAAATCAATCAATTTATCCAAGGGTGGCGCAACTACTTCAAAATAGCTGACATCAAGAAATATGCTGGAAAGATAGACGGGCATATCAGGAGAAGGCTACGTGCCTGCGATTGGAAAGAGTGGAAGAAAGTCAGGACCAAATTTAGGAACCTGACGAGATTGGGAATCAAGAAAGGTAAGGCGTGGCAATATGCAAACTCCCGTAAGGGATACTGGAGAAATTCCAAGAGTCCTCCCTTGGACCAAGCCATGAACAATAGATATTGGCTTCAACAAGGATTAAAACAATTAACAAACATTATTACATAAACTTTCGAACCGCCGTATACCGAACGGTACGTACGGTGGTGTGAGAGGTCGGGGGTTAATCACCCCCTCCTACTCGATTGTTCGTCGAAAGGATTTACGATGTTGCAATGAATCCTTGGGTTACTTCAGTGCTACCGGTACCTTTATTCACCAGTGAGTACAAGCCTTGATGAGTTAAAGTGTCTAGTATTGTTACTTCTTTATGTTTCCTAAATCACTCTCATAGTTCTCACTTTCGCGCTCTTATAGCTTTTCTTGATACTACGGTATTCCACAAGCTCTTCCCGAGATATTATTTCCTCTGCATACATATCAAGGTAATCCTTCTTTCTTAATTTATTTGCTTTATTCTCAATCTTGGTCAGCTCATTTTTTAATCTGGATTTTCTTCTACTAGGTAGGAAATATCCTTGTTGAATATTGCCCAGTCCTTTTTCTTGTCTGATCGGAATAGAAGCTTCCCCCCATAATAAATGCAAGTGGTCTTGTGTCCACATTTGTTACATCGAAGATAACAGATATAGTAATCACCCCTCACTTCTTCCTCTAAAAGTTGAGTCGTACAGCGACAAATATTAAACATAAAATCAATCCTTTCTTTTTAGTATGTTCAACAAAACCATTTGTTCACCAGCTTGTCAATATGTTTATATAACAGATTCGTTTAAGACTTAAATCAAAAATATTGATGAAAGAAAAAAATTGAAAAAACGTTGGCTTTACTTAGTAAAATGGTAAGATTGGTTCTATTTGGGATGAAGTTAACTGAGCATAAGTGGAATAGCATTAAAGGTTAATTCTTTTATAAAATGTATATTGGATGTAAAGTGCTCCTTCTTTATGTGCGTAACTTTTTGACTAGAGGATACAGGACCGGTGGTGTAAGCTAATTTAATTGAAGTAAGTTTTTTATTTTGTTTTCAATGTTTTCATTCCTGTTAAGATGAGTTAAGAATGGTGGTCTTTGGTCTTGATAAATATGGAATAATAACTTTAACATGCTTGTGCGAAAGGGACTATTCAATAGTATAATGTATATTGTTATAATTTTAATAATGATTCGGAAGGATTAAATGAAAAGAAGGAATATAGATGAATCTTAATACTTACTAGGGCTAGTTAGATAAAGTTATGGTTAAAAATAGTATTTTCCGAGAATGTTAAGCGCTCTCAAAAAAGCAGAACAGAAAAAATTAATGATAAAAGCGAGGAACAAACATGGCAGTTTTACATCAAAAATTATTTAGTGCTGCAGATAATTTACGAAGCAAGATGGATGCCTCAGAGTATAAAAACTATTTATTAGGGCTGATTTTCTATAAATATTTATCTGATCGATTATTAGAAAAAGTCGTTGAAGTAGCAGATGAGTCTCCGGAGGAATTTGATACACAAGAAAAGCAATCCGAATTATACAAAGGATTACTAGCCGATGAAGACATTAGAGCTGACTTAGTCGAAACATTAGTCGATACATTAGGGTATGACATTGAACCACAGTATTTGTTCAATGAATTAACGGCTCAAGCGAAACAAAATATTTTTCAATTAAATGATTTAAATAAAGCGTTTATTGACTTATCTACTAAATATGTTCAGTTCAACGGCTTGTTTGATGATGTTGATTTGAAATCGAAAAAACTGGGATCTGATGATCAACAAAGAAATATCACCATTACGGAAGTGTTGAAAAAGTTAAATGATATTGATGTTGTCGGGCATAGTGGTGATGTCATTGGTGATGCGTATGAATATTTAATTAGTCAATTCGCTTCAGAAGCTGGAAAAAAAGCTGGCGAGTTCTACACGCCACATGAAGTATCCGTGATGATGGCACGGATTGCTGCCATTGGTCAAGAAGACAAGAAACTATTTAGTGTGTATGACCCTACAATGGGTTCAGGTTCATTAATGTTGAATATCCGTAACTTTATTAACCATCCAGAAAGCGTGAAGTATCACGGACAAGAACTGAACACAACGACTTTTAATTTAGCAAAGATGAACTTAATTTTGCATGGCGTAAATGATGAAGATATGCGGTTGCGTAATGGAGACACATTAAATAAAGACTGGCCAACCGATGAGCCGTATACATTTGATTCAGTGACGATGAATCCGCCGTACTCAGCCAAATGGTCTGCAGATGATACGTTCTTAGATGATTCCCGATTTAATCGCTACGGAAAATTAGCACCAAAATCAAAAGCAGACTTTGCTTTTCTCTTACACGGTTTATATCACTTAAAAGATTCAGGCACGATGGCGATTGTCTTACCGCATGGTGTCCTGTTCCGCGGCGCAGCTGAAGGTGTAATTCGTAAAAAGTTACTCGAGGATGGAAGCATTGATGCGGTCATCGGCATGCCGGCAAACTTATTCTTCGGGACAAGCATCCCAACAACAGTCATTATTTTAAAGAAAAACCGTACCACTCGTGATGTGTTGTTTATTGATGCAAGCAAAGAGTTCATTAAAGGGAAGAACCAAAATAAACTATCCCAAGAAAACATTGATAAGATCGTTGAGACATACAAAAAAAGAGAAAACGTTGAAAAGTATGCACATATGGCAAGTTTTGACGAAATCAAAGAGAATGACTTCAACTTAAACATCCCAAGGTATGTTGATACATTTGAAGAAGAAGAACCTGTGGATATAGTTGCGATTGGGGCATCCATTCAAGAGATTCAAAAAGAGAAAGGAGAAATTGAATCTAACCTGTATGAGATGATTTCTTCGATGCAGTTCGAGGAGAAAGATGCAGAGTGGATCAAAGGTGCATTAGAGGTGTTTAGTCGTGGGAAATAAAAATACACCAGAAATTCGATTCCCAGGATTTATTGGGGATTGGGAACAGCGAAGGTTAAATGAGTACCTAACAACTTCAAAAGTAAAGAACAGAGATGAACGGTTTGGAAAAGAAGATGTGTTATCAGTTTCTGGCGATTTTGGAATAGTTAATCAGATTGAATTTCAAGGACGTTCATTTGCTGGTGTATCAGTTGCACCTTATGGGGTAGTTGAAACGGGAGACGTGGTATATACAAAGAGTCCTTTAAAATCTAACCCGTTTGGAATCATCAAAACTAATAAGGGACAAGCAGGTATCGTTTCAACGCTTTATGCCGTTTATAAACCAAATGATAATGTTGATAGCAAATTTGTCGAACGATATTTTGAAAACGACCAACGATTAAATCGTTATTTGAAGCCCTTAGTAAATAAGGGTGCTAAGAACGATATGAAAGTTAGCGATGATAACGCATTGATTGGTACAGTGGTTTTTCCAGTTGAAGTTGATGAACAACGAAAAATTTCCTCGTTTTTCAATCAATTAGATAACCTAATCACTCTTCAACAGCAAGAACTAGACACCTTAAAACAAACGAAACAAGGATTTTTGCAAAAGATGTTTCCAAAAGAAGGGGAGACTGTACCGGAAATTCGTTTTCCTGGGTTTAGTGGGGAGTGGGAAGAGCGGAAGTTAAGTGAGATTGCAGAATTTAATCCTAAATCAATTTTGCCAGACGAGTTTGAATATGTTGATTTAGAATCTGTTGTAGGTACTAATTTAATTGCTCATCGTACTGAATCTAAAGAATCTGCACCATCTAGAGCACAAAGGTTAGCACAACGTGGAGATGTCTTTTATCAAACAGTCCGCCCTTATCAAAAGAACAACTATTTATATGATTTGCCTTATAATAATTATGTTTTCTCAACTGGTTACGCTCAAATGAGACCTATTATTGACAGTTATTTCTTGCTTAGCCGTGTGCAAGAAGAGTTATTTGTTAAGACTGTTCTGGATAGAAGTACAGGTACAAGTTATCCTGCAATCAACTCAAATGACTTATCAGAAATTGAAATTAAAGTACCTACTGATAATGATGAACAAACCCAAATCGGCAACTTTTTCAAACAACTAGACGAAACCATAGCTCTACAACAAAAAGAGTTAGACGCCCTAAAACAAACCAAAAAAGCATTCCTACAAAAGATGTTCATATAAGAAAGTGGTGAGATGATAGTGAAAGTGGCACATCGAGATGAAGCAGAGGTCGAGCGCCGGCTGATAGAGGTGCTTGGAGAGGGTCATAATCAGTGGAATTATCGTTCGGATTTAAAGTCTGAAGCTGATTTATGGCAGAATTTACGTAATATCATTACACAGAATAACTTATCAGAAATTGGGGAACACCCGATTTCTGATAAGGAGTTTGATAAAGTAAAGACGGAAATTTTACTGAGAACGCGGACTCCTTTTGATGCGGCACGATGGTTAAAAGGGGAGAATGGCATTGCGCGTATAACGATTGAGCGCGATGATATTTCTTTAGGGTCGCTGTCGTTAGTTCTTTTTTCTAACCAAGATATTGGTGGAGGAATTTCGAGATACGAAGTGGTTCATCAAATTGCGAAGAAAAGAGTCCAAGAAGATGGTCGTGATCGCCGTTTTGATGTGACTTTGTTGATTAATGGCTTACCGATTGTTCAAATCGAATTAAAACAAGTCACCGCCAAAGATGGTGTGTTTCAAGCATATAATCAAGTGAAAAAATACGCCGAAGAAGGCGTTTTTCGTAACAATATTTTTTCGACTCTTCAGTTATTTGTCATTTCTAATGAGCAGACGACGCGTTATTTTGCCAATGCGATGCCAAAAGATATGCATAAGAAATTCGTCTTTAGCTGGCGGACAAAAGACAATCGCAAAGTAGATAACCTCTATGAATTTGTCAAACAAGTATTGAACATTCCCGATGCCCATCGTCTCATTGCTCATTATACAATCGTTAGTGAGGAGAATGATTTCAAAGCGTTGATGGTCTTACATCCCTATCAAATACATGCGATTGAAGCATTATTTACTTCAGCGATGAAGCACCAATCTGGTTATGTATGGCATGCGACAGGTTCAGGGAAAACGTTAACAAGCTTTGTCTCAACAAAGCTATTGGCCCGAAAACCGGGAGTAGACCGGACGATTATGTTGATTGACCGGAAAGATTTAGATAACCAAACGACATCAGAGTTCACGAAGTTTGCTTCTGAATTTAATACCGGGATTTCATCAGGCAAGGCAAAATCAAATAGTTTAATCGTCGGAACAGGTAGTTCAAAAGAGCTCAGTCAAACATTACTAGCGGATGCAAATTCAAATACGGTCATTATTACAACCCGTCAGAAATTAGAGAAAGCGATAGAGTATGCCAAGAAACAAGAAGAAAAAGAGGGGAAAAATCGATTTCATAAGTTAGTTGGACAACATATTGTCTTTGTTGTCGATGAATGTCACCGTGCATTAAGTGCAGAAGGGATGGAATCAATTAAGAAGTCTTTCCCTAATTCGACTTGGTTTGGGTTTACAGGCACACCGATATTTGATGAAAATAAGAAACAGGCGAAAGGCAGATTAGCGCGGACAACAAGGGACCAGTATGGAGATGTCTTACATACATATACGATTAAAAATGCGTTAGATGATCATGCTGTCCTAGGATTTCAAGTCGAACATGAAGATACCGTAGTTCCGGTTTCTTTAAGCAACCATATTTACAATGAGCTGCGCCAAAATGAGAAATACGCGGATTATACTGATAATGAGGTCAATGATCTCATTGATCAAATGGATGGTATTGAAAAAGAGACCTACTTATCGCCAGCGAACTATGAAAATGATGACCATATCCAGAAAGTCATCCATAAGATTTTTCGACCAGATAATGCGTATACCAAGTTTGATTTTCAAAACGGCCGACCACAAAAGTCTGCCATTTTAACGACCAGTTCTATTGATATGGCAAAGCGCTATTATCATGCGATTAAGCAAATGACACAAAACCCAAATTGGTTAACGGATGAGTTTGCTGATCACCCAATCCGTAAAGGGCGTACGATAGAAGATGCTGATTTCCCTCGCATTGCCATTACTTACTCATTACAGGAAAATGAAGAAAATGCCAATGAGAATCAAGAGGAAATGAAGCAAATCATCAAAGAGTACAATGCGTATTATGATACGTCATGGTCGATTCAAGATATAGAGAGATATAATGGCGATATTAATAATCGGTTAGCACGAAAAAAAGCGGAGTTTAAACAATTTGGAAAACACTTGGACTTAGTCATCGTTGTCGATCGCCTTTTAACGGGCTTTGATGCGCCTACCATTCTAACACTTTTTGTAGACCGAAACTTAAGCTATGCCAATCTCATACAAGCTTTTTCACGAACGAACCGTACGTATCCAGGGAAAACAAAAGGGCTTATTATGACTTTTAGAAAACCGTGGACGATGGAGAAGAATGTAGCGGATGCGACGAAGTTATACTCTGACAAACAAGAAGAAACAGATCTTGTCTATCCAACGTATGATGACTCATTAAGACGATTTAAAAAAGCACATAAGAAATTAAAGTCTTTTGAAATCATCCCGACGGATATTGATGAGCAATCGTCAATAGAGACACGTATTGAATTTGTCAAAACCTTTCAAGAGCTAAGCAATGCTTATGAAGCCCTTGTCACGTACGATAATTATAATGATGATATGGAGAAATCACAGGCACTCAGAGATCAGGTTATGCTAATTGAGGAAACAGTCGGTGTATACAATACGATAAAAGGGTCACTCGTCAATGAAAAAGACGAGGATGATGAGGAAACAAGTCCTGATTTCTCAGAGATTGAATTTTACGGAGAAAATACAATCAAACTCTATGATATTGATTCCGCTTTTATCGATCAATTACTCGGCAACTACTCAGCCAACAACCAAGATATCCGTCAAGAAATCGAAAAAGCGTTACAAAAATTAAAGAAACCGGAAGCAGTAAAAGCAGTGTACAATGCCATCTTGAATGCCATAGACCAGAAAGAAATTGATGCCAACGAAGATATCCTAGCTGTCAAACGTCAATTCTTTACACAAACAAAGAACGAACGTATTCAAGAATTTGCCCAAACATGGTTCGTAGACGAAAATGAACTCCATCTATCAGCCATGCAATACATCATCGGCACCGAACCGATTCCTAATATTGCCGGCATCCTTAACAGCAAGCAATTTGATAAGTACAAAGCAATCCATCCGGAAGCAAAACCGTTAAAATATGGACCGGAGATGAAGCGGGCATGGCGGAAAGCATTGGATGAGGTCATAGTGCCATTGGATGAAGAGTTGAGATAAAGAAAATGTATGTAACTAGAGATTTAGGAATTTAATTTAGTTGATCGAGATGGGAAGCTTTTATGGTATGGGCTTCCTGTCTTTTTGTTTTTAGGTCTTTGTCATAATATCATTTCAGCAAGTTACTGCAGTTCTACTCGGTAAATATTTTTAGAGAGAAGTTGCCGGTTACTATCGCATACTATCGCATACCTATGACATACAGGGGATTTCTCCTTCTTTTATTAAGACAAAACCATTCTGCAAATCTTGTAAAATTAGCGTTATCATAGGAGCCAGCATTCTAGCGAACCGTTGCTTTAAAACTCCCCTCCCATGAACTATAGGTGAAACTCAATTGATAATGGTGAGTACGTTGGATTCATTGAAATGGTACTCAACTTACCTTACCTCGAATTTTTGTGTGACTTAAGGACTAACCCGCGATTATTCTTTTTATAGTTACACATGTAGAATGCTACTAAAACGTAAGCAGAAGGTACTTCTCTGAACCGGATGATTCTTTTTACCTTGTTATTATCCTTTTTTCTCCACAAACAATAGTGGATAAAGTATTATAAATATAATGAATAATAAAATAAAGGGTGGGGTGCACATGAAAATTGAAATAGATGTGGATTTAATAGCTGAAGGAGAAAAGGAAAAGCTGATGGCATTATTTAGAACTAACAATGATGGAGATTTTAATATAGCATTAAAAGGTATTGCATATTCAGCAATGACAGAATACAAAGAGATGTTGCTTGGGAAAGGGTTACCTACTAGAGCGGATGAAATTAAACAACATCGTTTATATCATCTTATTAAGCATTATTTTAAAGGAAGGTTTCCTAGCGAAGCTGAAGTGTCATCTATGTTTCAGTTAACTGATTCAGAAAGTAAAGCTTTGATTCGAAATGTTAAAACCAAGTTTAAATACCAATTAGAAAAAGAACTTTCATATACTTTGAGAAGCGCTATCTCTTCAGCAGAACTTAGTGAGAGTAAAGCTGAGTACCATGTAGTGATACAGTCCGATAATGTATTAGAAGAGTTAAATAGATTAATCAGCACTTATGCACCTCATTTAGATCCAATTACTAAAGTTAGAGGGAGTGCAAGAAAATTTCAGATATCAGAGGATTCTTATGCATTGCTAGAAAATCAACTTAATGATGAACAAGAGGTAGCTATTATGGAGCCAATAGATGATTGAAGATTTAAATAAGTTAATTGAAGGTTCATTTAATGCTATTAGTATTTTATTAGTTTTTTCTACAGGTTTATTTAGCATTAGCTATCCGTCAATTAATGATGTGTTGAATGAAGACATAGATAGAGGGAAGCCTAAAGCATTAAAAAGACAAAAGGAAAAGCTATATAATATCTTATTCAGTAAATGTATACCGATTTTGACATTAAGCACTATTATTGTATACATTTCCTCGCCATTAGGAATTAGAATTGCTTCTGAATCAACATTGGATCTAATACATTTTGATTTTATAAGGACTGCTTATATGCTTATTTGGTTTCTGAATATAGGAATCTTTATTATTTCGGTGTATCTCTTATATCAATTAATAATGAAAATTAAGGACTGTAAATAATGAACTCACCAAACACCTCATGTATTGCGAGATAATCTCCACACATGTGGAAGCAGTGGCCAAACTAACGTTGGTATAACGAGGGTTTTGAGCAAGGTATGTACACTTTGACCATATTTCAACCACATACCTTGCAAAATCTATATTTTAAGATGTATTTTTTGAAGAGATCTACTGATTTTTCTTTCATTGTTTATGTTACATGAGCATAAACATCTCTGGTCGTAATTGATACTTGTATGATACAACTTTACTTGAACTTCCTTTAATCCCATACCAGATTTAAGGCACATAGTTGCATGAGTATGTCTAAGATTTTAGAAAAAGTTCAATTACAATATCCAGTGGATTCGTCCCTCATCCAACCAATGATACTGTTAGCTATTCCAAATGCTGCACCCCAACTGAAGAACCAGCAATTAGACCAGCTACTGCCCATACTACTTTTGAGGTCTTTTGCGGTTCATTTCCTTAATTTATAATATAGATTTCCTCTTTTAAATTCCCTATCTTTTTACAATACAAGGTAGTATCAATTTTAACTTATGATTTTTATGACATAAGAAAAGGACAATACCACTGATTGTCCTACATTGAGTATTAAAAATCTAATTACCTACATATGGATGGATATGCACTAGCATACTTTCCTTTAAACATTTTCCTTGCTTATGATTATCCATTGTAATAACAACCCAACAAGTATCCCAGGTATAACACTTATCATTGGTAGCCATATAGGTGCTATATGTAAATCAAACAAAGTTATCTTCGTAGAAAAAATGGTTCCTACGGTCATAAAATACCCTGAAAACAAAAACAGGAAAGATGAATACGGCTTTTCACCACCGCCTGCATCTTTATAGGCATCCCATATTGCAAAGAAATATAAACAAGGAAAAAATAAAATCCACTTGTGGTTAGTTAGTTGAATTGCCCTTTCAACATTACCTTGTAAGCTAGATAGTATAATTAGATTTAGGTTCCCTTTTATAATAATTAAAACGATTAAAGGTATGAGTACAATGCCTTTAAGGTATTTACCATTTAATATTTGCCCAAAACCAGGAAATATAATGCTCCAAAGTAATACTTCGATTGTTTTCACGCCATTTATTTGTTTCCACTTTTCTTTATTATATTTGTACGATTTATTGCCGTTGGTACTTCTTCCATCCATCCATTTTTTATCATGATATTTGCGCCATCATTAGCATATTTTACAATTTCAGCTGAGAGCCGATTGTAATTCAACACTAGATCGCTTCTTTGACTAACTGATGCGGCAACACCATAATTACCTATACCACCTGCTACCAGCATGTTAAAATGAAACATCATTAGCTTATCTGAAAAAACAGGAACTGTAGATTCTAACGTAGCAGCATCCCATGTCATTGGTACTTGAAGATCACTTTCAATTAAACAATCACCAAAAACTTTTATGTGTTTTTTAGCTATTTCTTTTCCTCTATTCATATAGTCTCTTACTTTTTGTGATTCTGCTGTTTGCCCGAAACCTATAGAAAGCATTACACCAATAACATTCGTTTGAATATTCGAGAATAATTGGGAAATTTCTATTACGTTCAGTGGTCTTTTCTTCCCAATAAACGAAATACCGTCAAAATAGTTTTTATCTTCAACAAAATTGACTTTATTAGGAATAGGTATATGTGGTGGCCGAATTAATAATCCTTTATTGAGTAAGCTATCAATGACTTGATCATAAAGTTTGGAGGTCTCCTCATGACAAGAACTAAAGAAAGTACGTATATCTTTTCTAGTTGACATAGCTTTCATCAAACTGTACTGCGCCATTCCTGCTTTACCAAGGTTTTGTAAATAACTTAGAAAGAAGATATCATCAAATAAACGAGGTGCTTGTAGGTTAACATCTTGTTCTGTAAACCCAACGGGGATTGGGATTTCTTCTTCGGTGAATATACCTTTTATATTGTCCAAATTTTGAAGAGATATGTCATAGGCTATTTGAATATACGGTTCTATATCTGGGTCTTGAACTTGCACTAGAAAGTAATTTAAAACATGTTCTGTCATACTATTTTGTAAGTAAGTTGACCAAAGAGAACCAAGTTCTGAAGAGGTTAAGGGTATATAATTTGTTTTACTCAATATGTTATCCTCCCAAAAGTAACAAATTTAAACATAGTATTTGATCGATAAAAAAAACTATTAATGGTAAATAATGAGATAAATAACACCACTAACTGAAAAGTTTCCCATCAATGTTTATAATGCCGTACTAGGAAATAGATGAGTTTTTTATACAAAAGTGGGAAGACAAGAAAGACAGAGAGAACCTACTCGAGAAATATAAAGCCAAGCAGTTCATCGAGATTATAAGAGATGCTACACCAATTACAAAGTTTAATTTATTCTTTAAACTAGTCGAGAAGATGACGGTTTATAAAGTGAAGAAAAAAGTAATAGTGACCTTGTTAGAAGGAATAGAGTAGAGTGTCAAGAAATATAAGAATATGTTTGCCGGTTGGGGTTAATTATCTTGACCGGCTTTTTAATTTTTATTTCGAAAACAATTCATAAGTATCCTTTAATACGGAGTAGACGTATATTGCGTATCAGTATCACCTGACTTGGTGACTATGTAAAAGCATGTAGTGAAAGTCGATGGTTATAGAATATCATGTGATCCCTCGACGGCTTATTCAGCAGTTACGCCTTAACCAACAATTGATTGGTTATCATCGCTTAGCTATATGAAGGCAAAGCATATGATATCATAGACCTATACTTAAATTTAGATTTAGGTTGTTCTAACTTAAAAGGTGAGTGCAGGAAACCTAAGACTCTTAAAATTGCATTTAAAATAGATAAGCCGTTGTCTATTCAATTCAAATGATTCGATTTAGAAGAGGCATTTAAGTTTAGACGTGGAATTATTTATGATATAGGATTAAGGATTGATTAATGAAGCAAGTGCCATCACCTGTTTTAATTATCATACATACAAAATACTTTGTACCAACGATACAATTTGAATAGATTGAAGAGTTAAGTAAATTGAATTCTATAACTATAAATTAAGAAATAGAGGAGTGAGACATCAATATGCAATATGATGCAAAGAATTCGGAAGAATATCTAGAATTGCTTGAAGACGATTGGAGAAAAGAGAAATTGCTTGCGGTTAGACAAATGATTTTTGCTTATGCACCTGAATTTGATGAGGTGATTCGCTATAAGATGTTGAATTATGGTAAAGATGATACCTATGTGTTTGCATTAAATGCGCAAAAACATTATGTCAGTCTCTATGTGGGTACAATAGATAAGGTAGAAAATGCAGAGACCCTATTAACTGGTTATAATTATGGAAAAGGCTGCATTCGTATCAAAAAAACGATAAAGATGGAAGAAACGGGATTGGAACAATTTATTCATAAAACCGTTGATATGTGGCGCGCCGGTGAAAATACGGATTGTTAAGCTTGAGAGATAAGAAGGTCACAATCCCCTTGTGATCATATATGTAGATGTCTGACCGTGTTAAACATAAATGCCAAAAAAACGCTTCAGAATTCCTCTGAAGTGAATTTAATGTAATCATATGTGGAGGAAAGCGATGACTTATGAAGAAATTATGCAAAAGCTTGAAGAATTAGGCAGTGACCAAACAAAGAGAATCTTCTTGAACCACGGAGTAAAGGAACCTTATTTTGGTGTGAAAATTGGAGATTTAAAAAAGCTTGTTAAGTATGTAAAGAAGGATCAGAAGTTAGCATTACAACTATATCATTCAGGAAATCATGATGCGATGTATTTGGCAGGTCTATCTGTTAATCCAAAATTAATGGCAAAAGAAGACTTACAAGACTGGGCTAAGAGAGCTTATTGGTATATGGTCGCTGAATATACCGTTGCGCAGGTAGCAGCTGAAAGTGAGTATGCCCTTGAATTGGCTAATGAATGGATGAGCTCAGAGCAAGAGATGAACGCAGTTGTTGGATGGAGTACATATGCGAATTATTTATCAATTACTCCTGATGAGGAGCTAGACATAGGTGAAATTAGGACATTGTTGTACAGAGTGAAAGATTCTGTACATGAGGAACGCAATCGAGTTCGTTATGTTATGAATTCCTTTGTTATTTCCGTCGGCTCCTATGTACCTGAATTAACGGAAGAAGCGAAACAGGTAGCTGATTTTATTGGGAAAGTACATGTGGATGTAGGAAACACTGCTTGTAAGGTACCGCTCGCAAAAGACTATATAAAAAAAGTAGAAGAGAAAGATCGAATTGGAATAAAGCGTAAGACATGTATTTGTTAATATAATAAAGATGGTCCTGCTCATTACCCATGTGTGTTTGAGGTCAAAAAATAAGTGGGAAATTATCATTGAAAAGTTTGACATTCCTCCACAACCGAGTGCTTTTCTTGCAGCAAGAATTTCACTCTTTTTATAAATGGAAGTATATATAAGAAGATTTTATGAAAGTCCCAAAAGAAACCGTTTGGAAATGAATGTGATCAATTTTATGATAACAATGAGAAAGGGTATTAAAAATGAAGGAGGAATAGGTCATGAATGTTTCATTCCATATTGAAATTCAAAATCTTTATCAAAAACTAATAGATGCTTGGAACAATCGTGATGCCCAGGGAATGGCTGTACTCTTTGAAGAACAGGGAGTCCAAATTGGTTTTGATGGATGTAAGTTAATAGGGTCAGAAGAGATTTTATCGCACCTTACACCCATATTTGAAGGTCATCCTACTGCTCCTTTTGTTACTAAAGTTAAAGATACACGGCTTTTAGGTACTGATGTAGCAATTTTACACGCTATTGCAGGTATGATTTCACCTGACACATCAGATATTAACCCATCAGTAAATGCTCATCAAACGCTAGTTGCAGTGAAGAAAAATCATGAATGGCAAATTGAACTTTTTCAAAATACCCCGGCTCAGTTTCATGGCAGACCAGAGTTAGTGGAGGAAATGACAGAAGAGTTAAGGCAATTACTTCATAACTGAAGTCGTAGCCTTGTTCAGCAAAAGGGCGCTTTCTGCAACAATGGAGGCGCCTATTTTCATTTAAGTGAGAAATAACAACTACAAACAAGGTGATTAGGATAAAAATATGGTGGTAAACCGCATAATAAAATGCGCATTAAACAAGAAGCGATGGCAGTGGTAATCTAGGTTAAAAAGGTCAATTGTTAGAAGTAGTGGATAATCAATAAATCAGAAGAGAATATTTCATCACCTTATTCAAGAACAGAAAATCGGTAGAAATGATTCTTGTCCATGTGGTAGTGTGGGGAAATATATATAGTTGTTGCAGAAGAACAGCATCGATGTAATGTTTCTGTTATTAGGATTATAAACGGTAGATTTGAATGGACTTGTAAAGGTTTATAAAAGCATAGATTAGAATCTCTATTTCCCTATTTTTCTCTCATTAAATTTTGTTAAATATAATATTTTTTAAATTCATAAATCTAAAACAAATAAGTTCAACCAGTAATTTCTGGCTGAACTTATTATATAGCCCCCTATAGTTGAATAATACATCTATTTATACTCTGTTAGGTTTTTCTTCATAAGTGTGGCAACTTGTATATTGTCATGTTGAGAAGTATTTTCTAGATGTTTTATAATTAATTTTTGGCGTTCAATAGGATGGTTTTGACTTAATTTTGCTTTTGCCTCAATTCTCGTAATTTTTAGTTTGAACGCTACAATTCCCTTACTCATTCCCTTTATAAAACTAGATTCAACATTATTTAAATTATAAATGCTATCCGGGGATTCGTATTTGTTTACTAAATCATTTAAAGAAGAGTATATTTCCTTATAATCTTCGACAATTTCCACCTTTCCAGATATATGAATTGATACATAATTCCAAGTGGGTACTGCTTTCGTTGTTTCGTACCAAGTAGGAGAAATATAACAGTGAGGACCTTGAAAAACCGCAAGTATTTGCTGGTCATCAATATCTTTCCATTGTTCATTCGCACGTGCAAAATGACCATATAAAGTATCTCTAGATTCATTTAACATAAGTGGAAGGTGTGTAGCAAATGGTTCTCCATTATGTTGAGAAAAAAACGTTGCAAACCCATTTTTTTCGATAAAATCATAAATTACTTCTTCATCTTCAATTTTAAAATATTTAGGGATATACATACTTATCCACCTTTCAAGAAGTTTATTTGATTGTTTTTGTCATTATAAGATCGATTTGCTCTTCATCTCCCATATAAAACGAGTGAGATCCATTCTGGACAAAACCTAATTTGTGATAAAAATTAATGGCATTTTCGTTCTTTTCCCATACCCCTAACCAAATTTCCCTTTTATTGGATGTTTCAGCAATATCTATTGCTTTATTTAATAGTATTGTTCCCAGCCCAAGCTTTTGAAATTTTTTTCTGATATAGATTCTTTCAATCTCAAGTGCTTCCTTTCCCATAGCTTCGGTTTGTGCATCATTCTCATTCACTTTTAAATAACCAGCTTTTTCATCATTCAAATATATAAAATAGTACTGAGATGAAGGGTTAAGCAATTCTTTTTCTAATTGCTTGAAATTAAATGCACTTTCCAAGTAGATTTTCATATTTTTAGGTGAATTTTGATCTTTAAACGTATCATTAAAAGTTTCATATCCGATTTCTTGTAGTTTTTGCAAATCAACCAAATTACATTTTCTGATATTTATTTTCATTACATTTTGGCTCCCTAAAAAATTTAATAGTTCCGTTTGTTCCCTTTCTTCACAAACTCCCAATCTTTTTCTACATTTTTTCTAACTCTCTGAAGAATGTTAAAAATAGTCTCTACTTCTTTCTTCGAAAGTCCCTCTAAAGCTATTTGATTGGAATAGTTATTTTCCTTCTTAATTACTGGAAACACTTGTTTTCCTTTTTTTGTCGGATAAAGTTTTTTTATTTTTTTGTTATGGGCATCATCCTTTTTTTCAATAAATCCGTTTATTTCAAGCTTTTTTATAGCACGAGCTGCTGTTGTTCGATCTACTTTTATCATTTCTGCTAACTTCTCTTGTATGATTCCTGGATTTTCACAGATTCGCACTAGATAGAGATATTGCCCTTTTGTAAGTTCATATTCTTTAAATTCTATATTACTAATTGAATCTAATGCTCTTGCAATCATTCCGATTTCCCTGAGGATTTCCAATGCAATCATTCCTTTTTTATTGTACAAATATTATTTAAATTCTACCCCATAAATGTTGCAATTACAACATTTTTTTATTTTTGAGCTATAATCCTTCAGGAAAACATCACAATGGACAAATCCACCGGCCAACTGTAATGGAATAGTGATTCCCCTTCTTATTAGCTGTTTCAAATTTGTAGTTACTTTCGGAAGATTGTATAATTAAAACAATACTGGTTTTTTGAAAACAACAGGAATTGGTGAGAAAAAACAATTGATTCCTAGTGATTTTTGCTTTATTCTAATAAATATAGGCTTTCTAGGGTTCCGCTTTATTAAAAGGACTGGTCCGAGAGAAAGCGCAAAGCTTAAAAGCTTTGTTCACGGAGGGATAAAAGCCCGGGAGATATCACAAATATTTGTGGTATTTCCCGGGCTTTTTTGTATTTTTATGATTCCTTCTAGGAACAATAAAAAAAATTTGAAAGAGGTGTTTTTATTCATGTGGTTATTAGTAGTAATTGCTGCAATCTTTGAAATTGGGTGGGCAACCGGATTAAAATATGCAAATGATCCTTTGACATGGTCATTAACTATTATAGGTATTGTTGTTAGCTTTAGCTTATTAATTGTATCATCAATCAAATTACCTACTAGTACTGTATATGCTGTATTTGTTGGACTAGGTACTGTTGGTACAGTATTTGTAGATGTAATATTTTTCGGGACATCGTTAAATTTAGGTGCAATCCTGTTTGTTGCACTTTTATTAATAGGTGTAATTGGATTAAAAATGGTCACTGGAGAAAAGAAAGAAGTAAAGGGGGCAGGTAAGTAATGAGTTGGGTTATTCTTATTCTTGCAGGTATCCTTGAGGTAATAGGTGTTAATGGTATACAAAAATATACTAAAGGTAATACAGTAATTGGAATTATTTTTATTGTATTTGGATTTAGCATTAGTCTATTTTTATTAGGAATTGCGATGGAAAGTATCCCTTTAGGAGTTGCATATGCAGTTTGGACTGGAATGGGTACAGTTGGTAGTGCAGTTGTTGGAATGGCTTTTTATAATGATTCAAAAGATATTAAAAGAATAGTTTTTTTAGCCTTAATTATTATAGCTGTTGTGGGTTTGAGGGTTGTAACTATTTGAAAATTTTATCAAAATATATCATATTTCCTGTCAAATTTACAATTATCGCTTTCAAAAAATAGATGTTAGACAAGGTTTTTACACTATATATTGCATTTAAGAAGTCCAAAGTTAGAACAATAGGGCATGAGGAAGAGATAAATAATAATTTGTTGGAAATTTCCAGACATATAAAAGTAAATACAACACCTAACTAAGTCCCTTAAACGAAAATTGGGAAGGGGGTGAATATTATGCACCACAAAACACCATTAGTTGAAATTATGGGGTTAACCTTTAACTTGTCAAATATTTTAATGATTACTGTGTCTAGTGCTATCGTATTCTTAATTGCTGTAATTTCCACACGCCGTCTGGCGATGAAACCTACAGGAATGCAGAATTTTTTTGAATGGATTATGGATTTTGTTAAAAACATAATTAAAAGTAACATGGCATGGAAGGATGGAGGGAGATTCCATGTATTAGGGATTACCCTTCTCATGTATGTGTTCGTTTCAAACATGCTAGGTCTCCCATTCGCAATAGTATATGGAGATACCTTATGGTGGAAATCACCAACAGCTGATCCGGTAATTACATTGACTTTGGCAGCAATGGTGGTTGGTCTATCGCATTACTATGGAATAAGGGTGAAAGGGTTAAAAGGATATTTTAAGGACTTTTCCAAACCAATGTGGTTTTTGTTCCCTTTAAAAATTATCGAGGAATTTGCCAACACATTGACGTTAGGTCTTCGTCTTTACGGTAACCTTTATGCGAAAGAGATTCTACTCTCGCTATTGGTTGGTTCACTTGCGACTGGAGTTGCGGGGACCCTTGTCGCGGTTCTACCAACATTAGTATGGCTTGGGTTCTCTGTATTCCTCGGTAGTATCCAAGCATTTATTTTCTGTATGTTAACAATGGTTTATATGTCTCATAAAGTAAGTCGAGACCATTAAAATATACCTGTTTATAAACAAAACCTTATTGTTTTTAAATTAGGGGGAGTCTGTTTTTTTAGCCAATAAATTTAATATATCCCATTTATGATGGGCAGGATGCAAGTTTACATGTCTGGGAATCTATAGTAGAGGGACTTTTTTTAATAGTTATTGCAAAGGGAAAAATAGTAATCTTAGTTTTAGTAATCTTAGTTTCTTAGAGAACTAGTTTTATCCACAGACTAAACAATAATTAAGGAGGATAAAATTTTGAAAAAACCTAATGATATTATTTTAAAGGGTGTAACAAAAATTGCAGTTGTTATTCTATTTACCTTTGCCATTAGCCTCTTTTTTTCAGGACATCATAATACTGGAGGTGGCTTTATAGCAGGGCTTACAATTGCTTCTGCTATAACACTTTTATTTTTAACACACGATTTAGATAGAGTAAGAGCATATTTCCCCTTTGATTTTAAGGTGATAAAGGCAGTAGGTGTATTAATCCCTCCGGTACATCTTAAAAAAATTATAAAAAAAGAATCTGATAAATAGGTTACTGAAGTTGAATATATTTTCAAATCTCTCTTTTATCAACAATCCGAAGTACTAAAGTCAAATATTAATTCAACTACAGCCACATTAGCATTTCTTACATTATTATATGGACTACTTGCAGAACAATTATATGGTGAGTCAGAACGTCTCGATGAGAAAATATCTGAATCTTTGCATGTTTTTTGACAAGGTATAAGCACAAATAGAGAATAAAAAACAATGACCTTTGGAATTTTCAACAATATAAATTTTGACTAATTTAGTCGCCACAAGGAGACTTCACCTGAAACAGGCTTTGGCTCTGGAATGGTATCGTGAGGTGAAGTTCTATTAATTATTGCTGCAACTGGATTAAGCAGCGGACTACTTGTGCAAGAATATTACACAACAATTATTATTTCAATTATTCTAACTACATTAATTGCTCCTCCATTACTAAAAATCTTCTTCCAACTTGATTCACGAAAAAAGCTAAAAGAAAGTAATTTAAATGAGGATGGGACATAACTAGCGTCAAATAATTAAAAAGAGAATTTGAGTGCACTCAAATTCTCCTTTTTCTATTCTTTAGTTCGTTTAGTAATAAGATTCCATTTTTTTTAAAAGTAGGATTAGCTGTCGCTTAAAATAGTTTATAAAAGCATGGATTTTCCGTTCAAAATGTCCATGCTTTTGCAATCAATCTTATTTAAGTTGATTAATACTACTTATCTTCACGTAGTAAGTAGTTGTTACCGTCTTGGTCTTTAAATGAGAACATTGTACCAAAAGGAAGTCTTTGCATTTCATCTACTTCTACTCCATTTTGGTTCATTTTTTCGTAAGCTGATTCTATATCAGTTGTGCTAAAAAGAATAGAAGGGTGAGAAATAGCTGAAGGGTTTTGTTGTTCCATTGCTGACTTGGAGTAAAGAACAAGTGTTGTAAATTCGTCTTCACTTGGACCGACTTCTATCCAAGACATGTTTGGTCCCATAGCTTGTTCAAATTTTAAGACAAAACCAACTTTGTTTATCCAGAAGTCTTTCGCTAGTTCTTGGTCTTTTACATAAACAGTTACCTTACCAATTTTGTTAATCATAGAAAACTCCTTTTTTTATTTATTACTTTAATCCTAGTAATTTTATCATTTAATTTTAGCAATACCAATTTTTTTCATTTCCTTTTATGCTGTTCCAATTCATTTGATAGGAAAAAGGATGTTGTATTAGGATTTAAATATCACATATTGTCTCCATGATTGTCTTTAGCTAGAAGGTATTACTGATGGAAAATAGAAATATTATGTAATCTATTAAAAGGGGGAGACACGATGAAACTAGGAGCATTTTCTATTAGTTTAAATGTAAAAGATATTCATCGATCAAAAGCATTTTACGAGGATTTAGGATTCAAAACGCTAGGAGGGGACATTAATCAGAATTGGCTTATATTGAAGAATGAACAAACGGTCATAGGTCTCTTTCAAGGAATGTTTGAAAAAAATGCCCTTACATTTAATCCAGGGTGGGATAATAACGCTGAAAATCTAGAAGATTTTACAGATGTGCGAGAACTCCAAAAAGAATTGAAAGAAAAAGGAGTAAAATTAATACAAGAAGCCGATGAATCAACAGAAGGACCGGCATTTATTACTCTGGAAGATCCAGACGGCAATCCAATCTTAATTGATCAACATCGATAAGGAACTCATCTGAAAAAAATCACACCGAAAAATAGAAAGAAAAGGTGCGATGAAAAAATACCTTTTCTTTCTGGTGAGATTAGTCTATTTCGCATTTGCATCTGGTTGATGAATACCGAAATTCCTTCTGTATCTTTTTATTACCCCTGCCAAACACTGCACCTTCTTCTATATAAAAAGGAGCAACACTATCGGCTGAGATAAAAAAGAAGTGAATGAATGTAAGTAAACATCTGCATCTTTTACATGGCCTATAGAAAGCCAATGCAGCCAATTTCGCTTTTTTAAATATAAATTAAATTTATTATTAAAGTACCTCAATCTTATTATCGCTTAACAGCTAGGAGTCGAAATTCCCTCTGAAACCACTCAGTCCTATGATCCTTCCTTTAGCCACGATCCCTTCGTTAGCTTTTCATCAATAAAATCCAAAACAGATTGTAATTGATTCATCTGATTTTTTACTTTCTCCTTATGTTGAAGCATACCTGATATCATTTCTGGGGTCATATTGCTTGTTTTAGATATATCAAGATAAAATTTTATTTCTTCTAAACTAAGATTTGCCCTCTTCATACAGATAATTATTTGTAGCCTTTCCATATCGGGTGGTGAAAAGACCCGATGTCGATTCGGAAGCCGTTGTACCTTTGGAAGCAAGCCAGCTTTCTCATAATATCTAATCGTATCAATGCTTAACCCGGTAAATGTACTTGCCTGTTTAATTGAATACATACGTCTGCCCCCTTTTCAATTAATTATAAAACATGAAGTTAACTTCATGTAAAGCTGCTAATTACTATTGACATGGAGTTAACTCCAGGATCTATACTACATTCATTCACTTAATGGGAGGCAATAAAATGATTCATAAAAAAAGCAAGACTGCGCTTGTTACAGGAGCAAACAGCGGAATAGGACTGGAGCTAACGAAGAAATTACTTGAGAAGGGTTGGCAGGTTGCTGCTTTCATTCGTTCTGATTTTCCAGAAGAAGAGGTAGAGATTCAACAAAGAATTCGTCTACAGGATATAAGGATTTATCGCGGGGATATATCAGATTTTGCCCAACTTAAATCTGCATTGTTACAAATAAAAGAGAATGAAACAAAATTAGATGCTCTCTTCAATAATGCTGGAGGCAGTTTCTCAAACCTTCGCTTTTCATCTCAAGGACGTGAGCTTCATTATGAAATACAGACAGTTGTTCCTTTCATCATTACCATGGAACTGCTTAATCTTCTAAAAAAGGGAAATCCGGCTATCGTCATCCAAACGAGTTCAGATGCATTTAAGTTTAAAAAATCTTTCGTTCCAGAAGAGTTGGCACAACCGTCAAAATTTCAGAAACTGATTGGTCCCTATGCATCCTCAAAATTGGCAATCACTTTATGGACATATGCATTGGCATCAGAACTAAAGAGAGAGAATGTCACAATAATCAGCATTGATCCAGGCAATAACAATACAATGCGAAAGGGTAAAAATGGGGGGCTGCCACTAATTTTTCAGCCTTTCATCCATTTTTTTGGTCCACATCCTAGTGTAGGGGCAAGCCGGTTGTATGCTGGATTGAAGAGTTCACCGGAAGAGGCTGGATTGTACTTTTCAAAAGAAAAACCAGCTGAGTTTAAATTTAAGCAGCACGCACCTAAAGTTTTATTACAGGTAAAATCTATCTATGAAAATGAGTTCTTATCCCTGTAATTTATACATGTAGATTGATATAGTGAAATATTTCCTATTCGTTGTTAAATGGAAGGATAGTTAGAATATAAATCGAATGAATTAATAAAAAATATAAAGGAAGAAACAACAATGAATCATTCGTTGTTTGTTATAAGAAAAGCGGTCCTTGAGGATGCC
Source organism: Cytobacillus sp. FSL W7-1323 (assembly GCF_038595015.1). Taxonomy (NCBI): domain Bacteria; kingdom Bacillati; phylum Bacillota; class Bacilli; order Caryophanales; family Bacillaceae; genus Cytobacillus; species Cytobacillus sp. FSL W7-1323. Next base: position 734,494 of record NZ_CP151998.1, read on the forward strand.
GTGGGCATAGTAAAAGTGTTGGCGCAGCACCTATTTTCCCACAAGAATATCTAAATAGACTTTGATATGAAAAGAGGGGAAAATTAGGATATACAATATTCCTCTTGGTCGCGTATTGAGTTGAATAAGAAATCAAATAATCCGAAAATTGGTGAAAATTCCCTAACAAAGGACCGATGAAGAATTAAGACTGAAAGTATACGTGTGTTAACGGCAGGAGTTGAATAGAACTATGGAAAATATATTCATTATAAGGTCAAAATTAGTTTGATCATTAGTTTTGATGTAGATAGCATAAGGGTGTAAGCATCTAATTATTCATCTCCGCCTTATAATTCTCAATTGATATGGCAGTACAAAACCATAAACAATAAAATAAAACAAAATAGAGAAAAAATTAAACCATCCTTTTTCTATCATGTAACCAAAGTATTCTATTCCAATTTCGATACCAAATGAAATGAGGGTGAAGAATATGACTAATATCCATTTGTTTTTCTTATTTGAGAAATTTAAGAAGATACAAGCTAATGATGAAGGGATGAAGGTAAAAGAGAGAATATCTCCGAGTCCTAGCTTTTTAGGGGAACCTAAATCAACTAAGTCGAAAACGCGTAAAATAAATGCATCCATGATCCATGTTGCAAACCCAACAATACAAAAAATGATATATAATTCTGTTCGATTTATTCTCTTTTTGGGCATGAGGTTAAGGATAAATAATAGCGCGACAACAACGATGATTGTAAACCATAATCCTTTTGCTCCAAGGTCTAAGTTACTAAGTGCAGTAGAAAGCATGGTATCTCCTCCGAAAATTACTAAAACTTAGTATGCGTATTAAAGGATGGAAAATACATACATTCTAGATACAGTATGTTGGAAATAAAGGAAACCGATGATGACAATATGTGTGAATGGAGAGCAGAGAAATGGAACTCATGTTAGGATCAGGAATTCTTCTTAGCTACATGTATGCAGTATATTTTCTATTTAATCAGTTACCAAAGGTCATTGCCAGAAGAAATACTGATTTTGTGAGGCAAATTCTGTCTTCTTGGATCATTGTCGTTATTTCTTCCTTCATACTTGCTCAAATGACCAAGGGGCGTCTAGCAGTGTCCATCCTATTCGATGGTATTTTTTACTTTTCTATAGTCATTACTTTAGGCTTGTTTTATTTGTTTGTTATCATAAGGAACGTTAACCTCTTACTCTATAAGAAAATAATCAATAAAATCCAAGTAAATATGAAACAATAGTTCCATTTAGAGTAAGCGGAACTTAAAAGAAGCGAACTTTTTTGCAATTAGTAACGGATTACGACTGCCGTCCAATATATAAAGCTCATAAAGACAAAAACACTTATAAAGGTGAAAACGGCAGAAGGTAATTTTTTATACGTAAATATAAGGAACCAGCCAACGATTATATGGATTAGTAAAAAGATGAGTATCATGGCATTCGACTTCCTTTCGATAAAAATATTGGTGCAAGCTCATAGCACTTCTGATCCTCGTCCCTAGCCTTTTTTATAGTCCAGCGCTCTCTAATTCACTAATGGTGGTAAATATACGAGAATATATGTCTTTTACATGTTCCACTTTTAATTCATCGTTATATAATCCATACCCTACACTATTCACTGCATCTTCTTCTTTTGAGGGGAGAATGCCGACCGCATAGTTTACGCCAGGCGACCATTGCCAGTCTTTGTTGAATGTATTTTCTTCTATATAAAAAGGAGCAACACTATTGGCTGAGATAAAAAAGAATGGAATGGTTGAATGTAAGTAAACATTGGCATATTGTTTTTTAGACGCTTCTGTTAGGTTTTCTTCAGTAACGATCACGGCATCAAGAGAACGTTTGGTTGTTTCTAGTTCATTAAAGGACATTTCAATGAATTTGATGGTGTCTTCTTTTATTTCAGGTGTTTCCCCAATTACGGCAATCTTTAAGGTGCTTCCTTTATAAACATCAAAGCTAGGTGTATCGCTACAGGCGCTAAGTAATACTATAAAGCTGAAGATGAAAATAGTTAAAGAACTTCTTCTTTTCATACATACTCCTCCTCTTATAATTGAATATTAGCATAATATTCCATTTTTATTAAAGGGATATTTAAAATATAAAACGAATTACTTAATGAACATACATAGAGGAGGAGAAAACCTTGAACCATTCTTCATTTATCATTAGAAAAGCGGTTATAGAGGATGCAATGGGCATCGCAAGAGTACACGTCGATAGTTGGCGTAGCACCTATGCTACCATTTTCCCACAAGAATATCTAAATAGACTTTCGTATGAAAAGAGTGAAAAATTGTGGTTAAACAATATTCCTCTTGGTGGCGTATATGTGGCTGAAAATGAGGTTGGTGAAATCATTGGATTTTCTTCGGGTGGGGAAGAGAGAAGTGGGAAGTACAACGGTTTGGATGGCGAACTTTATGCGATTTATTTAATAGAAAAGTATCAAAGAAAAGGAGTGGGGTCGGCACTGTTTGCAGCCGTTACTACTGAACTGAAACAAAAGGGATATCAAGGGATGCTTGTCCTAGTTGTGGAGGATAATCACTCTTATCGATTTTATGAAGCCCTTGGTGGTGAAAAGATTGATTCTATTGAAATGAGTATGGCTGGTGAGAAATATGGGGAGATTGTGTATGGATGGAGAGATATTACTCCTTTGACATTAGAAATCAATAAACGTTTTACATATCGTTAAAGTGAGATTCATACTCAATTGTTATCTTATTGATAGCGGGGATAGCATCAGTGGCTATCAGTACATTTGGCGAAGGAGGAGCCAAATGTTTTTTTTGATTATTTCTAAAGAGAAAAATTACCATATTTACTGTATAATAGGCTTATATAAATAGAAGGTGGGATAGTGATGTCTTATCCAGTGAGAGTGAGGGCATGTGCGCTAATCATCGAAAATGATTCAATTCTTTTGATTGAATATGAAGATGAGAGAGGCATTCATTATAATTTGCCTGCAGGGGGCGTAGAACCGAATGAATCAGTCATTGAAGCTGTAAAGCGAGAAGCGAAAGAAGAAGCATCAATTGACGTGAAAGTAGGTCCTTTAGCATTTATATATGAGTATGCTCCGCACTTGAATGCGAATAAATACGGTGATATTCATTCGTTGCAGTTAATTTTTGAATGTACCCTTACCGATGAATCTATTCCTAAACAACCAAAGTATCCTGATCCTAATCAAACTGATGTAAAATGGATTGAATTATCCGAATTAAATAACATCTTACTTTTCCCCCATTTAGGAGAACATATTCTTACCTATCATCAACAGAAAAGAAATATCGGATTAATAGAAGAACAAACGCTAAGTTGATAGGAGGAGAATCTTGAAAAGAAAGATATTCGCAAAATTTGTTACTAGAATCATTATGAAAGTAAGAGGTTCAATATTTAAATGAAGTACAAAAAAACGACTGTCATAGTTAGTGTCATTTTGGTTAGTGTCGTTTGTGTGATGTTATTTAACTTTCTAAAGAAAGATGTCTGGGATGTGAATGCTGAGTTATTGAAAGAAGAGGTATTGTCCATTGAGTCATCTGTAGAAGAAGTAAATTTATTGGATATCACACCATTTGAGTGGGATAAGGTTTATTTCTTTGAGCCTTATACTCAGAAAGAGTGGATATATGAAACGGTAGGATATAAATGGGATACTATTAGTGAAACAGTAAACGAAGGAATGAACCAAATAGTATTTATAAAAAATAATCAAGTGGTTTGTTATGTATATGGATACCCAGAAAATAACGGATACGGCATTTCTATGAGTGAAAAAACGACTCAAGTCCCTGGTGGCTTTCTCCTTAAAGCGGATGAACAGCGCCCATTTGAAGTGGTAAGGCATGGTGGTGTGGTCTATTTAAAAAGCAACTAGCAGATTTAATGTAGATAAAAGGAGAAAATGAAATTGATTACATCTGGAGAAGTTCAATTAGGGTTATATCGTGAGGAACACTTAGAAATATTAAATAGATTCGTATTACCGGAAAATCAAGCGAAGTTCACAGCATTACCAAAGGAAAAAGTAGCTGTTTCTGATGGGCAATATCGAGTAGTTATCCTTTCAAAAGATCTACCAGTAGGCTTTTTCCTGCTACACAGTACAAAAAGGGTAAGTGAATATACTACTAATTATCATGCTATGTTATTGACAGCCCTTTCTATAGATTACAAACATCAGGGCAAAGGGTATGCTAAGCAAGCGATGGTCGATTTAAAAGCGTTTATTACCACCCATTTTCCCGATTGCAATGAGTGGTTTTGGCGGTCAATCATAAAAACTTTCCCGCACAGCAATTGTACTTAAAAGTTGGTTTTGTTGATACTGGTGAGCGGAAAATAGGAAAAATTGGCGAACAGTTTATATTGAAATTAGAAATGAAGTAATTGACCATGTTCATCTCAAACCACCTTCTTATTTTGAAGGAATACTAGCGTTTCTGTTTATGCAGAAACGCTTTTCTTTATTGTAATAAAACCTGCGCGAATGATGGGGTCTATAAGATTAAAACGTTAATGTGTTCGTCTCGATTTTCTTTCTCAATATTGCACTAGAAAAACCAATAGTATATTGTTCTCTTAAGTTATTTGGTTTATCAACTTAATCGATTCAACAAACAATTGGAGGAATTTAGCTGAATGAATAAACAGGTCCAACTGAATAAGATTAAAGAGGATTTTATTCTAAGTCAAAAGGTGCTATCAGCCATTGGTGATGAAACGCGTCAATCAATATTATTAGTGCTTATGGGGACGGATTGTGAAACGGGAATGCGCGTGGGTGAGATTACTAATCAAACGCATCTTTCAAGACCTGCCGTTTCTCATCATCTAAAGATCTTGCGTGAAGCTGGAATCATATTAATGCGTAAAGAAGGCACAAAGAATTTTTATTATATAAATGTACGAACAGAATTAGGGTTATTAAAAACGCTTGTAGGGGATATTGAAAAATTCATGGATGATTTTTATAGATAATGAAGGAAAAGGAGGATGAAATATGAGAGCAATGGTTATTGATCAATATGGAAAAGTGCCCATGCAATTGGTAGATATGTCTATACCAGAAATGAGTGATCATGAGGTACTCGTAACCATTTATGCCGCTAGTTTTAATCCCATTGATTTTAAGATCCGGGATGGGAAAGTGAAACTATTAGTTAAATATAGTATGCCACTTATATTAGGTAATGATTTTTCTGGTGTTGTTACAAAAGTCGGTAAAAAAGTGACGCGTTTTAAAATAGGTGATGAAATATATGGCCGCCCCCGCAAGAGTAAAATTGGCACTTTTGCGGAATACCTTGCCATTCATGAAGATGACATTGCATTAAAGCCAAGAAATTTGACCTTTGAAGAAGCAGCATCAATTCCGTTGGTAGGGCTAACTTCTTATCAAGCGTTAATAGATATTTTACAATTGCAAAAGGGTCAAAAGGTGTTTATTCAAGCTGGAGCAGGTGGAGTCGGCACCTTTGCTATTCAGTTGGCAAAAGAAATGGGTGCTACCGTGGCAACGACTGCGAGTCAAGCTGGTGAAGTTTTAGTAAAATCTCTTGGAGCCGATATCATTATCAATTACAAGACGGAACAATTTGAAGAGATACTGAATGACTACGATGCAGTCTTTGATACGCTTGGCGGAGAAATATTAGAAAAATCTTTTGAAGTGGTAAGGCCTGGAGGAAAGATTGCTTCCGTTTCGGGACTACCCAATGCTCGCTTCGGTAAAGATTATGGCTCAGGTTTTTTTAAGACGTTATTGTTTTCCGTGGCAAGCCATAAACTTACGAGTCTTGAAAAAAAATATCAGGTTCATTATACTTTTTTATTTATGAAACCAAGTGGCAAACAATTAAAAGCCATCGCAGACTTGATTGAGGCTAGTAAAATAAAGCCGATCATAGATAAAGTATTTTCATTTGACGATGCACAAAAAGCGATGGAATATGCAGAATCAGGGAGGGCAAAAGGGAAAATCATATTAAAAATTAAATAGGTGCTAAATATTCTTTTAGTGACTGTAAAAAACTAGTCCCTCACATATGGAACTAGTTTTTCCCTTTCTTAAATCGTATTTATTTGTCCGTTCTCTCTTAGAATGGAGAGGGAAGAATTTTCATTTGAAGCTATCCATTCTCAATTGAAGACTCTTTTTTTCTATTTTATAGTTTATTTCACAATAATGTAATATTTAGTTGAAAACGTATACATTTCTTATATAGCCTATATTTAGCGTTGATTCCTTATAATATTTAACCGATTAGGAATGATTGATATAAATTAATTCATGCGCTTTAATTGACAAATATAATATTAGTAATATAATAATAATCAATGCTAATTAATAATAATTATAGATTATGAATGTGATCATTCTGTTAATCTATGATTAAATTTAAACAACTTTTAGGAGGACTACAACATGTCATTAATAGGAAAAGAAGTATTACCATTTAACGCACATGCATATAGAAATGGAGATTTTATTGAAGTATCTGAAGCAGATCTTAAAGGTCATTGGAGTGTCGTTTGTTTCTACCCAGCTGACTTTACATTTGTTTGCCCAACAGAGCTTGAAGATCTTCAAGATCAATACCCAGCTCTACAAGAACTAGGTGTAGAAGTATTCTCTGTTTCAAGAGACTCTCACTTTACTCATAAAGCATGGCATGATACATCAGAAGCAATTGGTAAAATCACATATACAATGATTGGTGATCCATCACATACAATTTCTCGTAACTTCGATGTTCTTATTGAAGAATTAGGTCAAGCAGATCGTGGTACATTCATTATCGATCCAGATGGTATCATTCAAGCAGTTGAAATCAATGCAGATGGTATTGGTCGTGACGCAAGCATTCTTATCGATAAAATTAAAGCAGCTCAATATGTTCGTTCTAATCCAGGCGAAGTTTGCCCGGCAAAATGGAAAGAAGGATCTTCTACACTTAAGCCAAGCCTTGATTTAGTCGGCAAAATTTAAGGAGTGGAACCCCATGATATTAGAAGCAGAAATTAAAGAGCAACTCCATCAGTATCTTCAACTGATGGAGGGCGATGTATTACTGAAAGTAAGTACCGGAGACGATGACGTATCAAAAGATATGCTTTCTCTCGTTGATGAACTTGCAACAATGTCATCTAAAATTAAGGTAGAAACAGCTACATTAAAAAGAACACCAAGCTTCAGCGTGAATCGCATGGGTGAAGATACAGGTGTAGCTTTTGCTGGTATTCCTCTTGGTCATGAATTTACTTCCTTAGTATTAGCCTTATTACAAGCAAGTGGCCGCGCGCCAAAAGTAGATGATAAGGTGATGGAACAGGTAAAGAATATTCAAGGAGAGTTTCATTTCGAAACTTACGTTAGTCTGACATGCCATAATTGTCCTGATGTGGTACAGGCCTTGAATATCATGAGTGTGTTAAACCCAGGCATTACACACACAATGATCGATGGCGCGGCTTTTAAAGAAGAAGTCGATAGCAAAAACATCATGGCCGTACCAACTGTTTTCCTTAATGGAGAAGTGTTTGGCAGTGGACGTATGACTTTAGATGAAATTTTAGCGAAGATGGGTAGCACAGAAGATCCAGCCGAATTTTCTAATAAAGATCCATTTGATGTACTAGTTGTTGGTGGTGGCCCAGCAGGTGCGAGTGCAGCGATTTATGCTGCTCGTAAAGGTATCCGTACTGGAGTTGTTGCTGAGCGATTCGGTGGTCAAATCATGGATACGTTAGGTATCGAGAACTTTATCGGTACGAAGTATACAGAAGGTCCTAAGCTTGCAGCTAGTCTTGAAGAACATGTGAAAGAATACGATGTCGACGTGATGAATCTACAACGCGCGAAAAGCTTACAAAGAAAAGAACTCATTGAAGTGGAATTAGAAAACGGTGCAGTTCTTAAGAGTAAGTCAGTCATTCTTTCCACAGGTGCAAGATGGAGAAACGTTGGCGTACCTGGTGAAGCAGAATTCAAAAATAAAGGTGTCGCTTACTGTCCACATTGTGACGGCCCATTATTCGAAGGAAAAGACGTTGCGGTCATCGGTGGCGGTAATTCAGGTATCGAGGCAGCAATCGACCTAGCGGGTATCGTTAAACATGTAACAGTTATTGAGTTCGGTGCAGAACTAAGAGCCGATTCGGTCCTACAAGAACGTCTGTATAGCTTACCGAATGTAAAAGTGATTAAGAACGCACAAACAACAGAAATCACGGGTACAGATAAAGTGAATGGTATCACTTATCTAGACCGTGAAACAGAAGAAGTACACCATATTGAACTTCAAGGAATCTTTGTTCAAATTGGTCTTGTTCCAAACACGGATTGGTTAGGCGATACGATTGAGCGCACAAGAACAGGCGAAATCGTCGTCGATAACCATGGTGCAACAAACGTCCCAGGCGTATTTGCAGCAGGTGACTGTACGAACAACCCGTACAAACAAATTATAATTTCTATGGGATCAGGTGCCAACGCATCATTAGGTGCATTTGATTATCTGATTAGGAATTAATATATATTTGCGGAGAAAGGTCAAGTGAGTTGAAACTCATCTTGGCCTTTCTCTTTTTTTATGGAGTGGATGTATTAATATTGTTTGGGCTGGTTCAATCATGCAATTAAAGAAAAAGGGTTTTGCTCGTACATCTAGAGTAAAATCATCAAAGATAGCCGAACAAAAAGTTTTCATTCTTTCCTATTTAGGCCTTATTTGTTGACTAAGCGTTTATCAGCTAGGTTATTTTTACAATTTTTACATATATTTTGATACAATTATAGTGAGATCAAAGTATTTCTAGAGGGTGGATGACTATAAATATGTGGAGGCCTTTTTACGCTAGTGGTGTAGATTTAAAATAAAATCGCGACGTTTGTAAAAAAGATGCGAAGATTTACCCCTTTGAATATGCATTGTCCGAAGAGGGATTTTATGGTGAAAATAACATGACGATCTTCAACAATCGGGCCATTTTATTGAATGAACTAGGTTAAAATTGAATCAATTTAAAAGCAAAAGAAAGGGGGATTATAATATGGGTTTAGCATTGGATATTGCGCGTGCCATATTGCCTCTTGTAATAGTGGGTGGGATTGCAGTATTTGTAATTCTGAGAATGAAGCATAAATATGAGAAAGGCACCCTGGGTAAGAAAAAAACGAAAGACGCTCAAAATTTATTGGATAGCTTAATACCATTCGGAATGATGATTGGTTTTGCTATTGCTATATTTTTAAGTATATTTTCACCAATTTCCTTACTATCTGCAATGACTTGGGGACCTGGAATAGGTTTTTTATTTGGATATTTTGCGTATGAAATTTATAGCAAAAAAGAAGAGAGTCATTCGTAATAACTGTCTTCCTGAAAAGGGTGCAGTTTTGGAATAACCTGTATAACATGAATACTTTTTAGTCAGATGTTCTGATACGAAAGGAGGTCTATGACTTGAGTAAATATGTCAAATACTCAGTAGTTATTGGTATCATAGCTTTTGTTTTGGCTTTGGTCTTATTCTCAACAATCGATTCTCCGTACCCATACCTTGGTGGTCTTGTTGTAGCGTTTATTATATTTGAAATCAGTTTTTTTCACTTATTTGGAAAGGAAAGACAAAAAATAAACTGTAAAATGACTCTTGGGACATTTAAGCAAACGGGCGCATTTCAGGAGTAAGAATTAGCCTATTCGTTTTTATATCTGTATTGGATCTCTCGTTGTTTTTGGATAATTATGTTAAAATAGATGAAGGTTATGAAATTTGTGCACTTAAACTCTAGAGCAAGTTTCTATTTTAAGTGAAGATACCTATTTTATTAAAAGGTCAGGGTTTTTAGGTAATAGCAATTTTGTGCCTAATATAGTTTTTATAACTTGAGGATGGATGATTATGGCATTAATAATCTTGTTATTATTTATTTTGACAGTTGTTATCATAGGAAGGCTTTATAAAGCTAAAGAGGTTATTCGTAAACTTTCTTGGTGGGAACGTATTTATACGGTTATATTATATGTTGGATTATTTGGTGGTTTAATTATAGGGATGTCTGAATTAAAGGATTGGGTACGGCAATTCGATTTAATTTGGATATATGAATTTAGCATTCAACTTATCTTATTATTAATAGGTATTTGGATTGTTACCAGCATTTTAAGTAGATTATTACCTGAAGGTATAATGAAAAATCTGTAATGTTGAAATTGAGGATGATTGCATAGCAAGAACAGTCGCTTGTTGTATTAAAGGGATTTGGTTAAAGTTCCATTTTAAATGTTAGCTGTCCATGTTCTAATAACAATCTTCAAGAATCGGGCGTAATTCTTGAAGACTGGAATTGTGCCTTTTTCAGTAATGGGCCATTTAATGGAGCAAGAATTATCGAGTAAACGGGACAGTCTGATAATGAATTTGAATAATTCTGAATTTTCTATAGTAAAATGAGGAAGGTAATTGATACAGAAAGGAAGCTTTATATGAACAAATATAAGATAATTTTATTTGATTTAGATGGAACACTTTCAGACCCAAAAATAGGTATAACTAAATCTGTTCAATATGCGTTAAAGAAAATGGACATTGATGAACCTAATATCGATAAACTTGAATGTTTTATCGGTCCACCACTTCAAGTGTCATTTGCTGAATATTACGACTTTGATGAAGGGAGTACACAAAAGGCAATTCATTTTTACAGGGAAAGGTTCAAGGATAAGGGTATGTTTGAGAATGACCTATATTCGGAAATTCCTTTTCTACTAAAATCATTAAAAGAACAACAATATATTTTAGTTGTTGCAACTTCAAAGCCTACTGTATTTTCTGGACAAATACTAAAGTATTTTAACATTGACCATTATTTTGATCTTGTTGTTGGAAGTAATCTAGACGGAACACGAACATCAAAAACTGAAATTATTCAATACATACTTGATAAGTACAATGAGCATAGGCTAGATGATTTTATTATGATTGGTGACAGAAAACACGATATGATTGGTGCAAATAATATTGGTATTGACTCTATCGGAGTAACTTATGGATATGGTTCATTTAAAGAATTAAGTGATACTAACCCTACACATATTGTTAATTGTGTTGACGAGATAACAGATATTTTAATAGCAAGTAAAGTTGGATAAATAACGAAATTATATTTCCGAAATAAGGAATTGGCAGCTATTCTGCATGAAAAGGGTGCTTTTCTTAGGTTATAAATCGTTTTATTTTCTTTTGTATATTAAAAAATAGTTGACCAATATGAATACAAGGTGATTAATCATGAGTGATTATCAATGGGTAGGAAGCCAAAAACATTATGTAGATGAAGTTCACACTGAATTGTTGAACAACGATATTGTAATAGGTCATTTTGGTGGTAACTCTTCAACTGGGCAATTTAAGAATGAAGATGGATGTTTAATTTGGGTTAATCAAGAAGAAGATTGGGAGTTTGTTATTATTCTTGATGCTCACAATACAGCACAAAGTGCAGAATTAGTTCTTAAAACCTTTGAAAAAGAAAGAGACTCAGTGCAACAAATCTTAAAAATGCAGACAGTAGAAGCTTTCGACACCATATCCACCTTCATTCTAAATATTTTTAAGGGTCAAAGCTTTCGAGAAGCTAATCAAAATGTCCAAGGAGAAACTGCTTGCCTATTTGTTGTTAGGAAAGGAAAATTCCTTTGGTGGCTGTCGATAGGAGATTGCATTCTTTATTTGTTTCATCCTGAACTTAAAGCACTAGGAGAATTTCAACAGAATCATAGAAGTTTTTATGAGTGGGTAGGACAAAAGAATACTTTTAATTTAGCTGTACCTTGTTACAGTTCTGGAAGGAAAGAATTACGGAAAGGAGAAAATCATATTTTCTTAACAACAGATGGGCTTATTGAGTGCCCAAATACTAATTTTGACAACCCATTTGAAATATTTAATACCTTCGAAGGGATAACCAATCAATATGGTGTTAAAAGATTATTAGAAGAAATTAAGGAAAATAATGTACGTGATAGTACAACAATAATTTCATGGAAAGTAACTATCAACAATTCAGCTACTTTACCTAGTGATATTCCGCAATAGGGCGCGATTGTTGAGCATCACAGGTAGAAAATGATCAAACTTTTTTATAAAAACCAAACTTAAATCTGCTAAAGAAGAATCCTTTTTGATCAATCTTTTGTTCAAATGGATTCTATTTATTTATCGTAAAATAAGGATTTGCGAGGTATTTTTGCTAAAACTTTATTCAAAGCTACAAGTGGTATCGTGTTAGAGAAATTAACAAAAGAAGATGTATTGAAAGCTGAGGAGCATTTTGGTGTGAAATTACCAAGGGAATATGTGGATTTACTTCATATACAAAATGGCGGCTACCTTTTGAAAGATAGCATCAACATAGACATAGAGATAGATAATGGGCATACGCTTCCAATTGATTATCTCCTCGGTATTAAAGAAAACAAAAGGTATCATGGAGACGAAGTGTCTATTTAATGAATGGGAAATTGATCATAATCATCTTATCGTTATTTCTGGCGAAGGCCATTATTTATTGTGTTAGATTATAGTAAGAATCAACATAATCCCAATGTCGCTTATTTAAATTCTGATTCAGGTGAGCTAATCGAGTTATTCCCAACATTTAATGAATTTATGAACGAGCTCGTACCAGAAGATGACGAAATTTTATATGACCATGAAGAAGAAGAGATCAATCAATTCCTGCGTAATCCTAATTTAGTACATGCTAAAAAGCTGGTAAACTCGGATAATGAAGATTTAATATATCAAGGAATAGAATGTTGGGGTCAAACAGGCAAAGATAAAAGTGAATTCAATCGTCTATTGTTTCACATTGTTCAGCACACTAAATTTTTGTCAGTTCAAGCATTAGTATCGGAGATATTATGGAGAAAAGTAGCATCGGAAGAGATAAAAGAAAAGTCTGCCATTCAGGCGGTTATTGATAGTATTCCAGATTCACCGTTAGATTTAGTGAAAGAATATAAACAAAAAATAGTTGAAGAATTGAATGGATGATTGTTTCCTCGTTCTTATTGTATAAGTGATTAGTTGATGTATATACGAGGGTCCCACTCCACAAGTGTCACCGAATTTATGGAGGGAAAAGGAATGTGCGACGTTGTATAGCCACTTGAAATTGTATGTTAAGCTTAATTGTACATACAAGTAAGAAACGTTACTATCAATATAAAAGGAGCAATTAAAATGGAAGCAGCAAAACAATGGCTTGCTATCCCTAAACATACTAGAGAAATGCTCGTAAGAAATGTATTTTGTAGCAATTGTGGGGAAACGGAGATTGTGAAATACACGATTGAATCGGGTGATTATGGACCTATATTAAAAGGAAAATGTAAAACTTGTGGCACTGAAATTGCTCGTGTAATTGAGTAGTGCTAAGCATGGAGGGGTGGTCTTAGGTAGACTGTCCTTTTTCTTTGATATACGTTGATTTCAACATAAGTGGATTGCATAGCAATGACAATGTTAAAATAAAACAATGGCTTTAATACTACATAGCAAAGTCTGTTGAGATAGGAGCGATAATTATGGTTGATAATAATGATCTTTTAATCCGATTGCGATATGCGTTGGATATTAAAAATAGTGAAATGGCAGAGATTTTCAAACTAGGTGAGGAAGAGGTTACAGTGCCAGAGGTGGTGAAGATTCTTAAAAAGTTTGATGAAGATGAGGTGGAAAACCGAATTGAATTAACTGATGCGATGTTGAATTCGTTCTTAAATGGCCTCATTATTTATAAAAGAGGAAAACAAGAACCGAAACCCGGGCAAGCGAATACACCGGACCCGTCGATCACGAGCCATCGACATATCAATAATATCCTCTTAAAGAAAGTCAAAATTGCCTTGGCATTAACAACAGAGGATATGATTGATATCTTTAGAAAAGCGGGGCTCAACGTTTCAAAAGGAGAAATAGGCGCTTTTCTTAGAAAAGAAGGACATAAAAATTATAAAGTGTGCTTAGATCACTTTGCTAGGAACTTTTTGAAAGGTTTGACTGTTAAATATAGGGAAGCATGATATAAAAAAAGCAGTGGGAGTAATCCTGCTGTTTTTATTTTGTTCAAAAATAAAATAAATTAAATAAATATAGCTAAAAAATTAATTATATTAATTTATATATTAATATAATTAATATATAATCAAATAAAATTAAATGAAGGGAGTGCGTTATGGCTTATAAAGTGATTACGAGTTGCCCTGTATGTAGTGAAACATTGAAAATTACTAAATTGCAGTGTGCACATTGCCAAACGACGATTGAAAATGAGTTCGAATTATCTAAGTTAGCGTCTTTGTCTAACGATCAGTTGCATTTTGTGGAAGTGTTCTTAACTTGTCGAGGTAATATAAAAGAGGTTGAAAAGGAATTGGGGGTTTCTTATCCGACAGTTCGCAGCAAGCTTTCAGATATCATTTCATCACTTGGTTATAAACAGTCTAAGAAGACTGAAGTGGATGAGAAAAAGGTCATCTCGATGTTGGAAAACGGTGAAATAAATTCAGACGAAGCAATTAAGCTCCTAAGAGGAGAATAAGGAGGCGTATTGGTATGAAAGAGGAAATCACAAAAGTGTTAACGATGGTGCAAGAAGGAAAAATAGATGCTGATAAAGGGGCAGAGCTGATCCAGGTGTTAAAAGAGAAGGAAGAGAAAGAAAGTAAGCAGCCCGAATCATCAAGTAAGTATATGGAAAAAGTACTCAAAATCCGTGTAAAATCAGCTGAAAATGATAATGTCACAGTTAATCTACCAATCAAACTTGTCAAAGTGGTGTTGTTAGCAGGGCATAATATTGCAGCGAGTATACCTGAGTCTGCGAAATACGTGAAAGATATTGATATTAACTTAATTATCGAAGCGATAGAAAATGAATTGGACGGCCAAATTGTTGATGTGAAGTCAGCAGACGGAGATACCGTTTCAATCTTTATTGAGTAGTGACATCCTATGCTGAAAATTACGGTGAGAACAGAAGGTATGCGATTAACGATTCCAGTTCCTCATGCTGCATTGAATATTGGGTGCTCTATTCTTTTATCCAAAGTGTTTCAACGGCATGTATATGCGGGAATCAATCAACAACTGCAAAAGAAAGAAGTTGATTTTATCATCCCACAAATGGATAAAAAATGGCTGAAACCTATTCTGAAAGAAATGAAGAGTCATAAGGGCTTGGTATTAGTAGATGTAGTAGCGAATGATGGAACTGAAGTGAAGGTGAGACTGTAACTTTAAGGGAAGTGGTTATATTAATTCCAGTTCCTTTTTTTTATGTGTTAGCAGGGTAAATAAAATTTATGAAAATTGGTAACTAAAAAAAGAAGTAATTAATAAAAAAGGTTATACCCATAACTTCCTCCTAAATAAATCTAATCGCCATACTAATCATATAGATGATATGTAAAACCGCTCTTAATCTAAAAGAGGAGAAGAAGTAAAAACAAAGGACGGTGTATTGGTGTGGAATGGAGTAAAGAGACGGAAATGTTTATTATCTTTATGTATTACGTCCTACCCGCAGTAGTGATTGGCTTGATTATTATTGGGTTTGTGATACTATTCCGTAATTTAATGAAGTATAAAAGCAATAAAAAATAGAGAAGATGTTTGAAGAAAAACCTGCATCTTAGTTCGACGCAGGCAAAGATTTAGAACGCTTTATTAAAAGATAAGTGGATACTGTTCCCCAAATAAACAATATGAAATAAAAGAGCCTTTGAAGTAATCCTGAAGGGAGAGGAAAGAGTGGAACAAGGGAAATCAGAATAGTAATGAATATTAAGCTTGCTGTGCAAGAATATGTCCATTTTCTAATGGCTGTCAGTTTCTTAGCGAAAATGAGTAGGCCTGGAAATACGGTTATCATAGCGATCCATACGAGAATAGAGTGCCCTAATAAATTGACATCAGCAGGGATTAAGCCTGAGATAAAGGTAGAAATGCCTATTAAAAGGATAAACGATGTTGCCATTCGATTAATCAATGATTTGCGTAAGTATTGCGAGAGATATAGTACTCCGATACAAAAGGTTAATCCATTAAATAAAAAGAGTCCATTCATTCCCACATGATGGGGGGAGCATATTTCATAAGGTGCGAATGCATAAGTGAATTCACCGCAGGTAGTTACACCAAGGTCACTCATAGCATGATGTAAATAGCTATAAGACGCTGTTGAGGTAAAAATGAAGAAAGGTTCAATAAGAAAGTATAGGCAAGTCATCCCCCAACTTAAGAAGCCTATTCTATTTGATATATACATGAGATTCCTCCTGAGAGAAAGTTTATGTATATTTTATATCCATTATTTACTAAAGAGTATGGGCTATTTGTGTATATTGGTTTAAGGCTTGAGGCTGAAAAGCGTTAAGTGGCCTCGCTATTCCTCGCTTTTCATACGTTTATGTTTTTCATGAATGATTTTTTTATTTAGTATTTTCACTGTTCCCACCATTAACAATCTCATATCTTCTACAATGTAGTTCGCTAGATCTTCATCTGAGATCGTATCTTCGTCAATATCCAAGCGAAAATCTTGTCCTTGTAAGCCTCCCCCATTGGTAAATTCTATTTCGAAGTCGAATTGTACGCGTTTATCCATTATATTGCCCCCTCCCTTATTATTGTTTTATTCATATTCGTTTAGGGGGCATAAAGTGACCTTCTTATACAAACCATCTTATTCCCCGATATGATAAACTATAAATGTCAAAATTAACTGTTGTTTGAAAAGCAGTGTGTAAACATGCTATAAGTGAAGAAGGTATATTTGATAAATAGATATCTCACCGTGAGAGGATTGAATACATGATGAAAGAAAATTTTTGGCGTGAGTTGCCACGCCCATTCTTTGTGCTTGCACCGATGGAGGATGTGACGGATGTTGTTTTTCGTCATGTCGTTAGTGAGGCAGCACGGCCAGATGTGTTTTTTACTGAATTCACAAATTCGGAAAGTTATTGTCATCCTGATGGACAAAAAAGTGTTCGTGGTCGCTTGACTTTTACAGAGGATGAGCAGCCGATGGTGGCGCATATATGGGGAGATAGACCTGAGAATTTTCGTGAAATGAGTATTGGTATGGCGGAACTAGGATTTAAAGGCATTGACCTTAATATGGGCTGTCCTGTGCCGAATGTTGCTGGAAACGGTAAAGGTAGCGGATTGATTTGTCGTCCGAATGTTGCTGCTGAGCTGATTGCTGCGGCAAAAGCAGGGGGACTGCCTGTTAGTGTTAAAACAAGGCTCGGTTATAGTGAAATCGACGAATGGCGTGATTGGCTCACGCATATTTTAAAACAAGATATTGCCAACCTCTCGATTCATCTTCGGACGAGAGAAGAAATGAGTAAGGTAGACGCACACTGGGAATTGATTCCAGAAATTAAAAAGCTCCGTGATGAGGTAGCTCCTGATACGCTGTTAACAATTAATGGTGATATTCCTGACCGCCAAGTGGGATTAGAGCTGGCAGAAAAATACGGAATTGACGGTGTAATGATTGGCCG
Source organism: Cytobacillus sp. FSL W7-1323 (assembly GCF_038595015.1). Taxonomy (NCBI): domain Bacteria; kingdom Bacillati; phylum Bacillota; class Bacilli; order Caryophanales; family Bacillaceae; genus Cytobacillus; species Cytobacillus sp. FSL W7-1323. The sequence continues at coordinate 752,130 of NZ_CP151998.1, forward strand.
AGGTATTTTTAAAAACCCATTTGCTTTTGAAAAGGAAGCCAAAGAGCATAGTAGTAAAGAATTATTGGACCTATTAAGATTGCATCTCGATCTTCATGATCAATATGCAGGGTTGGAGCTGCGCCCGTATACCGGCCTTCATCGTTTTTTCAAAATTTATGTTCGAAGCTTTAAAGGAGCGGGAGAATTAAGAAATCAGTTAATGAATACAAAGTCAACGGATGAAGCACGTGCGTTGCTTGATGATTTTGACAGAATAAATCATTCATAAGAGAAAAGATGAATGTTTACTTCTTTTTATCGATATGATATGATACTGGTAATTAGATTCCATATGAATTTGGAGAGGTGCATTTATGAGTGCAGTAGGTTCTAAATAGGCAATTAAAATTTGAAATGAATGTAATAACAAAAGGGGAAAAAATTCTTAATGATTCCCTGCTATTTGTTATGGATTGATTTCAACCTATGAAGATACCTACTATACTTTATAAAGCATGTGATGAACAGGGATAGCTATGCGATGGTTAATGACGTCCTCTTGCCTTATAAATGTAAAAGCTGCGGGGTATCCCTGCAGCTTTTTCTGTCTAAAAATCTATCGGAATCTAATAAGTAGGTGTCTTCACAATTAAAAAATGAGTGAGGAGCATCGAAATTGAATAATATGACATTTGAAAAACTACAATATAACGAACTAAAACAAATTGTGCAATCTTATTGTGTGAGCGGTTTAGGTAAAAGGTTAATCGACAAACAAGAACCGAGTACAAATATAAAAGTGGTGAACAACCGCTTACAGGAAACTACTGAGGCCAGAGCAATCATAGATGCCGAGGGCCATATTCCTTTTGTAGGTATTACAAACATTGAAAGCATCATTAATTCACTTGATAAGGACATTATTTTGCAACCGAGTGATTTAGTTAGCTTATCCGACTTTTTACGAGGCTGTCGCAAAATCAAACAATTCATGGAAAGCAAAGAGTTTTTCGCACCAACGCTTGCTTCTTATGCTCAGTCGATGTCTGAAATGAAGACAATAGAGGAAGAGATCAATTTTACGATTAAAGGCAGTCGAATTGATTCTTCGGCAAGTAGAGAGTTAAAAAAGATCCGCTTTAAAAAAGAAGCGACAGAAGAAAAAATTAACGAGCGTTTAAATAAATTTTTAAACAATGGGACGAATAAGAAGTATATCCAAGAGTTCTTTATTAGTAAAAAAGATGACAGATATACAATTCCAATTAAAGCCTCTTATAAAGGTCAAGTACCAGGTGCCATTATTGAAGTGTCTTCGAAAGGTTCTACTGTATTTATCGAACCACAGACCGTTTCGAAGTTGAGTGCAGAATTAGCAAGCCTTAAAGTAGAAGAAGAGATGGAAGAATACCGAATATTAGCGACACTATCTGGGATGATAGTAGAAGAGTTACAAAAGATAAAAGTAAATATGGAGTTAATTAGCCAGTATGACATGGTATTTGCGAAGGCGAAATATAGTAAGCATATTACTGGCATACAGCCAAAGGTCAATGATCATGGCTATATTAAAATAGTGAATGGTAAGCATCCCTTGTTGCCGAAAGATGCCGTACCCCTTCAGTTTGAGATTGGTAAAGATTATAGAAGCTTAATCATTACCGGACCTAATGCCGGTGGAAAAACAATTGTATTAAAAACAATTGGGTTATTAACTTTAGCGACGATGTTAGGAATTCATATTGCGGCAAAAGAGGGAACGGAGATCGCCATTTTTGAACATATTTTCGTTGATATTGGCGACAATCAAAGTATAGAAAATGCATTAAGTACGTTTTCATCTCATATGAAAAACTTGTCGGAAATCATGAACGCCTCCAATCATCGTACTCTTTTATTATTTGATGAAATTGGCAGTGGTACTGAACCGAATGAAGGAGCAGCACTTGCAATTGCGATACTAGAGGAATTCTATCATATGGGCTGTCTAACCATTGCAACAACCCATTATGGGGAAATCAAACGTTATTCAGAATTGCATAGTGATTTTATGAACGCAGCGATGCAATTCGATCAGGAAACTTTATCACCGTTGTATCAGTTAGTTATCGGGAAATCAGGAGATAGCAACGCATTATGGATTTCTCGCAAAATGAATATGAAAGAATCCGTATTAAAGCGAGCAGAAGCTTATATGGAGAATAAAGATTATCAACTAAAGCAAGTGAATCCAGATAAAGTACGTCAGCCTAAACACAAGGGCGAAGCAATTACAGCAAAATATGATTATAAAAAAGGTGACAGAGTAAAACTATTGGATCATAATGACTTTGCGATTATCTACAAAGAAATGGATCAATTCTATAATGTTGTGGTCTACTATAAAGGAGAAATGGTTGAAGTAAATGTAAAACGAATTACCTTAAATCTCCCAGCACAGGAACTATATCCAGAAGGTTACGATTTAGAAACCTTATTCACTGATTTCGCTACAAGGAAATTGGAACACGATATTAACCGCGGTTCGAAGAAAGCCTTACGGAAAATTCAGAAGGAAATGCGGAAAAAATAAAACAATATTGATGTACCCGAGTCCATATATAAGGATTCGGGTTTTTCATATTTAGTAACAACTTAAAATGGTGAGGAGTTTAAGAAAGTGAGCTGAGCCAAAGGAATTAGCGCGTTCATCCAGAGAGAAATCGCACGTGTTCAAAAAATGGTACATAGGCGAAATCTGATGCTATTTGATCTTCATTACCGCACCCTCACTCCATTCATTCCTAAGAAGCACCCAATAACTGAAAAGGTATCGTTTGATGAATTACGACCAAAGACCTAGCGGAACTTTAGACTCTAGCTAGTTAATCAGTCACGATTCCATTTGTATGATTATCTTAAGCAATCGGAAAAAATGGTGGCTATCGGGATTTGTTTATATTTCCTTCGTTGGCTAGAGGAGAGACGGTTATGAGTTTAAGTAACAAAAAGGTTTATATTTTACTAACAGATACAGGTACGTACTTTACGAAATTGATAAAAATCTATACAAAGAGAAGTTATAATCATGCATCTATCGCCTTTGATTATGAATTAGCAAAAGTATATAGTTTTGGCAGGAAAAAGCCACGGAATCCTTTTATCGGTGGGTTTGTAGTAGAGAATATAAACAAAGGGTTGTTGAAACATGCGGATTGCATCATTTATTCTTTCACAGTAAATAATGAAGAACTGAGGAAAATGGAACAATATATTACTACAATCGAATCCGAAAAGGAGGATTATCGTTATAATCTCTTTGGTCTATTTGGTGTGCTGTTTAATAAACCTTTGAAAAGGAGAAAAGCTTTCTTCTGTTCTCAGTTTGTAGCTTCAGTCATCCACGCTACTGACAGCATCGAATTTGAAAAACCGCTATCATTAATCACTCCGTATGATCTCCGCAATATCCCCTTTATACAGGTTGAATATGAAGGGAAGCTGAAAGAGTATTTGTATAAGGAAATAGAACAACCTGAAGGAGAAGATTCTTTTTTTGTCTCAATATAGTGAATGGGTTTTAAATTTTCCTTGTCATATTTTCTAACAGATTCATTGCGTCTCTCTATGTGATAGGTATCATAGAAGCTATAACTGTGATCACATATCACATAAAGGAGGTGACGATCCCATAAATGCGTAAAAGCGAAGTAATTACTGTCCCCACATTATCTCAAGAAGTGTATAAGCGTCTCCGAAAAGACATCATGAATGGTATATTCCCGCCAGGTAAAAGAATTTCTATTAGAAAATTAGCCTACCAATTGAATGTCAGTACAATGCCGGTTAGAGAAGCATTAAATAAATTACAATCAGAGGGATTTGTCCATTTTGAACGGAGGAGTATTTTTGTTAGGCAGCTTTCATCGCAAGAATTAATTGAATTATTTGAAATTAGATTAACATTAGAGAAAATGGCCTTGGAATGGTCGTATAAACATATTGATAGTGTAGCGTTAGCTAGGTTAAGCGAAATAGTATTGGAGATGGAAAGGAAACTGACATCACCGGCGGAATGGAATGAGTTAAATAGACAGTTTCACACGTTGATATATACGTATGCCCAGTCGAAACCGATGCTTGAGATGTTGAGTATTGTCTGGGGAAGGGTGGAGCCATATATGAATATATACTCTACCAAACTAGATTATTTAATTATCTCTCAAAAAGAACATGAGCAATTGCTAGAAGCACTCATTAAAAAGGATATTGCAACATTACACCATGTATTAACGCTTCATATTCGCCAAACAAAAGAAGCAATCTTAGAAAAACTAGAAAAATAGCAAATTACATAGAGTAGGTGAAAAAGAATGAAAGAAAATGCAAGTGCCTTTGTGAAAGATAATCTTATACTGGAACCAACAGGTAGTGGTCCGCTTAATGGGTTGACGTTTGCTATAAAGGATGTTTTTGAAATCGAGAATTACAAAAATACTGCAGGAAATCCTCATTGGTATCATACCCACGAACCCGGACAACAACATGCAACAGTTATAGAATCCTTATTAAAAAATGGCGCACGCCTGCAAGGTACAACACATACGGATGAACTAATGTACAGTTTAAACGGGGAAAATTATCATTACGGTACACCGGTTAATCCTCGTTCGCCTAACCGTATTCCTGGAGGTTCATCGAGCGGTTCAGCTGTTGCAGCTGCATCAGGACATGTAGATTTTGCAATAGGTACTGATACAGGTGGATCTGTCCGTATTCCTTCTTCTTACTGTGGAATTTTTGGATTCCGTCCGACGCATGGGGAAGTAAATATGAATGGTGTAATTCCGCTTGCTAAAAGCTTTGACACAATCGGCTGGATGTCGCAAAACTTAGATACCTTATTAAAGGTAGGAGAAGTGCTGATAAGTAATGAGGAAGTAAAAGATAACCCTTTTTCGCATGTCTATTTTGCAGAAGAGGCTTGGCAGCTAATTGATGAAGAAAACAAAGAAATATTGCTAGACAGTTTAAAAGGTGTCTCTAAACAAGTTGTAAACATTGCCGCTGATGGATTAGCAAAATGGTCAGAGTTGTTTAGACTCATTCAAGGAACGGAAATCTGGCAAGCGCATGGTGAATGGATTAACGAGGAGCGCCCAACTTTCGGACCTGGTATCGCCGAAAGGTTTCAATGGACATCCACTTTAAATCCAAGTGAACTTCCAGCACTACTGGGAAAACAAAATGTAATTAGAGGTCAGCTTTCATCGCTACTTAAAGAGGATGGTATCTTAGTCATTCCTACGGCACCAGGCGTTGCCCCGTTGAAAAATTTACCAAGTGAAGAGTTAGAACAATATCGAAACCAGTTAATGCAACTCACTTGTATCGCGGGAATAACGGGCCTTCCGCAGGTCACTATTCCGTTTGAAAATAAAGACGGCCTGCCAATAGGCCTCTCTTTTATCGCCAATCACCACCAAGATATTGCTCTCATTAAATGGGTTAGGGAAATGATGTTTGCTAAAAGGAAGGTGAAAAGATGAGTAGTTCCAAACAATCGTACCGTCCAACAACGATGGCGACAAATGGAATGATCACAACGCCACATTATTTAGCTTCTCAAGCGGGATTGAAGGTATTGCAAGCTGGCGGTAACGCGGTGGAAGCGGCAATTGCTGCATTATCCACCATTGGTGTTGTTTACCCTCATATGAATGGGATTGGTGGCGATAATTTCTGGCTTGTGTATGATGCGAAGCAAAAAAAATTAAAGGCATTAAATAGTAGCGGTCGTTCGGGCGAAGGGGCAACAATCCCGTTTTATCAACAACAAGGTTATAGCAAGATTCCTTCAAGAGGGGCTTTGGCTGCCAATACCGTTCCTGGTGCAGTCGCTGGTTGGGAAAAAGCCTATCAATATTCACAGAATCATATGAATGGCACGGTTGAATGGTCTGAGTTATTGCAGACATCTATTCATTATGCCAAAGATGGATTTCCTGTCACTCCTAGTCAAGTGTATTGGACTAATCTCAATTTAGATGACAAGGATAATGAGTTCCGTCATCTCCAACGTTTTACTGAATTTCAAAAGGTTTTTTTACAAGCAAATGGTCTTTCTTATCGGGCCGGTGACATTATGAAACAGCCTGATTTAGCAAGAACATTAGAAGGGCTAGCTGCGGAAGGTGGTTCGTTTTTATATGAAGGTGAATTAGCGAAGTTGATGACAACTGACCTGCAACTTCACGGGGGAGTGTTAACCATTGACGATTTGAGGCATCATCAGTCCAATTGGGTAGAACCAATCTCTGTACGTTATCGCAATCATCAAGTATTCAATGTCCCACCTAATTCTCAGGGCTTTGCATCATTATCCATCTTAAATATTTTGAATCAATTTCCACTATCAGAAGTAGAAGAAGGCTCTGCTGACTATTATCATTTATTAGCGGAGGCAACAAAGCGGGCTTTCGTTGATCGTGATCAATACTTGACTGACCCGGATTTTGCTACGATCCCTTTAGATGAAATATTGTCTCTGAGAAGAGGAATCCAACTTGCCGAATCAATTGATTTTACTAGCGTAAGGGCATTTGAAAAACAACTTGATCCTAAGGGGGATACGATTTGGCTAGGTGTTGTTGATAAAGAAGGCAACGCAGTTTCGGTTATTCAAAGTATTTATCATGAGTTCGGATCAGGCTTTATTCCGAAAAATACAGGTATCGTACTGCAAAATCGAGGCAGTTATTTTTCTTTGGACGAAAGTCATATCAATTGCCTGCAAGCAAGAAAGCGAACATATCATACATTAAATCCCGCGATGTTATTTAAAAATGAACAACCTTATTTAATTTATGGAACGATGGGAGGGGAAGGGCAACCACAAACACAAGCGGCTCTTGTTACGAGAATAATAGATTACAATTTTCCGATTCAATCAGCCATTGAGGCACCGAGATGGTTATATGGCCGAACATGGGGCGCAACATCTAACAGCTTGAAAGTAGAAGGAAGAATAAGTGCATCCATTTGCTTAGAGCTCGAGAAAAGAGGACATGAAGTAGAAGTATTAGAAGACTTCACAGATGTAATGGGGCATGCAGGTGCTATTCAAATTAATCAACAGACTGGTGTAAAATATGGCGGAGCCGATCCTCGCGGTGATGGAGTTGCCAGTGGATATTAGTAGATAAGAGCAAGAACTGGCGAATAAAGAGGTCGCTGAAAAAAGGTCTTTATCATCTTTATTGATGGTAAAGACCTTTTTAGTTGCAGTGAAAATGAGAATTTGCTCAAAATTTGCTGTGTGAATGATATTTGCGCATAAGTCTCAAGTTACAATAGATTATTGCGTACAAATTGAATTTACGCGCAACAGGGATGGGAAAAGAAGAAGAATTGCGAGTAAGTCGAAAATACGTGCAAAGGCCAGGAGGAAGAGGAGAAGAACTGCGCGTAAATTGAAAATACACGCAAAGGCCAGGAGGAAAAGCAGAAGAACTGCGCGTAAATTGAAAATACACGCAAAGGCCAGGAGGAAAAGTAGAAGAACTGCGCACAATTCGAAAATACGCGCAAAGGCCAAGAGGAAGAGCAGAAGAACTGCGCGCAAGCCGAAAATACGCGCAAAAGCCAGGAGGAAGAGCAGAGGAATTGCGCGCAAGCCGAAAATACGCGCAAAAGCCAGGAGGGAGAGCAGAAGAAGTGCGCGCAAATCGAAAATACGTGCAAAAGCCAGGAGGGAGAGCAGAAGAAGTGCGCGCAAATCGAAAATACGCGCAAAGGCCAAGAGGGAAAGCAGAAGAACTGCGCGCAAATCGAAAATACGCGCAAAGGCCAAGAGGAAAAGCAGAAGAACTGCGCGTAAATCGAAAATACGCGCAAAAGCCAAGAGGAAGTGCAGAAGAACTGCGCGCAAATCGAATATACGCGTAAAAGCCAGGAGGAAAAGCAGAAGAACTGCGCGCAAATCGAAAATACGCGCAAAGGCCAAGAGAAAGAGCAGAAGAATTGCGCGCAAACCGACTATACACGCAAAGGCCAGGAGTAAAAGCAGAAGAACTGCGCGCAAATCGAAAATACGCGCAAAAGCCAAGAGGAAGAGGAGAAGAACTGCGCGCAAATCGAAAATACGCGCAAAGGCCAAGAGGAAGAGCAGAAGAATTGCGCGCAAACCGACTATACACGCAAAGGCCAGGGGTAAGAGCAGAAGAACTGCGTGCAAATCGAAAATACGCGCAAAGGCCAAGAGGAAGAGCAGAAGAACTGCGCGCAAATCGAAAATACGCGCAAAGGCCAGGAGGAAAAGGAGAAGAACTGCGCACAAATCGAAAATACGCGCAAAGGCCAAGAGGGAAAGCAGAAGAACTGCATACAGCACCAATATACCTACATATTCCAATATGTACTTCGTAAGTTAGACATTAAAAGCGAGATTTTAAAGCCTTTTTACTTCTTTTTATCAGATTTTATATTGGCGCGAGTTCAGGCTAAGTTAAAGCTCAAGATATTGCCACATTCGCCTGTAACAGACTTCAATAGCCAAAAGGATGAGTAATAAACGATGAACCTTTTGGGCCGCCTATAACATTAGTTTCTTTTTTTTGTTAGATAATCTTACAATAAAAAACTTAATTTAGTCATGATAGACAAAAATAATATTTAAGTTTGTACTGTCTGTCTAATGTGTATAAGAAAGGAACGATATATAATGAGAGTATAAATTCACGTTAGTTTTTATGACATCACATGTGATTTGTTTCCTATTGAAAAGGAGAGGTGTGACATGGAAGTAGTTAAAGGCGAAGTTGTCTCTTTCCAACATGTTGATAAAGTGTATCACTCAGGAACAGTGGCTTTGAGTCAGTTTGATTTATCAATAGCAGATGGAGAGTTTATTAGTTTTCTAGGTCCTTCTGGTTGTGGAAAATCGACTGCCTTACGAATGGTTGCTGGTTTAGGGGAGGCGACAAATGGTCGAGTGAAAGTTTTTAACCAAAGTCCTAAGGATGTAATCAAGCATTCGAATGACATTGCTTATGTCTTTCAAGAAGCTAACTTACTTCCATGGCGTACTGTGCTTGATAATGTTCTTCTTCCCCTTGAGATACGGGGGATTAATAAAGAGAAAAGAAAAGAGTGCGCAGTCGAGGTGTTAGAGATGGTTGGCTTAAAGGATTATTTGCACGCTTATCCTCGCCAACTTTCTGGGGGCATGAAAATGAGGGTTTCCATTGCTCGAGCCCTTGCTGCTAAGCCTAAATTATTGTTAATGGATGAACCGTTTGCTGCGTTAGATGAAATGACTAGACAAACATTGCAAATGGATCTTTTGCAAATATGGTAAAAAGAGAAAGCAACCATCTTATTTGTTACACACAATGTCTATGAAGCTGTATATCTTTCATCAAAAATTGCCGTTATGTCCGCACGTCCGGGAAGGTTAGCTACCATGATTGATGTGAATTTACCGTATCCACGAAACCGAGTAAACAACCAATTTAATGCATATGTAGACAAAGCAGCTAAAAGTTTAGAGCATAGCATGGGTAGAAAGGAGGCTTGATGAATGGCGATTCAAACTGCTTCATCAAAAACAATCACAAGTCCTCTAGAGCAAACAAATAAAAAGAGAAATAACTATCTAAAAGGCTCAATTGTTGGACCAGTAATCGCGTTTCTTGTCTTTATGGGGTTATGGCAACTCATACCTACGATTCTGCAAATTCAACCTTTTCTATTACCGAAACCAACCGATGTCCTCACTGCTGCCATTACAGATTGGCATCTCTTATGGCCAGCGATTAGAATAACTATTTTTGAGTCAGTAATTGGTTTTCTCTTAAGTGCTGTCATTGGTATTGCTGTTTCCGTGCTATTGGCCAGTTCAAGAATACTAGAAATTAGCCTCTATCCATATGCAGTTATATTACAAACGATTCCAGTTGTGGCGATTGCTCCAATTGTTGTCATTTGGTTTGGATCAGGTTTTAACTCCATCGTAATGATTGCTTTTTTAATTGGCTTTTTTCCTGTCGTATCCAACACTTTGATGGGACTGCATTCGGTTGATAAAAATATGAGTGATTTATTCACATTATATAATGCTTCTAAATGGCAAACGATGTGGAAGCTTCGTATTCCAGCTGCTCTCCCATACATTGTTTCTGGTTTGAAAGTTTCTTGTACATTAGCAATTGTTGGAGCGATTACAGGAGAGTATATTGCTGGAATCGGTGGAGGAAAAGGGGGATTAGGTTATGCGATAACTGTTGCTGCTGTTCAGTTAAAAACACCTTATCTATTTGCTTGTGCCATATCAGGTGCTATTTTTGGTATCGGATTTTATCTATTAGTAAGCTGGGTATCCCGTTTATTGCTACGGTCTTGGCATGAATCAGCGATAAAATCGGAAAGGTAAATGCATGTTAAAATAACTGAATATTTTGATAAAAAGGGGGAGAGATATGAAATCAAATCGACTTGTTCAATGGGTAATTTTAAGTGTTTTAGTATTGATTGTACTCGCTGCTTGTGGAGGAGAAGAAACGAATAGTGCTGTAGAAGAAGGAGAGCGAGAGGTAAAGGATGTTATGTTGGTCTTAAACTGGTTTGCCAAAGCACAGCATGGGGGTGTTTATGCCGCAGAGGAAAATGGTCTTTTTGAAGAAAATGGCTTAAATGTAATGATTGAACCTGGGGGACCACAAGTATCCTCAATTAATATGGTCGCATCTGGAAAGGCTGATTTTGGTTTAGCACATGGTGATCAAATTGTGATGGCTAGAAACGAAGGCATTGAATTAGTCGCTGTAGCTACCGTCATGCAAGGGAGTCCGCAAGCATTTATGTTTCATAAAGGCAAGGGTATTGCTGACTTTGCTGAGTTAAATGGAAGAAAAGTTTATGTGCAGCCGGGCATTGTATACTGGGAGTATTTAAAAACACAATATGATCTCAGTGGTGTCGAAGAATTGGCATATTCTGGACAACATGTAAACTTTGTTGATGAGAAGGATTCTGTTACACAAGCATTCCTAACATCAGAACCTTACTTTATGCAATTAGAGGGGATTGATGTAGAAACGAAATTAGTTTCGGACGCAGGTTATGATCCTTATAATGTTGTCTTATACGTGACAAAAGATTACTTGGAAAACAATAAAGAAACGGTTGAAGCTTTTACGACTGCTTTTATAGAGGGATGGAATTTATACGAAGGTTCATATGAAGAAATCAATGAGTTGATTCAAAAAGATAATCCAGACATAGAACTTGCCTCTCTAAAATTTGAAGCAGAATCACAAGCAGAGTTTGTTTATGGAATGGATGCAGCTGCAAATGGAATCGGCACGATGTCAGAAGAGCGTTGGGGGACGCTGATTGACCAGCTATATGATTTAGGATTGGTGGATGAGAAGTTCGCTGCAGAAGAAATCTTTACAACAGCGTTTTTACCCGACAAGTAAATGGCGGCCGAAAGAAGAGTGAGTGATATCGAATCACTTACTCTTCTTTGCTGTTTCTCCTCAAACGGTTTGTATGGAAAAAGCCCACAATAGCCCTTCTTTTATTTAGCTCTCTTTTGGAAACGGTAGTACTTCGGTTGTCTCTGAATAGATGGAATTTTTTTATTTATCCTCTCGTGTGACAAGTTTATTCGGCATGTAGTATAATTCACGGGTCACTCTCTATAGGTTTCCTTAGAAGAAAAATGGGGAAATTAAATGAAATACAAAGGGGATGAATAAATGGACTTAACGATTGCAGCTTTTTCAGTTCTTATCCTGGCGATTATTTTAGTGCTTGGTAAATGGGTAAGAATTAAAGTGAAATTACTTCAAAGGTTGTTTTTACCAACATCATTAATTGCGGGTTTTATTGCACTTATATTAGGACCAGAAATACTAGGAAGGCTATTTGGACTTGAAGGTGGAATTTTTACATCTGAGATGGTCGAAGTTTGGGCTAGTCTGCCGGGTCTTTTAATTAATATTGTTTTTGCGTGTCTTTTTATAGGGTTTAAATTACCTAATCCCAAAAAAATGTGGCGGATTGGTGGGCCGCATATTGCTTTAGGTTATACACTCTCTTTTGCCCAATATGTAGTGGGTATTTTACTTGCTATCACCATCATTACACCTCTTTTTGGACTTAGTCCTGCTGCAGGCGCCTTAATTGAGATTGCCTTTGTTGGTGGGCATGGAACAGCCGCGGGTTTACAAGGGACATTTACTTCTTTAGGTTTTGAAGAAGGTTATGATTTGGCAATTGGTTTGTCGACAGTCGGTATTCTTGCAGGTATCATCGTAGGGATGATTTTAATCAATTGGGGAGCACGTAATGGCAAATCTAAAACATTGAGTCACCCTGATGAGATTTCTGTAGAGGAGCAGTCAGGTATTATTAAAGTCGATAATCGTTCATCAGCGGGTTTGCAAACAACTTCGCCGATGTCTATTGAGCCGTTAACGCTTCATATTGGATTTGTTGGGTTATCAATTTTTATTGGGTTTTTATTATTGGAAGCGTTTCAATGGCTTGAGGCTGTTACTTATGGGCAAGCTATAGGTGTTTATTTATTTGAATATGTTCCATTATTTCCGTTCGCCATGATAGGAGGAATATTGTTACAATTATTCTTATCCAAATTTGATCGTTATCAATTGGTTGATCGCGAATTAATTAATCGTATTCAAGGTGTAGCTCTTGATTTCCTAATCATTAGTGCGATGGCTTCACTTAGTCTACAGGTCATTGGTGAGAATTTCATTCCGTTCATTATTTTAGCGATTGCTGGAATTGTCTTGAATGTAGGGTTATTCTTATATTTAGGTCCTCGTATGATACCTGAGTATTGGTTTGAACGAGGATTGGGAGATTTCGGACAGTCTACAGGTGTGGCGGCAACAGGAATTATGCTAATGAAAACAGTCGATCCAGAGAACAAATCGCCAGCACTCAATGCCTTTGGCTATAAACAAATTGTATTTGAACCGATGGTAGGTGGCGGGCTTATTACAGCTGCAGCCGTTCCATTTATTATTCAGTTTGGAGCAATTCCTGTATTAATTGTCAGTACAATTTTAATGATTATTTTTTGGATAATGGGCGTAAAAGTGTTTGGTAAGAAGAAAAAGTGAGTGATTGACAATCCATGTACAAAATGATAAATTATTTTTGTTTATAAATGAATAATGGCGACATGGCTATGGGCGTCATGTTAGCGAATTCGCATAGAATATGTTTGAATGCAGCGCCTCCCGCTTTTATAGGGAGCGCTGCCTTTTTGCGTGGAGGGAAGGTCAGATGGATAAAAGAGTGTATTTACTAACCATAATTACTTTTATTGTCGGTTTGGTTGAGTTAATTATTGCGGGCATCTTGCCACTTATTGCAACTGATTTAGGTGTGTCGCTTGGTGAAGTGGGAATGTTAATCTCCTTGTTTTCTTTAAGCTTTGCCATATCTGGTCCTGTACTATTATCTTTAACAGCGAAGATAGAGAGAAAGCGGTTATTTCTATTCGTTCTCTTTGTTTTCTTCTTATCTAATTTAATGATCGTCGTTATGGATGGTTATGTATCTTTGTTGGTTGGAAGAGTATTATCGGCTATGTGTGCGGCTCTTCTTATTTCATTATGTCTCACGATTGCTTCACAAATTAGTGGTGAGAAATATCGAGCGAGAGCGATTGGTATTGTACTGATGGGGGTCAGTGCGTCCCTTGTTTTTGGGATTCCATTCGGTTTGTGGTTAGGGAATGAATTTAGCTGGAGAGCGCCGTTCTTGTTTATTTCGATTCTGACATTAATCATCATGATTGTTGTTTATTTTGCATTAGGTCCAATAGAGGCGAAAAGAGGTTTACCTTTAAAGGAACAGTTGAAAGCATTAAAAAATAAAAAGATTGTACTCGTTCAACTGACATCGATTCTCTTTTTTGCCGGTCATATGAGTCTATATGCGTATTTAACACCCTTTCTTAGTGAGACGATGAGTATTACTGGTAATTCGCTTAGTTTGATTTACCTTATTATTGGTATCGTTGCTGTGTGTGGGAGTTTTTTAGGTGGGCAGATTACGGATCGCTTAGGTGCGAAACGATCTATTATCATCGTACTTTCTGCTTTTATTGTTACGATTATCCTTATCCCGTATTTGCAGTTTTCTCTTGCTTTGTTTATTTGTGCACTATTGTTATGGAATTTATTAAGTTGGTCTTTGCAGCCCGCTATCCAGAGCTATCTTGTATCTGCTGCGCCAGAAACATCTGATATTCAACAAAGTTTAAATAATTCAGGGGTTCATGTTGGTATGGCTATTGGTTCAACTGTTGGTGGAATCATCATCGATCAATATCATGTGGAGATCAACCCTCTTATTGCTGGAGGTTTTACATGCATCGCCTTGCTCATTATCTTGGCCGCATTTAAGCAAAAGCGTAAATGAAAATAAAAAAGCAGCCTTCAAATTGAGACTCTTAGAGTCACAATTGAAGACTGCTTTTCTTTTCCTTAATTAATTCCAAATTTCTTCAACCCATTCAGGGTGATCGATAAATGGATTACGATTATGTTGATAGTCATTATAGATAATATCATTTCTTTGTCGTTCTAAGTCATCTACAGGGTCTAAGTTATGCCACTCAATTAAGGTTGAGAGTTTGCCGTGATATGGAGCTGAACCGTTGCTTACGCGGTCATTCACCTCTAAATCCAGTTCCCCACTGTCGCCTTCATAACGGACATCCATATAGAAAATCATTCTCGCGACATCCCCTTTTACTTCATCACGTGGTTCCCAAGAATCATTATCCGTAAAGGTATCAGGTGCTTCACCTTGTGGAGAGCCGCCATTATCAAAATCTTTGTTACCGCGAGAGCCATTCACTGATACATCTGTTGGGCGTAGATGATGTAGGTCTGTTCCAGGGCCCATAGATGTTCCGAAATCACCATGCGATTTAGCCCACACATGTTCTCTGTTCCATTCATCTGGATTTCCACCGTTCGTTGATTTACTTTGTGATCTGCCAGTGTATAAAAGGATGACGTTATTCGTATTATTTGGATCTTCATCCGTTGCCTTTAATGCTTCCCAAACGGCACTATACGAAATTTCGGTATGGTCATCAATGATATTGTGTAACGCGGTTTTTAATGCTTCGCCTGTTTTTCCAGTAGCAGAATCATAATAAGAACCAGGGGCATTATTTTCCTCATCAGGTCCTTCAGGTTCCTCTTCTTCAGATTGTTTGATCATTTCAGTTGTGTTTTTCAATCCAGGATGTGAATAGTACGCTGTGAGATTGCCGGTTACTGTTATCTTCTCACCAAGTAATTCGGGGTTGCTCTTAAGGCCGAACTGTGTGCGGAATTGTGAGGGAATCTGAATATAAAGCATATTAGCAGTATTTGTTTCTGTGCGAGAATCAGCAATAGCTAAGGAGTAATCATCTGGATAGTTGCCAGTAATTACTGTATTGGCTGAGGTAGGCTTACCTACTATATAGCCTTCCACCGATTGTATAGTGTTATTTTGCCTGTCGATGGCTTGTGATACTGGTAAGGTAGCAGCAGATGTTTGCGAAGAATCGAATGATAGAGTAGAAAAGGAAACGAGAAAAGCGACAATTGATAACTTAAAGAATCTACGCATATTATCCTCCTTTAATTTTTTTATTGTATTCTGCTTCATCTTACCATTTTTCTGTTAAAATATTTTTAATAATAAGTAAATTTAGGAGGCATTGATAAAAATAAGAAAATCTACTCGGCTTGTTTGCAGGAGAATAGAACTTGTTTAGAGGGAATTTATGGTGAAAGTAGGTTGTAAGGAGGTAGAGGGTGAAAATCTTACGAGAGTATCTCATCTGTACTTTAGCTCTTTTCCTCATTATTAGTATTGGAGGATTTCTTTTCTTTACTTATACGCCGACCTACAAGGGTGTCATTATAGAAAGTGGCCAATCTATTTGGGTTGTGGCGGATGCTGAAAATATTAAATACAAATCAAAACAAGATTTAAGAGAAACATACATGTATCAAGGGGTTGAATTTACATTACCAACTTATATGCCAGAAAAAAAGGTAGGTCAATTGTCAGTCGGTGATGAGGTAATCATCTACTTTAGCGGGGAGATAAGAGCTTCTGCACCTGGGGGCGGAGACGCCTATTGGGTCTCTTTAATAAAAAAGTGAGAGCGAGGAATCAACTTGATTAATTATAACGGAAAGAAATTTGTATCAATAGAGAATACAAATAATGGCGAAGTCTCTGATCAAACTTATTTTGATTATAGCCAAGAAGGAAATATCATTTCTGCTAGTTATTATGGCGGACAAATTAGAAAAGGAACGTTAATCGGTATTGTAAAGGAGGATGGTTCTTTATTGTTTAACTATAATCATGTAAATATCAAAGATGAAGTAAGAGGTGGTACTTGTTCTTCAACGCCTGAATACCTACCAGATGGACGAATGAGATTACATGAACAATGGCGATGGAATGATGCAGATCAAACCGAAGGGCAATCGGTTATTGAGGAAATGAAAAAAGAATCGAAAGTATATTGATAGGAAGGCTAGTGGATTTCACTTTTAGTGCAAAAAGAGTCCACTAGCTATTCAAATTCTGATTATACAGAATGAGGTTGATACCTTTTAGGTTTTGTCACTTTAAACCATTGATAACAGAAAATAATAATAATCACTAGGTCAACAATATCGCCTCCATAATACATAATCATGCTTCCTTTTTCAGCTTCCGTTCTTCCTACACTTGAAGGAGGGTAACCATAGAAAGATTTG
This sequence comes from Cytobacillus sp. FSL W7-1323, assembly GCF_038595015.1. Taxonomy (NCBI): domain Bacteria; kingdom Bacillati; phylum Bacillota; class Bacilli; order Caryophanales; family Bacillaceae; genus Cytobacillus; species Cytobacillus sp. FSL W7-1323. The sequence goes on from NZ_CP151998.1 coordinate 768,914, forward strand.
GCTAAAATCTGATGCCCAGCGAGAGCTAAAATAAGTATAATGGCTCGAAATTGAAAACTATAACCTTGTTGAAATTTATCAATATAGATGATTGATGCTGTAAAAAAATAACCAGCTAGGAAGATATGTGCATGAATGACGTTGTACAACAGCATTGAATGGTGCATCATTGTGAATAATTCCGTTCGATATAATACCCATAGTCCACCAATATTTAAAACCGTAGTAAATAGGGGATTTAATAAAAGGTGAAATGGTCTCGTTTTTAAGGTAGTAGTCACTTTTCTAGCCGTTTTTACAGGTAATGAACGCAGTAGGAGCGTTACTGGTTTTGCTAGCACCATAAAAAGTGGGCCAATCATGCCTAAAAGTAAATGGGCAACCATATGGACACTGAAAAATTGGTGTGAAGCCTCTGCTAAAGGGCCAGCAACTGCTACTATACAAAGTACATTTCCACCAATCCAACATGCTGTGTTATACCATGACCACTGACGGTAAGATTGATTAGATTTGATGACAGCGATTCCATAGAGAATGATTAAAAGAAAAAAAGGAGTCGCTAAAATATATGAGAGAATGGTTATGTCAAAGTGTTGTTGATCAGGCATAGTGTCCCCCTTTTTAGCTTTACTTACTTTGTGACTGATTAGTTTTACGGATGATAATGATTCCGATAATCGTAATCACTGCAGCAGTGAAATTCCATACCAAATCATAAGGTAGCACATCAACTCCGTAGCGAATTTGATGTAATTTGAACACTTTATGTTGGATTAAACCATCGTATAAATTAAATAAACCAATACCTAATAAAGCCCCGCCAATCCATCTTTTTTTCCACCAAGATTCTCTTCTGCGTAAGTCAGCTACCATAAATAGACTTGCTACTGTAGCGAACCAGCTAAACGCATGGAATAACCCATCAGAAAGTAATCCGATCTTTGTTGTGGATTGATCGTAAAAATGATGCCAACTTAATAGTTGGTGAAATACCATCTCATCAATAAATGCAACCAAACCAAGTCCGAAGAGAATACCAGAGATGAGATTGTATGTTGAGTGCTTAGTTATGTTCTGTTGGAAATTCCTATGTTCGCCATTGATTGGATTATCGATAGTATCAACTCATTTCTGTAAGGTATTTCCTCTATTTTTCCCGAGTGTTTAAACTCTAAACATATATAGAAGTGTAAGTTTATAATGAATTAGAAATTGATTCGATATTCATAGGAAGTATCTATTGTAATTGGTTGTTATTGTGAAATAAAAAGAACCTAACTACGCTAAGATAGTTAGGTATTGTGGAGTAGCTATGAAACTTTCATTACTAGCTTCCACGATATACTTGGTATCCCCAAGGTGAAATGAGAAGGGGGACGTGATAATCCTTATCTATATTTGACACTCCGAAACGAACAGGGACTGCCTCTAAGAATGGTGGGTCGGGGAGGGCGATCTCTTTTTCACGGAAATACACCCCGACATGGAAGATCAGTTCATAGCTTCCTATTTTCATTTCTTCTCTAGTAAGTAGTGGAGCATCTAAGCGACCGTCTGAATTGGTCTTTACTACTTTTATCTTTTTCCAACTATTGCGATTTGCTTCTTGGAAGAAAAGCTCCACAATTACATTGGAAGCCGGTGTACCGTGGGTTAAATCCAATATATGTGTTGTTAGTCCTGTCATTTTAAACTCCTTAATTATAGTAGAATGTTGCTCTCGAGAAATATCCTTTTAATTTTCAATAGCTGATATTGTGTTACTTTGTCTGGTTTGAGGGTTGATTGGCCACGTTCCTGTAAATTCAGTCACTTGATAATCAAAGTAATCCTGCAAAATTTGCTCTTTATGATCTTGGAAAAGTTCATCAGCAATCGCCTTAGCTAGTCGCGGTAAGCCGAATTTCATACCAGAAAGAGCAGCGGCAGTAATACCACAGCTGATTAAAGCAGAATAATTAAATGTATAAAGTCCATGAAGATATTTTTCTCCTTCCTTATCGCGACTCGTAAAGGAGTAACCTGTGCTTAAATAAGGATGTGCATCTAGAACTGGGCTTGCACTATTCTTTGGAGGGTGGTATTTATCCTCCCAACGAGCAATATATTTTTCGACTAATTTTAGCTCTGGTCTTAAGGCAGGATCAGTGAACAGTCCTGTACTAATAATGAGATAATCAAATGAAAAGGACCCATGAGGGGTTGTGACTACCACCTGATTATTTGCTTGACTTACTTCTTGCCAAGGTGAATCCAAATGAAGGTTAAAACCTGGCCAAGCAGAAGCGCGATTATATGTATCATTCGTCGGTGGTTGATTATTTTGAAAGAAATGAGTCATGACCGTATATTTATCCACATCTGATAACGAGTGATATCTTTCTATCATACCTGAGGCTTCCATTTGCCGTATCGGATTGATTCTAGGCATTTCTTTACGACGAACAAAAACATGCGCTTCTGCTACTCCTGAACTAAGGGCGTAATTGGCATTATCGAATGCGGAGGCGCCACCACCTAGAATAGCGATTTTTTTATTTTTTAATGAGTTAAAATCGATATTTTCGGAAGTGTGGGCATAGAAATTTTTCGGTAGATTTTCAGAGACAAGTGATGGTATATGCCATTCTCCTCCACCTTGAATACCTGTCGCTAAAATAACTTTGCGCGCAAGAAGGGGAGTGGCAGGTTCTTCTGTTTGGTTGATATGGAGTCGGTGTAAACCACCTTCAAGAGGTTCTACGAGTTGCAATTTGACATCGTTTATGACGGGTAAACGCAGGACTTTTCTATACCACCTGAGGTAATTCATCCAATCCTGACGTGGTATTTTATCCACTTGATCCCAGTCATTCTTGCCTGTTTGGGCTTCCCACCAAGCACGAAAGGTGAGGGAAGGAAGGCCTAAATCAATTGAGGTGATATGTTTCGGTGTTCTTAAAGTAACCATTCTTGCATAAGTCTCCCATGGCCCTTCATAGCCTTCGTGATTCTCATCGATAATGAGAAAGTTTGTGATTTTTTCTCGTAAAAGAGCAAATCCAGCACCTAAACCGCTTTGCCCGCCTCCGACAATGACGACATCATATACATGATTCTTAATATGTTTAGTTTGCGGTACCCATGTATCCGTATAGTTTATGTTCAAATAAGAAAGGTCCATTTGTACTCTCTCGTGTAAGCTTTCTAAGCTCATTGTTTTTCATCCTTTCTAGTTTGTTGTGAATGAATCTTTAATAATGACCTCTTCAAGTCGTAATAAGGCGATTTTATAGATTTCCGCCAGTGCTTGATGAAACTCTTCTTCTTTTTCGTTTTTGACTCTCTTTACCATTGATTGATAAATTTCATCCTTGTTTTTCCCGCGAACAGCTAATATAAATGGGAATCCAAATTTGTCCATATAAGATTGATTCATATAAATAAATTGTTTATACTCCTTCTCTGTGAGTTGATTTAAACCAGCGTTTTCTTGTTCGTTAACGGAATTTTCACTCATTTGAACGCGATCGCCTAAGTTGGGATGTTCTTTAATAAGTGCAAGCTTTTTTTGATTTGATGTTTCCTCCACTGTGTGAACCATCGTTTGATAGAGGTGATCAAATGATAAAAATGGTTTCGCCATGAGCGTTTTTTCTGCGACCCATGGGGAATGCTCGAAAACACCTCCAAATATTTGGATAAATGATGCATCACTGATTCTATTGATTTCTTGAATTGTATACATGATTGAAAACTCCTTTCTATGAACTTTTTAATTGGGGTTCCATACTCGTCTCTTTTAACGGCTGTGTTTCCTTTGTTTTTCTTTTGGTTAAAAGAAGGTTTAAGATAATGGCTGCTAGGCTGCCGGTAATAATTCCATCGCCGACGATAATTCGAAGGGTTTCAGGTAAATGGGCGAATAATTCCGGAACAACGGATGCCCCTAGTCCTAGTGAAATCGAGCAAGCAATAATGAGTTGATTGTTATTGTTCGTAAAATCGACTCTTTGAAGCATGCGTATACCAGAGGTGACGACCATTCCAAACATGACTACAGTGGCACCGCCGAAAACCGAAGGAGGAATGAGTGTAGCCAAAGTAGAGATTTTAGGAACTAAGCCTAGTACAATTAAAATAAAACCAGCAGCAATTGTGACTTTATTTGACCTTACTCCAGATAATTGGACAAGTCCGACATTTTGAGCAAATGTACTATAAGGGAAAGCGTTGAAAATCCCACCTAAAGTAAAGGCCATTCCTTCAGCTCGATATCCACGAGCGAGATCCTTTTCTTTTAACTCTTTATGATCCATTTTCCCTAGTGCAAGAAAAGCACCAGTGGATTCGACAAGAATGACTGTGCCTACTAAGATCATTGTTAAAATAGGAACAATTTCAAATGTAGGGTATCCGAAATGAAAAGGGGCCGGAAGGTGTAACCAAGAAGCTTCTTGAACGGATTGAAAATCTACCCTCCCCATTAGTGCCGCCGTGAATGTCCCAATGAATATCCCAATTAAAACAGAGATAGCACGTAAGAACCCTTTAAAGAAGCGGTTCATTAGTAAAATAAGTGCGAGAACACCAAAGGAGAGCAATAAGTTTTCAGCTGAACCAAAATCAGGATTATTCGTGCCTCCTCCCATATTTTTAATTCCTGTAGGGATGAGTGAGAGGCCAATAATGATGACGACGGTACCAGTTACGATTGGAGGGAATAATTTTACAAGCTTGCCGTATATATTTGAAAAGAAAATAATGAACAATCCTGTTATAATAATCGCCCCGTATATGGCTGATATCCCGTAATTACTACCGATTGTAATCATGGGAGATACGGCTACGAATGAAGTACCCATGACAATAGGGAGCCCTGTTCCAAAGTATTTATTTTTTACAGATTGAAACAGTGTAGCAACCCCGCAAGTTAACAAATCAATAGAAATGAGGAAGGCTTGTTGTTCAGGGGAGAAACCTAAAGCGCCGCCAACTAAGATTGGTACTAAAATGGCACCAGCGTACATAGCAAGGACATGCTGTAACCCTAATGAGAATGTTTTTGATGGATGAATATTTTCTCCCAAAGTGAACCCTCCTGTTTATAATGTTAAGAAATATAACATTGAATGTTGTTATATTTAACATAATAAACAATATTCTGATTATTGTCATTGTTCAATATGCCTAAAAATGACTAACTTATTTGTGTAAGGTGCATGGTTGGGCTGTTTTAAGCTTCTAATAGTTTTTTCATCCGTAATGCTGTACGTAATTGTAAGGTTGTTTCTGGATCCTTTAAATCTTTACCGAGAATTTCTTCGCATTTATCTATTCTATAGACAACTGTATTCCTGTGGACAAATAACCTTTTTGCTGTTTCGGAGATTTGACAATGTGTTTCTAGATAGACAGAAAGTGTTTGTAGTAATGATTCTCTTTCATCAGGTTTAATCGATAAGAATCCCTTAAATGCATGGGTGTAAAAATGACTCAACTCTTTTTCGGGAATAAGGCGGAGTAATTCTAATATATCCCTTGTTTGAAATGATTGAATAAAGTTGGTTCTTTTTGAGATTGCTCCTTGAGAAAGAGATTCACTTGCTTCGTGATAGGCTGTTCTCACTTGGACAAAGGAATGGATCACATTACTTACACCGAAAGAAATGGTTTGATTAAAGCGGTTTGTCATTCGTAATTGGATGTCTTTTAATATATTCATATAAGGTGATAACCCTTGATGGGCTTCAAAGAGCAAGATACATTCATCACTTTTGGTAAAGAAATGAACGTTGACAGTGGTTTGGTGTATCACTTCTTCCAAGTATTCAAATATATTATCAGATTTTTGTTGGCGTTGTGTGAAAGAATCGTGTGGATTTGCTTGATCGACCTTTCCGACAACACAAATATAGTCACAATCATTTTGAAGAGAGAACTCTTTGGCGCGATTAATAATTTCATCTTGTAACTTGAAGGTCCCATCTAAGAAGTGGAGAAAAAAATCGTTGCGTATATTTTTTGCGTGTGTATTTAGTGCATGCTCTTTCATAAGGGCGAAGGAGAGTACATTCGTCGCTTGTTCAATCGTTAAGATATTGAGGTGATTCTCCTGAGGGATTTCTCCTTCTATAATTAAGAAACCTCGCTTCTTTTCGCTAATGTTTATAGGAAATAGATGATAAGTTTTTTTGGATACAAGTAGTGAAAAGGAAATAGAGATAGGGCTGGATGATGAAATCCGTTTAATTTCTCTCTCGATATCTTCTCTCATTACGAATATTTCTAGTTGGTGTTGTTGGTCAGAGAGAGAATGAAGATGCTGATCGACTAAATGAACAGAACAATCAATTATCTTGCTTAATTCTTTCATCAATGTTTCTATACCTTTTCCTTGAAGAATGATGTTCGTAAAATGTTTATGTGTTTCTAAAGCAGCAGTTAATTCATTCGCGCGGCTATCTAAAATCAGTCTTAAAGTATGGTTGATTACATCTCCAAGTGATAAGGCGAGTGGCAGTTCGATGATGGGGAAATTTAATTCATTTGCCAGCTTCAATGCAGATGGAGGAACAGAGTCTAAGAACCTTTTTGTTTTTATACCAAGTGCTGCACATCCTTGATTAGCCATCGCTTGTATTAATTCATTTAGTAAATGTGGCTGGTCTTTTAAATGATAGGCTGTTGTCACTAAAAATTCATGGCGATTCAAAAAGGGAATAATATCAGGTGCATCCATCATATTAACCGTATGTACCTCACGTTTGATCCCGCTTTCTCCAGCTACAACTCTCATCCCTTCTAATGAAGGGGAAGAGAGTAATTTAGAAACCTTCATGTGGCTGACTCCTTTCGTTTGCATCTTCTTTTTTATATGGATTAGTTAATGTGCACAAAATTGTATGAAAATTTGTACATTTTTGCTGATGATGTTTCGATGCATAAAAAGTAAAATTGTTTTATATAACATAATTATGTAAGAAAATATTCCATAAGTAAAGAGGGGAGTGAAAGGATTGGCCATTCATGTAAGAGAATTTCATGATACAAATAAGGAAAAGATAGCAGAAATGATTGAATGGCTTTCGTCATTTGGTAAAACAACCAATGAAGGCGTTACGAGATTACTATATTCTAAAGCTTGGTGTGAAGCGCAATCAGCTTTGAAAAATAAAATGAAGGCAATCGGGTTAGATGCTTATTTTGATTGTGTTGGTAATTTATTTGGCCGGCTGCAGGGAACAGATGAAGATAATGCAGTCATATTGACAGGTTCCCATATTGATACGGTTATTGACGGCGGAAAGTATGACGGTGCTTATGGGATTGTTGCTAGCCTGCTTGCGGTGTCGAGGCTCTATGCCTCTTATGGCAAGCCCAAAAAAACGATTGAAGTCGTTTCTTTCTGTGAAGAAGAAGGGAGTCGGTTCCCTTTAACCTTTTGGGGATCAAGAAATATAACCGGCATGTACGATATTGGTCATACTAGAGGATTAGTCGATGCAAACGGTGTTCCTTTTATGGATGCGATGAAAGAGGCGGGCTTTGAAACAGAAAAATATATTCAACCAATTAGAAGTGATATTGCAAGATTTATAGAGGTACATATCGAACAAGGGATGGTACTAGAGAGAAATCAAAATGCGGTTGGTATTGTCACACATATCGTTGGACAGCGACGTTACAATATACGGATAAAAGGAGAAAGCAATCATGCAGGCACAACACCAATGAACCTTCGCAGGGATGCGGTTGTGACAGCCTCAAAACTTATTTCTTTCTTAACGAAAAAAGCAGAAAGTATCGACTCCCAGTTAGTAGCTACGGTGGGAAGAATTGAAGCGCAACCAAATGTACCCAATGTTGTGGCAGGGGAAGTCGAATTTAGTTTAGATATTCGCCACCATAAACAACATGTATTGGATGAATATTGTATGTCCGTGTTTTCTTATTTTGAAGAGGTAGCTAAGTCTAATGATCTGATCATTGACTGGAAACAATGGATGAATGTAGAACCTGTCGCAATGGATGCCATGATGCATAGTAAAATCAAGACGTTAGCGGAACAGAAGCAAATTTCTTTCCAAGATATCGTTAGTGGCGCCGGTCATGATGCACAAGTTTTTGCAAGTACACTTCCTACTAATCTTATTTTTGTCCCAAGCAAAGGCGGCATTAGTCATAACCCGCAAGAGTTTACGAGCTCAGAAGATTTGGAAGTAGGAGTAAAACTGTTAACAGATATTTTATATCAATTAGCTTATGAATAGAAGGAGTGGATATATATGGGGTTTAATAGCTTGAATACACCTAGTCGTACGATTATGACACCAGGTCCAGTTGAGGTAGATCCTCGTGTGTTGAGAGCGATGAGTACACCTATATTAGGTCAGTTCGATCCAGCTTTTACAAAATTGATGAATGAAGTCATGGAAATGATTCGTCAAGTCTTTCAAACAAAGAACCGTTGGGCCTTTCCGATAGATGGTACTTCAAGAGCAGGAAACGAAGCGCTCTTAGCAAGTATTATTGAACCTGGTGATAAAGTGTTTGTTCCAATTTATGGGCGTTTCGGGCATTTACTTGTGGAGATTTGTGAAAGGTACGGTGCTGATGTCTATTCGATACAATGTCCTTGGGGAGAGGTATTTGACCCAGATGTAGTCATCGCAGAAATGGCAAAAATCTCACCTAAAGTGGTCGCTATTGTCCATGGTGAAACATCTACAGGGAGAATGCAACCTCTAGAAAAAATCGGAAAGGCTTGTAGAGAACAGGATGCGATTCTCGTCGTAGATGCAGTCGCATCTATTGGTGGCGTAGAGGTAAAGACAGATGACTGGTTTATAGATGGGCTAATAGGGGGAACGCAAAAATGTTTATCCGTTCCTGCTGGGATGGCACCCATTACATTTAACGAGCGGATTGAGAAGCTTATATTAGAGCGGAAAAAGGTAGAGGCAGGTATTGCAACTGCAGAAGATGAGCAGTATCAACGTAGTCGAATGGCAATTGCAAGTAATTATTTTGATCTCGCCATGCTTATGGATTATTGGAGCCCAAGGAGATTGAATCATCATACAGAAGCAACATCGATGGTTTATGCGCTCTATGAAGGTTTACGACTTGTGCTAGAAGAGGGGTTAAAGCCTCGTTTTATCCGCCATCTCCTTCATGAAAAAGCTTTGGTGACAGGTATTCAAGCAATGGGGTTAAAGCTATATGGTGATTCTGAACATAAGCTTCCATGTGTGACATGTATAGAAATCCCTGCTGGTGTTGATGGTGAATCCGTACGGAAAATGTTGCTTAAGGAATTTAGTATAGAAATTGCTTCATCTTTTGGGCCATTACAAGGGAAGATTTGGCGTATTGGTACGATGGGATATAGCTGTCGAAAAGAAAATGTGCTTGCTGTTCTCGGCGGATTAGAAGCAGTCCTTATCCGTCACGAAGTCCAAGTAAATCGCGGCGAGGCGCTTCAGGCAGCAATGGATATATATGCAGCTGAGGAATCAGCTATGACGATACTTTAAATAAACAGGGAGGTGTTGGTTTTGGCTACATATGATCTCATTATTCGCAACGGCAATGTTGTTTTACCTCATAAAGTGAAGAAAACCGATATAGCCATTAAAAATGGTATCATTGTCGCCATTGAGGAAGGTATTACAGCCACAAGTAAAGACGAGAAAAATGCGGCAGGTTATTATATTTTTCCAGGTATGATAGATATTCATGTTCACTTTAATGACCCAGGCAGAGACAAATGGGAAGGTTTTGAATCGGGTTCTCAGATGATTGCTGCAGGAGGAGGAACAACTTTTTTTGATATGCCCTTAAATGGGATTCCTTCTACTACTGATTCGCAGGCATTGTTAAATAAAGCGGAGATGGGAGAAAGTAAGTCAGTTGTGGATTTTGCTTTATGGGGTGGCCTTGTTCCAGGAAATATCCTGGAGCTGAAGGGATTAGCAGATAATGGGGCAATAGGTTTTAAAGCGTTTTTATCTGAAAGTGGAAATGAAGAATTCGAACGTGTTGATGATTTAACATTAATTGCTGGCATGAAAGAGATTGCTTCATTGAAAAAAATACTTGCACTCCATGCGGAAAGTGCCGCAATGACAGATTTCTTAACGAAGGAGAAAGTGACGAATGGTCAATTAACTGCGGATGATTATTTAGCATCTAGACCGATCGCCGCAGAAGTGGAAGCGGTGGAACGTGCCATCGCATATGCAAGAATAACGGGCTGTCCTCTTCATTTTGTCCATATTAGCTCTGAGGAGGCTATTTTAAAAATTACAGATGCCAAGGCAATGGGACTAGACATTACAGTTGAAACATGTGCTCATTACTTATTGTTTAATCATAATGATTTGCAAGACAAAGGAGCGGTAGCCAAATGCGCCCCGCCATTACGAAAAGTGGAGGAGCAAGAGAAATTGATTCGTTTATTAATAGAAGGCGCAATTGATATGGTCTCCTCCGATCACTCACCATCACCTTATCTGTTGAAAGATCCAACCGTCCATCATTTATTCTCCGCTTGGGGTGGAATTAGTGGCGGACAATTTACCCTTTTAGCATTAATTGAACTTGCAATAACCTATGACATTCCTTTTTATAAAGTGGCGGCACTCATAGCAGGTAATCCAGCTGACAGATTCAATTTAAATACAAAAGGGCATATCGAAGTGGGCAAAGATGCTGATTTAACATGGATCTCACTTGAAGCATCCTTCACTGTTGCAGAAAAGAATTTCTTCGCTAAGCATAAGCACAGTTTGTATATGGAGAGAACTTTCCCATGTGCAGTCAAACTTACAATGAACAACGGAGTAGTAGTTTTTGAAGACGGACAATTAGTAAACATGAGAAATAGAGGTCATTGGCTAAAGCCAGAGCAAACGAAAATGGGGACTCGTAGTTAACTACATCGCTGTAAGAAATTCATTTCTATTGTCAGAAAATCTAACACACTAGTAGCGGAAAAGGAGGAAATGGAAGATAATACATTTTAAACCTTTAGCAGCTGAGTGAAAGAGGTGTGTGAAGATGGATAATATTCATCAAATATTCAAGGCATCGCCTACAGAAGGTGATGTGTTAGCGACAGTGATTCAAGTGAATGGGTCTGCTTATCGAAAAGAAGGCACAACCATGTTAATCAAGCAATCTGGTTCAACTATTGGTGTCCTTAGTGGAGGATGCTTGGAAGAAGATATTAAGTATAGGGCAGAAACGCTAATCGATGGTCAATCAAAATCTTTTTTATACAATTTAAAAAGTGAAGATGATCTTGGGTGGGGACAAGGTTCGGGATGTAATGGTGAAATTCGTGTCCTGTTAGAGAAGATTGATGCAAGTTATCAAGCTCATCTAGAAAAGGTTAATGAACAGCTTTTACAAGGACGATCTATTTTAACAGTAAAGAAGCTTTCCGAGGATTATGAGGTTATAGGTTACACAGTTATCGTTGATGATAATAACTATTGGACCAAAGCATTAAACATAGATGCCAATATGGAAATAAAAGAGATGAAGAGTGGTATCCACTACTCAAAAGAGCTATCTATTTATCGTTATTTTCAGTGGTTTCATCCAAAGCCTCGTCTTTTTATCCTTGGTGCAGGGGAAGATGGCGTCCCTCTTTGTGATTTTGCTCATAAAACAGGCTTCCATGTAACAGTAGCTGACTGGCGCGAAGCTTTATGTAGTAAAGAAAGATTTCCTCAAGCAGATCGTTTATTAATAGGTTTTCCACATGAAGTGTTACCAAAAGCGCTTCATCCCCAAGACCATATTGTGATTATGACCCATCATTTTGAACGAGATAAAGAAATTTTACAATATGTGCTCAATCGACCATTTAAATATATAGGTATCATTGGTTCTAATAGACGGACGATGAGGTTATTAGAAGGGGAATCTGTACCATCGAATGTCTACACGCCTGTTGGTTTATCGATTGGCGCAGAGGGACCTGAGGAAATTGCGATTAGCGTTATGGCACAATTAATTGCGGTTAAACAAAAGGTGGTTACGGAAAATGGAAAACAAGCCAATTGTAGGACACTTGTTTATAACAAATAAAGGGAGCTAGGAAATGTAAAAGGAGAGTAGTTATCATGAGGATATTAGAAACAACCGTTGCTTCGCCTACTACCATTGAGGAAGCATGGACAATGTGGAAATCATATGATGAGGCGATCACATTTATCGCTGGAGGCACATTTTTACAAACCAAATGGGAAAAAGGGGCCGCCGTTCCTTCAAAAATGATTCATCTAGGTGGCATTTCGGAATATAAACAAATCTACATGGACACGGAAAGTCGGATTCACATCGGTTCTTTTGTTAAGCTAGCGGAATGCAAGAATCATCCTCTGATTATTAAAAAACTACCCCAATTATCACAAACGATTGAGAAAATCGCTGCGCCTGCTGTTCGAAACTTAGGTACGATAGGAGGCAATATTGCCAATCAGGTGGGTGATACAATCCCCCTTTTACTAGCCCTCGATGCAGAAATACTATATTTAAATAAAGATGGAAAACAGCGAATAGATTTGCAGGATTGGTCAAAAATGACTGAAGATTCTATTATATTAGAGGTTATTATTCCATTTGATAATAGAGAAAGCTATTTATTTACTAAAAAAATCGGTCGCAGGGAGGCATTCTCAACATCTGTTGTTACATTGGCTGGCAAGTTAACAATAAAAGAGAATCAGCTATGTAATGTTCGAATAGCAGCGGGTGGCGGGGAGAAACAACCTATGAGGTTAAGAAATGTAGAATCTATTTTAAAACATGCACCAATTGTGGATTCAAATATTTTAAAAAAGGTGTATCAAACGGTAATGACAGAGTATCAGCCAGTTGAAGATGCTTTTTATTCGAGTAATTATCGTTTGAAAGTAGCGAGTAATCTCTTAATCTCAGAATTAGAAAAATGGAGTGGAGAATATGGCGGATTATACAAGTAATTTAGCGTCTTCCCGTCCAAGGCCGGATGGAATGGGAAAAGTAACTGGTGGATTAAATTATTTAACAGACTTGCAAGTTCCAAATATGCTTTATGGAAAAGTGCTGCGTAGTGAGTACCCTCATGCGAAAATTCAGCAAATAAATATTGAAAAGGCAGAACAATTATCTGGCGTCCTAGCCGTAATAACAAGTAAGGATGTACCTGGATTAAATGGATTTGGTCTGATTACGCAAGATCAGCCTGTCTTTTGTGATCAAGTTGTTCGCTATATAGGTGATGCGGTGGCAGCAGTAGCGGCAATCACTCCTGAAATTGCTGCAAAAGCACTTAAACGAATAGAAGTAATCTATGAACCATTACCGATTATTGATGACCCCAATGACGCAATGAACCCTGATAGTATCCCATTACATTTAGGTGGAAATATCCTTCATGAAGCATCTTATGAAAATGGTGATGTTGATGAAGGCTTTCAATTATGTGAGGTCATTATAGAAGAAACCTATCTACTGCCCCGGCAAATGCATGCTTATATGGAAACTGAAGGTGGGGTTTTTGTCCCAGAAAAAGATGGCAGGCTGTCTGTATATGCGGGCACGCAGCATGGCTACAAGGATAGACTACAATTAGCGAGAATATTAAATTTACCAGAAGAGCGTATTCGTGTAATTTCAAGTCCGATGGGAGGGTCATTTGGCGGTAAAGATGAGTTGAATATTCAGCCTTACGGAGCCATACTAGCATTGAAAACAGGAAGACCGGTGAAAATTCATCAATCGCGGAGAGAATCAATGATCTCTGGTATTAAAAAGCACCCAATGAAAATTACGATGAAAACAGGAGCTAAGAAAACGGGGGAGATTGTTGCTCATGAAGTAAGAATTATTGCAGATACAGGAGCCTATGCCACACTTGGTCCAGCTGTATTAGATTTTGCAGTGGAACACGCTATTGGCCCTTATGCTATACCAAATGTAAAAACAAAAGGCTACTCTGTTTTTACAAATAATGGTGTGGCAGGTGAATTCAGAGGGTTCGGTGGTAATCAGATTACATTTGCTCTAGAAGGGCAAATTGATCGGTTGGCAGATGGCTTACATATGTCACCACTTGTATTAAGAAAGAAAAACTTGCGACAAGGAACAGATCCTGGTCCAGTTGGACAAATTATTGCACCGACTAATGGAGATGCGCTTGTTTTAGATGAGATCGCGCAGTCACCGCTATTAGCGATAGATAAAAGTGAGAACGACAATCCATGGAAGAAAACGGGAGTAGGGTTAGCGCTAACCATGCATGGAGGAGGGTTAGGTTTTGGTAGATTGGATCCTTCTGGTGGAAAAATTAGTCTGAACCATGAAGGGAAAATAGAGATAGCCTTTGGATTTGAAGAGGTAGGTCAAGGTTTGTTAGCGGTTATTGAAAATGTAACAACAGAGGCTATCGGGTGTTCTTCAGAGGATTTACACATTGTAATAGGGGATACAGACAAGGTGCCACACTCAGGTTCTTCCACAGCATCAAGAGGCACGAGCATGATTTGGCACAGTTTACAAAGGCTAAAGGGGCCCTTTATAGAAAAACTATTAGATACAGCAGCCAAAATATCAGGTTATCAAAAAGAACAATTATATGTTGGAGGGAAGGGTATTTGGCTAAATGGCCAAAGGATACTTACTTTTGAACAGCTTTTTCTTGAGAATGAACCCATTAGTATAGACACAAAATTCGACTTTCCAACCACGCCAAATAGTATTCCGGGTGGTCATTTCTTGTACTCATTTGCAGCGGTGGCAGTGAAAGTAGAAGTCGACCTTATAACAGGAGCGATCAAGGTTACAGATATCGATCAAGCTGTTTCTGCCGGACCTGTTGTGAATCCTACTGGTTATATTGGGCAAATCGAGGGCGGTACGATTATGGCGCTAGGCTACACATTGTTAGAAGAAGCAGCCATGAAGCAAAGTCGCTATACTGCAGAAAACTTTGACACCTATATTCTGCCCACGATCCAAGACATTCCACCAAAAATGAATGTGAGAGCAATCGAGGACTTATGGAAAGGAGATATATATGGCCCAAGAGGCGTTGGGGAGATCGGAACAGTAGCATTAGCTCCTGCAATCGTAAGAGCCATCTATGATGCGACGGGGCATTGGGTGACGAAATTACCTGTCAGTCGAGAAGAAATATTACATGCGGGGGAGAGGGTTTTTTGATAGAAAAGGTAAAGGTGAATTCGCAAAAAATCAATATTTCTTTCACTGTTAATGGTGAACAGCAGAAACTACAAGTTGAAGCAACAAAAAGATTAGTTGATATATTACGTGAAGACCTCTCATTAACAGGCGCCAAAATCTCTTGCGAAATTGGTCGATGCGGTGCCTGCTCTGTAGAAGTAGACGGTGAACTCGTCAACTCTTGTCTCATGAGAGCTTATCAACTGAACGGAAAGAGTATTCATACGGTTGAAAGCTTAAGTGAAAATGGACTGCATGAAATTCAAAAGGCATTTCTAGAAGAAGGTGGATTTCAATGTGGCTATTGCACACCGGGGATGATTATGGCTGTGAAAGCATTATTAGAGAAAAACAAGAAACCAACAGATGAAGAAATATTAGAAGCACTCTCAGGAAATATATGTCGGTGCACAGGTTACGCAGGCATTATCCGAAGTGTGAAAAAGGTGATTCAAGCGATATAAGTATGTCTTAAAGGAGGAATTGAGGGCTCTATCTAGGCTAACGGTGAAATCCTTGCAGTCAATAAGCCAAAAAAACAAAGAGGTCTGCCTCGAAAATTTGAATCGAGACAGACTCACCCCAAAAATAAGAAATCTGCTTAGAATCGACCTGAATCGAGTCAGGCCCACCAAAACGAAATAAAGTATCTCGAATTGCATCTATCAGATCAAACAAATTGCAAAGCCAATACTCTCCATTTTTCACAGTCCACCGTCCTCTCTTGAGCATAATCAAAAATAAGATGTGTATTCCTCAAATCATTGTTCTCATTAAAGGTTGTCCATAATGGTTTCAAATAGTGTTTCTCCTGGCTACACAGTAAGAATGAACTCACCCTCGGTATGGTTGTTTCCCTTCTAAAGCAAAGAAGGCGCCAGTTCCGGAAACCTCGTAACTTATTAGGAGCGTAGGTTGATTGGTTGGATAACTGTTTGCAGGTATAAATAATCATCCTTCTAGGTCATTATCGCCAGTCCCTAAGTTTTCATCAAGATTACGTGTGGAGAAGTATATTTCGTAACGAGCTTCCGAGGGATTCGTAATATCATAGATAAATAGTCTCTATTCTTGCAAAGAGTTTATGAATCAGGATCAGTTGAATAGTAAAAATGAATGATTAGGTTAACAAATTTTCCCTCAATAGGTTATAATTATATTTGAATGTTAATTAAAATGTTTAGGAGAAAGACAAATGAAAGAAATACAATGTTATAGATTCGAATCAGAGATTGAGGCAGATATAGATTTAGTTTTTGAATGTCTTAATAAAGATCAACATGTATTAAAATGGAATACACAAATCATTGAAAATCATTATGATGGAGCTGAAAGTGATTTAAAAGAAGGATCGATGTTCACTACAAGGCAGAAAATTGGAAAAAAGGTGTATGAGTTACAAGCTGTTTATTCTAAGTATGATCCACCTTTTTATGCTGTAGTAGAGACGAAGACGAAAGAAGGAATAAGTAGGACAGAATACATTCTCGAAATCCTCCCAGAAGGAACAAAGTTTATAGCGAATGTTACATTGATTCCATCAAACTGGATATATAAATTAGTTACAAATATGATGAAATGGTCATTTAAATATGTTTATGATGAGCAGTTTAATCAATATATAGAATATATCTATCAAGTTGAATATGAGAGAAGATGAATAAACTGAGAGTAGCCCTTTTTCTGGCTACTTTTTTTATGATAAAAAAAAGTAACAGCTTGATTGTACGCTAAAGCCAGTTCATATAGAGGATGACCCTTTTACATGTTACTTCGTATAGGTCTATAGGGAGGAGGATTGTGAAAACTAGTGAGCATAGGAGAGGGAATTTATCTTGTATTTGAAAAAAATTAAAAAAAGAAAGATAAGAGCTAATAGTGAAAAAATAGCTCTTATTCACATTTACTGAGTAAATATTATATTTTCTATTTCTTTAAGAATTTCAAAAGCCCCTTCTGATTTATTTGAGCAGACAACTATGGTAAGAGCTTGTTTTGGATAATGTACTGAACGATAATTTACTCCTGGATCATATCCCATCTGAATATATTTCACGATACCCAGTTCATTTGCTTCCATATAACCACCGTAACCGTAAAAGATATCTTCTGACACGTTTACTTGAGGAATCAATAAGTTTCGAGTCATATCTTTTGTTAAGAGTTTGCCATTCATTAACGATTCCCAGAATATCCCCATATCAATTGCAGTAACATAGGCACCGCCATCAGGTCCACCTTTTACAGGTAGAGAAAAAATATTCGATCTCAACGTTCCATCTGGTTTTTCCAAATATCCCAATGAAACGCTTTCGGGTAGTTCATCCATTGAAAAATATCCTGAGTCAGTCATGCCAGCTATTTCAAAAATATTTTTATTGATATAGTCAACAAAATTCATGCCACTGATATGTTCAATAATAAGGCCTAAAATAATATAGCCAGTATTATTGTATTTAAAAGGGCTATCCACTTTGGTTTTCATTTTTTTATATTGAAACATTGGCAAAAAGTCTTTTACAGAACGAATCTGATACATTGGCCTATCTTTCCAAAGGTCTTCATAATCATCCATTTCATCTTCGTCAAAATAATCCGGAATGCCAGATGTATGAGTTAGTAAATGATGAATGGTAATTTCTTTATCAAAATATGGAAATTCAATATCTAAACAATCGATGATTTTCGTGTCAAATGTGATACTACCTTCTTCTACCAACTTACAAATTGCAACAGATGTAAAGATCTTACTACCAGATGCAATTGAAAAGCGAGTATGTGAATGATTTTTGATTTTTTCAGAATGGATTGCGTAACCAAAGTTCTCTGTAAATATTGTACGATCATGCTTCTGTACACAAATACTCCCGGAAAATTGCACTTCCTGTTGCTTTTTTGTTAGACTATTCCATTTCGTTTGTTTATCCAATTTTAATTCCTCCTGAATGTGTATTTCATGAATTCATTTAATGAGGCACATTCAATTAACTTCTTCAATTTTGATAAAGAATCATTTTACTCTCCTCCTTCTCTTTTGAGCATAGCATGTTTCAATTTGTTAATACGATGATATATATTAATTTTATATAAAAATAGACAAAAAGAGCAGGAATTCATAGAGCAGATAAGTAGATTCAAACGCTACTCACTCAATACATAATAGAAATGACATTCAGTACCAAGGAGGCAAGTTTGTTGAACAAAAGATAATAGCTTTGTCATGTTTACAAAAATGTATAAGGTTTATAGAGTTTTGTACTAGTAAAAAAACTTTATATTTCTTTTCGTTTTAAGTCTTGTTACTCTGATTATATCTTGCAAAATGATAACAGATGAAACTAACCCCGCTTCTAACCGTATATTAGTAAAATCAGTCAGAAGGAGAATAAAGATGGATATAGATTTACCAATACCAAAACAGAGATTATCTAAGAATAGTATAAAAGCGATGCTAATTAGTGAACTAATTGGGAATGCGATATGGTTGCCAATTCTTGCTATACTTTTTTACGTTGACGCTCGATTTGATTGGTGGGATTGGGTAGGATGGGTTCTATGGGTTGTCCTTGGTCTTACTGTTTTATCTATGATTTATTCGTTAACGATTCAACCATACCTATTATATAAAAACTTCCGTTATGAAGTAGATGAGGAATTCTTGCAGATTAAGCAAGGAGTATTTATAGAAAAATATGAATTAGTACCAATGACAAAGATTCAATCTGTGGCAACGAATCAAGGACCAGTTCAGAGAAGGTATCAATTATACGGTCTTTCTGTCGAAACGATGAGTTCAACCCATACAATCCCTATGCTATCAAAGGAAATAGCGATGCAACTGAGAAATACGATTGCTTATTATGCAAAAATAAAGGAAGTAGATGAATAATGGATTACAGACGATATTCTCGCTTAACCATTGCTTTTCATATATGGGGTGTTTTGAAGTTTTTCTTTTTTGCTTTTCTTTACTTATTTATTTTTAATCGAGAGGCCGATTGGATTGGTTACGGTAGAATTATTGCCGCCATACTTCTTATTCTTTCTATTATTTTTGTTATCTTTAAATGGCTGACTACAACTTATAAGATAGATGAGGTCGCTTTTTACTTACGTGAAGGCTTTTTCACAAAACATAAACGAACCATTCCTTTTAGTAAGGTTCAAAATGTAAATAGACATACGACTTTTCTACATAAGTTAATAGGAAAGACCTCCTTGAAGTTTGAGACAGGTATGTCTGGTGAAGGTGGGACAATAAAATTCGAGGTGCTTTCTAAAGAAGAAGCGGACCATTTGGAAGACTGGATAGAAAAAAGTACACGTAATATCAAAGTGTCCGAAGGTGAAGAGGAAAAGGTAGAAGAATATATAGAAGATAGAAAACTGCATTTTGCTGCCAGCAAGAAGGATATTATAAAAGCTTCAATGACGTCATTAAGCTTTTTGCTTTTAATTCCTGCTTTAGGCTCACTGTTTTTTATGATCAATGATTTTATTAATGTCGAGAAAGAAGCGGAAGGTGCCATTCACTTTATATTAAGTGCCTGGTGGTTAACGGCACTTGTTGTTATTTTTCTTATTGTGGCTTCAACCATATTTGGCATGATAAAAACATATATAAAATATGGTAATTATCGAATTTATTCAGATGTTGATAGGATTTATATCTCTAGAGGCGTACTAGATGAAGTCAGCTTTTCTATTTCAAAGGAAAAGGTCCAAGCTGTCGAAATAACGCAAACGTTAATGAAAAGAATTTTACGTATTGCAGAAGTGAAACTAACGAGTGCTGGTCAGACAGGAGGAGGAGGCGGGGATTCCTCAATGGAGACAAGCTCTTTGTTCCCTTTTTTACCGCAGAAGGATGCCTTTCGTCTAATATCTGAAATATTACCAGACTATGAAGTAGAAGAAGAGATGCACAAGCTTCCGAAAAATGCTCTTTTTGCCAGGTTGTTGAAACCTAGTTGGCTCTGGATCATTGCAACGGCATTATTATATTATTTCCAACCAAATGTGTTAAATATGAATATTCCATGGTGGTTGTTTTCATTGCTTGTACTTATTTTAGTTGTTTTACTAAGGTTCCTAGATTACTATAATAGCCGCTATGTGTTGAATGAGCGTTTTATTCAATTAAAGACTGGGAGCTTAGCGACGACGTTATTTCTAACTAGACGTGATAAAGTGATTGAAATTGAAATGAATAGGGGACCCCTCGAGAAATTACTAGGCATTGCTAAGATTACGACTATCAATCGAGCGCAACCTGTGCGACACACTCACATGTATGGTGTACCCGAATCCTTCCGTTTAGCGTTTTATCAATGGTATAAGAAGAGAGGATCAGAAATTGAATTAAAACAATAGATAGGGTGAATGTAAAATGAAAGCTGTAGTGATAGAGTCGTATGGTTCCTCAGACGTATTACAAGTAATGGATATAGACATACCACGGCCTTCTGCTCATGAAGTGCTCATAAAAGTGGATAAAACAAGTGTGAACTACGCTGATATTAAAAATCGCCAAGGGTTGAAGAAGAAAATAGAAGGTCCCACGATTCTTGGCCTTGAAGCGGCAGGAACGATTGCCGAGGTAGGTTCTGAAGTCAAAAAATTTAAAGTGGGGCAAAGAGTAGTAGCTTTTCCTGAAAAAGGATCCTATGCGCAATATACTGTGGCAAACGAAGCACTTACATTTGCCATCCCGAACGAGATTGATTTTACTACTGCAGCAGCAAGCCCTATTGTTTCCTTTTTATCCTACCAATTATTGAAGGACATCGCACGGATGCAATTAGGAGAGACTGTACTCATTCATGCAGCAGCTGGTGGTGTAGGCTCTACAGCCATCCAAATGGCAAAGGTATTTGGTGCGAAAACTGTAATTGGCACTGTTAGTAGGGAAGAGAAGTTTTCCACTGTGTTGGCAGCAGGAGCTGATTTGGCCATCACGTATGAGGATTTTTCTTCAAAAGTAAATGAATACACCGATGGAGATGGGGTTAATCTTATCTTAGATTCTGTTTCTGGCTCTGTATTTGAGGAAAGCTTTGCATGTTTAGCTCTATATGGAAAGATTGTGCATTTTGGCAATACGAGTAATCAAACGGGTAGGATCCCAACAACTGCTCTCCATAGCAGTTGTCGTTCAGTCCTTGGCTTTAGTTTTGGTACGACAAGAAAGAAAAGGCCAGATACAATCAAGCCCGTTGCCGATGAAGTATTTAAGTTATTGGTAAACGGGGATGTCCAAGTGAAAGTAGGGGCAGAATACTCCTTGTATGAAGTGAAAAAAGCACATGAGATGATAGAGAATAGAGAGAATACTGGGAAAATCGTTTTAACAGTATCCTAGAAGAGGAGTGTTTTAGTTGATGGATTTCAAAGAGGTAATGAATGAATTAGAAGCATTAGGAAAAGAGCGAACGAAAAAAATTTATCTCTCAAACGGTGCACATGAGCCACTTTTTGGTGTTGCAACTGGAGCGATGAAACCGTTTGTGAAAAAAATAAAGATTGATCAATCATTAGCTGAGGAGTTATATGCAACAGGAAATTATGATGCGATGTACTTTGCGGGCATTATTGCCGACCCAAAAGCAATGACAAAGGAAGATTTTAATCGTTGGATAGACGATGCGTATTTTTATATGCTATCAGACTATGTTGTAGCGGTTACTTTAGCTGAATCACCGATTGCCCAGGAAGTTGCCGATGAATGGATTGCCAGCGGGGATGAGCTGAGAATGTCTGCTGGTTGGAGTTGTTATTGTTGGTTATTAGGTAATCGGAAAGACGACGAATTTGACAAGAGCAAATTATCGGATAGGCTAGATCAGGTGAAGGAGAACATTTATGACGCACCTTTAAGAACAAAGGTATCAATGAATAACTTCTTATATACCGTTGCGATCTCCTATATTCCTCTAAGTGAAAAAGCAGCTGAAGTGGCAGAGGAAATCGGAGCCATCGAAATCAAAAGAGAGAGAAAGAAGAATGGCGTCCTTCATGCGTATGAAAATATTCAAAAAGACTTAGATAAAGGTCGTTTAGGTTTTAAGCGGAAATATGTGAGATGTTAGAAGTAAAATGAAGTTAGGATCAATTCTATTGATCCTGGCTTTTTTGTTAGTTTTCTAATCATTAACACGCTTACATATATCTTTGCGAATATATCAAGCCATAAATCAGAAGAGAAGTGTTCAAATTTAGGATTTACGAACACGCCATGCATTTTTTTAATTTAACATAAATTTCTAATTTCATTTAAAATATATGCAATCCCCGTATTGTCTACAATGAATGGACATCCCATATGACTAAGAAAAGATAATTATCACCTCTTTAAGTTCTTCCTGTAACATTGCAATAACCAACCTTTTTTTACTCTTAGTTTCCCTTACATTTCATAATATTCCCCTTCTGCCGAATTTCTTTTGTTCGTATTAAAATCTGTTTGAGAACATAACCTTAACGATTTTTATCATAGTTTTGCTTACACGTTTATAAACTGATGAAAAGGGCTTGCCTATAAAAATAAGCGTATAGGGGGAAACAATTTGAAGCGAAGTGTTTGGAGGAAGATTGTCCTGTTAGTCGTTGTTGCCATCGCTCTAGCTGGTTGTTCGGGAGGCGGTTCTGAGACTGGTGGAGCAGTCATTGAGAAAGGAAATGATCGAGTATTAACCGTTGCAGTTGGAACGGATATGGTGACATTTGATATTCATGACCATAATAATACGTCGACGGAAGCGATTCATGTGAATATGTTTAATTATTTATTTAAAAAAGATAAGGATGGCAATATTCATCCAGAGCTTACCACCGGCTATGAGAAAATCGATGACTTGACCTATCAGGTAAAACTAAAGGAAGGTGTTACTTTTCATAACGGTGATCCTCTCACAGCGGAGGATGTGAAATTTACGTTAGAAAGAGTAGCAAAAGATGACACTTTGCAGGAGTACCCCAATTATAAGCAGATAAAAGAAATTCAAGTGATTGATGAGCTCACTTTCAATATTGTGACACAATCACCAGAGCCTTCCTTATTCCACCGTTTATCCAGACTTGGTTCAGGTATCTTGCCTAAGAACTATATTGAAGAGAATGGTTGGGAGCATTTTCTATCTAATCCTGTTGGTACAGGACCATTTCAATTCAAAGAATGGAAACGTGATAATCGCATCGTTTTCACACCATATGAGAATTATTTCGCAGGAAAAGTAGAAGAATGGGATGAGCTTGTTTTCCGAGTTATTCCAGAAAACTC
Organism: Cytobacillus sp. FSL W7-1323; assembly: GCF_038595015.1. Classification (NCBI taxonomy): domain Bacteria; kingdom Bacillati; phylum Bacillota; class Bacilli; order Caryophanales; family Bacillaceae; genus Cytobacillus; species Cytobacillus sp. FSL W7-1323. The sequence continues at coordinate 792,414 of NZ_CP151998.1, forward strand.
AACAAGAGTGTCAGAGCTTTTAACAGGTGGGGTTGATATGGCTGTTAATATTCCTCCGTCTGATTGGGAACGAGTGAATAGTAATGAGGGGACATCTATTGTACAAGAAAGGTCAAACCGAGTCGTAATGCTAATTTTGCGGGCGACAGAAGGGCTTCCAACTGCTGATGTCCGTGTACGTCAGGCTTTAGACTTTGCTATTAATAACAAAGCGATTACCGATAATGTCTTGCAAGGTGGAGGTATTCCAACAAGAACAAGAGTAGGTCCAGGTAATTTTGGGCATCATCCTGACCTTTATGATACTTACAATTATGATATTGAAAAAGCAAAAGCATTACTAGCTGAGGCAGGTTATCCAGATGGCTTTGAGATGACTTTGCATTCACCGAAAGGGCGCTATTTACAAGATGCAGAAGTGGCAGAAATGATAGCGGGTATGCTTGCGGAAATTAATGTGAAAGTAAATATCGAGTTCATGGAATGGAGTAATTTTGTAGAAATGCGTACGGCTAACGAGAATAAGGATGCTTATTTAATCGGTCTAGGTAATTCCATGTTTGACGGTGCTTACTCGGTCGATTGGTATCGTGCTGAACGTTTTGAAGGGCATACAGATTATAAGAATGATCGAATAGAAGAATTGCTCGCAACCTCTGCCGTCAATATGAATGAGGAAGAACGAGCCAAGCAAATACAAGAAATTGAAGCGATTGCCGCTGAAGAAGTGCCACATATTATGCTTCATGAGGAAAAAATCAATATCGGTGTAAATGATGCGATTGATTTTGTTCCTACCCCAGATGAAATGATTTATGCACCAACTATTAAAAGGAAAGCAAGTGAATAAATAAAGCTGATATTCGTGGGTGAATGGATGGTTCCATCCATTTCCCCATCTCTATTACTTTTCGCTATAGGGGGACAATAGTGGGCAAATATATTATGAGACGATTACTTCAAATTATACCGGTGCTGTTTATCATTTCTTTTATCGTGTTTTGCCTTGTTTATGTGGCAGGCGATCCTGTTGCATTAATGTTACCTGAAGATGCGAGTCAAGAGGATATATTACAACTTCGCGAATCACTAGGGCTAAATGAGCCTTTTTATATTCAATATTTCAACTATATGGTCGGACTTGCCCAACTTGATTTTGGTGAATCATTTCGTTATAACACGAGTGCCTTACCTATTGTGTTGGAGCGCTTACCGGCGACAATTGAATTAGCTGTAGCAGCTATGATTGTGGCCATAATGATAGCTATCCCTCTTGGTATTTGGTCGGCGACGAAGAAGAATTCTGCTATCGACGTCGTAGCGACAGGGGGAGCGGTAATCTGGAAGGCGATGCCGAATTTTTGGTTAGGGATTATGCTCATTTTGATTTTCTCCGTCATGTTAGGATGGTTCCCGGTTTCAGGGCGGGGTACATGGAGTCATCTGATCTTACCGGCAATTACGCTTGGCACAGGGATTGCTGCTGAGATGACCCGGTTTATTCGCTCAAGTATGTTAGAAATTATGAACCAAGACTATGTTCGTACGGCAAGAAGTAAAGGGTTAAAAGAGTTTTTTGTTATCCATAAACATGCTTTTCGTAATGCCCTTATTCCAGTTGTTACGATTACCGCGCTACAAACCTCAACCGTTGTTGGAGGCACATTAATAACCGAGAGCGTATTTTCATGGCCAGGGTTAGGACAACTACTCATTCAAGCAGTGAATACAAGGGATATGGCAATCGTACAGGCTAGTGTGTTTATTATTGCATTTATTGTTATTGCTATGAACCTACTAGCAGATATTCTTTATAAATTATTGGATCCCCGCATTACATTTCGCTAAGGAGGAGTGGTTGTTTTGGAATCAAAGGAAAACCAATTGTTAGATGTCTTAGTGAAAAGTAAGCAGGGTCACCTCAAGCGGTGGCTCAGATTATTATTAAAAAGTAAGACGGGTACTATTGGCTTACTAATCGTATTACTCATTATTTTTATAGCGATATTTGCGAAGTTATTAGCACCCCACGATCCGAACCAGATTAATGCGGCAATGATGTTGAAACCCCCGGCTTGGGTAGAAGGTGGGGTTACTGACTATACTTTAGGAACAGACAATCTTGGTAGAGATATTTTAAGCAGAATAATTTATGGCTCACAAATTTCTTTAGTTGTTGGGGTTGCCTCTGTCATCTTGGCAGGTATTATTGGTATTTTTATCGGTCTAGTTTCAGGTTTTTATGGTGGTTTCCTAGATAATATTTTAATGAGAATAGTTGATTCCTTTTTAGCGATACCAACCATCCTCTTTGCGCTTGTCATCTTGACTGTTTTTGGCCCAAGTGCGTTTACGTTGATTGTTGTATTAGGTGTAACGAATTGGGTGCAGTACGCTCGTTTAATACGAGGAGAAGTACTGTCTTTAAAAGAAAGAGAGTTTGTCAGGGCTGCAAGGTCTATGGGAGTGAGGGATCATAAGATTATCCTAAAACATTTATTGCCAAATGTAATATCCCCGTTCATTGTCATTTCTACATTAAGCGTGGCAACCACGATTATATTAGAAGCTTCTTTAAGTTTTCTAGGTTTAGGAATTCAACCACCGACCATTTCTTGGGGGGGCATTTTAAGTGATGGTAGAGATTATGTAGCAACCAGTTGGTGGTTGGCGGCATTTCCTGGTTTAGCGATAACAATCACCGTCCTAGGCATGATTTTCTTAGGTGATTGGCTAAGAGATGTGTTAGACCCGAGAGAAAAGAAAGTGTAGGAGGAGGGAATTGCGTTGGGCCGAGAGAGCTTGTTAGAAGTGCGTGACTTGAAGACTTATTTCTATACGGAAGATGGTGTGATTCCTTCTGTTGACGGTGTGTCATTTACGATAAAGAAAGGCGAGACTGTCGCTGTTGTAGGAGAGTCAGGCAGTGGTAAAAGTGTAACATCTTTATCTATTATGGGGTTGCTAGATGCTGCTGGGAAAATTGAAAGTGGCACCATCATATTTGAAGGTAATGATGTAACAAAACTATCAAAAAAAGATCGAAGGAAATTGCGCGGAAATGAGATGGCGATGATATTTCAAGAACCACTCACCTCTCTTAATCCTTTATTTACAGTAGGTAATCAAATTTCTGAAGCAATTAAAATCCATCAAAAAGTAGATAAAAAAGAGGCGAAAAAGAGAAGTATCGAGATTTTAAAAAAAGTAGGCATAGCTCGTGCGGAGAAGATATATCATTCTTATCCTCATCTATTAAGTGGAGGCATGCGTCAACGTGTAATGATTGCGATTGCCTTATCATGTAACCCGAAACTATTAATTGCAGATGAACCGACAACCGCACTCGATGTAACTATCCAAGCGCAAATACTTCGATTAATGAAAGAGCTGAAAAAAAACAAGCAAACTTCTATTCTATTTATTACACATGATTTAGGCGTGGTAGCTGAGATGGCTGATCAGGTGATTGTCATGTATGCTGGTCAAGTTGTTGAATATACGGATGTGTTTACACTGTTTAAAGAAGCTGCTCATCCTTATACGAAGAGTTTATTAGCTAGTACGCCTAAAATCCACGAACAAACAGAAAAACTGCAAGTCATCGAAGGAACTGTACCCAATCCGAATGCTATGCCAAGTGGATGTCGCTTTCATACACGTTGCCCATATGTAATGGAAAAATGTATGAATAATGAGCCCGTACTTACCAACATCCATAACCGTCATCAAGTGAAGTGCTGGTTATATGAAGAGGAGGGGTGACAAAGACATGACAGTTATTTTAAGTGTAAGGGGTTTAAAGAAATATTTTGATGTGACTGAAGGGTGGTGGAAGAAGGAAAAACAATACTTAAAAGCAGTTGACCACATATCCTTCGATGTGAACGATGGGGAAACATTAGGGATTGTTGGGGAGTCTGGTTGTGGGAAATCGACAACAGGTAATTTAATTATGCAGCTGTTAGAAAAAACAGAAGGAGAAATAATATTTCAAGGAGTAGACCTTTCCACTCTATCCAAACAAGAGCTAAGAAAGAAACGGGCGGAAATGCAGATGATTTTCCAGGACCCTTTTTCCTCGTTAAACCCTCGGATGAAAGTATTTGATATTATTGCAGAACCGTTATTGACCCATCTTAATTTAAGTAGTGAAAGATTGAAGGAAGAAGTTTTGTCGTTGATGGATCAGGTAGGTCTTGATCGTTCATATATTCACCGCTACCCCCATGAATTTAGTGGTGGTCAGAGACAAAGAATCGGCATTGCTCGGGCCATTGCATTAAAACCTAAGCTCATTATTTGTGATGAGCCTGTATCTGCATTAGACGTTTCCATTCAATCACAAATCCTTAATTTAATGTCTAAATTACAGAAAGAGTTACGATTAACCTTTATCTTTATTGCACATGGCCTACCAGCAGTTAAATATATTAGTGATAAAATTGCGGTCATGTATCTTGGGAAAATTGTTGAACTAACGACAAAAGAAAAACTCTTTTCAAAACCCCTTCATCCGTATACAGAGGGACTTTTATCAGCAGTTCCCCTTCCTGACCCGATGTTAAGGAATAAAAAAGAAGGTGTTATTTTGGAGGGTGATATTCCAAGCCCAACCAATATTCCTTCTGGCTGTCGTTTTCATCCACGATGTCCACATGCACAAGAAAAATGTAAGAAAGAGGAACCAACATTTATTGCCCATGAGGAAGAGCACTATGTTGCCTGCCATTTTCCATTAAAAGAGGGTGTTGGTGTGTTGGAAAAATAGATAAAGGAGATGTATAAAAGGTGGAGGGATATATACAACAGCGAAAAACAGAAATGCTGCAATTAATTGAAAAACTTGTCAATATTGATAGTGGTTCATATGTAAAGAAAGGGATAGATGAAATCGGGAGAATTCTACAGAAAAAATACGAAGAAATTGGATTTGTTGTAGAGGTGAAAACAGAAGCAAAATACGGCAACCACCTTGTTATTCGACATGAGCATAGTCTGCACCCCAAAATTATACTGGTAGCCCATATGGATACGGTTTTTCCTGAAGGTACGGTGAAGAAGCGCCCGTTTCAAATGAAAGGAAGCAGAGCTTATGGACCTGGTGTCGTTGATATGAAGTCGAGTTTAGTTGAGCTTTTATATGCTATGAAAGCATTAGTACACTGTGGGTCAAATGCCTGTGAGAACGTGCAAATTATCTTAAATGGTGATGAGGAAATTGGTTCACCGTCATCGCGTGAATTAATAGAGGAACAATCGATGGGAAAAGAATATGCACTTATTATGGAGCCGGCAAGAAAAGATGGTTCACTTGTGACAGCAAGAAGAGGCGGGGGAAGATATAAGCTCATTATTAAAGGCAAAGCCGCCCATTCAGGTATTGAGCCAGAAAAGGGAAGGAGTGCGATTGAAGAACTAGCTTATAAAATCATCCAGCTGCATAATTTAACAAATCATGAACAAGGCATTAGTGTTAACGTAGGCATCATTTCTGGTGGTTCTTCTGTTAATACCATTTCTGATAATGCCGTCGCTCATATTGATATTCGCATCACTGAGAAAGAACAAGCACAAGAATTAGAAAAGAAGATTAAAAGAATATGTGCCAATACAGAAGTGAGAGGAACGGAAATTCAATTAGAAGGGGCAATTAGCAGACCACCAATGGAATACAACGAGCAAACAGAAAAGCTATTACACATTATTCAAGAAGTAGGCGAAGAAATTGGTCTTCATGTCCATAATACTGCAACGGGTGGGGGTGGCGATGCCTCTTTCACTTCAGCAACGGGTGTGCCTACAGTTGATGGTCTAGGTCCAGTTGGTGGGAATGCTCATAGTAAAGAGGAGTATATTGAAATTGACACATTAACAGAAAGAACCATTCTTCTTGCAAAGACAATTGAGCGTTTGTCCCGATGATTTTTTTGGAAGCTACCACTCGTTTGGTAGCTTTCATTATGGAGTTGTGAGGTCATATCCTAAAGGTCATTCAGAAGTATAAGTTGTAAATTTTTTGTATCAATTATTACAGGAAAGTAATTTTCTTCTCTATATGTATACATTTTTACTCGAAGGGACCTTAAAATTTGTAGGTGATGGCCTTTCTATACTAAACTACTCTAAAGCGAACATCATAAAGTTATGTTGTTCCTTCAAATGAGGTGATTAGAATGGAATTTAATCAGCTAGCGAGCAGTGTAGTAATTGAAATGGTAGAGGGACGCCCCTCTTTAAGATCATATAGTGACCAGCTAGAACTGATTGGTGTTGGAAGAAGCGCTTTTGTTTTCAAAATTACGAAGCAAGCGATTGCTATAAAAGTATACTTCCCACAAATGGAAGATATCGCAAAGGTGGAAGCGGCAAATTATCAACGAATTCAAGGTAATCCCTATTATCCACATCTTTATGATTATGGTGATTCTTATATTGTCATCGACTATATAGAAGGCTTTACGCTCTTCCAATGCTTAGAGAAAGGTATTCATATAAAAACAGAACATATAGAGTCTGTCCAATTAGCCTTACGTTCAGCTACAGAAGCAGGCCTGAAGCCGTCAGATATACATTTGCGCAACATTATGATTGATCGAAACGGTAATATAAAACTGATTGATATTGCTCGTTTTAATTCGAAAAACATCGATAAACAATGGACAGACTTACAGAATGCGTACTACCGATATTACGCCAACAAATGGTTCCCGAAGAAAATCCCTACAGTCATCTTGAATTTCATAGCCGACATATATAAAAAGAGATTCCTTCCAATGTCTGTGAGAAAAGTAATCTTTCAGGATAAAAATGGGATACATGTATAATAGAATGATAAAATCAAACATGAACAACTCTTGTATAAAAAGGAGTGTTCATGTTTTTTTGTTGTTTTAGACAGTGAGATTGATTTTGGAGTCATAGGGGATACCTGAAGCCCAAGCAAAACCAAGTGAAATTGATAGCTATGAAAAGGAATTGTTAGATCTGTAAACAGTGTAATGTCTAAGACTATGTATGTTGATGAAAATAAAGTTGAGATGAGCAAAACAGAACAGTCAGGTGAATTGAAGACGGAATCTTTTTAAGATGCGATATCATACAAAGGAACTGTTAAGGAGTAAAATATGATGATGAAGTTGAATATTCAGTTTCCTTCAAATCTGTTAAGATGAACAATGAAGATGTCGTAGAAGATGTTGACTCATTGAATATAGATTTGCAGTAGACAGGGAATATAAAAGTGTTTTTCGAATGAAGCGGAAATATGGATGAAAACCATATGGTTGCATCCAAGGTTTGGGCTATTGCTCAATAGTATAAAAAAAGACATTAGTGAAGAAGTCCATGTTTATGAACATGCTTCTACAGAAGAAGTATTATAAGCTCATTTAACGAACAATGTGTAAGCTAGGGTTTAAGTACAGTTGGATAAGATAAATTTGACGATCAAATGATAGCTAAAGCAAGTTTAGGCGAAAGATGGGATTGTACTCAGTCTTGTGTAGCGTTTAAAGTGTTTGTATTTATAGCAATTGTTGGTGTTGTGGAGTTGCTTGTACAGTTGGTGTTCCGGCTACAGCAGGAACAGCTTGCTATGCATGTATAAACACTGCTGGTATTCTCGGAGCTACAACAGTTCTTAACTGTTTCCAAGATTGTAGTTGATTCACTAAACAGTTAGGGTGATAAGAATGATGAAAATTATGTTTTTGCTTGGAGCATTCAGTGTAGGCCTATTTGCATTCTTAGATAAGCATTTTTGGGGCTTGATGCTTGGGCTTGCATTCTTTTTTATTGGTTTATATTTCATTAAGCCGCGCTTTAAAAAAATGAATGATTAACGTAAGTGCTAATTGGGGTTCTGGTGTCAAAACGCATGTATCTATACACTTACGAGGCAGGTAGTGATGTTTTAATGTATAAATGCTATTATTAAATTGATTTTAAGGATGGAAGGAGCATTACTTATGTGTTGTGCATGTTTTCCAGTTGTGAAAGAACACTCTATCTTAAATTGAAAAATAAACAATAGATAGAGGGGTTTATATGTTATTTCAAAAAAAATTAATTGAGCGTGTTAAAAATAAATGTGAGTTAGACAATCATATAGCTTCTGCACTGATGTACGGCTCTTTTACCAAAGGTGAAGGTGATCAATATTCTGATGTTGAGTTTTATATCTTCATTAAAAATCACATGAACGCTAATTTTGATTCAAATACTTGGATTAAAGAATTATTTCCAGTCGAACTAATATTCTTCAATGAATATGGTACACAAGTAGCTATATTTAGTAACCTTGTGCGTGGAGAATTTCACTTTCTACCTGAACAAAAGATGGGTGTCATTAAAGACTTTAAACCTACAGGGGTATTTCCAAATCCAGAGAAAATGTTTATTTATGATAGCACCAATAAACTGTTTCCTCTTTTAGAATACCTTAATGAAGACGATCCAATAAGAAAAACAGATGAAAATATAAATTTTGCTTTTAATAGTTTTGTTAATTATTGGATATTCGGTATTAATGTGCTAAAAAGAGGGGAATATGCTCGATCACTAGAAATTCTCAATGGTGTTCAAAAACAAATTTTACAACTCATGAGAATACAAGAAGATACTGTAGAACGTTGGCTAAATGCCACTAAAAATCTTGAAAAAGACTTGAGTAAACGTTCATATGAAAAATTTAGGGCGATTACTGCTAATCTTAATGAGAAAAGTATAAAACAAGCATATACTAATTCAATTGTATTAGCCGAGAGTTTACACGTAGACTTATCAAAAGAGTATACAGTAGGAATTGAACAACGACTACTATCCCAGCTTCATACACTTTTAATAGATTAATTTAGTGAGCTTCCTAAACATTAGGGAGCTCTTTTTTTTAATGATTAAACTAAATCAAACTAAATCACACTCTTACTTATATCATATTTATCCTTACTATTGAATCAATTTGGTTTCTGATTAAATATGATTTAAGGGTGAAATAAAAGAAGAAGTGAAGAAGGCCTTATTTGCAGGCTCTGTTCACTTCTTTTATTTTACCTATACTATTCACTTCATTAAATGCTTATTTTCACTCCAAGTTTTTAAAAATTTAAGAGAGTTTTAAGAGAATGATTATATAAAGGATATAAACAAAAAATTATGAAGTGGGTGAACGGTATAATGAGTATGTGCAAGGATGACAAACAATTAGACGCTGAATGGGTTCATCTAATATTAAAAGCGAAAGAGATTGGTTTAACGATAGATGAAGTAAAGACATTTTTAAAAACGGCCAAGACTGAAGCCAAGTAAATAATCGACTTTTCTTATTTATTAATTTCTTGATATAAATTAATTAAAATTGGGTCCGGGTCTATATTTAGATCGGTAGAGAGTAAGGCTTTATAATTTTTATATAATATGATCGCTTCATTCCGATTTCCTCTTTTTATTAAAAGGTTCATGGTTTGCTGAATATTTTTATCCATATATGGATTCAATTTGCGTTGCAAGCTAAGGTAAAACAGGGCTTTATCTGTATGGTTAATGTAATAATACTCAATAATACTGTCTAACAAATACATAGTAATAGTAAGTTTTTCCTGTGCGATATCATTTGCCCAATCGTAATAATTCCATTGCATGTATGAACCGGTATATTGACTTATTGCTTCTTCTGCACTACTAATGGATTTAATATCATTCTTTTTGAAACTATGTATAGCCTCATTAAATATTTTTAAATCTGAATGGATATTCGGAATGGATAAGATATAGCTCTGATTGGCAAACTTAATGCAATTTGAATAACCAAGAGTGTTTAACATTTTTCTTAAGTATGTTAGACATGTATGAAGGTTTATCTTGGCTTTTTTACTATCCTGATTTGGCCATATGTTTTCAATTAGATGATCTCGGTGGACGTATGTATCCATATAAGTAAAGAGGAATGCAAATAATTCCTTTACTTTAGATGTTTTAAATTGAAGTGGCTCTTTATTTAGAAAAACGTTAAACTCGCCGAAGCATTGAATATAAAGTGGTATTTTTTCTTTTGGAGCTTCATCCTTTCTATTTTTCTTGATTTTTTCTATTAATCTGTCAACCGTCGTTTTTAATCTTTTGGGCATAACAGGTTTCAATAAATAATCAATAGAATTGATTTCAAATGCTTTGACAGCATGCTGGGCATGGGCTGTAACAAAAACAATAAATATGGATTCATTAATCGATAAAATAGATTCAGCTAAATCTAAGCCGTTGCCTTCAGTTAACTCGATATCTAAAAAAGCAACATCTATCATTTCTTGTTTTATATCTTCTAGAATATTTGTCTGATACGAATAAGCCTTAACAATTTCAATTTCCGGAAATGCATGCAATTGTTTAGTTAATAAATCAAGAGAAAGCTTCTCATCATCTACTAAAATGGCTTTAATCATCTAACGACTCCTTTGAAAAATTATTGGTGATATTATACAATGAACGAAAAATAGGGATAACTAAGGCGTTTGCAACTAATTGAAACTTTCATTCTCCCGAGTGGACCTAGAGTATTTGTGTTATAGGATTAAGAATAAAATACTTAACTTAGTAATTGTAATCTAGGTTACTTTGCTTCAGTAGAATCATTGATTTTTATAAAGTAGTTAAAATCAAACTACTCATTATTAGGAATAGAAAAACTAACAACGGTTCCTTGACCAGTTTTACTTTTCAATACTAGCCCTTTTCCATATAGTTGTCTTAATCTACGGTCTGTATTAAGTAAGCCGATGCCCTGTTCTTTTGAGTAATCATCTTTTTGATTAAAAATATCTTGAAGTTTATCTTCAGGTAACCCTTGGCCATTATCAATTATAGAGATAGTAGTAAAAGTATTCTGTTTTCTTATTTGTATACGAATCGTACCTCCACTTGTTTTTTTGAGGATGCCATGTTTCACAGCGTTCTCCACAAGTGTTTGGATAGAAAGTGGCGGTACATGTATATCAATAGGGTCATCTATTTCCCAAACAACCGTTAGACGGTTGCTAAATCTTTCATTTTCGATATAAATATAAGAACGAACAAGGGAAAGCTCATAATCAAGTGGAACAGTAGGTTCAGTATTTTTAAAGTCAAAACTTAGGCGTAAATAATTGCTAAACTCTTCAAGTAGTAGTTGCATTCTTGGTGTATCCATCATACTAAGGGCTGCAATTGAGTTTAAAGTGTTAAATATAAAATGAGGTTGGATTTGGGATTGTAACCAAGCTCCCTCCATACGTAGCCTTTCTTCAAAAGTCAATTTTAATTCCGATAAAGCCCTCACTCTTGCTTTTAACTCCCAACTATCAACTGGTTTTGTTATATAATCATTTGCTCCTGATTGTAACCCTGTCAAGATATCTTCAGACCGTGTTCTAGCAGTTAATAAAAGTACAGGAAGTTCAATTAAGCTAAAACGGTTTCTAATAATTTTGGTAAGTTCATAACCAGACATTTGAGGCATCATTACATCGGAAATGACCAGGTCATAGGATTCAATTTCAAGTTTAGCTACTGCTTGAAAACCGTTTGATACTGTGGTTATTTCATAACCATCATTTTTTAAAACATTTTGTAGAACATATAAATTAATGGGGTCATCATCGACTGCTAGTATCTTCATTCTTTTATTCAGATGAATATCTTTTAAATCACAAAATTGATCTGGATGAACATGTTCGATAGTTGCAGCAACTTTATCCATCATTTGATTCTCTATCTTTGACGGAGAAGTGCCTTCTGCTTCTACACTCTTATTTAGTATGGGAAGAGAAAATGTAAAAATAGAGCCTTTTTCTGAAGTTGATTTTAAGGATAAATCTCCATTGTGCAGTTTAACTAATTCCTTACAAATACTAAGACCAATACCTATGCCACTACTATCCGTTCTATTATTCTCACTAGCTTGTTCAAAAGGCTTAAAAATTCTCTCTATTTCTTCAGGATTCATTCCTACTCCCGTATCTTCAATTTCAATATGAGCCATTCCATTTATTCTTGAAGCACGAATTATAATGGTACCTTCATCGGTGAATTTCAAAGCATTATGTAATAAATTGAACAAGATTTGTATGAGTCTATTCTCATCTGCTAGGACTGGAGGGAATGTGTTTGATATTTCGATTTTAAATTTAACCGGTTTTTTATCTCCAAGGAATTTCAACATATCAATGACCCCTGCTGTTACGACTTGCAAATTAACTCTGTTCATATTTAGTTGAATTGTTTTTTGTTTTAAACGAGTGACATCAAGTAGATCATTCAAAAGTAGGGAGAGCCTCTTACTTATGTCAATGGCTATACTTAAATGTTTTTTGTGCTCGTTACTAGGTGGTTTATCTTTATCATCAAGTATTGTTTGAATCATATTCATAATTCCATGTAATGGGTTCCTTAACTCATGAGAAGTTTTAATTAAGAAATCATCTTTCCGTTGATCTTCCAGCTGTAATTGCTCAGCCAGTTTTTTTGCATCTGATGTAGCGATAAAAAAACGTTTAAACCAAAATGCCGTAAAAGATAATATTGCAAAAATAAGATCAAAAGGATAATGCATCACATCAATGGAAGCATCGCTCAAATTACTTGTCCATATTAAATTAACAGCTATACTTAAACAACCTATGATAATGAAGATGATTCCTTCTATTTCATTTATAAACTTTCGAAGGATATTGATGGATATCATTACAGATATTATTAGCACACTACCAAGTACAATCTGGATTAGATTAATAATGTCCTTGGATGATGAAATTAAGACAAAGCCTATATCCAACATACAATATAAAGAAAAGTATCTTATCATTCGTTTATTTCTCGGGTTAGGAAATAGATTGTGAATAAAGGGCGGAATAAAAGCCGCAATACCAATATATGATAAAAAGGTGATTTTTACCTGAAGTTCATAATCGATACTCAACCATGTAAATAACAATCTATCATCGGATGCTAATACACTAATAACCGCAGAAAATAATAATAGCGAAAAATAAACCATCACTTTTCTTTGAGTTGATCCAATAAAGAATAAAATGATTCCATATATTAGATGTAAAGTTAAAACAACACAAAGCAATAATTGTAAATTGTTTGAAATGTAAACTCGGTGGTTAATGGCATCAATCGTTCCCAAACGAATGGGTTTTAAAATTCCTGCTTCTTTAAGATTACTCGATACATGAATCAGCAATTCAATTTCACTCTTATCTGTGTCAAAACTAACGGAATAAGGTATTGTATCTGCTTCATGCTGATTTTCTTTTATAGCTGGGGTCCCTGAGCCCCCTATAAGTTGTCCATTCACATAGATTAATGTTGCATCTTTGACAGAATTTAGCCGTAATCCAAGAGTAGGAATATCCGTATCATTAATCAAAATTTTTAACCTATATGTGCCATACCGGAAGTCATCCTTCCCTTCAAATGATCCATCCCAGGAACTAATGGAAGGAATGCGCAGATATTTTTTATTATGTTCGGGAAGTGAGTTTGATGTTGCGAGAGAATGTGGATAGAATTCCCATTCTCCATTTAACATAAATGTTTGTTTACTCGAGAAATCCCAACTCCGTAAATCTAATTCCCCTTGTTTTGCAGTAGGAGCCGATGGATAATCTAATTTCTCTATGAAGTTCATCCAAGACACGCGGATAATTGTAATAACTATGAGAAAAAAAATAATAAAAATCCATTTCCTCTTTGTTAGTATCTTCATTTGTTTCATCCTTCACACAGAAAATTTATTAAAATGAATCTATCAATCTATAGATAATGAGATTTGAAAAAATTATTACGATATTCTAAGATTTAACCAAAATATGCTATATCCATTTATAGAGTTTTTTTCCAATTATTATCATACAATTCTTTAATGAAGTAAATCATTATTTTGGATTTAATTGTAGTAATTTAGTTGTTGTATAATTTTGAAAACGCAGATAATATTTAATGAAAATTTCGAAGGTTATTAATTATTACTGTCATTTAAACCACAATTGAGGAATAAAGACTTATAAGGTGTAATAAATCAACTATGAAACACTACTGCTATAGGGGATGCCACTGAGGGTTTTGATAGGTGTCAGATTAGAAGAATATTTGGTTTATTGTTCATCTATTAAGAATGAACGCTCTCGAACATACGAGGCTGTAAATTGTTTTGGAAGTGTTCTTTTGAAATCTTAGTCTAATAAAGTGAAGTGAGGGGATTACATGGGACCAGCTTTGCAAATTAGCCCAATTGATTCGTATATTGATGAAGATGTAATGATTAAAGTAACTGGGTGTTCGGCCGATGCAGAAGTCCTTATAAAAGCAATAACATATGATGAAAAAGGAAAAATGTTTTATTCGTATGCTAGATTTGTAGCTAATAATGAAGGTGATATCGACGTAAATTCTCAGAAGCCAATGGAAGGGACATATAATGAAGTGGATGGTTCTGGTTTGTTTTGGTCTATGAAACACGCTGATTCAAAATTGGATGATTATTATGAGAAAAGCAACATGGATAAAGTTACGATCAATTTGTTTTTAATAGTAAATGGGGAAGAGGTAGATTCATTAACTATTTTCCGATATTTTTATAAATCTGGCATAAAAAAAGAAGATATCCAGTTTGAAGAAGTTAAAGGAACGTTATTTCGTCCTGAATCACAAGGAAAATATCCTGCTATTATTATATTAAGTGGTTCCGATGGTGGATCGAAGGAACATGCAGCTGCTTTATTAGCTTCAAAAGGTTATATAACATTAGCCTTGTCTTATTTTGGGGAAGTAGGTGTACCGAAGGACCTAGAACATATCCCATTAGAGTACTTTCAAAAAGCAACTATTTGGCTGCAAGAACACCCTTTTGTGAAGGGAAAGGTAAGCTTAATTGGTTATTCGAGAGGTGGTGAACTTGCCTTACTCTTGGGAGCTACATTTGATTACTACAAATCAGTCATTGCATGTGCACCTAGTGCTTATGTAACTGCGGGTATGAAAAATGGGATTTTTGCACCGATACCCTCATGGACAATGGAAAAACGGCCATTACCATATATAAGGTTTAAATATCGCTTTTCCACCATGTTCACTTTACTTAAAAACTGGATATTAAAACAACCCATTTCCTATCTTTCGATTTGGGATAATACGTTGAATGAAGAGGGTGGGATTAGGGAATCAAGAATTCCCGTTGAGAATATAAAAGCCCCTGTAATGTTCATTTCAGGGGAAGATGATCAACTATGGCCATCAGCAAGGTATGTAAAAATGATGGAAGAGAAGTTAAAGCACGCTAAAAATAATTCTAGTCAGAATCGTTATTTGTATTATAAGGGTGCAGGCCACTTTATATCTTTTCCGTACAGCTTCGTCAACCTTCCTGCCAATGTATTAATGAACGTTGGGGGAGGCATGACAATGACTTTTGGTGGTACTAAATCAACCAATGCAGCAGCCGCAAAAGATTCTTGGAGAAAAATATTAGATTTTCTCAATGAGTCTAAAGACGTTTAATACGATATACTTTAGTGACCAGAAGTTTAGAAAAACCTTGATGCTAATAATCCAGACATAAAAGAAAGTCACACCATCATGATTGGTTGCGTTATAAAATGATAGGGTGAAAGAGTATAAAAACAAAAAAGAGTTTATTTACTCATTTTTTAAGGATTATATAAACAGAAAAAAACTTTAACAAGGGGCTGGGACATAACGAAATGAGCTAACCTCAAAAACGAACAATAATTATGGTCTATAAGACATCATTTGCAAAAAATACGTTCCATTGTGCTACAGAGACTGGAGGTGTTGAGCCTCCTCAGCATTGCTGTAGTGACCCCTAAAAGTTAGACACAGTTATTTCATGAGGCAACTTGTTCAAAATGAGTTCGGTATTGTACCGGACTCATTTTCAATTTTCCCTTTAACCGTTTCCTATTATAGTATTCTATATATTTTTCTAATTCTAGTTTAAAGTGGTTCACACTTTCAAATTCCTTAAAATAAAGCAATTCTGACTTCAGTATCCCAAAGAAGTTTTCCATTACAGAGTTATCGTAACAGTTACCTTTACGTGACATACTCTGTTTAACCCCTTTTGCTTGAAGCAAGTTGCGATATTGGTTCATTTGATAATGCCATCCTTGGTCGGAATGCATGAGTAATTGATGCCTTTCTGGTAAGGATTCTAATGCTTTTTCTAACATGTCCGAAACTAATGAATACGTTGGTCGAGAACCGATGGTATACGTAATAATTTCACCATTAAATAAATCTAATACAGGCGATAGATACAGCTTTTCACCAAATAGCTTGAATTCTGTAATATCTGTTACCCATTTTTCATTCGGTGCGTCCGCACTAAATTGACGGTCTAAATGATTTGGCGCTATTTTACCGACTGTGCCTTTATAAGATTTATACCTTTTCATCCGCACTAGGCATCTTAAACCCAGCTCTTTCATGATTCGTTGAACCTTCTTATGATTTACTTTTTTCCCACGATTCACTAGCTCATCCCGAATACGACGGTAACCGTAACGACCTTCATGTTCTTCATAAATGGCTTGGATTTCTCCTTTTATATCGGTGTCTGGATCAAGTCGATTCATTCGTTTTACTAAATTATAATAGGTGCTGCGTGGAATGCCAGCGAGTTTTACGAGTGACTTCACCGAATACTTATGCCTTAACTCATAGACTACTTGTGCTTTGTCTTGTTTGGTGATTTTTCCTTGTTTTGAACTAAGGCATTCAACTTTTTTAAATACTCATTTTCCATTTCCAGTTGTTTTATTCGATTTTCTAGTGCTTCAAAAGAACGGTCAGTAGAACTTTGTTTATTTGAATCTTTTTTCATGGATAGACGCCCCTGTTCCTGTGACTGAAGGGCATCTATCCCTTGTGTTTCAAACTTTCTTTTCCATACAGCTAGAGTGGAATGCGCTGGGATATTAAAAATAGCTGCCGTTTCACATAGAGAAGTACCATTTTCAGTCATATATTGTAGTACTTCTAGTTTAAACATTTGTGTATAACTTGTACAACGTTTCACCAATGCCTCTGCACCATTGTAGTTGTATTGTCTTACCCATTTAACAATCGATTTGTGATCTATTCCAATAGATTCTCCAATTTCTCTGTAACTTTCTTTTCCGCTTAAATAGCGAGTCACGGCTTGTAGCTTCATTTCCGCAGTAAATTTGGACAAAAAAACTGCACCTCCAATAGTTGTAGATAGTGTCTAACAATTGGGGTGCAGTTCATGCCTGCGGGGCCTCAAGCTCTCCCTCTACTTCCCGCAGGAGTCGAGTGCCTTCCGTTTCATTCCACTATTACTTCACATAAAAGGATAAATTACAAAAACCTGAGTGATTAGATGTTGGATACTACTAGTTATTCGGATAATCCTTAGCTAGAATACTTATGTCCCAACCCCCTTATCCTTGTAACTCAAATTTAAACAACTTTATTATCTCGATACATTGAATACTTTTGCTTGCAATAGTGGATATTCATGTTTAGCTATTTCATATTCCAAAAACATAGGACGGTAAGGAATAAAAATTTATTGTTTTTCAATAAATAATAAGGTAAGATAGGCATAATTAGAATTAGTGAGGTGTGTTTATGAGACAAGGGAAAGTGCTCTTTTTAAAAGTGGTGATTGTGATTCTTGGCTTGATTGTGTTAGGGATCTGCATCGGCTTGCCTTTTTTAGCAAAAGAAACAGCAGAGCTGAATCCAGCATATGCTTATTTAAAATATCCCGTATTATTTGGAATGTACCTAACTGCAATCCCGTTCTATTTTACTTTGTATCAAGGATCTAAGCTGTTAAGATATATTAGTGTTAATGAAAGTTTTTCTGAGCATTCCGTAGCTGCACTAAGAGCTATTAAATATTCCTGTGCTAGTATTAGTGTAATCTATCTAATTGGTATGATATTTTTATTTACGCAAGATGCCCTTCATCCAGGAGTGGCTTTGATGGGATTTGCTATTATATTTGTAACAACGATTCTTTCGATTTTTTCCGCAGTCCTTCAAGAACTTTTATATAATGTATTAAAAATAAAGTCAGAAAATGATTTGACCATCTGAGGTGAGAATGTGGCCATTATCGTCAATATCGATGTAATGTTAGCAAAAAGAAAAATGAGTGTAACAGAATTATCAGAACGAGTAGGCATCACGATGGCGAATTTGTCCATTCTAAAAAATAGTAAAGCAAAAGCAGTAAGGTTCTCCACGTTAGAAGCAATTTGTAAAGCATTAGATTGCCAGCCTGGTGATATACTTGAATATCAAGAAGATAAACAGACCGATTCTGCTACATAACTCCACTATCACAAGCGACTTTTCTTAAGGAAAGTCGTTTTTTTAAAATAAGAAAATGTAAAGTTACCTTGACGTTAAGTTAGCTTTACTATAAAATGGCTATAATTAGGAGTGGTACATATGGAGAATCGTTTAATGCACTATAGAAAAGAGTTTGGTTATTCCCAAGATCGTTTAGCTTCCACTTTAGGCGTTTCAAGGCAAACAATTATTTCAATTGAAAAAGGAAAATATAACCCCTCCTTACCACTCGCCTTTGAAATTGCTCATTTATTTCAAGCAAAGATAGAAGATATTTTTATATATGAAAAGCCATTGAAAGGAGAGGAGTAAAATGGAAGGTTCAAGAAGAATATTTATTGTTATTGGATCTTTTCATCTCATCATTTCGCTATTTTTACTGACTGTATCGATTTTAGCGACAGAACTGACCATGACTTTCTTGATGCCCCTTGCGATCGCAATTATGTGCTATTGTTTAGGTTATTTATATCCAGAATGGAAGCAAAAGGATGAACGAATGCGTTTAATCCGGACAAAGGGGTTATCAGCTTCTTTTATCGCTCTTTTGCTATACTATTTTGTTTTTAGCGGATTATTGCAATTCAGTGTCATCAGTATAACAGCCATACAATTGTTAAACTTGCTAGGTGCCCTAATGATTATCACCGTTTTTCTAAGCTTTGTTATTTTTGCAAAAATCTATTAATCAATGAAAGTGGTGAAACGATGAATGTCTTTTTCCCGTTTCTCGTCTTTATGATTGCTTTCCTCTCAATTGCATTTTTAATTAGAAAAGATAAAAACGAGCAAAAGAAATTAACGAAGAGGGGATGGGTGAAATTCGGTTTATTATTAGCTGTTGTTTTTGTTCTTGTTGCTTCCTTTGTTCTTAAGTGAGTCACAAACCTCATTTGCGAGGCGCTCATTTTCTTTTCTCACCTTGAGAGACTCGCAAACCTCATTTGCGAAGCGGTCAGTTCCTTTTCTCTTACTGAGAGACTCGCAAACTTCATTTGCGAGGCGCTCATTCTCTTTTCTCATCTTAAGTGACTCACAAACTTCATTTGCGAGGCGCTCAGTTCCTTTTCTCTTACTGAGAGACTCACAAACTTCATTTGCGAGGCGCTCATTCTCTTTTCTCACCTTGAGAGACTCGCAAACCTCATTTGCGAAGCGCTCAGTTTCTTTTCTCCTACTGAGAGACTCGCAAACCTCATTTGCGAAGCGTTCATTCTCTTTTCTCATCTTGAGAGACTCACAAACCTCATTTGCGAAGCGCTCATTCTCTTTTCTCATCTTGAGTGCCTCACAAACTTCATTTGCGAGGCACTCAGTTCCTTTTCTCTTACTGAGCGCCTCACAAACTTATTTGCGAAGCGCTCATTCTCTTTTCTCACCTTGAGAGACTCGCAAACTTCATTTGCGAGGCGCTCAGTTCCTTTTCTCTTACTGAGAGACTCACAAACTTCATTTGCGAAGCGCTCATTCTCTTTTCTCACCTTGAGCGCCTCACAAACCTCATTTGCGAAGCGCTCATTCTCTTTTCTCATCTTGAGAGACTCGCAAACCTCATTTGCGAGGCGCTCATTCTCTTTTCTCATCTTGAGAGACTCACAAACCTCATTTGCGAAGCGCTCATTCTCTTTTCTCATCTTGAGAGACTCGCAAACCTCATTTGCGAAGCGGTCAGTTCCTTTTCTCTTACTGAGAGACTCGCAAACTTCATTTGCGAAGCGCTCATTCTCTTTTCTCATCTTAAGTGACTCACAAACTTCATTTACGAGGCGCTCAGTTCCTTTTCTCTTACTGAGAGACTCACAAACTTCATTTGCGAGGCGCTCATTCTCTTTTCTCACCTTGAGAGACTCGCAAACCTCATTTGCGAAGCGCTCAGTTTCTTTTCTCACCTTGAGAGACTCGCAAACCTCATTTGCGAAGCGGTCAGTTCCTTTTCTCTTACTGAGAGACTCGCAAACTTCATTTGCGAAGCGCTCATTCTCTTTTCTCATCTTAAGTGACTCACAAACTTCATTTGCGAGGCGCTCAGTTCCTTTTCTCTTACTGAGAGACTCACAAACTTCATTTGCGAGGCGCTCATTCTCTTTTCTCACCTTGAGAGACTCGCAAACCTCATTTGTGAAGCGCTCAGTTCCTTTTCTCTTACTGAGAGACTCACAAACTTCATTTGCGAAGCGCTCATTCTCTTTTCTCACCTTGAGAGACTCGCAAACTTCATTTGCGAAGCGGTCAGTTCCTTTTCTCAACTTGTTTCGAACTAAAGAAGTGTGACTGCCTTCTAAATGCTCAATGAAAACCTTAAATGGATGAAATAGATCAATTAGATAATTAGCAGCGATAAAAGATTTTTAGAAATTGGAGCCACAATCATTTTCATAGTGTACTATTATATTATTATTCGATATCAACTGGAGGTAAGAATGAAAAAACAGCGATTGTATGGTATCCGCAGTTCAGTGAATACGAATTAAGTGTGGTACAATCTGTGTTAATGCAAGGAAATAAACAGATTATTACTGTGGGAGTGAGCGAGGAACCGGTTCGAGGTGAAGCTGGATTAGTCTGTGTTCTGGATATATCTATTGTTTTAGAAGAAGAGCGGTTACTACAATTGATTAAAACAAGCTTTTTAAACATGACTATAAAATTGGGAGCATTTCAAGTTCTCCTCATTTATTGGCATCGGCAGGTGGGCTGAAGCGGAGAAATTATATAGTCGGTTTACCGCTTGAATATCTAGAAAATTCTGATGTGTTTAATGAAACGAAATTTATCGCAAACGGATTAATACAGGATGGGTCGTTATTAACGCCAAAGGCTCAAGTTTCAACACATGCGGTTTACTTTTCGGTTCTATGTTAGGTCTAACCTTTAATTAAAGGTGGTATGGTAATGGAAGGTTTTCCTGAATTAGAAACAAGTCGTTTAAAATTATTAGAAGTAAAAGAAGTATATGCTTGGGAATATTATGCGGTTTTATCGAATGAAAAAGTGACGAGATATTATGGTATGGATACTTTGACGGATTATAACCAAGCAGTAAATATGATTAAACTCATGAAGGAGACTTTTCAGAAGCAGCGGGGAATCAGATGGGCAATCGTACTGAAAGATTCTGAGAAACTAATTGGTACAGTTGGCCTTAACTTATTGAATAGAGGTCAGTCTAGAGCAGAAATCGGTTATGAGCTCCATCCAGATTTTTGGAGAAAAGGGATAGCAAGTGAGACTCTAGAAAAGGTATTACAATACACATTTGAAACATTACAATTAAATCGTGTTGGTGCAATTACTTTTCCTCAAAATAAAGCTTCGATTGAATTGCTTAATCGTTTCAGATTTCAGCAAGAAGGCATACTGAGACAATATCTCTATCAGAATGGAGAGTCACATGATGCTTGTATTTTTTCCTTATTAAAAAATGAATGGATGACAAGATAATATGAAACTACAAATGTTGACCCACCAAGACATTGATGGCATCATTCGACTATCACAATCTGTTGGCTGGGATTATGATCAAGCTGAAGTAACGACTATTTTAAATTCAAGTAAGGTTTTTGGACATAAAAATGAAGCTAATGAGGTAGTGTCGTCTGCAGCAATTATTCCATACGGGGAGAAGGCTGCTTCGATTGGTATGGTGATTGTTCATGAGGAGTACCGAGGAAAGGGGTTAGCAAGGGCCTTAATGAAGGAATGTATTGGCCAAGTAGATGAGCAAACAATCATTCAATTAATCGCAACTGCCAATGGGCGGCCGGTGTATGAAAAAATCGGTTTCCACATGGCAGGGGCAGTAAAGAAATTGATTGCGCCAACTCATTTTTTAAACAATCATAAGCTTATATCCTCGCCACAAGTGGTGCCATTTCAGCAAAAGGATTTTCAAGAAGTGGTTGCCCTAGATGAGAAAGCCTTTGGTGCTCATCGAACACAGTTCCTCTCGGAGAGAATTAGACAAAGTAAAGATTGCTTAATCCTTAAAAGTAAGGAAGGAAAGATAACCGGGTACGGTCTTTCAATTTTTGGTCCAGTTTATACGATTCTTGGCCCAATCGTTGCACCAGATACCCACTCAGCATTTCAAATCATCAGTCAGCTTAAGAAAAGAGAAGGAAATGGCGTAAGGATAGATATTTTATCACAACAAAACGAGCTGCAGGAATTGCTAGTAGCAGCCGGTTTTGAGTTGATTAATGAGCCACCAATGATGATGTTACATTCAAATAAGATACCAACAAGAACGGATCAACTATTTGCCATTGCCTCGCAGGCTTTTGGATAAATAATTTAGGTTATTCTTTCTTTTCCTTTTCCTTCAATAACGCAATCATTTCTTCATGCAATTCATTAGATTTAGCTAATTTACGTTCTATAGAAAATAAAGTAGCCATGACAAAGATAAACCCTATTACGGCAATGAACATATGGATTGCTCCTTTTTTACACCTATTTTATAATGGGACAGGTTTAGATATATAGTGAAAAAGGTAGGGTTTGTAAGGAGTTATTGCTTTTTAATCCCAGCAGCATAGAATGGTCCATTCAGGGTAATGGTGGATAATATATGAGCTATTTCTTCAGGTGTTTCATTCTTATCCCCAAGTAACCATTGTTGCAGGACACCAATATGTGCTGAAGCGATATAAGATATTAAGTATTCTCTTGGAACAAGTAGTTGATCTTCTTTAATCAGTGGCCCATTGGGGTCATCGAATAGCTTTTTGAACATAAATTTTTTTACCTTTGTTTGGAAAGAAAGATCACCTTTTGGTCCTAAAATGGCTTTCAGAAAGTCTTTATGGTGTTCAATGTATTGGAAAATACCTATGATTAGTGAAAACGAACCACCAGGGTATTGATTGACTTGTTCATATACTTTAGGGATGTTTTTCTGAGCAATCTCAGATAATCCAAGCATAATTTCTTCCTGACATTTATTCATCAAATCGTATTTATCCTCATAATGTGCATAAAAGGTTCCTCTATTGATTCCGGCTCTTGTTGTAATATCTTTCACTGTTACTGCTTCAAAACCCTTTTCTTCAATTAATTCCGCGATTGCTTTTCGAATAGCTTGTCTTGTGCGTGTTACCCGTAAATCTTGATTCTTGTTTGTCAAAAAAATCCCTCCATAAGCGACAGATTATAAGAATAGGTTCCATAAAGAACAGATTCTCTCTTTTTGATTATTGAATGGCCAACCTCTTGATATTTATAATTATAACCAACAACGTGTTGTTTAATATTATATCTTAAAAAGGAAGGCGACCATATGAAAATTTTTAAAGATAAATTAACATTGGCTACACCCATTCTCGCATTTGTTATAATGTTTATCTTTTCACTGACGTTATTTCCAACAGTTAATCCCACACCTGAAAACTTACCTGTTGCGATAGTCAATGAGGATGAAGGGATGGAAGTAAATAATCAAGGATCTATCAATATAGGGGAGACGATGGTTGAAAACATCAGGGAAGCGGGTAGTAGTACAGATGATGATGAAGCTGCAGTGAAGTGGGTCGAGGTTAAGAACAAGGAAAAAGTAGTAGAAGGTCTCGATAACCAAGAATATTATGCTGCTCTTGTCATACCAAAAGATTTCAGTGAAAAACAAGCTTCATTAAAAACAAATCATCCAGCAAATCCTGAAATCGATATCATCATTAATCAAGGGATGAATGCCGCTGCCTCCTCTATGGCTAATCAAATGCTTAATCAAATGGTTGATCAATTAAATCAGCAGTTACGTGCGCAAATTTTTGCGGAGTTAAAAACGGCAGATACAGCTGTTTCTGTTTCACAAGCAGAGGTGTTAGCTGAACCGATTGCAGTGAATCATCAGAACGTGAATGCGGTTGGAGAAAACAGCGCAAATGGTAATGCACCAGTCTCTTTATTCCAGCCACTTTGGATTGCAGTCATGGCAATTGCAGCAATTTTGTTTATTGCTGTGAACAAAATGACCGTACATTCACGTAAAGAAAATATTACTATAAAAGTGGGCCAAATTGTAATTGGTCTGTTTGCTTCTTTAATCATTGGATTTGGTCTGCCATGGTTAGCGGAAGACTTAGTTGGTATGAACATTCCATCATTTATGGACACGGCGTTATTTTTATCAGCTACATCCTTCTGTTTCTTTTTAATGATCTTAGCTGTTTTATCTTTGTTAGGCATTAAGGGTATTGCTATTTTCGCGCTTCTATTATTCTTTGGCGCCCCATTATTATCTATGGCCCCTGAGATGATGTCTTCATTCCATCAAACTTGGATCTATTCTTGGTTACCAATGAGATTTCTAGTAGAAGGATTGAGGGAGTTATTCTATTTTGGGCAATCGTTCTCATGGGATTTGATTTCCGTCCAGTTTTGGATTGGTTTAGTCAGTATAATAGTGATTTTCTTAACAGCACTAAAGTTGAAGCCCAAAAAATAGTGAGATGAGGGAGTACTTGTGAATAATCAAGTGTTAATTGTAGGCGCAGGTCCGACCGGGTTAGCTTTAGCATTAGGCCTTACTAAACAAAACATTCCATGTAAAATTATCGATAAGAATAAGGGCCCTGGTGAGGAATCGAGAGCAATGGTCGTTCAGGCAAGGATTCTTGAATTTTACGAACAACTTGGTATTGCTGATAATGTTATTGATAGAGGAATTAAAATTAAACATTTACAATTCTTCGAAAATTTCAAACGTAAAGCAAAATTAAATGTGGAAAACATGGGGGAAGGGCAAAGCCCCTTTCCATATATTTTAAGCTTGCCGCAAGATGAACATGAAAAGGTACTCATTGAGTTACTTGCTGAACATGGTGTGGAAGTAGAATGGCAAACCAAACTAGAATCTTTCACGGATGGTGAAAATGAGGTATGTACTCTTCTGAATAAGGAAGGACAGAAGTCAGATGAAGTGTTTCAATATGTTTGCGGTTGTGATGGCTCGCATAGTACAGTGCGAAAGGCTTTAGGTTTTGATTTTATTGGAGGTTCCTATGAACAACTCTTTTATGTGGCAGATGTCTATTGTGAATCAAATGAAATAAACGGTTTTCAGATGCGATTATTTGACGAAGGATTTTGTATTATTTTTCCTATTCGTACCACCGGTTCATTTCGTTTAATTGGTATTGTCCCAGAACTATTGAAAGAGAAGGACGGATTACAATTTTCCGATATAGCTCCGTATTTACAAGAAAAATTGTCTATGGTGATAACAAAAGTAAACTGGTTTTCCACTTACAAAGTCCATCATCGTATGAGTGAGCATTTTCGTAAAGGGAGGATATTTATTGCTGGTGATGCCGGTCATGTTCATAGCCCCGCAGGTGGACAGGGGATGAACACAGGTATTGGTGATGCGATCAATCTTTCATGGAAATTGGGTGCTGTCATTGATGGAAGAATGGATTCGTCTGTTCTTGACTCGTATGAAGAGGAGAGAATGGCTTTTGCGAAAACATTAGTCTCAACCACTGACCGCTTATTCTCCATCATGGTCGGAAAAGGCAGGTGGAATCAGATGATACGAAGTATTGTGCTACCTACGCTCATTCCTAAATTAACGAAGTTTACTACTGTTAGAAATATGTTATTCAAAGTGGTTTCACAAATACGGATTCATTATCGTGATTCTATGCTTTCAACTGGCAAAATTGGAAAAGTAGCTGCTGGGGACCGCCTACCATGGGTGGCATTTACTACTGGTACTAACTATGATCTGTTACATTCTTTTAACTGGCAAATTCATGTATATGGAGATGTAATATTTAACACAAAGTCTGTTGATATACCTATTACTTTTTTTCCATATTCAAAGATTGTGGAAAAAGCCGGTATAAAAGAGGGGACAATCCTTCTGATTCGTCCTGATGGTCATGTGGCAGTAGCTTGTGAAGAGGGAGTCAATGAAATCAACGCATACGTTAAAAAATGGCATGTGAGAATCTGATTCCTCGAGGTAAAGTTTTTATTGAAAATAGTATAGCCCCTAACGCTTTTAAAAGGTGAGGGGCTATAGTGAGTTTTGTTATATCATTGTTATACCCCTTTTCCAGCAACAAATTCAAAAGTGCTGACCACTTCTATATTTACAATAATTGGCTTCGCTCGCTTAATTAGGTTTTGAAAAACCTCTAGTGTAAGTGACTCTTCGTGGGCCTCTTTACTCGACCACACTTCATATACATAAACGATATTTTCTTCTTTTTTTGCCGTATTAATAAGATAAATTTGACAAGGCTGATGGCGTTCCATTTCTTCAGATGCTTGTAATAGAAGATTAACTAATACATCACCTTGGTTATCTTTCGTCATAAATTTCGTAAATTGGCTATACTGGTTCATGTATATCCCTCCTAATCGTCTCATACTTCATATAGTTCTGCCTTCATAAAACAAAACCCTTGAAAAGATTGGAAATATATTTGTATTTATCTTTGGGAATTCCTGAGGTTTATGTAGGTAAAAAAGAATCGGAGCCAATGGGGTATTCTTTCAGAAAATGAAACAGATTAAGAACTAATAAGCAAGGAAAGGAGAGGATGAGCAACGTAAAAGGAAAAATCGAAGCTAATAAGAAGTTAGACAATTAAAAAGAGGAACTTGAATCCTTGATTATGATAAAGAGTTTCAGTATCAGGTTTATCCACTAATCAAAAAACTTTCCTTTTATAATCATAGGACAATCCACTATTGCAATGCACCGCTACTTCAAGCAAATTCCCCCTAGATTCCTTCAATAAGAATTCCTTCTCTAAATAGTTTTAACAATATTTTGAATATTAACCAAAAAATTATAATGATAAAATTTCCAGTTGAGAATAGACTGAGAATATTTTTCTAAAACAAAGTCAATAAAACTCTATATTTAAAAGGTTTATTGAATATTATTCCATTTAAATGATATTGATAATCTTTCTCAACTATGATAATCTACTTATTGAAAAATGATATTAATATATTTTATATAAAAGAGAGGGGAAATAGGGAGGATGTTTAAGAAAGTATTAGGTCTTATTAGTCTTGCTGTACTAATGATTATCGCTGGATGCAGCTCTAGTGAGTCATCATCTGAAGGAAAGGCTAGTAGCGAGGATAAAAATAATGTAGAAGTAGAGGAATTGAAAATCGGGGTCCCAAGTGATGTAGGTCCCTTGAATATTTATACAGGAAACATGGATTGGTTAACAGATCTTGTGTACGATAAATTATTTTCTCCATCCCCTTATGTAGATGAGCCACAACCATGGTTAGCAGAATCAGCAGAGCAGTTAGATGATACAACTTGGCGTGTCAAAATTCGTTCTGGTATTAAGTGGCATGATGGAGAAGACTTTACGGCTGAAGATGTGAAGTTTACATATGAGTACTACCGTGATGGACCACCAAACCGTCACACGCACCATGTAAGTGAAGTGCCAAAGGTTGATACTATTGAGATTTTAGATGATGGGGAAACATTAGAATTCAAATGCGCTTATGCTTGTCCTTCAATGGCAACCATCACATTTGCCGACTTACCAATCTTACCAAAACATATTTGGGAAAATGTTGAGAATCCACGCAAACATACGGATTTAGCTATTGGAACAGGCCCTTTCAAATTAACGGCATATGAACCAGATCAATACTATCAATTCGAGGCAAATACTGATTATTTTATGGGTGCACCGACTGTGAACAAGTTGAGTATGCCAATCATTAAAGATTCAACAGCGATGTTCAATGCTTTGACATCTGGTGAGATTGATACAACGACAAGAACTGTACCAGCTGAATTACAAGAAACTTTACAAAAAACAGACTCTATGAAGTTGGCAAGTACATCGCCGCTATCAATCGTACAATTTGGATTGAATTATGAGATGGAACCATTTAACTCAGAGGAGTTCCGTCAAGCAATCTCTCTTGGCATTGATCGTGAGAGTATTGTCAGTACAGTTCTTTTAGGACAAGGAAGAGCGGGTGAAAAAGGGTATCCGCATCCAGATTCACCATGGACAAATCCCGAATTATCAACACCATTCAATGTAGAAGAAGCTAACAACATGCTAGATGAACTTGGATATGAAGATAGCAATAA
Source organism: Cytobacillus sp. FSL W7-1323 (assembly GCF_038595015.1). NCBI lineage: Bacteria > Bacillati > Bacillota > Bacilli > Caryophanales > Bacillaceae > Cytobacillus > Cytobacillus sp. FSL W7-1323. The sequence goes on from NZ_CP151998.1 coordinate 820,885, forward strand.
TGATGGCTATCGTGAAACACCAGAAGGAGAAAACTTAAAACTTGATATTAGTGTTTCTTCTGCAGAGCCATTATATATCCGTACAGCAGAAATGTTACAAACTCAAATGAAAGAAATCGGTATTCAGTTCGAAGTGAAAACAATGGATCCAACAACTTATACAGCGGCTGTATCTGAAGATGACTTTGATTCTTATGTAAGTTTAATTGGTCCTCATGGTGTAGCTGACCCGGATCAGTTCATTATGTCTCATCGATCTTCTTATCTTTGGACAAAAGATCTACCTTATCCAGAAATGGATGAGTTAGTATCGAACTGGATGAACGCGACTACAATCGAAGATCGTAAAGCAATCTCTTTTGATATGCAAACACTATATAATGAGCAACCAACTGCGATTGCCCTTTATTATCCAGAAGAAATCTATGCGTATAACGCCGATGTATATGATCAATATGTTGAGTCTTTAGGCTTTGGTATTATAAATAAATTCAGCTTTTTACCAGAAGAAGCACGTAAAGTTTCCTCCACTACACCAGTGCAAGTAGTAGAGTAAGGAAGTTAGATAGAAATGAAGCATTTGGCGAAGGTGAAAAACAAAATAGGTCAATATATATTAGTGATATTTGTTACTTTAACGATAAATTTTGCTTTGCCACGTCTCGCTCCGGGTGACCCGTTATTATATTTCTTTGGTGAAACAACAATCAATGAATTAACAGCAGAACAAAAACAAGAGGCCCTACATTCATTGGGCCTCGGTGGTTCTTTATGGGAGCAATATTGGACGTACTTAAAAGGCGTTTTCACTTTAGATTTTGGCACTTCAATAAAATATGGTGTCGCGGTAACAGAAGTGTTAGCAGAACGTATTCCATGGACATTATTGTTAGTAGGGACGGCTTTAATTCTTAGTCTTGTAATTGGTGTAAGTGCGGGAGCATATTCGGCATGGAACCGAGGGAAGAAACGTGATTTAACCATATTAACCGGCATGCTGACATTGGAATCTATTCCTGGATTTTGGATCGGGATGATGTTTCTATCGATATTCGCTGTCCAGCTTGGTTGGTTTCCTACTTTCGGAGCGGTTTCAATGGTACAGGATGGTACCACTTGGGGTTATATCAAGGATGTCGTCAGCCATGCCATATTACCAGTGATTACGATTACGTTAGCTACAGTCGGCTCTAATTATTTACTCACTCGCTCCAGTATGTTGGAATCATTAGGGCAAGATTATATGACCGTGGCTGAAGCGAAGGGAATTAAGAAACGAGCACTTGTGTTTAAGCATGCATTAAGAAATGCTTTGTTACCAATTTACACCCATTTCACATTAAGTGTGGGAACACTACTTGGTGGAGCGGTTGTCATTGAAACGGTCTATTCATACCCTGGGATTGGCCGCTTGTTGTATGAAAGCGTAACGGCTAGAGACTTCCCTATGCTACAAGGTGTCTTTTTACTTGTGACAATGGGTGTCATATTGGCCAATTTAATTGCCGATTTAACGTATCCATTATTTGATCCGCGTGTGCGGAATAGGAAGGAAGAGAAGGGAGAGGAGATCACTCATGCGTAAAACAACAAAGTGGATTGGCTTAACGGGTTTAGTTTTATTCTCAGCCATGTTGGTATTTGCCCTTTTTGGACCTATGCTTATTCCTTACGATGCCTATAAAGCATCTGGACCTCCCTTTCAATCTCCTAATCTTGAACATTTATTAGGTACAAATGATATGGGGCAAGATATATTGGCGGAGTTGGCTGTTGGCGCTAGGACTTCGCTCTTTATTGGTATTGCCTCTGCTATTCTAGCAGTTTTTATCGGTGGTTTAATAGGTGTGTTAGCTGGATATATAGGCGGTAGATTTGAAACAGTAGTATTACGAGTAATAGATATCGTTCTTACCTTACCTTTCCTGCCATTAATGATTGTTGTAGCAGTTTATATGGGAGCTGGGATTTTTACTTTAGTGTTTGTTATTACATTAGTTATGTGGGCAGGTAAAGCGAGACAAATTCGCGCACAAACCCTTTCTATCAAACATACTGGCCCTGTTTTAGCAGCAAAAACAATGGGCGCAAGCCACTTTTATATATTTTATAAACATATTTTACCTGGCGTGGTACCAATTTTTATCCCTCAGTTCGTAACAGGAGTGAATGCAGCTATTTTAATGGAATCGTCTTTAAGCTTTTTAGGAATGGGTGATCCGTTAACAAAGAGTTGGGGAAGTATTTTATTTTATGCGAATAGCCGAAGTGCTTTTTTAACAGAAGCTTGGGTGTGGTGGATTATTCCTCCAGGCGTATGTATCGTGATTGTTGTTTTAGCCTTTTCATTGATGGGCTACTACTTAGAAGAAAGATTCAATCCACGTTTAGGCGATTATTCTGTAAGAGAAAAAAGGAAGAAACAACCTGTCAAAACAAAAGAACATAAATCTTCAAAAGGTATTCTGCTGTCTGTTGAGAGTCTTACAGTTGCATATCCAAAATCAGGTGATTATCGCTCTGTTGTTGATGATGTTAGTTTCGTAGTTAAAAATGGTGAAGTGCTAGGTATTGTTGGTGAGTCAGGAAGTGGCAAGTCAACCATTGCTACAGCGATTATTCAACAATTAAAGAGACCGGCGAAAGAGTCAGGTGAGATTTACTTTGAAGGTAACCTCATACAGCATTTTGATGATGAAGGGCTTAGACAAATACGAGGGAAGGAGATTGGCTATATTGCACAAGCGGCCATGAATGCACTAAATCCGGTTATTCGTATTGATAAGCAGTTGCAAGAAGCCGTCAGAGCCCATTATCAATTAAGTAACAAAGAAATGGATGTGCGTGTTATTGAAGTGTTACAACAGGTTGGTTTGGATGAGAAATGGCGCTTAGCCTATCCGCATGAATTATCAGGTGGAATGAAGCAGAGAGTAATCATCGCGATGGCTTTAATTAATAAGCCCAAACTCGTTATTGCAGATGAACCAACAACAGGACTTGATGTCATTGTCCAGGTGGAGATTGTGCAATTATTACGCAAACTACAAAAAGAGTTAGGTATTTCAATGATTTATATCTCCCATGACCTTCCTTCCGTTTTGAGCGTGACGGATCGACTTATGATTATGAAGGAAGGGCGAAAGGTAGAAGAGGGGCCATCTGTTGAGTTGTCTAAGTTATCCACGATCCCTTATACGAGAGTGTTAATCGATAGTATACCAACGCTATATCCGAAGAAAGAAACAGTGGAGGTGAGCCGATGAGTGCGGATTTATTACGCATTAATTCTTTAAAGAAATCATTCTATCGTTCATCTTCTTTGCAAACGAAAGTATTATCCAATGTCTCTTTTTCCATGAAGGAAGGGGAAATTGTCGGTTTAATTGGTGCAAGTGGGGCAGGCAAGAGCACGATTGGTCGTATAATAAGTGGCTTAGAAACAGCAGATAGTGGAGAAATCCTTTTTGCTGGTGATGACCTAACTAAAATGAAGACGAAAGTACGTCGTCAATTAGCGAAAGATATTCAAATGGTCTTTCAAGATCCATATGAGGCATTGTCGAGCCGAATGAAGATTCATGAGATTGTTGGAGAGTCCCTACATATTTTACAAATTGAAAAGGGCAATCTTGAGCAAAGAACCCAATTAGTTAAAGAGGCCCTTCGTAGTGTGAATCTCGACCCAGACTATTATATGAATCGTTATCCACATGAATTATCCGGTGGAGAAAGACAAAGAGTGGGGTTAGCAAGAGCATTTGTGTGTAAACCGAAACTGATATTAGCTGACGAGCCGACCTCTATGCTAGATACATCTTTACGCCTGGATTTAATTAGGTTAATGAAAAGGATGAATCAACAAGAAGGTACATCCTATTTATTTATTACACATGATATTGCGTTAACACGTGACTTTTGCGATCGATTGATTGTTCTAAAAAATGGAGAAATCGTTGAAACTGGAGAAACGTTAGATGTCATTATGAATCCAGTACATCCTTATACGAAAACTTTAATAGAAGCCTTATTAATACTAGAAAATCATGGAGGTTAAAAAATGACTATTCAATTTATCTCATTAAACGCTGGTGGTGTTTTTGCCCAAACTCGTTTAGAAAATCAAGATTCAACTGGCTTTACACATGTAGATATTTACCAGTTACCATATACAGACTTCACTCCTTATGCATGTTTAGTTATTGGGGGTATGTGTGATCAGGACTTTTTATTAGAGCATAAGGACATAATTTCATCATTTTTAGATGAGGGGAAAATTGTCATATTCTCAGGCAATCTAGTCACGGATTGGTTACCAGGCGGTCGCCCGTTTGTGCCGAAGGAGATTAAGAGTTTTCAAGATTATGCAGTCAATATTGAATCAGCTCACCCAATTTTTGAAGGAGTACTAGAGGATGATATGACTTTTAATAAAGGAGTTGCTGGATTTTTTGCTCGCGGTCATCATCCGTTACCAGAAGGGGCAGAGGTGCTTCTTACATTGGATGGAAAAGAACCGATTACATATATCGATCGACAAAGTACAAACGGGACGATTCTTGTTCATGTAGGCTTTGATTTATTCGGCTATATGGGAAGTAATGATCTAGAGAAAACTACGTCACGCATTTCTCCGCAATTAAGAAAATGGGTAGAAGAGGAATATAGTAAAACAATTCAGGGGGTACAATCATGAGAAAGATTGCTGTTGTTTACGGAGGAAGTTCGCAGCACCACCGCACATACAAAACGTCTGAGTTCGCTAAACATTTCCATCAATTAATCCCTATTAGAGAATTAGCAGAGGCATCGTTTGAAGAAATCGATGTTTTGCTCATTCCATCACAAACGCATTTAGGACTCTTAAAGGAAAATGTCGAGAAAATTCATGCCTATGCAGATAATGGTGGGATTGTTGTGACGTTTGGTCCGCAAGGCTTTGATTGGTTACCTAAACATGATTGGGAATTCCGAATTACGAATTTTTGGTGGTGGTTAGAGAAAGATGCGAAAAGCGGTCTTGTATTAGCAGGAGAAAACCATGATCTATTCAAAAATTATTTAACATTATCTGATGCAACATGGCATCAACACGGTGTGTACTGGCCACCCGAAGGCAGTGAAGTATTAGTAGCGACAGAAGATGGTGGAGCGGTATTTTATATTGATAAAGTAAGTTCGAAAGGAACATGGATTAATACGACGCTCGATCCTGATTATCATTACGGTTCTTATTTTATGCCGGCAACAGAACGGTTTTTAAGGGGATTTCTTCCTTGGCTTGAGGAAGGTAAGATTTAATCGTGATTGTATTAAATCGTGTATCAAAGAGTTATGGAGACAGAAAGGTTTTACAGGATGTCCAATTTCAGCTTCAATCGAATGAGTTCGCATTTTTAAAAGGGAAATCTGGATCTGGAAAAAGTACGTTAATTAAATTACTTTACAGAGAAATAGAGAGAGATAGTGGAGACATTCTGATTGATGGGCAAGAGATTGGACAAATGAAGAAATATGAATTAAGGAGAAAAATGGGTGTGGTTTTCCAATCCTTTGAATTATTAGAGCGAAAGACAGTGTTAGAAAATGTCATGCTCGCAGGAAAGATTTTAGGAAAACCACAAAAGGAGATAGAAAACGAAGCGGTTCGTCTTCTAACAAGAGTAGGACTGGCAGACCATCTCCACCATTTTCCGAAGCAATTATCAGGAGGGCAGCAACAACGCACAGCTGTTGTTCGTGCCTTATTGAATAAACCAAAGCTCATTCTAGCTGATGAACCAACTGGTAATCTTGACAGAGAAACTTCTCTCGAAATATTAACCTTGTTAAAAGAGCTACATGAAGAAGAAGGTGTATCGATGTTGGTTATCACTCACTCTGAACAACTGATTCAACAAATGAATGAGAAGTCATGTGTGATTGAGGGAGGTAAGGTTTATGAGCTTTGAATCACTCCGCTATATATGGGACGATGTCCAATCTGGACTGAAGCGCAATAAAGGTGCATCGCTTGCATCTATTATTCTTATCTTTGTAGCTGTCACTTTAATCGGTTGTCTGCTTTTAATGAGGCTTGCTCTTGAAGATACTATCACTTATGTGGAGTCGCAAATCTCAATGAAGGTGTACGTGGAGAAAGGGTATGATACCGAACAACTATCTTCTGTGCTTGTAGAGAATGATTTTATTCAATCTGTCGAAGTAGAAACAGGCGATGAAGTGTTAGCTGGTCTCTCACATTTTTTTATGAATAGAGAGCATTTGTTGGATTCCTTTACCAATGGGGCGATGAATGATGCTATTAAAGTCCATGTGACAGATGCAAGTCTAATAGAGGAAGTGGCTCGGTCTTTAGATGGTATGCAGGGCATTGCAGAGGTCATCTATCCACAAGAGATGGCTCAGACACTGTACGAGTGGATTAAGAAAGTTGAAACATATGGTAGTATCATTGCTATCATACTTTTAATCATTGCTTGTATGGTTGCCTACATTGCCTTTCATCTAGCATTATATCAAAGAGAAAAAGAAATTCGTGTAAAGCTATTAGTAGGAGCGAATCCTGCTCATGTTAGATTACAATTCTTAATTGAAGGGTTTTTATTAGGGTTAGTGGGTGGTATCTTGAGCATTTTCTCTACCTTTGCTCTATTTGAACTTGTCCTACATCCAATTGAACAAGCTGTGCCTTTTTTAATACAGTTAGATAGCTCTAATCGGATCATCGTCTTTAGTTTGCAATGTATTGTAAGTATAGTGATTGGCATTGGGGCAAGTTTTCTTGCAACAAGAAAGTTGATTCGTGATGTTTAAAAAAGTCATACTCACTATTATGCTTGTTATGGGACTCGCACTTCCTGTTTATGCTCACTTGACAGGCGCTTTTGCTGACTTTCTTGCCATTGTCTATGATGAATCAACGATTGATAAGCTAAAGGATGAGATGAAGGCAACAGAGAAGGAAATTGCTGCACTAGAGCCACAGGTAGAATCACTAGAAACAGCATTTAAGCAAGATCAAGGACTAGCCGTTGATCAGCTGCAATTTTATAGTGATGTTGGTCTAGATACATGGCTAGCTATGACTGAAAATGGTGAAGATATAGTTGATATCCAAGGGAATTATTGGCTGATAGAGCAGCAGATTGATGCGTATTTAGAGGAATTAAATACACTCTATCTGTCGTTTAAGCAACTAGAGGCAGCAAAGAATGCGTTAGAAGGACATCAAGAGTTGTTAGGGATGATTGAGAAAAATATCCAAGCTAGAGCGACCTATTTAGCGGAAAATGAAGGGTTAGGATTAGAACAGATCGCTAACTATTTAGATATTGATTGGACGGCTGAAATAGAGGATCATATTATTGCCGGTATTGAGCGCGATAATAAGCGAATTAATGAGGAGTTGACTCATTGGGTAGTGGCTCAACCTGATGGTACGTATAGATTGTCAGGAGAATGGTTAAATACTGAAAGTGATTTATCCTATTATTTTCGGGCGGATCATGTGTATATGGTTTACGAGCGTCCAGAGGGACATGTTATTTTAATCGGGCAAGTCTTACAGAATAAGGATGGACAATCCGCAAGCTTGATATTAGAAGAAGGCTTTTATAATGGATTTTTCTTACCGAAAGAGTTATTAGAAGAATTGATTCCATTTACCTTATCCTATGAAACTTTAAAAAACTTAGATGGCGTGGAACAACCATATCTTACACAAAAAGATGGTTATCTACAATTACAAACCAAATAAGGAGAGAAAAGAGATGTGGAAGAAAATCGTCAGTATATGTGCGGTGTTATTTATACTGATAACGTCACAAGCTCATGCACATGTGATGAATGCTGATAATGCTTATAATGATTTAAATTATACAGAGGCAAAAGGTGAGATATTGTTTATTACCGCTTTAGGGATGACGAATAGTCAAGATGAAACTGCCACTTTCAGACCAAATGACAGTTTGACGATGGAAGAATTGGCTGAGTTTGTCGCAGCATATTACCACCTTGAAGGGGAAAATACGGCCCAACAAGTAGTGGAAAAAGGATGGATCTCTTCACTCAAGGGGAACGCGACATTTGCTGATGTAAATGAAGCTTTCTTTGCAGGTGAACTGGCAATTGAAAATGGTTCTGAGGGCTTAACAAGAGAAGCATTTGCTATGTTTATTAGTGAACACGGAAGTTCGCTAATAGAGGAGGCTGGCTTTACTGAAGGGCCAGTTGGTCAAGTTGAAGCTGTCGAACAAAAAGAGATAAGTGTTGATGGGAAAGATACTCACCAATATCATATTCAAATAGGTGATGAAACAATCATACTTGCTGCTCACCCATATGTAGATGCACCATCTGTTGATCCTACTGTTTGGGAAGGAATGTATGTGACAACTTCATTACTAATGGAAGACCCTCATGATAACGGTGAAGAGGTGACACAGTTCTTATCTATATCTGAAGAGCAGCCTGTACAAGAACAAGTAGTTGAGGAAGAAACATCTTCTATTGATGAAGAAAGTAAGAAAGAAAAAGCTGAAGTAGTTGAAGAAGAGAAAGGTAATCATTATGCCAATTGGTTGTTTATCGGCTTAGTTGCTGTTGTCGTTCTTATCGTTGTCGGTTTGTATATGAAAAAAAGGAAATAGTTAGAGAGGGATTATAACCGTAACAAGAAACTGATTAAACGTTTCTGTTACGGTTTTTTATTTGTTTAGAGGTGGTGATAAATTAGTGATATTTGAAGAATTTAAAAGATATTAAGTCGTTCTTATCATTTGTTCACACAAGTTAAAGAGTTGGGTATTTAAGATATACGCATTATTCAAAGTGAAGAAAGAGATTGAAAGCCGAGTAGAAGAAAGTTGTTGCATGTCACTCAGAAGAAAAAATTCAAACGAGAGGGAAGCAAAAGAGGAGAGCGAGTCACTCAGATGAGGAAACCAAAACGAGAGCGAAGGAAAAGGCGATAGCGGGTCACTCAGATGAGCAAACCCAAACGAGAGCGAAGCAAAAGGGGAGAGCGAGTCACTCAAATGAGCCAACCCAAACGAGAGCGAAGCAAAAGGGGAGAGCGAGTCACTCAGAAGAGCAAACCGAAACGAGAGCGTAGTAAAAGGCGATAGCGAGTCACTCAGATGAGCAAACCAAAATGAGAGGGAAGCAAAAGGAGAGAGCGAGTCACTCAGAAGAGCAAACCGAAATGAGAGCGCAGCAAAAGGAGATAGCGAGTCACTCAAATGAGCAAACCCAAACGAGAGCGCAGCAAAAGGGGAGAGCGAGTCACTCAGAAGAGCAACCCGAAATGAGAGGGAAGCAAAAGGAGAGAGCGAGTCACTCAAATGAGCAAACCCAAACGAGAGCGAAGCAAAAGGGGAGAGCGAGTCACTCAGAAGAGCAACCCGAAACGAGAGCGAAGCAAAAGGCAATAGCGAGTCACTCAAATGAGCAAACCGAAACGAGAGGGAAGCAAAAGGAGATAGCGAGTCACTCAGAAGAGCAAACCAAAATGAGAGGGAAGCAAAAGGGGAGAGCGAGTCACTCAGAAGAGTAAACCAAAATGAGAGCGCAGCAAAAGGAGATAGCGAGTCACTCAAATGAGCAAACCCAAACGAGAGCGCAGCAAAAGGAGATAGCGAGTCACTCAGAAGAGCAAACCAAAATGAGAGCGCAGCAAAAGGAGATAGCAAGTCATACACAAATCCGAAAACAGAAAAGAAAGCGTTGCAAATGTAGTTTGCGCGTGACCCTGGTTCAAAAAATCATTCCCTTCAGCCACACAAGTAATTTCACTTATTGCTGCAATTAGTCTTCTGTTTAGGCCTCTCCTCTGCAATGTAACTCCAGTTTTTTTGTGATTGAACAATTAAAGCCACCAAAAAACATGTATCTTCCAACTGAATATTAATTTAAGTTTATAGGAATAAGCTAGCCAATTAAACAAATAATACCAATATCTTATGGAAGATAGAGAGGGTGGATCAATGAAGTTTTCTCGCCTTCAACTTGCTTTTGTCATTATTTTATTTATAGGCATATCTAATCATGTGCTCATTTTACCCCATTTGTTGGGTTTGGCTAAACGAGATGCTTGGTTAAGCGTTTTAATCGCCTACGGTATTATGTTTGTTTGGATATTTTTATATAAGATCATCTTATCTAAAAATCAAGCTGGCGAACATACCTTCCTTTGGATGAAAAAAAGAGTTGGGACATTTCTTTCCTATAGTATTATGAGTTTGTTTCTCTTGTATTTTAGTGTTGCTGGTATTGTTTCATTTTTTGATTTGATCCAATCAGTGCATATTTTTTTCCTACCATTTACACCTATATGGATTGTCGCCCTACCCTTTATTTTGTTATGTGTGTGGGCAGCCAGTTCAGGCATCAAAACGATCATCTATACTTCGACCATTCTCTTGCCTATTGTATGGGGATTAGGTATGTTTGTCGCGATTGCCACATTAGAGGAAAAAGATTATTCCTATCTTTTGCCGTTATTTGCTGATAAAGACGCTTCTGTTATTGAAGGTGTAATCATCGTGCTAGGTGGGAGTGTGGATTTACTTATCTTCTTTATCATTCATCACTATTTTGAAAAGAAGATACCATACTGGTATTTAATGTTGTTATTAACTGTTTTAACGATGCTTATTATGGGACCAACCATTGGTTCATTAACATCATTTGGTCCAAGTATGGCTGCTAATATGCGGTTTCCTGCATTTGAACAATGGAGACTTGTATCAATTGGGGATTTAATATCCCATGTGGATGCTTTAGCTGTGTTTCAATTATTAAGTGGTGTAACCATCAGAGTCTCACTTTGTTTATTTCTTATTCCGGAAATAATCCATATTCAAAAAAAGTGGTGGAAGGTTATTCTCATAACTTTAACAGCTCTTATCTTATATGGCATCGTTTCCTTACAGACGAGCGATATTCTTGTTTTTCATATCATTAAACATTATTTTTACAAGGTTGCCCTATGTTTTGGGGTGGTTATGACCATTATTTTATTGTTCGTCAGCTATCTTCCTAGCCGAAAGGGTGAAAAAGAGTATGACCGTGGAAAGTCAATATAAACAATTAGATAAACTTTTAGATACCGGAAAGCTAAACAGTCGGCATTTAGAGGAATTATTTAATCAGACATCAGATATCCATTTGGTTACACAACAAAATGTCCTCACCTTATACGCTGATGGAATGATTAGTAGAGAACAATATAACCGTTATGTACATGCGATTGTGACTTATTTCAATGAAGGATACCGCTCGAAAGAAATGGCATCACAATGGCCAACATTTTTAAAAATTCATCAAACAAAGGATATGGTGAGTCATTTACTAGGTGGTTATGTCATCTTCTATGTAAACGGAGGCAGGAATTATTTTGCTATCGATATCGCTCAAATTCCACATCGCTCACCTGAAGATTCACAAACGGAGGTTGCCTTAAAAGGTGCAAGGGACGGATTTACGGAAGAATTACATACAAATATGGCTCTGATTAGAAAAAGAATTAAAACAGAAAAGTTAAAGAGTGAAGTCTTTCAAATTGGAAGTGAAACAGAAACAAAAACAGTGCTTGTCTATTTAGAGGGCAAGGCTAAGCAAAATGTGATTGATGAAGCGAGAAAAAGATTAGAAAAAGTTGATGTAGAAAGCCTTATTAGTGCGGGGCAACTTGAACAATGGATATCAGATAAGACATTTTCTCTCTTTCCTCTTTTAGATTATATAACGAGGCCGGATTTTGCAGCGCAATGTTTACTTAGAGGTCGATTTGTTATCATTGTTGAAGGGTCACCTACGGTATTAATAGGGCCGATGAACCTATTAGGAATAATCAAATCTCCTGAAGATGTTCACTTTCCTTATTATATTGTTGCCTTTCAAAGATTGCTTCGAGTAGTTTGTTTATTTATTGCTATATTCGTGCCGTCTTTCTTCCTTGCTATCTCAAATATTAATATTGACCAACTACCTTATCCTTTAATTGCAACCATCGTCATTTCGCGCCATGGATTACCCTTCTCCTTACCATTAGAATCGTTTCTCATTCTCCTTCTTTTTGAATTACTAAAAGAAGCGGGAGTTCGGATGCCGACTGCCTTAGGGCAAACGATTTCTATTGTAGGGGGTATAATTATTGGAGATGCGGCAATTAGAGCAGGGCTTGCTTCTCCAACATTGCTTGTTGTTTTCGCTGTGGCGGCAGTCGCCACTTTTACATTAGTAAATCAATCGCTTACTGGTACTGTAACGATCCTCCGATTATATACGATGCTTTTCTCTACTTTTTTAGGCGTTTATGGATTTGCCTTAAGCTTCATCAGTATTGTTGTTTACTTAACAAGACTTGAATCGTTTAAAGTGTCTTATTTAGAGCCGATAACATCTCTGAATTTTGGTGAGTTTTTGTCCGCTTTCATGGTCAATCCTTTTCGCAGAAGAAAGAATGAAAACTGGATTGCGAGTATAAGGAGAAAGAGCAAATGAAAAAGCTCTTCCTTTCGTTATTATGTCTCCTTCTCCTAGTGACATGTGCATCCTGTAAGTCTGACATGAAAGAAATACAGAATTTGAATTTTGCAACTGCCTTAGGTGTAGACTTTAAAGATGGGAAATACCAATTATATATACAACTTGTTGGACTTGATTCTGTCGCAAAAACCGAGGGTGAAACAAGCTATGCTCAAACATATATTTCTATATCTTCTGGAGAAACATTATTAGATGCGTATTTTGAATTATATAAATCTGAACAGGAAGTTATTATATTTTCGCATATTTCAACAATAGTTGTCAGTGAAGCGATTTTAAATCATGGTCTTGACCATGTGTTGGACGAGTTGACGAGATATTATGAATATAGGCAAACGCCTTGGATATTTGCTACCAAAGATCCAATCGATAAGGTGTTGTCCACACTAGGTTTATTTAAACAGTCTTCTCTAGAAACCTTATTACATCATCCGGATCGATCAAGTAAACAAAGTACAATGGTAAGACCGATCAAGCTTTATCAATTCTTTAGAGAAATATTTGAACCTGGGAAAACGACTTATTTACCTGGTATCACAATCACAGAGAGCCAATGGAGGAGTAACGAAAAGAAAGAGCCTAAATTGACTTATAGTGGCGCCTTTTTTATTAAAGATATTAAATATATAGGTTTTTTTAATTTAGATACAATTAAAGGCATAAGGTGGGTATCTAAGGGTACAGAAAGGTCTTCATTGAAAGTGCCTGATGGGGGAAATCAGGAAACGATTATTGTTATTGATAATATCAAGACGAAGAAGAAACTTGTAGATAGTAAAGAGGGCAAATATCAATTTGAAGTACAACTAGAAGTAAAAGCGAGTCTTGGGAATAAGGTAAATGACCAGACATATAACCAGTTACTTAGAGAAACAAAAGAAAACTTGTCAAAGGAAATTAAAGATCTATTCCAATTAGGGGTAGAGGAAGGCATAGACTTTCTTGACCTGGGTCATATTCTCTATCGTAATGACTTTAAAAGCTGGGAAAAGGACAAGGAAAATTACTTAGCTAAAAGTGAGGTAGAAGTAAGAGCAGATGTAACGATTCAACATGCAAGTGCATTTAAAAACAAACGGTTTGAAGAACTGAAAGAAAGAGGGAAGACAGACTAAGAACCTGGTTGAAACTTAAGTAGATTGGCTCCCCTATAAGTAGACAGAGATTATAAAGATGCTACTTATAAGGGAGTTTTATCAATATCTATTCGTACATGTTTAGTGTACGAATTTGTAGTTGTCGCCCATCCTTTTTTTCAATGGACATTTTATTGATATACTTTACTGTCAATCAATTGCAATTGGTGTTGCTGAATAATCTGCGCCAATTGGTCGCTATAGATTTTTTCGCCTTGTTCATTTTCAATTGTACTGTATCCAGCGTCTTGTAATGCTACTGCTTGCTCCATATAAGTTGTGCCATTGAATAGCCCATTTTTTTTGTAGCGATCGTGAGTGGCTAAGAACTCTCCGTGATCTTTTACGGAATCCTCCATTTGATCATATACCCTAAAAGCATCCTCAATTGTTTCATCATAGTACTCTTTCGTCTCTAGGTTTACTGATTCTCCGTCCCAATTATGGCTCTTGATGCCAAAGTAGTTATTATATTCGGATGAGAGGGTTGATCTACCCCAATCGGATTCAAGTATGGCTTGAGCAATCGTAATTGATGGCAGTATACGATAGGTTTCATAGTTTTCTATTGCAATTGCTTCAATATCATTGATAAAGTTTCGTTGCATTTTTTTTAGGTTATTATTGTCTGCTGCTTCAATTTGATCTGTTAATTGATTATAGTAATTTTTCACTTCTTCTTTTTCTTCTTGGCTGTACTCATTTTCGGTTAATACTCTATCAATCTCTTTTATTTTAAAATCATCATTTTCTTCGGTAATAAATTGATTTGTCAGTTGTTTTATTTCCTCATTACTTATTTCTTCAATGCCATACTTCACTTCTGCCATAGCTGAAACATATCGCCAATCAACTTGAGCCTTCCCACGACTCGTTTCGTCAACAACTGCTTGAACTTGTCCTGTTTGGTCAATGGAGATACTTTTTTCTTTATTCATAGCGATAAAGTAGATGCCCACTATAAACAAAACGAGTGTAAATAAAATCCACTTGCTCTTTTTCATTCGAATGTCCCCTTATTCCATATTACTTTCTACTAATATAACTTGAATCATGTTCATTCTTCCAGTGACACCTCTTTATAAGAGTAATAAACTAAATTTTCTGCCATTATAGATAAACATGAAAGGTTATCCTAGTCTGCCGATAAAAATAACAGGACAAAAGATGTGGTTATTTATTTTTGATAGGTCATTAATCACGCATTTTAGATAAAAAGGGGAATATTTATGGGCAAGTTATTCGATCGAAAGGGGAAGGAAAACTCATTCCTAAACCGCTTAACATCCACTATTCAATTTCAAATATTGCTGCCGTTCTTAGCGCTAATTATCATTGCAGTCATGACGGTAAGTTATGTTAGTTATTATTTTAGTATTAAAAATACGACAACGATCCTCAACCAAAAAGTAGAAGAACAATTAACGAGTTTAAATGATACTTTTGAGATGTTCTTTACTCAGAAACATCAAATCATGACTCGAATGACGATGAATGAGGACATCATTCCCTCAGAAGGTGACAATGACGAGGTATTAGCCTATTTCCGCGAAACACAAGAAACAACAGACTCTGTTATCAACCTTTATTCAGCTAGTGAGAGTACGGGTGAAGTGGTGATTTATCCTGAAGCTGATTTAGGGAATGATTTCCTTGCAAAGCAAAGAGATTGGTATAAGGAGGCAGTTAATGCAAAAGGTGATCCCGTATGGACAGCACCATACAAAGATGGTAGTACAGGGGAAACGATTATAACGATTTCTGAAGCCGTTTACCAAAATGATCAATTAGTAGGTGTTGTTGGGGCTGATGTACTTGTTGACACATTAATTGAGATGGTCAATAAAATGGACGTAGGTGACACAGGATATGGCATGATTGTCGATCCTTTTGGTAAATATGTTGCTCATCCTGATTCAGCACTTATTGGACAAGCCGCTTCATTAGATTTGTCCACAGACTCTAATGAACAATCACTTGGAAGTATTGAGTTAGAGGAGGAAATTGTTCATTATATTGAGAATCCTACAACCGGATGGACTATAGGCGGTATAGTCAAAACGAGGGATTTAGAAAAACAAGGGGAAGCAATCGTGTTACCTAATTTAATTACTATTGGTGTGGTTTTATTGTTAGCAATTGTTACTTCGTACTTCATTACCCGAGCTTTAACAAAGCCGATGCATGATGTAGTAGGCAGAATGAAAAGTATGGCAGATGGAGATTTTACTCATGAACCACTTCCTATTAAACATAAAAATGAGATTGGTCACCTTGTAATAGCAACGAATGAGATGAATCAACAAATAAAAACGCTTCTCGTTGATGTTCAAGATGTATCTCACACAGTAACAGCCAAAAGTGAGGAATTGAAATTAATTTCTGAAGAAGTAAAAGCAGGTACTTCACAGATTGCTACAACAATGGAGGAGCTTGCGTATGGTTCAGAAGCACAAGCGAAAAGTGCGAGTGACATTTCTTCCTTTATGAATGATTTTGTTGTAAAGATTGATGAGACCAATGCGAATGGTGAATGGATTCAAGAAAAGACAAAAGATGTTTTTGTTATGACGGAAAAAGGCACGTTAAATATGCAACAATCAACGAAACAAATGGAGACAATTCATGACATTGTCAGCCAAACAACAGCAAAAATGAAAACATTGGATCAGCAAACACAAGATATCACAAAGTTGGTTGCTGTGATAAAAGAAGTAGCTGAGCAAACGAATTTACTTGCATTAAATGCTGCTATTGAAGCAGCGAGAGCGGGAGAACATGGTCGTGGGTTTGCCGTTGTTGCAGAAGAAGTTCGTAAACTAGCAGAACAGGTGGCAGCATCTGTCCAAGATATCACATCTATTGTCATGACCATCCAATCTGATTCAAAAGAAGTCGTTGTTTCCTTGCAGACGGGATATACAGAGGTTGAAAAAGGAAAAGAGCAAATGGATGAAACCAATCAAACATTTGATGATATCCGCCTATCACTGCAAGAAATGGGAGAAAGTATTGCTCAAATTGCAGAAAATCTTAACGATATTACAGCAAATAGTCAAGAAATGAACGGTACAATTGAAGAGATTGCCTCTGTGACAGAAGAATCAGCAGCGGGCATTGAAGAAACATCTGCATCGGCAGAAGAAGTAAGCGGTTCGATGGAAAATGTGACTGAAAGTGCACAACACTTAAATAACTTAGCGACAAAGGTTCAATCATTAATTGGTCGCTTTAAACTTTAACATAGAAGAAGAAATCCTGTGAAAGCAGGATTTTTTTCTTTTTTTAACGAATGTTAGGGGTTGGTATATAGTGAAGTATTTTAAGGTTTATTAATAAAAATTTGTAAAAGGATGATATGAATGATTTTGATCGAGGAGGCTAAAAAAGTACTGAATATTATCGAAGTAACACTAATGTTGATATAGTATAAATTTCTGAATCTGTTTCCCGTGTAGGGAAAACGAGTATTCCGATATTGAAATCAACGTTTTATGGAATAAAGACCCTACGGATGATGAACGACTTTACCCAATAAAGAAAGAGGGGGTAAAGTTCTCGACTTTTTCCCATTTGAAGATGAAGAATGGTCCGAATCGTATATAGTCTCTAACGTAAAATATGAAATAAGTAATTTTCGCACGATAACTTTTCAGCGGATCATCGATGACTTTCTAATCAAGCAAGAAGCAGATATTGAAAAACAAGTATTACTTGCAAGCCTAAAAGTGGTATTCCACTCATTGGTAAAGACATATTTAAAGCTTCAAGAAGACAAATTGATAGATATCCAACAGCACTCACAATAAATTTGATTAAAGAGTATAAAGAAGTAACAAATAGCTGGCATAGTAGATATGGATTACTAGCGCGAAATGATTGGTATATGTTACAACAAGTTCTTTTTTCAGTTGAAAAGAATATTTTAATATTATTATTTGTATTGAATAAAGAGTTTATTCAACACCCTGGTTTTGTATGGTTAAGGAAATCGGTCAACGCATTGAAAGTTAAACCATCAAATTTTCTCGAGTGGATAGAGAAAATCCATATAGGGCAATTAACTATGAAAGATTTACAAGAACTTGAAAAAATATTAGTAGAAACATATAGATTAATAGAAAGAGCGTATCCCGAGATAGATTTAAATGAAGCGAAACAAAAAAGTATGTTAACTTGCCCTACAAACAATAAACAGTCATTATAACTAAATAAATGGATGAATGGAGGAAAGTTCAATGGATTACGATGTGATTGTGGTTGGCGCAGGATTAGCTGGTTTGGTGGCAACGGCAGAAATAGCGGATGGTGGGAAGCGGGTATTACTTTTAGACCAAGAGCCAGAAGCATCCTTAGGTGGCCAAGCATGGTGGTCATTTGGTGGACTGTTTTTAGTCAATTCCCCTGAACAGCGTCGAATGGGAATCCAGGATTCTAAGGAGCTAGCATGGCAGGATTGGCAGGGGACAGCTGGCTTTGATCGGATAGAAGATGAGGACTATTGGGGATTGCAATGGGCTAAAGCTTATGTTGAATTTGCAGCAGGAGAAAAGCGGGCATGGTTACACAAGATGGGGGTTCGTTTTTTTCCAGTAGTCGGGTGGGCAGAGAGGGGGGGACAGTTAGCTGATGGCCCTGGTAACTCTGTACCACGCTTTCATATTGTCTGGGGAACAGGTCCAGGAATCGTTGAGCCATTTGAACGCCGAGTACGGGAACATATGAAAAAAGGCTTGGTCCAATATCAACCGCGTCACCGTGTGGAGCAATTAATAACAGACGGTAGTATGATTGTTGGATTAAGTGGCTCCGTATTAAAGGCTAGCCAAGCGAAACGTGGGGAAGGAAGTAATAGAGAAGTAGTGGGTCGCTTTAAATATGATACAAAACTCGTCTTAGTCGCTAGCGGGGGAATCGGTGCGAACATGGAGCTGATTCGTAAAAATTGGCCAAGTAGACTTGGAGAGCCACCTCAACAGATGATTTCTGGAGTTCCGGCACATGTGGATGGAAGGATGCTTTCGGTTACAGAGGCAGCAGGCGGAAGGATTGTGAACCGTGACCGCATGTGGCATTACACAGAGGGAATTAAGAATTGGCAGCCTGTATGGGAGAACCATGGGATTCGTATTCTTCCTGGACCATCTTCTATTTGGCTTGATGCAAATGGAAAACGTTTTCAAGCGCCTAACTATCCAGGTTTTGATACACTTAGTACACTAAAGGCAATTAAAAAAACAGGCTATGACTATTCTTGGTTTATTCTTTCTCATAAAATAATTGAAAAAGAGTTTGCCTTATCTGGCTCCGAACAAAATCCAGATTTAACGGGTAAAAGCATTAGTAAAGTGATTGGCAGAGCATTAAAACGTGTACCAACGCCTGTAAAAGCATTTATGGATAAAGGGGAAGATTTTGTTATTGCTAGTCAACTAGGTGATCTTGTCACTGCAATGAATAAACTTTCTGGCAATGATTTGCTGCGTGTGGATGAAATTGAGAGACAAATTCAAGCAAGAGACCGTGAGATTGATCATGCTTTTACAAAAGATTTGCAAGTGACAGCTATTAGAGGAGCAAGAAACTATCTGGGGGATAAATTAATACGAGTGGCTAAGCCTCATAAAATTCTTGATCCAAAAAACGGCCCGCTTATTGCCGTTCGTTTAAATCTCTTAAGTAGAAAAACACTAGGTGGTTTGCAAACCGATTTATCAGCAAGGGTGTTAAATGAAAAGGGATCCCCTGTTCACGGCTTATATGCAGCAGGAGAAGTAGCCGGCTTTGGCGGAGGTGGAGTGCATGGCTATCGCTCATTAGAAGGAACGTTTGTTGGTGGCTGTCTTTTTACAGGAAAAGTGGCAGGCCAAGCAATCGTGGCAGCATTAGATAATGAAACGATATGAGGAGCTTATACGATGACATATAGACTGACAAGACTTGCTAATGATGACGCAAAAGAACTGTTCAAATTTGAAAAAGTGAATAAACAATTTTTTTAAGAAAAGTGTTCCACCTAGACCTGTAAGTTATGAGATATATGAGCAGTTCCTACAAGTCTTAATAGAATTATTAGGGGAGCAAGCTGAAAATAAATCATTATTCTATCTTATTAGAAATGAAACAGATGAAATTGTCGGTAGAATAAATATTGTAGATATAGACTGGCGAGAGAAAAAGGGTTATCTTGGCTATCGCATAGGTGAGACATACACTGGGAAAGGGATAGCGAGTCATGCATTGCAAATTCTTCTACAGCAAAATAAGAAAATCAATCAATTCTTGGCCAAAACAACGAAAGATAATATTTCTTCTCAAAAAGTATTAGAGAGAAATAACTTTGTCATGCAAGGAGAAGAGGGAAATTTTATTTACTATCAGTGGGATCGGTAGTTGGATACAAGTTACTAGGTGAGAGGAGATTACGGCATTTATGTTTGAAAAAATAGGAAGGGGTGAGGGAGTTGTATAAAGAGAAACCAATGCTCTCATATAAATGATAACCTATCGACCCCAATTTTAATAAGGAAGAACAAAAAGATTTGGTTCTCCGGGGATTTATACCATATATTCAACTGCTTTTCTTGTGGATTTTGTGTGTCAACATGACATACCCCTATTTCCCCACACATCATTCTAATTTGCTTATTATCTTTCGAAGAAGCACATCTTTCAACTCTAGTATGTAGTCTTCAAAGAAGTCCAATTAACAAAATATTAATAATATTGTAACTTCAATTGATGTTAATTATGATATACCATAAATAAGTAGATACATAATTATTTCAAAGTGATTATTGCTTGCTAAAACTCATAGAAAGTCCTATCTAAGATTGGTATTAGCAGCTCTTATTAGAGTGTTGATATAGACAACCATTATAATGAGGAGGAATTCTATGTTGAAAAAGTCGTTGCTGTTCTCTTTGTCTCTTGTTTTATCATTGCTTGTTTTTCAGTATGATTTATTACCTGCTTCTGCTTTGCCTCCAGATTTGCCATCCAAATCTACTACCCAAGCACAACTTAATTCGTTAAATGTACAAAATGAGGGATCCATGAGTGGCTATAGTCGAGAAAAATTCCCTCACTGGATTAGTCAAGGGGATGGTTGTGATACAAGACAAGTAATCCTTAAGCGTGATGCCGACAATTATAGTGGTAATTGTCCAGTGACTTCAGGTAAATGGTATAGCTATTATGATGGCATCACTTTCAATGACCCCTCACAATTAGATATTGACCATGTCGTTCCACTCGCAGAAGCATGGCGTTCTGGGGCAAGCAGTTGGTCAACTGCTAAAAGAGAGGACTTCGCCAATGACCTCAATGGACCACAACTCATCGCAGTATCAGCCAGCTCCAATCGTTCCAAAGGTGACCAAGATCCATCCACATGGCAACCACCTCGTGCAGGTGCAAATTGTGCTTATGCTAAAATGTGGATCAATACAAAATACAATTGGAGTTTGCATTTGCAGAGTTCTGAAAAAACAGCTCTTCAAGGAATGCTCAATAGTTGCTCCTATTAAACAATCAACCAATGAAAGGAGTCAATTAAATGGATACAATCTCATCTGTGTTTAAGGCAACTCATGGTGTTATGACTACTGAGGTTGGTGTCATCAGTGGGGATCTTGAATTACGAACGACATCTGACAAAGAAGGTAACCTCACTCTTGCGATTACTTATCTAGATGCGGATGAATGGTACACACTTCCAGGGGGAAACTATCAGTTACATGACACTCGGGACCATGATGTGATACACCGGATGTTAATTGCAGTATTAAACAGGCAATAATCATAAATGTAATGTGGCGTTCTTGAATGTGGAAGTCGGCGTGAAGGTATTCAAGCTTTAATTAAATTGAAGGATAGCCATATTCAATAAACCATGGAAAGGAGTACCGATGTTTAATTGGCTAACTGAAATAGAAGGACATCCTTGTTCAATAGATAAGGGAGAAATAAAAGATTTCAGAATGAGGAAAATAATTGTAAAGAAAAGTCCGAAAACGATGAGTGCTGTTTGTCAGTTATTCGCCGCCGTGGATATCATTAATGAAGAGTCTAGTATGATGGTCTATCCAATACCTGATGAACAGGCGAGATTGCTTGTGATGGAGATGGCTGCTCCTCATTATGAGGAAATAAAAGAAACCATTATTGCTGGACGGGTAAAGGAAATGAATTTATTTCATTTGAAACCAGAATCAAGGATCATTATAGAAAAGCATCTCCAAAAGAATGGGTATCCGGCTATCCAAGATTTATATAGAAGAAAACGAATAAAACTCTCAGATACACCACAAAAAATAAAATATTATCTCATCAATAAAGAGAAAATCGCACAATTAAGCTCAAGAGAAACGGAAGAAGTTTTCTCCTTTTTTCATGCAACCTTTTTTGTTCAACAGGAATCGATTCTCCTTCAGCCTACTGGTTGGCAACTAGAGGATGAGTTAATCACATCTTATACTATTCGCACTTTTAGTAGAATGGCTGGAGATCTCGTTCTTTGGGTAAATGAAAATTCGAATGATGTAGTTGGATTAGAAGTGTATCGTAATAAAATTCCACTTCCAATTGTTTCTAATTTAAGCTAATATGAATGAGATAATAGATAATAGATAATAGATAATAGGAGAAGATGCTTATGTTTAACCGTAATCGTAATAAAAACGTAGAAACAGTTGACCAAGAAGTGGAAATAGATAATATTTATACCATATTACCCCCTCCAGGTACGATTATTGCTGAAGCAACAGAAGAAGAAATGGAGCAAGCAGCCGAATTAGAAATACGTCATATGGCTTTTATGAGATTACAAGAGATGTATGTACAGTTCGATGGTTCTTCTTATAAAGAATTATTGCAAGATTTCCAAGAGTTCGAAAGAGATTCAACAAAGTTTTGGAGAACAGTAGCAAAAAGACTGGCTGTTCCTTATGAATGGCCGATTAGAATTGATCATGCCAATGGCCCCATTTATATAGGTGAACATGAGGTAGTTGTCGAAGAAGAAGAAGAATAAAATAACTTGTTAGAGATAACCTATTACCTTCATGGATAATAGGTTTTTTTTGCGGATGGCAGAAATAATCATAGTAAATGGACAACTAATCACTAGATTAATCAGGTCGCCTTACTTCTACATTTTATTGTGGAGGATTTTTAAGGGTTAGAGTAATCCAGTATTCTCAAATGTTGTATAATCATTCATTGTATGCATTTTGACGTTAGTTGATTAATTTTATTAAAATTAATGTTAATATTGTCTTATAAATGTCATTCAAAGTAAAAGTTGAATGTGTTACTGTATAAGGAGGAAACGAAAATATACAGGTTAATAGTATAAATATTAATAAATAAGAATAGGTGGGGGAAACAACAAAGAGTATGCATACGATAAAAATAACCAACAACAGAGGACAATTAGTTGAGTGTATAGAATACGAGCAGGAGAAAGATTTTCATAGAGTCTTAGAACAATTTAAAAATAACCCAATTTATAAGGAATGCTTATTGGAAGAATCTAAAGGACAAAGGGTAGCGAGTTTAAAAGTGGATAGTGTGAATGGTAACATCCATCCTAACTAAGCAACTCTAGAATTGAATGAAAGTTCTGAACAAAGAATAAGCATCAGTTATTGTTTGAGGCAACAATAACTGATGCTTATTCTTTATTTCGTGTAGCGGTGATTACCTATGAAAAAGCAGATCCTACTCATGACGTTGACTTCTTCTTCGTTGTGACAAACAAAGCGACTAAGCAAAAGGCGGCAAATATGTTGAAACTAAAAGGATAGGAAGTCATTTCAATGGATATACCGGCGAGATAGGAACCTAATGATTGCCCGATTCCCAGTGCGAAAAAGGATAAACTTACTCCTAAAGCCGGCAAAACGGGAAAAATCCTCGTGGCCCAGACAATACATAGTCCCGTGAGGAAAACGTAGGTACTGCCAAATAGACCAGCCGAAAGGTAAATAGCCACAGCGCTTGGAATTGTTAATAGAAAGATAGACGTTGCTAGTAAAAAGACAAGTAATCGGTAAGACAGGGACAATCCCAGTTTTTGAATAAAGTTTCCTGAAACGCCTCCAAGTATGCCAGCCAATCCTATGATAATCCAGAATATCACACTTTCATTGATTCCTAGTCCATAGCTTGAAGTTATGAAGCTTCTTGAAAAAGTCCAGTAAATTGAAGAACTTCCGCCGATTAAAAGGGAAGCAACTAATAAATATTTAGCTGTTTTTATAGCAGATAGATATTTAATATTGTTATCTGATAACGATTCCTTTTTCTCATCAGGAGGAAGAGAAAAATGATTCCAAATCAATACAAGAGCAGCAATAACAGCAAATAGTAAGTAAGCTAATCGCCAATGATCAGTAAATAAAATAACGATGGGTCCGCTCAAAATAATACCAAAGCTGGTTCCACTATTGATCCATGTGTTTCCTTGGTCGAGCTTTTCTTTTGATAAAGTGTTTTGCACCATTTGACTTAATGCTGGAGAAGCTAATCCACTACCTAAACCAGCTATAAATAGGCTTATATTTAAGTATAAAATAGATGGCGCACTAGCCATCCCTAGTAGTCCAAAAACGGCTGTAAAACCAGCAAAGAGATTCACTTTCCGGTAGCCAAAATGTTTAATCAATAAGGCTGAAAGTAATAAAGCAAGTGCATAGGCGATAAATGCAATGGAACTCCCTAGCCCAGCTTCACCTTCACTCATGCCCAATGTATTCGAGATATTTGGGAGAAATAAGCCATAACTTAAGCGGGCAAGTGCATATGTGACAGCAATCATTGCTAATCCAGGTAGTATTACTTTTCTCATGTTTATTCACCTCATTCAAATAGATATAACGTTCATTATATTTTCTTGAAATAAAGAGCGAGACCCTCTATTCCGAAAACAAACTCGATACTGAATGATGAAATTCTGTTGCTACAGTCTCTATAGCAAATACTTCTGCCAAAGCGGTAGCTCCTTCAAATAACAATTCAAGCCTTAGTGCCTCGTTGCTATTCAATCCTTTACTTGTGAAAAAATCAATGAGCCGTCTTTTATGTTGTTCAGTAAAACTGACAATCTCACCATTAAATGAAGGTTCTAAAGAATACTCCTCTCTAGCCCGCAGAAACATACAACCATTTGAACCGTTTATTCTTAACCAATTGATGTGTGCCTCGGCTAATCGAATAGCTAAGTTGCCCTGATTGGATAAGGCATTTTCTAAAATGTCAAAATATCTTTCTTCTCTTCTACGTAACACTTCTAAAATAAGCGCTTCTTTCGATGCAAAGTGGTTGTACATTGTCATAAGAGCCACATTAGATTCTTTAATAATTTGTTTTAAGCCAACTGTATGAAAGCCGTGCTGATCAAATAATTTCTCTGATTTTTCAAGTAATTGCTCTTTCTTTTTACTCATTTACCCACACATCCTTTAGATATAACGTTCATTATATAAATAGTAAACCATTAAAAGGGGTTTTTCAATTAAGCTGATTCGTTTGGATAAAGGAGGTAGGAACATAACAAAATGAGCTAAAATCAAAAACGAACAATTACAAATTATGATTTATAAAACTCCTTTTACCAAAAATTCCATTGCCCTCGCGTACACTTGCTTCCCGCGGGGAGGGGCTTGAGCCTCCTAGGGCATTACCTGCGGGATCACAAGCTCCCCCTCTATTTCCCACAGGAGTCGAGTGTCTTCCGCTCCGGTCCACTATTTACTTCATATAAAAAGATAAATTACAAAAAACCCGAATGATTAGCTGTTAGATATACCTAATCATTCGATAAATCCTTAGCTAGCATACTGATATCCTAACCTCTTTTCCTTCTTACTTTTCTTGCATTCTTTTTACATTCTCTGAATGATACGGTGAATCTTTTACTTCATTTACTACACTAAATGGATTACCATCTATATCGAAAAAATCGAAGAACGCCATCTCTCCCATATGTTGAATATCAGTCGTTATGACTCCATTTTTATTAAAATACTGATGAACTGTTACGATGTTATCCACGACAAAATTATAATAGGCGTTTTTTTGGTTATCTTGTATAGTGAATTCCGTCGGTTGTGGACGATTCACTTTGATTAAAGCTAACTGAGTTGACCCAGTAGGTAAATAAAATCCCGCGCCCCCTTCCCAAACGTCAATTTTCGTCGCACCTAAGTATTTTACGTACCATGAAGAAGATTTTTCAATATCTGACACAGGAATAAAAATGCTACCGACTTTAAACATAGGTTTCCTCCTAAAAAATTGGCTTAATTATAATAATAATACAAAAAGTGAAATATTTTAAATTTTTAAATATCAATTGATTTAAATATGTATGATTATCTATTCGGTGTAGATGATATGAATGAAGATGTATGTTAAAATATACGAACAATTGTTCTTTTTAGGAGGGTTATGATGAGAAAAGTAGTACTATATATTGCTCAAAGTTTAGATGGTTATATCGCAACAAAAGAAGATTCACTAGATTGGTTATTTAGTGTGGAGTCAGAAGGAGATAATGGCTACGGTGAGTTTATCAACGGTGTGGATACAATCTTAATAGGAAAGCGTACGTATGATTGGGTAATGGAACAAGAAAAGGGAGAATTTCCATACAAGGATAAGGAATGTTTTGTGTTCTCCCGATCAGTGAATGAAGATACGGAATATGTGAAATTTATTCATCCAGATATTAAAGCATTTACAAATCATTTGAAAAATGGTGAGGGAAAAAGCATATGGCTAATCGGTGGGGGTGACTTACTTTATACATTCTTACAGGAAAATCTTATAGATGAAATGATTGTTACTGTTGCACCAAGAATCATTGGTGAGGGCATTCCCCTTTTTAAGGCAGGTGATTATCAATTCAATCTTTCTTTAATAAGCACGAGAACCTTTAATCAATTTGTTGAATTACATTATGTTGTGGAAAGGTAATGTTTCGAGAATTAATGTTCTGTCAAAATCATTCAATCGTGTTTAATTAAAAAGGTTTTGACAGTATTAATTGTATTTTTCCCGGCACTTGTGAAGGTAATGATATGGCAAAAAGAAAATGTTGAACCATCTGACATAGTATAAGTGCCATCCGCTGACGCAAGTTTTCCATGGGTGATAATTCGCTCAATATGTAGAGATAAAACATGATTATTTTCAGTGTTAGCAAAGAAATGAAATAGGCTCTCTTTGCCAATGATTGACTGATGGTTCACTCGTTGCCATTGGATATCCTCTGACAAATAGTGAGAACCTTGGGAGGGATCTTTACGAGCAAAAGCATGTATCATTTCTTTAATCGTCTCTTTTTTTGGTGCATTGCTACAATCTTTTGGGTAAGTAAAGGTAAAGTCCATTATACTTTCACTCCTTTTTATGTATCTTACCGGATTTTTTGCCTGATTGACAAATCTATGGAGAACATAATATAGTTATTATTAATAAAAGAAGGGAGGATCATTAAAAATGACTGCAAGTATGAGATTACGCCACGTTACTTTGAACAGCTAATTGAATAATGTTCAAAGGCTCTGTTTTCATAAACAGGGTAAACGGGAGTAGTCTGCACATTTTTAATGGTTTTCATCGTGATAATTTCGAACAGAAAACGCAGATTGTCTGTGTTTTTTTGTTATCTCTAAAACAAATACCACCATATACGTTTACCCTAAACACAGACAACCGAGCGCGTCTGTGTTTTTTTATGATCACATTCCTTTAATCACTCAACTAAAGGAAGTGGCAGCGTGGGACAATTAACATTAGAAATAAAAAATATTGAGGTGACATATCTAGATCGTATTATTTTAGAGATTCCTTATTTATCAGTCTACCAGTATGATCGAATTGGGATTGTTGGGAAGAATGGTAGTGGTAAAACGACCCTATTAAAGCTTATGTATGGGGATATCTATCCTTTAAAAGGAAGTGTGAGTAAACAGATTGACTTTGGCTACTTTGAGCAAAAAGAAGTGCCGGAAACAAGGCAAGCAGACGGAGAGTTATTATCAAGGTTATCCGTACCAAATGAGGATGTGAATCATTTAAGTGGTGGTGAACAGACACGATTAAAACTTGCTCAACTTTTTTCCACCTATTATGAAGGATTGCTTATCGACGAACCGACAACCCATCTGGATAGTGAAGGCATAGATTTTTTAATAGATGAGCTTATGTATTATTACGGTTCGCTCATTATTATTAGTCATGATAGATACTTGCTCGATCAATTGGTAACAAAAATATGGGAAGTTGAAGATGGACACGTAACAGAATATGTGGGCAACTATTCTGACTATGAGTCACAGAAACAACTAGCTCACAATCAGCATATTCAAGCATTTGAACAATATAAGAAAGAAAAACAAAGATTAATTCAAGCAGCGGATGAAAAAATGAAGCAAGCAGAAAAAGTGAATCAAGCCAATCGTTCAATGTCGAAAAAAGAGGCAAAAGCAAAAGCGAACCGAATGTTCATGACGAAATCAAAAGATACAAGTCAAAGGAACATTCATCGTCAGGCGAAGGCAATAGAACAAAGAATAGATCAGTTAGGAGAGGTAAAGACACCGGAAGTTGATCGTGTGCACCACTTCCCACAATCAAAAATTCTTCAAATGCATAATAAATACCCAATAATGGGAGATAGAGTCTCTTTATCTGTTGATGGCAAACGATTATTAACACATGCCAGTTTCCAGTTCCCATTAAGAAAGATCATTGCCATTGAGGGAAGGAATGGTTCCGGTAAAACGGTTTTACTTAAACATATCGTCTCCAATGGGGATGGAATAGTTCTATCTCCTAATGTATCATTTGGTGTTTATCATCAGCATAATTATTTATTAGAAGGTGTACAAACGGTTTTAGCATTTATGAATGAAAACAGTGTATATGCTGAAAGTAAAGTTCGTACAGTCCTTCATTCTATGGGTTTTGAAGGGAATGACTTGCAGAAATCGGTAATGACCTTAAGTGGTGGAGAATCAACCAGACTTGTATTATGTCAGCTATTTTTAGGAAGTAATAATGTACTCATCTTAGATGAACCAACCAATTTTCTAGATATAAGAGCCATACAAGCATTGGAAAGTTTTCTTCATGCATATGAAGGGACTGTACTGCTGGTAAGTCATGACCGAACTTTCGTGAAAAGAGTGGCGGATCATATTTTTAAAATTGAAGAGCAACAAATAAAACAAGTGAAATAAAGGAGAGATAAAAATGGATAAAAAAGAAGTGAAAAGACTAGCTAACAAACATGGATTAATGATTGATGAGGAAGAAATTAAAATAAATGAATCAGGTATGGATTTCTTAGTTGCACATGTTGTGGATAAGGAAAATAATCAGTGGATATTACGTATACCACGCCGTGAAGATTCAATGACTCGTTCAAAACAGGAGCATGCGGTACTTGAAGTACTTTATAAACATACGAGCATTAAAGCACCGCATTGGGAGGTTTTTACGAATGATTGTATGGCCTACAAACAATTAGACGGTATACCAGCTGGCACAATCGATCATGAGATACAAAACTATGTTTGGAGCTTCGATAAGGAAAGTGATTTGACAAGGTATCACGCAACGTTAGGTGAAATACTGGCAGAACTTCACCGAACGCCGATCCCCTATGTGAAAGATATTGGTATTAAAATTTTTAATAGTTCCCAAGCAAAAGAGGAAATGAGTTCAAGAATGAATAAGGTAAAGGAGATTTATGGGGTAAGCGATGAACTTTGGAGACGTTGGCAGAAGTGGTTGGCGAATGATCGCCTATGGCCCAATCATACAGGATTGCTTCACGGTGACGTGCATCCAGGGCATATTCTTGTGAATAAAGAGAAAGAGGTAACAGGATTGATAGACTGGACTGAAGTAGCTGTCGGTGATGTATCTATAGACTTTACTTCTCATTATTTAATTTTTGGAGAAGAGGGGTTAGATGCAGTCATCTCAGCTTATGAAAAAGCGGGCGGCAGGACATGGCCATTTATGAAAGAGCATATCATCGAACTTGTCAGTGCAGCAGCCGTTGGAGTAGCTGAATTTGCTCAACTCTCTGGCTTGGAGGAAATGGAGAAGATGGCAAAAACGATGCTTGGTGTAGATGGGGATAATGAGGAGAGCAGCAAATAAATCCTAGAGATACTCAACAAGCGAGCAAAGACTGTGAAAAGATTTGCTCGTTTGTTTTTACTATCATTCGTTTGAAATCTACAATCGTCATTTGAAAACAGGGTGAAGCAACATACGACGATTATCCGTAGGTGATCCATAGTTGAACTGAACCATTAAGAATAATGAAGGTAATAGAAGAATAATGTCGAATCCCACATAGGAAGAACAGCAAATGGAGGTTTTTCGGGTGGCACATTTACTCTATCAACTCTGTATTCAGGGCGAGATCACACAAATCTATCAACAATTAATAAGAAAGGAGCATCGTACTGCAGAAGAGGAAGCCATGTTGAAAAGTTATCAACAGCGCTTCTTTCAGAAGAATGAACCTTTTCAACATGTTGATAAGTGGATAGCAAATGTAGTTAATTGTTATCACAGCTATTTTATAGATGTTTTAACTAGGAGAAAAGATGTTTCTCAAGCGGAAAGTGATCTATTAATAGGTTTAGGTAAATCAACATTTAGCCATGCTCAGTCGATGGAAGAAATAGAAGAAGAGCTGAGACAAATATTTAAAGAGAAAGGCTATTCATTCGTCGGAGGAAGGACATTTCCACATTATGGTCCATATATTTGGCAAACTACAGAAAGTAAAAAGGTAGATGTTGAACTTTTAAATGAAATAGAAACGGTTCAAGTATTTTTCCTCGATGATTTTTTGATGCTGGGTTGGCTAGACTATGCCACTTTTGGAGAAATAGGAGCAGGTGGATGGGCATCGAAGGAAGGGATCTATTGTATACTTCCTCGCTATAGAGAATATTTAAATGAAGATCAGTACCTCGTTTCATTTTTAAAGCATGAAGCTCAACATATCAACGATTATAAACATTATCCGAATTTAAGCGGGAAGGAGCTGGAGTATCGCGCAAAATTAATCGAGCTCATCTATTACTCAGACCATCGTTTGCTAGAAAGGTTAATCCATCAAGCCATAAATAATGATATTCCACATAACTATGCATCTTACCAAATCATGCAGCAACTATCTACATTCTTTTTCAAGAAAAATGAACAAAAAGATATGGATAAATGGTTGAATATACATTATAAGGAAATCTGTCAATATGGGAGAAAGCTATATTGTCAACATACAGATATATTGAAAGGGTTAAGAACAGGAGGTTAGAACAGTCTTTAAAAAGTTAGCTTATTTTATTATTTTATTTAGCTGGGGTGTATTATTTAGTTATTTTTATAACCTTTTGATGCCAAAGAGCTGGCTTTATCTAGTCATTGGTATACCAGCCCTTTATTTTAGTACAAGTTTTTTAATAGATAGAATGAAAGGTGAAAAAACTCCTTGAAGCGAAAGTTTTATAAACTTTATTCTAATGTTTGTAGGTCATCGACAGTAATAAATCGATAGCCTTCTTCTGTTAAAGCTTTTAAAATTTCTTCGATCACTTGAAGTTCGTCACCAGATTGATCATACATTGGATGAAGGAGAATAATAGAACCAGGGTGGATTGCTTCTAATACATAGTCGATTTTTTCCTCTGGTGTAGTGAAAAAAGTATCAGGTTCAATATTCCATGTAATCGTTTCTTTTTCTTGTTGCTTGAGATAATAAGGTAAGAATACTAATTTTTTGCCGTTTGGTGGTCTAAAGTCTATCTCGCCTTTATATCCCGCTTCATGGATGAGTTCATCGGTTTTATCAATTTCCTCTTTAATAAATGTCGGTGACTTGAAAATCATTCTTGCATGTGAAAATGTATGATTACCAACTTGATGATCAGCTTCAATAATTGCTTTCGTTTCTTCGGGAAACTTCTCTATATCTTGACCAATCAGAAAGAAAGTGGCCTTTGCATTGTATTGTTCCAATAAGTGAAGAACCTGTTCCACATTTTTAGTTGGACCATCATCGAAAGTAAGAGCAACTACTTTTTCATCGGTTTCAATGCTATTTGTTATGTTTCCGAATAATTGATATGATCTTGCATTCATTAATTCATAGCTACCGAATAAAAGCAAACAAAGTAACAGTAACGACAAAGGGATTTTAAGATATGTTTTTTTTCTCACATTACTATTTCCTCACATTTTAGATTTCATTAGTCTTGATTATAACAAAAAAATGAAAAAGGACTGAAACTATTTCCGTGTAGATCCGTATAACATAGTAGAACATTGCAAAAACGAAAGGGGATACTCCATGGGAGAACTATTTATATTCTCACTTATAATCGCTGTGGTAAGCGCAGTTATTTTGTTTCCAATCTTATCTTTATTTCAAAAGGGGGAAGAAAAGAAAAAAAGCCCTTCAATTAACGGGTTCCTTTTTATCTTCATTCTCCTCTTTATTATTATCTTTAGTATTTACTACTTCACTAATTTAGATCGCAATATGAATGGTCTTGTTATCGGTTTAACAGTGTTAGCTGTACTTGGCGGTTTCTTTGCTAAAGGTATAGAACGTAAGGTTAAATTAGTACTAGGTTTAATAGGTATCATAGCTATCGCTTATATGTCTTTCGCATTTGTCTTTAATGCAGATAAGAAATTTGAAAAAGCACAAATGCAGGTCGAAGAAGAAATTGAAACATTTGATGAGAATGAAACACCAGCAAGTGTGCCGCCTGATTTTGCTCGTAATAAAATGAAGAAAGCTTTTGGGCAAGTGCCAAACACGAGCTATTATGAACTTGGGAGTTTACAAATACAAAAAGTAGATGGGCAATATGTGTATATTGCACCAGTAGAATTTTCCGGTTTCTTTAAATGGATACAAGGTGATACTACACCAGGGTATTTTACTGTAAGTGCAACAGACTCTAGTGCCAATCCAAAGTTTATTAAATCGGAAATGGCTTATACACCATCTTCCTTCTTAAACAAAGATATTTATCGCCAGATTCGAATGCAATACCCTGATTATATTTTCTATGGTGATGTGCAATTAGAAATTGATGATGATGGTAAGCCTTTTTATATTCGCACCTATGGTGAATTTATTAGCGCAAGAAACGGTTTTAATCCATTGGGGATAGTGATGGTTGACCCGTTAACAGGAGCTGCTAAGCAATATAAATTAAAAGATGTACCTGCTTTTATTGACGGAGCTGTTTCGCCGGAGACAGTTAGCTTGCATAATAGCTACTTCGGAAAATATGTGAATGGCTACTGGAATAGTTTATTTGGAAAATCTGATGTGAAGTTACCATCAGATGAAGGTACAGAAGCGAATGTGAGTCCTATTTTTGATGAAAAAGGCGATATGTATTATTTCACTGATTTCACCAGTCCGAAAGAGGGCGTTGACTCTATGCTAGGATATTCTTTGACGAACTCTCGAACAGGTGAAGCGACTTATTATACGGGGAATCTTGAAGAGTCTTATATGGATTCTCAAGGGGCATTACAAATTATCGAAAAGAAATTCATTGAGAAAAAATGGTATGGTAAAATGCCAATCCTATATAATTTCTATGGTGAAGCAAGCTGGTTAACACCGGTATTAGATACAAATGGCTTCTTGCAAAACTATTTTATCGTTTCAGCTGCGAATCCGGAAATTGCTGTTTATGCTAGTACACCAAATGATGCATTGAAGCAATATAAAACAGCTCTACAACGTGGTAGTGGAAGTGTTGAAGGAAGCTCTAGTGCTGAAGAAGTCCAATTAACAGGAAAAGTAGTTAGGGTATATAAAGAAAGAGTAGGGGAATCAACAAACGTATCCTTCCTTTTGGAAGATGGTAAGAATTTCATTGCCTCTACTGAAAACAATCCGCTAGCGATCTATTTGCAAGAAGATGATGAAGTAGAGATGACCTATTTAAATACAGGTGAAATGTTTTTACCTGTTAAAGAAATGACCATTAATGGATTAGAATAACAATGCTTTACTTAAAACGTGCACAATTCTGTTATGAAAACAGAATTTGTGTGCGTTTTTTTATTTGGTAGCCAATTTCATCTATTTAACCATTGTCTAACTATTTTTTACTCTTTCTTTAGTGAGGATGGTTTTTCACCCGTTATTTACTAAATTATTTTATGAATAACAAATTTATAGAGGATTAATAGGTTGAAATCGAGGAATTTAGGAAAAATAAGTATGCAGTAACTGCCTGAGACATTATAAAAGAGATTTGCCGTTTAGAGAAGAGAACATGGGACTCCGCCCATCCTGAACAGCTCGCTATGGGATTTCTTTGTTTTGCTACTGCTTCATGTGTGAACAAAATTTTGTTACGCATCATGCAAAAAAGGGGAGTCGAAAGGATTGGAATTGTTATTACCATATTTAGGTGTATTAATCGTTATCATCTGTCTTGAAGGATTACTTGCTGCTGATAATGCGGTCGTATTAGCATTAATGGTCAGTCATTTACCTGAGAAACAACGGAAAAAAGCCTTATTTTATGGCCTAGTTGGTGCAATGGTTCTTCGTTTCGGGTCATTATTTATTATTTCTTTCTTAGTGAACGTCTGGCAAGTTCAAGCCTTAGGTGCGATATATTTATTAATCATGTCAATTAAAAATCTATATACTTGGTTGAGAATGAAAAAGAACAATCATTCTCAACAACAGGAAGAAGTCATAGAAGAAGCTACTCAGAAAGAGTTTTGGTGGACTGTATTTAAAGTAGAATGTGCAGACTTAGTCTTTGCCATTGATTCTATTTTAGCTGCCGTTGCTTTAGGTGTAACCTTACCTGAAACAGATTGGGGTCATATTGGTGGACTGAACACAGGGCATTTCCTTGTTGTATTTATTGGTGGACTGATCGGTGTCCTTCTCATGCGTTTTGCTGCTAATATCTTTGTTGATTTACTTCATAAACGTCCGAACCTTGAGGGGGCCGCTTATCTGATTGTCGGTTGGGTAGGTGTGAAGCTACTCGTAATGGTCCTTTCACACGAAGACATTGCTTGGTTACCAGAAGGATTTGCCCATTCAGCCCTTTGGCAAATCATATTTTATGGCATATTACTTGCGATCGCAGTAATAGGTTGGTTTTCTTCTAGTAAAAACCCAGCATGAGTTGTGTTTATAGAGGATGTTTTAAGTACATGCTAAAAAAGAAAAGCAGTGGATATAATGAAGTATTCATATCCACTAAGAAATTTGTTGTGTCTTAATTAATGGGAAGGATAATCCTCACTTTTGTCCCCACACCGACATCACTGTGTACTTTAATTGACCCTCCATGAAGTTTGACGAGTTGTTTAGTGATTGCCATTCCTAATCCGGTACCAGTAGAAGAATCAGTCGTATTTGTCCCACGATAGTAGCGATCAAACAAGTTATCTAATGTTTCATCGTCCATACCAATTCCATTATCCTCAATGGTAATGATGACCAATCTCTCTTCTAACGTCTGCGTCGTAATCGTTATAGTCGTTCCTTTTGGGTTGTATTTCACAGCATTCATAATGAGATTATCTAAAATTCTTTGGAACCATTTAGGATCGAGAGAAATAATCAATTGCTTTGTTTCTGATTGCAGATCAAAAGTATAGGCATACTCATCTTGCATATTCATTGTCTGAATAATTGTCCTACGTATCGTTTCGTTCAATTCTATTGATTCTTCTATAATAGGTAAACTGTTATTCTGTAAACGATAAGTTAAAGTTAGGTCTTCGATAAGCTCCATCATGTAATGGGATTTCTCATCGATTGTGTCAATGAAATGTTTTTTTTCATCTAGGCTCCATTGATATTGATCGGAATTTAACATTTTTGTGTAACCTACAATAGAAGAAAGCGGTGTTTTCAAGTCATGTGATAAGCCACTAATCCAGTCTTCTCTTGTTTTAGCTTGTTTTTTTCGCATTTTTTCATTTTCTTCTAGTTGGATGGTTACAGCAGAGAGTGTTTCCATTACTTCTTTATAAAGTCTATATTTATGCTTAATAACTCCAGACTTATTATAGAGCTTTTGTTGATGTCTAATATTTGTAGGAGACGTATATTGTTTATTCCCTAAATTTTCAATCCATTGGATCACTGTCGTTACAGGTGATGCGAACTTACGCGAATATAAAAAGCCACTAATAATAAAAGTGAGTAATAAAGCGATTAGGAGAGCGATCAGTGGATATTTTAAATGATATATAAACGTTGTTGCTTCAACATCCTCTTTTATCGGATTAGGGACAGAGACAATGAGTGTCTTATTAGATTCCTGATTGGAAATACTCTTTGTCAAAAAGCTATTATTGTTACCTAATTGATAAAGTTCTTTAATAGACAGTCTCTGCTCATTGTTGAAGGTATTCAAGACTGTCCCATCCAGTGTAGATAAAAACACGGATCCATCTACACTCATTACTTCATGTTGAAGATCCCTTGGTAATTGCAATTCATCTGTTGTCCAGTTCATATGTGAGGCGATTTCATCAATGAGCTTCTCAGCTTTATTTCTTTGCCCAAACATGACAATGAGTGGCTGTTCACTATCATTATATAACTGCCAACTATAATATCGATCGTAATCCTCCTTATGATCTATCAAAGCTGAGAAGTTCATTTCTAACTCTTTAGGCGAGTATAAATGCTTTATTAGCTGCCCTTTATTATCAAATATTAATAACCATCCAGATTGCTTTTTTACTAGCTCTTTTAACTCTGATTGGATGGTGACATGCCCATTGTTTAGTTGTATTTGATCCTCTAAAAATAGTTCGTCAGCTTTCCCAACATTCCCTTCAATCTCCGCCTTTGATAAATAATAACCAAAGAAAACAGTAAAGGTTAAAAGAATAAAAGAAATGAAGATAAAATAAAAAAACAACTGCAAAAGAAATTGAGTAATAAAACGTCGATGAATACTCATTTTGGGGTATCCCTACTAACAAACTTATAGCCAAGCCCTCGTACAGTCACAATCCATTTTGGATCACTAGGATTGTCTTCGATTTTCTCTCTTAACTTTCGAATATGAACCATTACCGTATTATCTTCTCCTAAGTAAGGCTCCCCCCAAACTTGCTCATAAAGCTGTCCTTTACTGAATAGTTGATTAGGGTGCTTACATAAGAAAACGAGTAATTGGAATAATTGAGCTGAGAGATCGATTTTTGTCTTGTTCTTATATACTTCACCTGAATGAATGTTGATCTCAAGGGAGCCAAAGTTGAATTGCTTTAATTTTTTTGATGGTAAATGAGTTTGTTGTCTACGTAAATGGGCAAGTATCCGTGCCACGACTTCAAGTGGATTAAAGGGCTTAGTAATATAATCATCAGCGCCTAAGGCAAAACCTGATAACTTATCTAGATCGGATGCTCTCGCCGTTAGAAAAAAAATGGGTGCATTAGTGATCGCACGTATACTTGGACAGATGTCAAAACCACTTTTACATGGAAGCATCACATCTAAAAGGATTAAATCATACTCGTTATTTTCACATAATGATAAAGCATCTTCTGCTGTGCCAGTCGTATGTATATGGTTAAAGCCTTCTTTTTTTAAAATCGTCACTAACATCGTACAGATTGACTGTTCATCGTCTACTATTAATAGTCTGCTATCATACAATTTCTATCATCCCCTAGCTAGTATTCCGCATATATCATATCATTTTTAAGAAGCGATTGTGGAAATTTAAGGTAGAATTAAGGTGATGTTACTCATTAGGTAAGGTGAGTCTATTATAGTAGTTCGTAAGGAGGGAATAACATTGATGGCAATTACAAAGAAGGAATTCTTTCAATTATTCAAAAGTGTGAAATCGATTATTATGATTGTTGTTCTTTTAGTCAGTTCTTATTATTTTGCAAAGTATACGGAGCAATTAGTACCAATTCTGGAGTTAGAACAAACTTCAAGTTGGTATGCGGGTGGTCTACTGATAATCTTGCTACTTTTTGGTCCATTATTCGTGATGTCATTATCACATGATGTCTTAAATCGAGAATTGAGTGAGCGTACGATGCGCTTTCTTGTCACGAAGACATCCAAAGCAAATATTCTGTTTGGTAAATTTTTAGGAGTATGGATTTTTTGGTTTGTCTGTTTTACTGTCTGTTATGTAATAACGTTGTTTTATTCTAAGTCATTTGATGGGCGATTATTTTTGGAAACAGTAAGTTTATTAACTTACCTTGTCGTTATTACATTATTGTTATCAATTGTCATTAAGAGTCCACAATATACAATGTTTATTGGTGTGATTTTTGGGATGGCCTTTTCAATCTTTCAAATGGTTATATTAGAATCTACAGCATGGTATAGCTATCTAAAATATTTGATGCCGCTATTCTATATGCAAGACGAAGATTTTAAGTTTCTTATCGTTTTTTTACAAGCTGCTGTTATGTATAGTATGACTTATTTTATTTTTAAAAGGACGGATTGTTAAATGAATGTGATAGAAACGAGAGATATAGTAAAGCGCTTTGGTAAAGTCGATATTGTAAAAGGGATAAACTTAAAAGTAGAAGAAGGAGAGGTTTTCGGTTTTCTTGGTAGAAATGGGGCAGGAAAATCTACTTTTATAAATATATTAACAGGTATTCTTCGACCAACTTCTGGCTCATTTAGTATTCTAGGAGAAAAGGTACCAAATGAAGAAGTGAAAAAAAGAATCGGAGTATTGCCTGACTATACGGCATTCTATCATCATATGAATGCAATTGCTCATTTAAAATATTTTGCCAATATTTCTGGAAAAAAAGTGACGACTGCAGAATGTTTACGTGTCTTAAAATGGGTTGGACTTGGTTTAGATGCGAATAAAAGAGTGGGTAAATACTCATTTGGGATGAAGAAAAAACTAGGGTTAGCTCAAGCGATTATTCATGATCCGGAAGTATTATTTTTAGACGAACCAACCTCGGGATTAGATGTTGAATCTGCGATAGAAATTCAACAATTAATCATTAAGTTAAAGGAAATGGGGAAAACGATATTTTTAACTTCGCATAATTTATATGAAGTTGAAAAGCTCTGTAACAGAATTGGAATTATGAAAGATGGCAAGCTACAGAAACTTGGTACAATTGCTGAACTTAAAGCGTATTACCGGTCGAAGCTGATTGTGACAATGAAACATTCAATTTTTCCGCAAGATCAAGAACATACGGTCATCCAATGGTTAAATAATATGAGTGAAGAGATACAACGAGAAGATGAGAAAACAATAATAACTTTAGAAAAGGAGGAACAAATTGCTCAAATTGTAAGAGCTTTTAACCAATATAAAATTGATATTTTTCGTATTGAGGTAGATGAGCCTAGCCTTGAGGAAGTATTCTTAGAAGGATAGACCGGATTTTAAGTATCATAAAGGTAGCCTATAAAACCATTCTTGGTTCGGGCTACCTTTTATTTTTTACATTTGAGCTAAAGAAAAAATTAACAAATAATTTCAAAATAACACTAGATTTTTTTTTCATTCCATCCTATAATGAAAATGATTCTCATTATCAAACAGAATCTCTGAATGAAAATCGTTTTTTATATGGGAATGTTAGTGGCAGCAACTGTAGGGAAGGTTGAATAGTAATGAGTGAGAAGCATCTTTGTATAGGGTTATCATTATCACCTACTTGGTTAAATGGCTGGGGTTGGCGCAAAAAAGATAGTAGTGCAGAACGTATATTTTCTGCTGATTTTTACATAGAGCTGACGAAAAAAGCAGAAGAAGCAAAGTTGGACTTTGTATTCAAACCAGATGCATTATTTTTGCATCCAGAAAGAGTCAATATATCACCAGCGATGGGAGGATTAGATCCGACATTGTTGATGACGATGCTAGCAGAGCACACAAGTCAGATTGGATTGGTCACAACTGTTTCGACTACTTTTAACCCACCATACGTGATTGCAAGGCAATTACAGACTCTTCATCGATTAAGTGAAGGAAGAGCAGGGTGGAACATTGTCACTTCTATTGAAGGTGGAGATAATTTTGGCCATAAGAATATGCCTTCTTCAGAGGAAAGATATAATCGTGCGAAAGAGAGCGTAGATGTTATTCATAGGTTGTGGAGGAGTTACCCTGCTGAAGCTTTCTTAGTTGATCGGGATGAAGGGATATTTGCTGATAAAGATAAAATTCATCCAATTGATTATCAAGGTGATTTCTATGATGTGAGAGGACCGCTGAATTTACCTGCTCATCTTGCTGGAGAATTACCATTATTTCAAGCAGGTGCTTCTGATGCTGGGCGTGAGTTTGCTTCTGGTGTAGCATCAGGAATCTTTGCTGCCACACCTACAATCGAATCAGCGATAAGTTATCGTCAAGATTTGCGCAATCGTGCAAAGTCAAAAGGTAGAAAAGCTGATGATATTGTTGTATTACCAGGATTATCACTTTTCTTAGGAAATACAACTGCTGAAGCAAAAGCGCTTTATCGTGATGCTTTTGCACATCTAAGTCTGGAGCAACAATTGGCAATGGTACGGCGTATACTGGGCCTGGATCTGAGTGGATTTGCTAAAGATGACAAAGTAACTGCAGCGCACATACCGCATAATGATCGACAAGTGTATAGCAAAACACATGCAGGACTGTTAAAAGATTACATTATCAAAAATGAACCAACAGTTCAGCAATTACTATCAAGGCCAGAGGTTATCAGTTCGGCTCATTGGATAATCATCGGCACAGTCGAGGAGGCTGCACAGCAGATTGAATACTGGCTGGATAAAGGAGCAATGGATGGTTTTATTGCTTTACCAGGTGGTTCAATAAGGTCACTACAACTATTTTTCGATAAGCTGCTACCATTACTTGTAGAAAAAGGATTGTTCAGAGAAGAGTATGAAAGTAATACATTTATAACAAATCTAACAAAGAAGAAGAACTAGAAGGAGAGAATAATAGTGAATAGAAAGTGGATGTTAGCTAGTTTAATGATGTTCATCATGTTAGTATTAGCCGCTTGTGGTGGAGGTAGTAGTGAAGAGTCAAATGCTTCGAACAAAGAGGAAGATGATGCAAAAACCGAAGAAAGCAGTGAAGATGGTACAAAAACAATTGAGTACTTAGGTAAATCATACGAAATCCCTGCTAATGCAGAGCGAATCGTAATTACTGGTGCCATGGAAGCAATGGAAGATGCGTTAGCATTAGATGTACATCCAGTGGGTGCTATTTCAGTTGGAGGAGAATTTCCTGAAATTTATACTTCTATCACAGATAAAGCTGAATCTATCGGTGAAAAAAGACAACCGAACTTTGAAAAAGTGCTTGAGTTACAACCAGATGTTATTTTAGCAACATCTAAATTCCCTGCAGATGTAACAGAGAAATTAGAGAAAATTGCTACGACTATTCCTGTTTCTTATATCTCTACTGATTGGGAAGCAAACTTAAAGTTAATGGGTGAGATTTCTGGAAAAGAAGATAAAGCAGAAGAAGTATTAAATGCATATAAAGAAGATGTAGAAACTGCAAAAGCATCTATTGCTGGAGAATTAGAAGGTAAAAAAGTAGCAGCTGTACGTATCCGCGCAGGTCAAGTATTTGTTTATCCACAAGATGTATTCGTCAATCCTGTTTTATATAGTGAATTAGGATTAGAAGTACCAGCAGAGATTGAAGCAGCAGAGAACCAAGCACAACTTTCAATTGAGCAGTTAGCAGATATGAATCCAGACCACCTATTCATCCAATTTGCTGAAAGTGAAAATGCAGAGGCGAAAAACGCTTTAGAAGATTTACAAAACGATCCTATTGTGAAAAACATTACGGCATTTAAAGAAGATCAAGTATATGTAAATACGATTGATCCACTATTAGAAGGCGGCCCTGCAAATAGCCGTGTTGAATTTTTAAAAGCATTACAAGAAGATTTATCTAAATAATATCGCAGGAATAAGGAATATCATCAAAAGATGATAGTACTCTAGCAGTTATTGTCCCATATACACACCATCCATATTTTTTTTCGCTCTCGCCTATGGACCCCCTTTCCGACGTGCTGAGCTATATATCCATTATGGACAATAATTGACTAGATTACCTTTTTCTATATAGAATTTCGAGGCCACCCAATATTTTGGGTGGCCTCATTTGTCTCTGCCGGTATTTAATCATTTTCTAAAAAGAAGGCGTGTTTGCAAGTCACTCAGAAAGGAATCCGGGGATGAGTGCCTCGCAAAAGGTGTTTGCAGGTCACTCAGAAAGAAACTCGGGGATGAGCGCTTCGCAAAAGGTGTTTGCAGATCACTCAGAAAGGAAACTGCGGATGAGCGCCTCGCAAAAGGTGTTTGCAGATCACTCAGAAAGGAAACTGCGGATGAGCGCCTCGCAAAAGGTATTTGCAGATTACTCAGAATGGAAACTGCGGATGAGTGCTTCGCAAAAGGTGTTTGCAGGTCACTCAGAATGGAAACTGCGGATGAGTGCTTCGCAAAAGGTGTTTACAGGTTACTCAGAATGGAAACTGCGGATGAGCGCCTCGCAAAAGGTGTTTGCAGGTTACTCAGCAAGAAACTCGGGTATGAGCGCCTCGCAAAAGGTGTTTGCAGGTCACTCAGAAAGGAACTCGCGGATGAGCGCCTCGCAAAAGGTGTTTGCAGATCACT
This sequence comes from Cytobacillus sp. FSL W7-1323, assembly GCF_038595015.1. Lineage (NCBI taxonomy): Bacteria > Bacillati > Bacillota > Bacilli > Caryophanales > Bacillaceae > Cytobacillus > Cytobacillus sp. FSL W7-1323. The sequence continues at coordinate 863,299 of NZ_CP151998.1, forward strand.
CAGAATGGAAACTGCGGATGAGCGCCTCGCAAAAGGTGTTTGCAGGTCACTCAGCAAGAAACTCGGGGATGAGCGCCTCGCAAAAGGTGTTTGCAGGTCACTCAGCAAGAAACTCGGGGATGAGCGCCTCGCAAAAGATGTTTGCAGGTTACTCAGCAAGAAACCCTGAGATGAGCGCCTCGCAAAAGGTGTTTGCAAGTCACTCAGCAAGAAACCCTGAGATGAGCGCTTCGCAAAAGGTGTTTTCAAGTCACTCAGAAAGAAACTCGTGGATGAGCGCTTCGCAAAAGGTGTTGGCAGATTACTCAGCAAGAAACTGCGGATGAGCGCTTCGCGAAAGGTGTTAGCAAGTCACTCAGCAAGAACCCCGGAGATGAACGCCTCGCAAAAGGTATTTGCAGATCACTCAGAATGGAAACTGCGGATGAGCGCTTCGCAAAAGGTGTTTGCAGATCACTCAGAATGGAAACTGCGGATGAGCGCCTCGCAAAAGGTATTTGCAGATCACTCAGAATGGAAACTGCGGATGAGCGCCTCGCAAAAGGTGTTTGCAGGTTACTCAGCAAGAAACTCGGGTATGAGCGCCTCGCAAAAGGTGTTTGCAGGTCACTCAGCAAGAAACTCGTGGATGAGCGCTTCGCAAAAGGTGTTTGCAGGTCACTCAGAAGCAAACCTAGAGTTGAGCGCTTCGCAAAAAGTGTTTGCAGGTCACTCAGAAAGGAACTCGTGGATGAGCGCCTCGCAAAAGGTGTTTGCAGGTTACTCAGAAAGGAATCCGTGGATGAGCGCTTCGCAAAAGGTGTTTGCAGGTCACTCAGAAGCAAACTCGGAGATGAGCGCCTCGCAAAAAGTGTTAGCAAGTCAACTCCGAAAGAAACCCTGGAATGAGTGCCTCGCAAAAGGTGATCTGAGTATAATTTTTATCTTTGGAACAAGTTCCAAATAAATGAGCCCGTAATTAATAGTTTCTTACTATAGAAAAATTATATAATGATATTAATTTATTATTACTTATTTTACTATATTTACAATTATATGGATTATTAATCATTACAATGGTAAAGATCGTTGCCCTTAAAAAATTATTCGAAAGTATAAGCGACGAAAAACAGACAGTATCTTGAATCTACCAAGAAATAATTCGCCATTTAAATAAGACCACAAAAAATATTAGCAAGGTTTATATATTACGAAGTGAGCGAACTATTTTACAAGAATAAAACCCGAGTACGCAAGGTACCCGAGCAATTAATTCTTTATGATTCAACGGGCACACCGTTAAATGGTGTATCACTCAATTTGATCGAATCTGTTGGACATCCATCGATGGCGTCTTCAACGTCAAAGAGGAGATCTTCAGGTATTGGTTCATTTCCTTGGTTATCATCGAGAATGACAAAAGAGATTCCTTCGTCATCATAATCATACACATCTGGAGCGGAAGCACCGCAAGCGCCACAAGCAATACAAGTTTCTTTGTCTACAATCGTATATTTGGCCATGATATAACCTCCAATAAAAGTTTAGATACTAATTATAACTAAAAAAATACGGTTAACTTAATAATGTTATATACGGAATGATAATTGGATAATTATGATTTGTCAAATATTTTAGAAATAAATAATTTACGGTTATAACCTTAATTACCAATGTTTTTGACTTATTATAATTATATTACCTCTATTTTAAAATATCTGATTTTTATTTACATTTAAAAAATTATGTGATAATTTAAGTGAAAATAAATATAACTTTTTTACGGTTGTAAACTTGTAAAAGGTTATATTTATATATGTTTTTTAAATGAAAGCGTTTTAAAAACGGGCTTTTTCTATAGAAGGCTGGTGCTCAAAAGCTTTTTTACAAAAATACTTACACAATCTCCACATAACAACACTGTTCATTGGGGTGTTTCAACGATTAAAATAATTTACTTATATGAGTAGCTATCAAAAAGAAAAAGCCACAATAACCAATAAGGAGATAAAAAGATGATTCTACACAAAGCTGAAACCTTTAGTAAGTCTGAAATGGAAGCGCTACAGTTAGAAGGATTAAAGAAAACTGTGAATCGAGTATTTGAACATGTCCCTTTCTATCAAAATAAGTTTCAAGAATTAAATATTACTCCGAATGATATCCAAACGCTTGATGATTTAAGTAAACTTCCTTTCACAAAAAAATCCGATTTAAGAGATAACTACCCTTATGGCTTGTTTGCGGTAGAGATGAAGGATGTCCTTCGCGTACATGCTTCATCTGGTACAAGTGGGAAACCAACGGTAGTTGGTTATACTCAAAATGACGTTGATAACTGGGCTGATTTAGCTGCTCGTGCGATTGCCTTAGCTGGTGGTGAACCGGATGGCATTTTCCAAAATGCCTATGGCTATGGGCTATTTACTGGGGGATTAGGGATTCATTTTGGTGCAGAAAGGTTAGGAATGGCGACAGTTCCGGTATCTGGTGGCAATACCGATCGCCAAATAATGATTATTGAGGATTTCAAACCGACAGTGATTGCAGGTACCCCTTCTTATATTTTGAAAATTGCAGAAGAAATGAAAGCGCAAGGCAAAGATCCAGCTAAGAGTTCCTTAAAATATGGCATTTTTGGTGCAGAACCTTGGACAGAAGGTATGCGTAAAAAACTTCAAGAGTTGTTCGGTATAAAGGCAAGTGATATTTACGGATTAAGTGAAGTGATGGGACCAGGTGTAGCGATGGAATGTCATGAAGAACAACAAGGTCTGCATATTGCTGACGATCATTTCTTGGTAGAAGTAATCGATCCTGATACGTTAGAACCAGTAGCTGAAGGAGAAATCGGCGAACTTGTTTTTACTAGTTTAACGAAGGAAGCGTTTCCAATTATTCGTTATCGTACAGGAGACTTAGCTTCAGTAAAATCTGGTACTTGTTCTTGTGGTAGAACAACGAAAAAAATGTCCCGAATTAAAGGGCGAATCGATGACATGATGATTATTCGCGGTGTAAATGTATTTCCTTCTGAAATCGAGCATTATTTATTACAAATAGAAGAATTGGCACCTATCTATCAAGTACATTTACTCAATGATGGTGTACTGGATAGTGTAGAACTTCATGTAGAAATGGATGAAGTTATGTATCAAAAATCGAACGGTGTCGATTTAGAGGGATATACTTTAGGTTTAATGAAAAAAGTACAGCATTCCATGAAAAATAACTGTCTAGTTTCGATGAAAGTTAAAGTACATCCACCAAGGAGTATCCCGAGATCAGAAGGGAAAGCTGTTAGAATCGTTGATAAGCGACAAGTCGAAGTCATCTTGTGAAAAGATTAAAATGAATAATCAGAAAAATAAATTTGCTTTATAACATAACTATAATATATAATATCGTTATATAAACGTTATATAAAATAAAAAATAACTCAAAGAAGAGAGGGAAGGTAGATGAGTAGTTCAGTTGTAGCGGAAACAAAAGAACAAAAGTATGAACAGTTTATGGAACGGATTAATCGCGGTGAACAAATCGAAGCTGATGATTGGATGCCTGAAGATTATCGCAATGCATTAATTAAATTGATTTCTATGCATGGAATCAGTGAGATTATGGGAGCGCTTCCAGAGAAAGAATGGGTACCTAAAGCCCCGTCTATACAAAGAAAACTCGGCATCATGGCAAAGGTACAAGATGAAATGGGGCATGGCCAATTACTATTGCGTGTCGCTGAAGACTTACTTAAGCCTACTGGCAAAACACGAGATGACATTATGCAGGATCTTTTTACAGGAAAATTGAAATTTCACAATGTATTTCATATGCCGGCACCGAGTTGGGGAGATGCAGGTTTAATTGGTTGGTTAGTAGATGGTGCGGCTATCATCACACAGACCAATATGCTTAACAGTTCGTATGCACCCTATTCGAGAGCATTGCATCGTATTTGTGCGGAAGAAGTCTTCCACGCTCAACACGGTGAATCGATTATCATGGCATTAGCAGAGGGAACAGAGGAACAAAGAGAAATGGTGCAAGATGCTGTGACAAGATGGTGGGAGTCACTTCTGTTATTCTTCGGACCCCCAAGTTCCCAAGTAGGCAAGTCAAAACAAGATATTACCATCAAATACAAAATCAGACCAAAAACAAATGAAGAATTGCGTCAAGCGTTCCTCACAAAATATGTACCTAGAATTCTATCTCTTGGCTTAGAGATTCCTGATCCAACCATCCGTTTTGATGAAGAGAAGCAAGAATGGACCTATCAACAACCTGATTGGTCGAAATTAAAAGAAATCATGAGAAATAATGGTCCTAAATCTCAGGAACGCTTAAATCTTCGCCGCGTATCTTACGAAAATAATGCTTGGGTGCGAGAAGCATTAGGTCAGATTAGCTAAAGGAGGAAGTCAGATGGGTAGTAATGAATTTTTTCAAGAATTCGAAGTATTTAGTAAAAAGACATCAAAAGCAGCCTTTCAACATCAATTTAGCTTGCTTGCCCCTAATGCTGAAATGGCTATGGTTATGGCACAGGAGAACTTTTTGCGCCGTGAACCTGTAGCAGATATTTGGGTGGTTAATCGTAAAGAAATTCGTGGTTTAAATTATGAAGAAAAGCAGATGTTGAACCGGTTAGATAATAAGGAATACAGAACAACAAAAGGGTATGGCTACTTAAAGAAAAAATGGCGCCATTACGAGCAACAAATGTTAGATGAAAAAGAGATTCTATCATGGGGGGAGAAGTAAGATGAGCACAAATGCAGTGGAAATGACACCAGCGCATAAAGAAGCACTTGCTGAGCTTTTATTTCAGCTTGCTGATGATGACTTTCTCCTATCTTACCGCGGTTCAGAATGGCTAGGGCTGGCGCCTCATATTGAAGAAGATGTTGCTTCATCTTCCATCAGTCAAGATACGATGGGTCATGCGAAAATGTATTTCGGTTTACTAGAAGAGCTGGGGTATGGAAAGATAGATGATCTAGCACATGGACGATCGGCGAAGGAAAGAAAGAATAGTATATTAGTAGAACGCGAAAATGGTGCAGGCTACTATATGGAAACACCAAGATATGATTGGGCATATGCAGTTGTTCGCAATTATTTCTATACGCTAGCAAAAAAAGTGAAAGTAGATTCATTGAAAAAAACCACCTATCAGCCACTAGCTGAAGTAGCCACAAAAGTTAGCATGGAATTGTTTTATCATCATATACACTGGAGGACATGGTTTACGCAATTATTGTCTTCATCTGACGAGGCTAAAGAGCGTATGAACAAAGCAATTGAAGGAGTAATGGCTGACTTTGGTGATGTTTTCTCTTATGGTAATGCATCTCAAAGCTTTAAAGAATTTGCTCTAATTGAAGATGCAACGGTATTAAAACAAAGATGGGAAGCAGCACTTGAAGAAGTAGTGAAAGCGCTTCATATCGAATCGCCTATCATACAGCAACCAGATCGAAATGGACGTTTAGGAGAACACACTGAGGAACTTGACCGTGCGTTAAGTACGTTATCAGAGGTTTATCGCCTCAATCCTGCTGTTCCTTGGTAAGACTTTTTAGAACATGTGAGGAGGAATAGAGATGTATCAACCGACTTTAGTAGCTGAAAAGGACATTATGGAAGCGCTTGAATTAGTTCAGGACCCTGAAATTAGCACAGTGAGTGTGGTAGACCTAGGGATGATCGAGGGTGTAGAAATACATGATTCGCATGTATCGATTACGATGCTTCCAACCTTTTTAGGGTGTCCAGCACTTGAAATCATCAAGAAGAATGTGGTCGAACAAATCCAAAGTGTAGCGGGGGTAGAAGCAGTAGAAGTATTATTTAAAACTGCACCTCCATGGACTTCAGATCGCATTACAGAAAAAGGACAAAAAGGACTAAAGGCGTTTGGTATTGCTCCACCTCCAAAGCATTTTACAGAAGACGGTTCTTGGCATGTGGATTGCCCCTATTGCGGATCAACCTATGTCACGCTTGATAATATATTTGGACCGACAGCTTGCAGAAGTATTTTATATTGTAAATCATGTAAAAATCCATTTGAAGCAATGAAACCAATATCAAACTTAATGTAAAGGGGAATATAAACAATGGTCAAATTAATCGCATTTTACAAGCAACCTGAAGATAAGGCAGCATTCGATGAGCATTATTACAATGTACACGTGCCAATTACTGAAAAAATTCCTGGATTACAAAAAATGAAAGTAACAAAAATGGTCGGTACACCAACCGGTGATGAGCCCAAATTTTATTTAATGTGTGAAATGTACTATGAAAATCATGAAGCATTGAAAAATGGTATGAAGTCACCTGAAGGTAAAGCATCAGCGAAAGATGTAATGGGGTTTGCAGGTAAACTGGTTAGCTTTGCTATCGGTGAAGAAGACGAATGAGTGAATACGCGTTTATAGAAACAAAAGTGGAGGATTATATTGGCATCATTGAGCTAAACCGTCCGAAGCAATTGAATGCTCTTAATCGTCAAATGATGAAAGAAATTGTTCAGGTAATGGAGCGTTATGATCAGGACGATACCGTGAGAGTCATCTTACTCAAAGGCAAAGGAAGAGCTTTTTCAGCAGGCGCAGATATTGACGAAATGTCGAATGATGATCCCATTCATCTAGAGCTGCTAAACCAATTTCAAGATTGGGATCGTCTTTCAGTGATAAAAAAACCGATTATCGGCGCTGTACAAGGCTTTGTTTTCGGAGGGGGATTTGAACTGGCCTTAAGTTGTGATGTATTGATTGCAGCTGAAGGTACGGAATTCTCCTTTCCTGAAGTTAATCTAGGTGTGATGCCAGGTGCTGGAGGTACACAGCGTTTAACCAAACTTGTAGGTCGCACGCTCGCATTAGAGTGGATATGGAGTGCGAAACGTATTCAAGTAGAAGAGGCGCAATCTCATGGCTTTGTAAATAGAATTGTATCTGGCGAACTATTAGAAGAAGAAACATTAAAGTTTGCGAAAATGATTGCAGAAAAGCCGCCACTAGCCATCCGCCTCATTAAAGATTCCGTTAATAAAGCGGTTGATTATTCTTTATATGAAGGCATGCAATATGAGCGAAAAAACTTCTATCTACTCTTCTCTTCAGAAGATCAAAAAGAAGGAATGAATGCTTTTATTGAGAAAAGAAAGCCCAAATTCCACGGAAAATAGAAAGAAGGTTGGCAATGTTCAATACAATTAATTATGAATGTCATGAAGGAATCAGTTGGATCAAGCTGAATCGTCCCGATAAATTGAACGCTTTTATTGCAGAAATGAATCGCGAAATTACACAAGCAGTAAAGCTAGCGGGTAAAGATGAAAAAGTACGCTGCATCGTTATTACTGGTGAAGGTAGAGCGTTTTGTTCCGGGCAAGATTTAGCTGAGGTAAATGATGATACGAATCACGGTGATTTACTAAGAAATCATTACACACCGATGGTAAAAGCAATAATGGCTTGCGAAAAACCTATTATTGCGGCGGTGAATGGCGTAGCTGCAGGAGCTGGATTTAGTTTAGCTTTAGCGTGTGATTTCCGTCTTGCTTCAGAAAAAGCTAGTTTTATCAATGCTTTTGTTAATATTGGTCTAATTCCGGACTCTGGTAATTTACATTTTCTTAGCCATTTAGTTGGCCGAGCAAAAGCGCTAGAGATTTCTGTTCTAGGGGAAAAAATCCCTGCACAGAAAGCCTTGGAGCTGGGTGTGATTAATCGCGTCATTCCACAAGATACTTGGCAAAAAGAAGTAGAGGAATTTGCAATTAAATTAGCGAAAATGCCTACAAAAGCCATTGGCTTAATTAAAAGATACTTAACACTGGCAGAGAATCTCCCGCTAGATGCTTATTTAGAAAAAGAAGCAGAAGGGCAACGAATTGCTGGTTTAACAAAGGATGCAAAAGAAGGCGTTCAAGCATTTATAGAGAAAAGACAACCTGAATATATCGGACAATAAAATTAGGAGTGGTAGACATGGCAACAGTTCAAGAAACAGCTAAAGAAGCAGTATCAATGAAGAGAGATTACTATCACCTGATAATTAATGGCGAAAAAGTAGAAAGCACAGGCGGAGCAACAATCAAAACTTATAACCCTGCTACTGGTGAATTATTGGCAGAGGTGGCAAAAGCGTCAAAAGAAGATGCAGAAAAAGCAGTTTTAGCAGCAAGAGAAGCATTTGACAACGGAAAGTGGAAGAAGTTTCCCGTTAATAAAAGATCGCGTATTATGAATAAAATCGCTGCTATTATGCGTAGTCGATTTAATGAACTTGTTGAATTAGAGATGCTTGATACGGGTAAAACATTAAGCACAGCACAAGGACAAGTGATGCAAGCGATTGAGGATTTTGAATTTTATGCAGGCGCGATTGTTGGCCACCGCGGAACAGTCAATCCAATGGCAGGACAATTTCACAACTATACTGAAAAGGAACCTGTAGGGGTTTGTGCACAAATCATCCCCTGGAACTATCCTCTAATGATGGCTGCTTGGAAGGTTGCTCCTGCGATTGCAGTTGGATGTTCAATCGTTGTGAAACCAGCTAGCTTAACACCACTTACAGCGATTATTTTAGGAGAAATCTGCATCGAAGCAGGTGTCCCAGCAGGAGTAGTAAATATCGTTCCTGGATCAGGTAAAGATGTAGGGAATTACTTAGTAGAGCACGATAAAGTGGATAAAGTGGCTTTCACAGGATCAACACCAATTGGTAAAGATATTATGGCGAAAGCTTCAGATACATTAAAACGTGTGACATTAGAGCTAGGTGGAAAATCACCAAATATCGTTTTCGATGATGCGGATATTGATGCAGCAGTTGTAGGATCGATCTACGGAATTTACTATAACACAGGTCAATCTTGTGAAGCTCGTTCTCGTCTCTATGTACATGAGGATATTTACGATGAATTTGTAGAGAAATTTGTTGAAAAAACAAAGTCATTAACATTAGGTAATCCATTTGATAAAGGGACACATGTTGGTGCCATTATTGATCAGAACCAATGGGATGTCATTGATGGTTATGTGCAATCTGCCAAAGAAGAAGGCGCTGAAATTCTTGCGGGTGGGAAAGGTGCGCAAGTAGAAGGATTTGAAAATGGCTTTTGGTATGAGCCTACAGTGATTGCTAATGTGAATCATGAGATGAAAGTGGTTAAAGAAGAAATCTTTGGGCCAGTTGTTGTCATCATGAAATTCAAAGATGAAAAAGAAGCAGTTAAACTGGCGAATGATACTGTGTATGGTTTAGGCTCAGCTGTTTGGACAAAAGACGGAGCAAAAGCAACTAGAGTAGCAAACAAAATTGAAGCAGGAATTGTTATGGTGAACTGCCCATTCTCTGCTTTCCCTGGTACACCTTTTGGTGGTTACAAACAGTCAGGTTTCGGTCGTGAACTATGTATTGAAACATTAGATCTTTATACAGAAACAAAAAGTATTATTTCTTATTTTGGGAACAAACCGCTGAACCCATTCGGCATTTAAGGAATACACATATGCGGATGCCAAGACTATTGACGCTTGGCATCCGCCTTCATTTATTAATGGGAAATAGAGGAGGAGAGCATGATGAGTAAAATTGTTGTTGTCGGATCAGGTGTGATGGGCAGAGGGATTGCTTATGTGAGTGCAGTCGGTGGATACGAAGTTGTCTTGAATGATATAAAGGAAGAAGCGTTGAACAGTGCAAAAAAAGAGATTGAAAGTATTTTTGCAAAAGGTGTTTCTCGTGGGAAAATTACGGGTGAACAATCGGCCGCGGCTCAAGCGAATCTAAGCTATGCAACAGACTTGAAACAAGTAGTGGCTGATGCGGATCTTGTTATTGAGGCTGTTCCAGAAATTGCGAGCATTAAAAGGGACATTTTTGAAACGATTGATCAATTTGCACCTGGACATTGTCGTTTTGCCTCCAATACATCAACAATGAGCCCGACGGAAATTGGCTCCTATACGAACCGTCCAGAAAAAACAATCGCCATGCACTTCTTCAACCCGGTACATAAAATGCCGCTAATTGAAATCATTCGCGGATTAGAAACGAATGATGACACAGTTGCTTTTATTGAAGGTGTTGCTGGCAAAATGGGTAAGGAAACAGTTGTTGTAAATGAGTTTCCAGGGTTTGTAACGAGTCGAATGAGTGCGCTCGTCGGAAATGAAGCATTTTACATGCTTCAAGAAGGATTAGGGACGCCAGAAGATATTGATAAAGCGATTAAGTTAGGTCTGAATTATCCGATGGGGCCATTCGAATTAGTCGATTTGGTAGGTTTGGATGCAAGATTAAACAACTTAAGGTATTTACATGAAAAATTAGGTGAAAAATACCGTCCTGCTCCATTACTAGAACAATACGTCAAAGCTGGCAGATTGGGAAGAAAATCTGGCAAAGGCGTCTATGATTACACGAAAAAACCCGAGGAGGCCCTGTAAAATGAGAGAAGTTGTTATCGTTGATGCAGTAAGAACACCAATTGGTCGCTATAAAGGCGCATTAAAGGATGTCCGTCCCGATGATTTAGGTGCAACAGTCATTAAAGCATTGGTCGATCGGAACCCTGGGTTACCTGCTGAGCAAATAGAAGAGGTTGTCCTAGGCAATGCCAATCAAGCGGGAGAAGACAATCGGAACGTTGGGCGTATGTCAGCCCTTTTAGCAGGTTTACCTATTGATGTTGCAGGTACAACATTGAACCGCCTCTGTGGGTCCGGATTAGATGCTGTTTTATATGCAGCACGTGCGATTGCCATTGGTGAAGGTGACGTTTATATTGCTGGTGGTACAGAGAGTATGACGCGTGCACCATTTGTGATGGCTAAACCGAGTAAAGACTACCCAAGAGGTAATATGGAAATGTTCGATACAACGATTGGTTGGCGTTTTACGAATAAAAAGCTTCATGAAATGTATGGTACAGACTCGATGCCACAAACAGCTGAAAATGTAGCCAAACGTTACAATATTTCTCGTGAAGATCAAGATAGATTTGCTTACGAAAGCCAACAACGTGCAAAAACCGCTATGGACGCTAATATTTTTAAAGAGGAAATGGTCCCTGTTGTCTATCACGATCGTAAAGGAAATGAAGTAGTAGTGGATACGGACGAGCACCCACGTCCCGATACCTCATTAGAAAAGTTAGCTAAACTACGTCCCATTTTTGAAGGCGGAACAATTACTGCAGGCAATGCTTCTGGTGTCAATGATGGTGCAAGTGCATTGTTAATTATGAGTGCGGATAAAGCAAAAGAGTTAGGACTAAAACCATTAGTATCCTATGTTGCTGGTGCAACAGCCGGACTAGAACCAGCAGTCATGGGACTCGGCCCAATCTATGCATCAAGAAAGGCGCTAGACCGTGCCAATTTATCTACAGCTGATATTGGCTTGGTTGAACTAAACGAAGCTTTTGCATCACAATCAATAGAATGCGTGAAACAACTTGAATTAGATACAGACAAAGTCAACGTCAACGGAGGGGCGATTGCCTTCGGTCACCCATTAGGGGCAAGTGGTGCGAGAATTCTTACGACATTGATATATGAAATGAAACGTAGAAAAGAAACATATGGACTAGCAACGATGTGTATTGGAGTGGGACAAGGAATTGCTGCTATTGTGAAAAATGTAGAGGAATAAAGAATGATATTGTTTGGCAATGTCCCCTTCATGTATAAGGGGACATTGCAGCATTTAATAGGGAGTAAATCTTGTGTTAATAAGTGAAAAGGCAAGAACCATTATCAGAGGAAAGTGATCCACGCTACGTCGAAAGTGTAAAATTTTCGTTCTTGGTAAATGAGAGCCTCACAAAAGAGGGCATTATAGCAATGGCAAAATCCTGATATTAACAATCCATAAATTATGGTATCACTAGGCTAAACATCCAGCGGTTAAATCTATCAAATAGTATCCTTTAAAGGAGGAAAACTCAATGACAAACGTATTATTCAAGCTAGAGAATCATATTGCAACGGTTACGATTAATCGTCCAGACGTCCTTAATTGTTTTGATTATGCTACACTGAAACAGCTTCAAGAAACGGTAGCGGATATGCAAATAAATCCAGATGTACGTGTGGTTATTTTCACAGGGGCAGGAGATAAAGCCTTTAGTGCTGGAGCAGATTTAAAAGAAAGAAAAACATTGAATGAACAACAAACAAGAAGAAATGTCCGCTTAATTCGTGATGTGTTCAATGATATTGCAAATCTACCGATGCCAACGATTGCTGCAATAAACGGATATGCCTTTGGTGGAGGGTTCGAACTGATTCTTGCTTGTGATTTTGCTCTCGCAGTAGAAGATGCTAAATTAGGTTTAACTGAAACGAGCTGGGCAATCATTCCAGGTGCTGGTGGTACACAGCGCTTACCGAGAGTGGTTGGAGAAATGAAAGCGAAGGAGTTAATCTTCACAGCCGCGAAAATATCTGCCAATGAAGCATATGGATTAGGAATTTTGACAAGAGTAGTAGAGAAAGAGGCTTTACAATCGACTTGCATCAACTTCGCACAACAAATGTTGAAAAGCGGGCCTGTTGCGCTCATCCAGGCAAAATATGCAATCTCACAAGGGATGAACACGGATATTCAAACTGGGATGGCGATTGAATCGAAGGCATATGAACTAACGTTACCGACAAATGATCGTGTCGAGGCACTGCAAGCATTTAGTGAAAAAAGACAACCGGTGTTTCAAGGGAAATAACTATTGCGTTTCTTTGTCTTTTTTAGATAAGATAAAAGATAAAGTACGAATGGAAAAAGAGTGTGATAGAAATGGGCAATAATACGCAATCTTTAATCTTTACGATATATGGAGATTACTTGCGTCATTATGGCAATAAGATTTGGATAGGTACGCTCATTCACCTACTGAAAGAATTTGGCCATAATGAGCAGTCAACAAGAGTAGCCATGTCCCGAATGTACAAGCAAGGCTGGGTTCAGTCTGAGAAGAAAGGGAATAAAAGCTATTACTATTTGACCCCGCGTGGAGAAGATCGGATGGAGGAAGCTGCGGGTAGGATATTTAAACTGAACCCGCATAGTTGGAAAGGTAAATGGTGTTTTCTTATGTATTCGATTCCAGAGGAAAAACGCCAGGTTCGTGATGAGTTCAGAAAAGAGCTTGTTTGGAGTGGATTCGGTAGTTTTCAAAATGGTTTTTGGATCTCACCAAATAACCTAGAAAAAGAAGTCAAGCAACTTGTTAAGAAGTATGAGATAGAGTCTTATGTTGACTTCTTTGTTTCGGAATATAAGGGGCCTCAAGATAGCCTGTCATTAGTGGAGAGAAGTTGGCCTGTAGATGAAATTCAAGCAAAGTATGAAGAGTTTATTTCTACATATAGTAAGCAATATATTATTCATCAAAGTATGATTCAAGATGGGAAAATGACGAAAGCAGAGTGTTTTGTCGAAAGGACATTACTTGTTCATGAATACCGTAAATTTCTGTTTATCGATCCAGGTCTACCGAAGGAGCTCCTTCCTGTAGAGTGGAATGGGAACCATGCAGCACTTTTATTTACGCAATATTATAAATTACTTGCAGAACCTGCAAATGAATTCTTCGAAGAGATTTTTCGGAAGGATAATGATATCAAACGAAAAGATGCCGATTATGATGTGTCGAAGCATCCTTTAATGAGTGAAGAATAAAACGATGGCTATTTCTGGCCATCGTTTTTTACTTGTTGCCCTTGAAATTCTGCGCCTTTTTGCACATAACTATCAATAGAAAGTTGTATTAACGCCAGATCCTTATCATCGATTGCACGTACAACTTTTCCGGGTGAGCCGATCACAAGGGAGCGTGGTGGAATTTTTTTATTGGCTGGTATAAGCGTATTGGCACCAATAATACATTCTTCTCCAATGTGTGCCCCATCTAAAATGGTTGATCCCATACCTACAATTGAGCGCTTACCAATATGGCAACCATGAAGAATAGCATTATGGCCTACTGTTACTTCATCTTCAATAATTGTTGGTGAACCTTCATATAGATGAATGGTTGCATTATCTTGAATACTACACCGTTCTCCAATGATTATTCTATCTTCATCTCCTCTAATGACAGCATTAAACCAAACAGAGGATTGTTTCCCAATGATTACATCGCCAATAATATAAGATCCTGGTGCTTGAAATACGGTTTGATCTACAGAAGGTTTCTTGTCTCGGTAAGGTATGATCATTATTTTTTCCTCACTTTTATATTTTTTAGAATTGTCATACATTAAAATTTATTATAACATAATTATTACAGGTGGTGAAAAAATGAAATACTTAACAACTCTTTTAAATATTCAATATCCCATTATTCAAGGAGGGATGGGCAATATCAGCTCTGCACAATTAACAGCGGCTATATCTGAAGCAGGGGGCTTAGGGACGATCGGTTGTGGGACATCATCCGTTGAAGAAGTAGCCGAAAAGATTAAAGCAGTGAAAGAAATGACAACAAAACCGTTTGCCGTCAATATTCCCCTGACTGTTACAGAAGACGTAATAGGGATGATGAAATTGGTTATAAAAGAGCAAGTGCCGATTGTTTCTCTTTCAGCAGGGAATCCAGCACCATACATAGCTAAGCTACATGAGGTGGGGATAAAAGTCATTGTCGTTGTCGCTTCAGTGAAGCATGCTATGAAGGCGGAACGAGCAGGAGCGGATATATTAGTAGCGGAAGGTTTTGAGGCAGCGGGAATTAACTCAAGCTTAGAACTTACGACTTTTACGTTAATTCCACAAATCGTCAAGGCTGTAAATGTTCCGGTTGTTGCAGCTGGTGGTATTGGTGATGGGAGTGGATTAGCAGCAGCTATGATGTTAGGAGCAAGTGGTTGCCAAATGGGAACGAGGTTTATTGCCACAGAAGAAGCACCTTTTCATGAAAACTATAAGAAAAAAATCATTCAGGGTGATGACCTTTCAACAATGATATTAGGCAGACCACATGGGAAAGTAAGAAGAGTCATCACTGTGCCGTACACTCAAACAGTACTAGCAGAACAGGAAAATGATTCAGTTGAACAATATTTAGCAAAAACATCGGAAACACAGCATGTATTAGGCGCTATTGAGGGTGATTTTGAAAACGGCTTCATAAATGGTGGGCAGGTTGTTGGGCTTATTGACAGAATCCCGACTGTGAAAGCCTTAATTGAACAAATGATGAAGGATTTAGAAGCGCAGGTAAGTAAAATTCATCAGCAGTTATTTAAATAAGTAAAAGAGTCACGACATTACTAGATGAACTAATTTCAAAAACGAACAATAACAAAATATAGTTTATAAAAAATCATTTGCAAAAAAGTCCGTTCCATTGCACTACAGACACTCGCTTTCCGCGGGGAGGGGCTGAGCCTCCTCGGCATTGTAGTGACCCCTAAAAGTTAGACACAGTTATTTCATGAGGCAACTTGTTCAAAATGAGTTCGGTATTGTACCGGACTCATTTTCAATTTTCCCTTTAACCGTTTCCTATTATAGTATTCTATATATTTTTCTAATTCTAGTTTAAAGTGGTTCACACTTTCAAATTCCTTAAAATAAAGCAATTCTGACTTCAGTATCCCAAAGAAGTTTTCCATTACAGAGTTATCGTAACAGTTACCTTTACGTGACATACTCTGTTTAACCCCTTTTGCTTGAAGCAAGTTGCGATATTGGTTCATTTGATAATGCCATCCTTGGTCGGAATGCATGAGTAATTGATGCCTTTCTGGTAAGGATTCTAATGCTTTTTCTAACATGTCCGAAACTAATGAATACGTTGGTCGAGAACCGATGGTATACGTAATAATTTCACCATTAAATAAATCTAATACAGGCGATAGATACAGCTTTTCACCAAATAGCTTGAATTCTGTAATATCTGTTACCCATTTTTCATTCGGTGCGTCCGCACTAAATTGACGGTCTAAATGATTTGGCGCTATTTTACCGACTGTGCCTTTATAAGATTTATACCTTTTCATCCGCACTAGGCATCTTAAACCCAGCTCTTTCATGATTCGTTGAACCTTCTTATGATTTACTTTTTTCCCACGATTCACTAGCTCATCCCGAATACGACGGTAACCGTAACGACCTTCATGTTCTTCATAAATGGCTTGGATTTCTCCTTTTATATCGGTGTCTGGATCAAGTCGATTCATTCGTTTTACTAAATTATAATAGGTGCTGCGTGGAATGCCAGCGAGTTTTACGAGTGACTTCACCGAATACTTATGCCTTAACTCATAGACTACTTGTGCTTTGTCTTGTTTGGTGATTTTTCCTTGTTTTGAACTAAGGCATTCAACTTTTTTAAATACTCATTTTCCATTTCCAGTTGTTTTATTCGATTTTCTAGTGCTTCAAAAGAACGGTCAGTAGAACTTTGTTTATTTGAATCTTTTTTCATGGATAGACGCCCCTGTTCCTGTGACTGAAGGGCATCTATCCCTTGTGTTTCAAACTTTCTTTTCCATACAGCTAGAGTGGAATGCGCTGGGATATTAAAAATAGCTGCCGTTTCACATAGAGAAGTACCATTTTCAGTCATATATTGTAGTACTTCTAGTTTAAACATTTGTGTATAACTTGTACAACGTTTCACCAATGCCTCTGCACCATTGTAGTTGTATTGTCTTACCCATTTAACAATCGATTTGTGATCTATTCCAATAGATTCTCCAATTTCTCTGTAACTTTCTTTTCCGCTTAAATAGCGAGTCACGGCTTGTAGCTTCATTTCCGCAGTAAATTTGGACAAAAAAACTGCACCTCCAATAGTTGTAGATAGTGTCTAACAATTGGGGTGCAGTTCACATTGCCTGCGGGGTCTCAGCTTTCCCTCTATTTCCTGCAGGAGTCGAGTGTCTTCCGCTTCTTTCACTATTCTTATTCATATAAGGGTTCAAATCACAGAAAAAAACCGAATGATTAGATGTTAATCATTCGGATAAATCATTAGCTATATACTTATGTCCCAACCTCTATGCTTTATGCCACGTGATTTTGTTTGCGTTTTTTTGCCTTTTCTGCAGTCGCAGTAAACAATACATCAGAAGATGAGTTCAATGCGGTTTCACAAGAGTCTTGTAGAACTCCAATAATGAATCCAACTGCAACGACCTGCATGGCTACATCATTAGAAATCCCGAACAAGCTAGCTGCTAGAGGAATTAATAATAGAGAGCCCCCAGCGACACCTGATGCACCGGCAGCAGATACAGCAGATAGGACACTTAAAATAATGGCTGTCCAAAGATCTACTTCAATACCTAGAGTATGGGCAGCGGCTAGTGTTAATACGGAGATAGTCACAGCAGCTCCTGCCATATTAATTGTAGCACCTAGTGGGATAGAGATAGAATAAGTATCTTCATCTAAATCCATCTTTTTACAAAGATTTAAGTTTACAGGGATATTAGCAGCAGAGCTTCTAGTGAAGAATGCAGTAATCGCACTTTCTCTTAATGTTTGTAAAACCATTGGATAAGGGTTTTCTCTTGTGAAAATGAAAACGATCAATGGGTTAACTACAAGTGCAATAAAGAACATACAGCCAAGCAACAAGATTAAAAGCTGTCCATATTCTGTTAATGCGGAAAGGCCATTAGAAGCAATCGCATCAAAAACAAGACCTAAAATACCGATTGGTGCTAACTCAATTACCCATTTAACAATAGTAGTAATCGCGTCTGAGATGTTTGCTAATGCCGTTTTGGTTGTATCTGCAGCAATTGATTTTAAAACAATACCTAATACAATTGCCCAAGCTAAAATACCAATATAATTCGCATTCATCAATGCGTTAACTGGATTATCTACTATATTAAATAATAATGTTTGTAATACTTCTACAATCCCGCCAGGTGGTGTTACATCATCTGCTCCCGTTTGGAGTGTAAGGCTTACAGGGAAAATGAAGCTAGCAATTACGGCGATGACACCAGCTGAAAATGTTCCTATTGCATATAGAAAGATAATCATTTTCATATTCGTTTGTTGGCCTGTTTTATGACTAGCAATGGCGTTTATAACTAGAAATAAGACTAAAATTGGTGCAACAGCTTTTAAAGCACCGACAAATAGAGAACCAAATATAGAAATCCAACTAGCTTGTGGAACAACTAAAGCTAATATAATACCAATAATCAGACCAGCTAGAATACGCTTTACTAAACTAATTTCGCTCCATTTACGTATGAAGTTTTTCATGATGCTCCTCCAAATTCAAATTTAATATATTAATATAATGTACAGTTGTCGCGTCCACGTGGACAATATCTTTCAATAAGTGTATCACGAATTGTTCATTAACGGAATAAGAAATTATTTCGAAATATTCATTTTTGATAGATGATTTTCCTTCAAAGAGTCTATGTGCTGCTCTTTCTTTAATAGATATAAAATAAAAATAGTAAATGATGGCATTCGCAAGATATGTTACTTCCCGTTCGCTAGTTTGAGATTTTTTGTGATCGTTTTACATAATGATTAATTGTCTTCCTTCCTTTTTATTACATATTTAATATATTTATAAAGCAGCGACGAAGGTATTTGAATTTACCTAGGTTTATAAAAACGTAAGTTCCTGCTTTATTATTTTTCATTTTGATTATATAGATATTTCACAGGTAAATACCATTGAATGGAATGTTATTGTAAAATATTTCATATATTAAATACTATTGACTGCAGCTTGATTATCTGCAATAATAAACTCAATTAAATACTGGTACCTTTAATTCAGTCCAGAGAGGCTGGCAAGGGCAGCGGATATCATTATTTCTGTAGTGATATAGTATTTTCTAGAGAGAAATACTATATATAATCATATACAGATAATGAAATTAGGGGCTAATTGTCAGATCTAACTGATGATTAGTCTCTTTTTTTTCTGCTTTTTGGTATCAGAAAACTGATGGAGGGATTTACAAATGAGTAAAATCGATCAAGAGTTTTCGTGGCAAGCGGTGCCAAAATCGCAGAGAAATAATTTCTGGAAGACATTATTTGTTATGTTAGGGTTCACGTTTTTCTCAGCAAGCATGTTAGCAGGAGGCGAGCTTGGTATAGGACTCAGCTTTAGTGAGTTTATTATCATCGTCCTCTTAGGGAATTTACTATTAGGCATATATACAGGTGCTCTTGCACATATTGCTGCCAAGACAGGATTGTCCACACATCTTTTAGCTAAATATGCTTTTGGAGAGAAAGGGTCGTATTTACCTTCCTTTTTACTAGGATTTACGCAAGTCGGTTGGTTTGGTGTTGGTGTGGCTATGTTTGCTGTTCCTGTAGCAACAGCGCTAGATTGGAATGTGTATGCACTTATCTTTGGTTTCGGTATTGCGATGACAATCACTTCTCTCTACGGGATGAAGTCATTGGTTATTTTAGGGTTTATTGCAGTACCAGCAATCACACTCTTGGGTGGTTATTCAGTTATAGAAGGAATTTCAGCTTTTGGTGGCTTAGAAGGCTTAATGGATTATACACCTGCGCAAACGATGACAGTTGCTGCAGCATTGTCCATCTGCATAGGGTCATTTATAAGCGGCGGAACATTGACACCTGACTTTGCAAGGTTTGCTAGGACTTCTAAGCAAGCCGTAACAGCGACGGTCATCGCCTTTTTCTTAGGAAATTCACTTATGTTTTTATTTGGTGCAGTCGGTGCGATGGCATATGGTTTAGCTGATATATCTGAAGTCATGTTTTTACAGGGATTGATGATTCCAGCTGTACTTGTATTAGGACTTAACATCTGGACAACGAATGATAACGCCTTATATGCATCGGGGCTTGGTTTTGCCAATATTACGAAGATTTCCAAGAAAGTATTTGTTGTCGTAAATGGTTTGGTTGGTACCATCTTTGCTATGTGGATGTACAATAACTTCGTTGGTTTCTTAAATATCCTAAGTGCTGCCGTACCATCTATCGGTGCGATTATCATAGCCGATTACTTCTTCATTAAACGTAGAAACTATGAAGGATTTGAGCAAGCGAAATTTAAAGTCATTAATTGGGTGGCCATGGGAGCATGGGCACTAGGGGTTACTTTTGCTCAAATTATGCCGGGCATCACACCTCTTAATGCATTGTTTGGCACAGCAATCATTTATATCGTTTTAACCTTCATTGTAGCAAAAATATCAAAATCTAAGGAGATGACAACTAATGATCATACAGAACGCGAAATTACGGGGTAAAGAAGGGCTATGGCAATTAATTATTAAAGATGGTGTTTTTCACGAGATTACACAAAAAACAATTGAAGTTCCAGATGGTGAACAAGTAATTGATGTTGATGGGGCGCTCACTTTACCTCCATTTATTGAACCTCATATTCATCTGGATACAACTTTAACAGCAGGTGAGCCAGAATGGAATAGAAGTGGTACTTTATTTGAGGGAATCCAAAGATGGTCAGAGCGGAAAGCATTTTTAACTCCAGAAGATGTTAAAACAAGGGCGAAGCAAGCGCTAAAATGGCAAATTGCCCAAGGGATTCAGCATGTTCGCACACATGTCGATACCACAGATACAACCTTAACAGCTGTTAAAGCTTTATTGGAAGTAAAGGAAGAAATGAAAGACTATGTTAATATCCAGCTTGTTGCTTTCCCGCAAGAAGGGATTTTATCGTATCCAAGTGGGGCAGAGCTGATGGAAGAAGCGTTGAAAATGGGTGTCGATGTCGTTGGTGGTATTCCACACTTTGAATTTACAAGAGAATATGGCGTAGAGTCGATGAAGATTGCTTTTGACCTTGCCGAAAAATACAATCGTTTAATTGATATTCATTGTGATGAAATAGATGATGAACAGTCACGTTTTGTTGAGGTTGTTGCTAAAGAGGCGTATGAGCGGGGTTTAGGAACACGAACAACAGCAAGTCATACGACAGCGATGGGTTCTTATAATGATGCTTACACATATAAGCTATTCCGCTTACTGAAGATGTCTAACATTAATTTTGTTTCAAACCCATTAGTCAACATTCATTTGCAAGGAAGATTTGATACGTATCCAAAAAGAAGGGGATTGACTAGGGTAAAAGAAATCCAAGAAGCTGGACTTAATATTTGCTTTGGTCATGATGATATTTTTGACCCTTGGTATCCTCTAGGAACAGGAAATATGTTACAAGTACTTCATATGGGTATTCACGCTTCACAGTTGCTAGGTTATGAACAAATTGTCAATTCAATCGATTTGATTACGAAAAATAGTGCAAAGACATTACAAATCGAGGATGAATATGGTATTGAGAAAGGTAAACCGGCGAATTTTATTATCCTTGAAGCAGAAAATGAATATGAGGCCGTTAGGAAACAAGCGACAATCCTTTATTCTATTCGCGGAGGTAAAGTGATAGCTGAAACGAAGCCACAAGTAACCAATATTACATTTGGAGATCATGTTGAGCAAGTTAATTTTAAAAAATGAATTTCAAGATAATGACCACAGAGAAAATCTGTGGTTTTTTCTATAAGAATTTTTGAATGAAGCACACAAAATTATTTATCGGCAAAAGGAAGAGGAGTGGTTTTAGTAAAAGGGTATGAATAATATCTAGTTTTTAGATGTTTAACCCTTCTATTATTAACTACTAAGACCATTCCACAACCTCAGCCAGTATTCTGTTGGATCCACCGCAGGTAGAGCGGCTGATAGTGCTTTAACTTTCCCCGTCAATCATTTCCCAAAAGTGCCAAGAGGCTTTGGACATTTGTTTCTCTTTGAGGCGCAAAATAACAGGTTCCATTTGATATTCATAAGATTGTATTGCTCGAACTTCAATATTTTCAAATAGTTGAGGAGAATTGTCCATTTGCGGAATCATTGATATCCCAAGACCTTTACTGACAAGTTGGATGGCCATCATCACATCTTTACATTCAATAATGATATTTGGAGTTATATTTCTTTCTTCAAAGGACTTAAGAATATTTTCAGTGAAAGTCAAACCCTCTAGTGCTCCTAACAAGATGAAAGGAAAGGAAACCATTTCTTCAAAAGTTGTTCTTTCAGGAGACAGTTGATCTGCCCATTCACTTGGAATAATTGCTACACAAGATCGTTTGTTCAAACTTTTTATTTTGTATTGCTCATTATTCATTGGTCTTAATAGAAAAGCCATATCGATTTCTCTTTGGTCGAGTCTTTTCAATAATTCCTCGGTATTACCGTTTAAAATACTGACCTTGACATTAGGAAATTCCTTCCGATACAAGCTGATATAATCAAGCAGCAGATTTGAGCAAGAAGAAGATACCCCGATTCGGACAGTTCCAGCATCTCCTCGTTCGATTTCTTGTATTTGTTCTTCTACAACTTGCATTTCCATTAACATTTGTGTTGCATATTTGTACAAAATGATTCCTGTCTCTGTTAACTCCCATTTTTCCCGGTAACGATGAATTAAGGTAGAACCTAAGTCGGTTTCTAGCTTCTTTAAAACTTGGCTCAAAGGGGGTTGCGCCATATGCAGAACTTTTGCTGCTTTAGAAATACTGCCTTGATCGACGATTGTTTTATAATATTGAAGCTGTCTGATATCCATAATTTCTCCCCTTTCATCATATGTAATTTAATATAACTAGTTTATCATATATATATTTTTTATATATTTGTTCTGATGATAAAATGAGTAAGTGAAACATTGAACAAATTTAGAATCGGGTGAAACAAATTATGGCTAAACGACTAGTTCTTTATGTACTAGGCTTATTTTTTTTATCACTAGGCGTTAGTTTTTCTATTCAAGCGGATTTAGGAGTTTCACCAGTATCATCATTACCTTATGCGTTAAGTTTAAGTACTGGTATGAAAATCGGTATGATGACTGTCGCTGCGAATATTCTATTCATTATTGTTGGAAGCATTTTGACTAAATCTTTTATCGTAAAAGAGGTTGTTGGTCAACTGGTTATTTCGTTCTTATTCGGTGGATTTATGGATTTAACTTTGCTTTTAGTTCAAATTTTTCCAGCACCACAAACAATTGGGATGAAAATTATCTTTTTGCTTATTAGTTTATTTGTAGTGGCAGTAGGCCTGTTAGGTTATTTTAATGCTAAGTTACCACTTATGCCTTATGATGCCTTAACCTATGCCATCAGTGCGCGTTTTAAGATGATTTTTAGTAAGGCGAAAATTACAAGTGATTTATTGAATGTCTGTGTCGCCGGTGCTGTTTGCCTCATCTTTGTCCATTCACTAGGAGCTATCGGGGTTGGCACAGTTATAGCCGCTTATTTTATTGGTAAGATCCTTGGTTGGATGACAAAATTATACGAAGTACCGTTAAAAGAATGGTTGTGGGCAAAGCCACAAGAGGAATTAAGTAAGATCAACTAAGGGGTAATATAAAATAATTCATTATAACCAGTGAGGGATGGGGATGCCTTGCTGGTTATTTTTTAGTTAAGAAAGATATTTTGTTGTTTACGCTAATCTAGTTGGAGGAGAATAAAAGCCAAACCGGCAATATAACCGGTTCTCAATTTGATTCTCCCTCTTCCAATTGCTTTAATTTCTCATGATATCTTTTATGGGCTCCTTTTAAGGCAACAATTACTGCTGTGGTGGATGGTGCGAAATAGTGCTTTTCTATCCGGTTGATAAGGCCTTGAAGGTCGGTACTCATGTCAAATCCAATCATTAATCTCTTAAAGAAATCTTGCGTCAGTCCAGTTATAAAGGTAAATTCTGCGTTGATAATCTTATGGTTAGTAGAATTGATTTCGAGAACAATACCTGCGTGTTTGTATACTTCATACATCGCTGTTCCTTGTGGAGCTTTGGCATAAGCAGTAACAAGTACGGAGCTAAGTTCATTTTGTGCCATGATAGTGGCTCCCTTCTATTTCGGTTTACTAAACAGTTCTATTTTATCATATAACTTCAAAGGTTTTTAGAATTGAAAATTTTCCATTGACTATCTAAATCTTTTAAAATATGATAATACTATCAAAATGATTTGAATATATTATTCTTTCTGAAGAAAAGCGTCTTCTTAACGATGAAATTCACCTTTCATAACACTTAAGGATACCTAGCTTTTTCAAGGAGATAAGAGTCGAGTAATTTTCTTATTTTCCTGGGATAGCTAGGTTTTTTGTTTTTGTTAAATTAAGGTAATTCGTATAAATGCTGGAGGGGGGAGTTATTAGAGTGACTAAAAGAATCGCTGTTATTGGTGGAGGAACAATGGGGATCGGGATTGCCCAATTGTTTTCTACAAATGGGTATCAAGTTACGTTAGTGGATGTGAATAAAGAAGCATTATATTTAGCAAAAGAGAGAATGGAATATCAACTTTCTACTCTTCTTTCCAATTCAGATGATGTTAAAAGTGTGTTGGCATCTGTCTCTATGACTGTTGAAATGAGTGAAGTGAAAACAGCTGAGTTCATTATTGAAGCAGTTCCGGAAAAACGAGACCTGAAACAACAGGTGCTACAGGAAATAGAGAGGTTTTGTGCGGAGGAGACGATCATTGCAACAAACACATCTGGGTTGTCTATTGATAGCTTAGCTGAAAGCCTAACCTATCCTCAAAGGATGATGGGTACACATTTTTTCATGCCAGCTCATGTCATTCCACTCGTTGAAGTGGTAAAAGCAAAAGCAACATCGGAAGCAGTTGCAGACAAAGTGATGTCACTATTAAAAGAGGTTGGCAAAAGGCCAGTACTGATTAAAAAAGACATCCCAGGATTTATTGCCAATCGCATTCAACATGCAATGGCAAGAGAGGCCATTTCACTATTAGCTTCAGGTGTCGCTTCAGCAGAAGACATTGACACAGTTATTCGTTATAGTTTAGCGCCTCGGTTATTATTTAGCGGACCGCTTGAACAACGAGATTTAAATGGACTAGATGTTCATTTTCATATTGCTTCATACTTATATCCAGATCTCGAAAATCGGACAGATCCTGATCCATTTTTTGTGAAAAAGGTAGAAGCAGGAGAACTAGGTATAAAAAGTGGGAAAGGTTTTTATGATTGGCAAGATAGAAATGTACAAGCAATTGTCGAAGAGAAGAATAACGCAATTTTGCAAATAATGAAAGCGCTTAAAGATAGAGACAACAAGGAGGGGAACTAGATGGAAAAAATGACAAACTTTTTCACAAATTTAATGAGGAAGTATTTACCTGATGCATTTGTATTTGCTATTGGATTAACGATTTTAACAATGATTCTAGCCATGTTGATTGAGGGACAAACACCAAAAGAACTTGTGCTAGCATGGGGAAATGGGTTTTGGGATTTATTAGCGTTTACGACACAAATGGCTGTTATTTTAGCTATGGGTTATGTTTTAGCAACTGCACCACTAACGGATAGGTTATTAAATAAAATTGCGGCTAAAGTAAAAACACCTAAGGGTGCAATTATAGTGGCCACTTTAGTTGGGTCGATTGGTAGCTATCTTAACTGGGGATTTGGGTTAGTTATTGGAGGAATTATCGCCCGTAAATTAGCAATGAATGTAAAGGGTGTGCATTATCCCTTAATTATTGCAGCTGCATATAGCGGTTTTACCTTTTATGGTTTAGGTTTATCAGCTAGTATTCCTGTGCTCATTTCTACACCAGGTCATCCAATGGAAGCGGCAATGGGCATAATCGGTTTAAGTGAAACCATTTTCTCTTTACCAATGGTAATAACAACGGTTGTCTTATTAATTACTTTGCCACTTGTGAATGCTGCTCTTCACCCAAAGAATAAAGAGAATGTAAGAGAGATAAATCCTGCATTATATGAAGAGAAAAAAGAAGCATCAGTGAATATATTAGGCGATGATACTTTTGCCTCAAAGATTAATAATAGCCGATTACTTAGTTATGCTATTGGTATCATTGGTTTAGTTTATATCCTTTTCTATTTCATCGATGGTAACACAATGAATCTTAATATTATTAACTTTATTATCCTTTTCTTAGGAATTATTCTTCTAGGGACACCTGCGAAATATACGCAAAGCTTAAATAGCGGAATTGGTACAATATCAGGAATCATTCTACAATTTCCGTTTTATGCAGGAATCATGGCGATTATGGCATCATCGGGTCTAGTTGATACAATTGCTGCTATATTTGTTAATTTTTCAACTGCTGAAAGTTTACCATTCTGGGGAATTATTAGTTCTTTCTTTATTAATTTCTTTGCTCCATCTGGCGGCGGTCACTGGGTTGTTCAAGGACCATTTATGATTGATGCGGCGAAGGAGTTAGGTGCAAGTCTTAGCCAAACATCTATGTCTGTTATGCTTGGTAATGCATGGAATGATGTGATTCAACCTTTCTGGATTTTACCAGCGCTCGCTTTATCGAAACTAAAGCTTAAAGATATAATGGGTTATTTAGTAATGATTATGTTTTATGTAGGAATTATTTATATTGCAGCTTGTTTAATATGGGGTTACTTACTATAAAAGGAGGAGCTAATAATGAAAGTAGTCGATTTATCTGTTGTTTTATACGACGGTTTGGTATCTTTCCCGTCTCACCCAAAGGTGGTATTTATGGATCATGTTACACATGATTTTTCAAAACCGCGATATCAAGCGCCGTGTGAAGGGTATGCGAGTAAAACGATAATCATGTCAGATCATAGTGGCACACATATGGATGCTCCCTATCATTTCTTTAAAGATGGTTGGACAATTGAGCAAATCCCTGTGGAGGCAACAATGGGGAATGCAGTGTTGGTAGATGTTTCTCAAAAGAGTGCAAATGAGCCTGTAACAAGAGATTTGGTTGAAGAGGTTGTTCGTCGTGACAATCTTAAAGTGAAGAAGGATGATATCGTTTTATTTCGCTGCTGGCCAGGAGTATGGAATGCTGCAGGTTTTCATGACTGCTTATCATTAGATCCTTCTGTTGCTAGTTGGGTAGTGGAACAAAAAGTAAAAGCGATTGGTCTTGATCTTCCTAATGCTGATATTAATACAAATATGCAACGTAATGTTCATATGGAGTTACTTGGCCGAAATATCATGATTTTTGAGAATGTAGTAAATCTAGAGAAGTTAACAAAGAAACATTTTTATTTTATGGGAACGCCACTAAACCTAAAAGGAATGACGGGCTCACCAATAAGAGCTTTAGCGATAGAAGAATGGTAAAAGAAAGGAGGAGAGCTTTTTATGAAAGCAGTAGTAAAAACTAATAGATCACGAGGTATTGAAATAAAAGATGTAGAATTGCCTACTTTAAAAGAGAATGATGTACTAGTACAAGTGCTAGCTGCCAGTATTTGTGGAAGTGACCTTCATATGCACGAAGGGATGAATGCGTATGAATGGGTATCTACCCCTGTCACACTAGGACATGAATTTGCTGGAGTGGTAGTGGAAGTGGGTCATAAGAATCACGCTCATTTGATTGGAAAAGATGTAGTCATTAATCCGTATATTCCTTGTGGTCATTGTGAGAATTGTTTGAAAGGGCAAACGAATCTATGTGACCATGGCAAAGGTTCCATGAGTAAAGTGCCGGCAGAATCATTACGATACGGTTTTAGAGAAAATGGTGGAATGGCAGAGTATGCTTCTATCGATTATCGGAATGTACTCCCGCTTCCCGAGGAAGTTACTATTGAAGTGGCAGGTATGCTAGAAGCAATTGGAATTGGTGTGCGCGCAATTGAAAGGGCGAACATTCTGCCGGGTGAAACAGCAGTTGTTATTGGACCTGGACCCATTGGATTATCAATGGTTGCCTCCCTATCAAACTATGGATTTAAACAATTGATTGTCACTGGATTAACAAAGGACAAAGACCGTTTGGCATTAGCATTAGAGCTAGGTGCTACTGATATAGTGTATGTTGATGATGAAAACTTATTAGAGGCAATTGCTCATAAGACGAACGGAAATGGCGTAGATCATGTTTTTGAAACGAGTGGGTTTAATGGTTCGCTGACAGATGCTGTGAGAATATGCAAAAAAGGTGGGGAAGTCCTACTTATTGGGATTAGCCCGCAAGAAAGTACCATAGCTACTAGTGAAATTGTACGTGGTGAGATTGATATAAAAGGAATATATGGAGTGACAGAACAAACGATGAAGCGTGCGATTGCCATGGCAGCATCAGGAAAGTATCCATATGAAAAACTTATTACACATACGTATGCTTTGGAAGAGGCAGAAGCAGGATTTAATGCAGGCATAAGAAAAGAAGCGGTAAAGGTAATATTAAAGCCATCAGGAGAATGAGCTTATATAAGATGGCAAATGCAAACGAACAATCTCTAAACTTGGGTTGTTCGTTTTTTTTTTGAGTTAGTGATTATTTCATTAGGAATTTTCGGTAAAATCTTACGCTATCAATAAAATATAGGTTTTATCATTTTATCGTCTTATTTCGTATGGTTATGCCCACCCTATAGAGAATTGATTGTATGAGTTGATAGATTATTCAGAAAGAATCCTGCTATAATGTAAAGAATCTATAAATACTGGAGAACTGTATGAAAAAGTTATTAAAAGTTCCTATAAAAATTAAGATTCTCGTCCTTATAGTCATTTTAATTATTTCTATTATTGTTTTGTTATCTGCGATGTATATCGTGATGAAATTAAATGATGATATGGCTAAGGCTGAAGAGTTAACAATGCAGACAGCAAAGACCGTTTCTTATATGCCGGCATTACATGACTTTTACAACCCTTATAAACTAGTAAATACTTTAGGAAATGTAGTAAATCAAGTAAAAAAGATAGACAATATGGAAGTGTTTTTTCAAAAACGCAATGGCATGATTATCGCCTCGACTGATGATGAATCTACTTTTGGAGAATTAACAATAGAAGAGCATGAAAAAGCACTTATTTATGGAAGCTCTTATGTGATGCAAACAGTAGAAGAAGATAAAAAAGTGATTAAGGCCGTTGCCCCTATAATGGTCAATTATGGTGAATATAAAAAAGTAGAGGGAGCAGTCATTGTCCTTTTTGAAGTGAACCAATTATATGAAGCCATTTGGGAGGATATTAGAGAAATACTTAAAGTATCTGTGATAATCTTGTTTCTTGGCATCTTTGCCGGCTATTCATTGACTAATAGTATTAGGAAAGACACATTAAATTTAGAACCTTATGAAATTGCTGCCATGTTCAGAGAGAGAAACGCTATACTCCATTCAGTGAAGGAAGGGATCCTTTCTATTGATGAAAAAGGGATGATTACGATGGTCAATACTTCCGCTGCTCAGCTATTGACATTAGAGAGTGGAGTAGAAGGGAGATTAGTAGAGGAAGTCATTTCTTCAGAGGTAATGATTGAAGGACTGAAGAGTTGTAAGAAACAAGTAAATGTTGAAATACAAATTGATGAGAAAGCCATTATCATGAATACACAACCAATTATAGAAGCTGGGAAGAGAATAGGTACAGTAGCTAGCCTCCGAGATCGTACTGAAATTAAACGAATGATAGATGCCATATCTGAAGTGAAACAGTACTCTGATGATTTACGAGCACAATCACATGAATTTACGAATAAGTTATATGCCATCTTAGGCTTACTTCAATTAGATAAAAAGGAGAAAGCGATTGAATTCATAAACAGCGAAGCAACATTATTAAAAAAAGAAGAAAAAATCATTTTTACAAAAATAAAGGATGAACGCGTGCAAGCGATATTATTAGGAAAATTAGCACAAGCTTCCGAAAAGAAAATAGACTTTGTAATAGATAAAGAGAGTTCTTTAGAAGGGTTACCAGATAACCTCAACTTATCGTCACTTATCATTATTCTAGGAAACTTAATTAGTAATGCTTTCGATGCAGTAAAAGAGAATGCGCCCAAGGAAGTGAAATTTTTTGTTACCGATATTGGAGACGAGGTTATTTTTGAAATCCAAGATAATGGAACAGGAATTGCTGAAGAAATGACACAACAACTATTCGAGAAGGGACAATCATCTAAAGGGAAAAATCGTGGTTACGGGCTCTTTAATGTTCAAGTAGAGATAGAATCTCTAAATGGTGTGATTGAATATAGCAGTGATGAGCATAAGGGTACAATCTTTACTGTATATTTACCAAAGAAAGAGGGGAGTAAAAATGGGAATCATTAATGTAGCAATAGCCGAAGATGATTATCGGATTGCGCAACTTCATGAAGAGTATATAACTAGAATAGATGGGATGAAGGTAATTGGAACAGGTTTAAATGCTCATGCAATGATGGAACTGTTACAACAGCATCCAGTTGATTTATTACTTATGGATATATATATGCCGGATCGTTTAGGAATTGATCTATTAGAGGAAATAAGGGAGAAGTATCCTCTTGTAGATATTATTTTAATTACAGCAGCGAATGAGAAAGATTATTTATTGAAAGCACTAAAATATGGAGTAATCTCTTACTTAATTAAACCGGTTTCATTGGATGTATTTATTGCAACCTTAGAAAGGTACAAAGAAGAAAAGGGGAAATTCGCTTCTGTCACTGAAGTCAATCAACAGGTTGCTGATTATTTCTTTGGTCGCACGCAAACAGACATATTACATAAACAAACCGGTTTACCAGCTGGAATTGATCACGTTACGCTTGAGAAAGTGCGCTCCATTCTACAAAAGGGAGGAACAGGTTTAACAGCTGACAAGGTCGGAGAGAAAATGGGAGCATCTCGTACAACAGCCCGCCGCTACTTAGAATATTTAGTTAGTATAAACAAAGCTTATGTGGAACAAGTATATGGAGTGGTGGGGAGACCCGAGAGGAACTATTTTTATCGTTGAAAAACTGGTCGTAAAGGGACCGGTTTTTTTATGTATAAGAGGGAAAACATACGTCGGTGAATGGTATGTCGTATTGCCACTTATAGTTATTGTGAAATAAAGCACAAATGAACACAATGAATTTAATTAATTTTAAGTTTTTAATAGACAATTTTTAGAAAACGTTTACATTTATTTATTCAGAATTTAATATTAACTCAGAATTTAACAAAATAAGGGGAGTGGATATAGTGAAAAAGCTGGTAGTTTTCGTTCTAGCTGTTCTTATATTGACAGCGTGTTCTTCCAATTCAACTTCAGGAAATGGGGAATATCCAACAAAAAATATAGAAGTAGTTGCTCCTGCCTCACCTGGTGGCGGATGGGATTTAACAGCTCGATCTGTGCAAAAAATTCTTAAGGATAATAACCTGGTGGATAATAACATTAATGTCATTAATAAGCCAGGTGGCGGTGGTGAAGTTGGATGGAGCTATTTACATACGAAGGATAGTCATTATCTTGCGGTAAACTCTAGTCTGCTATTAACCAATCATTTCTTAGGACAAAGTAAGTTAACTTATGAGGATTTTACACCTCTTGCGACCTTAGCAACCGAATGGCAGGCCATTGCTGTATCAGTAGATGCTCCATA
This sequence comes from Cytobacillus sp. FSL W7-1323, assembly GCF_038595015.1. Taxonomy (NCBI): domain Bacteria; kingdom Bacillati; phylum Bacillota; class Bacilli; order Caryophanales; family Bacillaceae; genus Cytobacillus; species Cytobacillus sp. FSL W7-1323. Next base: position 894,737 of record NZ_CP151998.1, read on the forward strand.
TGAAAATATAAATGACTTGTTTGAAGATATTAAGAATGATCCAGCATCTATAAAAATTGGCGTAGGACCAGGACTAGGCAATGATGATCATCTATCATTTGTGCAAGCGGCAGGAATGAGGGATGTCGCAGCAAAAGATTTGAATTTCCTCGTCTATGATGGCGGTGGTGGGGACGTAGTGACAGCCCTTTTAGGAAATCATGTAAACGCGGTCACGACTTCATTATCAGAAGTTAAGGAACAACATATAGCTGGCAAGCTAAAGATTTTAGCGGTGTCTTCGGAAGATAGATTAGAAGAATTAGAAGATGTACCTACATTAAAAGAAGAAGGTATTGACATGGTTTTCCCCCATTGGCGAGGTATTATGGGGCCACCAGATATGACAGAAGAAGAAATCAAATATTGGGATGAAAAATTGGGAGAGATGGTTAAGAGTGAAGAATGGGCTGAACTTTTAACAAATAATGATTGGGATAATTTTTACCAGAATAGTAGTGATACGAAAGCGTTTTTCGATGAACAAGCAGAATTATATAAGGATTTAATTGGCGAATCAGGGCTGGTTCAGTAAGGGAGGATTTGTTAAGTGAGAATCATCAAAATAGGTTTACCCATATTAATGATAGCCGTTAGTTTAGTTTTTCTAATTAGCTCATTTCAGATTCCAAAAGCTACATTAGGTAGTGCCAATGGGCCTCTATATTTTCCTATTGGCATCAGTGCACTGATGCTTATCCTAAGTGTTATTTATCTGGTGAATGAGCTGAGAAATATCCATGAAAAAGAAGAGAAACTGACAGATGTCTTTAGTAAGAGGGCCATACAGTTAATTGTTGTCACGATCATCCTCGGTATCATTTATGCCTTGACATTTGAAACACTAGGATTTTTAATTTCAACGATTTTATTCTTAGGTGTCTTATTATTTTATCTGAATGGTTGGAGAAAATGGCTCGTTAACGTCATCGTTACTGTGAGTTTTTCCTTCATTACTTGGTACGGATTTAGTCAACTATTAGGTGTAAGTTTGCCATAGAAAAGGAGGGAATCATATGGAGGGTTTTGTAGAAGGATTGATGACAGCCATACAACCAATTAATATTATTTGGATTGTAATAGGAGGATTCTTGGGGACAGTTGTTGGTATGTTACCAGGGTTAGGTCCAGCCACGGCTGTTGCGGTTTTAATCCCAGTTACTTTTGGAATGGACCCAACAAGTGCCATTATATTAATGGCTGCCATTTATTATGGTGCGATGTACGGCGGATCTAGAAGCTCTATATTATTAAATACACCTGGCGATGGTTCGGCAATTGCTGCCACCTTTGATGGTTATCCGATGGCAAAGAAAGGGCAAGCTGGTCAAGCAATGGCCATATCAGCAGTAGCTTCTTTTATCGGGGGGATATTAGCCACCTTTGGATTTATTGCCTTAGCTAAGCCGTTAGCAAGCTTTGCCTTGCAGTTCGGTCCATCGGAATATTTTTTACTTATGCTATTAACCCTCTCAGCTATTGTTTCGCTATCAACAGGAAAAATGATCAAAGGTTTTATAGCAATGTGCTTAGGGTTATTATTAAGTACAATTGGCATTGATCCGCAAACCGGTGTTCATCGTTTTACCCTTGGGATGCCACATTTAGCAGAAGGTATTGATTTTCTAATTGTCATCATTGGAATCTATGCGGTAGGTGAGGTATTTTATAATTTCTTAACGATTTATAAAGAAAAGAAAAAGCAAAAAGAAAATCAAGACATGGGTAAAACATGGTTCACCAAAGAGCAATGGAAACGTTCTAAATGGCCCATTCTCAGGAGTGCACCTCTTGGATTTATTGTTGGTGTACTTCCGGGAGCGGGGGGAACCATTGCATCAATGATTAGCTATTCTACTGAGAAGCAGTTATCTAAAAAACCAGAGGAATTTGGTAAAGGAGCTGTAGAAGGTTTAGCAGCACCAGAATCGGCAAATAACTCTGCCTCAGTTGGGGCGATGATTCCGTTATTAACAATGGGGATTCCAGGTTCAGGAACCACTGCTGTTATGCTCGGCGCATTAATCATGCTCGGCGTTAGACCTGGTCCGATGCTTTTTGAAAATGATCCGGTTATGGTTTGGGGACTTATTAACAGTATGTTTATCGGTAATATTGCTTTAGTGATTATTAATGTACTATTAGTTGGGTTACTCGTAAAGGTCCTTCACACGCCAGCTAAAGTACTGTATCCGCTTATCATTATGTTGGCTTTTATCGGTACTTACACGTTGAGTTATTCTACAGTTGACTTTTACTTATTATTGTTATTCGGTCTCATTGGTTTAGTTATGAAAGTGTTAGATTTTCCTATTGCTCCATTAGTTCTAGCGCTAATTGTGGGAACAGATATGGAACAAAATTTCCGTATGGCTCTGACATCATCTAATGGAAGTCTAAGTATTTTCTTTTCTTCTGGGATTTCTATTATTTTGATGATTCTTACAGTATTATCTTTATGCTATCCACTTATTTTGAAGTTGATTAAAAATAGAAAAAGAAAAGAAGACCAAACAATATCAGGTTAAATAACAGCTCGTCATTGATGGCGAGCTTTTTATTTGCCTATAATGTTGTATAGATACTTCCTGTAAAAAGAAAATAAAAAGCCTAGAGAATCACTGGATAAAAGGAGGAAGAAAACATGTATCAATTAAAGACAAAAGAGACGGATGAAGACGTCATAATGTTTATCGAAAAAGTGGATTCAGTAAAGAAGCGGGAGGATGCTTATCAGTTATTAGATATCTTTATTGAAGCGACCGGTTATCAAGCGAAAATGTGGGGAACGAGTATTATCGGATTTGGAAAATATCATTACAAATACGAATCTGGGCATGCTGGAGAGGCTCCGTTAGTTGGTTTTTCACCGCGTAAAGCTAAAATAAGTCTTTACTTAGCTGCATGTGATCCTAATCGCCTAAACATATTGAATGATTTTGGTAAGTATACTACCGGAAAGTCATGTGTGTATATTAATAAAGTTGCTGACATTGATATAGAAATTTTAGCGCAACTAATTAATAGTTCAATCAGTTATTTACAGAAGAAATATCCTCTCTAAACTCGTTGCAATGGCTGGGAAGTCACTTCGATAAAAGGGGAAACTAGGGAAGTATTGATGCATAATTTCTTTCCTAGTCAACTTTATCAATATGCTGTTTGATAGTCGATCCAAATCAGTTACAACCAAAATGTTTCGCCGATTAATAATTTTTTTAGTTGATTGGCATCTAATTGTTGCTTTTCCCATTCAGCATCTAGTCTAGCAATAGCTTCTGGTCCGGTATCGTCTGCTAAATGATAAGTACCATAATGCATAGGGATAAAGGTAGCGCCATTTAATTCTATATATGCTTTCACTGCATCTTCTGGGTTAATGTGACTGACTTTCATAAACCATTCTGGTTCGTAGGCGCCAATGGGCATTAATACAGTTTTGAGGTTGAACTTTTCGGCGATCTCTTTAAACCCACGAAAGTAACCTGTATCACCGACAAAATAAATAGAGTGTGGCTCATTTTCTATTATCCAACCACCCCAATGAGATGTATTCGTATCCGTTAGTGATCTTTTCGTCCAATGTTGAGCGGGTACAAAAGAAAGGGACAACGAATTGAGTCTAAAAGAATCATACCAGTTCGCTTCAAATATATGCTGATATCCCCGTTTGCTAAAACTTTTCCCTAAACCAATTGGTACATAGAAAGTGGGGTCTCCTTTTAGTTTTTTAATTGATGGAAAATCTAAATGATCATAATGACCGTGAGAGATTAAGACAATATCGATATCTGGTAAATCAGATATAGAAATACCGGGAGCTGTTAATCGTTTACCGAGACCCATACGTTTTGCCCACACGGGATCAGTAACGATATTTAATCCATCTATTTGAATGAAAAAAGTAGAATGGCCAATCCATGTAATAGAAGCTTCTTTTCTATTTTTGTTTAATCGTATAATTTCTTTTGTTGGGGATTGCTCAATTTGGATAGTAAGATCTTTTTTATTTTGTCTTCGTTCTTTTTGCCAACGACGAAAATCATTGAATGATTTAGTGTTTTCTACATTATCTAGATTAATAAAACGTTTTTTGCCTGTCATTCTATTCCTCCAAACTTATCTTCCTTTAAAAACATCTGTTAGCAACCATTATATCTGTCTATTTTTTAATATCAAAGTTTTTGTATTCATTTAAACGTAGAAAATGCCCCGTCATTTTTAACTCATGAAAGTACATCTAAATTTAAGTTTTGTGGAGGGAAAAAAGATTTGATGAAAAAAAGATGCCAGTGGATTCTTTATGAGGTTCCTGCGTATTTAAATAAGATTAATTCTTATGAATGCAACTCTTGGTATGTAAATTCATTGTATTTCTTATAGTAGGCATAGGACAAAATCTCTTTACGTAACTTTTAGTATGTCTAGGTGAAAGGTGCGTGAGCCGCGCTGAAAAGAGTACAAGAAAACCAAGTCGTATTTTATTCGATAAAAGCATCAACGATTAAACGTTTCATTATTTTAGACTGTGTGACTGGCACAGCGTTTTATTATGCTATTAAAGCCATTTCGACTAGTATGATACTTGCACTTATTGGTTGTGTTGTTGGGACGGAAGGAATTAAAAAAGTGAAAAGAGAAACGGATAGGAAGCATTAGCGAATACTAATTGTCTTTTAACTTCTCCCTTTTTTCAATGCTAAATAGAGTAGTGAATTTCTATGTTATTCATTTCACTCAGAAAACAAAGTACTATTCCATTATTAAATAAGTTGGTTACACTATATGTATTAACTAAAAAGGGATGTATATCATGGATGAAAAAATCAACCGTAAATTAAAGAAGCCGATTTATAAACAAATTGCCGATGAAATAGAGAACGGAATCTCTGACGGTACTTTTCCAGCTGATAAAAATCTACCATCGGAAAGACAGTTAGCTAAAACTTTTCAAGTTAATAGAAGTACGATTGTTGCTGCTTATGATGAACTTGAATCAAAAGGATTAATTGAACGGAGAATCGGAAGTGGTACAGTCATAAGTAAAGATATTTGGGGCATGACAAAAAAGCGTATGCCAAGTTGGAACAGATATATTGAAGCAGGTTCGTTCTTACCTAATTTGCCGATTACGCAAAAAATTCGTAAGGAAATGGAAAAAAGAAAACTTATCAATATGGCGAGTGGTGAGTTGTCAGAAGATTTATATCCAACCGATATTTTAAGAGAAATTACGCAAATGCAAGCGTTTATTGGGAGACTAGGTTACGACCATCCTCAAGGTAGTGAAGCATTAAGATATACCATTATGAAACATGTGGAGAAATACAGAAATATTCAAACAACACCAGCTTCTATCCTTGTTACTTCTGGAGCACAACAAGCCCTGCATCTTGTTGTGCAATGCTTATTAAAACCTGGTGATGCTGTTGTAATTGAAGATCCTTCTTATCATTACAACTTACCCATTTTCAAATCAGCAGGCATTCAAGTCTTTACCCTATCAGCACTAAGCAATAGGGCTCTTTCTGCCGAGCTTCTTTCATTACATAAAAAACACCGGATTAGTATGATTTTTTTAAATCCAGCATTTCAAAATCCAACAGGGAGGCTGTTTAGGAAAGCGCAATTGCAAGAGATTTTGGATATATCTTCTGAATACGGGATCCCAGTGATTGAGGATGATCCATACAGCTTAATTGCTTTTAATAACAATCCTGTCTCTACATTGAAATCGATGGATCAAAACGGAAATGTATTGTATATCAGTTCGTTATCAAAATTAGTTGCTTCTGGTTTAAGGATTGGCTGGATTATCGGGCCGAACTCGGTAATAGAAAGATTATCGGATGCAAAGCAGCAGATTGATTTTGGTCATGCTAGCTATACACAATGGATTGCTAATGATTTTTTGGAGTCAAAGCATTTTCCTGTACATTTAGATAGGATCAAAACAGAACTAGTGCAAAGAAGAAATGAAGTAGTTGCTAGTTTAAAGAAATATTTAGGGGATCAGGTGGTGTTTACCATTCCTCAAGGTGGTATTCATATTTGGTGTGAAATAAACAGAGACGTTGATGAAATGAAGTTGTTAGAGAATGCTATTAAACAAGGGGTTATTTATTTTCCTGGAATGATGATGGGATCAAAGAAGTTATTTGTGCGGTTTACCTTTGGACGAGCAAATGAAGAACAAATAAGAACGGGTATCCAACGCTTTAGTGCTGCATTGGCACTTACTTAAATGAAGTGGATGGTAAAAAAATAGATGAATTGGCTGGTCATAAATATGCTCGTTTCAATTAAGATAAAGGAGAAAGCGAAATACATAAAAGAGGAGCATAAAAGATGATCATATTATACGGCGTAATTATATGCATCCTAATGATTGCGATTATTGCTACCCTATTGATTACGAATAGGAGTGATGATAATTATCAATCATCTTCAAGAAAAAATAATCTAAACTTAACAATGATTTATATAGTGGTGATTGCTTTGTCCATCATTGCTTTAGCTATATATATTGCTTATGACTAAAAGTTTTAGGAGGATCAAGGCATGACATGGACAATGGGTTTTGTATTAATACTAGGTATTTTAATCAAGATGATTACTAGCCCACCAAGTGCGGCTGTCGCATGGGTATTAAAAAAATTTGCCATCCATCAAGAAATAAATGAAAAAGAGATTACATTAGTATATGATAGCCAACTGATAGAGGGACAGGTTAAGGAGAAAGTAGTTACTATGTATAATGAAGCTAGTTTTTTGAAAAGAATTCATATTTATCCTGGTAATGAAGACTTATTTATGCCGCATAATCAAAAAACAGTTCCCTATCATATTTGTTATAGTAAAGGAAAGAAAAAGATACAATTATACCTTTATATTGAAGAAAAATATCTAACTGTTGTAAAACAAACGAAGAGGAAACTAATTGCCTATCAAATGTCTGCTAAGGAACAATATATTGAGTGTGAAGAAAATAGCATATACTCAAATAGTAAAATAGATAACATGTGATCCCCTAAAAAAATTATTCTAAAAATGAGGGCTACCTATTTATTGAAGCTATCCTTGTTTTATTTTTCCTATAAAGGGTAAATACAAAAGTAATAAGGAAGGTGGCTATAAAGATGAGTAGAGAATCTGTTAAAAAAGAGCAAAAGAAAAAAATAGAACAAGATCCTCATGTTGATCCATTACCACTTAAAGATATTGAACTAGAAGTAAAAGAGGAAAAAGTAGGCAAAAAACAAAAAAATAAATCGAGTTCATCATCGAAGAACGAACATGATTATAGTAGTAAATAAAATAGATATGAACACAAGGTTTCTCAAATTTTTTGAGGAGCCTTTTTTGAATGCTGAGGTTCTTCTTGATTTCATTAGATCGAGTTAGTGCTTAAGAAATGTGAAACAGCACATACTACATCTGTAAATATTGAAAATATGGAGGGAAAAGAGATGGAACAACAATCAAATATGGCAGAATCCATTCTTCAATTTAAAGAGGGTTTGGCTCATTTATCGCACACTTTACCAACATATGCAGAGAAATTTAACGAGTTTACAGAGGAATGTTTCAAAGAAGGTGCAGTTAGTGCCAAGCAAAAGCAGTTAATTGCACTAGGAATTAGTGTGCAAGCACAAGATGAATATTGCATCATCTTTCATACAAAAGGCTGTATCGATCAAGGGTGCACAGAACAAGAAATTATGGAAACCATTGCTGTTTCGTCAGCCTTTGGTGGCGGAGCGTCAATTAGTCAAGGGGTAACTTTAGTGCAAAGTTGTATCAATGAATTCAAACCGTTAAACTAGGAGTTGAAGTTGATGTCAAATGAAAAAGTAATGAAAAAAGCAAAAGAAATCATCAAGAATCATCCTATCGGTGTATTGGCAACGGTAGAATCAAATGCGCCACATATTCGTTATATGGCTTTTTATTGTGAAGATAGCGAGGGATTCACTCTTTATAGTGCGACAAAGAAAAATACAGAAAAGGTTGAAGAGATTGAGGAGAATGGACATACTTCTATTCTTTTAGGTTATACTGGTAAAGGTCTGAATGATGAATACATTGAAGTCAAGGGACAATGTCGAATTAGTGAAGATGAAGAGATAAAAAAGAAAATTTGGCAGGATTCTTTCTCTCGTTGGTTTGAAGGGCCTGAGGATCCAAACTATGTCATATTAGCCATTACCCCTCAAACCATTCGCTTTTTAAATAATGACCATCAGCAAACAGAAGAAGTAACTCTATAGAAAAGAGATCCCGTTTTATTTAGCGGGATTTTTTTTTCATTGAATAGAACGTATGTTTGTGTTACCTTTTAAAAAAGGAGTGATATATAGTGACTGCATTAAATATAGCAGAAAGAATGAAGGCGTTACACATACAAGGATTAACAATAACAATGATTAAAAATAAGAAAATCTTTCAAAGTGAATATGGAGTGCGTAATAAACACGACCAATTTCCTGTTATGGGAAATACGATGTTTAATGTGTGCTCTATAAGTAAATTGCTTACTACGGTCTTAGCTTGCAAACTAATAGATGAACAGCTCCTCCAACTAGATACACCAATAAATGAAGTGGTCACAACATGGACAATACCCTCTAATACACCCTCAACCACACTCACCCTTAGACAATTATTAAGTCACCAATCAGGTATCATTGATCCGCCAAATAGTTTTTTACCCTATCAAAAACGTTGGGGTTACCCTACAGTAGAACAACTTTTTCTTGGGAAAACTGAATATTGTCGAGAGCCTATTATCAGACAAGAGAATCAGGTGGGGAGATTTCATTATGCAGATGCTAATTTTTGCTTGATAGAGAAGTTAATAGAGGGAGTGACAGGTAAATCTTTCACACTATTAATGGAAGAGAAGATATTCCAGCCACTAGGTATGACGTGTAGTACCTATGAGATTACTTATGCGAAAAATATTTCTCAAGGACATGATAGGAACGGAGCAACAGTGAAAGAGAAATACCCACATTATCCTTATCCAGCTGCTTCAGGGTTATGGTCAACATCTCAAGACATTAGTATGCTGATGATTGAACTCATGAATGCAATCGTTGGTGATAGTAAGCTCGGCCTCTCACCCCTAACTATAAATGAAATGTTTACATCACAGGGTGAGTGTGAATGGTCAGGGCTTGGCTGCTTTTTAGGAAATACATCCAATGGATTTGAATTGAGTTCCCTTGGTTGGGGAGTAGGCTTTCAAAGTTTGCTTGCTCTATACCCGCAAAAGAAGGAAGGGATAATAATTTTGACGAATACTGAGCTTGGTATTCATCAAATGGATGGGCTCATCGGTGAAATTTATCGGGCATTTATAGGGAAAGAGTAAGAGAATAAATAAAAAACGTAATTTACCTCCAATAAATTTTCTAAGCATTAATCATAAGTAATTAATTTCGGAAAAGAACAAAAGAGCTCAGGGATAGAGTAACCTTCTTGGAATTTTTAGTGGTGATCATCTCGTGATGCTACTTTCTTTAATTAAAAAATAGCCCAAGTTGACAAGAATAATCACAACTTATTAGAGGGGGGAGTATGCGCATTATCGGATGCTAGAACTTTTAGTAGTAATTATTATATATTGGTAAATTTTTTGATATTATCAAAGATGTTTGTGCGTTTTTTAAAGCTAATAGCTTAAGGTAAAAAAAAATATAAAAAAAGAAAAATATACAATTGATGGCATTTTTTTCTTGTGTTACAATGTGTTGGTTGTGAAAGGAGAGAAACGAGATGAAAAGTAAACAAATTAAACAACTTGCTCTCGCATCATTGCGAGACAATTGGGGAAAGGGTGTATTGCTCTCATTCTTATATTTTCTAATTACGTTCATCCCCGAATTTATTATTGAAATACTATTAATTCCTTATCCTGAATGGGAGTATGCTGCAGGGTATAATTTAATTAGTATTGCAATTAGTATAATCTTAATTCCATTTGGTGTAAGTCTTTCATTGTCGTACATTACATTAATTAGAGAGTCTAAGCTTCCAGTGGAGGAATTATTTACAGGCTTTAAGTATTTGAGTTTCTTAAGAGCTTTGGGATTAACGATTTTACAAAGCATTTATATTTTCTTATGGTTCTTATTATTGATTATCCCAGGCATCATTAAGTCGCTTTCGTATTCTCAAGCGATGTATATTTTACGCGACCGCCCAGAATTATCTGTGAACAAAGCGATAACTGAAAGTCGAAAAATGATGAAGGGTCATAAGTGGAGATATTTTTGTTTGAACTTAAGCTTCATCGGTTGGGCTTTTCTATGTATCTTAACGCTTGGAATTGGGTTTCTTTGGCTTGGCCCATACTTTTTAACAGCGCATGCACACTTTTATGAAGATTTAAGAGACCGAGAAGGTGCTGTTGCTGTGAAGGAAGCGATTATATAATTGTTTAGAAGACCTTCATCTGATAAAGATGTTGGTCTTTTTATCTTTATATAATGTCTTGTATATACCTAAGGTTTTCTTTTTAAATCAATAGGGAACACTTTTAATCTGGATTCAGTGAGTATCTAGCTTTCTTTTTTTTGTGTAGAAGATGCTTTATAATGAATGAAGCCAAAGATAAACAATTAAGACAGGTATTTAGTGTAATTGCTTTTTTCTTTACCTGTTTCTATTATTAATGGATAGATATGAGCAATGAAGAAGGAGTTGATCTTAGTGATCAAACAATCAATCCTACCAGCTATTCGTAATATGAAGGATTTCGAGAAAGTCATCTCTTCGCAATATGAGTATATGATTTTACTGGATTCTCACATTACACAAATAAAAAGTGTTGTAGCAACAGCTAAGAAGCATAATAAAAAAATCCTCATTCATATGGATATGATTGATGGTTTAAAGAATGATGAAAGTGGCACTTTATTCGTTTGCCAAGAAATTAAACCTGCTGGGATTATTTCGACCAAGAGACAAGCGATTATTACAGCCAAGAAAAAAGGGGTACTAGCCATTCAAAGGCTTTTCTCCATTGATACCCTGGCGTTAGAGAATGGACTAGAGTTGTTGAAGAATACAAAGCCAGATTATATTGAAGTGTTACCTGGCATTATTCCAGAAATCATTCGCGAAGTTCATGAGAAAACGGATATAAAAATAATTGCTGGTGGCTTGGTGAGGGAGAAATCAGAGATTGAATCAGCCCTCGAATCCGGTGCTATCTCTGTTTCAACATCTAACAGGGATCTATGGGAGCTATAATTAACTGCGATCTTTTTCTACTTACAGCAGGTTGGTAGAAAAGGATGGCTTTTTTTATTACTGCAAAAAGATTGCATTTTCTATTCGCTGAAGAAATATAATGACTTGGAAGGGCGCTCATCTTCAGTCAGATTTGTTTACTTATCGACTCGGATTGCTGTGAACATGGGGATAAGTATCTTACTTGTTGTTAAAAACCGATCGGTCTGGTGATTTTTCTTTACATGTCTCTTATCTTATTCTTCTAAAAAATTTAATTATTTATTTGCAATCGTTTTCATTTTATTATAATATGGTTCGTACAAGTTAATTTATTTTGTCGGAGATTTAGAGAGGCATGCGAAATAACGTTTGATCGTTATTTTCTTTCGCATGCCTCTTTTTGTTTTCTCTTGAAAGGGTAATGTAAAAAGTAGTTTTATAGTCTATTAAATGATTAGGAGGATTACTGAATGTCTGATATTTTTATAGGAGAGCTAATTGGCACTTTCATATTAGTCGTATTCGGTGTTGGTGCTGGGGCCAATTTGAATTTAAACAAGACATTTGCTAATGGTGGTGGCTGGATTGTCACTTCGTTTGCATGGGGGTTTGCTGTCGCGTTTGGTGTCTACGTTTCAGATTTCTTTGGTGCGGGTGGCCATCTCAATCCAGCGGTAACATTGGCGGCAGCTTTAGCTGGTAGTATTGAGTGGGGAGCTGTTGCATATTATGTATCAGGACAAATGATTGGTGCATTTATTGGTGCAGCGTTTGTTATCTTATACTTCTATCCACACTGGAAAGCTACTAGTGATCAAGGCACGAAACTGGGCGTTTTCTCAACAAGCCCAGCAATTAAAAATACGCCATTTAACTTCATAAGTGAAGTACTCGGAACATTTATTTTAGTCTTTGGTTTGAATGCGATTGGGCTAAATTCATTTGCTGAGGGATTAAATCCTCTTATCGTTGGGTTCTTTATTGCCGCAATTGGTATGAGTCTTGGGGGAACAACAGGTTATGCGATAAATCCAGCTCGTGATTTAGGACCGCGTCTTGCCCATGCATTACTACCCATCCCAGGCAAAGGGTCTTCGGACTGGGGCTATGCTTGGATTCCAGTTGTAGGTCCATTAGTTGGGGCTGTTCTTGCAACATTTGTATTTCAATCTTTATTCTAATAAATAGGGGGATGCCGACATGACAAAAAAATATATCTTATCACTAGATCAAGGAACAACAAGTTCAAGAGCGATACTTTTTAATAAAGAAGGTCATATTGTAGGTGAATATCAACGGGAGTTTAAACAGCATTTTCCAAAGCCAGGCTGGGTTGAGCATGATGCGATGGAAATTTACGCTTCTATTCTTTCTGTTATGGCGGGTGTCATAAGTGAAAATAATATACAAGGCAGTGAAATTGCTTCTATTGGGATCACTAATCAAAGGGAAACAACGGTTGTATGGGATAAAAATACCGGTTTACCAATCTATCACGCTATCGTATGGCAATCCAGACAAACGAGTGAAATCTGCAATGAATTAAAAGCAAAAGGCTTAAATGATACTTTTCGTTCGAAAACGGGCTTATTAATTGATGCATACTTTTCAGGTACAAAAGTAAAGTGGATATTAGACAATGTTGAAGGAGCACGTGAAAAGGCAGAAAATGGCGACTTGCTTTTCGGAACGATTGATACATGGATTATTTGGAAGTTATCTAACGGTCAAGCACATGTAACAGATTACACGAATGCATCAAGAACATTAATGTATAATATTTACGATTTGAGCTGGGATGACGAATTATTAGATATTCTTACAGTTCCTAAGTCTATGCTGCCTGAGGTGAAATCCAGTTCTGAAGTGTATGTGGAAACAGCGAAAGAGATTTTTGGCGATATCACGATTCCCATTTCCGGTATTGCTGGTGACCAACAAGCTGCTTTATTCGGTCAGGCTTGTTTTGAGAAAGGCATGGCAAAAAACACGTACGGCACAGGGTGCTTTATGCTTATGAATACAGGGGAAAATCCAGTGCAATCAGAAAATGGTTTACTCACAACTATTGCATGGGGACTGGATGGTAAGGTAGAATATGCATTAGAGGGTAGTATTTTTGTTGCTGGCTCGGCTATTCAATGGTTGAGAGATGGCATGAGAATGATTAAGACTGCCCCAGAAAGTGAAGACTACGCAACGCGTGTAGAATCAACTGATGGTGTTTATCTTGTACCTGCATTTGTTGGACTTGGGACACCCTATTGGGAAAGTGATATTCGAGGAGCTGCTTTTGGAATGACGCGTGGAACGACGAAGGAACATTTTATTCGTGCCACATTAGAGAGCCTCGCATATCAAACAAAAGATGTGTTAACAGCAATGGAAAGTGATTCAGGTATTGAGCTGAAGAAGTTACGTGTCGATGGTGGCGCTGTGAAAAACAATTTCTTAATGCAATTCCAAAGTGATATACTAGACACTATTGTTGAACGCTCAGAAATTAATGAAACAACGGCTTTAGGAGCTGCGTATTTAGCCGGCTTAGCTGTTGACTTCTGGACAAAAGAAGAAATCATTAATAACTGGAAAATTGGAGATTCATTTGAAAATCAAATGGAATCAAGCAAGCGTGACGAATTATATAACGGCTGGAAGAAAGCAATTAAAGCAACAATCGCATTTCAATAAAACAAGTTAATATAAAATGTTGGAGAATGAGAGACCGCAAATCAACCCTGTACATAAGGGCTATTTGCGGTCTTTTCTTTTATCCAAGGAAGGATGGATTATGATGAATAGAAAGGCAAACTTAAACGAATTGAAAAACAAAAAATTTGATTTACTTGTACTCGGAGGTGGGATTACCGGAGCTGGAATTGCTCTTGATGCCCAGTCACGTGGCTTAGATACAGGGCTAATTGATATGCAGGATTTTGCTGCTGGCACAAGTAGCCGCTCAACTAAGCTTGTTCATGGCGGGCTACGTTATTTAAAACAAATGCAAATAGGCGTGGTGGCAGAGGTCGGGAAAGAAAGAGCCATCGTTTATGAGAATGCACCCCATGTTACCAATCCTGAATGGATGCTGCTTCCGTTAATTAAAGGAGGTACATTTGGACCGTTTACTACTGGTATTGGATTAAGGGTTTACGACTTTCTTGCAGGTGTTAAGAAGAGTGAAAGACGGAAGATGCTATCTAAAGAAGAGGCAATTAAAAAAGAGCCATTACTTGTAAAAGACACCCTGAAAGGTGCAGGTTACTATGTAGAATATAAAACAGATGATGCCCGTCTCACACTTGAAGTCGCTAAAAAAGCAGATGAACTCGGTGCAACCTTAGCAAACTATGTCAAAGCAGACGACTTTATATATGAAAATGGCAAAGTCATTGGTGTAAATGCAGTTGATGTATTTTCAGGCGAAGCTTTCCCTATTTATGCGAAGGAAGTTGTTAATGCTACAGGCATCTGGGTAGATGGACTAAGAAAAAAAGATGGCTCTCTAAGCGGTAAGGAATTATTTCATACAAAGGGTGTCCACTTAGTATTTGACCAAAAAGACTTTCCGTTACAAAACGCTGTTTACTTTGACACACCAGATAAAAGAATGGTATTCGCCATTCCACGTAACGGAAAAACATATCTAGGCACAACAGATACTAAATATGAGGGAGACCTCGTAAATCCAGAAATGACAGAAGAGGACCGTGATTATCTACTAAAAACAGTAGAACTGGTTTTTCCAACATTATCATTGTCTAAAGACCAGATTGAATCACATTGGGCGGGTGTTCGTCCACTCATCTACGAAGAAGGAAAAAAAGAATCCGAAATCTCACGTAAAGATGAAATATTCTATTCTGATACTGGGCTCATCACCATAGCAGGTGGCAAACTAACAGGCTACCGCAAAATGGCCGAAAAAACAGTCGATGTTGTCGCAGAGAGATTAGGAAACACCCAATCATGTCAAACAGATCACATCATTTTATCAGGCGGTGATGTAGGTGGTTCTAATGGCTACCAGTCTTTTGTGGAAGAGCAAATAAAGAATGGTACAGCAATCGGATTTACAGAACAAGAAGCAAAGCGCATAGTCGAACGCTATGGCTCTAATATCAAAAACGTATTTGAAATTGCTAAAAAAGCTAAGGGTGAGCATGATAAAGTCAATCTATCCCTTGAAGCCTATGCTACATTAATCTATAGCTTAGAAGAAGAAATGACCGAAACCCCAACCGATTATTTTATGCGACGCACAAGTGCCATATTGTTTAATAAACAATGGGCAATGAACTATAGTGAAGCAGTTGTGACATTTATGAGTGATTATTTTGCTTGGAATGCACAAAGGACAGAGAAAATGAGAGAAGAGTTGAAAGAGGAAATAAATAAGGCATAATCATAGAAAATCGTACGGCCTGAGCCGTGCGTTTTTTTTTTTGAATTGGAATAAAGTTAGAAGTTTAAGGTTGCAATTATCAAGTTTGCTCACTTTTTAGTGGTTGTGTATTGATTACGACATGTCAAAGTAAACATGATCAGGATTTAAACGTGTGATTGAACATACTTAGGACACAAAGGATTATTTGCATGTCCACCTCTTACACCCTACTAAATTCGTTGGCGAATGATGTACTATAAAAGATAAAATGGGCTTGGAAGATAATCCAAACCCATTTTGTATCTTAAATGTCTTATTAATCCATAATCGCTACTAAACGTCCTGTCACTTCATGACGTTCTAAACGAGCTAAACCTTCCCCAATTTCATCAAAGGTGATTTCAGTAATGGCTGGATCGATATCGCCTGAAGCCATTAATTTATATACTTCTGCAATATCGTATTTATCTCCACCAACACTTCCGAGTAGGCTTGCAGCTTTTAAGATAAGTGGATCAGTATTAATTGTAGATTCTAGTTTCCCCATACCTACTAATACAACTTTACCACCTGGTGCAACTATATCAATTGCGCCAGCTGTTGTGGTACCGAAGCCAGCATAATCGACTACTAAATCTGGTGCAATATCGGCTAATTCTTTAATATCTTCAAATACATCTTTTACACCAATTTCTTTGGCTAATTCACGTGCTTTAGGGCTTACATCTACTGCATACGTTTCAATGCCAGCCACAACAGCTGCACGAGCAGCAATTTGACCTAATCCTCCGATACCAATTACTGCTACTTTCATTCCTGGTTTAGCTTCACCACGTTTGAACATTGCGTGATAAGAGGTCATTCCTGCATCGGTGCCAGCTGCCGCTTGTGCATAAGTTACACCATCAGGAATGGGTACAAGGTCAATCGCGGGAGCAGATACTTTATTTGAATAGCCTCCATCATAACCATATCCAGGTCCCATACCAACTAAGCTAACAGGACAAACACCAACGCGGTCACCTACTTTGAAATCGGTTACACCTTCGCCAACTTCAGTAATCATACCTGCTACTTCATGTCCCATAATGATTGGTTTTTTCTCGATAATATCCATCCATTTTGGATCATGTAAAGCTCCTACATCAGAATGACAAAGTCCAGCTGCCTTCACATCGATAATTACACGACCCTCAGTTGCTACTGGATCTGGTTTTTCAACTACTTTCAATGGTACATTGGTTGCTGTAAATTCCCAGCCTTTCATATTAACCCCTTCTTTCTAAAAGTTTTACCATGGTTCCTACCTAGGATTTGCCGATTAAATTGATATTACAATTGTACATTGTCGACAATATAAATTATAACGCTATTTGTGTATTCTGTATACTGAATCAAAAATAGCAATATATTACTGGCTTTCCTCTATACTTACTTTTCTATAAGAAAAGTTTGTCACCAATGCAAATGAGAGAATATTATTTAAAATATTCTCACTATTTATTGACCATTTAGTTTATTTGTCTTACAATAATACAAAATGAGGAGGGATGAATTATGCGATTGAACACAGAACGAAAAGAAGAGCCCCTTTTTATAAAAGTCCATGAAAAAGACAATGTAGCAATTGTTGTTAATGCTGGTGGGTTAAAGGAAGGTACAACCTTTTCTAACGGGCTGGTTCTTACTAGTAGAGTACCAGAAGGACATAAAGTAGCACTTAAAGAAATAGCTGAAAAGGATGAGATTATCCGTTACGGAGAGGTGATAGGGAAAGCGTTGAAACCTATTAAGAAAGGAAGTTGGGTAGAAGAGTCAATGGTTGAGCTTCCTATTCCACCAGATTTACATAAGTTAAGTATAGCAACTCGTGTGCCTGATGCCCTCCCACCATTAGAGGGGTATACATTCCGAGGATTTCGCAATCCTGATGGAAGTGTAGGAATAAAGAATGTTTTGGGAATATCAACAAGTGTGCAATGTGTTGTAGGTGTACTTGATTTTGCTGTGAAGAGAATAAAAAATGAATTACTGCCAAACTATCCAAATGTAGATGATGTCGTAGCTATTAATCATCAGTACGGATGTGGAGTAGCCATTCAAGCGCCAGAAGCAATCATCCCGATAAGGACTTTGCAGAATTTAGCTAAGCACCCGAACTTTGGAGGGGAAGCTTTAATCATCGGTCTTGGGTGTGAAAAGTTATCACCATTAATGCTCGCACCTGATGGTAAAGATCGCGACATATTGTCTTTACAAGAACAAGCAGGTTTTTCAGATATGGTAACAAATATTATGAATATGGCCGAAGAAAAGTTAGAGAAACTAAACCTTCGCAAAAGAGAAATCTGCTCAGTAAGCGATTTAGTGGTTGGCTTACAATGTGGGGGAAGTGATGCTTTTTCAGGTGTTACAGCTAATCCTGCTGTTGGTTATGCTGCTGACCTTTTAGTAAGAGCTGGTGCTACAGTCATGTTTTCTGAAGTAACTGAAGTAAGGGATGCAGTCCATCTTTTGACACCTCGGTGCGAAACGAAAGAGATTGGAAACGCTTTAATTAAAGAAATGCAATGGTATGATGAGTATCTTCAAAAAGGTAAAGCAGATCGAAGTGCGAACCCATCTCCTGGCAATAAAAAAGGAGGCCTATCTAATATAGTAGAGAAATCATTAGGTTCAATTGTTAAATCTGGTAGTAGTGCTATTTCTGGTGTGCTTGCACCAGGAGAAAAAGCAACACAGAAAGGTCTCCTTTATGCGGCTACTCCAGCAAGCGATTTCGTATGCGGTACATTACAGTTAGCTTCTGGCATGCATCTACAGGTATTTACAACTGGTAGGGGCACACCGTATGGATTAGCAATGGCACCTGTCATAAAAGTATCCACAAGAAATGCTTTAGCAGAACAGTGGAATGATTTAATTGATGTAAATGCGGGAACGATTGCCACAGGTGAATCAACAATTGAAGATGTGGGATGGGAAATATTCCATCACATTATTGAAGTAGCAAGTGGAGAAAGAAAGACTTGGGCAGATCAATGGGGGCTTCATAATGATTTAGCTCTATTTAATCCTGCACCGATTACTTAATTAGATAAAAAAAACGAACCCAGTACCGTTCTTTACATACGGTTTGGGTTCGTTTTTTATTCTAATACTTTTCCTTCAACAAACTTCAAATGATTGTACATTGCTTGAAATGCAGCCTGAGGATCTTTTTTCTTGAGTGCTTCATAAATGGCTTTATGATGTCTGATTGTTTTTTCTTTTTCTCGATATTTGATTTGTGCGTTGATTTTTACATGTGAGAGTAAAAGCGAATCAATCATTCCTTGTAAGACAGGATTATTTACACTAAGGGCTATAATTCGATGAAACATAAGATCATGTTCACCATACTCGTTGTCGACTGAATTTTCCATTTTGATAATTGTGTCATTCAAAGCTTCAAGAGTTTCATCTGTCATTTTTTCTGCTGCATATGTAACAAGACCTAGTTCTAAAGAGGTGCGTGCTTCAACGATTGCTTCAATATTGTCACTAACAAGGGAAAGCATGGTTGAAAATGGTTTATTACTTATACTCTCAGTAAAGTAAGTACCATCTCTCGTTTTTCTTTTTACAATACCAAGAGATTCCAGTGAAGTCATCGCCTCTCTCATGACGGGACGACTGACACCTAGAAGTTCCATTAATTCCATTTCCGGAGGTAGTTTGTCACCGGGTTTAAGTTTATTTGAAATTAATAAATCAATTATTTGTTCCTCTACTTGCTGAGCCAATGTTTTTCGTACGACTTGGCTACTAATTAAATCAAGCGCATCTTTCTTCACAATTGTCCACCATCCAAATTACAATAGTTTAATTAATCTAATTGTAATACAAATAGAATTAAAAGAATAGCAAGCCCTTTAGAAAAATAAATAAAAATTTTCAAAAAACATATTGTCAGTTAATTTAATTTGTCTTACAATTATACATAACAAATTGAAAGGGGAGGAATGAAATATGCATTCACCTAGAAAAGCACCTACAGGTATTCTCGGATTTCCTGTAGCTCCATTTGATGAAAATGGAAAGTTAGACGAAAAAGCGTTAGAAGTTAATATTCGATATTTGATTGAAGAAGGATTAGAGGCAATCTTTATCGCATGTGGGTCAGGAGAGTTCCAATCATTGAGTAAAGAGGAATATGAAATCATGCTTGATGTTGCCATCCAAGAAGCAGGTGGTAAGGTACCTGTTTATACAGGTGTAGGTGGAAATATTCAGGATGCCCTTTCATATGCGCGCTTATCAGAGGATAAAAAAGCAGATGGCTTTCTTGTATTACCTCCCTATTTAGCAGAAGGTGAACAAGAGGGATTATATGATTATCTGTATCAAGTAATCTCAGAAACATCACTTAATGCTATTGTTTATCAAAGGAATAACGCGATTCTACAACCTAGCACATTAGAGAAATTACTAGATTTAGAGCAACTGGTTGGCCTAAAAGATGGTGTAGGGAATATGGAACTGAATATTTGTTTAACCAATCGTATCGGTAAACGTTTAAGCTGGTTGAATGGCATGCCTATGGCTGAGGTAACAATGCCAGCTTATATTCCATTAGGGTTTGATTCGTATTCCTCTGCAATTTCAAATTATATCCCTCATATTTCTAGACAGTTTTATGATGCTTTGTTACAAGGGAAAAATGAAATTGTCCACGAGATATATAAAGATATTATTTTACCAATAAATGAGATCCGTAAGCAGCGAAAAGGCTATGCAGTCTCCTTAATTAAAGCAGGTATGGAACTGTCAGGGTTACCAGTTCAGAACAAGGTTCGTGCACCTTTCACACCTGTAGAACTTGAACATTACAAACAATTAGAAAGTATTTTGCAACGAGCAAAAGAGAAGTATCCAAAAAAGCAAAAGATTGTCAGGGGGTAAGGGAATGAGTACAGTGACAACGGCAAACTACTTAAATTATATTAATGGGGAATGGATAGAGTCGAATTCAAATGAAACAATTGAAAGTATCAATCCGGCGGCACCGAGTGAAATAGTTGGTGTGATTCAATCGTCAACAACAGATGATCTAGATAAAGCTGTTGAAGCAGCGAAGCATGCTCAGAAACCTTGGAGAAATTTAAGTGGTGCCCAGCGTGGTGAAATACTTTATAAAGTAGCTGGATTAATGGAGGAGCGGTTAGAAGAAATTGCTGAATGTGCTACGAAGGAAATGGGTAAAACACTTGCGGAGACGAAGGGTGAAACGAAACGTGGCATAGCGATTTTAAAATATTATGCAGGAGAAGGAATGAGAAAAGTAGGTGATGTCATTCCATCTACCGATAATGAAGCATTGATGTTTACGACAAGAGTACCACTTGGAGTTGTGGGCGTTATCACTCCTTGGAATTTCCCTGTTGCTATTCCAATATGGAAAGTGGCACCAGCACTGATATATGGAAATACAGTAGTCATTAAGCCTGCTAGTGAAAGCGCAGTTACTTTTGCGAAAATTGCTCAATGCTTTGCTGATGCAGGATTACCAAAGGGTGTACTAAATATGGTCACTGGCTCTGGCGCTGTAGTCGGTGGAGGGATTGCTAAACATCCAGATATAAAAGGAATTACTTTTACTGGGTCAAATGCAGTTGGTAAATCAATCGCACATGAGGCAATGAAACGAGGCGTGAAGTATCAACTTGAAATGGGTGGTAAAAACCCAGTAATCGTTGCCAAGGATGCTGATTTAGAGTTAGCAGTCGACGCTGTTATTAAAGGTGCTTTTCTCTCTACTGGACAAAAGTGTACAGCAACGAGCCGAGTGATTGTAGAAGAAGCGGTATATGATAGATTTGTAGAAAAATTGGTGATTGAAACGAAAAAGATTACGATTGGATCAGGTCTTCATGCAAGTAGTTGGATGGGACCATGTGCAAGTGAGTCGCAATATAAAAATGTATTACAAGCTATTCAAACAGGGGTAAGTGATGGTGCAAAGCTGCTTCTAGGTGGTAAGCCATATGAAGACAAGGAGAGTGGTGGCTATTTTGTCGAACCAACGATCTTTGAAGTAGCAGATCAAGAAATCGCTATTGCTAGAGAAGAGATTTTCGGACCGGTTATCGCTCTCATAAAAGTTTCGTCATTAGAGAGCGCAGTTGAAGTAGCTAATGATTCTGCTTATGGCTTAAGTGCTTCGATTTTTACGCAAAATATTACAAGAATGCTGAAATTTGTTCAAGAGATGGAAGCGGGATTGATCCGGATTAACGCTGAAAGTGCTGGTGTTGAATTACAAGCACCATTCGGTGGTATGAAGGAATCGAGTTCACATTCACGTGAACAAGGAGAGGCAGCAAAAGAATTCTTTACATCTATTAAAACTGTGTTTGTAAAAGGCTAGCATCAGGATGAGTGGGCAGCGCGACCTACTCATCATTTAAAAAAACAGTAGATTGTTTACGCTTACATTCAATAAAATAAAAGAGGGTGATTACCATGGCAGTCCTTAAATCGGAAAGACAAATAACACCAGCAACAGGAAAGAAAACAAAAACGAGATGGTTAATTGTTCTAATGATCTTTATTGTCACAGTTATCAATTATGCTGATCGTGCTACTTTATCAATTGCCGGTCCAGCGCTATCAAGTGATCTAGGTATAAATTCAGTGATGATGGGGTATTTATTTTCAGCATTTGCGTGGTCCTATGTATTAGGGCAGATTCCTGGTGGATGGTTGCTTGATAAATTTGGCTCTAAGCGTGTTTATTTTTGGAGTATTTTCCTTTGGTCTTTGTTTACTTTAGTACAAGGGTTAATAGGTTCATTTCAATCAGTCACAACAGTTGTTATCATTTTATTTGCCTTAAGATTTTTTGTAGGGTTGGCAGAATCACCATCTTTCCCTGCAAATAGCCGAATTGTAGCTGCATGGTTTCCGAGTGCGGAAAGAGGGACTGCCGCAGCAATCTTCAATTCAGGCCAATACTTTGCTACTGTACTATTCGCACCTATCATGGGGTATATCACCTTCACATTTGGTTGGGAATATGTCTTCTTTTTCATGGGGGCCATCGGAATCATTGTAGCCTTTGTATGGTTAAAAACGATATACAACCCAAAAGATCACCCTAAAATTAATCAAGCAGAGTTGGATTATATAAAAGAAGGCGGCGCATTAGTTGATATGGATACTGCGGCCAATCAAGTAGAGAAAAAGCAAGGGCCGAACTGGCAATATATAAAGCAATTATTAAGCAATAAAATGCTTCTCGGCGTCTACCTAGGACAATATTGCATAACGACATTGACCTATTTCTTCTTAACATGGTTCCCGGTCTATTTAGTGGATCAAAGAGGTATGAATATATTAGAGGCAGGTTTAGTTGCTTCATTACCTGCTATCTGTGGATTTATTGGTGGTATATTGGGAGGAACGTTCTCTGATTTCTTATTGAAGAAGGGTGTCTCGATAACGGCAGCAAGGAAAATACCAATTATTACTGGTTTACTTCTCTCTATGAGCCTTGTCATTGCTAACTATGTGACCACAGAATGGGTAGTTGTTTTTGTAATGTCCCTAGCTTTTTTTGGCAAAGGATTTGGGTCTCTGGGATGGGCCGTTGTTGCGGATACTTCTCCGAAAGAGATGTCAGGGGTGAGTGGAGGATTGTTTAATACTTTTGGTAATGTAGCAGGTATTACTACTCCAATCATTATTGGCTATATTGTAGGCACGACTGGATCTTTTAATATGGCGTTGTTGTTTGTTGGTGCGAGCGCTTTAGTCGCAATATTAAGTTATTTATTCCTTGTAGGTGAAATTAAGCGAGTAGAATTGAAGAAAGTTTG
This sequence comes from Cytobacillus sp. FSL W7-1323, assembly GCF_038595015.1. Lineage (NCBI taxonomy): Bacteria > Bacillati > Bacillota > Bacilli > Caryophanales > Bacillaceae > Cytobacillus > Cytobacillus sp. FSL W7-1323. The sequence continues at coordinate 918,263 of NZ_CP151998.1, forward strand.
ATAGGGGAGGAAGAAAGGTATGGAAGCAAATATAGTAGATAAAATGATAGCCAAAGAAGCACCTGTTATCACAAAAGTGGAGGTCATCCCTGTTGCAGGCAGAGACAGCATGCTCTTGAACTTAAGTGGCGCTCATGCCCCTTTTTTCACTCGGAACATCTTAATTTTGCATGATCATTCTGGCCGAATGGGAGTAGGTGAGGTTCCTGGAGGAGAATCTATTCGTCAAACGCTAGAAGCTGCAACAGAGATAATTATTGGGAGTTCAATTGGTGCTTATCAACAAGTGCTTAAACAGGTCAATGAAGCATTTGCTAACAAGGATGTAGCAGGAAGAGGACAACAAACTTTTGATTTGCGTACAACCATTCATGTAGTTACAGCTATCGAATCGGCGTTCCTTGACTTACTTGGTAAATATCTGAATGTACCTGTATCGGACTTGCTAGGAGAAGGTAGGCAGCGTGATCAAGTTGAAGTATTAGGCTATTTATTCTATATTGGTGACCGTCATAAAACAGATCTCCCGTATGAATCACCAACAAGCGATAATAATCGTTGGTTTCAGTTACGCCATGAAGAGGCCGTAACACCAGAGCAGGTGGTAGCCCTTGCTGAAGCCGCATACGAAAGATATGGATTTAAAGACTTTAAACTAAAAGGCGGCGTGTTTAATGGAGAAGAAGAAATGGAATCCATTATAGCCATTAAAGAACGCTTCCCTCATGCTAGAGTGACACTTGATCCTAATGGGGCTTGGTCCTTAAATGAAGCCATCGCATTATGTAAAGGGAAAAATCATATACTCGCCTATGCAGAAGACCCATGTGGGGCTGAAAATGGCTTCTCATCTAGAGAAATTATGGCTGAGTTTCGTTTAGAAACAGGCTTACCAACCGCAACTAATATGATTGCCACAGATTGGAGACAAATGGCACATAGTATTCGCCTACAAGCTGTTGATATACCTCTTGCCGACCCCCATTTTTGGACGATGCAAGGTTCTGTGAGAGTTGCCCAAACATGCAAGGACTTTGGCTTAACATGGGGTTCCCATTCTAACAATCACTTTGATATATCGCTGGCGATGTTCACCCATGTTGCAGCTAGTGCACCAGGGAAGGTAACAGCTATTGATACACACTGGATTTGGCAGGAAGGTCAGCATCTAACAAAAGACCCCTTCATAATAAAAGAAGGAAAAATCGAAGTACCAAAAAAACCAGGCTTAGGCATTGAGATAGATAGAGAGAAACTAGCAGATGCTCATCAACTCTATAAAACATACGGACTTGGCAGCAGAGATGATGCCAAAAGTATGCAATACTTAATTCCAAATTGGCAGTTTAATCCGAAGAAACCTTGTATGGTTAGATAAGGATAAATAAACGGTTCAGATAACACCAGGATTGTGTCCTGGTGTTTATTTAGCTTTTCTAAAACTTACTATTATGTAAGATCTAAGACCAATTGTGTACGATCAAATAAGTCTTGTCAGTATGAAGGCGATAAAGGTGAATAACTAGAAGGATTTAAGTGCTAGAGTTAAAGTAAATAAAAAAAATGAAAAAATATGACGAAATACATTTTAAATATTTAGAAAAATATGTATAATTACTAAGATAAAGGTCTTGGTAGTTAATCATATTTATAGTATTGATGTACTAGTCACAGTGAAAGGCTTGTGCTTGGGTTTGAGTCAATAGGTGGAGATACGACAAAATGTCTTTTAGAAACGATGAATATCTTTATTTCTTTTGATGAGAGTGTGAAGAGAAAGATAGAGATAAGTGAGCGGTGGGAGATGAGGGACTTTATTCGAGTATTAAAGAATAACGAACCATTTTATTTCTCACTTTTTATTTTAACATGAAGACAATGTCAGGTTGAGAATTTGTTCCATATGTTATAAGGGCTAAGATTAAAGGTCTTCATAGAACGCGTCATTTTTAAAAAGTAATAACACAGTTACGTATAGAGAAAGAGTTAGCGGAGAAATATCGAGATGAGAAGATGGTTCAACCATTAGTTGCCGACATGAATCAATGGGGGATAAAGGACTCTTCATTTCATTTTGGCCCCTGTTGGCAAAGAAGCAATGGCCATTAAACAAAGTCTAATCTATGAATATTGTTTATAAATCTCCTCTTTCAAATACGAAGCTCATAAAAAAAGAAATGGAGGGATTTAAGGGGTAGTTCGAGTATACAATATCCAGTTTGTAAGTCATTTAAAAGAGTATTGAAAGCAAGTAATCAGATGTTCTTCTTGATAATAACATGCATTGTTTTTGTAATCTCATTCTTTGGTTCGATAGACAAGGAGGTGAAGCTTAGGGGAGAGCTAATTAAAATAAAAGCACTCAAGTCAGTCCTGGCAGACATCGGACTTGAGCGCTGTGCAGTTGGTATACCAACATGATGTTAGTATACCCTTAATTTACTTAATTGAAAATAAGTAAATAAGAAAGGGGATAAAAATGTTAAACCATACTGATTATTTACTGAAGAGCAAAACGGAAGCTTTAAAAGCGATAAATGTACATAATAACTATATTCATACACAAGTAATCGAAGGAAAGAATACAACTTTTATTGTGGAAAAACCACCAATAGCCATTGTAAAAGACAGTTTGAGAGAGTATGGAATGACCTATAAAGGGGCTCTCCAAGCTGCTAAGTACAAGCTAAATAAAAAAAGTACACCGCCTATTCGTATTTGGGGGGCTCAGGATATGTATTGGTTCTATTTTTCATCTCAATACGATATTGATAATACATTTGTTTCTCTAGCACATATTCATGAAATGCAACCATTTAATAAAAATATGACAAAAATAATTTTAACAAGCGGTTATTATTTCAATCTTTCTATTAGCTGTAATAAAGCTAAGAAAAGGTGGGACCAAGCACGCCTTCTTCGTGGACAAATTCAAGATTCAATAAATAAGCAATCATTCGTTCCTTTAATGGAGCTCCCTGGAATGATTAGTGAAGAAAAGGAAGAGTATAAATCAGAATGATAATATACGTACGAAGGGTCAGTTCGAGAATCAAGGAGTTATTGCCATATAAGCAGGACAAGCAGTGAAATCGCAACTAATAAAAGAATAATTAGTGATATAAGTAGGGTAACCAGTAAAATCGCTACTAATAAAAGAAGAATTAGAGAGATAAGTAGGGTAACCAGTAAAATCGCTACTAATAAAAGAAGAATTAGAGAGATAAGTAGGGTAACCAGTGAAATCGCTACTAATAAAAGAAGAATTAGAGAGATAAGTAGGGTAACTAGTGAAATCGCAACTAATAAAAGAAGAATTAGTTATTAAGTAGGGTAACCAGTGGAATCACTACTAATAAAAGAATAATTAGTGATATAAGTAGGGTAACCAGTGGAATTGCTACTAATAAAAGAAGAATTAGAGAGATAAGTAGGGTAACCAGTAAAATCGCTACTAATAAAAGACTACCCTGCCATTGAATTCGCAGAAATGAGTAGCGCTAAAGCTAGTTCCGTGAATTTTGATTAGTATTAGCGTGAATCAATCTCGATTATGATAGATAGAAAGGAGACTTCTCTTGCCAACTTATAACAAACTAGTACGTGACAGAATTCCCGACATCATCCAAAAGTCAGGGAAATTATACAATACAAGAATACTATCTCACTCTGAATATACAATGGCACTTAAACGTAAACTTCAAGAAGAAGTGAATGAATATCTACAGGCAGGGCACTTGAAGGATCAAGGTGAAGAGCTAGCTGATATTCTCGAAGTCGTTTATGCATTATCAGAAGCTCAACAAATGTCAGTTGATGAATTAGATGCGATTAGAAGGACAAAAGCTCAACAAAGAGGAAGGTTCGAGAGTAGGGTGCTTTTGATAGATGTGCAAGAATAAGCTTATTATCATCTTTAAGGCAAAATCAATGGCATTACAAAAGGATACATAAGAAAGCACATGATGCATGCATCATGTGCTTTCTTAATATATGTGAAAAAATCTAACAAGTTATCCTATATAACAACCAACAAGTGCTTTTATATCCATAAAAAGTACCTGATAGCGCTCTCATAAAAGCATTGTAATAGGAAGATAATCTGAATTTTCTTGTTTTGTAGTGTTTTTATGTCACATTTCCTTACAAGTTTGTTGACGTTGCCTTTTATAACAAAGATAATTAACGACATATTAAAGACAAGGAAGTTGGGAGGTGTGTTTTTATTGAATTGAAGATGGCGGTTGTTGGTCCTGTTCCACTTGGTCAAGAGATTTGTCACATTGCCTCAGAGTTTGAGGGGATAGATGTGATTCCACTATTTTATGAATCTGCAGAACAATCACCAAGGTTGATTGAAAACTATAAATTCCCAGTAGATATGTATATTTTTGCTGGTCCTTCACCATTTCAACTAGCATTAAAATTTATTCCAAATTCAAGTATGGCTTATTATATTCCTTTTGAAGGAGCGGATATTTACCGATTACTTTTACAGGTATATGAGCAGTATAACCGATTTCCAGTCATTAGCTACGATATTGTAGATCAAGACTATTTAATAGAAGTATATGAGGAAAATAATCTGACTCTTATTCCTTATTTTTTACATTCTCACAAGGATGGTTTTTTAGATAGTAACGCTTTAGTCCGTTATCATTTAAAGTTATTAAAGAATCAACAAGTTGAAGTGATTGCAACGACAATGAACGCGGTTTATGAGCAGCTAAAGTCGCAGGACGTTCCCGTTTTCTTAATAAAACATACGAAATCCACAATCCGCGATATGTTAGTTAAGGCGATATTAAAGGAGCAAGACATAAAGAAAAAGGAGCTTCAGCTGACGGTATTACGTTTTGAAATTAAGGCGATAGGGGTCCATGATAAGCAGGCTGTAAAGGAAATGATTACTGAAATTATTATTTTCGGACAGAACTATTTATTGAGTACAAGTAATGTAGAGAATATGGTCGTTAGTTTGTTTTCAACAAGAGGTGTGTTTGAAAAGGTAAGTAAGGAGCGAACAGATTTTACATTTATTGAAGCTATGAATCGCAAGAAGCAATTGCTAGTTCACTTAGGGATTGGTATAGGCGATACAGCAGAAAGTGCTAATTTTAATGCACAGAAGGCACTTGAACACGCAAGTTCGAATGAGCGTGGAAGTTGTTATCTTATTGATGAGGATAAGAGAATTTATGGCCCGTTAGGAACAAAGGAATCAGTTAGTTATCCATTATTGTTCAGTAACCGAAAGAATATTACCTTAACACTAAGAAGATTATATGCATGGTTATTCTTGGTGAGAAAGACAAAGGTAACAACGCGAGATATTAGTATGGGCATGAATACGAGTGAGAGACATGCTTCGAGAATACTAAAAAGCTTATGTGATCAAGAGGTAGCAGAAATAACGGGAAAGGAGTCCATGAATCAAAAAGGAAGACCACGCCATATTTACTTCATTCATTTAGATAAATTAAAGGAAGCGGCGAATTAGAGGTGAGGAGGCTTAAACGGTAATGAAGAAGATGTACCACTATTTTATCCTACTATTATTTGTCACAACGTTAGCAGCTTGTACCACTATGCCTAGTGCAGCAAACAATGGAAAAACATATGGGAATGAATTAATCATTGGTATGGAATCAGAAGCGGATGTGTTAGACCCCCACCGGGCAGGGGGGTGGGTAACGATGAGGATTAACTATCAAATGTTTGAACCATTAATCGGGGAAGATTTGAGCAAATCTTCTGGTGAAGCATCTGTACCAGAGCTCATTCCAGTGTTAGCGAAGAGTTGGCAAGTATCTGAGGACGGAAAGATGTATACTTTCCACTTAAGAGAGGGTGTCAAGTTTCATGATGGGACACCATTTAATGCAGAGGCTGTGGATTTTAATATAAAAAGATTAACGGATGAGAATTTTGAATATTTCGATAAAATCGGGTCGAGTCGTACATTTAGAACATGGAAGTTTTTTGATAGAAGTGAAGTGGTGGATGAATATACCCTCAATATTCATTTGAGCTCACCTTTTTCTGAGTTTCCAAGAATGCTAGCTCAGATTAATTCATTACAAATTGTTAGTCCAGAATCGATCATTACAGGGGGCAATGATAGCGTCGGGGAAAATCCCGTTGGAACGGGACCATTTAAATTTAATAATCGTAATCGTGGAGAGAATATAACGCTAGTAAAAAATAAAGACTATTGGGGCGAAAAAGCGAAGTTAGACACAGTTATTTTTAGACCAATGTCTGATCCAGCTAGTAGAGTATTAGCCTTGCAAAATGATGAAGTGGATATCATTGCTGTACCACCGCCTGATGGGATTGAAAATTTAGAAGAAAAAGGATTCGATATTTTATCGGGCACACCGCCACATGTATGGTACTTAACATTTAACTTTGATAACGAATATATGCAAGATCAAAGGGTTAGACAAGCGATTAATTATGCAATTGACCGAGAGGGAATTGCCAATCAGTTGTTAAAAGGAACGGTTTCTCCTGCCTATACCATACAATCTCCAGGGTCGGTGAACTTTGATCCGAGTCGTAAATGGTATGAGTATGACCCAGAAAAGGCAAAGGATTTATTAGCCGAAGCGGGTCTAGAAGATGGGTTTAACATGATATTACAAACTTCTGTAGATGGTTCGGGGCAATTAATGCCTGTTGATATTGCTGAATGGATTCAAAGAGATTTGAAAAAGGTAGGTATTGACGTCACATTGGATACGCAGGAATGGATTACTTATTTCTCAGGATATAGTGATGGCATGGATTCTTCTATTGCTATGAATCAAATGTCTGCTGGTAGAACATCGCCATTCTTTTTATCAATGGTCGCTCATTCGGACTTTGTTGCTCCCGGTGGCTTCAATTCAGGTAAGTATGCAAGTGCAGAAACAGATGAATTGTTAGACCGTGCGTCTACAGCAACAGACGATGTCGAGGCATTAGAAATATGGAGACAAACAGAAGAAAAGATTATGACAGATGCGGCTTTCGCACCAATTGTTCATGATACGGCACCTTATGTAGTGAATAAGCGAGTGAAAGGCTTTGTGGTTCCATCAGAAGAATGGTATACGCTCGCACCTGTTTGGATTGATCAATAAAAAGTGCTGGGAGGAGAAGTAAATGACAAGGTTCTTATTCAAACGAATATTATCAACAATTCCTGTACTTTTAGGAGTAACCATCTTTGTCTTTTTATTAATTCAATTAATTCCTGGTGATCCTGCAAAGTCGATTTTAGGAGGAGATGCGACAACTGAAGCGGTTGAGGCATTGCGAGTGGAAATGGGATTGAATGAATCGATGATTGTGCAATATACGAGCTGGATGGGGGATCTGTTACAGGGAGATTTAGGTTATTCACATACACTTCATACACCGATTACAGAAGAGCTTCTCCCACGATTTTTGAACAGTATGATTCTCACTGTTGCCAGTCTCTTCATATGTGTGGTTCTTGGAGTAATCTTAGGACTCATTAGTGCATTAAGAAAGGGCAGTATTTTTGATAAAGCAAGCATGGGTGTAGCTTTAATTGGTGCGAGCATGCCGGTGTTTTGGATTGCGCTTATGCTTATGTGGCTTTTCTCTTTAGAAATGGGATTATTCCCTGTAAGTGGCATGTACAATATGAGAGGTCCTGGAGGATTACCAGATTTACTACATCATTTACTATTACCAGCTTTCGCAACAGCAACAGTTTCATTAGCGGTGATTGCTAGACTGACTAGAAGTACAATTATTGATACGTTGCAAAAGGATTATGTGAAGTACTTTCAGTCATTCGGATTATCAAATTCGAAGATAAATATTGTACATGTATTAAGAAACTCCTTGCCTCCAATCATTAATATTTCTGGTATGCAAGTGGGTTACCTAATGGGCGGCGCCCTATTTAGCGAAGTTGTTTTTAATTGGCCTGGCATTGGGCAAGCGTTATATGTTGCTGTGACATCAAATGATTATCCAACGATACAAGCAGGAATATTATTGATTTCCATTACATTTGTCATCGTTAATCTCATTGTTGATCTCTTAAATGTATGGCTTAGTCCAAAGTTACAGGATTCAATTAAATCTAATGCGGGGTGAAGATATATGAAGGGATGGAAGATAGCCTATAAGGCTTTTTTAACAGATAAAGTAGCAACAGTTGGTGCATTGATTATAATTATTTCTTTCTTAGTCGCATTATTCGCTCCATGGCTCGCACCTTATCACCCGAATGAAGTGGCTGATGGTAGCATAAGGCTCATGCCACCAGGTACAGATGGTCATCTATTAGGAACAGATCAACAAGGAAGAGATATTTTAAGCCGAATTATCTTTGGGACACAAACATCACTCATATCAGCAGTTGTCCCTGTCGTAATTGCGGCAATGATAAGTATTGGATTAGGAATTATTGCAGGATTTTATCAAGGAATTGTTGGCAATATCATTATGCGTTTAATGGATATTTTCTTCGCATTTCCTGCCGTGTTGTTAGCAATCGCTATTGCTGCGATTTTAGGACCGGGTTTACTTAATGTAATTATTGCGATGATCATTGTCAGAATTCCTTATATGACTCGTGTTGTATATACTGATACCCTTCAAGAAAGTCAGAAGGAATACATTGAAGCAGCGAAGGCTTTTGGTGTGAGCCGTACGGAAATTATGTTTAAACAAATCTTACCGAATGTCCTGCCATCACTAATTGTCTATAGTACAACACTTGCTGGGGTAACGATTGTGACAGTAGCTGGTCTGAGCTTTATCGGGCTTGGTGTTCAGCCACCTGAAGCTGACTGGGGCAGAATGGCTAGTGACGGTAGTGATTTACTAATGCTAGGACATCCCTTTGTTACTTTCTTTCCAGGAATTGCGATTTTAATTCTGTCGTTTGCCTTTAGCATGATTGGTGATGGATTGAGAAACGCACTCGATCCATATGAAAGGTCGAAGGTGAAAAAGGAAAATGTGACCGCTAAAAAACCAATGGTCGCTTGATAATAAATGAAGGATGTGGTGGTGAAATGATTCAGGCGGTAGGACAGAAGCAAGCGTTTCTAGATGTAAGCCATTTAACGACGAAGATTCATACATCAGACGGTTCAATGACAGTACTTGATGATATTAATCTATCGATTGATAATGGTGAAATCATGGCAATAGTAGGAGAGTCAGGGTCGGGGAAATCGATGACTATCCATTCCATCTTACAAATGATAACGAAGAATTTACTAGATAGCTATGAAGGTGAAATTCAAGTGGAAGGGAAAAGTATTTTGGACATTGGGCAGAAGGAGATGCAGAAGATTAGAGGAAAAAAAATCTCACTCGTTGCTCAGAATGCAATGACTTCTCTAGATCCTTCTTATCGTGTAGGTAAACAGATTATCGAAATTATTTTAGATAAAACAAATTTATCTAAGAGGGAGGCGATAGAAAAAGCCATATATTTATTAGAGGAGATGGGGATTGATGAAGCCAAAAGAGTGTTTCAATCATTTCCACATCAATTGAGTGGAGGACTGAGACAAAGGGTAGTTATTGCCATGTCTCTCGCCTGTGATCCAGATCTTATTATTGCAGACGAACCGACTTCTGCTTTGGATCCCACTGTACAATTGCAAGTACTTGAGCTATTCCAAAAGATTAATCGTGAGTTAGGGACAGCTATTCTTATCATTACACATGATTTCGGCGTAGTTGCTAGAATAGCAGAAAGTGTGGCTGTGATGTATGCTGGACAAATTGTTGAGCAAGGGAAGACGAGTGAGGTGATTTACAATCCACAACATCCTTATACAAATAGTCTGCTCAACTGTATACCCGATTTAGATTGGATTTTCCAAGATAATGTGGGAAAGAAACCGTTATTTCAAATTAAAGGGGAGCCACCCAATTTAATGAATATAAGTAGTGGTTGTCGATTTGCAAGTCGCTGTCATATGGCTAAAGATATTTGCCATGCTAAACAACCAGACCTTAAAAGAGTGCATTCACTTGATTTGAACCACGCCGTTCGTTGTCTATTAACTGAAAGGAGAGAATCCTATGCAAAGTGAGTCCTTATTAGATGTAAGTGGTCTAACAAAGGTATATGGTAACAAAGGTTCATTGTTCGTACCGCGAAAGGAAATACTAGCTGTTAATAAGGTAAGCTTTTCTATTAATAGAGGAGAGACGTTTGGTTTAATTGGTGAGTCTGGTTCCGGGAAAACAACGATTGGTCGGATGGTGATGCGATTAATTGATGCAACGGCTGGCGACATTCAATATAAAGGTAAGTCCATTCTGTCGATGAAGAAGGGAGAGATGGATAAGTTAAGAAACGAGATGCAAATCATATTTCAAGACTCTGGTTCGGCATTCAACCCAAGAAAAACGATTGGGGAGCAAATTCTTCATCCTTTGAATAAATTCTATCCTGGTAATGAAGCTCAGATTCAGTATAAAAAGGTGATTGAAATGCTTGATGTAGTTGGATTGCGTTCAGACTTTTACCACCGATATCCACATGAATTATCTGGTGGTCAAAGGCAGCGAGCAGGTATTGCAAGGGCATTGATCGTGAAACCGAAATTTCTTGTCCTAGATGAACCTGTATCAGCTTTAGATGTTTCAGTTAAAGCTCAGATTATGAATCTCTTAATAGAGCTACAGAAAGAATTTCAATTAACCTACCTTTTTATAGCCCATAATTTAGATTTAGTTGCTTACTTCTGTGATCGTGTAGCTGTCCTTTCAAAGGGGAAAATGATAGAAACGGCACCTACAATCGATTTGTTTAGAAAGCCTCAACATGAAGTGACACAAAAACTATTAAGTTCCATTCTAACATTAGATGGGGATTTAGGAGATTACTATCGCAAGCAATCTGTCATATAAAATGGAGGGGTTTTACATGGAAAATGTGTTTTTCAAAGATATTGAGTCCGTTGCACAGATGTTAAAGGTTCAGGAAGTATCGCCTATAGATTTAACGAAAAAGTTACTTGAACGGATTCAATCAATTAATCCTGTATTAAATGCATATATCACTTTGATGAGTAAAGATGCATTAGAGCAGGCTACGGTACTTGAAAAAGAATTAAAAGAAGGGATTATTAGGGGTCCACTCCATGGCATACCAATTGCCTTAAAAGATATATTTGAAACGAAGGGGAGCGTGACTACTTCTGGTTCTAGAATCTTTGAAAACTTCATTTCCCAAAAGGATGCCGAAATCGTAAAGCTACTAAAAAAAGCAGGGGCAATTATAATAGGGAAGGCAAATCTTCATGAATTCGCGATGGGGGCGACAACAGAAAATCCTCATTATGGTCCTTCAAGAAACCCATGGAATATATTGAAAATTCCTGGTGGATCGAGTGGTGGATCTGCTGTAGCCGTTGCAGCGGGGATGGCATTTGCTGCTATTGGTACGGATACAGGAGGTTCCATTCGCTTACCGTCTGCTTTATGTGGTGTTGTTGGTTTAAAACCAACATATGATTTAATTAGTACCGATGGATGTACGCCTTTAAGTAAGAGTCTGGACCATATTGGGCCAATGACAAGAACGGTTGCTGATAGTCGTATACTCCTTCAAGTCATGGCAGATGCCAAAAAGTTAGAACGAGTCGATCTTAGTATCCGACTGAAGGATTTAAAAGGTGTAAAAGTAGCTATTTGCAAAGATTATTTCTTTGAAGGAATGGATGAAGAAATAGCCATTCATATTCATCAGGCATTAGCTAAGCTTGAAAATCTCGGAGCAGAAATAATTGAAGTAGATATTGTTGGTATACAGGAGGCGCTACAAGCACAAAAAATAATTTTCAAAGCAGAAGCCTATGCTTTTCATGAATCTATGTTTATGGATAAATCACACCTCTATGGAGAGGATATACAGTTCCGCTTACAAGCTGGAAAAGATGTGTTAGCAAGTGAATACATTCAGGCCAAACAATATCAGCAAGCCTTCCAACAACATATCGAACATAAAATGCAAGCAGAACAAATTGATGTCTTCTTTTCACCAACGAATATAATACCGCCTTTTGATATTGGAAGTGTTGGTCCCGAAGAATCGGTGAATAATATTTTTCGATTAGGCAAGACACCACTAGGGAATTTGTTAGGGCTACCTATATTGTCGGTTCCTTGTGGTTTTACATCAGAAAGACTACCTATTGGGTTCCAAATCATGGGAAGGATGTTTGAGGAAGGGAAAGTATTAGCCATCGGTGAAGTATACGAACAATCAGAGGGTTGGGTATCATATTTAGAGAGAAATGAAGTTTATCAAATAGAGAAAACGATGTAATTTGCAAAGGGAAACTCTAGAGGGGTTAAGGCTCTAGAGTTCTTCCTTTTGTTAAAAACGCTGCTATTTCCTTGCTACTTCTAAGTGTGATTATCTTCAAATTTGGCTTAGTATCTTTATATTTACGAAACCGCTCATGCATTTTTGTCTTTCTTCTATAATAAGTAGTCACGATAAACTTAAAGAATACCCAGTCAATTTTTTCATGACAGCCTTCAGTTATATCAGGTCTTGATCTTTTATGAAATTGGATACGGCGTTTAAAAATCCGGTAGAGACAGGTGGAGAGAGGGAGTTCTAAGTAGATGATTGTATCTGCTGCTGCTGTTCTAATGGGGAAGGTACTAGTGTAATTCCCCTCAATAATCCATTCAGGTTGTTTTATAATGCCTTGTTGAAGGTGTATGAATCTCTCTTCTGTTGATTCTTTCCAATTGGGGAGCCAGTATAAGGTATCTAAATGATGGACATCTATTTGTAGCTTCTTGCTAAGTTTTCGAGCAAAAGTGGACTTGCCAACACCTGCAGATACACCTATAACCATGATTTTTTTCATACAATATACTCACTCCTCTTCTACATAAGCTTATTTACGCTATTAGAGAGCTTCATTTTCCTTTAAAATGATAGTAACTGTCAAGTAGGAGGAAAATAGAATGATTGAAGAAGAAATGTACAATCGAGCCATCACATTTATTGAACAGCGCTATCCTAAAGGGTGGGGTGGAGCGGCTGTGATTCATACTGGTGATGAACGTTATCTCATTAGTGTCGCACCAGTCACGTTTAACGCTAGTACGGAGTTATGTATTGAAGTTGGTGCCATTTGTGAAGCACATAAATTCAATATTGATGTCACACATTGTTTATGTGTCGTCCGTGATAATGAGAATAGCCCCTTTAAAGTTCTTTCACCATGTGGTATTTGTCAAGAGCGTTTGCGCTATTGGGGACCGGAAGTGAGAGTCGGAGTAACGACAAAAGAAAAGCTACTTAAGTTTGTTCCTTTAGGTGAACTTCAACCTTTTCATTGGACAAATGCTTATCCAGCTGAAGAAATCGAGAGCTTTACTAGCAATGTAGAAAAGTTGCGTTGATTAAGGATTAATGTATAGATATAATCAAATAAAGACATTTGTGCAAGTAGTAATAAAACCACACCCTTCATAAAATCATTTTAAAAATTGATTTTGTGCTAGGTGTGGTTTATTATGGAAAATTATAGTGTCAAGCCACCATCAACCATCACTGTTGTCCCAGTCATGTAGCTTGATGCATCAGATGCTAAGAAGCTCACCACGTTCGCGATTTCTTGAGGTTCAGAATATCTACCCATGCGCATCACACTGATTTCAGCAGGGACATAACCAGTTGTTTTCATTTGCTCTTCCACTCCTTTAGTCAGCGGAGTGGCTACGCCACCGGGACAGATGGCATTTACACGGATTCCTTTTGATACATATTCGAGTGCAGCCCCTTTTGTTAAACCAACTACAGCATGTTTACTTGCAGAATAGGCTGCAGCACTATGCTCAGAGCGAACGCCTGCAGTAGAAGCGGTATTGATGATGTGTCCATGGCCTTGTTGTTCCATCACTTTTAAAACCGCTTTCATACCAAGGAATACTCCTTTAGTATTAATATTCATCACACGATCGAATTCGGATTCTTCGATATCAGTGAACATCGAGAATTTTTGTACAACTCCAGCATTATTGAAAAATACATCAATGGTGCCGAAAGTATCCACTGCTTTTTGGACATAATGATTAACATCATCCGCATTAGATACATCTGCTTTAATGAAAATGGCTTCCACGCCTTTTTCTTTTACTAGATCGAGTGTTTCATTGGCAATTGTTTCATTGAAGTCAACGATAACTAAGTTAAAACCGTCTTCTGCTAATTTAATCGCAGAAGCGCGTCCAATTCCTCCACCTGCACCTGTTATAACTGCTGTTTTCTTACTCATATAAACATCCCCTTTTGCGAATAAAATTGGTCGACAAGTTCAGTGTTAGACACCTTGTCTATTTAAATGATAAACTATTTGAGATGTTGTTAGGTACAAAGAAACCTTCTTTTCTAAGAAGATAGACATAAATAAAGTATGTGTTGAGGATGGTGGTTTCGTGATAAAAGACCCAAGGGTGTTGCAAACTTTTGATTTGTTGTGCAAAGGGTTTACAAATTTACTCCAATCAGATGCCCTCGAGCAAATCAATATTAAGAAGCTAACGGAAGCTTCGAAAATCAACCGCACGACCTTTTATTTACATTTTGCCGATTTACAAGCTTTTGTTACCTATTATGTTAATCGCCTTTTCCAACATTGGTCGGATATCGTAAATAGTGTTCCTTCTCTTCCAGAACATAAATCACTACAAGAGCCTTATCCAGGTTTAGTGCAATTATTAGAATATATTAAAAGTGAACAAGAGCTTTATCATTGCTTATTAGTTGAGCATCGTTTGCCATTATTTACAGTAGCTTTAAGAGAATGGATGATTAAATTTACTAACCAAGGTTTTGGTACGGTCACACAAACTCCTACCTTAAGCGAATCGGAGAGAAAAGTAAGGGAAGTTCATATTCTAAGCGGTACGATTGGGTCCATTGTATGGTGGCTAGAAGAGGGATTTCCGATATCATCGCAAAAACTTGCAGAAGAATTGACCTTAATAGCGGCGAAGGGACCTTTTTATTTAAAATAGAAAAAAGTACTTGAAAATTCAGAATTAGAGATTATAATAGTAACTAATCAAACTTAATGCCTATTCATTAGCTATTAGAGAATAACCTTCTTTAATAATAACTAATGAACGAATGGCTATCTTAAACTATAACTGTCAAATGTATGGTGACAGTTGTATTTGAGATAGCCTATTTATATTGGTATGGGTAAACGAGAGTAGTTAGTTTTGTGACAATAATCATGTAAGCGCTTTGAAAAGTTAATATGTAATCAATATATTAAATGAAAGCTTCAGAGTGGAAATACTCCATCATGAAGCATGTACGCATATCTCCAATTACTAGTTTTGAAAAGAGCATAGGAGATAAATGGAATCGTTAGAGATGCATGAATGATGTAACCAGATATGGATTTAATTTTAGGAACAATGATTTTAAAAAAGAACTTCTGTAAAGCAGCCTGTTTATTAACGATTAAAAATTCCCTTTTTTAATCTCCATTAGTAAACGCCCGTCCTTTGAAATATAGATGGTGTACTGCTATCCATTTATTTAGAAGGTTTTTTATGGATTGTCAAAGGGAGAGAACAGAATGAAGATTCGTTCAGTTAACAGTTTTATTTTAGATATTCCAACAATTCGACCACATCAGTTGGCGATGCACACAATTACTAAACAAGCGATAGTATTGGTTTGTATTCAAAACGAAGAAGGTCAAGAAGGTTGGGCAGAAGTAGCTACGATCGGCGGTGCATCTTATGGAGAAGGTACACCGGAAGCGATTAAGGTCAATATTGATACTTACATTACACCGCATTTGATTGGTAAAAATGCAAATGATTACGCGAAAATAATGACCGATTTAAATAAAGTGGTTAGAGGGAATTATTTCGCTAAATCTGTAGTCGAGTCAGCGTTAATTGATTTAGCTGCAAAAGAAAAACAATTACCAGCATATGAATTACTTGGAGGGAAAATCCATTCTTCTCTCCCACTTGCGTGGACATTGGCAAGTGGCGATACAGCTAAAGACATCGCAGAGGCGGAACGATTTTTAGAGGAAAAACGTCATAGAATTTTTAAATTAAAGATAGGGAAGGGCGATCCATATAAAAATGTGAACCATGTATTGGAGATTATTCGCTCCGTAGGTGATCGAGCAAGAGTAACGGTAGATATTAATCAGGCATGGGATGAAACAACTGCTGATTATTGTATTGCAGCACTTCAAGAAGGTGGTGTTTCAATGGTAGAGCAGCCATTACCCACTTGGAACTTAGAGGGAATGGCTAGATTAACAGAGAAATATGCTGTTCCAATTATGGCTGATGAAGCAGCTAATTCTATCCATGATGTTTTTCAGATTACTAAACTGCGTGCGGGGAATAGCATTGCCCTTAAACCGTGTAAGCATGGTGGATTATTAGAAACGAAGAAGGTAGCAGCTATTGCTGAAGGTGCTGGATTTGGCCTTTATGGTGGGACAATGATTGAATCAACATTAGGAACAGCTGTCTGTGCTTCGGTTTACTCTACAATAGGTGAATTTACATTTGGTACTGAATTGTTTGGTCCTTTATTATTTAAGGATCGTATAACAGTAGACAATTTGCGCTTCGAAAATTTTGAGTTAATTATTCCAGACGGTCCTGGATTTGGAATGGAAATAGATAAGGATAAAGTTGAATTTTACCAAAGATAAAAAAGTGGTTAGGGCAGAATATTCTGATAGAATATAATTAACTGTATGGTTAAAGGAGTGTTATAAATGGCGATGTCAACAGCTTTCTTAACTGCGTATGCGAAGGCTCCCCAAAATACGCCTATGTATGAAAATAATAAACAGATTGGAATCATGCTAGAGATAAATAAACAAAGTCATACAATCGTTAATGTCGATTCTACTTTTATGACAGGACTTGCCAAAGATTATTTGAAGAGAATGATTATTGGGACAGATTTTAGTATAGATATATCAGACTTGATTTTAGATATAGAGATGAACTGTATTATTCCTTCACAACAAGCTTTAATTGTAGCCTTAAAAGTCGCGCACCAGAAGTATCGTGATACGTTTCTAAAAAAACCTATTGAATAATTGCCCGTTTATTTACGATTTCAAGACTCTACTTGAAATAAAACTAGATAAACTATTCGGCCTTTTAAAAAGAGCACTTATTAACTGTGTTGCTTTTTGGAGGGCCATTTTTTTTACCCATAATGAAAGCGTTTTTTAAAAGGAGTTAGATAAAATGAGTAATCTATTTAAACAAGTGAATCAAACGCTTTGGCAATCGCATAAGCGTTCGAAGGATTTATTAACATTTGCTAGTTTACGTGAAGTGAAAGAGACAAGTGTGACATCAACCTCATCAATCGCTAAAGAGGAAAAGAATAATCGTAAAAACAATCCAGGTTCGTATAAAACTAGTCAGGTTATCGGATTACTATTAGGTCCTGTTCTATTCTTCATGATCTGGTTGATACTTCCATTAAATGGATTGAGTGATGAAGGAAAAGCAGTCCTGGCTATTACAGCCTGGGTGTCAACGTGGTGGATTTTGGAGGTCATGCCTTTAGGATTAACCTCCTTGTTACCGATTGTATTATTACCTTTATTAGGAGCAATATCTGGTAGTGAAGCAGCAAGTAGTTATGGCGATCCTAATATTTTCCTCTTTCTTGGCGGGTTTGCGATTGCGCTTGCGATTGAGAAATGGAATCTTCATGAAAGGATCGCGTTGTCAATCATTAGTCTTGTAGGAACAAGTACGTCAGGTTTAGTATATGGATTTATGTTCGCAACAGGTTTTCTTTCTATGTGGATTTCTAATGTGGCGACTGTAATGATGATGTTACCGATAGGAACAGCGATTGCTTTCAAAGTAGGAGAATTAATGAAAAAAGAGGGACAGTATACTTTTGCAGAAGAAAAGAAGTTCACTCAATCTATCATTTTCTCTATTGGCTTTGGTGGAATTATCGGAGGAAGCGCGACACTGATTGGAACGCCACCGAATCTGATATTGGCAGGATTAGTAACTGAAATGTTCGGTATAGAAATATCATTTGCTAAATGGTTTTTGTTTGCTTTTCCAATGATCCTCATTCTAGGTATTGCAACAGCTTTTTATTTAACTAAAATCGCCTACCCCATGAATGTTAAAAGCCTGCAATCAGGAAAACAATTCGTAATAGATGAGAAGGAAAATCTCGGAAAAATGAGTTTTGAGGAAAAGGCAGTAGGGTTAGTATTCACGTTAACGGCTTTTATGTGGTTAACAAGATCTTTCCTCTGGACGGATATCATTCCGGGCATAAGTGACACAATGATTGCGATTACCGGTGCCTTATTACTTTATTTAATCCCAGCATCTAAAAAGCACGGAGGAAGATTACTCGGTCAGGATTCTCTTAAGAAAATGCCTTGGGATGTCTTGCTTTTGGTCGGAGGAGGTTTAGCCATTGCGGCTGGATTCAGTCAAACGGATCTATCATCATGGGTTGGTAGTCAGCTATTATTGTTAGAAGGAACGCCATATATTGTCATTCTGGCTATATCGACCTTATTAGCAATTGGTATTACTCAGATTGCACCTAATACTGCTGTGACAACTATATTTGTACCTATTGCGGCTACGCTTGCGTTAGCAATTGATGCACATCCGTTACCATTAATGACAGCTGTTGCTTTAGGTGCTGGTTTTGCTTTTATGCTACCGATTGGTACACCATCTCAAGCAATTATATTTGGTACAGGGAAAGTAACGATTGTTGATATGTTAAGAAGAGGAACACTAGTTACCATTTTAGCCACTGTACTGATTATTTTATTTGTATACTTCCTATATCCAATGGTATTTGATCTGAACTTGTTCGAATATCCATCAGCTTTGAAATAAAATAAAACAAAGCCTTGCTCCTTATATAGGAGAAGGCTTTTGTTATACTTATATCCCTTTTTTATAGAGCACAAAAGAATAAACAGTTGGTATGATGACAATAATCACAACTAAAATAATCATGATCAGAATCTGAGCAAAGTTGATAAATCCAGTGAGTATCATACCAAGCCCACCAATAATCCACAAATAACCGGCTAATCGATGGGTTTTATTCCAATTTTCCTCACTTGTAAGTGTCCAAGGTAGCTTGATTCCTACCGTGAAATTTTGCTTACTTTTAGGCATATAATTTCCACAAATGATGAAAATGAGTCCTACCAGAATAGGGGCAATAGATTCAATACGGATGTCATAGCCGAGTGCTTTGAATAAGGTGATGGGTACGATGATAAGCGTCATAATTGGAATTAACCATATAATTAATTGTTTGAGTGCTTTAGCGGTATTTTCTTTCTTTGGGTCATTATTTATCATAAAAATAGTAAATAAGTGAATGGCGGCCATTAATAGGGGCAATCCCCACACAGCAATGGCCTTAGAGGTGAAATTATCAGCTTCACCTGCTGTATTCCAGTGGATGGCGATTTGATCAGGTAAATCAGGATATACAATCAAGCCAGGAATAATAGGAAGTAAACAAAGTAACGTCGTAATCACAAGTGTCCTATTCATTTTTCTTGTCATTTTCTTTCCCTCCAAATTGTGTAAACCACAGCATAATTTCTTCAAATACAGAAATATTTAATTCGTAATAAATGAAGTTCTTATACTTGCTTTCAAGTATAAGATCTGCCTTTTTTAGCTGTGATAAGTGATAAGAAATGGTTGCTCCTGTCATTTCAAAATGCTTCCCAATCTCACCGGCAGATAGCTTTTTATCTTTCAGCAAGACAAGAATCTCTCTACGCACAGGGTCTGAAAGAGCCTTAAATGTATCTGGAAACCCCACGATAACACCTCTTTAATCTATTTAGAAATATCTCTAAATAGATTATATAACATGATATGTAAAAAATCACTATCTGTTTCGAAAAATTTCTAAATAGGTTTGCGAGGGGCTCTAGGTTTAGGAATATTCATCCCCCATTATGAATGTATAGATCGTTTTGGAATGAATCATAATCGTTATATAAGTGATTGTAAAAAGGGGGCCATGTATCATTCAAATTGAAAGGGAAGTGTATTAAGGAGAATGACCTGAATAAGAAGAAGTAATAGGCTAAAAAATGAGGTCAAACATTGCTTTAATCATATGAAATTGAAAGAAGCGAAAAAAAATAACACGAAAAAATGTTAATGTTAAACCAACATTTTTTCGTGTTACAGATAGTTGCAATGTTAATTAACTGCGATGCTTTGTATCATTGCGAAGTAAGCCATTAATACAAATAAAACAGAAGCTAAAAAGGAAAGTGCAACATGTTGTTTCATTTTAAAGAGGACTAAGCTTCCACCAAGGCAGCTAAGGGCAAGAATGCCGAATATGATGCCCACTTCAGTGAAAATAAATGAAACTGAAATTCCTTCAAGTGTTCCTTGATAGAACAGATTTAATATCGGTGCATAGCCACTATGAGCAATTAGATTGTCAATGTTCATTGGGGGAGACTGCTCATTAAAAATACCTGTAAGGATAAAGATAATGGTTATGATAAGAAATTCTGCACGAACCCATGGCTTCGGGTTGAATGAAGACTCTCTTTTTAGGCGGTGTTTCATCCAAAACCCATTGATCAAAGCGAATACAGTTAAAGGCATAACAAAAAGTAGTTTTAGCAATAGGCCTTGACCATATGAAACCAATAAGGCATCTTTATAATCTGTTTCAGCAGTCGTCACATTCGTTAGAAGAATACCACTTAAAACAATTAGTAAAAAGCAGATAATGGCTGTTAGATGGAACCATTTTAGAAAAGGCAACCAACTAGTTGTTTGCCGTGAAAACCAGGATACGACGAGTAATACCCCTGCCCAAGTAGAAACGGCAATTAGATGAAGGGCATGAATTCCAATCCCATAAACTCCTTGTATACTGCCAGCATGGCTTGACCAGGCTACACCGATGGTAAGAAGGAAGAGAAGAATCATTTCTCCAATAATGGAAATCTTTCTTTTATCCTCACCAAAAAGGGTAATGTAAAATGCCAGAACGATACAAATGATGAATGTGAAAAGCCAAGCATTCCCTACGCGGAAACTGAGTAATATATTTTCAAAGGCAGAACCCAGCCCATCAAGTTTGGTGAGATGGGTAACTAATTGTATTAAGGGAATGAAAGATAATACGGCAATCCCCATTGTCGCCACTAATTGTATTGAGATGGATACATTTACAGGTGGCTTAGAATTTGCAGGCACCCATCGTAAAATAAAGGTGCCTGCAAGGAGAGCAAAACATAAATAGAGAAGTGCCTCACTCAAAATGGTTATAAAAAACATCGTTTATTTTTTCCTTTTTAATAAGATGATCGCAATAATCGCAACAATGGCAACAAGGATGATACCAATCAATAACCCGTTTGAGTTTGATTCCGTTTCATCCGCTGTTTCGTTGGATGGTGTTGTCTCGTCTTCTTCTACAGTTGGCTCCTCATTTTCTGTAGTTGGAGCAATTTCTGCTGTATCTTCTTCTACCTCTTCTTCAGGAACATTGACTTCAAAGCCGTAAGATTCTTGCATAATATGACCATCTACTCCGATGATTTCCCAGCTTACCGTATAATTACCGTTAGCGATTGGTTCAGAGAAAGTAGCGATTAACTCATCTTCCTTAACAGTGATGTCACTCGCCTCGACTACTTCGCCTTCACTATTTTCAATTTGCAAAGAAGCGTTATCTTCTATAACAGTGTCAAAATATAATTGAATCGTATCAATTGATTCCGTAACAGTCGCACCATCTTCAGGGTTTGAACCATTTAAATGAGTATGTGCAAAAGCGGTATTTGTGCTAATTAATAAACATGTCACTACGAACAGTAGCATAGATAATTTTTTCATATCATGACCTCCAAAACTTTTTTTCGTAATTAGCGTACTAAATTGGGAAAGGAGATACAACCTTTTACCTGTGTACGATTGGTGTCGTTTTTGTGAATTTCTAAAATACTGCTATGACAAAACAATCTCTTAAGTAGCGATAGGCGGCCCCTTTACTTAACAATTAAACACAATCAATTAAAAATGAGAACACCAATGTAGAAAAAATGTTAGATTCATGACATTAATGTGTAGAAAATATGGAATTTGTATGTAAATATCCTGTAACTAATTACCTTAGGTTGTACGTCGAATCCTTTTTATCTTTCCATAAATCCCTCATATATATTTCTTGCCAATTAAAATATTGTTCTTATCATTTTTTGTCGTTAAAATCTAAATGATGAAAATATTCACAAAAGGAGAAAGGTTAATGAATCGAGTAGATGTAGCTTATTCACTGATTGTCGATGAAAACGAAGAAAATATCTTGATGGTAAAGAATATTAAACATAATAATTGGTCCCCACCTGGTGGAGGGGTAGAGAAAGGAGAAACATTGTTAGAGGCAGCAATTAGAGAAACGAAGGAAGAAACAGGTTTGGATATTGAACTTGGTAATATTGTCTCAATTAATGAAGCTTTTATGGAACAGGAAAATTTTCATGCGATTTTCTTTACTTTTAAGGCGAAAGTCATTGGTGGAGAGATTGAAATAAATGATAGGGAGACGATAGAAGAGGTGAGATGGATGAGTATCGCAGAAGCGGAATCTTGGATGCCTTATCATCAAAAGGGTATTCGATATTTATTAAAACAATCTGCACTTTATTATTTTGAGGGAAATTAGTTTCGTATAAAACGGTCTCCATTAGCAAAAAATGTTAAAAAGGAGATGTTTTTCATGAGGAAATTCGCCATTTTTCTGCTTATATATTTACTCGCTTGCCATGTAAGTCTGGAGGAGGTACATGCTGAAGAGTATAAACAACATGATGCCAAAGATAAGGAACAAGTGGTAGACCAGTTTGTATTAGCTATATTGAATGATGAGGTAAGGAATGCAGTAAATGATTATTATAAAAAGGATACTGTAATCCAATTTGACTGGCAAGCAAAAGACTATAACGTTGTTGAAATGAAGCAATGGAAGAAAGGTAATGAACTAGGACATTCTTTTCTGATTAGTTTAACGGTATTGCCATATGATAATAATAAGTCTAGTCAATTGGGTATTGATACAATTACTTTTGGCATTTCGCCTCAATCCTTAAACACACAGAAAAACAATAAGAGTTTAGCATCTACGGAAGTTGAGTTATTAGATTATAAACATAGAGAGGCTGTGTATAAGGGGAGTTAGTTCAATGGAAGAGAGGAGATTGGGTTGAAAGAGATATCTAGAGTGGTCGGGTTCATAGCGGGATTAATAAGTATGATAATTTGGGGAATGTTTACTTTTTTTAACCCTTATTCTTCTGACTTTGTAGGAATAGGTACAGCCTTATTAACCTTCTTCTTGTTGGCACTCCCTGCTTTGTTCATTATTATATTTATAAGGGTCTCGAATCAGTTCATCATGCTCATTGCTGTTATTTGGTCATTGCCCTGTTCACTTTACTTTGCATTAACCCCAGGATTCTTCGCTATAGCTGGTTTAGCTTGGTTATTATATTTAATAAGTTTGATTTTGATGACTCTTCATAAGAAAAAATATAATTCAGTCAATTCAATTTGATAAATGAAGGAATATATGATAGATTAATAAAAAAATTGAGGTGAAGAATGATGCCTATAAAAGATAATTGCTCATTTTCACAATTGCATCATCATATAATCTAGCTTTGCTATTTCGATCTTGAAAATCGTAAATAGGAAGGCTATTTTTCATTCAACCGTATTTGATTAAGTTCACACTTATATCAAGTGCGGTTTTTTTATTATATAAAAAAGGAGAATGTAGAATGAAGAAAATGCAAGAACAAAACGTAAAAGGGACGCAAGATTATTTACCGGAAATTGCAAAGGTGAGAAGAGACATTACTCGAACATTGGAGGAGGTATTCGTTCAATACGGATGTGAACCGCTAGAGACACCGATACTGAATTATTCAAAATTAATGGCTTCCAAATATAGCGGTGGAGATGAGATCCTTAAGGAAATGTACAATTTATCCGACAGAGGACAAAGAGAGCTGGCTCTGAGGTATGACTTAACCATTCCATTTGCTAAAGTGATAGCGATGAACCCTCAATTGAGGATGCCTTTTAAACGTTACGAAATTGGGAAGGTTTTTCGGGACGGTCCTATTAAAACGGGCAGACTTAGAGAGTTTACCCAATGTGATGTAGATGTAACTGGCATTGAAAGTCAGATGGCAGAAGCCGAATTAATGCTTATGGCCCTTGATGCGTTTGAGAGAATTGGTCTTCAGGTGGAGATTCAATATAATAATAGGAAATACCTAAGCGGAATGTTGGCACTCTTTGGAGTCGATAAAGGCCAACTCAATCAAGTGATATTGGTCATTGATAAGCTGAATAAGATTGGTGCCGATGGCGTGATGAAAGAACTTAATCATCTCAATCTCTCAGGAAATACATTAAGTAGTATTCAAAGGTTTTTAGAAGATGAGGAAAACTCAACGTTATCTTCTTTTGAATCTTATGAATCCACTCAAGTACAAGAAGGGGTCAAAGAAATCGCTGAACTAGAAAGTTTTTTGCAGGCCTTAGCTATAGAGGGACAATGTAATTTTAATCCTTTTTTAGCGAGAGGGTTAGAAATTTACACCGGCACAATTTATGAAATCTTTCTTGTGGATAAAACAATTACATCAAGTATTGGTAGTGGAGGAAGATACGATCAAGCGATTGGAGGTCTTATTGGCACAAATGAAACCATGCCAACAGTGGGAATATCCTTTGGTTTAGATGTCATTTCTACAGCATTCATAGCGAGAAATGTTCAGGATTTAAGCCCCTCTCCAGTTGATTATTATGTGATACCACTTAGTAAAAATATCGAGGCATTAACAGTTGCCAATGACTTAAGGAAAAAAGGATACAATGTATTGCTAGAAATGAGTAAAATGAAGCTTCGCAGAGCACTTGAACGTGCAAATAAAGAAAACATAAAAAAAGTCATTATTATTGGCGAAAATGAAGTGAAGAACAATAAGTACAACGTGAAAGATATGGGAACGGGGGAGGAGATAGAGGTAGTTTTTCTTTTTAAATGAAAATAGAAAAGTTTGCTGCAAATAGTTAATGGAAGGAAGTGTAATTATTATTATGTATATTTATACATTTGGTGTGAGGAAGGATAATATTTGAAATTATGTAGTATAATAGAGCCCTTGATTGTTAATAAAAGGGCTCTATTAGCATAATGTGTACTATAGATAATCATAAAACAGTAGCCAATGATTGTGTGCCAATGATTATTATGATTCCGAAACCGCTTAGAAACAAATTTTTAATGGATTTAGTCATTATTTACACCTCCTATATATGATATTCTTCCTAATAAATGATAGAATAAAATATGTAATAATGCCTGCTTTTTGTCATATATGAAAATCGGAGGGCTTAATATGAATAAATTAGGACATGTTTTTAGAACGATACGTCTTGCCAAAAACCTCTCATTGAAAGATATAGCTCAAGGAAATATTAGCATTTCGTTCTTATCTAAGTTTGAAAGAGATGAATCAGACATTTCCCTATCAAATTTTTATTCATTATTAAACAAAATAAATGTGACAATAGAAGAGTTTAGTTTCATAGCCAACGACTATAAATTACTCGACCAAGAAGTTTTATTAGATGATATCAAATCAGCATATGAGAGCAACAATATTATTCTTTTAGAAAAGTATAAAAAGAAAGAAATGGATTTATATATCGAGACAAATAGTCCTACATATAAGTTTAGTTATATTATGATTAGCGCAATTATACATACACTAGACCCGTCGAAGGATGTCTCTCAAGTAGATAGGGATTATATAAGTGAATATTTATTATCTATTGATACGTGGGGATATTTTGAGATTGTCCTGTTTGGAAACTCTATGAATTTATTGACTATGGATTCAATGGTTATTCTATCTAAGGAAATATTAAAAAAGACTAAAATGTATATGAATTTGAGAGTCAACAGACAAGAGGTTATTAGAATTTTACTCAATGCTGTGATTTTTTGTGTTGAAGGAAAAAGATATGCAGATTCTTTATTTTTTATTAAGACACTGGAAGATTTATTAAAAGATACAGATTTATTTTTTGAGAAAACAAAACTCTTATTCATTAGAGGATTGTATGAAATTAAGACAAATAAAATAGAACTGGGAACTAAAAATTGTAAAAAGGCAATTCAAATAATGTATGATTTAGGATCTGTTGAGATAGCTGCAAATCATGAAGAATACTTAGATAACTGCTTGTCTAGATAGTATTTTCAAATATGACATTGAAATCTTAACATTTAATACTATATATTAAAATAAAATTAATACAATAATAATAACAAGTAAGGTTAATTTTGGTTATTTGTCGTAATTAATAGCTATTTGTTTTATTTATCAATAAAGCCTGAATTTGAAATTGTTATTTATATTTAGTTTTAAGAAACTCAATTCAAATATAGAAAGATGGACTCGTTATGTCACAGAGATTGAATGAAAAGGAATTAGATGCCGTTATTGATATTCTTAAGGATGTTGTAAATGTTCATAAAACATTGTTTGATGATTTACGACCAATGCAAGAGGAGAACCCTAATCATCAGATGTTTTTGTTGCAGAAGGAAAAAGTGGAGTTTTATCAGACAATTATCCAGAAGTTAAATCAGCAACATAGAAAAGTGAATTGATGTTCGGTAGCTAGTCAAATGAATCTATCTTCATTGTAGAACCACACAAATCTTGTGTGGTTCCCTTTTTTTCCTTTACCCATGCCGTTTTGAATGTAATCATGACTGTTTTGGTGATTAAATCTATTTCCTCTTTAATTATGTAAATGACAATACTTTTCAACTTTGTTGTCCACGTGCTTTTATCAAGATTTTTAAAAAGGGATAAGGTTCTAGCCAGTTGGTTTGTGGCAAGTTGTAGCCAAGCGTTTTCGCTAATGTATCCCTTGTTAAGAGTTTTTCCACTGTACTTATTTAGAACCGGTTATATCAATGATACCTACAATCAAGATAAGGACTCCTTTAAGTAAAGTATATTGAACAGGGAGCTGCTTTTAATAGGTTAATTGAGTTCATGCCTGAGCACTTTTAAGGGTTATAGGGTTGTCTTTGTCCAATCCTAGTAAAAATATGATGATACTTCTTAGTGTCCTTACTATTCGAACCGTCCGTTAAAGCTTGTCCTTCTTAATTAAGGTAATTTTATTTCATTTTACTTCTATCAGTTAAATGTCTAATATTAAGTTAATAGGAAAGGGATGAAGCAATGCATTCATTAGTTTTTCAAGAAAAATGGGCCTCAACCTTATCAGAAAAGGACCGTAAAGAGATTGAGGGGATCTATAGTCAATCTGTTCCTCATCTACAAAAGGGAATGATTGGTTTTACCTCTATTTGGCAAGCAAAAAATCATCGAGAGGACTTATTGATATCGGTACTGATTCAAAATACAACGAAAGAAGCTTTTGTTTTAGAGCATACTGTTGTGTCTTATTTAGCTGAGGATGGAACCCAACTTGCTCAACATATTTTTACAACGAATCAAATACATGTTGAGCCAAATACGTCAATGCCATGGACGTTTATATTTCCGGGTGCAGGGGATGTACTAGAAAGAGGCGCAGGAAGGTTAGTTTTAGTAGATTAAAAAGCCATCTCCAACTGATTGGAGATGGCTTGTTTCATTTTTATTTTCCAGGCTTAAAGTTCATTTTCATCGCTTTTGCCATGTTTACTGGTAGGTCTGTATTTTCCATTGTGCCAGTAAACAGTTCTGATCCTGGGCCATAAGTATAAACGGGGATATCAATTCCTGTATGGCCGGTACTTGTCCAACCGACAGATGCTCTCTCTGAAATGATTTGATTGATAGATGAAGCTGGATTATCAGCATTTTTGATTGCATTGACTTCAGCTTTCGTTAAATCAATCGCTGCATATTCTTTTAGCACTTTCTTAGCGTTTGTCCGTTTCTTATTAAGTTTGGATGCCATATAGTCACCTGTAGCCGTCACATCTCGTAGCATTTCCACATTGGCACTACCATTTCCGTAACCGCCAACAGACATTCCGCCTGTATCATGATCTCCAGCAACAACAACAAGCGTATTGCCATCTTTCTTAGCGAAATCCATTGCTTCAATGACAGCTTCTTCAAATGCTTCGCTGTCTTTCATTGCCCATGCTGCATCATTCGCATGCCCTGCCCAGTCAATTTGACTTCCTTCCACCATTAAGAAGAAGCCGTTTTTATTCTTTTTCAATGTATCGATAGCCGTTTCTGTCATGTCTGCTAGACTAGGCTGTTGTGTGTCTTCGCGATCAAGCTCCGGTGCCATTCCTTCTTCGGCAAATAAACCAAGCACTTTATTCGTTTTCTTCACACGATCCAATTCTCTTTTATTTGTAACTAATTGGTAGCCCTCGTCTTTCGCTTCATCAATTAATTCGTCAGTAAAGTATTTTTGTCCTCCACCTAAGATGACATCCACATCATTGTCGAGTAATTGAGGGGCAATATCTGCTTCATCTGCACGAGAAGCGACATGTGAAGCAAAAGCTGCTGGAGTCGCATGGGTAATCGTTGAAGTGGCAACTAGCCCAGATGATTTCCCTTTCCTTTCTGTTTCTTCCAAAATTGTTTTTAGTTCTTTACCAGTCGGGTCGGTGCTTATCATACCATTATTGGTCTTTACGCCAGTTGCCATCGCCGTTCCGGCAGCTGCTGAATCTGTAATATTGGAGTTCGCTGAGTATGTACGTTGCATCGCGATGTTCATCGAGTCAAGAACGGTATCCTCACCTTTATACCAACGATAGTTTGTTGCATAGGCCGCGGAAAAACCGTCAGGAATAAGGAAAATGACATTTTGTGCTTTATCTTTCCCCTTTGGCTTTCCTTTCGCTTCTACTTCTTGCTCAGGTAGTACGGTAGAGATGCCCCCGACAGCAATGGTAGATACAAGTGCGAGTGACAATAGTTTCTTTTTCCAAGTCTTTTTCAACATGTTTCTTCCCCCCTAAAATGGTTTGTACAAGATAACTATAAGGTCGAATTTTTAACGGTTGATAAAGAGAGGGTGAAAAAAGAGTAAAGAAGAAAAAATGGGTAATTAGTGGCGGAAAGGAGTGATTTGGAAGGGTTTTTACGATTGAAAGGAAAGAATGCTTGCTGAATTTGTTGTGGCAATCGCACTTTTGTTCTAATTTATGTAAAAGTTGCGTGAAGGGGGTGTAAAGGACTTTTACACACATGAATAATTATCGCGATTAGTAGATGGGGGACCACTACAAATCGCGATTGTCTGTCAGGTCATATTTCTAAGCTGTTGTTCCATTATAGAAACAAATTCATCTTCTTTCCAAATGGTGAATGTTTCTTTTATATCATACTGTGTTAATAATGCGTTAACGATTTGATAGCCAAGGTAATAGCCTAAGCGGGTCTGCTTGAAGTTTTTCCCTCCATTAATAGAGAACCATTCTTTATAAATTGTATGACTATCGTTAATGGTCTTCATATCATAAAGAAACTGTTTCGCGATTAAACTTTCATTTTTTTGAGTGAAGTCAAGCCACTTTCTGTCTTCTTCAAAGGCGAAATGTTCGTCTAATCGTGCTTCTACTAATAGCGTGGAAAGGGTCGTTGCGATGCCTTCTTGTAAGAGCCATGTATAGGGATGAGTCCAATTGACAAGATGCCAGTCTTGCGAATAGATGTCATTATATAAATAATGCATGACATGTCCAAACTCATGGGCAATAATAATTTTAATATAGGTTTCGTTATAGGGGAGTTTTTCTAGACAAAAGGCTACATCAGGTTGATATTGCTGATACACAAAGGCATTGCTCCCATATAAGCCGACGAGCAAGCGGACTGTTTTAGTATATTTCACATTAAACATCGCTTCATATCGTTGAAGTATATTTGGTATGTGTTCAAGAAATAAGTCTCTCATCGGTAAAAGTTCTGGTAGCTTAGGTGGGTGTTTCTTCAATGCTGCTCGTTTTTTTGTTTCAATATGTAAACAATGATGGGCGAAATAAACTTCATAGTCTGCTTGAAATTGATGATAGTACTGTTCTAAGTATTCGGATGTTGGTTGATAATGGCTCACAAAATCTCCAACTGTATCAACGATTCTCAAATGATGCTGCCTCCTTATTAGTTTTAATGCTAATAAAGTGTTCGCTTCTCAACTGTTAGAATCCTTCCATTTTCATTAAGTGAAAAGGAAATCTAAGAGCAAAGGCGAATATTTTAGCAATAAGGAGCTGATAAAGAAATGAAGGAACGTCTAGTAAGAATAGGAACGACTTATCTACCTGTAATAGATGTGGAACAATCAGCAAAGTGGTATCAGAAACATCTGGGTGCAGCTGTTAATTATAGGGATCAACATAAAGCTATTCTAGATTTAGCGAATCAAAGTATCTTTTTAATAAAAGCAGAAGATGGAGAGCGTTCCCAATTTCTTGACATAGAAGGCAGAGAACATTTTTCTGTTACTTTTGAAGTGGACGGGTTAGCTGAGCTGGAAAGATTGCATACCCTTTTTATAGAGGAAGAAGTGTTGGTAGGAGCAATTGAAGATCGTGGTCATGCGGGCAAGAACTTTATTTTCTACGATTGTAATGGCAATCAATTTGATGTTTGGAGTGAGTTAAGTCCAGCGTTTAAACAATGGAGAACGGATGTTATCTATGATTGAGATGATAGACGAGGATAATAGAGAAAAAGTGAGTGATTTTTTCGCGAATCATTGGGGAACGACAGAGATGGTTCTCTCCTCTGGCGTCTATCATTGTGATGAGCTGGATGGCTATGTATATAAGAGTGCTAAAGGTGAGATTGTTGGCCTAGTGACTTATATTAGGCATAATGAAGATATATGTGAAGTCATTTCGTTAGACAGTGTATATGAAGGGCAGGGAATTGGTTCAAGTTTGATGTGTGTTATTGAAGAAAAGGCAAGAGAATTGGGGGCAAAGGCGGTTCAGCTCATCACAACCAACGATAATCTACATGCATTATCTTTTTATCAAAAACGCGGCTATGTATTAAAAGCAGTTTATCCAAACGCAGTAGAGAAAGCGCGAACTGTAAAACCTTCCATACCATTTGTGGCAAGTAATGGTATTCCTATTCGAGATGAATGGTTATTATATAAACTGCTTATATAGCACCCTATTTTAAGCAATATTTTATCAGATTGCTCCAACTCATTGGTTATTTCACCAAAGAAGGGGTATGGTAATAGAATCATAGAGTAGTAGGTGAAAGGCAGATGGAGAACTGGATTACAAGTGTGATAGAGCAGTTTGGTTATGTTGGGATTTTTTTGTTGATTATGTTGGAAAATATCTTTCCGCCCATTCCATCTGAAGTAATCTTAACTTTTGGTGGATTTATGACGACTACTACGAATTTAAGTGTAGCTGGCGTTGTCGTAGCATCGACCTTAGGGTCAGTAGGTGGCGCAGTGGTTCTTTATGGTGTTGGCTTGCTGATTGACATCAGAAAAGTGGAGCGAATCGTAGAACGTTGGGGTCATATTTTAAGATTAACCAAAAAAGATATTCATAAAGCAAACGGTTGGTTTTCAACATACGGAAAGTGGACCGTTTTCTTTTGTCGTTTTATCCCTTTAATTAGGAGTTTAATATCTTTACCGGCAGGGATGGCGCATATGAATTTTCTTGTTTTTCTTATTTTGACAACGGCTGGGACATTGATTTGGAATATCGTCCTCGTCCTTATTGGCGCTGCGGTAGGAGAATCATGGGAGTCCGTGGTCGGTTATATGGATATGTATTCCTATATTGTTTATGGCGCCATTGCTCTTGTGTTTATTGTTATAGTGATGATTTTTTTGAAAAAGAGAGTTTTTCATAAAAAGTAAGGTTGTTACGAGAGGGGGAACAACCTTACTCTTTATTAGTTGTTAAGGTGAAAGCCTCTATTTGTTCTCCCCACTTGACCGTTACATCAATCTTTTCATCCTTTAGTAAATGCAAGCTGTTGTCTAAACTACCACTATCTCTAAATACCCGCGGATTAGGTATATCTTCATTTTCATCGAAAGCTCTCGTTCCTCCACCAGCAAACTGACTTGTCTCGAAGCTAAAGCTATAATCTAAAACATTCTTTAACCCTTCTGGATTCCCCTTATATTTAATCGTAAGCTTATACTCTCCACGTTCGTCTGACAGTATGATATAACGAAGCTCTCCTTCCGAATGTTCACTTTCTCCCTTATATAAATAAGGCGAGTCATTGCAGGCAGACAGGATGGAAACTAATAACAAAAATGACAATTATTTTCTTAATTCCTCATACTTCGTTTCATTCTTACATTTATTGATATATATGATAAAAAGCAAGGGATATTTCCTGCCATTTTAGCTGAACGTTTTAGTAGGTTAAAAGTTCGATACAACTAATCTTCAACATTCACTCGTATAAACCTTTCGACATCAAACCAAATAAACCCATTTTTACGTTATAATGGTGAAAAGATAGGAGGGGGAAAGATGGAAGATATCATTCTTGATATTCAAAATTTATACAAAAGATACGGATCTAAGTTGGTGTTGAATGGTGTCTCACTACAGGTAAGACGTGGAGAAATTATTGGTTATATTGGACCGAATGGCGCGGGAAAGAGTACAACAGTGAAAATTCTTCTAGGGATTGAAGGAGATTTTAATGGAGAAGTAAAGATTTTTGGTCGTGATATTGCTG
Source organism: Cytobacillus sp. FSL W7-1323 (assembly GCF_038595015.1). Lineage (NCBI taxonomy): Bacteria > Bacillati > Bacillota > Bacilli > Caryophanales > Bacillaceae > Cytobacillus > Cytobacillus sp. FSL W7-1323. The sequence goes on from NZ_CP151998.1 coordinate 951,106, forward strand.
ATGGAGACGTTAATTATAAAAGAAGGATTGGCTATGTGCCAGAGATGGCAGAAGTGTATGATAATTTAACGGCACAGGAGTATTTAACCTTTATAGGTGAGTTGTATGGTTTGCCGTTTGACTTTGCGGAATACAAAGCGAAGCGTTTAATGGAGCTTTTTGGGATTGGAGAGGTCTTTCGTTCTCGTATCTCATCCTATTCGAAAGGGATGCGCCAGAAACTATTAATTATCTCAAGCTTACTACATAACCCTGATGTGTTGTTTTTCGATGAACCTATTAATGGATTGGATGCTAATAGTGTAATGATATTCAAGGAAATTATGACGAGACTTGCCCAGCAAGGGAAGACAATCTTTTATTCTTCTCATATTATGGATGTCGTTGAGAAAATCAGTAGTCGAATTATTTTGCTCCATGATGGGAAAATCGCCGCAGACGGTACATTTGATGAGCTGAAAAGTCAGAATACAGAAGGCACGCTTGAGCAAATATTTAATCAACTTACAGGATTTAATCAACAAAAGGAAATCGGAGAACGATTTGTTTCAGTGGTAGAGGAGATGGCATAATGCAGGACATCCCAACACTTAAACTACTCGATCCTTTGAAAAAAGTCTTCGAGAAATTTGATATTGATTATGAAGTGATGAGAGCAATATTAAAGGTGAAGTTAACGATGGATGGTCGTCGCACACCGACAATGTTAGCTCAAAACTCGCAAAAGAAGGATAAGGGTAATCAATTTATTAAGTCATTATGGTTATATGTATTATTTGGGCTCTTTATGATCCCTTTGCTTTTTATTGGTGAGCATTATTTATTTCAAATGAGTATGTTTTTCGGTATGTTTACTTTTTTTATTATGACTTCGATGATTTCAGACTTTTCCAGTGTATTGTTAGATATTCGCGACCGCAATATTCTTTACCCTAAGCCTATTAATCGCAGAACGGTTAGTGCGGCGAAAATGATGCATATCATTATTTATTTAGGGTATTTATCTATTGCCCTTGTGACGATTCCATTAATTGTTGGTCTGATTAGACATGGCATTCTTTTCTTGCTGCTTGCTGTTATTAATCTTATTTTCATTAATTTATTTGTGGTTGTTCTTACTGCCTTATTTTATTTCTTAATCTTACAATTTTTCGATGGTGAGAAACTTAAAGATTTAATCAATTATGTACAAATTGGGTTGTCATTGATGATTATGGTTGGTTATCAGCTACTAGCACGATCATTTGAAATCATCAATTTAACCATCACAATTGAACCGCAGTGGTGGCAAGTATTTATCTTTCCTATGTGGTTCGCCGCCAATATGGATTTACTCTTAAACCAAAGCACAGAGGGATTTTATCTTCTGTTTGCCGCCTTAAGCATCATCGTTCCATGTACAGCGATCATCCTATATTTAAAATTCAATGATATGTTTGAACATAGCCTGCAGAAGCTGACTTATCAAGGGAAGTCAAAGGGGATGAAGAAGGCGAAATGGCGAAAATGGCTACTTCAACTTTTCTGTCGCACACAGGAGGAAAGAGCATTTTACCGTTTTGCTAGTGCGATGATGAAAAATGAAAGAGATTTTAAACTGAAAGCTTATCCGTCGTTAGGGTTTTCAATAGTAATCCCTTTTATCTTCATTTTCGGTGTATTAGGTGATAATGGGGAAGACCTAGCAAATAGTCATACCTATTTAACAATTTATTTTAGTTTACTTGTCATTCCGACGATTATGTTGCTAATGCCGTATTCCGTTAAGTATAAAGGGGCCTGGATTTACAGAACAGCTCCAATTATTGAGCTAAAGCCGATTTTTTCTGGAACGATTAAAGCCTTCTTAGTGAAACTGTTTTTACCACCGTTTTTACTCCTAAGTTTGGTTTTTACTTTTTTGTATGGTCTGAAGATTATTCCAGAATTAATCATTGTATTACTTAATGCCTTTACATTTGTTGTTATTTGTTTTGCGATTCTTAAAAAAGCCATTCCGTTTACAGAGTCTTTTGATCAATATACTCAAACAGGAAATGGAATCATCGCATTCTTCCTGATGTTCTTGGCTGGTGTATTCGCTATTTTGCATTATGTAAGTACGATATATCCTTATGGAACCTATATCTATTTAGGTTTAGCAGTTCTTTATTTAATGGTTAGCTGGAAAGTTGCCTTTAATATTGGTTGGGAAAAAGTAATTGAATAGTCATATTGTTGGAAGGAAAAGCGCTCTATTAAGTGGGAGATGCTTTTCTTTTTTTTGTATTTGTAAAAAGTATTGCATACCTTCATTTGTTTGTGTATATTGTATATAAAGTATATATACAATATGTTGGTGAGGGTTAATGATGCAAATAATCATTTCTAATCAATCGAAAGAACCGATTTATGAACAAATTTGTGGACAAGTGAAAACGCAAATACTGAAAGGCGAGCTTGGAGCAGGGCAGGCTTTGCCTTCTATGCGGCAGTTAGCGAAGGATCTTGGCATCAGTGTCATTACCACAAAGCGTGCTTATGAAGAGCTTGAAAAGAATGGCTTTATTTATTCTGTAGTTGGTAAAGGATCATTCATATCCGAACAAAATAATGAAATGATGAAAGAACGAAAAATGAAGGTAATTGAAGAACAATTACTGTCTGCCGTGGAAAATAGTAAGGAAATAGGCATTCCACTTACTGAATTAATCGAATTACTTTCATTTCTATACAGGGAGGAAAATTAATGGAGAATGTAATTGAGTTAAAAGGTGTCCATAAATCATTCGGGAGTTTTCAATTAACAGACATGAACCTAACTGTGAAAAAAGGGTTTATTACTGGGTTTATCGGGGGAAATGGGGTAGGGAAATCCACAACAATCAATTTGATGATGAATTTACTGCAACCGGACAAAGGCGACGTGAAGGTATTTGGACTTGAATATAAACAATTTGAAAAAGAAATCAAACAACGGATTGGCTTTGTTTTTGATGAGAATGTCTACTATGAACATATTACTCTTGCTCAATTACGCAAACTTCTACGCCCTGCTTATCGTAATTGGGATGATGCATTGTTTGATGAGTATGTAAGAAAATTTGAGCTGCCTTTAAAGAAAAAAATTAAGACATTCTCCAAAGGCATGTTAATGAAGACTTCTTTAACAGTTGCTTTGTCGCATCATGCTGAACTGATTATCATGGATGAACCGACATCTGGCTTAGACCCAGTTTTTCGGCGAGAATTATTAGATATTTTACAAGAAATTATGGAAGATGGGACGAAGACGATCTTTTTCTCTACTCATATTACTTCGGATTTAGATAGAATAGCAGATTATATTACTTTCATTCATAATGGTGAGCATATTTTCACAAAAGAAGCTTTTCGCATTGAAGAAGATTACGCTATTGTTAAGGGTAGCATCGAGTTATTAGATCGCGATACGGAAAAAGAGTTCATTGGCATTCGCAAATCCTCATCGGGTTTTGAAGGATTAACAGCGAACAAAAGAAGAGTACATGACGTATTTGGTGATTTAGTCGTCACTGAAAAGCCAACAATTGAAGATTTAATGTTTTATACGAAAAAGGGGGAAGAGAGGCATGTTTAACTTGTTAAAAAAAGATTTTATCTTACAAAGGAACACGATGATTTTTTTGCTACCAATTTTTATTTTATTCTTAACCCAAAATTCTTCAAGCATATGGAATGCGCTCATTTTCAGTATTGCCTTGGCGATGAATGCATTTGCCATTGATGAAAAACCGGAGATTAACAAAATGCTCAATGCATTACCTTATACAAGAAAAGAAATCGTAAGCTCAAAATATTTTGGTACACTTATATACACCGCATTAGTCGTTCTGGTAGTATTTGTTTGGAATATTTCAATTCATGCGACGTTTACAAGCTGGAAAGAGGCATTACTTATTTTTGGTCTTGTAATGTTGGCTATTTCTTTCCTATTTCCGTTTTCTTATCAATTTAAGAGTCAATATTTATTAATTGGTACACTGGGATTATTTGGGGTAACTATGGTAGTAGCGAGGGTTTTCGACTTGAATATGGCTGGGACTTTAATGTCTACTTTTGAGTATATGGTTTCATTAAATGGTAGTGAAATACTGCTCCTCGCTGTATTAGTGAGTTTCGTTTATTTGATTTCTTGGGCGGTCTCATTGACTATTTATAGTCGTAAAGTATTCTAACTCATAATGGGGTGTTGGGAAGATGACAAAAGAGTATCTTTATAAACAACCGAAGACGATTCTCAATAAAGGAACTGGCTATCTTTCAGGATACACACATACTCTGAATCCTTATACGGGCTGTACATTTGCCTGTGAATATTGTTATGTAAGACAAATGCCTGTTTCCCTTTTTCGAAAAGGAGAATGGGGTGAGTGGGTCGATGTAAAAAAGGAAGCTGCTCTGTTGTTAAACAAAGAATTGAACAGGGAAAAGAAGAAAGGAACCGTCACAATCTTCATGTCTTCGAGTACAGATCCTTATCAACCGGTGGAGTATAAGGAAGAAGTCACAAGGTCACTTTTAGAGGTATTTGTTAGCAACCCAGCAGATTTTCTCCTTATTCAAACACGAAGCCCGCTTGTTACAAGGGATATTGATTTACTAAAGAAATTAGGAAACAGGGTTCGAGTCAGTATGACGATTGAGACCGATGATGAGGAAATACGTAAGCAGTTTGCAAACGAAGCCCCGCCTATTCAGGCGAGAATGAATGCCTTAAAAAAACTAGCAGATGCCAATATCCCCACACAAGTAGCAGTTGCCCCCATACTGCCTAGCAGTGAGGAATTTCCCACAAAATTAAAAGAATATGTTGATCGTGTATGTATCGATGATTATTTTTTGGGTGATGGCAGTGGTGGAAAACGGACAAGTCGTTTAGGGATTGAAAAGAAGTATCACGCATTAGGATTGGAAAAATGGTATCAACCGTCTGTTATCACTTGCGTAGAGAAAAGATTTAAAAAAGTTTTCCCACCAGAACAAATCTATATCAGTCAAGCAGGATTTGCCCCCTCATAACTATAAACATATATAGAGGTACACTTTAAAGATGGAGGTTAGTTATTGTGAGTTTACAATTAATAAAGGCAGCTAGAGATGGAGACAAAGATCATTTATTAACATTGTTAAATATCGGGGCGAATATAAATGCACTAGATGACGAGGGGAATACAGCCGTTATGGCTGCGACCCAACAAAATCAAGTGGAAATTGTGCAAGTGTTAATAGCGCATGGTGCAGATATCAATATTCGAAATAAACGATTAGATAATGTGCTTTTATACGCAGGTGCTGAAGGACTCCTTGAAATTGTTCAATTAGCTATCCAAGCAGGGGCCGATACAACAATCACTAATCGCTACGGTGGCATTGCCATTATTCCGGCATGTGAACGGGGACATATTGAAGTTGTAAAGGAACTGCTCACACATTCTGATACGGATGTGAATCATATCAATAATTTGCACTGGACAGCATTACTCGAGGCCATCATTTTAAGTGATGGTGGGAAAACACATCAAGAAATTGTTCAATTACTTATTGATCATGGAGCAGATATTACGATTACAGACAAAGATGGGGTAACACCTTTGCAACATGCGAGGGATAGAGGGTATCGAGAGATGATTGAGATAATGGAAAAGGTAAAAAAGTAAGTTAGTTAATTACTCTCTTAAAATTGTAGATATACAATTAAACGATAAGCTGACTCCTCAAAAGGTGTCAGTTTTATTTATTTTTCCTTCGATTAGAAAGTACAAATAGTAATTAGACATGTTTTCTAGTAATGATATTTCTAAAGTCAAGGGGAATCATGATGAGGCGATCTTGGTCTTAGCTAATAGACAACCTTTTCAAAGAAGTCATCTGCATTTTTTGACCTCATCAATGGTTACTTTCACATGTGCAACCATCAATTATTCCCGAGTTAAGCTCTTTTTCATGATGGATAGAGGAAGAAACCACTGGGGTTTTTATTCATTAGGTCTTTAGAAAAGGCAGATGATTATTTTGCTCGATTATTGAGCCATCATTTTCTAATATAGAGAAGATATACAATGATAGATAGGAAGAGTTGATTATCCATAGGCATCATCGTCCTTACCCTCTTTTCAAAGGTGATGAACAGACATATCCTTAATCCGGTTTTTGTTAGGGTATAGTTTTAGCTAACTGCCCCGCACGCTGTATTGACGACTGATAACGGAAAGTGGGATGTATTAAATGATCATGCTCCTTATAATAACCAATCTTTTTCACTGTCGTATGAGAAACTTCAAATTCCTAATGATACTTGGTTCTAAAGAATTTTCATGGAATCAAATCACAGAATAAAAAGTATTCACCTCTTACAGCCCAGCCCATATACTAAAGCGAATGAGATTTAAGGAAGGCGAGTGAGTGGTATGGCTGTTTTATATATAGATTATCAATCACCTAATAACCAATATATGTATGACTTACGAAATAACCAACTTTTCAAAAGGGATAACCATAACTATATTAATGCTTTAGGGAGGGATCAGCTAAACACGCTTGGGAATGTGTCAATGTTAGATATTTTTCTTAGTAAAGAGAAATATGTAGAACCTCATATTCATCAAAATGCTTCAGAACTGGTCTATTGTGTGAGAGGTTCTGCGGTCGTTTCTTTTATTAATCCCTTTACGAGTGAGTTGAAAAATATACCAATTCAACCAGGGCAAGTAGCAAATGTCCCTCAAGGTTTTTGGCATTATGAGGTAGCGACCGAGGATAACACGCAATTATTAGCTATTTTTGATGCTCCTTATCCACAAGCTATATATGGCTCAGATATTTTGCGATTAACTCCAAGTAAAGTGATGTCTGCTAACTATTGTCTTGATCAGAATAAATGGGAAGAAGCGATTTCACCTATTACTAACACAGTAATCATTGGCCCATCGGCGGATTGTCAACGACAAACAACCCAACATCATAATCCCCATCAACACTATTACCAACCTAATTCCCAAACTCAACATACTCAACAAAAACAATTTCACCCTATTCAGTATCAACCATATGATTGAAGCTTTTAGAATTAGCTGCCTGCAGAGGCAGCTCTTTTATTTTGAATTGATATGACAAAGTATTAGCCTATAGGCAAGAATACAATCAAAAGGAAGTTGTACAAATAACATAATTATATAGATTAAAAAAAGGGAGGTTTCATCGTGTTAGTTAGTAGAGAGAAAAAGAAATATTGTCGTAAATGTAATAAAAGATATTACTCCCATTGTGATAACTGTAATATATGTTGTCCTGGTACAATCATTATCGGTATGACTGGTGTAACGGGTCCAACCGGTCCAGTTGGAATTGGAGTTACCGGTATGACTGGTGTAACGGGTCCAGCCGGTCCAGTTGGAGTTGGAGTTACCGGTTTAACTGGTCCAACAGGCCCCACTGGTCCGGCAGGAATAGGAGTAACCGGTCCAACTGGACCATCAGGAGGACCTCCAGGACCAACAGGAGTCACAGGTCCCACTGGTCCATTCGGTGGTCCTACCGGTCCTACTGGGCCCACCGGTCCAGCAGGAGGACCTCCGGGACCAACAGGAGCAACCGGCCCGATTGGTCCCACAGGACAAACGGGTCCAACAGGTCCGACAGGAATAGGAATTACAGGCCCCACAGGACCATCAGGCGGCCCTGCTGGTCCAACAGGAGTTACAGGTCCCACCGGCCCAGCGGGAGGTCCCACCGGTCCGACGGGTGCAACCGGTCCAGCGGGAGGCCCACCAGGTCCGACAGGAGCAACAGGTCCCATAGGTCCAACGGGCCCCACTGGTCCAACAGGAATAGGCATACAAGGTCCGACGGGTGCAACTGGTCCAAGTGGTGGAGGTGGTGGAAATTTCCTTCAAACATTAACAATGGGTAGCATCAATGCAGAATTACCATTTAACGCAGGTGGAGGGAACTTTCAGGCAGTCGGTGCATTAGTATTTAATCAAACAGAGCAAACGGTATCAGAACTTTCCTGCTACATTGTTCAAGATGGGAACGTAACAGGCGATTTTCAAATGGCTATCTTAAGTCCTGTGGGTAATAATAATGCAACCGTAATAGCGGTCACACCTCTTGTTACTACAATTACACCAGGAGTATTCAACTTACCACTCGTTTCACCAGTCACATTACTAGCAGAAGAACAATACTATTTAGCTGTATATAATCAAGTAAATGGATGTAATATTGGTGCTGAAACGGCAGGTTATGCGAGTACACAAGATGCACCATCAATTAATTTCAGAGCACAAAATTTGCAGGGGTTTTTTATTGGTCAAAACATTAATACAAGTGATGTAAGTCTGCAACTATCGCCATGGGTTGCAGCTCAATAAGAAATGATGAATGGAACAATTATATGCTATGAATTCAAAGAACAAAGCTAAGATAGTCTTTGTTCTTTTCTTAATTACCATCTCACTTAAGGGTTGCAGCTCAACTTGGATATTTCCCTATAGAACTCTTTTTCTTAATAATAGAATAACCCCCACTATATAAGGCAAGCAATCCCTTATACTTCACACGGCATCGATACCAATTTAGCACTCAAAAGTTAGAATTATTACATTATTTTCCATTATTAATTTAATAGAAGTAAAAAAACTATGGTTTATTTGTAAAAAAAATACAAAAAAGTAAATTGTGATATATAATATAGTTATCTGAAAAACCTTCTAAAGAGAGAATGACAAAGGAAAGAAATACAAATGGAGGTGTATTGTTAATGGAGAATATTATACCCATTGCGATTATATTCCTTGTATTTGGTATTAGTTTATATATGGTATATTGGGGAATTTCGCAGCTTTATCGGTTGTTTTTTCAACCAAAAGTACAAGATCAGCAGAAATTGCTGACGGAGATAGCAGAGCTAAAAGAAATGGTCCGTTCAATTGAAAGAGAATTGAAGCAACAAAATATCGAAAAGTAGGTTAAGAGATGACTATTATTCATGAAAAAAACAATCGCTGGATTTCACTGATTGCTGAGCCACTTCATTTAAGCTTCTATCCCTTACAAAGTGGCAACCGGTATAAAGTAGAGCTTATTAGGCATTCAGTAACGAAGAATCAGCTCATTAAAAGAGTTTCTTATGCTCAATTTATTGCAGATGAACATGGGAAAATTGACTTAGCAACCGCAAAGCCATATGAAGGCACTTATACTGAAACGGACGCAATGGGTCTTTTTTGGTCGATGCAAATAGAAGAACAAATAGAAAATAAAAGCGAGCCGTACATAAGATTAAATCCTCATGAATATGAAATTGCTCTTTATAGAGATAATATTTGTTTAGATAAGAAAATAATAGTGAAGAAATGGTATAAAGATGAAAAAGTGGATAGTATTCCAATTAATGGTGATGGCTTGATTGGGAGATATTATTATCATCGGGATTATAAAGTAAGACCTTCCCTTATAGTCGTTTCAGGTTCTGAAGGGGGGACAAACGATTTTGCAGCGAGTGCATTAACTGCATATGGCTTTAACACATTGGCTTTAGCTTATTTTGGTGAAGAAGGATTAAATGATAGATTGGTAGAGGTCCCTCTAGAACTCATTGAAAATGCAATTATTTGGTTGACCAATAGAAGGGATGCTCATCCGAACTGGATAGGAATCCATGGAACATCAAGGGGTGGTGAGCTAGCTTTGTGGTCGGCTGTCTTGTTTGATGAAATCACAGCAGCTGTCTCTCTTAATGGTTCAGCCGTTTCTTTTGCAGGCATTGTGCCATGGTCTGAAGAAAGAACGTTACCGCCTGCTTGGAATTTTCGCGGACAAGCCTTACCCTATGCCTCTAAAGAAAACCCTGTAGAGGTAGCATCTTACTGTAGGGCACGATGGATGAAAGGAGGGAATCCATTATCGTACTGGTACGATTGTTTGTATGAACTCAATAAAGCCATTATCCCTATTGAAGAAACCAAAAAGGAATTCTTATTGATATCTGGAAAAGAAGACGCTAATTTTCGTTCTTCTGTTTTTCATGATGTATGTACACATGAACATATTCAAAAACATTTTTATGAAGCCGCAGGCCATGAAATTGGAATACCGTATTTACCGATTGTAGCCAATGGCTTTACCGGTGGTACAAAAGCACAAACAGCAAAAGCGAGCGTGCATTCATGGGAAGAAACAATCGATTTTCTTAGGAGAAGTTTCGCGAAAAAACTGGGAGATAAATGATCAATATGTTTGTCGGTTTGAGTTGGATTAGCTAGTGCCTAATGGGTTGGAATCCTTATGTATTTATTGTATTAGCAATATTATTTATTGAAATTCGATAAATATATTACTAATATACAGTTATATATTTACAGAAAAGGAGTGCAATTCTTGCAGAACTTTTTCCGCATAAATGTCATTAGCATCTGTTTAGCTCTTATATTTTATCTTCCAATAACACTTATGGCAAACGTTTATCGATTTGCACGGTTATCAGGTTTTGAAACTAGAACAGTGAATATCATTATTATAAGTGCTATTTTGATCGGCTTTATTGCTATCACAGTATGGCTTATTTTTCTTATTCTTCAATGGTTTGAAAAGAGAAAGATTCATTATTGGTCGCTTCTCTTATGGCTTCCTTATTTAGTTGTTTTCTCTTATGTAAACAGCGTCTTGTTTCCTATTACCTATCCTGGAGACAGCCCTAATCCCTCTACAGGATTATTTATTCTTGCAGGCTTTTTTGTCTATCCAATATACATATTTTCTCTTAATTCTGTTGCTTGGATGAGGGACTAGAGTTAATCAATTGTTTTTGGGGAGTGAAATAATGTGTCAGAGATTTTTATACACATTTATAAAAGAAGGAGGTGGCCAAAGCTGGCCCCTTCTTTTTCTCATTTATTGGATTTCCTTTACAGCGAGGTGGAGACTAGAGTAGGTTTTTACTTTAAAACTAACGCCAAGTGAAACCATTGTCTGAGCGATTTCTGGGCGAATACCCGAGATTTTCGCTGAAATGCCGACTAATTGAAGTGCTTCAATTACATCGAATAATTGCTTGGCGACCATCGTGTCAATAATGGGTACGCCTGATAAATCAAAGATGATATGCTCTAATTCAAGATTAGAAGCAGACGTTATTGAGACATGCATCAGTTTTTGTGCACGATTTGTATCCATAATACCAATCAAAGGGATGACCCCGAGTTTTTCTGTAATTCTTACAATGGGAATTGAAAGTTCTTCGGCTGCAGTTTCTGCACTAAGGATTCGCTGATTAAACTGTTTCGAGTAAGACATACTCAGCCAATAAACAGCACGATCTACTACAGCATCAAATTTTGAAATGATATCGTAAAATACATCAATACTTAGAGCGAAATCATTGGCCGTTTTCTTGATGATTTCACCGATCAGTGATCGATAGTATCTTACTTCCTCAATTGCAGTTTCAAGATTCAAGTTAAGATTTGCCCATAAATTAACCGTTTCTTTTCCCCATTCTTGTAAGGTTTCAAACGTGTGCTCTTCGGATGTTGAGATAGATTGAGCATAAATATTTATTAACTTTTCTCGCCAAAGTTTGATATCCACTTGTGTTTTCTTTGTATAGGATTGATTAGCTGCTATATATCGCTTTTCTGCTAATAAAGGTTTTTGAGTAATGATTCTTTCAGTTATTTGCTGTAAATGTTCTTCTATTTGTATTGTCAATAGTCACAGCCTCCAATTTATGTCACTTTTAATGGTAGCATGTGTGAGAGGGATGACTCAAGAAAAAGGCAAGTGAACATTCACTAGCTACTAACAGTCACCCATATAATCTAGATTGACTTAATTGTATACGTTTGTATACAATTATAATGTACGAAGGAGGTGAGATAATGAAAGATAAACAAAGTGAATTCGAGGATCATCCTAGAGGTGAGCGAAGGGGCAAAAGAAACCGCTCGCATAAAGAGGGGGCTAAAACATTTCGTAGAGGACGAGCGCTCACTTTTTTAGAGAGCTTAAGGCTCAAGGAATCGATTTTGAAGAAACAATTAACATCACCAGAATTGCAGACCATTAACCCTATATTAGTGGGAGAGTTGAGAGCAATAGATATGATTATTGAAGAATACATCCATCATTTTCATTTGAACGAATTAGCGAGAGAGTCAGAACTGAATACGGATAAGGGGGATGAGCATGAAACAAATTAATCGATATATTGATAAGGTGTTTTATCAATACGATGAGCTCCTAGAGGAGGTACTTCAATCAATTAATGAAAATGGAATGAGAGCCATTTCTGTCTCTCCTTCTACAGGGAAGCTTTTAACATTGCTCGTATCAACATCAGGAGCAAAGAATGTTCTAGAAATTGGTGCGCTCGGTGGATACATTAACTCCTTCTTTGTTGCTTCATAAATGGCAAGCTGTGTTTCAAAAGAGCGCCATCCATCCCATACGTTAACCCCGATTCCTTCCGGTAGAAAAGTAACTACTTTCAAAAGTTGAGTAGCAACCTCACTTCTCACATAGCATTCGTTATGAGTACCGTTTAGTCCTATTTTGTAGTAGTACGGTTCAATTTTAATTCTTTCCGATAAACGAGAGAGCGGCACCATTCGTTCGGTCATTCTTTGTTCACCTCTTTTCACGTCATTTTCTATATTTAATTTAGTAGCTTCTCGTCTCTGTTATTCTTAAAAGTCATCTTTAAGCATCTCAAAGATTCATGTCCTAATTTACCAAAAGTAAATTAGGACATACACACTTTGCTTGACAATTCCCTACTTATTTTTGGGGTGTGATCTGGTTGACTTTCCACTCAGTTGTATTTGTTTTTCCTATTTCCTTTTTCAAAATTTTCCATCTCATCCTGCTGATTTTCATTCTGGATGTTTTATCATTTATTTATTCGTTACTTATCGCCATTACCCTTTCTAGTCATTTCATTTTCTTTCCTCATTGGCTCCAACATTTACTGAAACATTAACCAGAGATTTTTCACATGTGCCAGCTTCATCTTTCTGATACTATGTGATCGTTTTTCTTGAATATATTACACAGAACTGTTCTGTGTCACTGGTATCCAAATAGCTGTTTTCACTTGATCAGCAGATAAGTCTTTAGTTTGGATAGAGACAATTTCAGGTCCTTCAAGTTGTTGGTAGTTAGTTGAAGGAAACCATTCTGCGTATATTCTTCCCCAAGCTTCTTGCAATGTCTTTGGAAATGGGCCGATTGTTTCAAAAATTGCCCATTCCATAGCTGGCACTTCAAGTGCTGAATATCCTTCCACTTTATTTGAGATAGAAGCAACACCAATATAATGATCGAGCTCTCCTTTTTCTTCCATTCTTCCTTCAGAAAAATTGGTTGAGGCTTGGATGATGCCATTTGGTTCAACATTTGATAATGTTAATAGCTGTTGAATCTTTTTCTCATCTAGTTGATGCCACATTTCTTTAATTGCTGGATTTACACCCTTAAATACAATTGGTACTCTTTTTTGTAATCCGATAATCCAAAAAGCCTCTTTTTTTACGATATGATAATCCATTTCTACTCCTCCCTGTATGATTAATTGGAAGGTCATCTTAGGAAAAACTTTTAAAACATGTTGATTATGTCTTACCATTCTTGGAGTAACTCCATGAAATGAATAAAATGCTCTAGAAAAGGCATCAGCGGAACGATATCCATATTTTACAGCGATATCTATTACTTTCAGATTCACATGATCTTGTATATCTATTGCTGCTAATGTTAAACGTCTTTTTCTTATATACTCAGATAAGGGCATACCAGCTAAGAAAGAAAAAGTTCTTTTAAAATGATAAAGTGAACACCCAGCTACCCTAGCCATCTCTTTTTCATTCATTTGTTCAGTTAAATTTTTTTCGATGTAAGCTAGAGCATCATTTAACCCTTTCATTTGATTCATTATCTGACCTCCCATAAATATAGAATAGCAACAGATACTAAGTAAGAGTCCGACAATTCTTGCACTAATATTATCGGGAAGAAGTTATCCTCCAAGTTTTGGCGATTGGGGATTTGTCCTAGCTAAGCGGAAGCCCATCTCACTTGAAGATGTCGATATTTCTGTTGAGACAAAGTTTTTACGAATGAGATATTAGAAGGACTCACTGCATTCGGAAAAGATATCGATGAGAAAATGATAGATAGTAAAGGCATGCCTATTGAGCCGGAAGTGAATACCTTGATCCATCCAACCTTAATCGAGAAATATGAACGTGCTTGGAAGAGCTATTAAAATAGAATATCTTACACTCACTCTTAAGTAGTTTTGTCCTTTCTCTACCTTTTTTTCATATGAAAGACGTTTTATTACATCTTAGTTTCCTCGTTGCTTGAATGAATACGGAATTTATATTCTTATATATCTGTTGTTATTCGTTCAAGCAAACTTGTTTACGATTATTCTTTGCTACTATCAAGAAGATGGATTTTCTAATTACATGCCTAATTTTGAACTCCTATTCCTGATTAATTCAGTAGCAATAATAAATATAGAATGAGCTGATTGGTTTAAATTTTCGTTAAGATTACCACTTAAATAGCTTTACTTTTATTGTTATAAATGAGAAAAGGAATGACAGTCGCCATCCCTTTATTTTCCTACTGGTTCGTAGCATATACAATTAGTCACATGATCATTAACCATTCCCACAGCCTGCATAAAACTATATATGGTTACAGGACCTACAAATTTAAATCCCTTCTTTTTTAAATCTTTACTTATCTGGCTAGATAATTCCGTTTGAGCAGGGACTTGATCTTCGGATTTCCACTCATTCTGATAAGATATATGATCTACATAGCTCCAAATGTACGCTGCAAAGCTGCCGTATGTTTTTTGAACTTCCAATAAAACGCGAGCATTATTTCTAACTGATTGTAGTTTGGCTAAATGCTTAATCACACCGTGGTTCTCTTTAATGGCTAATAGGTCGGCGTCTGTTAAACTTGCACAATATTCAATATCAAAATTATGGAACGCCTCATGGTAGTTAGCTCTTTTAGATAGAACAATCTGCCAAGATAGACCTGCCTGAGCACCTTCCAATGAAAGCATTTCAAACAAATAGCGATCATCTTTACTAGGAATACCCCATTCCTTATCATGATAAGTCTGCATTAATTGATTGCTATTTGACCAAGAACATCTATACATATATATGCCTCACTTTTTTTCTTTGACTATAACATTGTTTAATGGTCATTGCATGTATAAGAAAGACAAGATTATTTTACTAAAATATAATTCCAACTTTATACCCTCAATCAAAAGAGGCGTAAGGTTAGGGAGCTCATCCTAATCGATAAAGCAAGCATGATAACATACGATTCGGCATATTTACCATAAAATACTGATAGGATAAACAGGAAATTATTTTACAATTCGAACAGAAAAGAGGAATGGCGATGAGTAAAGTAAAAGCTTCTCTATGTGCATTATTAGTTATTTGTCTTATCCCTATTACTGCTACGGCTAGTAGTGGATGGGATTATTTAGGTGAACAGAGTTTATCAAGTAACGGAGCAGAAAGTGAAATTTATGCTTCTACTGGTGGCGACTATATGATTTGCCGTGATAACTATGTTGGTCCAAAAGGAAAAGTGAAAGTAGAGTTATGGGAGTACGATCCCGAAAGCTATAATGATTATGTCGGCTATCGCAATATTGCAAGGGGAGAATGCGGGATTTTCCGTAGTATCGGTAAATTTGTTGACGGAGGAAATGAAGCAGAATTTTTCGCTAAATCTCGTACCAGTAGTAATATTCATTTAATTTTTTACGATTAATAAGCAAAAAAGTGCGCGCCGGCTTACGAGGTAAGAAGCTGGTGAGCACTTTTATCTATGGGTTATCTTTTCACCCTTGAAATGGTTAAACCATCTCCTATTGGAATTAAAGTAGACTCTAGTTGAGGATGACTAGCGACTATTTGATTAAATCTCTTCATATTTTCTGTATAACGTTTAGGTTCACTACTTTCATCCGCTACACTTCCATTTGCAAGTACATTATCACAGACGATTAATGCACCATCCTTTGCAAGCTTAATACAAGCAATTAAATAATTTTCATAGTTTTCTTTATCGGCATCAATAAAGAAGAAATCAAATTGTCTCCGTTCCTCTTCAAGTACTGCTAAACTTGTAAGAGCTGGACCTACGATATAAGATACTTGCTCATTAAACCCCGCTTTAGCTAAATTGCCTGAAGCTAGTTCGGCATAGCTTTCTTCTATTTCTAAAGATGTTAGTTCTCCCGACTTCCCAAATCCTCGTGCTATGCTAAAGGGGTTTCAAGGTGTTTCTTTAGAAAGGGAACTAGCAAAATATGTGGCTAAGCCTACAAAAGATGTTGATCACCCTTCTCCGCATTTAAGTGGTGGAGCAGTTGACCTTACCTTATTTGATGGCAATGGGCTCTTACCAATGGGAAGTGAATTTGATGAATTTCATGAAAGGTCGCAGTTAGATTATTTTGAGGAAAAAAAACCATTGACCTCGCTCGAAAATATTTACCTAGCCAATAGAAAACTATTAAAAAGAACGATGTTGAATGCTGGTTTCATCTCGAATATAGATGAGTGGTGGCATTATGAATATGGAACAAAAAGCTGGGCAAATAAGGTTGGAGTAAAACAATATTTTAGAGGGATATTAGAAATTTAATATTTTCTTTTTACTTCCATTTGACATTATACCTATAGGGGTATATGATGGTTGTTGTAAGGAGGGAGGCATTAATGAAATATAATCGACAAATGATCAACCGTGTAAAACGAATGGAAGGACAATTACGCGGTATCGTAAAAATGATGGAAGATAATAAAGATTGTCGGGAAATTGTAACACAACTCTCAGCTGTTCGTTCTGCAGCAGATCGGACGATTGGTTTAATCGTCAGCAATAATTTAGTTGAATGCGTACTAAAAGGGACTGAAGGATCAAGTAATGAAGAAATGGTAAAAGAGGCTGTATCGATGTTAGTAAAAAGTAGATAGAGTTCTCTTGACAATATATTTTTTTATCTTTTATTATACCTATAGGGGTATATGTATATCGAAAAGGAGGAAATAATAATGAATGCAAACAAAGTATTAGATGCCAAAGGGCTCGCGTGTCCAATGCCGATTGTGAAAACGAAAAAGGCAATGAATGACATGCAAAGTGGTGAGGTTTTAGAAATTCACGCAACAGATAAAGGAGCAAAAAGTGATCTAACAGCATGGGCTAAATCTGGTGGCCATGAATTAGTCGATCATACTGAAGAAAATAATGTTTTTAAATTCTGGATTAAAAAAGGGTAAGAAGGAGGCTATTATGGTAGAAAAGAAAAAAACAACTATTATCTTATTTAGTGGGGACTATGATAAAGCTATGGCGGCTTACATTATTGCTAATGGTGCAGCAGCTTACGATCATGAAGTAACAATTTTTCACACTTTTTGGGGACTAAATGCTTTAAGAAAAGAAGAGTTAGTACCAGTAAAAAAAGGTTTTATGGAAAAGATGTTTGCAAAAATGATGCCTAGAGGTGCCGATAACATGGGGCTATCTAATATGCACTTTGCAGGTATGGGCCCAAAATTAATTAAAAATGTGATGAAAAAACATAATGCAGTCCCTCTCCCTAATTTAATTGAAATGGCACAAGAACAAGATATCAAACTGGTTGCTTGTACAATGACAATGGATTTGTTGGGGTTACAACAGGAGGAACTATTAGACGGTATTGAGTATGCAGGTGTAGCTGCTTATTTAGCAGATGCTGAAGATGGGAATGTGAATTTATTTATCTAATCAATAGGGGGATATGAAATGGAAATGATCAATTATGTCCTTTTATTCTTTATTACTGCCTTTTTTCTTACACGTTTTATATCAGTGAAAGGAATAAAGCAGATTTCAACTGCCGATTTACGAATGGTGCTAAAAGATAAGGAAAAACAGTTTGTTGATGTTCGAACTCATTCAGAGTTTAAAGGTAGGTCTATTCCTTCTTTCCAAAACATTCCGTTGCAGCAATTGAAGGATCAAGCAGAGAATTTAAACAAAGACAAAGAAGTAGTAGTCATTTGTCAAAGTGGTTTGAGGAGTATGCAAGCAGCGAAACAATTGAAGAAACTAGGGTATACAAAAATCACAAATATAAAAGGCGGGATGAATGCCTGGTAAGAGAGGAGTTTTATTATGATTCAAGTATCACCAGAAAGTGTCAAAGACCTCTTGCAAAACAACTATGATGTGAGCATTGTGGATGTAAGAGAAGTGGAAGAAGTAGAACAAGGAAAAATTCCATCAGCCATTCATATACCATTACGATTATTAGAGTTCAGAATGCATGAATTAGATAAATCAAAAGATTATATAATGGTTTGTCGTTCAGGGGCAAGAAGTGGGCAAGCAACAGCTTTATTAGAACAACATGGTTATCGTGTGAAGAACATGTCAGGTGGAATGCTCGCATGGGATGGCAAGGTAGTATAATTTTTTTTACATTTAAATATACCCATATAGGTATATAAGGAGGGCCAAAGAGATGAATGAAGTGAAAGCAAATCAAACAGTCGACGCAAAAGGGTTAGCTTGTCCGATGCCAATTGTCCGGACAAAAAAGGCCATGAAGGAATTAGAGGCAGGGCAAGTAATGGAAATTCTAGCAACTGACAAAGGGTCTAAAGCTGACCTCAAAGCTTGGTCTGAAAGTACAGGACATCAATATCTAGGTACTGTAGAGGAAGGGGAAGTACTAAAGCATTATGTTCGTAAGGCTTCTGATTATGAGGAACAACCAGAACGGCACCATCCACATGTCATTAAGAATGATGAGCTGAAAGAGAAAATCGCTAACGGGGAGTCTATACAGATTCTAGATGTTCGAGAAGAAGCGGAGTATGCTTTTGGTCACATACCTGGTGCGTTATCTGTACCTTTTGGACGTTTGCAGCAAGAACTAAATAAACTTAATCAAGATGAGCCTATTTATGTTATTTGTCGTACCGGTAACCGAAGTGATATGGCAGCACAACTTTTAGAAAGTAAGGAATTTAAAGCAGTCAATGTTGTGCCAGGTATGAATAGTTGGAATGGGAAAGTGGAAGGAATTTAAAAATAATAAATGAAAATATGGTTGTAGCACAAAAAATTTTGAAATAATAAATACCATTGGGGGTATAATGATGTCTTTTAATAAAATGAAAGCAAGTGAATTAACAACGATGGTAGTAAATAAAGAGCCATTATTTATTCTAGATGTTCGTAATGAAGCTGATTTTCAAGATTGGAAGGTAGAAGGTCATGATTTTAACTATTTGAATATACCTTACTTTGACCTATTAGACGGTGTAGAAGGAATCATTGAGCAGCTGCCTAAAGATCAAGCTATCTTAGTTGTATGTGCGAAAGAAGGCTCTTCTATCATGGTGGCGGAGATGCTATCAGATGAAGGGTTGGAGGTCAGTTATTTAGAAGGTGGAATGAAAGCGTGGAGTGAGCATTTAGAGCCTGTTAAAGTAGGGGAATTGAGTACAGGAGGAGAAATGTATCAATTCGTCCGTATGGGTAAAGGCTGTCTATCTTATATGGTCATTTCAGATGGTGAAGCAGCAATTATCGATGCTACGAGAATGATAGATGTATATCTTGATTTTGCCAAAGAAAAAAAGGTAAAAATTACGCATGTTTTTGATACGCATTTACATGCAGACCATATTTCTGGCGGACGTGACATCGCAGCAAAGATGGACGCTGTTTATTGGTTACCACCTAAAGATGCAGGGGAAGTAACATTCAATTATGCCAAACTAGAAGATGGTAGTGAAGTAAAAATTGGGGAAACATCTATCAATATTCATGCCCTTTATTCACCGGGACATACCATTGGCTCGACTTCATTTGTCGTAGATGAACGGTATTTATTAACAGGCGATATATTGTTTATTGATTCTATCGGTAGACCCGATTTAGCTGGGCTTGCAGATGACTGGGTTGGAGATTTACGTGAGAGTTTATATAAGCGATATAAACAACTATCAAGTGAACTCATCGTTTTACCTGCCCATTTTATGATGATTGATGAATTGAATGATGATGGCAGTGTTGCCAAAAAATTAGGTGTTCTTTTTAAACAGAACCATGGGTTAAATATTGAGGACGAAAGTGAATTTAGAAAGATTGTCACTGAAAATCTCCCACCGCAACCCAATGCGTATCAAGAAATACGTCAAACAAATATGGGGAAAATCACTCCAGATAATGATAAACAAAGAGAGATGGAGATTGGACCCAATCGCTGTGCGGTGAGATAAAGAAATATTCATATAGAGGGACCGGAGATTGGTCCCTTTTTTAGGTCAGCTTTAAGGAGATGAGCATAATGGATTTAGCATTTATTGTGACGATATTTTTAATTGGTTTTATTGGCTCTTACTTATCAGGATTACTTGGTATCGGTGGTTCTATCATTAAATATCCGATGCTATTATATATTCCACCATTACTAGGTGTCGCGACTTTTACTGCGCATGAAGTGTCAGGTATTAGTGCTGTCCAGGTTTTCTTCGCTACGATTGGCGGGGTTTGGGCATATCGTAAAGGTGGATATTTGAATAAAACATTAATCATTTATATGGGGGCTAGTATTTTAATAGGTAGTTTTATAGGCGGTTATGGATCGAAGCTCATGTCAGAAGGTGGCATTAATCTCGTATACGGTATACTAGCTTTAATTGCTGCAGTCATGATGTTTATACCTAAAAAGGGATTAGATGATATCCCATTTGATCAAGTGACTTTTAATAAATGGTTAGCGGCAGCTCTTGCGCTTGTCGTCGGTGTGGCAGCAGGGATTGTTGGGGCTGCAGGTGCCTTTTTATTAGTCCCGATTATGTTAACCGTATTAAGAATCCCAACAAAAATGACGATTGCTTCTTCTCTTGCTATTACCTTAATATCATCCATTGGTGCAACTGTTGGAAAAGTCACTACTGGGCAAGTTGACTATTATCCGGCAATCATCATGGTTATTGCTAGTTTAATTGCTTCACCTTTAGGTGCAATGGCAGGTAAAAAAATGAATACGAAAGTGCTGCAAATGATTCTCGCATTATTAATACTAGCTACAGCTGTGAAAATATGGGTAGATATATTTTGAAAGGTAGTAATGAGCCGATGAATCACTGCTTTCAGAATGATACGAAATTGAGTAGGGAATCGCCGCATTTGAAGCAAAAGTAGAAGCTGAGCGCGGCGCAATTTGAGTAGATAACGAACTAATACTTCATCCATTATTAAACATGTCATTTCATACCATGGAAGCCTCCCATATATAATCATCCCGAAAGTTTCTAAAGGTAAAGGTTCATGAACCGTTTGAAAGGATACTTTTTCCGAGCTAGAACCTTCAACGGGAGCTAAAAGATTTTGGATTTATATAAAGGGAAGGTTGTTGCATTTGTAAATGTTGGGATGAAGTGAAAATAGTCGCTATCCTAAACCATCATCCCAAGTTCAATATAAATGAAGAGGCATTACCCACTCTGCCTCAGCTTATGATTGTCTTTGCTTTAAATGGTAGACTATTTAATAAGCACCGAAAATAGAAACAGCATGTGCTCCTTCTGTATTTGCTCGAAGGAGTACATGTTTCCATTCCAGCTCGTTTGATGGAATCCCGTGATAATAAATATCGTGCAAAATACTTGATAAGAAGGCATCTCCTGCTCCAGTTGTGTCAACAACATCTACGGTAGGTGCTTCAACGGTTATACTCTTCTCTTTATGAAGTAATGTTGCACCTAAACGACCCCTAGTAATCAGTATCCACTGATTAGACCATGAAGAAAGCTGTTGTAATGCTGTTCTATAATCTTTGGCTTTACAAAGAAATAGCAGCTCTTCCTCCGTCATTTTAATTAGATCTGCCTCTTTTAAAAAGGAATTGATTGTCTTTCTACAATCTGATTCATTCTTCCATCTCTTTAAACGGATATTTGCATCCATGACGATGAAATGCTGATATTTCTTTGCTAATTCAAGTGCTTTCAAGCTTGTCTTCTTTGCGATGTCATGAAAAAGCGTCCCGGAACCAAAATAGGAGATATGCGTTTTTTGATAGATGCTTTCATTCAACTCGTCTGCTTCTAACCATATATGAGGGGTGTCATTTTCGTAAGATTGAAATTCACGCTCTCCATCCTCTTGCACAATTGATACTATACATAACTTTTTATTAACTGAAGTAATGGTACCAGACATATTGATACCTTCATCTTCTAATTGCTGTTTGGCATATTGACTATGCTCATCAGTACCTATTTTTGTCATATAAAAGGTAGGAACACTTTTCCTAGCTAGACGGATGGCTACATTAGCGGTTGCTCCTCCTACTTTCATGAATGATTGGCTATTAGGTGAAATAATGCGATCCATGATTACTTCACCGAAAGAAATCACACCTTTACTTTTCACAAACAGGTCTCCCATCGTTTTTGATAAGGCTGATTATACTATAACTTTGTATTTATCTCTGCCTTCCAAGCTGCTAAAAGTCCTCCTCTTTTTCCACAAACCATTCGTTTTTATTTTCAAAAAGTTATCTTTATAAGAACTTAGAAAAATCACTTTATTTATATTAATTAAAAACTGACTGGTACAACAAATTTTATCAGGGTAGAATCACAATTTTTCATTGACAGCTTAGGTGGAAAGTCGTATATTGATTAAATAAAATTAATAAATATTCATATCTATGCAATTGGATAGAAAGGGTTCTTTCTAATGAAAATAACAGTAGGTACACCGGAGTATATAAGAGAGCCAAACGCACTTATGAAAATTGGCAGTAATGTAAAGAAATTTGGAGAAAAAGTCGTCCTTATTGGTGGGATAAAGAGTCGTGAAATAGTGGAAAGTCATATAAGAGACAGTTTCAATAATGAGGGAATGACACTGGATGCTTCCATTTGGTACGGTGGAGAATCTTCTAGAGAAAATGTTGAGAGATTAATAGAAGAACTCAGTACAATCGATTATGATGTCATCCTTGTATGTGGTGGAGGGAAAGCGATTGATACTGTTAAGGCAGTAGCCGCACACGTAAATAAACCTCTTGTTGCAATCCCGACGATTGCAGCGACATGCGCAGCAACGACTCCTATTTGGATTACATATAGTGAACAAGGTGAATTTCTTGCCATCAGTCGAGATGCGAAGGTGCCAGAAATGGTTGTTGTTGACTCAACAGTTATTTTGCACTCGCCTGTCCGATATCTGATTGCTGGAATTGGTGATACGTTAGCTAAGTGGTTCGAAACGAAGACTTCAGTTAAAAAAGCAACACCAAATGCAAGGAATCAAACAGCGATTGCTATTGCTAATCAGTTATACAAAACGATGTTAGCAATCGGTGAGCAATCAGTTGCATCTATGAAAAATAAGGAATTGTCAACTGAGCTTGAAGATATGATTGATGCGATTCTGTTAATTAGTGGAAGTGTAAGTGGGTACGGCGGTGATGATTGTCGAACTGCAGGTGCGCATGCCATTTACTCTGGGTTGACGATATTCCCAGAAATACATGAAACGTATCATGGTGAAATTGTTGCTTTTGGTATTTTATCGATGCTAGCAATGGAAAATGAAGAAGAAAGCGAAATCAAAGAGTTAATTGCTTACTATCAAAAAGTGAATCTACCATATACACTACAGCAAATGAATGTGCCTGAATTGTCTGAATCACAGTGGCAGGAACTTGGAGACGTTTCAGTGACTATTGAAGATATGGAGAATATGCCATTTGCGGTGACACCAGATATGGTTATCACAGCTGTCAAGCAAGCAGATGAATACGGAAAAGACATGTTAAAAAAATAAATAGAATGGTTAATGGAGGAAAATAAGTCATGAAAAAATGGTTTTTAGCAATTACAATGATGGTCCTTGCTGTAACATTAGCTGCTTGCGGCGGATCTGGTGAATCTGAAGAGGGTTCTGGCGAAAACAAAGAACCATTAAAAGTTACTTTACCAACATGGACAGGTTATGGACCGCTATTTTTAGCAAAAGAAAAAGGCTATTTTGAAGAGAATGGAATAGATGTTGAACTTTCAATTGTTGAAGGTCTTGGAGAAAGAAAACAAGCCCTAGCAAGCGGACAAATCGATGGAATGGCAACTGCACTTGATGTGCAAGTATCATTAGCTGCATCAGATATTCCTTTAAATGTGGTATGGTTATTGGATGATTCTTACGGTGGAGACGGTATTTTAGTCAAAGATGATATTAAAGAAATCAGTGACTTAAAAGGCAAGCAAGTTGCTTTTGAAGTCGGGTCTACAAGTCATATGTTAGCTTTAACAGCACTAAAAGATGGAGGCTTAACTGAAAAAGATGTTGAAGTTGTACCAATGTCTGCTGGGGATGCAGGAGCAGCATTTGCAGCTGGTAAAGTAGACGCAGCAGTTACATGGGAGCCTTGGTTATCTAACGGTTCTGAAGCGAACGGTAAAGTATTACTAACAACGAAAGATCTTCCTGGTATTATTGTTGATACAGTTAGTTTCACGGAAAAAGTCATTGAAGAGCGTCCTGAAGATGTACAAGCATTTGTAACAGCCATGGGTCAAGCAATGGACTACTGGAAAGAAAACGAAGATGAAGCGAATGAAATCATGGCAAAAGGCTTAAAAATTGATGTAGAAGAATTTGTTGCAACGGCAGAAGGATTAAAGTTCTTGGATAATGAGGCGAATAAGGAATTATTTGGTACAGAAGACGCTAAAGGCGGCATTTACCAATCGACTGAAAACGCGGCAAAGTTCTATAAAGAACAAGAGATTATTACAGCTGAACCAGCAGCAGAAGATATTATTAACCCCACTTTTATCAAGTAATGATATGAATCATTTGGAGCCTAACCGCAAGCAGTCAGCGGTTAGGCTCAGGTTATTTTTATCTCTGGTAATTGGTTGAAGAAGGAAAAATTAGAAAATGGGTGAGAAAAAATGTTAGGAAAATTATTAACCCCGAATAAAGAAATTCCAAAGTCCCTTTATTCATCAGTGGGCATTATCACTTTTCTTATTGTATTAGGAATATGGGCAGGGATTACTTATACTGGGCTCGTTAACCCGTTGTTTTTACCAACACCTACGGCGGTATTAACTACAGGCATAGATTTATTTACCAATGGAAATCTTCTTTCAGATATAGGCATTAGTTTTTCAAGAGTATTAGTCGGTTTCTTAGTGGCAGCCTTAATTGGTGTACCACTTGGGATATTAATGGGTTCTCTAAAAATTATGCAAGGCGCATTTGAGCCACTCATTGGTTTTATTCGTTATATGCCAGCTTCAGCGTTTATTCCATTATTAATTTTATGGATTGGTCTTGGAGAAACGCAAAAAATGAGTGTTATCTTTCTCGGAACTTTCTTTCAATTAACGCTAATGATCATGGATGTAACAAAGAATGTGCATAATGATTTAATTGATGTTTCTTATACATTAGGTGCTTCTAAGTTACAAGTATTTACGAGAGTAATACTCCCGGCAACCATGCCTGGGATTGTTGATACATTAAGAATTACATTTGGATGGGCGTGGACTTATTTAGTTGTGGCAGAGATTGTTGGTGCTTCCAGTGGAATCGGCTATATGATTATGCAGGCATCAAGATTCCTACAACCTGATAAAATTATTGTTGGTATTTTGATTATTGGTTTATTAGGATTATTGACTGACCTCATCTTTAAATGGATTTACCGTAAATCTTTTTCATGGATGAGAAAGGAAGGATTGTAATATGACTACACCGAAGCTTGAAATTAAAGATGTGGATAAAATATTTAGAACAAAAAGCGGCGACACAACCGCACTACAAAAAACATCCTTTACCATTGATGATGGTGAATTTGTCACGATTCTTGGTCCCTCCGGTTGTGGTAAATCAACGGTATTAAGAATTGTTGCTGGTTTAGAAGAAGCGACAACTGGTGAGGTATTATTAGATGGCCAACCTATCGATGGGCCTGGCCCAGATAGGGGCATGGTATTCCAATCGTATACTCTATATCCTTGGTTGACGGTGAAAGAAAATATTTCTTTTGGCTTAAAATTAAAGGGAGCAAAACAAAAGGAAAGAGATGATCTCGCTCGCCATTATCTTCAATTAATTGGATTAGAGGGATTTGAGAATCATTATCCTGTTCAACTTTCTGGAGGGATGAAACAGCGTGTGGCCATCGCTCGTGCGTTAGCAAATGACCCGAAGGTATTATTGATGGATGAACCGTTTGGTGCACTTGATGCGCAAACAAGAAATATTATGCAAGAGGTTTTATTAAAGGCATGGGAAAAGTCGAAGAAAACGATTCTCTTTATTACGCATGATGTCGATGAATCAATTTTTCTAGCTGATTCGGTTTATGTAATGACAGCTAGACCAGGAAGGCTGAAGAAAAAGGTGCCGATTGATATTGCTAGACCAAGAGACTTTAGTGTGAAAGCGACAAATCAATTCGCACAATACAAAGAAGAACTGTTATCATTAATACGAGAAGAAAGCTTAAAATCTATTTAATTTTATAAATGAAAACAGAAAGGTGCTTGGTACAATTGAAGAGAGAAGCCTATTTCCCTGAGGTCGTTAAGCAGGCCCTCAGCAATATACCTCCAGGGTCATGGATGTCGGCAGTACCGGAAGGATGTATTCGCCTGAACTCGGGTTATCCGGCTGCTAACCTTGTTCCGTCAACTGAATTAAAGGAAGCTACAGACCGATTATTGACAGAAGAACAAGATTTGCCGCTTCACTATATTGGTAGTCCAAGAATTGATCAATTAAAAACACAATTGATTGAGCGTATGAACGAACGAAAGATGGAAGTGCAAGAGGATGAAGTACTTGTGACTTCAGGTGCTTGTCAGGCCATCGATCTTATTGCTCGTATTTTATTAGATGAAAATGCCTTCATTATCGTCGAGTCACCGACTTATATGGAGGCATTGGAAATCTTCCAAAATTACACGAAAAACATCATCACAATCCCTATTGATGCAGATGGTTTGGACACGAAACAATTGGAAGGTATATTAATCGAACGGACGAAGAAGGAAGAACCTCTTCCAAAGCTTCTCTATACAATTCCAACCTTCCAGAATCCAACAGGCACGACGTTATCTTTCGCTAGGCGGGAGAAATTAATCAAACTAGCAAAAGAGTATGATTTTCTCATTCTTGAAGATGATGCTTACGGGGAGCTTGCGTTTGGAGAGAGTCCAACAACATTAAAATCATTAGATGAAGAGGATCGTGTGTTTTATGTCGGCTCGCTATCGAAAATAGTCGCTCCAGGCATGCGTATTGGCTGGATCGCTGCACATAGTGAGTGGATAGAAGCGCTTTTCTGGTTCAAGAAGGATTTAGAGCATCCCTTTGCCCAGTCGGTAATGTCTGCTTATCTAGAAAAAGTGAATTTAGCCCATCGTTCTGTTTTACTAACAGAAAAATATGAAGAAAAAGCAGTCATTTTATACGAAGCATTGATTCATTTCATGCCTGAGGGTGTGAAATGGTACCGCCCAGAAGGTGGCTACTTTATGTGGATTGAAGTGCCTGGGGTCGATACAACGGCTATGCTTGCGAAAGCGAAAAAAGCAGGCGTAGCATACGTACCTGGCCAATACTTCTTCTTACACCAAGATGAAGGCAAAAGCTTCTTACGTTTATCATTTAGCTATGCGAGTAAAGAGGAAATTAAAAAGGGAATCGAAATTTTAAGTCATGTAGTGGCAGAAGAGATCAATAAATAAGCTAGGAGCGTGCACAATCCTGAGGTGCACGCTCTTTTTAGGTTTGAAGGTGGGAAGATGATTTATAAAGTGAGCCACTCTTTCAACTGTAAAGGAGAATCAGAGCGAATCGCTACTTTTTTATAGGCTTTCTTAAATCCCATAAAATAAGTTACATGAACAGGTTCCTTTAGTTCTAGAATGATATCTGGGTACACTTTTTCTAAATCTCTAGTCATAAATTCAACGGTATCCTTTGATAATTTCCCTTGAAGTACTGATTTTTCCTCCATCAGTGTTTTAATATTTTCAATTGGAATAACCACTCGTTTCACTAATCCGAGTGATAGGTATAGAGTACCGTTTTGATAATAAATAGGGTTTAATTTCATTGCTTGTATGTCACCAATGAAAAAAATAACAGCATACACATTGCTGATAAATAGGATCATTGATAAAACGATAGAATATTGATGGATTAACCAATGAATCGCGATAGTTTCAATGAGGATGGCATGGATAAGCATTATCTGAAAAGCAATATAACTGGAGTTTTTATAAAGTGTTATTCCCTCTCGCGGTGTTTTTTTCCAACTAGCAAAAGCATAATAGAACATCAAACATTCCGAACAAACAATACGAATAATCTGATACTTCTTTGTGTAGTGATCAACAGCATTTGAATATGAGAACACAGTAGGTAATGAGCTTTGTTTTACTTCCTTAATAATTTTTGGCATATACTTTATAAAGGTTACAATAAGTAAAAGTTCTAAAGAAATAAATATACCCTCGATTAAAATAACGCCCCATACAAAAGAGGAATATGGCGCCAGCAATTCCGCTGGTATAATCAATCTTGCCAAAAGGCAGCCACTCGCACAAAGTAACAATGCAGATTTTAAAGAAAACTTCCCTTTATATAACATGAAAAATAATGGCAACATGATCATGAAGTCAATCAATGAACCTAAAACAACGTCTTGCGCATTTGCCGGTAGAATCAATGCATTAACTGAGGTCTGATATAGAAGGGTATTGAAAAAGAGAACCGCCATTAATAAAAAAAGCCATAGATACTTCCCTTTGCTTATGGTTTTCATGTCTTATCACTCCCATTTAGTTAAATTATACCATATGAACAGAGAGGGCTTCCAAATAAAAAATGAAGTAAACTGATAGTAATACCCCACATGAGCAGGATAATTGAAGTACTGATTTGAAGGGAAAGTACAAAAGAAAACAGAGCCGTAAAATAAAGGACTAATCCTTTTGTCATTTAAAGTGTTTAATCAGAAGTCTTTAAGTTTCGCGTTTTCGGACGGGGAAGAACTTCTATAAAAGAAGTTCATATTGATTCTACTTTTTAAACATTTATTTACAATATATGAGCAACAAGTAACCATCGAATAAATTCCCCCTGTAGGATAATAATTAATTATTTTAGCAATCCCCATCAAAAAAACCTCAATCAACTATCGTAAAATAAAGGTGAGGTGAGTGAGAGTGCAGTATAGTGAAACGACGCAAAAAACAATTTGCTTTATAGAAACGCATCTACTAGATAAGATTCAACTTGATGATTTAACAAGGAATGTAGGATATTCCAAGTTTCATCTAATAAGGGTATTCAAACAAGAAACAGGTCGGACAATTGGTGAATATATTCGTTTTCGTAGGCTTGCTTTAGCAGTGTCGTTATTAATAGAAAGTGATGAATCTATTCTTTCGATTGCTTTTTTGCTTCATTTTCAATCTCAAGAGGCTTTTACGAGAGCTTTTAAAGAGATTTATTCTCTACCACCGGGCAAGTACCGTAAGTTATTTAGTCTTATCCATTTAAAGGAGGAGAACAATAAGATGACGAAAGAAACAATTATTCATGGCTGGATATTAAGTGGAAGCGCCCCAGAACATTATCAAATGACATTGGATCAACAAACTTTCCATACTGGGCATCAATCTGCTCTACTTAAAAATATTAGTGATGTGAATAGCCAGCAATTCGCTACTATTATGCAACAGTTCCAAGCTGAGAAATATAGAGGGAAAAGACTGAAACTAACATGTTATATAAAGACGGAAGATGTAGAGAAATGTGGGGCTTGGATGAGAGTAGATGACAATAATGGTGATGTACTACAGTTCGATAATATGGATAATCGCCCCATTACGGGTACAAATGAGTGGAATCATTATACCATTGTATTAGATGTGTCTGAAGAGAGTATGTCCATTCATTTCGGGGTATTACTCATTGGAAAAGGGAAGGTCTGGATGGATGGGTTTCAATTAGTAGAAGTCAGTGAACATGTGCCAACAACGAACCTTTCTTTTCAAGAGAGTCTACCAAAAGAACCGCAAAATCTTGATTTTAGTGAATAGATGCTAAAGGAAAGGCTACATGCTTTTCCTATTTTTTCTGTGAACTTCATCTCCTGTTTATGCCATAATAAAAGCTGAGTAGTATTGGGTGAGAGGTGAAATGATGAATAAACAACAATGTCCAGTTTGCGGTGAGCAAAACAACTGTGGGCTTGAAGAGAGCAAGCTCAAGAATTGTTGGTGCTTCCATATTGGTGGTATCCCACAAACGCTCTTAGAATTAATTCCTCAGGAGAATAGGGGAAAAAGTTGTGTTTGTGAGAGATGTATAAGAAAATATAACAAGTGAGATGTATATATTTTACATTCAGGAGGAGTTTGCTCGCCTGATAGCGAATAGAAAATGGAGAAATATTAGGAGGTATTGTGTGTGCAAAAAGTCCGAACTGAAATGTTTGAGTGGATCAAAGCATTGATAATTGCACTAATTATTTCTTTTCTTATCCGTATTTTCATCTTTTCTCCTGTCGTTGTAGATGGGGCTTCAATGGAACCGACATTACATGACCAAAGCCGAGTTGTTATGAGTAAATTAGGTGAACCTGATCGCTTTGATATTGTAGTGTTTGATAGTGATGGAGAGCGTAATTTTATTAAAAGAGTAATTGGCCTGCCAGGAGATGAAATTACCTATGAAAATGATCATTTATACATAAATGGTAAGGAATACGATGAACCTTATTTAGATGAGTTAAAAGAAGCACTAGAAAGAGGCATGCTTACAGATGATTTTGAGCTCAAAGATACGAAAGTAAGTCAAACCGTTGTTCCTGAGGGGCATTATTTTGTATTAGGAGATAATCGAAAACGAAGTCTTGATAGTAGGGTCATAGGTGTCATCTCTGAAGAAAGAATCCTTGGGAAAGCCAAAGCGGTTATTTGGCCGATGGATCATATGGAGGTCGTTAAATAAGGGAGAAGGAAAAACCTAGTTTATTGATCCGCTAGGTTTTTTTCGTGAATAGAACTTTATTGATAACGTCATGTTAGGGTTCTAACATTCACTCGAAAAAATGTTAAACTATAACATATCAAAAGGATTAGGGGTCGAAAAAACAGTGAAAAGGATAGTATCGGCGATAGAAGTGGCGAGGTTGGCAAATGTTTCGCAGTCAACTGTATCAAGAGTATTTACTCCAGGTGCAAGTGTGTCCGAGAAGACAAGACAGCGAGTGCTTGAGGTGGCTGAGCAGTTAAACTATCAGCCGAATGCTCTTGCACGAAGTCTTATAACGAAACGAACAAATATGATTGGATTAGCAATGAAGGATATTCAAAACCCATTTTACCATGAAGTATTAGGGATTTTTACGAACAAGCTAAAAGCGAAGGGATATTCAGTTTTATTTGTCTATACAGAAAATGAAGAGATACAGCAAGAAGAAATCAATCACTTTCTTGAATATAATGTCGAGGGGATTATAATTACAGATGCAATGCTCTCATCTAACATCGTGACTAAACTAAAAAATAATCATATTCCCGTGACATTGTTTAATCGCTATGATAAGAATCTTGAGTGTAATTCTGTCAGTTGTGATAATATCAATGCAGCAAATGAAATAGCAAAATATGTCGATCACCTGTACTGTGAAAAAATCGTCTTTATTACAGGTAAAATAAATACATCAACTAGTCAGGAAAGACAAGAAGGTTTTGTTAATTACTTCAAAAACATAGGAATCCCCGTCGAGATTCTTGAAGGTGACTATACATACGAGAGAGCCTTTTTCTTAACAAAAGAATTGATTGAAAAAGATTATGTACCAGATGTGATATTTGGGGCTAATGATATTACGGCATTAGGTGCTCTTGATGCATTGAAAAGCAAGGAAATAAAGGTGCCAGAACAGACAATGGTGATTGGTTTTGATGATATCAAAATGTCCTCTTGGCCTAATTATAATCTTTCTACATGGGTTCAACCTATTGAAGAGATGGTGGATGAAACCATTCGCCTTCTTGAACGAAATCAGCGGGAAACCGGACATAAGACAGTAAAGGTTCAAGGTAAGTTTATCCATCGTCAAACGACAAAATAAAAGAAGGAAAGTCCTTGCAGCCCAAGGATTTTTCTTTATGTAAAAATTTCTGAATATAGGAAAATAACAAAATATATATTTGACAAATGAAAACGCTTCATTTATCATCTATTTCATAACCTTTGCATACGTATGCAAAATAGAATGATATATTTTTTTGAATGCTTTTGCATACGTATGCAAAAATCCAGAAAGTGAGGAAATTAATGATGGTCATTTACCTAAAACGAGGAAAAGTAGAAGAGGATATTCAACAAGAAGATTTAAAAGTTTCTGAGATTGTAAGAAACACAATTAATAAAATTGAAAGAGAAGGGGATCAGGCTTTAAAAGAACTATCGGAAAAATTTGATAAATGGTCTCCAGAAACTTTTCGTTTAAGTAAGCAACAAATAGAGGAGATTTGCGCTTCGATTCCTGAACAAACTATTTTAGATATTGAGTTTGCTCAAAATAACATTAGAAATTTTGCCGAAGAGCAAAGAAAATCAATGAAAGACATTGAAGTTGAAACAATGCCAGGTGTTATTTTAGGTCATAAGAATATTCCAGTTAATAGTGTAGGTTGTTATATTCCAGGTGGACGTTATCCAATGGTGGCTTCAGCACATATGAGTGTTTTAACTGCGAAAGTTGCTGGGGTAAAAAGGGTCATCGCTTGCACTCCTCCCATCAATGGTGAAATCCCTGCAGCAACGGTGTACGCTATGCATAAAGCAGGAGCAGATGAAATTTATATTTTAGGTGGCATCCAGGCAATGGCTGGTATGGCAATTGGCACGGAAACAATGGAAGCGGTTGATATGATTGTTGGTCCAGGAAATGCTTTTGTTGCAGAAGCCAAACGTCAATTATATGGTCGCGTGGGTATCGATTTATTCGCTGGACCTACGGAAACACTAGTCGTGGCTGATGAAACCAGCGATCCTGAAATGATTGCTACTGACTTATTAGGTCAAGGAGAGCATGGACCGACATCTCCAGGTGCATTAATAACTACCTCTAAAAAAATTGCAGAGGAAACAGTGAAAGAAATTGAACGCCAATTAAAGATATTACCGACTGCTGATGTAGCACGTGTTTCTTGGAATGATTATGGACAAATCCTTTTAGTTGAGGACGAACAGGAAGCTTTAAAAGAAGCAGATAGACTTGCATTTGAACATGTAGAGATATTAACGAAAAACCCAGACTTCTTTTTAGAGAATATGACGAATTATGGCTGCTTGTTCTTAGGACCAGAAACGAATGTAGCGTACGGTGATAAGGTGATTGGTACCAACCATACACTACCAACAAAAGGGGCAGCGAAGTATACTGGTGGCTTGTGGGTAGGAAAGTTTCTTAAAACAGTGACCTATCAAAAGGTAACATCAAAAGAACAAAGTGCCTATATTGGTGAATATGCTGCACGTTTATGTCAATTAGAGAATTTCGCAGGTCATGCAGAACAAGCTTTACTACGTGTGAGAAGATACGGAAATCAACAGTAAATGAGCTTTTAACTTGATAAAAAGTAGGTGATATTCAATGTTAGGTATGATCGGTTTAATTGGAGGGTTAGTCTTACTTACTGTCCTTGTGATGCGTGGGATGAACCTTTTAATTGTGGCGCCACTTTCAGCACTGTTTGTTGCAGTGCTGAACGGTGTTCCGTTATTTCCACAGTTTGCAGGTAAGGATGAAGTAGATTTCATTACGGGTTATATGGATGGTTTTGCCGGTTTTATTACTTCTTGGTACTTGATGTTTTTAGCCGGGGCAATATTTGGGAAGGTAATGGAAGATAGCGGTGCTGCTGAAAGCGTTTCCCATTGGATTGTAACTAAAATCGGGATGAAGCATGCTGTGCTTGCAGTAGTCCTTTCTTGTGCAGTATTAACCTATGGTGGTGTTAGTTTATTCGTAGTTGCCTTTGCTGTTTACCCGATGGCAGTAAGTTTGTTTAAAGAAGCCGATTTACCTCGGCGATTTATTCCGGCTGCACTTGCTTTTGGGTCAACGACTTTTACGATGACATCTGCAGGTTCACCAGAAATACAAAACTGGATTCCAATTCCTTATTTAGGGACAAACCCTTATGCCGGATGGGAAGTTAGTTTAATAACAGCGATATTTATGCTTATATTTGGCTATTGGTTATTGATGAAAGTGATACGGAGGGCGGTAAGGAAGGGGGAGAAATTTGTTGGAAGAGATACGGATAACAATGAAATAAGAAGTGAATTACCTCATCCTTTATTAAGCCTTATTCCTTTATTAGTTGTTCTTATTGTTGCATTTGTTTTCCACGATTCTTTAGCGCAATCTGCATTAATTCTTGCCTTAACAGGTGGTGTTATCGCTACATGGTTACTTAATCGTAAATATTTCAGAAATTTCTGGGAAGCTGTTGGCGAAGGAACAATGGGAGCTCTTATAGCAATTGGAAATACGGCTGCTGTTGTTGGTTTTGGCGGTGTAGCAAAAATCACTCCTGCGTTTTCTTCTGCTGTAGATTTTATGACCAGTATTCCCGGTTCACCATTAATTGGAGGGGCATTGTCTGTTATGGTTATCGCTGGATTAACCGGTTCCTCATCTGGCGGGCAAACAATTGCTTTACCAATCTTAGCACCTCATTATTTAGATATGGGTGTGAATGCAGAAGCGCTTCATAGAACGGTATCCTTATCTTCAGGTACGCTTGATTCATTACCACATGGAGGATATGCGGTGACAACCATTCGTTCTATTGCTGGGGAAACGCATAAAGATGCTTATCCTGCATTCGGTTTAATGACTGTAGTGGTTCCAATTGTTGCTGTTGTACTAGCGGTTATTCTTTTTTCTCTTGGTGTTGGTGTATAATCTAGAAAAAAGTAAATAGATTCATAGGAGGTTATCGTCATAGCTTATTTTGCGGCAATACTGCATATGGTAGATATTGAAAAAAGTAAAGAGATTCGTCCAGATCACCTAGCGTATTTAAACAAACTGGAGAAAGAACAGAAAATCTTCGCTAAAGGTCCCTTTGCTGATGGAACTGGCGGGCTAGTCGTATACAATGCTGATAGTTATGATGAGGCTATGACATTAGCAGAAAATGACCCATATATTGTCCATCATGCTCGTCGATTAGAGCTAAAGGAATGGTCTATCATCGAGTAATCATATATTGGAATAAGAACATGCATATCTCTATGTATGTTCTTTTTTTATTTGATGAGTAAATAGGAAGTAGGTAGCTGGATGGGGTAACGGCGATGTGAACAACCGATTATATTATCTGTTCTCACCACTTTTTTACCGTACATCCATAAAGTTAAAGCGTATTTAACATTATTATACGAGAATCTAATATTTCCTTCATATTCCAAAAGTATCATGAATATATAACAAGTGGAAAGACTTGCCTTCTTTCAAAAAGCCGTATATTCGACGAGTAAAGGGTTTTTACTTCATCGGTATATGGCTTTCTTTAGGGGGCGGTAAAAGGGGTGAGAGAATATGCGTGCTTTGGAATTAAAACAGATGAGAAAGTCTTACCAAGCGGATATAGAAGTGTTAAAAGGGATTGATATTGTGATTGAGCCTGGGGAATTTTTTGTGTTAGTCGGGCCATCTGGTTGTGGAAAAAGTACGTTGTTAAGGATGATTGCTGGATTAGAGGAAATAAGTAGTGGTGAGCTTTATATTGGCGGGGCTTATGCAAATAAGTTAAAGCCAAGTAAGAGAGAATTATCTATGGTGTTCCAAAATTATGCTCTGTTTCCTCATATGACAGTTGAACAAAACATTGCCTTTGGTCTACATGTGAAAAAACTGACGAAAGTTGAACAATCACAGAGGTGTCAGGAAGCGGCAGAAACGCTTGGACTCACACCATATTTGAAAAGGAAACCAAGAGAATTATCGGGTGGTCAAAGACAGCGTGTAGCACTCGCTAGAGCAATCGTTACACAAGATCCTATATGTCTAATGGATGAACCACTCTCAAATCTTGATGCAAAATTGAGAACAAAAATGCGTTCAGAGATAAGGCAGTTACAAAGAAAATTGGGTATTACGATGATTTATGTCACACATGATCAAACAGAGGCGATGACGATGGCCGATCGCATGATGATTTTAAATCAAGGTGAAGTGCAACAAGTTGGGAAGCCGCTTGATATTTATAATCACCCGGCGAATACTTTTGTGGCATCGTTTATTGGCGCACCGCCAATGAATATGGTTAATGGATATATTCAAAATGGAAATGTCCATCTCCCATGCGAGACAAGGCTCCCACAAATTCATCAGAATTTAGCTGGTGAATTCACGATTGGAATTAGACCTGAGCATCTAGTAAGAGCAACGAATACGGATGAAGCCACATTGCAAGCTACCGTTACGAATGTAGAAATGCTTGGTACAGAAACACTAATTAATTTTCAGTTAACGGATAAATTGCAGTGGACAGCAAGGTGGCAAGGTCAGCATGCGATTCCTTTAGGAGAGAAGGTTTCTTTTGCTATCAAAATAGAGGACTTAGTTTTTTTTGATGATCAAACGAAACAGAATACTTTTCTTGAAGGTGTGGAGGTGATTTAGTTTTATGCCATCACTTAATATGAACGTTGACCCAAAGCGGCCATCTCTAAGAAAAAATCGATTTTCCCTTGCATCTTTAGAGGGCTGGTTATATGTACTACCATCTTTTATTTTATTTATTATTTTTCTATTTTATCCGATGGTTAGGACGGTATATTTGAGCTTTTTCTATACTGATACACAAGGAAAACCGTTGTCTTTTGCGGGTTGGGAAAACTTTACCACATTGCTTTCTTCAACTAGTTTTTTAACAAGTGCTAAGGCCACTTTCTTATTTGTTTTATACACGGTACCAGTTGGCGTGATTCTCGCTCTTGCTTTGGCGTTACTAGCTAATCAGAAATTGAAAGGCATTGGTTTCTTTAGAACCATCTTTTCCTCAACGATGGGCATGAGTGTAGCTGCCTCATCAGTCATATGGATGTTTATTTATAACCCATCGATTGGTATAGCAAACAAAATACTAAACTTTTTTGGTTTTGCTGATATGCATTTCTTATTAGATCCGAATACTGCTTTGCTCTCAGTCGCAATCGCGACGATTTGGATGAATACAGGGTTTACGTTCCTCATTTTGCTAGGGGGGTTACAAAATATCGATTCCCAATTATATGAAAGCGCAAGAATTGCTGGGGTAAGTTCTTCTTATTCCTTTAGAAAAATCACACTCCCAATGCTATCACCAACACTTTTCTTTGTTCTTACAGTGACGATGATTAATTCATTTCAGTCATTTGGGCAAATCGATATTTTGACAAAGGGAGGACCAATCGATTCGACCAATGTGATTGTGTATTCCATTTATAAAGATGCCTTCATTAACTATAATATTGGCTCTGCCAGCGCACAGGCGGTTCTTCTCTTTCTATGTGTCTTCATCTTGACAGTGATCCAGTTCAAGCTCGGTGAGAGGAAGGTGCATTATCAATGACAATCGGGAAGAAGATCTTATTATATTTAGTCCTTATTCTCTCAGGTTTTATCATGTTTTTCCCCATTGTTTACGCTTTTATGATTAGTTTTATGCAAGGGGGAGAAGTTCTGCAAGGAAAGCTCATACCAGAAAACTTCACACTAACCAATTACCTTCATGCTTTCGAAAAGGTTCCATTACTGCGGTATTTGATTAACAGCTTGGTCGTATCCACAGTCATTATGTTGGGACAATTACTACTCTGCAGTTTAGCGGCCTTCGCTTTTGTTTTTACAAAATTTAAAGGGAAAAACCTTTTGTTTATGCTTTTTATTTCCACGATGATGATTCCTTGGGAAGCGACGATGGTACCAAACTTTCAAACGATACAGTCACTAGGATGGTTAAATAGTTTTCCAGGATTAACGATTCCTTTCTTCGCTATGGCCTTTGGGACTTTTCTGCTTAGACAACAGTTTAAGACGATTCCTATTGAATTATATGAAGCTTCCCAGGTTTCGGGGGTGAGTCGCTTTAAGTTCTTCTTAACGGTTGTCTTGCCGATTTCGAAAACAAGTTTAATTACGCTTGGAATCTATTGCTTCTTGACGGCTTGGAATATGTACTTATGGCCATTGCTTGTCACGAATGATGAAAAGGTAAGGACCGTCCAAATTGGCTTAAAGCAGATGCAAACACAAGAAATTGCGTCTGAATGGGGGGTGGTAATGGCAGGGGTGATGCTCGTCATTTTGCCAACTTTACTATTAATCTTTGTTGGTCAAAAACGTTTACAGGAAGGGTTAACTAGAGGAGCAATAAAGTAGAAGTGGGGAGAGGATGAAAAGAATGAAGAAGCTTTGGGTGGTCAGTATCTTATGTATGCTCATATTCATGACGGCATGTTCAAATGATTCAGCAACTACAGAGGAAGCTAGTGGAGATGGAAAAACAGAAGTGATATTTTGGCATTCGATGAGTGGCGAGCTTGAGCGTGTTGTGCAAGAAGTAGCTGATGGTTTCAATGCGGAACAAGATGAGATTACAGTGACACCAGTTTTTCAAGGGACATATGAAGAAGCGATTACGAAGTTTAATACGGTAGCTGGAACAGAAGATGCACCAGCAATCATGCAAACTTTTGAAGTCGGGACGAAATATATGATTGATTCAGGGAAAATACAACCAGTGCAGAAATTTATTGATGATGAAGGATACGATATGAATCAATGGGAGAAGAATATCACTAATTATTATTCTGTAGATGACACGCAATATTCCATGCCATTTAACTCATCCACTCCGGTACTTATTTATAATAAAGATGCTTTTAAAGAAGCTGGATTAGATCCAGAGAAAGCGCCTGAGACGTATAGTGAATTAAAAGAGGCGGCTAAGAAATTAACGAACGATGACCAGGTGGGCTTTTCAATTTTAAATTACGGCTGGTTTATTGAGGAATTAATCGCGGTCCAAGGTGGATTATTTGTTGATAATGATAACGGACGCACTGGTAATGCGGAAAAGGCAGTATTTAACGGTGAAGAAGGACTAAAAGTCTTTGAATTAATTAGTGAGATGCATAAAGAAGGTACCTTCTATAATACTGGACAAAATTGGGATGATATCCGGGCTGCTTTCCAATCTGGCAAAATTGCTATGTATCTAGATTCATCAGCAGGTATTAGAGCTACAGTTGATAATGCACCGTTTGAGGTTGGCGCAGGATATTTACCTGTACCGGATGGAGTAGACAGACAAGGGGTAATTATTGGCGGCGCTTCTTTATGGATGGCGAAAGATATTGATGAGGAAAAACAGCGTGCTGCATGGGAGTTCATGAAGTATGTGACTACACCTGAAGTACAGGCACAATGGCATTTAAAGTCAGGTTATTTTTCTATTAACCCAGCAGCCTACGACTTACCGCTTGTACAAGAAGAGTGGGAGAAGTATCCACAGCTAAAAGTAACAGTTGATCAGTTGAAAAATACAATTCCATCTGAGGCGACTCAAGGGGCATTAATTTCTGTCTTCCCAGAAGCGCGTCAAAAAGTTGTGAGCGCAATGGAAAGCCTATATCAAGGTGTTGAACCGAAAGAAGCATTGGAGCGTGCTGCAGCAGAAATAGATCAGTCATTAGAGGCAGCGAACAGAAAAAATGGGAGTCAGTGAGAGGGTGGAGGAAGTTTCTATTTTTGCTCATCGTGGAATGAGTGGTACCTTTCCTGAAAATACAATGACTGCATTCCAAGCAGCCTTAGATGCTGGAGTTGAGGGAATCGAATTAGATGTGCAAATGAGTAAGGACGGCCACCTGGTCATTATTCACGATGAACAAATTAATCGTACTACGAATGGCAAGGGTTATGTTAAAGATTTAACTTTAGACGAACTCCTTGGCTTAGATGCAGGAGGATGGTTTTCTTCTAATTTTATCGGCGAGGGTTTACCATCACTTCAACTAGTATTAGAGTGGCTTTTAGAGGAGGGCAATGACCTTACATTAAATATAGAATTAAAGAACGATATCATTGCTTATGAGGGGATGGAAAGAAAAGTTTTAGATTTGATTGATCGGTACCAATTACAAGACCGAGTAATTATTTCTTCATTTAATGCACCTAGTTTAAAGAAAGTAAAAGCGATAAATCCGAATATCTCGGTTGGTTATTTAATTGCTGGTGTGAAACAGGATGCTATTAAAGTAGCAAGGGATATAGGTGCCGATGCCATTCATTGTCAACCAAGTTTCGCTCTTTCTACTTATGGAAGAGATGCGATAGAAAAAGGATTTCCTCTTCGTGTCTATACGGTAAACGAAAGAGCAGTAAAGGAACAATTAGTTGAAACAGGTGTCGAGGTCATTATGACAGACGTACCGGAACAACTTAAATAAAAAGTAAAGCAGGTGTAGTGTGATTGTATGCTCCCCTTTAGTAGTCAAATTTTTCAAGAAATCTGACTGTTAAAGGGGAATTTTTCGTGTCTAAAAGAACTATTACTCAGGAGTTTAAAATTGAAGTTTTACAAGCATAAATAAGGAAGCTTTAGTTAGTGTGATAATATAGGATTTAGGTGTAAATAGCAAACTGTTATTAAAGAGGAGGGCTGAAATTTGTCTGCGATATGGGATAGCGATGTTGAAGTTACTATAGACGAAGCACAACAAATAATTAGGGAACAGTTTCCGATACTTGAACCTGTCTCTATTAAAGAGAGCGGTGAAGGATGGGATAATAAAGTCTTCGTTGTAAATGAATCGGTCATTTTTAGATTCCCACGAAGAAAAATTGCTGTACCCTTAATAGAAAGAGAAAATAGATGGTTACCACAATTAAAGCAACACTTACACAGTAATATTCAAATTTCTACACCTATATATATTGGTCAACCAAGTAGTAAGTTTCCATACCCATTCACAGGTTATCCGTTGATTAAGGGTGTTTCTACCAATGAACGAGAGATAAGCGTGAAAGATCGTGGCGCTATCGTTGAGGACATTGCCTTATTTTTAAAAGCCCTTCATCAAATACCAAGTAGTCATTTTCTTGGAATCATAGGGGATGAAATTGGCAGGCTAGACGTTCATGCAAAAAAACTAGAAGTTATTCAACGATTAGAATGGATGGAGGCAAATGAAGTTATTGACTCCCGAAAACCTTTTTTAGCCATTATTCAACTAGCAATAAATACGAGTGTAACGGCAAGGAATACATTGGTTCATGGGGATTTTTATTTCCGCAACTTTCTGATTTGTAATAATTTAAGACTTGCAGGTGTAATTGATTTTGGGGATATGCATCTTGGCCATCGAGCGGTTGATTTAGCTGTTGCTTATACGTTCGTTCCATCATATATGAGGGAAAGCTTTTTTTCTATTTATGGTGAAATTGATAAAGAAACGGAATCGTTAGCTATGTTCAGAGGGCTGCATGTGATGTGCTATTTACTTTTTTATGGGATGGATAAACAGGATGAAGGCATTATAAGAGAAGCGAAAGTAGGGTTAGCGAATCTCATTTCCAATCATTAATAGCTAGCTTAAAGGTTGAAAATACGCTAAAATACAAGGGTTATCAATTTAGTTAGAACATTTGAATGCTACCATTAGTAACTCGCCAATGGGTGAGTTTTCTTTTTGTGTCATGAAATAAGAGAGGAAGGAGTTTTTTATAATGAAGAAGTTATTTTCGACCTATCGTACGACTATTTTGTTATTAGCTGCTATTCTTATTGGCGGTATAGCAGGGGTAGTGTTTGGGCCTGCGACATCAGTTGTGAAACCTTTTGGAGATTTATTTTTAAATTTAATGTTTATGATTATTGTTCCACTCGTCTTTTTTAGTATAGCATCGGCTATTGCGAATATTAGTGGGATGAAACGTTTAGGTAAAATTATGGGAAGTACATTCCTCGTTTTCTTTTTAACAGCAGTCGTTTCTGCTGTATTAGGATTCGCAGGTACCTCTCTATTCGATCCATTAAAAGATACGGATACTTCAAGTATTATTGCTATGATGGATGAGGCGGAAGTGGCAGAAGAGGAAACTGAGAATATTTCGTTACTTGCAAAACTAGTTGAGACGGTGACTGTTAATGATTTTCATCTTTTATTCTCTAAGAGCAATATGTTACAGCTTATTGTTTTCGCAATCTTATTTGGCTTGGCTACCGCACTAGTAGGTGAGAAAGGCAGACCAATGGCTACCTTCTTACAATCAGGCACAGATATTATGATGAAAATTGTAAAGATTGTTATGTATTATGCGCCGATTGGTCTAGGGTGTTATTTTGCAACGATCATTGGTGAATTAGGACCGCAGATTTTAGGTGGGTATGTTCGTGCTTTTGTTTTATATCTAGGTATAACACTTGTCTATTATTTTGGCTTTTTCACATTGTATGCCTTTATTGCTGGTGGGAAAGAGGGAATCAGTGTATTTTGGAAAAATGCGATTTCACCCTCAGTGACTGCAATTGCAACATGTTCAAGCGCGGCAAGTATTCCAGTTAATCTTGACGCGACGAAGAAAATGGGCGTACCTAAAGATATAGCTGAAACAGTTATCCCATTAGGAGCAAACACCCATAAAGATGGCTCAGTTTTTGGTGGCGTGATTAA
Organism: Cytobacillus sp. FSL W7-1323; assembly: GCF_038595015.1. Classification (NCBI taxonomy): domain Bacteria; kingdom Bacillati; phylum Bacillota; class Bacilli; order Caryophanales; family Bacillaceae; genus Cytobacillus; species Cytobacillus sp. FSL W7-1323. The sequence continues at coordinate 993,982 of NZ_CP151998.1, forward strand.
GATTGTTTTTATATTTAGCTTGTTTGGGCAAAGTATGACAGATCTGCCAACAATATTAAGTATCATTGCAGTCGCCTTTTTAGTAGGTGCGGTTATGGGAGCGATACCTAGTGGGGGATTAATTGGTGAAATGCTCATCTTGAGTGTATTTGGATTTCCGCCTGAAGTACTGCCGATTATAGCTGTGATCAGTACAATTATTGATGCGCCAGCCACACTTCTGAACTCAACAGGTAATACGGTGTGCGCGATGATGGTTAGTAGATTAGTAGAGGGAAAAGATTGGTTGAAAAAGGCGTTCCATGTAAAAACAGTTTAATTTAAAAAAATTTATAAAAATAGGTTTATAGTTTTAGGTGATTGGGTATAAGAATTCTGGTATCATATTTTGGGGAAAGTGATACTGACAATGTTGATGATTAGGAGAAAATGCGGATGAAATCATTTTACGAGTACTTTAAGGAGAAAACTTGGGATTTAACAGAGAATTGGTATGCGGAATTAGATAAGAGTAAAGATGGTGTCTATAGCACAACAGACGATTCTCAAATTACTATATTAAAGAAACAAAATCATGCATTCCATGAAATCTTTGCAGAGTTATTTAACACAGAATCTGAGGCACCAACAGAAGCATTCGATGAATGGGTTACTTCTATTGCAAAGGACCCTGCCCATTTAAGCACGCCCTTAGATGAAATCATTAGTGAATTTCTTAGTGTGCAAGAACAATATTTCGATGTAGTTCAAAATTATATTGAAGAATCAACGACAGTGTTATCACATAAAGAGGTTAACACGCTTAATCGATTGATTTCGCAATCATTTAGAAAAATTATGAGTGAATTTAGTAGAAGAAATATCGAAGAATCTAATCGTATGTTAAAAGCACAGCAAGAGATGATTATTGAACTTAGTACACCAGTAATAAAAATTAAACAGGATGTAGCTATTCTCCCTCTAGTTGGAGATATTGATACTCATCGTGCTCAAGTCATTTTTGATAAGACACTCGAACAATGTAACGATATGCAAATTGAAGAGCTTGTAATTGATTTATCTGGCGTAGCAATCATAGATACAATGGTGGCTGCTCAAATTTTTCAGGTTATAGATGGCTTGAAATTAATTGGTACCGTCGCCAGTCTTTCAGGTATTCGACCAGAAATTGCGCAAACAGCTGTTCAATTAGGTATTAATTTCCGTAATATTAAAATCTATTCTTCATTGGCACAAGCCATTCATCATACAAAGACATTATAAATAGTTAAACTAAAATAGAACACGAAAAATTTTTCGTGTTCTATTTTAGTTTCATAGTGAGTAAACCTGTTTTCTTTTCTCTTACAAACCTAGCTTTTATATATCATTTAGGTCTTAATGTACGATCGTGAACAATTTCTTCTCCACCCAAATCTGATGGATCATAAGTTGGCCCATTTGTTCTTCTAGGAGAGTTTTCTGATGTCATTACCTAGATACATATGAAAATGAGCGCTTGGTGTTGGATAAATACGATGGTCACTAAATTGCACAAACTTTGGTGCGGCTTGATCTCCATCCACTCGTTTGAACGAATACCGAACCACCTGATTACCAGCTTCATAAGTAAGGATATTTAATCCATCCTATTCAATGTTCCAGAAAGTGTAGTGTCTTTTTGTGCACTTGTTGACTATATTTTGGTATGCAGTTTTTTAAATATAAATCGTAATTATTATTATTTACAGCGGGTGGAAAAAATAAAATATTGCTACCAGATTACTAGCGATTTACTATATACTGGAATTAAGATTTAGTAGAATAATTCGTTTTTGAATGGAGTGTAGACGAGCTTGAAAAAAGTCGGTCTTAGTATGATGTTTATTGGTTTATTATTTATCGGATTTAGTGTTTGGACAATTGTTGCTGGTAATGTGAAGGAATCCCAGTCATTACAAGTGGCCAAGGCAAAGGTAGCTGAAGGGGCGAAAAAGGCAGAAGCTTATTTGCCGAAAAAAGGAGAAGCAGCAGGGATACTTTTGATACCGAAGCTTGATGCAGAATTACCCATTATTGAGGGAGTTGATGCAGATGATCTGGCTAAAGGAGTTGGCCATTATTTAGGGAGTTTATATCCCGATGAAGGAGGTCAAATTGTACTTTCAGGTCATAGGGACACTGTCTTTAGAGGGATGGGCAAGTTAAAATTAAATGATATTTTCACTATAAAAGTACCATATGGAGAATTTGATTATAAAATTACTAAAACAAAAATTGTCGATAAAGAAGATACAAGTGTCATTACATTGCAACAAACAGAAGAAGAATTAATTGTTACTACTTGTTACCCTTTTAGTTTTGTGGGAGATGCACCTGAGAGATATATTATTTATGCCGAGCGAGTTAAATAGTCTTAAGACGAAAATATAGAGCAATAAATAGGTAAGAAATCCTTATTCATATAAAATTATTAAACTAACTTTCTCTAGCCCCTTATTTTTTTAGAATTTTGTGATAAAATTTTCAATAAAAGTATGAAAGGGTTAGATGAATGGGGATTCAATCAGTTTCTTTTATTGGATTGGGTGCGTTGGGCGTTCTTTTCGGTAGCCAAATGAACCTTTCATTACCAAAAGGTGCACTTACATTTGTTGCTGATGAGGCAAGAGTGAAAAAATATAAAGAGAAAGGAGTTTATGCAAACCAACAGTTTTGCGATTTTGATTATAGAACACCAGAAAGTATAAAAAAACCAGTTGATTTACTCATCTTTTCAGTTAAAGCAGATGGGTTGGATGCTGCCATTGAATTAGCTAAGCCAATTGTCAATGAGCATACAATCATTCTTTCTTTATTAAACGGGATTTCAAGTGAACGCATATTAGGTAGTGTATTTGGAGAAGACAAAGTTTTATATAGCGTAGCCCAAGGGATGGATGCTGTTAAAGTAAACAATATACTAAGCTATCATCATATGGGGATGATTTGTTTTGGCGATCAGGAGGCTGGTGAGACATCAAAAATGACAAAGGAAGTAGCTGAATTTTTCGATCGCACAGGTATTCCGTATGAAGTAGATACTAATATGATAAAGAGACAGTGGGGCAAATTCATGTTGAATGTGGGTGTGAATCAGACAGTTGCAGTCTATCGGGGGAATTATGGAACAATTCAAGTAGAGGGAGAGCCGAGAGAAACGATGATTGCAGCAATGCGAGAAGTGATCCGTATAGCACAGTATGAAGGGGTCACTTTAACAGAAGATGACTTATCGTATTGGCTAAATGTTCTCAATCAATTAAATGCAGAGGGTAAGCCGTCTATGGCACAAGATGTCGAGGCTGGAAGGAAAAGTGAAGTGGAGCTTTTTGCGGGAACGGTAATAGCATTGTATAAAAAGCACAAGCTAGCACAACCAACCACAAATCAAATGTTATATGAAAACATTCAACATATTGATAGTCATTCAGTTTAAGACCACTGAAAAGAAATAAAATTGTAGAATAAACTGGGTTAGAGGAAGTTTGGAGGTTTCTATGTCAAAGAATGATGCGCTTTTTCAAAATCATAGTAGCCTAAAGGTGGTTTACCCAATTGAGGTTACTCACTTATTAATGAACCATACATCTGCAGCTATCGTTTTGACAAGCATAAATCATCGGATAAATAAAATTAATCCATCGTATACGGACTTATTGGGCTACCGTGAACAAGATGCACTTGGTACGAATTTATATACTCATTTGCGGTTGAAGAAGGACAATATATTAAAGCCCTTTCAAGATAAAGCGGAAGCAAAGGGTATTCATAAAGATGGCCATCTTATTAATTTGGAATTATCGCATTATCCCATTTATGATTCGTTAGAGCAAATTGCTGGTGGGATTACATTTATTAAAGAATTGGCGGATTCTGAATGTATAGAGGATATTGTCTCAAATAATTTAGGAATCAGTCGATTAATTACAGAGCATACGTCAGATTTAATTTTACTGTACGGACTAGATAAGAAGGTTATTTATGTATCCCCGTCCTTTGAGGAATTATTAGGGTTGGAAAAAGGCACCTATCTGGGGAAAGGTGTAATGGATCATATGAATAAAGAAGAAAGAGAGTACAGTGAATTATTGTATAAAAAAATTAATGATACCGGAGAATCCCAAATTCTTCAATCACGCATGAAAACGAGTAGTGGGAATATCATATATATTGAGTCTAATATTTCTCCGATTTTTAATGAATTTAATGAAATTCAATTGTATGTTTGTGTCGGTAGGGACGTCACTGATCGTGTGAAAAATGATGATGCTCTAAGAAATTTAGATCGCCTATCCATTATTGGTCAACTAGCGGCCAGTGTGGCACATGAGATCAGAAATCCACTGACATCGTTAAAGGGTTTCTCAAAACTATTACATTATATGGAGGAGAAAGATAAACAGAAAGAGTATTTATCAATTATTTCTCATGAACTAGAGCGTATTGACGGAATTGTCAACGAATTTATGTCTTTAGCTAAGCCGCAAGTAGTTGATTATGATTATTTTGACCTTTATGAGATTTTAGAAGCTACATTCAAATTTCTTCACCCACAAGCCATGATGTGTAATGTTCAAATTCGATTCTTAAAGCCAGATCAACAAATTGAATTACTTTGTAATCAAAATCAATTAAAGCAAGTATTTATTAATTTCTTAAAAAACTCTATAGAGTCAATGCCAAATGGTGGAGAAGTAATTATAGCTATAGAAGTATTAAGAAATAAAAGAGTAAGAATAAATTTTAAAGACGAGGGTATAGGTATAAGCTCAGATCGTTTGCATTATTTAGGTACCCCTTTTTATACTACTAAGGATAAAGGAATCGGTTTAGGACTAACTGTTAGCAATAAAATTATCCAAGAGCATAATGGAACGATGAAGATTGATAGTAAACCAGGTGGCGGTACAATAGTAACCGTTGAACTAGGCTATTCATAAAAGGATTCATCGTTTTAAGAATGATACATAAATGAATGCATTAATATTTTGAAAATGCATTTTTTTATATTTGATCATTATTTCAGCCTTTCTCGCTATTTAAGCGAGTTTTTTTGTAAATATTTGCTTTAAGACTTAAGGCTTAGTTGGAATTACAATCTTAGTCCATGGAAAAAACTCCTTCAAATGTTGTATTCTTATACTGTAAGGGTAAGTAAAAATAAGTTCACTTATTTTGAAACTTAAATAAGACGAATTACGTAAATAGTATAAGCGGTAAAGTCAGGAGTCGATAATTTTGAACCCGTTCTATGTGTTTTTTCTACGGATACTTATCACTGTACCTGTGTCTGTGTTGACATGGTTAATTAGCTACTTTTTTATGAATTACGGTTTTTGGATGAGTGGACTAATTGGTGCTGGTGTGGGTGTATTTACGTATTGGTTGAGTGGAATAATTATTGTCCATCGTTGGATGAAAAGTAAGGGACTCAAGCGGAAAGAGTTTCGTTTTATCCAAGATAATTTAGATGATGCCCGAATCAAGATGAGTCGTTTACATCGTGCTTTAATGGCAATTCGCCATTGGCCATCTGGTCGTCAACGTAAAGATTTTATTAAAGTGACAAAAAGGATTTACCAGCTTGTGCAAAAGGAGCCGAGACGCTTTTATCAAGCTGAATCATTCTTCTATTCGCATTTGGATTCAGCGGTAGAACTCGCTGAAAAATATGTTTTTCTTTCCTCACAACCGAAGAAAGATTGGGAACTTGAGCAATCATTAACAGAGACCAGAAAAACTTTGCAAGAGCTAATGGTTCATGTAGATAAGGATTTACGTTCAGTGCTAGCGAATGATATTGATGATCTTCATTATGAAATAGATGTAGCCAAACATAACATTAAGAAATTAAAAGATGAGAAAACGAATGATGAAAGTAGGCGATTAAAATGACAAAAGAAAAAAATACGTCAAATCAACCTACCCTTGGTGCAGATATATTGGATGATCTTTTAGCGGACCCTTTTGGTAATGACGACGAGACAGTCACAAAGGTTAAAAGTGAGGACTCATCTAGTCGTGTAAAATTGATTGATGTCATTCCAGAGGAAAACCGGCAAAAAGCTTACCAATTAGCTGAACAAATCGACCCAAGTAATCATCAAGCTATGATTTCATATGGTACGCCTGCTCAATCAAAGTTACTCAATTTTTCACATGCGATGCTTGACCATGTGCAAAGAAAAGATGTCGGCGAAGTAGGCTCAATTTTGGGCGAACTTATGCAAAAATTTAATGAAGTGAACCCGGATGATTTAAAGCATGAAAAACAAGGCTTTTTCTCAAAAATATTTGGCAAGCTTTCAGGTTCTGTCCATGAAGTATTGTCGCAATATCAAAAGGTAGGCGCACAAATTGATCGCATCAGTGTGAAGTTAGAGCGAAGTAAAAACCTGCTTCTCTCAGACATTGTTATGCTAGATAAGCTGTATGAAAGCAATAAAGAATATTTCCATGCCTTAAATATTTATATCGCTGCAGGGGAACTAAAGCTCGAGGAAATGAGAGAACAATCGATTCCGGATCTAAAAAAGAAAGCTGAATCATCACAGGATCAAATGAAAGTACAGGAAGTGAATGACTTAGTCCAATTTGCTGAAAGATTGGATAAACGTTTATACGATTTAAAGTTAAGTCGAGAAATCACCATCCAAAGTGCGCCACAAATTAGACTGATCCAAAATACAAATCAAGCGCTAGTAGAAAAGATACAATCATCCATTATGACTGCTATTCCATTATGGAAGAATCAAGTCTCTATTGCTTTAACTTTGATTCGCCAACGCCATGCAGTAGAAGCGCAAAAGCATGTCTCAAAGGCAACGAATGACTTACTATTGAAGAATGCAGAAATGCTAAAAATGAACACTATAGAAACAGCGAGAGAGAACGAACGCGGTTTAGTAGATATAGAAACATTAAAGAAAACCCAGCAAAACCTAGTCGAAACGATTGAAGAAACATTGCGCATCCAAGAAGAAGGTCGACATAAAAGAAAACAAGCGGAAAGTGATCTAGCCCATATGGAAAACGACTTGAGGCTAAAACTATTAGAAGTAAAAGATAAATAATGTCATTAGGCACGAACAAATGCTAATTTAGTATTTGTTTGTGCCTTTTTGAGTGGAAGAATAATTGAACTGAAAGGGCATATCTAGAAAGGATCAATACTTATGTTAAAGACTAAAGAATAGCCAAGCAAAATACCAATGTTCCGGCTTTTGGCTTTTTCATTATCCAACTGGGACACGCGAAGCGATTTGTATCGGTAGCTTGACAGTTACTGTTGTTCCCTCATGTAAAATACTTGAGAAATGAATGGAACCATTGTGGCTTTGAACTATCTTATTGCTGACAGTTAAACCAAGACCAGTACCTTTTTCTTTGGATGAATAAAAAGGTTCTCCGAGTTTTGTTAATAATTCTGGAGACATGCCATCGCCATTATCAGATATTTTTATGATAGCAGTATCCTCTTCCTTTTCTAATGAAATCATGATTTGACCGTCTCCGTCAGTTGAGGCTTCAATAGCATTTTTAATTAAATTGATAAATAATTGTTTAAGTTGATTAGGTTCACACAGTATAGAAATTTGCGTACGTAAATATGACTTTAATTGAATTTGGATATTATGGAGTGATGCTTCCGTTTTTAATAGTGAAATGACATTATGGAGTAATTCATAGATATCTGCTTGAATGAATTTAATCTCTTGTGGTTTGGCTAGTAGTAATAGTTCGCTAACAATATGATTGATGCGATCCAATTCTTCTTCCATAATGCGATAATAAAATTCATGTTTACTGTCTTCTGTCGTTAATACTTGTACAAATCCTTTTAACGAAGTGAGTGGGTTTCTTATTTCATGAGCCACACTCGCTGATAGTTCACCAACTACAGATAATTTTTCCGTTTTTCTTAATTGTTCTTCAGCTAATCGTAGCTTTGTGACGTCTTTCCCATAACAAATAATACCAGCTTGTTTATTATTGATAATCATAGGCACAGCTGTACATTCTAAGATGATTTGAGGACCATTTTTATGGTTCATCGCCATCTCACATTGTATATGTTGATTCGTTTGTCGTATGTGTTCAAGACTTTTAAATAATTCATCATGTAAGTCTTTAGGAAATAGGTGGGTGATGGGTTGTTGGAGTACTTCTTCTGGCTGATAACCGGTTATCTCCTTAAATTGGGGGTTTGCTTGAGTAATCCGTCCGGATAAATCCATCATGACGATCATATCTTGGCTGTACAAAAACAGCGATTTATATTGCTGTTGACTTTCTTGTAATAATTCATCCAATCTCTTTTTTTCGGAAATATCTCTACCGATAATTACAAGCCCTTTTCTACTTCGGTCTTCATGAAAAAGAGGAACTTTAATTGTGTCGAATATCTTCTTTGTTCCATCGGGTTGTAATATATTTTCCTCGATTCTCGCAATTTTTCCACTATCCCATGTTTCCTCATCTGAAATCATACAATGAGCGAAGGAGTTTTTGTAAAAACTTCTTGCTTGATCGCCGAGTTCAATATCTGTTTTTCCTCGATATTGGTCTTCTTCAAGATTAAATAGTTCAAGGGCGACTTTATTTGCTTCGATCCATCTCCCTTTTTCGTCTTTAAAATTTACGAAATCGACCATTGCATTAATAAGTGTGGATAATCTCTCTTTATCTTCTTTGGATGTATTTAGTTCTTCAATTCTTTTTATAAAATAGTAGAAGAGACAAGTTGTAAAGGAGATATATAAAATTTCTTTTATATGTATCATGGAGATTAAGTTGGATGATGTATGAAATTCCCTAATGAGTAGGTTTGTTGAAATGACCCAAATGATACTTCCTAAAAAAAAGAAGATTAAGAATTTTGTTTTCATATCTATGCTCCTGTTCTGTAAAACAAATAATCACTATACTTTATAGTAATCGATTATGAAAAATTTTGCCATTAAAGATTGAGTATTTTAATAATTAAGTATGATAGTAGGAGAAATAAGCGTTAAAGAAATAAGTTATAATAGTAGAAACTAGTTGGAGGAGATGAAGTAATCATGTATTTAACAATAGAAGAGACAGCTCAATATTTATCGGTATCAGTCAGTTATGTAGAAGAGTTGATCCTCCAAGGTAAAATTCGTGTCATTCATGATAGCGAGGGAGCAGTACTCATTTATAAAGATCAATTTAAAACCCATTTTCAACAATTAGAAAAATATAAAAAATTGGTGGAAGAGTTATCGAAGGAACCAATTCCAGAAGATCGGGATATAAAGGATGAAGATTAATACGTAAGGATGTGACATGATGAAGTTAAAGCTCGTTAATGAAGATAAGAAAAGATATATAGATCTGCTACTGCTTGCAGATGAACAAGAGAATATGATTGATCAGTATTTAGAGCGGGGAGACCTTTATATTTTCGAGGAAAAACAAAAGTTAATCGGCGTTTGTGTTGTAACAAAGGAGAATGAAGATATATATGAAATAAAGAATCTGGCTGTTGCCCCACATTTAAAACGAAAAGGATATGGCAAAAAGATGATTCAGCTTGTGGAAGATTTCTATAAAGGGAGAGCCCGCAAGCTTCAAGTAGGAACGGGAGATAGTCCCCTTACGATCCCTTTTTACCAGGCGTGTGGATTTCATATTTCTCATCAGATTGATGATTTCTTTGTGAAACATTATGACCGCCCTATTTATGAGGGTGGTAAACAACTCATTCATATGGTGATTTTACAAAAGCAGCTTTGACCTCTAAAAGGATAGAATGTTTTACATTTCTAATTATTTTGTCTATTCTAGAAAAGAGAGAGTATTTCTTGAGGAGGAATGGAACATGTATGATATTCTAATCGTTGGAGCAGGGCCTTCTGGTGCGAGTGCAGCTTTATTTGCTGCTAAAGCGGGGAAGAAAGTGATTGTTATTGATAATGACAAAGGTGTAACAAAAAGGGCTTGGGTTGAAAACCATTATGGTGTATTAGAGGTATCAGGTCCGGATTTGGTTAGCACAGGGAAAAAACAGGCAGAGAAATTTGGGGCAGAATTAGTAGATGCAACAGTAAAATCTATTGAGAAAAAAGAAGAAGGTTTCGTTGTTACTACTTCTGAAGGTAGTTATGAAACGAAACATGTCATTTTAGCAACAGGGTTCTTGGCTGATTTAGCCGAAAAAGCAGGTGTACAAACGAAACCGGGAACAGAGCCAAGAGTAAAAACCATTATTGATGTAGATGCATCAGGTCAAACCAATATTCCTGGCATCTGGGCTGCAGGTACGACAGCAGGTGTAAGTGTACATACAATTATTACTGCTGGTGATGGCGCGAAGGTAGCTATTAATGTAATTAGTGAGATAAATGGTGAGCGTTATGTTGACCATGATGTATTGAAATAAATAGTAGTTGTTTAAGAAGGCTGACTGTAATAGTCAGCTTTTTTGATTTGAAATTGATTGTTGGAGAACATGCCTATTTACTTAGAATTGAAGGCTGATTTTGCATTCTTAATGTATTGGAAAACTTTTTGATTTGAAATTTTATGGAATGTAAGGATCTGTGAAATTGTTTAAATATAAGCTCTCTATTAAATTACCTTCTCATTATCACTCCTTTTTATTTATATTTACCTGAGAGTAACCCTCCTCTTCTATCCATCATTTGTCATCTATCATTTGTAGTTAAAAGGTTCGTATATGAGAAACTAGCATTTTTTCCCTATTGAAAGATAGTGAATACTACACTTATTAACTCGGAATTAATAGTCTAAACTTTTAGAAAATCGATTAATAGGAGGAAAAAAATGAAGAAATCTATCTTAAAATTTAGTTTGGCTACTACTCTCGTATTTGGTGCATTAGGTGTTCATGGCTATGTTGTTAAACCTGTTGAAGCTGCTGATACACAGAGTCATTCACATCACTTCTATGACTATTTAATTACAAAGTTAGTAAATGAGCACAAAATCTATCGCAATATTGCTCATCTTGCAAAAGAGCCGAGAGTTGCGGGAACAGTTGAGGAAGATGAGGCTGTCGAATTTATCAAAAGAGAGTTTAGGAATTACGGTTATCGTGCAGATATTCAACCGTTTACCTATGTTGGGTATACACCCCCACATACGATTGAACTACAAGTCGATGGATATAATGAACAACTAAACCCTGACTACTTTACGTATTCTATTAGTGGGAATGTGAATGGGGACATCGTCTATGGCGGTCTAGGTAAACCAGAGGAATTAGGTGATGTTACAGGAAAAATTGTTTTAATCAAACGCGGAGAGTTAAGCTTCAGTGAGAAAGTGTTGAATGCAGGAGAGGCAGGGGCAGCGGGTGTAATTATTTATAATAATAGTGAGGGCTCTTTAAATGGAACTTTGGGAGCACATAATGATCAATTTGTTCCTGCGATTTCTTTGTCAAAAGCAGAGGGAGATGCGTTGCTTGCTAGTATAGAAGCCGGAGAGGTTACAGAAGCGACTATCAATATAGAAGGGGCAAGTACAGGAGAAAAAACATCTCATAATGTCATAGCGACGAAAAAACCAACCTCAAAATTAAGAGATACGAATGATATTATTGTGATCGGTGCTCACCATGATTCTGTAGCTGGTGCACCAGGGGCCAATGATGATGCTTCAGGAACAGCGATGACTCTTGAATTGGCAAGGGTACTTAAGTTATTCCCAACTGATACAGAAATTCGTTTTATTACATTTGGTGCTGAAGAAGTAGGTTTACTTGGTTCTACACATTATGTAAATAGTTTACCTGAAGATGAGCGAAATAGAATTGTGGCGAATTTTAACTTAGACATGGTCGGGAGTAGAGATGCAGGTAATTTAGTTTTGGCCACAATTGATGGGGAGCCAAACCTTGTTACCGAGTTAGCTCAAGAGACTAGCTCGAGGTTAAATGGAGAAGCGACACCGATTAGAAGTGGCGGCAGCAGTGATCATGTGCCATTTGCCGAGGTAGGTATTCCAGCAGCTTTATTTATTCACAGCCCTTCAGAACCTTGGTACCATACACCAGATGATACGATTGATAAAATTAGTAAGGAAAAACTAAAGGATGTAGCTAGTATTGTTGGAACGGCGGTATATCAACAAGCGCAAATTGATCGGATGATCAAACCTAGAAAGCAACAAGAGAAAAAGGTAGAGCCACAAATGTTTCTTGAAGAGGATTTAAAATAGGTAAGGTTCAGTTCTGTAAAGGTGGGGGCGGATGCTTCCACCTTTTCTTGCTCATCAATTGCTGACTTTCTATCCATATGAAGAAAATATATGTTAAAATTTACTTCATTACAGAGACGGAAAGAAGGATGGGAATGAACAAGCTCGGTCTATTTTTATTTATGACAATATTAATGATGATATGGGGATTTAATGTTTCCGCTATTAAAATCCTTGTCTCATCTTTCCCACCGATTACGATTACTGCTATCAGGATTCTAGTTGCGGGATTTTTTGTTTTTCTTATGCTCGGAGTTATAGGGAAAGTTAGAAGACCAAATCGGAAGGAATTTCAATATATTATATATGGTGGTCTCTTTAATATTACGGCTCATCATTTTTTCCTAGCACATGGGTTAATGGAAACAACTGGTGCTAACGGAGGATTAATTTTAGGTTCGGGGCCAGTCTTGACGGCTATTCTCTCCGCCATTATCATTAAAACCATGCCTTCACGTATGCAGATTATAGGTTTTATCTTTGGCATTATTGGTGTTTCTTTTATCGTTGTAATCGGTAATGGAGGGTTATCTGGTTTTTCTTTTGGAGATATTTATATTTTCTTATCGATTTTATCCCAAGCGTTCAGCTTTATTCTTATCAGTAAGGCAGCGAAAACTATTGATAGTAGACTACTCACTGGATATATGCTGGTTTTTGGGGGCATAATTCTCGCCATCATAGGTTTGATTTCAGAGCCTTTGGCATTTACAAATTTATTAGATGCTCCAAGTTCTTTATGGATTTTATTCTTAGCATCTGCCATTTTAGCAACGGCTATTGGACAAATGGGCTACAATTATGCGATTAGTAAAATTGGTCCTGCTGAAGCCGCCATCTTTTTAAACTTAAATACATTCTTTGCTCTTGTCGGGTCGGCATTATTTTTAGGGGAGCAAATCACGGTTTATCATTGGGTTGGTCTTGTCTTTATCATTCCTGGTGTACTCCTTGGATCAGGTGCGATTGAATCATTATTAAGAAAAAGAAGAACAGAGAAGATGAAGCCAATAAAAGAAAAAAACGTGGCAAACAAATAGGGTTGTAAATGAATTTCCTCTTAAAAGGGGTGAAAAATCCGAACGATTATTCGAAGCTTTAGCAGCGTTTAAATAATCGTTCGGACTTTGTTTTTTAATATCCTTTTTTGTAATCCACTACATTCGTATCGAGAGCATCGCCATTCAAATATTTTTTTAGGTTAGGAATGAAGATGTTTTTAATGACTCTTTCGTTGTAATGTTCGGTTGAGCCAGATGTATGTGGGGTGATGATTAAGTTATTTAATCCCCATAATGGACTATCTTCAGGGAGCGGCTCTTTTTCAAAAACATCAATACCAGCACCTTTAATTTCTCCTTCTGAAAGAGCATGATAAAGTGCGTTTTCATCAACAATTTCACCGCGTCCAATATTAATAAAAAAAGCTGTTTGTTTCATGCGTTTGAACTGTTCTTTACTGAACATATGGTATGTATCCTTCGTTAAAGGCAGGGTGACGACAATATAATCACATTTAGGTAGGATGTCGTCAAGTTCCAGTGAAGTATACATTTCATCTACGTAATCGACAGGTTTGCCTGAATGTCTAACACCAATGACATGCATATTAAACGCTTTGGCAATTCGAGCAGTTTCTTGTCCAATCATTCCAACACCAATTATACCGATGGTCTTTCCATGCATTTCGAGTTTGTTACCAGTTCCATCCCATACTTTTTCTTGTTGTTGTTTAACATAACGGTCGATACTTCTTGTTAAACCTAACATCAATGCAAAAATCGTCTCCGAAATTGGATAAGCATGTACCCCGTTTGCACTTGTTAGAAGGATGTTTTTCTTGTCAAAGTCTTCGAGTGGCAAATAATTCACACCAGCACTCCATGTTTGAATCCAACGAAGGTTAGCATTATTCGCATAGGTATCATGCATACGATGTTTCCAAGCAACAATCACTTCTGCATCCTTCATATGACTCTCCCAAACTTCGTTATCCTTCCCTATGATGTGTTCCCAATCAGGAGTGATTTCTGTAATGGCTGTTTTAAGTTCCTCGCTTAAGTTTTGTGTGATAATCATTTTTCTTTTAGACATAAGGTATCCTCCATCGGTAGAAATTTTTCAAGTCTACCCTTAATAATAGCAAAATCTTCAGGATACCGAAATAAAAGATATTGAATATTACTATTATTCGTCGTCTTTTATATATCTACCAGTTTCAGGAATTGCGATGTCATCAAACTCCCTTACAAGAGTAATCAGGCTTTGTTGGAGAGTTTGTTCAGCCATAGGAATACCATGTCCTGTGATGGCGATATGAGGATTAAGGTCAGAGAGTTTTCTGACAGATTCTTTTGCTAGTTGCCAATCAGTGGTTAAATACCTTGGGGGACCACTAATTTCTTGCTCCTGTGTCATCACTTTAAAAAGGGACTCTTGTTTAACGGTACAAAAGGCATCTCCAGCAATTAAGACACCATCGCTTTTGCGGTAAAGCGAGATATGACCTTCTGTATGTCCAGGAGTATGAAACCACTGCCAACCGGGCATTTCGTCAATATGACCGTCTCTTGGTAACGGTTTTATATGTTGTGAAATATTAATACCTTCATTAGGGAATAAATTCGAAAACTTAGCTAATAATCCACCATCAACTGTATTATCAGGTTCTGGATAATCTTTCCGACCAGTTAAATAAGGTAATTCCATCGAATGAGCATAAACAGGGACATTCCATACTTCTAATAGCTCATGAATCGCACCTACGTGATCAAAATGTCCATGTGTTAATATGATCGCAACAGGTTTCGCACCCTTTCCATATAATTCTTCTGCAGCTTCAATAATTTTTTGGGCTGATTTTGGCATACCAGCATCAACAAGGACCCATGCATCCTCTGCTGTTTTAACAAAACAAACATTAACGATTTGAATGTTTATATAATCAACACCTTCTGCAGAATTAACAATCATACCGCTCGTTGTTGAGGTGATAGGCATATAATGTTGCTCAGAATCATACTCTCTCATAAGATTTTATCTCCTTTACATGTCTTTATATGAGAGTATACCCTGCTTACATTCGATTAATCTTTAACATCAATAAAAAGGAATTTTTTACAAACGATTCATACTGTGTTTAAATAATTTTTATACAATTGTAGAAAAGGGAGAGGATGGTTGAGCAATGATATTTGCCCACCGTGGATTAAGTGGTCGCTTTCCGGAGAATACAATGCTTGCTTTTGAAGCTGCAAGAAAAGCTGGTGTTCACGGAATCGAATTAGATGTCCAATTATCTAAAGATGGTGAACTTGTCATCATTCATGATGAGAAAATCAATCGGACAACAGATGGTACAGGGTTTATCAGGGATTTTAAATATAAAGATATTGTGCAATTTGATGCAGGGAGCTGGTTTAACACCGAATTTAACCATGCGAGAATCCCACGATTAGAAGAGGTTTTTCAATGGGCGAAAGAGGAGAATAATGAATTGGTTATAAATGTAGAATTGAAAAATGATGTCTTTCGTTACGATGGTATGGAGGAGAAGGTGTTAACTTTAATTGAGCAATATGGTTTAAGAGATCGAATCATTCTTTCATCTTTTAACCCTGAGAGTGTGAAGAGAATACGAACATTAGATAATGAAATAAATACAGGGTATTTAATTCTAGGTATACATGCTAATGCAATTAAGGTAGCTCAGAATATTGGAGCCGATGCTATTCATTGTCAAAAAGAATTTGTGCAATCCATACATGGTATACAGGCAATAGAAAACAAAATCCCATTACGTACTTATACAATTAATCGATGGTCCGATGCTCAATCACTACTCAACCAAGGCGTTGAGGTGGTTATGACCGATTTCTGTGATGAATTTGTATCCAACTATCAATAAATGGAATAGACAAAAAAGTGGCTGAATTGGCCACTTTTTTTTATTAACGTCGAATGGGGCGTTCTAAGGTTAATACCTCATCTTCAATACTAGCAAACTGTTCTTTTAGCATGGATTGAGTCTCTTGGATAGCTGCATTGTAAAAGTGAGGGGCGAGTGATTCTTTAAAAAAATCTAACACACGTTCAGCAGCGAATTCGGAAAGATCCTCGTCTTTTTCCTGAAGAAAAAACTGTTGGATTTCTTCAATCATTTGTTGTTGCTGTTCTTTTGTCAGTCGATAAAACATGTAATGGCCTCCATTTCTATACGACCATCATACACCATGAATGATTAAGATGCATGTTATGAATAACGAAAAACGGCAGTTATTATGGCTTCCACGATGATTTCACCAGGTTCAATGGGCGGAGAAGCAATAGATTGAAGAGCAATTTTCTGTGTGAAGGGCTGTATTTGTCTGCTGTCTTCGGTAATCTTTATCGGGGTAAGATCTACTGTTACATTTAAAACATTAGCTATAGATTGGGCTTTACTTATCGCATCCACTAATGCCTCATTTAATGCCTTATAATACCACTTCTGTTTCTCCGTTAATCCAAATTCAAGACTATTTATTTGATTGGCTCCGTGTTCCATTGCTAAAGCAATAATTGTACCTATTTGATTAAGTTGACTGACGGTAACGCGGACTTCATTTGTCACTTGATAGCCTGAAATCTGCGAAGAATCATCTTGTTGATGGTAGATGGGCTGTACATTAAAGTGAGTCGTTTGTATTTGTTTTTCATTGATACCGGCTTGTTTTAAAGCAGAAAGGAAAGATTCTGTGGCTTGTGTATTTTCCTTTTCAGCTATCTGTATATCTTCATTTTCCGATATGACACCGATATGAATAGTGGCTATATCAGGTTGGACGGAAAGTCTTCCTAAACCATTCACATGTAATCTTCGTTCTTTGTTTCGCACTTCATTATATGAATAAGGGTACATGGTCATCACCTTTCAACTCTTTATCTTATTAAGTGTATGTCGTATCACATTTTTTAGAAATGATTGTATCGCTGTGATGCAAGATAAAGATTGGGAAAATTCAAAAATATATTGACCTTGTAGTAAGCTCCAATGTTATCTTCAAAATAAGAAGAAAAGGAGGAAGGAAATGTATATTAAACAAATCGCTTCTCAATATGATATTTCTAGTGAGACAATCCGTTACTATGAAAAAATCGGTTTAATTACTCCAGAAAGATCTGAAAATGGCTATCGATTATATACAGACAAAAATGAAAGAGAACTCAAATATATCATTGTGTTAAAACAATTAGGATTCTCTTTACAAGAAATCAGTGAACTGTTTATATTAGATCGGACTCAGCCGTCAGAGGATTGTAAAATAAAATCGGAGCAGTTAATAGGTGTAAAGGTTGATAGTGTTGAAGAGAAACTTCACTTTTTGACAGTTGCTTTGGAAGCTTTAAAAGAGATTCGTTTCATGATAAAGGAAGGAAACTTTAAAGAGAACCAAAGAAACTTAGATCAACTCATTCACCATGTATATGAACAGATGAAAATAGGTGGTGTGGAAAATGAGTAATCGCATTATTGTTAAATGGGAATATATTCTTTTACTATTATTAACAGTAGTAGCTTATATTACTTGGGAATTCTCAATACTTGCCTTTGTTATTTTTTTGTTTTTACCAGACGTCTTTATGTTTGGCTATCTCCTCAACAAAAAAGTAGGGGCGATTCTCTATAATATAGGCCATACATTTATTTTCCCCCTATTGATTTTAGGAATTTATTTTGTAATAAAGGAACCTATATTATTGATGGTATCTTTGATCTGGTCTGCTCACATTAGTATGGATAGAGCCTTAGGATACGGTCTTAAATATGAAGAAGGGTTTAAAGTAACACATATACAAAAAATATAGAAAACAAAGTACCGTAATTTAGGTAAGGTAGCGAACCATTTTTTTTATAAGGAAAAAGTGTTGGCAAGCAAAATGCTTCATAAATATCATTGGAATTATCAGAAATGTTGGCCAATCTGAAAGACGAAAAAAACCGGCTTGCCAGGTAAGTTAATAGGGCGATGAAGTAGAATGATGATTAAGGGTTTCCGCGATTAATAAGTGAAGGAATAGAGAAATCGAAGTGGGGTAAAAGGGAGAAATTGCGACTAATAGGTGAAGGAATAAAAAATGAGTAGGGCAAATGGTGAAATCGCGACTAATAGTTGGGAGAATAAAGAGATGAGTAGGGCAAAAGGAGAAATCGCGACTAATAGTTGGAGAAATAAAGAAATGAGTAGGGCAAAAGGAAGAATCGCGACTAATAAGTGAAGGAATAAAGAGATGAGTAGGGCAAAAGGAGAAATCGCGACTAATAGTTGGAGAACCAAAGAAATGAGTAGGGCAAAAGGAAGAATCGCAACTAATAAGTGAAGGAATAAAGAAATGAGTAGGGCAAATGGTGAGATCGCGACTAATAAGTGGAGGAATAGAGAAATGAGTAGGGCAAATGAAGGAATCACGACTAATAGTTGGAGGAATAGAGAAATGAGTAGGGCAAAAGGAGAAATCGCGACTAATAGTTGGAGAAATAAAGAAATGAGTAGGGCAAAAAGGGCCTACAAATGTGAGAAAGAATTAACGCTCTCGCATATTGATGCAAGCTAAAGGGACAAGTAAATAATCAATAAAGTGAACGGTGTAAAGATCAGATCACGAAAAACACGAATGATTCATTAAGTAGAACCATTCGTGTAAAATATCTTACTTATTTAGCTTAAAAGAGCTTTTTAACGATACAATTCGGTTGAAGACTGGTTTTTCAGGTGTACTATATTTAGAATCGACATTGAAGTAACCGTGACGGAAAAACTGGAATTTATCTTGTGGTTGAACATCTTTCAAGTTTGGTTCAATAAATCCTTGCACCACTTCAAGTGAATTTGGATTAATATAGTCTAAGAAATCTTTGTCTTCTGATGCTTCTTCTTTCATTTGCTCGTCTAATACTAAAGGTTCATATAGACGGAATTCAGCAGGGATGGCACTTTTTGCATCAACCCAGTGTAATGTACCTTTGACTTTACGACCTGTAAAACCTGAGCCACTTTTCGTTTCAACATCATAAGTGCAGTGTAATTCAACAACATTACCATCTTCATCTTTAATCACATCATTACATTTGATGAAATAAGCATGCTTTAAGCGCACTTCATTTCCAGGGAAAAGACGGAAATATTTTTTTGGAGGATTTTCCATAAAGTCCTCTTGTTCTATATATATTTCACGAGAGAATGGAATTTGTCTTGTACCCATTTCCTCGTTTTCAGGATTGTTTTCCGCTTCTAACCACTCGGATTCACCTTCAGGGTAATTGGTAATTACAACTTTTAAAGGTTTCAAGATTCCCATTGTTCGTGGGGCACTGAGTTTTAAATCCTCGCGCACATAGTGCTCAAGCATCATTTCATCCACTGCACCACTACCTTTAGAGACACCTGTTTCTTGAACAAATTCACGAATGGCACTAGCAGTATACCCTTTGCGACGCAGACCCGATATCGTTGGCATTCTTGGGTCATCCCAGCCATCAACAATTCCTTCATCTACTAATTGCTTTAGTTTTCGCTTACTCATTACTGTATTTGTAATATTTAAGCGTCCGAATTCAATCTGTTGTGGTTGGTTTTCCATTTCACATTCCGCTACAACCCAATTATAAAGAGGACGTTGATCTTCGAATTCTGTCGTGCATAATGAGTGCGTTACACCTTCGATTGCATCTTCAAGCGGATGGGCAAAAGCGTACATAGGATAAATACACCATGTATCACCCGTATTGTGATGAGTCGCATGAGAGATACGGTAAATGACAGGGTCGCGTAAATTTAAGTTTGGTGATGACATATCTATCTTTGCACGCAAAACTTTTTGACCGTTTTCATATTCCCCGTTTTTCATTTTTTCGAATAGGTCTAGGTTTTCTTCAATTGAACGGTTACGATAAGGACTTTCTTTACCAGGCTCAGTTAAAGTCCCACGGTACTCACGAATTTCATCTTGGTTTAAATCATCGACATATGCTTTGCCTTTTTTAATTAAAAGCACTGCACGGTTATACATTTCATCAAAGTAATTAGATGCATAATGTAGCTCTTCCCAATCATACCCGAGCCATTTTACATCTTCTTTAATGGCATCGACATATTCTTGGTCTTCTTTTAGTGGGTTTGTATCGTCAAAGCGTAAGTTTGTTTGCCCGTTAAAATCGTCTGCTAAACCAAAGTTAATAATGATGGATTTGGCATGTCCAATATGAAGATAGCCATTTGGTTCAGGTGGGAAACGGGTTACAACAGTGTCGCGCTTTCCATTTTCTAAATCTTCTTTAATAATTGTACGAATAAAGTTTGATTGTTCCAATCCGATATCAGCCTTTCTACCTTGTTCTTTACCTTATTTTAATCTGAATAAGCCTATAAATAAAGTGCCTGTTGATTCTATCTATTATATACAAAAAAAGCGCGCTTAAAAAGTTTTTCTCCATATAAATAAGGAGGGGATCGTCTTTTTGTCATGAATATATATAAGGGTTGGACAATGAAGGGGAGAGTTATATGGCGAAAGACTGGCGAATCATTGCTTATGAAAAGAAGTATGCCCTCTCGACAGTTAGCTTTTGGAGGGAGAGTAAAGAAACTGCTATTGGTCAAAAGGAAATACATAGTATGACAGAGCATATCTATTTTCTCAATCATATGTTAACAAAACAATTTCAAGTAGATTTAGCGGTGCTAAATGAAACGCCAATTGGCATGATTGCTTATAATGAAGGCGAGATTAATCAACTATATGTACATTTAGCTCATCAAGGATTGGGGATTGGTGGGGCATTATCAGAGCATGCGAAAGCTCGTTCATGCGGGCGTTTAAAATTATATACTTTCGATGTAAACAAAAAAGCACAGCAGTTTTACGAAGGCAAAGGATTTAAAAAGATTGCCTTTAGTAGTGAGAACGAAGAAGGGCTACCTGCAATTGAATATGAGTGGATCCGATGTTAAGTAGAGGAAGTGAAGGGTGAAATGCGCGTCATTTTAAGTGTGAGCATGATTGTAGTTGGAAGCTTTTTGTTATCTTTAACATCTGATCAATTAGGTAGAAACGGAAATGGAATTATGCACATTATTGCTTTAGGGCTGTGTTTCTTGGCTATTATTGTAGTAAGAAAAAGGAGAGTTTCTTTAAAAACGACTATTTTGAAAGATAAGAAAGTCTTACTTGGTATTGTTTTTTCCTTACTATTGTTTTTCGTTGGAGCAGTTCTACTCTTCCATAATATAAGATATTGGCACTTTTGGGGCATAGGATCAATGCTTGTTTTATTTATTAGTTTGGACAGAGTGGAGAGGTTATTACAAAATATATCTGAGCAATGAAGGTACTTTATTCAGTCGCTCTACAGGGTCAAAAGTCATTTTCATAAAAAGGGGGAACATTTAATAGTCGTCAGACGTAATTTAGATAACTTTACGAGAAAAGGAGACATTCGATGACCTTTGATATCCTTTTTTTATTATTTATTCAGTTTGTTTTACCTGTTGTTTTTTCTTTTTCATTATGGAAAGGAAAGGTTCATAGTAAGCTAGACTGGCTTTTACAGGCTACGATGACAAGTTTACTCATCCTTTGGCTGTTCTTTTCCTCTCCTTGGGATTTGTTTAGTTACTACTTACGATTTCTTATTTTGGTCTTTTTCATTGCTGCTGTATTTTTATCTTGGAAGAAAGTGAACAAACTACCGTTTAAGACAGAATTCAATTTATCGCAAAAAATATCAATGGTCATTTACGGGCTTCTTATTCTTGTTTTTGGTTATTATAATGTATCGACATTTAGTGGGTTCTCGACGAATATGAAGGCAGTACAGTTAGATTTCCCGCTGCATGATGGGGTTTATTATGTTGGGCAAGGTGGCAGTCATGTCCAAATCAATTATCATCATGCTCATGAGAGTCAAGCCTATGCGGTAGATATCGTGAAATTAAATGCGCTAGGTAGTCGAGCAACTGGAATTTATCCCAATGAGTTGGATAAATACGAAATATTCGGTGATGAGCTAACAAGTCCGTGTACTGGAGAGGTTGTCCAAGCGGAGAATGATTTAGCAGATTTAGTCCCTCCCAATGCAGACCCTAAAAATGCAGCAGGTAATTCAGTTGTTATATCCTGTGAAGGTGTAGAGGTTTTACTAGCACATATGCAAGAAGGTAGTGTACGTGTGCAATCAGGTGACAGGGTAGAAGTAGGCGAGCCAATCGGTTTAGTTGGCAATTCAGGTAATACGTCAGAACCACATCTACATATTCATGCTGAAAAAGACGGAAAAAGCGTTCCGATTGAATTTGATGGCAGATTTTTAGTTAGAAATAGCATCGTTTGGTGATTGTCAATGAAGAAAGGCTATATGTCAATCGTTTGTTCCCCTTGGGTGATTAACAAAGTTATGGAGGTTTGCTGCCAGAAATTCAAGTGATAGCCAAACACATGAGTTTTGCCCAGCTAAGTAAGCTGAAAACTCCCAAGAAGGCCGAGCAATTTCGATTTGTGCTCAGCTAACTATGCTGAATACCCAAAGAAGCCCGTGCACCCTCGATTTCCCCAGCTATCTATTGTGATTACCCGCATGGTGTCTCTTCACTTATATATTGATAGTTAGCTATCATGCATTTACTACTTTAGAAATAAAAAAGTAAGTGAGTTTCACAAAATTGGTCTTGTTTGTCCTACCGAAATCTTTCAAAAAGAGAAGAACCAACTCCGTAATTGGAGTTGGTTCAAATTTATTAGGAGAAAATTCCTTTTATAGAATCGATTAAATTCTTAAAGAAGTCAGATACAGCTTGAAGAAAACCTTTATCACCAACTGCTTCTGAAATTTTTTCCTGTACACTATTGGCCAAATCCTCTAATTGGGATTTGACATTATCAAAGTTAATATTAAGTTCTCGCATTTTTTCAAAAAGGTCATAAAGGAGCTTGCGGTCTTCTTCGCTAAGCTGTATTTCTAGCTTTTGCATTTGTTCATCAACAATTTGTTGGATATCTTCCTTTGTTGCAGGGTTTTGCTCAGCTATTTCTTTTTTGATTTCAGTGAGCAGTTCGGTTACCTTCTCTTGGTCCATACCTTCTTTTTTTGCTAAATTTGTCGCAATACTTAGTTCTTCGTTAGCTACTTCTGTTCTTTCCTCATCTAACTTCTCGCCTTCACCTTGGTCATAGGCTTTGTATATTCCAACTAAAGCTGAGTGACCACTGACTTTTACCGGAGAAGCGATATCAACTATGGCTTCTTCTATACCAGCTGTAAGTAAGGCATTGGCATACATTTCATCAGTTACTTCAGTAATGTTTTCAGGTGTCATTTGGTTGATGATTACACCCTTACCTGTATCTGTGCGCGTAATCTTCGCGGAGGAATACATATTAGAGCGGGGATCACCTTTAATATAATGAACAATATCATCAGCAGTAATAATAATTTCTTCTACTTTACTGTTTTCTTTTACACCTAATAGCTTTTTGGTTTCCTCTTTCTGGCTTGAACTTAAAGCCTCACCATAGGCAACAATTGGTAATCCGTATTTCTCATTAATACTTTCCTCAGAATCGGCTGACCCTGTTGAAGCAAAAACAGTGGTTTGTAATGAGAATAATAGGGTAATAGTTGTAATAATAGTTAAAACCCTCGATTTTTTCTTCATCGTATGACGCTCCTTTCACTAAGATTATAGACGTTTCAGGATAAAAAAGGTTTCATTTTAAAGAAATTGATGAGAGGTATGTATAGTATAAACTCGGCATACTCTAAAAAATATAATCCTATCAAAAACTAATTCCTATTCAACGTGCAAAAAAGGTAACAATGCAACGAATAATATAAATGTAAGTTAAAAATATTACATTCTTCAACATTTATGTATCAAAAATGATAGCTAAATGAAATTATTTGCAGTGATTATTTTGTTAGAATAACAGGATAGAAGCAGATAGGATAATGGTTCTATCCTAAATTGCAAAGAGAGGGAACAATCATGAGTATAGAAAATCAATTAATTAATAAACAATTCCATGACACATTTACAATTAATCATGAACATACACATCCCGTTGAAGTATTAGGGAATGCTTATATGCAAGAGAATTTAAAAGAATCGCCAGACCTGACAATGATTCGGTTTGCACAAGGTGAAGTATATTTTCATCATAAAGATTATGAAGCGGCCATCTTTAAATGGGAAAATATAGATAATGAGTTTCAACCATGGGCACGGAAAAATGTCGCAGATGCCTATTTTGAATTAGACCTCTTAGGTACTGCGGAGGAAATTTATTTATCAATTGATACAGATTCAGATGTATTGAAGATAGAAGTACTCCTCCAATTATTCTCTCTATACATACAACAGGGAAAATTAGAGAAGGCAGTAGATGCTATTAAAAAAGCAGTCTTCTTAAATCCGGATTATCCAGATGTAACAAGAATCGCACGCGTCTTTTTTGAAGACCATCAAGATTGGCAAAATGCAGTGGAATTAGCTGTAAATGAAGCCATGAGAACGCAAGAAATTAGCTGGTTCCACACATTAAAGGGATATGTTGTAGAAGGGAAAACGAAAAAAACGGCTCCCAAGTATTTTATTGAGGCGTTAACGATTCTTTATCAAAATGATGTTCGCCAGTTCGAAGCTGTATCTGTCGCATTTTGGCAAAGCTATAAAGGGGAAGAATACTATTTTAATTGGTTAGATGAATTTAACCAACTTATGCAAAAGTTAGATACACAAAGCGGGTATCATTGGAACGAATTATCGGTTATTTATCATGATACTTATTTCGAATTAATAAATGGCGAAAAACAAATAAAAGAGATTTCTAAAATCGTTCCACCTCATTTGCAAAACTGGTTGAGAATCTCTTCAGATACTTACCGCCTTATTGCATCGGCTTCAGTTCTTGCATGGAGTGATCTATTTACTAAGAGTTTTGATGCTGAAGTGATGAATGATGCGGAAAGAATGATAGAAGAAGCAGCGCCAGTGGAGCATACGCTTGAAGAGAATTATCAATTATTCCAATCCATTATGGAGTGGGCAAGAAAACACGATGTATTAATGGGTGCAAGATTTGAATGGATGGTAAAAGAACTACTTGATTTAGAAACAAATCATGTCATCATTGCGGGGATGTCTGGGAGTGGAAAGACTGAGTTTGTCCAAGAATTACTTGGAGATTATGTGAAAGCAGAGAATACAACGGCAACTGTGATGTATAAGCATGCTGATTATAAAGAACTCACTTCCATTTCTGATACTGCTATTATCCCGCTTGACTCTATGGATGATTTAAGAACAGGAGAAAAACGATCGGACCAAGTATTGGTCGATTATAAACATTCTCTACCTTTCCTATCGCAACAAAGAATGGCGGTTATGGATACACCAGGCCTTTCTAGCAGTAACAAGTATAGAAATGATGTATTTCAATATTTGCATTTTGCCGATAGCCTGTTATTTATCTTAAATGCAGAGTATCCGTTAACAGATAGAGAATTAGATGTTGCCGTAAAAATTAGAGAGCAATCACCTAGTCTACCGGTGCATTTTATTTTAAATCATATGGATGCAGCTAGTAGTGAGGAAGAAGCCATGCAGTGGATGGATGAAACTGCTGATAGAGTTTCTACCTATTTTCCAAGAGCAACAATCTTTGCTTACTCACCGCAATATGATCCAACAGAACAGTTGAAAGATTTTGCAGTATTTTTAGCTGGATTGAATGAAGGACGTCATTTAATGCAAGAGCGGACAGAGAAGATGCTGCATTATATTCAAAAATCGATTAAGTTTCTTCTTGATAAACGAATAGAAAAAGAAAATGCGCTAATTGATGATATGAACTGGCATGAAGAAATGTTAACAAAGTTGAATGGTGCTATTCATCAATTAGAAGATATGGAAGAAGAAAAAGTGAAAAATATCAGTCACTCTTATCGTGATATTAAAAAGACGATGGAAGATAAGCTAGCCGCAGCTATTCCAGATATTTTACGTGAGTGTAGCCAATTGATTCGAGAAGATAGTGACTTTAGTAAGCTTCATATCGAGTTGAATAATGAAATGAATGAACGAGTCCAACAGTATATATCCGAAAAGGTATTACCGGAATATAGGGAATCCATTCAAGCTTGGATTATGGAAAGTGAGCAAGAATTTTTGACAGGCCAGGCTTTCTTAGTAGAGATGGCGGATAGCTTCAATGAATTATACGGCTTTGAAAAATTACAATTAAACTGTGATTTCCGTATTCTCGAAGATTGGAAGCGCGATGCTGACCGCCTGACTCACGGTACTGTAAGGTTAGATAAAGCGAATATTATGCTACGTCATACACCAACGCAAATGCTATTGAAAAGCGCAGGGAAGATCTTTGGACTCATCCCACAAAATAAAACAATGCTTTACAATAAGTATAAACAATTTGTTGACAATGAGGACTATCGTGAGGTAGCAAGTCAAATTACAGACAACTTTATCCAGCAATTTGAACTTTTTGAGAAAGCGTTGGATCGTGATATTCAAATGTTTTTCCAATCACCATTTGCGGTATTAGAAGAAACAGTAAAAGAATCTCATATGACAATTGCAAATGATAACAAAGAACTAGAGATAATGAGAAGTAATCCAGAAGTCTACCATGATCCATTAAAATTATTTGAGTTAAAATGGAAGCAATATGAATGGATGACGGAGAAGTCTCAAACACCAAAGCAATATATTTAATCAATATAGCTGATAAAATACCCGTATGAATGAACTGAAGCACCGTAGACTATGTCTACGGTGTTTTTAGATAAGTTTCCTAAGGTCAGTAAAAGACAAAAGTGCTGAAGTAAGGAATGGAGTAATAGTTGCAATAGGAAAATATCGATTAAAGATTGTTTAGAAGTAGTGCTTAAATTATTTTCAACTAGCTGTTGTTAAGAAAAAGCATATCATTGGCATTTGAAGAAAAATGAGTGGTATTTTCACTGATTTTCTTTACAAAAACAAGAATTTTTCGCATTGGTATCTACTAACAAATTGTTCATTTCATCACATTTATGTCCTTTCTAAAAATACATTTGTTCTCACTGGGTAGAAAAAGTTCTTGATTATTTCTCATTCAGTAGTAGAATGAAGATATAAAATAGAGAATAAATTGGGAGATGTCTTGATGAAAGTTGTTAAATTTGGCGGTTCATCGCTTGCCGATGCTAAGCATATAAAGCGTGTGTTTGATATTGTGCATTCTGACAATGAAAGAAGAATAATTGTGGTGTCGGCTCCGGGTAAAAGACATGAGAATGATACAAAGGTGACTGATTTACTTATTTCATGTGGTTTGCATGCAATCAATAATGAAGATCCGAGTCCTTATATTGAGCAAGTGGTCGCTCGGTATAAAGAAATTGCTGACGACCTTATACTACCGCCAACCATCATTGAGACGATTCAAAATGATTTATTAGTGAGGCTGGCTGGAGATAAAAACAACCCTGAACAATACTTAGATTGTATAAAAGCAAGTGGAGAAGATAACCATGCTAAATTGGTTGCATGCTATTTCCAAGAACAAGGCGTGAAAGCTAAGTATATGAATCCTAGAGAAGCAGGGCTAATTGTTTCAAATGAGCATGGCAATGCGCAAGTGTTACCTAAATCTTATGAAAAGCTTAGACGTCTACGTGAGTCTTGTGAACTGATTATTTTTCCAGGATTTTTTGGTTATGGCCAAAACGGAGGGATATTTACTTTTTCTCGTAGTGGTTCTGATGTCACCGGGTCGATTTTAGCATATGCGGTAAAGGCAGATGTATATGAAAATTTCACCGATGTGGATGCAGTCTTTTCAGTAAATCCAACTTTCGTTGAACAGCCAAAAGAAATTAAAGAATTAACTTATCGAGAAATGCGCGAATTATCGTATGCAGGTTTTACTGTTTTACATGAAGAGGCGCTTATACCTGCCATTCAAGCAGGAATCCCTGTGCAAATCAAAAATACGAATAATCCAAGGGCAAGAGGCACGACGATTTTACGGACAAGAGAAAATCAAAATGGGCCAGTTGTCGGTATTGCGAGTGCTACTGGTTTTTGTAGTATTTATGTCAGTAAATATTTATTAAATCGTGAAATCGGATTTGGTCGAAAATTATATGCCATTTTAGAAGAGTTCGGGATTAGTTATGAACATACACCATCGGGTATAGACGATGTGACTGTGATTATTAAAGAGAATCAACTACAAGAAGATGAAGAAGAAGTTTTACTTAAACGTTTAGAAAGTGAATTAGTAGCCGATGAAGTACATATTCAACATAGTTTGGCGTTGATTATGGTTGTTGGCGAAGGTATGCGTCATAACATTGGCACGATGGCTCGGGCTGCGAATGCTTTAGCCAAAGCGGATGTTAATATTGAAATGATTAACCAAGGATCTTCAGAGGTAAGTATGATGTTTGCGGTTAAAGAAGTAGATGAGAAGAAAGCTGTTCAGGCATTGTATGAAGAATTTTTTGCAGAGGTCGCATTACCAATTGGATAAAGCTATGTTAGGGGTCTGTAGGGAAACCTGCATATACACTGGTAGAAAAGTGTATATGCAGGTTCTTTGTGTTATCTATACCTAAGTTACTGAATGTGAATGAATACTGTGAGTAGTTTCTGTTAAAGTTTTTAATTGTTTAACATATACCCCGTTTTCCAATTTTCTAAAAATATATTTACTTAGCTGGTACAAAGGACTAATATATTCTTTAAACAGTAGTAAAAAACACGCATCATTATACTAATTCATAAGCATATAGTATCTCAGGGCAACCACCTAGGTGATGAAAATAATAAGGGGGGCAAGTGATATGAGCACAGATATGTTTATTCAATCTAAAAGTCAAATGTTGGCCACTTTATTAGAGCTTGTGTCCATTGATAGTGTTAGCCTTTCACCAGGAGAGAAATACTTTCCTTTAAGAGTGGAACAAGTATTAAAATCTTTACCTTATTACCAAAAATATCCCGGGTATGTAGTGAATCATCCGACTTCAGATGGTCGTTCTATATTAACGGCTCTATATAAAAATAACTTAGCAGAAAAAACGGTAGTGATGATTAGTCATTTTGACGTAGTAGATATTGAAGACTATGGTGACCTGCAGCATCTCGCTTTTAATCCTGTTGAATTGACGAGAGAGCTGCATAATCGTCTTGATACCTTACCGGAAGATGCAAAAGAAGATTTAATTAGTGGAGATTGGTTGTTTGGTAGAGGTATGATGGATATGAAATGCGGATTAGTTCAACATATGTCTTTGTTAGAAAAAGCGGCGAATGAAGACTGGAACATCAATTTGTTATTAGTAGCTGTCCCAGACGAGGAAGTGAATTCAGTTGGTATGAGAGAAGTGATTCCAAGATTAGTTTCTCTTGGAGAAGAACATTGCCTCAATTATACATTATATTTAAATTCCGAGCCGATGTTTTCTCAAGTTCCCCAAGATAATAATCATTATTTTTATACAGGAACGATAGGCAAAATTATGCCGGGAGCATTGTGTTTTGGGAAAGAATCTCATGTCGGTGAGCCGTTTTCTGGGATGAATGCTTGTTGGATGTCATCTATTTTAACGAATGAAGTTGAGTGGAATGAAGAGCTTTCAGAACAGGTAAATGGTGTGATGTCTCCTCCACCGACATTGCTTTGGCAAAGAGATTTGAAAAAAGGCTATACGACACAAATTCCTCATCGTTCAGCAAGTCTTTATAATGTGTTATTAATGAAAAGAAATCCTGTTGATGTCATGCATGAAATGAAGAAAGTGGCTATAAAGGCCGCTGATAAAATGGAAGCATTTATAAGAGATAAATATCGATTAAATGGTTTGGATGAGTCACAGTTATCACATATTCACGTTTATTTGTATGAGGAAATCAGGGCTTACGCAGTCAAGAAAACAAGTGCAGAGTATATAGATATACTAGAGCAATCGATTGCCAAAGAGACCGAGGGCGATATTCGTGATCAAACGATACAAATTGTCGACCAATTGGCAATGCTGTGTCAAGAATTAGGTCCGATGATTATTTTATTTTATGCCCCACCGTATTATCCTGCTGTTAATTCTAGTGAGAATGAGTGTATTGCTGAATTATCTTCCTCTTTAATAGAGTTTGCTGACACAAAATATCAAGAGCGTATTCACCCAGTCAATTATTTCAATGGTATATCTGATTTGAGTTATGCGGGCCTACATGCTGATTTAAAGGATATGGATATTTATAACGATAATTTGCCAGGAGGAGAGAAATTGTATTCAATCCCATTTAAGGAAATGGCAAAGATAACTGCCCCTGTAATTAATGTTGGACCAATGGGAAGGGATGCACATCAAAAAACAGAGCGTCTGCAAATTCCTTTTGCTTTCGAAACTTTACCAAAACTATTAGCCCATTTAATAAAAATACATCAACAGCAAAAAAATGATTGACAGCTGAGGTATGATTGCATATGATAGAGGTATCAAATGAATAGCATCTCCAAAGGGGAGTAGCTTTTACAGCAAAGTCGTCAATTCGGAGTATCATGCTCTCGGCTTTGTTGGCAACAATTCTGATCGTTGTTAGCAAGACCTTTACCAAATTCGGTGAAGGTCTTTTATGTTTTAAACCTTTACCGAATATCGGTAAAGGTTTTTTGTTTTTAAGTGAAATAAACAGGGAAGGTTAAGCAAATGCTAATACTGTTTTTCTTACTTGAAGATGATATTCGCAGGGGATGTTACATAAATGAAGGAGGAAATTCATTTGGAAGCAGCATTATTATTAGAGTATGGTTGGGTGCTTTTAGTTCTTATCGTATTAGAAGGATTATTAGCAGCGGATAACGCACTTGTTCTAGCCATTATGGTCAAACACTTACCTGAAAAGGAAAGAAAGAAAGCATTATTTTATGGTTTAGCTGGAGCGTTTGTATTTAGGTTTGCTTCATTATTCGCTATTTCATTTCTTGTTGATGTATGGCAAATTCAAGCATTAGGTGCAATTTATTTAATCTTTATCGCAGCGAATCATATATTCCGGAAGTTTCTGGTCAAAAAGCATGACGTGCCTGATCCTTCAGCCAAGCCGAAAAAGAAATCAGGTTTTTGGATGACGGTTCTTAAAGTTGAGTTAGCTGATATTGCCTTTGCAATAGACTCAATCTTGGCAGCAATTGCTTTAGCGATGGCATTACCACCAACTGGTATTGGTACAATTGGAAGTATGGATACAGGACAATTCCTCGTTGTATTTGCAGGTGGTATGATTGGGCTAATTATTATGAGGTTTGCAGCTAATATCTTTGTAGACTTACTTCATAAACGTCCTGGGTTAGAAATTACTGCCTTTTTGATCGTCGGTTGGGTAGGTGTAAAGTTAGCAGTTACGACTCTTGCACACCCTGCACTGGCTGTATTACCGGAGGGGTTCTCTCATTCAACCGCTTGGAAAGCAACGTTCTACATCGTTCTTATTCTTATCGCAGTAGGCGGTTGGTTCTTATCTAAAGAAAAAATTGATGAAGATGGAGCTGGAGACGACGACCGTTTAGATCAGGCATTAAAGGAAGAAAAAGAACAATTGTAAAATTTTGATTGGAGTTATTAAAAAAGCGTTCACCTCTTTAAAAGGTTGAACGCTTTTTCATATCATTAGATAAATCTAAATTACTTTTATACAACTGCTTATATAAAAAGTAAATAATAGGCATCCCGATAATTAAAACAGCAAATTCGCCAATGGCAGTTGTGAGCCATGTGAATAAGAATGGAAGGCCAATAGCAATTTTTAATTGTAAGGCAATAATCCACATCATTACAGTAAAGACGATGGTGTTTACTAACATCCGTAACCAAATATTTTTAACAAATTTAAAAAGTACTAAGCTAATTAGTAAACAGATAATGGAATGGGCGACCCCAAATGTTAAATCAAATGGCTTCATTGGTGAAAATAATAGGTTCGTTAAGAAAACACCAAGGACAATGCCGTAAATAAATTTACGATTTAAAACAATGAGATGATTAAATATCTCAGCAAAACGAAACTGAATAGCTGAAAAAGCAATTGGCTGTAATACCATTGATATGGCAATATACATAGCAGCCAAAAGACCATTAGCTACAATCATTCTAATATTCATTTGATTACACTCCTAGTTTTTTATCGTGGGATGGTTTCGAACCACGTCAACAATAGGTTATAATATCAGGTTTTAGGAGTGTTTGTAAATGGTATTTTTTAAAAGAATTATAAAGCTGCTAGAACTTTCACTGTAAAATCCTCATCAACTTTTCTTAATTCCCTTATTAAACTGCGTGTATTGGTTGTATTTACATCAGCATGCCTTAGAGAGAAATACCTTTATAAAATAAAATACTTCCGTGTGTAGTCCGTGAATTGAGATTTCATCTATATCTTTACGTTTTTCAAGTGTTACTTCAAATAAGTTCTTTAAAAATATCCATAGTACGTTTATCCATCTTGAGTTTTTAGTCTAGTTGACTTCACTTCATCTTCTATCGGATACTTAACAACCAGCTTGGCTCTGTCATATTACTCTTTTAGTACTAAAATCTGAATGCGTTTTTCTGTATTGGATGCACTAACAAGAAGCGATGTCAACTTCAATTATGTTGATCAATATTTTAAGTATGAGTAATAACCTTATTAAAAGGATACTTTCTATACGTCAAGAACATACTATTGGTGTATAACTCCTTCCAAGTAGATCTCCTCTAAGTGGGAGGTTTACTTTTTTATAAATATTTTTCTTATAAAAGGGGAAAATATTTACGACTTAAGAGTCAATAATTTAAAAGGAGTTGAAAGTTATGGCAAAAAGGTTTTTATTCATTCTTTCAAGTATCTTATTGTCTTTCTCGTTAGCAGCATGTGGAGCGAATGATGATCAAGATCAGAATCCACCTCCAGAAACCAATAATGGTGTAGAAAATGATAATAATGGTGATGAGAACATACCTGGAGTAGATGAAGATGATACTATGTTTAAAGATGATGAAAAAGATAGTGATCCGGATCCAGAAGATGCGGTGGAAGACCCGGAAGATATGAATGATAATGATAATCGAGATGAATAAACCTAAAGCCCTTCTCAATCGAGATGGGCTCTTTAACTAAAGAAACTCTGGTTAGTAAAAGACCTTCTTTTACAATTTGGGTGTTTATTATCAATAATTGGTTATAACACCAGTCTTTTCTTATCCAATTAAAATGGATAAATCTACTTCTAGAACTAAAGTTGGATGTTCTTATGCAAGAAAATGATTCTTTCTATTTCTTCAAAACCATTTTTCTTATAAAATTCTTCGGCAGGTATACCTCTATCTGTGAGAAGTGTAATGTTACTTATATTACTGTTATGAAGCTCTTTTATTAAATGATTTAACAGCGCTTTTCCAATACCATTATTTTGACTTTGTGTTTTTACACACATTTCATTAATAAAAAACTCATCTCCGCTCCACCATACTCTTTTTACACCAAGAATAAAGCCGATAATTTCGTCGTTTTCTACTGCTAAAACGCCTAAAAATCCAGGTGTCTGATAAAAACTCAGTAAATATTTTTTAGCCTTTGTAAATGTCCATTCATCATTCCATGGCTCATCATTGAATACTTCAATAAATGTTTCCGAGCATTTAGTTAAATCATTCATTTCTAATAGTTTAAATTCCAAGGTAAATTCTCCTTATCGCTAAATGTATTATTAAACCAGCCAAACCGGTTATTTATGGATTATTCTACCACAGAAAATTTGCTTATTTGGCTTTCATAGTTAATTTTCTATGTCTGGGACCTTAGCTAAAGAGGGGAGATTACATCAATAAATAAGAAAATGTAATATAAAAGGGTATTTATGTCAATATGTTTTTGATATACCAGATATTTGATAGGTCTAAGAAAATTCTCCTATATGAATACAGCTCAATATTGTTTGAATATGTTATAAAACAGTATTTAATAAGGTTTGTTTAATTGTTAAAATTTTGTGAAGGTTTTATGACATAATTATATAAAGATAGCATTTTGGTTCAAAAGTCTTGACATTTCTTCTGTTTCATATTAATCTGAATTTAAAGAAAACTCAAAAGGATTTTGTATGGACAATTAATTTTGTCAGAAAATCTTACAAAACTGTTTTCTTCTAAAAAGATATGTACTTTATTTTCAGAAAATAAAGTCATTTAAATAAGGAGAGAAATATTTATGAGAAAGAAAAAGTTATCATACATCGAATTAGTTCGTCGTAATAAAGAAGAGTTATTAAAAAATCCAGATCAGCTTGAAGTCATCGAAAAACGTTTAGAAAAAAGGCATGAAAAAGCGAAATAAAGCTTTTATATAGAAGGGGACCAGGATAATTATTCTGGTCTTTTTACTTGTAGTGAATGGGCGACCTTGTTTTATTGTTTAATTTAATATCTAGTTCTATCTCAACAGTATGGCTGGATGGATTTTGCCCATTTTTTACTATACCACCAAAGCCCATTAAAAATATCTAGTGGTTTATGAGGCGAATCGCAATGACTTTAGAATAATAATTAGTTACCCTGCTAATGGTTGTTTCTAAAAACAAGGAATAGAAGTGATTAAAATAAAAGCCGCTCAAGTAAAGTGAGCGGCTAAATTAACGTATTTATTTATTTTTATAATAGTCGAAGAAAGCTTGAAAAATCTCTAATCCTTGGAAAAATAAAAGTGTAGTTGCAGTTATTGAAAACATACTAATCATAATCATACGAACAATCATTATCATATCCTCCTTAGATTTGTGTTATATTCTTACAAATTTAAGGAATAATTAGAGATAATTAGATTGGAAGAAAATCGGCTGCTTATGTCTACTGTTTTGCATAGAAACATAAGCGAGTTGGCAGATGCCAAGTAAGAGTAAGCTGATGAGTATCAGTGAAACATGCTCGAAAACAAGAGGATGTTTTTTGAGCTCATCTTTTAATGGAGAGGTATCACTTAAATGGGAGTCGTTAAAGACTGCATGCTGATGGTCTCCCCAAGTGCTCAAACTTGAATGATCGCTAGGATAGTGGACAACTAAAAATGCACAGAACATGATAAGTAATCCAAAAGAGTATATCTTTTTGCCAGTCATCCGTACCCCACCTTTCTTTCAAGTTACTATTCATTATACCCACTTTAGCTGATTTGTAAAATAAAAGATTAAGAGAAATCATCCATTTGATTCTTCCACTTTCAATATAATTTATTAATCAAATTCGAAAAGATGACTAAAAGTAAATAGTTAAACGTATCATTTTTTATTCTTATAATTGCTCTAAAAAACAAGTGGTATTTATAGTATAACCATCAACATCAACAAGGGATTTTACAGGATATAACGATGGGGAAAGTTTTTGACATTTCAAATAATAAGGAGTATAACTAGTTTTATATTTTTATAAAGAGGTGTCATAATGGAATGTTATCAAAAAAATATTAATGGTCGAAGTATACAAATAGCTGATTACCCAGGTGAGAAAGGGACGATAATTGCTGTCCATGGGTTAACGGGTAATTATATGCAAATGCACTATTATGCAGAAAGTTTAAAAGATTATCGTATTGTAAGTATTGATGTCAGAGGTAGAGGGCAAAGTGCGGATGCAGATGAGGATACGAGCATATGGAAGCATGCTTTAGATGTTGAAGCATTGATTAAAGAGTTAAATATTGATCAACCAATTTTGATGGGGTATAGTATGGGCGCTTTTATCTGTTCTATTGTGGCCAGTAGACTTCAATCTGAAGTTCGAGGATTAATCTTGCTAGATGGTGCAGCGACATGTACACCACATCAAAAGAAGATTGTTGAACCCTCTCTTGCCCGATTGAGCAAAGCGTATGAAAGTGAACAAGCATACTTAGATGAGATTAAACAAATTTATCAAAACTTAGGTGTGCCTTGGGATGAGCATATGCAAAACGTTGGCTTATATGAGATTCATCAAATCGGTCAAAAGTGGAGAAATCATGCAAGTGAAGGAAAGATTAAAACCGATTTTGACAGTTTCTATACATTTGATCCTAAAGAAATATTTAAAGAAGTGAATTGCCCAGTCTTTCTTGTTCATGCAGAGGGTGGAATTGGTGCAATGGACCCGTTATTTCATGCAGAAGATTATATTGATACAATGGTATATGCTAAGCAAATAGAGAAAATAACGACGCCATGCAATCACTATACATTAGTGTTTACTTCAAGACCAGAAATTTACAATAGCATAAAAGCTTTTTTAAGAAATATTGATGCGACTAGTTGAAATTTTTCAAAAGTGGTGTAAAATAAAAACAAACAGAATGAAAGCCTATTCATTAGCCGTTAGAAAACGAACTTTTTTAATTAAGCTATTGGACATACTGGCTACTTTAAACTCTTCAGACTCTTACCCTTTTTGTAGGCGTCTCGTTTAAAGTAGCCTTTTTGCGTATAAATAAACATTTATAAAAAGGTGGGATATTAATATGAGTAGTAAGGGATTGGACTATTTTAAAAAAGTATATGATCAAGTTCCTGGATGGGTACAACAGATGCATGATTATAGTCCAAACATGCTCGATCAGTATACAAGTCTCCGTGGGGACATTATGAAACCGGGGGCTTTATCTGTAAAAGAAAAAGATATATTACTTGTCGGTATGAATGCGGCGAGATTATATGAAAGGAGTATGGTCTACCATACGAAGGGTGCTATAGATGGTGGCGCTTCGTTACCGGAATTAGCAGAATATTTATTAGTTAGTTATTTATATAATGGACAACAAGCTCTTCTAACTGGTTTAAAGTCCATGCAATATGCTTGTGAGTTAGTCGGTGACGAGACATTAGACCGAATAAATATAGATACTGTTGAAGAAATATTGTGTCAATATATACAAATGATCGGTAGTGAGAATGCTGCGTTTATTGAGAACGTGCTACAAACGAAAAAAGATGGCGGAGATATGGAAGAGGTCATTCTCCGAGGTGGTCATGTTTCTCGTAAGAACAAGCTTTTATTAATGAGCGGTATTTATATTACTGTTCTCAATGGTAAGATAGCGGGAACGTGGATGGAAAAAGCGAGACGAAGTGGGGCAGAAGAGCCCGAGTTAGCTGAAACAGGTGCCATTTGTTTATTGACAGCCGGTATTCCAGCTTGGTTCGAAGCAAGCGACTCTTTAAGAATGGGGCATGAGCAATGAAAATTTTTTCTACGGCAAAAGAAGCAATTGAAAAATTGGAAAGCAATCAAACAATCATGGTTGGCGGCTTTGGCTTGATTGGTGCACCGCTGACATTAATTGATGAACTTACACAAAAAGACGTCTCAGGATTAACAATCATTTCTAACAATCTCGGTGAAAAGGGAAAAGGCTTAGGTATACTCGTTAATCAAAAGAAAGTAAAAAAAGGAATTGGCTCTTATTTTACGAGTAATCGAGATGTGGGAGATGCCTATCAAAGAGGTGAGTTAGAGCTAGAGCTTCTTCCACAAGGAACTTTGGCAGAATCGATTCGTGCAGGTGGTGCAGGTATTGGTGGCTATTACACGAAAACCGGTGTAGGCACTGAACTTTCCGTAGGAAAAGAAGAAAAAGAGATCAATGGTGTGAAATATATTTTTGAACCCGCATTAAAAGCAAATGTAGCATTAGTTCGTGCGTGGAAAGCTGATACATTAGGGAATCTTGTTTATTACAAAACAGCTAGAAACTTTAATCCGATGATGGCGACAGCTGCTGATTATGTGATTGCCGAAGTGGACGAAATTGTGCAACCTGGTGAACTATCTCCAGAAGAAATCATTACACCCCATCTATTTGTAAATGGGATCGTGAAAGCAACGAAGATTTTAACGAAAGATGGGGTGAAGAGTGTTGGATAAAAATGAAATGCAAAATTTAATTGCTAAACGTGCTGCTCAAGAACTAAAAAGTGGCTCAGTTGTCAATTTGGGGATTGGTATTCCGACTCTTGTTGCCAATCATATTGCAGATGGTGATATATTTTTCCATACAGAAAATGGCTTATTAGGGGTAACGGATGTTAACGAGGCTGATATTGATCCAAATATAGTGAATGCTGGTAAGTTACCTGTAGGTGAAGCAATTGGAGCTTCATATTTTAATAGTGTGGAGTCCTTTGCTATGATTCGAGGACAACATGTAGATGTGGCGATATTAGGTGTATTACAGGTAGATGCCAAAGGGTTAATTGCCAATTGGGCA
This sequence comes from Cytobacillus sp. FSL W7-1323, assembly GCF_038595015.1. NCBI lineage: Bacteria > Bacillati > Bacillota > Bacilli > Caryophanales > Bacillaceae > Cytobacillus > Cytobacillus sp. FSL W7-1323. Next base: position 1,032,564 of record NZ_CP151998.1, read on the forward strand.
GTTCCAGGAAAAAATATTATGGGTGTTGGGGGTGCAATGGATTTACTTACAGGGGCAAAGAAAATTATTGTGACCATGTCTCATACATCCAAAGATGGTACGAGCAAAATTTTAAAAGAATGTACTTATCCAATAACATCCACAAGAAGTGTCAATTTAATTATTACCGAGCTCGCTGTTTTTGAGGTGAGAAATGGAGAATTATACTGTATAGAAATAATGCCAAATAGCACTATTGAAGAAATAAGAGAAAAGACGGAAGCTCCTTTTAATGAAGATTGCCATAATAACGGGGGGCAAACGCGATGAAAGATGTAGTGATTGTAGAAGCGAAGAGGACAGCGATTGGGAAACTAGGTGGTAGTTTAGGTAATGAAACGGTCGATTTCTTAGCTAGCCATGTACTTAAAGGGTTAATGGAAAAGATGAAGGTACCTAAAAATGAAATCGATGAAATTATTATCGGACAAGCAAAACAAAGTGCAGATGCCTCTAATTTAGCCAGGCTAGCTACATTAAGAGCAGGTTTTCCTGAAAGTATACCAAGTTATACTTTACATCGCCAATGTGGCTCAGGAGTACAATCCGTTCACTCAGCTGCCCAACAAATCATGAGTGGATTCGCCGATGTTGTTATTGCAGGTGGAGCGGAATCTATGAGCACAGCACCATATTATATGCGGAATATTCGCTTCGGCCTTAAGTCAGGAAATGGGCTTTTACTTGATCCTAATACGGAAAGTCAGCCTGGTTCACAACCTGTGGAAGAATATGGGCAATTAACGATGGGGATGACCGCTGAAAACTTAGCAGAAAAGTATCGAATTTCAAGAATGGAACAAGATGAATTTGCGCTAAGAAGCCAAGAAAATGCAAGATCAGCTATTACTGCTGGCTTTTTTGAAAAGGAGATTCTTCCTTACACTGTGAATGAAAGAAAAAAATCGTCAACTTTTATGGTGGATGAGCACCCCCGTGTAACGACAATAGAAAAACTCTCACAGCTGAAGCCAGTATTCAAACAAGGAGGGACAGTCACTGCAGGTAATAGCAGTGGTAGAAATGACGGTGCAGCTGCATTACTCTTGATGTCAAGGGAGAAAGCAGATGAGTTCTCAATTCAACCGAAAGTGAAAATCATTGCTCAAGCAGCTGCTGGTGTTGACCCTAGATATATGGGGATAGGCCCTGTACCTGCCACACAAAAGGCGTTAAAACAAGTTCAATTAACAATAGAGGATATGGATATTATTGAGTTAAATGAAGCTTTTTCAGCTCAAGCTCTAGCTGTTATAAAAGAGCTTGGATTATCCATAGAAAAAGTAAACCCGAACGGAGGGGCCATTGCTATGGGGCATCCAATTGGAGCAACTGGATCAATTCTTTTAACAAAGGCTATCCATGAACTTGAAAGAACAGGAAAGAAATATGCTCTTGTTACACTTTGTATCGCCGGTGGACTCGGTATATCCACCATTATTGAAAATTTACAAATTTAACGAATGGACATCGATTGACGGTGTCCTTTTTATTTTGAAATAGTCATTTATACCTGAAAGATGAAACTTTTTTTCGCACAAACCGTATATATAGAAAGGTTCGTACCAAGAAAGTAACTTCATATTTTGAATTAATATAGGTCAGGACTTGCCTTTTGAAAAGTGAAACATTACCTCATTTGTTGTTTAAGGGTAAAGGAAATGCTGTTTTGAACATAGAATATAGTAAATAAGATCGATTTGTTAGAGGAGGGATAGGCAGAATGATTATTGGATTAGTATCAGTCATAATGATTTTTGGTATACCGATCGTTGCGATTATTACTAGCCATTTAAGTTCTCAAACCGAATTAAAGGCGAAAATAATTGAAGATCAAATAAAATTAGAAGAATTAAAACATCAAAATTATTTATTAGAAACGGATAAAATGAGAAGAGAATTAGAAGAACAGCTCAAACTCGATGATAAAAAGTTAGTATAAGTGAAAACAAAGAGCCGTTCATTAATCAATAAGCGGCTCTTTGTTTGTCATGATAGGATCATCCATTTTTTTTACCTCGAGATAATGTATTTGGTGACCATCAATTTCGGTTACAGTAAACAAGTATCCATCCAACTCTAATTGACTACCAAGTTTCGCATCAAAATTTAATGTGAGGAACCATCCTCCAATTGTATCAATCTCATCATCTGGCAAGTCAAGGTCTAACAAATGGTTAACATCTTCAATTAATACTTTAGAATCAAGAATATAATGGCCTTCCTTTATCTTACGAATTTCAGGAATTTCATCTTCGTCAAATTCATCACGAATTTCACCTACAATTTCTTCAACAATATCTTCAACGGTTACTAATCCAGACGTTCCACCATACTCATCCATTAAGATTGCGAGGTGTATACGATCTTTTTGCATTTTTATTAATAAGTCGTTAATTGGAATGGTTTCAATAACACGCAACACAGGATTAATGAAATCATGTATAGAAAGCTTCTTTGTTTGTTCAGGCTGAAGGTTTGCGGTAAGAAACTCTTTAACATTAACAAAACCGACAATATTATCTTTATTACCATCGACAACTGGATAACGAGTGTAACGTTCTTGTTTAATAATATTTCTAAGGTTTTCAAAGGAATCATCGATAGAAAAAGTAATAATTTCTGTTCGTGGTACCATGATTTCTTTCGCTACTCTTTCGTCGAATTCAAATATATTATTCATGTACTTTAATTCGTTTTTGTTGATTTCACCACTCTTATAACTTTCAGACATTAAAATTCGTAACTCTTCTTCCGAGTGTGCTGCTTCGCTCTCAGATGCAGGTTTGAAACCGAAAAGCGCTACAATTAGACGGGCTGATCCATTTAACACCCAAATAAAAGGATAGGTAATGCGATAAAACCAAATAATAGGTTTAGCAAAACCAAGGGTAATGGCTTCTGCCTTATGAATAGCGATCGTTTTTGGGGCCAATTCACCAAGGACCACATGTAAATAAGTCACAATCGCAAATGATACACCAAACGAAATCACATGTGTAAGAGAGGCATTAAGATTTAAATTATTAAATAATGGCTGTAATAACTTGAGTACTGTGGGTTCACCTAACCACCCCAATCCAAGTGCTGTTACAGTGATTCCAAGCTGACATGCGGATAGATATTCATCTAAATGGGTGACTACTTTTTTTGCTGAAACAGCTTTACTATTCCCTTCCGCTATCAATTGATCAATCTTAGACATTCGAACCTTAACTATTGCAAATTCCGTCGACACGAAAAAAGCAGTTAAAGCAATAAGTATAACAAGTAATATTAAATTTAACGTTACCGTCAAAATGTAATCGTCTTACTTTTGGTAAGACTTTCACCTCCTATTTTTTTGCTTCATGAATGTAAGTCTCAGGAAGTGACGAGAATTCATGTCTTACCATTACATTGTCCAACTTTCCTATAAGCAATGCCTTTTTATTTGTTTATTTTAAGAGTAAAAGCAATGTTTGAATAAGGGACATACTTTCGGAAGAGACATTTTTCTTAATATACTCCTGACTTGTTACATCAGTCTTGTTTAAATGGGCAAGCACTTCTGAAACATCATCCTTTAACCCATTAATCTTAATTCTTAATTCACGTACATCAATTTCTTCTGCTTCGTGAACATCTTTTTCATCCAACTTTTTCTTAATATCCACTAATGACATACCCTCTGATTTCCATTTTTCAATTAAATGTAATCTTTCTATGGCTGATCCGTCATAATAGCGATAATTTGAAGGAGAACGTTCTGCTTCAAGTAACCCAAGGTTTGTATAATGGTCAATGGTTCTTTTAGTTAAATTTACTCTTTCTGCTAATTCACCGATTTTTAGTTTCTCGTTCCCAATATGATACCTCCAAACTATAACGTTATGGTTAAATTATACTCCTGTCCAGTTTAGTTGACAATAGTTTCGACTTACAAAATAAATCCACTCGTTTTTCAATTGACAGATGACACGTTGTCATTTAAAATTAAAATTAATTATGACACACTGTCATTTTCGGGAGGGGAAATATTGAATACGCCATTAAACCAAATCGTTAAGAAACTTCGTTTGCAAGGTATAAAGGTTTCTATATGTAAAAAGCCACAAGGTTTAAGGAATATGCACAACTGATTTTGGTAACATCGGCATGTATTTACCGGCAGTATTCCCATTAGGTGAGGGGAAACTATAGATAGGGGAAAACCCTATTTGTGATTAAATAAAATAGAAAGGATGGCATTCACATGAATATGAATCCTTTTACTGATATGCCTGTATTTGTTAAGAAAGAAATTGAATTATTAAATGAACGTTTAGCGCCAGCGATGAGAGTTGCTTCTCGATTTTCGTTATTTTCATTTCCGCTTGTTGTTTTCTCAATCATGAATATCATCATTGTTCTTTTCACCATGCCCATGGATGAAAACACTTGGATTACTTTGCTCATCTACTCCATTTTAGGTGCTGTAGGTATGGCTTTATCTAAGGAATCGAAAATCCGCAGAAAAGCAATTGAGAAAACAAGCGTTGATTATATGATCCAACGTATTAATGACAGCAAAATAGCAACTGAACAAATGAAAAAAAGATATATCATAATAATTAATGAGAAGCCTGTTATGGCGCTTGCACAATTCATGGAATTTCTGCGTGAAGAACAGCGCCGTTCCTCGTTTTAGATTGATTCCTTTAGGGAGGGGAGTATAATGCCAAAAATCACTTTTTATAATTTATCAATTGAAAAACGCGAAAAGCTTATCAATGCTGTAAAGCAAGAGTTTTCTCGTGTTCCACTATCGCAAGCATCCATTAGTAATATTGTAAAATCTGCCCGTATTCCAAGGGGGAGTTTTTATCAATATTTTGAAGATAAGGAAGATGCTTTTTTTTACTTGCTAGAAGAGAGAGTAAAAAGGAATCAAAGTGAAGTTTACTTTTTATTGAATAAGCACAATGGGGATATTTTTGAAATGATGATTGCTTTTTTCGAAAAGGTGATTACTGAACAAGATGAGAATCGGAACTTTCTCAAAAATTTATTTTTAAATATGACATATGAAGTGGAACATGAATTTGGTCGAAGTTTCAATGGATATGAAACGAATCAGCAGTTTATCCAATTCGAATCAAAGGTAAATAAAGAAATATTGCATATCTCAAATCAGGAAGAGTTTAAGTATTTAATGAAAATACTTACATCTGTTTTACTAAGGAGTATTATCGAAACATTTTCTAAGGATCAATCAAAGGAAGAAGCACTAAGAAATTTTAAGTTAGAAATCACTCTCTTAAAACGGGGACTTAAGAAATAATCATGAAATGAGAAGTAGTTGGAATGAAAAATTTATTCTTTCGTTTCAACTCTTTTTTTGCTGAATTGCTATTGAATGATCGCATCTATGTGATTTTTTCACAAAATTCCAAAAATATACATAGTGGTGCTATAATAAGAATAGCAATAGTCAATTTAGCCATTATTCCCCGTAGAAGGGGGGTGTTGCTTTGTCAGTTTTTGAGGCATTGGTGTTTGCTTGTACATTTACAAGTTTAATAATGGCTGTGCTACAATTCAAAAACGATGATAAAAAATAATCCACCTCATGTATAGGTGGATGGTGTCAATTGTTCATTGGCTAATGCTATTGCGAGATCGGACGGTGTTGCCGCACCACCGATCTTTTCTAATATATGCCTTTATCTAGTCCTATTATACAATAGAATGATTTTTTGGAACAAGCTTTGAGTAAAAACTTACGTTTGTTTATTTTATGAACAATACCATTCTTGCCTTTGCCTTTTTCTTAACCTCATTTCCTGTTACAATTATAGATAAAATACGTTTAAGGAAATTTCCTTCCTTTTAGTGGGTATTGAACATGAAAATTAGATTATTCTCAAGAAAAGATAGTACACAAATCCAATCTGTTGCTAGGGAGAGTTGGCGTTACGCATATGAAGGTTTAATTCCCGAGCGAACACAGGTTGATTTTTTATTATCTGTATATACTGAAGACGCTTTAATGAGAAGTTTATCTACTTCGGTTTTATTGGTTGCTGAAGAAGAAGGAGAAGTTATTGGTTTCGTTCATTTTTCATTAATAAATATTAAGAAAGAAATAGAATTAGGTGCTTTATATATATTGCCGAGTTTTCACCGCCGAGGTATTGGTACAGCCCTACTAAAAGCGATGTTTGAATATTTTTATGATGTCAATAAAATTACGGTTTCTGTTGTGATGCGAAATGATTCTGCTTTGGATTTTTATCATTCAAAAGGATTTAAACAAGTAGGAAAAATGAATGATTCCATTTTCGGATTTAGTATTCCAACCATTGTAATGGAATGGAGAAGTAACACAAGTCCAAATGTGTAGGGGGAAGTTATGTATACCGTATTCTCAACTTTTGATGTAAATGAAAGTAAAGCAGATGAAGTGATTGAAATATATAAGAATCGTTCACGTTTAGTCGATAAAGCAGATGGGTTCGTCGACTTTATGTTGCTTCAGAATGATAAACGTAAAGGAGAATTGACAGTACAATTAATTTTTGAAACAAAGGAAGATTATTTACGCTGGGTAAGAAGTAAAGATTTTCAACGAATTCATGATCTTGAAAAGAAGTATCCAGATAAAGAATTAGCAGCAGTCATTCCAAAAGTGTCGCAATATAAGGTTGTGGTAAAGTGAGTAAATATGAAATAATCGCAGAAGAAGTAACAAAAAGGATATTTCGAGAAGACCCTACATTAATTGAACGATATGGTGAACGTGGGAGAAATCAAACATTTATTGATAATATGCATCACTTAGATTATTTAAAGACGGCAATGGAATTAAATACGTCAAAGATTTTCACTGACTATGCCCTTTGGTTAAGAGGTATCTTAATTAAATATGGTATGACGACGCAAACCTTGATTGATAATTTTCTTTTTTTAGAAGAGGAATTAGAGAAATGTACGGTGGTAGAAAGTGAAATTAGTTCTGCATATATTGGTTTGTTAGGAGAGGCTGTGTCTATTTTAAGAGATGTTCAAGGAGGCGAGGCACAGTGACGAGAGGAGAAGATCTAGCAGAAATCCTTTTATCTGGAGCTGTTGCTGATGCTTGGGAATATATTGAGCGATTCGATTATTTGACTAATGTAGAAATTTATCAAGATATTATTACACCAGCTATGGTTAATATTGGTCTTAAATGGGAAAATTTTGAGATAACAGTTGCAGATGAACATTTGGCATCTGGAGTTTGCGATTTCATTCTTTCAAGATTAGCTGCAAAGCACAAGTTTAAACCTGTTAAGGATGCACCGACCGCCATGTTTCTTTGTTTATCAGGAGAGCAGCATTATTTGGGATTAAAGATGGTAGCCAGTATATTTGCAGAGAATGGATGGAGAACCAAGTTTTTAGGAGCAAATTTACCTGTACAATATGCATTGCAGGCTGCGAAGGATTGGAAACCAGATGTAATTGGCTTATCAGTTTCGATTGCTACCCATTTACCGGCACTTACGGAATATATGGAAGCTTTTTCTTATTTACCAAAGAAACCTAGGATTTTATTAGGTGGAAGATTGACAAATTTATATGATTTAGCTTCTTTTACCGCTATTAAGCCGGAAATTATTTCAAACTTATATGCTGTAGATAAATGGATCACTGCTTTTAATACGGAGGGGAGGAAAAATGCGATTAATTGATCTACATTTGCCGATACCGTATATACTAGCTAATAAGAATGGTGAAATCATTAGCTATACATCTAAAGCGGATGAAGTCTTTGATTTATCAGAAGGTATGATTAAAAGTATAGTTGATGAAGGGAGTATCTCTAAGTTTGAAAGGGTAGCTGCCATACCAGAAAAGAGTATGAGATTTGAAGCTAATTTAAAAACAAGAAGTATACCGATAGCACTATTTGATATTCATATCAGTTGGGATTTTCAAGGTAATGCGTCCATGCAATTTTTATTCAAAGATGATGATAATGAACCATTAATGGAGAAATTACAGGCCCTACAAAACAGATTAGCAAAGACAGATTTTGAGCTTTATGAGCAGAAGGAAACATTAGAAAAAACATTGCAAAGGTTGGATGAATTATCAGGTCCTTTTATCTCTTTAACAAAAGAGATCTGTTATATTCCTTTGTTTGGCGATATGACGGGCGATAAATTTACAACGATTATGGAGCAAACGCTTGCCCGTCTGTCAGATCATGATTACAGGTGGATACTGATTGATTTAACAGCGGTTGCTAAAGTATATAAAGAGGGAACGAGCGGCTTAGAGCTTTTAATCAAGAGCATTCTTCTAATGACAGGAGGAGAAGTGAGACTCATTGGTATAAATCCGAGTCTAGCAAAAGCACTTCAGCCTTATCAATTAAGAAATGTTGTTCATACGGAACAATCGTTACAAAGTTTTCTTCAATCAGTGATAAATGATCATGCTATATGAACATTTATTAAACTGAGAGCCTACTTGGATAATGTATATGTTTGTACATGTGTTTATAGGTTGGCTTTGTTAAAAGAAAAGATTGTCGGATAACGATACGTTCCGAAAAAACTAAGTAAAGACATATGTAACAATGAAGATGATACCTTGTAACGGGAATGCGAATTTAAAAGGAAGAGAATATGAAGCTTTAGTTCGTTCATAAAAGCCTCCAAGTTACACAACCTAGCCCATAGGAACATAAGTTATACATGTTTCTATGGGCTAGGTTTGTGGCTGCCATACCTCTTATATTAAAATAATTTGAGTTGGCCAATTCTTTCTACTGCCTCAATTAATCGTTCTTCATCGACAAGTAATCCCACCCGAACATAACCTTCTCCAAAGGTCCCAAAGCCTTTTCCTGCGGCAACAGCTACATCAGCTTTTTCCAGTAAGTAGTCAGCAAATTCTTCACTATTGTATCCTTCAGGCACTGGCATCCAAGCAAAAAACGATCCTGAAGGAGACTTGCCGTGCCAGCCAACCTTTTCACAAGCGTTCATGAATGCATTTCTACGTCTCTCATATCGAGCAACAAGTTCGTCTACACTTGTTTGATCCCCATTTAATGCATCGGCTGCAGCTTTTTGAATCGCAGGGAATAAGCTTACATACATATGGTCTTGAAGAAGGTTGATGGCTTCAATGATTTGTTCATTTCCAACTGCAAATCCAATTCTCCACCCAGCCATATTATATGTTTTTGATAATGTATACATTTCAATACCAACGTCTTTCGCTCCGGCTGTGGCTAAGAAACTTTCAGGTTTCTTTCCATCAAAGCCGATAGCACCATAAGCAAAATCATGCAAGATGGTAATGTTGTTTTCCTTAGCAAAAGCAACAGTTTCTTCAAAAAATGTGGAATCAGCTGTCGCGCCTGTTGGATTATTAGGATAATTCAAAAATAGTAGGCGGGCATCCTTTTTTTGTTTTTCTGTAAATTGCGAGTAATCAGGTAGAAACTGATTTGCTTCTTTTAAAGGAAAGGTTTCGTATTTTACATTTGCCAAAACCGCACCAGATTCATAATCAGGGTAACCTGGATCTGGTAAGAGCATTAAATCTCCCTCATTGAGTAGGCATAATGGAATTTCTACTAAACCTGCTTTTGCGCCAAAAAGGATAGCTACTTCTTTTTCAGGCTCAATTTCTACCCCATATTCACGCGCATAAAAGGAAGCGGCGGCCTTCTTTAATTCATTAATTCCTCTAAAAGGAGAATATTTATGTGTCATTGGGTCTTCTGCAGCTTGCTGAAGTGATTGTACAATATGTGCAGGTGTTGGCTGGTCGGGATTGCCTTGTCCTAGGTTAATAACATCTCTGCCTTCAAGTTTTGCAGCAGCAACTTTTTGAACAAGGGAAGCAAAAAATTGTTGAGGTAATTGCTTCAAACGATGCGATAATTCCATTTTAATCCACCTTCATTCATTTAATCTATATACGAACGCATTTTATAACCAAAAAGACAAATTGTCCAGTTAATTTTATATAAAAGGAAATATTCGATTTCCTTTTTTGTTTTAAAAGAATAAAGGAAAGGTAGTTGGATCACTAAACCCATTTTCTTGGGAGATTGGATGTAGCATTATTTCGAACATTGACAAAAATAAAAGAGAGTAGTAATATCATATCATAAAAATTAAATGAAAAGCTTATCCAGAGAGACTGAGGGACTAGGCCCTATGACGTCCGGCAACCCCCAATATTGGGAAGGTGCCAATTCCTGCAGAATGATATCCATTCATTCTGAAAGATAAGGCGGAATAAAACCAATGCCTCTTTCAGATGATGAATAGTGGCTTTTTTTATTGGTTAAAATTCTGGTTACAGCTATGGGGAGGAAACATAATGAGAAAGTGGCTAATTGTTTTATTCATTGCAACTGTTTGTTTACTAACAGCATGTGGCGGAGGTTCAGACACGAGTGGAGAAAAGGTGGATGAAACGAAAGAACTAAAAATTGGTGCTACTGCCGGTCCTTATAGTGATATGTTGAAAAAAGCTATTGTACCTGGTCTAGAGGAAAAAGGATATAAAGTAACTGTCGTAGAGTTTAGCGATTATATCCAACCTAACAAAGCTTTAAATGAAGATGATATACAAGCTAACCTTTTCCAACATACAATTTACTTGGAGAATTTCGAGAAAGAAAATAACATGGACTTAGCACCATTAATTATTGTACCAACAGCCCCAATGGGGATTTACTCGAATGTGTTTAATTCAATTGATGAGATTAAAGACGGTGCAACCATTGCTATTCCAAATGACCCAACGAATGCAGCACGCGCTTTAAATACGTTAAATGACGAAGGTCTAATTACGATTGATGAAAACGCCGATCCACTAACAGTATCTGAAAAAGATGTGAAGGAGAATAAAAAGAATTTAGTTTTTCAACCGATTGAAGCAGGACAATTACCAAGATCTCTTGAGGGGGTGGATCTTGCTGCAGTTCCTGGTAACTTTGCGTTGGCAGCCGATATGGACTTATTAAGTGCATTAGCACTAGAAAATATGCTTGATGATTATCGCAACGTGGTTGCAGTTAAAGCAGACTTTGAAGATAAACAATATGCGAAAGACTTAAAAGAAGTGGTTGAGTCTGCAGAATTTGAAAAAATTATCGACGAAGAGTTTCAAGGATTTGGAAAGCCAGCGTGGATGGAATAACGAAGTAATAATAAGCAAGAAACCGGACAAAATTATATGGATTTGTCCGGTTTCTAATAATAGTTGTAGAATACTGTTAAACTTATCTGTGCATAATTTGTATTTTGGTCATTCCTGTACTTATGGATTGTCGAACAACTTTTTCATCCTGGTCATTGACGTTTTTCAACCATTTGTGAAATATTGGTTGTAAGCCGTAAAAGGAAGTGACTCTTCTATACATTTCATCTTTATTGAATTTTGTTTGATAAGATGCGAGAGCTTCTTTGGTGAATTGATCTCCGAAATCCCAATATAGCCCTGCAAAGTCAAACGCCGGGTCCCCTATTTGCGTATCTGTAAAGTCTATAATTCCTGATATTTCCTTTTTGCTTGGATGATAAAGGATATTGGCACTTGTTAGATCACCATGAATCACCACTTTTGCTTCTTTAAATTTTGACACCGCTAAAAACATTTTATCAATTTCTTCTTTTTCTGCGTCTTTTAAGAACGGAAATATTTTTTTAATCAGGGCTTGATGTAATTGCGCCCAATAATTTTCACTATGTAGTTCTTCTATGTTACATTTCTTTGCTTCATCTATATCCAGACGATGTAATTCTGTAAGAAATGTTCCTAGCCGCTTGGCTTCATATAAAGGAGGAGTAATCAATGAATGAGATAATGCTTGTCCTTTAATGAAGTGGTAAAAAACACCAATCATTTGTCCGTCTTTATTATAAAATGGAAGATAATTTGGTATTTCAATAATGGAAGAAAGATATGAGAGCTGGTGAAGTAGCTTTATTTCCTTTTTTATTTTCACTAATACTTGTTTTGTTTTTGGTATTCGGATGACATATGTTTGATTGACAATATAAATATGATGATCCCAACCAGAATGATTGCTTTCAATCTGTATTTCCTGAAGATGCGGGAGATGGTTTTTAATTAATTCCTTCATGGAACAGTCTCCTTTTTATTATTTTGTATAAATCGTTTTTTTGAGGGGGAAAATAGGCGAGACATCTTATAAAAGGGGAGTGAATGCAATGGAAAAAAAGTATGATAATCAAGTGGATGAGAAAATTATTGCTGCTCAAAATGAAGCTCAACAATACAATCAAATGGATACAGAATTAGAACAGTCAGAAGAAGTACAAGCAGCAATGGAGAAAAGTTATGAATATGAAGTGAAGAATCAACAACCGACATATGAACCGAATAAACCATTTTAATTAGAAAGAAGAGACTTCCATTACTTGGAGTCTCTTCTTTAATTATAGCATACCTTAATTTTACATTGATGCTGTTTGATGTGTCTGTTTACTCCCAGTGTGTTCGATTCGTCCATAAACTAAAAAGTAAAGAATAATTGAAGCAATCGACACAATCCCCATGTAAATGTATAACATACTGTAGCCTGTAATAGGAATCAGTAAACCTAATAAATAGGGTCCAAAACCTAAACCACCATCGAGAAAGATAAAGAAGGTAGAAGTAGCTAGCCCCATGCGATGGGGTGGCGTTAATTTGACCGCAATCGCTTGTGTACAAGACTGCATATTACCAAAGCCTAAGCCAATCAAAGCCCCCGCCACTAATAGCATAACACCATTTGCTGAATTACTAAGTAAGAATAGACCTACGCCAAATAAAATGAACGCTGGATACATCACATAATTTGCCCCTTTGCTGTCCATTAACCTACCAGTGAAAGGGCGGGATAGTAAGACAGCAATGGCATAGACAAAGAAGAAAAAGCTAGCAGCACTTACTAAGTCCTTTTCAATTGCATAAAAGTTAATAAAAGACAAGACGCTTGAATAACAAAATGCGACTGTTAATGTGACGAGTGCAATTGGAAGTGCCTTTGGTTCAATAAAGCTAGATAATTGAAAACCAGATGATTGAAATTGAGCTTTCTGATCTTCAGTTAACTCTTTCACATTCACCGTTAACCCGATAAGTAGGCCAATAATACCAAGAATCAAACAAAAAATGAAAATCGTATGAAAAGTTGTGTATTGACTCATTAACATACCGATAAAAGGTCCTATTGCCGTCGCTAAAGTATTACTCATACTAAAATAGCCGATTCCTTCACCTTTCCTTGTTTGCGGAATAACTGAAGCGACAATTGTACCACTTGCTGTACTTGCCATCCCTAATGTTAAACCGTGGATAAAGCGGGTAATAAGTAAGAAATTGACATCAATTTCAATAAAATAAAGACTTGTTGATAAACTAAATAATAGTAAGCCAATGATTAAAGTCTTCTTCCGTCCAATACGATCAATATATTTACCTATAAACAATCTTCCTACCAATGTTCCTATAATAAATATGCCAGTAACTAAGCCAGCTTGGCTGGCGGTTGCGTGATGTGCTTCAACGGCATACACGGCAATTGTAACCATTAATAAATAAAACACTAATGTTAGAAAAAAGTTTACGGAAGAAACGGTGATAAAGTCCTTGGTCCATAATTTTTCTTTTGTTGAACTCATTTTCTTTTTCTTCCTCCTTACAAATTGCTTTTAATACTATCAAAAATACGAATACATTCTTCTTGTTCTTCAGGTGTGATTCCCTCTAATATTTCCATTTCGAATTGATCAATCGGAATGCGGATTTTTTTGTATATGTGCTCACCTTCGTTCGTTATTTTCATTTTCTTTTCACGTTTATCCATGCTTGGGATTTTTTCTACATATCCATATTCCTCAAGCTGATTTATTGTCCTCGTGACTGTTGGCTTTTCAACACCTTGATACGCAGCAATCTCTACTAAAGTTGTTGGACCAAAATGGTAGAGATAATAAAGGATTGTCCACTGTGCCCGTTGTAATTGATGTTTCGTTAATAAGCTGTTTAGTCTATTCTCAAAAGGGCGATAAAGCATCATAAAGTGATGAAAGAACCTTTGGCTAGCAATAATAATATTCACCTCATTTAAAATAGTTATCAATGGTAACTAATATACTATAACAAAAAGCCGTCTTGTCTGTCTATGGGCGATAGCTTTTTTTCTGTAAAATGGTAAATGTTATGTTAAAATTGTATTTCTTTTAAGATATGTTTGTAGGCGACATTTAAATTGTTATAATAAAAAGTGTTAATTTTAAAGTGAAAAGTAGTGCGATTAAGAAAATAATTGTCAATTTTCTAAAATATTGATATATTTAAATAGAACAACTTAATATTTTCAAAAATAGGTGTAAATAGAATGCTAGCTTGTCTATTTACTTAAAAGGGAAGTACGGTTGGATTCCGTCGCTGTCCCGCAACTGTATTTGCGAGTGATATGAAAGATACCACTGTTTCCTAAAATTGGAGATGGGAAGGTTTCGTATCATGTTGACCATAAGCCAGGAGACCTGCCTGTTTAGTGTAAACATCAATTCCTACGTGGATATAGGAGGTGTTAAGTACGGGTAATGAATACATGCCAAGGTCGCATGTTTATTTTAGTATTCGTTTGAACTTAACAACTTCTTTCTAGAAGTTGTTTTTTTAATGGATTGATATGGTAAAAAGGTGAGCAAGAACGGAGGAAAAAGCTTTGTTTGGAACCGTTCCTTATTATGTGAACATAATGAAATCAACGATCATGATGAACAGCTATTCTGCTGAGAGTTATAGTTTAAGAAAAGTATTAGATCAGTATAAAGAAGACATCCGAACACTCTCTGTAGAAGAAGAGAAGATCCAAATATATTTAAGGAATGCTGAAAGGGCTTACAGCATTGTCAGGCACGATGTAATTGGATGGGAGGAAAATGATTGTGAGCATGGAGGAGAAGTATATACCAGGGTTAGAGGGAATCATAGCTTCTGAGACCAGCATCTCATTTTTAGATACTGTTCATGGAGAGATTGTCATAAAAGGTTATGACTTAATTCAACTTTCAAAAACGAAAAGCTATTTAGATATTATCCATTTACTTCTAGAAGATCAATTACCAACAGACGAGGAAAAAACTTCATTAGCTAATACGTTAAAGTCCTATTATGAAATACCGACGGCCGTCATGGAGGTTTTTACTCATTTGCCAAAAGGAACACATCCAATGGATGGGCTCCGCACTGGCATCTCGAGCTTGGCTGGATATGATACGACCTTAGAAGATAGGTCGAAGCAAGCAAATAAAGAAAGAGCTTATCGCCTACTTGGAGGAGTTCCGACAATTGTAGCTAACAGTTATCGTATATTACAAGGTCTGGAGAGAATTGAACCGGATAAATCCCTATCGTATAGTGCCAACTTTTTCTATATGTTAACTGGTAGAGTACCTTCCGATTTAGAAGAAAGAGTATTTGACCAGTCATTACTTTTATATAGTGAACATGAAATGCCAAACTCAACATTTACAGCAAGAGTAATTGCTTCTACACAATCCGATCTATTTGGAGCGTTAACGGGTGCAGTTGCAAGTTTAAAAGGTAGCTTGCATGGCGGTGCGAATGAAGCGGTTATGTACATGTTGAATGAAGCGGAAAGTGTCGCTGGCTTGGAAGGCCTCTTCTATAAAAAACTATTTAAAAAAGAAAAGATTATGGGCTTTGGTCATAGAGTTTATATGAAAAAAATGGACCCAAGAGCATTAATGATGAAGGAAGCTCTACAGGAGTTATCCATACAGTATGGAGATGATTCGTTGCTTCGAAAATGTGAAGCAGGAGAAAGAATCATGGAGCTAGAGAAAGGGCTATACCCTAATTTAGATTATTATGCCGCACCGGTTTATGGCATGTTAGGGATTCCTATCCCACTTTACACACCGATTTTCTTTAGTGCAAGAACGGTTGGTTTATGTGCCCATGTCATTGAACAGCATGAAAACAATCGCTTATTTAGACCGCGGGTCATTTATTCAGGTGCACGCCATACCTTACCAAATTGAGGAGGATTACGAGTAAATGCTGAAAACGAATGAAAAGGTTGAAACCGATGCTATTTTAACGAAAATTGCTGATTATGTATTGGATTATGAAATAACAAGTGAAGAGGCTTATCGCACAGCACATTATATCTTGCTCGATACAATTGGTTGTGGAATATTAGCGCTTGATTATCCTGAATGTACCAAACTACTCGGTCCTGTTGTGCCAGGAACGGTTGTACCTAATGGAACAAGAGTCCCTGGTACATCATTTGAATTAGATCCTATTAGAGGTGCATTTAATATTGGCTGTATGATTCGCTGGCTGGATTACAATGATACATGGTTAGCTGCTGAATGGGGGCATCCTTCTGACAACCTTGGTGGCATTTTGGCAGTTGCAGATTATTTAAGTAGGCAACGTCTTTCAGTGGGTAAAGAGCCAGTTAAAATGATTGAAGTCCTGGAAATGATGATCAAGGCTCATGAAATTCAAGGAATATTAGCGCTAGATAATAGTTTAAATCGCGTGGGTTTAGATCATGTACTGTTTGTTAAAGTGGCAACAACTGCTGTTACGGCAAAGATGCTTGGTGCAACAAAAGAAGAAGTGATTCATGCATTATCACTTGCATGGGTGGATAATTCTGCATTAAGGACATATCGTCATGCGCCAAATACGGGCTCAAGAAAATCATGGGCTGCTGGAGATGCGACAAGTAGGGGTGTTCAGTTAGCTATGATGGCTGTGAAAGGTGAAATGGGCTATAACAGTGTCTTATCTGCACCTAACTGGGGATTTGAAGACGTTCTGTTTAAAGGGCAAAAACTTACCCTACAAAGAAAGTTCAGTGCTTATGTAATGGAAAATGTATTATTCAAAGTTTCTTATCCGGCGGAATTTCACGCGCAAACTGCAGCAGAGTGTGCCGTTTCACTTCATCAAAATGGTGATGTAGGTGATTTAAACGATATCGATCGAATTACGATTACCACACATGAATCAGCGATTAGGATTATCGATAAAACAGGTCCATTACATAATCCAGCTGACCGCGATCACTGTATTCAGTACATTACAGCAATTGGTTTATTAAAAGGAAATATTCGCGCTGAGGATTATGAGGATGATGTAGCTAGCGACCCCCGAGTAGACAGCTTACGAGAGAAGATGGAGGTTGTGGAAGATCTGCAATACTCGAAGGATTATTTAGATCCGAACAAGCGCTCAATCGCTAATGCTGTTCAAATCCATTATAAAGATGGAACTTCTTCTGAGAAGATTGAATGTGAATATCCATTAGGTCACCGATTCCGCCGTGACGAAGCGATTCCAAAAGTATTGCAGAAGTTTGAGTATAATATTAAAACTCATTTTTCTAACAAGGCACAAACAAGCATTGCTGGAGCTGTTTCTGATCAAGAAACGTTAAAAGAGATGCCAGTGAATGAATTTATGAATTTATTCTTAATCTAGGAGGGGATGCAAGATGGCATGGATTGTTCATAAACCTGTGACTCAACAAGATTTAGCTGAGCAATTTCGTTCAAAAATGCTAGATAAGAATATATTGCAAATACCTGGGGCACATGATGCAATGGCAGGCTTAATGGCCAAACAAGCAGGCTTTCATGCTTTGTATTTATCAGGCGCTGCATATACGGCAAGTAAAGGACTGCCAGACTTAGGTATGGTTACATCTGCTGAGATGGCAGAGAGGGCGAAAGAAATTATTCGAGCAACTAATTTACCATTACTTGTTGATATTGATACGGGGTTCGGTGGGATATTAAATGCGGCAAGAACAGCTGTGGAAATGCAAGAAGCTGGAGTGGCTGCTGTGCAGATAGAGGATCAAAAGTTACCGAAAAAATGTGGCCATTTAAATGGAAAACAGCTAGTAACATCAGAAGAAATGATACAAAAAATTAGAGTGATTAAAGAAGTTGCCCCTCATTTAATGATAATAGCAAGAACAGATGCACGAGCGGTGGAAGGACTTGATGAAGCGATTGAACGAGCGAAAGCATATGCAGAAGCTGGAGCGGACGCTATTTTCCCGGAAGCATTAAAAACGGAAGAAGAGTTTAGTCTATTTTCACAAGCGATTTCAATTCCTTTACTAGCAAATATGACTGAATTTGGTCAGACTCCCTACTACTCAGCGGATGAATTTTCACAAATGGGCTTTCAAATGGTTATCTACCCTGTTACTTCATTAAGAGTGGCAGCGAAGGCATATGAAAACGTTTTTAATATCATTAAAGAAACAGGTTCACAAAAAGATGCGCTTGCTAATATGCAAACAAGAAAAGAACTATATCAAACAATCAGCTATGATGATTTTGAAGAATTAGATGATACATTAGCAAAAACAATATTGACAGAAGAATAATTGTCTAGGCGTTCGGTTATACAGCCGAGCGTCAATCTTCCTTAATTATTTTACTTCATAAAAGATTAGGAGAAATGAAAAAATGAACGCAAGGAATGAAATGATTATACAGCATCTTATTGGGGAAATGGCCAGCAATAAATACTTTATTAATGTGTTATTGCATAAAAAAGAAACGCTCAATGATAACCTTATTTGGCTTATGATGAAGTTGAAAAAACGTGGTGAAATGAAAATCACGGATATCTCTACAGATTTCTATATGTCCCCAGCAGCTGCAACGAATATGAGTGATAAATTAAAGGCACTTGGCTATGTAACTAAAAGTAGAGCACATAATGACCGTCGAATTGTTAGTGTTCGTTTAACACAAGAGGGAGCGTTCTATATTAATGCCTTATTTAATGCCTATTCGTATGAACAATTATGTTCTCTTCAACAGCAAGTATCTACCATTAATACTTCTCTTGAAAAAATAGCAAAAATTATCTAATGGTTTTTTCCCGAATAAAAGAGGATAAGGTCATTTAACAGTAAGTTCTGTTTTACTCACCTTATCCATTTTTATATGATCTTTCGGATATCGTTCATATAATAATTGGAAGCCGTAATTAATGAATGAATAGGCGAAAGCAGAAATAAATAATGAAAATGATGTGAATTTGTACAGTTTATAATGACCAATTTTTTGAAAGAAAGCATTGAAAGGATAGGCAAACAAAAGGTCAATAATTAGATTAAGCCCGACATATCGAAAAAACTTTCCGTATGTTAAATGGAACACCCAAATATTAATTGTAAAAAATGGCCCCAATATAAAGGCAATTGAATCATAAACCATATATTTCCTTCCGCCCTTTACTCTCCACCATTTAAAAACAAACGATAATAATGTTTCAATTAAAAGGATGCAAGAGCAAAATAAAGTAACAGGAAGAAACCTTTTAATTGATTTACCAGGAATAAAAAACATCGTTCCCCATAAGATGATGGCATTAAATACACGAAAGAAATTAGCTGCACTCAAGTTTACCCTCCTCTAAAAACCTTATTATCATTAGAATGTGATACATCAATAAAATTATGTGTGCAAGATGTATTTTTAAGAATATATCTAGTTGGTAAAAATGAACAATATAAAAAGAAATAATAAGCGGAGGCATTCTATGAAGGGAATTGGCATTCATCAATTTGGCGATATTCACCAATTACGTGACATTGTATTAGTAACACCACCAGTTGGTGATGACGAGATATTAATTCAAATAAAAGCGAGTGGAGTGTTAGAGAGTGATTGGCAATTAAGGTCTGGGCAATGTTTGAGCGACAATTTTAACTTACCGATCATTCTAGGAAGTTCCGGAGCAGGAATCATTAAAGCAATTGGAAAAGACGTCTCCCAGTTTAAAATTGGTGACAAAGTTTTCTTTCTAACAACTATTTCTGCATATGGTACATATGCCAACGAAACGATAGTCCCATCATCTCATGTTTGTCTCATGCCTCATAATTTAACATTCATTGAATCGGCTGCTCTATTAGAAAGTAGTATAGCGGCATGGCAAGCAGCAGTAGAGGGGAGGGTGAGGGAAGGAAGCCGTGTTCTAATTTTAGGTAGTCAAACGAATGTAGCTTTGATGCTCATTCAAATATTAAAGGCAATGGGAACAGTGGTAGGCATACTTTCCGAAGATGTAAAGCAGAAAGATGTAATCCATATTGATGGGGATTGTCTGGATCCTATTTATAAGCAACGACGCTTTGATCTACTAATTGATACAATTGGACAAAGCTATCCATATTTAAGTGCGTTAAGGTGGTTGAAGCCAGAAGCAGAAGTGATAAAATTCACTAAACCGAAATATCAAGTCGTTGATAAAGAATGTTTGTCAATAAAATATATTACTACATACTCAATTAAGAAGGGGTTAGAACAGATAAAACAATTAGTAGAAAAAGGTAATCTAACCCCAGTTTTGGCGCATGTGTATCCGCTGAACATTGAAGGTATACAAAAAGCCCACATAAAAAAACAATATGGTCACTGTCAGGGGGAAGTAGTTGTCTGCCATAGAGGATAAAAGTAGTTAAGATTTTTTGGAGTTTGATAAAATAACTACAATCTTTTCGTAACGCGAAGTTCTTAACTATCAAACACCTCTAGGCATGTTATAATAATTCATGAAAATTCAGAATAAGGAGGTCGCTACCTTTGACACTATTGCAAGATATTTATCAAAAATCACTCTACACTTTAAGCGGTCATGGAGTGCGACAAGTGGAAGTGCTTAAAGAAGCCTTCCGACATGTCCAGGAAGATGTTACAAGCGATATATACGGCGAAGGTCAAATCATTGCAGAATTTGAAAAAAAGATGGCAACATTATTAGGCAAAGAAAAAGCAGTCTTCTTTCCGAGTGGAACGATGGCGCAACAAATTGCTCTGAGAATCTGGAGTGATAAAAAACAATCAAAAAAAATTGCCTATCATCCATTAAGTCACCTAGAAATTCATGAACAAGATGGCCCTCAGATGCTGCATCAATTTGATGTAACATTCGTCAGTGAAGAAAGTAGACCTGTAGGGTATGAAGAGATTAGTCACTTAGATGATTCGTTCGCTGCATTGTTATTAGAGTTGCCGCAGAGAGAAATAGGTGGGTCCGTGCCCCCATTTTCAGAACTTCTGCAAATGGCGGATCATTGCCGCGAAAATAATATTAAACTACATTTAGATGGTGCGAGATTATTAGAAGTGCTGCCCTATTATGAAAAGAGTGCTGAAGAAGTAAGTGCATTATTTGACAGTGTATATCTTTCTTTTTATAAAGGTGTAGGTGGGATCGCTGGAGCAATTTTAGCCGGTGATAAGTCTCTTATTGAAGAAGCAAAGGTTTGGAAAAGAAGGTTCGGCGGAGACCTCATTAGTCTTTACCCTTATATCATTCCAGCAGACTATTATTATGAAAAAAGAAAAGATAAAATGAAGCGATATTATGAAATATCACGATTTTTCGCTGAGCGATTTAATCAAATAACTGGTTTACATACAAAACCAAAAGTACCCCAATCAAATATGTTCCATCTTTATTTTGAAAAAGACATCGAGGATATAGAACAATTGTTGAAAATGGTGTATGAGGAATGTGGTGTGGGTATCACATCTAGAATTCAAGAGAAAGATAACGAGTATTTTGCTGAAATTAGTTTTGGTGATGCAGTTACGGTGATACCAGAAACAGTAATAGAAAAAATGTTTTTAACAATCAAACAAAATATATAATTCTTATTCATAGAATGAGAGAAAAAAATATATGCAGGAAAGCAAAAAGCTGCTTATGCAGGCTATTAGGAAGAAATATTGATGACTCCCTTTTAGGAAAAATATAGAAACGCAAGAGGCGATAGATATGAGAAGAAAGACAATGCTATCAATGTACTGAAAGGTGAGTTTTCTGAAAAGTAAGCTTATCAAGATTGAAAATAAAAAGATGAGAAGGATAAGTAGAACTTTAAATGATATCAATGGACATTCCTCCTTCTATAAAATTTGTAATGGATCTCTGAAGTAGCCTTTATATTAGTATATGTATACATAAGGAATCTTCTCAAAAAAAGGGTACCGTTCATCAAAAAACGGCAAATATCACAGTTTGATAATAAGGAGATGTTAACAATTAAGGTGATCATTATCGGATCAGGCATAGTTGGAGCGAGTGCTGCTTATCATTTAAGTAGAAACGGCATCGATGTTACAGTAATTGATGCGAACCATGAAGGTAGGGCATCTGCTGCAGGAGCTGGCATTGTTTGTCCATGGATTACTCATCATAAACATCCAGATTGGTATACATTGGCTCGAAGGGGAGCTTTGTATTATGGAGAGCTCACTAAAGAATTGGAACATGATGGTGAAAGGGATATCGGATATAAACAGGTTGGTGCACTGGCGATAAGCAAAGAGGATGAGGTAATAAAACAATTTCAAGCGGAGGCAATGAGCAAACGGGCTGCAGGTACGCCTGAGGTAGGAGATATTAAGCGCTTATCAGGGGAGGAAGCACGAGGTTTATTCCCACTATTGAATAGAGAGTATCAAGCACTTTATGTGAGTGGGGGAGCTAGGGTAGATGCACATTTACTTTGTCAAGCGATGCACAGAGCCTCTTCCTTACATGGGGCTCAATTTGTAGAAGGCAAAGCAAGTCTTACTCTAAAGAATGGGCATGTAGTCGGGGCAGAGGTAAATGGGGAATTATATGCGTGTGATCAGATCATTGTAACGACTGGCGCATGGACAAATGAGTTGCTTTCACCCCTTCATTATTCTATTGCTATTAAACCGCAACGTGGACAAATTATCCATTTCGGTGTGAAGGAACATATTACTTCAGACTGGCCAGTTGTTATACCGGATTCTAGTTACTATATGCTTGCCTTTGATGATCAAAGAATCGTTGTAGGTGCAACGAGAGAAACGGGGGCAGGATTTGACTATCGATTGACAGCTGGAGGAGTGAAAGAAGTGATTGAAGCAGGACTGGAGATGGCGGCATCATTAGAAAATAGTTCAATTTCCGAGATGCGTGTAGGTTTTAGACCAATGGGACCCGACACCCTTCCGTTATTAGGAAAACTAGAAGGACATCCTAATGTCACTATAGCAACAGGCTTGGGGCCGTCAGGGATAACAATGGGTCCTTACATAGGCGTAGTAGCTAGTGAAATCGCTTTGAATCATACTTTACCATTTGATCTTACTCCTTATGACCCCTTAAGATAATGAATGATGTTTTGCCTTGGTCATTGTTACCAAGGCAATTATTTTTGGAAAGGATGAGGTTTGTGATTTATAAAAAAGAGATAAAAGGTCAAGTTATAGAAGTGAAAATGGAGTGGACGGAAGAGTAGAATTTTCGCTTGAAATAATCTCCATGTAATCTGCCGTTCATTGTAAGTGGAAATTGATTGCGTGAAAATATAAAACTTATGGTATGTGTAGCTTAAGAAGAAAAAGTAAACGGGAGAATTGCCTAAAAAGAGGATGGAATCCGAGCGGAAAAAGAATTAGGCGTCATTCGCTAAGGAAAAACGCGCTAAAGATGATAGGGGATAAGGGGAAGAAAATTCCACAAAATTTGTTCGATATTGATTCATAGGTTAATTACTTAATATGATATGGATGTTATTACCCACTTGCTTGATCTCTCCCAAAAAATGGCCAATCCCTTCTATAAAAATGCCATCTATTGTCTGTTCCGGAGGATGATCAATGACAAATTGTAGCTGTAACACATCGTTTAATCCATTTTCTGTTAAGGCTAATACAGGTTGTGAAAAATATATGGACTGCTCTTGAAGACGTATGGTCATACCGTTTTTATGAAGGAAGTTTTTATGCGATTGTATGATATTCATAGGATCAAATTGTTGAATCCGGCCTTTGCCTATCAATGTAAGAAGCAACCCATTTGTTTTTTTAAAACTGCTAATTTCAATTTCTTTATTCATTTCAGCTTCCCGAATAAGATTGTCTAAGGAATATGCCAGATGCATTTTCTTTGGTGCTCTAGCTATTGGTTCAAATTCTTTTTGTAAGATTTCATAAATAGTTAGTTGATGTTCAAATAATTCTTCTTTCCATTTTGGAGAGAATTTCTCAAGTAATAAACAGATAGCTAAACCTGAGGGATAGCAACTATGTCTTATACTATTTGTCATAATAGAGTAGTCTGTTAATGACTTTAAATAACGCTCAAGTACCAGTTCATCTGTTTGATTGACGATATCTTTATATGCAAGGAATTCGATAAAAAACGCCGGTCCTTCAATTGTTTCAATATGGCTTTCATACTGAACCAACTCATTGTACTGCTCTTTTCTTTTTTCTCTCCAATATATGAAGGCTTGAATCGCTTCTCTTTGTTTATTGATATTCTTAATACTTAATGCGCGGTTAAGACACTCTCTTTCTTGGATTCTCCATTGAATATTTTCTCTTTCAAGAGGATAAGCAATTCCTACTAATTCATTGGGGAAACGTTTTTCTTTCATATGATATTGATGGCAATGAAAAAGCTCATGAATAAGGGTGGCGTATACTTCCTCTTTATTAAGATTATTTATGTCGACAACGGCTGTTGCTTCATTTTCGAAAATTATTGAGGTAGAGCCCGTAAATTGATTGTTCCATGGGAGAATGACTTCTTGACCATTAAATTGAGGATGCTGATATAAATAAACAGATTCATGATTATAATAGGCATAAGGTGAAGCGATAAAATGTGGCCAATAGTTTGGGAGTATTGTATGAATGGTAGTCACTTCAGTTAATTGTTGGTTAATCATAATCATCTCCTTCATCAGAAGTATTAGTAAATGATAATATATAAACCTAGTGCAATAATAGATAGGATAATCAGGATAATATATATAAGTGAAAGGTTTCTACTGTTTTTCTTTGTAGAAGATCGGTAATTGTCATCACTGCGACTTGTCAATAATAAAGTACCAACAATAGCAGCAATGAGTAAAAAGATTATAATGCCGTATAATACAGTCATGAGGTTCTCCTTTTCTCATACTTTTCAATCAACAAGGGGTATCTAGTCAAATGTCTTTCTTATGATTATAATGGAAGAGGTTGTATTTTTATAGCTATAAATTGTCACTTCTTTTTGAAGATATTGTGAAAAGGTTTACTTAAAAAGTTATAAATACTTTTTTAGTGTTACAATATAATTGAAATTTCTTATGGAAGGGAAAGTTCCTCTTGTTATGGAGAAAGGTATTAGCATGAATAATTCAATGCAGCAACTTGAAAAGCGTCAACCAATTACAAAAATTCTAGCTGCTACCATTAAAACAGGGATTATTAAATCCAATTTGTTTCCAATGTTCGCAGGGTTAACGCTCGCCTTATATACGTATGATTATGGTATTTTAGACAAGATACCAGAAATATTATTTGCCTTATTTGGTTCTATTTTTATTATCGGCTCTGCCGGTGCTTTTAATAATATTTATGATAGAGATATTGACTCTATTATGGAGCGTACGAAGACTAGACCTACAGTAACAGGAGATATCACTACTAAATCAGTGTTAATTTTAGCGACAGTGATGGGATTAGTAGGTATTATTTTGTTATCATTAGCAACTCCGCTAGCAGGATTGCTCGGTTTTTTAGGTTGGTTTTTTTATGTTGTACCTTATACTATGTGGACAAAAAGAAGAACCATTTATAATACGGAAGTTGGGAGTATCTCGGGAGCGATGCCTCCTTTAATTGGATGGGCTGCTATTCATCCAGATATTTTACACCCGGCAATATTAGGGCTATTCGTCATTCAAGTTATTTGGCAAATGCCACATTTTTATGCGATTGCCATTCGTAAACATGATGACTATAAAGCGGCAAATGTACCGATGTTACCTGTTGTAAAAGGAATACGTCGCACCTATTTACAAACAAATGTCTATCTTGTTTTGTTAATTTTAACAAGCTTTTTATTTTGGCCATTAAGCCCTGGGTTAACACTCGTATCATTGTTACTTGGTATTGGTTGGTTAATTCTTAGTATCTATGGTTATAAAAAGATGGATCCGAAGAAATGGGCAAACGCTTTATTCGCCTATTCACTTATCCATATGACAGTCCTTTTTTCAACTGTGATTATTTATTCTTTAGTTGGGATTATTTTTAATTTGAAGTAATTAAGTATGCGATCTTAGCATCATTTGAACTCGAACAATACAGTGTTCGAGTTTTTTTATTTGGTGAGCAAGTTGGGCAGTGGACAGTTCGATGTTCGTTCTTGCCAGTTCGCATGAAGTGCATGTGATGGTGATCAGAATAGGGGGGAACGCATCGCATCAAAAATACGTGGTGAGGTTAAAAATTTGATAGGAAAAGGCAAGAAACGCGTCAGAAATTCGTGGTGAGGGTAAATTTTGATAGGAAAAGGTAAGAAACGCGTCAAAAACTCTTGGCGAGGGTAAAAATTGATAGGAAAAGTTAAGAAACGCGTCAAAAACTCGTGGCGAGGGTAAAATTTGATAGGAAAAGGTAAGAAACGCGTCAAAAATACGTGGTGAGGGTAAAATTTGATAGGAAAAGGTAAGAAACGCGTCAAAAATCTGTGGCGAGGGTAAGATTTGATTGGAAAAGGCAAGAAACGCGTCAAAAATACGTGGTGAGGATAAAAATTGATAGGAAAAGGTAAGAAACGCGTCAAAAATACGTGGCGAGGGTAAAATTTGATAGGAAAAGGTAAGAAACGCGTCAAAAATACGTGGCGAGGGTAAAATTTGATAGGAAAAGGTAAGAAACGCGTCAAAAACGCGTAGCGAAAGAAAAATTTGATAGGAAAAGGTAAGAAACGCGTCAAAAATCCATGGCGGGAGAAAAATTTGATTGGATACCTGACGAGGAGGCGACTAAAAGCAGTGTCAAGTCGCCGAGTTATTTACTTTAACCATTAAGTAGATCAGATGCTACCGGATCCTTCTCGTGAGCGAATTGAATTTTATTCATCAATACATGGTTAATGGCATAAGAAAAGTAGCGCCCTGCCTTCCGAATGTTTTTAAGGTTTTCTTGCTTCCTTTTGTTTAATATTAACGATTGGCAGCTTAGAGGTATAATTCAGCATTTCTATCAATTGTTCGGTCATATGCGTCGGACTATATTTAAAACCTCCTTTTACCCAGGAAATAATAAGTCCATAGAGGCCATATACATGATAGTTTGTTAATAATTCATGATTAATGGCATTTGGGATGTGATCAAAGCCAATTTCATCATAGGAAAGCTGTGTTAAAACGGAAATAATCTTATCTTGAAATCCAGAGAGTGCGTGAGAATGTATCATTACTGAATAGAAACTTCCGTATTGATATACATGTTCAAAAATCTTTACACTTGATGTTGTTAAATCTTCAATATGTAATTTTCCAATGCCGATATATGGTTCGCGATAGCTCCGAATAAGGTCATCAAATATATCGTTGGTTAATTCTTCTAGTAATTCTTCTTTCGTCTGAAAATGCTTATAAAAGGTGCCGCGATTTAAATCCGCTTTTTGTACAAGGTCAGTCACTGTAATTTTTTCAAACTCTTTTTCAGCCATTAAAGTAATCAGAGCATCTTTTAGCCCTTTTTTAGATTTATGAATTCTTCGATCATTTTTCATCAACAATTCACCTTCCCTTTGTTGATTAACTTTTATTAATATACAAGTGATACCCAATGTATTTATTATTGAACAAATGCTATCTGTTTTGCATATTGTTACTTAAATTATAGAAGATTAAACTGAAAGAGTACAAACTATTTTGATAGCGCTTTAATGAAGGTGCATAAATGAAAGGGGTAATTTTCTATGAAACTGAAAGATCAAGTAGCCATTGTAACAGGTGCGGCATCTGGTATGGGAAAAGCAATTGCTGAGTTATACGCAAAAGAAGGTGCAAAAGTGGTTGCTGTCGACTTAAATAAAGCAGGTGTAGAAGCGGTTGTTGAAGCTATTAAAACGAGTGGTGGACAAGCACTAGCTCTTGGAGTAAATATTGCTAAATTAGATGAAGTTGAAGGGATGATTGATGCTGCTGTAGAAGAATACGGTACATTAGATATCTTAGTGAATAATGCAGGTATTATGGATGCAATGGAACCTGTAGGAGACATTACAGATGAAAAATGGGATCTTATCTTTGATATCAATACAAAAGGTGTGATGCGAGCTATGCGCAAAGCTATCCCGATTTTCCTTGAAAAAGGAAAAGGCGTGATTGTAAACACAGCTTCAACAGGCGGTTTAAACGGTGCGCATGCTGGGGCAGCATATGGAGCATCTAAGCATGCAGTTGTTGGCTTAACAAAAAACACTGGTTTTATGTATGCAAAAGAAGGAATCCGTTGTAATGCTATTGCTCCTGGTGGGGTGGCTACAAATATTGGGACTGCATTAAAACAACCGAATGAATTTGGTATGAGCCGTACGCAACTAGCATCAGCGGTGATGCCACGTGTCGGAACACCGGAAGAAATTGCGAAAGTGGCTTTATTTTTAGCTTCTGATGAATCGAGCTTCGTGAATGGTACGGTCATTACAGCTGACGCTGGCTGGACAGCAGCATTTTAATATACTATTTATACTTGCAGTTATAATTCCATATGTAAATGAAACCCAAACTCAACGTGTTTGGGTTTTTTTATTGATAAATTATCTCAATCTCTTGGTTCCTGTGATATTTTTTTTAGGTTCTTATTGAGTGATTCTCTTTTAATGGTATATGAACTGATTATGACTTAAAACGTGTTTGTTTTACAGCCACCTTTAGATGAAAGGGAATCAAAGTTTCCACCTAAACTACAACAATGAAAGCAATTTCATCATACGGCATCCCAATGCTCCCATTGCTTGTGATAAACTAAATATAATCAAAATGGAGAGAAGTGTTCGAGATGAAACAGGAAGTAATTATTAAATAGAACAATGTGCAGGTGATAAAAAAATAGAGGTACGGGGGGATGTTTAATTGGTATTAAATCATAGAGGGTTCGATGAATGGGCGAAGGAGTATGATCAATCCGTAAAATTATCTGAGGGAAAAGAGGCTTATCCTTTTGCTGGTTATCAAGACGTAATTAATCTTGTATATCATATGGCAGGACATCACCCGTCATCAACCATTTTAGATGTAGGGTTTGGCACGGGGACCTTAACAAAGCGATTGTACGATGACGGTCATAGCATCTATGGAATTGATTTCTCAAAAGAAATGATTGCCATTGCAAAGGAAAAAATGCCAAACGCTTATCTTTTTCAAAGAAATATGGAAGAAGGTCTTCCATTCGAATTTGAGAAGGAAAAATTTCATGCCATTATCTCTACCTATGCACTTCATCATGTAACAGATAGAAAAAAAATTGAATGGATTCAACAGCTATCCTTTTCGTTGCATGAAGGAGGGTCAATTATTATTGGAGATATTGCCTTTGAAACAAGAAGTGCGCATGATCAATGTAAAAACAGAAGTTATGAGGATTGGGATCATAGTGAATTTTATACCGTCTATGAGGAAATAAAGGAAGAATTAGTAGCATTAAAGTTTAAAGTAGATTATAAGCAAATCTCTCATTGTGGAGGCGTATTATTCGTTCGACGTTAACTATATGACCCACTAAAGTGAGAAAGGAATGAACCATGAATAAAAAGCAGAAGAGAATTGAGCAAATAACACGTTTGCATTCACCATTAAGATGTCCTATTTGTAAGGGAGATTTGAAGGTGGAAGACAATAGTCGACTAATCTGTAGCCATCGTCATAGTTTTGATATTACAAAGCAGGGCTATATCAACGTCTTAACGCATAAAGTAAACAGTCATTATGATAAGGAGTTATTTGAAGCAAGAAAACAAATCATCACAAAAACAAAACTATACAATCCGTTACAACAATTAATCATTTCGCATATAAAGGAGCTTAGTCCAGGACAGATGATTGCTGATGCTGGTTGCGGTGAAGGCTCGCATTTACATATGATCTTAGAAAAGCTAAATGTAACTGAGCAGAAGTATGTAGGAGTCGGTTTAGATATTGCTAAAGAAGCAGTTAAAATGGCAGCTGGCAATGATGATGAGTGGATATGGCTTGTTGGGGATTTGGCGAATCTACCTTTCACGGACCATTCTGTAGATGTGCTATTAAATATTCTATCACCTTCTAATTATCAGGAGTTTAAAAGGGTGTTACGAAAGGGTGGCATCGTAATTAAAGTTGTGCCTCGACCTAATTATTTATTTGAGTTAAGAAGTGTGTTATCGAAAAATAATCACTATGATAATCAAGAGATACTACAACTGTTTAAAGAACATTTTCATGTTATCAGTCAAAAAAGTTTGCATTACACTGTTGAACTTAGTGGTGAGGAGAAGAAACAACTTGTGAAGATGACACCCCTCACATGGAGTGGACAAGAAAATACGAAGAGGTTATTTGTTGAAGGTGATCTTAATGAAATCACGATTGACCTTGAAGTGATTGTCGGTAAATTAAAATAGAAGTGAAGCTGGGGACATACATCATAATCCCTGGATTTATTTATACATTCTGCCTCGTGTATAAATGAAGGGAGGAGGCAAGTATGCAAGAAGAGATAATAGAAGCGCTAAGGTTAAGAAAAGAAGGTCAATGGTTATTATCTAATCAGCGATTTTTAAAGATGTTGGAATCTTTCCCCGATGATGCAAACCTTTTATATCAAAGTGCTTGGAGTTACGACTTGCTCGGTGAAGAAAGAAAGGCTGTGCCCCTTTATGAAAAGGCCATTCAAAAGGGATTAAAAGAGGGATTGGAAGGGGCTTATATTGGTTTAGGAAGTACACTTAGAACATTAGGGGAATATGAAAAATCTAAAGCAATATTAGAGGAAGGAATCAATCAATTTCCCCATAACGGTGCACTAGTAACATTTTTAGCGATGACTTTATATAACTTAGAGGAACATGAATTAGCGATGAATCATTTGTTGAGATTATTGGCTAATACTTCAAGGGATGAATCAGTTTCTGCTTATCAAAAAGCAATTCATTTTTATCGCGAGCAATTGAATAAAACATGGGAGTAGGTAAGCGTCGAATGATTAATATAGCAGAGTTACAAAAAGAGGTTGGACAATTTAGTAAGAAAAAAGGCTTTGATAAAAACAGCGTGGAGGCTCGTGCACTCTTTCTAATGACGGAGGTAGGTGAAGTGGCAAAGGAAGTATTATCACTTTCATGGGAAGAGGATAAGGAAGTGGTGAAAGAACGCCTAGGTTTAGAGCTATATGATGTAGTATGGAATGTGTGCGAGCTAGCGAATAAATTAGATATAGATTTAGAGAAAGCCTTTGTACAAAAGAGTGAAATTAATCGCAGCAGAACTTGGGAATAAAAAAAGTGGTTGAATGAAAATCAACCCCTTTGAATAATTAGTAATGATCTTGAATCGTGAAACGAATGGAAAAGGTTGTCCCAGAAGAGTCTGTAGTAAAATCAATATTAGCATTGTTTCTTTTGGCAATGGCAAACGAGATAGCTAACCCAAGACCAGTTCCCTTTTCTTTTGTTGTGAAAAAGGGGGTAGAAATCTTGTTCATTACTTCAGGGGCAATTCCTGCACCTTCGTCTGTTATAGATAATACGACTTGACCACGATCTAAGTATGTACGGATATGTATAGATGCTTTCGCATTCATTGCATCTAAAGAATTATTTACCATATTAATGATTAACTGACGGATTTCGTTTTGATCTAAATTTAATAGTGGTAAAGGGTGCAGCTGAAGATGGATTTTTTTATTTTCTTTAATGGCTCTCGTCTCTAGCAATGGGTAGATAGATTGAATAATTTCGTTGAGATGTTCCTTCTCTTTTCGACTAGGCTTATTCTTGGCCATATCTAGAAACTCACTAATAATGGAATTGACACGATCAATTTCATTAATCATTAATAGAAAAATTTCTTGGTATTTTAGTAAATCTTCATTTTTTTCTACTAACTGAAGAAAGCCTTTCACAGTTGTTAATGGATTACGTACTTCATGGGCTACACCAGCTGCCATTTCCCCAATTAACCTTAATTTTTCATAGTAAGCTCTTCTTTCATTTTCTTTCTTCGTCTCTGTTATATCCTGCATAATAACTAGAAGACCTTTTGTATCGGGTATTGTTTTCACTTTAAAATAATTAGTATTTGCATATGAAAGGTCAAAGCTAATCCCTTTTTGCTTCTTGTATGATTGATATAATTGTTTACATACTTTCCTACATAAATCTGGAATAGCCTCACTAATATTTCTGCCTAGTATTTCGTCTTTTACGATATTAAACATATTTTCTGCTGAACGATTAACAAATAAAAGTTGCATATCCTTGTTTAAATAATAGCAGCCATCAGAAATATTTAGGAGTATCTGGTGGAGGTGCATATTATTTAATCGATTCTCTTCGGGTAAGATAGAAAAGTTCTTGGTCGTAGTCATCTGATGTAAACTCACTCCTCTCAAATGATTGTTAGTTTAATAAAGAGGCTAAGAGGTTTGCTCGAAGCCTCTTTATAAAAACAATACTTCTCTATTCTATTGTGATGGAGTATAGACCAAATCCATTATTACTTGGCCCAATATATTGAATGGGGCTATTTTCATTAAGTAAATCTTTAGCCTCTATGGACGACTCAAATTGAATGTTTGGTGTATTTAAAACAGACGTGAATGTCCAGTTATTATCTGCCGTAGGATCGATAGTGCCTTGCTCAAGAATGTAATCAATGATTACTTGTCTGTTTTCATCTGGATACATAGTAACTGATTGTTGGTTCCTTACACCTGGGAACTGCCCACTTGCGCGATAATTATTAGTCGCTACAATGAAGTTTTGCTCAAGATTAATCGGTGAACCATTATAGCTTAATCCTTTGATTCTATTCGCATTTTCATTGATTAACTTTCCTTCAGTATCATATTTGGCAGGCTCTGTTACATCAATTTCATAAGTGACTCCGTCTATCACATCAAAGTTATATGTTGGAAATTGCTCATTTATTAAAGGTTGTGTTTGTTCCTCACCAGGTAAGATTTGATTAAACTGACCAGCAGACATTTCTAACCATTCTTTTATATCAGCGCCGGTGACTTTAATGGCTGCAACCGTGTTTGGATATAAATATAAATCAGCGACATTTTTAATCGCTATCGTCCCTTCAGGTATATAAGTATAATAATTTGCTCCATTACGTCCACCAGCTTTAAAAGGAGCTCCAGCAGATAAAATTGGAGTACCTTCTTCTGGTGTACCTGCTAGTTGTTTTTCTAAATACCATTTCTGTGCATTTGTAACAATTTGAATGGAGGGATCATCTTTTATTAATGCAAAGTAACTATGAATATTAGCAGTCGTATTGCCAACAGGTTGCCTCACATATTCTAACGTTTGTTCATGAGAAAGTTGGATGGCATCAAGTATATCTGGATCGGAAATTGTATTGGTTTCGCTTTCTGCATTATAAACGCTTCGCAATTCTGACTGGACATTGTTTACTTTCCAATGTCCAAAGGAAGTGGTAAGCGATAAATCAATGACACCTAAATGATTACCCCAGTTACCAGGCATGACAACTGGTACACCATTAATTGTCCCTTTCTCTTCATTAACTCCCGGTAAGTCTGAAAAGTCTCCTGGAAAGAGCTTATGGTTATGACCAGAAATAATAGCATCGATTTCTTTTACCTTTGTTAGCGCATATGTAGCATCTTCATCCATCTCTGTATAATTTTCCGTTCCCATTCCAGAATGGGCAAGGACAATAACTAGATCAGCACCCGCTCTTTTCATTTTAGGAATGGTTTCTTTAACAGATTGGACGATATCTTTCGTATAGACTTTCCCTTCTAAATTCGCTCTATCCCATTCAGTTATTTGTGGTGTCACTACACCAGTTACACCGATATTTAATAAGTGAGGAAATCCCCTCTCATCTCTTACTATTTTTCTAATGATTTTGTATGGCTGGAAATACTGTTTTTCCTTCCCTTTCCCTTTTTTTACGTGATAGACATTGCTATTTACATAAGGGAAGGGGGCATCATTTAATGTTTCATTTAAAAATGATAATCCATAATTAAGTTCATGATTCCCTACAGTAGCAGCATCATAATCTAGAAGCTTCATAGCTTGGAATACCGGATGTAATTCTCCCGGTTTGATTGGATTGATTTTAGCTTTATAATCCCCTAGAGGATTCCCTTGAATCAGATCACCATTATCGAAAAGAAAGCTATTACTCTTCTCTGCCCTTGCTTCTTTAATTAATGTGGCTGTTTTTGCCAGTCCGAAATCCTCCACTTCTTTGTCTTGATAATAATCGTAGTTGGAAAGGTGGGTGTGGATATCAGTCGTCCCCAATAAGCGAATATCTACTTTGCTTTTAAAAGGACTTGGAAAATGATTCGTTTCTGCTGCCTCTGCATGATAAATTCTTGGTAAAGAAGAAATAACGAGGATAATAGTAAGACATAAAAAAGTAATTTTCCTTATCAAAATCGACACAACTCCTCTGTATTCATTTTTTAACCTTCGCTCGGAACCATCTAATAAATAATCTATTTTTCAACATAATAGTAACTATTTTCTATTTTTTTTGATAGAGGAGAAAAGAAGGGTTTTTGTTGAAGAATTTCCTTAGAATAACAAGGAAGAACAAGAATTCTTGTATAATGGGGGACTTTTATCGTGAGTATTTCCAAAAAAATAGTTCAAATGTTTTCTTCATTTCTTTTTCATTGCATCATCACGATTACTTAGATTTTTTTGATGGAATTAAGTTTAGTTATTGATATTAACGATGTCCGAATGCAAAATATGATTCTAAGTAAAAGGAGAGGATATTTTAAAATGCCGTTGCATAGGATGGTAAAGTAGCTTTTACTGAATGATCTATAAGGGGGTTGGACGAGCATGATGTATGATTGTATCATTATAGGCGGTGGTCCGGCGGGGTTAAGCGCAGCTTTAGTATTAGGTCGAGCAAATAGAACTGTACTGATACTTGATCATCATCGTCCGAGGAACCGATTTACCACCTATTCACATGGTTTTTTGACACGTGATGGCATAGAAGTAGAACAGTTTAGACAGACAGCTTATGAGGAAATCATGCATTACCCTTCTGTTACAATAAAAAATCATGAAGTAATCCATGCAAGGAAAAATGACCAATCTTTCGTTATAGTGACGTTAGATAAAGAAGTATTCGAAGGAAGAAAAATCATCGTTTCAACCGGAATTAGAGAAAGACTACCCCAAATTAAAGGATTAACCCCCTTGTATGGAAAAAGTGTGCATAATTGTTTTTATTGTGATGGTTGGGAGTTGAGAGAGAAGAAAATTGCTGTTTTATACGATCATCTTGGTTCGCTTCATTTGATCAAACTTATTCACCAAATAACTAAACACATAGTAGTATGTACCAATGGTTTTCCGATAGATAGTAGAACAAGGGATCAGTTACAAAGTAAACAAATCCTTATCATAGATTTTCCGATTAAGGAATTAGTTGGAGAAGCAGGAAGTCTTTCTGCTATTCTCTTTACAAATGGTAGAACTGAAAGGGTTGATTCTCTTTTTGTCAGTCCAAGATGGGAACATAATGGCACCATTTTATATGGATTAGGCTGCAAGAAAGATGTAAATGGTAGAGTAGTTCGTGATATTCATAATCGGACGACTATATTTGGTGTGTATGCGACTGGTGACGCTGCATTTATATCTCCTTCTCAAGTAGCGATTGCTGTTGGCGATGGTTCGCGTACGGCTATAACAGTTTCAGGTGATTTGGCAAATGAGGATTTTAAATAGAATTTCATTTGGCTCACGTTTTTTGTAGGTTATTGTTTGTTCCCCCTTTCACATCCTCCCACAATTTTCTTCATAAAAAATAATCAATTCCTTACATTCTTCATTGTTATTTTTTTATTAAAGTACGAATGATTGGGACATATGTCCTTTTCAAAAAATGTTTGTTATCTTTAAATAAGAAAAGGAATGAAGAGGAGATGGGTGTTGGACATGAGTCGAGTGGACGTTCAGTTTTATATGGATAAATATAATCTGCACAAGGTGTTACCGGAAAGGCTGTATCCTCATCTGAGCTTGCATACTGTAGAAAAGGGAGAGCAGCTTTGTAGACAAGGAGAACAGGCGAAGGCATTGTACATCGTAGTAAAAGGAAAAGCAAAAGTATTTACGACATCTATGGAAGGAAAAACACTTGTACTTTCATTTCAAACACCGATTGAGTTGATCGGGGATATTGAATATATCCAAAACATTGATATTATCAATACGGTTGAAGCGGTATCCTCAGTAACAGTTATAAAAATCCCTTATAAATTTCTCCGTAAACATTGCGAACAATATTCACCGTTTCTCATGTTTTTGCTAAAGGTTATTACGGATAAATTTAATGCAAAGTCAAATTTTTTAAAATTGAATGTGCTTTATCCAGTAGAAGTCAGACTAGCTAGCTATTTATTATCGCATTCATTTGATGAGGAACACTCATTAGTGACGGGTATGCATAGTACAAAAAATTTAAAAGATACGGCTAATCTCATTGGAACGAGTTATCGCCACTTAAATCGAGTGATTCAACAGTTTAGTGAACTTGGTTTAATTGAAAGAAAAGACAAATGGATTCAGATTAAAGATTGGGAGGGCCTGAAGGAAATGGCTGGTTCGTCCCTATATGAATGAAACAACAGGAGAGGCTATATATGAAAAAGTATCAATATTTATTTTTTGATGTGGACGACACATTATTAGATTTTAGACATACGGAAAAAAGAGCATTAGAGCGTTTGTTTGAACAAGAAAATATCGTATTAACTGATGAGTTAAAAGGGGATTATCACCGGTTTAATAAAGGGTTATGGCATGCGCATGAACGGGGAGAGATTGGCAAAGAGGAACTTTTAAACACGAGATTTACCGAGTTCTTCCGACTTTATGGAAAGCAAGTAGACGGCTTAACAATGGAACGGAGTTACCGCAATTTCTTATCCGAAGGACATGAACAATTAGATGGTGCGCTCTCGCTTATTCAACAACTATCGACGCAATATGAACTTTTTATTATGACGAATGGTGTAGCGCAAACGCAAAATCGCAGGTTACGTGATTCCGGGTTGTTTCCTTATTTTAAAAATATCTTTATCTCAGAAGAAACTGGTTTTCATAAGCCTATGAAAGCATACTTCGATTATTGTTTCCAGCGTATAGATCAGTTTAATTGTGGAAAAGCACTCATCATTGGTGATTCTTTAGTAGCTGATATAAAAGGTGGTCTTGCTGCGGGAATGGATGCTTGTTGGATGAATGTTGCAAAAGTAGCTAATGATACAGACATTACACCCACTTATGAAATCAATAAGCTAGTTGAGCTCTTACCTATATTAGAAAGGAGGGAGTGCATTGACTCATAATCCAAAAGGGAAAGAACGATTGATACTAGCATTACTTTTAGGGATGCTAGCGACATTAGGACCATTAAATATAGATATGTATTTACCAAGCTTTCCGAGCATTGCTTCGGACTTAGAGACATCGGCTTCTATGGTCCAATTGAGTTTAACGGCTTGTTTAATTGGTTTGGCTGTTGGACAATTGGTGATTGGTCCGATTAGTGACGCAAAAGGAAGGAGAAAACCACTTTTAATTTCTATTCTACTTTTTGCTGGTGCCTCTTTTTTATGTGCGGTTGCCCCTAATATTACAACCCTTGTTATTGCAAGATTTTTGCAAGGAGCGACTGCCTCTGCGGGAGTTGTCTTATCGAGAGCGGTTGTAAGAGACACATTTAGTGGAAGAGAACTAACGAAATTTTTTGCGTTATTGATGGTCATTAATGCGGTTGCTCCGTTAGTCGCTCCCATTGCAGGGGGAGGCATTTTGCTTTTTCCTTCTGCGAGTTGGCATTGGATATTTATAAGCTTAGGAATCATAGGGTTAATCATTTTTCTAATTGTATTTTTAAAACTTAAGGAATCCTTACCTGTAGAGAAGCGTAGACCAAGCTCTTTAAGATCCACGTTTCGGACAATGGCAGAGTTGAGTACAGACCGTTCTTTTATTAGCTATGCTTTAATCGTTGGATTTGTTCATGGAGGAAGTTTTGCATATGTTTCAGGTACGCCGTTTGTTTATCAAGGGATTTATGGTGTCTCACCGCAAGTATTTAGTATTCTATTTGGCATAAATGGACTTGCAATTATAACTGGGAGCTCCATCGTAGGTCGTTTAGGCGGAAAAGTGACAGAGAAAAAATTGTTAAAAATAGCAGTCACAGTTGCTGCATCGTCGACATTATTCTTACTTTTGATGACGATTATAAAAGGACCGCTTGCATTAATCGTCATTCCAATCTTTATTTATATGCTCTCAATGGGAATGGTTTTGACAAGTTCGTTTACATTAGCAATGGAATTCCAAGGACATCGAGCAGGCAGTGCAAGTGCCATTTTAGGAATGCTTCCTCTTGTGGTAGGAGCGACGGTTTCTCCATTAGTAGGGTTGAATGAATCAACAGCTATACCGATGGGAGCTATTTTGTTCGTTACATCCTTTATTGGTTTTACCCTCTTTTTCACTTTTGCCAATCGTGAGGAAAAGCCACAAATAAATGTGTAGAAGCATAGGATGAATCATTCATCTGAACAAATTGGACTGCATCTCAATTGTTAGAAAACAATCTAACAAATGGAGGTGCAGTTTCTTTATGGGCAAATGATAGGAAGAATAAGGAGGGGAACGCTTCTTACTAAAAATTTTTGCACCTAATTAAAAAGTCATGAAAAATCTGTACTGATTGAGCTTGTATTGATTAATCAACAGTTACGAAAGGTATCAAGTGGGTAGGTAATGGAGGAGTTAAGTAGGTTTGGGGCATAGGAAATTAGAAGTTTTCCTTATCATAGAAACATCTATGGATCAAATAAATGTCTCGCTCAAGCAATAAAAGGAAAAGTTTTTAAAAGATTATGAATGCTAGAAAGTTTTTTTGACATTGGGAAACCACCACATTTACTCGACAACTTGATCAGTATCGATCACTTCTTGCAAAAGAGAGATATGTTCATCGATAATATGATTTCTTGGATCTTGGGGGTTAGTTATATGTTTTTTCATATCTTGCAAAAAATGCAATTCTCTTTCCATCAATTGTCTTTCTATTGAATCAAGCATATGTGAAAACTCCTTTTTAATGAAAAATAATAGAGGTTGTCCCTTCTTTCTATTATTATATGCATGGCAGTCTATTATATACATTACATTATTGCCACCTTTATTATTATACCTATATTTTTTTCCTAGATACAGTGCAAATTTCCTGATTGGTAGTGACGAAAGAGAACTTCATTTAATTTTTCATTTTTTCTTTAAGTAAAGAAGGAGTATTTCAATAAGAGCAGGAATGAGTATAGTTTAAGTAATAATAGAGAGGAAGATGTAGAAGTGAATCAAGTTTTATTAATAATTGATGCACAAGAAGCTTTAATTGAGGGGGAAAACGGTCAAAAGCCGGTCTATCAAAAAGAGCAGCTGATTACTACAATAAATATATTAATTGAACAAGCGGAAAAAAATGATATTGACGTTATATTTATAAGAGATCTAGATGTTGGCGGTGGAAGTGGAGCTGGCTTTCAAGTACATCATTTAATTAAGGTACCTGAAAAATCTTCTGAAAAAATGTTTAATAAACTTGCGACGAATGCTTTTTACGAAACTGGTTTATTAAATTACTTAAAAGAGAGGAGTGTTCAACATCTAATTATTGCAGGATGTCAAACGGAGTATTGTATTGATACAGCTGTTCGATATGCAACTGTTAATGGTTTTGATGTTACTTTAATCAAAGATGGACACTCGACAATTAATTCAAAAGTTTTACCTGCTGAGAAAATCATTGCTCACCATAATCAAACCCTTCATGGTCACTATAATGTTGATCATTTTTCAGTCGTAAGGGGTAGTCATGAAGCGGTCTTTATCCCACCTCACAATGAATACCGAAAAGAGTGGGCAGTTGAGTTAGAGCAATCCAAGTAAGAAACTTATCCTTACTGAAGTTGACAAGAGAGTCTGCTCTCCTAAATATATGTTGAGCAGACTCTCCTAGTCAAACATCACCGACTAACATTGTCAAATGTTGAGGTAAGATAGAAATTGTAGAGGGTGTTTCGTCAATTAATTCTCCATCACAATCAATTTTTTGAATTGGTTGTGCTTCTATCTTTAATGATTTTGTACGAAAATAGACGATTTCATCATTATTTTTATCTGGATAATCGTCATTTACTTGTGATTGGAGCCACGTCCAAAAATTTTGCATACTCGCTTGTTTAATAATTAACACATCAAGTAAGCCATCTTGGATATTTGCTTGAGGAAAGAAGGATTGCATCCCACCTAAATAAGAGCCATTTCCTATTACGACCATGACAGCATCATCATCATAGGTGCAATGATCACTTTCGATTTTTAAATGGAAGACTTCGTTTTGAAAAATAAGCTTAGACGCTTGGATATAGTAAGACATTTTACCAAGTCTTTTACTATTATTATCCATTTGCTCTGATACTTTTGAAATTAAGCCAATTCCCCAGAAGTTCAAAAAGTATTG
The DNA here is from genome assembly GCF_038595015.1 of Cytobacillus sp. FSL W7-1323. NCBI lineage: Bacteria > Bacillati > Bacillota > Bacilli > Caryophanales > Bacillaceae > Cytobacillus > Cytobacillus sp. FSL W7-1323. Next base: position 1,073,272 of record NZ_CP151998.1, read on the forward strand.
ATGATTAAAAGTACCGATATCTATTTGTTTTATCTTTTTTTCTTTAATCTGTTTGGCGGCAAATCTTGGTTCTTGATTTATGCCAATGGTTCTTGAAAAATCATTACATGTGCCTCCAGGTAAGATAGCAAATGCTGGTCTCACTTGCAATGGTGCTAATGCATTGACTAGTTCAAAGATTGTTCCATCTCCGCCAGCGCCGATAATTAAATCTACTGAAGACGCAAGTTTTTCCACGTATTTAGCGCCATCACCCTCCTGTTTTGTTTGATATATTTTCACATTTGTAAAAGTTTCTTTTAATTCTGTTTCAATTTCTTCGATTTGATTTAATAATTTCTTGTTCCCTGCATGAGGATTTAAAATAATCGCTACAGTATTCATGACTCCATTCCCCCTTTCATAAGTACATACTTCCCGTTTTATTTGTAAATGTAGCATGAATTTGAAAAAAATATATTATTAATTCGAGATATTTTACTTGAAGATAAATCAATTGAGTGGTAAAGTGATAAATACAACGAGGTGACTTTAAAAATGAAAAAGCATACTTTAGGGTCTTTATTATGGATGAGGATAGCTAGATTTACACATCAAAGTAACTTATTATCTAATGAGTTTTTAAAAAAATATCAATTAACTGCTTCCCAGTTTGATGTTCTTACACAGATAGCAGCTTACGAACCCATTACCCAACAAGAGCTAGCTGATAAATTAACGGTAAGCCAAGGGGGGGTATCTAGAATGCTTTCAAAACTAGAAAAAGAAGGATTGATTATAAAAGCAGTAAAATGGAAAACGAAAAAAATTTCTCTCACAGCAAAAGGGAAGACTAAACTAGCTGCTGCATATGAGGCCCAATTACATTTTCAAACTTCCTTTTTTGATGAATCACTCTCACAGGATGAGCAGAAGATTCTTTATCAGTTATTATCAAAACTACAAAAAAATAGTGATCAGAAGAAAAAATCCATTATATAGGAGAGGATTAAATGACGTACATTGCAGGTCATCATCATACATCTATGATTACAAAGGATGCGAATAAAAATAATCACTTTTATAAGAATATACTTGGTTTAAGACGGGTTAAGATGACTGTAAATCAGGATGATCCCTCTATGTATCATCTGTTTTTCGGAGATGAAATCGGAAGTCCAGGCACAGAATTAACATTTTTTGAAATACCGATGGCAGGTAGAACCCATAAAGGAACAAATAGTATTACCCGCATTGGATTACTTGTTCCATCCTATGAGAGTTTACTGTTTTGGTCTGAACGTTTTAAGCAATTAAAAGTAAAACATGGAGAAATTACAGAATATACGCAACGCCCCAGTCTATCATTTGAAGATCCCGATGGCTTGCAATTAGTGCTTATTGTCTCTGAGCAAAGCCTGTCATTTTGGAGAGGTTGGTCTCAATCACTTATCCCTAAGGAGCATCAAATTATGGGCATGGGCCCAGTTGAAATGACAGTGAGAAGACCCGAGAAGTTACAGGACACGCTAGTGAATATGTTTGGCTACTCTATTTCTTATCAAGAAGAAAAATTAACGGTCTATCAATCATTAGCAGGAGAACCGTTCGGTGAAATTGTGGTGATTGAAAAAGATGGACCAGATGAGAGACCAGGACGAGGCAGTGTTCATCATTTAGCAATCCGAGTAAAAGACGAAGAGGAACTGAAATATTGGGAAAGTAAAGTAAGAGAAAAAGGTTTTTTAACAAATGGTATTATCGATCGCTATTATTTTAAAAGCCTATACTTTAGAGAATCTAATGGTATCCTTTTTGAAATTGCGACAGATGGTCCCGGGTTCACAATTGATACCGATCTCGTGCATTTAGGAGAAACTTTAGATCTTCCGCCATTCCTCGAAGAACGCCGAGAAGAAATAGAAAAGATGCTTAAACCTATAGAGGAGAATGAATAATGGAAAAATACCGGATAAATAAAGAGAATGGTCTGGAGTTCGGCTTGTACTCATTGGGTGATCACATTCCTAATGCTAAAACAGGCAAACGAATATCCGCGCAAAAGAGACTAAATGAAATCATCGAGGCAAGTCAATTAGCTGAAGAAGCAGGTATTGATGTATTTGGCCTAGGTGAGAGCCATCAAACTTATTTTACAACTCAAGCACATACCGTTGTACTTGGTGCGATTGCCCAGGCAACGAAAAAAATAAAATTATCAAGTTCAGCAACAGTATTAAGTGTATCTGATCCTGTTAGGGTATATGAGGATTTTGCTACAATTGACTTGCTTTCAGGTGGCCGTGCTGAAATTGTCGCGGGTCGAGGTTCTAGAGTAGGAGCTTATCAATTATTGGGTATAGACTTGGCTCATTATGAAGATATCTTTGAGGAAAAGTTGGCTTTATTAAAGCAACTGAATGAGGAAGAAAGGGTGACATGGTCGGGAAGATTCCGTGCGCCATTAGATAATGCTGAAGTGCTTCCACGGCCTCTGAATGGTTCACTTCCTATTTGGAGAGGTGTTGGCGGTCCACCAGCTAGTGCCGTTAAAGCAGGTAAAATGGGCATTCCAATGGTATTAACAACCTTAGGTGGTCCAGCAGATAATTTCAAAATATCTGTAGATGCTTATCGCCAGACGTTAGAGGATAATGGATTCCAAGCCAACCAATATCCAATTGCAACTACGAGTTTATTTTATGTTGCAGATACAACTCGAGAAGCGCTTGAAGGAATGTATCCTTATCTAAATGGTGGCTTTCAAGCGATTAGAGGTGGAGGGGGTTACCCTATTCAGCAATTCACACAAGCGCCCGATGTAAGGGATGCTTTAATGGTTGGGAGTAAGCAACAAATTATTGAGAAAATTCTCTATCAATATGAATTATTTGGGATGCAAAGGTTTTTAGCACAAATCGATTTTGGTGGAGTACCTTTCGCCGATGTAATGAAAAATATAGAGATTATTGGGAATGACATTATTCCAGCAGTGAAGAAATATACAAGAGAAGAGAAGTCGTCCGAAATTTAATAGAAGCAAAGAAGCCACCCTATTGAAGGTGGCTTCTTTTTATATCTTTTCAGTATCGATAATATTCATCTCTTTTATATGATTTTTTGCCTCTTGATCACCTAATTGATAAATCATCTCATAAAGACGCATCAAAATTTGATCATATTCAGGGTTAGGCGATTTTTTATGATACTCAAGAAAAGGAACTTGAGCTCTAGCAAAGGTTTTTAACTCGGCATTATAGTTCTCATCTAAAAAGCGGTTTAGCTCAGCAATTTCAGCACCTGTTGCATATACTCTAAACTGCCAATCATGACCATCCATTGTGTCAAGTATTGTACCGTTTTCAAGGTTGATATAGTAAGCTTCTCTATTACCGTCCATTTAAACCTCTCCTTTTTCTCGGATAGTCATATTATTCCCTGTTGGACTCGTAGATAAACAAACTATTAAATAACTATTTTTATTAGTATGCCATTGAATCAGTTGTTTTTAACTTAATTGTTCTAAATATCGGTATAATGTAGATTTACTGATCCCTGTTTGTTCTTTAATTTCTAATAAAGTGAAATTTTTTGTTTGATACATTTCAATCGCTTTTTTAACATTTTCATCAGGCTTTTTTGGTCTACCACTCGATTTTCCTTGTTCTTTTGCTTTTGTTAATCCTCTTCTGGTATTTTCACTGATTACGTCACTTTGAAAGGAAATAAGCTTATTTAACATGGGTAAGAAATACTTACCCGTTTCATCACTTGTATCGATTTCTTCATGTATTGCTTTGAAATAAATTTTTCGCTCATCTAACTCATTTAATAATTCTGCGAGATGATTCGTGGAGTCAGCTAATACGTTCAGTCTTGCGACAATCACTTTATCACCTTTTTGCAAATGGTTTAATAAATCCTTTAATTTATTTCTTCTTTTTGGTGAGGTATGTGCTTCTTGAAAGTATATATCGCAATCTTTTAAGTAGGTATATTGCTCATCTATATCTAAATCATGTAGAGGTCGTAGATATCCCGCGAACATAATCATTGCTCCTTTTCTTCTTAAAATGAAATAAGAACTAATAGTTGCAAACGTAATTAAAGATATCATATCACATCACCTGAAAATTTCTTGATATGCCATAATTAATCCCAAAAACGTTCCTTTATGAAACTTTTTGTGTTAAAATCTTCTCATTGCCTAAAAAAAGACGTGAATGAGGTGTTTAGGATTGATCACATGGAAAGAACAGTGGTTTTCAAATATTAGAGGAGATATTTTATCAGGCATTGTAGTTGCACTTGCACTTATCCCAGAGGCGATCGCCTTTTCTATTATAGCTGGTGTTGATCCAATGGTAGGGTTATATGCATCTGTTTGTATTGCTATTATTATCTCTTTTACAGGTGGGAGACCCGGAATGATATCTGCAGCAACGGGAGCAATGGCACTCTTAATGGTTCCTCTAGTAAAAGAATACGGTTTGAATTATTTACTTGCTGCAACTATTTTAACTGGAGTCATTCAATTTTTATTTGGTGTATTTAAAATAGCTAAGGTAATGAAATTTATCCCGAGAGCTGTCATGATGGGGTTTGTTAATGCACTTGCCATTCTCATTTTTATGGCACAGGTGCCTCATATTTTAGGAGAGTCTTATATGACTTTCATCTTTTTAGCTATTACTCTTTTAATTATTTATATTGTACCAAGGTTTATCAAGGTCATACCGGCTCCACTCATTGCGATTGTTTTCCTTTCAGCAGCCGCTATTTTTTTTCAAGCTGATATGAAAACGGTCGGGGATTTAGGAGCGATTTCACAAACATTACCAAGCTTCTTCCTACCGAATGTCCCATTTAATTTAGAAACGTTGATGATTATACTCCCCTTTTCTGTTGCTTTGGCAATTGTTGGGTTGCTCGAGTCATTATTAACTACTCAAATTGTAGACGATATGACTGATACTGTTGGAGATAAGAATAAAGAAGCAAGAGGGCAAGGGATTGCTAACTTTGTAACGGGATTCTTTGGGGGAATGGCAGGTTGTGCAATGATTGGACAATCCGTTATCAATGTGAAGTCGGGTGGTCGAGGACGTCTATCAACACTTGTAGCTGGACTTGTATTAATGTTTTTAATCCTTGTGTTAGGAGGAGTCGTTGTCCAGATTCCAATGCCTGTGTTAGTAGGTATTATGGTTATGGTCTCTATAGGTACCTTTGATTGGTCTTCTTTTGCTTATTTGAAAAAGGCACCATTATCTGATTCGTTAGTGATGTTAGTTACAGTCGGGATCGTTGTGTACACACATGACTTATCTAAAGGTGTTATTGCTGGTGTCATATTAAGTGCTATATGCTTCGCAGCGAAAATATCAAAGGTGAAAATAACAAAGACAATCGACCACACAAATTGTTTAACAAATTATCAGGTTCAAGGGCAAATATTCTTTGTCTCTGTTGATGCTTTTTTAGAAAAAATAGATTTTGACGTAAAAAAAGAGACGATTATATTGGATTTCACTCAAGCTCATATTTGGGATGATTCAGGTGTTGGTGCGTTGGATAAAGCGATCTTGAAGCTCAAAGAAAACGGAAATTCCGTTAGAGTTCGAGGTTTAAACGATGATAGTGAACAAATAGTTAAGCGATTAGCTGTCAGTCAACATGAGATACAAAAGAGTTAGGTAAATGATATCATCATTTAAGATGTGTAAAAAAGTTGCGAGATGCTCGGCACTCGCAACTTTTTAATTGTAGAAAGTAATGATAAGTTTTTTTCCCTTACCTTTGAGTTAAAAGATAATTCATAATTCTTTTTTAATGAATGATTTTCATTCATTATTTCTAAAATCTATTGTCGTCACTAATCACCCCATGATAAAATGCAGTGGTGCCTCAAATGGAGAGCGAATTGAATGATGGAGGATAGAAGCCATGAAAAAATATATATGGGATAGTATTGTCATTGTCTTTGGTGCGTTTCTTTTTGCATTAGCTATTAATCTGTTTGTCATCCCGAGTGAACTTAGTGAAGGCGGAGTTACTGGATTGACAATTATATTCTATTATCTTTTTGAATGGTCTCCAGGGTTAGTGAGTTTCATATTAAATGCCATTTTATTGATTGCAGGTTATAAATTTTTAACGAAACAAACCGTTATATATACGATTATCGCTGTTATTTCGCTTTCTCTTTCCTTACATTTAACTGAAGGGTGGAGAATTGATTCGAATGAGATATTAGTTAATGCCATTTTTGGAGGAATATTCTCTGGAGTTGGCATTGGATTAATTATTCGTGTTGGTGGTACTACAGCTGGAACAACCATTCTTGCGAAGATGACAAATAAGTTTTTAGGATGGAGTATTAGTTATAGCTTATTATTTTTTGATATTCTTGTTGTCCTAAGTTCTTATTTCATTATTGGTGCAGAGAAAGTAATGATTACACTCATTATGTTATATGTCGGTACAAAAGTGATGGAGCTCATTATTGAAGGATTAAATCCTAAAAAGGCTGTCACAATTATATCGAAAGAGTCAGACACGATTGCCCAACAAATCAATCAAAAACTCGACCGTGGAGTAACAGTAATGAACGGAAGAGGATATTATACAAAGCAAGCAAAGGAAGTCCTATATATTGTTATTAGTAAGCAAGAAATTATGAAATTGAAAAAAATTGTTTTAGCAACGGATCACACAGCCTTCGTTGCCATACATGATGTACGCGATGTGTTTGGTGAGGGGTTTGGAGATATGTCAAAAGGGTGAGAAGCCGGCGATGAGCTGGCTTTTTCTTTTGGAAATGTAAAAGTTTGAAGTATTAGAATGTAACTATTTAGGATGTGATTTTCAAAATAGGAGAGACCACCGCTCATTGGAGAAGCGTAGTTACCTCAAGTGGCTTAAAAGAAGTCAGGAAGTCAGACTTGTTGAAAAACAGCAGAGCTTAGCGCAATTTAGAACACTAAAAGGATATTGACTTTCTATAGAGACGAAAGTGGCATATAATTGCGCATTGAATAGATGAGCTAACTGATAGGCAAATATGGCGTAAATCATGTAGAATAGGAGGGATGGTGTTTTATTCGAGATATTTATAGAAGGAGAAAGAAAATGACAGAGAAGATAAATGATTTACAACAAGTCCAGATCAAGCCTTTGCCGATTGCAATTGTGTTAATGATTGCTGCTTTTATTGGATTATTTAGTGAAACGGCACTTAACATGGCTTTTACGAATATTATGGTGGACTATCAGATTGAACCACATGCGGTTCAGTGGCTGACAACAGGGTTTTTATTAGTACTTGGTGTTTTAGTACCAGTTTCAGGGTTACTTATTCAATGGTTCAGTACAAGGCAATTATTCGCTGCTTCCCTTATATTCTCAATTATTGGTACATTGATTGGTGCGTTATCAATTAGTTTTCCTATGTTATTAATATGTCGTGTGATCCAAGCGATAGGGACAGCATTGTTATTACCATTAATGACGAATGTGATTCTACTTATTTTCCCTGCGAATAAGCGTGGAAGTGTGATGGGCCTTATGGGCTTAGTCATTATGTGTGCACCTGCTATTGGCCCAACCATTTCAGGATTATTGATTGATCAATGGGGATGGCATTCTATATTTTGGTTATCATTACCTATATTAATCATTACTTTAGTTATTGGAATGGCTTTTATGCAAAATGTTTCTACCATTACGAAGCCCCGAATTGATTTTGTTTCATTGTTATTATCGACGATTGGTTTTGGTGGCGTTGTATACGGATTTAGCAGTGCGGGAGAGGGAAATGGGTCGTGGGCCAGTCCTTTAGTACTCTTCCCAATTGTAATTGGAGTAATTAGTTTATTGTTATTCTCTATCCGCCAGTTACGTAGTCCAGAGCCAATGCTCGATTTACGTGTTTTCGCTCATCCAATGTTTTCTTTAGGAACGATTATGGTTTTCTTATGTATGATGATGATTTTGTCGTCTGCTATCCTATTACCACTCTACTTAAAAGGTGGATTATTACTAACTGCACTAGCAGCAGGTCTTGTGTTGCTACCAGGTGGATTAATTAACGGTTTAATGTCTCCAGTTACAGGGCGGCTTTTTGACCGGTTTGGTCCAAGGTATTTAATTATACCTGGTTTCGTTTTAACAACAATTATGACCTTTTTATTTACTAGAGTAACAACGGAAACGAGTTCAGCTTTGATTATTTTCCTTCATACGGTGATGTTAATCGGCGTGGCGATGATTATGATGCCAGCTCAAACGAATGGATTAAATCAGCTGTCAAAAAGGCATTATCCCGATGGATCAGCGATTATGAATACACTATCGCAAATTGCTGGTGCCATTGGTACTGCGGTTGCTATTAGTTTAATGGCAGCAGGCCAATCCAGCTATATACCTAAAGAAGGTATGGCAAATACAGCTATCGCAGCTGAAGCACTAACAACCGGTGTTCAAACAGCGTTTTATCTTGGGCTAATTGCTTCTATCATCGGACTGATTTTATCTTTCTTTGTAAAAAGAGTATATGTTGAGAATGAAACAAAATAAAACTCGCCATTTGGCGAGTTTTTTAACTATGATTTACTATAATTGTTCTACTGCATGTGGCTCTAAGATGACTTCGATGTTATTGCGTACAGCTTTAGAATACGGACAAGTTTCATGCGCTTTATGAACCAGTTTTTCTAATGTCTCCTGATCGGTCCCTTTTGCTTTAATATTTAATTTCACTTGTAAGCTATAGCCTTCTTTTTCATCCTTAAAGAGACTGACATTGCCAATTACTTCCGTATCTATCGGTGTCCGATCCATTTTAGATACACCTTGCAGGGCACTTTCAAAGCAAGCTGCATATCCTGCAGCGAATAATTGTTCTGGATTTGTCGCTTCGGGCATTTCTTTCGCTCTAGGTGTTCCTGGCATTGCTATTGCGACATTAAAGTTACCATCCTCTGATACCGCTGTACCTTCTCGTCCACCACTTACTGTAACAGTTGCTGTAAATAATTTCTTAGCCATTTGGATCGTCTCCTTTTTAGAAATAGATTGTACTATATATATAACCTTTTTTTGATGAGTTACACATTTTTTTTAAAATCTATTCAAAAAAATGAGGGTTTACGTTTGGCTCTTTCTAATAAATGTTTTGACCTCAGGAGGCGTATAAGTATAAAATTGCTGAATTAAATCAGCAGGACTCTCGCTAACTAGTGCCATTTTCAAAAATTTGTCTTGTAAGAATTGTTGTTCATTCATATGAGTAATCAGTGAGATTAAGAGGTCAAAATAGTGATCAATATTGAGGATACCAATAGGTTTTTGATGTAACCCTAACTGCCCCCAAGTAAACACCTCAAAAAATTCTTCTAATGTTCCGCAGCCACCTGGAAGCATAATAAATCCATCGGCAAGTTCTTCCATTTTATGTTTTCTTTCATGCATAGAATCAACGATGACTAGATCACTTAAGTTCGGATGGGCAATTTCTTTATCTTGAAGGAATTTAGGAATGACACCAATTACTTTTCCACCGTTGGCTAATGTACTATCTGCTACTGCGCCCATTAAACCAATACTTGAACCGCCATATATGAGTGTGATGCTTCTTTTAGCTAATTGCTCTCCTAAAATTTGTGCACCTTTCATATAGGAGGGATGTGCCCCTTGGCTTGAACCACAAAAGACTGCGAGTGCTTGCAAATTTTTCTACCCCCTTTTTATTTAATGAAGTATACTTATCTAAAGTATAGCAAATATTCTTATAAAATTTGAAGCGGCAGGTGGACCTATGAATGGTGTCGACATCATTACAGATTGTATGGCGACAAATTTTGAAATACAAAAGGTACAAACAGTACATCGGTTGAAATTGGCAGAATTTTGGGGCATTAAAGAAGGCGATCGTGTTTTAGAAATAGGCAGCGGCCAAGGTGACACCACAGCAGTATTAGCTTATTTAGTCGGTGAGGAGGGGTTTGTTCACGGTATTGATATTGCTTCTCCAACTTATGGAACACCTATTACACTTGGTGAATCCATTACCTATTTGTTAAATTCAAAAATTGGCAAACAAATTCATATCGATTTCCATATGGATTTATTATCTGACCAAATTGAGTTTTTGGAAAAATCTTTTGATCATATCGTTTTTTCACATTGTGCATGGTATATGAACTCAATTGAGGAGTTTGCCGCATTAATGAAAAAAGTGAAAAAATGGGGAAAGAACCTATGTTTCGCTGAGTGGGATACGAGAATAAGTGTAGTTGAACAGTATCCACATTTATTATCAGTTCTCATTCAGGCACAATATGAGTCTTTCAAAAAAGAGAGTGACGCTAATATTCGTACATTGTTTACCCCTTTTGATATACAAAAAGTGGTGAGGGAGGCAGGCTGGGATATAGAGAAAGAACATATTATTTTCTCTCCAGAGTTGCAAGATGCAAAATGGGAAGTGACTAAATTAGTAAGGGACTTGCATACTGAGTTAGAGCAATTAGGAGAAATACCTGAAAAGTTAAAGTCGCTTATCTTTTCCCAAATGTCCATGTTAGAAGATTTTCGTGTGACAAATGAAATCACGCCATTATCTGTTTATGCGTTTACAGCTAAATAGCCATTGGACCAAATGAAATTTCTGTACTTAATATAGGTGTTTGTATTAGACAACTTATCACCTTCCAACATACCTTATTAAGGAATAAAACAGAATGGAGGTCTTAGCGTGAGCTATAAACAATGGAATAACCCAAATCAGGTGGCAGGTGCCCAATTGCCCCATCAAGTGGCAGGTGCACAAATGCCTCATCAAGTGGCAGGTGCGCAAACAGGTGCACAATTGCCTCACCAAGTAGCAGGTGCTCAAACTGGTCCATGGGGTGGTCAACCGCAATTCTTATCCCCATCTCAGTCACCAGCACAACAAGGTCCGACTCAAGTTTCTCCAACTCAGCAATATGTAAAGCCGAATTATTCAAATACGAATATCAATCATGTACACCCTAGTCATACTACAAATGTTAATAAACATTGTATTACACACAAACATTATTTTCCACACACTGAATCCGTTGTAAATGAGTGTAAAGAACAACATATCATGTGTGGTAAGCCTTACAACCCTTGTCAAACAGGCGGTTGGGGTCCTAAAAGACCTTGGTAAATTTCTTTGAGAACTGTCTTTAATGGCAGTTCTTTTTTATTTTTCTTATATTTTTTTGATAGTGATCAAAGGTTAATTACAAAAAGTTTTCACGTTGACTTTACAAGGTACATAAAATGATGTATAGTTGGTTACACGAGTAATCAACCTATCAACTAGGTAGGAAGGGGTTAAAAGTGAAATCAGTCTTTGATGATTCTAAGCCAATATTTCAACAATTGGCAGAAACGATAGCAGATGATATTGTTGATGGTCACATAAAAGAGGGAGATCAAGTACCTTCGACGACAGAGCTTTCTCAGTTTTATCAAATCAATCGAGCAACAGCACAAAAAGGTTTAGGGCTTCTTGTAGATAAAGAGCTGGTATTTAAACAGCGAGGTGTTGGCATGTTTGTAGCGAAAGGAGCGAAGGCGTTGTTATTAAAAGAAAGGCAAGCAGATTTCTATAAACAATATGTGCTACCTATGTTAGATGAAGCGAAACGCATCCATTTAAATGAAGAAGAAATTCTTCGACTTATAAGGGGGGAGAATGATGATTAAGATTCAAGGGCTCGATTTTAACTACGGATCCACACTTGCTTTAAAGAATGTAAACTTAGTAGAAGAAGAGCCCATTATTATGGGACTTTGGGGTCGGAATGGCGCAGGTAAAACGACATTAATGAAGCTGTTGGCAGGTTTGGAGAAACCCAAAAATGGCGTCATTGATATTCATGGAATCTCGCCCTACAATCATTCAGAAGGGATGAAGTATATTGCTTATATGCAGGAAAATCATCCGTTTTCTGAGTTTTGGAATGTGAAAGATGCATTAATGTTTGGAGCGTATTTCAATCCAAATTGGGATCAGCAATATGCTGAAGAGCTGGTGGAATTATTTGAATTACCTAAGAAGAAGCTGATAAGGAAATTTTCTAAAGGGATGCAAACAATGATAAAAATCGTCATTGGCTTGGCTAGTAAGGCGCCAGTAACAATTATGGATGAACCGACAAATGGGTTAGACGCATTTAGAAGAAAACAATTCTATGATGTATTGTTAGAGACATATGAAGACCATCCACGTTTGTTTATACTTTCCTCTCATCATATAGAGGAAATTGAACCACTATGTGAGAAAATAGCTGTTATTCATAACAAAACATTAGCTAGTTATACCGATACGGAAGAGTTAAAGCGAAGGGGGCTCATGTTAACTGGGCCTGTAGAAGAAGTGCAAAAGCTAGTGCAGAGTCACCACCAAATACTTCAACAGAAAAAGTTACGTAACCAAATGCAAGTAATGATTGATGATGTAATAACTGATGAATGGCACACAATCGCGAATGCAAATAAGGTTCATCTAGAAAATGTTTCATTGCAAGACTATCTGGTGCAAAAAACAATGACACAGGAAGGGAGAGATTAACATGTTCTCTACTTTTAATGGACCGTTTAAATTAATGTTCGAAGATTTGAAGAAACAGACAATTATTATTCTCTCTATTACTGTGAGCATACTTATTCTATTTTCTATTAGTGGCTATTTAATTGGTGAGAATTTCACTGGTGCGATTTTTGGACCTATATATGGATTTTTTCTCATTTATCCGTTTTTACTCTATAATAAAACATATAAGTATGTTCTTTCACTTGGAGGAACAAGGCGGCAGTATCTTTTAAGTACAATAATTAATACAGTTTTATTTATCTTTATTAATACGGCTTTTCTTAATGTGATGTATCAGTTAAATTTATATTTATCAGAGAACAATGGTAATCCAGTTCATCTGCAACATGTTGGCTTATTATTTCAAAGTGATAATCCAGTTCTTTATTGGTGGGCTGATGTTGTACTGTGTGTGTTTTTGTTTGGTGTCTTATTATTAGTCAATAGTCTATGGTTTTATTTAGGTACAATTAGGCTATTAATTGGGATAACGATTTTCGGTGGCATATTGGTTGTTTGGTTTACAAATGAAGGAATGGGTAAAATAATTGACTTATTTATTAATCATTTACTAACATTCATTCACATATTAGGATTCGCTGGTTTATGCGGTATGGCTTTATCCTACTTGATTATGCGAAACGGCCCATTGGAAAGAGGTGGCCATTTAGTAGGGATAAGATTAAAGAATAATTAACAATTATATATTGAAAAAGGTACTGCATGTCGCAGTGCTTTTTTTTTCGAGGATATATAATGAACACCTAACAACAATGAGAAGGAGGGGAGGAACCAAATCAGACATGTAAGAGAAAGACGAAAATTAGGGTAATTGGAATGTGGAGTGAAAGAATGGGGAAAGTAATGACAACATGATTCTAATCTTATGTTTCAGTAAAGTAAGAAGCATAGAGAATAGAAGTACGGAAAAAAAGATAAACGCTTGAAAAATCGATTTTTGCCATTTGGAAAAATAAAAAAGCTGAAAAAACTGTATGATATGTTAAAATAAACTCAAGAATTGAAAATGTTAAGGTTAGTGAGGACAAAAAGTTGAATAAACAATTAACAAAGGATTACTCACCCTATTTAACTTTTAATCGAAGTGAATGGTCAGCACTCAGTAGGAGATCAACCATTCCTTTAGAGGATTTGGATTTGCAGTCATTACAAGGGGTAAATGACCGATTATCATTGTCAGAAGTAACAGAAGTATATCAGCCTATTTCCCAACTTTTGAATTTGTACTATTTAAATGCAAAAAACATGCATAAAGATAGCAATCATTTCTTACAGATGGAAACAAAGAAGGTTCCTTATATTATTGGTATTGCAGGAAGTGTAGCAGTTGGTAAAAGTACGACGGCTAGAATGATTCAATATTTGATTTCGGAGTGGCCTGAACAGCCTAAGGTAGACCTAGTAACAACGGATGGATTTCTCTACCCAAATGAAATATTAGAATCAAAGGGACTTATGAAGAAGAAAGGCTTCCCGGAAAGTTATGATATCAGTAAGCTCTTCAAGTTTCTTTCTGAATTAAAATCGGGTCAATCAGTTGTGCAGGCACCTGTCTATTCACATTTAACGTATAATATTGTTCGTGATGAGATGCAAACGCTTACGGAACCTGATATTGTCATTGTAGAAGGTATTAATGTCTTACAGCCACCTAAAAATGTGAGAGGTAAAGATAAGCCCTTTATCTCAGACTTCTTTGACTTCTCTATTTATATCGACGCTGAGGAAGCGAATGTTGAGAAATGGTACAAAGAAAGATTCCAGCTACTTAGGAGTACTGCTTTTAAGAATCCAAAATCTTATTTTAATAAATTTGCCAAAATGAGTGAAGGGGAAGCTTTAGCAATTGCTGACCGTATTTGGAAGGAAACGAATCATACAAATTTAAAGAAGAATATATTACCTACGAAGAACCGTGCTGATTTAATTATTGAAAAAGGCGAAGGCCATAGTGTGACAGAAGTAAAAGTTAGAAAGCTATAAAAGGAATCCCGACAATACCTGTACTAATAAAAAAACTGAGTGATAATCATCACTCAGTTTTTTTCTCTATTTAACAATGGCTAATACAAATCCATCGTAACCTTTTTGACCAACTGTTTGTATAGCTGTTGATTCTACTTGGGGATGATTCTCAAGAAGATCGAAGAAGGAGCGTACACCCTGTATGCGAGGGTCCGTACTATGTTCTTCAATGATTTCTCCATTTCTAACGATATTGTCGGCAATAATTACTGCTCCCTTATTAGCTAATTTTAAGGCCCAATTTAAGTATGCTGGATTATTCTCTTTATCAGCATCGATAAATATTAAATCAAATGGCACTTCTTTTTCCGCAAGAATAGGTAATGTTTCTAAAGCTTTACCTTCAATGATTTCAACTTGATCTGTAAATAGAGTCTGTTCAATGTTTTTACGAGCAACATTGGCATATTTTGAATTAGCTTCTAATGTATAAATTTTAGCCCCTTTATTAAGTGCTTTTGCAAACCAAAGACTACTATAGCCTCCAAGGGTGCCAATTTCTAGAATGTTTTTAGGGGAACGTAACTTTGTGATTAAGTAAAGAAGCTTTCCTTGAGTTGGTGATACATCAATGGCAGGTAAGTCTGCTTCCTCATTTGCTCGTAGTATATCTTCGAGCTCACTATCAATTGTAATTAATTTGTCGATTAAGTAATCATCCACATCAGACCACACAATTTTATCTTCCATCATTATCTCCCCTTTTATGAAAAATGTATGTTTCTTTATTTTAAGTATATGTTATGATTTATAATAAAAAAAATATATTATTTTTATAGTTTTATAAATAATAATTATAATAAAGGGTGATTGAATGAACACACATGGGTTAAGACTATTTTATCAAGTGGCAAAAATCGGCAGTTTCACTAAAGCGGCTGAGCAATTAAATATTAGCCAACCGGCTGTTTCTAGCCAAATTAAGAAATTCGAACATGAAATTGGTGTGCCTTTATTTCAACAAAATGGTAGAAAAGCTGTTCTTACTGAATTTGGTATAGCTTTGGCTGGTAAAGCTGAGCATTTGTTTTCATTAGAAAAGCAAATTGAAGCATTTATAGATGATTATCGTAATGGTGAGGAAGGAACGATAAGGATTGCTACGACCTACTTACCTGCGAACTTATTATTACCTAAGTTAGCAGCCAGTTTTAAACGTGAACATGAAAAGGTCAATTTGGTCATTTCTACAAGTAATACGAAAGATGCTTTTGATCAACTGCAACATTATAAAGCAGATATTGCTATATATGGTGGAATTGGTGAACGCCCTGAGAATGTTGATTGGTACGAATTATTAGAAGATGAACTATGGTTTGTTGTAGGGGCAAATCATCGATTAGCCAATCAAACGATTAAACTCGAAGAAATGGTCAAAGAGCCATTCATTATGCGAGAAGAAGGCAGTTCCATGCGTGAGCATTTAGTCTCACTTTGTTATGCTAATCAACTAAATCCGCCGAAGGTTGCCCTGCAATTTGATGGACTAAGTGAGACAATTTCTACGGTCATTTCCGGATATGGAGCCAATTTTATTTCCTCACTCGTTGTCAAAGATCATATCAAAAATGGGCAACTAGCAAGGGTTTATGTAGAGGGCGTTTCTGTACAACATAGAATTGCCATTTGTACACGTAAAAACGAGGAACAATCCATCCTTGTCAAACAATTTATTGAGAAGTGTAAACAAAACATTAGAAAAAATTATTGAAAAACATAATAAATTTTGAATTTACTTATGGCCTAGTGTTGCTTAAGCTAAGAATAGAAGGTTTATAAAGGAAAGGTGTTTTTTCTATATGACATTTTTTATTGAGATATTCTTGCAAATTATTTTCCCTATTCTTCTTTTATTGGCATTAGGTGCTTTCTTGCAAAGAAAGTTTTCTTTTCAATTGAAGCAACTATCTACGTTAGTAACCAATTGTTTTATGCCAGCAGCTATCTTTTTACATATTTATCGCTCATCTTTTGATGCGAGTTTATTAGGCCAACTGTTGAGCTATTTGTTTATTTTTACGGTGGCTTTAATGATTATCGGGCAAATCATGGCGAAGTGTTTATCTTTAAATAAGGGAGAGGCAGCCACGTTAAAAAATAGTATTTCATTGATGAATTCTAATAATTATGGTTTGCCTGTGAGTCAACTTGTTTTTACTGTTAATCCACTAGGTGTTTCCGTACAAATTATTATAATTGTAGTGCAAAATATTTTAACCTTTACATATGGTATGTATAATCTTCTTTCAACTAGCCGATCGATAGGTTCACTTGTATTGTCGCTCGTAAAATTGCCTGTGATTCATGCCCTTCTATTAGGATATCTCTTCTTATTATTCAACATCCCTCTTCCCACTTTTATAGAGATTCCTTTAGATCAATTGGCAGCTGGTTTTATTGGTTTAGCTTTATTATTGTTAGGTGCACAGTTATCACAAATACAATTAAAAATGTTTCATCGTGTGATTACGTGGAGCTTAATTGGACGTTTATTATTAGGACCAGCTCTTTCATTTCTTATTATTACCCTTCTTGGAATTGAAGGGGTTTTAGCACAATCATTATTTATTGCCAGTGCTTTTCCTACTTCAAGAAATACAGCTACAATTGCTCTTGAATATAACGTGGAACCTCAGTTGACTGCTCAAATTGTGCTCTATTCTACATTATTAAGCAGTCTCACTGTATCTTTAGTTATCTATTTATCTTTTCTTTTATATGTATAATATGAGGGTCTCAATCAACAATTATTGGTTATAGCATTTATTGGCCCTTTTTGCTGCTTCAATTTTTTAGAAGAATGGCGTCTTCTCCTAAAATTGTAATTATATTTTCATTGTGGTTCATTTAATATCAACTTTTTGCTATAAGGAACTTTTTTGGTACACACCTACCTAGTTCGTAACTTTAGTTTTGGACTAATCGGTACTTAATTGGTATACTACATTTATTAAGGAGGGAGGACATTTTGGCTCGTCCATTAAATTTTAATCCACAATTAAAATTAAAAGATGTCATGATTTTGTTTTGGAAAAAAGGATATCATGCAACGTCTCTCTCTGATCTACAAGAAGTCACCGGTTTAAGCAAAAGTAGTATTTATCAAGCGTACGGTAATAAATATGACTTATTTATAGCCGCCTTTCGTATGTATCATGAGGAACAGCTCAAACAACTTCAGGACATCATACAAAATGGCGATAATGGTTATGAGGCAATAGAAACCTTCTTATTAAAAATGGTTCATGCAGAGGATGGTTTACCATGTGGGTGCATGACAAGCAATGAAGCGATTGAAATGGGTCCACATGATCAAGCGTTTTGTCAGCTTATTAATGAGCAATTTCAAGAAATAGAAGAAGTATTTATTAGTGCTATTGAAAGAGGAAAGAAAGATCATTCAATTACTTCGCAAACTGACAGCTTGTTGTTGGCACGGTTTCTTATGGTGATCATTCAAGGTATAAATGTAATGAGCAGTACGAAAACAAATAGTGATCGTGTAATGGATGCATTATCAGTCACTAAACAAATACTAAAAGGTTTATAGAAAGTAGGGAATAGAATGAAAGTAGAAATTTGGTCAGATATTGCTTGCCCTTTCTGTTATATTGGCAAAAGAAAGTTTGAACATGCACTTGTTGGCTTCAATCAAAAAGATGAGGTAGAAGTGGTGTATAAAAGCTTTCAATTGGATCCAAATGCTCCACAAAATACTACAGAAACGATGAATCAAATGCTGGCAAAGAAATACGGCCAGTCTGTTGAGCAAGTTGAACAAATGCAACAACAAGTAACGGCACAAGCGAATGAGGTAGGCTTAGATTATCATCTAAACGATGCTAAAATGACAAATACCTTAGATGCTCATCGCCTAATCCACCTAGCGAAAGAGAAAGGTAAGATGAGCGAAATGAAAGAGCAATTACTTAAAAGTTATTTTGTCGAAGGAAAACATGTAGGGGAAATAGAATCATTAGTTGATATCGCAGCAGCTGTAGGATTAGATAAAGAAGAGGTAACATCTGTTCTAGCTTCTGATCAATATAAAAAAGAAGTAGAGGCAGATATGCAAGAGGGTGTGCAGTTAGGTGTGCAAGGTGTGCCATTCTTTGTCTTTAATCGCAAGTATGCCGTTTCAGGGGCTCAACCTTCAAATGTTTTTTCTGAAGTATTAACAAAAGTAATCGAAGAGGAAAAGCAAAGCCAACCATTGAATGTAATTAAACAAGGCGATGCTTGCACAGATGGCAGCTGTTAAATTTTATTTTAAGGAGTGTTTAACAAATGAGTGAAGCAATCAAGTATCAACTAGAATTAACAAGAAACAATCTATTAAGAGAAGTAAAAAACATCCCGCAAGATTTATTAGATGTTCAACCTGAAGGCTTCAATAATACAATCCATTGGCATATTGGACATGTCCTAACAGTGACTGAGCAATTCATAATGAATTATCCAAACAACACAGATCATCTTTCTGAGAATTATTTGCAGTTATTTGGTTACGGTACAAAGCCGAGTGATTGGACAGGAGAAGTCCCGTCTGTAAATTTTCTAATTGATCAACTACAAGATCAAATCGTTCGAATAAATAAAATCCCCAATGATGTATTCAATCAAGAATTACCTGAAGCCATATTAGGGCAAAAAACTGTAGGCCAACTAGCAATGTTGTCTGCTTATCATGAAGCAAATCATCAAGGTCAAATTCATACAATGAAGCGCATAGTTGAAAAATAATAATACAAAGTTGCAGATAGCTTTTTAGCTATCTGTATTTTTTATTTGAATTTTCCCTTTTTTTATATTATTATATTGAATAAAAATCCGTTATGATGTATTTTTATTATATTACACATAAAAGGGGTTCACGGCAATGGAAATTTTAAATGCAGTTAGTACGGATGTGAAACAAATTCATCAATTAATCAAAGTATACGCTGATAAGGGCATTGTCCTGCCAAGGTCATATCTATCACTCTATCAACATTTACAGTGTTTATATGTAATGAAAGAAGAGGGGAAGATTGTCGGCGTTGCCGGTTTACATGTATTGGGAGAAGATCTAGCTGAAATTCGCTCCCTTGTTGTAGATGATCAATATGCGGGTAATGGAATCGGCCGTCTGCTAGTCAATAAAGTGGCAGAAGAAGCTGTGAAATTAGGGATACAAAGGCTTATCTCATTAACCTATGAGAAAGAATTCTTTGCTAAATGTGAATTTACTGTAGTGTCTCGCCATTCACTACCAGAGAAGGTTTGGGTAGATTGTATGTCATGCCCTAAAAATGATGCTTGTGACGAGATTGCCATGATTCGTTTTATCGCTTAAATTTAATGTGAATGCTGCAGTCACTAGCTACTGTAGTAGTTTTTTTGGTCTGCTAGTCGGGTTTACACATTATAGGATGTGCGGAATGCACAATTCTCTATTGAAACCCGTTACGGGTGCGGTATTAATTATGATTGCAATCTTAATTGCTGAGCTAAAGCCATCCCTCAATAAAAACCAATCTGCTAAAAAAATTGTACTAAGCGACTCATAAGAAACTCTTTAATTTAAACATTACATGAACACATTGTGAAACATCGTACTTAAGCAGGGTGCGGGTTTGTTTTAGAAGGGGAAAATATTATTAGATTGATCTAAGGAATGTCTACAAAAGTTAGACATTCCTTAGAGTACAAAATAACTAAAACGAAGAACATCAGGTTTATGGGTCTAATTATTGACATAGGTGTACAATAATTACATTTCAATTTTCAATCATTTCTTTGAATTAGAGAGATAACTCGTTTCTTCCTCAGCCAGTTACTTCTTTTTAACTTTTGGCCATAAAGGTCGTTGAACATAATTAATCATCGTATTGAACACAATCCCCCATTGCGTATTTGTTAAAGAACCAATGGGTGTTCCATTTGAAATACCTAAGCTTTTTTTTATATGTTTTAACTGTGGAAGTGTAAATATTCCTCGCAAAGCAATATCTAAAGGGGCATTAGATTGCTTTAGGGCATATTGTGCCAGTCCAAGGAAAGCTAAATAATATTTTTTCTGGACAATGGGTTCTTTCCTTCTAGTTATTAGAACCATTGCAGAATCTACTTTGGGTGGGGGAGAAAAATTATTTCTTGAGATGTCTTTGATATAGTGTATATCAAACCACATTCTCCAAGCTAACACATAAGAATCTTTGACTGACTTTGAGGTAAAGCGTTTTGCAGCCCCTTTCTCCATTACAATGACCCCTTTTTGAAATCCACTTGATGGATTATTTAAAAGCATCTTCATGATCGGAGTTGTAATGGAGTAGGGTATATTCGAGACAACGACAAAATGCTCATTGGGTAAAAAAACCTTCATAATGTCCTTATGGATAATTTGCGTGTTAATATTCTGTGCCGTTTTTTTCTTTAGAATTTCGACATACTTCAAATCATATTCTACTGCAAGGACCTTTCCTGCACTGTTCGCTAATAATGAGGTTAAAGCTCCTTTTCCAGCTCCTAATTCTAAAACTATATCACTACTATTTATATTTGCTCGTTCAATAATTTCATTAAGTAATTTCTTATTACTCATCAGATGCTGGCCAGAAAAATTGGGGAACTTCATACTTTTTAATTTTTTTTCACAGTATTTATGGGTCTTCTTACTCTTCCTCGTCATACTATCTCTTCCCTTCGAAAATTAATAAATCAAAGGGATCTGCCTGTGATTCAGAGTAGAGGGAAGAAAGCCTATCTTCATAAGATAAGGGGAAATCCTAGATAGTCGCAACCAAATAAACCTACTTTTTTTCTAAAAAAGAAAGGTAATCATACGTAAAAAAAGAAAAGCATAACTCAGCCTTTCTTCACATTACATATTTTTTGTAGGAAATGAAGATTATTTAAAAAGGGCAGACTAATCCCGTTTACTCTGTATACACAAAACAGAGCCTTTGAACGTATTAAATTTATGAGTTCAAAGTTGAGATACGAAGTCTGACATATGAATGACCCATTTTTAATAATCCTCCTTATAATAATTTAATGATACATTTTTTATTATAACTCGTTCTTCAAAATAAATCAAAATATTTTGAATTTTTTTACCGTGCAAAGTTTTTATGGAAGTTGTATTTTTACTTCACTATCAATATATACCTTCATAGAGCCATAGAGTAAAAAGAGCCAAACTGACAAAGTAAGTTTTCTGCAAAAATGATGACTTATTTTCAAATTTAACCGATAATAGAAGAGAAGTATACCGGTTAATATCATCCTATATTGTGAATGCCTATCCTATTATCATTTTCTAAAGGAAATCTTCAGTCAACGAAAGCAGTGATATCATGTTTTTACTTCCACAACCAACATCTCGAATCGAAAAAGACAGATTCATCGATATTGTGAAGGAACGTTTATTAAAAGTATATGATGAGAAAATCATGGCTATCGGTGTCTATGGCTCATTTGCCCTTGATGAGGATGGTCCTTATTCAGATATAAATTTTCAAGTGATTGTTTTTGATGGACAACGAATCGATGATTTTCAGTTTATTTATCCGCCGTTTAAGGTGACCATTGAGTCGCTGCAAAAACAGCAATACATAACGTCTGCGAAAGAAATAAATTCAGATTGGTCATTAAACGTTGCACGTTTCATACATACGATGCCTATCTATGATCCGATTATGTTTTTCTCAAAAATGAAAAGCATCCCCCTGCAAATATCTAGCTACGAGATAAAAGATGTAATGAAAAAGTGTATGATTGAAGAGTTGTACGTGAAGATGGCTAAAATAAGAAACTTAAGGCTCCTTCAGGATGAAACATCATTGTTGTTAAATGCAGTGGAGTTTTGTGAACAAGGTGCTAAGTTAATTGGCTTAGCTAATCGTTATTATTTTCGTTCAAAAACAAGGATGCTTGAAGAATCATTAGGAATTGCCACCAAACCTCATGGCTATGAACAATTAGTGAAACTTATTCTTCAAAGAGATTGGGACATTAGTGAAATTGTATATGAAGCTTGTGAGCATCTTTGGACTGGAATCAATCAGTGGTTCAATGAACTTGGAATTAACTATCGCTCACATTCTTTTCCATTTTAAAAGTCATCTTCCAAAACGAGAGAAGATGACTTTTTTTGTAATGGAGACTAGTTCTTATTTCTTTTATTCTTGCTGATGACAAAAATAATACCACTAATCCAAAGTAAGAAAATAACGACATAGATTAGATAAATCCATATATCAGGCGTTTGGAAGGTCAATAAGATCGTCCTGGCGTTAGTAAGGACAATAAATCCACCAACGAGTACTCCTAATAGATATGGTGGCAACACTTTAACTAACCAAGCTGCAATAGGAGCAGCAATAATGCCACCGATCATTAAAGCAATGACCCAAGTCCAATTCAGTTCCTCCCAGCCTAAAGCAATGAAAAAACCAACGCTAGCAGACAGTGCAATGGCGAATTCACTAGTATCCACTGTGCCAATTACTTTTCTAGCAGATATCCCTTTTTTGGATAGTAAAACAGGTGTGGCAATTGGTCCCCATCCACCACCACCTGTTGCATCTGCAAAGCCGGCAATAAGTCCAAGTGGAATTGCTTGCTTTCGCGATAAATGTAAAGTTTGTTTTTGTCTTTTTACTTCGTATTGGAAAAGAAACCGAAAAAAAACAAATAAACCTAAAAGAAGTAGAAATCCAGCAATATAAGGTTTAACCACATCACCAGGTAGTTGACTTAAGAAGCAAGCTCCTATAAATGCACCAATTGATCCCGGAATAATTAAACGAAAAACCGCTTGTTTGTCAACATTGCCAAACTTTATGTGTGATGCACCTGAGGCAGCAGTCGTTACAACTTCGGCTAAATGGACAGATGCTGAGGCGACAGCAGGAGCGATTCCAAAAGTAAGTAAAAGAGTTGATGAAGTTACACCATACGCCATGCCAAGGGAGCCATCTATTAACTGTGCAAAAAAACCAATAAAGGCAAAAATAATTAGTTTCCTCATAGTCCTTCCCCTTTAAAAGTAATCTAATTTAACATATGATTTTTTTGTACAAGAGTGCATGGAAAGTGTATGAGATGAGGTGTTTCTCAAATGGAATACCTCATTTATGGGGAAATGATATAGAGGATTTTGCTAAAGAGAAATGAATCTAAATTCATATAAAAGTAGCCAGCTAAAATAGCTGGCTAGGGTGGTAATGTCATGATTGTTCAGATTTTACTAAAATTTTGACCTGTGCTTTTTCTTTAACCAATGTTTCAAAACCTTCTTCAATTACCTCGTCTAAGGTAATCTTCTTCGTAACGAGTTGGCTGGCTTGGAAGTAGCCTTTTTGCATAAGTGATAATACGGCAGGGAAAACATCACGATATCCGATGATTCCTTTAACAGTCCGTTCTTTCATTACAATATCATTTGGAAGGATCTCTGCCCCTTTTTCCCAAATGCTTACGATAATTGTTTCCCCACCAATTCCAGTAGATTGAATTGCTTGTTTAAGTACAACTGGTACGCCAGTAACTTCAAAAGAGACATTCACACCACCATTAGTTAATCTAGCAATTTCCGCAACAGTGTCATCTACTTCGGCTGGGTTTATTATAGTTGCCCCTAATTCTCTTGCTTTTGCTTGTCGTTCAGGTGAAAGTTCAACAGCATAAATATCTGTTGCGCCAGCGGCTTTTAAAGCTTCTATTACAAGTAAACCGATTGGGCCGCAGCCAAATACAGCTACCTTATCTCCAGCTTTTACTTTACTAGATCGTACTGCATAGAGAGCTACTGCAGCAGGTTCGACAAGGGCTCCTTGTTCAAAAGAGAGATCATCTGGCAGTTTAAAAAGTAGCTCTTCATCAACGGCTACGTATTCACTAAAACCACCGCCACCTCCTGCTAGGCCTAAAAATCCCATTTGTTCGTCTAAGTTATAAGCACCTTGGTGTCCGTGTGTCGCAAAAATTGGTTCTACTACTACTCGGTCACCAACTTTGAGCTTACTTACACTGTCGCCAATTTCGACAATCTCTCCAGAGAATTCATGTCCTAGTGTAATCGGAGCTGTTTCATTTGTTAATGGATGTGGCTTATCAACAGGTATAAAAATAGGTCCGCCTAGATATTCATGTAAATCGCTTCCGCAAATACCGCACCATTTGACTTTTATTTTTACTTGCCCTGATTGAACGATAGGTTCGTCAATATCTTCTAGACGAATGTCTTTTTGGTTATGCCATCTTAATGCTTTCATATCATTACATCCCCTAAATATTTTGTATAATTTGTTACGATTAAAAGTATACAACTAATTTACCTTATGATAAATTTAGTTATTATTAACTAAGGTTAATCAAAACTTAACTAAAGAGGATGCTTCTTATGAATATTGAACAATTGAAATATATTGTTGTGATAGCTAGAACAGGTTCTTTAAAACAAGCAGCAGATGAATTACATTTGACTTTACCTGCATTAAGTCAATCGATTAAAAGTTTAGAAAGTGAATTAAATATTACTTTGTTTCATCGTTCACGAAGGGGATCTGTACCTACTGAGGAAGGGCATAAACTTATCGAAAAAGCAAAGTATGTCCTATTAGCATACCAAGATTTTATTGATGAAGCAGAAGCTTATACAAATACAATGAGTGGGGAAATAAGAGTTGCTACTTACCCTGGCCCCATGGGCATTTTGGTGGAAGTTATTTCAAAACTAAAAATGGATTATCCGGATATTAAAACGGCTGTTTATGAGAATAGTACAGAAGCAATTATTAAAAAAGTTCAAGATGGTGAGGTTGATGTTGGCCTTATTACTTATAACGAGAAGGAAGAACATAAATATCGTACGTTGATCTTTAATAAGTTATTGGATGGACATATGGTAGCTGCAATAAATAAGAATTCTCAACTAACAAAATACAGCCAAATTACTGAAGAAATGCTTAAAGGACAACCAATCATCTTGTATGATGATATTTATATATCTGATTTTATGAAAAGGTTTAATTTACCCGCTTTAGATATTCGTCTTATAACAAATAATATTGATACGATTAAGAATTCACTAGAGAACAATACAGCAATCAACATTGGATTTGATTATGCTTTTAAGACAGATGTCGGTTTATCAAAAAGTAGTGAGTTTGTTATTGTCGATTTCGCTCCCCCGCTTAATAATACGTATGCATTTGGTTATATTTATCATAAGAATAATGGGCTTTCAAGAATTTTAAGGGAGTTTATTAAGAGGATGTCCAATAAGCTAAGAACAAATCCTCCAGATAAGCGGATTGATTAATGGCAGCATAGGTAAAGATGAAGGAGGTATTTGCTCAAAGGCGATGGTACTAATTGTTTGAAATCAGCCAGGAACCCTTAGATAAATACTATATACATGATAACTATTTAGAGTTGGTTGAGATTTTAATTCCTGGCTTATAAGGACAAGGTACCAATAGCAAATGCATGTATGAAAGGGTCTACAGAATTATATTTGAGACGAAGTTATCTCCATGAGGAATGGAAAAATCCAAAACATTCTTTAATCCTTCTTTTTCATAGCATCCATAATTATTTCAATAACCTCTGGCCTACTAAATTGCTTCGGGAGAGTAGTTCCTTGTTTTAACATTTCCCTTACCTTTGTTCCTGAAAGATGAAGGTGTAAAGAAGTATCATGGGGACATGTTTTATGTGAGGCCATGCCATCACATTTAATGCAATAAAAGGTGTGTTCAAAAGGTAATATGGTTATTCCTAGTTCTTCCTTAGGGAATGTTGAAAATATCTTCTGGGCATCATATGTGCCATAATAATCACCAACACCAGCATGGTCTCTGCCAACAATAAAATGTGTACATCCATAATTTTTTCGTGCAATCGCATGATGAAGTGCTTCTCTTGGGCCAGCGTACCTCATTGCCTGTGGATAAGATGACAATAAAACTCTTTCTTGCGGATAATAATGTGCTAGTAAAACTTGATAGCTGTTCATTCTTGTTTCTGCTGGAATATCATCTTTTTTTGTTTCGCCAACAAGGGGATGAAGCAGTAAGCCATCAACTAATTCTAATGCTAATTTTTGAATATATTCATGTGCGCGATGAACGGGGTTTCTTGTTTGAAATCCCACAACCGTCTCCCACCCTTGGGTAGCAATATATTTTCTTACTTCTGCTGGTTCTAATTGAAACCCTTCAAGAAAAGGTGGTTTTTTGATTTCTTTTGTTAATGTGACATGGCCGCCAACATAAACTTCACCACGTTTAAAAAGTTTGTCGACACCTGGGTGATTGCGGTCGAGTGTTTGATAAATTATACTGGCTTCTTTTTGTTTATCTGGCAGAAAAATATCGCTAATTTCAATATATCCATAAACACAACCATCATAGACTAAATTCGCTTTATCATTGATTTTTAGCAACTCGGCTTCTTTTTTTGATAGAGGTAATGTAATTGGAATGCTCCAGATAAGTTGATTGGCTAGTCTCATTTCATGAAGGACAGAATAATAGTCAGTTGAAGTTAGAAAACCTTCTAAAGGGCTATAAGCACCATTACTAATTAGTTCAAGGTCAGATAAAGAGGTACCATCGAGTTTGATCTGCTTAGTGATATGACTCGTGTTTGCATTTATGTTTTTTCTATTAATTAAATGTCCACCATGTGGAATAGAGTTTGTCATTTCCATTATTCCTCCTTCACTTAAGTCGCTCAATTAAGTAGTTTACGAGTTCATTTGCACACTCTTCAGCTGATTTCGAGTTGGTCGAAATAACAAGGTCTGGAGACTGGGGAGGTTCATATATTTGATCGATGCCAGTAAAATTTTTGATTTCTCCTAAACGGGCTTTCTTGTAAAGTCCTTTAGGATCTCGCAATTCACATTCTTCTAAAGAACATTCCACATATATTTCAATAAACTCATCTTCGGTAAAAAGAAAGCGGGCTAGCTTTCGATCTTCCTCGAACGGGGAAATCAGTGCTGCCAAAACAACAATGCCTGCATCTACAAATAATTTGCCTATTTCAGCTGTACGGCGAATATTCTCTTTTCTATCTTCACTACTAAATCCTAAGTTTTTATTGATCCCGTGCCGTAAGTTATCACCATCTAATAGATAAGTACTCATATTTAATTCGTATAATTTAGTTTGTACAATGTTTGCTATGGTTGATTTACCAGAACCTGATAAACCAGTTAACCAAACCATACAACTTTTATGATTGTGTAATTTTTGCCGATTTTCTTTTGAGACTTGTGATTGAGACCAAGTGATGTGTTTTCTACTATCCATACAAAATAACCTCCAATCTGATATTTGTCTCACTTATTATTATGCATATGTATTTTCAGGTCAGCTTGTACAGGTCATTTGCCTGTAAATCACCAAATTCGTAACCGCTTATTCCCTTTCTCATATTCTATAAGTAGGAGAAAGGGGTTCGACGAACATTGACAAAAAGAATGCCTGAAATAGTAGCAAAAAATATGATGATGCCTTTTTATATCCCGCTTTTTTCTACCAACTTTCCATACGTTCTCTTATGGGTACCGAAAAACGGGTGCACAATTGTAAATAAGTGGTTTATGTACCATATTGGAGCTGCTGGGGATTTGTCTCAGTTGAATGTCGAAATGACGCATAACTATCGTGAATTTGTCCTTCGAAAACGATCAGGTTACGACGTTGAATTAAAAGAGGAACTTATAAATGGTGAAAAACCAATTGTGAAAATTGTTAGAAATCCATATAGGAGAGCGGTTAGTTCCTTTTATCATGCATTGAGTGGGGATTGGCTAATTAAACAATTAGGCAGTACTGTTCTAGAAGGTATGTCCTTTACAAGCTATCTCTTAAAATTGAAATCTTTCGGCGAAAGTATACATGAATTAGACAAACATATTGCACCTCAATATACCATTGGAGAGGAACAGACACCTATTCATTATGTGAGATTAGAGAATTTACAACACGAATTAATGGATTTAGAAAGAATTGCAGGGCTAAAAGCCTCTCCAATGAATGAGATTGCACGATCTTCACATCATTTTTCATCAAGAATGAAGCTAGAGGGTGATTATGCAAACAGAGTGATTAGTTTTGTCTATGATGAAGATTTACCTACAGTTAATAGTTTATTGAACGAAGAAACGAAGGCATTAGTAGAGGAAATCTTTGCGGTCGATCTGCATTTTTATGGATATAAGCTAGGGGAATATTGACTTTTTGGCTATCAAATGAAGAGATATCCTCAGTTGTGAGAAAAGTACATCTGAGGATTCCTTCTAATTTAAGAAAACATTTTACCTAACGGACCCTCATCATTAATCATATCTTGCAAAGAATAAAGTGAAATTGGGAAATAAATTGTCCCATAAACATATGGAAGTAAGCTATACACATCAAAGATTATGACCAATGTGAGGTCAGCGGTATAAAAGGATTGTGTATCTGTGATTCCGGGATAGGGTACGAGAAGGTCGGTGGTTAAACCTCTTTCCTGCAACTGCTGTTTGATTAGAGTGTTAAGCCTTACTTTGTAATTACTATCCTTTTTAAAGAGTTCTCCAAGTGTATATTGCTTACCAGTCAAACTGTTAAATGTTAACCCGCGTGTAAAAGTAAGGCCATGTGCACCCCCTGAGTATGAATAAACTGTAAGAGTTAAACTTAAGACACCTTTTTGGTTGTTTTTTAAGTCAAATCCACCAGTTAATTCAGTTTGTGGTTGTCCGTAACCTTGATCTTTCATTAATTGATTTAGGCTATCTGATATGGCATGATTCATTTTTTGTTGGGCAGCTGGTGGCGTGTAAGAAGATACTTGTGGTTTGAAAATATCTACACGATCATGTTTGATATGAATCGGTTGAATACCAACTGGTAATTTAAATGTATTCATCACATACACCTCCTAGGAACTAACATATGAAGGGGAATGAATCGTTATGTTGCGATGATAAGTTTTATATATGATAATAAAATGATGACAACAATTTAGGATGATAACTGTGTATGAAAATGAAAAAATAAAACAAAGATTAAATACATTTATCAACGTATCAAGAAATATTACATCGAATACGAGTTTAACAAAATTAGTACAAGAAATTATTGAGGCCGTTATTGAATCAATAGACAAGGCCGATGCGGGCTTCTTTCTTATATGGAATGAAGAGATGGAATATTTAGAAATAGAAGGAGCCTACAACTTTAAAGAGGAGATGTATTTACAAAATAAGCTTTTAGCAGGTGAAGGTATTAGTGGCTCTGTTTTTGAAGAGGGTTGTAGCAAAATGATTCATACGGCAGAGAAGATTAAAGAGGCAATGGGAAATATGCGTAATCAAACTTTGCATTATTATTTAGAGTCAACCGTACATGCAGCCATTCCTGTAAGTTGTATGTCTGTGCCATTGATTCATCAAAATAAGAAAATCGGTGTTTTAACGATAGATAATTTTAAAAACGATGGTTTTTTTAGTGATGAGGACTTAGCGTTCTTAGAAGCCATCGGTCACCAAATTGCAATTTCTATAGTAAATGCTAGAGCTTTTCAAGAAAAGGAAAAACAAACAAAAGAACTAGAAACCATTTTGTCTTTACATAATGAGTTGAATCATGTGGCTTTAAAAGGGGACGGTACATTTTCTTTAGTAAAGAAGCTAGCGGAAAAGTTCAGCGGATCGATTCTTTACTTTGATTCACTTTACCGCTTGAAAACATCTTATCCGCCTTCTGAAGATCATCATTTCTATATAAAAGAATGGTTAAAGAAAAATGCAAAGAAATTAAGTATTCCAAGATTGCTTGATATCTATAAAAAAGAAGAATGGGTAGGTCAAGCAATCGGGGTGATGTCTTCTTTCGGTACAATTGGTTTTTTGGTGGTAATTGAACAGGAGAAGGAATTAGATTTAATTGGTGAATTGGCTTTTAAGCACGCAGCATCTATTATGGCCATTGAACAAATGAAACAACAAGAACAAATGAAGCATCAACTCACGGAAAAAGAAGAATTATTAAAAGATATATTGAAAAATAACTTTACTCAAGAAGTACAAAGAGCTTTGAAGAGATATGGGATTAGTATTGAAGACAAGTGTATCTTTATTGGTATCGAACGGTTGATGAATGATGAAGTATTAGAGAGCTTTAGTTCAATAGAAAATCAGGTGAAAAGAGTATTTCAGGATCGCTTTCTAACTATTTGTTTTCCAGGTAGGGATATGGTTTATGTGATGCTCGCTTCTAAAGATTCTATGTTGAATAGGGAAGAAGAATTAAAAACGAGGTCAGAGAGACTTCAACGATATTATCATCCGAATTTAATATATATAGGACGACCTGTCGATTCATTAAGACAAGCTGACATTTCATTTAAAGATGTACAAATCATGCCTGATTTTTTAGTTGAGCAAGGAAAAAATTCCAGTAAAGTCATAGGGTTTAGAGAGATAGGGTATAGAAGATACTTAAACGATGTATCAGATGATGATGCTACTGCTTTTGTGATGATATTCTTAGAAGGGATTGTACAAGCAAATAAAAATGATTGGCTAAAAACGCTTATCGCATACTTACAAACAGATAAAAACGCAGTGAAAACAGCCGAAGAGATGCATCTACACCCTAATACAGTCTATTACCGCATTCAGCAAATAGAAGAGAAGCTTAATATTAATCTTGATTCATTGGAGGATTGTATGAATGTGAAAATAGCACTTGATCTTTATCAACTAAAGCATTTGTAAAATAAAAATAAATGAAAGGCTCTAGATAGTGAAGATTTACGTTAGCAATGGCAAGAAAGGTGTAAGTCTGCTGCAGAAAAAGTGATGCTAGGATAGTAATGAAAAATAAACACGAATGTCATTCTATGTTCGGTATGCAAAAACATGCTCCCTAAGTAGAATGCATTCGTGTTTGATTTTAAGGTGAAAAAAGTATATGTCTAATTAATTGTAATTTATGAGGTCTAAAGGCCCAAGAAGTCCATCCAGGAGGTCAAGGTCCTGGTAGCCCCACCAGATATATATCTAACCGGCGCCATGGTATATGTGTAACCATATAAGCGAGGTAGATACTATTTATGATTTGTTTGGTCATTGGATTCACCTCATTATTTCATATGGGTCATCAGATGAACCAATATGAAATAGGAGAAAAACAATCGTTAAACGCCGCGCTTATTTCCCCATATATATGTGTGTAATTGGGGGAGAACTCTTATATTTTTAAACTCACTATCATGCATTGTTTTCTCTAGTAACCATTCATATTTAGCTAGTAGGTTACTTCTTAGCACATCGTTATTGGTTGTCATGCTGTCATCGTTGCCAACTTGTAAGCAGAAGGAAAGTTTTGGATAGCGTAAGTGGACTTTTTTTGCATAAGCCAAATCTTCTTCATTAAAGACCACAACTTTTAAATTGGGTTGCTTTTCTTCAAGTTGAGCAATAATCTCATCTAGCTTATTGAAATCGGTTTCCATTTGTGAGCTTGGTGGTTTCGGGGATAATGTTAAAAAATCGATATCCTTAAACCAATCTTGCCACTTGCTACCTTGTGTTTCCAAAGCCGTCTGCACTTTTTTGTCTTTAAGAAGCGTCACTAATTCACCTAGGTTTTTTAGTAATGCTGGATTGCCTCCGGAAATAGTTACAAAATCAAAGTAATCTCCACCGATGTTTTTTAACTCATGCCAAATTTCTGTTGCTGTCATTTGTTTAATCAAATGTTTACTAGAACCATCCCAAGTAAATGAAGAGTCGCACCAAGTACAAGCGTAATCACATCCAGCAGTACGAACGAACATCGTTTTCTGGCCAATAACAATGCCTTCACCTTGAATGGTTGGTCCGAATATTTCCATTACAGGTATTTTACTCATCTTCCATCCACTCCCTTCTTACTTCAGCAAAGCTTGTAGGAGTTTCATAGAGTTTGACATATTCCACTCTAAGTTGTTGCGGGCTATCTACTAGTGATTCTTTCATTTTTTCGTAAACCCATACAACGATGTTTTCTGCTGTTGTATTCATGGGTGGTAGTGTTTCATTAATATATTTGTGATCGAGGTGAATTTCAATTTCTTCTTTCCAAAGTTGCTTAATATTTGCGAAATCAACAACGATTCCACGATCATCAGTAAAGCCACTAATACCGAATATGACTTCATAAGTATGACCATGTAGATTTTTACATTTCCCTTCATAAGCATGAAGATGATGGGCTGCATCAAATGTAAAGGATTTACTCACGAGTACCCTTTTGTGATGATATTTTAATTGGTCTTTCTGAATATCCTCATCTATTTTCTGGAGTTCCTCAACTATACGAAAGCCATATAAATCCTTCATGACATTTTCACCTGCAAATACTGAGTCAAGCCTTGCATTCTAAGCTCACAAGCAGGACATTCGCCACATCCGTCTGCAATGACACCATTGTAACAAGTTAGTGTTTTATTTCTAACATAATCAAGTTTGCCAAAATCATCAGCCATCGCCCATGTTTCCGCTTTGTTTAGCCACATAAGGGGCGTATGTATGACAAAGGGCCTTTCCATAGATAAATTTAAAGTGACATTTAATGATTTAATAAATTGATCACGACAATCCGGATAACCACTAAAATCTGTTTCGCATACACCTGTAATGATATGCCTTGCCCCTATTTGGTAAGCGAGAATGCCAGCGAAGGATAGAAATACTAAGTTTCTACCTGGTACGAAGGTTGAAGGTAATGCCCCATCTTCACCATTCTTGACATCGATATTTGATCGTGTCAACGCATTAGGCGCTAATTGATTTAGCAGTGTCATATCTAAAATATGATGTTCAATTTGTAAATCAGCTGTAATTGCCTTGGCGCAGTCAATCTCAATTGCATGCCTTTGGTTATAATCAAACGTTACAGCGACTACTTCAGTAAAATGTTCCAAAGCCCAGAATAAACAAGTAGTACTGTCTTGCCCGCCACTAAATACGACAATGGCTTTTTCATTCTTTTTCATAATTAATCTCCTTTTAAACAGAAAAACAGCACCACTAAGAAAATGGCGCTGTTTTTCCTTAGTTTTTTTGAGAGGGTTTAGCTAGAACCTCTACCGCTAAGCGGAATTTGACTTAAGTTGTCGCTAGTCATTATAACATAAATAATGAGCAGTATTCGTGTTTTTTAGGCTCTTTTCGCTTCGATTGTTGTTGTTCAGCAAAAATTCACTTAGTATTACCTTCAATTTACTAGGTAAGATATAAAAAATGAGAGAGTTAAGAAGCTTGAAGAAAAAGGGATAATAGTTGGCTATAAAGCAATCATTAATCCAAAAAAAGTAGAATAACCCATAAGGGCTTTTATACTATACGACAATACCAAATGTGAACAATTTGTAGAGTTTTGCAAAAATCATTCTAGTGTTATTGAATGTCATCAACTGGCTGGATCATATAATTATTTAATTAAAGTTTTAACTGATTCTGTCCAATCTTTGGAAAACTTTATTGATGCTTCCATGTCATTTGGACAGACCTCCACATTGATTAGACTCTCTTCACCTGTTGAGAGTAGATTAATACAGTAAGACTTTTTGATGAGAAAAAGTGCTGTATTATTGATCATCTTTTCCAATGTATTTGTTTTGATTATGGATATATTACTAAAGGCTCTCGTAAGTCATCATTGCAAGGTCATATACTCTTGTAGGGAGAATAAAAAGGGAATACAAAATTATATTAAAAATAGCAAATCTTATAAATGATATTGCCTTTTTAGCATTCCTTCTTCAGCTAACTTACTTTTTGTTCCATAAAAAACGAGGGCAACCCATAATTCCCCCAAGGCCCGTCCCATATAAAACTCTATGTTTACACTTTTTTGAAAGTCGAGAATAGATTACTATATTTATAAGATGGATAATTTGGCAAAAGAGGTGAAGTCCTGATGAAATTAAGGGAGCATAGAAGCTTTGTTCGTTTTTGGATTGCATCGACAACTTCAAGCTTTGGCACATATATTACAACTTTGGCTCTTCAGGTATTAGTGGTTAGTAATATGGGAGGCAGTGCTGTTGATGTTGGCTGGGTTTCAGCATCTAGATGGCTTCCGTATGTACTATTGGGATTAATAGCGGGGGTTTTGGTTGATCGTTTTCACCGAAAGACGGTATTGGTGGTAACAGATATAGGACGCGGCATGATTCTTACCTTCATTTGCTTTATGTCTATTACAGAAGTAATCAGTATTGGCTTACTCATGTTCCTGCTGGTGCTCTTTGGTACTTTGTCTCTTTTTAATGATTCTGCCTACCAGTCCTTTGTGCCACAATTAGTTCCTCGTCCTTTATTAACACGTGCAAATGCACGATTGGAACAAAGCTCAGCGGTTGCTGAAACGACCGGTCCAGCCATTGGGGGCGGACTTGTCTCATTGATTGGCGCACCATTTGCCCTTCTTTTTGATGCCTTATCGTATTTGTTTTCGAGTGTATTAATAGCATCAATTAAACACCAGACCTCAAAAAAAGTGAAGACTGGATCACTTGGTCAGCAAATCAAGGAAGGTTTGCGATGGGTTTATCAACACCAATACCTTCGTCCTCTCGCTCTAAACACCCACGCCTGGTTTCTCTTTCATAGCATGACGATGACGATTCTAGTATCCATTTTTTTAATTGAACTTGGCTTCGATGCCTTACTCTTAGGGTATGTCCTTGCCGCTGCAGGTGTTGGTGCTGTCGCAGGAACCTCACTATCTTCTCGAGCCGGGGTGCGCTTTGGTATCGGGCGTGCAATGGCTTTTTCTCGAATTCTCTATGGCCCAGCAGTGATCTTGATGGCTCTAGCTCCAGCAGCTAACAACTCCGATTCGTCGTACATAGCTCTCATGTTTGTGATTATAGGCCAGCTCTTTTATGGCTTTGCTATGGGAATTGAAGGTCCTCTTGAAATGGGATATCGACAATATGTCACGCCATCACATTTCCAAGGTCGTATGAATGCCACACTACGATCCATCAACCGTAGTGCAGTCGTTATTGGCGCTCCACTAGGAGGAACCCTCGCTGACGGACTAGGTTTCAAAACAGCTTTATGGATTTCGATAGGTGGCCTCATTTTATGCGGATTATGGTTTAGTCTTTCATCGATGCGAAAAGCTCGAATAGAAGACGCTGAAATCTAAAAAACTGCCGCGATAAATCTATAAATAATGCAAATACTACCTTAAAGTACCGTGTTTAAAAATTTCTATAATTTAAAGGCATGAGAATTCTATTTTTAACTTGCTTATTTCTTATGTCATTTTAATAATTTCCAGTTGATACCAAAGTATTTCTACATAAAAGCAACAATCTTTACGATTTAAAAAAGCAGAAGGGATAAAAAAGTCAATGCTATTCTTAATCTATTCTGAGGTACTTCATGAATAAAAGGGAAGGAGTTTTTTAGGAGAGAAGAGAAGTAAAGTATTCAGGAAAAGTCTATTAAAAAGATAAGAACTGGCTTTAAGATTGTTTCGTGAAAGATGGTGTAAAGGAATGAGGTGGAAGCTTAGAATTCCTTTAATCTTATTGACGATGGGGCTAATGTCTAAACTCTATCAACTATTCATAGGTAATGGTTCCTTTTTCAATAGCTTACTCTATATCTTCTTAACAGGTGGAGTGATTTTTATATTGGAACGAACGGGCATTAACAATCAGAAGGTACATTTTTCATTTGGTGTGCAGATTATAATTGCCGGTATATTGGTAGATTATTTCTCATAATAAGATATGATTTTTAGTAAAACGAATGCTCGTACTAAGATGGAGGTGTTTCTAATGAGTTTAACGATTGATAGTAAGATTAATAATGTTTTTATTCATGTATCGAACTTAAAGTACTCAGCCACATGGTATGCGACTTTGATGGGGTTAACAATTAATCAGGAAAAAATTCAATCTCCTGTATTTAATTTACCTGTTACAGGTGAAACAGGATTGACCCTTGATGATCATACAAAAGACCCAAGCTTTGTTTTTAAACCGGCTTCACATGCGATGTTTAATTTGTACACCAGTGATATTAATAAGGCTTATCAATTTGTCATCTCAAATGATATAAAAATAGTAAAAGAAATGGAATGGGTAGGTGATTTGGCTTATTTCCTCATTGCTGACCCTGATGAAAATGTATTGATGCTATGCAATAAGTAAAAAATGAACCCAGTTCGCAAAAAAGAAGCGGACTGGGTTCATTTTTTTATTTGGTTAGTGAATCTTGAGTTGTTTCTGTTGTTGCTCCTTCAAGAAACTTTAAAGCAGCTGTTCCTAGTGTTTTAGCTGCGATAAGAAGGGAGCGCTCATCAATATTAAATCGTGGGTGATGATGGGGATAGGTAATTTGCCAATTAGGATCCTGTGCCCCTGTAAAGAAGAATGCTCCTTTTACATGTTGGAGATAATAAGCGAAATCTTCTCCACCCATAAGCGGAGCACATTCTACTACTTCTGTTACTTCTTCAATTTCCTTAGAGATATTCGCAATAAAAGTTGCCTCTTCTGCATGGTTAACAACAGCGGGGTAGCCCCGTTTGTATTGGTAGTCATAAGTTGCCCCAAATAGCTGGCATGTTGAACTTAAATAGTTATCAAGCTCTTTTTCTATTAAATCACGTGTATCCTCATCAAAGGTTCTTACTGTACCGATTAGTTTAGCTGTATCAGCAATGACATTAAAAGGGTTTAATGCCTCAAAATGACCAACTGAGACGACTGCTGGATGAAGAGGGTTCGCTCGGCGAGAAACAATTTGCTGTGCACTTGCGACAAATTGGGAGCCAACCATCACTGCATCTTTTGTTAAATGTGGTTCAGATCCATGACCACCTTGTCCTTGGATGAGAATATCGAATTGGTCTGCTGCAGCCATAATAGGTCCTTCTTTAACTTGTATCGTGCCAAGAGGGAAGGTTGACCAAATATGTGTGCCAAATATGGCGTCAACACCATCTAAGCAACCATCTTCAATCATAGAAATTGCACCACCAGGGGCAATTTCTTCAGCGAATTGGTGAATAAAAACAATTGTTCCTTCAATGTCTTCCTGGATTTTATTAAGTGCTTTAGCTAAAACGAGTAAAGTTGCTGTGTGTCCGTCATGGCCACAAGCATGCATCGCACCGTCGATTTTTGATTTATATGGAAGGTCATTTTCTTCTTGAATGGCTAATGCATCGAAATCAGCTCGAAGCGCAACTGTTTTACCTGGTTTTCCACCACGAAGCGTAGCCACAACACCCCTGCCACCAACACCGGTACGGACGTCATGACCGAGGTTTTCATGATAATCGGCTATATAAGCAGGTGTTTTCACTTCTTGATACGAGATTTCAGGATATTCATGTAGAAACCGGCGGATAGAAATCATTTCTTCTTCGTACTCTTTTAATAAAGCAAATAATTTTTCCATTATGTGAACGCCTCTTTTCAAAAAGATTTAAATAATTGAATAGTATAATTATAGGAAAATTGAGTCACCAGGTCCAACTGGTAATCCAAGAAGGTACCAAATGGAGAACAGAATAATCCATCCGATGGCAAAACAAATTGAGTAAGGTAATAGGGCAGAGATTAATGTTCCAATCCCAATTGATTTATCATGCTTTCTAGCGAAAGATAATAAAATAGCAAAGTAGGCGAGCATTGGCGTAATCGGGTTCGTTATGGAATCACCAATACGGTAAGCCATTTGTGTAAATGCTGGACTATAACCTAAATACATAAACATTGGTACAAAAATAGTGGCTAAAAGTGCCCATTTGGCTGATGCACTGGCAATTAAAAGATTAATAAATGCACAAATAATAATAAAACCAATTAACATTGGTAATCCTGTGAAATTCATTGCTTGTAAGAGCTCAGCGCCTTTAATAGCAAGAATAGGACCAATATTACTCCAATTAAAGAAAGCAATCATTTGCGCTGCGACAAATGCCAATACAATAAATGGAGCTAAATCAGCAATGGATTTGAACATTTTATCTGCGACATCTTTATCAGATTTGATCGTCTTTGCTCCGATGCCGAAAGCAATAGCTGGTAGTAAGAATAAGAATAGCATAATCGGTACAATACCTGACATAAATGGACTATTGATAAAAGAACCTGTTTCAGCATCTCTTAACCATCCATTTTCAGGAATAACAGCGATAAGTAAAATGGCGATATAAGCAAAAACTGTGATACCAGCCCATTTTAATCCCCGTTTTTCAGCGCTTGTAATTTCTGCAATCGCTTCTACTTTACCATCGTATTTACTAAATCGTGGTTCGACAAACTTAACGGTTACCCACGTAGCTAGTCCAACGAGTAGAAAGGTTGAGGCAATCAAGAAATAATAGTTCATTGTCGGATTACCGATATAATTAGGATCGACCATTTTTGCAGCTTGTTCGGTAATACCAGCTAACAATACATCAAGTGAATTTAGTAGAATATTAGCTGAAAAACCACCACCAACTGCAGCATACGTAGCAATTAAACCTACTAGCGGGCTTCTGCCGACACTCATAAAGATAAGTGCAGCAATAGGTGGGAATACAATAAATGCTGCATCAGCGGCTACTCCACCCACAATTGCTGTAAAAAGAACGACTGGAAGGATGAGCTTCTTAGGTGCACTTAAAACTGATTTTTTCATAACAAGTTGTATAAGACCAGTGGCTTCTGCAACGCCTACGCCAAGCATAGTGACAAGTACTAGTCCTAGTGGAGCGAAGGTGGTGAAATTGCTAACCATATTGGTGAGAATCTGTTCTATCCCTGCTCGGTTGAGAAGATTAATTACTTCTATCGGTTCTCCAGAACTAGGGTCAGTAGCAGAAACACCAATCTTAGCAAGTAAAAAAGATAAAATAAGTATCATACCTGACATGATTACAAATAGTGTGATAGGATCTGGTAATTTATTTCCTGCTCTTTCAATGCTATCGAGGAATCGATCAGTTAATTTCTTTTTAGCAGGTAAAGGTGCTTGTTGTTTTGGAATTGCGCTCATATATACCCTCCTTGTTGATTAACTTTTTTGAAAATTATAAGGGTATTACGAGGAAAAAACTATGTGATGAACTCTAAAAAAAATATATTTATTTAGATTATACTACAAAATTATACACTTTCTGATGATTAAAAGAAGTAGACAAACCTACATATATCATAGGAAGTATGTAATTTCTAACACTTTATCTCACTAATGAATTTAAGTGGTGAAAAATATAAGACTATGGAAATTAAATAGTAAGTAATAAGGGTTTTCTTGTGAAAATTGTAATAAATGGTTAGAAGTTGAAACTTTCACTTGTGGGATTCGTACATCATTATGATGGGAGGGTGTTTGATTAATGAGGTTGATCAAAAGAAAAAAGAGCAAAAAGAAGAAAGAATCCATTTGGGATGTTTTATTTGAAATCGTCTTGTGGATCCCTGAGATTCTATTATGGCCATTAAGAGCTTTATTTTTTCTTGGAAGGAAAACCTACCATTTCTTTATTTCTAATTAAGGAATAAGGTTCTTACTTCCCTTTCTTTCTTTTTTCTTATAATATGGTATTGGTGAAAAGAATAGGACATTGTTTACAGCATGATAAACAGTTTATAAATAAAAGGTAGGTATAGGATGGAACAATTGATATTAGATCTTGTAAATTGGTTTAAAGATTTATCATATATAGGTATTTTTCTTGCTCTTTGTATCGAATTTATTCCGGCTGAAGTTGTTTTACCATTGGCTGGTTTTTGGGTGTCTGAAGGAGACATGTTATTCTGGGGTGTAGTCATTGCCGGCTCTTTAGGTGGTGTTGTCGGCCCGCTTACATTATATGCAGTGGGTCGTTACGGTGGTAGACCTATATTAGAGAAGTACGGCAAGTATTTTTTTATGTCCCCAGAGAATTTAGAGAAAGCGGATGCGTTTTTTGCTAAACACGGGGCATTTGTTGCTTTTTCTGCTCGTTTTCTTCCAGGGGTGAGAACAGTGATTTCTGTCCCTTGTGGGATGGCAAAAATGAATCCTTGGGTTTTCTCACTATATACATTATTAGCGATGACCCCGATTACATTCTTTTATGTTTACTTAGGTGTACAATTAGGCGAAAATTGGTCAGATGTAAAACCAATACTAAACCAATATCTTGTTCCAATAGGTATAGTACTCGTTATTTTGTTTGTCATCTATTTACTGATTAAAAGAAGGAAAAATCAAAAAGCAGAATCCCTTTCAGATTTCTTAGGAAAAAAATAAAAATGAAAAGCCGTGACCTCACTGATAGATTAGTGAGGTCATGGCTTTTTTATTTTAATAGCAAAAATTCTCGAAATTTAAAAGTCGATCAGTTATTTGCAGAATGTGACCAATCAGATTAGCAGGCACACAAGGAAACAGATACAAGTAGTGAATACGCGCAGAAAACAAAAAGAGAAGGAAAAGAATTGCGCGCAAGTAACGTATATGCGCATAAATGATAAGGAAAGGGAGGGAATTGCGCGCAAGTAACGTATACGCGCACAAGGCAAAAGAAAAAAGGCAGAGAATTGCGCGCAAGTATTGAATACGCGCACAAGACA
Source organism: Cytobacillus sp. FSL W7-1323 (assembly GCF_038595015.1). Lineage (NCBI taxonomy): Bacteria > Bacillati > Bacillota > Bacilli > Caryophanales > Bacillaceae > Cytobacillus > Cytobacillus sp. FSL W7-1323. Next base: position 1,114,547 of record NZ_CP151998.1, read on the forward strand.
AAAGAAAAAGGCAGAGAATTGCGCGCAAGTAATGTATACGCGCACAAGACAAAAGAAAAAGGCAGAGAATTGCGCGCAAGTAATGTATACGCGCACAAGGCAAAAGAAAAAGGCAGAGAATTGCGCGCAAGTAGTGAATACGCGCAAAAGACAAAAGAAAAAGGCAAAGAATTGCGCGCAAGTAGTGAATACGCGCAAAAGACAAAAGAAAAAGGCAAAGAATTGCGCGTAAGTAGTGAATACGCGCACAAGACAAAAGAAAAAGGCAAAGAATTGCGCGTAAGTAATGAATACGCGCAAAAGATAAAAGAAAAAGGCAAAGAATTGCGCGCAAGTAGTGAATACGCGCACAAGACAAAAGAAAAAGGCAGAGAATTGCGCGCAAGTATTGAATACGCGCAAAAGATAAAAGAAAAAGGCAAAGAATTGCGCGCAAGTAGTGAATACGCGCACAAGACAAAAGAAAAAGGCAGAGAATTGCGCGCAAGTAATGTATACGCGCACAAGACAAAAGAAAAAGGCAGAGAATTGCGCGCAAGTAATGTATACGCGCACAAGACAAAAGAAAAAGGCAGAGAATTGCGCGCAAGTAGTGTACACGCGCACAATTCAAAAGAAAAAGGCAGAGAACTGTGCGCAAATTATGTAAACGCGCAAAAGACAGGCAGAGAACATGCACAAGTCGTGTTTATATGCCAAGATTACAAGCAAAGTAGAGGATGCTATGGCATAAATAAAATGTATATCGATAGCTTGAGGTTTTTAAAAGGAGCTAGATCGACAGAAGGATTCTGTATAATTTATTTTTTTTCCATAAGTAGTCGAACTTCACTTATCTTTCTTTCTTCTTTCTAAAAGAATCACATCTCTCCATCCGTTTACATGCTTGGCGATTTTCTCACGGATTCCTACTTGGCGAAATCCGTGTTTTTTATGTAAAGAGAGACTTGCATGGTTTTGTGGAAAGATACTGGCTTGCAATGTCCAGATTCCATGCTTCTCACTTTCAATGATTAAATTTGATAATAATATTGAGCCAATCCCTGTTCCTTGATATCCATTGAGAATATAAATACTTATTTCCGCAACGCCCTTATATACCTCTCTATTCGAATAAGGAGTGAGGGCAGCCCAGCCAACCACTTGCTGTCCATCTTTAGCAACTAAACGAGCATAAGGTAAATGTTTCTCATGCCAGTTATGCCAGTTTGGTGTTTCCTGCTCGAAAGTAGCTAAGCCGCTATCTATCCCTTGTTGGTAGATCTCTTTTACTGATTCCCAGTCTTCAACTACTAATGATTCGATTTTCATAGCTATTCCCTCCTCTATATCTCCTATTTTTTAAAAAAAGTCTTTTTATAAAAGGAGATAATTGTTAATAGTGTAATATCTCTTATAAGAAAAAGATATCAATCATTTCTAAGGAGGAGTATAAATGAGGAGTTATGTATCGAAAAGTAAGCGAGGTATTAATCGTGAATCTCTCCCGTTTAAATTGTACGAGAAGGCAAAGAAATTTGGTGTGTGGGACCCTCGTGACATTGACTTTAGTCAAGATAAGAAAGATTGGCACACTTTATCAAAAGAACAACAGGATTCGATACTCAGACTAGTTGCCTTGTTCTATAGCGCTGAAGAGGCTGTAACAAAAGATATTCTGCCACTGATTTATGCGATATCAAAACAAGGTCAATTTGAAGAAGAAATGTATTTAACGACCTTTCTTTTTGAGGAAGCAAAACATACAGATTTCTTTCATTTGTTTTTAAAGGAAGTAGGTATAGAAAGAGATTTGAATAATTATCATTCAGAAGCATATTTAAATGTGTTTGATGAAATCCTTCCGCAAACGATGGAAAAGCTATTGGTAGATCAGACTCCACAAACAATAGCTGATGCAGCAGTTGTATACAATATGTTTGTTGAAGGTATATTGGCGGAAACAGGGTATTGGAATTTCTATGAAAACCTACAAGACTTAAAAAAACTACCAGGCTTACTTGAAGGGATATCTTATATTAAAAGAGATGAGTCGAGACATATTGGCTTCGGCACTTTTTTGCTACAACGTCTTATTACTGAAGATGACTCTATGTTTGATTATATTATGAATAAACTTCATCATCTCATGCCAATTGCCGAGGCAATTAATCAAATGCCTGAAGAAGTTAACCCATTTGGGGTGAAATTAGCAGATAGCCGAGCTTTTATGCTGAAGCAGTTACATGCAAGAATAGAAGTTTTACGTAGAGCGAAAGGTAAAACCTTAGAAGAAATTTATAAAATGGAACTTGTTGTAGAGTAGGATATGCTGTTCTTTTAAGCCGTTCATAAAGAATGGCTTTTTATTTTGAAAAGAGTAAATTCCTTCTTTATATTGAATTTAGTGACATGTTTTCTTAAGCTTGCTTTATATAAATAGAGGTTGGATATGAATGGATATGGATTGTTGAGTAGTGTTAGAATAAAGAATGAATCAATATAGAGAGGTCATTATGGATATATCTTACTTAGGATTAGCACTGGTAGAGTCATGGGGGATTGAAACGAGCACAAAATGGAAGATGGAGAATCCTGCTTTAGGACAATGTGGTGTCACAGCCTTAGTTGTTCAAGAATATTTAGGTGGAGAAATTGTGAAAACATTGATCGGCGAGATGTGGCATTTCTACAATAAAATAGGAGATAACTATATAGATTTTACAGTTAGCCAATTCGATCCTGCCATTGATTATAAGCCTGTTATTTCTAATAGACTGGAAGCATTTGAGGATACCAATATCAATCAGTATCGTTATTTAACAAAGGAAATGAACAATCGACTTTATTACTACTTAGAGAGGTAGGAAGAAATGATGGTAGATAGCCTTATTTTTGATTTAGATGGCACGTTATGGGATTCTAGAAAAACAGTTGCTGATTCATGGAATATCGTTATTCGAGAAGATGCAGAAGTGAAGAAAGAATTAACAGTAGCAGATTTAAAAGCAACAATGGGGCTAAGAATGCATGAAATTATGGAAAGACTGTTCCCTTATTTAAGTAAGGAGAAAAGAGAATCGTTATTAGAAGATCTTAGCAAAGAGGAACTAGAACATATCCGGAACTATGGAGGGACACTATACCCAAAAGTAGAGGAAACCTTGTCAGAGTTGGCTAAGACCTATCAATTGTTCATCGTAAGTAATTGCCAAGAAGGATATATTGAAGCGTTCTACGAGGCACATGGATTGGAAAAATATTTTCAGGACTTTGAAAACCCAGGAAGAACTGGATTATCTAAAGGGGAAAATATACAACTCATTATAAAGAGAAACAATCTACAGTCTCCCATTTATATTGGCGATACAGATGGAGATAGAGAAGCTGCAAAATATGCCGGAATACCTTTTGTGTATGCGAGTTATGGTTTTGGAGAAGTGATAGACAAAGATCAAATAATTGAACAATTTCAAGACCTACTACATATGAGGCTAGAGAGGGGATAGCTTATGAAAGCATTGGTCATATTATTCCCGGCATACGCTGATTTTGAAATTAGTCATAGTTTATTTTTACTTCGAAAAGTCGCAAAAATGGAAATTGTTACTACAACGGTTGATGGATCGCCAGTCACAAGTATTGGTGGTTTAAAAACAGCAATTGATGTCTCATTAGAAAATCTGAATATAAATGATTACCATTTTATTTTAATCCCCGGTGGTGATGGAATTGATAACGAGCTACTGAATAATAAATGGTTAATTCAGCAAATTCAATCAGCATTCCATTCACGTATACCGATTGCATCTATCTGTGCATCGGCATTAATTCTCGGAAAAGCAGGTATATTGTCTGGTGAGCAATTCACTTGTTTAGCACATACTTATGATAAGTATCAATCACTCTTTGAATCAAGCTTCTATACAGGACAACCAATTGAAGTAAGTAATCGCATAATTACGGCTAAAGGAACATCCTTTGCTGCTTTTGCAATTGCTGCGCTTAAACTAACTGGTGTGGAACTCACTGACCAAGAGTGGGAAAAATGGCGCCAGTTTTGCATGATAACATAGTATTTATTTGATATGAAGTAAATCAGAAGAAACTAGTAATCACTTATATATTGGTTTTGAAAGAAAAAACACAAGGGGTGTGTTATTTTTGGATGAACGTAATGATTTAATTGGTGATATGTTAAAAAGCAAAAAATCTACGCCACTGCCAGGACAAGGTAAACCACTTCCTAAAGGCTATCTACAGAGGGATATTTTTCAAAACTTCCAAAAAGTTGCCAAGGATGCTGGTTACTTACCTCCATGGTTAACACTTCAAAAGGAAATCGCAGTGCTTGTACATCAAGCACAAAGTAAACAAGATATTGCCACCATTAATGAAAAAATTAAAAAATACAATTCGATTTGTCCACCACAAATGCAGCGCTACCCAATTAGTCTAGAGGGGCTAGAAAAAGCAAAAATACTATGGTGAAAAAAGTCCACTCGAACAGATTCTTATTCGTTTGATAGTCAGCCTGTTATACTTGCAAGAAAAGGAGGCGATCATTTTGAGTAAAATTATATTATTCGATGGGGAATGCAATTTTTGTGATCAGAGTGTGCAGTTTATATTGAAGAGGGACCATCAGGGTGATTTTTATTTTGCCTCCTTACAAGGTGAAAACGGGCAATCTCTATTAAGAAAACATGAAATAGATCCTGCAACTGATAGTTTTATATATATAGAAGATGATCGTGCCTATGATCAATCAACTGCTGCAATTAAAGTATTGCAACAATTAAGGGGAATGTGGAAACTAATAGCTGTCTTCCGTATCATTCCAAAACCGATCAGAGATAAGATGTATCAATTTATTGCTAAGCGGAGATATAAGTGGTTTGGTAAAAAGGAAAGTTGCCGTTTACCCTCACCGGAAATTCGAAAAAGATTTCTAGATTAATCTGATTGATTGGTAATCAAAAAAATAGGCATACATTTCATTTTAATAACATATATTGTGGTTTAGTTGTTAAAAGACACGGTCAATCTACAAAAAAAAAACAGAAGGTGTTCTTCTGTTTTTTTTAAGCAGTTGGTTTATTAAAATACTTTGTTGTAAAGGAAGTTAAAATTGCAAGAACTGTGTACAATACTGTCCAAATCATAAAGGTTCCATTATAGATTGTAAAGGAGAGTAAAGTAAAGATAATTGCTGTTAATAAAGGAACGAGATACATATTCCGTTTTTTCCAAGCCACAAGAATAGAAGCGGCTAATACAATAGTTGGATAGATAAGTATGGTTAATACGAGTGTCATTTTAAATCGCCTCCATTATCTCTATACCCGAAAAATAAAAAAAGAACCATTTTCGGTTCTTTAAAATTCTTTTTGGGAGATAGGAAGAAATAATTTAATACCCCTACGATTAAAAGGAAGGAGTTTGGAGTCAAGCGCAAGATGACTAATATATCCCGTCATACAAGCAATATAAGCTCCATTTATGCCCGTCGATAATTGAAAAAAATCAGCAATAAAATGAAAGAATACTACACCTAAAATAGAATGAGTGTAACTCCTGTGTGGGACAAATGATGCTATAAGAATATAGCAGCCCATGAGCATAAGCCAAACTTCTCGTAATAATATTCCGCACACAATGACTCCTATCCCAGTAATGATAAGCATATGTCGCTGCTTTATATAGGAAGATAAAAGAAACATCGCAAGTCCAATCCCCATGCTTACCCATTGATCTAAGGCTGTAGCTTCATAAAAACTATAAAAAATAATTAACAATCCAATCATTTGCGCAGTTGCTTTAATAAATTTGTGAGAGAGGGTGATTTTATTTCTCAGTTTACCATCGATATCTAGATCTGGTAAAAGTGCAGATATTGTGCCAATACCAATAAGCGCTAATGTGGCCGATGGCGTTGCTTGGAGTGTATTTGCGGTCACAAAACCTGCAACAGCACCAATACTCGCATGAGCGGTACCATTCACTTTAATTCCACCTTTTTCTAAGTTGTCTTTTTCTATTCTACAATAAAACATCTGTTCTGTTTATCCTTTTTGCAGGAAAAATGTCAAATGAACAAGAATTTATGTTAAATACTTTAATTAATGGGAATCAACCTCTCTTTTTTTCATCTTTTAAAACAATTTTGCCATAAGGAAGGTTAGGTACGATCCTCTTTATGGGTAAATACATTAAAATAAGTGGAATAAAAGGTTATGGTCACAAGAATATTTAAACGAATGACTATCGTTTTTATGTTTAAGATACAAAAAAGAGGAGAGGGACAATGAACTGGACACATCCATTTGCACTGGCAGTATTAGCTTTCTGGGCGTCTTATTTTATGAATGATTCATTAAGCATCTCTTTATTAGTGGCGTTGGGTGGATTCATCATCGGTTTGATATTCTCATTATTGATCTTTAAGAAGGCAAAAAGAAAACATATATGACAAGGAACTAAGAATTTATATTCCTATGAAGAGGGTGATGACGATACAAGCGGTTTTATTTGATTTTGACGGTACATTAGCTAATACATTGCCACTGTGCATTTATTCATTGCAAGAAGTGTTTCTTAAATTTGATCAGCGAGAATTAGCTGTGAAAGAAGCAAAAGAGTGGTTAGGAAATTCTGAAAAGAAGATTATAGAAGAGCATTTAATAAGCAATCAGAAATTAGACGCAATAGAATATTATTATAATGTTTATAAGAACAACCATTCAAGGCTAGTAGATAATAATAGAGAAATTGACCATTTATTGTCTTATTTGAAAGAGGAAGGAATTAAGCTGGCGATCGTTACGGGGAAAGGGAGAAGAAGTCTGCAGATTTCTTTAGAATGTCTGCATATGACAACCATTTTTGACTGTATAGTTACGGGAGATGATGTAGTGCAAGCAGAACCTGATCCAGAAGGTATCACTCTAGCCTTATCCATGTTAGATGTACCGGCATCCGAGGTGATTTTTTTAGGGGATAGCAATTGTGATATCGAAGCAGGGTTAAAGGCGAATATTTATACAGCGGGTGTGCATTGGCTACCTGATGGTAAGACAACTGAATTTAAGGTGATACCAGATTCAGCTTTTTTAACGGTGGATGAATTTTTAGAATTTTTAAAATTAGGTGCTTTACACGAGAGTTAACAAAATAAATAGATGAATAGGAGGTAAGGAAGCAATGAGTATTCAATATCCAATAGGCGAATTTTCTGTATGTGAAAAGGAAATTAATGAGAACAAGATTAATACTTGGATAATGGAAATAGAGAAATTTCCGCGCCTACTCCGTAAAGTTGTAGAAGAGCTTACTGAAGATGAACTAAATATACCCTATAGAACAGGGGGATGGACAGTGCGGCAGCTCATTCACCATTTAGCAGATAGCCATTTAAATGCTTATTTAAGGGTAAAGTTAGCGTTAACAGAAGAAAATCCGATGATCAAGGATTATCAACAAGATCAATGGGCACGTTTAGAAGACTATCATCTACCAATTGAAGTGTCTTTAAGTATGATAGAAACTGTTCATTTGCGTTGGACTGTTGTGCTAAAAAGTTTGTCTATTCATGATTGGGAGCGCACGTTTGTTCATCCTGAATCGGGACAAATTTCCATTGGGAAAGCAATTGGAATGTATGCATGGCATGGGCGCCATCACCTTGCTCATATTACGACTAAGCATAAAGGTGAAAAATGAATGAAGGATAAAAAATGGGGAGAATTTACGATTTCTCTTAATAAATCATATTTAGATAGAGAGTTAATTTATCAGTTTTTACATAATGAAGCGTATTGGTCAATCAATATTCCTAGAGAAGTCGTGATGAAATCGATTGATGAAAGTAGGCTAGTTTTTGGGCTGTATAGAGGTAGGATCGACGGTGATTTTGAGCAAGTAGGGTTTGCAAGAGCAGTCACAGATTTATCTACATTTGCTTATCTATGTGATGTTTTTATTTTACCTCAATACAGAGGAAAAGGCCTTTCGAAATGGTTGGTCGAAACAATCATTTGGCATCCAGATTTACATGATATTCGTAAATTTATGTTGGCAACAAAGGATGCCCATTCGTTGTACGAAAGATTTGGGTTTGAAACAGTTGAATCACCTGATTTGATATTGCAAAGGGTAAGGAAAGTACCTTATTAATCGTTCTTTAGAAAGGTGTAATCGTTTGTGAAAAGGTTACTATTTACATGTTGAGATGCTTTTTTATACATTAACTAGTTCTTTTGGTATGGTAAATTACCATTATTATTAAAGCAATATTCTAAAAATATTGAATTATAAAGATGGAATCGATAAAATGTATAAATATAGAAATAGAAAAGGGGTGTCACATGAAAATGGAACTGATTAGACATACCATTCGTGCAAGAGAAACATATGAAGTGAAGATAGAGTCATCGTTATTATGGGAGTGTGCCCTCGGAATCGCAGCCGTGACAAATACGCGTTTAATTTCACATATGGAAAAGCCGATGGAGGAATGGGATAATATTAAAAAAAAATTATCAAACGAGCTCCTAAATGAACTAGATATCGTCCAAAAGCACAATACATGGAAGGCATTGCTACAATTATTACATCAAAAAGAATTTGATAGTTTACATATGTTTGTTGATTATATTAATCATTTATCAGATAGAACGTTACGCTTTATATGTTTACCTTATATCGGATCGGATTTCCAACAATTAAGGTGTGATGCTTCAACAACAGATGAAACAGCGATAAAAGATATGCAGGAAGTAACGGAAAATAATTCTTTCTTTCCAAAATATGTTGAATATATTAGCTCTTCAGATGCAGATTTTTTGAAAAGGCATTTGGTTACAGTAATGACAGGCTGGTATGAAGCAATTATCAAACCAGAAGAAAAGCAGCTACGAAACATTCTCGAAAAAGATAAAAAGCTAAAAGAGTCTATGTATAAAAAGATGACAGCTGAAGAATTAGTAGAATGGGCGACAGGAGGCATCATTTATCATCCCGAACCAAGTGTAAAGAATGTGATGCTCATTCCCCAATATACATACAGGCCGTGGAATATTGAAGCTGATATAGAAGAAACAAAAGTATTCTATTACTCAGTATCGGATGAGAGTATAAGAGATACGAAGCCCTATGCAGTTAATCCATCATTAGTTCTTAGATACAAGGCATTAGGCGATGAAACAAGAATGAGAATGGTGAAATTACTTTCTGAAGGCGAATGTAGTTTACAAGAAATAACGGAGCGGTTAGCACTTGGGAAAACAACAGCTCATCACCATTTAAAAATTTTAAAAACAGCAAAACTAGTCGATACTGAAACATCTAAATATAAATTAAAACAACAAGCACTCCATTGGATGAATGAGGAAATGGGCATCTATCTTTCACAATAATGTTGAAATCAGGTGAGGAACGATAATGATAAGGTTAAAGATTAACAACGAGCTAGAATTGAAGGGTTTTATGTATGAAGAGGCGGATGAACTATTTGCGCTTATTAATGAGAATCGTACATACTTACGCGAATGGCTTCCATGGGTAGATGGAACAAAATCTGTTCAAGATTCAAAAGCGTTTATTGACCATACAGTTGAACAAATGGATCGAAATACTGGCTTAACCGTTGGTATTAGAGAAAACGGAAAGTTAATCGGCATCATTGGCTATAATAAGTTGAATCATGCCAATCGGATAGGTACAATCGGGTATTGGCTTTCACAGCAGGCAGAAGGTAAAGGTGTGATGACAAAAGCTGTGCAAGCGATGATTTCCTACGGATTTACTCAGCTTAATTTAAATAAAGTAGAAATTCATGCTGCAGTTAAAAATAGTAAAAGTCGTCGTATACCTGAAAAGCTTGGTTTTGTATATGAAGGAACGATTAGAGATGGCGAATGGCTCTATCATTATTATGTTGACACAGTTATTTATGGTTTGTTGAAAAGAGAATATAAGTGATGAGCTACCATTGATGCAAGAACAAATTCTATTTAAAAGAATTTGTTCTTTTCTTTATGAATAGAGTAGGAAAAAGGATTTACTTCTAGAATCTTATTAAAGATAGAAAGTGGGTGGAGGATGAGAGATGGAAATTAAAACTGAGGCAAAGAAAAATGTAAGATGGAAGCGCTTGCTACTATGGATGGGAGGGAGTCTTCTTGGGCTCATTCTACTTGTAATCATTGGCGCTTATTATTTCTTGAATCGCCCGTTACCTCAAGTTAATGGTGATATTCAACTGAAAGGGTTACAACAAGCTGTTGAGGTGGTCCGAGATGAAATGGGTGTTCCTCATATAGAAGCAACGAATGAGTATGACCTTTACTTTTCCCAAGGATATGTACAAGCGCAAGATCGTCTATTTCAAATGGACTTAAGTAGGCGGCAGGCATCTGGGAGATTAAGTGAAGTAATTGGTGAATCGACAGTAGATACAGATAAGTATTTCCGTACCTTGGGCTTAAGAAGAGCAGCAGAAGAATCAGTAGCTGAATATTCAGATGAGGGGATGCGGGTATTAAATGCATTTGCAGACGGAGTAAATGCCTATATAGAGGAATTACATACCACTGGAAAGTGGCCAATAGAATTTACAATACTTGGCTATAAACCGGAAGCATGGAAACCAATTGACTCATTAACAATTGGTAAGTATATGGCCTTTGATTTGGGCGGACATTGGAAAGATCAAGCTTTTAGACAGTATCTGTTGCAAACATTTCCTGAAGAAAAAGCGTATGATTTATTTCCGACCTATCCAGAAGAGGCACCAACTATTATTACTAAAGAACAATTAGATTTTTCAACCGCCTTTGCTCAAGCTGTTATCCCACATGAATTCAATGGGAGTAACAATTGGGTGGTAAGCGGAGATAAAACGGCAACTGGCAAAAGTCTTTTAGCAGATGATCCCCATTTAGGGTTGGCGACTCCTTCTGTATGGTATCAAATGCACTTACAGTCTGATGAAGTGAATGTAGGTGGAGTGATATTTGCCGGAGTCCCTGGAATTATTTTAGGACATAACGAAAACATCGCATGGGGTGTGACTAATACTGGTCCTGATGTGCAAGATCTTTATATTGAAAAAAGAAATCCAGAAGATCCTCACTTGTTTCTTTATAACGACAAATGGGAGAAGGCTCAAGTGATAGCTGAGCCTATAAAGGTAAAGGATAGTGAAACAATTGATTATGAAGTCATAGAGACAAGACATGGGCCTATTATTTCAGAGTTTGCCGCCGATGCTGCTACTAGTGAAACGGCACTTTCATTACAGTGGACAGCATTAGAGGCAACGACAGAACTAGAGGCGATTTTAAATATGAATCACGCTGAAAATTGGAAAGAATTCGAAGAGGCATTAGCAGCTTTTGAAGCACCAGCACAAAATTTTGTTTTTACAGATCGAGAAGGAAATATTGCTTATAAGGCGAATGGAAAAATTCCTATCAGGAAAAAAGGAAATGGCCTATTACCTGTACCGGGATGGACAGATGAGTATGCTTGGGAAGGTGCGATTCCTTATGACGAATTACCAACTATCGTCAATCCGGAAGAAGGTTTTATTTCTACAGCCAATAATAAGGTGGTAGGAGATGATTACCGTTATCATATCAGTCACAATTGGGCGCAACCATATAGACAAATGCGTATTCAAGAAGTATTAAGTGGAAGCAATAAATTAACTGCAGAAAATATGATGGAACTACAAATGGATGAAAAGAACCTTCAGGCAGAAGAATTTGTGCCTGTGATGCTTAAGCAATTAGCAAACGAAAAAGGTGAGAACATCCAATCAGCCCTTGACATCTTATCGAAATGGGACTATCAAGATCATCAAGATCTTGCTGCTCCTTATATTTTTAATCGCTGGATGGTTGAAATAGGAGAAGCATTATTTGAAGAGCAGATTCCAAAAGAAACGTTAGAATTATTTGGTGGTAAAAGATCGGCTGTTGATCAGCTTCTGCGTAATGCATTTGCAGGTAACCCGGGGCCATGGGTGAAGGATGTAGGGGGCATTAATGAATTATTAGTTGTATCGTTAACGGAAACACTTTCACAAATACAGGAAGATGAAGGCGGCGATATGGCAAATTGGAACTGGGGAGATTATCACCAAGTTTCCTTCACACACCCGTTATCTAGCGTAGCTCCTTTAAATTATTTATTTAATTATCAAGGTAGTATGGCAACAGGAGGAAGTGCTGTCACTGTTAAGGCAGCTGCATTTAAAAATGATGGGACGGTGAATCACGGAGCATCATGGCGATTTGTTATGGATATGAACAATCCAATGCAGGCTTATCATATCGTCGGTCCAGGTCAATCTGGGCATGTATCGAGTGACTGGTATCAAAATCAAATGGCGGATTGGGTAGAGGGAGATTATCATAAGACTACTTTAGGGGAGCCTGAAGGGAAGAGACTACTCTTAACACCAGAAGAATGATTATCTAGGATTTTTGAGTTGATAAGAAGAAGATAAATCCAACGCATTTTTTTAATCGATTAAGATTTTACCCTTTTTAATATGTACGGACTAGAGACAGGTGAATGAGAAGAGAAATAGCCAGCTAAAATAACTTTTTGGCTGGCTAAAAAATGTAATTAAATGATTACAAAAGAAAGCTTGCTATCCAAGAAATCAAAGGAATGGTTAAGATAGAAATTAACGTGCTATATACCGTTACCATAATGGCTTCGTTTTCTTCTTGTGTGTAGCGGGAAAATAATACTGAAGCCAGCATGAAGGTAGGCATACTTGTTAAAATAACTAATAAGAAAGTTAAATCTGTTTGTATTGACGTAAAACGTAAACAAATGATGGCGAAAAGTGGTAATATCAACAATTTCATTAATAAAGGAAACCATAAACCTTGAAAGTAAAACCGTCGTCCAACTTGAAAGAAAGTTGGAAGCAGAAAGCCGCGCAGCTAAGTTAGATAGCATTGAAGCCAGTTGCTTGAATATGATCGGTGCTTCCAAACCACTGATTACATATAACAACCCCAAACTAATGGCTAATAAAGGTATGTTTAATAAAGCTTTTAATTGTTTAAATTGGAATTTTTGATTGCTTTGTAATAAGTAGATACCTAATGAAAAAAGAACGACATCTAACCCTGCATCAAATACAGCGGCTAATAATCCACCGAGAGGCCCAAATAATGTAGCACTAAGAGGGATGCCGATGAAACCTGTATTACCTAGGGCGGCGAGTAAAGCCAATTGTTTAGGCTGATTAAGGTGTAAAAGACGGCCTAGAACTAATGTAAGAATAATACCTCCAGCATTAAATACAATGGATATCCCGAATACGAGAAAGACTTGTTGGAAAATGACGTCCGTAATTTTAGTATTGAAAACACCATTCAATATAATAAAGGGAACAGCTAGATTTAAAATAATCATCATTAATATATTTTTCATTTCTGCTGTGATTGATATCTTTAAAGCGATTAGTGCTCCGAAAACAATGATTATACCCATTGTTGAAATCGCAAGAATAACAGAGGTGACTTCCATATGACACTCCTTTCAGTATAAATTATACTGAAAATTCTTATATTTTTATAGTTCATAAAAGCAGAAAACTATAAAAATATCATTGGACCATTTATACTTAACGACAATAAGAAAGGTGTGGGTAGCTATGGTTGCTAAAGTAGCGATAGTAACAGGAGCGAATTCAGGAATGGGCTTAGAAACGACAATCGGTCTTGTAAATAAAAATGTAAAAGTAATCATGCTCTGTAGAAGTAAAATAAGAGGTGAAGCCGCGCTACAAAAAGTGAAAGCCATTACAGGAAAAGAAAATGTAGATTTAATGCTCTGTGATTTAAGTTCTATCAAAAGCATCGATGATTTTGTGGCAACCTTTTTTAGTAAGTATCATCATTTAGATCTTTTAATCAATAATGCAGGTGTAGTGACAATAAAAAGGCAAGAAACAGTTGATGGATTTGAGATGATGTTAGGGGTAAACCATCTCGGTCATTTCCATTTAACCAAGCAATTATTAGCAGCTTTAAAGGCTTCGGCTACTGCAAGAATTGTCATTGTATCTTCCGGTGCTCATAAATGGGGGAAAATGGATTTTGCAGATCCGTTTTTTAAAAAGGGTTTTAATGTAGCAAAAGGTTATGGAAGATCGAAGCTAGCCAATTTATTATTTATGAAAGGTTTACATGAAAGATTAGCACACACAAATGTGACAGTGAATGCACTTCATCCAGGAGCTGTTGCAACAAACATAGGTGTGGATAGAGAAACAGGATTTGGTGGCAAAGTGGTAAAATTACTGGTGCCATTTTTTAAAACAGCAGAGCAAGGGGCGGAAACGGCCATCTATTTAGCCACGAGTCCGGATGTAGAAGGGATATCAGGTGAGTACTATATTGACAAGAAAAAAGCCCATGTCTCTAAAAGGGCGAGTGATCCCCAACTAATCGAGCACTTCTGGAGATGGAGCATAGAACAGACGACGCTTTAATGATGACATCTAATAAAAAAGTTAACAGTGGGGTGAAATTTGTCTTCAATAGGTGAAATTGAAGAAGTACACGGTATATTAGTTTTGGAATTAAAATAATATTGAGTGAATCCCTTGTAGGACAAGGAATCAGGGTTTAAACAAACGAATAAAACTAATTTGAATGGTTTCATGCTTTAAGGAACGGGAATGAGTGTGAAAGAACGGCAAAAGAGGGGATGTTGCTATGTCTGAAAAAGGAGATTTCATGCTGGCGCATAAACAAAAGTTGAGGAACAAATTTACGTTGATAAGCATTTAGAAGCCGTGATAAAAGCGATTGCCATGTATGAAGTAGAAATGAGTATAGGGTCAATGAAGCCAATTTGAGAAGTTAAAGGGAAGGGTGGAGGAAGAGTAATGAGTTTTAAAGCAATAGTTGTAGATAAAGATGATAAAGATTTTTCTATCCAGTTGCGTCAACTTGAGGTAAGGGATTTACCTGCAGGAGAAGTATTAATTCAAGTAAAATACTCCGGAGTAAATTATAAGGACAGTTTAGCTAGTATACCTAATGGAAATATCGTTAAAGACTATCCAATGGTACCGGGCATTGACTTAGCGGGCATCGTTGTTTCATCTCAACATCCTGATTTTTCCAAAGGTGATGAAGTCATTGCTACGAGTTATGAAATTGGTGTATCCAGATACGGGGGGTATAGTGAATATGCACAATTACCTGCACAATGGGTACTGCCACTTCCAAAAGGACTTACATTAAAGAAGGCAATGACGATTGGCACAGCTGGATTAACAGCGGCTCTTTCCATATTAAAATTAGAACAGAATGGTCTAACTGAAAATAGTGGGAAGGTGTTAGTTACTGGGGCTACTGGTGGCGTTGGGAGTTTTGCCGTTGCCTTGTTAGCTAACCGTGGCTATGAGGTCGTTGCAAGCACTGGAAAGAAGAATGAACGTGATTACTTAATGAACTTAGGAGCTTCTTCAGTGATTACAAGGGAAGAAGTGTATGATGGGAAGATAAGCGCATTAAGCAAGCAAAAATGGATAGCAGCGGTTGATCCTGTCGGTGGAGAGCCATTGGCATCCTTGTTAAGCCAAATTCAATATGGGGGTGCCGTAGCGGTTAGTGGTTTAACTGCTGGAACGAATTTACCTACGACGGTTTTTCCTTTTATTTTACGTGGGGTGAGTCTCTTGGGAGTTGATTCCGTTTTTTGTCCAATGGAGATGAGGAAAGAAGCTTGGGAACTATTAGCGGAAGAAAGTGATAAACTTCCGTTTGATCAGTTTATTTTTCAAGAAGTTTCATTGAGTGAAGTTGAGCATGTCTTGCCATTGCTTTTAAAAGGAGAAACGAGAGGAAGAGTACTTGTACACATATAGTATCTACTCACAATAACTTATAAAAAGGCGGTCCTAATTTCTGATAGAATGGAGCGAAAGACATGCAGTTGAAAAGTAACCGTCTCGTCATTCGATCGTATATGTATGAAGATTACGAAGCTTGGATAGCGGGATTAAAGAACCGTTTAGTATCGCAATCACGTCATGATGAAGGACGCCCACAAGATTTACCTGCTTATACTAAAGAAAAATTCAAGAAGAAAATCGAGCAGTGGAGCAAGCAAGATGATGCCTGGCAATTATCTGAGTTTGGTATATTTAGAGAAAATGATGGTGCACATATAGGAAAAATAGAATTGTATCGAACACAGAGGAATGGCAAGGAGTTAGTACTACTTGGTTATGCAATTCACAATCAATATTGGCGAAAAGGATATGGAAAAGAAAGCGTAGTAACGATCATACCTTTTATTTTTGAATATTTACAACCTGAAAGAATAGAATTACATATTGATAGTGATAACCTCGCCTCCATTCATTTAGCAGAATCTATTGGTTTTAAATATGAAGAGAAACAGTCTCAATTTTCATTTGATAGTGGAGAATGGAGCGAATTTTTTATCTATTATTTAGAGAAATAAGGAGAGGCCCCCGATTATGAAGGAGCCTCCCTGATATTAAGCGTTCAATTTTTCTTTCTCGTAAACAGGTACCCAACCTTCTGGTGTAACAAAGAGGCGAATAGCAACAACTTTTCGATCATCAGCTAAAGTAAAATAGTGGCGCGTGTTTACGGGTACAGAAATTAAATCACCTGGATCTAAATGGACTTCAAAAAACGATTCATCTTTTCCTTGGATAATAAAGACTCCATGCCCACTTACGATGAAGCGGACTTCATCATCGGTATGATGGTGTTCTCTTTGAAAGTTAATTAATAATTCATCTAAATTTGGCGTACTGTCTGAAAGTGAAATAACATCTGCAGCTTTGTAGCCGCGCTTTTCAGAAATGGTTTTGATTTCAGTTGAAAATGCATCTAGTATGGCTTGCTTTTCATCATCAGATAAATCGTATTTTTCGTGTAATGTCACTTCTAATTGCTCAATGTTCCAATTTTCATAGATGACTTCTTGTGCAGTTAAAAATGTAGATACCTCTTGTTGATCAGTAATCACTTTTTCTTCGTTTTTGAATTTAATAATGGCCATGTAAAACGCCTCCTTTTAATTGAATAAGAGATAATTTATATTGAAATAAAAATTCGCAAGCCTCTAATAATTTTTTCGCTTCAAACCCATCGACTCCCCAAACAGTAATCCCGTGGTTGTGAATTAAGACTGCACCTTTCTCTTTGCTGACGTAAGCAGAAAAGTGATCCGCTAATGTAGGGATATCCGCATCATTGCGAATGATCGGGATGGTGAGTATATCATCTTCTCCCCATAGTCCAAATGCTTTAATTAACTCTTGATGCTGAAAAGATACTACACCTTCTTGATAGAAAAGCTCAGAAATAACATTATTAGCAACTGTATGAACATGAAGACTTGCTCCTGATGACGTTTTCTTATAAATTTCACAATGTAATAAAGTCTCAGCTGAAGGTTTAGATGACGTGTTTTCTAGGGGCTTTCCTTCTAAGTCTACTAATAAAAAATCATTAGCTGTTCTCTTTCTTTTATCAAGTCCGCTTGAAGTGACTAAAAAGCTGTTTTCATCTACGCGAATGGATAAATTACCACTAGTACCCATAAACCAATCTCTGGCTGCTAATTCATCTTTAATATCAGCTAATGTATCCCACTTTGTTTCATACGTTGTCATGATTTCGCACCAACTAGTTCATCGAGGTATTCAATGCAATCATGGAAGGTTTCGAAAGGTGTATAAGAAATACCAGTTTCTTCACATTTTTGAATTAAGAAATCTCTAGCAAGTACGGCATCTGCTATTTTGGCTGCTTCAAAGTCTGTAATCGAATCTCCAATAAGAATATTAAAGTGTTCAGGAGAAGAGTGTTTTCTAATAATGGTTGGTTTACAACAGCCGCAACCTTGTGAAGAACATAGTTCATCACACTGGTGTGGATAGTGAATATCTATTGTTTCTAAAGCAAAGCTTGCGTGATTGCAAAATACTTTCGTAAATGGCCCATAAGGTTCAAGTACTGGTTCTAAAAAAAAGTCAATCCCACCACTAACAATATAAAGAGGGATACCGTTTTCATGTGTATATCTAACAAAAGCTGAAAATCCTTCACGAATTTCTGCACTATTTAATACAAAATGGATAATCTCTTCTTTTTTACTTGTTGGTAAAAGTGAGAAGAGATTTTTAACACCCTCTTGGATAGAGATATTTTGAGCTAAAATATCTTCCTTGATCTGTTTTGCCTCAATAGGACCGAAATGCTCCATAATCTTTACAATGTTGTCGTTATTCGTAATTGTTCCATCGAAATCACAAAAAATCATTGGTTTTGTCATCTTTTATGACGTACCTCCCCATTTTGCTAATGCTGCTTCTAATTCTTGCGCTTTTGTTGCACGATGAGTATTTTGTTGTATGACGTGATCAATGGCTTGCCTAAAAGCTCTCACGCCAGCTGCTGCTCCTTCAGGATGACCATGGACCCCGCCGCCAGCATTAATTATACAATCATTGCCAAAGTCATGATAAAGCAACGGAACTAAACCTGGATGAATGCCTGCTGAAGGGACCGGGAATGCCTGATTCAAGCCATTTTCTTCGGTTAACTGTCTAGCGATAGCTAAGGTTTTTTCTTTTTCCATGGCAACAGAACCATATGGAGAAGGAAATAAAGAGAAATCTGCGCCTGCTAAGCGAGTAAGATTACCGAGTAATAAATCAGGAGCCACACCATAGAAGTTTGAAGAAGTATAGGCCCCACTATATGCAGGATGTGCCATGATAGGTAACTGCACTTCATTGTTTTCAGCTAGTGTTTGGAGCATATCTAGACCGTAAGTGTGAACATTGAATAATAATGCATCCGCCCCTAATTCGCTCGCATGTTTTGCTTTATCTACTAAATCCATTGTTCTCCCAGATAAATTGACTGCATAAAGTGTCCTTTTTCCAGTCTTTTCATAGACTTCATCTAGTATTTCTTTACCTGCGATAATTCGGTCTTCAAAAGAGATGTTGACATCAAAAAGAATTTCATCATCTTTTACAATATCAACGCCTCCCATAGCCTGGTCTCTTAACTGTTCTCTTAAAAAGTGAATATCCCTGCCGATAATGCCTTTAAATATACTCATAAGTAATGGGCGGTCTTGAATATTTAGTTTCGATCTTATATTTTTTATACCGAATTTTGGTCCAGGAAAACGGGAAAGATCCTCATTATCAAATTCCAGATTTAATAATTTTACTTCACCATCTAGAGATAACTTTCCAAATACAGTTGTTAAGATTGCTGGAATATCAAATGTGAAATTATATGTAGGGTAGGCGATACTAATTTCGCACCTTACTTCACCGAATCGATTGGGATGTTCATCATCATAAAATTCTTGTAGTGCAGTGACTCTGCCTTTATGTTTTAGTAATTGTTTTTGCTCAAGTAATGGTAACGCTGTCCACGAGCCTATCGTTAATCCTAAAGCGATATCCTCTGCTTTTTTCTCTAATGAACCGGGTCTTGCGTATACTTGATAAGTTGCAATTACATCTCCCATATGAGAACCCTCCCTGATAATTTCGAATTGACATTGACAATAAAAAACCCTCTTCTTAATCAATAAGAAGAGGGTTAGTTCGCAGTGATAGAACCTTCTCCTTATCTGTCAGCATGATTGCTGCAAGAATTAGCACCGTGTTCATTTAGAATCGGTTGCCGGGCTTCATCGGGCTCGTCCCTCCGCCTGCTCTTGATAAGAAAATTTATGATTATCGTTTTAAATTTTTGCACAATTGTATTATGTCACCAGGTGTTTTATCTGTCAACAGAGAATTTTTTACGTTATATGACAAAATTCTTTTAACCTTAAAAAGATGAAAAGTTTTAAAAAAAAGATTGACACTTTTTTATAATCGGTGATAGTATTTGCTCAAGATATTTCAAAAAATGAATCTTTTATACTCTTATCAAGAGCAGGTGGAGGGAAATATGGCCCGATGAAACCCAGCAACCGACCGTAATATCGTTGTGAAACGAGGCGCAGCTAGAGAATTTCTGCGCCTAATGTAAGGCACGGTGCTAATTCCATTCAGAAGTTATTCTGAAAGATGAGAGGCAAAATCGTAATGACGAATGCCTCTTTCTGTACAGGAAAGGGGCATTTTTGTTTCTGTAATGACAAAGCAGGTCCGACTACATCTCTTCATGTAGTCACCCCTGTTTTGTGCCACAGATAAATAAAGAAATAAGGGGGAAGAGATATGGCTGTTTTAGATAATATAGGTTATCGCGCTTTGACAGAGGAATCAGCGTGTGAATACGTGAAGAGTTTAAAACTGTTTTTACCGGATGAAAAAATGACGGTGGAAGAGATTGGTGATGGTAATTTGAATTATGTTTACCGTATTACTTCTAATCATAAAAGTGTAATTATTAAGCAAGCACTCCCTTATGCAAAAGTAGTCGGAGAAAGCTGGCCTCTAACACTTAAACGTGCAAAACTGGAGGCAGAAGTGCTTAAGAAGCATGGTGAATTCGTTCCTCACCTCCTCCCAGCAGTACTAGCATCAGATGAAGAGCTAGCATTAACTGTGATGGAGGATCTTTCCCATTTGACAATTGTAAGAGACGGATTGATTCAAGGGGATCATTATCCGAATTTATCAGCTCATATTGGTGAGTACTTAGCAAAGACATTGTTTTCAACTTCAGATTTTGCTCTTCATCCGTTTGAGAAAAAGAAACTGGTCGCTAAATTTTCAAATCCTGAACTATGTAAAATCACTGAGGATTTAGTATTCACCGATCCATTTTTTGATGTGGAAACGAATGATTTTGAAGCTGAGTTGGCTGAAGTGGTTCAGCAACTATGGACTAATGACAAGTTGAAACTTGAAGTAGCCAAAATAAAATATGCTTTTCTCACAGAAGCAGAGAGCTTACTACATGGTGACCTACATACAGGGAGTATATTTGCGAGTAAGAGTGAGACGAAGGTGATCGATCCTGAGTTCGGCTTTTATGGTCCGATTGGATTTGATGTCGGTCAATATATTGCCCATCTCATTTTCCAAGTACTTGTACGAAACGAAAACGATAGAATCGTTATTCTTCAACAGATAGAAGAAGTATGGGATGTGTTTTCTCAATATTTTTCAGAAGCTTGGCAAAATTCTGTTGTTAATCCTTTTACGAAAGTACCAGGCGCTCTAGAGTCTTTTCTAGCTAAAGTATTTAAAGATGCTATCGGAGTAGTAGGGTGTGAATTAATTCGGAGAACAATCGGATTGTCGCATGTGAAGGATCTTGATGGAATAGAAGATAGTTCAATTAGATTATATGTGAAGAAGGCAACGATTCAATTAGGTTCATCCTTGATTATTAATCGCAAAAACATAGTAACAATCTCGCAACTTCTTAAGGAACTGGAGGCGTATACATCATGAGTATACCAACACCAATTGAATGGCAAGAAGGTAGATTGAAAATTCTTGATCAAACCTTATTACCCCATCAAACAAGATGGATAGAACTCGAAACCATTGAAGATGTCTTTGAGGCAATTATTCAGTTGAAAGTAAGAGGGGCGCCAGCTATTGGAATTACTGCTGCTTATGGTTTAGCGATTGCTGCAAAAAAATACGAAGGGGTCGACATTGAAACTTTCCATCTTAGAATTCATGAAGATTATCTTTATCTAGCGGGCTCTAGACCGACAGCTGTTAATTTGTTCTGGGCTTTGGATCGAATGATGAAAGTAATAGAAACGCTGTATTCAACAGAGGAGACAATTATCAGTTTGGAGCAAGAAGCAAAGAAAATACATCAAGAAGACGAGGAGATTTGTCGCCAAATTGGTGAAAATGCACTAAGTCTATTGAATGGAAGGAAAAAGGTATTAACGATTTGCAATGCGGGAACGATTGCTACAGGAAAATATGGTACAGCGCTAGCGCCGTTTCATTTAGGCAAGGAGAAGGGTGTTGACTTTCAAGTATATGCTTGTGAAACGAGACCGGTTCTTCAGGGAGCGCGCCTAACTGCTTGGGAGCTTCAACAGTCCAATGTGGATGTGACGGTCATTACTGATAATATGGCTGCTCATACCATAGCAACCAAGGGGATTGAAGCGATTATAGTCGGGGCCGATCGTATTGCCAGCAATGGAGATACAGCGAATAAAATCGGTACATGGCAACTAGCTATTTTAGCAAACTATTTTCAAATTCCTTTCTATGTAGCTGCGCCATTGTCGACATTTGACTTTTCTATCGCATCAGGGGCAGATATTCCGATTGAGGAGAGGTTGGCAGAAGAGGTGACTCATATTGGGCCAAACCAGATCACACCAGAAGGAACGAAAGTGTTTAATCCGGCGTTTGATGTGACAACGGCTAATTTAATTACTGCAATTATTACTGAAAAAGGCATTTTTGAAGCTGATCGAAACAAATTGGCACAATTGAATAAAGCAGAAGAGGGAGTTAGGGCATGAAGAACAATCGTATACTATTAGCGTTTCTTATTATTTTTATTTTAATCTTGGCAGGCTGCCAGCCAAAAGGAAGCAATTCAAGTAGTGAAGCAACTGCATCAACTAAAGAGAATAGTGTACATCCGTTAGCTAATAAAAAGATCGCACTAATCATGCAAATTAATTTAGGAACTTTTTCTGCACAATATATTGAAGGGGTAAAAGAGCAGGTAGAAAAGTTTGGTGGAACCGTTCAAGTATTTACTTCTGAAGGTGACTTAGCAAAAATGGCTTCCAATTTAGATGCAGCGATTAATCAAAAATTTGATGGGATATTAATTGATCATGGAACGAAGGAAGCGTTAACGCAAGGAGTAGAAAAAGCGGCTGCACAAAATATACCTGTAGTGGTCTTTGATGCTGATATTGCAGTGAAAGATGTAACTGTACTTCAACAAGGCGATGAAGAAATGGCGAAGTTGACATTAACCAAGCTTGCTGCAGATGCAGGAGGGAAAGCAAATATTGTTAAGATTTGGGTAGCTGGATTTGCACCGATGGAAAGAAGACAAGTAGCTTATGAACAATTTTTAAAAGAGAATACAGATATTAAGGAAGTAGCAGCATTTGGTGCTGCCACCGATAATACAGCATTAGATACTCAAGCACAAATGGAAGCAATCCTAAAACAATATCCAAATGAAGGTGAAATAACAGCAGTTTGGGCAGCGTGGGATGAGTTTGCTAAAGGAGCTGTCAGAGCGCTAGAGCAGGCAGGAAGAGAAGATATTAAAGTCTACGGGATTGATATGAGTGACGAAGACCTGCAACTGATACAAAAAGAAAACAGTTCATGGGAAGCGACAGCTGCCGTTGATCCAAAAGATATTGGTCGTATTCAAGTTCGATATTTGTACCAAAAATTAAACGGTGATTCGCCTAAAGAAAAAGTTATCCTTGATCCTGTTTTTGTAGAGAAAAGTCAATTACCTGATGAGGCAATTACAACAAACGAACTGCATGAATATATAGATGGTTGGGGAGAAAGTGAACAAGGCTATACGGAAGAATTAAAAGCACTTGAGGGCAATTGAATGAAATGGTTTGTAGCTAGTCAACCGACTTTTAGAGAGTCGGTTTTTGTATCTATGAAGGAGGTCTCCTTTAAGTGAGTGAAGTTGTTTTGGAAATGAAAAAGATTAGTAAGAGTTTTGGAAAAGTTACGGCATTAAAGAACGGGGAGTTAGTGGTTCATAAAGGAGAAATACATGCCTTGCTTGGAGCAAATGGAGCTGGGAAAAGTACATTAATGAAAATTCTCTCTGGGGTATATAGACAAGACCAAGGAGAAATTTTGATTAACCACGAAAAAGCAACTTTTCAACACCCTAGTGACGCGAAAGAAAAAGGAATATTTTGCGTTTATCAGGAGGTTGATACAGCCATTGTTCCACAGCTTACTGTAGCGGAAAATATTATGCTTGATCGCTTTTCACAAGAGAAAGGGTGGTACTTCTCTCGTAAGGATCTACATCGTCAGGCACAGGAAGCATTAACATTACTCGAGGTGAATGATATTGAGCTAAATCAAGCAGCTTCAAATCTAAGTCTTGCTAAAAAGCAATTGGTTCTCATAGCTCGGGCGTTAGTGCAAACGACTAAAGTCATTATTTTTGATGAGCCAACCGCTCCATTATCACATATAGAAGCAGAGAAATTATTTCATGTAATTAGGCAACTGAGAGTAAAGGGAATTGGTTGTATTTTTATTACACATCGATTACCTGAAGTATTCGCCATTGCAGATGTGGTAACGGTTATGAGAGACGGATGTCGGATTTCAACCGTACCAATTGCTCAGATAACGCAGGAAATGGTAATTGAACAAATGCTTGGAGAAGTATGGCATGAGGAAAGAAACGTTATGCACAGTTATAAACGAGGGGAAGAGGTTTTAGCACTTAAGAATATCAATCTAGGAAAGTTACAAAATATTAGTTTAAATGTATATGAAGGTGAAGTGGTAGGAATTGCGGGCTTGGTAGGTGCTGGAAAAACAGAACTAGCGAAAACAATATTTGGAAATACACCAGCCACTTCAGGAGAAATCAGAGTCTCTGGTAAGAAGATACAGGTGAAGCATCCAAAAACAGCTATTGCTTGTGGTATCACTCATATTCCTGAAGAAAGGCGGAAAGAAGGTCTATTCATTAATGAAACGATATCGAAGAATGTAACTTTCCCACAGCTGAAAAAGTACGTAAAAGGGGGTTTTATTAACAGGAAGGCTGAGAGAAAGGCTACTGAAGAAGTGATTTCCACTTTGCAGGTGAAAGCAAATGATGTGGACGTAGAGGTGAATCATTTAAGTGGGGGAAATCAGCAAAAGATCGTTATCGGTAAGTGGTTATCAAGTGAAGCGAAGGTTTATTTATTTGATGAGCCTACTAAAGGCGTGGACATCGGTGCGAAAAGAGAGATTCTTAAACTAATTCAACAGCTTGCAAAGGAAGGCAAGGCCATTTTGTATTTTAGTAGTGAAATCCAAGAATTATTAACAGTTTGCCATAGAGTATTAGTGATGTATGATGGCAAAATCGTGAAAGAATTTACGCAAAAAGAGGCAACGCAAGAAAAGATTCTGTTATATGCAAGTGGTGGAAAGGAAGTCAATCATGAAGGACCAATTGATCGCATTTCTATTTAAATACGGGGCAATTACTTTACTTATTCTTATTATTTTTTATTTTACAAGTGTGAGCCCATTCTTTTTAACCTATGATAATTTTTCGGATATATTACGTTCCATTTCGATTGTCACTGTGCTCGCGCTCGGGGTCACATTTACATTAGTAGTTGACGGTTTTGATTTATCTGTTGGCTCCACGATGTCATTAGCAACTGTTTTTACAGCTTCATTGATGGTTTGGTATGATTTACCGCTATGGTTAGTTCTACTATTACCAATTATCGTTGGAGTGGCAGTTGGATTATTTAATTCGTTCTTAATTGTTGTGATAGGTATTCCCGATTTATTAGCAACATTGAGCAGTATGTACATCGTAGCGGGATTACATCGGACTTATACAGAAGGATACTCAATTTATAACCATATGCCACTGACTTCTGGTGGGACAGCAATTGGTGAGTTTTCTAATGCCTTTCTATGGATTGGTCAAGGCCATTTATTAGGTATCCCTGTACCTGTATGGATCATGATAATTCTAGTGTTAGCTTCCTACTGTTTTTTGAATTATACGAGATGGGGTAGAATCTTTTATATGACAGGAGGGAATGCCGAAGCTGCGACCTTATCTGGTGTAAAAGTAAAGAAAATCAAATGCATGGCTTATGTAATTTCAGGAATTTTTGCTAGCATAGCAGGCATTTTATTTACTGCTAGGGTAGGATCAGGGCAAATCGATGCAGGTGCACCACTACTGATGGAGGCTGTTGCAGCTGTATTTGTTGGCTACTCGGTACTAGGGGCTGGAAAACCAAATGCGTTAGGTACATTTTTTGGCGCAGCAGTCATCGGTGTATTATTAAATGGTTTAACTATTTTGAATCTACCTTATTATGGTTTTGATATTATTAAAGGGACTGTACTCGTTTTAGCATTGGCAGTGACTTATATGTATGCGAAAAATAAGTTTTCAACAAATAGCTTATAGAAGTAGTAGTAGTGGGTGAGGCACTTTTGTAGTTGCAGGTAGGCTAATCGCTTACTTTGGAAGATACAAATATTTGTTTTAGTTGATAAGGCAAAGGTGGTTTGTGTCTCATTTAAACGGAGAAATAGTGATGAAAGCTTTAGCAAATGGCGTTTACGAGTGGCTCAGATGAGAAATAGGAGACGAGAGGTGAGCAATGGCGATAGCGAGTCGCTCAGATGGAAAATAGGAGACGAGAGGAGAGCAAATGGTGTTTGCGAGTCACTCAGGTGGAAAACAGGAGACGAGAGGAGAGCAAATGGTGTTTGCGAGTCGCTCAGGTGGAAAACAGGAGACGAGAGGAGAGCAAATGGTGTTTGCAAGTCACTCAGGTGGAAAACTGGAAATGAGAGGAGAGCAAATGGTGTTTGCGAGTCACTCAGGTGGAAAATAGGAGACGAGAGGAGAGCAAATGGCATTTGCAAGTCGCTTAGATGGAAAACAGGAAACGAGAGGAGAGCAAATGGTGTTTGCGAATCGCTCAGATGGAAAACAGGAAACGAGAGGAGAGCAAATAGCGATAGCGAGTCACTCAGGTGGAAAACAGGAAACGAGAGGGGAGCAAATAGCGATAGCGAGTCGCTCAGGTGGAAAACAGGAGACGAGAGGGGAGCAAATGGTGTTTGCGAGTCACTCAGGTGGAAAACAGGAAATGAGAGGAGAGCAAATGGTGTTTGCGAGTCACTCAGGTGGAAAATAGGAGACGAGAGAAGAGCAAATGGTGTTTGCGAGTCACTCAGGTGGAAAACAGGAACTGAGAGGAGAGCAAATGGTGTTTGTGAGTCACTCAGATGAGAGACAGGAAACGAGAGGAGAGCAAATAGAGATAGCGAGTCACTCAGGTGGAAAACAGGAAATGAGAGGAGAGCAAATGGCGATAGCGAGTCGCTCAGGTAGAAAACAGGAACCGAGAGGAGAGCAAATGGCGATAGCGAGTCGCTCAGGTAGAAAACAGGAACCGAGAGGAGAGCAAATGGCGATAGCGAGTCGTTCAGATAGAAAACAGTAAACGAAAACAGAGCAAAAGTGTTTTGAACATTACGTTGACCGGGAATCGGTGCTTGAGATAGGAAAACAGATAAGACAAACATAGAGGTGAGAATAGATACGGAGGAGTTCGCTGGAGGTAAGTATTTGTCCTAGTTTTAACTGGAACAACTTTTTCTTGTTACCTCTCTTAATAGGTGCAGATATTTACTTTGAAGATTCTCCACCAAGTGAACGAGCAAACTGGTTACCATAGCTCACCATTTTAGAATCGGCACCCGAAAAACACAAGTCGTTTCTTCTATATTTTTTCTCGGAATTTCACTCTCCACAATGGTTCAACAATTAGCATGCAGCTGATATAAAAAAGGCCGCTGAACATTTTTGGGTTCAGCGGCACTTTGTTGATTATTTTTCTTCTATGGATGCTTCAATATAGTTATTCATTTCTGTTTCGATTAGCTCAGCTAGTGATTCTGCCCCTGTTTTTCCTACATGGACGCCATCACCTCCGAAGTATTCGGGATGATTTTCTCCGAGTTTGTGCCAATCGACTAGTGTGACATGGTCTTCAACTTCCGCTTTTTCCAATAAAGCTTTATTTACATCTTCTTCCCATGAACGTGGTACCTTTGTATTTACAAGGTAAATATCTGCTTCACTAAATAAATCAACCAGTTCATCTAAATGCTTTTCACGGAAAAAGCCGTTTGTACCTAGCATGAAAATGATCGCATTTCCTTTTTGGTTAAAGGAAGTGTATTGCTGGCTAACATCGACTGCTTGATGAACTTGACGCCCTACCTTTGCATCAATCGTAATAGCAGGAAAGCGTAACTGTAGACTTGGTGCAACATCAAGCATTAATGAATCACCAATGGCAAGAATTTGGTTATAATGCTCAGCGGCAGGGAGTGGCTCTGCCTGTTTTTCTGCTTCATTCTCAACTTCTTCCGTACCTTCTGTATTCTCCTCTGGTGCTTCTTCAGAAGAGTCATTTTTCTCTGGAACGTTGGAAGCTTCTTCTTTCGTTTCTTCTTTCGGTTGATCTTCACTGTTTTCTTGGGAAATAACTAACTCTGTTGGTTTCTCTTCTTGCTCTTCTCCCTTGACAACTCCCGTCATACCAGCAATAAAGATAATAGCTACTAATGGGACAAAAGCTGCACCAACTCTACATTGTACATTTAAACTTTTCCATTTGAGCGGATTTATTTTCTTGAAATTTTTAAAGAATGCTCTAAAACCATACTTTCTAATCGGTTGCTCTAAGAATCGGTAGGAAACTTCTGCTATTGCAAAAATAGCAATGAGCTGTAATAGCACTCTCCATAACTGCGGTGCCGCTATTTGGTCGAGAGGCGTTGTTAAAATAATAATTGGATAATGCCATAAATAAATACCATATGAGCGTGTACCAATCCACCTAAGGGGCTTCCATGATAGCCACTTGCTTAATATACTTGATGGATGACAGACACAAGCAATAACAACCGCTGATAGGAGTGCAATAAGGAACAAGCCCCCAACATAAAGAAACGGATTATATTCATTAATGGTGAACATGCATAGTAACAAAATCACTAGCGCACCGACACTGGTTACATTAAGTGTTTGTTTTAGTTGGGGTGATAGCTTTTTAGCTGATAGCCTTTTCATTGGCCAAACAAGTGCTAGCCAACAACCAATTAATAATTCAAATGAACGTGTATCAGTCCCATAATAAACTCTGCTAGGATCACCATTGGGATCATATTGTAATGACATCCATAAACAAGATAATAAAGCACCTAAAAAGATAATCTTTGAAACAGTTGCTCGATGCTTGAAGATATAAATTAGAGCCGTTAGGGCAAGTGGCCATAATAGATAGAATTGTTCTTCAATTGCCAGTGACCATAGGTTTTTTATTGGAGATGGA
Organism: Cytobacillus sp. FSL W7-1323; assembly: GCF_038595015.1. NCBI lineage: Bacteria > Bacillati > Bacillota > Bacilli > Caryophanales > Bacillaceae > Cytobacillus > Cytobacillus sp. FSL W7-1323. The sequence goes on from NZ_CP151998.1 coordinate 1,143,638, forward strand.
GCAGCAAAACTATCAAAATAGGAAACCTCGTGGAAAATAAACCACCAGTTACTTACATAAAATAGAGAAGCTAGCGCATCACCACGCATAACGGATAACAAGTTTTGATGAAAAAGAACGACCCACACAAAGGTAATAAAAATCATTGCATAAGAAGCGGGTAATAAGCGGCGAGCACGGCCAACCCAGAACTTCTTCAAATCTAATTTCATGCTTTTGTTTTGATCCGGTAATAGAGTGGAAGTAATAAGGTAGCCAGATAGAACAAAGAAAAGGCTAACGCCTAAAAATCCACCTTCTGCCCAATCAAAGCGAAAGTGATAGGCGATGACGGCTAAGACTGCAATCGCTCTCAGTCCGTCGAGCCCGGTAATATAATGTGTGTGTGTCTTTTTTTTCATATGTACGTCCTCCATTTTTGATGCAATTAAACTCTAGCTGACGGAGGGAACCTTCCTCCGTTTTAAAGTGAACCTCTAAATTATTTACGTATTTTCTATTAAACTTTATGTATATAAAATAGACGATGATTATGTCGTAATTAGTTTCAAAAAGCTTGTAAAAAAATTTGCAGAATAGCGATAAAAAAGCACTACAATTATTCATTTTACTCTTATTATGTAATGATTTGGATAGGTGGAAAGAATGATATATTATAAGGGGGAAAAGTCCTGTTTAATAGGGAAAAATAAGCAGTTAACAGGAGAAAAGAATCTTGAAATGATCAATGATATATTAGAAAAGGTCATTTAAAATTCAAGTTTACAATTATGGCTTCTTCCCAAAAAGTAAGACCCCTCTTTTTTAAGTAGGAGAGGCCTCATTTCTATTTATTCAAATCATACTTAGTTTATATAACGGTCACTTACTAGTATTTCATCGATGATCTCAGTTGGAATTTCAAACTGAACAACGCCCATATAACCAGGTGCCACTTCATATTCATTAAAAGAGATGATCAGGTGGTTATCTTCGTTGATAAAGAATGGTTGATCGCGATTAATAGTAGTAAATGATTCGACATCATCTAGCCAATAAATAAGATTTTCATCATTGGCCATATTCTGCTTCATTTGCTTTTTAATTTCTTCACTTATTACCTCTACATATGCTTCTGAAGTAAATAAACTAGGTAAAGTAATAACGGTTTGTAATTCTTTATCAATCGTAAGGTAATCTTTTTGTTCATATCCAGATGCTTCAGCTTTAAACGTATTAAGTTCAATAGAAAGTATCTGATTATTTTCATTCACAATGGAGTAATCACTTTGAATAGCTAGGTGACCATTACTATCCATATATTCTTGATATAATTGCTTTCCTTTTTCTAGAAAAGCTTGATTTAAATGAGTTTCTAGTTGGTGATTTTCTAGACCAGAGATTTCTGGTATCTCTACATCAATGGATTTACTTTCTTGTTCCTCGTGTATTTTATCAATGGTAATAACCTCAATAATTTGTTTTAAAATAGGTACTTCTGACATTGCTTTTGCCGCCTGAGGGCTAAAGTTTACTGTTGCTGTAAAAATACTCGCAGCTGCCACAATACTAGTTGGCCATATCCAACGCTTTTTCGTATGCTTTTGTTGAGTGTGACTAGTTAGTGCACTTTCTATAATATCATCTAACTCTGTTGGTATAGGTATATCATTATATTGTCTACGCCATTCTTTCAGTCGGTTACTCATCCATTTCATCTCCTTCTGTCAGTTCAAGCTTTAATAATTTTAAGCCGCGATATAATCGAGTCTTGACTGTATTGACATTTTCATCTATTACAGTAGCAATTTCTTGAATCTTTAAGTCTTCAAAATAGCGTAGTAAAATGACCGTTTTATATTGTAAGGGCAATTGTGCTAATGCATCATGTAAGTCAAAATGCATATAATCATCATGTTCTCCACTTTGCAAATAGGTGATTGTGTCATGATCTGATACAGTCATGCGTTTATGCTTTTTTAAGAAGTCGAGCGATGTACGTACGATAATCTTATAGAACCAACTTCTTAATGCATCTACATTTTCTAATTTATTCATTGAAAGCAATCCTTTTTTTATGGATTCACTGACAATATCTAAGGCATCTGCTTGGTTTCTAACATAACTATAAGCAAGCCGGTAGTAATCTTGTTTATGCTCTTCAATCATTTGTACAAACAAATTTTGGTTATTCATCTTTCAAGGAGCTCCTTTTAAAAAACTTTGTACAATGGATAGACGATTGATCTCATAGAAAAAGTTTGTGCGGAAAAAAACTTTTTATTTATTAATTATGCTAATGTTTGCTTAAGAAATAGAATTCGTAATGTAAAAGAAAAGTTGAAGAAACTGGAGGTGTGTTTATGGATCAACATTTATTTTTATTTGGTGGAAGTCCGCCCTTTGGAAGAATTCATGGAAAGCAGTTTGCTAGTCTCTGTAATCAAAAAAATGGACATGTAGCGATATTTTGTTTAAATCGTAAAGGCTGGCAAACTTATATGCCTAAATATCAGCATATTTTAGAAGAAGAAGGTGTAACTGATTTTCGCTATTATTTATTAGAAGAGACGAACTCAATCCGTAGTGAAAAAATAACTGGCATTATTATATGTGGCGGTGACACACTGTCCTATCATCACTATATCGTAACTAAAAGGGTAGGGGAGGAAATAAAGCAACTTTTTCAAGAAGGAGTGCCAATCGCAGGCTTTTCTGCCGGTGCTTTGATCTGCTCAGAATATTGTATGGTTTCCCCGAGCGATTATAAAGGAGATAAGCTGATGATTTTAAATGGCTTAGGTATTTTACAGAATTATATTATCGCTGCTCATTATTCAAAATGGAATGAAAAGCAGAACCTACTTGCTGTGATGACTGAAACGAAGACAGAGAAGGGGTTGGGCTTGGATGATGAAGCAAGTGTATATTTGAAAAATGGCCATATTGAATCGTTAGAAGGTAAGAATGTACATATCGAGAAAGGTTGGAGTTTTGAATGATAATCAAAGAGCTTTCCGTAGATGATGCGAAACAACTTGTACAATTAATGGAGGATGTAGAGGCAAGCAGTCCTTATATGTTGATGGAAGCAGGGGAAAGAACATTAACAGTTGAAGGAGCAGAGGCCATTATTAATAGAGATAATATAACGGTTATTGGTGCCGAAGATGAAGAACGATTGATTGGGTATACACTTGTGATCAAAGAAACGGTACGAAAGAAAAAACATTGTGCGAGTATTGTTGTCGGTGTTCATAAAGATTACAGAGGAATGGGAGTTGGAGGGCAATTATTACAGGCGGTACTAGCATGGGCCAATCATCAAGCTATCATGCGGATTGAATTGACAGTAGTATCAGAAAATGAAGCAGCACTTGCACTATACAAAAAAATAGGTTTTGAAGTAGAAGGGGTGAAGCGAAGATCGTTATTAATGGACGGAGAATATTATGATGAGTATTATATGGGGAAATTATTTTAAAAGAATTGAATAAAAAGAGAGAGATGATAGAACTCAACCTAATATAATTCAAGACACTTGAAAACATAAGAGATAGGTAAATAGAGAATATCCACTCAAGTGGATACACCACAATAGAAAAAGCAAGTCCACATAACTCTTGGCGATTGCTAAAAGATATGTGGACAAGATATTATGCTATGATTCAACTTTTGATTATACTAGAGCCGATTTGCTTCTTATCTTTCTAATTCGGCTTCCGTAACCCATTTATGGTTTTTGACTTTTTCCACACCAGTGGTTGGCGTATAGTCAATCATATAAACGGTTGTGTCTTCACTTGAAGCGATTTCTACTTCTGCGCCCTTCATACCTTCCATATGATCAGCAGTAGTCACAGCGGTTTCTCCCTCTTGTAATGGTGCTTCACCTGGTTCTTCAAGCTCTTCATGAATAATCCATTTGTGATTTTTCACAGGGTCACCACCAGAAGTAGGGGTATAGTTTACTGCATAAGCTGTTGTATTATAGGCGCCAACAATCTTTGCCTCCGCACCTTCCATGCCTTCCATATGTCCATTTTTTATTGTAACTGTAGAGCCCACAGCGTAAGTGGGTTCATCCGCTTTTTCTAGGCCTTCCGGGATTTCACCATCACTAGAATGATCCATTCCTTCATGGTCCATCTCTTCATGATTCATTTCTTCTTGTTCGTTCGTTTCATCATTAGTTGGTGATGAATCATTGTTGTTAGTACAAGCAGCTAAAAATACCATTGCCAACAAGGCAATTATTCCAACGGTTAGTTGCTTTTTCATTTAGGTCATCTCCTTTAATGGATTTGCAATTATTATAAATCGTAAATTTGCAGATTATATGAAGGAATATTGTCTTCTTCATTCTGAACAAAAGGAAAGATTATGATACCCATTTATATCCAATTCCCCATACGGTTTGTAAATGCTGATCAATAGGGAAGTCGACTTCACGTAGCTTTTCTCTTATATTTCGTATATGTGAATCAACTGTTCGATCTTCGATATATACACCGTATCCCCAAATTTTCGTAATGAGATGTTCGCGAGAGAAAACATGATTTTGATGAGATAAAAAAAGCTCAAGTAACACAAATTCTTTTTGCGTGACAGGGATTTTTTTCTTTTGATAGTAAAAATCATAGGATTCCTTATTTAACTGTAGTTCTTTAAATATGATTTCACTGCCAGTTGATTTTGTTCTTCTTAAGACAGCTTCGATTCTAGCGATAAGTTCTTCTTCATCAAATGGTTTTGCAATATAATCGTCGGCACCAATGGTTAGCCCCTTGACGACATCTGGTTTACTTCCTTTCGCTGTTAACATAATAATCGGCACATCACTTTGTTGTTTAATCAATTGACATAGATCCCACCCGTCCATATCAGGCATCATTACATCAATGATAACTAGTTCAATAGCGTGATCTTCCATATAATTAAGCGCACATGCACCGGAAGTTTTTTTTATACAAGAAAACCCGTTCTGTGATAAATATAGGTCTAATAAATCAAGCATCCGCATTTCGTCATCTACTAAAAGTATCTTTCTCATTTAATACCGCTCCTTTTAACATGATAGTAAAAGTTGTCCCGGTTTTTGAGTTGCTTTTGACAGTAATCTCACCATTATGGGCGTTGACTAATTCTTTCACAATCGAAAGACCAAGACCAGAACCTCCTTTACATGAATCGTTGCTATATGTTCCACGATAAAAGCGTTTAAAGATATGTGGGAGATCTTTTTCTTGAATGCCACTTCCGTTATCAATAATTCTTAAGTATAAATCTTTTGTATTCGTCCATATTTTTAATGTTGTTTCCGTAGCTGTTTGACTATATTTCAAAGAATTATCCAAAAGGTTATAAAGCATTTGTTCTACTCTAGCAGAATCGATATTCACATTAATATCTTTTTGGGGCATTTCCACATGTAATCTCATGGATTGATGCAAGAAAGCTGGTTCAAATTTATGATGTAAATGGGCTATGAATTCGCTTAACTGAATGGTTTGTTTCTTCATTTCAAAGCCGTATTGATCTATTTTTGCTAATTCAAATAAGTCTTCTACTAGTGTATTTATTCTTTTGGCTTCTTCCTGAATGATGGATAAATATTTATCACGTTCTTCAATGGAGAGATTCTTTCTTTGAACAATGTCAGCATATCCTTTAAGGTAAGTGAGCGGTGTTCTTAATTCATGAGAAATAGTAGCTAAAAATTGACTGCGTTCTTCCTTTAAATGCATTAACTCACTTGCAAGTAGGTTGATGGTTTTTGCTAGTTTACCAAGTTCATCATTTCCTATATCAGGTAGAGATATGGAGAAATCGCCACTTTTTATTTGTATCGTGGCTTCTTTCATCTTATTAAGCGGTCGAACTAAAGCGATAGAAAGCAATATTATAATCACAATCGTTAAGATAGCTGTGATTAATCCGGTAATAAAAAAATGATTATTTAAACGATCAATCAGTGTTTGAATAGAATCAGTGTTTTGGAACATGAAAACGTATCCTTGATTAGGAATAGAGCTTACAGTAACAATATAGGGTTGATTTTTCCAATCATTTTCTACGACACCGTTTTGTAGCTTCATTCCTGATGAAATTATTTTTTTTAAATCAATTGAAAGTGAGGAAGCAAGTACACTTCCCTTTAAGTTTGTAACCATCACATCCGTATTGGCTTCCTTTTCCATTAGGGCTACATGCTCAATTGTATCTGCTTCAAAACTTGTCTTTAACGTATCTCTATGAGCGTCTCCCCTAGATTGTAAGGCAAAAAGTTCCTCTTCCACTCGCGACTCAACTAAGGAAGAGTGAAGAAAGAAAAATAGAAAGAGTTCTAAAGTAAATATAATCAAGAAAAATATAAGTCCTAGTTTTACGGATAAATTCTTCATAGCATCACCTATCGCATATTATAGAGAATAGTTGTGGAGAATGTGTGCAGAGTGACTTGTCATATCTTAGCTTGTTTCGTACATAAGTATAGAGCAGAAAGCAAAAGAATAGTCACTTTCGGAGTGGAAGGTTGTGAAATGATGTACCGTGGTAAAAATAAATTCACCTCAATTATTATCGTGCTTGCTTTAACACTAATGATATATTTAATTATGAATGTATTTAAGCATACCGATGTCTATATCGTATATCGAGCAGGAATTGGGACATTTGTAATCACGGGGTTTATCATTACTGCAATTGTTGTTCTATATATAAAGGGAAATTCATTTGGTAAAAGACGATAGAAAGGGAGAGGTAATTCAAGTTTAAAAATTTAAGTACTTCCTGTATGCCTAAGTTCCTTTTATTGTCCTTGCATACTTTATCATATGCTGGTTGAAGATTGGCATGGAGAATAAGTAACGGAGATTTACTCAAAAGGGTTTGTATTTGTTCAGAACTCAAGAAGAGAAAAATAGCTAGAAGTTTTAGCATATTGGCACACGAGAAAAGGAATGTACGACATGATACGTGGTGTATCATATGCATATCTAATCTAATACAAAGCAAGATTTTGTCTTGCCATACTTAGAGGCTTCCAAATATTTAGTTGGAAGCCTTTTTTGTGTAGATATAAATTAATCTTCAACAATTATAAGGGGTTCAATCTATGTATGAAAGGTGTGATTCTGGAGACATTATGTGAATACGATGCAGGGGCTAGGAGGATTGTAGATATGTTTGGATTACCGATAAAATGTTTGCCTCTTTCAACATTTTTTTATTATCCCTATTTAAATTCAATTAGCCAAAAAGGTTGCTATAGACCCACTCGACTAGTGATTGCTATGATAAATATAGCTATTGAAGGGTGTGTTTTTTAGTGGATGAACAAAAATATAAGAATTTAAAAATTGGTGAAAAAGGTGCAAAGTTAAGTATTATTGTCTATATAATACTATCGGTTTTTAAGTTGACCGTTGCCTATATGACAAACTCAGCTGCGCTAAAAGCAGATGGATTAAATAATGTGACAGATATTATTGCGAGTATTGCCGTATTGGTGGGCTTAAGAATTTCACAACGGCCTCCCGATAAAGATCATAAATATGGACATTGGAAGAGTGAAGCAATTGCCTCCTTGATTGCTGCTTTTATTATGTTTGCTGTAGGTGCAGAGGTAATTATTGGAGCGTTTTCCTCTTTAGTAAATCAAACATCCGAAGCTCCTAATGCGATTGCTGGATATGTGGCTTTATTGGCTGCTGCAATAATGTTTGTTGTGTCTACTTACAACCAAAAGTTAGCAAAAAGCATTGATAGTAAATCACTATATGCAGTGGCAATGGATAATCGCTCTGATGCTCTTGTTAGTATTGGTGCTGCAATTGGTATATTTGGATCTCAACTTGGATTACCTTGGTTAGATACTGTGACAGCTGTAATAGTTGGGTGTTTGATTGTTAAAACAGCTTGGGAGATCTTCAGGGACTCTACACATCAATTAACAGACGGCTTTGATGAGGATAAGATTGAGGAATATGAAAATGCCATTCATGCGATTGAAGGTGTGAAAGAAATAAAGGAAATCAAAGGGCGTTTGTATGGAAATAATATCGTTGTAGATGTGATTATTTGTGTAGAAGGAACGATGGATATTAATCTTGCCCATGATCTTGCTACATTAGTTGAAAAAGAATTAATCGAGAATCATCATGTTTATGATGTCCATGTTCACGTTGAGCCTCATGAAACTTGTGAAGATGGGGGCTAATCGTAAATAAAAGAAGCTCATCTGAATAAATTCGGGTGAGCTTTTTTACTATTGTAGAACAAAACAATTTACAAAAGGGGAAATTCTAATTGACCAAATACAGTCAGTAAGCGTTAAAATAATTAAGTTAGAACAACAAGAAATAGAGGAGAGAATGGATGCAATCATTTGGAAAATTATTAAATTACATAAAGCCATATTGGTTTTTTGCTTGTTTGGGCCCTTTATTAATGTTTATTGAAGTAAGTATGGATTTACTTCAGCCCACAATCATGCAACATATGATTGATGACGCAATTGCTAATAATAACACGGAGCTGACGATTCAGCTTGGTATTTCTATGATCATTGTCGCCATCATCGGATTAATTGGTGGGATTGGTTGTTCTATTTTCAGCACAAAAGCTGCTGTCCATTTTTCAACAGACATAAGAAAGGATGTATTTAATCGTATTGTCCAATTTTCAAGTAGGGACGTGGATCGATATGGTTCGGGTAAGCTCATAACGATTGTAAGTAATGATATAAGTGTTTTACAGCGTGCGATATTAATGACGTTGAAAGTTTTTGTAAGGGGACCATTATTGTTCATAGGTAGTGTCCTAATCGTCTTTTTTACTGCAAGAGAACTTTTTCCAATTGTGATGATTGCTGTGCCGATTTTATTTATTATTATTATTTATTTCACAAGAAAATCAGCAGCTTTATTTAAAAAAGTGCAAGAAGCAATCGATGTTATCAATACGCGCTTACAAGAAAATTTAGCCGGCATTCGCGTTGTTAAAGCATTCGGAAGGGAAAACTATGAAAAGGAGCGCTTTGCCGAAAAAAACAGCATGTTAACGAAGGTCAATATTTCTGCAGAACAATTGATTGCTCTCATGATGCCATTGTTGCTTTTTATTGTGAATTTAGGCATTGTGGCTGCTTTATGGCTTGGTGTAATAAAGGTTGATGGAGGAGCAATTGAAGTGGGAGCAATCCTTGCTTTTATAAACTATATGACAATTATTATGAATGGCTTGATGTCCAGTAGCCATGTGTTGATGTTGATAACAAGAGCTTTCCCTTCAGCTAATCGCATACAAGAAGTACTCACGGTTGAGCAAGATATGGTTGACGGTGAATATACCATTGTTAATCAAAAAGAGGATCATTTACTATTTAAAGATGTTGCTTTTAGTTATAGCAAAAATGGGGAGTATGTGCTGAAAAATTTGAACTTCACTATTCAACGAGGTAAGACATTAGGCATCATCGGTCCAACTGGTAGTGGAAAGACAACTATAGCCAAACTAATTCCTCGATTGTATGATGTCGATCATGGGCAAATCTTTTTGAACGGTGTTGATATAAAAAATTACACCAAGGAAACGTTACGGAAACAAATCGGTTTTGTCAGCCAACGTGCAATATTATTTTCTGGTACTATTGCAAACAATTTAAAAGATGGGAAAACCGATGCATCACTAGAAGAAATGAAACAAGCGGCAAATGATGCATGTGCAGTCGAGTTCATTGATAAATTGGATGAAGGTTATGAGTATGAAGTGGCGCAAGGAGGGAAGAATTTTTCCGGTGGTCAAAGACAAAGACTTTCCATTGCTAGAGCATTTATTAGGGAGCCAGACTTGCTCATTCTTGATGACTCAACCTCTGCCGTTGATGCACTATCTGAAAAGAAAATTCAACAAGCATTAAAGCAGCGTCATTCGACGAAAATTATTATTTCATCAAAGATATCTTCCATAAGAGAAGCTGATGAGATTCTTGTTCTTCATGAGGGTGAGGTTGTGGCTAAAGGTAATCATGATATGTTGTTAGAAGAAAGTGGAGTGTACAAGGAGATTTACCAAACACAAGGGGGAGCCGGCCATGAATAATCAACCAAAAGAACAAAAAACACTAGATTTTGGCCGAGGACCTAGCCGCATGAATGGGAAAGGTGCAACACCGAAAAAATTTACAGGGACATTGCTACGTATATGGCAGTATATGAAACAACAAAAGTTAAGAATGATACTTGTTGTTTTTATGGTGTTATTATCAACTTTATTTACATTAGCTGGTCCTTATTTAATCGGTGTCACTATTGATGATTATATTTTAAAAGGTGATATTACAGGTACCATTGTCATGTCCGCCATACTTGCATGTATATATATCCTTATATCTATTACCACATGGGCACAAGCGCTCATAATGGTAAATGTGTCATTATTAACAATAAAAAAAATCCGCCAGGAATTATTTGATCAGCTCCAAAGTTTATCATTGAAATTTTTCGATAAGCGTTCTTATGGCGAATTAATGAGTCGAGTAACAAATGATATTGATCAATTACATGCAGCACTTAGTCAAAGTGTGATTCAAATAGTTTCATCCGTTTTAACCATTACCGGGGTAGCGATAGCGATGATTGCTTTAAATGGTGTGATGGCCATTGTGGCATTCTTGGTGATTCCACTTATGTTTTTAGCAACTAAAGCGATTGTGTCTTATAGCAGTCGTTATTTTTCTGCGAGACAGCGAGATCTTGGCGAAGTGAATGCGAAAGTGGAGGAGTCAATCTCTGGATTGGAGATCATTTCATTATATGGCAAAGAGGATGATGTCCTTACTTCTTTTAATCATCAAAATGAAACGTTACGAACTTCTTCTATTCGTGCTGAAATATCTTCAGGATTTCTTGGCCCAGTGAATAACTTTATGAATAACTTGGGGTTGGCCTTTATTATATTTACAGGCGCGTTACTAGCGATTGTAAATATGGCTTCGATAGGGATGATTGCATCATTTGTGACGTATTCTCGTAATTTTTACCGTCCAATTAATCAGTTGTCAAATTTGATTACCACCTTCCAATCCGCCATTGCTGGTGCAGAGCGTGTATTTGAAGTTTTAGATGAAAAAACTGATATAGTTGATAGACCCAAAGCTCTGAAGGTGTCTGCATTGGTAGGAAATGTTGAATTTAGGAATGTTTCTTTTGCTTATGAGAAGAAAGAGGTTTTATCATCGCTTAATTTTAGTGTGAAAGCTGGAGAGACCATCGCCATCGTTGGTCCAACTGGTTCGGGTAAAACAACAATCATTCAATTACTCGCTCGTTTTTATGATGTTACAAAGGGTGCAATCTTTATTGATGGTGCAGACATAAGAGACTATGAAATCCGTCTACTTCGTACAAATATCGGAATCGTCCTACAAGATTCTTATTTATTTTCTGGAACAGTTATGGAGAATATTCGTTATGGGAAGCTTAAAGCAAAAGATACAGATGTAATAGAGGCAGCCAAGCTTGCGTCAGCTCATGCCTTTATAAAACATCTCCCTAAAGGATATGATACGGTAATAGCAAGTGGCGGCAGCAATTTAAGTCAAGGTCAAAGGCAGCTTCTTTCTATCGCAAGAGCTATGCTTTCGAATCCCAATATTCTAATTTTAGATGAAGCCACATCGAGTATTGATACACAAACCGAAATTCAAATTCAAAAGGGGTTAGCACAATTAACGAAGGGGAAAACGACATTTGTCATTGCCCATCGCCTCAAAACAATTGAGAATGCCAATCATATTATGGTCATTAAGGATGGAGAAATCGCTGAACAAGGGACTCATCAGCATTTGTATAATGAAAAAGGTGTTTATGCAGAAATGTATAACCAGCAGTTTTTAAGTCAGTGATGTTATATATACACAATAATAAGGTGAAGGATTAAACGAGCACAAATGATTAACTGGTGTTATTAATCCATATTGTTCACCTTAATCAATATCTTATATAGAGAGGATTGTTCGTCCAAAGGAGGACCAACATCCTCTGTTTTATTTAGAACATGCTATTAGTCATGTTAAACGGTGTTTTTTTATCCTGTATTGTAGATTTTGTCTACTCATACCAAGTTCTTTTGCCGTATTGGTAATATGGTGCTGGTTTCTTATAAGTGCTTGTTGAATAAAATGGCGCTCGGCTTTTGTTAAATAGTCATTTAAAGTGTGGCCAATGTGTTCATGCTTATTACTGTCGACAGGGTGATCGAATACTTTCTCTTTTTTTAAGAATGGTTGGGATTGTAATCGATGTCGATAATGAAAAGGTAAGTGATGATAGGTAATCGATTCTTCATATTCGATTAAGTTCATTGCGCCTTCAATAAGATGCTCTAGCTCTCTGACATTACCTGGCCATTCGTAATGAAAAAAATTTGATAAAAGGGATGGATCAATATCTTTTACGCCCATTGCAAACTTCTCATTGTATTTATGAATGAAATGGTATGCCAGTTTCTCTATGTCTTCTCTGCGCTCTTTTAACGGAGGGATGGATAAAGAAACAACACCTAACCGATAATATAAATCTTTTCTTAAATGTCCATTTGTAATTGCTTCAATCGGATCCTCATTGATTGTAGCAATAATACGGACATTAAATGATCGGTCTCGTGTATCTCCCACCCGCCTTACTTTTTTCTCTTGTAGAACTCTCAATAATTTTGCTTGTAAGTGTATATTTAAAGAATTAATTTCGTCTAGTAGAAGTGTACCACCTTCTGCTTCTTCAAATAATCCAGGCCTTTCGATTGCGCCGGTAAATGCCCCTTTTTTTGTGCCAAAAAGCAAGCCTTCTATTAAATTATCTGGAATGGCTGCACAGTTTTGCGAAATAAATGGTTTATGTGCCCGCTCACTTGCGTTGTGAATACTCTGAGCAAATAGTTCTTTTCCTGTACCTGTGTCACCGATGATTAAGATAGAAGAATCCGTTCGCGTTGCTCTTTTACTTGCTTCGATCACATCACTTATGGCTGGGCTATGGCCAATGATACTTTGGAAAGTAAAGCGAGTTTCTTCTCTTTGTTGTCTATTCTCCCTGATTAACTTTTCTAATTTTGTAATATCACGGGCAATCTCCATTGCGCCAATACGCTCGTTTTCGTAGAAAATAGGTAAAGTATGGTTAACCGTAGTAATTTCTAGTCCTTGATTATTGTAATAACTTTGCTTTGCGTTCTCGATTTTAATGCCTTTTTCAACAGCTTCAAGTAAACGACTTTCTTCATTATGTTCAAATGAAAAGACATCATGTAAGTTTTTATATAGTACGTCGGCTTTAGCCATCCCTTCAATTTCAGCCATTTTCCGGTTATAAATGACCGTATTTCCGCCTTCATCAATGACGTGGACACCAGCGTCAATTTCATCTAAGACTTTATCATAATAGTAATTCATTCGTTTTAGAAAGTTGTTCATGAATGTCCCTCCTGTAATTATTTATTATACACATTCGCAAAAATATTTTGCAGGAGATAGAAAAATATTTTTGCGAAAAGAAAAATATTTTTGCACCTAATAGGATAAAAATATTGTTAATTCGCATTTTTAGTAATTGGCACGTTATTTGCAATAATAATGGGGAACGATAAAAATAGAATAAGAGAAATACAATATAGAGTAGGAGGAATTTCGAATGGTACAGCCATATAAACATGAACCATTTACTGATTTTAGCGTAGAAAGTAATCAAGCCGATTATTTAAAAGGACTCGAAACGGTTAAATCCTATTTAGGTCAAGATTATGATTTATTAATTGATGGAGAAAGAATCGCTACAGATGAGAAAATCGTATCTATCAATCCAGCAAATAAAGAAGAAGTCATTGGTCGTGTGTCAAAAGCCAATCAAGCATTAGCAGAAAAAGCAATGCAATCGGCTGTGAGGGCATTCCAATCTTGGCGTAAAGTAAAGCCTGAAACGCGTGCCGATGTTTTGTTTAAAGCAGCTGCAATTATTAGAAGACGTAAACATGAGTTTTCTGCTCTAATGACAAAAGAAGCGGGTAAGCCTTGGAATGAGGCAGATGCTGATACAGCAGAAGCCATCGATTTCTTAGAATATTATGCACGACAAATGCTAGCGATTAAAGATGGTGTTCCTGTCAATAGCCGACCGAATGAATACAATCGTTATGACTATATTCCACTTGGGGTAGGAGTTATTATTTCTCCTTGGAACTTCCCGTTTGCCATCATGGCTGGTACAACAGTCGCTGCAATTGTGGCGGGTAATACAGTGCTTTTAAAGCCAGCTTCAACTACACCAATCATTGCGGCTAAATTTGTAGAGGTATTAGAAGAAGCTGGATTACCTAAAGGCGTACTTAACTTTGTACCAGGAAGTGGTGCAGAGGTAGGTGACTATTTAGTGGACCATAAGGATACTCGTTTTATTTCATTTACAGGCTCAAGGGATGTTGGTCTTCGAATTAACGAACGTGCATCGAAACTTAATGAGGGGCAAATCTGGATTAAACGTGTGATTGCTGAAATGGGCGGTAAAGATACGATTGTTGTTGATAAAGATGCTGATTTAGAGCTTGCTGCTCAATCAATCGTCGCTTCTGCTTTCGGATTTTCTGGACAAAAATGCTCGGCCTGTTCGCGAGCAGTCATTGTAGAAGATGTTTATGATCAAGTACTAGCAAGAGCAGTAGAAATCGCGAAAGATAAACAAGCGGGTAATCCTGAAGATCGAAGTAACTTTACAGGGCCGGTTATTGATCAATCAGCGTTTAATAAGATTATGAGTTATATTGAAATTGGAAAAGAAGAAGGAAAGCTTATGCTCGGTGGTGAAGGCGATGATTCTAAAGGTTATTTCATTCAACCAACGATATTTGCGGACCTAGACCCACAAGCGCGTATCATGCAGGAAGAGATTTTTGGTCCAGTAGTCGGTTTTACAAAGGCAAAAGACTTTAATCATGCAATCGAGATTGCAAACAATACAGAATATGGCTTAACCGGAGCTGTTCTCACGAATAATCGTGAACATATCCAACAAGCAAGAGAAGATTTCCATGTGGGTAATCTCTACTTTAATCGTGGTTGTACGGGTGCAATTGTTGGTTATCAGCCATTTGGTGGTTTTAATATGTCAGGTACAGATTCAAAAGCAGGCGGACCAGATTATATTATGCTTCATATGCAAGCAAAAACAACGTCTGAAATGTATTAAAGTCAATCAAGGTTAGAAAGGGATGATTATCCCTTTCTAGCAATCTATTAATCAAAACTGGAAGGATGTCGATAAAGATGAAAAATACAGTACAAACAAAACACCTGATCGAACAATCTGAAAAATTTGGTGCGAATAACTATCATCCACTACCAATCGTAATTAGTGAAGCTGAAGGGGTCTGGGTAAAAGATCCTGAGGGTAACAAATACATGGATATGTTAAGTGCTTATTCAGCAGTTAACCAAGGACATCGCCATCCGAAGATTATTCAAGCGTTGAAAGATCAAGCAGAACGCGTGACATTAACGTCAAGAGCTTTCCATAATGATCAATTGGGTCCTTGGTATGAAATGATTTGTGAGTTAACAAACATGGATATGGCTTTGCCAATGAACACAGGTGCTGAAGCAGTGGAGACAGCTATAAAAGCAGCTCGTCGATGGGCTTATGATGTAAAAGGAGTTGCTGAGAACCAAGCAGAAATCATCGCTTGTGTAGGAAACTTTCACGGCAGAACGATGACAGCTGTCTCCCTTTCTTCAGAAGAAGAATACCAAAAAGGTTTTGGCCCGATGCTTCCAGGAATTAAGCTAGTTCCTTATGGAGATATTGCTGCGTTAAAAGCTGCTATTACGGAAAATACGGCTGCATTTTTAATTGAACCGATTCAAGGGGAAGCTGGAATTGTTATTCCACCAGAAGGGTTCCTAAAAGAAGCGCGTGAATTATGTAAAGAGAAGAATGTCTTGTTCATTGCCGATGAGATTCAAGCTGGGCTTGCACGCTCTGGAAAAATGTTTGCTTGCGAATGGGAAGGCGTAAGTCCTGATATGTACATTCTAGGTAAAGCTTTAGGTGGAGGGGTCTTCCCTATTTCTTGTGTTGTTTCAAGCAAGGAAGTTTTGGGTGTCTTCAATCCGGGCTCACACGGTTCAACATTTGGTGGGAACCCGATGGCATGTGCGGTTTCTATGGCTTCCATTGAAGTAATTAAAGAAGAGAAACTTGTAGAGCGCTCTTTAGAGCTAGGTAACTATTTTGTTGATCAATTGAAGGAAATTAAAAATCCAATGATTAAAGAAGTGCGTGGACGTGGGTTGTTTATCGGGGTTGAGCTTACTGAACCCGCACGTAAATATTGTGAAGCGTTGAAAGAAGAAGGGCTTCTTTGTAAAGAAACACATGATACGGTTATTCGTTTTGCACCGCCACTTATTATTTCTAAAGAAGATCTTGATTGGGCAATTGAAAAAATAGTAAAAGTTTTAGGATAAGACAGTTTTTAATAAATTATTAGAATAATTTTTCTATATATGATATTATCTTAATAATCACTTTAATGCTGTAGAGGAGAAAGATACAATTAATCACTTTTATCTTTCTCCTAAACCTTTATTTCATGGAAGTTATCAAACTTTTAAAAACGTAAACGCTTTCTTTTTTTAGAAAAATCCTGTTCGCATTTGTTTATTGGTAAAGAGTATTCATTAATAAAACATGATAGTAATATAACTTATTGCAAACAAATTCAGCTAGAGATTTCTCACCAAAGAAGAACTGGCCATACTGTTCATTCGTGAGAAGTCCTTGTACATATGTACAAGGCTTTTTGTGTATCTATAGAGTCAGTCAAAGGTGAATTTTTGTAAAATTTTCTAAAATCTAAAAGGGATGATTTTATGATCTATAAAGATCAAATTCAAGAATGGTTTAATGAATTTCATAACCATCCAGAACCTAGTTTTAAAGAGTATGAGACAACCAAAAAAATTGTGTCTATACTGAGTGATTTAAAGGTTGATTATCAAACTTTTGGGGATTTAACTGGTGTAATAGCAGAGGTGGGAAGTGGAGATGATGTAATTGCTGTAAGGGCGGATATAGATGCCCTCTGGCAGCAAGTAGATGGTATGTATCGTGCAAATCACTCATGTGGGCATGATGCACATATGGCTATTGTTTTAGGTAGTATTCTTTATTTGGATAAGCAAGCTTTAAGTAAGCGCATACGTTTTATTTTTCAACCAGCTGAAGAAAAAGGAAATGGATCTCTAGAAATGATTAAGCATGGCGCGATGGAAGATGTCACACATTTGTTTGGCATCCATCTCAGACCACATGAAGAATTATCTTTAGGACAAGTATCACCATCCATCCATCACGGAGCATGTGTCACATTAGAAGGGAAAATTAGTGGTGAAGATGCCCATGGCGCCAGGCCTCATCAAGGAAGAAGCGCAATTGATGTAATTGCTACGATTTATCAATTTTTAAAGAATATCTATTTGTCTCCGTTTGATGCGTATTCTGTCAAATTAACTAACATTCAAACAGGTGGAGAAAGCTTAAATATCATTCCAGGTCATGCCACCTTTGGTATCGATATAAGAGCGCAAAAAAATGAACAATTAAAAGAGATACAAACAAAAGTGAGTAAAGGGTTAGGCGATATTGCAGCATTGTTTGATGTCGATATTTCATTTGATTGGAAAGATTATACCCCTGGTGCAGTCGTCTCTGAACAAGCAGAGGAGATGGCAATACGGGCAATAACAGAGGTATTAGGTTCAGAAGGGGTGGCTCCCCCACTCATTACCCCGGGAAGTGATGACTTTCATTTTTATACGATCAAACATCCAAATGTCCATGCAACAATGATTGGTTTAGGTGCTGACTTAAAGCCGGGATTACACCACCCGCAAATGAATTTTAACCATACAGTATTGGACCAGGGTGCTCGAATAGTAGCAGCCTTATTGAAAGCGTAATTAAAGTGAAAAATATAAATGGGAGGATTTCTATGAAAAAGGATCAGAAAATGACATTCGGTATGGCGCTAATTCCATTAGTTGTCATGATAGTAACAATGATGATTGCAGTTATTTATTTAGAACAAGGACCTCATATTCCATTAATTATTGGAACAATTACGGCTGCATTAGTTGCTTGGAAATCAGGATATAATTGGAAGCATATTGAGGAATCGATGTATAAGGGGATTAAACTGGCATTACCTGCAGTCATAATTATTATGTTAGTTGGTTTAGTCATCGGCTCTTGGCTTGGTGGCGGTATTGTCGCGACAATGATTTACTATGGATTAAAGATCATCACCCCATCTTTGTTCCTCGTCTCTATTACGATTATATGTGCAATCGTTTCTTTATCTATTGGCAGCTCTTGGTCGACAATGGGAACGATTGGTGTAGCGGGAATGGGCATAGGCATGAGTATGGGCATCCCAGCTCCGATGATAGCTGGTGCGATTATTTCAGGCTCTTACTTTGGTGATAAGATGTCTCCGTTATCAGACACAACAAATTTAGCATCCGGCTTAACAGACACTGATTTATTTGATCATATCAAACATATGTTATTTACGACCGTTCCTGGTATTATCATTGCATTAGGAGTTTATTGGTTCTTAGGAAAAGACTTTGGTAAAGGAGGAGCCAATCCAGCAGAAATTAATCAAACGATTCTTGCCTTACAAGATTCTTTTGTTATTTCACCATGGTTATTACTTGTTCCCCTTGTAGTTATTATTATGGTAGCAAGAAAAGTTCCGGCAGTACCCGCATTAATTGTAGGTATCCTCCTAGGTGTTCTTTGTCAAATCTTTGTACAAGGTGGTTCGCTATCTGAGGCAGTATCAGCTTTACAATCCGGTTACAAAATTGAAAGTGGAAATGAGATGGTTGATGGTCTCTTTAATAGAGGAGGTCTCGATTCGATGATGTACACCGTCTCCATGACGATTGTGGCCATGACGTTTGGTGGAATATTAGAAAATACAGGTATGCTACAAGCGATAGTCAATCAAATCTTAAAGCTAGCTAAGTCAGCAGGTAGTCTTGTTGCAACCACTATTGTATCTGCCTTTGCAACAAATGCGACGGCATCAGAGCAATATATTTCAATTGTTGTTCCTGCAAGGATGTTTTCCAAAGCATATCGCGATAAAAATCTGCATTCAAAGAACCTATCAAGAGCACTAGAAGACGGGGGAACTTTAACCTCTGTATTTATACCATGGAATACATGTGGAGTGTTTATTCTTGCCACACTCGGAATAGGTGCATTAGAGTATGCACCCTATGCTATCCTTAATTTCATCGTTCCGATTATTTCTATCATTTATGCTTTTATAGGCTTTACCATTGTTAAAATCACTGATGAAGAGAAAAGGGCATTGGAAAAAGAAGAAGAAGCATCATTAAATGCATAAACATAATGAAAGAGGGAGCCGAGTTTTTTCTTCGGCTTTCTTCTTTTATTGATAAGGAGAGAGAAATATGAAGATTACATCCATCGCTATCTATGCGATTCGTCTACCATTAAAACAACCGTTTGTCATCAGTTATCATACATATAAAGATATGCCATCTATTATCGTAAAAGTGGAAACGGATGAAGGGCTCATAGGCTACGGTGAAGCAGTACCTGATGAGCATGTGACAGGAGAAACATGGGAAGGCACTTATCAAGTAATTAAACATACGCTTGGACCTGCCATATTAGGTATCAATCCAATGGAAATTGAAAAGGTACATGAAATCATGGACAAGCTCATCTATCAAGCACCTGCTGCTAAAGCTGCGATCGATATTGCTTGTTACGACTTAATCGGTAAAAAACTACAAGTGCCCGTGTATCAGCTCATCGGTGGACGTTACCATGAGCAATTTCCCATCACGCATGTGTTAAGTATTGGTGAGCCAGAAAAAATGGCGACAGAAGCACTGGAACAAGTCTCTAAAGGTTATACATCATTTAAAATTAAAGTAGGTAGAGATGTGAATGGGGACGTAGCAAGAATTAAGGCAGTTGCTGATAGCGTTAAAGACAAAGCCGTTATACGAGTGGATGTTAACCAAGGTTGGCAAACAGCGGCTGCTACTTTAAAAGGAATTAAGGCATTAGAAACGGTAGATATAGATTGGCTAGAGCAACCGGTAAGAGCAGATGATATTGATGGTATGGCATTTATTAGGTCTCATTCAACAGTTTCCCTTATGATTGATGAAGGATTAAAGGGAGCAAGAGAGTTGAAAGAGATTATTCAGAAAAATGCCTGTGATCGTATAAACATTAAGTTGATGAAGTGTGGTGGTATATTGCCAGCAGTTAAGCTTGCATATCAGGCAGAACTAGCCGGGATTGAGTGCCAGGTCGGATCAATGGTAGAATCATCGATTGCTTCAAGTGCAGGTTTTCATGTGTCATTTTCTAAAAAGAATATTACAAGTGTAGAATTAACCGGACCACTGAAGTTCTCTAAGGATATCGGTGACTTACATTATGATATTCCTCATATTTCTTTAAAAGACCAACCTGGATTAGGCGTAAATATTGATGAAGAGATTCTAAAAGAATTGACTGTATTTGAAGATGTATTAAAGGAGAGTTGAAGAGATTGAATGTAATCATGAGAGAAATGACAAAGCAAGGCCCATCTTATGAAGTTACAAATCTAGAAGAACAGCATATTGAACAAATTTTACAATTGCAACAAAAGGTTATCCATGCCCTTCCGGATAAAAAAGTATTACAGCCTTTAGCGAAAGAGGAGTTCCTCAATATTTTAAGGGGAAATGGAAAAATGGTTGGTGCTTGGGTCAAAGAGCAATTAATTGCCTTTCGCGCATTGCTAGTTCCACCTGAAAATGATCCTGAGCACCTTGGTCTAGATGCTGGTGTAACGGATTTATCCACGGTTATCTATCAAGAAATATCTAATGTAGATCCTATGTATAGAGGGAATAAATTACAGCAAAAGCTTGCTCAAATTTTAATGGAACAATTGAAAAAAGAATCACATCAGTATAGATATGTTTGTTGTACAG
Organism: Cytobacillus sp. FSL W7-1323; assembly: GCF_038595015.1. Classification (NCBI taxonomy): domain Bacteria; kingdom Bacillati; phylum Bacillota; class Bacilli; order Caryophanales; family Bacillaceae; genus Cytobacillus; species Cytobacillus sp. FSL W7-1323. The sequence continues at coordinate 1,164,705 of NZ_CP151998.1, forward strand.
TCGCTCCTTTTAATTACCCTTCACTTAAGGATAAGTTTGCCCAAGATATGCAAATCATTGATCTTAAGGAGAAATATGGGGGTAGCCTTCGCTATGTTTTTATGAAAGATTTGCAAGCTGCTAAAGTTGTCCAACAAGGAGAAGTGATTGAAATAAAGATGGATGATATCACCAAACAACAGCAATATTTACAGTCTGGTTGGCGCGGGGTGAAAATGACCATAGCAGAACAGGAGACAAAAGTGGTTTACGCCCGTTTTAATGAGGTAGATTTATAAACGAAATAGTTTGACATTTAGGGTGAAGCGATGTATCTTAAATAATAATATTCGAGAGCGTTGAGTTGGAGGAGTAGTCTGACACCCTTATCTATAAGAGAGCTGCTTATTTTAGCTGAAAGAGTGGCGATAAGGAGTTAGATGAAAGACACCAATGAGTTCCATCTGAAAAGTTTTTACTAAGTAGGCGTGGACGGTGGCCACCGTTAACGGGCATATAAGAGATTACATTGAATGATGTAATAATTAGGGTGGTACCGCGAGAACCGAGCCTCGTCCCTTCTGGGATGAAGCTCGGTTTTTTTGTGTGATAAGAAAGGGGTGATTCACATGGATAGTGATGATGACGATAACGACGATACAAACAAAATAATAAGGAGTGTGAATGATGATGGTCAAGATCAATGATGGAATAAGCCGTGTGAATTGCTCCGATGTAATGAAACATGTGAACAGAAAGATTACACTATGTGGGTGGGTTCACCGTGTTAGACATTTAGGAAGAATTACTTTCTTACAGTTACGGGATCGTAGTGGCATCATTCAATGTGTATTAGAGAATGAATTGGCTGAAATGAAACTTTCATTAGAGTCAGTTATTTCTGTACAGGGTCTTGTTGTAAAGACAATGAAAACCGATACGGGTGTAGAGGTAATTGTTGATAAGCTTCAGTTATTAAACACTGCTAATGCACCCTTACCAATTGAATTAAATCAAAAAGAATTAGATGTCCACATGGACACATTATTGAATAATCGTGTTTTATCACTACGGAACCATAAAGAGCATCTCATGTTTAATATAAAGTCAGCAATTGTTGACGCCTTTTCATCTTTTTTACGAAATGAGGATTTTATCCAAATTTTCACGCCGAAAATTGTAGCAGCGGGTGCGGAAGGAGGGGCGAACCTTTTCTCAATAGACTATTTTAATCAACCTGCTTATTTAGGGCAATCACCACAATTTTATAAGCAAATGATGGTAGCAGCAGGATATGAACGAGTTTTTGAAGTGGCTCCTGTTTATCGAGCGGAAGAACATGCGACATCTAGACATTTAAATGAATACATTTCTCTTGATTTAGAGATGGGTTTTGTATTTTCAAGCAAAGAGTTGATGGAATTAGAGGAGAATCTATTACGTTTTATTTTTAACACCATTCGGGATCGTTATCAAAAAGAGCTGCAAGAAGTTGGTGTAACAATTCCTTTAATTGAAAGAATACCCAGTATATCACTTCATGAAGCAAAGCAAATTTTAGCTCATGAATATCATAAATCCACTAGTGAGATGGAAGATTTGGATCCTGAAGGAGAACGCTTAATTTGTCAGTATTTTTCTGAAAAGGAAAACAGTGAATTAGTTTTTATCACACATTATCCAAAGGCAGTTAGACCTATGTATGCCAAGCCATTAGAAAATCACTCCTTATACACAGATTCTTTTGATTTATTGTTTAAAGGGATAGAGATTACAACTGGCGGCTTGAGGATTCATGATTATCAAGAATTAATCTCTTCAATAGAAGAAAATCACTTAAAAGTGGCAGATTTTGAAAGTTATACGAATGTTTTTAAGTACGGTATGCCACCACATGGCGGTCTTGCAATAGGCTTAGAGCGACTGACAGCTAAAATAATGAATCGACCTAATGTCCGCTTTGCGTCAGCATTCCCGCGAGATCGGCATCGATTAACCCCATAAGAAAATGCACGAACAAATGCTAATGGTATAAGTATTTGTTCGTGCTTCTTTATAGAAGGCAAGCTATGACATGACAGAAAGAATATCAATCGCTATCTACTGTCGTATCAGCCATCTCCACTAAATGTTGAGCGTTGCGACTAATTTCTTGAATCGTCGCTGAAAACTCCTGAATGGAGGCTGCTTGGGTATCTGTTAATTGATGAATTTGTGAGAAAGATTGATTAAGCTCAGTGAGTAACCCCGCTATACTTTTCGTAATTTGATCTATTTGCGAAACATGGTCTTTACTATTACTTGCAAGCTTACGAATCTCTTCCGCTACTACAGAGAATCCTCTTCCAGCGTCCCCAGCTCGTGCTGCTTCAATTGCTGCATTTAAACCTAAAAGGTTACTTTGATCAGAAATACTTTTTACAGCAGTGGATATTTTTCCGATTTCATCTGCACTATGGCTAACAGTCCCCATTTGTGAAGACATATCAGTCACTTTATCTGCAAGAATAGTCACTGATTTACTTATCTCTTCAATGGCTGCAGCTGTTTGTTCTGATACTGCTGAAAGACTTTCTGCTACATCGAAGAGCTGATTGGACTTTTCTAAACTAATTCCAATACCTACTCCACCGATTACTTCACCCTTCTCATTATGAAGGGGGATGGCTTTTGCAATAAGGGGAAAACCGAATAATTCTTTTGGTACCATCGATGTTTTAGTGCTATTTGTACGTATGGATTCTGTAATAATGTCACCGTCAATTAGAGGGTCCCCTGGAGAGACATTTAATGAAAATGTCTTCCCTGGATAATTAATGATTAATTTCTCTGTATCATATATACCAATAGTGATATCATCATGAATTAATGTATTTAAGTAAGGTGCTACCTTTAGAAAAGCGTCCATTACGTTTATTGATTGCTGTTCTGTTTCAATCATCTTTTTATCTCCCTAATTATTAATATGGCAATTGTCTTTGACTATAATTAACAGAAATCCATTTCATTGTTGTAAACTCATCTAAACTCCAATCTCCATTTAATCGACCAAGTCCGGATTGTTTTTCACCACCAAAAGCAACAATAGGCTCATCGTTAATCGTAACATCATTTACATGAATCATACCCGTGTGAATTCTTTTTGCCATTTCAACACCGCGTTCTACATTGGCAGTATGAAGCGCCCCGCTTAATCCGAGTTGTGTATTGTTGGCAATATTAATAGCATCTTCTTCTGTATCAAAAGTCATAATACAAACAACAGGACCAAAGAGTTCTTTTTGTGCGACTGTCATTTCAGGTGTCACATTTGTTAAAATCGTTGGTGCAACTAAATTCCCGCTAATTTCTCCTAATAGGATAGGTTCTGCACCTTCTTGAATGCCCGTATGAATTAAATCCTCTAATGTTGATGCTTGTCGTTTGTTAATAACAGGACCGATAACGGTTTCAGGGTCGCTAGGATCCCCGACTTTAAGTGCTGCTACCTTTTCTTTAAATTTGTTCATAAACGTTGGGTAAATTGATTTTTGAACGAGAATACGATTCGCAGACATACAAATTTGTCCTTGGTGTGTGAAACGGCTAAATGTTGCTGCATTAACGGCATAATCAATATCTGCATCTTCCATGACGATAAAAGCACTATTACCGCCTAACTCTAGTAAAGGTTTTTTAAAGTTCTTCACTGCTACTTGACCGATGTAACTACCTACTGTAGTAGAACCGGTAAAAGAAATGATTCTTGGAATCGGATGTTCTACAAAGCCATCGCCAATTTCCTTAATATCACATAATACAACATTTAGTAATCCTTTAGGGACACCAGCTTCTTCAAATATCTTTCCTATTAATGTACCACCAGTTACCATTGAATCTTCATGAGGTTTGAGGACTACTCCACATCCCGCGCCAAGTGCAGGAGCAACTGATTTCATAGAAAGGAAGAAAGGAAAGTTAAATGGACTAATGACTCCAACCACACCAGCTGGAACACGATATAATCTATTTTCTTTATGGTCTTCTGTAGACGGCAGAATTTTACCTTCCATACGAAGTGGGTAAGTGGCTGCCTCTTTAATCATATTTTTTACAAGGCCAATTTCAAAAGCCGCTTTTAATCGAGTACCTCCAAGTTCAGCAATAATTAACTGGACAATTTCTTCTTCATGTGAGTCGATAATGGCTACCGCTTTTTCTAATATGTCTCGTTTTTTATAGGGGTTGACACGATCCCATTCTAGCTTTGCCTTAGCACTTGCTTGATATGCTTCATCAATATCTTCTAATGTAGCACCATTTACTTCTGCAAGGATGTCTTCATTAAATGGATTAATATTTTGTAAGAGAGTTTGACTTTTTCCTTGGCGCCATTCTCCATTTATAAACTGCTTATTTAATACTGATAATTGAAAACTCATGGAATAACCTCCTTAGAATATATGAATCTAAGATGTTTATCGACTATAAGAGTCGAAAATGATAGTTAGTAAATGTAAAATATATAGGTAATTATATCTAATGTTGTTCATGTTTCGTTGAATTGTCACAAACGGTAGTTTTGTAAATATTTCATGAAATCCATTTGTTGGTTATTTTCTTTTTTCATCCAAGCGTACGTATGGGCTTGGGGTAATGTAATATTTGATTGGGGGACTTCTAATAACCATCCTTCCATTAATTCTCTTCTTACAGTGGACAGCGGTAAATAGGAAACACCCAATCCCTCAATAATGAACCGTTTAGAAATGTGTATTTGCGATACTTTCATTGTTTTGATAAAGGCATACTGATAGTGAAGATCATTTTTTAGTTTAGACCAGTATATGGGATGATTGTCGGTTATTAAAAGATGATGAAATAAAATATCTTCCTCTTCCAATGGTGGTGCGCTCTCAGCATCTTTTCCATCATGCGCGATGATTAATTTAACATCTTCAGAGTATAGTATTTGATATTGCACCTCTCTTGAATTAGGCAGATTACAGCTCAAGCCGATATCAATATCCTCTTCGAAGAGCGCTTTTTCCATTTCCTCGGATTCTAGTACATGTACAGCTACTTCAACAAATGGATGCTTGCGCATATAATTTTTTAATGCGAAAGGTAGAATCGTATCAGCGATAATAGGAGAAATTCCTATGCTTAGCGAGGAAGTATATCCTTGCGTATAATGACTAAGTGCTTTTTTACCCTCTTCAAAACTTGCTAGAATTTGTTTAGCATACGGAAGAAATTGTTTCCCGGCCTTTGTTAAACGCATGGAACGTCCCTCTTTCTTGAAAAGAGTGGTTGCTAATGCTTTTTCTAAATGACGGATATGAACAGTAACTGACGGTTGCGAAATATAAAGAGCTTCTGCTGTTTGTCTATAGTTTAAATAGTTTGCTGCTGTAATAAAGGTTTTTAACCATTGGAACTCCAATTTCTTCACCATCCTATCAATTAATATTATTAAATGAATTAATAAAAAATATTTAATTTTCTTAATTATACAACGAGCGTATACTAAAAAAAAGAAGAGAGGAGAATGAAAATGTTCAGGAAAGGCTTAAAGGGTATCGTTGCGGTTGAAACAAAAGTGGCTTCTGTAGATGGAGAAAAAGGAAGATTAACTTATCGAGGTTATGACGTTGGAGAATTGACGAAAACATTAACATTTGAAGAAGCAGCCTCTCTACTGTGGTATGGGGAATTGCCAACGGATAGGGAAGTGAAGGAGTGCATTCAAAAGATCAAAGATAATAGAGCATTAAGTCCTTTGCAATGGGAAGTGCTGCAGGCATTACCAAGAGATATGAGTTTAATGGATGTCATTCGAACGCTTATTTCATTAGAAGGTGACCAAACTTACAGCGGTCCCCCTACAGTGGAACAAGCGATCAAGCTAACAGCGGTAATTCCTACGATTATTGCTCACCGTACGAGACTATTAGCAAACAAAGATGTGGTCCATCCAGAGCTACAATTGTCACATGTTGAAAACTATTTATATATGCTTACTGGAAAAAAACCGTTAATAGCTCATGTTCAGGCATTAGAGACGTATATGATTTTAACGATGGAACACGGTATGAACGCATCAACATTTGCCGCTCGTGTGACCGCTTCTACTGAGTCAGATATCGTTTCTAGTATTGTAACAGCAATTGGTACAATGAAAGGACCACTACATGGTGGTGCGCCTACAGGTGTTATCGCATTATTAGAAGAATTGAAGGTTAGTAACGATAGAAAGAAAACGATTAAGCATAAGATACTAAGTGGTGAAAAATTAATGGGGTTTGGCCATCGTGTATATAAAACGGTTGATCCAAGAGCCGAGGCTTTAAAAGAAAAGTTACTATCGATGCAAGTAGAGGATTCTTGGCTTCATTTTGCAATTGAAGTTGAAAAAGAAGTGGTTACAATACTTGCTGAGTTAAAACCTGATAGAAAACTATATACCAATGTTGAATTTTACGCAACAGCAATTATGAGAGCGCTCTCTATGGATCCTACTCTTTTTACGCCCACCTTCACTGCTGCTAGAATGGTAGGCTGGACAGCACATATTCTTGAACAAGCTGAAGATAATGTCATTTTTAGACCACAATCGACGTATGTTGGATCGGAAAAATAATCTCTGTATGGAAATGACAAAATAGTTGCCAGGAAAATGGGCAACTATTTTTGTGTGATTTTACATTGTTACCCATATATTAATGATTTAGAATAAAATATATTAAGCGTATGTAATCTTGAAAATGATGGATGGGAGGGAAGGGATGAAGTATATTTATTCTTTTAGTGTGTTTATATTGGTTTTGTTCATGTGTTTTTATTTAGTTGCTACAAGCATTGTAGGTAGTTATCTTATTGGTGATGAGTTGTATAAGAATCATCTTATTTTTCCAACTGCACCAGATGGAACACCTACTGTGGTGGATCAAGCGTTGTATGCATTTAAAGTTTCAGGCTATCCCTATTATGCCCTTCTCTGCTTTATGATGATTATATTTACTCTGTATAGAAAAAAGAGGAAAAGTAAGTAGTTACGATTTATTCAAAATACTTCTCAATAAAAGCTTCTTCTTCTTCTGGGGATAAGATTCCAGTTGCCTTACCAATTGTGCCATTTTGCAATGACCAGAAATAATTGTGGTCATTATCTACATTAGAGAAATCCCCTTTGCTCCATTTATCTAAAATAGTTAAAAGCTCTTCTTCATGTTCAAATTGATTGTTTTCAATCGTTTTTTTCACTTCTTCAATTGCTTGTTCTGACATTCGAACAGAACCCCACTTTTCACTTGCCTTGACTTTTTGATGTGTCATTTTATGCATCACATCAATTACTTCACTTTGAGTCGAATTTGTACTTAATCCAGTGTTTTCCGTATAGGCATTCATATCCCCATCTATACTAGCTTTTCTTGATGCTTTATTTGAAGTATCACCCTGAAGATTAGCTACTGAAAGAGAATCATTACTGAGATAACTTGCAGTAAACCAGCCTCCGCTAATAATCACAAAGCCACTTATTATAATAATTACGAGCCATTTTTTCATATTAATTTAATCCCCTTTCATAGTAGGAAGGTTTGTGAAGGTGGAAACTTTCTTAGAGAATTGATTGTAATACAGATTATTGTGAATATTTTACCATAACTTAAAAACATTTGTATATTTATCGTATTATACGATATAATCTTATTATAAGATGAAAAAGAATGAGGTTGATTATATGAATCCAACTGAACTAAATAAATACTGGACAGACATCTATTTTTACTTACGTTATCAAAATCAAAACGAGGATAAGATATCCCATCAAGGTGTAAGGATTTTGCAGCTTTTAGATAAGTGTGAACATATTGGAATAAAAGAAGTAGCGAAGAATATTGACGTCTCACACAATACTGCGTCTGAACATGTGAAGAGATTAATTCATAAGTCATGGATACATAAAGAAAGATCAACAGTAGATGAGAGAATGGTTATATTAAGGCTAACTGAACAAGGGAGGCAAGTACTAAAGAGAAATGCGAATCTTGACGAAGGAAAATTAGCGCAAATTCTCGCTAGTATGACGCCTTCGGAGAAACAAATCATTGATTCTGCCTTACACTTATTAAGTGAGCGAGCGAAAAATGCAACTAATAGTTAAAATACTTCTTTCAGCAATCATTATTGGCGTTGTTACAGAAATGGCTAAACGTTTTCCTACATATGGTGGTGTCATTGCTGCATTGCCACTTGTCAGTTTATTAAGCCTTATTTGGCTCTGGGTAGAAAAAAATGATACAGGAGTGATGAGTGAATTCACACTTGGGGTTCTTTTAGGTTTACCAAGTACGATAGTGCTTTTGGCTATTGTCTTTTTTTCGCTAAAGTCTGCTTTTTCTTTTGCTGTTTCTATTCTTTTCGGTGTCATAGGTTGGGCAGTTTTTCTCGGGGCACAATTTGTCTTACTTAACCTATGGAAAAACATTAATTAATCAACGAGCTTTTTTCTCTTAGCGGTTTGCGTTATAATAATCAATGAATATTTAGTGCATCTAAAAAAATGATGAGTAGATAAAAGTTGAAAGAGAGTGGGACATATGGGCCGTAAATGGAATAATATAAAAGATAAGAAAGCGGCAAAGGACGCCAATAATAGCCGTATTTATACGAAATTTGCCCTTGAAATCTATGTAGTGGCAAGACAAGGGGAACCTGATCCTGAATCGAATCAGGCATTAAAACAAGTGTTGGAACGTGCAAAAACATATAATGTACCGAGAAATATTATCGACCGCGCGATTGATAAAGCGAAGGGTGGCGGGGAAGAAAAGTATGATGAGCTTCGTTACGAAGGATTTGGTCCTGGAGGTAGTATGATTATTGTTGATGCCCTTACCAATAATGTCAATCGCACAGCATCAAATGTGCGCGCTGCATTTGGTAAGAATGGTGGAAATATGGGTGTAAGTGGCTCTGTTTCTTATATGTTTGATGCAACAGCTGTTTTTGGTTTAGAAGGAAAAACAGCGGATGAAGTGTTAGAAATATTGATGGAAGCGGATATTGATGTGCGTGACCTTCTTGAAGAAGAAGAATCAGTGATTGTTTATGCAGAACCTGACCAATTCCATGCTGTGCAAGAGGCGCTAAAAGGTGCTGGCATTGAAGAGTTTACAGTTGCAGAACAAACAATGTTACCACAAACAGAAGTGAACTTAGAGGAAGAACAACTTGCGCAATTTGACAAATTAATTGATGCCCTAGAAGATTTAGATGATGTACAACGTGTTTACCATAATGTAGACATGAGTGAATAAATATAAATGATGGATGCGATTTTTTGTTTCGCATCCATTTTATTCTATTTTTAGGAGGTGGTCACAACATGCAAATCACCTTTTTGCTAAATAATGAAACAGCTCACGCAAAGCCTATAGAGAAGGCGATACTTTGTGTGAGGTAGAATAAATGCAATCGCCATGTCTCTTCATTAGGCTTTGCGTCCTTATTATCTACAAACAATAAGGAGCGAGCGTAAGATGAGATATCAAAAAGCAAAGAATGTGTTGCCACCTGAATTATTAAAAGAGATACAAAAATATATTCAAGGTGAATCGATTTATATCCCTAAACCCCCTCACAATAAGGATGGTTGGGGAATGAAATCAGGTGCAAGACTCAAAATCAGTCAAAGAAATGAAGAGATTAGAGCTTCCTATAGTATGGGAAAAACAATGGATGAGCTAAGCGATGAATACTTTTTAGCTCACGAGACAATAAGGAAAATTATTTACACAAAATAAATGATTTATGCCGACTTTAATTTTTATTTAAATTCGGCATTTTTTTATGTTTACATATAGGGTAAATTAAGAAGGAAGAAACTAAGGCAGGAGTGAAAATAATGATAGCCTTTATGACCAATGAACAGTATAATCTTGTGAAAAAACAGGTGAATAAAATAATAAATGCCAAGTCCTCTGTCAATGATCCAACGATCTTAAAAACAGTAAAAACATTGGCATGGGAAGCGGTTCAGCAATCATTACCTGATATGGCGGAGGAGGAGGCTTCCTTACTGGGACAAATGCGATTGGTTGACGATCGATTAACTGCAGATAAATTCTTTCATGAATTAAAGCCCTATGTTATCCCCTTCCCAGCTCTGTCAGAAACGAAACTAAGGAAGTTATTTCCAAAGGTGAAGAAACTGAAGTTCCCATTAATTGATGCAGAAGATTATCAAACAATGACCTATCTATCTTGGGATGAAAAGGGTAGTCAGTACCGAATGATTGTTGCCCCATACGAACAAAGCTATATTGGTTTAAGAGGAACTTTCCAACCTTCTGAACAAAAAGGGCTTTGTCATATTTGTCACCGTTTTACAGATATAGGCATGTTCATAGTCGAGACAAAGGGTGAAGTCGTTGGTACCTTTACCAAAAGAGGTAATACGGTGTGTAAAGATATGAAAGATTGTAATCATCATGTAGAAACTTTGCTTCATTTGTCAAAATTTATTCGACATATAACAGGAAAATAGATAAATGTAGCGAAATACTTAAGTGGATATTGATTTGATTTTTAAGCGGCACTTCAGCGATGAAGTTGCCGTTTTTCTTTTGGTTGAGAAAATATAATTGTCTAGTAATAAGCGCACATGCTGAAGGCTTGTATAGGCTAACAGTATGTGTTTGTTACTTTAAGGTATGAGAAGATTCAATTTTTTCTCTTTTTCTCTTGTCAATCGGGAGATGTTTTATTATAGTAAATGATAACGATTATCATTTTCGTTAAGAGTTGAGGTGGATTTTTTACATAGAAACAAAGACGGTAGTATCTTGACTATTTCTATACATTTTAATAGAAAAATAAATAAAAAGAGTTGTGGGGATTGTGAAGAATAAAACAAGATTAGCAAAAATGATTATATTGATATCACCTATACTTATGATAATAACAACTATTTTATCTGTTATTTACGGAACTAAAGGGATATCTTTTTCAACGATTTGGGAAGCTTTTACTGCATACGATGAAGGTAATACGGATCATGCGATTATTATTACCTCAAGGTTGCCAAGGGTATTAACGGCCATGTTAGTTGGTGCATTTTTAGCTGTGTCAGGTGCGATTATGCAAGGAATGACAAGGAATTATTTAGCTTCTCCTTCCATTATGGGTGTAACAGATGGTTCTGCTTTTGTTATTACTATTTGCATGATTGTATTGCCGAATATGACTTCTATTGAAATGATACTGTTTTCAATGGTTGGCTCCGCATTAGGTGCAGGAATTGTCTATGGGTTTGGTTCTTTAATACCAAAAGGTTTAACACCCGTTCGATTAGCGATTATTGGAACCGTCATAGGTACCTTTTTATCAAGTACTTCTGCTGCATTAGCATCTTATTTTCAAATTTCACAAGATGTTAGTTTTTGGTATAATGCCAAACTTCATCAAGTAGATGTAGATACATTTCTTTTGGCCATTCCATTTGGTGTCATTGGTTTGATTATCGCTCTCATCACGTCTGGACATATTACCATTCTTTCTCTAGGAGAAGAAATTGCTGTTACTTTGGGGCAAAAGACGAAATGGGTGAAAGCACTTGCTTTATTGGCAGTCATTTGTCTGACTGGGACAGCAGTAGCCCTCGTTGGTAAGGTTGGTTTTGTAGGGTTAATTATTCCTCATATTGCAAGATTTTTAGTTGGTGTGGATTATAGATGGCTCATTCCATCTTCCGCAATAATTGGGGCGATATTTCTAGCAGTATGTGATATCATTAGCCGGTTTGTCAATCATCCGTTCGAGACACCAATTGGTGTTGTGACAGCACTCATAGGAGTGCCATTCTTCCTCTACCTGATTTATAAGAGAGGGGGAGAAAAGCATGCGTAAAACCGTTCTTATTGCGATTGTTTTATGTATTCTTATTTTAGTGAGTGCTTATGTCAGCTTAGTTTATGGAGTTATAAATGTAAATTTTACTGATGTCATCCATACTTTATTCCGTATTGATCCGTCTGATCAGCTTGATTTAGTTATTTTTGATTTTCGCTTGCCTCGAATTGTCATTGGAGCACTTGTTGGATTTGGTTTAGGTATAGCAGGTACGGTCATTCAAGGTGTAACAAGGAATGGGTTGGCTGATTCCGGAATTCTAGGAATCAATGCTGGAGCAGGGGCTGCAATTGTTATATTTATGTTGTTTTTCCAAGGGCAGCTGGATTTAACTGGTTGGCTATCGATCATGATTATGCCGATTTTTGGATTGATTGGTGGACTACTTGCAGCGGTTATTATCTTTTTCTTCTCTTGGCAAAAGGGGACATTTGATACAGGTCGGTTAATTCTAACTGGTATTGCCATTAGTTCTGGTTTTGGTGCGCTTTCTATGTATATCTCTTTAAAAATGAATTCTTCTGATTATGAAATGGCTGCTGTTTGGGTATCTGGGAGTATTTATAATGCGAATTGGATTTATATTATTTCAATGATACCTTGGCTAGTTATTCTTATTCCATTAATCATCCGGAAAAGTTATTTATTAGATCTTTTTCGACTATCTGACATTAGTTCGAAGGGTGTAGGAGTACCTGTTGAACGTGAAAAGATTAAACTCATTATTTTAAGCATTGGGTTAATTAGTGCTTGTGTATCTGTTTCAGGAAATATTAGTTTCATTGGTTTAATGGCACCACATATTGCACGACAATTGGTAGGGATGAAGCATCAATTTATTTTACCGATTTCGGGCTTGATTGGTATGCTTCTTGTGGTCATTGCTGATTTTGTTGCCAAAAATGTGTTCACGCCAGTCGAATTGCCGGTAGGAATTGTCATATCAATGATTGGTGTACCATATTTCTTATATTTATTAGTCAAGCAAAAAAGATAATGATAGGGGATGGGAAAGTGTTACATGGAGAAATACAACAATGGACAGTACATTCTAAAACAAAGCAAGACTATGTCATATCAATTCATATGCCAGAGAATCCACCCCCATCTGAAGGCTATGGTGTTCTTTATGTACTTGATGGCGATGCCTATTTTCAGTTGATAAAGGAAGTTATTCGGCTGCAGGCGAAACGGTCTGCTAAAACAGGCGTATCTGAAGTGATTATTGTAGGTATAGGATATGGAGCTAAAGATTTTCATTCAAGGAGGGTCTTTGATTTTACCCCACCTGCAGAAAGTGATCATTTACCACTACGACCAGATGGTAGTGCTTGGGGAGATACTGGCGGAGCCGAACAGTTTAATGACTTTATAGAAAATGAGTTAAAACCAGTTATTAATAAAGAGTTTCCGGTTAATCAAGAGAATCAATCCTTATTTGGTCATTCTTTAGGTGGGTTATTCACATTAATGACGATGATGAATAATCCAACTTCTTATCACGCGTATTTCGCTTGTAGCCCTTCGATTTGGTGGAATGGTGAAGCTCTAATGCAAGAAGTGCCAGCTTTTATGGAAGAATTTGAACAAAGGCAGGAGAATCGCGATATCCGCCTTTTTCTGGCAGCAGGTGGGGACGAGAAGGAACATTTATTGATAGCTGTTAGAAAGTATTATGAGAAAATCAAGGAAATGGAACAACTGTCAGTTATCTATAAGGAAATAGAAGGAGAAAATCACGCTTCTATTATACCAACAGTATTGAGTACGGGTTTGAGATTTCTTCGGTAATTCTATAAAAAGGGGTTTTGTGATGTCTTTATCACAAAACCCCTTTTTAAATTGTTACGGTTGTAAAGTCAAATATGTTTTGGAATAAAAACCAACTTCTTCCCTCATATTAAGAAAAAGGGAGGTAAGAGATGATGGTTCGAAGTATTACCGCTTTAAATTCATTTCCTGTTTTGGGCCTTGCCATTGGTTTGATGACCCATGTAATTGTATTGCCCTCTGTCTTAAGCGTGGCAGGACGTAGCGCTTGGATTAGTTTAATGATAGCTGGAAGTCTTTATATTATTTGGATTCCTCTCATTTACATAATAATAAAGAAAACAGGGCAACAAAACCTGATGAACTGGTTAAAATCCAACAGTCCTCCAATTGCGTATAATGCTATTCGAGCACTGATTTTATTTCTTTTATTCATCAATGTATTTGTTACATTATATACAACTTTTTCGTGGGTGAATACTAATTATATGATACAAACACCTAAGTATGTTTTATTTATCATTTTAATCATTCTTTGTTTATTAGCTGCACTCTCAGGTATAAAAGCTATTACGATTGCTAGTGGAATTCTATTTCCTATCGTTTGTTTTCTTGGTTTTTTTATTATGATAGCCAATTTTAAGTTTAAGGACTATTCGTTACTTTTTCCCATTTTTGAAGAGGGATGGGCTCCTATTCTAATAGGTGTTGTTATTTTATCAGGAGGGCTTTTGGAGATTTTTTTGTTAGTTTTATTACAGCATCATATTCGTGATAACATCTCTTTAAAATTTTTCATTCCGATATGTATTTTCTTCGTCTTTGTTAATTTTGGCCCTTTAATTGGTGCAATTACTGAATTTGGTCCAGCACAAGCATCAGAATTAGTGCACCCTGCTTATGCACAATGGCGTTTAATTACTTTAGGGAAATTTTTGAATAAGTTAGATTTCCTTTCTATTTATCAATGGCTTTCTGGTGCGTTTATTCGTATTAGCTTGTCTATCTTTATCATTGGGGATTTATTTCATTTTAAGACGCAAAAAAGGAAAGTGATTTTATTGATTAGTGTGTGTCTTTTTTTAATAATCGGCCTATCTTTACCAATTGATGGACCGACTTATAAAATCATGATTGATCATTACTTTTTTTCTATTACAGTTATTGGGATTCTACTTGTGACGCTCAGTATTCATCTAATCCTATTCATTAAAGGAAGAGTGGAAAAAAATGAAAACGCGATTAAACAATAAGAAAAGACTGCCGAAAACTGATAAATTGGATGAGCAATACTTAAGGCAGCAATTCGCAATCAATGGCGACGTGCAATTTGTTAATTATTCGTTTCAATATTATCCACAACCAGGGAAAGTGGTTGTTCTCTTTTCTGAAGTAATGATCGATAAAGGTAAATTAAGTGAGGCTTTAGGTAGGTTAGAAGAAAGTTTTTTAGAAGACAGGCGCCTAGAAGAAAAAAGAGAAGAGAATGAGCAATTACTTATGTATCAAGTGAATGTTGAGGAAGAAGATAAAGAATCAATAGCAGAAGATATTTATTCTGGCATGGTTTTTGTCCTAGTAGAAGAATTAGATAAAATGTTCAAATTTGAACTGCCTCAAATTCCTAATCGTTCACCAGAAGAGTCCAATTCGGAATTATCTTTTCGTGGACCAAGAGATGGATTTGTGGAAGACTTGCATATTAACCTTGCGTTAATAAGAAAACGGTATAAAACCTCAACCTTAGTAAATGAAGCAATTGAGATAGGGGTACGAGGGAAAACAAAAATTAGTTTATTATATGTGAAAGATATAATAAAGGAGCAATATGTTATTGATTTAAAAAGTCAGCTAGCAAAAATAGAAACAGATGTGATCATTAGTACGACCGATTTAGAAGAGGTATTGTCAGGTAAGTACTATACTCTTTTTCCCTTGTTTAATTATACCGGACGCCCTGATAACGTAGTTACTAATCTAGATTTAGGTAGATTTGTCATTATTGTGGATGGTTGTCCTACTGTAATGGTTGGTCCAACTACATTATTTTCAGTATTAAAAACACCGGAAGATCGCTTCACAGAATATTATTATACGAATATGCAAATGTTTTTTAGGTTAACTGGTCTTGTCATATCAAGTATTTTGCCAGGATTTTATGTTGCTATGATTTCCTTTCATATGGATCAATTGCCTTTCCCATTTTTGGCGACTATCACAGTTTCGCGAATGGGATTACCATTATCACCACCGTTAGAGGCATTTTTAGTCTTAGCTTTATTTGAGTTATTTAAGGAAGCAGGTAATACTCTTCCTAGGGCTATCGGACAAACATTAACGGTCGTAGGGGGGCTAATCATTGGTGATGCAGCAATAAGGGGTGGTTTAACAGCTCCCACCATGCTTGTTATTGCTGGTGTCACTTCTGTTGCTGCATATACCCTTGTTAACCAGTCACTCGGTGCCTCCTTAAGCCTTGTACGTTTCTTTATCTTGCTTTTCTCAGCGGTGCTCGGTTTATTTGGCTTTTTTATCAGTATTTTTTCAGTGATATTATATTTATCTAGACTAGAGATGTTTGGTTTGCCTTATTTAGCTCCACTTTCTCCTTTGTCATTTAAAGATACATTTGCAAGTATTTTAGAAAAACCTTATCTTTTACGAAAAAAAAGGTCAAGTACTATGCGACCTAAGGATGACACGAAGGGTAGGCTAAAATGAAAAAAATCCTTATACCTATTATCGTATGTGCTCTTCTATTAAGTGGTTGTTGGGATGAAAAGGACATTGTGGAAATGCAATATATAACCGCCATTGGCATTGATTATGATAAGGAAAAAGACGATTATATATTGTACGCACAGGTAGTATCTTTTGCAGGTGTAGCAAAGTCGGAGCAAGCAGAAACAGTGCCGTCGAAGGTCTGGGTTGCTAAAGGTCAAGGAAAATCAATGGAAGCTGCTATAAATATGATTTACGATAAATCCAATCAAATAGTATACTGGGCACATATAGGAATCATTATTTTTCATGAACGATTACTGCAACATGGGATTGATCAAATAAGTGATAGTTTGGCTCGTTTTCAACAGATACGGGAAACTAACTGGATGTATGGCACGAAAGATTCGATTGAGGATATCCTACTAGTAACAAGTCTCTTTAGCTCCGCGGTTCAAACAACACTTTTTAATCCAGAGGAAGCTTATCATGTACACTCTATCATTTCACCTATCAGAATGCATCGGTTCTATTCAGATTTTACTGAGAAAGCTACCACCACAAAACTACCGATGATATCAGTAAAAGAGGATGTTTGGAAAACTAAGGGAGCAACAAATGATTCAGCTAAAAGCTCTGGAGTCTTCCTTTTAAAGGAGAAGAAATATTTAGGTAGTTTACCCATAAGTCAATTTAGAGGCTTACGTTGGGTAACAAAGACAACAAAAAGGTCTCCGTTAAGAATCAAATTGGAAAATAATGATGAAGTAAATATCATTATTACCCAATTAGACCCGCATTTGAAAATAAATAAGTTAGACAAAGATACATTTGATATCGATATTAATGCAAATGGTGGGATCATTGAGGTTCAAAAAGAAATTTCGTTACCCATTCTGAAGGAAAAAATTATCGAAAAAATGGAGGAGGAAATTAGAGAGACCTATGAGAATGCTTTAAATATAAAGGCGGACATATATAATCTTGAAGAACTTGTGTTTAGGAAAGATTATGACCGTTGGAAGCATGATTACAAAGGAAGGTTTACCCTAACAGAAAATTCCATTGCGAATATTAATATAGATATTACTATTACGAAAACAGGAGAGTACGATTATCAATTTTCTTATTAAGATTGGGAGAGGGGAAGCAAGAAGAAATGGAATACTATAAAAAGATAAGAGAGTTTGTAGGTAAGGAGCCATTACTTTTACCTGGAGCTGTTGTTGTTATTGTGAATGACCGAAATGAGATTTTACTACAACAAAGGCCGGAGTCTCTTTGGGGCTTACCCGGAGGATTAATGGACTTAGGTGAAAGTATGGAGGAAGTAGCGAAAAGGGAAGTAAGAGAGGAAACGGGGCTTGTTGTCGAGAATCTTTCGTTTGTTCAGTTGTTTTCAGGTAAGGAATTCTTTGTACGTACAAAAAACGGTGATCAGTTTTATGCCATTACTGCGGTTTATATGACAAATGACTATAGTGGGGAATTAACTACAAATAGTGATGAAACCTTGTCTGCACAATTCTTTCCTATTGATCAGCTTCCAAGTGAATTAATCGAGAATTATCAAAAGTATATAGAACCAGTTAAACAATTATTAAAGCAACCATAAAAAACAAGGCTCTCATTATACTTGAGGAGCCTAGTTTCTTAATCGCCTATTTAAAATGTAACAGTGATTGTTTGTTTCTAATTTCTGTTATGAGTGACTCTGCGGCTTTTCTACTAAGTACAATTTTCCCGTCAGCTAGCACTAAATTATCATTCTCGATTTCACCCGTTATTTGACAAGCTTTACTGGCATTATACTTTTGTAATATAATTCGATCGTTTTCAACGAATATTTCAAGTGGATCCTTCTCATAAATTTCTAAAGTATTTCTTAGTTCCTTTGGAATGACTATTCTCCCTAATTCATCAACTTTACGAACAATGCCTGTGCTTTTCAAAATGACTACCTCCTATTAATGGTTGTGGATTCCACTTATTTTTTTTAATAGTTAAATATTATACAATGTTAGCAAAAATCCTTTATTAAACTGGTTACATTTATATTACTATTTTTATCGTTTTTGTCATAAAAGTTTTTTTCTGTAAAATGGCATAGAGCAATGATGATAATAGGTTGACAGAAAATCGAATTCGTGATAATTTTATCTCAAGTTAAAGATATTTTAATTCAAGATATTTAAATACTTTTAAATAATTATGTAGATATTAATTTGAGAAGGGAATGATTCGATGTTCGGTATAAAAGGCGTTCATCATGTAACTGCGATTACTAGTAGTGCAGAAAAGAATTATCAATTTTTCACCTATACTTTAGGGATGAGATTAGTGAAAAAGACTGTCAATCAAGATGATATTCAAACATATCATTTGTTTTTCGCAGATGATACGGGAAGTCCTGGAACAGATATGACTTTCTTCGATTTCCCTAATATACCCAAAGGTGTTCATGGTACAAATGAAATTTTTCAAACATCTTTCCGTGTACCTAGTGATCAGGCATTGGCTTATTGGGTGAAAAGGTTTGACCGGTTAAATGTTGCCCATAGCGGTATACAAGAGCAATTTGGCAAAAGAGTTTTGCCGTTTGTTGATTTTGATGATCAGCAGTATCAGCTTATTTCAGATGAAAATAATAAAGGTGTCGAAGCTGGGACACCGTGGCAAAATGGTCCTATTCCTTTAGAGTATGCGATTACTGGCCTTGGTCCGGTCTTTGTACGTGTATCTAATATTGATTATTTTAAAGAAATGCTGATGAAAGTATTAGAGTTTAGAGAAATTGCCCAAGAAGGTGACTTGTACTTATTTGAAGTTGGCGAAGGTGGTAATGGTGCACAAGTAATTGTTGAGTATAATACCGTTTTACCGATGGCACGCCAAGGATACGGTACCGTCCATCATGCTGCTTTTAGAGTGGAAGATAGGGAAGCTATTGATCATTGGACTGGGAGAATGGCGCAATTTGGCTACCAATCATCAGGTTTTATTGACCGTTTCTTCTTCGGCTCTTTGTATACAAGAGTTGCACCGCAAATTCTATTTGAGCTGGCAACAGACGGTCCAGGGTTTATGGGAGATGAACCATATGAGACACTAGGTGAATCGTTGTCACTGCCACCATTCTTCGAATCTAAAAGAGAACAAATTGAAGGCCTAGTCAGACCAATCGATACAGTTCGAAGTACAATTGACTTTAAAAAAGAATGACGCACTCTATGAGTATTAATTAGGATTAAGCAAACGCGATCTCATTTGATCGCGTTTTTTAATTTCGTTAAAATTAATTATGCTTAAAACAATACATACTTATCTGAGTTGATTATTTTTCAAGATGATACATAACACCCACCAATTAATAGGGATACTATTCATATGTTTTATCTAATTTGTGTGAAATACAATATTTATAACTAAAAGGAATAAGGGAATAACATGGAGGAGTGTTTTTTCAAAGAAATAAGAGAAATCAATTTTCATTTTGCATTTTCTAGTTTAGTATGGTTATATGTATAAAAAGTACGGTTAGGTTAGATGAAGGGGAAGATCGTTGCATGTCAGAAGAAAATATCACGAGAATACATATGTATGATAAAGAATATATCCTTATTGGTACAGCACATATATCCAAAAATAGTGCGGAGCAAGTAAAAGAAGTGATTGAAAGAGAGCAGCCTGACTCCGTATGTATTGAATTAGATAAAGGTAGATATGAGTCTATTACAGAAGGAAATAAATGGAAAGACATGGATATTTTTAAGGTGATTAAAGAAAAGAAAGCAACACTTTTATTAATGAATCTTGCTATCTCCTCTTTTCAAAATCGTATGGCTAAACAATTCGGAATTAAAGCAGGACAAGAGATGATTCAAGGCATTGAATCTGCTAAGGAAACCGGAGCAAAGCTTGTGTTAGCTGATAGAAATATCCAAATTACGTTTTCTCGTATCTGGAGAGGACTGGGTTTTAAGGGAAAAGCAATGTTACTTTCACAAGTATTTGCCGGTATATTTAGCAATGAAACGATAACTGAAGAAGAATTAGAAAAAATGAAAAATCAAGACTCAATTGATTCCATTTTAAATGATTTTACTGAGGTATTCCCACAATTAAAAGTACCTTTAATTGATGAACGCGATCAATATTTGGCAGAAAAAATAAAGAATGCGCCCGGTGAAAAGGTTGTTGCTGTATTAGGAGCAGCTCATGTTCCAGGTATTAAAAGGGAATTTGAGAAAAAACATGATCTCAAGAAATTAACGGAAGTACCACCAAAATCAAAAGCGCCAAAAGTAATTGGCTGGATGATTCCAGTAGCAATTTTAGTCCTTATTGTTCTTACTTTTCTCATGAATCCATCGGCTGGAGTACAACAAACAATTAGTTGGGCCCTTTGGAATGGAGGGCTCGCTGCTCTAGGGGCTGCTATTGCATTTGGACATCCTCTTACAATATTATCAGCATTTATTGCTGCGCCATTTACATCTTTAAGTCCGTTGTTGGCTGTAGGTTGGATCGCCGGATTTGTCCAAGCATTCATTAAGCGTCCGAACGTTCGCGATTTCGAAAACCTCTCGGAAGATGTATTTACATTGAAAGGGTTTTGGAATAATAAAGTAACTAGGATTCTCCTCATTATTGTGCTATCCAATCTCGGTAGCTCATTAGGAACTTTTATTGGCGGAGCAGATGTCATTCGTTTATTTATTGATCATTTATAAGTTATACTAGAATTAGTAATGTTCATTGAAAGGAAGTATGACGTTTGAAGAAATTCCCAACAATTATTATTGTTGCTATTGTAGTTGCGATAATAGCGTTTAATATGCTGGAAGCTGATTCAGCAGAATTAGTATTACGTGATCGAACGTTGATTTCAGCTGGTGCAGGTGTTTTGTCCGGAACCATTATGTGGATTCTTTTAATACTTGATAAAAAAGATAAAAAGTAATGTAAGAGCGCCTTTTCTTTTGAAAGGCGTTTTTTTATATGGGCTTTAGTTGTGATGTTCTCTTTTTGTCATAACAGTTGAGGTTGGTCAATACAATGAAATAACAACGAATGAAAGAGGGGACAGCATGAATACGAATAGGGTGATTACCAATGAAGTACTTGTACGCTATGCGGAGCTCAGCAGATTAAAAAAACAAATTGATGAAGAGTTAGGTGCTATGAAAAAAGTATTCAATGAATACTTTGATCAAGCGGTAGGGAGAAACGAAAAAGGTGAACTCATCCTCTCCCAATATAAATTACAGCGTCAAATTAGGGTGAAAGAGCAGTACGATAGAGAGAAGACGGTAAACAAATTAGAATCTATTAATCAGCATCAACTTATTCAAAAAATACCAGATGAGAAGAGAATTCAGTCTGCACTAGATTTAGAAATTATCGATGATAAAGATTTATCTGACTGTAAAACCACACAATATACGAAGGTGATTGTCGTTAAAGCAAAGGAATGAGGAGAAAAGATATATGGGATTTAGCATAGTTTAAAATATGTATTTTACACGAACAAATCCATTTTTTTGAATTTGTTCGTGTATTCGGTATTGTTCTGACTATTTTTTGAACCGGCTTGTCTTATTTAAAGATGGTAGAGATTTGCTCTATTTCTTCTCCGGAAAGTTGCACTTCTAATGTTTTTAAATTATTCAACACTTGCTCGGCTCTTTTAGCCCCTGGGATAATGGCGTCGATGCTGTCTTTTGTTAAATACCAGGCTAAAACTATATGGGCGACTTCCACATTTTTCGCTTGGGCAATACCTCGTAATTCATCTACTTTTGCTAAGTTATCTTCAAAAACCTCTTTTTGAAAATGTGGGGAGTTAGCACGCAAGTCACTGAATGTTGTATTTTTATCGTATTTCCCTGCTAATAAGCCAGATGCTAGTGGAAAATAAGGTATGAATGAAATATTGTTTTCTTTTGTATAAGGAAGTAAGTCTGCCTCGGCGTTTCTCTGTAATAAATTGTATTCCCCTTGGTATACATCTACATAACCATCTTTATTGGCTTCTTTTAATTGATCAATAGAAAAATTAGATACGCCAATAGCTCTTATTTTTCCCGCGTCTTTCAGTTCTTTCAACGCTCCAACTGCTTCGTCTTTTGGTGTTG
This sequence comes from Cytobacillus sp. FSL W7-1323, assembly GCF_038595015.1. Classification (NCBI taxonomy): domain Bacteria; kingdom Bacillati; phylum Bacillota; class Bacilli; order Caryophanales; family Bacillaceae; genus Cytobacillus; species Cytobacillus sp. FSL W7-1323. The sequence goes on from NZ_CP151998.1 coordinate 1,187,210, forward strand.
ATTCATCAGGAAAATGAATGTAATAAAGGTCAATATAGTCAGTTTGGAGTCTACGTAAGCTATCGTCTACAGATTGTTTTAAGAAACTGGGACTGTTATCCATCACCACATCTTCTTTAACGAATTTATGAGCGCCCTTGGTCGCAATGACTGCTTCTTCACGTTTGCCTCTTTCTTGTAAAACCTCCCCAATGAGTTCCTCTGACCGCTCAGGCCCGTAAATAAAGGCTGTGTCAAGAAGGTTCACGCCATTATTCAATGCTTCATGAACCAGTTTTTTTCCTTGTGCTTCATCAAGGTTGGAGTATAAATTATGTCCACCCACTGCATTTGTTCCAAGACCAATAGGATTAACAAAAAGTCCAGATTTACCTAATTGTTGTTTCGACTTCATTTACTTCACTCCTTCTTTTAAGTTAATCTGATCATAACAAATAATGTTAAGATAACAAAGAAATGCGTTTGTCATTCTTTCTTTTAAGTTGACATCTACTTGACATGAAGCAGAACGATAATGAATAGTAAAACATACGTCAGGAGATTATGGTGAGTGAAATGAGAACTGTTTTAATAGTGGAAGATGAATTACCAATTAGCCAAGTATTAAAAGTTTATTTACAAAAGGCAAACTTTCAAACTGTCCAAGCATTTAATGGAACTGAAGCAATCCAAAAATTAAATGAATATCATCCATCACTTGTTTTATTGGATGTTATGTTGCCAGATCGGGATGGATGGTCAATTTTAAAGGAAATCAGAGCGCAAATGAAAACGCCTGTTATTATGTTAACCGCTCTAGCGGACGTTCAATATCGATTAAATGGATTAAATGAAGGAGCAGATGATTATATCGCTAAACCATTTAATGCAGAAGAAGTTGTAGCTAGAGTGCAAGCGGTCTTAAGAAGGACTGGTAAAAGTGATGAAAAAATCAAGAAGTACGGTGGTCTGATAATTGATATTAAGTCTCATAAAATTACATTAAATAGTGTGGTCATTGAGTTAACGCCTAGAGATCTTGCTTTGCTCATTTTTTTAGCAGAGCATCCGAATCAAACATTTACTAGGGAACAATTAATTGAACATGTTTGGGGTTGGGAATATGAGGGAAGCGATCGAGCGGTAGACTTAGCTATTAAACGAATTAGAAAAGCATTGCATTCATGGTCTTCAGAAGAAGGTGAAATCAAGACTTTACGTGGATTGGGGTATCAATTAAGTGTCTAATCAACAAAGTAAACCTAGAGAATCTCTACTTCGATATTGGACGACTCGCTATTTACTTGCACTTTGTGTCGGACTTCTAATTATCGCCTTTTTTTCTGTATTATGGATTAGGCATACCACAGTTGAAAACCGCCTCAATATTATGGAGTTAATGGCGGAAGAAATTGCTGACCGTTTTGTAGAAATGAGTGAAGGAAAGCCAATTCCAAAAGGAGATGTCCCAGGGTATTTGAATGATAGAGGACGTTTTATGGATTTGGAAAGTGATCCACTTATTTCAATTGTTGATACGTATGGAAATACTTTAACAACCAATCGGCCTCAAGATCGAATGTTACAATTTTCCGAAGTTCTTTTAAATGAGGATAAAACTGTTCAAGAATTAAATAATGATGCAACGAAAGAAGCTTTTTATGTTGTAAAAGTACCGATTACTTATCAAGATGCGCCTGTAGGCTGGGTAGTTATGCTAGAATCGAAAGCAAATCTAGCAGAAGTAAACCAAGAATATCGATTATTAGCTATGATGATTATTGGTTTGGCATTAATTGGCTGGGCAGCGATTTACTTCTTGTCGAAGAGATTGTCTAAACCTATCCAAGAAGTAGCAGAGGCAGCTAGGGAAATTCAAGCGGGGAATTATCAAATTGATTTAAAGGATTCATACCAAGAACAGGAATTATATGAGCTTGTACATTCTTTTAAAGAAATGTCTAAACGGTTAGAGAAATTAGAAACATTACGTACGGAACTGTTAGCAGGTGTGACTCATGAATTAAAAACGCCGGTAACGTCAATTGACGGGTTATTGCAGGCTGTTCATGAAGGAGTGGTGGAAGGTGAAGAGGCAAAAGAGTTTATCAAACTGTCCATATTAGAAACAGAAAAAATGAAAAAAATGGTGGAAGATCTATTAGCCTTTAACACTTATGCCACGAATGTGATGCCAGTTCAACTACAAGAATATGAAATCAATCAATTAATTAAAGAATCAGTCTATCAATGGGAAATTACGCATGAAGTAAGTGAGGATTTTCAACTTGTTGTGTACCAAGCGAGCACGCCTTTATTTGTGCATATTGATCAGATAAGATTACAACAAATTCTAATTAATTTACTTAATAATGCCTTCCAGGCAATGGATGGAAAAGGGAAAATCGAGGTTAAAATAGATACGGGACCGAAGAATATCTCTATAAAAGTTAATGATAGTGGAAAGGGAATACCTGACGAAGAAGTACCATACATTTTTGAGCGTTTCTTTCGTGGACAAGAAAAGAAGCTTCGTGTAAGAGGGTTAGGTCTTGGCTTACCATTTAGTAAACTGATAGCACAATCAATGAATGGTGATTTAATTTTAGTTAAGACATCTGAGTGTGGTACTGAATTTATGATCGAATTACCTTATCAAAAGCACAGTTTTAGGAAGGATTGACCAAAGTGAAAGAACCTGATCATACAGCTGTAAGAGTGTCTTTATGGCGAGCATTACATTTAATTGTGGATGAAAAACCTTATATTTTTCATGATAATATCGGTTTAAAACTTATCTCTCCAAATGATGATTGGCAGAAACGTCCTGATATGGATGTAGCAAATACAAGTGCTTTTAGAGCATCAATTGTCGCTCGCTCTCGTTTTGTTGATGATTTAGTTGTTGAACAATTTGATAAAGGGGTAGATCAATATGTGATTCTTGGTGCGGGGCTTGACACTTTTGCACAAAGGCATCAAGAGTTATGTCCTCAGATGACCATTTATGAAATCGATCAAGTTGATACACAGTTATGGAAGAAAAAAAGACTGGAAGAAACAGGGTACCACATTCCTGATTGTTTAAAATTTGTACCGGTAAATTTTGAAGAGAAACAAGGGTGGTTAGATCAATTAAAGAAGAATGGTTTTGATGTTACGAAGCCTGCCGTTGTTGTTTCAACAGGGGTTACTCAATATTTAACTATAGATGCCATTATGGATACATTGAAAATGTTTAGTAAGTTAGCAAAGGGCTCAAAGTTGGCGCTGACTTTCCTACTCCCATTTGAAAACATAAAAAAACAGAATGAACGGAAAGAGGTGGATGAAGCAGAAAAAGGAGCAAAAGCAGGTGGAACGCCATTTATCAGTTTTTTCACCCCTTCAGAAATGCTAGCACTAGCTGAAGAGGCAGGCCTAAAAGATGTGACTCATCTATCATCTATTGATTTAAAAGAGAAGTATTTTCGTGAACGGAAAGATCAATTGATGCTGCAAGGTGGAGAAGATTTTATTATAGCAACGATATGAAAATATGTCGTTCCCTACTTTTATAAGATATCTATTCACATTTAACCCGCAATTTCAGATTATACCTGAAAGTTTGCGGGTTTTTTCGTTCTTGGATACTCGGCGATTGAGCTGTGTGCTTTGGAAAAGTATTATGTCAAAACGAGATAGAACTGAAAGCCGAGGATAATACGTTAGCACGTCATTCAGATGGAAAAGCAGAATCGAACGCTTCGCAAAAGGTGTTTGCAGGTCATTCAGAAGGAAAAGCGGAAATGAACGCTTAGCAAAAGGTATTTGCAGGTCATTCAGAAGGAAAAGCGGAAATGAACGCTTCGCAAAAGCTATTTGCAAGTCATTCAAAAGGAAAAACGGAATCGAAAGCTTCGCAAAAGGTATTTGCAAGTCATTCAGAAGGAAAACCGGAAATGAACGCTTCGCAAAAGCTGTTTGCAAGTCATTCAAAAGGAAAATCGAAAATGAACGCTTCGCAAAAGGTATTTGCAAGTCATTCAAAAGGAAAAGCAGAAACGAAAGCTTCGCAAAAGCTATTTGCAAGTCATTCAGAAGGAAAAACAGAAACGAAAGCTTCGCAAAAGGTTTTTGCAAGTCATTCGAAAGGAAAAGCGGAAATGAACGCTTCGCAAAAGCTGTTTGCAAGTCATTCAAAAGGAAAAGCGGAAATGAACGCCTCGCAAAAGGTATTAGCAAGTCATTCAGAAGGAAAACCGGAAATGAACGCTTCGCAAAAGCTGTTTGCAAGTCATTCAAAAGGAAAATCGGAAATGAACGCTTCGCAAAAGGTATTAGCAAGTCATTCAGAAGGAAAAGCAGAATCGAAAGCTTCGCAAAAGGTATTTGCAGGTCATTCAAAAGGAAAATCGGAAATGAACGCTTCGCAAAAGGTATTAGCAAGTCATTCAGAAGGAAAAGCGGAAATGAACGCTTCGCAAAAGCTATTTGCAAGTCATTCAAAAGGAAAAGCGGAATCGAACGCTTCGCAAAAGGTATTTGCAAGTCATTCAAAAGGAAAAGCGGAAATGAACGCTTCGCAAAAGCTGTTTGCAAGTCATTCGAAAGGAAAAGAGGAAATGAACGCTTCGCAAAAGGTATTTGCAAGTCATTCAAAAGGAAAAGCAGAAACGAAAGCTTCGCAAAAGCTATTTGCAAGTCATTCAAAAGGAAAAGCAGAAACGAAAGCTTCGCAAAAGCTATTTGCAAGTCATTCAAAAGGAAAATCGAAAATGAACGCTTCGCAAAAGCTGTATGCAAGTCATTCAAAAGGAAAATCGGAAACGAAAGCTTCGCAAAAGGTGTTAGAGAGTACGTTAACAAACAGAAAACGAGAATTAATCCAAGGTGGAACCAACCGCAGAGATAAAAGAAATAACCGTCTTATGGAATAAACATACATTTATGTTTCATACTAACAAAAAGGAGTATGGGAGGTGGCGTAATGTATCAGTTAACGACGAAAGAATTGTCGGCAATTGAAGATGAAATTCGGGCGGAGGAAATAACAGCGAAGACGTTTAACTGGTGTGCTTCTCTTTGTGAGGACGAAGAAGTAAGGATGTCATTGGAAAAATTAGCAGAGGAACATCAGCTAAGGATTGCAGAATTATCAACCTATTTCAACCGAGCGAGGAAATTACATTAATTTTATTGGAGGTGGTTTCATTGCCGAATAATATCAATGGTCGTGGATTAACAGAACGAGAAATGTTGCAATTATGTTTAGAATTAGCAAAAGGAAGAGTTCCCGCTATTAGCCACACATTAATGGAAACGACTCATGATGAATTGAGAGATATTTATGAAGGGTGCTTAAAAACAAGTGCAGAAGCCCAAAAGGAAATCTTTCAATTAATGGAAAAGAAGGGATGGTATGAAACGCAACTCGCTACAGTAGAAGAAATCGAAAATGTACAAAACTTTATGCAAAATAATTTAAACCCATCTCCCTCCGAATAATATTCGGAGGTTTTTATTTCTTTTTTTACATAAAAAATTATTTTGACATATGCCTGACACATTCACTGATTAAATTATAAAACAAGGCAAGCAAAATCAAATGAAAGAAGGGATTTTTAATGAATGAATTCAATCATTTTGAAGATAATCGCGAGTATCAATCGAAGCGAAAAAATACTTGGTTTAAAAGTGTAACAATGACTGTAGCAAGTGGAGTTATGGGCTCAGCCCTAACTTTAGGAGCAATCAATTATTTTCCTAATGAAACAAAACAGTCTACGGAGGTTGTACAGGAGCAAGCAGAAACTAATGTTTCCAAAGTTAATGCTGAAACGGTATCAACTACGAGTGATGGGTCGATTGCAGATATAGTAGAAAAAGCCTCTAAAGCAATCGTAGGCGTTGTCAACATGCAAGAGCAGCAAGCAAACCCTTTTAGTCATTCTACAGGCAACACCCAAAGTGGGGAAGCAGTTGAAAGTGGTACTGGCTCTGGTGTTATTTTCAAGCAAACAGATAATGAAACGTATATTGTGACAAACAATCACGTCATTGAAGGAGCGTCTAATATTCAGGTTTCTCTGCATAATGGTGAAAAGCTTCAAGCTGAACTTGTTGGAACAGATTCATTAACAGATATTGCCGTGTTAAAAGTGAATGAAAAAGTAGACGCTGAAGTCCTTTCTTTTACTGATTCTTCAAACCTTCGTGCAGGAGATCAAGTGTTAGCAATAGGCAATCCACTAGGCTTAGATTTATCCAGAACAGTAACTCAAGGAATTGTAAGTGCAGTGGATCGATCGATTGAAGTCTCTACCTCAGCCGGAGAATGGGATTTAAATGTCATACAAACAGATGCAGCAATAAATCCTGGAAATAGTGGTGGAGCACTTATTGACTCAAATGGGAATTTGGTTGGTATTAATAGTTTGAAAATAGCTGATAGTGGCGTAGAAGGGTTAGGCTTTGCCATTCCAAGTAACGATGTCGAGAACATTATTGATCAGTTAATGAAGGATGGTAAAATCATTCGACCTTATCTAGGTGTTGGTTTGATGGACTTAAATCAAGTACCGCAGTTTTATCAAGAACAATTACCAAAAAATGTAGAAGAAGGTGCCATTATTACCCAAGTTGAGGAAGGTTCGACAGCAGAAACGGCGGGGTTGCAAGCTGAGGATATTTTAGTTTCAATTGGTGATCAAACTATTACAGCCGCTAATGACTTAAGAGAATCTCTTTATAAAGACTTTTCAATTGGCGATAAGGTTAAAATATACTTTTATCGTGATGGTGAAAAGAAAACAGTAGAAGTAACGTTACAAGGAAATGGGGAAAAGCAAGTTGAAAAAGAATAAATTATTGATTGCCACTGGTTGTATGTTTGTTGCTGCTGTCATAGTTGCTGTTGTTTTATACAATAGCCATTCAAAAGCAGCGACAGTCAATGGAGAAAATATAAGCAAAGATGATTTGAATGAAGCGTTAATGTCTCAATATGGCACTTCTGTTCTAGATACATTAATATCTGATCAAATTGTTCTTCAAGAAATGGATAAGGAGAAGGTAACTGTAACTGAAGAAGAAGTGGCTGAAGAAATGGATGCCTATATGGAGCAATATGGGGGAGAAGAGGCATTTAAAGAAGTGTTAGATGAAAACGGGGTATCCTATGACTCTATAGAACATAATATCGAAATCTACTTAGGTTCAAAGAAATTGATCACACCAGGAATAGAAATTACTGATGATGAGATGGAAACATACTTTGAAGAAAATAAAGAAAGTTTTTCTCAGGCAGAAGAGATAGAAGCAAGTCATATCCTAGTAGAAGATGAGGATACTGCCAAAGAAGTAAAACAAAAACTCGATGATGGTGACGATTTCTCAGAATTAGCAGCTTCTTATTCAACCGATGATTCAAATAAAGATAATGGCGGTGAATTGGGGTATTTTGGTGAAGGTGAAATGGTAGAAGCATTTGAAGAAGTGGCTTTTGCTATGGAAGTGGACGAAGTGAGTGATCCAGTTAAAACAGATTATGGTTATCACATTATTAAAGTAACAGATCATAAAGAAGCGAAAGAAGCCAATCTCGAAGATGCGAAAGAAGAAATAAAAGAGATGTTAATAGAGTCTAAGCTTTCTACTGAATATACGGAATGGCTAAATGAGAAATACGAAGAATACGAGATTAAAACGTATATTTAAAGGAGGTGAACGATTTTGAAAGGAAGGAAAGAGCTCAAACATGAAATCTCAAAAATGGATGGGGTTATACTTAAAAAACGCTTAAGTTCCTTTATGAATGCGGACCCCCATTCAAATGGGAGAGGGGGATATAATGTTCGTAGCGTATACTTTGATAACTTTGAAAACAAAGCACTAATAGAAAAAAAAGAAGGCTATATGAACCGGGCAAAATATAGGGTTCGCACATATAATAATGATTTTGACACAATTAATCTAGAAAAGAAAAGTAAGAAGAATAATCTGACCTATAAAGAAAAATGTCGGATGACAGCTGAGGAATATGAGCTTATTAGAGCTAGCGACATTTTATGGATGGAGAATGATTCCAGACCATTAATGAGGGAACTTTTCCATAACATGATTCGTTATCAATTGAAGCCAGTAACGGTTGTCGATTATGAGAGGGATGTTTATATCTACCCATATGGTAATGTACGTCTCACTTTTGATAGCAATATTCGTACAAGCTTAAGGAATCCCGACTTTTTAAATACGACAATGCCTATGGTACCATCCCTTGATCATCAATTGATGATACTTGAAGTAAAGTATGATGAATACATTCCCGATGTCATTAAAATGCTTCTGCAAATGCTAGATCGCAGGAAGGGCACGTATTCTAAATATCAATTAAGTAGAATGTATGGATTATAGAGAGAATAGGAGAAAAGCAAAATGGAAAGTGTGAATTTTTCAGATGTATTTAAATCAAGCTTTTTAGAAAAGACAGAGAGTTTTTCAATTATAGATTCCCTAATAGGTTTATTCATGGCTTTTGCAATTGGACTTTTTATTTATGCAGTATATAAGAAGACATTTTCTGGTGTGATTTATTCACATACTTTTAATATATCCCTCATTATAATGACCATGGCTACAGCATTAATTATTATGGGAATTTCCTCGAATGTCCTGTTATCACTAGGTATGGTTGGTGCTTTATCCATTGTCCGTTTTCGTACACCAATTAAAGACCCTATGGATCTTGTTTATCTTTTTTGGGCGATTGTTGCCGGTATTCTTTGCGGAGCAGGCTTTATTCCGTTAGTGATTATTGGCAGTTTAATGATCGGTCTCGTACTTGTATTGTTCGTTAACAAAATTACGATTCAGAACCCTTACTTACTCATTGTAAAATATGGGGGTGAAGATGTGGAATCTCAACTAGAATCGCTATTATCAAAGGTCACTAATAAACATATGATGAAATCCAAATCTATCATGAATGGTAATCAAGTAGAAATTACTTATGAAGTAAGAATGAAAAAAGAGCAATCTCAAGTGGTGAATAATGTAACGAACCTTAGCGGGGTAGAGTCGGCTGTAATGTTAAGCTATGACGGTAATTTTACAGCGTAAATGAACAGGAGAAAGGAATATGATTAAACGCAAATATGTCGTTCTCGTTTTTCTAATGTTGGCTGTTTTATTTGTTGGTATTCTATTCTTTCTACCTCATTTACTTCCAAAAGGGGAAGTAGTTGATCACTCTTATGTTTCAAAAGTATTCAATAAAAATAAAGTGACTCAAGTTGAGTTAACCCTAGCAGAAGATGATTGGGAAGATATACTAGAGAATCCGACGGAAGAAGAATATAAGATGGCAAATGTGACGATAAATGGAACTAAATTGAACCAAGTAGCTGTTCGGACAAAGGGGAATTCTTCCCTTTCTTCCGTTGCTAGAATGGAAGATTCTGATCGTTATAGCTTCAAAATAGACTTTGATTACTATACCGATCAAACTTTATATGGATTGAAAAAGTTGAATCTAAATAACCAATTTAGTGATGCTACGCAAATGCGAGAATATTTATCGTATCAATTAATGGAGAATATGGGATTACCCACACCTGCTTATTCTTATATGTATGTGACCATTAATGGTCAGGAATGGGGATTATATTTAGGTGTTGAACAAGTAGACGAAGTGATGCTTGGAAGATATTTTGAAAATCCATATGGATCATTGTACAAGCCAGATGGTACAAATAGTGACTTGAAATGGGTAAGTGATGATATTGATGATTACTCAGGTTTAAACTTGAAATCAGAGGAGCAAGATGAACAAGCGTTAATAGATATGTTAGATAGTATCGATAATGGTGGCAATTTAGAAAAAACTTTAGATGTGGATCAAGTATTACGATATTTTGCAGTAAATACGGCTGTCGTTAGCATGGATAGTTACCAAGGGCAAATGAAGCACAACTATTATTTATATGAAAATGATGGTAAGTTCTCAATCATTCCGTGGGACTATAATATGGCATTTGGCGGCTTTGGAGTAGGTATGGGTGGCGGAGGACGCATGAACGGAGATTCTTCAATCGCTGAAGAAAACCAAAACAAAAATCAAAATCAGGAACAACAAGGTCTAGCACCAGGAGAAGGTGGGCAAGGTGAGGATGAACAAGGTCAAGTTCACCAAGCTGAAATGGGGAACTTCGATGGTGGCATGGGAAATAGTAATTTAATGAGTGAAGATACGATTAATTTCAGTATTTCCGAACCTGTAGCTGGTACTTCTTTAGATGAGAGGCCTTTACTTAATGCTTTATTGGCAAATGATGAATTTAAAAAGCAATATGAAGCATACCTTGAAAAGATTGCCGAAGAATATATGACAAAAGAGTCTTACCAAAATACAACTACACAAATTAGTACATTGATTCTTCCTTATGTAGAACAGGATCCTACCAAGTTTTATACAACAGAAGAATTTCTACAAGCAGTGCAAGGTGATGAGAGTTTACCAGCATTTGCTGAGGCGAGATCAGAATCGATACTTGCTCAGCTTTCAGGTGAATTAGAAGTAGAATCACAAGCTTCTGAAGTCAATAACATGTTCCCTAGCCGAGCAGGTGGTGATGACCAGGAAGGTCAAGAAAGAGGAGAAGTATTCCAACCGCCAAACGGTAATGAAGGAAACATTGATGGTGAAATGCCTGAACGTCCGCAAGGCAATGGAGACTTTCCGCAGGAAGGAGATTTTGAGACACCAGAAGGGTTTGAAGGTATGCCTGGTGGTGAGGGACGTGGACAAGAAGAGCAACCTAGTACAGTAAAGTTCAAAACGTCAGCAATCATCTTGTATGTGGGTCTAATCACAGCTTTATTAGGAACAACTTTTTTTATCTTCTTGTTTAAACGAAGAGGAAGATAAGTAAATGCATAAATAATCAAAATACTATTGACAATTAATTCAATACCCGATAAAATTTCCTTTATCAAAGCAACACATTAAATTTAATATGATTCTTATCGAGAGAGACTGAGGGACCAGGCCCGAAGATGTCCGGCAACCTCCTTTTAAAGGGAAGGTGCTAAATCCTGCAGAATGATTTCATTCTGAAAGATAAGGTTTAATAACAATCATTTGTTGAGCCTCTTTCAAAGTGAAAGAGGCTCATTTTATGTTGTAGAGGATTTAGGGAGGGTGAGGTAAATGATTGAAGTCAATCATTTAGTGAAAATTTATAAAAGCAAAAAGAAGCAAGTAATAGGGGTTGACAATGTATCCCTTTCTATTAAAGAAGGGGAAATATACGGGATTATTGGCTATAGTGGAGCAGGGAAAAGTTCTTTATTACGCTGTCTAAATTTATTGGAGAGACCGACATCTGGTGAAGTGAAAATTGATGGCGTTGATTTAACATCTTTAACAAGTAAAGAATTAAGAAAAGCAAGGCAGAAGATAGGTATGATTTTTCAGCATTTTTATTTAGCGAGTTCGAAGACAGTGTATGAGAATATTGCCTTTGCTTTAAAAGCGGCAGGTAAAAGCCCGAAAGAAATAGATATCAGGGTGAAAGAACTATTAGAATTAGTGGGTTTAGCAGATAAAATTCATCAGTATCCCACACAATTAAGTGGTGGTCAAAAGCAAAGGGTAGGAATAGCCAGAGCACTCGCTAATGATCCAAAGGTTTTACTTTGCGATGAAGCCACGTCAGCTCTAGACCCTAAAACAACAAAATCAATCCTGAACTTATTAAAATCAATTAATAAAAAGCTAGGATTAACCATCGTACTTATCACTCATGAGATGGAAGTAGTCAAAGAGATTTGTCATAGGTTAGCTGTTATGCAAGATGGAAAGGTCATAGAAGAGGGACCGGTGTATGATATATTTGCGAATCCAATTGAACCACTTACAAAGGATTTCATTCAGAGTGTTCTTCAATTTGACTTACCACAACAATTGATTGAAAACAGGAAGGGAACAATCATTAAGATTCAATTTAAAGGTGCAATAGCAGAAGAATCTGTTGTTTCTGAACTGTTCCAAACATTCAAAGTAAAAGGAAATATTCTTCACGGCAAGATTGAATATATTCAAGAAGTACCTCTTGGTATTTTTATTATGGAGTTGACTGGCGAAATACCTGAAATAGAAAGAGCTATACAATATATTCAAGAAAGAACACAGAATTTGGAGGTAGTTGAACATGTTGCTTGAGTCCATTCAGGCGTTACTTCCTGAACTAAATACAGCTGTATTACAAACAATTTATATGGTCGCCATTTCTTTAGTTGCGGCACTTATACTAGGTCTTCCACTAGGTATCTTATTATTCGTTACAGACGAAGGATTGTTCTTAAAGAATAGATTTGTAAATGCTGTTACCGGTTGGATTGTCAATTTGATCCGCTCTATTCCTTATATTATTTTGTTAGTAGCTCTATTGCCGTTAACAAAATTAATTGCAGGTTCAACTATTGGTCCTACAGCGGCTTCTGTTTCATTATCTGTAGCAGCGATTCCGTTTTTTGCAAGATTGGTAGAAACATCCTTAAGAGAAATAGATAAAGGAGTCATTGAATCTGCAGTAGCAGTAGGCGCTTCCCCTTGGATGATAATTAAGGAAATTCTTGTCCCAGAAGCGAAACCTGGAATTGTTCAAGGTTTAACGATTACGACTATTAGTTTAATTGGTTATTCAGCAATGGCAGGTATTATTGGCGGCGGTGGTATTGGTGATTTAGCGATACGTTTCGGTTACTATCGCTATGATAATGTCATTATGATTACGACAGTAATTGTCCTCGTTGTATTGGTGCAAATCATTCAAATTGGTGGGGATAAATTAACTAAATATGTAGATAAGAGATAATAAATTCAAACGATAGATATAGTAAAGGGGATGGAGCCTTTACTATATCTATTTATCCTAATGATTGAGTATTAAAGAGAAGATGGAAACAGACGGGGAGGAAGGATTCTATGAGCACGATAACAGCTTCATCTAAGGAAGCGTATTTAGCTGAACAACTCGCTCGACCATTTATTAAGACGGCTCAACAAGAAGAATTATTTCATAAAGCTACGATATTAGCAGAAGGATTTAGTAAGAGGGCGCAAAAGATTGATGAAAATGCAGAATTCCCTTTTGAAAATTTTGAAGAATTAAAACAATCAAATTACTTAAGTTTAACGATTCCGAAAGAATATGGTGGTAAAGAGATTTCCTTATATGAATATTTCTTAATACAAGAAAGGATTGCCCAAGGTGATGCGTCTACGGCTTTATGTATTGGTTGGCACTTAGGTGTTATCTATGATTTAAGGGTTAAACGGAAATGGAAGGAAGAACAGTTTGCCAAGTTATGTGAAATGGTTATCAAAGATAATAAATTGATTAACCGCTGTGCAACTGAGGTAGCAACTGGCAGTCCAACCCGTGGTGGACTACCAGCGACTACTGCGGTGAAAAAAGGAACACAATGGATCTTGAATGGAAGAAAATCTTTTGCTTCGATGGCACCAGGGTTAGATTTTTCTCTTATTACAGCAACGATAGAAGCTTCAGGAGAAATTGGTATATTCCTTGTACCTCATGAGAACCCTGGTTTAAAAGTGGAATCAAATTGGAATATGCTAGGGATGCGGGGCACGCGTAGTGACGATCTCGTGTTAGAGAATGTAATTGTAGAAGAAACAGCATTAGTCGAATTAGAAGGTGTTCATTTTTATGCGATTCCTAATGCATGGTTACTACATTCAGCTGCTTGTTTTATTGGCGTTGCTATTGCAGCTCGGAACTATGCCATTATTTTTGCTTCTGAATATCAACCTAATAGCCTGCCTGGTCCAATCAGTGAAGTACCAGAAGTGCAACGTAAAATTGGGGAAATGGAACTCGAGCTACTAAAAGCGCGAACAGCACTCTATTCTATAGCGGATCGTTGGGATAATGAACCGAATAAACGAGGAGAATTAGGAGCAGAACTTGGAGCCATCAAACATCTTGTCTCTAACAGTGCTAATAAAGTGGTCGATTGGGCAATGAGAATAGTTGGTGCACAAAGCTTGCAACAAAGAAATCCTTTGCAGCGTTATTACCGTGATGTGCGAGCTGCGCTCCATAATCCGCCTATGGATGATGTAGTAATCACAAATTTAGCAAAAAAAGCATTATCATTTCAAAATAACAATGATTAATAAAACTATTTAAATCACATGCCCCTCTTCATATTTGGAGAGGGTTATTATTTGTATAGGCATATAGATTAGCTCCAATTTTTATCATTTTCATCGTATATGGGCTTCAAAATATTTCGTTTTTCATAATTCTTTTTTTAAAGGCTTCTTTCCTTTTGAAAATGAATTATACTAGTAGATGTGAAAATGAAAAACGTAGAAAGTGGTGTACAGATTGAAAAAGTTTATTTCATCAATGACAATGGTTTCTTCCGTACAATGGGTCTTTTTTATTTTTGCCAATACTGTTGTCATTCCGATTTCCATTGCCAATGTATTTGAGCTATCTAGTGAAACGATGGCAATGATGATTAGAGCATCACTCATACTTACAGGTATTACTTGTATACTACAAGGATGGAAAGGTCATCGTTTCCCGATTATGGAAGGGCATTCAGGCTTATTATGGGGAATTATCCTTAATCTTGGGCTTTCAGCACAAGCGCTTAATATTGGATTAGAACGTATTGGTGGTGGGATTGTTACTGGTATTGTTTTAGCTAGTCTAGTGACCATTTTGCTGATTGCTTGTGGTGGTTTTTCATTATTGCAAGCCATCTTTAGTCCGATGGTAATGACTGTATATTTGTTTTTGCTTACTTTTCAATTAATGTTTATCTTTTTTGAAGGTATGTTAAAGATGACCTCGACTGGCGTCATTGATATAGGTATAAGTCTTTATTCTGTAGTACTCGCGCTGATTGTCGCTACATTAAAAATGAAGGGTAATCAACTTATTAGCAATTTTTCTATCTTAATTGGCCTTTTAGGGGGCTGGCTTGGTTATGTCCTATTGTTTGGTAATGATGGGGCGGGTATGACAACATCGGCACCTTTCCAACTTTTTCCATTAGGGGCTCCTAATCTTGAAATGGGAATTGTCGTAGTCACTTTTGTTGCCGTATTATTAAACTTAAGTAATACATTTGCTTCTATTAACGCTGCAGAAAAACTTCTACAAAGGAGAGCAGCAAAAAAAGAGTTTAAAGGCTCAATGCTGATTACTTCAATTTCTACCATTATTGGATCTGGTTTCGGACTTGTTCCCTATACACCATTTACATCAACGATTGGTTTCTTGCAAAGTACGAGAATTTATGAAAGAAAGCCATTCTTTATCGGTGGTGCTTTACTTACGATCATTGGTATTGTTCCAATTTTAGGCTCATTTCTTTCAATGTTGCCTGTTACAGTTGGAAACGCAGTCTTGTTTGTTGCCTATATGCAATTATTTGGTACTGCATTCAGTAGTTTAAATGGAAAGACGTTTAATTCCAATACGATATTTAGGTTAGCAGCACCTGTATTAATTGGTATTAGTATTATGAATATTTCACCTGCTATCTTTTCGGAATTACCTGTACTCATTCAACCATTTTTAGCAAATGGGTTAATAATGGGTGTTATTATCTCAATTATATTAGAAAAAGGAGTGAACTGGCTTAAATACGAAGATCAACCTATTAAAAGAGGAAAAGCAAGTTGATGTTTCCTTCTTTGGTATAAGACATATTCTTGCACGTTTCTTAACTAGGCAAATGAAAATAAAACACGTAAGATAGAATAGTAGCGAATCAAAAAAGGGGATTTTGTGATGGAAGGAATTACACTGAGTTCATTGCTAGATGTAATTGGGGAGTTATTTTCAGATGAAGTGTCAATTGTAGTTTCAAATACAACAGAGTATATTTACTATCGTCCAAGTAAACGTGTTGACTTGAAAATTCGGCCAGGGGATATTGTAAAAGAAGGAAGTATTGCTGACAAAGCGCTTAAGGCTGAACAAAAGGTGTCAGAGTTTATTAATAGGGATGTATTTGGTGTACCTTATCACGGGATGGCTGTTCCATTTAAAAATAATGGAAAAATTGAAGGTTGTGTGACTGCTATTTTTCCAACATTGACAGAGGGGAAATCTGTCGTTACATTAAAGACAAGTGATGGTTGGGTACCTGTTCCATTTAATGAAGTATATTTCTTGGAAGCCAAAGATCGTAAAACACATGTTCATGCTATTTACTCTTCTGGTACGCATAAAAATACGCTACAGGAGTTTGAGTATATTTTACCAAAGGAAAACTTTATTCGCTGTCACAGGTCATTTTTGGTGAATGTTAATCAAATACAAGAGATATTTCCTGACTCTCATTCTACTTTTTTATTATTAATGAGAAATGGTGCAAAAGTGCCTGTTAGTCAATCCTATTCTAGTTATTTTCGTAAGTTGCTCGGCTTCTAAATCAAAGGCATAAATGGATGAATAACATTTAACTCAATATTTTCTGATTATCTGAAAAAATCTGCTGGCTTATCGGCAGATTTTGCTGTTTTATCAAAATTTTTCATTAATTATACTAAAAAAATAATCCCATTCTGATTTATTAGTAAAATAGTTATTAAGTATTCTTTACAGAAAGAGGGATGGGAATATGGATAATAAACTTGGGAGAGTTAAAATTCAGACACTTCAGAACAATATCATGACTGCAGAAGGGGCTGCAGAAATGATTAAAGATGGCATGACATTGGGGTTAAGTGGATTTACTCGTGCGGGAGATGTGAAAGCGGTTCCTGTCGCATTAGCAGAAAGAGCAAAAACAGAAGATTTTAAAGTCAATGTGTATACAGGCGCATCTCTTGGTTCGGATGTTGATAAGTTGTTTGCAGAAGCCGGTATTTTAAATAAGAGATTACCATTTCAAGCGGACTCAACAATGAGAAAAGGCATTAATAAAGGGGACTTCTTATTTGTTGATCAACATTTATCTCACACAGCAGAACTTATCCGTTCAGGGGTATTACATGTGGATGTAGCTATTTTGGAAGCGGTTTCGATTGAAGATGACGGAACAATTGTACCTACAACATCAGTTGGTAACTCACTGTCTTTTGCAGAACATGCCCATAGTGTAATTGTTGAAATTAATATGGCCCAATTACCATCACTAAAAGGGTTACATGATATTTATAGTCCAGATAAACAAGGTGAGCGTGGTCCAATTCCAATTACAAATGTAGCCGATCGTATTGGTGAGATAGGTATTAAAGTGAATCCGGAGAAAATTAAAGCGATTGTGTTTACTGAACAAGGCGATTCACCTTCAACTATTGTTCAGCCAGATGAGGAAACAGTTATTATGGCACAACATTTAACCAACTTTCTTCGCAATGAAATTGCAGCAGGGAGATTAGATGAAAAACTTGCCCCATTACAATCAGGCATTGGTTCGGTAGCAAATGCTGTATTACATGGCATGATTGACTCTGAATTCACAGACTTAGAGGTGTATTCAGAAGTACTTCAAGATGCAGTATTTGATTTAATTGATGCTGGGAAAGTAAAGTTTGCGTCAGGCTGTTCCATTACACTTTCAGAAGAAAAGATGCAAGAAGTGTTTGCACATTTCGATCAATATCGCGATAAGTTATTGTTAAGACCACAAGAGATCACTAATCATCCGGAATTAATTCGCCGCTTAGGATTAATCTCTATCAATACTGCATTAGAACTAGATATCTATGGCAATGTGAATTCTACTCATGTTCAAGGAACTAAGATGATGAATGGTATTGGCGGATCAGGGGATTTTGCAAGAAATGCAAGGTTAGCTATATTCGTGACAAAATCAATTGCTAAAGATGGAAAAGTTTCAAGTATTGTACCTTTTGCTTCACATATTGATCATACAGAACATGATGTTGACGTAATTGTCACAGAACAAGGCTACGCAGATTTAAGAGGATTGGCTCCTCGTGAACGAGTTGAGCTAATCATTGAAAATTGTGCGCATCCGTTATACAAGGATCAACTTAGAGATTATTATTATGAAGCATTATCAGCAGGTGGCCAAACCCCACATATTCTAGCGAAAGCTTTTTCTTGGCATTTAAACTATGTGGAAAATGGCACAATGTTAGCTTCAGAGAAAGTGGATGTTTAAGGAACAAATATAAATTATAAAATACGAGTTAGAAAAGTAACCTAAGTTAATACTCAGGTTACTTTTTGTCGTGTCTCACTATCGTCTTTGTCTATATATACTGGAAAGGAAAGAGACTGAGTCGGAAACGAGTCAAAAAAGGGAGCCCAGGCAAAAATTTGATTGAATTCAAACGGAAACGAGTCAAAAAAGCGAGCCCAGGCAAAAATTTGATTGGATTCAAGCAGAAACGAGTCAAAAAAGGGAGCCCGGGCAAAAATTTGATTGGATTCAAGCAGAAACGAGTCAAAAAAGCGAGCCCGAGTAAAAATTTGATTGGATACAAACGGTAACGAGTCAAAAAAGCGGGGCCGGGCAAAAATTTGATTGGATTCAAACGGAAACGAGTCAAAAAAGGGAGCCCGGGCAAAAATTTGGTTGGATTCAAGCGGAAACGAGTCAAAAAAGCGAGTCCGCGGCAAAAGTTTGATTGGATTCAAGCAGAAACGAGTCAAAAAAGGGAGCCCAGGCAAAAATTTGATTGGATTCAAGCCCGAAACGAGTCAAAAAAGCGAGCCCAGGCAAAAATTTGGTTGGATTCAAACGGAAACGAGTCAAAAAAAGGGAGCCCGGGCAAAAATTTGATTAAATATTCAAGGGTAATTGCCTCACTCAGTCCGTTTCATCAGTTGTTTCGTTTTCGTATTTATCTCTGAGCTTTAAAGCCTTGTCAATCAGTGTACTGCCAATTTCATTTTTAAATTGAGTGTAGACTGGGTCTAGGACCTTTTTCCAACTGTTTTTTTCTTCATTGGTAAGTTCGTGAATGTGGATTGAACTCACTTTTCTTATTTCTTCGAGTTGATTTTCATTCATCTGGGCAGCTTGTTTTCGATTCCATTGCGTGACTTCAGACATAGCCTCAGTTAAGATTCGTTTTGTTTCACTTGATTGCTTATTCCAAACATTCTCATTCATTAAGACGGCATAACCGAGATAGCCATGATTGCTTATTGTCATATACTTTTGTAAGTTATAAAACTTTTTCGAATAAATATTAGAGATAGTGTTCTCTTCGCCGTCTACTTTCCCACTATCTAACAAGTCGTATGTAGAATTAAAAGATTCTTTCACTGAATTTGCATTCAATTCAAGAAATTGTGATGAGAGGACATCACTTTGCATGATTCGGAATGTTTGTCCAGCTATATCTTGCGGATAAATAATTGGACCATCATTGGATGTGAATTGCTTAAATCCATTACTCCAATGAGCTAAACCGATGAGTCCATCCCCCTTTACACTAGATAATAGTGTTTGTCCGATAAACCCGTCTAACCCTTCGTTAATGGCTTCATAGGAAGGGAAAATAAACGGCAAATCGAGTAGCCCCCATGCAGGGTTTAACATGCCAAGTTTTGATGTGGAGGGAGCAATAATATCAACATTGCCTTCTTGAACCGCTCGTATTTCTTCTATATCAGAGTAGAGAGAGCCGTTAGAGAAGACAACAATTTTAATATTTCCGTCTGATTTTTCAGCAACAATCTCAGCAAATTTATCAGCGGCCATTCCCTTTGGCGTATTATTGGAGACAACATGACTAAAAGTTAAAACGATTTGATCATTGAGCCCTTCTTGTTCATCATCATAAGGAAGGTCTTCTGTGAGAATATATTGTTTAAAACTAAAAAAAAGTGCAAGCGTTATAATAATGGTTAATAGTATGATGCTATATTTACTTTTCATCACCTTCACCTCATACTAAATAGTATCATTATTTTCAGATTAAAGGTCAAGTGTAGGTGGCAATGAAAGGAAGATTTGTTTGAAGGAAATACCTATTCGTTGGAAAATAACGTTGCTATCATATGGGGTTGTTATCTTTTTACTGCTTATTTGCGGGCTTGTTGTTATCGCAAATATGCAACAACAAGAAGAATTGGACTTAAGAGGCGAATCAATGAGTACGGCTAGGACAGTAGCAGAGCTTGCAGATATAAAAGATGGACTTGAGGGAGATGAGGGCTGGAAGATTATTAACCCCATTGTTGAAGAAATAAGGGTCATTAATAATACGGATTATATTGTAGTAATGAATATGGATAGAGTCCGTTTCTCACACCCAGTTAGAAGTATGATAGGTCATGTGTCAACTGGTAGTGATGAAGATCCTGCATTTGCCGAACATATTTATTTTTCCAAAGCAAGGGGAGAAGATGGTACATATTTAAGAGCGTTTATTCCAGTATTAAAAGATGAACAACTAAACCAAATAGGTGTGGTAATGGTTGGTAATAAAATTCCAACATTCAAGGAAATCGTCTCTGGCTTTTCTAAAGAGATCCTATTTATTGTGTTCCTCACTTTAATTGTAGGGTTTATTGCCTCATATATATTAGCCAATCATATTAAGAAGCAAATGTTTGATTTAGAACCGTTCGAAATTAAACGAATGTTTGAAGAGAGAACAGCAACCTTTCATTCCATCAATGAAGGGGTAATTGCGATCGATTATCATGAGAAAATTACGATCTTTAATGAAAAAGCAAAAAAAATATTTAATGTGAATGGAGAAGTAACGGGATTATCGATTCGTTCCGTTTTAGAAGATACACGTTTACCAGAAATTGTTGAGAGAAATGAACCGGTTTATAATGAACAAATTATGGTGAGTGGAAAAAGCATCTTGAGCACGAGAATTCCTATTAATAAAGATGGCCAATTAATTGGCGCCGTTGCTATTTTCCAAGATAGAACGGAGGTAGCAAAATTAGCAGAGGAACTTACTGGTGTAAGGAGTTTTGTTGAGGCACTGCGTGTGCAAAATCATGAGCATATGAATAAATTGCATACAATTGCTGGGCTTATCCAATTAGGAAAGCCAGAAAAGGCATTTCAACTTGCATTTGCTGCTTCAGAAGAACAAGAAAGTATATCTTTATTTCTTCATGAAATAATTAAAGACGATGCGGTAGCTGGACTCCTAATTAGCAAAATCAGGAGAGGGAAGGAACTAGATATTATCGTGACAGTTGATACTAATAGTAATTTGGATCACTTTCCTCCTCATTTAGATCATCATGATTTTGTTCTATTATTAGGTAATTTGGTTGAGAATGCTTTCGGCTCCTTCGAACAACTCGATCAGGAAGAAAAAATGATAGATATAAGTATCGAACAAGATGACTACATTTGTTCCATCCTTGTAGAAGATAATGGGATAGGTATAGAAGAATCTAATTTAGAAAAAGTTTTTACAAAAGGATTCACGGAAGGAAAAGAAAATGGGACTGGTTACGGATTATATTTGGTCAAACAAATTGTGGATAAAGGAGAAGGGCAAATAACTGTCACTTCTAAGGTAAATGAAGGTACTTCTTTTTTAATTACCTTTGGGGAGGTTTAACTTATGAATGATATTCAAGTACTATTAATTGAAGATGATCCAATGGTACAAGAAGTTAATAAAGGTTTTATATCTAAGGTAAAAGGGTTTCATGTGAAAGCCATTGCTAATAACGGAGAAGAGGGCATTAGACTTGCTAAAGATTTCTCACCAGATTTAATATTGCTTGATGTGTTTATGCCGAAAAAAGATGGATTAAAAGTTATGTACGAATTAAGGAAACAAAAGCTTAATGCAGAAGTAATCGTAATCTCGGCAGCTAAAGATAAGGATACGATTAAAATGATGCTACAAAATGGAGCAATCGATTATATAATGAAGCCGTTTAAATTCGATAGGATGAAGCAGGCACTTGAGAAGTTTCGTCAGTATCGTGAAAGCTTAAAAAATGAAGGAACAATGTCGCAAGAGCAACTTGATCAATTACTTTATGCAGAACAAGTAACGAAAGTAGAGGTAGATTTACCTAAAGGGCTAAATGAATTTACATTGAAAGAAGTCATTAATTATCTAACCGTTCAACAACAACCGCAAGCAGCTGGAGAAGTGGCTAGCGGTATTGGGATTGCAAGGGTGACAGCTCGGAGATATCTTGATTATTTAGAGAAAAAAGGTGTAATAGTACTAGATATACAATATGGTGGGGTAGGGAGACCTGTGAATCGGTATATGATTAAAACGTAGTGCTGAAATATAGAATAATAATCACATAATCATGAACTAAAAAGAACTGTTGAGTAAAAGCTATTCAACAGTTCTTTTTAGTTCATTTGCCCCTATAGTAAAACTACTACTTTCCATGCATTGACGATGAAAGGGAGAAAATTTACGATAGATTATATACTTTAATTAAAGTATATAATCTATCTCCAAATGATCAAAGAGGAGGAAATGTTAGATGAAAGAGATTATCTCATTACAAGACATTAAACATTTTGATTCAAGATCAGAACAATTCCAACCGTTAGAATGGTACAAATCGATGCTTGAAAGTGGGTCTATTAGTTATAATGAGAATTCTGATACTTGGAATGCATTTAAGTATGATGCCGTAAAGACCGTTTTAAGCGACTATGAACATTTCTCCAGTGAAGGAGACCGTACAACGATTTCAGTAAAGTTTAGTGAAGATGATAAGCAAATGAATAGTAAAGTGAACTTCTTGAAAATGGATCCTCCACACAACAGAAAAGGAAGATCCCTATTAGCATCAGCATTTACTCCAAGAAGTTTAGAAAATTGGAAACCGCGGATTAATCAAATTGCTGAAAATTTAATTACACAAATAGAAAAGGGCAAGACGGAAGATATCGTAGCGGCATTAGCCAATCCTATGCCTGCAATGGTAATGTCAGACTTATTAGGGATTCCGAAGCCCGATGTAATTAAATTTAAGAAATGGGTCGATATATTATTTCTACCATATGATAAGAGCAAAAAGGATGTAATCGATAACCAAAAAAATCAAGCAATTAAAGAGTTCTTTACTTATTTACAACCAGTCATCATTGAAAAGCGACAGCAGTTACAAGATGACATCATTTCTGACCTCATTAGGGCGGAAGTAGATGGAGAAAGACTAACGGACTTTGAAATTATTGAAATGACAATGGCTATATTAGGTGCAGGGGTAGAAACAACGAGTCATATGATCTCAACAAGCTTTTATGCCCTTTTATATGATGACAACGAGTTATTTTCAGAATTAAAAGCCCACCCAGAATATATTGATCGAACGGTCGAAGAGATGTTACGATATCGTTTTCATATGAGTCGAAGAGATCGTACGGTGAAGAAGGATAACAATATTTTAGGGGTAGAGTTGAAAAAGGGAGATGTCGTTGTTGCCTGGATGAGTGCGGCTAATATGGATGAGGAAATGTTTGAAGAGCCATTTCAATTAAATATTCATAGAAAAAATAATAAGAAACATCTTACATTTGGAAATGGACCTCATTTTTGTTTAGGTGCACCATTAGCAAGACTTGAGTTGAAGCTCATTTTAGAAAACTTAGTTAAGCGTTTTTCCAAAATCGAACCTATCGAATCATTTGAACTAGAGCCCAACTTAACTGATTCTGCGACGGGTCAAACGTTAACCTCATTGCCTCTTAAACTTTCTTGAAATAAATAGAGTGAAGATTCAAGGTGAAATTAAAAGAATGAACAATGAATAGTTTCTCGGAAAATGCGAACAAATTCTAATGAATAGGTTCGTATTTTTATTTTTAAGTATACAGATTTTACCGATTAATTAACGAACATGCTCTTATTAATTGAAACTATAATGAAAGAATCAGATGCGTTTATCTCCCAGTATAAGTTAAAATAGCTATATACGTTTTTGGAGGTGAACGGGTGAATGATTAGAATATATATCTTAGGTATGTTAGCACATTCAGTAGACTATCCTTATAATATCCGCAAAAAACTAATGAATGCACAGCCTTTCATAAAGATTAGTGAAGGAAAGTTTTATTATGATTTTGAAGCATTACATAAAAAGAATTGGATAGAGCCTGTACAAAAGTTACAAGAAGGAAGTCGCCCAGAAAAAACACTTTATCGGATAACCAATGAGGGACGTGGCCATCTGGTAGAAGAACTCTATCTTTGTTTTCAAAAATATACGGAAGTGGCAGATTTGTATATTGCCATTCATTTCTTAAATTATATTAATAAAGAAGAAGCCGCTTCTATTTTGAAACAAACCATTCAAAAGGAAAAAGAAAAGTGGGATACATTAAAAACGAAAAAAGAAGAAAAGGAAAAATATAACAAAGTCTCTGACTCAAGCCAATTAATTGCTTCTCATGCATTTGATAAAGCGGAATTTAATATTAAATGGTTAGAGAGAGTACTAGAATTCATAAAATAAATTACTAGACGAAAGAGAGCTTAAATAAATTGTGGCTCTCTTTTGTCTAATCTATCCCTAATTTGACCTTAAATTTCACTTAGATGCTTATGGTAAGAGTAATCGGGGACTCTCCTCCTTTACTGGTTAAAATTATGTAACTTGGCAGTAGTCCATATATGCCAATCATTTTTACTGTCTCAACTAATAAGACCAAAATGAACAAAATGTTCACTATGACCATAAACTTCTTTTCATTTTCTGAAAACGCTATCATTCTAATTACAAAGAATAGTCAGATAGATAGTGTGACAGGAGATGATTAATGTGGGATTTTTAAGAATCTTTAAGAACTTAACCGTTCAAGTGTTAACAGCGATCGCACTTGGTGTGTTAGTTGGTTTAATTTGGCCAGATATAGGTAAAGAATTACAGCCGTTAGGAACTACTTTCATTAATGCAGTGAAGATGGTTATTGCCCCAATTATTTTCTTAACAATTGTTTTAGGAATCGCAAAAATGGGAGATATGAAAAAAGTTGGTAAGGTTGGTGGGAAAGCTTTTATCTATTTTGAAGTTGTTACCACGCTTGCTCTCGTTATTGGATTATTAGTCGTTAATATTGTAAAACCAGGTGACGGGTTAAATTTTAATGAGCTTGAACAAGGTGACGTATCTCAATATACAACCAATGCTGAAGAAGGCATTGATTGGATCGAATTCGTTACACATATCGTACCATCAAATATGGTGAATGCTTTTGCGGAGGGAGATATCCTTCAAGTTTTATTCTTCTCCATTCTATTTGGTGTTGCTCTTGCTTCTTTAGGTAAACGGGGAGAAGTTATTACTGATTTTCTTGACCGGTTATCCCATGTGTTCTTTAAGATTATCGGTTATGTCATGAAAGCTGCGCCAATTGGTGCGTTTGGTGCAATGGCATATACGATTGGACATTTCGGCTTAGGTTCTTTAGCACCGCTCGCTAAGTTGATGATGAGTGTGTATATTACAATGTTCTTATTCATCTTTATCGTTTTAAACATCATTTGTAAATATTATGGATTTAGCCTATTTAAATATTTACGTTTTATTAAAGATGAGTTACTTATCGTATTAGGAACGAGTTCTTCTGAATCTGTATTACCAAGAATGATGGATAAAATGGAAAGATTCGGTGCGTCAAAATCAGTTGTTGGTCTTGTCATTCCGACGGGTTATTCCTTTAACCTTGATGGGACTTCTATTTATCTTTCAATGGCGACGGTATTCTTAGCTCAAGTATTTGGAGTAGATTTATCTATTGGTCAGCAAATAACGATTATCTTAATTCTTATGCTTACATCTAAAGGAGCTGCTGGGGTTACAGGAAGTGGATTTATCGTGTTGGCTTCGACATTAGCAGCTATTCAAGTTATTCCGTTAGAAGGTTTAGCACTCTTACTCGGTGTTGATCGCTTTATGAGTGAAGGTCGTGCCATTACGAATATGATTGGTAACGGAATCGCGACAATCGCCGTGGCGAAAAGTGAGAATGAATTTGATGAAGAAAAATATCAACATGCAATTTCGAATATGAAAGAAATATCTCAAGAAGTGAATAAAGCAAGTTAAACGGTAAAGCCCTCTCAAGATAAACCTGAGAGGGCTTTGTCTGTAAGATGCTATTTGTGGTACGATAAATAAATCATTGATTGGTAAGGTGGAGCGTATATGAAGTTAACAGTAAAACCGTCATACATAAAGAAGTATAGGGAAGGTTTTCCATTAATAAATGAACAATCTGTTGAACGAATTCCTCAAATGGAAGAAGGGACGATTGTTGAGCTAGTGAATGAAAAGGGACAGTTTCTCTGTAAAGGTTACTATGGAATTCAAAATAAAGGTAGAGGCTGGGTATTAACGAAAAACCAGCATGAGCGAATAGACCAAGCCTTTTTTATGGAAAAGCTGAAGGCAGCAGTAAATCATAGACAAAAACTTTTTAACGACCCAGAAACGACTGCTTTTAGAATTTTTAATGGAGAAGGCGATGGCGTTGGAGGCGTTACAATAGATTACTATGATACGTATTATTGCATTAGTTGGTATAGTGAAGGTATCTATCAATTCAAACAAGAGATTATTAGGGCATTAGAGCAATGTATGCCGGTGAAGGCCATTTATGAAAAGAAAAGATTTAATCATAAAGGGTTGTATGTAGAAGATGATGATTTTGTTTGTGGTGAAAAGCCGACATTTCCTATTATCGTTAAGGAAAACGGGATAAATTATCCAATCTATCTTAATGATGGCGCTATGGTTGGGGTTTTCCTAGATCAAAGAGAAGTAAGGAAAAAAATAAGAGATCAATATGCCGATGGTAAAACAATCTTGAATACATTCTCATATACAGGAGCTTTTTCGGCAGCAGCTGCATTGGGCGGTGCAGTGAAAACAACGAGTGTCGATTTGGCTAATCGAAGTAAAGCGAAGACAATCGAAATGTTTAGTGTAAATGGTATTGATTATGAAGAACAGGATATCATTGTTGAAGATGTATTCAAATACTTTAAATATGCGGTGAGAAAAAATTTATCATTCGATCTTGTCATTTTAGATCCACCTAGTTTTGCACGATCAAAAAAACATACTTTTAGTGTTGCAAAAGATTATGTTGCTTTATTAGAAGAAGCTATCTCGATTACTAATCAAGGAGGGATCATTGTTGCTTCATCTAATGCAAGTAATGTGCCGATGAAAAAGTTTAAAACATTTGTCTCAAAAGCATTTGCAACAAGTAATGGAAAGTATAAGATTCTTGAAGAATATTCATTACCTATTGATTTTAAAACGATTCCGTCTTTTCCCGAAGGAGACTATCTTAAAGTTTTATTTATAAAGAAAGATTAATAAAAAGCTACAGGGTACAGCACTACAGTATCCTGTAGCTTTTTTTACAAATAATTGTTAATTGTTTTTGTAGAATAAATTTTTAGAATAATTGTTGTTTTTTTAATTTTTTCTTGTATACTTGTAATACAAGATTGAAATTAAAACGTTTTCATTTGGTGAAAGGGGGAGAATTATGAAAGGTAAAAAAATAAAAATTACAATCTCAATCGCTGCTATTATTTTTCTTACCATTTTTGGTATTAAGACGGCTGCTGATAATGAAGATAAAACCTTTTTATCCGTAGCGACAGCTTCAACAGGTGGTACTTATTATCCGATTGGAGTAGGTATGGCCAATATATGGAGTTATGAATTAAAGAATAAGAAAATTCAAGCAAGTGGACAATCTTCTGCTGGTTCGATTGAAAATATCGAGCTTTTAAGAGAGGGAGAAGCTCATTTAGCTATTCTTCAAGGGTTAATATCTTCTCAAGCTTATGCTGGAGATGATGGTTTTGCAGGTAAACCTTATAAAGACTTACGTACTGTGGCTATGTTATGGCCCAATGTAGAACATTTTGTGTTAATGGATAATGCTATTGAAACCGGTAACATTTCAGACATTGATGGCACTCGTTTTTCCGTTGGACCCCAAGCAAGCGGAACAGAACAATCAACTGTAGTAATGATGCAAGGGTTAGAATTAACTAAAGCTAATATATCACCAGAGTATCTCGGTTATAACGATACTGTTTCTGCAATGAGAGATGGTAGATTAGACGGTGGATCATTACCAGCCGGCATCCCAATCTCAGCAATTACAGATATGTTTGCTAGTAATGTCAAAGCTAGTATTCTTGAAGTAACAGATGAGCAGTTAGAAAAAATTAACGCTGTTTCAAACTCTTGGTACCCTTATACGATTCCTGGAGGAACTTATCCTCGTGTAGAGGAGGATATCCAAACCATTGCACAGCCTAACCTTTTATCTACAACAAAAGATATTGACGAAGAGACAATTTATACGTTAACAAAAACGCTTTATGAGAATCTAGACAAAATGTATGAAGTGCATAATTCTGCAAAAGAAATTACTTTAGAGACAGCACTTGATGGAGTGACTGTACCTTTACATGCAGGTGCTTACAAATACTTTAAAGAAGTTGGTTTAGAGATTCCTGAGGAATTAATTCCGCCAGAGGCAAAATAAGGAGGTTAGAAAATGTCGAATGTAAAAGGGGATGCCGTAACAGCAAATCAACAAGGCTTAGATAAAGAGGCTGGCGGAGGTATGCGTGTATTGCATGGTTCGTATGCCAAGGTTGTAGCGATATTAGCTATTTTATTATCTATATTTTCCATTTATTCAAATGGACTTTCTAATATTCAGGAGATTTATAGAAACTTAATATTTCTAGGTTTTATTCTCGTTTTAACATTTTTATTATATCCCGCAAGATCTTCATCAAAAAGTGGGCGTTTTACATTAGCTGATTATTTGTTTGTTGCATTAGCAATCTTGGGTGTAGGTTATTTAATTATTAATTATACAACCATTCATGTTGATCGTGGCTCACAGCCAATTTTAATTGATTATATTTTCGGTGCTATTACTATTATCGTATTGTTTGAAGCAGCAAGAAGAGCTGTAGGTCTATTTATCCCAATCCTTTGTGGTATTTCTGTTATCTATGCCTTATTTGGCACAATTTTTCCGTGGATATTTGGCCATGCGGGGTTCTCTTTAGAACGTTTGCTTTACCGTTTATATATGACCACTGAAGGCATCTTGGGTCTTACATTATCAACTGCATCAACCTTTATCGTTATGTTTATTTTATTCGGTGCCTTTTTATCTGCAAGTGGTGCGACACAACTATTTAACGATTTAGCATTAGCTATTGCAGGTAGAAAAAGAGGTGGGCCTGCACAGGTAGCTGTTATATCTAGTGCTTTAACAGGGTCATTAAGTGGGAGTGCTGTAGCAAATGTTGCCACAACAGGAGCTTTTACGATCCCGTTAATGAAATCAATTGGTTTAAAACCAAAATTTGCTGGCGCAGTTGAAGCAGCAGCATCTACTGGTGGAATGATTATGCCACCAATCATGGGTGCAGCAGCTTTTATCATGGCTGGATTCTTAGGTGTTTCCTATACTACTGTTATTCTCGCAGCCATTATCCCAAGTTTTCTATATTATATCGCTCTCATCTTTGCGATTGATATAGAAGCGAAGAAACAAGGGTTAAAAGGGATTAGTAAGGAGAATATACCAAATGTTTTACAAGTGTTAAAGGAAAGAGGCGTACTGATTGTTCCTATTATAGTGGTTATAGGAACATTATTGATTGGTAAAACAGCATTATTTGCAGGTTTTGCAGGTATCGGTTCCGTTATTGTTGCCAGTTGGTTAACGAAAGATAAGTCTAATAGAATCACAATTAAGAAAATGATTGAAGCATTTATCGATGGAGGGAAAGGGACAATACAAGTAGGTATCGCTTGTGCCGCAATCGGTATTATTATTTGTGTTGTTACCATGACAGGTATAGGTTCAACACTAGCTTTTAATATTGTTGATTTAACCGGTGGACAGCTTTGGTTAATACTTATTGTCGTTATGCTAACTTGTATTGTGCTAAGTATGGGATTACCTTCTACCGCACTATACATTGTTGTTGCTGTAACTGCTGCACCTGCATTAGTAGAGGCTGGCGTACAACCAATTGCAGCTCACTTCTTTGTATTCTGGTTCGGTGCTCTTTCAAATATTACGCCACCAGTAGCGCTTGCATCTTATACGGCAGCAGGAATTGCTGGAGCAAATGCAATGAAAACGTCATGGGAAGCTTTAAGACTTTCATTAGCAGGATTTATTATTCCGTTTATGATTGCATACAATCCAATACTATTACTCCAATCACCTGATGGCGGTAGTGTGGAAATTCTTTCTGTTATACTAGTATTAATTACTAGTACTCTAGGAGTCTATGCGCTAGCTGTTTCTATGGGGAATTACTTGAATACTTACTTACATGTAATTGAAAGAATTTTATTATTTTTCGGTGCATTGATGCTCATTAAACCAGGTATTATCACTGATGTTTCTGGTCTGGCTGTATGTGCACTTGTATTCAGTATTCATTTAATTCGTACAAGAAAGGAGACAAGTAAGGGTGTAGAGGTGAATATGTAAAGGAGATTAATAAATGAAAATTGAACGGAAGAAGATATCGGCACAAGTATTAGAGCAATTAAATGAAAAAATTAAAAGCAAAGAGTTTCCGCCCAATCAACCATTACCTTCTGAGAATGAATTGGCGAAATTATTTGGCGTAAGCCGCGCTCCTGTTAGGGAGGCACTCAGTGTCTTATCAGCAAGTGGGATCATTGAATCAAGACAAGGTGGCCGAAGTTATGTTAAAGAATTACATCTTGTCGATATGATGGACCGCTTAACATTGCAATATATTTCCTTAGAAGAGGTTTTTGAATTATTGGAATTAAGGATGATAATGGAAACAGAGGCCGCTGCTCTAGCTGCTAATCGTCGTGATTCTTCCGACTTAGAGAAAATAAAGAAAGCGCTAAAAGGGCTAGAGGAGACACTTACTAACCCTGATGAAGTGGGTCTTCAAGCTGATTTAGATTTTCATAAATATATGATTGAAGCAACAAAGAATAGCTTTATGGTAGGGGTCATGGATAATATCGGTGACCTTTACCGTAAGGCTGTCGCTTTTTCATTAAAGAAGAACTTAGGATTACAAAGAAAAAGGGAAAGCGTTTATCTTGAGCATGAAGCTATATATAAAGCGATTGAAAGTCAAGATGAAGAAAATGCAAGAAAGGCAATGAAGAATCATCTACAAAATGTACGAAAGAAATTAAGGGAAGAAAAGTAAAGGAAGAAGGTGCCATCATGTTGACAGATGAGATGGTCGAACAATTTCAAAAAGCCATAAATTCACCAACGAGAATGTTAAAAGAAAAAGCGGATTTAGTCTCTTATTCATATGATGGGTCGTTCGGTACTTATTTACCTGAATTAGTCATACAGCCAATGTCAACACAGGAAGTTGTGTCTATCGTAAAGGTGGCCAATCAATATAGAGTGCCTTTATATCCAAGAGGTCGAGGAACAAGTCTAAGTGGTGGACCCTTGCCTGTTCATGGCGGAGTGGTCCTGGACTTTTCACAGTGGAATCAAAAATTAGAAATAGATAGTGATGATACAATTGCTGTTGTTTCGCCAGGAGTATTGACAGCTGAAATAGACAAAGCAGCGAAAAAATATGGGCTGATGTATCCCCCTGATCCGAGTAGTGCGCATGTGTCAACGATAGGTGGTAACTTAGCTGAAAATGCTGGTGGACCAAGAGGCTTAAAGTATGGGGTAACAAAGGATTATGTGTTGGGGTTAGAAGTCGTTACACCTGAGGGAGAGGTCATTAAAACAGGTGGTCGTACAATTAAAAATGTTACTGGCTATGACTTAACTAAGCTGATAGTCGGATCTGAAGGTACTTTAGGAATTATTACTGAAGCAACACTACAACTAGTTCCACGGCCACAAGCAACTGGAACGATGATGGTCATTTTCGACGATATTGTCGATGCAGGGAGAGCCATATCAAAAGTTCTCACATCTGGGATATTACCTTCTAAGATGGAGATTATGGATCAAGCATCTATTATAGCTGTTGAAGAATATGAATCAGTCGGACTTCCGACCGATGTTGATGCCATTATTCTTATAGAATTAGATGGTCATCCAGTGGCGATTGCTGATGAGTGTAAACAAGTAGAACAAGTTTGCCTAATGGTAGGAGCACGAGAAGTTCAGATAGCAGCGAATGATGTGGCTGCAGCGAAACTCTGGAAAGCGAGGAAACTTGTCTCCCCAGCGATTGTTAGAAAAAAACCAACGAAGATTTCTGAGGATGCGACAATCCCAAGAAGTAAAATCCCAGAAATGTTTAAACGGCTAAAACAAATTAAAGAAAAATACAATATAGATCTAGTAGTATTCGGGCATGCAGGTGATGGCAATCTCCATCCCAATATTATTACTGATAAACGGGATAAAGAGGAAATGAAAAGAGTCGAACTTGCTGTAGCTGAGATATTCGAAACAGCTATACAATTAGGTGGGACTTTATCAGGCGAACATGGCATCGGCACAATGAAGACACCGTTTATGAAAATGGAGCTAGGGGAGGCTGGATTAGATATGATGAAAAGAATGAAGAGCGCATGGGATCCTAAAAATATCATGAATCCTGGTAAGGTTTTTCCCGAAAATGAAAATCAAAGGCTCGTATTAGTCGATGAATAATCAATTAGCATACGAAGAAACATTTGATTGTGTCCAATGTGGGTATTGCTTACCTGCCTGCCCGACTTATACGACAATGGGAAAAGAAAGGCATTCGCCTAGAGGAAGAATTAATTTAGTACAGATGGCTTCTGAGGGTAAAATTTCGATTCAAGAAATAGAAGATTCGATGGAATTATGCCTTGGCTGCAGAGCATGTGAGACTGCTTGTCCGACCAATGTTCAATACGGGAAAATTTTATCTTCTTATAAAGAAGTGAAAATGGAGCAGGAAGGTAGTTCACTTATCAATCGCTTGGCGATGAAAAAAGGTCTTGCGAATAAGAGCATGTTGAATACAATGAATCTTTCCTTGAGGTTTTATCAACAATCTGGGATTGAAAAATTAGGCAAAGTAACAAAAGGGATTCGGGTACTACCTGAGAATTTACGTGCATTTGAAGCCATTATACCTAATATAACAAAGCCTGATAAGGAACTTAGAAAAGGCACACTTATCCCAGATACTGAAACAAAACTAAAAGTCGCCTTTTTTACTGGATGTATCATGGATGTGTTTTTTGCTAAGATCAATGATCTAAGTATAAAGTTGCTTCAGCATGCTGGATGTGAAGTAACCGTAATAAAAAACCAAACATGTTGTGGAGCTCTACAGCATCATGAGGGTGATAGCGAGACCACTAAACAATTAGCAAGAGAAAACATCGTTGCATTTGAAAAAGAGCACTATGATTATATTGTTAATAGTATTGGTGGATGTGGTGCGATGTTAGTTGAATATGATCAACTGCTTCAGTCTGAACCAGAATGGGTTGAACGAGCAAAACGATTTGCTGAAAAAAGTAAAGACATTAGTGTGATTTTAGCAGAGTTGGATATTGAATTTACGAAGAAGGTTGAAAAGAGAATTACATATCAACCCTCATGCCATTTATCAAATGTGCAAAAAGTAAAAAAATCGCCATTAGAGTTAATTTATCGTATACCAGGAACAACGTATATTCCCCTCCCGGAAATGGATATGTGTTGTGGCTCAGCAGGGACGTACAATGTTTTTCATTATCAAGAATCAATGGAAATATTAGATGAAAAAATGTCCTATGTAAAAGAAACGATTCCAGAAGTAATTGTCACTTCTAATCCTGGTTGTCATTTGCAGATGTGCATGGGTGTGAAGCGTGAAGGATTAGAAAGTAAGGTTGAAGTCGTTCATATTGTCGAGATACTAGCAGAAGCATGTGGTTTAAAGAAATGATAGAAGGTGAAAAGGATGTATGATTATATTATTATTGGTGGAGGAATTGTTGGTCTATCCGTTGGGTTAGAACTACTTGAACAAAAACCGGCACTAAAGATTGCTATCGTTGAAAAAGAAAGCCATGTAGCGGCACATCAGACAGGGCATAATAGTGGTGTTATTCATTCTGGCATATATTATAAGCCAGGTAGTGAGAAAGCGAGATTAGCTAAAATCGGCGGACAATCCATGAAGGATTTTTGTGAAAGTAATGATATCGAATATGATATTTGCGGTAAAGTAATTGTCGCTAGTGAAGAAGAAGAGTTGCCACTATTAGATAACCTTTATAAAAGAGGGATACAGAACGGACTTGATATTCAATTAATGGAAAAAGAAGAATTATTGGAAAGAGAACCACATGTAAATGGGAAAAGAGCCATTCATGTACCAATGGCAGGAATTGTTAACTATAGACAAGTGTCTGAAAAAATGGCGGATATCATTCGCCATAAAGGTGGAGATATTCTCCTTAATCATGAAGTTGTGGCCATTCAAGAGGATAATAATGAAGTGGTTGTTATCACTGATCAAGGAGATATAAAAGGTCAATTTTATATCAATTGTGGTGGTCTACACTCCGATCGGATTGCGAAAAAGGCAAAATTATTAACTGATATGAAAATTGTCCCCTTCCGTGGTGAATACTATCAACTGGTTGAGGAAAAACGTCATCTAGTGAAGCATTTAATTTATCCTGTTCCCAATCCAAAGTTCCCATTCCTTGGCGTTCATTTTACGAGAATGATTGGCGGTGCGATTGATGTCGGTCCAAATGCAGTATTGGGCTTCAAACGCGAAGGTTACCGAAAGACAGATATTCACTTACCGGATTTATTTGAAGTGTTAGCATATAAGGGCTTTTGGAAGCTGGCAAGTGGTTATATGAAGGAAGGGATTGAGGAAATGATCCGTTCAGCCTCTAAACAGCTTTTCTTAAAGAATGTACAAAAACTTATGCCAGAAATACAAGCGGCAGACTTGAAAACTGGACCAGCAGGAGTAAGAGCACAAGCATTGAAGGATGACGGCTCATTAGTGGATGATTTTTACATACTGCCGAGCAAGCGTGCGATTCATGTATTAAATGCACCATCTCCTGCTGCAACGGCGTCTATTGAGATTGGCAAGGAGATTGTCAGAAAACTGATATAAAAACTAAATTTCTTGGGTGTTTGAGAGCTATAGACTTTTTTACTATAGCTTTTTTCTTTTTGTTTTAAGGTGAATATGACAAAGGAACTTAGGGGATTTACATTAATCGCCTTTTTTCTATTTTATTTTTAAAAATTTCCCGGAAAATAAGTGGTCGAAGGAGATTAATGTCAAACAGTAAATAGGAAGAAATTACAGCCGTTACTTATATAAATGCGGGAGAGGATAAAGGATAAAGGAGTGTGTTTGCACATGAAGAAAACAGTAATGATTTTATTACTTATTTTCATTCTTTTTCCTAATAGTATATTAGCTAATGAAGATTCTTCCATCGTATCTGAGGCCCTTTTAACCTCTCTCGCTCCTGTGCTTACCGAAGAAATTCATCAATTTTATGGGTATGAAAAACAATACAATCTGTATGACACGGAGATAAAGAAAATCAAACGTAATCGAAAAGGGTATCATATTATTGTCAAACTTGAAATAACTACCTATGAAAAAGAGTATTTACCTCCTTATGGACAAGATTCTCTTGTACTGGACATAACGCCTTTAGGAGCAAAGGTCATTACCTATAAACATAAAGGAGACGCGGAGGAGAAAAAAGTGAATCACTTCTACCGGAAAGTTGCAAAGGACATTGAACATAGCTTCAAAAAAAAATGGCGCAGTTATCGTCAAACACGATTTAACCAATTTCAATTTCTAGCTAGCAACAATGGTTGGAATGATCGTCTTGGACCAGTAACGCAATTAGTTAAGGATATTAATGAAAAATCAACATCAAAGTATAAAAATACCATTCAACCACTCATCTACTTTAATAAAGAGGAAATCTTAATTCTCTATAAAAATAAAATAGGATTGAATGAGATGATTACTTTAAAACATGTAGGCGATGGGTGGGTAGTAGATGAAAGAGAACAGAAACAAGGAAAGAAAATGACTGAGCAAATATTATCTTATATGTAGATTAATGATTGTTTCTTACCAACCCTGATGCTAAAATTTAATTACTATTTGATAGGGTTGGGGGTGTACATATGCCATCAAATCATTTCCATGATCAAAACATATCTGCGGATAAAATAGTGGCTGTTGCTAAAGAGCTCGTCACTGATAATGCATTTCAAAATATTACTTTAGAAGATATTGCTGTGAAAATGAGATGCCAAGTGAAGGATCTGACGGTTCATTTTAATCATATCGATGGTTTATTATATCGAATAATTGAGGAAGACTTCAATGATTTAACGCAGATGTTAGTCACTATTCAATATGGTGATGATAATAAAATAGATAAGCTTAAACAAATCTTAATTACTTTCATGGAATTTGGTATAAACCTTCATCACCGTTACGATGGGTTATTTGCTTTTTATACAAGCAACGATAAGCATTCGATTACAGAAATGGCCCAAAAAACTTATTACCGGTTTGAATATGCTGTTCTACAATTAAAAGATCAACAAACTGAAGAATCACTTATTTATTCTGCCTTCATTGCCCTACATGGTTTTATTCAACACCATAAAGGCTATGTTAAAGACTTTGAAGAAGTTCGAACTTATGCAGAGTCACATGCTTGGTTCGTTCTAAAGGGTTTATCATAAATAAAAGTCAGCAAATATTGAAGCGCTAAGAGCAGGGGATTTACTAGCTATGCTAGGATTCCCTGCTCTTTATAATATTGAAGTTAGGAAGAATGGGGATGGACGGAGGGAAAAGTAAAGATGAATACGGTTCCTTCATTAATTTTACTTTGTACTTTTATTGTTCCTTTCATTGCTCTGGCGATGCTAAAAACAACCATCATTCCTAATCCAGTCCCTTTTGCTCCTTTTGTGGAATAGTAAGGCTCTCCTAGGCGACGAATTTGATCTTCTGTCATACCGAGCCCTGTATCTTGAACTTCGATTCTAATGTGCGTAGAGGAATAATTAGAGCTTATGTATAGTTGGCCACCTCTTGGCATCGATTCTATGGCGTTTTTAATAACGTTTAAGAAGCATTGCTGAAACTTTTGTCGATCGCCTTCGATGTCACCTATGATAGAAAAATTAGTTGTTATTTCTACCGAATTTTGATTAGCTATCGGGCGTAGTATACTAATGACATGACCTAGTTCTTTCTTTACGTTCATTGTTTCAATTTTATCTAGTCCAGGTTTAGAAAAAGTTAGATAGTTTTGAATGACACGTTCTGCTGATGCCAGTTCATGTTGGACGATTTCTAAGTATTCATTTCTTTTTGAAGGGGAAAGTGTTTGTTCTTTTAATAATTGAACAAATCCTGCAGCAGCTGTGAGTGGATTCCTAATTTCATGTGAAATCGCTGCCCCCATTTGCTCAACGGCTTCTAATTTTTCTGCGATAATAAGCTTTTTCTGCATATCGATTGTTTTGAAGACAAATTCAATAATATATACTGCCATTCCTACACCAAGAGCTGGAATGGTAAGAAGAGCAAACCATAAATCAAGTGAGTGTAATTGTGGTACATATAATTCATATAAAATTAGTGAAACGATACTAGAGATAAACGTAATAAGAACAGCTAGAATAATTCTTTTATTGGCAGAAATCTGTTTAAATCTTGGGTATAAATATAAAAACAAACATCCCAGCAAAAGGTATTCAAACATAGTTACATAGAATCCTAAATTCATTCCGTAAAACCATCTTACAGCAATAACGACAATTATGAGTAAAGGGCCGACACCAACATACAATCCACCTAATATTACAGGTATAATCCTTAGGTCCATCATTAAACCAGGCACAGGTTCAAATGAAAAAATATAACAAATACCAATCATCAATGCCAGACTAATAGTTGCCGATGTTCTTGAAAAATGAAAACCGAGATTTTTTTCAGTCCATACAAGCAGAAAAAATAGGATGACAATTAACAGTGATAGATTAAGGAAAAAATGAGTGGTAATGACCATTTTTTCACATCCCTTTTAGTGTATAGGAAAATTTTATATGTTTTCCTTGCATCTGACAATAAAAATGCGGAAAATTAAGAAAAATATAATAGGTGATGCCTACTATTTTCTAAAAACCATAATGAATATGAATTAGATAAAGAATAAAAGATTTCCTTTCTTTTTCTCCTAGCAATTTTTATTTTTCTATTATATGCTAAACAAAAAAAGAAAATGGAGGGTTAGTGTGCAAATACATGAGGGGTTAGGGCTTGTTCTTGACGTAGAGACAACGGGCTTGTCGCCAATTAATGATGAAGTAATTGAAATCGCCTTGAAGTTATTTTCATTTGATCAACAGACAGGTGATATTCTTACCATAAAAGACGAACGAAGCTATTTAAGAGAGCCGGAAACCACCAGTGCATTAAGAAATTATAATCAAGCTTATAAAATTCACGGCATCCCTTTTGAAGAAGTGGTGGGGAAAAGCTTTGATGATCGTGAAATAAAGAAGATGTTCGCATATGCGGATATCGTACTTGCTCATAATGCATCATTTGATAGAAGCTTTCTCTATCAAATGTACCCTAATGATGTAAATGAACTGAAATGGTATTGTACGATGAGAGGGGTCCCGTGGAAAGAATATGGTTTCTATAACAGTAAATTATTGACGCTTTTAAAAGGTCACCAAATCACAAACTATCAAAATCATAGAGCAATGGATGATATTACATATTTACTAGAATTACTGAAAAACAAAAATCCAAATGGAGAATCATATTTAAAGGATGTTTTAAGGAAAGGTCCGATGCGTAAGTATCAGCCTAAAGTCAAGAAGTATATTTGATTTCCTCATAAATAATATCAAATCTATCGTATAAAAAGGTGTTTTCACTGTAAATGATCGTTGTGAAAGCACCTTTTTTACTATGAGCCTATGTCCATTTAAATTGTAATAATATAGAACTGACATTACTAACGATAGAGTCTCTGATTGTTAATCAGAGACTCATATAAAGATATGAAACATTAAGCTACACTATTATTCCAATTAGATATATCTTCTTCCAATGGAATTTTATTAGCTCTAGCTTTCCGTGCAGCAATAAAGAATATTGTAATTAAAACGATAGCGCCTATAGCTCCACCTATCCAAGAAGTAGTCATAGAGAGACCAAAGCCGATTTGGGCATTTAAGATATACGTAATTACCATCACTAACATAAAACTACCTGGTATTAAAGCGATAAAGTAATTCTTTTTAGCAATATATAAGTACATAGCACCGACAAACAATGCAATTACAGCTGTTGATTGGTTTGCCCAGTTGAAGTATCTCCATAATACATTAAAATCGACTTGGGTAAGTACCATGGAAATTCCAAATAACGGTACAGCAATCCATAATCGACTAGAGAACTTAACTTGAGGAAACTTAATATAGTCGGCAATTATCATTCTAGCACTTCTAAATGCGGTATCGCCTGAAGTGATAGGAAGTACCACTACCCCTAACACAGCTAATGTACCACCGATTGCTCCAAGTAAAGTTGTAGATACTTCACTAACTACTGCACCAGGACCACCGGCAGCAAGCATTTCATTTAAGCCACCATAACCATTAAATAAGCTCATTGCAGCTGCGGCCCAAATCATGGCAATAATACCTTCTGCAATCATCATTCCATAGAAAATCTTTCTTCCTTGCGTCTCATTTTGAGTTGTTCTAGAGATGATGGGTGTTTGGGTAGCATGGAATCCAGATAGCGCCCCACATGAAATGGTAAAGAATAATAAAGGTAGCAAAGGAGCATTGTCAGGGTGAAAATTCTGAAAAGAAAGCTCAGGAATAGGTGCACCTGTGACTAAAAGACCGATACCAACCCCCAATGCACTAATTACTAATAACGCACCAAAATAAGGATAAAGACGACCAATGATTTTATCAACAGGCAAGAGTGTTGCTAAAATATAGTAAAGAAAAATAAATCCGATAATAAGACCTAGTGCGACTTTTCCGTCCATTAAAAGGTGTAATAAACTAGCAGGAGTAGAAACAAAGACTGTACCTACTAATAATAACAATAGTATTGCAAAAGCATTTACGACATGCTTCATAACTTTTCCTAAAAATTTACTAGCTAACTCAGGCAAGTGAGCTCCGCGATTTCTTATAGAAATCATACCTGTTAAGTAGTCATGTACAGCACCTGCAAAGATACAACCGATAACGATCCAAACAAACGCGACTGGTCCATATAAAGCACCTAAAATTGGCCCGAAAATTGGACCTGTACCAGCAATATTAAGTAATTGAATAAGTGAGTTTTTAGATGTACTCATAGGTAGATAGTCGACATTATCTTTGTGTGTGAATGCAGGTGTTGCTCTAGCTCCTTTCACCCCAAAAACTTTCTCAACATACTTACCATAGGTGAAATACCCAATAATTAATAAGATAATACAAGAAAAAAATGTAATCATAGCATTGCCCCCTTTGTTAATGTATACGTTTTCATTTATTATAAATGACTATGATTCAAGGTTGAGTATTTTGAGCATAACATGTATAAATCCGTGATTAAGAGGTCCTTAAATTAAATTAAGATGCATTTTTTAGTGTAAATAGTCTGATAATTAATTGAGCTCCATGACCTATATTTCTAGTTTTGTTCTTAAATCTTTTACATAATTTCTGCTGACAGAAAGTTTTTCATTCGATCCTTTTAGCTCTAACTGAAATGCCCCATTGAACCAAGGAGAAAGTTTATTAATATATCTTAAATTAACAAAATAGCTTTTATGTATTCTACAGAAAGAATAAGTAGATAGTCGATTTTCTAGCTCTTTTAATGATGCTTTTGTCTCATAGGCATTATCTACAGTTATGATTCGTGAAAATTTATCTTCCTTATAAACATAAATAATATCTTTAGGTTCGATGTAAATAATTTCTCCATTGTCTTCAATTGCTAGCTTTCCAGCTAATTTACTTTGCTTAGGTAGATCTATTGGTTTTAAATATTTGATGATCCGGCTGACCGTTTCAGAGATTTGCTCTTCATCATATGGTTTCAGTAAGTAATCAATCGCTTCATAACGAAAAGCTTCTACAGCAAACTGAGGGTAAGCTGTTGCGAATATGATTTTAGGTGGATTTTTGAATTCCATTAAACTTTTAGCTGTTTGCATGCCATCCATTTTGGGCATTTCGATATCA
This sequence comes from Cytobacillus sp. FSL W7-1323, assembly GCF_038595015.1. Taxonomy (NCBI): domain Bacteria; kingdom Bacillati; phylum Bacillota; class Bacilli; order Caryophanales; family Bacillaceae; genus Cytobacillus; species Cytobacillus sp. FSL W7-1323. The sequence goes on from NZ_CP151998.1 coordinate 1,228,421, forward strand.
AGAAAAACGATATCTGGCTGTAATTGAATCGTTTGTATGATGGCATCTTCTCCAGAATCAGCTTCGCCAACAATATGAATAGAGTCAAATATGGATAACAAATGCTTTAATTCTTCCCGGCTGTACGGTTCATCATCTACAACGAGCACTTTAATCTTTGTCTTCATTTTTTTCCCCCATTGGTATATTAAAAGTTATTTCCGTTCCATTGTTTTCTTCACTATTTATGTGTAATCGGGCGTTCTCCCCAAATGTCATGATTAACCTTCTATTTACATTGTATAATCCAAGACCTGTGCCTATTTTTGATGCGATTGGTTCTTTCCCAATTTGCTTTAACCGATCATGATCAATACCAAGACCATTATCTTTAATAGATATAGCAACTTCATTGTTCATTTGTTTAATTTGTACTTTAATCATACAATTTTTGTTCATTTGCTTAAATGCATGTTTAATTGCATTTTCTACAATAGGCTGTAAGGTGAGCGGTGGAATCTTACTATTAAGAACTTCATTTTCAATATAATAATCGACTTGAATTCTGTTTTCAAATCTCGTTTGTTCTATCATTAAATAGGCTTTCATATGAAGAATATCTTGTTCCAAAGTGATACGGTTTGCGGTTGTTGCATTTAAGTTTTGCCTTAGAAATTGAGACAAAGTAATAAGCAGTTTTCTTGCTTTATCGGCATCAATACGGACGAGAGAGACAATGGTATTTAATGTGTTAAAAAGAAAATGGGGACTAATTTGCGCTTGCAAAGCTTTAATTTCTGCTTCTTTAGCCAATTGAAATGCTTTATCTGCTTCGGCTATTTCTAGCTGATTACTTAGTAACACACTTAAACCTGAGATCAACTCAATTTCTAAATTAGTCACTTCCTTCTCAGAGGTGAAATATACCTTTAAAGTACCGATGATTTGCCCGCGTTGCTTTAGGGGAGCAATGACAGCTGCTCCAAGTGGACAATGCTCATTTTGACATTGTATTTCTTCATTACCTACTACTATTAGTTTACCATTATTAATTACTTCCTTTGTGATTTCTGTTTGGATGGGGTGGTCTACTCGGTGATGATCATCACCTGAACCAACATGGGCAAGAATCACATGTTTATTTGTAATGGCGACTGCCTTTGCATGTATTTCCCTTAATAATATGGTACACACAGCCTTAGTGGAGACCTGTGTCATTCCTTTCCTAAGATGTGATAAAGTTTGATCAGCGATTCGTAATGACTTTTGCGCTTGTAGTGCTCCTGCCTTTTCTTCTTCATTCACTACATTTTTAATGATAAGGAGGAATAAGGCTGATCCTACACCGTTTGCAATAATCATTGGAACACCAATTACTTCAACTAAAGAGACGGCCTTTTCAAACGGCCTCGAAAGAAGGAGAATAAGAAGCATTTGAACGGCTTCTGCAGTAGCTCCTATAAAAAAGGCAGAAGATAGCTTTACATGGTCTTTCTTCTTATGAAAATAGCCTGCTATTAGTCCGGATATAATCGTTGCTAATCCACATGAAAAGGCAGTAAAACCACCTAGTGTAAAACGATGGATTCCAGCAATTAATCCAGCACCCAAACCTACTTTATAACCACCGAAAAGCCCAGCTAAAACAACACCTATTACGCGTGAGTTAGCAATTGCTTCTTCACTTGTTAAATTAGATGCCCATCTGTCTATATTAAATGTCTCAGCATTTAAAGATAAACCTGTGTACGTCCCGATTATTCCGAAAAAACCAAAAAATAAGATCGCTTTTAATTGTAAATCTTTTTTTACATTTTCCTTATAAATCATATCTCGAAAAAATTGGAACCGTGTTAGAATAAAGGCTATGGTAACAATAATACCTAGCCTCTCTAACATAGTAATGAACAATTCAAACATAAGAAAACTCCTTCGTCATATATACATCTATCATACATTAAAAGGGTAAAATATCTAAGTATCATAAAAATTTTCGAAAAATTCCCGCTTTTACCTTTGCATTCTTTTCCACTTTCTGCTATTATGAAAGAAATTATTTTTGTTCGGAATGTAAGTAGGATGCGTTTGTAGACGTTTGCTTCATGTATGTTCCACAAGAATAGTCATAATTTATGTGTTATACATAAGGAGGATTTATTCATGGCAGAAGGAAAAGTGAAATGGTTTAATGCAGAAAAAGGTTTTGGTTTCATTGAAACACAAGAAGGACAAGATGTGTTCGTACATTATTCAGCTATCCAAACGGAAGGTTTCAAAACGCTTGATGAAGGACAAAGCGTAACATTTGAAGTGGAAGAAGGTCAACGTGGCCCACAAGCTTCTAATGTAGTTAAACTATAATATGCTTGAAATACAAGCCTGATGAAGGGCTTGTATTTTTTTTGGCGAAAACAAGCGGTTGTTTTCTAAAAAATAGTACAATTACAAACTTACTGGAATCCTTTTTTTCTTAATGATAAATAGACTATAATATAGATAGAGACTAAATAAAGGTAGGAATCGTTATGATTGTAAAAACTGAAGAAGATTTAGCGGGTTTAAAGGAAATTGGGAAAATTGTTGCTTTAATCAGAGATGAAATGATTGCTCAAACAAAGCCTGGCGTCACAACTAAAGAATTGGATGAGATAGCTGGAAAGATGTTTGAAGAGCATGGGGCATTATCTGGTCCAAAGGGTGAGTATGACTTTCCAGGATATACTTGTATTAGTGTAAACGAGGAAGTAGCACACGGTATCCCTGGAAATAGAGTCATTGCAGATGGAGATTTAGTTAATATTGATGTATCTGGATCAAAAAATGGTTATTTCGCTGATACAGGTTTATCAATCGTTGTAGGTAATGGGGATGAGAAACTACAGTCTTTATGTGAAACAGCGCAAAAAGCTTTTGATGAGGGCCTAAAAAAAATAAAGCCAGGTACGAAACTTAATCGAATCGGAAAATCTGTCTACCAAACAGCAAAAAATAATGGTTTTAATGTTATTATGAATTTAACTGGCCATGGAATTGGTCGTTCTTTACATGAAAAGCCAGATCATATTCTTAATTATTTTGATAACTGGGATAATCAATTATTACGTGAAGGGATGGTTATCGCTTTCGAACCCTTTATTTCCACTGGAGATGAAGAAGTTCGTGAACAAAGTGATGGCTGGACTTTCATTACACCTAATAAAAGCTTTGTTGCGCAATGTGAACATACAGTTATCGTGTCGAAGGAAGGCCCGATTATTATTACGAAGTAAATCAAATGAAGAGCGGTAGCGATATCTAGTCGTGCCGTTCTTTTTTTGTTTTTTTAAGATGAGCTATTGAATTGCTTTAATTAGAATCTCCCTGTGTTTGTTGAAACTGACTGGATGAGATATGCAATTTTCTTAAGGTTTATCACTTTTCACAACAATAGATTACCCTTATGATAGATATAAAAAAGGAGTGTGGGAACGAATGAAAGCAGTGATACATAAAGGTGAAGCAGGATTGAATGGAACGGGTTATCAGGACGTAAATGATTTTACTGTTGGTGATAAAGAAGTAAAAGTTGAATTAAAGGCGGCTGGATTAAACCATAGAGATTTATTCATTCTTCATCGACATCAATCAACTGAACCAGCACTTGTATTAGGTTCTGATGGTGCGGGGGTCGTGGTGGAAATTGGTGCAGAGGTGACGGGTATTAAAGTCGGAGATGAGGTTGTCATTAATCCAGGATTAGGCTGGGAAAAAAATAGTGACGCACCACCAGAGGGGTTTGAAATTGTTGGCTTTCCGTATCACGGTACTTTTGCCGATCATATTGTTATTCCTGCCATTAATGCTTTCCCTAAACCTCCACATATGTCATGGGAAGAGGCAGGCGTGTTTTCATTAGCAGGTTTAACTGCTTATCGTGCCTTATTTACAAGAGGGCAAGTAAAGTCTGGGATGAAAGTATTTATCCCTGGCATTGGTGGAGGAGTGGCTACTTCTCTTTTACAATTTGCTGTAGCAGCTGGTGCGGAAGTATACGTTAGTTCTCGTTCAGAAGAAAAGCGAGAAAAAGCTTTATCATTAGGTGCTAAAGAAGCTCTGGATAGTGGGGCAGATTGGCAAGGGGAAATTGGGGGCAAAATGGATCTAGTCATCGAATCAGTTGGAGCTGCAACTTTCAACCAATCCTTAGCTGTTCTTCGTAAAGGAGGCACACTAGTAATTTTCGGTTCATCTACAGGTGACGAGGTGACAGTAAATCTTCGACAATTCTTTTACGCACAGCAAAACATTCTTGGTAGTACAATGGGAAGTGCTGAAGAATACAAAGAAATGATTACGTTTATGAACGATCATAAAATCAAGCCAGTAATGGATCAAGTTTATCAGTTAGCAGATTATCAAAAGGCATTTGCCAGATTAGAACAAGCAAAACAACTAGGAAAAATCGTTTTTCAAATAGGTAAATGAGTAATAAGGGTGAACGAAGAAACTAAAAAACTTCGTTCACTCTTTCTTTTATCCAACATAAAAAATCGTCGGATATTGTATCCACTAAAAAAATGAGTGCTTTTCTAAAGGGAAGGAGCTCAAAAATCACTTTTTCCTTCAAATTAATGGAAGATAATGATGTAATATTACACTTTTATACCTTTCTAGAGACCTAAATTCACTTTTAATTCCGAGTAATAAAAAGGGTAATTATCATGAATATTGATTTTATGGAAAAAAATACCTGATTTAATGTTGAAAAAAATGTCTGATGGCCTGCTACTTGGAAAAAAATATGTCAAATTTACTGTTTTTTACAAATAAATAAATGCTGAATTTTACACATTGTTGTAGTCTGAATTTTTGAAATATAATTACCCCTAAGTAAGACATTACAATTTGGGGAGGAACAAGTAAATGACGAAAAAGAAAACAGTAGCAGCTGCACTACTTAGTCTTACGTTAGGGATGTCCGTATTTACATCAGGTATTTCTGCACAAGTTTCAGATGAAGCAAAAGGGAGTGAAACATATCGCGTATTGATACAAGCCCCTAGCAATTCTGTTAATGCATTAGAAACAAAGTATGAAAAACGATGGGACTTTGGTAAAGAAGGCTTCACTGCAGATGTGAGTGCTAAGGAGTTACAAACATTACAAGCGACAAAAAATGTCGAAGTACAAAAGGTAAATGAAATGAGTATAGCAACAGTAACAGGAGAAGTGTCGAAAGCAGAAGTAACAGCTGTGCCAAGTTCACAAACACCTTGGGGAATAAAATCAATCTATAATAATCAATCTTTAACAGCAACATCAGGTGGTAATGGTATCAAAGTAGCTGTGCTTGATACAGGTGTTTATACAAATCATATTGATTTAGCAGGATCAGCAGAACAGTGTAAAGACTTTACACAATCAAGCCCACTTGTAAATGGCTCTTGTACTGATCGTCAAGGACATGGTACACATGTAGCAGGAACTGTTTTAGCACATGGTGGTAGTGATGGACAAGGTGTTTACGGAGTAGCTCCTGATGCGAAGCTATGGGCATATAAAGTGTTAGGTGATAACGGTTCTGGTTATTCAGATGATATCGCTGCAGCGATTAGACACGTAGCAGATCAAGCAACTAGCACAGGCTCTAAAGTAGTTATTAATATGTCTCTTGGCTCTTCCGGTAAAGATTCACTCATCTCAAGTGCAGTAGACTATGCATACAATAAAGGTGTATTAGTTGTTGCTGCGGCAGGAAACAGTGGTTCAGGTAGTAATACAATTGGTTATCCAGGAGCATTGGTCAATGCAGTTGCCGTTGCAGCTTTAGAGAATGTGCAACAAAATGGGACTTATCGCGTAGCGAATTTCTCATCAAGAGGTAACCCATCAACTGATGGAGATTATGTCATTCAAGAGCGTGATATTGAAGTGTCTGCCCCAGGTGCAGCAGTGGAATCCACTTGGTATAATGGCGGTTATAACACAATCAGTGGTACTTCAATGGCTACACCACATGTAGCTGGTTTAGCAGCAAAGATTTGGGCTGCGAATCCTTCTTGGAGTAAATCTACTTTAAGAACAGAATTACAAAATCGTGCCAAGGTTTATGATATTAAAGGTGGAGTTGGTGCAACAACAGGCGATGACTATGCATCAGGATTTGGTTACCCTAGAGTAAAATAATTAAAATAGGGGTTGCTATATTCAAGTAGCAACCTCTTTTATATATGATTATGACGTGCTAGAATTCTTTAAATACTTAGGATTTTTCATAACCGAAACGAGAAGGATAACCCCGCTTGCAATCAGTAATAGACTTGTAGTAATAAAAACGGCAGTAAACCCAAAGGCCCCAGCAACCATTCCTCCCATAACTGGTCCGATGACATTTCCTAGAAATCTTAAACTAGTATTATATCCCAGCACCTCTCCTTGCATGGCTATAGGTGCAGCCTGTCTAATATAGGCAATACGCACAGGTATAATTCCTCCAATAGTTACCCCGAGTGCAAAACGAATGATAATAAGCTGCCACATTTCAGTGACAAATCCACCTGGAAAATAGACGATACCAGCTAAAAACAATAAGGCCATTAATATTTTAATATAACCATAATTGTCCCCAAGCTTTCCCCAAGTTTTTGACATCATTAAGTTACCTACACCAGCTGCGGAAAAAGCAATACCTGCATATAGAGCTAAATTTTCTGGGCCATGTATTTCGCTGACATAAAGGGACAGAATCGGTTGAATACTAAAATGAGCGACTTGAATCAACATCGATAAGATTAAAACAGTCACAAGGACAGGGTTTGTAAGTATATGTTTTAATACTTCTTTACTCGTATAATTCTGCTTCTCTGATTTCTTCACTTCATTGATTTGAAATTCTTTCGTGAAGATAACAAGAATCGCAGAAATAAAAATGGCTAATGATGTCCAATTGAAAGTAGAAGAAAAACCGACCATGTCAGCTAGTGCACCACCGATTAAAGGTCCTAAAAGAGAGCCTGTGATACTTCCTGTTTGTAAGGTGCCAAGCACTTGTCCTGCCATTCTTTTTGGTGTTTGTGTAGAAATAAAAGCTTGTGAAAGGGGAATAAAACCTGTGAAGATACCCATAAATAGCCTTAGATAAAACAAATGCCATACGCTTGTCGCAAAACCTAATAGGAAAATACAAAGGGCCATTCCTGAAGCAGAAATGATTAACACCTTTTTCTTTCCATACAAATCACCAATTCTTCCCCAAATTGGAGCTACAATAAAGGCAGTAACGAATGTAATGGCAAAAATCCAACCCGACCATCTTTGAATATAAGCGTCGGAAAACTGACCAAAGGTTTCAATATATAATGATATAAAGGGCAAGACCATCGTCATACTAGCTGAAACAAAGAAGTTGGCAAACCACATAATTTTAATATTTGTCTTTACTTGTGGATGGATCATGAACGAACACTTCTTTCTCATTTGAACATTTCGTAACACTAAATTTATCATAAACGAACTCAACCAAAATAAAAAGGAAAAGGTTTTTATACGACATTACCTTATAAATAACGAAAGTCGATTTAACATGAGCCATTGTTATTTGAACAGGATACCTTTATATTATGTATTATAAACGTATTTCATCTGCATGAAGTCGTTTTAAACTGTTTATCGTTAAATAAAGGAGTTATATCATCTATGGAAGTTATTGGCGAACTAAAGCCGTTTATTAAAAAAGTATGGGAACAATCGCAATTTAAACAACCAACAAATATACAGCAAGAGGCGATTCCAGTAGTATTAGAGGGAAAAGATCTTATTGCTCAATCCCCAACAGGTACCGGAAAAACGTTAGCGTATTTATTACCTGTTTTAGAAAAGATTCAACCAGAAAGCAAGGATGTGCAGGTAGTTATTCTCGCATCATCCCAAGAGTTAATTATGCAAATCTTAAGTGAAGCACAAAAGTGGGGAAGAGATAGTAATATCCGTAGTGCATCGTTTATCGGTGGTGCGAATGTAAGGAGACAGTTAGAAAAATTAAAACAACGTCCACATATCGTTTTGGGTACCCCAGGCAGAATACTTGAATTGATTAAGCAAAAGAAATTAAAAATGCATGCGGTGAAAACAGTTGTCCTTGATGAAGGCGATCAGCTTCTCATTCCCGAACATCTTGAGCATGTGAAAAGTATAATAAAAGCGACTTTAAAGGAAAGACAAGTAGTGCTGTTTTCTGCTACTTTACCTAAAACAATAGAAGTAGAAGCTAAAGGTTGGATGAAATCACCAGAAGTTATCACCATTGAAAAAGATGAGACGATTACAGCAGGTGATGTGGGGCATATATACTTTAACGTGGAACAACGGGAAAAAGTTAAATTATTGGAAAAGCTTTCTCGAATGGATCATTTGAAGGCGCTGGTATTTGTTAAGGATATCCCCAATATCATGATTATGAAAGAAAAGCTAGAGTATAACCATATTCACGTAAATGTACTTCACAGTGATTTAAATAAATTCGAAAGATCTAAAAATTTGAATGGCTTTAGGAAAAAGGATGCTCGCTTACTTTTATCAACAGATGTAGCAGCGAGAGGTTTAGATATTAAGGGAATTACTCATGTCATCCACTTTGACTTACCACGTGAGAAAACGCAGTATATCCATCGCTCAGGGAGAACAGGACGTTTTGGTGCAGATGGAACAGTGGTATCACTTGTTACCATGAATGAAGAAAGAGATTTAAAGCGCTTTGCTAAAGAATTAAATCTTCAATTAGAAGAGAAAATAATGCACGGCGGAAAAATCGTCAATCCAGAACGTCAATCAAACGAAAAAAGACGCTAAGGAGTAATGGTGTAAGACGCTACAATAAGAAATCATAGAAAATCCGCAACAAGGTTTGATGGTTGCGGATTTTTTTCTTTTTGTTCTATATCGCTACATTTCAAGATGAAATGGAAACATCTTCAATCTATCGATGCCGATTTTGATTAATTAAGAATGTACAATTTTTTTCAACCACTTATGTGACATTATTCTATCTGGAAGCCGCACTAATCCAGTTAAAAGAAAAACATTTAAAAAGTTTCCAAAACTTAGCTTACCTTACCTTACCTTTATGGTCATATGCGTTAATCCATCTTTTCCAAAGGTTCAGTTGCTGGACCTTCAATGACCTCGCCATCATATGAAAAACGGGATCCATGACATGGACAATCCCAAGTGCGATCGCCGGCATTCCATTCTGTTTCACAACCTAGATGAGTACAAGTTGTGTCAACAATATGAAGTTGGCCATCATCATCGCGGTAACAGCCTCGGCGTTTTCCATCCACTTTCACCAGGCCGCCTTCATTATTTGCTAGATCCTCAGGGTGCTTAAATTCTGGCTCGAGTTTCCCTTTTATTAATTGTCCTGCAACATCTGCATTATAAGTGATAAAGTTTTTAATACTAGGGTTCGCATGAAATCTCGATGGGTTAAAAAGTTCCTGATAAGGTGTATGCTGTTCAGTTATCAAATCTTTTAACAAAATTCCGGCAGCTGTACCGTTTGTCATACCCCATTTGCGATAACCAGTAGCCACGAAGATATTATTTTCATTAGATGTGATAGGACCAATATAAGGTATTTTATCTAATGAAGTTAAATCTTGTGCAGACCAGCGAAAGGTGATTGGCTTTTCCCCGAAGACCTCATTAGAGAAAGCCTGTAATGTCTCGTAATGTTGATAAGTGTTAATGCCTTTTCCTGTTTTATGACCCTCTCCGCCAATAAGAATAAGTTTCTTACCAGTCTCCTCTGAAGTTGTAGCACGGATCGAACGGACAGGGTTATTGGCACAATAGTACATGTTTCCTTCAAAATCGTCGTCACTTTCGATAGCAATTACATAGGACCGTTCAGGTAAAAGCCTGGAGAAATATAAACCTTTCCATTTTAAAAATGGGCTATGGGATGCCATAACAACATAGTTACATAAAATACGATGCCCTTTATTTGTTATGACAACAGGTTGTTTACCTTCCTCGATATCAACGACCGTTGTTTGTTCATAAACAGTACCTCCTAAGTCGATGAAACGCTTAAGTAAGCCTTCTAAATATTTAACCGGATGAAATTGTGCTTGATTGTTCATTTCAAGCACACCTGTAGTTGGAATGGAGAATGGGATACTCTCTTTTAATTGCCCTATAATCCCCAATCTTTTATAGGCGTCATATTCAAAAGTTAATTTTTCACTGTATTGATCATTGGTTGCATAGATAAAAGAGCTTTCATTACTAAAATCGCAATTTATATTTGCTGCTTCTTTTTCAATCATTTTTATTGCATCAGCTTGGGCTTCATAATACAGTCTTGCTTGCTCTATGCCGAAATGTTCAATCAACTCGTCATATATTAAACCATGCTGTGCAGTCACTTTTGCAGTTGTATGGCCAGTCGTTCCTGCTAAAACTTCCCCGGCGTCTAATAAAATCACTTTCAACCCTTCTTTAGCCAATAAGTAAGCTGAAGTAATCCCTGTTATACCAGAGCCAATGATAACTACATCTGTTTTAGTGTTACCGTCCAATGATTGATATTGGAGTTGTTTTGCTTCCAACCAGTACGATTGAGGGTATTTCGGCATATTATTTTTTTCATTATTCATACAATCACCTCTAAAATATATATCTCCGTTTAATATAGCCTTATGGATGTTTCTTATACTTCTTTCCTCAATTGACGTAAAAAAGTACAGTGAGCTATAATGATAGAATTAAGAAATTTATGAAAATAAAACAAGGTGATTTATACTTTTAGTGTATAAAAAGGAGATTCAATAGGATGAAATTTGAGACGGCATTATTACATGGAGATAAAAAAGAAAAGCGCACAATTCAAAGTAAAGCAACACCGATTTATCAAACATCTGCATTTACTTTTAAAAGTTTAGAAGAACTAGAGGGTTTTTATAGTGGAAACGGCAACTACTTGTATACGAGATCAGGCAATCCAAACACTGATGAGTTAGGAGAAGTTGTCGCAAGATTAGAAGGTGCAGCAGCAGGAGTTGCAGCTGCATCAGGTTTAGGTGCCATTATGGTAGGAATATTAGCAGTGGCTAAAAATGGTGATCATATTATTGCTACTGATGATGTGTATGGAGGAAGTTTTCATCTTATTGTGGAAGAGCTCACGCAATTCGGTATTGACGTAACAATTGTTCCTTTTAGCGATATGACGCAAGTCGAGGCGGCAATCAAAGATAACACGAAGCTTTTATATACAGAATCAATTACTAATCCTTTATTAAGAGTAGAAGATCTTAAAGCTGTTGTATCATTGGCGAAAAAATACAATCTGAAGACATTGATTGATAATACATTTGCTTCACCGTTTCATTGTCAGCCGATTGAGCTTGGGGTAGACATGGTTGTTCATAGTGCGACCAAATATATTGGTGGGCATAGTGATGTCACTGCTGGTGTCATTGTTGGTAGTACTGAGTTAATCGAACTGGCTGCAGCAAAAGTCGTAAATCTTGGCGTGAACTTAAGTCCTTTTGAAGCATGGTTAACAGTAAGGGGAGCAAAGACATTAGCATTAAGGATGAAGGAACAATCTTATCATGCGAAAAAAGTAGCAGAAGCTTTACTTATTCATGAAGGAGTGGAGAGAGTTTATTATCCCTTCGAACAAAATGGAGCATATGGATACGGGGCAATGGTCACGATCGAACTGAAACAACAAGCTGATGTATCAACTTTTTTCCGTTCACTAGGGTGGATAAAAATTGTTCCTACTTTAGCTGGTGTTGAATCTTCTGTTTCACATCCAATTACAACTTCGCATCGTGCGGTACCAGAAGAAACTTGTGAGGCGTTAGGCATTAATGAGCATTTGATTAGAATCTCCATTGGTATTGAACATTACGAAGATATTATTTCACAGCTTTCCATGGCTATTGAAAAAGCAATGAATAAGTAAAAAGAAAGGCTGTGACGGTGGTGGTCACAGCCTTAAAATATTTAATTTAAGAGGTCATCTATCTCTTCTTTTTTTTCATCTATTTGGGTAGAATCTTTTGAATGAAGCGCGTACCTTAATGTGTAAACAAAAACGCCAGCAGCCAAACCAACGATGAGTAAATAAGCGCTTGTTGCTATCCATAAATAAGCGATAATGATCCACCCCTTTCATTACACTTATATGCAAGTCATCACTTTTTCTTTCCATTAGACAAAGGAAACTTTTCATCGGATGACGAAATTAATTAGTAGAGTGAGGAGGGATATCATGTCTTTTAAAACAGCAGATTTATGTGACGACCATCATGAATATGTAAAGGTAAATCAAGAAGTATTATATTCATACGGTAAGAAAAAGAGATTCCATGGTAAGGTTTCAACAGTTAAGGTTTTTGAAGATAATGTACTTGTACTTGAAGCACTGGAAAGTATCCCAGAAGGTCATGTGCTTGTTGTTGATGGTGGCGGGTCAAGGAGATGTGCACTTATGGGCGATCGATTAGCAAAAATTGCAGAAACGCGCGGATTGGCGGGTGTCATTATATATGGTTGTGTGCGAGATACAGCAGATATAGCATCAATGGATATTGGTGTATTAGCAATTGGTAGTAGTCCATTAAAAAGTAGAAAAGCTGGCAAAGGAGATAGGGATACGATCGTGACATTTGGGGGGCTTGATTGGTTGCCAGACGAATATGTATACGCTGATGAAGATGGTGTCATTGTTTCAGAAAAGCCATTGTTATAAAAGGGAATAATAAAAATAATCCTTGGTCTTGCCCCTTTCAAGTAGTCAACATAAAAAAACAAATCAAAGAACGCGTGTCGATAATATTCAATAGGCACGCGTTTCTTTATCTCCTTTTGTAATCGTAATAGTAAATGTAATCCTCGGGTAGTTTGTCTCCTGCCTCCCAATTACTTATATACAGCTATGCGGTTTTTTTAGGGTGAGGTGAAAAGAGTGATTCTATACAGCCTTCCTTTGCGTGAGTGGCTGCTCTTAATTTTGTAAATCCCCCTAATCGGCAGCTGAATAGCTTTAAGTTATATTCAAAGCCTTGATTTGAACGAAGAACAGCTAATGTAAGTTAAATCATTTCTGTTGGATAGCTTTCGAATGATGAGTGGTATGTTCATTGCCGTCATTAATCTGTGTAATTAAGCACCCACATTCATTTAAATCGGCAGGGGACGGCTGTTTTAGGTTTCTTTGGCATAGAAAAAATCCTCCAAGTAGTATTCTAATCTTCATGGAATCATGAAGGTTTTTTATCTACTTGAAGGGGACATGAACATTCGTTATTTAAGAATTTAGGCTGTCACTTTTAATCCCCAGAGGGTATAAAATAAGGTCGGATAATAATTCTCCGTTTTAAGTATCTCCGTTTGCACGTATTTCTTTTGGTAATATCTTTGAAGCGTTGGGAACATGGCGTGGTGAAGTCTCAATTTCGTCTGAAGATTTGATTACAACAATCATTTGACCACCATAAACGTGTGCGCTTATAAGTAAAGGAAACTCATAAGGGTTTGTAAAGGTAAAGTCTGGTCCATACCAACTTACTGTTGCGTCTCTTCCTTTTGGTACATAAGGGACTCTTTTGCTATGGGAGAATCTCTCGCCAATTTCAACACCGGCACGATCGACGGCATTAAATAGTGTAGAAGAGACCTGGCATATCCCGCCACCAATATCTTCAGATAGTTCCCCTCTTACAATTACGGGCGCACGTAGGTATCCTTTATCCTTCGTTCTTCTCCCAACAACCTCATTAAAAGAAAATGTTTCTTCAGGAAAAATGACATAATTATTAATAGCCTCAGTAGCTAATGAAATATTATGAGAGCGATTTTGATTATTGCTATTAAAGTAAGTGACATACTGTCCAATTGTTTTCACATTGATTTGACTGATTAAGTCTTTATCCACTCTTGCTGGTACAGATATAAGAGGAAGCTGGATAGTTGAGACTCCTTTGGAGAAATAATAACGAAAAAATTGATTCTTGAATTCTTTACGGTATAAACGCTTTCCTTCAATTTCTGAGATAATCATATTTCCTTTAATATAGGCGTCTTTAGGGGCAATAAATGTTTTTTTATCGAGATCTTCCATAAATGTCTCGAATTTTTTCATTTCAATAAATGGCAAATTGGACTGTGGAATAGCAAAGTCCTCTCTCTGTATTTGTGTAATTACTTTATCTTCTTTTTTAATTGTGAATATGGAATCATCATTGATAGGTGAAATCATTAACAAAAATGAAAGCAACCAAGAATGAGACATTGTCACACCTCCCAATTGTAGTATGAACTTAAATTAGTTTTACATGTATAGAATAAAATGGACTCAGCTCTCGTTCAGACTTAAGTCTTAGAGCAAAATCAAGCTGTGGCACGTTATGTACGATCTTATAAATAGGTAAGATAAATAGTGAAAGGAGGATGAGAAATGAAAAAATTTCTTTTAATCATAGCAGGTGGAATTGCGGCAATAGTTGTATTGGCGAATTTAGGTTCACTTATCGCATTAGCGATTACAGCTGCATTACTTTATTTAGTATTTAAACAATTTATCAAAACAGATGGTTGGGAAAAAGTAGCTTGGGGTACTGTAGGTGTCGTTTTACTATTGTTCTCTATCAGTAATATCCCAGCAATTTTAGCTGTTCTAGCTCTTTATGTCATTTACCTGATTTATAAAAATTGGAATAAAGAAAAGCCAAAAACAAGACAAAGTGATGATCCATTTGTGAACTTTGAGAAGCAATGGTCCGATCTTCATAAATAAGCTTTGAAACAATAGGAGGAGACAATATGGTAAATCTATTAACAAGAATTAAAAACACGATTGTAACAGATATCAATGAGGTGCTCGACAAAAAGGAAAGTAAAAATCCAATAGCGTTATTAAATCAGTATTTGAGGCAAAGTGAGCAAGAAACAGAAAAAGTGAAAAAATATATCGAAAGACAATTTAAGCTGAGAGAAGAATTTCGTAAAGAACTTGCCCATGCCATGGATATGGCTACTAAAAGAAAAGGACAGGCGGAAGTTGCTGAACGAGCGGGTGAAGAGGAGCTAGCAACATTTGCGAAGACAGAAGCACAGTACTTTTCTGAAAGAGCAGATAAATTACAAACGATGGTGGCAGAAGCATCAGAGGAGCTTGGAAAGTTAGAAAGACAGTATGAAGAAATGAAGCATAAACTAAAGGATATGCAAATTCGCCGGATGCAATTAATGGGGAGAGAAAATGTAACCCGTGCCCAAGTAAAAATGAATAAAGTATTAGGAGAAGAACACTCCCACCAAACTGCTTATGATAAGTTTAATGATATGGAGAAATATATTTCAGAGTTAGAACAAAAAGTGCAAAATCAATACTTCCATAATCATATTGATAAAAAAATTGCTGATTTAGAATTGAAAATGAAAAAGGATGATTCCTTGCAGTCATAAAAACATGGTATGCTAAAGATAATTGACCGAGAAACAAGCATTGAAAGGCGTAAGGCCGACTTGCGCCTTTTTAAACAACATGATTAGGAGGGATGTCACATGTTTGAAAAATGGAATGAGGACTATAAAATGTGGATATTCATTGCCTTGGCAATGATTATTTTAGAAATGTTCTTTTTTAATCATGGGCTGATCTTCTCAATTATCATTGAAATTGGTATGATCTATATTGGTCGTAAATGGATGCCGAAGACTAGGGGCAAGGTCCTTTTTTGGCTAGGGATTTTACTTTTTGCGATTACTATTTTTAATATGATGGCATTCAAGTTGTTAATCCTTGCACTTATTGTTCATTTTGGTTATCAATTTTACTTAACGAAAAAGAAACCAAAGAAGGTTCAGCCTAGAGCAGAACAGCGGAAAGCAGATGAGCGAAAAGAGGCTGTGGTTCAGAAGAAGAACTTATTAACGAATAAAATCAGTGGGCATCAAAATACTTCTGAAGAGGTATATGAATGGGGAGATATAAATATCCAATGTGGCTTAGGGGATACTGAAATTGATTTGAGCTATACGGTATTACCTAATCAAGAGAATATCATATTTATCAAAAACCTTATTGGAAATGTACGCATATATATTCCTTATGATGTAGAGGTGTCAATCAATCATTCTGTTATTGTTGGCTCTAGCCAAATTTTCGATTTGGTAGAGAAAAGAGCTTTTAACCGCAATTATATTTTTGAGACGGAAAATTATAACCAAACTGAACAAAAGGTGAAAATCGTCACCTCTTTAATTGTGGGTGATATAGAGGTGAAGCGCTCATGAATATGGCTCAACGTCAGATCTTATATGGAGTGCTTCTTTCATTACTATTACTTATCAGCATGATGTTGTCGTTTTATTTTGTTTTCCCTATTCGCCTGATTGATTTCTGGCATTTTAAAGTAGTTGATATTCCCTTTGCATTGTTTGCACCAATGATAAGCATCTTATTAGGTGTTTTTTATGGGTTATTATCTGGTTATAGATGGCAGAAGCAACTGAAAGAGATGGAAGGCTGGCTTCATGAGGTAGAAGAAGGAAGAGTACTCACGGTTAATCATGAGGAAGTAAGTGCTGATGTTCAAAACATATATCAAAGAATGATTAAAATACAGAAGCAAATATCAGAACAGGCAAAGTATACGCAACGGCTCGCAAATGAAAAAGCGAAAGATATTGATAATCGTATGCAAGAAATTATATATGAAGAAAGAAATCGTTTGGCAAGAGAATTACACGATTCAGTCAGTCAACAGTTATTTGCTGCATCTATGTTAATGTCAGCGATTATGGAACAAACAGAGGAAAAATCGGCCAATGAGGTTAAGCAATTGCAGTTAGTAGAAGGGATGATTCACCAATCCCAGCTAGAAATGCGTGCTTTATTGCTTCACCTACGCCCTGTTGCCTTAAAAGGAAAAAAGCTAATAGAAGGTATCGAGGAACTGCTGCTTGAGTTAAAACAAAAAGTCACAATGAATATCAAATGGAGAGCAGAGGACTTTTATTTAGATAAAGGGATTGAGGATCACCTTTTTCGCATTCTACAAGAATCTGTTTCCAATACTTTGCGTCATGCAAAAGCAGACACCTTAGATGTATTACTTATTCAACGTGACGGATTTGCTATTCTACGTATTATTGATGATGGCATCGGTTTTAATGTAGATAAGGCAAAAGCAGGTTCATACGGTATTCAAAATATGTATGAAAGAGCACTAGAGATTGGTGGTACATTAAAAATGATCAGCCTTCCTAATAAAGGAACAAGATTAGAAGTAAAAGTACCAATTATTGAAGGTGGAGGGGGCGATGAAAAATGATACGCGTATTATTTGTAGATGACCATGAGATGGTGAGGATTGGTGTGACCGCTTATTTATCAGCTCAACCTGATATAGAAGTAATTGGCGAGGCGGATAACGGTAAACAAGCGATCGAGCTGGCAATGGAATTACGACCTGATATTATTCTAATGGATCTAGTGATGAAAGAAATGGATGGGATTGAAGCGACAAAGCAAATTGTTGAGCAATGGCCAGAAGCAAAAATAATAATTGTAACGAGCTTCTTAGATGATGAAAAGGTTTATCCAGCACTTGAGGCAGGAGCTACTAGCTATATGTTAAAAACATCAAAAGCAAGTGAAATTGCTCACGCGATTCGCAGAACACAACAAGGAGAATCTGTTTTAGAACCTGAGGTCACTGGAAAAATGATGTTAAAGATGAGAGGAAAAAAAGAACAACCTCTCCATGAAGAATTAACCAGTAGAGAAATGGAAATTCTACTTCATATGACGCAAGGAAAAACTAATCAAGAGATTGCTGATGAACTATACATTGCTTTAAAAACGGTTAAAACACATGTAAGTAATATCTTAAGTAAACTTGATGTCCAAGATCGCACTCAAGCCGTAATCTATGCATTTAAGAATCATATAGTGAAAGAATAGTTTAGAGAGAGTTTTGTGATGAAGCTCTCTTTTTTTGGTCTTAACCTGATTGGTGTAGAGATGCATTTATCTTAACTCTAAGTCAAATGTTGATGTCCTTTTAGTCAATTAATAAAGGGAAAGGGATATTGAGCTAGCTTTTGCACTGCTATTTACTGGGGATTTTTAATAGGATAGTTAACTTAGAAAATTTTACTCAGAATAAACGAGCAAGGGTACTTAACCAAGCCTACATTCATAACAGTGAGTAGATTATCATGATATTTATAAATTTGAAAGTAGCCAATGTAGATGGGTATATTAGCCTTTTCCCACAGCACAGAAAATCAAAAAATCGATAAAATATATGTTTGAAAATGATTGTTATTTTAGAATATTTCATTTAAACTAGTAGTAACTGAATGGAAAAAGGAGGTGTAGAAGAGATGAGAGGAACTGTTTTAACGCGTGGAAAATGGCTTGAACATTTAACTATTTTCTGTGCAATTTTTGGCGCAATGACTGCTAACGGGATACGTCTGTCCTTTTATAACAATTGCATAGCTAAAATAAGCAGTGAAACATCTCTTTACACCCGTCAAAGAGCACAATCATAATACTGAATATTTTCTTGTATGGATACAGGTGAGTATTTATATTTAAATGAGAAAAGGGTCACAGGAGAAGTTTATTCTCTGTGGCCCTTCTTTTCATTTAATCAAATTTCTGTCTAGCTCATGTTGCTTACGGTGGTAGGAAAAAATGAGCTTTAACGCTGACAAGTGACGAAATGAGCTATTCTTAATATGGAGGAAAATGAAATGATAACGAGCGGACAAAATATAACGAAATTGTACGGTGGTGATACAGTCTTCACTAATATTAGTTTTGACATACGGAACCACTCGCGAGTAGGTATTGTTGGGAGAAATGGTAGTGGAAAGTCTACGTTATTAAAAATCATGGCTGGGGTAGAACAACCTGACCAAGGTCAAATACATTGGCGTAAACATATTGTGATTGGCTATTTACATCAAATACCAGAATATAATGAATCAGTTATTGCTTTGGATGTAGTGGAGGAAGCCTTTTCTAATTTACTTGGGGTAAAAAGAAAACTAACAGATATGGAACAAAAATTAGCTCAATCACACACCTCGAATGGGGTTGAACAACTACTCAATGAATATGGGAAGTTACAAGATTATTTTATGAATGACGGCGGCTATGAAATAGAAGGAAAAATAAAAGTAGTCATTAATGGACTTGGTATAGAAACATTAATGGAGAAAAAGTTTCAAATGCTTAGTGGTGGAGAGAAAACAAAAGTTTGCTTAGCCAAAGAGCTACTTAAGAAACCAGATTTATTATTATTGGATGAACCGACAAATCATCTTGATCTCCAAGCTGTTGATTGGTTAACAAGTTTTATTAAAGATTATGAGGGGACAATTGTTATGGTTTCACATGATCGGTACTTTCTCGATCAAACTGTGAAGATGATTATGGATTTAGAAGATGAAGAATTAACGAATTATCATACCAATTATTCTGATTATGTAAAAGAAAAGG
The DNA here is from genome assembly GCF_038595015.1 of Cytobacillus sp. FSL W7-1323. Taxonomy (NCBI): domain Bacteria; kingdom Bacillati; phylum Bacillota; class Bacilli; order Caryophanales; family Bacillaceae; genus Cytobacillus; species Cytobacillus sp. FSL W7-1323. The sequence continues at coordinate 1,247,916 of NZ_CP151998.1, forward strand.
AAAGTCGACTATTACAGGAATTTCAAAAGTATGAAGATCAACAGAAGAAAATAAAAAAGATGAAAGAATCGATAAAAAGGTTAAGAGAGTGGGCAAATCAAGCCAACCCACCTAATGCCGGGCTCCATAAAAAAGCAAGTAGTATGGAAAAGGCACTAAATCGGATGGAAAAGATAAAAAAACCCGTTTCTCATCGCAAACTACATTTGCATTTGGCAGCAGAAGAGAGAAGTGGGAAAGACACGTTAGTTATAGAAAATATGACAAAGTCTTTTAGTGGAGAGATTGTGTTAGAAAGTATTGACATGCATTTACGTTTTCAAGATCGTGCAGTGCTTGTTGGAGAAAACGGCAGCGGTAAAACTACATTAATAAAATTAATTTTACAACGTTTACTTCCAGATGAAGGAGAAGTGCGAGTAGGTAGTAATTGTAAAATTGGCTACTTAGCTCAACAAATATTTACAGAGAGAGAAAACCAAGAAAAAACCGTACTACAATTGTTCAGGGAAATACATGCTGTAGCGGAGGGAGAAGCGAGAGGGATTCTCGCATATTTTCTTTTCTATGGTTATGCCGTTCATAAGAAGGTGAAACAGTTAAGTGGTGGTGAGCGCATGCGACTGCGTTTAGCACAACTCATGTATCAAAATGTGAATTTTCTTATCCTTGATGAACCAACAAATCATCTCGATATTGAATCGAGAGAAGTACTTGAACAGGCACTGCAGGAATTTCAAGGAACCATTTTAGCTGTTTCTCATGATCGTTATTTCATCGAGCTATTATTCAACCAAACGTATATATTGAATCAGAGAAGGCTTTCCTATTTTAATGGTTCATTCACATATGCATGGGAAAAGTGGTGCAACCAAATTCAACAGTTGGCACCTCCAATTAAGGGAGCGATAAAAAAGGTTGAAAGGGAAAGTACAGTAAAACAAAATATTCATCAAACAGATGATATAGAAGAGGAATTGGAAAAGCTAGAAGAAAGATTACAGATAATAGAAAGAAAGATGATGACTGGTGAAGCCTTGAGCATGTTGCAAGACTTACAATATGAGAAGGAACAATGTCAAATAGAACTGGATTACTTATATAAGAAGTGGTCAGCATCTTTATTGGAAGAATAGATAGAAAGGTCGGTACTATCTGTGCCAGTTATACATGGGTAGCATGCAAGCTGAAGATTGGAAATCAGACTGACTATACCTGTGTATATGGATAAAAATCAGCAAAAAGTGTTGACGTAAGAAACATCGCCACACATCCATTGTCCATTTATGGTGTGTAGGCAGTTGATGGATTAGCAAACAGAATATCACATTAAAAAGGGTTGTCCAAAAAGTCACTTCTTCGACTTTTGAGCAACCCTTTTACTCTTTTCAAAGCCTTCGTATAGGACAAAGATACTAAAAATGAAGTGTTCAATTTACAGAATTATCCATGAGGTTTCTTACCCTTTTTCTTCATTAATATTTGATGAAAGACAAAAACATCCCTTCTCTAGCAAATGCAAGTGAACCGCCCCTGCAGTGGCTATATCGACTTTATCTACCATTCATTGTTCCATATGTATGTCCCTTTTTTAGGTTAGAAAAAAACAAAAATAGAGTGAAGTGATCAGCAAACAAATATTCAACTAGGTTAATAATTTTAAGGGTTGTCTCATAGGATAGAAGAGATTATTTATTTGTGGGAACAAAAAGGAGAGGCGAAATGAACAAGTTCTTCAAGGGATTGCTTTTATTAATTCTAGCGGCTTTTGCAGGTGAATGTATTGAATTTCTGATTAATATGGTGCTTGCTAGGCAGTTAGGTGAACATGGTTTAGGGCTTTATATGTCTATTCTTCCAACCATTTTTTTGATTGTTTTATTAGCTAGTTTTGAAATGCCTGTTTCCATCTCTAAATTTATTGCAGAAAAGGATAGAAAATATCACTATAGTATGCTCAATCATGTGATTAGAATGACGGTTATCTTTTCACTTATATTAATCCCGTTAGCATCAGCGATTCTCCCATTTATTACTGTTTTTGATGATTATCATCCACTATTAAGGTGGATGGCTATTATTCTCATACCGATTATTTCATTTTCTTCTATTGCTAGAGGTTATTTTATGGGCAACGAACAAATGGGGAAGATTGCTTCTGCCAATTTTTTGAGAAAATTCATTCAGCTTTCATTGCTGGTATTACTTTTTCATTTGTTTCGCTTTGAAACGGAAACGGCAGTTTTTATAGCTGTTTGTACATTTGTTGGCAGTGAAATAGCGATTTTTGCTTACTTCATTCATTTATTTGTCATCCAGTATCAAAGGATGAAGAAATTGCCGTTTGAGCCGATGTCTGGTATGAGTGTGTGGAAAAACTTGATGGGGGTGTCTATCCCTACAACAGGTCTACGGATATTTCATGCTTTAACCCATGCGATCCAACCATTTTTAATAAAAGCAGCATTGCTAAAGTCTGGAATCAGTACGGATATTGCCACTGAACATTTTGGGATGGTTGCAGGTGTAGCAATGACAATTGGAATGTTTCCCGCTTTTATTGCTCATTCCTTTATGGTTATGCTCATTCCTACTGTTTCAAGAGCATATGCTGAAGAGAAGCATAATTACTTACGGCGGTTACTTCAACAAGTATTTTTTATCACCTTCTTGTATGGCGTTCCTTCTGTTACCATTTTTTATTTCTTTGCCGAACCTTTAACTAGTACATTTTTCCATTCGATAGAAGCAAGTATATATGTGCAATTACTGTGGCCATTCTTTCTGTTACACTTTTTTATTTTCCCTATGCAAGCATTTCTTATCGGTTTGGGGCTTATGAAAGATGCCTTTTATCATGCTGTGTGGTCAACACTTATATCTTTTGTTGCGATGTATGTATTTGGTTCGATGGAAAGTCTGCAAATGCATGGCGTAATTTTAGGCATAAATATGGGAGCCATTTTATTAATGTTCATGCATTACATGACGATATGTAAGAAGATTGGTGTTACTTGGTTTCTTACAAAACAAACAAGTTTTTCTTAAAAAAATAAAAAACACTGTAGGGGAAGAAGATCTATCATTCGTCTATTAGGGTAAGAAAAGAAATAAAGGAGGAAAGGGTAATAGACCCAGATGAAGTATGGAAGCAACAATTAACTACACATTCGAAAATTATGTGAGCGAGTATGCTCAATCATTATACAGATACATTTATTCTTTAATTAAACATCCCCAAAGAGCGGAGGATTTACTCCAAGAAGCCTTAATTTCAGCTTATTTAGCTTTCCCTTCCTTGAAAGAAGAAACAAATATTAAAAATTGGCTATATAAAATTGCATTAAACAAATGTAGGGATCAATGGAGAAAACAACAAAGTGAACGACAATTTTTAGAAGAGAGGCTACCTGCTCTATATGAGGAAGCCAAATCTCCAGGGGCCGATGAATTGTTTGTTAAAAAAAGTAATCGAGAAGAAGTAGAGAGGATTATCTTTTGTCTACCTGAAAAATATAAAGAACCACTATATCTTTATTACTTCGAACAAATGTCATTAAAGGAAATAAGTGAAGCAACAAAGCTACCTCTCTCGACAATTAAGACAAGGTTGAGGAGGGGGAAGGCAAAACTTCACCCAATGATTGTAGAAGAAAAATAACCTAAGGAGAAATCCCTAGGTTATTTTTCTTCTTGTTGATTATTATAATAATTAACGGAAGTCATAGCACCTTCACTGACCATTTCATTATCGCGGGTGTCTTGTGGATCGGGATGTCCGGCTTTCATTTCATATTGATTCTCACTATTAGTTGGAAGATAACTTTTCATTTTATGTGTGAGTGTCTGTAACTTTTCACGATTTTCCTTCTTAGCAAGTAATAGTAAACTTGTTACGCCAACTCCTGCAATAATAAAGTTCTTTGGACGAGATTTCATATTAACTCCTCCTTCATTTTATGGAAAGTTTATTTCTTGCATGTATTATAATTACCCGTTTTATTTATATATAAACATATGGTTTTGTTATGTTCATTTTCAGGGAATGTTAAAGTAGGAGGGTGAGAATGAATGGATACAAAAGAGATGAATAATTGGCGATGGCTTAATTTTTTTGAACCAGAAGCAAACAAACATCTAGAATTCCCTTTTTATAAAGAAGAGATAGAAATGTGGATTGAGCATATTTCCTCGCAAGAATCAAATCATCTCCATTTGCGTTCAACGGAAGGGAAAAGCTACATTTGTGGATCGCTCATTTATGAACAAAAGCTTAATCAACAAAATGAATATAAACTTCTCCATTATTTTCTAACAGAACATGTATTGATAACGAGTGAATTTGAACAGGATAGTCATAGTAATGATGATATGATGGAAGCTGAAAATGCAGTTGCTGGTTTCTCTATTCTTTTAGCTGAGATATTAAAGAATAGTATTAAAAGAATTGATGATTTTGAGCTGAAATTAAACGATTTACTTTGGGAAATCAAACAAAAGAACAGTATTGATCGATTAGAAGAAATTTTTCAGTTAAGGCATGAAGTGTTAGTTTGGAAAAACTTTATGATTCCAATTATAGAATTATCGTTTGGTTTGGAAGAAGCATTTTCAAGAGAAATTGTTGAGACAAAGCATTATAAAAATATGAGAAAAAGATTAGAGAGAGGAAGTATGTTAACGAAAGAGTATATTGAAGAAATTGATCATCTTGTACATTTTGAAGAAATGGTATCCTCCCATAGGGGAAATGAAGTCATAAAAACTTTAACAGTTATTACGACACTATTTACACCAATTAGTGCATGGGGAGCTCTTTGGGGTATGAATTTCACATTTATGCCGGAATTAGATGAGAAATGGGGTTACGCAGGTGCATTAATCGTTATTATTCTATCTACTGTAGCTGTTTATATGTTGCTGGTGAAAAAAGGATGGACAGGGGACACACTCAGGCCAAAAAAGAAGAATTCATTTTTTAAATAACGGTAATGAGGTATGATATATAAAGGTATCCTTTGATACTTTTATGAAGGGAGAAAATAGTGTGAGTGAATCAAAGTTTTGTAAAGAATCATATGTTGTAAAAACAAGTATTGTTCAACCACCAGATACAAATGGACATGGGACGCTGTTTGGTGGGAAGTTAATGGCTTATATAGATGATATTGCTGGGATTGCAGCTATGAGGCATTCAAGAAAAGCGGTTGTAACAGCGTCAACTGATTCAGTTGATTTTTTACATCCTATTTACGCTGGTAATGCGGTTTGTTTAGAAGCATTTGTTACATATACAGGCAGGTCCTCAATGGAGATATTTGTAAAGGTTATTTCAGAAGATCTCTTAACAGGAGATAGAAATATTTGTGCACTATCTTTCCTTACAATGGTAGCACTTGGTGAAGATGGGAAACCAGCACCGATTCCTAAAATTGTACCAGTGACTGACGAAGAAATGAGTTTATATGAAAGTGCAAAAGAAAGAGCGGAACATAGAAAGCGTAGAAGGAAGGATAGCGAAAAAAGGGCACAAAGCTTTGGAACAGAACTACCGTGGAGAGAATAGATTCCTTTCTTTAGTGTAATAACACGGGTTATATGAATGAGTACTAAAAATAGCTTGCCAATTGGCGAGTTATTTTTTATTTGAAAAGAACTTCCTCATGTAAAATAAGAAAAATGAATAATTATTCATTTTAGGCAGGAAGATTCATTTACCACATAGAATATTAATAAAGTTACTGCGATGAAATGAAAGATTTCGAGGACAATTAGATACTGAAATCATTACCGCTATACTGTAATCCTATTGAAAAATCATGTGAATTTTAGAGTAACGAATTTCTTTCTATTTTATGTTTGCATTTCCATGTCCTTGCTACAGCTTAAGGTATTTTATTGATAAAAGGGAGGCTTAACATGTCTGTATTACTTGAACTTGAAGAAATGACGGATAAAATGAATAATCAACCAGAGTATATTGTAAATGAAAAAAATAGAGTGTTTCAAGTGGATTTAAAAGAAAGTGGCCCCATTCAAATTGTTTTATGCGATGGAAAGGTAAGTGTAATTGAAGGGGAAGCTGACGATCCTGCGGTTAAATTAAGAATGAGTGATAGTCACTTTTCTAGTCTATTAAAAGGTGATTTAAACACGACGGTAGCGTTTATGACAGGTGGTTTAAAGGTTGAAGGTAATGTTGGGTTAGCATTGAAGCTTCAGGAAATATTAAAAAAATATCAATCTTTATAAGAGGTAATGTTTAAGGCAGGCGTTCAAGTAAACACCTGCCTCAAACTCATTTTAATTGTAAGACCATATGAATTTCATCATAATAATGTCCGACCACTTTTAAAGCACGAGGTTCATGAGCATATGAGCGAAATCCTAGTTTTTTGTATAATTTTATTGCAGGTTGATTATCAGCCATGACAGTTAAATGTAATTGTTCAATAGTCGTACTACCTTGTGCTTTTTCTATGACCGTGTTCATTAATTGTTTTGCCATCCCAAGCCCTCTAAATTCCTCTCGTACAAATAAACCAACGATATGTGCTTTATGGCGCATTTTTAATTTACTTTCATATAACAAAGTGATGATGCCGCCTAATTTACCTTCATGAAAAGCACCGTAAGTGATTGCTTGACTAGAGAGCAATTTCTTTTCGATATCTAGTATTGATTGCTGTACTTCTTCTTCAAAACTAGAGGCAAAACTTTCTGGATGTTCTTTAAGTCCAATGAGACGTATTTGTTTGAAACTTTCGGCATGTTCTTTATGTAAAGGTATGACTTTCATTTTATTCTCCTCAACGTTTATAAAAATTATGATAGAGCTCGTTTCTTTAAATGAAAATTAGGGTACTAATAATAACAGCAACTTACGGGATGGGGCATGGTAATGAAAGGTAGAAGAAGAGTAGAGTTTTTATTTGTATTCATTCTGATGGTTACATTATATATCGGACTTTTTATGGCAACAAGTATAATGACTACGATAATGTGCCTTGTATTTTATAGTTTGGCAATATTAGTGATATGCTATTCCATTATGCTGGAAGATCGAACCCCACAGCATACATTATTATGGATGTATGTAATCGTATTCTTTCCGGTGTTTGGATATTTATTTTATTTATTTTCAGGGCAATTATATATGAAAGGGTATTTATTTAAAAGTAAACGTAGCAGAGATAGAGATGAATGGAAACGCTTAATGCATAGAGAAGAAGAACAAGACATATCATTCCTCCAAGATGGCCAGCTTCGATTTGCGGAATTTGCTAATCATTCATCATTAACTCCGATAAGTACGAAGTCTAAAGCAACCATTTTAAAAAACGGTGATGAAACTTTTTTTGAAATTAAGAGAAGGCTGTTACAGGCAAAAAAATTCATTCATATGGAATATTACATTTTTCGTTCTGATCGCTTAGGAAAAGAAATAATGAAGATATTGATGGATAAAGCCAAGCAAGGAGTAGAGGTGTTATTTATTTACGATGCAGCTGGGAGCTTAACACTGCATGCGGAAGATATCAACCAGATGTTAGATGCTGGCATCCGAGTAAAACCATTCTCGCCTTTAAAGTATGGTTTTTTTAATCAGAAATTTAATTTTAGAAATCACCGTAAGATTATCATCATTGATGGAGAAATCGGCTTTACGGGTGGATTGAATGTTGGAAATGAATATTTGGGTGAAGATAAGCAAATTGGATTTTGGCGAGATACCCATCTTTTATTAAAGGGTGAAGCTGTCTATATACTACACACGATATTTTTATTAGATTGGGAATATGTTGCTAATGAAGAGGTGTTGGATAAATATCGTAATGATAGGAAGCCTATACATAAAAAAGATGATGTGGTAGACGGAGCGCTTCAGGTCGTTGCCAGTGGACCAGATACGCAACAGGGTATTATGGGGGATTTTTATTATTCGATGATTTCGTCTGCTGATTATTCCATTTGGATTGCTACCCCTTACTTTGTACCAGATGAAGCCATTCGTACGGCATTAAGAGTAGCTGCGGCAAAAGGGATTGAAGTGAGAATTCTCGTCCCTGAAATCAATGATAGTTTTTTTACGCAATATGCTAGCCGTTCTTATTTTTCTGAACTTCTTCGCTATGGAGTAGAGATCTATTCATATAAAAAAGGTTTTCTTCATCAAAAAATAATTATTATTGATGGGAATTTAGCCAGTATTGGTACTGCTAATATGGATATGAGAAGTTTCCATTTGAACTTCGAGGTGAATGTTTTTCTTTACGGGACAAGTTCTATTAGAGATTTAGTTGCTCATTATGAAGATGATATGAAAGATAGTTTTAAAATAAGTCCGGTACAGTTTTACAAAAGAGGATTATTAGAAAGAACAAAAGAGTCATTTGCGAGATTATTTTCTGGTGTACTTTAATTCGGAACATTGTTTTGAACTGTTCGTAATCATATGAAAGAATCGGAAGCTGGTTCTTAAATGCAAAAAGAAGAGCAACCATTCTTTCTTTGCTTTTGATATTAAGTTTAACTGGCTAGAATACAGTTAAGATTTATTTGAGAAGTTACATAGGGGAGTAGGTATCAGCTCGAATTGAAACAATAAATAGTAACATTTTTAACGTTGCTAAAATGGTTTCTTTACTTTTAAGCAAATTATTATCGTTTTCACTAACAATCCAATAGAATGGAGATATTAAATATTGGGGGTTCGCCATTGGAACTTATAGCTAGTCTTACTTATATAAAAGTTGTGCGTAAAATTGATTGGAATGTCCAAAAGTATGAGGAAATAGAAAGTGAAATCAAACTTTTCGATGAGAAAATTATATGGAGTGAAGACGAAATAGATATCCAAGCTGTTTTTGATATTTCATTTAGAGAATCGAAAAAAAAGCTAGGTACATTGTATTTACATACTAATCGTGGTGTATATCCTTTTTATATGAAAGATGTACCTAAGCATTTTATAGAGCAATATCGAAATCTAATTAAAAAATAACTAAGATTGGATTCCTCTTCATACAATCCTTGTTCCTTATTAGAGATTATTCCTTCATTTACCTATTTTAAAAATGTCCACGAGAATACTAACGTTTTCACTTATCAATAAACTACCCTTTATTTAACTCTGCGTCCATGACCAATCGTTTTCTATAGCTAATCTTTGAAAGAAACAGTCCAAGTTCATATAGTCCAATTAATGGAAAGAGTACGAGTATTTGTGAGAAAAAGTCTGGTGGCGTAATGAGTGCAGAAACGACAGCAAGCACCACATATGCGTATTTTCTTACTGACTTTAGCATTTCAGGGGATACGACCCCGATATTTGTGAGAAAAACTAGTAATAATGGAACTTCAAATAGAAATCCAAACGGAATAGTAGAAATCAATAAAAATGAGAAATATTCTCGAGCAGTAATCATCATAGAAAAATTACTTTCGCCAAGGTGCATGAGAAAGCCATAAATGGTTGGGAATACAATGAATAAACCAAATGATAAGCCAATGGCGAAACTACAAATAATTCCTGGAATGAACATGATCGAGATTTTTGCTTCTTTATCATTCAATGCAGGTCTAATAAATAGCCATGCTTGAAACGCAATGAAGGGAAGGGAAATGCCGAGGCTAATGCTACCGGCAATCCCTGTGTATAGTCTAATTACATCTAATGGCCCTAGCATGACGAGATCATAGTCATTAGCTAGAATGGGAATAAGGTGGTTAATAAACACTAAGCAAAGGATAAAACAAAAGGTAAAGAAGACAATCGATCGAATGAGCACTTTTCTTAATTCAGTTAAATGCTCCACTAGTGTTTGGTCATTATTCTCCATCTTTACGCCTCCATCACAGATGTTATTTAGATTCCTCTTCATTTTTAGCAGCCACTGTTAATGTTTCCTTGTCGCTATCGTCCATAATTTCTCTTGTCGATCTTTTAAATTCAGCTAATGTTTTTCCGAAAGCTGAGCCAATTTCAGGTAGTTTTTTTGGTCCAAATATAATCAAGGTGATGACAAGGATAATGATTAAACCTGGTATTCCGATATTTGTTAAACCCATTACAAATCAACCCCTTTCCTACTAATTAGGCGAGCATGCCACCTTCTTTGCTATATTTGAGGATACCTTCTGCTGCTCTGAATGCGAGTGCACCGACAGTTGCCGTTGGGTTATAGCCCCCATTATGTGCAAAAGCAGAGGCACCTACAACAAATACATTCTCAGCATCCCACATTTGCAGATAATTATTAACAGCAGATGTTTCCGGTTCAGCGCCCATAATAACACCACCTGTATTATGAGTTGTTTGATATGGCACAATATCATAACTTTCAAGATTCGAACGTTCATTTACTTTATCTGCGCCCATTTCAAGCATAATTTGATCTGCAATTTTGCCGATATAGTTATAAAGCTCTTTATCTTGTTTTGTAAAGTCGTAAGTTAAGCGAAGCAATGGTAAACCATAAGCGTCTTTGTACGTCGGATCAAGGTCCATAAAGTTATGTTGTACAGGCATGGAAGCCCCTTGTGTTCCAATATTGAGTGATCTTGTAAAATACTTGATAGATTGTGCTTTAAACTCAGCTCCCCAGTTTGGTGTACCAGATGGAACGGTATTTGAGCCAATCGGTCGTTTACCTGATTGATTAATGGAGATAGAGCCACCATGGATAAAGTTTAGATCTGAGTGATCGAAGTTATCACCATTATAATCATCAATTGTTGCACCTAATGCTCCTGCCCCCATAAAAGTGTTAAAGCGTTCTTCTTCAAAAAAGCCTGTAGAGCCAGGGAGAATCTGATAACAATAGTTCTTACCAATCACACCAGTCCCGTTTTCCGGGTTATAGGCTTTGCCTATTTTTGAATGTAGAAGTAGTTTCGTATTATTCATGACATAGCTCGTAAGAACGACTGTATCAGCCGGTTGAATGAATTCTTCTTTCGTTAATACATCTACGAATTTCACACCTGTTGCTTTTCCACCTTCATGTATGATTTCAGTTACATTAGCAAAATTGCGTATATCTACATTGCCTGTTTCCATAGCATAAGGAATGACGGCAACAGTTGGGTCTGCCTTTGCACCGTATTCGCAACCAAAACGTTCACAAAATGCGCAATATTGACAGTTAGCAATCTTTGCACCGTACATGTTCTCATATGGTTCACTTAAATTAGCTGAAGGCATATGGTATGGATGCATACCTAATGAGGTTGTTGCATCTTTAAACCGTTTGGTTAATGGTGTCTCTTTCATCGGTGGTGTTGGATATGGATTGGATCGTTCCGGTCCAAAATGAGCCTCTTCACCACTAATACCAGCGACCTTCTCATATTTATCAAAATATGGTTCCAATTCGTCGTATGTAATGCCCCAATCCTGAATTTGTAATCCTTTGATTTTACTTTCACCATATTTTTCAATTGTTTTTGATCGTATTTCAAAATCATAAGGCAAAAAACGGAAGGATTGGCCGTTCCAATGAACACCAGAACCACCAGAACCCTCACCTAATAGGAAAGAACCAAGTTGACGCATGGGAAGGGCCCTTTCCTTTTGGTTATTACGGAAAGTTAAACTTTCCTTTGATAAATCTTGCATTAATTCATAACGAATAGCATAACGAAGCTCATCGTGTACGACATAATAATCTTTCAAGCCTCTTTCTTTACCTCGTTCTAATCCAACAACCTTTAATCCTTCCTTACCAAGCTCGGCAGCAATAATGCTACCAGCCCAGCCCATACCGACGATGACGACATCGGTTTTAGGTAATTTTTCAGCCATTGTATTTCCTCCTATTCAATCCACTTATTTTGTATAAGAATGTAGGGCTTGTGGTTCAATTTCCATAAATTCATCTGATTCAATTTTGTCGTAATAACTCATTTGATGCCCAGGATAGTTTTTCATTTTCCAGCCTTCCATATTAATATTTCCTCCATATGCAGGGTCAGCATATACACCTTCAATCGTGGCTGCTCTGAGAATATTAAAAAAGGTTTTGGATGTTACTCCTTTGAGCTCAACCTCATCATTTTGGAAGGAAGTTAAGATAGCATCTTGTTGTTCGCCTTCCAAGTCAGGGAAATTCTTATCGTGTTTTTCATTAGCCACTTTTTGCAGTGCCTTTATCCCGGTATCAAATACTTCATGTCTCTTAAGAGGGGATTGATAACCTTGGAAGTTAGAGCCTGGAAAGAATGGTCCTTGCATATATTCACGAGCATTGTTCCCCCAAGAACCAGCGAGCGAGTGATCTATATAATAGGCAACGCCTAATTCATCAGCTCCTGGACCGTTATCATCACTTGGGAAAATTCTTTCAGAAGCAGCGACTAAAACGGCAAACATTTCAGGGTTTGTAAAATAAAGAGGTGCTTGTAGATAGCTGGTTCCTTGATGTTCCCCTTGTGTATTTGTACCTTCTTGCTCATCATTCATATTGGCACCAATGAGCCCACCGATAATTCCTCCACCGACAAGTCCACCTGCTACGTATCCAGAGTTTCTAATAAAGCGTCTTCTTGACATTTTCTTTTCAGAGTGTTGTTCTGCCATTGGAAAAAAAACCTCCTTTTTTCGTATTATGTTTATAAAGTGTTCCGATTATCCAGATTTATTCATTTTTGGGCATAAAAAAAACGACAGAAAGTAATCTGTCATTGTCGTTCTTCGTTTTTATAATGTTACTTGTTATTTTCTATCTTTCAGTAAACCAATTAGTCTAAGTAAGTTTAAGAAGAGATTAATAAAATCTAAATACAAATTCAAAGTGTAAGTAGGGATTTGACTTTTTTTAATACCGTATTTTTTCAAACGGTTAAAGTCATATAGAATATAGCCACTGAATATGAGAACACCTATAAATGAATATGTGAGTAGTGAAGTGTCATCTAATGGCCAAAAGATTCGTATGATAGCAATAATGATAAAGGCAAGTAATGCAATTGATAATATACCGCCTAAAAAACTAAAATCTTTCTTTGTAATAGTGGCATAGCTCGCAATAAAAATAAAAATGATAGTTGTTGCTATGAGCGTCATTAGTATCGTTTGCATACCTATTGAAGACACATATTGATGTAGAATTGGATAAATAGACAAGCCAGATATAAAGGTAAATAAGAATAAGAAAAAGTAGGAAATCCCCTTTTTTCGTCTAAGAAAAAAAGCGATGATTAACATAATTACTTCAATTATCTTGATCGGTAGAAAATACTGGCTTGGAACAACTGTACCAAGAAAGACCCCAATAGTGGCAATAGCAAGAGAAATCATAAAAATAATAATAACACGACGAAAATATTGTTTTTGAATAGATGATGGCATTGGACCACTTCTTTCTATATAAGATTAGCTGTGTGAATAGATGCATGAGCATTTATGTGGCAAATAGGAAAAAGAACAAATGATATGATGAGATGTCTATCATTTGTTCTTTTTGCCACTCATATAAATATTCCTAGATTTTATTTAGGACTCATGATTTTGTTTTTTTGTTATATCAAGTGAGTTCTGCTCTTGTTTTTGCAACAAGTCACGAATTTCGATTAGTAATTCTTCTTTTGCATCTTTTTCTGGCGGTTCAGGCGTACTCTCTTCTTCTTTCTTCCTAATTCTTTTATTCATAAATTGGACAAAAAGAAAAATGGAAAAAGCGACAATCAAAAAGTCGAAAACGGTTTGAATAAATTGTCCATATAGTATAACAGATTCCCCAAATGGAGGGGAATAAGAGAGTTTTGTGAAATCGACTCCACCGATAAAGATTCCAAGAATAGGCATAATCAGATCATTCACTAGAGAAGTAACAATTTTTCCAAAAGCTGCCCCTATAATGACCCCGATTGCCAGGTCTAACACATTTCCTTTCATAGCAAATTTCTTAAATTCTTGTAACATAGCAAAAAATCCCTCCAAATCAAAAAGTAGTTCTTATGTTGAATTCTTTAAGAAACATTGTATATAAATATTTAAACATAGTAAACGGGAGAAATCAGGACATTAAGTTTACTTTACGATTATTTATTCTGTTTGTAGTATTGTTTCAGATTTGTTACAATTTAGAATGTCAATAAAGAAATGTATGATAGCTTAAAAATAGAATTGACGACTAGTCTTTCATAAAAAGGACTTTACTTAGAATATTAAGCACTTGGCAAGGGCCAAGTGATTTTTGTTGATAGGGAGATTTAAATGAAGAAATATTTATATATATTAATGTTAACTACTCTCATGTCTGGTTGCATGAATGAGTCAAAGGTGAATAAACAAGAAATGGAGCCAAGTTCAACTGTTGCTCATGAAGCGGATGAAGTAGAAAAACAACAGGTGGCAGTCCTTGAAGAAAATGCCATTTACGAAACAACAATGGTGGATGGGGAAAAAAGTTATGAAGTATATATTTCCTCAAATCAAGATGATAGCAATCAATATTCATTTTTTGTTGCTGAAGAGAACGGCAAAATGGCATATAGCCAAGAGCTTGCCTATGAGAAATTCAATAAAAATAATATCTATTCACTGAATACAAATAAACAAACTCTTATTATATTATCACTTGAAAAGAGTGAGGAAGTATCGTCACTTCGAGTTATTTCAATGGACCAAGGGATATTAAGAGAGGTACCGATTGAAGGTGGAGAATTGCTTAACTTAACAGATAGAAAACTTAAATCCTTAAGTCAAAATGTCCTTCAATCGGCCTATCCGGTTAATCAAAATGAATCGATTTTTCTCAGCTGGGAATTACAAAATGATCCATTAGTCCTTTCACTCCATGATGAAGCAACGGTAACTGAAGATTCTGGTGCTTATCAATCATTATTAGATCAGTCTTGGATGGATATTTGGAGCGAGACGGAAGAAGTGTTTTATCCTTATGAAAATATTGAGTTGACTAAAGAAGTAATTGAAAGAGCGAAAATGGGTATACCTATGGGTGGCCCTTATCCAATTGGTACGAACATAGAAGACATTAAAAAATCTAACCCTTATTACATTCAAGAGGGAATACTTCATGGTCAACAGTATTTAATGTATCCAGAAACAATCTACTACTATAACAGAGAAGATGGGGCTGTATCTACAGTTGCCATCCCAGGGGAAAGATTACAATCTTCATTAGCAGATCTCAAGAAGTTATTAGGAGATCCAGTTAGACAAGAAGAGGAGAACGGTTTAATCTATTCTGAATTTCTTGCTGATAAATATGTTCTTAAAACCTATACGGATGAATCAGGAGAGATCAAGCAAATCTCATTAAGTAAGCAATAAAACATTATATTTTGATCATAGGTAGGCTGCGAAATTTTTAAAAACAAGATAGTAGCAGCCTATTTGTGCTGCCTAAATTCAAAGGATTCTGGCATGGTAAGTCACTCAGAAAGAATAAAGAGAGTGAGCGCTTTGTAAAATGGATTAGCAAGTCATTTAGAGAGAAAAGAGAGAGTGAGCGCTTCGCAAAAAGAGTTTGCAGGTCACTCAGCAAGAAAATAAGAACGGAGCGCTTTGAAAAATGGATTAGCAAGTCACTCAGAGAGAAAAGAGAGAGTGAGCGCTTAGTAAGAGGAGTTAGCAGGTCACTCAGCAAGAAAACAAGAACTGAGCGCCACGCAAAAGGGAACAGCAAGTCACTCAGAGAGAAAGCAGAGAGTGAGCGCTTTGTAAAGGGATTAGCAAGTCACCCAAAGAGAAAGCAGAGCATGAGCGCTTCGCAAAAAGAGTTAGCAGGTCACTCAGCAAGAAAACTAAAACTGAGTGCTTTGCAAAAGGAGTATGCAGGTCACTCAGCAAGAAAATAAGAACTGAGCGCCACGCAAAAGGGATTAGCAAGTCACTCAGAGAGAAACTAGAGCATGAGCGCTTCGCAAAAGGAGTTAGCAGGTCACTCAGCAAGAAAACAAGAACTGAGCGCCACGCAAAAGGGATTAGCAAGTCACTCAGAGAGAAAGCAGAGAGTGACCGCTTCGCAAAAAGAGTTTGCGGATCACCCAGCAAGGAAACTAGAACTGAGCGCTTCGCAAAAGGGATTAGCAAGTCACTCAGAGAGAAAAGAGAGAGTGAGCGCTTAGTAAAAGGAGTTTGCAGGTGACTCAGCAAGAAAACAAGAACTGAGCGCCGCGCAAAAGGGAACAGCAAGTCACTCAGAAAGAAACCAGAACATGAGCGCTTCGCAAAAGGGATTAGCAAGTCACCCAGAGAGAAACTAGAGTGTGAGCGCTTTGCAAAAGGAGTTTGCAGATCACTCAGAAAGAAAACAAGAACTGAGCGCCGCACAAAAGGGATTAGCAAGTCACTCAGAGAGAAAGCAGAGAGTGAGTGCTTTGCAAAAGGAGTATGCAGGTCACTCAGCAAGAAAATAAGAACTGAGCGCCACGCAAAAGGGATTAGCAAGTCACTCAGAGAGAAACCAGAGCATGAGCGCTCCGCAATAATCTGTTCCTCAAAAAGCAATATTACTTAGAGTAGTAGGAATAACAATAAAGTATGATTCACAAAAAACAGAATGCTCAGGGGGCGTGCTTGCTCATTCACAAAAGATATTGTATCCCCAAAAAATCACGAAAAGTAGACCCAAACGCTAGCGTTTGGGTCTGAAGAGTGCACACGCAATATTTCTTTGTTAAAATGCCCAATCTCCTTTACGGAATACAGGCTCAGTTGTACCATCTTCAAGGATACCGTCAATATCCATTTCAGAGGAACCGACCATAAAGTCTACATGGGTGATACTTTCGTTTAATCCGTTTGTTTCTAGCTCTTCACTATTCATTTTTTTGCCACCTTCTACACAGAAGGCGTAGGCGCTGCCGATAGCGAGGTGATTCGATGCATTTTCATCAAATAATGTGTTATAGAAAAGAAGGTTTGATTGAGAAATTGGTGATTGAAATGGTACAAGCGCGACTTCACCAAGATAATGAGAGCCCTCATCTGTCTCAACTAGTTGTTTTAAAATAGCTTCGCCTTCCTCAGCTTTATAATCAACTATTCTTCCATCTTTAAAAGTAATGGAGAAGCGGTCAATAATGTTACCACCATAACTAAGTGGTTTTGTGCTTGCGACAGTGCCATTTACACCATATTTATGTGGCACTGTGAACACTTCCTCTGTTGGCATGTTTGCCATGAATTCATGACCGTTTTCATTGACGCTTCCAGCACCAACCCATAAATGTTTTTCTGGTAATTCAATCGTCAAATCTGTTCCTGGTGCGGTGTAATGTAATTTTTTATAACGTTTTTCGTTTAAGTATTCTACTTTTTCATGTAATGTTTGATCATGATCTTTCCATGCTTGGATAGGATCATCTAAATCAGTTCGTGTTGCTTTAAAGATAGCATCCCATAGTAAGTTGACTCGTTCCTCTTCTTTTGCGTCAGGGAACACCATATTCGCCCAAGCTTGAGAAGGTGCGGATATTACTGTCCAACTTACTTTATCTGTTTGCACAGCTTTACGATATTTTGCTAATGCTTGACCTGATGCCCTTTGGAATGTGCTGATTTTCTCAGGGTCAATTCCTTTCAGTAAGTCAGGGCTAGAAGAGACAATCGCAATAAAAGCTGCTCCGTTTTCTGCTAATTCTTCCGTTTCACGCGCACGCCATTTCGGATACTCTTTAAAGGAATCAATCGGTGCTAATTCATACTTTGTACGAGAAACAATATCATCATTCCAGTTCACAATAACTTGATCAGCACCAGCTTCATAAGCATTTTTTACAATTTTTCGAACCAATTGGGCAGAATCAATAGAAGTATTGATGACTAATGATTGACCTTTTTGAATATTGACACCCACTCTAACTGCTAATTCTGCATATTTGTCGAGCTTTTCTTCAAAAGTACTCATACTATGTACACTCCCTTTGTCAAAAACTTCTTACTTATTGTAACTTTTCTATAGGAAAAAAGAAACTTTTTATCTTTATGACAAGATAGAGGGAAGAACTACACGGTTTACATGGTAAAACATAAGCAAGAAGTTGTTCATGATATAACAAAAAAACTGCCAAAACAGCAAGATTCTTACTGGATTGACAGTGTATGTTTACTCTTTATCTTCCATTGCTTGTTTTAACAAGTCACCAAGGCTCGTACCGAATTGATCATTTTTAGCAGAGTATTTCTGAACAAGCTTTCTTTCTTCACGTTTATTGACTTTTTGTTTCTTATCTGCCGCTTTTTCAACCACATTACATTTGCGACATTGGAAGTATGTGCCAGCTTTCCCGTTGTGAACTTCCATCTTTTTATGACATTGAGGACAACGACGATTAGAAAGCTTTGGATCTTTTCTTTTTCTGAAGTTACAATCCAGACTCGAACAAACGAGGATTTTCCCATCTTTCGTATTCCGTTCTTTTAAGAAAGAGCCGCATTCAGGACATTTCGATCCGGTTAAGTTATGGGCGCGGTAAGATTTATCACTTTTCTTTACTTCGGATACTATTTGCTTCGTTTGTTGTCTAATTTTCTTTAGAAAGTCATCACGTTTTGCTTTTCCATGTGCGATGGCTTCAAGTTCTTTTTCCCACTTAGCTGTTAATGCTGGGGATGTTAATTCATCATTTACAAGATCCATTAACTGCTTCCCTTTTTGGGTGGAATGAAAGCGCCCGTTATGTCTTTCTACTACTTCTGATGAGATAAGTCTTTCGATAATTTCGGCACGCGTTGCAGGTGTACCTAAACCAAATTTTTCCATCCCTTGTAACAGATCGGCTTCACTTAAGCGAGCAGGGGGCTCTGTTAATTTTTTTATCGTCTCGACTGTATGAACTTGCAGCTGTTTCCCTTGTTGTAACTGATTCAACGCAGTCTTTGAATTTTGTTCATTCGTAGATGAATGGAGCGTTTTAAACCCTAAGTCAATGATATGGGTTTCTTTAGCTACGAACGTTTCACCAGCTATATCTAACTTTAATAGTACACTTTCATATTGATATGGCGGATAAAATAAAGCAAGGAATCGCTTAGCAATGATATCAAATAATTTTTTCTCATCTGTTGATAAATCACTGAGATGTACTCTTTGTTCCGTTGGTATGATAGCATGATGATCCGTCACTTTACTATTATTAAATACCTTTTTGGCTAGTACCTTACTCTTTTTCGCAAGCAAAGGTTTTACTTCTGTACTATAAGAACCAGCAATTGCCTCTAATCTTTCCATCATTGTACTTTCCATATCGCTTGTTAAATAACGAGAGTCTGTACGTGGATACGTTACGATTTTATGTTGTTCGTATAATTTTTGCAGTACAGATGATGTTTTTTTAGCTGAGAAGCCGAATTTTTTATTGGCATCGCGTTGTAGCTCAGTTAAATCATATGGAAGTGGTTGTGCTTCACTTCTTTCTTTCCGAGTAATCGATTGCACTGTTGCTTTTGCTTTTGCTGTTTGTTTTTTAATCGTTTCAGCTTGATCACTATTAAAGATTCGTTTCTCACCATTGTTTTCCCATTCTGTTTCTAATACGCCCACTTTTGCATGAATCATCCAATAATCCTGTGGGGTGAATTTCTGGATTTGTTTCTCACGATCCATAATAAGGGAAAGCGTTGGAGTTTGCACTCTACCAGCAGAAAGAGGTTCTTGATACTTCGTTGTTAATGCACGTGAAATATTTAATCCGATGAGCCAATCTGCTTCAGCTCTGCAAACAGCAGAATCATATAAATTTAAAAAGTCTTTCCCTGGTTTAAGGTTTTTAAATCCTTGTTGTATTGCTCGATCGGTGACAGATGAGATCCAGAGGCGGTGGATTGGCTTTTTCCATTTAATCTTCTCTAAAATCCATCTAGCAACTAACTCACCTTCACGCCCAGCATCGGTTGCGATAATAAAGTCTCCTACATCATTTCGCTTGGAAAGATGCTCGACCGTTTTAAATTGATGACTTGTTTGCTTCATTACCTTGATGCCCATTTTATCAGGAATAATTGGCAGGTCTTCTAGTTTCCATTGTTTGTATTTGCTATCGTAATGTTCGGGCATCTTGAGTTCTATTAAGTGACCAAGCGCCCATGTAACAATATAATGCTTGCCTTCTATATAGTTTTTATGCGACTGATTGCATCCTAATACTCTGGCTATTTCTCTGCCGACACTTGGTTTTTCGGCTAATACTAATGATTTCATATTTTCTCCCTTCCAAAAAAAACAATCTCCTAAACTAAAGGGTCGTTAATTATTATAGCGGAAAATGGAATGAATTTATATGGGTTGCTCTAGTGCTTTATTTTGCTAACATGGTAACCAGGTAGAATATGGTAAAAATCAATTGACATGAGTAAGCACCGCTTTATAATATAGATATAAGACAGATCAAATAGGTGAAGTATCATGAACGTAAATAAGAATAATTTTATTTTAATAAAAAGACCCAAGTATCATTTCGGTGATACTCGGGTCTTTTCTTTATTTTGCTAATGTGATAAGGAGGTAATAAGATGATTGAATTAACAGGGGAACACCTGACGATAGAGCAAGTGAAAGCGGTGGTCTTTCACGGAGAAGAAGTTAATATTGCCCGTATGAGTATAGAAAATGTAGAAAGAAGTCATATGGCTGTAAAGAGAATAGTTGCGGAAGGTAAAACTGTATATGGGATTACGACTGGTTTCGGAAAGTTTAGTGATGTTCATATTGATCGCAAACATGTAGAGGAGTTGCAGATCCATTTAATACGCTCTCATGCATGTGGAGTGGGTGAGGAGTTCTCAGAGGAGGTCTCTCGGGCAATGTTATTGTTAAGGGCTAATGCGCTTATAAAAGGGCATTCAGGGGTTCGTCTTGCATTAATTAATAGACTACTTACTTACCTTAATCAACGTATTCATCCTGTCGTTCCTCAGCAAGGATCCTTAGGTGCGAGTGGTGATTTAGCACCACTATCCCATTTAGCACTTACACTAGTTGGTGAAGGTGAAGTCTTTTTCAATGGACAAAAACAAAAGAGCGCAGAAGTACTACAGGCATGTGATCTTACTCCGCTGACTTTAGAAGCAAAAGAAGGTCTTGCGTTGATTAACGGTACGCAAGCTATGACCGCTCAAGGAGTTATCGCCTATATTGAAGCAGAAAACTTAGCTTTTGAAAGCGAAAAGATTGCAGCTATATCGGTAGAAGCATTAAATGGAATAATCGATGCATTTGATCATAAAGTACATGAAGCTCGTGGTTATCCTGAACAAATCGCAACAGCAAAACGAATGAGGTCATACTTAAGTGGTAGTAAGTTAACTACTGTTCAAGGAGAAATGAGGGTCCAGGATGCCTACTCTATAAGATGTATTCCGCAAGTGCACGGTGCTACTTGGCAAGCACTTAACTATGTGAAAGAAAAGCTCGAAATTGAAATGAATGCTGCAACAGATAACCCTTTAATCTTTGATGATGGAGAAAAAGTAATTTCAGGCGGGAATTTTCATGGTCAACCAATTGCGTTAGCTATGGATTTTTTGAAAATTGCGGTTGCTGAGTTAGCGAATATATCTGAAAGAAGAATAGAAAGGTTAGTTAATCCACAACTCAATCAATTGCCCGCTTTTCTTAGCCCAGAACCGGGGCTGCAATCAGGTGCCATGATTATGCAATATTGTGCAGCTTCACTCGTGTCAGAGAACAAGACACTGGCTCATCCTGCTAGTGTTGATTCTATTCCTTCTTCTGCTAATCAAGAGGATCACGTAAGTATGGGAACGATTGGTGCAAGGCATGCCTATCAAATCATAAAAAATGTAAATAAAGTTATCGCAATTGAATTGATTTGTGCTATGCAAGCGGTTGAATTTAAGGGAATAGATAAAATGGCTAATCATACCCGCTCACTATATGAACAAGGTCGAACAATTGTACCAACAATTAACCAGGATCGTATTTTTTCTAACGATATCGAAAATTGCACAGAGTGGCTAAAAATTAAAGCTTATCATTAACTTTTTTTATAAAAAAGGCTGTAAGCCCTAAGGTTACAGCCTAATAAAAATATTAACGGTTTTCACTTTGTTCAATGCGATTTTTAAAGGCTTCTTGAACGACTAAAAACTCCTCGTCTTCTTGAGCTTCAGTTGATTTTTCTTTTTGATATTGTTCATTAAACGCACCTGGATGCTGTTTGTTCTTATGATTAAAATGTTTACCTCTTGACATAGTGAATCGCTCCTTTCCATTTTATATTTCCCTTCATTCGTTAGGGATATGTAACTGCATGGAGTATAATAAGATGAAGATGAGGTGATAATTTAATGGATTTATTCTCAATTTTAGCAGAAGAGAAAATCAAACAAGCGCAAAGACAGGGAGAGTTTGCTCATTTAAAAGGGCATGGTAAGCCTTTACCGAAAGATGAACTAAGCGGGGTACCAGAATCTCTAAGAATGTCTTATAAAATAATGAAAAATGCAGGATATACAACAAAAGAAATTGATCTTAGGAAAGAGATGCTAACAATTGAACAATTAATTGCAAGTTGTGAGAATGAAGAGAAAGAAGGAGAACTAAAAAAAGAGCTGAATGAAAAGAGGTTAAAATTTCAAGCATTGTTATCAGAAAGAAAAGTGGCAACAAACACACAAATTTTCAAAAATTATGAACAGAAAATCGAAAACAAGCTTTTTAAATAACCATACAAAAATGATGCTATTCATTCATTTTTGTGTGGTTTTTTTATGTATATAAACACAAAAAGACAAATAGGATAAAAGACCTTATTAAGTTACTTCAATTACATAGAAATATGTCGAAATAAAACAAAGAAACCAGTATCTGATAAAAAAGTAATGAGTAAAAAGTTTTGAAGTAAGTATTTTTTGAAGTAGGTGTGATAAGGATGGATAAAACAACTTGGATAGGTGTCATATTAGGAATTATTGCAGTTGTGTTAGGTATGTTTCTAAAAGGAGTAGGACTGGGTGTATTAGTAAATCCCGCTGCCGTTATGATTATTATCGTTGGAACAGTAGCGTCTGTTTTAATCGCTTTTCCAGTCTCTGAAGTGAAAAGAATACCTAAAATAATGAGCGTCATATTCAAAGAAAGAGAGACATTACCGATGTCTCAAATTATTAGCCAATTTGCTGATTGGGCTCAGCTTGCACGAAAAGAGGGGTTGTTATCATTAGAAGTAAGAATAAATGAAATCAATGATCCCTTTTTGAAGAATGGTTTATCACTAGCAGTGGATGGACAGAGTGCCGATTATATTAGAGACGTATTAAATGAAGAAATTGATGCAATGGAAGAGCGCCATCAATCGGCAGCGCAAATATTTTCTCAAGCAGGAACATATGCCCCCTCACTAGGTGTATTAGGTGCAGTAATTGGATTAATTGCGGCATTAGGAAATATGAGCGATATTAACGCTTTAGGTGAAGCAATAAGTGCTGCATTTGTGGCAACGATGTTAGGTATCTTTACGGGATATGTATTGTGGCATCCATTCGCAAATAAGTTAAAGAGGAAATCTAAAATAGAAGCTAAACATAAGAGGATGATGATAGAGGGGATTTTATCTATTTTGGAGGGAGAATCTCCACGTGTGATTGAACAAAAACTATCTTCCTACTTACCAGGAAAAGAAAGAAAAGAATTTCTAGATGAAGGAAGCAAAGAATCATGACTAGAAGGAAGAAGAAGAGTCACGAAGATGAGCATGTTGATGAATCCTGGTTACTGCCTTATGCGGATTTACTTACATTATTAGTTGCTTTATTTATCGTCTTATTTGCTTCTAGTGCAATCGATGTTCAAAAGTTCCAAAAAATGTCCACAGCTTTTAATGAAGTTTTTTCTGGAGGTAATGGTGTAATTGATTTTCCTAGCCCAATGCCAGAAGGAAGTATGGCCCCTCAAAAAAAAGAAAGTGTGTCAGCTAGTCAATTGTCTGGTCTATCTGATGAAGAACAAGATACTGAGGAACTTAAAAAGTTAAAAGCCAAAGTTGATCACTATATTATAAGTAATGATATTACTGATAAGTTTGAAACGGAGCTTACAACTGAAGGCCTGCTTGTGACGATTCGAGATAATGTATTATTCTCTTCAGGTAGTGCAGAAGTGAGAACTAGAGATATACAAACAGCAGAAGAAATCTCTGATCTACTTGTGATGAACCCTCCAAGAAATATTATTATTAGTGGCCATACGGATAATATACCGATACGAAATGCTAATTTTGAGTCAAACTGGGAACTAAGTGTAATGAGAGCTGTCAATTTCATGAAAGTGCTTTTACATAATCCAGAGCTTAATCCTGAATGGTTTAGCGCCAAAGGGTTTGGTGAATATAAACCTAAAGAATCGAATGAAACGGTTACGGGAAGAGAAAGAAATCGTAGAGTAGAAATTTTAATACTTCCGAGAGAACTGACAACCAACAGATAAACTTTGAGAAAGTTTATCTGTTTTTTTATGAGAAATAGTATAGCTATAATTAGAATTTGCAGAAATATCAAACTATTGTTTATAATATAGACAAATGTTCTCAGGAGGGGGAGCCATTGAATGAAAAAGAGCAGCAAATTTTAAATTCCATAAAAGATAATCCTTATATTTCACAGTCTGAGCTAGCAGACAGCTTAAGCATTTCTCGTTCTACCGTCGCAGGCTATATTTCCTCTCTTACAAAAAATGGCTATATATTAGGTAGGGCTTATATTTTACCAAAGCAACCATCTATTTTATGTGTGGGCGCTGCCAATATTGATAGAAAATTGCAAGCTGTGGACGGCTTAGAGGAAGGGACATCGAATTCTGCGAAAACTGAACAATCAGGAGGAGGGGTAGCAAGGAATATCGCGGAGAATTTGGCTAGACTTGAAATGTCCGTTTCTTTATTATCTGCTATTGGTGAAGATCACGAAGGTATATGGTTGTTAGATCGCCTAAAGCCACTAGTAGATACAACACCTTCGATAATTATACCTACTTGCCGAACAGGAACTTATACAGCAGTGTTGGATAAAAAGGGAGAAATGAAATTAGCATTATCTGATATGGGAATTAACGATGACCTCGATGTGGAGATAATTGAATCACGATGGGGGTATTTTACTTTGGCTAAAATGGTTGTTCTAGATACGAATTTCCCAAGTGTTATATTGACAAGAGTAATAGAAAAATGTAAACAATTCAACACACCATTATGTATTACAACAGTATCTACATCGAAAATAAAAAGACTCCCTGCTCAACTATTAGGTGTGAGTTTTCTTATTGCCAATAAAGATGAGGCAAGTTTGCTTTCAGGAGTAAAACTTACAAGTGAAGGAGATTACTTTAAAGCATGTGAAATCATTTTAGCAAAAGGTGTAGAAAGAGTGATAATAACGAGAGGGGAAAATGGCCTTGTTTTCGCCACACAAGATGGAGAGGCAGGAGCTATTATGCCCCCTTTTGTTCATGTCGTTGATGTAACAGGTGCTGGAGATGCCTTAGCATCAGGAATTATTTATGCACATCATAAAGGAATGCATATAGAAGATGCTTGTAAAATAGGAATTATCTGTGCAAGTGTAACGCTTACAAGTAAGGAAACGGTTCATCCACAATTAAACCCAAAGAAACTACAACATGCCTTTCAAGAATATTTTTAGAGGAGTTGTTACAAATGAGAAAAGATTGGTTAGATTACTCTGATGAGGTGATCGAAGCAAAAAAACAGTTAAAACCAATTGTCGCACTAGAATCAACAATCATCTCTCACGGTATGCCTTACCCTCAAAATGTACAAACAGCCAAAGAAGTTGAAATGATTATCAGGGAGAATGGGGCAATCCCAGCAACCATTGCTATTATAGAAGGTAGAATTAAAATCGGACTATCAGACGCAGAACTTGAACTACTTGCAACGAACGATTCAATTATGAAAGTTAGCAGAAGAGATTTTCCCTATGTCATTGCAGCGAAGAAACATGGAGCGACAACTGTTGCTGCCACGATGATTTGTGCAGAACTAGCTGGGATTGAAGTTTTTGTAACAGGTGGTATTGGTGGTGTCCACAGAGGGGCAAGTGAAACAATGGATATATCAGCCGATTTGCAGGAATTAGCAAAGACAAATGTCGCTGTCGTTTGTGCCGGTGCTAAATCGATTCTGGATATTAAATTAACAGCTGAATATCTAGAAACATATGGTGTCCCAATCATCGGTTACCGTACAGATAAGATACCCGCTTTTTATACGAGAAAGAGCCCGTATAATGTCAATATTCGTGTAGATGAGATAAAAGAGATTGCTGAAATGATGAAGGTAAAGTGGGGACTAGGCTTAAATGGAGGGCTAGTTATTGCTAATCCAATACCAGAAGCAGATGCTATGAATGAACTGGAAATGAATGAGATGATTGATCAAGCTCTTGTTCATGCAGAAGAAGAAGGTATCTCAGGGAAAGAGATAACACCATTCCTCTTATCTATGATTAAAGAATTAACCGGTGGTAAGAGCTTGGCAGCCAATATTGCATTAGTTAAGCATAATGCCGAAATTGGGGCAAAACTTGCTATGCAATTATAATTCAAGATATAAAAGTATCCAATTTTAAAAATCAAAGAGGAAGCTGAACATCAATCAAACTTTTAAAGGAGGAATTGATGTTCGGTTTTTTTATTTGTAGGTATTTTTTGACTCAAAAGTTCCGATTTTTTCCTCTATTCTACAAGTTTCATTATACACTTGTCGTTTTTTGATTGAAAATGAAGAAAAAAATTAGCAGATTTTAGAATGAACTAGTAGTAAAATGTAAATATCTACAATAGTCTGAAAATAAAGCGGGATTTATTGCAAAATAGGACTAATTGAGAATATGCTTCAAGTCTAAAGGGGGATTTAATTTGGAAAGGTCTTTAGTTATAGAAACACTAGATGAAGAATGGCTTGCCCTTATTGAAGAAGCAAAACAATTAGGTTTAAATAAAGAAGAGGTGAGAATTTTTCTACAAGCTAAAGAAGAGGAATAACATGACATTGAGGCCTCCGAATTAATGAGCTTACAAGATTATGGTTAAAATGGAATAAAAAAAATATAAGAAGAAAAAAACCTCCGATAAACGCGAAGATTATCGGAGGTTTCATTCATATCTCTTTTTATCTTTATAGATTCGTTTGTAAGCTTGTCTTATTTATTTCTAGTCTTCCACTTATTAAAGTCGAGAAACTCCCGAAATTCTTCTTTTGAAACCCCAGATTCCATCGCTTCTTTGACTATATTTATCCAATCAGTATCTAATTCTTCTTTATTAATTTGATCATGGATAAGGTGATCAACAGGTACATTGAGTACAGCTGCGATTTTTTCGAGGAATTGAATGGAAGGGTTCGTTTGTAAATTTCTCTCTAATGAGCTTAAGTAGGATTTAGCTACTCCTGCTTGATCTGCAAGCTCTGATAAAGACATTTTTTTCTCTTGTCTTAATGCTTTGACTCGATTACCAATCATCACGTTCACCCTATCTATCTTTGTTGTTAACAGTATCATATCAAAAAAAGAGAATCCAACCGCTTATGTCCGTAAATTGTAATCGCTTAGTCTTTTAATTGTAATAAAAAATTTTTAATCATTACATTACGGAGCTGCCGATATAAATGAGACTGTATAAACTGAATAGATTGAATTCTTACCGTTCTAAAAGAATTTTAACAGAAAATAAATATCAAGTATAGTTGTAGGGCATGTTTTCTTTAATATATTAATTAACATACATATATGTTTTAAGGGAAGACTTTCAGGGAACGGACATAATATAACCAACAATTTAAACCATAAAGGAGAGATAGTAAATGAGTAAAAAAATTGCTTGTCTAATTACCGATATGTTTGAGGATTCTGAGTATACAGAACCAGCAAAAAGTTATAAGGAAGCAGGACATGAGGTTATTACAATTGAATCAGAGGCTGGTAAAGTCGTAAAAGGGAAGCAAGGAAATGATCAAGTGACGATTGATAAAAGTATAGATGATGTGAACGCAGATGAGTTTGATGCTCTCTTTATTCCAGGTGGATTTTCTCCGGATATGTTAAGAGCAGATGATCGCTTTGTTCAATTTACGAAAAAGATGATGGATGCGAAAAAACCTGTTTTTGCTATTTGTCATGGACCACAATTATTAATTTCTGCTAAAACATTAGAAGGTAGAGGAGCTACAGGCTATAAATCCATTCATGTAGATATGGAATATGCAGGAGCTAAACTTCAGGACAAAGAAGTAGTGGTTTGTCAGGATCAACTTGTGACGAGCCGCACACCTGATGATATTCCTGCCTTTACAAGAGAGTCTTTAAAATTACTCTGATAATTTAAGAAAAGCAATCGTTGCATGATTTTTGTAAAACTTTTCATTCAGCGCTAATATTAATAAGTAGAGTATAATAACTTTTAATATAACAGTGACTGAAAGAAGGTTTTGCTATTGATCGTGTTGAAATCACCTAGAGAGATTGAAAAGATGCATGAAGCAGGTAAGGTACTTGCTGAATGTCATAAAGAGATTGCCATGAGAATTAAACCGGGTATAACTACATGGGAAATTGAAGAATTTGTTGATGCCTATCTGAAGAAAATAGGGGCTACACCTGAGCAAAAGGGCTATCGCGGGTATGAGTATGCTACTTGTGCCAGCATTAATGATGAAATTTGTCACGGATTTCCGAGGAGGGAACCATTAAAATCAGGCGACATTGTAACGATTGATATGGTGGTCAATTATAATGGAGCTCTTGCAGATTCAGCTTGGACGTACGGCGTTGGAGAAGTGAGTGAAAAGGTATCTACCCTATTAGATGTCACAAAGGAATCATTATATAAAGGAATTGAGCAGGTGAAGATAGGCAACCGAATTGGAGATATTGGTTATGCGATTCAACAGTTTGTTGAAGAGAAAGGATTTTCGGTAGTAAGGGAATTTATTGGTCATGGGATAGGGGCAAGCATCCACGAAAAACCGGATGTTCCTCATTTTGGCCTCCCTCATAAAGGACCGAGAATAAAAGAAGGTATGGTATTCACCATTGAACCAATGGTGAATACTGGAATGCATCATATGAAGATGGATCAAAATGGCTGGACTGCGCGAACAGTTGATGGTGGTTTATCAGCTCAATATGAACATACAATTGCAGCCGGTAAAGATGGAATCACGATTTTAACTGAGCAATAAAACAAAAAGCAGCTGCAAATCATGCAGCTGCTTATAATAAGGACTTATTTATTCTTGCGCAAGTTTCCTAATTCTTCAGCGATTGCTTGCATTTCATTAGGACTGAAATGATTTTTTTTCATCACTAAATCGTAAATATCTTTTAGTTCTTCGTACATTTCTTCGTCAAAATGAGAAGATTTAATGGCGCCAATATTTAATACTTTTAGTTTTTCCTTGATTTTTTCGATCATATAATCGACATTTTCAGTTGATTTCTGTGATAAATTCACTTGATTTCCCCCCATAATACATCAGTAGTATAATCTTTCCATGGTTAAAGTGAAAAGTCAACCATTGATAGGTGCAAAGCTTGCATGTTTTTAGAGAAAAAAAGAAAATAAAGTATAGGTAGATTAAAAAGAATAAAGGAGTGAGGAAAATGGGAAAATCATTGTTTTGGAAAGGTGTTGTCCTTGGAGCGGTAGCGGGCGGTGCGCTCACGATGCTAGACCGTGATACAAGAGAAAATGCAAAATCTAAATGCAGAGAAACGACAGAAAGTGCAAAATATTACATAAAAAATCCCGATGAAGCCGTTCAACAAGTGAAAGGTGTCTCTTTAAAAGTTAGAACAGCAGCCCAGCAG
Source organism: Cytobacillus sp. FSL W7-1323 (assembly GCF_038595015.1). Classification (NCBI taxonomy): domain Bacteria; kingdom Bacillati; phylum Bacillota; class Bacilli; order Caryophanales; family Bacillaceae; genus Cytobacillus; species Cytobacillus sp. FSL W7-1323. The sequence goes on from NZ_CP151998.1 coordinate 1,277,731, forward strand.
ATCGGTGAAGATGTGGCTTTCTTAACGACCACAATTGAGGATATTAAAACAAAGGCAATTGAAACAAGAGAAGCCTTAAATGACCCTAAAAGTGAAGTAGAGGTTTCAGAAGCGACGTTAGAAGGGAATGTTAGGAATAACTAACAAGGTTTGGGGGATCGCTGATGAAACAAGTCACTACTTTTGGAAAGGAACTATGGGAGCAAATAGATAAGGATGATGTTTTCGGCGTAGCTGCACAATTGGCCTACTTCTTTCTCCTATCACTTTTTCCATTATTAATTGTTTTGATATCATTGCTGCCTTATTTACCGATTACTCAAGAGGATATATTTGCTATCGTTAGAGATTTCGCACCAAAAGAAATTATGTCATTATTGGAAGACAATTTGAGTGCCGTCACAACGAAAAATGGGGCTCTGTTATCAATTGGTATTATCGGTACATTGTGGTCCGCGTCCGCCGCGATAAATGGCATTATGAGGGCTTTTAATAAGGCGTATGATGTCGTTGAAAGTCGATCATTTATTGTTGCAAGAGGCATTGCTATGCTTTTAACTATTTCTATGGTTTTTGTTTTCTTAGTAGCATTATTATTACCTGTGTTTGGGAGACAAATTGGTCTATTTATCTTTGATGCATTTGGATTGACTGAGCAATTTTTGAGCATATGGAATGCACTTAGATGGCTGGCGAGTCCGCTTATCATCTTTATTATCTTTAGTGGACTGTACTGGTTTGCTCCTAATAAGCGTTTAACGAATGTGACAGTTATCCCAGGTTCACTTTTTGCTACAATTGGCTGGATTCTATCTTCCTATGCGTTTTCATATTATGTGAGTAATTTTGGAAATTACTCGGCCACATATGGGAGTATTGGTGGAATCATTATATTAATGATTTGGTTTTATTTAACGGGTATTATTATTATGATTGGTGGAGAAATAAACGCATTGTTAAATAAATACAGCAAAGTGAAAAACACATAGTAAAAGTTACCTGATTGTAAGGTGCATCAATGGACAACCTAGGCTTAAGGAGGGTGATTACATTGACTGCAAATAAAGATGGTAACACAAAACAAAAAGGTAAAAATAAACCTAAACAAAAAACATCTAGTTCGGCTAATAAGCAAAACGGCTATCATTAAATAAAGAAGCAGCTATCCATTCATACACTTGGATAGCTGCTTTCTTTTAGTTCTTCAACAACCTTAAGCTATTTAATATCACTAAAATGGTTGAACCTTCGTGACCGATTACACCGTAAGGAAGATCTAATATCTGTAGAAAATTAGAGCAAATTAACAGCATAATAACTGATATAGAGAAAACAATATTTTGTTTAATAATGGTGTTCATGCGTTTGGATAGGGCAATTGCATGAGCGATTTTAGGAAGATCGTTTTTCATTAAAACAATATCTGCTGTTTCTAATGCGACATCGGTTCCTTCACCCATGGCAATCCCAACATTTGCAGTCGCAAGTGCAGGCGCATCGTTAATTCCATCTCCAACCATTGCTACTTGTTGATACTGATTTCTTAATTCCTTAACGTGATCCACTTTTTTTTCTGGCAAACATTCTGCAATAAAGTCTTCTACATTTGCTTCAGTAGAAATGGCTTGAGCGGTTGATTGGCTATCGCCTGTTAACATGATGGTGTATATACCTTGATCATTTAATTGTTTAACCGCAGCTTTCGTTTCTTGACGAACTTGATCCTTTAATGCGATTAATCCACACACCTCATGATCGCGTTCAAATAAAACGATCGTTTTACCATTCGAAGCTAATGTTTCTTGCTGTTCTTTTAATTCTGGCGCAAGTTCGTTATTGTTCAAAATAAATGATGGTTTACCAATTTTCCAAGTGACGCCGTTAATCACTGCTTTAATGCCCCATCCTGGTACATCTTCGATTGATTCGGGCTCTATAAGGGGAGAGCTCTGCTCTTCTTTTGTATACGAGACGATGGCAGTAGCAAGTGGATGGTTTGCATGGTTTTCAATTGATCCAACAATGCGTAAATAATCATCACGATGCTGAGTGTGTAATGTAATAAAATCTGTTACTTCTGGGCGTCCTTTAGTTAAAGTACCTGTTTTATCAAACGCAATGGCTTTAATATGGCCTAAGTTCTCTAAATGTACCCCGCCTTTAAATAAAATTCCTTGTCTTGCTCCATTTGAAATCGCAGACAATGTAGCCGGCATAATAGAGGCGACAAGTGCACAAGGTGAGGCGACTACTAGGAGAATCATGGCACGGTAAAATGTTTCGTTCCAACTCCATCCAAGTAAGAAGTGTGGGAGAAATAGCATGAGTGCGACGGTCAGTAGTACAATTTTTACATATTTCCCTTCGAAATTCTCTATAAATAACTGACTAGGGGACTTTTCACTTTGTGCTGATTGGACCAGTTGAATGATCTTTTGAAAAAGAGTTTCATCCGCTTTTTTTGTGATTTCTACTTTAATGGCTCCATTCATATTGACGGTGCCGGCATACACTTCTTCAGATAACCCTTTTGTTACCGGAATCGATTCACCAGTAATCGTTGCTTCATCTATAGTTGTTTGTCCGTAGACAATGATTCCATCAGAGGGAACGCGTTCCCCTGGTTTAACTAGAATTTTATCTCCGATTTGTAGTGTAGAAACGTGAACAAGTTCTTCACCATCCTCATGAATTAATAAAGCTTCTTCAGGTTGCAACTCCATAAGGCTAGAAATTTCTTTTTTACTTTTATTCATTGTATATGTTTCTAGTGCGCCACTCATTGCAAAGATAAAAATAAGAATGGCACCTTCAATCCAATAGCCAATGATTGCGGAGCCGATTGCGGCAAAGATCATCAGCATTTCAACGTTTAATTCCTTATTAGCAATCGTTTCTTCAATACCTTCTTTTGCCTTCGCAAAACCTCCGATTATAAAAGATAAGATAAAGATAGTGATAGAAGTTGTTTCATAGCCTCCTTTACTAAGTAACCAACCGATAAGAATAAAAACACCTGAAGTAATTGCGGCTATAAGCTCGATATGTGGTAGTAACTTTTCGAATAATTGACTAGATGATTGCGATTGTTTTTGTACTAGGACATTTCCTTCCATATTTTCATTTCCTCCATTCTCATTGAGAAGAATAATCAACATCATTACCCTTAAAAACGACGAAAGCTGCCACCATATAGGTGACAGCAGAAAAAGTGCCGAATTGATAATATTTAATTGCTTTAATTTTACATTATATTGTAACTTTTGAAAAGGGTTATTCTCTATATTAGACGTTTTTTAACATAATTTAACTGTGAAACAATTGCTTGCTCATCTTATGGCGACCAAAATAAGTGATAATCGTAAAATTGATGAGCATCATCCCACTAATAACGGCGAAAAAGCTTAGTGATTGTATATATTGAATAAATAAACCGCCTGCGTAGGGTCCAATAAGACTGCCTAAGCTAAAGGCAACACCACAAAGAAGATTTCCGGTAGGTAAAAGCTGAGTGGGAGTTAAATCTGTCATATAACTAATTCCCAATGAAAAAGTACTTCCTACAGCCATCCCTGCTAAAAACAGTAGCAACATTAGAATGTTGACATTCTGTTCAAATATCGCAGCAGAAGAGAAAAGAATAAAGCCACAGAATAAAATAATCATTAAAATATTTCTTCGTCCATAGCGGTCACTTAACATCCCTAAAGGCAACTGAAAAATAATCGCTCCGACAGCAAATGAGGTAAGTAATAACGAAACTGATGAGACTTCTATTCCCATGCGCACAGCATAAACAGGGAAGCTCCCATTTATTGACGATTCTAAGAATCCGTAACTAAATGGTGGGATAAAGGCAATCCAAGCATAAGTAGATACATCGTAAAAGCGATGGAAAGTCCCTTTTAGTGATTGAACAGCGATTGTATGCTGTGGTTGCTCATTATCGAGAAAGAACACAAACCCCCATGCAATAAAACATAAGAGGGAAGAAATAATAAATGGAAGAGATTCACTTATATGAACTAATGGTGTCATTAGTGGTCCAACAGCAAACCCAATCCCAAAGAATAATCCGTAGATGGAAATATTTCTCCCTCGATTGCGTTCAGGAGAAAATGACGTTATCCATGTTTGTGTTGAAAAATGGAGGGCGTGGTCGCCGATTCCAATCAATAACCTTAAAATAAACCAAAACCAAAAACTCTTCCATAGTGGAAATAATAAGAGGGAAGTAGCTACTAGAAGTCCCCCGATAATAATGACTGGTTTATATCCATATTTTCTTAGGGGATATTCCATGAAAGGTGAAATAAGTAATATACCAATATATAAACCTGCTGCATTTAAGCCATTTAAACTTGAAGATACACCATCACCTTCAAAAATAATAGCGATGAGCGGTAATAGCATTCCTTGACTAAAACCTGATATCGCAACAATGAATACTAAAATCCAAAACCTTACTCTTAGTTTTTTGTCCATAAAATAACCTCAATAAATGAAAATAATAAATCTTCTACCACAATAGATATTATATGTGAAAGATAAAATTGACAAGAGAATAATCATAATCTTTTCATAACAATCCTTAAAAATGTTTATCTTAAGAAAAGTAAAGCGATTATTTTTGAGGAGGATGGGATGAATAAAGTATTTGCTATACTCGTATTTATTGGCGTACCGTTATCCGTAATAGGAAGTCTTCTACATTGGTCAAGTACATTGATGTTCATTATTTATTGTGTTGCTATCATTGCCTTAGCTAGTTTTATGGGACGATCGACAGAAAGTTTGAGTATTATTGCTGGTCCTAGAATAGGTGGATTGTTAAATGCGACATTCGGCAATGCGGTTGAATTAATTATTGCGATTTTTGCATTAAAAGAGGGATTAATTGGTGTTGTTTTAGCATCATTAACAGGAAGTGTATTAGGTAACTTATTATTAGTAGCCGGTCTTTCCTTTTTTATTGGAGGTATAAAGTTTAAAAGGCAAAGCTTTAATATCCATGATGCACGCCATAATGCGGGCTTACTCATCTTTGCAGTCATTGTGGCTTTCGTTATTCCTGAAATATTTTCAATGTCAATGAATGAAGAAAAGACGATGATCTTTAGTATTGGAATTAGCATCATCCTGATGGCTTTATACTTAGCCGCATTATTCTTTAAATTAGTTACACATAGAGGTGTGTATAATAAAGGAGATGAAGACGGAAAGAAGAAAGTGGAGGAAGTACCAGAATGGAGCAAAGGAAAATCCATTTTAGTATTAGCTCTTGCTACATTAGCTGTAGCCTATATTTCTGAAAATCTTGTTCACACCTTTGAGGAAGTAGGGAAGACATTTGGTTGGTCGGAATTGTTTATCGGCGTCATTATCGTTGCAATTGTAGGGAATGCCGCAGAACATGCTTCCGCTATTATTATGGCTGCGAAAAATAAAATGGATATTGCCGTAGAGATTGCCGTTGGTTCTACTTTACAAGTAGCTATGTTTGTCGCGCCCATACTTGTCCTTATCTCGTTACTTTTCCCTGTAGCGATGCCGCTCGTATTTACAGTACCAGAATTAATCACGATGGTATCAGCTGTTTTTCTAATGGTGGTTATCTCCAACGATGGTGAGTCTAATTGGTTTGAGGGTGGCACCCTTCTAGCAGCTTATTTCATCATCGGTATAGGATTTTATTTACTATAATAAAAAAACGACTCCTAGGTTAGCCGGGAGTCGTTTTGAAATATTTCGAATAAAAAGGAAGCGCTTGCAATTTTATTTTTAACTCATTAAGTATTTAATCGAGGACTGCTAGTGTGCATTCGCTTGAATTCATTAACCACTCCTTTATGGTGTTTGTTCATAAATAAAGCGAATCGTAATGAAGCTGCCCTCCTTTCGAGTGAGTGTATAAATAGTATAAAATATATAAAGACTTTTGTAAATATTCAAAACATTACAAAAATGTTACTTTTTTATTTTCCTTTATGGATAATATTCACATCATACGAAAAAACTAATGCATATAAGTTTGAAAGGAGTAAGAGAAATGAAGAAATGGCTATATGCTTTAGTATTGATGACCATTGGGGTGACATCCTTTCAATCAGCGATATCTGCTGAAGGAAAAATAGAAACAAAGGGGGAGACGATAGAGATACCAAGTTCTGTTCTAAATGTAGAAAAGGACAATACGTATCCAAACCCTGCTCAAGATTTACCAACATTACAGCCGAGTGAATTAACACAAGAATTAATGGAGACATCAAGAGTAAAAATAGATAACCCTGAATTAATACGTATGTTAAATGAAACAACAGTAAATAGTACACCTTTTGCCATCGGATACCGTGCGATTGTTTATTTAGGTCAATGGCCACTCAATTATCAATCACAAGAAACATCACCTAATTGGGAGTTTCAAAAGATCAATACGAACTATTTTGATAATCGCGGGGGAGATGCGGTCTATCAAATGAATTATGTTCAAGAAATGCAAAAGGTAGTGAAAGGTGGACTTACATCTAAGGTTCCACATGCGCAAGATGTTAAAAAGATGATGTTGTTGAAGGCAACAGAAAAAAGTGGATTACCCTTATCCTTTGAAACGGTTGTAGGGGCAGGAACGAAAAAAGATCATAAATATCATGTTGCAATCAACCGTCTGGGCTACCTATATGCATACGCACCTGCTATTAATGAAAAAGGGAAAGTTACTTATGGTGAAGTTTATATAATGTTGAAAGGAAGCAAAAAAACCTTAGTAGTGAAAAATATCACTTCTCAAGGAATTGGCGCATGGATTCCAATACAGGATCATGTCTCATTTGGCTTTATTGTTTCGGAACGACCACGTTAAATAGAAAAGTGCGCCATTTATATTGGCGCACTTTTCTATTTTTTAACTGAGATATTTGCTTTTTTAGTTTGGAAGTCTATTTCAGGGTAATAACTGTCTTTTACTAACACATTTGGCCCTAAACATCTTGCTTCACTACAATGGCAATTTAAAGACTTAGCAAGCTTTGTTTCCATCCACTTATCGAAAACAGATGGCAGTCCATCTGTCTGTATATTCCCTAAAGGAGGTGTATCACCAAAGTCCGTTACAATTACATCACCTGTAAAAATATTTACATTTAGTCTTGAACGACCATCAGGATCATTTCTGACAGTGACATTCTGTTCATTATGAAGACGTTGTAATAAAGCTAAGTCTTCTTCATTATTGCTGCATGGATAAAACGGCAATGTTCCAAACAACATCCAAGTATCTTTGTCTCGAATATCCAGGAGGTGATGGATTGCTTGGCGCATTTCTTTTAATGATAAAGTTTCGAGAGTAGATGCAAAATCTGAAGGGTACATTGGATGAACTTCATGACGTTGACAATGCATTTCTTCGGTTATTTGCTTATGGATTTTCTCTAAATAGGGTAATGTTCTTTTATTTAACATTGTTTCAGCAGAGACCATTACACCAGCTTGTACGAGTTCTTTACTATTCTCGATCATACGATCAAAGAGTACCTGTCTTTGCTTTATGGATGGTTTTCTTTCCATCATAGCAAAACCACCCTCAATAAATTCTTCTTCGGTACCCCAGTTATGAGAAATATGTAAAACATCTAAATAAGGGATAATGCTATCATATTTACCTCTATCTAATGTGAGGTTAGAATTAATTTGTGTTCGAATACCTCGTTCATGAGCATACTTAAAAAGAGGAATCACATAGTTATTAACTGATTTCTTCGATAGCATCGGTTCGCCTCCCGTTATAGAGAGTGAACGCAATTGCGGGATTTCCTCTAAACGTTTGATTAATAAATCAACAGGAAGTCCATCAGGATCTTTTGGCTGCAGAGTATACCCAACAGCACAATGCTCACAACGCATATTGCATAAAACCGTAGTTGTAAATTCAATATTGGATAAGGTTAATTTTCCATAATCATCGATATCCATATAAGCTTCCCAAGGGTCATAACTTGGTGAAATTGGTAACGTTTGAGATATCATTTAAAAAACTCCTTTAAGTAAATCTGTAGTCATTATTCATCTAACGTAAGCTTCTGTCAACCTTTAATGAAAAATAAACCTTTATTGCAGCTCTATTGCATTTCATGTAGGATTAAAGTTGTGTAGAGAAAGGAGCGAATACTGTGGGCAATTCAATTACTGATAAAGACAATCAAGTAGCTTTCTTAAAGCAACGTCTTCATATGTTTATGGACGTATTAGATGCGATAGAACCTGAAAACACGGAGTTAGAGGATGTTGATCGTCTCATCGAAATGATCGATGATCTTGAATCTAAAGTAAGGGAATTTAATCATAGAGATTAAAAAGAAGTGGTGAAACCCTATGAAAAAAATTGGGTTTCACCATTTTTTTGTTTCTACAGTTGGTCTTTTCTTGACTAAAGAATGAGTATATAATGGTATACGATAATGATTCTAATTTTTCGCAAAAGAAATTGATCGGTCGCAAAGGGAAAGGGGAACTTTGAGAAATGAATATGGAGCAATTCCAAAAAAGTATGTACGACTTAATTGTAGAAACTTCGACGAATTTACCAAAGGATGTTCGTCGGGCAATTAAGGCAGCAAAAGAAAGAGAAAGTGCTGGTACGAGATCAGCGATGAGTCTGGCAACAATTACAAATAATATCTCTATGGCAGATGATAACGTATCGCCAATCTGTCAAGATACAGGATTACCGACATTTAAAATCAAAACACCAGTTGGCGTTAATCAACTAAAGATTAAAGAAGCAATTAAGAATGCTATTGCAGAAGCAACAAATGATAGTAAATTGAGACCTAACTCTGTTGATTCCTTAACAGGTGCTAATAGTGGAGATAATTTAGGTGGTGGCACACCAGTTATTAAATTTGATCAGTGGGAAGAAGAATATATAGACGTTCGCTTAATTCTAAAAGGCGGCGGTTGTGAAAATAAAAATATACAATATAGTTTGCCTGCAGAACTAGATGGTTTAGGAAGAGCTGGACGCGATTTAGATGGTATACGTAAATGTATAATGCATTCGGTTTATCAAGCACAAGGACAGGGATGTAGTGCAGGGTTTATAGGTGTAGGGATTGGCGGAGATCGTTCATCTGGTTATGATTTAGCAAAGGAACAACTATTCCGTTCTGTAGATGATGTAAATCCAAATGAAGATTTACGAAAACTGGAGGAATATGTTCTTAAAAATGCAAACGAGCTTGGAATTGGGACAATGGGATTCGGAGGAGAAACGACTTTATTAGGATGTAAAGTTGGTGTGATGAATCGTATTCCTGCTAGCTTTTTCGTATCTGTAGCCTATAATTGCTGGGCATATCGTAGACTTGGGGTAAAAGTAAATCCTGACACAGGTGAAATTAATGAATGGCACTATCAAGATGGTGAAAAAATTAATTTTGCTGACGAAGCAGCGCAAGAAACAGCTGCAACAGCAGAAGCTGAACAAGAAACAAAAGTTGTTACGCTTCAAGCTCCAATAACAGAGGAACAAATCCGTAAACTTAAAGTTGGCGATGTTGTTCAAATCAATGGTCGGATGTATACAGGTCGTGATGCGATCCATCATCATTTAATGGAGAACGATGCCCCTGTAGATTTAAATGGACAAGTAATATATCATTGTGGACCAGTAATGATGAAAGATGATCAAGAAAAATGGCATGTAAAAGCAGCAGGTCCAACTACAAGTATTCGTGAAGAACCATATCAAGGAGATATTATGAAGAAATTCGGTATTCGCGCCGTGATTGGAAAAGGCGGTATGGGACCGAAAACATTAAAAGCGCTAGAAGATCATGGTGGAGTATACTTAAATGCAATTGGTGGAGCAGCGCAATATTATGCTGATTGTATTAAAGAAGTAGAAGGCGTTGATTTAATGAACTTCGGTATTCCAGAAGCCATGTGGCACCTACGTGTAGAAGGATTCACAGCAGTGGTTACAATGGATTCTCACGGAAATAGTCTTCATAGAGATGTAGACAAATCCTCGTTAGAGAAGCTAGCGAAATTTAAAGAACGTGTATTTTAATTTGTTTTTGAGACACCAACATATAGTGGTGTCTCTTTTTTATGTGAATAATTATTTTGGAAACTTTTAGCGCTCGTAATTTATTGTTGCTAGCAAAGAATAAGAAAAAAAGAAGGAGAAGCGCTATGAAAAAATTGATGATATTAGTAAGTAGCTTTCTGTTTATCTGTTCAATCCCTGTCTCAGCAAGTGAATTCAGCCATGCTCCTATCCATTGGGGAATTAAAAAAGCACAGAATGAATCACCGGCGGAAGCGGGAAAAATGCTTGATAATCTTCTAACAAAGCATCAATCTGTTTATAAGGGAGATCCGACTAAAAAAGAAATTTATCTTACTTTTGATAATGGGTATGAAAATGGGTATACGGATAAAATTCTTGATGTGCTTAAAAAAGAAAAAGTACCTGCGACATTCTTTATTACGGGTCATTATATTCATACGGCACCAGATTTAGTAAAAAGGATGGCAAGGGACGGACATATAATCGGCAACCATTCTTGGACTCACCCAGATATGACAAGGATCAGTCGCGATAAATATAAACAAGAATTAGAAAAAGTGAGAGCTGAGACAGAAAAGTTAACAGGTGTTAAACATATGTCCTATTTAAGACCACCTCGTGGTATTTTTAACGAACAAGGATTGGCTTACGCAAATGAATTAGGCTATACCCATATCTTTTGGTCTCTAGCCTTTGTTGATTGGAAAACAGATCAACAAAAAGGCTGGAAATACTCCTATGACAACATTATGAGGCAGATTCATCCAGGAAGCATATTATTATTACACACAGTATCAAAAGATAATGCAGATGCTTTGCAACAAGCAATTGTGGATTTAAAAAAACGAGGATATGAATTCAAATCGTTAGACGATCTCATGTGGAGCCAAGCCTTGGATAGCTCTTACTTATATTAACAGTCACCACCTACAATGAACTTCATTGTAGGTGTTTTGATTTATAAAAAAAGAAAAATGGCAAACAGAGTGCCAACGGGATTAATAAGGGTGAAAAGGGAAACGGTGAGCAAACAACGAGTCTCAGGATAAGCCATGAAAAAGAGGAAAACAAAGCAAATAGAAAGTGCCCTGGATTTAAAAGCCATGAAAAAGGGGAAAACAAAGCAAATAGTGAACTTTCTTGAATCTTGAATCTATAAGCCATGAAAAAGAGGGAAACAAAGCAAACAGAAAGCGCTCCGGATCTATGAGCCGTGAAAAAGAGAAAAACAATGCTAATAAAGTTCCATCAAAATTTATAAGCAACATAAATAATAGATGCAGTATTCATCATTTATTAAGAAGTAAAAATCCCCATTAAATCATTGTAAAATTCTTGTTATAATTATAAATAAGAACAGATATTCGTCTTGATAGAAGACAGTTGAAAAAGCTCATAAAAAGATCCTTAGTATAATACGAGAAAAAACAGTGAAGGATGAACGGTGAATGGAGATAATAAAAGAAATAGGTGGACCCTATAATTTTGATGCTGTTTTAAGTCGCTTATCAAGTGACCCGCTTATTTGGGTGAATCGAGACAAGAGAATGTTAAAGGTACCCCTTAAGTTACAAAATGAATCCGTCGTCGTTACAATCACAGGTTTGGGTACAACGAACAAACCTAAATTTCTAATGACAGGATTAAATGAAGTAACAAAAGAAGAAGCGTTGGTTAGATTAACAGATATTTTTCGGTGGAATATTCCCTTAGCAGATGTTCATCAACATTTTTTAAAAACGGATTTGCGCCATGTTTTTCTCGCTCATTATGGAACACCTTTTGTGTTAGATTTTGATTTATTTGGTTCGCTCCTCAAATGTATTGTTCATCAACAATTGAATATGAAATTTGCTTATACGCTTACAATGAGGTTTGTGCATAAGTTTGGTTATGAGAAAGATGGTGCTTGGTTTTATCCTGATCCTGAAACAGTAGCTAATGTAACAATTGAAGATTTAAGGGCATTACAATTCAGTGGTAGGAAAGCAGAGTATGTTATTGGGATTGCTAAAGAGTTATCAGAAAAGCAATTATCTTTATTGCAACTAAAAGAACTGTCAGATCGTGAAATTCATGATAAACTGATTAAATTAAAAGGCGTAGGTCCATGGACAGTGCAGAATTTTTTGATGTTTGGTTTAGGGAGAGATAATCTTTATCCAATGGCAGATATTGGCTTGCAAAATGCGTTAAAAAAGCTTTATCAATTAGAGCAGAAGCCTTCCTACGAACAAATGGAATTATATGCAAAAGACTGGACGCCTTATTTAAGCTATGCCACCTATTATTTATGGCGTAGTATCGAATAACTGTGGAGTGATTATTTTTGAATAAACAAACGAATCGTAAAAAAGAAACTGCCGTTCAGTTAAAACTCAAGCAACGGTTTCCTTTAACAATCAAAAGGTTAGGTATTAACGGAGAGGGTGTCGGATATTTCAAAAAGAAAGTGGTCTTTGTTCCTGGTGCCCTGCCTGATGAAGAGGTTGTGGTAGAAGTCACAAATGTTCAACCGAAATTTTCAGAAGCAAAGATAAAAAAAGTTAGGAAACCTTCTCCCTACCGAGTAGAGGCACCTTGTCCGTTATTTGGTGAGTGTGGCGGATGTCAGTTACAACATCTTCGCTATGATCGCCAGTTAATAGAAAAAAGGGATATGGTTATTCAATCACTTGAGAGACATACCAAAATAGATCCAAGCACCATTCAAATAAAACAAACAATCGGAATGGAGGACCCTTGGAGATACCGGAATAAAAGCCAATTTCAAGTAGGGATGAAGCAAGGTGAAGTGATTGCAGGATTATATAGCATGAATTCACATCAGCTTATTGATATTGATGAATGCATCGTGCAGAAGCCAGAAACAATATCTGTTACAAATACGATGAAGCGTATTCTTCAAGATTTAAACATTAGTGCTTATAATGAACGCACGCGCAAAGGTGATATCCGTACAATTGTGACGAGAGTGGGTGTGAAAACTGGGGAAGTGCAAGTTGTGCTCATTACAAGACAAAAAGAGCTTCCAAAGTCTTCACTAATAGTAGAAGAAGCTACCAAGCGGATTCCGAATTTACGTTCGATTATTCAAAATGTCAATGGCCAAAAAACATCTCTCATTTTTGGGGATGAAACCATACCACTTGCGGGTGAAACGTTTATATATGAAATGCTAGGGGATATCCAATTTGAATTATCTGCACGTACTTTTTTTCAACTCAATCCAGAGCAAACCGTCAAATTGTATAATGAAGTCAAAAAAGCAGCAAATCTAACTGGTAAAGAAACGATTGTTGATGCGTACTGCGGAGTAGGAACAATTGGATTATGGTTGGCAGATCAAGCAAAAGAAATACGTGGAATGGATATTATAAAAGAATCAATCACAGATGCAAAGAGAAATGCAGCTAAACATGGAGTGAAGCATGCTAAATATGTAACGGGTAAGGCTGAAGAATGGTTACCTAAATGGGTGAAAGAAGGCTTTCGTCCAGATGTTATCGTTGTCGATCCCCCAAGAACAGGTTTGGATCAAGCATTATTAAAAACAATCCAACAAGTCAAACCTAAAAAATTGGTTTACGTGTCTTGTAACCCATCTACACTGGCAAAAGACATCGATTTTCTCCACCGTCAATATAAAGTAAAAAGCATACAGCCGGTAGACATGTTTCCCCAAACGGCGCACGTGGAATGTGTCGTCTTATTAACCTTGATATAACAGAGTGATTGGCAAGGAATTGATGTGATTAATCGCGTTTTAACTACGTCAGAATGACCACATCAACTTCTTGCTTTTTTAGTGTGTAGCGACCGTATATTAACTTATTACAATTTTAATACTTCATCAAACTGTGCAATTCTTACCTGCATGTCATGAGTAATTATGATTAAACATGTCTAATGGTCATATACGAGAGCCAGAACCAGAACCAGAACCAGAGCCAGAACCAGAACCAGAGCCAGAGCCAGAGCCAGAACCAGAGCCAGAACCAGAGCCAGAACCAGAGCCAGAACCAGAACCAGAGCCAGAGCCAGAACCAGAGCCAGAACGGTTATCATTAGCTTTTGATCCTGGGTTTCTACTTAGGAATTCCTCATTTCCAGCGTCTTTTGCCTCATTTAGAAGCTTTTTTACGTCTTCTTTTCCCATCTATAAAAACCACCTTTCAATATAATCCTTAATATTTAAGGTAGTTTATTTTATGAAAAAATTTTTCATTGGTTCTAAACTTCCAATTAATTAATGATCATTTGCATTATTTTTTTCATATGATAATGGGTAAAGTGAGGGAGGCGAGGATATAAGATGCAGACGAATACTGTACCTACATTAAGTATTTCTATGCAACCAGAACTGATGGAATTTTTAGAAAAAAATATTTGGCATGATGAATTAATTCCTTCTCAATTAGTTATAAACAATCATTCATTTGATATCGGTATTAGTTATAGAGGAAATCATACACGTAAATTAAGAAAAAAATCTTACAAAATTGATTTTGGAACATATAATGATGAGTTTCTTGGACGTGAAATTCACATTAATGCAGAGTATTGCGATCCTTCTTTCATTCGAAATAAGCTATCTTTTGATTTTTTTAAGAAGATTGGGATCAATTCACCTGATTGCAGGTATGTTTTAATTGAGATAAATGGAAGGTCCTCAGGAATTTACTTACAGCTTGAATCTGTTGATGATTACTTTTTACAAAAAAGACAACTTTCATATGGGCCTATTTATTACGCAACGAATCATCAAACTAATTTTTCTTTGTTAACCACGAAAGGTGAGCCTAAATCTTCATTAATTTCAGGGTATTTGCGTAAAATTGGGAATGTTGAGGACGATTCTGATTTAGAAAAGCTAATAATAAAAGTCAATACGATACCACGTAATGAGTTTGGCAAAGAAATAGTAAAGTACTTGGATGTCAAAAAATATTTAATTTGGCTGTGTGGTGTGATTTGCACACAAAACTACGATGCTTTCATTCAAAATTATGCCCTTTATCGAAATGGAGAATCAGGATTGTATGAGATGATCCCATGGGATTTTGATGCAACATTTGGAAGGGATTGGAATGGAGGGGTTATGAAGTTTAATCGAGTTCCTATCGAAGGTTTTAATACACTCACGGCAAGACTTCTTGATGTAAAGGAATTTCGTGTTCAATACCGCATTCTTCTAGAAGAGATATTAGAGAATTACTTTTCAGTTTCGGAATTTGAACCAAGAATTATCAATCTTCATAAATTATTGCGTCCCTATATAGCATTAGATCCATATAAAAAGGATGCTATCGATTTATTTGATAAAGAACAAGAATTTATCCTGCAATTTATTTTAAATCGCAATCAGTATCTTAGAGATCATCTTAAAGATCTGGAATAAAGGGAAAATATTATTTCATGCCTAGACTCTCAGTATTTTAGATGGGAGTCATATTAGTGTGCAAAGGTAGTTAATAAACAGGGTATGAAAGTTCCCATGGAGTCAAAGTCGAGCATGTATCGTCGTGTTATGCAGGATTTGAACGCAGCCCTGGACAAATCCTCTGTCTGAGATAAGAGGTATATTGTTGAACTAGTTTGCAAAACAAAACAAGGTTGAGATCAGGCTGCGGAATCTCTAAATATTTTGTTAAGTTCATTCGTTTTGTAGTACACCAATAAGGTATGATGGGACATTTAATTGCAGGATAACTCGAGCAATTCAAACAAGGACTATTCATCCTCTTTTTTAGAATTGCTCATTAATTTTTGAATAAGGTTTAAATATCCTTTATCCGTACCGATGTCATAGCGTTTTGCAGATACTTCCACACCGTAGCACTTTTCTAACTTTAATAATTTTTGGATTGCATCCGTTAGTTGAACTTCACCTCCAACTCCTTTACCTCCTTTTTCTAAATATGAAAAAATAGATGGTTCAAAAATGTATCTCCCACTTACGGCTAAATTAGATGGGGGAGTGGAGCGAGGCTTTTCTACAATATCAGAAATTTCATAGGTATTATCTTGCAAATCAATCGCTTTCACTACCCCGTAGTTTTTTAATAACTTTTCATTCAATTTTTCCAGAGCTATTACTGTAGATTGATAATTTTCGTATACGTCTAAAAGCTCTCGTAAAGCGGGCTGGCCACTTTGTAGAAATATATCATCAGGAAGAAGAACAGCAAAGGGATCTTTACTTGCAAATCTTTTACCTAAGAGTATTGCTGTACCTAGTCCATCTGCAAAGGGTTGGCGTACATATTGAATAGAAATAGCGGGCCCGACAATTTTATTCAATAAATGCTGTTTTCCTGTCTTTTCTAAAAAGGCTTCATATTCTAGAGATCGGTCAAAATAATCTAAAATCATATTTTTATTACGGGATACCACTATTAAGATTTCTTCAATTCCTGATTCAATGGCTTCTTCAATAATATATTGTATGGCTGGTTTACCTGCGATCGGGAACATTTCTTTTGGAAGCACCTTTGTTATTGGCAAATTTCTTGTACCGAAACCTGCAGCAGGAATGATTGCTTTTTTTACTGTCTTCATCATAACCTCTCCTCTTCACTTTCTATATATTAATCTAATATATTTTACTTGGTAATTTGTCCAATAAGAAAAGGTACTTAACCATATAGTTTTTGTTTTTTTTTACCATTTCCATCTTAAATATTTTTCCCACTTTCACGTTTTGTTTGAAGCTAAATAAGATAATGATAAATTGAATGTTTTTAACATGAGCAAGTAAGGATGATAATGGTGAAAATATGTGTCATTGGTACAGGGTATGTTGGTTTAACAACTGGTGCTGTGTTGGCAGACTTAGGTCATGAGCTTTACTGTGTTGATAAGAATAAATTGATAATAGAAAAATTAATTGAGGGAGAAATCCCTATTTATGAACCAGGATTAAAGGAACTGATTGTTCGAAATAAAAAAAGAGGTCTTCTTCATTTTTCAACGGATATCCAGCGTGTGATAAAAGAATGCCCAATTCTTTACATCACAGTCGGTACTCCTACAAAAGAAGATGGGAGTCAAAATCTAACTGCGATTAACGAAGTCATTGACACCTTGGTACAGACGATAACCTCTCATAAAACAATCATTATTAAAAGTACGGTACTACCAGGTACCAATGAATGGATTCATCAAACATTAATAGAAAAAGGGATCGACTCGCGTATGTTCGACGTTGTATCCAATCCAGAGTTTCTTAGAGAAGGAAATGCTGTATTTGATATGATGAACCCGGATAAAATTGTTGTGGGTGGAAAAAGCCCTCAATCTATTAAAATAATTCAAACTCTCTATGAGAAGTTACAAGCACCTTATATTATTACTTCATTAACAGGAGCAGAGATGATTAAATATGCCAATAATGCCTTGTTGGCAACAAAAATCTCATTCATTAATGAAATCGCCCGTATTTGCGACGCCTATAATGTGGAAGTAACGCATATTGCAAAAGCGCTAGGGACAGACAATAGAATTGGTCCCTATTTTTTGAATGCAGGATTAGGTTATGGTGGGTCTTGTTTTCCAAAGGATATTCGGGCATTAGAATACGCTGCCAAACGGAGAAATGTTAATCCTGAGATGTTAAGGGCCGTTCAAAATGTGAATGACTCTCAAATTGATTTGTATATTGATAAATTAACAAATCAATTAACAAACTTGGATGGGAAAAAAATAACCGTTTGGGGCTTAGCTTTTAAGCCCGACACAGATGATATACGTGAATCAAGGTCATTATTATTAATTGAGAAATTATTGGAAAGAGGGACAGAGGTCCACGCCTATGATCCTATTGTCAATTCTTTTGAACCTGCCATTACCATTCATCATGACATGTATGAAGCTATTAAAGGAGCAGATGCATTAATTATTGCAACAGAATGGAACCAGTTTAAAACCGTAGACTGGAAAAAGGTAAATGAGTTAATGAAGGGAAATATTTTAGTGGATGGACGGAATATCATTGACCCTAAAGTCGTAAGAAAACATCAACTTCAATATATTGGGGTGGCTAGACAATGAGGATTATCGTAACAGGAGCCGCTGGGTTTATCGGTTCTCATTTATGTGAGAGGTTATTAAGAGAAGAAGAGAATGTTGTTATTGGCATTGATGGTTTTATAGACCCATCCAAGAAGTCAATTAAACTAAGAAATATAGAAAATCTGTTGATTCATCCACGTTTTCAATTTATAAATAAGAATTTACTAGGCATTGATTGGAGTGAAATTCTTGCCAAAGATGATGTGATATATCATTTAGCTGCTGTGCCTGGTGTTCGTTCAAGCTGGGGTAACAATTTCAAGTTGTATGAGGAAAATAATATTCTTGTCACCCAACGGCTATTAGAGGCTTGTAAGAATGTCTCTTTAAAGAAGTTTATTTACGCCTCCACCTCTTCTGTATATGGAGAAAAGGTTGGTATGGTTTCAGAAGATTGCCCACTTTCACCACTTTCTCCTTATGGTGTAACGAAGCTAACAGGAGAGTATTTATGTAAGGTATACAGTGAAAATGATGGTCTTCCAATAACTATTCTTCGATACTTTACTGTTTATGGACCTAGACAACGGTCTGACATGGCATTTCATCGATTTATCGAATGCATTTTAACGAATAAACCTATTCCAATATACGGTGATGGCAAACAAACACGTGATTTTACGTTTGTAGAAGATTGTGTAGAAGGAACTTTTGCTGCTCTTTATGCAGAGGATACCCTTGGAGAGACAATTAATATTGGTGGTAAAGAACGGAAATCTATATTGGATGTCATTGAAATATTAGAAGATTTAACAGGGAAAAAAGCAACCGTGGAATTTATTGGAGAACCGCGCGGGGAACCGCGACATACTTGGGCAGATATTTCAAAGGCATTGAAGATTCTGCAATATAAGCCAGCTGTGCCGTTAAAAGAAGGGCTTCTCCGAGAAATAAATGATTTAAAGATTATTTATAAGGAGGAAGAGTAATGAGGCTTGCTTTAATTTGTACAGAAAAACTCCCTTCTCCTGCTATAAAGGGAGGTGCAATTCAAATGATGATTGACGGTGTAGTTCCTTTTCTCAGTAAAGAAAATAACTTAACTATTTTCTCTGTCACCGATCCATCTCTACCTGATTATGAAGTACGTAACGAAGTGCAATACATTCGGTTACCATCTGAAAGTTATGAAATTGATATTGCTAAAATACTTACTGAAAAAAGGTTTGACATTATTCATGTTTTTAACCGTCCATTAAATATTCCTCTCTATAAAAAAGCTTCCCCTTCAAGTCGGTTTGTTTTAGGACTTCATAATGATATGCTTTCTGAAAAAAAGGTATCACTGGAGAATGGAAAGGAAATTGTAAACTCTGTTGAAAGGATTGTTACAGTTAGTGAATATATAAAACAAACTGTGGTGGAGAGGTTTCCAGAAGCAGAATCAAAAACAAAAGTAGTTTACTCAGGAGTAGATCTAGTAGAATATCCTCCAGTCTGGTCAGAGAAAGGAAAACAAATTAGAGAAGAATATCGACAAAAATACAATATTGGAGATAAAAAGGTCATATTATTTGTTGGAAGACTCACTAAAAATAAAGGACCTCATCTTCTAATATCCGCCTTTAAAGCTATTGCTAAAAGATACCCTCATACTTTACTTGTGATTGCTGGGGGAAAGTGGTTTAGTGATGATGGAATAAATAACTATATTCGTTATTTGAAGAAACTAGCCGAACCGTTAGGTGACAAAGTTATTTTCACAAATTTTATTCCTGCAAGTGAAATTTCTAACATCTTTTTAATGAGTGATATTTTCTGTTGTTCTTCCCAATGGCAAGAACCCTTAGCTCGGGTTCACTATGAAGCTTTTGCTGCTGGTATCCCTATAATATCAACAAATAGGGGAGGAAATGCAGAGATAGTTTCTCATAAAGAAACGGGTTATTTAATTGAAAAGTATGATCAAGCTAGTGAATTTGCAAAAGGAATTAATTTCTATTTAAAGAACCCGGATACTATTAATAGCATTACCCGAAATGCAAGAGAATTAGTGGAATCTAATTTTCAATTTCATCATGTTGCTAGCCGGTTAACCAACGTTTATTCTGAGTTGATTCCAAAACAAAACAAAGATCATTATCGTAAAATGTTTCGGTCGCCACTCTTTCGATTCTAATCGATTAACAAAAAAGAGGGTGAGTAAGGTTGCTAGCTAACCTTTTGCTCACCTTTTTTATTGTTAGTAAACATGATGTTAATAATGACAGTTAAAAACAAAATTTTGCGACCGATAAAAACTGTTGGTGTGTAGGTGATCAGGTGATTTTAAGCATCATTCGTCGGTCATATTCTAGCAAGCCTTCTTGTACATAAGCAATAACTTTTAAAGAATATCATTTCTAAATCTAAAGGCAAACTGACTTTTCATTGTGTTTAATCTTTAAACAGTAGGACCCTTATTCCTAATTTTATCTTGTTACAGTCACTTTACCATATCAGAAGTTTTCCTTATTTCTATTTAAATAAAGCCGTTGAAATTTTATGATTGTAAAATTTCAACGGCTTCGTCATTTTCGAGGAAGTTTCTCTACCTCAACGTTGATTCAGTCTAAGATTCAATAGTTGCTTGCTTTATTAGCTAATATTTCTTTATTAATCCATGGTATCGAAGCAGTAGTAATCTTTTTAATTGGCTGCTTTTGTTTTGGTCGGATTGGTTTTTTCTCTATAGGCGAAATCTTCTCAGCTACAGCTTTTTTGGTTAACAGTTGTTCTTCTTTCTCGCCATTCATGTTAGAAGTACTACTAATGTCAACGTTATTTTTAATTTTATAATCAATCCCGCTCCACACTTGGGAAATATCGTCGATGACTCGATTCCAATTATGATTTTTTTCTACAAAGCTACGACCATATTGACCCATTTCTCTACAGAGAGAAGGACTGGAAAGTAATTTGGATAAATGAGCTACAAATTCTCGAGGGTCATCTGCTTGCTCAACGATAAACCCATTTTTTCCAATCTCGATTATTTCAGGGTTTCCTCCACGAGCAGTTGTCACAATGGGTAACCCAGCCGCCATTGCTTCATAATGTACTCGTGCTAACGGCTCTTCCCATTGAGAAGGACAAACGAATATATCAGCAGTAGCAAACCAGTCTTGAATTTCATCAGGGTGAACAAAGCCAGTAGTTATAACAGGTATAGGAAGGCGTTCTGCAATCGCTTTAATATAAGCAATGTAATCGGTCATTCTATTATCACTAAAGCCTTTACTTCCCATTAAAACCAAGGCCGCATTAGGATGCTTTTTAGCCAAATCTAGCATGGATCGTAAAAGTATATCTGCTCCCTTGTTCACTGAAAGTCGTCCAGCAAATAAAATTACCTTTTTCGATTCTAGTTTGTGTTTTTGACGCATGGAAGCTCTAATCCTTTGACCCTTGACAGAATACGTTGGAACAAATCGCTCTAAATCCACTCCTGAATAAATTGTTTGAATTTTAGGTTGGGCATCGGGGTAAAGCTTTACTATTTCATTACCAATATAATTACTAATGGTAATAATTTTATCTAATTGATCAATTGCTTTCTGGGCTTCTTCAGTATCTATTTTTTCCCTCTTGAACATATCATTGTGCATGCTTAATATGAGTCGTGAGTTTGGTGCCACTTCTCGTATTGGTAATACTAAACGGGGGCGGTTAAAAATGTGAATTAAGTCAAAAGTATTGTTTTTAAGATAATCTACAACACCTTCCCTGTAAGTCTCCAATAATCCTCCTGGAACCCTTACATAATGAACACCATCTTTTATTTCTTTATCGGGTAATGTGTCATCGTTTCTTCCGATTATTGTAATAGAATGGTTTTTACTTAAGTTTGGAATAGCTCCAGCGATGAATGTTTGTATTGCTCCTCCTTTTACCGGTGGAACTGGAAGTTTTTCTGTACAGACTATTAGCACTTTCATTTCCTTTTTCCCCCTCTCCATTCTTTACGTAATTGCTCAAGAATTGGCCATTTGGTCTTATCGATTTCAACGATTCGCTGGACAATAGCATCCAAATCGCTATTTAATGCTATGGTTGGTTCGAATAGCATATCTTTTACATTTTTATAATATAAATTTGGTAATGAGAAATCGATCAAGAGAATCTCAAACAACTCGTCAGTGATAGGGTTAGCTTCATTGTACGCTTCTAGCATTCCTACTATCCAATCAATATCCCACCTTCCTAGATCATCCATAGAACCAGATATGAGTTTGCGTAAATCACGAATAGGCAAATCATAGGCTACACCATCAAGGTCGATAATCCACATACCTCCAGGTCCCATTTGTCCATTCGACCATCCATAATCCTGATGGACTAATCCCCATTCTTTATTTCCCTTTGCGACCAACTGTTGATAAGAGGATTGCTCCAGCATAGTCAATGCCTTTTTTGCTTGCTCCTCAAACATATCAACTGTACTTAAGATCGTCTTACTCGTGGGCATTTCTGAATATAAGTTAGCTACATTTTTAAACCAAGATATTTTTCTCACTACTTTTTTATATGCATTTGGCCATCGTAAAAGTCTTGAAGCATTCTCTGCTCCTTTAGGAGGAACATACCCTTTGGAAAGTTGATGGAACTCTCCAATAGCGTTACTCAATAGCTTTGCTCCTTCAATATCGGCAGATACTTGATATAGAGGTTCAATCCAATCGGCAACAAACCAGATTTTCCCTCCCATTTCCACTATATTGCTACCCGATTTTGTCTTTACAATCGGTGGTATTCTAGCCTTTTTTTCATTAACTAAATATTCCTGTGCACCAATGCTAAATAAACTCCTGGAGGGTTTCCGATGGAGTATTTTTAAACTTTTGGGTCCTATGTTCGTATTGATCTTCCATATAAGTCCACCCTTATCTGCCTTTGTTGTAATAACTTCCATGCTACTCACATTAAAATTGTATTGTTTAATCACTTGTTGAGCCATTTCTTCAATAAATGGTGGCACATATAAATCAGCTAATGTCTCATCTAAATCCCATGGTGTAATAAGCTGCTCCAAACTAGTCATTCCTTTCCTTGGGTAATTTGTCTTTACATCCTATTCACTCAGGTGAAAATAGGTTGGACATTTGTCCATATGAAAATGAAAAATAATGTGTATAAGCCCATGTAATAAAAGTGGAATCAAGAAGGTATTTATTTTAAAGTTTGAATTACTTTCAATTTAACTTGTTCAATTGGAATAAATTTTAAAAAAAGTGTAACGAGTGAAGTAAAAGGGAGCATATGTAATAAGCAATATGGAGAAATTTGGTGATAAGTGGCTATGAACAGAATTTCTTTGTGTGGGATGTGATAAAACACCCATACATTAACGTTAAATGCTTTAGTAAGTTAAGAGTTGTCAAGGATATGTCAGAAGGAGTTATGATACACTTCTTACTTTAAAAATTATGTAACAAAAGAGCATCGGTGTTTTTTATTTAAAACATTGATGCTCTTTTGTTTTTTTATATTTGTAATTATTTTTCCATTATTATCAGTATATTGATAGTTATGTAAGATGTTTTAACATGAGATTTAATAAAAAATATACTGTTATTTTCTTTTGTTAAATAATAAAAAGTTATGGAAAAACAGATATCTATTAAAAATTAATGAGTATAAAGATTTACTAATAAAACTTTATTCTAAATATATTTAATTTATAAAAAATTTAGTCTTTTCATACAATTTCTTATCCACTATAATAAATGACAAGAAAACACTGCGACAACAGTGTTTTCTATTCGAAACAAAAATTCCGTAGTTGGTTTGGTTTAAAAGGTCTGAAAATTTTGAATAAGGGGGAAGGGTAAATGAAGAAAAACAAAAGGGCGTTATTGGCTATTATGTTAGTTCTAAGTATGCTTCTAGCAGCTTGTGGGAGTGGTGGTGGACAAGCGTCAGGAGATGGTGAAGGTGAGTCAATTAAATTAGGTTTTACACTTGCTTTAACAGGCAATTTTGCTTTTATGGGTGAAGGGGTGAAAGAAGGGGTAGAGCTTTTCTTCGAAGAGAATGATTACAAAATTGGTGATAGACCGGTGGAATTATTTTTCGAGGATGATGCTGGAGATCCTCAAAAAGCCTTGAAGAACTATCAACAACTAACTCTGAATCAGGAAGTGGATTTCCTTGGAGGAGGTACAATTGGTAGTATTTCATATGCACTCACAGAAGCTGCTGAAAAAGATAAGCGTGTCCCAATTATTAATGTAGTCGGTTCAGGTAATAGCTTATCATGGGGAGACAAAAGTGATTATGTTTGGCGAATTGGTTTTTCCTCTCTCAATTATGCAGGCACATTAGGGGTTGATATGGCTGAAAATATTGGTAAAAAAGCAGTCGTTATTGCTTCTGACTATGTGGCTGGACATGAACAGGCGACTGACTTTTCTGCGAATTTTAAAGAGCATGGGGGAGAAGTGTTAGATATTCTTTGGGCACCTTCGGGTACTAGTGACTTTTCTTCTTATATTAATCAAATTAAACAGCATGATGCTGATGCTGTATTTATGTTTATACCAGGTGCGGACGGTCCGAGATTTGTGCAACAATTTAAGGAATTTGGATTAGCTAAGAATTACGCTCTTGTCGATGGTGGTTCTGTTTTGAATGCCCCATCAACAGTTGAAGCAGTTGGTGATGCAGTAGTTAATGGTTATACACTGTCTCATTATCATGTGGGTTTAGAAAATGAGTTAAACAAAAAGTTCGTTGATGATTATACCAAGAAGTATGATAAAGTGCCCGACAACTATGTTATTAACGGCTATGATACGGCCAAAGTGATGTCAGAATCAATTCAAAAAGCTGGTAGTACAGAAGTTGGCGATATTATTGAAACTTTAAAAGCTGGTTTGTCATTTGATAGCCCTCGTGGACCAATTGAGTTAGATCCAAAAACGAATCACCCAATCCAAAATCACTATATTTTAAAAGGTGCCGAGAAAGATGGAGAAATCGTCTTTGAACTCGTTCGTACGTATGAAAAAGTGCAAATGCCGGCAGAAGATCCTGGATACGAGAAAGCAAAATAAGATTTAAGAGGGACTCTTTACCTGTAAAAGAGTTGTAAGGGGAAAGGCATGATACTCCATCAATGCCTTTTCCAAAAAATATACAGAGGAAGTTATTTCTTCGTAGTTATTTATTCTGAAGGGAGTCGAACAAGTGGAATTTTTTATTGCTAACACCGTTTCAGGATTGGCGTATGCCATGTTGTTATTTTTAATGGCTGCAGGTCTCTCCATTATCTTTGGTTTAATGAAGATTATGAACCTTGCCCATGGATCTTTTTTTATACTCGCAGGATATGTTGCTTATTCGTTTTCTAGGAGCGGAATGAATTTTTGGTTATCGATGGTTTTGGCAGTCATTGTGATTTCCATTTTTGCTCTAATTATTGAAAAATTACTTATATCGAGAGTGCATGGAAGTGAAACTGATCAGGTGTTGCTAACTGTTGGTCTCGTTTTTGTACTCGGTGATTTAGCGTTATGGATTTGGGGAGGTAATTTTCTCTCTATCCCAGTACCAGCACTCTTTGACTATTCACTAGATTTTGTGGGAATGACATTCCCTGCTTATCGTCTATTTGTCATTGCTATGGGAATTCTGTTTGCTTTCGTTCTTTGGTATTTTGAGGCAAAGACAAGAGTAGGAATGATTGTGCGAGCAGGTGTAGATGATATGGAAATGGTATCAGCACTTGGGTTTAATGTGAAAATCATTTTTTCAGGGGTGTTTATCTTTGGTGCTGCTTTGGCTGCTTTCGGGGGTGTGTTAAGTGGACCTATACTTGGAATGTACCCGATGATGGAATGGGAGATTCTTGTTAATTCAATGATTGTCGTCATTATTGGTGGTTTAGGCAGTTGGAAAGGTGCTTTTATTGCTTCAATGATTGTTGGGTTTGTCGATATTTTCGGAAGAATTTATATGCCTACGTTTGCGATGGCTTTTATCTTCATATTAATGGTTGCAATTTTAATGGTTAAACCAACAGGTTTATTCGGAAGGGTGGAATCATGAAAAAAGCATTATTATCAACTATTCTTTTGCTTATCACTGTTTTAATTCTGCCTCACATCATTTCTCCATTTATGGTGTATTTATCAACAGAAATTCTTGTTTTCGCTATTTTTGCAATGAGTTTGGGTCTGATTATGGGTTTTGGAGGAATGCCATCATTAGGACATTGTGCACTATTCGGTTTAGGTGCTTACACCGTTGCTATTTTGAGTGAATATACAGCAAATATCTATTTACTTTTAGGTGCAGCTATACTAATTTCACTTTGTTTCTCACTCGTTACAGGTTATATTGCTATTCGTAATAAAGGGGTATTCTTCTTAATGATTACCTTAGCTTTTACTCAAGTCTTATTTTTAATTACTTCAAGAATGAAGTTCTGGGGTGGAAATGATGGCTATAGTGCAAGTTTGACAGCTAATTTTGGTTTTGGAGAGATTACTTCTAATATCGGTTTATTTTACATGATGGGATTTTTCTTTGTTCTTACTTATTTTCTCTTGAAACTTTTTGTTAATGCCCCAGCAGGCAAAGTGCTAAAAGGCATGATGGAGAATGAAGGCAGAATGATTGCTCTAGGCTATAACCCGAAGACTTATAAAATGTTTGCTTATTTAATTGCCGGTAGTATGGCAGGTTTAGCTGGAGGCTTATACATTTATAAAACACAATTTGTTTCTCCGGCACTGTTCAGTGTGCATATGGGTGCAGAAGTAATGATCATGGTTTTTATTGGTGGTATGGGTACGATTTTTGGTCCGGCATTAGGTGCTGGGGCATTTGTTTTCCTACAAAACTATATTAGTACGATGACAGATCGCTGGCCGCTTATCTTAGGATTATTATTCATAGCAATTGTTCTCCTAAAAAGAGGAGGGATATTGCATCTTCTCCAGTTTGTTGCGACATTTGGCTTAAAGTTATTTAAATCATCTCGGAATGCTCCTGTAGATAAACATGTTAAAGGAAAGGAGCAAGCAAGCTGATGACATTATTGAAAATTGAAGACTTAAATAAATCATTTAAGGCATTGCATATCTTAAAAGGTGTCAATATCGAAGTAAATAAGGGAGAACGTCATGTGATTATAGGCCCCAATGGAGCTGGTAAAACAACTTTATTTAATTGTATTTATGGTACATTGCCATTATCTTCAGGAAAAGTTTATTTAGCGGGCAAGCGTATTGATCATATTCCTTCCTTTAAAAGAACCGAGAAGGGGATGGGGAGAACTTTTCAGAAGAATAATCTTTTTGAGGAATTAACAGTTGAAGAGAATGTACGTTTAGCGATTATGGGGAAAAAGAAATATCGACTCAATATGTTTAAGCCTATGCAAAATTATAATGATTTAGCAGAAGAGTGTCATAGATTACTAGAAGAGTGGGAAATGACAGAGCGCCGTACTGTATTGGTCAAAGAACTTTCCTATGGTGAACAACGTTTATTAGAAATTATTTTATCATTGAGTACAAATCCGGAAATTATACTCTTGGATGAACCGACCTCAGGAATGTCGCCAACAGAAACAAGTAGATTTGTTAAACTAATCAAAAAAATACCTGATCATATTACTTTGGTTATTATTGAACATGATATGGAAGTTGTGTTTAGTTTGGCTAATAAAATCACTGTCCTTCACCATGGGACAGCGATGATGACGGCTAGCCCTGAAGAAATTCGAGGAAATCAAATGATCCAAGAAATTTACTTTGGTGGAGGAGCGTTGAGTCATGATTGAGCTAAAGGAAGTACATTCATATTATGGTCATAGCCATATATTACACGGTGTTAATTTACAGGTGAAGAAGGGTCAGTGTGTTGCACTTCTTGGTAGAAATGGTGCTGGCAAAACAACAACGATTCATTCTATCGCTGGGCTAGTTGTTCCTAAGGAAGGCACCATCCAGTTTAAGGATAAAGAGCTTGTTGGTAGAACACCAAATCATATTTCTAAAGCTGGTGTTGGTCTTGTCCCTCAAGGGAGACGGGTTTTCCCCTCTTTAACGGTGAAAGAAAATTTGTTAATAGCTGAAAGAAAAAGTATATCTAGTGAAAAACAATGGACAATTGAAGAAGTTTATCAATTATTTCCGATATTAAAAGAACGTGAAGAGAATATGGGCAATGAATTATCAGGTGGGCAACAACAAATGCTAGCCATTGGCCGTGCGCTCTTACTTAATCCAGATTTCTTGTTAATGGACGAGCCATCTGAAGGACTTGCACCTGTTATTATTGAACAAATTAAAAATATCATTTTAGATGTCAAGAAAACAGGATTATCCATGCTAATCGTAGAACAAAATATTGATTTAGCCTGTTGTGTGGCAGATGAAGTGATTATTTTAAACAAGGGAGAAGTCGTTTGGCAAGGGCTTCCTGCTGAGCTATTGCATAATGATGAATTATTAAAAGTCCATTTAGGTGTATAAAGTACCGATGTATAATGAAATGGATTAAGTGTATCGAATCAATCACGAACAGTTCACATTTGAACTGTTTCGTGATTATTTTTATACTGTTTCAAATTACCTCCTACCTTATTTGAGCTTTTTACAATCGAAAATGTTCTCTCGTTTTAAAAGGACCTTTGAATAGAAAGTTGAATTTGATGGGTATTTATATTTATGAAAGAATATGGAATTATTTCAAAAACAACCGATATTAATAGTATAATTTACCTATTAAATCATTCGGGGGAAGCATTCATGAGTTTGTTTAAAAAAAGAACGAGTAAAAAGTTAAATGAAGAGGTTGAAGAAGGAAAGGGTGTATTGGACCTTGGTGACGCATCTAAGTTCACACGACAAATGGAATTAATTCATTTAAGTGAAACTGATTTAGGTCTCATAAACAAGATGCAGCCAATCATTCAAACGCACAGTGAACAATTAGTTAATCAATTCTATGATAATATTTACAAAGAGCAATCACTTATTGAAATTATTGAAGATTATAGTACGGTAGAGCGTTTAAAAGGAACATTGAGGGTACATATTGAAGAAATGTTTGCCGGTATAATAAATGAAGAGTATGTGGCGAAGCGGTTACGGATTGCCCATGTACATGTGAAAATAGGCTTACAAACAAAATGGTATATGTCTGCTTTCCAAGGATTATTATTATCGATTATCCAGCTTGTAGAAAAGATGGAACTTACTTCGCGTGATTGCTGTCTTCTAATTGCTGCCGTAACGAAAATTTTTAGCTTTGAACAACAGCTGGTCTTAGAGGCTTATGATACAGAAATAGAGACTTTAAAAGCAAGAGAAGAAGATAAGAAACAAGAAATAAGGGGAAATGTAGCAACAGAAACAGAAACCCTTGCAGCCATTTCTGAGGAAACTAACGCATCTTTCCAAGAATTAATTGCTCAAGCAGAAGAAGTAGTCGAGCATGCTGAGAAGGGGCAAGATTTTTCTCTAAAAGCGAAGGAGTATGCTGAAAACGGCAAGCAATTTATCAATGAACAAGGTGAATTAATGTTGACGATTGTCGACTCTGTTGCAGAAATTAAACAAGATGTTAAAAGTTTATTGTATGTAATGGATGAAATGCATGAAATTACTACAATTGTAACGGATATATCGAGTCAGACGAATTTATTATCCCTCAATGCTGCTATTGAGGCCGCTAGAGCAGGCGAACATGGACGTGGGTTTTCGGTAGTGGCAGAGGAAGTGAGAAAACTTTCGGATCAAACAAGATCGTCTGTAGAAAATGTCTCACAATTAATCGCTAATACAAATGGACAAATCGATAAATTAAGTGAATCACTTCAAGAAGTAAGTAATACAGTCCAAAACGGTCAATCTCATATGAAGGCGACAGAAGAACATTTTGAATATATTGTTGGTACAATGAAAGATACGATGCAACAGAATCAAAAGATTATGGAAGAAATCGATGGAATTGTTAACGTAGTCCATCTTTTAGGAAAAGGGTTTGAAGAGGTAGCGTTTACAGCAGAGAATTTAACCTCAATTGCTCAAGATATGTGATGATTAGAAAGAATCTTTAATGGGTAAATGAAAAGGTATGCTAAATTTTTTATAAAAATGAGGACAGAAGTGTTGTTCAATCCAGTCTAACTTTTTATCTTAAACTGTACAACACTTTCTATCAATAGAATCTGCTCAGCTATTTGGTCCTTTGTCTTTCTTTGATGTTTGGGTGTTTTTTGTAGGAGTTTTTTTAAATAGTATAAATCACGAAGAAAAAGAAGTTGTTCCGCTGTTGTTAACATGATCAACACTCCTATTTATTTCTGTCCTACTTATTTACCCATTTGTGTAAAAATCAAACAAAATTTATTTAAGTAGAAGCTAGGTACACATAGTTGTACCTAGCTTTTATTACTTTTAACAAATGTGTAAATAGCTGTCTTTTTATTCATGAGAAAAGGTAAAAAAGTTAAAATAATAAGAGATAAGCCACTTACTAAGAATATATTTTGAATCCCAAAAAGGTGAATAAGATAGGCTCCCCCAAGAGGAGAGATGAAAATCGTCGAACTTGTTAATGACTGATAAATACCAGCAATGGAACTCACTTCGTCTTCCTGTGGAATTGTTTGTATACAATAGTTAGTAATAATAATAGAAATGCCAGTTCCTATTCCGCACAAGAAACCAAGGAGGAGAATATAGCTAAGGGAAAAGCCCTTTTCTAAAAAACCAAGGCCAGTAAACCCTAAACCAAGACTAAGAAGGGCTAAACTAAGCCATCTCTCTAAGCGCACAAACCTTTCTTTTTTACTAATGATATAGATTGTTAATACTGAACCGCATCCAATGCTTGCAATCAATAATGTCATATATGCAGGTTTTGTTGGCGCAACTAGTTGAAATAGCGCAGGGAATTGTGCATCAACTAATTGGATAATGAACATTCCTACTATATTTAATGATAAGACAATCATTAAAGTTGGAGCACGATATAAACTTTTCCAACTGTTTTTCCATTGATTTAAAAATGTATTGTCAACTGTTTCACGCGGTGATTGTGTATACTTTGCTTTTGTTTGTATGATTTTTCTTAAAGAAAATAATAAACAAGCAGAAATCATAAAAGCGAATGCGTTAAATAGTAGTAAATGTTTTGCAGGTAATAAGGTGAGTAATGCACCACCTATTAATGGTGCAATGATTTTTGCTGCTTGATTCACACCTCCATTCCAAGAAACGGCCTTTAGTTTTAAATGAGCTGGAATGAGCTCATGAACTAAACCTTGTTGAGCAGGAAAGTGAACAGTACCGACAAAAGATCGAAGTGCCAATAAAATGAGTGCTAACCAAGGAGTGTTTGCAAAGAATAGCAAAATTGTAAAGAAAACCGTTACTAAATCAGCACATCCCATAAGGATAATTTTATTGCGCTTTTGTACAAAGATGCCAGAAAATTGAGAAAATAAAACTTGTGGTAAAGCATAAGCAATGGGTATGAAAGCAAGTAGAAAAGAACTCGTTTGCCATACATATCCAAATAGGACCATAATTGCTACCATATCAAACCATTGACCAATCATTGATAGACAATAAGAGATAAATAACCTACTGTATCCTCTGATTTCCCATATGGAACGCGCAACTTCTTGTGGTTGCCATGATGAAGGGAACTGCCGAGTGCGAGTTTCCACTGTACTCAGCAATTCTTCTATTTTGATTTTCGCTATTTCAAGAGTATAATGATCCATGGTTTATAAAACAAGTTCGCCAATATTAGTTGCTATTTGCTCATCATGATCTTGTAAAACATGTATTTCACCTTTAAAAGATTGACTGATCTTTTTCTTTAATATCACTTTTGTTGTTTCATCTACAACTAAAATATCCCCTGCTAAAATAATTTCTGAGATATGGTCAATATCTGCATGAGTTAACGTGTCATTTATTGTTAGTTGATCTTGTATGATTATTGTTGTTTGTGGATCTAACTGCTTAAAGTTAGTCGAAAACCATGTCTCCTCTTTTACTGCTATATAGTTTTTAACATAAACAAAAACTTCATTTTCGAGATTGGCTAATTTTTCAAAAAGAATATCTTCTGTACCTTCTGGGCACAAGATATAAGATAAAGAATGAATAGAAGAGAATGCTTCATTCAATCCTTCTCTAGTTATAGTTGAATCAATAAATATAGGTTTAGTTGTATAAATCGATTGTTGTTTATATCTCTTAATATTATGTTTATTTAAATGGGTTTGAGTTGAGAGTACTTGATAGCCTTTTGGGATAATGTTTTGGTTACCGTTAATACTTAATTTTCCTGAGATTAAAGGTTGTTGAAAATCATAATAACGAATCGTACCGTTAATATCTAACCTCGCGATCTTTTCCTTCAATAATGTTAAATCAACATGCTCATCAATTGTTATTATCCCGTTTACTAATAGATTTGTGCCTTCACGTAACCCTTCTAAATATCCTGTTGTTAAATGAAGGTTTCCATTTTCTAATTTAGGTTCTGGCCCTTCATAACTGACTAATGTACCATTTGTTGTTAATAATTTGGATTGAATAGCGCCGTTCAAGTGAGATGGAGAGTAGATGATACCGTTGACAATAAATGTGATGTTTTTTTGCAGAAGTTCTTCTAGTGTGACATCTACATTCACAATGACTGCTCCATTGATAAACACCGTTTCATTGTCATCTACAATTTTTAAATAAGCAGAATCAACCTTGTAGACACCGTTAGCCATTTTCACATTCTTCTCTACCATAATGGTTTGGCCAATATTTTTTACATTTAATTTTGGCACGAGGTATGCATTCTTTTGTGAATAGACGAGTAACCCTACATTATTAATCTTTTCTATTTCTTGAATGCTTTCCTCAGTTGCTTGGATAAGATTTAAAACCCCGACATTACTATATTTTTTTCCCATTATTATTGTTCCTCCTCTAAGATCTTTCGTAGTTTTTTCATTGCTTTTGCTAAATGATACCTAACAGTTGAAGCTGATAAACCAAGCTTTATAGCAATTTCATCACTTTTTAAACCAATCCAGTATTTTTTGAAAATGATATCACTTTCAATAGCTGATAATTGACTAAGTAACTCTACCGTTTCAATTGAGGTTTTCATAAAGGTAGGTAAAATTACTTCTTCATTTTGGTCAATATTCATTTCTCGTTTGAATTTTCTCCGCTGATCAATCAATTGATTTTTCATGACACGGTAAAACCAAGCTTTTTGCTTATATTTTGGCCAAGAAGACAAATCATCTAAATGCATGGCCTTTTCTAAAGCTTGTTGGATCAAATCCTGTGCTTCATGCTCATCATAAGCAATAGACGAAGCAAATTTATATAAATCATCCCGCAATGATATATAAATAGATTGCAATACAATCACCTTTATTCCATGGAAAAGTAGTTTTTCTTCTCAGCTTCATATAGATAACGAAATAGATGCTACAAATGTTGGTGGAGTATAAAAAAATTTTGAGAAAAGTGCAATTTCAAACAACAGATTTAGAAAAATGGCCTCAGCAACAATGTGAAATATAGGCATTTCATAAGAAGTGAATAGGATAATGTATGGCTCACTCACTCTAGCTGAAATGCTGGCACGCTTCCCGTAGAATCCACGTAACTGCAGGATTATCTCTGTCTTTCTCAACTGGAAAGTACAAAATGAAAGCTTTAGAAAAATGGGTTTTGCCGGTCTCCCTTCATTTTGTACATTCCTAAGTAATGAATGATATACATCGTTCTCTTCACCTTTACAATGGCTCCTTCATCTAGCTTACCATTGGAAACGTTCTTTTTACCTTAAAAGATACATCTTTTATTCGTCTTATGAATAGAACGTATTAATATTTAGAATTTAATAAATATACAAACAATGGTACGATAGATAGTAGTTATCTGATTATTTATTAGCGCGATAAGGGGGTTTTTAAGATGAAGGTTTCACTTTTTGCTACCTGTTTAGTCGATATGTTTAACAGTAAAGCAGGGGTAGCAACTGTAGAATTATTAGAAAGGCTTGGCTGTGAGGTGGATTTTCCTGAAAATCAAGTATGTTGTGGTCAACCATCTTACAATAGTGGTTACGTAAAAGAATCAAGGGATGCAATGAAAAGGATGATAGAAACCTTTAGTCATTCTGAATATGTAGTTTGTCCATCTGGTTCATGTGCCTATATGTTTCATGAATATGAGCATATATTTAAAGACGATCCACATTGGGGGCCACAAGCGAAAAAATTAGCTAAAAAAACGTATGAATTAACAGAGTTTATCGTTGATGTGTTAAAAGTTGAGGATGTAGGCGCAAGCTATCAGGCGAAAGCTACTTATCACACTTCCTGTCATATGACACGATTGTTAGGTGTAAAAGAAGCGCCGATGAAATTATTATCACATGTAAAGGGATTAGAGTTTACAGAATTGCCAAATAAAAGTCAATGCTGTGGATTTGGTGGAACATTTTCTGTAAAGATGGGGGCCATCTCAGAGCAAATGGTAGATGAAAAAGTAGCCCATATTAATGAAACAGGAGCAGAGCTTTTAATTGGCGCTGACGGTGGCTGTTTAATGAATATTGGCGGTCGAATTGATAGAGTGGGCGAACCAGTGAAAGTGATGCATATTGCTGAAGTATTAAATAGTAGAACAGAAAGATAGGGTGATTGATATGCCAATGAGGATTGGAAATGAGCAATTTACTGATCGAGTAGCGTCTGGTTTAGAAAATCGCTTTATGAGAGGGGCGGTTTCAGGGGCGCAAGATCGCTTGGAAGTGCGTAGACAGGATGCAGCAAATGAATTAGGCGATTGGGAAGAATGGCGAGCACATGGGGAAGAAATTAGACAACATGTATTAGAAAATCTAGATTATTATCTGTTTCAACTAAGTGAAAATGTAGAAAAGTTAGGTGGACATGTTTTTTTCGCGCAAACACCAGAAGAGGCTAATGATTACATTAAAGGTGTAATTAAGAAGAAAAATGCTAAGAAAGTAGTAAAGTCGAAGTCAATGGTGACAGAAGAAATCGATCTCAATCATCATTTGGAATCGGTTGGGTGTGAGGTCATTGAAACAGATCTAGGTGAATATATTTTGCAAATCGATGATCATGACCTTCCATCACATATTGTTGCTCCAGCACTACACAAAAATAAAGAACAAGTAAGAGATGTGTTTACCAGGAAATTAGGTTACCAGGGGACAGATAGACCGGAGGAATTAACACAACATGCTAGGAAAATGCTAAGAAATGAATATTTAACAGCAGATATAGGTATAACTGGATGTAATTTTGCCGTCGCTGAAACAGGTTCAATCTGCCTCGTAACGAATGAAGGAAATGCCGACTTATCAACTTCTTTGCCCGATACACAAATAACTGTTATGGGAATGGAGAGACTTGTGCCATCGTTTACAGAATTAGAAGTATTAGTAGGAATGCTTTCTCGTAGTGCAGTCGGACAGAAATTACCAAGTTATGTTACCGTTTTAAGTGGCCCAAAAGAAGAGGGAGCAGTGGATGGCCCAGAAGAGTTTCATTTAGTTATTGTTGATAATGGTCGTTCAAATATTTTAGATGGAGAATTCCAATCGATCCTCCAATGTATACGTTGTGCCGCTTGTGTAAATGTATGTCCCGTTTACCGTCATGTAGGCGGACATTCATACGGTTCTATCTACTCAGGTCCAGTTGGTGCAGTACTTTCTCCATTACTCGGTGGTTATGAAGAATATAAAGAACTTCCTTATGCTTCCACATTGTGCGGGGCGTGTACTGAGGTTTGTCCGGTGAAAATACCATTGCATGACCTTCTTCATAAACATAGGCAAGTCATTGTTGAAAAAGAAGGAAAAGCCCCCATTTCTGAAAAGTTAGCGATGAAAGCTTTTGGTCTTGGAGCAGCTTCTCCTGCTTTATATAAAATGGGTGGGAAATTTGCCTCAAAGGCTGTTGGGCCATTTTCTGATGGGACAAAGCTAACAAAAGGTGTCGGTCCATTAAAGGCGTGGACGGAAATCCGTGATTTTCCTGCTCCGCAAAAGGAAAGATTCCGTGACTGGTTTAAACAAAGGGGCAAGGAGGAAAAGAATCATGGCGATTGAAAATAGAGATATATTTCTTAAGAAAATTGCAGCACGATTAGGAAAAGAAGAAGTGAGGAAGAAGATAGAAAAACCCGAGTGGAAATATGCCCCACAAAAGCGGGTGTTAAAGGGGGCATCGCAGTCCGAATTAATTTCGGTCTTAAAGAACCAATGCAAATTAATTCACACGGACTTGATTGAAACAAATCTATCAAACTTGCCGCAAACATTAGAAGACCGAGTGTCAGATTACGGCGGTGAATCCATCGTAACTTGGCGTGATAGTAGATTAAAAGCATGGGGAGTAACAGCCAAGCTTGATGAATTGCATAAGCAAGGGGTAGCGTACTATGAATGGAATCATGAAGTTGAAGTAGAAAATATAGCAATAGCTGAAAAAGCAAACATCGGATTAACGATTAGCGAGATTACCCTTGCAGAATCGGGAACTGTCGTATTATTTAGTGATAAACACAAAGGCAGGACAGTCAGCTTCTTACCGGAAAAATCAATTATACTTGTACCTAGAAGTTCTATCGTACCGAGAATGACACAAGCAGCTGCCTATATCCGGGAAAAAATAAAAGAAACAGAAGTAATTCCTAGTTGTATTAACTTTATAACTGGACCAAGTAATTCTGCTGATATTGAAATGAACTTAGTCGTCGGTGTACATGGACCCATAAATGCAACATATATTATTATCTCTGATTTATAAGGTTACTGAGGAACAAGGGAATATGCGAAATGAGAATCCGAACAAATACTAGGGAATAGTGTTTGTTCGTTTTTTTTATGGAATTGATCATTTTTCTTCATTCGGTTGTTTGTTATGATTTTCGTCAATGCGCTTCCCTAGATTTCGTCCCACGCAATTATCATACATAAATACAACTATTAGAAATGGACATATTTTTATCTTCTTTTCCGCCTTTATTTATTTTTTAAATATAATTTTTTGGTTTGTTTCCTTTCTTTTAGTGGTACAGTTATTTTAAAGAAAGAAATCATTGTTTCTTCTTAAATATAGGAAAAAAATAATTATTCGCAAAATAATTTTTATTGCTAATTTATGATATAATGACCATGTAAAAATTAATAGACAAGGAGTAATCGCTATGCTGAAAGATCTATTTATAGGCTTATCTCAAAATCAATTTTTAAATAGTGCAGCAAAAAAATATGGTTTAAAACTGGGTGCTCAAAGTGTCGTTGCGGGTACAAATATTGAAGAAGCGATTGTTAAGATTAAAGAATTAAATGCCCATGGTATCGCATGTACAGTCGATAATCTAGGGGAATTTGTTAATCAAAAAGAGGATGCGACTGCAGCAAAAGAACAAATCTTAGCAGTTGTTGAAGCGATTCATGAGCATGAAGTCGATGCTCATATTTCGTTAAAACCATCTCAATTAGGTTTAGACATTGATTACTCCTTTTGTTTGGAGAACTTAAAAGAAATAGTAAGTAAGGCTCATGAATATGGCATCTTTATCAATTTTGATATGGAGGATCATGGCCGTTTACAACCTTCATTTGATTTATTGGATGAATTATCAAAAAGTTATGATAATATAGGGACTGTTATCCAGGCCTATTTTTATAGAGCAATAGAAGATATAGAAAAATATAAAAATTATCGTTTGCGTATTGTAAAAGGTGCATATAAAGAACCAGCTGAAGTTGCGTATACTGCGAAGGAAGAGATTGATAGCAACTATATTAAACTAATAGAATATCATTTGTTACATGGTAAATTCACGTCGATTGCAACACATGATCATCATGTAATTAATCATGTGAAGAAATTTGTAAAGGAACATGATATTCCAAATGATCAATTTGAATTCCAGATGTTATATGGATTCAGGAAAGAAATGCAATTAGAGCTTGCGAAAGAAGGCTACAACTTTACCACATATATTCCGTTTGGTGATGACTGGTACGGTTATTACATGCGACGTCTCGCAGAAAGACCACAAAACATCAATCTCGTTGCAAAACAAGTATTTAATAAAAAGACAAATACTATTCTTGGCGTTGCTGCTGGTGCATTCTTACTCGGTAGATTATCTAAAAAGAAAAAATAAACTGATATAATAAAAGGTTCCGAATGGGGGCCTTTTTTTTGATCATAGAAAATAGAACATAAGGAAACTCCTATATTTAATAGGGGATTCCTTATGTTAATTTTAGAGCAATTTTTCAATGTCACTCGTTAATTTTTCCGGTTCGGTTGTTGGTGCGTATCTGTCGTATACTTCCCCATTCCGGTCAATAAGAAACTTGGTGAAATTCCATTTAATATTCTTTGAAAGTACACCTTTCTTCTCTTCTTTTAAATAAGAAAACAGTGGTTCTGTGTTATCACCGTTTACATCTATCTTTGCAAACATTGGAAAGGAGACACCATAATTCACTTGACAAAACTCTGTTGTTTCATCGATATTAGCGAATTCCTGGTTGTTAAATTGAGCACATGGAAAACCAAGGATGACAAAGCCTTTATCTTTATATTTTTCATATAGCTCTTGCAATCCTTCAAACTGAGGAGTAAGGCCGCACTTACTGGCAGTATTAACGATTAGGATTACTTTTCCTGCAAAATCTTTTAACTGTTCTGTATGACCATTTGTTTTTTTTACTTCAAAGTCATAAATAGTTTTCATTATTATTCCTCCAAACATCAAGTAGGTTTATTTTAGCCGACTTTATTATTTATAAGTAGGATTCTGCTTGTTCATTGAAAAGCATTGATTCGCTTAATTCTTTTCTTACCCTATTAATATGGTTACTCATTAATTGCCGCGCTTCATTCCCATTTCCTGATGCAATTGCTAAATAAATATCACGGTGCTCTTCCATAGTAGATTTTTCCCGTTTATTGTCTTCTGCAAACCGGTTTGACCTCGTTACTTTTATAGTATTTTTCATATGTTCAGTAAGGTTAGTCATGAGTTTGATAAATATAGAATGGTGTGACGCATAAACGATATGTAAGTGAAATTGAAAATCCGCGTGGATGCCGTCTTCGGGCGTGGATGCCGTTTCCATCGCTAAAAGCGAATGGCGGATATTGGCTATATCTGTTGATGTCGCTCTAGATGATGCCAAACCAGCACACTCCACTTCTAAAACTTTTCGTAAATCTAACATTTCATATATATTTGTCTTTGGATTAGCAGAAAGGATAGGTGCTTCAGAAGTTAAACAATCAACTGATCTAATGTATGTTCCACTACCTTGCCGAATCTCTAAGACACCTTTCATTTCTAAAATTTTCAATGCTTCTCTAATTGATGTTCTGCTAGAGGAAAAGAGAGTTGCAAGTACTCTTTCAGGGGGGAGGCGATCTCCTGATGATAGTTGTTGATTGATAATATATCCTTCTAATTGTTCTGTAATAATCATATGTATTTTTTTCTTTTGCGACATGATTTCCACTCCCTTTCATATCATCATACAAAAAAAGGGAAAATGCAGCAATTTTAAATTTTTAATTATTGATTTTTTTGAATTTTCTTGTACAATGAGAACATGTTAGACCAATTTTCTCAAAATTCAATAATTGGTCTGTACAATTTTGATTTGTAAGGAGAGAGACTAAACAATGAAAACAACAGAGGGCAGTCAAACGAATAATCAATTAGTAAGCGCTTTATTGAGTTTTTTAACAGATGAACAAGTATCTATTAATGAAACCATTCTTGACTTACATAGTAAAGATGAATCCTATCATAAAGGTAGTCATCCTGATATTGTTGTTTATCCCAAAAATGCTAGTGAAGTAAGTCAAATTATACAAAAGGCGGGAGAATTCCAAACGCCCATTATTCCTTTCGGGGTTGGTTCGAGTTTAGAGGGACATGTCATTCCTTACAAAAAGGGAATAACGATGAATTTTACTGAAATGAATAGAATTTTAGAAGTTAAGGAAGAAGACTTTTTAGTAAAAGTTCAACCTGGTGTGACACGTTCGCAACTAAATAAAGAGTTAAAAAAATACGGTTTGTTTTTCCCTGTTGACCCAGGTGCTGATGCTACATTAGGCGGGATGGCAGCAACCAATGCAAGTGGAACCACTTCAGTTAAATATGGTGTAATGAGAGATCAAGTACTAGATTTAGAAGTGGTTTTAGCTAATGGGGAGATCATACATACCGGTAGTTTAGCCGCCAAATCTTCTTCTGGCTATCATTTAAATGGACTATTTGTCGGGTCAGAAGGGACTTTAGGCTGCTTTACTGAGTTGACGTTAAAAGTGTACGGTATTCCAGAATTCCAAATGGCTGGTAGAGCAACCTTTCCTACAATTGATGATGCAGTTGGTGCTGTAGTTGGTATCCTACAAGCTGGCATTCCGATTGGCAGAGTTGAATTGGTAGATGAAGCTTCAATTAATCAAGTGAATCTTTTTAGTGAGACTAATTACGAGATTAAGCCAACGCTATTTTTAGAATTTCATGGTAATGAAGCAGGGCTTCAACAAGATGTAGAATTCATGAGAGAAATTGTAGCTGATTTCCATTGTCAAGATATAACATTTGAAACAGATACGGCTGCTCGTAACCTTTTATGGGATGCAAGACATAATTTAGCCTACGCTTATGTACACGGTTATCCAGGAAAGAAAATGATGGTAACAGACGTATGTGTACCGATCTCAGAATTAGCGGGTGCCGTTACTTATGCAAGAAAATGCCTAGATGAGATTAATTTAATTGGTGGCCTGACGGGACATGTAGGAGACGGAAACTTCCATTCGCTTGTGATGATTGATTTGAATAATGAAGAAGAAGTAAACAAAGCTAAACATTTCAATGAACAACTTGTCTTGTATGCTTTAGAAAAGGGTGGCACTTGTACTGGCGAACATGGTGTTGGGGTAGGAAAGATGAAATACCAAGAACAAGAGCATGGGAAGGCATTAGAAGTGATGAGGAACATTAAGAATGTCTTAGATCCAAATCACATCTTAAACCCAAATAAGGTTATTCCTTTTAATTCGGAGGGGGAGAGTTAATTGAAGATTCTGGAAACCGTTAGTAATCTCGCAGGAAAGTATTTTGCTTTTCTTGTTATTATTGCTGCAGTTGTGGCTTATCTCTATCCACCGTTATTCGTAGTCTTCGGTGGATATATCACCTTGTTACTTGGCGTAGTCATGTTCGGTATGGGTTTAACATTAAAACCGGTAGACTTTAAATTAGTATTTTCTCACCCACTCCCAGTTTTACTGGGCTTTGTAGCACAATTTACAATAATGCCTTTGACAGCTTTCGCTATTGCCTACCTTATGCAATTACCGGCAGAATTAGCAGCGGGATTAGTATTATTAGGGTCAGTCCCGGGTGGTACAGCATCTAATGTCATGGTGTATTTAGCAAAAGGAAATGTACCCTTATCGATAACAATGACATCGTTATCCACTTTGATTGCACCAATAGCTACACCGCTCATACTTTTAGCTCTAGCAGGTCAATGGATGCCCGTTGATGCGTGGAGTATGTTTGTATCAATTGTTCAAGTAATTATCGTTCCTATTATACTTGGTTTAGTAGTGAAGAGAATATTCCCGGTTATCGTAGAAAAAAGTATAAACGTTGTTCCACTTATTTCTGTTACAGCAATCATTATTATCGTTACCGCTGTTGTAGGAGGGAATGCTGAGAAAATTGCTTCTTCTGGGCTTTCTGTCTTTATTGCGGTGATGCTCCATAATGCAGCAGGTTTACTATTAGGATACATGGCTGGCGTGCTTTTCAAAATGGATGAAGGTACGAGAAGAGCGATTGCCATTGAGGTGGGCATGCAAAACTCAGGGTTAGGTGTTTCGTTAGCAACTGCTCACTTTGGTCCAGTTGCCGCTATTCCAAGTGCTTTAGGCGCTGTTTGGCATAATATATCGGGTCCTATTTTAGCTACGTACTGGTCAAAAAAACCAGCAAAAGAAAAAGAAGTAATCACTAAACAAACAAAGGTGATTTAACTTATATACCAATAATAAAAGAGCATCCTTTACGGATGCTCTTTTTACAAAACTTGTTTATTGTACAACAGCGATAATTCCTTGTTCATCGTCGAGTACGAGGTTTATACCTGCATATGGATCGCGATTAAGAAATTCATCTAACCATAATCTTAATGCTTCGATCATATTCGCTGTAATCAAGACTTGCTTGCGGCCGCCAACATGAGATTCGGCAGAGAAACCATAATCGTCATCATACATGAGCTCAATTTCGACTTCTTCTAGCTTCACTTGTTTTTTACGAGAAATGTACACACATAATGCATTGACAATATCTTGTTCAGGAATAATTAATTGTTCCATGGATTTGGTTCCTGTTTTTTCTTTTTATCTTTAATCATCGTAAAGATTTTACGAATAATCATAATGACAAAGACAATAGCTAAAACATTGACAAGTAAACCAAGAATACTACCTAACATACCCATATTTCCAAACAGGCCACCAAATAATAATCCCGCTAGTCCACCTAACATAAGTCCTTTCATTAATCCGCCAGAAAAGAAACCACCATTATTCTTTTGTTGTTGATTTGTTGCTGTGTTGTTTTTTTGTTGCTGATTATTTTGAACGTTCGATTGGTTATTATTGTTTGTCGTGCTTTTATTAAAGTTTACACCTTTTTTACCTGATTTATAAGATTTCGCCTCAACAGTTGAAACCTGGTCTTGGAAGATTGTTGTTCCTACTGGTGAAAAGACAAGTGCTGCAGTAAGTATAGCTGCAAAAATTTTCTTCATTATCTATAGTTCCCCCTAATAGTGTATTACTACTTATTATATCAAAATAGGTTAACAATTTGTAAGCAAAATTAGATTGTGCGTTTTTTGACATAAATGATTTAAACGGTTATTCATTGCAAAGATGAAAGAAGTTAGCTATAATTTTCGCGATATAGATAATTTTCAGAAAGGTTGTGTTTGCTTGAACAGATACTCACTTGCGTTTGCAATGGAGAAAGACCAACAAGATCAACTGGCAAAATATCGTAAGGAATTTTACCTGAGAGACGATTTAATATATCTAGATGGAAACTCTTTAGGGTTATTATCTAAAAGAGCTGAAAAATCACTAAATGAAGTAATTCAATCATGGAAGGAATACGCAATTGATGGTTGGACCGAGGGAGGGGCTCCGTGGTATTATATGGCCGAAACAATTGGGGAAAGCTTGGCCAAGCTCGTAGGAGCTAAGAAAGCAGAAGTTATCGCATCTAATTCTACGACAGTTAATTTGCATCAAATATTAGCTACCTTTTTCCAACCAAAAGAAGGTAAAAATAAGATTATCGCGGATGAGCTAAACTTTCCGTCTGATATTTATGCGATCAAAAGTCATCTTCGTATGAGAGGCTATTCAGAGGAACAATTTATTAGTATTCAAAGTAGAGATGGTCAATTTATTCGCGAAGAAGATATTATTGCAGCGATGAATGAAGAAGTTGCACTCATTATTTTACCTAGTGTATTGTATCGAAGTGGACAAATTCTCCAAATGAAAAGGTTAGTCGAAGAAGCTCATAAAAGAGACATACTAATTGGCTTTGATTTATGTCATTCCATTGGAGCCATTCCCCATTCATTAACAGAATGGAATGTTGACTTTGCCTTTTGGTGCAATTATAAACATCTAAATGGTGGACCTGGTGCTGTAGGTGGTTTATATATCAATGAATGTCATCATGGAACAGCTCCTGGCTTAGCTGGCTGGTTTGGTTCTCATAAACAGAAGCAATTTGACATGGAACATGAGATGACTGTAGCAGATGACGCAAGTGCATATCAAATGGGCACGCCACAAATTTTAAGTATGGCACCATTATTGGGAGCGCTTTCTATGTTTGATGAAGTTGGGATTAATGCTATTAGGCAAAAGTCTT
Source organism: Cytobacillus sp. FSL W7-1323 (assembly GCF_038595015.1). Classification (NCBI taxonomy): domain Bacteria; kingdom Bacillati; phylum Bacillota; class Bacilli; order Caryophanales; family Bacillaceae; genus Cytobacillus; species Cytobacillus sp. FSL W7-1323. The sequence continues at coordinate 1,321,879 of NZ_CP151998.1, forward strand.
TGCAATTAACAGATTATATGATGGACTTAATTCACTATGAATTAAAACCTTTTGCCTTTCAACTATACAACCGCACGGATGAGAGTAGAGGGGCACATATTTTACTTGGGCATAAAGAGGCTGCGAGAATTTGCAAAGCTTTAAAGGAGGAAGGTGTTATTCCTGATTTTCGCATGCCAGATGGAATCCGTTTAGCACCTGTGTCCTTATATAATTCGTTTGAAGATGTATGGCGTGCAATAAACATATTGAAGAAAATCATGGAAGAGGAAACATATAAAAAGTTCGAAAATATACGAGGAGTGATTGCCTGATGGGACATTGGATAGATATTTCTCAGCCACTGCACAATGGGATGGCACATTGGCCAGGAGATGAAGCTTTTTCTTTTAACTTATCTGCAACGAGAGAAGAGACTGGTTCGGTTAATATTGGTCAACTGTCTACAAGTATACATATCGGTACCCATGTAGATGCACCGTTTCATTTTATAGAAGATGGTAAAAAGACAAATGAATTAGATATTAATTTGTATATTGGTAGAGCTAAACTGATTGATTTATCAGGTGAAGAAAGAATCACAACCGCCTTATTAGACCAATTCCCATTACAGAATGTAAAGCGACTATTAATCAAAACGAGTAGTGAGCCTAAGCCAAAGCATTTTCCAACAAGGGTCCCTGTCATCAGTGAAGATGTCCCGTTATATTTAAAAAAATGTGGGGTGGAACTGATTGGTGTTGATTTTCCGTCAGTGGATGAATTGGATAGTAAAGCATTACCTATTCACCATAAGCTCCATCAACATAATATTCATATACTAGAAAATATCGTTGTTCATGATATTGTACAGGGAGACTATGAACTGATTGCTCTTCCACTAAGAATTGAAGGCGGGGATGGCAGTCCAGTAAGAGCAGTAATAAGAAAATTAGAAGGAGGGGGTGCATGATGACAAATAAACAGGGGCAGCCCCCGTTTGAGAATGAAAATGGGATACATACCGCATTCGATGAGAATATGACATATGGTGAATACTTGCAACTAGATCAAGTACTGGGCGCGCAAAAAAGGTTGTCTGGTCACCATGATGAGATGTTGTTTATTATTATTCATCAAGTATCTGAATTATGGATGAAACTTATCTTACATGAAATTCAATCAAGTATTGCAGCCATTGAAGCTGATGACTTGTCGACAGCACAAAAATGCTTATCTAGGGTAACGAAAACACAATCTCAAATTATACAGGCTTGGGACGTTCTATCTACTCTCACACCATCTGAGTATATCGAGTTTCGACCTTTCCTCGGCCAAGCTTCAGGCTTTCAATCTTATCAATATCGTATGATAGAATTCGCACTAGGGTATAAAACACCGCATGTGCTAAAAATCTATCAAAAAGATGCTGACTTGAAAGAAGAGTTGTTGAAAGCATATGCAGCAAAAAGTCTCTATGATGTCAGTATCCATTGTTTACAGCGTAATGGATTAACAATTGATGAGACGATACTTTGTAGAGATGTAGAAGATACTTATGAATATAATGAATCGGTTAAAGAAGCATGGAAATCGGTGTATTTAAATAACGAGAAGTATTGGGAGCTCTATGAATTAGCAGAGAAACTAGTAGATATTGAGGATTCGTTTCAACAATGGAGATTTAGGCATATGAAAACAGTAGAGAGAATAATAGGCTTCAAGAAAGGTACAGGTGGCTCATCTGGCGTCGGTTATCTAAAGAAAGTCATTGATCAACAGTTCTTCCCTGAGTTATGGATGATTAGAACAGAATTATAAATGAATAAATAGTAATAGTCCAAAAAGCCCTCTATATCATTTGAAGACAGGGGCTTTTTTCTACTTTTATAGCAAATTGTTACGTAAACGAATGATAAGATAGGAATAATAAATCATTAGGTAAAAAGTAGTGGTTTGTTACAGGTTTTGATTTTTATACTTAAATTTCTGAATATTTAGGTATTTACTCTCTTGTCATATTTTCCTAATATTACTATATTTATTCTTAATTGAAGAACAATTGAAACGAGAAGGGAGGAGGAAGTATTCGAAAGGTCATTTCGGTCATTGGTAATAGTTTATTTGTCCTTCTCATTTTATTAGGTGTTCTTTCTTTATACACGCTAATCACTAGTGACCAAAATCAAGAAAAGCCACCATCTCTATTTGGGAGAAGTCTTCTTATTGTATTAACAGGAAGCATGGAGCCGAGTATCTCACCAGGTGATGTTGTTGTGGTTAAACAATCTACGTTTAATCAAATCAACGAAAATGATGTGATTACATACCGAAATGGGGCAGACTTTGTCACTCACAGAGTAACTGAAGTAGCTAAGGATGAATCTGGCTCATTTTTTAAGACGAAAGGCGATGCAAATAATACTGAGGATGAGACGAAGATACGGTCTGAACATCTAACAGGTAAAGTAGAATGGGTGTTGCCGAAAGTAGGCTCTATTGCTGAATTCTTGATCAGTCCAATTGGTTTAAGTTTGATGTTTTTCATTGTTCTTGCCATTATTTTTTCAGACAAGCTATTTAAAAGGAACAAAAAAATCATAAATGAATTTGAGGGGGAGAAGAGTTGAAAACAAAATTATCGTTAAGTTCATTGGCATTATTATTAATTGCTACAGCTATTTTTGGGACAGTTGCTTATTTTTCTAAAAGCTTTACGAGTACAGGAAACACAGTTCAAGCTGCAAAATTTAATGTGAACGCAGTGAATGAAAGCGGTGAGACAATTGGGGATGGACAATTCTCCTTAGGTGAGAATTTTTACCCAGGGATGGATCCTGTCAAAGTTTATGCTTTTGAAATTCAAAAAAATGATACGAAGGTGCCCGTTGAGTATCAAGTAGATTTAATTCCATCCGGTAAATTATTCCCTGCCAATGGCAATTCGCCAATTGTTTTGTCATTAGAAAGAAAAGTGAATGGGGAGTGGAAGGAAATCGATCATACTTCAACATTTAAACCGACAGTGGATAACGAGCAATTTCGTATTTTCGCAAGGTGGCCACATGGTGATAATGATATTAACTTCCAAGGGAAAACAGGAAATTTAAAACTGAAAGTTGTCGCTACTCAAGTAGATGAAGAGGAAGGACCTCCGTATTATACTGGTTCAATCGCTTTTAAGGCAACACCTTCAGGGGATATCAGAACAACAGCAAATAAAGAAGTGAATTTTTATAAAAATGACCAAGGTAATAAGGTCATTGAAGTGAAAATGGGAGAAGGTAATGGGGACTTCGAGAAAAAGGTCGGTAATTTTACAATAACAGAATCACAAGAGGGTGGCAATACATGGTATAAAGTCGTGACAGATCATGAATATTACGCTGGACCAAAAGTTTGGAAATTAACAGCGGATCGTGTCAATACTTCTCAGGCTGGTGTAATCGATTTTAGAAAAGATACGAATGTTTACCTAACTATTGAATCGCAACAGTTATACAAATGGTTTACTTCAAACTAATACTGAAGGCAGGATAACCAGGGTTACTGTAGAATAGTTAGTTGAGAGAGTAAGAAAGGGGCAAGTTGTTTGTTATTATATGAATCAATATATATCTTCTTTTCAGCCTAATCTAACGAGAAAAGGGGTTAAAGAATGATATATACGAGTAATCTACAAGATATAACGATAGACATGCTATCAGGTTTTTTTGTGGGATGGGGGAATTATCCGCAACCGAAAACGCATCTATACCTAATGCACAATAGCTATAAAGCGATTGTGGCCATTGATGAAACGAACGATAGAGTCGTAGGCTTTATTACAGCTATCAGTGATGGTGTGATCTCGGCATACATTCCGCTGCTAGAAGTACGACCAGACTATCAACAGCAAGGTATTGGAGAAACACTTGTAAAGATGATGCTACAGGAACTGAGCGATATTTATATGATTGACTTATCTTGTGATGATGATTTAGTTCCGTACTATGAAAGATTCGCCATGACGAAGGGAAATAGCATGATTATACGCAATTATGAGAGGCAGTCTGGGAGAAATATTAATAAAACGATATAAAGAAGTTCTTGCATTAAAACGGGCAAATGCTATTTCAATAGCTTTGTTCGTTTTTTTTTGTATTGGCAAAAGAATGAAATGGAAGGAGTTTACATTAATGATTATGAACACAACAAGTAGAATATTAGTTGAAAAGTTAATGGTTTCCTGCTTTTTAATTTGCACTGGCGAGTTGTCTTTATTTTCCGAAGGACTTCCAGTATGCTTATGTTGAGAGCAACTGTGAGGAGGATACATATGAAGAAAATCTATAGTGATATTATTCAATTTAGAGGCAATCATTATGATTATGGTTTCTTGCAAGGGGAGTTATTAAAGGACTCATTGTCCGTGAAAAATAGAGAAGACCAGTGGAAGGTAAGGAAGCCACGCTTTACTATCAATGTAGAAGAAGCAAAGTCGATGATTACACACTTTGCTCCAGGTGTTTGGGATGAACTAATGGGTTTACAAGAGGCATTAGAATGGCCAATAGAGCGGGTATTACAAGAATACGGTGGCTATCGCGTGAATCATCATAAATCAGGCTGTTCTATATATATAGGTGAGGATTATTTAATCCGCAATTATGATTATCATCCCAAAACATATGAAGGGCGATATACACTATTCCAACCGAGTGATGGAATGGGCTATAGTATGATTGGTCCATCGCAACGAGTAACAGGGCGAATGGATGGTATGAATGAGTGTGGTTTAGCAATGGGCTATAACTTTATGAATAGAAGAAGACCAGGTGATGGTTTTATTTGTTGTATGATTGGCAGACTTATTTTAGAGTCATGTCAAGATGTTGAAGAAGCAGTTGCGATGTTAAAAGAAATTCCTCATCGTCATTCCTTTACTTATGTTGTTCATGATAAGAAGGGAAGAAGTGCGGCAGTGGAAACCACCCCAAGAGAAGTGACAGTGCGTGAAACTCTATCCTGTACAAACCATTTTGAGAAACTCTTATCAGAAAACCGTCATCAATTAGCAGATTCAAAGCGTCGTTTAGCTGTTATGGAAGAAAATCGCGCAGCAATGAGTAGTCCAGAGCAAGCTTTTCAATTGATGAATGGTATAGGTAAAGGTGTATTTTCTGATTTGTATGGAAGCTGGGCGGGGACTATTCATACATCTGTATATTTTCCGCGTAGCCTAAAAGTATGGATGGCATTGGGAGGAAATCAACAACCTTATGAGATTGACTTTGCTTCTTGGCTATTAGGAAAAGAGTTATCAATCGAGAGAATGACTGGTAAAGTGGACACGGATATTCCTTTTCTTCACATGGATGAAGGGGCGAATTGGTTTAAGTGAAATGATAAAAAAAGAAAAAGCCAGTTGTGCAAATGAAGAAATGCTCAAAACTGGCTTTAGGGTGGCCTGTTATGGTACTGATTTTGATTATAATTCTCTTCTCATCGCCTTAAGAACATCCACTTTTGTTGCTCTCTTTGCAGGGCGGAGACCTGAGAATACGGTAACGAGTAAACAAATACCGACACTAATAAGGGTCAGTGACCAAGGGATATATGACAATAATAGTCCTTCTGGAGCTGCCTCATCAAATGCTGTTTGAATAATAAATGGTACAGATAAATTGACTAGGAAGCTGACACCATAAGCAACAATCGTCCCAAAGATGGCGCCTAATAAGCCGATATAAGTACTTTCTAATAAAAAGATATTTTTAATTGTACGTGGATGTGCACCAATCGCTTTCATAATTCCGATATCCGGTGCCCTTTCCGTTACAGCCATTGTCATCGTATTGTATATACCAATAGATGCAATAATCAATGCAATCGTACCAATAAAGATAAGGCCGATTTTCATAATAAGGAAGATGACATTCATTTGTTTCATTTCATTGGCAATCGAATAAATCATATAGCCTTTATCTTCAAGAGTCTTGTTAATTCCTTCTACTTCTTGAACGTTATTTGCGTATACTTTTACATAATCATAGACGTCTTCCGATTGTTTGGCGTCAAGTTCGCCGCCTTCGTACATTTCAGTGGCACCGCGCATAACGCCAGTGAATTGTTCAACTTCTTGTAAGATTTCTTCGGAAATAAAGACATGTGCTTCATATGCCCAATCGCGAGCAGGCTTTTCAGCGATTCCTACAATTTTAACAGAAATGGTTTTCTTCGTTTCTTTCCCATCTGTTAATTTAATGACTTCCATGTCCATTTCTTTATTTAGCAAGTCATCAGTATAGACATAGTCCTCGTTGATATTTCCTTCATCATCGTACAATTTCTCAGGGTTAGCACCGTTTTTAATTAAGCTGTCAGTAAAGTGATAACCGACAACAACTTCATTCTCCCCCTCAGGTAAGCGCCCAGAGGCGAGCTTGAAGTCTGCTTTAATCTCTGATGGAAAGTGTGTGACGATGGCATTCGTATTAGATGTATAGTCATCTAGTTGGAAGAAAGGCATCTGCGCCAATTCATTCCTGCGGGTAACGGCTTCCACTCCGTCCATTTCTTCAAAATAAGTAATATCTTCATTTGTTAGTCCTTGTGAATCTTCTTTCCCGTATATCTCCACTTGGGTAACCAATTGGTTTTGCATCATATCAGAAATAATCGATTTATGAAGTCCGAAGCCGACAGAGGCAAGTACAATTAAGAATGCAACACCAATCGCAGTAGCAAGTACTGTCATAAATAACCTAGATTTATTTTTCTTTAAATTTTGTCTAACGAACTTAAACTGATCTTTAAATGTCATTTCCCTACTTCCTCCAATACATGACCGTCAACAATTTCTATTGTGCGATGACCGAACTCGGCAACCTCTTCATCATGAGTAATGATAAGAAAAGTAATCCCTAATTCTTCATTTAATTGTTTAATGAAAGCGAGTAAGCTTTTCTCGGTGTCACTATCTAGGCTACCCGTTGGTTCATCAGCAAGAATAAGAGGTGGATTCACTACAAGTGCACGAGCAATACTGACCCGTTGTTGTTGTCCGCCTGATAATTCGCTTGGGTAATGGTCCTTGAACTCTGCTAGTCCAACACGCTCAAGTGTCTCTAACGTTTTTTGTTTACGTTCCTTTTCATTCATCCCTTTAAAAGTTAACGGCAATTCAACATTTTGGAATGCTGTCATACTTGGAATCAATTGAAAGTTTTGAAAGATAAAACCGATATGCTGAAGTCTAAAGGAGGCAAACTCTCCTTCAGAAAGCTCCGTCACAGTTTGATTATTAATCTTAACTTCACCATCCGTTGGTTTAATAAATCCGCTAATAATATTTAGTAAAGTTGATTTTCCAGATCCGCTTTTACCTACAATGGATACAATTTCTCCTTTGTTAATTTGGAATGATACATCCTTCAGAACAGGTATGACCGTTTTCTTCTCTTTTTTACCTATTTCAAAAGAATGATAAATCTTATTTACCTCAATCATGCATTTTCCCACCTTTTCTTTTGAATACAACTTAATAGACGTAAGTGAAATGAAGTATCCCTACATATTTATCAAAAAAATCTTTTTTAAATGCAAAAGTCATTCAATTGTTGATAGAGATTGAGTTGAAGTAGTGATGTTGTGATAAACTATTATCATTGAGAAAAAGTTGAGGTGTACGTAATGGAAACGGTGTTGATCGTCGGTGGTGGCATAAATGGTCTGTCAGCTGCCCATGAACTACAAAAATGGAAAAACGCAAACAATCGCGACATTCGCATTATATTAACAGAAGCACAAAATCATCTAGGTGGAAAAATTAAAACCGTTGAAGCGGATGGATTTATGATGGAAACGGGCGCTGATTCTATTGTCTCAAGGAAAGTAATGGGTAGAGAAATCTTTTCAGAACTGAATTTAAGTGATGAGGTCGTTTATAACGGGACAGGTCGCTCTTATTTATTTACCGATGGCGAGATAAAGCCCATCCCAGTTGATGCTGTATTTGGTATACCGACAAGTATCGAGTCATTGGCTAAAACTACATTAGTCTCTGCTGAAGGTAAAGTTCGAGCATTAAAAGACGTTTATCACCATAAGAATCCATTTACAGTTGAAGATAGTATTGGTGACTTTCTTACCTATTATTTTGGCGAGGAATTAGTAGAGAAGCAGATTGCTCCAGTATTATCGGGTGTTTATTCTGGAAAACTACAAGATTTGACGATTTCATCTACCTTACCAGCTGTTTTCGAATATAAAAAGAAATACGGAAGCATTATCATGGGGTTCAATGATCATAAGGAGAAATATCAGAGTAGCGGTGAAAGGAAGTTCCTCTCTTTCAAAAATGGTCTTTCAACAATTATTGACGCATATGAAAAATCTCTTGGGGCAGTGGAAATCAAAAAAGGATACGAGGCACAATCAATACAAAAAGTGAAGCAACATTATAAGGTGAGTTTTTCAAATGGTGAAGTGATGAAAGCAGATCATATTGTCTTGAGCACTCCACATCAAGTTGCGCAACAATTACTTGATGACGCAGCATTGAATCAGTATTTTTCTAACATGAAAAACAGCTCACTCATTAGTGTTTACATAGGATTCGATGTTCCTGATGCGGTCTTACCCAAAGATGGAACTGGCTTTATTACATCAAGCAATAATGAGCTACACTGTAATGCTTGTACATGGACGAGTAGAAAATGGAAACATACGTCTAAAAGTGGGAATCTGCTTGTCCGTCTCTTCTACAAAAGTAGCCACCCTTCATTCGCTAGCGTGAAGGATATGGAAGATACAGGATTACTTGATCTTGCAAGAGAAGATTTACAGAAAAGCTTAAAACTAACAGCTGAACCCATTGTATGGGAAATAACAAAATGGAATGAATTAATGCCTACTTATACACTGGACCACCCGCATTTAATCAAAGGAATTGAACAAACGCTTATAGAAAAATATCCTGGCGTGTATATAGCAGGAAGTTCTTACTATGGTTCAGGGATTCCGGATTGTATGGAGAATGGTATTGAAGTGGCTAGAAGAATAACAGCTACATTGTGAAGAACTAAAAAAACAAGAGGGGGGAGGTTATTCCTCCTTCTTGTTATTTATTTCTTCCATTTTTTCTTTCTTTTTCTTTTTTAAGCGTTTTTTCTCTTCTTCCATTTTACTCTCAATCCAACGTTTTTCATCTTTTAGTTCTTGTTTGATTAATTGTTTTTGTAACCTTCTTGACATTAGTTTATCTTTGGTTGCGCCTGAAAGCTCTAGTTCTCTTTTTACTTGCTGCAGTTCTTTGATTAAAGATATCGTCATGAGGATCATTACGAACGAAAATGGGAAGGCAGCAATAATCATTGTATTTTGTAGTGCTTGTAGGCCACCAGAATAGAGCAATACAGTGGCGATGGCTGATAGTAAGACACCCCATATGAGTTTATTACGATTCGTCGGATTTAACACACCTTTAACTGATTGCATCCCCAACACAACAGTAGCGGAGTCACCTGATGTAATAAAGAAAATAGCAATCAAGATAAGAGAGAGGACAGAGGTAATAAAACTAATCGGCATCTCTGCTAATGTTCCAAATAGCATTTGCTCTGTAGTCATTGAAGCCAAATCAGCTATCCCTGTCATTTGCATATCGATAGCAGTACCTCCTAAGAAAGCGAACCAAATAAATGTAACAATGGTAGGTACAAGCAATACTCCAATAGTAAATTCACGTATGGTCCTTCCTCTAGATACTCTTGCTATAAATGTGCCGACATACGGTGACCATGCCATCCACCATGCCCAATAAAAAATCGTCCAATTGTTAATCCACTCTCTGCTTTGCTCATTATTGGGTGTTAATCTAAAACTCATCTCTGGCAGTCGTTGTATATATTTTCCAATCGTGTCTGTGAACAAATTTAAGGAATAAACAGTTGAACCAAAAACAATAAAAAAGAGTAGGAGTACGAGCGCAAGTATCATATTGACATTGGATAAGAGTTTGATACCTTTATCAATCCCAGTGGTGGCTGAGATTAAGAAAATGACTGTAATAATGATAATAATCACTAATTGAATGAGAAAAGAATTAGGGATATTCCAAATGTAAGAGATCCCGCCATTAATTTGACTAGCACCAAAACCAAGAGTAGTGGCGATTCCCGCAACAGTGGCAATAATACCGATAATATCTATTAGTTTTCCTAACGGACCATCGGTATTTTTCATAATAGGAGATAGTGTAGAGCTAATTGAACCATCTCCCCCTCGACGAAAATTGAAAAATGCAAGACAAAGAGCAATAATGACGTATATACTCCAACCATGAATACCCCAATGAAAATAGACATACCTTAAAGCATCCATTGCTGCTTGATCGGTACCCGTTTGCCCTGTAGGAGAGTCAATTGCGAAATGAGAAATCGGTTCTGCTGTTCCCCAGAAAAGGAGTCCTGTACCCATCCCGGCACTAAATAAAAGGGCAAACCAAGTAGGATAACTATATTCTGGTTTTTCATCTGACTTCCCCAGTTTTAATTTCCCATAAGGGCTAACAATTAAAAATAAGCAAACACAGACAAAAACCGTGACTATGATTAAATAATACCAGCCAAAAGTAGAGGTGATGGCTGACTGAATAGCAGCTGTATAGTTTTCCATCACTTTTGGAGCGAATGCACCGATAAAAATTAAAACGAGTAAAATACCAACTGACCAATAAAAGACGGCCCCGAATTTCTGATGTTTAGTTTCATTATTCACTGTCATATACCACCTTTTTTATTGTCAAAGCGTAACTCCGGATGATTAAATGGAAGATCCCTACTGTAATTCTTTTACCTTTTCTAGTGTTTCGAATTAATATAAATATTATGTACACTTATCATGTGAAAAATGGTAAGGAATACTGCAGTGATAGGAAGTGTTTGTTCTTTTATGCGACCGTAGTTAACCTATCCAAACAGAGCAATAAATGACAGGAGTAAATAAATGATTCGGTATACAATCGAACCGAAGGAGAAGAGACTATGAGTTGGGTAACAGATATACAAAAAGCGTTGGATTATATTGAAGCAAACCTGTTGAAAAAATTAAACAGTGAGGAGGTAGCAAAACAAGCGAATACGTCTCCTTTTCACTTTCAACGAACGTTTGCCATTTTAACGGATATGACGCTGGGGGAATATATAAGACGACGAAGATTAACGGGTGCAGCTATTGAGCTTGGTAATAATGATGAGAAAATTATTGATATTGCCCTAAAATATGGCTATGAAACCCCAGAAGCATTTACTAAGGCATTCAAGAAGCAACATCATATCTCACCATCAGAAGTAAAGAAATACCGTGGAAAGTTGAAATTATATCAGCCCTTAAAAATACATGTAACATTAGAAGGAGCGGAACCAATGAATCATACAATAATTTCAAAAGATAGCTTTCAAGTAGTAGGCATAAGAAAGAATTATTCCCTTGAAAACGATGCAAACCTAACAGAAATTCCAAAGTTATGGAATCAAGTGAATCAAGATGGGACTTGTGATCGCTTACTTTCATTAAATAATGGCTCAATAAAAGGTGTGCTTGGGGTTTGCGTGGATCATATAAATCATAGGGAAATTGACTATTGGATTGCTGTCAATCATAATGGGCATTCTACTAGTTTTGAAACAATAACGATACCAGCCTCAACTTGGGCCGTATTTCAAGTGCATGGAGAGATGCCTAAAGCAATCCAACACACGTGGAAACAAATATTCTCAGAATGGTTTCCAACGAGCGGTTATAGACATACGGGAACAGCTGAGTTAGAGGTATATCCTGAAGATGGTTCCAACCGTAGCAATTTTTACTCAGAAATTTGGATTCCTGTAATCAAAGAGTAGTAAGTAAAAAAAGCTGGGTTGTAATTATGAACCCAGCTAAATGATTTAAGAGATTTGCTTGAGGTTTGTGGTTTCCTGCACAAAAACATTTCTTCCAGCCCCGATCCCACATAAAGTAAAAAGAACGGCAATAGTAATAAGGGCAAAAAATGCTGTATGCCATTGGTGAAAAAGGTCATAAAGAAGTCCAAGTAAGAAAGGACCACATGCTGCCAATAAATAACCAAAAGATTGGGCCATGCCAGAAAGAGAGGCAGCCTGTTCACTGTTCATAGATCGTAGACTCATTAATGCTAATGAATGACTTATCGCAGCTCCTAAAGAAAGACCAATGAGGATAATACTTAGAAATGTGATCACCATATTTGAAGTGAGAAATAACCCGCATAAACCTGTAATAAGGGTTGTACCAATCCCTAACCCAATCCATTTTTGATGTGATAATCTTTCTCCTAAAATAGGAATAAAAAAACTCGCTGGTAAACCCGAGATTTGCATGATAGTTAGCATCCAACCACCCATTTCTAACGTGAAACCTTTTACTATCAATATCTCTGGTAACCATGTGGAAAAACCAAAATAGATAAACGATTGCAACCCCATAAAACCGGTGATTTGCCATGCTATTCCCGACCTAAACAATGTAGAGAATGAAAGGAGAGGAACAGGGTTTTTTTTAGGTGTCTTTTTAATAAATGGTATCCATAGAAGACAAGCAAGTAAAATAGGGATTACCCAAATTAGTAGACTGGTTTTCCATGCAATCCCATTGCTAGAAAGTGTTCCACTAATACCTGGTGCAAAGCCAGCAAATACCCCCATTGCTAACGTATATATGCCAGTAATTAGCCCTATTTTTAATGGGAATTGTGCTTTAACAAGACTTGGGAGTAACACGTTACAAATACCTATCCCTAACCCGATCATGAAGGTACCAAGAAATAGTATGAAAATAAAATTAGTAGAGCGCATGAAGACACCTAGACCTATCAGTGTTAGACCGCAGAAAATCACCCTCTCAATTCCCCATTTTTTTGCAAAAAAAGGAGCAAAGGGGGAGATAGATGAAAAGGCTAATAAAGGGAGCGTGGTTAGTAAACTCACTGTACTCGTATTAAACTGCAATTCATGTTGTATGTCACCAATAATGGGGCCAACTGAAGTAATCGCAGGGCGTAAATTGAATGCAATTGTGATAATCCCTATAAAAATAAGTATATTCCTACCTTGATCGCTTCTATCTGTCATAATTAACGCCTCTTTTCAAGTAATCCAAGACGCGTTAATTATAATGAATTTTCTGATATTTGTATAGGGCAACGAAATGTTTATCTATTATTTCTTTGTTTTAGGTGGTAATTGGAGGCTTCGTAACAATTGGGTCTCTATACTATTCTGAACAGTATGCTCGATGAAGAAATCACTAATCATTTTCTTATACTTCTCGTCTTCAAACATTTTTTTATTTTGCAATTCCATCTCGGCGAGTCCTTCATATATGGCAATGAGGCAATAGGTATGGTCATTACCGGAAATAGGGCAGAGAATTTCAACCTCGTGACTGTAGTTTTCGTTGCGAAAGCTTTTGATATTAGCGAGATTTTGTATGCCTTCTTGAAAGTTTTCTTGTTTTAGTTGAAATGATTGATATACATAAATACTCATAATGAACATTCCCCAATCTTCTTTTATCAATTTAAACTTCACTCATTTTTGGTCGATATAGAATGATATAGGAGTATTTTGACATTAATATATCACGATTATTCATTTTCTTCTTAGAAACTTAAGCAACGTTAGAGAGTTATGTAGCTTTTGCTCTATTTTTTATCGAAATATCTTTATAAGTAGGGGAAAGTCGACTTTTGCTCAATTGAAGAATTTATGCTTTATGTAAGTGTAAATCGAGTTTGTGCAGCTAACATTGTAGAATGCATGATTGATGACTGAGCAAATCAAATTTGCGCAGCAATCTTTCCGATTTTTACACATGATGACCGACAAATTGAATACGAGCAGTTAACTATCTGAAATCGCTCTGATTGGTATGAGGAAACAGTTGCTACTCACTATTTGTTTATGAAGGAAGAGTTAGGAAGGCAATAAAAAAGCACCTGATGACATCAGATGCTTTTCCCATGATGGTTATTTCTTAAATACCTTATTTACAAGTTCGTTCATTGACATGTCACTATTTACTTCAAAAGTCCCTGGACGTAGATCATTTTCTAGACCCTTTTTCTCTACGGCATCAAAGAAGTCTTTACCATTTTTAATGATTTTTGCAGACTCAAGTGCATTACCGACGTCGATACTAGTCATACCAGAGGTAACTGTGAGCATCGTACGGTAAACAGCTTTTTCATTTTCATTTTCTTTTGCATCGTTAAGTTGCTTTTTTAGCTTTTCATTTTCTTCTTTAACAGAAGCGATATCTTTCATATCTTTATTAATATTGTCCCATTCTTCTTCACTATGAATAATAAATCCTTGAGATTGTAAGGCTTTTTCCATCTCTTCAGTACTAAGTTCTTCTTTGGTTGCTTCTGCGGGTTGATCGACTTCTTCTGTTGCTTTTGGCTCGGCAGCTTCTGTTTGTTTGCTTTCGGCCGGACTAAGGAAATAAGTAATCCCGAGAATGACTGCTGCGACAATTAAACCACCAGCAAAGCTGCGCATCGTTTTCTCACTCATTGAGCTACTTTACTCCTTTCCGTACTACGTTTTTCGTATGGAGCTAGTAGGTTATTCACTTCTTGTAATGACATCTTTAGTTTTTGAGCGATGCTTTCGTTGGAGTATCCTCTTCTATGTAGGTCAATCATTTCACGTAGAAGTAATCTATGATCCGATTGTACTTCAGATGTACCTGCTTCTACCGCTGTTATCTCAGCATCTATTTCCATGAATTTTACTTTTTGCTGTAGTTGGTGAATTTCATCCATTAAGGAAAAAGAAACCTGGTCAATATGTTGTTCTTGTTCTGATTTCGATTGTTTACCCTTAACAAATGATAAAATGAGCAACACAACAGCTGCACCAAGTAAAATGGCTAATACCCATTCCATCTTATAATTCCTCCTTATATGAAACTATTATCCTGTGATTTTATAATTATACCTTCCTTTTTGTCGAAATACGATTATTTATGTCAAAAATGCCACTAAAGTCATATTTTTGTAACATAAAAACACAGGTTGCATGCTCCTATTATAGTATAAGAGAATGGGGTCTAAATTCAAGCAATGTACAATGAGTGTGTTTTTTTTTGCAAAAGGTTTGCGTCTTTATGAAAGAAAAGGTTAAAATGCAATAAATAGTTTGAAGGAGTGCAACATGAATACATTATTTAATAATCAAGCAAAAGTTTATAAAGAGAAAAATAAAAACAGGGGTCGCTTGCTCATCAAATGCCCTGATCAACCAGGGATTGTCGCCCACATTTCGAAGTTTTTATTTCAACACCAAGCTAATATTATCGAATCCAGTCAATATTCCACTGATCATGAAGGTGGCAACTTTTTTATGCGCATTGAATTTGAGTGTCCTGAACTTCCACAAAAATTTGGACAAATGAAAGAGTCATTTATAAATGTTGCTCAAGATTTTGATATGGAATGGAAGTTACAACAAAATAGTGAATTAAAAAGAACGGCAATCTTTGTTTCAAAGCAGCTCCATTGTTTAAGAGAGATACTATTAGAATGGCAGAATGGCGACATGATGATGGAAATTCCATTAGTTATCAGTAACCATCTAGAGGCAAAAGAAATTGTTGAGTCATTAGGAATTCCTTTTTACCATATCCCTGCTTCGAAAGAAAATCGTGAAGAAGTGGAAACAAAGCAGCTACAATTACTTGAAGAGTATAATATAGATGTTGTCATTCTCGCTCGTTATATGCAAATTTTGACGTCTCGATTTGTTTCTGCTCAAGCTAATAAAATCATTAATATTCATCATTCGTTTCTACCGGCATTTGTTGGTGCGAAACCATATGATCGTGCCTATGCTCGCGGAGTGAAGATTATCGGTGCAACTTCACATTATGTAACCAATGATTTAGATGAGGGGCCGATTATCGAGCAAGATATAAGTCGAGTTGATCATAGGGATGGAGTAGAGGACTTGAAGAGAAAAGGAGCCTCAATCGAACGCAGTGTTCTAGCGAGAGCAGTAAAGTGGCATCTTGAAGATCGCGTGATTGTATATGGTAATAAAACCGTTGTTTTTTAAAAATAAATCGTAATACCTAAATCGGGGAGTTTTCCTCGATTTTTTTATTCTAATAAAACGATGAAAGCGTTTTATTGTTCAAAAAGAATTATTAAAGTAAGTAAAAATCCTTATCTTTGCGGAGTTTTAATTGTTAGATTTCCTTACATCATAATTGACAGCTTGTATAAATTGTTTTTCAATATAACTATCATAAAAAAACAGAAAATTATAAATTTTAGGAGGATGATGATGGAGGAGGCAATAAAAATAGCAAGCCATCCAGTTGTGTGGATTATCTCACTTACAGTCATTGGTGTAGTCATTTTCCAAGGAATTAAATTTATTCAAATGGCAAAGAAAACAAGTGAAAGTGTAGGTCTAAGTAAGCAAGATGTTAACAGCGCTTTAAAAGTTGGGATGATTAACGCAATAGGTCCTTCATTTGGGATTGTGGTTGTAGCTGTATCTTTAATTACTTTACTAGGTGACCCTTTAACATTAATGAGAATAGGCATTATAGGTTCTGCTGCTACTGAATCGATGGGCGCCAATTTGGCTGCAACCGCTTATGGAACAGAACTTGGATCTGAAAGTTTTACTGCAGAAGCGTTTGCAACTGTCGCATGGGTTTTATGTATTGGTGGATGTGGTTGGCTACTCTTTGTCTTCTTATTTACTAAATCATTAGCAAAGATTGAAAGAAAAGTATCAAATAAACAACAAGCAGATGGCAAACTCCCCATTATGATGATTGTGTCAAGTGCGGCTATGCTTGCGGTTTTTGGTAACTTTGTTGCAGGTGAAATATTCAAAGGGGTGGAAACAGCTATTGTTGCTTTAGCAGCGGCTACTGCGATGCTAATCGTGAGTTTTATTGCAAATAAAAGTCATCAACTCAAATTTTTACATGAATGGTCATTAGGTGTATCGATTATTGTTGGTTTAACAGTTAGTTATTTTGTCCTTTAAGGAGGGAAAAGTATGGCGGTTTCCGAAAGTAATATAGCAGCTAAAAAAAATGAGGTGATTCATTCATATGAAATGTATACTTTTCATCAAAAATCACATTTCTGGGGACGCCTAACTATTGGGTTGGTCATTGTATTGACTATCTCACTTCCTCTATATCTATCCTTTGTATTAGGTATACATCCCGGTTGGCAACCAATTATTACTGGGTTGATAGCTTATGCTGCCGCCATCGGGTATGCCTGGTTTATGGAGCCAATATCATATTATCCAACTTTAGGGATATCTGGTACCTATCAAGCCTTTTTAACAGGAAATATTGCTAATATGTGCTTGCCTTCTGCTGCGGCAGCTCAAAATGCTGTTGGTGCTGAACCTGGAACGAAAAAAGGTGAAATTGTTGCGGCTCTTGCAATAGGAGCAACATCATTAATGAATATGGCCATATTAATTTTCATTATTGTTTCTGGATCTTATCTCGTATCAATTATTCCGGAATCGATTCAAGGAGCATTTATATATATTGTTCCTGCTATTTTTGGAGGTATATTTGCGCAGTTTGCCCTTAAGAAGCCGTTATACGGAGGTATTGCATTATCAGTAGGATTATTTGTAAATCTAATACCTATTCCCACTTTTTTTAAAGGAATTATCTGTATCATCTTAACTATCATCATTTGTATATCATTAGAGAAAAGAAAGTAATTATAAAGGAGGAATTTATAATGATCAAAGAAGAACTTATAGATTGGATAAAAAATAAAGAAGAATTTTTTTCAGATATGGCAAAAGATATATGGAATCATCCACAAGTTGCTTATGAGGAAGAATACGCATCGAATTTACAAAAACAAGTCTTACAAGAAGCAGGGTTTGACATTCAAGAAAACGTAGGAGGAGCACAAACAGCATTCGTTGCCGAATATGGAAGCGGGAAGCCTGTTATTGGAATATTAGGAGAATTTGATGCCTTACCAGGACTTTCACAAGCGGTATCTACAAACAGGGAAGAGATTATTAGTGGTGGACCTGGACATGGATGTGGACATAATTTGTTAGGAACCGCTGGTGTGGAAGCTGTTATCGCGATGAGCGAAGCAATGAAAACGAGTGAAATAAATGGAACGATTCGTTATTATGGATGTCCTGCAGAAGAAGTTCTTTCTGGGAAAACATTTATGGCAAGACAAGGAGTATTTAATGATTTAGACTGTGCATTAACTTGGCATCCAGGTGTAGCGAATTTTGTTGTCAATATGTCAATGCAAGCAATGGTTTCGGTAGAATATCAATTTAAGGGAATAACTGCTCATGCTGCTGGAGCTCCGCATGCAGGGAGAAGTGCATTAGATGCCGTGGAATTAATGAATGTTGGAGCAAATTATATGAGAGAGCATGTATTAGATGGCTCAAGGATACATTATGTCATTACTAATGGCGGCCTTGCACCTAATATCGTACCTGATCAAGCAAGTGTATGGTATTATTTGCGTGCAACTAC
Organism: Cytobacillus sp. FSL W7-1323; assembly: GCF_038595015.1. Classification (NCBI taxonomy): domain Bacteria; kingdom Bacillati; phylum Bacillota; class Bacilli; order Caryophanales; family Bacillaceae; genus Cytobacillus; species Cytobacillus sp. FSL W7-1323. Next base: position 1,340,431 of record NZ_CP151998.1, read on the forward strand.
GAAAGAACAAGTAGATAGTATGTTCAACCGATTAGAGAAAATTGCACAAGGTGCAGCACTAATGACTGAAACAAAAGTTGAGCATCAAGTGAAGGCATATGCGTACAATGTCTTGCCTAATGACACACTTAATAAGGTAATGTTAAAAAATATGGAAGGTGTGTCTTTTTCATTGGCTGTTTTCGTATAGATTGTTGCTTTCTTGACCATACTTATAAAGGGTTGATAAATGGGGTTTAAGGAGGCGTTCAAGTATGTGGAAAGATGTATATGAAGAGTTCAGCGAACTAACCAAATCAGAGCAAATGGCTTTATTTAATGCTATGAAACAGGATTTATTTCCAGACGAACCAGATAAGATTAATAAACTACTCAAAAGCATTCGTGAAGCCCGATTTGCTTCTGGTTTAGGGTGCGTTCATTGTGGAAGTACATCTGTAAAAAGAAACGGTAAATATCGTTCAAGACAACGCTATCTGTGTAATGATTGCGGAAAGTCCTTCAACGATATGACGAATACACCATTTTCAGGCTCTCGCTACCCTGAAAAGTGGATAAAATACATTGAACTAATGGTCGAAGGTTACACCCTACCGAAAATCGCTGAACGCTTAAAAATTCATATATCAACTGCATTCTATTGGAGACATAAAATCCTGAACGCATTAGGAAGTCTTGGTTTTAATCAACTGCAAGGTATCGTTGAAAGTGACGAGACCTTCTTTCGAGAGTCTATGAAGGGTCGTGAAATTACCCATAGAAAAGCCAAGAAACGTGGAGAAAAGGACAAGAAAAGAGGGATTTCTAATCTTAAAATAGCAGTTGTCGTGGCACAAGACCGAAATGGTAATATGATTGCTCGGAAAGCAGGAACAGGTCGTGTAAAGGCAGAAGAAATTGATACTGTGATAGGTGAGTATATTCACCCGTCTGCTTTGTTATGTACAGATACAGCAACTAACTACAAGAAATTCGCCAAACTAAAAGGATTACAACACGAAACAGTTAATGAAAGCCAAAAACAACGGGTGAAAAAAGGCATATACCATATTCAACACGTCAATAACTCTCATAATCGTTTGAAAGGTTGGATGGAACGTTTTCAAGGGGTGGCAACCAAATACTTAGATAATTACCTCAACTGGTTTCGTTGGCTTGAAATAGGCAAACAAATAGCATTTGATGAACGAGTCAAACAAATGCTTGTTTCTGCCTGTCGAAAATCAAGTCACACCACAATAGAAATGTTGAGATGTGCTTAACTAATTATTAGACGTATATTTATTGCTTCCAGGGAGTTTTTTGATGTTGTTCCACGCTTCAATCGCTTCCTCACGACTTTTTCCTTGATTATTAGAGTCGGCAAAAAAATCACGAATAAATTGATTGTATTCAAATTGAGGAGCGATTTTTTTCTTGTACAATGGGTTTTTCTTTCGTTCTTCTTCTTTATACCAAGCATCTACAACATCTCGATACGTTTTTCCAATGTTAGTTTTAAAATAGTTTTGGATATAGGTAGAAAAATGAAAATTAGGGATAACTGTCTTGAAAAAGGCTCTTACATTTTGACTACAACGATGGTTTTTCGAAATGACTGTATCAAGACTTAAATCGACCTGTGGTTCTGACTTACTATTCACCTTTGATTTTCTAATTGGCTTTTTTATCTCTCCTGTTCGAAGAAATGTTTCAATTCTATCGGAAATCTCTATTTTTGAACCAGAAGCACTTATTCCATTTTCTCTGCAAAAAGATTGTAATTCTTCCTTTAACCAATAGAAATCTTTAAAACTATCTACACTAATATCTTTTGTTAGATTTGGTCTCATATTCTACACCTCAATATTCACTTATTTCTATTATAGAACAATTGTTCCTGTTAATCAAAAATAATCATAAGCAAAAACAACAAAGTTTACGAAAACAGCCTTTTCATTTAATCAAGATGAATTAAATTTTGCAGAAAAGTTGGTAGCAACAGTCGATAACGAAGTTGTTGAAATGTCCAAGAAGCAGTTCGGTATTGAACTAGAAGATCTATTACCAACGGATAAAAATCATTTCAAACATTTGAAAGGGCAATGTATAGGGGGATCAACAGATGTTGGTGATGTAAGTTGGATTACACCTGTAGGTCAAATCATGACAACTTGTGCACCAGTTGGTGTTCAACCCCATTCTTGGCAAGCTACAGCTTCTTATGGGTCCTCCATTGGACTGAAGGGGATGCATTTAGCAGCAAAATCAATGGCATTAACTTTATTTGATTTATTGACGGATACAAATTTAATCGATGTGGCAAGAGAAGAGTTTGTTAAAGAGACTGCTGGAAAGAAATATGAAGCAGCAATTCCTGATGATTTACGACCACCATCGTTAAAAAGTATGAAAGAATTAGTTCGTATGTAGCAGGGAAGTTGATTGGATAGGAATTATTGTGTAGATAAGCCTTAACAATATTCATTAGAATTGCTAAGGCTTTTTTTGTTTTGATTTCCTCATTCCTCTCCATATTTCTCACGATAATGTGATAAGGCTAAAAGAGGGAAAATGTAACGGTAACTGTGATAATGAAAATAAATCGCACCAGCGAGGCCTTGCCCTGCTGGGTAGTCTTCGCTCCAATCGTCATTGTCCAAAGATGTGAGGAGGTATTTTATGCCTCTTTTAATTGTCTCATCTGGCTTCTGACTTACCGAAATTAATGCATCTATGGCCCATGCAGTATGTGTGAGCGTACTATCACCTAATGGAATATATTTTTTTTGTTTATCACTTAAAGCGGATTCCCCATAACCTCCATCAGCATTTTGAATGGATCGTAGCCAGCTTGTAGCCTTCTTGATCATTTGACTTTTATTATCATATGCAATTGCTGATAATCCCGTAAGAGCTGCCCAAGTCCCGTATATATAGCAAATGCCCCATCTGCCATACCATGAACCGTTCTTTTCTTGGTGTGTTTTAAGCCATTCAATACTTTTGTCGAAATGAGAATGTTGGTGTGGCATTTGTGTGTAATTGCCTAAAAACTCCATGGCTCTTCCTGTTAAATCGGCACTGCTTGGATCGGTGAGAATAAATTCACTATCTTGGATTGGTACTAAAGCTAGTAACTTATTATTGGTATTCTTTTCAAAAGCTGGCCAACCGCCATCATCATTTTGCATGGAAACGAGCCAATTCACGCCTAAATTCCAAGCCTCTTTTATGTTATCATCGATTTTTGCAGAGTTTGTAATTGCACGAAGAGTGGCTGAGGTATCATCAGTATCTGGCTGAAAAGTGTTAATGTTAGAAAATCCCCAAGCTCCTGGTTTTGTCTTGGGATTATGAATGATCCAATCTCCAAATTTATATTGTTGTCTACTAAGTAAATAATTAGTTGCTTTCTTTATCATTGGATCATTTGGTGTTAATCCAGCTTTTTGTAAAGAATAACTGAGCAAGCTTGTATTCCAAACAGAAGCAGTAGTGAATTGGATATGTGTATGACCCTTTACTTTTGTCTTGAATCCGTATAATCCTTTTACCGCATTCTCAATTAACGGATCATCTTTTTTATGTCCTAATGAAAGTAATGCAAACACCATTAAAAATGTCGAGCTAATATAGCCAAATAAGGTCCCGTCAGGTTCTAGGTGATTCATCATATATTGTTTTGCACGGCTCATACTCAGTTGGTGTAACTCTTGTGGTAGGCCTATAATTTTCTTAATACTTGATTTGATTGTTTTGTGTATGGTTCGCCATTCAGAGGAACGGGACCAACTAAAATTTGCTTCCTCTCTCGAAGTGAACAGATCTGATAAATCTGGACTGCTGGCTGTTCGAAAACGAAACCTCTTTTCTGCGATAATCATAATGGGAACTATATTTGCTCTGCCGTATACGGAGATGCTATAGAAATTAATTGGCATGATAGGTTGGATGAGCATTAGTTCAATTGGTAGGGGAAAGAACTTTGGCCATTCATACTGTCCTGTGATGGTAAGAATCAGCTTGGTTAGGAAATGGGTTTCCTCTATGCCCCCTTGTTGTAAAATGAATCGTTTTGCTTTTTTCATTCGATCATCTTTTTTATCGATATAACCAGAATACAACAATGCATGATATGCCTCGACAGTTAAGGAAAGACTGCCTCCTCTTTCATCGTAATAATGTTTCCATGCTCCGTTTTCCTCTTGTTTACTTAGTATCCTTTTAACCAATTGTTTTATCATCTCTTCATCATCAATTTCCAAACTTCTTAATAAAATAATCATATACGTATCAGTGGATATACTAGATTCAAAAGGATATTCCCAAGTACCCGAAGTTGTTTGGTCAGCTCTTAAAGTAGTAATTAAATGATTGATTCCATTTGAGACCTTCATGATATTCACCCTTTTCGTTACTTTTCCTAACAATGTAAGCAATATTAATACATGAGTATTCATTGGACAAAATTATCATTCATAATGGTGGTGTTTTCCATATTTTTAATTCATAAATGGCGAAGAAAAAGCTTAAAATCTTCTATTACTAGGAGAAAGCTAAAAAAAGAATTAGTGACCTTACTAAAGAAAAACAAGCAGAACACAATAAATGAACTTAATCTTGACGAACAACAGATTCTAGAAAAGATAAACCAACAAACAACAGCTTGTAATCTCAATAATGTGACAAGAACAAATGCTTATCTCGCGTTTTATTTGAAATACCCCCAAGTGCATTGGGCTTTGCTAGCCCATTTCGTCTCCAGAAATGCGGGTTGGAATATGACAGATTTAAAGGGGGATTTATTATCAAAGATATTAAGTGAGACAGAACAGAATGCGTTCTTTCAATTTATGGAACGAGCCAATTGGTTGATTTTTCAAGATGCATATCCACAGTTATTGCTATACGAGGAAAGTGTCAGACAAAGTAAGCCGTTATTTCATTTGCTCTCTCATTTAGGAGTTTCTTCATTTATGCAAGCCGTATGGTCCATTTTTTGGCAGCAAAAGCAATCACATATCCTTACACATGCGCTTATTATTAATGAACAAAACTATATAGAAAAAAGAGTGGTACAAAACCCAATTTTTAAAGAAGAAGTGACTTCAACACTTGAGTTCAAATTACAAGATGTTTTTGCTTTTAACTATATTCTTTTTCCGTATCAGACGCATGGAATATCACAGTTAAAAGGGTTAGTTGTTCATTTATTTACAAAGTTGAATCAGAGAATAGAATTAGGGTATAAATTGTACACACTTCTATACGAAAACCCTTCTCAACTACGAAGCTATGTGAAGTGGGCGAACCAACATCCCCATACAGGGTCAAGAAGTGATTACTGGAGGAATGTCTATTGCGTCGTTCAGGAGGGAATACCGACAAAAACCTATAAGCCAAGAATTGCAGATGGTCATTTAAAAAGCGGTGCGAAAAAGTTATTTAGTCCTGTGCTTGTTCATGTATGGAAAGATACTAGTCATAAGAAGCCGGAGGTAGAAGATTGGTTTCAGAATGAGGGTATAGTGAAAATGCTATTTAAAGAAATGAATGTAAAAGATCATAACGTGAAACTGGCGTATATGAAATCCTTAGAAAGATTGGAGCTAGCAGTTGCTGCGAAAAGTTTATTATCGTAATGCAAAGACATACCTTTTTAATTCAGAGGGTATGTCTTTTTTTTGTACAACAATTTTAAATCTTACCATGCCTAGTAGTTTGACAGTAATCGTTTACCTTAACTTATGTTGAAGAGAAGGGATGAACTAGTTAACAATTATATGCTATTTAAGTGAATTTATAGAAATAAAAGCGCTTTCAAATAAAAAGATTATTAAAAATAATAATAAAAGACAAAATGTTCTTTTAATTTAAAAAGGAGCGTGATACTATTGTAAAATATCAAAATCGAATTTAAAGGAGTGGCATGTATGTCTCAGCTAATGGCTTTTGTAATTGTAATTGGAATTTTATTTATTGGGGATGTGGTAGCTACCAGAACAAAGGCATGGGTGCCATCCATGTTTATATGTGCTTCACTATTTCTCCTTGGATATTGGACGTTCTTCCCTACGGATATTGTTGAAGTGGCTGGTATCCCATCGTCTGTAGCAACATTATTAATGTATTTGCTCATTACTAATATGGGTACATTGCTTTCTTTACGGGAATTAAAGCAGCAGTGGAAAACGGTAGTGATTGCTCTTTCTGGAATCTTAGGCATTATTGTCATTTTATTTACAGTTGGTGTACTACTTTTCGATTTTCAAACAATGGTAGTGGCTATTCCACCACTTGTTGGTGGTGTAGTATCGGCATTATTGATGTCAGAAGCAGCTGCCGAAGCGGGACTTGTATCATTATCCGTATTTGCCATTGTTATTTACGTTATGCAAGGTTTTGCTGGTTATCCACTGACATCCTTTGTCTTGAAAAAGGAAGGGAAAAAGCTTCTTCAGCAAGTACGTAAAGGGGAATTGAAAATAAAGGATTCTGTCGAGGAGACAGCAGCCACAACTGAAGAAGTAGAATTAAAGTTGTTTAAATGGCTACCTGAGAAGTACAATACAGACTTTTTTAAGTTTTTCCGTCTAGGTATAGTTGCTTTCTTTGCCTATCTTGTGTCAACTGTATTAACCCCGGTCGTTTCAATTAGTCCGTTTGTCCTCTGTTTATTATTTGGTGTGATTGCTACAAGTTTTGGATTTTTAGAGAAGCAGTCGTTACAAAAAGCAAATGGGTTTGGTTTCGCAATTATGGCATTGATGTTATTTATCTTTGATGGACTAAAGCAAGCAACACCAAGTATGATGCTAGAAATAATTTATCCTTTAATTACAACAATCGTCATTGGTGTAATCGGTATGTATATTTTCTCAATGATCGTCGGTAAAATTCTTAAGGTAAGTAAAGAGATGGCCTTTGCTGTATCTTTAACCGCATTATACGGATTTCCAGCAGATTACATTATTACCAATGAAGTAATTAAATCATTAACAGATGATGAAGAGGAAAGAAATATCCTCACTAGTCATATGTTGCCACCAATGTTAGTGGGCGGGTTTATAACCGTCACGATCGTCTCGGTTATTTTAGCAGGTCTATTTGTCCAATTCTTATAAATTCGCAATCGAAATGAAGGAGTGATGAATGTTGAGTAATGTATTAACTCGAATTGATCAACATATAAAAACACTTGGTAAGTATACAAGTACGCCCGGAAAAGGTACAACGAGACTTACTTATTCAAATGAAGATTTACAAGCAAGAAACTATTTGAAGGATGTCATGAGAGACTACGGATTAACTGTATCGGAAGATGGTGTAGGGAACATTTTTGGTAAATTGGCTGGAGAGGTGAATGGACCAAGCGTTTTAATCGGCTCTCATTTTGATTCTGTTCCACATGGTGGTGATTATGATGGCCCTGCTGGGGTGGTAGCTGGATTGGAAGTGGCAAAACTATTCCAAGAGAATGGCATTAAACCTAAGTATCCATTGGAAGTTGTGGCACTAGTAGAAGAAGAAGGGTCAAGGTTTGGTGGCGGGTTAATGGGATCTAGAAGTATAACAGGTAAGCTTACAGACCAGACATTTAGAGAGTTGGCGGATTCACAAGGAGTTTCCACAGTTGAAGCGATGAAGAGTATTGGTTTGAACCCAGACCTCGTAAAGAAGCGTGACAGAGATACGATGAAGGCGTACTTAGAACTGCATATTGAACAAGGACCGATTTTAGAAAATGAGAAGACCTCAATTGGTATCGTAGAAGGCATTGTGGGTTTATCACAATTGGAGATAACAATTAAGGGAAAGGCAGGTCATGCAGGAACAACACCAATGGATGGTCGTGCAGATGCGCTTGTAATGGCAGCACATATGATTGCTAAGCTACCTAAGATTGCTGAAACTTACGGAGAGGGGACTGTCGTTACAGTTGGTAAACTATCAGTCTATCCGAATGGAGCAAATGTTATACCTGGGTCGGTTACATTTACGATTGATTTACGGTCAACAGAAGAAGCTAAATTGAAAACTCTACTAGAGGAAACACAAACTTTTATTCGTCAGTTACAAAGTGAGAAAATATCTATCTCTATTGCAGAACAATTATATATGTCACCAACAATATTAGATGATGAGATGAAGAAGCAATTAGAAAAGGGCTGCGAGAACTATAAAATATCTTATCAATCTATTTTCAGTGGGGCTGGACATGATGCCATGGTATTTGCTGAACAAACGAAGGCGGCTATGATCTTTATCCCAAGCAAAGATGGATTAAGCCACTGCCCAGAAGAATGGTCAGACCATCAAGATATTGAAAAAGCAGTATATGTTTTATTTGAAGCAGCAAAACATCTCACGGAGGTGAACTAACATGAACAACTATATTAAAGAGGCAATACTTGCGAGAGCGAATGAAGTGATTCAATTAAGAAGAAAGCTTCATAGTGAGCCGGAATTATCATGGGAAGAAGTAAAAACAACAGAGTTTATTGCTAACTACTTGGAAGATTTACAAGTTCCATATCGGAGAATGAAACCGACTGGTATAGTTGCTGAAATTACTGGCGGTAAGCCTGGAAAAAAAGTAGCTTTAAGAGCGGATATTGATGCCCTACCTGTAGAAGAGCTAAATACAGAATTATCTTACGCATCACAAGTAGAAGGGAAAATGCATGCTTGTGGCCATGATGCACATACAGCCATGCTATTAGTAGCAGCGGATGTTTTAAATAGTATGAAGGAAGAATTAAGTGGAAGTGTTCGTCTTATTTTTCAACCAGCTGAAGAAGCAGCCAGAGGTGCACTAGCAATGGTCGAGCAAGGAGCAATGACAGAGGTTGATCATGTGTTTGGTATTCATATTTGGTCCCAAATGGAGACAAATAAAATTGCTTGTACCGCAGGACCTCAGTTTGCATCTGCTGATATTTTTCATGTAGCTTTTCAAGGCCAAGGGGGACATGGTGCAATTCCACATGATTGTATAGATGCAACAGTGATGGCTTCTTCCTTTGTGCTGAATTTGCAGTCGATTGTTTCAAGAACAATTGATCCACAGCAAGGAGCAGTTGTAACAGTAGGAAAGCTTGAGTCTGGAACTAGATTTAATGTCATTGCTGAAAATGCTAAACTTGAGGGAACCGTTCGTTGTTTTGAACCTGCAGTTAGAGATCACATAGAGGAGCAATTATCTCACTATGCAAATCATGTTGCTGGTCTATACGGTGGCAAGGCAGTGGTTGAGTATACGAGAGGGACCCAAGCAGTAATTAATCATGAGGAGAGTGCTGCGTTAGTCCAAGAGGTGGCAGTCGACTGTTTTGGCCCTGATGTCCTATTTGATGAAAAACCAACAATGGGTGGAGAAGATTTCAGTTTTTATCTGGATTACGCACCAGGCAGCTTTGCGCTTGTAGGAAGTGGAAATAAGGATAAGGATACCGAATGGGCACATCACCATGGTAGGTTTAATATAGATGAAGATGCTTTAGTAACGGGTGCAGAGCTATATGCACAATTTGCCTGGTCTTACTTATTGAAAGTTTAATAAGCTAGCTTCTGTAATCATAAGTAAATCTTAAATGACAATAAAGAAACCAATCATTCAATGATTGGTTTCTTCTTTTCCATTCATAAAGGATTATTATTGTTTAATCCTGAGTTTTGATGGTTGGCTATAATTGATTGTTTGCGCCTCAGTAATTGTAGATCTATAAATAATTGGCATCGTGTATTAAAGTCATCAAAATTAATCGTAGTTAATTGATGTATTTTCTTTAATCGGTACTTTAGCGTATTTTCATGAATGAACAATTCTTCTGCTGTAGGCTTGAGACGACAGTTATTGAGAAGGTAAGCTTCTAATGTATCAATATAATTCGTATGATTATTTTGATCCTTCGTCAATAAAATAACTAAATCTTCATTACTATAATTGGTTTGTTTATTATGTTGTTCAATGATAGCTAAATAGCGTAATGTTTTTAGTTTTCGATAATTGATTGGAAGAGACTGTTCCTTATTAAAAAACATAGCGGTTTGTAAAACCTCAAGAGCCTCTGTATAGCTTTGCCTTAATTTATAGATAGAAGAATACTTATTTCCAATCCCAACGACCAACGATGTATCTGCATATTGCAAACGTATTGACTGTACGAGGTGTTCTGCATTCTCTTCTAAAGAAACATCTTGTTGATCATGACTAGCAAGCAAAACAATCATTTCTAAGTGGTAGAAGAAAATATAGGCAGACTGAGTCATATTATTGACAGATAATCTTACCGTATTAATGATTTCTTCAAAGTTTTTATCATCGCCTTCTTCCACCTTAAATACAGCAACAATAAAAGCTTTAGGCAATGTAACCTTTGCTGAAGCTGCCTCTACCTTTAATTGATGTTTCGTTTGGAATGAGTCTTCGATGACTTTTTCATAAAAATAATGATCTTCTTCAACCTTACCATCTTTAGCGAGCTTGTCACGATTAAGCAAGAATGCGATATGAGAAGAAGCGGCATCCAGGAACGCTAACTCTTTTTCTTTTAACTTAGGTGCTGTTTCTTGTATCCATATATAACCGTAAATGTCATTTTGATAAATAGAGGAAACAACAACCCGTTTATTCAGTGAAATATCTTTCATTGCTTTTATACGAAAAGGTTTCTTATGCTTAGTTAACTGATCAACGATACCTTCATCTGTAAATCTTTCAAAGATTGAGATGGGCCATTGTTTATTAAAGATGGTTTGCTTATTCACTTCATCATAATCCTCGGTAAAATAAGAACTATAGGCAATTAAAGAAAACTGTGCATCTTCAATAACAACAGGTTTTTTAAGTTGGATACTAATCATTTCGGCTATTTCTTCTATATTGGTAGAGGATTCTATTCTATCTAATTGTAAATCCATGCTTTTATCCTCCTTACGATGGACATTCAAGTCACATACCCCATATTATATTAAAAAAGACCTATGAAAGCCAATAGTATAAAAAGAGCAAAAAAAAGACCTAGGCAACTCGCCTAGGTCTTTTCACTCTCTAGAAATTAAGATTTAATCACTCGTTGATATTCATCGAAATCTTCTTCCACTTTTTTAGGTGGTTTGCTCGTTAAAAGGCTAACCACAATTATAGCTAATAAGCTGATTAGGAATCCTGGAATTATTTCGTAAAGGGTATCAGATAAACCTGCTGCTGACCAAATGATGACTGTCGCAGTTCCGAAAATCATACCAGCTAGTGCACCCCAACTTGTCATACGCTTCCAATATAAACTAAGTAATACTAAAGGTCCAAATGCAGAACCAAATCCAGCCCATGCATAACCGACAAGATCTAAGATCGTAGAATTCTTTTCCCAAGAAAGATATAAAGCAATTACCGAGATAATTAAAACTGACAATCTACCGATAAATACCAACTCTTTATCAGTGGCCGATTTACGTAAGAAGGAATTATAAATATCTTCAGTAAGAGAGCTTGATGTTACTAATAATTGAGATGAGACAGTACTCATGATTGCTGCCAAAATCGCTGCAATAATAAACCCAGTAATTAATGGATGGAATAAAATCTCGCCTAATAGTATAAATACTGTTTCTGGATCATCGATTGAATATTGAGTATTATTGAAGAAACCAATCCCAACGAAGCCAATAAACATGGCACCAATAATACAAAATACCATCCAAATCATACCCATCCATGTTGCCTTTTTCACGTCTTTTACTGATTTAATAGCCATAAAACGAACAATGATATGAGGTTGACCAAAGTATCCAAGTCCCCATGCTAATAATGAGATGATCCCAAGAAATGAAGTTCCGCGAAAGACATCTAGTAGAGCAGGGTCAATTTCTTTTGCTGTATCAACAGCGACACCTAAGCCACCAATCTCAGTTAAGGCAACAATTGGTACTAATACTAAAGCGATAACCATAATTAAACCTTGAACTAAATCAGTTAAACTAACAGCAAGGAATCCTCCAAATAAAGTATAAGCAATTGTTACCCCTGCAATAATTAAGAGTCCAGTATGGTAATTAAGGCCGAAGATACTTTCAAATAAGACGCCACCAGAAACCATCCCGGATGATACATAAAATGTAAAGAATACTAAAATAACAACACCGGAAACCATTCGCAATATTTTGGCTTTTTCGCCAAAACGATTTTCTAAATATCCTGGAATAGTAATAGAGTCATTCGCAATTTCTGTGTACACACGTAATCGTGGTGCCACATAAATCCAGTTTAATAAGGCCCCAACTGTTAATCCTACAGCAATCCAGCCCGAACTTAACCCTGTGGCAAACATAGCACCAGGAAGACCCATTACAAGCCAGCCACTCATATCTGAGGCTCCAGCACTAAGTGCAGTTGTTAATGGTCCTAAATCTCGTCCACCTAGCATATAATCATTTAAATTAGATGTTCTTTTATAGGAGTAATACCCTATATAAAGCATACCTAGCATATAAATTGCTATAGATATTATAATTCCTGTTTCCATTCTTTTTCTCCTTCCACATTCCAATACAATTTTTTCTAGTTTAATAATTAACATTCCAAAAAAAGAGGGAATTTATTTATATAGAAAAGACAATAAAAAAAAGACGTACAAATAGGGCTTCTCCCTCAAAATTTTTTTAGAAAGTCAATTATAGTAACTACCCAAATGCTCACCTTATTAATCATATATTTTTATATGAGCTATATCAATATATTTTCAACACAATGATATGGTCATTCTTTTGTCCCATATAGACAAAAGAAGATAATATTTAGTATATTAATGGATTTGTGTACTGAATTTTTAAAATATTTTATTTACAATGCAATATATTTATATTTTAATAGTAATATAGTTTTGAAAAATGAATTAATTTCTCGGGGGGGGGGCAAGGAAAATGAGAGGTTTAATGAAAAAATTAGTAGGATTTACAGCGCTTTCAAGTGTGCTTTTTTTAACCGCATGTGGAGGCGGCGGTAATGAAGAATCAAGTGGTACTGAAGGAGGAGAGGTTTCAGCAGACGTTGGAGTGGTCTCCTTTTTAACTGGATCAGGTGCTGCATACGGTGAAGCTATACAAGGTGGTTTAAAGTTAGCTCAGGAAGAAATAAATGCAAAAGGTGATGTGAAAATCAATCTAATCTTTGAAGATTCAGCAGGTAAGCAAGACCAAGCCTTAACTGCTGCTCAAAAATTAATTAACTCAGATAATGTAACAGCAATTATTGGTCCGACACTTAGTACAGAAATGAATGTCGTTGGACCAGAAGCAGACTTAAGTGGTGTGCCGATTATCGGAACGTCTACAACTGCTGAGGGGATCCCTCAGATTGGCGATTATGTTTTCCGTAATTCTATTCCTGAAGCGTTGGCTATTCCTGCATCAATGCAACAAGCAATAGACAAATATGATGTGAAGAAAGTGGCTATTCTTTACGGGAATGATGATGTGTTTACAAAGTCTGGTTATGACACGATGAAGAAAACAGCTGAAGAAATGGGACTTGAAGTCTTAACGACAGAAACGTTCCAAAAAGGTCAATCGGATTATAATGCCCAATTAACGAAGATTAAAAATTTGAATCCCGATTTAATTCTTGCTTCAGCGCTTTATAACGAAGGGGCAGTCATTATGGACCAAGCACGGAAAATGGGGATTGATGTTCCGTTTGTTGGTGGTAACGGATTCAATTCTCCGGAAGTTATCAATATTGCCGGTGAGTCTTCAAATGGGTTGATAGTAGCAACACCATGGTATAGCGAAAAAGAAGATGAAAAGGTACAGGAATTTGTGACGAAATTTGAAGAGGAACATGGTCATGTTCCAGATCAATTCGCTGCTCAAGCCTATGACGCATTATACATTCTAGCAGATGCACTTAAAAATGCCGGAAGTTCAGATCGTGATGCTGTAAGAGATGCATTAGCAAAAACAAAGGATTTTGAAGGAATTCTCGGCAATTTCTCTTTTGACGAAGAGGGCGATGTATTAATGGACCCTACGGTGTTAGTTATTGAAGGAGAAAAATTCGTTGAATTTAAGTAAGAAGAAAAATGTGTTAGAAGGTGAGACACCGTGTTAATAGAACAATTAATTAATGGACTAACATTGGGCAGCATTTATGCAATTGTTGCCCTTGGATTTACTTTAGTATTTGGCGTTTTAGGTATTATCAATATGGCACATGGCGAGATCTTTATGTTTGGAGCATTTATTGGAGTAATGATTACATCTACATTAAATGCGCCTTTATGGGTTGCTTTTCTGGGTGCAATCATCATTACGGCTATTATGGGTTACTTATTAGAGAGGTTTGCTTTAAGACCGTTAAGGCATAAACAAGGTGTATCACATCTAGCCCCACTAATAAGTACAATAGGTGTTTCTATTCTTTTAGAGAACTTATCACACCATCTTTTTGGTGCAGGGAATCATCCATTTAGAACAAGCTTTGCTGAAATCAGTTTTCAAATAGGATCAATCACCGTTTATTTAGTACAAATCGTTATTTTCGTCATTTCTATCGTGTTAATGCTCGTATTAACATTTTGGTTAGGTAAAACAAGAGCTGGAAAGGCATTAAGAGCCACGGCAGAAAATTTAGAAACGGCGAGTCTATTAGGTGTGGATACGAAAAAAACCATCCTGATGACAGTAATCATTGCTTCAGCCATGGGTGGAATAGCTGGTATATTGGTCGGAATGGCTTTTAACTCAGTAACGCCGCAGATGGGTCTATCAATGGGCTTAAAAGGTTTAGCGATTATCATTCTTGGCGGAATGGGCAGTGTGAGAGGAGCCATGTTCGGTGGCCTCATTTTAGGATTAGCGGAAACCTTCATCGTTGTATACGGAGATTCAGGCTATCGAGATGCTATTGCATTCTTAGCTATTATTATTATTCTTCTCATTCGGCCTCAAGGGTTGTTTGGCCAGAAAATTTCAACGTAAGAAGGTGAACGCAGGATGCTAGCAGAATTAATTAATCCGTACTATTTACAAGTAGGTTGCTTTATTTTAATTAATATTATTTTAGGTATCAGTGTATATATAACACTATCAACAGGACAGTTATCATTGGCGAATGCTGGTTTCATGGGAATTGGCGCTTATACATCAGCACTATTAACGATTCATTTTGAGTTGCCTATTATCATCGGTATTATCATCGGTATTATCATCGGTGCATTAGTTGCCGCTTTATGTGGAGTACTTATTGGTATTCCAACATTAAGGCTTCAGGGTGTTTATTTAGCCATTGTAACCTTAGGTTTTGGAGAAGTTATTCGTGTGATTTTTGTCAATTGGGAAAGCGTAACGAATGGCTCAGTAGGTATATCAGGAATCCCTCATATAGGAAGAGAAATACTGAAAACATTACAAGGATTTGGTTTTCAACCGAGCTCTATTGGATTACAAAATAATCAATTTATATTTTTAAGTATTTTTATCCTTCTGTTATTAATTACCATTTTTGTGATTTGGTTTTTCAGAAGACAGCACCAATCAAGAGTGGGAAGAGCTTTTGCTGCTATCAAATTAGATGAAAAAGCTGCGGAATCAATGGGAATCAATATCACTTATTATAAGGTTTTAGCCTTTGCACAAGGTGCACTTGTTGCCGGTTTTGCCGGGGCAATGTATGCTCATATACTTGCTTATATTAGCCCTGCCGATTTTGCCTATCATCGTGCGGTTGAAATTTTAATCTTTGTTGTGTTCGGTGGTAGTGAAGTGATTTGGGGTCCAATATTCGGAGCATTCTTCTTAACATTAATGCCTGAGGTGCTAAGGTTTATTAGCGAGTATCGTTATATGATTTATGGACTGATTATCATTATTATGATGGCTGTCCGCCCACAAGGACTTATCGATGTGCCATTATTGAAGGCTTTAAGTAAAAAGGGTAGAAAAAGGGGGCAGAAGCATGGTACTGGAAATCACAAAAGTATGTAAAAATTTTGGTGGATTAAGTGCTTTGACTGATGTTACCTTCTCAATAAATGAGGGAGAAATATTTGGTTTAATAGGCCCTAATGGTGCCGGTAAAACAACGATGTTCAATTTGATTACGTCTATGTTTACACCAACTTCAGGACAAATTACTTTTAAAGATGAAGATATTACAACGATGAAATCACATAACATTACCGAAAAAGGGATATGCCGAACGTTTCAAAATATCCGTTTATTCCCTGAAATGTCGGCCCTTGAAAATGTCATGGTCGGGCAGCATTCCCGCACTCGCTCAGGTGTGTTAAAAAGCGTCTTTCGTACAGCTTCACAAAAGAAAGAAGAAGCAAAAATAAAAGGTATAGCAGAAGAACTTTTAGACTTTGTCGGATTATCTACTTTTTCTGATGTTACTTCAGAAAATCTCGCCTATGGACAACAAAGGCGGCTCGAGATTGCACGTGCACTTGCTAGTGAGCCAAAAGTACTCCTGCTTGATGAACCGGCAGCTGGTATGAATGAGACTGAAACAAGCGACCTGTTTGATTTAATTAAGAAGATTCAACAGAAGGGCATAACGGTTTTAATTATTGAACATGATATGCCACTTGTGATGAAATTATGTGATCGCATAGCTGTATTAAACTTTGGCAAGAAGATAGCAGAAGGTACTCCGATTGAGATACAGAACCACCCAGAAGTAATTGAAGCTTATCTCGGTAAGGAGGAGGAAGATCAATATGCTTGAAGTTAGTGGTATTCATGCCGGTTATGGGAAAATTCAAGTGTTAAAAGATGTATCGCTAGAAGTGGAAGAAGGAACGATTGTCACCATCTTAGGGGCAAATGGCGCTGGGAAATCAACCACAATGAAAAGTGTATCCGGATTATTAAAACCTTCGGCAGGGAAGATCTCTTTCCTTGGTGAAGATGTAACGGGGTTACGCCCTGATCAGCTCTTAAGAAAGGGTATTGCCCTCGTTCCTGAGGGGAGACAGATTCTTGCAGGCATGACAGTGCTAGAGAATTTAGAAATGGGTGCTTATCATAGGAAGGATACGGAGATAGACTCAGATTTAAATAAAATGCTCGAGCGCTTTCCTATTTTGAAGGAACGAGAAAAGCAGCTTGGGGGAACATTATCTGGTGGTCAACAGCAGATGCTTGCAATTGCTCGTGCGATTATGAGTAGGCCGAAATTGTTGCTATTAGATGAGCCTTCAATGGGATTGGCTCCACTTGTTGTTGCCGATATTTTTAAAATCATTAAAGAGATTAATCAATCAGGAACGACTGTATTGTTAGTAGAACAAAATGCGAGACAAGCTCTGAAAATCTCAGATAAAGGTTATGTGCTTGAAACTGGAAAAATGGTTGCAAGTGGTAATGCAACAGAGTTATTAAGTGATGCGCGTATTATGGAAGCGTATCTTGGAAAGAAATCAAGTTAAACTAATGTAGTTCAACTTAGCATATAATCACATCCGAAGACTAGAGGAGATCGTTTAAAAAACGGTCCCTCTGGTCTTTTTATTTTGTGAATTTGTCTCAGTTTGATATTTGTAGTGATTATTGTCAATTTATAAAAACAAGTGACAATAAATTGGAAGCGAGATGAAAAAGGAAATTTGGAGATAATGAGAAGGTGGGGCTTCATAGGGGTTTGAGGAATTGATCAATTTCTGTAAGGCAAGATGGGCAATAATTGAAAGTGAAGTAACCAAATGTCATTATTGACTTTCATATTATCCTGTGAAATAATCTACCTAACGGTCGTTAGTTGAAGGGGTGTGATAATTGGTGAGTGCAGAACTTATTCGTGATGTTGCGCTAGTCCATTTCGCAGATAAGGGATATGAGGGAGCATCTTTACAGGATATAGCCACAGATGTAGGTATTAAGAAACCGTCGATATATGCTCATTTTAAAGGAAAAGATGACTTATTTTTACATGTTGCAAACTATGTGTTTCAGCAGGAAAAGCGGAAGATGATTACCTTATTTGCTTCGAGGAAAGATCATTCATTAGAAGAGAATTTAGTTTATTTTTTTGATTGGATTGTCGAGGAAAACAAGCATAACGAGCATGCAAAATTCTTACTGAGGGTGTCTTACTTCCCTCCAGCGAAACTTTATAATGAGTTAATGCGAATAGTCAATCCATTCTTTGCAGATATGGAACGGTTGTTAGCAAAATATATGAGGAAACACTCGAGTGAAGAAAATGACCAAAAGAAGTATCTAAAGGAAGCACTTGCTTATATTACGATTGTTGATGGTGCGGTTATTGATCTTATTTTTAATGGAGAAGACAGCTATTACAGAAGAGTTCGTGCTATCTGGCCGATATACTTTAAAGGCGTACAATGATAAACAACTAGAAAGAAGGGGTATAGATGACTAGGCATTGGTTACTTGTATTTTTAGCAGGCGTGTTAGAGGTTGGTTGGGTTTCAGGATTAAAATATGCTCAAAACACACTGGAATGGATTGCTACTGGAATTATAATTACATTAAGTTTTATAATATTAATTCTTGCTACGAAGCATTTACCAGTAGGAACTGTTTATGCAGTATTTGCTGGTTTAGGTACGGCGGGTACAGTAATAGTAGAAATGGTCGTTTTCGGGGAGCCATTTAAATTGATGAAAGTACTATTAATTATTATGCTTCTAGCAGGTGTGGTCGGGTTGAAGTTATTATCTGACCGTGCACCGGTTGAGAAAGGAGGATCTCAATAATGTACTGGATTGCCTTAGTTGTTGCAGGGTGCTTTGAGGTTCTCGGTGTATACCATTTGAAGAAAGTAGCTGATAAGCAATGGAAATCTATTATTTTCCTTGCTTTATCATTTGCGATCAGTTTTTCTTTACTTTCATTTGCAATGACGGATATTGCTATGGGTACTGCTTACGCTATCTGGACAGGAATAGGTACCGTTGGAGCAGCGATAGTAGGAATGGTCGTTTTTAATGAACCGAGAGAATGGAAAAGACTTGTTTGTATTGCGCTTATCTTAGGCGCAGCAATTGGATTAAAATTAATCTCCTAGATGTGAAAATAAAAGGCAGCGAAGTTTACAGTCGCTGCCTTTTATTATGATGTTTTCTTTATTACTTTATTAACAGTTTCATTTACTTCATCACGAGTCATTTTTTCTCGACCGTCTACTAACGCTTTTAATGTTCCATGGGCAAGTGAAAGTGGTATTTGACAGAAATTCACGATTGTCTCTGTCTCGATACTCGCTACGTATTCGTCAGCTCGAGATAGATTTTTATGCGCATAATCAAACATATCGTCTAGGCTATAACTATCTGGGAAAAAGCTTACACCGCGTTCTGCATCTTCTTTATAATTTCTTAAAATGTTAACAGCTTGAAGTCCACGACCGAAACCAATTCCAAGCTCTTTATCAGCTTCAGTTCCGTCATACCATTTCCATATGTCGGTTAACATCACACCAACTAATCCAGCAACTGTATACGTATATTGATCAAGGTCCGCTTCTGATTGTATTTGCCAATCTTTATCAACCCAATCACCCATCCCAGATGCCATGATTGCAGTTGACTCAACTACTTTTACTCTAATTTCATCTGGACAGAAAGAAATCCAATCATATAGGCGAAGAGTAACTTCTGGTAATTCGTTTTCAAATGGCTTGAACATCTTAATAAAGGTTTCTTTATTGTATTGAGCGGATTGAAGGACGTCACCGATATTATGCAATAGTTTGCTTTTTAAAGCTGGTTCCAAATCAGGATGATCTTCAATTTCATCAATTGCGCGCATACAAAGGTAAGCAGATGCAACGGTTTCTCGTAACTCTGTTACTAATAAGCTGATTGGAATGAAAAAAGTACGGCTTGTCTCCCTTAATGTTTCAATAACATCATTATGTAATTGTTGGTCGTGATTCGTATTTTTCACCTTTTATCGCATCCTTTAGTTTTATAATTATAAGTAAGTTACTTTTTTAACCATTTTGAGAATACAATACACATGACATGATGCATGTTAGTATATGGATTACAAAGAAAATTTAGTCGTATAGTTAAAAAATCCCTTATGATTGAATAATAGGTTAAATGCTTAGTAAGCATTGAAAAATGTTCAAGGTAAGTATGCTAAATTGTGTTAAAAACGAAGAACAACTTTTGAAAAAGTCAATGTTCTCTACCTCTAAAAATTTTAACATAACATTAAAGAAATAAAAATCAGAATGAATTATTTAAAAATTATGTAAAAAGGTATATGATAGTTCATATCTATTTAGTTAAACGAAGTATTAGTTTGGGGGAAAGCTATGACAAAGATACTCAAATTTATTAAACCTTATCGAGTCGCGGCATATATTGCATTAATACTTATGCTTATTGAGTTATCAGTTGAATTGCTTCAACCATTATTAATCGGCAAAATTATTGATGAAGGTATTCTAAATAATGATATGAGTGTGGTCCTTTATTGGGGAGGTATGATGCTCCTACTATCATTAATTGCCTTCTTCTCAGGGATTACAAACTCATATTATGCAGCCTTCGTTGGACAAAATTTAGGATTTAGTATTCGAAAGAAACTAATGAAAAAGGTGCAATCTTTTTCATTCACCAACTTTAATACCTTTCCTCACGCATCCTTGATTACAAGAATGACTAATGATGTGACACAAGTGCAAAATATCGTGTTTATGGGCTTAAGAATTATGTTAAGGGCTCCTTTACTCATTATAGGTAGTCTTATATTAGCTGTCCTAGTGAATTGGCAGTTAGCGCTTATTTTTCTAATTACCATACCGGTTGTAGTGATCTTCCTTGTTATTGTGATGACTAAAGGCGGTAAGATGTTTAGGTCTGTTCAACAAAAACTGGATACAGTCAATAATGTCATGCAGGAAAGTTTAATAGGATTAAGGTTGATTAAAGCGTATAACCGCAGAACTCATGAAGTAAAAAAGTTTATGAATGTAAGTAATAACTTAAAGGAACAAACAGCAAGCGCTCTAAGATTGATGGAAGCAGCTATGCCTGCATTACTATTCATAATGAATGTTTGTATTATCTTTATTTTATGGATCGGTAGAGAACAATTGCAAGCGACAAATATAGAAGTGGGGGAAGTCGTTTCAATTATTAATTATGCTACGAGAATGACTACTGCCTTTTCAATGTTTTCATTCATCATTATGGCTTTTTCGAGAGCGCGTGCTTCATCTGAACGGATTGTTGAAGTACTTGAGGCGAAGATTGATTTAGAAGATGAAGAAGATGGCAAAAGCCTTGAGCAGTTAAAAGGAGCGGTTACATTTGAGCATGTCTCATTTAGGTACCCAGGGATGTCTACATATGTCTTAAAAGATATTAGTTTTCATATTCGTCCAGGAGAAACTGTCGCTATATTGGGTAGTACAGGTGCTGGTAAAAGTTCTATTCTACAACTTATTCCTAGATTATATGATCCTACTGAAGGTGCAGTTTATGTGGATGGTATGAATCTGAAAGATGTTAAAATGGATGATTTACGAAAGAGAATTGGTTTTACCCCTCAAGAGTCCATCTTATTTAGTGGTACAGTGGAAGAAAACTTAGCATGGGGTAAATCAGACGCGACTTTATCTGAAATGAAAGCGGCGGCACAAGACGCGCAAATACATGAAACCATTACTGATTTAAAAGATGGCTATGAAACAAAATTAGGACAAAAAGGATTTAATCTATCAGGAGGTCAAAAGCAAAGATTATCGGTTGCTCGTGCTTTAATTAGAAAGCCTAATATTCTCATATTGGATGATAGTACGAGTGCTTTGGATTTACAAACAGAGTCCAAAGTATTGGATGCGATTGATAAATATAAATGTACTTTATTCATTGTCACACAAAAATTAAGTACGGCCAAGAGAGCGGATAAAATTATGCTTATAGATGATGGAAAAATCATTGAAGAGGGAACACATGATCAATTGATGAATACGTCTACTCTTTATAGAGAAATAGCGTATTCTCAGTCAGAACAGGGGGCTATGAATAGTGTTTACTAAAATAATGGCCCCATTCAAACAACCAAAGATACATAATCAAATAAATAACGATAGGAACAAAAAGCAACGTAAGCCCAATGACTTCAGTGCTGTCATTAAAAGAATTTGGTCTTACCTTGCAATCTATAAAATACGGCTATTATTACTCTTTTTTATGATTGTCATTAGTTCAGCGATGTCTTTACTTGGTCCCTTTTTAGTAGGAATAACAATAGATACTTTTATAGAAGAAAATGAAGCGGTTGTTTTCGTTTGGTTATTACTAGGGTTACTTGTAACTTATATCGTTCAATCATTGTCACTATGGCTACAAAACTATTGGATGATCGGTGTGTCTCAAGACACTGTATTTAATATGCGCGCAGATTTATTCCGACAAATACACCGCTTACCTGTAGCTTTTTTTGACAAAAGACAACTTGGGGAATTGATGAGTAGGATTACAAATGATATTGAAAATGTTAGTGCGACTTTAAATAGTTCAATTATCCAAATCATATCTAGCGTTTTCACACTCGTTGGTACGATTGCAGTCATGTTATGGTTGAGTCCGTTGCTAACAATTCTGACTCTTTTAATCATACCGATGATGTTCTATGGAATGAAATGGATTACGAAGCGAACAAGTATGTTGTTTAAAGAGCAGCAAAAAAACTTAGGAGAAATGAATGGCTATATTGAGGAATCTATTTCTGGGCAGAAATTAATCAAAATGTTTTCACAAGAAGAGAAAGTGATGGATGATTTTTTGCATAAAGCAGAAAACCTAAGAATTTCTGGATTTTGGGCACAAACATTCTCAGGGTTTATTCCTAAGTTGATGCATTTATTGAATAATTTCAGCTTTGCCGTCATTGCTGCGATTGGCGGAATACTTGCATTAAACGGTGGAGTGAGCATTGGTACAATAGTTGTTTTTACAGAGTATTCTCGACAGTTTACAAGACCACTCAATGATTTAGCCAATCAATTTAATACGTTATTATCTGCCATTGCTGGAGCTGAAAGAGTTTTTGAGCTGATTGATGAAAAAGATGAATTAACGAGTGAAAAAGATAAGCAGATGCTTGAAAATGTAAATGGTGAGGTTATTTTTGATAACGTATCGTTTACTTACGGGGAAGACAGAGAAATACTTTCTCATATATATCTTGAAGCCCGTCCTGGTGAGACTGTTGCTCTAGTAGGTCCAACAGGCGCAGGTAAAACAACCATAATTCAACTTATTAGTCGTTTCTATGAAGTGAGTAAAGGGAGAATATTATTAGATGATCGTGATATCTCCACAATACATAAAGAGAGCTTACGATCATATATGGGCTTTGTTCTGCAAGATTCCTTTCTTTTTCAAGGGACCGTCAAGGATAATATCCGCTATAGTCATCTTGAGGCAACGGATGAGGATGTTATACAAGCTGCAATGAAGGCAAATGCTCATTCATTTATTATGAAATTACCACAGCAGTATGACACGACTTTGAGTTTTAATGGCAGCGGGATTAGTCAAGGACAGAAACAATTAATTAGTATCGCCCGTGCTTTTTTGGCACAACCAAAAATTTTAATTTTAGACGAAGCTACGAGTAATATTGATACGGTTACAGAGGTGAAGATTCAACAAGCATTACAAAAGTTGATGATTAATCGAACATGTTTTGTCATTGCCCACCGGTTAAATACTATTCAAAATGCGGATAGAATCTACGTATTAAAAGATGGAAAAATAATAGAAGAGGGTACACATCAATCATTGCTGAAAGAAAAAGGTTTCTATCATCAATTGCAAAATAGTAAAGAAAGAAGTGGTTAATTAAAGATGCCAGTACATCAACCTTGTGTTTGATGTACTGGCATCTTTTTTGATGAGAAAATAAATCTAATGTCTTTGCTGAAGGGGGTTTTTGGCTGCACGATCAGCACGTTTAAATTCTTTTGCATATGTAACTTCTTGCATGCTTGAAAGACCACTAAAGCTCCGTTCTTTCCTCTTTTTATCATTTGCCATAACATTCACCCTTTCTTATTAGTAGTAAACTTTATTAGATTGCCCTATTTTCACGAGTACCATACGATTGAAGTAAGAGATGAGGAAGTAAATAGAGAATAAAGTGTTCGAGAAGGGGAGAGAATCGCGAAAGTGTTGGCTTTTTAGAAGGGAAAGAAACTGAGAGTGTCGCAAGAGGAAGAATAGCCTTCCTGTCGTCCTTAGAGGAGAAAAAGGAGAACTGCAGACAAGCCGTGTATATGTGCAAAATGCAGTAAGAAAAGGGGGAGAACTGCGCGCAAACAGAAGATACGCGCAAAATGCAGCAAGAAAAGGGAGGGAATTGCGCGCAAAAAGTGGATACGCGCAAAAGACAGAAAGAAAAGGAAGAGAACTGCGCGTAAACAGAAGATACGCGCAAAAGGCAGTAAGAGAAGGAAAAGAACTGCGCGTAAATCGTATATACGCGCAAAAGGCAGAAAGAAAAGGGAGAGAACTGCGCGCAAAACGTGGATACGCGCAAAAGGCAGCAAGAGAAGGGAGAGAACTGCGCGCAAAACGTGGATACGCGCAAAAGGCAGAAAGAAAAGGGAGAGAACTGCGCGCAAACAGTATATACGCGCAAAAGACAGGAAGAAAAAGGAGGGAATTGCGCGCAAAACGAAGATACGCGCAAAAGGCAGCAAGAAAAGGGAGATAGCTGCGTGCAAAACGTGGATACGCGCAAAAAGGCAGCAAGAAAAGGAAGAGAACTGCGCGCAAAACGAAGATACGCGCAAAAGGCAGCAAGAAAAGGAAGAGAACTGCGCGCAAACAGAAGATACGCGCAAAAGGCAGTAAGAGAAGGAAAAGAACTGCGCGTAAATCGTATATACGCGCAAAAGACAGCAAGAAAAGGAAAAGAACTGCGCGCAAACAGAAGATACGCGCAAAAGGCAGAAAGAAAAAGGAAGAGGACTATACCTAAATAGATTTTAAATCCAAAAACACAAAAAATCGCGAAAAAGCAGTTTTGTATTAATTTCCATAGGAGTACAAACAATCAAAAAGTACTTTGCTAGCTTGAAATTTATACAGAAATTCACGAGAGTGAGGAAATAGGAGAAATCACCGTCCTCAGAAAAGAATCATGCCCCAGATCGTCCTAGGGAAGAATTTCTTCCCCGAAAAAGTTCAATTAACTTAACGGAGAAGCACGGCGAATGGATAAACGACCATTCTTAGTAGAAAAGTGGTTAAAAGAAAAAATCAGAGCAAAAAAAGTGAAAGAAATGGTCTATTTACGTAAACAAAAGATGCGTGACCACTCAAAAGAATCACTTATCTTCTGTATTTAATCAACAGAGTGTATTTGTGACATCAAAATATAAAAGCTACTTCTGATAAATATCTTCTAATGCTTCTTTTAAATGAGTAAAATGAAAAGGGTAATCATGACTCAGAAGCTTATTTGGTGTAACTTTTTGCCCTTCAGTTACGAGCTTACTCATTTCACCAAGGATAGCTTTTACTGCAAATGAAGGGACAGGTAGCCAATGTGGTTTATGGAGCACAGTGCTTAATGTATGGCCAAACTCATTCATGGTTACTGGGTTTGGAGCAGTAAAATTGACGGGACCTTCTATTGATTCATGTTCAATCATATAAACGATTGCGGAGATAACGTCATTAATATGAATCCAAGAAAGCCATTGATTACCACTACCAATTCTACCTCCAGCAAAGAGTTTATATGGAAGGGCCATCTTAGGTAACGCCCCTGCATTTTTATCGAGAATGATGCCAAAACGACAACATATCGTGCGTATATTCCAATCTTTTTCGGCAGTTTTTGCTATATCCTCCCAGTTTTTAACGACAGTACTTAAAAAATCCTCACCAGAATAAGGACTTGCCTCGTCAAATGTACGCTTTTCTGATGTGCCATAATAGCCAACAGCACTTGCATTAATAAGGGTGTATGGCTTTTCGTTTAGATGATCGATTAGGCGTATTACCTCATTTGTAGCATGCATTCGACTATGGTATATTCGTCTTTTTCTTTCTTCAGTCCAACGACCACTGTTGATTGATTCCCCAGCTAAATTAATGAGGACATCTATTCCTTCTAGCATTTCTTCTGGTTCATCCCCTTCATTTAACCATTGAACAAAGTGGAGACCTTGTTTTTCTTGCTTCTTTCCTTTATTTCTTGTAAGTATATAAACTTGGTGATTTTCTTGTAATAATTGGTCAGTTAGTTTTTGTCCAATAAAGCCCGTTCCGCCTGTTAAAGCAATTTTCATGTTGACCCCTCCGCAAAAATTCTCTTCTATTTCTAAATGAATTCAATGAAAAGTGGATTAAAACCTGTTTTTTTTGTGGTAAAGTTAAAGTGAGGTGAGGATATGCCTACAATTACTAAAATTACGATTCAAAAGAAAAATAAAGATCGCTACAATATCTATACCGACAGTGAGCATGGAGAGACGTATGCCTTCAGTGTGGATGAAGATGTGTTAATTAAATATAATATGAAAAAAGGGAAAGAGATTGATTCCTTACTCATCGGAGAAATTCAATTCCAAGATGAGATTAGAAAGGCGTACAATACGGCCATCCATTATCTTTCTAGTAGAATGCGTTCTGAATCTGAAGTTCGTACACATTTAATCAAGAAAGAGTATGCTGTTGAGTTGATAGATGAAGTGATCCATAAATTATATCAATACCAATTCTTGAATGATGAAGAATTCGCTATTGCATTTGTGAGAACCCAAAAGAATACGACAGATAAAGGTCCAAATATAATTAGACATGAATTGAAAGATAAAGGTATAGCTGAAAAAATCATACAAGATGTTATAGAACTATACCCAAAGGAAGAGCAAGTTGAAACAGCCATTTCTCTTTGTCAGAAATATACGCTTAAATATAAAAAAGATTCCTCAAGAATGATGCAACAAAAAATAGAGCAAATGTTAACGAGAAAAGGCTTCAGTTATGATATGATTCAGTTGGCACTTGAAGAAATACAATTAGATAAAGACGATGATGAGGAGATGGGAGCTCTGAAACGTCAAGCTGAAAAAATAAGTAGAAAATATAATCATGAAGAACCATTCATCTATGAGCAAAAGTTAAAGCAAGCGTTATTTCGAAAAGGGTTTCCTTTGCATTTAATTGATGCCTATTTAAAAGAAAATAAAGATGTATGAGGAGGTCTTTTTACTATGCAAGAAAAAAGGTATAGCCAATTGAGCGAATATGAGCTAAAACAAGAAATTGCTCAATTAAGAGAAAAATCTAGAAAAGCTGAGCAATTAGGAATGGTTAATGAATTCGCTGTACTGGAAAGAAAAACAGTGATGGCTAAGTCGTATTTGCTCAATCCCGATGACTTTATTACAAATGAAATATATGAAATAGAGGGAGATCCAGGCTCTTACTTTAAAATTGATTATATGAATGGCGTTTTTGCTTGGGGTTATCGCTTATCTGGAGATCAAGAGCAAGAAGCTTTACCGATTGCAATGCTCGGCAAGTTGAAAAATCTTTAAAAAGAGGATGACGTATTTATCATCCTCTTTCAGTGTTAAGGGGTTTTTTGTAAAGTTCGCTTGAGCTTAATAAGATTTTGCGTTTGTTGTGTCTCTCCATTTACTTGGTAATGTGCCTTTTTCGGATTGAAATGTCCGGATGCAAACGGACTGTTAAATTCGTTTTCACCAAAGATTTCTTTTTTGTTTACCATGTAAATTAACCCCCTAAGTTTAAAAATCAGTTGTATTGCTATTGCGATTTGATGATGCCTTCATCCGTTCCTGTGGCTGTGTTTGTATCGTTCCATCTGCTCTTTTGGAAGCAAACTCAGCTTTGGCACGTGGTTCACCGTCAAACTTATTGTGGTTCTGATTAGGGAAATGAGCGGCTTTATTACGCATCGTTTTTGCCTCATTTCTAAAAATATTTGCGAAGCGTCATTTATTCAACTTCGCCTATTCATTAGTATAAGCAAATACGTATTTCACACACGGAAAAAATAATTTGGAAGTAGGGTAAAAGATGAATGAATTTCAAAATAAACTTCTTAATCGTTTATTGGAAATAAATGATCAATTGTCTGTTCACATTGCCAGAACATGGATTGAATTGCTTTGGGAGGATTTTGAAGCGACCTATGCGAAGGCAGGAAAAAAATATCAGGGTGAAGAGATGACTGCTAAAGTAGTCAGCCAATGGATTGAAAATCATGGGGCTAAATTACATGAGTTTATCGCAAAAAATCCAAAATATAAGCATTTACTTGAGGAAGATAAAAATAAAATGAATTAAGCCATAAAAGAGAGCTCCCCCGTTCGTTAATAGGAGCTAATGGGGGAGCTTATTTGTTGTGTTTGCACATTTACTGTTTAATTTGTAATAATATCTAATTTCTTCTTCAATTTCTCCTCACTAAATATCCAGCCCGTATATGAGTTGATGATCGTTAAATCCTTGTCTAAATGGGCAACAGCAACAAATGGATAATATTCATTGCTACGATATCTTAAATCGATAAATCTAATTTCTACAATGTTTTCGATTGTCTCAATTTCCCATCTATATACTGGAGAAAAGGAAAGAAAGGCAGAGATATTCTTATCTTTCGTTGCTGCGTTAAAAATCGGTGTTTTTGGTATAGGTACACGCTTAAACTGATCAACAATACGAACTTGACCTCTAAGGGCGCGTCCAACAAAAAAGCTATCTTTATTTTTTATAGCAATTCTCCATTGGTTGTATTTCATAGTTGGTGATATAATGATTTCTGTTGCGTCAGGGATGAGCTTTTGAACTTTCGCTTCAACGGATTTCTTTGCAAAATAACGTAAAATATAATAAATAAATAAAATACAATAAATAACTAGGAATGTATATCCTGGGTCCATTCCGAATATCCACAGAAACAAGCCAAAGACGTGCATGGCAAAAATAAACGGATCAAATGTATTGATCATACCTAATGCTACCCATCTCGATGAAAATGGCCTTAAAGCTTGTGTGCCATAAGCATTAAAAATATCGACAAATACATGTAAAAATACAGCTATAAAGGTCCATAACCAAAGGTGAAAAAGATTTGTTTCGGGAAAAAATAAATAAATAACACCTGTTATTAGTAATGGCCATAGTATCACCGCTGGAATGCTATGAGTAACACCCCGATGATTTCTTATATATGAAGCATTATTTTTTAATTTTAATATGGTATCGATATCTGGTATTTGTGATCCAATTATTGTACCGACCATTACACTTGCTGCTGTTATTGAACTATTGGCAACAACGGGGTCAAGTGTTGCAAGTCCTCCGAGCGCCAGTCCCATGACTACGTGAGTTCCGGTATCCAAAAGAGGAATTCCTCCTTTTTGTTTTTAATATTTTATTTAGTATATTCCCTAATTAACATAGTTTCAAATCATGGAGGTTAAAAAAAATGAACAATTCTCAACTAAAAGATAATCCTATAGATATTTATGCATTTCAACAGGATTTATTATCTTGGTTTGAAAAAGAGCAGAGAGACCTACCATGGAGAAAGGATAAAGATCCATATAAAGTATGGGTGTCTGAAATCATGCTCCAACAAACAAGAGTCGACACCGTTATCCCGTACTTTTTACGTTTTATGGAGGCGTTTCCTACAGTGAAAGATCTTGCAGAAGCGGAAGAAGAAAAGGTGCTGAAACTTTGGGAAGGTCTTGGTTATTATTCTAGGGCAAGAAATTTACAATCTGCAGTCAGAGAAGTACAGGAACAGTATGACGGAGTAGTACCTAACAATATTAAGGATATTTCTGCATTAAAAGGTGTTGGCCCTTACACTGCTGGTGCGATATTAAGTATTGCCTATGGCGAGCCAGAACCTGCAGTTGATGGCAACGTGATGCGTGTTCTTTCACGTATTCTCATGATCGAGGATGATATCGCTAAAGCTTCAGCGAGAAAAATATTTGAAGCAGCGGTAAGAGAGTTAATTTCTCATGACAACCCATCGTATTTTAATCAAGCTTTAATGGAGTTAGGTGCGCTTATATGTACGCCAACTTCCCCATCTTGCTTATTATGCCCAGTGAGGGATCATTGTCATGCTTTTTATGAAGGTAAGCAAGCGGAATTACCTGTAAAAACTAAAAAGGTGAAAAAAAAGCATGTTCAGATTGCTTCCGCCATTCTCTCTAATAGTAAGGGGCAGTTATTAATCCGCAAAAGGCCAAATAAAGGATTATTAGCTAATTTATGGGAGTTTCCTAATGAAGAAATTCATCTTCAAATCGATTCAGATAAACAGCAACTCCAAAATCAATTATCTAAGTCATACGATACGCATTTGAAAATTAATCAGCGTATTGGTCAAATCGATCATGTGTTCACGCATCTTACATGGCATATCAATTTGTATGAAGGGGAAATTCATTCAGTAACCGAAACAGAAAATGTAAAGTTAGTATCCTTAGAAGACATAAAAAAATATCCATTTCCCGTCTCCCATCAAAAAATGTTCAAGCAGTACATGCAGTATAAGGGGATAATGGATGAATGAGATTGTCAATCATAACACAACAAGATAAAATGGGTACGATGGAAGAATTGAACATTGAAAGGAGCAAGTTTTTAGATGAATGAAGGAAAAGTTGCACTAATTACAGGAAGTAGCAGAGGCATTGGCAGAGCTACTGCATTGAGACTTGCACATGAGGGTTATGATATTGTTTTAAACTATGCTCGTAGTCGTTCACAAGCGGAAGAAGTCGCTCGGGAGATCGAATCATTAGGAAGAAAAGTATTAACAATTAAAGCAAATGTCGGCGATAATGAAAAAATAAAATCAATGTTTGCGCAAATAGATGAAACGTTTGGCCGTTTAGATGTTTTCATTAGTAATGCTGCATCAGGCGTACAAAGACCTATCATGGAACTAGAGGAAACTCATTGGAATTGGACAATGAATATTAATAGTAAAGCGTTGTTATTTTGTGCGAAAGAAGCAGCTAAGTTAATGGAGAAAAATGGCGGTGGAAAGATTGTCAGCATTAGCTCACTAGGTTCTATTCGCTACTTGGAAAATTATACTGTAGTCGGTGTTTCTAAAGCTGCTGTTGAGGCTTTAACAAGATATTTAGCTGTTGAATTAGCACCGAAAAATATATGTGTAAATGCCGTATCAGGTGGAGCAGTGGATACAGAGGCATTAAAACATTTTCCGAATAGAGAAGAGTTATTAGCTGAAGCAAGTGAAAAAACGCCAGCAGGTAGAATGGTCTCTATTGATGATATGGTCAACTCGGTCATGTTTTTAGTATCTGATGATGCTAGCATGATTCGTGGACAAACGATAATAGTGGATGGTGGCATCTCATTATTGGTTTGATGTAATATTCGGAATATAATTACTTCGAAAAAAATGGATAATTCCTCTCGCTCTGGTTAAATTAATGAGCGTGGAGGTGATTAGGATGGCTAAAAAGCAAAATCAACAACAACAAAACCAACAACAATATAATCAAGAATTTGCGAGTGAAACAAACGCTCAAGAAGTAAGACAACAAAATCAACAAGCTGAAGCTAATAAGCAAAAAGCGAAAAACCAAAACAACCAAAATCAACAATAGTTCTTCATTAAAAGGCGCTCCTTTTTTTCAAAAGGGGTGCTTTTTTATATTTAGTCTTCTTTTATTTCGACAAAAGTTCTATCTCATCAACAATAATCTGCAAAGGAATCGATACAAAAAAGATAGAATAGTTTAGAAAAGACTTTAAAGGCTGGTGTATTTTTATGAAAGAATTTCAAGCATTGGTTGAAGAACAAATGAAAACAATGGATCATTTACTTTATTTGCAAAGTGAAGTGGAGAGATGTCATGAACTTCAAAATGAACTTTCTCGTTTACGCTCTAGAACAGCTGTAAGCGATATTCACAGTGAGATCCAAAAAATGAATGATGAATTAGATGAAATAGTGGCTGTATTCGAACAGCAAACGAATGAAGTTGTGAAATTGTTTCGCAAACAAAATATGAAAAATGCAAAGATTATCGTTTAGTAAACATATGTTAAAGGCAAGAATGATACAATAGGATGAGCATTACATACCCAATTACTGCTGAATCTACCGACAATTAAGCTGTCTTTGTTTTAAAATTCATTTTTTAACGTTATAATAAATAGAAAATAGGATCTGCACTTTGTTACCTTTAATCATCAATCAACTTATCGGAAGCATTATAGAAGGTAATAAGTTTGAGAGGATGTCCTTTTTAATAAAAGGTTCCAAAGCTTCCAGAAAGGAAAGTAGGGGAAAAGAATGGCGGTACCCATAGAAGGTGAACCGGTACAAATTCATAGTTATAAACATAATGGGCACATCCATCGCGTCTGGGAAGAGTCAACAATCCTTAAAGGTACGCAAAACTTAATTATTGGAGCAAACGATCGTACAATGGTTACTGAATCAGATGGTCGAACTTGGATTACGAGAGAACCGGCAATCTGTTATTTTCACTCACAATATTGGTTTAATATTATCGGAATGCTGAGAGAAGATGGCGTGTACTATTATTGTAATTTAAGCTCTCCTTTTATTTACGATGGAGAGGCGGTTAAGTATATTGATTACGATTTAGATATTAAAGTTTTTCCGGATATGACGTTTAATTTATTGGATGAAGATGAATATGAGCGTCATCGGCAAGAAATGCGTTACCCCACACCGATTGATAAAATCTTGTGGGCAAATGTGGACAAGTTGATATTCTTAATCAGACAACGAAAAGGTCCTTTTGCACCGGATTTTGTGGATGGTTGGTATGAAAGATACTTAACTTACCGAAGATAAAATGTTTTATTTACGCCTGTTGATATGAGAAACAACAGGTTTTTATTTGGCATGAAAAATAAATGGTATTATCTTTACATAATGAATATCTAGAAGGCTTGAAGAAGAAATGAATCATGACAATCTGGATAGATTAAAAGATAAATGAACAAAAAGGGTGACAGGCTAAAATTGAACATAATTAAAAGATATATGCATTTTGTTAAGCCGTATCGCCTACAGATTTTCTTAACAATACTAATTGGTATTGTGAAATTTGCAATACCATTGTTAATCCCGCTGTTAATTAAATATGTAATCGATGATATAGTCGGAAATGATGCGCTTACACAACCTGAAAAAATGACACAACTTTTAACGATCATGGGTATGATGTTGATTATTTTTATAATTGTAAGGCCACCAGTAGAATATTATCGACAATATTTCGCACAATGGGTAGCGAGCAAGATTTTATTTGATATTAGAGATAAACTTTTTACTCATATTCAGAAATTAAGCTTTAAATTTTATGCGAATAATCGATCAGGTGAAGTGATATCTAGAATCATAAATGATGTAGAGCAAACAAAGAATTTTGTTGTTACAGGACTGATGAATTTATGGCTGGATATGGCCACCATTATTATAGCTGTTGCAATTATGTTTACGATGGATGTTAAATTGACGATTGTATCGCTTATTTTAATGCCGTTCTATGCATTAAGTGTAAAGTATTTCTTTGGAAATTTACGAAGGTTAACAAGAGATCGATCACAAGCTTTAGCTGAGGTTCAAGGTTATTTACACGAAAGAGTTCAAGGAATGGCCGTTATTAAAAGTTTTGCCACAGAAGATTATGAACAAAGAAATTTCACGAGGCATAACAGTAACTTTTTATCAAAGGCTATTGATCATACAAAGTGGAATGCGAAAGCATTTGCAGTCGTGAATACAATTACTGATATTGCTCCACTCCTAGTAATTGCCTTTGCTGGATATCAAGTGATACAAGGACAAATCACTTTAGGTGTTATGATGGCATTTGTAGCTTATATTGACCGTTTATATAATCCACTTAGAAGGCTAGTCAATTCATCGACAACATTGACACAAGCTATCGCTTCAATGGACCGTGTGTTTGAATTAGTTGATGAAAAATATGATATTGATGATAAAGAAAATGCTATCCCTTGTAGAAATGTAGCTGGCCATATTGAGTTCAAAGATGTTCATTTTAAATATAATAATGAAGATGGTGCTGTTCTTCGTGATATTAATTTAGATGTGAAACAAGGGGAAACCATTGCACTTGTTGGAATGAGTGGTGGAGGAAAATCTTCACTAGTTAGTTTAATTCCCCGCTTTTATGATGTTTCAGGTGGGCGAATATTACTTGATGGTGAAGATATTCGTTCTTTCCAAGTAAGAAGTTTACGAGATCATATTGGTATGGTACTACAAGATAATATTTTGTTTAGTGAATCAGTAAAAGCAAATATATTACTCGGAAAGCCTGATGCTAGTGATGAAGAGGTCATTAGAGCAGCTAAGGCAGCTAATGCACATGGATTTATAATGGATTTGCCTGAAGGGTATGAAACGAAAGTGGGAGAACGAGGAGTAAAGCTTTCCGGTGGGCAAAAACAACGAATTGCTATTGCACGTATTTTCTTGAAAAACCCTCCAATTCTTATATTAGATGAGGCGACCTCAGCATTAGACTTAGAAAGCGAACATCTTATTCAAGAGGCATTAAATGATTTGGCAACGGATCGAACGACGTTTATCGTCGCTCATAGATTATCTACAATCACACATGCCGATCGCATTGTTGTTGTTGAATATGGTGAAATTGTGGAGACGGGCTCACATGAGGAATTAATGGAGAGACAGGGTCATTATTATAAGCTTTTCCAAGTACAACAACTCGAATCGTAATTAGATGGTAACGCTATCGAAATCACATTCATGTAAAATTCTTTTTAGAATTTAGACATGTATGTGATTTTTTAGTTTCTGTTGGCTTGAGTTAGTATCTGAAAACAGGTAGTTCCTAAGATACACTCGAATGTAAATGCAGATAAGGCTTGTGACTCCCGACTCTATAAAATATATAAATTGCTATTTTATTATATTAATAATTGGAAAATTCGGAATTATATTATAAAAAAATAATAAACTAGCGTAATTTTAAAGAATTATAATTATATTTAAATATTTCTGAAAAAACAATAGACTTATTCTTACATATTTTATAAAATATTAAAAAACGGAGGGAGAATGTAGAAGAAACTGATAAAGGGGTGACATAGTGACGCAATCTCCAGTATTAGAGGTAAGAAATCTAGAAACTTCGTTTGTAACTAAAGACGGAGAAGTAACCGCCGTCGATCAGGTAAGTTTTACTATTCATAAAGGAGAGGTAATAGGGATTGTTGGTGAATCAGGTTGTGGTAAAAGCGTAACATCATTGTCTATTATGAAGCTTGTGCCGCAACCACCTGGGAAAATAGTTGGCGGGGAAATACTACTTAACGGTGAGAATATAGTAGGGGCTAATGAAAAGAGAATGAGAGAAATTCGTGGTAATGAAATTGCTATGATCTTTCAAGAGCCAATGACTAGCCTCAATCCGCTTTTTAAAATAGGGGAACAAATGACAGAAGGCATCAAAATACATATGAAAAAGACAAAAAAAGAAGCAAATGAAATCGCACTTAAAATGCTAAAACTAGTAGGCTTACCAAGGGCAGAGGCGATAATGAAAGAGTATCCGCATCAGTTGTCTGGTGGAATGAGACAGCGGGTAATGATAGCCATGGCACTGTCCTGTAATCCCGAAGTACTAATAGCTGATGAACCAACAACTGCTTTGGATGTAACCATTCAATCGCAAATTCTTGGTCTGATGAAAGAGCTAAATAAAACTTTGCAAACTTCTATTATGATGATTACACATGACCTTGGAGTAGTGGCGCAAATGTGTGAGCGTGTCATTGTAATGTACGCAGGACAAGTGGTAGAAGAAGCAAAGGTAGGAGATTTATTTAAAAACCCAAAGCATCCTTATACACAGGGGTTATTAAAGTCGGTTCCAGATATTAGGGGAGAGCATTCCAGATTATATTCTATTCCAGGCAATGTACCGAAACCAGGCTCAATTACAAAAGGTTGCCGTTTTGCTGAAAGATGTGAATTTGCTCATGAACGCTGCGTAATGGAAGACCCTGTATTGTTTATGGAAGATGGTGAAGAGCATACGGTAAGATGCTTTCTACATGAGAAGAGGAGGGAAGTCTCATGAGTAAAGCAATATTAGAAGTAGAAAATCTAAAAAAATATTTTCCGATTACTGCTGGCGTTTTTAATCGCAAAGTTGCGGATGTAAAAGCAGTAGATGATATTAGTTTTTTTGTTAATGAAGGAGAAACATTAGGAATCGTTGGTGAATCGGGTTGTGGGAAGTCAACAACTGGACGGATGTTGATGAGATTAATTGAGCCAACCGAAGGGAAAATTTCATTTAACGGTAAAGAAATTACGAAATTATCAGATTATGAGATGAGAAAATTGAGAAAAGACATGCAAATGGTCTTTCAAGATCCATTTGCTTCACTCAATCCACGTCACTCAGTCGAACAAATATTAGAAGAACCTTTAATTGTTCATGGGATTGGAGATAAAGCTACACGGAAGAAGCAGGTAAGAGAAATGCTTGAAGTTGTTGGATTAAGTGGTTACCATGCTAAACGCTATCCCCATCAATTTAGTGGGGGGCAAAGACAACGGATTGGAATTGCGCGCGCATTAATGACCAGACCCAAATTAATTATTGCTGATGAACCTGTGTCTGCTCTAGATGTATCCATACAGGCACAAGTATTGAATTTATTAGAAGATTTACAAAAAGAATTCGGTCTGACCTATATATTTATCGCCCATGACCTAGGGGTGATCAAACATATTAGCGACCGTGTAGGAGTTATGTATTTAGGAAGAATGGTTGAGTTAACAACCGCTAAACAATTGTATGATAAGCCACTTCATCCATATACAGAAGCACTTCTAAGTTCCGTTCCGATCCCTGATCCAGAAATAGCTGTTACTCAGGGAGTGCTATCTGGAGATATCCCTAACCCTGCTGATCCACCAAACGGTTGTGCTTTCCATACGAGATGTTCAAAATGTATGGAGATTTGTAAGCAAGAACGACCACTTTTGCAGGAAATAGAAGATGGACATATGGTGGCTTGCCATTTATATGAGAAAGAGATTGCAAATTAGAAGGGAGAGAATGAAGAATGAAGAAAAAGAAAAGTTTTTGGCTACTTATTGTATTAATGGTTAGTACCCTTATTTTTGCTGGATGTAATAGTTCTACGTCAGGTGATAATGGAGATGAAGGCGGAGAAGCAGATGAAGGGAGCACTGGAGGAACACTTGTCTTTGGTCGAGGAGGAGATTCAACTTCTCTTGACCCAGCAATTACAACTGAAGGTGAAGCTTTTAAAGTAACGAAAAATATTTTTGAAACGCTTGTTGAATTTGGTGAGCAAGATACGGAGCTTCATCCTGGTCTAGCAACAGATTGGGAAACAAGTGAAGATGGGTTGACTCAGACACTTAAACTACGTGAAGGAGTTAAGTTCCATGATGGAACAGATTTTAATGCGGAAGCTGTCGTATTCAACTTCGAACGTTGGATGGCAGGGAATAAAGAACAATTCTATTATTACAATTCTCAATTTGGAGATAAGGTTGATAGTGTAACAGCAGTTGATGATTATACGGTTGAAGTCAAGTTAAATACAGCAATTGCACCGTTCTATAAAAACTTAGCGATGTCACCATTTGGTATCGCCAGTCCAACAGCCATTGAAGAGCATGGTGATAAATTCCTTGAAAACCCAGTTGGAACGGGTCCATTTAAATTTCAAGAATGGAAAAGAAATGACAGAATCACAATCGTAAAAAATGAAGAGTATTGGGATGAAGGTTTACCAAAATTAGACTCAGTCATTTTCAGATCTATTCCTGAGAACTCTGCAAGACTAAACGCTTTAGCTTCAGGAGAAGTTGATTTAATTGATGGTGTGAATTTCAGCGACGTCCAACAAATTGAAGATAATCCAGACCTACAAACATTTGAGAGACCGACAATGAATGTTGCTTATGTTGGATTAACGAATACGAGAGGTCCTTTACAAGAAAAGTTAGTCCGTCAAGCACTTAACCATGCGGTGAATAAAGAAGAAATCATCGATGCATTCTATGCTGGCGCAGCGGACCCAGCTGTAAATCCAATGCCACCGGTAATCTCTGGTTATAATGATGAAATTGAAGACTATCCATACGATCCAGAAAAAGCAAAAGAATTACTTAAGGAAGCTGGATATGAAGACGGATTTGAGATGGAATTATGGGCAATGCCAGTTCCAAGACCATATATGCCGGACGGCCAAAAAATAGCTGAAGCCCTACAAGCTGATTTTGCTGAAATTGGCGTTAAAGCTAAGATTGTTTCATATGAATGGGGAACATATTTAGAAAAAGCTAATAATGGAGAAGCTGATTCATTCTTACTTGGATGGACAGGTGATAATGGTGATGCAGATAACTTCTTGTATGTATTATTAGATGAAGATGCCATCGGTTCAAATAACTACACTTACTACAAAAACAGTGAAGTACATGATTTATTATTAGAAGCGCAAGCAACTACTGATCAAGCGAAAAGAGATGAGTTATACAAACAAGCACAAGTAATTATAAAAGAAGATGCACCATGGATTCCGCTTGTACATTCACGTCCTATTTTAGCTGGGAAATCTAATATTAAGAATTTCCTACCACATCCGACAGGGTCTGATTTGCTTTCACATGTGGAGGTCAGTCAATAAATCAATAGAGATAGAAAAAGGGAGTGGCACACTCCCTTTTCTATTCATCTGATAATAATGTAGTAATAGAGGTGAGAAGATGTTTACTTACACAGTTAGGCGGTTAATTGCATTAATACCCGTTCTATTAGGTTTATCACTGATTGTTTTTCTAATGATTCGTGCAATTCCCGGTGATCCAGCTCAAATCATATTAGGGCAATTAGCTACGGAAGAGGCGATAGAGGCCTTAACGCAACAGCTCGGGTTAGATCAACCGTGGTATATTCAGTACTTTACATATTTGGGAGATTTATTGACTGGTGATTTGGGAGAATCAATCAAAACCAATACAGCGATAAATCAGGAAATTTGGCCATACTTAGCAGCAACTTTAGAGTTATCCTTTTGCGCAATGTTAATTGCCATTTTTATAGGGGTTAATGCTGGTATCATAAGTGCATGGTTTCAGCATTCTTGGTTTGATTACATAGCGATGATTTTAGCACTGATCGGTGTTTCTATACCTATTTTTTGGTTAGGTTTGATGGAACAATGGTTCTTCTCTATTCAGCTTGATTGGTTACCGACATCTGGAAGGGAAGAGGTAAGGAACCCTGTTACATCTATAACAAATATATATTTAATAGATACATTGATTCAAGGTAGGTTTGATCAATTTGTTGATGTGTTACGTCATTTAATATTGCCAGCGTTTGCTTTAGCTACAATTCCAATGGCCATCATTGCTAGAATAACGAGATCTTCAATGTTAGAGGTAATGAAATCTGACTATATTAGAACAGCAAGAGCTAAAGGAATAAGAATGTTTTGGGTTGTGTACAAGCATTCATTAAAAAACGCAGTGATTCCTGTTCTTACTGTGATAGGTTTGCAAACAGGATTATTGTTAGGTGGTGCGATTCTTACCGAAACGATATTTAGTTGGCCGGGTATGGGCAGATATATTTACGATGCGATTAGTGCGAGAGATTATCCTGTCATTCAATCTGGAATATTAGTGATTGCATTTATATTTGTCATGATTAATTTATTCATAGACTTATTGTACGCTACAATCGATCCGCGAATTAATTATCGTTAAGGGAGGAATAGACGTGGAAGTGTCAGTAAATAATAAACCACCTATTCAGCCAAAAAATAATGAAGATAAAGTACAATCGCCTTGGGTGGAGGCGTTACAAAGCTTCATGAAAAACAAAATTGCCTTAGTCGGTACAGGGATTGTTGTATTTTTTATACTGTTAGCGATTTTTGCACCATTCATTGCGCCACAGGGCATTAATGAGCAGAATATGGCAAATAGGCTTCAAGCCCCATCAGCGGAACATTGGTTTGGAACTGATGATTTTGGGAGAGATATTTTTTCGCGAGTGATTTTTGGGGCGAGAATATCGTTATGGGTTGGTTTCTTAGCGGTAATGGGTTCGGCTGTTGTGGGTTCTTTATTAGGGATTATTGCGGGGTATTACGGGAGATGGATCGATACGATTATCTCTAGGATTTTTGATATAATGCTTGCTTTCCCAAGTATTCTTTTGGCAATTGCTATTGTGGCCGTCTTAGGACCATCACTGCAGAATGCATTAATTGCGATAGCTGTTATTAATATTCCTAATTTTGGGAGGTTAATTCGTTCAAAAGTTTTAAGTGTTAAACAAGAGGAGTATATTGTAGCCGCGAAGGCAGTTGGGATGAAAAATAATCGAATTCTATTTAGGCATGTACTTCCCAATAGTATGGCACCTATTATCGTTCAAGGAACTCTGGCAATTGGTACGGCTATTATTGAAGCAGCAGCTCTAGGGTTCTTAGGTTTAGGAGCAGAGGCACCGAATCCGGAATGGGGTAAAATGCTTTCAGATGCAAGAGTGTTACTTATCCAAGCACCGTGGACAATGATATTCCCTGGCATAGCCATTATGTTAACAGTTCTCGGCTTTAACTTAATGGGGGATGGATTAAGAGATGCCTTAGATCCGAGGATGAAGAATTAGAAAAATTTAGAGGAAAAGAGGCTATCGGAGATTTTATATCCGGTAGCCTCTTATTGATTATTGTTCGTCAACGGCTTCATCTAATGTTAAAGAAGAGTCTTCTTTATGGAACTTTTGAAAGCTACTAATAAGGCAATTCAATCGTTCCACTTGTTCATTATAATCCATCATTGCAGATACAATATGCATAGTATGAGCTAATTCTACCTGCCCATCATCTGAAATGAGATGTTGTTGTTCTAAAAAGAGCGTGAAAAGTTCCTTTCTACTTAAAGTAATATCGCCTTCTTCAAAAACGACTTCCGGTCGAACTTTCCCAATAAATTTTAATACCGCATGTTCATGATAATGAGTAATAATATCCAATTGTTGCTGGATAAGGTGTTGAAAATCTTCCGGCATTTCTGCTAAATCATTCTCAAAGCGATGCATCTTTGTTAAAGTATCTAGAGCTTTTTTATTCGCGGCATTCATTTGCCGGTAAATGACTAATTTTCTCGGTTTGGAATGGTTCTTCTTTTTAAAGTAATTACGTTCTTCTTTATATAAAGAAAAAAGCGTATCAATCTTTGTTAATCCTTCTTGCATGGTCCGTATATCATTCTTTAATAAATGATGTTCAGAGGCATGCCTTATATTTAAGCGAATCCACTTTGTAATTTCTTCGGTTAGATTAGAAATCTTTACATATAACTTCTTCTCATATTTCGGTGGAATAAACACCAGATTAACAATAAATGCAGAAAATATCCCGAGGATAACTGTCGAGAACCTAAGAATGGCAAACTCAGTAAAGGTATCTCCTGGTGTGACCATAATCGCTACCATTGTAACGAGTGATAAACCAATAGTGTTATCAAGTTTTAATTTTAAATTAATCGTAATAACCACTATTGCTGCTAAACCGATAATGAGAATTTCATGACCAAATAATAGTACAAATAATACCGCGATTACTGCTCCGATTATATTTCCTTGAATTTGTTCAAGTACAGATAAATAAGAACGATAAATCGTTGGTTGCAGTGCAAAAATAGCTGCAATCCCTGCAAAAACAGGAGATGGGAGTTGAAAAAGTTCTGCTAAAAATAAAGATAGTATGATTGCGATCCCCGTTTTCAGAATGCGGGCGCCAAGCTTCATATTTAAATAATCCTTTCTGCTCAATCATTAGTATGGCTGTCATGATAAACACCCACTCTTACTTTATACGTTTTTTTTCTTTATTAAACAATTATGTACTATACATGGATATTAGTATAAGTTCAATAGACAAATATGAAAAGTCGTTAAAATTAATAAAAAATTAAAGTTGATTAATTCTAAATGAAAAAATAGAAATACATCAAAAGGCAAGCAAGAGGGAGAAATTTGTTTGGACTAGCAGAGAATCGCATCAAAATCCAGCAAGAGAGAATAATTAGCTAGAAATGAGGCGAAATATCAATTAACTTCAGATTGGCATTTAAAGACAAACGGATAACCGATAATGTTGAAGCCCGAATCTGTTTCCGCACTCCCAGTGAAATGAGTCACATAAATTCATAAAGAAACACGAGAAATTCATCATTAGAATTCCTCGTGTCTCAAGTTTAGCAGAAAAACAAAATCAAATTAGTATTTCTTAGCAAAAGAAATGTATGTTATATCACTCAGTTGAAACAGAAGGATCGGCTTGTTCTTTAACTGGAACAACTTGCAAAAAGTGACTACTTAAATCTGATAAAAGAGCTTTTAAACCAATTG
This sequence comes from Cytobacillus sp. FSL W7-1323, assembly GCF_038595015.1. Taxonomy (NCBI): domain Bacteria; kingdom Bacillati; phylum Bacillota; class Bacilli; order Caryophanales; family Bacillaceae; genus Cytobacillus; species Cytobacillus sp. FSL W7-1323. The sequence goes on from NZ_CP151998.1 coordinate 1,382,900, forward strand.
CTTCTTCTTCTTGGTTTTGATCCATCAATAGATTGATATATTTTTCTAATAGTTCTTTTACATCATCTAGTCCATTTTGGTCAAGCTCGGTTACGTTTACTTTTGCACCTTTAGCTATTCTTCTTTCAATTGCCGCTTTTGTTAATCCCATTTCAGGTTGATGTCTTAAGTAGACGACGCCACCTGTCATCCCTGCACAAATCCATGGGCCCGGATCACCTAATACAAGGCCGCGACCGTTTGTCATATATTCAAACGCAAATCCCTTAATATTCGCATTTGTACCGATTTTCCCAAATTCCTTCTCTGGAATTGCACTTGTTAGTTGTCCACCGATAATCATATCAGCTCCAGATAGACGAATACCAGCTCTTGCATCAGCGTTTCCTTGGGCAACGAGAAGTCCCACTTGTGCACCATAGCCAAAACCTTTTCCAACAGATCCATTATAATACTGTCCATTCTTACCTTTCGATTTAAAAATTAAGATTTGACCACCGAAGGAAGTTTTACCAATACCATCTTGTGCACCGCCTGCTACTTCGATGTTTATGCCGAAACTGTTATAGGCTCCTAATCCGTTACCAGGGATAGACCCATCATTATATTTGAGGTCAACTGGAGGAAGGGTTTTATATGATCCATCTAAGCGTCCTCTTACACGGTGACAAGATACACGACTACCAAGCACCCTTTGCTCTGAAGTAACATTAGAGAAGGTACGCGATTGGTGTAATTCTTCTACACTCTTGTCTAGATATTCAGCACCAACAGCTACTTGTAATTGTGCCTCACTCACTTCTTTAGGTTGTTCATTATTGGTGAGCTGTGAAATCTCTAATGTACGAAGTAAGTAGTCTAAATTCAATTGTTCTTTTCCTTTTATTTGTTCAAGTAAATCTGTACGTCCAATGGCATCTTGTAAATTGCGAATACCGATGCTACCCGCAAGTGCTTGCAGTTCTTTACCGAAAGCAGAAAATAAGTTAACTAAACCTTGGACAGCAGATTCAAATTGACGAGGAACGAATCTTCTTAACCCATGTTCTTTTGCTTGTGCCTCTGAATCAATTTGCGTAGCAATTCCAACATGACAAGTATCTAGATGACACCCACGGCAAGTTGTACAACCAATGGCTAACATTGATAAAGTACCAAACCCGACTCTATTTGCACCAAGTAACATCACTTTTAAAACATCACTAACACTTTTTAAGCCGCCGTCTGCCCATAGCTCAACATAATCTCTTAATCCAGCTTCTAGTAAGGCGTTGTGTGCCGCTTTAACACCAATTTCAACTGGTAATCCAACATGTTGGAGCGCGTGGATTCTAGCTGCACCTGTACCGCCATCAAACCCACTTAAAGTGATAATATCCGCACCAGCTTTAGCGATCCCTACAGCAATTGTTCCAATATTAGGCACAACAGGAACTTTAACTGACACTTTCGCCTTATCGTTCGCTGTTTTTAATTCATGAATCATTTGTGCTAAATCTTCAATAGAATAAATATCATGATTATTTGAAGGTGAAATTAAATCAGATCCAATTGTTGCATTTCTAGCTTCAGCTATTTTAGCTGTTACTTTAGAGCCTGGTAGATGTCCACCTTCACCTGGTTTTGCTCCTTGGCCGATTTTAATCTCAAGGAGGTTAGAAGAGTTAAGAAGCTCAGCGTTTACTCCAAATCGTCCTGAGGCAACTTGCTGACCTCTTGTACGAGGGTATTTCCCGAGCATATCTTTTATTTCTCCGCCTTCGCCATTTAAACTAATCATATTTAGTCTTTCTGCACCTTCTGCATAGGCTCTAAAAGCAATTTCATTTTGAGAACCAAATGACATAGAAGAAATAACGAATGGTAAGTTATGATCTCCAACAGAAATATTAACATCCTCTGGTGAAATTTTGGTTTCTGATTGTTTAAAATCAGTTAGGTGACGGATGGTTGTTGGGTTCTGAGCTTCTTGTTCGCTTATCTTTTCACGGTAAGCATCATATTCACCTGTGGATGCAACTTCACCAATTGCTTTCCAAATTCTCGGGAATAGATGGAAGGTTTTCCCGATTCTGTTTTTCTCGTTAATAAAGTCTTCAGCTCTTAATAAAGCATCTTCTTTCATGTGACCAAAATTGTATTTAAGCTCACCTGAACCAAAGAAATTGATGATATTTAAATATTCAGCGATTTCTTCGTTTAAGCCAATAGTTGAGAATAAGCGACCATATCCTCTTAGTTCATGAATACCGATTGTAGAGATTACCTTTTCCAACCCTTTTGTTAAAGCTGAATATAAGTTAACAAGAGGAGTTATTTCTTCGTTAGCAACAGTTACAAACATATAATATGGGCTAATTAAATCTGCACCTAAACCGTAAGCTGTAATAATATCATGTAATGACCTGATAGAAGCGGAACGTAAAAGTAAAGAACAGTCTCTTCTTATTGTTTCTTTTACTAATGCTTGATCAATGGCAGATACGACTAAGTGTGGATCCATCCAGTAGGAATCTTCTTGATGAGCACTAGCATCATTCAAGACAATAAGTGTTTTACCAGCTTTAACTGATTCAATCGCTTCTTTTGATAAGCGTGAAATTGCCTCTTTAATCGTTTCATCTTTTGAAAAAGTGATAGAAAGATAGGCAATTTTCTTTTGTGCTTGATAATATTCAGTTACTTGATCATAGCTAGGCTGATTGATTTCCTTAACACACTCGTATCCTAATTTTCCTTCTATTAATAATGGTGTTTGTAATTCAAGTACATCTATTGATTCTTCATTATTAAAGAGCGACGGTCTTTTACCGATAATTGTTCTAGTAGAGAAATGTTCTGTTTCTCTATCTCTATCGATGGCAGGGTTCGTAACAACTGCGACACTTTCTTTAATAAAATCAGCGATATTTGTTCTCTCACCATTTAAAGCAGCTAATGGAGCATCATGGCCAAGTGAACGGATAGGTTCCGCGCCTTTTTCTGCCATTTGTTCTACTAAGTTCACATGGTCTCTTTCCCAACCAAACGCTTTATATTGACCATTATGAATTTTTGTAGGGAAAGCCATTGTAGTTACTTTATTCAAAACTGGCGCACTTAAACGATCTTTATAATCTTTAACATTTACACGAGAAGAGAAGCGATTAAATGTTTCTTCCTGATAGTTTTCATGTTCATATTTTTCTAGTTTATTACCGTTCCATTTGAAGCCAACTTTTTCACCAGGAGATAAGGGCTTTGGTTCATTTACATATTCACTCGATGAAATAATCCCTGGTTCAGATGAGAATAAATAAGAACTTTCAGTCTCTAACATCCAAAGGGGTCTTAATCCAAGGGAGTCTACACTATATACTGCTTCGTCTCCGAATCTTGAGATAATTCCAGCAGGCCCTTGAGCGAAATGTCCCCATGCTTCCCTTATATAAGTATATAAATCTTGCAAATGCGGAGGGTATGACTTGATTTCGTTAATGATTGGAGGGAAGAGTACGTCCATCGCTTCAAATAATGAATAGCCATCTCTACAAATGAGTGTTTCAATGGTTCTGCTTAAATCTTGGGAATCACTACCTCCTCTAACGAGTGGTACATTAATCATTCTAGCTTCGTCGCGTAATTTTGCAATCGTATTAATTTCACCATTATGCCCTAAGACGGCAAATGGTTGCACACGAAAAAAGCTTGAGAGTGTATTAGTCGAATAACGATTATGGCCAAGAGTCATAGTCGAAGCTACCAATGGGTTTGCTAGGTCATGGTAGTATTTAGGTAAAATATCGCCAGCTCCCATTACTTTATATACAGCATGAAACTGACTAAGGGATGCTACGTGAATAAATTCATTTTTTTCTGCTTCTACAATAACTTCTAATATCGCTTGATTCAGATCTGTTTCATTTTTATCAACCATACATGCAATTTGCCAAAAAACAGGGTTCTCTTGAATCGCTATTGGGCCAAGTGCAGAAGAATCTGTCACTTCATCTGATTCGAAAATTAAAGAAAACCCTTTATCATCAAGAAGTTGGCGTACTTCTGTTTTGAAGGTTTCACTTTGTTCATTACGAGTGAAAAAGAGATGACCGACGACAAAATTGGGTGTGTCAACAACTGTTGAATCGATTTGAGCATTTTTAAGTTTTTCTTTCCAGAGTGTACGGGGGATATCGATATGAATCCCGACGCCATCTCCTTCTCCATTAATAAATCCTGCACGGTGGTTCATTGTTACTAATGCATCTATACAACTGAAAATATTTTCACGTGTTGGAATCTTTTCTTTTTCTAATGAAGAAACAATCCCACATGCATCGTGTTCTTGATTATTAAAATTTTTGAATTGGGAAGGGGTCCATTGTTGAGTCATAGTATTCGGCTTTTTGAGGCAATGCCTTAAGCCGTTCACCTCCTAGTTTAGTAATGTTTTTGAGGTTGCTAGATTGTTAAGATTTCTAGCGAAGTTAATTGAAATGTTATTTAACTGGGTAACGCATTAAAGTGTTTCGGTAACGAAGGAATTATACAGAATATTTTCATTATCATATCACATGAATTTTCAGAAATCAATTATTTATACATTTTTATGGATATGGAAAAGGTTGAGAATGTATAAAAATGTATAGCGGAATCTATATTTGTAAACGTTTTCATAGTATGTATCAAGAGAAAAAGAGAGCTAGTAGGCTCTCTTTTTGTGTATAAAAAATGAATATTTTATTTATTGGTTGGCTAATTCTTCGAAAGTATCATGGACTGCTTGAATGGTAGCGTCAATATCTTCTTCTGTATGAGCAATTGTAAGGAACCATGCTTCATATTTGGAAGGTGCTAGGTTGATGCCTCTATTTAACATAAGCTTGAAGAACTTAGCAAACATCTCACCGTCCGTATTTTCTGCTTGTTCATAGTTGATTACTTTTTCATCAGTAAAATAAACAGTTAATGCACCTTTTAATCGATTAATTGATATGGAAATATTGAACTGCTTGGCCGCATTCATGATGCCATCTTCAAGCTTTTCACCTAATCTATCTAAGTATTCATATACCCCAGGTTGTTTTAATACTTCTAAGCAAGCAATTCCAGCTAAGATTGATGCAGGGTTTCCTGCCATTGTTCCTGCTTGATAGGCGGGACCTAGTGGAGCAACACTCTCCATAATCTCTTTTTTTCCACCGTAGGCACCAATGGGTAAGCCGCCGCCAATGATTTTTCCTAATGCTGTGAGGTCTGGTTGCACACCTAATAAATCCTGTGCACCTCCATAGTGAAAACGGAAAGCGGTAATAACTTCATCATATATAACGAGTGAACCATGTGAATGACTTATCTCATTTACCTCTTCCAAGAACCCTGGTAAGGGCTCGACAATACCGAAGTTCCCTACAATCGGTTCTACTAAAACTCCTGCAATCTCATGTCCCCATTTATCCATAGCTTGTTTAAATGAATCAATGTCATTAAAAGGAACGGTGATTACTTCTTTTGCAATCGATTGAGGTACCCCGGCAGAATCAGGTGTACCAAGGGTTGACGGACCAGAACCAGCTGCAACTAGTACTAGATCTGAATGTCCGTGATAACAGCCGGCAAATTTAATTATTTTATCTTTTCCTGTATACGCTCTTGCAACCCTTATGGTTGTCATCACAGCTTCCGTACCGGAATTCACAAATCTTACTTTTTCTAAATTAGGCATCGCCTCTTTTAGCAATTTAGCGAAGTCTACTTCATACGGAGTAGGTGTGCCAAATAGTACTCCTCTTTCGGCAGCTTCTTTAATGGCTTTCGTTATATGAGGGTGAGCATGTCCTGTAATAATGGGTCCATAGGCTGCTAAATAATCAATATATTGATTCCCATCTACATCAAAGAAGTAAGCACCTTGGCCTCTCTCCATTGCAACAGGTGATCCTCCACCAACCGCTTTATAAGAACGAGAAGGGCTGTTTACGCCCCCGACAATGTGTTCAACAGCTTCTTTATGTAGTCGTTCGGAATTGATAAAATGCATCAATATTCCTCCTTAAGTAATATAATCTCCCTTTATATTTTAACATGTAAGCTATCGATATGTTAAAAGCAAAATATTTTCATATCTATAGTCAGTAAGACAACTTGTCATACTCTCAAAAGGTTGAACGTATAATGGTAATACCGTCACGAGAGAGGTGAGGTTAGTCTTGCTATTTTTTTTCGTTATTTTTACTGTTACATTATGTATTTTTATGAGTATGCAAAGCCTCTTAACCCCTAAAAGAACGAAGGGAAGATGGGTGTCATTAGATAACTTTTTTTATTTAATTTGTCTATATGCTACGATTTTAATTGCTTTTGGGTTAATATATATTATTCTCGATTTAAATGGGCATGTTGTGCTAATAGATGAAACAAGCTATGGAGGTATTAATTTCTTAGATCGTCTTGCATCAGGTTTTTATTTTAGTGCTGTTACTCTTTTTTCATTGGGTTATGGAGATGTTATCCCTGTGGGTTTAGGCCGTATGGTTGCGATGGTTGAAGCGTTGATAGGTTATGTCATTCCAACAGCATTTGTCGCAAGAGTTGTTTTTAATATTGATAATAAGAATGATCAATGAGAAGAAGGGTGTTTACTTGTATTTCACTCTTGTTTTTTATAGTCTAAGAAAAACGTGGTTAAGGAGTGAACGATTTATGAGTATAGAACTTGGAGAAAAAGCACCCGCATTTACATTAGAAGCAAGTAATGGAGAAGTTGTTAATCTAGAAGATTTTCGCGGGAGAAATGTCGTATTATATTTTTATCCTAAGGATATGACACCTGGTTGTACGACTGAGGCATGTGATTTCCGCGATAAGCATAATGACTTTTCTGATGTGAATACGGTCATTATTGGTGTCAGTCCTGACCCAATTAAACGTCATGAGAAATTTATTGAGAAACATGGGTTACCATTTCTTTTGCTTGCAGATGAAAATCATGAAGTTGCAGAAAGCTACGGAGTTTGGAAGTTGAAAAAGAATTTTGGTAAAGAATATATGGGGATTGAACGCTCTACATTTGTGATTGACGAGGAAGGCAGACTAATAAAAGAGTGGCGAAAAGTGAAAGTAAAAGGACATGTAGAGGATGCATTGCATTTCTTACAGGATAGAAAAGGTTAGGCTTTTAAATAACATGATAATAACTTGCCCATTTTAAAAAATTTAAGGCTTTTGTCCACGCAAGTAAAGCTAGTTTGAATATGATTAAACTAGGGCATACCTCCTCAAATATATTTTCCGGACTTTTAAAATGAGTCCGGAATTTTTTATGATGACAGGTTAGATCTGTTGATTTGTGGGATGAGAAATACAAAGGTATTAACAAAGTTAAGTTTATTAAAGATGGAATATTAGATGAGTTTAGTCTATATGATAAAATAAGAAAAACATACTTCTTGAAACGCGGTTATTGACAACTTTCAATAATTATTAGTAAACTATTTATAAAGATTATAATTTAAGAATGAATAGAAGAGAGGTGCATGACGGTGGCGCAAACACATCTTAAAGAAGCATTGGATACGTTAAAAGATACAGGGGTTCGCATTACTCCACAGCGTCATGCGATACTTGAATATTTAATAAACTCAATGACGCACCCAACAGCTGATGACATATACAAAGCATTAGAGGGAACGTTCCCAAATATGAGTGTGGCTACAGTTTACAATAATTTAAGAGTATTTCGTGAGGTTGGGTTAGTAAAAGAACTAACCTATGGAGATTCATCCAGCAGATTTGATTTTGTAACAACACAACATTATCACGTCATTTGTGAAGGTTGTGGTAAAATTGTTGATTTTCATTATCCTGGTTTGGATGAAGTTGAACAATTAGCAGCACATGTGACTGGCTTTAAAGTAAGTCACCATAGAATGGAAGTTTATGGGGAATGTCCAGAGTGTTCAAAGAAAAAAGAAATGCATTAAAAAATGTCTAAAGCTGTCAGCGTACTGCTGCCAGCTTTTTCTCTGTATTTTTTAGTTTAGTTTTCTATACAAATGAGTAAACATATTGTTTGTTTTAAGATTTACATCCTTTTTGGCGTGTGAAAATCTACTGTTTTAATGAAGTATCTTTTCGATTATATTTTTCGTCAAAATCTTTTCCTTCTAGTGAGCGATCGAGCGTTAGTGGTTCACGACAATGCATGCACATATCAACCCGTCCTAATATTTTGGTTGGCTTGTTACAATTTGGGCAAACAACTTGTATTGCTTTAGTTGAAAGGATGCCAATCCACAAGTAAATAACCGTACTAGCAATAATGAATAATACACCAAGCAGCATACATAAAGACATAATTAATGGTGAAGTTCTGAAAAAGATACCTATGTACATGACAATAAATCCAACAAATATTAAGCTTAAAGCGAAGGTTCTTATTTTATTTATTTTACTCGAATATTTTTTTGCCATTTTGTTCCCTCCTAAACACTAACTATATCATATCATTGTAAGAAAAAATAAAAAAATTGTCACTATTTGTTGGTGTTTATCAAAGGAAATTTAGATGAATTGTCGAACTAATATATATTAATACGAAATTATGGGGGCGTTATGATGGAAGATATACTCCGTCCTATTTATCAAGAAAGAGCTAGTCAACTAAATACACTAGGTGTGTTAATTGTAGAGGGAAATGAAAAGACAATTTCAAATAGAGATACGTTTGATGCAATACTATTAATTATCGTAGAAAATGCGGATACGCCTATTTTTGTGAAGCATTACACATTTGAAGATAAGAAAGCCTCAATGCAAATAATAACGAAGCAACAATTGGATCAATGGATACTTATGGGGAGTAATAGGAAGATTTTTGACTGGCTTTATAGTGGGAAGGTTTTATTTGATCGCAATGAATATATAGGAAACTTGCGTGATAAATTAAACGAATTCCCTTTCAAGGACAGAAAGCTCAAAATGGGACTAGAGTTTGCTAAGCTGATAAGAAGATATACAGATGGGAAAACTTTGTTTGAAAATCAGAATTATTTCGATGCTTATAATAATGTTGTTCATTCTTTGCATCATTTAGCAAGGCTTTCAATTATAGAAAATGGTTTCCATCCAGAAGTAACATTGTGGAATCAAATTCGCCATATGGAACCAGAAATAATGAAACTTTATGAAGAGTTAGTACAAAGTCATGAGCCGCTTGAGAAAAGGTTAGAGCTATTATTTTTAGCTAGTGAATTTTTAATTCATTCACGAACAAAGGCTGGAGTTGGCCATTTACTTGAAGTTTTAGCAGAACAATCAGTTTGGACAATTCAAGAAATCATCCAGCATAAAGAACTGAGACACTACTCAGTGGATTTGGTGATTCTACTAGAATACTTAATTGATAAAGGGTTTATTAAAGTGATTAGTGAAGAAACAAAAGGAAAAGGGATTAAACACCGATATTACAGTTTGTAATAAATTATATTAAAAAAGCAAAAAGTGGTTGACCCAGGAAAAAAATGATGATATATTAATAACCGTCGCTAATAACTGTATGAAAAACAGCTAACGCGACGGATGATTTAAAAAAGTATTGACTCCATAATAATAGATGTGTTATTATTGGAAAGTCGCTTCTAAAGCGAACGAGATTGTTCTTTGAAAACTGAACGAACATAAAACGTCAAGCGTAATTCTAAAAAAGCTGATTTATCAGCAACAAAGCACCATAGGTGCAAATGAGCTAATCAAACACTTTATTGGAGAGTTTGATCCTGGCTCAGGACGAACGCTGGCGGCGTGCCTAATACATGCAAGTCGAGCGAATCTGAGGGAGCTTGCTCCCAAAGATTAGCGGCGGACGGGTGAGTAACACGTGGGCAACCTGCCTGTAAGACTGGGATAACTCCGGGAAACCGGGGCTAATACCGGATAATATCTATTTATACATATAATTAGATTGAAAGATGGTTCTGCTATCACTTACAGATGGGCCCGCGGCGCATTAGCTAGTTGGTGAGGTAACGGCTCACCAAGGCGACGATGCGTAGCCGACCTGAGAGGGTGATCGGCCACACTGGGACTGAGACACGGCCCAGACTCCTACGGGAGGCAGCAGTAGGGAATCTTCCGCAATGGACGAAAGTCTGACGGAGCAACGCCGCGTGAGTGATGAAGGTTTTCGGATCGTAAAACTCTGTTGTTAGGGAAGAACAAGTATCGGAGTAACTGCCGGTACCTTGACGGTACCTAACCAGAAAGCCACGGCTAACTACGTGCCAGCAGCCGCGGTAATACGTAGGTGGCAAGCGTTGTCCGGAATTATTGGGCGTAAAGCGCGCGCAGGCGGTTCCTTAAGTCTGATGTGAAAGCCCACGGCTCAACCGTGGAGGGTCATTGGAAACTGGGGAACTTGAGTGCAGAAGAGGAAAGTGGAATTCCAAGTGTAGCGGTGAAATGCGTAGAGATTTGGAGGAACACCAGTGGCGAAGGCGACTTTCTGGTCTGTAACTGACGCTGAGGCGCGAAAGCGTGGGGAGCAAACAGGATTAGATACCCTGGTAGTCCACGCCGTAAACGATGAGTGCTAAGTGTTAGAGGGTTTCCGCCCTTTAGTGCTGCAGCAAACGCATTAAGCACTCCGCCTGGGGAGTACGACCGCAAGGTTGAAACTCAAAGGAATTGACGGGGGCCCGCACAAGCGGTGGAGCATGTGGTTTAATTCGAAGCAACGCGAAGAACCTTACCAGGTCTTGACATCCTCTGACAATCCTAGAGATAGGACTTTCCCCTTCGGGGGACAGAGTGACAGGTGGTGCATGGTTGTCGTCAGCTCGTGTCGTGAGATGTTGGGTTAAGTCCCGCAACGAGCGCAACCCTTGATCTTAGTTGCCAGCATTCAGTTGGGCACTCTAAGGTGACTGCCGGTGACAAACCGGAGGAAGGTGGGGATGACGTCAAATCATCATGCCCCTTATGACCTGGGCTACACACGTGCTACAATGGATGGTACAAAGGGCTGCAAGACCGCGAGGTTTAGCCAATCCCATAAAACCATTCTCAGTTCGGATTGTAGGCTGCAACTCGCCTACATGAAGCCGGAATCGCTAGTAATCGCGGATCAGCATGCCGCGGTGAATACGTTCCCGGGCCTTGTACACACCGCCCGTCACACCACGAGAGTTTGTAACACCCGAAGTCGGTGGGGTAACCTTTTGGAGCCAGCCGCCTAAGGTGGGACAGATGATTGGGGTGAAGTCGTAACAAGGTAGCCGTATCGGAAGGTGCGGCTGGATCACCTCCTTTCTAAGGAATATACGGAATTAACTTGATGTTAGACTGTTCGTTCAGTTTTGAGAGTATAATCTCTCAAAATAAGGTGAAAGTAGCGAAGGATTCAAGGAAGCGTAAGCTGACGAGAATACCAAAGCTTACCATTCATCAATCGTTCTTTGAAAACTAGATAATGTAATGAAGAAGATTACCGAGTAATCGCCACCTTAGTTATTTTCTCTCTATATAATAGAGTAGAGATACTAAACTTTTTTTAAAAACACACAACCGTGAGGGTTGTGAGAAGCAAGCAGTTCAAGGAAGCGAGCGAGGAAACACCGGAGTGTGCGTCTTGTGCACATGAGGATGTTGACGAGTGAGCTGACGCCGAAATGCGTAGCTTATCGCAAGCCGAACAATGGTTAAGTTAATAAGGGCGCACGGTGAATGCCTTGGCACTAGGAGCCGATGAAGGACGGGACTAACACCGATATGCTTCGGGGAGCTGTAAGTAAGCTTTGATCCGGAGATTTCCGAATGGGGAAACCCCCTATCCGTTATGGGATAGGATCCATACCTGAATACATAGGGTATGGAAGGCAGACCCGGGGAACTGAAACATCTAAGTACCCGGAGGAAGAGAAAGCAAACGCGATTCCCTGAGTAGCGGCGAGCGAAACGGGATTAGCCCAAACCAAGAGGCTTGCCTCTTGGGGTTGTAGGACATTCTATACGGAGTTACAAAGGAACGAGATAGACGAAGAGGTCTGGAAAGGCCCGCCATAGGAGGTAAAAGCCCTGTAGTTGAAACTTCGTTCCCTCCAGAGTGGATCCTGAGTACGGCGGGACACGAGAAATCCCGTCGGAAGCAGGGAGGACCATCTCCCAAGGCTAAATACTCCCTAGTGACCGATAGTGAACCAGTACCGTGAGGGAAAGGTGAAAAGCACCCCGGAAGGGGAGTGAAAGAGATCCTGAAACCGTGTGCCTACAAGTAGTTAGAGCCCGTTAATGGGTGATAGCGTGCCTTTTGTAGAATGAACCGGCGAGTTACGATTACATGCGAGGTTAAGTTGGACAGACGGAGCCGTAGCGAAAGCGAGTCTGAATAGGGCGAATGAGTATGTGGTCGTAGACCCGAAACCAGGTGATCTACCCATGTCCAGGGTGAAGTCCAGGTAACACTGGATGGAGGCCCGAACCCACGTACGTTGAAAAGTGCGGGGATGAGGTGTGGGTAGCGGAGAAATTCCAATCGAACTTGGAGATAGCTGGTTCTCTCCGAAATAGCTTTAGGGCTAGCCTCATGCGTAAGAATCTTGGAGGTAGAGCACTGTTTGGACTAGGGGCCCTCATCGGGTTACCGAATTCAGACAAACTCCGAATGCCAAAGATTTATCCATGGGAGTCAGACTGCGAGTGATAAGATCCGTAGTCAAGAGGGAAACAGCCCAGACCACCAGCTAAGGTCCCAAAGTATACGTTAAGTGGAAAAGGATGTGGAGTTGCTTAGACAACCAGGATGTTGGCTTAGAAGCAGCCACCATTTAAAGAGTGCGTAATAGCTCACTGGTCGAGTGACTCCGCGCCGAAAATGTACCGGGGCTAAACGTATCACCGAAGCTGTGGATTGAACATCGTTGATGTTCAGTGGTAGGAGAGCGTTCTAAGGGCGTTGAAGCTAGACCGTAAGGACTGGTGGAGCGCTTAGAAGTGAGAATGCCGGTATGAGTAGCGAAAGATGGGTGAGAATCCCATCCACCGAATGCCTAAGGTTTCCTGAGGAAGGCTCGTCCGCTCAGGGTTAGTCGGGACCTAAGCCGAGGCTGAAAAGCGTAGGCGATGGACAACAGGTTGATATTCCTGTACCACCGTATTCTGTTTGAGTGATGGGGGGACGCAGGAGGATAGGGTAAGCGCACTATTGGATGTGCGTCTAAGCAGTTAGAGGGACCATGAGGCAAATCCCATGGTCACATACCTTGAGCTGTGATAGCGAGGGAAATTTAGTACCGAAGTTCTTGATTCCACACTGCCAAGAAAAGCCTCTAGCGAGGAATAAGGTGCCCGTACCGCAAACCGACACAGGTAGGCGAGGAGAGAATCCTAAGGTGAGCGAGAGAACTCTCGTTAAGGAACTCGGCAAAATGACCCCGTAACTTCGGGAGAAGGGGTGCTCATTAGGGTGTTAAAGCCTTGATGAGCCGCAGTGAATAGGCCCAGGCGACTGTTTAGCAAAAACACAGGTCTCTGCGAAGCCGCAAGGCGAAGTATAGGGGCTGACGCCTGCCCGGTGCTGGAAGGTTAAGAGGAGAGGTTAGCTCACGCGAAGCTTTGAATCGAAGCCCCAGTAAACGGCGGCCGTAACTATAACGGTCCTAAGGTAGCGAAATTCCTTGTCGGGTAAGTTCCGACCCGCACGAAAGGCGTAACGATCTGGGCACTGTCTCAACGAGAGACTCGGTGAAATTATAGTACCTGTGAAGATGCAGGTTACCCGCGACAGGACGGAAAGACCCCGTGGAGCTTTACTGTAGCCTGATATTGAATTTTGGTACAGCTTGTACAGGATAGGTAGGAGCCTTAGAAGCCGGAGCGCTAGCTTCGGTGGAGGCGTCGGTGGGATACTACCCTGGCTGTATTGAAATTCTAACCCACATCCCTTATCGGGATGGGAGACAGTGTCAGGTGGGCAGTTTGACTGGGGCGGTCGCCTCCTAAAGAGTAACGGAGGCGCCCAAAGGTTCCCTCAGAATGGTTGGAAATCATTCGTAGAGTGTAAAGGCACAAGGGAGCTTGACTGCGAGACCTACAAGTCGAGCAGGGACGAAAGTCGGGCTTAGTGATCCGGTGGTTCCGCATGGAAGGGCCATCGCTCAACGGATAAAAGCTACCCCGGGGATAACAGGCTTATCTCCCCCAAGAGTCCACATCGACGGGGAGGTTTGGCACCTCGATGTCGGCTCATCGCATCCTGGGGCTGTAGTCGGTCCCAAGGGTTGGGCTGTTCGCCCATTAAAGCGGTACGCGAGCTGGGTTCAGAACGTCGTGAGACAGTTCGGTCCCTATCCGTCGTGGGCGCAGGAAATTTGAGAGGAGCTGTCCTTAGTACGAGAGGACCGGGATGGACGCACCGCTGGTGTACCAGTTGTCTTGCCAAAGGCATCGCTGGGTAGCTATGTGCGGAAGGGATAAGTGCTGAAAGCATCTAAGCATGAAGCCCCCCTCGAGATGAGATTTCCCATAGCGCAAGCTAGTAAGATCCCTGAAAGATGATCAGGTTGATAGGTTAGAGGTGGAAGTGTGGGGACACATGCAGCTGACTAATACTAATCGATCGAGGACTTAACCAAAAACGAAAAGCGAAAGCGCCTACCTAGGCGCTGTAGCTGGACAATACGAAATGCGGGCGGCTTCAAGCCGCCGCAGCTAGACAGCACTACGTAAGTAGTCGCGTCAGCACGCATTCAGGCGATTACTCAAAACAATCTTCTTCAACATTACCTAGTTTTCAGAGAATGATTTAAAATTTCTCTTGAAAATTTTATTAAAGACGTTATAATAATATATGTCTTTAAAAAGTCCGGTGGCGATAGCGAGAAGGTCACACCCGTTCCCATACCGAACACGGAAGTTAAGCTTCTAAAGCGCCGATGGTAGTTAGGGGCTGTCCCCTTGTGAGAGTAGGAAGTTGCCGGGCATACATACTATTAAATTATTCCGCAGTAGCTCAGTGGTAGAGCATTCGGCTGTTAACCGAACGGTCGTAGGTTCGAATCCTACCTGCGGAGCCAATGGAGAGCTGTCCGAGCTGGCCGAAGGAGCACGATTGGAAATCGTGTAGGCGGTTTATAGCCGTCTCAAGGGTTCAAATCCCTTGCTCTCCGCCATTAAACATATAAATTGGCCCCTTGGTCAAGCGGTTAAGACACCGCCCTTTCACGGCGGTAACACGGGTTCGAATCCCGTAGGGGTCACCATTTTGGAGGATTAGCTCAGCTGGGAGAGCATCTGCCTTACAAGCAGAGGGTCGGCGGTTCGATCCCGTCATCCTCCACCATTCATATTATCGCGGGGTGGAGCAGTCCGGTAGCTCGTCGGGCTCATAACCCGAAGGTCGCAGGTTCAAATCCTGCCCCCGCAATTTGGTCCGGTAGTTCAGTTGGTTAGAATGCCTGCCTGTCACGCAGGAGGTCGCGGGTTCGAGTCCCGTCCGGACCGCCACTACATAAATTCACACAAATTAATTTAAAACATATTGTAAAACGTATAAGTTTTGGCTCAGTAGCTCAGTCGGTAGAGCAAAGGACTGAAAATCCTTGTGTCGGCGGTTCGATTCCGTCCTGAGCCACCATTTGCCGGCCTAGCTCAATTGGTAGAGCAACTGACTTGTAATCAGTAGGTTGGGGGTTCAAGTCCTCTGGCCGGCATTGTTTTTTATGGAGGGGTAGCGAAGTGGCTAAACGCGGCGGACTGTAAATCCGCTCCTTCGGGTTCGGCAGTTCGAATCTGCCCCCCTCCACCATCTAGGGGTATAGTTTAATGGTAAAACGAAGGTCTCCAAAACCTTTGATGTGGGTTCGATTCCTACTACCCCTGCCAATTATGGCGGTTGTGGCGAAGTGGTTAACGCATCGGATTGTGGTTCCGACATTCGTGGGTTCGATTCCCATCAGCCGCCCCATTATTTTAAATTCACATTTTTTGCTTTCATGCATAGAATATACAAATGGGCTATAGCCAAGTGGTAAGGCAACGGATTTTGATTCCGTCATTCGCAGGTTCGAACCCTGCTAGCCCAGCCAGATCTGCGGAAGTAGTTCAGTGGTAGAACATCACCTTGCCAAGGTGAGGGTCGCGGGTTCGAATCCCGTCTTCCGCTCCAAGTAGTTATTTATATTGATGGCGGCATAGCCAAGTGGTAAGGCAGAGGTCTGCAAAACCTTCACCACCGGTTCAAATCCGGTTGCCGCCTCCAATACATATTCACTCATTTTTATACACCTCATGCCGGGGTGGCGGAACTGGCAGACGCACAGGACTTAAAATCCTGCGGTAGGTGACTACCGTACCGGTTCGATTCCGGTCCTCGGCACCATAATTAAATAAAAGAATATTTGCCGGTGTGGCGGAATTGGCAGACGCGCACGACTCAAAATCGTGTTCCATCACGGAGTGTCGGTTCGACCCCGACCACCGGTATTTGCGGGTGTAGTTTAGTGGTAAAACCTCAGCCTTCCAAGCTGATGATGAGGGTTCGATTCCCTTCACCCGCTTATATGGAAGTTAAGGACTGTAGACAATCTCTATTTATTAGCAGATTGTCTACAGTTTTTTTTAGTTGAAGTGATTAGTTTTGTTGTTTTTTACTAACCTTAACGAAGTGCATAATGAGTGAAGAGAATGGATGAAAGGCTTCAGTAACGAGAAATGCATTCTCCTTAAAAAATATATGCAGAATACAGGTTGGTTAACAAGAAATATGTTGGAAATGAAAACTTTTCGTATTGATGGTTGACAGGATAGCTTTTATTAGATAAAATTTTCTTTGAAGTTGATAATCATTATCAATGACATGATGATGATCTAAAATGTTCGGATGGAGTGAATGACCTTGTCTAGATTATTTACTGAAGACTTAAGAATTGCATACGGTGATAGAGAGATTGTGAAGAACTTAAACATGATGATACCAGACGGTGAGATTACGGCTATTATTGGGCCGAATGGTTGTGGTAAATCGACTGTCTTAAAGACGATTGCAAGAATTATCCAAGCCAAAGCTGGGTCTGTATATCTTGATGGTAAGCAAATCAGTAAGGAATCGACAAAAGCGATTGCACAAAAAATGGCCATTCTTCCTCAATCTCCTGATGCTCCTGAAGGCTTAACGGTTTCAGAGCTAGTATCTTATGGAAGATTTCCATATCAAAAGGGTATGGGGAGATTAACAGCAAAAGATCGCCAGGTGATAGATTGGGCACTCCAAGTAACAGGAATTGCAGAATTTAAAGATAGAGAAGTAGATGCATTGTCTGGTGGACAGCGGCAAAGAGTATGGATCGCGATGGCTTTGGCTCAAGAGACTGATATAATCTTATTAGATGAGCCGACTACATATTTAGATATGTGTCATCAATTGGAAGTATTAGAACTGTTAAAAGAGCTTAATCAATTAGAAAATAGAACAATTGTTATGGTTATTCATGATTTAAACCATGCAGCAAGGTTTGCTGATTATTTAATTGCTATGAGAGCAGGAAAAATTATTAAAAATGGTGCTGCGAAGGAAGTTATGAATAAGCAGATTTTAAGAGAAGTATTTAATATTGATGCAGAAATTGGTATTGATCCACGTACACAAAAACCAATCTGCTTAACTTATGATTTAATTGATAGTAGGATGGTAGTTCAAGAGCAAGTCGTTTAATGATTTGCTTCTTTTTTTGACTATAATTGAGAATGATTATTATTTTAAAGGTGGATGGAGAACTTGAAAAAGCAATTGGTATTTTTATTTTTTATTCTATTATTAGTTTTAACAGCTTGCGGAAATGGTGGGAATGAATCGTCAGGTGAAGGCAGTAAGGAAACGGAAAAAGAAACATTTACATATAAATCAGAAAATGGAGAAATGGAGTTACCAGCTAATCCTGAAAGAGTAGCATCTATGGCTTACACTGGTAATGTTCTATCATTAGGGATTACGCCAGTAGCAATAGATGAGTGGTCTAAAGCGAACAAATTTTATGGTGATAAACTGAAAGATTCTGAAGTCATTACAGCAGATAATGTAGAGAAATTATTAGAATTAGAACCAGATTTAATTATTGCATATTCAACTGACGAAAATTTAGATAAATACAAAGAAATCGCGCCAACCGTCACATTAACTTATGAAAAATATGGCTATTTAGATCAACACCTTGAAATAGGTAAGGTGTTAGGAAAAGAGCAGGAAGCACAAGCATGGGTGGAAGAGTGGAAAGAAAAGACAGCTGCTGAAGGTGAGAAAGTAAAAGAGGCAATTGGTGATGATGCGACTATTATGGTATTTGAGACATTTGGTAAAGACATGTATGTGTATGGTGAGAACTGGGGACGCGGAACAGAAATCATTTATCAAGCACTTGGTTTAAAAGCACCTAAAGCGGTAGAAGAAGAAGTATTTGGACCAGGGTACTTAGCTATATCTTCAGAAGTCATACCAAAATATGCTGGAGATTATATTTTCCTAGGAGATGGACAAGGAGCCGATAATTCCTTTACTGAAACAGATGTTTGGAAAGGCATCCCAGCAGTGGAAAATGACCGCGTGTTTACATTTGACTCTTCTTCTTTCTATTTCAATGATCCCATTTCATTGGAAGAAGAATTAGCATTTATCGTTGAAAATTTACTTGGGGCTAAGTAATATAATGAAAAATAATACTTTTAATGAAGCAAAGGAAAAGAAAATATATGCACGTCCTGCAATTGCTTCTATTATTCTAGTACTAAGCTGCCTACTTTTAGTAGGTAGCTTAGTTTTGGCTATTTCGGTTGGAGCAGCGAGTATTTCATTTGCAGATGTTTGGCAAGCTGTATTTGCTTATGAACAAGGAAACGAAGACCACCAAATTATAAGAAGTATACGATTACCTCGTGAGCTAGGAGCTGCTGTTGTCGGCGCGGCTTTTGCTGTTAGTGGTGCCATTATGCAAGGAATGACAAAAAACCCTTTAGCAGATCCGGGTTTACTAGGTTTAAATGCAGGTGCAAGTTTAGGACTAGCGATTGCCTTCTCGTATGTAGGCAATACAAATTATATGATTATTATGTTATTCTCATTTATTGGAGCAGGGATTGCTGCTTGCTTAGTATTTGGATTTAGCGCAATGAAAAGAGGTGGGATGAGTCCACTAAAAATAACGTTAGCTGGTGCGGCAGTTACTGCATTTCTTTCATCGATTGGAGAAGGGATAGCACTTATAAATAAATTATCACAAAGTATTGCCTTTTGGACTGCTGGTGGCGTTTCAGGAACAACATGGGCACAGTTGCAAATTGTTACACCTACAGTACTTTTCGGTATTATAATTGCCATCATGCTCTCAAGAAGTTTGACTGTATTAAGCTTTGGAGAAGATGTGGCTAAAGGCTTAGGGCAAAGAACTTTTATTGTTAAGGCTGTGCTCATGACGGTTGTTCTTATATTAGCAGGTGCCGCGGTTTCTCTTGTTGGGGCGATTGCTTTTGTTGGTTTATTAATTCCTCATATCGTGAGATTTTTAGTCGGTACGGATTATAGATGGATTATTCCGTGTTCAGCCGTAATAGGTAGTGTGTTTTTAGTTTTAGCCGATACGGCAGCAAGAATGGTTAATCCTCCTTTTGAAACACCAATGGGAGCAATTGTAGCAATACTTGGCCTACCTTTCTTCTTGTACCTTGCAAGAAAGGGGAGATCATTAATATGATTAGTGCCCGCCACTTTAAACGTTCAATTATTATCATTATCTCGACGTTTGTGTTACTATTGCTTATCTTTACAATTAGTGTAGCAACAGGATTTGCCTCTTTAAGTCCCGATCGTCTTTTGCCAACATTACTTGGTAATGGAACGGCGAAGGAAAACCTGATTTTATTTACCTTTAGATTGCCGAGGATACTGATTGCGGTGCTCGCAGGCATGGGTTTAGCTTTGTCGGGGGCAATATTACAGAGTATTACGAGGAACCCGTTAGCAGATCCGGGAATACTAGGAATTAATTCAGGTGCCGGTTTGTTTGTCGTTTTCTTTGTTTTGTTATTTGGAAATAGTACAGGCAATCATTTATATTTGTTGCCACTATTCGCTTTAATTGGAGGATTAATTACCGCTATATTCATTTACCTTCTCTCTTACAAGAGAGGGGAGGGCATTCAACCTGGTAGAATGCTTTTAGTTGGTGTAGGATTAGCTGCTGCTATAAATGGTGCATTGTTAACTCTTGCTTCTAAAATGGCTAGAGAAGAGTATGATTTCTTCGCCAACTGGGCTGCAGGGAGAATATGGGGAGATGATTGGTTATTTGTCTTTGCTCTCCTTCCTTGGCTTGCAATATTAATCCCGTTCATTTACTTTAAATCAAATACGCTAAATACGATGGCTTTAAATGAAGAGCTTTCTGTAGGTCTTGGAGTTAAAACGAATAAGGAAAGGTATATACTGTTATTGGCTTCCGTGGCCTTGGCAGCTGCGTCAGTATCCGTTAGTGGTGGTATAGCATTTATCGGTTTGTTAGCACCCCATATTGCAAGAAGCTTAGTCGGTCCTAGACATCAGTTGTTTTTGCCTGTTGCGGCAATGTTTGGGGGCTTACTTTTACTTTCAGCAGATACGGTTGGCAGAGTTTTACTTGATACGATTGGCATACCAGCGGGAGTAATTGTATCATTTATTGGGGCGCCGTATTTTCTATATTTAATGGCTAAGAAATAATAGACTTAAAAATCGAACAAAATAAAGAGTGAAATGCACCCCACTTGCTAGACACAATCTAACAAGTGGGGTGCATTTTTTCTATAGCCAAATTTAATGCTGTAGAAAAATAGGATATTATTTTTTTAAACTATTACCTCAACTTGACCATTACCTCCATGAACTTGGATAAACATATCTTTTAGTGAGTTGAGCAGTGCTTGTGCCTCAACTGTTTCAATTGAATGTCTTAAAAAGACGACTTGTAATGCATTGGTTGTCTGTTCATTAACATTTGTTCTAGTAGAATCTACAAATGGACTACCAAATGGCCCAAGTGAATCACTTAAAATAATTAAGTTTTTTAGTGAATTATCACGTCCGTTTAATCCTCCGTAAACTTCTCCATCAGCTCCGATTCTCACATCAATATTTCCGTTGATACAATCTAAATCGTATATGCCAATCGGGACTTCGTATTTTAATGAGAAAAAATTATTAATATCAGCGGCACTGTTGATGCTCTGTAGGTAGTTCTGTTTTTTAATTCTTCGATACATTGCTTCAGCAGAATGACGATATTTGTTGGGGTCTTTACCTGTTTGTTTGAAAATACTTCGCCATTCTTTTATCCCTGCAAATTCAGTTATATTCTTTTCTTCAAGATCAAAAAATAATGACTCTTGAAAGAGTTGTAAGCGGCCCTTTACCATTTGGGGAGAACCTGATATAGTGATATGATTGTATGTAATGATGCCTATTTTGAATTGAGGGAATAAGGTCTTTAAATCTTTTGATATGTTGATTACCAATGTTTACACCTCCTGATTTTATAATAACTAGTTTATCATGAGAGGGAAGATGAATCACATGGAAAACCAAGGAGGAGTGAATAATCCTTGAATATAGCTGAACTAAAAGAAGAAATCATTCGATATAGTAAGACGATTGGAATAGATAAGATTGGATTTACCACTGCATCAACTTTTGATGGTTTGCGGAATAGATTAATGAAACAACAAGAGCTCGGATACCAATCAGGTTTTGAAGAGCCTGATATAGAAAAGAGAGTCAACCCTGCGTTATTGATGGATCAACCGATGTCGATTATTAGTATTGCCCTAGCTTATCCAACAAAGATGAGAGAGCGCGTAGTGAGTAAACCGGGTGAGAGAAGAGGTATTTTTTGCCGTGCTTCTTGGGGAGATGACTATCATTTAGTGTTGAAGGATCGTCTAAGTAAGTTAGAAGCCTACTTGGAAGAGCTTGTTCCTGATGTCCGATTTACATCAATGGTCGATACAGGTGCTTTATCTGACCGTGCTGTAGCTGAGCGAGCGGGTATAGGGTGGAGTGGAAAGAATTGTTCTATCTTTACACCTGAATTCGGCTCTTACGTCTATTTAGGTGAAACCATCACAAATATTCCTTTTGAACCGGACGAGCCACTAGAGTCAAAGTGTGGGACTTGTACGAAATGTATTGATGCTTGTCCTACAGGTGCACTCGTTCAAGGCGGGCAACTAAATGCGCAACGTTGTATTTCCTTTATTACGCAAACAAAAGGATTTATGCCCGATGAGTTTCGCGAAGAATTAGGGAATCGAATTTATGGCTGTGATACTTGTCAAACGATTTGTCCAGAAAATAAAGGCAAGGATTTTCATTTTCATGAAGAAATGGAGCCAGATTCAGAAATTGTCAAACCTTTGTTAAAACCGATACTTCATATGAGCAATAGAGAGTTTAAGGAGAAGTTTGGTCGTCTTTCTGGTTCGTGGAGAGGGAGGAAACCTATTCAGAGAAATAGTATTATCGCTCTAGCTCATTTTAAGGATGAATCAGCTGTGGGAGATTTAATCATGTTAATGAAAAAAGACCCACGACCAGTAATTAGAGGAACAGCAGCATGGGCATTAGGGAAAATTGGAGGCGAAGAGGCAGAAAAAGCTTTACAAGCAATGCAAGCTACAGAAGAGGATCCTGAAGTCCAACAAGAAATCGAAAAAGGTTTAAAGATGTTTAATCCTATTATGTAGTATGTGAGAAAGTAATGCGATTACTTTCTCTTTTTTTATCGTTAAACCCCTCTTATGAACATATGCATGTTAATGGAGGGAGTGATACGATGAAAGAACAATTGCAAGAACTATTAGAAAAAAGAGTCAGGCAATGTGTCAGCAATGAGAGAGAATCTATTCATACTTGTATGAAGATAAAAAATAAAAAAAGAAGTTTAGAAAAAAGGGGAGCAAGTATCGTAAAGGCAAAGGCAATTGGAAAAATCAAAGGAGAGCCGCACATTCAAGAAGATAGTAAATATATTTCGTATAAGGCGCATTTTCAATATTTAATTAAGCAAGGAAAGACTTTTTATATTGAAGAAGAGGTGGAAGAACGAGTGGCTGAGTTTTATAAAGAAACGCTCGTTGAGGATAAAGAAAAGTTGGTTCTTTATGATCAAGACACGGTTGATATCTTAGAGGAAGATTCGCGTTCATCTTATCCATTTCATTTTGACCGCAGAAAAGCGGTACAATACGCAGAAAAATGGTGGAATAGCCATAATCCACAGTTTCATGCATTTGATGTCGATTGTACGAATTATATCTCTCAATGTCTACATGCAGGAGGAGCCCCGATGCGCGGATTTCCTGCTAGGGGAACGGGGTGGTGGATGCGCAGTAAGAATTGGAGCTATAGTTGGAGTGTAGCTCATTCTATGCGTATTCATTTAGCTAACTCGACAATTGGATTACGAGCGAAAGAAGTGGAGCGTCCTGAGGAATTATTGCTAGGAGATGTCATTTGTTATGATTTTCAAGGAGATGGTCGTTTTGACCATACGACGATTGTGACGGCTAAAGATGAACAGAATATGCCGCTTGTAAATGCCCATACGACTAATAGTCGCAAACGCTATTGGGATTATGAAGACTCTACCGCTTATACTGAAAATATTAAATATAAATTCTTTACGATTTATGATGCCTAGCACTTACCTTTCGTAATGAGCTGAAGAAGTGTATAATAAGAGCGAGATATTATAATAGAGGTGAACAGTTAGTGTCAGTGAATGTTGTTTTATATCAACCAGAAATTCCAAGCAATACAGGTAATATCGCTCGTACTTGTGCAGCTACTTATACAACGCTTCATTTAATTCGACCATTAGGGTTTTCAACGGATGATAAGATGTTAAAAAGAGCGGGTTTAGATTATTGGACGTATGTAGATATTGTTTATTATGATTCGTTAGAAGAATTTTTAGAGAAAAATAAAGACGGCGAATTTTTCTTGTTAACAAAACATGGGAAACAACCGCATACTACTTTTGATTATAGTGATCAATCAAAAAATTACTTCTTTATCTTTGGAAGAGAAACAACTGGCTTACCAAAGGAATTTATTCAAGCGAATCTTGATCGCGCTTTAAGAATACCTATGAATGAGCATATGCGCTCACTAAATTTATCAAACACAGCAGCTATTTTGATTTATGAAGCCCTGCGTCAGCAAGGATATCCACGAATGAGCTAGCGTGAATAAGAAGGTCTGCTCTTACATTTGGCAAGATCTTCTTTTTATATACTAATTTTTTTTACATAGGGGAGATGAGATGATGAATGAAATGATTCAATTGATGAAAGACCATCGTTCAGTACGCCATTTTGAGGATAAACGTTTAACGAAAGAGCAAATTAAGGAGATTGTGACAGCCGCTCAGTCTGCTTCTACTTCAAGTTTTGTACAAGCGTATTCTATTATAGGTGTTTCCGACCAACAGAAGAAGGAAAAGTTGGCCGAATTGGCAGGAAACCAAG
This sequence comes from Cytobacillus sp. FSL W7-1323, assembly GCF_038595015.1. Lineage (NCBI taxonomy): Bacteria > Bacillati > Bacillota > Bacilli > Caryophanales > Bacillaceae > Cytobacillus > Cytobacillus sp. FSL W7-1323. Next base: position 1,407,419 of record NZ_CP151998.1, read on the forward strand.
GGTTTGTTGCAGACAGTGGGCATTTCTTTGTGTTTTGCGCAGATCTTCATCGTCATGAAGTCATTGCAGAACTAGAAGGGATAGATTTAACTGAGTCCATTGAAAGTACGGAAAAATTTATGGTGGCTTTAATCGATGCAGCTTTAGCAGCCGAAAACGCAAGCTTAGCAGCTGAATCCATGGGTCTTGGCATTTGTTATGTTGGTGGCTTACGGAATCAACTTCAAGAAGTAAGCGAAGTATTAAAAACACCTGATCATGTGATACCATTATTCGGACTAGCAGTTGGGTACCCAGCGAAAAGGAATGCGCAAAAGCCGCGTCTACCAATGAACCATATTTATCATGAAAATGAATATGAACAGGACAAGGACATATATATTCAAGAATTACAAGCATACAATGAGGTGATTTCTGCTTACTATAAAGAGCGAACAGCAGGTAAGCGTGATGATACTTGGACAAGTCAGATTGCTGGTATGTTTGAGCGTAAAAAGAGAATGTACATGAAGCAATTTGTTCAAGAAAAAGGTTTAGATAAACGATAAAAAAACTGCGGGAGTTAGACTCTCGCAGTTTTTTTTGTGTTAGCGCATATTATTTAATGTGCTTACCAGGCTTATCATCATAGCCCGCTGTGAAAATTGAAACTAAAAATGCCACCATCACACCTAAAATTAGGACTGTACCCATTATGTATGGCCTCCTTTTTCCTAAAAATAGAAACACAACATATAACTTTATTATATCCTAATAAATTTAAATAGTGAATGCAAATCATGGATATTATTGGACAGTTCTGCATAGGAATGTGTATTAGATATTAGCGTTATTCAAGACCCACTTTTTACAGATCTTGGGGGATGGATAATCTAATGTTGTTTTTATTTGTAAAAGCCCTTTAACCGACTAAATTTTTTGTCATTTGTTTTCGGTAAGCATGTTTGTTTTTCTTCAAGCATAGATTGTAATAATCGTCTCTGATAATGTGACAGGGGGAGGTCCATATGGATATTCTAAAAAAAGTGGAGTTGTATAGACGAGAAGAGGAAAAGTTGAAATGGGAAGGGACTTTTGGAGAGTACTTAGAAATCATAAAAGAAAAGCCATGGGTTGCCCAGTCCGCACATTCACGGGTTTATAATATGATCAAAGACGCTGGTGTTAATGATGTGAAAGGGCAGAAAACATATGAATTCTTTAGCAATCAATTATTTGGCCTAGAAGAGTCATTAGAACGACTTGTCGAAGAATATTTTCATCCGTCGGCGAAAAGATTAGATGTGAGAAAGCGGATATTATTATTAATGGGGCCCGTAAGCGGCGGGAAATCAACCCTTGTGACGATGTTAAAGAGAGGGTTAGAAGCCTATTCATTAACAGATAAAGGAGCGGTATATGCCATTAAAGGCTGTCCAATGCATGAGGACCCACTTCATCTTATCCCACATCATTTGCGCAAAGACTTTTTAGATGAATATGGAATTAGAATTGAAGGAAACTTATCACCACTCAATATGATGAGGCTTGAACAAGAATATAATGGAAAAATTGAAGATGTAATAGTCGAAAGAGTGATGTTTTCAGAAGATAAGCGGGTAGGGATTGGTACATTTAGCCCCTCTGACCCTAAATCTCAAGACATTGCTGATTTAACAGGAAGTATAGACTTCTCCACAATTGCCGAATATGGTTCCGAGTCTGATCCAAGAGCTTATCGATTTGATGGGGAACTGAATAAGGCCAATCGGGGTATGATGGAATTCCAAGAAATGCTTAAATGCGATGAAAAATTTCTATGGCATCTCCTATCATTAACGCAAGAAGGAAACTTCAAAGCAGGCCGGTTTGCCTTAATATCAGCGGATGAATTGATTGTTGCTCATACAAATGAAACGGAATATCGTTCGTTTATAAGTAATAAGAAAAATGAGGCACTGCATTCACGGATTATTGTGATGCCAATTCCATATAATTTGAAGGTAACCGAGGAAGAGAAAATTTATGAGAAAATGATTTTTGAAAGTGATGTGTCAGATGTTCATATTGCTCCCCATACATTAAAAGTTGCTGCTATGTTTACAATATTAACAAGAATGAAGGATCCGAAAAAAGGCGATATTGACTTAGTTAAGAAGATGCGTTTATACGATGGTGAAAGTGTAGAAGGTTTTAATCGTGCAGACGTAGAAGAAATGAAAAAAGAACATGCAGATGAGGGAATGAGTGGCATCGATCCCCGTTACGTAATCAATCGCATTTCCTCTACCATCATTCGTAAAGAGATGACGTCGATTAATGCCTTAGATGTATTAAGGTCATTAAAAGAGGGATTAGATCAACATCCATCCATTACTGCTGAACTGAAAGAACGATATTTGAACTTTATTTCACTTGCTCGAAAAGAATACGATGAAATTGCGAAGAAAGAAGTGCAAAAGGCATTTGTTTACTCTTATGAAGAATCAGCGAAAACATTAATGGAGAATTACCTTGATAATGTTGAGGCTTATTGCAATAAGGCTAAACTAAGAGACCCACTTACTGGAGAAGAAATCAATCCAGATGAAAAACTAATGCGCTCGATTGAGGAGCAAATCGGGATTTCAGAAAATGCTAAAAAAGCATTTCGTGAAGAAATTCTCATTCGTATTAGTGCTTATGCTAGAAAAGGTAAACGATTTGATTATAATTCGCATGATCGCCTGCGTGAAGCTATTCAAAAGAAATTATTTGCTGACTTAAAGGATGTCGTCAAAATTACAACTTCTTCAAAAACACCGGATGAACAACAATTGAAGAAGATTAATGAAGTAGTCGCACGTCTTATTGATGAACATGGCTATAATTCCACATCTGCAAATGATTTACTTCGTTATGTGGGTAGTCTATTAAATAGGTAAACCGTCCAGTCTATTGTTTAAAAAAGACAGAAATAGGGTATTTAATCAATAGAGGTGACGAATAATGTCAAAAGAAGAAAAAGTACCGGAAAATAGCTCAATGGCAAGCAATGAAGAAGAAATAGAAACTCTTGGAAAAGAAATGGAACAAATGAAATCGAAAGAAGAATTGAAAGAAATGCAAAAAACACCTGATCCTAAACAGGAAGTCGGTAAGCAAAAATCATAAAAGCTACAAACAATGAAAAAAGCAATGGACCCCATTGCTTTTTTCATTATATTCATATTTTGTATTAGTTGAACGATGGATGATAGATAGTAATCGCCCAACTTTAATAATTGTCTAAATAATATGTAAATAATTCTGTTTTAAAGCATAGGATAGAGTAATCAACATTTTTTGAACCTAGCTATAAGTAAATATTTTCAGGTTAGCAATGGACACTCGTCATATTGTATGTTTTTGGGTGAGATATGTGAATGAATTCCGTAAAATCCTTAAAGTTTTTTATAAACAAAAAAGGAGGGCAAATGAGAATGACCGAAAAAAATCAAAACCATCAGTTTGTCGTGTCACAGGAAGATTGGTCCCTCCATCGTAAAGGGCATGATGATCAACAACGCCATCAAGAAAAAGTACAGGATGCCATCAGAAACAATTTACCTGACCTGATTACAGAAGAAAACATTGTCATGTCCAATGGTCGTGATGTCGTTAAAATACCGATTCGTTCCTTAGATGAATATAAAATTCGCTACAATTATGATAAGAATAAGCATGTCGGTCAAGGTGATGGCGATAGTCAAGTTGGTGATGTAGTAGCGAGAGATGGGTCAGGTCAGAAAGGGCAAGGTAAAGGGCAAGGTGCAGGGGATCAAGCGGGTGAGGATTACTTTGAAGCAGAAGTCTCTTTAATGGAAATTGAGGAAGCGTTATTTAAACAATTGGAGCTACCGAACTTAAAGAAAAAGGAACAAGATCAAATTGTCGTTGAGAATATTGAATTTAATGATATTCGCAAAACTGGTCTTATGGGGAATATAGATAAAAAGAGAACAATGATGTCAGCTTTTAAGCGAAATGCGATGCACGGGAAATCAGCTTTTCACCCCATTTATCAAGAAGACTTAAAGTTCAAGACTTGGAATGAAGTCGTGAAGCCTGAATCGAAAGCAGTTGTGCTAGCAATGATGGATACAAGTGGTTCGATGGGTATCTGGGAGAAATATATGGCGAGAAGTTTCTTCTTTTGGATGACTCGGTTTTTACGAACGAAATATGAAACGGTAGAAATTGAATTTATTGCGCATCATACAGAAGCAAAGGTAGTATCAGAAGAAGATTTCTTTTCTAAAGGAGAAAGTGGCGGCACAATCTGTTCGTCTGCTTATCGTAAAGCATTGGAGTTAATTGATCAAAAGTATAACCCAGTCAGATATAATATATATCCATTCCATTTCTCAGATGGGGATAATTTAACTTCAGATAATGCAAGATGTGTAAAACTTGTTGAAGAGTTAATGAAAGTATCAAGTATGTTTGGCTACGGGGAAGTGAATCAATATAACCGCCATTCCACTTTAATGTCAGCATACAAAAATATAAAAAATGATTTGTTCCGTTATTATATTTTAAAGCAGAAGGCTGATGTATTCCATGCGATGAAAGGCTTTTTTAAAGAACAAGAACAGAAGGAAAAGTTGGCTTAATGAGAGCCTGTTTTGAAAGGTTCGCAACTAAGTTCTGAAGTGTAATAGCTTACTTACGAGCGTTTCGGAGGCAGGGTTTTGAAAAATGATGAGAACAAAGCAATCGAGCTTTTTAGTTATATCACAGCGATTGATGCTGTGTTTTTTTTTGCTCAACTGACTTAGCCCTATGTAGATTTGAGCACTTTTATCTGTAATTCTTTTAAGTAGCTCTCTACATCTACTTATGTCATAATTTTCATAAAGAGTAATATGGAGGGGTTTCCTTTGCACAAAATTCAAGATTTAGGTAATGATATTAAACTGATTGATTTAATGGATTTACAAACACCTGAGCGTACGGGGGCGTATATATTAGGTGCTGAAGAATTAACAGTGATTGAAACAAGTGCTAGTCCTTCGATTCCCCATCTTATAGAAGGAATGCAGGAATTGAACATTAACCTTGAAGACATCAAGCATATTATTGTCACTCATGTACATTTAGACCATGCTGGGGGAACTGGTTTGTTCTTAGAACAATGTCCAGAAGCAAAAGTATATGTTCATCCAAGAGGTAAACGGCATTTAGCTGACCCTAGTAAATTAATTGCTGGTGCTAGAATGGTATATGGCGATGATTTTGATCAACTATTTAATCCGATTGTGCCAATTGATGAGAAGAGATTAGTCGCGATGGAAGAGGGACAATCATTGGATATCGGTGGGCGTTTGTTAACTTTCTATGATACCCCTGGCCATGCAAAGCACCACTTTTCAATCCATGATTCGAAAAGTAATGGCTTCTTTACTGGCGATACAATTGGCGTATTTTATCCTAACATAGCAAGAAAAGGTTATCCATTAGTTCTGCCATCGACTTCTCCTAATCAATTTAATCCAGAGGCGATGTTATCTTCTGTTGAAAAAATCGAATCACTTCAACCACAACATATCTTTTTTGGGCATTATGGTGAGGGCCCTGAACCAAAGGATGTTTTTACTCAAATTCGTTATTGGTTACCTATATTTACTTCAGTTGCAGATGACGTTTTTCTCCAAGGAAATGACATAATAAAAATGCAAGAAGCCATACAATCGGAATTGTTGGAACAAGTAAAACATTATTTATTAACAGCGCACGATGTTGAACTTAGTGCAGAGGATAAGAAGCTAATAGGCTTAGATTTAAATGTCTGCACAATGGGGATGATTGATAGATTGCAGAAAGTGAAATAAAGATTTAAGTCGTGTGGTTTGGAGGTAATTAACATGGATTTGGAAGAAATAAGATCAGAGATACAGCATCGTCAATCAGATATATTGGGTAGCTCCAGATTGGTTAAATTCGCTGTTCTTCTTCCCCTAATAGAAAAAGATGGAGAAATACATATTTTGTTTGAAGTACGGTCTTTATCTATGAGAAGACAGCCAGGGGAAATTTGCTTTCCTGGGGGGAAAATGGATCAAGACGATGTGGATTTAATAGAGACGGCAAAAAGGGAGACCAGTGAAGAGTTAGGTATCCCAATTGGAGAAGTCTCTGTTTTTTCAGAACTTGATTATGTAGTGACACCTTATGATACAGTGATTTATCCGTTTGTAGGCACAATAGAGAGCATCAGTGATCTTAAGCTAAATCCAGAGGAAGTGGATCAAATTTTCACAGTACCACTTGCTTATTTTTTGAAAGAGGGACCATCTATTCATTATATTGAGATGAAGCCAGAGCCTAATAGTAGCTTTCCCTATCATCTCATTCCTAATGGGGAAAAATATAAATGGCAAACGCGGAGGATGCAAGAAATTTTTTATACTTATAAAGGTCATGTGATATGGGGGTTAACAGCTAAGATACTGTATCATTTTTTGACGCTTATCCAGGATGAAAATAAATAAATTTTCAAAATGTTATTGACGATTCCCTATAAAAGGGTATATGATGTTAAACAAATAAATATGAACTTCTTATCCAGAGAGGCGGAGGGACTGACCCAGAGAAGCCTCGGCAACCAGCAATCTTTTGTATGGTGCTAATTTCAGAGGATATTATCCAAAGATAAGGAGAAGGTGAGCTCGTTAATTCAAAGCCCTTCTGCCTCTTCTAGGTAGAAGGGCTTTTTATGTGATAGAGCTAATATTTTATTGGAATATAAAATATATTCAGATTTCATATTGACGACAAATCATTTTTTGGATATAATTCTATTTGTAATTAAAGTATTAACGCTTTAAAAAATAAAATATTTCTTATCGAGAGTGACGGAGGGATCAGGCCCTATGAAGTCCGGCAACCTTCAAGCAATTGCTTGAAAAGGTGCTAAATCCTGCAGGCAGTAAATGTCTGGAAGATAAGATGAGGCAACCCCCTCTTCTTATGAAGAGGGGGTTATTTATTTTAATCATCCGACTAAAAAGTAGAGGAGAGTATATAATGACGAATCAATTTAACACTTATGATGATGAGACGATTTTATTACATGGAGGTCAATCACCAGACCCGACAACGGGATCTCGTGCAGTTCCTATTTATCAAACAAGTTCATATGTTTTTCATAATACAGACCATGCGCAAAGCCTATTTTCATTAGATGAGACGGGAAATATCTATTCACGAATCGGTAATCCAACGGTAGATGTATTAGAAAAACGTATTGCTTTATTAGAAGATGGGGTAGCGGCAGTAGCGACTTCATCTGGAATGGCAGCTATAGCTCTTTCAATTATGAATATTGCCCAAGCGGGTGATGAGATTGTTGCAGCGTCGAACCTTTATGGTGGAACATATAATCTTTTTGCCATAACACTTCCGAAATATGGGATTAAAGTTCATTTTGTTGATGGATCTGACCCTGAGAATTACCGTAAAGCGATTACGCCAAAAACTAAGGCTTTATATGGAGAGATTATTGGGAACCCAAGTCTTCATGTCCTAGATGTAGAGGCAGTTGCAAATATTGCTCATGATAATGATATTCCCCTTATTATTGATAATACTTTCGCTTCACCTTATCTTTGCAAACCAATCCAATGGGGAGCAGATATTGTCATTCATTCGGCAACAAAATGGATTGGTGGTCATGGAACAACAATTGGCGGACTTGTAGTTGATGGCGGACGATTTAATTGGAATCATGATAAGTTTCCTGGTTTTACTCAGCCAGATCCAAGTTATAACGGTATTGTTTATGCGAATGAGTTTGGTACACTCGCTTTTAGTACAAAACTTCGTGTTCAGTTGCTGCGCGATTTTGGGTCATCTTTAAGCCCACATAGTGCATTTCTTTTACTCCAAGGATTGGAAACACTCCATTTACGTATAGAGAAACATACGGAAAATGCAGCGAAGATAGCCCATTTCTTAAACGCTCATCCAGCTGTCGATTGGGTCGCATATCCAGGTTTAGCAGAGCATCCAGCGCATGAACTCGCGAAGAAATATTTAAACACTGGCTTCGGTTCCATTGTGAACTTCGGTATTAAAGGTGGCCGAGATGCGGGTAAAAAAGTGATAGATACAATTGCATTGTGGTCTCATGTAGCCAATGTAGGTGATGCGAAGTCACTCATTATTCATCCGGCTTCAACCACACATCAACAGTTAAGTGCAGAAGATTTAATTAAAAGCGGTGTAAGTGAGGAACTCATACGTTTATCAGTTGGGATTGAATCGGTTAGAGATTTAACCAATGACTTAGATCAAGCCTTCTATGAAGCGACTGGTATTTCTTCGAAGGGAGAACAAAAAGGAGAAACAGCAGTAAATGATGAAGGTGTTATTCGATGGGCATTACAATCATCCTCATTAAAAGAAGATGTGGATGGCAAAGAACTGCAAAGAGCAAAAAGGATAGCTGTTGTTGGATTAAGTGGAAATCCTGCTAGACCAAGTTACCGTTTAGCAAGAAAAATGCAAAGATTAGGTTATCAAATCGTGCCAGTTAATCCAAGAGAAACAGAAGTATTAGGTGAACAGGCATATCCAAATTTAAAATCCATTCCTTTTACCATTGATATTGTGCAAGTATTTAGAAGCCCTGAAGCTGCGATAGAAGTGGCGAAAGAGGCAGTAGAAATCCAACCGAAAGTTTTCTGGCTACAAGAAGGTGTCATTTCACCAAAAGCAGTTGAAATAGCAAAAGAAGCCGGACTTGAAGTGGTACAAAATCGCTGCACATATAAAGAGGCACAGAGATTAAGAGGTTCTATTGTAACCTTTGCTTGTGAAATTTAAAACCGAGATTGAGGAGAGTCATCGATGAAAAAATGGTTCGTATTTTTAATTGTCGTTTTATCAATTGGATTCATTAGTGCTTGCGGAGATAGTGAGGCAAGCACTGATGATAGTAATGACGAAGGAAAACCAGAAAAAATTGTTTTAGACTATGCCTATTATTCTCCAACAAGTGTAGTTTTAAAGAAATTCGGCTGGGCAGAAGAAGCGTTTGCCGAAGATGATATTGATGTTGAGTTTGTCCTCAGTCAAGGAAGTAATAAGGCACTTGAGTTTCTTAATAGTAGCAGTGTTGATTTTGGCTCAACTGCAGGTGCAGCGGCATTAATTGCAAAAGCAAATGGTGCTCCAATTGAATCAGTCTATATATACTCAAAACCAGAATGGACGGCATTAGTTGCACCGAAAGAATCAGCTATCAAATCAGTTGAAGACTTGAAGGGAAAGAAAGTAGCAGCAACGATTGGAACAGATCCATATATCTTTTTACTGCGCTCATTAAATGAAGCCGGATTAACATCAGCGGATGTTGAAATCGTTAACTTGCAACATGCTGACGGTGGAACGGCATTAACAACAGGGCAAGTAGACGCTTGGGCTGGTTTAGATCCCCATATGGCTAAATTAGAACTTGAAGCAGACACAGAATTTATTTATCGAAATATCGATTTTAACACTTATGGCACATTAAATGTGAGAAGCGAATTTGCTGAGAAGTATCCTGAACAAGTGAAAAAAGTAATTGAGCTTTATGAAAAAGCTCGTACATGGGTATTAGAAAATCCTGAAGAAGCGGCAGAGATACTGGCAGAAGAAGCACAAATCACCCTAGAGGTAGCGAAAAAAGAATTAGAGAGAAATGACTTTAATGAACCAATACCTGGTGAAGTGCAAATAGAAGCATTAAATGCTGCTGGTGAGGTTTTAAAAGAAGAAGGCATTATTAAGAGTGATGACGTAGGTAAAGTGGTTGATGAATTAATAAACCCAGATTTCTCAACAGAGGTCATTCAATAGGGTTGGTAAAGGAGAATGAATATGAAGGAAGTCATAGCGATCCCCAAAGTAAATGAGGGTAAGGAGAAGCATAGAAAAATTAACCCTAGTATTCAAAGGGTATTACTTGGAAGTATCGTGCCAATCTTACTTATTCTTGCATGGGAGTACTTGAGTCGGATCGGTGTGTTCCCTCCTCATTTACTCCCGGCTCCATCAATCATTTTGCAATCACTTATGACAATGACGACAGATGGAAGTTTATGGACACATACGAGCATTACATTATATCGCCTTGTGCTTGGTTTCTTATTTGGCACTGCTGCAGCTTTAATTATCGGCGCCGCTGTTGGCTACTTTTCAACAGTTGAAAGTTTATTAGATCCCCTGATCCAAGCTTTTCGTTCCATACCTTCATTGGCATGGGTGCCATTATTTATTCTTTGGATGGGAATTGGGGAACCTTCCAAGGTGGTTTTAATCGCTGTCGGTGTTTTCTTCCCAGTTTATCTAAATATCGTTTCAGGCATTCAAGGAATTGACCGTAAACTAATTGAAGTGGGGAAAATCTATCATTTTAGCTCATGGCAATTAATTTGTAAGATTATCTTACCAGCAGCTTTGCCATCTTTTTTAGTAGGGCTGAGAAGCGGATTGGGACTTGGTTGGATGTTTGTTGTTGCAGCTGAATTAATGGGAGCTTCTACAGGTATTGGCTACTTGCTTGTTTATGGCCAAAACACTTATGCACCGGAATTAATTATTTCTAGTATCGTCTTATTTGCCATATTAGGAAAAATAACAGATGCCATTTTAAAAGGGTTAGAGACAAAAACATTGCATTGGCAAGATACGATCGTCAAGAAGTAGGAGGTGGCAAGATTGTTATCAATTGAGCGAGTGTCTAGAACTTTTTCAAATGGAACAACGGGATTCAAAAATATTGACTTAAAGGTAGAAAAAGGTGAAGTCATTGGAATCTTAGGAACAAGTGGTTGCGGTAAAAGTACGCTCTTACGTGTATTATCCGGCTTGGATAAACAATATGATGGCCAGGTTGTAATAGATGGCGAAACTGTCCATGATGTTCATAAGAAAATCGGGATGATTTTCCAAGAACCTAGATTGATGCCTTGGTTAAAAGTTTATGACAATATCGGATTCGGTCTACAAAAAAAAGTTCAAAGTAAAATAGCGCAATATATTAAAGCCGTTGGGCTAGAAGGGTTTGAAAACCATTACCCGAAAGATTTATCTGGCGGGATGGCGCAAAGGGTGGCCATTGCCAGAGCCCTCGTTACCTCACCAGAAATATTACTTTTAGATGAACCGTTTAGTGCATTAGATGCTTTTACAAAAATGCAATTACAAGATTTATTACTGAATCTCTGGCAAACCTATCAATCAACTATCCTCTTAGTAACGCACGATATTGATGAAGCATTATATTTAGCCGATCGCATTATTATTCTTAGGGGACAGCCGGGAGAATTATATCAAGAAATAAAAATTGAAAAATCAAAACCAAGATCAAGAGGAGATAAAGATCTTGCTGCACTAAAAGATGAGATTTTGCAATTATTAGATTTATCTCATTCGAAAGCAATCTAAAGATAAAGGAGCTAATGAATTATGACAGTGATAGAGCGGCAACAGCTTGCCCCCATTGAAGGAGATTACAACTTAACAAACTATGAAGAGGCATGTCAAAATATTTCATGGGATGAGGTTAAACAACAGTTTAGCTGGAGCCAATCAGGTCTAGTCAATATGGCTCATGAATGTATTGATAAACATGTGGTTGACGGTTATGGAAACAAAATAGGGTTGCATTATGTGAATGGTTCATATGAAGAGACATACACATTCGCAGAGATTAAAGAAAAAACGGATCATATCGCCACCGTTTTAAGAAACCAAGGGGTGAAAAAAGGTGATTTCGTTTTTATTTTTCTACCTAAACATCCCGATTGTTATTTTACAATGATTGCCACCATTAAACTCGGCGCAATTGCGGGTCCTCTTTTTGAAGCATTTATGGAGGAAGCAGTAAAAGATAGAATCTCTGATTGTGATGGGAGATTTTTGATTACGGATACTGACTTACTTAACAGGGTACCAAAGAACGAACTGCCTTGTTTAGAGAAGATATTTCTTACTGATGCTGATGACGTACAATTATTAGGTGAAAAAGAAATTTCACTCATCAAAGAATTAGAGAAAACAGTAAAAGAAGAAGATATCACGACGTGGGTTGATCTCGAGCATGGTTTAAACATCCACTATACGAGCGGTTCAACAGGAAAGCCAAAAGGAATTATTCATGCTCATAGAGCGATGGTTCATCAATATCAAACAGGGAAATGGGTACTCGATTTAAAAGATGATGATGTGTATTGGTGTACCGCACATCCAGGTTGGGTTACGGGAACTGTGTATGGCATTTTCACACCTTGGTTAAATAGAGCGACAATTGTTGTTAATGGTGGCCGCTTTGATGCAAAGGGTTGGTATCATACATTAGAAACAACTGGAGTATCTGTATGGTATAGTGCACCGACAGCATACAGAATGTTAATGGCAGAAGGAAATGACCTACCAAATGATTATGATTTATCCAACTTAAGACATTTATTAAGTGTTGGTGAGCCGTTAAATCCTGAGGTCATTTATTGGGGACAAGAAACGTTAGGGAAAAGAATTCATGATACATGGTGGATGACTGAAACAGGGGCACAATTAATTGTCAATTTACCTTCAGAAGTAATTAAACCCGGATCAATGGGTCGACCATTTCCTGGTATAAGCATCGCTATCCTCGATGATGATGGTGTCGAACAATCAAGAGGGTCGATTGGTCACTTAGCAATTAAAGCACCATGGCCAGGAATCATGAAAGAAGTATGGAAGAATGAGGAGAAATACCAGTCATATTTTCCTTTTGAAGGTTGGTATGTATCAGGAGATCTAGCTGTTCAAGATGAAGATGGATATATATTCTTCCAAGGTAGGAGTGATGATATGATCAATTCTTCCGGGGAGAGAATCGGACCTTTTGAGGTTGAAAGTAAGCTCATTGAACATCCTGCTGTAGCAGAAGCTGGAGTCATTGGAAAACCAGATGCATTAAGAGGAGAAATCGTCAAAGCCTTTATTGTCCTAAGAAAAGGATTTACAGGCAGTGATGTACTACTTGAAGAGATTAGAAGGTTTGTAAAAACAAGATTAGCTGCTCATTCTGCCCCACGAGAAATGGAAATTGTCACAGAACTACCTAAAACAAAAATCAGTGGAAAAATATTGCGCAGAGAATTAAAGGCAAGAGAGCTTGCCAAACTTAGTAAAAAATTACAGTAATATGATGTAATGGGAGGTAAAGGGTTTTGACGATAAATATCGCTTTACTTGGCTATGGTACTGTTGGTAAAGGCGTTTACCGTACAATTCAACAGCATCAAGGGCGTTTACAAAAGTTATTAAGTGAAGAAGTAAAGGTTGTTGCTATTCTAGTGAGGGACATTAAGAAGCATACTGCCCCCGATCAGTCAGTTATGTTGACAAACCAATATGAAAAAATCCAACAATTGGAGAATATTGATGTAGTAATTGATGCAATTGTTGGTATTGAACCGGCTGCAACTTATTTACAAAGTGCGATTGAAAAAGGTCGCCACGTAATTACGGCAAATAAAGAGATGTTTGCAGAAAAAAGTAATATCTTAAGAGAATTAGCAAAAAAATATCATGTCTCAGTCGGCTACGAGGCTACTGTAGCAGGCGGTATTCCTATTATTCAAACTTTAAAAAAACTACTAAATGCTAATAAAGTAACGAAGGTTGAAGGCATATTGAATGGTACATCTAATTTTATATTAACTAAAATGAGAGAAGAGCAATTATCATTTGATAATGCTCTGGCGCTAGCGCAAAAATTAGGTTATGCGGAAGCGGATCCGACGAATGATGTTGAAGGCTTTGATGCGTATTATAAAGCTGCTATCTTAAGTGAGTTGATTTATGGAGAGAAACCAAAAAGCGAGCAGATTGAAAGAAACGGGATTGCGAGTATTGCTAAATCAGATATTACTTTCTTTAATGAATTAGGTCTTAGATACAAGCACGTGGCAACTATTGAATACGCTCATTCTCAAGTAAAATGTGCTGTTCGGCCAGTGTTAGTTGAAAGTAACCATCCTTTATATCAGGTGGAAGGTGTGCAAAATGCTATCCATATCGAGGCGGATATTGTCGGGAGTATTAGTTTGCAGGGGCCAGGTGCAGGTATGTATCCAACAGCAAGTGCAATTATAGAAGATTTGATTCATTTATCAGAAAAGGCTCAGGAGTATACTTTTAATGAAGAGTCCACCCTTGATCAACAGCGTAGTGCGAAAACGAGTTGGATTGCATATGGACGCTCTGCCTTACAGCAATTACCTGAAGGAGCAGAAATTATGAAGATGATTGCTAATGATACATGGGTAGTAGAAATAGAGGGGGATTTACGTATAGAAGATGCATCCTTAATTCAAATATTAGGTGATGCTACAAGATTAAAAGAAATGAAAAAAATCCATTAAAGTAGTGGATGATAAATCCTTATAATTCTATTGATAAAACTAGACAATTTCAAGTATCAGTATCATGGTCAAATTTACTTACCTTGTTCAACTTGAGGAATCGTTCGTTGAACAAGGTAAGTATTTTTATGGCTCTGTTAACATTAGTCAATAACAATAACTAAGCAGTGAAAGAAATCATATTTGCGAAGAATATGAATATTTGTAGGGTTCTTTTTGAAGTCCTGCTTAACTAAAATGAAAAAAAGCAGTATCTCAGTATTCATCAAAGTAAATAAAATAATAGAATGAATATTCTTATGTAGAAAGGCCATACCGTTAAAAAATGAAAATAACTAGTGTTAATAAGCAAAGGATGAAGGAAAAATTTTTTCTGTAAACTTTTAAATCATCAACAACGAACTGTTTTATTTCATAAATGTAGCGTTGATTATCTAAATAAAAAAGGATAACTAGCCCTTATTTATAGACTAACTATCCTAGGAAATATAATCTTTAATAAGATTTCTCACCAGTTTTTAGACGGATTGCGATGGTGTTTTTACTGATTGGTTTGGAAGTAACGTTTGATTGATTTCTGAATATAAATCCTTTATATTGACAGTGACAATTTTGGCTCCGATCTGTACGTGAACCATATTATCAAAGACAGCTGTAACGAGACCATTTAAAGACACGCTTGTTCCGATACTTACATCTTTCTTTTCATTCTTTCTGATATTCGTAACTTTGTTATTTGCCATATTCTCCACCATCCATTCTTATAAATTATAAGTACAGAAGTCTTCTACTTCATTTACACTATATCTCTTTATATTACCTGTTTATAGTAAAATAAACGTTAAAAGTGAAAATGTCCAGTAAAAAGGTTGGTCTTTTTATCGACAAATTTCTCTCATTCTATATTTGTAATAAATCATTCAATTGCTTCTTTAAATCAGGATATTGATTAAAGTTTGTAATCATTCCTTTAATGACTGGAAGTCTGGGATATTCCCTTTGGGTTTCTTCTTCTATCATATCGAGGGAGACCTCTAATGTTTCCTTATCGTCGCATGCTTGTATTTGTTTTCTAATATCTGCGATGGTAGTCGATGGACTAGTATTTGGTAAACATATATTAAAATTATGCAGGAAACGGTTCATCTTAGCTTCAGTGATCAAAGGTTCTTCTTTTTTTAGACCTTCTGCTAAAGAGTCCATTCTATTTAATAAATAATCAGTCACATGCTCAGGCTTAAATATTTCTTTGTCAATGATTAATATTTTTACGTATGAATGAAAAAGACCATCAAGGAGTTGAGATAAATCCCATAAATAAGGAGTCATTTCTTCTCCATATATAGAAGATAAACTTTTGCGGTAAAATTCATTCATTTCAATTTGCTTTGTGAATAATAATTCTTTAATTGATTCATTAATAGGTATGGTTTGTTCTCTTGTTTGAGTAATAATAAAATCCTTATGTTGGATTAACATATCAATGGTTGTATTGATTTGTGCCTTGAATTTTTCTCTGGCTGTGAGGTTCTTATTGTCCCACTGCATGATTTCTTCAGTTAATTGATCAAAATAATATATTAATAAGGACTCTAACAATTTTTCTTTTGATTTAAAATATAAATAAAACGCACCTTTGGAAATGCCGCTATCAGTGGCGATATCTTGTACAGATGTGGCAGTATATCCTTTTTTAGCGAACAATTTAATCGCAGCTTCAATAATTATTTTTTCTTTTTCTTTCATCTGTAACAACTCCTTAACCGAAGAAGAATCTCCGTGTTAACAAAAACTTCACAATAATATAATTGACACTTGACTGACCGGTCAGTTATATTTATTGGTGATGTGACCCACTAGTCATATTCTATAGGATACCCGAGATTGGCGTCAAGAAAACAAACAAAATAGATTCTATAGAACCAGTAACGATTTTTTTTGGGTATGATAGTGAGTATTCCTATATGTAAGACTTCATTTACGCTGATTTCTACTATATACATAATGGTTATCGGGTAAAGGAAAATCGAATTAATAAAAAAAGAGGTGTCAATGTGAAGGGCATAGTCAATTTCGTTTTAAAGAATAAGCTCGCTGTGTGGTTATTAACCATAATTATTACAGTTTCAGGTGTTTACTCAACTACACAGATGAAAACTGAAACAATCCCGGATATCTCTATTCCATTTTTAATGGTAAATGGTGTTTATCCTGGTGCCACACCTGAGCAAGTGATGGAAGAGGTTTCAGTGCCAATTGAACAGGCAGTTGAAGGGCTAGATGATGTCAATGCTGTTTATTCTAATTCAAGTGCGAATGTAGGAAGTATTCAAGTAGAATATAAATATGGCGTTGATATGGATGATAAAAAGGTTGAACTAGAAAGAGCGATTGCTAATCTAAATCTTCCTGAAGATGTGGAAGAGCCGACTGTGACATCTATCAGCATGAATATGATGCCAGTAGTTGCACTTTCAATTAGTAGTACAGAAGAAGATATAGTTGGACTGACTGAATTAGTTGAAGATGTGATCTTGCCTGATATTGAAAAGATTGAAGGAGTAGCATCTGCAACAATGACTGGTCAACATATTGAACAAGTTGAATTTACTTGGGATGAAGAAGAGCTAGCCAAGTTTGAATTGAATCAAGATGATGTAAAAGAACTGATTCAAGCAAGTGATATGGCATTATCTTTAGGGCTATTTGATTTTGAAGAAGCTGAAGAAGCTGTTTCGGTAGATGGGAAAGTAACAACTGTTGATGAGTTGAAAGAAATGATGATCCCAGTAACGCCAACTGCCGACCACCCACAACCGTTTGTTGAGCTAAGTGAACTTGCTCAAATTGAACAAGTAGGTAAAGTAGAGTCTGTTTCTCGTACAAATGGAGAAAATGCGATTGCGATCCAAATTGTAAAAGGACAACAGGATAACACAGTAGATGTAGTTAATCGTGTAAAAGACTATGTTGAAGAAGAAACAGAAAAGTATGATGGCCTTGCCATTGATATTTCTTTAGACCAGGGTGAACCGATTGAAAAGTCTGTTAGCACAATGGTCGAAAAAGCACTTTTTGGTGGTTTAATTGCTGTATTAATTATTCTACTCTTTTTAAGAGACTTTAAGTCAACGATTATATCCATTGTTTCCATTCCGGTGTCGATTTTTATGGCATTTTTAGTCCTTAATTGGTTGGATATTACGTTAAATATTATGACTCTTGGAGCGGTTACAGTAGCAATTGGTCGTGTAATCGATGACTCGATTGTTGTTGTTGAAAATATTTACCGTCGCTTACATTTGAAAGAGGAAAAATTAAATGGTCGTGCTTTAGTAAGGGAAGCGACTATTGAAATGTTTAAGCCGATTCTTTCATCTACATTAGTAACTGTGGCCGTTTTTGCGCCGTTAATTTTCGTAGGTGGAATGGTTGGTGAGCTATTTGTTCCGTTTGCTTTAACGATGACATTTGCATTGGGTGCTTCATTAATTGTTGCGATTACAATTGTCCCAGCCCTATCTCATTTCTTATTCAAGAAAAAACTTTACGGTAAGAAAGAGGAGAGCAATCATAAAGAAGTAGGTAAACTTGCTTTATGGTATAAAGGCATTCTAAGTAAAGCGTTAAACCATAAAATTATAACGTCAGCTATCGCTATTCTTTTATTAGCTGGATCATTAGCATTGACTCCATTAATCGGTTTTAGCTTCCTTGGAAGTGAAGAAGAGAAGGTAATGTATTTAACATATACACCTGAAACCGGCGAAAAGATGGATATAACAGAAGAGAATATTTCTGAAGTAGAAGAAGAGTTATTAAAACGCGATGATATTGATATACTACAATTGTCCATTAATGACCCAGACAATGTAGATCCTGCTGCTATGATGATGGGTGGGGGCGCTAGTGGGGCTCTTATGTATCTAATTTTTGATCCAGATATGAAGAACTTCCCAGAGGTAAGAGAAGAAATTGAAGAATATGTATTTAATATAGAACAATCTGGTGAGTGGAAATCTCAGGACTTTTCTTCAATGGGTGCGAATACTAGTGAAGTAAGCTATACATTGTATAGTGAGAATTTAGATAAACTAAATGATGCCGTGACACAAGTGGAAGATGTCATGCATGATACTGATAACTTAGATGATATTTCATCTACGGCAGAAGACGCTTATGTAGAACATATCTTAAAAGTTGAGCAAGCAGATGTCATGCAGTATGGCTTAACGACAGGTCAAATCGTTATGGCGTTAAACGATAAAGGTAATAGTGAAGTGCTGACAACTGTTCAAAGTGATGGTAATGAAATAGATGTCATTATTCAAACTGAAGCTGCTGAGCCTGCGAAATCAATTGATGAGTTATTAGATACAGAGGTTCCGACTGCGACAGGCCAAGAAATGCCATTATCTGAGCTTGTTAATGTAGAAGAAGGAACAACATTAAATACATTGTCTCGTAGTAAAGGTGAGTACTATGCAACAGTTTCTGCAACAGTAACTTCAGATAATTTATCCAAAGTTACGAGTGAGCTGGATAAAGGTATCGATGATTTAGACTTGGCACAAGGGGTAACTCTTGATGTTGCTGGTGTAACTGCAGATATGAATGAAACGTTTACGCAATTAGGTTTAGCAATGCTTGCCGCTATTGCGATTGTATATTTCATCTTAGTTGTTACATTTGGTGAGGGTGTTGCACCGTTTGCCATTCTGTTCTCACTACCGTTTGCAGTAATTGGCTCATTTGTCGGATTATACATTGCAGGGGAAACAATCTCTGTTACGGTTATGATGGGTCTACTCATGTTAATCGGTATCGTTGTTACGAACGCTATTGTATTGGTTGACCGGATTATTCATATGGAAAGAAACGGTATGACGATGAGAGACGCTATTCTAGAAGCGGGTGCCACTCGTCTTCGTCCGATACTAATGACAGCTATTGCTACAATGGGTGCGCTGGTTCCATTATTATTTGGTTCAGGCGGTGGAGGCTTAATCTCTAAAGGATTAGGTATCACAGTTATCGGGGGTCTTGCAAGTTCGACCTTATTAACTCTAGTTGTTGTTCCTATTGTGTATGAAGTATTATCAAAAATGTTTAAAAAGAATCGAAAAGATGTTCAAGATAATTAATTAAAAAATAACCCAAAGCATTGATGCTTTGGGTTATTTTTTTTGATGAAGTTCATCTAATGAATAAGGTAAGCTTGTAGCAAATATAGTATCATTTGTTCTACGTTTGTCTTAAAGAAGTAGATTAAACACTTTTTTGAATACAGCTGTGTTCATGTTAAAATGAACCAGAGCATGGAAAAGGTGAGTGATAATAATGGAAAAAAAGATAGGGTTTATCGGTTGTGGAAAAATGGCACAAGCGATTATTGGAGGTATATTAAAAAACGGTTTAGTCAGTCATCATGAAATTATTTCAAGTGCAAGAACGAAAGAAACACTACATAAGGTAGAAGCAAAGTATGCGATTCATACAACCCACTCCAATAAAGAAGTGGCAAGAAACGCCGAAGTGATCTTTTTAGCGGTTCCTCCTAAGGATCATAAGGAAGTAATTGATGAAATAAAAGAAGTAGTAAATGAACATAGCATTATCGTAACAATTGCTGCTGGCATTACTCTAAATGATATCGAAGAGTACTTTGAGCGAAATGTAATGGCAGTACGTACAATGCCAAATACACCTTCACTGGTTGGTGAGGGAATGAGTGTGCTAAGTAGCAACCAGTATATTAATGAAGAGAAATTAAGTAAAGTAATACGCATCTTTTCTGCTATCGGGAAAGTGGAAGTAGTTGACGAGTCATTAATGGACGGCATTCCAGCAATTAGCGGTTCTTCTCCTGCATATGTGTTTTTATTTATAGAAGCACTGGCCGATGGAGCAGTAAAGGACGGTATACCAAGAGACACTGCTTATAAGCTAGGTGCTCAGGCAGTATTAGGTGCAGCAAAGATGGTGCTTGAATCTGGTAAACATCCTGGAGTGTTAAAAGATGAGGTTTGTACCCCTGGAGGTGCGACTATTGATGCGGTCAGCAAGTTAGAAGAAACAGGATTTCGTTCATCTGTTCTCACTGCTATGAAAGCTTGCAGCGAGAAGGTAAGAAGCTTATAAGTAATAAGAGTTTTGATTTTAGCTGTAGCATCGTTAGCTTATTTTAAGCGATGCTGCAGCTTTTTGCCTTTCAAAGGGGAATAAAAAAATATGTAAACAGTTGAAAATGTTAAATAAGAGAAGGCCAATAGATAGATTGGTATATATTCATGAAAAAAGCATATACCATAAAGGATAATTAAATCTTGAATTCATACTTGACGTATAGGAATAATCGTATTATCATATGAAATTGTGCAAAAGTAAGATTTTAGGAGGGGTAATGATGGATAATGTATGGTTTATTATTAACTTAGCATTAATGATTGGTTTTATTAGTTTATTATTTATTATGCAACGTAAACATATTTCATTTTCTAAAAGAGTCTTTACGGCATTGGGAATAGGTATATTGTTTGGTTTAGCATTGCAACTGATTTATGGACCAACTTCAGAAGTATTGGCAAGGTCAACAGATTGGTTTCAACTAGTTGGTGGGGGTTATGTTAAATTCTTACAAATGATTGTTATGCCACTCGTGTTTATTTCCATTTTAGGAGCGTTTACAAGATTGAGCCTCTCAAGTAATATTGGTAAAATTAGTGTATTAATTATCGGAATACTACTTGGGACTACAGCTTTGGCTGCAATTGTAGGTATTGGTTCGGCGACTGTCTTTAATTTAGAAGCCATCCAAATTGAAGAGGGAGATGCAGAGATCAGTAGAGGGACACAAATGGAAGAAACATCTCAATCACTAGCAGCTCAAACATTGCCTCAACAAGTTTTAGAGTTACTTCCTGCAAACCCTTTTCTTGACTTAACAGGAGCGAGAGCGACTTCAACGATATCGGTCGTTATATTTGCAGCAATCTTAGGTATTGCCTACTTGGGCGTAAGAAGAAAAACACCTGAGCAAGCAGAGGTATTTGCAAAAATTGTCGATGCCTTTTATAGCATTATTATGCGTGTGGTTACACTAATCCTTAGATTAACTCCTTATGGCGTGCTAGCTATTATGACAAAGACAGTTGCATTAAGTGATTTCTCTGCAATCTATAATTTAGGAAAATTTGTCATTGCTTCATATGTAGCGTTAGCGGTTATGATGCTAATTCATTTGTTATTATTACTATTTGTCGGATTAAGTCCACTACAATACTTAAGAAAAGCTTTTCCAGTGCTTGCGTTTGCCTTTACGTCAAGAACAAGTGCTGGGGCATTACCTTTAAATATTAAGACGCAAAAATCATTAGGGGTGTCAGATGGAATAGCCAATTTCGCTGGCTCATTTGGTCTCTCGATTGGACAAAATGGTTGTGCGGGTATTTATCCGGCTATGTTAGCTGTTATGATTGCACCTACGGTCGGGATTAATCCATTACAACCAAGTTTTCTACTTTCTGTTATCGTTATAGTTGTTATCAGCTCATTTGGCGTTGCGGGAGTAGGTGGAGGAGCTACTTTTGCAGCCATTCTCGTCCTTTCAGCTTTAGATTTACCTATCGCGCTTGCGGGTTTATTGATTTCAATTGAACCGTTAATTGATATGGGAAGAACAGCGGTAAATGTGAGTGGTTCTATGACTTCGGGTATATTAACGAGTAAAATTACGAAAGATATCGACCAAGAAGTTTATAATAACCCACATAATAAAATTGAAGAGGTAGAAGTCTAACTCATTCAATCCTATATTGGTAAAAAAGAAAATCCGAACACTCATCAATCAGATGCTTAAATTGCTTTAGCATTTGGTGAGGTGTTCGGATTTTTTATTTAGCTAATATATGTTTTAATCATTCAACTTTAATGTGGTAAAAAGAGCAATTGAATGAGAAATAATACAGCGAAAATATAAACGAGTGGATGAACTTGTTTACCTTTGCCTTTAAATATTTTTAAGATTGGATGTGTTATAAACCCGAGTGCAATACCTGTAGCAATACTAGAAGTGAGCGGCATCGTCAAAATAATTAAAAAGGCTGGGAAAGCTTCATCAAACTCACCCCATTTAACTTTAACTAAGCTTCCCATCATTAAGCTACCAACAATTATGAGTGCAGGCGAAGTAATGGCAGCAATGCCTGAAACCGCACTGACAAGTGGACTAAAGAATGCAGCAACGATAAAAAGGATACCTACTGTCAAAGAAGTTAGTCCGGTTCGTCCACCGGCGGCAACTCCACTAGAAGATTCAATGAAAGCAGTTGTAGGGCTTGTTCCGAACATAGAACCGACAGATGTGGCTAATGAATCAGATAATAAAGCCTGTCTTGCACGTGGCAATTTATTCCCCTTCATTAAACCAGCTTGTTGGGCAACACCAATCATTGTTCCGGTTGTATCAAATATTGTTACTAATAAAAACGAGAAAACAACCGCATAAAGGCCATGAGTGATGACTTCCCCAATAGCTGAAATGGGGTTGAATACTAAAATGCCTTCTGGAAGCGAAGGTAAAGATGTAAGCCCGTCACTAAACTGTAGTTGCCCAGTAAAGAACGCGATTAAGCCTGTTATAATCATGCCGAAAAACAGTGCTCCAGATACATTTAGTGCGATTAAAATGAGTGTGATGACTAAACCAACTAGCGTTAATATTGCCGAAGTTGCTGTTAAATCCCCTAGAGCAACAAGATTGCTAGGATCACTTGTAATAATGCCGGACATTCGCAGTCCAACAAATGCAATAAATAAACCAATACCAGCTGAAATTCCAGCTTTTAAGTTTTCGGGAATGGCTTCAATTAATTTTTCACGAAAAGCAGTTAAAGATAAAATCACAAAGATTAGTCCGGCTACGAAGACGGCAGCAAAAGCTGTTACATAATCTAAGCCCCCACCAACAACAGAATAGGCGAAATAAGCATTTAATCCCATACCGGGAGCAATAGCAATTGGATAATTGGCAAAAAGGGCCATCCAAAGTGTACCAACAACTGCTGCAATAATCGTTGCAGTAAAGACTTGATCAAATGGGACACCAGCGTCAGAAAGAATGACTGGGTTAACAACAACAATGTATGCCATTGTTAAAAAAGTTGTAAAACCGGCGAGTATTTCTGTTTTTGCTGTAGAATTGTTTTCTTTTAACTTAAACATTAGAATCCTCCAAGCTGTAAATACATGGTCGTGTGTAATAATACGAACGAAAAAAGGTCACATGGACTATAGTATTCGTTTTTATGAAGATTTTCAAGTTCTTTATAGTATTTGTTATATATGTGTTCTTATTAGAAGAAGACAAAAAATCCTTAAAGGATATAAACCCTTAAGGATTTGTTTGCATTATAAGAAAGAACTCAAAATCAAATAAGTTAATCCAGCTATTGTTGCTGAAATCGGCAAAGTAATAACCCAAGTAATTAACATACGTTGTGCTGTTCCCCATTTGACTCCTTTTACTCGATGGGCTGAGCCTACACCGAGGATAGATGAAGAAATAACATGAGTTGTACTAACTGGCATATGTAGTGCGGTTGCACCAAAGATGACCATTGCCCCCGTAATGTCTGCTGCTACTCCGTTAACAGGGCGAATCTTCATGATTTTACCGCCAACTGTTTTAATAATTTTCCAACCACCAACAGATGTACCCAGTCCCATCGCGATTGCACAAGATAATTGGACCCAAAAAGGAATGTCCGTTGAAGTTACATAGTTATTGGAGATTAACGCTAGTGTGATAATCCCCATCGCTTTTTGTGCATCATTTGTACCATGGGTATATGATTGCAATGCAGCGGTGAAAATTTGTATCGTTCTAAAATTTCTATTTGTCTTTGTTAAATTATTATTTCTAAAAACAATTTTAAAAATGCTATAAATAATAAATCCGGCTGCAAAAGCAATCAGTGGTGAAAAAATGAGTGCCTGTATAATACCGATAAATCCACTATAGTTTAATGCAGAAAAGCCAGCTGACGCAATGGCAGCACCTGCGATTGAACCAATTAAAGCATGAGAGGATGAACTTGGTATGCCGAAATACCAAGTCAAAAGGTTCCAGAAAATCGCTGCTATAAGGGCAGATAGAATGACAATTGAGCCGTTTTGTAAGGTGAAAGGATCGACAATATCCTTCGTAATCGTTTTCGCAACACCTGTAAAAGTCATTGCACCTACAAAGTTCATTGTTGCAGCTAGTATAATAGCATGTCTAGGTTTCAAAGCTTTCGTTGACACTGAAGTTGCAATAGCATTCGCTGTATCGTGAAATCCGTTAATAAAGTCAAAGACTAAAGCAAAAATGACGATTAATACTGTGATAATTAAAATTGCATCCATTAGTTATTGCTCCTCACGCGTTTTTCATTATAATTGTTTCGAATGCGTTGGCAACTGTTTGGCAGCTGTCAGCAATTTCCTCTAGGTTTTCGTAAATTTCTTTCTTCTGAATGATGCGAATTGGATCTTTTTCAACAGAAAAAAGATGTTTAATAGATTGGCGTAATACGCCGTCGCATTTTGATTCTAGGTCTTTGATTTTAATTGCATGATCTCGTATTTTTAGCAACTTTTTAGAGGATAATAGCTCAACTGATTTTTCAATTTCTACTGCACTTTGTTGAATAGCTTCTACAAACTTTAACATATATTCATCAGCATTAATGATGGAGTACATTTCAAATAAATCTGCTGTTTGTTCAAAACCATCTAATACGTCATCCATTGCCATTGCAAGATGAAGAATATCTTCTCTTTCAATTGGTGTAATGAAGGCATTGTTTAATTCTTTAATTGTTTCATGAACAAGTGTGTCGCCTTTTGTTTCGTATTCTTTCATTTTTTCTGAGAAAATTTTTAAGTCACTAATGTTATTTAGCTTATAATCGGCGAAATACATAGCTCCTTCTTTTAAGTTGATTGCAATATCACTTAACAATTTATTGAATTTATCTTGTTTTTTAAAAACCATCATTAATACCCCCAGTAATTTTCGGAAAATAAACCCTTCAAACGTTATTATTTTAAACGAAAAATTTTATTGTATAAAGCGTAATTTTCGGGTCTAGAAGAAAAATGTCGAATTATGTTCAAATGTAATCTAATTGTAATGTTTCTTATTATTTAATTAAATACCTTTATATCCCTTGTTATTACTAACTTTCTAAGAGTATGAGTGAGTGGAATCCATACTATTTTTCATGAATTGGTTGTATTCGCCTTTACAAAAAATTAATAAAGTTTTTCTTTACTTTTACATTATTCCTTAACTTAATTAATATCTATTCATATTGGAATGTCTTAAAAGTACTGCGCATTTATTTGATTGTTATGCATTTTTCTGATAATATATATTTCTTCTCACTTACACAACGTCAGATTACTCTCCATCAGCGGCTAATTATTAAAATGGAGGTAAATGATATGACAACGGTACATCAACACCCCGATTACAATGAAGAAAACCAGCGCTTAGAATATACAAAAAGATATATGGAAGCTGTTATTAAAACAGCAGAGACATCGAAGGATAATTTTCAAGACAATATGAAAGCAGCCTTTAAAGACGTCGATTCCAGCTTAGGTTATTCGTCCTTATTAACGAATGCTCGCTTTTTTGATATGTCAAAAGAAGAGCTATCAAGTTTGAAAAAGTCCCGTCTCAAACCTTATTTTGCAAGAATTGATTTTTCCAGAGATGATCAACCGGCGGAAGAAGTTATCTATATTGGGAAAACGTCTTTATACTCAAGAGAAAATCAGGATCAATTAATTGTCGATTGGCGTTCACCAATAGCAAATCTTTATTATGAAGGCAGACTAGGGGATGTTTCGTATGTCTCTAATGGAGAGAATTTTAACGGTGAGCTTTTATTAAAAAGACAATTTATGATGGAGCGAGGCCTCCTAACTGAGATTCGTGATATTGATTTGACAACAAATGATCAATTGTTACAAGAAACCCTAGCTGGAAGTGCAAGTAATCGCCTCACAGAAATCGTATCTACTATACAAGAGGAACAAAATAAAGTTATCAGAGCTGATTTGAATAAACCTATCATCGTTCAAGGCGGTGCGGGAAGTGGTAAAACGACGATTGCTCTACACCGAATTAGTTATTTTATCTTCCAATACAAAGAAAACTTTCAACCTGAGCAATTGATGATTATTGCTCCAAGTAATCTATTCCTTGATTATATTTCCGAAGCGCTACCTGAGCTTGGTGTTGAGAATATTAAGCAAAAAACGTACGAGGATTATGTAATAGGAGCGTTACAAAAGGAAAATATAAAATTGAAAAAAGATGATAAGTTAATTCAATTATTAGAGAAAAATCATCAAAAGGAAACAGTTCATGCGCTTCAAATATCAAAATTGAAGGGGTCTAAAGTTTTTCAAACAATACTGAATGAATATATGAAAGAAATATTTCTAACTTTTCATCCGCCTACTGATTTTTATGTTGATAAGTATCGATTATATAAAAGTGCAAGATTTGTGCAATTATTGGAAGAAGATTTTTATTATTTACCTTTGTATAAGAGAATAAATAAGTTACGTTCGATATTACAAAATGAAATAAAACATAAAAAAAAGAAAATGCTTGAGAAAATTGAAATGTTTTATGATGACAAAATTGAAAGAGCATTATATCAAGCGAAAGATCCCGTGAAGAGAAAAAAATATGTATCACAAGCCCTTGATAAGAAAGAAGCAAGGTTGAATGAAATGAAAACGGCAATAAAGAGATCGGTAGCTACATATATGAAGCAATTTCCTAAAAAGAATATTTGGTCCTATTATAAAGATTTATTTCAAAATCCACAGCAATTAGTAAAACGCTCACATAATCAGTTAACACAAGTAGAAGCAGAAAATATTATACGGTATCAACAAGACTTGTTTAAGAGGCGAATGTATGAAAGAGAAGATTTAGCTTTATTATTGTATTTGCAGGTTCATTTGTTTGGAATTGAAAAAGAGTGGAAAGTAAAAAACATAGTCATCGATGAGGCGCAAGATTATACGTTCATGGAACTTCTTTCTCTTAAGAAAGCAGCTGATACCGATATGTTTACATTAGTGGGAGACTTAGCACAAGGTATTCACTCTTATAGAGGGCTTACATCTTGGGAAGACGTAAAGGCTGAGATTTTCCCTCGAGCCACTTATACAGAATTACAGAAGAGTTACCGGACTACTGTAGAAATTATGGAAGCAGCTAATCATATATTGAAAAAACTGCCGTATACCTTTCCTGAAGTAAAGCCTGTTGTTAGACATGGAGAGCATCCGCAGTTTATCCCATCCCCCGAAGGCAAGCACTATATAAATGTCTTAGAGGCTAAATTACTTAAAGTAAAAGAAGAAGGGTTTAAAACTTTTGCATTAATTGGGAAAACGATGAACGATTGTATGAAGCTTTATCAACAATTTGAAAAAACTGGCGATATGGTGGTTTATTTACTAGGAGAACATGGACAAATTCCTAAAGAATCAGTCGTCATTGTTCCGGCTTATTTAGCAAAAGGTTTAGAGTTTGACGTAGTATTTATCTTTTCGATTGATGAAGTATTTACCTCAAAAGCTCCTTTAGAAATACAGTTGTTATATGTGGCAATGACTCGACCGCTTCATCGTTTATATTTTTATGGAAATAAAAAAACAGACTTTTTACTTGAGGAGGATGAGGGATGGTAAAAATACCTAATGTAAAATTAGCAAATGGGGTCTTGATGCCCCAATTTGGTTTAGGAGTATATAAAGTAGAAGAAGGTAAGGAAGTGGAAAATGTCGTAAGGAATGCGATTCAACTAGGTTATCGCTTAATCGATACTGCCAGCTTCTATGATAATGAAGAAGGTGTAGGCAGAGCAATAGAACAAAGTGGCATACATAGAGAAGAGCTGTTTATTACGACAAAGGTTTGGAATGATGATCATGGATATGAGCAGACGATTGCAGCCTTTAAGAAAAGTTTGAAAAAATTACATTTATCTTATATTGATTTATATTTAATTCATTGGCCCATGCCAAAAAAGTATAAAGATACGTGGCGAGCACTTGAGTATTTGTATGAAGAAGGGTTAGTAAAGGCAATAGGCGTTAGTAATTTTCACGAACATCACTTAGAAGAAATAAAAAAAGACGCAAATATAATGCCAATGGTAAATCAGGTTGAATTGCACCCGCAATTATCACAACAACCACTTCGTGAGTATTGCTGGAGTAATAACATTCAAGTGGAGGCGTGGGCGCCAATTGCAAGAGGTGAACTGTCTAAGGAGCCACAATTTGTTACCTTAAGTGAAAAATATAATAAAACAGTCTCGCAAATTATTCTGCGTTGGCATATACAAAATCAAGTAATTGTTATACCTAAAACAACGAAATTAAAGAGGCTAGAGGAAAATCAAGCTATATTTGATTTTGCTCTGTCTGACGAGGATATGAGTGTTATTGACGAATATAATAAAAATAAACGGATGGGTAAAAATCCTGACGATTTGTAATTGATATTTCCATATTAGGAAAAAAGTGAATGAATGATTTATTAAATGCTTTCACAACCTAAGTGTACATCTAATGAAGATGAAATAGATGTAATGAAGGAGTGAAGAGCATTGTTTAGCTTTTTATGGTCATTAATTATAGGTGGACTTATCGGTTGGGTAGCGAGTTTAATCGCAGGTAGAGATATCCCAGGAGGAGTTATAGGCAATATTATTGCTGGCTTCATCGGAGCTTGGTTAGGGACTCTTATTTTAGGAGACTGGGGACCAGTAATCGCAGATTTTGCTATAATTCCAGCGATCATTGGTGCGATTGTGCTTGCCTTTATCGTAAGTTTCATCATGAGGTCCATGAGGAAATCGACAGATTAAAATAAGTAAAACGAACAATTTGAACTGTACTCCAATTGTTAGAAATGAGCTAACAATTGGAGGTGCAGTTTTTTTATGGCTAAATTTAAGGAGCACTTCACTTCGAATTTGCTCGTTGTTTTGTGTTTTTATTATCGATTGTAAATAGATAAATAAAAGAGCTGATAGTAGACTTTGTACTTTGTTTCCTTTATGGACATAATGAGCGGAAGTCTGCTGGTGCTGGACAAGTGATCTCCTGTTTTTCTTTTGTGAAGGGGTGCTGCCATTCAAGTTTATAAGCATGTAATGCTTGTCTAGTTAGCAGGTTCTTTCCTCCATATAAATGATCACCAACGAGTGGATGTCCGATATGACTTAAATGGACACGAATTTGATGGGTTCTGCCTGTATCGAGTTGACAAGTAATGAGTGAAATATTGTTTTTGCTATCATAAGCTTGGACGTCATAGGTCGTTTTGGCATATTGCCCTGTAGTTGAGACTCTCCGCTTATTGGAATGATGGCGATCCTTTCCGATAGGGAGTTCAATACTATCATGTTTACTTTTTAGTTGGCCATGGACGAGAGCCATATACGTGCGCTTGATAGATCTTTGTGCAAGTTCTGTATCAAGGATAGCACCTGCTAAAGAATGTTTAGCAAACAGTATCACTCCAGATGTCTCCTTATCTAATCGGTGAATATGTCGAATGTAAGTAGATTCACCCTGAAGTTGCATATAATATTTGGCTGCATCTAAAAGGGTATTTTTTTGAACTAAGGTGTGTGGGTGTGTTTCCATCCCAGCAGGTTTGTTAAAAATGATTAAATGATCATCCTCGTACCTAACATCTACATCTGTATAGAAACCATCATTCTCAAGCGTTTCTACCTGAGGGTCCGTTAAAAGTTTGAATTGTAACCGATCTCCTTGGATTAGTGGCTTTTCCCATACAATAGGGTTGTTATTCTTTTTTACGCATCCCTCCATGCGCATTTGATGGGTCAGCTTTTTAGGGGCGCCCCAAATCTCTCTAAACAATTGCGTTGCAGATTGTCCAGCCCATTTTTTTGGAATGGTTAATTCAAACCATTCTCCTTTTTTACTTACTGTTACCATTATTTACTTCCTTCCTTTTAAGCATTTCATATAGTGTTTATTCATATAGATGAAAGTGTATTTAACAAGGATTATTTAAGTTCTCTTTTAGAAAACGATATTTGCATCAATAGTATATAAAATCATGGTGATAATTACCACCGAGAGGCAAAAGTAGTTTATGCTATTCTATTGGTAATCATGAAGTATTAGTGAACAAAGGTGGGTTACTTGTGAAAGTAGTTTTTGCGGCAACAACAGAACAAGAGGAGCAAATTGAAGCATTGGTCGATAAAATGTTTCATCATGTTTTACCTCATTATTTTTCAGAAAAAGAATTACAGGCATTTGGTGACATGAATATTTTAAAGCCGACAGAGAAGTGTATGGAAACTTTAGGAGATGCTTACTCGGTATTGGCTAGTTTACAAACTTTAATGCACCTTCTTGAAGATGCAGGGTTGAAGAAAGAACATTGTGAGTTATTTAAAAGAAATACTGAGATTTTAAATCGTTTTGATATCTCTTTTCCATTTTCCTTTCATCATTTCCTTCCTGAACAAACGAAAGAGCCAATAAATATAGACCAAGCATACTTACAGTAAGAATCATTAAAGGGAAATACAAAAAAACGACCAAATGTTCAAAAATAAATTTGGTCGTTTTTTAATTTTAATCCGTTTTTATTCTGTTACGTTTTCCTCAAACCAATCTTGAAATACAGCTTCCTCTTGGTATCCTGTAATACGAGCTACTTCTTTTCCATCTTCATAATGCACGATAGTTGGTGTTTCTGAAATACCAAAGTCATTCCAACCTTGATCGAATTCTAGTAAGTTGTATTGTAATAAGTCAACGCCTAAGTCATCAGATAAAGGAGCAACAATTGGAGTTGTTCTTTGGCAGTGAGGGCATGTCGGACTAAAAAAGTATACTGTAGCTTCGCCGCTTTCACTTAATTGACTTTCTAAATCCTCCGGTAACACAATATTGCTATAATTAGGATCATCTAACTGATCAATCGTTTCTTGCTCTAAATCAGTTGTTCCGTAAGGGTTGTCCCCTGAAACTTTTTGATCGTTCTGCATTTTTGTTAACAGTGCAACTCCACCAAAAAGAATAATAATGACTGCTAAGAATATGATAATTTTTTTCATTCGGTCTTCTCCCCCTTTGTTTTTTTCCATATCATGACACTACAAATAAAAATAATAATAAATGCAACCAATGCTAGAAATGGAATAGTGATAAAGCCCAACCAGTTAATATACTGTCCCGTACAAGGAACTCTGCCACATGCTGGCGCGCTTTCAGTTAAAAAAGAAAACTTTTGAATACCGTAATGGTAAATAGAGATGAATCCTCCAATTCCAGATAAAATCATCGTATAAAAGCTGATTCGAAAGTCTTTTTTAACTACTGCTATGCCTAAAATGACAATTAGAGGATACATAAGAATTCTTTGGTACCAGCATAATTCACATGGCTCATACTGTCTAATTTCCGAAAAATATAAACTGCCGAAAACAGCAATGACTGAGGCAGCCCATGCTGTAAACAGTATACTTTCCCTAGCATCCTTCTTTTCTGTTGGTTTCATAACGTTCTCCCTTTTTTCATATTTATAGGCGAAATGAAAAATATGTATACTAACGTATTTTAACAAATTATACGTCTCTTTAACGTAAAAATAAACGATGCTTGAGAAAATTCTATAAAAAGTCATAAAATCAACACAAATCAAGCATAGTTATGTGTTGACAAATGAATCTATAGGGAGACCATTTGCCTAAGATTAGAAAAGGGAAAATAGGGGTATAAGAGTAACAAACGTTTGTTTCAATGAAAATAAGGGGAGTATTTATGAGAAAATTAGATTTAAGCAAATTTGAGAAAAAAATGATTATTAGAAATATGAAAGAAGAAGATATCGACAAAATTATTTCGCTACAAGAGGTATGTTTTCCAGGAATGGATCCATGGAAAAGAGATCACCTTGAAAGCCATTTAAATATATTTTCGGAAGGACAATTTGTAGCAGAGTATGATGGTGAAATCATTGGTTCTTGTTCCAGTTTAATTATTAATTTTGATGAATATGATGATCGCCATACATGGGCTGATGTCACTGATGACGGTTATATAACTAACCATAACGATGATGGCTACAATCTGTATGGTATTGAAGTAATGGTTCATCCTGAGTATCGTAGAATGAAGATTGGTCACCGTCTTTACGAGCAAAGAAAGGAGCTAGCTCGGGAGTTAAATCTAAAGAGTATTATTATTGGAGGGCGAATCCCTAATTATCATAAGCATGCAAAAGAGATGAGTCCGAGAGAATATGTTAATGAAGTATCACTTCATAAAATATATGACCCTGTATTATCCTTTCAATTATTAAATGGTTTTACACTGATGAGGATAAACCCTAATTACTTGCCAGATGATAGGCAATCCAATAAATACGCAACATTAATGGAATGGAATAATGTTGATTATAAATCGACAACGAAAAGATTTTATAAAACAAGTTATCCAGTTAGAATTTGTGTCGTACAATATATGATGCGCCAAATTCAATCGTTTGAAGACTTCGCTAGTCAAGTCGAGTATTTCACAGATGTTGCGTCAGATGCAGAAGCGGACTTCGCAGTTTTTCCAGAGATATTTACGACGCAATTAATGTCATTTCTGGACGAGAAAGTACCGAGTCTTGCCATAAGGAAGCTTACTGAGTATACGGAAGAGTATATTCAATTATTCACTGATTTAGCTGTTAGGTATAACATAAATATTATAGGTGGATCTCATTTTGTAAAAGAGGATGAGGATAAAATTTATAATATAGCCTATTTATTTAGACGTGATGGTACGATTGAAAAGCAATATAAACTCCATATTACTCCTAATGAAAGAAAATGGTGGGGGATATCCCCAGGTGACGCTGTCCGCGTTTTTGATACTGATTGTGGAAAAATTGCGATTCAAATTTGTTATGATATTGAATTCCCTGAATTAGCTCGAATTGCGACTGATTTGGGAGCAAAAATTATATTCGTTCCTTTTTGTACCGAGGACAGAGAAGGTTATTTACGTGTTCGATACTGTGCACAAGCTCGGGCAATTGAAAATCAAATTTATACAGCAATATCAGGTACAGTAGGGAATTTACCACAAACAGAAAATATGGATATACAATATGCACAATCAGCGATTTTTTCACCTTCAGATTTCGAGTTTGCTAAGGATGGAATTGTCGGGGAGACGAATGCAAATATTGAAATGGTGCAAATTGGTGATGTAGACTTAGAGGTATTAAGAAGGAAAAGACAGGACGGTACAGTAAGACATTTGAAAGATAGAAGGCATGATATTTATCAAATTCAATATCGTAATCATAAATAAATTCTATAGATAGCTATCCTTGCACGAACAAATTTATTTGTTCGTGTTCTTTTTGGAAAATTATGAATGTGGACTCTTAGGGATATATCCTTTAAAGAAATTGAAACAGAAACTGCAGTAATTTATTGAAAATTTTATAAAAATCCACTATTTTTAATAAGAGAGAATAGCTTAAAAAATGGATTATTTTAGTCGATAATGGAAAGAGGCATTTAACTAGGGGGGAAAACGATGGATTGGAAAAGCAATGTAGATAGATGGAATACATATTCGCAATTGACTTCTGAAATGAAAGAAGAATTAATTCAATTAAATGACAATGAAAACCATTTGGAAGATGCATTTTATAAAGACCTCGAGTTCGGAACAGGTGGGATGAGAGGAGAGATCGGTGTAGGCACAAATAGAATGAATATTTATACCGTTAGAAAAGCATCTTACGGTATAGCCAAATACATAATTGAAAAAGGGCAGGAAGCAAAAGCAAGAGGTGTGGTGATTGCCTATGATTCAAGACATATGTCACCAGAATTTGCTTTAGAAGCGGCAAAAACGCTTGCTTCAAATGATATTCAAACATATATCTTCGATGAGTTAAAACCCACACCTGAGCTTTCGTTTGCTGTAAGGTATTTGCATGCATATGCTGGTATTGTCATTACGGCTAGTCATAATCCAAAAGAATACAATGGTTTCAAAGTATACGGGCCGGATGGAGCACAATTGATACCAGAAGATGCCGATACAGTTATAGCAAAAGTAAATCAAATTGAAAACGAGTTACTTATTGAAGTAGAAGAAGAAGCACTGTTAAGAGAGAGAGAACTGATTGTTACAATCGGCGCATCTATTGATCGTGCTTATGTTCAAAAGTTACAGACAATTTCAGAAGACCGTTCTATAGGAGAAAAAACGGATCTTTCTATCGTATTTTCTCCATTACATGGTACTGGCAATAAACCGGTTAGAGAAGGGCTTGCAAGCTTGAATTATAAGCATGTTCATATTGTAGAGGAACAAGAAAAACCTGATGGTGATTTTCCTACAGTAGATAGCCCTAATCCTGAAGAAAGGTCTGCATTTACGTTGGCTATAAAAAAAGGGAAAGAGGTAAATGCTGATTTACTTATTGCTACTGACCCCGATGCGGACAGATTAGGAATAGCAGTTAAAAATGATAAAAATGAGTATGAGCTTCTGACAGGCAATCAGACAGGTGCTCTAATTCTTTACTACATGCTAGCACAAAAGAAGGATAAAGATAGCATTCCGTCAAATGGAATTGTATTGAAAACAATTGTAACTTCAGAGCTAGGAAGAGAAATTGCAGCTTCGTTTGGTTTAACTACAAAAGATGTACTTACAGGCTTTAAATTTATTGCTGAGAAAATAAAAGAATATGAAACAACAGGTGAGTATAAATTCCTTTTTGGTTATGAAGAAAGCTATGGTTATTTGATTGGTGATTTTGCAAGAGATAAGGATGCTGTTCAAGCAGCACTATTAATTGCTGAAGCAGCTGCTTTTTATAAAGAAAAGGGCCAAACCCTTTATGATGTATTAATGATGATTTATGAAAAGTATGGTTATTTCCGTGAAGGATTAAAGTCGATAACTTTAAAAGGCAAAGCAGGTACAGAAACAATTGCAAACATACTCTCTACGTTTAGAAATGCATCTTCAATTGATATAGAAGGTCTTAGTCATATCGCGACAGAAGATTATTTAACAAGTATTCGTACAGAAAGTGATCATCGTTCGGATATTCATCTTCCGAAATCTAATGTATTAAAGTACTTCTTCGCTGATGGTACATGGATTTGTTTACGCCCATCAGGAACGGAACCAAAGATTAAGTTTTACTTCGGTGTTAAAAGCGAATCATTAAGCTTGAGTCAAGAAAAGCTTGACCATGTTCAAGTGGAACTAATGAAGAAAGTGGATCAATTGATACAAGAGGAATTGAAAAACTAAAAAAATTCGAACATCATTCAAATCTTAAAGGATGAGAATATGTTCGATTTTTTTATTCAAGTAATGGCCTTGTTAATCCCTCATGAACCCTAGGGTAAATAAAAGTAAAGTTCATTAAAGAGATCATTGTAGTAAAGGTTTGTTTTAGCAGTAGCTTATTTAAAGCCAAACAAAGTGGATTCGCGTTTTGAGGATAATTGCTGAGGATTCACCAATTTTAGTTAAAAGTAGTAGCAAATAAGCTTCATATATACGACCTTAGGCTGAGATATTTTCATCGATGCGAATGAAGATCATTACATAAATACTCGTTATAATAGTCATAAAGAGAGGGTTAAAGAGAATGGCGGATCAACAAATTCGTGAAGCAGTCATACTTAAGGAAATAGCGGAATTACTTAATGAAGGAAGCGAAATGAAAGAAACATTGTCTGCTGTATTAGAAAGATTGCTACAAGTCACTCAATTACAAACAGGCTGGCTTTTTTTAATCAAGAACCATGAACCAACACTAATCGCACATCATCAATTGCCCCAAGCATTAACAACAAATCAGTTAGCTCCGATGTGTTCGAAAGAATGCTGGTGTGTAAATCGTTACAATAACGGTGAATTAAACCGTGCGAGTAATATTATCAATTGTAAAAGAATTGAAGAGGCAAAAAAGAATGGATATGCTGACATTGAAGGTTTAACCCATCATGCAACAGTTCCCCTTCGCTTTGGTGAAGAAATGTTCGGCATTTTAAATGTAGGAGCTCCGAATAAAATTCATTTCACAGAAAAGGAACTTTCTTTATTAGAATCTGTTGCTTTTCAAATAGGATCGACATTAAAAAGAATGGCATTAACTGAGAGGGAACGAGAAATGGCACTTATTGAGGAAAGAAATCGCCTTGCACAGGAATTGCATGACTCTGTCAATCAATTGTTATTTTCGGTTAGTTTAACGGCTCGAGGAGGAAGAGAGATAACAAAATCTAAAACTGTTCAAGAAACATTTACTTATATACAAGAGCTTTCCCAACAAGCACTTCATGAAATGCGTGATCTGATCTGGCAGTTACAACCAAAAAGTCTAGAAAACGGGTTGCTTACATCATTAAAAGAATACAGTGAAATGCTTGGGCTTCAGTTACATTGTCATGTTAATACATTAACAAATATTTCTCCACAAACAGAAGAAACTTTATGGAGGATAGCTCAAGAGGCAATGATGAATTGTAAGAAGCATTCTGGTCAGGATAAGATTGATATTGCAATTGATTTCAACCAGGATAAACAGATAATACAGATGAGTATAACTGATCAGGGTGTAGGATTTAATTACAGTCCATCTGTATTCTTACCTTCCCATGGATTGCGAAATATGCGTCAACGAGCTGAACGGCGGAATGGTACAATGGAAATAACTACTAGTGAAGGGGAGGGGACGAAGATCATTATACGC
The DNA here is from genome assembly GCF_038595015.1 of Cytobacillus sp. FSL W7-1323. Lineage (NCBI taxonomy): Bacteria > Bacillati > Bacillota > Bacilli > Caryophanales > Bacillaceae > Cytobacillus > Cytobacillus sp. FSL W7-1323. The sequence goes on from NZ_CP151998.1 coordinate 1,444,685, forward strand.
CTGTTCAATTGAGAGGAGGGTCTAACGGGTGAATGTATTAATTATTGACGATCATCATGTTGTAAGAAAAGGGCTTATCTTTTTTTTGAAAACACAAAAGGATATCCATATTGTTGGTGAAGGAAGTACTGGAGAGGAAGCAATAAAATTAACAGAACAATGTATGCCTGATCTTATTTTAATGGATCTTGATATGCCTGACATGAATGGAATCGAAGCAACTAAAGCAATTAGAAAGAAATTTCCTCAAGTAAAAATACTCATACTGACAAGTTATTCAGATCAAAGCCATTGTATCCCTGCAATAGCAGCCGGCGCATCAGGTTATCAACTTAAGGATGTTGAACCAGATGAGCTCGTAAAAACGATGAATGAAATAATGGACGGGGAAAATTATATCCACCCTAAAGCGACCACTCATTTAATGTCAAAATTCTCACATGAAAATGAGGACATACATTTATGGCATGAACTTACAAAAAGAGAAAAAGAAGTATTATCCGAAATGGGTAAAGGTAAATCCAATAAAGAAATAGCGACCGATTTATTTATAACAGAGAAAACGGTAAAAACACATGTGTCTCATATATTATCAAAGTTAGACGTCGATGACCGCACGCAAGCGGCCATTTTTGCAGTGAAAAATAACTTTGTCAAATAAAAGAAGAGCACTACAAATAGATAGTGCTCTTACATTATTTGGTGGAATTCTACATAAAATAGGGTGAAGCTGTTTTCATTTCTTCTTCCGATAATTGATTGGCGTGATCAATATAACGTAGAAGTGTATATAGATGCTGTTCGATAATCGTGTAATCTTTTTCAAAATTGTACGCATGTAGAAAATGCTCGATTTTTTTCGCTAAAAATTGATCACTTGTTCTAACCATAAGAATGAGTAAATTATCCCATTCGGATCGGTGAGTATAATATAACGCACGGTCATAATCCACTTTATTCATTTTCATTCTCCTCCCTTGGGAGTTAAGATTAGTTTGAGCCATAATGAATTATTTTTTCAACCAAAAATTTGGTCAACCTGTTATTGCACGTTTATCAAGTTTTACCTGTATAAAAATAAATTTCTTACATTGATACATAATCGAGTTACAATTTGAAAAAGATAGAAGTAGTAATTTTAGATAAACGGGGGTTTATTGTATGAAAAAGCTACTTTTATTGTTACTTACTGTAGTATGTTTAAACTACATTCAGGCACCAGTATTTGCCGACGTACATACACATGGAGAACATAAAGAAAAAGTCGATTATAAAAAATACGGCAGAATTGCAACAGTGGTTGTGAAGGAAGATTACCCAGAGGAAGAAGTTGTTGATTATCAGTATGCTGGAAGACGGATGATTTCAGAAAATGAAGTCATTGATACTTTTATATTTCAAGTAAAAGAGGATGGAAAAGATTTGACTGTGCTTGTTAAAGTAACTCATCGACTAGACGATAGTAAATTTTTAAATTTAACTGTTGAAGAGCAGGAGCGAAAGTGAAAAGAATGTAGTAAACGCCTAGCGTCTCCTTTAGAAAAAAATAATTATTTCACAAAGGATGCTCATTTTAAGGGCATCCTTTGTTTGTCTAAATGAGGATTAAATGGATCACTAAAAGTCTTGTTTGAAAGACTGAAGTATACTCATCATTCTCTTTTTTCTATCATAGATTATGTTAAAGGTGAAGATAGGGAGTGAGAGAATGCTTGGTAGTGAACATAAATCGTTAGAGTATGCAATAGACGAAATCACAGAAATCGCCACAGGTTTTGGGCTGGATTTTTATCCGATGAGATATGAGGTATGTCCAGCAGAAATAATTTATACTTTTGGTGCTTATGGGATGCCAACAAGGTTTTCCCACTGGAGTTTTGGAAAGCAATTTTTTAAGATGAAACTACATTATGATCTCGGTTTGTCGAAAATATATGAATTGGTGATTAACTCTGATCCCTGTTATGCTTTTTTATTAAATTCCAACTCTTTAATTCAAAACAAATTAATTGTCGCACATGTCCTTGCTCACTGTGACTTTTTTAAAAATAATGTTCGATTCCAAAATACAAAGAGAGATATGGTTGAAAGCATGTCTGCTACGGCAGAGCGTATTAGAAAATATGAAATTGACTATGGAAAAAAAGAAGTAGAGACATTTTTAGATGCCATTTTAGCTATTGAAGAGCATATAGATCCTTCTCTTATGCGCCCGAAATTTATTTGGGATCATGAAGAAGAAGAAGAGAGCTCGTCTTTCCATGTTGAAACGCCTTATGACGATTTATGGGGACTTGATCAAAAAGAAGTAAAACAGAAAAAGAAAAAAATGAAGAAGTTCCCACCTAAGCCAGAAAAAGATATACTTTTATTCATTGAACAATACAGCCGTGAATTGACTGATTGGCAGAGAGATATCTTAACAATGATGCGAGAAGAGATGCTCTACTTTTGGCCACAACTTGAGACGAAAATTATGAACGAAGGCTGGGCCTCCTTTTGGCATCAACGAATTTTAAGGGAGATGGACCTTACTTCTGGAGAAGCTTTGGAATTTGCGAAATTAAATGCTGGTGTTGTGCAACCATCAAAAACAAGTATTAACCCTTATTACCTTGGCTTGAAGATTTTTGAGGATATTGAAGAACGATATAATCACCCTACGGAAGAAATGATTAGGAGAGGAGTAGAGGTTGGCTCTGGTAGGGAAAAAATGTTTGAAGTACGAGAAATTGAATCTGATATCTCGTTTATCCGGAATTACTTGACAAAAGATTTAGTGATGAGAGAGGATATGTATTTATTTCAAAAGCAAGGAAAAGATTATAAAGTTGTCGATAAAGGATGGGAAAATGTGCGCGATCAGCTAGTTAGTATGAGAGTAAATGGGGGATTTCCTTATCTGACGGTAAATGATGGAGATTATATGAAGAATGGTGAGTTGTATTTAAAGCATTGGTTTGAAGGGATTGAGCTTGATTTGAAATACTTAGAGAAAGTTCTGCCTTATGTATATCAGTTATGGGGAAGAGCGGTTCATATGGAAACAATTGTAGAAGAGAAGGAAATGGTTTTTACTTATGATGGAAAGGCGCTTCATAGAAAATATCTATAAAGGTGACCACTGAAAATTCAATGATCATGACAAATACGAACAGTTGAGGATTCGCTTCTGTTCGTATTTTTATGGGTGGTGGTTAAACAGCAATAGATGAATGGCAGTATTTTAAAACTAATGAAGAGCAGATTTGAATTTACTACCTCGTGCTTCTTGTGTGTCCATTATGGTTGTAAAAGCAAGAGGATCAATCTCAGCAATGATAGTTTTAAGTTTAGATATTTCTAATCGAGTCACAACAACATAAATAATTTCTTTATCAGTATTAATATATCCACCTTTGCCGTTCAACTTCGTCACACTTCTTCCTAGCTTTGTAATAATACAATCAGCCATCTCCTTATAATGGTCAGAAACGATGAGCACAGCTTTCGTATCTCCTTCAAAACCTTGTACAACCATATCAATCGTTTTAGAAGCAATATAGTAAGTGATGATTGAATACATGGCTTGTTCCCACCCCAAGACGAATCCTGCCCAGACAAAAACGAAAATATTAAAGAACATGATAAATTCCCCTATAGAAAAGGGGATTTTTTTTGTTAAAAGAATTGCCATAATATCAGTTCCATCTAACGCACCACCATGTCGAATGACTAGCCCCACTCCTGCTCCTAGGATGACACCTCCGAATACTGTTGCCAGTAACGGGGTAGATGTAAAAGGAGAGGTATGATGAAATAGTGATTCGACTCCTGCTAAAGAGATAATGCCTATTAGGGAAGCAAGAAAAAAACTTTTTCCTAATAGCTTATAACCAGCAATTAAAAAAGGAATATTAAAACAAATAAATAATACACCGAAATGGATGGTTGTTAAATGGTTAACGATTAAGGAAATACCAATAATGCCACCATCTATAATCAGATTTGGTATAAGAAATAATTCAATTGATAAAGCAGCAAGTGTAGCACCAGCAATGATCATTAAGAACTTATAAATAAAATATGCTTTACGGTTGATGAGTGCTTTTATCATGAAAAATCCTACTTTCTGTTGAAGAAGCTTTGTTCGTATGGTTTTGTTATTATGTGTAAAATATTATTTTTGTAAACAATACCATATTTTGGACTATAAACAAACTTTTCATTCGATTTCATACAAAACAGTTGAACAATTTCGTTTAGTTCTTCATAATGTAATATATGAACATATATTCATATATAAGAGGTGAATTATAATGAGTCATGATCATTCCCATTCTCATCATCATCATTCGTCTAACAATCAAAATGTATTATTACTTACCTTCTGTTTAATTTTTGGATTCATGATTATTGAGTTTATTGGTGGTCTGTGGACGAATAGTTTAGCACTTTTATCAGATGCAGGCCATATGTTAAGTGATGCAGGAGCGTTAGGGTTAAGCTATATTGCCATCAAGATAGCTCAAAGGGAATCAACCAACAAAAAAACATTCGGATTTAAAAGGTTTGAAATTTTAGCGGCGGCGATAAATGGGGTAACATTAATAGTCATCGCTATTCTTATCATGATTGAAAGTGTGAAAAGGTTTATCTCACCGCCAGAAGTAGCAAGCTTAGGTATGTTAACAATTGCTACAATTGGTTTTCTTATCAATATAGTAGCAGCTGTTATCTTAATGAAAGGTGACAAAGATGAAAACCTTAATGTGAAAAGTGCGTTTCTTCATGTAATTGGAGATTTACTAGGCTCTGTAGGAGCGATTATAGCAGGTTTACTGATCTACTTTTTTGACTGGGGTATTGCTGACCCAATAGCAAGTTTAATTGTTGCTATTTTGATTATAAATAGCGGCTATAGAGTGACAAAAGAAGCCTTTCATGTATTGATGGAAGGGGTACCTGACGGGATGCAAATTGAGGAAATTAAAGCCTCCATCAAAACACTTCAAAATGTAGAGGATGTACATGATATACATCTCTGGACGATTACTTCAGGATTCCCTGCTTTTAGTTGCCATATTGTCTTAAATGATGATGGGCACCATGATACTGTCCTCAAAGAAACAAAAGAATTACTTTCTCATCAATTTGGCATCAATCATAGTACAATCCAAGTTGAAGGCAGAAGCAGTGGTTGTCCAAACCATAAGGACGTGTGTAATTAAGAATGGCGAGTATGTTCTATTGTTTGTTTTAATAAATGCATAACATGTTCATCATCGTGACTATAATATAAAGTAGTTCCTTCACGTCGGAATTTAACTAGCCTCAAGTTTTTTAGGAATCTTAATTGATGGGAGACAGTTGATTGCAACAGAGAGAGCTTATCGGCAATCTCATTTACCGAGTGTTCTTCGTGAAAAAGTAAATGTAGGATTCTAAGCCTTGTCGGATCAGATAAGGCTTTAAAAGTTTGTGTGACTAAAAAAAGAGTTTCTTCGTCTAATTCGTTATAAGATGGATTGTCGTTCATTATTTTATTCACCTTCCTATTTATCATAAGTATACCTTTGTTAAAATCGAAAATAAATATCGAAGTCATCTTTCGATTGCATTTAGTGATGACGAAATGTGACTTTCATATTTTTAACACCGTTTTGACACATAAATGAGATATAATTCTTTTATTAAAATGAAAATATACCTATACAATAAACTTAGATTACCTGTTTAAAGGATGGTGGTTATACATGAATTTATTAGTAGTTGAAGATAATGAAAGTGTTTGTACAATGCTTGAAATGTTTTTCATGAAAGAAGGATATAAAGGAACCTTTGTCCACGATGGACAATCAGGATTTGAGGCGTTTAATAAAGGAGAATGGGATTTAATTATACTCGATTGGATGCTCCCAGCTATGGACGGTGTAACATTATGTAGAAAGATCCGTGATATTAGCAGTGTGCCCATTATTATGTTAACAGCGAAAGACAGTGAATCTGATCAAGTACTTGGACTTGAGATGGGTGCGGATGATTATGTGACGAAACCATTTAGCCCGTTAACTTTAATGGCGAGGATTAAAGCCGTATCTAGAAGATTTCAATCAGATACAACAGAGAAGGATCATCACTTTACGACAAGCCATTTTTTCAAAATTAGTAAAGAAGCTAGAGAAGTCTACTTTAAAGATGAACTGCTTTCAAATTTAACACCTAAAGAGTTCGATTTATTGTATTACTTTATTACCCATCCAAAACAAGTATTTTCGAGAGAGCAATTACTCGATAAAGTATGGGGATACCAATTTTATGGAGATGAAAGGACAGTCGATGTTCATATTAAACGTTTAAGGAAAAAGATAGGCAGTGCAGATCAACCATTTATCCATACTGTGTGGGGTGTAGGTTACAAATTTGATGAGTCGACGGATACCTATGAGAAATAAATATTTTCTTAAACTGCTATCCAGTCATGTTCTTATTCTAATACTGGCGTTTCTATTAATGGGTTTGATTTTTTCACAATTTGTAAGAAGTTATATATTCGAAAACAAAGTGGAAGAATTAAATGAATATGGCCAGCAGATTTTAGAAGATGTATCCATTCATGAAGAAAGTCCACAAACTTTTTTGAATAAATATAGTAAGCTACTTGAAGCAAGAAATATTCAATATATTTTATTCGATAGTAATGCAGATATTATCTACCCCAATGTTTCTATGGACCCTAGTATACGCCTTTCCCAAAAAGAGTGGGAAAAGTTGTCAAAAGGTGAGTCTGTAACAATCCTTCATGATATTAAACGGTTTGAACAGGAAGTATCATTAGTAGCTTTACCGTCAATGGAAGGTGAAAACATAACCGGTGGAATTTTATTACTTTCGCCGATAAGTACGTCTTTAAAAATGATTGGACAGCTTAATCAATATTTATTGTATACGATTGCTATAGCTGCAACGGCAGCAATCTTTTTAAGTTTAATCTTCTCCCGTAACTTATCAACTAGAGTGAGAGCGTTTAGAAAAGCAACTTCAATGATTTCATCAGGCGATTATAATGTAAATGTGCCAGATGATTCCAAGGATGATTTAGGTTATTTAGCAAGGGATTTTAATGAGATGGTTGTGCAATTAAAAAAATCTCAAGAGGAAATTGAAAGGCTAGAAAATCGCAGACAAAAATTTCTTGCCGATGTCTCACATGAATTAAGGACACCATTAACGACTATTAGTGGATTAGCAGAAGGAATTAAAAATCAATTGATTCCTGAAGAGGAAGTTGATAAAGGGATGAATTTAATTGACCGTGAAGCTAAAAGGTTGATTAGATTAGTAAATGAAAACTTAGACTATGAAAAGATTCGTTCAAACCAATTAGAATTACATATGATTGATATTCAAGCTATTGAGGTATTTGAAGTCGTAAGTGAACAGCTTCTAATGCAAGCAGATGAAAAAAATAACCAAATTTATATTGAGGCAGCAGATGATATCTATATTCATGCTGACTATGACCGCTTGATTCAAATTCTTATTAATATTGTTAAAAATAGTATTCAATTCACAGAAAACGGATGGATATCCATGCGCGCCTTTGAGAATGAGCATGATATTTGTATTGAAATTGAAGATAATGGAATTGGTATAGATCCAAAAGAAGTTGATTGGATTTGGGAAAGATTCTACAAGGCGGACAGTTCAAGAACGAACAGTTATTTTGGTGAATTTGGGATTGGTTTGTCAATCGTAAAACAATTAGTTTCTTTACACCGTGGTAAAATAGATGTTCAAAGTGAAACAAATAATGGAACCATTTTCCGATTGTTTTTTCCTAAAAAATGAATGGCAAAATAAAAAAATCGCGCTGAATTTCAGCGCGGTTTTTTATTTCATATTTGGACTTGTGATTCTGTAGACAAAGGAATTTGGGAAGGAGCTATTTCTTCAATTACTGGTTTCTTGTATACCTCCACTAATTTGATATGGTGATCTTCCATTTCTACAATAGTAAACACAAAGTTCTCCTGTTCAATAAAGTCGCCTTCTTTGGCTTCATAATTCTCAGTTAACAACCAACCACCTATTGTGTCAACATCTTCATCATTGATGGAAATATCTAAAATATCGTTAATTTGGCTAACTAAAACTTTTCCATCTAAGATATAATGATTATCTTTCACTTTTTGAACACTTGGTACTTCGTCCACATCAAACTCATCTCTAATATCACCGACAATTTCTTCGATAATATCTTCAACGGTCACCAATCCTGAAGTTCCACCATATTCATCCATCAATATAGCCATATGGATACGTTCTTTTTGCATTTTTAACAACAAATCATGAATCGGTGTAGAATCGATTACACGAATGATAGGACGAATATAAGTGGATATCGGTTTTATTGTTGACTGAGACTTAGAAGAAATTAGGTCCGTTAAGATTTCTTTCACATTGATCATACCGATGATATGGTCTTTATCACCGTCTATAATGGGATACCGTGTGAACTTTTCATTCTTGGCGGTAGGTAAAAATTCCTCTAGGGTATCATCTTTAGAAATAGAAATAATCTCTGTACGTGGGACCATAATTTCTTTCGCAATGCGGTCATCAAAATCAAATATTTTGTTCACATATTTAAATTCCGATTGGTTGATTTCCCCGCTTTCATAACTTTCTGAAAGAATAATCCTTAATTCTTCTTCAGAGTGAGCCATTTCGTGTTCAGAAGCAGGTTTTAGCCCAATCATTTTTGTTAACAATCTGGCAGATCCGTTTAGCACCCAGATAAATGGGAACATAATGCGATAGAACCAAATTAAAGGCTTGGCTACCATTAATGTGACCGTTTCGGCTTTCTGAATAGCAATTGTTTTCGGCGCAAGCTCTCCAACGACAACATGTAAAAATGTAACGATGGTAAAGGCGAATGCAATAATCAAAATATGAGATAATGAGGCAGGTATATGAAACAACTGGAATATCGGTAAAAGTAGATTTTCAAATGTTGTTTCACCAAGCCAACCGAGAGCTAATGCCGTAATCGTAATACCTAATTGACAGGCAGACAAATACTCATCTAAATGAGTAGTTACTTTTTTTACTGAGATGGCTCTCTTGCTACCTTCTTCGATTAATTGATCCACTTTTGAGCTTCGTACTTTCACAATAGCAAATTCTGAAACGACAAAGAATGCCGTTAAGCCAATTAAAATGGCAACAATAACCAAGTTTAATATGTCCAAATAAATTCCCCTAAACCCAATAAAGGGTAGGGTGTCACCTCCTGAGAATTGAAAAATAGATGAGCTCCTATTACAAGCAATCGAAGCAATCAATGAGTTAAGTATCTATTTGATATATACTTAAATTTTCCTATTTCAAATTTAGAGGTAAAGATTTATCGTCTTTAATTTAAAAAAATATGGAATAGCTTCGATTACCATGTAAATCACTGTATTTCTTTTCCATAGTAAGTTCATCATCATAATTAGAAAAAACTTCATTTAAGACTATTTCATGCAATAACTTAATTTTCGCTAATCCACCGATGCGATAGAATATCCCATTTTACCACCTCAGTTTGAATATTTTAAAAATAATTATACGTTAAGAAAATATAATCAGTCAAAGGGTAACTTCTTATTTAAGACTATTTTATTCGAAAATTCTGTAAATATGAAGGTCGAAAGAACGAATTACTGTTCCATTTAGGCTCAATTAAGGGTATAATATTCATACATCTTTTACCAATTGTGATCTGTACTTAACAGAGAATAAAGAACAAGGTCATGAAAATGGTTATTAATGTATTCGTTGTCTCTGAGAATACCTTCTTGAGTAAAACCTAATCTTTCTGGTATTTTACGGCTTTTTTCATTTTGTACGGCACATTTGATTTCTAGGCGATGAAGATGTAAAAGAGAAAACGTATAGTTAATGAGGTGATTAGCTGATTTCGTAATAAGACCTTTTCCTTGATGTGTCTGGTCTAATAAATAACCAATGCTTGCTTGCTTATTTTGCCAGTCTATTGTATGAAGACTAATAGAACCGATTAATTTTTGATTTATAAATATACCTAAAAAAATCCCGTTCTGTGTATGATATTGTTGGAGCCATGAGGAAATCATTGCACTTGTTTTTTCAATACTATCTGTGAATTGCACCCATGGCAACCACTCAGCTAAATACGCACGATTTTTTTCGATTAATAAGTAAAAATCTTCTGAATGATAAGGCTCTAATAAGTGAAGTTTAAGAGAGGAATCGATACTCATTTTCCACTTCGACAAAAATCTCACCCTTTCGACATTTAAAAGTAAAATAAAACCATTATTATGGGTATAAAGTTCTATTTTTTATCACGAATGGACAAAATGTTTTGCAGAAACACACTTTTATATATTACGATTGTAATTCGAGTATATTATTTTATGGGAGGACTTCTATGAAAATTACCACAAAAATTATTATTGCGTTACTTGTCGGTGCAGTTGTTGGAATTATCTTAAATGTAACCGCTCCAAACGTATTTGAAGTACTAGATACGTGGTTATTTTATCCACTTGGACAAATTTTTCTTAATTTAATTAAGATGTTAGTTGTACCAATAGTTTTATTCTCAATAATTCTCGGATTTACTGGACTAGGGGATCCGAAAAAATTAGGGAGAATCGGTGTTAGAACCATTTCATATTTCCTTGTAACAACTGCAATAGCTATTGTCATTGCAATTTCTTTGGCTTTAATATTTAAGCCTGGCGAAGTTGGCACATTTGACACAGCTAATGCTGAATTCAATGCAGAAGAAGCACCACCAGTAAGTGATACCTTACTTAATATGATTCCTGCTAATCCATTTGCAGCGATGACTTCTGGTGATATGTTACAAATCATTGTTTTTGCAGCATTTATTGGTTTTGCTCTAACGATGTTAAGAGAAAAAACACAAGGTGTTATAAAGCTAATTGAACAAGGCAATGAGATTATGATGTATCTTGTTGGTGTTGTAATGAAATTTGCACCATACGGAACTTTTGGTTTAATTGCTTCAGCAATCGGAAGTCAAGGTTTCTCAGCAATTAAAGCAATGGGCTTATACTTCATCCTAGTTGTTGCTGCACTAATCATACATTTAATTATTGTATATGGAGGTACAGTATACTTCTTAGGTGGTAGAAAAAATCCTTTGAAGTTCTTTAAAGGGTTTACACCGGCAATGGGAGTGGCATTTAGTACATCTAGCAGTAATGCTGTTTTACCAATCTCAATGGAAGTAGCCCAAGAGAACTTAAAAGTACCTAAGCATATTAGTAGTTTCGTTCAACCTTTAGGAGCAACGATTAATATGGATGGAACAGCGATTATGCAAGGTGTAGCGACTATTTTTATTGCTCAAGTATATGGTATTGATTTAAGTATTGGTCAATTAGTGACAGTAGTTCTAACAGCGGTCCTTGCTAGTATTGGGACAGCAGGCGTACCGGGTGTAGGTTTAATTATGCTTGCCATGGTATTACAATCAGTTGGTTTACCTGTAGAGGGAATTGCGTTAATTCTCGGAATTGACAGATTATTAGATATGGCGCGTACAGCTGTGAATATTACAGGGGATGCAGCTTGTGCAGTTTATAATACAGCTGCAGAAGAAAGACGCGAAAAAAAATTAGCTAAATAATAATTAATAATGCATAAATAATTCATGCGTCATGCATTACTTCCGAACAACATGTGAATTCTTCTTAAAGGAGATTCACATGTGTTCGGTTTTTTTATGGGTTTTAAAGGATAAGTTTATAATTGAAATAATATTATTAAGCGGTTATGAATAGGAGAAGGATGCCATCATACATATGAGGAACGTACTTTTTGACAAAAAATAATAATATTTGATCAGTGGTAGGTGGTGGTGAAAATTGCCTGCTTCTCTTTAAAAATAATCCATTTTATATAGTCCGTATTTCTTAATTATTTGCAATTAGGTTATGTTCATTTGAGTAATCTTTCTTGCAATGTTAATATGATTATCAATCGATGTGGATTGGACTTTTAAATATTTTTATAACACAAAATGACATTTGTTGAAAAATGTATGATGTATATGTTGTTTATTCATTTCGATTTTTATTTGAAAGGTTCGAAAAATTTAATTATAATCGATATGAAAAGGTGTAAAAATACACGAAAAATAAATCAAGGGAATGAAATGATTTTGACTAGAGATGAAATCATATTAAAAGTTTCGGAAAAGATGCGCTTAATTCGTACTGAAGCTGGTTATACACAGGACAAAATGGCAGAAATCGTTGGTGTTTCAAAAAAAACACTTGTACAAATTGAAAAAGGCCGGGCCAATGCTGGTTGGTCGACTGTCGTTGCTGTATGTGCATTGTTTAGAGAAACAGAGACAGTAAGGTTTTTGTTCGGAAACGAGCCTTTAGAGGTAATTGAAACAGTAGTGAGAGAGGGAATTGATTTTCGTAAAGAGAAAACTCTAGGTGGAAAGATTTGGTGGAAAGAAATACAGAATAAAAGCGGCTATGTTTTGCAACAAAATATCATTAGTCAACATTACCGAATTATTGACGAAGAGCATTTCCGTATTTATAGTAGCTTTGATGAAACTTCTGCCAAGGAGAGATTCGCTGAAGTCATTGAAGAACTTCAACATCAATATTAATTCATTTAATACATAGCTGCAAAAAACCCAACAAAGTTGGGTTTTTTGCTTATTATTTGACGACCATTACGCTACATGGCGCTTCTTTTGTTATTTTTTCACTATTGCTTCCTAAGAAAATTCTTTTTAATCCTTCTTTTGAGGAACTTCCTACGAATATAATGTCTGCTTTTAATTCTTCAGCTAATTCGCATATGGCATCTGCCGGTTTGCCTCCCAATATTTTTATTTCTAATTTTTTTCCAGCTTCATCAGCAATTTGTTTAGCATGTGTAATCGCTTGGTCGACGCTGTTAATTATTGTTGAATGTGTCGTCTTTTCTTCTGCGTGATTACTAATATGGAGCGGTTGTATTTGCATGCCTTCAACAATCATATTATTCGATCTTAACTGAGGGTTTTTTTCAGTTGCTGAATAAGAATTTTCAATCACTTCTTCATCAGCATGAGCTAGAATGATTTTTGTGTCAGTCGTAGAGAAAGAAAGTGCTTTTTCCAATGCGTGACGGCTGTTTTCAGAATCATCATACCCGACAATAATTGTTTGAAAGTTTAACAATCTTATCACCCTTTCGTCTTATGTTATACTTTACCCTTATTGATGAAGTATAATCCTATAATAATAGAAATTTTCTTGCTAGGAACATAAGGTGGAGATGTTATGAAAAGGGAAAAAACACCATTTGTTTGGTTGAAAAACATGATAAAGAAATTGCATATATGGCAGGTAATATTATTACTCATATCACTGGGAGTCCTTTTTGGTTTAATCTATATCATTCCATTTGCAACAAATAATGATATTGAAGGTCTAAATAGTCAATTAAGCAAGCCAACGATTATTTATGATAAAAATGGTGAAGTAGCTAGTAAGGTTTCTGCTAACAAAAATGAAGGAGTAGCCTTTGAAGAGATACCGGAATCACTCATACACGCTGTTATTGCTATTGAGGATCATCGTTTTTTTCAACATGAAGGCGTCGATTATCAAGGGATTGGCCGCGCTTTTTTAACCAATATACGAGCTGGTAGAATTGTTGAAGGCGGAAGCACAATCACTCAACAACTTGTAAAAAATGAACTTCTCACTGCAGAAAAATCATATGACAGAAAGCTTCAAGAGTTTTTTATAGCTAGAGAAGTAGAACACCAATATAGTAAAGAAGAAATACTACAAATGTATTTGAATAGAATTTATTTTGGTGAGGGTGCGTATGGGGTGAAAAAAGCAGCTAATAAATACTTTGCTAAAGATTTAGGCGAATTATCGTTAAGTGAATCTGCAATGTTGGCTGGTTTAATTAAAGCACCTTCTACGATTAATCCATACAATGACAAACAAAAGGCAATAGCAAGAAAAAATCTTGTTTTAAAGCAAATGAAGCAACATGGATATATTAATGAAGAGGAAATGAATCAAGCAATAAATGTAGAAATGAGTTTTAAAGAAGGGGAAGCTGATCCAATGAAAGGAAAGTACCCTTATTATGTTGATGCTGTTCTCGAAGAAGCAATGAATCGATATGATCTCTCATTAGATGAGTTGTTAACGCAAGGTTATCAAATATATACCGAATTAGATCCTAGTATGCAAGCTGATATAGAGTCTACTTATCAAAATGATGCGATTTTTCCTTCAACAACAGGGGAGCGACCGGTTCAAAGTGGGATGATATTAATGGATCCTGAAACTGGTGGCATTCGTGCTTTAGTTGGTGGGAGAGGTGAGCATACGCTCCTTGGACATAATAGAGCCATTCACCCTGTGGGAGAACCAGGTTCAACGATGAAACCGATTATTCCTTATGCTGCTGCAATTGAAGCTGGATGGGAAAATACAGATATGTTGAAAGATGAGAAATTATCATTTGGTGAGTATGCTCCAAATAATTATAATAACCAATATCTAGGTGAAGTACCAATGTATGAGGCTGTGATGCATTCTATCAATTTACCGGCTGTATGGTTATATAATGAAATAGGTGTAGATAGAGGAAAGAAGATGGCCGAGCAATTCGGCATTCCGAAGAATGTATTGGATGGAGGCCTAGCTCTTGCTTTGGGTGGGACAAGCCGTCCTGTGTCTCCTAAAGTGATGGCTGAAGCTTATAGTGTTTTTGCTAATGGTGGTAAGAAAGAAGAAGCTCATACAATTATTGAAATAAAAACCCAATCTGATGAGCCTTTCGTTCAATGGGAAAGTAAGAAGGAAACAGTAATCTCTGAACAAACAGCAAATCAAGTGACAGCAATGCTATTAGGTGTCGTCGATTATGGTACAGGGAAAGCTGCTAAAATTGATGGAGTTGAAATCGCAGGGAAAACTGGTTCAACACAGTTAGGGATTGAAGGTTTAAGTGGGACAAAGGACCAATGGTTTGTTGGTTATACTCCTCATCTAGTAGGTGCCATCTGGGTTGGCTATGATCAAAGTGATCGTAATCATTATTTGACGACGAGTAGTAGTGAAGGCACAGCGCCAATTTTCAAGGAAGTAATGGAAAAAGTGCTTCAAGGAAAACCGATTGAAAGCTTTAATGTCGATAAAATCGATGATAAATATAAAAAGCAGCAACGTAACAAGGAGAAACAGGAACAGAGGGATGAAATAAGAAACTGGTTAGAAGATAAAAGGAATCAGTTTTTTGACTGGTTTAATTAAATATGATATTTAAAGGGAAATAATGAAAAATCTACTGAGAGAATCTTTATTCTCATGGAGAATCTTTCTTATTTCCCTATACCTTTACTAAAATAAGATATCTTATACATGTACACTTCTGTTCAATAATAAACTTTTAGGCTCTGCTGTAAAGTGAACATCATTCGTACACAACGTTTTAATTTGAATAAGTATTTCTTCTGGCTCAGTACCTTCCACAATCACTTTCAATTCGTCTTTCGGTCGGACCATCATCAGAAAGGTTACTAGTTTTGACAAGTGAGAAGGGATCACTACATTATGTTGATAAAGAAAATAAATTGTGCCGTCGTATTTATATGCAGTTTGGTATATAGCAATCATTTTCTTTATATTTAATGATTTTTCAAATTTTAAACTGGAAGAGATAATTTTTCTATTCATGATATGTAACTCCTTTTAAAAGAATTTAATAAAAAATTACCCCTTTATTTTTAAGTTAAACATTTTATAATTAGAATGTTTTACGTTTAATCTTTGTCGGATTTATTAATAGAAAAGTCGAATAACTTGATTCTGTTGATTAGGAATGTAAAACTAAGGATGGAGCTTTTATAAACCTATTTTAAAATGCTTTAAATTAGGAAAATAATAGATAGACAAGAATTTTTGGGAGGTAGTAAGATGACTGAATATCGTGTAGAGAAAGATACGATTGGTGAAATTAATGTGCCTGCTGAAAAATATTGGGGTGCACAAACAGAAAGAAGTCGCAATAATTTCAAAATAGGTATTGAAAAAATGCCATTAGAGTTAATTTATGCTTTTACTACGATTAAGCGCTCAGCAGCGATAGTCAATCATGAATTAAATAAGTTATCAGAAGAAAAGAAAAATGCAATTGTTGCAGCGTGTGATGAGGTGTTAGCTGGGAAATTTGATGAACATTTCCCTTTAGCTGTATGGCAAACAGGCAGTGGAACGCAAACAAATATGAATGTCAATGAAGTAGTGGCAAGACGGGCAAATGAATTATTGGATAATGAAGATATTTCTATTCACCCAAATGATGATATAAACATGTCGCAAAGTTCTAATGACACTTTTCCAACAGCGATGCATATTGCAGCACTGAACAGTGTGGATAAACATTTAATTCCTGCGCTTATTCGTTTAAAGGATGTCATTCTACAGAAGGAAAACGATTTTGCAGATATCGTAAAAATAGGAAGAACTCATCTTCAAGATGCAACTCCTCTTACATTAGGACAAGAAATAAGCGGTTGGCGTTATATGTTAGAGAAGGATGAGCGCCTTATCAATGAAGCGAAACTAGCACTAGGAGAACTGGCTATCGGTGGAACTGCTGTCGGAACAGGTATTAATGCTGACCCGTCGTTTGGTGATAAGATGGCTAGTGAGATTTCTAAATTAACGAAGCTCTCGTTCACTTCTTCTCCTAATAAATTTCAAGCACTAACAAGTCATAGTGAGATTGTTCATCTTCATGGAACTTTAAAAGGTTTAGCTGCAGATTTAATGAAGATTGCTAATGATGTTAGATGGCTTGCGAGTGGACCAAGAAGTGGGATTGGAGAATTAACGATACCTGCTAATGAACCAGGAAGTTCAATTATGCCAGGAAAAGTAAACCCAACACAAAGCGAAGCGTTGACAATGATTTCAAGTCAAGTATTTGGAAATGATGCAACGATAGGCTTTGCTGCCAGTCAAGGTAATTTTGAATTAAACGTCTTTAAGCCAGTAATCATTTTTAATTTGCTTCAAAGTATTACATTACTTAGTGATGGTATGAATTCTTTTAATAAAAATTGCATTGTTGGTTTAGAAGCTAATACTGAAAAAATCTCTCTGTTTGTCAATCAATCCCTGATGTTAGTGACAGCTTTAAACCCCCATATCGGGTATGAAAAAGCAGCTGAAATTGCTAAGTTAGCTTTTAAAGAGGAGCTAACATTGAAGGAAGCGGCATTAAAAACAGGATATATTACTGAAGATCAATATGATAAATGGGTTGTACCAGAAAAAATGATCTAAACAAATAAAGCCCCCTAGGTGATAGGGGGCTAATCCATATTATTAAGTTTTGCAGCTTAGAACTTTCCGCCACCAAGTTGTTGTTCAGCCATTTGAACAAGACGCTTAGTAATTTCTCCACCTACAGAACCGTTCGCACGAGATGTTGTTTCAGCGCCAAGGTTAACTCCGAATTCACTTGCGATTTCGTACTTCATTTGATCTAAAGCTTGAGCTACTCCTGGTACTACTAATTGATTTGAAGATTGGTTTGCCATAATGTGTTTCCACTCCTCTAAATTTTTTTTTGGCTGGGTTAGTTGGCAATGAACCAACGCAATTTTCTTTGCACCATATTTGGTTTAACCCATCGATAGTAGAAGTTTTAAGCGTGTTTGCCGCTTGTAATAGTTATTATGGTTGATATTTAAAAGATTATGCCTGAATATTTTTAGGGAATTATTTCCTTATAAATGTTTTGTTGTCTTTTTATTGTGCATAGGGAGGAACAGTAGAAACATGATATAATATAAATCATCAATTTAATCGTCATTAAAATTATGGGTATGCTTTTACATTCGCTAACACAGATGATTAATGATGACCCTAATCATTGAAAATGAGGTTAGAAGGTGAATAAATGGATTATACAGAGGATATGAAAAACAGGCTTAAAAGATTAGAAGGTCAAATGAGAGGCGTATTACGGATGATGGAAGAAGAGCAACATTGTAAAGATGTCGTTACTCAGCTTTCAGCTATTCGCTCGGGCATTGACCGAACGATTGGTTATGTTGTCGCAAAGAATTTGGAAGCTTGTATAAGAGAAGCAAATTCAGAAGGTAGAAATGCAGAAGAAGAGATACAACAAGCTGTTAATATGATTGTGAAAAGTAGGTAAGATGTTTTTGGTAAAAGGAAAGGAACGATTGCTCACAATCGTTCCTTTCTAGTCTATTCTTCATCACAGCAATGCGGAGGTTGTTCTTTTTCTAGTTCTCTCGCTTCTTCGATATTCGTATGTCCTCCACTAACATGCACAGTACCTCCGGACATTCCTTCGTTAATATAACGATCAACATCGAGAAAGGCTTCATCGCGTCCTTCATATGGTAAATCTTTTTCTAAATCGTCTTTTTTGTTTGCCATAAATGAACCTCCTTAATTTCAGAAGAATGGTTCATATTCTTCCACAATTCTTTACCGGTCATACACATGGTAAAGCATGAGTTCGTGAATATGGCTTTTTAACTTGTCTTCATGATTATGGTCCGGAACAGTGGATAACCATTCAATTTTTCCATCACGATGATATATACCTAAATACTTTTTGCCATGATGAAAAAAAGAAAATTTCCATCCTGGTAATTCTTTGTTTTCATATAATGATTGAAATTGAAAATGTGAAATCATGATTATTCCCCCTTGTTCTCATTTTAACTTGAATCGAGGAGTTCTGAAAATGAAAATAAACATAATTTAATGAGGAAAAGTGGGAAAACCGCTTAATTGCATACATAAGTGACAAATTGCTTTGATTCGTTTGTTTTCAATATGCTCTTCATCAAAACTCATAGGCTTGGAATTTACTTCATACAAGTAGAATTTACCGTTCGCACCTACACCTATATCTAAAGAGAATTCCCCGAATAAACCTAGTTGTTCATTTAATAAATGACCCACCTCTTGTATGATTGAATTGAAAAATATATAGTCCTCTTCTTTAGCAAATAGTTCATAAGGCAATATCTTCCCACCATTGGGTACATGTGTTGTGACTTGTTGGTGACTGCTAGATTGCCTTATACCAATCCCAGAAATGACAAAATTGTTCCTCTCTTTATGTGATAATATTCTGAAATCATATCTTGATTCATCATATAATGCTGGTTCAATTGCTTCTTGTATGATATATCGGTCCTTAGCTAAATGAACTTTTAATTTATTCCATAATTCGTTTAAGGTAGCGAACTCTTTTGTTAGATGAACACCTTCCATTAAATAGTGATTTTCCTGTAGGGAGATTCGAAAGATTCCTTTTCCCTTTGCACTACTAACGGGTTTGATATATATTTTTTGTTTGTCTTTCAGCCAATCATGTAGCATTTCTTCAGAAGTTAATAACGAAGTTTCTGGTAATAAAGGTTTTAATGAGGAAGATTCCATTAATAAATGATGCATTTCCAATTTATTTATAAAACAGGGATTGAAAAAAGGAATATTATGTTTTTGTAAGAACGATGTAAGTGCAGTAAAATCAGTTTCTTTTTCTAGGTTGCGGAAAGGAATACGGTTATATATGACATCAGGTAGAGGGGATGAGACCTGTATCCATTTTCCTAGAGATGGATGAAATGTATAACCAGTTACAAATGAAACTCCAAAATCATCTGGCGTAAAGACAATAGGTAATGCGCCTATTTTTGAAAATTGTTGGACAAGAGATAAAAATAGCGGACCATTGCCCGCTAATTTTTTATTTTTTCCTTTGCTTGTTAAGATCCCTATAATTGGACCGATTCGATGAGAATCTTCATTTAATGAGAATGGCAACCATTTTTTTGAATAATGAAAGAGTTTTTCTGTTTTTATTTTATTGTTTCCAAACATTTTTTCCTGTGCGTGATACCACTTTTGAGATAAAGGGTCATAGTAGGAAATAGTCATCTAAACAATGCCTCAGGGCTTTTCATTGCTTGTTCTGTTAGGTAGATACTATATGCTAAAGAAAGTTTACGTGTTAAGAAATCAAATTTTTTCATACTTGGATGTGTAAAGATTGAACGTCCTGGTTTTGAATTCGCTTCGAAAAACCAAACTTTTCCTGACTGGTCTATGCCTAAGTCAAAGCCTATTTCTGCGACAAGACCTTCCATATTATTTTCTATTGCTTCGCTTAACTTTAAGGAAGCTGTTTGCAATTTATTAGCAATTTCTTCTCTTTCAATTGGATCCTCGAAAATTTCATCTAATGATTGAATCGTACCTCCACTTTTTACATGGGTTGTAACACTTCCATTTCCAGCTACTTTTGCTGCACAAGCAGTAACAATCCACTGTCCTGTTGAATCTTTATTCGTGTGTAACCGAAAATCAATGGAGCATTTCTCTTTCTTCAACAGATATATACCCTGTTGGATAATCATTCTTTCGAGGTTTTTACCTGCAAAAATATGCTTCATTAACCCTTCTAGACTAGAGAATTTCTTTAGTTTATTCATACCAGCTTTTAAATCTCTGTACCGACAATAATAAGCACTGTCTTCTCTGTTATAAATAATCTGATGAATACCTAATCCCAGACTGCCATTCATTGGTTTAATGTATATATGGCCATATTTGGCGAGCATGTTTTCGATAGCGGAATAAGAACTAAACGGCTGTGTTTCAGGTAAATACTCCGAAATTTCCTCGACTTGAAATAAACGATCATAAATATCCATTTTATTAAAAAAGCCTGGATTATACCAAGGAATTAAATATTCTTGTTCAAGTCGTGACTTTACTTCTTTTTGTTGTTTTTGCCGTTCACTTTTTCTATTTGGAAGGCGATCATAGATTACGTTTGGGAAAGGCACTTCAATTGTCTTCCACCCATTTTGTAAATAAAATAAACCTTGTATAGTACCAGAATCCCAATTAATATGCTTCTCTCCAAATACGAAAGGAAGTGCACCGACACTAGTACTTACAGATAAGAGTTTAGAAAAAATAATTGAGCGATCACCGATAGGCCGCATGGGAAATGATGTGAACCCTGACGTGAAAATGCCAACAAGGGGTCCGATTGTTAATGTTTCATCATGTATAAAAATATGAAGAGGGTGCTTGACATAAGGGAAGAAAATATCTTTAGCGAGATCTTCACTGATGGTGATTGCTTGTTTGGAGCTCGGTTGTTGCTTAAATTTAGCATCAATGGTAACTGTACCGAAATTTAATTTGTAAAGGGCAGTATTTAGATTTATATGGTTTGGCAAGAATACACAGCCTTTATAGTCTGAGGTGATATCTATCATAAATGTTTGATTCATCATTCTTTCACTTCCTTTCAGCTAATGCCCGTTGGGATAATAGGTAATCTCCATACTTAAATGGAGAAGTGTAAAGGACATCTGCTAATTGTGGATTTGTTTGTAAGACCAATTTCCTGCCAGGTTTAGAGTTAATATCAAGAATCCAGATGCCACCTTCTTGATCAATTCCGATGTCGATACCTAATTCAAATAGTGTTGAAAAGCATGATTCCATAATTGAGGGAAGAATAATTAATATTTCCTTTAATTCTTCCTGTAAAAACGACTTTTGGCTTTTTGGAATACTATCTAGCCAATGCTCATAGGAAGAGGTTGTTCCACCGGCACTTAAATTAGAAATTATGCCGTTTTCATGACCAGTTCGCATGGCTCTTGCTTGTTCTTGCCATTCACCGTTAGCATCCTTTTGCAGAAAAACGCGTAAATCAAAGGGGCGATTCTGTTCATCAACGAGTAATAAGAATGGTTGGATTAGATATTGATATCTTTTTGTCAGCCTCTCTAACCAAACCGTTGCTTTATGAATGGGAAGCGTTTGTTCAATCTGCTTAGAGCCTTTGTCTGTTTTGATAATCATTGAGTCACCTTTGATTGAGATAACATAAATACCTATACCTTGTGACCCATTTACTGGTTTTAATACGAGTGGTGACTGCTTTTTTAACTGTTTAATGAAAGATTTCGCTGAAGTGAAAGGATCTGATTGCAGTAAATAAGGAGCGAGTCTAGAATGTTTTAGGGCATCATATATTTCGAGCTTATTTGGAAGTCCTTGACCTAAGAATTGGGTCTTACCACTCTTTTTTAACCAATTTGTTATGACTTTGCATTTTTTTGAATGATCATCTTCTTGATAAAAACAACGGTCATATAACAGTTCAGGTAATGGAAAAACCGTAGACTCCCATTGTTCGGTTACTTCATTAAATAGCTCTCCATTTACTTCATTATTGTGTGGTAGGATGTTTTTCGGAATAAAACGAAAGCATTGATAGCCGTGATGTTTAGCTTGTGAAGCAATAGCTGTTATATAGGTCCTTTCACTTGTTTCGTAAAGTGTCATAATACCAAGTGTTTTCATGCTGATTTTTCCTCCTTATTGTTATGTTGAAAAAGCTAAAAAAGTACAATACTCTACAAGTGCTCTTGCAGAAGGTCTGATCTGATTGAATTCACCATCAATTTGCTTAGATGGTTTAGAGTTTGCTTCAATCATCCACAAATGCCCCTCATAATCAACGCCCATATCAATGCCAAGTTCACCATATAGGCCAAATGTTTTTTGATCAATCATCGTGCATAGCTCTATTGAAATTTCTTTCATTAATGCTAATATTTGTATTGCGGTGGTTTTATCAAATAGTGTAGTTAGCAGTGCTAGTGGTTTTCTCATTTCCCCTCCTTGGGCAAGATTAGATACAAATTGTTCTGCATTAGAGATTCGGGCTACAGCAGAGGTAACTTTCCAAATGTTTTGCCTATTTTTATGACAAAGAATGCGAAAGTCAATCGGTCTATTGTTGAGTTGAATGAGCGGTATGCCTTCTTGGATAATATAGTTACTTGTTCTATGCTCTTTCTCGAATTGCGATATGAAGCTATCAAGATGATGGAATGGGTGGCTTGTTTTTGCCTTTTTCCCTGATGAGTAACCAACGGCGTACATATCTTTATTTTTACGTATGTGAATAATTTGTTTCCCTTGACTTCCATTTACGGGCTTTATGAAGATAGATGGATACTTTTCTATAAAATAAAGTAACTTTTCTTTTGAATAATCTTCTGTTTCTGGTAAATAGGTACGTAAATGAGTTTCGTCGAATAAGAAATCATATACATCTTTCTTTGATAAAAATTGTTCATTAAAAAAAGGGATGGCATTTTTATATAGCAAATTTTTAAGGTTTGCAAAGCTAGGTGAGCTTTCAATCTTTCTAGAGTGAACGCGGTTATAAATAACATCAGGAAGTGGCAGTAGTTGTTTCTTCCATTCACCCTCGATATTTATATAACCATGGACTTCAGTTTCTTTAATATCTTTGGGATGACAAACATAAGCAATTCCTCCTAAAAGCTCAACAGTTTGATTGATTTCATGGCAAAATTGATGGATGGTGCGAAAATGTGGAGGAGATTGATCTCCCATTTCAAAAAAGTCAGTCATGATAGCAATAATTGGCCCGAGTGACAATACCTTGCTTTGAACAATATAATTAACAAGCATGAGGTGCCCTTCAAATGGTATATTGAAATAATCGAATACAGATTGACTAATGAACAGTTCCTTTTCATCTACTTGACGATAAATGAGGCGAATGGTTAATTGTTTTTGCCCTAATGATAAACGGATATGTTCCTCATTAGAAATTAGTAAATGTTCTGCTAATGCTGGGTTGAGCTCTAGAACCATCTTATTTTCATACGGAAGTACTCTCATTTTAATGTTTGTATATCGTGTCATCATTAATCCCCATTTGCCCGCAAGAAGCGAGTAATTATATAATAAAATCTAGGCGAATGCTGATACGCTATCTTATGAATGGCAAGATAAATTGGTGCGATTGCACAAAGAATTTGGTGAAAGAAGAAAGGTAGAGAGCGGAATGAAAGAAATTTTTACGACCCTACTAATGATGGTTGCTACTGGTGCCATCATTGGAGGAGTTACAAATTATTTAGCTATTAAAATGATATTTAAGCCTTATAGAGCGATTTATATTGGGAAATGGCGTCTTCCTTTTACACCAGGGTTGATTCCTAAACGTAGAGGTGAGATGGCCGAACAAATGGGTAAGCTTGTCATAAATCATTTGTTAACACCAGAAGGGATACAAAAGAAACTACAAAATGAGCGTTTTCAAACAATGCTGACACAATTTGCCGTGGTAGAAGTAGAAAAGAAATTGAAAACAGAAAAAACGTTAGAGCATCTGTTGGAACAAATAGATATAAATGAACCTGCAAAAATGGCTGAGGATAAGATTGGTGCGTTTTTAGAGGTGAAATATGAGAATTGGATGCGTACAAATCAAGATGTAGCAATGAAAGAAATCTTGCCACAAAAACTTGTAGGTAAAGTGGAGGAACAGTTGCCTCAACTAAGCAATTGGATTGTGCAATCAGCAAAGAATTATTTCGCAAGTGAAGAAGGAAAAGAAAGTATTCAAAGGATGGCCGATGATTTTGTCCAAAAACGAAGTGGCATGATTAAAAGTATGCTACAAATGTTTTTAGGCAATGTGAAATTAGGGGAAAAACTACAACCTGAAATCGTAAAATTCTTAAATCATCCTGGAACAGATGAGCTTTTAACATCACTCCTTAGAAAAGAATGGCGAAAATTATTAGATAAAAATATTGCTGAGTTTGAAGATAAAATAGGAAGAGATAACCTCCTTCCATTCATAAAGCAGACTGTGTTTCGATTTGTTCAAGTTCATGAAATATTTCAAATGCCAATTAGTCAACTAACAGCAACAATAAGACCTTATATTATTACTGAACTTATCCCGAAAGCAACAGTAGGAATAAGTAAGTTATTAGCTGATAGAATATCTGTTTTAATGGAAAAAATGAAGCTTAATGAAATTGTAAAAGAACAGGTAGACTCATTTTCTGTTGAAAGGTTAGAGCAAATGGTGTTCTCGATTATTAATAAGGAATTAAGAATGATTACATTTCTTGGAGCCTTACTGGGTGGTCTAGTAGGTGTGTTTCAAGGTATTACTGCCATATGGATATTATAAATCCTTATATTTTATAGGTTTTTCCTCGATTTTACTTCCATTGTCTGTTATAGTGGTGGAAGTCTATGAAAAGGAAGTGTTCAATTTGGCAAATAATTTACAAGACGCAGCAATCGAATTAGAAAAAGCAATCCGTGAAAGCAATGAATATCAAAGCTTAAAGGATTCTTATGATAAGGTGAATGCAGATCCATCAGCTAAATCGATGTTTGATAACTTTAGAAATATTCAAATTCAGTTACAACAGAAGCAAATGTCTGGTCAAGAAATTACACAAGAAGAAGTGGATCAAGCGCAAAAAACAGTTGCCCTTGTACAACAACACGAACTGATTTCTAAACTTATGGCCGATGAACAAAAAATGAGTGAAGTTATCACAGACTTAAATAAAACAATCATGAAGCCTCTCGAAGATTTATACGGTGCAGCCGAGTAATTCATGAGTAATAGACTTGGTTCTATTTCATAAAAGCACAACCTTGCTTTCAATAGCAAAGTTGTGCTTTTTTTCGTGCAGGTGTAAAAACCTCATGCCTTCTTAAGGATGTGACGGCTTATATACAAATACAAATGTCGCGGAATTTTGATAAAAAAAGATTAAGGAACGGCAGGAAACGTAACTATGTTTAAAACGCAAAGAGAACAGACTTCTTTATCTCTATTCTTCCTGTTCTATTTTCTGTTGCGGGTACATAAAAGTGTCATAAGGACAATTTTCATCCAGAATAGGGGGCAAAAAGATGATTTATCGTCTCTTAGCTATAAATATTGATGGTACCCTTCTTCAAAGTAATGGAAGGCTGCATAAATCAACAAAGGAAGCAATCGAATACGTCCAGCAAAAGGGAATTTATGTGACGTTAGTAACAGCAAGAAGTTTTCCATCGGCTAAGAAAGTGGCTAAAGCATTAAAATTAAATTCCATCCTTGTAACATCAGCTGGAGCTTATACAGCGGATAAATTGGAACAACCAATTGAAGTAAAACGCATCAAAAAAGAAGTAACCTTTGATATTGTACGCTTATTAGAAGGATTCCCTTGTCAAATAAGACTTGTGCATGAAAAGTTTTCACTAGCAAATAAGACAAAAACAAATAATAATATCCTCGCTAAAACGGTGTTCTCAACAGGTGATCCTGTTTTTTATTCCCACCAGTTTGTTGAGTCTCTGAGTGAAAATTTGCTAGAAGATCCAGTTAAACCACCAAAAATTGAAATTTACTTTGAAAATACCAATGATCTTATACATGCCAAAAAAGCATT
Organism: Cytobacillus sp. FSL W7-1323; assembly: GCF_038595015.1. Taxonomy (NCBI): domain Bacteria; kingdom Bacillati; phylum Bacillota; class Bacilli; order Caryophanales; family Bacillaceae; genus Cytobacillus; species Cytobacillus sp. FSL W7-1323. Next base: position 1,471,083 of record NZ_CP151998.1, read on the forward strand.
AGATGTCATGTATGATGAGGAAATTGCTATTACCCAACTAAATGACTCTCGTTTAGATATTGTCCCTTATGGTGTATCCAAATGGAATGGTTTACTGAGATTAAGTAAGGAACTTGGTATTGCACCGCAAGAAATTGTAGCCATTGGAGATGGCTATGATGATTTGCAGATGATTGAAGGTGCGGGTTTAGGTGTAGCGATGGGGAATGCCCCTCATGTCTTAAAAAAGCAAGCTGATTGGGTAACAAGAACAAATGATGAACATGGTGTAACATATATGGTAAAAGAGCATTTCCGCAAACAACATCCTATCCAATTTTTAAGGAAAATGAATCTCTTGAAGTAAGGTAGAAGCTCTGAAGGTGGTAGAACGGTTACTACCTTCAAAGCTTCTTATTCGTATTCCTTAATTTAAGGGGGGGGCTTTTAGCAGCATATGCCAAATATAGCTAACAAACTGATATACTAAAATACAAACGACCTGTGAATGGAGATTGACCCGTAAGGTCTTTTTTTTGTAAACTTAAAGAAGTTTGATCAAGAGAAAGTATAAAGGTGATTAACAATGAATATATCTATTTTAGGTTTGAATGATAACCGTTATATAAGACCATTGCAGTTAATTGGTAATTTATTTTTTGAAGAATGCTCTGTAAAACTTGATAAACATGAGGGTGCAGATGTAGTTATATCTTTCCACTATGAAGTAAGTGAAGAGATTAACATGAGTGTTCAGCTTACTACAAGCGAGGAAGAAGTCTATACCGCTAACTATAGAAAGAATCTTAAGGCGTTTGAGACAGAAAAGGAATTCTTTAATCAATTAAAGTATGCAGCTTCCCATGTGTATTTAACTGTTTTACAAGATTGGACAGGTATTGTGCAGAAATGGGGCATATTAACAGGGATAAGGCCAACAAAGCTTTATCATCGTCATATGATGTCTGGAAGTAGTAAGGAAGATGCTCATCAAGCTTTGAAAAAAGATTATTTGATTTCAGATGAAAAAATTAATCTAATGGAAAAAATCGTTGCACGACAATTAACGGCGATTCCTGACCTTTATGATTTAAAAAAAGAAGTCAGTATCTATATCGGCATTCCCTTTTGCCCAACAAAATGTGCTTATTGTACATTTCCTGCTTATGCAATTGGTGGTAAACAAGGTAGAGTCGATTCCTTCTTAGCTGGGCTGCATTATGAAATCAGACATATGGGAGAATGGTTAAAGGAAAATGACATCAAAGTAACAACCGTATATTATGGTGGAGGTACGCCAACAAGTATTACAGCAGAGGAAATGGACCTTCTATATGAAGAAATGTATGAGTCGTTTCCAGATGTGAGTCACATTCGGGAAATAACGGTCGAGGCAGGTAGACCGGATACGATTACTGCAGATAAGTTAAATGTATTAAAAAAATGGAATATTGATCGTATCAGTATCAATCCACAATCATATACGCAGGAAACGTTAAAAGCGATTGGGAGGCATCATACGGTTGAGGAAACAATCGATAAGTTCCACCTGGCGAGAAGTATGGGTATGAACAATATTAATATGGATTTAATCATTGGCTTACCAAATGAAGGCACAACAGAGTTTGCACACTCATTAAATGAAACAAAGCAATTACTACCCGAGTCACTGACTGTTCATACATTATCTTTTAAAAGAGCTTCTGAAATGACAAAGAACCGGCAGAAATATAAGGTTGCAGATCGTGAAGAAGCAGAAAGAATGATGAATATGGCAGAAGAGTGGACGGCTGATCATCATTATGAGCCCTACTATTTATATCGTCAAAAAAATATTTTAGGAAATTTAGAAAACGTTGGCTATGCGTTACCGAAACAAGAAAGTCTTTACAATATTATGATTATGGAAGAAATGCAAACGATTATCGGAATTGGCTGCGGGGCAGCAAGTAAGTTTATCCATCCTGAAACAGGTAAAATTACTCATTTTGCAAATCCGAAAGACCCTAAATCCTACAATGAAAGTTTTGTTGAATACACGGATAAAAAAATAGCTATGTTAAATGAGCTCTTTAATATTGAGGCAAAGTCTATATAAGCTTAATGTGAGCTGTACCTTGGTTAAAGGTGCAGCTTTTTTGTTTGTGAAAATAGACTAGATTTAATTATGGCAACTTTAATAGAGGATTTTATTAAAAAAACAAGAATGTAATAGGTACAAAAGCGCATAAACATCTATGATAATGTAAACGGTTACTAAAAGGGAGGCGATTGGTGATGAATCATTCTTCTTTGACGATGGCACAGATGATAAAAAGAGCAGAAACGTTTTTCGCAAAAAAAGAGGTTGTATCTAGAACAGCAGGTGGTATTCAAACATTTACGTATAAGGAAATGGCAGAACGAACACGAAGACTTGCTTCAAGTTTACAAAGGCTTGGTATTAAAAGAGGGGAGAAGGTAGGGACATTTGCCTGGAACCATCACCGCCATCTGGAAGCATATTTTGCGATTCCTTGTAGTGGAGCGGTGTTGCATACAATTAATATTAGACTCTCATCTCAGCATATCACCTATATTATTAATCACGCAGAAGATAAAATTCTCCTCATAGATGAAGAGTTAGTTCCATTAATTGAACAATGTAGAGACGAACTTTCCAATGTAAAAGCATTTATCATTATGAGTGACCATAAGGAACCTCCAACTACAACTTTATCTCCAGCATATAATTATGAAAGTCTACTAGAAGAGGCAGATCCCAATTATCAATATCCTGATGATCTAGATGAAAATGACCCGGCAGGGATGTGTTATACATCGGCGACCACCGGAAATCCTAAAGGCGTCATTTACTCTCACCGGGCAATTGTGCTCCATAGCTTAGCATTAGGTTTAGCGGATAGTGTTGGTGTAAGTGAAAAAGATATTGCCCTACCTATCGTCCCGATGTTTCATGTCAATGCATGGGGCTTACCTTTTGCAGGGGTGTGGTTTGGCACAAAATTGATCATGCCTGGGCCTGCATTTACGCCTAAATTAATTGCCGAACTAATAGAAGAATATAAGATTACTATTACTGCAGGTGTACCAACTATTTGGCTTGGATTATTGAAGGAATTGCAAGCGAAAAAATATGATTTAAGTTCTTTAAGAAGCATTCTGTGTGGCGGATCTGCTGCACCAAAAGGCATGATTAGAGTGTTCGAAGAAAAGTATAAGATACCGTTTCTTCATGCTTATGGAATGACAGAAACAAGTCCACTCGCAACTGTCTCCAATCTAAAAAGCTATCAAGAAAATATAGATTTTGAAGAGAAACTGGAGTTAAGAAGCAAGCAAGGATTATTGGTTCCGGGATTAGAAATGAAAGTGATTGACGAAAAAGGGATTGAAGTGGAGTGGGACGGAAAGCAGATGGGCGAGCTCTGCTTAAGAGGTCCGTGGATTGTAACCGAATATTATAATGATGAGCGGACTGCCTCGAGTTTTAAAGATGGCTGGCTTCATACGGGTGATGTTGTCACCATTGATGAAGAAGGACTTTTGAAAATTGTTGATCGCACGAAGGATTTAATAAAAAGTGGTGGAGAGTGGATTTCTTCTGTTGACATAGAAAATGCGCTCATGGCTAATGAAGCCATTTTTGAAGCTGCTGTTATTGGTATTCCGAGTGAAAAGTGGCAAGAGCGTCCATTAGCCTATGTTGTATTACATGAACAATACAAAGGGAAAGTGACTGCTGAAGAAGTGCTTCAGTCATTAAGCGCTCAATTTGCAAAATGGTGGATTCCTGATGATGTCATTTTTATTGATGAAATTCCCAAAACATCTGTAGGGAAATTTTTAAAACGTGATTTACGAGAGAAATATCAAATGGATAAAATTAATCAGTAATTATTTTCAATATGAACAGTCATTCATTTTCTAGTAAAAAAATTCAATTATATTTGGAAAATAAAAAATATTTTATTTATAATAGAGGTATCCAAACTTAAGGAGGAAAATGAATGGCGCTTGATTTTGATACAAAGACCGTTAATTATTCGATTGAGGGAAGAGTAGCGCATGTAGAAATGAACCGGCCAGAGTCATTAAATGCACTAAATGTGGAAATGATTCATGAGCTTGCTGCTGTAATGAAAGAGCTAAGTAATTTAGAAGAAATAGATATCGTTGTTCTGAAAGGGGCGGGTAGAGCATTTTCTTCAGGCGGAGACATTAAAACGATGCTGATGGATGCGAATGAAAACGATTTCCCCGTTGTGATGGATGCGATTAATGAGTTAGTTGTTACATTGTATAGTATGCCTAAAATCACCATTAGCGCAATAAAAGGTGCAGCTGCAGGGCTCGGATTAAGTTTAGCTTTAGCTACCGATTTCATTTATGCTCATAAGGATAGTAAATTAGCGATGAACTTTATTGGTATAGGGTTAATCCCGGACGGTGGTTCCCACTTTTTCCTTGAAAGTAAGTTAGGGCCCGACCAAGCAAAGCACCTCATATGGGAAGGGAAACCGATGACAGCTGAAGAAGCATGGGAGAGAGGACTTGTTCATGAAGTCGTAGGTGATGATCTTGACGAAGCAGTAAATAAAAAAGTGTACCATCTGAGTCATCTTCCAATCCTTGCGATGATTAAAACAAAAAAAATACTGACAGATAAGAATCGCCCATTATTGTTAAAATTATTAGAGCTCGAAAAAAGTGGTCAAGCACAAATGAGGAAAACATCTGATCATAAAGAAGGCATAAACGCTTTTATTGAAAAAAGGCAGCCTCGATTCACAGGGAAATAACAGGAATGAAAGACACGCATGTTTTATCAGAAACATGCGTGTCTTTATTTGATACGTGGTGTATAGTATAACCTGAGGTCTATCGGTGAAATAATATAAGCTTTCCTGCTGGAGATGAGCAACGATGTGTTTTCTCTTCTAATCCTTTTTCTTTCAGGAGGTTTTCTCCGGTCACCTTGGCTTCTTGATCATTTGCTGATTCGAATGATTCATCAAGAATTTTTTCACCAGTTGGTTCGAATGCCGTTAATTTATAAGTTTTCATCATAAAGACTCCTTGTAATGTAGTTGAATATTCCGATATTTAATTATATTTTGGCATAATTCCATCAATCTTGCAAAAAGAAACATACTTATTTAATGAATCTTTTTTAGTTTTATATCGTAAATAAATGAAAGGGAGGGACAGAATTTATATGTCTTTAAAATTAGAAAATGTTACGAAGAAGTTTGGTCAATTTACCGCAGTAGATGATATATCTATAGAAATACCTGAAAAGGAAATGTTTGGTTTTTTAGGAGCGAATGGTGCTGGAAAGACGACTACTTTTCGAATGATTTTAGGGTTAATTGATGCAACCAAAGGAAACATCACTTGGCAAGGTAAACCCATTAATTATTCAGTGAGTGGTCAGATTGGTTATTTACCTGAAGAGCGTGGGTTATATCCAAAATTACAAGTGAGAGAACAACTTGTTTACTTAGCACGGCTAAGAGGGATGGATAAACAATCTGCCTTGAAGGAGTTAGACAACTGGCTTGATCGCTTTAAAGTACCTGATTACAAAACAAAAAAAGTAGAGGAGTTATCAAAAGGGAATCAACAAAAGATACAATTTATATCTAGTATTTTACATAAACCTAAGCTATTGATTCTTGATGAGCCATTTAGTGGGCTAGATCCAGTAAATGTAGAGCTGCTAAAAGACGCAGTTGTAGACTTGAAAAATAGTGGTACATCAATCGTGTTTTCTTCCCACCGTATGGAACATGTTGAGGAGTTATGTGAGCATCTTTGTATCATGCAAAAAGGTAGGCCAGTCGTACATGGTGAATTGAAGGAAATTAAGCGTTCTTATGGAAAAAAAACATTAATCATTCATGGTGATTTTTCAATGGCTTTTTTACAAGACCATCCTGCGGTGAAGAAATTTAAAATGACGACAGAAGGGGTGCATCTGCAAATTGAAAATGAATTGGCAGCGGACGATATACTAAAGGATATTGTTGGCAAAGGATTTATTCGCAAATTTATGCTTGAAGAACCATCTTTAAATGACATCTTTATCGAAAAGGCAGGTGCTTCTTATGAGTAATTTTTGGACAATTCTATGGCATACGTATTGGACAAAAATAAAAACAAAGTCTTTTCTTATTACGACAATTATTACGGCACTTTTATTTGTGCTGTTAGCCAATATTACAACTATTATCGATGCTTTTTCAAATGAAGAAACACCGAAAGTGGCAGTGATAGATGAAACAAACAGTTCCATCCAAGCAATAGAACGTATAGAGGCATATACATCAGAGGAAGTCATATTAGAAAGTGTACAACAGTCAGAAGCTGAAGTGGACGAGAAGGTAATATCTGGGGAATTTACAGGTGCACTTTACTTAACTTCTAACGGTGAAAATCTCATTAGCGGTGAATATAAATCTTTGAGTATAGCTGATACTACTATCTCTAGCTTATTGCAAACAGCTTTGCAGCAAATAAAGACAGAATTAACTGCAGAGAGTATAAATTTATCACCAGAGCAATTGCAAACATTGTATGCACCTGTATCGTTTGAGACGACTGCACTTGAGGAAAATGCCAAGTCTCAAGAAGAATTAAGTCAGGCAAGAGGTCTTGTTTATGTGGTCTTATTTTTAATTTATTTTGCTGTCATCATGTATGCGAGTATGATTGCTAATGAAGTGGCAACTGAAAAGTCATCTAGAATCATGGAAATTCTTATATCAAGTACCCCACCTGTTCAGCAAATGTTTGCTAAGATACTCGGAATCGCTCTCTTGAGTGTGACACAAATGCTGATATTAGGTTCCATTGGTTTTATTGCATTGAGAGAAAGCATGTCTAAGCTTGAAGGTGGCTGGTTCGAAGCGTTTGGGTTTAGCAACTTATCTCTTGGTATATTGGTTTATGCAGCCATCTTTTTCTTATTAGGCTATTTTTTATATGCGACCCTAGCCGCCTTTCTTGGGTCTTTAGTTAGTCGGATTGAGGATGTTCAACAAATGATTATGCCAATGACGATGTTAGTAGTTGTGGGCTTTTTACTCTCAATGTATGGTCTATCTAACCCAGATACAACTTTTATTACTATTGCCTCTTATATTCCTTTTTTCACGCCAATGCTGATGTTCTTAAGAGTAGGAATGCTTTCATTGCCGGTATGGGAACCAATATTAGGCATGGCCGTTCTTATTGTGACAACAATTATTTTGGCGATATTCGGTGCACGAGTGTATCGCGGCGGTGTCTTAATGTATGGTCGCTCATCTTCGTATAAAGATATTAAAAAAGCGATTCAATTAACGAAGAAAGAAAAATAAGTATTTACATTCAAGCTTCTCATACTTGTGTATGGAGAAGCTTTTTTAGCAAAAAAGAATTGATAAATGTAGTAGTGAACATTAATCTGCCGGCTCTGCTAATGTTTATTTATCGGTTCGTAACAACTTTCCCCCTTTATTGAAGAAGAGGCAGTGAAATAAAACAAATTAATGACAAATGTAACTATTTGCTTTTTGCCTTTCTTGACATACTTACACTAACAAGGCGAAAGGGTGTGAGCGGATGATTGCCTCACTAAATGGGATTGTGAAACGTTATGATTCGAAACTAGTGTTGGACTACATTGATTTGGATATAAATGAGGGTCAAATTATTGGTTTACTCGGTCCTAATGGAGCGGGAAAATCAACATTAATTAGATGCCTAACAGGAATGGAGACAGTTAATCAAGGGAATGTTACGTTATTTGGGGATGGAAAAAAACCATTTCAGAATAAAAACAAAGAAAAAATTGGTTTAGTCACGCAGGAAATATCGATTTTTCCAGAATTAACAGCACAGGAGAATGCGAACTTTTTTGCCGGAATTTACGGGTTAAAAGGGGAAATGAGAAAAAGAAGGGTGGCAGAGGCCTTAGCGTTTGTTGGATTAGCAGAACATACAAAGGGAAGGGCACAAAATTTTTCTGGAGGAATGCAAAGGCGGCTGAATATTGCATGTTCCTTAGTTCATGATCCTAAGTTTTTAATTATGGATGAGCCGACGGTGGGGATAGATCCTCAATCGCGAAACCATATTTTGCAAGCTGTAAAGAAATTACAAAGAAACGGAACGACTATTCTATATACAACGCATTATATGGAAGAGGTTGAGGCGATTGCATCAGAGGTTGTGATATTAGATAAAGGGCAAATCATTACAAGAGGAACAGTTCAAGATTTGATTCGAAACATTCAGCATGAAGAGAGAATCAAGGTAGAAGTAAGTCATCCTGAAGAAGTCTCTTTGGAGAGTATTCAGGCACTGCCAGATGTAAAACAAGTCATTAAAGATGGGAATCAAATTTTGGTTGTGTCTTCTGCTAATTCAGGACACCTTGATCGTATTTTAACGATTATAAAAGAGGACTCTGGTGTTGTCGGCATTAATGTAGAAAAAGCAAATTTAGAGGATGTTTTCTTAACTTTGACTGGAAGAACCTTAAGGGATGGAGGTAGTGCATGATGCGTGTCCTAAGAACCATTCCTTATACAGTGATTCGAATGAGTAGAGACTATATTACGCTATTGCTGCTCTTAGTTGTTCCGATTATCCTTATTACCATTTTTTATTTCGTATTAGGAGACTTAAAAAATCAATACGGTGATCCTGCGTTCTATGATACAGCACAGTTAATGACACTCGTGTTTCAATTGTTTGGCGGTTCAATCGTGATTGCCCATATTCAAGATGATTTATTTTCTCCAAGACGGCAACGTTTAATGGTGGCGCCGATTAGCCGACCTTTTTATGCTCTCTCAATCTCATTATGTGGCATGTTATATTCCATTTTTCTGGGTTTTTTGTTATTTCTATTTACAGGAATAGGCTTAAAGGTGGAGTGGGGAAATGGATTTTGGGTAATGTACATCATTGGCTTATTGGCTGTACTATCAAGCCTTGTAAGTTTAATTCTTATTTTTGCAGTAAAGAACTTTAAATTAGCAGAACGGTTAAGTGAAGTATATGGAATTGGATGTATTGTGTTGGCAGGGTTGTTTTTTCCAATTCCTGATTATACGGTTATCACATTCATTAATGAATACCTTAATCCTCTATTGTTAGCTGCTAATGCAATTGGCTATGCACAAAGCAATTTATTTCCTGATGCTTATATTTATATGTTTCGGTTAGGAGTAGGAATTGTAATTACTTTTATTATTGTGTTTGTGCTCGGTAGGAGGAAGATTTAAATGACTGTTTTCCACTTTGTACTGAAGAGAAGTATTGCAAATAAAACAAGTTTGTTGATTCTATTTCTCTTCCCAGTTGTTGCGATCTTTCTGCCATCAGGAGAGTATTGGCCACATCTTCCATACGGATATCAATATTTTGGTATTTTTATTTTGTTTATTAGTTTGAAGCTCTCTGGATTAATTTTAGAAGATAGAATGAGAGGAATTGCTAAAAAGGTATCAATTGCCCCCATCAGTCATTTTAGTTATCTAGCACAAAATTTGCTAGCATATTTTTTCATTTTAATATTACAATGTCTGATTTTAGTTTATGGAGGCGTATTAATTGGGAAAGAACTTTACCAGCCCTTTTGGTTACTCATTTTATTTATTACATTTAGTATGGCATCGATTGCCTTTGCACTAATGTGGATTTCATTTTTTCGTAATAAAGAAATATCCATGTTAATTTTTATGTCGATTATCAGTATAATTGCTTTAATCGGTGGTGTCTTGATTCCAATCGAGTTGTTACCTGAATTATTACAAAAAATAGCGATTATTTTGCCGACTTTTTGGCTAGCTTGGGGTATAGATTGGATTGTTTTTGGTGGCGAACTGAAGGAGTTTCTGCTTGTGAATGGAATGCTTATTTTGTATATGTTTTTATTTTTAATTACAGGAAGTGCGAAAAAATTGCATTGATAGCTGAGGAGAGGTGTGCATATGAGAGTGTACGAGCGATATTTCAGATTTGTGATATTTTGGCGAATAGTACAATTACTTATCCTAGCACATCTTTGGCTCACAAGTACTGCTGGCTTTGAGGCAATTGTTTTTATCCTGCTTTTGCTCATTGTTATGAGCATACGTATAAGATTTTCTATACCAAAATGGAGTTTTCTTATTGAAATAGTCCTCTGTATCGTTTTCATTCCATATTTTCCGTTTGCCCTATACGGTTTAGCCATCGCTATTTTCGAAGCAGCAATAGTCGGAAAGTGGTGGTTGGTTTTCCCAATGACGATTTTCATGATTGCTTACTCTGCCTTTGATATGACTTTGATCTGGTATAGTTTACTCACAGTATTAGTAGGAAGCTTCACTTATCAGTCAATGAAAGAACGTAAGCAACTAGAAAAGGCTTTAGACAAGGAAAGAAAAGAAAAGCATGAGCTTGAACAGATCAAAATGGAGCTTTTAGAAGCTTATTTTGAGGTGGAAAAGGCAGCAGAACTGAAGGAGAGAAATCGGATATCAAGAGAACTGCATGACCACCTGGGGCATGATTTAACAGGTGCCCTTCTAGCTATTCAAGCATATGAACAAGTAGAAAATAAAAATCAAGCACACACCCTTCTGGAACAGGTGAAAATCAGGCTTTCGAGGAGTACAACGAGATTAAGAAATACAGTTCATAATCTCACACCAGTTACTTATATAGGTGTTGATAGGTTGCAAAGAATCGTAGTAGATTCAGAGCCATTACTCATCGATTTTCAATATAATGGAAATGTTGAAAATGTATCTTCTCAATCTTGGGTGATGTTGGAAGCGTGTCTTAAGGAAGCTATTACAAATGTAAGTAAATATAGTAATGCGACGAAAACGAAAGTTGAACTTGATATTACTGAAACACTTGTAAGGTTGAAAATCCATGATAACGGTACCAATACCCAAAAATCAGTGAACGGAAGTGGACTAAGAAGTTTACAATTAAGGGCAAGAATGTTAAAAGGAAGCTTTACAATTGATCGTCAAAATGGGTACTTGCTCGTATGTGTTTTACCTTTACAGAGAAGGGGGAAGTAGCTATGGATATATTAATTGTGGATGATGATCGTTTAATTTGTCAGAGCTTACAATTACTTCTCGATAAAGAAGAAGATATAAAAATTGTTGGTGTGGTCGAAAATGGAAGTGAAGCGATTTCTTTTTGTGAGAAAGTGCAGCTAGATGTTATTCTAATGGATATCCAAATGCCGGTGTTGAATGGAATTGAAAGTACCAAGGTTATAAAAAGAAACTGGCCACATATTAAAATAATGATGTTGACAACCTTTAAAGACGAAATGAATATTCGGCTTGCTTTAAAAGCAGGTGCTGAGGGCTACATCATAAAATCTAGTAAAATTAAAGATATGGCCAAACAGATTCGTGCAATCGGATCAAATGCGAGGGTTCTTACTCCGGAAGTACTTGATAAACTTGTGCTACAAAATAAGTCAGATGGGTTCTGGGCATTAACCGAAAGGGAGAAAGACGTAATGGAACTTGTGGTGGAAGGTTTATCGAATAAAGAAATATCGAAGCAGCTTTATTTAAGTGAAGGAACCGTACGTAATGTTCTTTCTATTGTTCTTGATAAACTGGAGCTACGCGATCGTACACAACTAGCCATTTACTATTGGCAACGGCAAAAATAGGGTGTCAACTCGAATCTTACACCGCATGTAGAGAAAAGCAGTTGATTATTATCTAAACAAAACCGGGAGATGAGTCCGGTTTTTCTTATGCGATAAAAAACGAATATTTCTTAATAGAATTTAGCAAGTTGATATAAAGGTCGAAACTACCATTATGGTGACGGAGCTGAGTCGTCTAATCCCTTCATTAAAATTGAACATTTTTAATTCTACAATCGACCAAGTAAGAACGTGCATTCGCTTTTGGTTTGCGTTAAAATAAAAGAAAAATGTAAGAGGGATAAAAAATGGAGCCTATCAAATTTATTCATGCTGCAGATTTACATTTAGACAGCCCGATGGTGGGATTAAAAGACTTACCCGACTTCATATTTGAGCGGTTAAAGGAAAGTACATTCCGTTCATTTATTAAGCTCATTGATGTTGCAATAAGTGAAAAAGTTGATTTTGTTATCTTAGCGGGAGATTTATATGATGCAAGTGATCGGAGTATAAAAGCACAAAACATCTTGCGAGAACAGATGTTACGTTTACATAAGGCTAGAATTCGTGCATTTATTGTTCATGGTAACCATGATCATCTAGGTGGAGAGTGGATTAAATTAACGATGCCAGAGAATGTATTTATTTTTGGTGAAATACCAGAAGTAACTAGATTTAAAAAAAACGATACAATTATTCATCTTTATGGCTTTAGTTACAAAGAACGACATGTCGATGAAAGAATGGTTCAGCTTTATCAGAAAGAAGAAGCGGCTGGTTATCATATCGGCATTTTACATGGCAATTTGGAAGGATTAACAGAACACGGGAACTATGCACCGTTTACGATTTCTGACTTGATAGAAAAGCAGTTTGATTATTGGGCCCTTGGTCATATACATAAAAGAGCTGAAATCAATACAGTGCCGCCAATTATTTATCCAGGGAATATACAAGGACGACATAAAAAGGAAACAGGTATAAAGGGTTGTTATTTAATAGAATTACAAGAGCATATTTGCGAGAAGCGATTTATTGAGACAAATGATGTGGTTTGGGATGAAGTGGTCCTTGATTGTAGTTCATTCAATTCTTTTGAGGTTTTATTATCAAATTGTATCAAATTGTTAGAATCAAAAAGAAGAGAAGGAAAAGCCATTATACTTAAATTAGAATTACAACACTTGAGTATGAGTGAAATAGAAGAAAAGGCCTTTAGGTCAGGTGAATTAATAGAATTTCTCCAAGAAACTGAACGAATACAACAATCCTTCGTTTGGGTAAATGAGTTAAAAGTTAAAAAGCAGTTAGTGTGGGATGAGGAAAGTTTACGAAGTCAGTCACCTTTTTATAAAGAAATGTTAGATCTTGCAAATGAAGAAATAGTACTGAAGGCATTATCCCCATTATATAGGCATAAACAAGCAAGTCGATGGATAGATGAAATATCACAAACAGATCAAAAAGAAATTGTTGCAGATGCAAAGCAATTGTTACTTGAACTATTAGTGGAGGGGGTGAACGAATGAAGCTTAAAGGTATGGAGATCTATGGTTACGGAAAATGGGAAAATATCAAAATTAAACAGTTAAACGATTTTCATTGTTTTTACGGGCAAAATGAAGCGGGTAAATCAACACTGATGTCTTTTATTCATAGTATGTTATTTGGTTTTCCATCTAAAAAAGGAAATGAAAGAAATTATAAACCTAAGAATAGTAGTCAATATGGTGGGAAATTGATTTTCACTTTACCAGATGGTCATGAAGCAATGATTGAGAGAGTAAAGGAAAGAACACCGGATGAAGTGAACGTTGTGCTCAGTTCCGGAAGAAGCGGTGGTTCTACGTTATTAGAGGAATTGCTCCAAGGGATGGACCAACCATTATACCGAGCGATCTTCTCTTTTGACCTGTTTGATATTCAAAATGTGCAATCATTTAGTAAAGAAGATTTAGGGCATTTTTTATTTTCTTCTGCGGTTGTTGGAACAGATGGCATTTTAAAGGCAGAACAATATTTGCAGAAGCAACTCGATTTGCGTTTTAAGCCATCTGGAACAAAGCCAGTTTTAAACAGCGGTTTAAAAGAGCTAAAAAAAGCATATGAAAATCTAAAAAAAGCGGAAAAAACGAATAACCTTTATAAAGAACGAACTGAGAAAAAAGAAGAATTAATTTATAATAACGAACTACTTGAACAAGAAGTGGAACAGTTAGAAGCGATGCTAAGCTCTTTAAGGAAGTGGTTTACGGTTGAGGAAGTATATCTTCATTATTTAAGTTTACTAGATGAAGAAAGTCAATTAGACGTAGATGAATTTCCAATAGATGGGTTAAAGCAATTAGAGGCTATACAACAGAGTAAGGAAGTATTAGAAGACCAAAGAAATGAACTCATCATGAAAAGAAGTACCCTTGACGAAAAATTAATGAATGCAGGATTACAGAAGCAAATACTTGAAAATAGAGCAGAAATCGAAGCTGTTTGCGAACTGAATACTGTCAGAGAGAATCAAGTGCAGACGAAGAATGAATGGCAACTCGAAATAAAAGCTTTGGAGGAAGAATTGCAGCATATGTCAGATAAGCTGCATATGCAAATATCTGACGAAGAGATTTTATCTTTTGATACGAGTATGTTTCAAAAAGAACTTATCTCTAATGTAATGAAGAAAAAGTCGCGGTTGTCCGATAGAAAAGTACAATTGGATGAAGAGTCGGAGACTATAAGAACTGAATTAAATGGATTAGAAAATAAAATAAATGAAAGTAGAAAGAAGTTACTATCAAGAGAAGAGAGAGCAAACATTCTTAAACAAATCACTACTTTTGAGCAAAAGGAAAGTCACCATCAGAGATTAACTGAAATCAATGTCAATATACAATTGCTCACAGAGAAACATAAACAAGCAATTACTAAGGATAAGAGATCCCAAAAAATTGAATATATGAAGATAAGTTCACTTTTATTATTATTTATTTTCATTGGCATATGGGGATTCTTTGAAGCTTCATTCCTCATCCAAGCATTAGCGATTGGTGGAATCTGTATTACTTTTATTAGTTCATTTTTTAAACAGAAGGCAGTCTACTCTAGTGGAATAAAGGATGAATTAGATTATTTAAGACAACAAAAAGTGGTATTAGAAAAACAAGAGCCCATCGCTGCTAAGGAGCAGGTAGATGAATGGAAGCAGCAAATTGAAAGAGATAAAGAGCAAGAAGCCGAAGTCGCCGAATACGCTCGGCGATTAGATTATGTCAATAGTCAGTATGAAAAAATCATTGCCGCATATGAAGTGTGGGAAGGTGAGATGAGAGAAGTTGATAGTAAGATAGATCTCATTGCCGAGCCATATAAATTAAATAAATCAACTATGAAAAATCAATTACTTGATGCCTTCTTATTGATTGAAGAGATGAAGGGCACGATTAGAAAAAGGAAGATAAAGAAAGCGAAATTGGATGACTTAAGCCAATCTATTACTAATATAGAGGAGAAACTATCTCATTATTTCTCGTTAGTGGTTATCGAACCACGCTCTTATGCTGATGGCGTGATTCAGTTAAAAGATATCATCGATAAAGAAAGAAACAAACTTGCAAACTTTGAAAAAAATAACGAAATAAGAGAATCAATCCAATCAGATATTACGATTATAGACGAGAAAATAGCAAATAGAGAAAAGCATATTCAATCGTTACTAGAAGAAGCAGGTGTGTCTTCAATCATAGCTTTTAAAGAAAAAGGGATGGCTGCTAAAAGGAAGCAAGCCATTAAAGAAGAGCTACGAACCGAAAAATTAAAGTTAAATATGACAAACTTATCACAAGAGACATTAAATAAATATGTTGAATTAAGACCGACAGAAGAACAAATAAAAGAATACCAAATAAGCATTGATACGAAGAAAGAAAGAATAACCAAGCAACAAGAAATACTACATCATCTTTCTTATGAAATTAAACAATTAGAAGAAGGTGGAATTTATGCTGAACTATTACACAAATACAAACAATTAAAAGCAGAATGGAATGAGTTGGCAAAGGAATGGGCCGTGTATGCAACAGCAAAGAGCTTACTATCTGAAACGGTAAACACCTTTAAAGAAGAAGAATTCCCAAAAATATTAAAGAAAGCTGAGAGGTATTTTTCTGATTTAACATTAGGTCAATATAAGCGGATTTTTTATGATAGCGACAAAGACCATTTATTATTAGAGCATAAGGAAGGGATGTTTTTTGAGCCAAGATCGTTAAGTCAATCAACAGCTGAGCAACTTTATATTAGTTTGCGGTTGAGCTTGGCAGAAATTGTGTTCCATCGGTATCAGCTCCCTTTTATAATTGATGATGGATTTGTGAACTTTGATCATAAAAGACTGGAAGAAGTAATGCGAGTACTAAGGGGTAAAGAGGAGCAGATAATTTTCTTTACTTGTCATAAAGGGATGTTGCAAAGTTTTAACGGGGATGAAGTGATTGATTTAAGTGAACTACAAACAGCAACAAGCTTTTAAAAATGAAGGCTTTAAGATAGATATGATATACTTTTACTTAAAGGTAAGACTTAGAGGAGGCAGGTGTAACGATGACTAAAGGAATTGTTTATTACGATACAGGAGAGCAGGTTGAATTGTTCTTACTAATAAAAAATGCTACAAAAGGTGTGGCAAGTAACGGTAAACCTTTTTTAACTTTGATTTTTCAAGATAAAAGTGGGGATATCGAAGCAAAACTTTGGGATGTTTCCGAACAGGATGAAAATAATTACGTGCCAGAAACAATTGTCAAAGTGGCGGGAGATATCTTAAATTATCGTGGACGACAACAGCTACGGATAAGACAGATTCGTACGTCAAATGAAAACGATACGGTAAAGTTAGCAGACTTTTTAGAAACTGCCCCTATTGACGCTGAAGAAATGATGGGGAAAGTCACACAATACATTTTTGAAATGAAAAACCCTAATATTCAAAGAATCACTAGACATTTATTAAAGAAATATCAAGCTGAGTTTCTAGAATATCCTGCAGCGACTAAAAATCATCATGAATTTGTCTCAGGTTTAGCTTATCATGTTGTTTCAATGTTAGATCTCGCTAAAGCGATTGCAAATCTTTACCCTACGTTGGATAAGGATTTATTATATGCAGGTATCATTCTGCATGATTTAGGTAAAGTTACAGAGCTATCTGGTCCTATATCCACAACTTATACAGTAAAAGGAAACTTACTCGGCCATATTTCCATCATGGTAAGTGAGATTGAGACGGCGGCTGAGGAGCTATCAATTCAAGGAGAAGAGGTCGTTATTTTACAGCATATTGTTCTGTCTCACCATGGTAAGGCAGAATGGGGTAGCCCGAAACCGCCTTTAATTAAAGAAGCGGAAATCATTCATTATATTGATAATTTAGATGCGAAAATGAATATGCTTGATCGATCATTATCTAGAGTCAAACCAGGTGAATACACAGAAAGAGTTTTTGCGTTAGATAATCGGGCATTTTATAAGCCGACCTTTCATGAATAACTTAGAAAAGCAAGTATGTGAAATGTAAGAATGTCACATAACTTGCTTTTTTTGCGGTTTACCAGTCGGGTGTATGTGTTCGTGATGCCTATGGAAATGAGAGTAAGGTGAGCAAAATGGTTATGAAAAATTTTTTGCATATTATGGGACGAGCAGACATATTTTCTAATAAGAGAGTAAGGAGGAGTCCAATGATACCTATATGGCTTTACTTTGTGATTGCAGGTATTTTCATTAGCGCATTTATGGCGATTAAGACAGGTAGGGATGAAAGAAAGGCGGAAACTGCTCAAATTGAGCAGGAAGGTGAAGTTTATATGCAAAGGTTAGAATCCGCTAGGGATGACAAACGAGAACAATATGAAAGGCAAGAAGGATAATAAAGGTCGAACCATAGATACGAAAGGAAATATACCCATAAATAGTCTAATGGGTTCGAGACCAAAGAAAAGACCTGGTTATGTCATATAACCAGGTCTTTTATGTTATTGTTCTTCTTTTGCTTCAGCATCATTGGCTTCTGCTTCAGGAGCTTTGAATAACTCTTTAAAATCATTATCTTTTACTTCCACACCTGAATTTTCTAATTCCCTCTGCATTGCTTCTTGAATAATTGTACTGTCGACTTTCGCTACTTTCACTTGATATTCAATTTCTTCTTTCATATCTTCATATGATTCTTTTTCTTTTTTGTCAGTTACTTGAATGATATGGAAACCATGTTGTGACTCAACAGGATCACTAATTTCATCTACTTCTAATGCATAGGCAGCTTCTTCAAATTCTGCAACCATCTGACCAGCTCCAAACCAACCTAAATCGCCACCATTGGCAGCAGATGCTGTATCAGTTGAATATTCTTCAGCCACTTTTGCAAAGTCTTCGCCATCATCTAATTTCTTTTTCACTTCTTCAGCTGTTTCTTTATCGGCTACAAGAATATGACGCGCTTGGATTTCTGGCTTATAATTCTCATAGTATTCCTTCATTTCTTCTTCGGTAGCTTCAACATCTTTAATTGCCGCTTTTTCTTGCATTAGACCTGTTCTTAACATTTCTTTTAGGTCTTCTTCACTTTCCATACCGTATTGTGCAAGTGCTAATTGGAAGTTAGAACCTAATTGTTCTTTCATTGTATCTACTTGTTCATTAAGTTCATCCTCGGAAACCTCATAATTTTCTGAGAGGACTTTCTCATAAACGAGTTCTTGAAGAACTTGTTCACCATATTGTTCTTTCAAGGCTTGATAAAAGTCTTCTTGTGTAATATTTCCGTTTCCTGTTTCGACTACTACTTCAGAATCTCCTGAACTACAAGCGCTTAAAACTAATACACCTGTTGCAACAGAAAGGGATAAAATCCATTTTTTCATGTTGAACACTCCCACGTTTATTGTTGTATATACACAGTAAATACTATAACACAAATCATTTCCTTAACAAAAATATTTACTACAAAATTAGGTTTATTTAAGAAAATTTTGGGTATTAGACTAACCATTCTGGAGAGTCCAACATAGGATATAAAGAAATTGAAAATGATATTTCGTCCAAAGAAGTTTAGAGAAAATATAAAAAGACGAGATACGCGCCTATTCGCACGACAGAGTGTTTGAATAGTATGTGGTAACAACCTAATAAGGGAGGTGTTATCATGGGTGGAGGATTTGGATACGGCGGAGGCTTCGCTTTAATTGTTGTTCTTTTCATTCTATTAGTCATCGTAGGTGCTGCTTGGTTATAAAAAATAGCGTTATAAGACAATAAAGAAAGAACTTATAACGGACGATAGAAGGGAGGAAAATCCATGTCACACGGCGGTGGAGGATTTGGATACGGTGGAGGTTTCGCTTTACTCGTTGTCCTTTTCATTTTATTAGTAATTATTGGAGCTTCTTGGGTTTGCTAATTAATTCATACCTCAAGCTTTTCCATAGAGAGAAAAAAGCGGCGAAAATCTCGCCGCTTTTTTTACATTTATTTTAAGTAAATGCAATTTCAACAAAGGAAGAAATAAGCAGTATCGTAATTAAAACATTAATTGTTCGATATACTTTAGGTTGTTTCTCCTCTGGGATTTCCTTTTGTAAACATAAGGAAAAAGTAAGTCTGTTAATATTGTATAGAATAAATACAGCAAAAATAATAAAAATGGAGATCATCGATGATTCCCTCCCCTAGTCAATCGTAGTCTATTGTTTTACAATATCAAAAATAATCATAAAAAGATAGTATAAAAGGTTGGAAGAGTGGATTTTATCTAGTTTCCTTGATTTGTATTAATATATTGAGTCCAACCTCATTCTCTTCAATATATGAAAATTTAGGTGTGTTCATTACGATTTTTATATAGATTAAATCACGGCATGATAATCCAATATGCAAAGATAAAAGAATGATGAAAAACGCTCCATATTGTTGAAATGATAACATTAACAACAAAAGTGTTCCATTAATAAATAGTATTGGTGCGATTAAAGCACTTAGATACATCAATTTAGGTACTGGTTCATTGACTTTTAATTGTATCATGGGTACACATTTTGATCGTAATTCCAACGATTTCTTTATATTTTTATTTACCGGCATTAATGGAATATAATGAATCAATTTATGGATAGGATACAATCCAATCAGAAAGAGGGTAAAGATACTTAAACTTTCTGTATTAATCACTGTATCAGGAAACAAATAATTCATTGGTAAATATGTGATAATAAAGACTGTAAATGCCAGTATAGCAGACATGAAGTCCAACCATAATTGTCCATACTGCTTGTTAACATTTATCTCCTTTACACAGCTCATAAACAAAATAATCCCTCGCAGTTCAGCGCTCATGTTTTAAATTCAAACACTACTTTACTCTCCTCTTTAAGAAAAATCAATACCATTTTTTCGATAAAAAAATGATTGTTATATTTCAACATAAAAGTGAAGGGATGTAAGGGTTTTCATTATTTTATTTTATTTTATAATCAATGAATATATTGTCTTTTATACCAAAATAAAAAAGCGGAGAAGTTTGTTTATAATTCCGCTTTTATCGTACAAAATTATACTAATTCTTTTGTATATTCTTTCTTCTTTAATAGTTTACCATCTTTTTCCTCAAATTCGTTATCAATATTTGAAAATGATTTTTCGAATATTTCCATAAAATCATCTCCGTAAATGTTGCGGATAATGGCCATCACTTCAATGATTTCTGGGAATTTTCCATATAATTCTTTTAAAGGCATCGCACCTGAAAAAACAGAATTTTTATCTGGATGATATGTTTCCATTAATTCTAGAAAAACGCTTTCACCTTTATCCGTTAATTTAATGTAAGTATTCCTTTTATCACTTTCTCTTTTTGAAAATTCAAGATATCCTCTTTCTTCAAGCTTTTTAGAAAAATTAAATGCGGTAGATACATGCATAACGCCAAACTTCGCTACATCAGAAATGGATGCGCCATTTAAATGATAAGCAATCCATAAAATATGGTGTTCATTGATATTTAAGTCATATGGTTTAATCCATTGTTGCCAATCTTTTTCAATAGATTTCCATAAAGCTTTACTCAATTGAGCAACCCTTTGACTGAAAAGCATGGCTTCCTTGATTGAGAAATTCGTTTCTGACATTTCGCTTCACCTACTTTTTTATTATTGTATATTTATTATGCCAATAAAGCAAAAATTAATAAAGATATTAATTTGCATAATTTTTAGATTTTGTTTCTTGTTTTTAGGAGTAATACTTCTGTTAGCATTTGGCATAATCTTAAAGCAAACCATTTTTATAACATAATATATTAGATTTCTTTTTTAAAATAAGAAATCCTTCTTTTTTTCTAAAATAATTAGAGAAAAAAGAAGGATTGTAAAATAGAAGGATATTTATTCTTTGTCCATTGGATTGGCATGTTTTAATGTTTGTTCTAATTCAGCTATTGATTTTTCAATATTTGCGATTTCTTGTTGTAAGTTTTGCTGATGGGGCAGTATTTCACTTTTCCATTGTTTAATGGAAGATGATACGTCTTCGGTTAAAGTGGAAAGAGCTTCTTTCCCTTCTTCACCTACATGGACGATCTGATTCTTGATATCAGTTAGTTGTTTACCTAATTCTTTTATTTGAATAGAAGCCGATTTTGATTGTACAGTAATATATTTTCGGGTATCTTTACCAGAAGCAGGCGCATTAAAGAGTGTAGCTGCAGCAGCTGCTACTCCGCCAACGACAAAGCCTAAAAAAAGTGATTTCGCTTTCAATCTAAACTCTCCTCTCAATTTTAATGTCTACGTATATCATACATGAATCCAGTAAAAAGAACATCTATTACCCCTTATATTCCACGCTTAGTAGCTATATTAAACATAAAAAAAACACCTGTAGTCTACTACAGGTGAGGACGTTTATAAATGAATCGCATGTTCATTTAATTTAGTCCTTTTATTAATAGATTTTGTAATTGGGAACAATACTGCCATTAAAACGGCATTTAATAATACGGTTGGTAAGACGCTTGCTGCAAATAACCCGATAAAGGCACCTGGTAGACCTACAATGATGTAAGCAGATGTTAAAAATATAAATCCAGATATCAGTGTGCCAATCGCTGTTAAGACAATAGCGACAATTGATTTAGCGCTGATATTCTTTAACAGTGACAAAAGACCATAAAAGATAAAGGCAGTTATCAGCTTATCAATAATATTAGGAATTTGTCCTCCTGGAAATCCTGTAGTCAAGGCTGAAAGAATACCACTTACAAGTCCAATAAGAACAACGCTTTTGACGTCGGTAAATAATAAAATGCCTAAAAACATCATGACTAACATCATGTCAGGCTTTACACCCATAAAAATCGGTGGAGTTATGGCATGTAGGACAACACCCATTCCTGCCAAAAGGGCAAGGGCCACAATATTTTTACTTTTCATTTTCTCATCTCTCCTCAAGCTAATCTCATTTTGAACTGTATTCTCCTACAATGCACTCATTGCTTGCAGCGAGAACTTTTATTAATTATAACATCACAAATATCATATGAACATATCTATTTTATGGTTAATATTTTTCTTTGAAGTTCTTCATAAATGATACTAAAGCTTCTACATGTTCTAATGGAACAGCGTTATAAATAGATGCTCTACATCCTCCAACAGAGCGATGTCCATTTAACCCAACAAATCCTATTTGTTTCGCCTCTTCAAGGAATTTGGTAGAAAGTTCTTCGCTTTTTAAGTTAAAAGTGACATTCATATGAGATCGGCTCTTCTCATCAGCATGCCCAATGTAAAAGCCATTGCTATTATCAATCATATTGTATAAGAGGGAAGACTTCTCTTCATTTCTCTTGCTTATTGCCTCTATCCCACCATTTTCTTCTACCCATTCTAAAACTAGAGAGAGAAGGTAAATCGCTAGTGTTGGAGGTGTGTTATATAAAGAGTTATTTTTTGCAAACGTTTCATAGTTTAACATAGTAGGTAGTGCTGGTTGACTTTGGATGAGTTCTTTACGAATAATAACTACTGTTACCCCAGAAGGTCCTAAATTCTTCTGCGCACCTGCATAAATAAGGTCGAATTGCTCTATTTGAAATGGGCGGGACAAGATATCGCTTGACATATCTGCAATAAGCGGGACTTGTGTATTTGGATATTGGTGCCATTGTGTCCCAAAGATCGTATTATTACTCGTTAGATGGAGATAAGCTGCATCTTCTGACAAATTAATTTCCTCTAGCTCGGGAATGCGATGATAGCCCGTTTCCTTCGTCGAAGCAGCAACATGGGTGGAACCAACCTTTTTGGCTTCTTTTAATGCTTTATCTGACCATGAGCCAGTAAGGATATAGTTTGCCGTCTGATCTGGCTTTAACAAATTCATTGGGATCATAGAAAATTGTAAACTCGCTCCACCTTGTAGAAAAAGAACTTCATAATCATCTGGGATGGATAGGATGTTTCTTAATGAGGCAATAGCTTTGTTATGTACTATTTCATAATCTTTACTTCTATGGCTTAACTCCATTAAAGCCATACCTGTTCCATTAAAATCTAGCCAAGCTTCTTTTGCTTTTTCTAGGACCGCAAATGGCAAAGTTGCTGGACCTGCATTAAAGTTAAATGCTCGTTTCATGCTTTTCCCTCCATCATTCACAATGTTGTACTATATCGCTGTAGCGAAATAAAGATATCATTATGTTATCAAAAAAAACACATTTGTACAGAATTAATTAAAAAGATTTTGAATTTTTTTAGAAATATTTTAAGTAAGGTTTCTTTTAGGACGATGGTTAAAGGAAAGTGAGATGGAGAGGAGAAAATATATATTTATTGGCTTTGGATTCTTGAGTGTAGATACAATTACATGGGAGGTTGATAGAAATACTTGTGAATAGGTTTTATCAGACACAGATCTTGCTGTGCCTGATAAAAGCTTTATGATAAATGACTATGTATTTGTTGTGACATCATTTGGAGATCTTCAGGCGTATATTCTGAAGTATGTGTTTTCCATACGACACCTAAACCATCACCTTGGCCATATCTAGGAATAAGGTGCATATGATAATGAAAAACCGTTTGGCCAGCAATTTCCCCATTATTATTAATCGTGTTTAATCCATCAGGCTGGAACTCTGCTTTAAGCGCACGACTAATGGCTGGAACAGCTTCAAATACGTGACGGGCTGTTTCTTCATCTAATTCAAAGATATTTTCTTTATGAACCTTTGGAATAATCAACGTATGACCTTTGGTTACTTGACTGATATCTAGAAATGCAACGACATGCTCATTTTCATACACTTTTGCTGATGGGATTTCCCCAGCTACTATTTTACAAAAGATGCAATCACTCATATTCTTTTCATCTCCCTTATGCTTGAATTGACCATATTTTATCATAAAATTAGACAAATCATAAATAAAAGAAGCAGGATTCAATAAGAATCCTGCCGAAATTGAAGGGGAATGCTTCTTGGCTTCTACTCTTGGAAATACTCTTTAACAAACACCTCATTTGACAGTTTTGTTAAATGCATTGAATAACTACCATCACAAACTACTTGTAATTGGTATCTTTAATAAACACCTCATTTAGAAATGATGATTTAAACCACTTTCGGTAAAGCGATTTAAATGTTTAAAAAAAGCTCAATGCGTTTTCATTACATTTGTGCAATAAAAACATCTCCTTTAATAGTTGCATTTGAAGCTACAATCGGTTTGAAAGATTATTGTCTGCCGTAGACACCTCATTCAAGTTCATTCATTAAGATAATGAATGTTGATTTGTATTCCCCTTCATAAAATAGAATGCCCGTAATAAGAAGAGATATGCGTCACCCAAAAAAATAGTTGTTTTCTTTACAATATGGTTTTAATTTACTTACAATAAGAATAACTTTTTACAAGGAAGGTCGATCAAATGACTTTATTAAATATTAAAGAGGTAACAGGTGGTTATACGAGAAATCCCGTATTAAAGGGTATTTCCTTTGATGTCAAACCGAATGAAATTGTAGGATTAATTGGACTGAATGGTGCAGGTAAAAGTACAACAATCAAGCATGTTATTGGTCTTATGGAGCCAAATAAAGGTGAGATAACAATTAATGGGAAAACATTCTTAAGTGACAAAGATGCGTATCGTAGACAATATACCTTTATACCAGAAACGCCTATTTTGTATGATGAATTAACCTTAGATGAACATTTAGAAATGACAGCTATGGCTTATGGACTCGAACGCGAAACCTTAAAAGAAAGAAAAGCGCAGTTACTTAAGGAATTTAGGATGGAAAAGCGCTTAAAATGGTTTCCTGCCCATTTCTCAAAAGGAATGAAACAAAAAGTAATGATTATGTGTGCTTTCCTTGTTCAACCTTCCTTATATATTGTTGATGAACCTTTTGTAGGGCTTGATCCGCTCGGAATTCAATCACTATTGAATTTAATGGAGAAAATGAAGAATACCGGCGCAGGTATCCTGATGTCCACTCACATTTTAGCAACTGCAGAAAGATATTGTGATCGCTTTGTGATCATACATGAAGGTGAAATTAGAGCGAAAGGCACATTAGAAGAGCTAAGGGTACAATTTAATATGGCCGGTGCTACATTAGATGATTTATATATCCAGTTAACAAAGGAAGAAAATTATGAATGATATACAAAGTATCTGGAAGAATCGCTTTGCGAATAGAACAAAGGAACTAAGTCGCTACTTAAAATATATTTTCAATGGCCACATCGTTATTGTAATGGTATTTCTTATTGGTACAGTGGCCTATTATTATCAAGAGTGGCTAAAAACGCTCACTTCGGATTTTCCAGTGGCAGAAATTATGGCCATTCTACTTGGTCTTATCGTTACATATAGCCCGATTTATACATTTTTAGAAGAAGCAGATCGTGTGTTTTTACTGCCATTAGAGAATAAACTAGGTATGTATTTCAAGAAAGCAATTTTAACTAGCTTTTTATTATCCTCATACTTAATTCTAATTGGCTTGGCCGTGTTAATGCCAATGTATGCAAGTGTAAATCAAGGAGATTTCAGTTCGTTTTTTCCGTTTTTAATTATTTTGTTGTTAGTAAAGGGTGTGAATATGCTTATTCGTTGGCGAGTTCAATATGAGATGGATTATACTACCCATTTAATTGACTCATTTGTTAGATTCGTCATTAATGTTGCGTTGTTATTTTTCATATTTAGCTCAGCACATATTGGGTTCACAGTCGCCACTATAGGTATTCTTTTATTACTTTATTTGTATTTTTATCAGAAAACAAAAGGAAAAGGATTAAAATGGGAATTCTTAATTCAATCTGAAGAGAGAAAAATGGCCAAGTTTTATCGAGTGGCAAATATGTTTACAGATGTACCACATTTACGTGATCAAATTAAGCGGAGAAAATGGTTGGACTGGGTGTTACAATCGGTTTCCTATCAGCAGGAAAACACCTTTCATTATTTATACTTAAGAACTTTTCTCCGAACGGGAGATTATCTAGGCATCTTTTTCCGTTTAACAGCCATCGGCGGTGTGTTAATCTATTTTATTAATAATGGAATCGCACAAATAGTTATTGCCATGCTTTTTATCTATCTAACTGGGTTTCAACTCGTACCATTGTGGAGACAACATCAAAATAAATTATGGATAGATTTATATCCAGTCGATGTTAAAATTCGAGAAAATTCATTTAAATGGTTAATTGCTCGTGTACTAATCATTCAAGCCATCATTTATGCGTTACTCATTATGATAAAAGGAAGTTTCTTTGTAGGTTTTGGTGTGCTCGTTTTAAGTGGGTTAGTAGCCGTTGGTTATGCATATCTTTATATGATGAAAACATTGCGTTCTCAATCGTAAGCTGATAGAAGTAATAATTGATAATGGAGTGTGTGATATTATGGGGAGTTATGAGGATGCTGTCTCAAGAGAAGTAAAAGATTGGCTTTATCAAATGCGGAAAAAGTCAAGGTTATGGAAAAGAACATCCAAGCATGCCCAAGATAAATTCAATGGATTAATCCCAGAAAAAGCTCATCACTTGATAACAGATGCTATCAAACATATGGTAAAAGCTACATTATGGGGGAGTGAATATACAACTAAGAGACCTTCTCATATAGTGGTTACGTTACAGGAACAAGATGAAAAGTTAACAGAGACGTTGATTAAATACAGAAACACGGCTTCCGTTGAAGGAGCAGGAACAGGTGCTGTAGGATTTATAGGTGGGTTAGCAGATTTTCCACTGCTTCTTAGCATAAAAATGAAGTTCCTATTTGAAGCAGCAATGATATATGGTTATGATACTTCAGAATATGAAGAAAGATTATTTTTACTTCATATTTTCCAATTAGCATTTTCAAGTGATGATAAACGGAGAGAAACAATGGATATCATTGAAGATTGGGAAAATAGGAAAGCAGAGCTTGTAGATATGGACTGGCAGGTATTTCAACAAGAATACAGGGACCATATTGACTTAATTAAAATGTTACAAATGATTCCTGGGATTGGTGCTGTAGTTGGTGCCTATGCTAATTTTCATTTATTGGAACAATTAGGGGCGGTCGCTAAAAATGCTTATCGGTTAAGAAGAATCCAACAAAATAACTGAACTAATTGCCACAGATGTTACTTCTGTGGTTTTTTTGTTATAAAAACATATTTCCTGGGGAATTCCGACAAAAAAATTGGCCATGTCGAATGGTGATACACACAACTTTTTCTCCCAAACATATTTTAAAGTAATCCATTAGGGCAGATGCCTAATAAATGGATGAGGGGGGAGAATGACGAACATGGGCGTCGAATTAACAGCAATACATTGGATTTATGTAGTGTTTATCTTATTAATTATTGGATTTATGGTCGCTAGAAGAGATACAACCTTTATTTGTATAGTCGGGATATTCTTAATCACGATCACAGCAACGAATTCGATTAATTCTTCGATCAGTGGAATTTTTAACAGTTTTATTTTTGCTATTACGGAATTACTACCTACAATATTAGTCATCTCAATTATTGTAGGTATGAGTAAAACATTAACATCAACAGGCATTAATGATGTCATGATTTCACCATTTACAAAACTGATTAAAACACCAACGTTAGCTTATTGGGTAATAGGGATTTTAATGATGGGAATTTCATGGTTCTTTTGGCCGTCCCCGGCAGTTGCTTTAATTGGTGCAGTGTTATTACCAGTTGCTTTAAGAGCAGGTCTACCTGCACTAGCAGTAGCGATGTCAATGAACTTATTTGGTCATGGTATAGCATTATCAGGAGACTTTGTTATTCAAGCTGCTCCTAAACTGACTGCAGACGCAGCAGGGTTACCAGTTGGCGATGTCATCTCAGCAAGTATTCCACTCGTTATTGTTATGGGTGTTGTGACCACCTTAACAGCGTTTTTCTTTATTAAGAGGGATATGAATTCAGGCAAACTTAATATGTCAACTGCTATGACGGAAAGTGCAGATTTACCAACTGATTTACCGCAAGCAAACCTACTTACACCAATACAAAAAAAGATTTTTGCTATTCTTATTCCCGTTTTATTTGTGATTGATGTGGTTGTAATGTTTTTATTCGACCTTCAAGGAGGGGATGCAACCGCTTTAATTGGGGGTACAGCTATTCTCATTTTACTCACGATTACATTATTTTCTCATAGACAAAAAGGCCTCGAAAAAATAACCACTTATTTAGTCGAAGGATTTCAATTCGGGTTTAAAGTATTTGGACCAGTGATTCCAATTGCTGCATTCTTTTATTTGGGAGATGCTGGGTTTCAAGCAATCATCGGAGAGCGGCTTCCTCAACATTCACATGGAATCGTCAACGATTTAGGCGTTGCACTTGCATCTGTTGTACCATTAACTGCACAAGTTGGTGCGATTACATTAACGGTAGTAGGAGCAATAACTGGCTTGGATGGATCAGGTTTTTCAGGAATATCATTGGCTGGATCTATTGGTAGTTTGTTTGGTACAGCGATTGGTGATGGTGCAGCAACATTAACTGCTTTAGGTCAAATTGCAGGAATTTGGGTAGGTGGCGGAGCGTTAATTCCATGGGCAATGATTCCCGTTGCCGCTATATGTAAAGTGGATGTATTTGAGTTAGCGAGGCGTAATTTTCTTCCTGTCGTCATTGGTTTGATTGTGACAACAATTGTAGCGATGTTTTTAATATAGTGATATAAAATTGATAGGGCTGAGGCGAAGTGAAGTAGCCTCAGCCTTTTTATAAACATTCTCGTCGCTGGCGTTTTTTTCTATTACTGTAATTGGCTGATGTTTTTTCAAGTGGGAAGCTTTTATTTATCTGTCGTTTGTATATAATAAAAACTGGTATATGCAGGATCTGATAGTAATTCTTTCTTATTACTTTGTTCTTCCTGTATTTTTTTTGCTATAGGATTTGTACTTTCCCAGTTCTTATATGAAGATTCGGAGTCCCAGGCTGTAATAATTACATAAGTATGACCTTTCATCGGAGTTAAAACCCTAGCTGCTCTAAAACCAATTGTATTTGTAAAGTTTGAAGAGAATTGCTGAAATTTGAATTCGAAAATGGGTTTTCCTTCATCAGTTAAGGGGATATATTGAATAGCAATAAATTTACTTCTATGAAGGTCTCCAGTTGAATCATGGATGTGATAAGATTTTGGTTGTTGAAACTTACTTTTTTTGCTTTCTGTTTCATGTACTAACAGGGTATTCTGACTATTTTGCATGAGAACGATATTCTCATTACTGAATTTTTCCATCAGGGGAAGTAGGAAATTTTTAGTGCCGCTTGTCATATAAAGATTCATTACTTTCACCTCGATTTTAATGATAAAAACGTCAAATTTTCGACATTTGAAGCGGGTACTGTACAATAAACACCGAAAAAAGTTATAGTTAATGTGAACATTTACTAAATAAGAATAATTCTAAGCTTATTTGTATGGAAAATACATAAGGCAAATGAAAGGTGGACTTAATTTAATGACTATAAATGATACATTCCTAAAGGCGGCTCGAGGAGAGAAGACTGATTATGTGCCTGTGTGGTATATGAGACAAGCAGGCAGATCACAGCCGGAATATCGCGCAATTAAGGAAAAATACTCTTTGTTCGAGATTACACATCAACCTGAATTATGCGCATATGTAACAAGACTTCCTGTAGAACAGTATAACAATGATGCGGCTATTTTGTACAAGGATATCATGTCACCGCTTCCAAGTCTCGGTGTGAAAGTTGACATAAAACCTGGTGTGGGTCCAGTCATTGATGAACCAATTCGTTCGATGCAAGACGTTGAGAAGCTCGGCGAGATACATCCTGAAGAAGATGTTCCATATATTCTAGATACGATTAAGTTATTAACAAAAGAGCAATTAACTGTACCGTTAATTGGTTTTACCGGTGCACCATTCACATTAGCGAGTTATATGATTGAAGGTGGACCTTCTAAAAATTATTATAAGACAAAAGCGTTTATGTATTCAGAACCAAAAGCATGGTTTGCACTTATGGATAAATTAGGTGAAATGGCAATCACATATGTAAAAGCGCAAATTAAAGCAGGTGCTAGTGCCATTCAAGTTTTTGATTCTTGGGTTGGTGCATTAAATGTAGAAGATTATCGTATTTATATTAAACCCGTCATGGAAAAAATCTTCTCTAGTTTGAAAGATGAAGGGGTACCACTTATTATGTTCGGTGTTGGCGCGAGTCATTTAGCGAATGAATGGAATGACCTTCCAATTGATGTTGTAGGCCTTGACTGGAGGTTGCCAATTAGTGAAGCAAGGTCAAGGGGTATTTCAAAGACAGTGATGGGGAATTTAGAGCCAGCCTTGTTACTTGCTCCGTGGGAAGTAATTGAGAAAAAGGTCTGTGCTATTCTTGATGAAGGCATGAGTCAACCCGGATATATTTTTAACTTAGGACATGGTGTCTTCCCAGAAGTAAATCCTGAGACATTAAAAAAACTCACATCGTTTATCCACAGTTATTCTAAGGAACAATTTGGGAAATAATAAAAGAAAAAGTAATCATTTTTAAAGAGGTGTAAGAATGAATAAAGAAAAAATTGGTTTGTTAGTAATGGCTTATGGAACACCTTATAAAGAAGAAGATATTGAACGTTACTACACACATATTAGACATGGTAGAACTCCATCGGAAGAGATGTTAGAAGATTTAAAGAGTCGCTATAAAGCGATTGGAGGAATATCGCCATTAGCAAAAATAACTGAGAATCAAGCGCTATCACTTCAAGAACATTTAAATCAGATTCAAGATCAATATGAGTTTAAAGCTTATATCGGTTTAAAGCATATAGAACCATTCGTTGAAGATGCAGTTCAACAAATGCATAATGATGGGATTACTAAAGCTGTCAGTCTTGTTCTTGCACCACATTATTCTACTTTTAGCATTAAATCTTATAATGGACGAGCAGAAGATAAAGCTCAGACGCTTGATGGTCCAACTATTTACTCAGTTGATAGTTGGTATAAGGAACCGAAATTTATTCAATTTTGGGCAGATGGTGTGAAGAAGCAAATCGCTAAAATGTCAAGTGAAGAAAGAGATCAATATATATTAATTGTCTCTGCACATAGCTTACCAGAAAAGATTAAAGAATATGGTGATCCATATCCTGATCAACTACAAGAAACAGCTGAGTTAATTGCTAAAGAAGCTGGCGTTCGTGAATTTGCTGTCGGTTGGCAAAGCGAAGGAAATACACCTGACCCATGGTTAGGGCCTGATGTGCAGGATTTAACAAAAGATTTACATGCAAAAAAAGGCTATAAAGCATTTATTTATGCACCAGTCGGTTTTGTCGCTGATCATTTAGAAGTCTTATATGATAATGACTATGAATGTAAGGTGGTTACAGATGAAATAGGAGCTGCCTACTATCGTCCAGAAATGCCAAATAGTCATCCAGCGTTTATTGATTCTTTAGCAACAGTTGTCTTAGACAGAATGAAAAATAAGTAATGAGTTGATTGCAACCGCTTTTTTTATTTTCATAAAGAAGCGGTTTCTTTTTTAAGGATTTTTTGACAATATGAACAGTTTGGTCATAGAGAGGGGAGAATTAAATGGCCGTTGACCGTAAACAATTAATTATTCAAGCTGCCACAAAATCATTTTCTCTTTTTGGCTATAAAGCTACAACAATGGAGCAAGTAGCCAAAATTGCTAATGTAGGAAAAGGGACAATATATACTTTTTTTAAAAATAAAGAAGAATTATTTGATGAAATTATTACGGCACTTATTAGAGAAATGAAAATAGAGGCAGAGCAGGTTTTGTCACCAGATTTATCTTTACAAGAAAATTTACATTTAGCTCTATATCGCATTTTGGAATATAGACTAGAGCATCAATTAACAATTAAGCTGTTCCAAGAGGGAAAAGAAATGGGGACCACTGCAGTTATAGAGATGACGAACAAAATGGAAAGAGAAATCATTTCTTATATAGGAGAAAAGGTAAAAACATTAGGTATTGATAAAGGAGAAATCGAGCCGTGCGACCCTGAATTGACTGCCTTTATTATGTTAAAGTTATACATATCACTCATTTTTGATTGGGAAAGACAGCATGCCCCACTTTCGAAAAGTGAAATCGCTGAGCTTATGGAAAGGTATGTGTTTAAAGGGCTTATAAAATCATGAATGTAGGATGGAATCATCATCAAATCAGCTCGCACATCAAGTGTGGGCTGGTTTTTTTGTTTCTAATAAAGTGATTTTAGATAACAGTTATTTCACTGTGCTTATTTAAAAGGTAAATCTAAGCAGCGCTAAAATATTGTATGAATTAGCTCACTCCAGCAAAACCAATCTTCACTCAGCGGGGTAAGAGAGTCCGGACTTAAATAAGTCATTCTGTTTGAATAACAGAAATGAAGCCGAGCAAATAGAGTTTCCAAGTCAGTCAAAATCGGAAATGGAAATGAGAGCTGAGCTAGGGTGATTTGCGTCTCAATCAGATCAAAAAATAGAAAGAAATGCCAAGCTGAGGTTTTTTGTAACAGTATTTATTCTTTTTACACCTGGATTCAAAAGTCATTCATACTAGAAGGCTTGTTGGAGTAAAACAAAAAGAAGACTTGCTAAGGGGAGCAGGCCTTCTTCTTCCAATGGTTATATATTAAGGGATGGAAACTAGCATTCTATAAATCTGAGACACCTAAACAATGGTCACACTTATTACCGTAACATTCATGTTGCTCTTCGATGGACTTCCCGCATTCAGTACATTGCTTTTGTGGGAGATTCCTAAAGAAATCTAAAATGTTTTGAACCATGGTTGAAGCCTCCTAATCGTTAATTGAATTGTTTTGATATTTATATTGTATTATAACAGATTTATATAGTCAACAGCTGTTTCAATACAAATTAGCAAAAATGAAAAAATGGGCATTATTTAGTATAGTTAGAGATGAATCAAAAGGAGGGAAATGCAATGAAGTTAACGGTTATAGGTGCATGTGGAGGTTATCCAAAAGTGGGAGAAGCAACTGCGGGGTACTTATTAGAGCATGATGATTTTACATTATTAATTGACTGTGGAAGTGCTGTTATATCCAAAATGCAAGAGATTAAACAACCAGAGGAGTTAGACGCAGTCATACTTTCCCACTACCACCCAGATCATCATGCTGATATAGGTGTACTTCAACATGCTCGTTTAATTCAAGGGTACTTAGGAAAAAAAACAAGTATTTTACCGATTTATGGGCATGATGAAAATGAATATGAATTCCAAAAATTAAATTATAAAAATATCTCAGAAGGTGTACCTATTAAAGAGAGCCTACCATTAACAGTTGGTCCCTTTACAATTACTTTTCAACGGACTAACCACCCTGTATTATGCTTTGCGATGCGCATAAAAGTAGATAATAAAGTAATTGTATATACAGGTGATACCTCATATAAAGAAGAGTTAGAAGGGTTTGCTCATGAAGCAGATATACTTCTATGTGAGTGTAATTTTTATGGACATCAAGAAGGTAAAAATGCGGGACATATGAATAGCTATGATGCTGGTCGGTTAGCACAAATAGCTAAAGTGAAGCATCTTCTATTAACCCATTTGCCCCATTATGGTAATATAGAATCGTTAAAGGATGAAGCTTTAACAGAGTACAAAGGACCGATTAGTCTAGCCGCATTTGGCATGACTTTTGAAATTTAAAGGAGTGGTACCATGAAATTTATAGATAATCAAGGAATTACAGATCCTCGCATTAATTTAGCTATTGAAGAATATGCGTTGAAGAATTTAGATATTAATGAATCATATCTATTGTTCTACATAAATAAACCATCTATCATAATTGGTAAAAACCAAAATACGATTGAAGAAATCAATACAGAATACGTTGAAAAAAATGGACTGCATGTGGTGCGCCGTTTATCTGGTGGCGGTGCTGTATACCATGATCTTGGTAATTTAAACTTTAGTTTCATCACAAAGGATGATGGCGAAAGCTTTCATAATTTCTTAAAATTCACTGAACCAGTAATTACTGCTCTAAAAAAGTTAGGTGTAAATGCAGAATTAAGCGGTAGAAATGATTTGACAGTAGATGGGAGAAAGATTTCTGGAAATGCACAGTTCTCTACAAAAGGGAGAATGTTTAGCCATGGAACATTAATGCTCGATTCAGAAATTGAAAATGTTGTCTCTGCACTTAAAGTGAGAAAGGATAAGATTGAATCAAAAGGAATCAAATCTATTCGTAGCCGGGTAGCAAACATCTCTGAATTTTTAACTGAAAAAATTTCTATCGAAGAATTTAGACAGCTAATTTTACATCATATTTTTGAAGGTAGTGAAGTAAGTGAATATCGCCTAACAGAAAAAGACTGGGAAGAAATTCACAAAATCTCAGAACAAAGATATCAAAATTGGGAGTGGAACTATGGCAAGTCACCAAAATTTGATTATGAGCATTCTAAAAGATTCCCAGTGGGTTCTATTGACATTAGACTGAATGTAACAAAAGGACAAATTACTGAATGTAAAATTTACGGTGATTTCTTTGGTGTCGGAGATGTAACCGATATTGAAGAAAAGTTAGAAGGCATCCGCTACGAAAAAAGTGAAATTGAAAAGGCGCTAGCTGGTGTAAATATAAAACATTATTTCGGTAATATCACTATAGAAGACTTTGTAAATTTAGTTTATTAGAGCTGTATCAGTCTGTTTTTACTAAGGCATATAAGTATTTTCACCGTTTAGGATGAAGAACTTTTATGCTTTTTATTTTATTTATAAAGAAAAAAATAGAGTAGATCTCCGTAGACTACTTGAATCCTGAAATTTCTTTTAATATAATAAATTTAGAAAATTTATATTATAAAAATGAATGACTATTCATTCAGAAAAGAGGGAGAAACTTGAATTTAACAAGTCAGC
The DNA here is from genome assembly GCF_038595015.1 of Cytobacillus sp. FSL W7-1323. Lineage (NCBI taxonomy): Bacteria > Bacillati > Bacillota > Bacilli > Caryophanales > Bacillaceae > Cytobacillus > Cytobacillus sp. FSL W7-1323. The sequence goes on from NZ_CP151998.1 coordinate 1,506,242, forward strand.
TTCACAAGATTGCCTTAGAAAATGGGGAAAAAAATGCGTATTATTTTATGGATCAAGCATGTACATACGCAAAGCTCGATGAACAAGTAACAAGGTTTGCATCAGGACTTTCGTCATTAGGTATTAAAGAAGGTGATCATATTGCCTTGCTACTTGGTAATTCGCCGCATTTTGTTATTAGTTTATATGGTGCGTTAAAGCTAGGGGCAAAGGTCATACCGATAAACCCTATCTATACGCCTGAAGAAATTGGCTATATTTTAAGAGATGGCGATGTAAAAGCGGTGATTATGCTTGAGCAATTATTACCATTAGCAGAAAAAATGCATCATTTATTAACAGATATTAAGCATTATATTGTCTGCGAAACCGGTCAAACAAGTGGACTTCCAGCTCTGGGAGATAAGTCGGTATTTCCTAAATTGAAATCGTTTTCAGAGCTTGTTTCCAATGGAGATGTAACATTTGTTGATGCAGATGTTACACCCGATGATGTCGCGATTATACTCTATACATCAGGAACAACAGGCAAACCTAAAGGAGCCATGTTAACTCATCGTAACCTGTATAGTAATGCGAGTGATGTCGCGGACTATTTGCAGATTAATGAACGTGACACGGTGATTACAACCTTACCTATGTTTCACGTGTTTTGCTTAACTGTTGCTTTGAATGCACCTCTGATAAGTGGAGCAACAATCTTAATAGACCCTAAATTTAGTCCGAAAGAAATTTTCCGTTTAGCGGAAAAATACAAGCCAACTGTTTTTGCCGGCGTGCCTACAATGTATAATTTTCTTTATCAATATCCTGAAGGCAACCCTGGTGTCTTCCAATCTATGAGATTATGTATTTCTGGAGGTGCTTCACTTCCTGTTGCATTGTTAGAAAATTTTGAGAAGAAATTCAATGTGGTTATTTCTGAAGGCTATGGCTTATCAGAAGCTTCTCCGGTCACATGCTTTAACCCACTAGATCGTCCACGGAAACCGGGGTCGATTGGCACATCTATTATTCATGTTGAAAATAAAGTAGTTAATGAATTAGGAGAAGAGGTCGCTGTAGGTGAAGTAGGGGAGCTTGTTGTGAAAGGCCCTAACGTTATGAAAGGATATTACAAAATGCCTGAAGAAACATCTGCCTGTTTAAAGGAAGATTGGTTATATACAGGTGACTTAGCTAAGAGGGACGAAGAAGGATACTTCTACATTGTTGACCGTAAGAAAGATATGATAATTGTTGGTGGCTATAATGTGTATCCAAGGGAAGTAGAAGAGGTTTTTTATGACCATCCTGACATTGTAGAAGCGGCTGTTTTAGGTGTACCTGATCAGAATACAGGAGAAAAAGTTTTAGCCTATATTGTACCTAAAACTGAAAATTTAACAGAGGCACATTTATTGACTTATTGTAAAGAAAAGTTAGCCAAATACAAAATTCCTTCCTCTATAGAATTTTTAGAAGAATTGCCGAAGAATACAACAGGAAAGATACTGCGACGTGCTCTTAAGAAAAAGGTACTAGAAAATCAGGAAGCATAAGTTAAAAAACATGTTGACAAAAGATTCTAAATATTTTAGAGTAACTATATCAATTAAATAACCACTATCTAGAGAGGTGGAGGGACTGGCCCTACGAAGCCTCGGCAACAGACTTAGCATTGCAAGTACTGTGCCAATTCCAGCAAGCTAGCATTTAGCTTGAAAGATAGGAAGAGAATGAAATATTTATGAGCGTACGTTACCTCTTCCTTTTTGGAAGAGGTTTTTTTATGGCTGATTGGACCACCAAAAGCGATAAACATTCTTAGCACAATTGATAAATACATTATTATGCTTCTTTTGTAGAAGTATTAGTGGAGGTAATGGCAGTATGAGTTATAAAAAACAAATGATATTGAATGCATTTGAAATGACAAGTGCAATGCACAATTCTCATGGGCTATGGAAGCATAAAGATTCCAAACGACATCGTGCCTATAAAGATATTAATTATTGGATGGAATTAGCCAAAACACTCGAGAAGGGAAAATTCGATGCTGTCTTTTTTGCGGATGTATTAGGTGTTTATGATACGTATAAAGAAAGTAAAGAACCTTCAATTAACGATGGATTACAGTTTCCTGTTAATGATGGGGCGTTTGTCATCCCTGCTATGGCAGCAGTGACAGAGCATCTGTCATTTGCATTAACGGTGAGTACAACATATGAGCCACCTTTTGGGCAGGCAAGACGGTTTTCCACATTAGATCATTTGACAAAAGGAAGAGTGGCATGGAATATCGTTACTTCTTATCTTCCTAATGCAGCAAGAAATTTTGGTTTCAAAGATATGATCAAACACGATAAGCGTTATGAAATTGCCGATGAATATATGGATGTCGTTTATAAACTGTGGGAATCAAGCTGGGAAGATGGAGCAGTGATAGAAGATACAGAACAAGGGGTATTAATCGACCGTAAGAAAATCCATGAAATTCACCATAAAGGAGAATATTTTGATGTCGAAGGACCGCATTTAACAGAACCGTCACAACAAAGAACACCTGTTTTATATCAAGCAGGGACTTCTCCTAAAGGACGTGCTTTTGCAGCAAAACATGCAGAATGTGTATTTGTAGGTGGGCCAACACCTGAAAGAGTAAGAAATTATACAGAGGATATTCGAAAACAAGCGGAAGAATATGGCAGGAATCCGGAAGATATTAAAATATTCACTTTCCTAACAGTCATCGTAGGTAAGACAACTGAAGAAGCGGAAGAGAAATTTGCTGAATACAACCAATTATGGAGTGCAGATGCAGCGAAAGCACAGTTTGGGGGCGCAAGCGGTTATAATGTTGCGGAATTTACAAAGGATGAGTTAGATAACCCATTTGAATTTAAAGCTACAGAGCATGGGCATTATAAAGCTGCTTCATTAACGAAAGATGCGAAGAAAAAACTATCGATTAAAGAAGCGATTTCAAAACTAGAAGGATTAGATAGAGACAATATAATTGTCGGCAATCCATCAGAAGTAGCAGACCAAATTCAATATCAGTTTGAAGCCTCTGGTGTCGATGGTTTTAATTTAAATCATTTAGTAACGCCAGCAGATTTGGAAGATTTTATTGAGCTTGTTATTCCGATTCTACAAGAACGTGGTTTATATAAAAAGGAATACAAAAAGGGTACGTTAAGAGAAAAGCTTTTTACTCATGGCTCGCCCCTTTTACCGAGTGGTCATCCAGGAAGTAAATATCGTAAAGGTGAAAAGATAAATAATTAAAATAAGAGGTGAAGGGTATGAGAAAAGTTTGGTTATTATTTTTTGTACTGACTGGTTGCACTGTTTTAAGTGCATGTGGGACATCAGGTTCATCCGGCGAAGAAAAGAAAGAGATGGTCTTAGGGGCGACAGTTCCTTATAGTGATATGCTTGAGCAAGGTGTAGCACCACTACTTGAGGAAAAAGGGTACAAAGTAGAAGTAAAGGAATTTAATGATTATGTTCAACCGAATATTGCTTTAGATAGTGGAGATTTGGATGGTAATTTATTTCAACATAAAGTGTACTTAGAGAATTTTAACACTGAAAAAGGGATGGATCTAGTAGATATTATTTCTGTTCCTACAGCTCCAATTGGTATTTATTCAGAAAAATTCAACTCCCTTGAAGAAGTGAAAGATGGCAGCACGATGGCCATTGCTAATGATCCTACAAACTTAGCGAGAGGATTAACAGTTGCGCGTGATGCTGGTTTAATAGAATTGAAAGATGATATAAACCCAGTCAATGCAACAGTAAATGATGTATTATCTAACCCGAAAAATTTGAAATTCCATGAAGTAGATGCAGCCCAACTGCCAAGGTCTCTTGAATCAGTTGATCTTGCTGCTGTTAATGGTAACTTTGCGGTTGCTGCAGGATTAGATTTAACAACAGCAATTTATCGGGATCAAATTCCTGAGGAAATCCAAAATAGGATTGTTGTTCGTAAAGAAGATAAGGACGCCCAAATGGCAAAGGATATCATTGAAGCCATAGAGTCGGAGGAATTTGCAAAAGTAATTGAAGAAAACTTTAAAGGTTTTCATAAGCCAGAATGGATGGGCGAATGAGTAAATCATCTTAATTTTTAAAAAAAAATTGACAAATATTGATAAATATTATAGAGTAAATGATATAAAATTTAATATGATTTTTCTTATCCAGAGAGGTGGAGGGACTGGCCCTTTGAAGCCTCGGCAACAGGCAATTTATTGCACTGTGCCAATTCCAGCAAGCTGTTGCTTGAAAGATAAGGAGAGATAAAGAACGGAACTTTAACCTCTTCTTGTCAGAAGAGGTTTTTTATTTTGCATGATTTAATCACCAAGGGATGATCTCCTCTATACAAATGCTGTTTTTAAACTGATTAAACCTATTTGTTAAGTTGGAATTAAAGTTGCTGATTGGACCTCCAAAGGCAGTAGTGCAGCTAGATTTACATCAACGGGAAAAATCGGCAATGGTAGTCAACCATTGTCCACCAAAATGTTGCAATATAAAGGAGGACGAAAAAATGAAAAGAGTAGAATCAACAGTTATACCAGGTGCAGATTCTTTTTATTATGAAGGTGGGGACATTGGTATTCTCCTCATTCATGGCTTTGTTGGAACACCGCAGAGCATTGAGGACTTGGGTGCGGAACTTGCAAATAGGGGTTTTACTGTTCATGCCCCAAGGCTCACGGGACATGGAACAAAAAGCAGAGATTTAGAGTTATATGGTTATGATGATTGGTTCAATGATGTTGTTACAGCTTATAAGCAATTAAAGGAGAAGTGCAAACAAGTCTATTGTTTAGGTCAATCTATGGGCGGTGCATTAGCGCTGTTGTTAGCTAAGAAATATGGAGAGCTGGATGGTCTGATCCTAATTAATACTGCACTGACATTACCAGATTACGAGTATTTAAGATATTACGATGAGAAACACTATATTGACGAAGGTAGCCCAGATATCAAAAATCCGACTATACATGAAATTACTTACGATAATATTCCGGTAAAAGCAGTTCACTCTTTACAAAAGGTAATGAGTGACGCAGGAAAAAGTTTATCTCAAATTCATTGCCCAATATTATGCTTTAAGTCTATCCATGATCATGTTGTACCTCCAGAGAATACAGATCGTATTTTTATCGAAATTCAAACAGATCATAAATGGCTTCGAGTCCTTTACAACTCATACCATGTAGCATCCATGGATTATGATCAGACCAAAATTATTCAGGATACAACAGAATTTCTAGATACGATGAATGAAGAAAAAAAGAACACCGAGTGGGGGGGAAAAGAGGTTGGCTAAGTTTTTACAAAAAGCGATAGCAAAGAGAAAACAAACCTTAATCAACCTTATGCTTACTATAGATGAAATAAAGTTCAAGCGACATGAATTAGAACAGTTAACACTTACAGAAATAGAGGAGCTTGTAAAAAGACTAAAATAAGTCCCATAAAGGAGAATTTTATGGAAAAACACATTGATCAAGATAAAATTCATACCATTCTCACAACATTAAAGGAACTCGAATATGGTTGTGTCACCATTACTGTACACGAAGGGGATATTACCCAAATTGACATTACCGAGAAGAAACGATTTGCTCTGAAAAAGAAACAACAAAATAAAAAATGATGGAATGGAGCAAATGAAAAGGAGTGAGTTACATGCAGTCAACAATTAGTAATCAAGCACCCAATGTAGCTAAAAACCTATCAGGCTGCATGTACTTGAATCTACCTGACTTTCACTTTATTAGATGGTGTTGTCAATCTTTTAATATTAATAAAGGAATCTTCCATACGGTTGAACAATCGCTTTATGACAAAGGGTTGCATTCAATAATTGTTAGGAGACTGTTCGTCATCGCGTTTTTGGATTTTGCCTCGAATCAAATTGAAAATCGAAACAATAAAACGAGAATCAAATTTGGAAAAGGTGGTTTAAGTAAAGCACTTGATGAGTTTTTTATAAAATATGATCACTAAAGGAGAATTAAAAATGACCGCGAAAAGAATGTACCTCAATGCTTTTGATATGAACTGCGCTGGGCATCAATCACCAGGACTATGGACACATAAGGATGATCAATCTTCCACTTATAAAGACATATCATATTGGACACATTTGGCTCAAGTACTTGAAAAGGGACGTTTTGATGCCATTTTCCTGGCAGATGTGCTTGGTACATATGATGTTTATCAAAATTCTAGAGAAGCAGCGGTTAAACAAGGGGTACAAGTGCCAGTTAATGATCCTGCTTTCGTTGTTCCTATAATGGCGCAAGTAACAAAACATTTAGGGTTTGGTCTAACGGTTTCAACTAGTTTTGAACATCCATATGTATTTGCAAGGAGGATGTCCACTCTCGATCATTTAACAAAAGGAAGAATAGGTTGGAATATTGTCACATCTTATTTAAATAGTGCCGCACTAAATATAGGACTAGATCAACAAATCAGCCATGATGAACGTTATGAGATAGCTGATGAATATTTAGATGTCACATATAAACTGTGGGAACAAAGCTGGGAAGACGACGCAGTGGTTTTAGACAAGGAAAAAGGGCTCTATACAGATCCAAGTAAAGTTCACGATATTAACCATGAAGGGAAATATTTTAAGGTGCCAGGTGCACATCTATGTGAACCTTCTCCGCAAAGGACACCGGTTATTTTTCAAGCGGGTGCATCTACAAGAGGGAGAAAGTTTGCTGCTAAACATGCAGAGTTGGTCTTTATAAGTGTGCCCACAAAAGAAGCCGGTAAAGTAATAGTCGATAAAATTAGGGAAGCAGTAAGAGCGGAGGGGAGAGACCCCAGTGAAGTAAAGATTCTCTCTCTCGTCACGCCTATTATCGGTGAAACAGAGGAAGATGCTAGAGTTAAGTATGAGGACTATCAAAACCATGCTAGTTATGAAGGATCATTAGCGTTATTTGGGGGGTGGAGTGGTATCGACTTCTCAGAGTATAAAGCAAATCAACCAATCGAGTACGTTAAAAATGACGCCATTCAGTCAATCGTTGAAACATTTACGAATATAGATTCTACAAAGAGTTGGACGGTCGATGACATTGCCAAATTTGTTGGTGTTGGCGGGATGGGTCAAGTGGCTGTTGGTACAGCACACTCTGTTGCTGATCAATTAGAAGGATGGAAAGAAGAGACAGGAGTTGACGGGTTTAACGTTGCATATGCCGTCACTCCAGGTACATTCGAAGAGTTCGTTGAGCATGTCATTCCAATCCTACAAGATAGGGGGCTCGTAAGAAGAGAGTATGAAGAAGGTACTTTAAGAAAGAATTTATTTGGGTATGACCATTTGCCAGAGCATCATTATGGTAAAAAATTTAGTAAGTTGACAGTTACAAAATAGGAGGCATCTGAAGATGACAAATGTTGTAATCATATCGGGAAGCACATCAAACAATTCCCGTTTAAACGGATTAGAGCAAGAAGCGATTGCTTTTTTAAACAAAAAGGGCGTGCCATATGAGCAAATTACAGTAAGGGAGCTACCTGCTGAAGATTTAATTCATGCAAAATTTGATAGCCCAGCAATTATCGCAGCGAATGAAAAAGTAGAAAAATCAGATGCTGTAATTATATTAACACCAGTATTTAAAGCCTCTTATACAGGTGTACTAAAAGCTTATTTGGATTTATTACCTCAAAAAGGCTTCGTTGATAAATCTGTATTACCGCTTGTGATAGGGGGCTCATTCGGACATTTACTTATGATTGATTATGCATTGAAACCAGTTATATCCAGTTTAGGAGCAGAAACAGTCCTTCAGGGTGTATATGTTTTAGATAAAGAGATTGAAAGAACAGAAGAACATTGTTTTATTGTCGAAAATCATGTAAAGGAAAGATTAGATAAAGAATTAAATCGTCTGCATTCTTTATTGTCTATAAAGGAGTTACAACTAAAATAACTGAAAATATATTTTTTGCCGAACAACTCCTGTTTGTTCGGCTCCTTTAATTGTTTGAAAAAACTTTGAGATACAATATTTTTATAAAATTTAGAGTTGTATAATAAATAAGAGAAGATAAATTTTAGCTATTGTTTTGCCACTACTTTTATAGATTGAGGCATAGATTATATTATTATTGAATTTTTTAAAATGGAGGTTGATGATGTGACAATAATGAAATTAAGTGACGGTACAAGTATTTATTTTGAAGATGTAGGTAATGGTGAACCAGTCATTTTTATTCATGGTGTATGGATGAGTGGTCGATTCTTTGAAAAGCAGATAGAATACTTTAAGACTGATTATCGTGTGTTAATACCAGATTTACGAGGACATGGTCAATCAGAAAAAATCCATCATGGCCATACCATTGCACAGTATGCCGAAGATATTAGACAATTTATCACAAATTTAAAACTAGAGAATGTGACCCTTGTTGGCTGGTCGATGGGGGCATTTGTCATATGGGAGTACTTAAAGTTATTTGGTGATAAACATATTAAATCGACAGTAATCGTAGATGAACTTGCCTCCGATTTTAAATGGCCTGATTTCTCAATAGGCGCCTTTGATATGGAGACTTTAACTAGTTTTATGAGAGAAGTGCAAAGAGACCAAAAAGCCTTTTTAAAAGGCTTCATTCCACTAATGTTTAAAAAAGAATTAAGTCTAAGCGAGCTAGATTGGATGCTTGAAGAAACGACAAGATTACCTGCTTCCGTTGCAAGTGCCATTCTGTTTGATCAATCAGTCGTTGATTATCGTAGCTCTCTACCCGATTACGACATTCCCACACTTCTATGCTTTGGTAAGGAAGAAAAGTTGATACCAGTAGCGGCAGGCAAGCATCTTTTAAATGCTTTACCGAATGCAAAGCTGCATATATTTGAGGAAAGTTGTCATTGCCCTTTTCTAGAGGAAACTGATGTTTTTAACAAAATCGTAGATAACTATATTAAAGGTTTATAAAGAAGGTAACTAGCTTTTCTTCATAGGGAAGGCTAGTTTTTCCTATGTAATTTTTTAAGGTGAATGGCTTTGTTTTATATTTGAAAGGGTTTTCATGATTTAGTGGCGAATATTGTTATGAATATTTTTTAAAAAAGAAAAGGAGCTAGAGTATGGAACAAATTCAATTAGATATCAACGATTATATTGCTACAATAAAATTAAATCGTCCTGATGCGTTAAACGCATTTAATTATGAAACGTTAATTGAGTTACAACAGCAAGTAGAAAATGTTCGAGCAAACCCAGAGGTGAGAGTAGTTATTTTAACTGGGACGGGCAATCGTGCATTTAGTGTTGGTGCAGACCTAAAAGAAAGAAGAAATCTTACCGATGAGGAAGTAAGGCGAAACCTATATAAAATGGGGGACGTTTTTAATATGATTGCAGAGTTGCCTCAGCCGACGATTGCAGCTATTAATGGTTTTGCGTTTGGTGGCGGTTTAGAGCTTGCTCTATGTTGTGATTTTAGATTTGCGGCGGATGTTGCTAAGGTAGGCTTAACTGAAACAGGTCTAGCTATTATTCCTGGAGCAGGAGGGACGCAGAGGCTTCCTCGCTTAATTGGTGAAACAAAAGCAATGGAATTAATACTAACAGCGAAGAGGTTATCAGCCATAGAAGCACAGCAATACGGTATCGTAAATGAGGTATGTAATGAAGATATATTGTTAGATACAGTCATACAATTTGCGAGTAAAATGCTTAATAATGGCCCAATCGCACTTAAACAAGCAAAGTTTGCTGTTAAACAAGGAATGAATACTGACTTACATACAGGATTACATATTGAAAGAAAAGCTTATGAAGTGTTACTACCAACAAAAGACAGAGTGGAAGCATTACAAGCCTTCGCAGAGAAAAGAAAGCCGAATTTCCAAGGAAACTAACTGTTTAAAAAACCCTTTAACCACTATTTGTTCATTAGTTGTTAAAGGTTTTTTTGTGGAGATAATAACAGCTGTAAAAAAACTAAATATATTTACTTCAGTACCAGAAGGAGAACCTAGCATACACCATATAAAACAATACCTTCATTTTGTTGTAAAGCGCGCAAAAGGAATTTTGTCGCATCACTCACGGAAATGAGAGCTGGGCAAAATCATGCGTAACGCTTTAGACCCGGAATAGGAAAATAAATCTAAGAAAATAGGAAGAAGTATATGGGAAAGTCACAAATAAGATACTTGCTATCTATAAAAGGTGAGTATGTTTTAGCTTAGTAATCAAGTAGATAGTAATGTGCTTCTTGACAAAGTAGGGTAGTATTCATTCGACCAAAATATAGACCAATATTTGGTGTTGAACGAAAGAAGTGAAAAAAATGTTAAATATTTGCGAAAAAACAATTGACTATGATAATCATTATCAACTACAATTACGTTGTAACGGTCATCATCCTAATTACCTAGTCCATAAAGGGGAAGGAGGCATATTATTTTTTTTGTATAACGTTGAGAATGATAATCAATTAAATTCCTATGGCTTATTGTATAAGGGTGAAGATAAGTTTTTTTATTTCAATATAATTGAGAATGATAATCAATTATATAGAGGAGGGTATATTTTTGTTAGTCAAAAAGTTTTCGGCTCTACTTTTATCAGTAATTGTATTCTTAGTCATTACTCCAGCCCTACATACGTCAGCTGCACTAACTGATGGTACATATTCTGTGTCGTACTCAGTTATTAAACCAGATAGTGGCTCAGCATCCATGGCAGATGGGTATTTTGCTAAGCCAGCAAAAGTAAAAGTAGAAGGTGGCAAAATAACGGTCCAATTAACAACAACGAGCAGCATGATTAAAGATTTCCAAGTTGAATCAAAAAATGTATCTGTGCTATCAACTAGCGGTGAAAATGAAACAGTTCAGTTTACAGTAAATAGTATTTCTCAACCTGTAAATGCAAAAATTCATGTCGTTGCAGATGCCTCTTATGATCACTGGTATTCTATTAGACTATCTTTTGATGAAGCGAATGCAAAGTTAATTGAGGCGGCAACGAATAATCAAGAAACAGCACCTGCTTCATCTGGTGGTGAAGAAGATAATAATACCAGCGGACAGAATCAAGAACAAGAAGTTGTAGCTAATCCAGAGACTGGAGACAATGTTCAACTTTATGTTCTACTAGCTATCGGTGCAGCTTTATTTATTTTATTCACTTATCAAAAACAAATGAAAAGGGGTTAAATATGAAACGCTTATTAAGAGTAACAGTTGCACTATTTGTCCTTGCCTTAGCTGTTTTACAAAATGCCTCACCAATAAAAGTAAATGCTGCGCAAGATTTAGCAAATGGGAAGTATACCATTAATTATCAAATTTTATATAATGGTCAGCCTAATGCAAGCTGGAATAGCTTTTTTGAAAATCCTGCATCATTAATAGCAAAAGATGGAGCATTAAGCATCACGATAAAAATTAATGGTGCCAACCAAGTAATGCAAAAGATACAAACAGAGTCCAATGGTACCTATCAAGATGCCCAAGTTGTAAGTGAAGACCAGGCCTCAAGAGTATATCAATTTCCTATTGATGGACTGAATCAATCAACAAATGTGAAATTATTCATGTCTTACGGAACCCATACCATTCAACTTTCTTTTGATGAAAATTCAATTACTACTGTTGAATTAGATCAACCTGAAGAACCAAATCCAGAAGAGCCAAGCACGGAAGAGCCGGGAACTGAGGAGCCAGGAACGGAAGAGCCAGGCACAGAAGAGCCGGGAACTGAGGAGCCAGGCACAGAAGAGCCGGGAACTGAGGAGCCAGGCACAGAAGAGCCGGGAGCTGAGGAGCCAGGCACAGAAGAACCGGGAACTGAAGAGCCAGGAAATGAAGAGTTAGCAGATGGTCAATATACAATCAAATATCAAGTGTTATATGATGGGCAACCAGCACCTGCAAATTGGGCAGGATTTTTCCAAAGCCCAGCGACGTTAACGATTGCAAAGGGTGTTCCTTATATTTCTTTCAACTTAGGGGCAAGTCATGTAATTACTAATCTTCAATCAGAATTAAATGATGTTTTTGAAGATGTAGAAGTAGTAAGTGAGAACGCTGCAGAACAAACAAAACTAGTTAAATTCCAAATAGCAGATGTGAACCAATTGACTAATTTACGTATGGTTATGTCTTATGGTAGTACTCATGATGTAGCACTTGAGTATGATGTAGACAGCATCCAACCAATTGGAAATGATCCAGGAACTGAAGAACCTGGAGGAGAGAATCCGGGAACTGAAGAACCAGGCACAGAAGAACCAGGTGATAATGAGCCAGCACCAAATGATGATGTGTTAGCAGATGGTGAGTATCCATTACCATTATCTATTCTTGGTGTAGATTCTGATACGGAATCTGCATTTGCGAAATATTTTGCGGATGAAGCTTTATTAACTGTAAATGACGGTGAGTATTCCCTGCAATTTACACAAGTGACGGGGCTTGATACGTTAGGAACAATTGAATTTGATATTGCTGGTGAAAAGGTAGCTTTAGAAGAAATAAGTAGAGACGAAGAAGCTGAAGAACGTGTATTATCAGTTGATATTGAAGCAATCCAAGAAACATATGTAGCTGCTATTGAAGCCATTGGTGCACCACATCTTTATCCTGTTCGATTTGTGTTAGATGTATCGAGCTTGGATGTTGAAATTGACGATGATGGTAATGGTCAAACACCCCCTCCAATCACTCCTGGGGAAGATAAGGGTAGCGGAAGTGGAAATAACAATGATAGTCATTTGCCATTTGACCGTAATGATAATCAAGAACAACCAAAAGATAATCAAAAAAATGTAACCAATGTAAAAACAGGTGATTCATTAAATTATCTTCAAGTAGGCATTTATGCAGCATTACTTCTTTTGTCTGGATTCTATTTATTTAGAAAATACAGATTAAAAGGAATGGGTATGTAAGGAATTTAGTAATAAACTGCTGTTCGCATTTTGAACAGCAGTCCCATTTGGAGGTTTCTTATGAAAAGAATTCAACTAACATTTTGCATCATGCTATTATTTTTCATTGCTGGGTGTGCAGGCGGACAGACTGCAGTTGAAGAGAAGGAAGCGAAAGATGAAGGTCAAACAGAAGAGGAAAAAGTAAGAATTGTTGCAACAACTACTGCTATAGCAGAAGTGATGAACGAACTGGAGCTGGATTTAGTCGGAATACCTACCACTTCATTTCCACTACCTGAACGATATCAAGATGTTGTCGAGGTTGGAAATCCTATGAAGCCTGATATGGAGGTCATTAAAACATTAAATGCTGATAAGGTTTTATCAGTGACTACATTAGAATATGACTTGAAGGACTCGTTTGTAAATGCAGGAATTGAAACAGAATTTCTCAACTTTCAAAGTGTAGAAAGTATGATCACAACAATCAAGGAATTAGGAGGTACATATCATCGTGAAGCTCAAGCAGAAGCTCTATCTCAAAACGTTGAAAGTAAAATTGAAGAGGTACAAGAAAAAACCGCACAATATCAATCTCCAAAAGTACTAATCTTACTCGGGATTCCTGGAAGCTACTTAGTGGCAACAGAAAACTCTTATGTAGGTAATTTAGTGAAGGTTGCTGGTGGTGAGAACGCAATTACTGGCTTTAACGAAGAATATATATCAGCAAATACAGAGTATTTACATGAAGCAGATGCTGATGTCATTTTGCGATTATCACATGGGATGCCCGATGAAGTAGTTGAAATGTTTAATAGTGAGTTCAAAGACAATAATATTTGGCAACATTTTAATGCAGTTAAAAATAATCGCGTATACGATCTGAGGGAACCTTTATTTGCCACAACCGCTAATTTGAATGTAACAAATGCACTTGATGAGCTTGTAGACATACTATACGTAGATTAAAAGGAAGAAGCTTATGAATAAAAAAAATATCTATTTTGTAATCGTGACCATTCTTTTGTTAGTAGTGACGGGCTTTTCTGTTTTAAGTGGAAGTGTATCTGTCACGATCAAAGAATTAATAATGGACCTGTTTTATGGAGGAAATGAGGAAGTAGCTGTCATTCGCGATTTACGCTATCCCCGCATTATCGTTGCAATGTTTGCTGGTGCCGCCCTATCAGTAGCGGGAGTGTTGTTTCAGTCGGTAATGAGGAATCCATTAGCTGATGCAGGCGTCATTGGGATTTCTGCCGGGGCGAGCTTCTTTTCTTTGTTTGGTATGTTGTTTCTTCCGGGCTTATATATAAGTGGGCCGTTATTTGCTTTCATTGGGGGAAGTATCGCTTGTTTTCTCGTTTATTCTATGAGCTGGAAATCAGGATTAAGTCCTTTACGTATTATCTTAACGGGTATTGCTGTTAGCGCAATGTTTACAGGATTAAGAGAAGCACTCTTAATGATCTGCAGTTATTTCAATATCGCCCTCGGTCCATCTAATAGCTCTACGTTAACAATGAAAACATGGGCAGAGGTTGAAATCATTGTCATGTATGGCATTCTTGGTCTCGTGCTAGCATTCTTAGTCAGTCCATGGTGTAATCTATTGGCATTGCAAGATAAAAAGGCTAAGAATTTAGGTATGAATGTCAATGTCTCAAGAATAATGATATCAGCCATCGCTGTACTTTTAGCTGCAGTTGCAACGTCTGTTGCCGGAGTCATTGTATTTGTTGGCTTACTCGTTCCTCATATTGCTAGGCAATTAATCGGTACGGATCATAAACGATTAATCCCATTTTCTGCTATTGCAGGTGCATTATTAATTTTGACGGCTGATACACTAGGTCGTACGCTAATCGCTCCACTAGAGATACCAGCTTCGACGATTATGGCTGTCATCGGTGGGCCGTTCTTAATATTTCTATTAAGAAAGAGTGATAAAGTTTATGGAATTTAAATCCATCCAATTTTCATACGATAAGGAAAAACAAATATTAAAAGACAATACTGGGGTTTTTCCAGCAGGGAAAATCTCTACCATTATAGGGCCTAACGGGTCCGGTAAATCAACGCTATTATCATTATTAGCAAGAGATGAAAAGTTGACAGCTGGATCGATAATGATCGATGGCAAACAAATACACCACTTTAAAGCAAAGGAGTTCGCAAAGTTAGTAGGAACAGTCTACCAGCAAAATGAAGCGCCGATAGATTTAACAGTAGAGAAGCTCATTGCTTTTGGTAGATTACCATATAAGCGAGCCTTTCAAAAGTTGTCCTTAGAGGATGAGGAAGTCATCGATTGGGCAATTTCATTAACCAAGCTTGAAGACAAACGAGAGCGGCAGTTGAATCAATTATCTGGCGGTGAACGGCAAAGAGTTTGGATAGCGATGGCGTTAGCGCAGAAAACAAAAATGCTTTTCCTTGATGAGCCAACAACGTATTTGGATATGTATTATCAGTTGGAATTATTAGAGCTGATTCAATTACTTAACCGAGAATACGGTTTAACGATTGTGATGGTGCTTCATGATATTAATCAGGCAGTACGCTATTCTGATCAGCTTATTGTCATGTGTGATGGTGAAATTGTTGCATCTGGTCTGCCCCAAGAAATCGTCAACGAATCCTTAATTAAAGATATATATGGCGTAGATGTTTGTGTAGAGCATAATATTCGTACGGGACTGTATTTAGTTCCTTTAGGAACATGACAATGAAAATGCTCAAAACATTAGTTAACCTTTTGGCTATTGGTGTTTTCCTCTATGCTGGTTCACAACTTTTTCTCATTTTTTATGACTATTATGAGAACAGGCAAAACATGAATAATGTGCAAGAGATTTATCGGGCAGATGAACATGAGCCAAATACGCAAACAACGGGATTAAGAGCGCAGTTTGAACCATTAAAAGAATTAAATGAAGATATTATAGGCTGGATTACGGTTGACGATACAGCGATTGATTATCCGATATTACAGACACGGGATAATGACTACTATTTAACAAGAAATTACTTGCGAGAAGAAACTAGAGCTGGAAGTATCTTCATGGATTATCGCAATAATATCAGCGATGAGGAGGATCTTAATACGGTCATATATGGACATCGAATGAAGGATGGTACAATGTTCGCTGGTTTGAAGAAGTATTTGGATTCATCTTTCTTTAATAAGCACCCAGTCATCTATTACGATACGCTTTATCAAGGCTATGATTTGGAAGTTTTCTCTGTTTATCAAACGAAGACTGATTTTTATTATATTGATACAGATTTTTCATCTGACAAAGAATATGGCGACTTTATTCATTCGCTAAAGGAAAAGTCTGTACATGAGACAGATGTGCAAATAACAGGAAATGATAGAATTGTCACCCTTTCAACTTGTGATTACTCTTTAGATCGAACAGAAGGAAGGCTAGTTGTCCATGCGAAGTTAGTAGAAAGGGGATAAAAAGTGATGAGAAAATGGTTAGGCGCTTTTTTGCTTGGCACATCCATTAGTTTAGTAGGCTGTGGTGTACAAGATATCGAACATGCGGTCTCCTCTTCAGTAGAATCGTCATATACAATAGAAGATTTTGCTGGTAGGGAAATCGGTTTTGTTGAGGAGCCGACTAAAATAGCCGCATTAAGCAATGGTGATGTCGATATTATTTATTCATTGGGAGAGAAGGTAGTTGGCAGACCGAATGCCGATACTTGGATTAAAGAAGCCGAGGGAGAACAACAAATTGGCTCCACACATGAAGTTAATTTAGAGAGAATAGCATTACTGAAACCTGACGTAATATTAGCCAATCGAACGTTGAATGAAAAAGATGTACCTTCATTGGAATCATTAGGAGCAGAAGTAATTTTAACAGAAGCTAATTCAATTGAAGACATAATGAATCAAATTTCACTTTATGGATCGATGTTAGATAAAGAAGAAGAGGCGAAGAGTGTAAGGTCAGATCTAGAAACGAAGTTAAAAGAGGTAGAACAGCCATCGACTGCAGCTCGCGTTTTACTTGTTTATGGTGCGCCAGGAACATATATGGCCGCTCTACCGAATTCCTTAAGTGGGGATATCCTAACATATGCAGGCGGTGAGAATATTGCTGCAGATTATCAAGCGTTAGAGAGTTTCCCACAATATGCGCAAATCAATACGGAGAGAATTATTGAAGCAAATCCTGACTTTGTCATGTTAATGACCCACGGGAATCCCGAAGAGGTGAGGGATGGGTTTATAAAAGAAATGCAACAAAATGCAGCTTGGAACTCTATTGAAGCTGTGAAAAACGGCAGAATTGAAGTGTTACCTGCTGACCTATTTGGTACAAATCCTGGCACAAGGGTTGTGGAAGCAGTCAGTTTTCTCTCAGAGAAGTTGAAAGTGAAGTGAACCATCATTGAATGTAGTAAAAAATAGGAAAGTCGTGTTGACTTTCGTGGTCCTAATTGTCCTTACACTACTATCTATCTATGCAGGTATTTCCTTCGGAGCTATTTCCATACCGTTAGTTGAAATCTTCCAAGCTTTTCAAGGAAATGGGGTGGAAATGTATCAGACGATTATATTCGATTTACGTTTACCAAGGGTACTAGTTGCTTTACTAGTGGGCGCATGTCTTGCTGCCTCGGGGGCTTTGTTGCAAGGTGTGATGAAAAATCCATTGGCAGACCCGGGGATTATTGGTGTTTCTGCTGGTGGCGGTTTACTTGCTGTCATAACGATGCTCGTTTTTCCTGCTTACAGCTATTTATTGCCGGCAGGTGCATTTATTGGCGCATTTCTAACAACGATACTCATCTATTTACTAGCATGGGAAAAAGGCGCTTCTCCAGTAAAAATTATTCTGGCAGGTGTAGCAATGAATGCCCTTTTAGGTGCGTTAATGAATGGTGTTATGGTCATATATAGTGACCGAGTGCAAGCTGTTCTCTCGTGGTTATCTGGTGGCTTAAATGGGCGCAGTTGGTATCATCTTGAATTCATGTTGCCATATGCAGTTATTGGTCTACTGCTTTCTTTTTTTGCTATTAAGAAAGCGAATCTTATGCTTTTGGGTGACGAAACAATAAAACTACTTGGTCAAAATGTAGAGTGGGCAAGATTGCAAATGATATTGCTGGCCTCTTTTTTAGCAGGAACCGCGGTCAGTGTTGGAGGGTTAATTGGTTTTGTTGGTCTAGTCGTACCTCATATGATTCGATTAATTATTGGTGAAGATTATCGCTATCTTTTACCATTTTCAATCCTAGGTGGAGCTAGTTTAGTAGCTTTTGCCGATACTGTAGCAAGAACATTGTTTGACCCAATTGAGTTACCTGTTGGGATATTGCTCGCTTGCATAGGTGCACCATTCTTTCTTTATTTATTAAGGAAGAGGAGGGTTTCTGCATGATAGATTTGCAGCAAGTCGCGTATAATCAAGGGAATTTTCAATTAAAAGATATCCATCTGACATTTCCAACAGGGCAAATTACAGGGATTGTCGGACCGAACGGATCGGGTAAATCGACACTATTAAAATTGGTAGCGAAACTTATATCCGCTAACCGAGGAGATATTCTTATAAATCATGAGAGTATCAATAACTATACAAGAAAGAATTTAGCGAAAGAGTTAGCTATGCTCGTTCAGCTAAAGGAGGGGATGCCGGGGTTCTCAGTGCGACAAATGGTTGCGTATGGAAGAACACCTTATCAAAAAATGATGAAAAGTGAGAACGTAGAAGACAATGAAATCATTGATTGGGCAATGAAGGTAACTGGTATTACTCATATGAGCGATCGTCTTGTGCAAACATTATCGGGAGGAGAACAGCAACGTGTCCGCATTGCGATGGCACTTGCTCAAAAAACGAATATTTTGCTCTTGGATGAACCGACGACTTACTTGGATATCGGACACCAAATTGAACTGATGTCATTGCTAAAAGAACTGAATCAACAGTTTAAAATGACCATTGTCATGGTACTTCATGAGCTCCAATATGCAGCGATGTATTGTGATTCAATGGTAGTTCTGCAAGGAGGGGAAATTGTCGCAACCGGTCTCCCCAAGAAAATCCTAAATGCAGAATTACTTAAAAAAGTATATAAACTTGATGCTGATGTAATATTTGATGGTAAAGTGCCATTAATTAAACCAAATCAATTTTAAGGGGGAACCTGAGATGTATATTGTAACAAATACTGTTCACCTTCAACCAGGAAATGCTGATATGTTTGTTGAGAGATTTAATCGAGAAGGTAAGGTAGAAACGATGCCGGGCTTCGTTGGTTTAGAAGTAATGTTAACGGAAAATACGAAAGAGTATGAAGAAATAACTATTGTTACAAGATGGGAAGATCCAACAGGCTTTAAAGGATGGATGAAAAGTCGAGAATTTAAAGATGCCCATGCCCATAGAGGCGGAATCCCTGAATTTATTATTAAAAACAAAACGACTTATTATCAAGTAAAGTTACGTCGCAAGCCAAGGATAGAGACAGAAAGCTCTGTCGGGTAAATGTACTTAGTTCCTTACAAAAAGATTGTAAAGACATCCTATTTGGGGGTGTCTTTTTTTTGAATGTTGAAATAATCAAGAGAGTTAAATTTTCATTCACTGAGTATAGACAATAAGCGTTTAAAGGGGGTCAACCTGACTTAGAAATACGTGTTTCGTCATAAAATAACTTAGTGTTCTGGGGCATTATAATAAATATGAATGGTAATCTGTACATTATTTGAGCTCCTCTTTCTTCTTACTTGTCTACGACCTGGATGGTAAAAGCATAAGTGACCGTTCCTTCCTTCCAATGAGCAATAAGGTGATAATAATAGATCCCTGCTTTTGATGGTGAGGTTATTGTCTCTTTTGTCATATCTTTTGAGGTTATCATTTCATCATCTGTCCATTGTTCAATGGTGAAAGTATGATAGGTGGGTTTACATTTAAATTCAATGTAAATATCTTCATTAGGGGAAACGATTGTTGGCTTATGGACTTTGGCCATTTCTATTTGTGATGAGTAGACAACATCTACACATATCTCACTATTGAGACTATGCCAACAATAAGAACCTTGATTAGAAGGTATTTTATCTTTACCTACTGTAATGATAGGTACTGGTGGAGTAGAGTTTCTAAAAAAACAAGAATACTTGTTAGAACCAAAATGATAAAAACTAGACTTCCAAAAACCACTTCAAATAAATCCCCCCTAATAATACTTTTTTCATTAGACGACCAAATTCGTATTTCGTTACAGCCAACGACATTTCTTTGTAACTCTTTCGTAGTTTCTAGAAATTAAAATAGAGTGAGTAGATTTAAGGAGAAAAAAACGTAAAAAAATTATGCAATTTATTGGCAATTAGTTTATTATGAGTATGTAAGGTATTTGACCCTGTACCAAAAGAATCAGTACTAGCAGCTGGTTATAGTATTAGTGGATCATACGGCGGGAGAACTTACCTTATATGTGCCATCATCTTATGAAGGGAGTGATTAAGTTCCGTTAATGGTGATGTTGCATGACTGCACGCAAGCTGTTAGTCAATTTGCGACATGTTAAAATGAATGCGCTTTCATAAGGGGTTTTCTCGTTTTATATCCTAATAAAAGTGCTTCTGCTAATAACAATACTTGTTGGAATTGGTTTGAAGAGAGAAAAAATATAAGACTACTGAAAATGAGGTTCTTTTGCTCAAGGTAACTATTCAAAAGTTTTTGTAGGGAGCTCGTTGCTGATGGGGGAGGGGGGAGTAACAATAAAAGTGGTTGGCAAGTGGATGTATAAAGGCACGTATCGAGGCATCATTTCATTGGATACAACGAGTGTACAAGAAGGTTACCACATAGCGAAACCCCAGGTGTGCCTTAAGCAATTGACAGAGGGGTGTACCATACCATAGCTTAGATTAGATTTAAAAGTAGGGATATTGGATTATGCCATGAATTAATATACAACTGTTACGGCGTCTTATATAGGACAAGCTACTATCCAACAAGATTCCTACGTAGATTATTCCAAGCAGTTATTAACTGTAGAAGATTACTACAGAAAAAGTACAACTTCGCTTAAAAGCGAACGCACGGCAGGATTCAATGCAAACGATGTAGAATTGTATGTTGGGAAAAGGGTATCCATTAGCTGATCATTTTTATTCAATAGTGGTAGTAATATACATTAAATTAATTGAAAATTTATAATAATTAATTATATATTAATTGTAGTTCCAATTTCATGGAATTCATTCTATTTTTTAGTGTCAGATAACATAAATTTTTGGAAAATAATAAAAAGTTCTTGTCTCCTTAGTATTATATGTATATAATTTAATGAACCAAAGCACCAAAGCATAAAAGCGATAAAGTAAAGGGGATGAATGAATAGTGAAAAAGAAAAATAGGTGGAAAACATTATCGACAGCTGGATTATTAAGTGCATTAATATTGGCAGGATGCGGAAACTCTGAAGAAACAACGAATGAGGCAAGTGGAGAAAGCGGTGAGAAAAGCTATCAAGTCGGTATCACGCAAATCGCTGAACATCCAAGTTTAGATGCAGCATCTGTTGGCTTTCAACAAGCATTGAAGGATGAGGGATTAGAAGTAGAATTTGATACACAAGTTGCACAAGGGGATCAAAATAATAATCAATCGATTGCGAACAACTTTGTAAGTGATCAGGTGGATTTAATCTTTGCTAACTCTACACCAAGTGCACTAGGTGCATTAAATGCTACAAAGGATATTCCGATTGTGTTTACTTCTGTAACAGATGCTGTTGGTGGCGGACTTGTTGATTCTATGGAAGCACCTGGCGGAAATATTACAGGCACATTAGATAATCACCCAGATGCCATACCGAATACAGTAGAATTCATAAACAAATATTTTGATATTGAAACAATTGGCGTTGTGTATAATTCGGGTGAAGCCAACTCTGTATCGCAAATTGAGACAGTGAAAGAAGTTATAGAAGGAACAGGATTGAAATTAGCTGAAGCAACTGTTTCAACATCAGCTGAAGTAAAACAAGCTACAGAATCATTAGTCGGTAAAGCAGATGTCCTTTATATCATTACAGATAATACAGTAGTAACAGCTCTAGAGTCAGTCGTTCAAGTGGCAACAGATAAGAAAATTCCACTTTTTGTTGGTGAATTAGATTCTGTCGCTCGTGGCGGATTTGCTGCATACGGGTTTGATTATAATGATATCGGTTATGAAGCAGGTGTGATGGCAGCAGAAATATTAAAAGGTGAGAAAGAAGCAGGCGAAATGGATGTACAATATCCACAAAATCTAAAGCTTGTTATAAATAAGGAAGCGGCTGAAGCAATGGGTGTTGAACTAAATCCTGAATGGGAAGAATCTGCGGAATTTATTGAATAATGACAGGTATCTTAATCAGCACGACAGATGAAAGGGAGAGAGCATAATGCCTTCAGCAATATTTGGCTCCATTGAAGCAGGTGCAATTTATGCATTAATGGCGTTAGGTGTATATTTATCTTTTAGAGTATTAGATTTTCCTGATTTAACTGTTGATGGTAGTTTTGTCACTGGTGGAGCAGTTGCTGCCGTTTTAATTGTAGGAGGAACGAATCCATTCTTAGCAACAATTTTAGCATTCGTTGCCGGTTTCCTAGCTGGCAGCGTGACAGGATTACTTCACACAAAAGGAAAGATCAATCCTTTATTATCAGGGATTATCATGATGATTGCTTTGTACTCTATTAATCTACGCATTATGGGTAAGTCGAATATCCCACTATTATCAGAGGAAACCGTCATTACAAAACTAACTGATTTTTGGCAAGGATTAGGTTTAGATAACGCCTTAGCTTTCATTGGCTTTGTGCCAAAAACATGGGCAATCTTAATTCTCATGCTGATATTGGCTCTTTTTGTCAAAGTAATTATTGATTGGTTCTTGAAAACTGATATTGGTCTGGCCATTCGAGCAACAGGTAATAATGAAACGATGATTCGTAGCTTTTCAGCGAATACAGATACATTAAAAATATTAGGTCTAGGGCTATCTAACGGTTTGGTAGCTTTATCAGGTGGCTTAGTGGCACAATACAATGGTTTCAGTGATGTCGGCATGGGTATAGGCATGATTGTTATTGGGCTTGCTTCTGTTATTATCGGCGAAGCGATTTTTGGTGCAAAAACAATTGTTCGAGCAACATTAGCTGTTATCGGTGGGGCGATTCTGTATCGAATTATTGTTACATTAGCGCTACGCGTGGAGTTCTTAGAAACGGGAGATATGAAATTAATTACGGCATTGATTGTCGTCTTCGCGCTTGTACTACCGAAGATTCTTGAGAAGCAAAAAGAGAGACAACGAAAGAAAAAACGAATGCTTCAAGCAGGAATGGAATAAGTAGAAGAGAGGGGTGACGACATGCTTGAATTAAATCAGATTCATAAAATCTTCAATGAAGGCACACCAGATGAGAAGATTGCACTAACACAGATGAATCTCGATCTTCATCAAGGCGATTTTATGACGGTCATTGGTAGTAATGGTGCAGGAAAATCGACTTTAATGAACATTATCTCAGGGAAGTTAATACCGGATGTCGGTCAAATAATTATTGATAGAAAAAATGTATCGAATGTAAAGGAAAATAAACGGGCACGTCTAATAGGGCGCGTATTCCAAGACCCAATGGCAGGGACTGCACCTGCAATGACGATCGAAGAGAACTTAGCCATTGCCTACACAAGAACGAGATCACGCGGCTTGCATATAGGCGTTTCGAAGAAAAGAAAATTGTTTTTTCAAGAAAAATTAGAGATGCTTCATTTAGGTTTGGAAAACAGACTGCAAGCAAAAGTAGGTTTATTATCAGGTGGTGAGAGGCAGGCATTGTCTCTTTTGATGGCAACCTTCACAGAACCTAAAATCCTTTTATTGGATGAGCATACGGCTGCTTTAGATCCATCCCGGGCAGAATTGATTACGAATTTAACGAAAGAAATTGTTGCTAAATACCAATTAACGACATTAATGGTAACTCATAATATGCAGCAAGCGATCGATCTAGGAAATCGGTTAATTATGATGGATAAAGGCCAGATTATTTTTTCTGCGGATGAGAAGCAAAAATCGCAGCTTACGGTTGAAAAATTATTAAATGAATTTCAACAAATTCGTGGTGAAAAAATGAACAGTGACCGTGCAATACTTGCATAAATGAAGATTTTAGTGTGAGAAAGAGTCCGTTAGTGGACTCTTTTTTTTGTGGTGGGGACTTGATTTTTGTTCTATCAATAGATTGTTTATAAATACGATAGCAGGGTGATTTCTATTTAATGATTTTGTCTTGGTGAAGGAATGTTGCGGTTGATCAAATCTTGTAATGAAACTTGATCTAAGATAAAGGCAATTTCTTCACGCAATAGTGCCCATAGTGGCTGAAGCACACACCCTTGATCTTCTAATGGACAATATTCATAAGCGGTGATACTGACACAACTCATCGGTGCAAGTGGACCTTCTAGTTGACGAATGACCTCTCCTATATTAATCTCATGACTTTCTTTCTTTAACATATAGCCCCCGTAGACACCTCGTTTACTTTTTACATAACCATGGCTTTTTAAAAGAAGTAGAATTTGTTCCAAATATTGAACAGGTACTAATGTTTGAGCTGAAATGTCTTTGATGGTTATAACAGTTCCTTCATTATTCCCGAGAACAATTAATGAACGCAGCGCATATTCACCTTTACTCGATATTTTCAAAAGTTCGGCCTCCTGTTAAACATCTTATAAAAGGGTATTAGTGCTTTCATAGAATTATAACCTAGGCTTCTACTCATTTTCTTGCATTCTAATCACGAAAGTACAAGCTTGTCATATTGTATTTTAGAAAGTTGAGAAAGTCGATCAACTATTCATAGAATTGCATGTAAAGGAGCGATTTACACCGTGACATTTCAAGAAAAAGTTCGCCAAGTTTTACAAGAAAAAGAAGTGCCTTTAGATAAGGCGATTCGTTCATTAAATATTTGTTCAAAAGAGTTGGAGCCTTATATTACACAACCGCAAGGGATGTTAGAGTATGGGAGAAACGTCATTTATCGCAATCAGCAGGTTGAGGTCATTGTTGTTTATCTTCCGCCATTTGCTAAAACGCTTGTCCATGATCATGGTTTTTCAAAAGGAGAAGTTTATGTTGTTCAGGGAAGCTTACTTAATCTCATTTATCATAAAGATTTATCGGTTAATAAAATTGAGTCATATAAGGCAGATGAGTCTTTTCATGTACAAGGGGATACCATTCATCTCATGTTTAATCCCACACCATTTGAGGTCATTAGTTTTCATGTGTATTCACCGCCATTAGCACATAATCAGACTTATCCTGCTGAAGGGAGAGAATAAGCTTGTTTATTGAAAGCTTAAAGGATGGCAGAAATGTGTGGTTGAACGGTAAAAGAATTGATATTACCGAAGATACAAATTTTAGAGGTACGTTGACGACGATTGAATCCTTGTTTTCGCAATTAACGAACCCAAAGTTACAGCCATTAATCGGTTATTTTGATGATGATTTACAGCAATGGGTGCATAAGGCTTTTTATTTGCCAAGAAATATCACTGAATTACAGGAAAGGCGCACGGCTTTTGAGGCATGGGCGAAAGATACGAACGGCATGATGAGTCGACTTTCCGATTATGCCCGTTCGCGAGTGGCAGGCTGGTATGCAAATAGAGAAGCGTATCGTGAATTAGATCCGCATTTCCCAGGAAAAATAGAGGCTTATTATCATATAGCCAAAAGAGAAAATCGTTTCATTGCCATTATTCAAAGAGATCCGCAAATCAACCGGAGTGCTAATGAGTATTATAATACGAAAAAGTTAGGTTTATTGAGAATAACAAAAAAGACAAACGAAGGCGTATATATTAATGGGGCTAAGATGATTGGCACTTCCGCACCTTATGCCCATGATATTATTGTTTATCCCTTAGCACCTTTAGATGAGGCGAAGAAAGATTTAGCGCATATGCTGATTGTGCCCGCAAATGCTAAGGGCTTGCATATGGTTTGTCGTGAGTCTTTTGCAGAAGCGTCGCAAGTTGAATATTCCCTTAGTGCACAATACGATGAAATGGATGCGGTCCTGATTTTCGATGATGTCTTTGTTCCGTGGGAGAGAGTTTTACTGCATGATAACCCTATTGCTTTAGCTCAGTTAAAAGTTGATTCTATTTCTAATAGCTTAGCGTATCATCAAGCCATTGTGCGCTTGCAAACGAAGTTATCTTTTATGGCAGCAGTAGCAAATGCCATGGCACATGTGATTGGAGCAGATGGCTATTTACATGTACAAGAAAAGCTAGG
Source organism: Cytobacillus sp. FSL W7-1323 (assembly GCF_038595015.1). Taxonomy (NCBI): domain Bacteria; kingdom Bacillati; phylum Bacillota; class Bacilli; order Caryophanales; family Bacillaceae; genus Cytobacillus; species Cytobacillus sp. FSL W7-1323. The sequence continues at coordinate 1,532,546 of NZ_CP151998.1, forward strand.
GGAACTTATTATCCAAATTCGCACAATTGAAGGGTTAATCATTGCCGCTGAACAAAATGGAAAGTTGGAGAAAGACATTTATATTCCAGATTTTAATTATATTCAAACAGCGAGAGTACTGGGGACGAAATATTATCCCAATGCAGTTGAAATCATTCAATTAATAGGTGCTGGCGGCTTGATACAATTACCTTCGTCCATGGCCGATCTATCAGGTCAAATCAGTCAGTTGACACAACAGTATTATAAAGGGAAGAATGCTACTGCAGAAGAAAGGACGAAGCTATTTAAATTAGCTTGGGATTTAATAGGTTCACCTTTTGGTTCTCGTCATGAATTATACGAGCGCTTTTATTCTGGGGATCCGATGCTGCAAACAGCAGATATGTGGCGGAAATATGATAAAAAAGAGTGGACGAGACAGCTAGCTCCCTTTTGGAAAAACTGTTAGTAGAAGAAGCCTAAACATTGAAATAGCCACCTGATAAAAGGTGACTATTTTTAAATTACCTCACAACCTAATTCTTTAACAATAATTTCATGAATTTTCTTTTACCTACTGAAACAATCATATTATGGCTAATCGTAGTCGTTTCCATATCAGTGATGATTTTTTTACCATCTATTTTAATTGCGCCACCAGCAATCATTCTTTTAGCCTCGGATTTTGAAGGCAGTAAGCCTGTATCTACTAACAATTGCACAAAGGTGATAGAAGTTGGGCCAGTCCATGTCATTGTCGGCAGTTCTTCAGGTACTTCTCCTTTTTGGAAAATCGTAATAAATTGTTGTTCTGCTTTTTCAGCTGCCTCTTCATCATGGTACATTTGTACAATTAGCTTTGCTAATTGCATCTTTACATCACGTGGATGGAGGGTTCGCTTAACTAGCCCTTCTTCTATCTCAGTTATTTCTTCAGGTGTAAGTGGAGTAATAAGTGTAAAGTACTTCACCATGAGTTCATCCGGAATGGACATCGCTTTCCCGTACATTTCGTTTGCTGGTTCATTAATACCGATATAATTATTCTTCGATTTTGACATTTTCTCAACGCCATCTAATCCTTCAAGTAGTGGCATCAGCAGTGCAATTTGCTTAGTTTTTCCAAATTTCTCTTGAAAGTGCCTACCCATAAGGACATTAAAGTGCTGATCGGTGCCCCCTAACTCAATATCACATTCAAGCACAACAGAATCGTATCCTTGCATGACTGGGTAGAAGAATTCGTGTAAAGAAATCGGCTTCCCGAAGGCAATTCTTTCTTCAAAGTCATCACGTTCCATTAAACGGGCAATGGTAATTTTACCTGCTAATTGAATGACATCATCAAACTTAAGTTGAGAGAGCCATGTTGAATTATAATGTAATTCAACTTTTTCCATATCGAGTACTTTACCAAATTGCTCAAAATAAGTTTGGGCGTTATGCTTCACTTCTTCATCGGTTAACGGCTTTCTAGCGATGGACTTACCTGTTGGATCACCAATCTTACCAGTAAAATCCCCAATTAATAATTGAATCGTATGACCATTATCTTGGAATTGCTTTAACTTCTTTAAAACAACCGTATGACCTAAATGAACGTCAGGAGCTGAAGGGTCTAAGCCAAGTTTTATCTTTAAAGGTTTATTTAATAAAATAGATTTTGCTAACTTTTCTTCTAATTCTTCAGTGGGTATTATTTCTTGCACACCTTGTTTGTATAACTTTAATTGTCTCTGTAACTCTTTTAATTGCTGTTCTGATAATTTTTCTTTCACAATTATTCACATCCTTAAAAAATAATAAAAATCCACATCCCTGATAAAAGGGACGTGGATTTCACGCGTTACCACCCTAATTGAGAAGTATAATACTTCTCCACCTCAACATTTAACGAACGTAGCCGTTCATTGCAAGTAGCAATGAAAGTTCAAGAAGTTGTAATTCGCTTCATCCTTTATACCGACTCTCAGTCATTTGTCGGCTCTCTGTGATAGGGAGGAGGTTGCTACTAAGACTTCTATCATCACTTTTTCTTTATTAAAATTTATTGTCTTTAATGAGCCGGTAAAGGGTTGCAGCTAATTGCTTTTGATCGTCCGTTTTTAACCCTTTAACAATGGAGATTTCTCCCTCATGAAATTCGGGATAAAGCTCTTCAATGACGTCTCTACCCTTAGGTGTAATCACAACAAAAGTGTTTCGGCGATCTCTTGGGTCGGTTTCCCTTCTGCAAAATGACTTATTCTCTAATGTACGCATAATATTACTGATTGTTGCTTTTGATACACCTGCAGAAAGGGCAAGCTCTTTTGTTTCCATTTTTCCATATATCCATAAATCATAAAGAATCGAAAAGGAAGTCCAAGAGATTTTATGCTTGGCTAACACTTCTTGCTCTAGCTTATTTTTAATGCCTTGGCCAATGCGATATAGGCTAGTGACTACGGCTATTGCATTTGGCTCTATCGTTGTTTTTTTACTTATCTTTTGAATGACCGTTGACTCTTCAGGATGCAAATAGCCATCTTCGTCTAATTGGTGAATAGGATCACCCCTCTTTTATTTTCAGAATCATTAGCTATGAAATGATTCTACAAAAAAAGAAACAGAATTGCAACCCTTAAACTTAAGGGTAATACAAAACTGTTTGATAAATAATCATATCTTCCCCAATATTGCGATACGTATGTGCTTTGTTGGCGGAGAAACGGATGGAATTACCTGGTTGAATGGTGTATTGTTGTTCATTAATTTCAAGTTGTAGTGTACCAGTAATCACCGTTACATACTCTTCAACACCTTCATTATGTTTTTCTGATAGATGTTCATAACCTGTCTCAATCTCGACAGTAAAAATTTCAAACTTTTTCCTTGGGTCAAATGGGAAGACCGGATATACGCGATATTTCCCACTATACTCCATAATGGGGCTTATATCATGGCGATTAACCACATGAATAGGAGACTGCTGTTCCTTAATTAAAGATGAGAAGGAAACTTGTAATCCTGTGGCAATCTTCCATAATGTTGTCACTGTTGGGTTGGATTCACCACGTTCTATTTGCCCAAGCATCGCTTTACTTACATTAGTTAAGTTGGCTGTAGTATCTAGACTTAAACCTCGTGCTTTACGTAGATTTTTTAAGTTAACACCGATATTTTTTTGAATATTATCCATAATTCCTCCGAAAATGATTGTTTATTATAACGTACGAATGTATAATATATTGTACAAATAACTAATCAGTTTATTTATTCAATATTATACTATTTTTTGGGATGAAGGGTAGGGAGAAATCTTGGCGGAGCTATTGTTACAAACAAGAGAAGTACCATTTCGAAAAGGGGTGCAGGCTGGTGTAAGTATTGCGATTGGTTATGCCCCCGTTGCACTTACGTTTGGCTTATTAGCAAAGACAACAGGTTTATCTTTTATAGAGACTGTACTTATGAGTATGATTGTTTTTGCAGGTGCATCACAATATATGGCACTTAGCTTAATTAGTTTAGGGACGAGTACTTTCGAAATTATTTTTACAACTTTTATTGTTAATATTCGCCATTTTCTGATGAGTACAGCGCTTAATGAAAAAGCCGAAGATGACAGACTAATGAAAAAGGCACTCTATTCATTCGGCATTACAGATGAATCTTTTTCAGTTATTGCTACAAAAGATGGCGTGCAAAAAACTGGTTTTATTTTAGGTGTGAATATCATTGGGTATATGAGCTGGGTTACCTTTACTGCTCTTGGGTTCGTCGTTGGTGCAAACTTGCCACAAGTGTTACAAGAAAGCATGACAGTTGCGCTATATGCAATGTTTATTGGTCTACTTGTCCCTTCGATGAAAGGCAGTGCTAAAGTTGTTTACCTTGCTGCTATTGCTGCCGGATTAAACACTATTTTTACCTTTACCGGTGCACTTTCAACAGGATGGTCAATTGTTATAGCAACTTTAATTTCTTCCGTTCTTGTTGAGGTTATAGAAGGAATGAAGAGGGAGGATCGGCAAAATGAGCAATGAAGTACTTTGGTTAATTATTGGCATGGGTCTTGTTACATATCTTCCAAGGGTTGCGCCATTTTTACTTTTTAAAGGAAAGGAACTGCCTATATTTGTGCAATCTGTTCTGAAAAATGTTCCTTATGCGACTCTCGGTGCTCTTATTTTTCCTGGGGTTTTGCTTATTGGAGAAAGCATCTGGTACGGCTTACTTGGTGCAGCGATTGCGTTTATTGTTGCTTATATTGGCGCGAATGTAGTCTTTGTTGTCCTTAGTGCTATTATTGTTTTGTCAGGTTACTCCTTATTCATCAGTTAGTTATTTCTTTCCTCTTTTTTGCAGTTCTAAATATGGAAAAGTATACTAAACTAAGTATGAAGGGTTGTACTTTTTTCATTGAGATTAAAGGAGGGAACAAATTGGCAAGAAAAATTGGTCTTTATGGCATTCTTGGCTACTTTTTATATGGTTTATTCTTTTATTGGTATTTATTCCATTTTGCAAATACAGATTTACCATTCGAGTATCAAGGTACAGTTGCTGATCCTGCCACTTTTTTAAATGGTAGAGAACTTGTATTAACTGAGGAATATTCAAAAATACGTAATTTACTATTTTTCTTGTCTACACCTTTTGAATGGATGTTTTACTTATCAATTCTTTTATTGGGGTTATCTGGTGCATTTAAAAAATGGGCTGAGCAATCTTCTAAATTCAAATTTGTGCAAACGTCTATTTATGTTGCTTGGTTGTCACTATTCGCTTTTATCGCTACGACACCACTCAGTTATATCAGTTATCATTTTTCAAAGCAGTACAATATTTCTACGCAAAGCTTTGCTAGCTGGATGAAAGATGAACTTATAGACTTTTGGGTGAACTTTGGCATGATGGTGCTTATCGTTTATGTATTGTATCTGCTTATTAATAAAAGCAGGAAGCGGTGGTGGCTATATGCTTGGATGTTAACCGTTCCTTTTTCATTGTTTTTAATGTTCCTTCAACCAGTGGTCATTGATCCGTTATATAATGATTTCTCTCCTTTAAAGAATAAGGAATTAGAGAGTAAAATATTGGCGCTTGCTCATGAAGCAAACATCCCAGCTGACCATGTGTTTGAAGTTGATATGGCGGAGAAAACGAATGCTTTGAACGCTTATGTTACTGGTATTGGATCAAATTCCCGGATTGTTCTCTGGGATACAACATTAAATAGATTAGATGATGACGGTATTTTATTTATTATGGCACATGAAATGGCGCACTATGTTGAGAAGCATATATATATTGGCATAGGCGGATATTTATTATTATCTTTAGTTGGATTGTATTTAACTTATCGCATAATGGAATGGGCGGTAACGAAGTATGGAGATGCATTGAAGATTCCAGCAGTAAATGATATCCGTTCATTACCATTATTTCTTATAATTATTTCCATGCTTCTGTTCATTTCTAGTCCGTTGTCCAATTTAGTTTCACGCTATCAAGAAACAAGAGCGGATCATTATGCAGTTGAATTAACAAAAGATCCAGAAGCGGGGATCGAAACTTTTCAAGAGCTTACCAAAGCTGGTCTTAGTCAAGTGAATCCACCATTACTTGTGAAGGTATTTCGCTATGGACATCCGACAATGTTGGATCGAATCATTGACTTAGAAGAATATCAAATAAAACATCGAGACGATGAATAGATAAAAAAGAGGTACCATTTTGTGCACACAGCCTTTTGCATTTGCAACGGGGGGTGTGTATATTTTGTTTTTTTAATTTTTTCCCTTCCTTACCTTGATTCCCAGTATAATTCAAAAATAAAAAATCCCCCATTGGTGGTGGAGGATAATAGGTTACGAGCCATATTCTTTTTGCAGTTGAATATATTCATTTGATAGTGTAATGAACATTTTTTTATTTTTGCAGTCTAATGCTTTATCTAATTTCACTTTTACAGCTTGCAGTTTTCTGTTTAGGATAGCGTCGCTAATGACCATGTCGACATATAAGTCTAAAACAAATGCTTCTTTCTTTCTTTTGCGTTTCATGGCGCTTGCTTTCATTAATTCGGCGTATGATTTTTCTTTCATAAAAATCACCCCAATGGCTTTTTATTAGTATATGTAAAGAATTGTATTTATTCAACTTATTTTTGAATTTTTAAAAAAATTAAATATATTATTTTCAAATAAATTGTCAATTAAATAGGAAAAAAGACTGGTTATCATCTTCTCTTTCTGGTAAAATAGAGCTAATTTTAAAAATATTTAGTTTATTTTTCAAAAAAAGTAAAGGGGTGTACCGTTTTATGGCTGAGAAGGAAACGATGATTGAAGAGTATGAAATTAATACAGAAACAATGATGATTTTGCCTATTGAATATGGTAGTAAGATTTATTCTCATATTTATGAAATCGAAGGTGAAGCGGTTTCGCCTTTTAAACCGCTTGAAATTATTAAGAAAAGTTGTCGCTTTTTTGGTGCTAGCTATGAAGGTAGAAAAGAGGGGACAAGACAACTGACAGGTATTACACATAAAGCACCTATTACGATTGATCCCACTAATCTCATTTATTTTTTTCCCACAGCTTCTGCTACAAACCCCAACTGTATATGGATATCTAATGAGCATGTGCTCCATTATCGTCCGCATGAGGGAGGACAAACAGAAGTAACTTTTAGAAATAGGCGTACGCATATTATCCCTGTTTCACATAACATATTTCAAAATCAAATTCTAAGAACCGTTCTGTTAAAAGATACGTTATCGAGCAGAATTGAAGAAACGGAACGAAAATCGCTTTACTTTCTAAAAAGGAAAAAAGCTGAGAAAGTTTCAGAAAACATTAACTTCCTTCGCAGATTATGATGGATATTATTGGCTAATTTGCGATGAAGTATAACGTTTGAATAAATAAAACTCCAGTAATTCATGGACTTTATTTCGTATACGAGGGTTAAAATAATTATGCTGCTCTTCATATCCTTTATAAAGAAACATGAACATTGTAAATGCTTCATCGCGCTTAATTTCTTGTACACTCAACTTTTCTTTATTCATATAGTGCTTCACGCTTCTTAATTCCTTCTGAATTACCCTCATTGTTTCATCAACTAAATTCACATAAGGTTGCTTCAACTTAAACGGACTTGCATCAATCACTTTTAAATCCCTATTAAGTATCGTAAGCACCATTGGCAAATAAATCGCTTGTTCCATAATATTCCGGTCTCGCTCAGGAATTCTTGTCATCGTAAATACTTCTCCTTTTTTTGTTATAGAACATTTGTTCTTATTATATTCTACTCTCATTAAAATATTCATGCAACTGTATCCATTTTTTGTTATTTGATTTTTAGCTTGAAAGAGAGGTATGAATTACTCACAATAAAAGTGGGTAAATAAAGGGGAATATTCCTTACGTCACGAATAAAAGTGAGAAGAACCTATAGAGGAGTGAAGAGGATGAATGCAAAAAAACGAATCAAGCCGGAGGATCAATATCAACTGAAGTCGGTAACTGATCCACAATTAAGTAAGAATGGCTATGATTGTATTTATATAGAAACGACCATGTGTGAAGAAGAAAATACATATAGCTCTCATTTGTTTTACATAAATACCAATCAACCTGCAGAAACGCAACAATTAACATACGGAAAAGGGAGAAACTTGGCACCAAGATGGTCACCAGATGGGTCACAAATCGCATTTGTTTCTAATCGTAATAATGAGGTGAATCAAATATTTATGTTATCAATGAATGGAGGCGAAGCAAAACAGCTGACAAATGAACCGAATGGTGCGACCAACCCTATATGGTCACCGGATGGTAAAAGAATCGCTTTTCAATCAACTGTAGAGAAAGAGAACCTTCCAGAAAAAAACAAGGATAAACCAGAGCCGGTTGAAATAGAAAGGATGAAATATAAGTCTGACGCCAAAGGTTTATGGTCTGGTGATTATCAACATATTGGCGTAATTGATATTGCTTCAGGAGAGCGTGAATGGCTTACAACAGGAGAGCAGGATTATTATCTCCAATGCTGGTCTCCGGACAATCAATCCATCGCATTATTAGCCGATTTGGCAACAGATAAAGATCATTCCTTCAATAATGATGTTTACATATTAGATGTTGAAAGTAAGCAGATGGAGAATATGACAAAAGGAGTTGCCAGCTTCTCTCATGTATCATGGTCCCCTGATGGCAAATGTTTAGGGCTAATTGGGTCGAAGTCGACTTATAAGAATGCTTCTTTGTCCAAGATATGGACATTAGATGTATTCTCAGGAGAATTGACTTGTTTAACAGAAGAATGGGATGTACAAGTCGGTGATTATGTTGTTGCTGACTTCCATCAGTCTGCAAATGCTTCACAGATTTTATGGGCTGAGGATAGCTCGAGCTTCTATTTTCTAGCATCTGACCATGGCAATACAGTACTGTATTTTGGCACAGTTGAAGGAGCGATGTATCCCGCATTATTAGAAGAAAGGCATCATATTTATGGTGTTTCTACAGGGGGCACGATAGATAAAGCGATAGTAGCGATTAGCACACCTACTAATCCAGGAGATTTATACTTGTTGAACGTGACTAGTGGGGAAAAAACAAGACTGACAAATATTAATCAAGCGTTCTTTGAGGAGACGGCTGTTGCTGATGCAGAGGTCCTTCAATATCAATCGATAGATGGCTGGGAATTACAAGGTTGGTTAATAAAGCCGATAAATCACGAGACAAGAGAGAAGTATCCTCTTATTGTAGAGATTCATGGTGGTCCACACACGATGTATGCCAATACATATGTCCATGAGTTTCAAGTGTTAGCCGCAGAGGGCTATGCGGTGTTATATACAAATCCACGGGGCAGTCATGGATATGGACAAGCTTTTGTAGATGCTGTTAGAGGAGATTATGGTGGCAAAGATTATGAAGATATCATGACTGCTGTCGATTATGTTCTCGAATATGATGAGGGAATTGATCGTGAGAGGTTAGGGGTAACAGGCGGTAGCTACGGTGGATTTATGACAAATTGGATTGTAGGACATACAAATCGTTTTAAGGCAGCTGTTACCCAGCGCTCCATATCTAACTGGATTAGCTTTTATGGTGTAAGTGATATCGGCTATTATTTCACTGACTGGCAAATAAAAGGCCAGTTAAATGATATAGAAAAATTATGGAAACATTCACCATTAGCATTTGTGGAACAAGTAGACACCCCACTATTAATTTTACATAGTGAAAATGATTTAAGATGCCCGATTGAACAAGCAGAGCAATTTTACATTGCATTAAAACACCATAACAAACAAGCGAAGTTTATTCGTTTTCCACAAGCTAATCATGAACTCTCTAGAAGTGGTCACCCAAACTTAAGAATGAAGAGACTTCATTATATAAAAAATTGGTTTAATCAATATATTTAAAGATGCTTACCCCGGTAGTGTGATCACTTTCGGGGTATTTGGTAATATTTCGTAAGTGAAACTTTTTTCATGCTGTATCAGTCATATATAAAGGGACGGAAATATCTTTAAAAAGATGTAAAGATAATGAAGAAATGATTTAGAAAAAAGGCTGTAACGTGTATAATTCTAGTATATCTTTTAAAAGAGTTACTGTTCTGTTTATTCCAAAAGTAACAGTATCGGGATAATCTGATATAATTTACAAAAAGAAAGAAAAGAATAATAGGATGAAAGGATACATCTAAAATGAGATCTGAAAGACATCAAGGAAAGAAGAAAAAGCGGAAATTTGGCAAAATAATAAGAAATTTATTTATCATATTCTTGCTTGTTGTTGTTGCAGTAGTAGGATATTCTTACTACCAATTTAAACAAGGTCTACAAACTTCTAAAGCAGATAATGATTCAAGTGTACCAGAGCAAGTATACGAATTTAATGGTGAAAAAGATCAATACGGTGGAACGAATATTTTACTCTTAGGTAGTGACTCAAGAGGAGAAGAAAATGCACGTGCAGATACAATTATGGTTGCACATTATCAACCTGATTCAGGCACTTATAAAATGATTTCTTTTATGCGCGATATGTATGTCGATATTCCAGGACATGGTCAAAATCGTATTAATGCTGCACTTGCTTATGGAGGTCCAGAATTATTAAGGCAAACGATTAAAGAGAACTTTAACATCGACTCGCAATATTATGCAATTCTTGATTTTGAGGGGTTTGAAAAGGTCATTGATGTGGCTTTTCCAAACGGTGTAGAAATCAATGTGGAGAAAGAGATGTCTCAGAAAATCGGTGTAACATTAAAACCGGGATTACAGAAATTGGATGGCGAACACCTATTAGGATATGTCAGATTCAGAAATGACGCGGTTGGCGATTTCGGTCGAGTTGAAAGACAACAAAACGCGATTAAAGCAGTAATGAATCAATTTACTAGTTTAAATACGATAGCTAAACTACCTAAACTAGTAGGAGTTGTTACACCTTACGTCAATACCAATATGAAAACAAGTGACATCTTATATATGGGAAAAGATGTTTTAATGAATGGAAGCCCGCAAGTAGAGTCATTAAGAATTCCAGCAGATGGCACTTACCAAAATGTTAGAATCAGTGGAATGGCTGTTTTACAGGTTGATTTAGAAGCAAACAAACAAGAGTTACAGCAATTTTTAACTAACTAAAAGAAGAATATCTATGTTTTTTCGAGCGAGAGAAGGAGAGTATGGATGGATTTAGAGAGTATCAGACAGTGGCTTACACTAGAAAATATATTAGCTCTAATTGAAGAATATCGTTCATTTGGCCCTCTTCCAGGAATTCTACTACCTTTAATAGAGGCATTTTTACCTTTTCTCCCGCTTTTTTTATTCGTGATGGCTAATGCGAATGCGTTCGGATTATGGGGCGGATTTTTTTATTCTTGGATTGGCTCAGTTGCAGGAGCTTTGCTCGTTTTTTTTATCATTAGAAAATATGGCCAAGCGCGATTCTTAAGTGTAATTAAAAACCATGATAAAGTAAAAAAATTAATGGCATGGGTTGAAAAGCATGGTTTTGCACCGTTATTTTTATTACTATGCTTCCCTTTTACACCATCTGCTATTGTAAATATTGTGGCTGGCTTATCGAGAATAAGTATTGCCCAATACGCATTGGCAGTCATAGCAGGAAAAATGGTGATGATTTTTACAATGAGTTTTGTCGGGCATGATATTGCCTCACTGATTACAAAACCGACGAGAACGGCCATCGTCATCCTCATCATTGCTATTCTTTGGTATGTAGGTAAAAGAATAGAAATTAAATTAAATACAAGTGTAGAAAAAACGAAAAAATAGATAGTTTAGAGGAAAGCCCGGCAGATGTTTGCTGGGCTTTTTGAATTTTTGAATAAGAACAGAAAAAGAATAGAGCACATGCATCTATCCTGCAACAATGTTAACCACCAAGCAGAATTCCCTGTATTTACTTTAAACACAAAAAGGAGAAAAGTGTGAGAGATGTGCTAAAATAGGAACAAAGATTCTATAGGTCGATTCACATTGAAAGTGAAGGTGAAAATACATGACAGTAAAGATGTTAATTGGTCGGTCTCAGACAGGAAAAACCGAGAAGATGGTCAGTGAGATAAAGCAACTTATGAAAGAAAATCCTGAAGGCTCACCAATTATTTATATTGTTCCAGAACAGATGACGTTTCAATCTGAATATAAATTAGCTAGTTCTAAAGGTTTAGGAGGAATGATTAGAACACAAGTTTTTTCTATCACGAGATTAGCATGGCGAGTTCTGCAAGAGACTGGTGGAATAAGCCGTTATCATTTAAGTAGTATTGGTACAAACATGCTCATTCGCAAGATTATTGAGGAACAGAAGGATGAGCTGAAAATTTTTCAAAATGCAGCTGATAAAAATGGCTTTATCCAGCAGATGGAAAGCATGTTAACAGAGTTTAAACGGTATTGTGTGAACCCTACTGAATTACAAATGCGAATAGCGCAATTACAACAGAATGATCATGAGAAAAAAGTGTTAGCAGAGAAACTGCATGATTTAGAATTGATTTATTCGAAGTTTGAAGCCGGTATATTGGATAAATACTTAGACTCGGAAGACTATTTGCAATTACTTGCTGAAAAAGCAAATGAATCGGTTTATTTGCAAAAGGCAACAGTTTATATCGACGGTTTTCATAGTTTTACACCACAGGAATACCGCGTTATTGAAGCACTTATCCGTCATTGTCCAAATATGACAATTGCCCTAACGTTAGATCAGCCGTTTGATAACGAACCACCAGATGCCCTCCATTTATTTAGGCAAACAGGTGAGACATATCAAACAATTCTAGAGATAGCTAAGCAACAAAAACATCAAGTCGAATATGAGTTACTTTCTCAAGTTCCGACAAACAAGCATGAATCATTGAGACATTTTGAAGCCAATTTTGAAGTGCGTCCGACTATCCCATTTAGTGGGGAGGCACGGGTCATGATTGCCCATGCAATGAATCGCAGAGCAGAAATTGAGGGGATTGCCCGGAAGGTTCGTGCCCTTGTTCGTGATGAAGGGTTAAGGTATAAAGATATAACCGTACTTATGAGAAACGGTCATGAATATCATGATTTAATTACAACCGTGTTTAATGATTATGAGATTCCTTTATTTATTGATAGAAAGAAGTCCATGTTACATCATCCTGTTGTCGAATTTATTCGTTCCAGTTTAGAGGTGTTAATGAGTAACTGGCGATATGAACCTGTTTTCCGTACGATAAAAACTGAAATGATTTTTCCACTTAACTATTCGTCTTCATTATTACGTGAGAAGATGGACCGGTTAGAAAATTATGTTTTATCTTATGGCATACAAGGTAGTAAATGGACAAAGAAAGAGCGCTGGAAATATCGGAGAATTCGTGGCCTTGAGATGACAAATACAGGGCAAACAGATGCAGAAAGAGACATAGAAGAAGAAGTCAACCAATTAAGAGATATCGTAGCTGCACCACTATTGAGACTTTCAAGGCGAATGAAGAAAGCGGAAACAGGCAGGGAATACGCAGAAGCCCTTTATTTATATTTAGAAGAAACAGATATCCCAGCCAAAATAGAAAAACTGCAAATAGAGACGGAAGAAAGAGGAGAGCTTGTTAGATCTAGAGAGCATAACCAAGCATGGAATGCAGTTGTTGAGCTATTGGATGAATATGTAGAAATGCTTGGTAGTGAGCAGATGACGACAGAGCGCTTTGCGACAATATTAGATGCAGGTATTGAAGCACTACAATTTAGTATTGTACCACCTGCAATGGACCAGGTAATTGCTGCTGATATGGAAAGGTCACGAGTGGCTGATATGAAAGCTGCCTTTATTATTGGTTTAAATGAAGGGGTTCTACCAGCAAAGTTTCCAGAAGAAGGTGTATTAGCAGATGATGATCGCGAGCAGTTATTGTCACTAGGAATGAAAGTAGCTCCTTCAACGAAAACGAGATTGTTAGATGAAGAGTTTTTGGCGTATAAGGCATTTGTCACACCGTCAGATTATTTATTTGTTAGCTATCCAATGGCAAACGAAGAAGGTAAGGCACTCATTCCCTCTCCATTTATAAAGAGAATACAAGATCAATTTGTACAAATAAAAGAAGAGTATTTGATGTCAGATCCAGCAGAACTAAATGAAGAAGGACAAATAGACTATATCAGTCATATTAATACAGCATTAACGTTTTTAACATCGCAATTACAATTACAGAAACGCAATTATGCCATTTATGACATGTGGTGGGATACGTATAATATTTATTTACAGAAATCAGGCTGGCAAGATATCACAAACAAGGTTTTAGCAAGTTTACATTATGAGAATAGGACAGAACAACTAGATGAAGAGATTAGTAAAGCATTGTATGGTGAAACGATTCGTGCAAGTGTATCAAGAATGGAACTCTTTCATAGCTGTCCGTTCTCACATTATGCCCAATATGGTTTGCGTTTGAGAGAACGGCAAGTCTTTCGATTAGAAGCACCTGATATTGGTGAATTATTTCATGCCGCCCTAAAATATATAACCGAAACGGTTATGCATAAGGACTTGCAATGGTCAGATATGACAAGGGAACAATGCGAATTACTTGCAAAAGAAGCCGTTGAACTACTTGCACCTAAATTACAGCATGAAATCCTCCTAAGCTCTAATCGATACTTCTATATTAAGCGAAAACTGGAGCAAATCATTAGCCGTGCATCCTTTATTATGGGAGAACATGCAAAAGCCAGTGGATTCACACCCGTCGGTTTAGAGATGAGCTTTGGACCTTCTGGTGATTGGCCATCTCTATCTTTTCCATTGAAAAATGGCAGTATGATGGAACTAGTGGGACGCATTGATCGTGTTGATCAAGCGAAAGGTGAGAAGACAGGATCGTATTTACGCATTATTGATTATAAGTCAAGTGAGAAAGACGTGAATATTAACGAGGTATATTACGGATTATCGTTACAAATGTTAACCTATTTGGATATTGTCATTGCCCATTCAGAGGAACTCATCGGTATGAAAGCTGATCCAGCGGGTGTTCTGTATTTTCATGTTCATAATCCAATGATTAACTCAAGCAAAATGCTTGGTTTAGACGAGATAGAAAAAGAGATCTTGAAAAAGTTCAAAATGAAGGGATTATTATTAGGAGAAGAAAATGTTGTACGTTTAATGGACAAGTCTTTAACAACAGGCGATTCGCCGATTATTTCTGCTGGCTTTAATAAAGATGGGTCGCTATCAAAGCGATCCAAGGTTGCTGATAAAGCGGAATTTAATTACTTGCGACAATTCGTGAGAAATAAATATATTAAAACGGGTAACCAAATGACTGGTGGTCAAGTGGAGATATCACCATATAAATTGAAAGAACGGACGCCATGTACATTTTGTTCTTTTAAATCCATCTGTCAATTTGATGAGTCATTAGAAACGAATACATTTAGATTATTAGATGAAAAACCGAGAGATGAAGTGCTAACTCGAATAAGAGAGGAGGCAGAAAAGGATGCCTAAATCTATCATTCCACCAAAGCCTGAGAATCTTACTTGGACAGATGATCAATGGAAAGCGATCCATGCGACAAATCAAGATATTCTCGTAGCGGCAGCAGCAGGATCGGGGAAAACCGCTGTACTAGTTGAAAGAATCATTACCAAAATATTAAACACTGACAATCCCATGAATGTCGATGAGCTCCTTGTTGTCACATTTACTAATGCTTCAGCAGCAGAAATGCGTCATAGAATAGGAGAAGCGCTAGAGAAGGCAATTCAAGCGGACCCACATTCCTATCATTTACGTAAACAATTAACTTTGCTCAATAAAGCATCCATCTCAACGTTGCATTCTTTCTGCTTAGAGGTAATAAAGAAATATTATTATTTAATCAATATAGACCCAGGATTTAGAATTGCAGATGAAACAGAGGCTCAATTATTACGAGATGAAGTTTTAGATGATTTATTTGAAGAAGCTTATGGTAAAGAAGATAACGAAGCATTTTACCACTTAGTGGATACGTTCACAAACGATCGCAGTGATGTGGCGCTTCAAGATATGATTAGACAAATCTATGATTTTGCTCGAGCAAATCCGTCAATGGATGATTATTTGGACAAGATGATTGAGATGTACAATGTGACTCCTACTGCAAATATGGGCGATATTCCATTTGTCGGTTATCTCCTCTCAGATGTTCGCCTGCAATTACAAGGTGTGAGAAGTTTATTAACCCACGCACTTGAGTTAACAAAGCAACCTGGGGGACCAGCGCCAAGAGCGGACAACTTTGTAGCAGATATCCAACTAGTCGATATCTTAATACAGGCGGCTGAGCAATCTTGGGAGACATTGTATGAGGCAATGCAGTCTTATAAATTTAAAACTTTAAAGGCTTGTAAAGGGGAAGAGTTTGAGCCAGAACTAATAGAAGAGTCGAAAAAAGTGCGAGATCAAGCGAAGGATGTCTTGAAGAAACTGAAAGAAGAGCTTTTTAGCAGGAAAGCAGAATCTTTTCTAAAAGATATGTTAGAAATGAAGCCACATATTGCAGGATTAGCACAATTAGTAAAAGCATTTGCAGAGAGGTTTGCAGCAGTTAAAACAGAAAAAGGACTAGTAGACTTCGCTGATTTAGAGCATTATTGTTTGGATATTCTTGGGGTTGTTGATCAATTTAATCAATTCATTCCTACAGACGCTGCCCTTGCCTATAAAAAACAATTTAAAGAAGTGCTTGTCGATGAATACCAAGATACGAATATGGTACAAGAGGCGATTCTTCAACTAGTCACAAATGATAATGAGTTAAACGGAAACCTCTTTATGGTTGGAGATGTAAAACAATCGATTTATCGTTTCCGTTTAGCAGAACCGAACTTATTTTTAAACAAATATAATCGGTTCACGACTGACGGTGAATCAACAGGTTTACGCATTGATCTGGCGCGGAATTTCCGCAGTAGAAAAGAAGTCCTACATGGCACCAATTTTATCTTTAAGCAAATTATGGGAGAAAATGTAGGGGAGATTGTTTATGATGAAGCAGCTGAACTTGTTCCTGGAGCTGCTTATCCTGAAGAAGTGACGCATCCGATTGAGTTAACGATGATTGATCTTGAAGATGAAGATCATACGGAACAACCTGATTCGTTTGAGGAGGAAGAGCTCGCGCAATCACAATTAGAAGCAAGACTCATAGCAAAGAAAATTAGAGAATTAATGGCTAGCCATAAACAAGTGTATAATGCAAAGCTTAAGCAAGAGCAACCGATGAAGTATCGGGATGTTGTGATTTTATTGCGTTCAATGACGTGGGCACCACAAATGATAGAGGAATTAAGACAGCAAGGGATTCCTGTTTATGCTGATCTTTCACAAGGCTATTTTGATGCTACCGAAGTTTCCATTATGATGTCACTCTTAAAAGTGATAGATAATCCATATCAAGATATTCCATTAGCCGCTGTATTACGTTCGCCAATTGTTGGTCTAACAGAGAATCAATTGGCGACCATAAGAGTTCCTCATCAAACTGGTGCTTATTATGAAGCAGTTCAACAATTTTGTTCTGAAGTTCAAACAGGGGCTAAGGTTGCCATTTATGATAAGCTAAAGCCGTTTTTATTGCAGTTAGAAAATTGGCGACAAAAAGCCAGACAAGGTGCTTTATCTGATTTGATTTGGCAATTATATAGAGAAACACGATTTTATGATTTTGCAGGTGGGATGCCTGGTGGAAAACAACGCCAAGCTAATTTGCGCGCCTTATATGATCGGGCAAGACAATATGAAGCTACATCATTTAGAGGATTGTTTAGATTTTTGCGCTTTATTGAAAGAATGAGAGAAAGAGGAGACGATTTAGGGGCTGCCCGTGCCTTAGGAGAACAGGAAGATGTAGTACGTATCATGACTATTCATAAAAGTAAAGGGTTAGAGTTTCCTTTTGTCTTTATGCCAGGGCTAGCACGAAACTTTAATACGATGGATTTGAAGAAGTCTTTCTTGCTAGATAAGGATCTGGGGTTAGCATATAAATATGTGAATGCAAATAAAAGGATTTCTCTTGCTTCGTTACCGCAGCTTGCCTTCAAACGTAAGAAAAAAATGGAGATGCTTGCTGAAGAAATGCGAGTGCTTTATGTTGCTTTGACAAGAGCGAAGGAAAAGCTTTTCTTGATTGCTTCGCCGAAAAATATGGCTAAGAAGTTGAAGGATTGGCAAAGGGTGTCGAGGAATTCAGACTGGCTACTTGATGATTTTACTCGTGCTCAAAGTACAAGCTATTTAGACTGGATCGCACCTGCTATCATCCGACATCAAGATAGCGCAACTTTAGATACTAGTTTGAGTCCGGTAGTAGCAGCAATTCATAACCATCCATCTAGTTGGGAAGTTCAAATTGTTGCAAAAGAAGAAGCGAAGGCGGTTATTGATGAAAATCAAAATGAATCTGACCTTCTCTTAGAAAAAGTACAGCAGGGAGAAAGAGTCGATAAAAAATCTCGTTATTATGAAACGATTAAGCATCGTCTGGAATGGTCATATCCTTATCAATCAGCAATGAAATCAAGATCGAAACAGTCAGTTTCTGAAATAAAAAGGCAAAAAGAAATCTTTTCTCAAGAGGAAAGTGGGCAAGAATTAGTTAAAGGGTTTAAAAAGCCAATTTTAAATCGACCGTTATTCATGCAAGAAAAGTCCATTACACCTGCTGAAAGAGGAACGGCCTTGCATACAGTGATGCAACACTTAGACTTACATGATCCAGCAGAGGAAAAGCATATAATGGAAAAAGTAGAACATTTAGTGAAAAAAGAACTGTTAACAGCTGAGCAAGCTACGGTCGTTGACCCAGCTTTGATTGTTGACTTCCTTGAAAGTGAGCTAGCTGAGCGTATGAGAAAAGCAACGACTTTGCAAAGAGAAGTACCGTTTAACCTTGCTTTGCCAGCTAGTGAAGTTTACTCCCATTGGGATCAAGCAGAAGATACGGTATTAGTACAAGGAATTATTGACTGTTTGTTTGAGGATCATAAGGGCCTTGTTATCGTGGATTACAAATCAGATCGCATTACCGATCGTTTTAGAGGTGGAATGGATGAGGCAGCACCAATTTTAATTGATAGATACCGAGTTCAAATTAATTTATACACGAAAGCGGTCGAACAGATAACAAAAAGGAAAGTCGCACAAAAGTACCTTTATTTCTTTGATGGCGGTTATTTTTTGGAAATATAAAAAGAGGGCAGTTGCCCTCTTTTTAGTGTATTCTTATAAGTTGCCTACAGTTGGCTGATCCAATAGGTTTGCATCTAATACATTACTTGCACTGAGCCCGTTGTTTGTCATTATAAATCCACCAGTGTTCAAAGTTCCAGAGCCAGTAGTGGATTTAGAGTTACTTTTTGGTGATATATAAAGTGAATCGCCGAATTGAACAATACCACCTGAAACATTGATTATCTGGACAGGGCCGATAATTGCCGGCATAATAAACACCCTTTATTCTTCGTTTTTCACAAATTGTCTAAAATGTTTCACACGAGATTCCATACTAATATCTTTCGTATTGCCAATATGAAGGACTGAGCTTGATGAAACGCCTAAAATATCTATATTCTTAACTTTAATAATGGGTTTATGTTGAATATAGTGAGTTTGGATATTTTCAGTTATTTTCGGAATAATTAATTCTTCTCTATAGAGGTCATAGGCGTTGTAATTACCTTCTTTACCATAAAAGATTTCAGCGTCTCGCTGCAGTGCCAATGCCCTGGAATAACCTTGGATATAAGAAGTATCGCCGATTTCGAAAATGGAGGAGAAGCCAAATGTGTCCACCTTAATCTGGTCTACAACTGATGTTCTTTTAAACATGTAATTACTCCGGTGTTAGTGGTACAAAGGGACCGATAATTAGTGATTCAGGTGGTGTATCAAAGGTAGAGGCAAGCTGTATCGTTTCCGCATCACCGACAAGAAATATGGATGAACTTGACACACCAATTATCCGCACATCTCCCACACATAACTCGCGGTTATATACTTGGAAATTCATTCTTTTTTCATCTCCTTCATATTCTCCGGTAAATGACTAAGGAAGGCATAGACACCATTTCGTATTTCCGTTTTTAATGTTTCAATCACTTTTGTTTTCTCTTCCTGGCTGTCTAGATTACGATTAGACTGCTGTTTCAAATAGTAGTCTACACGACTAGAAAGCTGCTTTTTAATATCCTCTTTAATAAATTCTACATAGGAGCTATCCTTTGGCATTTTTAAGTTTGCTTCTGCTTCTTCAACAATTTGTGGGAGCTCCCCTTCTATAAAAGTTAATAATGCCGTTTCTATTTCCATATTTCTTTTAAACAAATTTTTGGGAGAATAAGGTGTTTGTAATTCTTTTTGATCGACAGAGAAATCATCAATATCTTGCAAATCTGATGGATTTAAGCCAATGTTTAATGTCCCTTCCAATGTCTCTACTTTTAACTGGTCAAATTTATATTCGATCCGGTCGATATGAATAGGCTGACGATCATTTTGTGCCATTTCTTCCTTCATTTTTTTCATTGAAGATTCAATCTTTTGAATTCGCTGTTCTTGCATTTGTACATAAGCTTGTAATTGTTGAAAATACGTGTAAAAATCTTGACTCATCCTAAAATCGCCGCCTTTCCAATCTTATTATGGTTTCGATGGAGCAGTTAAGGGAACGAGTGGTGTCCCTACTGTTGTTCCTGGGGCAATTGGTGTTTCTTCATATTCTGGTGCAGGTTCGGTAAACCCTCCCGTATTATACAAGTGCGAGGATGGTTTAATAATACCTGCACTGCCAATTTGAAATACGGAAGAGTTTGAGACCCCGCCGATTTTA
Organism: Cytobacillus sp. FSL W7-1323; assembly: GCF_038595015.1. NCBI lineage: Bacteria > Bacillati > Bacillota > Bacilli > Caryophanales > Bacillaceae > Cytobacillus > Cytobacillus sp. FSL W7-1323. Next base: position 1,552,953 of record NZ_CP151998.1, read on the forward strand.
ATTAGCTGAATAGAAATAGATTGTTGAATATAATAATTATTCATCGCTCATCACCTTAAAGTTATGCATTAAAGTAGTTACCTTGGTCAACGCTATCGTTATCATATGTGTTGGTTGTGCTATTGTAGTTAACAACATCTAATCCATCCCCTGTATTAAAAGAACCGGCTCCAGAAAACGTTTTGGCATTAGAGAGGGGCATTACCTTATAAATATCACCAATGTTAAAAACGGAACTACTTCCTATAGAAATTACTTGAACAGCTCCAACAATTGCTGGCATATAAACACCCTTTGCATACACTGAAGTTTTGAAAACGGGCGAATGCCCTAATTATCTATTTATCATTATCCTATGTGCCTAGTGTAATAGTGTGAAGAAACTTTATGATTAAGGGTGAAAAATATAGATGTCAGACTGTTGAAATGCTAAAATAATTATAATCAGAAAATTTTAATTATTTTAGCGAGGAGTGATTTACCGTGAAGGTACCATTAATATTAACTGAATTTCTAGATCGTGCGGTAAGGTTATATGGAGATAAAGAAGCAATATATGGTGATACGCTCACACTTACATATAATCAATTGAATAAAAGGGTGAATCAATTATCACATGGGCTAGAAAGCATTGGTGTACAAAAGGGAGACCGTGTCGCTTATTTAGCGCCAAATACTGTGGAAATGCTTGAAGGGTTTTATGGTGTATATCAATTAAATGCAATTATGGTTCCACTTAATATCCGCCTGCAGCCAAATGATTACGTTTTCATATTAAATCATAGTGAATCAAAAGTACTTTTCGTTGATCAAGAACTGTATAGATTGATACAACCAATTAAAGATCAGTTAGTAACAGTAGAAACGATTATTGTTCATGATATGGATGGTGATACAACTGAAATTGGTTATGACAATTGGTTAGCATCTTTTCCTGAAGAAAGTTTTTGTAGAGAAGAAATAGACGAAGAGGATGTATGTTCTTTGTTATATACGAGTGGAACAACAGGAGACCCAAAAGGTGTGATGCTTACTCATCGTAACAACTACTTACATGCATTAAGTACGATGCATCATTTGCGGGTGAGTGATCAAGATACACTTATTCATGTACTGCCGATGTTTCATGTTAACGGCTGGGGTTCGCCATTTTATTATACAGCGAATGGGGCAAAACAACTTTGTCTGCGTAAAACGACACCAGAAGTCATCTTTCAAGCAATGGAGAAATATAAAGTGTCTATCGTTCATATGGCACCGACTGTATTGAATAGCTTAATGCAATACTATGATCAGTATCAAACGAAGTTCTCACATCCTATTCGCGTAGTGATTGCAGGTTCTGCCCCGCCACCTGCTTTTGTTTCTAAAGTGGAAGCTGAGATGGGCTGGGACTTTATCCAGGTATATGGGATGACCGAATCTTCACCACTAAGCACGATATCACAAATCAGATCTCATATCCAAATAAATGAAAAAGAAACATATAGAATGAAGGCAAAAGCCGGTTATCAAATGATTGGTTCTCAAGTGAAAGTTGTGGATGAATATGGTGCAGAAGTTGCAAGTAATAGCAAAGATATTGGCGAAGTGGTTGTGCGTAGTCACGGGGTAATGAAAGGTTACTGGAAAAATGAAAAAGCAACGGCAGAAACGATTCGTGATGGCTGGCTACATACTGGTGATATGGGGACAGTTGATCAATATGGCAACATAGACATTGTGGATCGTAAGAAAGATATTATTATTTCCGGTGGTGAAAATATTTCTTCAATAGAAATTGAAGGTGTATTATACGAACATCCTGCCATTTTGGAAGCAGCTGTTATTGCCGTACCACATGAGAAATGGGGAGAAACCCCACATGCCTTTATTGTTTTAAAGGAAGGGATGGACGGGGTGAACGAAAAAGATATTATTGCTTTTACTCGTGAAAATATGGCTCATTTTAAAGCGATAACTAGCGTAACATTTACAAACGAACTACCAAAAACAGCTTCAGGAAAAATCCAAAAGATTCATTTACGTAACGATTATTGGGCTACAAGTGGGAAAGACGGTAGATATGTTAATTGAAAAATTTGTTTGAAGCGAGAGCGCATGTTTTTTGGATTTATTTAATAATGAGAAGTATGGGCATATCTTTTAAGGTAAAGATATGCTTTTTTTCATGTTCGGTAATGTACGTTAAGAAACTGCAAAAAAATAGTAAGAGAAAATGATTAAATTGATAGTAGAAAATATGCTATATTAAGGTAGTGTGTTGATGAATATTGGAATTAAAGGAAGAAATAGGTTAACTGTTTTCAGGTGGCTCTACTTTTATTCTCTCATCAGATTCTAATAGAAATAAGTGACCAGTTAACAAATTAAAGACCGGCAGTCGGGATAGACTGGGAAAAAGAGAAGGAGGTAAAAGGAACGACTTAGTTCAATTGTAAAAACAATTTCTTAGGAGGAAGTTATGCAATCGCTTAACGAAAACAGAAGAATTCATTCCATCGATGCAATGAGGGGATTCGCTTTATTTGGTATTTTAATAGTCAATTTTTTATCTTTCCATTCACCATATACGCATATAGATCCGTTTAATTATTGGGATAAAGCAGGGGATAGTACGGTTTTTCCTATTATTGATGTATTTTTTCAAGCGAGTTTTTATCCGTTATTTTCTTTATTATTTGGCTATGGTGTCATGATTCTAAAAGAAAGGGCAGAGTTAAAAGGCGTTCATAGTCCATTATTACTTGCAAGAAGATTTCTATTTTTATTTATCATCGGTTTATGTCACGCATTATTCATTTGGCATGGAGATATTTTAGTTACCTATGCTATCGCAGGATTTGCTCTTATTTTATTCATAGAACTGTCAGGGAAACTGTTAATCTTACTTGGTCTACTCATTTATATCATTCCAAATCTACTCTTAGTTGGGATATTACTTCTTACGTTATTCATAGAACCAGATCTTTCGGCGATGATGACGACATCTGTTGCTGACATTGTTCAGGTGTATCAATCAGGCACATGGCTAGAAATCGTACGTCAGAATATAGATGACTGGTTAATGAATAATAATTTGGCCACAATGCCCATTTTAATGATTAGTATTTTACCATTGTTTTTAATTGGAGCAGGGCTACGAAAGCTTCAAGTGGTTGAAAAACTTGAACAAAGACGGATGACAGCGATTGTTCTCATGATTGTATTTCTTACTACTGGATACCTTATTAAACTATTACCATATTTCATTAGTACTAATTTAGCAATGCAATATATACAAGATATCTTTGGGGGCCCATTGGTAGCGGTTGGGTATAGCCTACTCATCCTTGTGCTCGTTAATAGCAAGATAGGGATAATCACAAAACCTTTACAAACAATCGGGCGCTTGTCTATGACGAATTATTTAATGCAATCCATTGTGGCTACATGTTTATTTTATAGTTATGGGTTTGGATTGTATGGCAATGTATCATTGCTGACAGGAACAATGATTGCCATTATATTATACGTATGTCAAATTCTATTCAGCATAATATGGATGAAATATTTTGTATATGGCCCATTTGAATGGTGCTGGAGATGGTTCACTTATTGGCAAAAGCCGTCTACATTTAAAAGAATTCAAAAGTAAGAGTCATCTATTATTCACAATCATTTGCTAACATTTCAGTTAATTTACGCTATACTTATTTAAAAAGGGGTGTAGAGTGTGAAGTACATAACATATGAATACAATAATAAACAAGCTTACGGCGTACTTGTGAAAGAAGAAAAAATGGTCTTACCTTTGCAGGAGGCTGCACAAAACAAAGGGGTACCTTTGCCAGAAGATTTAGTGGATGCCATCGGACATGAAAAATGGAGCGACACATTCATACAGGAATTAATAAGCGATGAAAGTGAATCTACCCTGTTGATAGCCTTAGAAGACATTCAATTAAAAGCACCAATTCCAAGGCCGAAAAAGAATGTTTTCTGTGTAGGGAAAAACTATGCAGAACATGCAATTGAAATGGGAAGTTCAGCAGATATTCCTAAAGAAATGATTGTCTTTACGAAGTCACCTACAACAGTAGCTGCTCCAGACGAAGAAATCCCTCATTATCAACAACTAACAGAAATGTTAGATTATGAAGGAGAAGTAGGAGTAATTATCGGTAAAAAAGGCAAAGAGATAGAAGAAGCGGAAGCGTTAGATTATGTGTTTGGTTATACGATTATTAATGATATAACAGCAAGAGATATACAATCTAAACATAAGCAATACTTTTTAGGGAAAAGCTTGGATCAATCATGTCCGATAGGTCCGTGGATTGTAGGGAAAGAAGAGTTAACAAATCCTAATGATTTGCGTATTACGACTAAGGTCAATGGAGAAGTAAGACAAGATTCTCATACTTCAAAATTTATCTTTCCTATCGAGAAGATTATTCACATCCTTTCAAAAGGGATGACGCTAGAACCAGGAGATATTATTGCCACAGGTACACCTGCTGGCGTTGGTAATGGCTTTAAACCACCACGTTTTCTAAAGCCAGGTGATCATATTGAAATCACAGTTGAAGGTGTAGGGCAGTTATCTAATACAATAATGAGTATTAATTAATCATTATTGTAAAGATTGATAGTAATCTTTAGGCTTTATCTATTTGATTATGGTATGATGTAAACGAATTATTCTCTAAGGATAAGAGAATAAGAAATTTAAGGGGGTTCTAATGTGACACATGCACATTTAACAACATGGATCGTTGCCTTTATTCTATTCTTTGTTGCCTTATCATTGCAGAAAAATGGCAAAGATAAAGTGGTACATATGATTCTAAGATTATTTTACTTATTAATCATTGCCACAGGTGTAGGTATGCTTTTCTCAATTAGTAATATTGATATTTTGTATGTATTGAAAGCGCTTGTTGGCTTATGGATTATCTCTATGTGGGAAATGATCTTAATTCGTAATAAAAAGGGCGAAAAGTCAACCATTTTATGGGTTCAACTAGTTGTCGCTTTTTTACTTGTCCTTTATTTAGGCTTAAGTTTGCCATTAGGATTTACACCATTTATGTAGGTGAAAAGACTCTATTGAAAGCTGCTAAAATTAGCAGCTTTTTTCTTTTTTTCGTGTCATTATATCACCTTTTATGGTATTTTTAATCTGATAGTACTATATTAGTTTTCCTTTTTTAGGTATTTAATACTATATGAAACGAAGTTGCGCTACCTGACACAGTCCCTATTATTAGAGGGTATGGTCAACATTGTACGGATGAGAACCTCCATGATTGATCATGAAGTAAAAGATGAGGGTGGTTATTCAATTAAATGAGAATAAACCGATAAAAGAATTGTGAGTGTTAGAGGAAAGAGCTTTTTATTATCATCAAAGATAAAGTCCTTATAATTTAAATCGAGGTTGGATTATAAAGTATCAAACGTTGACGAATGAAAGGTGGACATACACTCGCAGGAGGATACGAAATGGCAGCTATACTATCAGGAATTGACAAAATGGACAAATGCAGCTTGAAAATCAGGTGCCATCGTTTATTTCAGTAACAAAGGAGGAGCCGATGATGGTCGATTCGTTTATTCAATTACCTGTCAATGATCGTAAACGAACAAAACAATTAATGATAGAGTGCCAAAATTTAAAGCAGTGCTATCATGTTTTGTTCCAAAATAACACAGAATCTATCTTTACTATTGATGCTGAGGATCGTTTTACAAGTGTCAATTCAGCTTTAGAGGAAAATTCGGGCTATACAGCAAAGGAACTAATTGGTCTGCCATTTACTCGTTTATTTGATCATCGCCAACTTCCGATTATCAAAGCTTTTTTTGACCGTGCAAGAATGGGGGAAACACAGCAGTTCCAAACAGATATCATTGGGAAACTTGGTAAGAAAGACTTTTATGATATTAAACTCATCCCAGTTATTCGAGATGAAAAGGTAAGTTGTATATATGGAATTGCTAAAAATGTTACAGAACTAAAGAAGATCGAAAATAAATTAACCGAATTATCGTACTATGATCATTTAACTGGACTCCCAAATAAACATAGATTTACTGAACAATTAATCTCGTCAATGAAAAGGGCGAAAAAAAATCAGCAATCTTTTGCTTTACTATCTATTGATATCGATCGTTTTAAAATGATTAACGAAAGTGTTGGATATTTAATAGGCGATCAGATCATTCAGCAACTGGCTTATCGTGTCAATCAGACCTTACCAACCGATAGCTTTTTAGGGAGCTTTGGTGGGGACCGCTTCTTATGCTTATTACCTGAGAATTTACAGACAGAAGAAATAATGAGGCTCACACAGACTTTACTTGAGACCATCGACCGTCCCATTATTATTCAACAGCAAGAGATTCATGTCACAGCAAGTTTCGGCATTAGTTTATATCCAAATGATGGGATAGATTCCGAGCAACTGATGAAAAATGCTGATATCGCGATGCATCTTTCCAAACAGAAAGGTGGTAATCAATTAACCTTTTTTTCTGAAGAAATGAATGAAGAAGTGTTAAAACGATTCGAGATGGAAGGCTATTTAAGAAAAGCATTAAAAAATAAACAGTTCACACTTCATTACCAGCCCCTCGTTTGTTTAGAAAGTGGAGAGCTCTTTGGTAGTGAAGCTTTGATTAGATGGTACCATCCGAAAATTGGAAATATCTCTCCGGCACAATTTATACCTTTAGCAGAGGAAACAGGACTCATTAACGATATTGGTCGATGGGTATTAAATGAGGCATGTAAGCAGAATAAATTATGGCATGATCAAGGTTTTACACATTTACAAATATCGGTTAATGTAGCTGCACGTCAATTTCAACAAAAGCATTTTTTAAAGGTTGTTAAAGATGCCCTGCAACAATCGGGCCTTCCACCAAAGTATTTAATTTTAGAATTAACAGAAAGTACGATGCTGAAAAATAAAAAACATAGTATTGCAGTTATGAAAGAGTTGCAAAGAATGGGCATTCAAGTATCGATTGATGATTTTGGTACAGGATATTCCTCATTAAGTTATTTGAAGGATTTGCCAATTGATACATTGAAGATTGATCGTTCTTTTATACATAATTTACGTATGAATACATCTGATGCTGCGATTGTGAAAGCAATCATTACGATGGGGAAAGGGTTGCAGTTAAAAGTGTTAGCAGAGGGTGTAGAAACAGAAGAGCAAATGAAAGTGCTGAAGAAACTGGATTGCCACTTTGCTCAAGGGTATTTTTTTCAAAAGCCATTAGTAAACCAAGAATTTGAAAAAGGGTTGCAGCAGCAATGATCATAACATTGGAAATGAGACTGTAGACGAGCTTGTAGTGAGTGTCTACAGTCTTTTTTTCTTTTTTTTGTATGCTCATTTTATCCGGAAGAAGAGATTTTTTCAATGACCATTCTTTTTCCACTATTTAAAGTAAATTCGAAACGGTCTGTCTCTTTTTCATAATAAAAGAAATGATGCTGTACGCTACAAATATGCTCTTGATTATCAAAAATCATAAAATTAACACCGCTTTTTCTTGTTTCATCACCGAAAAATGTCAACTGATTATAGCAGTAAATACAATCAAAAATGGAGAAATCAATGCTGTTTAAACTAGTGATGAATTGTACAAAGGCATCGTCATTTACTTCTTCTAATAATGATTCTAATGAGAAAACGAGATGCTTTTTAATTCTTATCTGATCTTGATCTTTTAAATGGAGCAGATCACTGCCGCAATGGATTTGGCCATTGAGTGATAATACACCTTTTCGCCACCGTTTCAGTCTAAATACCTCAATTTCTTGTTGGCGATACTCTTCTAATGAAGATGCTTCATCCGTTTCCTGGTCAAAAAATACCCACTGATTATTAATAAATTCAACATTCCCCTCCATATAGGCTCTTGATTGTTGTTCTATTAAATTGAGTCGTTGTTGTCTGTTCATCATAAACCTCCAGGTAAAAGTCTTTCACTCTATTTTTTGGCAATTTCCTAATGTTTTATAACCTTTATCTAGGACAATTAACCATTTATTTTAGCTCGCATAGAATAAATCCATGCATGATGTTCCGGGCAATTCCACTCGTTTGACATCATTAATTATCCGCTTAAATATTTGCTGCATCTATGATGCTCGTAGAAAGGGTGAAGAAGCCATGTGTGGAATCACGGGCTGGGTTGACTTCAATACAAATATGCAAAATGAACGTCCGACACTAGAAAAAATGACGAATACTTTATCTAAAAGGGGTCCTGATGATACGAATATTTTTGCTTCTGGGCCAGCCGGGTTTGGTCATAAGCGATTAGTCGTTGTTGATCCAGTTGGCGGAAAGCAACCAATGACTATTGATAAGAATCAAAATCGCTATACAATTTGTTACAATGGCGAACTTTATAATACAGAAGATTTAAGAAAAGATCTCCTTATAAAAGGATATTCGTTTAAGGGTCATTCTGATACAGAGGTGCTACTAACTTCTTACATTGAATGGGGAAAAAATTGCCTTCAATATTTAAATGGGATATTCGCCTTTGCGATTTGGGATGAAAACGGTCAAGAACTTTTTATTGGTAGAGATCGATTAGGGGTTAAGCCGCTTTTTTATAGAGAGACAGTAAAGGGGTTACTGTTCGGTTCAGAAATAAAGGCGATTTTAGCACATCCAGAAGTAAAAACAGAAGTAGATAGAGAGGGATTAGCAGAAGTATTCGGTCTTGGACCTTCAAGATCCCCAGGATCAGGTGTTTTTCGCGGGGTGAAAGAGCTACGACCAGCTCATGCATTAACACTATCACAACAAGGGTTAAAGATTTGGCGATATTGGAATGTGGAAAGCAAAAAACATGAAGACTCTTTAGATGAGACAGCTGAAAAAGTACGTAATCTTGTTACAGATGCAGTAACAAGACAACTCGTATCGGATGTTCCTTTATGTACGCTCTTATCTGGTGGATTGGATTCAAGTGCGATCACAGCCATTGCAGCCACAGCATATCAAAAAGAGGGAAAACCACCATTAAAAACCTATAGTATTGATTACGAAGGCAATGATCAATTCTTTAAGGCAAACGATTTTCAACCAAATGCGGATGGTTTTTATATTAAGAAAATGTCAGACACTTTCCATACCATTCACCAGAATTGCATTATTTCACAGGAGGAGCTTGCCGCTCATTTAGTTGAAGCAGTTCATGTAAGAGATTTACCAGGTATGGCAGATATCGATTCTTCTCTACTTTGGTTCTGTCGTGAAATTAAAAAAGAGCATGTGGTTAGTTTGTCGGGAGAATGTGCGGATGAGATTTTTGGAGGCTATCCATGGTTTCATCGTTCGGATGATCTCAGTCGAACTGGATACCCTTGGATGCGATCAATCGATGAAAGACAGCGCCTCCTGAAAGAAGATTGGAGAAAGAAATTAAACTTAAAAGATTACAGTATGGATAAATTTAATCAAGTGATTGCTGAAACCCCACTTTTAGAAGGAGAAACACCGGAAGAAGCAAGAAGACGGCAATTATTCTATATAAACATGCTTAGCTTTATGACAACGTTATTAGATCGTAAAGATAGAATGAGTATGGGAGCTAGTTTAGAAGTTCGTGTTCCTTTCGCGGATCATCGCCTAGTAGAATATGTATGGAATATTCCATGGGATATGAAAATGCATGGTAATCGAGAAAAAGGAATACTAAGGAAGGCGTTGGAAGGGGTATTACCAAACGAGGTATTATATCGTAAAAAAAGTCCTTATCCGAAAACACATAACCCTGCTTATATTAGCATTGTGACAAAAATGTTGAACGACGTATTAGAAGAATCATCCTCCGTTCTTTTTGAATTATTCGATGAAAAGAATTTACGAGAAATCGTAGCAACTGAAGGCTCTGCTTTTCAAGTTCCATGGTTTGGACAATTAATGACTGGACCGCAGCTTCTCGCTCACTTAGCACAAATCCATTATTGGTTTAAAGATTATAATATTAATATTGTTGATTAAAAAAAGAGGTGTTCCCTTTTTAATTATTATGGGAGCACCTCTTTTTTTCTACGATAAAAATAGAAATCTCACTCCAATTAATTAGTACGATATAAAAGAAATGTTACGATTTTAAATATTTTGTTCACTTCTGTTTGACGAAGTAACAACAAACCGCTAATCTATAATGGTTAACGTTTTTGTAAAATAGAGACAAACTATCATTAAGGAGGAGAAAGATGAAAAAGGTCATCACCCTCATCTTAATTCCGCTATTACTAGTGTCATTAGTGCCAAGTGTATTAGCAGAAGAAAAACGAAGCTTACAGGATGAACTTATTTATTATGTTATGATTGATCGTTTTAGCAATGTAGATAGTAAGAATGATTACCATGTGGATGTGAAGGACCTTGAAGCGTTCCATGGTGGTGATTTTGTTGGTATTATTGAAAGACTTGATCATATTGAAGATTTAGGTATGACGACGATTACCTTGAACCCAATATTTGCAAACGCCGATAAAGGTTATCATGGATATTGGGTGGAAGACTTCTATGAAACAGAAGAACATTTCGGAACGTTGGAAGAATTTAAACGACTAGTGGAAGAAGCACACAAAAGAGATATCAATGTCATGATTGATTTCCCACTAAATTATGTTGCAGCTACACACCCATGGGTAAACGACCCTACTAAATCAGATTGGTTGAAGGAATCTGAGGAGATCTCAACACCAGATATGTTCACTAAAGATTGGTTAGCTGGGTTGCCGCAAATCAATTATGAGAATGAAGAAGTAGCACAATATATCATCGAAGCGGCTAAATGGTGGATAACAGAAACAGGTGTAGATGGTTATCGTTTAGAAGGCATCCAGTTAACAGATAAAGATTTTCTTCAAAGCTTTGTAGACAGTGTAAAAGAAACCGATAATGAGTTTTTTGTTTTAGGTGAAGTATGGTCCACAGACCCACAAGAAATTGCTAAATATGAAATGACCGGTATAGATAGCTTAACAGACTATGCTTCAACATCTAATATAAGGGAAGCATTTGTAAAACCGGATGTGTCAATGACTGATACTATTGGTGACATCGAAAATAACATTGATACATATGAAGAACCAAATATGGTTACAAGACTAATTGATAGTAAAGATATGATTCGTTTTACAAATCAGCCAGTCGCATTAAATGAACATCCAGGACCAAGGTGGAGAACAGCGGTAACGTATTTGTTTACAACCCCTGGGATTCCAATGTTATATTATGGTAGTGAAATTGCGTTAATTGGGAATGAAACCCCCGATAACCGCAGACAAATGGATTTTCGTACGGATCCTGAGTTAATTGAGTACATCGGACAGCTAACAAAAGCAAGAGAAAAATTACCTTCTATTGCAAAAGGAGATTTTACTCTTTTACATGAAAGTGAAGGTTTTACGGTTTTTAAGAGACAATTTAAAGAAGAAACATCAATAGTAGCCATCAATAATACAAGTGGTACGAAAGATTTAGTATTAACAGGAGAAGAGATAGAGAATGATAAAGAGTTGCGAGGATTATTAGCTGGTGGGTTAGTAAGAAGCAATGATCAAAATGAATATCATCTCGTACTAGACCGAGAAGAAGCTGAAATTTATGTTCTTACCGAAAAGCAAGGGTTTAACTTTGTTTATGGAGCAACATTGTTATCAGTGTTACTTGCCTTCTTTGCCTTTTTATTCTTGGCTAGAAGAAGAGGTAGAAATCGGACAGGAGAATAGAGAACAAAAGATGCCGAAACAGTCTCGGCATCTTTTTTTGATAGTAAATGTAATTTGATTGCTTAGGTGCATTTCAAGGTTATATTACGCTACATAATAGTGGGGCAGAGAGAAAAAGATATGTAGCATTCTTTTTTAGTCTTGTCCCCCTCCTACTTTCCCTATCCATTAACAATTTTCCCGCCGTTAATATGCAACATTTGTCCACTCATATAACTAGAATCGTCGCTTGCTAAGAAGACATAAGCCGGAGCGAGTTCAAAGGGCTGTCCCGCTCTTTTCATTGGAACATTTTTTCCAAATGATGCAACTTCTTCAGCAGAGAAAGTGGACGGAATCAATGGTGTCCATATAGGACCAGGGGCAACACCATTCACTCTAATCTCTTTGGACGCTAACTGCAAGGAAAGTGACCTAGTAAAAGAGACAATGGCCCCTTTAGTTGAGGAATAGTCAACTAATAGTTCATTACCTGCATAAGCGGTGACCGAAGCGGTATTAATGATCGAGCTGCCAGCTCCTAGATGTGGTAGTGTGGCTTTTGTTAAATAAAACATAGCATAAATATTTGTTTGGAAAGTTTTTTCAAGTTGTTGACCACTAATGTCCTCGATATTTTTTTGTGGATGCTGTTCACCAGCGTTATTAACAAGAATATCTATTTTCCCAAATTTATTTAACGCTTGCTTTACGACTTCCTGACAAAAAGGTTCTGATGAAAGGTCTCCGCTAATTAAAAGGCATGTCTTCCCAGCTTGTTCGACTAATGTTTTGGTTTCTTTTGCATCTTCATGCTCATTTAAATAAGGAACAATAACGTCTGCACCTTCCTTAGCGAAGTAAATAGCTGTAGATTTACCTATACCGCTATCTCCGCCAGTAATAATAGCTACTTTACCTTCTAGTTTTCCAGCAGGTTTATAATCTTCATTCACATAGATCGGCTTAGGAATCATTTCCTCTTCCGTTCCTGGTTGATGATTTTGATGTTGTGCCATAAAGCTTTTTGGCAATTGTTTATTATCCATCCTAATCCCTCCTTGCTGTTGTTTTCCCTTTTTATTATGTTGAAAACCTTACATTGTTATGAGGACAAACTTAAGTACAAAAAAGAGGCAGTGGAATCACTGCCTCTGTGCTGGTATGTAATTATCGATAATTAGAAAATTGAACATCGATTGTTAAATCAGCTTCTCTTACTAGTGAGATGATTTGTTGAAGATCATCTCTATTTTTCCCTGTGACGCGGATTTGATCATCTTGCATTTGACTCTTAACTTTAACACCACTATTTTTAATTAATGTATTGATTTTCTTCGCGTTATCTTTGTCAATCCCTTGAACTAAGCTTGCTCTTTGTCTAACTGTGCCACTTGAAGCAGGCTCAATTTTGCCATAATCTAAATTCTTAATCGGGATCCCTCGTTTAATCATCTTACTAATAAGCACATCTTTCAGTTGCTCTAGTTTGTATTCGTCATCAGAAATAAGGACGAGCTCTTCTTTTTCTAAAGTAACCTTACTTTTGCTTCCTTTAAAATCATAGCGTGTCTGTATTTCTTTCATTGCAATTTGAATTGCGTTAGTGACTTCAGCAAAATCTACTTTTGATACGATATCAAATGAACTTTCTTTAGCCATAAAATAATTGTCCTCCTCATGAAAAGAGTTTCACTTTATGTTCTTATTATAGTAGAATATAGCAATGCGAACAACTTTAGGAGGATTTAAATGGCTTTAATAGATGAGATCGGCAAAATTACAGAGTTATTAGTTTCCAGAGAAGCGGCTTTTGGTTATTTCTTAACAGATGGAGAAGAGGACGTTCTGCTTCATAAGAATGAGGTCAAAGAAGAAATTACAGAAGGACAAAAAATTTCTGTCTTTATTTATGTAGATTCTGAAGGTAGAAAAACAGCAACAATGACATTACCTGAGATTACCGTTGGAGTATATGGCTGGGCGAAAGTAGTAGATGTTAATCCTGAGCTCGGGGTATTTATAGATATTGGTATTAGTAAAGATATGTTACTGGGAAAAGAGGATTTACCTGTACACGAACGAGTATGGCCTACTGTTGATGATACGGTATATGTTACATTAAGGGTTAATCGAAACGGTAGAATATATGTGAAGCTTGCGACAGATCAAGTGATAGCTAGTATTTCACATAAGGCTGGAAGGGAAGAACTTAATAAAGATATCCACGGATTTATTTATCGTACAGCCAAAGTTGGAAGCTGGATTTACACAGCAGATGGCCTAAAAGGCTTCATCCATGAAACGGAAAGACGTCAAGAGCCAAGACTTGGGGAAAAAGTGAACGGTAGAATCATTGATGTCAAACAAGATGGTTCGATTAATGTCTCCCTCAATCCAAGAAAACAAGAAGCGTTACTTGATGATAGTGAAATCATTCTTAATTACTTGCAATCACGTAATGGAGCTATGCCATACAGTGACAAAAGCGCACCAGAGGATATAAAGGATAGATTTCAACTAAGCAAAGCTTCTTTTAAACGTGCACTTGGTCGATTGATGAAGGATGGTAAGGTGTATCAAAAAGAAGGTTGGACTTATATAAAAGAGAATGAGTCAAAATAAATGAAAGCGGGAAGGTGTGAGAGCCATCCCGCTTTTTTTGTATGATTTCATAATAATCTTATGAAATCGGGCAAAGACTGAAGTTGTATTAGTTGATAGTAAAGGTAGAACTAAGATTTGGTCTTGGTAGAAGTCGTTGCTAAAAAAGAGCGAGAAGGAAATATATGCGATGTAAAAGAGAGAAACAAAGAAATGAGTAAATAGAAAAATCGAGAACTAATAGTTTGGGGGAGAAAGAATGAGTAGGACAAATAGGAGAAACGCGACTAATAGTTGAAAGAAGAAAGAAATAAGTAGGGGAAATAGAGAGATCGCGACTAAAAATTGAAGGAAGAAAGAAATAAGTAGGGGAAATAGAGAAATCGCGACTAAAAATTGAAGGAAGAAAGAGATGAGTAGGGCAAATGGAGAAATCACGACTAAAAGTTGAAGGAAGAAAGAAATAAGTCGGGCAAAAAGGGAAATTGCGACTAATAGTTGAGGGAAGAAAGAAATAAGTCGGGCAAATAAAGAAATTGCGACTAAAAGTTGAAGGAAGAAAGAAATAAGTCGGGCAAATAGAGAAAATGCGACTAATAGTTGAGGGGAGAAAGAAATGAGTCGGGCAAAAAGGGAAATCGCGACTAATAGTTGAGGGGAGAAAGAAATGAGTCGGGCAAATGGAGAAATCGCGACTAAAAGTTGAAGGAAGAAAGAGATGAGTAGGGGAAATGGAGAAATCGCGACTAAAGGTTGAAGGAAGAAAGAGATGAGTAGGGGAAATAGAGAAATCACGACTAAAAGTTGAAGGAAGAAAGAAATAAGTCGGGCAAAAAGGGAAATCGCGACTAAAAGTTGAGGGGAGAAAGAAATGAGTAGGGGAAATGGAGAAATCGCGACTAAAAGTTAAAGGAAGAAAAAAATGAGTCGGGCAAATGAAGAAATCGCGACTAATAGTTCAAGGAAGAAAGAAATGAGTAGGGCAAAAAGAGAAATCGCGACTAAAAGTTGAAGGTAGAAAGAAATGAGTCGGGCAAATGAAGAAATCGCGACTAAAAGTTGAAGGAAGAAAAAAATGAGTCGGGCAAATGAAGAAATCGCGACTATAAGTTGAAGGAAGAAAAAAATGAGTAGGGCAACGTGAGAAATCGCGACTAATAGTTGAAGAAACAAAGAAATGAGTAGCGTAAATAGGAAAACCGCGACTAAAAAATACGCCCATCGCTGTACCCACGAAAATAGTATATCCTAACAACATGGTTAAGGATATGCACAAAAAATAATCTTTGAAAAATGTCCATTGAGCCCAATCTCAAGACAAAGTTTTGTAAACTGTATAAGTCCTAAAATACTTGAGGTATCTTAGGACTTCACTTTTATCATTTGAAAACTTTTTTTCAATCAAAGATGGTCTGTTTTCTTTGAAAAGCTTTTTCGACCTTCTTGCTTATTTTTTGTTTCTTCCATGTTTTTTTCATGGTTAAATGCGTTGTTATCTTTTGCTTTTTTGTCATTATCAGTTGTATGAGACATAAAATAAACTCCCTTCCATTCTTCATCTGTACACATTTAGTGTTTGAAAGAATGGAAGGAAGTATGTATAAGTGCGTTAACCTTTAAGTTTATTTAAAAAGAAAATTGCAATTGTGCCGGCACCAGCATGGGATCCGACTGCTGACCCAATTGGAGAAATATAAAAGTGTTCAACACCAAATTCTTTTTGAATCATCTCTTTCACTTCTAGGGCAGTGGCTTCATCATCACCATGACTAATAGCCACCATTTGTCTATCCAAGGCAACGCCTCTTTCCCTCATGATATCAATGATCCGTTTAAAGAGCTTTTTACGACCGCGATGTTTTTCAATTGGTACAAGTTTTCCATCTTCAACATTCAATAGTGGTTTAATATTGAGTAGCCCACCTAAAAAGGCAGATGCTTTAGAAACTCTACCGCCCTTTGCTAAATACTCTAAGTCATTAACCGTAAATAAATGTTCCATATGTTCGCAATTGAATGTTGCATTGCTAACAATTTCATCTTTGGTAAGTTGCTCTTTTGCATCTTTTGCAGCATTCAGTACAACTAATCCATAACCTAAGGAAGCACATTTACTATCTATGATGGTTAAGTTAAAGTCTGGGTAGGTTTCTTTTACTTGATCTAACACCATAACTGCAGTGGAATATGTTCCAGAAAGTGCGGAAGAAAAGGCTATATAGATACCATCTTCCTTGTTTTTCGCCATATTCGTAAAGATCTCTTCAAATAAAAGGGGAGAAGCTTGGGAGGTCTTAGGTACCTTACCTTCTCTTATGGCTTCATAAATATTCTTGGAATCGATCGTCAACAGGTCATCGTATTCCTTTCCATTTAAATGAACCTTCAATGGAATAAGTGTGACATCGTTTTCTTCAAAAAAACTTAACGGTAAGTCACATGCGCTGTCAGCGAGAATTTTAACTGACATTATTTCACCTGCTTTCAACTTATAGATGATACTAGTTTATAGAAACTTAGGAAAAAAAACAATGGAATGCATTGAAAAACCTAAACTTGGGTAAAGAAAAGATAGAGAGATGATTAAGGAGGTCAATATGAATTGGATTGAAACAAGAAAAATCATCATTATTGTTGTGGGGGCTATATTAAATGCGATAGCGATGAACTTTTTCCTCATACCCGCAAATGTATATGCGAGCGGCTTTACTGGAGTAGCTCAACTTCTTTCGAGTATATTAAATGGTGCAGTTTCTACTGGCATACTTTTATTTATTTTAAATGTACCAATAGCTATCTTTGCATGGAAACGTGTGGGTAAACTTTTTACCTTATATAGCCTTTTAAGTGTTGTGATTACAACTGTTTCTATGGAGGTTATCCCTGTCATCAGTGTATCAAAAGATATTTTGTTAAATGCTGTGTTTGGGGGAGTCATTGCAGCCGTCGGTGTCGGTATCACATTGAAATGGGGCGCTTCAACAGGCGGTATGGATATTATAGCTATGTATCTCTCGAAGGCTAAGGATCGACCAGTTGGTACATACTTTTTTTCATTAAATGCTGTTATTATTATTACAGCTGGCTTCCTTTTTGGATGGGAAAAAGCACTTTATACATTAGTGACATTATATGCATCCACACGGGTTATTGATGCAATTCATACAAGACATGAAAAGCTTACAGCGATGATTATTACTAATAAGCAAGATGAAATGAAGAAGGCCATTCATAATAAATTGGTTAGAGGAATTACAATGATTCCTGCAAGAGGAGCATTTTCCAATGAACATCGGGAAATGCTAATGATTGTAGTATCAAGATATGAATTATTTGACTTACAAAGAACCATTCAAGAAGTAGATCCTAACGCATTCACTAATATTGTAAATACTGCCGATGTCTATGGTGTTTTTAGAAGAGATTAATGAAAGGGGGCAGTTATGCTACATTTACTGCTTAGTGCCATACTTGCGACGAATTTTCTTCCACAGCAGTCTGAAATGGAAACAAACAACCATATGGATATTCAATTTGAAGTTCAAGCGGTTTCGGAAGAAAAATTGGTCCTTACTTTTACTGTTCATAATCAAACAAATGAATTGGTCGAATTGCAATTTAATTCTTCCCAAAAGTATGATTATGAGGTGGTGGATGAACATGGAAAAGTAATATATAGGTATTCGGATGGAAAAGCCTTTTTACAAATGATTCAAACAGAGAACCTTTCTGCGGGAGAAAAAAAGGAATGGAAGTCTACTTGGGATTATCAAACCGCAAATGAAAATACCTTAAACCCAGGCAGTTATAAGGTTGAGGCGAAATTTTTAGGACAGGTAATAAAGCCAGAAGGAATGGAAATAAACCAAACTTCACAAACCACATTTATGTATGGTAAAGATCAACTCTTTAACAATATTACAGTTGAGGGCAAAGATGGTATCTATCATATTAAGGGGCATTATAAGGGGCAGTTGCCGGTTATGTATTCTGTAGAAGATGGCCATTTTTTGCTTATAAAAGAACAGCCTGTTCAAGTGAATAAAGATGGTGATTTTAATATTGCTGTGAAAGTGAAGGAAGAAGATTTACCAAAAAACGGTTCTTTAATCGCTTACCTTTCTGAAAAGGGAAGTAAAGGAACTCCGATTATACTGCAAAGTTTTTAAGATGGAAAAAGAGCTAACTCGAGAAAAGTTAGCTCTTTTTCCTTCGAAATTTTATATTCCACCGAGGGAAGAGTCATTTACATTCTTTAACTTTTCAGCTTCTGCCTCCGAGTATGTTGAATGGTAGGGTATACGTGCATCATGCTGAGTGACACTATCGGCACCTTGCTTAATAAAGCGCTTCGATTTATTACGTTTGCCCATTTAAATCTCCCCTTAATGAAGAATATTGAAGTAGCTAATTGCTACGACATCCTTTATTTTGTACCATTTTTACTTTTTTTAAAAAGGGTAGATTTTGGTTAGTGTGTTTTTAAATTCAAATAATCATTTAAGAAGATACCAATCCCATCTTCTTCATTTGTTAAGGTCACTTCATTAGCCGCTGTTTTAACAGCGTCAATACCATTACCCATAGCCACACCAATACCAGCAAAATCAAGCATTTCTAAATCATTATCTTCATCACCGAAAGCAATCACTCGATCTTTAGGAATATTTAAATAATCACAAGCTTGTTGAATGCCAATTGCCTTGTTTAAACCAGCCTTAACGATTTCGATAATATGGAAAGGTTCGCCCCAGCTACGTTGATGAATAACTTCAGCATGCACATCATTCAAATGGCGCTGAATTTGTGTTATTTGCTCTTGATCTGTATGAATGAGCATACTTGTTGGGGAAGCAGGCAGGAAGTTTCTTAAATCCCCTGTAGTGACTTTAGGGTTACCGAGATTAAACATATTCATCAGTTTTTCATCATGATAATGATAATATACATCATCAAGCACTTCCGCAATAATATTATTGAACTTAAAATCTTGACTAGCATCAATAATGTCTCTTGTCACTTTCATATCAAGAGGCGTATGGCGTATTCCCCATTTTGGATTTGTTGGATGATGAATAAAGGCACCGTTGAAATTAACGATAGGTGTGGTCATTTGCATTTCCTTATAATACATTTCACTTGAACGATAAGGCCTTCCTGTAGCAATCATCACCTCATGTCCGGCTTCACGGGCTTTAAATAGGACTTCTTTTGTTTTTTGTGAGATGGTTTTATTATCTTTTAATAAAGTGCCATCTAAATCAAGAACGATTAAATGTTTTTGTGTCATAATATCTCCTTCAGTTTTTTATAGGAAAAAATCATTCATCTAATAAGCATTAAAGTATGGTAAGGCGCAAATAAATGTTAAACTTGAAAGGCAGTTAATATTTTCAAGTAGTACTTATAATCTAAGTTTACACTATATTACCAATGTATACGGTCATTTGTAAAAGAAATAACCTCTTTTATAAGATGTTTACATTTTCTTATAGTTTTTAACATAGGAGGAGACATAGTGGTTATTATTGATCATCAAGAATTAAAAGGTATTCCCGCTTTGCATATCGTGAAAGATGAGTTTAAATCTGAATCGTTGCCCCTCATTTTCTTCATTCATGGTTTTACTAGTGCGAAAGAGCATAACCTACATTATGCCTACCTTCTTGCTGAAAAAGGATTTCGTGTTATATTACCAGAAGTGAATGAACATGGTGAAAGAGGTCATGGATTGCCAGAGCCTGAATTGCAATTGAAATTTTGGGATATGATTATTCAAACAATTAAAGAATTACCTGAGATAAAAGAAGAGTTAGTAGCTAAAGGGTTAGTTGATGAGAATCGTATTGGTGTGGCAGGTACTTCGATGGGCGGAATTATTACACTCGGTGCCTTAACACAATATAAATGGTTGAAGGTGGCAGTTAGTTTAATGGGCATGCCATATTATGAGAAGTTTGCTGGTATGCAAATTGAAACAATGCGGAAAAAAGTAAAGGATTTCCCATTATCAGACACTCAAGTAGAGGCTGTTCTAGATGAAATTACAAAGTATGATTTAAGTAAACAACAGGAAGTTTTATCAGGGCGTCCGTTGCTATTTTGGCACGGTAAAAAAGATACGACTGTTCCATTTGCGCCAACTTATGACTTTTTTCAAACGATACAAAATTTATACAAGGGACATCCAGACAGGTTGAATTTCATTGTTGATGAAAATGCAGGACATAAGGTAAGCAGAGAAGGATTATTAGCAACAGTTGAATGGTTTCAACGATATTTATAAGAAAAAGTGATAGTTAAAACAGCTATTCCTTTTTCATTGATGACTTTTTTGTTATGATAGCTATAACATATGATATGAGGAGTTGTGTTCGATGGACAAAGATTTAAAAGAAAGCATTATGGGCGCACTAGAACTTGTTGTTGACCCTGAATTAGGAGTAGATATCGTTAATTTAGGACTCGTCTATGATGTTACTATGGATGATGAAGGAAATACGGAAGTTGAAATGACTTTAACTTCCATGGGTTGTCCTTTAGCTGGCACAATTGTTGATCAAGTGAAAACAGCGCTTGCTGATATCCCTGAAGTAAAAAGCACGGAAGTCAATATTGTATGGAGTCCGCCATGGACAAAAGATAAAATGTCTAGATATGCAAAGATTGCATTAGGCGTTCGTGATTAATTAAGGTGTAAGAAAAAACAGCAAAGCATTGCTTGCTGTTTTTTTGTATGAAAAAATATAGAAATAAAATAGCGCTCCTTTGCCTTAGGTACAGGGATAAAGCTTAAAGTAGAGAAGCGAACGATATTTAGTACTCTAATTGGCATATGCCAATAGAAGATTTCATGTTATATTGGAATAAAATCATTTTACATTTTATTTATAGAAAAAGTTATCGACGTGATCGATAAGACGGAGTTGATTTACATGAAACAAACTCATATTAAGGATTCACTCAATCGGCCATTACGAGATTTACGTATATCAGTAATTGACCGTTGCAATTTTAGATGCCAATATTGTATGCCAGCAGAAATTTTCGGACCAGATTTTGTTTTTCTACCTAAGAATGAATTGTTATCTTACGAAGAAATTGAAAGATTAGCACGGATTTTTGTTGGTTTAGGTGTAGAAAAAATTAGGTTAACGGGTGGAGAACCCTTACTACGGAGAGAATTGCCTTTATTAGTGAAGAAACTATCTCAAATTGAAGGCTTAGAGGATATCGGCTTAACAACTAATGGCGTATTATTACCTAAATTTGCTACTCAATTAAAAGCCGCTGGGTTAAAACGGGTGAATATTAGCTTAGATAGTCTGAAAGATGAATTGTTCGGTGAAATTAATGGACGCAATGTTGGGACAGGTCCGGTGATAAAGGGAATACACGCAGCAAAAGAAGCGGGACTCGGTGTCAAAATTAATATGGTTGTGAAAAAAGGCTTAAATGATGAAGAAGTCCTACCAATGGCGAAGTTTTGTAAAGAAAATTCACTACAGTTAAGATATATTGAGTATATGGATGTTGGTGATACAAACGGTTGGAAAATGGATGATGTGGTGACAAAGAAAGAAATTTTCCAGCAATTAAATGAACATTATGATCTTGAGCCTGTTGATCCTGACTACTTTGGCGAAGTTGCTAAAAGGTATCGATACACTGGTACTGATATAGATGTAGGATTTATTACCTCAGTATCTGAATCTTTTTGTTCTAGTTGTACCCGCTCGAGATTATCTGCTAATGGGCAGTTATATACATGTTTATTTAATGGTGAAGGACATGATATTAAATCATTTATTCGTTCAAATGTCTCTGATGATGATATTGTCGGATATGTTACTGACATATGGAACCATCGGAATGATCGTTACTCTGATGTCAGAACAGACGAAACGAGAAAAAATCGCAAAAAACTTGAAATGTCTTATATTGGCGGATAAAGATTATTTAGGGGATGGAAACAGATGCTAGAAAAGAGGAAGCCGATTCAGGTTGCTGAAGCAGTTGAAAAAGTAATGAGATATAAACAAAGCGGCGCCGTTGAATTTGTCTCAATTAAGGAAAGTCATGGTAGATATTTAGGAAAAGATTTAACGGCAACAAGTGATGTACCACATTTTAATCGCTCCCCATATGATGGCTTTGCAGTTAGGTCTATAGATACGAAAGAAGCTTCTTTACAAAATGAGGTCGTTTTTGAAGTAGTTGATCATATTGGAGCAGGCTACGTATCATCAAAGAAAATAGGACCAATGCAAGCAGTACGTATTATGACGGGGGCAAAAATCCCTGATTCATGTGATTGCGTCGTTATGCTTGAGGTAGCGAGATCGTTTGAAGATGGCGACCAATCGTATATGTCTATTAAGCGTAGCTTCAACGCTGGTGACAATGTTTCTTTTCAAGGGGAAGATGCAAAGAAAGGTGAGGTACTCGTTGAAAAGGGGACGAAAATCAATCCTGGTATCCAAGCCATTCTAGCGACATTTGGCTATGCTGAAGTACCTGTAGCTAAAGGTCCGGTTATTGGGTTATTTGCAACTGGAACGGAATTATTAGAAGTGGAAGAAGAACTAGAGGATGGAAAAATAAGAAATAGTAATAGTACGATGCTCATAGCGCAAATCGAGCGCGTTGGTGCTGATGTGAAATATTATGGTAAACTACCAGATGAATTTGATACATGTTACGAAGCAATTTCAACTGCAATTGATGATGTAGACATTCTTATCACAACAGGTGGTGTATCTGTAGGAGACTTTGATTATCTCCCTGCGATATACGAGAAGCTACAGGCGGAAGTTCTGTTTAATAAAGTCGCAATGAGACCTGGTAGTGTTACGACAGTAGCACAGATAAATGGAAAATTATTATTTGGCCTCTCTGGGAATCCTTCTGCTTGTTATGTTGGCTTCGAATTATTTGCAAGACCAATCATTCGTTATATGTTAGGTTGCCGCTCCCCTCATTTAAGAAAAGAAACAGCAATCTTACAGCAGGATTTTCCAAAAGCAAATCCATTTACAAGATTCGTTAGAGCCGATGTGTATGTCACAAATGGATCATTGATGGTGCGACCTAGCGGTGTTGATAAATCAAATATTGTCATGAGTTTAGCAAGAGCAAATGCATTTATGGCATTGCCAGGTGGTACGAGAGGCTATGGTGTTGGAGATATTGTTGAAGTTTTCATGCTTGAAGATTTTGTGGGTAGCAATTGGCCGTGGTAACACCTAAAATTATGCAAGTGGTTGGTTATCAAAATAGTGGTAAGACGACATTCGTCACTCAACTTGTACAAGCACTAGCAGAAAAAGACTTGAATGTTGCAACGATTAAACATCATGGCCACGGTGAACCTGATGTAGTATCAAATAAAGATAGTAGTAGACATATCGTATCAGGAGCAACTGCCACCATTGTCGAAGGTGAAGGCATGCTATTAATGCAAGCAAAAAAGCTTAATTGGACACTTGAAGAGCAGATTCAAGTACTAACTTATATGAATCCAGATGTTATTATTATTGAAGGACATAAAAAAGCAAACTATCCTAAAGTACTATTACTGAGGGATGAAAACGATCAAAACCTTATTGAGCAACTGTCAAACATCAAATATATAGTTACAAAAGATGATAGCAATGAAGTGGTTATAAAGGAAATAGTGAATAAACTTATACGGTAGTTAATAACATGATATTAGTACATAAGATACTCCCCTAAAGGTAGACAGGTTTTAAATAAACCTGCTTTACTGCTAGGGGAGTATTTTATTATGCATTCAATTGTATAGAAAAATGGGGATGAACGAAAGAAGGTTAAGGTTAAAAAGAACAGTAAAAAGATTTTTTTAATAAATTAATCATTTTTGGTTTAATTGGCTTATCTTCGGGTAGGGGTTTAAATAAAAGTCCGAAAAATGTGTTAAATCTAAATTTTTATTTAATTTGTTAAAAAAACTTACAAAAACCTGTTGCATTTCTTTTCAGAAATTTCTATAATAGTAGTTAAATATTTAATAAATATGAATAAAAATTTATAAATATACAAAATTAAAGGGTGACATGATGAAAGCTTCAATTATTGGTACTACAGGATATGGTGGGGCAGAACTATTGAGAATATTAAAAAACCACCCCGAATTTGAAATCTCTTCTATACATTCCACTAGAGATAATTTAGCCATTTCTGATGAATATCCACATTTAATCGGAATCATGAACAATCAATTACAAAAGATAGAGCCAGAGAAAATTAGTGAAAGTGCAGATATTGTGTTTTTAGCAACCCCCTCTGGTGTATCGGGTGAATTAGCGGCACAATTTGTGAATAAAAATATTAAAATAGTAGATTTATCAGGAGATTTAAGATTACCAGCATCAGAATATAAACAATGGTATAAGAAAGACCCTACTTCTGATGAGGTGATTAATCAGGCGGTATATGGATTAACTGAGTGGAATCGAGACCAAGTGAAAACTTCTGACCTGATTTCGAACCCTGGTTGTTATCCGACTGCTACATTATTAGGTTTAGCTCCTGTAGTTATTGAGCAATTAATAGAAAAAGATCAAATTATCGTAGATGCAAAATCAGGCATCTCAGGTGCGGGTCGTTCTCTATCAAGGACGTCGAGTTTCGCCGAGGCGAATGAGAACTTCTCGGCATATAAAGTGAATCAACATCAACATACACCTGAAATTGAACAACAATTAAAGGTTTGGAATAAGGAAATGGAAGCAATCACATTTACTACACAGTTACTACCAATCACCAGAGGTATAATGGCTACAAGTTATGTGAAACTGAAAGAAAGTTACTCGACTAAACAGTTAGTGGAATTATACGAGCATACTTACCAGCAAAGTCCGTTTGTACGTGTTCGTCCAGTCGGTAATTATCCATCAGTAAAAGAGGTAGCCGGTTCTAATTATTGTGATATTGGTTTACATGTTGATGAGCGCACAGGCCGAATGACAATTATCTCTGTAATTGATAATTTAATGAAAGGGGCAGCTGGTCAGGCTGTGCAAAATGCAAATTTAATGTTTGGAATGGAAGAAACGACAGGGCTGGAAATGTCCCCGTTATACCCATAAGGAGGAACGACAAACAATGGAAGCAACTAAAAACAGCCTTATTACATATATACAAGATGGCTCTATTACAACACCAAAAGGTTTTAAGGCTGATGGTATTTATGCAGGGCTTAGTAAAGGGAAAAAGGATCTTGGAATGATTGTTAGTGAACAACCAGCGAGTAGTGCAGGTGTTTATACAACAAGTTCCTTTAAAGCAGCTCCTTTATTAGTAACCCAAGAAAGTATTGCCGCTAAAGGTAAGCTTCAAGCGATTGTCGTAAATAGTGCTTGTGCAAATGCTTGTACAGGAAAGCAAGGGCTTGAAGACGCTTATAAGATGAGAAAGCTGACTGCAGAGCAATTAAATTTGACTGAGCACTTAGTCGGAGTTGCATCTACTGGAGTCATTGGCGAATTTTTAGATATGGAAAAAATCGACCAAGGGATAAAATCCATCCAACCACAAGCAACAAAAGAACATGCTAATAGTTTTGCTACAGCAATTTTAACAACTGATTTAATTGATAAGCAGACTTGCTACTCAGCTGAAATAGCAGGTGGGACGATTCATATGGCAGGTGCAGCAAAAGGGTCAGGAATGATCCACCCTAATATGGCAACAATGCTTGGTTTTGTGACAACGGATGCGCAGGTAAGTCCCAGTGATCTACAGATGGCACTTAAAGAAATCACAAACGAGACATTTAACCAGATTACAGTAGATGGAGATACATCTACAAATGATATGGTCCTTGTTATGGCAAATGGGATGAGCGAAACGGGAATATTGAGTCCAGCTCATAAAGATTGGCCCATTTTCATAGCGTTGTTAAAACAAACATGTGAAGAGTTGGCAAAATCAATTGCTAGAGACGGCGAAGGTGCTACCAAACTTGTTGAAGTAATAGTCAAGGGTGCCATTACAAACGAAGAGGCACAAAAAGCGGCTAAACAAATTGTTGGTTCTAATTTAGTGAAGACAGCTATTCACGGAGCAGACGCTAATTGGGGACGAATAATTGGTGCGCTAGGGCAAAGTCAAGTACAGGTTGATCCGAATAATGTAGATATTTCTATAGGCCCCATTCAAATGTTAAAAGAGAGTACTCCCGTTTCCTTTTCTGAAGAAGAAGCGAAGGCATATTTACTTGGTGAAATGGTGGAAATTCACGTTGATCTACATATTGGCGAATGCTTAGCAAAAGCTTGGGGATGCGATTTGTCGTATGATTACGTGAAAATAAATGCAAGTTATCGTTCCTAAGGAGGAATAGACAATGAAGCGTATTGTAATAAAATGTGGGGGAAGCGTGATGGATCAGCTATCACCTGCGTTCTTTGAAAGTTTACATCATTTACAGAAGAATGGTTACCAACTTATTTTTGTTCACGGTGGTGGTCCTGAAATAAACAAAATGCTGCAAATACACAAGGTAGAATCACAATTTATCAATGGTTTAAGAAAAACAACGCCAGAGACTATGAAGATTGTTGAAATGGTGTTATCAGGTGTAGCCAATAGGAAGTTAGCAACATTGCTTGATAGTAATGGTTTTAAAGCAGTTGGTTTGAATGGAAGTGACCACGGTTTCCTACAAGCTGATTTTATTAATGAAACAGAGCTTGGGTTAGTAGGAGAAATTACCAAAGTGAAAGCGGAGTTATTAGAAGTAATTCTTAATAAAGGCTATATACCTGTTGTAACACCTATTGCTACAACAGAAAGTGGCAAGAAGTTAAACATCAATGCAGATTTTGCTGCTGCATCTGTAGCAAAAGCAATTGAAGCGGAAATGTGTATATTCGTCACCGATGTTGAAGGTGTATTAATTGATAAACAACTCGTAGAGCATTTAGATACAGAAGAAATAAAACAGCATATTGACAGTGGTGAGATATCGGGCGGGATGATACCAAAGGTAAACTCTGCAGTGGCGGTGTTAGAACAAGGCCTTGCTAGTGTAATGATTGCTTCTGGGAAGCACAACTTTTTTAATGGAGAAGCTTGGATAGGGACAAAAATGACAAAAAAACAAGTAGAGGTGGTACAATAATGAATCATTTATTCCCCACATATGCTCGCTGGGAAGTAGAACCAGCAGATGCAAAAGGCACAAAACTAATAGATAAAAACGGGAAAGAATATTTAGATTTCACCTCCGGAATTGGTGTCACTAACTTAGGTCATCGTCCCGATTCAGTCCAAGCAGCGATCACAAAGCAATTAAATAAGTTTTGGCATGTATCCAATCTATTTACACAAGAACAACAAGCAGTGGCAGCAGAAAAGTTAGCTCATGCATCTGGTTTAGCTTATACATTCTTTGCAAATAGCGGAGCAGAGGCAAATGAAGGGGCAATTAAATTAGCCAAAAAAGCTACAGGTAAAGATAAAATCATAACTTTTAATAAATCTTTTCACGGTCGAACAATTGCTACGATGGGTGCAACAGGTCAGGATAAAGTAAAACAAGGGTTTGGGAGTATGCTGCCAACATTTTCGTATGCTACTTTTAATGATATCGAGTCGGTGAAATCATTAATAGATAATGAAACAGCGGCCGTGATGGTGGAAGTGGTTCAAGGTGAGGGTGGTATTCATCTTGCAGATTCAGCCTTTTTAGAAGAATTGCAACAATTATGTCATGAATACCAAGCATTGCTAATTATTGATGAAATTCAAACAGGCATTGGTAGAACAGGTAAACCATTTGCCTTTCAACATTATGACCTACAACCAGACATAATTACCTGTGCAAAAGGGCTTGGAAGTGGGCTACCAATCGGTGCTATCATAGGCAAAGAAAATTTAAAGGAATACTTTGGTCCAGGTAGTCATGGTTCCACATTTGGAGGAAATCCATTAAGTATTGCCTCAGCAATCGCTACAATGGAGATAGTCTTCAATGAGGATTTTTTGTCAGAAGTGAATGAAAAAGCAGAATATTTACTTGAACAGTTGAAGAAATCGCTATACAATATAGAAGAGGTAACTGCTATTCGTTCATTAGGATTAATGATTGGTATAGAGATGAATACAAATACAGCATCTTTATTGCAATTCTTAAGAAATGATGGCTTGCTTACGTTATCGGCGGGTGAAAATGTCTTGAGATTATTACCACCGTTAACAGCAACAGTAGAAGAGATCAATCAAGCAGTCGCTATACTAAAAAAGAATATAGTTCCAGTTCAGACAGCCTGAAATATGGCTGCATTTTTAAAACTAAAAATGCATAAAAATTAATTTTGTTTAATGAATATACAGAAGTTCACGAGGTGTTAAAGATGGAAGGGTATCTACATTTAAAAAGCGGTCATTGTTATAAAGGGGAATGGCTAAATACGCCACCACAAAATGAGGTTGCAGGAGAAATTGTTTTCTTTACAGGAATGACAGGTTATCAAGAAGTGCTAACAGATCCATCCTATAAAGATCAGATTATCGTTTTCACTTATCCTTTAATTGGGAATTATGGCGTGAATGAATCAGACTTTGAGAGTAAGAAGCCACATGTAGCTGGAGTGATTGTTTATGAGGGGACTAATGAACCTTCACATTATCAATCTTCCTATACACTGAAGGAGTATTTGCATAAATGGAATATTCCTGTGCTAGGGCATATGGATACAAGGTCAATTGTGAAAAAAATTCGGGCAGTTGGTTCCATGCCAGCAACTATGTCAACTCATTCTGTAAAAGAAACAACATGGAGTAAACAAGAGGATCATAAGGTTGAATTGGTTTCTAATCCTCAGATGCACACATATGGTGAAGGTGATAAACATGTTGTTCTTTATGATTTTGGCTATAAGAAATCAATACTTAATAGCTTATTACAGCAAAATTGTAAAGTGACCACTGTGCCATTTTCTACAACATTCAATGAAGTTGCTAAGTTAAATCCTGATGGTATCCTACTGTCCAATGGTCCTGGAGATCCGAAAACGCTTCAAAATGTCTTACCTGAACTTAAAAAAGTAATTACCAGCTACCCTACTTTAGGGATTTGTTTAGGACATCAGTTAGCAGCACTTGCACTTGGGGGGAACACAACAAAGTTATCTTTTGGACACAGAGGGGCGAATCACCCTATTAGTGATCTGAAAACAGGACGTGTCATGATGTCTTCACAAAACCATAGCTATGTTGTTGATACAGTAAGTTTAGAAACAACTGGGTTTAAAACAAGGTTCATTAATTTGCATGATCAATCTGTTGAGGGTCTTACTCATGAAATTTATCCGATTGAGACGGTACAATTTCACCCTGAAGCTAATCCTGGACCAACAGATACGCATTATTTATTTTTAGAATTTATTCAAACGATTGAAGAGAAGAAAGGGAGCGTTATCGCATATGTCTAAAGACAACAGTATCCAATCTATCCTGGTCATCGGATCGGGACCAATCGTGATTGGGCAAGCAGCAGAATTTGACTACGCAGGCACGCAAGCATGCGCGGCGCTTAAAGAAGAAGGCTATAAGGTAATATTAGTAAATAATAACCCTGCAACAATTATGTCAGATCACGCATTTGCAGATAAGATTTACTTTGAACCATTAACAGTAAATAGTATTGAAAAAATCATTCAAAAAGAAAAACCAGATGGCTTATTAGGAACTTTAGGTGGTCAAACAGGTCTAAATTTAACCTTTCAACTAAGTGAAGCAGGCGTATTAGATAAATATGAGGTGAAACTTTTAGGTAGCAGTATCGAAGCAATAAAAAAAGGTGAAGACCGGGAAGCATTTCGCCAATTAATGAATGACCTAAATGAACCAGTTCCAGAAAGTGAAATCGTTCATCATGTGGAAGAAGCGGTTGCGTTTGCTGAAAAGATTGGTTTCCCTATCATTATCCGACCTGCTTATACCCTAGGTGGAACAGGTGGCGGTATTGCAACAGATATGAATGAATTAAAGCATTTCGTTAAGAGTGGCCTAAAAGAAAGTACGATTACGCAAGTGCTAGTAGAGAGAAGTATTGCTGGGTTTAAAGAGGTAGAATATGAAGTGATGCGCGACAGCAACAATACTTGTATCACCATTTGTAATATGGAGAACATTGATCCAGTAGGTGTACATACAGGAGATAGTATTGTTGTTGCCCCGAGTCAGACATTAAGCGATGTAGAGTACCAAATGCTTCGTAGTGCTTCTGTCAAAATTATTTCTGAGTTAGGCATCATTGGTGGATGCAATATTCAATTTGCTCTAGACCCAGAAAGTAAAAATTACTACCTGATTGAGGTGAATCCTCGTGTTAGTCGATCTTCTGCTCTTGCTTCTAAAGCAACTGGATATCCGATTGCAAGAATGGCAGCAAAGTTGGCTGTAGGCTATCATCTTTCTGAAATTATTAACCCAGTTACTGGTGATACTTTTGCTAGTTTTGAACCGGCACTAGACTATTGCATTGTCAAATTTCCAAAATGGGCGTTTGATAAGTTCTCTGATGCTGATCGCAAATTAGGCACGCAAATGAAAGCAACAGGAGAAGTAATGGGGATTGATAGAAACTTGGAGAGAGCGCTGATCAAAGCGGTTCATTCCCTTGAAGGAAAAGGACTTGATCTTCACTATCCTCGGATCAAAAAAGATACAAAAGAGACGTTACTGAAGGAGTTAGCTGGCCAAACAGATGAAAGATTCTTCATTATATTAGAGTTAATGAGACGTGGGGTAAGCGCTGAAGAGATAAAAAACATCACTAAAATTGATTATTTTTATCTGTCAGCTTTCCAACGTTTAATCTCATTAGAAAAAGAGATTGCACAAGCTTCACTCGAAAATATTGAGCCAGAAATGATGCAACTGATCAAAGAAAAGGGCTTTGGTGATGCCTACCTTGCTTCAGTGTGGCAGGTCGATGAAAAAGCTGTTCGTCATAAAAGAAAAGAAATGGGGATAATCCCATCTTATAAAATGGTTGATACATGTGCCGCCGAATTCGCTGCGTCTTCCAATTATTTTTACTCTAGCTATTTTGGAGAAAATGAACAAATACCGAGCGATAAAAGAAAAGTTTTAATCATTGGTAGTGGTCCGATACGAATTGGCCAGGGAATTGAATTTGATTATTGTTCTGTACAAAGTGTCTTTGCTTTAAAAGATGAAGGTATTGAAACGATTATGATTAATAATAATCCAGAAACAGTCAGCACAGATTTTACGACAGCAGATCGTCTTTATTTTGAACCATTAATCATTGAAGACGTGATGAATGTAATTGAAGCGGAACAAGTGAATGAAGTCATTGTTCAAGTAGGGGGACAAACAGCGCTTAACTTAGCTAATCAGCTAGAGGATTACGGGGTAAAATTACTCGGTACTGATTCGAAAACTATTGATACCCTTGAAGATAGAGAATTATTTTATCAATTATTAGATGAACTTGAAATCCCACATATTCAAGGATACGTGGCAGAAAATGAAGTTGAACTCGAACAATATGTAAACCAAATCGGCTATCCTGTATTGATTAGACCATCTTATGTAATCGGTGGGATGGGAATGGAAACCATTTATAATGATGAAGCGTTTCAAGTTTATAAAAAGAAGGATATTCCATTCCCTGTACTTGTAGATCAATTTTTACAGGCGAAAGAGGCGGAGCTTGACTTAGCCGCAGACGGAGAGCATGTTCTCATCCCGGCAGTTATGGAGCATATTGAAAGGACCGGGGTTCATTCTGGTGATAGTATGTCAGTCTTACCGCCACAAAGCTTATCGAAAGAAGTACAAAATCTTATGATTAAGTATGGACAATTGATGGTTAAAAAGCTTGGATATAAAGGTTTAATGAACATCCAATATATTATTGATGATAACAAAGTTTACTTACTTGAAGTAAACCCGAGGGCAAGTCGAACGGTGCCAATTGTAAGTAAAGTGACTGCTATTCCATTGGTTCAAGAGGCAACGAAAGTATTATTAGGAAAGCAATTTTTCGAAAAAGACCAACTTCCAAAAGATACGAAGCAAACATTTGTTACTGTCAAATATCCGGTTTTCTCTAACTATGCACTAAAAGGTCTTGATGCTAAAGTAGGACCAGAAATGAAGTCAACTGGGGAAGGAATTGCGTTAGCAGCGACTTTACCACAAGCTTTAAAGAAAGTGTTCCAATTACATGGAGATAAAGAACGGTCCGTTTTGTATAGTGGTGAATTAACAGATGGAATTAGGAAATTGGCAAAAGAGTCAAATACCAAATTGCTAGATGCTCAAGGTGCCGAATTAGATGAAACAACTGTTGCACTTTACAATCCGTTCACTGGTGATGAAAACCAACGTATGCGGGAATGGGCGGTTAAAAACAGACTACACACTTTTAGTGAATTAGAGTCGCTTGAGGCCTATTTACTTGCTTTAACCGAAAAGGATTGGCAAGCAGTAGCAATTGAGGATTGGCAAAAAGACAATGTAAAGGAAGTGACGATATCATGATTACAACATCGACTGTATGTGGTAAAAAGTTAGATATACAAGGACAGGATATGCTAACATTAGCTGATTATTCTTCTGAAGAAATCATTGGTCTTGTCGAAAAGGCATATGAAATGAAGCAAACGGATCATCAAGCCGAAGAGCCATTGAAGGGCAAAATATTGGGAATGATTTTTGAAAAGTCATCTACACGTACAAGGGTTTCCTTTGAAGCGGGTATGTTACAACTTGGCGGTCATGCCCTATATTTAAATAGTAATGATATGCAAATCGGTAGAGGAGAAACGATTGCAGATACAGCAAAAGTATTATCTAATTATGTTGATGGTATTATGATTCGTACATTTTCTCATGATATTATAGAAGAACTTGCAACACATGCTACTATTCCAGTGATTAATGGGTTAACGGACCAATATCATCCTTGTCAAGCACTAGCAGACTTGTTAACGATTAAAGAAGTAAAAGGACAATTAGCAGGTATCAGTTGTGTTTATGTAGGAGATGGCAATAATGTAGCTCACTCATTAATGATTGCAGCAGCAAAAGTTGGCATGCATATGACGATTGCATGTCCGAAAGGCTACGAACCAGATGAAAAAGTGGTTGCTTTAGCACAAGGATTTGCTGAAGTGACAGGTAGTAAAATTCTCGTCGAAAACGATGTGAAAAAGGCGGTTGATGGCGCTGATGTCATCTATACGGACGTCTGGACGAGTATGGGTCAAGAAGAAGAAAATGAAATGCGTTTACAAGTCTTTCATGATTATCAAGTGAACGAGTCACTAGTAGCCTGTGCAAAAGAAGATTATTTATTCCTTCACTGTTTGCCCGCACACCGTGGGGAAGAAGTCTCGGCGTCTGTTATTGACGGTGATCACTCCGCTGTTTTCCAACAAGCAGGCAATCGCCTTCACGCACAAAAAGCCTTATTAACTGAATTACTATAAGTTTCCTGAAGCATGAATTATTCTGTTCCTAGAATGGTTCGTGCTTTTTATCATTAGAAGAGAATTTAGGCAGTTTGAGGTGAGCAAAAAGGTATAGCTCTTCCATTGAGAGGAAAAATGGGCAAAGATAGCTGCGGAGTAAGAGTGATTTAAAAAGTACACCCAACAATAAAAGCGCCAAAGCCAGGCTTGCAATCTGATTTGAGTAAAACACAATACCTACAATTTCCTTTATGATTCCTCCTTCTCGCGGAAATAATAAAAGTGTAAGTTTGAAGGAGGTGCTCATTTTGGGACAAAATCGACAATTTAGAGCAGGGCAGAAAGCGCCGAATAATGGTAAATATATTGAAATTGGAGAAACTGGCAGTAATGTGAATAACCCACAAGTGGTAAGTCTTCGTGCGGGTGATCGATTTCCTGAAAACTCAAACCATAATCGATTATGGACTTATCAAAGAAAACCATAATAATGAAACCGATCAGATGCCATCCCAAAATGTGGATGGCTTTACATATGGTAGGAAATAATTTTATAATAAAACAAAGGTCAAAAAAGGTCAGGAGTGTGACTTGCGATTGGATATTAATCAAATGACAACCTCTTTGCAAGAAGGTTTAATGACTGCCAAAAGGATGGCGACAAATAAAGGTCACCAAGAGGTGGATACGGTGCACTTATTCCTTTCCTTCTTGCAGGAGGATCATCTTTTTACAAATATTTTAAGACGAAGTGATTTTACAATTGGAAATGTGAAACAATCATTGCAACATTTATTAGAAAGAAAACCCAGGGTTAGTGGAAGTGGTGTGGATTTAAATTCTTTTTATCTTACTAATGATTTAAGAAAAACCTTGTCAAAAGCAGAAGAATTAAGATTGCAATGGCAGGACAATTATATATCCATTGAACATGTTTTATGGGCAGTGATTGTGGCAAAGACGAATGTTACAGACCTCTTTTTAATGAAAAAGGAGGATATCAAACAAGCAATTGAAGAGATCAGGGGGAATCAAAAGGTGACATCACAAAACCCAGAAGGTACTTATGAAGTACTTCATAAATATGGTAGAGATTTAGTGGAAGAAGTGAAAACAGGGAAATTAGATCCTGTCATTGGCAGAGATCAAGAAATACGTAATGTAATTCGCATACTTTCAAGGAAAACGAAAAATAATCCTGTCCTCATCGGGGAGCCAGGTGTTGGTAAAACAGCAATTGTTGAGGGATTAGCACAGAGAATTGTTAGAAAAGATGTACCAGAGGGACTGAAAGATAAGACGATTTTCTCATTAGATATGAGTGCGTTAATTGCTGGTGCTAAATTTAGAGGTGAATTTGAGGAACGCTTAAAAGCAGTGTTAGCAGAGATTAAAAAGAGTGATGGTCGTATTCTTCTGTTTATAGATGAGATACATACAATCGTTGGAGCTGGTAAAACAGAAGGTGCGATGGACGCTGGTAATATGTTGAAGCCGATGCTTGCCCGAGGTGAGCTACATTGTATTGGCGCAACAACATTGGATGAACATAGAAAGTATATAGAAAAAGATCCGGCATTAGAGAGAAGGTTTCAACAAGTATTAGTAAAAGAACCTGATGTAGAAGACTCTATCTCTATTTTAAGAGGTTTAAAAGAGAGATTTGAAATTCATCATGGGGTTAATATTCATGACAGGGCTATTGTTGCAGCAGCTACTTTATCTGATCGTTATATTACAGATCGTTTTTTACCAGATAAAGCGATTGATTTAATTGATGAGGCATGTGCAATGATCCGGACAGAGATTGACTCTATGCCTACGGAGCTTGACGAAGTAACAAGAAAGGTAATGCTGCTTGAAATTGAAGAGGCCGCTCTGCTAAAAGAGTCTGATGAAATCAGTCAAGGTAGGTTAGAGAAACTAAGAGAAGAACTTACTAACTTTAAGGAACAAGCGAAAGAAATGAGAGCGAAATGGTTAACAGAAAAGGCTGCGATACAATCGATACAATCAAAACGAGAGCAGTTAGAAATTTTGAAAAGAGAGCTAGAGGAAGCTGAGAATAAGTATGACCTTAATAAGGCAGCAGAGTTAAGACATGGGAAAATCCCTGCATGTGAAAAAGAGTTACAACAATTAGAAGAAGAGGCGAATAATAAAGAAAATGATAACCGTTTATTACGTGAAGAGGTAACCGAAGAAGAAATTTCTGATATTGTATCGAGATGGACTGGTATACCTGTCTCTAAATTAGTTGAAAGTGAACGGGAGAAGTTATTGCGATTAGAGTCGATTCTACAAAAAAGGGTCATCGGTCAAAATGATGCCGTCACACTTGTCTCAGATGCGGTCTTAAGAGCAAGAGCAGGTATAAAAGACCCGAAACGGCCGATTGGTTCTTTTATTTTCTTAGGTCCTACAGGAGTTGGAAAAACAGAGTTGGCAAAGGCTTTAGCGGAATCTTTATTTGATAGTGAGGAACATATCATTAGAATTGATATGTCAGAGTATATGGAAAAACATGCGGTATCAAGACTAGTTGGTGCACCACCAGGGTATGTTGGGTATGAAGAAGGTGGACAATTAACAGAAGCGGTTCGCAGGAATCCGTATGCCGTCCTATTACTAGACGAAATAGAGAAAGCACATCCTGAAGTGTTCAATATTCTTTTACAAATGTTGGATGACGGAAGGGTTACTGATTCTCAAGGTAGAACAGTTGATTTTAAGAATACCGTCATCATAATGACATCAAATATAGGATCTCATATTTTGCTTGAACGCGATGAAGCGAAAGAGAAGGGTAATATAATAGAAGAAACTCGGAATAAAGTATTAGAAATGTTACGATCGCATTTCCGGCCAGAGTTTTTAAATAGAGTAGATGAGGTTATTTTATTTCATCCTTTAGGTAAAGAAGAGATGAAAGGAATTGTTGAAAAACTAATCCATGAACTACAACAAAGGTTAACTCATCAACAAATTAACTTAACGATAGATGATAAGGCAAAGGCTTTTATTGCAGAAACGGCTTTTGATCCCATATACGGTGCAAGACCATTGAAGCGTTACATGCAAAGAGAAATTGAAACAGTATTAGCAAAAGAAATGATTGCGGGAAATATCCAAGCGAAATCACATGTAGCTATCACTAGTGACAGTACAAAACTCATCATAAAACAATCATGAACCAGTAGAAAATAGCATAAACTGGATATATTAACGAAAGTAAAAAAACAAAAGTCATCCATATTGGATGACTTTTGTTGCCATTCTTAATGTAGTCCTTCCTTCTCTTCTGGTGCTGCAGGAATGACAGCAGCAAGAATGTAAAGAAGAATACTTACTACAACCGAAAGGACGGTTGCTGTTTGTAAATCATAACTTACACCATTCATGTTGCTTACTACATAAGTAACCATATTCATAAGTAAGAATGTCCAAATGAACGTCCAAATGTATTGCATTTTTACTCACCTCATACGTATGTCAGTCTATTTAATAGTATCATACAATGGTTGGATTATAAACGTGATTCACTGATTTTTTTTCATAGGATTATGTCTAAAATGTGAATAACAGTTGGAATCAAGCGTTTGAACTAATTCATTAAAAGCTAGGCAAATATCCTATTCAAATTACCTGTACAATCATACATTAGTATGAACAACAGTAAAGGGGTTAATAAAATGGATAGCCGAAACTTTCAACTGCATACAGAATGGAATATGATTCATTACCCAGAAAAGCCAAGTGGTTTCGGTATTCTTATCATTGGGGATGAACGCCATTTTGTTGATGAGAAACAAAGCTTCTGGACACAAAATGAAGGGAAATCATCTCTCATATCAGCATTAAGAAGAGATGGTTATACTATCTTTTATTCGAATCTATATGGGCGAAATTGGGGAAGTCGTAAAGCCATTGAAATGGCAAAAAGATTGTATGCCCATACGATTAGACATGAAATTATTAATGAAAGAATCCATATTATTGCTGAAGGTATGGGCGCACTTGTCGCTGGTGCATTAATGAATGAAATGAATGAGAATATACGGTCGATTACGTTTATCAATCCCATCTTTTCATTAAAAACACATTTGGAACAAGAAAAAGAACATAAATTTTTCTATAAAAAATTAAAGAAAGAAGTTGAGGCTGCACTTGTGAGTAATATTAAAGAGATAGATGAATCCATCGCAATAAATGAAGAACAATTCCTTCAAGTAGACCTCCCAGTAAAAATCATTCATATCCTCTCAAGTAGTCGTGCATATAAACAATCTCATCATTTAAAAGACTTATCAGTGAAATGGTCAGAAAACAATCAACAAGTCTCAATCAATTATTTATTACCAGAGAAAAGGCATAGTTTAAGCTACCATATTATTCGATTTCTCAACGAAAATGAGACGATATTATAAGTCTGAGGAAAAAATCCCTCAGACAATTTTTTTGTTATGTAAAACTTGCTAGTTTGTTATAAGTCATATTTGAGTGAGAGATTTCGATGATATATAAAGATAATTCCGCATAGTATACAATAAAACAGACGACTGGAGGCTGGGGTATGAAGCAAGCAGTTGTAATTGATGGTTATAGTTTTGTAGGTTTTGCTACGTGTAAAGGGCTGTTAGAAGAAGGGACAGAGGTTTTACTGCTCAATTCATTGAAGGCAGATGATGCTTTAGAAAAACAATTATCCGTTGGGAGAAATGCGAACTTAACTGAAGTGGATATAGATAGTTTAAACACTTTGCTCGAAGATGAGGCCACTGTTTTTATTGATGGTTACAGTTTATATATTAAAGATATAAATATGGAGAGGTTTTTAGTTCCTATCTTAGATAAAATTTCTTTTGAAAAGCGAAAATGTGTGATTACTTTGCCCATTCAATGGTTGTATACAGGTCATTCAAAAAAATGGGTGCAAAAGACCTTTTCTCATGCTCATATCTATTACTTACCAACAGTATATGGACCGTTTCAACCGGAAGAAATGCTTTTTCAACAAAAGCTAATGCATAATAACCACAATAAAAGTGTCAGTGAAAAGGAATGGCGAGCTGATGCTGTTTATATAGACGAAGCCATCACCTGTTTATTGCATGATTTTTTATCAAACAATAAGAGTGGAGAAAAAATAATTAGCAGTGGAATTGAAAACCATTGGCAGCAATGTGTAGATTATTTACAAATTAATCTTGGAAGTCATACTGTAAAAGAAGATAACAGTTTAAGAGACGAACCTCAAACAATTCATATTAATAACCATCTATCGGTGGAAAAAGCGCTTAGTCAACAGAAAAGACATGTGGATATTCTCCCATAAATATAAAAGTACTTTCATCGGAAAAACCTTTTCAATCACTAGGATAAAAGGTTAGAATGATGTTAGTTGGTCTTTTCGAAAGAAAAAATCAACTAACATAAAGGGGCGAAAGATATAGAAATGAAGAGAGCTTTAATTAAGTGGGGGAGTTTGGTTCTATGCCTTCTTCTATTATCGTCATGTGGACAGGTATTTTCTGGGGGTCAGCTGCAAAAGGCTGGCTTATTAGTGCCGGATACCATTAATGATCAAGTGTGGGGTACGAAAGGGTATAAAGGCCTACTCAAGATACAGTCTACTTATGATATTGATGTGTATTATAAAGAAGGAATGAACTCACAACTCGTTGTCGAAAGAGCGGTAAAGGAATTTTCAAAAAAAGGGGTCAATTTAATTTTTGGACATGGAAATGAATATGCAGAGTACTTTAATCAAATATCAGCACAATATCCAGACATTCAGTTTATAAGCTTTAACGGGGACGCACAAAATGAAAATACGACAAGTTTAAATTTTGAAGGATATGCAATGGGCTTTTTCGGAGGTATGGTGGCTGGTGAGATGACATCTACTAATATTGTTGGTATTATTGCGGCATTTGAATGGCAGCCAGAAGTAAAAGGTTTTATTGATGGTGTGAACTTTCAAAATGATGAAGCAAATGTTAAAATACATTATGTTGAAAATTGGGATGATGCCCATAAGGCTGCGGGGTTAATGGACAAGTTGGTCATAGAAAAAGCAGATGTCGTTTATCCAGCAGGTGATGGATATAATGTCCCTGTCATTGAAAAAGTAAAAGAGCATGGTTTATATGCCATTGGTTATGTTTCTGACCAATCCCATTTAGGAAAATCAGCAGTATTAACAAGTACAATTCAACATGTTGACCATTTGTATGAAATAGTAGCAGAACAATTTCATAATGGAGAACTGCAGTCTGGGAACCTTTCTTTTGACTTTCAAGATGATGTCATTTCATTAGGTGCGTATAGTCCAGAATTATCTCCAACCTTTATTCAACAATTAAATGCAGCAGTAAAAAAATATAAAGAAACAGGTAATTTACCGAAAGAACCATCATAGGAGGATCACAGAATGTCAAATGATAAAACAATGGAATTTATGCAAATCGCGATGAAATATCTACCTGAAGCAAAAGCGGAACTAGAAAAGTCAGGTGTAAATTTATCAATGGAAATGATTCAACCGTTTATGACGATGTTTACACAAGTGATGAATGAAGCTTATGAATTAGGGAAAGCAGATGCACAAAAAGAGCATGAATAAGAAAAAAGCTAGCGGCGTGGGATCGCCGTTAGCTTTTTTTATTCATAAAGACTTCAACGATTGGAGCAGCATGTTTTAAAAGTGGTTTTAATTCCTCTGCAGAATCCATTAATTGAGACATATTGACCATTAATTCCCCTAAATCTAATTGTTCGATTGTATTCAAAATAGAAGGTGATTTTTCCTCCTCCTGCTGATGTTTTCTTCCGAGAATCCAATCTTCACTTTGACGAGCATCTCTATTACCAAACATAAATTGATTAAAAAACGGTTCTTCACTCATATAAGCAATCCTCCTTTTGATCTTCTATTGTATAGGTTATTCCTTATAATATATGGGTGAATAAAAGAAAAGGTTGGACGAAAATAATAATTATGAAGAAAAATATTGAAACTATACCTGCTTATTTGATAAAATTAGTACCAAGTACTAATAATTGATATTAAATTTTATTTCTCGTAAACAAAAAGGTTGAATTTCTTATAACGACAAAGTGGAAAAGAAAAAGGGAGTGGGAAAGATGAATGCTGGAATTGTTGGCTTAGGTAGATACTTGCCCGAAAAAATAGTAACGAATGCTGATTTAGAAAAAATAATGGATACTTCAGATGAATGGATCCGCACGAGAACAGGTATCGAACAAAGGCGGATTGCCGATGACGATACAGATACTTCTGATATGGCATTCGCTGCTGCAAAAAAAGCATTACAGGATGCAGACTTGTCTCCTGAAGATATCGATTTAATTATTGTCTCAACTGTCACACCAGATCAGCCATTTCCAAGTGTTGCTTGTTTATTGCAGGAAAAGTTAGGGGCAAAGAAAGCAGCAGCTATGGATGTAAGTGCAGCTTGTGCTGGTTTTATGTACGGTGTGATTACAGCGAAACAATTTATTGAAACGAAAACGTATCAGAATGTACTAGTGGTAGGCGTTGAAAAGCTGTCTAAAGTAACCGATTGGTCTGATCGTAATACAGCTGTCCTTTTTGGAGATGGTGCGGGTGCTGCTGTCATTGCCCCTGTATCTGAAGGAAGAGGCATTTTATCATTTGAACTAGGAGCAGATGGGAGTGGAGCGAAGCATCTCTATCAAGATAAGTACATTGTGATGAATGGTAGAGAAGTTTATAAGTTTGCTGTTAGACAAATGGGTGAAAGTTGTATTAATGTATTAGAAAAAGCAGGTTTAACAAAAGAGGATGTAGATTTTCTTATCCCTCATCAAGCAAATATTCGTATCATGGAAGCTTCTAGACAACGTTTAGAGTTACCAATTGAAAAAATGTCAAAAACAATTGATAAATATGGTAATACATCAGCATCTTCTATACCAATTGCTATGATTGAGGAGATAGAAGCTGGGAAAATTAAAGATGATGATATTATCGTAATGGTCGGATTTGGTGGCGGATTAACATGGGGAGCCATCGCTTTAAAATGGGGAAAATAAGTATAAATATAATAGGTTTTATTGATATAAAAGGAGTGACATAATAGTGGAAAAAAAACGTGTCGTTGTAACAGGACTTGGAGCAGTAACACCGGTTGGAAATAATGTAGAACAGTCGTGGAGTAATATTAAAGCTGGAAAATCTGGAGTAGGACCGCTAACAAGATTAAATGCTGATGAATATCCTGCTAAAGTAGCTGCGGAAGTGAAGGATTTTGATATTCATGAGTATTTAGAGAAGAAAGATGCAAGAAAGATGGATCGCTTTACTCATTATGCAGTGGCTTCTTCCATCATGGCAGTGAAAGATGCTAATTTGACGATAAATGATGAAAACGCGCATCGTGTTGGCGTTTGGGTAGGATCAGGAATCGGTGGAATGGAAACATTCGAGAATCAATTTGAAACCTTTTTAAACAGAGGCTACCGCCGAGTGAGTCCATTCTTTGTACCAATGATGATACCGGATATGGCTGCAGGGCAAGTATCAATCACATTAGGTGCAAAGGGAGTGAATTCTTGTACAGTAACCGCTTGTGCAACTGGAACGAATTCAATCGGTGATGCTTTTAAAGTCATTCAGCGTGGTGATGCTGATGTCATGGTAACAGGAGGAGCAGAAGCACCAATTACGAGAATGTCTGTTGCAGGATTCTGTGCTAACACAGCGCTATCTACCAATCCAGATCCAGCTACAGCAAGTCGTCCATTTGATAAAGATAGAGATGGATTTGTTATCGG
Source organism: Cytobacillus sp. FSL W7-1323 (assembly GCF_038595015.1). Lineage (NCBI taxonomy): Bacteria > Bacillati > Bacillota > Bacilli > Caryophanales > Bacillaceae > Cytobacillus > Cytobacillus sp. FSL W7-1323. Next base: position 1,595,601 of record NZ_CP151998.1, read on the forward strand.
AGAAGGTGCAGGTATTCTCATTCTTGAAGAATTAGAACATGCACTAGCTCGCGGTGCCAATATTTATGCTGAAATTGTTGGGTATGGTTCTACTGGAGATGCCTATCATATTACCGCACCTGCACCAGAGGGGGAAGGCGGTGCGCGTGCAATGAAAATGGCACTTGACGATGCGGGACTCACTCCTGAACAAATCGATTATATTAATGCTCATGGTACGAGCACAGATTATAACGATAAATATGAAACTGTTGCAGTGAAAAGTGTTTTTGGTGAACATGCTTATCATTTAGCCATTAGTTCAACCAAATCTATGACAGGTCACCTTCTAGGTGCTGCCGGAGGCGTTGAGGCGATTTTCTCTATCTTAGCGTTAAGAGATAGTACGTTGCCACCAACGATTAATTACAATACAAAAGATCCAGATTGTGACTTAGATTATGTACCTAATGTATCAAGAGAAAAAACTATTGGAGCTGTTATGAGTAACTCATTAGGCTTTGGTGGTCATAACGCAACAATCGTCTTCAAAAAATATCAATAATAAAATGAAACACGGATAAGTTCTGCTTTGTTACATGGCGGAATTTGTCCGTGTTTTTTATATTTTTATGGTTTTCTTTTGAACCGATTATTTGTCTCTTCCATAAAATAAACAACAACATTTGATGGGAGAGAAACATATGCCGGTAATTAGAACAGATGAATGGTTAAATCAGCATTTTACTGATCCAGAAAAGTTAATTGAACCATTGTTAGATTCATTCCATGAAAACGAGCCACAAAGGTTATACCAATTCTTATCCTCCTTTGGCATGTATTCACCAAATAGAAGGAATAAAGAACAATTCAAACAGTTAAAAGAAAATAGAACATGGGAAAAGGTTGAATTGTTATTAAATAAGTATAGAAAAAACTGGAAAGGGCCAGATGTCCCAATTTACTTATTTCCAATTGCACAAGGCGGATTATTCTTTAGAACATCTTATGTGAAGTCTGGCTTGTCATTCCCTGACAAGATGTTTTTATTTCTCGCTCCATTAGAAGATGAGAAAGAGTTAGAAGCATTATTTGTTCATGAATACCATCATATCTGCAGAATGAAGAGATTAAAAAAAGAAATGGCTGAGTATACACTATTGGATAGCATAGTATTAGAAGGATTAGCAGAATGGGCAGTGGAGAAGAGTTGTGGAAAATCGTATCGTTCAAAGTGGTGCACAGAACATGATAGAGAAAGAATACGATACTATTGGCATAAATATGTAAAAAACAATATAGACATAAAGAGAGACAATGAATTACATGACCAAATTCTATTCGGTGAGGGGAAATATCCAAAAATGCTTGGCTATTCCATTGGCTATGAAATTGTCTCAATGTATGACAATGAAAAGAAAATCAAGCTTAAAGAAAGCATGGTTATTCCTTCGAAGTTATTTTTGCCTCAGTGGGAAAAAGAATAGAGTAGGTGAGAAAACATGTAAAGGAAATAAGGAAATTGTCAAAGTAAGTAAAATAGTATTTTTTCCTTATATTAACATACAAGTAACAGGATGTAAGAACTATTTCATGACCACTCCATACTATTTATAATATTATCAAAAGATAGATTTTTGAAAAAATTCCTTGTATTCGTAATCTATTTGTAATAATATACAGATAATTAATCCTAGTACTAAATATTTTACAATACTGTAAGATATTACGATTGAGGTGTTGAAATGATAGGAAAAGAAGATAGTCCTAGCTTGGACACAATTTTACAAGTAAAAGAATTAAAAGCAGGTTTTGATATAGACGGAAAGGTCTATCACGCAGTAGATAATGTATCTTTTGACGTAAAGAAAAAACAAATTCTTGGTGTCGTGGGAGAATCAGGCTGTGGAAAGAGTGTCATGTCTATGTCCATTATGCAGTTATTACCGAAGGAAACAGGAAAAGTCACTGGTGGTGAAATTGTTTTTGAAGGTAAGAATATTGAGAATTACTCCATTAATCAAATGAATACCATCCGAGGTAATGATATCTCAATGATTTTCCAAGAACCAATGACGGCACTTAACCCTGTATTCACAATTGGTTTTCAATTACAGGAGATTCTCTTTAATCATCAGAAGATTTCGAAAAAGGATGCGCGAGAAAAAAGCATCCATCTTTTAAGACAAGTAGGCATATCAAGGCCAGAGAATATCGTTGATGAATATCCCCATCAACTTTCAGGGGGAATGAGGCAACGGGTAATGATTGCTATTGCGATTGCCTGCCAACCAAAGTTACTTATAGCTGATGAGCCAACGACTGCATTAGATGTGACAGTACAAGCCCAAATACTAGATTTATTAAGGGAAATTCAATCAATCAATAATATGGCAATAATTCTTATTACCCATGATCTTGGGGTCGTTGCTGAAATGTGTGACGATGTAATTGTTATGTATGCTGGGAAAATTGTTGAAAGAACAAATGTAGATGCACTTTTTCATAACCCTAAACACCCTTATACACAGTTATTATTACAATCGATCCCTAAATTGGATGAAGAAGAGAAAGAATTAGGGTCGATTGACGGCTTAGTACCATCCCTTAAAGATATGCCAGAAGTTGGTTGTAGATTTGCTGATCGTTGTCCAAAAAGAATGCCTGAATGTACTGAAATCACACCTTTATTAGGTTTTGTTGAAAATGGACATGAGGCTGCTTGTCTTTTATATGAGAACAGCTATCAGACTAATGGGAGGAATACATATGTCAAATAACACAGCTGAGAAGCGAGAAGTGTTATTAGAAGTAGAAGATTTAAAAACATATTTCCCGATTAAAGCAGGTTTTTTTCAAAGAACGGTAGGACATGTCAAAGCTGTAGACGGAGTTAGTTTTCAAATACATAATGGCGAAACATTTGGACTTGTTGGAGAATCGGGTTGCGGCAAATCAACGACAGGTCGAACGCTTTTAAAACTTATGAATCCAACAGATGGAAAAATTATTTTTGATGGACAAGATATTTCAAGTTTGAAAGGAAAAACTTTAAGAGCAATTCGCAAAGATTTTCAAATGGTTTTCCAAGATCCATACGCCTCACTTAATCCAATGCAAATGGTTGGGGACATCGTCTCAGAACCGCTCGTTAATTTTAGAGGGAAATCAGTGAAAGAATTAAAAGAAGAAGTCATGGATCTCCTTAATAAGGTCGGACTTCCGTCAGATGCTTATTATAAATATGCTCATGAATTCTCTGGTGGTCAAAGGCAAAGGATTGGTATTGCGCGAGCATTAGCACTACGTCCAAAGCTAATTATTGCGGATGAACCTGTATCAGCACTTGATGTATCTGTACAGTCCCAAGTATTGAATCTCTTAAAGGAACTGCAAAATGAATTTCAATTAACATTTTTATTTATTGCACATGATTTGAGTGTTGTTAAGCATATGAGTGATCGAATTGCTGTGATGTATTTAGGTGGAATTGTTGAAGTAACTGATAAGAATAGTATTTTTGCAGAACCACTTCACCCATACACACAAGCTTTGATTTCGGCCATACCTGAGCCGGATCCGAGAAAGAAGAAACAGAGAATTATCTTAGAAGGTGATGTACCAAGTCCGGCCAATCCTCCAACGGGTTGCCCGTTTCATCCACGCTGTTCACATGCCATGAAAGAGTGCATGGAAGTGAAACCGACTTTAAAGGAGGTGAAGGCTGGTCATAACGTAGCTTGTCATTTATATAACTAAAAAATCATTTAGGGGGAGAACAATGAAAAAGAAATCTTTTTGGTTAATTTCGTTATTACTCGTATTCTCTATGTTTCTAGCAGCTTGTAATAGCGGGAACGAAACGAGTGGGAATGAAAAAGATGGAGATAAAGACGAAGCCAACACTGGTGAACCGGTTGAGGGTGGAAATGTGACAGTAGCAGTGACATCTGCTCCAGAGGGTGTATTAGAGCCAGCATATTATGGCAGTGCGATTGATGCCGAAATCTTGAATTTCATGACTGATGGTATTTATTCAGTAAATGACGAATTAGAATATGAACCAGACCTTGCCACTTGGGAAATTAGTGATGATAAGCTCACTTATACGTTCAAATTTAAAGAGGGCGTAAAATGGCATAATGGTGAGGAACTAACAGCAGAAGACTACCAATTTGCATTGGAAACAATGGCTGATCCTGAGTATACTGGCCCACGTTTTAATTATGTAGAAGGTATTAAAGGAGCTAAAGAAAAAAAGGATGGAAAAGCGGAGACAATTGAAGGAATTGAGTTAGTTGACAAATATACGATTGCAATTACATTTGAATCTGTAAAAATCAATAATCTTGAAAATCTTTGGTCTTATCCAATGCCTAAAAAGCATTATGAGGGAGTGGCTATAGCAGAGCTTGGTGAATCAGAACAAGTTAGACAAACACCAGTAGGTCTAGGAGCATTTAAAGTTAAGTCTGTTAAAGCTGGTGAATATGTAGAGTTAGAGAAGTTTGTAGATTACTATAAAGGTGAACCAAAACTTGATGGAGTAGTAGTCAAAGTGATTGATCCGGCAGTAGCAAATGGTGCCCTGCAGAATGGTGAAGTTGACATTATGGGCGTTGCTCCTGCACAAGTAGAAGAACTTGAAACGATGGAACATATCACAGTTGAAGAAACAAAAGGTGTAGGGTATTCTTATATCGGTTTAAGGTTTGGTCACCGTGATCAAGAAACACGTACAAATGTTGATGATTTTGACAAATTTAAAAGCAAAGAGTTACGCCATGCCTTAATTCATGCTCTTGATCGTCAAGCGATGATTGATGCGTTCTTATCAGGTAAAGGTACAGTATCTAACACAGTTATTCCTTCAACTTTCTGGATTGCAGCAGAGGAGTCAGAATTAAATCAATATGAGTATGATCCAGAAAAAGCGAAAGAGCTACTAGCTGAGGCCGGCTATAAAGACGTTGATGGGGACGGTTTTGTAGAAGATCCTGAAGGAGAACCATTCTCCATTTCATTTGGTCACTATGCTGGGAATGCAACATTTGAAGGTCGTTCTCAAGCAATCATCCAATCATGGAATGATATTGGCGTAAAAACGGAATTAGCGACTGGATCATTAGTCGAATTTAACTTATACAATGATATGAAAGATAAAGATGATGAAGCGTTAGAAGCATTTTTTGGTTCATGGAGTACTGGCTCTGATCCGGATCCATCTGGCCTATGGGCGAATAATGCAGAGTGGAACTATGGACGTTGGGTAAATGAAGATAATCAAAGGTTGCTAGATGAAGGTTTAAGCGAGAAAGCGTTCGACAAAGAATATCGTAAAGAGGTTTATGTTGAATGGCAAAAACTTATCAATGAAGAGCTTCCTGGTATTCCATTATGGGAAAATCTAGATTTATATGGTATTAATAAGCGCCTTCAAGGAGTTCATATTAATGCTGTAGGTTACAACGAAACAAATACACATGAGTGGTATGTAACTGAATAATTAGACAAGCGAACTTTTAAATGATAAGGGGAAATGGAACATGCTGCAATATTCACTTCGAAGAATATTAGGTATGATACCGTTACTATTCCTTACCTCTGTTGTGGTTTTCTCCCTGGCGAAGTTTATGCCAGGGGACCCTTTTGGGGGGGAAATTGATCCATCAAATACGAATCCCGAATATATTGAAGATATGAGAGAAAAGTTGGGCTATAATGACCCTATACATATTCAATACTGGAGATGGATTACTAATTTCGTTCAAGGAGATTTTGGTAACTCAACAGCGCATAAAATGCCTGTATACGATTTAATCATTGACCGAATGCCAAATACGATTTTTCTCGCAATTATTGCACTGATAATTACATATATCTTTGCCTTTGCTATGGGGATGTATGCTGGTAGAAAGCCATACACCTTAGGAGACAATCTTATAGCAGGATACAACTATGTAGGTTTAGCGATTCCATCTTTCGTTGCTGGAATTATAGCGATTTATTTTTTCTCTTTTCAATTAGGTTGGTTTCCTTTTGCCGGTTCAGTAGAGGTAGGGTTACAGCCAGGCACATGGGAATACTATGTGAGTCGAATGCATCATGTGCTATTACCTGCATTGATTCTAGGTTTAATGGGAACAGCATCTTATACGCAATTTTTGAGAAATGATGTTATTGAGAACAGTAGAAAAGATTATGTCCGAACAGCAAGAGCAAAGGGAACGAGTGAATCATCCATTTATAATAAACATATTTTAAGAAACTCAATGATTCCATTAATTACATTTTTAGGGTTTGATATAGCTACATTAATAGGTGGAGCGGTTATTACTGAAACAATTTTTACTTATCCAGGAATCGGTCTATTGTTCCTTGAGTCTGTTAATAGAAGAGATTATGCGGTGTTGATGACAATTACCATGCTGCTTTCATTTTTAACATTAATAGGTAACTTAATTGCGGATTTACTCTACGGTATAGTTGATCCTAGGATTAGGTTAGGATAGGGGGCAATTATGGTGAAAGCTTCTTTAAATACAAATCAAGTAATAGTAAAATCAAACCAAAAACAACTATCTCCATGGAAAATTGCCCGCAATAAATTTCTCAAAAACAAGATAGCAATGACGAGTTTAATTATATTTACTGCGTTTGTCTTGCTCGCTATTTTTGGACCAATATTCACCACACAAGATATCTCTAGAATTAATTTTATGTCAATGAACCTGGAACCTTCAGCAGAGCACTGGTTTGGCACAGATACAAATGGTAGGGATGTATTCACCAGAATGGTTTATGGAGCTAGGACATCGTTGTTAATTGGCTTGTCTTGTATGGTACTAATTATATCTATTGGTACAATTGTCGGAGCTATTGCTGGATATAATGGTGGAAAGATTGATCAAATATTCATGCGTATTACAGATTTTGTTTTGAATTTTCCATTTTTAATATTTGTTATTGTATTAAATACGATATTAGTAGGGAAAGTATCAGGAGTATGGACATTGATCTTGGTCATCAGTTTCCTTAGCTGGGGAGGAGTTGCCAGAATTGTCCGAAGCCGTTTTCTTTCGGAAAAAGAGAATGAGTATGTTTTAGCAGCAAAATCAATTGGTACGAGGCCGATAAAGATTATTATTAAACATATATTACCGAATATAGCCTCAACAATTATTGTCCAGGCTACATTAATGTTAGCAGTAACAATTGTTGCTGAAGCAGGTTTAAGCTTTTTAGGTTCTGGTGTTCCAGCAAATATACCTAGTTGGGGTAATATGTTATTTGAAGCCCGTGATTCTGACGTATTAAGAAATAAAACGTGGATGTGGGTACCGCCCGCTGCAGCTATTACAATCACCATACTAGCAATAAATTTCATCGGAGAAGGCTTAAAAGACGCTCTTAACCCTAAATCTAGAAGGTAAAGGCCTAGCAGGTAAGTCTGAAAAAGAATGCAATTGACCTTTTAAGGTAATTGCATTCTTTTTTTTGGGGAGAAAACGGTTATATGCTTTGTAATGAGTGGGGATTTAATTATTTACTATTTATTCTAAATTATATTAATATTTATTTTAGTGAATAATAAATGAATATTATAACATTTACTTCCATATTAAATACGCTGTATATAGCAAGTATATTTCAATATAAAGTACAAATTGCTTTCTAATCAAAGGTAAAAAAAGAATAATAATGGATTAGATTGTAAAAGAAAGGAATAAAAACAGAGTTGTTTGCCCATACTTATTGACAAATAATCATGCGAGTGGGGGTTAGGAAATGTTATATCTTCATGATGTTTGGGTGAACTGGTTTGAAGGGGAAGAGAATGGTTACAATGTTTGTCAATTTCATGAATGGCGAAAAGATGATGCAGTTGAATTATTGGATCAAGTACCATTACTAAGGATCACACCAGCACTATTTCATTATATTGAAAATGATTTATCTGAATTACCACAACAGCTATTGAATGACGTGTATCAAAAAGCGTATTTAAGAAAAAATCATGAAAGAGTGCAATTGGATTATTGTTTTGTCATTACTGATGGGACAAGCATTATGGCCGTTGATACAATAGGGTATCATATTCCAATTCGAAAGAGTAGATTGATACCAAGACAAGAACAACTTACATATGAAATGATTTCTAATCACGATGAAATGGAATATACTTTTGAACAAAAGCCGAGTCTAAAAAGTTTCCACATTCTCTCTCCAGATCCAGAATTAATGAAAGGCCTGACAAGGAAGGAAAGGCAGCTCAAACAATTAATGTTTATGGCACTAGATCAACTTCATAGTTCAGAAAATGAAGCGGAAATTCGCTATTGGTTTACAGAATGGATGCCTGAAGAGTATAAAAGTATTCAATCAATGGGTTTCCATGATGCATGGATGAATTTATATGAAGACAGTAAGATAGGTTGGTCTAAGAAACATGAAAGATTTTGTGAGAATATCATTAAAGGTCAACCTTTTTTTGAGAAGTTATGGGAAATGGAGAATGGTTCAAAGGTAAATTAAATCAAAAAGGGACGCTCAATTTAATTTGAACGTCCCTTTTTTTATTTCCTTTTTCTTCCTAATCCCATAGCGTTTTCCATCTTTTTAACCATTTTACCTGCAACTTTATTGGCAGTTTCTGCTCCTGCATCTAATATCTCATCTAATTCTGCTGATTCCATGAGATGATGATATTTATCTTGAATAGGTTTTAAGTGGCTAATAATTACAGTTGCTAAATCCCCTTTGAAATCACCGTACCCTTTTCCTTCATATTTATTCACAATATTTTCAATTGATTCGCCTGAGAATATCGAGTAAATCGTTAATAAATTTGAAACGCCAGGTTTATTCTCTTTGTCAAAAGCAACGATGCCATCAGAATCTGTTACTGCGCTTTTAATTTTCTTTTCAATTTGTTTCGGTTCATCCAAAATAGAGATAAATCCTTTTTTATTAGGGTCAGATTTACTCATTTTTTTCGTTGGATCTTGAAGTGACATGATTCGTGCGCCCACTTTTGGAATGCTTACTTCTGGAATCGTAAAGATGTCATTGTATTTTTTGTTGAATCTTTCTGCTAAGTCTCTTGTTAATTCTAAATGCTGTTTCTGATCTTCTCCAACCGGGACAATATCTGTACCATATAATAGGATATCTCCAGCCATTAGTGGTGGGTAGGTTAATAAGCCTGCTGAGACAGCTTCTTTACCAGCAGATTTATCTTTAAACTGCGTCATTCTTTCTAACTCACCGATATAAGAAATACATTGTAACATCCATGCGGCTTGTGCATGTGCAGGTACTTCGGATTGAACGAATAGAGTTGCCTTATTTGGATCTAAGCCTACCGCAACATAAAGTGCTGCTAGGCTACGGATATTGTTTCTTAGTTGTAAGCGATCCTGTGGAACAGTGATAGCATGTTGATCGACGATACAAAAGTAGCAATCATATTCATTTTGCAGCTCAACAAACTGTCTTAATGCCCCGATATAGTTACCAATTGTTATTGTTCCACTGGGTTGAATACCAGAAAAGAGTGTTTTTTTCATCATAATCCTCCTATTTGCTATGAGAAATGAACATATAAAAAGACCACTCATCCCTAAAAAACCTAGGGACGAATGGTCCGCGGTGCCACCCTAATTATTCACATATGTGAATCTCTTAAAGACAGATAACGTTAGTCTAACGTGAATCGATATATTCATGCTCAAAAAGTCCATTCGATTTAATAGGTTGCTTATTCTCACCTACCATAAGCTCTCTTAAAACCATCTTAAATGTACTACTCTTTTCTCACAGCAATTTGTATTATTTATTTGTAATCATAATATAATATATGTAGAAGTAAATCAAGTGAGCGTTATAACAGCAAAAAAAATTTTTATTTGTTATATACCAATAAAAACTTATGAAAACCCTTACATGACAATAATAATACATGTTTCGACATTTTTTTGAAAAAATATAGATAATTTAGATTATTTAAAACGGGCTTGAAATAAACTTTTAAAGAAACTATAATAAAACCTACCAAACGACATCTTTACAAACATATTACATTTTGTTCGGTTACAGGTAGATGGAATGATGAAAAGGTGAGTTTATCGTAGTCTAATAGATACAAATTTTAATATTCAAGCTGAATTATCTGAATAGAGGGAATTTGTTCTATCAAAATAAACTTACTTTCCTTAGTATGCATAAAGGAATCAACTCTTTTTTTATAATAAAAATTGTTTGATTTTTTCATCAATCTACTCTATGTGAACAACTGTTATTTCTGTGAAGAATCGTTTGAATTAAAAATAGGGGGTTTCACCGTGAAAAAAAGATGGTCAATCTTTTTAAGTATGCTACTTTTAGCTAGCATGGTTCTAGCAGCTTGCGCTGGCGGAGGCGATGACAATGCAGATGGTGGCGATGGAGGTAGTGATGTACCTCAAGAATTAAAAGTAAATATTAATACTGAACCACCTTCATTAAATCCAGGTTTGGCTGAAGATTCTACTTCTGGTACTGTTCTTCGTAACGTATTAGAAGGATTAACTCGAATTGGTCAAGACGATAAACCAGCAGCCGCTATGGCAGAAGATTGGGAAATCTCAGAAGACCAAAAAACATACACATTTAATATCCGTGAAGATGCACAATGGTCAAATGGAGATCCTGTAACTGCAGAAGATTTCGAATATGCATGGAAATGGGCATTAGACCCAGCTAATCAATCAACATATGCGTATCAACTATATTATGTTGAAGGTGCAGAAGCTGCTAACACAGGAGAAGGTAGCTTAGATGATGTTGGCGTTAAAGCTGTAGATGAAAAAACTTTAGAAGTTACACTAGCAAACCCAACACCTTACTTTCTTGAACTAACAGCTTTCTATACTTATTTACCAGTAAATAGTAAAATCGCAAAAGAAAATCCAGACTGGGCAACAGATGCTGGTGAAAATTATACGACAAACGGACCTTTCCACTTAGCTGAATGGTCTCATAGTGACCAAATCACTCTTGAAAAGAGCGACACTTATTGGGATAAAGACACTGTAAAATTAGATAAAATTGAAATGTATATGATTAATGATCCAAATACTGAATTATCTATGTTTGATAATGGTGAATTGGATTGGGCAGGTTCTCCGACAGGAGCTCTTCCAACAGATGCAATGCAAGCACTTAAAGATGATGGTAGATTAGAAACACAAGCAATTGCCGGTGTTTATAACTACAAATTCAATACTACTATTGAACCATTAGATAATGAAAATATTAGAAAAGCTTTAACTCACGCAATTAATCGTGATTCAATTATTAATAACATTACACAAGGGGAACAACTTCCAGCTATGGCAATCGTTCCACCTACGATGTTCCCAGAAAATGAAGAAGGGTACTTCCCTGATAATGATGTTGAAACTGCTAAAGAATTCTTAAATAAAGGTCTTGAAGAATTAGGATTAAGCGATGCATCAGAATTACCAGAAATCAAGCTTTCTTATAACACATCTGAAGCACATCAAAAGATTGCTCAAGCCATTCAAGATATGTGGAGTGAAAATCTTGGAATTAATGTAACTCTAGATAATGCTGAGTGGAATGTTTTCCTTGATAGTGTAAATAGTGGAGACTTCCAAATTGCTCGTATGGGTTGGTTAGGTGACTTCAATGACGCTATGAACTTCTTGGAAATGTACAAAGATGCTGACGGTGGAAATAACAACACTGGTTGGGAAGATCCTGAATTCCAAAAATTACTTGAACAATCACAAACTGAAACAGATGCTGAAAAGCGTCAACAATTATTAAAGGATGCAGAGGCAATCTTTATGGAAGCAATGCCGGTTGCACCAATTTATTTCTATACAAATAACTGGGTTAAAGATGATAACCTAAATGATGTTTTTGTATCTGGATTAGGCGATGTTCAATTTAAGTGGGCTCACTTTGAATAATTTGATCTTTTAAATGTAAGGTATATGGGATGAAACTTCCTATATACCTTCGTTCTTGTAATAGGTATTATCCTTCTAATGGTAAAAATGTATTATATTATCTATTATGAGCTTTGCAGTTGTAGACATACTGACCTCAGTAAAATCAATTGGAGGTGTTGGACAATGACGAAATATATAGGAAAACGTCTGTTATATATGATAATTTCATTATGGCTAATTGTAACGGCAACATTTTTCCTTATGCGCATTGCACCTGGAAACCCGTTTGCTTCAGAAAAGAAACTACCACCAGAAATTGAAGCGAATTTACAAGCACATTATGGCTTAGATCAGCCATGGTATCAACAATATTTTGATTATCTAATCAATGTAGTAACGTGGGATTTTGGCCCATCTTTTAAATACAAAAGTCAAACAGTTAATGATTTGATCACAGAAGGATTCCCTGTATCTTTTGTATTAGGCTTTCAAGCAATACTAATTGCCGTTGCCTTAGGTGTTTTATTTGGTGTAATCGCTGCTTTAAGGCAAAATAAATGGCAAGATTATTCAACAATGGCTGTTGCTGTTTTAGGAATATCCGTGCCATCATTCATTATGGCAACATTTTTACAATATTTCTTAGCAATAAAATTGCAAATATTCCCGGTAGCTCGTTGGGAATCATTTATGCATACCATTTTGCCAGCTCTTGCACTTGCAGCAGGACCGATGGCTTATATCGCAAGACTCACACGATCTAGTATGATTGAGGTATTAGCAAATGATTATATTAAAACTGCTAAAGCAAAAGGCTTGAGCGGTGGAGTAATTACAGTTAAGCACGCAATGAGAAATGCTCTTCTTCCGGTAGTTACTTATTTAGGACCATTAACTGCTGGTGTTTTAACAGGTAGCTTTGTTATCGAGAAGATTTTCGGTATTCCAGGGTTAGGTTTCCACTTCGTAACAAGTATTACAAATCGTGATTATACAGTAATAATGGGTGTGACAGTGTTTTATAGTATTCTTTTACTATTAGCTATTCTCCTAGTGGATATTGCGTATGGAATCATCGACCCAAGGATTAAACTAGCTGGGAAGAAAGGAGAATAATAAATCATGCAAAGTGCGAATGATAAATTCAAAGTTGTCGGCACACAATTAGATGATGCCGAAAAGATTTCGAAGCCAAGTCTTTCATTTTGGAAAGATGTCTTCATTAGATTCCGAAAAAATAAGCTTGCTATGTTTGGTATAGTCCTACTTATTATTCTCATCTTCATGGCAATCTTTGGACCATATATGACAGAATATGACTATAAGTCAAATGATTTAACAAATAAAAATCAGCCACCTTCTGCTGAGCATTGGTTCGGTACCGATGATCTTGGACGAGATATGTTTGCTCGTACGTGGGAAGGTGCTAGAATTTCGATCTTTATCGGTGTTGCAGCTGCGTTAATCGATTTATTTATTGGTGTTGCCTGGGGCGGAATCGCCGGATACAAAGGTGGTAGAACCGATGAAATAATGATGCGTGGTGCCGATGTTTTATCAGGCATTCCTTACTTGTTATTAGTTATCTTGTTAATGGTTGTGCTTGGCCAAAGTTTAAGTACGATGATTATTGCTATGACAATAACCGGATGGATTAATATGTCCCGGATTGTTCGAGGGCAAGTACTTAGCTTGAAGAATCAAGAATTTGTTCTTGCTTCTAAAACTTTAGGTGCAAATACAACAAGAATTATGGGTAAACATTTAATTCCAAACTCAATGGGTCCAATTTTAGTTACAATGACATTAACAATTCCTTCTGCGATCTTTACAGAAGCTTATCTTGGATTCCTAGGATTAGGTTTAACACCGCCTCTAGCGAGTTGGGGTACAATGGCCAATGATGGTTTACCAGCGTTAAGATATTACCCATGGCGATTATTCTTCCCTGCGATCTTTATTTGTTTAACCATTTTTGCATTCAATGTAGTCGGTGATGGTCTACGTGACGCACTCGACCCAAGAAGCCGTAAATAAGGAGTGAGAACATGGAAAAAATTCTCGAAGTAAAAGATCTAAAAGTCTCATTCCAAACTTATGGAGGGACGGTACAAGCTGTTCGTGGTGTTAGCTTTGACCTTCATAAAGGTGAGACATTAGCTATTGTTGGTGAATCAGGTTCAGGTAAAAGTGTTACTTCACAAACACTAATGAAACTAATTCCAATGCCTCCAGGACAAATTACTGGTGGAGAAATTCTTTTCTATGGTGATGATATTGTACCTAAATCAGAAAAAGAAATGGAAAACATACGCGGTAAAGATATAAGTATGATTTTCCAGGATCCAATGACTTCATTAAACCCAACAATGAAAGTTGGTAATCAAATCATGGAAGGTTTGATTAAGCACCAAGGATTATCTAAAGCAGATGCTAAAAAACGTGCAATAAAGTTATTAGAACTAGTTGGTATTCCGATGCCTGATAAACGAGTAAATCAATATCCGCATGAATTCTCAGGTGGTATGAGACAGCGTGCAATGATAGCTATAGCCTTGGCTACAAACCCTAAATTACTGATTGCTGATGAACCTACAACCGCTCTTGATGTAACTATTCAAGCTCAAATTTTAGAGTTAATGAAAGAGTTACAAGCGAAAATGGACACATCTATTATCTTTATCACTCATGATCTAGGCGTTGTTGCCAATGTGGCAGATCGTGTAGCTGTTATGTATGCTGGTCAAATCGTTGAAATAGGCACAGTAGATGAAATCTTTTATGATCCGAAGCACCCTTATACTTGGGGACTACTTGCTTCTATGCCAAGTGTTGATAATGATACAAAAGATGAATTAGCTGCCATTCCTGGTACGCCACCAGACTTAACAAATCCGCCAATTGGTGATGCATTTGCTGCAAGGAACAAATATGCATTAGCCATTGATTACGAGGAAGAACCACCAATGTTTCAAATTTCTGAAACACATTTTGCGAAAACTTGGTTGTTACACCCTGATGCACCTCATGTTGAACCACCTGCAGCGGTGAAGTTGCGTCAACGTCAAATGTCCTCCAATTTTGATAAACCAGTAATTGTGAAGGAGGGTATTTAAGTTATGGCAGAGAAATTAGTTGAAATAAAAAATCTAAAACAACATTTTAATGTTGGTAAATCGAATATGGTTAAAGCGGTTGATGGCATTACTTTTGATATTTACAAAGGTGAAACCCTTGGTCTAGTTGGTGAGTCAGGTTGTGGGAAATCAACGACCGGTAGAACAATTATACGCTTGTATAATGCCACTGATGGACAAGTTTTATTTAATGGTGAAAATGTTCATGGTAAAAAGTCAACCAATCAACTAAAAGCATTTAACCGTAAAATGCAGATGATTTTCCAAGACCCTTATGCATCCTTAAATCCTCGTATGACGGTTGCGGATATCATTGCTGAAGGTATTGATATTCATGGGCTTGCAAAGTCGAAAAAAGAGCGTATGGAACGCGTCTATGAGTTACTTGAAACAGTAGGCTTAAATAAAGAGCATGCTAACCGTTATCCACATGAGTTCTCTGGTGGACAAAGACAGCGTATCGGTATTGCTAGAGCGCTAGCTGTTGAACCTGAATTCATTATTGCTGATGAACCGATTTCTGCTCTTGACGTATCTATTCAGGCACAAGTTGTTAACTTAATGAAAAAACTTCAGCGTGAAAAAGGGTTAACTTACTTATTCATTGCTCATGATTTGTCAATGGTTAAGTATATTAGTGATAGAATTGGTGTGATGTACTTTGGTAAGCTAGTTGAACTTG
This sequence comes from Cytobacillus sp. FSL W7-1323, assembly GCF_038595015.1. Classification (NCBI taxonomy): domain Bacteria; kingdom Bacillati; phylum Bacillota; class Bacilli; order Caryophanales; family Bacillaceae; genus Cytobacillus; species Cytobacillus sp. FSL W7-1323. Next base: position 1,611,359 of record NZ_CP151998.1, read on the forward strand.
CCACAGCGGAAGAGTTGTATAGCAATCCTATGCACCCTTATACACAATCATTATTATCTGCTATTCCATTACCTGATCCAGAGTCAGAAAGAACACGTCAGCGAAAAGCATATGACCCAGCTGTTCATCAATATAGTGCTGATGAGAAGGTTGAAATGCGTGAAGTTCGTCCTGGTCACTTTGTTTTCTGTTCTGAAAAAGAATTTGCACAATACCAAAAAGATCATAAAAGTTAACTTAAAAGCGATCTCTTATTGAGGTCGTTTTTTCGTTGATTAAATCTGCTTAAGACCTGCCTCCAACCTAAAGAATTATTTTCGGAACAAATATTCAGTTAGGAAAAATATGAATATTAGGAATATGTTTAGTGCTTTCAATCACTAAAATGTATGAATATAGTATACAATAGTTTGTATGAAATTACTATCGCAAAAATTAAAAAATTTCTCATTATTACTATTTTCTTTTGCATTGGGTTTAACTTCTAGTAGAATAGGAGATAAGAAAAAGAAAATATATGGATGAGGAGGGAAAAATAGTGAGGGCGATTAAAGTTGCTTTTTTCTTACTTTTATTAAGTGTAGTGCCACAATTAGACCATGCGAATGCTGAACAACAAAGTTATCAGCTTCATGCACAGAAAGAATATGCTGGTTTTTTTATGGAATTACCTGAACAAATGAAACGGTTTACATACGATTCAGGCTACGACTTTACCTACCCAGATGCTATTAGAGGTATTTATGTTACTGGTCCATCGGCAGGAGGAGCAAATTTTGAACGGTTATCAAATTTTGTTGATAAGACAGAATTAAATGCGATGGTTATTGATATTAAAGATGATTGGGGAAATCTTACATACCAGCCGGAAGATGATAGTAAATATAAGGATATTGTCGAACCTTATATAAAAGATACGAAAGAGATGTTAACGACATTAGAAGAAAAAGAGATTTACCCTATTGCGAGGGTCGTTGTTTTTAAGGATTCAACACTAGCCAAGTTAAAGCCTGAATGGTCGTATAAAGAAGGAAATAAAGTATGGACAAACGGAAGAGGAGAAGCCTTTGTTAATCCGTTTATGGAAGAAGTGTGGCAATATAATGTAGATATTGCTATAGAAGCAGCTAAAATGGGATTCCAGGAAATTCAATTTGATTATGTTCGTTTCCCTGAAGGATTTGAGCATATGGCTGATTCATTGAAGTATGGTAAAGGAAAGTATACGAACGGTAAAGATGATGTGCAGCTGAGAGTAGATGCTGTTACAGACTTCGTTAAGTTTGCGAAAGAACAGTTAGAGCCTTATGGTGTCAAAGTATCTGTTGATATTTTTGGTTATACGGCTACTTTACCAGAGGCACCTGGGATTGGACAGAACTTCTCAAAAATCTCAGAACATGTGGATGTCATATCTTCAATGATCTATCCGAGCCACTGGGGGCCATACTTTGGGATTCAAAAACCAGATTTAGAACCTTACAAGCTTATTAAAGAGTACGCAAAGATAGAGAATGCCAAACGGGAGGAACTAGCTTCTCCGCCTATTTCTAGACCTTGGCTACAGGATTTTACTGCATCTTATTTAGGTACCGGTAATTACAAGCCTTATGGTAAGCAAGAAATAGAGGATCAAATTAGGGCTTTGAATGAGGAAGGAATTGACGAATTCTTATTGTGGAATGCCGGCAATCATTATACAGAAAATGTTGATTATACCCCATTAAATTAAAAAATAAGCAGCTGATAGTATGTTTATCAGCTGCTTATTATTTGACACTTATTGTGTATGCGTTATCATAGTATATAGGATGAGGATTATTTCTTCTTTCCGCCCACGTTTTTCCATCCGGTTTGCATAAATGCAGATTGGTCTACGAATTCGGATTTTTTCTTGCCGCCAAATAATTTTATTCCCAAGCTGTTTATTAGTACACCTAAAAGGGAAGTTAAACTGAGTATGAGCAATGAAACGATAATCAAGTCTGAAAAGTAACCAATCATTGATAAACCTCCAATTTTCTTTTCGGAAAATTCAAGTTATTCTGATGATGTTCTATTTCTAATAATAAAGCATTTATTAAAGAATGAAAAGAATGAAAATCACAAATACTTTGATAGAGCGTTACAACTTAGTTTATTTATACGTGAATGATGACTTATTTATACGATTTTCTTATACAAGAAGAGAAAGCTGGAAGTTTATCACGACTGGAAATATTTAAATAATAAAGGGGTTTGGTCCATGCATTGGTATGAAAAATTGAATCAGTATTTTCCTGTAGAAGAGATGAAGTCAAAAGAGCATATGGAAACACTTTTGAAAGAGCGACCTGATATTTATCATAAAGATGAGGGTCCAATGCATGTGTTAATGTATGTTGAACTTGAAACTTTTGTCTTTATCGACTACCTGTTTGTGTCCAAAGATTCAAGAGGACAAGGTTTAGGACATAAATTAATTGATCAATTAAAGGAAAAAGGCAAACCGATTATCTTAGAAGTTGAACCTGTTGATTATGAAGATACTGATACGGAGAAACGCTTGAAATTTTATAAAAGAGAAGGCTTTGAGCACGCTCAATCTATAGGTTACCGTCGTCGATCTCTTGCAACAAATGAAGTGAATGCAATGGAAATTTTATTCTGGGCACCTAATAATGAAACGGAAGAAATGATTTTCGATGCAATGATTAAAACATATGAATTGATTCATACTTACAAGGACACTCAATTCTATGGAGCATCATATCAACCAGTAGATGAAGTCCTTACTTTTTCTGAGAATGACAATAATAATGATCTTTTGAAAGATATTTAATCCATAGAAATCCCGAACAACCTCAATGTTCGGGATTTCTTTTTAGGTAAAGAATGGCTCAACATCATTTTCTTATAAAGTTTTTTTTCATTTAAAGTCGATTATTGAGAAAGTAAATGTTTATTCTTAAAAAAAAGGGGTAAATGTCTATCATAGTTATATAGGTTAAATAGTAACAGATTTCATTATTCTATAATTGAACAGTTTGTGAACAAATAAAAAAATCAATATTTCATGAAACCTTTTTTAAATGAAAACGTCTTATATTATAGATTCACTAAGGCAGAAGTTAATTGTTTAATTGGCATTTAAGTGTATGAAGAATAGAAAAATATATATCATCTGTTCCACAGATGGTGTATAATGAAGTGGAACAGCTTATTTAAATTAATTATAAATTACAACAATAGTTACAGCCTAGTGGATTATTCTCAATGAGAAAGTAAGCCTGTTCATTGAAAACGGAAACAAGTGTAACAATCAGTAAGAATAGCATAATTAAACAATTACGGCGAATAAAATATACTTTAAATTTCTAAGGAGTGTGAAATTGTAAAATGGTCACATTATACACTTCACCAAGTTGTACATCATGTAGAAAAGCAAAAGCATGGTTAGAGGCAAACGATATTGCATACAAAGAAAGAAATATTTTCTCAGAACCTTTAGCAATTGATGAAATTAAAGAAATCCTTCGTATGACAGAAGATGGAACAGATGAGATTATTTCAACACGTTCTAAAACATTCCAAAAATTGGATGTTAATCTTGAAACGATGCCTTTACAGGATTTATTTGAATTGATAAGAGATAATCCTGGATTATTAAGAAGACCGATTATCTTAGATGAGAAAAGATTACAAGTAGGTTATAATGAAGATGAAATTCGACGCTTCCTTCCTAGGAAGGTTCGTACGTATCATCTACGTGAGGCTCAAAAGTTGGTTAACTAAAACCAATCGTACTCACTTAACTTCACATTTAATCCTAAGTATGCTTAAATGAAAACGAACAAATCCTTTTATATGATTTGTTCGTTTTTTAGTTTCTTTCAAATAATTTTTGGATAAGTTTAGAAAAAAGCATTGCGCATCCATCTCCAGAGATACAGTAAAGATAGCCGAACCAAATTCTTTAGTCTATACACTAGATATTTCTGATACATAATAGAAGAACCACATTTCTGCCCCATGATATTCGTACTAATCATTTTACTGTTATTCATACTCGATTATTTCCAAAGGCCATTACAGTGTTTTATCACAAATCAATAGCGAAAAAAAGCTTTTCATCAGCCTAAGCTTGTTTCTTGTAGGGGACAGGTTTTTTTGATAAAATACAAACACAATAAATATATATTGTATTAACGAATATAGGCATTCATTCGTTTTTTGCCAATTGTATTTTTGGGCATTCCCTTTACAGCATATTTATCATAAAATATAACAAAAGGTAAAACATAATAGGTATATCTGTTGTTACACATTATTTTCTCATTATTCTTGCTAGAATGATCACTAAAAGAATAATTTTCTTGAAATAGGGTAAATGGTAGTAAAGTAGTACAAATTAGGGGTTATAATCCCTTCACAAAAAGCAAGAAGGGAGAGTTGCTAAGTGGAAATCGAGAGAATTAATGAAAACACGGTGAAGTTTTATATCTCATATATTGATATTGAGGAAAGAGGCTTTGATCGTGATGAAATATGGTACAACCGAGAGAGAAGTGAAGAACTTTTTTGGGATATGATGGATGAGGTTCACACAGAAGAAGATTTTGTGATGGAAGGTCCATTGTGGATTCAAGTTCAAGCACTCGATAAAGGATTAGAAATCTTAGTAACGAAGGCGCAGTTATCTAAAGACGGACAAAAGTTAGAGCTCCCTGTTTCTGATGAAAAAATGAAGGATTTTGCTGTAGATGAAAGAGTAGAAGCAATGCTTGATCAATTACAGGAAAATGAAGAAGAGGAAGCGGAAGAAAAATTAGATTTCGTTATTGCCTTTAGAGACTTTGAGGATATCATTTCATTATCCAAGAGAGTGGAACTAGGAAATGTTCATACGCAACTGCGTTCATACAAGAATAACTATTATTTAATCGTCGAATTTCCCGAGGAACAATTCGAAGAGGATGAAATTGATAATATTCTAAGTATACTACTTGAATATGGGCATGAAACAGATACAACCATTCACGTGATTTCTGAATATGGAAAGGTAATTATCGCTGAAAATGCTTTAATTGAACTAAAAAAATACTTTTAATAAAAAAGCCGATTTCTTTAAGAAGTCGGTCTTTTCTTTTTATGCAGGAATAAAGAATGATAGGGGAGAAGATAGAATGTATAGAAAGGATGTGAACCTACATGTTAAAGGCAATAACGAATGATGGCAAACTTATTAATGCCCAAGATGTTCAATACGGTAAATATAAGGAAAAGTCTTTTTACTGTCCAGAGTGTAAGGATGTTGTCATTTTAAAGAATGGCATCTTTAAAAAGTCTCACTTTGCTCATAAACCGCATAGTCAATGCTTTGAATCATATGAAAAAGAGTCAGAAGTCCACTTAAAAGGTAAATTATTGTTATACGATATATTAAGAAAATACTATAAAAATGTTGAGGTTGAAAAATATTTCGCTAACATCCATCAAAGGGCGGATCTCAGCTTTGAACATAACGGACTTGTTTATGCCATTGAGTTTCAATGTTCAATAATTCCTACAAAAATAGTTTATAAGCGTACAAATGGCTATATAAAGTCAGGAATAAAACCACTGTGGATATTATCCCACCAACAGCTCCATACTATAGGAAATCATTTATTTTCTTTAACCGCTTTTCATTACTCTTTTCTTCAGCAAACTTCCGCTAAAAAATTTATTATCCCTATTTTAAACGTTGATACAGAAAATTTGTATATACTCTCTCATCTCCTACCAATTTCTACGAAAAAGTCTTTTGCCCATCTAGATCTAAAGCCACTTCGCTCGAATAATTTGTACGAATTATTGAATCTAAGAATTAATAGAATGAGAATGGGCTTTTCTTCTTGGTTGCAAGAAAGGGAGAATATAAAAAGGTATGGAAGCTTTAAATATAGCTCATTTTCTAAACGATTTAAAGATGAAATCTACCGTTGCGGGCTTCATATGGGAAATCTACCAGATTTTTGTGGTCTTCCTGTAAGGGGGAGTGCTAAGCTGAGTACTTCGCCAATTCAGTGGCAAACATATATTTTTATAGATATATTACGCCATGAAGAGTTATTTTCTATAGAAGATGCATATGATTCCATGCAATGCCGCTTGGAGAGAAAAGATATTCGTATACGTGTAGAGGTACCCATAGATCTTAAAGAAGTAATCGATGCTTATTTACATCTTTTATACACTATAAAAATAATTGAGAAAATCGACTGTACCAAATTTCAAATCAGGTCTTCTGAGATGAAAAATAAGAAAATAAGTAAGGCAGAAGGGGAAATAATTATGAAAATGGCATTAAGTTGATATTGAAGTATTTTAAATCAATTGGTGAAACATAATACTGAACAATTACTTTCATTTGATGTAAGATAGTAACAGATAGTAATTTTTAACATAATGAATGTAGGAGGAAAACAATATGGCTAACGATTCTACAGTTAAGAAACTACCAACAAGAAAAGAGGTACCAGTTGAAGAAACTTGGCGTCTTGAAGATATTTTTTCAAGTGACGATGAATGGAATAAAGAATTTAATGAAGTAAAAGAGTTATCTAAAGAAGCAGGCAAGTTTAAAGGGATGTTGCATGAAGGTGCAAAGGTTCTTTATGATGTTTTACAATATCAAGATCACTTACTTTCTCGTATTGTGAAGCTCTTTACATATGCAAGAATGAGATATGATCAAGATACAACAAATGCAACGTATCAAAGTTTAGATGATAAAATCAAAGGGCTGTATTCAGTGGTTGCTAGTGAACTTGCTTTCATAGTGCCAGAAATTCTTGCCATTGATGAAAATCAATTAGCACAGTATATAGCCGAGAAAGAAGAATTAAAAATGTATGAACATGCACTTGAAGAAATCAATCTTCAACGTCCTCATGTACTTACAGCGGAAAAAGAAGCTTTACTTGCACAAGCATCAGAAGTAATGGATGCATCAAGTAATACTTTTGGAATGTTAAATAATGCTGATTTAACATTCCCATCGATTAAAAACGAAGAGGGAGAAGAGGTTGAAGTGACACACGGTCGATTTATCAACTTCCTAGAGAGTGATGATCAGCGTGTACGTCGAGATGCTTTTCGTGCGATGTATACAACCTATGGACAGTTTCGTAATACATTCGCTAGTACGTTAAGTGGAAATGTGAAAAGAAATAATTTCAATGCAAAGGTACGAAACTATCAATCAGCTCGACATGCCGCTTTATCAGCGAATAATATACCAGAATCTGTTTATGATCAATTAGTAAGCACGATTAATGATCATCTTCATTTGCTTCATCGATATGTGAAACTAAGGAAAAAAGTTTTGCAATTAGATGAATTGCACATGTATGATCTCTACACACCTTTAGTAAAGGATGTAAAAATGGCGATTACTTATGATGAAGCCAAAAAGCTAATGATTGAAGGCTTAGCTCCTTTAGGTGAGGAATATTGCAGTATTTTGGAAGAGGGTCTACAGAATCGCTGGGTGGATGTTTGGGAGAATAAAGGGAAGAGAAGTGGTGCCTATTCTTCTGGTGCTTATGGTACGAATCCTTATATCCTCCTTAATTGGCAAGATAATATCAATAACCTCTTCACATTAACACATGAATTTGGTCATTCTGTTCATAGTTATTACACACGTAAGTCGCAACCATATGCTTATGGTGATTATTCCATTTTTGTGGCTGAAGTAGCATCAACTTGTAATGAGGCGTTATTAAATGATCATTTATTAAAAACGATTGATGATGATAAAAAACGTTTATTCTTACTCAATCATTTCTTAGAAGGGTTTAGAGGAACAGTATTCCGTCAAACGATGTTTGCAGAATTTGAGCATGAGATTCACCAAATGGCTCAAAATAATGAAGCTTTAACAGCAGATGCACTTACTGAAAAGTATTATGAACTGAACAAGAAATACTTTGGTGGTGAGGATATCATTATTGATGAGGAAATTGGATTAGAATGGTCAAGAATCCCTCACTTCTATTACGATTATTATGTATACCAATATGCTACCGGTTATAGTGCTGCAACGGCTTTAAGTGAGCAAATTTTAACAGAAGGAAAACCGGCAGTTGATCGCTTTATTGGTTTCCTTAAAGCAGGTAGTTCTGATTACCCGATAGAAGTGCTTAAAAAAGCGGGTGTGGATATGACAAGTTCAGAACCGATTAAGGCAGCATGTAAAGTGTTTGAAGAAAAGTTAAATGAGATGGAACAATTGTTAGAAACGATTTAATATTTTTATCTAGCAGCCTTTATCAAATGATTTAGGCTGCTAACTTTAAAGTAAACAAAAAGTAATGAAGAAAGACAAGATGTTTTCTAATAATAATGGCAGTTCACTATGAGTAGTAGAGAATTTGACAATAATGTGAAATGGTACACAAACTATTGCGAGCTTAAAAAAGCCATGGTATATTTGTATTGTGAAGTTAATCACAAACAAACAATTTACCCCTTTGTTTGATCGTGAAAAATTTCTCCCATCCCCTTTGTTAAATATATTTACATGAAAAACCCTACGCCTCATGAGAGAGTGTAGGGTTTTTTACTATGTGGATTGAAGGTTGATTGACTTATGTTTTTAAGAAAAATAAATATGACATACCATCCATAAACTGATTCTCCACTTGATTGGGTCTTACAAACCATTTTGACTAAGAAACAGGCATTGCAATTAATGATAAACAGCATTAGATAGAAGTTTCGTTTCACTTACAAGAGAAGCCAATGGTGTGAACAATAGAAAGAGAGAACTAATTTTGTCATGTTAGGCGATTAACAGGGAGTGTGAGCATGAATAGGGGAGACGCTTCATACTGTAATGGTGAGGTTTTTCCTTTTAGTCCGCCCTTTACCACGGCATAAAAAAGACTGATGATAAGTATCATCAGTCTAGTGATTTCCAAAAAGATCCGTGCTTTGCAGGTACTTGCTCGACCACTTGCTTCAGTTGAAGTTTTTTCATTTCTTTATTTACTTCTTGCTCCGTCATATTATAAACGACTGCTATTTCTGAAGTTGCGACAAGTTTATAATGTTTAATAAACAGCTCTATGTCAGGTAATGGAGAAGGTTCGAGTCTATATGGAACCATTTCCTTTAGTATTTGCTCATACACATCAAAGCTGTACTGCCCTGTAACTTTTATGCCTTCATCTTCAATGTTTTCATTGAAGAACACCATCGTTGGAATTTCTTCTACATCCATCTCAGCTGTAATCTTTACATCACATTGAAATGCTTTTGCAGCACTTTCTGAATGTATATCGGTTACAAATTCAACTACGTCTAAGCCAATTTGGCTGGCGCATTCTTTTAATACATCAAAGTCTGATACGTTTTTCTTTTCGAGAAACAACTTCTCTTGAAGTTTTCTCAAAAAACGAATGCCGGCTTTTCTGCCCTGTAGTTCGGCTGCCTTAATGGCAATGGAGGCTAACTGAGGGGATAATACCGGATTTTCGTACCAAACAGAGCCGTCACATGACATCCCTGATCGACTAGCGGTTTTCTCCCATTGTTCAACTAATTGGTCGTAGTTTTGTCTTTTGCCTCTATTTAAAGCATTGAGCTTCCCACTTATTACATGCTTGAGAGAAAAATACCGACCATATTCTACAGACAGTTTTTTAATTATCGGCTCTAAACTCCAACATTCTGGGCATAGCGGATCAATAAACATATAGATTTCTAACGGCTTATTTTCACTACCATGACAATGTGGTGAGACAGATTTACTTTCAAATTCTTCATGATTCATTTGTCATCACCCTCTAATTCATCTTTTTCAGGTGTATTTACCATATGTTGTGCTGTGAGAGTCAGTCTCTCGAGAAATCCTTCTTTCAAGCGTGTATCCAATTCGACTTCATTCATTGCATCCTCCATACAAGAGAGCCATGCCTTCGCACGTGTCATTGTGATGGCAAAAGGTAGGTGCCGTGCTCTCAGCATCGGGTGACCGTGTTCTGAGGTATATAATGGCGGGCCGCCTAAAAATTGTGTCAGAAACTGCTTTTGTTTTCTAATTGTTTCAGTTAGATCGTCAGGAAAGATTGGGACGAGCTCAGGATGTTGTCCAACCCGTTTATAAAATGCTTCAACAAGTAGGTGAAGTTTTTCCTCACCTAACGCGTCGAACGGAGTATTGATATTCTCGACCATTGTGATAGAACCCCTTTAAACAAAAGTATGTTAATAAAAGCGATGATTATTTCATCAGCTAGACATAATTCCTTCATGTTTTGATATTATTTTATCAATGTAACGGCTATATCTCAAACAAATAGCTTTGTGCCACGAATTAATATTCAGTATGCAGGTATTTTCAGTTCTATTATATGGGGCAGATCTCTTGGAAAACAAGTACGGAGGATGATTCTCGAGGTTGGATTTCTAAAACAAAAAAGTAGTGACTCAAAAATGAAGTCACTACGATACTTAGACAAATTGTTTTTGGTTTAGTAAATTCTCTGTCACCTTTTGAACATAGTTTTGTGTTTCTTTAAAGGGTGGAATGCCATTATACTTATCAACATTACCAGGACCAGCATTATATGCTGCTAAAGCAAGCTCGGTATTATTCCCATAACGATCAAGCATTTGTCTTAAATATTTTGTTCCTGCCATAACATTTTGGGTGGCATCAAATCTATCATTCACACCAAGCCACTTAGCTGTTTCGGGCATTAATTGCATCAAACCACTTGCACCTGCTGAACTAACTGCATTCGGATTAAAGTTGGACTCTTGTTGAATAACAGCAGTAATTAATTCAGTTGGTACGTTATAGGCGGATGCAGCTTGATGAATGATATTTTGAATTGATTGATCACTATTCTCTCCTTTAAACTTCGTAAGCTGTACAGGAGGAAGAGAAACAGGAGAAGAGGTGAGCATTGTTTCGGCTATCGTTTGAACTGCTCCTATCTCCTGTGAGAAATCAGCAGAAGAATCATTCATTCTTGCTGTAATTGAATTTGATAATAATTGTGAAAAATCAGTTGTATTGCTGTTTTGCGTTGTATTTGGAAGAAAGGTTTGTAAGCTTTGCATTTGCATTAATAGTTTAAGCTGATCAATATTCATTATGACTCTCCTCATATGTCCTTGTTAATCATCTATTCTTCTTTTCTGAACTTCCCGAAATAATCTTTTCACTTTGTTCTCTGTTTTTCTTATCGGTATATTCATCTCTTTTAATAGTTTTTTAAAGGAATTTAAGCCATTTTCCCTATTCAAAACCTCATATTCTAATTCAAAGTCCACCTTATTTAAATATTCACTATTATCTAGGACGATTAAACCGTCCGCATTATTTTTTTCTGCACGGCTTGTTAATAAAGAACCAAATAACTTAAACGTCTCCTCAGGGAAATGGAGGTCACTTTTAAGTGAAGCTAAATATTGCTTATCGATGTACCCTTGTTTGATGATATGCTTTGCTTCTTCCGGTTGAAGATCATGGTTAGTTTCTAATAAGCCATCTGGGTGAGGTTGCTTTAATGTGAGTTCGAATTGATTATTTTTTTCTCTAATTCGAAGCGCACATCCTTCGTTTTTTAAAAAGAAAGTTGGCGTATCAAAATAATAGTTGATTTGAGTGAAGAAATCTTTGTCTTCTATATGAAGATGCTTTCTTAATTGAGCAAATTCCTGTTCTGTAAGCATATTTTTAAATTCAATTTCTATATTTTGTGACATGATTAATCCTTCCTATTCTCTCGACTACATGTATAATCAAATGAGAGATACATGATTTCTTAATACTTATCATTATTATGGCGCTGTATCGCATAATCTGCAATGTTCTTTGAGATTTTTTCCCCTTCTATGGTAAAATGTAAGAGTTTGGAGGTAGATGAAATGAATAAAAAAGTAGAAGTACAAAGTGCGTTATGGAATGATGAAGGAAAGGAATTATTATTAGAAATTGACTCTACTTTATCTGTGAATGATTTCGAGCCAAGAGCACAGATGCTAGTAGATTCCGACCATTTATCATTTATATACATAACAGAAAAAAATGATGATTATACATATATCATGTTACATGAATCATTATGGCAACAATTAAAGCAAGCATTGGTTTTTAATGGTGAAGTGTATTTGCATGATGGAAAAGAAAAGCTTAAATTACCTTTATTTCAAGAGGAATTACAATATCTTATTGAAAATATACGGGGTAACAGTAATTATGGAGATGAAATGGTTGAGAAAGTCGAGGCTATGTTTGAGTAACTTCTCTACTAATGAAGAGTAAATCATGTACCTAAGTTTCTTTCGTCGCTTTATTGCAAAAATTTCTAACTAAATCAAGTTAGAGAAATGAACTTACATAAGGGTGGTGCATGTATGAAGCATTGGGATCAATTTTTAGGGCCATATAAACAAGCTGTAGAAGAGTTAAAAGTGAAACTAAAAGGGATGAGAAGTCAGTTTGATTTCGTCCCAGAGCACTCTCCTATAGAATTTGTGACCGGCAGGGTAAAACCTATAGCTAGTATATTAGATAAAGCCAACCAAAAAGGAATTCCACTTAATAGGTTGGATGTAGAAATGCAAGACATAGCAGGTATGAGAATGATGTGTCAATTTGTTGATGATATAATGAAGGTAGTAGAATTGTTACGTATGAGAAATGACTTTGAAGTGGTGGAAGAAAGAGATTATATTTCTCATGAAAAAGCAAGTGGGTACCGCTCTTATCATGTAGTTATCGCTTACCCTGTACAAACTATCCATGGGGAGAAAAAGATATTAGCGGAAATTCAAATTAGAACGTTAGCGATGAATTTTTGGGCCACGGTTGAGCATTCATTAAATTATAAATATAAAGGCCAATTTCCATCTGATATTCAAATGAGATTACAAAGAGCAGCTGAAGCAGCATTTAGATTAGATGAAGAAATGTCATCGATTCGAGGAGAAATTCAAGATGCACAAGCATTTTTTTCACAAAATAAAGAAAAGCAGCAAAAGAATAAGTCATAGAATGAAAAATAAGAGGAGCTACTAAACAATGAGATTTGCGATTACGTCTAAAGGTGATACGAAATCGAATACATTGATGCATAAGATGAGATCGTACTTACTTGATTTTGATCTAGTATATGATGAAGAACAACCAGATATAGTCATTTCTGTTGGTGGCGATGGAACTTTGTTGTACGCATTTCACAGATATAGCAGCCGCCTTGATAAAACAGCATTCGTTGGTGTTCATACGGGCCACTTAGGATTTTATGCTGATTGGGTACCTGATGAAATTGAAAAGCTTGTAATCGCAATAGCAAAAACTCCTTTCCAAGTGGTGGAATACCCTCTTCTTGAAGTCATTGTCCGCTATTTGAATGGGGGCAAAGAAACAAGGTATTTGGCTTTGAACGAGTCTACAGTTAAAGCTGTGAATGGTACATTTGTGATGGATGTAGAGATTCGAGGTCAGCATTTTGAAAGATTTAGAGGAGACGGTTTATGTTTATCCACGCCTTCAGGGAGTACGGCTTATAATAAGGCGTTAGGTGGTGCGATATTACATCCGTCATTACCTGCTATTCAATTAGCTGAAATGGCATCGATTAATAATAAAGTGTTTAGAACAGTCGGTTCACCTTTAGTTTTACCAGCACACCATGCTTGCCTTTTAAAGCCTGTGAATAAACCGGATTTTAAGATTACAATCGATCATTTATCGCTTTTGCATAAAGATGTAAAATCAATTCAATACCGTGTAGCCGATGAAAAAATTCGCTTTGCTAGATTCAGACCATTTCCATTTTGGAAAAGAGTACATGATTCATTTGTTGCTGATTAACTGAGTGACTTTGGGTAAAATGGATGCTAGTTGAATGGAAATCCGAACAAGTTATTCTAATTCTGTCAAAGGGTTTGAATATGTTCGGATTTTTCTTTCCTGTAAATGCAAAATGTATAAGTTCAGTAATCCACAAGCAAAAATAGAAAAAGTCACTATGACCAAGCATCCAAGCGTTTGACAAAAGAGAATGGCAATATAATAAAATTGTTCGCACACTTAACTCTGATATTTTCTAAAGGAGCATGATATAGAAGCTTTGAGTTGCTGTCCACAGCAATATTCCTAAGGTAGGCTGGAAAAATAAGCTTCATTTCACTCGTATCCCAATGCTTCTTAAAGAACTGTCTTTGTTTGCATTTACTTCGTTTATAAGGAGATAAAAGAATGTTTACTTTACAATGGCAAATTGATTCACTTGATACACCAGTTAATATCAAATCATTCCTATCACAGCAAAATATTTCTAAAACCGCTTTGACAGATATAAAGTTTGCTGGAGGTTTTATAAAAGTGAATGGAGTAGAACAAAATGTGCGGTATATGATTAATAACGGCGATGTATTAGAGGTTGGCTTTCCACTTGAGAAAAGAAGTGAAGGTTTGCAACCTGAAAATATTCCTCTCTCCATTCTTTACGAAGACGATGCAGTATTAATCGTTGTGAAGCCAGCAGGTATGAGCACTATTCCATCGCGAGAACATCCAGGTGGGAGTTTAGCGAATGCCTTATTAGGTTATTATATCAACCAAGGAATAGAGTCCACTATTCATATTGTTACAAGACTGGACAGAGAGACGTCAGGTTTAGTATTAATTGCCAAGCACCGTCATGTTCATCATCTTTTAAGTCGTCAGCAGCAAAATAATGGTGTTCAAAGAAAATATAAAGCTTTTGTTTGTGGGTTAATGGCAACAAAGGAAGGGTGGATTGAGGAGCCAATTGGCAGAAAACCTGATAGCATTATCGAAAGAATGGTTAGCCCGAATGGTAAACATGCAGTGACGTATTTTAAACAACTATCTCAGCAAAAAGAAAGACAATTCACTGAATTAGAATTGTCTTTAAAAACGGGCAGAACCCATCAAATACGAGTGCACCTATCTCATATCGGCTTTCCTTTAGTAGGAGATAATTTATATGGGGGTTCGACCAAATTGCTGCAACGTCAAGCCTTGCATTGTTTTTCCCTATCTTTTACCCATCCTATATCGATGGAAGTCCTTAACTTTTCAATTCCTTATCCTGAAGATATGCAAGCATTACTAAGTTAATCAAAGCGAGCAAATTTACCCTCCTGGAAGGGAAGCGAAGAGGAAACAGATACAGTCTGTAATTCAGGGTATTTAAGAGCCGTTAATTTATTGCCAAAAACTGCGCCAGTATCAATATTATATGTTTGATTGATTTTGCGCACTTCTCTCACAGGTGTATGGCCGTAAACAATTAATGTTTGTCCAGCATAATTTTGTGCCCAATCTCTTCTAATAGGAGATCCATCAGGATGGTTCTCTCCTGTAATATCACCATAAAGAGCAAATGTTTTTGCTTTTTTATCTTTTTTACCAATCCACTCTTCCTTCATTCCTGCATGTACTAATAATAGTCTTCCTTCGTCTAGTAAATAATAAAGAGGAGATTGTTCGTATAACTCGATAAACTTACGAAGTATATCTTTTCTTTCTTGTTTATTTAAGCTTTGTAATTCTTCTACTGTCGTTTCTAAACCGTGAGTAGTCTTTACAGGATTTCCTAGTGCATAGCGGTATAATTTATTGCAGTGATTGCCAGGAACATAATAAGCTCGATTCTTTTTTATTAATTGATATACGGTTTGAATGACTTTTAATGATTGTGGACCACGATCAGTTAAATCACCGATAAATGCGAGCTGCCTATCGTGTTTTAAAGGAATGCCTGAATGCCAGTCATAGCCTAGCTGAACGGTTAGATCCTTAAACTCTTTATAACAACCATGAATATCCCCAATTATATCTAGTTTCATTTACAGTCCCTCACTTTTAAAGTAGTTTGAATCGTTTAGATATGAAAGTTATAGAATTCTTATCGTTTGCATTTTTATTTTTCATATGTTTAGATTTTATTTCGACTAATTTTATTAAAAAGGAGTGATATAGAATGGAACATGGAAATTCAGTCGCCTCACTTGTAATTGTTATCGTGATAGCTTTCTTAGTACCGATTATACTACATCGTCTAAAAATCAACTTTATCCCAGTTGTAGTAGCAGAAATTCTAGCAGGATTAATTATTGGGAAAAGTGGATTTAATATAGTACAAGAGGATATGTGGCTTGAAACTTTATCGACATTAGGTTTTATCTTCTTAATGTTTCTAAGTGGGCTTGAAATAGATTTTTCCGCATTTTCATCGAAAAAGAAAAAGCACCGATTGGAAAATGGCAAACCTGAACCAAATGCATTTCTCACTGCGAGCATCATTTTCGCCGGTATTTTTATCGTGTCATTAGTTTTATCATATGTATTTGTTTTAGTAGGCTTTATCGATAATGTGTTTCTAATGACGTTAATTATATCAACGATCTCACTTGGCGTTGTTGTTCCTACCTTAAAAGAAGGGAACATCATGAATACTAATATCGGGCAAATCATCTTGCTTGTAGCGGTCATTGCCGATTTAGCAACGATGATTCTACTCGCCGTATTTGTTTCAGTAAATGATGGCGGAGAAGGGAATACATGGTTATTATTACTACTATTTGTTGTTGGCGTGATCTTATACTTTGTAGGAAGAAGATATAAAAATAATAACTTCATACAGTCGCTATCAACTGGAACAATTCAAATTGGCACGAGGGCTGTTTTTGCACTCATTATTTTCTTAGTAGCTGTTTCAGAATCTGTTGGAGCAGAGAATATCTTAGGAGCATTTTTAGCAGGTGTACTTGTCTCATTATTGGCACCAAACCAAGAACTTGTTCATAAATTAGATTCGTTTGGATACGGCTTTTTAATACCAATTTTCTTTGTAATGGTAGGTGTTGATTTAGATATTTGGTCACTTTTCGCTGAGCCAATGTTATTAGTGTTTATTCCATTATTATTATTGGCATTGCTCATATCTAAATTAATCCCGGTTTTTTATATGAAGAAATGGTATGATATGAAAACTGTTGTCGCGTCAGGATTTATTTTAACTTCGACGCTTTCATTAGTCATTGCAGCTGCGACCATTGGTCAAAGAATGGGTATGATCTCTGAAGAAATGGGGGGGATGCTAATATTGGTAGCTGTTATCAGTAGCATCTTTACACCTATTGTCTTTAAGAAATTATTTCCAAAAGAAACGGTCAAAGAGAAGAAGATTAAAGTATCCTTCATTGGTGCGAACCAGATTACAATGCCGTTATCCAATGAATTAGCTTCAGATATGTATGAAACGAGTGTTTATCATACAGCTCAGCAAAAAGAGGAACCATTTATTATACCAGCCTTCGAGTTGAATGAACTTCCTGCTTTTTCAATGGAAGCAATAAAAGAAACAGAAATATTGCAAGCTGATGTTGTTGTGATTACAACTGGAGATGAGGATATTAACCTTGAACTGGCAGAAGCACTGAATGAATCAGGAATTAATCGTGTCATTTGTCGTTTAGAAAACCCCATTCTTGAAGAAAAGGCAATAGGTGCTGGAATTGAATCATTTTCAAGTATGTTGTCAACGAAAACTTTATTACGAGCGTTGATCGCTTCTCCGAGTGTAGTGGAGATATTTGAAAATCAAGAAACGACCTTATATGACGTGAAATTACGAAATTCTAAATTTGATGGAATGACAATCAGACGATTTCCTTTTGCCGGTGATGTTATATTTGTTCGTATCTTAAGGGGGCAAGAAACAATTATTCCCCACGGTGATACAGAGCTTTTATTAAACGATCGCTTAATCGTCACCGGTTCTCGGGAATATGTGGAAGAATTGAAGTGGGAATTAGAGCTTCACTAATTATTTCTAGGTACGAATAGATTCTATGACAGAGTCTATTCGTATTTTTTTTGTATAACCTCATGCGTCACATTCCTATTGAAAGTTGAATGTTTTTCATGTAATATTAGTACTAGGTACTAATAACATGTATAAATTATAGGGGGATTATAAAATGACGATCTCATTAAAAGGGAAAACTTACGTTGTAATGGGCGTAGCGAATAAACGTAGTATTGCCTGGGGAATAGCAAGGTCACTACATACAGCAGGTGCAAGCCTCATTTTTACATATGCTGGTGAAAGATTAGAGAAAAGTGTCCGAGATTTAGTAAGTACCCTTGATGGTGCGGAGAACTCACTTGTATTACCTTGTGATGTGACGAATGATGAAGATGTAGAGAGTTGTTTTAGACAAATAAAAGAAGCAGTTGGAGAAATTAATGGTATTGCACACTGTATCGCATTTGCCAATAAAGAAGAGCTTCAAGGAGAGTATATGAATACATCTAGGGATGGCTTCTTGTTAGCGCATAATATTAGTTCGTATTCTTTAACAGCTGTTGCTAAAGCAGCAAGACCATTAATGGCTGAAGGCGGTAGCATTGTTACCATGACTTACCTTGGTGGTGAAAGAGCAATTAAAAACTATAATGTCATGGGTGTAGCAAAAGCTTCACTTGATGCAAGTGTTAAATATTTAGCAGTTGACTTAGGAAAAGAGAATATTCGCGTAAATTCTATCTCTGCTGGTCCTATTCGTACTTTGTCAGCTAAAGGTATTGGTGAATTCAATTCAATCTTAAAAGAAATCGAAGAGAATGCGCCATTACAAAGAACAACAACGCCTGAAGAAGTAGGAGATACAGCTGTGTTCTTGTTTAGCGACATGTCAAGAGGTATTACGGGAGAAAATATTCACGTCGATTCTGGTTATCACATTCGCTAATTCAGTACAATTGTTAATAAATGAATGGCTAGCATTCATTTAAAATTGCACAATTTATTTCATGCGCACACAACTCGTTAACTATAAGACAAGTTGTGTGCGCATTTTCTATTTCCATAGCACGGTGTGTTGGAGTGGAAACGAGACGCGAAATGTCCAGCTAATAATATACATGAAAAAAAGAATCATGGTAATGTTTGTGTATCTTCGGTTTGCACATATTTTGCAAACGCTCTTAGCTCGGCTTACATCTTTGATTTTGTATTTCAGTACCATGCCAATCCTATTTGCGGGGCACTCATGTGAGATTTCGCATTTGAGAGCTGTGCAAATCGCATTAGCGGGGCACTCAAGAGAGGTTTTGCATGTGAGTGCTGTGCAAATCCCATTAGCGAGGCACTCGAGTGAGATTTCGCATGTGAGTGCCGTGGGAATCCCATTAGCGAGGCACTCAAGGAGAGGTTTCTTATTTGAGCTCCGTGCAAATTCCATTAGTGAGGCACTCAAGTGAGATTACGCATGTGAGTGCCGTGGAAATCTTATTAGCGAGGCACTCGAGTGAGATTACGCATGTGAGTGCCGTGCAAATCTTATTAGCGAGGCACTCGAGTGAGGTTTCGCATGTGAGTGCCGTGCAAATCGCATTAGCGGGGCACTCAAGAGAGGTTTTGCATGTGAGTGCTGTGCAGATCCCATTAGCGGGGAACTCGAGTGAGGTTTCGCATGTGAGTGCCGTGGAAATCCCATTAGCGAGGCACTCAAGTGAGATTACGCATGTGAGTGCCGTGGGAATCCCATTAGCGAGGCACTCGAGTGAGATTTCGCATGTGAGTGCCGTGGAAATCTTATTAGCGAGGCACTCGAGTGAGATTTCGCATGTGAGTGCCGTGCAAATCGCATTAGCGAGGCACTCAAGAGAGGTTTTGCACGTGAGTGCTGTGCAGATCCCATTAGCGGGGCACTCGTGTGAGGATTCGCATGTGAGTGCCGTGGAAATCCCATTAGCGGGGCACTCAAGTGAGATTTCATATTTGAGCGCCGTGCAAATTCCATTAGTGAGGCACTCAAGTGAGGTTTCGTATTTGAGTGCTGTGCAAATTGCATTAGCGGGGCACTCAAGTGAGATTTCGTATTTGAGTGCCGTGCCAATCCCATTAGCGAGGCCCTCGAGTGAGGTTTCGTATTTGAGTACTGCGCAAATCCCATTAGCGAGGCACTCGAGTGAGATTTCGCATGTGAGTGCCGTAGAAAATCCCATTAGCGAGGCACTCGTGTGAGGTATCGCATGTGAGTGCCGTGGAAATCCCATTAGCGGGGTACTCAAGTGAGATATATATTTGAGCGCCGTGCAAATCCCATTAGTGAGGCACTCAAGAGAGGTTTCGTATTTGAGTGCTGTGCAAATCGCATTAGCGAGGCACTCAAGTGAGATTTCGTATTTGAGTGCCGTGCCAATCCCAATAGCGAGGCACTCGAGTGAGGTTTCGCATGTGAGTGCCGTGGAAATCGTATTAGCGAGGCACTCGAGTGAGATTTCGCATGTGAGTGCTGTGCAAATCGCATTAGCGGGGCACTCAAGAGAGATTTCGCATGTGAGTGCCATGCCAATCCCAATAGCGAGGCACTCAAGAGAGATTTCGCATGTGAGTGCCGTGCCAACCCCATTAGCGAGTCACTCGTGTGAGGTTACGCATGTGAGTGCTGTACCAATCCCATTAGTTGGGCACTCAAGTGAGATTTCGCATGTGAGTGCTGTGCCAATCCCAATAGCGAGGCACTCAAGAGAGGTTTCGCATGTGAGTGCTGTGCCAATCCCAATAGCGAGGCACTCAAGAGAGGTTTCGCATCTGAGTGCGGTGCAAATCCTATTAGCGAGGCACTCGAGTGAGATTTCGTATTTGAAAGCTATGCCAATCTCATCAGCGAGGCACTCAAGTGAGATTTTGCATTTGAGTGTCGTGCAAAACTCAGCTCTCATCATGCCATTTACATTGTGAAAGGCTTCACGCTTAGTTTCTTAATTCTATTATTTTTAATCTAACTTATGACACACTTCTTCACCATTGTCTACTGATCTTTTGGAAAACCTGAAAAAACGTTAGTAACATGTACTGATAATTAAAGAGGAGTCTGAAATATTTGAATACTGTTTCATAAGATCTTTTTTCATTATTTTTTTGATCGATAAAGAAACTTTAAATAAGGTGATATAAGACAATCAGGGATATGAATATAAATTTATTGTAGTAGGACTCTATATGAAAACATTTCGTAGATTGAAGTCTTCTGGCGAATTTTTTCCTTTCAGTTAGTTAAAATGAACGCCCATTTTTATTTCACATATAATATGTTGGCGCTTCGAATTTATTGAAGAGGGATAGGTGAAAGACATGGATACGCAAAATAAAAAAAAGAAGCCTTTATTATATGTACAACAATCTAATCTTCCTTCTCCTTCGACATCAATGCAGTCAACTTATTCCAGTAAAAATGAAGTTGAGGAAGAAGAAAAAGAGGTTATCACAAATTCTTCAATAGATGAACAAGGTGAGGTGGAGAAAAAAGAAGAACATGTACAGCAAGTTTTAGAAGAATACGAGGAAAGTCAGTCAGAAAGTGAGCAAGGGTTTAACCGTGTGAAAAGTTTTAAGGATATGAATGTCCAGGAAAGGATTGATTATCTCCTTCATTTTCCTAAGCAATTACCTCCTGTACCTTGCTTATTTATAAGTGATGATAAGCATATTAGGGGATTTATTGAGTTAAAACAAGGCAATGAGTTAATGATTAAAACATTAAGCGGCAGTATGCAAACCATTCATATTCATAGTATAAAATCGATAAAAATGGTCGGTTTTAGGTGAGTAGACTGTATATAAAAAGCCAGTCGAGTAAACGACTGGCTTATATACAATTAGTCTTCGAAATATTCAACACAATTATCTACTGGTAAATAAATATCTTGAATACATTGAACTGCACAGAAGCAATCCAAATCTACAGTGATACAGTTTTCACTAGAACGGAAACCATCTACTTTACAAATTTTAGATAAATCAATGCAGCAACCTTCTGTAATATCAGCTGTTTCATAGCAACCAGGACTTGTTTCAGTAACTGGTTCTAAAACTCTTAGCGTAGCACATGAATTATCGAATATCTCTTCTACTCTAAAGAAAATTGACGTACAAGAGCAATCATCAACATTTGTTAAAAATGCGTGGAATGGTGAACCATCAGCTGTACTTAACGTAAATACGCGCGTGTTAGGGCGTCTCACTCTCTTCTTTTTACCTCTCTTTGGAGAGATCGCACCGATTGGTTCTAAAAAACAATTAGAGCCACAATTACAATCTTCATCTTCACGAATTTGATCTTGGATATCTCTTATCGCACGTACGACTTCAGCTACACAGCTGCCGTATTTATTATCCTTTTTGTTACAACCCATATTCTTTTCCTCCTTATTCATTCTTTGATCTACATTAATAACATATTGAAGAAACAGGCTATGGGTTACGGACAAACGCCTTATTTTTTGAAAAAATAGGCATATTTTTTAAAGGAAGGGTGGAGATATGAATGGATCTTACCTTTTTTGAATTTCTTTTACTCTCATTTGCTTCTTTCCGTCTAACAAGACTAATTGTTTATGATCAAATCACTGAATTTATAAGAAGACCATTTATGTTAGAAGTTGATGAAGAGGATGAACATGGGAAAATAGAAACATATATCATTCCAAAAAATAAAGGTATAACTGGATTTTTTGGTAAGCTTCTTAGTTGTTATTGGTGCACTGGGATATGGAGTGCGGTGATTATATACTTAATGTATGCATATTTCCCTACAATAGGTGTGTTGTTAGTGGTGATTTTGTCAATTAGTGCATTGGCGGCAATTATTGAAGGGATCATTCAAAAAATGATTATTCAATAAAAATTGGGCTATTGGATTATACGAGCTCTTCCTCACTTGAATATGTTAAAGGTAAAAGGCATATATGATGAAGGAGGGCATTTGAAGTTGAACAAAAAAATATATACAAATAAAGAAGCTTTTAAAAAGAGAATTGCAGAATCAGGGGGAAGTAAAAAATCCTCCGGTTGTGGTTGTGGAAAGAAAAAGAAGAAAAGCAATTAATATAAAAAGACGAGCCATTAATAAATGGTTCGTCTTTTGTTTTTTTTGGATAAGAAATTAACTTTTAGAGAAAATAAAAAAATAATGAAAAAGGTAAGGAAGGGACAAGAATGCCAAAATACTTGCTACTATTTATAAGTTTATTTTTAATTGCTGGATGTAGTAAACATGATTCTAATGAAGCACCGTTATCACTTGTTAAAGCAACAAACCCTACTCCGTCATTAATACATAGTGAATCACGGTCAACTGATGAAGATATGCTGCAAAGTATAGAAAAAGATATCGAAAAACAGAAAGAATTATATGATGCAGCAATTGTAAAGAATGATGATACCGTTTTAGTTGTTTACAAAGTAAGACATTTACAAAGATTTCACATGAAAAAAATTGAGAAAAATGTTACAGGGAAATTAGAAGATAAATATCCTGATGTTAAATTTATTGTTTCAAGTGATTTTAAGATTTTTCTTGAAGTAGTCGAATTACATGAACAAATGAAGAATCCCAATTTTAGTGCAAAAGAAGCCGAAAAAAAGTTCGAGAAAATAGTTAAGTTGAAAAAAGAATTAACATAGGAAGGTGAATAAGGATGTGTGCTAAACCAAAAAAAACGCCTGACCAAGAGCAATATGATCAATTAGAAAAAAAATATGAAACGAAGCGCCCAGTCTTGAAAAATTGTCTTCGGGCATTTTGGGTTGGAGGATTATTCTGCATAGTAGGACAAGCGATTTCATATTTTTATATCTATTTCTTTAATTTCACAGAGCAAACAGCAAGTAATCCTACTGTAGCTACTATGATATTTATTGCGATGCTTTTAACTGGATTTGGTGTTTATGACAGACTTGGACAATTCGCAGGAGCAGGTAGTGCAGTGCCAGTAACTGGTTTTGGAAATGCGGTTATTTCAGCGGCAATTGAACATCGCACGGAAGGGTTTGTCCTCGGTGTCGGTTCTAATATGTTTAAGCTAGCAGGTTCGGTTCTATTATTTGGAGTATTCTCAGCTTTTGTGGTTGCATTAATCAAAACTATTCTAATATATATGGGGGTAATTTAATGCTAAAGGGGAAGCAATCATGGGTTTTTAGTCAACGCCCAGCTATTATTGCTACCGGTGTGACTGGAGGGCCGTTTGAGGCAAATGGTCATTTAGCTGATGACTTTGATCTTCTCCATGAAGATTTATGGATGGGAGAAGATTCATATGAAAAAGCACATCGTGTGCTAATGGAAGGTGCTAGTCGAACGGCATTAAGAAAAGCAGAAATGGAAAAAAAAGATGTGCAATTCTTCCTAGGTGGTGACTTAATTAATCAGATCACCCCGACAAGTCTCAGCGCAAGATCATTAGAAATACCTTACTTCGGTTTGTTTGGTGCATGTTCCACATCAATGGAAGGATTAGCGCTTGGTTCATTTATGATTAATTATGGTGGGGCAAATGCAGTTATAACAGGAGCAGCAAGTCATAATGCTGCTGTTGAAAAACAATTTCGCTACCCTACAGAGTATGGAGGGCAAAAGCCACCAACTGCACAATGGACAGTAACAGGTGCTGGTGCAGCACTTCTCGTTCAAAATAATGGAGGAAATGATCCGGTTACGACAGCTGCAACAATCGGTAAGGTGGTTGACATGGGGGTGACTGATCCATTTAATATGGGTGGGGCAATGGCTCCTGCAGCAGCAGATACCATTTATAATCATTTTCAAGACATGCAAATAGAACCCTCTTATTATGACTTAATTGTTACTGGAGACTTAGGAAAAATTGGTCGTGTAACTGCATTGGAATTATTAAAGAATAAGGGGCTTATTATTCCAGATGAACAGTTCCAAGATTGTGGCATACTCATTTATAAAGAAGATCAGCCCGTGCAATCAGGTGGAAGCGGTGCAGGTTGTTCTGCATCCGTTTTATATGGTCACCTCTTAAATAGAATGAAAAGAGGAGAGCTAAAAAAGATCTTAATGGTCGCTACAGGAGCCTTATTATCGCCACTTACAGTACAACAAAATGAATCAATTCCATGTATTGCACATGCAGTGGCGATTGAAATGCCATAAAGTTAGGAGGATGAATATATGCTACCAATGTTTTTTTGGGCTTTTGTTGTTGGAGGCTTATTTTGTGTGATTGGTCAAATTTGTTTTGATGTATTTAAACTGACACCAGGTCATACTTTGAGTGCGCTTGTCGTGTTAGGAGCGATATTGGATGGGGTAGGACTTTACGAGCCATTATTGGATTTTGCTGGTGCTGGTGCATCTGTACCCATAACGAGTTTCGGTAACTCACTTGTGCACGGAGCTTTACAAGAAGCAGAGCAACATGGATTAATTGGCGTACTAACAGGGATGTTTGAAGTTACGAGCTCAGGTATTTCATCCGCCATCCTGTTTGCTTTTATTGGCGCCCTTATTTTCAAACCAAAAGGATAAGCCTGATTTCAATGAATTAAGGGCCAAGCGGGTACATGCCCAAACATTCTCATATAACCATACATAATGTATAAGGACAAATACATTAGTGAGGTGAATTTATATGGGCTTTGGAGGCTATGGCGGCAATTGTGGTTGTGGCGGTTATGGCGGCGGCTACGGTTACGGCGGTGGCGGTGGCTATGCTGGAGGTACTTTCGTTTTAATCGTTGTCCTCTTCATTTTATTAGTCATTGTCGGTGCTAGTTTCTGCTAATTGTCTTTTATTCTTTGGAGAGATGTGTAATAATAGCATCTCTTCTTTTTTATAGTTATAAATTTTCTGAAAGAAATTTTTATCACGTTTTTAATTGGGCGACATAAGATAAATGGAGTTCAAGAAGGAGCGTGAGGTAGCGGATGGATAATCATTTTTTTAAGAATATCGAGAAAAAAACAGGCGTGAATATGAAGGATGTATTTGAATTAGCGGGCTCGTTACAAAATGCGAATTTTAAAGATGAAGACACGGTTCGTGGCGTCATTCGCAGGGTGTCGCAAATCGCCAACAAACCAGTATCTCAAGAAATGGAAGACAAAATTGTCGATTCTATTGTAAAAGAAGGTAAGTCTTTAGACTTTAATACAATAAACAAAATGATTAATAAAAAATAATGAGAGTCTAACAAGAATTTTTTATCGAACGATTGATTGCCTGCGTGAGATGATACACACGCAGGTTTTTTATTTACTATATATTTTATTTTTGATATGGGGAAGAAAGCGTGATGGATAGGCTTTTTTTCCTTTTCTATGTTGCAAAAGTGATAAATGTAACTGTTCCTTGGCTCTAGTCATTGCTACATATAATAGTCTTCGTTCTTCTTCTAAACTCTGCTCTGTTCCTGTACGATATTCTTCAAGGGCATAATCGTGGGGAAGGCTGCCATCGACTACACTTAAAATATAGACAAAGGGATACTCTAACCCTTTGGCTTTATGAATAGTACTAAAGGTTACAGCGTTCTCAATCGTTTTACTTATTTGCTTCATTTCTTTGATTTTTGCACGCATATGATCCGCATACTCAATGAACTCAAGTAAAGTAGTAAACTTCTTAGCAATTAATTTTAGTTCTCTTAAATCCTCTGAACCTTTATCCATTTTGTTTCCTTCATTACCACGCTTCTTAATGAAATCTTGTATTTGTAGCTCTTTTTCGATTTTTTCAAGTGCTAATAAAGGTGATAGTTGTTTAATTGCTTTAATCGTAGTTACCGTTTTCTTTGCTTTGCTTTGTTGAAACGCATATTTGCTCTGTACCATAGATAAACATTCAAGTAAGCTGCAATCATGTAAGATACTATTCGCTTTCATATCTTGCAAGTGTGATTGTGTTAAAAAAAGAGCCGGTAAGATATCCTTAAGAGCCTGCGCATCTTCCTCATTAATCGCAAGTCTTAAAAAACTAAGCAGTGTCCGGATAATAAAGCGATCATAAAATGATTCGGCATCTTGTTCTATTTTAAATGGAATATTAGACCTGGTAAATCGTTCAAATAGTGCACGACTTGTTGAATGCGTTCGATAAAGGATGGCAAAATCATTAGGTTGGTGCCCTTGTCTTATTCTCTCTTGAATATCTGTCAAAATCATTAAAGCTTCTTCTTCTTCATCGTAAGGGTAGAAGAGTGTAGGGTATGCTTCGTTTTTAAATTGTGCGACCATGTTTTTTGCTTTTCTTCTTTTGTTTTTTTTGATAACTTGACTCGCAAATGCAGTGATTTCGTGACTAGAGCGATAATTTTGTTGTAATGTAATTTGAAAACTGTCATCAAACATCTGTTCAAACTCGGTTAAATACGATGGATCACTACCTCTAAAAGCATATATAGATTGATCATCATCACCTACTGCACAAATATGCTCACTTTCAGGTACTAGCATTCTAAGTAATTCAAATTGAACTTTATTTACATCTTGGAATTCATCAATTAAGATATATTTAAATCGCTTTTGATACTGTGCTAAAATTTGCGGATTTTTTTTAAATAGCTCATAACAGCTACTGAGCATATCATCAAAATCAAAGGTATTCAATCGCTGTTTCTCTTCTTCATAGGCTTGATACATTTGTAGTACCTTTTCCTCCCATGAATCATTCGCCCTTACATCCGTAGGGGATTGCAGCGAGTTTTTCCAAAAGCTAATTAACTGTAAGGCCATATCAAAAGGGAAATCCTTTTCATCAATATGTAGGGCCCTTGCTGATTGTTTGATCATTTGTTCCTTCTGCCAGTTCTTTAAAAGGTAACGGTGGTCCCATTTTTGATTATTATGATCATGAAAAGAAAGAATACGATAGAAAATGCTATGGAAAGTTCCGCAAACCATTTGATTAATATGCTTTGCTGTAACGTATGGATAAGTTTTTATCCGTTGTTTCATTTCGTTAGCTGCCTTAGCTGTAAATGTAACGAGTAGAACAGAACGGGGATCAACTTGATATTCATTGAATAAATAAGCCGTTTTCCCTGTTAAAACGCGTGTTTTTCCACTTCCTGCTCCTGCGAGAACAAGTAACGGACCATGACAATACGTAACAGCTCTTTTTTGATCATGATCAAAAGAAATCCCGTGCTCTTCAAGTGAACGAAGATACCCCTCTGTAGGACTAGCTTGAGAAGCTGTATTTTCTGCAAATGGTGGAATATTTTTAATACGTACAGGGGTTTTAAAAGGCTTTTCCACTTCTTCGAGAATTGATCGACCTTGAGGTAAACGAAAGCCATTGACTTCTTTTTCTTTCGTTTTCTCTGTTGCTTTCGGAATGACTTCGTCCACATAAGCGCACTCTTTTTCATTGTTATGATAAAATTTTGGTTCATCCTGAATACCTAAATAAAATAAAACGTTTTCACCACAATGGGTACAATAAAGGTTCCCTCGTTTTCCTTCTTCATGTATAAATGGATAGTCTGATCGTTTCAGTGTATGTAATTGAATCAGTTCTTGCATTAATCGTGCACTTTTCATCATTTAGCCTCATAACTTAAAAAATTTACTGCATAAAATTAATCATAACAAAGATTTTAGCGCTAAAAAAGAATAAATATGTTTGTTATCAATTGAAAAGGGTTAGTAGTAAAGTAAAGGGGGCAGTGTAATGATTTATCCAATCTCAACCGTTCAAACGGCATACCAACAATATGTAGAGCGAATGTTTATGAATCGAAATCGCTCAATGACTTATAGAAATATTGAAAGGGTAGATCCATCCCGTGGTCAAACAGAAACCAATCATTTATATAAGGACAATAGAAAAAACCATTTATCCTCTTCGCTAAAAGATAGAGAAACAAATGGTAAACAGGGAATAAAAGGAAAATGCGTTGATTATTACGCATAATATTTCAATAGGTCTGGATATGTAACCCGTCTTCTTTTTCCCAGTCAGCATATAGAATTTCCTTCACATTCTCATAACCTTTCTTTTTTAATTTTTCATCTAGAAATTTGACATCCCAACCGAGAATGTTTAGGTTTTCATGAACAATCTCACCATCTAAAATGATATTAATTGGCACCTTAATCTTCGGATATTTTAATTGCAAGTCCTCAATGGTTGGCGTTGTATATTCAGGCTTTTTCAAGGCGGTAATTGTACCATTTGTCTCTAAGAATGCATATTCGCATTGTCTTAAAGAGAAAATATCTTTTGCCCTCAGTAATTCTTGCAGCTGGTTGAGGTCCAAATGATTCTTTTTCAATTGCCCATATTCAATTTTTCCTTTACGAATCACAATGGAAGGACCGCCTTCTAATAATTTTCTTGTTCTTCTGAACTTCTGTGTGATTTTTTCTGTAGTAAGAATCAAAATGGTCCAAAGAAGAACAGAGAAAAGCATTTGACTTATCCCTGTATTCTCATCATAAAGTGCATTTCCTACTAGTTCTCCTAATACGATGGCAGAAATAAAGTCAAAAGGAGTGATTTGGGATATTTGCGACTTTCCAAGAATCTTGGTCATAATGAAAAGGGCAATAAATCCAACAACGAGAACGAAAGTAATATGTATATATTCATGCATGGGAAACACACCTCTTAAACAAATTTACTGTGACCTTGTTATTGTGTGCTCTTCCCCATTTTTTATGATTAAAAAGACGATCGGATTTTTATTAAATTCAAGCTTCTACATTGTTAATGAAGACAAAAAAGAGATGCGGAATGCACCTCTTTTTTTGCATTTAAATTTGTTTCTTCATTGTTCGGTGAGGTATTCCTGCATCAAGAAATTCTTCAGAGATGACTTCGTACCCTATTCGTTCATAAAAGGGAATCGCATGTGTTTGTGCGTGAAGTTTTAAAGCAGGTACACCTTTTTCTATAGCAAAAGATTCGATCGCATGCATTATTTCTTTGCCGGCTCCTGTTTTTCTTGCATTTTCTTTTACACAAATGCGTTCTACTTTACCATAGCCATCTACAATTCTGAAACGCCCAGCACCACTAGGTTCATTATCTTTATAAAGTACAAAGTGTGTAGCTTCGTCTTCAAATTGATCGATTTCTTCTTCTAATGGAACTTTTTGTTCGTCTACAAATACTTCTTTTCTTACTTGATAAGCTTCTTGTAGCTCTTGTTCGTTTTCTACTATTTTAACGTTCATGTTGTTTTAACCCTTTCCGAGGCGGAATGTTTCATGTACACTCCAAGATCCGTTTTCTAATTGATATAATAAGTGGAATCGATCAACCGTTTCTTCGTGTTCTACATCAAGCATTTTCAGTGAACCATAAACATCAGAATGTTCATCATCGGAAAGTTTTTGTCCAATTGTAATATGAGGGACAAAAGCATATTCTGATTTTTCTCCAACTGTTTGTTCATTGATTTTTTCATGTAGTCGTTCGAGTTCATCTGTTGGGTTAATCTTTAAGTAAATAACGTTATTAACAGGTTGAAATGAACTCACCTTTTTAACGTTCATGTGAAAAGGTTGTTGAACTTTTGCAATTGCATTCAAAGCATCAGTTGTTTGTTTTACTTCTTCTTCTGTAGCTTCAAATGATTTTAATGTTACATGTGGAGGAATCAATGCGTAGTGAGGGTCATATCTTTTCCGATAAGAGTTCGCCAAGTCTTGAATTTTTTTTGACGGAAAAATAACGATTCCATATTTCATAGTTCTACCTCCAAAATAAAATATTTTAAAGAACTTGTCTTATTTTACTATTATAACAAATTTTCAAAAATCATCATATACTAACGAATGTATATAGAAGAAAAAGACAGTTTGACTAAGAAGTAGCCAAACTGCTGTTTCATTAAAGCATTTGCTTGAGAGCACGTTTTAAATCTGGTTGCCAATATGTCCATGTATGATCGCCATCAAATTCATCATAAAAATAAGGGAAGCCTTTATCCTTTATTAATTGTGAAAGTTCCCGATTGGGTGTAAGGAAATCTTCTTCCTTACCGTCAGTTGTTTTGACTGTTGTCTCACCCGTACCAATCACATGATATATATTTAACAGATGTGTATCTTTAAAGGATTTGACTTCTTCCATTACTTTTTCATTCGCTAATGGCGATTGTAAAATGACTGTCCCAAAAGTATTAGGGTATTGTAGAGCAGTTAAAAGAGATACAGTCGCCCCTAAGGAGTCGCCGATCAATGCTCGCCCCATTCCCATTTGGTACGTTGGATATTTTTCGTCAAGGTAAGGTACAAGCTCGTGAGCCAAGAATCTGATATAAGCAGCATTTTGTTCACCATCTGGATGATATTTACGACGGCGGTCTTGTACATTTTTATAAGGAATACCAATGATAATTGTATTTTCCATTTCTTTTGCATCAAGCAACTCATCCGCTGTTCTGCCGATTCGTCCTAATTGAAAATAGTCTTTGCCATCTTGAGCAATTAAAATATTATATTTATATAGCGGTGAATAATTGCCCGGTAAGTATACAAGTATTTCTAAATCTTCCCCTAGTACCTCACTTTTAAAAGTAAAGTCCGTGATTGTCCCTTTTGCTGTATTCATAAAGTAGAACTCCTTTGTTAAAATAATAATCCTATATGGGGTTATATTATCACACAGTGGATGAAACTTCATATAGTAAGTCTTCATTTCCTTAATGAAGAAAGATTCACTCAATTAAGTATGTATGTTTATTTTCCACTTCTATTATATGTAAAGAGCTCTATAATTATAAAACTTCATGAAATTAAGCAAATACCAGTGAAATCAATTGACAGATATACGCTAAAATAGTATATTTATAAATGTCTTAAATATATACATAAACGATTCCGTAGCTCAGCTGGGAGAGCGCTACCTTGACAGGGTAGAGGTCGCTGGTTCGAACCCAGTCGGAATCATTAATTGAGTTGTATCAAGAGTTTAACGCTGTTAGTAAACTGTATAATGTACTATGGTCGTAGCTGGAAATGCTACAATCCTGAAAGACCACTTCGCATATTTTGTGAGGTGGTCTTTTTTTATGCTTTTAAAGTTTGCTGTTCAGGATTTTCTTGATGATAGGCTTTTTTTAAAATGTAACTCCTAAAAATCTAGAAAGTTACCGTATTATGATTAAACAATTTGAGGACTTTTGTTTAGATCGCAATGTTTTAAATGTTGAAGATATAACAGTAAACACAGTCAAACAGTTTATCCTTTTCTAAAACAAGATAACAATGCAACTACTATAAACTCCAAATTACAACGTGTCCGTGCTTTCTTATATTATATGATTGAATGTGAAGTCATTACTGATAATCCTGCTAAAAAATAAAGAAAGGCACAGAAGATATAAAGATTGATGCCTTTACTGATAGTCAAATTAAACAAATGTTGAACTATTATAGAAGGCTAAAACATAAGGATAAAGCTTTTTAGATTGTGGGGTAGGGTACAATGTCCTAGAGGTCTGCGAGTTGAAATTATACGCAATAAATTTTTCAACTGAAACCACCATTTACCAACTTTGTATTACTTAAGTAGACTATTGAAATACTGAAAATGTTGCGGTACTATTATACTAGTAAGTTTACAATTTTAGTATTTAAGGGAGAAAACTGAATATGAAGAAGTTTTTTAAGATTGGTTGCATGGGATTTATTGCAATTTTTGTACTAGGTATTATTGGTGCTATCTTTTCAGGTGGGGATGATGAAACTACACAACCTACTGAAAAGGCTGAACCTGCAAGCACTGAAGAGGTAGCAACTGAAGAGACAGATAAAGAAACTGAAAAAGTAAAAGAAGAAGATGCAGAAGAAATGGCTGAAGAAACTACTGAAGAAAAAGAAGAACCAAAGGAAGAACCTAAAGAAGAAGTGAAGGAAGAAAAAGAACCTGAACTATCTCTTTCACAACAGAACGCAATTCAAACTGCTGTGAATTACCTAGACTATACAGCCTTTTCTAGAACTGGTTTAATTGAACAGTTAGAATATGAAGGTTACAGTAATGAAGAAGCAACATATGCGGTAGATCACATTGAAGTTGACTGGAAAGAACAGGCTGTTCAGGCAGGTAAGAACTATCTTGACTTTACTTCATTCTCTAGAAGTGGGTTGATTGACCAGTTAGTTTATGAAGGGTTTAGCCAGGAACATGCAACTTATGCAGTTGATCAAATAGGATTATAAGAACCAGGGAAGCGAAAGCTTCTCTTTTTTTATCTGAATATTTACCTTTCGTTGTTGTCATATGTTGTAATATATTTTGAAACTACTTGGTTAGATCAATTGGTTGAACAGGTAATTGAAACTGGTGCGGTGAAGCTTACATACTTTTCATTATTCCTTTAATGTCAGCTTCCATTTCACCAATATTTTCTATAATAAATTCAAGTGGTTTTCCCATATCATTCACTGCTATGTTTTCATTAGTTCAGAACTCTTGAATAACTCGTAACCAAGTTCTGAAGGGGGGGATAACTGCATTTTACAGTTCTATTTTCAGGAATTCCCGTAACAAGTATTTAAAATATTACTTGATAAAATCATTTTCTTGCAAATTTTCATATGAAAATGTCATGTTAATCCTGGGATATGAGAAAAGACCCCTATAGACTCTTAAAGGAAGTGAAATGAGGTAAATCAGCCACGTTAAATAGCGAGTGTAAACAAGTCTTACTGCGAAGAAAATGCGAAAAGTGAGTGGGGTGTAAATTAGTAAAAAAGCACCTCATTTCGAGGCGCCTATAAATTATGATTCTGTTCCTTTACTCATGTGCAAAGGAGGCGGGATTAACCAACCTTTTTCCTTATTTAACTTTAACATTTTGGCACCAAACTGAGCTTTATTCATATGGAACTGACCATACATCATTGCGACATCTTCTCTGATTGATTGACCAATTGCTTGACTACATGCAACTAATCCAGCTGCAGTATCAGCAGAGATTGCAGCACTGATCTCTGGGTCAGTGGATCTTGCACCAACAGGAATATCATTTAAATCTGCATTAGGGCGGGCAGGTGGTGCAGGTGGTAACCCGATTCCATTACTTTTTAAAAGCTCTTCTAATTGTTGGTTCTCAGCACGTAACCCTTTAATAGCTTCTTCTATTAGCTTTTTTAAGTCATCATCGCCAGCATGGTTCATAAGTGTCTCATAACCAGATATCGTTCCATTGTTTGTAAAAAGGTTAGTGAATAGTCCATAAACTTCACCATAATGTAGTGGTTCATCTTTTGGATTTCCGCTTAAAATTCCCATAATTGCACTCCCTATCTTATTAAGTTTCATGATTTTCTCCTTATGTAAGGATTGGCCACGATAGATAGTTTGTGTATGCAATATATAAATTATTCATGAGTGAAAATAGTTAATAAAGGCCCGTTTTAAAACGAGGCGTTTCTTTAAGCTCTGCTTAATTGGATATAAGAATATAAGTAACAAAGCTCACGATATAAATGATAAAAAATAGAAAAGCGGTTTTGGCGGTTTTAGATTGGAGATATCCTTTTAAATTATTTTTAAAAATACCTGAAATGAAAACTATAAGCGAAATGACGAAAGCTACAATAGCAATTATAAAGGTGAGCTGTTCCATAAAAAATATTCCCCTTTCAAAATAGGTTTCATCAAAAGCTTAAATTGTGGAGGAATTCCACACAATCGAAATACATTACAAAATATGTATTAGTGTGACAATTTCGTCATATTAAGAAAAAGTGGGTAAATAAATTATGATATTACAAAAAGGTAAATTTGAATTTAAAGATTCCCTTGTCTAGCTCACCTTCTTTGAAGAATTCCTCGGTTCAGTATGATTAAGTGTGGTGAAATTCAGATTAAGTAGTAGGTGCCATGTTGTGTTGAGAAAAGTTATTCTGATGTTTTGGAAGATGGAGGTACGAACTAAGCCAAAAACATAAAGACGAATTATGAATGTAGGTAGGTCTATTGGAAAAACTTAAAAACATAATAAAGGAAGCCTCGCTAAACAAGGCTTCTTGGTATTTAGAGTAGGGTAGAAAGAGTTTGTATTCACAGTTTGTTTAAGGATACTACTTTTAGTAGTACCAGTAGGATAGAAGTTAACGCCATAAATACAGCCCGAACATATATGTCCGGACTTTTTTATTTATTGATCTCGATTTTCTCTATCTTCTTCTTTTATATCAGATAAATCATTTTCCTCAGCGAATTCTGTAGAGTAACTCACTTGTCTTCCATCAATAACACGATTATCGACGTCTCTGTCTTCTTCTTCTGTCATTGGTGCAAAGAGAAGAGATAGGCAAATGAGGCCGCTAATTCCGACTAATGTATAGACAATGCGAGAGAGGATGGCATCTTGGCCTCCGAAAATCGTTGCAACTAAATCAAATTGGAATAATCCAATAAGTCCCCAGTTAATCGCGCCAATAATAACAAGCGCTAAAGCGATGCGTTGTAATGTTTTCATTGTATGATCTCCTTATTCTAATTTTTATTACATCTATATTTTTTGATAACAGGATTTTTTTATACACGAAGACATTTGTGTCTATTTGATATTTTTTACTAATTATGGTATTATTAGAATAATCAAAAAATAATTATAGCAATTGTTCTTTTTTAGGATATCCTAATAAAGAGGTGATAAAAGAATGTGGTGGTTTCTTATCTTGATTCTTTCCCTTCTAGGATTTGGACTCGTGATTGACTGGGTAGCGAAGAAGAAAGGTTTAACAAAATTTGATCCTGAAGAGAATGAAAAAAATGTCCCAGATTCACAACGTATTTATACGGAGAATTATTTACAACAAATACGAAATCAAGACGATCAAGGTTTCCATTAAAATAATTAGAGGGTGTCCCACAAGGGCAGCCTCTTTTTTCATTAGTATTAGTAAAAATATTTACAAATCCTTGGGGTGTGTCAGAAAGTTAAATAGCATAGTTGAACTTAATTATAAGTATTGTGAGAGACAAAACAAATACAGAAGTGCATTTTACTTAGAATTACTGTATTTATTAAAGGAATAAAGACAACTTTGGCAAATAGTTCGAGGTTAATGTCGACAGTAGAGAGCACTCGATTATAAAAAGAAGTTAAAGGAATAATCATGAATAGCTTTTTGGTGAGTCTTCTAGCTTTATGAGGACTCACCTATTGTACTTTTAATTTGATTGCTCATCCATAACCGTACTTAACTTTCCTTTGACCTCAGAAATTAAGCTGATTTGAATAATATTAAAAATAATAGATACCGCCAGACTGCCAATAAAGAAACCGAGCAAGGTTTTTAGCTTTGCATTGATTATTTTCATCATCTTATTTGCCACTCCTTCCGTTATTATTAGGTATTTTTAGCTTTTATTTGTAAATTATGTATGTCGATAAAGCGATGAAAGGTGAATAAAAAACTATCTCTTGAAACATATTGAGAAAGAGGTTAATTGTGAAGGAGGTAAAGTTATGAGTAAGGAGGAATATCTAACAGCATTACATATAGATAGTAAACAATTTCAACAATTGCTATCTGATTATTGGAAGTCATATTCTGACTATACACATTGGCAATTTTGGATGGTACTCTTTCTCTTTATTGCTCCTTTAGTGTTCGTCTATTTTTTTATTGATCGAAAGCGGATATTTGAGGTGTTTTTCTACGGATATACAGTGAATATGTTATGGACCTTTATCGATACAATGTTATTGCGGAAAGGTTTGTTTATTCATAATTATTTTCTCATTCCTTCATTACCTAGTGCAACAAATATGACGACCTCTTTACTTCCGGTTGTTTTTTTATTTGTTTATCAATATTGTACAAATAGACAAAGAAACTTTTATTTATATACAATTATTGTGAGTGCTATTATTGCATTTGGTTTTGCAACGATTGAAGAGAAGGTAGGCTTCGTAAGCTTTTATGGAAGTATGAATCAGTTCTATATATTTTTGATTGACCTAGGGATATGTTTTACTTCATATTGGTTCACTATATTTTTTCTTAGGTTAAAAGAAAATGCGTTTGCCAATAATTGAAAAAGAGATGTTCTAATGCAGTTGGAGTGCTAATTATTGCTCCCCTCTAGGTAATTGACAATAGAAAGGTCTTTATCGTCATGGCTTTTACGATAAAGATCTTTTTCGCTTTGATATACCTCTCACTTAATATCGTTTAACAAGGAAATATAAAAAAAGCTGAACAAATAAGGAGTGTGCATGAGAAGTGGAATGCAGTAAAGAAGCCGAACGAGAAGTATATAATTATTAATTTTTTCATTTATCATTTGCGTGGTAATGGTGAGTACATACAAACAAATTAAAAATAGCGAGGGAGTGAATTAAATCGATTCACTTCCTCGCTTTAAGATCCGTGGGAGACCTTTTCTTTGCCTCCCTAGGGCATTGCTTTTTACTTAATGGTTATTTTTGATTACGGAGCTGTTGTTCACCTAAAGCAACCAGTCGTTTAGTCATTTCCCCTCCGACTGATCCGTTAGCACGTGCAGTGGTTTCTGCGCCAAGTTGTACACCAAATTCTTGAGCGATTTCTTCTTTCATTTGATTTAATACTTGACCTGATTCGGGAACGACTAATTTATTTCTGCTCATTGAACAAATCACTCCTTCGTCATTTTGAGCAAGTGAAACATTGCTCTTTTATAAGGTTTCCTAATGTAAGGGCTATCATTCATATGGGTAAAAACTAACAGGTAAAAAAATGAGTAAATTTTCTAAAAAATATAAAATTGAGCATTGACTTATGAGAATTTTGCGATAAAATAAGAATAACTTAATAGATGTCATATAATCTAACATCTATTAGTTAAGTTATATGACGCGGGAAATGGGGGAGAAAAGATATGGATGAAATATTTTATCTGAACAGTGTGTGGACAATGATTGCTGCAATTTTAGTTATTTTTATGATTGGTGGATTTATATTACTTGAAGCAGGATCTACACGAATGAAAAATGCAGGTCATATTACCGGGAAAACTATTTTTACAGTGGGATTAACTTTCCTTGTTTTCTGGGCTGTAGGTTATGGATTTATATTTGGAGGAAACGCGAATTTCTTTGTTGGCATGACGGACTTCTTCTATTCAGGAGCTGAAAGTGGAGATTCAGGTTTA
Source organism: Cytobacillus sp. FSL W7-1323 (assembly GCF_038595015.1). Taxonomy (NCBI): domain Bacteria; kingdom Bacillati; phylum Bacillota; class Bacilli; order Caryophanales; family Bacillaceae; genus Cytobacillus; species Cytobacillus sp. FSL W7-1323. Next base: position 1,649,310 of record NZ_CP151998.1, read on the forward strand.
TCTGATACGGTTTTCTTTGTATTCCAAAGTGCCTTTGCTGCTATTGCTGTTTGTATCGCCTTAGGTGGTTTTGCTGAAAGAGCAAAGTTCCCAGTCTATGTTGTTTTTACTATTTTATTCTCTGCTGTTATTTATCCGGTTGTTGCACATTGGATATGGGGTGGAGGCTGGTTAGCGGGACATGAGAAGCAAGATTTCGCAGGCTCAACAGTTGTCCATTTAACAGGTGCAATGGCTGCCTTAGCTGCAACTATTTTATTAAAGCCTCGTATCGGGAAGTTCAATAAAGATGGTTCTAGTAACAATATTGCAGGACATAACCAAGTCTATACTTCATTAGCTGTGCTTATTCTTTGGGTAGGATGGTTTGGATTTAATGCAGGTAGTACAACATCAGTTGATGGTGCATTTTTCGGATTTGTTGCACTAAACACAAATTTAGCTGCAGCGATGGGTGCGGTTGCAGCATTAGCTATCTCTTGGATCGTTCTTGGTAAATCTGATATTGTTACAACATTAAATGGTGCACTTGCAGGTTTAGTTGCCATTACGGCATCGTGTGCTTTCGTTGAACCTTGGGCTGCTGTTGTTATAGGTTTAGTTGCCGGACTTTTAGTATTCTTTAGTGTAAAGTTCTTTGATAAAATGAAAATTGATGATCCAATCTTCGCATTATCTGTTCATGGTGCAGCTGGAGTATGGGGTACTTTATCTACAGGATTCTTTGCAACACCAGAATTAGCAGAGCAGGTAACTGGTCAAGCAGGATTATTCTATGGTGGCGGATTTGGCCAATTAGGCGTTCAAGCGTTAGGAGTTGTAACATCAGGACTTTTTGCCTTTGTTGCTTCATTTGTCATTCTCTTCGTAATGAAGAAAATGATGAATGGTCTCCGTGTTAGTGAAGAAGAAGAAGTGATGGGCTTAGACATGAGTGAACATGGTAGCTATGGTTATCCAGAAGAGTTTATGTCAAGTGAGAAACAAACGAAATTAACATCATAAGGTGAAGCCTCCTATAGTGGGAGGCTTTTACCCTCTGTAAGGAAGTGTTGTTTTTGCCGACGGATGATTTTGAGACATATGAAGCGATTAGAGATTGGCGGGATTATGAATTAACTAAGAAAAAGTTTAATCAAGTGCAATTAAACAATTTTCATGATGAAGTAATGAGAGCTACGTTTCATTATGCTGTAAAAAGATTAGGGGAAAAACCACCGAGCGAGTTTGCTTGGTTTATAACAGGTAGCGGTGGAAGAGAAGAACAAGGTTATATAAGTGATCAAGATCATGGGATCATCTATGAAGAAAAAGACGCCACCTTGCAAAGATATTTTCATCAGTTAGGCAAAGAATTAGCCGAGGGGCTCAATATTGTTGGTTACCCATACTGTGACGGTAAAATTATGAGTAGTAATCCCCTTTGGTGTAAGTCACAACCTGAGTGGTTTGAGCAACTACAGTCATGGCTAGATGAAAAATCTTGGGCAACAATGAGGCATCTGCAAATATTCTTTGATGCAAGAGTGTTAGTGGGAGAAAGCGAATATATTAATCATTTAAAGAGAAGTGTGCATGAGGCAGTTCAAAAAAATCCTTATAACTTAAAGAGATTATTGGATAATATACAGCATATAAAAACCTCTATTGGGCCGTTGGGGCAAATATTAACGGAAAATCATGGATCACATAAAGGGGAAATCAATATAAAGTACGCAGCATTCTTACCTTTCGTTAATGGCATTCGATTACTTTCTATAAAGGAGGGAATAGTTGAAAGCTCGACATTGTCACGGTTAGAAAGATTAATGTGTAAAAAGCCATATAAACACGCATTATTACCGTATCATCATGATTTCCAACAGTTACTAAAATTACGCCATTCACTACTTACCCCTATGTCAACCTACGAAGATGGCCATTATTTAAATGTGAGAAACATGAATAGGGAAGAAAAAAGTAAGATAAAGGTGATTTTGAAAAATGGCAGAAGACTTCATCAATATGTAGAAGATGTAATTGAGCAGGAAGTGAAATAATGGCTTTTGAACCCTTTTTTCAATTTGTCCGAAAGTTAAATCAAACTAGGTTCGGTGGGCTCCAGACGCAAGACTCTAAATCAATGGCTTTCATGAGACAGCTTCAAAAAGATTTAAATCAAGATCGATTGATACAAACGTCATTAAATCAAATGAGTGCTGTAGTTGTCGATATAGAAACAACGGGGTTTAGTCCAGATAATGGTGATCAGATACTATCAATTGGAGCTGTCAAAATCCTAAATGGAAGAATTGATCATGACAATTACTTTTACTCTTTAATACAATATGAAAAAGATTTAGCTTCATCAATAAAGCATTTAACGGGATTGAAGGAAGAGGAGTTAAAAAATGCGCCACCTTTAGCAGATGTGTTAATGGAATTTTTGAAATATACGGAGAGCTTACCTTTCATTGCTCATCATTCAAACCATGAAAAGCGCTTCTTTCAGCATGCGTTTTGGCAGCTTTATCGAACATCATTTAAACATCGCGTATTTGATACCTCCTTTTTATATCGTATCATTGATACAGTGGAACACTCTGTTAGGCTAGAGACATTATGTGAAAAAAATCAGATTGAAGTCAAACATCGCCATCATGCTTTAGGTGATGCCATGTTAACAGCTAAACTTTGGGTATGTTATGTTGAAAAAGTCAAAGAAAAGGGCTGCTTTACAATGCAAGATGTTTATGAAAAGTTAGCTAAATTACCTTAATTGAAGTAATGCCACAGATGATTGAACTGTGGTTTTTTTTATTAAAAGAATTTCAAGTAGTGACATTTGTCATGTGAAGGGGGTGACATCACACACTAAACGGACAAGTAAGCCATCTCATATAATTTTAGTAAGGAGATGGTGTTAATGGAAACAATCATTGCTACGAAACATTTGACTAAAAGGTATAAGGATTTATGGGCAGTTAACGATGTGTCTTTTGAAGTTGAAAAAGGGGAGTTATTAGCTGTACTAGGGAAGAATGGGGCTGGTAAATCAACCACCTTGCTGATGTTATTAGGGTTAGTTAAACCAACCTCAGGAAATATACTGATTTTAAATAAGAAACCTCATGAGCGAGCGGTGAAAGAAAGAATTGGTGTGATGCTCCAAGAGGTCAGTGTCATTGATGCATTGTCTGTGAAAGAAGTATTACTCATGTTTAGTAGTTATTATGAAAACCCTTTACGTTTAGAAGAAGTGTTGGAAATTACAGGTATCCCTATAGAGCTGCTTAAGAAAAAGGCGTATAAACTCTCGGGTGGTCAAAAAAGAAGGTTGAATTTTGCATTAGCCATTATAAGTAATCCACAAATCGTTTTTTTAGATGAGCCAACTGTTGGCATGGATAGTACAGTAAGAAAAAAATTTTGGCAAGCGATACAATATTTAAATGATGAAGGTAAAACGGTTATTTTTACCACTCATTACTTACAAGAAGCTGATGATGTTGCCAAGAGAATTATGTTATTTAATCAAGGAAAGGTGATTGCTGATGGTTCACCTTTACAATTAAAAAGTCATTTGTCTGATGGAGCTATCTCGTTTAAATCAGATCAGGTTGATATCAGCTTGCTACAAACATTTTCTCATGTCATAAGTGCGAAAATAACTGATCAACGGATTGTGTTAACAACTTCTTCCACTGATGCGCTTTTGGGGGAGTTGTTTGAAAAAAAGGTCGTTATGCGAGACATTCATTTACATCGGGCAAGACTTGAAGATGCGTTTGAATTATTAACAGTAGAAAGGGGGATCAGTGAATGAGAGGATGGTTGATGCAGACAAAAGTAGAGGTATTAAGGATATTTAGAAATCCTTATTTTGTTTTTTGGTCTTTATTTATGCCTATCGTTTTTTATTTTGTTTTTACAAATATATTTAATACTGGAATGGGAGACAGTTGGAACAGTCGGTTCTTAATGTCCGTTACTTGTTTTAGTGTGATGGGGACGAGTATTTTGACGTTGGGCATTCGATTAGTAGAAGAAAAGGCTCATGGTTGGTCCACTTTAATGAGAACAACCCCGCTTAGTTCAAGTGTTTATTTCTCAGCAAAAATGGTTGGGCAAACGATGATTCACATTTGTTCTGTAACCATTATTTTTGTTGTTGGTGCGGTGATAAATGGGGTTAATTTGAGCGTTTGGCAATGGCTGACAAGCGCGCTATGGATATTAATTGGCGCTTTACCTTTTCTCGCTATTGGAACAATTATTGGTGCAATGAACAAGGTGGAGACAGCTGCTGGAATCAGTAATTTCTTTTATATGGTCTTAGCTTTCATGGGGGGGTTATTTATGCCAATTGAAGTGTTGCCATCAATTTTTAAGTCAATTGCTAAAGCGATTCCTTCCTATCATTATGGAGCGGGTGTATGGGAGATTACAGAAGGTGGCAACCCTTCTTTGCTGAATATTGCTGTATTAGCAGGATATTTCCTTCTATTTGTAGTATTAAGTATTTATATTAGAAGAAAGCAAGAAGTGGTGGTGTAAGCTTTTTGGGTTATAAGTTATTTCCTGTCAAATATGGTTTTCTCCCATATGTTTTTTTGGTCTATTTAATGTTTCCGATTATTGTTTTAATAAATGAAACAGGGGTAAAGGCAGTGATTGGATGGATGCTTTTATTCCTTTTTTTTCTATCTTATAGGAAACTTTTCTTTGATCCACCAATGTCCTCTTATATGGGTTGGTTAATACTACAATTGATCATTATTATTATTTTTACCTATTTTTATCAACCTTCATTAGTATTGCTCGGGTTCTATTGTGCAAATTTCATCGGGTGGCTGCGTAATTCTAAGATGTTTACAATTAGTATGATTTTATTTGTATTCTCTTCGATTTTACCTGTTATTTTACAATATGAAATGTTGAGCGAATCCACTTATCTCTTCGTAATGGTTGTTGTTATGATTATATCTCCTTTTGGTATTCACTCCATGTCGACGAAAATGGAGTTAGAAGAAAAATTAAATGAAGCAAACGAACAGATTGAAGTATTAATTAAAAGAGAAGAGAGAATGAGAATAGCTCGAGATTTACATGATACACTCGGTCATACACTATCTTATATAACATTAAAATCTCAACTAGTAGCGAAAATGACTAAGCATCAAGCTGATCCCCAAATTGTCACCAAAGAGGTAAATGAAATCGAGCGGACTTCACGGATTGCCTTAAAACAAGTAAGAGAGTTAGTGGCAGACATGCGAGTTTTAACAATTGCTGAAACGATTAGTGATTGCAAAGGGATATTAAATTCAGCCAATATTACGCTGGAGGTAACAGGGCTGAATAGATGTGAAAATATGACATCAATGATGCAAAATATGATCAGTATGTGTATAAAAGAAGGAATTACAAATATCGTTAAGCATTCTCGGGCGACTCATTGTGTAATTGGATTATCGCAAAATAATTTAGGGATAGAGGTAACTATTTCAGACAATGGAATAGGATTTAATCGAGACACGAAATTAGGGAATGGTTTAAAAGGCATGTCTGAACGTCTAGAGTTAGTTGAAGGTAGCTTGAACTTTTTCCATTATGAAACAGGGTTATCTGTCAATGTATTCATTCCAATTGTAGAAAGAAAGTTCGGAGGTACTTAAATGATATGATAAGAGTTTTAATAGCTGAAGATCAGCAGATGTTAAGAGGAGCGTTAAGCACATTATTAAACTATGAGGAAGATATAGAAGTCATAGCGCAAGCGAGTAATGGAAAAGAAGCAACAGAATTAATTCATCAATTGGCACCAGATGTATGTTTATTAGATATTGAAATGCCTATAAAAGGTGGATTAGATTTAGCAGAGGAAATATTTGAAGCAAAGTCATTATGTAAAGTTATTATCTTAACAACGTTTGCTAGAACAGGTTATTTTGAAAGGGCAATAGGAGCAGGAGTTCACGGATACTTATTAAAAGATGGACCGAGTGAAGAACTAGCTGAAGCCATTAGGCGTGTGATGAATGGTCAGAGAATGTTTTCTCCGGAACTGGTATTTAATCAATTGAGACAAGATAACCCACTCACTTCCAGGGAAAAGGAAGTGTTGAAGCTTATTGCGTCGGGTTTAACTTCAAAGGAGGTTTCGGCGCACCTTTTTTTGTCTGCTGGGACGGTGCGCAATTATATGTCAGAAATCATTAATAAGTTAGAGGCAAAGAATAGGATTGAAGCAATAACTAAAGCAAAGGAGAAAGGTTGGATATAGTGGCTTACATAAAAGGTGGAACGCCCTTACTAAATTCAGTTATTAATGTAGAAATTGATTGTAATTGTTGATCATCTAAGTCAAATGCTACCTTGACTTTATTTTCTAAATCCGATGTGACTCGTCTTTTTCCCACTTCAACAAGTGCGATGAGCGAGAAGCTGCAGCTCACAATTCGAGCGAAGTCTCGTTGTGTCATATTATAACTTTTTCTAATAAATTTAATCATATCTTTATTCATATTTTTACTCAAATCCATCACCTACTATAATTGCAAATTTAAAATCACGCTCTCTATAAAATTAGCACTTTTTTACGTTGTTTGTCAAAGTATATTGTTGACAAATAACATTTTACCTGTTAGTGAATGAGTTGTTTTCTCATTGTAAGTATATAGTAGACTACAGTTATCTTCATTTTAATTGATTGCCCATAATAATAAAAAGAGACTGGGATTCACACTTTCCCAGTCTGCTTCAGATTAGACAATTTCTATGTTAGTTGTCTTATGACTTCGTGTGTCAATTATTTTCTTGATGTAAATGATTAACACGATGATCGATAAGACTGTCCCAATTGTTAAAGATATTGGATAAGATAATTGCAATCCTTCAGGTGCGTAAAATATATAAGTAGCAGATACTCCTGTCATGAACATAGCTGGAATTCCTGTTATGAGGTGCTGCTTATTAGATTTTAGTAGGAAACTTGTTGCTGTCCAAAGCATAATCGTGGCAGATAATTGGTTGGTCCAACCAACATATCTCCATAAGAAGGAATAATCAATCGTTGCTAAAAGAAATGTTGGAACACCAACTAATAATGTGACAAGTAGTATCTGTCCATTCCCTTTAAAGTTCAAGTACTTCGAAATAGTTTCAGAAAGCATCATTCTCGATGAACGTAACGCTGTATCTCCTGTTGTAATAGGTAGAATAATAACACCCAGTATCGCTAAAATGCCCCCTAGTGTACCTAAAAGTGAAATGGAAATTTCATTCACCACGCCTGCTGGCCCGCCGGTCGCTAAAGCTTCCTGTAAGCCACCTGTTCCTCCGAAGAATGTCATTCCTGCTGCTGCCCAAATAAGGGCGATGATTCCTTCACCAATCATTGCTCCGTAAAATACTTTTCTTCCATCAGACTCTTTTTTTAAAGTTTTTGATACAATTGGACTTTGTGTTGCGTGGAAACCAGATATAGCGCCACATGAAATGGTAACCATTAATAATGGCCAAATTGGCAATTCTTCAGGGTGTAAATTGCTAAAAGTTAAATTTGGAATAGGTTGACCATTAAATAGTAAAGCGATACCAATGGACACAGCCATAAAGATTAATATCGCACCGAATATCGGATAAATTCTACCAATAATTTGGTTAATCGGGAGAACCGCTGCAATAACGAAATAAGCAAATACAATCATTAACGATACAGTAAAACTAAGTGGGGTAATAGAAGAAATCAATTGGGCTGGGCTTGCTGTAAAAGCAGCTGCTACCAAAATCATTAATATAATGGATAATATATTAATAAAAACTTTCATTCCATTCCCTAGATATCTACCAACGAGATTAGGGAATTGTTCTCCCTTATGTTTAAGTGAAAGCATTCCTGAAAAATAATCATGAACAGCTCCAGCGAAAATACAGCCAATAACAATCCATATAAACGCGACAGGTCCGTATAATGCACCCATTAATGCGCCAAATATCGGACCGGTGCCAGCAATGTTTAATAGTTGAATAAGATTTCCTTTCCACCAGCTCATTGGGACAAAGTCCATGCCGTCTGCTTCTGTATACGCTGGGGTTTTTCTACTATCATCGATACTAAAAACTTTCTCTACGAATTTCGAATAAAACATGTATCCAAGAATAAGTAATACAATTGCTACAAGGAATGTTGCCATATTTAAGTGCCTCCTGCTGATGTGATATATTTCTGAAACTTTGGAATATATGATGTATTGTAAGTGCTTTTTTGCTGTAAAGCAATACTTTTTCAGAAAAATGTTATTTTTATATAATTTTCTAATAGATGAACTTATTATTGGCTATTATGAACCTCTGAACGGGGCAGAACATAATTTGGTATTATATGTTGTCAGAAGAAAATTAAATAAAGGGAGGTAAGTGTTTATGACCATTATTATTCAGTCACAGGAGAAGCCCCCTATTCATTCATTTAGTCCTATACAACAAGATATTTATAGAGCACTCGATTCTTCACCACAGCAATTTTTTTATGATTCTGCTTTTGTTTTTGAATTTGAGCTACTCTTAAGAGAAAAACTAATTCAAGCCGCTTACCAGTTACATGAAAGTAAAGCAGAATTCGCTCCATTTGATGTATCAAGATTTAACCCTCAGATTTGGACAAAAACGAAGTACGGTTATGTATTAAAACCATATATATTACCCTCGGATGCGATAAGGGATGTGTTTCATAATAGCCACTTATATGCATTTGAATGTTCTACAGCAATTGTATTGTTATTTTATAAATCAGTATTGGATTCGATTTCGATTAGTCGATTTAACACTTTATTCCAAGGTCTTTTAGTTTGGGATTGGAATTATGATCAAGACTTAGGTATAGATACACGGATAGGAAGAGATTTCATTCCAGGAGATGTTGTTTACTTTTATAATCCCGATTTCGAGCATCCAATATGGACGGGAGAAAATGCAGTCTATTTAGGTAATGACCGATACTTTGGACACGGAGTAGGATTGGAAAGTGAAAGAGGGATGATAGAAGCATTGAATACGCTAAGAAAGCCAGGAGCGACACAGGATGCGTATCTTATTTCACAACATAGTCGCTTAAGTTACAAATACCTTTCACAATTTGCACGTAGAGTACCACATCAGAATTACGATTCTTCTATTTTCCAATTACTTTAATAGTAATACTTAATATGTCTCATAAAGGCATATTTTTTTTGTTCGTGGGCATACAAAAAATAGTAACTTTATTGGTGCCTTAAGGAGTTTTTTATATGAAATTAATTGATGTATTTAACTTATTACAAACGGACTTAAAAGATAGTGGTCATGAAGTAGTGAAAGGTTTAACTACAGATTCAAGGAAAGTAAAACGAGGATATTTATTTATTGCCATTTCCGGTTTTGAAAAGGATGGGCATAAATATATAGAAGAAGCAATTAAAAATGGAGCGATTGCTGTGATAGGGGAAAAGCGATTATCGCTCACTGTTCCGTATATTGCAGTTCAAGATTCTAGGAAAACATTAGGCATTTTAGCAAGCATATTTTATGCCCACCCCAGCAAAAAACATCGCTTAATTGGGATAACGGGCACAAATGGTAAAACAACTACAGCCTATCTCATCCACCATCTCATCAAAGAAGCAGGGTATTCTTGTGGAATGATAGGCACGATAGAAAATAATATTAATAACCAAACAAGAAAAGCTAAAAATACAACTCCAGACGCTTTAGAACTACAATCTTTATTAGCTGAAAGTATGGATGATTTTATCATACTAGAAATTTCATCCCATGCACTCCATCAACATCGTACAGAAGGATTACTGCTTGATATAGCTATTTTTACAAATTTAACTCATGATCATATGGACTATCATCATACGATTGAAGAGTATTACAGCGAGAAAAAGAAAATCTTTTCTTTATTAAAAGATGAAGGCGTTGGATTAGTCAACATTGAGGATACATGGGGGGCGAAAATAGCACTTGAGCAGGAACATAATAAAATAAAAACAATTGGTAAAGCTGGCGATTATGATCTGCAGCTCACGTTTAAAGATGCAAAATATCAGTTAAAAATATCAAGTGTTAAAAAAGATACTATTGTAGCAGATTCACCATTACCGGGGAAACATAATCTTTATAATACAGCTATCGCTATTGCTGCTTGTTTAGAATCGGGCATATCAAAAGAGGTAATATCGCAAGGATTAATGAATTTTAGAGGAGTACCTGGCAGATGGGAGAAATATTACAATAAGAAAGGGGCCGTATTTATTATTGATTATGCTCATACAGAAGATGCTCTCATCTACCTTCTCCAAACAGCTAAGGAAAATAGAGCGAAAAAAATATATATGGTTTTTGGATTTCGAGGAAAAAGGGATAAAAGCAAGCGAATTAAAATGGTTAAGGTGGCATCTACTTATTGTCGGCAGTTTATCCTTACATTAGATGATATAAATGGGGAGAGTAAAACGGTTGTAGAAGAAGAATTATATAACTTAACAAAACCATTTACAAATGGGGAAGTCATAATGGATCGCACTATGGCTATAAAGAAAATGTGGGAAATAGGAGGAAGTGGTGATTGGATATTTGTTATTGGGAAGGGGCATGAGAATTACCAAGATATTTTTCACCTTCAAACGAAAAATGACATTGAAACCATCCAATATTTAATAGAATGGGAAAAAGGTGAAGATCGTTAATATTTACTCCTCACTTTTAGCTAATAACTGTAAATGATCAGTGACAATTGCGTCTATATCCCAACACCTTACACTAGCTAATTGTTTTTTAGTATTAATTGTCCAGATAATTGTTCGTAATTGAGCTTGTTTTATTGCGGACATCACTTTTTTGTTAACCATTGTCCACTTCAAACTCACATAATCGAATTCCTGTGCTATTCTTTTTATGTCTTTAGTTTGAAGGGGGTAATTGACTAATAAGGCCAATTTCACCGAGGGCATGAGCGTTTTTATCTTCCTTAGTGAGTCGAGGTTGAAAGACTGAATTATGATTGAATCAGTAGAATATTGCATAAGTAAAGAATGTAGTAAGCTTTCAATGCCTGGGTTTTTTTCAGGCTTTTTTAATTCAATTAAAACACCTATCTGATTGTAATATTTATTCAATACATCTTTGAGTAATGGAATTTTTTCACCTTGGAATGTTGGAGAGAACCAACTTCCGGCATCAAATTGGCATAACTCTTCATATGTATAATCAGATACTTTACCTGTCCCATTTGTAGTTCGATCAATTGTTGCATCATGTATGACAACGATTTGTCGGTCTTTAGTTAACTGGATATCTAATTCAATCATGTCAGCACCTAATTGAAGCGCACGCTCAAAAGCAATCATGGTATTCTCTGGACATGTTCCGGCAGCACCTCTATGAGCAATTTTTTGAAAGCTGGGATGAAAGAACTTGTTTTGTTTCTTAAACATTAATGCCAATTTAGCATTAATCGTATGATAAGCTCTTCTCACTTGTCTCATTCTGATGCCCCTTTCTCATGATTTTTGCTTATCGTAAATGACGATGACACCTGTTGTCAATCCCAGTCCTCATATTTAATTTTACCACCAGTCAATGCGATTGTTTGATGTTCCCCTTGATATATTAGCTTACCATCCTTCTTTACTACTAATTTTTCATAGGTAAACACTTTTTGTCCTGAAGGTAGTTGAACAACAATTTTCTCGCCATAATCAGTCTTAGGTGCTTCAATAACAATGATACTTCTACTATAAAAGTAAAGGGATGTAATAGCAGTAATCATAAGTGTTATGAGAAGAATCAGTAATTTATCTAAATTAAAATGTTGCTTTCTATTCCTTTCTTGACGTGTCAAACAGTTCCCTCCTATTCTATATTCAACATATTCAGATGGAAGAAAATCATGACAAATAATGAAATATTTGAAACCTATCGCCCGCTCATTCGTATGTATGTTACAACCTATTTTTATACGAGGGGGAGTGTGAATTTGTGTGAAAGAAAGGAAAAGTATAGAAAACAAGGATGATGATGATGGAAGTTTTTAACCTATCCGTTGAAACACTGTATTTGTATGCGTTGATTATCTCAGGTGTACTAATTATTCTTTTATTCTTTTTTGGGGATGTATTAGGTGGAATAGAGGAAGCTAGTCCTTTTCTTAATCCAATATTAATACTTGCCTTTATCGTCTTTTTATCAGCAAGTGGTTATTTATTTGAAGTATTAACTTCGTTGAATAGTATTCTCATTGCATTAATCTCTGTAATTATTGCCTTTATTTTTTCCGTACTATTAAATGTGTTTATACTTGTTCCAATGTCATCTGCTGAAGAATCGCTTGTCTATTCAGAAGACTCGTTAAGGGGACGGGTAGGAGTTATTATCATTCCAATCCCAGAAAAGGGCTATGGTGAAGTATTGATTGAGAGCTATTCAGGTAGAATTTCTAAAACAGCTGAAAGCCTTAATGGGCAGGCAATCGCTAATGGCGAAAAAGTATTAGTCATTGAGGTAAAAGAAAGTCGAGTCATTGTTACGACACATGAACAGATATAAAGGAGGAAAAACTTATGCTTTTAATATGGATTGTTATTGGAATTGTAGCGGTTTTAATTGTTGCGCTATTAGGAATTTTTGTTACGAAATATCGTACTGCTGGACCAGATGAAGCTTTAATTGTGACAGGTAGTTATTTGGGCAGTAAGAATGTACATGTTGATGAAGCAGGTAATCGTATTAAAATTATTCGGGGTGGAGGAGCGTTTGTATTACCTGTTTTCCAGCAAGCAGAGCCTCTTAGCTTATTATCAAGCAAATTAGAAGTCTCAACTCCAGAAGTATATACCGAACAAGGTGTACCTGTTATGGCAGATGGAACGGCTATTATTAAGATTGGTGGCTCGATTGGTGAAATTGCGACTGCGGCAGAACAATTCTTAGGTAAAACGAAAGAAGATCGTGAAAATGAAGCGAAAGAAGTATTAGAAGGTCATTTACGCTCAATACTTGGTTCAATGACAGTTGAAGAAATTTACAAAAACCGTGATAAATTTTCACAAGAAGTTCAGCGTGTCGCTTCACAAGACTTAGCGAAAATGGGTTTAATTATCGTTTCATTTACTATCAAAGATGTAAGAGATAAAAATGGCTATCTGGATTCATTAGGTAAACCGAGGATTGCACAGGTGAGAAGAGATGCAGACATTGCTACGGCAGAAGCAGAAAAAGAAACGCGAATAAAGCGAGCAGAAGCCGATAAAGATGCACAAAAAGCAGAATTAGAAAGAGCGACGGAAATCGCTGAGGCAGAAAAAGAGAATCAAATGAAAATGGCGGATTATCGTCGTGATCAAGATATCGCTAAGGCACGTGCTGACCAAGCCTATGATTTAGAAACAGCGAGAGCTAAACAAGAAGTAACAGAGCAAGAAATGCAAATAAAAATTATTGAAAGACAGAAATCGATTGAATTAGAAGAAAAGGAAATACTACGAAGAGAAAGACAGTATGATTCCGAAGTCAAGAAAAAGGCAGACGCAGATCGTTATTCAGTGGAACAGTCAGCAGAAGCTGAAAAACGGAAACAAATTGCCCAAGCAGATGCGCATCAATATCGAATAGAATCAGAGGCGCGTGCAGAAGCAGAAAGGGTACGTGCAGATGGGTTAGCCAAAGCAGAAGCACAAAAGGCACAAGGTGAGTCAGAAGCAGAAATTATACGCTTGAAAGGTTTAGCAGAAGCAGAAGCAAAAAGGAAAATCGCTGAGGCATTTGAGCAGTACGGGCATGCGGCGATTATGGATATGGTTATTCAAATGTTACCAGCATACGCGAAAGAAGTGGCAAGTCCTCTTTCTAATATTGATAAAATTACAGTTGTAGATACTGGTAGTGGAGCAAAAGGTGGAGCGAATAAAGTGACAGGCTATGCCACTGACTTAATGACAACAATGCAAGAATCTGTGAAGGCATCGTCAGGCTTGGATATTAAGGAATTAATCGAAAATTTCTCAGGCAAATCTAATATTAAACAAAGCATTGAGCAATTAGGTATGGATATTAAAACGGAAAATCATAAAAAAGAAGCGTAATAGTGGGTAAAAAAACAGCAGTGAGCCTTAACTCACTGCTGTTTTGCATTCATTTATTCAGCTGTTTTTAAATCTTCAATAGAATCAATATCCATATATTCAGGTACAACTATTCCTAATTTCGTTCCTTCTAAGTTAGAACCTAGATCTTCAAATTTACCTTCAAATTTCTCATAATAATCAGCATGAGTTAAAGGTAACCATCCAGCAACATGGGCATCAAGACTACCTTCAGCAACACCAGTCCACATTGGACCCGCCTCAACTTGACTAATATTCACATCGTAACCTAAATCAGTCAAAACTTTACTGATAACATTCGTACTTGCGATTTCAGTATCCCAAGCAACATAGCCTAAGCTAAGTTTTTCACCATCAACTGAATCAACACCATCAGTCCATTCAGATACGAGGTCTTGGTTATTCTCAACCCATTCAGCCGCTGCTTCTGCAGGATCTTGTCCTTCCGAAATCTTCACCATCACATCATTCATGTGTTCTTCAGTCCAATTGAAAGCATCTAATACTTGATAAGCGCTTGGTTTGTCTTCAGCTAGACCATTTCTAACGATTGTATTGATATTTTCCTCTTCTCCAAAAGTACCTTTAGGGTCTTCTAAATATTTTAGATCAAATTGTGAGAACATCCAATGTGGACTCCAGCCTGTAATAATAATAGGTTCTTCAGCATTATAAGCCTTTTTCAATGAAGCTGTCATTGCCGCACTAGAGCCTTCAACTAAAGTCCAATCACTTAATTCATATTCTTCAAGTGTTGAATTTGCCGCCTTCATAATGCCTGCACCAGGATCGATACCGATAATTTCGTGATCAACCTGATCTCCTACAGTTGCATTTTCGTCGGTTTCATTTGATCCACATGCTGCTAAGCCTAATGCGACAGCTGGAACCATTAAGTAAGATAGCCATTTTTTCTTCATGTTAAAGTCCTCCTAGTTTTTTTTCTTTCCTATATTTTGAGTAAGCCTGTCAAGGATAATAGCCATAACGACAATCGCAAGACCTGCTTCAAAACCTGTACCAATTTGAATCTGTGTTACTGCACGATAAACATCCGCACCTAAACCTGGCGCACCAACCATTGATGCGATAACAACCATTGATAAAGAAAGCATAATACTTTGGTTTATACCCGCCATAATCGTAGGTGTTGCTAACGGTAGTTGTACCTTTAGTAATCGTTGTTTTACAGTTGATCCAAAAGCTTCAGTTGCTTCAATAATATCGGTAGGGACTTGTTGAATCCCAAGAATGGTTAAACGGATAGTTGGTGGTACGGCAAAAATAACAGAGGCAACTACACCTGGTACAACCCCAATACTAAAGAAGAATATAGCTGGAATTAAATAAACGAATGCCGGCATAGTCTGCATAAAGTCAAGAATGGGTGTAACAATTTGTTGCACAGTTCTTTTTTGTGAAGCCCAAACACCTATTGGTAGTCCAATAATGACGGTAATAATAACCGATGTTAAGACAAGGGATAGGGTTTGTAACATACCTTCCCAATAGCCGAGATTTTGTATTAATAACAGTCCAATCAATGTGAAAAGAGCAATGCCCTTGCTAGCCAATTTCCACGCGAGGATTGCTAAAATAATGATTAAAATCAATGCTGGGATAGCCATTAACACTGTATTCATACCATTTACAATCGCTTCAAGTGCAATTGTAATACCGTCAAATACAATCGCAAAAGTAACAGTCAGCCAATCTACAAAGGCATCTATCCAGCTAGCGACGGGAATTTTAGGAATAAAGCTTTCTTCCATGATTAGTACACCTCCTTAATAGATTGATCTTGAGTTGTACTCGTATCATGTTCAAAATCATTAATGGCATCGTTATTGCCTGCGAGTGCAGCAATTACCGCACCACGAACGAGAATACCGTTCAAGCGGCCATTTTCGTTTACCACAGCTACAGGAATGGAGGCAGTAGAAACAATATCAAAGAGATCTGTAAGTACGGTATCTTCCGTTACTGTTTGATAACTTGTATCTAATATCTCTTCGATGGTTTTTCCTGAATCAACTGCTTCTTTTGCTGCTGTTGCATGGACAATACCGCGAATATTTTTCTTTTTATCAACAGCATAAATACTTGAAATACCTAGTTTCTTCATTAGTTGTAGGGCTACTCTTGGCCCTTTATCTACCTGTACGGTTTCCGCTCTCTTCATTACATGTTGAGCTGTAAGTACTTTCGATAAATCCACATCTTCAACGAATCTTTCAACATATTGATTAGATGGGTTCATCAGAATCTCTTCAGGTGTACCAATTTGTACAATGGCACCATCTTTCATCAACGCAATTCTATCCCCGATTCTTAGCGCTTCATCTAAGTCATGTGTAATGAAGACAATCGTTTTTGCCATCGAGCTTTGTAAATCAAGGAGTTCATCTTGCATATCTTTTCGAATTAACGGGTCAAGAGCGCTAAAAGCTTCATCCATTAATAAAATATCCGTATCATTTGCTAAAGCTCTTGCTAACCCAACACGCTGTTGCATACCACCACTTAGTTGATCAGGATATTGATTCTCATAACCTTCAAGTCCAACAAGTTTTAATGCATCAAGTGCTTTTTGTTTACGGTTATCCTTGGCCATTCCTTGAATTTCTAAGCCATATTCTGTATTTTCTAGAATGGTACGATGGGGGAGTAGGGCAAACTTTTGAAAAACCATGCTTATTTTCTTTCTTCGAGTTTCTCTTAGTTCGTCCTTGGACATTTTTGTAATGTTCTTTCCATCAATAAAAATGTCTCCAGTTGTTGGTTCGATGAGTCGGTTGAGGGTTCTTACTAATGTAGATTTACCACTACCAGAAAGTCCCATTATGACGAAGATTTCACTATCATAAACATCAAAATTGGCTTGGTTAACACCAATGGTTGCACCGGTCTGTTTAAGAATTTCATTTTTACTTTGACCCTCATTTAACAGTTGAGTGGCCTTTTTAGTGTTTTTGCCAAATATTTTTGATACTTGACTCACGCTAATTTTTTTTGCTCTCTCATCCATTGTTTCACCTCGTTTAACTTGTATATGTTTGTTTTTACAGGATTTGGATCATATTCGAATGAAAAAATGGTTTTTTCTTATTAGGTACTTTTTGTATTTACCTACTTTGTGAAATATATGGAATCAAACCGTTATATTATTAATTATTTTGTAACAAAAACTACAAAATGAGACAATTTCCATCATTCTTAATTATGAATCCTCGTTCTATTTTCCTGTGAATTACGACCTCCTTAATTGTAGGAGTTTAAAGAAATAAGAGCAAAGTTCATATATGAGCATATTCTATAATATAGTTTGTACAGTAAAAACTGTACGAACTGTATACAGTGAATTCTTATAAATGCTCTTGAATGCTCGATATTCCAATTGATGTGCTTTCTTTACATAGGAGGAAAAAATGATAAGCTAAAATTATAAATTTCTCGACATGACAAGTTTTAGTTAACTATAATGAACAATAATAAATATCAATGAAATAAAAATGGGTGTGATGATGAAACAATGTATGAAGAAAGGTTAGACAAAGCCAGAGAAAGAGTAATTGAAACCATTTCTCAAAATATGAATCTTTACGGGATAACACCATCTGTAGGTAGGTTATATGGTTTATTATATTTTCAAGCAAAACCAATGACGTTAGATGAAATGAAAGAAGAATTAGGTATGAGTAAAACCAGTATGAGTACCTCTGTAAGAAATTTATTAGAATTAAAAATGGTGGAAAAAGTATGGAGAAAAGGGTCAAGAAAAGATCAGTATCAAGCTGAAGAAGATTGGCATCAAACTTTTGTTGATCTTTTTACAACGAAGTGGAGACCGAGTATTTCCATGAATATTTCCGCAATCGAGAAATCATTAAAGGAAATCAATTTATTAATAGAAGAGGAAAATGCCCCAGAAGAGGTTTTAGCAGCAGCTCGTGAAGATGTAACAAAATTACATGAGGCCCTAAATTATTATGATTGGCTAGGGCGATTAGTGAATAGTTTTGAAACAGGTGAAATTTATCAACTTGTGCCAAAGGAAAGAAATTCTTAAATAACGTTTTCTATAATTACTACCCCATCAATATATGTTGTTGTTACGTAACAACAATATAACTAAAAAAGAAACAAAGCTCCTTTTTCTTCAAATGAATTTTTGAAAAAGGAGTTTGTCTACACTCTGAAAGCCACAGCTCTTGTTTCTGTGGCTTTTTATGTTGGTTCACTTAAAATGTGGTCTCAGTCACTGAGATAGAGGGGGTGGGCAAAAAAGGAGCGTCTCAATAGGGAGAATCACGGTTCTCAGGAGAAAAGGAAGATAGCTTCATAGGTGCATACATAACTTATATATTGTTAGCTTAATATTAAACATGCGCTGCATTCAGAGGGTATGGAAAAATTAGGAAACGTCGAGCGGAATGGACATGCGCTATTCAGAAGAAAATCGGTGAATGAGTGCTTCGCAAAAGGGGTTAGCAAGTCCCTCAGAAGGAAACCGAAGAGTGAGTGCTTCGTAAAAGGGATTAGCAGGTCACTCAGAAGGAAAACGAAGAGTGAGTGCTTTGCAAAAGGGATTAGTAGTTCACTCAGCAGGAAATCGAAGAGTGAGTGCTCTGCAAAAGGGATTAGCAAGTCCTTCAAAAGGAAACCGAAGAGTGAGTGCTTCGTAAAAGGGATTAGCAGGTCACTCAGAAGGAAATTGATAAATGAGCGCTTCGCAAAAGGGGTTAGCAAGTCCCTCAGAAGGAAACCGAAGAGTGAGTGCTTCGCAAAAGGGATTTGCAGGTCACTCAGAAGAAAATCGGTGAATGAGTGCTTCGCAAAAGGGGTTAGCAAGTCCCTCAGAAGGAAACCGAAGAGTGAGTGCCTCGCAAAAGGGGTTAGCAAGTCATTCAGAAGGAAACCGAAGAGTGAGTGCTTCGCAAAAGGGATTAGCAGGTCACTCAGAAGGAAACCGAAGAGTGAGTGCCTCGCAAAAGGGATTAGCAGGTCACTCAGAAGGAAACCGAGAAGTGAGTGCTTCGCAAAAGGGGTTAGCAAGTCATTCAGAAGGAAACCGAAGAGTGAGAGCTTCGCAAAAAGAATTAGCAGGTCACTCAGAAGAAAATTGATAAATGAGTGCCTCGCAAAAGGGATTAGCAGGTCACTCAGAAGAAAATCGGTGAATGAGTGCTTCGCAAAAGGGGTTAGCAAGTCCCTCAGAAGGAAACCGAAGAGTGAGTGCTTTGCAAAAGGGATTAGCAGTTCACTCAGAAGGAAATCGGTGAATGAGAGTTTCACAAAAGGGGTTAGCAAGTCATTCAGAAGGAAACCGAAGAGTGAGTGCTTCGCAAAATAGGTTTGCCCGGCATTCAGAACGTAAACCAGAAGAGAAAGTCGAGCAATTTATATATTAACCGGTAAGAGTTGGATGAAGGGGTTCGAGAGACAGAAAATACACTCCTCTTGGATAAGCCTATAGTTATTTGCCCTAAAAATGTGCATTTGACTATCGCACATATTAGGTTAGTTGAATAGGATATATAGAATCAAGATAAAGGAGGTTATTCAAATGTCAGAAGGATTTGGATACGGTGGAGGCTTTGCACTCCTAGTTGTTTTATTTATTTTGTTAGTGATTATTGGAGCTTCTTGGGGATACGGTGGCTGCTGCTAATCACCTAATGGTTTTGGGATAAAGGGTAAATATAAAAAATAGGAGGAGATCTTTTTATGTATGGTTACGGTGGAGGCTGCGGTTGTTATGGCGGTTACGGATACGGTGGCGGATGTGGCGGTTTCGGTGGCGGTTTTGCACTGATCGTTGTATTATTCATCCTTTTAATCATCGTTGGAGCTGCTTGTTTTAGATAATTGCTAAATAAAAAGAGGGGATGCCAATAAAGGCATCTCCCTCTTTTTATTTCATTTGGGCAAATAATTAATCTATTGGTGCATTAATATAAAGTTTTCCTTCAGCGATTTCAGTCGCTTTATTGCCAAAGCTATCTTTAACAGTGACTTCAATCTCTGCACCAGGAGCTACAACATTAGAGGTTGCAGTATAATAACCAACATAATGACCTGGAGATGTTTCCATAATTGGTAGGTCATTAACGTTTGTGGTTTGTGCACGTAAGTTTGTTAAAGGCATTTTTAATGCAAATGTTGCTTTTAAGCCTGGCTCACTGTCAAATTCAATTTTCACTGTTTGACCAGCGGCTAATTCTTTATCTTCTCCTGGTTGAAGGTTTTCAATATCAAGGCTTGAGTATTTGGCTTCAATTGTTACAGTTTCAGTCGAAGAGTTACCCGCTTCGTCAGTAGCAACAACTGTAATTTCGTTTGTACCTTCATCTAATAAAATACGTTTTGAGAATGTACCATCAGATACATTTGCATTTTGGCCATTTACTGTAACAGTATCTAAGTGGTCATCAGAAACCGTTCCTTCTACAGTCACCGCTTCTTTATTTGTTTTCGAACCATCTTCAGGACTAGTAATAGCAAGTGATGGAGCTTCTTGATCTAATGTAATTGTCACTGGCTCTGAAGGATCCGTTTCACCAACCTCGCTTACACCTGTAGCAGTTAAGACATTTTCACCTTCATTTAATTCAACATCTAAGCTGAATTCACCCTCTGCACTAGCAGTTGTTGTTCCAGCTTCTTCATCACCATTGTACACTTTAACATCCACATTTGGTTGTGTTGAACCTTCCACAGTTACTGTTTCTTCATTAGTATAACTTCCATCAGCTGGGGAAGTAATAGTTGGTGATGTTAATTCATAGTTTACTACCGCACGAATCATATAGTTTCCTTCAGCAGCAGGTGAAGCTGACCAAGCGCCACCAACTAATTGGAAGCTTCGTCCAGCGTTATCTCCATTCTCATCTGTTCCTAATCCAGGAGCATTAGGGTTAGGGTCTGTTTGAATATAAACCATGAAGAAATCACCATCTACTGTTACACCTTCAGTGGCAAGATCGACATGTGTCCATTCACCATTTCTTAATGCTGTTGCATCAATAGGTCCAGCTAGTTTTTCACCAGGGGTACCATTGTCTGTTGCATCATAAATCGCAACTTGGAAATCTGTTCCACCAGGTGTTGGAAAAGATGTATCCCAGAATCGGAATAAACCGCCAGTAACCATTGCAGATTCTTGACCCTCTTCAAGACTCATACGAACACCCCAGCCATTGCCAGCATCATAGAATGCACGTGCGTTTTCAGCTGTACCATCATCATAGCCAATTTCACCTTCAAAACCGATGAATGGTTTTAGTTCGATATTTACTTCCACGTTTTCTTCATCAAGTGTAACCGTCACATCTTTACTTGAATAAGAGTTAGCCATTACACGTAGAGTGTATTCACCTTCATAAGCCGTAATTGAATAGTTACCATTTTCATCTGTTGTAACTGGTGTTACTTTTGCATCCTCAACAAGCAGGATAGTTGCTCCAGTAATTGGTTCACCAGTTCTTTCATTTGTTACGGAACCGTTAATTGTTCCTTGCGGTAGTTCATCTAAGACGAAGTTTGCAACTGCTTCTCCATCTGCTTCAACATTTACGGTTTGCGTTTCTGAAGCAAATCCATATGTTTCTGCTAAAAGAGTAAATTCTCCAGCCGCGTGTACTAATTGGTAAGAACCATCAGCAGGGTTCGTATTTACAGATCTACCTGATTCAAGGACACTCACCTTTGCACCAAGTGGTAAAGACATAGGAGTTGCTTTTTTGTCAGATCCTTTTTCAACTGTAGCATTTTCAGTATTAGGTTGGATCTTATCAGCGTTTACTGGTTTCGCGTCTTTTTTTGCTTCAGTTTTCGCATCTTTCTTTTCTAATGTAACTTTTCCAGTTTTCGCAGTTTCAAGTGGTGTGTCTGTTAATGCAACATCATCAATGTACCAACCAGGTCTGGTTACAGAACCATCAGTTGTTAAGTTAAAGCCGATATAAATTCTTTGACCTGCATATTCACTTAAATCAACCTGGCCATCAACCCAATCATTTGAAAGATTAGTATATCTAGCAAGTTGAGTCCAATTTTCTTGGTCTGTTGAGACGAAAACATGGCCATAATCATAATTATTTTCAATGTTATACCATTGTTTAAATTGTAAAAAGCTATTTCCTTCTGGTAAATCGATCGGAGGCATAACAAGTGTCATGTTTGCATTACTTGCATATTGACTGTCTAAGCCAGTTGCAAATACTTTTTCTCCAGAGAAAGCACTTTCAGGCCCTGTAGTCGGTACACCCCACTCCCAGTTATTAGCGGCGCCAGAAGAAGTCCAGCCAGCTGGAGTTGATTCAAAGTCTGTTGAATAGCCAACTGTAATACCAGGCAATACAGATACCTCATACATGTCACTTTCAACTGTGTTTCCACCGAAGTCAGTCACAATGAATTTATAGGAGACAGAAGGTTCAGCAATGTCATCTCCTGGAATAACTGTACTATACGTGCCAGATTTGTAATCCCCACTGTCACGTGCAGCTGTAACTGTTTTTGTGCTTCCATCAGCAGCTGTATATTCAACGGTTACATTTGTTACACTTACATTGTCAGCAGCTGAAACTTCTAATGGTAAATCCATACCAGCATAAGTTTCTTCAATTGCTTCATGTTCTAATGTTGGCGCTTCTTCATCTTCGCCATCTTTAGCGACAGTACCCTTAATTGTCCCCAATCCATCTAAGATAGAGTTAACAGCATCGTAAGCGTTTACTAATCCATTACCGAAGCCATTGTTAGGTACTTCTGTATATGTTTCATTTGTTAAAGGTATCGCAGTAGAAGAAATAATTTCTTCCATATCTTCAACAGTTAAACTTGCATTCACTTGTCGAAGAAGAGCAGCAACAGCTGCAACATGCGGACCTGCCATGGAAGTTCCGTTCCAGCCACCTTCATATCCACTGCCAGGTACCGATGAGCGGATATTTACACCAGGAGCTGAAATATCTGGTTTAATAATTCCTCCATAAGGGGAAGGTCCTAATAATGAAAAGCTTCCTAGGTTATCATTGATGTCCGTTGCTCCAGTTGTGTACGCTTCTGGTAAGTTACCAGGATTCGCAACTGAACCAGGACCACCTGGATTAAATAAAGTTGTATTTCCTGCAGAGAATTCAGGGAAGATTTCAGCAGCACGCCATGCTTGAACTACTTCTCTATACCAATCATCGATTCCAGGACCGCCGCCCCATGAATTGTTAACCACATCTGGCGCCATTGCTGGGTTTGGATTACCTTCAGCATCTGTAGGAGCTAAAATCCACTCACCAGCTGCAATTAATTGAGCATCAGAACCGCTACCGCCAGCATCTAATGCTTTAGCAGCAATCCATTCTGCGCCGGGTGCAACACCAATTTGGTTGCCACCGTCTGGCTCAGAACCAACCATAGTACCCGTTACATGTGTACCGTGACCGTGGTCATCATAAGATTCTTCATTGCCACTCACAGCGTCGAAGAAATTGTACTCATGATCTGGTGATTCTGGATTAGCAGGATCATACCCACGATATTTCTCTTTTAATGCTGGGTGATTCCATTGAACACCTGTGTCAATGGAAGCGACAACTGTACCTGAACCGTCTATGCCCATTTCCCACACAGCAGGTGCTCCGATATGATCAATATTCCATTCAATATTATTGATCTTACCAGCTTCTTCCGCTTTTGCTTGCTCTTCTACCGTTGGTGTATGTAGCTTTCTTGTTTCATTTGGTAGAATTTTTTCCACTTCAGGGAAAGTGGCGATTTGTTCCATTACATCTTTAGTCGCTGTAACAGCAACCGCATTTACGATAAAGAAAGATTGAACTTCTTTGGCGTTTCCTTTCTTTTCTTGTTTTTCAAGGTAAGAAAGCACAGTATCTTGTGATTCAATTGCCACTGTTCTCATATCTGAAACAATAGCTGAGCGTTTCATATATTTTGCTTGAGCAGCAGACTGTTTTTGAGCAGCTGCAGCTTTTTCTGCTTTTTGTGCTGATTTTTGAGGATCAGCTTTTTCTTTGAATTTCACTAAAAATGTTACTTGTTCTTCTTTTTTAAATTCTTTCGTTAATGTTTTGCTTATTTTGTTTTCTGCTACTTCACTAGCTGACTTTGCTACAGAGGTATTTACACCTTTATTACTAGCAGAGCTGATGCTAGGAAACATCATTGGCACGATTAAGAAAGCAATCATAGCCATACTTAGTAGACGAAACCAACCATTTTTTCTTTTACGCTTCAAGTAATTCCCCTCCTAAAAATGTTTTCATTATATTTGAATAATCCTTGGTATTCACCTCCTCATATATGAAGGAGTGTTTACTTTTCAAAATAAAAGTAGCTCTCCTTATGATTAACACTCTAGCTAACGAAGGGCTTCAAAGTTGTCGGAAAATGTCGAATTTTTTTGTTCGTTTTTTAAAATGAGTTAATCGTAATAGCGAACAAATCAATAATTAGTACATTTGAAACCAAAGCTATGAGAATTTTTGCCGATTCTTTGCTTGTTTTCAAAAAAAAGGACAGATAATTGATCAAATTTTTAGAAAATTAAGTATTTAGTAGTTGTGTTGGAAAATCTTACAATTTTTTATAAGTCTTTTGATTGCGTTCATAAGTATAGGGTCGATAGTAAGAGGGGAGAGATTTGATGTTCATTTGGTGGGTAAAAAGAAATATTTTTTTGCATATACAATAGTAGAAATAATTGTTACAGGGTATGTTTCACTTAAAAGGAACTAAATAGATAAAGTATAGGAAAATTAGTACGGAGGTTATGGAAAGTTTTTTGTATTAGGTAAATAGTTTCGATTAAAACTGAAAGTAATCTTGTCTTATTTTCTAGAAAAAACTTGTCGCTTTTTTTAGAAAAGGAAAAGAAGGAAAATTCAAGTTTCTTTGGAATTGTAATATGTAGGAAAGATAAAGAAAGGATGAAAAGGGGTTGGGATCAGACGGCCAATCATTTATTGAAATCTATCGTATTTATCATCATCAAATCTTTAGGTTTATTTATTCAATGATTGAGCAACAAGAAACAGCGGAAGATCTAACGCAAGATACATTTATTAAAGCTTTTATGTCAAAAAATCAGATTGAGCACCCAGACAAAATTCATAGTTGGTTATTCAGTATTGCTAAAAATACGACGATTGATTTTATTAGAAAACAACAGAAGTTACAACATGAGTTATATTTAAATAAAGATTGGATAAAAAATCATTCTATTCCAGAAAATCAATTTATTCAGGATGAGGGAGTTCATGCGTTATATCAGGCAATAAACCACTTGAAAACGAATTACCGAAATGTATTAGTGTTAAGAAAAATAAAAGAATGTACCATTAAAGAAACTGCAGAAATTTTAGGTTGGAGAGAGGATAAGGTGAGAATTACCACAACGAGAGCTATTAAATCATTAAAGAAAATTTGGAAAAACACATATGGGGATCAATACCATCTATTATGATAGATGGCTTATTTTTTGTCATCAGTATTGTAAAAGTGTATATCTTATTCCTCTAGAGAAGACAAGATATGCGCTTTTAAATCACCTCGCTTTTTACTCCAATAATCGTTTGATTCTCTCCATTTCCTCCTTTTTATTTTCTTGAAGGAAATAAAAAACGCCCAAAGGATTCACTATGGGCGCATATCAAAAATATATGAATTGTTTTAAATATGTTCCCTACTCTGCTATGAGACAGATCAGGTTCAAAGGGTCATCATCTAAAACGGATGAAATCTCAACCAGCAATTACTGGCCCCCCCACATTTTGGTTTATTTGCGTTTTTATTTCCACCATTATTGTAGTAGAAGTTTATTATAATGCTAGTCTAAATTAATCTGGGAGAAATATCCTAATTACCCATGGAAAACATTGCGTTTGAAGTAGTCTTTCTATCCATGTTAGTCTTAATTTTGTTATTTTGATTTAAATGTATATATGAATGGAGGAAAAAATGTTGAAACTGATTGCAGTTATCTTTGCAGCAAGTACATTGTTTTTAGTCCATTTCATCCAATCTGCTGATTTACGCGTTTATGCTGAGACATTAGATGTTTATGATATATATGAGGTTAAAGAGGACGAAACAATTACTTCCATTGCTGATCAATTAGAAGTGTCTGAGGAAGAATTAACAATAATGAATCATTTAGAAGATCGAACGGTTCAGAAAGGTGATAAGCTTATCGTTCCAAAAGTAGAGGAAAAGGTAAAGGAAGAAAAGAAGCCTGACATTTCGTTAACATCTGAGGAGCAGGATCTTTTAGCAAGACTTATCCATGCAGAAGCGAAAGGCGAACCGTTTGAAGGAAAGGTAGCTGTTGCAGAAGTTGTGATTAATCGAGTCCAGGACGAACGTTTTCCTGATACCATTCGCGATGTTATTTATGAAAATAAGCAATTTCAACCTGTTGACAATGGTTCGATTAATAAGCCTGCAGATAAAGAAGCAAAAAAAGCAGTAAAACAAGCAATGAAAAATCATGCATTGCCAGATGAAACGGTCTTTTTCCACAATCCAACAATCGTACCGCAATCTTGGTTGAATACGAGAGAAGTTGTTACAGAAATCGGTAATCACCGTTTTTCTATGTAAAGCAAACCCTTCTATCTTATTGAACGAAGATGAACTAATGATAAGGAGCCAAGGGTGACATCAGTCACATTAGGCTCTTTTTATCGTGTTAAAAAGGATTGTTAATAAGGAATTTACTTGCCTTTATTTGGTGTTCAATTATAATGGGAATTGAAATATAAATAATCACCTTACGTTATGTCTTACATAAAGGAGTGATACTATGTTATCAAATATTGGTATACCGGGTCTCATTCTTATACTTGTACTGGCCCTCATTATTTTTGGGCCGAAGAAGTTACCTGAAATTGGACGAGCAGTGGGAGAGACGTTGAAAGAGTTTAAAAACTCTGCTAAAGGTTTAGCTAATGATGATGAGGACTCTAATGAAAAGAAGAAAAACAATTTAGAGAAGTAATTTCAACTAAAAGTTGGCATATCTTATGTCAGCTTTTTTGTTTGTAATAAAACAATATTGGATGACAATAGGATTATTATTGTGAATAAAACGTGCAAACTCATTGGTTATCTTTTTAAATAAAATGCCATATATTGAATACGCATTGCAAAGTTTCTAATACAAGGATAAAATTGAGGGTACGCAGTAGCGACAGATAAGAATTTATACATGTTAGTGAGGAATTTTATTATGAGTACATTTAAAGACGAAGTATTATCACGTCGAACATTTGCAATTATTTCCCACCCGGATGCTGGGAAAACAACCTTAACAGAAAAGCTTCTTTTATTCGGAGGGGCCATTCGTGATGCAGGGACTGTTAAAGGGAAAAAGACAGGGAAGTATGCAACAAGTGACTGGATGGAAATAGAAAAACAACGTGGTATTTCGGTTACGTCTAGTGTTATGCAGTTTGAGTATAATCAAGCTAAAATCAATATCTTAGATACACCAGGACACCAAGATTTCAGTGAAGATACTTATCGTACATTAACAGCAGTGGATAGTGCAGTAATGATCATTGATTCAGCAAAGGGGATCGAGGATCAGACTTTAAAACTCTTTAAAGTTTGCCGTATGAGAGGTATTCCTATTTTTACATTTATCAATAAATTGGATCGACAAGGTAAGATGCCGTTAGAACTTTTAGCAGAATTAGAAGAAGTAATGGGGATTGAATCATATCCGATGAATTGGCCAATAGGAATGGGGAAAGAGTTTCTAGGCATTTATGATCGTTTTAATAATCGCATTGAACAATTTAGGGTAGATGAAGAGGATCGTTTCCTTGAATTGAATGATGAAGGAGAAATTAACGAAGAACATTCTCTAAAACAATCGGGACTTTATGAACAAACGTTAGAAGAAATTATGTTGTTAAATGAAGCGGGTAATGAATTTTCGCGTGACCGCATTGCTTCAGGGGATTTAACACCTGTCTTCTTTGGCAGTGCTTTGACTAATTTTGGTGTGCAAACGTTTTTGGAATCTTATTTACAGTTTGCTCCTTCTCCTCAACCAAGAGAATCGACTGTTGGAGAAATCAATCCTTTAACAGAAGACTTCTCAGGGTTTATCTTTAAAATTCAAGCGAATATGAATCCTGCACATAGGGATAGAATCGCTTTTCTTAGAATTTGTTCAGGTAAATTTGAACGAGGGATGAGTGTAAATATTCCACGTCTGGGTAAACAAGTGAAATTAGCACAATCGACACAATTTATGGCAGATGATCGTAGTACTGTTAACGAAGCTGTAAGTGGCGATATCATTGGGATTTATGATCCAGGAACATATCAGATTGGTGACACATTAACAAGTGATAAAAATGGTTTCCAGTTTGAAAAATTACCTCAGTTCACCCCTGAATTATTTGTTCGAGTGACAGCAAAGAATGTAATGAAGCAAAAACATTTTCATAAAGGGATTCAACAGCTAGTGCAAGAGGGAGCTATTCAGCTCTTTAAAACTGTGAAAACAGATGAGTATTTACTCGGAGCAGTTGGACAATTACAATTTGAAGTATTTGAACATCGTATGAAAAACGAATATAACACGGAAGTATTAATGGAGAGGTTAGGCTCTAAAATTGCAAGATGGGTTGAAGGTGAGGACAATTACGATAACCTTTCTAGCTCACGTAGTTTACTTGTGAAGGACCGATATGAACATCAAGTGTTTCTATTTGAAAATGACTTTGCTCTTAGATGGTTCCAAGATAAAAATCCAGATGTACCATTATATAATCCGATGGATCAGCAGCAACAATAAATATAATTAAAGGCACGCACAATTTTTGTGCGTGCTTTTAATATGCATCTTTAATTTTAGCAATCAACGTACAAGGTTGACATGTTTGGCACGAACATCATCTTGCTTTTTAAAGAAGAAGGTTGATCCACAGATGAGTTTTAGCAACCGTAGTTGTCCGTAAAGTATAGGCTAAGGTCAAATTATTTATATAAAAATAATGATTGACAGTAAATGAAATACAGATTATAGTATAAATACGTTACAAAAATACTTTAGTGCATAAAAGCGTTTAAGCAAAATAGTATTCTTAGTTTTTATATAATTTAACCGGTAGTGCCAGTAGAGGATTTATGAACAGCTAAAGAGACTGAATGGTTGGTGAAAGTTCAGGTCATAAATTTTTCGAATTACACCTACCTATAAAGGTTAAAATAGATGAAGTGGACAAGTGTGGTGTCTTGTCAATTAGGGTGGTACCGCGGAGATCATTCGTCCCTAAATAAGGGATTTATGAGCTCTTTTTTTACGCTTTTAGAAATATTGGAGGTTAATTTATTATGCAACAAGAACCAAGCATCAAATTAAAAACATGGGAAGCTATACTTATCACAATCATTCTCCTTAGTGGTATAAGTTATTGTATGATTGCCCTTGAGGCACCACCACATATTCCCATTGTATTATCGATGATCATTTTAATTATTTATGGATTATGTAAAGGCGTTAAGTATAGAGAAATAGAACAAGGCATTATGGATGGGACAAAGTCAGGGCTTGGCGCTACATTTTTATTCTTTTTTATTGGTATGTTAATAAGTAGTTGGATGGCAAGCGGGACAATTCCAACGTTCATTTATTATTCTTTAGATATTGTAGGACCGAATTATTTTTATGCCATTAGTTTTGTTGTTACCGCTATTATTGGTATGAGTATTGGCAGTTCATTAACAACAGCAGCGACTATTGGTGTTGCATTTATGGGATTGAGTGGTGCATTAGATTTAAACCCGGCTATTACTGCAGGTGCAATTATCTCAGGAGCATTTTTTGGAGATAAAATGTCTCCACTGTCTGATACAACTAATTTAGCATCCATGACAGTTGGGGTTGATTTATTTGATCATATTAAAACAATGAGTATGACAACAATTCCTGTATTTATCTTATCCTTTATTATTTTTTTCCTAATTTCACCGAAGGGAATGGAAGAAGCCAGCTTAGTAAAAATTAATGAGATGCAGGAAGGTTTATTAGCGCTAGGGTTGGTGAAATGGTATGCAATCATACCTTTTCTTGTATTAGTTGTACTAGCGATAAAGAAAATACCTGCTTTAATTACATTAGCAGCTTCAATCGTTACGGCAATTATTGTTTCATTCTTTGTGCAAAATGAAATGAATTTAGCTAAGCTTATTACTATTTTATTTAGTGGTTATACATCAAATAGTGGGATTGAGGATATCGACTCATTATTAACTAGAGGTGGAATGGAAAGTATGTTTTTCTCTATTTCACTGGTCCTATTGGCTTTAGCAATGGGAGGGTTATTTATTAAATTAGGGATATTAGCAGCACTTATTCGTGGGATTACTGACTACTTATCTAAACGTGGCCCATTAATTTCAGCAACAGCTTCAACGGCAGTTGGTATCAATTTTATTGTAGGTGAGCAGTATTTATCTATCCTATTAACAGGTAACGCTTATAAAGACTCTTTTAGTAAAGCGAACTTGCATCCTCGATATTTATCCAGGGTTTTAGAGGACGCTGGTACAGTGGTTAATCCTCTTGTACCGTGGAGTGTTTGTGGAATCTTTCTAACGACAGTGCTAGATGTTAATACATTAACCTACTTGCCATTTGCCTTATTTTGCTTAATAAGTCCATTAATGACTATTTTATATGGTTGGACAGGTTGGACAATGAAGAAGCAGTAGTCATTCAATTTGTATAATATAAGCCATTTTCTCTTCTAGATTTCTAATAGATGAAGAGAAAATTGGCTTTTTTATTTTTTTATAAAAGGGATGTAAAATTATTGAAATAAGTTCATAAAATATTCTCGCTTTCCCATTATTTTAGTGAAAGTTGTCTTAGATTTTGATGACGTTTTGATATATTTTAATTTTTGATAACATTTTTTTAGTTATATTTCACAAGTATGAAAGTTGCACAACTTTTGTCATTATATTGTAGTGAATGTGGTATAAAAATATTCTTTACCCCTATAATTTTCTAATTTTACCCGTATATTTGTAAAGATAGGTTAATAAAGTTTGTGGCAAGTCTTCATGCTCAATTCATCTAAATTTCCTGTGTTATAATTTGGGTGAATAAAGAGGTGAATGCATGATTAAATCACTGTTTAGAGGCTTGAAGACACAACATAAAACCATTGAAGAAGAAGTTTTTGCAATTCAAAATGGTGATCGACAATTAAGAGATGTGTTTATAAATAAATTTAAACCTTTTGTAGCAAAGTCGGTATCTTTAGTTTGCAGGAGATTTATATATGATTCCGATGATGAATTTAGCGTGGGTTTAATCGCTTTTAATGATGCTATTAATAATTATAATCGAGCAAAAGGGACAAGTTTCGTTTCTTTTGCTGAGGTTGTTATTAAACGAAGAGTGATTGATTATATTAGACAGCAATCGAAACATCAGAACCTTAGTTTAGATGCAAGCCATCACTATGAGGATGGTTCGAATGAGCAAGCCAGTGCATTAATAGAATCAGAAATATCGATAAGGGGCTACTTAGAAATACAAGATCAACAGGCAAGGAAGGAAGAAATAATTAAGTTCACGAATGATTTATCTCATTTTGGTATTAGTTTCAAAGAGATTGTAAAATGCTCGCCAAAACATGCCGATGCAAGAAGGACAGCTATTGAAATTGCCCAATTAATTGCCAATGATGTGATGTTGAAAGACCTGTTATATTCCACCAAAAAATTACCCATCAAGCATATGGAATCAAGAATAAAAGTAAGTAGAAAAACAATAGAAAGAAATCGTAAATACATTATTGCAATGACATTAGTTCTATGTAATGACTTTGTCTATTTAAAGGATTATTTGAAAGGGGTGTTAGAAACGTGAAAAGAGGAGTGATTGTCGCTATTGATGAACGTTTCTTAACACTTTTAACAAATGAAGGAGAATTTTATTTTAGTTATAAATACGAAGCAATATATGAAATAGGTCAAGAGATTGAGTTTGAGCCTGTGATGAAAAACCATAAGGTAGAATCTGTTAAAAAACCGAAATATGTAAAAATGATTATGATTGCTGCTGTATTTATTCTTTCCTTTTTAGGCTTATCCTTATGGCCTAATCATTCTGAACAGACAATCTACGCTTATATGACCATTGATATTAATCCAAGTATTGAACTAGCCGTAAATGAACAATTCGAAGTGATTCAATTGAAGGGTTACAATGCAGATGGAAAAAAAATCATTCAAGAGATATCGGATTGGAAAAATAAACAGTTTGATACCATATTTTCAGATATCCTTTTAATTTGTAAGAGTCAGGGTTATATGCAAAAAGGAAAAGAATTAACGTTCGCCACAGTTGTCATGTCAGATCAATATTTTAAAGAAGAAAGATTAAGGAAACATACTGACTTTGTTACAAGGGAATTAAATGAAGAAGATGTAAGTTTGCATTTAATTGAAGGCTCTAAAACAGAACGAGAGTTAGCTCAAGAAAAAGGACTTACTCTAGGGGCATACATGGAGTTGAACGAGAAGACTGAATATGACAATACCGCAAAATCGGATGTAAATGAATCTGAGGAAGAAAAAAAGACTGCAAGTGATAAAGAAGAAAGTAAGGAAGATAACAAAGAAAGTGAAATAAAAAAAGAAAAGGAAACATCCATAGAAGTGAAGGAAGAGAAGGGGACAGTGCCCACTTCTGATGATAATGAAGCTATCGATCCAAATATAGAGACAAATGAATCAATACCAAATAATGAGGTTGAAGAGAAGAAGTTTCGTTATAAGAAGCATATTGATGATGAACACAATGACTCTTCGGCTGTCACTAATAAGGAGATTGAAAATAAAAAATTTAAAGGAAAACATAAAAATAAAAATGATGATGATGACGATGATGAGAAAGAACAAAATGATACCGATAATTCCGATGTTCATGACGACGATGAATGGCATAATAGGCATAATCAAGACAAGCACAATAATGAAAAAAGGGATAAACATAATGAAAGGAAAAAATATAATAAAGAATCACCATAATTGCAAGATTTATGGGTATAATAAAAAGTCCGAGTTGAACCTCGGACTTTTGCCATGTTATTTTTGTTTTCCAGAAAGTTCTGCTTGA
Organism: Cytobacillus sp. FSL W7-1323; assembly: GCF_038595015.1. Classification (NCBI taxonomy): domain Bacteria; kingdom Bacillati; phylum Bacillota; class Bacilli; order Caryophanales; family Bacillaceae; genus Cytobacillus; species Cytobacillus sp. FSL W7-1323. Next base: position 1,682,604 of record NZ_CP151998.1, read on the forward strand.
GCTTGTTGGACTAATCTTTTTGTAATTTCTCCTCCAACTGAACCGTTAGATCTGGAAACAGTATCCGAACCTAACTGTACGCCAAACTCTTGAGCAATTTCATATTTAACTTGATCTAAATATTGTTCAATTCCCGGTACTAAAAGCTTATTACTATTCTTTGGCATGATTACACATCTCCTAAAGATAATTTACAGTAATTGATATCACTGTATTTGTATTATGATGTATTGCGTTTATTTCATGAGTGGTAAATTAGCTGTTTGTATCCTTGTTTTGGCAAAGAAAGAATAATTAGCTTTCAAAACAGGGGTAGATTATATTATTATAGAGTGTAATTGAGTTTAGTTGAGGTGAAAAACGTTTGTTAAAAGATTTAAAAGACTGGATAAATAGGCGTTCGCCAGCACAAATAATCACTGCATATTATTTCTTGTCGATTTCAATTTCTGTAGGACTCCTCTATTTACCAGGTGTGAATCAAAAAGGTGTAGAAGTTAGCTTTATAGATACTGTATTTACTGCTGTAACTGCTGTTAGCGTAACGGGGTTAACCGTTGTTGATTTATCACAAACCTATAGTGTTTTTGGTTATTTTGTGATTATGATTATTATGCAATTTGGTGGAATTGGTATTATGGCATTAGGTACATTCTTTTGGATGTTGTTAGGTAAGAAAATTGGATTGAAGAGTAGAAAACTAATTATGGTTGATCACAATCAGTATGCGCTTTCTGGGCTTGTTCAACTAGTGAAAGAAATAATTAAATTAATGATTCTTATTGAAGTAATAGGAATGTTTATACTTGGCTTTCATTTTTTAAAGTATTATCCTACGTGGGACGAAGCTTTTCTCCACGGATTATTTGCCTCTGTAAGTGCAACAACAAATGGAGGGTTAGATATAACAGGTTCATCAATGATTCCATATGCCCATGATTATTTCGTGCAGTTTATTACAATCATTTTAATCTCTTTAGGGGCAATTGGTTTTCCTGTTTTAATCGAAGTCAAAGCTTTTCTATTAAAACGTAAATGGGAAAACTCTCTCCCGTATCGTTTTTCTTTATTTACTAAAGTAACAACCGTTACATACGCTTTTTTACTCGTTTTTGGAACAATTATTATTTTAGTTATGGAGTTTCAGCATTTTTTTAAAGGGCTATCATGGCATGAAAGTTTCTTTTATGCACTATTTCAGTCAGCGACGACGAGAAGTGGTGGGTTAGCAACAATGGATGTTAGTGAATTTACTTTACCAACCCTCTTGATTATGAGTATTATGATGTTTATTGGTGCTTCACCGAGCTCTGTTGGTGGAGGTATACGGACAACTACCTTTGCCTTAAATATTTTATTTATCTGGAATTTTGCCAAAGGAAATAAACATGTGAAAATCTTCCGCAGAGAAATTCATCAAGATGATATATTGAAATCTTTGGTTATTACAATTTTAGCCACGCTTTTATGCTTTGTAGCAGTGGTGTTGATTAGCATTACCAATACACATTTATCACTTATTTCCATAATATTTGAAGTTTGCTCTGCTTTTGGAACGACTGGTCTTTCCATGGGGATAACAGCTGATTTAAGTAATACTGGAAAAATTGTCATTATGATACTAATGTTTGTCGGTAGAATAGGCTTAACCTCATTTTTATATATCATAGGTGGTAAAGAAGAAAAGCCACATTATCATTATCCAAAGGAAAGAATTATTATTGGATAATTAGGTTGATATGAAAACCAAGCTTAATAAAGAGCTTGGTTTTCTAATCTGCTTTATAACCTGCATCTTTTGTTGGGTGAGAGAAGGGAGCATCCGGTAATTCTTTTTCTTCTATAAGTGCGCGATTCTCAGGGGTATTAAAACCAATATCATTTGTTGGATGAACCCATTTGTCTCCAGCCATCACAGCTGGGTCTACGTCATCACTCCAATTCTCAAGTGGAGACTGCTCTGATACATAATTACTATCCCCAATTGTTACCCCAAATTCGTTTACAAAAGGTGGTTGAAGCTTCTTATGACTTTTTCGAAAGTCAGGTGAAGAAATTTGATGTGGTAAACTTTCTATTTCGCTTCGCTCTTGCTTGTTTTTTCTTTTCACTTATTATCACTCCTCTTTTTATCTTTCTCTTCTGTTTAATCGTTTATGAGATTGAACATGAAGAAATAAAAGGTAAGCATAATGACCCTAAATTAGGCGGAAAATATGTTTGTTCTTACGAAATATGAAGGAGGAGTCAGAAAATGAAGAGAAAAGCTAGCCATCGTGCTGTTGAAAAATATAGTAAGACACCAAAAGCCAATCAAGAAGATGTTGAATTTTCAGCTGAATTTACTAGTGGTGAAAATGTAAATAAAGGTGCCAACCGCAATTCAAAACAAGGAAGAAAAGGGAGAAGTTAAATGTACCAGTTGAAAAATGAGCGGAAACAGAAACAGCCTCCTCAAGTGAATGTTGAGTTCGGGATGGAGTTTGGCGATTTGAACGCTTCAAAGATTTATGAAGTTACAAGTAAAAAAGTCAAGGTTAATAAGAAATGAAAGTACAAGCCAGAAAAGTTCAAACTACTTTTCTGGCTTGTTTTTTCATTCTATGATGCAAACACAGCTGCCTGTTCTTTGGCATAATATACAACCATCACAGATTCATCCATTTCAATGAAACCGGTCTGAATATATTTCTCAAGATTAAATGGAAGCTTCTCTACGATGGAATGCTTATATAGTTCTTTTTCGTTTAAATGTAATTGAGCAAAGTCTTTGCTGACGGAACTTGGATCTTTCAGAAAATGTTGATAAAGCAAAGATCGTTCTTTTTTATCAATTGAGGATGGCCACCAAGGTTTTCTAGGTTTATATTTTTGATTAGATAGGTAATCATATTTCATTAAGCCTTCTATGACCTCTAAATTTTTCACTTTTGTATCCTCTAAGAAAGAAAATAATCGATGGAATAAATCTTCTAATTGGTGGCCAATTCTTGACCAGCCTTTCCCTTCCCAATAACTTCCGAACTCTTGGAAAAAATCAAAAGGGGTAGGGAAAATGTTTGTAACTAAGTATTCAATCGTATGATCCATCCGATGGTCATTCCAATATTTTTCTAATACATCTTCTACTTGTTTGATTCGGATAATATCTTGGAATGATAATACATTGTTTCCAAGGATTTCATAAGGTGATTGATCCATATAAATATATTGGTGATTGGCAGCACTTTGTCTTAACCCTGTACCCCTCAACATTTTTAAAAATCCTAGTTGTAATTCTTCTGGACGCAGAGCAAAAACATCATTGAAGGTCTTCTTGAATGATGCATAATCCTCCTCAGGCAAACCAGCAATTAAATCAAGATGCTGATCAATCTTGCCACCTTCTTTTACCATTGTCACTGTTCGAGTCAACTTCTGAAAGTTTTGTTTTCGCTTCACTAATTCATTCGTATAATCATTAGTTGATTGTACGCCAATTTCAAACCGGAATAAACCAGCAGGTGCGTGATCGTTTAGAAATTGAATGACTTCTGGCCTCATAATATCAGCTGTAATTTCGAATTGAAAAACCACGCCAGGCATATGTTCATCAATAAGAAATTGAAACATTTCTAACGCGTAACTCCGACTAATATTAAATGTTCGATCCACAAATTTAATCGTTTTCGCACCGTTTCGCATTAAATAACGAATATCTTCTTTCACCTTTTCACGATCAAAATATCGAACACCAACTTCAATGGAAGAAAGACAGAATTGACAACTAAAAGGGCAGCCCCTACTCGTTTCAATATATGTAACCCTTTTGCCAAGTTCCCTCTTATCCTCTTCAAATCGAAAAGGAGAGGGGAGTTCACGAAGGTTAAGTTTGTTGTTTTGTGGATTAACATGCAATTTGCCATCTTCAAGATAAGCAATGCCGTTCACTTTGCGCCAATCCTTTTCACCATCTATTTGATGAAGTAGCTGTTTAAAAGTTTCTTCACCTTCACCTACAGCGATAAAATCAATCTCTGAAACATTCTCTAACCATTCAGGGACATCATAGGTCACTTCTGGTCCACCAAGTATAATTATTACTTCCGCATTTATTTTTTTGATCATACGAATGACTTTAATTGTTTCTTCAATATTCCATATATAACAACTGAAACCTATGACATCTGGTTGCTTATTAATTAAATCAGTAACAATATTCATAACTGGGTCTTTAATTGTATATTCAGCTAGTTCAACGTTGAAATCAGGCTCAGCAAATGCTTTTAAATACCGTATGGCAAGGTTAGTATGAATATATTTAGCGTTTAATGTTGACGCAATGACTTTCATTTTCTTCTCCTTTTATATGCATTAAGAAAAGCGGTCGAGGCATAAATACCTAACAGCTTCTTATCTTTGACTAACGTTTTCATTTGACAGTTTTCTAGGCAATACATTTTATTTTATCATAATTTTTATTAAAATCCTAAAGTCAAAAATTAATAAGTTTTAACATTGACTTCATATTGTCTTTAAATTGGTAAGGTATGATTAACCTATCAAAGGAGGAGTGATAAGATGTTAATCGCAGCGATTATACAGTGGCACCGCTTTTGGTTTGTTGGTATAAATTACTTTTTAGAAGGTGATATACCTGAGTGGTTGTTTCACCGACTATTTTCGAAGTCCATGCATCATCAAGAAAAGCTCATCTTTTTCTTGAAGAAACAGAAGGTCACCTCACGCACAAGGAGAGCATCAATACATGGGTAGTATTGTTATAAATAATATAAAAAAATGGCTATAGACATATACTCATCAAAAGTATAATATCTATAGCCATTTATTTATTCTTTACGATTGTTTTTTTCTTCTTCAATAATCCCATCATTTCCTTTATCAATGCCAGTAGCCTGATTGATCATCATGGAGAAAAGGTTTAAACCTTGATCCATTGGATCCATTTCATATTGTTTTTGGCCAATTTTTCGAGATTTTTCAATATCACTCATTAAAGGCACCTCCATGTTAATTAGGTTGCACTAGTTAATTTGGCACCATTCATAAATGAAAGAATTAATTATTTTTGGTTAAGGTAATGTTGTAAGCACATGGCACAAGTGATGGAATCTTTACTAATAAACTTTATCCGCCTTAAATCTGAACGATTAACTATTGTAAAGTGGTGATAAGTAAAACCACATTCCGTCTTTTTTTGATTTTTAACAATATGAACTACATTATCTTGTTTACTTACAATTGTTGGAAACATCATAAACGTTTTACTCCTTTTATACCTGGTACTAATATGTGATAATGTAATGATAATCTATTTTGTGTTTTTTGTGAAATGATAAAATAAGGTAATCGAAAGGAAATTTGATACATAATTAGAAATTTATGAAGTGGATAGTGCCGATTAAAATAGTAGTGTTTATTAAGAAGATTTTTAGTCGCAAATTTATTTAGATGACCAAATTAATCGCAGTGTTTTTATTAAATTTAAATAAACAGTCTGTTTATATAGGAATAAAAGACAATAACGGCAAGGAGATTTATGAAGTGGATGTCATTATAGTTACTGACCAAGAACATTTTTATGGTATTAAATTTTGATGAAGCATTCTTTCAACTGCTGAATTTGCTTGAATTAAATGAACAAAGGAATATAAAGAAAGAACTTTAGAGATTATTGCAAACAAAGGGGTACATACATCTAAAGAATTCTTTTATCAAAATGAGCACCAAGATCAGGGTCTAGGTGCTCCGGGAGGATGAAAGTAAGGGGGGATTTTTAGCCAGCCTCTTTTGTGCATTGTGTTTTTAAGATTCATACTAAATATCATTTTTTCTGCATAAAATCTAGCCCACATAAGTCCAATATCATTTCTAATTGATTGAGTCATGTTAGTTGAACACATCATGATATTTGAAGCGATTTTAATACTAATTAAATTTGCAATTTCATCATTTGTAGATTTAACACCTAATGGAATGTTATTCGGATCAGAGTTAGGCTTCGATTGAGCTGTATTTGAAAGAGGGATACCTTCATTTATCATAAAATTTTCTAAGGTTCTTTTTTGGTGTTCAGCTAATCTTTTCGATTCAGTTAATAAATCTAATAACTCTTTATCAGTAGTTGTATTTAAACAAGTTTCTAATGCAGGAATTTCTTCAGCAATTGAAGTGTAGTACAACCAACACCCCATGGCTTCTCCTATATGTGGATTCTGTTTAGGATCATCTTCTATCGATGTTGATTTTATGTAATTTATAACTGCTTGAAAAGCGTTAGGCAATGATCATCCCTCCGTAATCTTTAGTTATTTAATCTAAATTATCTCCAAAAGTTAAATAACTATGTGTGTAATGAGAATATAAGAAAATGTACCATGAAATAAATAAACTAAAGTTGCGCTCAATTGATCAGAGAGGACTTATTAGCAATATATAGTACTCGAACATAAAAACGTAGGAGGATCTTATTCGTTTTCATTAAGTCGGAGAACCCATAAAAACATGCTGATTCTAACAAAATGCTTTCAGATATGAAAAAATAGCAATGCATCGTTAGGAAATGCTACCAATAGAAAAGTTTGCTAACATGGATTAAGTTGAGTTGATTAGGTGATGCCGTAAATTAACAAAAGGTAGCTGGGGTAAATCCAGAGGGCTTGTACCCCTCTGGATCAAAAATTAAATGGCAGTGAATCTATTTACCTTTCCGCCGCTATCCTGAACAATAGCAAGTCCTAATATTGCATTGATTAAATCTGGTATATTAATATTTTGGGCATCTAAAATATAAGCAACAGTACCTCCACCTAATGGGAAACTATTACACCCAATGATATAAAGTTGACCTTGCTCTACTTGATATTCTTTTAGTGCAGGTGCTCCAGAACCTGGAAATGTACAGCTTGATTCAGCAGTTTCACCACCTGAGGTAAGAACAATAACATCACCTAAACCTGGAACAGGAACAGTTATAGCCATAAATATCAAACTTCCTTTCAAATCTAATTGCCAGCTGACTTTGTATCTTATGTTAATCAAATGTGAAAGCTTGGATTTAAAACCTAAAGAAGTAAAAATGATATTAATGACCACTGTATATTAAACAAATAATCGATTGATTGAGCTAAGCTAGGTTTACATATAAATAAGTAAGTAGGAAGGGACATTTTTTGAATAAAAATATTAAAAAATTCATTCCGACCCTAACTATTATTTTTTACTGGAATATAAGAAATGGAAATTAAAAATAAAAGGTCGATAACCCCCTTTAATACCAAGGGTTATCGACCTTTTATAATTAGCGTCCCAGATAGGAATCGAACCTACGACCTACAGCTTAGGAGGCGGTCTTACTTAATATGAATGGTAGGGGAGAAGTTAGAAAGATACTTATTAAATCAACGTTTTCTTGATGTGTGTAGGATATAATAGGATGAAAAATGGAACAAAATTATCGGTTTCGACCCCATTTCGACCCCAAACGGACCCCTAAGCTTTTTTCTTGAATAGTTGGTCAAAGTGATTAGCAGCAGTTTTATCAGCTTCTTCTAATACATGTCCATATATGTTCATAGTAGTTGATATATCCGCATGTCCTAATCTTTCACTAATTACTTTCGCATGAACACCTTCATTTATGAGAATTGTTGCTGAGGTATGGCGTAGGTCGTGGAAACGTATATGCTTGAATTTATTTTTGGATGTAAAACGTCTCCACCATTGCCCAATACTATCGGGGCGAATAGGTTTATTAAATACATTCGCAAATACAAAGAAGTGATCTTCCCATTCCAACATATCGCCAACTTTAAATTTTTCTTTTTTTCGTTGGTGATATAACTTATCTAATAACACTATAACACCATCAGGTACAGTCACTGTTCGGTCTTTACCGGTTTTTGTACCTTTTATAGTGACTCCCTGACCTAGAACCTCCGTTATTGCTTGTTCGATACGAATTGTGTTTTTTTCAAAATCTATATGTTTCCATTCCAGAGCCGCGATTTCACCTTCTCGAGCTCCAGTTGTAACCGCAAGCATAATTAACGTTCTCCAAAATAAATCTTTATCTTTCAGTAAATCAATTAATTGAGTAAGTTCTTCTTTTGAGTACACTTCTGACTTTTTAGATTTACCATTGGGTGGTTTAGCGCCAATTGCGGGATTTTCATTGATTAATTTCCATCTTTTAGCACAAGATAAAACGTTATTAAAAGCCTTGTAACAGTTAAGAATGGAAGATGCAGAAAGTTTGCCTTCTTTACCATCTAAACGTTGACCATCTTTTTTTAGATCGTTTATGAAATTTACAACATGGATTGTTTTAATTTCTTCTAATTTGAAGTGACCATACTTAGGTAATATTCTTTTTTCTAAAATGCTGATGTAATTTTGCAGTGTATCAGGTGATAATGTATCCTTTGCATGTTTGTCTAACCATTGAGGGATAAAAGATTGCAGTGTTAGTTTATCTTCTGCTTTAAAGTATTTACCAGTTAGAATTTCAGCTTCAAAAACGGTAAGCTCTTTTTTTGCTTCTTTCATATTTTTTGCTTTTACTGTTTTTCTTTCTCTTATGGGAATGCCCTTATCGTTGTATCCGATGATTACGGTCAATCGATAGCTTCCATTTCCACGATTCTCGACGTTAGCCATTTTAACCCTCCTTGGGAATATATGTTCGTTTTTTGTTTAAAAATAAAAGCCCAAAGGACTCTTATTTATTAAATATTGGATGGTGCCAATATTCGTCAGCAACATTAGGAATGTTATCATGTTGGAAATTACCAAAATCTATTTTATCTATTGTTTCTCGAGAAAAAGATATTGACATTACAGTGTCATTGCTCTGTTTACCATATTGGTCTTGCATTGGAAATATGATACTGATATCTATATCCTTTATATCTTTTTCTTTTACAAGATTCTCTAATACATCTGTTACTTTTATCCACATACCTGTTTTAATCATGTTTGTAGTTAAACTATCTTGACCAAAAACTTGTAAAGAAAGATAACCCTTATCTTTGTTGAAACTTAGATTAACTATGCTATCTTTTTTGTCGAAGTCATTTTTCTCTCCAAAAGATTTGTGTACGGCATTCTTAACCCTGTTTTCAATACTATTGTTTTCTTTCTTTTTAGCTGTAGCCTTTTCTTTAGCTTCTTTATCAGCTTTAGCTTTTTCAGCCTCTTCTTTCTCTTTAGCCTCTTGTTCTTCTTTTTCTTTTTGAAGTTTCTCTTCTTCCTTCTTAGCCTCTTCTTCTTTAGCCTCTTTTTCGTCAGCTAATTTTTGAGCTTCTTGTTCTTTCTGTATTTTAGCTTCTTCAGCTTCCTTCTCTGCATTCTCTTGTTCTTCCTTTTTGTTCTCAGCTAATTCAGCTTCTTCTTTCTCTTTAGCCTTTTGATCTTTTTCTTCTTCCTGAGCAGCTAATTCTTCAGCTGTTGGTTGAAACTTAGTATCATCTACAAATAAGTATGAAACTAATGAAACTGCCAACAATGCAACCGACCATATAAAATATTTTTTGTGATTTCCATCTTTCTTCTTTCTTCTTTTAAACCCCAAAACAATTAAAATAACGAATCCAATAAAAGCAATTGACATAATATATTCCAAAACAAAATCTCCCTCTAATTGAAATTAATAATAATTTTAACAAAAATAATCATTTGGCGAGGTTATTTACCTAAGTCTATAATCCTATAAAATTAGTAAAATTTTTTAATCATGTAGCTTAGTTCTTTTGGGATTCCATAAACAGAACAGACCTGATTAATATCTCTAAATTCGGAAAAATTACATTCTTGAAGTAGAAATGCCACAGCAAACATATTTGCTTCAACTTCTATTCTTGCTGATGAAAATAATGTTTTTTCTCTTAAAAAGGGTGTATTAACTCTGGGGTGTAGTTCTGAGTGACCTAATTCGTGAGAACAAGTAAACCTCTTTTCTAGGTAATTAAGATTACTGTTTATAACAATGTACTTATTTTTTCTGTCATATTTATAGAAACCTTTAATTTCATGATGTAAAGCCCATTCGATTATATGTATATTTTTTTGTTTAGCCAACTCGAATGGGTCACAAGTCTTTTCTTTTTTTACCAACACTTCTACTTTACTTCTTATCCAATTCACAACAGCGCCTCACATTCCTAATCGTTTTCTCTATCTCTATACTTTTTAGGGATGTACTTTTTGTTAATTCTTTGTGTTTGTCTAAATATGTGTTCCATGGCGTCAGTTAGTGACTCAATTGCTTCTTCACTCATTGGTTCTCCCATGAAGCTTAGACCGTCTTGCTCAGTTAGATCTTTCTTGAATTCTTCAAGTCGTTTAGCGATGTCTTTTTCTTCTTTTGTAATTGCACCATTTCTTTTATTACCTTTGTCTCCGGTAATTAAGTAATCAATAGAAGTACCATATAAAGAGGCTAATTTAGATAACATTTCTTTATCAGGTGTCCTTATCCCGTACTCCCAATTGGCATATGTTGACACTGTCTTTATACCAAGTCTTCTGGCAACCTCGGTTTTGGACCAACCTCTATTTTCTCTTAATTCCTCAAGTATTTTAGGGGTAAGATCATTCATAATAAGCACCTATATTCCTGATTAATAGCTAGATTTTAACATAATTACACGTATTAGATAAAAAATTACACAAAAAGAATAATAAAAATGTTGACTTACACATATCGGGTAAGTTATTATATGTTTAAAAGTTACACATAACGAGTAAGAGAAGTGAGAGTGTGACGTTAATTAAATTGAGAAATTTAAGGTTAGCTAAGGGAATTTCTCAAACTCATATGGCTAAACAACTTGGATATAAATACGCAAGTGGATATGCCAATATTGAGATGGGAAGAAACAAACCAAGCTTAGAAGCTGCAAAAAAAATCTCAGAAATATTAAATACTAATGTAGAAGAGCTTTTTTTTGAACAAAAGTTACTCAATAAGAGTAACAAAGAAATTTCTGCCTAGAAGGAGGTACCGCATGAGTATCCTAGACAAAACACTCTGGGCTGAAATCAAGTACAACATCCTACTAGCGGCCTTACACATCGAGAACGGTGAATCCAATGATCTGGTTTTATCAAAGCTTTTGGAAGTCGTTTCATTGTTAGAAAATACTGAACCGAATGGAGTGAACAAAGTTGAATCGTGAAACACTTACTGTTCAAGAAGCAGCTGTCTACATTGGTGTTTGTAAAGACACCATTTACACCATGGTTAAAGAAAAGCAAATACCTCATGTCAAAGCAAGAACAAGAATTTTATTTAGGGTAAAAACTCTTGACGCTTGGATGAGAGAACAAGAACAACAAAATTTGGAGGCAATGTAATGAATCAACTAACAAACTTTAATCACGCAATGTTCGGCGAACTGCCTGTAATCATTATGAATGATGTTGAATGGTTTGGTGCTAGCGAAGTTGCTAAATCCTTAAGTTATGGAAATCCTTATGATGCAATCAAAAATCATGTTGAAAGAGATGACCTAGCGGTCCACGACATCATCGATCGCCTAGGTAGGAAACAAAATAAAAAGTTTATTAACGAATCTGGATTGTACAGTTTAATATTTGGTGCTGCTAAGCAAGGCAATAACAAAGAAATTAAAGAAAACGCCAAGAAATTCAAAAGATGGGTAACAAGCGAAGTTCTACCATCTATTAGAAAAACAGGTTCTTATAACAAAGTCGTTCCATTGAACAATAAAGAGTCACTGATAGCTGCAATGAAGCTTTCTATAGAAACATCAGAAGAACTGGACCAAGTAAAAGGTGAAGTCAAAGAAATTCGCCACATGGTTGAAGAACAAATCACTCTTACAAGCGGTGAGCAAAGACGGCTTCAAAAGGGCATTGCTACGAAAGTTTATGAAATCGAAAACGACCCTGAATATAGACCGTTGCTTTTTAGAGAAATACATCGAGAAATCAAGGATCGCTTTGGTGTTGCAAGTTACAAAGACATAAAGAGAAAAGAGCTGCAAGCAGCTCTCAACTACATAGAACATTGGGTTCCTCGAAAAGTTTCTTGAATCAGAAACCATCCGGTGAAGCTGCCAGGCAAAAACCGGATGTGTTCCTTCATAAATATATTTTATTCGAAAACTAGAAATCTAGCAGTACATAAATCGGAACATGACAACTAGAAAACCGAACAAATTGTTCTAATTTGGAACAGAGAAGGAGGATAGAAGATGTATTACGGTTCTTTTCTTAAGAAATTGAGGGTTATCAAAGGCTATTCGCAAGAGGAAATGGCTGAAAAAATGCTTATGCCGCGAACGACAATATCAAAAATTGAAAACAACAAGATGGAATTGAAATTATCTGATGCAGTTAGATGGGGGCAAGTGACGAATGCACCTGAAGCATTAGCAGCTATGGTATGTGGAGTAGATATCGCTTCGTTAACACAAATATTAACCATGTTAGTAGGAGGTTTTAGTAGATGGATATGGTGATTCTAACAATGATGTTTACATTTATCGCATTTTTCTTAGGAGTTATGTTTGGAGATTTTAATAGTAAAAACAAAAATGAGCAGTGAACGGCCAGGCTCACTACTCAACGACTCATATGAAATAACCAACTTAATTATACCATTCATACGGTGGAGAAACAAGAACTTTTGTTCCCACCGTGCAGGGTCAAAGTATATCTACCTACCACCCCATCCCCTTACTTTGATTCTGCACGGTGCGAATAAAGCGCCAAGATCTTTGACAATCGAACAGAAAGGAGCGAGCCATTTGAGTAAGAAAATCACGCTTTATGCATTGATTAAAAGACTCCAAGAGGATGGCGTGAAAATTGACTGGTGTGTCAAATTCACAAATCTAAAGGAGGGTTGATTGATGGAGCATCCTGAGGTTACGCAGTTACGAAGGACAGGCTATCCGAATTTGGTTGCACAGCCAGAACATGCTGGGATTGACTACTTTGGAGAAGAGATTCTCGAAGGTGATGAAATCGTTGAATATGACGGCGAGATTATCTTGGAGGGCAATCTTCAACGGTATTTATGCGAGGTGCTTGGCTTTGAGTTCAAAAGTGCATAAAAAAAGACTCCTGCGAGCAACAGGAGCCGATGATTAAACAATATTTAAAGTTATTTTAGCACAAAGCTTTGATAACGGTAAAGGGAGGATATCAAATGGCAGTTAGCAATGCAATATCAACAAAAGATATGAGTCGTTTTGAGTGGTTACAAGAACGTTCCAAAGGAATTGGCGGTAGTGATGCAAGTATTATCCTTGGGCTAAACAAATACAAAACAGCTTTTGAGCTGTGGTTAGAAAAAACAGGTCAAGTCGGACTGACTGAAATTAGTAGCGAAGCAGCATACTGGGGCAATGAAATGGAGGAAGTGGTTGCTAAAGAGTTTGAAAAGCGTACAGAAAAGAAAGTACGTCGTCGCAACTACATGTTCTCTCATCCAGATCACCACTTTATCAAAGCCAACATTGACCGCGAAGTCATGAAAGAGTCTGCTCTTCTAGAGTGCAAGACTGCTAGTGCGTATTTAAAAGCTGAATGGGAGGGAGACGAAATTCCTGCTTCGTATCTCGTACAGGTTCAACATTATCTAGCAGTAACAGGCAAGGAGAAAGCTTATATCGCAGTTCTAATAGGTGGAAACCACTTCACTTGGAAAGAGATCGAGCGAGACGACGAGTTAATCCAGATGATTATCGATGCAGAGGTGAACTTCTGGGAGAAACATGTAATTGGCTTTGTTCCGCCAGAATTAGATGGTTCAAGTGCTGCCGAACAATACCTCAAAGAGAAATATAACAAAGCAGAAGAAGGGAAAGAGATTGTTCTACCTTCTAATTATAAAGAAATGCTTCTCAGTTATGAGCAAATTAAGAACGATGAAAAGCTCATACAAACAGCCAAAAAAGATATTGAGAACAAGATCAAAGCCGAGTTGAAAGATGCAGAGGTGGGACTTGTAGACACTCATATTATTACTTGGAAAAATGTAGTCTCTAATCGAGTAGATACAAAGGCATTAAAAGAAAAATTCCCTGACATCTACAAAGAAGTAATCAAACCATCTACATCACGCCGTTTCGGCATTAAGGAGTTGAACTAATTATGGCAACGAATGCAGCATTAAAAAATCAAATTGCTAGCAAACAGGATGCAGCCCCTCAAAAGGTTGCTCCTCAAGCACTAGGGCTTAAAGGGCTGTTAAACGCCCCAACAATGAAAAAGAAATTCGAAGATGTTCTTGATAAAAAGGCTCCTCAGTTTATGTCATCACTTTTGAACCTCTATAACGGAGATTCTTACCTACAAAAAACTGATCCGATGACAGTAGTTACCTCTGCGATGGTTGCCGCAACTTTAGATTTACCGGTTGATAAAAATCTAGGATATGCCTGGATAGTTCCATACAGTGGAAAAGCGCAATTTCAACTAGGTTATAAGGGTTATATCCAGTTAGCCCTCCGTACAGGTCAATATAAGGGAATTAACGTTATCGAGGTAAGAGAAGGGGAGCTAGTTAAGTGGAATCGTCTAACCGAAGAATTGGAGCTTAATCTCGATGGAGCAACAAGTGACAAAGTTATTGGTTATTGCGGTTATTTCAAGTTAATCAATGGGTTTGAGAAAACAGTCTATTGGACTAGAGGAGAAATTGAAGCCCATAAAAAGAAATTCTCTAAAAGTGATTTTGGATGGAAAAAAGACTTTGATGCGATGGCTAAGAAAACCGTCTTAAGAAACATGCTTTCTAAATGGGGTATCTTGTCCGTTGAAATGCAGACAGCCGTTTCAAAAGATGAACAAGTACCAGAAATGAAGGATATCACCGAAGAAGTAGATCAACCAGATATTATCGATGCTGTACCGTCAGAAGAAAAACCTAATGCGGATATAGATATTGAGTTTGATGTAAATGAATAACCAAACAAACGTAGTCCTGCCTGCTTGGATTTTCGAGCAGGCACAGGACAAAGAACAGTTGAAAATGCTTGTACTAAATTATATGAGGAAGTACCCGGATTATACCGTGAAACGGATAACTAAGCGGTTTGCAGTTTGTGAGATTAATAGGTAATAAGAGGTTGGGGGTGAAGGTTTGCAAGGTTACATTAAGCTTTATCGTAAGTTAATTGATAGTCCAGTTTGGGATGATCCAAACTACCTTAAATTATGGATGTTTTGTCTAATGAAGGCTACTCATAAAGAAAGAGAAATACTTATAGGAAATCAAGTCGTCACCCTCGAACCTGGCCAATTTATTACCGGCAGAAAAGCACTTTCGGATGAGTTGAACCGAGGAATGAAGACTAAACACAAGCAAAGTGAGATTTCATGGTGGCGCTACTTGAACAATCTAGAAAAGTGGCAAATGTTGAACATCAAAAAAACTAACAAATATAGTGTTGTATCTATAACCAAATGGTCAGAGTATCAAGAATCTGAACAACAATTGAACAACAACAGAACATCAAATGAACAACAACTGAACACAAACAAGAATGTAAAGAATGTAGAGAATGAAAAGAAAAAAGAAGTTACTACAACAGCGCCAGAAAATCCGGTCCAATTGTTCGAATATATTCTTTGTCGATTATCACCAATTCAGATGGAGTCTCTTTCTCAGTGGATTGACGATTTTAAAGGCAATCAAGAAATCGTAAATGCAGCTATTAAACTAGCTGACAAGAAAAACAAACGTAACTTTAACTTTGTGGAGTTTCTCCTTAAAGAATGGCATAGCAACAACCTAATGGATATCGATAGAGTACGAGCTTATGAACGAGAGAAATTTAACAGCTCTAAAGTAAAACCTTTCGCTCGTAAAGGCAAAGGAATTGTACGTACTGAAATGTTGCCAGATTGGTTTGAAGAGAATGAGCAACAATCTAAACCACAGCCTAGCGATCAACCAGCAGTCAATGATGGTGAACAAATGAGCGAATTTGAGCGCTTGATGGAGTTACGAAAAAATTCGGGGAGTTGAAGGAATGGCGAAAATGCAGGCTTTTAAAAACAAAGATTTGAGGCGTAAAGGTTACATCGAAGAACTTAACGCAATGAATATTACGACTAGTCGTGAAGGAGTGCCATTGGAGCAACTTGATTACGAAGCCCTTAGATACGAAAAAACAATAGCTTCATTCAGAGAAATAGATTCAGAGACAAGCAGTAACGCTTGGTTCTAAGGAGGAATATGAAATGACCATTCAAAATGTAAAACCAGTTTTAAATTGTCCGCGATGTAAGACAAAAGGATATCTACTCGCTCCATCAGGCAAATTGGTGTTAATGGAATGTGATGACACAAAGTGCGGCCAACAATGGCATACCTTCGCTAAGATTTGCCCGGAATGCAAAAAGCCTAATGGATACTTTGTCGAAGGACCATGTAGAAAATGCTATGCAGAGAAGTACATGTCGTCATGAAGAAGCGTAACCCCGTTATTCAGAAAGCTTATGAACAAGGCAGAACTGAGGGCTTTGCGTTAGGTGAGGATATGGGAGAACTGAAAGGTATTGCTAAGACAACATCATTTTTCCGCGAAAAATTTCTTGAGTTAGAAAAAACGCCAGGTATAGGACCGAAAACCTTGGATCGGATTCGCAAGGCAATCGGTGAGAAGTATTTTGAAGCAGGTGAGCGTAATGGTTCTTAAAAACGCAGCGAAACAAAGACAAAAAAGAATCATTGTTTTAGAGGATTTGGATTTTTTATGGGATGAGTTGGAGCTAGAAAGAAGTCGCTCGTCAGTGGAAAATTGGAAAAGACGTTAGGTTGATTGCTAGTAGTTTTAATAGAGATCCAGACGAAGTGTTATTAGCTCTCATCCATTTAGCAAAAGAGGATATGGTCTTCAAAAGAAATGGGGGACTTACCCTTGGATTTTAGAAAAGCGACTCTAGGGCAGCTATATTACATATCACGACACACAGAATTAGCCCTAGAAGTTCTTAATGAGATTAATAGGAGGTTAACCTATGCAAGATATAATCATTCGACGTGCAAGGAAATATGAAGCTGAAAAGGCAATTCAGGACCATGTGAAAAGAGGATGCAAAATCATTTTTCCTCTAACTGAGTTCTCAAAGCAAGGTAAGACATTTGATCGTGATAGCTACAATCGTCATGTCTTTGCTGGACATAATTATTCGTCAGTTTGGATGGCTAAATTAAGAAGGGTGGAAGGTTAATGTTAGATTTAATTGCAATGTACGAGGCACAGAAGGCATTTAGAAACAGGATTGATTATAAAGGTGATGACCGTTTTGGAGAACTTATTCTGGCTCTTCAAGTGGAGTTAGGGGAATGTGCGAATGAACTTCCGGAAGTATTCAAGTTTTGGGCACATAAAGAGAACAACCTACAAGAAGCGTTGATTGAATATGCTGACGGACTTCATTTTATCTTGGATATCGGTCACGAAATATATTTTGAGGACTTTGACATGATTTACTTGCTGTCCGGAGCAGATAAGAAGCGACCAATAGCAACCCAGTTTAGATACATCTTCGCTCTCGTATCAAAGTTGGATAAGACAAAAAGTTCAATTACCTTTATCGAGCTACTCTCTGAATATATCGGTCTTGGTGAAATGATGGGATTCTCCTTTGAACAGATTGAAGAAGCATTCTATGTGAAAGATGTCATCAACCACGAGAGGCAAAGCGAGGGGTATTAATGGGAGCAAGAAAATACAACAAGTACGGCAACCATAAACAAGTTGTCGATGGACATAAGTTTGATAGCAAAGCAGAAGCAATGTATTACGGCCAATTAAAATGGTTGCTGCAAGCTAAACAGATTAAAGGGTTTAAGATGCAACCGAGATACCTTCTTCAAGAGGGCTTTAAGAAAAACGGAAAGACCTACAGAAAGATTGAATATGTTGCAGATTTTGAAGTAGAAAAATTAGACGGGACAATCGAGATCATTGATATAAAAGGAACAGTCACCAAAGAATTTTCAATAAAAAGAAAACTGTTCGAGCGTCAATACATGGATTCTATTAAATTACTAAAATATGACCGAGATAGGGGATTCGTGGAGGTAAGTTAATGGCTAGAAGAATCGTAGAAACGAATGTAGTTAGTCTTGATCGAGAAAAGCTACAGGTTGTTGTCATCTACGAGGAAGGCGTATCGAAGCAGCAGATTAGAAATGAAAATCCATATAGTAAACGGCATGGGGTTATTTTCCCCAGTGCCGGGGCTTATGTGGTAAAAGGGTTAGATTACTGATTTTGTATTTTGTTCACTAAAATTTAGGAGGAATGAACGTGCGTGAGATAAAGTTTCGTGCTTGGGATAAATCAAGAAAAGAA
Organism: Cytobacillus sp. FSL W7-1323; assembly: GCF_038595015.1. Classification (NCBI taxonomy): domain Bacteria; kingdom Bacillati; phylum Bacillota; class Bacilli; order Caryophanales; family Bacillaceae; genus Cytobacillus; species Cytobacillus sp. FSL W7-1323. Next base: position 1,700,945 of record NZ_CP151998.1, read on the forward strand.
ATGGAATACATCAATAATATGTATTGGTTTGAAGAAAATGGTGTTGATGATATCAACAACAATGTGTTTTTGGATTTCATGCAATACACAGGCTTAAAAGACAAGAACGGCAAGGAGATATATGAGGGAGATATACTCGCTTATCAAGGATTAGACGGTAGGAATCTAAATCTAGTTGTGAAATGGTCAGAACGTGATGCAACATTCCTGTTTGGTGGAGTTAGAACAGATTATGCAATCACAGGTGAAGTTATTGGTGACATTTACGAAAATCCAGAGTTAATTAATCAAGAAAAATAAAAAGAAGAGCCCATGCGGTGGCTCTTCCAGGAGATACATTTGGCTAATCCATTGTAATCTCTATAAGATATGTGGATTTCGAATTATTGCTTGGACGTTTTGATTAACTTTTGAATTATTAAGTTTACTAGAAAGGGGCTGGCCCAGTGATAAAGATACTTGAATTGTTCGGTGGCATCGGCGCGCCCCGGAAGGCATTAATCAATCTTAGTGTAGAACATAAGTGCATCGATTATGTGGAATGGCAGGCCAACAGGGTTAAAGCTTATAACGCTTTATACGATCATCTTCATAAGCCGCAGGATATTTGCGGTTGGGATTTAAAGCCGGATATTTTGGTTCATGGATCACCATGTCAGGATAACAGCAGAGGAAATCGAGATCGAAAAGGAAATACGGATGGTTCTAGATCGAAGCTAATGCTTGAAACACTCAGGATTATTAAGGAAATGGGTGAGTGGAAGCCAAAAGTGGTCATCTGGGAGAATGTTAAAGGTGTCCTAGATAAAGACGTTATACCGATTTTTAAGTATTACTTGCAACAGATGAAGGATTTAGGATACACAAACTCATTTGATGTATTAGATGCTCGTAAATTCGGCATTCCTCATGCAAGAGAAAGAGTATTTTGTGTCTCTTTGTTAGGAGGAGAAATATTTGATTTTGGTAAACTGCAGCACCGGCCGATGAAGGATATTAAATCATTTTTGGAATATGGACCAGATGACGAAATTCCAGAACAATATCTCATTACTATCCCATCAATGCTAAATAAAATTAAAGAATTTAATCCTAATCCTAGTGGAAGTTATAAACGGCAATTAGATGTCATTACAGATTTCTGTTACACCATAACCGAAAGGCAAGATCGATGTCCTAATGCAGGCATAATTCGTTTAAACAAACCACAATACCGGTACTTAACTGAACGTGAATGCTGGAGACTACTTGGTTTTGATGATGAGGACTTTAATCTCATGTTAAAAGAGTTCCCAACAAAAGCAGGGAAGAGGAATGCTACGTTATATGCTCTTGCTGGGAATAGCATTGTGGTACCAGTCTTGGAAGCGATTTTTAAGGTGATATTAGATGGGAATTACGGAATGGATTTAATATCGGATTCAACAGGTCAACTTCAATTGATCTGTTAATAAACAAAAGAGTAAAGGAATTTCCTAAGGAGGGAAAAGGATGGATTACTCACTAGAAAAATCAACAATGGAACGCTATGATATTCAAATTAAAAATGAAGATGGTTGGAGATGTGCCTGGGCGATTATTTCTATAAGTAATGATGGAGTATTCAATGCACAAACTGATTGCGGGAATTTTTCTTACAGCTGGGGATCGTTTGGTGAATGCTTCAAATCATTTTTAATAGATGTCTGCAGCAAGGACTCGAGTTACCTGTATGACAAGATTTCCAGCAGCGAACGACAGGGCAAGATTGACGTGGAAAAGACAATTGACAATATGAAAAAACGTGTGATTGAAAATCGCAAAGAAGCTGGATTGAGATGGTTAGGTAGTGGTAATCTAACAGCTGATGAAGCAAGAGAATTGTGGGATTCATTAGACTTCGTACAAGACAATCACGATGACATCACAGCAGAAGCATTTTCCTCCATTTTTCATTATGAGTTGCCAGATAAAGAACGAGGTAAAGTCTTTTCTGATGAATGGTGGTATGACGATATTTTAGTCACAACAGATGATCAGCAGGCAACCGCATTTTGTGAAGTTGTTGCTCCTATATTTGCTGAAATACTTAAAGAAGAGTTAAAAGCTAAGGAAACTGCCTAAGCAATAAGTAAATTAGGGGTGAATTGTAAATGAAGAAAATGTTTCTCGTAGAAATTGACTATAACGAACTTGAAGAAAATAAAGACGCACATGTTCTGTACGACATTGGGTTGGAAGTAACAATTGAAAATATGATGGAAGGCTATCTTGAACATAACTCAATTAAAAAAGGTTATGCCGTAAAAGTTAAAGAGATTAACGAAACTTACTGATAGATCAGTTGCTATGGTAAATGATTATTAGAATAAGGCATAGCTGATGGAACTGAAAGACATATCCAGCCTTATCCCTTCTGGTTTTACCAGACTTCATAGCAATAATATGCTTTAAAGCATCCATTAGGATCTACTGTTCCAGTTGTAGATGCAGAAGCAGATGTTGAAAAGGTTGCAAAAAGTAGTAAAGCAAGTCCTGTTCTAAACATTACTTTTTTCATTGTACCACCTCCTTTTCTATGAATCTGAGAATATTTTAACAGAAAAAATTAGTGTTTTTGAATAAAAATTTTGTCTATTCTGAAAAATAATTATTATATACTATCGAGCTAACGTAAGGTAGATAAGTTGATTAGGAGGGAAAGGCGTTTGGAAAAGTTTTTTATCCGTTATCATATCGAGGGAGATCGGGCTGTAATTGATTGTAAAGAATTTGGAAGCCTAGGCGAAGCAATAGTTAAAGTTGGCAACTCAATCAGAAAAGCAGAGTGGGTTGGTGCTGTAAAAAATGATGGTCATGTGGTTGAAATCAAAACTAAATATATTACTCATTTTGAGGTTATGACAGAAAAGTCAGCAAAGCTTGAATCGGACTTAAATTCTTTAGCATCTATTGCTAAAAGAGCTTTTAAGTAAACAAAAGATAGAGGAAGTGTACTAAATGGCAAATGAATTAACAGAACGTGAAATGGCAATAATGGAGGCAAAAAGATTTGTTACTATTCCAGAACCAGACTATTCGCAAATGTCAATTGATGAAATAAGAAAAAGAATTGAATATATGGAAAGTGCCTTTAGACTGGCATTTGAGAATGAAGAAGATGATGATGTTGATTTATAAAGGGGTTGTTTAAATTGAACGAAACAAGTAAGGCAAGGATGAGGAACAATTTAGAGGCTTTCTTTGAAGCAAAAGGTTTTAGAAAAGAGACATTAAAACTTTTGAACTTTGACGGTTTAATGGATTTAGCTGAAGAGTATCACTTTATCGTTAGAAATTAAAAAAGCCAGGAATCCCCGGCACCCAATTATATTTTAACATAGGGGGTTCCTGTATGAAAGAAGCTGCCAGCATTAAAAGAATCGAATCGTTGTTAAAAGATTATCATTGGATGAAAAAAGAAGTGGAGCGCCTTGAAAAAGTACTATTTGGATATTCTACACCTATGAAAAGTTGGGGTGTCGCTCAATATGGGATAGAGGCAACTTTGCCAAAAGGAAGCTCTGGAAAAAGCCAAGCGGAGTTAAATAACATGGATTTACGTGAAGAACGTTTATATAACAGGCTAGAGCGACTTAGAGAGAAAGTATATGTGATTGAGTTTGCTGCCGAATTATTGGAAGATGAACGCGACAAAGTCATTTATGATTGTATCCTAGATGGCATGTCATTCCGAGAGATATCTTATCATTTGTGTATATCTAGAAATCAGGTCAAAAAAGCCAAAGAAACCATATTGAACCATTTGAGCCAAAAAAGCCACTTTGTGCATTTGTTGAAACACGAAAAATCGGCATGCTAAAATGGAAGGCAGGACAGGGGAGAAGAAAAGCTCTTGTTTTTCTACTTCGAAATATACAAAATGAAAGGACAACTCGTTGTGAAGTTGTCCTTATTTATTATTTAGATTGATTATCATCCGGGGAATTAAGGTATGATTCAAGATTATCAAATAAATTATAGATTATTGATTCTATATCACTTGTATCTTCTTCTTCCTGATCAATCTTTATTTCAGTATATATTTTTTCAAGAGTTTCAGATTGTTTAGCTTCTGCTTTGTAGATTTCTTCTAGTATCTCAGTTTGTTTAACTTCTTCAGCATAAATTTCTTGATGCCTCTGTTCTGCTATAGGTTCTGACTGAGCACTATATATATGGGTCTGGGCAGACTGAAGAATGAAAATTAATATAGGTAATACAAAACCCCAATTAATTATAAATGGTTTAGCTTCTTTTTCGTCTGATTCAGAGACAATTGAGTCTTCCAAGGTTGGATGATTCAAAAAATCATTAACAGATTGTTCTATGTCTTCAGGTACATAGTCTTCTAATATTTCAATATTTTCTATTAATCTTGGAATAATGCTCTCCCATTTTACCAATTCTGTTTGAAGTTTAATTAAGTTATCGAATCTAGGCATGTTCTTAAAGATATCCTCAGTGAAGGACCAATCAATAGATGTTATCACTTTTCGGTTTGCTTCTGTCATTTTTAAAAATGGTTGCATGTTTTTGAGTATAGGGCTATTTTTTTCGAAAAGTTGTAGTTGATTTGCAAATTTAAATGCTGGTTGTAAATCTTTTATTAATTTTAAATTGGCATCGTTAATAGGTTTTAGTATCTCAAGTATTTTTTTATGATAATCATTATTATCCATTTTATATTCCTCCTCTACTATATATTAACAAAAAAAAATCATAAGAGAATACGGATATTCAAGTAAAAGTTATATGGAGGTGGGGTGATATGTAATGAACTGGGATGAAATAAGAAAAGAATTTGAGACATCAAAAATTACATTAAAGGCACTTGCTGAAAAGTATGATATAAAAATTGGCACATTAAAGAGCAGAAAAAGCCGTGAAGGATGGTCGAGGGATCCCACTAAAAAGGATGCAACCAAAAAGAAGAAGGTTGCAACCCCTGAACCCGTCATTGAATCAACTGATTTAACAGACAAGCAAGAGTTATTTTGCCTTTACTATATCAAGTATTTTAATGCGACGAAGGCTTACCAGAAGGCATATGGCTGTGCATATTCGACTGCAATGGTTGAAGGACATAGACATCTAAGAAATCCTAAGATAGTCTCTGAGGTTGAAAGATTGAAGCTTGAGAGGCAACAAGGAATATTTTTGGATGCAAAAGACATTCTTCAAAAGTACATTGACATTGCCTTTGCTGATATAACTGACTTTGTAGAGTTTGGTAAAAAGGAGCAACCAGAACTGAGTATAAGTGATGGTGAACCTCTGTTAGATGAAAACGGAGATCAAGTCATGTATTCATACAGCTTTGTTGATTTCAAAGAATCAGAGGAAGTTGACGGCACTCTTATTACTGAGGTTAAGAAAGGCAAAGACGGAGTTTCTATCAAGCTTGCTGATAAGATGAAGGCTCTTGAAATGCTTACCAAATATTATGATTTGCTTTCTGAGAATGATAAGAAGCGATTGCAGGAAGAGAAAATCAAGGTGGATATTGAAAAGACCAGAACAGAAATTAAAACAGAAGAAGATACTGGCGGTAAAGTAGTCATTGTAAACGACTTGGAGGCAATGAGGAAGGCGATGGAAGATGACCAGAACAATTAATGTCATGGACTTAATGAACGTTAATTTCTACTCTCTATGGCTTGCTAATCAGTCTCATATTGTTGCCAAGGGTGGCCGTTCTTCTATGAAATCCTCAGTGATAAGTTTGAGGTTAGTAGTTGATTTTCTTGGTGATGAACAGGGTAATGTTGTTTGCTTGCGTAAAGTAGGTAAATACCTATCAACTTCTATTTATGAGCAGATCAAATGGGCTATTTATTTGTTGGGTGTTGAAAATGAGTTTTACTTTGGAAAATCTCCATTATTAATACGTCATAAGGCAACAAATACGGCCTTTTACTTTTATGGTGTTGATGATCCAATGAAAATTAAGTCAGCTAAGATTGCTAAAGGGTATGTAATGGCTCTTTGGTTTGAAGAAGCTGCTGAATTTGCTGGTGTGGAAGATATAGATATAGTTGAAGATACATTTATACGGCAGGAGATTGAAGGGAAAGAGGTTAAAGTGTATTTCTCTTATAACCCTCCGAGAAATCCATACAGCTGGATTAACGAATGGCTTGATACTAAGGCGGGGGATGACGATTATTTTATTCATCATTCCACTTATCTTGATGATAAGAAAGGCTTTTTATCAGAGCAAATGATTCGAAAGATAGAAAAGTATAAGGAAAATGATATCGATTATTGGCGATGGATGTATTCTGGCGAGGTCATCGGACTTGGGGATATGGTTTATAACATGAATCATTTCCATGAGATAGATCAATTACCAATAGATGATGACATTATTCTTATTGATACCTCTTCTGACACAGGTCACCAAGTATCTGCTACTACACATTTGGCTTTAGGATATACGAAAAAGAGAAATGTAATTTTACTTGATACCTATTATTACTCACCAGAAAACAAGGTAGTGAAGAAGGCTCCAAGCGAGTTATCTAAAGACTTAAAAGAATGGTCTGATAGTGTTCGTAAAAATTATAATAGACATTTTGATGTACAAACAATAGATTCTGCTGAGGGAGCTCTGAGAAACCAATATTATAAGGATTATGGCGTTAGCCTTCATCCTGTAGCAAAGAAGAAAAAAATAGACATGATTGATAACGTTCAGGACCTTTTGGCCCAAGGACGTTTTTTTGTTTTGAAAAACAAGTCGAATGAAATATTCCTTACTGAACATCGAAAATATCAGTGGGATGCTGATACTTTGCAGACTGATGACCCAAAAGTTATTAAGGTTGATGACCATACATGTGATGCCTTTCAGTATTATGTCCAAGATAATTTGAGAAAGCTTGGATTAAAACGATAGGGGTGAACTTATGTTTAAAACAATTATTCAGAAGATAAGGAGGTGGTTTTATCAAATGAATTTGGTAAAAGGGATAAAAAGTGTATCTAAATTACCTGATATTCCTGTAGATGATGCTTTCTATCAGAAAATTGATCAATGGAAAGCTTTGTATGCGGGGTATTTAAGTGATTTTCATGATGTTAAGTATAAAACGATTGATGGAGAGAAAGAACGCCGTAGAGCTTCACTACAGATGCCTAAAGTAGTATCGCAGGAATTAGCTTCACTCATATTTAATGAACGGTGCGAGATTAATATTTCGGATGATGCTTTGTCAGAAAATATTAAAGATGTATTTGACAATAATCGCTTTTATAAACTTTTTCAAGATAACCTTGAATACACTTTTGCATTAGGTGGCCTTGTAATTAAGCCTTTTGTTGAAGATGGAGTCATTAAACTCTCTTTCGTTACAGCTGATTGCTTTATACCCGTGTCATGGGATAACAAAGGAATTAGAGAAGGTGTATTTATTAACATCACTAAAAAAGGTGACAAGACATATACCTTACTTGAATGGCATTTGTGGGAAGGTGGCAATTATGTCATTAGAAATGTACTTTATGAAAGCCAAAACGGAAATGAATTAGGTGTCGAAGTAGGTTTAGATACTTTATATCCTGATTTAGAGCCTGAATTAATCATTTATTCATTCACCCGTCCTAACTTTGCTTATTTCAAGCCTAATTCAGCGAACAATATTGATTTAAACAGCCCTCTAGGTGTATCCGTTTATGCTAATGCACTAGATACTTTACAGTCATTGGATATAGCATTTGATTCATTTCAAAGAGAATTTGCTCTAGGGAAGAAAAGAATAATTGTTCCAGCTTCAGCTGTTAAAACTGTAATAGATCCTGATAATGGAGAAATGCGTAGATATTTTGATACAGATGATGAAGCATACGAAGCTTTAGGATTCGGAGATCAAGACTCTGATGCTATCAAAGAAGTATCGTTTGAATTACGTGTAGAAGAACACCAAGCAGCTATACAAGCTTTCTTAAATATCCTTGCTATGCAAATAGGTTTTTCTCCTGGTGCTTTCACTTTTGATGGACAAGGAGTGAAAACAGCTACTGAGGTAGTTTCAGAGAATAGCAAGACATTCAGGACCAAACAATCACATGAAAATGTAATTGAAGCAGGTTTGCAGGAGCTTATTGAATGTATTGTTCAAACTGCAGATATGTATGGCTTGTGGAAAGGACCTGAGGATTACGAGGTGACAGTCGCCTTTGATGATTCAATAGCAGAGGACCAGACAGCAGAGATTAATAGACAGATACTTTTAATCACTAATAAGCTTCAAACACGTAAGAAAGCCATTGTGAAGATATTTGGCTATACGGAGGAAGAGGCTGAACAATTGGTTAAGGAAATCTTAGAGGAAAATAAAACTATGTCCCCTGAAAATGTAGACTTCTTTGGAGTTGGGAATGAATAATGCCTACTCCATTCGAGCAACAAAAGCTATCTGAAAACCTATTAAAAATCTATATCAGTATTGAGGATGAAATACTCTTAGGTTTTGCCAAATTACTAAAAAAGCATAAAGTGCTATTAAGTTCAGAGGATTTAGATCATTGGCGTATTAGGATGCTCTCCGAAATACCACAACTTCAGCAAAAAAATATCATTAATGTTGCAAAGAAATCAGGATTGGCCATTGATGAAATAAGCGAAATACTTCAAAAAGCAGGATTTAAGGCTGCTTCCGAAGTTGATGGTGATCTAGCTGAGGCTGTTCGGCTGGGTGCTGTTATTACGCCGCCAGTTGCACAAGAAAGTTCAACTTTACTTGCTGTTTTAGTAGCTTACGAGAAACAGGCAAGGGAAACATTTAATCTCATCAATACAACCATGCTGAATCAATCACAGCAGGTCTATTTAGACATTATTAATCAAACAGTAGGACAAACTCTCACAGGAACTATAACGCCTCAACAAGCACTTAGAAAGACAGTAAGGGAATGGTCTGATTTTGGTGTACCTGCATTAATCAGGAAAGATGGTTCAAGGTTAAGTACTGAAGCTTACGTCAATATGGTGACACGCTCAATGTCTAATAATGTGGCCAATGCAATGCAAGATACAAGGATGGATGAACATGGTGTTGATTTAATACAAATATCAGCACATAAAGGAGCAAGGCCGCGATGTTTCCCTTTTCAAGGGAACATATACAGTCGTTCTGGCACTAATCCTAAATATCCGCCTTTTTCATCTACATCGTATGGTGAGCCTGCTGGACTGTTTGGAGTCAATTGTGGCCATGTGAAATATGCCTTTGTAGAAGGAATATCAAAACCAAGAGAATATGATTTTAACAAGACTGAAAATGATACTTTTTATAAACTCACTCAACAGCAAAGAAAACTTGAGAGAGGTATCCGAAAGGCAAAAAGGGAAAAGAAATTCTTCGAAGAAATTGGAGATACTGAAGCTGCTGATTTAGCAAATAAAAAAATCCTCCTTCGACAAAAGAAGATGAGAGACTTTATTAAAGATAGTGGTTTGCGTAGAAAATACAACCGTGAGCAGATAACTGGTTCTTCTAATATTAATCAAAATAGAACGCTAGAGAACTATGATAAGTTAAAACAGAATCAGAGATTAAAAGAAGAGAGATTAGCAAAAGAGAAAAAAGTAAGGAATGATATAAGAAAACAAATAAAAGAGGGTACAGTCAGCTTGAAAATTCATAATGGTAGGCAGGAAAAGCATATACCAGGAACGAATAATTTCAAGTTAAAAGATCAGGATTCAAAGAATAAAGGGTATCTTGGTACAAGTTATCTCAAGATATCGTTAGAGGAAATAGAAGCACTAATAAAACAATATTCTACCAAAGGAACTCCTGTCATAAATAGAAAAGGGGAGTGGAAGAATAAAGAAATTATAATTGACTGTGGTAAATTGATTGGATACGATGTAAAAAAAGATAAGAAAATTCCAGCTTACGGATTTGTTATTCATTACTCTAAAGCTGGTACACATATTGTTCCATATGGAGGTGAAGATAGTGGAACATCATAAACCTTTTGAATTAAACTATATAGAAACTTTAATCGGGAAAAAGGTTTTAATCACATTTTCTGATGGGGAGAAAGTTGAGTCCAATGTAAAGGAAATGACATTACCTTGGAATAACCCAGATGATAAGTGGTCACTTATGCTTGATGAATTTGAAGTAGATGAAGATGAAATAGCAACAATTCAAATAATAAATACTTGATAAAAGTCTTGTATCTAAAAGGATATAGGTCTTTTTTTATTGGTCTTTTTAAAGGCAAGACCCTAAAGAGGCGCAACCTTTTGCGTGAGGTGTGACACGCTAAAAAACATAAAAAAGGAGTTTTGAAAATGAACTTACAAGAATTATTAGGTGAAGAATTATATAACCAAGTTATGGAAAAGGTAGGTGATAACAAATTAGCTGTAGTCTCTGACGGTAATTGGATTCCGAAAGATAAGTTTAATGACAAGCTCAATGAAATCAAGGGTTTAAAAGATCAAATTACTAGTCGAGATAAGCAACTTGACGACCTGAAAAAAGTTGACCCAGAAGCTTTACAACAGAAAATTAACGATTTACAAGAAGAAAATAAGAATACAAAAACAGAGTATGAAGGAAAACTTAAAAAACAAACCTTCGATTATGCATTAAAAGATGCACTTACGGGTGCGAAAGTACGCAATCCAAAGGCAGCAAAGGCGCTATTGGATTTAGAGTCTATCAAGCTCGATGGTGATAAGCTCCTTGGTCTCGAAGATCAATTGAATGCATTGAAGGAAAGTGACAGTTATTTGTTTGAGGAAAAAGAAAAAATAAATGCAAAGTTTTCAATTGGTCAACATAAGAAGGAACAAAACGCAACAGTTGATTTAAAAAGTATGTCTTATCAGGAAAGACTTAAATTAAAACAGGATAATCCAGCTCAGTATGACAGCTTAGTTGGGCGATAGGAGGAATTTTAAATGGTACAAACAAAATTAACAAACATGGTTGACCCACAAGTCTTAGCGGACATGATTTCTGCGCGATTGGAGGATGCTATTCGTTTCTCCCCTTTAGCAAATGTGGATAGCACATTAGTAGGACGACCAGGTAGCACGGTTACTGTTCCTAAATTCAAATATATTGGAGATGCAAAAGACGTTGCTGAAGGTGCAGCTATTGACCTTGCATTACTAGAAACAGATACAGATGACTTCACCATTAAAAAAGCTGGTAAAGGCGTTGAATTAACTGATGAAGCTGTCCTTTCTGGTTACGGTGACCCTATGGGGGAAGCCGAGAAACAATTACTTATGTCAATTGCAAATAAAGTAGACAATGATGTCCTAGAAGCTTTAAAAACTACAACTCTAGTATATGAATCTGCGCAGGGTATCACTATTGATGCTGTAGATGGTGCTCAAGGAATTTTTAATGATGAAGATGCAGAGCCGATGGTACTTATTGCTAATCCAAAGGATGTTGCAAAGCTTAGAAAGTCAGCAGCAGAGGATTGGACAAGAGGATCTGAGCTTGGAGATCGTATTTTGGTTACAGGAGTTTTCGGCGAAGTTTTAGGAGCGCAAGTTGTTCGTTCTCGTAAGGTAGAAGAAGGTACAGCCTATCTTGTAAAACGAGGTGCATTAGCAATTTACTTGAAGCGTTCTGTAGATGTTGAAAGTGACCGTGATATTCTTCATAAAACAACTGTAATTACAGCTGATCAGCATTATGGAGCCCACCTTTTCGATGAGTCTAAAGCTATTAAAATCACCACAACAGTTGCAGGAGGATGATAATTTGTTAATTTCACGATATAAGCAAGGATTAGTGAAAAAGGAAGATACTCCTGTTCAACAAAACACTCAAGCCAGAATGACTAAAGATCAAATTATCGAATCATTAACAGAGTTAGGTATAGATTTCGATAAAAATGCAAAAAAAGATGAATTAATGGAGTTACTAAAAAAAACAACAGAGGGTGAGTGATAACATGCCCTACATCGATTATCAATATTATAAAGATGAGTACCGAGGCATCCCTATTGAAGAGGATGCCTTTAATCGTTTAGTTGAAAGAGCGACTGATATTGTGGATGAAATGACACAATATAGACTTAAAACATCCATCCAAATGGATTCGCTACCGCCTTTTATTCAAGGCCAGCTCAAAAAAGCTACTGCAGCTCAAGTTGAATACATGAACTCACAAGGCGAAGGCGTAGAACACGGTGAAGCAGACGTTTCCAGCGTTTCTATTGGTAAGTTTAACTATTCAGAAGGTCAAAACCCAAGACGGTTAACAAGACAGCAAATAAGAACGTCTCCTGCGGTTACAGGGTATCTTGCATCAACGGGGTTACTGTATCGCGGGGTGAAAGTTCTTGGCTAAAATTAAACCGATACCAAAGAGCTTGCTTATCCATTCAATCGAATATGAAAAATTTTTAAAGGATGGAAGACACGGCCCTGAGTTTGATGAAAAAGAAGCTATTGTTTCTGTTCGAGTAGAATCTACTACTAAGTTAATAAGAGATTCTAATAATGAGGAAGTGCAAGCAAGCGCGATTATTTTTATCGATTCAGTAAATACACCAAACGCTAAACCTTTAATCGAAAAATCAAAAGTATATTTTAGAGGAAGGGATTATGTTGTTATATCCTGTGAATCTTTATATGCATTAGATCCAGAAACTCCTCATCATTGGGAGGTGTCCTTAACTTGAGTCGAGTTAGAGTAAGTGTCCAACTTGGTAATATCACTAGAAAAATAGGAAGAGCAAAGGAACGAACGCAGCCAGTATTGGATAATCAGGTATTGCAAGATATGAATGATTTTCTCCCTGCTGATACTTGGGCCTTGAGAGATTCCAGTTTGACTAACTCTAACATTGGTCAAGGGGAATTAAAGTGGAAAACACCATATGCCAATAGGCTTCATAAGAATCCTCAATTTAACTTTGCTAAAGATAAGAACCCCAAAGCTGGAGGTCTATGGGATGAACGCGCTAAAGCCGTATATGGACCAGATTGGGTAGAAGTTGCACAAAGGGAAATGGAGAATAACTTATGACAATGGATTTCTTAGATAGATTAATAGACTTATTAGATATACAAAATTACTATGCACCTGTAGTTTCTCCTGTAACTGTTAATGGAAATAGTATAGCTGTTACAACTTTACCGACAAGGAATTATCACTACTATATGGATGGTTCCTTTAATCAAGGATACGCTTTTCAAGTATCCGCAAAGCATGAAAAACAGATGTTAGCCTATAACACGATTCAAGAGATTTCTCAACTTATGGGAAAGAGGGGACTAATCATACCTAGCCAAAATGATTCTTATGATTTTGAAGGTATGGAGATTACAACTAGTCCAAATCTCCTTATGCAAGATGAGAAGTATTATATTTTCGCAGCAACATTTAATGCAAATTTATTAGTTTATAAGGAGTGAAAGAGATGTACCATTTGAATTATTTAACTCAGTATAAAATAGGAGAAACAAAAGAGGAATTACATCCATTAGCAGCTGGTATTTCCACAGTTGACCCATCTAGTGAAGAATCTACTGAAGATTATGCTTACTATGATGGGAATGGTGGTTCTGAAGAAGTAACTACCGGTTTGAAAACTGCTTATGCTTTCTCTGGTAATAGGAAGTATGCCGATGATCCGGCACAAGAATTAATTCGTAATAAGTTATTCAAAATCAATGAGAGAGAAGTTTATTTTCAAGTAACAGAACCAGACGGCCGTGTTATTGAGGGGCCAGCAACCTTAAAAGATATTACTCCATTCGGCGGAGATGCCAATGCGCGTGCGACGTTCGAATTTACAGTTACCTTTAAAGGCTTACCAACCGATAAGCCAGCTGGAACACCTGGCAGTGGAGAATAATAAAATCTAACTGAAAGCCTCCTTTTTTGGGGGCTTTTTATAATTGGAGGGGATTTTAATGGCAGTAAAAATTAATTTAGAAAATAAATCACTTATACCTGTAGAGTTTGGAGAACTTTCATTTAGTATAGATGTCTCTGACCGTGGAAAAGAGCATTTAATTAGTTTGGTTAATAAATATGACAAAGAAACAGATGGTATTGAATTAGAGGTAACAGATCAAAAAACATATATGAAAGCTGTAGAAACAATGAAAAGTGTACTTGAGAGAGTTTATGATGATCTTTTTGGAGTAGGTTCATTCAAAAAGATATATGACAAGTACCCTGATGTCATTCTCCTTTCTGGAAGTTTTGTAGAAGTCTGTGAGGGAGTTATCACTGAATATGATAAACGCACCGGTAAAGAGAAGATGGATAAATACTTAAACCAAAAACAGCGAAAAGCTAAGTGATTGAAGGTGAGGGCATGTTTTCCCTTGCTAGGAAATTAGAAACCTCCATTCAATACAAAGGGGAAGAGTATGAGTTAGATTTATCCTTTGATAATGTACTGCTTTTATTTGAATTGTTGAATGACAAGGATTGTAGTGAATTTGATAAATTAATGATTGCCATGAACATACTTTTTAAAGATTCATTTGAGTTTGATGCTGAAGAAATGGTCGAGGTCTATAACTACATCATGCTAAACATGATTGTTCAAGGTCAAAAGAAAGACGAACAGCATGATCTTGCTGGTAATGTCATCGAAGAAGATGAAGAAGAAAAGAAAAATCTTTATAGCTTAGAAGAAGATGCGCAATATATATACGCTTCTTTTCTACAAGACTATAAGATTAATCTTTTTGACATGCAAGGGAAGCTCCATTGGCTCGAATTTAACGCATTACTTGTTTCTTTGAGCGATGACACCATGTTTAAAAAGGTTATTGATATTAGGCAGAAAGAGCCTGATAGGCATATGTCAGCAGAGGATAAAAAGAAGCTCATGGAACTGAAAAAAATGTACGCCCTTAAAAAAACTCAAGAAGATATTGAGTTCGATGCTATGGATCTTGCACAAAAAAGAGAGTATATACTGAAACGCCAGGCGGAAGAAGGTGAGAAAGATGGCTAACTCCGATGGTTCAGTTGTTATTGATATCGTACTTGATGATTCCGATGTCAATCGACAGGTCAGAGCACTAAATAGAGAGCTAACTAGTGTTGGTGAACGTATGCCAAACGTTTTCCAAAGGGCTTTGACTCAAGTTAGGCGGGGTTTAACATCTTTAGGTACCACTATCAGAACATCTTTTTCTAGAATGTTCTCTGGGTTGTCTCGTGGACCATTTGCTCCAATAACTCGCTCTATTTCAGGGATGACGCGTTCATTTACCAGTAGCTTTTCAAGGATTGGAGCATTAGGAAGGTCTACTTTCTCTAGCTTAGCTAGAAGCATTAGGAGCGTTGATACAGCAGCACAAGGTCCTATCAGTAGTATGTTGAGAATGGCGGCTACAATCACTGGAATTGCCGGTGCCATGGATCTAATGGGTAGAGCAATTAGTCGTGTAGATACGATAGATACAGCAACAAAATCATTAACAGTGTTAACTGGTTCAGCAAAAGATGCCGAAATGGTAATGAATGATTTAATTGATGCAATTGACGGGACACCTCTTGCTCTTAATGATGTTGCCCTTGGCGCAAAGAAGATGGTTGCTGCTGGTATGGATGCTAAGAAGGTTAAACCTGTTTTTAAATCAATAGCTGATGCGGCGTATGGGGTTGGAAATGGAGCAGCATCTATGGATCAGATAACTGATGCGATATCTTCAATGCAATCTGCCGGAACTGTTTATGCTGATGATATCGGAAGATTGGTTGATGCTGGTGTTCCTGCATGGAAGATATTGGCCAATCAAACAGGTAAATCCGTAACAGAAATGAAAAAGTACGTCTCTGATGGTATGTTGGAATCTGATGCAGCAATAGAGATGTTTGTTAATGGTATTCAAAATGGAACTAAAGGTGTAGCCGGGAGCACAGCTGCGATGGCTAATTTGGCTAAAACAGCTGGTGATACTATAAGTGGTTCCTTTGGAAATATGAGAATAGCAATTGTTAAGGTGTTGGCAAACGTTGTAGATGTATTAAAGGGAGACATCATTGGTGCGTTAACAGGACTTTGGAACATGTTTAAAGCTGTAGGAAGATTTACAGGAAGTGAAGCCTTTGCAAAAGGGTTGAGGTTGATTGTCGATGTTATTAAAGCTTTAACGCCAGCATTATTAGGATTAGCAACTGCATTTGCAGTTTTTGGGTCATATATGGGCGTTATTAAAATGATTGCTTTAATGGTCGCCGCTTTTACTGCATTAGGAACAGCAATTACAGCCAATCCAATAGTTGCTATTATAGCAGCTGTTATCGGATTAAGTGTAGCGCTTGTTTCTCTCTATAAGACTAATGAAACATTTAGAAATGTTGTTCAACAATCTTGGCAAGCGATTCAGAATGTTGTCCTCACAGTAGCAGATAAAATTAAAGTAGGAATTAACTCTATACTGCCAGCTTTAAAATCTTTCGCTGATTGGTCAGGAGATAAATTGATTCAAGGTTGGCAATGGTTACAAACAAATGGTGTTGCTGCAATGGTAGCCATTGGAACAGCAATCGGCATTGCAGCATCCTACATGAGCAACTTTGTTGGTTATCTAATGGAGAGCAGTTTTATACAAGCAATTATTGAGGGTATTAAACTCTCTTTTGAAAACTTGCATAATATCCTTCTCACATTAGTTCCTTTTATAGCAAAAATAGGATTAGCATTTTTAGGGGTCACTGGTCCCTTAGGTTGGGCTATTGCTTTAATAACAACATTTTCAGCTACTCTTCTTAAGATGGGTGGCTTTTCTGCTGAGGGTATATATGGTGCGCTTGATAAGTTTGGTCAAGCTTTGAAAGGGATATTAGATCAGGCGCTTGTATTGGTACCGCAATTTATTGAGATTGGTGCCCAGTTGATTGTTAAATTAATTCAAGGAATTGCATCAAGTATTCCTAAAGTTGTTAGTGTAGTGCAACAAATCCTACAAATGTTTACACAAACAGTGGCTACCTATTTGCCTGTAATTGCTTCTGTTGCAGTAATGATAATAACCACATTGGTAGAGGGTATAGCTACTTATTTGCCACAATTGATCAATACTTACATTACAATTATCACAATCTTAATTGAATTGATAGGTCAGTATCTTCCAGCAATTATTGAAGCAGGTATTCAAATTTTAACAACATTGATTACAGGTATTGTGAATGCACTTCCAATGATTGTGAATACTGTAATCCTTATCGTCACTACTTTAATCGGCTTAATAATCGAGAATTTACCTATGGTCATAGAAACCGGTGTAGGAGTTTTGATGGCACTTATAGATGGAATTGTGCAAGCCTTACCTGTTTTGATAACGGCAGCTCTCACTTTGGTTATTACTTTACTTTCAGCCATCTTAGATCAATTACCAACTATTTTGATGGCTGGCGTCGAATTACTATTGGCTTTAATCGATGGAATATTATCTATTTTACCCTCATTGATTGAAACAGCAATTACATTAATAGTAACAGTGGTAATGACTCTTATTGGCGCTTTACCTCAAATTATTGCAGCAGGAATAAAAATTCTCGAGGCATTGATTAAAGGAATTATTCAACTCATCCCAGCTCTGATAAAGTGCGCATTGCAGTTAATAGTAGCTCTTGTTGGTGCTTTAATTAAAAATCTACCTCAAATCATCAGAGCTGGTATACAAATTCTTAATGCTTTAGTAAGGGGTATTTTAAGTATTATAGGTACACTTCTTAAAGCTGGGGCAGAATTAATCGTTAAATTAGCACAAGCCATTGCTAAAAAATTTCCTAGTATCGTTAAAGAAGGAAAGAAAATACCAGGGGAAATTGTGGATGGTATAAAAGAAACAATTTCTAAAATGACTAAAATTGGTGAGGACTTAATCTCTGGAATCGTTAAAGGGATTGGTAATGGTTTTGGATGGGTCAAGGATAAAATCGTTGAATTAGGCGGTAATATTACCAGTTGGGCGTCTAGCATCCTTAAAATCAAATCTCCATCAAGAGTTATGAGGGACAAGATAGGGAAATGGATTCCTGCAGGTATCGCTGTTGGTATTGATGAAGATGCAGATCAGGTAAAGAAAGCTATGAGCAAGATGCTTAACTCGTCTCAAATAACTGCTGAAGCTGCTATCGGGGTGAAAGGTAGTTCATTCGGTAAACAATTAAACCTATCCCAGAAAGTAATGTCTGGTTCAACTAAAAATGAAATAAATGGTGGTAGTGAAACAGTTTTACCTGAAAAACTGGAAGCTGTGATTAATATAGCAGGTTATCAGGCTAGGGGATTAGTAGATTTTCTAAAAGGGGAACAAAAAGTTAATTCTCGCCGAGTTTCAAGAAACATAAAGGGGGCAATAACATGAGTTTTTATATGTCCTTTAATGGTCATGTATTGCCCATTAGGATTTATCGAGTAGGTGGAAGAGGGCCAATTGAACAAGAGGTAATCGGGCAAGAAAAAGTAAATGGACCAGGAGCTTATTTTATAAAACGTAGATTAAAACCTCGACGTTTACCTGTTGATTTTACGATTATATCTTCTGGATTAAGTGATATGCGTTCCAAAATTGATATGCTTAATTCAATGCTATATGTTAAAGAGCCGGTTCCTATAGTATTCTCTGATGAGCCAGATAAAACATATTATGGAATTTTAAACGGAGAACATGATTGGGATGAAATTGTTTATAGAGGAAGAGATACACTCCCCTTTGTTTGTCTTGATCCTTTTAAGTACGGTACTGAGAGGTCGTACACAATAGATCATGGAACTATATTGAACGGTGGTAGTGTAGAAACGTGTCCAACTTTTGAAGTTGTATTTACTGATTCCGCATCTGAATACGTGATAACCCATCAAGAAACTGGTGGTTTTATAAGAGTCATATGGAATTTTGTTGCTGGTGATCGATTAATTATCGACACTTCAAAGAGAAAAGTAATTATTAACAATAACTTGAGGATGCCTGCTTATGATTGGATGAGCAGGCCCTTTAATTTAGTACCTAGTTCAAATAGTTTTGCTATTGCTCAAAGTGATTTTTCGACCACAAAGATAAAATTTACTCCTAAATGGAGTTAAAGGAGGTGAGGGAATGGCAGATTTATTGGTTTTTGACCCAGAAGATAATCTATTATCAATACTGTCTAATTCTGCCGATGAAGCTTGTCAATTTTGGGATGCGCCTTATAAAGAAATTGTAAATAATGGCTCTTTTTTTGAATTTACAGCACAAGGTGATCATGAGGATTCAAAACATTTAATAGCTGAAAATCAAGTTGCCTTTTTGGATAAAGACGGTGTTTTCCGTCTTTTTGTTATTAAAGAGCCAAATCAAACCAATGATTTAAATGGTCCCATTATTCATTGTTTATGTGAGTCAGCAATGAATGAGTTAAATGAAGAAATCATTGAGGATATCAGACCGTACAACTCCACATTAAGAAATGCATTAACTAGGGCACTTTCAGAAACACGTTGGGAAGTTGGAGAGACAGCCGATCTAGGTATCAATTCAACTAATTTTTATTACATTAATGTGAGTGAAGCAATTGAAAGTATCATTAATATTTGGGGCGGAGAAATTCGTGATCGAATAGAAGTTCAAGATAATAAAATCATAGGTAGATATATTGATATTTTGCCACGTCGTGGACAGGATACAGGGAAGTTATGGGAAATTGATAAAGACATACTGTATTTGTCTCATAAAGTACAATCCTATCCTAAGACGGCTCTTTACGGCCGTGGTTCTTCACTTGAAATAGAAGATGAAGAAGGTAATGCAACCGGAGGGTTTACTCGAAAGATTTCCTTCGCAGATGTAGAATGGAAGATTTCGAAAGGTGATCCCGTAGACAAACCAAAAGGTCAGACGTGGGTTGGCGATTTACAAGCACTTGCGCAATTTGGAAAGCTTAACAAAGATGGTAGTAGACGGCATAGAAAAGGAATATATGAGAATGGTGAACAGGAGGACCCTGAGGCACTTCTACAAGAAACTTGGGAAGCCCTTCAACAAGAAAAGAAACAACTCCATAACTATGAGATGGATGTATTTTTATTAGAAGAAATCACTGGACATGAACATGAAAAAGTCCGTTTAGGAGATACCACCTATGCAATCGACCGTTCTTTTACTAATCCTGTTGAAGTAGAAGAGAGGATTATCGCCTTTGAGTACGATGTTGCTGCACCTGACAATTCTGGATATGTTGAATTAGGTCAATACATTGATTTATACAGTGATGAAGATAGAATAGATCAAATTGAATCCAAACTTAATGATAAGAGTGGAATATGGGATAAGGGTGGCGGTCCAATTACAGATGATCGTTTCCCTAAAATAACACCATCAAAACCGATAAATTTTGTAGCTGACGGTAACTTTCAAACAATCACGCTCACTTGGGATTATGATGCAGCTTCTTACCTATCGTCTTATGAACTGTATGCATCACAAGTTCAAGGGTTTACACCTGATCAATCCAACCTTATATGGCGAGGGAAAATGTCCGGGCATAATTTTATCGCTGAAACAAATCAGCAATGGTATTTCAGAGTAAGAGCAGTAAATACACATGGTGTTGCTGGTCCATTCACAGATGAGATAATGGCTCAAACAGTAAGGATTATATCTGATGATATCCTTTTCGGTCCTGATATTGCTGCAGAGTTAAGAGAGTTATCAAAAACTGCTGACATACTGGCTGATGGCACTATTTACGCTGATATGATTCGCCAAGATGTATATGATCAAATCCAAGCTGATTCAAAGCAATATACTGATGCTGAGATAACAGCAACAGAGGTTAGCTTGATGTCTGAGCTTGCAAATAAAGCAGGCTTTGACTATGTGGATGGAAAGATATATCTGGTTAATGAGGAATTGATTAATAAGGTAGACAATGGTGTTTATCAGAATAAAATTCTCCAAATTGATAACAGCCTACATGGGTTGTCTTTACGAGCGCAAAATGTGGAAGCTAACGTTAATGAATTAAATGGTGAGGTTAGTAATGCTCTTAGTCAAATTACTGCGGTTGATATTAAGGCTAATGGGATTTCTACTAGTGTGAATGAGCTTAGGTCAGACTTTAATAATTTGGAGATTGGTGGAAGGAACTTATACTACAACTCTCTATTTGATAGACCAGTAGGGATTTGGGGTTCTGTAACCCTAACAAAAGTGGATGGTAATCCTAATTCAATGATAGCAAAACGTTCTACTACGTCGAGTCAAAATTTCGGATTTACCAATCATCCCGATGATAGAAACATCAATTTCAAACAAGGTCAAGTTTATACTTTAAGCTTTGAAGTACGTGGAACCGTTACTACTTTGGACTATATTTTTCGGATGAGACCAACTGAGAGTAATGCGGTTTTACCACCACAGGCAGTCAATTCATCAACTGAATTTCAAAAGGTATCTATTACTTTTACTTCGACATGGAGTAGTGATTCGGGATATATATTGATCGGCTCTACTCAACCCGAAATTGGTAAATGGTTTGAGATACGAAGGGTAATGTTGGTAGAAGGTGAAAAAGAAGTAGGTTGGAATCCTGCACCAGAGGATATAAACAGTCGCATCTCATCAGCAGAAACAAAAATTGACCAAACAGCATATGAATTAACATTTAAAGCAACCACTCAAGAAGTTAATTCATTAACCGGTAGAATGACTTCAGCAGAATCATCCATTAGGCTATTATCTGATGATATTGAGTTGAAAGTAGACCGAGATGGCATTATCAGTGCAATCAATGTACAACCTGGAACAGTTAAAATCCACACTAGATTACTTGATGTAGGTGATTTTACAAATCTTATTGATAATGGAGATTTCGAGGATGACACAGTTGGTCAATTGCCTTCTGGTTGGATAAATGAAAACTATAATACTACTATTCAAGTAGTCGATCAGACATCATGGTCTGGCAATAATGGATCATCAAAATGCTTAGGGTTGTGGGCTAGTGATGTTAGAAATGTAGATGCTCAACAGGAAAGAATAATAAAGGTTCAAGAAGGTGATGAATTATACTTCGAGCTAGATTATCGCTTTAATAATCTTGTTGGACCTGGTTCATTGTCCTATGGGGTAAGGACTTACGACCTCAAGAAACAACATCTTTCATGGACTACTGTAGCATATGCGACAACTAAAACTTATGCATGGACTAAGTTAACTGGGACCTATAAAGTGCCAGCTGGTGTTGGATATATCAGGCTTCGAGTAAGCTTTACCAATAACGGTGAGATAACAAATCGGGCTTGGATTGATAATTTAGTTGTTAGAAGAAAAAACAATGCAGCCCTAATTGTGGATGGATCAATTACTGCAAGCTTGATGGCTGCTAATAGTATTACGGCTCAAAATGGCGCATTAGCAAATGCGTCTATTACGCGTGCAAAATTACAAGATGCCATTATCGGTACAGCACAAATAGATGATTTAGCTGTTACAGCAGCAAAAATTTCAAGTATCAACGCTGATAAAATTAATTCTGGTGCAATCCGTGGTATTGATATATATGGAGCACAATTTCGTTCTAGTGATGGTCTTACTCAATTAGACATAACTGGTGGTAATGTACGATTAAGGCAAAATAATGGTCGCTATGTTCTTATAAGTCCTGATGGGTTATTTGGTTATAACTCTGGTGGTGATGTTCGTTTTCAAGCTGATAGAACATTGGTAACATCATCAGCGTTTGGAACTTCTAATACAAATGTATATCTAGCTGCAATGGAGGGTGGAGAAGCTAGGGTAGTAGACTATCGTGACGTACCAAGTGATGGTTCAATAGACAGTTATCGCTATTTACCTCTAAGAGCTAGTGGTATCTATGCAAACTTCGTAAATGTTAATGGGGGACTCAACGGGATTCACCTTTATTTAAGACCATTTTCCGAGGGCGAAGTACGCATAACAAGAAATGGAACTACTGATAGCTATAGATCAGTGAGAGCTAGTGGTTATTTTGGTGATTATTTCGAGACTAACACTATAACAGCTGGTACTAACTTGTTTATACGTCCGGCATCTGGTGCAGAAGTAAGGTTTACCGATGCGAGGACAACGGGGAATTACTCGCCAATAAGGGGGTCAAGGGCATATTTCGCTGGTATAGCAACTAATACATTTGCTGGTGGTACACATTTATACTTGGGTGCAAATGGGGATGTGCGGGCAACGGGAGTTACTTTTGGGGACAACGACATAATATGGAGGGATTTCCGGGGGGCTGGCTTACATGCTAACTTTGTTCAAATAAATGATCAAACAGATGCAACCCATTTATATTTGAGAATGGGATCTACTGGCGAAGCTCGTGTTACAAGATCTAATACTACAGGCACATATCAACCGATTAGAGCGTCAGAATTTAGACCGCCATCATCCAAGAGAGATACAAAGAAAAATATCGAGAAACTAGAAAGAAATGTTCTGGATGAAATCAGGAAACTATCTATCTATAAATTCAACTACAAATTTGAAGAGGAAGAGCATAAAAGGCATATTGGCGTAATGCTGGATGAGGTAACTAGCGATGTAGTAGCTAGTACAGGTGATACGGTGGATTTTTATTCTATGATTGGGTATTCTCTCAAAGGAATTAAAGATGTAATTTCAATAACTGACTTACATGCAGATGAAATAAATTGGCTTAAAATAGAAAATCAATATTTAAAGCAAACAGTTGTAAATCAAGAAAAAAGAATCGCACATTTAGAAGGATTACTAAATGTAGCTTAGGAGGCAAACAAAAATGAACTTCAAAATTCAGCATAAACACTTAAGTAATGTAGCAGACTTTTTACAAAATCAAGTTAGTGCCAAAGGGAAAAAAAATATCCATCGTATGCGGGTTGTAAATGTGCTTGCTGAAAAAAGTAAGATAGTTGGAGAAGAAGAGTTAGCTCTTCTAAAGGAATACGGTAAAACTGACGAAAAAGATGAACTAGTTTTAAACGAACAAGGTGGGATTCGAATGGAGGATGCCAAGGAGTTCAAAAAACAGCAAGAAGCTTTATATGATGAGCTTTTTGTTGTGGATGATAAAAATCTTGAATCTGCATTAAAGACAGTAGAAAAATTAGTAAACGAATATGACAAAGAGCTTTCAGGGAAATCTGCGGAGGCTCATTTTATTTTATGTGAAGCATTTGAAAATGAAGAAGAAAAAGGAGATGAAGAATAATGTTTGATATCCAAATCACTGGTACAAATATTCGTTATGCAGATGGTGGTATTTCGGTAGTACATGTTCAATTCAGAGCTAATGATTCAGATTCAACAGTCACATTAAATGGTTATATTCCAATATCCGCAGAGGATTATCAAGGAAATGAATCTATTCCAGCATTGAAAAATGTAGTGAGAACTAAATTAATTGAAAGACTAACACCAGAAGCCGAATAAGGCTTTTTATTTTGCATAAGGGGGAGAGACATTGGAGGCGGTCGAGGTGAATACTCACGATAAAGACATTACACAAATGAAGCAGGATATCAAACTACTAGAGAAAGATGTTGCTGATCTAAAGAATAAAACATCTGTACATGAGGAACAAATTAAAGCAATTAATAAAACCTTAGATAGTATTAATGACAATACAACATGGATTAAGCGCGCCTTGATAGGTGCTATTATTACAGCGGTTTGCACCGGCTTAATTGGCGGAGCAATCGCTCTTTTTTATAACGTGATAGGAGTATGAATAGATTGAAAATGGACAAAGGTACAGTAATTAGAACAGCGGTGTTATTGGTGGCAATTGTTAATCAGTTCTTGGTAGCAACAGGATTAAATCCAATCCCAGGTAGCGAACAACTATGGGGTGAAGTTTTAAGCACAGCATTTACTGGTGTGGCTGCAACATGGGCATGGTTTAAGAACAACTATGTAACTGCAAAAGGTAAACGTCAAAAAGCTGCTTTAAAAATGAAAGGTTTGACTAAATAAGGCTGTCCAATCGGGCAGTCTTTTCTAATACAATAAAAAAGGGAGTGTTTTAAATGACATTACATTATCTAGAAAGAAACTTAAATAACATTGCAAAGCTTGCGGACAATACAAAGGCTCTAGCTCTAAAATGGCATGAGTATTTAGTGAAAAATGAAATTAATATTCTTATTTACGAAACTATCCGTACCGAAGCAAAACAGCGTGAATATGTAAATAGTGGAGCTTCTCAAACTATGCGTTCTTATCATTTGGTAGGACAGGCTTTGGATTTTGTTCCTGTAAATTCAAAAGGTGAAACACTTTGGAATGGATATGGTGCAGCCGATGTAAAAAAAGCTATTAAAGAAGCTAAACGATTAGGATTTGAGTGGGGCGGGGATTGGAAAAACTTCGTCGATAAGCCTCATCTTCAATATTATTACAAAGGCTATGGAACAGATACTTTTAACGGTTCGAAAGCTAGTTCTCCATCTGTTGATAAAGGAACACAACCATCTAATATTGCTACTAGTATTGTGGACTATCTCAAATCAAAAGGTGTAGATTCCTCATTTACAAACCGTGAGAAAATCGCTAAACAGCATGGAATAATTAACTATAAGGGAACACCTGAGCAAAACACATTATTATTAGAGAAGCTGCAAAGTGGAGTGAAACCAGTAGAACACAGTAAACCTAAGGAATCTAAGCCAAAAGCTAAAAAAGAATATGTAACACTTCCAGCGACAGCTAAAACATGGAAGACCTATAAATTAGATGTTGCTCCTGTGAAGAAGAATTCTGATTGGTCTTTGACTCCTTCAGCATTTGGCGGTTTAACTTATGAAGTTCTAGGACGTCCACAGGCAAATGTAGTAACCATTAATACATCAAAGGGTAAGAGAAATATTTATGTTGGATCAGATACAAGTGCTAAAATTTTTAAAAAATAAAAGTAGTCCTTTGTGGACAATGTAAATCTTTCCATCTCTGTGTGTCTTAGTATAGAATAAGAATTAAATATATAGATACACAGGGGTGGGAAAATTGTTAGAACTGGAAATAGGTAATGACAATAATAGGCTGAAAACCGCATTTATTGATTTTAAATTCTTTTGTGAGAATGATTTTAATAAGCAACTTTTAATTTCGACATTAGAGAAAAGTATTAATAATAAGAATTGGCCAATGGAATATTATAGTTTAAGGGAGTATAATTTACCGACCATTATAGGAAAAGATGCTTCTGATTTTTTCTTTTGGTTTATTTTTGGAGCAGATTTAGATGAAATCGTTGCACAAGGATTATTAGGAAAAGAATCAGAAGAATATATTGGTCCCGAAAAAGAATTCTCCAACGTAGGTTTAAACGATTTAAGGATTTATTTATCTTATCTTAAAGAAAATTACACAAAGACATTATCATTAGCTAAATCATATAATGTTAATCCCATGGGGTATTACGAAGCCGTATATTCTCATAATGAACATATTAAAGAATTTAATGTTTCTTTCTTACGGAATGATGGAGAATCCTTTAAGATGAGATTAAATGATTCAGAATTAGGTTTTCTTATATTAGATGCAACTCGATATTTGGAACATCGAAGTAATTTAGGGGTATCAATTAATAAGTCAAACGAAGAACAATTAAGGACAATTGCCACTTTATTAAGTCGTGCAAGTGATAATATTCATAGCCATATCGCAAATTCGAATTTCGAGGAAGATAAAGATGGAAGCTCCTGAATCAACAAGAAATCAATTTGGTATAATAAACGGTGGGAAGGATGGAATGGCACGTCCAAACACTAAAAGTGAAGTAACGAATAAATTTGAGATATCAAATACTCCTAAGAAAAGGGAGGATAACAGTATGGATGAGGGTTATAAATTAATTATTGAAAGATTAGATAAAGATGCAAGAGAAAGAGAAGCTCGCATATCTAGGGATGCAAGAGAAAGAGAAGAGAGACAAGAAAAAAGATCATCAGAATTAGAAAACAGACTTACTCAGTTACACATTGATTCTTTAGATAAGGTTGAAAAAAGTCTTGAAGCTAGTTCATCCCTGCTCAAGAGTGAATTTAAAAATATAGAAATTCAAGTTGGTCAAATAAAAGAGCAAGTAAATGAAATCCATAATAAGACTAGATTTTGGGTTAATTTAATTGTACCGGGTATTGTCGCAATTGTTGTAGGAGTTGTAACAGCCTTGTTGACAAGAGGTTAATATCAATCAAATTCTCTTAACAAACTTTACTAAAAATAAGTATAGCCCTTCTCATTGAGAGGGGCTAATTATCTTATAATTTACTAATAATCATTTGATCTTCATATTGTATGAATTTACTAAAGTTATCATCAATGTATTTAATCCCTTTTAATTTTAGATGGTCCTCTAAAATACTCAACTCTGTTATTTGAATTTCACTAGAGTAATTTGTTACTTTTTGTAAAGTACTGTTGTTAACATCATAGGTATATACATTACCGCCCACATTTACTGTTCCCCAACCAAAACCGATTATTAGAGCTATAATATTCTCGTTAATCCATTTAGCGTATTTAGGAATATTTTGATCTTTATCAGGGCCAACAATTTCTGTTATGTACCCATTTTCTAAGTTGTATAAATACAGACTACCCGGACATTCCCATTCCAATGGAGATATATAAATTGCCTTTTTTCCATCAGACGAAAATTCGGGTTTA
The DNA here is from genome assembly GCF_038595015.1 of Cytobacillus sp. FSL W7-1323. NCBI lineage: Bacteria > Bacillati > Bacillota > Bacilli > Caryophanales > Bacillaceae > Cytobacillus > Cytobacillus sp. FSL W7-1323. The sequence continues at coordinate 1,728,607 of NZ_CP151998.1, forward strand.
GATGGGAAATCATTAGTAATAGTTGTTTTCTTACCAGATGGATCAATTTGATAAATTTCATTTTTAGTTTCATCATGAATTAGTTGAAACAATATTATCGCTCCCTTCAGGTAAAGTGCCGGTTAGTAATAATTCCTTAGTTTCTGGATATGCTATTATAATTTCTTCAATTGCTACTAACGGTATTACCTGTATCTTAAGATTATTATTTTTATTTAGATAGCTTATGTAGTCAATTTGACTTGCTGTTAGATTAACAGGTATTACTAATACCCAGAAATCTGGTTCATGTTGCTCAGCAGTTAGTATCTCATTAACTATTATATTTTTCTGTGGAAAAGCAGTCCACTTTTTACATTGAAAGACCCATCTCCTTTCATATCCCATATGAAACGGTAACTCTTCATAAGTGGTAGCTACAACATCTCTACCTGTGTCACCACCACCTCGACCAAACCACTCCCTATTTCTAAATCCGATTTTTGGTAAAATATAATAAATGAATTTCTCAAAGTCTGTAGGATTTACTTCTTTCCAATTTATCATATTTAATAACTCCTAGTTTCTTTATAGTAATAATTTATCAATATATGTTGAACTTTTCAAAAATTTAATTGAACAATTCAACTCACATGAAAACTTAAGAAAATCAGAAATACTTATCTTCGTTCTAGGCATTCTTCCTTCTTAATAAAAATTCATTTCTTTGGTTAAAAGGCAATTTAATCGAAAGAAGCTCTTTAACTCTAGAATTCGAAAACCAAAATTTTTTTTAAGAAATTTAAATAAGTTCTACAACTTCAGTTATATTCTCAGGTGAGATACAAACTTTTCCTTGTAAGAAAACCATAAAGTTTTGACCTGGATCCCAATAACCTGTGTTTTTGAATAAAACATACTCAATTGCCTTTAAAACATAATCTGATGGTTCATAATAATCGACATGCTCAAAGTTTACAAGCAGTGATAGTTTCATCGGTTTAGCACTTTTCTTCCATTCGCTAACTATTTCGGGCATTTTAATAAGATCACTAATATCCCATATAAACTCTGGACATTCCCTAATATGCCCCACATTTGAATTATTTTCAGCATCTTCCTTTATTAGGAATCCGTTTATACAGTTGTCATTGTTAAAACGATGAAAAAGCATCTTATCTGTAAATTCTTTGCCCTTAAACCTAATTATTGGTGGTGAATTTATCTCATAATGAATCTTAATTCCTAAATCAGCAAAGAAATCAGATAAAATACCCTTTGTAATTATAGATTCTAAATTCAAGATTCCGTTTTGTCGAAAGCTACTATCATCTATTCCCGTTGTAAGATGAAACATAAGTAATTTGTCAGGAAGAATTTCGTCGACTTTTAAATTAAAATAATTTAGTATATCATCAATATATAAATTATCATAATGCCAAAGTTTATCTTTATTAGTTATTCGGTACTTATTGCTTTTAATAAATGATATTATATTCACCTCATCAGTTTTGAGTAAGTCAGAGAGAGATTTTATTGTTGTTTCGACAGTTGAACAGTTTAATATACGCAATTATGTCACCTTCATATATATTATAATAATATCAATCAAGTATTTTTACTTCTGGCTGTTTGTTAATTAAACCTCTCAATCGAGGTGGGCTCCCATTCTTTCAAAGGCTTTCTGTAACGCTCGTTTTTATTGTATCACCCTCAACTTTTATCCCACCGTTGTCAGATGTTCCAACAACACTTACTGGCTGACTTTGAGCAAAAATATAGTATTTATCACCTTTCTCATCAGTAACAGAAACATACATGTCCTCAGGTTTCATGACATCATTCCTTTTTTACATAATAGTTCTCTTTGTATGTTAAAAGTCCTTTTTGAAAAACAAAAAACCCTTCTGATCTAGAGAGGGTGTTACTTAATTGAAGGAAGTTCACTACTAATAAGTCCTTTAGCTTCTGCAATAGTCTCTTTAAATGTAACTCCTATACATTTAATTTCGAGTTCTCCTTTTTTGGCAGTTACTGTAACTGTATTTTCATCTGCATAAATATGATAAGTAACGCCATCATCAATAAATCCCAATGGCTCATATTTCATTAAAACATACCTCTTTCCTATAATATGTAATTATATTAACAAAAAATAGGTAAAAAAGTCCCGTTATTTGCTCAGGTAAAAGTTTAAAAGTTCCTCACACTTATTCCTAATCCTTGGATTAAAATAATTATGCTGCTCATCATAACCTTTGTAATGGAACTCATACATGGTAAATGATTCATCATGTCCAATCTGGCTTACTCTCATATTTCCTTTTCTCATCTTGTTTTTTACTTCTTTCAAATCACGCTGAACGTTCTTTATTGTATTTTCCATCAAGGTAATATAAGGCTGTTTAATCTTAAACGGGGACCTTTCAATGATCTTTAAATCTCTTTCAAGGATGATAATAATCATCGGTAAGTATATAGCTTGCTCTAGTACATCACGATCAGCTTCATTAATCCTAGTCATGTTGTTAAACCCTTTCGACTGATATCACTTCATCAATGTGGAATTTTAAGATTCTTAAATTGTTCGTTTCCAAGTGAATGCACATATTAATATGATCGATTTTATCGACAATGCCCTCAAAGGTTTTTGTGGACCCATCAACCCAAATGGTCATTTTGATTGTAAGGGTGTAGTTTAATGATTCCATCGTTATTATCTGTATTTCCTCAAGTTCTTGCTCATCTAATTCTGGCTTTTTTACTTTTTCGTATTCGGCTGGTATCTTCTTAAGTAATTCAGTATGTTCGCTCATAAAGAACCCTTGCCATTTCATTTTTCCGCGGTCACGAATCATAAACTACATCTCCTTTTTTAATATTATATGCGAACTTTTGTTCTTAATTCAATTGAAATCGAACAAAAGTTCGTATAAAATAATGGTAAGGGAGGGCTAATCGATGAAAGGTTTACTTATTAGAGGAGTTAACAATAAAGAAGAATTAGAAATGATTTATCTGGATAACAAGGGAGATATCAGCCAGAGAAGAATTAAAATTTTGGCCGTTTACGAAGATTACTTTCGTGCATATTGTTTTACCAAGAGACAGCAGCGCACTTTTAAGGTAAGTAATGTCTTATCGATTGGTCCAGTCAGGATAGTAAGGAGAGGAGCTTAATCATGGGAGTGAAAATGCCGAAGAAGTCAAAACCACAAAGACCTTCAAGGGATGAATTTGAATTAGAAGAGCTGGGAAATGCAGTAGTTGAAGCGCATAGGGAGAAAACTGAAGTCTTAATATTGTTGTGGCAAAGAGATCCTGTACAAGGGAAAATTGTTAAACTTGATGGTCAATCTCAATTAATACATATTGAAAGTAATTATGAAACGATAAAGGTTAAATTTATAGATATATTATCGATACAGAGCGCACCTCAATGAGAGAGCGCTTTTTTGTTTGAAAAGTATATCACACATTTTTGCATGTTTATTAAAAGTGTTAGAGCACGGACTGGTATTCAGAATGGAGCGCTCGGGTATGCGCTTATACAAATTATGCAGATGCTGTTGAAGGATTTGAAGGAGCTTGGAGGTGCGATTTAGTGATGAAAAAACCAAAAAAAATCTATTCCGACCCCAAACCGACCCCAAATAAGAATTTATATATGGATTTATAAAACACAAAAACAAAAATAAAAGGTCGATAACCCCTTTAATACCAAGGGTTATCGACCTTTTATAATTAGCGTCCCAGATAGGAATCGAACCTACGACCTACAGCTTAGGAGGCTGTTGCTCTATCCTGCTGAGCTACTGGGACATATATTGTTTTTTTCTTTTGACAATATAAAATTATATACCTATATAAATAAACGGTCAATAATAAAGCCTTTGAAAATTTTTAATGATTTTTATGGTTTTAAAATAATGGGGAAAGAGCGCCCATAGATGTATAAATTATAAAAGGCAGTAGTTACATAGCAATGTAACTACTGCCTTACCTATTTAACCAATTCGGTATTTTCTACGATAATATCGAAAGATCGTTCTAATCTGTCTCTTTAGTTGTTTAAACCGTGCAGTGCTTAACTCAATCAGCGGCTGAGTCACTGCGGTGACCCATTTGCTTGATAATAGCAAAGTAAGCACTAAGGCGAGTCCTGCTAACAAGAGAAAACTTCTTGCATCATTGAAGAAATCCTGCACTTCACTTTCTCTAAATACTCGTACGAAAAACCCGTGAAGAAGATAAACGTATAATGTGTTTTTACCTAGCTTTGTAAATGAATAATGTCTATTAGGCACAAAGGCAAAGAAACATGCCATCATCATCAAACTGAGTAAATAGAAACCTAATCTAGTTAACATGGACGAAATAGATGCATCATCAACGACGGAATATGGCTTTGACCCAAGTAACCATTCATAGTTGATGTTTGGATTAAAGTAGAATAACACAAAGACAGCTACAAAAATACCAATCGCACCGATGCGAACCGATGGTCTAAATAAAACTTGGAAATGCTCTTTCTTCATTAAATAACCTAGTAAGAAGAATGGGAAAAACACAAAAGTTCTAGATAAGCTCAAATAGTTTGTAACCCAATCAGCATATCCTACAGCTAGCCCAATCGCAAAAGAGAGGATAATGGCTACACTAGGTTTGAATTTGGCAAATATCAATAACAATAGATGCCAGAAAAATAAAGAAATTAAGAACCATAGCGACCAATGTGGATTAAGCGGATCCACGTTAAAGGCTGCACCTTGATGTAAGAAATAATAAAAGACCGAATAGATTAGTTGGAAAATAAGGTATGGCAAAATCAATTTTTTAGCTATTTTTTGAATATATCCCTTTTGATAATACCCTTTTGCAAAAAAGCCTGAAACTAATATAAATGCAGGCATATGAAATGTATAAATCACTTTGTAAAGCGTATAAATTGTTTCACTATCTTCAATAAAAGAGCGAATCAAATGTCCGAATACCACAAAGAAAATAAGAATAAACTTTGCGTTATCAAAAAAGTAATCACGCTGTCTCATAAATCCTCCTTTATTAAAGACCCCCTAAAACATCACTTATTATATACCCATTATGTAAGAAAATAAATCAATTCAAACATGTGAACGAGTGGATAAAAATCCAAAACATGGACATGTAAAGGTAATATGGCATTGAAATGTATAGGTATATATAACTATTTTTAGTTAAAATACTACTTCAATATCCCCTTTTTATCGATTATAATGTTAGCAGAATCTAGTATAATAGAATCATTATTGTTAAAAGGGATACATTTTTTTAAAAGGAGGAATTATATTGAAATTACTGAAAAAATGGCGTTTAAAACAAAGTAGCATCCCCTTTTTAAATGCGATGTTAATACGGGTGTCCAAGTCAGATAAATGGAGAAAGTTAAAAATCGGTCAAAAGTATGGGGTAGCTTTGTGGCTTACTTTAGGCGTATTCACTATATCAACGATTTTGTCTTTTATTATGCTTGTCTACAGTACCTTTAAACTTAATGAAGCAGAGAAGGCAAGTGAAAGAGCGCTAGAAATCGCTGATATAGGCACAGATTTCTACTTAAAAGGCGGGACAATTGGGAATTATATTATTGATTCTAATCCAAAACATTTAAATACATATGAAGATTTAGAAACAGACATAAAGAATAAACAACAAGAAATACAAGCAATGATCCAATCGGAAACAGCACAGGAAATGTTTGTTAAAATCAATGAATATGATAAAGAAGTAAATCAATTATTTTATGATGAAATCGCACCAAATGTGAAGTTACAACATGTACGCGAATACCGCTTAGGGAAGTTGCAGGTGGATAATTACATCGAGCAAACAATGAATACATTAGATGAACTAACATCTATTATTAAGGAAGAGCAGGAATCTGCCATTAACCAAGCGAGTTGGATGATGATCGTTTCAATTGTTATCTTAGTACTGTCACTAGTACTATCAGCAATTTTCGGATTTTTTAGTCATAAAATCGTGAATAAACAATTAGCTTATCGTCTTACAAAGGTTGTGACAGCTTCAAAGGAAATAACAAAAGGAAACTTAAAAGCTAGTGATATTCATTCGAATAATCAGGATGAAATTACAGAAATCGCAGACGCTTTTAACCAAATGAAACACCAGTTGCGCCAAATGATTCAAGAAATGCTTACAGTTTCACAAAGTTTAAATGAGAGAAGTGTTCACCTTGGTGCCGTTTCATCTGAAGTCGCAGCTGCTAGTCAAGAAATATCGGCGACAATGGAGGAATTATCGGGAGGAGCAGAAGAGCAAGCAAGTGCAAGTGCGGATTTATCAAAAATTATGGAAGATTACTTATTTAAAGTGGAGAATGCAGAAACGAAAAGTGTTTCTATGCGTGAAGCAGCCTCAAATGTGAAGAATATGACATTAGCAGGAAATGAATTGATGGAAAATTCTAAAGAGCAAATGAATAGGATAGATGAAATAATTAATGATTCGATGCATCGAGTGAAAGGGTTAGATCAAGAAACGAAACAAGTAAATAAGTTAATATCTGTGATACATGAAATCGCTAACCAAACGAATTTATTGGCATTAAATGCGGCGATTGAAGCTGCGAGAGCAGGAGAGCATGGCAAGGGCTTTGCTGTTGTTGCGGAGGAAGTAAGAAAACTTGCTGAAAAAGTCTCCTATTCAATAAGTGATATCACTTCAATCGTCAATAAAATTCAGTCAGAGTCTGTTGGAGTCGTAGAATCGTTACAAGCCGGCTATGAGCAAGTAGAGATTGGTAGTAATAAAATTCATCAAACAGCGAATACCTTCCAAAGTATATCAACTGCCATCACTGATATCCATGGAGATATCGAACATATTTCATCAAGTATGGTAGAAATGCTAGATAATTCAGTTGGGATGAGCGAATCTATAGAAAATATCGCTGCGGTTTCTCAACAATCAGCAGCTGCAGTAGAAGAGACGAGTAATTCTGTTACACATACAAATGATTCAATGGAAAACATTCAGCTATATGTACAAAAGTTAGTTGAAATGGCTAATACATTAAGTAAACTTATAGAAAAATTTAAACTATAATGGGGAAAACAAGTATTCTGCTAGTTTAAGCGGGTACTTGTTTTTTTATTATGAATAAAAAGGATTATGGCGATTTTTGTAGAATAACCTCGTGGTAGAATAATTTGTTTTAGGGGGTAAGGTAGTTTGCCAACATCGAATAGTTCTTTTGAAAGACAAAAGTTGTTAGAAAAGCTCTCAAATGATGAAGGAATCTATTCAGAGCTCTTTATGGAAGCCATAGATGGAATCATCCTATGGGAGGATGGTGGTAATATTGTACATGCGAATGAATCAGCGTGTCGAATATTTGAAACTTCATATAATGAAATTACAAAATGTAAGATTGAAGATTTTGTTGTCGATAAAGATAAAAAGTACAAGGAAATCCTAAATGTATTATATAAAAGAGGGGCAATAAGAGATGAAATTCTATTCTTTATGCCTAACGGACAATCTAAGATTTTAGAATTTACAATGAAATTACAATCTTACACTGGTTTTCATATGGGTATTTTTCGTAATGTGAGTGAGCGAAACCAAATGGAACAAGAGTTAAGAAAGAGTGAATTGAAGTTTAGAAGAGTATTCGAGGGTACACTTGAAGGTATCATTTTATGGGATAACGAGGGAGTGGTACAAGACGTTAACCCTTCTGGAGAGAAAATTTTAGGGGCAAGTCGTGAAGAATTAATCGGAAAGTCGTTAAAACATATGATGGCTAGATTTTCTGGGAATTTAGATGAAATGAGAGAGATCATCACACAAATAACAATGAACGGTTCTTATGAAGGAAGGATACAACTACAAGGTAAGGGAAATGAAAATAAATTATTTGAGTATTTAGTTAACTATAATTTGTTTTCAGAGTTTACAATTTCTACATTTAAGGATATAACGGATAAAGTCGAAATGGAAGAAAGATTAAGAAAGTCTGATACACTGAATGTATTAGGACAACTTGCTGCAGGTATTGCTCATGAGGTGCGCAATCCAATGACTGCAGTAAAAGGATTTATACAATTGCTTGAGAACTCATTAAAAAAAGAATCTGATCATGATATGTATTTTAATATTATTTCAACGGAACTCGCAAGAATCGATTCTATTATTAATGAATTTCTTTTTTTAGCAAAACCACAGGCCGTGAGATATATGGAGAATGACATAATTAACATTATGCGCGAAACGGTTAAGTTATTAAATGCTCAGGCCCTACTGAATAATATCCAATTCCGTACTTATTATGAATATGGTTTACCAAAAATGATGTGCGAAGGAAACCAACTAAAAAAAGTTTTTATAAATATTATAAAGAATGCAATTGAAGTAATGCCGGATGGTGGATATATCACAATTACCATTAAACGTCTTGAGGATCAAACTGTAAGAATTTCAATTCAGGATGAAGGTGGAGGAATACCACAGGATAAGTTAGAAAAGCTAGGACAGCCATTTTATACTACAAAAGAAAGGGGAAATGGTCTTGGATTAATGGTTTCATATAAGATTGTTGATGAACATAATGGGGCAGTACAAGTGGAAAGTAGTGAGGGAGTAGGAACAACTTTTCATATTATTCTTCCTATGAATAATTAATTTTTTTAAAATATAAGTAGGAAGAATGTAATTTATGTTTCAAAATTAGATATATATCTAATTAGATATATGTTAAAATGGATTTATTCATAACTGTTGTTAAGAAAAGGAGTGAAGGATTATGCAATTAAACCGCATTGTTGCATTTCATAAAACCATGGGCGATCCAACGAGAATAAGAATTGTTTATTTGTTATCAAAAGGGCCATTACACGGACAAGCAATAGCAGGAAAGTTAGGATTAACACCACCAACGATTACACATCACCTTCATAAATTAAGGGATATTAATTTAGTTTATACAAGAAGAGAAAAAAATACGGTCTATTATTATTTAAACGAAAAGATTATTCTTCATCAAGCTGTTACATTAGAGAAAATCATTAGCCAAAAGGAGGAGTTAGAAGAAATGGAGCAAGACAACGCATATAGAAAGAAAGTACTAGACGCTTTTATTCAAACTGATGGAAAATTAAAATCTATTCCTGCTCAAAGAAAGAAAAAGCTTATCATTTTTGAACATATGGTAAAAGGGTTGAAAAAAGGTGTGAAATATGAAGAGAAAGAGATAAATGAATATATTAAAAATTTTCATGATGACTTTGCCACGATTAGAAGGGAATTTATTACGAATCAATATATGTATCGTGAGAATGGGATCTATGAAGTAAATCCACCAGAAATGTGGGCGAAAATAGAATAGTAGTAGTTGGCCTACTTTAGACGGCAAAATCCACTGTTGTGAGTGCTGGTTGGCCAAGTATAAAAGAAGCTGCGAACCTAATTTGGCTCTAAAAAATACGAGCAAATGCTGACAGATATATAACAGTATTTGCTCGTATTTGATTTTAGCTAGTCATGTATTTCTTGAAAATATTAATAAAATTCAGGTTTGCGATCATCGAAAACAGGGATGGTTTTCCTGACACGATCAACCTCCGAAAGATCAATCGTCGCTGTGACAATCTCTTCTTTTTCCGTACCACTTTCGAGAACTTCCCCCCAAGGATCAATGATCATCGAATGTCCAGCGAATCTATTATTAGGATCCTGCCCTACACGGTTACAAGCAATCACATAACATTGGTTTTCAATCGCTCTTGCCCTTAATAATGTTTGCCAATGATCGACTCTTGGTTTTGGCCATTCTGCTACAACAAAAATAGCTTTGGTCCCGTTTAATGTATGTGCTCGAAACCATTCCGGGAAACGAATATCGTAACAAATCATACCGGCTACTTTCTCACCATTAATATTAAAGCTGCCTTTTTCTTCTCCCGCAGATAAAAATTTATGTTCATCCATTAATTTAAATAAGTGCATTTTATGATATTCTTGTAGCAATTCTCCGTTTTTATCAACTGAAATCATCGTATTAAAGTATTCCTTATCACGCTTAGTAGCAACTGATCCGCCTACGATATGGACTTGATATTTTTTTGCTAAGTTTTTTAAGAATTCAATTGTTTTTTCACCTTTAACATCAGCAGTGGACGACAAATTTTCTAGATCATATCCAGTTGTCCACATTTCTGGTAGGACAATAATATCTGGATATGGTTGAACTTCACAAGCTTCCTTTACTTTTATTTCTACATGCTTATAGTTTTCTTCAGGATGGCCAAATTGTATATCCATCTGTATACAAGCAATATGTAATTTCATCGTTAAAACTCCCTTATTTCAATCTTATTTATACTTTAAATATATACGATTTTTAAAAAGTTTACTACTGTTAATGATTTTAAGTACTTGTCGAAAAGTAATGCAAACTATTCTCAGAAAGTGTCGAATCATGTTGATATAAAAAAAGATTGTCTTATTTTGCGAATCTATTTACTTTTATAAAAATTCTTGTAATAATTTCTCAAGTAGACAAAAAATAATCGAAAGCAGGACAAATTTAGGAGGAGAAAAGTTGAAGTTAAATCAAAGGGAATTATTGGACAAGATTCAAATGAAAAGAGAAATTATGATGAAATGTGCGTGGAAAGTAGGTATTAATGACAAATTAACTATCCAGCATAGTCAGGAACTAGACATGCTTATATATGAATATCAGAAGGCAAAAATAAACTCCGAGCCCCGTAGGACCCGAGAATTTAAGTTAAATATTAAACAATACCATGTAAATATAAAAACAAAAGCTGTATGAAATTAAAAAAGGTCAATTAATAAGATCATGAAAAGTAAACCAATGATAAAAGAATAGGTAGATGTTCTTTCATGACCATCTCCATGGCTCTCTGGGATTAATTCCTTATAAATAATAAATAGCATGGCTCCTGCGGCAAATGAGAGCCCATAAGGGACAAGTGAAGCAACATAAGAGGTTAAATAAAATCCTAATAAGCCTGTGAAAATTTCAATTGTACCTGTTAAAGTGGCAACAATAAATACTTTAAGTCTACTAATTTTTTGGTTGACCAAAAATAAAGCAACTAAGAATCCTTCAGGTGCATTTTGCAAACCAATGGCAAATGCAATTAAATTACCAGTGTCTCCTCCGTTTTCGGACGCATAACTAACACCAACAGAAAGTCCTTCTGGAATGTTATGAAGTGTAATAGCAGCAACAATTAACATCGCTTTTTCATCAAATTCAATCCCTTTTTTGTTATGAGCGATGTCAATATGTGGAATGTTTTTTTCTAGCAATGTTAAAGTTAAAACCCCTAGAAAAATTCCTACGACTAATGGTAAAAACCCTCCTGCATTTAATGCCTCTGGAATAAGACTCATTGTTGAAGCAGCCATCATAATACCTGCAGTAAATGCGAGTAATATATCACGCCATTTATGTGTCATCGATTGGCCAATAAACAAAATAATCAATGCACCAAGTCCTGTAGACATAGCTGAAAGGATTGTTCCATATAGCACTTCTGTCATTTTATAAATCACCTCTTTAGAATCATCCCTGATTTTTATCAATAAGATGCAGTAATCATTTAGCCTAGTATATGCATAATTAAGGAAAGAGGTCATATAAAAAATGTGACCTCTTCTTTAATGTCAATTATGAATAGTAACTAACATTCATTAATCATTCATTCCATTCAGCAATTTTTTGATCTGATGGTAATGATAGGGTGAGGAACCCGATTAAAGGAAGTAACCCAGTGAACATCATCGTCTGGTTTATACCAACCCAGTCACTTAAATAACCTAATGCAATCGATCCAATTGCACCCATTCCAAATGCAAATCCAACTGTTAAGCCAGACATCATACCGATTTTACCAGGTACTAATTCTTGTGCATAGACAACTGTTACAGAAAAGCTAAGCATCAGTATAAAGCCTGTAAGTGCCAAAAATACAAACGCAATACTAGCTGGCACAAATGGAATGAGTATGGAAAATGGACAAGATAGGGCCAATGATAAAAATATAACTGTCTTACGTCCAAATTTATCTGCTAAAGGTCCTCCGAAGAAGGTACCAATAGCACCAGCTAATAAAAATACAAATAGCATTGTTTGTGCGCCGCTGATAGAGAATTCATAATTCTCAATTGCGTAAAAGGCATAAAAGTTTGTCATCCCAGAAACATACCAAGATCGGGCAAAAATAAGAATGAGCACAATAGCTAATGCTATTTTTACTGATTTAGTAAGTGGTTTATGTGCAGCTACCTTTTTCTTTGCCTTTTTATTAGCTGCTTGCAATCTTAGATTTTTAGCATACCAAATGGCAATATAGGCGAGAAAACAAACAGCTAAAAAAGCGGCAATAGTAAACCATAAAGCTCCTTTTTGTCCAAAAGGAACGAGTACCAAGGCGGTAATTAATGGGGCTAGCGATTGACCGCTATTTCCACCAACTTGATAAATGGATTGGGCTAATCCTCTTCTTGGACCAGCGGCCATGTAAGCAACTCTTGAGCCCTCAGGATGAAAAATAGCAGATCCTAATCCTATAAATATGACGGAAATGATAATCCATTCATACTTAGGCGCAAAAGCCAATCCAATGATACCGAATAAAGTAATGGTTAACCCAATGGGTAAGGCAAAAGGCATTGGTTTTTTGTCTGTCATGTTGCCAATAACAGGTTGAAGAACAGACGAAACAATATTTAATGCAAATGCAATCATTCCTAATTGGGTGAAACTTAGTCCCATTGATCTTTCTAAAATAGGGAACATTGCGGGGATTATCGCCTGAATGGCGTCATTTAGCAAATGACAAAGCCCAATAATAAATAAAATACGATAGCTAGTATTTCCTTGTTTAGGAAGGGCTTTAAGAGAAATAGCTTGGCTCATTGGAAGGACTCCTTTTATGTAATAATAATTCAATATACGAAATAATTATTGGAGTTAAATGAACAAAAATCAAGTCTTTCTTTAAAAAAATTGAAATATTCTAAAAGACATCCTTTTCAGTTACCATTTGTACTTCTATCCTCAAACATTAGTTGTATGTGAAATACAACTATTTTTCATCCTTTTTTATTTCTTATTGCTTGAAAGACTACGTATGTTAGAACTTAGTCGAATCCTATGACATTTAGCTATCATATAAAAAACAAAAAGTAGGAAATGGAAAAAATATAGGTTAATTCCTTTTTTATTAGCCTTTCCAGCAGAAGGAAACATATCCATCTTATAAGGGAAGCAAATCTTTTATAAGGCTTCCCTTATGATTGATATGTTTATGAATCAAATGAATGAGAATCTAGCGGTAAAATGATCGTCACAACTGTACCGTTAGAAGCACTACTTTCGATTGTGATTTCTCCCTTATTTGCTTCGACAATCCTTTTGCATACAACAAGTCCAAGACCTGTACCATAATCTTTAGAAGTGTAAAAAGGTTCAAAGATTCTGTCCATCTCTTTCTTTGGTATACCTACTCCAGTATCCTTAATGGTGAGATAACAATGATGAGCGCTTGTTGTGAGAGATATAGACAAATATCCATTACTACTCATTGACTCAAGAGCATTTTTGGCGATATTTAAAAACACTTGCTTCATTTGATCTTTGTTGCAATATATTCCTACGGGTTCTTCTGGTAAAGAATCTTCATAGTGGATATTGGCTAAGTTGGCTTCAGATTTAATAAGTGGTTCTAGTTCACGTATAATGTCTTGTACATAAATATGTTCTTTCTTTTCAATTGTCGGTTTCCCAAGAATAAGAAACTCACTAACGATTTCATTGATACGACTGATTTCATTATTTATAATAGAGAAATAATACTGATCTTCTTCTTGTTTATGTTTCTCTGATAATAATTGGATTAAACCTTTCACACCAGTAAGTGGATTCCTGATTTCATGGGCTGTACTTGCAGCTAAATTTCCGACTAGCTCTAGTTTCTGTATTTCATTTTCTTTCTCAGCATTTTTGGCATGTTTTTTTAACATGAAATATTTTATAAAGAAAAAGAAAATATGAAGTAATATAAAAAGGGGAAAGAAGAAGATTGCTGTACGCTTAAGTAAATTACCGCTAGCGACATCTGACACACTCACTTCAATATTCCAAGGTAGACGATCAATTGGTAAAGTATAAACTTGATCATTCTTACCTATACCACCATTCATATTCATTATTTGCTTACCACTAGAGTTCGTAATGGAGATGGAAGCATCAGGAGTAAGCATCCTCATAATATTTTGCATGTAATCTACTCTTAAATGTGCACCTACAATTCTTTCTAGTTGGAAATTAACATCGAGAATAGGGTTTGCAATCCCGATGACCTGTTGTTCAGGTGTTAATGTTTCCACTTCTTCGGATATAATTAAATCATTCGTGCGCATAATTTCTTGGATATACGGATCATTATTAAAGTCATGATCCTTTAATAATTCTGATGTTCCTGTTTCGAAGGTACCTGTTGCGTCAAGGAGAAACATACTGCCATATCTCATGTCAGTTAATTGTGTGCTTCTTACTACTTCACGAACAGTTTCCATATCATTTTGAGCGTCAATTGATAATGCTAAAATATCTAATGTGGTAACTGTTTCAGAGATGAATTGATCCCAGTTTTTTTGATGAATGGTTGCAATCCACTTTGCGTCATTTAATCTTTCTGTTTCATCACGGTCTGTTACATAATGATAAATAGTAAGCATTCCTAGAATAGACGGCATAATAACTATAATTACATATAGGAAATAATTATTCTTTCTTTTCATTTTCTTTTTCTTCTCCATAAAATCGGATCCATGAGTATTTTTAGTAAAAATATAGAAATTGACAGTATGCTGTTCGTTACTTATAATTAGTTTGAATTCAATAATCTCTATTTTAAATTATTTTAGGAGGATTGGAGACATGACAGAATCTAGCCAATCACTCAAACTATATATTGTGCTTTCAAGAGCGAATAGAGCGATTAATGAAATTGTTAATCGTAAAATTCAAACCTATGGATTAAATCCAACTGAATTTGCTGTACTAGAATTACTATATCATAAAGGTAATCAACCTTTACAGCAAATAGGTGGTAAAATTTTGCTTGCTAGTGGAAGTATTACGTATGTAGTTGACAAATTAGAAAGTAAAGGGTATTTGCGAAGAGTTGCATGCCCGAATGATCGAAGAGTGACTTATGCTGAAATATCGGAAGATGGTAAGGCGTTTATTGAAGACGTATTTCCAGGCCACGAAGAGTATATTCATGAATTAATGAGTGAATTAGATGCAGAAGAAAAAGAGACAGCTATAAAATTAATAAAAAAACTCGGGTTATCTATTAGTAATCGATAAAAACGGTTCATACAGAATCGTTTTTTTCTTTTATTATAGAGTTGTGAACTTTAGTGAAGTAATTCTATGTTAAAAGAAAATTGAAAATTTCTAATTAAATTTAATCATTGTTGGTCGCTACTTAAGTCCTGAGCATAATTTAATAATAAATATGCAGGATTTTATAATCTATTATAGAAAGAGTTAACTTGCTTAAAATTTTTTTCTTCATGAAAAACATACAAATTAGCGATTATTACTTGGAGGTGTAGGGAATGAAATTTCCTGAATATGAATACAAAAGGCCGCAAATGGACAAAGCAAAAGTTCAATTTGATGCTGCACTACTGGCATTTAAACAAGCAAAAACAGCTGAGGAACAAATAGAAGCGATGAAAAAGATTAATCGTATACGAAATAAATTGTATACGATGTTAAATTTGGTTATGATCAGGCATTCGATTGATACGAATGATCAATTTTATCAACAAGAACAAGATTATACAGATGAGATAGGCCCAGAGATAGAAGGACTTAGTACACAATTTTACGAAGCACTAGTGCAATCTAAGTTTCGCGAAGAGCTCGAAAACAAATGGGGCAAACAGTTATTTGCTTTAGCTGATAGTGAATTGAAAACTTTCAAGCCGGTAATTGTACCATTACTACAAAAGGAAAATAAACTGACAAGTGATTATAATAAGTTGATCGCTTCCGCAAAAATAAATTTTGATGGCAAAGAATTAACATTAGCGCAGCTAGATCCATACATAGAATCGAAAGACCGCCAACTAAGGAAAGAAGCGAGTGCGGCTAAGTTCCAATTTTTGGCGGATAACGAACATAAACTAGACCAAATCTATGATGACTTAGTTAAAATAAGAACAGAGATTGCTCATCAATTAGGGTATGAAAACTTTGTTGAACTAGGGTATTATCGAATGCTTAGAATTGGATATGATGCCAATATGGTTGCAAAGTTTAGAAAACAAGTGGAAGAGTTTATTGTCCCGATGGTCGCTAAATTAAAAGAAAGACAGCGCGTAAGAATTGACGTGGATTCATTAAAGTATTTTGATGAACCGTTTAATTTTCTTTCTGGCAATCCAATGCCTAAAGGCTCTTCCGATTGGATTATTAATAAAGGGCAAACGATGTATCAAGAACTTTCACCAGAGACAGGCGAATTTTTTGATTTCATGATTGATAATGAATTAATGGACTTACTCGCGAAGAAGGGGAAAGAAAGTGGAGGCTATTGTACATTTATTGAGGATTACCAAGCACCATTTATCTTCTCTAATTTTAATGGGACATCAGGGGATATTGATGTTTTAACACATGAAGCAGGTCACGCTTTTCAAGTTTACGCAAGCAAAGGTTTTGAGATTCCTGAATATATATGGCCAACACATGAAGCGGCAGAGATACATTCAATGAGTATGGAGTTTTTCACTTGGCCATGGATGGATACGTTTTTTAAAGAAGATGGAGACAAATATCGCTTTGCCCATTTAAGCAGTGCCCTAATTTTCTTGCCTTATGGCGTAGCTGTTGATGAATTTCAGCATTGGGTTTATGAAAACTATCAAGCTACTCCAGCGGAAAGAAAAGCAGCATGGAGAAAGATTGAGAAAAAGTATATGCCTTATAAAGATTATGAAGACAACGAGTATCTAGAAAGAGGCGGTTATTGGCAAAGACAGGGCCATATTTATAGCTCGCCATTTTATTATATAGATTACACGTTAGCGCAAATTTGTGCCTTTCAATTTTGGCAAAAATCACAAGAGAACCATGAAGAAGCTTGGAATGATTATCTTCATTTATGTAAACTTGGCGGTAGCCAATCATTTACAGGATTAGTATCTGAAGCAAATCTGATTTCTCCTTTTGAAGATGGTTGTGTAGAATCCGTTGTTGGATCAATTGAGAAGTGGCTGAATCAAGTCGATGATAAAAAACTTTAAAGAATGATGTGGAAAAAAGGAGAGGCAACAAACCTCTCCTTTTTTGATGAAATTATCCTTTTATCGAATGACAATCATATCTTCTTTTAAAACTGCGGTTAATTCGCTTTGTTCTTCCTCATCAATAATTTTGTCTGCAATCTTATCTTCTAATTGTTCCTGAATGACCCTTCTGAGAGGGCGGGCACCGAATGCAGGGTGATAACCTAATTGTGCCAATTTTGCTTTTACCTCATCTGTCACACTTAGGTGTATATTAGATTGTGCTAAGATTAAATTCAATTCTTCTAATAGTAAATCAGTGATAATAAGAAGATGCTCTTTGGTTAATGATTTAAATTCAACAATATTGTCAACTCTGTTTAGAAATTCAGGTTTAAAGAATTGTCCTAATGAGTCGAGTATACTTGCTTCATTCCAAGCGTTGTTATCCGTTGCAAAGCCGACTTGGACTTCTTTTGTTTGAACACCGGCGTTACTTGTCATAATAATAACGGTTTCGTTAAAGTGTACAGTCCTACCTTGACTATCTGTTAAGCGACCATCTTCAAGTATTTGTAGAAAAAGGTGCTGCACATCGGGATGTGCTTTTTCAATCTCATCTAATAGGATAATGCTATACGGATTTCTACGTACTTTCTCTGTTAATTGTCCTGCTTCTTCATGACCAACATATCCTGGAGGAGAACCAATAATTTTCGCTACACTATGTTTTTCCATATATTCACTCATATCAAGTCTTATCATAGATTCTTTTGTACCGAATAATTCTTCAGATAATGTTTTCGTTAATTCTGTTTTACCAACACCTGTTGGTCCGACAAATAAAAACGATCCGATAGGTCGATGTTTAGATTTAAGACCTGCACGACTTCTTCTAATAGCTTTTGCTACTTTTTCGACTGCTACTTCTTGGCCAATAACTTTACGGTTTAGATTTTCTTGTAAATGTTTCATCTTAGATTGTTCATCTGTCATTAATTTTCCGATTGGTATACCGGTTTTATCTTCAATGATTTTTTGGATATGTTCGACTTCTACTTTCGCTCTTTCTCTTGTGTTTGAACCAAGAGCCTTCTCCAATTCTGTTTCTTTATCTCTTAATTGAGCTGCTTCTTCATACCTTTCTTCTTTAAGCAACTGTTCTTTTTGCTTTGCTATTTCTTTTAAACGCAATTCAATATCCTCATCAGATGAAACACCTAATGTTAGGTTTAATTTTGAGCCAGCTTCATCCATAAGGTCAATTGCTTTATCTGGTAAGAAGCGGTCTTGAATATATCTTGACGATAGTTCTACACAAGCTGTGATGGCTTCCTCTGTATAAATAACATCATGGAAGCTTTCATAATTGTCTTTTAATCCTTCGAGGATATGTCTTGCTTCCTCTAAACTTGGTTCTTTGACGTGAACTGGTTGGAATCGTCTTTCTAATGCTGCATCTTTTTCTATTTTTCTATATTCAGAAAGAGTAGTTGCCCCAATTAATTGCATCTCACCACGTGCTAGTGCAGGTTTTAAAATATTGCTAGCATCCATTGATCCTTCAGCTGAACCCGCACCAACTAATAAATGGATTTCATCAATAAAAAGGATTATGTTTTTTCGTGTTTGTACTTCATTTATTAGTTGTTTCATTCTTTCTTCAAATTGACCTCTAATACCTGTATTCGAAACAAGGGAGGCCACATCTAACAAGTAAACTTCTTTATTGAGTAATTTCTTTGGTACATCACTATTAGCTATTTTTAGTGCAAACCCCTCAGCGATAGCTGTTTTCCCCACACCGGGTTCACCGATTAATACTGGATTGTTTTTACTTCGTCTATTTAGTATTTCAATTACTCGTGCTATTTCTTTATCTCGACCAATCACGGGATCAATGAGACCCGCTCTAGCCATTTGCGTTAAGTTTTTAGCGAATTGATCAATGAATCCACCACTACCACTTTGTTTTCTTTGAGATGGTTCATTCGGTTGTTGACTTTGATGATGAGTATTTTGCTCATTTGTCAATTGTTTAAAAAGATCATCGAATGGTATAAAACCTGAGAAACCATTCATCGTCGGACCAAAGGCAGGAAGAGATTGTTTTTCATTCTCGTAACAGCTTTGACAAAGACGAATGGTTGTCTCCTTACCATTAATCGCATATCTCATATTGACATTCGCTTCATTTTGTTTGCATGCTTGACATTTCATTAAAGTTTCCTCCTTTTGACTTTGACTAACTTTGACCTTATGAATACAGTATACTTTGACCTTATTTGACTTTCAAGTATTTTGATTATCTTTTTTATTAAAATTAGAAAAAAGGTATTCCGTAAGAAAAAGCTCGTCTTTGTTTGTCCTTCTTTACATATATTGTGGAGAAGGAGGAGATCGACTTGACGAAAATTAATTGGGGAGCTTCCTTTCAAATCGCAGCAGTTTATGTAGGGACTGTTGTTGGCGCAGGGTTTGCAACTGGGAGGGAAATCGTCGAATTCTTTTCGAGATTTGGTTTTATTGGTTTAATTGGGATTTTAATGAGTGGATATATATTTGTGTTTTTAGGATCAAAACTAATGATCATTGCTGCAAAAATAAATGCAAGATCTTTTCAAGAGTTAAATACACATTTGTTTGGAAAGCATTTTGGTTTAATTATCAATGGATTAATGCTCATCATGTTATTAGGTGTCTGTGCTGTTATGCTTTCAGGTGCAGGTGCTGTGTTTGAAGAACAACTAGGGTTATCTAAATCAATTGGTGTGGTATTTACAATTGCTTTATCAATTATAACAATGCTTGTAGGTATAAAAGGATTATTTGCCGTAAACGTTGTTGTCGTTCCTATGATGATCAGTTTTAGTTTCATCTTATTGTTTTTCTCTATTCAACAGCCTTTCTTTTTAGAAAATATTTTATATATTCCTTTTGCTGAGGATGGTTGGAAATCAGTTGTATCTCCATTTACGTATGCCGCATTTAATTTAATGTTAGCGCAAGCTGTGTTAGTTCCAGTTGCTTCGGATATTAAAGATATACATACGATTAAATGGGGAGGATATTTTGGTGGGATTGCACTAACAATGATTTTAGTTTCTAGTCATTTGTCATTGGTGAATATTCCTAATTTAGAAAGTTATGAAATCCCTATGGCAGCTATTATGAAGTCACTTGCGTCTTCAATATATTGGATATTCGTATTTGTTATTTATGGTGAAATATTTACTTCAGTAATTGGAAACGTTTTTGGAGTGGAAAGGCAAATTCGGCAATATTTTAATATTCCTACGGTTGTAACAGTGATTGGGATTTTTACCATCTGCTATTTCGGTTCATTCATTGAATATGGAGAACTGCTTTCCTATTTATATCCTTTATTTGGTTATATTAGTTTAACATTTATCATCTTATTATGGATGAAAAAAGAGACTGACAGCTAGGACAGTCTCTTTTTTTATTAATTTGTATGAATCGTTTTTGCCATTTCTATAAAAGCATCTTTATAGTTAGTATCTTCATTCTTATTAAATAAAGTCAGCTTTACTTGGGCTGAATCATTGTGGATAATAAATGCCGTTACTGTATCGGTTTCAGATGAAGCTTCCATCATAACAGCATCTTTGAAAAAGTCATCTTGAGGAAGAGAAGGATGCTCTACTTCTTCGTTAACAGATTGAAGTTGGATCATTGTATTCTCCTCAAGTTGTTTCATGTCTACTTCTTCAGGAAGTACCTCAATTCGCATAAACACCTCAGATTGATCATTTAAATGAAGGATATCTTTATTTGGTTCCTCTGCAGTTAAGGTGAAATCAGGTAAAACATGTAAAGAAAACGCTTGATTGTCACTTTCTTTAAGAAAAGCAGTTTCTTCTTTTGTTTCACCGTCTATTTCATATGATAAATTTTCCTCCATCACGCGAATTTCATTTTCACTTTTTTGGCTATCTTCTTTGTTTTCATTTTGATTTTGATCTTCATCTTCATCTACTTCTTCATTTGGTGGATTACTATTATTATTTTCACCATTGCCATTGTCTGTTTCTGATGTTCCGCATGCTGCTAATAGAAAGATAGCTAAGGGAACAGTTAACAATTTTAAAAAGTTCTTCAAAACAAATTTCCTCCCTAAGTTACGTGATCAAAGCATTAGACGAGAAATGCTGCGTACTTGTTACAATTTTCCTCTAATAATTTTGGATGGAGCTAATAGCTAAGAAATAGTAAATATATGCTTACGACTATTTTACAAAATCTTTCTGGTTATACTAGAGGAAAGAATACAAAAAGGAGCAAGGAAAATATAATATGTGAAGTGATAAGTAAAACAATGCTTCTTTTCCAAAGGTAAATGGTTCCCCAATATAATCCTGCTATTAATGCTGCCAGTACCAGAGCCCATGAGCCTGAATAAAACTGTACAGAAGCAAAAAGAATAGAAGAGATGCCAACAGCAAGAAAACCATTGGTATAGTTCATTACCCTCTTTTGTACAAATCCACGCCAGAAAATTTCTTCACCTGGAGCGAAAAGAACTATTAATAACAAATACTGCCATATATTCTTAGCTCCATAATAACTATAGAGCTTTGCAACAGGTTCTGTGATCGAAAGGCCAATAAAACTTAATCCTGTATAACCTAACCAAAAAATGCCATATAGAAAAACCCCTGATAAAGTACCCCATAATAAGTTTTGGGTAAAGGTTTCTTGATGATCTAGTTCTATACTTATAATGGCAAAACTAATAAGAAATAACATGGTGGCACTAAAGATATACCAGAAGATTGATTTGTCCTCAAATGTGAAATACATTAGTACATGTGCAAGGACGATCCCGACAATTAAGCGAATGTCAGGTGAATTCTTACGCATTTCATATAACCCCTTTCATGCAAGCCAATCATTATTCTATCAAAAAAGCAGTAAAAAAAATATGATTATCTCATTTGAGGATTATATTTATGACGAATATATGTCAAAGAGAAAGAAAAGGTTGAGTATATAGGTAGAACTGGAGTAGAGAGATGGTATGGGTGATAACTATATATTCTGTCTGAAGGAACTAGATGTTAGCATCGCAACTTTCATTGATGTAGGAGTAGCAGAAACAAAAAAATCCAAACAAATCTGAATTCTTATGAAGGAATTCACTTTGTTCGGACTTTTCTTTTTAATGAAATGTCGATTATTTTATAGTTATTTCTCGGATTTATATTAATTTTCTTGGACAATTTTATAGTTTTTATGATTTACTACTGTCCTGTGTTCTAATTCTAAATCTCTGTAGTTTTCCATATAGCTCAAGTCAACGATGACGGAGTTCTCATTTACTTTTTCGACAATGCCTCTTAAGCCATCTCTAAATTCAATAATGTTTCCAACTTCAGCTTTTTTCACATAAATTGCCCCTTTTCTTTCCAAATTTTTTGTTAATAACCATTTTGCACTAAAACTGTTTATTCGTAAAGGAATTTACACTAATAATACGAAAAATACAAACCCTTTTGTGTGACGCGTCTACATTTTCCACCTTTGCTGTCATCCATAGTTCTTACGTTGATTTATAGATATAACCTAAATCTATTTGATTCTCTTTAAAAGAGCGCATTTTTTTTATAAAATAGAAGGAAGCAGAGGTGAATAATATGGATGCATCATCAATAGATGAAATCATAAACAAATTAAAGAACAAAGAGATTGAAGAGTACTATGTGAAAAAAGAAGATTTTTTAACTTTTCGCTCCGTCATTGTAAAAAGGGAAGATTTTAAATACATTAGAGGAATTGCACAAAGAGGTGGGGATGTTATTTATCAATATTTAACTGAACCTAGAAGTTAAAAAAGGTTTGTTTTTTATACATGTGATATAGTAAAAGAATCCTAAAAAATATGTTATTCTAATGGATATCTATATTACATATAAGAGTGATGAAAAAGGAGATCGATGAAAATGATAGAGAAAAAATTTATTGTAACTTCACCAACAGGAATTCATGCTAGACCAGCCACACAATTGGTGCAAACAGCGAGCAGATTTACTTCAGATATTCAATTAGAGTATAAAGAGAGAAAAGTAAATCTAAAATCGATTATGGGTGTAATGGCATTAGCAGCTGGCAAAGGTGCGGAAATTACTATTATCGTTGATGGTAACGATGAAGAGGCAGCTATTGAACAACTTGCTACAATGCTTAAAGAAGAAGGTCTTGCGGAATAATGGCTTTCTTACAAGGGATACCTGCATCAGAAGGAATCGCTATTGCAAAAGCTTTTCGCTTTGAGCCAATTGATGTGAAGATCGAGTGTAAAAAGGTCGAAAACAGTACGATAGAAGTTAACCTTTTTTATGAAGCACTCGAAAAAACCGTTGATGAACTAAAGCAAATTAAAGAGCATGCGAGTACCGAGGCAGGAATTGAAAATGCTACAATTTTTGATGCACATCTTCTTGTTTTGAGGGATCCGGAATTAATTGAACCAGTGATAGATCGGATAATGAAGAAACAGTATAATGCAGAATTTGCTGTGAAAGAAATAACCGATCACTATATTCATTTATTATTACAAACTGAGAACGAGTATTTAAAAGAAAGAGCAGCAGACATTAAAGATGTTGCCAATCGATTGCAGGCACATCTTTTAGGGATACCTGTTTTTGACCCAGCCATGGTGACGGAAAATGTAATTATTGTATCCGAGGATTTAACACCATCAGACGCAGCACTTTTGAATCCTAGCAAAGTGAAAGGGGCAGTGACAAATGTGGGAGGTAAAACCTCTCACGCTGCCTTCATTGCCCAATCACTTAATATTCCCTCTGTTGTGGGTACAAAAACGGCCTTAGGTGATATCGAGAATGGTGATGTACTTGTCGTTGATGGGTATACTGGTATCGTTCATATTAACCCGACGCCTGAATTGATTGAAGAATATGAAAAGAAACAGGAACAGACTTTAAGAGATTTGTCCGAACTATCTTGGTTAGCAAAAGAAAGAACGATTTCACTCGATGAGCAATATTTCTCTATTGTTGGAAATATCGGTAGTATGGAGGAAGCAAAAGGGGTTATCGAGCATGGGGGAGAAGGAATCGGCTTATTTAGAACCGAGTTTCTTTTTATGGAAAAAAAGCAATTACCGACTGAGGAAGAACAATTTCACGTTTATAAATCGGTTCTAGAGTCTATGGATGGCAAACCGGTAGTTGTTCGAACTATTGATATCGGTGGCGATAAAGAACTGCCATATCTAAAATTATCAAAAGAAATGAACCCTTTTTTAGGCCTACGAGGAATACGCTTCTGTTTAGGTGAACAATCAATTCTACGGACACAGTTACGCGCATTAATAAGGGCAAGTGCGTTTGGAACATTAAAGATTATGTTTCCTATGGTTGCTGTAATTGAAGAGTTTAGACAAGGCAAGCTTATGTTCAAAGAAGAATGTGAGAAACTGATAGAAGAAGGGGTAGAGATTGGTCATATAGAACTTGGTATGATGGTCGAAATTCCAGCTACGGCACTAATGATTGAGGCATTTGCAAAAGAAGTTGACTTTATCAGTATTGGTACAAATGATCTCATTCAGTATACATTGGCTGCCGATCGATCTAATGAGCAGGTTTCGTATTTATATCAACCTTACCACCCTGCTATTTTACGACTCATCAAAAATGTCATTGATGCTGCCCATAAAGAAGGGAAATCCGTCAGTATTTGCGGTGATATGGCGGGCAATGAGGTCGCAATACCATTATTAGTGGGAATGGGCTTAGATGAGTTCTCTGTTCACTCAGCAGCCATTATTAAGACCAGAGCGCATATACGTAAGTTAAATAAGGCAGAGATTGAGAAAAAAATAGATATTCTCCTTAATTTGCCGAATGCTGTTGAAATTGAATCGGCACTAGAGAATTTTTTCTATAAAAAGTTATAAAAAATGGTTTAGGTTCTGACTGATGCGGGTAATTCTTAAATATGCACTTAAGAAAACCTTAAGTCAGCTAAATCATTCTCATTTTCCCCTTATTAGCTAGCCGATTGGCTAGCTTTTCTTTTGTTCTAAATATGGTGTATTAGGGTAATTATGTGAGGATATTTTTTATCTCGTTCAATAAGAGTATATGGTAGATAAAAAAACCGAACAAAGGTATTGTTCGGTTCAATAATTTTGCTAAAAACTTATTAGTTACAACGATTTTATTGATTTATTTCTTTTGAATTGTGATTGTCCAAGCTGCATCTCCAAGTTGTTCATAGTTGGTTACTTGGTGACCAGCTTCTGCAGCCCAGCGTGGAAGACTTTCAGTTGCTTGTGTACAATCAAATTGAATAATTAGTTCATCTCCTGATTGGATCGATTCAATTGCAGACTTTGCTTCCACTAATGGAAATGGACAAACTTGACCCATTACTTCTAATGTTTTTTGCATGTTTGTTTCCCCCTATACAGCTTGTTGTGATGTCGTACTTTGAGAAGCACGTCTTTTCTGTGGTCTAACATAGACAAAGTAGGCAGCGGTCCAAGTACCTAAAATAATAAATAAGAGACCGATCCATCCTTGCCATGTCATCATTGAAGTCATTACTAGTCCATTGCCTATTGAACAGCCACCGGCAAGGCTAGCTCCAAACCCCATCAATAATCCACCAATAAAACTATTTATACCTGTTTTTTTATCAGGCATTCTAAAACGAAATTCTTTGCTGCCTTTGGCTGCGATAAATGATCCTATGAAGATTCCTAATACAAGAAACACTCCCCAGTTAATAAATGCAGCATCACCAATCACTAAATATTGTAGAATGTTAGCAGATGGTGTTGTAATGCCTAAACCAAACATTCTACCTGTAGCAGCGCTTAGTGGCCATGCAAGGAGAGCGATTAGCCCAACAAGAATTGCAGTGACAAATGGATGCCATCTTTTTTCAAACAATAAATGGCTAAGTCCAGTACGTTTAGGTTTTAAAGATGGTATCGCAATTTTTGGCTTTCTAAGCTCTCGATAAACAAGACCGCCAGTTATAAGTAATAAAGCGATAATGAAAATCCAGTTGCTTATACCAAATGTAGCAGCAATTGAGTTTTCCGGTAAAGTAATTGAACTTATTTCTGTATTTAAAGGTGCGAGTACGCCTGTTTTCATAACCGCAGCCATTACCATATAAGCGAACAGAGCAATCCAGCTACCTAGTAAACCTTCTCCCGCTCGATACCATGTACCAGTCGCACAACCACCTGCTAATACGATGCCGATACCAAATACAAAAGAACCAAAGATAACTCCTAACCAAGCGAAATTACCAGCAGTGAAATCGATGATTCCTAATTGAATAAGAGTAAACACGCCAATACTTTGCACGCAAATAGCAATGAGTAAGGCATAAAACATTCGATTATCTTTTGCGATGAACATATCACGGAAGCCCCCTGTTAAACAGAAGCGCCCACGTTGCATAACAAAGCCTAATAACGCACCGCAAATCAATCCAGTTATTAACATTTGTATCATATTTATCCCCTCTAATTCCGAGTAAACTTATAAGCCTTTACGAATTATGATGATAAAGGATAGACAGAAATATTGTCAAGGGTTTTTTAAATAAATGAAAATAGATGTATGAATAATTGTTGTTAAGTTTGACAATAACTGGATTAATCGTATCTGGAAGGGGAGTAGAAAATGTTGAGTCGTCGAATATTTATCGTATGCCTTCTCTTTTTTCTTAGTGGATGTACGAGTAATGATCAGCAATCAATTATTAATCATCACGCAGATGCTTTATTGACGAAAACAAATGAATTACAATTTAGATTTCAGTTAAATGATAAAGTGTTATTAGAAGAAGAAGCTTATGTCATTAAAGTCAATATTCATAATAAAGAACTAGCCTTAGCTTTAGGGGCAGATGAAATCTTTTATGGTAATGAAAACGGGCAAGCGGTAGAAGTGATTGAACCTGAAGGGAATAAAGATTTCTTCATCTATATGGAACCCATACCACTACAAAAAGATTTACATGTTTTTGACATTGAAAATATGATTGAGAATCAAGCAGTTTCTATCGAAATAATCAATAATGAGCATAGTGTGGCGAAGGGTTATTTAACTCATTTTTCTTCACAACTTTGATAAACCGTTATCTTTCAAATAGTAAATATAAATGATAGAATAATCAATATATTTATTTTGAAGGAGAGAGAGAATGAATAAAGAAGAGACGAAGATTGGTTTTATTGGTACAGGAGTGATGGGGAAGAGTATGGCTCTCCATTTGATTAAAGCAGGCTATACAGTCCTGGTCTATTCACGTACAAAAGAAAAAGCAGCTCAATTAATATCTCAAGGGGCTAGTTGGATTCATTCACCTAAAGAATTAGCCAAGCAAGCAAACATTGTTATTACTATGGTTGGCTATCCTGATGATGTGAAATCAATCTATCTAGGTGAAGAAGGATTAATTGAAAATGCAAATCCACATACTTATTTAATCGATATGACAACGTCAACGCCTACTCTTGCGAAAGAAATTGCTGAAAGGGCAAAACAAAAAGAGATTTATGCAATTGATGCGCCTGTTTCAGGTGGAGATATAGGTGCTAAAAGTGGAAAATTGTCTATTATGGTGGGTGGTGAAGCTACTGCCTATCAGGCAATTTTACCAATTCTAAAATATATGGGCGAAAACATTGTCTATCAAGGAGTTGCTGGAGCTGGACAACATACAAAAATGGCCAATCAAATAGCAATAGCCTCGAATATGATCGGTGTTTGTGAGGCGATTATTTATGCAGAAAAAGCAGGATTAAATAGTGAGAACGTATTAAAAAGTATCACTAGTGGGGCAGCTGGGAGCTGGTCACTTTCTAATCTTGTCCCACGAATGATTTCTGGTGATTTCTCTCCAGGTTTTTATATAAAACACTTTATTAAAGATATGACAATTGCCTTAGATGAAGCGGAAAAAATGGGAATGGAAACACCTGGCCTAAGGTTAGCGCGAGAAATGTATGAAAAATTAGCTGCTGAAGGAGAAGGGGATAGTGGAACACAGGCATTATATAAATATTGGGAAAGATAGTTTTTTATAAAAAGAAAAGCTTTGTCGGCAGGAAGTGGGCCGACAAAGCTTTTTTATTGTTTTTCAAGAAAAGAAGCTAATCGATTTAAACCCTCTTCCAATGTAGTCATTGAATAGGCAAAAGATAATCTAAAATAACCTTCCCCGTAAGAGGAGAAAGCACTGCCAGGCACGACAGCGACACCTGATTGCTTCACTAATTGTAAACAAAAATCGAATGAGGATATTTGTTTCGATGGAATTTTTACAAAAAAGTAAAACGCTCCGTTCGGTTTAACCACCTCAAGATTCATCGCTTTTAGGCGCTGAAAAACATAATCCCGTCTTTTCTTATATTCTTCCTTCATGGGGAGAGCATCATCTATCCCTTTTGTTAATGCTTGTAGCGCAGCCATTTGCGAGATAGATGAGGCGCAAGTCACATTATATTGATGAACTTTTAAGATATGCTTAGCTATTTTCTCTGGAGCAAATAATAACCCGATTCGCCATCCAGTCATGGCATGTGATTTTGATAAGCCGTTAATGACAATGGTTTGCTCTTTTAATATTGAGCCAATGGAGAAATGTTGCGAATCAAAGCTTAACTCACTATAAATTTCATCTGCAACAATAAAAATATCTTTTCCTCTTATTAGATGCGCAATCTCTTCGATTTCACCTTTAGATAAACTGACACCAGTTGGATTTGATGGGTAAGGTAAAATAATTGCTCTTGTGTTTTCATTGATAAGAGGAAGTATGACGCTTGCTGTCATTTTGAATTGATTTTTTGTTATATCTGCATAGACGGGTGTTGCCCCGCAGAGGCGAATAATAGGCTCATAGCCGGGATAAACCGGGCCAGGAAGAATAACCTCACAATTTTCATCTAATATTGTTCTTAAAGTAATATCTATTGCTTCACTAGCTCCTGAAGTAACAATCACTTCAGTTGATTCATCATAATCTAACTGATATTTTTCTTTAACAAAATTAGTTGCTGCTGCTCTTAATTTCAAATCGCCCGCATTATGTGTATACGATGTATAATCTTCATCAATCGCTAATTTAGCTGCTTCTTTTACATGTGTGGGTGTGGAAAAATCAGGTTGTCCGATAGTCAAAGAAATCATATCTTTTGTATCTGAGACCATATTAAAGAATTTTCTAATACCCGAAATTTCAATGGATTTAACTTTTGGATTAACTAAATGTTCCAATGGATTCACCTCAAATTAAAAATAATGAGAACGGTTCAAACATATTTATATGTAGTGTAGTTATACAAACCATTTGCGAAAAAAGATTTATTTTAATTGATTTTGTTGTCTTTCTACATTGATTCTTTTCCGAATACATGGTTTTATCTCTTTATTGTACAAAAGTTTTCCTATAGGATAAACCTTTTTCTTATGTAGCTTTATTTACAATTTCTTAACTGCTAATAAATAAGGTTTTAGAAAAAAGAGATAAAATAAATTCTAAAAAATGGTATGATGAAAGAAAAAATTACCTAATTTTAATTTGCAAATGTAGAGGGGAGAATGAGAGTGGAAATAGAAAGAGGATTAAAAAAGAAAAAAGGAAATCAATCGTGGAAGGCATATTTAACCTTACCCATTATTTCATGGGCATTATATGATTTTGCCAATACGATTTTTTCCTCCAATATTAATACCATTTTTTGGCCATTTTATATGCAGGAAATTATCGGGAATAATGAAGTACAAGAACAATTAGCGAATACTTTTATTGCTTACGCGAATTCAATAGCCAGTTTTTTATTGGTGATTTTTAGCCCATTGTTTGGTGTCCTCATTGACAGAACAGGGAGAAAGAAAAAATATATCGTTATCT
Organism: Cytobacillus sp. FSL W7-1323; assembly: GCF_038595015.1. Classification (NCBI taxonomy): domain Bacteria; kingdom Bacillati; phylum Bacillota; class Bacilli; order Caryophanales; family Bacillaceae; genus Cytobacillus; species Cytobacillus sp. FSL W7-1323. The sequence goes on from NZ_CP151998.1 coordinate 1,758,865, forward strand.
TTACCTTGTTATCTGTAAGCTTTACCATTTTAATGGGCATATTTGCAGAGGTAAATTTGACAAGTACCATCATGGGTGTTCCTTTGTATTTAGCCCTCGTAATAGTCTCATTTATTATAGCGAAGTTTTTCTTTCATTCAAGTCTTGTTTTCTATGACACGATGATAGCTGATTTAGGGAAAAAAGAAGATGTTCCTCTTATATCTGGATTTGGTGTTGCTATAGGATATTTAGGTACATTACTAGGGTTAACTGTATATTTATATGTAGGAAACAGTGATTTCCATCATGCTTTTATTCCAACTGCCATTTTATTTTTATTATTTTCATTACCTTTATTCTTTTTTATAAAAGATAATCCGAAAAAAGTACAGGTCGAAAACAAAGCTTCTTTCTTGTCAGGATATAAGGAGATTTATAAAACTTTTAAAGAAATAAAATCACATCGGGTAATTTTTACATTTATGATTGCTTACTTTTTCTTAAATGATGCCTTAGCAACAACAATCGCAATGATGGCACCTTATGCGAGCACCATTGTTGGCTTTTCTGCAGGAGAATTTATCCTACTGTATTTAGTTTCAACTGTATCAAGTATTATTGGCTCTTTTATTTTCGGTTATATTACCAAATCAGTTGGTGCTTATCGGGCCATTAGATATGTGAGTCTGCTCCTATTAGTTGCTTTAATAATCGGTACTTTTGCCGTTAATGCCTGGATGTTCTGGATAGCTGGTAGTATGTTTGGAATCGCTCTAGGATCCATGTGGGTAACATCGAGAACTTATATTGTCGAACTTACACCAGAAGATAAGAGAGGCCAGTTTTTTGGATTATTCGCGTTTTCCGGCAAAGTCTCATCGATTATTGGCCCGTTTATTTTCGGAACGATTACGTATCTGCTTGCTTCTCACGGTAGTATAGCTAGTAGGTTTGGGATGGGCTCCTTAATCGTCTTAACGCTAGTGGGATTATTCTTCTTAAATAGGATTAAGCCTGAAGAGAACTAAAAATCTACTTCTTCTTATCTATACTTATTGTTTTTAGCCGATATAAGCTAAGGGTAAGAAAAAGATTGAGAGGAAGACGTTTATATGATTTCAGAGAGACAATCAGTTGTAGAAAGCGGCATGAATGAACTAGAAATAATTGAATTCAAAGTAAATAATCAACATTATGGAATGAATGTTTATAAGGTGAAAGAAATTGTTGCACCATTGGCGATTACGCCTATTCCACATGCCCATCCATTTATTTTAGGGATTACACAACTAAGAGGTGAAGTTTTGCCCGTTATTAGCTTAAGAAATGCATTGGTTTCCAATCAAGACTCGTATACACAAATTGTTAAAGATGACAGTAGTTTTCTCATTGTAGAGTTTAATAAGCAAAAGGTAATATTTCACGTAGATGAAGTAAGGCAGATTCATCGTCTGTCATGGGATCAAATTGAAAAACCTGATGATATTTATAATAATGATAATAGTTATACACTTGGCGTAGTAAAACAATCAGAAAATATGATTCTAATGCTTGATTTTGAAAAAATCCTGACTGATATCAATCCCAATATTGGTTTCTCCAAAGATGATTTACAAGCGGATATTGCTGGTGATAAAAAGAATGCGAGAATTGTTATTGCTGAAGATTCCCCAATGCTACGCAGTATATTAAAAGAAACATTAAATAAGGCTGGCTTTCAGCAGTTACTTTTCTTTGAAAATGGAGAAGAATGTTATAACCATTTAGCATCTGATAAAAATAAAGTCGATCTTGTTATTACTGATATTGAAATGCCATTAATGAATGGTCATTTTCTGACAAAATATATTAAGCAAGATAGTAAACGGCAATCCACACCTGTAGTTATTTTTTCATCGCTTATTACGGAAGATCTTCTACATCAGGGAAAGAAGGTTGGTGCAGATGCACAAGTAAGTAAGCCTGATATCCAAAACCTTGTAAACGTCATTTTAGAGTTATTGTAAATAAAGTGACAGGTGCACATTATTGCTTGGCATTTTCTCATTTACTTGTTTGTTTAAGCTTAGAATTTAATTAGATTCCATTTTTATCTCTAGTAGAATTGGATTTTCTCCAATATAAAAACCGAACCATTTGCTGTGACCTCACGTAAGTAGACAGGTTAAGATATCTGAATACTTACGGGAGAGCGCCAATTGGTTCGGGTTTTTTGGTGTATAGCTTTGTTTAGGTAGAATAAACTAGACTTCAATCACTTCATTTTTATTTAAAAAGGTAAGGTACTATTTTAGAAGTAGGATTCCCCTAGTTTTTTAAATACAGGTTTTTCATATTTATTTGATTTACGATTATTTGGATGATGTTGGCCTTCTTTTAAACCGGTATAAGTCATGAGTAGCTTTTTGGCTTGGCTTAAAGAAATAGAGGAGCGTGGATTTCTTACTGACGAGTCCAGGTTTCCTAAATGGGGCAACGCTGTAAAATCCATTTTTGAAGGTGGTAAGTGAAAGGTGTAGGCACCACACTTAATTAATACGTCTGATTGTTGTTGGCTATTTTTTGGGTTTCGTGAATAATGTAGACCAATCTTTTTTGCTTTACCCTCCTTCAGAAGTTTTTGTAGCGAATCATGTTTCACTTTATATAAAAACTTCGGATTTGGAGCCGTTTTGGCGTGACGGTTAACGGTGAAGATTGCTTGTGAGAGGTTTTCTACCGTTGGTTTTAACTGAGGGTGGTGCTCATTGCTTGCAGAGTTCAATTGAAGTACTCCTTTCATATTTTAGAAAAAATTAAATTATTAGTATACATTATACCCCTTTTTAAGGAAATACAAAAGGGTAAGTTCAAATACGCTATAATTTATTAAGTAATAACGACTGAAGTTCCATTGGGAACTAAACTAGCTAATTCAAGCACATCACTATTATGCATTCTAATACATCCTTTCGAAACAGCTTTACCTATTGAACTCGGGTCGTTTGTGCCGTGAATGCCGTATCCCTTCTTAGAGAGTGATAGCCATAATGCCCCAAAAGGACCTCCAGGGTTTGGTTCACGGTTAACGATAACGAATTGACCTACAGGTGTAGTTGTTAACATCTTACCAACTGCAATCGGATATGTTTTCACTAATTGTCTGTTTTTGTATAAGGAAAGCGTTCTTTTTTCTTTGGATACAACAATAGAATAGGGAATATCTGATGAATTAGGGAGTCCAGGAATTATTATTTGTTGCCCGATATAAATAACTGATGGATTAACAATAGCAGGGTTTGCTAATAGTAATTGGTGATAGGGTATACGGTAATTTGCAGCAATCAGCTGCATCGATTCTCCAGGTTGAACAATATGATACATTTCCGATCCATCCTTTCTAGAGAAGGGTACCATATATATATGATAGGAGAAGTTGTAACATACATTTTTTTAAATGAATAGGAATGTGGTGGATTATTTTTAAGGTGAGCTTTCATTTTAATGAATAACTCACCCAATATAATAAAAAAAACGATGTTATTGACTTTTCAAAGTAAAGATTGTTAGTTCGGGCCGACAGAGAAAACGAAAAGGTAGTCTTGTTGTCCCAATTCCTCTATTAACGTATAATTTAAGTGGTTTTTCATCCCCTACATCATAAAAACCTTCATAATAAACTTCTCCAAAGGGTGGCTTTACCAGTGCACCAATGAAGGGGATTTGAATTTGTCCACCGTGACTATGGCCGCTAAATTGAAAGTCTACATGATATTGACTTGCTTCATCAGCTAAGTCAGGGGCATGTGATAGAAATATATGATACCCGTCATTAGGTATGTCCGCAAAAGTAGTTTGGAAATTTGGTTTACCGAGCATCGCATCATCAATGCCTGAAATATATATGCTCTCATTATTAATGGTTACTTTTTTACTCTCGTTAAGTAAAACCTCAAATCCCGACTCTTCCATTATCTCTCTGTAAATATCAGAACCATATCCACCGTGATCATGATTGCCATAGATAGCAAATTTACCAATCGATGCATGAAGTTTTGATAATATGGGACTAATTTGATTGATGTAAGGATACTCATTAGGTTTGTCCATTAAATCTCCAGTGAAGAGAATTAAATCAGGCTGGAATGAGTTAATTTTATTCATTAATTTTTTGAGTTCATTTAAGTCATAATGAAAGCCTAAATGTGTATCACTGAATTGTACAACTTTTAAATTATGAAAAGAGTGGGGTAATTGAGGTTTGATGATGTTATGATGAATTACTTGTAAATATTTCGGCTCAATATCACGTGCATAAAAAAAGCCACCAGTACCGATAGCGGCTAGAGCTACGAAAGATCCCATACTTTTTTTTAAAAAACTTCTCCGAGTCATTTTATCTGCCATTACATTATACCAACCAATCTCTTTAATATACTCTCTCATACTATCAAATATATGAACGAAAAAACAGCAAAGACCAATATTTCCAATCATTGATAACAATTTGTAATAATTAACTAGAAAAAATTGTAAGGGTGTATAGGTTAATAGTTTTTACACACATATATATAATTTTAATTTTCGACCTATTGGCAATATGTAGGGGAGAATATGATATAATGGGATATCGTATTAAAAGTTCAGATAAATGGGAGTGCCACTTTATGGAACCATTAGAAATCTTACAAGACAGCAAACATATTATGCCGTATTTTTTTCCGATATTTAGTGCGGATGAGCATAGAATTATCGGTTATGAAGTGATTGGTAAGTTTATAACTGAAAATAATGAGATTGATTTGAAGTCATTTTTAGCTGACGATTCCATACCAGAAGAATATCGTAATAAAGTCGATGATATTTTGCTGGAAAAAGCGTTAGAGCATGCTATTCAAATGAAAGATGATGTAATGATATATATTAATCGAAATGTTGATTTGCTATTAAATCAAGATAGTGAGCATCTACTGAATATTTTAAAACAATATGAGGATCAAGGTATTGCGTTAGATCGAATTGTCATCAGTATGACGAAAAGAACACCTATCGATGATGATTTTGACTATTTGGATCATTTCATTAGTTATTATCGTACATATGGCATTAAAATTGCCATCGACAATTTAGGAGAAGCGAATAATAATTTAGAGCAGATTGGGAAGTTAGCACCAAATATTTTAAGAATTGATTTAAAAGCTTTACGTTCTTCATCAAATAATCATCATTATCAAGAAATTCTTTATTCTCTATCGATGTTAGCCAGAAAGATTGGTGCAACATTATTATTTGAAAATATTGATATGGATTTTCAGTTACAGTTTGCTTGGAGAAATGGTGGGAGATATTACCAAGGAGACTATTTACATAAAGCTGGAAGTGTATTTGTTGATCGAGATATCTTGAAGGAAAAATTAAAAGAAAAATGTCATCAATTTATCACCTATGAAAAGAAAAAATTGCACTCATTACACACGATAACTGAAAAGTTTAACGAAACGATGACAGAATACTTACAGAAAAACCATGTATATGAATCTTATGTGCCATTCCTGACAAAACTAGCAACGAAGTTAGATCATGTTGCCTTTAGGTTATATATTTGTAATGAAGATGGTTTTCAACAAACACCAAATATTTTTAAGAAAAATAAGAATTGGATACAACAAGATGAATACATGCATAAAAATTGGAGCTGGAGACCATATTTTTTAGAGCATATAATGAGAATGAAAAGTAATAAAAAAGGTTTATTGTCAGATTTGTATACAGATATTGAGACGGGAGAAACAATTAGAACTTTTTCTTTTCCGTTAACAGCAACAGAGTATTTATTCGCAGATCTTTCCTATGATTTTTTATATGAGAGAGACGGGCTATTATAGGTAAAGGCAATATCAACCAGCATAATTCATACTTTAGCGCACATCCTATCTTTACTAGAACGTATTATGTAAAGGAGTGAAATAGGGTGAGCGGCTGGTTAATTGCTTTAATAGTTATTTGTTTAGTTCTCATCGTTTGGTCATTGATATCCACTTCATCTATATTAAAGGAAAAAGCATCAACGAATAAGGAACTGGATGCAGACATCCCCGATGAGGTGAAGAAAAGACCTTATTTATTCAATCCTATCCTTGTCGTCTATGTTGTTTTTTTTGTTGCCTTAGCAGCCATTACAATCTTTTACGTTTTTCGATAATTTCCTCTAAAAAGGCTTCCTCTTTTGACCTGGAAGCCTTTTTTATTCATTGATTATTCTTCTATATCTAATAATTCTTTTAGCTTTTCTAAATTAAATCCGCTAATCACTTCGTTTTCGATAACGACCGTTGGGGTTGAGTAGGAATGATATGTTTGTGTTAGTTCTTTCATTGCTTTAGGGTCTTTTTTAATATCTTTTTGTTCAAAAGAAAATCCGTAGTCTTTTAAAAACATTTTAGTAATTTCACACGGTGGGCATTCTGGTTGTGTATAAATAGTAATTGATTTCACGTACAATCATTCCTCCTGAAAAGTCGAACTTTGAAAAAATCTGGACTTTTTTTATTCTTTTACTTGTGTAATCATACCATATTAATTATCCTGTTAATATTGGCATGTGAAAAAAACGGTTTAGTAACCGCTTTTTTAGAAGTAGGATAAAAACATGCCTAGAGAGAAACCTTAAGTTAAAGGGTTGTTTTGGAAAGGAGATAAACAATTGTCACAATTACAAGGCATATTGACTAGATTAAAGAATTTACAAGAGCAGGCAACTGGCTCAGAACCCACACAGAGATTTTTTGAGGTGAATGGTGAAAGAAAATGCCAAGTTACTTATCATCCGAAAAACGAAACATTCGAATTGGAAGTTTACAATGACAAAGAGAAGCCTAAACGTTATCAATTTGATAATGTTGATATGATAACAATTGAAGTGTTCGAGCTCATTCAGTAATCATACCCTTATAAGCGGAGAGACCAACTAAATGGTCTCTTTTTTTTATTTGATATAAAAATTACGGGTAAGGAAGGCAAAACTTATCACCACACCACCTGCTCTTGCTTACGTAGGGATACAAAAAAGCGAACATTCAAGATGATATTCAATCCTCCAAAATACAATGAGGGGCTAATAAATGAATGAAGCAACAGATAAATTATATTTAGAGAGTAAAACATGTTATCGAGTTAAATAAGGATTTGTCTTCTTCATTCCCATCGGCTAAATAATTTCATCGTTCTTCGGTCATTCTATAAAAGAGGTGATGTTGATATGGTACCAGAGGTTATTTGTCCAAACTGTGATAGAAGAGCGAAGATGGATAAAACACTTACTGCGCAATCAAACCAAAACTTGATTTTTCATTGTCCTTACTGTCAATATCGTAGTAGAAATATTCATACAAGTAAAGGATAGGTTTATGGGGTAAATATAAGGCAGATATGAGGAAACTATGATAAAATCATAATTGAATACAAATCATTAAAGTTTGAGGAGTTTTCAAATTATGATCAGTCTCCACAGTGAAGAGTTTTTAGAAATTGATATTAAAGACTTGCTCATTCCTTCAGAGCGAGTGGCACATGTTCAAATCGGCAATAATTTAGAGCACACCCTTTTAGTTTTGACGAAAAGTGGTTACACAGCTATTCCTGTCTTAGATCCTCACTATAAGCTCCATGGATTGATTAGCACTCCAATGATTATGGAATCTATTCTTGGGTTACAGAGAATTGAATTCGATCAATTGGAAGAAAAGCGTGTAGAAGAATTTATGAATCATGATATACCACGCCTAAATATTAATACTTCTCTTAGAAATGCCACAGGACTATTAGTCGATCATCCATTTATTTGTGTTGAAGATGATGAAGGGTACTTTGAAGGTATTCTTACCCGTAGATCCTTATTAGTTCAACTGCAAAAAGCATTGCATAGCAAAAAGAAGAAGGACTAAAGAGCTCCCAAAAGATATTGGGAGCTTCCGTCTGTCAAGATTATTCCCCCACTTGCCCGAATGTGAAGGTGAGTGGTGTGAGTTTTAGAGGTGGTGAACGTCAAAAGTGGCTTCTCTATCGGAATTCCATATGTTAAGTGTACTTGCACAAGAAATGAATATGCGTAAAGCAGCTGAACGTTTGTTTGTATCACAACCAGCTCTTTCTCAAAGGTTACAAAATATCGAGAAAGAATGGGGAAGTAGATTATTCGTACGATCTCAAAAGGGATTGTCCTTAACACCAGCAGGTGAAATGGTCATCAAGTTTGTAAATGAGGTCGTGATAGCTGAGGAAAAGGTAAAAGAATCGATTCAGTCTTTAAATACTGAAGTATACGGGACATTGAAAATTGCTGTAGCTTCCATTGTCGGGCAAAATTGGTTACCTCAAGTATTAAAGAAATTTGTTAATACCTATCCTCAAGCGAAAATATCCTTGATTACAGGCTGGAGTAGTGAAATTTTAAGGTCACTTTATGATGACGATGTACATATTGGGATTATTCGCGGTACACCAGATTGGAAAGGTGTTAAGATACCTTTATTTAAAGATAGTCTGTATCTTGTTGATACAGAGATTAAGGATACAAATCAAATATTAGAAACCGATCGGCCCTTTATTCAATTCAAAAGTGATTCAAATTATTATCAAGAGATACAAGACTGGTGGCTAAGGAAATTTAAGACACCACCGAAAAGGACGATTGTAGTCGATCAAATTGAGACCTGTAAACAAATGACCTTAAACGGGATAGGTTATGCGATATTACCTGCCATTACATTAACGGGGATGGAGAAAAATATATTTATTAGTCCCCTAGAGGATGAAAACGAACAACCTATTAGTCGTGATACATGGTTACTTGGATATGAATCAGCTTTTGAGCTGAAGCAAGTACAAGCATTTGTCGAATTAATTAAGCAACATATAGCTGAAGAACAAAAATGATAATATCACTTGTTTTCAATGCGTTAGTTTGTTAAATTAATTCTAGTTAGTTTATACATATATGAACATCAAAGGAGGAATTACAATGAAAATGATGGATGCAAATGAAATCATTTCTTTTATTCAAAATAGTACAAAATCTACACCTGTAAAAGTCTATATTAAAGGTGATTTAGAGAATATCGATTTTGGTAGCTCAAGTCAATCTTTTCTGAATGGTCAAAGCGGTGTTGTTTTTGGTGAATGGGCTGAAATTGAACAAGCAATTAAGAATAATGAAGCGAAAATTGAAGATTATGTAATCGAAAATGATCGCCGTAATTCTGCTATTCCATTATTAGATATGAAAAACATTAAAGCACGTATTGAACCAGGTGCAATCATTCGTGATCAAGTTGAAATTGGCGACAATGTGGTCATTATGATGGGTGCTTCTATTAATATCGGTGCTGCTATCGGAGAAGGAACAATGATCGATATGAATGTTGTTCTTGGTGGACGAGCAACTGTCGGTAAAAACTGCCACATTGGTGCAGGTTCCGTATTAGCAGGTGTGATTGAACCCCCTTCTGCAAAACCAGTTATTGTTGAGGATGACGTAGTAATTGGGGCAAATGCAGTTATTTTAGAAGGCGTAACAGTTGGTAAAGGTGCTGTTGTTGCAGCGGGTGCAATTGTCATTGATGATGTAGCACCTAATACAGTTGTAGCTGGTACACCAGCAAAGGTCATCAAACAAATTGATGAAAAAACAAAATCAAAAACAGAAATTAAGCAAGAACTTCGTCAACTTTAATCATAAGGTAAAATGAATATAGAAAAAGCGTGGAAGTTTATTTCCACGCTTTTGTATATGGAGGAGAATGGTAGTTGATTGATAATCTATTTGTGAGAATACGCCGAGACTTGCATAAAATACCGGAACTAGGATTTCAAGAAGTGAAAACACAGAAATATTTATTAGAATATATTGCCTCATTGGATCAAACGCGAATGGAAGTAAAAACGTGGAGAACTGGTATTATCTTAAGGATTAAGGGCTTGAATCCGTCCAAAACGATTGGTTACAGGGCAGATATAGATGGTCTGCCAATTGATGAAGAAACAGACTATCCTTTCCAATCTACGCATAAAGGAAATATGCATGCCTGTGGTCACGACTTTCATATGGCAATCGCACTTGGTGTAATAACTAATATCGTCAATCATCCAATTAATGATGATATGGTATTTATTTTTCAACCTGCTGAAGAAGGACCAGGTGGAGCCAAGCCGTTATTAGAATCAGCAGAATTTCAACAATGGAAACCTGACATGATTTTCGCTTTGCATATTGCACCAGAATACCCTGTTGGTACAATCGCTGTGAAAGAAGGACTGTTGTTTGCTAATACGTCAGAATTGTTTATCGATTTAAAAGGCAAAGGTGGCCATGCAGCGTATCCTCATCAAACAATAGATATGGTCGTAGCAGCATGCTCTTTAGTTAATCAACTTCAGACCATTGTTTCAAGAAACATTGACCCTCTTGATAGTGCTGTTGTAACAGTAGGAAAAATCACTGGTGGTACAGTACAAAATATTATTGCTGAAAATGCAAGAATAGAGGGAACGATCAGAACGCTCTCACCAACATCGATGAACAGAGTAAAACAAAGAATTGAGGCTCTTGTACAAGGAGTAGAAGTGGGCTATGAATGTCAAACAACAATCGATTATGGAAGTAATTATTATCAAGTATACAATGATGAAGTGTTAACCGCCGATCTCATGCAATTCACAGAAGGCCATAATGAAGCAAACCTATTTATTTGTAAAGAAGCGATGACTGGTGAGGACTTTGGTTATATGCTACGTGAAATTCCCGGTTTTATGTTTTGGCTAGGAGTTAATTCTCCTTTTGGTTTACACCATGCACGTCTTAAGCCGGATGAGGGAGCAATTAATTTAGCGATTAACTATATCGGTGATTACTTGAATTATAAAGGGAATAGGGCGTAATCATTTCACATCAATCGAGCGCACGCTCAATTATTTTCATCGCCTAGCTCTTTTTGATAATATAATAATATAGATAATAAATTGAATAATTTAGAATAAATCCTAATTTAAATTCATTTTAATTTACCTTGACTATTATCAATAAGAAATGTATAATTATTATCGATGAACAAGTTGCAAATGAGAATATACATATCAATTCTTGTTTAGTACATAATTACTGGAGGGAATTAATCATGGCAGAACGTATGGTAGGAAAACAAGCACCAAGATTTGAAATGGACGCTGTATTGGCTAATAAGGAATTTGGTAAAGTAAGTCTTGAAGAAAATATGAAGAATGATAAATGGACAGTTCTTTTCTTCTATCCAATGGATTTCACTTTTGTTTGCCCAACTGAAATTACTGCAATGTCAGATCGCTATGATGAATTCGAAGATCTTGATGCAGAAGTAATTGGTGTATCAACAGATACTATTCACACTCATTTAGCATGGATTAATACTGATCGTAAAGAAAATGGACTTGGTGATCTTAACTATCCATTAGCTGCGGATACAAACCATGTTGTATCACGTGACTATGGTGTCTTAATTGAAGAAGAAGGTGTAGCACTTCGTGGGCTATATATCATTAACCCTGAAGGAGAGTTAATGTATTCAGTAGTAAACCATAACAACATTGGCCGTGACGTTGATGAAACCCTACGTGTGCTTCAAGCACTTCAAACGGGTGGCCTTTGCCCAGCTAACTGGAAACCAGGTCAAAAAACTCTATAATTCATTTAGAGTCTTATAAACCCATTGTTGGGTTACATAAGAAAAGAGGCCTAACATTCGTTTGTTAGGTCTCTTTTCTTCAGAGTTATATATTCATGAAGGGAGATTGACTATATGAAATTACGTGCGCCAATGCCTGAATTAACGGGAGCAACAGAATGGTTAAATGGACAAGTGACAAAAGAGGAGCTTATTGGTGAAAAGCCAACACTTATTCATTTTTGGTCTATCAGTTGTCATCTATGTAAAGAAGCCATGCCTCAAGTGAATCAATTTAGAGATGAATATAATGGAAAGTTAAATGTGATTGCTGTTCATATGCCAAGGTCTGAAGATGATCTAGATTTAGAAGAAATCAAGAAAGTGGCTGCAGAACACGATATCACACAACCAATTTATGTTGATAGTGAACATAAATTGAATGATGCCTTTGAAAATCAATATGTCCCTGCTTATTATGTATTTGATAAAGAGGGTGTTCTTCGTCACTTCCAAGCGGGTGGTAGCGGAATGAAAATGTTAACAAAGCGCGTTAATCGTGTGTTGGATGAAATGGAGAAAGCTGAATAAAGGGTAGCTTAAAAGCTGAGATTCATAAATCTCAGCTTTTTTTATTGAAATCGAAAAGATAAAATGAATCACTACATTTATGGCTTTTCCATTCATAAATGTGGTAGAATAATGTTCGTTAATAGGTGATAATTCGGAGGTTTACTTATGAGAAAAAACTTTGTTGTCATTGGTCTAGGTAGATTTGGTGGTAGTATTTGTAAAGAGCTAACGGAACAAGGGATGGAAGTAATGGCCATTGATTCGAATGAGGCAAGAGTGAATGAGTTTTCAATTATTGCCTCTCACGCAGTAGTAGGTGATACAACAGATGATGCTGTTATTAAAAGTTTGGGTTTACGTAACTTTGATCACGTAATTGTAGCCATAGGAGACGATATTCAAGCAAGTATACTGACAACATTAATGTTAAAAGAAAATGGCGTTAAAAAAGTAACTGTTAAAGCTCAAAATGATTATCATGGCAAAGTATTAAGTAAAATAGGGGCAGACGTCATTGTGCACCCTGAAAGAGATATGGGGATTAGGATTGCTCATAAGTTAGCCTCCAATAGTATACTTGATTATTTAGAGTTATCTGATGAGCATAGCATCGTTGAAATTGAAGCAAATGAAAGAATTGGCGGCCATTCGATTATTGATTTGGATATAAGAGCGAAGTATGGTGTGAATATAGTAGCAATCAAACGCAGGTCAAGTATTATTGTCTCGCCACAAGCTACGGAAATTATACAATATAAAGATGTACTTATTGTTATTGGGGCAGATAATGATATTAATCGTTTAGAAAAAAAGATGTTAAGCTAAAAAAAAGCATTCGAGGTAAACTCGAATGCTTTTTATCATACTTCCATAATGATAGGTAGTATCATTGGACGGCGTTTTGTTTTTTCATATAAGAACGGAGCAAGTGTATCTGTAATTTCATTTTTAATCTCAGACCATTGTGTTGTTTTTCTTTCCATCACTTTATTTAAATGTTTAGCGATTAAGGATTGTGCATCATTGATAAGGTCTCCAGATTCTCTCATGTATACAAATCCTCTGGAAATTAAGTCTGGGCCAGCAGAAATCTTAAACTCTTTCATGTTAATACTAACAACAACCACAACTAGTCCTTCTTCTGATAGAATGCGGCGGTCACGTAGAACAATATTTCCTATATCGCCAATACCATTACCATCGATATACACATTACCTGATGGGATTTTCCCTGCAACTTGAGCAGTCTGATCACTGAGGGCTAGCACATCACCATTGTCCATGATGAAAATATCTTCTTCATTCACACCACAATCTATAGCTAGGCCAGCGTGCATTTTTTGCATGCGATATTCACCGTGTATCGGCATGAAGAACTTTGGTTTAATTAATCTTAACATAAGCTTTTGCTCTTCTTGTCCACCATGTCCTGATGTGTGAATATTATTTAATTTACCATAAATCACTTCGGCACCAGCGCGTGAGAGACGATCAATTGTTCTACTTACACTAATCGTATTACCAGGTATTGGTGAAGAAGAAAAGACAACAGTATCACCAGGGTGAATCTGTATTTGGCGATGTGTACCATTTGCGATTCTTGAAAGTGCTGCCATCGGTTCGCCTTGACTTCCCGTACAAAGGATAGTGACTTGGTTAGCAGGTAGACGATTAATTTGCTGTGCATCAATAAATGTATCTTTTGGTGCAGTAATATAACCAAGCTCTTGACCAATATTAATTGCAGCTTCCATACTTCTTCCGAACACTGCGACCTTTCTTCCGTTCCTTACAGCTGCTTCTGTTACTTGCTGAAGACGATGAATGTTCGAAGCAAAGGTAGCAAAGATAATTCTACCCTCTACTTTACGGAAAATATCTTGAATGCTATCTCCGACTTTTCTTTCAGACATCGTAAATTCAGGAATTTCACTATTTGTACTATCTGAAAGTAAGCAAAGGACACCTTCTTTACCAATCTCAGCGATTTTAGTTAAATTAGCAGGTTCGCCAACTGGCGTAAAATCAAATTTAAAGTCTCCAGTATGAACGACTTGACCTGGAGGAGTTTTTACAACAATCCCATAAGAATCAGGGATACTATGCGTTGTTCTAAAGAATGTCACAGAAGTTTTTCTAAATTTAATGATATCATCTTCCTGAATCTCATATAACTTCGTCTGTCTTAGTAAACCATGTTCTTCAAGCTTATTTTTTAATAAGCCTAGTGCTAGTTTTCCACCATAAATGGGGATATTTATCGTTTTTAATAAATACGGAATCCCGCCGATATGGTCTTCGTGTCCGTGCGTAATAAACAAACCTTTAATCTTGTCTTCATTCTTCTGTAAATAAGTGTAATCAGGAATAACATAGTCAATCCCTAATAATTCATCTTCCGGAAATTTAATTCCCGCATCAATTAGGATAATCTCATCTTGGAATTGTACTGCATACGTATTTTTTCCGATCTCTCCAAGACCACCAAGAGCGAATACAGCAGTCTGGTCATTTTTAACAAATTTCATAAATTATTCAATCTCCAATACTTTAAAATCTTGATGGTCTTGCTCATAAGCTAAGTAGTCACCTTCAACTGCTGTAACAAACTCAATATTGATTGGACGCGTTTTTAGTTTAGTTCGGACGTCCCTTTCATTTTTACCTTCTACATACACGGTTTTTGTGTGCTCACGTACAGGCACTTCTTTCGCGGACTCTTGATAGTAAACTTTAAATAACATAGGGTATCTCTCCTTATTCCGTAGTCTTTATCTATATTTTTAAAAAGTAACATGAGATATAGGATAAGATATCGTCACATGTAAGTATATTAAGGAAAAAAGACTGCTCATACATTGACTAATTATTTATTTTTAGTATGGTTACCTACCAAGGTAACAAAGACCTTTTTTAAGGAATCAATGTTTAGCATTACTTACTCGACTTTACATCGTATGTTTAAATAATTTATAGACTAAGCCAAATAGTTGTCTTATATACTTAACATCGTTGGATTTCTTAACACAATCTTATGTATTTACTTAGTTAAAGCGTTAATTGTATAATAAAATTAAATCAGTCTAGAGGCTTTCATCATCATGCCCATTCTTATTTATGTCTAAAACAGTGACTTTTTATTTTACGAATTGCTATTTCATTTCTGAAGTCATGTATGTAATTAAGTGTATTGATTATAAATTTACAATAATGAAGGAGCCCTTCGCAAGTTTGAAGGGCTCAAAATCCGTTTTCACTACTATTTGTCATACTTTAAACACTCTTCGATTCAATTCCCTTAATCCTATTGTATACGATATGTCTGTAAAGTAAAGCCTTCGGTTAGAGTTTTAGTAAAAAATGTTATTGACTGTAGTTGTTTGACATATTAAACAAGAAGGTTATAAGGTTTTAGTGGTGGAAATCGTAATAAACCGAAATCATTTATCATGTAGGTAGAAAAAGGAGTTATAAAATGAAAATTGTATTTTTTGATATAGACGGGACTTTGCTCAATAAAGAAAATGTTATACCTGATTCAACGAAAAAAGCGGTCAAGCAGTTACAGGAAAATGGCATTTATGTAGCGATTGCTACAGGAAGAGCTCCATTTATGTTTAAGCATATTAGAGAGCAATTAGATATTGAGTCTTTTGTTAGTTTTAACGGTCAATATGTTGTGTTTGAAGGAAACGTCATCTATAAAAACCCATTAAATAAGGTCCAGTTAAGACAATTAGAGAAACATACACATAAAAATGGTCATCCGATGGTTTATTTAAATGAAGAGACAATGAAGTCATCTGTTTCTCATCACCCATATATTCAAGAAAGTATGGATAGCCTAGATTTTCCACACCCTGAAGAAGATGCTATTTTCTATGAAAAGAAAGAGATTTATCAGGCACTTGTTTTCTGTAAACATGAGGATGAAAGCCTATATTTAGATGGTTATGACGAGTTTGGCTTTGTAAGATGGCATCGTGTATCTACTGACGTTGTCCCAACTGGAGGTACAAAAGCAGAAGGGATAAAAGAGATGATTAAGAGACTAAACATCAGTATGGAAGATGTATACGCTTTTGGTGATGGTTTAAATGATATTGAAATGCTTGAGGCCAGTGGTGTCGGTGTTGCTATGGGAAACGCTTTTCCAGAAGTTAAAAAAGTCGCAAATATGGTGACAGAACATGTAGATGAAGATGGGATATGGAAGGGTTTAAGAAGGCTGGAATTAATATAACGAAAGACCTGGGTAAAGATTAAAATGGAGGGGAGTAATCATACTCTCCTCCATAACTCAAGTACTTTACATTCTTTCTATCGCAATAGCATTTTCAATCGGTTTGAAAGGGTCTTCTTGATTTATATGGTCATAGAACATCACACCGTTTAAATGATCAATTTCATGTTGAAAACAAATAGCAGGTAAGCCTTTTAATCTTATTTTAACTTCCTCATTGTCAATGTTATACCCTTTAACTGTAACTCGTGCATACCTTGGAACAAACCCTTCAATCGCCTCATCCACTGAAAGACAGCCTTCACCAGCTGTTAAATATGCCTTCTCAACTGAATGGCTAATAATTTTGGGGTTGAAGAGTGCGTAACTGATTAAGTTGTTTTTTTCATCCGAACAATGAACGGCAATCATTCTTTTTGATACATTTATCTGTGGAGCTGCTAACCCTATTCCTGGCCTTAATCCATATTGCTCCGCAATGACAGGGTTTTGACTATTTTGTACATACATCATCAAATCGTTTAATAGTTTCTTGTCCTCTAAAGAAGCTGGTAAAATAACATCTTCGGCTACTTTCCTTAACACAGGATGACCATCCCGGACAATATCATTCATCGTTAACAAAATCTCAACACTCCTTGAAAAGGTAAATATCATGTTTTTGTATTTTTTAAGATTTATTGAAAAGTTTTAGTGAAATAAGGATGTCTTATGTTCCCTATCTTTTCAATTGAAAAGGTAATGAAATAAGTTTACCAAACAAAATTGAAAAAGTTAATCTAATCATTGACTTATTCTGTATGTAAAGGTGTAGATAGTATCTACACCCTCCTAATACTAGTTCCAAAGAGCTGCCCCTACGATAATCAATAAAATAAAGAGAACGATAATTAAAGCAAATCCGCTTCCACCACAACCGTTTCCACAACCAGCATTACCGTATCCATATCCATACATATGTTTATACCTCCAGCATTTTTCATTTTCATCCTTAGCGGACGATTAGTATAGGCTATGACCATGAGAAGCAAATTGTATGGGCCAGCGCCTAAAGCATAGTTCAAAATAACAAGAATATATATAGTACTAGTTAATAATTGTAAAATGTTTAAAGTATCGATATAGTAGAAGTGATAAACGACAAATATTTTTATAATTAGACAAGTTTATGCAAAGAGAGATACATAATGGTCTAGACAAATTTATGTGGAGGGATAGGATGTATAAGAAAGTAAAACTCATTGGACTAACAATGGTCGCAAGTATCATATTCCTAGGTGGTTGTAGTCAAAGTCCAAAAGAAGAGATGCTCAATACGTTAGAGGAAGTTGCGCAAGCTGAACAAGAATTCAAAAATCAACAGGAGCCTCTTGTAGAAATTGAGAAAAAAGAAAAAGAAATTTATGATCAAATCATTGCTTTAAGTATGAAAGAATTCGATCAAATTAAAGAACTATCAAATGAGGCGATTGAACTTGTTAATGAACGACAAGAATTAATGAAAAACGAAGAAGGTAGCATTAAAGCTTCGCAAAAAGAGTTCGAAAAAACGGAGAAGCAAATAAATAAAATAGAAGATGAAGATTTAAAAAAGTCAGCTGATGAATTATACGATGTTATGATGCAGCGTTATGATGTACACAGTGAATTATATAATCATTATATGAATTCAACTGAAATGGACATCGAATTGTATGAGCTATTTAAAAAAGAAGATGTTACATTAGAACAGCTTGAAACCCAAATTGAGAAAATTAATCAATCATATGAGAAGATTGTAGAAAATAATGAAACATTTAATGAGAAAACGAAAGAATATAATGATAAGAAGCTTGCGTTTTATAAAGATGCTGGTATAGAAATGGAAGAGAAAAAAGAATAGTATACGTTAAAAGAGTATATGTAACGAGCAAATTCAATAATATGGATTTGCTCGTTGTTTGTTTATATAATTATTTTCCTTAAAAAAGTGATCTTTTGATTAATAAAACTTTAAAAGTTACAATCTGTTTTTGTGAGGGAGATCAATATGTGCTCAAAGATTTTGGTAGAGTTTATTCAGACTAGTATACTGGAAAGTTTCGAAAAAGCGGATTATAAAATAATGAAAATAGTCTAATTATATCTCTTTTTATGAATATTACCTTTATTATAACAGATGGATAAAACCTCTCTTTTATATAGTACAGATTAAGACAGTTAAAGTTTTAAATTTTCATTTATTATTATTTGAAATGATTTAAAACCAAAAAAATAAAGGTTTTCACAATTGACGAATGAAAAACCTTATATTAAAATAAATGCAAACGAAGAAAAGTGTGTCATTCATTTTTGTGATACAACTAGTACAGTTTGAAGAAAAGAAGTTATAATAATAAAGACGTTTTTTTTGTTGGTATTTGTGGAAAACTATACTATGTGTTGTCATCAGACAAATATAAACGTGATATTCTCCATTTGATAATCAATTAAGCGTTTTTAAAATAAGAAAGGGTGACTTTTTATGGCTTCAAAAACGAAAAAGGCTAGTTTAGATGTAAAGAAGCAACTTGAAAAAGTAGAAGATCAATTTGAAACACTGCAAATTTTAGATGAAGAAGGTAAAGTTGTTAATGAATCAGCAATGCCAGATCTAAAAGATGAGCAATTACAAGAACTAATGAAACGGATGGTGTACACACGTATTCTTGACCAACGTTCCATTTCTTTAAATAGACAAGGTAGACTGGGCTTTTATGCACCAACTGCTGGACAAGAAGCATCTCAACTGGCTTCACAATTTGCTTTAGAGAAAGAAGATTTTATTTTACCTGGATATAGAGATGTCCCTCAAATCATTTGGCATGGCCTTCCGCTTGCTCAAGCATTCTTATGGTCTAGAGGTCATTTTGAAGGTGGAAACATCCCAGAGGACGTCCATGTGATTGCACCACAAATTATTATTGGTGCACAATACATTCAAACTGCAGGAGTAGCATTAGGAATTAAGAAACGTGGCGAAAAGAAAGTAGCGATTACTTATACTGGTGATGGTGGAGCTTCACAAGGTGATTTCTATGAAGGAATTAACTTTGCTGGTGCCTTCAAAGCACCTGCTATTTTCATTGTTCAAAACAATCGCTTTGCCATTTCAACACCTGTAGAGAAGCAATCTGCTGCTAAAACAATTGCACAAAAAGCGGTTGCTGCAGGAATTCCTGGTATTCAAGTTGATGGTATGGATGCTCTAGCTGTTTATGCTGCTGTTAGTGAAGCACGTGAGCGCGCTATTAATGGAGAAGGACCAACATTAATTGAGACATTAACTTATCGTTACGGTCCTCACACAATGGCTGGCGATGACCCGACGCGTTACAGAACAAGTGATCTTGATAATGAATGGGAAAAGAAAGATCCACTTGTTCGCTTCCGTAAATTCCTAGAAGGCAAGAAGTTATGGAATGAAGATATGGAAAACGAGGTCATTGAAAAAGCAAAAGAAGATATAAAAGTGGCTATTAAAGAAGCTGATAGCACACCAAAACAAAAAGTAACTGACTTAATTAATATTATGTATGAAGAAATGCCTTATCACCTTAAAGAACAATATGAAATTTATAAAGAGAAGGAGTCGAAGTAAGCCATGGCGCAAATGACAATGATCCAAGCAATCACTGATGCACTTCGTACAGAACTTAAGAATGACCCGAATGTATTAGTATTTGGAGAAGACGTAGGCGTAAACGGTGGAGTGTTCCGTGCTACTGAAGGTCTTCAAAAAGAATTCGGCGAAGAGCGTGTGTTTGATACACCATTAGCGGAATCTGGAATTGGCGGTCTTGCAGTCGGACTTGGTTTACAAGGCTATCGCCCAGTTCCTGAAATTCAATTCTTTGGATTTGTTTATGAAGTAATGGATAGTATTTCCGGACAGCTTGCTCGTATGCGCTATCGTTCTGGAGGAAGGTATAATGCCCCTGTTACTATTCGTTCACCATTTGGAGGCGGTGTACACACACCAGAAATGCATGCTGATAGTTTAGAAGGATTGATGGCTCAACAACCTGGTTTAAAGGTCGTTATTCCTTCTTCTCCATATGATGCAAAAGGTCTTTTAATTTCTGCGATTCGAGATAATGATCCTGTCATCTTCTTGGAGCATATGAAATTATATCGTTCATTCCGCCAAGAAGTACCTGAAGAAGAATATACAATTCCACTAGGTAAAGCTGAAGTGAAACGTGAAGGTAATGACATTTCAATTATTACTTATGGTGCAATGGTTCATGAAGCTTTAAAGGCGGCTGACGAATTAGAAAAAGAAGGACATTCAGCAGAAGTGATTGACCTTCGAACAGTTAGCCCAATTGATATTGAAACAATTATTTCTTCAGTTGAGAAAACAAACAGAGCAATTGTTGTGCAAGAAGCACAAAAACAAGCTGGTGTTGCAGCAAATGTTGTGGCTGAAATTAACGACCGTGCGATTCTTAGCTTAGAGGCACCTGTATTACGTGTAGCAGCACCTGATACTGTGTTTGCTTTTCCACAAGCGGAAACAGTATGGTTGCCGAACTATAAAGACATTATTCAAACTGCAAAAAAAGTAATTGAATTTTAAATAAAATAGGGAACGTGACCCCTAATTTTTTTAATAACTATGATACAATAGGATGGTGAATTTAATTGGCATTTCAATTTAGATTGCCTGATATCGGTGAAGGTATCCATGAAGGCGAAATCGTCAAATGGTTTGTAAAAGCTGGTGATGAAGTTCAAGAAGATGATGTTCTTTGTGAAGTTCAAAATGATAAAGCGGTAGTTGAAATACCTTCTCCTGTAAAAGGGAAAGTAGAAGAGATTCACGTAGAAGAAGGTAGCGTAGCCACTGTTGGACAAGTACTTATTAGCTTCGATGCACCTGGTTATGAAGACTTAAAGTTTAAAGGTGACCATGAAGAAGAAGAGTCTGAGGAAAAGAAAGAAACAGAATCTCAAGTTCAAGGAACTGCTGAAGAAGGAGAAAGTGTAGAAAAAGAGAAAACAGCTCCTAAAGATGAAGACAAAAAAGAAGGAAAAGTCATCTCTGAAACAAACACTGATTCTAATCAGCGTGTTATTGCTATGCCTTCAGTACGTAAATACGCAAGAGAAAAAGGTGTAGATATTCAACAAGTAAGCGGTAGCGGAAAAAATGGACGTGTGGTAAAAGAGGATATTAATCTATTCTTAGAAGGTGGAAATGAGCAACAAGCTGACACTGAGCCTCAACAACAAGACGCTTCGGTTGAAAGTAAGGAAGAGGAGAAATCCCAAACTCAGTCTATTCCTGAAGGAAGCTATCCTGAAACACGTGAAAAAATGAGTGGTATTCGAAAAGCGATTGCTAAAGCAATGGTTAAGACGAAGCAAACAGCTCCACATGTGACATTAATGGACGAAATCGATGTAACAAAATTAGTTGCTCATCGTAAGAAGTTCAAAGAAGTTGCCGCAGAAAAAGGAATTAAATTAACCTTCTTACCTTATGTAGTAAAAGCATTAACAAGTGCATTACGTGAATATCCAGTCCTTAACACTTCTCTAGATGAAGAAGCGGGAGAAATCGTTCACAAGCATTATTACAATATTGGTATCGCTGCTGATACTGATAGAGGGTTACTTGTACCAGTGGTTAAAGATGCTGACCGTAAATCCATATTCACTACGTCAAATGAGATAAATGAATTAGCTACAAAAGCAAGAGATGGAAAACTTTCAGGAAGCGAAATGAAAGGTGCTTCTTGTACGATAACAAATATCGGCTCTGCTGGTGGTCAATGGTTTACACCACTTATTAACCAACCAGAAGTAGCTATTTTAGGTATCGGTCGAATTGCTGAAAAAGCAATCGTCAAAGATGGAGAAATTATCGCAGCACCAGTTCTAGCATTATCATTGAGCTTTGATCACCGCATCATCGATGGCGCTACTGCTCAAAATGCACTAAATCACATCAAGCGTTTACTAAATGACCCAGAATTATTGCTAATGGAGGCGTAAGAAATGGTAGTAGGAGATTTCCCAATTGAAACAGATACTATAGTAATTGGTTCAGGTCCAGGAGGATATGTGGCAGCCATTCGTGCCGCACAAACAGGACAAAAAGTAACAATCGTAGAAAGAGGTGAAGTAGGGGGCGTATGCTTAAACGTTGGATGTATTCCATCTAAAGCATTGATCTCTGCTGGTCACCGTTATGAAACGGCTAAAGAATCAGAATCAATTGGTATTACAGCTGAAAACGTAAAAGTTGATTTCTCTAAAGTCCAAGAATTTAAAGCTGGCGTAGTTAAAAAGTTAGTAGGCGGTGTTCAAGGCTTACTTAAAGGGAACAAAATTGACATTGTTAAAGGTGAAGCGTATTTTGTCGATGCCAACACGTTACGTGTAATGGATGACAATTCCGCACAAACATACACTTTCAAAAATGCGATTATTGCAACTGGTTCAAGACCAATTGAACTACCAGCATTTAAATATTCTAAACGTGTATTAAATTCTACAGGGGCGCTAGCGCTTGAGGAAATTCCAGAAAAAATCGCTGTTATTGGCGGCGGTGTAATTGGTGTCGAGCTTGGTGGTGCATACGCAAGCTTTGGTTCTCAAGTAACTATTCTAGAAGGTGCAGATGATATTCTTCTAGGTTTTGAGAAACAAATGACAACACTTGTGAAAAAGAACTTAAAGAAAAAAGGTGCAGAAATTATTACTAAAGCATCTGCAAAGTCAGTTGAAGAAACTGAAAATGGTGTAAAAGTAACTTATGAAGTAAAAGGTAAAGAAGAGGTTTTAGAAGCTGATTACTTATTTGTTATGGTTGGTCGTCGTCCTAACACAGATGAACTTGGCCTTGAGCAAGTAGGTGTGAAAATGACTGATAAAGGCGTCATTGAAGTTGACAAACAATGTCGTACAAATGTAAATAGCATTTTTGCTATTGGTGATGTTGTGGCTGGACCTCAACTAGCACATAAAGCTTCGTATGAAGGTAAAATTGCTGCTGAGGCAATTGCTGGTGAACCGTCTGAAATTGACTATCTTGGCATTCCTGCTGTTGTATTCTCAGAACCTGAACTTGCAACTGTAGGCTATTCAGAAGCCCAAGCAAAAGAGGAAGGTCTTGAGTATACAGCTGCTAAGTTCCCATTTGCTGCAAATGGTCGTGCATTGGCTCTTGATAGCACAGATGGTTATGTGAAGTTAATTACGCGTAAAGAAGATGGATTAGTAATCGGTGCGCAAATCGCTGGTGCAAATGCATCTGATATGATTGCTGAGCTCGGCTTAGCAATTGAAGCGGGAATGACTGCAGAAGATCTTGCGATGACTATTCATGCTCATCCAACTTTAGGTGAGATTACAATGGAAGCAGCTGAGGTTGCTCTAGGTACACCTATTCATATTGTAAAATAATTATTTTACAAATAGCTGTTTATATGATGAACTGCACCACAAATGTTTGCTACATTTGCTGGTGCAGTTTTTTTGCATAAAAGTGGCTGTTTAAGATAAAATTCCCGGAATGAAAAAAATTCAGATTATTGATAAGAGTGACTTATGTTATTTTTCATAATGTAGGATAACCCAGATCTCACAACGACTAAAATTCTACATGAAATTAGCACTTTTTTCACTTAATTGGAAATAATACGGAAGTTTTTGGTATATGTTGTATGGTACAATGGAAATATCGTTCTGTTCGCATGCATACAATGATAGAAATAAAAGTGCAAATTTTCAGGACGGTGAGGGTATGAGGCTATATACGGTCGTTATTTTACAGTTAATCATATGGAGTGGTTATACATTTGTTGAATGGTTATCAAAATATGACAAATTAAGTATGAAGGTCATCATCCTGCTTATATTTGTTTATTTTGCTATGGTATTGGGTAATCATTTATTACATTCAAAAATGAGAACAGTATTAGCTACTTCTATTAGTATTAGCGTATATTTATTTTTCTATTTCATTATGTTCTACATAGATGATCTAATAAGATAACTTTTAACAAAAGAATTGCTTGAGAGGAATGAATGTGATGAAGAACAGTTTTTTCGTTTTATTACTTAGTCTTGTTTTAGTTGTTACAGCATGTGGTAATGAAGAAAAAGAAACAACGAATGAGCCAAAAGGCGATGAAGCGATAGAAGAAACAGAGCATGAGGAAGAAACGGCACAAGAAGAAAAGGATGAAGAAGTAACTGAAGAGAAAGAAGATTTGGCAGAAGTTGATGTCCAACCATCATATATCGTTAATGAAAAAACATGGAAGGTTGAGCCGATAAAAGATGCTAATGATAAAGTTGTATTGTTAACGATTGATGATGCACCGGACAAGTATGCATTGGAAATGGCAAAAACATTAAGGGAAAAAAATGTGCCTGCTATTTTTTTTGTCAATGGTCATTTCCTGCAAAGTGAAGAAGGTAAAAAGACATTGAAAGAAATAGCTGATTTAGGTTTCCCGATTGGTAACCATACATATCACCATGAGAACTTAACAGAGATTTCAGAAGATAAGCAAAGAGAGGAAATCATTTCTTTAAATGATTTAGTCGAGGAGATCATTGGAAGTAGACCACAGTTTTTCAGAGCTCCGTTTGGGGCGAATACAGACACTAGCTTGAGAATTGCTAAAGAAGAGAAAATGATACCAATGAATTGGACTTTTGGGTATGATTGGGAAGTAGATTACCAGTCAAAAGATGCATTAGAAAAGATCATGGTAGAGAACCCTTATTTGAGTAATGGAGCTATTCTATTAACACATGATCGTTCATGGACCAATGAAGCATTGGAAGGAATTATTAATGGCATACAAGAGAAGGGCTATGAGTTTCTAGATCCAAACAAAATACAAAAAGAAAAAGAGGCAGCTTAAGGCTGATCCTCTTTTTCTTTTCTTGTTGCCCGCCCATTAATAAATCGTGAAGTAATGGAGTAGATCGAGAAGAATAATAGAAAGTAGCTTAAAATATTTAAAAGAAATGGAACCCATTGGATACTCGTCTCAGCGTCAAGGGGTGAGGTGAATTCTATTACTTTCGGGTAGGATGATGTATCGTCTGAAACGGTTACGCTCTGTTTGGCATATGGAAATGGCCCCCCAAACAAAAATGATTGTTCTAATGGTTCTGGTACATCTTCGAGATATTTACTAAAAATAAAAGGCGAGATGAATGTGAAAATAAGTGCAATGATTAAAGTAATTATGACTGGTTTTCGCATGAAGATTATAACCCCTCTAGCTGAAGTATTTTTTTCATTGTAGTTTTCTTTTGTAGTAGTACATGACTCGTCCATTGAATAGATGAAGCTCGGCTTGTAGTTTTTTAGCGAGAAATTTGCAATATTCATTTGCTTTTCCTTTATCGCCGAACGTCGCTACTTCAGGCAATGTAAAGCAAATATTTGTTTGAATCCTCGGTGTATCATCATTATCCATTATTTTTTCTTTTTGAATAGAAATAAGGATGGCACGATATCTTTCATTTTCAGAATAGAGAGTAATTTGTTCCCCTTGTTTCTCATTAGAATCAATGATCTCATATGGGAAAGCAGCTTGACTATAGGCCCAATCCACCTGATTTCCAGTTTTCGCAGTGATGTCTTTATAATATTGGAAATAACCTCTTAGTTCAGTTGTTGTAATTGTGTCAATCTTGGATGCAGGCACTAGCTTAATCGATGCATATGCATTCATTTAAAAAAGCCTCCATTCAAAAATCCTTAGGGTATACACTATATCTATTCTATCACCAGTGAAATATATGTGACAATGAAAATGTTGCATAGAGATCAAAGATAAATTATAATAATATTCAAATTATTTAAAGGAGGGTGGATATGAAGTTTTTAAATCAAATGTATGATGATTTAGAGGATGTACATGCCAGATTTGTTGGCTTTTCTTCTTCTATTACTCGCTACGATTTTGCCATTTTTGCGGTCCCTTTCTTTACAAAACCCCTTGTGGTTTGCTTGCAGACGAGTTGTTCTACTCTCCTCGATATAAAAGATCTTGATGATCGCCATTACCTCCAAAAAGCTTTTCAAATTGAAAGTAATGAACAAACAGCTGAACTTATTCAATTTTTTAAGCTTGAATTAAATAAGTAAGGTTGTAGATAAATCAAGGTTAATAAGGTACAAGAAATCAGTTAATGTGCTGATTTCTTTTTCTTTTGTGAGATTTAGTATGTCTTATTTTATCGTTATTAGTTAAAAAAAGGGCTTGATAAGTTAAATAGTATGTATTATTATAATATATATGATGAAAACGATTACAATGAATGATGAAAGGATGGATGAAGAATGGGTACCATCGTTTGTCAAATATGTGACGAAACTATTGAAGTTTTTGAAGATGAAAAGGTGACAGTTTTATACGGTCAATGTGGATGTAAAAACGAGCATAGCAAGATGCACATTGAAGAATAGATGATATATTAAACTATTAATCTTTATAATAAACAGAGTGCAAATGCCATAGATTAAATCTATGGCATTTTTTATTGGGTTCTTATCATAATAATTTTCCATAAAAAATGCGAATCAAATATGTCATTTGATTCGCGATAGAAATGTGAAACTAAGCCAATTATCATTTTATCTCGAGTTTTATTTTATCGCTTTATGTTCTTTAATTACTCGAATATATTTAAAATCATAATCTTCTGGTCCCTGGACTGGCAGTCCGGCTTCCATATTTGTTTTGATATAGTTAAGGTTTTCCTTTGTAATAATCTCCCCAGGAGTAAAGATAGGAATACCTGGTGGGTATACCATAATGAATTCAGCAATAATTCTACCTTCTGATTCATCAAAAGGAACAAGTTCACTATCAGCATAAAATGCATCTCTAGGAGATAGTGCTAATAATGGAATATTGGGTAATAACACTTGCGGGTTTACTTTCGCTGCTTTCCCGTGTCTTTCTTTAGATAGCTCTTTCAAGGCATGAATAAGCTTATCTGCATCAGTTCTATCATCACCAGCTGTGATGATACAGAGAATATTATATAGGTCAGATAATTCAACTTCGATATTGTAATGCTCTCTTAACCATACTTCTACATCAAACCCACTTATACCTAAATCTTTCACAGATATGATTAATTTTGTAGGGTCGTAATTAAAGGTTGCATTTGTACCAAGAATTTCTCTTCCTACACAATAAATATGTTCAATTTCGTTTAATTCTTTCCTCATATATTGAGCAAGCTCAATAGTTTCCTCGATAATTGCTCTTCCTTCAGTGGCTAAACGTTTTCTAGCAACATCTAATGAGGCAAGAAGTAAATAAGAGGTAGAGGTAGTTGTTAGCATGCTAAGTATGGACTGTACCCTTTTTGCTGACACTCTCGTACCCTTTAAGTTAAGAATGGAGCTTTGTGTCATAGAACCACCTAGCTTATGGACGCTCGTAGCAGCTAAATCTGCACCAGCTTGCATGGCAGACAATGGAAGCTCATCATGAAAATGAATATGAACACCATGTGCTTCATCTACTAATACAGGAATATCGTACGAATGGGCCAAATCAACAACTTCCTTTAAGTCACAGGCAATACCAAAATAAGTAGGGTTAATAACAAGTAACCCTTTGGCATCTGGATGTTGTTCTAACGCTTTCTCAACAGCATCAGTTGTAATACCGTGTGAGATACCTAACTCTTTATCAACGACAGGGTGGATAAAGATAGGGGTTGCGCCAGCAAAGATAATGGCAGACATGACAGATTTGTGCACATTTCTTGGTACGATAATTTTTTCTCCAGGACCACAAACAGCCATAACCATCGTCATAATAGCACCACTCGTACCTTGTACGGAAAAGAACGTATGGTCAGCACCAAAGGCTTCAGCTGCTAAGTCTTGTGCTTCTTTTATGATGCCTGATGGGCGATGCAGGTCATCTAGTGGACCTATATTTATCAAGTCAATAGAAAGTGCATTTTCTCCAATGAAATTTCTGAAATCAGGATCCATCCCTCTTCCTTTTTTATGTCCAGGAATATGAAATTGAATCGGTTCGCGTTTTGCGTGGGAGAGAAGTCCATTAAATAATGGTGTTTCTGTTTGAGACAATTAAATTCACACCTCTTTAAACAATCAATTTTGCAAACAAACAAGTGAATTATAGCATTTATCCTTCCTCCTGCATAGAAAGATAAACAAAAATTTTTATTGCGCTAACTTTGCACTCCATTCGTTAGGATAGATAGTTAACACTCCATCATCTTTATAGGATTCAATTATCCGTATGAAATGATTCATTTGAGTGGATTCTTCCCATACTAAGATATATGCATATCCACTAAATAATCTTGTCTATGTTTTTTTAGATTCTAAAATTTAGCATATGCTTGCTCTTCTTCGTTAACTCCCGTACAATCAGCATGTAATCTAAGTGAGAGGTGTTTATATGGAGTATCAATATCCAATGGAAAGCGATTGGTCAACAGAAGAAATTATAGATGCGATTGCTTTTTTTCAAGCAGTCGAAAAAGCTTACGAAAAAGGTATTCAACGTGAAGATTTCATGGCTGCTTATCGTCGTTTTAAAGAAATCGTACCGGGCAAAGCACAAGAGAGAAACCTTTGTAATGATTTTGAAGAAATAAGTGGGTATTCTTCTTATCGCACGGTTCAAATGGCAAAAAAAGCAGATGAGAGTAGTAAAATTAAAATGTAATAAGAAAAAGCAGTAAGAGACGGTTTGAACCAGTCTTCACTGCTTTTTTCTTTTTATAAAATGATTAAACTTTACAGAGGTTTATTACAATTTATAGAGGGGTATAACTTTTTTAAAAACACTCTCTGTGTAAGTAATAAATTCAGAAGCAGAAAGTTTAATTGCTTCTTCTTTTGTCATATTTATACCACAGAGTAACTCTGCTTTTTTGACATTCTGTAGTCGAACAAACATGTTTTCTAGCTCATCCTTTGTAAGGTCGCTATGTTTGATCACTTCTGGTTTCGTGTGATCTAATGACCAAACGAAGTCTTGTGGGATATCATCATAGATTTTATCTATTTTGGTTTGCAATTTTTCAGCAATCTCAACTTTATTCGGTGCTTCATAAATAATGGCAAACCAGACAAATACATGCGTTTCCCACAGACCAATCTGAAAGTGAGGAAGCATCTTATAGCCTCTTGTATTATTGGCGAAAGCGACCCAAGTATCATTTGGTGGATTTTTTGTCCTTCTCGCATGCTTAGCCACATGAGGAATCATTTCATCACCTGTTTCTGCAGAGAGAAAAGGGGAAAATGTTTCTCCAAGTGCTTCAAGTTTGGGTCTTACTGTTGCAATTAAGGCTTCCATTCTTTCTTCTAAACCATCAATTGTAAAAACATCGAAATCTTCTTTCTTAAATCCATTAAATGTCATATGTAAACACTCCTTAAACCGTTTTACTATGTCGCATATTGTAGCATAAAACCGGGAGAGAGAACCAATTTTGTACACCAAAATAATAATCAATTGGGTAAAATCATCTTCTTCATAGGTAAACGTACAATTTTGTTGCACTGTGAAAAGAAGCTTCATATGATAAAAGTAAAAATAATCAGAAAACTTTTCTTGTGAAATTACTAAAACGAAAAGGGGTGCACTGTCTAATGAAGCAGCTAATTAATTCAATCAAAATGGCTACATTTGAAAAAGAAAGAACGGCAGTATTGCGATTAGAGATGGATTATGAGTTAGCAACACTTTTTGAAGCTTTAGAACTGAAAGATGAAGAGGAAGTAAAATCTACAAAGAAAAAGCTTGAAAAAATCAGACAGGAACTTCTCAAGCTTAATGCATTTTAAGTTGTGATGAATAAAGATGTTAAAGCGAACTTAACAGCAAGCAGTTAAGTTCGCTTATTGCTTTTTAAAGCTGTTCACTTGAAGTATTGCTATTTTTTCGATAAGCTAATGGTATTTTATACCGCTTAATAAAGAGTGGAGGATGAAAATGACTAATTGGAATGAAATACATAGATTAGCCACCACATGGGTGAAGGAAGCTGGAGAGAGAATCAAAGCATCATTTAGTGAAGAATTAACCATTGCAACAAAATCTCATCGCAATGACCTTGTCACGGATATGGACAAAGGAACCGAGCAATTTCTTATTGGTAAAATACATGACCATTTTCCATCACATCACATCTTAAGCGAAGAAGGTTTTGGTGATGATTTTGCGGATGTAGGTGGGATTATTTGGGTGATTGATCCCATTGATGGCACCATGAATTTTATTCACCAACAAAGAAATTTTGCCATTTCCATTGGTGTATTTCATGAGGGAGTCGGTAAAGTCGGGATGATTTATGATGTGGTACATGATGAAATGTATCATACGATTAGTGGTGAAGGTGCATACATGAATGACACGAAGCTGAAGCCATTGACTAAGGGTGAAGTAAAAGATGCAATAATTGGCATCAATGCCACTTGGGTAACGAGTAACAAGCGTATTGACCCTAGTTACCTTGCTCCATTAGTAAAGGATGCGAGAGGAACAAGATCGTATGGTTCTGCTGCGCTTGAAATGGCCTATGTTGCTTCTGGTCGCCTAGATGCTTATATAAGTTTGCGACTTGCTCCATGGGATTACGGTGGCGGTATGATTTTAATCAATGAAGTAGGAGGAAAAACGACTAATTTAAAAGGGGAAGCCTTGATGATTACACCTCAAACTTCAGTATTTGTTGCAAGGCCGGGTGTACATGAAGAAATTCTTCAGCAGTATTTAAACAGTGGAAATTGGTAATAAAAAAATGGTGCCAAGCTTGTCCAATTCAGGATAGTCGGCACCATTTTTCTTACTTGAGGTTGTGATTTAGCCTTTATAATTCTCCGTTTTCTCGCATTTTTTTCTTCAGCGTAAAGCCGTATCCCATAACAGCAACGATACCTACGATACATAGAAGAAAACCAAGAATACTTCTTTCTCCGATAGCAATACCAATTCCGCCTATACATATAGCCGCAGCAATCGCACAAGCTAATAATGGCCATTTAATATTTTTCATTTTAATCCTAACCTCCAATTTTGTACATTGGATACCATAATCGTCCACAGAACTTATTTTACACAAAAAGAAGTTAGTTTTCTACAATATATGTGATATAATGTATCAGTTATAGTATGAAGGCAGTGATTTTTAGTCAAAAATGAAAAGAAAATAAACTGATTATATATCTTCACATAGTAAGAAGGTTTACACAATCAGCTAGGAGGAAACATAGTTGAAACATAGAGATGATATACGTAATATTGCGATTATCGCCCACGTTGACCATGGTAAAACAACTTTGGTTGACCAATTATTAAAGCAGTCTGGAACATTCCGTACAAATGAGCATGTAGAAGAACGTGCAATGGATTCCAACGATATCGAGAGAGAGCGTGGAATTACAATCCTTGCTAAGAATACAGCTATCAAATATCAAGATACGCGTATTAATATACTTGACACACCAGGGCACGCTGACTTTGGTGGGGAAGTAGAACGTATTATGAAAATGGTTGATGGGGTATTGCTTGTAGTCGATGCTTATGAAGGTTGTATGCCACAAACACGATTTGTATTGAAAAAAGCATTAGAGCAAAACTTAACACCAATCGTCGTTGTCAATAAAATCGATAGAGACTTTGCTCGTCCTGAAGAAGTCATTGATGAAGTTATTGATCTATTTATTGAATTAGATGCAACGGAAGAGCAATTAGAATTCCCTGTTGTTTACGCTTCTGCTATTAATGGAACAGCTAGTCTAGATCCACAAAAACAAGATGAAGATATGAAATGCTTATATGAAGAAATCGTCAATAATATCCCAACACCAATTGATAATAGTGAAGAACCTTTACAATTCCAAGTAGCACTATTAGATTACAATGATTATGTTGGACGAATTGGGATTGGTCGTGTATTCCGCGGAACGATGAAAGTAGGCGAACAAGTTGCGTTAATGAAGCTTGATGGGTCTGTTAAACAATTCCGTGTAACAAAAATGTTTGGTTTCTTTGGCTTGAAACGCCTTGAAATTCAAGAAGCAAAAGCAGGAGATTTAATTGCTGTCTCTGGAATGGAAGATATCAATGTCGGGGAGACAGTTTGCCCAGTAGATCACCAAGACGCTCTTCCTGTATTACGAATCGATGAACCAACATTACAAATGACCTTCCAAGTGAACAATAGTCCATTTGCTGGTAAAGAAGGAAAGTATATTACTGCAAGAAAGATCGAAGAACGTTTGCATGCGCAATTACAAACAGATGTCAGCTTAAGAGTTGAAGAAACGGATTCTCCTGATGCATGGACTGTATCTGGTCGAGGAGAGCTTCACTTATCTATTTTAATTGAAAATATGCGTCGTGAAGGCTTCGAACTTCAAGTATCTAAGCCAGTTGTTATTATAAAAGAAATTGATGGCGTTAAGTCTGAACCAATTGAACGCGTTCAAATTGATGTTCCTGAAGAGTATACTGGTGCCATTATGGAATCTATTGGTGCGCGTAAAGGTGAAATGCTAGATATGGTTAATAACGGGAACGGTCAAGTGAAATTAATTTTCCATGTCCCTGCTCGTGGATTAATTGGTTATACAACCGAATTCTTAACACAAACTCGTGGTTACGGAATCATTAACCATACTTTTGACAGCTATCAACCAATGATGCAAGGTCAAGTAGGTGGAAGAAGACAAGGGGTTCTAGTTTCCATGGAGAGTGGAAAAGCATCTACTTATGGTATCATGCAGGTAGAAGACCGTGGTACAATATTTGTAGAGCCAGGCACAGAGATTTACGAAGGTATGATTGTTGGTGAACATACACGTGAAAATGATCTAGCTGTTAATATTACAAAAGTCAAGCATGCAACGAATGTTCGTAGTGCAACGAAAGATCAAACGTCAACAATTAAAAAGCCTAGAATTATGACGCTTGAAGAAGCACTAGAATATTTAAATGATGATGAGCTTTGTGAAGTTACACCTGAATCGATTCGTCTTCGTAAAAAAATTCTAGATAAAAACGAACGAGAAAAAGCAGCTAAAAAGAAAAAATACGCTGAAGCTTAAGCAAACATAGTCACTCGAAAAAGAGGAGGTAATTCATATTGCCTCCTTCCTTAATACATACTAAGGAGGATTTGGAGCATGATTGAAGATCGCCTTTCCTTTTTTGCAGCACTATATAAAGTTCATGAGAATTCAGATCTTGGGATGTGGTTGTTGTATCTCACCATTGTTGCGCTCTGTATTATTGTCTTTAAATTAGGATTTGCTAAAAAGCTCCCTTTACTAAAATCAATAATTATATATGCGTTCTTATTTATGGGATGTACAATGCTAACTTTCTTAGGGGTATTTTTACCAATTGCAGAAGGACTTGTCGTTGCTGCTGTCATATTAATTATATATAAAATCCGTCTTCATCAAGAAAAGAAACAACAAAGAGCCAGCGCGGAATAATGAAGAGTGGGGGAGATTTTAATTGAACGTGCATGATACCATTTATAATTGGCTTACCATTAAAGTTGTGACTGATGCCAGACCAGAGGATGAAGCAGCAACCGAAACAGAAGAAATGTTTTTACAAATGTTGAAAAATGATCATGGAATTAACGAAATCCAATATGAAAAAGCTGATCTATTCTATCATGTCTCTTATAGTGATAATGAAGATAGTAAATCCACAAAATATCCGATTGAATTAATAGAAGTGATGTTAAAACAAATATTAGCAGAACCTGAAAAATACAAAAACTTCCCCACGATATAAAAAAACGTCACCCGATTGTGACGTTTTTTTATATTGTAGTAGTACAAAGGAAAATAGTGCGCCTTTAAAGATTTGACGATGGGGCGAAGATTCAATCGCCTCAGAACTGAGAAAGAATAGGAGTGATAGGCTAGAATCTTGATTAGACGTGAGGAAAAAGGGTACATTATTATTTGTTCAAAACGGCTCTACCGGATTGAAGAGTATTTCGTTCATGAACATATTTTGAAGATAATTTCTTAAACCACCTTGGACACTGATAGTGCATTTTGTACAATTTATATCTTATGTACAGCTCTCTACTTTATCGATAAAATAAAGGTACTAAACAGTGCGCCTGCAAAAGTTAGTGAATGAAAGCTTTATTTTATATCGAAAAGGTAATTGTCGAGTTTGTCCCTTTTGTTTGGAATTGATAGTATGCTTCAGAAATTTTTCCATTGATTGAGCTAGACAATTTCATGGAACTTGTTATGGTTTGGCGTTTAGTGGTGAGTGGGTTATTGAAGGGATTGGAGAAAGCTTAGGGGAGGAAATAGATGATTCGAAATGAAGGCGATATTTTACAGTTAATTAGAGATGATAAAGAAATGATGGCCATATTAAAAGCCGCTAAACAACTTCATTTACCTGATTGGTGGATTTGTGCTGGTTTTGTTCGATCAAAAGTATGGGATACCCTCCATCATTTTCAAGAAAAGACGCCATTGCCTGATGTTGATGTAATCTATTATGATGATCAGCAATTGAGTGAAACCATTGAAAAATACTATGAAGAAAAATTACATAAAATACTACCGCATATTCCTTGGTCAGTTAAGAATGAAGCTAGAATGCATTCTGTTAATGGCCTGCTGCCTTATCAATCCTCAGAGGACGCTATTGCGAAATTTCCGGAGACGGCCACCGCTATTGGCGTAAAGTTAGATAACGAAAATCAATTAGTCATAACGGCACCATGGGGCATAGAAGACCTTATTCATTTTCGTATTAAGCCAACTCCTTTTTTTGCAGCTTCGAGGAAGAGAATGCAATTATATCAAAGCAGGATTATTTCAAAAGGTTGGAAAAAAAGATGGCATTTTGTTAACTAATATGAAATCCCTCCGTTTCATCTCTAACGGAGGGATTTTAAATTACCATTCTTCTTCTTCTTGCTTACTTCTATACAATTTAAAGTTGCCTGTAGCTGCTCTTTCATTCGTCTTCGTAGTTATTCTGTCATTGCATTCAACACACATATATGTGTGAATAGGTCGGTTTCTTAACCGTTTTGCTTCATAAGATTCATTATCAATTGATTCAATTTTATCACAAATAACGCATTGTACTTTCATTTATATACATCCTTTTCTAATAAACAAGCATTTTCCTTATTATAAACTAGCTGTTTTTGAAATGAAAGGATGCTGTTGTGAATTACTTATGATAATTCGATTGTTCTTCTTGATGTTTATTTAATTTTTTTGATTCTGTTTCATTAAGCTGTTCTTTTGATTCTTCCGTTTCCTCTGATTTATTCGGTTCAATGATATCACCAGGTACTTCTGGCATCATTCGACCAGAAATATCAGCTAACTCATTTAAAATCCCTTTTATCGGATGGCCATTTTCCACATCCTCTTTTACTTCCTTAAGTCGGGCATATAAATCAGGATCGGCAATAATTACAGCGTTCGCACCGTAGGGGTCATGCTTTAAGCTTTCAGCAACTGCATATTTTATTGAGCCAACCTCAGACCGCTCAACATCTTCATCAATATCAATACCTACGATGCAATAGTCACCTAATACGACAGCAGTTGCATCGTTCACACGACGATTATCAGAAGCTAATGTGGCTAAGTGCTTAGAAGTCTCTTGTCCAGTCAATACTTCTTGTTCAGATATGGTACTATTTTTTACATTAACTGTATGAGGTGTACCTTTCTCATTTTGTGAAGATTGTGCGTTATTTTGTGCACCACACCCCGTTAAGTTGAGTACGATAAATAATGATAGTAGAACGTGAAAGTACTTCATTATACTACCTCCATCAAGATTAAACTTTAATAAAAGTAAATGTTTACAACTAGTGTGCGAAAGTTCTTCTATCTTTATGCGATAAATCATATATTTTAGCAAAGTTAGATTTGTCCATGTTGATATTTGAAAATGTTGAAACTAACAAGCAATGAACTATTTATGCACTAATGTATTTCTAATGGCGGGAGGCATCGGGTTGAGTAAAATATACGTGTTAGATACAAATGTCTTATTGCAGGATCCAAATTCCATTTATTCTTTTGAGGATAATGAAGTCGTTATTCCAGCTGTTGTGTTAGAAGAGGTAGATTCGAAAAAAAGGTATATGGATGAAATTGGGAGGAATGCAAGGCAAGTATCAAGAATGATTGACAGTATGAGGCAGTCCGGGAAATTGCATGAGCAAATCCTTCTTGAAAATGGAGGAAGCTTACGCATTGAACTAAACCATCGTTCTTTTCATCAGCTCCAAGAAATTTTTGTTGAAAAAACGAATGATAATCGGATTTTGGCTGTCGCTAAGAACCTCTCATTAGAAGAAGAGACAAAAGAAGGTGGTAGACCAGTTATTCTTGTGAGTAAAGATGCGCTTGTAAGAGTAAAGGCAGATGCTATTGGTTTACTAAGCGAAGATTTTTTAAGCGATCGTGTGATTGAAAATGAACATATATATACAGGTTTTCTTGAAGTATATCTCCATTTAGATATGGTGAATGAATTTTACAGTCAAGGAGAATTATCACTAAATAAAGTAGGGAACCATTCATTCTATCCTAATCAATTTGTCATTCTAAAAGATGCGCTTGGTTCATCAGCTTCTGCACTTGGCATTGTTGATCAAACGAAAGGGAAGTTGAAAAAACTTATTTTTGATTATGATCATATTTGGGGAATTAAACCAAGAAATGTACAACAAACGATGGCATTAGAACTGCTTTTACGCAGGGACTTGCCTCTTGTGACTTTAATTGGTAAAGCAGGAACTGGAAAGACGTTACTTGCGCTAGCTGCAGGCCTAATGCAGACTGAGGATTTAGGAGATTTCAAAAAGTTACTTGTCGCTAGACCAATTGTCCCGGTTGGTAAAGATTTAGGGTTCTTGCCAGGAGAAAAAGAAGAGAAATTACGGCCATGGATGCAACCGATTCATGATAATCTTGAATACTTATTTAATGTTAAGAAGCCGGGGGAATTAGATGCCATTTTGGCAGGAATGGGTTCAATTGAGGTTGAGGCTCTTTCTTATATAAGAGGGAGAAGTATACCTGACCAGTTTATTATTATTGACGAGGCACAAAATTTAACAAAGCATGAAGTAAAAACGATTTTAACAAGAGTTGGCGAGGGTAGTAAGATTGTCTTAATGGGGGATCCTGAACAAATTGACCATCCATATTTAGATGCCTATAATAATGGTCTTACTTACGTTGTCGAAAAGTTTAAAGATCAGAAGATTGCCGGCCATTCCAAATTGATTAAAGGGGAAAGGTCAGGGCTAGCTCAACTCGCTGCTGATATCTTATAAGGAAACTCTTAAATAACTCTATATAAAAAAGACTGAACGAGCATAGTTGCTCTCGATTCAGTCTTTTTTTTTATATAATATGGAAATCTTGTACATTTTTAATTGGCTGAAGGCGATTGCTTCCATCTTTATAATAAATATGCACTGGACCATCTTCTTTCAAAGGTTTACCCTTTAAAGAAAAGGCGAGAATAAGGCTTTCTGCCTCTGTCATAGGGATACTGACTGTTTCATTCTCACAATGTACTTCTATTGTCCTCGATCCACTATTTGGCTCAGCATTTGTAAGAAAAGGCAAGAAGGGAATCCCAAAAGTACCGGTTAAGACACGAACTTTTTCAAATTTCTTCTCCGTTTTAAGTGTTGGTGGGTAAACTGCACCTTCCATTATTTCACGATCCCAATGTTTAGAGGCTGCTTTCGTATATTCCTCCTTTTCATTCGGTAATTCTTCTTGATTCTCAAAATATGTATCAAGGTCAATTTTTCGATCATCAAAAATCCATACACTTGGATCGAGTGTAATTGTATATTTGACGTTGCCTGTAATATGGATGATATCCTTCATTTGTCATACCCCCTGCTTGTGTCACTAATATCTAATGTTCCTTATAAAGTATAACGCTTTTAACTGCAAATGTCATTTCAACTCGAATGGAATGTTACTAAATGTATTAAACTATAAGGAAATATTGAAGGAGAGTAGGGGTGTTATGGGTTGTCAGACTGATCAAGAATTGTTAGGAATAATTGAACGAGTAAAACCGCTTGTTGCTAAAGGTAAAGTAGCAGATTATATCCCGGCTTTGAAGGCTGCTGATCAGTCAAATGTTTCAGCAGCTGTCTTTCATATTACTCGAGGCAGTGATGTTTGTGTTTCAGCTGGAGATATTGAACAAAAGTTCACATTACAAAGTATTTCAAAAGTGCTTGTTCTAGCACTAGCATTAATTGATCAAGGATACACAAATGTGTTTCAAAAAGTAGGTATGGAACCAACTGGGGATCCTTATAATTCAATGATTAAGCTTGAGACGAGCTCACACTCTAAACCTCTGAACCCAATGATCAATGCAGGAGCATTGGCGGTTACAAGCATGGTAAATGGTAATTCTCCCGATGAGAAATGGCGCCGTATTCTCCACTTTGTCCAGTGCTTATTAGGTGGTAAAGCCATCGGTTACAATAAAGAGGTAGCAGATTCGGAATATAAGACAACGGACTTAAATCGTTCATTATGTTATTTTATGAAACAACATGGAGTGATTGATGGAGATGTAGATGAGTTAATTGATATTTATACGAAACAATGCGCGATTGAAATGAATTGTTTAGATTTGTCAAGAATTGCAGCTGTATTTGCCAATAATGGTCGTGATCCGCAAACAGGAAACATATTAATTGAGGAGGAAGTTGCAAGAATATGCAAAACATTCATGGTAACTTGTGGTATGTATAATGCTTCAGGTGAGTTTGCAATTAAAGTGGGAATTCCTGCGAAAAGTGGTGTATCGGGTGGTATAATGGCAGTTGTGCCAGGGAAGTTAGGTATAGGCATTTTCTCTCCTGCCCTAGATGAGAGAGGGAATAGTATTGCCGGTGCAGAAATTTTGAAGATTATGGCAGAGGAATATCATTTTAGTATTTTTTAATCAGCGGATATCCCCTGATTATCCTTGCTTTTTTTTTCACTTAAGTTTAAAATTTATAGATAGGATAATCGCTCGGAAACGGGGGGATTGAAAGTTGGCTTCTGAAATGGTTATTGATCATAAAGAAAGAGCTAATGCTCTATTACAAGCAGATGCTGAAAAAATATTAAAATTAATCAAAGTCCAAATGGATAATTTGACTATGCCTCAATGTCCATTATACGAAGAAGTACTTGATACGCAGATGTTTGGCTTATCTCGTGAAATTGATTTTGCTGTGAGACTTGGATTAATTGCTGATAAAGATGGAAAAGAAATTCTTGATAAACTTGAGAGAGAATTATCCATTCTACATGAAGCATCGGTAAAAAAATAAAACATATTAAAAACTCAAGCTAAAGATATTAGCTTGAGTTTTTTTATTTATTAGAACTTGGTTAAGGGGAGAGAAGAGAAGAGTAGAGAAAAAATAAGAAGAAATAATATGTTATGCTGCTTTAAAATTAATAGTCAATATTATGCTAATCTATACAATTGATTCTATGAATTAAGCATATATAGTAGACAAATAAATAATTATGATGTATAAATATATTAATTAGTATGTCACATTAAATGAAATAATACAGAACAATGATGTAATCATTTAACGAGTTACGTTTTAATTACATTCCTTTTTATCTTTATTTTGGCAGGAAAATCAATGCTATAGTAGAATAAATATACTACTTAAGAGAATAAAGGAAGAGGCATATGTTTAAAAAAATTCTGAAATCTTATGATTATTCATTGATCGTTGTATTAGGTCTACTATGTATTTTTGGACTGGTTATGGTCTATAGTTCAAGCATGGTGACTGCTGTCCAACATAATGGAGTTGCTAGTGACTACTTTTATGATAAACAAAGAACACATTTAATTCTCGGTACGATTGCGTTTATTGTTGCTGCTCTATTCCCATATAAAGCATATAAAAGTAACAAGTTTCTCATTCCAATCGTCTTCTTTTCATTTTTTGGATTGTTACTTGTATCGATTATCGGGAACGCGGTTAATAACGCACAAAGCTGGATTGATTTAGGTACCCGTTCTATTCAACCATCGGAGTTTGTAAAGGTTATTGTTATTGTTTATTTGTCTGCCGTTTATGCAAAGAAACAATCGTATATTAATGAATTTAATAAGGGCGTTGTACCACCGCTTGTTTATTTGATTCTCGTTTGTGGCCTGATTGCGATGGAACCAGATTATGGAACGGCAGGAATTATCTTTTTAATTGGTCTAGCGATTATTTTATCTTCTGGTATGAATATGAAAAACCTATTAAAGTTAGCTGGTATTGGTGCTATTTTTTTAGTTCCAATGATGCTTATTTTAAGAGATAAAATCTTTACAGATACTAGGCTAGCAAGATTCGATTTCCTCCATCCGTTTGAAGCTGAAGGGGGATATCAATTGTCCAACGCATTTATCGCCCTTGGTAATGGTGGATTAAGTGGTTTAGGATTAGGACAAAGTATTCAAAAAATGGGCTACTTACCAGAAGCTCATACAGATTTTATTATGGCTGTTATCGTTGAAGAACTGGGTGTTTTTGGTGTGATGTTTGTGCTTTTTGCTTTAGGTTTTATCGTACTGAAAGGCATATTTGTCGCACTCAAGTGTAAAGATGCATTTGGAAGTTTATTGGCTATAGGTGTTTCTAGTATGATTGGCATTCAAGCATTTATTAACCTTGGCGGTATATCAGGAGTCATTCCTTTAACTGGGGTACCTTTACCATTTATAAGCTATGGTGGATCATCTTTATTAGTACTTATGGTTTCAATGGGCATTTTAGTGAATGTATCAATGTTTGTAAACTATGAAAAGAAATATAAAGATAAAGAAGAACAAGATGTAACGACTGACAAACCAGTAAATACAACAGCAAGTATGGGTGGTCGTTTTACATATAATAGACGATAAAAATATACGGGGTGTTATTATGGGTCAAAAGATTAGTAAGGTATTAGTCGCCAATCGAGGAGAAATTGCCATTCGCGTTTTTCGTGCCTGTACGGAATTAAATATCCGTACAGTTGCGATCTATTCAAAGGAAGACTCAGGGTCGTATCATAGATACAAAGCAGATGAAGCATACCTTGTTGGTGAAGGTAAGAAGCCGATTGATGCTTACCTCGATATCGAGGGTATCCTTAAAATCGCAAAAGATAGCGGAGTTGATGCGATTCATCCTGGTTATGGCTTTTTATCAGAAAATATTCAGTTTGCTAGAAGATGCGAAGAAGAAGGTATTAAGTTTATTGGGCCTGAATCTAAACATTTGAATATGTTTGGAGATAAAGTAAAGGCGCGGTCACAAGCTCAAAGTGCGAATATTCCAGTTATTCCTGGTTCTGATGGTCCGGTGCAAGCTGTTGAGGAAGTAGAACAATTCGGAAGAGATT
Source organism: Cytobacillus sp. FSL W7-1323 (assembly GCF_038595015.1). NCBI lineage: Bacteria > Bacillati > Bacillota > Bacilli > Caryophanales > Bacillaceae > Cytobacillus > Cytobacillus sp. FSL W7-1323. Next base: position 1,800,803 of record NZ_CP151998.1, read on the forward strand.
ACGGCTACCCAATTATTATTAAAGCCTCACTTGGTGGTGGCGGTCGTGGAATGAGGATAGTTAACAGTGGCGAGGAAGTGAGAGAAGCATATAATCGCGCGAAATCTGAAGCAAAAGCGGCATTCGGAAATGATGAAGTGTATGTCGAGAAATTCGTACAAAATCCGAAACATATAGAAGTGCAAATTATTGGGGACCAACATGGCAATATTATTCACCTGTTTGAACGGGATTGTTCTGTACAAAGACGTCACCAAAAAGTTGTCGAAGTCGCACCATGTGTATCGTTAGATGAGGAATTAAGAGGACGTATTTGCGAGGCAGCCGTACAATTAATGAAGAACGTCGATTATATTAATGCAGGAACAGTTGAGTTCCTTGTTTCAGGAGAAGAGTTTTATTTCATTGAAGTAAATCCTCGTGTCCAAGTTGAACATACAATCACTGAAATGATAACTGGTATTGATATCGTTCAAACACAAATTTTAGTTGCTGAAGGATATGAATTACACAGTCAAAAAATTGGTATACCTGATCAAGCAGATATCAAAACAATGGGATATGCGATTCAATCTCGTGTAACGACAGAAGATCCTTTGAACAATTTTATGCCTGATACAGGAAGACTAATGGCTTATCGTAGTGGTGGAGGGTTTGGTGTTCGTCAAGATGCAGGTAATGCTTACCAAGGTGCAGTAATCACACCCCATTATGATTCTTTATTGGTGAAACTTTCAACTCATGCAATTACCTTTGAACAAGCTGCATCAAAAATGGTTAGAAATTTACAAGAATTTAGAATCAGAGGGATAAAAACCAATATTCCGTTTTTAGAGAATGTTGTTAAACATAAAAACTTTTTGACAGGTGAATATGATACATCATTTATTGATCGTACTCCGGAACTGTTTATTTTCCCAAAAAGAAAAGACCGGGGAACAAAAATGCTTTCATACATCGGTAATGTAACTGTTAATGGTTTCCCTGGAATCGAAAAGCAGAAGAAGCCAGCATTTGATCAACCAAGAATGCCTAAAATTATTTTACCTAATGAGTATCAGTCTGGTACAAAGCAAGTACTTGAAGAACGTGGTGCAGAAGGGCTTGTGTCATGGATTAAGGAACAAAAGAATGTTCTATTAACAGATACGACGTTTAGAGATGCTCATCAATCCTTACTAGCGACAAGAGTCCGAACGAAGGATTTACAAAATATTGCTGAACCGACGGCCAAACTACTTCCGCAAATGTTTTCTTCAGAGATGTGGGGCGGTGCGACTTTTGATGTGGCTTATCGCTTTTTGAAAGAAGATCCTTGGGAAAGATTATTAACATTACGTCAGAAGATGCCAAATATTCTCTTACAAATGTTGTTAAGAGCATCTAATGCCGTTGGTTATAAAAACTATGCGGACAATGTTATTCAAGAGTTTGTAGAAAAGTCAGCACATGCAGGTATCGATGTCTTCCGAATTTTCGATAGTTTAAACTGGGTAAAAGGTATGGAGGTAGCAATAGATGCTGTTAGACAGACAGGCAAAATCGCTGAGGCAGCCATTTGTTATACAGGTGATATTTCTGATAAAACAAGAAAGAAATATGATCTAGCGTATTATAAAGAGTTGGCAAAAGAACTCGAGAATCAAGGTGCCCATATTTTAGGGATTAAGGATATGGCTGGATTATTGAAGCCGCAATCAGCTTTTGAGCTCATCTCAGAATTGAAAGAAACTGTAGATATTCCTATTCATTTGCATACGCATGATACTAGTGGCAATGGAATTTTCACTTATGCAAAAGCAATCGAGGCGGGCGTTGATATTGTTGATGTTGCCTTAAGTACAATGGCTGGATTAACATCACAACCTAGTGCAAATACATTATATTATGCGTTAGAAGGGTCAGAAAGACAACCTGAGATGAGTGTGGATGCATTAGAACAGCTTTCTTATTATTGGGAAGATGTACGTAAATATTATCAAGAATTTGAAAGTGGTATGAAAGCACCTCATACGGAAATTTATCAACATGAAATGCCTGGAGGGCAATATAGTAACCTACAACAACAGGCAAAAGCAGTTGGTCTAGGAGAGAAATGGGATGATGTAAAAGGGATGTATTCCCGCGTCAATCAAATGTTTGGTGATATTGTCAAAGTTACACCATCATCAAAAGTTGTAGGAGATATGGCTCTATACATGGTACAAAATCAATTAGATGAAGAAGCGGTCATTCAAAAAGGTGCTTCACTAGACTTCCCTGATTCTGTTGTCGAGCTGTTTGAAGGTTATTTAGGGCAACCGTATCAAGGATTCCCTAAAGATCTACAAAAGGCGATATTGAAAAATAGAGAAGCCATCACTGTTAGACCTGGTGAGCTGCTAGAACATGTTGATTTTGATGAAATAAAAGCGATTTTATATAAAGATTTAGGTAGAGAAGTGACAAGCTTTGATGCAATTGCCTATGCACTTTACCCTAAGGTGTTCATGGACTACCACAAAACATATACGCAATTTGGTGATGTTTCTGTTCTTGATACACCTACATTCTTATACGGTATGAACTTAGGTGAAGAAATTGAAGTGGAAATTGAAAAAGGAAAAACGCTTATTGTTAAATTAGTGTCAATTGGTCAAGCGCGGGCAGATGGAACGAGAGTGATTTATTTCGAACTAAATGGACAACCTCGTGAAGTGGTGATAAAAGATGAAAGTATTAAATCTTCCGTTGCAACGAAAGTAAAGGCAGATCCTCACAATGAAACACATATTGCTGCGACAATGCCTGGAACAGTTATTAAGGCAGTAGTAAACAAAGGTGACGTCGTTAATCAAGGTGACCACTTGATGATTACTGAGGCGATGAAAATGGAAACAACTGTACAAGCTCCATTTACTGGTACGGTAAAAGAAATTTATGCAGCTGATGGTGAATCGATTGCTACTGGTGATCTTTTAATTGAATTAGCGCGATCATAATAAAAAACTTTTCCTCTTAAATAGAGGAAAAGTTTTTTTGCTTACTTTAATCAAAAGAAAATTTATGATAATGGAACGTTTTTGTCTTTTTTATTGTCCGTTTTCTTTGATTGAGTCAATTCATTTGCTTTGCTTCGTGTTGTGAGAAGGATAAAGTAGCTTAACACCCCAAACAAGCAAGAAATAAAAAATGCATGGGCGAGCGCAATGTATAAGTTTAATTGGGTAATTACAACTAGTGCACCAGCGATGACTTGCAAACTGACTAAAATAAACGAGATAATCCAGCCGATATAAATAACTGGCTGATGCTTATAATGTTTCAGTGCCAGTATCATGATATAGGTAATCCAAATAAATATGATACCAGCTGCTGCACGATGTCCCATCTGAATCCATTCATACATATTTAGGGGAAGACCGATGGCGTCATTCCTACAGAATGGCCAATCGATACAAACGAGACTAGCATTTACATGTCGTACGAGCGCACCTGTATAAACAACGATATAACTGTAGAGTGTAACCCCGATAATGTGGCGCTTCATTCGTTGATCGAGAACAAGTTTTTCTGCTTGGAACTTCTTATCCACTTCGAAAATTAACAAAGTAAGTAATAGAACAGCGGCAAATGATATTAATGAAATACCGAAATGGAGTGCCATCACAAAATCAGATTGTCCCCACATGACTGCAGCTGCACCGATGAGTGCTTGCAATACTAGAAAGATGACAGATGAAATGGCTAGAAATTTAGTTTCTCTTACATGACCAATCTTTTTCCATGACCAAATGGCTAAAATTAGAACCATAAATCCGACAGAACCTGAAACAAGTCTATGCGCGAGCTCAATAATTAATTCGGGTGAAATATTGCTTGGGATAAATTCACCGTGACATAATGGCCATGATGCCCCGCAGCCGTCTCCCGAATCTGTCTTTGTAACTAATGCCCCGCCTAATAGAATGAGTAGCATGCCTATTGTTGTTAGGACAGCGAACCATTTTAATGATCGTTGCAAATCTTTCACCTTCTTCTGAATGTATAGGTATGTATGAGCGCTATGGCTATAAGAATATAGGTTTACGCGGCGCGTGATTATACTTATAAATACCATTTAAATGCTGATATTAGTCATATTGTATAACCAAAAAATTGTGTTCATTATGTTTATTTACTTCATTTTATTCGGATAAGTTATGATTGAAGTAAATGTGAAAAAAATACGTCTATGTATACTCACTTTTTTGATACTACAGGATTCATCAAAATATTACAATACTTATAAAAATTCTTCCGTATTCATCCTTATTTCCCTTGAAAACATAAGTTTTGTCTGCTAGAAATATAGTTGTCATGTAAATATTTCTAAAAAGCATAAGTTGTGTTATTACCTTAATTTATCATTTAATGAAAAAATTATTAACTTAATTATCTCAGAAAAGTGATGAATATATAATGGAAAACAAACTTCTGACACAAATTAGTCATAATTAATTCTAGAAAATTTCACAAAATAACTAAAAAATGTGATTTAATATACAGTGAATGCATCACACTTGTTTTGTGTGGAATTGTAAATGATTTGGAATTAATTATTTTTACTGCTTTGGTGAATTTAATGACAAATATGGTAATGTAAACTAATTTGCTTTATAGTGGAGTTAGTGCTTAACTTTTAATCTGTCATTAAATGCTTTCCAGTATCACATACTAAAAGGGAAATAGGATGAAAACGTAAAATTAGCTTGAAATCTGTCTGAGATTTTTTTAATAATCTGGATATTATGTTTACTCATAAATACATAGCAAACACAATGAGATTACTTACATATTTAAAAAAGTGAACATAATAGTAAGGAAGACAAGCTTTTTAAGAAAGTTGTTTTCTAAGATAGGAATACCTTTTCCAAAGTTTGTAACAATATGATTAGAAGTATGTGTTGGGCTTTACTTAATTTTACTGGTGGGTAGCTCATTTTTCATTTGTTGGGAGATTCTCTCTTGTTGAGAGATTTATCCATATTAAGTTTTAGCACTCAAAGAAATTTTCACGAAAGAGGGGTATGAATAAGCTATGAAAAGGCTTGCAAAAGGGCGTCTGCTATTTATGTTAGCTGTAACGACGTTATTTCTAGCCGGCTGTGGTGAGCCATTTATATCGGCACTACAACCAGCGGGTGAAGTTGCGCAAACACAATATGACCTTATGCTATTGAGTACATTCATTATGGTTGGTGTCATTATTGTCGTGACAGTCATTTTCCTTATCGTACTGTTTAAGTTTCGTCGTAAAGACGATAAGATTCCTAAACAAGTTGAAGGAAGTCACAAATTAGAGATTATCTGGACTGTTATACCAATTTTATTACTTCTAGTTTTAGCTGTACCGACTGTTGCAGCTACGTTTGACTTAGCTGATGTTTCTCCTATGGAAGATAAGAATGAAGAGGGGAAAACGGATGTAACGGTGGTAAATGTTAAAGCGAATCTTTATTGGTGGGAGTTCGAATATCCGAATCAAGGTATTGTAACTAGCCAGGAGCTAGTAGTTCCTACTGACGAAAAAGTATATTTCAATCTACTATCAACAGATGTGAAACATTCATTCTGGATTCCAGCTGCTGGTGGTAAGCTTGATACCAATACTGAAAATACGAATAAGTTTTGGTTAGAATTTGATAGTAAAAAAGCTGATGAAGTAGGTAATATTTTTTATGGGAAATGTGCTGAGCTTTGCGGACCATCACATGCATTAATGGACTTTAAAGTAAAAGCTATTTCAAAAGATGATTTTGATGCTTGGGCTGAAGACTTGGCTTCTATGGAAGAAGCAGCTCAACCTGAAACTGCGTCTGCAGAACAAGGGCAAGAAATCTTTAATCAAAGCTGTATTGGGTGTCATGCAGTTACACCTACAGGAGCAAATGCTGTTGGTCCTAACTTGACAACTTTTGGTGACCGTACGCATATAGCTGGATACTTAGAGCATACAGAAGAGAATCTGAAAGCTTGGATAAAAGATCCAGAAGAATTTAAGCCTGGAAATAAAATGACAGGTCAGTATGGTGACCTTTCAGATGAAGAAATCGATGCATTAACAGATTACTTAATGGGCCTTAAAGTTGAGGATTGATAAGGCGATTTGCGTTTAAGAAGGAGGTAAAATTGTGAGTACCTATGCTCAGAAAAAAGGTGTTGGCGCCGTTTTATGGGATTACTTAACAACTGTTGACCATAAAAAAATCGCCATCCTTTATCTAATTGCTGGTGGATTTTTCTTCCTAGTCGGTGGACTAGAGGCAATGTTTATCCGTATCCAGCTAGCCGTACCAGGCAATGATTTTGTAAGTGCTGGAGTATACAATGAAATACTCACTATGCACGGTACAACAATGATTTTCTTGGCAGCGATGCCGTTGATATTCGCATTTATGAATGCGGTTATGCCACTACAAATTGGGGCACGTGATGTTGCATTCCCTTTCCTTAACTCTTTAGGGTTCTGGTTGTTTTTCTTTGGTGGTGTATTTCTAAACCTTTCATGGTTTTTAGGAGGAGCTCCTGATGCTGGTTGGACTTCTTATGCGTCCCTTTCACTTGCGTCAGAAGGTCACGGGATAGATTTTTACGTACTAGGATTACAAATCTCAGGTGCGGGTACATTAATAGGGGGAATTAACTTCCTTGTAACGATTATTAATATGCGTGCACCAGGAATGACTTATATGCGTATGCCATTATTTACATGGACAACGTTTGTAACGTCAGCATTAATACTATTTGCATTCCCTCCACTAACTGTGGCACTTTTCTTAATGCTTTTTGATCGTTTATTTGGAGGAAATTTCTTTAACCCAGATATGGGTGGTAACACAATTATTTGGGAGCATTTATTCTGGATCTTTGGACACCCAGAAGTTTATATCTTAGTATTACCAGCTTTTGGTATCTTTTCGGAAATCTTTGCGATTTTCTCAAGAAAAAGATTGTTTGGTTATTCATCAATGGTGTTCGCTACTGTGTTAATCGGGTTTTTAGGTTTCATGGTATGGGCTCACCATATGTTTACAACTGGATTAGGTCCGATCGCTAATGCCATTTTCTCTGTGGCGACAATGGCAATCGCTGTTCCGACGGGGATTAAAATATTTAACTGGCTCTTTACAATGTGGGGCGGTAGCATTAAATTTACAACCCCAATGTTGTATGCTATTGCGTTTATACCAACCTTTACAATGGGTGGAGTAACAGGTGTTATGCTTGCGTCAGCTGCACAGGATTATCAGTACCATGATAGTTACTTTGTTGTTGCTCACTTCCATTATGTTATCGTTGGTGGAGTTGTCTTCGCATTACTTGGCGGTTTACATCTATATTGGCCGAAGATGTTTGGCACAATGTTGAATGAAGCCCTTGGTAAAGTAACATTCTGGTTATTTTTAATTGGGTTCCATTTAACCTTCTTTATTCAACATTTCTTAGGTTTAATGGGGATGCCGCGTCGTATCTTTACGTTTAACGAAGGTCAAGGGTTTGAAACTGCGAACTTGGTAAGTACTGTTGGTGCCTTCTTTATGGCGGTAGCAACAATCGTATTATTAATTAATGTGGTTATGACCATTGCGAAGAATAAAAAAGTTGGTGGCGATCCATGGGGTGACGGACGTACACTTGAATGGGCAATACCATCACCACCACCGTTTTATAACTTTAAACAGCTTCCGCTTGTACGTGGGTTAGATGCTTACTGGATTGAGAAAATGGAAGGTAATAAAGAGATGACTCCTGCTGAGCCAATAGGTGACATCCATATGCCTAACAATTCATTTGTTCCATTTGTTATTTCAGTAGGATTGTTTATCGCGGCATTTGGTGCAATGTACCATAATGAACATTCATGGGGCATCCCAGTACTTATTATCGGCATGTTGGTTGTCTTTGGTTCTATGTTCTTTAGATCAGTGAAAGATGACCACGGATATCATATTCATAAAGAGGAATTAATGGATGATGATAAAGGGGGTAAGGCATAATGAAGGCAGATGAAAAATTCACATATGAAACATGGCCTGCAGCGCCTGAAAAGCAAACCCTCGACGGAAAGAATAAATTTTTAGGTTTCTGGCTATTTCTTGGTGGTGAAACTGTTTTATTTGCGACTTTATTTGCGACTTATTTAGCATTAAAGGATCGTGTACCAAACAGTGACCATTATTTAGCAAAAGACCTTTTTGAAATACCATTAGTGTTTGTTATGACAATGTTGTTATTAACAAGCTCATTAACAAGTGTTTATGCAATGTACCATATGAAGAATTTCAACTTCAAAAAAATGCAGTTATGGTTAGGCATTACCGTATTACTCGGTTTAGCTTTCCTTGGTTTAGAAGTTTATGAATTCAACCATTATGTACATGAATACCATCATACATTTACAAGTTCAGCATTTGGTACAGCTTTCTACACACTTGTAGGCTTCCATGGTGGTCACGTTGCATTTGGTCTTGCATGGATCATTACATTAATGGTACGTAATGCAAAACGTGGATTAGACCTTTATACAGCACCAAAGTTTTATGTTGCAAGTTTATACTGGCACTTTATTGATGTTGTATGGGTGTTTATCTTTACGGTTGTATATTTAATGGGAATGGTGGGATAACTGATGGCAAATGAAGAATTAAACTCAGGTAACCCAAAAGTTGACATTGAATATCGTCGCAGAAAAAGCGCAGAGGAAATGAGATATCAGGTTGTTTCATTTGCAATGATGATCTTTTTAACATTTGTGGCTTTCATTGCTGTTGGCTATGATATTTCCGGATGGTTTACCATTCCGTTTATCTTAGTACTAGCAATCGTTCAAGTAGGCTTCCAACTATATTATTTCATGCATATGAGCCATAAAGGACATGAAGCTCCTGCATTGTTCCTGTATTCAGGTGTCTTTGTAGCTTTCATTACTCTGCTGGCATTCATGACAATTATTTGGTGGTAAAATGAAAAACGGCTGATAAATTTCAGTCGTTTTTTTGTGGGTTAAAAATGGTTAAAATAGATTGCTAATTAATTCATGTAATAGATGAATAACAAAATTGAGCTACAATTCTTAAAAATTTATGACAGTTACAACAATCAAGGTAAGATGTTGACACCGATTCCATAAAGTGGGTTGCCACGGTCTTTAAGACAAGCGTATAATAGACATTGATATCAGAAACAATAATGATGGCCTGTAGTATTACATAAAATGAGGTGACGTAAGAATGCCACTTAGTATTTTTGGATTTAGAGCATTATGGAGTCCGTATTTTCTTCTAGCATTGGTCTTGTTGTTAATTTTGTATTTTTTAGTGACCGTTAAGTTTCGCCACCGTTTTGCAAATAGTGAACCATTACATAAGAAAGAAGCGCTATTCTTTTCCAGTGCAATCTTAGTCTTATATCTGATTAAGGGATCTCCGCTTGATCTAATGGGACATTTGATGTTTTATGCACATATGATTCAAATGGGTGTACTCTATTTAGTTGTGCCAATCTTGTTTATTTACGGAATTCCTAAATGGATGTGGCGTTCCTTTATTGCCTTACCAATCATAAAACCATTGTTTCGCTTTTTTACAAAACCATTAATTGCTTTAATCTTTTTTAATGGCTTATTTTCTTTTTACCATATCCCATTGATTTTTGATGTAATTAAAGTAGATATGACTTTGCATACAGTTTATACAATCATCTTATTTCTCTTTGCTATATGTATGTGGTGGCCACTTATCACGCCGTTACCTGAGCAGCAAAGAATAAGTGGGCTAAAAAAAGTCGGTTATATTTTTGCAGATGGTATTCTATTAACACCGGCTTGTGCACTGATCATATTTGCAGACGCACCGATGTATGCAACGTATTCTGATCCACATGCATGGGGACAAGCATTAGCTCTCTGTGTTCCCACAGGAACCCTCGCAGGATTAAATTTAAGTGGACCAGAAATGTTTAATAGTATGTCTCTACTGCATGATCAGCAGTTAGGCGGCGTTATTATGAAAATTATACAGGAAATTGTTTATGGCTATGTTTTGGCGCTTGTATTTTTTGAATGGTATCGCAAAGAACAGTCAGAGGAGAAAGAAGCTGAAAATCAGCTCATGAACCCAAGAACAGTGGAATAAATCTCGAGCCTACCTAGCTACTAAGGTAGGCTCCATTTTTGAACAATTAAAGAACTTTTACGAAAACCATTCAATCATGATTGAAAAAGAAGGAATACTTTTATAAAATGAGCATAGCTTCTTCATGTAATTATATGAAGAATAAAGTACATATAGGAAGTTTGATAAGAGAAAGGAAGTTACTATGGAGCATTCATTGCCTGTCTTACCAACAATCAGTACAACCTTTATCGTGTTAAGTGCCATTATGGTGGCAATTGGTTGGGTTCAAATTAGTAAGAGAAAAATTGACGCACATAAAAAATCGATGACATTAGCTGGCATTTTTGCCATCATATTCTTTATTATTTATGCTAGTCGAACAATCTTTATCGGAAATACATCATTTGGTGGCCCTGATGATATAAAAATTTATTATACCCTTTTTCTTGTCTTTCATATTACATTGGCCACATCAGGAGCGGTACTTGGAATCATTAACTTGTATACGGGATATAAGAATAAGTTAAAGCTTCATAGAAAGATCGGTCCCTTTACAAGTATTATTTGGTTTGCTACTGCCATTACGGGGGTAGCCGTTTATTTACTACTATATGTTTTTTATCATGGCGGAGAAACAACATCATTAATCAAAGCGATATTCGGATTCTAAAAAGTCCAAAGTCATGTAAGTCCGAGCTTATTCGAGTGCTAGTATCATTCGAATAGGTTCGGACTTTTTTTGCTTGCTTGTATTTCCATGTCAATACTTGACACAGTAATACATAAAACTGTAAATGAAGAAAGAATAAATGAGAATAAAGTAAGTAAGACCATCAAATAGTAAGAAACAAGAAGTTTTTAGGTTACTGTCTAAAGAGTACTTTTTGTAAACATAGCAGAACAAAATGAGATCAAACTGCATTAACTATAATATCCTTTACTTAATAAGGTTGAATTCAGAAATGAATGGATGATGCAATTGGAAAAGCGAGATGTGGAAAAACAAAAAGTACGCAAATTTATCATTTCATCCATTGTAGAATCCAATATACGCTATCTTCAAATGGATGGTGCAGAGGAAAAGGTAAGGTTAATTAGAAGAAGTAGTGAAGATATTATTACGCGATTAGATGATCAGGTGATAATTGAAGTAAGATTAAGTATTAGACCTTATAAAGAAGTATTAACAGATTTGATGATTTTACAAAAACAAATTATTGAAGATATTCGATTATTGACTGGACTTCGCGTTGGTAAGGTGGTTTTGAAAATAGAGCATTGCTCTATCGACTCGATAGAAAAAACGTGAAGATTTGTTCTTCACGTTTTTTTTGCTTACTTAAGTATTTGTTCTAAATCATTATTAATGTCTGTTAGGATCTTTTCAGATTGCTTAACAAGTGATTGTGGAAAGTGTTCGCCATCCCCATATTCTACTCCATGAGGATAATAATGTTTGCCTAATAAAGGAGTAAGTAATTGAATCGTCGCCTTTCTAGCGCCAACGTCCCCTTCGACTGCATGTCCAAATACACGAAGATAGTAGATTCCTTCTTTTAATTCAAATTTTCGATCGTATGTAACTCTTTCATAATCCCACTGTCCTGCACGTACTAACTGATAAGAATCCATTAGGTCATCTAGTCGCTTTAGTTCAACTTGCTTGTTTTCTAAACCCGTATTTTCAAGCTTCATAATAATCAATCCCTCCTGAAAAAAACAATTGGTAAACAGAACCAATATTGAATCATCTCAAATTTAATAATAGTTGAAAAATGGACAAGTTGCAATCTTTTTCAAATGGATCATTATATTCACCTAACACTAGTATTCCCAACATCCTTCATATATGTATAATGAAAAAATTAGTGAAAAGAATGATACATATAGAGGTTAATGATATAAAGTTCATTTCCATGTATAATAAGATGTATAAACCTTTAAATCGAGATTTTTAAACAATTTAAATTAGCTTCTTTATTGAAGCGTACCTTATAGTTGTTGTAAAGGTTTTCTTAATTCATAAACAACTTGCTATTATCCATTTCTATGTGATGATATACTATATTTAAACATATGTTATAAAAAATACTTTTTCGTGTATTGGAAAGATTGGGAGTTATGTGATTCTTAACGATACTCATGTTTATGACATGGATATAATAGAAGTGTCCGGGTTTAAAAGAAGTCATGGGAGGTGCAAGTTCTCTGAAGAGTGTATTACGCGTATTTGTACTGATATTGGCTCTTACCGTTATATGGTTATACTTAGATTTTAGTAGTGAAGATCAACTGCTGTTGAGTGATGAGGGTACAGAAGTTGCTCAAGATGAGACGATAGGTAATCAACAGGATGAAGAGTCAATGGTTGCTGAGATGCCTGAAGAAGGGTTGCTTACTTTAATGGGGTCAAAAGCTTCGGATATAAAGAAAGAGTTTGGTGAACCGGAACGGATTGATCCTACACTTCAAGGCTATGAATGGTGGATTTATCCGAATGGCAACCATGAATATATACAAGTCGGTATATGGGAAGGGAAAGTTATTTCCATATATGCCACAGGTGAAGAAGTGGATGTTACCCCTTTTAAAATAGGACAACCATCAGGAGAAATTTATTCTTCGTTATATGCAGAAACAAATATAGAAATTGAATTCGAAGGTAGTGTTTATCGCTTTGAGTTATCAGAAGCGGACATGAATATGAGACCAATTATTAGAATTGGCGATTATTATGCATTACTTTATTTAGATAAATTTACAGGTACGCTTTCTAGTGTACGTTTTCTAAATGATGAGTCTTTCGTGATGTTAAGGCCTTATGAATTAGTTTATAGGGGCGAGTTATTTGTCGTAAATGATATAGAAGAAGAGGAAGAAGCCGCTATCAATCGAGGAATGGAGCAGCAGATTATTGATATTACAAACGTAATGAGAGAAAGATATAATGTGAATGAGCTTAGCTTAGATGAGCAGACCCAAGAAGTAGCATATAACCACAGTGTGGATATGTATGAAAGTGAAGCCTTTTCGCATACGTCGGATGAATATGGTGAACTGTCAGATCGCCTAAAAGCGGGCGAGGTTGCTTATCTATCTGCTGGTGAAAATATCGCTGCTAATTATGTAGATGCACCTTCAGTAATGGAGGGATGGTTAAATAGTAGTGCGCATCGTGAAACTTTATTGAACGAACAATTTACTCACATTGGTGTAGGTGTTCATAAGAAGCACTTTACACAAAACTTTATTGAAAAATGGGAACAAGAATAAAGACGTGGCATACTCATTGTATGATGAGTGCACGTCTTTTTTTTGTTCACTTTCCGATAACAAAAAAGTTAGAGGAAGCAGTTGCAACCTTCTTACCGTCGTCTCTTTCAACGACTGCAGAGAGGACCATCATACGACTTCCTTTATGAGTGATTGTTGCATGACAAGTAAGGTTGTTGCCTTTAATTGTAGCTAAATAATGAATGTTTAATTGTGTAGTCACTGCCACCTTATCTAACGGAGCTGCTTCATTGCTTAGAGTACCCATTGCAGTATCAATGAGTGTAGCAATCATACCTCCGTGAACAATACCAAGCGGATTATAAAGTAGAGGTGTAATAGGGATGGAAATTGTAACAGCATCATCTTCTAACTGTTCTTCTACATTCATAAATGCTTCAATATATGAACGATTAGCCCCATTTTGCTCTCTTTCTAAACTATCCACAATACTATCGATTAACGCTAAATCTTTGTCATTAGTCTCGGCAATAATTTGTGAAAACTTTTGAAGTAAGAAATCTTTCTTTGTCATAATTTGTGAAACTCCTTGTTATATCATTAACTTTAAGCATAAACCGTTTTCATCCTCATTCCAATAAAATGAAGTTTTGTATATGTGCTTATCTTTATCGTAACAGAAACCTAACCAATAGAAATATAGAAATTTATCACTATTATGGAGGTGCACTCATACAATAAAGTAGGCATTTGTAACGAAAACGAGGTGAATAATAGTGGCACAGAAACAATTGCACCCAACTGTGGAACGGTTTAAGTCTTATGTGAAAAAGAATCCATCAGTACTAAAAGAAGTGAGGTCCGGCAAAAAGTCGATGCAGCAATTGTATGAAGAATGGTACCTATTGGAAGATGATGAGCAAGATGTGCGTGATCAGAAGAGTGATTCTTCCGAAACCACTACTGAAAACAAACAAGATTGGATCAATCAAGTGATGGGAACTGTAAAAAACATGGATGTTAATCAAGTACAAGGTTATATTACAAATATGAGCCAGGCTCTCGGAGCAATTCAAGGGGTGTTATCACAATTTCAAGGAGGAGCTACATCCTCTAAAAGCTCTACTAAATCAAATTCAATTGCTCAAAAGCCAAATCCATTTGCATTTAAAAAAGATTAAAAGAAGGTGAAAATCTTTGCGTAAAGATATAAGAGAGTATATTCAACAAAATGAAGAATTAAAAAAGTTCGTTAGAGAACAGCCACAGTGGTATCGAACGTTATCGCGAAACCCAACAGAAATACAGAAATTAGAAGTAGCGTCTTTACATTATCATAAAAAAACAATTCCTCATCATGTAGAAAAGTTTTCTAATGGGGTTCAGATGGCATCTATGATGATGAGCATGTTTCAAGCAATGAACAGTCAATCATAAATGGTCTTCTTCGCTTAGGAAGAAGGCTATTTTTTATGAGTAATTATTATGTAAAAGCAAATAATACATAATAAAAAGGGTTGATGAGCTTGCAGAAAATATATCAATACTTCTCGCTTTGTATTTTATTCATCTTATTAGTAGCTTGCACCAAAGATATTCCAGAGCCAGAAACAAATAGCATACTAGCTCCTGTTAAGGGGCTTGAAATTAGAGAATCTATTCCGGTAACAACGGCCATGGCAAAAGGGCCACAAGATTTCTTCGTCAAGCATTTAGTGGAAGGTAACGATGTATTTATTGAATGTATTGTTGATGGGATAACATTTAGAGAAGATCGACAAGGGGTGAAGGGAAAGTTTATTGTTTATGTTGATGGGGAGAAAACAGAAGAAATCAACCGCGCAGCTTTCAAAATAAAAGGGTTGTCACAAGGGAAACATCATATCAAACTAGAAGTAGTGAGTAGTGATCCCGCGCTTTACTTTTTGACAAAAGAATTTATCGTACAAGTGGAATAATTCTTCTCAGTACTTTAGATTTTAGGTATTCCATGATATGATGAAAAGTGGAGGTGAGCTTCCAGATGCTTGCTACTTTAGAAAGATTAGAGATATTGGACGTAGCCGATGAGATTGTCACGATGATTGTCAAGTCTGAGGAAGCTACTCAATACAAGCAATGCCTCAAGGAGATGCAATCAAATCCTGAAACTCAGGAAAAGATTCGTCAATTTGTTGAAATGAAAGATCTTTATGAGGATGTACAACGATTTGGTAAGTATCATCCTGATTATAAAAGAGTTACGATGTCTATACGTCAGTTAAAGAGAGAAATGGATATGGATCCGTATGTTGCAGCGTATAGGCAATCGGAAACAGAGTTACAGAGTTTGCTTGACGAAATTAGCGTCATTATAAGTCACTCTGTGTCTCAACATATTAAAGTCCCAACAGGTAACCCATTTTTTGATAATGCTTGTTCGGGTGGTTGTGGATCAGGCGGAGCATGTAGCTGTTCTGCTTAACAGTGCGGTCATGACCGCACTGTTTTTTTAAAAAGATAGAGAATGAAAAAATCAATCACATTGTAAAAATAATGAAATATATGCTAGACTAATAACAATCATTTGAACAAAAGGGGAAGTATTATGCTTGGAGAGAGGCAAGGTTTAATTGTTTGGCTTTATTCATTAAAGCAAGCGAAAATGTTACGTCGCTTTGGGAACGTTCATTTTGTATCGAAACGGTTAAAGTACGTAGTTGTTTATTGTAACATGGAGGATATCGACGCTTTAACTGAAAAGATTAGTTCATATTCGTTTGTTAAAAAAGTTGAACCTTCATACAAACCTTTTTTAAAAACTGAATTTGAAAACGCAAAACCAGATAAAGCAAAAGAGTATGATTATAAGATGGGCATTTAACAACTTAAACAAACCTAGGCACATATAGTAAATATAGTGCCTAGGTTTGTTTAAGTTAGTGCAGGTAAATAGTGATTTAACCTGAAAATAGCGATTAAATGTTGAAAATATAAGTCTTTCTCAGAGAAAAGTGTCGAAGGTTTCACATTGAATTGGATGAGTTCTTTATTTAACTCTTTCGCTGTATCCGCAAATAATTGAAAGCGTTTATTAGGTTTGATTGTATGATTTGGCACGCCTTCTCTGCATATATATATAGGTTGGAATTTACCTTCAGCAGGTGGGTTTAATATCACGATAAGTGAACTCATCGCCTTGTCATTTATGGTTGTATGTAAAACCATCATATGTTTAAGGCGGTCATCATTCCTTTTCGCTATCTCTATCAATTCATAAATGTCAGAAAACCCTTCTCCGAGTTCAATAAATCTTTGAATCATATTTGTTCTCCTTTTATGTTTAATCAACACTTCCCTACTTTATCATTTTTTTTTATTGATTAGAAGGATATTCGGTGTTTATATATAATTAGGTACAATTATCTCTTGAATGAGTAGTAAGGGAGCACAAGATGAAAAAGGTCATTTCTATTCTTTTTGTTATCATTATTCTCTGTATATTTTTTAACCAATGGGACCAATTCATAACAGATGAGCAAACTGTCAATGCACAAGAAAGTGCACAAACAAATGTTACCATTCATTCAGATGAAAAATCTGTGCAAGTCTTTCAAACGATTTCTAGTTTATCTGACAAATCCATTTACGAAATAATCGTACCGGAGAAAGCTTCAAATTGGACATGTACATATAATGATAAAGATGAGTGTAAGAGAGTTTGGCGAGCTGAAAATATAATTGAAACTAAAGGTAGTCAGTTACATATTACCTATAGTTTGCCTCTAAATAAAAAGACTAACACTTTGATTCGTGATTGGTTATTTCAATTAAAGGGTGTCACTATAGATCATGTGGAATTAAAAATCATTGAATCTCACCATCGAAATGGAAAGTGGCTGGCTGGTATTCCTTTATCTGGGTTCGTAAAAGAGGATCTAATAGATTATTACTTCTTTTCTGGTAAGACCAACAATCCGGCACTGCTTTGGTATAATGAAGAAATAAACACCGAGCGAAACGAAACGCAGTATTCGTACTATGGTAATCACTATCCTGAGATCAAAGAACTGATACAAAAACATGAAGAAAAGGTAAAAGAAGCAAATTTTTTAAGTATCATTACAACTAATCAGTTGAAAAGTGGTCTATTTGGAGGCATTCTCATTTTACCTAGTGGAGAATTATTAGAAAGAGAATTAGTAGACGCTCTCTATTTCCATTCTATTGAAAGTGAAGAAATAGAATGGTTATTGGATTTGTTAACCTCATTTATTATTGATGAAAATCCTCGGTTTGATTTAAGTATGTATGCTTTTAACGAACTAAAAGAAAAGCTAACTTCAAGTGAGTTGGAACAGCTTGTTGCCAATATTTCCGACTTGGATGAAAGTTTCGTGCCAGAAGATATGGATGAGATACTTTATCAAATAACGGGAAAACAAACGAACTTCTTTGCTGAATTATTAAGGAATAAACAACCGGTTTCTTTAGAATTATATACAATGAAAGATTATCATTGGAATAATAAAAAATTAACTGTGAAAGTAATTGAAATTGATGGAATAGAGTGGGTACCTCTACAAAAGACAATGTCATTCCTCGAGTTTGAAACAGAGCGTTTATCTGAAACGGAATGGGCAATCTTTAATGACAAAGATGTTTATCGTCTATATTCAGACCAGTCGATTTTTATAAGAAACGAAGAGGTTTTTGGCTTGTTAGAACATCCACTGAAAAAGATGAATGGAGAGTATTATTTAGAAAAAAAATGGCTCCAGTCTATTTTTCATATAAACTTCAGAGAAGAGGGTAATAAAGTTTATTTTGACATGTAAAAGGAAAGCATATGTGGAATGATAGAATCATTCCTATTTGAATGAGTTCACCGTCGATAAAAATAAAAAAATCCCTGTAGCAAAAACCTACAGGGTCCTTCCAACCATCTAATAGGCAGAAGGTAAAGGGAGAGGAGAAACCGGAGGAAGAACTTATGGGGAAACGTAAGTCTTCTCCGCGGTTGGCAACAACATCGTTTAGATGCTGTTAATTTCATTATCTCCATATAAGACATTGTTATACATTTTTATTCGACATCTCTTGAAATACTTAGGAGAATATGAGTTTGTTTCCTATAAAAAGTATGGTAGGATGATGAAGAAAAATTGAATTTAGAATAAGTGGTGAGTAGTAGTATGCGGGTAGTATCTGGTCAATATAAAGGAATGCAACTTAAAGCCGTTCCTGGCAAATCAACAAGACCAACAACTGATAAAGTAAAAGAAGCAATCTTTAATATGATAGGACCCTATTTTGATGGTGGCATTGCACTTGATTTGTTCGCTGGAAGTGGCGGCCTTGGGATTGAGTCATTAAGTAGAGGTGTAGAAAAAGCGATTTTCGTTGATCGTGATAGCAAAGCAATACATACAGTACATGAAAATTTACGAATTTGTAAAATCGAAGAAGACGTTGAAGTTTATAGAAATGACGCAGAAAGAGCTTTAAAAGCCATTATGAAAAGGGAGTTGCAATTTGATTATATCTTCCTTGATCCACCTTACAAAAAGCAGCAACTCGTTAAATTGTTAGAAATCATTAGTCAACAGAGGTTACTAAAGCAAAGTGGCATTATAATGTGTGAACATAGCTCGGATATACAATTACCCACATTATGCGGGGACTTAGAACAAGTAAAGTATGAAAGCTATGGTATCATTGCTGTTTCCATTTATCGTTATATTGTACCTAATGAATAAATTAGAAAGCAGGGGGAATAAAAATGAGCGGGATTGCCGTATGCCCAGGAAGTTTTGATCCAATTACTTTTGGCCATTTAGATATTATTAAAAGGGGAGCAAAAGTATTTGATGAAATACATGTCGTGCTACTTAATAATTCTTCTAAGAATCCACTCTTTTCTGTTGAAGAAAGAATTCATTTAATTGAAGAAGTGACGAAAGACATTCCTAATGTCAAGGTTGGGACTTTTCAAGGTTTATTAGTGGATTATGCAAAAAGTGTAAATGCAAAAGCAATCATTCGCGGTCTAAGGGCAGTATCTGACTTTGAATATGAGATGCAAATCACATCGATGAATCGCGTATTAAATGATGAGATTGAAACATTCTTTGTTATGACGAATAATCAATATTCCTTCTTGAGCTCAAGTATCGTAAAAGAAGTGGCAAAATATCAAGGAGATATTTCTGACCTCGTTCCAGCTGAGGTACAAGATGCGCTACATAAAAAATTCGCTAAGTAAAATAAAGAGGCAGATCAACTCAGGGAGTGTCTGCCTTTTTTTATACAATCTTTTAGTTTTAAGGTCGTGTACTAATGGGAAAGAAAATGCCTACGATAGTAGATGAAAATATATAAAATAAGAGAAAATAAAGTAATGAGAGGTCCAAGTGTTATCATGTAATCATATATGGTAAAGGCTTCGCCTTGAAAAACGGGTATGGCGTTAGATGGTTGCTCAAATGACACACGGTCGTAGAGTAAATGCCAAAAAAGGTAGGCGTAAAAAGCAGCAATAAATGAATGAATAATACGAGCGATGAAAAATGGCTTAAAACGAATATCGGATTGAGCGATAATGCTTGCGACTTGTGATTGAACACTAAATCCACAGAAGGCCAAGATAGCACTGGCGATCATTACTTTTTGTAGCAACGGAACATGATCGACTTGAGCAGTCATCTGATTTCCTTGAGTCAGTTCAAATATGCCAGAAAATAATGCTTTACTAAAATCAGGGGAGATTTGGAAAATAGATAATAATAAACCGAGCCCATGAGCGAAAAAGTCTGTAATGCCGATGTGGAATAATAATTTATTTATGACCGAAAATAAAATAATAAAGCCACCGATCATTAATAAAGTATGAATAGAAGATATTACAGCATCACCAACAAGTTTTCCTAATGGACGCTGTTCTTGTAATCTTGTTTCATGTAAGACATTAAATGCTTCCTTAAATGAAAATTTTCGCGCGGGGGGCGTCGCTATCTTAGTGTTCTTCTTTTCTTCCTTTCGTCCGTAAAACCGCATGATTAAACCTACAGTTAAATTACCAAGATAATGGGCTAAAGCAAGGATAATCCCTAATTTTGTATTATGAAAGAAACCAACAGACACTGCGCCAAAAATAAACAAGGGATTGGAACAGTTAGAGAAGGAAACAAGTCGCTCTGCTTCCAGACGTGATATTTGTTTCTCTTGTCTTAATCTTACAGTGAACTTTGCTCCAGCTGGATAACCAGATGCCATTCCCATGGCTAACACAAAGCCACCTACACCTGGAACTCTGAATAGTGGTCGCATGAGTGGTTCTAATAGTACACCAATAAATTTTACTACACCAAAACCGATTAAAACCTCGGCTATAATAAAAAACGGTAAAAGTGAAGGAAAAACAATCTCCCACCACATTTCGAGGCCCCTTCTCGATGCATCAACGGATTCTTGTGGATATAATATAAGTGAAACGGCGATTAATGATGCCGAAAGTGCAAGCATGAATGTTTTTAACTTTGAACGTGACACGAACGAGCCTCCCTTATGTAATACGGCTGGAACACAATGTAAGCATGTCCTTCTTCTATTGAATATACGACGACAGATGAAAAATTAGACCATTGATTTCAAAATGACATTTACTTACTATTGATGAATCTTCATTTTAAAAAGATTCGAACTTTACAAAAAAGTATGGAAATATCTGAAAATGAAATCATTCGTCTGTTAACTAAAGCAACTATTTATACATAAGATAATAAATAGTATTTGGTTGTTTGATATCAATACATTAAAGAAGAAAGACAATCATTTTATGAAAGGGATTGGAGGGAAAGATTTTGGTTCGACCAAAAATAGGTCTTGCTCTCGGATCTGGTGGTGCGCGTGGGTTTGCACATCTTGGTGTAATAAAAGCGCTTGTGGATGAAGATATACCAATTGACATGATTGCAGGGAGCAGTATGGGGGCAATGGTAGGCTGCTTTTACGCTACAGGAATAGATATTGAAACATTATATAAATTTTCCACTGTTTTTAAAAGAAAGTATTATTTAGATTTTACGGTCCCTAGAATGGGATTTGTCGCTGGTAATCGAGTGAAGGAATTCATCCGTGTATTCACACAAGACAAGAAAATAGAAGATTTAAAAATTCCTGTTTCTGTAGTCGCAACTGACATCCAGAAGGGAGAAAAGGTTATTTTTCAAGACGGGCCAATAGCAGAAGCTGTTAGAGCAAGTATATCTATTCCTGGTATTTTTGTACCTGAAAAGGTTGAAGGACGGCTACTAGTTGATGGAGGGGTTATTGACCGTGTGCCTGTTTCAGTTGTAAAAGATATGGGCGCAGATATTATTATTGCTGTTGATGTCTCAAGAGTAAATGTTCAGACAGAGATACACTCCATTTATGATGTTATTATGCAGAGCCTAGATATTTTACAAATGGAGAATGTGATTAACCGTGAAATAGCATCCAATGTGATGATTCGACCAAGTGTAGAGATGTATAGTTCAAAAGCTTTTACAAATATAAATGAAATAATTAAGATAGGAGAAGAGGAAGCGCTCAAATATATCGACACAATAAAAGAAATTATCAAAAATTGGAAGGAGCCAAATGAATGAAAAGAAAAATTTGGGCTCGCTCCTTCTTTGTCTTAGCATTACTCGTCCTTGTTACTTCTTTTATACAACTTCCTTATTATGTCTCAAAGCCAGGTATGGCGAAAGAATTAGAACCAATCATTGAAGTTGAGAATGGTGACAGCGCTACAGGTAGTTTCATGCTTACGACTATAAGAATGGGCAAAGCTAATATTTATACTTATTTATGGGCAAAATGGCAAAAATATCAACATATTTATCCTATCGAGGATATCCGAAGAGATGATGAAACAGATAGAGAATATCAGTTAAGGCAATTATACTTAATGGATAACTCCAAGCAGTCAGCCATAGAAGTGGCATATCAACATGCTGGATTAGATGTGAATTACAATTATCAAGGCGTGTATGTACTTAATATTATGGAAGGTATGCCAGCAGAAGGGAAACTTGAAGCATCAGATAGGGTAACAAAAGTAGATGGAAAATCTTTTCAATCTTCGGAGCAATTCATTGATATGGTTTCATCAAAATCGGAAGGTGATAGCATATCCCTTACGTTTGAAAGAAATGGGGAACAAAGAGAAACCGATATCGAACTAGAGAAAATTGCTGCGACTGGGAAGGCTGGTGTGGGCATTACTTTAGTGGATGATAAAGAGATATCAGTAGATCCAGAAGTGGCGATTGATACAAGTGAAATTGGAGGTCCATCAGCTGGCTTTATGTTTTCATTAGAAATTTATAATCAGTTAGTTGAGGGAGATTTAACAAAGGGTTATGAAATCGCTGGAACTGGCACAATCTCACCAGATGGCACAGTAGGGCGCATCGGTGGAATAGATCAAAAAATTGTGGCTGCAGATAATGCCGGCGCAGACATTTTCTTTGCACCGAATGAGAATAATAGTAATAAGTCAAACTACAAAGAAGCTGTTAAAACAGCTAAAGATATTGGTACTGATATGAAAATCATCCCAATTGACACTTTTGCTGATGCCGTGAAGTACTTAGAAGGGCTAGAAAATAAATCATAGATCCAAGGACCTGTCGTGTGGGGCATGTAATGTATAAACGGAGAGATTCTGCTCAATCATCAGAATTTCTCCGTTTTTTTTATGAGATTTATTTCTGCTTAGTTATAAGTAACACCAAATTATACAATCTATGTAAATTTATTCGAATTCTATTGCCTAGGTGTACAAGTAGTGTGAAGAATGAAGAGGAGAAGGACCTAGCTCGGTCAACTAGAAATAGCCAATCAAAGGATTATATGTACATCTGGAGTGGAAAACTTCAAGATAGATAAGCAAAACGGTCTTGCGCGTCCATCCAGATTAAAAAAATGAGAGATAGACGAGCAAAAGCAGTTTTATTCGACCATCTCTCAAACATTGTTTTTCGCAGTAAACATTCGGCACGTATCTATATCATTTGTCATAAATGATTGGTGGTTGGCTAAAGTCAAGTTTTAAAAGCTCCTGCTGTTGTGGAGAATTAGCTGCAAGCGCATATATTCTAGTTGCTTTAAGATCTAGTGCTAATGACTCTCGATTTTTGTCTGAGACCTTAGAAATGAGAGGAAGCTTAAACTCGCCTTTATATTTATTTAAGTAAACCCTTCCTTTTTTGGACATACCAAGGAGGCGAAGGTATGGTGCTTGTTTTAAATGTGACATAGATTGTTTACCTGCATTGATAAGTATATATAAACAAATTCTCTGGATGCGTGTCCAAGTATATCGTTTTGTTTTCACTGCTTCCATAAATGTTTGAAAAGAAGTTGAAGTCTTGCTCGCTTCGATTAAACGGAATTCGATTCCTTCTTCAACCTCATAAATTTCTCTAAGTTGAGCAGGTGACGAACTGAGCAAGCGGTATTGTAGCATAGGCCAATACAGTTCCCAATGATGCAGAACTCCAAACTTTTTATAATACGAATGCAAGGCTTCATATGAGGTTCTCGGCATATATTTAAAAGTTTCTTCTATATTTGCTTCTTGAGAAAATATCTTTTTTCTTATGCTAGTTGCACTTGCTATGGTTGATGAGTTAAAGTCTTCATCATGGTACTCGGCATTCTTTCTTGCGATGGTTGTTGGCTCCATTTTCGCATTTTGTTGCTTTATAGCTTTTATGTATTGGAAGCCAAGAATATTATTTGGTTTAGTTAGGTCCACTATTTCTTCATCGATGGTCAATTGTTGGAAAGCAAGAGATGCAGATTTAGGATAACTATAGCCTTCTTTACTATAATTTCTAATCAGTTGGTTATACTCCTTTTCATGTTGATGTAACTGACGATAAGTTGATAAAAAGGGCTGTATACTACCTTGCTCACTACCAAATGATAAATATTGACACAGAGTGGCATCGAGTATTGAAATGGCTCCATTTGCAAATATATCTGCTTGAGATGTCGCAAATGAAAAAGGAAGTTCAAAAACAAGGTCACAACCACCAGCCAATGCCATTTCAGCCCGTGCCCATTTTGACACGATTGCCGGCTCTCCTCTTTGCAGGAAATTACCACTCATCACACAAATCACCACGTCTGCACCTGTTTCTTTTTTTGCTTGCTCTACTTGATAGGCATGCCCATTATGAAAAGGATTATATTCAACGACAATACCAACAGCTTTCATCTGTTAACCACTCCTTCTTAAATCTTAATTATAAATGAAGAAATAAAATTTCACTAATGCTTACATAAATCGACGATAAAGGTTTGCAAATTGAACAAAATTGGTTACAATACTAAGAGAAAATGAGATAAATGAATCTCTTTTCAATAACCTTCTGACTGTAAAGAAAAAATATTGACAAATAATTATATGAAAGCTATAATTACCTTTGTTGCCTTGGGGTGATTTATATGAAATGGACTTTAAGTCAGTTACAGAAATATCGAAGCAAGGACTTCTCTTTTGATGAAATCGTCAATGTTGATGAAGTAATCAAAATGGATGCTGAAATCAGAGATGCATCACCAATGAGAATTACTGGTCGAGCAGATATTGATTCTGAGAAAGTGATTGTCCATTTTAAAATGGAAGGTCATTTGATTCTCCCTTGTTCTCGCACATTAGTTGACGTTAAATATCCAATTAGTGTGGAAACAATTGAAACATTCCTCTTGAAAGCTAGTGATTATGAAACTGAAGAGGAAGTTCATCAAGTGCAAGGTGATGTAATAGACATGATGCCTATTATACATGAACTGCTTGTGCTTGAGGTCCCTATGCAAGTATTCTGCGATGATAGCGGTGAAGAGGGCGCTCCTCAATCAGGAAAAGATTGGGAGGTCATTTCCGAGCAAGAGAAAACGGAAAAGATTGATCCACGTCTTGCTGGACTTGCTCAGCTACTTAATCAAAAGGATTCTTCTGATTCATAACTGGAAGAAAACAGTGAAAGCTGGTCTTAATAATTTTTTCTTCATAGTGTATGTTCAAAATATAGAGAGGTCTTTTCTACTCTATTTTATTAATAGAAGTTAATCCTCAAGTTTGAACGACTCTAAATCTCTATAAGGAGGTGGGAATAATGGCTGTACCTTTTAGAAGAACATCTAAAACTGCAAAAAGACAACGTCGTACCCATTTTAAATTACAGGTTCCTGGTATGGTAGAATGCCCAAATTGTGGTGAAATGAAACTTTCACACCGCGTTTGTAAAGCTTGTGGAACTTACAAAGGAAAAGAAGTTGTAAACAACTAATTTTTCATATGACAAAACGCTGGAGCAATAAAAGCTTCAGCGTTTTTTCTATTGTCAATTTAGCTGGCAAAAGTAGATAGGTTATGCAGTGGAGTATTCTTGAGCACCCGTAATCACCTATTACGCATCTACAACTTGAGAAAAGGTTCATACTAGAGCGAGAAAGAACTGCATTTCGAAGTGGAATCTTATTAGGCTGAATCAGTAGGAATAATGGATTTAAACCCGTCAAACATAAAAATGATAATGAAAAACCAAGGTATAAGCCCAATGGACCTAAATGCTTTGCAAAACGGATTCCTAATTTTTTTAGTTAAATTATACTTTTTAAAGGAGATTTGATGATAATGAGCAGTTATTCAATACATAAAGAAGAAAATTTGCTTGTATTCACGATTACTAGAGAACATAAGAGAAATGCCATTAATTATGAGGTAATGGATGGCCTACTTAAAGTAATTAAAATGACTAAACAAGAAGCAAATATAAAAGGGTTGGTCATCACTGGAGAAGGAGAGAGTGCTTTTTGCTCTGGTGGTGACTTATCCGCTTTTCAAAATTTGATCACTGCAGAAGATGCCTATAACATGCTATCTAAAATGTCAAAGATTTTATATAAGCTCACTACACTCAACAAGCCGACAATTGCCCTTATTAATGGAACTGCAGTAGGTGGTGGTTGTGAACTAGCTACAGCATGTGATTTCCGCATCGCTAAAAAAGGAACGAAAATGGGCTTTATTCAAGGTACTTTAGCCATTACTACAGGTTGGGGCGGAGGTAGCCTATTGTTAGAGAAGTTGGAGAACGAAGTCGCTTTAAAGTTACTGATGGAAGCTAGGCCACTCCCGGCAGAAGACTTGTATAATAAAGGTTTTATTCATGCTATTTATGATCAAGTGAGTATGGAAGTAGTGCAACAATTCTTTGCCAACATTAATAGAATTCATACAAATGTTTTATCTGCCTATAAAGAGATCCTTGTTCGTAAGTGGAAGGTCACACAATTAGAAAAAAGAATGGAAGAAGAAGTTCGCACTTGCTCGACACTTTGGAGTATGGAAAGTCATCATCAAGCGGTAAATAAATTTTTAACAAAAAATAAGTAAATAAAGAAAACGAGTGAATATCCCATGTTTAAGTCTATCTTTTCTAGTATAAGCATAAGATGAAATAAAAACACTACTAGGAGGGGTTAGGGATGTCTTCTACTCGTCAAGATGCGTGGTCACAAGATGAAGATGTTTTGCTAGCTGAAGTCGTTCTTCGCCAGATAAGAGGGGGAGGAACACAACTTCAAGCATTTGAAGAAGTGGGTAAAAAGCTATCAAGAACAGGTGCTGCGTGTGGGTTTCGTTGGAACTCTTATGTAAGAAAGCAATATAAGAAAGCGATAGATGTAGCAAAGAAACAACGGAAAGAATTAAAGAACCGTAAAAAAGACCCAGAACTAACATCATTGGTTGTTGAAGAGGTGGCAAAAGATAAACATGTTTCAACAAGCCACCCGCAATTAAGCTTTAATGAAATTGTAGAGAGCCTTAAATCTGTATTTGAACAAGCGGAAAACGCCAATTCTGCTGAAAAAAACTCATTATCTCAGTATGAGGGAAAAATTATTTCTTTAGAAAAACAAACATTTTATTTAGCTGCTGAAAATGAAAGGTTATTAAAAGAAATACAAACATTGGAGCAGGATTATAAGGCGCTTGTAGAAATAATGGAGAAGGCAAGAAAAATGGTTGTACTAAAAACGGACGATCGCGAAAAGAATGTTCGTGTTTAGTTTCTATCCTACAATTTATTGATACTATTTATACTTAAATTTCCTTATCCATTTTTATTTTAAATTATAAACATAAAAGAGCACTCCATCCTAATGGAGTGCCTATTTATGTTTATTCGTCTTCTTTTAAAGATTCCTTTACCATACCTTCGGGAAACCATAGAACAGGATTTTCCCCTAAATCCCTATCCATATCATATTGGGCTGAAGTGAAGCCCATCTTTTCCCAGAATTCCTTTGACTTAATTCTTGTGTTTGTCTTAATAGGTAGGTTAAAGCTCTTGGCGAAGTTAACAAGTGCTGTTCCATAACCTTTTGATTGATAATCCTTCAATACTTCAAGCTTCCAAAGTTCTAAATAATCATGAGAAGGTTGGAAGTAACGGTCGAATTTAGCTTCTACTTTATAAAGACTCATGCGGGCAACCAGTAGGTCCCCAAAGTAAATGCCATAAAAAGGCGATTGGCTTCCGTTTTCTATTATATTGCCTTCGAGATCCTCGAGCATTGATAATTCTTGAAGACCATATTCTTTAAACTTTTTAAAATCTTCTAAGGTTCTGTAATTTACTTTTAGTCTTTCAACTTTATAGCTCATGATTCATCCCCCTAAAACACCTATGTAATTTATTGAATGCGCTTACTCTATATCATTATATAACAATATTAAGAAAATTTCTTTAGTAAACTGTCATTCTTTTATCATTCAAGACATAAAAATGTATTGTTCAAAAATAAACGTAAGCGTTTTCAATAAAAAAGAAGGAAAAAGAGCGAACCTTGTAGAAATAGGGAATATTGCGATAAATTAATTTTATTTGCATTTGGTTAATGTAACAACGAACGAAGGGAGAATAAATGATTGCAGAAAATTTTAATTGCCAATAGAGGAGAAATTGCCTTAAGAATTATTAAAACTTGTAAAGCACTGGGGATCGAAACGGTAGCAATATACTCAGAGGCAGATGAAGGGATGCCTTTTGTTATTGAGGCAGATCAAGCATTTTTAATTGGACCACCACCGGTCAATCAATCTTATTTAAATGTTGAGAAAATCATTCAAATAGCTTTAGCAGAGAAAGTTGATGCCATTCATCCAGGCTATGGTTTCTTATCGGAAAATGCAGAATTTGCTAGAAGAATTCATGCAGCAGGTATTATCTTTATCGGTCCAAACCCTGACACAATTGAAAAAATGGGAGATAAGATTATATCTAGGCAAACGATGGAAAAAGCGGGTGTACCTATTGTGCCCGGTAGCAATAGTGGTGTTGTAACAGTTGAAGCTGCTCTGGCTTTAGCTGAAACATATGGTTACCCTATTATGCTTAAGGCAAGTGGGGGCGGTGGTGGAATCGGTATGGTGCGCTGTGAAACTGAGCAAGCGCTCAAAAATGCCTTCTCCTCGACAAAATCAAGAGCGAAAGCATATTTTGGCAGTGATGAAGTATTTGTAGAAAAGTGTATAGAGGGTAGTCGTCATATTGAGGTACAAATATTTGGTGATGATAAGGGACAAATTGTTAGCTTATTTGAAAGAGATTGTTCTATTCAAAGAA
The DNA here is from genome assembly GCF_038595015.1 of Cytobacillus sp. FSL W7-1323. NCBI lineage: Bacteria > Bacillati > Bacillota > Bacilli > Caryophanales > Bacillaceae > Cytobacillus > Cytobacillus sp. FSL W7-1323. The sequence continues at coordinate 1,829,847 of NZ_CP151998.1, forward strand.
GGCATCAGAAAGTCATTGAGGAATCGCCTAGCCCTTCTCTTTCAATGAAAACGAGGGATAAGATGCTTGAGACTGCTATTAAAGCAGGAGAGGCAGTAGGTTATAAAAATGCTGGTACCGTTGAATTTATCGTCGATGCGGATGAGAATTTCTACTTCCTTGAAATGAATACACGTCTCCAAGTCGAGCATCCTGTCACAGAACAAATCACCGGGATTGACCTTGTAGAATGGCAAATTGATATTGCTAAAGGAAATGAACTTCCCCTTAAGCAAAGTGAAATCAAATCAGTTGGACATGCGATGGAGTTCCGCCTGTATGCGGAAGACCCCGTTACATTTATGCCTTCACCTGGTACGATTAGTAAACTAAAATGGGGAAACCTTGATGGTATCCGTATTGATTATGGCTATGTTGAAGGTTCTAAAGTAACTCCGTTTTACGATCCAATGATAGCGAAATGTATTATAAATGGCGAGAATCGAGAGGAAACATTACAAAAGGCAGCACAATTTTTTAATGATCTAGAAATTTCTGGTATTAAAACGAATGCTCCGTTGTTTGTAGAAATTTTAGCTGATCAAGATTTTAGTAAAGGTAAATATACAACTGATTTTTTGAAAAATAAATCTTTAATAAAAAAACAGTAATACCATCCAAGGAGGAAAAGAAAATGAAAGAAATCGTAGCAAATATGGCAGGTACAGTTCTTAATGTGTTAGTTGCAAATGGTGATGAAATTACTGCAGGGCAGGAAGTGCTTGTCTTAGAAAGTATGAAAATGGAAATTCCTGTTGAGAGCAATGAAGGCGGTAAAGTAGCTGAATTAAAAGTTAATATCGGTGATTTTGTAAATGAAGGCGATTCTTTATTAGTTTTAGAATAAGGAGAGATAAATCATGACAACGATACAAACATTAACAGACGATTTAAAAGAGAGACGAAAGAAAATTGAAGCAGGTGGTGCACCTAAATACCACGAAAAGCTTGAAGGCCAAAATAAATTATTTGCACGAAAGCGTTTGGAACTATTATTGGATGATGGTTTTTACGAAGAAGATGGTAAGTTTGCTAACTGTAGTGAAGAAGGATTGCCAGCTGATGGAGTCATCACGGGAGTAGGAAAGATTAATGGGCGCACAGTTTGTGTGATGGCGAATGATTCTACTATTAAAGCAGGTTCATGGGGAGCTAGAACAGTTGAAAAGATTATTCGAATTCAAGAAACAGCTGAAAAACTTAAAGCTCCATTGCTTTATTTAGTAGATTCAGCCGGTGCAAGAATAACTGATCAATTAGATATGTTTCCAAACCGTAGAGGTGCTGGGAGAATTTTTCATAATCAAGTAAAACTTTCAGGTGTTGTACCACAAGTTTGTTTACTATTTGGACCATCTGCAGCAGGCGGCGCGTATATTCCCGCATTTTGTGATATTGTCATTATGGTAGACGGGAATGCTTCTATGTATTTAGGATCACCAAGAATGGCGGAAAAAGTGATTGGGGAAAAGGTTTCCTTAGAAGAAATGGGCGGAGCAAGAATGCATTGTTCTGTTAGTGGTTGTGGCGATTACTTAGCATACAGTGAAGAAGAAGCGATTACGGTTGCACAAAACTATTTATCTTATTTTCCGGGGAATTTTCAAGAGTTACCTCCAACTAAAGAACCTGTAGCGCCTAAAGCTGGTAAGTCTTTAGAAGAGATCATTCCTGTGAATCAAAATGCCCCATTTGATATGTATGAATGTATTGAACAACTAGTTGATGAGAATAGTTTTTTTGAAATGAAGAAATTATTCGCTGCTGAACTTATTACTGGAATAGCGAGAATAGATGGAAAGCCAGTCGGGATTATAGCGAATCAGCCAAAGGTTAAGGGTGGCGTTCTTTTTGTTGACTCGGCTGATAAAGCAGCAAAGTTTATCTCACTATGTGATGCTTATCATATTCCGTTGTTATTTCTAGCGGATGTTCCAGGGTTTATGATTGGCACAAAAGTAGAAAGAGCAGGTATTATTAGACATGGTGCGAAGTTAATTGCTGCAATGAGTTCCGCGACAGTACCGAAGATTTCAGTTATTGTCAGGAAAGCTTACGGTGCGGGATTGTATGCGATGGCGGGACCTGCTTTTGAACCGGATTGCTGTATTGCCTTACCAACTGCTCAAATAGCCGTTATGGGACCTGAGGCTGCAGTTAATGCTGTTTATTCTAATAAGATTAATGAAATTGAAGATATGAAAGAGCGCATTGCGTATGTACAAGAAAAACAAAAAGAATATAAGGAAACAATTGATATTTATAAATTGGCATCGGAACTCATTATAGATGATATTATCGCTCCAGGCGAGCTTAGAAGTGCCCTTATTAACCGCTTTGAGTTATACGCAACAAAAGATATACCAATCGTTTCTAGAAAACACCCAGTAAATCCAGTTTAAAGACCCTACCCTGACCTTTCTTAGGAGAGTAATCAGGGTTTTTTCTTTTATAGATATTTATTGATTGAATTTCTGGAAATGTACAATCTACCAATTGATCTTATCGGTGCTAATGTTTAAGTTTTGCTTTCTCAGTTGATTGATAAACTCAGTTTTGTTTTTAGGTGAAATGGCAATTGTTTTGAACTTCCCATAATTAATTTCAAGTTTATCAATAGACAAAGCAGGATCTGTAAACGGGTTTTTCGTTTCCGTAACGCTGTGTATTTCAGCTAACTTGATTGTCCACCTAAAAGGGCCATATTGAATAGTAAGAACATCGCTTTTAATTGTATACCCTGTCTTAAACCAAATCCACAGCAGACATAATCCAATGAGCGATAAAGTAGAGATTTTTATCCATTGTTTATCTAGGAACGATGGGCTTATCCAAACACCGAAGTTTGGAAAGAAGATGGGTGGAATAATAAAAAACAATGCACATAACCAATAGATTATTGACAACCATAAATCTTTCTTTGATGGAAAATACATATCATCATTTCCTTTCGTTATTATGCATACGCTTTTCTTGTTTAATCGGTTTCGTAAATGTTGAAAAATTCACAAGTATGTTCGTATTACCTCATATCATTATTTATTTTAAAAGTGAAACGAATGTACTCTTTTAGATCTATATTGTTTATTTGCATGTAGAATTTTTAGTAATAATTATGTTATACCTAGTCAAACAAAAAAGAAAAATAGATGAAACTTTCATGAAAAAAAGAATCGTCTCACCTTTCAATAGCGAAATTTGCTAAAATGAGACTAAATACATTGTAAGTGAAGTGATAATGATGAAAATTGGGATTATTGGCGGAGGTTCTATCGGACTATTATATGCCTTCTATTTAAATAAACAACATGAGGTTACTCTTTATGTGCGTTCAGATGAGCAAAAGGACATTATCTCCTTAGAAGGTATCTTTTTAAATACGAAAGAAAATCGGAGGAATGAACGTATTCATGTTGAATATATACATAATTGGAAAGGGCAAGATGAGATTACCTTTGTTGCTGTAAAAGAATATCACCTTGACACACTCCTTGCCACTCTTAGCATACATACAAAAACGTTATTTATCTTCCTGCAAAATGGTATGGGTCATTTAGAAAAGCTCGAACGGTTAAAAAATCAACAAGTCTATATTGGTACAGTTGAACATGGTGCACTAAAGGTAAATAAAAATGAAGTGAATCATACGGGGTTAGGAGTAACAAAGCTTGCTCCTTTAACGGAAAATGCTGAACCCATCCAACTTTCAAATGTAATGGCTAATAGTGAAGATTTTCCATTCATGCTTTATCAGAACTATGAGGACATCATGCTGAAAAAATTAGTTGCAAATGCTGTGATTAACCCTTTAACAGCCATTTTAAAGATTCGAAATGGTTTACTAATTGAAGACCCATCTTATTTTAAAGTATTTAAAATCTTATTTACAGAAGTAACAGCTGCGCTTTCAATTAAAGATAGTCAAGAGATTGAAGCATATGTTGTATCAATTTGTAGGAAGACTGCTCATAATCAATCATCTATGTTTAAAGATATTGTTGAAGGCAGGAAAACAGAAGTTGATGCAATTGTTGGTTACTGTCTTACCCAAGCAAATAAAAATCAAGAAAGTGTACCATTATTAACATCTTGTTATTTTATGATCAAGGGGATGGAGAAAAAGGGGGAGAAAGATTGAGTGTATTTTTATCCTCGATGATTGCGACATTTATTACTATACCATTTCTAGGGTATTTACTCGTTTTTATCATTTGTAAACAAGTGACGAAAAAGCATAAGAAATCTGTACATCTAGCTCTTGATTTTAGCACATTGCTGCTCATTCTCTCTGTCCATTTTATGATTGCTTCAATTTGGAATCGCTCATACATTTGGTTGATTTTTCTTTTCCTTATTAGTACTGCTATACTTTATCTATTGTATTATTGGCGGGTTAAGCAAGAAATAGATTACGGTAAATTGTTCAAAGGATATTGGCGCATTAATTTTTTGTTTTTTCTCACTGCTTACTGTGTTTTAATAGCAATTGGTATTTTTAACAGAATTAGTCATTTGATGTTTTAAAAAAGACTCTTTAGTTGACTAAGGAAATATATTATCATTATGAATGATGAAATCAAAAGAAGTTAAAATCTAGCCCATCATAAGCAAAGTTTTTTTCTTTTCTTTTCTGACAATGCTATACTCATAAAGATACTTGGAAAATGTGTTTAGAAAGGAAGTTCATAGATGGAGATTTTGCATCTCACAATACCGGCCACTAATCGGTTTGCAACAGAGTATACTGCTCAAGATGAGAAAATTCAGCCATACTTCCACTACCGTTATAATCATATTAGTGATTTAAAGAGACGTATAGAAGAACTTGGTCAGAGAAATTTTTCACGAGATAAGCTAGTAAGTCATATAAGTGATTTCATGAATGGCTTTCCAACATCTGAGAAGGTACAAGAATCTCTTAAAAAGCTAAATGATGATAAAAGTGTAGTTGTTATTGGAGGGCAGCAGGCAGGTATAATGACTGGACCTCTTTATTCCATACATAAAGTCATTTCTATCATTGCCTTTGCTAAGGAAAAAGAGCGGGAATTAAATATTCCTGTTGTACCTGTTTTTTGGATTGCTGGTGAGGATCATGATTATCAAGAGGTAAACCATATTTATCGTTATGAAAACAACCAAATGAAAAAGCTGGTTTATCCAGAATCACCGAATGATAAAAAGATGGTATCAAATATCGCTATTGATTCAGATGTTTGTATCAAGTGGGTTGACGACATCATTGAGTCATTTGGTGAAACCGCATTTACAAAAGATATTATGTCATTCATTCATAAGGCTATAGAACAATCGAAAACATATGTAGACATATTTGCTCATTTAATTATGGGGATGTTTAAAGAACATGGTCTTTTATTGGTTGATTCAGGTAATGCGCAATTAAGACAATTGGAAAAGGGCATATTAGCTGAGCAAATCAAAGCTGCGACAAAAATGACAACAGCTGTGCTTGAAAATCAACAGAGATTACAAGCTGATGGTTATGCAAAAATGCTAGAAATTAGTGAAAATGCTGCTAATCTCTTCTATTATGATGAAGTTTTTAAAGAGAGAATCCTACTTGATTACAATCATCAAACCCAATGTTTTGTGAATACAGATGCTAAAATAAGCTTCACATTAGAAGAAATGTTAACGATGGCTGAAACAACACCCGAGAAACTGAGTAATAATGTTGTTACCAGACCTTTAACACAGGAATTACTTTTCCCCACATTAGCGTTTATTGCTGGACCAGGGGAAATCGCGTACTGGGCTGAACTGCAAAAAGTGTTTGAGCAGTTCTCTTTAAAAATGCCGCCACTTGTCCCACGCTTGAATTTCACGATTTTAGAGAGAGCAATTGAATCGGAAATGACAGAGCTTGGATTACAATTAGAAGACGTATTAATGAATGGTACTGAAGAACGAAAGAATCAATTTCTTCAATCAGTCCAAAGTAAAGAACGAGATGAAATCTTAAGCGAATTACAAGCGAAAATTGAAGAATCTTACAAACAGTTGTTAGCTTATACTTCAGAGAAAGAAAAGGGTATGTACCCACTCGTAGAAAAAAATCAAGCACTTGTACAAAAGCAAATTGCATTTATACAAACTAAATTTAAACAATCGACTGAGCAAAAATATACAAATATACTCTCGAAATTTGATCGTATCCAATCTTCCGTAAAACCAGACGGTATCCCACAAGAAAGGGTTTGGAATGGACTTTATTTTATCAATAAGTATGGTTTATCATTCTTCTCCCGGATTCTCGATCATGAACTACCTTTTGATGGTACGCATAAAGTGATGAAGGTATAAAGCAAAAGACTTAAATACTTCTCAATATTAGAGGAGGATTTAAGTCTTTTTTTGTGCACAAAGTAAAATAATAGGCACATAAAAGGTGGGAGAGGTTTAGGCTAGCCAAACGACAAGGGAAGATTTTGTAGTTGTCCGTAAGAATATGTCTTTGTCGATTTTTAAAATGTGTGACTAACGAATCTTCTTCTTTTGACAATTCTCTTTCAGCTTAATTCAAAATGAAATGGATAAGGTAAAAAAAGCAAATATTTTTGTAAAAAGATAGCGAAAGAAAAATATTTGAAAAATAAAAAAACAGCAGGAATTTATTGGACGTGAGCGAATCATTTAAAATAGTGGAGGAAAGTGGGGGAATGTGGTACATTTGTGTTAGAAAGTGGGTGAAGCGGGTATGTTTATGGGAGAATACCATCATAATGTTGATACAAAGGGCCGCTTAATCGTACCTGCTAAATTTCGTGAGAACTTAGGAGAGACATTTGTATTAACACGAGGTTTGGATCAATGTTTATTTGGTTATCCCTTAACAGAATGGAAAGAGCTTGAAGAGAAACTTAAAGCTTTACCCATGACAAAAAAGGACGCCCGCGCTTTTACCCGATTTTTCTTCTCGGGTGCAACAGAATGTGAAATTGACAAACAAGGACGAGTAAATATCGCTTCCCCACTAATGCAATATGCAAAATTAGATAAAGAATGTGTCGTATTAGGTGTTTCCAACCGAATTGAGATTTGGAGTAGAAGCCTTTGGGAAGAATATTTTGCAGAGTCAGAAGAATCTTTTGCTGAAATTGCAGAAAATATGATTGGCTTTGATATTTAAACAAGGCCTAACCCGAATGAATACATAAGGGGACTTTTACACACAATTACAGGTTGGGAAGGATGAGCAACAATGTTTAATCATACAACAGTACTTTTAAAAGAGACCGTAGATGGACTAAATGTGAAAGAAAATGGGATATACGTGGATTGTACTTTAGGTGGAGCTGGGCATAGTGAATATTTATTATCACAGCTCTCAAGTGAAGGAAGATTATTCTCTTTTGACCAAGATGAAACGGCAATTGAGAATGCGAAGGAGAAACTTGCTAAGTACAGTGGGCAAGTGACACTGGTAAAAAGTAATTTTAGTCATTTAAAGGAAGAATTGAATGCAAGAGGGATTTCTGAAGTGGATGGTATTTTGTATGACCTAGGTGTTTCATCTCCTCAATTGGATACACCGGAAAGAGGTTTTAGTTATCATCATGACGCTCCGCTCGATATGAGAATGGATAAGCAAGCGGAGGTTTCAGCCTATGATGTTGTCAACCATTGGTCATATAACGAACTTGTGAAAATCTTTTTTAAATATGGTGAAGAAAAATTTTCTAAACAAATTGCAAGAAAAATTGAGTTAGCAAGAGAAAAAGCGCCGATAAAAACAACAGGTGAATTAGTAGATTTGATCAAGGAAGGCATACCTGCCCCAGCTAGAAGAAAAGGGGGTCATCCAGCTAAGCGGATTTTCCAAGCGATACGCATTGCTGTTAATGATGAATTAGGGGTATTCGAGCAGTCATTAGAGCAAGCGATGGGCTTGCTAAAAAGTGGTGGGAGAGTGAGTGTTATTACATTCCACTCGTTAGAGGATCGTATTTGTAAAGCGGCTTTTAAAGAGGCCAGCTCAACACCAGATCTACCACCGGGACTGCCGGTTATTCCTGATGAATATCAACCTAAGATGAAATTAGTGAACAGAAAACCTATTATTCCATCTGAAGAGGAGTTATCCCATAATAATCGATCTCGTTCAGCTAAACTCAGGATTATAGAAAAAATATAAAATAAAAGATACACACTCAGGAGGGGAAATATGGAGAATGTAGCTCGTAAACTACAGCAAGAACAACATGTATCTAATCAGCCGGCTCAAGCGCCAAAAAAGAAAATAAAAGATCGTAAATCATTGCTCTCGCCTGGAGAAAAAATAATGGGTATCGTATTTGCGGGTGCAGTTTTCTTTGGCGCCACAACAATTATTTCAAATCAAGCAGGTTTATATGAAGTAAATGCGGAAATTCAAGACACGCAAAAAGCAATCACTGAACAACAGAGTGTGAATAGTGATTTAAAAATGCAAATCGAGGAATTAAGTCGTCCAGACCGTGTAAAACAAGCAGCTGAAAAATCTGGCTTTGAAATGAATGAATCTCCTAAGGTTGTTGGTGGTGAGTAATGTATAAGAAGCAAAGAAATATGAATGTTGGAGCAGCGATATTGTTTATGATATTCAGTCTGCTCTTTTTTGTCTTGCTTTTCCGGTTTATCTCTATTCAAGTGTCTGGTGAAGCGGGTGGTAAAGTCATTGCTGCACAAGCTGAACAGTTGTACCAAGGTTCAACAACCATTGAATCTAAACGTGGGACAATTTACGATCGTAATGGCAATGTCATTGCTGAGGATAGTACAGCTTACACTTTAGTTGCCGTCTTATCAGAAAAAATGACCAAGAATAAAGATAATCCGAAACATGTGGTTGAACCAGATGAGACGGCAAAGCAATTAGCTGAAGTCATTGATATGGAAGAGTCTGAAATCTACGAAAGATTAACAATCAATGAGAGGCGAGGCAAGGATGAACAGTTATTCCAAGTGGAATTCGGCCGTGCAGGTCAAAAATTAACAGTTAGTCAAAAGAAGAAAATAGAAGAGTTAGAGTTGCCAGGTATTGTTTTTCAACCGCAAACCATCCGTTTTTACCCTAATGGAACTTTTGCCTCGCATCTTATCGGGTATGTTGATTCCGTAGAAGGTGAAGATGGAAAACTCGAAGACAAAGGAATTATGGGCTTAGAGAAGAGCTTGAATGATTTAATGTTAGGAGAAGATGGCAAGTTTTCTTATGAAAAAGATATTTGGGGATACTTATTACCAAATGGTGAAGAAGTCGTAGAAAAAGCAGAAGACGGAAATGATGTATATTTAACAATCGATAATAAAATTCAAATCTTTTTAGAAGAAGCAATGAGCAAAGTAAGTGAAAAGTATGACCCAGAAAAGATGGTCGCCGTTGTCGCTGACCCGAAAACAGGCGAAATTCTTGCGATGAGCCAACGACCTACATTTAATCCAGAAACACGGGAAGGCATTGACCAAACATGGCGTAATCTCGCTATTGAGGATTCGTTTGAACCAGGTTCAACAATGAAAGCTTTTACGTTAGCAGCGGCAATTGAGGAAGGGGTATTTACACCTAATGCAACCTTCGAATCTGGTACGTATAAAGTTACGGAAAAATCTCCACCAGTAAGAGACCATAATAATGGACAAGGATGGGGTTCAATTACGTATTTAGAAGGCATTCAACGTTCTTCTAATGTAGCGATAGCGAAAATGGTAAAAGATCAACTAGGCTATGAAACATATCGAGAATACTTGACGAAATTTGGTTTTGAAGAACCAACCGGAATTGATTTACCTAATGAAGCTGGAGGGAAAATCGTTTACGAATGGCCATTTGAAAAAGTAACAACGGCTTATGGTCAAGGAACCGCTATTACACCCATTCAACAAATACAAGCGGCGACTGCTATTGCTAGTAATGGGTCTATGAAGCAGCCTCATGTAATAAGTGAAATAATTAATCCAAACAATGATAAAGTGGTAAAAGAAGCAAAAGAAGAGATTAAGGGTCAACCGATTTCTGAGAATACAGCCAAGGAAGTTAGAAAGGTATTGGAAACGGTTGTCTCTTCTGAGAATGGGACAGGCCATAACCATTATCAAATTGATGGCTACAAAGTAGCTGGTAAAACAGGAACAGCACAAATACCCAAAGAGGGTGGTGGCTATATTACAGGGCGAGAAAATTATGTGTTCTCCTTTTTAGGAATGGCACCTGCTGAAGACCCTGAATTACTAGTATATGTGGCTGTTCAGCAACCGGAGCTTGAAAATACAGAAACAGGCAGCGATCCTGTTTCAGAAATTTTTAAACCGGTTATGAAGAATAGCTTAAGTTATTTAAGTATTGAACCTACTGACTACGATAAACTTCAAGTGAGTAAAGGATTGAATTTTGAAGGAAAATCTGTTGAAGAAGCGAAGAAGTCATTGGAGAAAAATGGTATGCAGCCAATTATTATCGGTGAGGGTAAAAAGGTTGTAGAACAATCACCAGGCGCTACAGAAAGTGTGTTAGAAGGTGAAAAGGTTATTCTTAAAACGGATGGGAAGCTTACTGTTCCAGACTTAACTGGTTGGTCGATGAGAGATGTGATGAAGTTCGTTAAGCTATCTAATCTTAAGCTTAACAGTGTGGGCAACGGTTTTGCTGTCAAGCAAAATCTAGCTCCAGGAAGCGCTATAAAAGAGAATGAATACTTAATCGTAGATTTTCAACAAAGTGGAAAGAAAACCTCTACTAATGAGGGAGAAGAACTGAAAGATGATAAAAGTGCGAGCGAACAGTAGAAGTTAAAGACGAGCTTCTGTTCTAAAAATAATGTACAAGCATAAAATGGAACGAGCCAGATAAAAAAGGAGGGTTCGTTCCATTTATGCGTGTATCTAATGTAACCGTTCGAAAAAGATTAATTGCTGCATTATTTATTGGGTTATTTGTTTTTTTAATTATTGATGTTCGCTTGGGCTATGTCCAATTTTTTATAGGAAATGTTCTCACAGATGGAGCCAAAGAATTATGGAGTAGGAATATCCCCTTTGAGCCTGAAAGAGGGGAAATTGTTGATCGGAACGGAGTCGCTTTAGCAACCAATGTAAGTGCTCCAACGGTTTACGTCGTCCCGAGACAAATTACCGAGCCTGACGATGCTGCTGAAAAGTTAGCCGCTACGCTTAATTTATCTAAAGAAAAAGTATTTGAAGAAATTACAGAGAAACAATCGAGTGTAAGAATTACTGGTGGCAGAAAAATCACCCATGAAAAAGCAAAAGAAGTAAGGTCATTAAATATAGATGGTGTATATATCGGTGAGGATTCTAAAAGGCATTATCCGTTTGGTGATTATCTATCCCATGTGCTCGGTTTTGCTGGCGTTGATAATCAAGGGTTGATGGGTCTAGAATTATACTACGATAAAGAACTAAGTGGAGAAAAAGGATCGGTTAAGTTTTATGCAAATGCAAAAGGACAGAGAATGAATGATATGGCTGATGATTATCAAGCACCCGTTGACGGTGATACATTAAAGTTAACTGTTGATACAAAAGTACAAACAATTATTGAAAGAGAACTTGACAATGCAGAGGCTAAATATAATCCAGATGGATTAATAGCGATTGCGATGGATCCGAATACAGGAGAAATTCTCGGAATGTCTAGTAGACCGACATTTGATCCTGCAAATTTTCGTAATGTATCTGCAGATGTGTATAATCGTAATTTACCTATTTGGAGCTCCTACGAACCAGGATCAACTTTTAAAATTATTACATTGGCAGCCGCATTGGAAGAGGGGAAAGTTGATCTAGATCATGATCATTTTCACGATCCAGGTTATGTAGAAGTAGGCGGAGCAAAGCTTCGCTGTTGGAAAAAAGGTGGACATGGTTCACAAACCTATTTAGAAGTGGTACAAAATTCTTGTAACCCAGGTTTCGTTAATCTTGGTGAACGGTTAGGAAAAGACACTTTATTTAAATATATTCATGATTTTGGTTTTGGAGAAAAAACGGGGATTGACTTACAAGGGGAATCTACAGGAATACTATTTAACTTAGATAAAGTAGGACCAGTAGAGCAAGCGACAACGGCATTTGGTCAAGGGGTATCAGTCACACCCATTCAGCAAGTTGCCGCCATTTCTGCAGCTATAAACGGTGGAACATTGTATACACCATATATTGCTAAAGAAATCGTGGATTCTAAAACAGGCGATGTCCTAAAACAAGTCACACCTGAAGCGAAACGAAAGGTAATATCAAAAGAGACATCAACTGAGATTCGCAGAGCATTAGAAACCGTAGTTGCTCAAGGGTCAGGTAAGAATGCATTTGTTGAAGGGTATAGAGTAGGAGGTAAGACAGGAACAGCCCAGAAGGCTCAAGGTGGTAAATATCTAGAAAACAACCATATTGTTTCCTTTATTGGCTTTGCACCAGCTGACGACCCTGAGATTGTCGTTTATACAGCTGTTGATAATCCGAAAGGCACGGTCCAATTTGGTGGTGTTGTAGCTGCACCGATTGTTGGTAACATTATTGGTGATAGCTTACGAGCTATGGGAGTTGAACCTAGGAAAGATCAAGTAGAAAAAGAGTATGCTTGGCCAGATACACCGCTTTTAGAAGTACCTGATTTAGTAGGTATAACAAAATTGGAGTTAGGTGAGATGATGATTAACCTTCAAATTGAAGCTAGTGGACAAGGAGATACAGTTGTAAAACAATCGCCTCTTCCTGGTACAAAAATCAAAGAAGGTTCCACCATACGCCTCTATTTCAACGATGAACAGCATGATGACACTGAGGAAGGCGGCGATTAAAAGCCGCCTTTTTCTAAGTTTATGATTATAATCAATCAGCATATGTAACAAAGGAGCTAGAGGTTGAGTCCAATAATTAGTAGGGTTTAAATAGCGTATAATGGATGATAAGAAGGCTTTTGGCGGATCAAGTGCTATTATTTTTATAGAAAAAACCGTTTAAACGAGGCAATTATAAGAAACTCATAGAAAATTATCGCTGAATCATGTAAAATATTATACGCCTATCATCTTTAACGCATAGGTTAGACAAAATGATCGTAAAAATGTTTTATGAGAAGTTTGTATGAGAGGAATGGAGTTTTATGAAATTACATACGTTGCTACAAAAGTTGCAACCTTATCTTCAATATAATGATGTAGACAATATTGAAATTCAATCAATTGAAAATGATAACCGTAAAGTAGAAGAAGGTAGCTTATTTGTTTGTATAAAAGGCTACACAGTTGATGGTCATGACTTTGCTGCTTCAGCTGTCGAAAAAGGAGCAGTAGCCGTTATTTCTGAGAAAGAGCTCTCCTTAAAGGTACCCGTGATTGTTGTGAAGAGTACAAGAAGAGCACTATCTTTACTTTCAGATGCCTTTTACGGGCAGCCAAGTCAACAGTTACACTTAATAGGTGTGACAGGTACAAATGGGAAAACAACGACAACACATATCATTGATAAAATTTTATCAGATGCTGGTCAAAAAACGGGTCTGATGGGCACAATGTATACTAAAATTGGTCAGCAAAAATATGAAATTAAAAACACTACGCCTGAGAGTCTTACTTTACAGAGAACATTTAAACAAATGAAAGATACTGGCGTCACATCAGCAGTGATGGAAGTGTCATCTCATTCATTAGATGAAGGTAGAGTACATGGTTGTGATTTTGATGTAGCTGTATTTACAAATTTAACGCAAGACCACCTAGATTACCACCATACTATGGATGAATATCGTCGTGCTAAAGGCCTTCTGTTCGCACAACTGGGGAATGCCTATCATTATGATCGACCGAAATATGCTGTTTTGAACGTAGATGATCCAGCGTCATATGATTATGAAAAATCAACTTCCGCATATATACTAACGTATGGAATTGATCGAGATGCGGACTTTCGGGCAAGAAATATAGAAATGAATGCTTCTGGCACCACATTTGAATTAGACAGTCCAATCGGAACCTATTCTCTTCATATTCAGTTAATAGGAAAATTTAGTGTATATAATGTATTGGCAAGTATTGCTGCAGCTTTTGCTTCTAATATTTCTATGGAGCAAATTATCCAGTCTGTTGAAAGTGTAGCTGGCGTTGCAGGGAGATTCGAAACGGTAGATGCTCATCAAGATTTCACCGTTATTGTAGATTACTCTCATACGCCAGATAGTTTAGAGAATGCATTAAAAACAGTGCAACAATTAGCAAAGAAAAGAATCTTTACAGTTGTCGGTTGTGGAGGAGATAGAGATCGTACGAAAAGGCCTTTAATGGCTCAAATTACTTGTAAACATAGTACTGATGCTATATTTACATCTGATAATCCCCGTACCGAGGACCCTGAAAGTATTTTGAAAGATATGGAAGCTGGTGTGAAGAACGAATCTTATGTTTCAATTATTGATCGAAAAGAGGCTATACAATATGCAGTGAATCAGGCAGAACCTGGGGATTGTATACTAATAGCAGGTAAAGGTCATGAAACATATCAAATAATTGGTCATGAGCATTTTGATTTTGATGATCGATTAGTAGCGAAGGAAGCCATTGAAAAAAAGAAAACAAGTAGCAAGTGACTAAAAAAATAACATGATCATGAATGATTGAAAGGTTTAGAATATATGATAAAACGATTAAGAAAAAAACAAGTAAAACAATTCTCAATACCCGTTAAAGGTTGTGAACAATAATGATGGAGCAAGTGATATTATTTACAATAATCCTAGGTTTCTTAATTACCGTACTCATTTCTCCGTTGTTCATACCTTTTTTAAGGAGACTTAAATTCGGTCAAAGCATAAGAGAAGAAGGACCAAAATCCCACCAGAAGAAAACAGGAACGCCTACAATGGGTGGCTTAATGATTCTATTTTCAATTACATTAAGTACGCTCATTATGACTGCTAAATTCCAAGGACCGACAAGTACCACTTATTTGCTGCTTCTCGTTACTTTAGGTTTTGGTTTATTAGGATTCTTAGATGATTTTATTAAAGTAGTGATGAAAAGAAACTTAGGTTTAACTTCATTGCAAAAACTAATCGGACAGATTATTATTTCAATAATATTCTTCTTCGTATTAAAGCAAACCGGTTTTAGTACAGAAGTAGCGATTCCTTTAACCGATTTTTCCATTGATTTAGGATGGGGCTATGCCTTATTTATTATTTTTTGGCTCGTTGGGTTTTCAAATGCTGTGAACTTAACAGACGGGTTAGATGGATTGGTAAGTGGGACAGCAGCAATCGCATTTGGTGCATTTGCCGTCCTAGCTTGGAGTCAATCATTATTTGAAGTATCAGTGTTTTCAGTAGCAGTTGTTGGTGCACTTCTTGGATTTCTTGTATTCAATGCACATCCAGCCAAAGTTTTTATGGGTGATACAGGATCACTTGCATTGGGTGGAGCAATTGCAGCGATTGCCATCATGACAAAGTTTGAACTAATCTTACTAATCATAGGCTTCGTATTTGTTATTGAAACATTATCAGTGATTATTCAAGTAGCTTCTTTCAAGACAACAGGTAAACGTGTATTTAAAATGAGCCCATTACATCATCACTACGAGCTTGTAGGGTGGTCAGAGTGGCGCGTTGTTGTGACATTTTGGACAGTAGGTCTTCTTTGTGCCATTCTCGGAATCTATGTAGAGGTGTGGATGTAATGAAAACAGTGAATCATTATCATCATAAAAAAATACTCGTGTTAGGACTTGCTAAAAGTGGTGTCGGTGCGGCATCTCTACTACATAAGTTAGGTGCTTTTGTAACGGTAAATGACTATAAACCTCTAGATGAAAATCCGGAGGCCCAAAGCTTATTACAGCAAGGTATTACCGTAATTTGTGGAAGCCACCCAGTCGACTTGCTTGATGAAGGGTTTGAATATGTGGTAAAAAACCCTGGCATTCCATATAGCAACCCTATTGTCCAAGGGGCGATTGATAGAGGGTTACCGGTTATTACGGAAGTAGAACTGGCTTATCAAATATCCCAAGCTCCATTTGTTGCTATTACTGGTACAAATGGGAAAACAACAACGACAACGCTCATTAATGAAATTTTTCAGGCTGCTAATAAGTCTTCGCTTATTGCTGGTAACATCGGAAAGGTATCTTCTATCGTTGCGGAAAACGCGAAGAAGGAAGATACAATTATTATTGAGTTGTCTTCTTTTCAATTAATGGGAATTGAAGCATTTCGCCCGAAAATTGCTATTTTAACCAATCTTTATGAAGCACATATTGATTATCATGGCACAATGAAAGAATATATCAGTGCAAAAGCGAATATCACAAAAAACCAAACGGAGGAAGATTACTTCATTGTAAATGCTGATCAAGAAGCAGTGATGGAAGTAGCTGCCCATTCAAAAGCAACAATTATCCCGTTTTCTACCACTGGAGAATTGGAAAAAGGTGGATATATCAAAGGCGGCATCATTTACTTTAATGAGGAAGCAATTATATCTATTACCGATATTGTTCTCCCGGGGGCACATAACTTAGAAAACATTCTATCAAGTATCATTGCTGCGAAATTGTCCGGTATTAATAATGAAGCCATCTATCAAGTTTTAACGACTTTTCAAGGAGTAGCGCACCGTCTACAATTCGTTGGCGAAAAGAATAAAAGGCGTTTTTATAATGATTCAAAGGCAACAAATATTTTAGCGACAACGAAAGCTTTAGCTGCCTTTGATCAGCCGATTGTTCTTCTAGCTGGCGGTCTTGATCGTGGTAATGCCTTTGATGAGCTTATACCAGCACTTACAAATGTAAAAGCCGTCGTAACTTTCGGTGAGACGGCTGAAAAAATTGACGCTGCTGCTGCTCGTGCAGGGATAAAAAGCATCGTACATGCCAATAATGTGGAAGATGCTGTGCCACTGGCTTTTGACCTTTCAAAAGAAGGAGATATTATCTTACTTTCGCCCGCGTGTGCAAGTTGGGATCAATATAAAACTTTTGAAGTAAGAGGAGACATTTTTATAGAAGCGGTGCATAAGCTTAAGTAAAGGGCTTGTCTGCCGGTTCAAATGATCCTATTCCTTTAGCTAAGCTTGATTTTGTTCGGTAGAGGAAACTGCAAACAGCCCTAAAACTTGCATTTAGAGGTGTGTTGACTTTGCCAACTAAAAAAGCCACTCCAGATATGATATTAATTATTGTTACGCTCATGCTCTTAGCTGTTGGACTAACGATGGTTTATAGTGCCAGTGCCATTTGGGCAGATTACAAGTTTGATGACGCTTTTTTCTTCGCGAAAAGGCAGTTACTATTTGCAGTTGTGGGTTTAGTAGCCATGTTCTTTCTTATGAATGTCGATTATTGGACATGGAGAACATGGGCAAAAGTCATCATCATTGTTTGTTTTGTGTTGCTATTATTAGTATTAATACCTGGTATAGGAAATGTTAGAAATGGATCAAGAAGTTGGATAGGGGTTGGTGCATTCTCTATTCAACCTTCCGAGTTTATGAAACTAGCGATGATTGCTTTTCTCGCTAAGTTCCTTTCCGAAAAACAGAAACTCATTACCTCATTTAAGAAGGGGTTAGTACCTTCATTAGGTCTAGTATTTCTTGCTTTCGGCTTAATCATGTTACAGCCTGATTTAGGCACGGGAACTGTAATGGTAGGGACTTGTATTGTAATGATATTCGTGTCAGGTGCAAGAATTAAACATTTCGCATTTTTAGGTTTAATCGGTATAGGAGGCTTTGTTGCTTTAGTGCTCTCTGCTCCTTATCGAATCAAAAGAATTACTTCCTTCTTAGATCCTTGGCAGGACCCTTTAGGAAGTGGATTTCAAATTATACAATCTCTTTATGCAATTGGTCCAGGTGGATTATTCGGTTTAGGTTTAGGAGAAAGCAGACAGAAATTCTTCTATTTACCAGAACCACAAACAGATTTCATTTTTGCTATATTATCTGAGGAATTAGGTTTTATAGGGGGCACATTCGTGATTTTACTCTTCGCTCTTCTTTTATGGAGAGGAATTAGAGTAGCGCTTGGTGCACCAGATTTATATGGTAGTTTTTTGGCAGTAGGAATTATCGCCATGGTTGCCATACAAGTAATGATTAATATTGGAGTAGTCACAGGTTTAATGCCAGTAACTGGGATCACTTTACCATTCTTAAGTTATGGAGGTTCTTCATTGACCCTTATGTTAATGGCAATTGGTGTGCTACTTAATATTAGTCGGTATTCTCGTTATTAATGAAACCCATTTTAGGGTTTCTTTTTTTGCTGATAGGAAAATCGCAAATTAAAAAAGAATATATAGTTAAAGCTTCAATTATGTGGTATTACTTGGTTTAATTTGTTAGTGTAGAACATTCATTTATTTCAAAAGGGAAAGAGATTTTCCAAATTCATTACATTTGCATGACATTGTAGGTTATCATTTCTTCCTTTCAGTGCAAATATAGTAGAATAGGATAAAGTAAGACTAGTAAACAGTAAGGAAACTAACAGCTTTGTTTGAGGTGAAAGCATGAAAATTGCATTAAGTGGTGGTGGCACAGGTGGACATATTTACCCTGCGCTTGCCTTAATTCGAGAAATTCAAAAGCAAGATAAAAACGCAGAATTCTTATACATAGGTACTAAAAATGGGCTAGAGGCGTCGATTGTTCCTCGTGCTAATATACCTTTTCAGTCAATTGAAATTTCAGGATTTAAAAGAAGCTTATCTTTAGATAATGTGAAAACGATTTGGCGGTTCTTAAAAGGTGTTCAAGAAAGTAAAAAAATGTTGAAGGAATTTCAGCCAGATGTCGTAATTGGTACAGGTGGTTATGTATGTGGGCCAGTTGTATACGCTGGTGCCAAGTTGGGGGTTCCAACAATCATTCATGAACAAAATAGTGTACCTGGTTTAACTAATAAGTTCCTTAGTAAATATGTTGATAAAGTAGCTGTATGCTTTGATGAAGCTGTGGCAAGCTTTCCTAAAGGAAAGGTAGTTATGACGGGTAATCCCAGAGCAACAGAAGTGCTTGGACAAAATGCCATTAATGGTAAATTATCTGTGGGTCTAGATCCAGCTAAACCATCTGTTTTGATTTTCGGTGGTAGTAGGGGAGCAAGGCCGATTAATGATGCCGTGTTAAAAACATTTACACAGTTAGCATCTAGGCCGTATGAAGTATTATATATCACCGGTGAGGTCCATTATGAAAGTGTAAAGAAAGAGGCTGAATTGGCTGGAAATCCCGAAAATATCAAAATCAAGCCTTTTATTCATAATATGCCAGAAGTATTAGCGGGAACGGACCTTGCTGTAACAAGAGCAGGGGCAACAACCCTAGCTGAATTAACGTCATTAGGCATCCCAAGTATATTAATACCAAGCCCATATGTTACGAATAATCATCAAGAAAAGAACGCGAGAGCATTAAGCGACCATGGCGCAGCAGAATTACTCCTAGAAGGAGATTTGAGTGCGAATAAATTAATTGAATCGATTGACCGGATTTTATTAGATGAGGACAAAATTGTCGCAATGAAATCTGCTGCAAAGAAGATAGGCGTCCCAGATGCAGCCGATCGGTTATATAATGTCATGAAAAAATTAATGAAAGACAAGTAGTAATGTAGCCCATTCTTGATGGTATTAGCATAATATAGAATGACGATACAGAGAGGGCGGATGTTATGCAGAGCGTATTTAGTAAGTTGAAAAACGCTATAAATGGAACGGTGAAAGAAAAAGAACCGCTTGCTTATCATACTACGATGAAAATCGGTGGACCTGCCGATATTTTTATTGAACCTAGGACAATAGAAGATTTGCGTAAAGCGATGGATGTTATTGTCTCGCATAAAATGAAATGGACTGTCATAGGAAGAGGCTCTAATTTATTAGTAGCTGATGATGGCATTGAGGGAGTAGTTATTAAATTCGGTAAAGGCTTTGCCCACCTCGAACTAGAACAGGAACTCCTAAGGGTCGGTGCAGGATACCCCCTTGTAGCATTAGCTACAAAAGTGAGTAAACAAGGGTATGCAGGGCTAGAATTTGCAAGTGGAATTCCTGGTTCTGTTGGTGGAGCAGTCTTTATGAACGCAGGTGCACATCAATCGGATATCGCAACTATTCTTGAGAAAGCGTATATCCTTTTTCCGAATGGTGAAATGCACTGGTTAACAAACGAAGAAATGAAATTTTCGTATCGTACGTCTATTTTACAAAAAGAACGACCTGGCATTGTTGTTGAAGCGATTTTTCGCTTAGTGCAAGGAGAGAAAGAAGCGATTATTGATAGGATGTTACGTAATAAGGCTTATCGAAAAGAAACACAACCATGGGATTCCCCTTGTGCAGGGAGTATTTTTAGAAATCCACTACCACATCATGCTGGTCAGCTGATTGAAGCAGTTGGTTTAAAGGGGCATTCACTGGGAGGCGCCCAAATCTCGCCAATGCACGGGAATTTTATCGTGAATAGTAATCAGGCAACTGCTGAAGATGTTTTGGGTCTGATTCAACATGCGAAGGATACGGTATTAGCAGAGAAGGGCATAGCATTGCAAACAGAAGTTGAAATAATTGGGCGTAAGTAGCGAAAAAGACCAACTTCCATTCCAATTATTGTGATATAATCATTCAATAGAATGATGATAAGTGAATAAAGATTTAGGTATATTATCTCATTATGTTAATATATTAGTTTAATTAACCGAAAATAAGGATATATGCTGTGAGTAACGATGTACGAGGTGATGATGCTGGAACAAGGAAAAATAGTATCCATAGAAGATAGAATTCCTAAATTAAAACAGCAGAGAAAAAAGAAAGCAAACCGTAGACTCATTTTCCTACTTATTTTCTTTTTATTTCTGATTGCCTTAGTAGTTTATTTCCAGTCACCGTTGAGCAATATAAAAGCAATTAAAGTATCAGGTAACACTGTCTTCAGCAATGAAACGATTGTAGATCAAAGTGGATTAACTGAAGATATGAATATATGGAAAGTTGATGAAGCTGAGATTGAGCAAGTGCTTTTAAAACTACCAGAAATGAAAGAGGTAAAAGTAGCAACTGAGTTTCCAAATACAGTCGTTATTTCGGTGAAAGAACATAAACGAGTAGCTTATATTATGGAAGGTGAGGATTATATACCCGTTCTTGAAAACGGTAAAACTCTCTCAGTAAAAGGTGAAAGTGAGTTCCCAGCCAGTGCACCTATTTTATTTCAATTTTCTGAAGGAAATGTGTTAGAGAAGATGATTGCGTCTCTTGGTCAATTACCAGAAGAAGTTCGTAATTCAATTTCAGAAATACACGCGACACCTAAAGAAACAGATAAAGAGGCAATTACGCTATACATGAATGATGGGTATGAAGTAATCGCTACATTAGCTACCTTTGTCGATAAAATGTCTCATTACCCGGCAATTGTCGCTCAACTTGATCCCGAAGTAAAAGGAATTATTGATTTGGAAGTGGGCTCTTACTTTAAGCCTTATGGCGAAGGGGGAGCTAATGAGAATGAAAAAGAACAAGAAGAGGAAGTTGAAGAATAATCAGGTTATCTTTTCACTTGTTTTCATTGGATTAGGTTTTCTAATTGCTTATTCCTTTCAATTGGCGAAAGATACAAAGGGTGACAGTAGTATAACGAGTAACCAGTGGGAGAGGGATCAGCAATTAAGACGTGAATTGATTGATTTGGAAGAAAAAAATCTTAGCCTTCAACAAGAATTGTACAAGTCACAAGATGCTCTGCAAAAAATAGAAAAAGAATTCTCTCAAGATGAGCAAGTATATAGTAATCTTGCCGAGGATGCCGATAAATATCGAATGTATTTGGGCAAAGTCAAAGTGAGTGGCCCTGGTGTAAATGTCACTCTCTTGGACGGGGAATACAATCCTCAAGCCGATTCAGCGAATAATTACATCGTACATGAACATCATGTGTTTCAAGTTATTAATGAGTTATACATTGCCGGTGCTTCAGCTGTCGCCATTAATGGTCAGCGCTTAACGCATTCCTCTTATATTGTCTGTAACGGACCAGTCATTGAAGTGGACGGGAAGCAACACCCAGCCCCATTTGTTATATCTGCGATTGGAGATGCGGATGTTCTCACATCGGCACTAAATATTGCTGGCGGTGTTAAAGACTTACTTGTCAATGAAAATATTCAGTTTTCATTAGAGAGTAAATCAGAAATCATAATGGACCCGATAATTGGTAGTTAGTGCTTTTTCTATCATGATAGGTATAATAATTGATGGAAAAAGAAGATAGGTGAAACGATGAACAAAAAGCAATGGGGTTTTACGATAATTACAGTCTTAATTGGTGTCATGCTAGCCATTCAGTTTAAAACGGTCAAGAATACAGATGTAAGAGATACAAGAGATACATGGCAATTGCGGGAAGATCTGCAAAATGAGGAAGCATTACGGCTTGAGTTGCTAGAGGAAATCAGATCACAAGAAGAAAAAATAGCGCAATATGAAAATAATATAGCTGCTAATAAGGAAGAGATTCTGAGAACAACATTGGATGAGCTCAAAACAGAAGTAGGGTTGACAGAAAAATCAGGTCCAGGTTTGATTTTAACGATACAACCTATTGCTGAGGAATTGATTATCGGCTCACAAGTGGGCAAGGTCACACCCGATTTATTGAAGAGGTTATTAAATGAACTCAACCGTTATGGTGCGAAAGAAGTAGCAATCGGTGGTCATCGGGTAATCAACTCTACTGTGATAAGAGATATTAATAATATAACTAAAATAGATGGTTATTCTATTCAGGCCTTACCGTTAGAATTGAGGGTTATTGTAGAAAATGAGCAGGATGCGGAACAAATGTATAAAAGAATGCAAGTTTCTAAATCTATAGAAGACTTTTTTATAGAAAATTTAACACTCGATATACAACTAGCGGAAAATGAGATTACTGTACCAGCCTACAATGAACCAATTCAAATGACTGATATGAAGGAGGCGGGCAAGAAGAGCGAAGGAGGACATTCATAATGTGGCTACCCATCTTAGGTTTATTTATCGGGTTGTTTATCGGGTTTATGACAGATTTTCAAATTCCTGATGAATACGCCAATTACTTATCAATCGCTATTCTTGCTGCACTTGATACACTTTTTGGTGGTATTAGAGCCCATTTACAAGATGTGTATAGTGAAAAGATCTTTGTATCCGGATTTTTCTTTAATATTATGCTTGCAGCAGGTCTTGCTTTTCTAGGGGTTCATCTTGGTGTAGACTTATATTTAGCAGCTGTATTTGCCTTCGGTGTGAGGTTATTTCAAAACATCGCTGTTATTCGAAGGATTTTATTAGCCAGGTGGACAAGTAAGAATGAAAATTTAGAAAAAAATTGATTTTAAAAAAGGGAATAGTTTAGTTTTGACGAATAATTTTATTAATATCAAATTTGGTTTATCAGTTTAATATATAAAGGTTTTATAATGAAAACTGCAAGAGTAAGTAACTAAAAAAGTAGACTCGCAAAAAGGGAGGTGCCACAGAATGAACAGCAATGAAATATATGTCAGCCTTGACATCGGTACATCCAGTGTAAAAGTAATCATTGGTGAGATGGTCAATGATTCTTTAAACATTATTGGTGTTGGCAATGTAGCTTCCGAAGGATTAAGAAAGGGCTCCATTGTTGATATAGATGAAACCGTTCATTCTATTAGAAGAGCAATTGAACAAGCTGAAAGAATGATTGGCATGGAGATTAGAAGAGTGATAGTAGGTATCACTGGTAACCATGTTATGCTTCAGCCTTCTCACGGTGTAGTCGCCGTGTCAAGTGAAAATAAGGAAATCTCAGATGATGATGTAGCGCGTGTGATGGATGCTGCCCAAGTGGTATCAGTGCCACCTGAGAGAGAAATTATTGATGTTATTCCAAGGCAATTTATTGTAGATGGATTAGATGAAATCAATGATCCAAGAGGTATGATTGGTGTAAGGTTAGAAATGGAAGGTACCATCATAACCGGATCTAAAACTTTATTACATAATACGCTTAGATGCGTTGAACGCGCAGGCCTAGAAATTATGGATATTACCCTTCAGCCGTTAGCAGCAGGTGCTTTCGCCTTATCGAAAGATGAGAAAAACTTAGGTGTGGCACTTGTTGATATAGGTGGTGGTTCAACAACGATTGCTATTTTTGAAAATGGGGTACTAAAGGATACAAGTGTATTGCCTGTTGGAGGAGAACATATCACTAAAGACTTATCGATTGGTTTACGAACTTCAACTGAAGATGCTGAAAAAATTAAGATAAAACATGGGTATGCTTTTTATGATCATGCTTCAGAGGAAGAGGTATTTAGTGTACCAATTATCGGCAGTGATCAACATCAGCAATTTAATCAGCTAGAAATAGCAGATATTATTGAAGCAAGAATGGAAGAAACCTTTGATCTTATTCAACATGAGATAAGAAGGCTAGGGGCATCAGACCTTCCAGGTGGTTATGTCTTATGTGGAGGGGTTGCAAATACGCAAGGGGTATTAGAACTTGCTCAAGTGGTCTTCCAGAATAGAGTGAGAATAGCCGTACCTGATTATATTGGGGTTAGAGAACCACAATATTGTACAGCAGTTGGCTTAATACAGTTTGCATATAAAAATGCAAAGATACAAGGAAAGAACATGGAGGCAATTGTCGATCAGCCTGAAGCAAATGAAAAGAGAACACAAAAGCAAACACAGCCGAAGAAAAGCACAGAAAAAGAGCCGGAACAAAAAGTGACATCAAGAGTTAAAAAGTTCCTTGGATACTTTTTCGAGTAGCAAAAACAAAACATTGTATTGTAATAGATTAATAGCAAGGCAGATTGTAAATTTACAGTAGATGTGAGTTAGCTATTAAACAGTTAATCATCAAGATAAATGAGCGAATCGAAAAAAAGGTGTTCTTAGGAATATCGACGAATTAGGAGGATTTGTCATGTTGGAATTTGATACGAATTTAGATTCATTAGCAACGATAAAAGTAATTGGAGTTGGTGGCGGAGGAAATAACGCCGTTAACCGCATGATTGAGCATGGTGTACAAGGTGTTGAATTTATTGCAGTGAATACAGATGCTCAAGCGCTAAACCTATCCAAAGCCGAAGTGAAGATGCAAATTGGTGGTAAATTGACAAGAGGGCTCGGTGCAGGTGCCAATCCAGAAGTAGGAAAAAAGGCAGCTGAAGAAAGTAAAGAGCAAGTAGAAGAAGCATTAAAAGGTGCAGATATGGTATTTGTTACTGCTGGAATGGGCGGAGGAACAGGTACAGGTGCTGCTCCTGTTATAGCTCAAATCGCACGTGATTTAGGCGCTTTAACAGTGGGTGTTGTGACAAGACCTTTTACATTTGAAGGTCGTAAACGTTCTACTCAAGCAGCTGGTGGAATAGCTTCTATGAAAGATGCTGTGGATACATTGATTGTTATCCCTAATGATCGTTTATTAGAAATTGTAGATAAAAGTACACCGATGCTTGAAGCATTCCGTGAAGCAGATAATGTTCTTCGCCAAGGTGTTCAAGGTATTTCAGATTTGATTGCCACACCTGGTTTGATTAACTTGGACTTCGCTGATGTAAAAACAATTATGTCCAATAAAGGTTCTGCACTTATGGGAATCGGATTAGCTGCAGGAGAAAATCGAGCAGCAGAAGCTGCCAAGAAGGCCATCTCTTCTCCATTATTAGAAAAGTCTATTGATGGTGCGCAAGGGGTTCTAATGAATATTACAGGCGGATCAAACTTAAGCTTGTATGAAGTACAAGAAGCAGCAGATATTGTTGCATCAGCATCAGATCAAGATGTTAATATGATCTTTGGTTCTGTTATCAATGAGGATTTGAAGGATGAGATTGTTGTAACAGTTATCGCGACTGGCTTCAATGAAGAAGTTATTCAAACAAAGCCTTCAAAGCCTGCATTCGGCCAGAATAAAGGAAATGTTGGTGTCGGATCACAGGTGCAAAAGCGTGAAACGTATCGTGAACGTGAGCGGGAAGAAGCTGCCACACATGAGCAGCCATCAAGGAATACAGCAAAGGAACACCCAGAAGATACATTAGATATCCCAACATTTTTAAGAAACCGTAACCGCAGAAGATAATTCAATTTGTGTAAGAAAGCCAATGTCCTTAAGTTTAAGGACATTGGCTTTTTTTGTTTTAAAAGAAGAATGCCCCAGAAATATATGTACGATTAGTAAAATACTATTCTATATTAATGTTAATCAAAGATAAGAACTCTCTAAAAAGTTAGTAACATTAAAAACTTCCCCATTTTCGTCATTTTCCCCACGTGAGACAGACCGCAAAAAACTGACAAAAAAAGAAAAGAATAGTGAAAATTTCTGCTGTTTTACCAACAGAAAGTGACATCTTTATCTTGATGAATAGGCTATACTTTTTTTAGCACATCAATAAGACAGCCACCCATAAGAATATACATTGTTAGTTTTAGGGGGGAAGAAGGCAGATTGGCCATTTATTTAGATATTATTTGGGCATTAAATTTGTTGTTTGATAGTCTTCTCCTATATTTAACGTCTATTCTTCTGAAAATCGAAGTTAAATTATGGAGAATAGCCACAGGAGGTTTGGTAGGCTCAATAATAATCTTATTATCCATTACACCGATTCATGCATACTCCAGTCATCCAATAGGTAAGTGGTTATTTTCTATTTTCATGGTTTTTATTGTATTTGGTTTTAGAAGATTAACTTTTTTTATTAAAGCGTTAAGTACATTTTATGCAGTAACCTTTTTAATCGGTGGTAGTTTAATTGCTGTTCATTATTTTATTCAATTTGATTTAGATCTAACATCAACCGTGATGCTTGCATCCGTAAAGGGCTTTGGTGACCCTATTAGCTGGCTATTCGTATTATTAGGTTTCCCTATTGCCTGGCATTTTTCAAAGAAAAATTATGATTCTATTGAAATGACCAAGATCAATTATGAGTCGAATGTAAATGTGCAAATTCAACTAAAAGGCGAAACCTATGAGTTCCAAGGTCTAATAGATAGTGGTAATCAGCTTTACGATCCATTAACAAGAGTACCTGTGATGATTGTTTCGATTGACCAGCATAAAGAGTCTTTTCCAGAAGCGATTACAACAATGGCAAAAGATCCAGATGGTGCGATAGAAGGCAGGTGGGAAATCCCGAACGATTGGATGTCAGTTGTCCGAGTGATCCCTGCAAAGGTGGTCGGTAACGATAATCAAATGCGACTTGCCCTCAAACCAGAGAAGATTACTTTGGTTAAAGATAATGAAGTCATTGCAGTGGATAAAGGGTTAATTTCATTTACTATGCAAAAATTGTCCCCAGAGAATCGCTTTCAATGTATTGTACATCCAAAAATGTTAACAGGTGCAAAGAAGGTTAGTTAAAGTGCATGAGAAATAAACCATTATAGGGAGGAGAAAGAGTGCGTAAACTTAAATTTCGCTTATCATATTATTGGTATAAGCTTTTAATGAAATTAGGTTTAAAGACAGATGAAATATATTATATAGGTGGTAGCGAAGCTCTTCCCCCGCCACTTAGTAAAGAAGAAGAAGCAATATTGTTAAACAAGCTTCCTAAAGGAGATCAAGCAGCAAGGTCAATTTTAATTGAACGGAATTTGCGTTTAGTAGTGTATATTGCCCGCAAGTTTGAGAATACAGGCATTAATATTGAAGATCTCATTAGTATAGGAACAATTGGCTTAATAAAGGCAGTTAATACTTTTAATCCGGAGAAAAAAATCAAACTGGCTACATATGCCTCACGATGTATTGAAAATGAGATATTAATGTATTTACGTAGAAATAACAAAATTCGCTCGGAAGTTTCGTTTGATGAACCACTTAATATTGATTGGGATGGGAATGAATTATTATTATCAGATGTTCTTGGCACAGAGGAAGATATAATCACTAAGGATTTAGAAGCAAATGTCGATAAAAAGCTCTTAATCAAAGCACTTCATCAATTATCTGATAGAGAAAAACAGATCATGGAATTGCGTTTTGGACTTGGTGAGGATGAGGAAAAAACACAAAAAGATGTTGCTGATATGCTTGGGATTTCTCAATCCTATATTTCAAGATTAGAAAAAAGAATCATTAAACGTTTGAAAAAAGAATTCAATAAAATGGTGTAAAAAAATTTTTTTCGTCGTTGAAATATCTGTTAAATAAAGGATATTTCTTTTTTTTGCAATTTATGCGCATTTTTCTTGTGCATATTTTTCCTTCTCGCGGAGATACTGATTTTTGTACAGCAGCTCCTGTGAGGAGGGAATGGGATTGACTCGAAATAAAGTAGAAATTTGCGGAGTAGATACATCAAAGCTTCCAGTACTAAAGAACGAAGAAATGAGAGCACTCTTCAAGCAAATGCATAATGGAGATACATCAGCAAGGGAGAGCCTAGTAAATGGGAACCTCCGACTCGTTTTAAGTGTCATTCAACGGTTTAATAATAGGGGTGAATTTGTTGATGACTTATTTCAAGTTGGCTGTATCGGTCTTATGAAATCTATTGATAATTTTGATTTAAGCCAAAATGTAAAATTCTCCACTTATGCTGTTCCTATGATTATTGGAGAAATCCGTAGATATTTACGCGATAATAATCCAATAAGGGTATCTCGTTCCTTACGTGATATCGCCTATAAAGCCTTGCAGGTAAGAGAACGCCTAATGAGTAAAACTTCAAAAGAACCAACAGCTGAAGAGATTGCGAAAGAGTTGGATATTCCGCATGAAGAAATTGTTTTCGCCCTTGATGCAATACAAGATCCTGTATCACTTTTTGAGCCTATTTATAATGACGGCGGCGACCCAATCTTTGTAATGGATCAACTCAGTGATGAAAAGAATAAGGATATTCAATGGGTGGAAGAACTTGCACTAAAAGAAGGCATGAGACGCCTGAATGATCGAGAAAAAATGATATTACGCAAAAGGTTTTTTCAAGGAAAAACACAAATGGAAGTTGCTGAAGAAATTGGTATTTCTCAGGCTCAGGTCTCACGCTTAGAAAAAGCAGCTATTAAACAAATGAATAAAAATATTCAAAGCTAATATGCCAGGAGAGTTTGACACAAATGTGTTAAGCTCTTTTTTTATATAGATGTGAGTGCTAATCCAAAAAAGATCCTTCTGTTAGAGCTTGCATAGCATAGAGGAAATGTAAGAAATCTCATAGAAAATACACACAAATAGGTAAAACTGGATACAAATATTTGTTTTATATAAACGGACAAAAGCAGAAGAACTATTACGCAAAAAAGTAGGATACACCTACAATAAATGCTTGCTTGACAAATATTATAAGTAAACATCTTGAGATCCACTTAGTCTCAAATCACACCAAATATGAACTCGGTATTTTTAATCTTTCTCAACATATATTGTATTAAAAGGAGGCGCTTAAAATGATGAGGATCTCAAGCTTTCAAATGAAAGATGTTATTAATGTTGCAGATGGTAAGAAGTTAGGATTTATTAGTGATATTGATATCGATGTAGCAACTGGGAAAATAGACTGTATTTTCATTAGTCAACAAAACAAAATGCTTCCTTTTTTTAATAAGCTGGAGGATATTGTGATTGAATGGGGCGATATTTTAAAGATTGGGGAGGACGTGATCCTTGTCCGTTTTCCTCATCAATATCAATTAAATGAACCAAAAGAAGAATATAGCAATCGATAGTTATAGCTGTAAACCTTAATCGCAATATGGTAAACTAAAGAAAAAAATGGGGAAAGTGTATGGAGCCATTTCAATTAACGAATGAAAAATATTTGATTATAAAACATTGGTTTGAAAAATATGGACTTACCTGTGGGTTTACAACTAAAAATGATGGGTATAGTGACAAAGCTTACACATCGCAAAACTTTGGCTTTCATGTAGGTGACCAACAAGTGCATGTTATTCAAAATCGAATAGCATTAGCACAAGAATTACAATTTCCGTTAGAGAATTGGGTGGGAGCAGAACAAACTCATGGTGTTCATATTGAATATGTTCAAACTAAAGATAGAGGTAAGGGCGCAAAAGAGTATGATACATCATTTGCTGCTACAGACGCCTTGTTTACAGATGAAAAAGATTTATTATTAACCATGTGTTACGCAGACTGTATTCCCCTATATTTCTTTCATCCAAAGAGTCAGCATATGGCTGTTGCTCATGCAGGATGGAAAGGGACGGTCTTTGAAATCGCTAAAAATGCGATTGATGCCTTCCGTGAAAAAGGAATTCATCCACAAGAGGTCGAAGTTGTTATAGGCCCGGGTATATGTCGTTCTTGTTATATTGTAGATAATTATGTAATTAACAAAGTGAACGATTGCCTAGGAGAAATAGCTCCTAGTGTATATAATGAAATAGCTAAAGGTCAATATCAATTAGATTTAAAACGATGTAATCAGCTCATATTGCAGAAATATGGTGTTTTACGAGATAATATTCATACTACTGAATATTGTACAAGCTGTCATGAATCCTTGTTTTTTTCACACCGAAGAGATGACGGAAAAACGGGTAGATTGATGAGCTTTATTGGTTTGCGTGAGGAGGAATAGCATCTTGAATGTACAAACAAACCTAGAGAATATACAGGAAAATATACAAGCTGTTTGTGAGAAAGTTAATCGTTCTAGTGATGAAGTGAAAATTATCGCTGTGACAAAATATGTATCAACAGAAAGAGCGCAGGAGGCAATTGCAGCGGGGGTTAATAACCTTGGGGAAAATCGCGATGAAGGCCTATTAGAAAAACAAGCTGTCATTAAAAATGGGGCTGTTTGGCATTATATCGGAAGCTTACAATCTAGAAAAGTAAAAAATATCATCAATAAAGTGGATTATATCCATTCATTAGATCGCATATCTCTTGCAAAAGAGATTGAAAAGCGAGCGAATAAACCAATTAAATGCTTTGTACAAGTTAATGTGTCTGGAGAAGATTCGAAGCAAGGGTTATCCAAAGAAGAAATCATTCCTTTTGTTAAATCACTGTCAGATTTTAAACAAATAGAAGTAGTTGGTCTTATGACAATGGCACCATTTACAAGTGATGAGACAGTATTAAGAAATTGTTTTCGAAATTTGAAGTTGATTCAGAAAGAAGTATTATCCCTTCAATTATCTCATGCACCGTGTAAAGAATTATCAATGGGGATGTCCAATGATTATCAAATTGCTATTGAAGAAGGGGCAACAATGGTCCGTATAGGAACGGCTTTAGTTGGAAAAGAAAAGTAAGGAGGCTAGGTGCAGATGAGTATAAAATCAAAGTTTAAATCATATTTCTTTTTAGATGACGAAGAAGACAACTATGAGACAAGAGAAGATGATTACGCTAATAGTAGGGATCGTAAAGAAGAGCAAGAAACAACCTCTGTGCGGACTTCTCAAAGGCAGCACGCTGCAACAAAACAAAATGTCGTAAGTTTACAATCCGTTCAAGGACAAGGCGGTCAGCAAAAATCATCAAAAGTTGTCCTTGTGGAGCCACGGGTCTATGCTGAAGCTCAAGAAATTGCTGATCAATTGAAGAATAGAAAAGCAGTTGTGGTTAATCTCCAAAGAATTGATAAAAGCCAGGCAAAGCGCATTGTTGATTTTTTAAGTGGAACTGTGTATGCCATTGGTGGAGATATACAAAAAATTGGAATGGACATCTTTTTATGTACACCTGAAAACGTTGAAGTATCTGGGAATATTTCACAAATGATTCAGGAACATGAAGAAGAAAACTCGAGGTGGTAAATTAAATATGGCAACTTTATTTTCGATTATTATAACAGCCGTGGAGATTTATTCATGGGCATTGATTATATACATACTCATGTCATGGTTTCCGAATGCAAGAGAATCTAGTATTGGGCAAATGTTAACAAAAATTTGTGAACCATTTCTTGAACCATTTAGACGTGTCATTCCGCCAATTGGTGGGATGTTAGATATTTCGCCGATTGTAGCGATATTAGTATTAAATTTAGCTACATCCGGAATAAGACAAATATTTTTTTGGATGATGTAAAAAATACGAGCTAATGCTTAGCTCGTATTTTGTTTTTATCAATAACAAATCATCGGATTCTAAGACAGTTGTAAAACAAATAAAAAAATAAATGTTATACTATTATACAATTGTAAACATAGGGGTAAGCGAGAAATTAGGCATTTCTTGCCTAACCAGTTTTAAAGGAGTAAGCTAATGTCAAATATATATCAACATTTTCGTATGGAAGAGAGAGAGTTTATTGATCAAGTGTTAAGTTGGCGACAAACGGTTGAACAAACGTATGCGCCTAAGCTTACAGATTTTCTCGATCCAAGGGAACAAGATATTTTACACACCATCATTGGTTCTCAAAGTGATGTGCGCGTCCAATTTGACGGTGGACATAGAAACGCTGAAAGAAAACGCGCGCTTATTTTTCCTGATTATTTTATACCGGAAATGGACGATTTTCGCTTAGAGTTATACCAAGTAAATTATCCGCATAAATTCGTATTAATCGAGCATCCCCAAGTACTTGGAAGCCTGATGTCACTCGGATTGAAAAGAAGTAAATTTGGAGATATTTTGTTTGAAGGTCATACGATACAAGTAATTGTCTCTAAGGAAGTATCCTCTTATATTTCTATGCAATTAGAATCTGTTGGGAAAGCTTCTGTTCAACTTGAAGAAAAGCCATTTTCATCTGTTATCGATGCAAAAGAGCAGTGGCAAGAAAAAGTTTTTACAATGTCATCCTTAAGACTTGATACGCTTATTGCATCGATTTATAATTTTTCTAGACAAAAGGCGCAACAACTCATTTCTGCAAAAAAAGTAAAAGTAAATTGGGCAATGAAAGAAAATGTAGCATTCGATTGCCGTGAGAGTGATACAATTTCAGTAAGAGGCTATGGGCGCTGTAAGGTTATTGCGATAGAGGGAAAAACGAAGAAAGAAAAATGGAAAGTAGTTGTCGGTATACAAAAATAATCTTTTTTAGCTATAATGATTATAGTGTTTTACCGATATAAAATTGAAAGTGTATCGAATTTTATGCAGGAATCTGCAAGAAACTGTCGAATTACATGTTAACAAATGTACATAATTTGACCAACTGATCTAGGAGGTGGCCTTATGCCATTAACACCATTAGATATTCATAACAAAGAGTTCAGCAAAGGTTTTCGTGGATATGATGAAGATGAAGTAAATGAGTTTTTAGATCAAGTGATTAAAGACTATGAAATCATTATTCGTGAGAAGAAGGAATTAGAAGAGCGTTTAAACGACTTAAATGAAAGAGTCGGACATTTTAATACGATTGAAGAGACGTTAAATAAGTCGATTGTTGTTGCGCAAGAAGCTGGCGAAGAAGTGAAGCGAAACGCACAGAAAGAGGCAAAGTTAATTATTCGGGAAGCGGAGAAAAACGCCGATAGGATTGTGAATGAATCATTATCTAAAGCAAGGAAGATTGCGCTAGATATAGAAGATTTGAAAAAGCAATCGAAAGTATTTAGAAATCGTTTTAAAATGTTAATTGAAGCTCAATTAGATATGCTTCAGAATGATGACTGGGACCACTTAATGGAATATGAGCTAGATACAACAGAATTAAAGTCTACAAAAGAAGAAGAGTCTAGAGTATAAGATACTTTTATCTTTTAAGATGAACGACGACTTGACGAAGTTGTATCCTATCGCATATAATCTAGAAAAAACATGATAAAACGATGACAGGGATAGTAGCATTCTATCTTACTTAAAAGAGTGGATTTCCACTTCAGCGATTCAGGGAAGGTGAAAGCCTGATATTAAGGAGAAGAATTTGAACATCACCCTTGAGTTCCTTACTTGAGCTAAAAAGTTAGAGTAAGGCGTAGACGTTCACGTTACGAATTGATTTTTGAGCGGATAGGAAATTTCTCTATCTACAAGGGTGGTACCGCGGGAATATATAACCTCTCGTCCCTTTTTTGGGATGAGGGGTTTTTTGTGTTTTTTCCGAGTACCTTATGTATGAACGCTACTTTGGTCATAATGTTATGTAGTATGTTGAGGAGGAAATGAGCTATGGATTACAAAGATACTTTATTAATGCCTAAAACAGATTTCCCAATGAGAGGAAATCTGCCAAAAAGAGAACCTGAAATGCAAACAGAATGGAATGAACAAGATATTTATGCAAAAGTGCTTGAGCGCACGAAAAATCAACCGTTGTTTGTCCTGCATGACGGTCCTCCTTATGCGAATGGCGATCTTCATATCGGACATGCGTTAAATAAAATTTTAAAAGACTTCATTAACCGCTATAAGTCAATGAGTGGTTACCATGCACCATATGTACCTGGTTGGGATACGCATGGATTACCCATTGAACAAGCGTTAACGAATAAAGGTGTAAAACGTAAAGAAATGACGGTAGCAGAATTCCGTAAGCTTTGTGAAGAATATGCGTACGGTCAAATCGAAAATCAACGTGAACAATTCATGCGATTAGGTGTTCGTGGAGATTGGGAAAATCCCTATATTACATTAAAACCTGCCTATGAGGCCCAACAAATCAAAGTTTTTGGTGAGATGGCGAAGAAAGGTTATATCTATAAAGGGAAGAAACCTGTATACTGGTCACCATCATCTGAGTCTGCATTAGCTGAAGCTGAGATTGAATATAAAGATAAGCAATCCGCTTCCATTTATGTAGGATTTAAAGTGAAAGATGGCAAAGATGTTTTAACTGATGACGTACGTATTGTTATTTGGACAACTACTCCTTGGACAATGCCAGCTAACTTAGGTATTTCTGTCCACCCGAAACTAAAATATGTTGTCGTTGAAGTGGATAACGAAAAATATTTAGTAGCTGAAGACCTGCTAGCGGCTGTATCAGAAGAGATTGGCTGGGAAAATCCTAAGGTCGTTCAAACCATTCAAGGTAGTGACTTAGAATATGTGACTGCTGAACATCCATTATATGGCCGTGATTCACTTGTTATGCTAGGTGACCATGTAACTACAGACGCTGGTACTGGTTGTGTTCATACGGCTCCAGGACATGGTGAAGACGACTTTTACATCGGCTCTAAATATGGTTTAGATGTATTATGTCCAGTAGATGATAAAGGGGTAATGACAGAAGAAGCGCCTGGCTTTGAAGGTCTTTTCTATGATAAGGCGAATAAACCAATCACTGAAAAATTAGAAGAAGTTGGCGCGTTATTGAAGCTTTCTTTTATCAAGCATTCTTATCCACATGATTGGCGCACAAAAAAACCAGTTATTTTCCGTGCAACGGCTCAATGGTTTGCGTCAATTAAAGATTTTAGACAGGAATTATTGCAAGCAATTAATGATACAACATTTACACCAGCATGGGGCGAAACAAGGCTTTATAATATGGTTCGTGATCGTGGCGATTGGTGTATTTCTAGACAGCGCGCATGGGGTGTGCCAATTCCTGTCTTCTATGCAGAAAATGGAGAAGAGATTATTACAGACGAAACCATTAATCATGTATCCAACCTATTTAGAGAGCACGGTTCTAATGTGTGGTTTGAAAAAGAGGCAAAGGAATTATTGCCTGAAGGATTTACTCATCCAGGTAGCCCAAATGGAGTATTTACAAAAGAAACTGATATTATGGATGTGTGGTTTGATTCCGGTTCTTCGCATCAAGCTGTATTGCTAGAACGTGAAGATTTACAAAGACCAGCAGACCTTTATCTAGAAGGATCTGATCAATATAGAGGTTGGTTTAACTCATCATTATCAACAGGTGTCGCTGTAACTGGTAAAGCACCATATAAAGGCATCTTAAGTCACGGCTTTGTTTTAGATGGTGAAGGTAGAAAAATGAGTAAATCAATTGGTAATGTCATTGTACCTTCAAAAGTGATGAACCAATTAGGTGCAGATATTTTAAGACTTTGGGTTGCATCAGTTGATTACCAAGCAGATGTAAGAGTATCTGATCCAATCTTAAAACAAGTAGCAGAAGTTTACCGTAAAATTAGAAACACTTTCCGCTTCTTATTAGGAAACTTAGCTGATTTTGATCCAGCAGTACATCGAGTTTCTTATGATGATTTACGTGAAGTCGATCAGTTTATGTTAGTGAAGTTAAATAAACTAATCGAAACATCGCTTCAATCATATGAGAACTATGAATTTGCAGGTATTTACCATGCTGTGAATAATTTCTGCACATTAGACTTAAGTTCGTTCTATTTAGACTTTGCGAAAGATGTATTGTACATTGAAGCGCAAGATCAACATGATCGTCGTGCGATTCAAACAGTGCTTTATGATAGCTTAGTTGCCCTTACTAAGCTTGTATCACCGATTCTTTCTCATACAGCTGATGAAGTTTGGCGTCACATTCCAAATGTGGAGGAGATGAGTGTTCAATTGACTGATATGCCGTCAGTAGAAACTTTTGCCAATGCGGAAGAATTAACGGCAAAATGGACAGCATTCATGAAATTAAGAAATCATGTCCTAAAAGCTCTAGAAGAAGCACGAAATGAAAAAGTAATCGGTAAATCATTGACAGCAAAAGTAACGTTGTATGTCGATAACGAAACCAATTCATTACTTGATTCTATTTCAGAAAGCCTACCACAACTCTTTATCGTTTCTGCATTTGAAGTGGCAGGCAGCTTAGAACAAGCACCAAATGAAGCACATAAATTTGACAATGTAGCAATCCTAGTTTCCAAAGCTGAAGGCGAAACATGTGAACGTTGTTGGACTGTCACACCAGAAGTAGGGGAAGTAGATGAATTTTCAACACTTTG
Organism: Cytobacillus sp. FSL W7-1323; assembly: GCF_038595015.1. Taxonomy (NCBI): domain Bacteria; kingdom Bacillati; phylum Bacillota; class Bacilli; order Caryophanales; family Bacillaceae; genus Cytobacillus; species Cytobacillus sp. FSL W7-1323. The sequence goes on from NZ_CP151998.1 coordinate 1,866,742, forward strand.
CCCACGTTGTGCTACTGTCGTAAAAGAAAACTATAGCCATTTGAGCTAAGTGGCAGTAGGTTAAAAAGTACTACCATATTTTTGGCCCGGACTAACCGTTCGGGTCTTTTTCTAATTATATAAAAAGGATTAATGAAGATAGAAAATGAAGTAAAGCTAAAAATGATTTTTACCATAAAGCAAGTACGTTAGTGCATGGTTTTTATAATGTCTCGGCTTTTCACACTTTCCATTTTAATCCTTCATGATAATGAGTAAAAACTAATAAAATTTTCCTCAACCTGCAAAACTTGTTCAGCTTGTAAAATCTTTAGAGGCGTTCAAAATTAGCCAGTTGCTCATAATAACTTTATGAACAATCTTGTAGGATGAAGGGGGATTTTTTTGAACAATCAACCACATGTTATTCCACTAATTGAAGAGCTTCGTAATACGAGACAAGAGTTACTTGAGAGGTTAATGCAAAGTAATCTTCACCCCTTTATAAATGAAATGATATTAGATGAACTATATGATGTTGAAAAGGCAATTGAGAAGTATGAAAATGGCCAATTCGGCACATGTGAAATTTCTGGTGAGTTTTTGCCAGAGGATTTATTAACATTAATCCCTACGCTGAAAACAATGGACGATTGTCAGTCTCTTAAAAGGTTCTATCGTAAAGCCCTATATGATTAAAACGATCGCTTAAAGAGCAAAGCTACCGTTTTTTATGGGTTTATGCTAAAATGCAAAGGTATACAAATGAATATTGGAGGTTGCCTTTGTGTTTTTCTACATAATCGCTTTATTGATTATTGCTTTTGATCAATGGACTAAATGGTTAATTGTCAAGAATTTTACGCTTGGTGAAAGTATTACTGTCATTGAAGATTTTCTGTATATTACTTCCCATCGGAACACAGGTGCAGCCTGGGGAATATTAGAAGGTCAAATGTGGTTCTTTTATTTGATTACTGTTATTGTCATCATCGGAATCATTTATTATATGCAAACACATGCGAAGGGAAAATGGCTTCTTCAGCTCTCATTAGCACTTATATTAGGTGGTGCAATTGGAAACTTTATTGATCGTCTTTGGCGAAAAGAAGTGGTTGATTTTATTCATACTTTCCCGTTCGGATATAACTTCCCGATATTTAATGTTGCGGACTCCTCTCTATGTGTAGGTGTCGTGTTGTTATTAATACAGATGATACGAGAGGAAAGAGAAGTGAAAAAGGAGAAAGCAAATGAGCAAAGTGGAACATAATGTCACCGATAATCAAGCGGGTGATCGAATTGATAAGGTGCTGGCTAATCTGAATGCAGAATGGTCAAGAACACAAGTGCAAGAATGGATAAAAGCAGGACATGTGCTTGTCAATGGTAATAAAGTGAAAACAAATTATAAAGTAGTAAATGAAGACCATCTTGATATTATTATTCCTGATCCAGAGCCATTAGATGTAGTTGCTGAGGATATGGATTTGGATATTTACTATGAAGATAGTGATGTTTTAGTTGTCAATAAACCGAGGGGAATGGTTGTACACCCTGCGGTTGGACATGGAACAGGTACATTGGTAAACGGATTATTGGCACATTGTAAAGACTTATCAGGTATAAATGGGGTTATGAGACCAGGTATTGTCCATCGCATTGATAAGGACACTTCCGGCCTTCTGATGGTTGCTAAAAATGATCTTGCCCATGAGAAGTTAGTAGAGCAACTAGTTAATAAGACGGTGACGAGAAAATACAAAGCGATTGTTCACGGCGTTGTCAATCATGATCATGGCACAATTGATGCGCCAATTGGCAGAGATACGAAAGATCGTCAAAGTATGACGGTTGTGGATGGTGGCAAACATGCTGTAACGCATTTTAATGTTATCGATCGTTTTAAAGATTTTACTTTGATAGAATGTCAGCTCGAAACGGGAAGAACGCATCAAATCCGTGTTCACATGAAATATATTGGCTTTCCATTAGCTGGCGATCCGAAATATGGACCGCGAAAAACGCTTGAATTCGGAGGACAAGTGCTTCATGCAGGTGTGTTAGGATTTAATCATCCAAGAACAGATGAGTACCTTGAATTTACGGCACCATTGCCAGCTGATTTTAAACAGCTAATTGCTATGTTGAAAAAATAATTGTTGACACATAAGTTGAAGTGTTATAAGATGAATTCAGTTAAATAAGTCCTTTAAGAACAGTCCCGTGAGGCTGGGAAGGAAACGGTATGAACATACGGTTGTTGTATGTTCAAATAAAGTACAATCGTTTACCCTCTCATCCTTAGGTGAGAGGGTTTTTTAGTATAAAATGAGGTGAAAAAGATGTCACAAAAAGCCATTGTACTGGACGAACAAGCGATAAGAAGAGCACTGACAAGAATAGCTCATGAAATGATTGAAAAGAATAAGGGCATAGAGGATTGTGTGCTTATTGGAATTAAGACAAGAGGAATTTATATTGCTAATCGCTTAGCAAAACGAATAGAAGAAATTGAAGGTGCCAAGGTTTCGGTTGGTGAAATTGACATTACGCTATATAGAGATGACTTATCAAAGAAGACAGCTAATCAAGAACCACTTGTTAAGGGTTCAAATATCCCGATTGATATTAACGATAAGAAAGTGATTGTCATTGATGACGTCCTTTATACTGGAAGAACGGTAAGAGCAGCATTAGATGCTTTAATTGATATAGGTAGACCTTCAGCTATTCAATTGGGTGTGCTTGTCGATCGTGGTCATAGAGAATTACCGATTAGAGCCGATTATGTGGGGAAAAATATTCCAACTTCAAGTTCAGAAAAAATAGTTGTCGAACTAAATGAAATTGATCAAACAGATCAAGTTAGTATTTTTGAAAAATAAATGAGCCCTTTTTAAATGCAGTCCAGAGAGGCTGACAAAGGGGGAAGTAATAGACTGCTCCTGTCTATGCTTACCAACCCTCTTTGTCCGCAGGCAAAGAGGGTTTTATATTAAAGGGGAGAAATACCACCATGAATAAACCAGTATTAGACATACATGATAAACCAACGCCAGTACATTGGCTCACTCTCAGTTTACAGCATTTATTCGCCATGTTTGGTGCAACCATCTTAGTACCATACTTAGTAGGATTAAGTCCGGCCATTGCACTAATCTCAAGTGGTATCGGCACACTTGCTTTCCTAATGATTACAAAATGGAAAGTACCTGCTTATCTAGGTTCGTCGTTCGCATTTATTATCCCTATACAGACGGCACAGCTCGAAGGTGGACCTGGTGCTGCTATGATAGGGAGCTTTATGGCAGGTCTCGTTTATGGGATTGTCGCTCTTATTATTAAGCAAGCAGGTTATCGTTGGATTTTAAAATTATTACCACCAATTGTTACAGGACCTGTTATTATCGTTATTGGACTTGCGTTATCAGGAACAGCGATAGACATGGCCATGAACAACCCCGTAACAGGAGAATATAGCATGCTTCACTTCTCGGCAGCTTTAATTACACTTGCTGCTACAGTAGTTATCTCAGTATATGGAAAAGGTATGTTTGGAATGATTCCGATTCTTGCTGGTATAATTATCGGTTATGTATATTCACTCATGATTGGTATTGTTGACTTCTCGGTTGTTGCAAAAGCTGCATGGTTTGAAATGCCTGAATTTATCTTTCCTGTAATGGATTATGATGTCAGAATTACTCTTGATCTTGCTCTATTGATGATTCCAGTAGCTGTTGTCACTCTTTCTGAACATATCGGTCATCAACTTGTACTCGGAAAAGTCGTTGGCAAAGACTATATTAAAGACCCAGGCTTACATCGCTCAATCTTAGGTGATGGGATGGGAACCATGTTATCAGCTCTCATTGGTGGGCCACCGAAAACAACGTATGGAGAAAATATCGGTGTACTTGCGATCACCAAAATTTACAGTGTTTATGTAATTGCAGGCGCAGCAGTGATTGCCATCGTCTTCGGTTTTGTCGGAAAAGTAACAGCTTTAATAAGTTCAATACCGACACCTGTTATGGGCGGTGTTTCAATCCTTCTATTCGGTATCATAGCTTCTTCAGGGTTAAGGATGCTTGTAGATAATAAAGTGGACTTTGGTAATAACCGTAACTTAGCTATCGCCTCTGTTATCCTAGTATTAGGAATTGGCGGCGCGCATTTACAACTTTGGGTATTCAACTTAGAGGGAATGGCGATTGCTGCAATTGCTGGGGTTATACTCAACTTAGTCTTACCGGGTAAACCGGATGTAGATGAAAATATGTTTGAAAACTAATTACGCCTTTTAAAAGGAATCCAGAGAGGTTCATAAGGGTGTTGAAGAGCTCAGTTCAAAGTGGGAAGAAAAATCCCACCTTTGTACACTCATGTTTATTCGACACCTTGACTTGTTTTTGTCAAGGTGTTTTTTAATAGCAAAGCAAAGAAGTCAAGGTTGATCAAGCTTTACGTTTCAATAAAAAAAGGAGGCTGTCTTTTATGGAACATTGTCTCACTACAACTGATCTAACAATAGACGAAATTCAAGGGATTTTAGCCGATGCAGAGCATTTTATTAACGGTAAAATGTGGAAACCTAAAAACAAAGTTTTTATCGCTAATCTCTTTTTTGAAAATAGTACAAGAACAAAGTGTAGCTTTGAAGTAGCTGAAAGAAGATTGGGCTTAGATATTATTCCATTTGAAGTGAGTACTTCTAGTGTGTCAAAGGGTGAAACGCTCTATGACACAGTAAAGACGCTTGAAGCAATTGGTGTTCAACTAGCTGTCATCAGGCATAATGAGAATTGTTATTTTGATCAACTGATTGGGAAAACCAATAGTGCGATTATTAATGCAGGCGATGGATGTGGCCATCATCCAACACAGTCTTTGCTTGACTTACTAACGATCAAACAAGAATTCGGTAGCTTTAAAGGGTTAAAGGTAGCCATCGTTGGTGACTTACGTCATAGCCGTGTTGCCAGGTCAAATGCAGAGAGCTTAAATCGGTTAGGTGCGAACGTAATTTTCTCAGGACCAGAAATATGGTTCGATCAAGACATGGCACAACATGGACAATATGTGTCTATCCATAAAGCGGTCAAAGAAGCTGATGTTATCATGCTGCTTAGGGTACAGCATGAACGTCATGAAGGTGGTAGATGGGACGCTGAAAAATACCATAAAGCATTTGGGTTAACACTTGAACGGGAGAAAATGATGAAAAAGGGCAGCATTATTATGCACCCTGCACCAGTTAACCGCGGCGTAGAGATTGCAGACAGTCTAGTTGAGTGTGGACGATCAAGAATTTTCAAACAAATGCAAAATGGTGTATTTATTAGAATGGCGGTATTAAAAAGAATAATTGAACAATTTGAAAGGGGAGAGCGTAATGGGAATCATCATCAAAAATGGTCAATTGCTTACTAATGAAGGGGAGTTACTTCAACAGGATGTGTTAATTAATGATGGGAAGATTGAAGAAATCGGTGAATCCATCGTAGTAAATGATCATGAGGTCATTGATGCAACAGGTCAACTTGTAACAGCAGGATTTGTCGACCTTCATGTCCATTTGCGCGAACCGGGTGGTGAACATAAAGAAACAATTGCAACTGGTACACAGGCAGCGGCACGAGGCGGATTCACTACAATTGCTGCAATGCCTAATACAAGACCTGTACCAGATAGTAAGGAACAAATGGAGACACTACATAAAAGAATCACTGAAACAGGCGTAGTAGAAGTATTACCATATGCATCTATCACTATAAGAGAAGCTGGAGTCGAACTAACAGATTTTGCAGCACTTAAAGAAGCAGGGGCATTCGCTTTTACTGATGACGGGGTTGGCGTACAGTCAGCTGATATGATGTATTCAGCCATGAAGAAAGCAGCTGAAGTAGATATGGCAATTGTCGCTCATTGCGAGGAAAATACACTAATTCATAAAGGAGCTGTTCATGAAGGGAAGTTTTCAAAAGCACAAGGTATAAATGGTATCCCTTCAGTATGTGAATCTGTGCATATTGCAAGAGACGTGCTATTAGCAGAGGCAGCAAATTGCCATTATCATGTTTGTCATATTAGCACAAAAGAATCGGTTCGGGTGGTAAGAGATGCCAAAAGGGCAGGTATTAAAGTAACGGCAGAAGTGACACCACACCACTTATTATTATCAGAAGAAGATATCCCTGGTCTTGATACAAACTATAAGATGAATCCTCCACTTAGAGGCAAAGACGATCAAGAAGCGCTGTTAGAGGGTCTACTAGATGGGACAATCGATTTTATCGCAACTGACCATGCCCCGCATGCAGCAGAAGAGAAGGCTGAAGGGATGACATTATCACCATTCGGTATTGTAGGATTGGAGACAGCTTTTCCACTTCTTTATACGAACTTTGTTAAGAAAGGTATTTTCACACTAAAGCAACTCATCGATTTCTTAACAAGAAAACCAGCTGAATCTTTCTCTTTAAATAGAGGACTATTACAAAAAGGAAGCAGGGCGGATATTGTATTGCTTGATTTAGAAAAGGAAGAAGCAATTGATCCTGATACCTTCTTATCAAAAGGTAAAAATACACCGTTTGCTGGTTGGAAGTGTAAAGGTTGGCCAACTACGACAATTGTTGCTGGAAAGGTAGTCTTTAAAAAGGGGAGTGTAACAGCGTGAAAAGACAATTAATTTTAGAAGATGGCACAGTATTTATTGGTGAAGGCTTTGGTAGTGGTAAACAAACGATGGGTGAAGTCGTATTTAATACAGGCATGACAGGATACCAAGAAGTGTTATCTGACCCTTCATATTGTGGCCAAATCGTTACTTTAACTTACCCGTTAATAGGTAATTATGGTATTAACCGTGATGACTTTGAATCCATTCATCCAGCTATCAGTGGCTTCATTGTGAAAGAAGCAGCGGAATATCCTTCAAATTTTCGTCATCAACAATCGCTTGCTGAGTACTTTTCTATGAAAGACATTCCAGGCATCGCTGGGATTGATACGAGAAAATTAACAAGAATCATCCGTAAAGCAGGAACTTTAAAAGGGACGATTTGTAGCATGGAAGAAAATGTTGCCGAGATATTAGAAAAAATGAAAGCAACCAAACTGCGAGTCGATCAAGTAAAACAAGTATCAACAAAAACGCCTTACCCATCACCAGGGCGTGGCAGAAGAGTAGTATTAGTTGATTTTGGTATGAAACACGGGATTTTAAGAGAATTGAATAAAAGAGATTGTGACGTCATTGTTGTTCCATACAACACGACTGCACAAGAAATCTTAAATTTAAGTCCTGATGGCATCATGTTATCAAATGGCCCTGGGGATCCAAAAGATGTGCCACAAGCAATTGAGATGGTTAGAGAGATTCTTGGGAAAGTTCCACTGTTCGGCATTTGTCTTGGACATCAAATCTTTGCGCTCGCTTGCGGGGCCAATACGGAAAAGATGAAATTTGGTCATCGTGGATCGAACCATCCTGTAAAGGAATTGGCTACAGGTAAGATTGCGATCACTTCACAAAACCACGGCTACTCTGTAGATGAAGCATCGATTACACAGACAGAACTTGAAATAACACATATTGCTTTAAATGATGGCACGGTTGAAGGGTTAAAGCATAAAGTGCACCCTGCTTTCACTGTACAGTATCATCCAGAAGCTTCACCCGGACCTGAAGATGCCAACGGACTTTTTGAACAGTTTTTAACACTAATTGAAATGAACAGACAGGAAGGTGTTTATCAATGACAAAGCGTACAGACATAAAAAGCATACTTGTAATTGGATCAGGACCGATTGTCATTGGGCAAGCAGCAGAATTTGACTACGCGGGTACACAAGCTTGTATCGCTCTAAAAGAAGAAGGATATCGAGTCATTCTCGTTAATTCGAATCCAGCAACGATCATGACAGATACAGAGATTGCTGATGCAGTCTATATCGAACCTTTAACACTTGAGTTTGTGAGTAAAATTATTAGGAAAGAACGTCCAGATGCGCTCGTGCCAACATTAGGTGGTCAGACTGGTTTAAACTTGGCGGTTGAATTGGCCAAATCAGGCGTATTAGAAGAATGTAATGTCGAGATATTAGGTACGAAACTTTCGGCTATTGAACAAGCAGAAGATCGCGACTTATTCCGTACATTAATGAATGAGCTCGGTGAACCAGTACCAGATAGTGAAATTATTCACACGCTAGAAGAGGCCAAACAATTTGTTGAAATTGTTGGTTACCCAGTCATCGTCAGACCTGCTTTCACACTAGGTGGAACAGGTGGAGGTATTTGCCACGACGAAGAAGAACTAAATGAAATTGTTATAAGCGGTTTGAAAAACAGCCCGGTGACGCAATGTTTGTTAGAGAAAAGTATTGCTGGTTTTAAAGAAATAGAATACGAGGTTATGAGAGATTCAAATGATAATGCCATCGTTGTTTGTAACATGGAGAACATTGATCCTGTAGGCGTCCATACTGGTGACAGCATTGTCGTCGCGCCGAGCCAAACGTTAAGTGATCGTGAATATCAAATGTTAAGAAACGCTTCGCTCAAAATTATTAGAGCACTCGGCATTGAAGGGGGCTGTAACGTACAATTAGCCCTTGACCCTTACAGTTTCCATTACTACATTATTGAAGTAAACCCGAGGGTTAGCCGTTCTTCTGCCTTAGCCTCTAAAGCAACTGGCTACCCGATCGCGAAGTTGGCAGCGAAAATCGCTGTCGGATTAACTTTGGATGAAATGATGAACCCGGTAACAGGGAAAACTTATGCCAGCTTTGAACCAGCATTGGACTATGTCGTTACCAAAATTCCTCGCTGGCCCTTTGATAAATTTGAATCGGCTAACCGTTCATTAGGGACACAAATGAAAGCAACTGGGGAAGTCATGGCGATTGGTCGAAACTTTGAAGAATCGATTTTAAAAGCTGTCCGATCACTAGAAGCAAATGTTCATCATCTCGCATTACAAAATGGAGACGAAATAGATGATGCCCTTTTACAAAAGCGGATTCGTAAAGCAGGCGACGAACGATTATTCTATATCGGAGAAGCATTAAGGCGCGGTGTCACCATTGAAACCATTCATGAATGGAGCCAAATTGATTTGTTTTTCTTATACAAATTCAATAAAATTGTTAAGCTGGAAGATCAATTAGCGGCGAATATTGGTGATCTAGAAATCTTGCAGGCAGCAAAAAAACTAGGGTTTGCTGATACAACAATTGCACAAATATGGTCAATGGAAGAAAGAGAAGTCTATGAAAAGAGAAAAAATGCGGGCATTACACCAGTTTATAAAATGGTCGATACTTGTGCAGCTGAATTTGAGTCGGAAACACCTTATTATTACGGAGCATATGAAGATGAGAACGAATCTGTTGTAACAGATAGAAAAAGCGTGCTCGTATTAGGGTCTGGTCCGATTAGAATTGGTCAAGGGGTAGAATTCGATTATTCCACTGTCCACGCCGTTTGGGCAATTAAAGAGGCAGGATATGAAGCGATCATCATTAACAACAATCCAGAAACCGTGTCAACTGACTTCAGTATTTCGGATAAGCTCTACTTCGAACCTTTAACAATAGAAGACGTCATGCATATCATCGACCTTGAACGTCCTGAAGGGGTTGTCGTTCAGTTCGGTGGCCAAACGGCGATCAATTTAGCGGCAGGACTTGTTGAACGAGGAGTGAAAATCTTAGGAACCTCACTTGAAAATCTTGATCGTGCAGAAGACCGCGACAAGTTTGAACATGCATTGCACAAATTAGACATTCCGATGCCAGAAGGAAAAACAGCATTATCGGTTGAAGAAGCAGTGGAGATCGCGACTGATATCGGCTATCCAGTTCTAGTCAGACCATCTTATGTACTAGGTGGTCGCGCGATGGAAATCGTCTACAAAGAAGAAGAACTCCTGCTGTACATGAAGAATGCTGTAAAAGTAAATCCTGAACATCCGGTATTAATCGATCGTTACTTAACTGGTAAAGAAATCGAAGTGGATGCGATTAGTGATGGAGAAACGGTAGTGATTCCTGGGATTATGGAACATATCGAACGAGCTGGCGTACACTCAGGTGATTCAATTGCTGTCTATCCTCCGCAAAATATTAGCCAAAGCATTCAGGCGAAGCTGGTTGATTATACCGAGAGATTGGCAAAAGGGCTTGGCATTATCGGATTGTTAAATATCCAATATGTCATCTCAAAAGGTGAAGTCTATGTGCTAGAAGTGAACCCTCGCTCAAGTAGAACGGTACCTTTCTTAAGTAAAATTACAAATGTACCAATGGCAAAAATTGCAACAAAGGTTATTTTAGGAGAAACATTACAAAGTCAAGGGTATGAAAATGGTTTAGTGCCGGAGAAAGCCGGCGTATACGTTAAAGTACCGGTATTTTCTTTCGCGAAACTGAGGAGAGTTGACATTACGCTTGGACCAGAAATGAAATCAACTGGTGAAGTGATGGGCAAAGATCAAACGCTTGAGAAAGCATTATATAAAGGATTAGTTGCTTCAGGTATGAAAATTTATCCATATGGCACGGTTTTAATGACTGTAGCAGATAAAGATAAGGAAGAAGCTTTGAGTCTAGCAAAACGCTTTGCCTCTATCGGTTATAGATTGATGGCAACCAGTGGAACGGCAGAATATCTTCAAAGTGCGGGTATACCGGTTGATATTACGAATAAAATTGGCACAGATGAACCAAATTTACTTGATGTCATCCGAAACGGTCAAGCGCAAATTGTTATAAACACCTTAACAAAAGGGAAGCAGCCAGCAAGAGATGGTTTTAGAATTCGTAGAGAATCGGTTGAAAATGGGGTCCCATGTTTAACATCCTTAGATACAGCAGATGCCATTCTCCAAGTAATTGAATCGATGACTTTCTCTGCTGATGCAATGAATAATTTAGAAGAAAAAGCAGTACAGGAGGCGGTTTTCTTATGATCAAACAAGAATTATGTCAAGTGATTGATCAAACAGAAATCGCAACAAATATTTATGAGCTCACCGTAAAAGGTGAGCTTGTTCATGAAATGAAAGAGCCAGGACAATTTGTTCATTTGAAAGTGAATAGTGGTCTTTCACCGCTTCTAAGAAGGCCCATCTCGATTGCAAATATCAATCAAGACGAACAGACTTTCACGATGATCTATCGTGCAGAAGGAAAAGGTACACGCTTGTTAGCAACGTTACAACAAGGCGACCTTCTTGATGTATTAGGTCCGCTTGGTCACGGATTTCCTGTAGAGGAGACGGACGCTTCTGATACGGCATTGCTTGTCGGTGGCGGTATTGGAGTCCCCCCGCTATATGAACTTTCGCAAAGACTAACTGCCAATGGTGTAAAAGTTATTCATGTCCTCGGGCATCAAACAAAGAATGCTGTTTTTTATGAAGAAGAGTTTAAACAATTAGGTCCTACTTTTATCGCGACTGCTGATGGTAGTTACGCTTATTCAGGATTTGTCACAGATATTATTAAGAATGAAAATATAACGTTCGATGTTTTGTATACTTGTGGGCCAACGCCCATGCTCCGAGCACTTGAACAAGAATATAGACATAAAAAAGTATTTTTATCATTAGAAGAGAGAATGGGTTGTGGAATCGGTGCTTGCTTTGCCTGTGTATGCCATACAGCAGAAGATCCCACAGGCGTGTCTTATAAAAAGGTTTGTAGCGATGGGCCAGTCTTTAAGGCAGGGGAGGTTGTCATATGAGCGCTTTGAATATTAGTTTACCAGGGCTTGAGTTGAAAAACCCAATAATGCCGGCATCTGGTTGCTTCGGTTTCGGTAGAGAATATAGTGACTTGTTTGATTTAAGTCAGCTCGGTGCGATTATGATTAAGGCAACAACGAAAGATGCAAGATTCGGTAATCCCACACCAAGGGTAGCGGAAACATCTGCCGGAATGCTGAATGCGATCGGCCTGCAAAACCCAGGATTGACGAAAGTCGTAGAGGAAGAATTACCGTGGCTTTCGCAGTTTGATGTACCAATCATAGCTAATGTCGCCGGTTCAATGGAAGAAGATTATATCGAGGTGGCAAAAGAAATTTCGCAAGCGCCGAATGTCCATGCACTTGAATTAAATATTTCATGTCCCAATGTGAAAACAGGTGGTATTGCTTTTGGAACCGTGCCAGAAATTGCGCAATCATTAACGAAGAAGGTAAAGGAAGTATCAGCTGTTCCTGTATACGTGAAACTCTCGCCGAATGTCACAAATATCGTTGAAATGGCAAAGGCTGTTGAACAAGGTGGTGCTGACGGATTAACGATGATCAATACTCTTGTTGGTATGAGAATTGATATAAGGACCGGTAAACCAGTAATCGCCAATAAAACGGGTGGTCTTTCTGGGCCGGCCATTAAACCAGTTGCTATTCGCATGATTCATGAGGTAAGCCAACAAGTAGCGATTCCAATCATCGGCATGGGGGGCGTGGAATCAGCTGAAGATGTGATTGAATATTTTTATGCCGGGGCGAGCGCCGTCGCAGTGGGAACGATGAACTTTGTTGATCCATTTATCTGCCCAAAAATCATAGCAGAGTTGCCAGAACTTATTCATTCTTTAGGATTTGATCATATTTCTGAATGTACCGGAAGGAGCTGGAAAACAGTTGAAAAACTCACTCATCATCGCGCTTGATTTTGCTAACCGTCAACAAGTGGAAGATTTTCTCAAACCTTTCACAAATGAGCAATTATTCTTAAAGGTTGGAATGGAGTTATATTATCAAGAAGGTCCACAAATTGTGGAACGATTAAAAGCTGAAGGCCACCAAGTTTTCCTTGATTTGAAACTGCATGATATTCCGAATACAGTCAAAAGTGCCATGAAAGGACTTGCTCGTCTCGGTTGTGATCTCGTGAATGTCCATGCAGCTGGTGGTATAGAGATGATGCGGGCAGCTGTTGAAGGACTTGAGGAAGGGAAAGTGCAAGGAAAGGAACGGGCAAAGCTTATTGCTGTTACGCAATTAACGAGCACATCTAGGCAGCAAATGAATAGTGAACAGTTAATCCCTGTTTCTTTAAATGAATCTGTGTTGCATTATAGCCAAATAACAAAGCAAGCAGGCTTAGATGGTGTGGTTTGTTCGCCTTTTGAAGCCAAACAAATTGCCAAGAAGGTGGGCGCTGATTTTTTGACCGTGACACCAGGAATAAGAATGGAGACTGACGACAAGCAAGATCAAAAAAGAGTGGCAACACCTGATTTTGCCAGAGCTGAAGGTGTTTCAGCAATCGTCGTAGGGCGATCCATTACTAGAGCATCTAATTCCCTTGCTGCCTATTATCAAATCAAGAATCTTTGGGAGGGTATTTCCGTATGAAAAAACAAATAGCAGAAAGTTTATTAACTATTAAAGCAGTCGCACTAAATCCTAAAGATCCTTTTACGTGGTCATCTGGTCTTAAATCACCAATCTACTGTGATAATCGTTTAACATTAGCTTATCCTAAAGTAAGAAATGAAATTGCGCAAGGGCTCCAAGCACTTATTGAGGAACATTATGCAGACGTTGAGGTGATTGCTGGGACAGCGACTGCAGGCATTCCACATGCTGCATGGGTAAGTGATCGGATGAATTTACCGATGTGCTATGTTCGGTCAAAGGCGAAAGCTCACGGTAAAGGCAAACAAATTGAAGGGAAAGCGGAGAAAGGGCAAAAAGTTGTCGTCGTCGAAGATTTAATTTCGACAGGTGGCAGTGTGATCAACGCTGTCGAAGCACTAAGAGAGGCAGGGTGTGAAGTTCTAGGGGTTGTCGCTATTTTTACTTATCAATTAGCAAAAGGCGAAGAGTTACTTCAGGCAGCAAATGTTTCCGTTCACACACTTTCCGATTTTGAATCATTAAAAGAAGTTGCAAAGAATCAAGGGACAATCGAGGCATCCGATTTTGCAGTATTAACTGAATGGAGAAAAGACCCGCAAGCATGGGGGAAAGCATTTGCATAAATAAGTGGCGGCGAAAAGTTAGCAATAGCAAACTTTTCGCTTAGCCTATCTAACAGTATACAGTTTTATCAGTAAAGAGGAATTAATGTAATAATCCCGATTGAAAAGCAATCGCCACAACTTGTGTGCGATTTTTTGCTTTTAGTTTAGTCATTAATTGACTGACATAATCTCTCACCGTATGCTCGCTTAAATAGAGCATGGAGGCTATGGTTTTATTATCATGACCATCAGCTAGTAGGATGAGAATAGAATGCTCCCTTTGGGTAAGATGAATGGAGGATTGGATCCTATCATTTCCACTTTTTCGAGAAAAGAATAAACCCAATAATATACCTACTTCATTGATATAATCTAACTCTTCTTTACTATATTCAAACGCCTCTCCCTTTTGGTCAAAAGTTAACCAGCCATATAATTGTTCTTCACATAAAATGGGAAGAAAGATAATCGAAGATAAGCCGAATAATTCAATATGTTCTTGTCTAATTAATTGCTTAGGGTCTTTTAAGAAAATTGGTTTCTTTGTAGAGAAGACTGAGAAATTCTCTCCTAATTGACCTTTCATACTCTGTACTTTGATAACTTCTGTTCCGACTGCACCATAAAATTCATTGGACCACGGAATATAACCATAAAAAACACAGCGTTTAAACCCAAACCAATCTTCACATTTTTTTAGGATATCGGGGAGTTCCGTCTTCGATGAACGAATTAATAATTGACTTAATTTAGTTAAGGGTTCTCTATGAGGTATTTGCTTCTCTTTTTTTGCTATTTGCTGATATGTTTTCAGTAAATCTGATTGTAAGTTAAATAAAAACATGATAAACCCATCGTTCTTATGAATTTTTTCTTTCTTTAATAAGGTTGTTACCGCTTTTTGTAGAATCAATGAAAACAAATATAATCGTTCAGTGGATAGAATGGATATTTGCGCATAAAGCCAATCTATTAACTGATTATGAATGTCTTCCTCCATTTCTCCCATTTGTATATGGTGAAACCATTCTGTAAAGGAACGGAGTAGCAGTGTAACCGCCTCAAAATGCTCTTCGTCAGAAATCCCCTCGACATTGAGGTAGATCCGGATATTTTCTTCTAAGTTTTGCCTATATGTTTTCATAAAGAATATAAATTCCTGCAATGTAACTTCTTCAAAACGATCATGAGATTGAGCCATGAAATTCCCCCTATATATGACTGTAAAATAGCTACTCATAAACAGTATCTTATAGGATAGCGCTAAAAAGTTAAAGTTTGTATCATTGTAGATGTGGGGTGAACAATGAATGAATTGTTGATAAGTAAGGATATTCATGTAAATATGACAGCAGAGAAGGGATAAGATTATGAGATTAAATGAAAAAGTGGCTGTTATTACTGGTGGTGGCACGGGGATTGGGAAAGAAACGGCACTTCTTTTTGCACAAGAAGGAGCAAAAGTTATTCTGACAGATATTCATGAAACGTCTGGTCAAGGTACCGTCGAAGAAATCAAGGCAAATGGTGGGGAAGCAATATTTGTTCGCCATGATGTAAGTAATGAAAATGATTGGCGTAAGGTCGCTGATGAGGCGATAAAAGCTTATAACCAAGTAGATATTCTCTTCAATAATGCAGGGATTTATATCATTAAACCACTAGCTGAAATTGAGCTAGTGGAATGGAATAAATTAATGGCTATTAATGTAGGGGGTGTGTTTTTAGGAATGAAGCATATTATGCCATTAATGGCGGAGCGGCAGAAAGGTTCTGTGATTAACGCTTCTTCTATTGCTGGCTTAGTTGGCTCTCCAGGCCATGTTTTATATGGTGCAAGTAAAGGTGCTGTACGTGTCATGACTAAGGACGCTGCCATTGAATATGCTCCAATGGGTGTTAGAGTAAATTCTATCCATCCAGGGTATATTGATACTGGCATGGCTGATTATGCTTCAGAACAGACTGGTCAGTCAAAAGATGCACTAGGAAAGAACCTATTTCCACTCGGTTATTTAGGTAAAGTAAAAGATGTAGCTAATACAGTGCTCTTTTTAGCTTCAGACGATTCAGCATACACTACAGGGGCAGAGTTTGTCATTGATGGTGGAGCGACAGCAAGATAATGAAAAGAAAGAGGAGATTAAAATGAAATTACAAGATAAAGTAGCAATCGTAACAGGTGGAGCAAGTGGTATTGGTGAAGCAGTTGTCAAAGAATATGTAAAAGAAGGTGCAAAGGTTGTCATAGCTGATTTCTCTGACAAGGGACAAGCTCTTTCTGATACTTTGAATAAAGAAGGATATGAGACTTTATTTGTTAAAACAGATGTATCAAAAGAAGAAGATGTGAAAAATGTCGTTGCACAGACAGTTAATCAGTTTGGAAAGTTGGATATCATGTATGCCAATGCGGGGATTGCTAGTGACGGGCCAGCAGCTGAATTAGATTATGATAAATGGAAAAAAACGATTGATATTAATCTTTCTGGTGTGTTTCTATCAGATAAATACGCAATCGAACAATTCCAAAAACAAGGAAGCGGCGGTGTAATAGTGAATGCAGGATCTATTCATAGCTTTGTCTCACTGCCTAATATACCAGCATACTCATCTGCAAAAGGTGGCGTGAAACTGTTAACACAAAACTTATGTACGGCATATGCGAAAGAAAATATCCGTGTAAATGCGGTTTGTCCGGGATACATTGATACGCCTTTATTATCGGAATTAGAATCAGATGTGAAGAATCACCTGGCCTCCCTTCACCCACAAGGTAGACTTGGAAAACCAGAAGAAATTGCTAAAGCTGTTTTATTCTTATCAAGTGATGATGCGAGCTTTGTAAATGGTACAACCTTATTAGTAGATGGTGGTTATACAGCACAGTAACTTTTAACTAATAAAAAACCCAATTGGATGGAGCGCCTGGTAGAGTAAGGCGTTCATCTCAATTGGGTTTTGTTATTTCTTTTTACTAAGTGAAATGACTTTTTCTTCATCAGGGGTGACAAAGATTGTTTGTTGTTGATCATAAATGACAAACCCGGGCTTAGCACCACTCGGCTTTTTCACATTACGTACCTTTGTGTAATCGACGGGTACACTACTTGAGTTACGCGCTTTACTAAAATAAGCAGCTAAACAAGCAGCTTCTTGTATAACTTCATTACTTGGCGCTTTATCTCTAATGACCACATGTGACCCAGGGATATCTTTTGTATGGAGCCAGATGTCGTCTTTTGCAGCTAACTTATTCGTCAAGTAATCATTTTGTTTATTGTTCTTACCAACAATGATTTCTGTCCCATCGCTAGCGACAAAATAATCCAGGATAGGTTTGGCATTGACCGGCTTTTTCTGTTTTTTTTGTCTTTCACGTAAGTAACCGCCTTCAATAAGTTCCTCCCGTATTTCTTCAATATCTTTCGGTGAAGCGGCTTGTATTTGTTGTAAAAGATGATCGAAGTAGTTAACTTCTTCATAGGCTTGATCTATTTGTTCTTGTACAACTTGTTTAGCGTGTTTAGCTTTTTGATATTTCTTAAAGTATATCTGTGCATTTTGCGAAGGTGTTTTTTGTGTATCTAGAGGGATAAGCACATTGCTGTTATTTTCATCATAATAATTGTTCACTTCAATCTCATCCATCCCTCTTTGAATGGCGTACATATGAGCTGTAATTAATTCACCGTACAATTGAAATTGCTCGGCGTTTTTTGCTTCTTGCATGGTTAGTTTTAATTTCTCTATCTTTTTTGTGTTTTTTTCTTTTTCATTGCTAATAAATTTTTCCAAGTCATTGCCTTGTTGTTTGACGCGATCTCTTTCTGCTTTGCCGAAATAATAGCGGTCAAGCATTAGACTTAAGCTCTCAAAATGACGCTGCTCTCCCTGAATATGATCTAACTGGAGGAAATAAAAAGTCTCTTTATGTTCATTTATTGTAATGGTCGGTTGAACTTCTTTGTTTTTTATTTTATCCATTGTCTTAATAAAGGCAGCAGGTATTGTTGTACGGTTGGCTAATCCAGATTGGAATACAACTTCTTTTGCAAGTAGGGGAGAAAACCCGCTGTAATGTTGCACAAGTTGTTTATCTAACTTCCCACTATTAAAGTCCATTCTTCGTAATACATCCGTCTCATCAGCTTCTAATGGGTTGGCTTTATTTTGAGCCGGAGGAGCCACATAAAGTTGACCCGGAAGCAGGGCACGATGACTATTTACCGCATAAGATACATGCTTGATACAATCTAAGATCATGTTTCGTTCTTGATCGACCAATGTAATATTACTGTGACGTCCCATGATTTCGACGATGAGCCTCTTATATGAGATATCGCCAATTTCATTACGACCTTTAACGTTAAATACTATGATACGATCTAGGTCCATTTGTTGAATATCTTCTAATATATATCCCTCTAAATGTTTTCTTAAAAGCATGCAGAACATCGGTGGAATACTGGGGTTATCATATGCTTCATTTGTTAATTGTACGCGTGCATAGCTTGGATGCGCAGACAATAGTAATTTATGATTTTTTCCGTTAGCTCTAATTACTAAGATGATTTCATTTTTATATGGTTGGTGAACTTTATTAATTCGACCACCTTTAAGAGTAGCTTGTAGCTCCTCTACCATCGCTTTTGTAAATAATCCATCAAATGACATCTCTAACATCCTTTTCTACGCTCTTAGTTATCCGAAAGGCGTCTCTTTACTTTATGGAAGCTATTTTCCCATAAACAAATGGTTTTTAAAAGCTTTCTGTTTATGTAAAATACATTCTTTCTCATAATAGCATAGCATTTTTTAGGACGAGACTGAATAAGCTTTCATGAGAGCCTTAAAAATAGGACAGCTCTCCATCGAGATAGTAGGGGAAGCAGGACGGTTCGCATGTAGTAGATGCGAATTCTCTTAAAATGAAAAGGAGGAAGTGTGATGTCCGAATGAAATACCATGAGATGGAAGCGAGAGAGGTTGAAGACACGTTAAACACAAATAGGCATGAAGGCATGTCTGAAGAAGATGCGCAAAAAAGATTGGAGCAATTTGGATATAACGAATTAGCAGAAGGAGAAAAGCAATCCGCTTTACTCTTATTTTTTAGTCAATTCAAAGACTTTATGACTTTAATTCTATTAGTAGCCACATTGATATCTGGGCTACTGGGTGAATATATTGATGCAATCGCCATTATTGCGATTGTGCTTATCAACGGAGTATTAGGTTTTTTTCAGGAACGAAAAGCAGAGAAGTCATTAAGTGCGCTAAAAGAATTATCCACACCTCATGCAACAGTATTACGTGATGGAGAATGGAAGAAAATCCCCTCAAAAGAAGTCGTTGTTGGTGACTTATTGAAGTTCTCCTCCGGTGATAGAATTGGGGCGGATATCCGCTTAATCGAGTGCAATAACTTAGAAATAGAAGAATCGGCCTTAACAGGTGAATCATTACCGGTGCAAAAAACAGTCGCAGCAATTAAGCAAGATAACCCCGGAATCGGCGATATGGAAAATATGGGATTTATGGGTACGATCGTAACGAAGGGTAGCGGAGTGGGGGTTGTCATTGGCACAGGAATGAAAACAGCGATGGGACAAATCGCTGATATGATTCAAAGTGCGGAAACGATGACAACACCGCTGCAAAGAAGGTTGGAACAATTAGGGAAAATTCTCATTGTTGTCGCACTATTCTTAACGGTTCTTGTCGTAGGTATCGGTGTGCTACAAGGACAAGAATTATATACGATGTTCTTAACAGGGGTATCGTTAGCTGTAGCAGCTATACCAGAGGGATTACCGGCGATAGTCACTGTGGCCTTATCGCTAGGAGTCCAACGCATGATTAAACAAAAGGCGATTGTCAGAAAGCTCCCAGCAGTAGAAACATTAGGCTGTGCTTCTGTCATATGCTCCGATAAAACGGGAACCCTGACTCAGAACAAAATGACTGTCACCCATTTATGGAGTGGTGGGAACACATGGCAAGTAGATGGCATTGGCTATACACCAAAAGGAGATTTTTATCGCAGTGAAAAACGTATAGATCCGAAAAATGAAAAAACATTACAACAATTATTGATGTTTGGTATGCTTTGTAATCATGCTGAAATTCATAAGAAAAATAAAGAATTTGTCATTGACGGTGATCCAACAGAAGGTGCATTGTTAGTCGCTGGGATGAAAGCAGGATATAGTCGCCCCTCTTTATTAAATCAATATGAAATTCTCGAGGAATTTCCTTTTGATTCAACTAGAAAAATGATGAGTATTGTGTTAAGGGATGCCAGTGGCAGAAGATTTGTTGTCTGTAAAGGAGCACCGGATGTGTTGGCGCAGAACTGTGAGAGTATCCTGTGGGAAAATCGTAAGCAAGCAATGACCCAAGAGATGCATAGATCAGTTAATGAGGCAATTCACGGTTTAGCCTCCCAAGCACTAAGAACAATTGCAATAGGATATAAGGAATTGACTAATGAGGGCAGAATAACATCAGAAAAAGATGCAGAAAATCGATTGACGTTTATAGGTTTACAAGGAATGATTGATCCACCAAGGACAGAGGTACGAGCTGCGGTTAAAGAATGTAAAGAAGCAGGAATTAAGACAGTGATGATTACAGGCGACCATATTACAACTGCTCAAGCAATTGCTAAACAATTAGGTATTCTTAATAAGTCAACAAAAGTAATGGAAGGAAAAACATTAGCTACATTGAGTACAGAAGAGTTAGAAGATGTAGTGGATGATGTATCTGTGTTTGCGCGCGTATCACCGGAACATAAACTAAAGATTGTTAAAGCTCTGCAAAATCGCGGTCATATTGTAGCTATGACAGGGGACGGAATCAATGATGCGCCAGCTATCAAAGCTGCCGATATTGGCATTGCGATGGGCATTACTGGTACGGATGTAGCAAAAGAAGCATCTTCTCTTATTTTACTTGATGACAACTTTGCAACCATTAAATCAGCAATAAAAGAAGGGCGAAATATTTACGATAATATTAGAAAGTTTGTAAGGTATTTACTTGCATCTAATGTTGGCGAAATACTGGTTATGCTATTTGCAATGATTTTAGCGCTACCTCTGCCGCTAGTACCTATACAAATACTTTGGGTGAATTTAGTAACAGATGGCCTGCCGGCGATGGCGTTAGGTTTAGACCGACCAGAAGGTAATGTCATGAAGCGAGAGCCGCGAAATCCTAAAGAAGGCATTTTTTCAAGAGGGCTTGGCTGGAAGGTTATTTCAAGAGGTTTTTTAATTGGTGGAGTAACCTTACTTGCGTTTATGCTCACATATAAAGGCGATCCTAGTGAGCTCGCATATGCGCAAACCGTCGCTTTTGCGACATTAGTCCTTGCTCAATTAATTCATGTGTTTGATTGTCGAAGTGAAAAATCAGTTTTTGCTCGAAATCCATTCGGTAATATGTATCTTGTCTGGGCGGTTATTTCTTCGGTTTTACTTATGCTGATTGTTTTATATTGGCCGCCATTGCAACAAATTTTCCACACAGTACCAATCGCTGGTCGTGATTGGTTAATGATTGTTGGCTTATCAGCTGTCCCAACATTTTTGCTTGGCTTCACATATTTGGCAAGAAAATCGAAGTGAAATATGGTATAATCCTTTAGGTAGTAGAGTGAAACTCTATTACCTTTTGGTTTTTTAAAGAAAACTACATAATATATGAGTGTAAGAAAAGGTATGGTTAGTGCCAAATTTGTATAAGAAAGTTGTAGGTACTTCCCGCAAACGGCGAAAGGAAGTGTGGTTAAACGATGGTAGCGAGTATGACAGGGTATGGACAGGGTAAAAGGCAAACTGACACCTTCTCTATCACGATTGAAGTAAAAACGGTTAATCATCGTTTTACAGAATATTTCCTGCGCATTCCAAAGCAATTTCTCAAGCTGGAAGATAAAATAAAAAAAACGCTTAATCAATATATTAAGCGTGGTAGAATAGAAGTCTATGCAACCATAGAACAAACGGGATCGAAACAAAAGAAGATACGTGTGGATTGGGATTTGTTAGACGAATTTTATCGTTCAATGACAGAAGTGAAAGAAAAATATAAGTTAAGTAGTGAGCCTGGGCTAAAAGATTTACTTAATGAAGATGTGTTTGCTATTGTGGAAGTGGATGAAGAAGACGAATGGCTAGATGAGCTGATTCTTGAAGCGACAAATGAAGCTGGTAAAGAGCTGCAAATGATGCGGTTAGCTGAAGGTAAGGAGCTAGAGAAGGATCTTTTTAAACAGCTCGGTTTACTAACTGAATGTCTTAACCGCTTATATGACCTAGCCCCTAACGTGGTAAAGCAATACGAAGACCGTTTGCGAAAGCGAATGGAAGAATATGCTGATGGTCATATTGATGAATCAAGAATTATTACAGAGGTGGCAATTTTTGCAGATAAGGCCGATATCAATGAAGAATTGACACGACTCGCATCACATCGTAATCAATTTCAATTGACCCTTTCCTTGGAAGATGCAATTGGCAGGAAGCTTGATTTCATGATTCAAGAGATGAATCGCGAAGTCAATACAATCGGTTCAAAAGCGAATGATTCTACCATTGCTGGAGAAGTAGTTGAGATGAAAGGTCTATTAGAAAAGATGAAAGAACAAGTACAAAATATTGAATAAAGCGGTTTAGAAACGCGTGATAAAGGTCAAAATAGTTAACTGATGACGGGGGGACGCATATGTCAATAAAATTAATTAATATTGGCTTCGGAAACATTGTTTCTGCCAATAGAATCATATCAATAGTGAGTCCGGAATCGGCACCAATTAAGAGAATTATTCAGGATGCAAGAGACCGTGGTGTACTGATAGATGCAACATATGGCCGTAGAACGAGAGCAGTCATTGTCATGGATAGTGATCATGTCATTTTATCTGCTGTTCAGCCGGAAACAGTAGCTGCACGACTGAACGACCGCGATGATGTTATCGATGAAGGGTAGGATTTTCTAATGAAGGAAAAAGGTTTATTAATAGTACTCTCAGGTCCATCTGGTGTAGGGAAAGGTACAGTGAGAAAAGAGATTTTCTCACAGCCTGATACGGCATTTGAATACTCTATTTCTATGACAACAAGAAAGCCGAGACAAGGTGAAGTTGATGGAGTAGATTATTTCTTTAAATCTCGTGAAGAATTTGAAACATTAATAGAACAAGATAAATTATTGGAGTATGCTGAGTTTGTTGGCAACTATTATGGAACCCCTGTTGATTATGTGAAACAAACGTTAAACGAGGGCAAGGATGTATTTTTAGAAATAGAAGTACAAGGTGCAAAGCAAGTGCGTGAGAAGTTTCCTGATGGCTTGTTTATCTTCCTTGTTCCACCTAGTTTATCTGAATTAAAAAATCGTATTGTTACACGAGGCACAGAAACAGAAGATATAATTAATAATCGTTTAAGTGCAGCTAAAGAAGAAATTGAAATGATGAAATTATATGATTATGTTGTAGAAAATGATCAAGTGGAAAACGCTTGTGACAGAATTAATGCGATTGTAGTAGCAGAACATTGCCGTCGCACGCGCGTTGAACCTAGATATTTGAAAATGTTGGAGGCTGAATAATATGTTAAATCCATCAATTGATTCATTGATGACAAAAATTGATTCAAAATACTCTCTTGTGTCTGTGGCTGCTAAAAGAGCACGGAAATTACAAAATAATGAAGAGCAATATCGTTTAGAAAAATATGTATCACATAAAAATGTGGGTAAAGCATTAGAAGAGATTAATGCAAACGAACTATTTTATCGCTTAGGTGATACAACGCATGAAGGGGAAAAAAGGTAAAATACACATATATGAAAAAATAACAACCTGTATGGAGGTTGTTATTTTTGTTCATAGCCGTAATTTTTGTTAAAAACAAGAAGAGATAGATGAAAAAGTGAGCGAAATTATTCATAATAAAAGAAAAATAACCTTTTGAATATTGGGGGTTTGTATAGATGTTGAATGGTAAAAAAATCCTGTTGTGTGTAACCGGCGGTATTGCTGTTTATAAAGCTGTAGCTTTAACAAGTAAGTTAACGCAAGCTGGAGCTTGTGTGAAAGTAATGATGAGCGAGTCAGCTAGACAATTTGTGTCACCATTAACTTTTCAAGTGATGTCACGTAATGATGTATATTTTGATACCTTCGATGAAAAGGACGCTAGTAAGATTGCTCATATTGATTTAGCAGACTGGGCAGATTTGATATTGATTGCACCAGCAACTGCGAATATTATTGGTAAGCTTGCAAATGGCCTAGCAGATGATATGATTTCTACAACATTGTTAGCACACACATCGCCTGTATGGATTGCACCGGCGATGAATGTCAATATGTACAATCATCCTGCAGTGATAAAAAATATTGATACACTTCATCAGTTTGGTTATCAATTTATTGAACCGAGTGAAGGCTATCTCGCATGTGGTTATGTTGGAAAAGGTAGATTAGAAGAACCGGAAAAGATTGTTGAGCATATGAATCATTTTTTCAATCAAAAGGAACCGTTGTTAAAAGGGAAAAAGTTATTGATCTCAGCAGGGCCGACAAGAGAAAAAATTGATCCTGTTCGTTATTTAACCAATCATTCGAGTGGTAAAATGGGCTATGCGATTGCAGAAGTCGCAGCGAAACTTGGTGCAGATGTGACATTAGTATCAGGTCCTGTCCATATTTCTTCACCTCATGGTGTAAAAGTGATCAATGTTGAAAGTGCGGAAGAAATGTATGAAGAAATGATTACTCGTTTTGCTGATGCTCATATTGTAATAAAAACGGCTGCTGTAGCAGATTATCGGCCTAAATATACTTATGATCAGAAAGTGAAAAAGAATGATGGTGATCAACAGTTGGAATTAGAAAGAACTAAAGATATTTTAATGGCACTTGGTAAAAGAAAAAACAATCAAGTGTTGGTGGGTTTTGCGGCAGAAACAAATAATGTGGATGTATATGCGAGAGGAAAGCTGAAAAAGAAAAATGCTGATATGATTGTAGCCAATGATGTAACAAGTGCGGGTGCCGGATTTGGAACAGATACGAATGTTGTTACTCTCTATAAACGAGATGGGACTAAAACAGATCTCCCGTTGATGTCAAAACATGACGTAGCAGAAAGCATTTTAAAAGAAGCGCTTTATTTATATGAGGATGAGGGGAAATGATTGCTGAGGTCATTGTTGATGTACCGGCTAAGCAAACAGATCGACCTTTTGATTATGTTATTCCGCAATCACTTGAGACGGTCATTCAAATTGGGATGCGAGTCGTTGTCCCATTTGGGCCAAGGAGAATTCAAGGTTTTGTCATTGGGATCAAACCTCAGTCCACGCTTAATAAATTAAAAAAAATCATTGAGCCGTTAGATTTAACACCTGTATTATCTGAATCGCTCATTTCATTAGGAAATTGGCTATCAGAAGAAACTTTAAGTTATCGGATCTCTGCTTATCAAGCGATGTTACCAGCAGCACTTAAAGCAAAATATCAAAAAAAATTACAAGTTTCAACTGAAAACAAACAGTTGTTGCCGCAAACCTTACAAGGCTTATTTACTAACCAAGATAGCATCCTGTGGGAAGAAGCGAAAGAAACAGGCTATTTATCATTGTTACAGCAAGAAGTAACGAAAGGTCATATTCTAATTATTTATGAAGTGAAAGATAAAATAAAAAAGAAAAAACGCCTCGCCATTAGAAGCGCTCTTTCAACAGAGGAATTAAAGACTTATCAATCGTCTCTTACCCCACGGGCACAAAAACAACATGACGTGATTAATTACTTTATCGAAAATAAAGATTGGATATTCTTAACTGACTTAACGGCAACACTACAAATATCGAATGCCGTTGTAAAAGAACTAGTGAAAAAAGAAGTATTAGAGGAGAGCGAACGTGAAATTTATCGTGATCCTTATGAAAATCGTTATTTTGCACGAACAGAACCATTACTGTTAACATATGAGCAACAAGAAGCCATCGATCCAATCCATGATCGCATCGCAAAATCCCTTCATGAAGTGTTTTTATTGTATGGCGTAACAGGGAGTGGGAAAACAGAAGTTTACTTACAGTCGATACAGAAAGTACTAGAGAGAGGTCAAGAAGCGATTTGTTTAGTGCCAGAGATTTCACTTACCCCACAAATGGTTCATCGTTTCAAAGGAAGATTTGGGAATCAAGTAGCTGTGATGCATAGTGGATTATCTGCTGGTGAGAAGTATGATGAATGGCGAAAAGTTCAGCGGGGAGAAGTGAAAGTCGTTGTTGGAGCGCGATCAGCTGTATTTGCTCCGTTTGAAAACCTCGGTCTCATCATTATAGATGAGGAACATGAGACAAGTTATAAACAAGAGGAAAACCCAAAATACCATGCAAAAGATGTAGCAATAAAACGAGGGAAGCAAGGGAGTTTCCCCGTTATTTTAGGTAGCGCTACACCTTCACTCGAATCATTTGCTCGTGCTAAAAAAGGTGTATACACTTTGTTAAGTTTGCCGAAGAGGATGAATAATCAAGATTTACCACATGTGGATATTGTAGATATGCGTGAAGAGCTAAGAAGTGGAAATCGCTCAATGTTTTCTTCATCCTTATTAGAAAAGCTTCAATTACGTCTAGAAAAAAAAGAGCAGACTGTCCTTTTCTTAAATAAACGTGGATATTCTTCTTTTGTCATGTGTCGTGATTGTGGCTATGTTGTTAATTGTCCGAACTGTGATATTTCACTAACTTATCATCGCCACCAGCAGCAAATGAAATGTCATTATTGTGGATATGAGGATCATGTCCCCTCTGTTTGTCCAGAATGCCAGAGTGATCATATTCGTTATTTTGGCACAGGGACACAAAAGGTAGAAGAAGAACTCCATAAAGTATTGCCTGAAGCGAGAGTTATTCGTATGGATGTGGATACAACGAGTAAAAAAGGCTCTCATGAGCGACTGCTAAATGAGTTCCAAAAAGGCCATGCAGATATTCTACTTGGGACCCAAATGATTGCCAAAGGACTCGATTTTCCAAATATAACGCTTGTCGGTGTATTATCAGCTGATACAATGCTTCATTTGCCAGATTTTCGGTCATCAGAAAAAACGTTTCAGTTATTGACGCAAGTGAGTGGAAGAGCAGGGCGTCATCAATTACCAGGAGAAGTGGTCATTCAAACATACAGTCCTGAACATTATAGTATTGAGTTAGCAGCTGAACAAAATTACGACCAGTTTTATGAGCGCGAAATGATGATCAGAAAAGGTTTAAAGTACCCACCTTTTTATTTTATTACACTTATTACGGTCAGTCACGAGCAATTGATGAAAGCGTTAGATGTCACAGAAAAAATTACCACATTTCTGACTAGTCGCTTAACTAAAAGCGCCCTCTGTCTTGGTCCGGTCGCATCACCTATTCCACGAATCAACAATAGATATCGCTACCAATGTTTGATAAAATACAAACGGGAGCCAGAGTTAAATCAATCATTAAAAAAGATATTAGATCAATATCAGCAAGAAGTGACTTCGACTTCTTTGAAAATATCTGTGGATGTTAATCCATTTATTCTGATGTAAAGAAAAATAACTAAAAAAGGTTATAGATAGAGAAAATCGTCGAGAATGGTAATAATTTTAGTCTAGCTATGGCTGCCTGTTGAATGAGAAGATGTTATGGAGGATTTATATTTTGAGTGTTAAACAAATAGTGATGTACCCTAATACAATTTTAGAAGAAAAATGTACACCGGTAACGGTTTTTGATAAAAAATTAGTAAGGCTATTAAATGATATGTATGATACAATGATTGAATTTGATGGTGTAGGACTAGCTGCTCCTCAAATAGGTCTCAATAAGAGAATAGCGATTGTAGATATTGAAGATGAACATGGCACGATTGAGATGATAAATCCCGAAGTAATCGAAACATCAGGTGAACAAACAGGTCCAGAAGGCTGTTTGAGCTTTCCCGGTATTTATGGTGATGTCACACGACCGTCATTTGTGAAAATAAAAGCATTCAATCGAAAGGGTAAGCCATATGAGTTCGCAGCAGAAGGTTTTCTTGCTAGAGCCATTTTACATGAGATTGATCATTTGGATGGAATCCTATTCACCACTAAAGTTAGCAGATATATAGAGGCAGAAGAGTTAGAGAGGTTGGATGAAGAATGACGAAAATTGTATTTATGGGAACACCGGATTTTTCAGTTCCGGTATTACGAAGTGTTATTCAAGCAGGTTATGAAGTCATTGCAGTTGTTACACAACCTGACCGGCCAGTGGGAAGGAAAAAGGTGTTAACTCCACCACCAGTAAAGGTGGAAGCACAAAAACATGGTATTCCAGTGCTACAGCCTGAGAAAGTTAAAAATAAAGAGGACTTGCAAGCTGTTTTAAATCTAGAGCCTGAACTTATTATCACGGCTGCATTCGGGCAAATTCTCCCTAAGCAATTGTTAGATGCACCTAAATATGGTTGCATTAACGTACATGCTTCATTATTGCCAGAATTAAGAGGTGGAGCACCGATTCATTACAGCATCATCCAAGGGAAAGAAAAGACTGGTATTACGATTATGTATATGGCTGAAAAATTGGATGCAGGCGATATTTTAACACAGGTAGAAGTCGAAATCGCTAAGGATGATACTGTTGGTAGCTTACATGATAAATTAAGTGAAGCTGGTAGCAAACTATTGCTAGAAACATTACCACCATTATTAAAAGGTGATTTGCTTCCGAAACAACAAGATGAAAATTTAGCAACATTTGCATACAATATTAAGCGTGAAGAAGAAAAAATTCAGTGGAGTAAACCAGCATTAGAAATTTATAACCATATTAGAGGGATGAATCCTTGGCCAGTTGCTTATACGACTTTGTCTGATGCAGTTATGAAAGTGTGGGCTTCTGTGATCATTGAATCAAAATCAAATCAAGTGCCTGGAACGATTGTCGGATTAGAAGAGGATGGCATCAATGTCTCCACCGGCGATGGTCAGATATTGAAGCTAACGGAGATTCAGCCATCAGGTAAAAAACGCATGAAAGCGAAAGATTACCTGCGCGGCGCAGGTGCCCATCTTCAAGTTGGCATGAAGTTAGGGGACAATCGATGAAAAAACAAAGAAAGAAAAATGTAAGAGAAGTTGCGATGGATTTGTTAGATGCAATTGAAAAGAACCAATCGTATAGTAATCTCCTGTTAAACCATGCTATTAATCAAAATCATTTAGAACAAAAAGATATTGGTTTGCTGACAGAACTGGTTTATGGGACGTTACAACGTAAAATGACATTAGATTATTATTTACAGCCCTATATAAAAAAACCAAATAAAGTGGAGTCTTGGGTAAAGCAATTATTAAGGATCACGGTTTATCAAATGGTTCACTTAAATAAAATTCCTGATCATGCGGCATTAAATGAAGCCGTAGAAATAGCAAAAAATAAAGGCCATAAAGGCATTGCTTCTTTTGTGAATGGGATATTACGAAATGTACAAAGAACTGGGATTAGACAAGTGGAAGAGATCAAAGATCCTATTCAAAGAATTTCAATAGCAACAAGTCACCCAGAATGGCTCGTTGCTAGATGGGTGGATCAATTTGGGATAGAAACAACGGAGGAAATGTGTAAGCTTAATTTACAAGCTCCGACTCAAACAGCGCGTGTAAATATTACGAAGGCTACGACAGAAGAAGTGATTACATTATTAGAAGAGGAAGGATATGCCGTGAAACGGAGTGAATGGGTTTCAGAAGCCATTCATGCTCTTCGAGGAAATCTTGCCAAGTCTTCAGCATTCAAAAATGGACTTATCACAATACAAGATGAAAGTTCAATGTTAGCTTGCTTGGCCCTAAATCCTCAAAAGAATGAAAAGATCCTTGATGCTTGTGCAGCTCCAGGTGGGAAAACGTCTCATATAGCTGAAGCGATGTCGGGGAGTGGAGAGGTTATAGCGATAGATCTCCATGAGCATAAAGTTAAGCTTATTGCACAAACAGCAGACAGATTAGGATTAGAGAATATTGATACTCTTGCTCTCGATAGTAGACAAGTTCAAGATCATTTCCCGCAAGAGTCGTTTGATCGTATTTTGCTAGACGCGCCGTGCTCAGGTTTAGGTGTGATGCGTAGAAAACCTGATATGAAATACACAAAAAAAGAAGATGATTTATCACGCCTGCAGTCCATTCAATTGGATTTATTAAATGCCATCACCCCATTATTAAAAAAAGGTGGTATGCTAGTGTATAGTACATGCACTGTTGATGAATCTGAAAACCATCAAGTCATTTCACGTTTTTTAAGTGACCATAAAGAATTTGTTGGAGACTCAACACTTAAGGCAAGGCTACCACAAGCGTTACAAACGTTTGTGAATGATTTTGAAATACAAGTATTACCGCAATATATTGGTTCAGACGGGTTTTATATCGCTTGTCTGAGAAAGAAGGTGTAATCACATGGAAAGAAGTGCAACAAAGAAAAATACAGAAACGAATCATCAACCATCCATTTATTCATTACAATTAGACGAACTAAAGGACTGGTTAAAAGAAAATAATGAAAAAGCATTCCGCGCAAGTCAAATTTTTGATTGGTTATATACAAAAAGAGTAACAAACTTCGATGATATGACAAATTTATCAAAAAGTTTGCGAGAAAAGCTCGATGCTTCATTTACTTTAACAACATTAAAAACGATTATTCAGCAACAATCTACTGATGGCACGATTAAATTTTTATTTGAGTTACACGATGGCTATTCAATTGAGACGGTTTTAATGCGTCATGAATACGGTAATTCTGTTTGTGTTACAACACAGGTAGGGTGTCGTATTGGTTGTACATTTTGTGCCTCGACTTTAGGGGGATTAAAACGTCATCTAGAAGCAGGAGAAATCGTTGCTCAAGTCGTAAAAGTACAACAAGCATTAGATGAAACAGATGAAAGAGTAAGCTCTGTTGTCATTATGGGTATTGGGGAACCGTTTGATAATTATGATCAAATGATGTCTTTCTTGAAAATTATTAATCATGATGATGGCTTGAATATTGGTGCTAGACATATCACTGTATCTACAAGCGGTATCATCCCGAAAATCTATAAATTTGCTGATGAAAATATGCAAATCAATTTTGCTGTCAGCTTGCATGCCCCTAATAATGATATAAGAGGAAGATTAATGCCAATCAACCGCGCTTATAAATTGCCTGATTTAATGGAAGCTATTCATTATTATGTGAACAAGACAGGTAGACGTGTAAGTTTTGAATATGGTTTATTTGGAGGAGTCAATGATCAAGTAGAGCATGCAGAAGAGCTTGCTGATCTCGTAAAAGGATTGAAGTGTCATATTAACTTAATCCCAGTCAATTACGTACCTGAGAGAGACTATGTAAGAACTCCTAGAGAGCAGATTTTTCAATTTGAAAAGGCTTTGAAAAATCGTGGGGTTAATGTGACCATCCGTAGAGAACAAGGTCATGATATTGATGCAGCATGTGGACAACTTCGTGCAAAGGAGAGAAAAGAAGAAACGAGGTGACAGTATGAAGGCTGTTTTTATGACTGATGTAGGGAAACTTCGTCAGCGAAATGAAGATAATGGTGGCATTTTTACAAACGCCAGTGGTGATCGCTTAGCTATTGTAGCTGATGGTATGGGCGGTCACCGAGCTGGTGATGTAGCTAGTGAAATGGCCAAGGAAAAGCTAAAATCTATGTGGCTGCTTGCACCAAAGATTGAAACCGCGGACCAAGCAGAAAAGTGGTTGCATGACCATATTAATGAAACCAATAAGGCTATATATGCTCACAGTAAAGAAGTAACTGAATGTGAAGGTATGGGTACGACCGTTGTTGCTGCTATTTGTACTAGTCGATTTGCTACGATTGTAAACGTAGGTGATAGCCGGTGTTATATTAGAAATGAAGCGGGTTTTCAGCAGCTAACTGACGACCATTCCCTTGTTAATGAACTGCTTCGGTCAGGGCAAATTACAAAAGAGGATGCTGAAAATCATCCGATGAAAAATTTAGTGTTACGTGTGCTCGGTACGGAAGAAGATGTAAACCAAGATATTAAAACAATTATTTTTGAGGAAGATGATAGACTATTGCTATGCTCTGATGGTTTGTCAAACAAAGTTTCAGAACAAGAGATGGAATCGATTATAAATGGAAATGACTCATTAGAGGAGAAAGCTACTGAGTTGATTAAAAGAGCAAATGAAAATGGAGGGGAAGATAATATTACCCTCGTAATCATCGAGTATGCAGATGATTGTGAGAGAGGGTGATAAACGTTGATGATTGGTAAGCGTATAAACGGCCGTTATAAAATTTTGGAAATGGTCGGTGGAGGCGGCATGGCCAACGTTTATTTAGCTCATGATATGATTCTAGATCGAAACGTGGCATTAAAGATGTTGCGTCTAGACTTCGCTGAAGATGATGAGTTTATTAAACGATTTCACCGTGAAGCTCAATCAGCTACAAGCCTAACTCACCAAAATATTGTGACGATTTATGATGTTGGAGAAGAAGATACCCTATATTACATCGTCATGGAATATGTTGACGGTCAAACATTAAAACAATACATACAAAAAAACGGGCCTGTCCCTTTGGAAACAGCGATTGATATTATGAAACAGCTGACATCAGCTATTTCTCACGCCCATCAAAACCAGATTATTCATCGTGATATTAAACCACATAATATCTTAATTGATCATGAAGGCAAGATAAAAATTACTGATTTTGGAATTGCAATGGCTCTAAGTGCAACTAGCATTACCCAGACGAATTCCGTATTAGGGTCGGTTCATTATTTATCACCAGAACAAGCAAGAGGCGGTATGGCAAACCGTAAATCAGATATATATTCATTAGGGATTGTCATGTTTGAGCTGTTAACTGGAAGATTACCGTTTTCAGGAGAATCAGCTGTTTCTATTGCATTGAAACACTTGCAATCAGAAACGCCTTCCTTAAGAAGATGGAACCCAGATATACCACAAAGTGTTGAAAATATCGTATTGAAGGCAACAGCAAAGGACCCTTTCCATCGCTATAATAGTGCCGATGAAATGGAAGAAGACCTCTCTACATCTTTGAACGAAGAGAGGATGAACGAAAGAAAGTTTACTGTACCTGATGACGATGATGCTACAAAAGCAATTCCGATCATTACTGCAGATAAAATGTACCATCCTACTGACGAAACGATTATTCATAAAATTGAAGAAAAAAATGAAGATAGTCCTGTACCTATTGTAAAAAAGGAAAGTCCAAAAAAAGAAAAAGAAGATACGAAAAAGAAGAAAAAACGAAAAAAAGGTCCAATGATCCTTATATCTACTTTTGTTCTATTAGTTGTGCTATTTGTTCTTTCCGTCACTGTTTTACCTGAGATGCTTTCACCTGATGATGTTACTGTACCAGATGTATCAAATATGAGCGTTGATGACGCGAAAACATTGTTACAAGAAGAAGGATTTACGATTGGTGAAGAAATCGAACAAAACAATGATGAAGTGAAAGCAGGGGAAGTTATAAGAACCGAACCGAGAGCAGGGAGGACACAGAAAGAAGGAACAACAGTAAATATTTATGAAAGTATCGGTAAAGAACGCTATTCAATGGAGGATTTTACTGGTCGCCCATATAGTGATATAGAAGAGTTACTAAAAGAAGAGGGTTTCCAATCTATCCAATCAGAAGAAGAATTTAGTGAGGAAGCAAAGGGAACAATTCTAGAACAGAATATTGATCCCGGAGAAGAAGTGATTCCCCAAGAAGAAGAGCTCATCTTTGTCGTCAGCAAAGGGGAGGAACCGATAGAATTAAAAGATTTAACCGGTTATAATGATAAGGCCCTAGCAGAATACGAAGCATCTAGTAGATTAACAATTGAAGTAGCTGGAGAAGAGCATCATGCTGAGATTGCTCAAGGTGAGGTCATTCGGCAGGAACCTGGAGCTGGAGCATCTTTAAATGACGGGGACACAGTAAAAGTTTATCTATCAAGTGGGCCGGAACAAGTTCCTGTAGAAGTGAAAAGAGAAGTGAATGTACCGTATAAGCCAAATCCTGATAATGTCGGACAACCTCAAGAAGTACAAATCTTTATAGAAGATATGGACAACAATATTGATGAGCCATTTAATACGATTCATATTACTGAAGATCGAGTTATTTCCTTTTCACTGCAAATACAACCAGGAGAAACCGCTTCTTACCAAATTATGAGGGATGGACAAATGATTATTCAAGAAAATGTTCCGTATGAACAGTGATGTAGGAGGACTACTATGCCAGAAGGCAAAATCATAAAAGCTTTAAGTGGCTTTTATTATGTTTTGAACAAGGATAAAGAAATCATCCAATGTCGTGGACGTGGTGTCTTTCGTAAAAATAAAATAACTCCATTAGTCGGAGATGAAGTACACTATCAAGCAGAAAATGATAAAGAAGGGTATATTTTAGAAGTGAAAAAGCGTAAAAATGAACTTATTCGCCCACCTATAGCGAATGTAGATCAAGCTTTTCTCATTTTCTCAAGTGTTGAACCTACCTTTAGTACAGCGTTATTAGATCGTTTTCTTGTCCTGGTAGAATCGAATCATATTACGCCTATTATTTGTATCACTAAGATGGATTTGGCAAGTAAAGAGGAACAAGAAACACTAGCTGTATATGCTGATAACTATCGAAAAGCAGGCTATAAAGTTGTTTTGACTTCGTCCGAAACGGCGGAAGGGATTGAGGATCTTTATCCTTTCATTACGGGAGAAATATCCGTATTTGCTGGTCAATCAGGTGTTGGTAAATCTTCACTTTTAAATGTATTACGTCCTGATTTGCAATTAAAAACAGACGATATATCCTCTCATTTAGGGAGAGGAAAACATACAACAAGACATGTGGAGCTCATTGAGATTAATGGTGGACTTGTTGCTGATACACCGGGTTTTAGCTCTTTAGAGTTTACTGAAATTGAGCAAGAGGACTTACAAAATTATTTCCCTGACATCCAAGAACTAAGCAGCTCATGTAAATTCAGAGGTTGCATGCATTTGAAGGAACCTAAATGTGCAGTTAAACAAGCTATAGAATCCGGAGATTTGCCACGTTATCGCTATGAGCATTATATTACTTTTATAGACGAAATAAGAGACAGAAAGCCGAGGTATTAACGCATGGTAAAAATTGCACCATCGATTTTATCTGCAGATTTTTCTAAATTAGGAGAAGAAATTCTTGATGTCGAACGTGGGGGAGCGGATTATATTCATGTAGATGTGATGGATGGTCACTTTGTTCCTAACATTACGATTGGTCCGTTAATTGTTGAAGCCATTAGACCGATAACGAACCTACCATTAGATGTTCATCTTATGATAGAAAACCCTGATCAATATATTCCAAGCTTCGCCTCAGCAGGAGCAGATATTATTACTGTTCATGCTGAGGCGTGTAAACACCTTCATCGTACAATACATCTCATTAAGTCCTTGGGTGTTAAAGCAGGAGTTGTGATTAACCCAGCGACACCTGTCGAAGCGATTAAGCATGTGATAACTGATGTTGATATGGTGTTATTGATGACTGTGAACCCTGGCTTTGGTGGACAATCATTCATTGAAAATGTTTTACCTAAAATTGCTGAAGTAAAAGAATGGAGTAAAACATCTAACCCCTCTCTCGAAATCGAAGTGGATGGTGGGGTAAATGAGGAGACTGCAAAAAAATGCATTGCTGCAGGAGCGAATGTTTTAGTAGCAGGCTCTGCCGTTTATAATAAACAAGACCGTAAAGAAGCAATCGCTAGACTGCGGAATTGACCTGAAAAAGCTGATTTTAAGATTATACTTAGAGTCAGCTTTTCTTATGTTTCTTGCATTTTACGATAGTTAACAATTAAAAGAATAAATAGTTCATAACCTAAAAGGATAGGAAAAGTGGAGGGCGTAGAGATGAAAATCAATATATTAGCAGGGGGACCACAACAGTATCTACCCAATCTCAATGACTATTGTTTTGATGAAGTATTATGGATAGGTGTTGACCGTGGCGCCTATACATTAATTAAAAAGGGAATCGCAATTGATTATGCATTTGGAGATTTTGATTCAGTTGATGAAAGTCAGTACAGTATGATTAAGCAGCATGTTCCTCATCTACAAAGGGTAAAACCGGAAAAGGATGAAACGGATATGGAACTAGCACTTTTATGGGCGATCGAACAAAAGCCAGAAGAAATTACGGTATTTGGAGCCACAGGTGGGAGATTAGATCATTTTTTTGCTAATACTCAACTGTTAATTCAACCACTTCTAAATGACATTCTAGTACCTATTCGTTTAGTTGATAAACAAAATCAAATTATGGTTAAAAAGAGCGGCCATTATCAAATTGCTAAGGAATCATCTTATCCATATATATCTTTTATTCCGGTAACAGAAAACGTGAGGAACTTGACATTAACGGGATTCAAGTACCCATTAACTAATCACTTCGTACCTTTAGGGTCAACTCTTTGTATAAGTAATGAACTTATTGATGATAATGGTACTTTTTCTTTTAATAAAGGCATATTAATGGTGATAAGAAGTAAGGATGAAAAATAACTAATATTGATTCCTTTGTTCTAATATGAATAAAAAGAAGTAGTGCGTACGTTTATTACTTAAGGTGTGAGACTTTGAGGAGGGACTTAAATGAGATTTTATACAATCAAGCTGCCTAAATTTTTGGGAGGCATTGTGAGGGCGATGCTAGGGACATTTAAAAAGGAGTAAAGAGTACAATCTCTTTTTCTAACGTCTTTAGTGCGAATATTGTATAAAAAAAGAGGGTACCAATACTGGTACCCTCTCATTCATTATACGCGTTCAACTTTACCTGATTTCAAAGCTCTTGCAGAAACCCATACACGTTTAGGTTTACCGTCTACAAGAATGCGTACTTTTTGTAGGTTAGCACCCCAAGTACGTTTGTTAGCATTCATCGCATGAGAACGAGCATTACCTGTTTTTGTTTTCTTTCCAGTAATTACACATTGGCGTGGCATCTATATTCCCTCCTTACTAAAACATGACATCATTATTTTCATGTTTCGATCACAATTGTCAGTTACATCTAACTTAATATGAAAGTAGCTCGCACTAATTTCATACTAAAAAGATACTTTAATAATTTATCATACAAACACCTACAATGCAATAGTTTGCCTCTATTCTATCAAGAAAAAAACCTTGACATATATGCTGTGAAAATACGTTATAATATGAAAGAGGTAAGTATGGCTTTTAAAATGCTTACATGTATAGTAAAATATTCTTTATGAAAAGTGTAGTACATGCGTCTATTCGTTCCATGGCTTCATCAAACAATGATTGTCATTCATTAGATATTCACAATGAAAACGAAGACTAGCTAAGAAGAAGCAGTAATTTACCAGAAGGGGGAACAACAAAATGTCCATCGAACTAAAGAATAACTACGGGCAAATTGATATCTCAAATGACGTAATTGCGACAATTGCAGGAGGAGCAGCAGTCGACTGCTATGGTATTGTTGGCATGGCCTCTAAACATCAAATAAAAGACGGCTTATCTGAAATCCTGCGTAAAGAAAACTTTACTAAAGGTGTCATCGTGCGTCAGGAAGAAGATGAAGTACATATCGACATGTATATTATTGTTAGCTACGGAACGAAAATTTCTGAAGTTGCTCATAATGTGCAATCCAAAGTTAAATACACTTTAGATCAAACAGTCGGTCTAAGTACTGAGTCTGTTAATATTTTTGTTCAAGGTGTTCGTGTAACGAACCCGTAATGAGGAGGAAAATTTCGTGTCAATTAAAGTTTTAGAAGGAAAACAATTTGCGAAAATGATTGTCCAAGGAGCTAATCATTTATCTACAAATGCGAATTATGTAGATGCATTGAATGTTTTCCCTGTTCCAGATGGTGATACTGGGACAAATATGAACTTGTCAATGACTTCTGGTGCAAAGGAAGTTAAAAATATAACAACCAATCATATTGGTAAAGTTGGGGTTGCTCTTTCAAAGGGTCTATTAATGGGCGCTCGTGGTAACTCTGGTGTAATTCTCTCTCAGCTTTTTCGTGGGTTCGCAAAGCATATTGAGCAGAAAGAAAGTGTAAATGGACTTGAATTTGCATCTGCATTTGAAGCGGGTGTAGAAACTGCTTATAAAGCGGTGATGAAACCTGTTGAAGGAACAATATTAACTGTTGCGAAAGATGCTGGAAACAAAGCAGTACAAGTAGCACAAACAGAAGATGATATTGTTCAAATTATGCAAGCAATCGTTAATGAAGCTAAAGCTTCTCTTGAGCGTACACCAGAGCTACTACCAGTGTTAAAAGAAGTAGGGGTAGTTGATAGTGGTGGACAAGGTCTACTTTTTGTATATGAAGGCTTTCTAGCAGAATTAAAAGGAGAAGCATTACCTGACTCCAGTGCATCTCTTCCGAAAATGGAGGAGCTTGTAAGTGCGGAACATCATAAAAGTGTACAGAGCCATATGAATACAGAAGATATTGTATTCGGATACTGTACAGAATTTATGATTAGATTTGAATCTGAGAAGTTAGCTACGAATCCATTCTCTGAAGACAAATTCCGTCAAGACTTAAGTCAATATGGTGATTCCCTACTTGTGATTGCTGATGAAAACCTTGTGAAGGTTCATATTCATTCTGAACAACCAGGGGATTGCTTATCCTATGGACAAAAGTACGGAAATCTTATTAATATGAAGATCGAGAATATGCGTTTGCAGCACACAAACATTCTTGACGAAGATGAAAAGGCTTCCGCATCACAAAATGATGCTAAAGTTCCCCAAGAAAAACGTGAATACGGAGTGATCACTGTTTCAATGGGAAGCGGAATTGCTGAGGTTTTCCGTAGTATTGGGGCGCATGTAGTAATTGAAGGCGGCCAAACAATGAATCCAAGCACAGAGGATATTGTCAAGGCGATAGAAGAAGTGAATGCAGAAAAAGTAATTATCTTACCAAATAATAAAAATATTATTATGGCTGCTGAACAGGCGTGTGAAGTATCAGAAACCGATGCCATTGTTGTTCCTTCCAAAACGGTTCCTCAAGGAATGAGTGCGCTACTTGCCTTTAATCCATCCGCGGAACTATCAGAGAATAAGGATTATATGTCTGAAGCGTTATCGCATGTGAAAACAGGTCAGATCACTTTCGCAGTCCGTGATACGAGTATCGATGGTCTTGAGATTGAAAAAGGCGACTTTATGGGGATTGAAGAAGGCAAAATAATCGTTAAAGATAAGGATAAGCTTCAATCTGCTAAAAGTTTAATTGACCAGATGATAGATGAAGATTCGGAAATTGTCACAATTATTCAAGGTGAAGATGCCTCAAAAGAAGATGTAGAAGTAATTCTTAACTATATAGAAGAGAAGTATGATGATGTCGAAGTAGAAGTGCACGACGGCAAACAACCATTATATGCATTTATCTTCTCGGTAGAATAAATAGAAGAGAATGACCATGGGTAGCTTCTTTTACACTGCTCCCGTGGTCTTTTTTCATCAAATGACTCACTGCCTTCTCCTACTTACTGCAATTGGAATTTGATATCGATGGTTAGGAGGGTAATTAGAGGTTAGTTATTTAATCATTTGGTTTATGAAACTATGCCTCTGTCTTCGCCTTAGTGCTCGCCAAAAGGGCGAGTTTTCTTTATTTCTCGTAAAGAAAGGCTGTTTTGAAAAGGAGGGTCAAGTATGTTAAGTGACAAAGTAGATCATATAAAGGGGTTGGGTCAATCTGCTGCAGATAATCTGAAAGATATGGGGATCACCACTGTAGGCGACTTGATTGAATACTTGCCTTTTCGTTATGAAGATTATCGTCTAAAAGATTTAAGTGAAATCAAACATGAAGAAAGAATTACAGTTGAGGGGAAAGTCCATTCACAGCCCACACTTAGTTTTTATGGACGTAAACGTTCGCGCTTAACATTTAGAGTTTTAGTCGATCGCTACCTCATACAAGTAATTGCTTTTAATCAACCATATTTAAAAAAACAAATAGAATTAAATGATACAGTTACTATTACGGGAAAGTGGGACCAACATCGCCAAACGATTACACTAGGTAAACTCAGCAAAGGTGAGGTTACGCAAACGAATGCATTTGAACCTGTTTATGCTGTTAAAGGCAAAGTCACAGTGAAGTCTTTACGTCGCTATATTAAGCACGCACTTGATCAATACGGACACGATATAGTAGAAACACTACCTTCAGAATATATTGGGGCATATCGGTTGATGGCGCGTGAAAAAGCGATTCGTACATTACATTATCCTGATACTCCGGAAATGCTAAAGCAAGCAAGAAGAAGGTTAGTATATGAAGAGTTCTTTTATTTCCAATTAAAAATCCAAGCATTACGAAAAATAGAAAGAGAAAGTAGTGCAGGTGTGAACATTGATTATGATCTGAAACGCTTAAAGTCATTTATAGATACACTTCCATTTGAACTGACGGGTGCACAAAAAAGAGTTGTCAATGAAATTCTCTTTGATATGAAATCTAACTATCGTATGAATCGACTGCTTCAAGGTGATGTTGGATCAGGTAAAACAGCAGTTGCTGCTATTATGTTATTCGCTGCTAATAGTGCGGGTTATCAAGGTGCATTAATGGTACCAACAGAGATTTTAGCTGAACAACATGCAGAATCACTGGCTATGATGTTTGCGAATTATCCAATAAGGATTGAAAGATTAACAAGTTCAGTGAAGGGGAAAAAGAGAAGAGAACTACTTGCAGAATTAGAGGCTGGTAACATTGATATTGTTATTGGTACACATGCGCTTATTCAAACGGAAGTTGTTTTTAAAAAATTAGGACTTGTTATTACAGATGAACAACATCGCTTTGGTGTTGAGCAGCGTCGTGTATTAAGACAAAAGGGTGAAAACCCTAACGTGTTATTCATGACTGCGACGCCGATACCGAGAACTTTGGCCATAACCGCATTTGGCGAAATGGATGTATCCATCATTGATGAAATGCCAGCAGGTAGGAAAGTAATAGAAACGTATTGGGCAAAACTAGATATGTTAGAAAGGGTATTAGGCTTTATGGAGAAAGAATTGCGTGGAGGACAGCAAGCTTATGTGATTTGCCCACTCATTGAAGAATCAGAGAAACTTGATGTCCAAAATGCAATTGATGTCCACACTATTCTTATGCAATATTTTCAGGATAGGTATAAAGTTGGTTTAATGCACGGGCGTCTACACCCTGATGAGAAAGAAGATGTGATGAAGAAGTTTAGTGACAATCAGACGCAAGTACTAGTATCTACAACTGTGGTTGAGGTAGGTGTCAATGTACCGAATGCCACAATGATGCTCATCTACGATGCTGATCGTTTTGGGCTAGCTACGCTTCATCAATTAAGAGGAAGAGTTGGTAGAGGAGATAAACAGTCCTATTGTATATTACTAGCTGATCCTAAGTCAGAAGTTGGTAAAGAAAGAATGCGGATTATGACAGAAACGAATGATGGGTTTGTTTTAAGTGAGAAGGATTTAGAGCTACGTGGTCCAGGTGATTTTTTTGGTCGCAAGCAAAGTGGGCTTCCTGAATTCAAGGTAGCTGACATGGTGCATGATTACCGTGCGCTTGAAGTGGCAAGAAATGATGCTACTCAATTAATTCAGACAGATAGCTTTTGGTATGAAAAAAAATATCAAATATTGAGGGATTACTTAAGGGATAATGGTGTGCTTGAAGGTGAGAAGTTAGATTAATAAAAAGGGAATGAAAGGAGATATGCGGACTAGAAGCAGCTATCTATTTGAATAAATAGTTTGAGGTAAACATTGCCTAGATGCTCGCTAGTAAGCTTAAGACTTTAAAAGGTCAATAGTAGCAATAATTACTTCTTGCAATATAATAGCTATAATTATATACTACTATTAGTACCTAGTCTTAATTTTCTTGGACGGTGTATAAAAAATGAAAAGAAATAAAAAGCAACGACAATCATTGTTAGTAGAAACGATAAAAGAGAACCCATTCATTACGGATGAAGATTTAGCCGATAAGTTTTCTGTCAGTGTGCAGACGATTAGGCTTGATCGGTTAGAGCTCTCAATACCTGAATTGAGAGAAAGAATAAAAACAGTCGCTGAAAAAAATTTTGAGGACGAGGTTGTCGCGCTGCCTATTGAGGAAGTAATAGGGGAAATCATTGATATTGAGTTAGATAATGTAGCCATTTCTATATTCGATGTCAAAGAGGAGCACGTTTTTAAACGAAATCAAATTGCGCGTGGACATCACTTATTTGCTCAAGCAAACTCTTTAGCGGTCGCGGTTATTAATGATGACCTTGCCTTAACAGCGAAAGCAAATATTCACTTTACTCGCTCGGTAAAGCAAGGGGAACGAGTAGTATGTAAAGCGAAAGTGATAAGTATCGATAACGATCGGACAAAGATAGAGGTTATAAGTACCGTACATAATGAATGTGTTTTTAAAGGTGAGTTTGATATGTATCGCTCGCATCAATAAAAATATTAAATGAGACTAAAGGATGAATAGATGTGAAAATTGCCATAGATGCAATGGGTGGTGACAATGCACCAGAGGAAATTGTTCATGGTGCTATGAAGGCTGCGTTAGACTTCAATGATATTGAAATTACTTTAGTAGGTAATGAAGATGAGATTAGAAAATATTTGACATCAAATGATGACAGAATTCAAGTGCTTCATACGAACGAAATGATTTTGGGCACTGATGAACCTGTTCGCGCTGTAAGAAGAAAAAAACAAGCATCAATGGTGTTAGCTGCACAACTTGTTGCAGATGGTAAGGCTGATGCTTGTATATCTGCAGGTAATACTGGAGCCTTAATGGCTGCTGGATTATTTGTAGTTGGTAGAATTGAAGGGATTGAAAGACCAGCGCTAGCCCCTACTTTGCCAACCATAGGAGGAGAAGGTTTCTTACTTTTAGATGTAGGAGCAAATGTCGATGCTAAACCTGAGCATTTAACGCAGTATGCCTTGATGGGGGCGATTTATGCAGAGAAGGTAAGAGGAGTTAAGAACCCTAGAGTTGGTTTGTTGAATATTGGTACAGAGGAGAAAAAAGGAAGCGAACTAACAAAGGATACTTTTACTAAATTGCAACAAGCTGATATCAATTTTATTGGAAATGTTGAAGCGCGTGATTTACTAAATGGCGTAGCAGATGTGGTAGTGACCGATGGTTTTACTGGC
This sequence comes from Cytobacillus sp. FSL W7-1323, assembly GCF_038595015.1. Classification (NCBI taxonomy): domain Bacteria; kingdom Bacillati; phylum Bacillota; class Bacilli; order Caryophanales; family Bacillaceae; genus Cytobacillus; species Cytobacillus sp. FSL W7-1323. Next base: position 1,910,099 of record NZ_CP151998.1, read on the forward strand.
AATATGGTATTAAAGACCATTGAAGGGACAGCGATGAGTCTGTTTAAAATGTTGAAAACGGCAATGACAAGTAATCTGAAATCAAAACTAGCTGCAGCAGTATTAAAGCCTGATCTGAAAGAGTTGAAAGGAAAAATGGACTACTCTGAATATGGTGGAGCAGCATTATTTGGACTAAAGGCACCAGTTATTAAAGCACATGGATCGTCTGATCGCAATGCTTTGTACAGTGCTGTAAAGCAGACAAGAATTATGGTAGAGCATGAAGTAGCTGAAAAAGTGAAAGCGTCGCTTGAAATTCAATCATAATGGGAGGCGGATAATATGGGGAAAATTGCATTTGTTTTTCCAGGACAAGGTTCACAAACTGTTGGAATGGGGAAATCACTAGCTGATGAGAATGAGAACGTTTTAAAATTATTTAAACAAGCTGATGAACGTTTAGGATACTCTCTTTCACAACTTATTTTCGAAGGCCCACAAGAACAGTTGACGCAAACGATGAATGCTCAACCGGCATTGTTAACAACAAGTATCGCGGTTTTGGAAGCATTCAAACAATCTGGCATCACAGCAGATTATGTTGCTGGCCATAGTTTAGGAGAATATTCAGCACTTGTTGCAGCAGAAGCCATTTCTTTTACTGACGGTGTTTATGCTGTTCATAAACGTGGTGAATTTATGGAAGATGCTGTTCCTAATGGAGAAGGGACAATGGCTGCAGTTCTTGGTATGGAAAGAGAAGCACTGCAAGCTATTACCGATAAGATTACTGAATCAGGTCATTCTGTACAATTAGCCAATTTGAATTCACCTGGACAAATTGTCATTTCCGGTACAAAACAAGGTGTAGAACTAGCTGGCGTAGAAGCAAAAATGGCAGGTGCGAAAAGAGTATTACCATTAGAAGTAAGCGGTCCCTTCCATTCGCAACTAATGAGACCAGCAGCTGATCGTCTATTAAGCGTATTAGATGAAATCAAATTACAGGATGCAAGTGTGCCAGTGATTGCGAATGTTTCAGCAACGCCAATCACTGCGTCTGGAGAAATCAAAGAAAAGCTATTGCAACAATTATATTCACCTGTTCTTTGGGAGGATACTGTAAGGAAGTTACTTGCTTTAGGTGTAGATACTTTTATTGAAATTGGACCTGGAAAGGTTTTATCAGGCCTTATCAAAAAGGTAGACCGTAATGTTCAACTTTTTGCTATCTCTGATAGTAAGTCCATTGAGTCAACTATCGAAGCCATAAAGGAGGCTGCAAAATGAAGTTATCAAATAAAATTGCAATTGTAACCGGTGCTTCTAGAGGGATTGGTAGGGAAATAGCTTTAGAGCTTGCCAGAGATGGGGCAAAAGTAGCTGTCAATTATGCAGGTAGTGAGGCGAGAGCCAATGAAGTAGTTGATGAAATTAAATCATTAGGGTCAGAAGCATTTGCAATTCAATGTGATGTTTCTAATAGTGAATCAGTTACAAATATGATTAAAACGGTCATCGAACATTTTGGCCGTATTGATATTCTAGTGAATAATGCAGGCATTACAAAGGATAACCTATTGATGAGAATGAAGGAAGATGAATGGGACGCTGTCATCAATACCAATCTTAAGGGAGTATTTCTGTGCACGAAGGCTGTAACTAGACAAATGATGAAGCAGCGGAGCGGACGCATTATTAATATTTCCTCTATTGTTGGAACAACAGGAAATCCAGGCCAAGCAAATTACGTAGCTGCTAAATCTGGTGTCATCGGCTTAACTAAAACAACAGCCAAAGAATTAGCATCGAGAGGCATTACGGTTAATGCGATTGCACCTGGGTTTATTACGACAGAAATGACCGATGAATTAAATGCAGAAATTAAAGAGCAAATGCTTGCTAATATTCCACTGGCAACATTCGGAGAGCCAAAAGATATTGCAAAAGTAGTTAACTTCCTTGCTTCTGAAGATAGTAAGTATATGACTGGTCAAACTTTGCATGTTGATGGTGGTATGTATATGTAAACAGTAAGTCCTTTTTTAAAGGGTTTACATATAAATGAAAGATTTAAGATTACGTGATTGTTGCATTTACTAAAAACATCTTTCGTATTTATTAACTTTCATCTATAATATCTTGAGGGGAGGTGAACAAGCATGGCAGAAGTATTAGAACGTGTAACAAAAATCGTTGTTGATCGTCTTGGTGTTGATGAAGCAGAAGTAAAAGAAGAAGCGTCTTTCAAAGATGATCTTGGTGCTGATTCCCTAGATGTAGTTGAACTAGTAATGGAATTAGAAGATGAGTTTGATATGGAAATCTCTGACGATGATGCTGAAAAAATTGTAACAGTGGGTGACGCTGTAAATTACATAAAAGCAAAAAACTAATCGTTAGATAAGTATGAGTGAGGGATATCCCTCACTCAATCTTTCTATATAAATAGCAGTTAATGAGCCAGATGTCACTTTTGTGCTTATTGTCCGCCGTGACTTGAGTTAATCAGGTAGTGACGGACAGTAAGTACATCCAGATTTATCCTCATTAGCGCTTTAAACTTGGTTAAGAATTCTTTCTGCCAAGTTTCTTTGTGTTTTTATGTAAAATTGCTTAAACTAAGAGAGAATGATGTATATAAAAAGATAAGATTTGTCATCAGTAATAAACCACGTCTAATAATGTAGACAAATATGTGTGGTTATCACCATTTAGGATAAATTTATTTAAGGTACAAGGTGGCTGTTAAAATGCGTAATTACAAAGAAAAAGAGAAAAGAAAACGTGCGGATGAAAAGAAGTTTAAAGAATTACAACAGGTATTATCTATTGAATTTAAAAACGAAAAATTATTAAGACAAGCTTTTACTCATTCTTCATATGTGAATGAGCATCGAAGAAAGCCTCATGAAGATAATGAAAGACTCGAATTTTTAGGAGATGCGGTATTGGAATTAACAGTTTCCAAATTTCTCTATATTAAATATCCGATGATGAGTGAAGGTGAATTAACAAAATTAAGAGCAGCGGTCGTGTGTGAACCTTCCTTGGTTGAATTTGCTAATGAAAGAGATTTTGGCCAATATGTTTTACTAGGCAAAGGAGAGGAAATGACTGGGGGGAGAATGCGTCCGGCACTATTAGCTGATGTCTTTGAAGCCTTTATTGGAGCACTATATTTAGACCAAGGGATTGATGTTGTTGTTTGCTTCTTAGAAAAATATGTTTTTCCTAAGATAGACTCTGGCGCATTTTCTCATGTAATGGATTTTAAAAGCCAATTACAAGAATTAGTGCAGAGAGATTCAGCGGGAATGATTGAATATAAGATTCTGCAGGAAAAGGGACCGGCTCATAATCGTGAATTTGAGTCAACTGTTTATCTAAACGGTGAAGAGCTTGGAACTGGTACAGGTCGTTCAAAAAAACAAGCGGAACAACATGCAGCGCAAATGGCATTAGAAGTACTTAAAAACCATGTGAACTAAATCTTTATAAAGGTGAAAAGGAGATTTAGTAAGGGAGGAGCAGAATTTTGTTTTTAAAGCAACTCGATATCGTCGGTTTTAAATCTTTTGCTGAACGAGTAACAGTTGATTTCGTTACTGGTGTAACTGCAGTTGTTGGCCCTAATGGAAGTGGTAAAAGTAATATTACGGATGCCATCCGTTGGGTATTAGGTGAACAATCAGCTAAATCGTTACGTGGCGTGAAAATGGGTGATGTTATTTTTGCAGGTAGTGATACACGCAAACCATTAAACTATGCAGAAGTTACTTTAACGCTAGATAATCATGATCAATTTTTACCACTTGACTACAGTGAAGTTAGTGTAACAAGAAGGGTTTTTCGTTCGGGAGATAGTGAATATTTAATTAATAAACAACCTTGTAGATTAAAGGATATTGTTGAGTTATTTATGGATTCGGGGCTAGGGAGAGAAGCATTTTCGATCATAAGCCAAGGAAGAGTAGAGGAAATTCTTAATAGTAAGCCGGAAGAAAGAAGAACGATTTTTGAAGAGGCTGCAGGTGTTTTAAAATATAAAACACGTAAAAAGAAGGCGGAAGTCAAACTAAGTGAAACAAAAGATAATCTAAACAGGGTAAACGATATTCTTCACGAATTAGAAACCCAAGTTGAACCATTGAAGATGCAAGCTTCTATTGCTAAAGATTATTTACAGCAGAAAGAGGAGCTTGAACAGTTTGAAGTCGGTTTAACAGTTTATGAAATAGAGGATTTGCATAAAAAATGGGAACAGCACTCGAATGATTTTGATCAACAGCAACAGCAAGAAATAGCCCTTTCAGCAGAGGTACAAACGAAAGAAGCGAAAATTGCTGAAGTACGAGACCGCACAGTCGCATTGGATGAATCAGTTAATGAATTACAAGAAGTACTCCTCCATGCGAGTGAAGCATTAGAAAAACTTGAAGGTCGTAAAGAAGTGCTTAAGGAAAGAAAGAAAAATGCTTCGCAAAACAAAGAACAGTTACAAAAAAACAAAGAAGTATTAACCATACGTGTAGAGGAACTTAAAAAGTTAAGACAAGAACAAGATCAAAAAACGCTTGCTTTAAAGTCTGAGGCCTCTACTTATGAAAAACAACTTTCCGAGAAGTTAGAACAGTTGAAGTTATATAGCGTTGATATTGATGAACAAATTGAGAACTTAAAAAGTGAGTATATTGATCTTTTAAATACTGAAGCAGCAGCAAAGAATGAACAGCAGATGTTGCAAAAACAACTTACGCAACAAGCAACGCGTGAAGAAAAGTTGATTGGTGATAATAGTCGATATATTGAGGAAAGAGAAGTATTGCTCGAACGTAAAGCGGCGTTATTGCATGATCATGAGGCAGTTAAGGCACAGTTAGACAACCATATACACCAATATAGGCAAAAGCAAAAAGAATATGAAATGTTGCAACAAACCTATGAAAAGGATGAAAAGAAATACTATCAAGCCATTCAATTTCTACAACAAGCACAGTCTAGAAAAGAAATGTTGGAAGAGTTGAAAGAAGATTATTCCGGGTTTTTCCAAGGTGTGAAAGAAGTACTGAAAGAAAGAAACAATCGCCTTACTGGTATTGAAGGAGCAGTGGCGGAGTTAATTGAAGTTCCTAAAGAATATCAAACTGCAATGGAAGTTGCGTTAGGCGCGGCAATGCAGCATATCGTTGTGCAGACAGAAGCTGATGGGCGAAAAGCCATTCAATATTTAAAGAGCCAATCCTATGGTAGAGCGACTTTCTTGCCACTTGATGTGTTAAAAAAGAAAACATTGAATGAAGCGCAATTAAAAATTGTGAAAGAACACGAAGCGTACATAGGGACAGCTGCTTCTTTACTGCAATATGATGCTAAATATGCTCCTGCTATTGAAAGCTTACTAGGCAACGTAATAATTGCCAGTGATTTAAAAGGAGCTAATGCGCTAGCCAAGCTATTAGGGTATCGCGTACGAATAGTCACACTCGATGGTGATATCGTTAATCCTGGTGGCTCAATGACAGGCGGAGCGGTTAAACAGAATAAATCATCGATATTAAGTAGAAAAAATGAGCTGGATGATTTGAATGATAAAATCACTCATATGGATCAGCAAACAAAAGAACTTGAGGCACGTGTGAAGAAAATGAAGCAACAGTTCAAAGATGCTGAGCATATATTAGAAACGCTTAAGCAAAAGGGAGAACAATTACGCGAAGAAGAGCAAAGCCGTCTTGGTCTCCTTAAAGATATGGAGTATGAAGAGAAAAGAGTAAATGATCGCCTTTCTTTGTATGACCTGGATAAGGCACAATTTGTTGAAGAGAAAAGCCGCTTCGTCAATCGAGAAAACGAATTAACAGAAATACTGCGAAATTATGCTGAAGAAATTATCTCATTAGATAACCAAATTAAAGAATTAACGCAATTAAAGAATGTACAACAAACGTCAAAAGAAAGCTTACAAGAAGAGATAAACGAATTAAAGGTGCAATTTGCTTCTAAAAGTGAGCAACTAAAATCTGCACAAGATCGTTTGCGTTCAATCGTCTCAGAAAAAGCAGACACAGAAGAGAAATTACAACTCGTTATAGATGACTTGCATTTATTATCATCAGAAATGACCAATAATTCCTCAGGAGAACAACATCTCGAAGAAGAAGCAATGAGAAAGCGTGAAGATAAGAATCAAACGATTGAATTAATCGCTAAACGCAGAGAAGAAAGATTTTCATTGCAAACAGTACTTGAAGATATCGAAGTGGAGTTAAAAGAGTTAAAACGTCTTCATAAAGGAAGAGTAGAAGGATTAAAAGATCTTGAAGTGAAAATTAATCGATTAGACGTAGAGTTAGAGACCCGTTTAACACATTTGCGTGAAGAATATATGCTCTCTTATGAAGCAGCGAAAGAGGCATTCCCACTAAGTATTGATGTGGAAGATGCACGCAAAAAGGTAAAGTTAATCAAATTAGCAATAGATGAACTTGGCACGGTTAATTTAGGTGCCATTGATGAATATGAACGTGTTTCAGAACGTTACGAGTTTTTATTAGAACAGCAGAACGATTTACTAGCTGCAAAAGACACGCTTTTCCAAGTCATAGATGAGATGGATGTGGAAATGAAAAGGAGATTTCAAGAAACATTTGAAGGAATTCGTTTCCACTTTGAATCTGTTTTTCAATCATTATTTGGTGGGGGACGTGCAGATCTTAAGTTTACAAATCCTGAGGACTTATTAAATACTGGTATTGATATCGTCGCGCAACCACCAGGTAAAAAGCTGCAAAATTTAGGGCTTTTATCTGGTGGAGAAAGAGCTTTAACTGCGATTGCGTTATTATTTTCTATATTAAAAGTCCGGCCTGTCCCATTTTGTATATTAGATGAAGTAGAGGCAGCCTTAGATGAAGCTAATGTGCACCGCTATGCGAAGTACTTAAGAAACTATAGCCATGAAACACAGTTCATTGTGATTACTCACAGAAAAGGAACAATGGAGGAAGCGGATGTATTGTATGGTGTTACGATGCAAGAATCCGGCGTTTCAAAAATGGTATCTGTAAGGCTTGAAGAAACAAAAGAGATGGCGATGAGCTAACATAATGATAAGTCCCATTAGTAATTAGTTAGTGGGGCTTATCCTCATACATATTAATAGTAATTATTAGCAGATTGGAGTTATGAAAATGAGTTTTTTTAAGAGGTTGAAAGAAAAAATCACTTCACAAACGGATACTGTTACAGAGAAATTTAAAGACGGGTTATCAAAGACAAGAGATAATTTCTCTGGCAAAGTTAATGATTTAGTTGCAAGATATCGTAAAGTGGATGAAGATTTCTTCGAAGAATTAGAAGAAATTCTTATCCAAGCAGATGTTGGTTTTGATACTGTCATGACATTAGTAGAAGAATTAAAGATGGAAGTGAAAAGAAAAAATATTCAAGATCCGAAAGAGGTCCATGCAGTTATTTCTGAAAAATTAATTGATATTTATGAAAGAGCAGGCGAATCTTCTGCAGATTTAAATATTCAAGACGATGGTCTAACAGTTATGTTGTTTGTCGGCGTCAATGGTGTGGGGAAAACAACGACAATAGGAAAACTTGCTCATAAGCTAAAAGGGGAAGGAAAAAAGGTCATGTTAGCCGCAGGAGATACGTTCCGTGCTGGGGCGATTGAACAGCTTGAAGTATGGGGCGAAAGAGTCGGGGTTGAAGTAATTAAACAAGGGGCAGGATCTGACCCTGCTGCAGTGATGTTTGATGCTGTACAGGCAGCAAAGTCAAGAAAAGCAGATGTACTTATTTGTGATACAGCTGGTCGCCTGCAAAACAAAGTGAATTTAATGAAAGAACTTGAAAAAGTAAAACGTGTCATTGAACGAGAAGTACCAGGTGCACCTCATGAAGTTCTGTTAGCTTTAGATGCGACAACTGGGCAAAACGCAATGGTTCAAGCGAAAACGTTTAAAGAAGCGACAAATGTAACAGGTATTGTTTTAACGAAATTAGACGGAACAGCTAAAGGCGGCATCGTCTTGGCCATTCGAAATGAGTTGGAAATCCCAGTGAAATTAGTTGGTTTAGGTGAGAAAATGGATGATTTACAAACATTCAATGCAGAACAATATGTGTATGGATTATTTGCCGAAATGGTTGAAGCAGAAGAATAAGAATAAGAACAAAGCTCATTGCTGAAGAATGCAATGAGCTTTACTTAATGAAATCGGTTATTTTAAAATGACGGAAGCTTGGCTCACTAATATAGCTTATATATAAGTTGACACACTATAAAAGTCAGTCTATGCTTGACAATTCAGTGTGTGATAGGTAAACTTTACATTGTAAAGGCTTTTCACTTAACAAGGGGGTTTAGAGATGCTTGAAAAAACAACGAGAATGAATTATTTGTATGATTTCTATCAATCGTTGTTAACACCAAAACAAAGCAGCTATATGTCCCTTTATTATCTTGATGACTACTCCTTAGGTGAAATTGCAGAAGAGTATCACGTGAGCCGTCAGGCAGTTTATGATAACATAAAGCGTACAGAAGCGATGCTTGAGGAATACGAAGAGAAGTTATTATTGTTTCATAAATTTCAAGAGCGCGCTAAAATTATTGCAAAATTAAAGAGTAATTTTCAACCAGAAAGCTTAAAAGAACAATATGAAGCCTTGCTGGAAGAGCTTGAGAAATTAGATTAGGAGGCGGCGTGCATGGCATTTGAAGGTTTAGCCGACCGACTGCAGAATACAATTCAAAAAATCCGTGGAAAAGGAAAAGTAAGTGAAGCGGATGTAAAGGAAATGATGCGTGAAGTTCGCTTAGCATTACTTGAAGCCGATGTTAACTTTAAAGTAGTTAAACAATTCGTTAAAAAGGTAAGCGAACGTGCTGTCGGACAAGATGTAATGAAAAGTCTGACTCCAGGACAACAAGTCATCAAAATTGTTAAAGAAGAATTAACAGAGCTTATGGGCGGCGAACAAAGTAAAATCGCTGTTAGCAATCGTCCACCAACTGTTATTATGATGGTTGGGTTACAAGGGGCAGGTAAGACGACAACGACAGGAAAGCTTGCAAACTTATTAAGGAAGAAATATAACCGTAATCCAATGTTAGTGGCAGCTGATATTTATCGACCAGCGGCTATTAAGCAATTGGAGACATTGGGTAAGCAAATTAATATGCCTGTGTTTTCCTTAGGAGATCAAGTTAGTCCTGTTGAAATTGCCAAACAAGCCATTGCTAAAGCGAAGGAAGACCATCATGATTATGTGCTAATCGATACAGCTGGTCGTTTACATGTGGATGAAACCCTGATGACTGAGCTTAAAGATGTAAAGGACTTGACAAATCCAGACGAAATCTTCCTTGTAGTTGATGCAATGACGGGACAAGATGCTGTTAATGTAGCGTCTAGTTTTAACGAACAGCTCGGGCTCACTGGTGTGGTATTAACTAAATTAGATGGTGATACCCGTGGTGGAGCAGCACTATCTATTCGCTCAGTCACGGAAACACCGATTAAATTTATTGGACTTGGTGAGAAGTTAGATGCAATTGAAGCTTTTCATCCAGAGAGAATGGCCCAAAGAATTTTAGGTATGGGTGACGTGCTTTCACTTATTGAAAAGGCGCAAGCTAATGTAGATGAGGAAAAAGCGAAAGAGCTAGAAAAGAAAATGCGTACAGCTTCGTTCACGCTTGATGATTTTCTAGAGCAACTTGGTCAAGTGAAGACGATGGGGCCACTTGATGAATTATTAAAGATGATGCCTGGTGCAAACAAGGTAAAAGGGCTGAATAACTTAAAAATTGATGATAAACAAATTGCCCATGTTGAAGCCATTATTCAATCAATGACACAAGAAGAAAAAAGTCAGCCTGAGATCATTAATGCAGGTAGAAGAAAACGAATTGCAAAAGGTAGTGGGCGAACGGTCCCTGAGGTCAATCGCTTACTGAAGCAGTTTGAAGAAATGAAAAAAATGATGAAACAGATGTCAGGAATGCAACAAAAAGGGAAGAAAAAGGGCGGTTTAAAGCTTCCTTTTAACCCTTTTTAATAAAAAAATACTATGTAAAGAAAAAAACCTTTACAAACCAGGGTAGTATCTGATAATATACTATCTTGTGTGAAACTATTCGGAGGTGCTTTAAAAATGGCAGTAAAAATTCGTTTAAAACGTATGGGAGCTAAAAAATCTCCTTTCTATCGTATTGTAGTAGCTGATTCTCGTTCACCACGTGATGGACGTTTCATTGAAACAGTAGGAACTTATAATCCAGTTGCTCAACCAGCAAGTGTTGATATCAATGAAGAACTAGCGCTTAAATGGTTACAAGATGGTGCTAAACCGTCTGATACGGTTCGTAACTTATTCTCAAATGCTGGTATTATGGAAAAATTCCATAATGCAAAGCATGCAAAATAAGTGATTAACTTATGATCAAGGACCTTATCGAGACAATTGTGAAGCCCCTGGTTGATTTTCCTGAAGATATTCAAGTGAGTATTCGTGAAGAAAACCGAGCGGTGACCTATTTGCTTTCTGTCAACAAGAATGACATGGGGAAGGTAATTGGTAAGCAAGGGCGCATTGCAAAAGCGATAAGAACTGTTGTTTATGCAGCAGGTACTTCTCAAGAAAAAAAGATTTTCTTAGAAATTAAATAATCGATTCTATCGATATAGCTGAATAAACAAACATGAGAAAGGAGGGGATACCCTCCTTTTTTCACCATTAAACAAAATTTCACATTCTATTATTGAATGGAGGCTGGTTGATCTTGCAAATTATTCAAACGGTTACTGTGAAACAAGTTTTAACTGAAACGAGTAAACAGGAATTATTAAATAACTATGAATGGAAAAAACAGCAACTACAAAAAGAATGTGATCAATTTAAGTTTGAAATGAGAAAGTGGGAGAAGAACCAAAAGGCCCAAAATGGCCATCTTCGCTCCTTTTTTGATAAAGAAATAGAATCAAGAAATGAAAAAATGAAATTACTTGATTTTCAAATAGAGCAATTACATATGCTTCCACTTGGAAGTGAATTAAAAGAAAAAGAAGTTCAATCGTTAATAACCATCGAAAAGGGAGATAATTGGGAAGAGATCGAAAAAGGAAAAACGATTATCATTAAAGATGGATTGGTTGACGATATCCGCTAGAGGTGAGTATGAAATGGAAACATGGTTTAATGTTGGTAAAATTGTAAATACCCATGGTGTTCGTGGTGAAGTTCGCGTCATTTCTCGAACAGATTTTACAGAAGAACGCTATTCACCAGGAAATAAATTGACCTTATTTATGCCTGATAATAAACAAGGGAGAGAATTAACAGTTTCATCCCACCGCAAACATAAGTCTTTTGATTTACTTACTTTTGAAGAGGTTGTCGGTATGCAAGAAGCTGAAAAGCTTAAAGGTGGCATTTTAAAGGTAAATGAATCGCAATTGAGTGCATTAGAAGAAGATGAGTTTTATTATCACGAAATCATTGGGTGTAAAGTCTACACGATGGATGGTGAAGAGCTTGGTGAAATTAAAGAAATTCTTTCACCAGGTGCGAATGATGTTTGGGTGATTAAAGGTAAGCAGAAAAAAGAAATCCTCATTCCTTATATTGCTGATGTCGTTAAGGAAGTAAATATCGCTGATCAGAAGATTATGATCGATTTGTTAGAAGGCCTATTATAATGAAAATAGATGTACTATCTCTATTTCCAGAAATGTTTGCAGGTGTATTCGGTCATTCTATCTTAAAAAAAGCAAGTGAAGCAGGAGCTGCATCTTATAATGTAGTGAACTTTAGGGAATATGCGGATAATAAGCATCAAACAGTCGATGACTATCCCTATGGTGGCGGAGCGGGTATGGTGTTAAAACCACAGCCGATTTTTGATGCTGTCAGTGATATAAAGAGTAAAAGTGATGCAAATCCTCGTGTTATTCTTCTATGTCCTCAAGGAGAAAGGTTTACACAGAAAAAGGCTGAAGAGCTTGCCGAAAGTGAGCATCTAATTTTTATATGTGGACATTATGAAGGTTATGATGAACGGATTCGTGAACATATTGTAACTGATGAAATTTCCATTGGTGATTATGTGTTAACAGGTGGAGAATTAGGAGCTATGGTTGTCATTGACAGTGTGGTGAGATTATTGCCTAATGTTTTAGGAAATCAAGAGTCACATATGAAAGATTCTTTTAGTACTGGGATGCTTGAACACCCTCATTATACGAGACCAGCTGATTTTCGAGGATTGAAAGTCCCGGACGTATTAACCTCAGGAAATCACCTTCATATTGAACAATGGCGACAGAGGGAATCGTTAAAGAGAACGTATCAACGACGTCCTGATTTACTTGAACAAATAGATTTGACTGATGAAGAAAGAAATTGGTTAGAAGAAATTAAAAAAGAACAGATTTAACATTGATGTTCTGCGGATGATATGGTATTATAATCTTTGTGACTTGGGCTTGTTAAAAGTCTTTTGTCTGATAACGATGTTCCGCTGTAACACAAATGGTTTGCATGAGCGTCTTGGGAGGAGTTGAAAACGATGCATAAATTAATTCAAGAAATCACTCAAGAACAACTTCGTTCGGATCTACCTGAATTCCGTCCTGGTGATACTGTACGTGTACACGTTAGTATCGTAGAGGGAACTCGTGAGCGTATCCAAGTATACGAAGGAGTTGTGATTAAGCGTCGTGGTGGTGGAATTAGCGAAACTTTCACAGTTCGTAAGATTTCTTACGGTGTAGGCGTAGAGCGTACATTCCCTGTACACACACCTAAAATTGCGAAGCTTGAAGTAATTCGTCGCGGTAAAGTCCGTCGTGCGAAACTTTACTACCTACGTAACCTACGTGGTAAAAAAGCTCGTATTAAAGAAATTCGATAATCGGTTTAACAAAAGGGATGTAAGTTCAACTTATGTTACCTTAGTTAAAATGAAGAAAGGAGAGCTTGTATTTTTACAAGCTCTTTTTCTATACATATTTCTCATTTCTGATATGATAATAACATACTTATAGGCTGTTTTTTCAGCATTGGTAGTGTTAAGAAGCAGTTTGATTCTACTAAATCAAACAATAGTTCATTGTATAGTTGCATCGTCTACTTCTTTTATGTATAAAATAAGAGTATGTCAATAATTGAGAGAATAAAACGCAGCTGTATAAGTGGCTATGCTTTTAAAAGAGAAAGAATGGTGGGGAAACGATGGCTAAGAAGAAAAGTGAATTATGGGAATGGACAAAGGCATTAGTTGTCGCCGTCTTGCTAGCAGCAATTATTAGATATTTTCTTTTTGCACCGATAGTGGTAGACGGATTATCGATGATGCCAACACTGCATGATCAAGACCGAATGATTGTCAATAAATTCAGTTATAAAATTGGAGAGCCTGATCGGTTCGATATCATTGTTTTTCATGCACCAGAAAATAAAGATTATATTAAAAGGGTCATTGGTTTACCTGGAGACAAAATTGAATATAAGGATGATACATTATACGTAAATGGGGAACCTTATGAGGAGCCATATCTTGACGAGTATAAGCAACAAGTAGCTGACGGTCCATTAACAGAGCCATTTACGCTAGAAGAGAAAATCGGCCAAGAAACAGTGCCTGAGGGCCATTTGTTTGTAATGGGTGATAATCGCCGCTTTAGTAAAGATAGCCGTCATATTGGCCCAGTTCCTATGGAAGATGTATTAGGAACTGCTGGAATTATTTATTGGCCGATTGAGGATATTAGATTAATTAAGTAGATTTGAATGAATGATAACATCTAAAACACAATATGGCGCTTAAGGTGATTGCATGATTTCTCTTAACTTAAAGGATGAGTTTATCCTTTTCCTTAAACAAGCGCCATGATTGTGTTTTTTTAGTACGTAATAGGTAATTTAAATGTTTAATAAAGCGTAAATTTGAAATGTGAATTTAAAGGTGATGATACGTAATGACAATACAATGGTTTCCAGGACATATGGCGAAAGCTAGACGAGAAGTAACAGAGAAGTTAAAATTAGTCGATATTATTTTTGAATTGGTTGATGCAAGGATTCCTCTATCTTCACGCAATCCAATGATTGAACAGATTATTCAACAAAAGCCTAGATTAGTATTGCTTAATAAAGCAGATATGGCCGATCCTATCCTAACGAAACAGTGGATTGAATATTTTAAAAGCAAAGGATTAACCGCAATTAGTATTAATTCACAAGATGGTCAGGGTATGAAGGATATTACTCTAGCAGCCAAACAATTACTTCAAGAGAAATTCGACAAGCAAAAAGCAAAGGGAATAAGGCCGCGAGCCATTCGAGCGATGATAGTTGGCATACCTAATGCAGGTAAGTCAACCTTAATTAACCGCCTGGCGAAGAAGAATATCGCTAAAACAGGTAATAAGCCTGGTGTCACGAAGGCACAAAGTTGGATTAAAGTTGGCAAAGAGATGGAGCTACTTGATACGCCAGGGATTTTATGGCCGAAATTCGAAGATCAAGAAATTGGTTTAAAGCTTGCATTAACTGGTGCGATTAAAGATACGATCTTAAATCTACAAGATATTGCTGTTTATGCTCTGAGATTTATGACAGAACACTACCCAGAGAAGTTAGTTGAGAGGTATCAATTAAATGAGCTTCCTGAAGAAATCGTAGAACTATTTGATGAAATTGGCCAAAAAAGAGGCTGCTTAGTGAGCGGTGGTACAGTTGATTATGATAAGGTGACAGAGTTAATCATTAGAGAGTTCCGCTCAGAAAAATTTGGTCGCTTAACATTAGAAAGTCCGAAAGATATAATAGAAGAAGAGTAATGTGTTCATTGAATGGAAAGAAGAATGGAGTAAGTACATTATCCGAGTATAAAGGTCTTAATCATAGGCCTTTATTTTTTCGTCCATAAATGCAAATGTTTAAGAATTTGACCAATCTGTCGATGAAATAGGAGAGTGCAGATATGAAATCGATTAAAGAAATAGAGCAATTATTAAAGAATAGTGATAGAGAAGATGACTACATAAAAACATTAAGATTAGATGAAAGAAAAGGTGTGCAAAAAGCATTAGGACGCTGGGAAAAGCAAATAGAAAAACGAGAAGCCTTACTAGAGAAGTACGAGCTCATGCAAAAATACGAAAAGCTATTTAATAAGGAAGGTTATCGGTTGATCGCCGGTATAGATGAGGTGGGACGAGGACCGTTAGCTGGACCGGTTGTAGCAGCCGCCGTTATTTTACCTGAGAACATTCAGCTTCTAGGTATTGATGATTCAAAAAAACTCTCTGAAGAGAGACGTTTGTATTATTATGAAAGAATTATGGAGGAAGCAACTGCTGTTTCAACATGTATGATCGATCATCATGAAATTGATACAATGAATATTTTAGAGGCATCGAAAAAAGCGATGATACATGCGGTAAATAGTTTACATACTCAACCTGATTTTTTGCTTATTGATGCCGTTAAATTACCCACACCCTACCCGAGTGAATCAATTATAAAGGGCGATAGCAAAAGTATTAGTATTGCTGCTGCATCTGTTGTAGCAAAAGTAGAACGTGACAGGTTGATGAAAGCTTATGATAAACAATTTCCTGACTATGGATTTGCAAAGAATATGGGCTACGGTACAAAGGAACATTTGCGTGCAATTGAAGAAAAAGGAATATCGCCCATTCATCGTCGTAGCTTTGCTCCAGTTAAAGACTATCTAATTGACAATAGAAGGTGATAAGGTTGGTGGAAGTGAATGAATTAACGCTGGTTTCAAAAGACCCAATAAAAAACCAGCCACTCATGTTACGGCCAGGGCAATTGTTAAAGGGCAAAGTTTTGAAGGTGAACGAGGAAAACATGGCTGAAATTCAAATAGGGGCTCAGAAGATTTATGCGAAAACCGC
The DNA here is from genome assembly GCF_038595015.1 of Cytobacillus sp. FSL W7-1323. Classification (NCBI taxonomy): domain Bacteria; kingdom Bacillati; phylum Bacillota; class Bacilli; order Caryophanales; family Bacillaceae; genus Cytobacillus; species Cytobacillus sp. FSL W7-1323. The sequence goes on from NZ_CP151998.1 coordinate 1,926,031, forward strand.
AATCAATCTAATTAACAATAGTGATATTTGGTTTGTGGTGCAAAAGAATGGTGAAGGAATTAACTTACAAATTATCGATGAAAATCAACTTTTAAAAGGCATATCTCCCCAAGCGATTTTACAAACGATGGGAATAAATGCTACACAAGAAAAGGTTGAGCTAGTTAAATGGTTTCAAAGTCGAGAGATTCCACTTACTCAATCACTTGTAAAATCATTTACTCATTGGATGACAGGAGATACAAAACAAGATATCGCTGTGTTTAAAACACTTTTAGATAGACGATTACCATTAACTAAAGAAGTTTTCAACGCCGTACATAGCATGAAAAATGAGCCAACAATCACGTTCGCAATAAACAATCTTCAACATAAGCTTACGCCCTATCTCAATAACGAAACAGCTCAAACACTTGATAACCTTTTAAATAAATTTAACCATCTTTTCAATGATAAAATGTTAACAAGTTTAATGGATGGCTGGCTGAAAAATAGCGTTCAAGCAAAAGAAAGTTTCTCCTTGTTACAAAAGTTAGGTGTATTTTCGTCGAAAAGCAGTGAAGAACAAATCATTCAGCAGCTGTTATATACCAGTTCAGATGAAAAAAATAAAGCAATATTATCTCTTTTACAAAATATACAAAGCGGGGGATTACAAAAACAAACGGCCCCTTTTTTGCTCACATTAACAAAATTGAATCATGCTTTTTCATTTACATGGGAGAGTGGGACTAACTTACAGGCTAGCATAAAAAATGGAGAAATTACATTGCCTTTAAATGCTAACCAGATAACAAGTTTAATAAAGGATGGTCTGGCGAAATTATATGACCATCCATCAATCCCCACCAAGCAAACCTCATTACCACTTGTAGATGTTTATTCTCGTATGCAAGAACAACTTCAAGTGCTAGAAAACATAAATAAAAACGCTTATTCAAAAACGCAACAACTTTTGTATAATATTGCGGAAGAAAACAGGCAGCAATTACATAACCCAGTGATGATAAAGGGTGAACTAAAGCAAATATTAGCTATATTCGGTTTAACTTATGAACAGCAACTTAATGAAAGACAGCCAATTAACATTCAGGCGATTAAACCACTCATTTTACAGTTGATCAAAGAAATCCAGCAACCTGCTCTGAGTGAAGCTGCTAAGGAGTTATTAAATAAAATCACTGGGATGCAGCTACTTTCACATGATACAAATGGACTCTCCCACTTTGCCCTACAGTTGCCATTTCCACTAAGCCCATTCAGTAAACTCCTTTCAATGCAGTGGTCAAGTAAAAGGAAAAAGAATGGGGAAATTGATCCAAGTTTCTGTCGGGTGCTATTTCATTTAAATATGGAAACATTGGGTGAAACCTATATAAAGTTGCAGATTCAAAACAGAGTAATCACGATGAATATTTCAACTGAAAACAAAAAACTGCTCCCAGATACCCAGCCATATGAGGAGCTGATTAAACGTAAATTAAACGAAACGAATTATCAATTAACACAAATTAATTTTTCCGAAATAACAAGTAAAGTAGAAGAGGATAAGACGGATAAGACGGATACATTTCAAATTACAGGTGTTGATATGCGAATATGAATGGACAAAACGCTAAACAAGCAGTTGCCTTAACTTACTCAGAAAAGATGGATGCACCGGTCGTTTCTGCAAAGGGAAAAGGGCTTATTGCAGAAAATATAATAACTGTTGCACAACAGCATGAATTACCGATTCAAGAAGACCCTTCTTTAGTGGAGTTACTAGGAAAATTAAATATGAATGAAAAGATACCTGAAGAGCTGTATCAAGTAGTCGCGGAAGTTTTCGCGTTTATTTATCAAGTAGATAGAAAAGCGAAAGACAAAGAAGTGCGAAATAATGGTGTCCGTTCACTGAATCAACAGTAATACTTTTTGACCCATTCAAGTGGAGTATGGTAATTATTCATCTTTTTGAAAAGGCAAAGTAGTTGAAACAATAATATTTTTTTGAAATAGAAAAAATGCGATGAGATAAAGGCTTAAAGCACTTTTTTTGAATAAGTATTGAATCAGCTGATTGAATATTTCAGCTAATACAGTAGACAACTTTTGTCACATTATATAAAATGTAAACGCAGTCTAATTTTTTGAAGAGTTAGTTAGGAGGATGGGAAATGAATATACATGAGTATCAAGGAAAAGAAGTCCTCAGACAATACGGGGTTGCAGTACCAAATGGTAAAGTAGCATTCACTGTTGAAGAAGCAGTAGAAGCCGCAAAAGAATTAGGTACTGACGTTTGTGTTGTAAAGGCGCAAATCCATGCAGGTGGACGTGGAAAAGCTGGCGGAGTAAAAGTAGCTAAAAACTTGGAAGAAGTGCGTACATATGCTGAAGAAATTCTAGGTAAAACGCTTGTTACTCACCAAACAGGACCAGAAGGAAAAGAAGTAAAACGTTTGCTTATTGAAGAAGGTTGCGACATTCAAAAAGAATATTATGTTGGACTAGTTTTAGACCGTGCAACTTCTCGCGTAACGCTAATGGCTTCTGAAGAAGGCGGAACAGAAATTGAAGAAGTAGCAGAAGCTACTCCAGAGAAAATCTTCAAAGAAGAAATTGATCCAGTTGTTGGATTAACAGCGTTCCAAGCACGTCGTATTGCTTTTAATATTAATATCCCTACAAAGCTTGTAAACCAAGCTGTTAAATTTATGATGGGTCTTTATCAAGCATATGTAGAAAAAGATTGTTCAATTGCTGAAATTAACCCATTAGTTGTAACAGGGGACGGTAAAGTAATGGCCCTTGATGCAAAATTAAACTTCGATAGCAACGCATTATATCGTCGTAAAGACATTTTAGAAATGCGTGATTTAGAAGAAGAAGATACAAAAGAAATTGAAGCTTCTAAATATGACTTAAGCTATATCGCACTTGATGGTAACATTGGTTGTATGGTTAACGGTGCGGGCCTTGCTATGTCTACAATGGACATTATCAAGCATTATGGCGGCGATCCGGCAAACTTCCTTGATGTTGGGGGCGGTGCGACTGCTGAGAAAGTAACTGAAGCATTCAAAATTATCCTTTCTGATGAAAATGTTAAAGGTATTTTCGTTAATATCTTTGGCGGAATTATGAAATGTGATGTTATTGCTACAGGTGTTGTTGAAGCGGCTAAACAAGTTGGATTAGAAGTTCCTCTAGTTGTACGTTTAGAAGGTACAAATGTGGACTTAGGTAAGAAAATTCTTGCTGAATCTGATGTTGAAATCGTTGCAGCAGACTCTATGGCTGACGGAGCGCAAAAAATCGTATCACTTGTAGGATAAGACCTATAGGTAGATGGCGAAAAAAGTGATAATGGGCATAGTGCCTTAGTTATTATTTTTGAGATACGGAAATCAGGAAGGAGAAAAAAACATGAGCGTATTTATTAATAAAGATACAAAAGTGATTGTACAAGGAATTACTGGTTCAACTGCGCTATTCCATACAAAACAAATGCTTGAATATGGTACTAAAATTGTCGGCGGTGTGACTCCTGGTAAAGGTGGCATGGAAGTCGAAGGTGTACCTGTTTTTAATACTGTGAAAGAAGCTGTTGAAGCAACTGGTGCGACTGCATCTGTTATTTATGTCCCAGCACCTTTTGCTGCAGATTCAATCATGGAAGCAACTGATGCTGAATTAGATCTTGCTATCTGTATCACAGAACACATTCCAGTACTTGATATGGTGAAAGTGAAACGTTACATGGAAGGTAAGAAAACGCGTCTAGTTGGACCTAACTGTCCTGGTGTTATTACAGCAGATGAATGTAAAATTGGTATTATGCCAGGATACATTCACAAAAAAGGTCATGTGGGTGTAGTTTCACGTTCTGGTACATTAACTTATGAAGCAGTGCACCAATTATCAGAAGCTGGAATTGGACAAACAACTGCTGTAGGTATTGGTGGAGATCCTGTTAATGGTACAAACTTCATCGATGTACTAAAAGAGTTTAATAATGACCCTGAAACTTATGCAGTTATCATGATTGGTGAAATCGGTGGTACTGCAGAAGAAGAAGCTGCTGAGTGGGTAAAAGCGAACATGACTAAGCCAGTTGTTGGCTTTATTGGTGGTCGTACAGCGCCTCCAGGAAAACGTATGGGCCATGCTGGTGCGATTATTTCTGGTGGTAAAGGAACAGCTGATGAAAAAATCCGTGTAATGAATGAGTGCGGAATACAAGTAGCTGATACACCTTCAGTAATGGGTGAAACACTTATTAAAGTGTTAAAAGAAACTGATCTTTATGATAAATGTAAAACGCATTAATTAATAGATAAAGTCCCCTTTTTAAAGAAGGGGACTTTATTAAATAAAATAATATACTTAAAATTCAGAAAAAAGGAGTGCGTTCTTATGAATGATTTGATGACAACTAAACTACTTACTCTCCATCATTGTCGATCTGTATCGTGGAAAACGCTATATCAAATTGTAAAAGCAGATCCCACCCTTTCCTCCATCTCTTTTCAGCGACCAAACCCTCTCCCTTATTTTCACTTCCTAAATGCAGATACGAGAAAGAAAATTAATGATGAAATTCTTACCTTAAACATGGAAGAGCTACTTTCACAGTACGTATACAACGACATAAAAATCATTTCTATTATGGATGAAAATTATCCTAAGCTTTTGAGAGAAACGTATCAGCCACCTTGGTTTCTCTATGCAAAAGGAGACTTGTCGTTACTCAATATGAAACCAATTCTTTCTGTTGTCGGAAGTCGAAATATGACTGAATACGGAGCGAGAGTCATCGAAGAAATTTTTCCCACACTCATAAAAAGAGGATTTATTATCGCAAGTGGTTTAGCAAAAGGAGTAGATGCCCATGCTCATAAGGTAGCTATGCACTTGAGTGGGCATACGATTGGTGTATTGGGAAGTGGATTTTTTAATATGTATCCAACTGGTAACCGCCATTTATTTCAGCAAATGTCTCATAATCATCTAGTGTTATCAGAGTACCCACCGCATACAAAAGCGGAAAGATGGCATTTTCCAATGAGAAATCGCATAATTAGTGGTATTAGCCGTGCGACTTTAGTCATTGAGGCAAAAAGGAAAAGTGGTTCTCTTATTACTGCTAACTTTGCTGTTCAAGAAGGTAGAGATGTGTTTGCGGTACCAGGAGGCATTCTTTCACCTTTTTTCTCAGGAACGAATGAACTGATTCAAAATGGTGCGAAATTAATACTTTCAGCGGAAGATATTATAGAAGAGCTGGTATATTAGGGGCAAAAATCATAAATTTTACAGGAATTTTTATGAAAAAGGTTGAAATTATTGAAAAACTGTTATACATTTTGCTTCAGAAGTTTGTTTGTATGACAGCAAATGGAGAGGCGATAGTAGCGGTTTAGATTTGACAAAGCTAAATAAATTGATTAATAATAGTGGATATTTCGAAGAACAAATACGATTGAGCATTTAAATAGGTAGAAAATGGTCAATAAATAAGAATAAACATTTATTTAAATGAAAGAAACAGCGGGTTTAGCAAATTTATTCCCTCTTGAGGAGGACAACTGGATGTCAGATTTTCTAGTAATCGTAGAATCCCCAGCTAAAGCAAAAACAATAGAAAGATACTTGGGGAAAAAATATAAAGTGAAAGCATCCATGGGGCATGTAAGGGATTTACCTAAGAGCCAGACGGGTGTAGATGTTGAAAATAATTATGAACCAAAATATATAACGATTCGCGGTAAGGGACCCGTATTAAAAGAGTTAAAAACAGCTGCAAAAAAAGCGAAGAAAATTTATCTCGCAGCTGACCCCGATCGCGAAGGGGAAGCAATTGCATGGCATTTGGCGCATAGCTTAGATATGGATCTTGATTCAAAATGTCGTGTTGTATTTAATGAAATCACAAAAGATGCCATTAAAGAATCTTTTAAACATCCAAGAGCGATTAATATGGATTTAGTTGATGCCCAGCAAGCAAGAAGAATGCTAGATAGGTTAGTGGGCTATAATATTAGTCCACTACTATGGAAAAAGGTTAAAAAAGGGCTTAGCGCCGGTCGTGTACAATCAATTGCCGTTCGTTTAATCCTTGATAGAGAAAAGGAAATTAACAAATTCGAACCAGAAGAATATTGGAGCATAGATGGAGAGTTTGTCAAAGGTAAATCTACTTTTGATGCAAGCTTTTTTGCCCTAAATGGTAAGAAGTTTGAGTTGAAATCTGAAGAAGATGTGCAAGTTGTTTTAAAAGAGTTAAAGAATAATGAGTTTGAAGTAACAGATGTAACGAAAAAGGAGAGAAAGAGAAACCCTGCAGTTCCTTTTACTACATCTTCTCTTCAACAGGAAGCAGCAAGAAAATTAAATTTCCGAGCAAAGAAAACAATGATGCTTGCTCAGCAGCTTTACGAAGGTATTGATTTGGGAAAAGAAGGTACAATCGGATTAATTACTTATATGAGAACGGATTCTACGAGAGTATCTGAAGTTGCTCAAAGTGAAGCAGTGGATTATATTACAAACCAATATGGCAAAGAGTATTTGCCAGCATCAAAAAGAAAAGAAAAGAAAAACGCTAATGCTCAAGATGCACATGAAGCCATCCGACCTACCAGTATATTAAGGGAACCGAATTCGCTGAAAGAGCATCTTTCAAGAGATCAGCTTCGTTTATATCGTTTAATCTGGGAACGTTTTACTGCTAGTCAAATGGCTCCTGCCATAATGGATACAATGAGTGTTGATTTAATCAACGGTCAAGTGACCTTTAGAGCAAATGGTTCAAAGATTAAGTTCCCTGGGTTTATGAAAGTTTATGTCGAAGGAACAGATGATCAGACGGAAGAAAAATCTAATATGCTTCCTAATTTAAAAGAGGGAGATAAAGTCGTTAAGAAGGATATCGAACCGAAACAACACTTTACTCAACCACCTCCAAGATATACTGAAGCAAGGTTAGTCAAAACGCTTGAAGAACTAGGTATAGGTAGACCATCAACTTTTGCACCGACGTTAGATACAATTCAGAAGCGCGGCTATGTCACATTAGATAATAAACGTTTTGTGCCAACTGAATTAGGAGAAGTTGTTTCCGTACTATTAATGGAGTTTTTCCCTGAGATATTAGACGTGGAATTTACTGCAAAAATGGAACAAGATCTGGATTATATTGAAGAGGGAAAAGAAAATTGGGTTAAAATCATTGATGAATTTTATCAAGGTTTTGAAAAACGATTAGAAGTAGCAGAGAAAGAAATGCAGGAAATAGAAATTAAAGACGAACCTGCGGGAGAAGATTGTGAACAATGTGGAAGCCCGATGGTATACAAAATGGGACGCTATGGCAAGTTTATGGCTTGCAGTAACTTTCCAGAGTGTCGCAATACAAAGGCAATAGTGAAGGAAATCGGTGTGAAATGCCCTACTTGTAAAGAAGGTAATATCATTGAGAGAAAAAGCAAAAAGCGCCGTATCTTTTATGGTTGTGACCGCTACCCTGAGTGTGAGTTTATTTCATGGGATAAGCCGATAGCAAGAAGCTGTCCGAAATGTGAATCACTACTTGTTGAGAAAAAACTGAAAAAGGGTGTACAAGTACAGTGTGTTGACTGCGACTATAAAGAAGAGAAACAAGGATAAATTGAAGTGAGCAATGGTTTGCTCATTCCTAATAAAAAAGTATATGTGCACATAGAAACGAACAATTATTAATTATTTATATTAATTGTTCGTTTTTTTTATATTAAAAGCATATTTTTGTGTGTTCAAAAAAACGAATTGGTTTTAAAGAAGATAGGGTTTTTTTCGAAGTCATATAAAGATCTTGTTTAATTGAATTTGAGAGATGTGAATATGAAAGTAAAGATAAATCGTCGTTCCTATTTTAAAAACAACTAACTATTTAATATCTTATAACTGTTCTATATCAGTAATAATGAATGATGGAATCAAAATACAATTTGAAGTTTTTGTGAAGTATTAGAATGAAATGTTATCAAATGAGATGATAAAAATGCGATGATTGTGGTAAAGATGGTTAAGAGACTGAAAGCAATAACATCATGTATTCTATGAAAAAACGGTAAAATCACACAGTGGATGGACAAATGATTTTTTGAGATAGACAACGGTTAAAAAAATACTTTATGCTTTCAAATTTTTTTGTAATATTGTACAATGCAATTTGGGATTAAAAGATTACACTCGTTTATGATTTAGTTAAAACGAACAATTAAATGAATGATATAAATTATTTTACAATAAGTAAGGAGAATTAATTAATGACTGAACAGGTAGTAAACGTAGTTGGGGCTGGGTTAGCTGGAAGTGAAGCCGCTTGGCAAATTGCTAAACGAGGCATTCAAGTACGCTTATATGAAATGAGACCAGTTAGACAAACAGCAGCTCATCATACAGATAAATTTGCTGAATTAGTTTGTAGTAATTCTTTAAGAGCCAACAATTTAACGAATGCTGTAGGTGTATTAAAAGAAGAAATGAGACAATTAAATTCTGTGATTATTTCTTCAGCAGATGAAAGTGCAGTTCCTGCAGGTGGTGCTTTAGCTGTTGACCGCCATGACTTCGCTGCGAGGGTAACTGAAGCAGTGAAGAATCACCCGAATGTGACAGTGATAAATGAGGAAGTAACGGATATTCCTGAAGGGATTACTGTTATTGCGACAGGCCCATTAACAAGTGAATTACTTTCTGAAAAACTACGTGAACTGTCTGGGGAAGATTATCTTTATTTTTATGATGCAGCGGCACCAATTATCGAAAAAGATTCCATTAATATGGATAAAGTCTATTTGAAATCTCGTTATGATAAAGGGGAAGCAGCTTATTTAAATTGTCCGATGAACGAGGAAGAGTTCAATGTATTTTACGAAGCGTTAATTAATGCTGAAACTGTGCCGTTAAAAGAATTTGAGAAGGAAATCTTTTTTGAAGGTTGTATGCCTATCGAAGTGATGGCATCTCGTGGAAAGAAAACAATGCTCTTTGGACCGATGAAACCTGTTGGTTTAGAGGATCCTAAAACAGGGAAGAGGCCATATGCTGTTGTTCAATTACGTCAAGATGATGCAGCAGGTACACTTTATAATATTGTTGGATTCCAAACGCATTTAAAATGGGGGCCACAAAAAGAGGTACTTCGTTTAATACCAGGTTTAGAAAATGCTGAAATTGTAAGATACGGTGTCATGCATAGAAATACTTTTATTAATTCTCCTAAAGTGCTTAAATCAACTTATCAATTCAAGAATAGAGAATCTTTATTCTTTGCTGGGCAAATGACTGGCGTAGAAGGATATGTTGAATCAGCTGCTAGTGGGTTAATTGCAGGGATTAATGCTGCCCGACTTGTGAAAGGGCAAGAAACAGTAGAGTTTCCGATTGAGACTGCTATTGGGAGTATGGCAAGATATATTGCTAATGCCAATCCGAAGAATTTCCAGCCTATGAATGCCAATTTTGGTTTATTCCCAGAGTTAGAAAAAAGAATTAAAGGTAAGCAGGAGAGAAATGAACAACATGCTAATCGAGCATTAGAGACAATTCAGAACTTTGTGAAAAATATGTAAATTTTCTTGCGTGGGTTGCTTAAATATGATAGTATGATGAAGCCCTTGTGAGGTGAGTACAAAAAATGAGCGAAAATGTGAACATTTCTTTAAAGTTATTTATCGAATATTTACAAATCGAAAAGAATTATTCACAATATACAATTGAGCATTATCAGACGGATATAAAAGGATTTTTTATGTTCATGGCTGAACAAGGTTTGAAAATGTTAAATGATGTCGAATATATGGATGTTCGATTATTTCTAACAAAGCTTTATCAAGAAGGTTTAGCTCGAAAGACTATTGCTCGTAAAATTTCCTGCTTAAGAAGCTTTTTTAAGTTATTAGTACGAGAAGGTATGGTTAACGATAATCCTTTCCAATTAACATCCATCCCAAAAGGTGATAAAAGACTACCGCAGTTTTTTTATGAAGAAGAGATGGAACAACTCTTTAATAGTGTAGAGGTAGATACAGCACTTGGCCAAAGAAATATGGCGATTTTAGAAGTGATGTATGCAACAGGCATAAGGGTAGCTGAATGTGCTTCTATACAGCTGAGTGATATTGATTTGGATATTTCCGTTATTCTTATTCATGGAAAAGGGAAAAAAGATCGATACATACCATTCGGAAGTTTTGCTCACGATGCTCTTTTAAAATATTGTCATGATGGACGTCTAAAACTCCAAAAAGAGAAGAGCAACCATTTATTTTTAAACCACCGTGGTGGCGCATTAACTGACCGCGGTATAAGAGGTATATTAAATAAATTGATTGAAAAGTCGTCTCTAGAAGGTGGCATCCATCCCCATAAGATTAGGCATTCATTTGCTACACATTTAATGTCAAATGGGGCTGATATGAGAACAGTTCAAGAGCTTTTAGGTCATGCTTTTCTTTCATCAACGCAAATTTACACACATGTTACACCTGATTACTTGAAAAAGACATATAATCAGTATCATCCTAGAGCATAGATTTTAAAGAAGTTTAACTATATGATGGATAAACGAATAGTCATACTCATATATAGTCTATAGTGGATTATTAACATACTCCAAAAGGAGGAATAAACATGTCACAATTTCATGCAACAACAATTTTTGCAGTACAACACAATGGCGAATATGCAATGGCTGGAGATGGACAGGTTACATTTGGTGAATCGGTTGTCATGAAACATACTGCAAGAAAGGTAAGAAAGCTTGCAAATGGCAAAGTGATCGCCGGATTTGCAGGGTCTGTTGCCGACGCATTTACTTTATTCGAGAAGTTCGAAGGAAAGCTTGAAGAATATAACGGTAACTTGCAGAGAGCGGCTGTAGAGCTTGCTAAAGAGTGGAGAAGCGATAAGGTTCTTCGGAAACTAGAAGCGCTTTTAATTGTTATGAATAAAGACGGTTTATTACTCGTATCAGGAACAGGTGAAGTCATTGAACCTGACGATGGTGTACTAGCAATCGGTTCAGGTGGTAATTATGCATTAGCAGCAGGTCGATCTTTAAAGAGATTTGCAGGTGAACATTTAACAGCTCGGGAAATTGCAAAAGCTTCGCTTGAAATGGCTGCAGAAATTTGTGTATATACTAACCACAATATTATTGTGGAAGAACTGTAAAACAAAGGAGTGCTAAAATGGTTAAAATGACAAGTTTAACACCCCGTCAAATTGTCGAAAGACTTGACCAGTTCATAATCGGTCAAAAAAATGCCAAGAAAGCTGTAGCAGTTGCATTAAGAAATAGATATCGTAGAAGCCTACTGCATGAAGAGCTTCGTGATGAAGTAAGTCCTAAGAATATTTTAATGATTGGACCAACAGGAGTTGGTAAAACTGAGATTGCTAGAAGGATTGCGAAATTAGTTGGTGCTCCATTTGTTAAGGTAGAGGCAACGAAATTCACTGAAGTGGGTTATGTAGGTAGAGATGTAGAATCTATGGTTAGAGATTTAGTTGAGACATCTGTACGACTTGTGAAAGAAGAAAAGGTAGCAAGTGTGCAAGAAATAGCAGAGAAAAATGCTAATCGCCGCATTGTCGAATTGCTCGTACCTAGTAATAAAAAGTCCGCCAATTATAAGAACCCATTAGAAATGTTTTTTGGTGGTGGGAATGATCAACAAGAGAGCGATCATGAGCAACAAGATGATCAGTCAATTCAGCAAAAGCGTAAAGTAGTGAAAACAAAGCTTGAAAATTTAGAGCTAGAAGATGAAATAATCACTGTTGAAATAGAAGAACAGCAACCGTCTATGTTTGATATGCTCCAAGGTTCGGGTATGGAACAAATGGGGATGAATATGCAAGATGCACTTGGTGGATTAATGCCAAAGAAAAAGAAGAAGCGAAAACTTACAGTAAGCGAAGCTAGAAAAGTTTTAACGAACGAAGAAGCACAAAAGCTTATTGATATGGATGAAGTAGGTTCTGAAGCCATCTATAGAGCAGAGCAATCTGGTATGATCTTTATCGATGAAATTGATAAAATCGCAAGTAAAAACTCAGGTGGCTCCTCAGCAGATGTTTCTCGCGAGGGTGTGCAAAGAGATATTCTTCCTGTCGTTGAAGGATCAACTGTTGTAACGAAATATGGTACAGTAAAAACCGATCACGTCTTATTCGTTGCAGCTGGGGCATTCCATACCGCTAAACCGTCTGATTTAATACCTGAATTGCAAGGACGTTTCCCAATTAGAGTCGAATTGACAAAATTAACTGTGGATGATTTTGTGAAAATATTAGTTGAGCCTGATAATGCCTTGATCAAACAATATCAAGCTTTATTAGAAACAGAAGGTATACAAATTGAATTTTCTGACGATGCTATACGTAGGATTGCAGAATTTGCTTATGATGTAAATCAAAATACCGATAATATTGGAGCAAGACGATTGCAAACGATTATGGAAAAAATGCTTGAAGACCTTTCGTTTGAAGCGCCTGAGGTAACATTAGAGAAGATTGTGATTACGCCACAATATGTAGAAGAGAAGCTCGGGGAAATTTCTAAGAATAAAGATTTAAGTCAATTTATATTATAATCCTTATTTGATGAAATTTCATTGTACTCCTAATCAAGCAAATCTTAGCAAAAAAAAAAGTAACGAAACATTCAAGGGATTGAAATAATGTTCCAAAGTTATAGGAGGAAAAATCAATGAATTTATTAAAAAAATCAAGAACAATTAATGCAATGCTACAAAAGGCTGCAGGTAAGCCAGTTAACTTCAAAGAAATGGCAGAAACTTTAAGTGTTGTTATCGAAGCAAATATCTACGTAGTAAGCCGTAGAGGTAAACTATTAGGATATGCTGCGAATCAACAAATCGAAAATGAGCGAATGAAGAAAATGCTTGAAGATCGTCAGTTCCCAGAAGAGTACACTAAAAACTTATTTAACATTCAAGAGACATCATCTAATTTAGATGTGAATAGTGAATATACTGCATTCCCTATCGAAAATAAGGAGTTATTTGGCGCTGGCTTAACGACAATTGTTCCTATTATCGGTGGAGGAGAACGTTTAGGTACCCTCATTCTTGCAAGAGTGGAAGATGCCTTTGAAGATGATGATTTAGTTTTAGCTGAATATGGTGCTACAGTAGTAGGTATGGAAATTCTTCGTGAAAAAGCAGAAGAAATTGAAGAAGAAGCTAGAAGTAAAGCAGTTGTACAAATGGCGATTAGCTCTTTATCATACAGTGAGTTAGAAGCAATTGAGCATATCTTTGAAGAGTTAGACGGAAAAGAAGGTCTATTAGTTGCTTCAAAGATTGCCGATAGAGTAGGAATCACACGTTCTGTTATCGTTAATGCACTAAGAAAATTAGAAAGTGCTGGCGTAATTGAATCAAGATCATTAGGGATGAAAGGTACTTATATTAAAGTATTGAACGATAAATTCCTTTTCGAATTAGAAAAATTAAAATCTAACTAAGAAGTAAAATAAAAAAAGTTTAAAAATAACACGGAGACGCAGTGATGCGTTACCGTGTTATTTTTATGGTGTCAAATTTTTCTGTGTTACAACTTTATTACGAACGAAATAATAAAGTAATAACGAATAAAGTAGAACTTTAAACCTATTTTTAATAAACATAATCATTATAGTTCTTTATACCTATTAAATAATATATTCGAACGCTTGATTCAACTGATAATGAATAGCGTTTTAAAAAAAACGGAAAAATGAAGCGTATTTATACCTAGGAAGAAAAATGTCGAAAATAGGACAAAAGAATTACCAAAAAACCCTTCTAGGTCATAGACTTATTATTTCATATTCTTTACAATGATGATAGATGAATTTATTAGTAAGTGCTAATTGGGGAGAATTTTGGAAAAAACGAGGTGAAGTTTGTGAAAGTCTTCTCACAATCCATGTCGATTATTGAAAACGCAATTCAACAAACATCGACAAAACAAAAGGTGATCTCGCAAAATATCGCGAATGTTGACACCCCAGGATATAAAGCGAAGGATGTAAGCTTCAAATCTGCTTTTGATTCCGCATTATCTAACATGAATACATATAAAACGGATGAAAGGCATTTTGATTTGACGCCATCTAATTTAAATACCACAGTCTTAACGAAGAAAAATGTAACATATAACGAAAGTGGTAACAGCGTAGATATGGATCAAGAAATGTCAGAGCTTGCAGCAAACCAAATTCAATATAACGCATTGGTTGATCGCATGAGTAGTAAGTTTAATGGACTTGAAAACGTAATTAAGGGAGGTAGATAATTGATGACTATCTTTCATAGTTTGGATACAACAGCTTCCGCACTGACAGCGCAAAGGTTAAGGATGGATGTCATCTCTTCAAATATGGCGAATGCTGATTCTACTCGCAGCGTGACTGGGGAAGACCCTTATAGGAGAAAATCCGTCGTGCTTCAAGCGAAAGATAACGGCTTTTCATCATTTTTACAAACCGCAATAAATGAAAAAAGTCAAACAGGTAATGGTGTAAAGGTAACGAGAATTGTTGAAGATGAAACACCTTTTGAACTCGTCTATAATCCATCTCATGCTGATGCTAACGCAGAAGGGTATGTAGAAATGCCAAATGTGGATCCATTAAGAGAAATGGTAGATTTGATGAGTGCAACACGTTCATATGAAGCAAACGTCACTGTATTTAATGCGAATAAGAATATGCTCTTGAAGGCATTGGAAATAGGTAAATAAGAAGGAGACTAAGAGATGAATATTAATAGCTTCTCTCCCGTCGTACATACAAATAGTCCGAATAATGCTCAAAATGTAAAAGAGATTACACCGAGTGATGCACATAATAGCTTTGCTTCGGCTTTGAAAAATGCAATTGGTAGTGTAAATGAAAGGCAAATAGCATCGGATGAAATGACGACAAAGCTTGCTACGGGGCAGGATGTTGATCTCCACGACGTAATGATCACCGCTCAAAAAGCGAGTGTATCCATGTCTTTAACACTAGAAGTGCGTAACAAGGCAGTCGAAGCATATCAAGAGATGATGAGAATGCAAGTGTAAATCATGCATTCTCGTCTAATGAATAACCAAGGACCATCGGGGGATTTTTAGATGAAAGATTCTTTGCAAGCATATGGTACAAAGGTGAGAACGTTCTGGGATGCGAAAACAAAGGGGCAAAAGGCTTTAATAATCGGTGCTCCGTTATTATTAATCATTGGTATTAGTATCATTGTTTTTCTTTCGACCAGAACCACCTTAGTCCCACTATATAGTAACCTGACACCCTCAGAAACAGGCAGTATAAAGGAAAATTTAGATGCTAAGGGGATTAAGTCAGAAATCGTTGAAGGTGGTACAGCTATTAAAGTACCAGAAGAACAAGTAGATAGCCTCATGGTAGAGCTAGCTGCAGAAGGAATCCCAGATAGCGGTAATATTGATTACTCATTTTTTAGTCAAAATGCTGGAATCGGGATGACGGAAAATGAATTTGACGTGATGAAACTAGATGCGATGCAGTCTGAATTAGCAGAGTTAATGAAAGGTATTGATGGTATTAACAACGCTAAAGTCATGATAAACATGCCTGAATCTGGTGTGTTTTTAAATGAAACAGAGGAACAAGCATCGGCGTCTATCGTTTTAAACACGGATCCAGGTTATAAATTTGAAAATCAACAAATCCAAGCACTCTATCATTTAGTGTCTAAAAGTGTACCTAATTTACCTACTGATAATATCGTCATAACTAATCAAAACTTTGAGTACTTTGATTTGAAAAACAGTGAAGAATTTTCGACAGGCAATCAATTTGCTGTACAACATGAAATAAAAAAAGAAATCGAAAAGGATATCCAACGTCAAGTGCAAACGATGCTAGCTACATTAATGGGTCAAGAAAAAGTAGTGGTGTCTGTTACAGCAGATGTCGATTTCACACAAGAGAATAGAGAAGAAAATCTTGTCGAACCAGTAGATGAAGAGAATATGGAAGGAATAGCCATTAGTGCACAAAAGCTAACAGAAACCTTTACAGGGAATGGAGATACAGAAGGAGGTATCCCGCAAAGTGAAGATGGTGCGGATGCACTCGGCTCTTCTTATGTTGAAGGTTCAAATAGCAACGGCGATTATGAAAAAATAGAAGAAACAATTAATAATGAAGTAAACAGAATAAGAAAAGAAATTGTTGAAAGCCCATATAAAGTAAGGGATTTGGGCATTCAAGTAATGGTGGAACCACCTGATGCTAATAATCCAAATTCATTGCCACAAGATCGGATTAATGATATAACGCAAATCTTATCAACCATTATCCGTACATCCATCGATAAAGACACATTGGATGAAACGTTAACCGATGAAGAGCTACAAAATAAAATAGCTGTCTCCGTTCAAGAGTTCAATGGAAAAGTTGAGTTTCCAAATGAAGAAACAGGAACGATTCCTTGGTGGATATATTTGGTTGTAGGGTTACTATTATTGGTAATTATATTATTACTATGGTTATTCTTACGTAATAAAAAAGAGAAAGAAGAAGATATTGTAGAGTATGAAGTGGAAGAGCAATTAAATGATTCTATTCCTGATGTACATCAGGAAAAGGAAACAGAGGCAAGCATCCGAATCAAGCAATTAGAGAAGCTAGCTAAAGAGAAACCGGAAGACTTTGCCAAGCTCCTAAGAACATGGATTACGGAAGATTAGGAGGCCAGTCAAGCGTGAAAAGGGAGAAGAAAAATCTTTCAGGACGGCAAAAAGCAGCCATTTTATTAATATCTTTAGGTCCAGATATTGCTTCTAATGTGTATAAGCATTTAAGTGAAGAAGAAATTGAAAAGTTGACTTTAGAAATATCCGGTGTAAGAAAAGTAGACACTGAGGCAAAAGAAGAAGTGCTAGATGAATTTCATCAAATCGCTCTTGCTCAAGATTACATTGCGCAAGGGGGTATCGGATACGCGAAGACTGTGCTCGAAAAGGCATTAGGAAACGAGCAAGCAACAGCGATAATAAATCGTTTAACTTCCTCGCTTCAAGTGAGACCATTCGATTTTGCCAGAAAAGCTGACCCAACACAAATATTGAATTTTATTCAGAATGAACATCCGCAAACCATTGCGTTAATTCTTTCCTATTTAGAACCACAGCAGGCTGGTCAAATACTGTCGGAATTACCTCAAAATACGCAAGCGGATATTGCTAGAAGAATCGCAGTAATGGATGGCACTTCTCCTGAAATTATTAATGAGGTCGAACAAATTTTAGAAAGAAAGCTGTCCGCTACTGTTACACAAGATTATACGCAAACTGGTGGAGTCGAGTCTGTAGTAGAAGTGCTCAATGGCGTGGATCGTTCAACTGAACGTACGATTCTTGATGCATTAGAAATTCAAGATCCAGATTTAGCTGAAGAAATAAAGAAAAGAATGTTTGTGTTTGAGGATATTGTTACGCTTGATAATAAAGCCATTCAACGAGTGATAAGAGATTGTGCAAGTGAAGATCTCATGCTTTCTTTGAAAGTGTCTAGTGAAGAAGTAAAAGAGATTATTTATAAAAATATGTCACAGCGTACTGTAGATACATTTAAAGAGGAAATGGAATTTTTAGGACCAGTTCGACTTCGAGAAGTCGAAGAAGCACAATCAAGAATTGTCGCAATTGTACGCAGACTGGAAGAAGCTGGGGAAATCATCGTCGCTAGAGGCGGAGGGGATGATATTATTGTCTAGGTTATTTAAACATTCTACTCACGATTACTTAAGCGAAGAGGAGCAAATAACAATCTCTATTCGGCCGATGTTTAAACAATCAGAGGATCATCCATCACAGCAGATGTCTGCCTATTATGACCAGGTGATTAATGAAGCAGAGAAGAGAGCGGAAGAAATTATCCAATCGGCAAATCAGCATGCTGATCGCATATATCAAACAGTTCAAGAAGAAAAGGAAAAGGCAAAAGAAGAACAAGAATTGGTACGTAAAGAGGCATATGAGGAAGGTTACCTCACCGGGATGAGTAAAGGTAAAGAAGATGGATTTAACTCATATACCTCTAGATTAGCAGAAGTAAAAGAGATAATTAATGCAGCAAAAACTGATTATGAAGAAACTATTCAGTCAGCGGACCGAACGATATTAACGATTAGTATGAATGTAGCAGAAAAAATCATTGCCACGGAATTAACTCATCATTCGGAGCACTATCAATCTTATGTAAAAAACGCATTAAGAGAAGCAAAGCATTACAAAAACATTAAACTTATTGTTCATCCTGATAAATATCTAGAGTTATTAAGCTATAAGGATGAACTTAAGGCAATGTTACCTGTTGAAGCTGGCCTGTATATCCTTCCCGATGAAGAACTTTCTGTAGTAGATTGTGTAATTGATTCAGATAATGGTCGAATTGATGCCACATGTAAAAGTCAAATAGACGAGATCAAAGAAAGACTATCAGAATGGTTGGAGACCCATCATGAACTTGGATAAGTTATTAGAGGAAATTCATGATACAGATAGTTTCAAAAAATACGGGAGGGTCAAGAGAGTTGTTGGCCTAATGATTGAATCTCAAGGGCCGGTTAGTTCCATTGGTGATGTTTGCTATATTCATGTGCAAGGTAAGAAGAGTAGGAAGATACGTGCAGAAGTGGTCGGATTTAAAGATGAGAATATTATTCTTATGCCATATACAACAGTTACTGATATATCACCTGGTAGTTTAGTAGAAACAACAGGAAAACCGTTAGAAATTAAAGTTGGGACTTCTCTTGTAGGGAATGTCCTTGATTCCTTGGGACAACCATTAGACGGGTCTCTACTTCCAAAAGGATTAAGAGAGGTGCCAACAGAACAAGAGCCACCAAATCCTCTCTTGCGACCACCCATTAGCGAACCAATTGAAGTAGGCGTTCGGTTGATTGATAGTTTACTAACAGTTGGTAACGGCCAAAGAGTGGGCATTTTTGCAGGTAGTGGTGTTGGTAAAAGCACTCTACTCGGCATGATTGCCAGAAATACAAAAGCAGACATTAATGTCATCGCTTTAATTGGTGAAAGAGGAAGAGAAGTCCGTGAGTTTATCGAGAGAGATCTTGGTCCTGAAGGATTAAAACGTTCAATTGTCATTGTAGCTACCTCGGATCAACCGCCATTAATGAGAATAAAAGGTGCCTATACAGCGACAGCCATTGCAGAGTATTTTCGTAGCAAAGGCATGAAGGTTATGATGCTAATGGATTCTGTTACTCGGGTAGCAATGGCACAACGGGAGATAGGTTTAGCAATTGGCGAACCTCCGACAACAAAAGGCTATACGCCATCAGTTTTTTCTGTTTTACCTAAGCTGTTAGAGAGAACTGGCACCTCCATAGAGGGCTCTATCACTGCCTTTTATACAGTGCTTGTTGATGGTGATGATATGAATGAACCAATTGCTGATACTGTGAGAGGTATATTGGATGGTCATTATGTGTTAGATAGAGAACTCGCTAATAAAGGACAATATCCTGCTGTAGATGTACTCAAAAGTATCAGTCGTGTAATGAATCAAATTAGTAGTAAGAGGCATATAAAAGCAGCTGAGAGCTTAAGAGAATCACTTAGTACTTATAGGCAATCAGAGGATTTAATTAATATCGGTGCATATAAGAAAGGGTCATCACAAGAAATAGATCGAGCGATTGCTTTATATCCACAAATTTTAAATTTTCTTAAACAACAAACGGATGAAAAAGTGACGATTGATGATGGAATTGAACAACTATTTGCGCTAGTTGGAGAAGGAGCACAGTAACAAATGTCTTTTAAATATAAGTTTGAGAAAATTATGCATGTAAAAGAACGTGAAAAAGATGAAGCTTTGGATATTTATAATCAAGCGACGAGACGTTTTGAAGAAGCTGCGACCAAACTATATGAATTGCTAAAGAAAAAAGAAGATCTAGATAGATTGCAATCTGAAAGACTAGTTAGTGGTTTACAAGTAGTGGAAATGCGTTATCAGCAACAGTTTATTTCGAATTTAGAAAAGACAATTAGTCATTATCAAAAAAGAGTAATGAATGCTCGTACACAAATGTATTATTATCAAGAAAAGCTTGCAGAAAAAATGACAGAGTACAAGAAATATGAAGTCATTAAAGATAAGAAGAAGATGCAATACGTATCAGAAATGAAGAGATTAGAAAATATTGAAATGGATGATATTTCAATCCAGCAATTTATCCATAAAGAACTTTAGGTGATAAGATGGAAAGTCACAAAGAGAAAAGGTCTAGACCGGTCATTAAGATATTTATGATCATTGCCACCACTTTAATTGGACTTATCGCAATTGGATTATTAATCCTAACTGTAAGTGGATATAACATCTTTGAAGTGGCGAAAAAGTATGGTCAAAATGTTCCTGTTCTATCTACCCTTTTTGAAGAAGATCAAACAGAAATGATGCAAACAATGGAAAATAGACTGATCGAACTAGAGGCAGAGGTCAATGACCGTGAGGCAAGAATTGAGCAACTGCAAAATCAAGTAGAAAGTAAAGACAATGAATTAAATAAAGCAAGCCAAGAAAAAACACGATTAGAAAATAGAGTAGACGAATTAGTTTTAATGAAAGAAGAGAATAAGCGGGCTTTTAGTGACATTATTAAAACTTATGAAGAAATGGCTGCTAAAAAAGCTGCGCCTATTTTATCTAATATGAATGAAGAAGAAGCGGTGCGAATCCTGGCAGAGGTAAAACCTGAAGTACTTGCTGATATACTGGCAAAAATGGAACCAACAAAAGCTGCTTCATTTACAAGCCTGGTAACAGCGTCTGTAGAAAATACTTCTACCACAGATGACGATGAGAAAGCCGCTGAATAAAGAGGGAGATGTTTCATGGAACTCATGTCACTGTTACCTATAAATAATAACCATCAATCTACTAAAGAAGTATCAGCTAATGAGAAGGTGGGGAAAGGCGATTTCGCTCAATTTTTAGGGAGTGTTCTGTCAACTGTGGAAACGGTCAGTTCGAATAGCGACGTCACGAAAGATGCAGTTACAAAGCAAGATGATTTGCTTTCTCTTCTCGGAGTATTAGAGTGGGAAGATTTGCCGGAAGAATGGCAATCGTTTATGTATATCGACTTACGAGATGAACCGCTAGTTGTAGAAAAGGCTAGTCAGTTATTAAACATTGAAGAAGAAGAGATGGAATTGATTTTTACTCATATCCAGTCATTGTTGAAAAATCAAGATGATATTTCTATAGATCTTCAAACGGCAGAAGCTAGAGAGAATTTTCTTTCAAAGTTAGTTTCAGTAGTGGAAGGTGGGCGTGCGCAAACACAAACACAAACACAAACAACTGACCTTATCACTCAGAACAAAGCCGTCTTCCAAACAATAAAGCTTGTGCAAATGATGAATCAACAAACGGAACCATCACCATTTAATCAACAACAATTAGCTGGACTCGTAAAAGACATCGTGAAAATACTAGAAAACGAAGCAGTTGTACCGATACCTCAATCCATTTCTTTAAAAGCCCGAGAGACACAACTTCGAACACAACAGTTGGTCAATCATTCACCACTAAGCATGACGTTAATAAATAGTGAGCAGAAGCAAATGGAAACAGAAGTGGAAATACTTTCAACAATTAGTAAAGGAATAGAGGATCAAAATCCGGATATAAAGACTGTGCAAGTTCCTACAAATCCGGTTGCAATCTCTAAGAACGATACTTTGCAATTACATATTCTACAAAATGGTAAACCAATTCCGGCAGAACAATTAGTAAAACAGTTTGAGAATACCTTATCCCGTGCCAAATTTACGACTGTTAATGGGATACAAAAACTGAGCATACAACTCACACCAGAACATTTAGGCACATTGAAGATAGAAATTGTCCAAAAAGATCAAGTGATGATTGCTAGAATTATTGCAAGTACACAGGCAGCCAAAGATGCATTTGAATCTAGCGCACAAACTCTCAGACAAGCATTTCATTCACAAAATATCAATGTCGATAAGATCGAAATTTATCAAACCTCCTTAGAACAAAAGCATGCAGAGGAATCGTTCAGTCAAAGAGAGAAGAATCAACCAAATCAAGATGGTGATGGTCATAACCGAAGAGAAGAACAAGAGGATAAAGCAACCTCTTTCTTCGATGAATTAGAAGCAGAATTATTAAATCTAAAGGTTTAGGTGGTAAGTTATATGACAAACAGTATTGATTCTTCTTTATTGCTATCACAATCACAAGCAGCCAATACCAATAATAGCAATACATTAGGCAAAGATGACTTCTTAAAATTATTAATGGTTCAACTTCAAAATCAAGACCCAACAAGCCCGATGGATGATAAAGAATTTATATCACAAATGGCTCAGTTTTCTTCTTTAGAACAAATGACTAATTTGACAACAAGTATGGAAGAAATGATCAACATTCAAGAGCAGAACCAATTACTATCTTATTCTCAATTTGTAGGTAAAGAGATTACTTGGCATAAATTAAATACTAATGAGGCTAATGTGGAAGTTGAGCAAGGAACTGGAAAAGTTGCTTCCATACAGTTCAAAGATTCTACTGTCACATTTATTCTTGAAGATGGAACCGAGTTATCACCAAGTAATATTTCTGAACTAAATCAGCCAACGATTGATGAGAATACATTAGTTCAATCTAGTTTATTAATCGGAAAAGAAATTACTTATCAGGATGATCAAGGGGAAAATCAAATAGCTAAAGTGGAGTCAGTGTCCTTTAAAGATGGACAAACATATTTTCATATTTCAGGTTCTGAAAAATTAATTACCCCACAGCAAATTATGAAAATTGAATAAAAGCGAAATGATATATTTGATGATTTAAAGGAGGAAATGCAATGCTACGCTCAATGTATTCAGGGATCAGTGGAATGAAGAATTTTCAAACAAAATTAGATGTAATTGGTAATAATATCGCCAATGTTAATACAGCTGGTTTTAAGAAGAGTAGAGTCACATTTAAAGATGCAATGAATCAAATGGTGGCTGGTCCATCCTCACCGACAGAATTACGTGGTGGGCGAAATGCAACACAAGTTGGCCTAGGGTCTACTTTGGCTACGATCGATGTTATTCACTCTGGATCGAGTATGCAAACGACCGGTAGAGCATTGGATTTGGGCATTGAAGGAGATGGTTACTTTATCGTTCAGCAAGGTGGGGCCCAGTATTATACGCGTGCAGGTAATTTTTATTTGGATGATGATGGCAGTCTAGTGAATAGTGAGGGGTTAAAAGTACAGGCATATAATAGCAACGGTGTATTAGGTGATGTGGTTGTAAATGTGAATGCCACCCTTCCTGCAGTGACAACAGAATCAATCACAGTTCAAGGAAATCTAGCAAAAGATGCGAATATTGGAACGGTATTTAATCAACAAATAAAAACAATTGATAGCAATGGTAATGCCCATGCGTCAACTGTTTACTTTAAAAAGATGGGCGACAATAGCTGGGGTGTCTTTTTTAATGAAGAGCCAAAACCATCTTCTGTTGGTACGATCACAAATCCAGATGAAGACGCTGGAAATATTAGTGTGAAAAATCCAGAAGGTTACAAGGGGACACAAACAGGAGATTGGGAAGTTGAGTTAAAAGATGATGTATATACGATTTCAACACCTGATGGTGATGTAACTGTAAATGCGTCTCAAGTTAAGAATGGCGTCTTATCCGCCCATGGCTTACAAATTGATGTATCAAATGTGAAAGAAGATGGTACTTGGACGTTTAATGTTACGGCACCAACCCAACCTGAGGATAATCTTACATTAAGCTTTGATGCCAATGGACAAATCGTAGGTGCTGATGCGTTAAAAGAAGGTATTAGAATACCAGTTCCTTCAGGTGTAACAGATAATATGGCAACGGATGAAGATGAAAGTCAATTATTAGTTAATCTTGATTTTTCTGCACTTACACAAGTAGAAGGAGCATCGAATGCCAATGTATTTCCTGATGGTTATACGGAAGGGAAACTGGAAAGCTTCAATATTGGTGCATCTGGTGAAATTAATGGTGTCTATTCAAATGGTCTTATCGATATTCTTGGAACGATCGCTTTAGCCAAATTTAGCAATAGCTCAGGGTTAACAAAAGCTGGTAATAACCTTTATCAAGCTTCTGCCAACTCAGGTGTGGCTAATATTGGTATGGCAGGTGACGGAAGAGGGAGCTTAGCAGCAGGATCACTTGAAATGTCTAATGTTGATTTATCAGAAGAATTTACTGAAATGATTACTGCCCAAAGAGGCTTCCAAGCAAATACAAGAATTATTACGACGTCTGATGAGATTCTTCAAGAACTAGTTAACTTGAAACGTTAAAAAGGGAGGTTTAGGCAAGCTTTGGTTTGCCTATTACAATAAATTGATAAAATTATCGAGATTAAATGGTCAATCGTTTAGGTTAAATGCGTTTTATATCGAAACAGTCGAATCATTTCCTGATACAACAATCACACTTACCAATGGTAAAAAGTATGTTGTGAAGGAAAATGAATTAGAAGTAGTGGAAAGTATTCAGCAGTTCTACCAGGCTGTTGGTATGATTAAAGCTCATTCTATGTGGGAGGAGAACGGTGAAGATGAATAAAAAATGGCTCATCGTTGGAATTCTGTCATTGTTACTAGTAATTAGTGGTTCGTTATTTTACTTTACGGATGTATTTGCGAAGGATGCAAACGAGTCTTCTATTGATGATATTCTTGAACGCACTGTCTCTATTGACCAGATTACGACAAATCTAGCAAGTGACGATTATATACGGATATCTTTTACTATCCAAGTGGAGAGTAAAAAGGCGAAAGAAGAGTTAGAGAAAAGAGATTTCCAAGTGAAGAACTTAATGATCCAAGAGTTATCAGAAATGCAAGCAGATGATTTAAGAGGTAAAGATGGTCAACTATTATTACAGAAAAATTTAACAAAAAAAATAAATGACCTGATGGAATCGGGCAAAATTGAAAAAATCTATATAACTGAATCAATCCTCCAATAACATAATTGCTGACAGATTACTCATCTTTTAAAAATAAGAGTTTAATTCAAAGATATGGAGGTGACTTTTTTGCCAGGAGAAGTTTTATCGCAAAGTGAAATAGATGCGCTTCTATCAGCCCTTTCAACTGGAGAGATGGACGCTGATCAACTGAAAAAGGAACAGAGTGAGCGCAAAATTAAAATATATGATTTTAAACGTGCTCTTAGGTTCTCTAAAGATCAAATTAGAAGCATAACAAGGATTCATGAAAATTTTGCTCGGTTATTAACAACGTACTTTTCAGCACAATTAAGAACTTATGCGCAAATTTCGGTGACATCTACTGATCAAATTCCGTATGAAGAGTTTATTAGTTCAGTTCCTAAAATGACAATCCTTAATGTTTTCGATGTTCCACCACTTGATGGAAAAATATTGATCGAAGTAAATCCCAATATCGCATACGCATTAATGGATCGCATGATGGGTGGCAAAGGATCTAGCTTAAATAAAGTAGAAAACCTAACAGAGATAGAAACAAAGATTATGTCTAATACGTTTTCGAAAGCTTTTCTTCTCTTGAAAGAGGCTTGGAGCAATGTAATAGACATCGAGCCAAGTTATGCAGATTTTGAAGTCAATCCCCAATTCTTGCAGATGGTTTCACCTAATGAAACAGTTGTCGTAATATCTCTCACTGCCACAATAGGCGAGGCAAGTGGAATGATCAACATTTGTATCCCGCATGTGGCATTAGAAGCCATTATGCCAAAGTTATCAGTAAGATATTGGATTGAATCAGATGTAAAGAACAGAGAGCCTGAAGAGATAGAACGATTAACAAAAAATATTGAGATGGCCAGTATTCCCGTTGTATGTGAATTAGGATCGACGGATATTAGTATTGAAGATTTCTTAGATTTAACAATTGGTGATGTGATTGAATTGGATCAAGGCATTCACGAACCGATGCAGATTAAAGTTGGCGAAATTCAAAAATTCACAGGACAACCTGGGAAAGTCCATAAAAAAATGGCTGTACAAATTTTGGATTTTGTGAAAGGAGAAGAAGAAAATGAGTAATGATATGCTTTCACAAGATGAAATTGATGCATTGTTAAAAGGAACGGGAGACGAGAACGAAACATTTTTTCGTTCTGCTCCAGAAGAGCAAGACAAAGGGCAAGAACTAACGCTTATTGAACAAGATGCTCTTGGAGAAATAGGTAATATTTCATTTGGTAGTTCGACGACAGCTTTGTCTACATTATTAAATCAGAAGGTAGAAATAACGACTCCTTCTGTTTCTGTTATCGAATATGATAAATTAATTGAAGAATTCCCCCATCCTTATGTTGCCATTAAGGTGAATTATACAGAAGGGTTCAAGGGAACGAATATTCTTGTTATTAATCAACATGATGCATCGATCATTGCCGATTTGATGCTTGGTGGCGATGGAAGTCAACCATCACCAGACATGGGAGATATTCATTTAAGTGCGGTGCAAGAAGCAATGAATCAAATGATGGGCTCAGCTGCTACTTCAATGTCCACTATTTTTGCGAAAAGGGTGGATATATCTCCTCCGACAATTGATATACTGAATTTATCGACAGGTGAAGGGACAGAAACGATCCCTAGGGAAGATCCTCTAGTGAAAATCTCTTTTCGCATCATCATTGGTCAATTAATTGATTCTCATATTATGCAAGTATTACCTTATCACTTTGCCAAAAGCTTAGTGAAAGAGTTATTACAAACAACAGCTGAAGAACAAAGTGACAAGGAAATGGAACAACAAAAAGTAAGTGATGTACAACCGCAAGAGATTGCACAGATGGAAGAGACAAGCTCATCTTTATCAATGAGTGATATGCCTCATAGCTCTACTGAAAATGTTGATACATATAGTCAGCCTAATTATTATCAACCACCAACTGAGCCAATGCAAAAACAAGCGGTACAGGCGCAGATTCAGCCGGCCAACTTTTTAGAGTTTGGTTCGCAACAACCAGCTGAAAAGCAAACGAATAATTTGGATATGCTCTTAGATATACCATTGCAGCTAACAGTCGAATTAGGACGTACCAAAAGATCTGTAAGAGAAATTTTAGATATGACGCAAGGGTCAATTATTGAATTAGATAAATTGGCAGGCGAACCAGTAGATATTTTAATAAATAGTAGATTAATAGCAAAAGGTGAAGTGGTTGTAATAGATGAAAACTTCGGTGTAAGGGTCACTTCAATAATCAGTCAACAAGATCGTCTTAAAAAGTTAAGGTAACCAAGGAGGAATAGAAAATGTCTCAAAAAATATTAATTGTCGATGATGCAGCTTTTATGAGAATGATGATTAAAGATATATTGGTGAAAAATGGTTTTGAGGTTGTAGGAGAGGCAGCAGATGGTTTACAAGCAGTTGAAAAGTACAAAGAAACAATGCCTGATTTAGTTACAATGGATATTACCATGCCAGAAATGGACGGAATCACAGCATTAAAGGAAATCAAAAAAATTAATAGTCAAGCTAAGATTATTATGTGTTCTGCTATGGGACAGCAGGCGATGGTGATCGATGCCATTCAAGCAGGTGCTAAAGATTTTATTGTTAAACCATTTCAAGCAGATAGGGTTATCGAGGCGATTTCAAAAACATTGAATCAATAAGCCGTAAGAAGTGAGATGTAATGAACATGTATAAACAAGTAATAGGAAGAATATGTATACTAGCCATTTCCTGCTTATTTTTGACGCAGTTACTTCATGTGACTGCGTCAGCTGAATCTAGAAGTGTTGAGGAAATGGTGAAGGATGAGGAAAAATCCACAGAGAAAAATGAGGTTGAACCAAATATACACTCAGAAGAAATAACAGCAGACACTACGGAAGTCGGGTTAAATGCTTGGGATTTTATTCAGATGATTTTTGCTACAGTGTTTGTGGTTGGCTTGTTATATGGCTTGTTAAAGTTTGTTAATAAAAAGAGCCGCTCTTATAAATCAACCAATGTCGTTAATCACCTTGGTGGGACTGCCTTAGGTCAAAATCGCTCGGTGCAAGTCGTCAAAATAGGTGAAAAAGTGTATATACTAGGCGTTGGTGAAAATGTACAACTCATCAGTGAGGTCGCTGATAAAGAAGAGCGGGATACTTTATTAAAAAATTATGAAGAACAAGGCGACCAGTCATTGCAAGCAAAACAGTTTCTTACTCAACCTTTCAAGATAATGAAGAAGTCGGAAAGTGAACAAGTTAAGAACCAATCTTTTCAAGATATTCTTAGTAAACAACTGGCAGATATGAAAAAAAAACGTTCCGACCAACTTGAAAATTTGAAGAAGGGTAAACACGAACATGAATGAAGTAATGGAGATATTTAATAACAGTTCACCCGATAATATTTCAACATCTATTAAACTGTTACTAATGTTAACAGTACTTTCTTTAGCGCCAAGTATTTTAATATTAATGACATGCTTTACGCGTATCGTGATTGTTCTCTCTTTCGTAAGGACGGCATTAGCTACTCAATCTATGCCTCCCAATCAAGTGATAATTGGACTTGCCTTATTTTTAACTTTTTTTGTGATGGCGCCTACTTTTCATGAGGTTAACGAACAAGCATTATCACCCCTATTCAATGAAGAAATTGATCTAGAGGAAGCATATGATAGAGCTTCCCTTCCCTTTAAAGAGTTTATGAGTGCTCATACGAGAGAAAAGGATCTACAGCTATTTCTAGATTATTCAGGAGCTGAAAAGCCTACTTCTATCGAGGAGATTCCATTAACAGCACTAGTGCCAGCATTTGCTATTAGTGAAATTAAAACAGCCTTCCAGATTGGTTTTATGATTTTTATTCCTTTTCTAGTCATTGATATGGTCGTAGCCAGTGTATTAATGTCGATGGGAATGATGATGCTTCCACCTGTAATGATCTCATTACCTTTTAAGATTTTATTGTTCGTGTTAGTTGACGGTTGGTATTTAGTAGTGAAATCACTACTACAAAGTTTTTAAGTAAGGGAATGTTAGAGAAATGACTTCGGAAACCGTAATTTCAATCGCCGAGCAGGGGATAATGGCAGTACTAATTGTATGCGGACCATTATTATTACTAGCTTTAGTGGTCGGCTTAATTGTGAGTATCTTTCAAGCAACAACACAAATTCAAGAACAGACGCTAGCATTTGTGCCAAAGATTGTCGCTGTGTTAGTTGGTATAGTCGTCTTTGGACCATGGATGTTAAATTATATGGTTAGCTATACGAGTGATATTCTTTCTAATTTAACAAGGTATATAGGTTAAAGTTATTATGCAAGAATTATTCAACTATTTTCCAAGTTTCCTATTAGTATTTGTAAGAATTACCTCATTTTTTGTGATGATGCCGATTTTTTCATATAGGAATGTTCCTAATACAATGAAAATAGGGCTTTGCTTTTTTATTGCATGGATTATGGTATTTACACTCGATTTACCATTACTTGAAATAGACAATATGTATATTTTTCTCATTCTTAAAGAAGCATTGGTTGGTTTGTTTATCGGCTTTCTTGCTTATTTATTATTATCGGCGATTCAAACTGCAGGTGGTTTTATCGACTTTCAAATGGGTTTTGCTCTAGCGAATGTCATTGATCCACAAACTGGTGCACAAAGTCCGCTAACGGGTCAATTTTTATACATTATCTCACTCCTATTTCTATTATCGGTCAATGGTCATCATTTATTATTAGACGGAATCTTCTATAGTTATCAATATGTCCCACTTGATCAACCGTGGATTGCGTTTGGAAATGCTAATATGGCTGAATATATGGTGAAAGCTTTTAGTAGAATGTTTGTTATTGCCTTTCAAATGGCTATTCCCGTTGTCAGCTGTTTATTTCTTGTTGATGTGGCATTAGGGATTCTCGCTCGAACGTTCCCTCAGCTAAATGTTTTTGTAGTCGGGTTACCGTTGAAAATTGGTGTAAGCTTCATCATCTTATTTATTATGATGGGTGTGATGATGTTAGTTGTTTCAAAACTGTTTGAAGAAATGTTGTATTTCTTACGAGGCTTGATGAACTTGATGGGAGGGGCATAAAAAAATGTTTCTCACACTCGATTTACAGCTTTTTGCTGGAGAAAAGACAGAGAAAGCAACACCGAAAAAGAAACAAGATAATCGTAAGAAGGGGCAAGTTGCAAAAAGCCAAGATGTAAATACTGCTATTATGTTACTAGCTGTTTTTACGTTCTTTTTCTTTGCCGCAGATTTTCTGCAAACTTCCATCATCACAATGCTTGAGCATTCTTTTAATGAATATTTATTACTTGATGTAACGGAAGCATCTGTTTTTAAGATTTTATTGGACATCTTAAAAGAACTAATTATGATTGTAGGTCCAATTATGGTAGTGGCCCTTATCGCAGGAATCATTGCTAATTATATACAAGTTGGCGTGTTATTTACGACAAAACCAGTTGAACCGAAGCTTGAGAAGTTAGACCCGATTAAAGGCTTTAAGAGAATTTTTTCTCTCCGTGCTATCGTTGAAATGTTAAAATCGATTCTTAAAATTAGTATCATTGGCGTCGTTGTTTTTTCGATTTTGTGGTTAAGAATTGACGAGATTCTCATTCTCTCACAAAAAACAATTGGGGCTGCAATGAAAACAGTCATTGATTTAACCATCCAAATGGGGATATTTGCTTCCTTAGCGTTATTGGTTCTAGCAATATTAGATTATTTATACCAAAAATATGATTATGAAAAGAATTTACGAATGTCAAAGCAAGATATAAAAGATGAACATAAAAGTTCGGAGGGAGACCCTTTAATTAAATCTAAAATTAAGCAAAGGCAGAGGGAGATGGCGACAAGAAGAATGATGCAAGAAGTGCCAAAAGCAGATGTCATCATTACCAACCCCACTCACTATGCTATCTGTTTGAAATATGATGAGTCGAAAGCAGACGCACCAATTCTTACAGCTAAAGGGGTAGACCATGTCGCACAGAAAATAAAATTAATCGCTAATGAACATAAAGTAATCATGGTAGAGAATAGACCGCTTGCTAGAGGTCTTTATGATCAAGTTGATATTGGCGAGAGTATACCTGAAGAGTTTTTTAAAGCGGTTGCTGAAGTTTTAGCTTATGTATATAAAGTGAAAAACCAATTGGAGAAATGATAACTATTAAAAATAACCATCTATCAAAAGATGGAGAGATAGATTGTTTTATATATCGTTAGGAGAGAATCAGATGGCTGTAAAAGATTTATCGGTGTTGTTGAGCGTTATTCTAATTGTTGCTATGCTCATCATTCCTTTTCCCCATTGGCTATTAAGTATTTTAATTATCATTAATATGGCGCTCGCACTTATGGTTTTACTCATGGCCATGAGTATGAAGGAAGCACTGGAATTTTCTATATTTCCATCGCTTGTTCTTTTAATGACTTTATTTCGCATCGGGTTGAATGTCTCTACGATGCGTGCCATCCTTTCCGAAGGTGATGCGGGAAAAGTTGTTGAAACGTTTGGTTCCTTTGTTACTGGAGGTAACGTAATCGTCGGTTTAGTTGTGTTCATCATTCTCGTAATCGTTCAGTTTATTGTTATTACAAAAGGGACTGAGCGTGTATCTGAGGTTGCAGCAAGATTTACTTTGGATGCAATGCCTGGAAAGCAAATGAGTATTGATGCAGATTTAAATGCTGGGATGATCTCTGAACAAGATGCTAGAAATCGTCGTGAAAAAATCGGGCGGGAAGCAGATTTCTATGGAGCGATGGATGGTGCGAGTAAATTTGTAAAAGGCGATGCCATTGCGTCTATTATTATTACATTAATTAATCTAATCGTTGGAATAATCATTGGTGTCACGCAATTAGGTTTACCAATAGGAGAAGCTGCCACTCATTTTTCTATGTTAACAATTGGTGATGGGTTAGTGAGCCAAATACCAGCTCTTCTAATGTCTACTGCTACTGGTTTAGTTGTCACTAGATCAGCTTCAGAGGGGAATATTGGATCGGATATAACTGGGCAATTATTTTCATATCCTAAAATGCTCTATATTGCCGGCGCGACTATTCTTTTCTTAGGTGTGTTTACACCGATTGGCTTGTTATTAACACTTCCTATCGCAGGTTTGTTAATAGCAGGCGGGTATTTTATTTCTAAAACACCAGCACCTGACAAAGAGCAATTACAAGAAATTGAAGAAGAAGTGCAAACAGATGAAATGAAAAGCCCTGAGAGTGTGATTAATCTATTAAATGTGGATCCGATAGAATTTGAATTTGGCTACGGGCTTATCCCATTAGCAGATGGGAATCAAGGTGGCGATTTACTTGATCGAATCGTTATGATTAGAAGGCAATTAGCCATAGAGTTAGGAATTATCATCCCTGTCGTTCGCATTAGAGATAATATTCAATTACAACCTAATGAGTATCGACTCAAAATAAAAGGGAATGTTATGGCCAAAGGGGAGCTTTTGTTAGATCATTATCTAGCCATGAGTCCAGGTGTCGAGGAAGATTCTATTGAAGGAATTGATACAATCGAACCCTCATTTGGTTTACCAGCTAAATGGATTAATGAAGACACGAAAGAGCAAGCTGAAATTTACGGTTATACCGTTGTTGATCCCCCCTCAGTTGTGTCCACTCATTTAACTGAAGTGATCAAAAATAATGCTCATGAGTTAATAGGTCGTCAAGAAACGAAGCAATTAATCGATCATTTACAATCAAGTTATCCTATTTTGGTGGAAGAAGTCACACCGACGCCTTTAACAACGGGAGATATTCAAAAAGTGCTGGCGAAATTACTTAGAGAAAACATCTCTATTAAGAATCTACCAGTGATATTTGAAAGTTTAGCAGATACTGTTAGATCGACAACTGATACAGATTTATTAACGGAGTATGTTCGTCAAGCACTTGCTAGACAAATCACCGATCAATTTCATGATGAAGGTGAATCGTTAAAAGTGATTACTTTATCTGGAAAAGTAGAAAAGATTATTGCTGATGGGATTCAACAAACAGAACAGGGGCGTTTTTTATCGGTAGATCCGACACAAACACAAACGATTTTAGAGTCTCTGGCAAACCAAATCGAACAAAGCTCTATGTTGAATCATACACCAGTGGTCTTATGTTCACCTGCTGTTCGTTTATATGTAAGACAATTGACGGAAAGGTATTTTCCTCAAGTGCCTATTCTCTCTTACAATGAGATAGAAGCTAATGCAGAAGTACAAAGCGTTGGAGTGGTGAATCTATAATGAAAGTGAAAAAATTTACTGTTAATACAATGGCAGAAGGATTAGAGAAAATACGTAAAGATTTAGGACCAGATGCCATGATTTTACAAACGAAAAAAACTAAAAAAGCAACGGGATTTCTCGGTCTCTTTAAAAAGGAGCAACTAGAGATTATGGCAGGTGTCGACCCTGAGGCAAAGCAGCAGAAATCTGATCAACCACCAGCCTTTCAAACGCAGACTTCTTCAAGTGAGTTAGAGAATATGCAACAAATTATTACGCAGTTGAATGAAGTGAAAGGGCTAATGAAAGAAAAGCGAAACAATTTACATAGGCAAACTGAAACCGTGCCAACAGATGTTAAAACAATGATTGAACGATTACACAATATGGAATTGCCAGCATTTCTTATCAATGAGATGACAGACCATCTATTATCGAGATGGTATAAAGAATCAGAGCAATTACGTGATAGCAAGGTGACAGAATGGATAGAAGAATATCTGACTAGTAAACTAGAAGGTATTTCATTTGGCGGTATTACTTTTAACAATAAATTAATTAAACTGGTAGGTCCAACAGGGGTTGGGAAAACAACTACCATTGCTAAACTGGCTGCTGAAGCGGTATTAAAACATAAGAAACAGGTAGCATTTATTACAACTGATACGTATCGTATTGCTGCTATTGAGCAATTAAGGACATATGCTGATATTTTCCATGCACCTCTAGAGGTTTGCTATTCTGCCGAAGATTATCAGCAGGCAGTAGAAAAGTTTGCTCATTACGATGTGATATTTATAGATACAGCAGGAAGGAATTATCGTCTCGAGGAAAATATAAAGGAGCTTTCCTCTGTAACAAAAGCCACTGATTTTCCGACTGAGACGTTCCTGGTGCTGTCACTTACTGCAAAAGTAGAAGATATGAAAGAGATATATGAGCAATTTACCAGAATGGACATTGACCGTTTCCTATTTACTAAAATAGATGAAACGAGCAACCTTAATGCAGTAGGAGAAATGGTGCTTCGTTTTCAAAAAGGGATTGCTTATATGACAAATGGACAAGAAGTACCCGAAGACTTGAAAGAGATGACAAAGGAAAAATTTTTGAATATCGTTCTCAAAAAGGATTCGGCTTATGTATGATCAAGCAGCTAAACTACGTGATCATTTAAGCAATAATCAACCCTTTATCGATCAAGAAGGTCGTGTCATCTCTGTGATTAGTGGTAAAGGGGGCGTGGGGAAGTCAAATATATCCTTGAATCTTTCCATTTTATTGAAAGAGCAACAGAAGAAAGTCTTGTTAATTGACATGGATATAGGTATGGGGAATCAAGATATTCTAATCGGTCGTTCTTTTCCATTTACTTTAGCTGATTATTTTCATGAAAAGCGCTCATTCAATGAGTTAATAGAAAAGGGGCCATTAGGTATTGATATGATTGCCGGTGGTTCAGGACTCTCAAATATATTGCAACTGGATAAACAAAAGGTGGATAACTTCCTTGATGATTTAAGTGTCGTTTTAAGGACATATGATTTCATCATTTTAGATATGGGAGCAGGGATGAGTTTGGAAGCTGTTTCATTTATTTCATCTTTTAAAGAAGTGATTGTTGTTACAACACCAGAGCCTCCAGCTATAATGGATGCTTATGGTGCGATAAAACAAATTGCCCGAAATCAGTCGGATATTCAATTTTCAATGATTATGAATCGCGTCGATGACATACAGCAAGCTGGTGAAGCATACGAGCGTATTTCGGCAGTAGTAAAGAAGTTCTTACAATTGGAAATTGTATATTTAGGATGTGTGTTTGAAGATAAAAAAGTGAAAAAAGCCGTTCAACACCAAGTCCCTTTTGTCCAATTGGATCGACAGGGACAAGCTGCTAAACAATTAGCACTCATTACTTCTCAATTATTAAATGAAATAGAAAGAATGGAACAAGGAAGCGGTACTTCTTTTATCCAGCGTTTAAAACATTTGCTTTTAAGTAGGAGGTGATGGGTGTGAATAAGATAAAGGTAGTTGTAATTGATGACTCAGCATTTATGAGAAAGCTAATTACCGATTTTTTATCTGGAGATCCACTAATAGAAGTAATAGGTGTAGCGAGAAATGGTGAAGAGGGCGTACGTGAAGTGATTCAAAAACAGCCTGATGTCGTTACACTAGATATTGAAATGCCAATTATGAATGGACTTGAGGCGCTGCAAAAAATAATGGCAAATAAACCTCTACCAGTTATCATGTTATCTAGTGCCGCGAAAGTAAGTACAGATCATACGATACTAGCATTTAAATATGGCGCATTTGATTTTATAGAAAAGCCATCGGGTCCGATTTCCTTAGATTTATATAAAATCAAACATGATTTAATAGAAAAAGTGAAAATAGCACGACAAACAAACATGAAATCGTTAATTAGTCCTATAAAACAACCTCACAAAAACATAAAAACATCTGCCGATTATAGTAATATAGAACTAAAGGGTGAGCATTTAGTATTAAAAGAGAAAAAACCTTTACTCGTTACAATTGCTGCATCAACAGGAGGGCCACGAGCCATTCAATCTATTTTACAAAGTTTTCCGCAGGATATAAATGCAACAATGCTGATTGTCCAACATATGCCACCGTATTTCACCCATTCTTTAGCAAACCGATTGAATCAAATGACTCATATTACGGTGAAAGAAGTAGAAGATGGAGAAAAGTTGGAGAAAGGTGTTGCTTATATTGCTAAAGGCGGCTTACATTTTACTATAAATCAAAAAGGCAGTTTTCTTTTCGCTCATTTATTACCACCGGAGAAAAAAGTGGGGCATTGTCCATCTGCTGATATGCTGTTTGCTTCATTTAGTGAATTGCAGGGCTATAGACAAGTAGCTGTCGTATTGACCGGAATGGGCGTAGATGGAAAAAAGGGAGCACAAAAGTTAAAAGAGAAAACGAAAACAACCATTATTGCCGAATCGAAAGAAACAGCCATCGTTTACGGGATGCCAAAAGCGATAGTTGATAATGGATTAGCTGATGAAGTAGTAGAGTTACAAAATGTCTCATCTACAATCTTGAAGTATGTTTAATGGAGGTGTCCTTAGATGGAAATGAACCAATATTTAGATCTTTTTATTGAAGAAAGTAAAGAACATCTACAAAATTGTAATGATTTGCTGCTTAAATTAGAGCAAAGTCCAGAGGATTTATTCATTGTTAATGAAATTTTTCGCTCTGCTCATACTTTAAAAGGCATGTCAGCTACGATGGAGTTTAATGATTTAGCCCAATTAACTCACCAAATGGAGAACGTGTTAGATCTTATTCGTAATGAGAAACTAGCTGTATCTTCACAAGTACTTGATGTATTATTTTTAGCAGCTGATTACTTAGAAGAAATGGTAGAATCTATTGCCAGTGGAGGCAATGGACAATTGAATGTAGAGACTGTAGTGAAACAATTGCAGAGCTTGGATGGCAAAGAACAGCTTGAGAATGTAAATGCACCGGAAACTATGCAATTTGGGAAGCTGACCTATGATGATTATGAATGGACTGTATTAAGTCAATCAAAAGGTACCGATTATCACCCCTATGAAGTGACGGTGCAATTACATAAAGATTGTTTATTAAAAGCAGTTCGAGTATTTATGGTTTTTGAAACACTAGAGAAAAATGGAGAAATCATTAAATCGCACCCTCAGGCAACTGCTCTTGAAGAGGAACAATTTGACTTTGAGTTTACAGTAACTATTCTCTCCTCTAACACAAAAAAAGAGATTGAAATGGAGCTGTTGAAAATATCTGAAATCGACGCTGTCGAAATCATAGCGATAGATTTGTCTCAGGCAAGTGAAGAAGCGGCGGTAGCTGTAGAACAAGTGGTATTGCCTACAGAAAAAGAGGTTGAAGTAGCACAGCAACAGACTTCATCATTCAAACAGCAGAGCAAACATGCAACGAAAACGATTAGGGTAAACATAGAACGACTAGATATCTTGATGAATTTATTTGAGGAATTGGTGATAGATAGAGGACGTCTACTACAAATTTCTCAAGATTTAGACCATCAAGGGTTACAAGAAACCGTTGAACATATGTCTCGTATTTCCGGAGATTTGCAAAATATAATTCTCAATATGAGGATGGTTCCAATTGATACAGTCTTCAATCGTTTTCCTAAAATGGTAAGACAACTAGCGAAAGATTTACATAAGTCTGTCAACCTAGAGATTATTGGTGCCCAAACGGAATTAGATCGAACAGTCATTGATGAGATTGGTGATCCACTCGTTCATTTGATTAGAAATGCAATGGACCATGGAATTGAAAAGCCCGAAGAGCGTTTAGCGAAAGGTAAGTCACAACAAGGAACAATTATCTTGAAGGCTTATCATAGTGGAAATCATATTTTCATAGAAATAACGGATGATGGGGCAGGAATAAATAAGGACAATGTGTGTCGAAAAGCCATTTCCAAAGGGATTATTAAAGAAGAAGAGATCGCTTCTATGGAAGATCAAGATATTTATCAGCTTATTTTTTCATCAGGCTTTTCTACAGCTAAGGAAATTTCCGATGTTTCGGGCAGAGGCGTCGGTTTAGATGTTGTTAAAAGTACAATTGAATCATTAGGTGGATATGTTACGATTCAGTCTAATGAAGGAAACGGCTCAACCTTCTCCATTCAATTACCTTTAACCCTTTCAATTATTTCCGCTATGTTAGTAGAAGTAGAAAATGAAAAGTATGCTATTCCTTTATCCTCCATTATTGAAACAGCAATTATAAAAAAAGCTGACATTATGAAAACACATAATCAGCAAGTAATCGATTTTAGAGGTAAAGTCGTTCCGCTCGTTTCTTTACAATCTATTTTTGAAGTGAATGATGAAAGTGAAGAAACACCAGAGACGCTTTCAGTTGTTATCGTTCGAAAAGGAGAAAAGCTGGCTGCATTAATCGTGAGTTCTTTTATCGGGCAACAAGAGATTGTACTAAAATCATTAGGTGATTATTTAACGAATGTTTTTGCCATATCGGGTGCGACAATATTAGGCGATGGACAAGTAGCGCTAATTATTGATTGTAATGAGTTGATAAAATAATAGGAAGATGGTGATTGGACTGTGGAAAATAACCAACATACTGTTCAATTAATTGTATTTCAGCTTGGTGATAAAGAATATGGGGTACCTGTTGCAGATGTACTCTCAATAGAAAAAATAGAACATATTACGAGAGTGCCAGGAACAGAGAAGTATATTAAAGGTGTCATTAATCTGCGTGGTGTTATATTGCCAATTGTCGATTTACGCACGAGATTTAATTTACCCGAACACCCCTATTCCGAACATACTAGAATTATTATTACGAAAAAAGGTGAAAAGGAAGTGGGGTTAATTGTCGATGCAGCTAATGATGTGATAGATGTTGCAACATCACAATTAGAGCCCCCGCCTGAAGTGGTAGGAACAGAGTCGTTTGATTATATAAAAGCTGTCGCCAAAATGAATCAACAAATTCTTATTTTGATTGACTTAGCTAAAGTATTAAATATAGAGGAGAATGTAGAAGTTTAATGGCTGATTCTTATTCTATTAATAATCGACACCATCTCCCAAAATTTATAGATATGTTAAAAGAAGTAGCAAATATTGGTGCAGGTAATGCAGCAACAGCACTTTCTTCTTTGCTGGATAAAAAAGTAAATATGCGTGTTCCCTCGGTTCACATCTATACCTATCAAGAGGTAGTCGAGGCGAACGGTAATGACGAGAATGTAACGGTTGGGGGTCTGTCGCAAGTATCAGGCTCTCTTTCAAGCCAACTATTATTATTAATGTCTTATCAAAATGTAGAACGGTGGATAGCAAACTTGCTACAAAGCCAAAATGAAATGTTTAGTAGTCTATACGATCACATGGAACAATCAGCATTAGCGGAATTAATGAATATGTTAACAGGCGCCTACGCTTCAGCACTTGGGGATTTTTTTGAAGAACCACTCTTTTGTTCACTTCCTGCTATAAGTATTGATATGTCAGCTGCATTAATCAGTGATGCTTGTATTACACAATCATACGACTATGATGAGTTATTAGTTATTCAAACGAGTATGGAGATTGTTGAAGAATCGAAAGAAGAGCTTTGTCACTTATTGATCTTCCTCGATAATCACTCGTTATCTGAAATCTTAAAGAAATGTGACGGATAAATATAATGAATACAAGTGAAGTCGTGAAAGTTGGGATAGCTGACTGTCATATTGTTCAGGCACCTCAGTTAATTAGGACGTCAGGTTTAGGTTCTTGCGTAGGTGTCGTACTTTATGATCAAAAAAAGAAAATAGCAGGATTGGTTCATATAATGCTCCCTGACTCATCCTTAGCAAAATCAAAGGTATTTAACCCCGCTAAGTTTGCTGATTCAGGAATTAAGCATTTGTATGATGAGTTAATTAAAAGTGGTGCGCATCGTATTTCCATCATGGCTAAGTATGCAGGTGGGGCACATATGTTTAAATTTTCATCCGGTCAAGATGTGATCCGTATTGGCGAAAGAAATATAGCCACTACAGAACGAATATTAAAAAACTTGCAAGTTGAAGTGACAGGTAAGGATGTAGGTGGTCACTGTGGACGAACGATAGAGTTCAATCCAGAGAATGGCAAGATGATGGTTAAGACGGTTAATCAAGGAGTGACATATATATAAATATTTGTTAGAGGAGGTGAGTATCTGGTTTAAATCATGTATTTAACCAGATTCAATCAATGCTACAAGTTTCAGAAGAGAAAGCTTGGGATGAGTGGGTATGTTCACGAAATCAAGACGCGGGTAATTTTCTCGTTAAAAGATATATGCCACTTGTGAGTTATCATGTTCAAAGGATTGCAGCAGGTCTCCCTAAAAACGTGTCAAGGGATGAATTAAAAAGTCTTGGCATGATGGGTTTATTTGATGCACTAGAAAAATACGACCCCAATCGTGACCTTAAATTTGATACGTATGCATCCTTCAGAGTTAGGGGTGCCATCTTAGATGGTTTAAGAAAAGAAGACTGGCTATCTAGAAGCACGAGAGAAAGAACAAAAAAAGTGGAAGCGGCGATTGAAAGATTAGAGCAGGCCTATATGCGTAATGTCACAGTTGAAGAAATTGCTCTTGAGGTACAATTATCAACTAAGGAAGTATATGCTACTCTAAATGAACAATACATGGCCAACTTATTATCTATTGATGAAAAACCGAGTGACTATGATTATGATGATTATTCATTTGTTCTTCAAGATGAGAGAGCTATTTTACCAGAAAAACAGCTTGTTAAAAATGAATTAATTGAAGAATTAACATCACAAATTAAGCAATTAAACGAAAAGGAACAATTAGTGGTTAGTTTATTTTATAAAGAAGAACTGACATTAACCGAAATTGGTGAAGTTTTACAGCTTTCTACATCTAGGATTTCACAAATTCATTCAAAGGCAATTCAAAAGTTAAAGAAAACATTAGAAAAAATCGTCTAATGTTCTTTGAAGGAGGGTTTTTCTATGGTAGGAGGGCATATCATTTCTGTATCACCTGATAGGTTAACTGCTTTGTTACATCTACAGGCAAGTGAGATACAAGATGATAATATTAAACAAGTAATAGAAAAAAGTATTCGTAAAGCGAATATTACATACGGACTTGACCATGCGCTAATCGCGAAAATAGTTGAAGACCCTCTAGCCTACACTTCCCCAATCGAAATTGCAAAAGGCGAGAAACCAATCGCTGGAAGAGATGCTTATTTAGTAAAGGAAAAGTTAAATATGCATAGTGAGAAGCGAGAGAAGCTTAATGACATACATGAGCATATGGTCACAGTAGCAAATGGAGAGGTGATCGCAACTATTTTTCCAGCTACACCTGGAACGGACGGAATTGATGTTCATGGACAAAGGGTTAACAGCATGAATGGAAAAGAATTACACATCACTCCAGGGGAAAATGTGATCTTACATCATGAGCAATATTATTCTTTAATTGATGGTGAAGTCTTACTGTCAAAAAACAGCTTGTCTGTGTTGCCGATACAACTGATAGATGGTGATTATCATCCAGGAAAAGGTATAATGAAATTTGATGGTAACGTGGTTGTGAAAGGGAATGTCTTAACAGGAAGCCATATAGTGGCAACAGGTAATATAAGGGTAGAAGGAACAGTTGAAAACGCAAATTTAGAGGCACAAGGCTATATTTATATTGAAGGTGGAGTCCTCGGAAATCAATATGGTAAAATTCAGGCTCAAGGTAGTATAAGAGCCCATTTTTTAAATCAAGCAGTAGTAGAATCTGAAAGTAATATATATATAGAGCGTTCAATCCTTCATAGTGTAGTGTTTGCCAAGGAACATATTTATGCTAATAATGCATCTGTCATCGGGGGGCATTTATCAACATATGGTGAAATGATTGTCAAAGATATTGGCAATCACCATTTTACATATACTGAAATTGAATTAAAAGATGAGGATTATTCACTACAAGAAAAGTTAGGGGAAATCTCGAACAAACTTGCTGATTTAAATATCGTAAAACAAAAGTTAGTTTCTATTGAGTCTAAATTGCAGGAGGATCAACAGGGACATCCGTTGGCATTAAAACATAAAAAGACTAAGAAGCATATCGAGCAAGAAATCTTAAATCTAACGAAAAAGAAACAAGAGATAGAAAGTCACCACACTTTTCAAAAGGATAAGCTAGCTATCAAAATTCTTGGAGATCTATACCCTCAAACAAAGATAAAAAAAGGTAAGTACGCCAAGCTTTTTAAAAAGCCGAATGCGCATATTACCATTCATTTTGATAAATCAGAATTTATTGTATTACCTATTGAAAATTAAAAAGTAGAGAGTCACTAATAGTTGACAAAAAAGAAGGGATAAATAATGATTGTTTTCTTCCTTATCATTAGTCTCATATTGAATATACTCGCAATCACTGCGATTCTTCTCCTTTATTTACGGCAAAATCGTTTTGTTTCTTTAGAAAAAGAACAAAAAAATAATATAGAACAAATGGATCAATTATTAGCGATATACATAACGGAAATGCGTGAAGAGAACGAAGCTTTTTTGAAGCAGGTCCAGCAAAGAAATATATTATCTCCAGTAAATGACGAATCTAACGTACAAAATGAGCCAAATCCACAAGAGTTGAATAAACGCTATCGGACAACAACAGCTAAAAAGAAGGCTGCATCTATTTATCAAGCTAATCAAGCCAATAAGGATACTCATATTGACCGTCAAAAAGAAAAGAATGAAGCGACTACCCATTCTTCTATTCAGGACCTTTATCATCAAGGGCACTCCGTCGATGAAATTGCAAAACGCATGAATAAAGGAAAAAAAGAGGTAGAACTTTTATTGAAATTTTCTAAGGAATGATGATAAGTCTTGCTTACTTACTGGAGTTATGCTATATTA
Source organism: Cytobacillus sp. FSL W7-1323 (assembly GCF_038595015.1). NCBI lineage: Bacteria > Bacillati > Bacillota > Bacilli > Caryophanales > Bacillaceae > Cytobacillus > Cytobacillus sp. FSL W7-1323. The sequence goes on from NZ_CP151998.1 coordinate 1,968,884, forward strand.
TAAAACGGTGTTAATACACACGCTTATTGATTTAACTAGTTGGTGCTGTCAATACAGTTTCTAGTTAAAGATGATATGAGCGGAGGAAAATAAAAACCATTAGGAGGAAACATCCATGTCAGTAATTTCTATGAAGCAATTGCTTGAAGCTGGTGTACATTTCGGACACCAAACTCGCCGTTGGAACCCAAAAATGAAAAAATACATTTTCACTGAGCGTAACGGCATCTACATTATCGACCTTCAAAAAACAGTTAAGAAGGTAGAAGAAGCTTATAATTTCGTTAAAGAACTAGCTGGTGAAGGCGGAACAGTTCTTTTCGTTGGTACTAAAAAACAAGCGCAAGATTCTGTTAAAGAAGAAGCAATTCGTTCTGGTATGTACTATGTAAACCAACGTTGGTTAGGTGGTACATTAACAAACTTTGAAACAATCCAAAAGCGTATTGCACGTCTTAAAGATATCGAAAGAATGTCTGAAGATGGCACTTTTGAAGTACTTCCTAAAAAAGAAGTTGTTCAATTAAGAAAAGAGCAAGAACGTTTAGAAAAATTCTTGGGCGGAATCAAAGATATGAAAGCTCTTCCTGATGCTTTATTCATCATTGATCCTCGTAAAGAGCGCATTGCAGTTGCAGAAGCGCATAAATTAAACATTCCAATCGTTGGTATTGTTGATACGAACTGTGATCCAGATGAAATCGATGTAGTAATCCCTGCAAACGACGATGCAATTCGTGCCGTTAAACTTTTAACTGGTAAAATGGCGGATGCAATTTTAGAAGCTAAACAAGGTGAAGAAGTAACGACTGCATAATTGCTATGAAATGCGTTATTTTTGAAAAGGTGATAATAGGGAGCACCCTTTATCACCTTTTTTTAAAAAGAATGACGTATTTGTTGCCTGCAAATCAAAAGAACGATTGGCATACGCAATATTTGGAAAAGATAATGTAATAATAAAAAATCATGCTGAATGTTCATATACGACATTTACATATTCAATAAGGAGGATTCCATAATGGCAATCACTGCACAAATGGTAAAAGAATTACGTGAAAAAACAGGTGCTGGAATGATGGATTGTAAAAAAGCACTTCAAGAAGTAGACGGAGATATGGAAAAAGCAATTGACTTTCTTCGTGAGAAAGGTATTGCAAAAGCTGCGAAGAAAGGCGATCGTATCGCTGCTGAAGGCTTAACTTCTATTAAAGTAGAAGGAAATGAAGCTGTTATTCTTGAAGTAAATGCTGAAACAGACTTCGTTGCTAAAAACGAAGGTTTCCAAACACTTGTAAAAGAATTAGGAGAGCACTTGTTAAGTGTAAAACCTGCGTCAGTTGAAGAAGCACTTCAAGGATCTATGACAAATGGTAACACAGTTGAGTCTCATATCAATACAGCTATTTCTAAAATTGGAGAAAAACTATCATTACGCCGTTTTGAAGTTAAAACAAAAACAGATAACGATGCTTTTGGCGCATACCTACACATGGGTGGACGTATTGGTGTACTTACAGTACTTGAAGGTACAACTGATGAAGAAGCAGCAAAAGACGTATCTATGCATATTGCAGCATTAAACCCTAAATATATCTCTCGTGATGAAGTTTCACAAGAAGAAGTTGAACATGAGCGTCAAGTTCTTACTCAACAAGCGCTTAACGAAGGTAAACCAGAAAAAATCGTTGAGAAAATGGTTGAAGGTCGCTTAGGTAAATATTTCGAAGAAGTTTGTGTAAACGATCAATCATTTGTTAAAAACCCAGATGAAAAAGTTGGGAAATTTGTTGCTTCTAAAGGCGGTAAAATTAGCGAATTCGTACGTTATGAAGTAGGAGAAGGTATCGAAAAACGCGAAGATAACTTTGCAGAAGAAGTAATGAGCCAAGTGAAAAAATAATAAATCTACCATAGTAGATGAATTTGTGGGGAACACTGTGTGTTCCCTGTTTGTTAGAATAAATGTAATTTGAAATTTTAAGCAAAAGCTTTTTTTGCTTACTATTCATTATGGAGGTTCTTATGAGCGACCCTAAATATAAAAGAGTTGTTTTAAAATTAAGTGGTGAAGCATTGGCTGGAGAACAAGGTTTCGGCATTAATCCATCAGTAATTAAGTCAGTCGCACAGCAAGTGAAAGACTTAGCTGAGCTAGATGTTGAAGTAGCTGTCGTTGTTGGTGGCGGAAATATTTGGCGTGGTAAGATTGGTGAAGAGATGGGTATGGAACGTGCTAATGCAGATTATATGGGAATGCTTGCAACGGTAATGAACTCCTTAGCACTTCAAGATAGTTTAGAACAACTTGGGATTGAAACAAGAGTACAAACTTCAATTGAAATGAGACAAGTTGCTGAGCCATATATCCGTAGAAAAGCCATTCGTCACTTGGAAAAGAAAAGGGTCGTTATTTTCGCTGCAGGCACAGGAAACCCTTATTTCTCTACAGATACAACAGCTGCACTAAGAGCGGCAGAAATTGATGCTGAAGTTATATTAATGGCAAAAAATAATGTTGACGGTGTATACTCTGCTGATCCACGAATCGATAAAAATGCAAAAAAATACGATGAATTATCCTATTTAGATGTCATTAAAGAGGGATTAGCAGTCATGGATTCAACGGCATCATCACTTTGCATGGATAATAATATTCCACTGATTGTCTTTTCTATTATGGAAAAAGGAAATATCAATCGCGCTGTATTAGGCGAGCCAATCGGTACAATCGTAAGGGGGAAAAACTAAATGCCAAAAAATATCATAGCTAATGTAAAAGAACGTATGACAAAAGCAACACAATCTTACTCACGCGAATTAGCCGGTATCAGAGCTGGGAAAGCTAACTCTTCTATATTAGATAGAATAACAGTAGATTACTATGGTGCACCAACACCTATTAACCAATTAGCTGGTGTTTCTGTACCAGAAGCACGTTTATTAGTCATTCAACCCTATGATAAATCTATATTAGGTGACATTGAAAAGGCAATCTTGAAATCAGATTTAGGACTTACTCCAACAAGCGATGGAAACCTTATTCGTTTATCCATTCCACAACTAACTGAAGAGCGCCGTAAGGAACTTGTAAAAGTTGTGAAAAAAGAGGCGGAAGAAGCAAAAGTAGGCATCCGTAATATTAGAAGAGACGGTAATGATGATCTGAAAAAACTAGAAAAAAATGGAGAAATCACTGAGGATGATCAACGTGGTTACTCAGATGATATCCAAAAAGCAACAGATGAGTTCATTAAGAAAATTGATGAGCTTACAAAAGATAAAGAAAAAGAAATTTTAGAAGTATAATCTTATTTACATTATATAGGACATACTTTTTCGATTGTAGGCGAAGCCCTCTATGATAAATAGGGGGCTTTTTCTATAATGGACCGATTCTAAAACTTCGTGTTTTATGAATGAAGTGAAAAAGGCAGTAGCGTAGAAGAAAATGGAACTATTTTCTTTACTGATAGAATTTGTTGGCAGATAAACCAAAACGGCAATCCTTGAAATCGAACTCTTAATTTTAATTAATATCTTAAAAAAATATCTTATTGCATCGTTTTGTGGTAATCTTTAAAATGAGGAGCACAATTGGAGGAAAGTTATTGATGTGCTTACTTATTCTGCCTATAATGAATATATCTGAAATGGCAAAAGCGTCACTCGTTTAATCATCGAAGTAGTATGAACGGAAAAGGGTGCTTATCCATTAAATACATGGCATTACTTATTTAATGGTAAATCAGCCGATTAAAAGGAGTATTCAAATGTTCGATAAAATGAAACTTTGGAAAAATAATAATGACTCAATAGATCTTCAAGATAGAATAGATAATATTAAAGCACAGCCAATTCCAGAGCATGTAGCTATCATCATGGATGGTAATGGTCGCTGGGCTAAAAAAAGAACGTTGCCACGTGTTGCAGGTCATCATGAAGGGGCAAAAGTCGTTAGAAAAATCACACGATTCGCCAATCAACTGGGTGTTAAAACGTTAACATTATACGCCTTCTCTACTGAGAATTGGAAAAGGCCGAAAATGGAAGTCGATTTCCTTATGAAGTTGCCATCTGAATTTCTGCAAACGTTTTTACCCGAATTAATTGAAGAGAATGTTCAAGTGAAAATGATAGGAAATAAATCTATTTTACCGGCAGCGACATTAAAAGCGATTGACGAAGCGATCCAATCTACTGCTCATAATGATGGGTTAGTGTTAAATTTCGCTATGAACTACGGGAGTCGAGCGGAAATTATTGAGGCAGTTAAAAACGTCTTAATTGATGCGCAAAGTGGTATAATAGATGATGAAAAGTTAACAGAAGAAGTTTTTTCATCATACTTAATGACAAATGAGTTGACCGATCCAGACCTACTGATACGAACGAGTGGGGAAATTCGTTTAAGTAATTTTATGCTATGGCAACTAGCTTATGCTGAGTTTTGGTTTACAGATGTTTTATGGCCAGACTTTGGGGAAGAACATTTTGTTGAAGCAGTTGAAGTATTCCAAAAGCGTCAAAGGCGTTTTGGAGGAGTTTAATAAAGGTGTTGAAATGAATGAAAGAAAGAGTAATCACAGCAATCATTTTTGGAGCAGTTCTCTTGCCACTAGTATTTATTGGTGGGTGGCCATTGATGCTCCTTGCCTATTTTTTTGCAACAGTAGGCTTATACGAACTATTAAGAATGAAAGGGTTTAATCTATTTTCCCTTCCAGGACTCATATCTACGTTTATATTATGGATGATCATGATTCCTACAGAATTTTATTTTGCTTGGTTAATACGAGCAGGAGTTGGAAAGACAGATATTTTAGTACTTGGTGTACTTCTTTTGCTTACATATACAGTATTAACAAAGAATCGTGTTACATATGATGATATTGCCTTTATGCTCATTTCTACTATCTATATAGGTTTTGGTTTTCATTACTTTCTAGAAACGAGAGCGATGGAGAATGGTCTTATTTGGATCTTTTTTAGCCTATTTATTATATGGGCTTCTGATTCAGGTGCGTATTTCTTTGGAAAGGCATTTGGAAAAAGAAAGCTATGGCCAGATATTAGTCCTAATAAAACAATAGAGGGTAGTGTTGGCGGTGTTATTTCATCTGTTGTTGTTGCTTGTTTGTTTTTGATTTTTACAGATATTAGTGAACCCGCTATTCTCATTATTCTTATGACCTGTCTATTAGCTGTCTTTGGACAAGTTGGCGACTTGGCAGAATCAGCATTTAAAAGACATTACGGGGTAAAAGATTCGGGTAGAATATTACCTGGTCATGGTGGGATCCTTGACCGTTTCGATAGCTTGTTATTTGTTTGGCCATTTATGTATATTATCTTATCTATCATGTAATAAAAGACAGGGTAGAGAAACGATTATATAGAGACGCCGTTTTTAGCGGGGAAAGTGTAATCATACTATATGATATGTGGCTTAGTAGACACTTTTCTTAATAGGAGATGTTTTAGAAATGAAAAAAATTAGTTTAATGGGTGCTTCAGGTTCTATCGGTACACAAACGTTAGATATCATTAGACAGCATCCTGATGAATTCCAATTAGTAGCTTTTTCAGTAGGAAAAAATATTCATTTTGCCCGTCAAGTAATCAATGAATTCCATCCAGAGCTTGTTTCCGTCTTAGAAAAAAGTTCGATGGAGATGCTTAAAGCTGAGTTTCCAAGCATATCATTTACATATGGACAACTCGGTTTAACAGAAGTGGCTGTATACAATAAAGCAAATATATTGGTAAATGCTGTTTTAGGTCGTGTCGGACTAGAACCAACATTACAAGCAATTGAGGAAAGAAAAACGATTGCTATTGCAAATAAGGAAACATTGGTAACAGCGGGGCATTTAGTCATGGAAGCAGCAAAAAACTATGGTGTTGACCTTTTACCTGTTGATAGTGAGCATTCAGCGATTTTTCAAGCATTACAAGGTGAGAATGCGAAGAATATCGATAGATTGATTTTAACCGCTTCTGGAGGATCTTTTCGTGATTATAGCAGAGCGGATTTAGAAGCAGTAACAGTTGAACAAGCGTTAAATCATCCTAACTGGTCAATGGGAGCTAAAATCACAATTGACTCGGCAACAATGATGAATAAGGGCTTAGAAGTAATCGAAGCTCATTGGTTATTCTCATTACCATATGATAAGATTGACTGTCTTCTTCATAATGAAAGTATCATTCATTCAATGGTTGAATTCCATGATAGTAGTGTCATCGCACAATTAGGTACACCGGATATGAGGGTACCTATCCAGTACGCACTTTCATATCCAGACCGTTTACCATTAAAGAATAAGCGATTAGATCTAGCCAAAATTGGCCAGCTCCATTTTAAAGAGATGGATTATGATCGCTTTCGTTGTTTAGCGCTTGCTTACCAAGCAGGAAAAGAAGGTGGATCGATGCCTGCGGTTTTAAATGCAGCAAATGAAGCAGCGGTTGCAGCATTTTTAGAAGGAAAAATAAGCTTTTTAAAGATTGAAGAGTTAATTGAAAAAGCTTTAACAAGACATTCCTGTATAAAAGCACCGACATTATCAGAAATACAAGAAGTAGATGAGGAAACAAGAGCCTATATCTATTCGCTTTTATCAAGCTGATTCGTTTTTGATTCAGAAAAAAAGGTGGTTAAAAATTGAGTACAGTCATAGCCTTTATTATCATTTTTGGGGCACTAGTATTTTTCCATGAACTTGGACATTTAATCTTTGCGAAGCGAGCAGGTATCCTATGTCGTGAGTTCGCGATTGGTATGGGACCAAAAGTTTTTTCATTTACAAAAAATGATACACTTTATACGATCCGGTTGTTACCGATAGGTGGCTATGTTCGGATGGCTGGTGAAGATGTTGAAATGGTCGAATTGAAAGCAGGTTACCGTGTAGGATTAGTCTTCAATGACCAAAATGAAGTTCAGAAGATTATTTTAAATAACAAAGATAAATATCCGGATGCAAGGATTCTCGAAATCGAACATGCAGATATTGAACATGAATTGATATTAAAAGGGTATGTCGAAGGTGAGGAAGAAGAAAAATTAGAAACTTTTAAGGTGAATCGCCGAGCAGTATTGGTGGAAGATGGAACAGAAACACTGATTGCTCCTTATGATCGCCAATTTTCTTCTAAAACTTTAGGACAAAGAACAATGGCTATTTTCGCTGGACCGATGATGAACTTTGTTTTAGCTTTTGTTATTTTTGTCATCATCGCTTTATTACAGGGGATGCCATCAAATGCGCCGATGCTTGGGGAATTAACAGAAGATGGTGCAGCGATTGATGCAGGATTCAAACAAGGTGACATTGTTCATTCAGTCGATGGTGCAGAAATTTCAAGCTGGCAAGATGTTGTAGAAATCATTCAGAAAAACCCTAATAATGAGCTTGAATTTCAAATTGATCGCGGTGGGGAAGAAATGACGATCCCGGTTACACCTAAGTCACAAGAAATAGAAGATGGTCCGACAATCGGTGTGATCGGTGTATATAGTCCGATGGAAAAAAATCCATTAAAATCAGTTGTATACGGTGCTGAGGAGACCTTATTATGGACAAAAGAAATTTTTGTTATTTTAGGGAAGTTAATCTCTGGGGAATTTACGATTGATGCCCTTTCAGGTCCTGTTGGTATCTATGTTTCAGTTGACACAGTTGCTCAATCAGGTATATTTTATTTAATGAAGTGGGCAGGCGTCTTAAGCATCAATTTAGGTATCATGAACCTATTGCCTATCCCTGCTCTCGATGGTGGAAGATTAATGTTCTTTGCTATTGAAGGAGTTAGAGGAAAACCGATAGACAAACAAAAAGAAGGTATGGTTCACTTTGTAGGCTTTGCGCTATTAATGCTGCTTATGTTAGTTGTAACATGGAATGACATTCAGCGATTCTTTTTATAAGAAGATGAAACCTGAGGCTCAGAGATCCGTTTTCACTAAATGGTTTCTGAGCCTTGATAATGAAAATAAATAATAGAGGTGTATAAATTAAGATGAAACAAAGTCAGGTATTAATTCCAACTTTAAGGGAAAACCCTGCTGATGCAGAAATTAAAAGTCATCAACTTTTATTAAGAGCAGGATTTATTCGTCAAAATGCTAGTGGTATTTATAGTTATTTACCAATGGCAAGAAAAGTGTTACAAAATATTGAAACGATTATTAGAGAAGAGCTTGAAGCCATTAATGCCGTAGAGATGCTTATGCCTGCACTTCAGCAAGCAGAGTTGTGGCAAGAGTCTGGTCGCTGGTATACATATGGTTCAGAGTTAATGAGAATGAAAGACCGTCATGAGCGAGAATTTGCTCTTGGGCCAACACATGAAGAGGTTGTGACGAGTCTTGTACGTGATGAAGTGAAATCATATAAAAGGTTACCCCTTGCTCTGTATCAAATTCAAACGAAGTTTCGTGATGAAAAGCGTCCGCGTTTTGGTGTGCTAAGAGGTCGAGAATTTATTATGAAAGATAGTTATTCTTTCCATTCAAGCCAAGAAAGTTTAGATGAGATGTACGACCTTTTTTATCAAGCTTATTCCAATATTTTTTCTCGCGCAGGTTTGAATTTTAGAGCTGTTATTGCGGATTCTGGAGCAATGGGTGGTAAAGATACTCATGAATTTATGGTTCTGTCCGAAATTGGAGAAGATACGATTGCTTATTCTGATACATCTCAATATGCAGCAAATATTGAAATGGCAGAGGTAGTTTCAACATATGAAAAATCTAATGAAGAGTTAAGAGAAATTGAAAAAGTTAGTACTACGAATCAAAAAAGTATTGCAGAAATTGTGGATTATTTAAATGTCTCAGCAGAAAAATGCATAAAATCATTACTGTTTAAAGTAGATGAAGATTATGTATTGATACTTGTTCGTGGTGATCATGAAGTCAATGATATTAAAGTAAAGAATCTGCTCGCTGCCAATGATGTGGAATTAGCTGATGCTGAGGAGACAAAATCCGTTATTGGCTGTGAAATTGGTTCCATTGGTCCGGTTCATACAAATGTACGGATCATTGCCGACCATGCTGTCAGTGCAATTGTAAATGGTGTCTGCGGTGCAAATGAAGCTGGTTACCACTATGTCAATGTAAATGTGGATCGCGACTTTACCGTAGAACAATATGCAGATGTTCGCTTTATTCAAGAAGGAGACCCATCACCTGATGGAGAAGGTAGTATTCTTTTTGCAAAAGGAATTGAAGTTGGTCATATATTCAAGCTTGGTACGAGATATAGTGAAGCTATGGACGCGACTATTCTTGATGAAAATGGCCGTTCACAACCAATGATTATGGGTTGTTATGGCATCGGGGTTTCTCGTGTAATGGCAGCTATTGCGGAACAACATAGTGATGAAAATGGACTTGTTTGGCCGGAGAATATCGCACCTTATCAGCTTCATCTTGTTTCTTTAAATATGAAAAAAGAAGACCAAGTGCAATTAAGTGAAAGAGTATACGATTCTTTGAAAGATTTAGGGTATCGTATTTTATGGGATGATCGCGCTGAACGAGCTGGCGTAAAATTCGCTGATAGTGATTTAATCGGTTTACCTTTACGAATTACTGTTGGTAAAAAGGCAAATGAAGGCATCGTAGAAGTTAAATTAAGAAGTACAGGCGAGCAATTTGAAGTATCGGTGGATGAATTACCACAATTCATTCATAATCAGTTAGCATAAAAAACCTAAACATTCCTATATAAAAATATTCCGACCCCATTAGTCGTCAAATGTTAAAGATGAGAATGGGATCGGTTTTTTATTTATCATCGATAGAATTAGATTGTAGTCCTATTAATAAATTGCGTCACTTTCCGAATTATAGCTTGATACTTATGCTTAATAGCCTACGCTTCATTCATTTTTGAAGTGTTAAATAACCCGTTCATTCCTCGGGGAAATAATATACATTACCACAAAATAGTTGACAATTAGCGTGATTTTTACTTTATCAAATCTAGTATTTAATTATGATATAATAGTGACCGATTGAAAAAAATAGAACGTTAATGAAGGGGGAGGGCTGAAATGAGCGATGTAAAAGGAAACAAAGAACGTTTTCAGCTCCTGTTACAACAATTAGAATTAACAGAAGATGCTTTTGTTCATTATTTTGAACAAGCCGAAATCATGAAAGTATATATTCAAAAAAAGGAAAAAAGGTGGCATTTTTCCTTTAGCTTAGAACAAATCTTACCGGCAACTGTTCTTCAAAGATTTGCAGCTCAATTGCACCACAAGTTTTCTCATATTGCACGTACCTCTTTTTCTATTACTGTTACGAATCAACAATATGATGAGAGCTTAATTCAAGATTATTGGACATTTTGTATGAAAGAAATTGAAGGCATCTCACCACCGATGCTTAAGCTTCTTCATGAGCAATTGCCGAAAATAAAGGGAAATAAGGTAATCGTTACCGTTAGTAATGATATGGAAAGTCAGTCTATTAAAAATAAGTATGCGCCCCTTATTCTTGATAGCTTTCAATCATTTGGATTTCCACCATTTCAAATTGAAACAGAATTGTCAACCGAAGAGAGCAATGAAGCATATGAGCGTTTCTTAGAAGCAAAGAGAAAAGAAGATCAAGAACGCGGCATGCAAGCAGCAATTGAAATGGAGAAGAAAGCATTAGAGCAAGAATCAGATACACCGATACCACAAGGGCCATTGACAGTTGGCCTGACAATTAAAGATGATGCTGACTTCCGCAAACTAATTGATATAGTTGACGAAGAAAGAAGAATTGCTGTGGAAGGTTACGTCTTTCATGCAGAAACAAAAGAACTCAGAAGTGGTCGGACATTATTAACTTTCAAAATTACTGATTATACAAGCTCGATACTTGTAAAAATGTTTTCCCGAGATAAAGAAGATGCTGCACTCTTTCAAATGGTACAAAAAGGCATGTGGCTGAAAGTTCGTGGTAGCATTCAAAATGATACCTTCGTGCGTGACCTAGTCATGATTGGTAATGATTTAAATGAAATTAAACCAATTGAAAGAAAAGATACAGCTAAGGAAGATGAAAAGCGGGTTGAACTTCATCTTCATACACCAATGAGCCAAATGGATGCCGTTAGTTCGGTTAGTGCGCTTGTTTCACAAGCAAAGAAGTGGGGACATAAAGCAATTGCGATTACAGACCATGCTGGTGCTCAATCCTTTCCAGAAGCATTTAATGCCGGTAAGAAAAATGGTATCAAAATACTTTATGGTGTTGAGGCGAACTTAATCGATGACGGTGTACCAATTGCTTATAATGATGCTCATAGACGAGTAGCTGAAGATACTTATGTTGTGTTTGACGTTGAAACGACTGGATTATCTGCTGTTTATGACACCATTATAGAACTTGCAGCCGTGAAAATTCACGACGGCGAGATTATTGATCGTTTTGAATCCTTTGCTAATCCGCATCATCCATTATCTGCTACGACAATTAATTTAACGGGCATAACAGATGATTTAGTAGAGAATGCCCCTGAAGTAGCTGACGTTTTAAAAGATTTTTACGAATGGACTGGCGATAGTGTGCTTGTGGCCCATAACGCTTCATTTGATATGGGTTTTTTAAATGTAGGGTATAAGAAAATAGGTCTTGGAAAAGCAACAAATCCCGTTGTAGATACACTTGAATTAGCGCGATTTTTACACCCTGAAATGAAAAATCATCGCCTCAACACATTGGCAAAGAAGTTTGATGTTGAACTAACTCAACATCACCGGGCAATATACGATGCGGAAGCGACAGGCTATATATTAATCAAAATGCTGAAGGATGCGATGGCTAAAGGCATTGAATACCATGATCAATTTAATGACAATATGGGTAAAGGAAATGCTTATCAAAGGGCTAGACCGTCCCATTGTACTTTGATAGCGCAAACGAGTGAAGGATTGAAGAATCTTTTTAAATTAGTCTCGATTGCTCATATTAATTATTTTTATCGTGTGCCACGTATTCCTCGCTCGGTATTACAGAAATATAGAGAAGGTATTATTGTTGGTTCTGGATGTGACAAAGGTGAAGTTTTTGAAGGGATGATGCAAAAATCGCCTGATGAAGTGGAAGAGATAGCTGAGTTTTATGATTATCTAGAGGTTCACCCTAAAGAGGTCTATGCTCATTTATTAGAATTAGAGTTAGTTCGTGACGAAAAGGCGCTCGAAGAAATCATTACGAACGTTGTACAACTTGGTGAAAAATTAAATATCCCAGTTGTTGCCACAGGGAATGTTCATTACTTAAATCCGAATGATAAGATTTATCGTAAGATTTTAGTAAATTCTCAAGGTGGGGCAAATCCGCTCAACCGTCATGAACTGCCTGATGTGCATTTTCGCACGACCAATGAAATGCTTGAATGCTTTGCATTTTTAGGAAAAGAAACAGCGAAAAAAATCGTAGTAGATAATACGAATAAAATTGCTGAGATGATTGATGAAATCAAACCAATAAAAGATGATCTCTATACGCCAAAAATAGAAGGCGCAGACGAAGAAATGCGTGAAATGAGCTATAGCATGGCGAGAAGTATTTACGGAGAAGAACTACCTGAAATCGTAGAAGCTCGTTTAGAGAAAGAATTAAAAAGTATTATCGGACATGGCTTTGCCGTTATTTACTTGATCTCTCATAAACTTGTTAAAAAGTCACTAAATGATGGCTACTTAGTAGGATCAAGGGGTTCGGTAGGTTCCTCATTTGTTGCGACAATGACGGAAATAACAGAGGTTAATCCACTGCCTCCTCATTACGTCTGCCCTGATTGTAAACACTCTGAGTTTTTTGATGATGGTTCAGTAGGTTCAGGGTTTGATTTACCAGATAAAGATTGTCCAAACTGTTCTCAGCATTATCGTAAAGATGGCCATGATATTCCATTTGAAACTTTCTTAGGCTTTAAAGGGGATAAAGTACCAGATATTGACTTGAACTTCTCCGGGGAATATCAGCCTAGAGCTCATAACTATACAAAAGTTCTTTTTGGTGAAGAATATGTATATCGGGCAGGAACGATCGGTACTGTAGCAGACAAAACGGCATTCGGCTATGTTAAAGCGTATCAAAATGATAATAATCTTCAAATTCGAGGCGCAGAAATTGATCGCTTAGCTTCTGGTTGTACCGGTGTTAAGCGAACAACTGGACAACATCCAGGCGGCATTATTGTTGTTCCTGATTATATGGATATTTATGATTTTTCACCTATCCAGTTTCCGGCTGATGATCGTAATTCAGAATGGAAAACAACTCATTTTGACTTCCACTCCATTCATGATAATGTGTTGAAGCTAGATATACTTGGTCATGATGATCCCACTGTTATTAGGATGTTGCAAGATTTAAGTGGGATTGATCCGAAGACCATTCCAACCGATGATCCAGAAGTAATGAAAATCTTCAGTGGAACGGAATCGTTAGGCGTCACAGAAGAGCAAATTATGTGTAAAACAGGGACATTTGGTATTCCGGAGTTCGGAACAAGGTTTGTTCGACAAATGCTAGAAGACACGAAACCAACGACATTTTCTGAGCTTGTTCAAATTTCAGGTCTTTCACATGGAACTGATGTATGGCTCGGCAATGCCCAAGAGTTAATTCATAACAATACATGCACATTAAGTGAAGTTATTGGATGTCGTGATGATATTATGGTGTATTTAATTTATCAAGGCTTAGAACCGGCTTTCGCTTTTAAAATTATGGAATCAGTCCGAAAAGGAAAAGGCCTGACAGAAGAGATGGAAGCGGAAATGAGGAAGAATGAAGTACCTGAGTGGTATATTGACTCTTGCTTAAAGATAAAATATATGTTCCCTAAAGCCCATGCCGCTGCCTATGTCTTAATGGCGGTACGTATAGCCTACTTTAAAGTTCATCATGCGCTTTTATATTATGCAGCTTATTTTACCGTTCGTGCAGAAGATTTTGATATAGATGCGATGGTAAAAGGCTCACAGGCGATCCGAGCAAAAATTGAAGAAATCAATGCGAAAGGCTTAGATGCTTCTACAAAAGAAAAAAACTTGCTGACTGTAATGGAGTTAGCGCTTGAAATGAATGAAAGAGGATATAGTTTCCAAAAAGTTGATTTGTATAAATCCAGTGCAAGTGACTTTATTATTGAAGGTAATACACTGATTCCGCCGTTCAACTCTATACCAGGATTAGGTACGAACGCAGCACTGAATATTGTAAAAGCAAGAGGAGAAGGAGACTTCCTATCGAAGGAAGATCTTCAGCAAAGAGGTAAGGTATCTAAAACAATTATCGAGTACTTAAATAATCATGGTTGTTTAGAAGAATTACCAGACCAAAATCAGTTAAGTTTGTTCTAAGTCGCTTTTACAGCTATTCCATTTGCATAAAAATTATGGTTATGGTATAGTTTTATTGGAAATACTAACGGATATCTTCGCAAACAAGAGTGGGGCAACCCACTCTTTCGTCTTGTTATTAACCAAAATTTTCATCGGTTACAAAGATGATCCGGTATATCTCGATTAGCAGCAACTCTAGTGTTTGCTGCTACATTTATAATGAATAGGCATCTTGCTAGAAGGAGGGATAAAGATGAGTAAAGTGACTGAAGAAGTTGAACAATTAGTCACTCCTATTTTGAGCGATCTTCAGTTGGAATTAGTTGAGATCGAATATGTGAAGGAAGGAAAAGACTGGTTTCTTCGTGTCTTTATTGATAAAGAGACAGGCGTTGATATAGAAGAGTGTGGAGTAGTTAGTGAACGCTTAAGTGAGAAATTAGATGAAATTGACCCAATTCCTTACAACTATTTCCTTGAGGTCTCTTCACCAGGAGCGGAACGCCCTCTAAAAAAAGAACAAGATTTCATGAAAGCAATTGGTAAAAACGTATTTATAAAAACGTATGAACCAATAGATGGAGAAAAAACATTTGAAGGTGTATTAACAGACTTCGATGGCCATATCGTTAAAGTTGAAATGAAAGTTAAAACAAGAAAGAAAACGGTAGAATTACCGTATGAAAAAATCGCAAAAGCTCGCTTAGCTATTGTCTTCTCATAAAGCAATTGGCGTAACGCAACTTATTTAAAGGGGGATATGAATCACATGAGCAGTGAATTATTAGATGCTCTTATTTTGCTTGAAAAGGAAAAAGGAATTTCACGAGATGTCATTATTGAT
Source organism: Cytobacillus sp. FSL W7-1323 (assembly GCF_038595015.1). Lineage (NCBI taxonomy): Bacteria > Bacillati > Bacillota > Bacilli > Caryophanales > Bacillaceae > Cytobacillus > Cytobacillus sp. FSL W7-1323. The sequence goes on from NZ_CP151998.1 coordinate 1,984,098, forward strand.
GCAATGGAAGCCGCGTTAGTGTCTGCTTATCGTAGAAACTTTAATCAAGCACAAAATGTCCGTATTGATTTAAATTTAGGTAGTGGCACTATGAAAGTATTTGCCCGCAAAGAAGTCGTTGATGAAGTGTTTGATCCAAGATTAGAGATTTCTATCGAGGATGCACGCAAGATTAATCCTAACTATACGGTTGAAGATATTGTAGAAATGGAAGTAACGCCAAAAGATTTTGGTAGAATTGCTGCACAAACAGCCAAACAAGTCGTTACTCAACGTGTTCGTGAAGCAGAAAGAGGCATTATCTATTCTGAATTCATTGATCGAGAAGAGGATATCATGACAGGCATTGTCCAAAGACAAGACGCAAAATTTATTTACGTTAGTCTTGGTAAGATTGAAGCGATTTTACCTGTAAGTGAACAGATGCCTAGTGAACAGTATCGCCCACATGATCGTATTAAAGTGTTTATTACAAAAGTCGAAAAAACGACAAAAGGTCCACAAATTTATGTTTCTAGAACACACCCAGGACTTTTAAAACGTCTTTTTGAAATTGAAGTACCAGAAATTTATGACGGTACTGTTGAATTAAAATCTGTTGCGCGTGAAGCGGGAGATCGCTCAAAAATCTCTGTACATTCTGATAATCCAGAGGTAGATCCAGTTGGTTCATGTGTTGGACCTAAAGGTACACGTGTGCAAGCCGTTGTTAACGAGTTAAAAGGTGAAAAAATTGACATTGTGAAGTGGTCTAGCGATCCAGTTGTCTTTGTAGCCAATGCATTAAGTCCTTCTAAAGTGTTAGATGTTGTAGTAAATGAAGAGGACAAAGCGACAACGGTTGTTGTTCCAGATTATCAACTATCGCTAGCTATTGGGAAACGCGGACAAAATGCAAGACTTGCGGCGAAGCTTACTGGTTGGAAAATTGATATTAAATCAGAGACAGAAGCAAGAGAAGCCGGCACATATCCAAGAGATGAAGCTCTTTTAAGCTATCATCAAGATGATGAAGATGAAGATTTTACATTCCCTGAAGATAAGGAATAAGAGGTGAATGGCTGGTGAACAAAAGCAGAAAAATTCCGATGAGAAAATGTATAGCGACGGGAGAAATGATGCCGAAGAAATCACTCGTACGCATTGTTCGCTCAAAAGAAGGCGAAGTTTCGGTTGATGTTACAGGTAAGAAATCCGGTCGTGGAGCGTATCTTACAAAAAGCAAGGAAGCCATCTTACTTGCAAAAAAGAAAAATATTTTAGCTAGTCATCTAGATGTACAAGTGGATGAGGACATATATAACGAACTTTTAGATCTTATTGAAAAGGAGAAATGACCGTCCAAAATGAATGAGAGAAAATGGATGTCATTACTTGGCTTGGCCAATCGAGCGCGTAAAATCACTTCAGGTGAAGAGCTTTCTATAAGCGATATTAGAAAAGGGAAAGCGAAGCTGGTTTTGTTGTCTGCAGATGCTTCTGCTAATACGACAAAAAAAGTAACAGACAAATGTAAATCTTATGCTGTTCCTTATAAGATTGTCCCAGACAGAGAATTGTTAGGGCAAGCAATTGGCAAGGAAGCAAGAGTAGTGGTGGCTGTTTTAGACGCTGGATTCGCCAAAAAGCTATTAACGTTGCTCGATTAATTCTAGCGGGGGTGAAAGCATGAGTAAAATTCGCGTTTACGAATATGCTAAAAAACATAATCTATCTAGTAAAGATGTAATTACGAAATTAAAGGAAATGAATATAGAGGTTTCGAATCATATGACAACATTAGAACCAGGTGAAGTAACAAAATTAGACGGTATTTACAATAAGCAAGAAGAGAAGCAACCACAAAAACAACAATCAGCGCAAGCACAACCTGCAAACAATCAGAAAAATAAACCAGCAGGTGCACCAAAAGGCAATAGAAATAAGCCAAATAATAATAATAATAAGAATCAAAAACCTAATCGCAATAATAATCAAAAAAATAAACCAAAGAATAAAGGGCAGAAGCCACCTCAACCACCAGCACCTAAAAAAGTAAAAGAATTACCAGAGAAAATTACTTTTACTGAATCACTAACGGTTGGTGAGCTTGCTAAGAAGCTCCATAGAGAGCCTTCAGAAATCATTAAAAAGCTATTTATGCTTGGTGTGATGGCAACAATTAACCAAGAACTAGATAAAGATTCAATTGAGTTAATTGCAGGCGAATATGGTGTTGATGTAGAAGAAGAAGTATTAGTAGATGTGACAGATTTAGAAGCATATTTCACTGAAGATGAAGAGACTAATCTTGAGGAACGTCCATCTGTTGTAACGATTATGGGTCACGTTGACCATGGTAAAACGACATTACTTGATTCCATTCGCCACACAAAGGTAACTGCTGGCGAAGCTGGTGGAATTACACAGCATATCGGTGCCTATCAAGTAGAAGATAAAGGTAAGAAGATTACATTTCTAGATACACCTGGTCATGCGGCATTTACAACAATGCGTGCCCGTGGAGCGAAAATAACTGATATTACAATTTTAGTTGTTGCAGCGGATGATGGTGTGATGCCGCAGACAATTGAAGCAATTAACCATGCTAAAGCTGCTGAGGTACCAATTATTGTTGCTGTTAATAAAATGGATAAAGAAGCGGCAAATCCTGACCGTGTAATGCAAGAGCTAACAGAACATGGATTAGTTCCTGAAGCATGGGGCGGAGATACAATCTTTGTACCGATTTCAGCCATTAAAGGTGACGGTATTGATGAGTTGTTAGAAATGATTCTCCTTGTTGGTGAAGTAGAAGAATATAAGGCGAACCCTAATCGTAATGCTGTCGGAACAGTTATTGAAGCACAGCTTGATAAAGGTAGAGGATCAGTAGCCACATTACTTGTACAAAACGGAACATTGAAGGTTGGTGATCCGATTGTTGTCGGTAATACATTTGGACGCGTACGTGCAATGGTTAATGACCTTGGACGTCGAGTAAAAACTGCGGGACCATCTACTCCTGTAGAAATTACAGGATTGAATGATGTCCCTCAAGCAGGTGACAGATTTGCTGTTCTAGAAGACGAGAAATCTGCGCGCCAAGTAGGGGAAGCACGTGCACAATTAGCTCTACAAGCACAAAGATCTGAGAAATCTCGTGTTAGCCTTGATAACTTATTTGAGCATATGAAAGAAGGGGAAATGAAGGACATAAACATCGTTGTAAAAGCTGATGTCCAAGGTTCTGCTGAAGCCCTAACTTCCGCATTAAATAAGATTGATGTAGAAGGCGTAAAAGTACGTATTCTTCATACAGGTGCGGGTGCCATTAATGAATCAGATATTACGCTTGCTGCTGCATTTAACGCAATCGTTATCGGCTTTAACGTAAGACCAGATACGAATGCAAAACGTGCTGCTGAAGCAGAAGATGTTGATATTCGTCTACACCGCATCATTTATAACGTAATTGAAGAAATTGAATTAGCAATGAAAGGGATGCTAGACCCAGAGTTTGAAGAAAAAATTATTGGTCAAGCAGAAGTCCGTCAAACATTTAAAGTATCAAAAATTGGTACAATTGCTGGTTCTTATGTTACGGAAGGTAAAATCACAAGAGATTCTGGTATTCGCCTAATTAGAGATGGCGTTGTTATTTTCGAAGGTGAAATTGATGCGTTAAAACGCTTCAAAGATGATGCGAAAGAAGTAGCAACAAATTACGAATGTGGTATCACAATTAAGAACTACAATGATGTCAAAGAAGGCGACATCATTGAAGCTTATATTATGCAAGAAATTGAGCGTAAATGATTGTAGGTTTGGTTTCGTGTGAGTGTATGATATATGATGCTCGTTCATTAAAGGAGAAGAGAAGTGTATTACAGCGAATCCTCACTCGTCTGCAACAGAAGTTTAACATTTCTGTTGCAGAAGTAGGGTTTCAAGATACATGGCAACATACGCAAATTGCCATAACTGCTGTAGCTTCAAGTAAGCAAGCCGTTGAGTGGGAGCTTTCAAATGCGCTTAAATTAATTGATTCTTTTCCTGAGATTGAACGGACAATTACAGACATTGAATGGCTTTGAAAAAGAGGTGTAACAATTGAGCCTAAGATCAAATAGAGTTGGCGAGCAAATGAAAAAAGAGCTCGGAGAAATTATCGGTCGAAAAATTAAAGATCCACGAGTGGGATTTGTAACAGTAACAGACGTTCATGTGACAGGTGATTTACAACAAGCTACTGTCTATATTTCTGTTCTCGGTAATGAAGAGCAAAGAGAAGATACATTGAGAGGATTGGCTAAAGCTAAAGGGTTTATCCGTTCTGAAATTGGTCAGAGAATACGTTTGAGAAAAACCCCTGAAATCACTTTTGAGTTTGACGAATCAATCGATTACGGTAATCGTATTGAAACACTCCTTCATCAAATTCAAGATGACGGTCAATCCAAAGATAAGGAATAAATAATGATTGGCGGATAGACGTTTGTCTATCCGTATTTATTTCACCTTAATTTGAATTTGAAAGGGGGCGTACAAAATGGAAGGAATATTACCTTTATTAAAGCCAAAAGGAATGACTTCTCATGACTGTGTATTCAAGTTACGCAAGATTCTAAAAACGAAAAAGGTGGGTCACACAGGAACATTGGACCCTGAGGTAACTGGCGTATTACCTATTTGTATTGGACGTGCTACGAAGGTTGCCGAATATATTACGGATGCAGGTAAAGAGTATGAAGGAGAGGTCACAATAGGTTTCTCTACAACGACAGAAGATGCCTCAGGTGAAGTGGTTGAAGAGAAGAAGGTAGATAAACCGATTACTCGAGAAGAGATTATCGCGGTGTTCCAGCAATTAACTGGAGAGATTGTCCAAACACCACCCCTGTATTCTGCTGTTAAAGTGAATGGTAAAAGACTTTATGAATATGCACGACTAGGGCAAGAAGTGGAGCGGCCAAGTAGAAAAGTGCGCATTGATCGTATCACCTTGCTAAATGAGCAGGAAGTATATAATGGGGAACGGATTACTTTTCGTTTTCGTGTTGCATGTGGAAAAGGAACATATATTAGAACATTAGCAGTTATGATGGGTGAACTTCTTGGTTATCCTGCCCATATGTCTGATTTAACTCGCATCCGGTCTGCAGACTTTACTATTGAGGATTGTTTGACATTACCACAAGTGGAGGAAGTGATGAACGAGGGAAGAATAGCTGATGTGCTCAAACCTTTAGAATGGGGGATTAGCTATTTGCCGAAATATCAAATAAATGATAAAGTAGCAATGAAAGTGAAGAATGGCGCAGTTCTTCCTACTCCCGAAGAACTTGAGAGTGTATCTGGTCCTATTGTAATGGAGACTGTGAACAATCAAGCGTTAGCCCTGTATATCCATCATCCTGATAAACCAGGTATAATAAAGCCAACTAAAGTTCTATACATAGGTGAATAGGGTAAAGGTAAACGTTCTTTAACATAAAGTAGACGTTCTATGCCTATCTTCATGTTTAAACAATATAAAAAGGTGAATGATCATGGAAGTTATAAAAATAGTACATCCACATAACCATACTAAAGATAGCTGGCCACCTCTTTCAATGGCATTGGGCTTTTTCGACGGTGTTCATCTTGGTCACCAGAAAGTGATGCAAAATGCAAAGGAGAAGGCAGCTGAACTAGGGTTGAAAAGTGCCGTAATGACATTTGATCCTCATCCATCAGCTGTATTAGGTGATCCACAAGAACAAATTAGATACATCACACCGATAAATGAGAAAATTAAGATTGTTGCACAGTTAGGCATTGATTATTTATTTATTGTGCACTTTTCTAAAGCATTTGCTAATCTAGATCCAGAAGCTTTTATCGATCAGTATATTATTGATTTAAATGTATCACATGTATCTGCTGGATTTGATTATACGTATGGTAAATTCGGAAAAGGCACTATGGATACGATAAAGACACATGCTAAAGGGTATTTCTCTACAACCACGATTCCACAATTAAAAAGAGATAATGCCAAGATTAGTTCCTCGCTTATTAGGTCTTACTTAAAAGAGGGGAGCGTTGAAAAAATCCCTCCGCTTTTGGGAAGATACTATACAGTTAGTGGTCCGGTCGTGCAAGGTGATCAAAGAGGGAGACAATTAGGTTTTCCAACAGCAAACGTTGCTGTTAGCGAAGATTTCATCACCCCGCCTACAGGTGTTTACGCTGTAAGAATTTTTGTTCAAGGAAAATGGCGTAAAGGGGTCTGTAATTTAGGCTATAAGCCAACTTTCCATGATGACTTAAAGACCCCTTCTATTGAAGTTCATATTTTTGATTTCGATCAAGATATATATGGTGAAGAGGTTGAAGTAGAGTGGCATCAACATATTAGAGATGAACGAAAGTTTAATGGAATTGAAGCTTTAATAGAGCAAATTGCTAAAGATAAGCAAGCAACACTCGATTATTTTGCAAAAAACAACGGTTAATTCTTGCATTTTGTCTAAAAAAGTTGTATTCTTATAAACGTATTGATTGATGAACCTTTGCTTGGCAAGTCGAGTCACCGACGCTCGCTCAGTAACAGGGGATTGAAATTTTAGGAGGTGAATCGGATGGCAATCACTAAAGAACGTAAAAATGAACTTATCAGTGAGTACAAAACTCATGAAAATGATACTGGATCTCCAGAAGTTCAAATCGCTGTCCTTACAGAAGAAATCAACAATTTGAACGAACATTTACGTACTCATAAGAAAGATCACCACTCTCGTCGTGGTCTATTAAAAATGGTAGGTAAACGTCGTAACCTATTAACTTACCTTCGTAACAAAGATGTACAACGTTACCGTGAGTTAATCAATAAGCTTGGTTTACGTCGATAATAAGAAGCTTGTCTTCTTATTTGAAGAAGCGGGATTTTTTCCCGCTTTTTTATTAGCCTAAAAACGCTATTCTACATAAAATTTTGTTATTTTATATATTTGAAAAAGTGTGCATAATAGTATTAATGATGAAAATATGTCATGGCATTTTGCTTTAGTATATATGATTTTGTAAGTGAAATGGTAGAGAGGGGTACAAATATGGGACAAGATAAGCATATCTACAGCATAGATTGGGCTGGACGCAAGTTGTCTGTTGAAATTGGACAATTAGCAAAGCAAGCAAACGGTGCTGTATTGGTTCGCTATGGTGATACAGCTGTACTAAGTACAGCAACGGCATCAAAAGAACCGAAGAACTTAGATTTCTTTCCACTTACTGTGAACTATGAGGAAAGATTATACGCAGTCGGTAAAATACCTGGCGGCTTTATTAAACGTGAAGGTCGTCCAAGTGAAAGAGCCATTCTAGCTAGCCGATTAATTGATAGACCAATTCGACCACTTTTCCCGGACGGTTTCCGCAATGATGTTCAAGTTGTCAGTATGGTTATGAGTGTCGACCAAGATTGTTCTTCGGAAATGGCGGCAATGTTTGGGTCATCTCTTGCATTAAGTGTTTCTGATATTCCGTTTGCCGGTCCAATTGCAGGTGTAACTGTTGGCAGAGTTGACAATGAATTTATCATTAACCCTTCTGTAGAACAAACAGAAAAAAGTGATATTCATTTAGTCGTTGCTGGTACGAAAGATGCGATCAACATGGTAGAAGCAGGGGCAGAAGAAGTTCCTGAAGAAACGATGCTTGAAGCAATTATGTTTGGTCATGATGAGATAAAACGATTAATTGCCTTCCAAGAGAAGATTGCTGAAGAAATTGGTAAAGACAAGATGGAAGTTACACTTTATCAAGTCGATGAAGAGATTAATGCAACTGTGCGCGCTATGTGTGAAGCGGATATGATTCCTGCTATTCAAGTTCAAGAAAAACATGCTAGAGAAGCGGCCATTAAAGTTGTCAAAGATAAAGTGATCACCCATTTTGAAGAGCAAGAAGTTGATGATGACTATCTTAAACAAGTAAAGCAAGTACTTGATAAAATTGTTAAACAAGAAGTACGCCGCTTAATTACTGAAGATAAAGTAAGACCTGATGGGCGTGGACTAGAGGAAATTCGTCCGCTGTCATCTGAGATTGATTTACTTCCACGTACACATGGATCAGGACTGTTTACACGTGGTCAAACACAAGCGTTGAGCATTTGTACATTAGGTGCGCTTGGTGATGTACAAATTTTAGATGGTCTTGGCATTGAAGAAGAAAAACGTTTTATGCACCATTATAATTTTCCTAATTTCAGTGTTGGTGAAACTGGCCCGATGAGAGGACCTGGTCGTCGTGAAATCGGACACGGTGCTTTAGGAGAAAGAGCTTTAGAACCAATTATTCCATCAGAAAAGGATTTTCCTTATACGATTCGACTTGTTTCTGAAGTGTTGGAATCTAATGGTTCCACCTCACAAGCAAGTATCTGTGCAAGTACTTTAGCAATGATGGACGCTGGGGTACCAATTAAAGCGCCAGTTGCTGGTATTGCGATGGGTCTTATCAAATCAGGTGATTATTACTCTATTCTAACCGATATTCAAGGAATGGAAGATCACTTAGGTGATATGGACTTTAAAGTAGCAGGTACAAGTAAAGGCGTTACAGCACTACAAATGGATATTAAAATAGATGGTCTTTCTAGAGAAATTTTAGAAGAGGCATTACAACAAGCAAAAATCGGTAGAATGCAGATTCTTGATTCCATGCTAGCAACAATTGCTGAACCTAATAAAGAGCTTTCACAATATGCACCGAAAATCTTAATGATGTCAATTAACCCAGATAAAATCCGTGATGTTATTGGACCAAGTGGAAAACAAATCAATAAAATCATTGAAGAAACGGGCGTAAAAATTGATATCGAACAAGATGGTACAGTATTTATTTCTTCAGTCGATGAAGCGATGAACCAAAAAGCGAAGAAAATCATTGAAGATATCGTTCGTGAAGTAGAAGTTGGACAAATGTATTTGGGTAAAGTGAAGCGCATAGAGAAATTTGGTGCTTTCGTAGAAATCTTTAATGGGAAAGATGGACTTGTTCATATTTCTGAACTAGCTGAAGAGCGGGTAGGAAAAGTCGAAGATGTGCTTTCAATAGGTGATGAAGTCCTTGTAAAAGTGACGGAAATCGATAAACAAGGTAGAGTGAACCTTTCTCGTAAAGCTGTATTAAAAGAGCAGCGTGAACAAAAAGAAAAAGCTGAGAATAAATAAACTTGTAAGAAAGTCAGGGTTGTCCCCTGATTTTTTTCTTTCTTTTTTTGTTAGAATATAAAATGATGATGTTTTTTGTGAGCCCTTGGCTTGTTTCTTTTACTTGTCAAAGGGATTGTTATTATGTAAGCGCTTTATCAAATAGTTAAACTGTTCTACCTTGTCCTCCTTTAACATATTTTAATGAAGAGGGAGGCTGGTGTTATGAGAAAAATTGGATACACGCTGGTAATAGTCATTAGTGGATTTTTAATCGTTGCGAACCCGTTAACAGATCAATATATGTCTTTAGCCCTGAATGAAAGCATATCGGTAAGTAAAGTAGATGATCCGCTTTTAATAGAAATAAAGGAGCAAGCGAAGACGTTTGAAGTACCTGCCAAGGATGCTGTTATAGATAGAGTATGGAAGGCGATTCCAGGATTAAATGGACTAAAGGTTGATGTGAATGCATCTTATAAAAAGATGAAAAAGGACGGGTCCTTTGATAAAGAGAAACTCGTATTTTCCGAAGTAAAACCAAAAATCCATCTAGAAGATTTAGAACCTTCACCGATTTATAAGGGCCATCCAGACAAGCCGATGGTTAGTTTATTAATTAATGTAGCTTGGGGAAATGAGTATCTTCCTAAAATGTTGGAAACATTAAAGAAACATAATGTAAAAGCAACGTTTTTTTTAGAAGGAAGATGGACGCAAAATAACCCTGATTTAGCAAAAATGATTGTTGCCGCAGGGCACGAAATTGGCAATCATTCTTATACGCATCCTGATTTGAAAGTTGCTTCTGATCAAAAAACGAAAGAAGAAATTGCGAAAACTAACGAAGTCATAGAGGCGACGACTGAACAAAAGGTGAAATGGTTTGCCCCCCCAAGTGGTAGTTATCGTAATCAAACCGTCAACATTGCTAATGGGCAAGGACTACTTACTGTGATGTGGACTGTCGATACGATAGATTGGCAAAAACCATCACCTGAAACGATTATTAATCGTGTAGTCAATAAAGTAGAAAATGGTTCAATGGTCTTAATGCATCCAACAGAATCAACAGCAAATGCACTGGACAGAATGATTGTAGGGATTAAAGACAAAGACTTACAAATTGGGACAGTGACATCCTTATTATCAGAGGAAAGAATCGGATCACACGAAAAGCCGAAAAAATAACAAGCGAGATTTTGCAAAAAATAGCAACAATAGATACACTTATGTTATTCTACCATCATGAGTCTTTTTTTCTAATGAATGATAAACAGTTGTTTTGAAAAGCATTTCGTATCATTCGAAAAAAAGACAGCTTGCAAACAGAACAGGAGGAGCATGCTTGATTAAAAGATATACTTGCAAAAATGGAACAAGAATCGTATTAGAAAATATTCCGACTGTCCGCTCTGTTGCCATTGGCGTTTGGATTGGAACAGGATCAAGAAATGAAGATAAAGAGAATAATGGGATTTCCCACTTTCTTGAACATATGATTTTTAAAGGTACAGAGTCAAAAACAGCTAGAGAAATAGCGGAGTCTTTTGATAGTATTGGTGGACAAGTGAACGCTTTCACATCAAAGGAATATACATGCTATTACGCAAAAGTACTGGATACTCACGCCTCATTTGCGTTAGATGTACTAGCAGATATGTTTTTCAACTCTTCCTTCGATAACGAAGAGTTGAAAAAAGAGAAAAATGTTGTCTACGAAGAAATTAAAATGTATGAAGATACACCGGATGATATTGTCCATGATGTTTTAAGCAAGGGTGTATATGAAAGTCATTCATTGGGGTACCCTATACTCGGAACGGAAGAAACACTAGAAACGTTTAACGGGGACACATTAAGAGACTATATGCATAATCACTATATATCTGAGAATGTCGTCATCTCCATTGCAGGTAATGTGCCTGAATCATTTATTAAAGAAGTTGAGTCGCATTTTGGTACATATACAGGTGGTAGTCCGGCAGTAAACGAAACAGTACCTACTTTTCACAATAATAAGATCGCCAGAAAGAAAGAAACGGAACAAGCGCATCTTTGTTTAGGGTTTAACGGACTTCCAGTCGGTCATGATGATATGTATCAGTTGATCGTTCTAAATAATATTCTTGGTGGTAGCATGAGTAGTCGCTTATTCCAAGATGTGAGGGAAGATAAGGGGCTCGCTTACTCTGTGTTTTCTTATCACTCTTCTTTTAAAGATAGTGGTTTGGTTACAATATATGGCGGTACCGGTGCGAAACAAATGAATGTTCTTTTCGAAACGATTCAGAACACATTAGACGTTTTAAAACGAAACGGAATAACAGAAAAAGAATTAGTCAATAGTAAAGAGCAATTAAAAGGTGGCTTAATGCTAAGTTTAGAAAGTACAAATAGTCGCATGAGCCGTAACGGCAAAAATGAACTATTGCTTGGATCTCATCGTACATTAGATAAAATTATTGAAGAAATTGATGAAGTATCAATGGATGAAGTCAATGAAATGGCGAAAAAGATCTTTACAGATGACTACTCCTTAGCCTTAATTAGTCCAGATGGTGAATTACCTCAAGGGCTATAAATAAAAGAGAACAATTTCCCGTTTGTTAAGATAGGAAATTGTTCTTTTTTTATTATAAAAATTATATTTTCTTTAGCCTTTGTTCTTTTTTAAAACCGCACGAAAACAACTTAATTCTCCCCATATAGTTGATGTGAGGACATTAGAAGGTCGGGTGAAGGTCACATGATCAAAAAAGGTTAATCCAGCTTCGTGAATCATACGATTGAACATGTCTAGATCGATGGTAGGATATTCACATGTTAAAATAATAAGTCCATCCTCTTTTAATACACGTTTAAACTCTACAAGGCTTTTATATATATCCTCAATACTTAAATGTTCAATAACGGAAATACAGAAGATTTTATCAAATAGTTGCCCACTGTATGGTAAATCAGTTAAGGAACAGCAATTCATAGATAAGTTGTTTAACAATCGCTGTACATTTCCTTCTTGTATGTCGTCATGTGTATATGTTTCCTTCATATCTAACAAAATGGCTTTACTGTCTAATAATCTCTCATCGATATCACAGGCAAAAGTGTGTTTGCATATCTCACTTAGATAAAATTTTAAGGGATGCCCCAATCCACAGGCTGCATCGAGAACAATTTCATTTTTGTCTGCAAAATTTTTTGCCCATTCATACTCATAGGGTCTTGTTTCCCATTCCTTAGGTAACTGGAAGACAAACTGCTGAGATTTCGGATCGTCAGTTGTAATAAACCTAGAATCTGTTATGTTTTTCATTTTATTTCCTCCTCACTTAGCATTTTATTGTATGTGAATAAAGATGAGTCGCTACCTCACTATTTAATAACTTTTCTTATTTAAAGTGTTTTTTAAAAGTAAGGAGTTTCGTCCTTCATTCTTTATCAATCTTCTCTTCACAACTAAGGTTCAAACTTAGAGTCTATTCTTTGTTAGAGAACTCACCGAATAGGTCATTTCTACATAAGATGTTGAAGTAATTGAGTAAAAGAACATAAAAAGTTCTTTAAAAGAAGGTGAGTGTTGCATGCTGACAGGATTACAAATTGCAGTGATCGGCGGAGATGCAAGGCAGCTTGAGGTCATTCGTAAGCTGACAGAATTGGATGCAAAATTATATTTAGTTGGTTTTGAACAGCTTGACCACGCTTTTTCTGGTGCAGTAAAGGAGAAGTTAGATGAAGTTGACTTTACATGCATTGACGCCATTATATTGCCAGTGCCTGGGGCTGGGGTGGATGGACAGATTGATACAATTTTCTCTAATGAAAAAATTACAATAAATGAAGAAATTTTAAAGAAAACACCGCAACATTGTAAAATTTATTCTGGTATTAATCCTCCTTATCTTCAAGAAATTTCAACCAAAGCAGATCGTGAAGTTGTTCAATTATTTAATCGTGATGATGTCGCAATATACAATTCAATCCCCACTGTTGAAGGTGCATTAATGATGGCCATTCAACATACTGATTTTACAATTCACGGATCAAATGTGACTGTATTAGGACTAGGAAGAACAGGTATGAGTATAGCTCGTGCATTTCATGCTTTAGGAGCTAAAGTGAAAGTAGGAGCTAGAAAAAGCGAGCATATAGCGAGAATAACTGAAATGGGTCTTACGCCTTTTCATTTGAGTGATATTGAAGAAGCCGTTGTGGATACAGATATATGCATTAATACAATTCCCGTACAAGTCGTGGTGGCGTCAGTAATAGCGAAAATGCCAGTTCATACGCTCATTATTGATTTAGCTTCTAAACCGGGTGGTACGGACTTTAGGTACGCAGAGAAACGCGGGGTCAAAGCACTATTAGCACCTGGCCTTCCAGGAATCGTTGCACCAAAAACAGCGGGACGTATTTTAGCTAATGTTCTTTCACAATTGATTTTGGCTAATTTTGATGAAAGGGAGGATAAACAATCATGAATTTAAAAGGGAAAAAAATAGGATTCGGGTTAACTGGGTCGCATTGCACATATGATGCCGTTTTTCCGGAAATAGAGAAGTTAGTCGGGGCAGGAGCTGAAGTAATACCAGTCGTGACTTTTACAGTTCAAAACACGGTGACAAGATTTGGCGATGGAGAAGATTGGATTAAAAGAATAGAAGAAGTGACTGGGAATAAAGTCATCGATTCTATTGTAAAAGCAGAACCATTAGGTCCGAAAATCCCATTAGATTGCATGGTTGTTGCCCCATTAACAGGAAACTCCATGAGTAAATTTGCAAATGCTATGACAGATTCTCCAGTGCTTATGGCTGCCAAAGCAACATTAAGGAACGAAAAACCAGTTGTACTAGGTATATCGACTAATGATGCACTTGGCTTAAATGGCACAAATCTCATGCGTTTAATGTCAACAAAAAATATTTATTTTATCCCATTTGGGCAAGATGACCCGGTGAAGAAACCGAACTCAATGGTCGCCCGTATGACCGCATTATCTGATACAATAGTGAAAGCAATAAATGGTGAACAGATTCAGCCAGTCATTGTAGAAAGATACAAAGATGGTAACTAAGTTCGAGATTTATCATAGTTCCTTTTGTTAACTCATGAATATTTAGCAGACGACGGCTTTCGCCAGTAGACTTGGCGATAAGCCATGTTTTCTCATAAAATTTTATTTTTTAATGCGGGAATATGATAAAATATAAAATAATCTTAGTATACTATCTCTAGCTCGCTCTCATAGCTGAAATACGACTGAAAGATAGTCGCTCACTTGTTTGTTAGCTGAAAGGTAAACTAAAAAATATCAATCATTATGTTGGCCGGAAGGAGAAATGGTTATGACAGAGAAAAAAGACTTCCATGTAGCTGTAGTAGGAGCAACAGGAGCAGTAGGTGAACAAATGTTAAAAACATTGGAAGAGCGTGCTTTTCCGATATCAACGTTGAAAGTATTATCTTCGTCTCGCTCAGCTGGGAAGAAGATTCAATATAACGGTAAGGAATATACTGTAGAAGAAGCTACACCTGATAGTTTTGAAGGTGTAGATATTGCCTTGTTTAGTGCAGGGGGAAGTGTATCCAAACAATTAGCTCCAGAAGCGGTAAAGAGAGGAGCAATTGTGGTTGATAATACGAGTGCATTCCGTATGGATGAAAATACTCCACTCATCGTACCTGAAGTAAATGAAGAAGACTTGCATAACCATAATGGCATCATTGCCAATCCCAATTGTTCAACCATTCAAATGGTTGTAGCGCTTGAACCGATTAGAAAAGCATTTGGTTTAAATAAAGTGATTGTCTCCACTTATCAAGCAGTCTCTGGCTCAGGGCAAGCAGCTATTGATGAATTGCAAGAGCAAACAAGAGCGATCCTAGATAATCAAGCATACACGCCTGAAGTATTGCCAGTAAAGGGTGATAAAAAGCATTATCAAATCGCTTTTAACGCCATTCCTCAAATAGATAAATTTGTTGATAACGGTTATACATTTGAAGAAATGAAAATGATTAATGAAACGAAAAAAATTATGCATCTGCCTTCTTTACCAGTCGCTGCGACTTGTGTTCGTCTACCCGTAGGAACTGGTCATTCTGAATCTGTGTATTTTGAGATTGATCAGGAAGGCATTAACGCAAAGGATATAAAAGCTTTGTTAAGTACCGCACCAGGTATAGAACTACAAGATGACCCTGAACAGCAAATTTATCCAATGCCAGCAGATTGTGTTGGTAAATCAGAAGTGTTCGTCGGTCGGATTCGCAATGACTTAGATGAGCCAAAAGGGTTCCATATGTGGGTCGTTTCTGATAATCTACTAAAAGGTGCAGCCTGGAATTCTGTACAAATCGCAGAAAGTCTTGTTAAATTAAAGTTAGTGAAATAAATTGCAATTACTCGAGGTGTTAAGATGAAAATCGTCGTTCAAAAATTTGGCGGTACATCGGTAAAAAATGAAGAAGGCAGGAGTCATGCATTAAGGCATATTAAAAATGCCGTTCAGGAAGGGTTCAAAGTGGTAGTTGTTGTTTCTGCAATGGGAAGAAAGGGAGACCCTTATGCAACAGACACGTTATTATCACTTGTTGGTGCGCCCCTTGCCAAAATCAATAAACGTGAAACAGATTTATTACTATCTTGTGGAGAAGTTATTTCAAGTGTTGTATTTACGAATATGCTTTTAGAAAATGAGCTAACGGCGACCGCATTAACAGGTGCGCAAGCTGGTTTTCGTACAAATCATGATCATATGAATGCGAAGATTATTGATATGAAATGTGAACGTTTAAAAAACGAGTTAGAATTACATGATGTTGTTGTCGTTGCAGGCTTTCAAGGATCAGCTAGAAACGGTGATACAACGACGATTGGACGTGGCGGTAGTGATACTTCAGCAGCTGCGCTAGGTTCTGCCCTTAATGCAGAGTGGATTGATATATTCACAGATGTTGAAGGGATTATGACAGCTGATCCGCGGATTGCACAGAATGCACGTTCTTTGGATGTCGTAACTTATACGGAAGTTTGCAATATGGCTTATCAAGGTGCAAAGGTTATTCATCCACGAGCAGTTGAAATCGCGATGCAATCAAAAATTCCCATTCGTATCCGTTCCACTTATACAGACGGTTTAGGGACGCTAGTTACGGCTGTTACGAAACAAAGTAGAGGAACAGATATAAAAGAAAGGCCGGTTACCGGGATTGCACATGTAGCGAATATTACGCAAATTAAAGTGGTTGCTAAAGAAAATCAGTATGACCTACAATCAGAGGTTTTTAAGGCAATGGCTAAAGAAGGCATTAGCGTTGATTTCATTAATATTTATCCACATGGAGTAACCTATACAGTGACCGAAGAAATGACCGATAAAGCGATACAAATTTTAAATGGATTAGGTCATGAACCAAAAGTGGAAAGAGGCTGTGCGAAAGTTTCAGTTGTCGGTGCAGGTATGCAAGGTGTACCTGGTGTTGCCTCTAAAATTGTAACAGCACTTTCGGAACAAGGCATTAGAATTATGCAATCAGCAGATAGCCATACGACTATTTGGGTTTTAGTTGAACAAGAAGATTTGCCGAAAGCAGTCAATGCACTCCATGATGCCTTTCATTTAGAAAAAGATCAAGTAGAAATGATATAAGTGATTATTAAAAAGAGGTGTAAAAATGGTTTTATTCGGAAGAGTTTCAACAGCAATGGTTACGCCATTCGATATCAATGGGCATATTGATTTTGCAAAGACAACTCAGTTGATTAATCATTTGATTGAGAATGGGACAGATTCCCTTGTTGTTGCTGGAACAACAGGCGAATCCCCTACGTTAACGAAAGAAGAAAAGCTTGCTTTGTTTAAACATGTAGTGAAGGTAACGGATGGACGCGTGCCAGTTATTGCCGGTACAGGTAGCAATAATACTTACTCATCCATTGAATTAACGAAAAAAGCAGCAGAAATTGGTGTAGATGCCATCATGTTAGTCGCTCCTTATTACAATAAGCCAAACCAAGCTGGCTTATATGAACATTTTAAAGCGATCGCAGCAAGTACAGATTTACCTGTTATGTTATATAATATTCCAGGTCGATCATCTGTTAATATTGCACCTGAAACAATTATTGAACTATCCAAGATTAAAAATATTGTCTCTGTAAAAGAAGCGAGTGGTGATCTTAATGCAATGACGAAGATTATCGCTGAAACAGATGACGATTTCTTGTTATATAGTGGCGACGATGGTATCGCTTTACCAGTCTTATCCATTGGTGGAGCAGGTGTTGTATCAGTGGCCTCACATATAATCGGCTCTGAAATTCAAGAAATGGTGCAAGCATTTTTAGATGGACACTATCAAGAGGCTGCAAAATTGCACCAATCCTTACTACCAATAATGGAAGCGATGTTTGCAGCGCCAAGTCCTGTACCAGTTAAAACCGCTTTGCAGGTCAAAGGCCTTGATGTCGGTTCGGTGCGTTTACCAATGGTACCACTTTCTGAACAAGAAAGAGCTACACTGATTGCCATTATTAAATAGTTAGCAAAAAATTCTGAACGTTCATTCCCACCTTAGGGTTTGAATTGTTCAGATTTTTTTTGTGATGTCATAACAAATTTACACTGGATAGTGGAGTAAAAAGGGGGCTCATCTTATATTTCACACAAATCTAAAATATATTAAGCAAACATAAGTAGTGCAGCTATCCTTGGAGAAGTTTTCGCATACTAGCTGAACTAGAGATATTTAAATCTTTGATTACTACTATTTAGTCCTTGTTCAATCCAAATCCAATACATCAATCGGGATGAAGGGAATTTACACGTTTCTTGGGTCTTTTACGTTCTTTTTTTAAAAGCAAGACTAACTGAATTATTAAAAACTTGATATTAGGTATCACTTTTTGAGGAGAGTATTTGCTAAAGTAAAATTATCCTTTATTGTGCCGTCTTCTTTAATTACTAAAGTGTTTAATTACTTAATTTAACTGGATAAATTGCTTAATAACCGCAAAAATGCATAAATTTGGTTGTTATTATTTTCTTAGTTAAAGTATAATGGGAATAACTGATTTTGATCGGGTGAATGAACTATAGGAGGATACATAAGTGAAAAGACAGAACGAAAGCATCAAGTTAGCAGCACTAGGTGGAGTTGGTGAATTAGGAAAGAATATGTACATAATCGAAGTTGATGAGGATTTATTCGTAATCGATGCAGGTTTAATGCTTCCAGAGAACGAAATGCTTGGAATTGATACGGTTATTCCAGATTTCACCTATCTTATTCAACAAAAAGATCGTGTGCAAGGAGTATTTTTAACCCACGGACATGAAGACCATATTGGAGCTTTATCTTATTTGCTTCGTCAAATTGAGGCCCCGGTATACGGAACTAAGCTTACGATTGCGTTAGCAAAAGCAAAAATGAAAGAGCAAGGATTTAAAGGGAAAGCTAAACTAGTGGAAATACATAGTGATACTGAACTACACTTTGATCATTGTGAAATTTCATTTTTTAAAACAAATCATAGCATCCCAGACAGTGTTGGGGTATGTATTCATACCTCACAAGGCAGTATCGTCTACACTGGGGATTTTAAATTTGACCAAGCGGCTGGCCCACTTTATAAAGCCGAAATTGGAAAAATGGCTAAAATCGGAGAAAATGGCGTTTTATGCTTATTATCTGATAGTACAGAAGCAGAAAAGCCGGGCTACACAAAATCTGAAGCTGAAGTATTAGATGATTTAGTGAAGCATTTTTATCAAGCAAAAGGGAGAGTCGTAGTAGCTACATTTGCGTCTGAGTTAATTAGGATTCAACAAGTATTTGACGCTGCGAAACAGACTAACCGAAAAGTAGCAATAGTAGGAAGAAGTTTGCAAAAAATATATGATATTGCCATCAGATTAGGGTTTTTGGATATTTATGAAGACGTAATGGTTTCTATGAACGATGTGAAAAACTTGGCAGATGAAGAAATCATTTATTTAGTGACAGGTACGCAAGGAGAGCCAATTGATGCACTGTATAAGATGGCGAAAAACTCTCACCGTCAAGTGCATATTCAATCTGGAGATTATGTGATATTCTTTGCTTCTCCTTTGAGAGGTTCGGAAGTTTATTTATCAAAAACAGTTGATGTATTGTTCAGGGGAGGAGCACATGTGGTCTCAGGTAAAGGGAGTTTTAATACATCTAGTCATGGTAGCAAAGAAGAGCTTAAATTCATGATTAATTTAATGAATCCGAGATATTTCTTTCCTGTTCATGGAGAATATAGGATGTTAAAGGCACATGCAAAAGTAGCTGAGTCGACTGGTATGGAAAGTGAAGCTATTTTTATTCCTGAAAAGGGAGAATTATATGAAATAGCAAAAGGAACCATGAAAAATGTGGGGAAGATCCCAACCGGACATGTATTAATTGATGGCAGTGGTGTAGGTGATGTTGGTAATATTGTCCTTAGAGATCGTAAGTTATTATCTCAAGATGGGATATTACTTGTGGTTGTTACGTTAAACAAAAAACAAAAAATCATTTCAGCAGGACCAGAAATTATTACAAGAGGCTTTGTTTATGTTAGAGAATCTGAAGAATTACTTGCAGAAGCAAGCAAATTGGTAAAAGAAATTGTTGAAGCCAAACTATCGAAAGAAGCTTTTGACTGGTCAGGTATCAAACAAGATATGAGAGAAGGTCTCAATCAGTTCTTATTTGATAAAACAAAACGTCGTCCGATGATCTTACCGATAATTATGGAGTCCTAAAAAAGCAGGCAATTACGTATTCGTGGTTGCCTGCTTATATTTTTATTTCGATAATAGATATCTTCGTTTCTAAAAGCATTAGTAGAATGAAAATCCCATCCCTGTTCATACTAAATATATAAAAGTTTGAAGGGAGAAGTCTTATGGATTTTGAAATGAATGGGAATGATCAAGAGCAACAACCTAAAGAAGATAAACAATCGCCTTTAATGGAAAAGATACAGCAATTAGGTCAAACAAATGTACCGCAACTATCTCAAGATTCCAAAATTCACTGTTTGACTATCGTTGGACAAATAGAAGGGCATTTACAACTACCGCCACAAAATAAGACAACAAAATATGAACATCTTATCCCTCAGATTGTAGCCATTGAGCAAAATCCAAAAATAGAAGGTTTGTTAGTAATATTAAATACTGTAGGTGGAGATGTAGAAGCAGGATTAGCGCTTGCTGAAATGTTAGCATCATTGTCGAAACCTACAGTTTCAATCGTGTTAGGTGGTGGACACTCAATAGGTGTACCTATAGCCGTATCTTGTGATTATGCCTATATTGCTGAATCAGCAACGATGACCATTCACCCCATTCGGTTAACCGGCTTAGTAATTGGGGTGCCACAAACTTTTGAGTATTTAGATAAAATGCAAGAACGCGTCATTAACTTTGTAACAAAACACTCACAGATTACTGAAGAGAAGTTTAAAGACTTAATGTTTGCTAAAGGAAATTTGACAAGAGATATTGGAACGAATGTGATTGGTGCTGATGCTGTTGAATTTGGTTTGATTAATGAAGTAGGTGGTATTGGCCCAGCATTAAAAAAACTTGAGGAGTTAATTGAAAACAATGAACATCAGGAGGGGCTTGTGCAATGATATTATATACAGCCATGCCAAGTGAATGGATATACCAAGCTGAACCATCTGAATATGCGAAACAAAAAGTGGTTAACTTTGAAGGTATCCCGTTACTAGTGGAATTAACTAGTGGTTCTGAATATCGTGTAATCCAAGTAATGAGTACGGACCCAAATGATTTCATGAATGAAAATATTGGACCTGGAGTAAAAATCACCCTCAGTTAAGTAAAAGATGGATGAAATTATGCTATAATAAATGAACAAACGTAGAGCAGCCACTAAAAGGCTGCTCTCTTCTTTCATGCATCATTCAAGTACTTATAAATCAGGTGATAAAATGGCGAAAAAAAAGAAGCGTAAAACGCGAAAAAAGCAACAAGTGAGACAAACTTTAAAATATGAATTAACTGCTCTAGTGATGCTCGCATTAGCAGTGATTGCTATAGCGAAATTAGGGGCAGTAGGTGGAGCAATCGTACTTTTTTTCAGGTTTTTTACCGGCGAATGGTACATGCTTTGTTTAATTGGATTAGTGATTTATGCAGGATTTCTAATGTGGAAAAGGGAGAGACCTGATCTCTTTCATATGAAATTAGTGGGCATGTACTTCATCATTAGTGCACTTCTTTTATTAAGTCATGTAACGTTATTTGAATTACTTTCAAATGGGGGAGCATTTACCGACCCAAGTGTAATCATGAATACATGGCGTCTCTATTGGGGTGAGGTGACAAATCAAGCCAGCACTTCAGATTTAGGTGGAGGCATGATTGGAGCATTAATGTTTGCCGTTTTCTATTATTTATTTGATGAAGCTGGCTCAAAAATTATTGCATTCCTCTTGATTATCGTAGGAATTATATTAATTACAGGGAAAACTTTTGGCCCTGCGATGGGCGATATGACCATTTCATTTGCTCAATTTCTAAAAAAACAATGGCTAGCATTTCTTGATGATGTAAAAGGTTGGGTAAGTAAAAAGAATAAGCGCAATGCTAAACCTCGTACGAGAAGAAGTAAAGAGAATCAAGAAGAGCGGGCAATAACAATCCATAACAGCTCAGAAGACA
Source organism: Cytobacillus sp. FSL W7-1323 (assembly GCF_038595015.1). Classification (NCBI taxonomy): domain Bacteria; kingdom Bacillati; phylum Bacillota; class Bacilli; order Caryophanales; family Bacillaceae; genus Cytobacillus; species Cytobacillus sp. FSL W7-1323. The sequence goes on from NZ_CP151998.1 coordinate 2,005,996, forward strand.
TGGATAAAGACAATACACCAGAAGAACCAATTATTTCTAGTTTTTCTCAAAATGCTTATGATCAAGAACAAGATGTTACAGTCCCGGTACAAGGGATAAGCGAGAGACAACCGGAGGACGAAGAGCAGCAAGATGAGACTGTACCACCGATTACATTTACAGAAGTGGAAAATAAGGATTATAAACTACCACCAATGAAATTATTAAAGGCACCTAATCACACCGACCAAAGCGGTGAATATAAACTTATTCATGATAATGCAGCAAAGCTTGAGAGAACCTTCCAAAGCTTTGGTGTCAAAGCTAAAGTAACCCAAGTTCATCTTGGACCGGCAGTAACCAAATATGAAGTACATCCTGATGTAGGTGTGAAAGTGAGTAAAATTGTTAGTTTAAGTGACGACTTAGCACTTGCTTTAGCAGCAAAAGATATCCGAATTGAAGCACCAATTCCAGGAAAATCAGCTATCGGGATAGAGGTACCGAATTCAGAAGTTGCGATGGTTTCCTTAAGAGAGGTCATTGAACCTAAAGGTAAAGATCGCAATGATTCAAAACTATTAATCGGTTTAGGAAGAGATATTACTGGCGAAGCTGTCACGGCAGAGTTGAATAAAATGCCGCATTTGCTCGTCGCTGGAGCGACAGGAAGTGGGAAGAGTGTTTGTATTAATGGCATTATTACTAGTATTTTAATGAGAGCGAAACCTCATGAAGTGAAATTGATGATGATTGACCCAAAAATGGTAGAGCTTAATGTATATAATGGCGTCCCACATCTATTAGCGCCTGTTGTGACAAATGCCAAAAAAGCTTCTCAAGCACTGAAAAAGGTTGTAAGCGAAATGGAGAGAAGATATGAATTATTCTCCCATACAGGCACAAGAAACATAGAAGGTTATAATGAATTTATAAAAAGGCAAAATAAAATAGAGGAAGCTAAGCAACCACTACTCCCTTACATCGTTGTTATTGTTGATGAGTTAGCGGACTTAATGATGGTTGCTTCATCGGATGTTGAGGATGCAATCACTAGATTAGCACAAATGGCTAGGGCAGCTGGTATTCATCTAATCATTGCGACTCAACGTCCTTCAGTAGATGTCATCACCGGTGTGATAAAAGCAAATATTCCATCAAGAATTGCGTTTGCTGTTTCTTCTATGACGGATTCAAGGACGATTTTAGACATGGGCGGAGCAGAGAAGTTATTAGGAAGAGGCGATATGTTATTTATGCCAGTCGGCGCATCAAAACCTATTCGGGTACAAGGCGCATTTTTATCGGATGATGAAGTAGAAGAAATTGTTGATTTTGTCATTGGTCAGCAAAAAGCGCAATATCAAGAAGAAATGATTCCCGATGATTTACCAGATTCACAAGCAAGTGAAGTTGATGACAAATTATATGATGAAGCAGTTGAGCTTGTCATTGAAATGCAAACAGCCTCTGTTTCCATGTTGCAAAGGAGGTTCCGTATCGGTTATACGCGAGCAGCGAGGTTAATTGATGAAATGGAGCTGCGAGGAATCGTCGGACCTTATGAGGGAAGTAAACCAAGAACAGTACTCGTCAGCCAAAGTATGGATGAGGCATCTTCTTAAAAATATATTTAACGCTTTTTAGCAACACAGCTTTAATCAACAATTGAAAGAAAGTATGTACAAAGAATAGGTTAATATTTATTATAAATATGACCTATTCTTTTTTTAAAAGGTTTCTAAAATATTTTAGTAGCATTTGATTTTTATCAAAAGAAGCCTATAACGAAAGGGAAAATAAATAAACAAAACTCTTTAAGACATCAACTATGAGTCAACAAATGTGAAAAATATTCACTTTTTTCACTATCTTTTTCGACATTTTTTGAAAAATATGTTTCTTTATATTTAGAAAAATGGTATAGTATTTTCGATTAGTAGAGATGATTGAACATCAGAGGTCTGATGTCTTGAGATTTGGATTTGGAGGAGCACAGCATGTCTATTAAGTCAGATAGCCGCCATTTGTATTTACAAGTAATTGATCGTTTGAAGCAAGATATTGATAAAGGAATTTATAAAGAGAGAGAAAAATTACCTTCAGAATTTGATCTTGCCAAACAATTAGGTGTCAGTCGTGCGACATTAAGAGAGGCATTAAGGATATTAGAAGAAGAGAATGTCATTATTCGTAGACACGGTGTCGGCACGTTCGTAAATACAAAGCCATTATTTACATCAGGAATTGAACAGTTAAATAGTATCACTAATATGATTACCCAAGCAGGTATGCAACCTGGGACTATATTCCTTAGCTCAGAGACGCAATGTCCAAGTGAGGAAGATATCAGACTTTTTTCCTGTTCAGCAGATGAAGAAATCTTAGTAGTAGAACGGGTGAGAACGGCAAATGGTGAACCTGTTGTTCATTGCTTGGATAAAATGTTGGCGAAGCATATTCCAGACTCTATCTCTTGGGAAAAAGAATCTATTTTTGAAAATTTGGAAGAAAAAACAGGCAGAAGAATTACATATGCGGTCTCTGAAATTGAACCGATTGGTTATCACGAGAAGGTCTCACCTATTTTAGATTGTAGCCCTGAGACAGCTCTACTCGTTCTTAAGCAGATGCATTACACTGAACAAGACGAGCCATTACTCCTCTCGGTTAACTATTTTAGAGCAGACAAATTTAGCTTCCATGTTCTTAGAAAACGGATTAACTAATCAATCATACTCATCTACTAATGTAAACCAATTCCTTAAGGGGGAGCAAAATGAAAAAACGTAAACTTGGATTAGTACTTTCTTTTGCACTAGCAGCAGGTACCATTTTAGGAGCATGTGGTTCTTCAGAAGAAAACGAAAAAGGATCAAGTTCAGAAGGCAACAAAGAAGAGTCATTCACGGTTGCAATGGTAACAGATGTTGGTGGCGTAGATGATAAATCATTTAACCAATCTGCATGGGAAGGGATTAAAGCTTTTGGTGAAGACAATGGCTTAGAAGAAGGTAAAGGTGGATACACTTACCTTCAATCCCAATCTGATGCTGATTATGCAACAAATTTAAATAACTTAACTCGTCAAAAATTCAATTTAGTGTTTGGTGTTGGAGCGATGATGCATGATGCGATTGCTGAAATTGCCGAACAACAAAAAGATAGCCAATTTTCAATTATTGATTCAGAAGTAGAGGCAGATAATGTAGCTAGCATTATGTTTAAAGAACAAGAGTCAGGTTTCTTAGCTGGTGTCGTTGCTGCAAATGCAACAAAAGGGGATACAGTTGGTTTTATCGGCGGTATGGAACTTCCTGTTATTGAACGCTTTGAAGCAGGGTTTATTGCAGGTGTTAGAGCTGTAAATCCAGATATTAAAGTAGAAAGCAATTACTCAGGTGCATTTGACAAAGCAGAGCTTGGTCAATCAATAGCCTCTAAGATGTATGCTTCTGGCATTGATGTCATCTTCCATGCGGCTGGTGGAACAGGTAATGGATTATTCAAAGAAGCACGTGACTTAAAAGGAAAAGATCCAGAGAGAGAACTTTGGGCAATTGGTGTTGACGCAGACCAATCAGCAGAAGGGGTAGTCGGAGATCATAATATTATCCTTACATCTGCTATGAAACGTGTAGACGTTGCTGTACAAGATATCGCTACTAAAGCAAAAGTTGGGAACTTCCCTGGTGGCGAAACTACTGTTTACGGTTTAAATGAAGATGGAGTGACTTTGGCACCAATCAACGAAGAGTTCGCTGCCAAAGCGGAAGTTGAAACACAAGTAAACGAATGGATTGAAAAAATTAAGAGTGGAGAAGTTACTCCTCCTCAATCAGTAGAAGAAGCGAAGGCATTTACAGCAGAGTAATGAGGAAAGGAATAAGGGACTTGAAATCTCTTATTCCTTTTTAACTTAAAAGGTTAATTGAAAAGAATAACAAATTATCCTTTTCAATTAGGTTTTTAAAGATAAGCCTAAAATTTCATTCATGGATGTTCAATCAATCATAAATAAAAAGCGAGGTCTGACCTCTAACTACATAAGGGTAAGGAGTGGAGAGGGTGGAATATGTTATTGAAATGCTCAATATTCGTAAAGAGTTTCCGGGTATTGTAGCGAATAATAATATCACACTTCAAGTTAAACCAGGAGAAATTCATGCGCTCCTCGGAGAAAATGGTGCAGGAAAATCAACGTTAATGAATGTTTTATTCGGTCTTTATCAACCTGAAAAAGGGGAGATTAAAGTCAGGGGAAACATTGAAAAAATCACCAATCCAAATGTCGCGAATGAGTTGGGTATTGGGATGGTTCATCAACATTTCATGCTAGTTGATAAATTTACAGTAACAGAAAATATTATTTTAGGGAAAGAGATCACATCAAAAGGTAAAATTGATTTAAAAGAAGCGGAAAAAGTAGTTAGCGACATTTCACAAAAATATGGTTTATCGGTAGATCCAAAAGCAAAAATTGCAGATATTTCTGTAGGAATGCAACAGCGTGTTGAGATTCTAAAAACACTTTATCGAGGAGCAGATATCCTAATATTCGATGAACCTACTGCAGTGCTAACACCACAGGAGATTGCAGAGCTTATTCAAATAATGGGTAAGCTGATTAAAGAGGGTAAATCTATCATTCTGATTACTCATAAACTAAAAGAAATTATGGAAGTATGTGACCGAGTAACGGTTATTCGCAAAGGTGAGGGAATTGGAACGCTAAATGTATCTGAAACAAATCCCGATGAATTAGCTAGTTTAATGGTTGGTAGGGAAGTGACGTTTAAAACTGAAAAAACAGAAGCTATGCCGAAAGAAGCGTCATTAGAAATACAATCGCTTACAGTAAAAGATTCTCGCAATATCGCAGTTGTAGACAATTTAAACTTAACAGTCAGAAAAGGGGAAATTGTCGGTATTGCAGGTGTAGATGGTAATGGACAAACAGAATTGGTAGAAGCCATTGCAGGATTAAGAAAAGTAGAAAAAGGGTCAATTCTGTTAAACAATAAAGAAATTACTAAATTAAATACAAGAAAAGTAACTGAATCAGGTATTGGACATATCCCGCAAGATCGCCATAAACATGGCTTAGTATTAGATTTTACAATTGGTGAAAATATGGTGCTACAAACCTATTACCAACAGCCTTATTCGAAAACAGGTTTGATGAATAAGAAAGCGATTTATGACCAAGCAAATAGATTAATAGAAGAATATGATGTACGAACACCAAGTGAATATACACCAGCTCGCGCTCTTTCTGGAGGTAATCAGCAAAAAGCGATTATCGGCAGAGAAGTAGATCGTAATCCAGATTTATTAATTGCCTCACAACCGACTAGGGGGCTTGACGTGGGTGCAATTGAATTCATCCATCGCAAGTTAATTGACCAAAGAGATCAAGGTAAAGCCGTGCTGTTAGTTTCTTTTGAAATGGACGAAATCATGAATGTGAGTGACCGTATTGCTGTTATTTTTGAAGGGGAAATCATTGCAATGGTTGATCCCAAGGAAACGACAGAGCAAGAGTTGGGCTTATTAATGGCTGGTTCAACGAAGAAAAAGGTAGGTGATGGAAATGTCTAACCGTATGCAAAACATATTAATACCAATCATTGCCGTGCTTCTTGGTATCATTGTCGGGACTATATTAATGATTGTAACAGGTTATGATGCTATTGCAGGGTTTATAGCTCTGTGGAATGGTGCATTTGGTGATGTTTATTTTTTCGGTGAAACCGTTAGACAAATCATCCCCTATATATTAGCTGGCCTTGCAGTTGCATTTGCTTTTAAAACAGGCCTTTTTAACATCGGAGTTGAAGGGCAATTAATTGTTGGTTGGTTAGCTGCTGTTTGGGTAGGTGTAGCTTTTGAACTACCGAAGATCATTCATTTACCTTTAGCTGTGCTAGCTGCTGCTTTAGCGGGGGCGATTTGGGCATTTATACCTGGTTTCTTAAAAGCACAATATCGTGTTCATGAAGTTATTGTCACAATTATGTTGAATTATACTGCACTTCATATTACGAACTATATTATTCGAACAAAATTGTCAGAAGGTAGTGATAGTTCGGACCCAATTGCTGAAACAGCAAGTCTTCGTTCACCTTTATTAGAATCTTTAACAGATTACTCTCGTATGCACTGGGGAATTGTTATTGCCATTATTGCTGTTATTATTATGTGGTTTATTTTGGAGAAAACAACGAGAGGATTTGAGTTGAAGGCTGTTGGCTTAAATCAACATGCTTCAAATTATGCAGGCATGAATGTTAAAAAGAATATTATTCTTTCCATGGTGATATCTGGAGTTTTTGCTGGTTTAGCTGGTGCAATGGAGGGGCTTGGGACTTTCGGATATGCCGCTGTGAAAAGTGGATTTACTGGAGTCGGCTTTGATGGTATCGCTGTAGCTTTATTAGGTGCTAATTCACCGATAGGCATTGTTTTGGCGGCGATTCTTTTCGGGAGCTTGAAGGTTGGTGCCCTTAATATGCCACTAGAAGCAGGCGTTCCGAACGAGTTGGTTGATATTATTATTGCTTTAATTGTTTTCTTTGTGGCTTCAAGTTATATGATTCGATTACTCATAAGAAAGATTAATAAGAAGGGGGTGAAGTAAGTGGGTATCATGGAAATATTAATGATTATTGTGCCAACTACTTTACTTTGGGCAGCACCCCTTATTTTCACCGCGTTAGGTGGAACTTTCTCAGAACGTTCAGGTGTAATTAATATTGGATTAGAAGGATTAATGGTAATAGGTGCTTTTACAGCAATTGTCTTCAATTTATCGTTTGCCGATGTATTAGGGGCATCGACCCCGTGGGTTTCGCTATTAGTAGCCATGCTTGCTGGAGTCATTTTTTCAGCTATTCATGCGGTAGCATCCATCACTTTTAGAGCGGATCAAACTGTTTCTGGTGTCGCAATCAATCTGTTAGCAGTAGGAGTTACCTTATTTCTAGTAAAATTTATTTATGATAAAGGGCAAACAGATATCATTCAAGAGAGCTTCAGTAAAATAGATATCCCGCTTTTAAGTGATATCCCGTTTATTGGCCCGATATTCTTTTCTAATACGTATTACACTTCGTTTGTAGCAATCATTTTCGCTGTGGTTGCTTGGTATGTCATTTATAAGACAAAATTCGGTCTCAGATTACGGTCTGTTGGCGAACATCCGATGGCCGCAGATACTATGGGGATTAATGTGACAAAAATGCGCTATTATGGCGTATTACTTTCGGGAGCGCTAGGTGGTATAGGTGGTGGTGTATATGCCCAAGCGATCTCTTCTGATTTTGGTCATGCGACAATTAGTGGACAAGGATTTATGGCATTAGCTGCAATGATATTTGGGAAATGGCATCCCTTAGGAGCAATGGGTGCAGCGATATTCTTTGGCTTTGCCCAAAGTTTGAGTATTATTGGTTCTAGCTTACCGCTATTAGAGAATATCCCAAATGTCTATCTACTTGTTGCACCATATGTATTAACGATTATAGCACTCACTGGATTTATAGGTAGAGCAGATGCGCCAAAAGCTTCTGGGATACCGTATATTAAAGGAAATAGATAATAAGTAAAGTCTCGGGAGATTGGCCCTGAGACTTTTATTTTACTTATTTTCTCCTATAGATGTCTGCAAGATTAGCATAGGATGGTTATTAACGTATATAATAGAAAATATTGTTTTCTTTTCATACATATACTAAAAAGATGACAAAATAGGAAGAAGTGCGATTCAAATAGTATGTTTTAAGGTAAAAAGGAATAAGGAGGTTTATTAATGAATATTACAACAGAAACAGTTAAAGAAATTGATGGTGTTAAGCTCCATCAAATTAAAACAGATAAATATAAAACAAATACGATTGTTTGGAAAATGAAAGCGCCTTTAAGTAAAGATACTGTCACACTAAGGGCTTTATTACCGCATGTGTTAGAAAGTAGTAGCGCTGCATATCCTACCACGGCTAAGTTGAGGGCATACTTAGATGAGCTTTATGGCGCTTCCTTATATGTGGACCTCTCAAAAAAAGGGGAGTACCACATTATTTCCATGACTATTGAAATGGCAAATGAAAAATTTCTATCTGATCAGACCCCATTACTTAGAAAAGCTTTTGAATTACTTTCAGAGCTTTTACTCCATCCATTATCCAATAATGGAGCTTTTGACCGAGAGGTGGTTGAAAGTGAGAAAAGAACATTAAAGCAGCGGATACAAGCAGTTAATGATGATAAAATGAGATATGCTAATTTACGTCTTGTACAAGAAATGTGTAAAGATGAAGCCTATGCGCTCCATGTACACGGTGAATTAGATGATTTACCATTAATTACAGAATCGTCTCTTTATCATTATTACGAAAAGGCTCTAGCTGAAGATGAGCTTGATTTATATATGATTGGTGATATTGATACGAATGAAGTTGAACAATATGTTCGTGAATTATTACCTTTAAAAACTCGATCTATTAAAGAAACCTCAATGGCTAGAGCAAACGATTTGATTGAGCCAGAAACGATTAAGGAAGAGCAGGATGTGAAACAAGCGAAATTAAATATTGGTTATCGTACTGGTATCACTTATGGTGATCCTGAATATAGTGCGTTACAAATATTTAACGGAATTTTTGGAGGATTCTCCCACTCAAAATTATTTATTAATGTAAGAGAAAAAGCTTCTCTAGCCTATTATGTCGCCAGTCGTTTGGAAAGTCACAAAGGTCTATTGATGGTGATGTCTGGAATTGACAACAACAGCTATGGGCAAGCAACTTCTATTATTGAAGAACAATTAGAGGAAATGCAGAAGGGTGCCTTTACAGAAGAAGAGATTACGCAGACAAAAGCGGTTATTAAGAACCAAATGTTGGAAACGATGGATACGGCAAGAGGTGTCGCAGAAGTGCTCTATCATAATATCGTTTCTCAACAAAAAATGGACTTAACTGAATGGATGAATGGAATGGAAGCAGTTACAAAGGAAGACATTATAACTGTAGCTAAGAAAGTTCAGCTTGATACAATTTACTTTCTTCATGGAAAAGAGGTGCAAAAATAATGGAACAAATCGCATTTGATCAGCTTCAAGAAAAACTCTATTATGAAAAAATGGCCAATGGGTTAGATGTCTATGTCCTACCGAAAAATGGTTTTAATAAGACTTTTGCAACATTTACGACAAAATACGGATCGATCGATAATCACTTTGTTCCGCTTGATAAAAATGAACCAGTTAAAGTACCAGACGGTATCGCCCATTTCTTAGAGCATAAAATGTTTGAAAAAGAAGATGGAGATGTGTTTCAACAATTTAGTCGCCAAGGTGCATCTGCCAATGCATTTACTTCATTTACTCGCACGGCCTATCTTTTTTCAAGTACGTCAAACGTTCAAGAGAATTTAACTACATTGATTGACTTTGTCCAAGACCCTTATTTTACTAAGGAAACGGTAGAAAAAGAGAAAGGCATTATCGGACAAGAGATTACAATGTATGATGATAATCCTGACTGGCGTCTATATTATGGTCTAATAGCAAACCTATATCATCATCACCCTGTGAAAATCGATATCGCGGGAACGATTGAAAGTATTTCTCACATTACAAAGGATATGCTGTATGAATGTTATCATACTTTTTATCACCCAAGTAATATGTTGCTTTTTGTAGTGGGTCCAGTTGACCCAGAAGCTATAATTGCTCAAGTAAGGGAAAATCAGGCTAATAAAAGTTATAGCGAGCAGCCTGCAATTGATAGAATCTTTGATCAAGAGCCGCAAACGGTTGCTGAAACGATAAGTACATTAAGAATGAATGTGCAAACACCGAAATGTATGGTGGGCATTAAAACAAACGACGCCAGCCAGCAAGGAGCGGAGATGCTTAAAAAAGAACTAAGCCTAAATGTTATGTTAGACTTGTTATTTGGAAAAAGTGGGCAACATTACAATGATCTCTATCGAGAAGGTTTAATCGATGATACTTTCTCTTACGATTACTCCCAAGAATCTGGGTTTGGCTTTGCTATGATTGGCGGAGATACAAGTGACCCAAATAAACTTGCTGAAAAAGTGAAAGAGATTTTATTGCAGTCTACGAATGGTGCAAATTGGGATGAAGCGGCACTTCAACGCTCAATCAAGAAGAAGATTGGTGGGTTTTTAAGGGCGCTTAACTCTCCTGAATATATAGCCAATCAATTTACTCGTTACTCATTCAATGATATGGACCTCTTTCAAATTGTTCCTTTTCTTGAAAAGTTAACGTTGGATGATATTAATGAAGCGGCAAAAGAATTAATTTCGGAAGAAAGAATGTCTGTGTGCCAAGTTTTACCAAAATAAACAATGCTAGCCCCGTTTTAGGTGGGCTAGCTTGATTTATGTATTTGTTTTTTGGAGGAAAAAAATGAAGAAATTTGTATTAATAACGGGAGCTAGTGGAGATATTGGCGAAGCAATTGCGCAGTTATTAGCGAAAGAAGGTTATTCCCTTTATTTGCATTACAACAAAAATCAGTCTCGTATTGATCAGTTAATGGCTGCTTTGAATACTTATGGCGGTGAATATATTGCTATTTCTGCTGATTTAACCTCAACTGAAGGATATCAAAAAATTGTTAAAAACATTTTTTCACTTGATGCGATCATTCATTGCAGCGGTCATGCTTATTATGGTCTATTAACTGATATGACAGATGCTGATGTCCAACATTTAATGAACGTACACGTCTTAAACCCGATTTTATTAACGAGAGCATTAATGCCAAAACTTGTAACAAAACAAAGAGGAAATATACAGTTTATTTCTTCGATATGGGGACAAACAGGCTCTGCCTGTGAAACTGTCTATTCAGCTGTTAAAGGGGCACAGATTAGCTTTGTGAAGGCATTGAGTAAAGAAGTAGCCTATAGTGGCATACGGGTAAATGCAATTGCTCCAGGTGCCATTGAGTCAAAGATGATGTCCTCTTTTAACGAAATGGAAATGGAAGATATTAAGAATGATATTCCTATCGGTCGGTTCGGTTATCCAAGTGAAGTAGCTCATGCTTGTGCATTTTTACTATCTGACGCCTCTTCTTATATAACTGGTCAAACCATAAGTGTCAATGGTGGCTGGTATACATAAAGAATGAATAATTTATTTCTCCTCGTTGCATGATAATATTGTACGTTCTAATATTTTGCATTTGCACCATCTACCTGTTGAGGCAAATGTCTATAACGAGGAGGAAATACAAATGTCTGTACTAGATAATTGGCAACAATGGAAAGATTTTTTAGGTGAGCGTTTAGAACAAGGTCAAGATCAAGGGATGAATCAATCTACGGTAAGTGAAATTGCTTATCAAATTGGAGATTATCTTGCTGGTTCAGTAGAGCCGAAAAACGACCAAGAGAAAATTCTTGCTGATCTTTGGTCTGTCGCAAGTGAGGAAGAACAACATGCGATTGCTAATTTAGTTGTGAAATTAGTACAAAAATAATTAGCGGGTATGGGAAAAGCAATGAAGGTGTATATGCCTTTAATTGCTTTTTTCTTATTTTACATATATTTTTACGAACGAAAAGGATTTTCCTTTCATATTAGTGGAAAATCATATATTATAGAACCTAGATTTAATTAAAAATAAATTAATATTGTGTAATAAGAATATCTGGAACTGTAGGCGAATAAGGAGTGTTTTAGGTGGAGAAAAAAGAATGGTATTTCGAATATGAAATCCAAAAAAACAGACCTGGATTACTCGGAGATATTTCATCATTGTTAGGGATGCTTTCCATCAACATTATTACGATTAATGGAGTTGATCAAGGTAGGCGTGGAATGTTGATCCTTGCTAAAGATGATGACCAAATCGTTCGATTGGAATCAATATTAAAGACGATGGATACGATTAAGCTCATTAAACTAAGAGAGCCAAAGCTTCGCGATCGGCTGGCTGTGAGACATGGGAGATACATACAGAGAGACGCAGATGATAAGAAGACTTTTCGATTTGTCAGAGATGAGCTCGGTCTTTTAGTAGATTTTATGGCAGAATTATTTAAGAAGGAAGGCCATAAATTAATTGGTATTCGTGGCATGCCTAGGGTTGGAAAAACAGAATCTATTGTGGCATCAAGTGTTTGTGCGAATAAACGATGGCTGTTTGTTTCGTCAACGTTGCTTAAACAAACGATTCGCAATCAATTAATTGAAGATGAGTATAGCGATGATAATTTATTTATCATTGATGGGATCGTTTCGACAAAAAGAGCAAATGAACGTCATTGGCAGCTTGTGAGAGAGATAATGAGACTCCCAGCTATTAAAGTAATTGAACATCCTGATGTTTTTGTGCAAAATTCAGAATATACTTTGGATGATTTTGATTATATTATCGAGCTTCGTCACGACCATGATGAAGATATCGTCTATGATGTAGTCGAACGTAACAATCATAATATGTTCTCCGATACAGGCTTCGGAGGTTTTGATTTTTAGTAATGTTGGAAGGTGTTAGTTTTGACAGAATTAGGTAGTCGTTTGAAAGAAGCACGTTTACAAAAAGGGATGTCTCTTGATGAGTTACAGACAGTTACAAAAATACAGAAAAGATATTTAATCGGCATAGAAGAAGGTAATTACCGTATAATGCCGGGTAAATTTTATGTGCGTGCTTTCATTAAGCAATATGCAGAGGCAGTGGGCTTAAATCATGAAGAGCTGTTAGATGAGTATAAAAGTGAAATTCCAGCAACATCCAATGAAGATATTCCAGAGAAACTTTCACGTGTGCAAACAAGTAAGAATATCTCTCCTTCAACTTCGAAGTTTTTAGATCTTTTACCAAAAGTTTTAATTATTGTCTTTATCATTGGTGTTATTGCTGTCATTTATTATTTTGTTGAAAATAACGTGTCTAATAGTGATAAGCAATCAAATGAAGACAATAATAATCCAGGTGCAATTGTTGAAAATAATATGCCTAAAGATGAGAAACAAAATGAAGATGCTGCTCCTGAGGAAGAAAAAGACGATGCAGCAGATGAAAATGCAGAAGAAGAGGAGAAACCAGTTCAAGAGTTAAGTGTACAAGAATCCTCGGGTAAAAACACTGTATATGAATTGAAAAATACGGATACGTTTACACTATCTTTATTAGCAGAAGGTAAAAGCTGGGTAAGAGTGGCTAGTGCTGATAATGAAACCTTCTATGAAGAAACAATGGAAGAAGGCGTTGAAAAAGAGTTAGATTTAACAGACCAAAAAGAAGTACAAGTAATCATTGGAAATACAACTGCTACTGAAATTAAAATCAATGATGAGAGACTCGAATATGAAGTCTCACCATCAGAGTATGTAAACCAAAACATTACAATCCGTTTTACATCGCTTGGCGAATAGTCATCAACCATTGATGACTATTTTCGTGTTTAGCCCCCTGAGGTGGGAAATATAAATAAATCCTAACATTGTATCGCAAATTTAGGCTTTATGACTTTTTTTTGATAAAATATGATCATCCCACCAAGGGAAGAATTACATAATTACCGGAGGGAACTTATGAATTTACCAAATAAGATAACGATTTCAAGGATTTTGTTAATACCGATTTTCATTATTATTATGTACAACCCTTTCTCATGGGGAGACATGAATTTTATCGGTGTGACGCTCCCAATTGCTCATTTTGTTGGCGCGCTTATTTTTATATTCGCTTCCGTTACAGATTGGATTGATGGATATGTAGCGAGAAAATATCAATTAGTAACCAATTTAGGGAAATTTTTAGACCCTTTAGCAGATAAGTTATTAGTTTCCAGTGCATTAATCATCCTTGTAGAATTAGGGATGGCTCCCGCTTGGATTGTGATTATTATTATTAGTAGGGAGTTTGCAATAACTGGTCTTCGCCTGATTTTAGCAGGTGGTGGTGAGGTAGTTGCAGCGAATATGTTAGGTAAGATTAAAACTTGGACGCAAATTATAGCTGTATCTGCGTTATTGCTGCATAATACAATCTTCGCATTGATTCCATTTGACTTTGCGACATTTGCTCTATGGGTGAGCATGGTGTTTACTGTTTGGTCTGGCGTTGATTATTTTATTAAAAACAAACATGCCTTTACCAATTCAAAATAATAGGAGAGTGGTCATCATGAATGCTGAAATTATTGCCGTTGGCTCTGAGTTGTTATTAGGACAAATTAACAATACGAACGCCAAATTTTTATCACAGCAGTTAGCTGACCTTGGTGTGAATGTTTTTTATCATACGGTCGTCGGAGACAATGCGGGGCGGTTAGAGTCTGCTATAAAAATTGCTGAAAATAGAGCTGAACTCATTATCTTCACTGGTGGGCTTGGTCCGACAAAAGACGATTTAACAAAAGAAACCATTGCTAAGCATTTGCAAACAAATCTCGTAATGGATGATACAGCACTGGCGTCTATTGAAGAATATTTTAAACGGACGAATCGACCAATGACTGAAAATAATCGTAAGCAAGCCTTAGTTCTTTCTGGTGCGAAAGTACTTCCTAATGATTACGGTATGGCACCTGGTATGTTTTATCAGACGGAAAATAAGCAATATATGCTTTTACCTGGGCCACCAAAAGAAATGGAACCGATGTTTTTGAAATACGGATTTTCTGCAATAAAATCACAATCAGTAGAAGAAGCAGTTATCTCGTCGCGTGTCCTTAGATTCTTTGGCATTGGTGAAGCAATGCTAGAGGCGGAAATAGAAGATATACTTGATAACCAAACAAACCCGACGATTGCGCCGTTAGCGGGAGATCATGAAGTTACATTGAGGTTGACAGCCAAACATCATAATCTTGATACTGCTTTAACACTTTTGGAAGAAAAAGAGAAAGAAATTATGGCAGTAGTAGGAGACTATTTTTACGGTTATGATGATACGTCGCTCTTTAAAGAGCTCTCAAAAAGAATGCAGGAAAAGAAATTAACCCTGTCTGCTGCGGAAAGTTTAACTGGGGGCATGTTTCAAGAAACATTTACATCGATTCCTGGAGCTGGTGGGCTAATAAATGGTGGCGTCGTTTGTTATACAAATGAAGTAAAAGCTAAAGTACTCAATGTAAAGCTAGAGACAATTAAAAATGAAGGTGTTGTCAGTGCTACATGTGCAAAGGAACTTGCGGAAAATGTCGCCAAGTTAATGGAAAGTGACATTGGTGTAAGCTTTACGGGTGTTGCCGGACCTGATGAATTAGAAGGCAATCCAGTCGGTACCGTTTATATAGGGATTTATCACGATGGTGAAGCAAGAGCTGAGAAGCTCAACCTTGGTGGTTCCCGCACATCAATCAGAAAGAGGTCATCTCTTTATGGCGCCTATTTTCTATTGAAATCCTTGGCGTAGTGAGGCGTTTTAGATACTGAAGGAAGTAAGTAGTTGAAGAAATCCGGACAATGATTAACGTTGTTCGGATTTCTCACTTCTAAAGAAGCAATAGATGCTTGTTATGATCGGCTAGGGTGCAAATATAGCTAAAGGAATAGTCGGAGATTAAAAGAAATTTGAAGTTTATACTGAGAAAGAGGTTTGATTAATGGATTTCTATCTGGCAAAACGATCATTTTTCCAAAAAAACCAACCGATAAAAAAAACGAATGGATGTTCGATTTTTTCCTCGACAAAGTCATAAAAAAAAGCTATAGTATAAATATGAAATCGAAAGACCTAATGATAAATTTATCATAGATAATCGAAATTTAAAGGAGGAAATAGCATGAGCGATCGTCAAGCAGCCTTAGATATGGCGTTGAAACAAATAGAAAAGCAGTTTGGTAAAGGCTCGATTATGAAGTTAGGAGAACAAGCAGAGCGTAAAATATCCACTATTCCAAGTGGTTCATTAGCTTTAGATACCGCTTTAGGAGTAGGTGGATATCCGAGAGGACGTATCATCGAAATTTACGGGCCTGAAAGTTCGGGTAAAACAACTGTTGCTCTGCACGCCATTGCTGAAGTACAAGCAGCAGGTGGACAAGCAGCATTTATCGATGCAGAGCATGCACTTGACCCTGTATATGCTCAAAACCTTGGGGTAAATATTGATGAGCTTCTTTTATCACAACCAGATACAGGGGAACAAGCCCTTGAAATAGCTGAAGCTTTAGTTAGAAGTGGTGCCGTTGATATTTTAGTTATTGACTCTGTAGCTGCTTTAGTACCAAAGGCAGAAATTGAAGGGGAAATGGGAGATTCTCACGTTGGTCTTCAAGCAAGATTAATGTCGCAGGCACTAAGGAAACTATCTGGTGCGATTAATAAATCCAAAACGATTGCGATCTTCATTAACCAAATTCGTGAAAAAGTAGGCGTTATGTTCGGTAACCCTGAAACAACACCAGGTGGTCGTGCATTAAAATTCTACTCAACGGTACGTTTAGAAGTGCGTAGAGCAGAAGCTTTGAAGCAAGGCAATGAGATTGTCGGTAATAAAACAAAAATTAAAATTGTAAAAAATAAAGTAGCTCCGCCTTTTAGAGTAGCGGAAGTTGATATCATGTATGGTGAAGGTGTATCAAAAGAAGGGGAAATTATTGATCTCGGATCAGAGATTGATATTGTACAAAAAAGTGGTTCTTGGTACTCCTATAATGATGAACGTTTAGGTCAAGGAAGAGAAAATGCAAAGCAATTCCTTAAAGAGAATACGGAAATTCGTTTGCAAATTCAAGAGAAAATCCGGGAGTACTATGGTTTAGACGTAGATAAATCTTCTAACAGCGATGATGAACAAGAGGAATTCGAACTAATCGATTAATTGAGAGAAAGCAGAGTACAGACTACTGTAACTCTTGTTACTTCGAAAAGAGATATTCACAACTTATAAATATAGTTGAATATCTCTTTTTGTATAGAAAAATCATGCGGTGAAAATCGTCATCTTCTTGAGCTCGTGATTATACATAATAACAGGCATTGTGGACTTATACTCTACCTTCAAGTACTTGACAATGAAATTCTGCGGCTTTACAATTAAAACTGTATAATTTACATTTTTTATATGTTAATTTGCATATTTGTTAAGGGAAGGTAGAAATAACCTTTTCAGAAGATATCTCTGTTGCAAACAATGGAGAATGCTTCCAAATAACTGTATTATTTGCAAACAATAAGAAGAATGAAAGCGTTGAAAAGCTTAAGTGCAGTATATTGTTAAAACGGTATACATGCCAACACTTTAAAAACGTAACAAAAAAGTTTATAGCAAGAGGAGGTGAAATGATGGAACTAGGTTATATCATCTCCATTTTGCTTGGCCTAATCGTTGCTGCTTTTGTTGGCTATTTCTTTCGAAAATCCGTTACGGAAGCAAAAATCGCTGGTGCCCGAGGAGCTGCTGATCAAATCTTAGAAGATGCAAAACGTGAAGCAGAAGCTCTAAAGAAAGAGGCATTACTTGAAGCGAAGGATGAGAATCATAAGCTTCGCACAGAGGCGGAACGTGAAATTCGTGAACGTAGGAATGAACTGCAAAAACAAGAAAATCGTTTATTGCAAAAAGAAGAGAATCTAGACCGAAAAGATGAAACGCTAGATAAGCGTGAAGCGGTTTTGGAAAAAAGAGACGACTCTCTTGGCAAAAGACAACAGCATATTGAAGAGATGGAAAGCAAAGTGGACAAAATGGTACAGTCTCAGCAAACTGAACTGGAAAGAATCTCCGGGTTAACTCGTGAGGAAGCTAAATCCATCATTTTAGATCGTACTGAACAAGAGGTTGCACATGATATTGCCATCATGGTAAAAGAGAGTGAATCAAGGGCGAAGGAAGAAGCGGATAAGCGTGCGAAAGAAATCTTATCATTAGCGATTCAAAGATGTGCTGCGGACCATGTAGCTGAAACAACGGTGTCAGTTGTTAACTTGCCAAACGACGAAATGAAAGGTCGTATTATCGGTCGTGAAGGGCGTAATATCCGTACACTTGAAACGTTGACAGGTATTGATTTGATTATCGATGATACACCAGAAGCCGTTATTCTTTCAGGATTTGATCCTATCCGACGAGAAACTGCTCGTCTTGCACTTGATAAACTTGTACAGGATGGAAGAATTCATCCAGCTCGAATCGAGGAAATGGTGGACAAGGCCAGACGAGAAGTGGATGAGCATATTCGAGAAATTGGAGAGCAAACGACATTCGAAGTTGGTGTCCATGGTTTACATCCTGACTTGATCAAAATATTAGGTCGCCTAAAATTCCGTACAAGCTACGGTCAAAATGTATTGAAACACTCGATGGAAGTAGCACAGTTGTCCGGTATGCTTGCTGCGGAATTAGGTCAAGATGAGACATTAGCTCGCCGAGCAGGATTATTACATGACGTTGGGAAAGCGATTGACCATGAAGTAGAAGGAAGCCATGTGGAAATTGGGGTTGAACTAGCGACGAAATATAAAGAACACCCAGTTGTCATTAATAGTATCGCTTCCCATCATGGTGACACGGAACCAACATCCATTATCGCTGTTTTAGTAGCTGCAGCTGATGCACTTTCTGCTGCAAGACCGGGGGCAAGAAGAGAAACGCTTGAGAATTATATTCGACGTTTAGAAAAGCTCGAAGAAATCTCAGAGTCATATGATGGTGTTGAAAAATCATTTGCTATTCAAGCGGGTCGTGAAATTCGCATTATGGTTAAACCGGAGCAAATTGATGATTTGGAAGCACACCGTCTTGCAAGAGATATAAGGAAGAAAATCGAAGAAGAACTCGATTATCCAGGTCATATAAAAGTAACGGTTATTAGGGAAACAAGAGCCGTAGAATATGCGAAATAAGAGCGATGCCTTTTAGGCATCGCTTCCTTTTTTGAAGGATAAAAAATCTTAAAGAGCTAACAATCTAGCATAGAGCTTGATTGGCGTATGTATGAATACAAGTATTTTTAGAAGGGGAATTTTATGAGAATTTTATTTGTAGGGGACGTTGTTGGATCATTAGGCCGTGAAATGGTAGAAGAGTATTTACCGAAGTTAAAGGAAAAGTATCGACCGCAAATAACCATTATTAATGGGGAGAACGCTGCTGGTGGTAGAGGAATTACCGAAAAAATATACAGGGAATTTTTATCGGCTGGAGCACAAGCGGTGACATTAGGTAATCACACATGGGATAATAAGGAAATATTTGATTTCATTGAGGAAGCAAAGTATTTAGTTAGGCCAGCTAATTTCCCTGATAATAATCCAGGGAAGGGTTTAGTTTATTTAAAATATAATAGTGAAGAAATAGCTGTTATCAATCTACAAGGTCGAACATTTATGCAACCAAGTGATTGCCCTTTTGAGAAGGCAGAGCAACTTATTGAAGAGGCAAAGCAAAGAACTCCGGTTATTTTCGTCGATTTTCATGGTGAAACAACAAGTGAGAAACAAGCAATGGGCTGGTATTTAGATGGTAAAGTGTCAGCAGTAATTGGGACTCATACACATGTGCAAACAGCAGATCAACGCATTCTGCCAAATGGGACAGCATTCATGAGTGATGTAGGTATGACTGGACCATACGATGGTATTCTTGGTATGGAAAGAGAAGCTGTATTAAAGCGGTTTATTACGAATATGCCGGTTCGTTTTGAAGTACCGAAAAGTGGAAGAGGAATATTGAGTGCCGTAACCATTGACATTGATATGAAAACAGGAAAAGCGAAGAAGATAGAAAGCGTTTTAATTAATGATGATCACCCATTTTATAGCTAAAAAAACCTCCTCATTTTTTAATTTTTCTGGTCAAGCTGGAATATGTCTTTTTCATTATGAATATAGTAGCAGTGGAAACATTTATTGAAACCTGATGAACTCTTTAAAAAAAGAGCATTCAGGAGGGGGAAAAATGAGGAGGAGCTAGGAATGGAAATATTAAAAGTTTCAGCAAAATCTAATCCTAATTCTGTAGCTGGTGCGCTTGCTGGTGTTCTACGTGAAAGAGGAGCAGCAGAAATCCAGGCAATTGGTGCGGGTGCATTGAATCAAGCGGTTAAAGCAGTAGCAATCGCAAGAGGATTTGTAGCGCCTAGCGGTGTAGACTTAGTATGTATTCCTGCGTTTACAGATATTTTGATAGATGGGGAAGAGAGAACAGCTATAAAGCTGATCGTAGAACCTAGATAATGGCTGTCATGTCCCATCAGAAAAAGTAAAAGCTCATTTGATTATCAAATGGGTTTTTTCTCTTTGTAGAACGAAAAACAATAGAGAATGAATGAAATATTTTGTATATTTAAATAATAAGGGAGTGAGAAAGTGAAGATAGTTGATGGTCATTGTGATGTATTAGTAAAAATGTTTTTGGACCCTTCCATTGAGTTTCAGTATTCGCAGCAGCTTCAGGCTAATCTCAATCGATTATTAGCCGGTGATGTGAAAGTCCAATTGTTTGCTATTTATGTACCAGAGAAAATTCATCCAGAATTAAAGTTTAACGCAGCACTACAAATGGTTGATATTTTTTATGAGAAAATAGTTAAACCTCATCCTCAAGTGAAGGTAATTCAGTCGAGTGATGATCTTCAAGGATTACAGGAAAATGAAATAGGGGCGGTTTTAACTCTAGAAGGCTGTGATGCGATTTACAATGATGAAGTGAAATTAAAATCGCTGTTAAGGTTAGGTGTACAATCGGTCGGCTTAACTTGGAATTACGGAAATTTTGTTGCCGATGGTGTATTAGAGGAGAATGCAGGAGGACTATCACGATTTGGCAAAAAGGTTATAGAAATATTAAATGAACGCAATATATTATGTGACGTCTCTCATATAGCAGAAAAAGGCTTCTGGGATGTAATGGATATAGCTAAGAGACCGTTTGCTTCACACTCTAATTGTCTTCATTATTGTTCACATCCAAGGAATTTAACCGATGACCAAATTCGAGCTCTTATTAAGAAAGATGGTTTGATTGGATTGACTTTTGTTAGAGAATTCTTAAATGAGCCACATAGAGCTTCAATCAATGATGTATTAAAACATATTGATCATATCTGCTCCCTTGGTGGAGAAGACCATATTGGCCTTGGTTCAGACTTTGATGGCACTGAACCACCACTAAGAGGGCTTGAGCATGCTGGAGAATATCAATATTTGATTGACACATTATTACAGCACTTTCCACACGATGTCGTAGAAAAGATTACCTATTATAATTTTAAAAATATGTTATTTAGTAGATAAATAGATGAATTT
Organism: Cytobacillus sp. FSL W7-1323; assembly: GCF_038595015.1. Classification (NCBI taxonomy): domain Bacteria; kingdom Bacillati; phylum Bacillota; class Bacilli; order Caryophanales; family Bacillaceae; genus Cytobacillus; species Cytobacillus sp. FSL W7-1323. Next base: position 2,027,226 of record NZ_CP151998.1, read on the forward strand.
TTCAAAACTATCTAAAAAAATAAACAAATCTATCAATTATTTAATCTTAAAGGCTTGCAATTTTACATTGTTAGGTCTAGAATTGAAAGCGTTTAGTACGTTAAATGGTGAAATGGATGTATAAAAAGAGATTATACAAGTTATTTACATATTTCTCATGTAATAAAAGGGGTGTAGGACATGGTGAAACAACTTTCGTGGAAGGTTGGCGGACAACAAGGCGAAGGAATTGAAAGTACTGGTGAAATATTTTCTATTGCATTGAATCGCCTTGGCTATTATTTATACGGATACCGTCATTTTTCTTCTCGTATCAAAGGGGGGCATACGAATAATAAAATTCGTGTGAGTACCTCTCAAACTCGGTCTGTTGCGGATGATTTAGACGTTCTTGTGGCGTTTGACCAAGAAACGATAGATGTCAATTATAAAGAGTTACATGATGGTGGGATTATCTTAGCAGATGCAAAATTTAATCCAGTGAAACCAGAAGATACAAACGCGCTACTTCTATCCATTCCATTTACACAAATGGCGACTGATCTGGGTACATCACTGATGAAAAATATGGTCGCTGTAGGCTCAACTTGTGCCGTTTTAAATTTGGATGTGGAAGTTTTCAAAGAAGTGGTAGAAGAGATTTTTGCTCGCAAAGGACAAGCCGTTGTAGATAAAAATATGGAAGCGATAAAAGCTGGCTATGATACAACAGTTGAACAATTAGGTAAAACAGATGGCTTGATGCAGTTGGATGAAGCGGATGGTAAGAAAAGAATGTTCATGATCGGAAATGATGCCATTGCTCTGGGTGCATTAGCTGCAGGAAGTCGATTTATGGCTGCTTATCCAATTACACCAGCCTCGGAAATTATGGAGTATCTAATAAAAAAATTACCTGAACTTGGTGGTACTGTTATTCAGACAGAGGATGAAATTGCTGCTGCAACTATGGCGATTGGTGCTAACTATGCAGGAGTACGTGCTTTCACAGCCTCAGCCGGCCCAGGATTATCTTTGAAAATGGAATCGATTGGCCTAGCGGGTATTACAGAGACACCATTAGTTATCGTTGATACTCAACGTGGTGGCCCGTCAACAGGTCTACCAACGAAACAAGAACAGTCAGATTTAATGGCTATGATTTATGGAACACATGGAGAAATTCCAAAAATTGTTCTTGCACCAAGTACAGTACAGGAAGCGTTTTATGATACTGCTGAAGCATTTAATCTAGCTGAAGAATATCAATGTCCTGTAATTGTTTTATCAGATCTACAATTATCATTAGGTAAACAAACAGTGGAACCGTTGAATTTTAATGAAGTAGAAATTCGCCGTGGGAAGCTGCAAGGCGATCTACCTGAAATAGATAGCAAAGAATATTTTAAACGTTATGAAGTGACGGAGGATGGCGTATCGCCAAGGGTAATCCCAGGGATGAAATATGGAATCCACCATGTTACAGGTGTAGAGCATGATCAATCTGGAAAACCATCGGAATCAGCAGCAAATCGTATTCAACAAATGGATAAACGGTTCCGTAAAATTGAAAATGTGAAATTTAATACACCAGTATATAAAAATGCCCCTCATGAAGAAGCAGACTTGTTATTAGTTGGTTTCATTTCAACAAGAGGTGCAATTGAAGAAGCGATTACTAGATTAGAAGCAGACGGTTTGAAGGTTAATCACGCACATATTCGTTTGATTCATCCATTCCCAACTGATGAGTTAATGCCGTTAGTTGCATCTGCTAAAAAGGTTGTGGTGGTTGAAAACAATGCCACTGGACAGTTAGCAAATATTATCAAAATGAATGTTGGACATGCGAATAAAATCATTAAATATAATAAGTACGACGGGAATCCTTTCTTGCCGCACGAAATCCATACAAAGTGCAAGGAGTTGTTCTAAATGGCTACGTTTAAAGACTTTCGAAATAATGTAAAACCGAATTGGTGCCCAGGCTGTGGTGACTTCTCTGTTCAAGCTGCTATTCAACGCGCATCAGCTAATGTTGGTTTAGAACCTGAAGAGTTAGCTGTAGTATCTGGAATTGGTTGTTCTGGACGAATTTCTGGCTATATTAATTCATATGGATTTCACGGAATCCATGGACGTTCATTACCGATTGCTCAAGGTGTTAAGATGGCGAATAAGGACTTAACGGTTATTGCTTCTGGTGGTGATGGGGATGGCTTTGCTATCGGTATGGGGCACACGATTCATGCTATTCGCCGCAATATTAATGTTACGTATATCGTAATGGATAACCAAATTTATGGCTTAACTAAGGGCCAAACATCTCCGCGTTCATCTACCGGTTTTAAAACAAAATCAACACCTGAAGGTTCCATTGAACAAGCGATTTCACCAATGGAAATGGCTTTAACGGCAGGAGCTACGTTTGTTGCACAAAGTTTTTCAACCGACTTGAAAGATTTAACTGCTCTCATTGAACAAGGAATTCAACATGATGGATTTTCACTTATTAATGTGTTTAGTCCATGTGTCACTTATAACAAAATCAATACGTATGATTGGTTTAAAGCGAACTTAACTAAATTAAAAGATATTGAAGGATACGATTCTTCCAATAGAGAACAAGCAATGCAAACCTTAATGAAACACGAAGGATTAGTAACTGGACTTATTTATCAAGACACAGAACGTAGGTCTTATCAGGAAATGCTACATGGTTATTCAGAGACACCGTTAGCAAAGGCTGATTTAAACTTAGATCAAGCGTACTTTGATAAGTTAGTAGAAGAATTTATGTAAATTAAATAAAAGACTTAAGAGAATCCATTGTTGATTTTCTTAGGTCTTTTTTATTCTTTATAGAATGTACGCCTATTTTTAATACTTTCCTACGAAAAAGAATAGATCAGGTGCATTGCTATTGTGTTCAATAGAAATACGCTTTATACTATAGTAATGTGTATAGAAATAATGGATAGAAATCGCCTACAGTATCATAGAAAGGGGCATGTCGTAAATGAATGAAAAACAAAGATTAGAAAGTCAACAAGTAAAGGTCGCAAATCCTGCGGACAAAAAATCCGAAAAGGATTACAGTAAGTATTTTGAACATGTGTATACAGCTCCATCTTTAAAGGATGCGAAGAAACGTGGAAAAGAAGATGTCAAATACCATAAGGATTTTGAAATACCGAGTGAATTTGCCGGCTTAGGGGAAGGTCGTAAGTTCTATATCCGTACATATGGATGTCAAATGAATGAGCATGACACGGAAGTAATGGCAGGGATTTTTATGAATTTAGGCTATGAACCAACTGAATCCGTAGATGATGCCAATGTGATTCTTCTAAATACTTGTGCAATCCGTGAAAATGCGGAAAATAAGGTGTTTGGTGAACTCGGACATTTGAAACATTTAAAACAGCAAAATCCTGATTTACTTATCGGTGTTTGTGGGTGTATGTCTCAAGAAGAATCTGTCGTTAATAAAATTCTTAAAACATATAACCAAGTAGATATGGTGTTCGGAACACATAATATTCACCGCTTGCCAAATATTTTACAAGAAGCTTATATGTCTAAGGAAATGGTACTTGAAGTTTGGTCTAAAGAAGGCGATGTGATTGAAAATTTACCTAAAGTGAGAAGAGGTAATATCAAGGCTTGGGTAAATATTATGTATGGCTGTGATAAATTCTGTACGTATTGCATTGTTCCTTACACAAGAGGAAAAGAGAGAAGTCGCAGACCGGAAGATATCATTCAAGAAGTTCGTCAACTAGCGGCAAAAGGCTATCAAGAAATTACTTTATTAGGACAAAATGTGAATGCTTACGGTAAAGACTTTAAAGACATAAAGTATGGTCTTGGGGATTTAATGGATGAAATTCAGAAAATTGATATTCCTAGGGTCCGTTTTACAACTAGTCATCCACGTGACTTTGATGACCATCTCATTGAAGTGCTTGCAAAAGGCGGCAACCTTGTAGAACATATTCATTTACCTGTACAATCAGGTTCGAATGATGTATTGAAAATTATGGCTAGAAAGTATACCAGAGAACAGTTTCTAGAGTTAGTACGCAAAATAAAAGAAAACATACCAGGAGCAACTTTTACTACGGATATAATTGTTGGTTATCCGAATGAAACTGAAGAACAGTTCGAGGAAACGATGTCGCTCTATCGTGAAGTAGGTTTTGAAGCGGCGTATACTTTTATCTATTCTCCTCGTGAAGGTACACCTGCTGCGAAAATGAAGGATAATGTACCAATGGAAGTGAAGAAGGAACGCTTACAAAGATTAAACGCGCTAGTAAATGAAATATCTGCTGAATCTATGAAGAAATACCAAGATGAAATAGTTGAAGTGTTAGTAGAAGGGGAAAGCAAAAACAACCCTGATACATTAGCAGGCTATACAAGAAAGAACAAGTTGGTAAACTTTAAAGGACCGAAGACAGCAATAGGAAAAATCGTCAAGGTGAAAGTGACGGATGCTAAAACTTGGTCACTTAATGGTGAGATGATTGAAGAAAAAGAAAATCTTGAGGTGAGCTAAGATGGCGAAGTATTCTAAAGATGATATTGTAAAGCGTGCAAGAGAACTAGCTGTAATGATTGCTGAAACGGAAGAAGTAGATTTCTTTAAACGTGCGGAAGCACAAATTAATGAGAATGAAAAAGTTTCAAAGATTATTACGCAAATTAAAGGTCTACAAAAACAAGCGGTTAATTTACAACATTATGGGAAAGAGGAAGCTTTAAGAAAAACAGAAGCGAAAATTGATTCTCTTGAAGAAGAGCTAGATGCAATTCCTGTTGTTCAAGAGTTTAAACAATCTCAAGTGGATGTGAATGATTTATTACAAATTGTCTCTTCAGCCATTTCTAACAGAGTGACAGATGAGATTATTTCGTCAACTGGTGGCGATTTACTATCTGGTCAAACCGGTTCACAATTGAAAAATTCAGGCTGTCAACATTAAGAATGAAATTGAAGGGTGATCACAAGTCGATGTGATCACCCTTTTGATTTTTCACTATTGATATCAGCAGCTTTTAGAAACTTGTTTTATAAGTTTATTGTTCTTTAAGAAAGGAAGTGTTTATCATGGATTACTTTAGACTTATGAATATATTCTTAGATTTCGAACTTCTTATTGTTGAATAGAATGATTATCAATATAGGTTAAATATGTGGATTTATCACCCTTTCCTTTATTGTGTAAGATGAAAATAGGGTCTTTTTTTGCTTGTTAAAAAATACATCACATTCAATGCAACCGTATTTATAACCAATTGCCTGCAATCCATAATCGCCCTTTTTAAAAGCAATAATACATCTGCATCGTTGTCGCTTTGGGCAATGATTGAATCGGTTGCAGCTGCACAACCTTTGTTGATGAAAAACTGTAAAGTTATAAAGATATTGTAAAAAAATAGTCTAAAGACCAGCAATAGTACCCAGCGCTGCTGATCTGTGCTTATTTAAACGGCTAATCTCACTTATGCATGTATCTTATTTGTTTCTATTGAGGCGTAAATTTATATCTCTAATTTTGCGCCGTTTTGTGAGAAATGAAAAAGTGTACTATAAGAAAACAATATAATTGGGAACAAACTATACAGTAAGGTGAAATTTGAGAATTCAAATTTTCTACAAGTGAGATGCGTTTTCAAGATATTATTTAACTGACCAATTAATCCTTCGTAAGACAACTATCACAATAACGCCACTTCTATCCTCGTATGATTAATTTAACAGCTACGTGACAATCAATACCGGTATTTGAACCAAAATTGAGAGAGAATGTTTCAAGAGGTTGCTGAAAAATCTTTCCTAGATTGGGCCCTTGCCCACCTCAGTCCGTAACAATCGCCCGTATGCGGCATATGATAAAGCATGCTAATGGATTTGGCTAATTGCCCACAAGAAAATATGTCGCACACTAGTCTAATATCCCGCATAGGATGAATTGAAAATGAATGAGGAGGGTTCGCTCGCAATGGGAGACTATAGAGAGATAATAACGAAGGCAGTCGTTGCGAAAGGACGTAAGTTTATCCAGTCCAATCACACGGTTTGTCCTCAACACCACCCATCTAGTATTCTTGGTGCTTGGATCATTAACCATAAGTACAAAGCGAAAAAGGTGGGAAATACTGTAGAGGTTAGCGGAAGCTTTGATATCAATATCTGGTATTCTTATAAAGATAACACGCAAACTGAAGTAGTAACAGAATGCGTGGAATACAAAGATGTAATCAAAGTGAAGTATCGTGATGAAGAAATCCTTGACGATATTGAAGTTGTTGCACGGGTCGTTCAACAACCAAACTGTATTGAAGCAACAATCTCTAAAAATGGCAATAAAATTATTGTACATGTGGAGAGAGAGTTTATTGTTGAAGTCATTGGAGAAACAAAGATTTGTGTAGCAGTTGCTGATGCTGGTGACTGCGAAGATGAAGATTGGGGATTAGAAGCAGAAGATGAGGAATTTGAAGACTTAAACCCAGACTTCATCATTGGAACTGAAGAGGAATAAAAACTAACTAGGAGGTTTTACTTCCTAGTTTTTTTCTTTTTTCAAAGTGTTGAAGAGTTAAGGCGGGTAAGAGTATGAAGCATTTCTAATCGTTTGTTGACTTTCAAGTATGATATAATGAGATAAGAAAATAATAGATTATGAATTATGTGGAGGAAATTATGGCAGCAACATATACGCCGATGATACAACAATATTTAAGGGTAAAGGCAGATTATCAAGATGCCTTTTTATTTTTTCGTTTAGGCGATTTTTATGAGATGTTTTTTGACGATGCGATTTCAGCATCAAGAGAGTTAGAAATTACATTAACAAGTAGAGACGGAGGAGCTGAAGACCGCATACCGATGTGCGGGGTACCTTATCATTCAGCCCCGAATTATATCGAACGCTTAATTGAAAAAGGCTACAAAGTAGCCATATGTGAACAAACCGAAGATCCGAAACAGGCTAAAGGTGTAGTCAAAAGGGAAGTTGTTCAATTAATTACACCTGGGACTCGGATGGAAGGTAAGGGGTTAAATGAAAAGGAAAATAACTATATCGCTACAGTAAGCGCATTTGAAGATGATACTTATGGTTTTGCATATAGTGATTTATCAACAGGAGAAACAAAAGCGACCATTATAACTGATGGTTTTACTTCCATTTTGAATGAGCTTTCAGTTTCTAATGCGAAAGAAATTGTCGTCTCTTCGCAGTTCTCAGATAAATGGCTCAAAAAGATGAAAGAGAGAATGGTACTGACCATTTCTATTGAAGACGATATCCAAACTCGGGAAGTGTTTCAGGAAAGTATAGCAAAGTTAGCAAATGATCGACTGCGTGAAACAGTAATGAGATTATATAATTATTTATACAAAACACAAAAACGTAGCCTTGACCATTTGCAACTTGCTGAAGTGTATGAAGTGAACCAATTTATGAAAATTGATTACTTCTCGAAGAAAAACCTAGAACTAACTGAAACGATGCGTTCAAATGGAAAGAAAGGTTCACTTCTTTGGCTGCTGGATGAAACGAAAACAGCGATGGGTTCGAGAATGTTAAAACAATGGATAGATCGTCCGCTAATTAATAAGGATGCCATTATAGAACGACAATCAATGGTGGAAACTTTCATGAATCATTATTTCGAACGAGAAGAGCTAAGAGATACTTTAAAAGAGGTATATGACTTAGAGCGACTTGCAGGTAGAGTCGCATTCGGTAATGTCAATGCTCGTGACTTATTTCAATTGCAAAAATCATTACAGCAAGTACCCAAAATAGGTCATGTAGTGAATCAGTTAACGAATGACGTTGCTAAACAGTTGGCAAATGAACTTGATCCTTGTGAGGATGTAACCGACTTGTTAGAAAGAGCCATTACCGATAATCCCCCGTTAACCATCAAGGAAGGGAATATTATTGCTGACGGTTTTAATGAAGCACTCGATCAATATCGTGACGCAACGAAAAACGGTAAAAATTGGATCGCTCAGCTTGAGAAGAGAGAGAGAGAGAAGACAGGGATTAAGTCATTAAAAATCGGATACAATCGTGTCTTCGGATATTATATTGAAGTGACAAAGTCTAATCTTCATCTGTTAGAAGAAGGTTTATATGAACGAAAGCAAACCTTAACAAATGCTGAACGGTTTATTACTCCAGAGCTAAAAGAAAAAGAGGCATTAATTCTACAAGCGGAAGAAAAATCGGTTGAACTAGAATACACATTATTCTTAGAGGTAAGAGAACAGGTAAAAGAGCATATTCCACGCATCCAGAATCTTGCCAAGCTTATAAGTGAATTGGATGTATTGCAATGTTTCTCTGTGGTTAGCGAACAGCGGCAATACCATAAACCGACCTTTTCTAGTGAACGGAAAATCGTCATTGAGGACGGGAGACATCCGGTTGTTGAAAAAGTGATGAATGCGCAAGAATATGTAGCAAATGACTGTTATATGGATGATGAAAGAGAGTTGTTACTTATTACTGGACCTAATATGTCAGGTAAAAGTACATATATGCGACAAATTGCTTTAACCTCAATTTTGGCACAAGTTGGTTGTTTTGTTCCTGCCAAACAAGCGGTGTTACCTATTTTTGACCAAGTGTTTACTAGAATAGGTGCGGCAGATGATTTAATCTCTGGACAAAGCACATTTATGGTCGAGATGTTAGAAGCAAGGAATGCCATTGTTCATGCCACAGAAAATAGTCTTATCCTATTTGACGAAATTGGTAGGGGAACGTCGACCTATGATGGAATGGCCCTTGCTCAGGCGATTATTGAATATATTCACCACCATATTGGGGCGAAAACATTGTTCTCAACGCATTATCATGAGCTTACTGTTTTGGCAGAGGAGTTACCCCATTTAGAAAATGTGCATGTAAGTGCAGTTGAACAAAACGGGAAGGTCGTATTTCTCCATAAGATTAAAGAAGGCTCAGCAGATAAAAGTTATGGTATACATGTTGCCCAACTTGCAGAGCTACCGGAGACATTGATTCAAAGAGCAAACGAAATCCTTACGCGACTAGAAGCAAAGGATTCAACAAAAATAAATGCAACAGCAACAAAAATAGACGTACAAGAAGAAGCGGTTGGCCAATTGTCATTCTTTGAAGAAGAAACGCAAGCGAAAAGAGGAACAAATATTGCAACAAAGGAAAGAAAGTTGCTTGATCAGCTAAAGAAACTAGACATTCTAGAAATGACACCGATGACGGCATTAAATACCTTATATGAAATACAAAAAAAATTAAAATAAAGATTGAAAGGGTGAATCCTAATGGGTAAAATCAAGCTCTTAGATGATTATCTATCAAATAAAATCGCAGCAGGAGAAGTCGTTGAGCGTCCAGCATCTGTTGTAAAAGAATTAGTTGAAAATGCAATTGATGCAGGCAGTTCTGTTATAGAAGTGGAAGTAGAAGAAGCTGGCCTTTCAAGTATCCGCATCATCGATAATGGAGAAGGAATAGCAGAAGATGACGTTCTCCATGCGTTCCACCGACATGCGACAAGTAAAATCCAAGACGAGAGCGACCTATTTAGGATTCGCACATTAGGATTTAGAGGGGAAGCGTTGCCCTCTATTGCTTCCGTTTCCAAAGTTGAATTGAAGACTTGCCATAGTGATATAGGTACGAGAGTGGTGCTTGAAGGCGGAAAAGTTGTAACGATGGAAAAGGCAGCTAGTCGTAAAGGTACAGATATTACCGTGTCAGATTTGTTTTACAATACGCCGGCTAGACTTAAATATATGAAAACGATTCATACCGAATTAGGTAATATTACAGATGTCATGAATCGCTTATCTTTATCACACCCGGAGATTTCATTCAGGTTACTCCATAATGATAAGCAATTGTTAAAAACAACAGGTAATTGTGATGTTCGTCAAGTTTTAGCGGCGATCTATGGTTTAAATATTGTCAAAAAAATGATTCCCATTCAAACTCAGTCCCTTGACTTCAAGGTTTCTGGTTATGTAGCGTTACCAGAAATAACGAGAGCTTCGAGAAATTATATTTCAACGATGATCAATGGTAGGTTTATTAAAAACTACCCTTTAGTGAAAGCGATTCAGGAAGGTTATCATACATTATTGCCGATAGGACGGTATCCCATTGTTTTATTAAACATTGAAATGGACCCATTATTAGTAGATGTAAACGTTCATCCTTCTAAAATGGAAGTTCGGTTAAGTAAAGAGCATGAATTAAACGAATTAGTAACGGCCACCATTAAACAAGTCTTTAAAAAAGAAGAATTAATTCCAAGTGGCTTTACCGAAAAGAAAATAATTAAGCCAAAAGATGAACAAACATTCCTTCACCTCGATCATTTACCTGAAAGAAAACCATTTAAAGAGATCGAGCAAGAAAGGAAAGAAACAGAAGTACAATTCATCCAAGAAGATTCAGTAACACCAAATCAACAAGTAAAAAATACGATCTTTGAAACGGCTCCTGCAATAGAAGTTTCTGCTCCACCTAAAGAAGTGGATTCACAAGAAGGAGAAAATATAACGCTTGCAGAAGAAGAGGAATTCGTGCTTCCTTCTAGAGTCCCAGCGATGTATCCTATAGGTCAAATGCATGGTACCTATATTTTTGCACAAAATGATAATGGTTTGTATATCATTGACCAGCATGCGGCTCAGGAAAGAATCAAATATGAGTTTTTTAAGGAAAAGGTTGGGAAAGTAGAAAGTGAATTACAGGAGCTTTTGATTCCAATGACCTTTGAATATGCGAATGACGATGTGATAAAGATTGAAGAATATAAAGACGAACTTGAAAAAGTGGGAGTTTTCTTAGAGGAGTTTGGCCACAACAGTTATATCGTTCGTGCGCATCCACAATGGTTTCCTAAAGGAGAGGAACAAGAAACGATTGTGGATATGATAGAACAATTGCTGAATATGAAACGAGTGGATATAAAAAAACTGAGAGAAGAAGCGGCTATCATGATGAGTTGTAAAGGTTCCATAAAAGCAAATCGCCATTTACGTAACGATGAAATTCAAGCATTACTTGATGAGTTACGACAAACGAATGATCCCTTTACTTGTCCTCATGGTCGCCCAATTATCATTCATTATTCTATATATGAAATGGAAAAAATGTTTAAGCGTATTATGTAAGACTTGCTTTAAAGAGACCTTTGTTTTAAGAAGGATACAGGAAATCAACTCTAAAACGCTTATGGTCACATAAAAAGAGAGAACCGCAAAATTAGTGATACGCGGTTCTCTCTTTTTTAATTATTTCGCATTGGCTGTTTGTAATTTGTCCATGTATTTTAATGATTTTCCTGTTCCAATTGCGACGGATTCTAACGGATTTGGAGCAAGGTGAACAGGCACATCAATCTCTTGACTGATCCATTCTTGCATACCGTTAAGTAAAGCTCCACCGCCAGTTAAAATGACTCCACGGTCAACGATATCACCGCTTAATTCAGCAGGGCTATCTTCTAATGTTGCTCTTAGTGCTTCTAAAATACTGAGTAACGCTTCTTTCATCGCATCCCTAATTTCAAAGGAAGAAAGCTCAATGGTTTTTGGTAAACCAGTAACTAAATCTCTCCCACGTATCTCCATTTTTAATTCATCATGGTTAATCAGCGCATGGCCAATCTCAATTTTAATATTCTCTGCTGTTCTTTCACCAATAAGTACGTTGTATTCTTTACGCACATACTGAATAATATCATCGTCTAAACGGTCTCCGCCAATACGGACGGAGTGGCAAGCAACTACACCACCGAAGGAAATAATCGCCACTTCAGTTGAACCGCCACCTATGTCAACTACTACATTTGCTACTGGCTCATCGACTGGCATACCAGCGCCAATTGCTGCTGCAACAGGTTCCTCAATAACGAAAACTTTTTTTGCACCGGCGTTTCGTACTGCGTCTTGAATCGCTCTTCTTTCAACACTTGTCGACCCGGAAGGTGTACATACAACAACACTCGGCTTTCTAATTGAGAAGCCACCAGCTTTTGCAGCTTTTTTCATAATATGACGTAACATTTCTGTTGTTGTATCGAAATCGGCAATTACCCCATCTTTTAGTGGGCGTATGGCGACAATTCGTCCCGGTGTTTTACCAATCATTTCTTTTGCTTCAGAGCCAACTGCAAGCACTTTTTTTGTTTCTGTATCAATCGCAACAACAGAAGGCTCATTGAGAGCGATTCCTTTTGCTTTACTATAAACAAGTATATTAGCTGTTCCTAAATCGATTCCAATTTCAGCATTTCCTATCATTATCAATCACCTAATTTCCTATAATTCTGCTTCGTCTCAATCCATTTTCATAAGACCATATTCATAAGACATCTTATCTTAAACTCCGCTTTTTATAAGGTAACATGAAACGACTATAGAAGCCTGAATGTAAATAAAACGTTATAAAAATGTAATCTCCACTGTAAAAAAGAATCGAATCCGCAATAAAAAAGGTTTAATTTGTAGAAAAAGGGTGAATAATGTTTGAGTATTGATTGTCTTTTTTCCTTCCTATGCTTATGGTACGATAAGGTAGAAATTGAAAGACTAAAAGGCAGTGTGAGTGAATGACAAATCAAAAAGAAAAAATCATTATTCTTATAGGACCTACTGCTGTAGGGAAAACAAAAACAAGTATTGAACTGGCAAAAAAATATAATGGTGAAATTATTAGTGGTGATTCCATGCAAATTTACAAAGGTATGGACATTGGTACAGCTAAAATAACGAAAGAAGAGACAGAAGGTATCAGCCATCATTTAATTGATATTAAAGAGCCAGATGAAAGTTTTTCGACAGCTGAATTTCAAACAATTGTCAGAGAAAAGATAACTGAAATCAGTAGTAAAGGGAAGTTACCCATTATTGTAGGGGGGACGGGACTATATATACAATCCGTTCTATTTGACTATCAATTTTCAAATGCCCCCTCAGATGATGATTTTCGATATCGCTTAGAGGAAAGGGCGAAAGTTGAAGGGAATGTTTGTATACATAAGGAATTACAGGTGGTCGATCCGGTATCTGCGGGAAAAATACATCCTAATAATATTCGAAGAGTGATTCGGGCTCTCGAAGTATACCATTGTACGGGAAAAACGATGACAGAATGGCAAAGTAAACAGGAACTTGAATCGGTATATAATGCCGCTGTAATCGGTTTAACAATGGACAGAGATCTTTTGTATAAACGAATTAATCAGAGAATAGATATGATGATGGATAATGGCCTATTGGAAGAGGTGAAAGGGTTTAGTGATAAGGGGTTGCAAAACTGTCAGTCCATGCAAGCGATAGGATATAAGGAATTCTACCCTTATTTTGATGGTTTGATTACTTTAGACGAAGCTGTTGATCAACTAAAGCAAAACTCACGAAGATATGCCAAAAGACAGCTAACCTGGTTTCGTAATAAACTGGATGTTAGTTGGATAGATATGAGTGAAGCTCTCGATTCAAAGGGTTTTCATAAAAAAATAAATGAAATTTATGTAACGATTGAAGGAAAGCTGAAAATTAAATCGAATACATAATAATAGAGATAAAAGAGGAGGATTTGTAATGAAAACATCAATCAATATCCAAGATCAATTTCTAAATCAATTGCGAAAAGATAATGCCAATGTGACAGTTTTCTTGTTAAACGGTTTCCAAATTAGGGGGCAAGTAAAGGGATTTGATAATTTTACTGTCCTATTTGAATCAGAAGGAAAACAACAACTTGTTTATAAGCACGCGATTTCAACATTTGCTCCTCAACGAAATGTATCGCTAGATATGGAACAAAAATAATAAAGTTGCCTTGTCGAGTCCGCAAATGATGCGGGCTTTTTCTTATGCTTTGACAATCTTGTTGGAAGAAATTCTGTTGTTCTATAATTTATATTTAATTATTAACAATTTTGTTTTCACTAAAAAAACTTTAATGATTTTCCTCCAAATTGAATATATATGAACAAGAAGACTCTAACTTCTAATAATAGAATAGGCTAAATAACGACTTGAGATAACGACTAGGCTTTTGTCACAATTAAGGCAATCTTAGCGTATACTGGTGCAAGAGAATGTGAGGTGAAAGCTATTGGATCAGCCGATTCGTTTGAAAAATAATGGACAAATCAGTATTGTACTAAATTCTCAAAAAAGAAAAGCCTTAACAAAGGAAATACCCGAACCGAATGTTGTACAAAAAACCTTACAATCAGAGCATCTTGCTCTTAGAGAAATTGAAGAAGAATTAGCTGCTTTAGTAGGCATGGAAGAAATGAAGAGAATGATTAAAGAAATTTATGCCTGGATCTATGTGAACAAGAAGCGAGAAGAAGCAGGACTGAAAGCGGGAAAGCAGTCCCTTCATATGATGTTCAAGGGAAACCCTGGTACAGGGAAAACAACGGTAGCGAGGTTAATAAGTAAGCTATTTCAAAAAATGGATGTTTTGACAAAGGGACATTTGATCGAAGCTGAAAGGGCTGACTTAGTAGGAGAATATATTGGCCATACAGCTCAAAAAACGAGAGATTTAATTAAGAAAGCAATCGGAGGCATACTTTTTATCGATGAAGCATATTCCCTCGGTAGAGGAGGGGAAAAGGATTTTGGTAAAGAGGCAATCGATACATTAGTGAAACATATGGAAGATAAACAGCATGATTTTATACTGATTTTAGCCGGATATTCAAAAGAAATGGACTATTTTTTATCTTTAAATCCGGGTTTACATTCTAGGTTTCCGCTAGTTATAGATTTTCCAGATTATTCGATTGAACAATTAATGGAGATTGGGCAAAGAATGCTGAAACAAAAAGAGTACGTACTTAGTAGAGAAAGTGAAAGGAAATTAAAAGATCACTTACTTTGGGTGAAAACAGTCTTAAATCCACAAACATTTTCTAATGGAAGATATATAAGAAATATTATCGAAAAGGCAATACGCGCACAATCCATGAGGCTTTTAATGCAAAGTCATTATGACCGCCATGAATTAATGACTATTAGAAGCAACGACTTAGTTTTTGAAGAAGATGATTGACCTTGTTTTAGCTCCGATTAATTTAGGAGCTTGTTTTTGTTATTAATAGAGATGGAAATTGAATTAAGCAGAGCCAGTCTCCTACCTTTTATCGTGGGCTGAAACGTGGCTCTGTTTTTTTACTATTTTATATTTAATTTAACTTGAATTGTTTTGTAGGAAGTTTCCATTTATAAGTGTAAGATAATACTCTAAGGGCTGTAATTGTTATGAATAATATTATGAGTTCTACTGCTGATGTGAAAATATTTAATCCAATTAATAGCCCAGTAATAATCGCCCAAACAGCATAGATTTCTGATCGTAATACTAAAGGTTTTCTTTGTGCTAATAAATCACGAATCATTCCACCACCACTACCGGTTAATACTGCGGCAACGATAATTGCGCTTAATGGATGATTCATATCAGCAGCATAAAGTGCACCTTGTATAGCAAATGCTGATAATCCGATGGCATCAGTGAAGTTTCCCCACTTATGCCAATGCTTCAATAAGTGATGGGGAAAAATAATAATCAATGTAATAGACAAGAGGGCGATTTGAAAAAAAGTTCCCTGTTCCCACAATGTTGATACGGGTACCCCAATTAATAAATTACGGATGGCTCCCCCACCAAAGGCAGTGACAATACCTAAAATATAAATGCCTAATATATCATAATCTTCTTCCATTGCTACGATAGCACCGCTAATGGCAAAAGCAATTGTACCAATCATACTTAAAAAATCCCAAGTTAACATCACATATCACCACACGTTCTTAAAATCCTGCTAAAACACAAACATATAGATTTTAACATGAAAAAGCATGAAATCAATGATTTTCAATAAATAAATTTTTGTGGTAAACAATAATTATTGATTACTTAGCAGGGACATTTTGGATAACCGGAAATTTTCTCCCTTTAACGTAAAGAATAATTAGTGAATTACAAAAGAATTTGATATGATAATGATATGTTAAAAAGAAAGTAGGGCTTTAATGGAACAACAGTCTTTTAAAGAAAAAGCGATACTTGTCGGCTGTCAAACGACTGAAGACGATTTGCAATATAGTTATTCAATGGATGAGCTTGTGTCTCTAACAAAAACAGCTAAAGGTGAAGTGATTACAAGTGTTGTACAAAAAAGAGAGAGAATTCATCCATCTACATATATAGGAAAAGGGAAAGTTGAAGAAATATCACGCCTACAAGAAGAGACCGAAGCAGATGTGATTATTTTTAATGATGAACTATCTCCTAGTCAAGTTCGTAACTTATCCGAATTCATTTCGGCAAGAATTATTGATCGAACCCAGTTGATTCTTGATATTTTTGCTGGCAGAGCTCGTTCAAAAGAAGGGAAACTGCAAGTTGAACTAGCTCAATTAAAATATTTACTACCGAGATTATTGGGACAAGGAACAGCACTTTCACGCTTAGGCGGGGGAATTGGAACAAGAGGTCCAGGTGAGACAAAGCTTGAATCAGATCGCCGTCATATACGAAGGAAAATTGATGATATTGATAAGCAATTGAGGGCAGTTGTTCATCATAGAAAGCGTTATCGTGAAAGAAGAAAGAAGAACCAAGCACTGCAAATAGCCTTAGTAGGTTATACGAATGCGGGTAAATCGACCTTGTTTAATCGCCTAACCGAAGCTGATTCCTATGAAGAAAATCAATTATTTGCCACACTTGATCCAATGACAAGAAAAATGTCTTTACCAAGTGGATATACAGCTCTTTTAACCGATACAGTTGGATTTATACAAGACTTACCGACTACGTTAATTGCAGCTTTTAGATCTACTTTAGAAGAAGTAAACGAAGCGGATCTCATTTTACATGTAGTCGATATGTCTAATCCGGACTACACCCAACATGAACAAACCGTACAACAATTAATTGATGATTTAGAGCAGGAAGAGATTCCACAATTGATTGTTTATAATAAAAAAGATGAAGCACATGAAAGGTTCATTCCAACAAAAGGTAGGCACACGTTACAAATGAGTGCATTAAATGATCGTGATCGCTATTTGCTAAAAGAAGCAATTGAACATGCGGTCACCCAATTAATGGATTCGTATACTGCTGCAATCCCTGCTTCAGAAGGAAAGTTATTATCGCTCCTAAATACGGTGACTATTGTGCGGAGTAGTGAGTTTATAGAAGAAAAACAAATGTATTTGGCTAAAGGTTTTTACTTCAAAGATCATCCAATCACACAAATGCTAAATCATTATAGAGTATAGAAAGTAAAGGTGTAAATCATGTTCCAAAGCTTAATAAATGGAGAATCTCTTTCTGAGATTGTTCAAGAAGTAGAAAAAAAAATTTCTTGTGTGACACATAAAATAGAGGAAAGAATAGATGAGAATCAATTTCGGGTTCTGCGGAGTTTTCAAAAACACCGTGTAAGTGATAGCCATTTTATACCGTCGACGGGATATGGTTATGACGATGCGGGTAGAGATACTTTAGAATTAATCTATGCAGATGTCTTTGGTGGCGAAGCAGCATTGGTTAGACCACAAATCATTTCTGGTACGCATGCTATATCCACTGCGCTATTTGGTATTTTACGACCGGGGGATGACCTTTTATATATTACTGGTAAACCATACGATACGTTAGAAGAAATCGTCGGTATAAGAGGTAAAGGGGTAGGGTCTCTAAAAGAATTTCGTATTGGGTATGATGCGGTTGAATTGCAAGAGGATGGTACTGTTGATTTTGAGGTACTCAAAGAAAGAATGACATCCTCAACAAAGATGGTTGGTATACAACGTTCAAAAGGTTATGCGGAAAGACCATCATTTACAATAAATGAAATTAAAGAAATGATTCATTTTGTTAAGTCCATCAACCCTGAAGTCGTTATCTTCGTCGATAATTGTTATGGTGAATTTGTTGAAGAAATGGAACCTTGTCATGTTGGTGCCGATTTAATGGCCGGTTCCCTTATTAAGAACCCAGGCGGTGGATTGGCGAAAACGGGTGGTTACATTGTTGGAAAAAAAGCCCTTGTTGAAGCGTGCTCTTATCGATTAACTTCCCCTGGCATTGGAGCGGAAGCTGGAGCCTCACTATATAGTTTACAGGAGATGTATCAGGGTTTTTTCTTAGCCCCCCATGTAGTAGGACAAGCTTTGAAGGGAGCGGTTTTTACAGCTGCAATTCTCGAATACTTTGGGATGAAAACTAATCCAAGATGGGATGCAGAGAGAACAGACCTTATACAATCAGTACAATTTGGTGATGCTAAAATGATGGTTGCCTTTTGTCAAGCGATTCAATATGCTTCCCCAATCAACTCTCACGTTACTGCCTATCCAGCATATATGCCAGGATATGAGGATGATGTCATTATGGCTGCGGGTACTTTTATACAAGGAGCAAGTATTGAGTTAACAGCAGACGGACCTATTCGGCCCCCGTTTGAAGCATATGTTCAAGGCGGATTAACCTATTCTCATGTGAAAATCGCCATTTGTACAGCGTTAGACCAATTATTAGAGAAAAAACTCATTCAAAAGTATTAATAAATATAGGGAAAGGAGGCGGATATACGCTGCCTTCTTTCAGTATTAGGAAAAAAGTTTGAAAATTTCATGATTTCCATGTGATAAAACATAACATTTTGTTGACAGATTATCTAACACGACATATAATAGGATATAAGATACAAAGAAATTAAAAGTAAAAGAATGAAGGAGGAGAGATGGTTGACTGGAAGTGAAATACGTCGTTCCATGCCGCTCTTTCCAATTGGCATTGTGATGCAGCTGACTGAGCTAACAGCAAGACAGATTCGCTATTATGAAGAACACCAATTGATTACTCCAGCTAGAACGGATACGAATAGAAGGCTATATTCATTGAATGATATTGATAAGTTGCTAGAGATCAAAGATTTAATTGATCAAGGTGTCAATATGGCTGGAATAAAGCAACTATTCACAGTGAAACAACAACAAGAGATGGATGAACAAGCATTTAAGAAGCAAGAAGAAAAAGTGAGACACGATTTGTCAGATGACGAATTGAGAAAGCTTTTGCGTAAAGAATTTATGCAAGCAGGTAGGTTTACTCGATCGTCTTTAAGACAAGGTGATTTATCACGCTTTTTCCATTAAAATAAAAAATCTTTTCTTGACTTTAAAGGAGGAAACACAAGGTGGCAAAATTCACTAAAGAAGATATCACACGAATTGCTGAAGAAGAAAATGTAAAATTTATCAGATTACAATTTACTGACATTTTAGGAACAATTAAAAACGTAGAAATCCCAATTAGTCAGCTTGAAAAAGCTTTGGACAATAAAATGATGTTCGATGGTTCCTCAATTGAAGGTTTCGTTCGCATTGAAGAATCAGATATGTATTTATTCCCAGACTTAGACACATGGGTAGTCTTCCCTTGGACAGCTGAAAAAGGAAAAGTTGCACGTTTAATCTGCGATATTTATAATCCAGATGGTACGCCATTCGCGGGAGACCCTCGTAATAACTTAAGAAGAATCCTTAAAGAAATGGAAGACCTCGGCTTTACAGATTTTAACCTTGGACCAGAACCAGAATTCTTCTTATTTAAGTTAGATCAACAAGGTGAACCAACTTTAGAGCTTAATGATAATGGTGGTTATTTTGATTTAGCTCCAACTGATTTAGGTGAAAATTGCCGTCGTGATATCGTTCTTGAGCTAGAAGAAATGGGCTTTGAAATTGAAGCTTCTCACCATGAAGTGGCTCCAGGGCAACATGAAATCGATTTTAAATATGCTGATGCACTTACAGCATGTGATAACATCCAAACATTTAAATTAGTGGTTAAAACAATTGCACGTAAACACGGTTTACACGCAACATTTATGCCAAAACCATTATTCGGTGTGAACGGATCAGGTATGCACTGTAACGTTTCATTATTTAAAGATGGTGTAAATGCATTCTATGATACAAAAGGTGATTTAGAACTTAGTGATACAGCACGTAATTTTATTGCAGGTATCATTAACCATGCACCAAGTTTCACAGCAGTAACAAATCCAACAGTAAACTCTTTTAAACGTTTAGTGCCTGGATATGAAGCTCCTTGTTATGTTGCTTGGTCTGCAAGAAACCGTTCACCACTTATTCGTATCCCAGCATCACGTGGTGTCAGTACACGTGTAGAAGTACGTAGTGTTGACCCAGCTGCCAATCCATACCTTGCAATGGCTGTTCTTCTTAAGGCTGGATTAGATGGTGTGAAAAACAACCTAACACCACCAGCTCCGGTAGACCGTAATATCTATGTTATGAGCAAAGAGGAACGTGAAGCTGAAGGTATTAAAGATCTTCCAGCTACACTTTATAGCGCGCTAGAACTTCTTAAACAAGATGAAGTAATGGTTGCTGCACTTGGTGAACATATTCTTGAGCACTTTATTGAAGCAAAAGAAATTGAGTGGGATATGTTCAGAACGCAAGTTCACCCATGGGAACGCGAGCAATATTTACAAATGTATTAATAGATAATACCAAAGTGGTTTTTCAGACTGTAGGTAAACTCGGTGTAATCGAGGTACCTACAGTCTTTTTTATTTAAAAATAGAAGAAAGTAAAGCGGTGAGGATCATCCTTGAGGCGTTTATTATGAACCTCTTTACATTTAATTTATAGAAGTAGCCTTAACATCTGATTTTTCATAAAAACTTAAGAAGATGTAATATAAAATGGTCTTTTAACAAGGTAATATAGCCCGTACAACTCTTCATCTTCCACATATAGTATTAACATAACCATAGAAAGGAGGATGAGAATATGGGATATAATAATCAAAACTATTCAGACTCATACGGATATGATCATAATGATTGTGGATGTGATGAGTTCTTTAGGAACATTTCCCGTGGTGAGGATGTGAAAGTATTCCTTAAAGGTGGCGGCCATGTGTTCGGAGAGTTTATCGATGTTCGTGGAAATTTAGTTTTTCTAGCAAAAGCTAACTGTAATCGTCACGATGATCGTCACAAAGATTGTTGCAACAAGAAAGATCGTGTAAGGATTACTACGATCTGTTGTGATGATATCATTGCAGTTGAAACTCGATAGTAAGAGTCCTTTTTATGAGTCTAAAAGAAGTTCTTGCAAGGGGTATAACTGCTTCGTATCATCATTCAACTAATTAATAGAAACTAAAAAGGGTCTCAGATAAAAGCAGCCATAATGGCTGCTTTTATATATTTGCTAGGATAGGTTTGAAAAACAAAAAAGGTCCACAGAGAAAAATAAAATGGTCTTTCAACAGGGGGATATAGCCCGTACAACTCTAAGACCATCCACATATAGTATTAACATAATCATAGAAAGGAGGAAGAAAAATGGGATGTAATAATAATTTCTATGGAAGAGGCTCAAGATATTCAGACTCATATGGATATGACAACAACAATCACGGTTGTGGTAATTACAGTAAAAACGACAATAAGGATTGTGGCTGTGATGAGTTCTTTAAGAATATCTCCCGTGGTGAGGATGTGAGAGTATTTCTTAAAGGCGGCGACCATGTGACAGGAGAATTCGTTGATGTTCGCGGTAATTTAGTTTTCTTAGCAAAAGCTAACTGTGATCGTCACGATGATCGTCACGATGATTGTTGCGACAAGAAAAATCGTGTAAGAATCACTACGATCTGTTGCGATAATATCGTTGCAGTTGAAACACGATAGTTAGGAGTTTCTTTATTGTGTCTTAGCGGATGCAAGGGCTATAACTGTTTAGTATTAACATTCAACTTGGTATCTATTTAATAGATACCAAAAATCGAGTTCAAAGCAGCCATAAAGGCTGCTTCTTTATTTTAGTTAGATAGGTTTGACAAACAAAAAGAAGGTCCACAGAGAAAATAAAATGGTCTTTTAATAGGATGATATAGCCCGTACACCTCCTTTATTATCCACATATAGTATTAACATAATCATAGAAAGGAGGAAGAAAAATGGGATGTAATAATAATTTCTATGGAAGAGGCTCAAGATATTCAGACTCATATGACAATAACAATCACGGTTGTGGTAATTACAGTAAAAACGACAATAAGGATTGTGGCTGTGATGAGTTCTTTAAGAATATCTCCCGTGGTGAGGATGTAAGAGTATTTCTTAAAGGTGGCGACCATGTGACAGGAGAATTCGTTGATGTTCGCGGTAATTTAGTTTTCTTAGCAAAAGCTAACTGTGATCGTCACGATGATCGTCACGATGATTGTTGCGACAAGAAAAATCGTGTAAGAATCACTACGATCTGTTGCGATAATATCGTTGCAGTTGAAACACGATAGTTAGGAGTTTCTTTATTGTGTCTAAACAGATATGTATGCAAGGAGTATAACTGTTGAGTATTAACATTCAACTTGGTATCTCTTTATTAGATACTAAAAAGAGTCCAACCAAAGCAGCCATAACGGCTGCTTCTTTATTTTAGTTAGGATAGGATAGCAAATTAAAAGATAGAAACAAAGAGAAAATAAATGGTCTTTTAACAGGGGGATATAGCCCGTACACCTCCAATACCCTCGACATATAGTATTAACATAATGATAGAAAGGAGGAAGAGATATGGGATATAATAATTGTTTTTTTGGAAGAAGACCAAGATATTCAGACTCATATGGATATGACAACAACAATCACGGTTGTGGTAATTACAGCAAAGACGACAATAAGGATTGTGGCTGCGATGAGTTCTTTAAGAACGTTTCCCGTGGTGAGGATGTGAGAGTGTTTCTTAAAGGTGGCGGCCATGTGTTCGGGGAGTTTATCGATATTCGCGGTAATTTAGTCTTCCTAGCTAAAGCAGACTGTGATCGTCACGATGATCGTCACGATCATTGTTGTTGTGACAAGAAAGCTCGTGTAAGAATTACTACGATCTGTTGTGATGATATTGTTGCAGTTGAAGTATAAGGAACTTAGGAACCCCGTAAGTTGAGAGTGCTTTTACTGTGTTTTAATGGAAGCTTATATATGGGAAAATAACTATTGCTAAAACTAAAAGGCATCTTCAAATACCGTTTTAACGGCTGCTTCAGACTGTAGATAAACTCCTTAAATGAGTTTGTCTACAGATTTATTTATTAATAATAGGAAGAAAAATTATAAGTAATGATGCGGATAGTCGAAATCAATGAGAAATAGTTACTTTAAGCGATTTAGTACTTGTGGGTTATTGGGTATGTAAAATCAAGGGGGGCAATTGATTCATTTATGAACTGAATTTAAGGTGTATGTATGATGAAGTAGGTCGTTCAAGTTACCAATCAATTGAATAATTGGCATTTAATCATCCTAGCTATTTGTTTTCATGAAAAATGCTTTAATATTTATTTACCCATAAAACATCATGTCAAGTAGTAGGTATCAAATTTAAAAACATTAGCTCGTATTGAATGGATGAACAGTACTTCAGGAGAGTGGTTCTATGGGCTGTGTAAGACATACATATTACAATTTAAGAAGCAACACAAAACGTTAAACGAAAATGTGTTATGTCCCTTCCATAAAGGTGAAATAGAACTGTTTAAGCGGGTATTTCTAGCGCTAGAATAGTAGGTAAAAAGCGAAGTTGTCTAAATAAAATTTGTTCTTGTTATATACAACAAAAAACCGTTCATAAGAACGGAATAAAATTTTATTCTTGATCTTTTACTTTTAGGGTATCTAATAATTTTAAGATACCCTCACCTCCCATACCAGATACGAGAGAGATGATGAAAACAGCAGTGGGGGAATCCGGTGTTGTTGTCACAATGACAAATACGGCCGCCAGTCCTCCTAGTAAGATGTCTTCTAAGAACCCTAAATAAATGAATTTTTTCGTCATCCGTGGCTTGACTAGTTTGCCTAATCTCTGCAAATGTCCTGCAACACCGACAATTCCACCAATCAACGCAGCGAAGAGAATGTTCATTAACATTTTTCCTTCACACTCCTAAAGCCGAGATTTTTTTGCGACCTTAGGTTGATTCTTGGTGTAAATTTCATTATAATATATTTTTGTCTCGATGTAATGATTCTATTTTACTGAATTTTTCAAATTTTATAATTGTATGAGTAACATATAAAGATAATTGCAAACTATTAAAAAGGAGTGTCAATAATGACACTCTTTTTTAATGTATTTGACGATAAACACCAATAACTTTGCCTAAAATAGATACATTGTGCAAGATAATCGGCTCCATAGTAGGGTTTTCTGGTTGCAAGCGGATAAAGTTCTTCTCTTTAAAGAATCGCTTAACGGTGGCCTCATCATCTTCTGTCATAGCAACCACGATTTCTCCATTATTTGCTGTTTGTTGCTGCTTGACTATGACATAATCACCATCTAATATGCCAGCTTCAATCATACTTTCTCCCATAATTTCAAGCATGAAGATATTTTCATCACTCGGAGCCATTCTTTCAGGTAAAGGGAAATATTCCTCAACATTCTCAATCGCAGTAATGGGGTGACCAGCAGTAACCTTACCGATAATAGGTACGTTCACCGTTTGCACTTTAGGTATTGGGTTGCTCTCTTCTAGATTTAATACCTCAATGGCACGGGGTTTTGTCGGATCTCGACGAATAAGACCTTTACTCTCTAGTCTGGCTAGATGGCCATGTACGGTTGAACTTGAAGCAAGTCCAACAGCTTCACCTATTTCCCTAACGGAAGGTGGATAACCTTTTTGTTTTACTTCATCTTTTATAAAATTCAATATATCTTGCTGCCTCTTAGATAATTTCACGCTATCACGCACCTTCGTCAATTTCATTAAGATTATTATACCATCAGTAGTAAATAGATACAAACATAAGTTCGAATTTTCTTATTGACAGAAACAAATGTTCGCATTATACTAAAATTATTAAATCGAACATATATTCTATTCAGGGGTGGCAATTAATGATAAAACAATTGTGGAATTCTTATAGTTATGCTATTATTCTTATCGCTTTTAGTTTCGGTATGGTTTTCTTATTATTTTTGAACACTGGTAATGCAAATCAGGAGGAATATGTAAAAGTTGAAGTAAAACAAGGAGATTCTTTATGGAAAATAGCGGAGGAGTTTAAAGATGCCCATAATATGTCTTCTAAAGACTTTGTTGCTTGGGTAGAAGAATTTAATCATATACATTTAGGTAAAATACATCCTGGTGATACGGTATATCTTCCCATTACAAATGGTGAAATAATATCTGAAACAAATTTAGCTAGTGTGATATTAGAAGACTAAAGGAATGAAAGAGAATGAATGTAATTATATATTGCAGGGTGAGTACGACGAAGGATACCCAGGAAACGTCTCTTGCTAGACAAGAAGAAGAACTTTTACATTTAGCGAGAATGAAGGATATGAATGTAGTTGAAGTCATACGTGAGAAAGCAAGTGGCTATGATTTAGAAAGAATTGGTGTGTTGCAATTATTGGAGTTACTTAAACAAAATCAAGCAGAGGCTGTTCTTATTCAAGATGAAACCAGGATTGGAAGAGGAAATGCTAAAATTGCCATCTTACATTGTATACTTAAAGAAAATGGGAAGATTTATACAATTGCCCATAATGGAGAATTGCAACTTTCAGATTCTGATTCTATGGTATTACAAATTGTTAGCATGGTTGAAGAGTATCAAAGAAAACTACATAATGTAAAAATAAAAAGAGGGATGCAAAAAGCTGTTCAAAAAGGCTTTCGACCTGAAAAAAATTTAAAAAACCAAGGAAATATAAACGGAAGAGAACGAATAGAGGTACCAATAGAAGAAATAGTAAAATTGAGACAAAATAACCTTACTTTTGCAGAAATTGCTGCAACGTTAAGAGGCTTTGGTTATAAAATATCTAAAGCGACAGTAAACCGTAGGTATAATGAATATATAGATGATATAGAGCAGATGGATAATGAATCATCATGATATAGGCATAATATGTTAAGTCGATTGATTAGTTGTAATTTAACTTAAAAACTAAGAAATATTAGTACTGATACCAAGCAAGATAAAGGCATACTAAAAGATCCTACAATCGTTCGTGGGTTCAGACAAGTGAACTGTGAATGGTTATTTGTTTCCGAGGATTCATCCGTGTTTTTTCATTTAACGTTAGTTGTTAGTGAAAGTATTATTCCCTTATTCCCCTTATTTACATACATACATACATACGCTCCCTATATTAATAGTCTCACATTTTTAAGTTGAGAACACTGCTACATTGCCATACCTAATAATAAAGCAATACGATACCAACTTATTGGCGTCTGAAATGAAAATCAAAAGATGATTGTAAAACTGCTTTCTTGTAAAATGCAGTCATATTTAGTAATATGGCTATTAAGTATCTTCTCCATATGGAATGAAGAACTTTTTGGATGGGAAGGAGTGTAGCACAATGATTTCAAAAGAAAAATTAGCGAGAATTAATTCGCTTGCTAAGAAAGCGAAAACAGAAGGTTTATCAGAACCAGAAGCAAAGGAACAATCTAAATTAAGAAAAGAATATTTAGAGAAGTTTAGAGCTTCTATGTTAAATACATTAAAAGGTGTTACTGTTATTGACCCTGAAGGTAATGATGTTACACCAGAGAAGTTAAAACGTGAACAAAATAAACCACTTCACTAAGATTGTGTTTATAAATTTTTAAAAGGAAACTGTCACGAACAGTTTCCTTTGTTGTTGTTTTATATGACAATTATATAATTTTTTACCTTTCTGGTTGTAACTGAAGGTGAAAGTCTATTATATTTAATTTGTAGGATATATATTGAAAGGATGTCGTTCATGTTCAACAAAACAGATGCTTTATCAATTAGTGCCATAAGAACATTGTCTATCGATGCAGTCGAGAAGGCAAACTCTGGTCATCCAGGAATGCCAATGGGAGCTGCGCCAATGGCGTATACTTTATGGACAAAGTTTATGAATCATAATCCCAAAAATCCTGATTGGTTTAATCGTGATCGCTTTGTGTTATCTGCGGGTCATGGGTCTATGCTTTTGTATAGTCTCCTTCATTTATCGGGATATGGTCTTTCTTTAGATGATATTAAAGAATTTCGCCAGTGGGGTAGTAAAACACCAGGACATCCTGAATATGGCCATACACCAGGTGTAGATGCGACAACAGGTCCATTAGGACAAGGGATTGCCATGGCAGTAGGGATGGCAATGGCAGAAAGTCACTTATCAGCTGAATATAATAAAGATGGCTACAATGTAGTAGACCACTATACATATAGTATATGCGGAGATGGAGACTTAATGGAGGGAGTGTCTGCAGAAGCAGCTTCTCTTGCTGGTCACCTTCAATTAGGAAAGTTGATTGTAATGTATGATTCTAATGACATCTCATTAGACGGAGATTTAGATCAATCATTTTCTGAAAGTGTAGCCGATCGTTTTAAAAGTTATGGCTGGCATTATCTTCGAGTAGAAGATGGAAATAATCTCGATGAAATTGCCCAGGCAATTGACAGCGCTCGTCAAAATACTACACAACCGACGTTAATAGAAGTTAAAACAGTAATTGGTTATGGATCCCCGAATAAGGCAGGCTCATCTGCTTCTCATGGTTCACCACTAGGCTCATCTGAATTAAAATTAACAAAAGATGCTTATGAGTGGACATTTGAAGAAGATTTTCATGTTCCTGAAGAAGTATATGCACACTTCAAACAAAATGTAGCTATTAACGGTGAAAAAGCAGATAGTGAATGGAAAGATCTTTTCGCTGCTTACAAAAAAAATCATCCGGAATTAGCAGAACAGCTAGAAGGTGCAATCAAAGGTGAATTACCAAATGGTTGGGATAAAGATATTCCCGTATATGAAGAAGGTAAAAGTTTAGCCACTAGAGCGTCTTCAGGGGAAGCTCTCAATAGTATTGCGAAGAACTTACCATCTTTCTTTGGTGGTTCAGCTGATTTAGCAGGTTCGAATAAGACGATGATTAAAGATGCAGAAGACTTCTCAGCAACTAATTATGCTGGAAAAAATATTTGGTTTGGCGTACGAGAATTTGCTATGGGTGCCGCTTTAAATGGTATGGCTTTACACGGTGGTCTAAATGTTTTTGGAGGGACATTCTTTGTATTCTCTGACTACTTAAGACCAGCTATTCGGCTTGCAGCATTAATGAAGCTACCTGTTACTTATGTTCTTACACATGACAGTATTGCTGTAGGTGAAGATGGACCTACTCATGAACCAGTTGAACAATTAGCAGCGCTTCGTGCCATGCCAAATTTAGCAGTTATTCGCCCAGCTGATGGAAATGAGACTTCAGCTGCTTGGAAGTTAGCGATTGAATCAAAAGATCAACCAACAGCACTTGTGTTAACTAGGCAAAATATTGCTACACTACCAAACTCAGCAGAGTTAGCCCCTGAAGGAGTTCAAAAAGGTGCTTATGTGATTGCAAAAGCAGAAAAAGAGCAACCAGATGCGCTTCTTTTAGCGACAGGGTCAGAGGTAGAATTAGCGGTGAAGGCTAAAGCTGCTTTAAAAGAAGAGGGCTTTGATGTGGCAGTAATCAGTATGCCGGATTGGAAACGATTTGATGCTCAATCAAATGAATATAAAGAATCTGTATTACCTAAAAATGTAACCAAACGTTTAGCCATTGAAATGGCAGCATCATTTGGCTGGCATAAATACGTCGGTCTAGAAGGCGACGTTTTAGGAATTGATCAATTCGGTGCTTCTGCACCAGGAGATATTCTAATAAAAGAGTATGGGTTTACTGTAGAGAACATCGTAAGTAAATTAAAAAGTTTATAAACATGAGCGAAGAGGGAATTTCCCTCTTCGTTTTTTTTCGACAAAAAAAGTAGAAATTTATAACAAAAAGAGACAGAAAATACAGAAATAAAATTTTATAATAAGAAAAAGACTTGTCTAAAAAAGGAGTAATTCTATGAGAACGTATCAGCTATATTTAATAGATGAACCTTTTGCGTCTCATTATTTTGGTAGAGAGCAAATGTTTTATCAGCTGTTCAAGGAATATGAACAAGCGACTGGGACGATCCAATTTATTTTGGGAAAACAAATTGCCTTTATCACCAAGAATATTCCAAAAGATAAAGTAAATAATGATTTATATAGAGAATTATATGCAGAGAAAAAAGTTTCTTATAAGAGTAATGCGTTTTATATTAAAGAAAAAAATAGTCAAGCTAAGTTGATGATCTATGATCGTTTTCTTAGTTTAGAGGCTCAAGGAAACTATGATGCAGAGACGGTGTTCTTTGAAGTCCTACGAAAAGAAGAAAGTTCTTATTTAGCTATCGACCTTTTTCATAATCGATTTGGCTGGTTAAAGCCAATAAAAGAAAGAAAGTTTGTCTAAATTAGAGAAAATCATCAGCAAATATTGTATAATAACCTTTGGTCTAGTACACTGTATGATAGACAACATGAAGGAGGAAGTAGTATGTGGACATATATTCTAGTTGGTATATTAGCATTACTTGCTGGTGTAGCACTAGGATTTTTCATCGCTCGTAAATATATGATGAGCTACCTAAAGAAAAATCCACCAATTAATGAACAAATGCTTAAAATGATGATGATGCAAATGGGAATGAAGCCGTCTCAGAAGAAAATTAACCAAATGATGAATGCGATGAATAAGCAACAACCTGGAAAATAACTTACGAACTATAGTTAGATAAAGTTACTAGGTTCAATTGCATATAGATAGAAACAGAGCAAACTTTATTTTTCGGTTCTTCATTGCAACTAAGAAATAGACCAAAGCTAAACTTTAGCTTTGGTCTATTTCTTTAGTCAGTATCATATTGTCGAATTCTCTGATATCACGTCACTTGTTTAATCCAAGTGTTAGCCTTTTATGCTTGTCTATTTAATGTGAGTCTGCTCTCGTAAAGACGATTATATTCATTTAATAAAGAATCTAACTCCTGACTATATTTTATGGCAGAAGCAGAGTTGAGGCCGTTTCTCATAGCGGTTTGTATCAGTTCTCGTCTTTTTTGTTCAATTAATAGTAGTAAGTCTTGTTTGTTCACGCACCTAAAACTCCTCTGCGATTTTGTTCTAACCATGAAGTAGTTTCTATTTTGTCCCAAATATACTTTTATTAATTATAGCGAATAATGGTAATTAATTCAAAAGAAACTTATGTAAAACTTTTTACATTCATTATACATATCACCAAATGATTCAACGAGATTGATACAATATCGAAATAAAACTGGTGTTTAACGTGAGTGTTAAATGTTAGACACAAATTATTCAAAAAGATTAATTTCTTTTCTCATAATGTTTTGATAGAATGGGGAAGGAAAAAGGGGAAGGTATGGAGGTGTTGGTATGACTGATGTGAATTTTATTATTGCTCTTGGTGCAGGCTTTTTGAGTTTCATCTCGCCATGCTGTTTACCATTATATCCGGCATTTTTATCGTATATCACTGGAATGAGCGTAGGTGAATTAAAAACGGAGAATGCACTGCTACAAAAACGTAGTTTGATACATACGCTATGCTTTTTATTAGGATTTTCAATTGTGTTTATTGCCATCGGCTTTGGTTCTTCTTATATAGGTAACTTTTTTTATGAATATGCTGACCTCATCCGTCAAATTGGAGCCATTTTTATTGTTATATTTGGTCTAGTGATCTTAGGTTTACTTAAACCAGCATTTTTAATGAAAGAAAGGAGATTTGATTTTAAAAATCGACCGACTGGTTACTTCGGTTCAGTTTTAATAGGTTTAGCCTTTGCTGCTGGTTGGACACCTTGCTCTGGACCTATTTTAGCATCAGTTATTTTACTTTCAGCAACAAATCCTGGATCTGGCCTATTTTATATGATTGCCTATATTATTGGCTTTGCTGTGCCATTTTTAATATTGTCTTTCTTTATCGGTAAAATGAAATGGATTAAAAAACATAATGTAAAGATTATGAGAATTGGTGGGATTTTAATGATAGTAATGGGTGTCGTCTTGTTTTTTGATTGGATGACTGATATAATCTCCCTTCTCACTATGTTGACAGGTGGTTTTACTGGTTTTTAACAGTGATAATTGGATTAAAAAGCGAGGAAAACTCGCTTTTTGTTCCTTGCGAAAATTGTCGTTGGGTTTAAATTGAAATTATTAGAAAAATTAGATATATTGTAATGAGTGATATTATTTTGAAATCGTAGTTCTTTAATATGAGATGTTGTAGCGGATGTGTTTGGAGGAGGAATAATAGGTGGCAAAGATACTAGTAGTAGATGATGCAAAATTTATGAGGCTGACTTTAACAAATATATTAAAAAAAGCCAATCATGATATTGTGGGCGAAGCGGAGAATGGTAAACAAGCCATTGCTTTATATGAAGAATTAACACCAGACCTTGTGACAATGGATATTACAATGCCAGAGATGAGTGGATTAGAAGCAATGAGAAAAATTAGAGCTGAATACCCAACAGCTAGAATTGTTATGTGTTCAGCCATGGGTCAACAAAAAATGGTAGTAGAAGCGATCGAAGCTGGGGCAAAAGATTTTATCATCAAACCATTTGATGAAGTTAGAGTGATAGATGCAGTATCGCGAGTGTTATCTTAATATCATACATATAATTTACTATTGAATAGGAATTAGATATAATAATAAGTGTCATTGATTTTATTGTAAAAGGATGTTTTTTATGGACATGGTGTTGTTGACATCAATTGGAGCTGTTTCTATGGCAGTATTAGCTATGTTCATCCGAATGAAGGCAGCTAATCATCCAGTCACGATTAAGAAGATAATTTTACCTCCCGTGTTTATGAGTACGGGGGCATTAATGTTTATTTTTCCCTATTTTCGCGTTACGCCAATTGAATTAATGGAAGCTGTTATAGTAGGGGCATTGTTTTCCTTAATATTAATCAAAACGACTAAATTTGAAAAGAAGGAAGACGAAATCTATTTAAAGAAATCGAAAGCGTTTATATTTATCTTAATAGGTTTACTTATTATTCGGCTCGTTGCCAAACTGATGCTAAGTTCGACTATAGACATAGGTGCACTTGCAGGAATGTTTTACTTATTAGCATTTGCGATGATTGTTCCATGGCGTATGGCAATGTTCGTTCAATTTCGCAAAATGGACAAAGCGGTAAATGTCAAACAAGTTAGATCAAGACCAACTACTTAACAAGAAAAGAAGCACCTTTAAGAGTGTCCTAACTTTTAAAGGTGCTTCTTTGTTATTGTGCAATTTCTGCTTCGTTTTAAAAAAGATGTTCATATGGTGTCATGTTGATTTCTTTTTGTGCCAATTTTTTTCTTAGAAATTTATGATCTTTTTTTGGAGTAGCAATTATGTAGCCGCGGATGAGAATTTCCTCTGTTATCTTTGTTGCTTTTTCCTTTACAGCTAATTCCCCAATTTTTCCAGCTATCTTTTGTCTGGCAACATCACGAAAAAGTTCTGGTACTGGACTAACGAGATCATTTAATAACTCTTTTTCTTGTTGTCCCCATAAATGCTGTGTTTGTCTTACGTAATATTCTTCCCAATCCATATCAGATTTACCGTCAGCTTTAGGCAGCCGTTTTAAAAACTTTCGGAACATAAAGAAACCACCAATGGACATAAGGATTACTAATATGACAACCCAAAAAAGTATAAACCACATAAACCAACCATCGAGCATGTTCTTTTCACCCTTACCGTTCTTATTCTCTCATTATTATAAGCCTTCTTATGCAATCAGACAAGCAAGCGTCACAGAAGAGGTTCGTTTTTCCCGATTTGTGAAAACAATGTGGCGTATTCCTTGTCGGTGATTAGTAATCGATGATGTAAATCATATGTTCTCAATACATATTCTTTTACACCTATAAATTCAGATTCAGTAATGACGAGAAAAGGGGTACCTTTTTGAAAATTTTGATAGTCTTTTAATAGACGTACTCTCTTCATGATTTCCCTCGCAAACTATAGTAAATAATTTACTTTCTATTATATTAAAATTTCTTGTTATTGTCGAAACTTGTCTAAAAATAAATCTTTTCTTTTAGTACAAATACTATTGCATATATTAATTATATTTTTTAGAATATACATATATTTCAGAAAATGGGAGGGGATCCATTGGATAACTTAGCGAAAGCGCATGACCAAAAGGAAGAGAATGTAGATTATGAGGTTGTGGCAAGTAGTTCAGCTTTTAAAAGTTTATTAAGTGCTAAGAAAGCCTTTTTAGTACCAATGATTATTTTTTTCATGCTCTTTTATTTTATGCTACCGATACTGACTTCGTTTACGAATGTGCTTAATCAACCGGCAATTGGTTCTATTACATGGACTTGGATGTATGCGTTTGCACAATTTGTGATGACTTGGGTTTTATGCATGATTTACGTTAAAAAAGCTGCAAAATTTGATAAAGATGCAGAACAAATCATTGAAAGTCATAAAACACAAGGAGAACGTTAATTATGAGTGGAATTGGTTTAACTTTATTCGTATTAATCGTAGCAATGACATTGGTGGTCACTTATTGGGCAGCAAAACGCACGAATACAGCAAGTGAGTTTTATACAGCCGGAGGGGGATTAACCGGTTGGCAGAATGGCTTAGCGATTGCTGGTGATTATTTATCAGCCGCTTCCTTTTTAGGTATTGCGGGCGCGATTGCATTATTCGGGTTTGATGGTTTCTTCTATTCTATTGGATACTTAGTAGCCTATTTAGTCGTATTATATATAGTTGCGGAACCACTTAGAAATTTGGGTAAATATACAATTGCTGATATGATTAGTGCCAGATTTAGTGAAAAGAAAGTTCGAGGAGTCGCAGCAATTAGTACGTTAACGATTGTTATTTTCTATATGATTGCTCAATTAGTTGGAGCTGGTGCACTTATACAATTATTGTTGGGTATTGATTACTGGATTGCTGTTGTAATCGTTGGTGTCATGATGACAACTTATGTTTTATTTGGCGGAATGACGGCAACTAGTTGGGTTCAAATTATTAAAGCAGCACTATTAATGATAGGAACAGTCATTATTTCATTCCTTGTATTAAAAGAGTTTAACTTTAATATTCTCGGTATGTTTGAGCAAATGAAAACGGTAACATCCCACGGTGAATCTTATTTAAACCCAGGTGTGAAATATACGAACGGTGTTGACACATTGTCAATGATGGTCGCTCTTGTATTAGGTACTGCTGGACTTCCTCATATTTTGATGAGGTTTTTCACAGTGAAAGATGCTAAAACAGCGAGAAGTTCTGTTGTCACAGCTACTTGGATTGTAGGAATATTCTATATCTTAACGATCTTCCTAGGATTTGGAGCTGCAGCGTTTGTAGGCTCACAAGATATCGTTGCAGCAAATGCAGCTGGTAATATGGCAGCACCTCTATTAGCTGAAGCACTTGGTGGAGACTTCCTAATGTCATTCGTTTCTGCCGTTGCTTTTGCAACCATTCTTGCCGTCGTTGCTGGGCTTGTGCTTTCAGGAGCTTCAGCCTTCGCACATGATATTTATGGGCAAATTATTAAAAAAGGTAAAGCAACTGAGAGAGAGCAAATGCTAGCCGCAAGATATGCTTCCATTGGTGTTTCTGTACTTTCGATTATTCTTGCCCTATTTGCGCAAACGTTAAATGTTGCCTTCTTAGTATCTTTAGCTTTCTGTGTGGCAGCAAGTGCGAACCTTCCAGTTATCATTTATACAATATACTGGAAGAAGTTCAACACAGCGGGTGCCATTTCAGGAATGGTTACCGGTCTCGTTACTGCACTTGTTCTAGTAGCTATTAGTCCAAGTGTATTGAGCCCTGAAGGAACAGCAATCCTTGTTGGTGATCCAATATTTCCATTAACCAACCCGGCAATCATATCAGTTCCAGCAGGATTTCTAGCAGCCTATATTGGTGCAGTTGTTTCAAATAAACGAGATGAGAAGAAATATGCTGAAGTAACTGTTAAAGCGAATACAGGTGTTAAATAATATTTTTAATACAACGCACAAGAGCGGCTTTCCATTAGAAAGTCGCTTTTCTTATATTTTGCGAAATAATGGTGGTGGGGATTTAATGGATATGGAAAGAATAGAAAATTTATCGAAGCGTGCACTTATATTAGATTTAGATGCTCTTGATCGAAACTGCCAGGTCATCGCAATGCATGCAAAAGGCAAAAAAATAAGAGTAGCAACAAAGTCTATTCGTTCCATTGATGTAATCAAGCGTATTTTAGCTTCAAATGAATGCTATCAAGGTATTATGACTTATTCTGCTGATGAGAGCTTAGTATTAGTGAAAGATGGTTTTAATGACATTTTGCTTGGATACCCAAGTATGGATGAAAATTCTCTAATGCTAATTGCTCGAGAGCATCCTAAAGAAATAACTGTCATGGTCGATTCTTTAGCGCATGTTGATTATTTAATAAAACTAGCAAAGTCTGTAAATGGCCAGTTTTCAATTTGTGTAGATATAGATATGAGTACAAATATTTTTGGATTTCATTTTGGGGTTCGACGTTCTTCTTTAAGGAGCTCCTCTGAGGTCCTAGCTATAGTAGAAGCTATTCATGCTAGTGATGTGCTTCACTGGAAGGGAATCATGGGATATGAAGCACAAATTGCTGGCGTTGGTGATAACGTCCCGCATTCATATGGGAAAAATACCATTATCCGTTTAATGAAACAAAAAGCAAAGCGAGAAGTAAAACGGAAGAGGGAAGCAATCATTACAGCTTTACTACAAAAAGGGTATACACCTGCTTTAGTGAATGGTGGCGGGACTGGTAGTATCCATTATACGGCAACAGACGAACAAGTGTCGGAAATTACTGTCGGGTCAGGCTTTTATTCACCACTTCTTTTTGATTATTATCAAGAGATTAAATATGAACCTGCTCTCTTCTTTGCCATACCTATTGTTCGTCAAGCGAAAGCGGATATATATACATGTCTCGGCGGAGGTTACATTGCTTCCGGTGTTAC
Organism: Cytobacillus sp. FSL W7-1323; assembly: GCF_038595015.1. Taxonomy (NCBI): domain Bacteria; kingdom Bacillati; phylum Bacillota; class Bacilli; order Caryophanales; family Bacillaceae; genus Cytobacillus; species Cytobacillus sp. FSL W7-1323. Next base: position 2,063,294 of record NZ_CP151998.1, read on the forward strand.
TGATCAAACGAGGATGCCACTTCCCGTATATCCATATGGCATGAGACTTTTATCAATGGAAGGTGCTGGCGAGGTGCAAACACCATTGTCTTATTCAAAAGAACGTTTATCCATAGGAAGTGCAGTTGTTTTTAGAGCTGCGAAAGCTGGGGAGGTATGTGAAAGGTTCACAGAGATTCATTGCTACTCGGAAAGTCAATCTACATCAACTGTAAAAACGTATAGAGGGGAAGGGATGTGTTTCCTATGAGAAAAACTTCGCTCGCATCTATCCGTAACTGGGCAGAAAATGTACAATTCAATGCTGAGCAACTATTTTTTCCACAAAGCATAGAGGATGTCATAAAAGTTATAAATAATGCAAGAAAGGAAAAGAAGAAGATTAGAGTGGTAGGATCTGGACATTCTTTCACAAATCTAATTCAAACCGAAGAGTGGTTCGTTTCATTAGACCGTTTATCAGGTATGATTTCTTTTGATGAGGACCAAGGTTTAGTAGAGGTATATGGTGGTACCAAATTATATGAAATCGGCAAATACTTAGGTGAGAAAGGTTGGGCCCAAGAAAACCTTGGTGATATAAATACGCAAAGTATTGCCGGCGCAATATCAACTGGTACACACGGGACAGGTATGAAATTCGGCAATATTTCTACACAAGTTGAAGAACTAGTGATGATTACAGCAGGAGGAGAGGAACTGTTAATCTCTCGTCATGTAAACTCACAATTGTACGATGCATCGCTCGTTTCGTTAGGGTTGTTGGGCATCGTTGTAAAGGTGAAATTAAAGGTCATTCAAGCACCGACCTATGTTTATAAAAGTAGGAAAATACTTTATAGTGATTTAAAGTCTCATATTAGTTTATATATCCAACACAATCGCCATTTTGAATGCTTCTTATTCCCCTTTTCTAACCATGTGCAAATAAAAACAATGAATATAACAGACAAGAAGCCGAGGAAAAGAAAATGGCGTAAGATGGAAAGTATGATAATGGAGAATTATATATTTGGTTTTCTATCTGTCTTATGTCGCAAATGGCCAAATCTAACGAAACCAGTTAGTCGTATAAGCGCAAAAGCCATTAGTGATAGTGAGCAATATGCGCCAAGTTATGATTTATTTGCTACTCCACGAAAAGTAAAGTTTGTTGAAATGGAGTATGCCATTCCGTTAGAGCATATGGTTGCTTGTCTCGATGAAATAAGGAAAAAGATAGAAGAGCAGCAATACAAGGTCCATTTTCCAATCGAATGTCGCGTCGTGAAAAGAGACAATATTTGGTTAAGCCCATCTTTTGGGAGAGATTCAGCTTATATTGCTTTTCATATGTTTAAAGGTATGCCATATGAAACCTATTTTAACGATATGGAAGCAATTATGAATAAGTATAATGGGCGTCCTCATTGGGGGAAGATTCATCAAGCAAAGGTTTCAGAGTTGACTCGTAAATACAGCCACCTAAGAGAATTCCTTATTTGGAGAGCAAAACTTGATCCAAACCATTTATTTGTCAATCCCTATTTGGCGAAGTTGTTTCATATTGAAAAGGGCAACATGTACGGGAAAGAAACAATGACAGAAAAGCCATGATTTTTCTAATATACGAAAGGGATATGGTAAGATAGTATTATCGAATCTACATTCAGGAGGATTCAGTCTATCTTGTCTAAAGAACTATTTCAAAAAGCTCAGGAATTTATTTATCAGTTTTACGAAGAAACAAGGCAAACAAAAGAACAAGCGGATAGAAGATTAAGTATGATATTTGATGAAATAGAATCAACTGGAACATATACGCAATTACAGGAAGAATTGGCTTATGGTAGCAAACTTGCATGGCGTAATAGTAATCGTTGTATAGGCCGTTTCTTTTGGGAAACACTTCAAGTCATCGATAAGAGATTATGTAACACAGAAGAGGAAGTAGCAAAGGCGCTTTTTGAGCACATAAAACTAGCGACGAATAGTGGGAAAATTAAACCTTTTATTACTGTATTTCCAAGTAACGAAAGTGATACAACCTTTCGTATATGGAATCACCAATTGATTAGATATGCTGGATATGACACCAAAGATGGTATATTAGGTGATTCATCTTCTATTGAATTTACAAAAAAGTGCATCGAGCTAGGGTGGGAGCCAACCTATAGTCATTTCGATATATTACCGCTTGTTATTCAAAAGAACAATGAAGAACCCAAATGGTTTACGATACCGACAGAATTAATTGTTGAGGTAGAAATCGAACACCCCGAATATACTTGGTTTAAAGAATTACAGTTAAAATGGTATGGAATCCCCATCATTGCTGATATGAAAATGGAAATAGGCGGTCTTATTTATGAAGCGGCACCTTTTAACGGTTGGTATATGGGGACAGAAATAGGTGCTAGAAATTTAGCAGATGAAGATAGGTACAATCAGTTACCTATTATAGCAGAATTGTTAGAGTTAAATATTCGCTCGAATGCTTCACTTTGGAAAGATCGTGCATTAATCGAATTAAATTTAGCTGTCATGCATTCTTTTCGACGGGCCGGAGTTAGTATTGTAGATCATCATACGGCTGCAGAACAATTCAAACAATTTGAAACGAAGGAAAGAAAACACAAGAGAGAAGTCACTGGAGATTGGACTTGGCTTATTCCCCCTTTATCACCAGCTACTACTCACATTTTTCATAAACCTTATAAAAATGTAAGTAAGTCACCCAATTTTTATTATCAGCATAAACCTTATTAAAAAAAGATAGATACTCTACCCTAAATGGTTAGAATATCTATCTTTTTTATGATGGGGAAGAAGTGTTGTGAACAATAGACTGAAGCCGTATTATACTACTTTTATTACAAATTGAATCTGTCCGTTTTAATGTCTCTAAGGCACTATCAATAAGAAACTTCCTTGGTTTTTTTCTTAAAAGGAGTTCGTCTTGAATAAACTGTATCAATAATTCTTCGTCCTTAGTTAGTGCTTCCGTTTCTAAGATAAGTTCACATAAATACTTAATTTCATCCTGTGTTTCAGTACCTAATAAATCATTGATCTCTGTATCGATTAAAGAAGGTGAGAATAGTTGAACTTCTTTTGTCGCAACTTGATTTGTCATTTCTACAATTCTCTCAACACTATATTGAACAACCTTAGTAATACTGACCGATGATTGGAATAATTCAGTATAATATTTGCTCAACTGATGAAGAATACCAAGGAAGATAATTGACATATCAAGAAGGTATGCTCGCCGATTCTCTCCAAACAGATCAATAAAACGGTAATAAATCCACTTAATTGTCTGGAGCTGACCTTTTCTTATAAATGCTTTAAGTTCTATGTCATCTGATATGAACATTTCATCAAATAAGGAGATGAGCTGATGTTTATGATTAAACATGACTTGCTGTTCCACTTGCTGCTTGAAAACATCAATACTTTGTGGGCTTTTGCCGATAAGTAAAGCATCTCTCTCCTTTTCCATCAGTTTGTAACTATCTTTAAAGATGGCCATTAGTAATTCTGTTTTTGATGAAAAGTAATTATAGAATGTACCTTTAGATATACCTGTATAAGATAATATATCTTGGATAGAAGTAGCTTGAAATCCTTTTTCAATAAATAATTCATGAGCTAAATGAATGACATGTAATTTTCTGTCCTTCAAAAAATATCACCTTATTTTTAAGTTTTAAATAATTAGTATCATAACATAAAATTCTCCTAAGAAAAAATTCGCAAAGCGAAATATAATGATTGCATTCACTAATCATATCAGTTATGATAAGTCCTACGTGAAATAGTGGTATAAACAATTGAACAATGTGTATAGGGAGGGGAAACAATGACCGCAAATCACCAAAATTCAAATACACCACCCTATGGATTATTAGCAATCCTAATGGTGGGTGCGTTTATTGCGTTTTTAAACAATACTCTATTAAATATCGCCTTACCATCAATCATGGAGGATTTGAATGTAGATACAGCTACTGTCCAGTGGCTAACAACTGGCTATATGTTAGTAAATGGGGTCTTAATCCCTGCAACTGCGTTCTTAATCCGTAAATATAGTGTTCGTATTTTGTTTTTATTTGCGATGCTTATGTTCACATTAGGAACATTTGTAGCTGGATTTGCCGATATTTTTAGCATGTTACTTATAGGAAGAATGATGCAGGCTTCTGGTTCGGCTATATTAATGCCTGTTCTAATGAATGTGATGCTCGTTTCTTTCCCTGTTGAAAAGCGTGGTTCTGCGATGGGGATATTTGGTTTAATATTAATGGCAGCCCCAGCGATAGGTCCAACATTGTCAGGGTGGATTGTCGAAAATTATGATTGGCGAATGTTGTTTCATTTTATTTCTCCAATTGCAATTATCGTTTTACTATTAGGCTTTATATGGTTAAGAGATAAAAAAGAAAAGCAATCAATTAAATTAGATTTTCTTTCATTATTATTGTCTAGTATTGGGTTTGGTGGTATTTTATATGGATTCAGCTCAGCAGGTAATGATGGATGGAGTGCTGCAAACGTTTATTTAACCATCATTGTCGGTGCTATTTCTCTATTCATTTTTATAATTAGACAAAACAAGCAAAAAGAACCAATGTTAAACTTTGGTGTTTTTCAATTTCCAATGTTTACTCTCTCAACGATTATTACAATGGTTGTGAATATGGCGATGTTCTCAGGGATGCTACTCATTCCTATCTATGTACAGAATATCCGAGGTATTGCCCCTTTTGATGCCGGTTTAATGATGCTGCCAGGTGCATTAGTAATGGCAGCAATGTCACCCCTAACTGGAAAGTTATTTGATAAATTCGGTGGGAAAATATTAGCTTTAACCGGCTTAAGCATTATGACAATCTCGACTTTCTTTTTTAGTCGTCTTGGTATGGATACAGGAGCAATTCATATTATGGTATTACATACGATTAGAATGTTCGGTATGTCAATGGTAATGATGCCTGTGTCTACAAACGGTTTGAATCAATTACCACCACGGTTTTATCCCCATGGTACGGCGATGAATAATACACTTAATCAGGTATCTGGTGCCATTGGTACAGCGTTGCTTATTACAATTATGTCTAATAAAGCAAACGCAGTCGGAGAAGATTTAGCAAAAACTACTCTACGTGAAAATGGTGGAGGAGAACTATCTCAAGAAGCGATGATACAAATTGGGTTGCAATCTACATTAGACGGGATTAATTTTGCCTTTTTTGTTTCAACTTTTATTTCGGTTATAGCGTTGATTCTCGTCTTCTTTATGAAACGCTCAGTACCTGCAAAAGATCCCGAAGAACAGACTGAAGCATTAGAAACGGGACCTTTAAATGAAACAGAATCGTCAAGATGATAGAATAAAGTGACTGGAGATCCTCATCTCACAGTCATTTTTTTTGATTTTGTTAAAGTATGATTAATTGCATCTTTATACGAAATAATTGCGAATTTCTGATACCCGTGAAATAATAGGTACCATACATAATAGTTTTTATTAAAAGGAAGTGTTTTCTTTGAAAAAGATATATATTATTCACGAGAATGATGAATGGACAGACCATTTGACAAGAAGATTAGATGAATTACAAGTACCTTACGAAACATGGCACTTACATGAGGGAATAATTGATTTAAATTCTACACCACCAGAAGGTGTGTTTTATAATCGCATGAGTGCTTCATCTCACACGAGAGGGCATCGTTTCGCTCCAGAATTAGCAGCAAGTGTGATTACATGGTTAGAAAGTCACGGTAGACAAGTGTTAAATGGGAGTAACGCACTTTCGTTAGAGGTGAGTAAAGTGAAACAATATGCTCTACTAGAAAAAAGCGGGATTAAAACACCAAAAACAATTGGAGCAGTTGGGAAAGAAAATATTATAACTGCAGCTGAAAAAATAGGAACCACTCCTTTTATAACGAAACACAATCGTGCAGGAAAAGGTTTAGGTGTGCAGTTATTCCAAACAATCGATTCTTTAAGAACGTATGTTAATAGCAATTCCTTCGAAGAACCTGTTGATGGGATTACTCTTATTCAGCAATATATAAAGTCGGAGGATCAGATAATTACAAGGGCAGAGTTCATTGGCGGGAAGTTTTATTATGCTGTAAATGTTGATACTTCAGAAGGCTTTGAATTATGTCCGGCAGATGCTTGTCAAATTGGCGATGCTTTTTGTCCAGTGGGAGAAGAGCCACAGATACGTCCTAAATTCGAAATTACTGAAGAAGTGGATACTGAACAAATGGTTAAATATGAGAAATTTCTTGAATATGCAGGAATTGATGTAGCAGGGATTGAATTTATAAAAGATGGTGATGGTAACGTTTATACGTATGACATCAATACAAATACGAATTATAATGCAGACGCTGAAGCAATTGCAGGTAAATACGGCATGTTACAACTAGCAACGTTTTTGAAGGAACAGTTGAAGCTAGCATAATTCATGTTAGCCATCATATACTAATGAAGCTAGTCCATTTTTCTATGAACAGTTCTAAATAGAATGACATATGCTAATTCAAAATGTGTATGTCAGTAATACTGAAATGTTAGGTAATACATCTAAGGGCTGCTTAATTTTAAGCAGCTCTTGATTATGGAGGACTTTAAGGTTATTTCTTGACATTTGCTCAAAAAAGAGTATATTTATAACTCGTGATAGCGTTAAGTTTAAAGAAAAATTTACATTGTCATAGAACGTTCATAATTATCGACTATAATCATAATATGCTATTGTTCAATACAAACGAGGAAAGTAGTTGGTAAGAAAAGGGTTTTTATTACCAATTGCTTATAGAATTTTTTTAAAAGCATGTTATAATAATGTGCTAGAAGGTAGGTGCAATAATGGATAATTTATCTAAAAAAGGTCAAAGTTTATTCTTCGATAAATATATTGGCTTCTTTATGTTAGCTGTATTCTTCCTTTGGATGAAAACGTATATAACACAATTAACTCAATTTAATCTCGGGGTTGACAGCCCAATACAGCAATTTCTCTTATTTTTAAATCCTTTAGGGTCATCGTTGATCTTTCTTAGTTTAGCTTTATTTTTTAAAGGAAGACGAAAGTATATTGCGACATTAGTGATATACAGCATAATGTCATTCTTGTTATATGCGAATGTGGTATATTATCGTTCATTTACGGATTTTATTACATTACCAACATTAACAATGACACAGAACTTTGCAGATGTTAGTAAAAGTGTAACCACTCTACTACGCCCATATGATTTCTTATTCTTTATAGACATCCTTTTCTTAATTGGTCTATTAGCATTTAAATTTGTTAAGATCGAGAAGAAAGATTATGGTAAGAGACGCATGGTTGCCGTATTATCTTTAGGGTTAGCAATCTCATGTGCAAACCTAGGACTGGCTGAAGCAGATCGACCACAATTATTAACACGTGGGTTTGATAGAAACTATATTGTTAAATATCTCGGTATGTACAATTATACTATTTATGATGCAGTACAAAGTACGAAAGCATCAGCTCAAAGGGTTATGGCAGATAGCAATGATACAACCGAAGTCGTGAACTTTACGCAATCTAATTATGCTGAACCAAATCCAGAAACATTCGGTATTGGGAAGGATATGAATGTGATATATCTTCACTTGGAATCCATTCAAACTTTCTTAATGAACTATGAATTGCATGGAGAAGAAGTTACACCATTTCTCAATTCATTAATTGAAGAAGAAAACACAACTTATTTTGATAACTTCTTCCATCAAACAGCTCAAGGAAAAACAGCTGATGCAGAATTTATGCTTGAAAACTCGTTATACGGGTTACCACAAGGTTCTGCTTTTACTACAAAAGGAATGAATACATTCCATGCAGCACCAGCCATTTTAAAAGAAAAAGGCTATACGTCTGCAGTATTCCATGGAAATAATGGGACATTCTGGAACAGGAATGAGATATATAAAGGATTTGGCTATGACCGTTTTTATGATGCAAGTTATTTTGATATGAATTCAGATAACTTAACTGACTATGGATTAATGGATAAACCATTCTTTGAGCAATCAGAAGCTTATTTGGATGAATTACCACAACCTTTCTATTCGAAGTTTATTACCGTAACTCATCACTATCCGTATCCATTAGATGAAGAAGAAGCGACAATTGATAAACATACAACTGGCGATCCATCTGTGGATAATTATTTCCAAACGGCAAGATATGCGGATGAAGCACTTGAAGAGTTCTTTAATTATCTTAAAGAATCAGGACTCTATGATAATTCAATTATCGTTATGTATGGTGACCATTATGGAATTTCAAGTAGCCATAAGAAAGCAATGGAACAAGTATTAGATACAGAGTATAATGATTTTCTTGATACAAGTTTACAACGTGTGCCTTTATTCATTCGTGTCCCAGGGATGGAAGGTGGAACGAACCATGAATATGCAGGCCAAATTGATTTAAAACCAACGTTATTACATTTACTTGGTATCGATTCGAAAGAGTATATTCACTTTGGAACTGATATTTTCTCAAAAGAACATGATGATTTAATACCGTTTAGAAATGGAGATTTTGTTAGTCCAACTATTACAGCTATCGGTGGAAAATATTACGATTCAAATACAGGTGAACTAATAGAAGATGAAGAAGTTATTGCAAAAGGCGATGAGATGAATGAAAATGTTGAGCAAAAGCTCGCATATTCAGATAAAGTCGTCAATGCTGATTTACTTCGATTCTATGAACCAGAGAATTTCACTCCTGTAAATCGATCAGATTATGATTATGCTGACTTTAAAAAGTTGTTTACTGACACTGAATCAAGTACAAACTCAAACGATATGATTAGAGAATAAAAAGAGGAGCCATTAGTGCTCCTCTTTTTATTATTTCACGTTATTTTTTCAAAAACTATTGAATTTTTTAAAAATTTTAATTATTATATAATATATAAACCAATGACAGTAATTACCTTACTGCAAAAATGGTTTCCCTTTTTGAATTTTGAATATGAAAATCATTGACAATGATTCACTTGATTTTTCTTGCCGAAAAACAAGCCGTGAATTGGAGTCAGTAGAGTAAACTTTTCGGAGGAAAGTTTATTTTGCTGACTCTATTTTATTGTTGTAGAAATGGAGTGTATAAAAGATGGGGCTTGCATTAGAAGGGGTTAAGATTATCGACCTATCACGGGTGTTAGCAGGACCATTCTGTACGATGATACTTGGTGATTTAGGTGCAGAAGTCATTAAAATTGAACATCATCAGAATGGAGATGAAACAAGATTCTGGGGACCTCCTTTTGTTGAAGGTGAAAGCGCTTATTATTTATGTGCAAACAGAAATAAAGAGAGTATGACATTGAACTTAAAAGCTGAAGAAGGGAAGGAGGTTTTTCGTCAATTAGTAATAGACGCTGATATCGTAGTACAGAATTTTAAGACTGGTACATTAGATAAATGGGGACTTGGATACGAGCAGTTAAATGAATGGAACAGTAAAATTATTTTAGCTTCTATTACAGGGTTTGGTCAAAGTGGCCCATATAAAGATCTACCTGGGTATGATTACATCATTCAAGCAATGAGTGGTTTAATGAATATTACCGGAGAGGAAGCTGGCTCACCAATGAAAGTTGGTGTTGCCATTTCTGATGTGATTACAGGATTATATACTTGTATTGGAATATTAAGTGCATTACAACACCGTCAGCACACTGGAGAAGGTCAAGAGATTGATATAGCATTATTAGATTGTCAAATATCGGCTTTAGTTAATGTAGCGAGTAATTATTTGGTCGGTCAAACAGAACCTAAGCGGTTAGGTAATCGCCATCCAAATATAGCCCCATATCAAGTATTTACGGTGGCTGATGGAGAAATGGTCATTGCTGTTGGCAACGATCAACAATTTGCCCGTTTCTGTAATATTTTAGAATTAGCTGAGTTGATAAACGATAAACGGTATGCCACCAATCGTAGTCGCGTTGAAAATCGTAGTTCGCTAATACCAATTCTTCAACGAGAGTTGTTAAAAAATTCAAAACAAAATTGGAAGCGTTTATTTGATGAACATGCGATTCCGAACGGTCCAATTCATACAATTAGCGAAATGTTTAATGATCCACAAGTTCTGGCAAGAGAGATGGTGATAGAGGGCAATCATCCTCATATACCGTCGTTGAAATTAACAGGTTCTCCATTAAAGCTGTCAAAATCTCCGGTCAAAGTAAGACATCATCCGCCGCTTTATGGGGAACAGACAGCCGAAATATTACAGAGAGTGGGATATACCAGAGCTGAAATAAAAGAAATGAAAAAAAATCAAGTGATATAGGAGGAATTATGATGATGAATTTCGAATTAACAGAAGAACAAGAAAGTGTAAAAAAATTAGTGAGACGGTTCGTTGACAATGAAATTATGCCAAATATTCAAGAGTGGGATCGTAAACAACATTTTGAACCTCGTATTTTAGAAAGGCTGTCAGAACTTCAATTAATGGGTGTATGTATTCCTGAGCAATACGGCGGGGCGGGGATGGATTATAACACCCTAGCAATTGTATGTGAGGAATTAGAAAGAGGGGATACAGCATATAGAACAGCAGTGTCTGTTCATACTGGATTAAATAGTATGACCTTATTGCAATGGGGAACTGAAGAACAAAAGCAAAAATATTTAGTTCCTCAAGCAAAAGGTGTAAAAATAGGTGCTTTTGGTCTTACTGAACCGAATGCTGGATCAGATGTAGCAACAATGAATTCGACAGCGAAAAAAGATGGTGATTATTATATTTTAAACGGATCAAAGACTTGGATTTCACTTTGTGATGTTGCTGATCACTTTCTTGTATTTGCTAAAACAGATCATGATGCAGCTCATAAAGGTATCACAGCTTTTATCGTTGAGAGAACATTTGCAGGAGTAGAAACAAAGGCCATTAAAGGAAAGTTAGGTATACGAGCGGGTAATACTGGAGAAGTGTTCTTATCTGATGTAAAAGTACCAGTAGCCAACCGTTTAGGTGAGGAAGGGGAAGGCTTCAAAATCGCCATGTCAGCTTTAGATAATGGTCGATTCACAGTAGCTGCTGGTGCAGTAGGCTTAATCGCTGCTAGTTTAGAAGCAAGTGTGAAATATTGTCATGAAAGAAAAACATTTGGTAAAGAGATAGGAAAGCATCAACTTGTTCAACAAATGATTGCTAAGATGACTGCTAACCTAGAAATTTCACGCCTACTTGTTTTCAAAGCTGGATCGCTGAAAAATGCTGGTAAGAGAAATACAAAAGAAACGTCCTTAGCCAAATGGATTGCGTGTGATGCTGCGTTTGAGGCGGCAAATGATGCGGTACAAGTCCATGGTGCTTATGGTTATTCAGATGAATACCCCGTAGAAAGATACTTGAGAAATTCAAAAGCTCCGGTTATTTACGAAGGAACGAGAGAAATTCATACCGTTATGCAAGGTGAATATGCACTAGGCTATCGTGAAGATAAGCCATTGCGTAACCCACTGCCATCTTGGCCCTTTGAAGAAGAAGAGGTGGCAATTCAACAAAGATAAGGAGAGCAACTATCATGAATACATTTTTTCTAGCAGGACACGCTAAGCTTCCTCAAGGAATGGCGGCAAGGAACCTATATGATTCTATTACAATTACATTAGAATTGGATCAAAAGTATGGTGTAATCATTGATGCATCATGCACGTTAGCAACAGAGCATGGAAGAGAATTTATTCGCCAGTTATTAAGAGGATATAGTTTAAATGATGGTTTGGAACCTTTGATACAGAGAGTAAAAGATCATTATAAAGGCAAAGCGGGTCAAGCGATATTAGCTGCTTTAAAAGATGTGCACACACAATATGAAATGGTTTTATCTATGAAATAAGGAGGGGGGCTGCTTTCATGCAGACCCCTTTTTCCTATCATCGTGTAAAAAAGGAGAAGAGTGATATGGATACCATTCGTTTTAAGATCGGAGACAGTGCAGCCATAGCAAGAAAATTTACAGAAGAAGAAATTTTGAGCTGTCAGCAACTAACAAATGATTATAGCCCTGTTTACCAATTACACAATAAGAAATGGGATGAACCTTTTCATAAAGCAATCGTACCCGCATTGTTAATTGAAGGACTGATCCATCAAGTAGTTAGTGAAAAATTACCAGGTTGTCCATGTGTGCTCCTTCAAAAAGAACTGTTATTTTATGACCCTGTCTACCGTGACGAAATTATTACAGCTAAGTTAGATTTGCTAGACTGTCATAACGAACGTCATTGGTTGACGATGAAGGTATCATGCATAAACGAAGATAATCATGAAGTCATTAGAGGTCAGCTCGTGGTACAATTACTCGGGCCTAGAGGTTGAATAAGATGAAGGATATTACATTGATGGAACAATCTCATCAAAATCCTATATTAATCGTAACTGAGCACGGAAGAATGGTTACTGCTAACCCTATATTTACCCAACGGTTTGCGATTACAATACAAGAATTGAAAGGTCAGTTGATAGAAGTTAGTAATTTTCCTTATCTGATTGGCAAACTTCACTGTCTAACGATCTTATCGGTTCTCTGTATCGTCAAAGTTAATAAAGAAAATGGTCATTATCGTTTAACTATTTTTTTAAAAGCAGATGAAATTTCTCTCCCTGTTTTAAAACAGTTTCTTTCTTTATTACAAGAAAAAGAGCAATATACACCTAAGACACATACAGCTAATTATGAATTTGCGCATATTATCGGTGAAAGTCAAAAGTTATTAGAAGTGAAAGAACTAGCTGCTCGTATAGCTGTTAGTTCATCCACAGTTTTAATTACCGGTGAAAGTGGTACTGGTAAAGAATTATTCGCTCAAGCGATTCATCATGCCAGTCCAAGGAGAAAAGGCCCTTTTATTGCAGTCAATTGTGCGGCCATTCCATCAGAATTATTTGAATCTGAAGTATTTGGTTATGAAGAAGGCGCATTTAGTGGAGCGAAAAAAACAGGCAAGCCAGGAAAAATTGAGCTAGCACAGAATGGCACATTGTTCCTTGACGAAATTTCTGAATTGCCTAAAGCTGCACAAGGAAAGCTATTGAGGGTATTGCAGGAGAGGGAAGTTGAGAGGCTTGGTTCCATAGGAAAAAAGCGAGTGGATATTCGGATAATAGCCGCCACGAATAGAGATCTATTTGAGCTCGTCTCGGCAGGGGAATTCAGACAAGATCTATATTATCGTTTATTCGTATTTGATCTGCCTATCCCCCCATTAAGAGACAGAAAAGAAGATATATTACCGCTTGTTCACTATTTTTTAGATAAATATAATCAACAACTAAATAAAAACGTAAATCAGATTCATCCACATTTGCTAAAATGCTTAATGGAGCATGAATGGCCTGGTAATATAAGAGAATTAAAAGCTGTGGTAGAAAGAGGGGTAACACTTTCTTTAGGAGAAGAGTTAGGCGACAATGCTATGGTGAAAAGAATAGCGACTCAGACTAGTCAAACCCAGTGTTTACCAAGCAATAATACTTCAAAAACCTTAGAAGAGATCGTGAAAGAAACAGAAAAAAAAGCTATTGTTGAGGCTTTAGAAAAATCGGATGGAGATAAAACGATGGCTGCTGTAAAATTAAATATTCATTTAGCTAGTTTATATAGAAAAATGGCTAAATATCAAATCAAAACCTAAGTAAGTAGAAAACGTAAGCAGATTTTGGCAGAGAGCCAATTTGTTTACGTTTTTTTTTTTGTTGATAACACTCGTTCATCTACTGTATAATGACTCACTTTTGCAAATATATTTCGCAAAAGTGAGATAAATTCGCAATAGTAAGAAGAATGAAACTGAATAAACAGCTTCAAACAAATAAACTAATTTGGCATGGTTCTTGCTTAATAGTAACTGAGAGGAGGATGGATGATGTTACAATTTTCATTTACTGAAGAGCAAGAGGACTTTCGAAAAATTTTAAGACAATATTCTAAAGAGGTATTATTACCTCAATATACAAAGTGGGACAGAGAAAAAAAGACGCCGAGACATTTATGGGAGGAGCTAGGGGAGTTAGGTGTAACAGGTCTGCGTATTCCAGAAAAATATGGTGGAAGCGCGGCAGATTGTATCACGACAGGTATTGCTGCTGAAGAAATAGGCAAAGGTGATTTTAATTTAACTTATTCAGTAATGTTAAATGCTTTAATAGGAGAAATTCTCTCCATTCATGCAAATAATGCTATTAAATCAGAGTGGCTTCCGAAAATTGCACAGGGAAAATCGATTGTTGGGATTGCAATTACTGAGCCACAAGCAGGTACCGATGCAGGGGGAATACAATCAACAGCTATTAGAAAAGGCGATCATTTCATTCTAAATGGTGAGAAATCGGGGATTAGTGTGGCAACAGTGGCGGATGCATTTATTCTTTTTGCTAAAACCGACCCAACTGCCGGAAATAGAGGAATATCCGCTTTTCTTGTACCTAGTGATTTACCAGGAGTAGACTGCAGAGGTTATGAAGATATGGGAAATATCCCAATAGGTAGAGGCTCCGTTTATTTAACTGATGTCATGATTCCTGAGCAATACTTGATTGGTAATCTAAATGAAGGCTTCTCTCAAGTGATGAATGGCTTTGATTTAAGCCGGCTTTTAATAGGACTTCAATGTATAGGTACAGCCACACAAAGTTTGGATGAAACAATAGAACATGTGAAAACAAGACATTCTTTCGGCAAACCATTAGCTGTGAATCAAGCAGTCTCTTTTCCGATAGTACACCATTATACTCAACTGGAGCTCGTTAAATGGCAAGCTTATCGAGGACTGTGGTTGCGTGATGAAGGTTTACAACATACGAAGGAAGCAGCATCTGTTAAGTGGCTTGCACCTAAATATAGTAGTGAAGCGATTCATGAATGCCTCCTTTTAAATGGGCACTATGCTTATACAAAAGAAATGCCATTTGAACAACGATTAAGAGATGTCATTGGATTAGAGATTGGTGATGGAACAGCCCAAGCAAACCAAATGGTAATCGCCAAACACCTTATAGGGAAAGAATTCCGATCTTATCAAAAAATATAAATTCAAATCAGAAGAAAAGGAGAATCACTAATGGAATTAATAGATACGATACTAGAAAAGAAAAATGGCGTAGCGAAAATAACTATTAACCGACCAGAAGTTTATAATGCCTTTCGAGCACAAACGATTAAAGAATTAATTTGGTGTTTTCGTGAAGCTTGGGATGATAACACTGTTGGTGTGGTGATTTTAACAGGGACAGGAGAAAAAGCATTCTGTACAGGTGGCGATCAAAAACAAAAAGATGGAGAAAGTGGTTATGATGGTAAAGGTGGTCTAGGAAATGGAATTGGCCTTGAAATAGAGAATCTCCATCAAACGATAAGAAACATCCCTAAGCCAGTTATTGCTGCTGTTAATGGCTATGCAATCGGTGGGGGCCACGTATTACATGTAGTTTGTGATTTAACAATTGCTGCTGCTACCGCAAAGTTTGGGCAATCAGGGCCAAAGGTTGGGAGCTTTGATGCAGGATATGGATCTGCCTATTTAGCAAGAATCGTTGGTGAGAAGAGAGCAAGAGAAATTTGGTACTTATGTGAACAATATAGCGCTGATGAATGTAAAGAAATGGGACTAGTGAATAAAGTTGTACCATTACATGAATTACAGCAGGCGTCAGAAGACTGGGCACATAAAATACTGCAAAAAAGTCCAACAGCAATTAAAATGTTGAAACTGTCCTTCAATGCAGATAGTGCAAATATCCAAGGGATTACGCAGTTGTCAATGGCAAATTTAGCATTATTCTATCAATCTAATGAATCAGCGGAAGGAAAAAATGCTTTCCTAGAAAAACGCCCAGTAGATTTTTCTACGTTTAGAAGTTAAATGAAAGATGAAGGAGTGTTTATTGTGGAACAATTAGATGGATTAACATCATATTCTTCACAATGGCTCAATAAAACGATGATTGATTACTTAGATGAAGCAATCACGCGTACACCAAATAAAACAGCGATTATCGATAGTAAAAGTCGATACACATACAAAATGTTAGGTTCAATGGTCGATCGCGTCGCACTAGGTTTATTGGACTTAGGTATAAAAAAAGGCGATGTCATTTCTATTCAGCTTCCGAATTGGAATGAGTTTGTTATTCTACATTATGCTGCTTCAAAAATTGGGGCGATTACGAACCCTCTTGTACCTATTTACCGAGAAAGAGAACTTACTTATATGGTTAAAGAGGCAGGGGCTAAATTATTAATTATTCCAGATTGTTTTAGAGGCCATGATTATATTGAAATGGTAGGAAAATGTCTAAACGAATGGCCGGAACTTGAGAATATTGTTGTTGTAGGAAATTCGTTACCAATACCGGAAAAAATGAAATCGTTTGCATCAATAGTCACTTCTATAGACATACTTCAAAAGCGTAGAGATGAGCTAAATATAGAAATAGATCCTAATGAAGTGACTGAGATTATCTTTACATCAGGTACAACAGGTCTTCCTAAAGGTGTCATGCATACTCATAATACTTTATGTATTACTTCCCATTATTGGATTGATCATTTGCAATTAACGAATGAAGATGTGTTATTTATGGCTTCAACTTTTGCCCATCAAACTGGGTTTGCATACGGCGTAAGGTTACCAACACAATATGGTGGTACAGCCGTCTACCAAGATACTTGGAATCCAGATTCATTCTTAAAGCTTATAGAAACAGAGAAAGTGACTTTTACGGCTGGAGCTACACCTTTTTTAAAAGACACAATCGCAGCGGCTAAAAAAAGCACAGCAGATATTAGTAGTTTGAAGTATTTTATTGCTTTAGGCGCCCCTATTCCGAGAAACTTAGTCAAGCAAGCAGAAAAGGTTGTATCATTCAAAATATTGGCCGGTTGGGGGCAAACAGAAAATGGGTTAGTTACTTTAACAAAGAGAACTGATTCCATTCAAAAATTGACGGAAACAGATGGTGTTGCTTTCACTGGCATGGAAGTAAAGGTTGTCAATCAAGAAGGGGAGACTTGCCAGGCGGGAGAAGAAGGTAATATTTATTGCCGTGGACCGGCTTTATTTCGCGGTTATTATAAACAAATAGAGAAAACGCAGTCTGAATTCGATCGAGATTGGTTTATTACTGGTGATAGAGGCGTGTTGGATGAGGATGGTTATTTAAGAATTACTGGTAGAAACAAAGATATTATTATTCGAGGTGGGGAAAATATCCCCGTATCTTATATTGAAAATGTCCTATATGAGTATGAGTTGATCAATGATGTGCAGGTTGTGGCAATGCCAGATGAACGATTGCAAGAAAAAGCATGCGCATTTATTCAATTGAAACAAGGGGCTACTACGCTTACTTTAGCTATGTTACAACAGTTTTTACTGGAAAAAGGGGTAGCGAAACAATATTGGCCCGAACATTTTGTCCTTCTAGAGGAATTTCCACGAACAGCAAGTGGGAAAATCCAGAAGTTTAAATTAAGAGAATCGTTACTAAAGAATTGAATGTAACTTAAGTAAAAAGGAGTGTTTGAATAATGAGTAAAATTGCCTATATTACCGGTGGCGGTAGGGGGATGGGAAGAGCAATTTGTTTAGCTGTTGCAAATAATTATCAAGTGGTTGCCAGTGATATCAATATAAATAATGCGAAAGAAACTATTGAACTTGTGAAAGAAATAGGTGGAGAGGGGTTTGCTGTACATTGTGATGTTACGAGTTTAGAAAGTGTAGAACGATCAGTAAAGGAAGTGCAGCAGAAGTATGGGAGTATTGATTTACTTGTAAATAATGCGGGATGGGATAAAATTGAACCATTTTTACAAAGTGAACCCGATACTTGGAGAAAGGTAATAGACATTAATTTAATGGGTCAAGTACACACATGTAAAATGATCCTGCCATTAATGATAGAAAATGGGAAAGGAAAGGTAGTCAACATTGCTTCAGATTCTGGGAGAGTAGGTTCAAGTGGAGAAGGAGTTTACTCTGCTGCTAAAGGTGGTGTAATTGCATTTACAAAGACGATTGCAAGAGAAATGGCCAGATATCAGATTAATGTGAACTGCATTGCGCCAGGTCCAGCCGATACGCCACTTTTCCAGGAGATAGGATCTTATAATAAAGGGATTGCTGCTGCACTAGAGAAAGCCATTCCATTCCGAAAATTAGCCCAACCAGAGGATATTGCTGGTGCAGTCGCTTTTTTTGCTTCGAAGGAAGCGGATTATATTACCGGGCAAACACTTTCTGTTAATGGCGGTTTAACAATGTGTTAAACAAGATAAAAAAAGGATAACCTTTTTCCTAAGTTCTTAAGGATAGAAAATAAGTATAAGAGCATGCAAACAAGCCGAAACCTTATTCGGCTTGTTTGTGTTTGTGCTTGAATAGGCAGTAATATATTGTTACTCTTCTATATCATAAGAATGTTTCTCGTCAATGGTTCCATCTTTTTTATATATTACAAGATGTGTTTTTTTATTTTGAGCGATTTCCTTTGCTCTTTTGACTGCTTCTGCCTTCGTAGGAAGGATCTCAGATGGTTTTTTTCCATGATCAGTTGTAATTGCCCAACCATCATCGTGTGGTAGTACATGTTGTCCTTCTTGAACTCGTTTACTCTTTTCTTTATCCCCTTTTCCTTCGGGTTGTAACTCACTGTCAGTTGCTTGAATCATTTGGTTTCGTTCTTTCGTTGTTGCATCGCTATACCATTTTTTACTTTGTTCAATGGCAATTGGAATAGCACGACTTTCATTATAGCCATCACGAATAAGACTGTTAGCTATTTCAATGGCTTTTTTCTTCATCGCTGTTTCTAAGTTTTTGAATGAATCTGGATAATCTGTCGTATGCCAGGGCATGTTCTCCACCTCCTAGTTTATTATTAAATTCATACCCTAGTTTGATAAAGATTACTCATAAAAAAAGTAAGAGTAGTACATAACAATAGTGAAATGTCTAAAAATTTAGAATAATGATTGACAAATGATGGGTATCTATTTAAAATTAAAACAATGTTTTGTTATAGAAACATAATGAAGAGGAGGAGTAAAATGCCTACCATAAGAGTAAGTAAAGAAATGAAGATTCATTACAGAGTGAAAGGTGAGGGAAAGCCGCTTATTATTTTACACGGGTTAGGTAATAATTCTCAGTCGTGGACAAAACAATTGGATGATTTATCAAAAGACTTTCAAGTATTCGTTTGGGATGCACCAGGTTATGGTCAAAGTAGTGATCCGGAGGAAGAGTTTACAAGTTTCCGGCAATTTGCTGATATACTAAAGCAATTTGTCGATGCCCTAGAATTACAAAAATTTTACTTACTTGGTCATTCAATGGGCTCTGCTATTGCTATAGATTTTACCTATCGATTCAAAGATCGAGTTGAATTACTTATTATTGCTGATCCAACACGAGGGGCTGCTGGGAATAGTGAAGAAGAGAACAGGAAAAAGTTAACTAGAAGAGTTTATAATGTGACAAATCTAACAGGAGAAGAACTAGCAAAACAAAGAGTAAGAGAATTGTTAGCGCCAGAGGCAAATCTGGAGGTTGTGAAAGAAGCAGAAAGAATTATGGCGCAAGTTCGACCGAAAGGATATATTTCGGTTGCTAACTCATTATATTCCTTGGATCACACGGACATTTATGGGAGCATAACAACGCCAACTTTAATATTATGTGGTGAATTTGATAAGGCAACTCCTGTTGAAGAGGCAAAAATATTTCATCATGCGATTGCCGAATCACAGTTGGTGATCATTCCTAATACAGGCCATCTTTGCTATCAAGAGGACCCAGCATCTTTTAATGAAGCCGTTCGGACATTTCTGCAAAATCCTGTAAATATATAAATGAAAATGATTCTTAATATCTTTTTGATCGATTTTTTGTTAAAATAGTAATATAGCATTTACTGGGAAAGTGGGGTGATGGAGTGGCTAACGGTGAAAAAGAGAGATATAATGCCAATTCATTAGTCAGAGGATTAGAAATTTTGAAATTATTCAACGGTGGACGTCCAACGATGTCTCTAGCTGAAATTGCGAAGGAACTAAATGTAAGTCGTACAGTACCATACCGTTTACTTTATACATTGCAAACGTTAGGTTACTTACATCAAGATGAACATACAAAGCGCTATAGCTTAACACCAAAAGTGCTTGAGCTTGGGTTTGCTTATTTGAATAGTTTAAACTTACCTGAAATCATTCAGCCTTATTTGGATACACTCCGTGATACAACTGGAGCGTCATGTCATTTATCGATATTAGATGATTATGAAGTCGTATACATAGGTAGTGCACCTGTTCGCGGGGTATCTGCCATAAATGTAAATATCGGTTTAAGATTGCCTGCACATGCAACAGCTAATGGCAAGCTTTTATTAGCTATGCAACCAGAAGGGAAGCTACGTGAGACAGTGTATGGATCTAACTTAAAACCGTATACAGAAAAAACGCAAACTGATTTACCTGGGTTCTTTGAAGAATTAGAAACAATCAGGAAAAACGGTTATGCAATTTCTTTAGGTGAATTCCATCAAGGAATTCAATCTGTAGCGGCGCCAATATATGATCGTAGTGGAAAAGTAGTAGCAGCCATTAATATTGTCGCCACTGATGTCACATATCAGAATGATTTTATCGAAAAAGTTGCTTTACCGAAAATCCTTGATATATCCAAACAATTATCCGGACTTATTGGAAATTGATTCACTAGAAGACACGAACTACTCATTAACAATTGTTGTACCCGAATCTAATTGATTCGGGTTTTTTTATTGGATTTACCTTTTTCTTTCACATGAAACTTACTTCTTTACAGTTTATCTTTCTTTAGTTATGAAAGAGTAATTGTTTTATATATATGTACAATCTTTCCCTAGTGTCGCTCTCATAGTAATAACTCTACAAATTAATCTACTAGATTAATATATTACTTCTCATCATCAACCTCTTCATTTGTCGTTCCTTAAATTGGCAGGGACTCACTTTTTATAAATAGTTCACAATAAAAAAGGTCATTAAATTAAATAGATTAAAAAAAATATATGAAATCACCTGATAAAGTGACTAAAATTTCGAATCTTTTTGGGCTTCTTTAAAATAATACGTATTCACTTTTAAAATAAGTGAAATCAGTTGGGATGTTCAATTTTCATTATAAGTATAGTGAAAATAGTTTTAATTTATAACAATCTGTATTGACAAAATTTTTTAAAAATTTTAAGATTATATAAACTTTGTTTTGTATAAAAAACAAAGTTTTAAATGGATCGAAATTTATATGGAGGTGATTTTTGTTAATTAGTGATTTTTTCCACATATGATAGGAGGGTAAAGAATGTTAACAGGAAAGAAAAGATGGTTATATATTGCTGTACCGATATTCTTCTTTTGGTTTTTTGGCCAAATTGACAAGCTTGGTATTTCTATTATTCAAACAGATGCTGATTTTCTTAGTGACTTAGGGATTGCTGGTGAAAATGCCAAGATTGGTTTCATCACTTTTATATTCACAATTGCTTATGCGGTTTCAAACCTATTTTGGGGTGTAATTATTGATAAACTAGGTGCCAGAAAAACAGCAATGTTAGGTTTGGTTGTTTGGACCATTACGATGATTACCGCTGGCTTGTCGACTACATATGAGATGTTTATCTTGTCAAGAATCGTTCTTGGGTTTGGTGAGGGAATGATGATTCCTGTATGTGGAAAATTCATTGCTAACTGGTTCCATTATAAAGAATTAGGAAAAGCACAAGCATCATGGTTATCTGGTAACTATTTAGGGCCGGCTGTTGGTGCATTAATGCTAACCGCTATCATTGCTAGTCTCCATTGGCAAGCTGCATTTTTCCTACTCGCTGCTTTTAATTTATTGCTTGTACTGCCACTTTTTTATTTTCTTACAAGAGATATACCAGAAGAGCATAAAGGGATTACACATGAGGAGCTTGCCTATATACGTGAGAAAAACCCGATTGATAAAAAAGATGGATCGAAAAATTTTGCTCAAGACTATAGGTACTGGATTGTATGGTTTGGAATGCTGATGTCTTCTTTCTTATTTTTTGGTATTAGTATATGGTTACCTACTTATTTAATCGAAGCGAAGAGTTTTTCTAGGGAAGCAATGAGTAGTATTACCTCCTTATCTTGGTTATTTGCCTTAGGATTTGTCCTTATTTGTGGTTACTTATCAGATAAGACAAACCGCCCAAGCCTGATGGCGACCATTTTATTTGCATTAACAACAATCTTTTTATGTGGTGGCATTATGTCGCCTAACGCGATAGTTGCAGGTATTTGCATGGGATTAGCTATGGGTACACAAGGTGGCGTCTTCCATCTAAGTAATTTATTTATTGTGAAATTCTCTACACCTGAAACCGCTGGTAGAGCAGCAGGTATGATGGGGTTTACTAATATTATGGGTGGTTTCGCCAGTTATATTATGGGATATTTACGAGATTTATCAAACGGAGACTTTGGGACATCAATCATTGTGTTAATTTTTGCCTCCACTTTAGGTTTTGTTGCTTATTTATTTACTCTTAAGCGGGAATCAACTGAGTTAAGGGTTGTTCATAATAACCAGTCAATAGTAGGTTAATCGTTTCATTCCAACTATTTATCTTTTTAAAATTTTCTCAAAATTTGTTGACTTTTTTGTTAACAGATTTTAAAATTGATTTATAGGAGAAACAGTGTTTCTAATATAAAACATAAAGGAGTGTTTTTGAAAATGGCATTTGATGTTAAAGAATTTGAAAAGAAGCATGTAGCAAGATTACAGGATCGTTCATTAGATTGGAATGTTCTTAAATTCCAAGAAGAAATTGACCCAAGATTTAAAAGAGCACAAATGAGATATATTGGTCGTGGAGCCACTGCAAATGCTGATTCTAATGTTATTGCAGCTGAGCACTTTACATTAAGCACAATGGTATTACCTGCAGGTTGTATTGGACCATTGCATTTACATGATGATGTTGAAGAAGTTTTCTTCATTATTAAAGGAAGTGTAAAAGCGTTGATTCAAGAAGTAGATAGTGATGAGGTTCATGAAATTCGTTTAAACGAGCGTGATTGTATCAGTTCCCCACCTGGCGTATATCGTGGGATTCATAATGATGGTGACGAAGAAGCATTAATGTTGGTTATGCTTGGTGCAGTTAAACCGAATTTGCCAACTTACGTTAAAGGGAGCGAATTAGAAGAACTTCGTCTTCAAAGAGCGAAAGAAAGAGAAGCAATTATTGCAGATAAATAATTAAGTGAGGTAAGGAAGACCAATCTCATATGGTCTATCCTTACCGATTTTTATTAACATTCTATATTCACCAATAATTTGTAACGAGCGAAACATTTACCACGAACTTTCGCTTTATTTATAGAGGAGGTTTCAAGATGATTGGTATTACCCATTTAAGACATATCAGTCTTATTACTCCGAACATTGAAGAACAAGCAGCCTTTTATGAAAAAGTTTGGGGATTAGACAAAACGGCTGAGGATGAACAAACGGTTTATTTCAGAGGAGCAGGACCTGAGAATCATATTCTTAGCTTGCACAGTGGAGATAGAAGTGCTCTTCATCATATCGCATTTGGCATGGTGGATAAGCATGCAGTTGACCGTGCTGCAGAATATTTACAAGAAAAAGGCGTACCGATTGTGCAAGCACCGGGCTATTTAGATGAGGAAGGTAAAGGTTATGGTCTCCGCTTTGCTGATCCAGAAAATCGTGTAATTGAATTATCGACGTGGGTTGAAATTCATACATCTATTTGGAATCAAAAAAATGTAGATCCAGTCAAACTTAATCATGTAGTAATGAATACCGCTGATTTACAAATGATTACAGAATTTTATACAGATATTCTTGGCTTTAAAGTGACAGACTGGAGTGAAGATAAAATGGTGTTCTTACGTTGTAATCGAAAACATCACTCCATTGCTTTTAATCAAGAGGGTCATGCATCTGTCAATCATATTGCTTACGAAGTTGATACAGTAGATGAGGTCATGCGTGGCATTGCTAATGTGCGGAAAGCTGGATTGAATGAACTATGGGGACCAGGTAGACACGGACCAGGAGATAATATCTTTTGCTATTTCAAAGACCCAGGTAATTTTGTTATGGAATACACTTGTTATCTTGAAACGATTGAGGATGAAGCAGAATGGAAAGCAAGAGTATGGAAACGTGTACCACACTTAATGGATCAATGGGGGATTGCTGGGCCACCATCCAAAGAAGCACGTGCAGCAATGGGGGGAAAACCAGATCCAGGCTGGGCAAAATTACAATCTTTGATTTAATGGCTGACTTAAGAAAGGAAGAGTGTAATGGATTTAGGATTAAATAATAAAGTAGCAATTATTATGGGGGGGACTTCAGGTGTTGGATTGAAAACGGCTGAGATGTTCCTAGCTGAAGGTGCTAAAGTTGCTATTTGTGGTAGAGATGAAACAAGAAAAAATACGGCAGAGAAATATTTAAATGATTTAGCATCTGCTAATAGCATTTTTGCCGAAACATGTGATGTAACGAATAAAGAAGATGTACAGCGTTTTGTCAAAGGTGTGGCAGAAAAATTTTCAGGTATTGATATTTTAGTCAATGCAGCAGGGCAAAGTGTAATGGGACATTTCTTTGATGTTACTGATGATCAATGGGAACAACAAATTCAATTAAAGTATTTTGCTATCATCCACGCTGTAAAAGCTGTTCATCCCTACTTAGTTAAGCGTGGCGGCGGCCGAATAATAAATATAAATGCTACGCTCGCGAAAGAACCAGAAAGGCATATGATTGCAACAGCTGCGACAAGAGCAGGATTACTTAATTTAAGTAAAACATTATCGCAAGAACTGGCGAGTGATAATATTCTTGTGAATTCTGTAAGTCTTGGCTTAATTAGAACGGATCAATGGGAGAGAAGAAGGAAGAAAAATGCACCCGATATGGATCCAGAAAGTTATTATGCAGACTTAGCGAAGAAAAGAAATATACCACTTGGTCGTGTTGGAGAAGCAGAAGAAGTAGCTAGTGTGATTTTATTTTTAGCATCCAAACATGCAAGCTATGTCGCTGGCTCAACTATTGAAACAGCAGGTGCATTAGGAAAGGCGTTATAAATACACAAAAAAGGTAGGAAGATACTATGACAGAAACAAAGCAAATGGAGACAGCAGGTGTAACAGATAACTCGGAGATGAACTTTACGGTTGCTGATGCGATTGTTCAAGAGCTTGTTAAAGCGGGCGTTACGACAGCATTTGGAATTGTAAGTATACATAATATGCCGATTTATGATGCCATTTTACGAGAAGGAAGCATCCATCTTGTATGTGCACGTGGTGAAAGTGGCGCGGTAAATATGGCCGATGGCTACGCACGTGTTACAGGAGAGTTAGGTGTTGTCATTACAAGTACAGGAACAGGCGCAGGTAATGCAGCAGGCGCACTTGTTGAGGCTTGGGCAGCAGGTGTACCACTTCTGCATCTAACTGGTGAAGTAGCATCCCCCTATTTAGGTACTGGCCGTGGCTATATTCATGAATGTAAAGATCAATTATCAATGTTAGAAGGATGTTCTAAACAAGCGATGCGCTTAAGAGTGCCACATCAAGCAAAAGCAGTGGTAAGGCAGGCTGTTGTAACTGCTCAAACTGCGCCGGCTGGTCCTGTTTCGTTAGAAATCCCCATTGATTATCAATCTGCGATTATTCCTGACCTGCATTTACAAGACTGGTCGGTAAAAACTCCGGAAGTTAACTCAAATACATATATTCCTGAAGATATTCTCTCATTGGTTGCTAAAGCGAAACGTCCTGTGATTTGGGCTGGTGGAGGTGTCATTTCAGCAAATGCATCCCAAGAGTTAACAAGA
Source organism: Cytobacillus sp. FSL W7-1323 (assembly GCF_038595015.1). Classification (NCBI taxonomy): domain Bacteria; kingdom Bacillati; phylum Bacillota; class Bacilli; order Caryophanales; family Bacillaceae; genus Cytobacillus; species Cytobacillus sp. FSL W7-1323. The sequence continues at coordinate 2,089,273 of NZ_CP151998.1, forward strand.
TTGGCTAATCAGCTAGGAGCTGCTGTTATTACGAGCCAATCCGGAAAAGGAAGCATCCCTGAAGATCATCCTCAATGTATTGGTCATTTTGCTGCCTATCCAGACACGAAAGAAATGCTCAAGAATGCGGATTTGTTAATTAGTGTCGGTGTGAGATTTAGAGGAAATGAAACGTCAAATTGGAAGGTTGAAGTGCCGAATAATCATATTGCAATTGATGCCGATTGGCAAGGAATAAATCGAAATTACCCTTGTAGTTATGGACTTGTTGGAGACGCGAAGGATATTTTAAATCACTTTGTCACGCAATTACAGACAAAAGATGTTCAAGATAAACCATCGTATAAGGCTGAAGTAAAGCAACTACGAGAAAAATTACGAGCTAATTTACGAGCAACTTTAGGTCCATATGAACAAATAATGGACGAAATGAGAGCAGCATTACCGAAAGATACAGTGCTCGTACGAGATGTGACAGTACAAGCTAATGTATGGGGCAGCAGATTGTTCGAGATTCTTGAACCGAGAACATCTATTCATGCTTCCGGTGGTGGAATAGGTCAAGGGTTACCGACAGCGATTGGTGCTCAAATGGCTGCAAAGGATCGCAAAGTGGTTTTAATGGCTGGTGATGGGGGCTTTATGGTGAATGTTGGTGAAATGCCGACTGCTGCCGAGGAGGCTCTCCCACTTATTGTTATCTTATTTGATGATGGTGGTTATGGCGTTCTTCGTAATATCCAACAAAATGCATACGGTCGTCAAGTAGCTGTTGATCTACTAAGTCCTGATTTTGTGCAATTGGGAGAGTCTATGGGATTTGATGCGGTACGAATTCATTCAAGTGATGAATTTGCCGTAGAAATAAATAAAGCGGCAAAAAGTGTTAATCCGACAATCATCGTTGTAGATATGGAAGCTGTAGGGCCAATGGCTAAACCTTTTGAGGGACCTCCTGGTGCTGCTGATGCGTTTAAACCGAAGAAGTTATAAGTAAACATCTGAGTAAAGGAGGAAGCATAATGATTTCAACATATCCTAAAGTTTCAGGAAAATTTTTAATTGATGGTAAATGGTTGGAAGCGGAAAATAAAAAAGAAGTCATTAATCCAGCAAATACGCAAGAAGTAGTTGGAGAAGTTGCCCTTTGTACAAAGGAGCATGTAGATAAAGCGATAACATCAGCAGTGACGGCATTCGAATCTTGGTCTCAATCAGATATTCACGAACGCGCAGAAAAAATGAAGGTAGCAGCAGGAGCGATTGAAAAAATCGTTGAAGAGAATGTGAATTTACTCGTAAGGGAAAATGGTAAAATATTAGTTGAAGCAAAGAAAGATTTACTTCGATGTGTCGACATTATGAAAGAAGCGTCCGATGAATTATTAACTTGGTGGCAACCAGAGTCATTAGATGGAAAACAAAAAGTGCAAATTCGTAGAAGGCCGAGAGGGGTAACTGCGGTAATCTCTCCATGGAATTCACCGATGATTTTAACATTTAAGCGTGTTATTCCTGCTATCTTAACAGGTAATACAGTCATCGTTAAACCAGCTACAAGTTGTCCGCTAACAATTATGACATTTCTAGAAAAAGTCGCTTCATACTTTCCAAATGGTGTATTGAATGTTGTAACAGGGTCAGGTTCAGTAATAGGAGATGCACTTTGCAAAGATTCTAGTGTACGAACAGTTGCCTTTGTTGGTAGTACGGAAACGGGTAAAGAAATTATGAAAGCGTCAGCTAGCAATGTGAAAAACATCTTCATGGAATTAGGCGGGAATGATGCAGCCATCATCTTGGAAGATGCGAAACTCGATGATGAATTAATAACTAAGTTAAGATTTGGTATCTTACGAGCAGCTGGTCAAGTATGCTCAGCAGTTAAAAGGGTATATGTGCATGAATCTCGTTATGAAGAGCTTGTGGAAAAATTAAGGAAAAAGTTCCAATATATTCGGATTGGTAGTGGGATTCAACCAGATGTAGAGATGGGACCGTTAAATAATCAATCACAATATGAATATGTGAAAGGGTTAATTTCGAGAGCGAAAGATGGAGGGGCAGAAGTCCTTACAGGTGGAATCAAAATTGATCCAGAAGGTTGGAATGATGGATACTTTATTGAACCTACTATTATTACTGGTGTTAATCAAAATAGCGAAATTGTTCAAGCGGAACAATTTGGACCAGTAATTCCGATTCTCTCATTTAAGACAAATGAAGAAGCATTAAAGCTTGCAAACGATAGCCATTTTGGTTTACGTGCGTCTGTTTGGACAGAAAATGAAAAGAAAGCGATTGCGTTTGCTGATCAATTAGAAGCCGGTGCTGTATTTATCAATAACCATACTGTATTCCAGGACCTTCATTTAGATTTTCCTGGTTTAAAAGAAAGTGGTATTTCACGCGAAACGAGACACTGTAGCTTGGAATTTTTTGCAGACACTTATGGATTCGCGAATTAGAAAGTAGGGTTAAAAAATGAAGCTGGGATTAATAGGTGGAGGAAATATCGGAAAATTTTTGCTACAATCTATCAATAGCGATAAATTGGTAGATGGCGCACAATTCGTTGGATTGTATACAAGAAATCAAGAGAAAGCAAATGAGCTGGCTGAAGAGTATGATTTGCGAAGCTACCAATCAATCGATGAACTGATTGCTTCAGATATAGATGTGATAGTTGAAGCAGCTACTGTAGACGTTGTTCGAGCTCATGCCACATCGGTTCTCACACATGGTAAAGATCTTGTTGTGAGCAGTGTTGGCGCATTTTCTGATAACGACTATTTTCTCCAATTAGAAACGATTTGTAAAGAACAAGGGACAACGATTCATTTACCTTCAGGTGCAGTAGGAGGCTTGGATATATTAAAAGCTGCTAAGGCTATTGGTGCTTTACAAGAAGTATCGTTAACAACAACGAAGCCACCGCATGCCTTAAACGGTGTTACTCTCGAGAATAAAACAGTCTTATTTGAAGGTAATGCCTATGAAGCGATTAAACAGTTTCCTAAGAATATTAACGTATCAATTATTCTATCATTAGCTGGACTTGGTTCAAAAGAGACAAAAGTGAAGATTATTGCTGATCCAAAAGCAACGAAAAATAGTCATGAGATTACAGCTAAAGGGGCGTTTGGAAAAGTGAAACTAGTGGTTGAAAATGATCCGATGCCAAACAACCCAAAGACAAGTTACTTAGCAGCTTTAAGTGTTCTCTCAACATTGAAACATAAGGATCAATCTATCAAAGTGGGGTAAGAATTAGTACAATAATCTTTGTGACATCGATGAATCAATTGGTAAGAAGGGGGATTATTATGATTAAAACGGCAAAAGACATAGAGGATATGACAAAATCGGAATTATTGGAACATTTGAATGATACGGTCAAACCGGAAGTAGGAGAAATACCTGCCTACGTGTTGGCCGATCCCAAAGTTTATGATCTTGAACATAAAAAAGTCTTTATGAAAACATGGATATTTATTGGTCATGAATCAGAAATACCTAATAAAAATGATTATATGCTGAGAGATTTAGCCGGATATTCAATTATTGTATCTAGAAATGCAGATAGCAGCATCAAGGCATTTTACAATATGTGTACGCATCGTGGTATGAAGTTGTGTCGTGCAGACAAAGGGAATAAATCTGCTTTTGTTTGTCCATATCATGGATTTAACTTTAAAAACAATGGTGATTTAATTGGTGTTCCACTACAAAAAAACATCTATGGTGAAGAGCTAGATAAATCTACTATGGGTTTAACAGAAGTACGAATTGAATCCTATAAAGGATTGTTATTTGGTACTTGGAATGATGAGGCAGAATCATTAGATGATTTTTTAGGAGATTTTAAATGGTATCTTGATATATTAGTAGGTCGAGCTGAAATGGAAGTTCTCGGTGCTCCGCAACGTTTCGTGATTCATTCGAATTGGAAGATTGGTGCTGATAATTTTGTTGGTGACTCCTATCATACAATGGTGACACATGGTTCAATTGCTAAATTAGGAATGGTACCCTCTGCAACGTATTCCAAAATGGGTTATCAAATTCATAGTGAAAATGGCCATGGACTAAATCTTGGTACACCAAATCCTGATTTTGCTTTTCCAGAAGAATTAATAGAAGAATATAAATCGAATTTATCGTCAGAACAGTTTGAAGTATTAAGTAACTTGAAGAATATGATCGGGAACATCTTTCCACATCTATCTTTCTTAATTTCTCATACGAAAGTAAAAGGGCAATTGATTTCCAATACCACTGTTAGGTTATGGCGACCAATCGATCACGACAAAATGGAAGTGATTGCTTGGTTTTTAGTAGAAAAAAATGCACCTGAAGATTGGAAGAGACGTTCACGTGAATCCTTTGTCCTTACATTCAGCCCATCAGGCATTTTTGAACAAGACGATACGGAAGTATTTACTGACATTACTGCCGCAGCAAAAGGCCCTATGCCAGTAATGAAAAATTTAACTTATAACTACACAATGGGACTGCATAGAAAACCAGTAGACTTTATCGGTCCTGGAGTTGCTTATGATGATAAATTCTCTGAAGCGAACCAAAGAAATTTTTATAAATACTGGTTGGAGCTAATGAATAGCTAAATTTTCTTGAAGGAAGGAGATAGATGAAATGAGTATGGAAAAAATGCTTGCAAATTATGAATTTGAACAATGGCTATATAAAGAAGCACAATTATTGGATGATATCGATTTTGATGGCTGGTTCAGTTTGATGCATCAAGATTTGAAGTATCAGATGCCAGTCCGTATAAATAAGGAAGGAACAGAGCGACCTGATTATACGACAGATATGTTTTGTTTTGATGATGATATTGACTTGCTAAAACTCAGAGTGGATCGTTTAAAAACAGATTATGCTTGGGCGGAAATTCCACCTTCTCGAACTCGACGTTTTGTCAGTAATGTAAAACTGGAAGATTATAAAGAGGAAGAATTTGCGTCAGTGAATAGTTATTTACTTCTTTATAGAAGTAGAAGTACAGATATCCATCACGATATTATTTCAGGAGAGCGTCGTGATGAATTCAAGTTCGAGAACGGCAAATGGAAGCTATCGAAACGGGTATTTATCGTGGATCAAACAACAATTAATACTCGAAATCTAGCAATCTTTATTTAATTTATTCACAAGGAAGAGAGGAGGACAACTAGGATGGCAGAGTTTAGTGGTCGCTCGCTTTATGTAACTGGTGGGGCATCAGGTATTGGGAGAGCTGTGGTGGATTCATTTCTGAATGAAGGAGCAAATGTGACGATTCTTGATCGCTCAAAAGACGGATTAGCTGCTATCAAGGCACAATATGGTGAGCAGGTGATTTGTATAGAAGGAGATGTCACTATTTTTGAAGACCACGAAAAAGCGGTATATCAAGCGGTTGAAAAATTTGGGGGACTAGATGTCTTTATTGCTAATGCAGGGGTATTCGATGGATTTGCAAAATTCGAAAATGTGACTGCTGAAGCAATGAATGATGCTTATGATTTATTAATGAACATTAATGTTAAAGGATATTTCAACGGTGCGAAAGCTTCCCTTCACGAATTGCAAAAGACAAAAGGTAATATCATTTTCACCGTTTCAGGTGCAGGATTTTACCCTGATGGTGGTGGAGTATGGTACACCGCTAGTAAACATGCGCAAATTGGTTTAATGAGACAATTAGCTTTTGAGGTTGCACCAGACGTAAGAGTGAATGCAGTTGCCCCTGGTGGGACATTAACAGCACTTAATGTCATCCCACCTTTAAAACCATTTGTGAAAGAAATCGACAATGATACGAAAGCGAAAAGCATAAAAACGAGAAATCCATTACGAATCGCAATGAATGCTGATGATCATGTTGGTCCATATTTATTATTAGCTTCGAGTAAATCACGCGCCATTACTGGCGAAGTCATTTCGAGTGATGGCGGCCTAGCCATCAGAGGTCTTAGTTAAGAAAGGAGATAAATGATTATGGCATCGAATACGAAAATACAGCCACTTCTTGGTAGTACAGAGGTCAATCAATTAGCATTTGTTGTCAATGATATTGAAAAAGCCTCGGCTGATTTTTCAAAACTGTTAGGTATACCTAATCCTGGCTGGTTCCTAACAGGTGATGAGGAAGTCTCTAAAGTAATATATAAAGGAAAGTCGACCGCTTCACAAAGTAAACTAGCATTCCTAAATACACCGACTGTTCAATTTGAACTCATAGAACCTAATATGGAGCCGGGAACAATGCGCGAATTTCTCAATGAAACAGGAGAAGGAATCCATCATATTGCCGTTGATGTTGATAAGATTCAAAATCATTTGCCGAACCTAGAAAAAAATGGTTATCCGCTTCTTCAATCAGGTGAGTTTACATCAAGTGATGGAAGGTACATTTATGTTGATACAGCGAATGAAACGAAAACTTTGATTGAATTATTAGAAAGTGCAGAACCTAGGGATACTACATACAAAGCGGGAGAAGAAAAGCCACTTTTAGGTACAAATGTTGTGGAACAACTTGCCATTGTGGTAAAAGATTTAGATAGAGCAGCAGATAAGTTTTGCCAATTACTAGGTGTGAAAAAAACAGCAGTGATTCAATCAGGTCATAGTGACATAACAAAAGTTGTTTTTAACGGTGAAGCAACGGATGCGGATAGTCGCTATATGTTCATTCGAACACCATTATTAGAAATTGAGTTAATTGAGCCTGGAAAAGCGCCAAGCACATGGAAGACACATTTAGAATCATATGGAGAAGGTGTTCACCATATATCCTTTGTAGTAAAAGATATGGATGAAAAGATTACACTTTTAGAAGAAATGGGCTATCCAGTTATTCAAAGAGGTAATTTTTATAACGGAAATGGCAGATATGCTTATATGGACACAACTTCAACTTTTAAAGTCATCATTGAGTTGTTAGAAAAATATTAAACTATATTGGGAAGCGCTTTGTAAATGAAGAGGTATACAAGGTTGCTTCTCTCAATTTTTTAAGTAAATACTTATCAGGTGATTTCATGACAAAAGTTGATGTCTTTATTATCTGAATTTTCAAATAAAAAATAAGCGAGGATTATATGATGGAATTAAAGGAGAAAGCACTAGCGCTTCATCGTTTGCATAAGGGAAAACTTAGTATTACCACAAAGGTGCCAGTAAAAACGAAAGAAGATTTAAGTTTGGCGTATTCTCCAGGTGTAGCTGAACCTTGCTTAAAGATTGCTGAGCATGAAGAGTCAGCCTATGAATATACGAGTAAAGGCAATATGGTCGCAGTCGTTTCAGACGGTAGTGCCGTTTTAGGCCTTGGAAACATAGGTGCTCAGGCATCTTTACCTGTAATGGAGGGAAAGGCGATTCTTTTTAAAGAGTTTGCCAATGTCGATGCAGTGCCGATCTGTCTTCAGACCAATGATGTAGATGAGATTGTCCGTACGGTGAAATTATTAGAGCCCTCATTTGGAGGGGTGAACCTTGAAGATATTTCTGCACCTAGATGTTTTGAAATTGAACAAAGATTAGTTGAAGAATGCGGAATTCCTGTCTTCCATGACGATCAACACGGTACGGCAATTGTAACAGTAGCTGGTTTAATCAACAGCTTGAAGGTTGTGGGGAAAAAGCTTGATGAAATAAAAGTAGTCGTTAATGGTGCAGGTGCAGCGGGGATTTCAATTATTAAATTATTAAGAAAATTAAATGTTAGCGAAATGATTCTTTGTGATACAAAAGGAATGATTTATAGCGGAAGAGAGGAAGGGATGAACGCGATTAAAGAAGAGGTAGCCAAAATAACAAACAGTAAGTCTCTATCGGGTACGTTAAAAGAGGCAATGAATGGAGCGGACGTGTTTATTGGAGTCTCTGCAGCAGGTGTATTATCTAAAGAAATGGTACAAACAATGAATCGTGATGCGATAATTTTTGCGATGGCTAATCCTAGTCCAGAAATTATGCCAAAGGAAGCCAAAGATGCTGGAGCAGCCATCATTGGTACCGGCCGGTCTGACTTTCCTAATCAAGTGAACAATGTATTAGCTTTTCCAGGAATTTTTAGAGGTGCATTAGATGTAGGAGCCAAAGTGATTAATGAGGAAATGAAGATTGCGGCTGCTTATGCAATAGCAGGCATGATTAACGAAGAAAAACTTACTAGAGACTATATTATCCCAGATCCATTTGATATCAATGTAGCACATAATGTGGCAAAAGCAGTTAGTGAAGCAGCCATTTCTACTGGTGTCACTAGAAATGCATATAGAGAACCAATTTTTATATAAAATAATGAATACGCCGGGGATGTTTGTCCAAACAAAATAAAGATGTGGACATACTATAATTGTGTAAGATCTCCTCCCTATTAGATCTTTTGATCTACTTTGGCCACAAGCCATTTAAACTTGTGGTCTTTTTTATGTCCAATTAGAAAAAAGATAAAAGCTACCAAACATGCCGGTAGCCTTTACTCTCACGAACACCATACCTCCTCAAATATCAGCCCTCGTTATCTGTTTTTTTATTTATCACTATCCCTTCCTTTGTTTGTTTCAAAACCTGATGACCAAAAACAGCGATCCCTGCTGCAATAATACCGTTAACAATCGCCTCTAATGAAAAACCATATCCGATGCTCCCAATACCGATAGAACAAATAAACAAAATCCAAATGATTGTCCAATCAGGGATAATAGGGGTCTGTTTGAGTGCATGTCCAATGAGCCAAAGCGCCGGTATTAATACAAAATAATTTTGGTTCAAAAATTGCACAAGGTTCATGTCACCACCTCCTTATTCCGGCTATTAAATATAGTATGAAAACCGCATAAGATTGCTTGTTCGCTTGCACTAAGTTTAGAAGCAGAAAGGTATTATTTTTTGAAAAATACTAGAAATAGTATAAACAAATCCTTATTTTTAGGTTATCTGTTGTATGTAATAGGGGTGGAACAACCTCTAAGTTCTAATAAACGAAAGCACCTTGTAAGTAGCTCAATTTTAATTTATCTGATGATAACCTGTCTCTTTTGCATATTAACTTTTATATAAGAAGTGAAAGGGGGGAGAGAATATGGCACAAACAATTTTAGTTGATTCAAAGCTTCGTTTAAGTTTTGAAACAGGTGTAAATGAAAAGGGAGAAGCGGAGTATAAGGTGAAAACTTTTAGCCATGTGATATCAGAAACTACGGCTGATCAATTATATCGATTTGCCGAGGCATATGGATCTTTAGCACAATCACCACTCGTTTCTATCCAAAGAAATGACAACCATGATATTTTACAATAATACTATTTGAAGGGAGAGAGTAAAGAATGACGAAAAAATTAGAGTTAACTTTTGGAACGGCAGATGGAAGTGTTTCGACCATTTCAGTTGATGATCCTAAAGAACCTATTGACATCGCTGAAGTTATTACTGTAATGGAAGAAATGATTGCTTCAGAAGCGGTTCAATCAACAAAAGGAAAGCTTACAAATGTTAAAGGTGCAAGACTTGTAGAAAGAACCGTTACTGATTATGAGATAGTGTAATATAAGGTTATTGTAACCAAGTTGTAATTTTAGGTGAACCTCTATCTTTTGCAAGGAAAGAGGTTCATCTTTTTATTTATCTTCTATATTCTTATTACGCAAATTTAGGAGGGAACGAATGTGAGTGAGCTTGTTAAAATGATCAGTGAAGTCGGCTTTCCTATCATTGTGACATTGTATTTACTTTACCGCATTGAGGCGAAGTTAGATGTGGTTGTTCAATCGATTCAAAGCTTGCCTGAGAAGCTAAAAGATTAAGCGTAATTTGTTGACAGTGATGGGGATAGATGCTAAATTTAACTTAACCGTTACTCATTAGTGGTATATAAAGAAAGCTTTTCCTTTGATTGGATAGGTCTTTGTAAGTACAATGATTAAAGGTGAATTTTTATATGGTTGTTTTTTCAACCATAAGGAGGATTTTTTGTTATGAAAAACGGTAAAGTAAAATGGTTTAACGCAGAAAAAGGTTTTGGATTTATCGAAGGCGAAGACGGAAATGATGTATTCGTACATTATTCTGCAATCCAATCTGAAGGATTCAAATCACTAGATGAAGGTCAAGAAGTTTCTTTCGAAGTTGTTGAAGGTGCTCGTGGACCTCAAGCGGCTAACGTTAATAAAATATAATTCGATGATAAACAGTCTAACATTTGTTAGGCTGTTTTTATATATAAAAATAATAGTTGATCCTTTCACTTAATATGATGCTGAGCCCACTTACGAAACATCTCATCAAGATCATTCATATTAAAAGTAATAGGAAGGTATGATGCTTCAATATCTTTCCAAAACATTTTTAAAGTATTACCTGCTGACTTCGTACTTCCCCACAATCATTAATATGTTTGCAAGGATTTGCCATCATATCATAATTGCTATACATTTGGAATCTTTCATATGTATAGCAATTGGTTAATTGTGACCCACACGGTTCATTTTTTGCACTCGGTAGGAGTAATCATCGAGATGATTATTCAATCACTATGATGAACCAATAATAATCCTCGTTCACTCCATAACAAGCGGTACACCTTTTATATGATAATCTGATTATCCTTCCAATCATTGCATTATTGTCCGTTCTAGCCCATATTTTTCCTTAATATATTGTTATGCTCACTCCTTTACTTGTTTTTATTTTAAAACATATTCGAAAAATGAAATGGAATATATTAATCTTTGCATTAAGAAAATGTTATTAAGATATAGCTTGTAATCATAGTAGATTATTTGTGATAATATGGTGAGAAAATTGGTTACAGAGTTAAATGGTTCGATTATGGGAAAAGGAAGGTTTAGTTCATTATTAACAATAAGACCTTACGAATCGATGCTGTATGATGGATTGCAGACATGGGGTGTAAGTATTACCAATGGGCGCAGCATTCGCTTGCTATGAAAGTACGACTTTATAAAGATATATTAATATTGAAGATAAGATAACACTAGAAGATTTTGTAACAATGTGGAAGAAAAGCAATATGAAGGCAGATTTGCCTCATTTTTATAAAAGGTTAAAGTAGGCAAACAAAGATACATAGAAGAGAGGGAAAATAAGTGAAATTTATTCATACAGCTGATTGGCATTTAGGAAAGCTTGTTCATGGGGTTTATATGACTGAGGATCAATCATATATGCTAAAGCAATTAGTTAAGCTTGTTGAGGAAGAACAACCAGATTGTTTAGTTATAGCAGGTGACCTTTATGACCGATCTGTCCCGCCCGTTGCTGCGGTAGAATTATTAAATGAAGTATTATTTACAATCAATGTAAAATTAGGTGTCCCCATTGTGGCAATTGGTGGAAACCATGATAGTGCAGAACGATTATCATTTGGCAGTTCATGGTATCAACAAAGTGATTTTTACTTAGCTGGAAAGCTGAAAGACACGGTTGACAGTGTCAATATTAAGGGAGTGAATTTCCATCTTGTTCCCTTTGCTGAACCAGGTCTAGTAAAATATGCTTTCAATGATGATCGGATTATCTCACATGAAGAGGCAATGAAAGCGATTATCGAAAAAATAGAAAAGAAGATGAACCATAATGAGCCAAATGTGCTCGTCGGTCATGCATTTGTACTTGGGGGAGAAACGACAGATTCAGAGCGAATATTATCTGTAGGTGGTTCTGGCTGTGTAAGTGCCCGTAACTTCGATTTATTTGATTATACAGCTCTTGGTCATTTACATAGTCCAGATGCGATATCTCATAACAAAATTAAATATGCTGGATCTCTGATGAAGTATTCTTTCTCAGAGGCAAAACAACAAAAATCGGTTTCAATTGTTGAGATGAATGCTAATGGTACTTTTCAATTAGAGAGAAAAAGTTTAATACCGCTCCGAGATATGAGGGAAATTGAGGGCTATTTAGACGAGTTATTAGACGAGCGTTTTTATAGCGAGCAGAAGAAGGATGATTATATAAAAGTAACCCTATTGGATGAAGGTGCGTTGATTGACCCCATCAATAAATTAAGACAAATATACCCTAATATTCTTCATTTAGAACGAAAGCGTACTTTGCAAGATATGAAAAAGAAGACGAAATTAAATGTTTTAACTGATGAGAGAAAAAGTGAACTTGAACTATTTTCGCATTTTTATCAAGAAGTAACCACAGCTGAATTCACTGAGGATAAGCAAAATATTATTGTCGATGTAATAGAAAAAATGAGAAGGGAGGGAGTTGGCCGATGAAACCACTGTTATTAACAATGCAAGCGTTTGGACCATATGCCGGTAAAGAAAAGATTGATTTTACTCAATTAGGTGGTCGTTCAATGTTTGTTATATCCGGAAAAACAGGAGCGGGAAAAACAACTATTTTTGACGGGATAACATTTGCCATTTATGGTAAGGCGAGTGGGGAAGATCGAATGGGTGCAGACTTACGTAGTCAGTTTGCAGAAGAAGAGTTAATAACGGAAGTATCGCTCACATTCACAATTAAAGAGAAACGATTCTATATTGTTCGCTCTCCTCAGCAATTGAAGAAAAAAACAAGAGGGGACGGCTTCACAACCGTTGGTGCGAAGGCCGAATTATATTCGATCTCTAATGATGGTACACAGCAACAATTAGCTGCGAATGTTCGGGATGTAGATGAAAAGATTAAAGAAATCATGCTTATTGATAGCAACCAATTCAGGCAAATACTGATGATTCCCCAAGGAGAGTTCCGTAAATTACTCACTTCAGATAGTAAAGAAAAGGAAGTCATCCTGCAAAAACTATTTCATACAGAGATATATAAAAGAATAGAAGAAAGATTAAAAGATGAAGCAGCTGAACTGCGCAAAAATGTGGAAGTGAAATTCGAGCAAAAGCAGAGAATCGCGCAGCAAATTCATGCTGTTATGAATCAGGAGTTACAGAGAGTACTAGAAGAGGATAAGCTTGAGTCTATCAATCATTATCAGTTTGTAAAACTTTTATCAGAAGAATTAGCACAAATGGAAGAAAAAATAATTGACTGGTCAAAAAAGATAAAAGAGCTTGAAAAGACAAGTTTAGAATTTCAGCAAAAGAAAATAGAAGGGAACCGGATTATTGAACAATTCACATTAAAGGAACGATTAACTGAAAGGTATGAACAGCTAAAAGATACTGAGGAAATAATGGCGAAGAAAGAGAAAGATTTGTCCTCAGCGTACAAAGCAGCTGTCTTATTCGAACAGGAACAAAATTGCCACCTTCTAAAAAAAGAAATTAATCATATTTCCGAGCAAATGCAATCAGTCCAAAGTGAAGAAAATATCCAAAAGGAACGGCTATTACATGCAAATAAAGTATTAGAAAAGGAGTTGCTTCGGGAGAAAGAAAGAGAATTAGTAGAATCAGAATGGTTGTCATTAAAAAATTTACACGATGATATCCACATCTTTGCTGACACAGAGAAAGAGGTTTCATTATTAGATCATGCAATGACTAGTAAAAAGAAAGAGATTGATAAAAGCCAACAAAAACTTAATCATTTACAGCAAGAATTAAAAAAAGTAAAAGAAGAAAAGCAAGAGCTTGAGAAAAATCAAGAACATATGCTTTCAATAGAACAACAACTTCATCAATACAAATATGAAATCAAACAATTACAATCACTTATACACTTAGAGCAAGAATTAGTTTTTGAAAAGCAATCTTATGAAGAAAAGGATAAATATCTACAGAACGCAATTGCTCGCTTGAATGATAGTAAATCACTTCAGCATGAACTCGAGAAGAAGTGGATAGAAGGACAAGCAAGTATTCTAGCAAAGGAGCTTCAACAAGGTGAACCATGTCTTGTTTGTGGTTCAATTCATCATCCGTCAATTGCTAATGGTCATGAAACCATTCCAACTGAGGAGGATTTAAATGCAGCTAAACATCAAGCATTAGTCATTGAAAAGGAAAAAATAGCGACAGAGCAAGCTTTCTACCTAGTACAATCTAAATTACAACATATAGAAAAATCTATTGCGAAACTATTAACAGAAATACAATCAGAGCATCTACATCATCTAACATTAGATAATGCAAAAGAAGTTTTAGCAGAAGTGGAAGAAAACGAAAGAAAAAAAATACAACAGAAAAATCAACTAGAAAAAGAAAAATCCAGGTTGAAGCAATGTCAAGAAAAAATCATTTTGTTAGAAGAAGAGGAAAGTCAGTATGCAAAAAAAACAGATACGCTTAAGCAGTCTGTTGTTGATCTAAACAATGAATATATTAAGCATCATACCTCGCTGCAAAGGTTGATTAAGACCATTCCAGAAGATTTACGTTCTTTACCGCAATACAAAATGGCTTTGCAAAATAAACAGAACAAATTGCAGACATTAAAAGACCAATTAAAGTTGGCAGAAGAACAGAAAGAAAAAGTGGCCAAACAATTAACCATTTTGAAATCGCGTTATGAAACATTCACCCAACAACATGACCATTTACAAGGACAATTACATCAGGAAAGAACGGACTTTGTTAATCGAATGCAGAAGCAAGGCTTTAAAAGTTATAGTGAATATGCCAATGCGCAAATTTCAGAAGAACTTAGGGAACAAATCGCTCAAGAGATACGTTCGTATCGTGAAGAATTACGTTCTGTTAATGACCGCTTAAATGAGTTGACGAAACAATTAAGAGATATAATGAAACCAGATCTAGAGCAAATTGAATCGAAAATAAATGAACTCGCTAAAAAGATTCAATTTGAAAATGAGCAATACAATCAACTTATGTATAAGAAAAGAGATAATGAAAAGGCATATACACGTTTAGAAAGTCTTCATGAAGAAATTGCTGATTTAGAAGAACGTTATCGCCTCATTGGTCATTTATCCGATATTTCGAAAGGACAAAATACGTATAGATTGACGTTCGAGCGGTTCGTTTTAGCGGCTTTCTTAGATGATATCCTTATTCAAGCCAATTTACGTTTATATAAAATGACGAACGGAAGATATGAATTAACGAGAAAAACAGATCGTTCCAAAGGAAATGTACAAAGTGGATTAGAACTACTTGTATTTGACCAGTATACGGGACAAGAAAGACATGTTAAAACATTATCAGGTGGGGAGAGTTTCAAGGCTTCTCTTGCCCTTGCATTAGGTCTTGCTGATGTGGTTCAATCACATGCAGGTGGTGTTTCGATGGAAACCATGTTTATAGATGAAGGTTTCGGTACACTTGATCCTGAATCATTAGAACAAGCCGTTGAATCACTCATCGAAATACAGAGTAGCGGTAGATTAGTGGGCATTATTTCTCACGTCCCCGAGTTAAAAGAAAGAATAGATGCACGCCTAGAGGTAGAGTCGTCTAAAGGGGGCAGTACAACTAAGTTTATTTTTACAACCTAAGTAATTTTGGACTCTCTTCATTGATAAGGGGGTCCTTTTTACGTAACCAAAAGGTTTGTTATGAAGACGACATCACTTAGTCTCGAATGATTTTTTTTCGAGCGATTATTCACTATTATTAGGAGTTTTCGGGCGAATAGAAGTGTTTGTCTATAGTCAATTTTTCATAAAAAGAAAATACTTGTGCGAAAGCAACAGATAAGAGTATGGTAAAAAAGGTAAGTACTTCACTTAGAAGCACAAAAGGTGAAAAAGGCGAGCGTATGATGTTTGAACTTTACTCTGAACGAAAGATAGAAATGAAAGCCGTGCACACAAACAAGGCTAGCCTGAGTTAATTAGGTTCAAAAACTCCTAACAAGACCCCAGCAAAAATTGTTTATGTTTTCTTTCGAAAAGCGGAATAATAGGAATCAAAGTTTAATTATTGTATAATTATTAATAATCAGAAAATAATTAAAGGGGGTGAAAAGACATGGCCGTTGCATCCTTCACTCGAACGAGCGCTCATAAGCAAGAGAACCCACAATATAAAAAGTTAATTTTAGCACTCTGTTTTTGTAGCTGGTTTGTCGTTATGAACACAACAATGTTTAATATAGCCTTGCCCAATATAATAACAAACTTGCATATTACCCCGATTATCGGTTCGTGGATGGTTTCTGGATACTCCATCGCTTTTGCCATTTTTACACTCACATTTAGTCGATTATCCGATTATATTTCTATAAAAAAATTGCTCCTTATTGGACTTAGTATATTTATAAGCTCTTCGTTGGTTGGATTTTTTGCTGAAAATTTTATTATCCTTTTATGTTCACGAATCTTACAAGCGGTGGGTGCTGGGGCTGTTCCAGGATTATCTATGATCATTGCTAGTAGATATGTGCCGATATCAGAAAGAGCAAAATCAATTGCCATGATTGGTTCAGGTGCAGCATTAGGTTTTGGGTTAGGTCCAGTAGTAGGTGGGGTAGCAACACAATTTTTTGGCTGGAATTACTTATTTCTAATACCGCTAATGGTTCTTGTCTTTTTGCCTATATTAATGCAATTGTCTCCGGAAAATGAAAGAAGGGAAGGTAGCTTTGATATATTTGGTTGCTTTCTTACTAGTTGTACAACTATTGCCGCCCTTTTAACTATCTCGCAAACATCTTATTTATTCGGCGCAGTATTTGTAGGTTTAGCAATCATTACAATGTTCTATTTGATGAAGCAGAATCACCCATTTATATTTCCGCAATTACTATTAAATAAACACTATATCCGATTATTAGTCATTGGTTTATCAGGTTTTATTTTTCATTTTTCAAATTTATTTATGATGCCACTTATTTTAGGGAATTTGCATCATAAAGAGCCGATTACTATGGGTCTATTGATATTTCCAGGTGCCATCATCGCTATGCTTGCTGGACCCTATATTGGTAAGTTGATTGATTTATATGGAAGCAAGCGTTTTATTTCTCTTGGCCAATTAACATTACTGCTCGCCTCATTACTATTTGCTTTTTTACAAGCTTACAATTCGTACTTTATTATGGGTGCTTACATTTTTGCAAGTATCGGTTTTTCTATGCTAAATAGCAGCGTTGCCAATGAAACAGCCTATCTATTATCAGCAGAATTGAACAGTGCAGGTATGGGTCTGTTACAACTACTTCAATTTATTGGTGGAGGAATTGGAGTGACAATATGTGGATTATTAATGAATCTTCAGGGGGAATTGCCATTATATATTCAGTATGAACGCGTCTACTTTATGCTTGCTAGTATTCTCGTACTCGCTTTTAGCTATCAAATCATCTTTCGGAAAGTAGATATTGAAAACTAATCGTTCAAAACAATATAATAATAGAAAAAGAATTCAAGGGGACAATAGATGATGGAATTGAAGATTGATGATTTATCAGGTACAGATATTCAACAATTGATAATGGAACATTTAGAGGATATGAGTAGTCAATCACCTCCTGAAAGTACACATGCATTGAACTTAAATGGTTTAAAACAGCCTTCTGTGACCGTTTGGAGCTGCTGGGAATCTGGTCAACTTGTTGGTTGTGCTGCATTAAAAGAGCTAGACAACCAACATGGTGAGATCAAATCGATGAGAACAGCCAAAAACGCTTTACGAAAAGGGGTAGCAGGAAAACTATTAGATCATTTGCTTCATGAAGCAAAGGAGCGGGGGTACTTGCGTTTAAGTTTAGAAACAGGTACTATGGAATCTTTTGAACCAGCTAGAAAATTGTACGAAAGTAGAGGGTTTCAATATTGCCAACCATTTGACCACTATAAGGAAGATCCCAATAGTGTGTTTATGACAAGAACAATTTAGAATAAGAAAATTATTCTTGTTAGATAAATGGTTGCTAGTAAAGAATCTCTGTAATGAAACAGGTGCAAACCGAATGTGATTTGCACCTGTCTTTCTTCGCATTATGGAAATATTTTTTTAAAGGACAAAGGTGAAAATGAAAAATAAAATGTAAATGAAGATTAATAAGCCGATAATTGTAAAGGCAATAGTTGCTATTTTACTACTAGAGTATTTATTAAGAACAAACACCATCACAATATAGAGAATAAAAAAGATTAGAGCTGGTAAGAAAATAAAGAATGTTGAACTCAATTGGAAAACCCTTTCTTTTTGCAATATATGTACATTCTCTACTATCTTAAATGAAAGCTAGTAGGACATGCAATATTTCGTACAGAGCATAACCTT
Source organism: Cytobacillus sp. FSL W7-1323 (assembly GCF_038595015.1). Taxonomy (NCBI): domain Bacteria; kingdom Bacillati; phylum Bacillota; class Bacilli; order Caryophanales; family Bacillaceae; genus Cytobacillus; species Cytobacillus sp. FSL W7-1323. The sequence continues at coordinate 2,107,420 of NZ_CP151998.1, forward strand.
TTTGAGGTATTTTTAAGCGTATGATAAGTATATTCAAGACGGTTACAGAAGGAGATGTGTAAACGTGAAAAAATAGAAAGATGGAACACTGTACTGGGCAACCTCCTTTTCCATTGTTTTCTATCTTCTCTTTACTAACGAATGTGATATTGAATAATTTTCCCCCCTTATAATGAAAATTCCTGTGATCTCTTTTAAGCAGTTCAGTTCCGACCGCTTAATACACTAATTAAAGAGTGTATATTTTAAGAGCGCCAATCCTTTGTCGGTTCACACCCACAACCTCAGGCAATTATTGTTCTGTCCACTTTTGCTACCTAACAGATATGGAATCTTTGAGCAATTCCTTTCCCTCTTTTCATCAATATGTTTTTTACAGTATTATTTAATATGGCAAAAAAGAAGTGTAAAAAATTCAGATAATTATTAACCTGTTTATTTTGTTGAGGATATTTATGGTATCATTTGTAAATAACAAAGGTCCTAAATTCTAGTTTAAAAGGAGATTTGCGCGACAATTGATATCATTACATAATTTGAAAGAATGGAAAAACCCAATCATTTTATTAATCTCACTTTCTAGTGCCCATATTGGTAGTTTTGTATATTTAGCAGCCATTAATGTATTGGTGTACAAAATAACAGATGGTTCAGCAGCGGCTGTCGCCGGTCTTTGGGTGATTTCACCAATAATCAACATGATGACAAAGTTGTGGACAGGTAGTTTTATAGATTATCGTAGTAAAAAGAAAATCGTGATGATTACTTATGTTTTACGTGCTTTATTAATTGTAACCATGTTCTTCGCAACGAATATAACCTACTTGTATCTTATTTTAATTGCTTTAAGTGTGGCCCAATCATTTTTTGTCCCTGCGTCAGTAACCTATTCAACGATGATAGTCCCTGTTGAGAAAAGAAAAAAGTTCAATACATTCCGTTCGGTCACATCATCTAGTGCTTTTATTATTGGGCCAGCGATAGCTGGTGTATTTATCTTGTTGACAACCGTTGAGGTGACTCTTTTATTAACTAGTTTGTTTTTTGTCATCGCTGCCCTTTTTATTTGCTTTCTACCTGATGTGGATAAGAAGTTGGAGATCCCTCGATTAACAGTTAAAAGAATAAAGGAAGATTTTACCATTGTTTTTAGCTTCTTAAAAAAAGAGAAATATGTCAGCTTTGTCTACTTAGGTTATTTATTTCTGGTAATTATTTCCTATATTATGGATGCGCAAGAGGTCGCTTTTATTCAAACAGTAGTCGGCCTTTCTGAGACTGATTATAGCTTTCTTTTGAGTATTACAGGTATAGGATCGGTTGGTGGCGCTTTAGTATTAACCATGATGGCAAATAGACTATCAATCCGATCAATGATTGCTTGTGGAATGTTCATGATGGCTATTGGATATGTTATCTACTCATTATCCACGTCATTTACGGCTGTGATGAGCAGTTTTATACTATTAGGTTTTTTTAATAGTTTCTTAAATGCTGGAGCCTTAACTTTTTACCAAAATAATATCCCTGTAGAAATGATGGGCAGAGTGACAAGTATCTTTCAATTGCTGCAAAGTATGTTACAAGTAGGTTATTTAAGTATCATTATACTAATGACTCATCTCATTCCATTAAAAAATATTATCATTACATTGAGTTTGCTCCTATTTGCATTCACTTGCCTTTATGTTGTAGTTATTTTTCGCTATTCTTTTCAACGTTATTTTACAGAAAAAGGTGAGGAGATGTCTGCTGATGAATAACAGCAAATGGCTATGCTTGAATACAACTTTTCTGCAAACAGTTTTATTTGCTACCTAAGAGTGAAAGGAGTATGATGTGTTATAAGAATATTCAGTTTATTATAAGGGGGATTATATGGGAAAAACGGCTTTATCATGGAGTGGGGGGAAGGACGCTTGCTTGGCATTAGACTACTTATTGGCTAATGGAATAAGTGTTGAAGTATTGATTACAACAAAACAACCATCTGAAAAAAGGACATACGGTCATGGAGAAAAAACAAATCTGTTAGTAAAACAAAGTGAATCATTAGGTATACCCATTCATTTTATTGATACAGACATAAATAATTATACAGATAGATTTGTAGAAGAATTAAAGCAACTGAAGTTAAAATATGATTTAGAGGCTATTGCATTTGGGGACATTTATTTTACGCCCCATAAAGATTGGGGAGAGAAGCTTGCTTCAACAGTCGGGTTACAGGCTATTTATCCATTATGGAGAAAAAAAGAAGAAGTAGATGCACTTCTAAAATCGTTTATTCAGCGTGGTTATAGAGCTAAAGTGATAAGAGTCCGTCCGGATTGTTTATCTGATAGTTGGCTAGGCAGAGAGATTGATGATGAGTTTTTTCAGAAGATTAAGTTAGAAGAAGTCTGTCCGATGGGAGAAGCAGGAGAATATCATAGCTTTGTTTATGATGGACCGATTTTTTCTAAAGCGGTTTCACTCCTTACTAAGGAAACTGTGTTATGGGAAGGATCTAAGAAGGTTGATTACCATTTAAGTCATGATGGGGAGGTAGAAGTATGAAAATAGGTGTGGCTGGGGCAGGAGCAGTTGGAAGTTTGTTTGGGGCATTACTTGCAAATGCTCATCATGAAGTGACCTTTCTTGCCAGAGGTAAGCATTTAACTAGATTGCAAGAGAGGGGCATAAAAGTAGTTACTGAGCAATATCCTATCCTTAACTTAAATAATGAGCATACGATTTTCACTAATGACATACATGCGTTAGCTTCAGTAGACATCCTTCTATTTTGTGTGAAGTCTACTGATACGAAAAAGTTAGCTGATAGCCTTAAGGGTGTTATTAAAGATGAGACAATGATCGTAACGATGCAAAATGGGGTGGATAATGAAGAAATATTGGCACGTAGTCTAACGAATAATAAAATTTTTTCTTGTGCGACTTATGTGCAAGCAAGTATAACTGAACCAGGCTGTGTGAAAGAATCGGGGGCACATCAATTATTAATAGGTGCATTACAAAAAGAAGATAGCAATCAAGCGAGAAAAATGGTTGATTTATTTCAAAGAGCAGGAATAAGTGCAAAATTCACAGAAGAAATTCTTAACCATAAGTGGAAAAAGCTTCTTTGGAATATTACCTTTAATCCGTTGTCGGCTATAACAAAAGCAACAATTGGCGAAATATTAGAGAGTGTGGAATTAAGTGCTTTGGCGAAAAACGTGGCAGCAGAAGCCGTTTCTGTGGCAGCAAGACAAGGTTATCCATTTGATAAAGAAAAAGTGATTCAGTCTATTTTTAAAAAAGCCGCCTATGCCAAAGATCATCAGACATCTATGCTACAAGACCGGTTAAATGGTAAGGCAATGGAATACGAATCGATGTGTGGGTATGTTCTTAAACTTGCCCATGAAACAAAAATAGAAGTGCCAACGATTATGTCTTTATATAGTATATTGAAATTTTGGGACGAAAAAGAAAAAAGAAAGGACTACGGATATGTTGAAATCTTATAAACATGAAGGTGTGATTTGCGCCGAAGGGAATTTATTGAAGAATAGTAAAATTTCAAGAAAAATATTTTCTTTTATTATCGACGGTTTGGTGATTGATACTGGGCCGTATTCGATGTCATCTGCCTTCACTCAATTTTATCAATCCTATTTTGTTGATCAGGTCGTTTTAACACATAGCCATGAAGATCATTCTGGCAATGCCTCGTGGTTTGCCAAGCAACAAATTCCTATTTTTTGTCATCGGTTAGGGATAGAGATATGTTCTGAAGAGGCGCCATACCCCTTATATAGGCAAAAAACATGGGGAGCAAGAAAAGCGTTTCCTGCTTATCCATTATCGCAAAAAGTTTCGTCAAGACAGCTTGATTGGGAGGTAATAGAGACACCTGGTCATGCGGATGACCATGTGGCCCTATTTTGCCGCAATAAAGGGATAATGTTTACAGGTGATTTATATGTTCAGCCTCATACAAAGATTGCGATGGATACAGAATCCATTCCGGAAATAATGCAATCAATAAAAAAATTGTTAACTTATGACTTTGAGGCAATGTTTTGTTCTCATTCAGGGTATTTTCCTCATGGTAAAGAACAATTGCAAGCGAAATTGAATTATTTAGAGGATCTCAGTGGTGAAATCATGCAATTGTATCTTGAAGGAAAAAGTGTTTTAGAGATTCAGCAATTACTTTTTCCAAAGCACTATCAAATGATCGCGTTATCAAATGGTGAATGGGATACGCTTCATATTGTTACTTCTATCATTAATGGCAATCAAGAAAAATTCAAAAAATCATCGGTTTAGTCTTGGCAAGAGAAAAAATCTCTGATATTATAATGAATATTAAAAACATACTGACTAGTCAGATAATATTTGATGTTTTTATTACTCCATGACACATTTCCATTCAACTACTAAGAACTTTGCAAAATTACTGCGTGGTTTGGCTGTAGACACTTCTTTGTTTTTAGTTCCGTTACCTCTGCCAAACGTTTTTATCAAAAAATGAAAGCGTTTCCTAACTATTACGTTCAATGAAATTTAACACCATTGTTCTAAGCCGGTTGTAAAGTGAATAGATTCATAATGTCATTTATAGGTGGCTACTCTATGCTTCGCTACAGGCAAGAGTCAAACAAAATGATCATGTTGTTATTAATAATGTGAAAAAACTAACCGGTTAGTATGTAAAGAAGTTCTAACATACTAACTAGTTAGTATAAATAAATAGATAGAGGTGAAAAGAATGGATTTACGGTTAACAGAAGAACAAAAAATGGTACAACAAACCATTAGAAAGTTTGTGGAGAAAGAATTAATTCCGCTAGAAAATGAAGTGTTAAAGAATGAACGAGAAGGAAAGCCAAGCCTTTCTAAAGAAGTGCAGAAGAAACTACAGTTAAAAGCAAAGGAAGCAGGTTTTTGGGGAATTAACACACCTGAGGAATACGGTGGAGCTGATTTGGGACAAATGATGCAAGCCATTGTTTGTATTGAAGTAGCTAAAACGTTTGTGCCATTTAGTTTTGGTGGATCTGCTGACAACATTCTTTATTATGCTAATGAAGAACAAAAACAAAATTATTTAATTCCGACGATAAATGGTGAGAAAAAATCTTGTTTCGCTATGACTGAACCTGGAGCAGGATCTGATACGCAAAATATTCGCATGACAGCAGTGAAAGATGGAGATGAGTGGGTTCTAAATGGTGAGAAAACTTTCATTACTGGTGGTAATGAAGCAGATTTCGTAATGGTCATCGCGATAACGGATAAGGAGCTACATAAGAAAACAAAGGGTAGAGATGGTGTCACTTGTTTTATCGCTGACCGTGAAATGGGCTGGAAATCAGAATTTATCCATACGATGGGTGAATGGGGACCAGCTGGACTTGTATTTGATAATGTACGAGTGCCAGAGAAGAATATACTAGGTGAATTGCATGGTGGTTATAAACTTGGCCTTGAATGGATTGGATTTGCTCGTTGGATAGTAGGAGCAAGAGCAGTTGGAGCAGCAGAGAGACTATTGCAAATGGCCTTAGATTATGCAAAAGAACGAGAAACTTTTGGCAAACCAATTGCTGAGAGACAGGCAATTCAATGGCAAATTGCCGATTCAGCCGTTGAAATTGAGGCAGCTAAGTGGCTAGCTTTAAATGCTGCATTTACTTTGGATCAAGGGGAAGATAATCGACACTATGCATCAATGGCAAAACTTTATGGGTCTAATATGGGGAACAGAGTCGTGGACCGCGTATTACAAATTCATGGTGGCATGGGGTATACAAGAGAGCTTCCGATTGAGAGATGGTACCGCGAGGCAAGACTTTGGAGAATATATGATGGCACAGATGAAATCCAACGTATGATTATCTCAAGAAACTTACTGAAGGGACATGTGAAAATCGGACAACAAATATAAAGGAATGATACAGGGGGCATATGAAAATGACAAGATTCACAGGGAAAACTGCATTTATTACTGGTGGAAGCCGAGGAATTGGTAAAGGCGTCGCTGAGCTTTTCGCACAAGAGGGGGCAAATATTGCTATTATTGATATCAATGAGGAGGCATTAGCAGAAACAGCCGCAGAATTCAAGGAAAAGGGCTATCATATCTTCGTGAAAAAAGCGAATGTTGTGGAAGCAGGCGAAGTAGAAACAGCAATGGAGGAAGTTGTGCAACAGTTTGGTACACTTGATATTTTAGTTAATAACGCTGGTATCATCCGCGATAATTTACTGTTTAAAATGACGGACGATGATTGGCAATTAGTGATGGATGTACATCTGAAGGGTTCGTTTAATGCATCGCGTGCCGCACAAAAATATATGGTCAAGCAAAACTATGGCAGAATCATTAGTATTTCTTCTACTTCTGCTCTCGGTAATAGAGGTCAGGCTAACTATGCAACAGCAAAAGCTGGTTTACAAGGGTTAACAAAAACATTAGCCATTGAACTTGGACGTTATGGTATCACAGCAAATAGTGTTGCACCTGGTTTCATTGAAACAGAGATGACAAAGGCTACAGCAGAAAGAGTAGGGGTACCTTTTGCAGACTTTGTAAATGGAGCGATTGCGGCTATACCGGTTGCGAGAAGCGGAAAACCTGCGGATATCGCAAATGCAGTTGCTTTTTTTGCAGATGAGAAATCATCATTTGTGAACGGTCAAGTAATCTATGTTGCGGGCGGTCCAAAAAATTAAAATAGGAGTTGATACACAGGATGTACACGGATGTGATCGGCAAAGTATCAGATAAGGTGAAGAATACTGTTGAACGAGGGTTAGTCAAACGGTTCGCGCAATCGATTGGCGACCCCCATCCCATTTTTATTGACGAAGAATATGGAAAGAGAAGTAAGTATGGCACAAATATTGCGCCACCTACTTTTCCACGTGTGTTTGAATCGGGCACAATTGAAGAGTTACAGCTTCCTAAAAAAGGTTTGATTCATGGTGAGCAAAGGTTTCATTATGAAAGACCTCTCCTAGTTGGAGAAGATGTTTATGTTTGGACCGAAGTAAAGGATTATTATGAAAAGAAAGGGAGCAATGGTTTAATGGGTTTTCTTTCCGTAGTGAAGTATGGGGAAGATAAGGATGGGAAGCTCATTTTTAAAGAAGAAGCCATTACCATCATTACAGAAGCTGTGAGAAAGGCGATGAGTGTATGAGTAATATCTTGACATTAGAAAAAGGAAAAACATTGTCAGAAACCTTAGCGCCTGTATCGAGAATGGACTTAATAAAGTATTCAGGTGCATCTGGAGATTTTAACCCCATTCATACAGTTGATGAGGAAGCAAAGAAAACGGGACTTCCTGGAATTATCGCTCATGGCATGTGGACAATGGGTAATTTGGCCAAATTATTCACACCATATTATGAAGAAGGGTTTATAAAGGATTATCGCATTCGTTTTTCAGGTATGGTCTTCATTGATGATGTGATTACACTGGTTGCTACAGTGACTGCTGAAGAGGAGCAGGAAATTGCATTTGAGGTGAAAGCAGTCAATCAAGCAGGGAAGGCAGTTTTAAAAGGTGATGTCACGTTTGTTAAAACAAATGGATAAGAGGAGGTGCGGGTAATGAATTTTGAATATTCGGACAAAGTAAAGCGTTTACAAGCAAAAATTAGTGATTTCATGGATCAATATGTTTTTCCAAATGAGAAAACCTATATGGAGCAAATAAGTAAGGAAAATCGATTTAGTACCCATCCAACCATTATGGAGGAACTAAAAGCAAAAGCAAAAGCAGAAGGATTATGGAATTTATTTTTACCGGATAGCGAAGATGGTGCAGGTTTAAGCAATATCGAATACGCTCCATTATGTGAGTTAATGGGGAGGTCATCTATAGGACCTGAAGTATTTAACTGTGCAGCACCAGATACAGGTAATATGGAAGTATTAGTACGCTACGGAACGGATGAACATAAGGAAAAGTGGCTAAAGCCATTACTAAACGGTGAAATACGCTCTTGTTTTTCCATGACTGAACCGAATGTGGCCTCATCTGATGCGACCAATATCGAATCCAGCATTATTCGTGATGGAGATGAGTATGTCATTAATGGAACAAAGTGGTGGTCATCAGGGGCAGGTGATCCTAGATGTAAAATTGCCATTGTCATGGGTAAAAACGATCCAAACGCCGAAAAACATAAACAACAATCGATGATATTAGTCCCACTTGATACACCAGGTGTAAAAATCAAACGCACATTAAATGTGTTTGGTTACGATCATGCTCCTCATGGTCATGCAGAAATTGAATATAACAATGTAAGAGTCCCTGCTAGTAATATGCTACTAGGTGAAGGGAGAGGCTTTGAAATTGCACAAGGCAGATTAGGACCAGGGCGCATTCATCATTGCATGAGAACGATTGGGGCAGCGGAAAGAGCATTATCCATTCTTTGTGAGCGTGTCCAAGAGCGCATTGCCTTTGGCAAAACATTAGCAGAACAAGGTGTTATTCAAGAATGGATTGCTGAAGCTAGAATGAATATAGAACAATCTCGTTTACTTACATTGAAAGCTGCTTATATGATGGACACTGTTGGAAATAAAGCTGCCAAAACAGAGATTGCCATGATTAAGGTAGTCGCACCAAATGTGGCACTTCAAGTTATTGATCACGCCATTCAAGCACTAGGTGCAAAAGGAGTAAGTCAAGATACACCGCTTGCTGCAAGTTGGGCGAATATTCGAACATTACGATTAGCAGACGGTCCAGATGAAGTCCATAAAAGAGCGATTGCAAGACAAGAGTTAAAAAAATATAAAAAAGTAGCACAGGGGGTCCAATAATGCATGTAAAAGAACTGTTCGATCTATCTGGAAAAACAGCTATTGTCACTGGGGGCGGAAGAGGATTAGGTGAACAAATTGCTGAAGGGTTTGCAGAAGCTGGAGCAAACATCGTGTTATGTTCCAGGAAAAAAGAGAATTGTGATGAAGTGGCCGATCGTTTAAAGGAACTTGGTATTGAAGTACTGACTTTTAAATGTGATATTACTAATCCAGAAGAAGTGCAAACAGTCGTCGATGAAACGATTCAGCGTTTTGGAAAGATTGATATTCTTGTCAATAATAGTGGGGCAACATGGGGGGCACCAGTAGAAGAAATGCCTCTAGAAGCCTTTCAAAAAGTAGTCAATGTAAATGTTGTAGGCACATTTCTAATGTCACAAGCTGTTGGTAAAGCAATGCTGGTTGAAAAACAAGGGAAAATCATTAATATAGCTTCTGTTGCTGGACTTAAGGGGTCAAATCCAGAGTTAATGGACGCAATTGGATATAACTCAAGTAAGGGTGGTGTTATTTCTTTTACAAAAGATTTGGCTGTGAAATGGGGACCAAGAGGCATTCATGTCAATGCGATTGCACCTGGGTTTTTCCCAACAAAAATGTCCAAGGTTCTTATTGAAAGAAATAGCGATCGCTTCTTACAGAGGACACCACTTAGGAAATTTGGTTCCGACTCTGATTTAAAAGGAGTGGCTCTATTTTTAGCCAGTGGTGCGTCCGATTTCATTACTGGTGAAACAATTGCGGTAGATGGTGGAACAACGGCGATGTAAAGAGAAAGGGATGGGTGAAATGGGTAATAGAGAAGCAGTAATCGTTTCAGCTGTACGCACAGCGATTGGTAGGCAGGGAGGTGCTCTTGCCTCCGTTCCAGCTCACGTATTTGGTGGCGAAGTTATAAAGGCAGCAGTAGAGCGGGCGCAAGTGAATGTGGGAGAGATTGATGATGTGATTTTTGGTAATGTGCTAAGTGGTGGGGGAAATATTGCTAGATTATCAAGTCTTCAATCAGGTCTTTCTCTTAATCTACCTGGCTTAACAATAGACCGCCAATGCGGATCAGGTATGAATGCTGTTGCACTTGCTGCAGCAATGATTAAAGCCGGTGAGGGAGATGTCTATATTGCAGGTGGAGTAGAAAGTATGTCGAGGGCACCTTACTTGATGGATCGGGCTGATCAACCGTATAGTCCAAGACCCCCTCAATTTAGAAAATCACGACTTTCACCTGATGAAGTTGGAGATCCTCCTATGGGGATAACAGCAGAAAATTTAGTAGAAAAATATGATATTTCTCGTCAAGAGCAAGATGAATATGCCAATCGTAGTCAAGCAAGAATGGCTAAGGCGATGGCAGAAGGCCGTTTTAATGAACAAATTGTTCCGATAAAGATTCCTATTAGAAAAGGTGAGCCGATTACTTTTAATGAGGATGAACACCCAAGACCACAAACGAATATAGAGGGGTTAGCTAAACTTAAACCTGCATTTAAGCAAGCTGGCAGTGTGACAGCCGGTAACAGTTCAGGCTTAAATGATGCGGCCTCGGCGCTTGTTATCATGTCAAGAGAAAAAGCGAATTCACTCGGTTTACGTCCATTAGCCGTCATAAAAGAATCAACTGTCGCTGGTGTTGACCCTAATATTATGGGAATAGGTCCTGTACCTGCTGTTAGAAAACTATTAAAGAAAACTGGAAAAACACTTGAAGATATTGATTTAATTGAATTGAATGAAGCATTCGCCGCACAAGTCATTGCTTGTGACAGGGAGTTATCATTCAATCCTGAAAAGTTGAATGTGAATGGCGGAGCGATTGCTCATGGTCATCCATTAGGCGCAACAGGTGCCATACTTGTTACGAAAGCAGTGTATGAATTGCAACGGTCACTGAGCCAGACGGCTTTAATTACCGCTTGTATTGGTGGAGGTCAAGGGATTGCCCTTCTCATTGAAAGAGAACTAGTCTAAGAATAGGCATAGACATAGTCAGGAGGGCTTTTAGTGAAAAATCAAATTTTAAAGAAAAGCATCGATTTGTTTGATGATAAAGGCTTTAAGGAAACGACCATTCAAGATATTGTCGATCAACTCGATGTGACGAAAGGTACTTTTTATTATTATTTCAACAGTAAGCAGGAAGTATTAAGGGATATCCATTTAGAATACATCGAAGGTTTATTACAAGAACAAGAGGAAATCTTACAAAATCAAACATTAAGTAATAAAGAAAAGCTCTACGAAAACATTTATTTAACATTAAGTAAGATTGACACCCAGGGAAAAGAAGCACGAATTGTGCATCGGGAGTTAAGGCATTTACATGAAGATCATGTCAAACAAATTAAATTAAAGAGAAAAGAATATCGATTAAATTTTGAAAAAATTATTGATGAAGGTAAAAAGACAAGAGAGTTTAGTAATCATATTCGAACGGATATTCTTGCATTCGGATTTTTAGGAATGACGAATTATAGCTATTATTGGTTTCGCACAGATGGTGAACTAACGGATAAGGAATTAGCACGATTTTATACCGAAATTATTTTAAAAGGTATTGAAGAAGTGCCTGTTAAAGAGGGGATTTGATGATGCATAAAAAACATCAAATAGAGGTGTATGTACGGTTTAGTGAAACCGATGCTGTTGGCCATGTCAATAATACAAGTTATTTTCTTTATTTTGAAGAGGCAAGAACGAAATTATTTTATGAGATTTTACCTAATAGAAATAAACAAAGTAGTATGATTTTGGCTTCTATTCATTGTGATTATGTTGCCCCAGCTTTCGCAGGTGAGGAACTAGTTGTGACTACTGAGGTTAGCAATATTGGCCGTAAAAGCTTTGAATTACAGCATTTATTGACAAAGAAGATGGATGGGAAATTGGTTGCTAAAGCAAGTTGTGTCACTGTGTGTTATAACTTCATAGATGATCATTCTATTTTGATTCCAGAACATTTAAGGGATAACTTAAAAAAATATCAGCCTCTCGCATTACTAAGTAAAACAGAGGAGGGTGTTCATGACTTCTGATACAATTCCCATTCGAGAAGGTGAAGGGCTTGATGTTCATCGCTTAGAACAATATTTAAAAGCAAATATAGAAGAAATACCTAACAAACCATTAGAAATCTCCCAATTTAGTGCAGGTAAATCAAATCTAACCTATCAATTAAAAGCTGGCAACTGGGAAGCTGTGTTAAGAAGACCGCCTATGGGACCAGTAGCACCTAAAGCGCATGATATGGAAAGAGAATATAAAGTACTACAGGAAATCCACCCTTTTTTCAATCAAGCACCGAAGCCTTTTATTTACAGTGATAAAGAACTTTTAGGTGCACCATTCTTTATTATGGAAAGAAAAAAAGGGGTGGTGATAGACGATTCCCTCACTATTCCTGATGGTGACAGTACTTATGATGTAGGTCAAAGAATATCACAATTGATGGTAAACACTCTTGTGCAATTACACGCTATCAATTATCAGAAGACCAAACTAAAAGAGATGACGAGACCAGCTGGGTTCATGCAAAGGCAAGTAGATGGCTGGATAAGCCGATATCATCGTAGTAAAACAGATGAAATTAATGGGATTGATGAACTTACAAATTGGTTAGAGTCACATCTCCCACATTCCGAAAAAACAACGATTATCCATTATGATTTTAAGCTAAATAACAGTATGTTCAATCAACAGTTAACAAGATTAATCGGTGTCTTTGATTGGGAAATGTCAACTGTTGGTGACCCGTTAGCCGATCTAGGTGTTGCCTTAAGCTACTGGCATGAAAAAAATGATTCCGATCTATTGAAGAGAGGTCTAGGAGAAGAGTCGGTGACGACAAAGCCAGGCTTCTTCACAAGAGAAGAGTTTATTCAAGCATATGCGCTAAAAAGTGGGACAGATGTCAGTCAAATTCATTATTATTTAACATTTGCTTACTTCAAACTCGCCGTTATATGTCAGCAAATTTATTATCGTTGGAAGCGCGGACAAACAAAAGACGAGCGCTTTTCTAATCTAAACTTATATGTAAATAACTTAATACAACATGCTGTAAAGACATCTAGAAGAAAATTGTGAGGTTATTGATATGGTGAAACTTCATGTAGTCATGAAAAAAGAAGAAATCGATAAAGAGAAATTAAATGGGCAGAAGGTGGTCGTTGTATTTGATATTTTGATGGCCACATCAGTTATAACAACTGCGATTCAACACGGGGCAAAGGCGGTCATACCAGTAGCGAATCAAGAGGATGCATTATATGAAGCAAGCATTCGTGAAAAAGGAACATATGTGTTAGTTGGAGAATATAACGGGCTAACGATAGACGGATTTGAATCACCCCATCCAGAAAGATTATCTAAAACTGTTGAAGGTAAGGATATCATCTTAACAACCACCAATGGAACAGTGGCCATCAAACATGCTCTTAATGCAAAGAAAGTGTATATAGCATCCCTCTTAAATGCCAAACATTCTGCTAAGGCAGTTTGTAGCGAACATCTTGATGAGACGGTAGTACTTGTTTGTTCGGGATCTTCTGGTGCATTTAATGTCGAGGACTTTTATGGAGTCGGTTATTATATTGATTGTTTAATAACTAGCAGTCATAAGGCTTGGGAAATGTCAGATACAGCACTGTGTGCCCATCAGTTTTATTTGGGTGCAAAAGAAAAAGGAACAGAATTATTAATGGCTTCACGTGTAGGTAAAATGATTGCAAATCACGGTATGAAGACGGAAGTAGCATTCGCAGCTCAAAAAGATATTTTTGCCGTTTCCCCTATTGTAACGGATGAAGGCGTAATCGGCGTTTAATAAAAAAATGAGGTGAAGATATGACATCGAAAACAATGAGTCATTTACTAATGAAAATTGAGAATGGTGTAATGGAATTAACATTAAATCGTCCTGAGGCATTAAATTCATTTAGCCCTGAGCTAATTCAAGGGTTAAAATCAGCACTACAACAAGCCAAAGCGGATAAAGATATTCGTGTTATTGTATTGAAGGGAGCGGGAAGAGCTTTCAGTTCTGGTGGAGATGTAAAAAGGATGGGTTCAAGATCGCCTATAGCTACTTATGAACATATTGGGAATTTGAATGAGCTTATTCTTTTAATACAATCTGTAGAGAAACCAATCATTGCAGCCGTACATGGATATGCGGCAGGAGCAGGGTTTAATCTAGCACTAGCATGTGATTTAATCTTAGCAGAAGAAGAAACTAAATTTATTTTAAGCTTTTCTAAAGTAGGCTTAATTTCGGATGGCGGCGGCTCTTATTTTCTACCTCGACTAGTTGGATTACAACGTGCGAAGGAACTATTATTTAGCGCAGAGCCATTAACAGTTGAAAAAGCATACGAATTTGGCATCGTTAACCATATTTACAAAAAAGGTCACTTTGAAGATGATGTAAAACAATATGCGGAAAAATTAAGTGCTGGGCCAAATATTGCGTATGGATTTATTAAAAAACTTACTAACGAATCTTATCAGTTATCATTAAAACAAGTATTAGAACAGGAAAGGATTACACAAGGTACGATGGTAACAACAGAGGACCATCATGAAGGAATTACTGCTTTTAAAGAAAAAAGACAACCTGACTTCAAACGTTCTTAAATTAAATATGACACCTCTATGAGCTATTCTAAAAAGTTAAGGAGGAGATTAAATTAATGCAAACAAGACATTTTGATCACTGGCCAAAGCTTCCAAAAAAACTGATTGTTCCAGAAACTTCAGTTTACCAAAACTTGGAATTCTCAGCACTTCAATATCCTTCGCGAGAGGCTATCCATTATTATGGAAATGAAATAAGCTTTAAGCAATTATTAGACGAAGTGAAGAGTGTTTCTAGTTATCTTCAAACGGAATTACAGGTAAAAAAAGGAGATAAAGTCCTGCTCTTTATGCAGAATTCTCCACAGTTTGTCATTAGTTTCTATAGCATTATGAGAATCGGCGCAGTCGTCGTTCCGATTAACCCAATGCTTGTTACGAGTGAGTTAGCTTTTTATATTAATGATTGTCAAATTGAAACAGCAGTTATCGGTCAAGAATTACAACCTATTGTAAAACCACTTATTGAACAGACTTCTTTGAAACACCTACTTATTGCCTCCTATTCAGATTATATTGACCCACAAGATAACATAGATAGACCAGATGTAGTTGCAGAACCACGAAAAGAATGGACAGAAGAGCAAGATCATTTCCGGTGGGATGACGCTATAAAGATAAGAGAAATCGTTCCTTATTATACGAGCAAACAGGATGATTTAATCGTCCTTCCTTACACTTCAGGAACAACCGGTGTACCAAAAGGCTGTATGCATACGAATTATTCTGTTCAAGCCAATACCGTTGGTGGTGCTTTATGGGGGAGGATTTCAAGTAGCAATGTCATTTTATCTTCTTTGCCATTTTTCCATGTGACCGGAATGGTGCAAAGTATGCATGTACCCATTTATGCTGGAAGTACCATGGTCATTATGACTAGATGGAATAAAGATACGGCATTACAACTTATTGAGAGAAAGCAGTGTAGTAATTGGACAGCTATAAGTACGATGTTAATTGATTTTATTTCTAATCCAAAATTAACAGCTGATCGTATAGCTTCACTTATTGGCATTTCCGGTGGTGGCGCTACTTTGCCGGAAGCAGTTGGTCAGAAATTAGAGAAATTAACTGGATTAACTTTTTTAGAAGGGTATGGCTTGACCGAAACAATTGCACAAACCCATTCAAATCCAACAGATCATCCGAAAATGCAATGTTTAGGCATTCCCTTCTTCGATGTGGATGCTAGAATTATAGATCCTATTACAAATGAAGAATTGGGAATCGATGAGGTTGGTGAAATCATCATTCATGGTCACCAAGTAATGAAAGGTTACTATAATCGTCCAGAAGAAAATGAAAGCGCTTTTATTACTATAGAAGGAAAACAATTTTTTAGAACAGGTGATTTAGGAAAAGTAGATGAAGAGGGTTATTTCTTTATTGTTGATCGTGTAAAAAGAATGATTAATTCTTCAGGTTATAAAATTTGGCCGACAGAGGTGGAGTCGATTCTATATCGTCACTCTGCGATTCAACAGGCTTGTGTCGTTGGGATTCCTGATCCGAGACGAGGAGAAGCAGCAAAAGCCTTCGTAATATTAAATGAAGACAGTAAAGGAAAGACATCTGCTGAAGAGATTATTCAATGGGCTAAAGAGCATATGGCTGCCTATAAAGTTCCGAAAGTGGTTGAGTTTAGAGAGTCTTTCCCGATGACATCTAGCGGGAAAATATTATGGCGTAAACTGAAAGAAGAAGAAGAATCGAAAGTGAATCAACAAAAAGTCTAATCTTCTACTGACGTGAAAAAGGGGGAAAATGATGGAACTTTTAATGCAACAATTGTTTAATGGATTAACAATTGGGAGTGTCTATGCCCTAGTAGCTTTAGGGCTCACTTTAGTATACGGCATTCTCCATATTCCAAATTTCGCTCACGGTGCTCTGTACATGGTAGGTGGATATATCACTTTAATTATGATGACTGAAGCAGGTTTACACTATATTCTCGCAATGGTTGTTTCCATTTGTGTAGTCGGACTATTAAGTGTCTTAATGGAGAGACTTGTGTTCTATCCTCTAAGACACTCTCCTCCTATTCAAGATAAAGTGGCTGCCATCGGTATTTTACTTTTTCTTGAAGCATTAGCACAGTTTATATGGGGAGCGGACTATCGCCAAATGTCAACACCTTTTGGGCAGGTGGTGGAAGTGTTTGGTCTCACACTGACATTGCAGAGAATACTCATTGTATTCGCAGCAATTGCGGTAATGATTTTGCTTTACTGGTTCTTAAAGAAAACATTTACGGGTAGGACAATCATTGCAATGGCCCAAAATAGAGAAGGGGCGCAATTAGTAGGTATCAACACACATAAAGTAGCGATCCTCACTTTTTTTATTGCTGGTGCTCTGGCGGCAATTGGTGCTTCACTTACGTCACCAATTAACCTCGTCTTTCCTGGAATGGGACATCTGGTAATCCTAAAAGCTTTTGTCATTATCATCATCGGTGGAATGGGCAGTATTCCAGGAGCCATATTGGGTGGATATATCCTAGGGTTCACGGAAAGTTTAGGAGCAACCTACCTTTCTGCAGATTATAAAGACATCATCGCTTTTGTATTATTAATTCTCATTCTATCAATCAAGCCTCAAGGAATTTTCTCTAAAGGAGGCGTATAGAATGAACGTTCTAACAAACAAGAAGGTAATTATACCTTTGCTCATCGTTCTCGGAATCGTTTTCCCTTTCGTTATTCCGAATCTTTATTATCTTCATATTATGACTTTGGCTTTTATTTGGACCATCGCAGTTTATGGCTTGAATTTACTTGCGGGTTATACAGGTTACTTATCTTTAGCTCATGGTGGTTTCTTTGCAATTGGGGCGTATGTTATCGGCATCCTTACTGTTAAACTTGAGATGGGTTTTTGGTTAAGCTTTTTGTTAGCCCCATTGGTAACGATGTTCATCGGGTTAATCATCGGGCTGTTTGCCTTAAGAACGAAAGAACACTTTTTTGCTATATATACCCTTTGTGTAGGCTATATTATTTACCTAGTGATTGATAAGTGGGAAGGTCTAACTGGTGGCGTAAGAGGACTAATTGGTATCCCTTTGCCAGAGGCAATCGGTCCAATTACTTTTCAATCACCAACAGCTCAATATTATTTAGCGTTTTTCATTTTTCTCCTCGTTGTGGCTGTCATTTATCGTATCGTGCATTCACTAACTGGGAGAACATTTATCGCTATTCGTAATAGTGAAGATTTAGCGTTATCACTTGGTATTTCAACTAAACGGAATAAACTTCTTGCCTTTGTACTTTCCACTTTTTTTGCTGGTTTGGCAGGAGCGATGTATGCAGGTTTTATCCGTTTCATCGGTCCAGAAATAGCTTATACAACGATCACATTTGATTTGCTTACTTATATGATTGTTGGTGGAATTGGTACATTTGCTGGTCCGATTGTAGGGACATTTCTTATCGTGATCATCTCGCAAAATCTACAATTCTTACAAGATTATCGGATGCTCATATTTGGTCCATTATTGACATTACTCATCATCTTTTCTCCTAGAGGAATTGTTGGGTTTATTCAAATGCAGTTGTATCAAAGAAAACGGAAAAAACAGGAATCTCTTGCTTACAAAAACAGGGAGGAGGAGACAAATGCTGGAGGTTAAAGGCTTAACGAAGCGTTTTGGTGGAAATGTAGCAGTGAAGTCAGTGGATTATTCCGTCCAACAAGGGAAGATCAACGCCATCATTGGCCCTAATGGTGCGGGGAAAAGTACATTCTTTAACTTGATTACAGGTGTGCACGAACCGACCGAAGGAACCATTATCTATAAAAATGAGGAGATTACTAGACAACCAGCGAATGTGATAGCAAAGCTAGGTGTGGCAAGGACATTTCAAAGTACACACTTATTTGAAATGTCGACGGTGAAAGACAATGTAATCGTTGGCCATCGCTTGCGAACGAAATCTAATCTGTTTGATAGTATCTTTCGGACGAAAAGGCTAAAAGAAGAAGAACAACAATGTATCGCCAAAGCAGAGGAATCTTTAGATTTCGTTGGCTTATCACATGTAAGTGATCAACTAGTAACAAATATTTCTCAAGAAGAGAAGAAACGTGTTGCTTTCGCATTAGCACTTGCTACTGATCCTGAGATCGTTTTTCTCGATGAACCAACAGCTGGGGTCAATCCTGATGAAACAGATGAAATGGCAAAATTAATCCAAAAAATGGCGGATAAAGGTTTAACGATTTGTCTTATTGAGCATAAGATGCCGATGATTATGCGGTTGGCGCATCATATTATGGTTTTAAACTATGGAGAAAAGATTGCGGAAGGAACACCAGCAGAGATCCAAAAAAATGAAGAGGTCATCAAAGCCTATTTAGGAGGGACGGTGAGTGCTTAAATTAGATGGAGTTTCTGCTAAATATGGAAAATATTTAAGTATTAAAGATATTGATATTGATGTTGTGGAAGGCGAGATTGTTGTTTTACTAGGGGCGAATGGAGCAGGGAAAAGCACGACTTTCAAAACAATTAGTGGTCTATTAAAAGCAACTTCAGGCAAGATACTTTTTAATGATGTACCTATTCATCAAACGGCACCTGAAAAGATTGTACAAATGGGGATTGTCCAATGTGCCGAGGACCGTAAATTGTTTCCTTATATGAACGTAGAACAAAATCTAATGATGGGAGGTTATATTCATCGTAAGCGTAAAGCGCAATTGAAACAATCATTAAATGATGTGTTCGAGCTTTTTCCGATTCTTTACGAAAAAAGAAATGAAGCAGCAGGTTTACTAAGTGGTGGACAACAGCAAATGCTTGCAATCGGCAGAGCTTATATGGCTAAACCGAAGTTAATGTTACTTGATGAACCTTCCATTGGGCTAGCACCACTTATTGTTGAGCAAATGTTTGAAAGCATTAAAAATATTAATCAAGAAGGAACAACCATTCTTTTAGCAGAACAAAATGCATTTGCAGCGTTAAGTATTGCGAAGAAAGGTTATGTGTTTGAAAATGGGCAGATTGCATTGCAAGGGACTGCGGATGAGCTTTTATCAAACCAAGAGGTAAGAAAGGCTTATATTGGTGCATAAGTAATAATTATTAAGGGGGAGAGTTTTATGAAAAAGCGGAAATGGTTAAGTGTTTTAGTCGTATTCACTATCTTTTTTCTTTCAGCTTGTGCACAATCAAGTGGTGGCAATGGTGAGAAAGTCGTCAATATTGGTTATAGTGGTCCATTGAGTGGTGCTGCTGCTTATTATGGTGAAAACACATTAAATGGTTTGAAGATGGCAGTAGAGGACATTAATAAAGAAGGTTTTGAAGTAAATGGTGATAAATACAAACTGAATGTTGTTGCCTTGGATGATAAATATTTACCTAATGAAACAGCATCAAATGGAAAACGCTTAGTTCAAGAAAACCAAACACCAATTATATTCTCGCCACATAGCGGTGGCATCTCAGCGTTACAAGTATTTAACGAAGTGGATAATTTCATCGTATCAGCCTATTCGAGTGAACCAGATATTGTTGAGCGTGGGAATACATTAACTGTTAGAATACCGCCGAGCTATGAAGGATATATTGAGCCATTCTCCGATTATGCGATGGATAATTTCGGAAAAAAATTAGCTGCTATTCCGCCTGTTACGCAATATGGAAAAGATTGGGCTGAAGCGATTATTCCATACTGGGAAAGTGCAGGAGGAGAAGTAGTTCATAAAGCTTCAGTTGATTACTCTAAAGATACAGACTTTTTTACTCTTTTAACGAATGCATTAAAAGAAGAGCCAGATGTCCTCTTCATTGGTGGACCTTCAGAACCTACTGCTAAAATTGTATCGCAGGCAAGACAGCTTGGATATGACGGAGGTTTTATCGTGATGGACCAAGCGAAATTGGATGAAATGAAAAATGTGACAGGTTCATATGATGTATTAGAAGGAGCGATAGGTGTTGTTCCGCTTATATATACAGAATATTCTGGAACAAAGGAGTTTATTGATAAGTATCGTGAAAAGCATGACAAGGACCCAGGTTCTGAAGCAGGCTATCACTATTTAGCAATGTATGTATTTGTAGAGGCAATGAAAGCAGCGGGATCTGTTGATGATGCTAAGCTTATACGGGAACACATTGAAGATGGATTAACTAATTTACCAGATGATAAAAAAGTATATGATTTGAAACATATTGAAGAAAATGGGGCAATCGAAAACTTTATCAGAATGGGTGTAATTAAAGATGGTGAGTTTGAAGAAGTAGATGTAGAGTAAAAAGAGGGCGTCTGTGAGTGAAGAAGGTTCACAGACGTCCTATCTTTTGTTTTACCTTAATTGATAAGGGTATAGAGAAGTAGAACGTATAAAATGGAGGGATAAAATGGGTAATCGAAGTATTCTATTAGTCGAAAGACCAACCGGAATGCCAAATGATAAAAATTTTGAATTAGTAGAGAGTGAAGAACTTCCTCGTTTAAATGAAGGGGAGGTATTAATACAAACCATTTACCTTTCTGTTGATCCATATATGAGAGGCAGGATGAGTGGGCGAAAATCATATATTGAGCCTTTTGCATTAAATGAAGTGTTATCCGGTGGAATTGTAGGTCAAGTAATTGAATCAAAGGATGGTAATTTTAAAGTGGGTGACTATGTGGAAGGGCGGCTTGGCTGGTCTGATTATAATGTAGCTAAAAGTCATCAAGTACGTAAATTAAATCCTTCTATAGCTCCTATATCAACAGCATTAGGTATTGTGGGAATGCCAGGATTAACAGCTTATTTTGGCTTACTAGATATAGGTGAGCCTAAAGAGGGAGAGACGGTTGTGGTCTCTGGAGCAGCAGGTGCCGTTGGTTCAACGGTTGGGCAAATAGCTAAATTAAAAGGCTGTAAAGTGATAGGAATCGCTGGAACGGAAGAAAAATGCCAATATTTAAAAGAAGACCTACATTTTGATGAAGTCATCAACTATAAAACTGATAATATAAAGGATAAGGTTAAACAATATACACCCGATGGCGTCGATATTTACTTTGATAATGTAGGTGGAGATATTTCCGATGAAGTAATAAAAAGAATTAATTACAAAGCAAGGATTATTCTTTGTGGACAAATCTCCTCCTATAATGCGACAGAAATAGAGCATGGGCCGAGAATACAAGGGTTATTAGTACAAAAAAGCGCATTAATGAAGGGTTTCATTGTTGGTGATTATGCAAATAATCACGAAGAAGGCTTGAAGCAACTTGGAGAATGGGTTAATTCAGGAAAGCTTCAATATCGTGAAAATATCGTGGAAGGTTTAGAAAATGCTCCTCATGCTTTTATTGGCTTATTTAAGGGAGATAATTTAGGTAAACAACTGGTTAAAGTGAGTGATGATTAACATGAACGAACTATAAGAGCATGGATATTGGAGAAGAACAAATAACGTGTTTGGCATAATTTGTTCTTTTCCTTATTATTGTGAATGTTTGATCCTGCTACTAGCTCTGTAATAGAACAATAAGGGACAATTAGATACATATATTGGAGGAATGTTATGCAACTATTTGAGCAAAACCATAGCAACTACTCCTTTGAGATATTTTCTACTTCACACCTTGTAATGGTAGTACTCTTTTTAATAGGATCCTTCTTCTTATATTTCCAGAGAAAAAGGTTAGCCGGACATAAAACGATGTTAAGAGTAATATTCTTATTGCTCTTGCTCTTTTTAGAAGGAAGTTATCACTATTGGTTATGGATAGGTGGAAAGTGGGATGTCTCTTTTGCTTTGCCTCTTCACTTATGCTCGATTAGTGTGCTACTTTGCTTGCTATTACTTATTTTACAAAAACGTTTGCTCTTTCAATTAACTTATTATATTGGTATTGCGGGAGCGACTATGGCTATCTTAACGCCAGAATTGTTTTTCGGATACCCACATTTTCGTTATTTTCAATTTTTCTTTATCCATATGATCATCGTATGGACAGCTCTACTTTATATATTTAGCTTCAAGTACTCTCCATCAAGTAAAGGGGGTGTAGCTGCGTTTATTTCTCTTAATATATTTGCGATTATAGCGGCTGTTATTAACTATGTTACGGATGGAAATTATATGTTTCTTTCTCGAAAACCAGCGACGAGTTCTGTGCTCGACTTTTTTGGCCCATATCCTTATTACATTTTTGTTCTTGAGGCTGTAGCAGTATTGTTATTTGTACTTATGTATCTTCCTTTTAAGGATAGGAGGAAAGACCCTTTAGAGAAAAGAAAAACAATTAGTTGATTAAATCGGCCCATTTTTTTCATAGGTGTCACAAAATGGACAAATAAAATGTAACTATTTTCTTTTGTGTTACATTTTGTTTTAGTGATAAAGAACTGTTTATTGTGGATGCTATTGGAAGTTTAGTATGTATTTTCTTTTAAATTGTAATTATATTACATATAAACCATGTTTTTCACGGTTTGTTTTTCTTCGTATGCACTCTATCATGAATGAGAAATGATAGATTAGGAGTGTACAAAGAGATGAAAAAACAACTCGTGTCAATAGCAGCGGCTACTACTCTTTTTGCGGCAACATATGCAGAAGTTGGAGCAGCGCAAACACATACAGTGCAATCAGGTGATACTTTATGGAAATTGTCTAATACATATAATCTTTCCATCAATCAATTAATGGAGTGGAATCAGCTAAAGAGTTCTACAATTGTTGTTGGTCAAAAGCTGAAGGTAAATGGGGCAGAACAAACAAGTACCTATACAGTCAAAAGTGGAGACTCACTTTGGAAAATTGCACATCAACATGGTATCTCTGTCATTGATTTAAAAAACATCAATGGGCTGAGTTCCGATAGAATATATCCAGGGCAGAAATTAAAGCTAAAGGTGAGTTCAGGGGGGGCACCTTCAACCCCTAATACAAACCAATCAACTTATACAGTACAATCAGGTGATAGTCTCTGGTTAATTGCCTCAAAGCATCAGTTATCAGTGGCGCAGTTAAAAAATATGAATAACTTAACAACGGATGTAATCCGTCCAGGTCAGGTATTAAAAGTGATTTCATCTAACTCCTCGGCTGGTGGAAATCAAACTAGTAATAACCAACATTCACAGGTAAATCAATTAATAAAAGAAGCGAAAAAACATATCGGTGTTCCTTATACTTGGGGAGGAAATTCACCGTCTTCAGGGTTTGACTGTAGTGGATTTCTAAAATATGTTTTTAATCAAATCGGTGTTTCCATACCACGAACAGTGGAGACGATTTGGCAAGCGACTACATCTGTTTCATCTCCACAACCAGGTGATATTGTTTTCTTTGAAACGTATAAAAAAGGACCATCACATGCCGGTATTTATTTAGGCAACAATCAATTTATTCATGCTGGAACAAGTACAGGTGTAACAATTGCTGATATGTCTTCAAGTTATTGGAAACCGAAATATTTGGGTGCTAAAACGGCATTATAAAAACTGGATTTAAAAGAGCATTTGGGAGACAGTTCCTAGGTGCTCTTTTTTAGGTTAAAACACTGAATTACTCTGTAAATATTCTAAATATTTAAAATTGACAAAAAAGACTATTTTAAATAAAATATTATATATAGATATATAGTATCGAATACCGATAAAATGAGAGGGTGAAAAGTATTGGTTAAATTAGAAGTGCCAACTGTTCAATTGACATCAGATCAGCAGTCATTTAGAAATGAAGTCCGTGCATTTTTAAGAGAAGAAATACAATCCGGGCATTTTACACCTACATGTGATTCATGGCTAAGTGGAGAATCATCTACTTTTTCGAAAAAGCTAGGTGATAAAGGTTGGATTGGAATGACATGGCCGCAAGTGTATGGTGGAAGTGAAAAGAGCGCCATTGATAGATATATTTTAACAGAGGAGTTGCTTGTAGCAGGTGCACCCGTTGCTGCTCATTGGTTTGCTGATAGACAAACGGGGCCATTGCTTCTAAAATATGGGACGGAAAATCAAAAAAAGACTTTTTTACCGCAAATCACAAAAGGGGAATGTTTCTTTGCTATTGGTTTAAGTGAACCGAATGCTGGCTCTGATTTAGCTGCCATCAAAACTCGGGCAGTACGAACGGATGGCGGCTGGCTACTCACTGGTTCAAAGATATGGTCAAGTGGTGCTCATATCGCTCACTATATGGTCGTACTATGTCGTACATCACCAGAAGATGAAGAAAATCGCCATGATGGTATGAGTCAGTTAATTGTTGATTTACATGTTAATGGTGTGACCATTCGCCCAATCACTTTTTTAACAGGTGAGCATCATTTTAATGAGGTATTTTTTGAAAACGTTTTCGTTCCAGATGAACAAGTGGTCGGTCAAGTCGGGAATGGTTGGAAACAAGGAATGGCAGAACTTGCTTATGAAAGAAGTGGACCAGAGAGAATACTCAGTACATACCCATTATTTTCAGGTGTAATTGATGAACTAAAAAGGATAAATGATCGAGAAGGATTAACAGAAATGCTCTCGCTCCTTCCAGAGCTATGGAGCATTAGAAATTTATCTATTGGTGTGGCAAAGTATCTTGACGAGGGGAAGGATGTTTCATTTATTGCCTCACTTGTTAAAGATAGAGGAACAACTTTTGAAACAAAAGTGGCAGAGACGGTGAGGTTAGTATTGTCTAAGCACCCTGATTTATTAAATAGTAAGTCTATCGGTGAGCTGTATACACAATCTATTTTGCATGGCCCAGGTTTCACTCTAAGAGGGGGAACAACGGAAATCTTACGAGGAATTATTGCCAAAGGGGTTGTATCAGAATGAGTGAAATAAAAGAGTATATTTATGATTCGGCCAGTAAATTTTTGAAGAAACAATCTACACAGGACTTACTTGAAAAGGGACAAAAGGGTTTATTTGATGATGAGTTATGGGCATCCCTAAATGACATGGGTCTAACAGGAGTAAATATACCGGAAGCATATGGTGGAGTGGGTGGAGATTATGAAGATGGTTTTACAGTTATTAGATTAGTTGGTCAATACCCAATTCCTCTACCTTTACCTGAAACTTTAATTAGTAAATGGATTCTGTCACAGTACGAGATGAAGATCACTCATGATCAACCGTTATCATTCCATTTTAATGAACAAAACCCTTTGGAAGTTAGGAAACATAACGGTAACTATATTTTAAGCGGAGAGGCTTTAAATGTACCTTGGGGAAGGGTAGCAAAAGAAATCGTTGCCCTCGCTAAATGTCAAAACGAGTGGATGATGGTCCTCTTACCAGTAAACGAGTCAAAGATACATGAACAGGTGAATCTAGCCGGTGAACCACGTGATTCCTTGATTTTTCATGACATTCATATTGGAGATTCAGCCATCAAAATAATAGAAGATTGTGAGAGTAAGAAAATAGTAGAGCAACTGTATGCATTGGCTAAAGCGGCGATGCTTGCTGGCATTAGTGAACGAGTAGTACAGGAGTGCCTGTCTTATGCAAGTGAGCGTAAACAGTTTGGCAAGAATTTATATCGTTTTCAAGCAGTGCAGCAACATATCTCACTTCTAGTAGGAGAAACCGCTGCTTGCTTAGCTGCTGTTAACAATGCAGTGGAAATGCTTCAGGGTAGCTATGATTCGTTGTCTATCATGTTGACGAAGATAAAGGTGAGTGCCGTTGCAGGCGATATTGCGATGACCGCCCATCAGCTCCATGGAGCTATTGGGATGACATATGAACATACGCTGCATCATTTAACAAAACGGTTATGGTCATGGCGTGATGAAGCTGGAAATGAGCGCTATTGGCAAGGGGAATTAAGCACTTATATAGCACACAGTCCAGTCACTATTTGGTCACTATTAGTGGATAATCACGAAGTTAAATCCATTTTATAAGGAGGTAAAGAAAATGTCTGATTTACATTTTGAGGTAAGAGAAGGAATTGCACAAATTATATTAAACCGCCCAAATGCAATGAATGCGTTTAGTGAGGAAATGCTAGATTTATGGATTGACGCACTACAGACTGTGCGAGATTCTAATGATATACGTGTTGTGATTGTTAAAGGAAATGGAAAAGGTTTTTGTGCTGGTGGAGATATGAAAGAGATGGGCGCAGGCAGGGGATTTTATCGTTCTGATGAAGATCGTGTAACCACTGGTCTTGCAAGAAAAAATTCACTATGGAAAAAGGTACAACGGATCCCTTTATTATTGGAAGAGATTGATCAACCTGTTATTGCACAAATTAATGGAGCGGCATTTGGAGCAGGTCTTGATATGGCATTAATGTGTGATATCCGCATAGCCGCAGAAGGAGCGAAGCTATCTGAAAGTTATACAAAAGTCGGCTTAGTTCCTGGGGATGGTGCTGCTTATTTTCTTCCGAGAATAGTTGGAATAGACAAAGCTTTAGATATGCTTTGGACAGCGAAAGTATTGACGGCTAATGAGGCGAAAGAAATGGGATTGGTCACATTTGTAATTGCTGATGATGAGTTGGAAGGTTTTACAGAGAACTATGCCAAAAAATTAGCAAATGGACCACAAACGGCCATTCGCTTCATTAAAAGAGCTGTCTATCAAAATCAAACAATGAGCCTAAGGTCATCATTAGATATGATTTCTTCGTTTATGGCAATCACAACCGAATTAGAAGATCATCGTGAAGGAGTAAAAGCGGTAACAGAGAAGAGAAAACCGAAATTTCAATGAATGGATGTGAAGGGGGGAGGTAGTCATGGATAGAGCCTTGGATGGAATTAGAGTATTGGATTTATCAAGAGTTTACGCTGCACCGGCTGGTTCAATGATATTAGCTGATTTAGGTGCCGATGTAATTAGAATAGAATCACCTATGGGTACTGATAGCATGCGAGATTGGGGGCCGTTTGTGAATGGTCACAGCAGCTATTATTTTACAGCCAATCGGAATAAACGTTCTATTACCCTTAATTTAAAATCTCATGAAGGATTGACTATTTTTAAGCAGTTAGTAGCGAAAGCTGATATCGTCCTTGAAAACTTTAAAACAGGGACATTGAAAAAGCTTGGTATTGACTTTGATGAATTAAAAAAAATCAATAATAGGATTATACTTTGTTCTGTAACAGGCTTTGGACAAACAGGTCCAATGCGTACAGAACCAGGTTTTGATCCAGTTATTCAAGCGATGAGTGGATTAATGGATGTGACAGGTCACCCTGATGGTGAGCCAACAAAAGTGGGGATTCCAATTGCGGATATTCTTACCTCTAAATATGTCGCTATAGGTATCTTAGCCGCTTTAAGGATGCGAGATAATAATGGTGTGGGTCAGCATATCGACTTATCTTTACTAGATGTGCAAATCAGCTCAATGGCCAATATTGCGAGTGGCTACCTAAATACTGGTATGGAATCTAAAAGATTAGGCAATCAACATAATAATGTTGTTCCCTATCAAGTTTTTGATTGTAAAGACCAACCGCTAATGATTTGTGTAGGAAATAACCATTTGTTTAGACAATTATGCATACTATTAGATAAACCAGAATGGGTAAGTGATCATAGGTTTCAAACAAACGAAAAACGCTTAGAGTATAAAGATATCTTAGTCCCATGGATAGCTGAACAAATGTTAGCAAATACAGCAGACAATTGGTTAGAGAAGTTTTCCCAATACGGTATTCCTGCTGGAAAAGTTAATAGTATTACGCAAGCCTTTAATGATCCGCAAGTAATTGCAAGAGAAACGGTTGGAACAATGTTACATCCAGTGATGGGAGAGGTGAAATTAACGAAAAGTCCTTTACGTTTTTCTGGATTAAACATAAGGTGTGATCTGGCACCACCAATCCTCGGAGAGCATACAAATTTGTTCTTACAAGAGGAATTAGGTTTGGATGAGGGAGAAATAGCAGCATTAAAAAAACAAGGGGTTATATGAGAAAGATTTATATTTTAAAACATTCGTATAATTGAATTGCTCATCTACCTATTCTCATTTGAGTAAAATAACACTTTTTTACCGATGTGTTGGCACCAGAAAGATACTTCATTAGATATTCTATTTTACATGGATGAGAAACTCCTGTTTTTTCTCATCATTCCTTACCAAATTACCTGGCAAATGTGAAGCAGGATATGTGTCGGAAGTAGTAAAAGCCAAGTAAAATATGTGTTGATATCTATCACTACATGGTAAAATATAGATGAGGATGAATATGATGAGGAGGAAGAAATGAATGAGTTTCTTTTCTAAAGTTTTAGCTAGTGTGGGTATAGGTGGCTGTAAAGTGGATACAAAACTTGCAAAAGCATCTTTTGTGCAAGGCGAACAAATCGACGGTGTCATTGCAATCACCGGTGGGAAAATAGATCAACAGATTGAACATTTATATATAGAAGTATGCTGTAAATATGATGTCGAAAATGATGATAATGGGGTAAGCACACAAACAGCAGTTCTGAGTCGCCAATTGATTACACAAAATATAACCGTTTTAGAAGGTGAAGAAAAAGAAGTGCCTTTTTCTTTTCAATTACCTTATGATACACCGATGACTTACGGAAAAACAAAGGTTTGGTTACAGACTTCAGGGGATATTAAGAACGCTATGGACCCTAACGACACAGATTTTATAAAGGTTGAGCCTAATCAATTATCTTCTTCCATTTTACATAGCATGGAGGATATTGGATTTAGGTTAAGAGAAGTAGTATGCGAGGAAGTACCTAGAAGATTAAGAGATAAATATCCGTTTGCTCAAGAGTGGGAATTTGTTCCTGCTAGTGGAGAGTTTCGAGGCCGGTTGGATGAAATAGAATTGATCTTCATGAAGCAAAGTGAAAGTAATGTGGAATTACTCATTGAAGTCGACCGTCGAGCAAGAGACTTTGGCTCCTTTCTTTCAGAATTTATGGAAACAGATGAGACGAAATTAAGGGTCTGTTTGTCTGTAAATGATATCCCTCAAATGGAAGCGAAACTTACAGAGCTTATTCGCAAATATGCTTAAAATGTAACAATATTTACTGGTTATATGCTGGAAGTAAGTAGAATAATAGCCTAATAGAAGCTTAACAAGACAATGATTTTAGCTATTATGTTTATTTATGAATGTGATTTTATGCGAACATATCAGAGGATAATCTTCATTGGATATGTTCGCATTTGTCGTTTCAAGCATATTAAGTCAATCTATAGATGTTCTAATAAATCAGAATTTTTGAATTAATCACTTGGTTTGGTATACTTGTATTATGTTTAATTAAGTAAAATAATTGCTTTACATACAGGAGAGGTTTGGAAAGGGGTAGAATAAATGAAAGCGGTTGTATTAAAAGACAAAATGAAAAAAGGAAATATGATTGCTCCATTATATTATGAAGAAGTAGAGACACCACAGCCCAAAAAAGGTGAAGTGCTCGTGAGATTACATTATGCTGCTGTTAATCGTCGTGATGTATTTATCCGATATGGTGCTTATCCTGGAATCGCGGTTCCTTCTGTTTTAGGTTCTGATGGGGCAGGTGTCATTGCAGCATTAGGTGAAGGGGTTTCAGGTATCGCTCTAGGTAGTGAAGTTGTCATCAATCCAGGGCTTGATTGGGGAGATAACATTGACTATCCTCAAGCTAAACATACAGTACTTGGTGTTCCCTCAAACGGGACTTATGCACAGTATGTGACAGTACCTGCTGAGAATGTGCTACAAAAACCTTCTCATTTAACATTAGAAGAAGCAGCTGCCATTCCATTAGGCGCACTTACAGCATACCGAGCCGTTGTCACAAAAGGTGAGGTCAAACCATCTGATACCGTTATTATTCCGGGTATTGGAGGAGGTGTTGCGACTTTTGCATTACAAATTGCTGTAGCAAAAGGAGCGACGGTCTTTGTTACTTCAAGCAGTGATGAGAAAATTGCTTATGCTAAGGAACTAGGGGCTACTGATGGAGTAAACTACCGCAATGAGGATTGGGTGAAGGAATTAAAAGCACTATCAGGTGGTGCCGATTTAAGTATTGATAGTATTGGTGGATCTACCTTTAATGATCTCATCTATTTGGCTAAACCTGGTAGTAAAATCGTCTCCTTTGGTGCGACATTAGGACCGGTAGAGCAAGTTGTGATGCCAAGAATCTTCTTTAAGCAATTACATATTCTAGGGACAACAATGGGTAGTGCTTCTGAATTTAAATCAGTGATTGATTTCTACGGGGCTCATAAGTTAAAGCCAGTAATTGATGGAGTATATGATCTACAAGATATTGAAAGTGTCCATGAGAAAATGGATAAAGGAAAGGTATTTGGGAAAATGGTTTTAAAAATACCGCATGACTAAGAAGGAAAAATGGTATTAAACATGATTTATCGTTGCCAGGCCAGCTATGAAATTATCATCCACTCATCAAAGATATCAAATCCCAACTGACATGCAAAAATGAAAAACATATAAAATAAATAGCAAAAGGTTGATCTTATCATTACTATAAGTTCAACCTTTTTATGCTGCTTATTGATAATTATTCAGGTTTCCATGAGCTAAATCTTTTTTCAATCAAGCCGATAATGCCGGTGAGAATGACACCAGAAACAGCGATTACAACGACACCTACAAACATTTCCGCAGTTTTTAAATTTTGGCCTGCATGTGTGAGATGATAACCAATACCAGCTGTAGATGCATACATTTCACCAACGACAATTGCGATTAATCCCTGTCCTAGCCCTAAGCGAATACCGTTTAGAAGAAAAGGAACTGTGGAGGGGAGAGCAATCGTTTTAAATATTTGGAATTCAGATGCGGTAAAACTACGAGCTGCTTTAATTAAGTTTTGATCTAGAGTGGACATGGCCTTTTGTGCACTCATGACAATAGGAAAAAATGCCATTAAAAATACGACGACGATTTTAGATGCCACACCAATCCCAAAAGCAATGATGATTATGGGTAATAATGCAACTTTTGGCGTAACGTATAGAGCGGATACAAATGGACTAATTATACTGTTGAAAATACGATTCCACCCTGCAAATATGCCAATCGGAATCCCTATCGCCATAGCCAGTATAAACCCAAGTGAAAATTCATAAGCACTAACACCTAGATGTTGCCAATACCTAGGATCTGCAAAAAGTGTCGTAGCCGCTTCAACAATTTTAATAGGTGAGCTTATAAATAGTGGGTTAATAAGCTTATAATAAGAAATCAATTCCCAAGAAATTAAAAATAGAATAACGGAAGTTACACTAATCCAGACGGTGCTTTTTTTTGTTTTTATTTTTAGCGATTTATTTTTCACTGGAATGGTGGATGTCATTTCGGTTTTACTCACTGAATGTCTCCTCCTTAGGCGAATCCTTGTTTTGCTGACTCATTTTCTATTAACTGCCAAATACGGTCAACATATTGTAGAAAATGTGGTTCTCTTTTTATCTTCAATTCTCTTGGTCTTACTAAATCAATCGAAATATCTTCTACTAAATGGCCAGGTCTTGCACCAAACACAAAAACGCGATCAGCTAAAAAAACAGCTTCGTCGATTTGATGGGTGATAAAAATACTTGTTTTTTTCGTTTCACTCCATATTCTCACAAGTTCCTGTTGCATAAATTCTCTTGTTTGTGCATCAAGAGCGGAGAATGGTTCATCTAAAAGTAGTAAGGAGGGTTCCACTGTTAAGGCTCTTGCAAGGTTTACTCGTTGTTGCATACCACCAGATAGTTCATGCGGATAATGACTTTCAAATCCTTTGAGGCCAACCATTTCGATATATGTTTTCGCTAGCTCTCTTGTAACAGGACTCAGTCTCTTTTGTAATTCTACCCCATATAAGACGTTGTCCATTACATTTCTCCATGGAAGGAGACTCGGAGATTGAAAGACCATAGAGCGATCTTTCCCAGGTCCGACTATTTTCTTATTATCTAAAAGAATGGACCCATTACTCGGTTCAATAAAACCGATCACAGTATTTAAGAAAGTTGTTTTTCCACAACCTGATGGACCGACAATACAAATAAATTCTCCTTCTTGAATGGCGAGGTTAATATTTTTTAAAGCAGTTACCTCTTGACCGGTTTTATGGTTCATATAAGTGACATCGAGGAATTGACTTTGCAGTTTAGGTATTGATTGTGTATCTTTCATCGTACCCTTCCTTTCCTATTATTTTGGGAAAGCCTCTTTTAAGTAACGATTTGTCCAAAGTTTTTCTTCAGCCGTATCATGAGTTTGGCTTACACCAGAAATTTCACTTAATTCAACTAAAGGGTCTTGTGCGTGATCCCATGCAGCTTGAGTCATTTCACCATACCCGACATAGGTTGGTTTTAATGAAGTGAGTGATTTTTCTAATATTTCTTGATCAACTCCTTCAAAATACCCTGTAATTAATCCAGCAGCTTCACCTGGATTGTCCCGAGTAAATTCAATCGCTTTTCCTAATGCCCTTACAACTTTTGTAGTAAGTTCAGGGTTGTCTTCGATATAGTCTCTTTTCGCAAAAACAATCTCCCAAGCTAGTTCAGCGTACATTTCTTCTTCACTTAGTTCGAGTGCAAGTGAACCACCATCTTCTGCTTCAACCAGTGCAGAGAATGGAGGTGACGCAATTCCACCATCAATAATACCTTCTTGCATTCCACCGACTTTTGATCCTGTTCCTTCCATTTTTACTGTTTCAAGGGTCGATTGATCTTGTCCATACTTTTCCATTAAATAACGTAAATAAACATCGCCGGAATCTCCCACTTGATTAGAGCCAATTTTTGCACCAGCTAATGCTTTTACTTTCTCCTCAACAGTGGATTCCTTTGTTATGCCTTTTTCTTTCATAAAGGCTTCAGACAGCGCTACTTCATATGTGAGAGCAGAATTTAATCCTTGGATGGCTACAAGGTCTTCTCCTGCCTCAATGGCAGATAACATGGCACGTGGTGCAGCTAGCGCAAATTGTGTATCTCCTGAAAGAATAGTCGCTGTTACTTGGGAACCACCACCACCTGAAGCAATATTTGCCTCGATCCCTTCGTCTTCAAAATATCCATTTTCAATTGCCACATAGAGAGGGGCGAAGGAAAGAATTCGTGCTGGCTCTGCAAAAGTAAGTGCGGTCTTCCCATCCTCTGTAGTAGAAGAAGCATTTCCACAAGCTGTCAGAAGGAGCAGTGTTGACAGTAATAAAGTGAATAAAGTGCTTTTCATGTTAATTCCTCCTTTGTTTTATATATAATACATAGTTTTAAATATACAAAAAATATTTGATTAATGTCAATATTATTTGAATATTTTATTTATTTTGATGAGTTCGATATATCTTTTGCCGATTCTAGAGTAGAAAGATAGTCGAAGGAGAATTTCGTCTTTTAATCTAATTAAAGAATCCTATGTATGAATTGATTATTCTCCAACATTTGGTGATTCAACCGTTTATTATCAGTTATAATGGTAAATAAGGGAGGTGGGTTGATGAAGCCTAAACCGATTTATGTGGAGATTGATATCTATCGTGCGCTAGATGACGTTTGGACATACACACAAGAACCTACTAAGCATGTGGAATGGGATATCAGGTTCTCAAGCATTCACTATGAAGAAATACTGGATGATGATGTACAAACTTTTACATATAAGCGAAATATCCCACCACTTTTAGAAATAATAGGATGGGGGAAAACAAAAGGTAGCGTAGATAGGGATGGAAAAAAGACTTCATCGCTTCATTTCGGTACCGATTATTCGTTTTCGCCAATAAGGGAAGGTAGAGGATACTGGAAATATGAACCTAAAGGAGAAAATAAGACATTATTTATTACCCAATATGACTATGATGTCCCATTAGGTAAGTTTGGTATGTTGCTAGATAACTATTTTTTCCGACCTTTATTAGGATGGTCAACGGCCCTTAGTTTCGATGTATTGCGAAGATGGTTAGAAAAAGGGGAAAGTCCTCAGACGCAATATCGAAATTTTATCATTCACTGGATAGTTACTTTTCTATTTGCTTTTATATGGATCTATCACGGTTTGGTTCCTAAATTGATTACACAACATCCCCTAGAGGTGCAAATGATTACTGATGTATTGCCAGTCTCATATGCGCATGCGAAAATATTGACGGTAATAGCTGGTGTAGGTGAGATTGCCTTTGGCTTGAGCTTTTTATTTATTCAGCGAAAAGGGAAGCTGTTTATAATAGCCCTCTTGCTTTTATTTGCTTTAGGCATAGCGGCAATTGTCGGAATTCCATCTTTAATGACTGCCCCCTTTAATCCTTTTACGTTTAACACTAGTTTAATTATACTTGCCCTGATTGGGTGGTTAAGTTCGGCTCATCTACCGTCTGCTAAAAATTGTAGGAGAGTGAAAAAGCGTAAATGACTATGTATGAGCAAGTATTAGGTGAACATTTTGAAAGATTACATAAGAGAATGCAGCAAAGATACCGTTTCAAAGAGGCAACTTTTATAGGAAAAGGGAAAATGGACATGATTGAAAATAAATGGTGGCTACGCCCTTTTTTATATTTAGCGACAAAAAGACGTTTAATGTTCCCTGAACATGGTAAAAATATTCCGTTTGAAGTGAAAAATACGTTGAATATAGAAAAAAACGAAGTGTATTGGGAGCGGAAGTTTTTCATTGGTGGGAAAGTACGTTTTTTTGATGCAAACATGAGGTGGAATGAACAGACGAGAGAAGTGGATGATTTTTTAGGATATCCGTCCCCTTTATACTCATCACTATGTTTTCAAGTACAACCTTGTGGTGGTCTAAAGATTGTGTCGGGTCGGCAAAAGTTGCTTATTGGTAAACACGAGGTAGAGATTCCCTCTTTCTTTCAAGTGAAAGCAGAGGTGTATGAACAATTTGATGAGAAAATTGGCCGGTTTCGAATTAAAGTAAAAGTAATGAATCGGTTTTTAGGTACATTGTTTACATATGAAGGGACTTTTATTGATGAATAGACAGAAGAAAACATTACTTCTCCTATACATCATTTTATTTATTATCACACTTATCGTATCAATCGATAGTGGCTATTTTTTACTTTTGACCGTAGCACAAATGATTTATGTCCCGACAATGATCTTGCTTATTGTTGAGAAAGGGGATTGGATAGACAGATTCGGATGGCTATTCATTACAATTGGTGTCCTTTCGATTTTTATACTAACGGTTTTCACTTCAGTTGAGACCAATTGGATTTTCTCTACAATTTACCTGTTTTATACGGTTTTCATATGTTTTTATGGGGTATGCCGCTTTCTAAACCGAGGTTTCACTCTCTTTGAAGAATTTTTGATTGATGTTGGCTTGATTTATTTAGCAATTGGAGGATTATGGACATTTGCTCATTATAATGGAATTGATACTGGTTTTTCACCAATGATTACTTGGTTAACGAGTATCCATTTTCATTATGCTTCTTTTTTATTACCGGTTTTTGCTGGTTTTTTAGGACGCGTACTAAAAGGGAAGCGAAGGGGTTTTTATTACTGTAGCACAGCCGTCCTTATTGCACCGCTTCTTCTTGCAATTGGCATTGCTGTTTCTTATTGGTTAGAAGTAGTATCCGTCGTTCTTTATATATATGGAATCTATGGACTGATTTATTATGCATTAAGTGCACGAATTCATAGATTGTTTTACAAATCCTTAGCTGTCATTTCATTTGCTTCCTTAGGTGTAACCATTTTATTTTCTGTTGCCTATATCATAAGTCGATTTGGTGGAAATGAAGGGATTACTATTCCTTTTATGCTTCAATTTCATGGTATAACGAATAGTGTCTTTTTTGCTTTATGTGGTTGCTTAGCTTGGTTTTTTATCCGACCCCAAAGTCGTTTCGTTAAGCATAATATCCCATTGAGTCATGTGAGAGGTGGCATGATGGTTGGTGAAGAAGTTTTAACTAAAGTGAAAGACAATAGACAAGTAGAGGGACTTGTTGAAGAACTACAAAGTTATTCATCCCGTTCGATTCCAAAACCATACCGAGATTTTTATGAACATACAAGCGAGTTTCGCTTGTATGCAACTGTACATTGGGCTAAATGGTTTAAACCATTTGCTTTCTGTTATTACCAAGTGAGCCGCTTCGTTAAACAAATCCATTTACCCCTCCATAGCAATAAAATAGAAATGAACGGTGAGTTGGTATCGGTCTCATCTAAAGTCGATGGGCGAACAAATCCCCGAGCGTGGGTGAGAAAAATAAACAATGACGTTTGCTTTATTGCTTTATATGCAGCACATGAACATTTAGGGAAAAAATATATGAATATAAGTCTACCCCTTCCTTTCTCTGCTATGACCGGTATTCTTTCACTGAAGATGGATAAAGAGAACTTAGTATTAACTAGTTTTCAAGAAAATGAGCAGTCGCATGAAGGGATATATTTTCAATGGAGAAATGACTTCTTCCGTTTGCCATTAAATGAAAAATTTACGATGTTTGTTTCAAAAGATGGCAAGTTAATGGCGAATCATCATATGTGGATATTCGGAATCTCTTTTCTATTTATCTCCTATGAGATTGAAAATAGGCAGGAAAAAAATACTTAGAGTAGAATTATATTAGCATGATTAAATGATAGGTTGCTAAGGAGTGCCTTAAATGGGAGAGATGTTAATAAAAGGATTTCGGATGTTAGATGGGAAGAAATTTTATATACGACATGCTGAAAGCTCGGATGCCAATGAGTTGCTACTGTTTACTAAGGATGTCATAGAGCAATCTCCCTATTTATTGATTGAGCCCAATGAATATCAAGTTTCCTTCAAACAGCAACAGCAAAAGGTTCAGCAAGTACTTGAAGATCCAAGTAAGTTATTGTTAATTGCTGTTTTTGGAGAGGAGATTATTGGCAGGTTAGATTTTAGTGTAGCCAGTCGCAAGAAAATTGCGCATACAGGAACTTTCGGGATGAGTGTGAGTCAATTTTTTCGTGGAAAAGGGGTAGGAAAAGCGTTACTTTCAAGTTTACTTTTATGGGGGAGACAACACCCAAAAGTAGAAAAAATAGAGTTAGAAGTGCTGGCTGAAAATAAAGCTGCTATCCACTTGTATGAGAGTGCTGGTTTTGCAGTTGAAGGTGTTAAAAGGCAGGCAGTGAAAAATCGTTTTAATGAGTATGATGATCTCATCTTAATGAGCTATTTTTTCGATAATAGCAGCATGTAAAGAAGAAAAAAGGTGATGAAAGGAATCATCACCTTTTTTCTTACTTTTGTTTGTTAAAAGCTTCCTTCACATCGCCGAACTTTTCTTTAACTGTTCCTTTCACTTGATCCATCTTACCTTCAGATTTTTTTGATGTATTATTTGTACTATCACCATATTCTTCTTTCATTTTTCCTTTTACTTTATCTTTAAAACCATCCATTTGCTCTTTATTCATTTGTACCACTCCTTTTGAAGTTTGTTACATTTATTCCCTTTATCAAAAAACTGAAACCTTTTTCTTCGATTATTCGTTTATGAAACTGATAAACTATTGAAAAGAGACAACTTTGTGTGGGGGAAAAGAAAAGGTGAAGATGGTGAAAGTTTTTAGGGCGTTTGTATTTGTGCTCATATTAATTATTATTCTATTATTATTTATCCAATATTTATTTGGTTCATTATTTAAGTATAAAGATGTACCTTTACCAGTTGAGGTTCATCCCGAAGTAAGAGCTAAGACAGAACAGCTAATCACATCATTAGAAGACAAAGGAATCAATATATTGATTACAGATGATTATCGCAGTTTACATGAACAAGATGAGCTGTATGCAAAAGGGCGAACTGAAGAAGGACAGATTGTCACACATGCCAAAGGTGGAGAATCTTATCATAATTATGGGTTAGCTGTTGATTTTGCACTAGTCACAAAAGGTGGAGAGGTTGTATGGGATATGACATATGATGGGAATGGAAATGGCCAAGCTGACTGGGATGAAGTAGTTGCAGAAGCGAAAAAGTTAGGATTTGAATGGGGTGGGGATTGGCAGCATTTTAAAGATTACCCGCATCTGCAATATGACTTTGGTTTATCGATTAATGAATTACAAAGGGGGAAAAGACCACCAGAAGAAGAATAATTATCGTTAAGGGAGGGATTGAGTGTGTTGGATATTGCTGCTGTAACTAAAGAGGAAGGTTTTGATCTGCATTTGCATACGACTGCCTCAGATGGTGAACTAACACCTCTTGAGTTAATGCAATATGCTGTTGAAAAAAGATTAAAGACTATCAGTATTACAGATCACGATACGATTAATGGTGTGGAAGAGGCATATAGCATCTCCCACAATCTCCCTATTCAACTTATTAGAGGGATTGAGCTATCATCATCATATAAAGACAGAAGAATTGATATATTAGGTTACGGTATTCACCCAACTAATCATCTTAAAAAAAAGCTTGCATTAATTTTTGAAAATCGGTTAGATCGTGCCAACAAGATGTTAAAACTGTTAAACTCTTATGGCGTGCATATTAATATGAGAGATATTAGAAAACAGATGGTAGGAGAGCTTATTTGTCGTCCCCATATTGCCATGGCTATAGTTGAAAAGGGCTATGCATCGTGTAAGATTGATGCTTTTCGGCGATACATCAGTGATGATAGCCCAACGCATGTTCCACTCGATACGATGTCTGCGGAAGAGGCGATTGCCACTATTCATGAGGCTGGTGGACATGCTGTGCTAGCTCATCCCCGGCTCATAAAAGATGACCAATTAGTGTTAGAATTACTGCATTTAGGTCTCGATGGTATTGAAGTTTGGCATCGCAGGCATACGAGTAAAGATGTGAAAAAATACAAAAGAATGGCAAAAAAATATGAGATTCTGCAAACAGGCGGATCAGATTTTCATACATACGCCCACTATTTGGGTGAATTTGGTTATAAACGATAATGGAATTATGGAGGTTTGTCATGCCTATTTGTCAACATTGCCATCACAAGTGGAGTTGGATGCAAACATTTAAAAGGCTATTTACTATTAGAAGGGCAATAAAGTGTATGTATTGCGGTGAAAATCAATATCAAAGTGTAAGGTCAAGAAAAGTTACTTTCTTTTTACCGCTCGTTTCCTCATTTATGATCGCTTTTATTTATCTTTTTAACCCTTCGCAAACCATTGTATATCTATTCAGTGGCTTCATATTTATCCTTATTTGTCTTGTCATGCCTTTTTTTATCCGATTCATTAAGGATGATGATGTAATGTAATTTTGCTTGCTATGATGATATGGTAAATACCATTGCATCATAGCTTTTTTTCATTATATATACTCCACTGCCTTCGCCCCTTTTAGGTATATGTTTCAATTTTATCTTTCAAAGACTTGCCTATAGCAAAGTCGAGATACAAGCATAAATTAATATTAGATAAAAAAAGTGCTATGGTCTAGTAATGGAAAGGAAAGGGAGTGAAGGGATGAAGATCATGACAATTTTGGGGACAAGGCCAGAAATTATTCGCTTAAGTTTAATCATAAAAAAACTCGATCAATTAATTGATGAACATCTTATTGTACACACTGGTCAGAATTTTACAAACGAATTAAGCGATATCTTTTTTAAAGAACTAGGCTTAAGACAACCTGATTATATATTAGCATCAAAACAGCAATCACTAGGGAAACAATTAGCCAAAATGTATAGCGAGCTAGAAGGTATATTACAAGATGAGGCACCAGATAAAATTCTCGTATTAGGAGACACCAATAGTGGACTCAGTGCTATTTTAGCTGAGCGCATGGGAATTCCAGTATACCATATGGAGGCAGGAAATCGTTGTTATGATTTAGAAGTGCCTGAAGAGAAAAACCGCCGTGTAATTGATGCGATTTCAACAGTTAACCTTCCTTATACACCAGGAAGTAAAGAAAACCTATTAAGAGAAGGGATTGCCCCACAAAGAATTTATACTTCAGGCAATCCGATTAATGAAGTCATCCAACACTATTCGGTCCAAATTAATCAAAGTAATATCTTAACCTCATTATCACTACAAAAAGGAAATTATTTGTTACTTACTGCACATAGAGCTGAAAATGTCGACCATCAAGAAAGGCTGCTTGAGATATTAAATGGCGTTAATCAAGTAGCTGACCATTTTAATAAACGTGTCATTTGCAGTATTCATCCCCGCACAAAATCCAAAATCGATCACCTTACCGATTTCGTTTTACATCCATTAGTCGAATTCCATCAGCCATTTGGTTTTTTTGATTTTGTACAGCTTGAGAAAAATGCTTTCTGTGTATTAACGGATAGTGGAACAGTCCAAGAGGAGTGCTGTTTATTCTATATTCCAACTGTAACGATCCGCCATACAACAGAAAGACCTGAAACATTAGCCTGTGGAAGTAATATGATTTCTGGTATTGATGCAGAAAGAATACTTTCCTGTGCAAAAATAATGACGAGTCAGCCGACAAGTTGGAAATTGCCTGAAGGCTACGAAGCAGAGGATGTTTCAGATAAAGTAATCAAACTACTATTAGGGGGACTGACAGTTGTTTAAAGATAAAATCATCTTAGTAACCGGCGGAACAGGGTCATGGGGCTATGAACTCGTCGAGCAATTACTTTTCTTACAACCGAAAGAGATAAGAATACTATCTAGAAATGAGTCTAATCAATTTTCAATGAAAGAAGCATTTGATCATCATCCTTCATTACATTTTTTAATTGGAGATATAAAAGAAAAAGATGCAATGATTGAAGCAACACAAGGAGTACATTATGTTTTCCATCTTGCGGCACTTAAGCATGTTCCTGTATGTGAAGACCAACCGATTGAGGCATTAAAATCCAATGTAATTGGAACACAAAATGTCATAGATGCAGCGATTATTAATAAAGTAGAAAGAGTTGTATATATATCCACAGATAAAGCTTCTAACCCGTCGAACTTCTACGGTTTATCTAAAGCGATGGGGGAGAAATTGATTATCCATGCCAATACATTAAACTCGGCTACAAAGTTTGTTTGTATAAGAGGCGGAAACGTACTTGGTACAAATGGAAGTGTCATTCATGTGTTTAAGAGACAAATACAAGAAAAGGGAAAGGTAGGTATCACCGATCCAAGAATGACAAGATTTTTCTTAACAGTAGAGGAAGCAATTAAATTGGTATTTAAAGCAACTTTTGAAAGTATCGGTGGTGAAACATTTGTAATGAAAATGCCTGCATGCAAAATTACTGATCTCGCTGACTTATTAATTGAGGCATCAGGAAAACCGAATATTGGAACAGAAATTCTTGGAGTAAGACCAGGAGAAAAAATCCATGAACTTTTACTATCAGATTATGAAAGTACAATGACCGTCACTTATGATGATGAATACTATGTTATCCTACCCTCTATTCATATCGATGGTTTGAAGGCTTATTATAAAGATTATCAACCGATTAATCTAGAAGAATATAATTCTGGTCAATCGTTAATGGATAAAGAGGAGCTGAGGAAGATGTTGAAGAAGGGCGGGTTTATTTAAAATGAAATTATTAATTTTGGGAGGGAAGGGCATGGCAGGTCACATGCTTGCCTCCTATTTTCATGCGTATTCAACCTTTGACGTCTACACAACTTCAAGAGGACATTCAGAAAGTGATCATCAACTATATTTAGATGTGACCCGTACAACAGATGTCGAAGCGGTTATAGATAAAGTACAACCAGATATCGTTATAAATTGTGTTGGTATCTTAAACGAGCATGCGAGCGCTAATACAAAGCTTGCCTTTCAAGTGAATAGTCTGCTGCCACAAGCGTTGGCAGGTATTATGGAAAAAAGGGGCGGTCGTCTCATCCATATTAGTACTGACTGTGTGTTTTTAGGCGATAAGGGTGGATATACTGAAGAAGACATAACAGATGGTACATCTATTTATGCGCAATCGAAACAATTAGGTGAAGTATCTTCACCTCCCCATTTAACTGTAAGAACATCAATTATAGGTCCGGAGTTAAAGCAGGACGGTATTGGCCTATTCTTATGGTTTATGGAACAAACAGGTACCATAAAAGGTTTCAGTAATGTGTATTGGAATGGCGTAACAACTTTAGAATTAGCGAAAGCGATTCATCAAATGATCCAGGAGGATATACAAGGACTGTATCATTTAGGTATGCCTCAAGCTGTTTCAAAATATGAGCTCTTATCTTTAATAAAAGAAGTATTTCACAAAGATGATATATCGATTATCTCTGATGATGTAGAAAAGTTAGATCGTACAGTGCAAACGGTAAGGAAAGATTTTTCCTATCTATTCCCAACATATAAAGAAATGCTTATTGAGCTTAAAGCAGAGATGGAAAGAATGAAGGAAAGAGAATAATTGTCATCAACTATAAGGAAAAACTGCACCTCTGATGGTTAGACGCATGACCTAACAATTGGAGGTGCAGTTCTTTCTTAAATTATTCGCATTTAGATTTTTAGCGAATCAAACCGGATTGATCGTTTTTTTAATTCAATTATTCATCTGTTTTTTCTGTATCGCCTGATGATAGAGGGGGAGTACTAGTTTAATGGCGTTAGCTAACGACCAGTGACTAGTAGCAAACTCAAATGCTTTCGTACCTATACTTCTTCTGACCATATCCTCATGTAGTAAGAAAGCCATTTTTTCGGCTAGTTTCTTTGAGTCTCCTATCGGTGTAAGAAATCCTGTTACGCCATCTTCAATCATTTCAGGTATGCCTCCTACATCACTAGCGATAATAGCTAATCCTGATAGTTGTGCTTCGATAATTGATAAAGGCTGGTTTTCTGAGAGTGTTGGTAAAATGAATAGATCAGCTTGTTGTAATAGAGAGGGGACATCATTTCTTTCTCCTAAAAAGAGAATTTGATTTCTTAAATGATAATCATTCGTTAGTTTTTGTAGATGCTGTTTTTCTTCGCCATCACCAATGATCCAACAAACCCAGTCATTATTTTGTTCTTTCAAATATGACAACGCGGTGATCAAATACTGTACACCTTTTGCTTTAATGAGTCTACCTGTATATATGAATAGTTTCTGTCTTTTTTTTCTTTTTCTAATATGGTTTGCAGGTTTTGCAGCTCGTAATAAGAAATCATCAATATCAAACCCATAGTGAAGGACAGTTAGTTGATGACTCTCGATGTGAATATCATTACATAAAATATTTTTCATCCATTCATTAGCTACAATAGTGGTATAACCTGCCATTCCACCGATGTATTCTAAATTCTTAAAATACGATAAATTCTCCAGTTTTGATGAAGGGTCTTGGAAAAACTGTTCTTTTATTTCTTTTGTCAGGGATCCATGTATAGTTGTAATGAGAGCAGGGTGTTTGAGTTTTAAGTGATCAATTGCCCGGGCTGCAATAACGTCTTGTGCATGTATGATATGATATGCTTCCAAATCCAATTGAGCAGCTGCCTTCTCATATTCCTTGCTTTGATAAGCGGTATATTTAACAATTAATTCATCAGGCGGAAGTTCTGTATGAGGAAACGTTGTAATCGGAATACTAATATCTTTATTAATAATAATGACATGACGGTTTTGTGTATTAAACCCCATTAGATCTACCTCATGACCTTGTGCCTCAAGCCCTTTTCTTAACTGAATCATATAATTCCACACTCCCCCTAAGTGAGGAATCGCCCAATACGTAGCTAATAGAATCTTCATAAAAAAGCTCCTTTACATTAAGTTAGCTTTTGTTTTTCATAAATTGATAGGTTTGTAGTAAGCCCTCGTCGATAGAATGGTTTGGTATCCAATTGAGTTTCTGTTTGATTTTTTCTCGGGAAAGGCAGCTATCTTTTATATCTCCTTGGCGACTTGTAACATATTGTTTCTTTATCGGCTTGGAATGAATATGCGAGAGTTTTTCAATGATTTGATTAACTGAAGTCTTTAAACCTGTGCTCACATGAAAGGTATCATTTGAGACTTGTTTACTAGCAGACACATTTGCCAGAACGATATCGTCAACAAATATAAAATCTCGCGTTTGTTCACCATTACCATGGATATTAAGTGATTCTCCGGATAAAATCTTTTGAAGGAAAACAGCAATAACACCACCTTCTCCTTTTGGTGTTTGTCTAGGACCATACACATTGCCATAGCGTAATATCGTATAGGGTAATTGATATAAATGGTGGTAGAGGCGGATATAATTTTCTGCTGCATATTTTGACATACCGTAGTAGGAGATTGGTTGAGTGGAATCTGTTTCGTGAATAATATCCTCTGATGATTCTCCGTAAACAGCTGAGGTAGAGGAGAATATAAATTGTTTTACTTTTGCTTGTACACTAGCTTCTAGTAGATTGATTGTACCAACGATATTAATATCTGCATCTGCAGTTGGATATTTGATAGATTTTGTTACATCTGCTTGAGCAGCAAGATGGAAAACAAGATCAGGTTTTATGTTAGAAAAATGTTGCTTTATTTTGTCACTTCTTATATCACAATCAAGAACGATTGACTCAGGGTG
Source organism: Cytobacillus sp. FSL W7-1323 (assembly GCF_038595015.1). Classification (NCBI taxonomy): domain Bacteria; kingdom Bacillati; phylum Bacillota; class Bacilli; order Caryophanales; family Bacillaceae; genus Cytobacillus; species Cytobacillus sp. FSL W7-1323. The sequence goes on from NZ_CP151998.1 coordinate 2,152,369, forward strand.
GATATTTTTATTTGTGCTAGATGAGAAGTTATCAATCACATATACTTTAGCTCCTTCTTTTACAAAATAGTCTACTAAATGTGAACCAATAAATCCTGCTCCTCCACTAATAACAATATTCATGCTTCTTCCTCCCTATGTTTGCTTTGTCTTCAAGGCTTTTTCGTAAACGGCAATAACACAATCAATGGCTGGGGCTAAACGCCAGTAATCATGTGCGAAATGTTTGGCACGCATACCGAGATTATTCAAGAATGCTGGCTCTTGTAAGAGATAAGCAATCGTTTCATAAAGGGGGTAGGCGTTTTTTGGAGGTACTAGCATGCCTGTCATTCCATGTTGAATCATCTCGGGGACACCACCGACTTGACTAGCGATAATGGCTTTCCCAGAAATTTGTGCTTCAATAACTGATAAAGGCTGGTTCTCAATTAACGTTGGTAAAATAAGCATATCTGACTGTTGCAGTAAGGCAGGGACATCGTCTCGTTGCCCTAGAAAGACAATATCTTTCTCTAATCGTGCTTCTTTAACAAGTTTTTTCAATTCGTTCTCTTCAGGACCGTTCCCTACCAGCCAACATACCCAATCACGTCTTTTTTTCTTAAGCATTGAAAGTGCTTCAATAAGAAACCTCACTCCCTTGAATGGTGTGAACCTCCCTGTGAAAATAATCACTTTTTTATTCCGTGGTTTTTTTATATTGGTTGTTTCCTTAGCGCTAGCAGTAAAAGCTTCAATATCATAGCCATAGTGTAAAATGTTTAATTGCTGACTCGATACACCGAATTGGGAGATCAACTTTTCATACATCCATTGGTTTGCCACAATCGTACAATCGCTTGCTTCGGCTCCTTGTTTTTCAAGTTGACAGAAATATTGAACACCTTCGATGGAGCGATTTTCTATTTGCCCATGATAATGGGCATCAATAATTTCTTGAGCTACACATCCATGCATTGTAGTAACTGATGCAGTGTGAGGGTGTTTTAATCGATTGACTGCGATAGAAGAGAAAATATCTTGGGCATGTATGACATTATATTCGCTAAGGTCAATTTGTTTGAAACAATTTATATATATGTCTAATAAGGAAGAATAAGAGCCAATAATTGGATCATTACTCTCAGCCATAGGTGGTTGTCCAGCGGGTGTAGGGATAAAAATATTACGATTAATGACCGCAAGTGCTTTATGACCTTGAGTAAAGCCAATGATATCTACTGTATGACCAAGTAGTTCATATCTATTCTTTAGTTGGTTCATATATTTCCATACGCCACCAACATGCGGAATTTGCCAAAAGGTTGCAAATAAAATCCTCATATGTTCCTCTCCTTTTTGATTGTCCACATACTATGTATATGCAGTGCGCTATAATCGGTTATAGACGGGTATACCTGCTAAATATCATAAATAGAATAGCTCTGTTCAAATTAAAACGCGGACAAAACATGTTAAAAACATATATTGTCCGTGTTTTGCGTCATTCAAGAATTAATCAGAATAGGCAGCTGCATAAAATGTTTCTGGTCCTGTTCGTGTTGGAAATAACACTACCCCGCCTCCTACATTGATTGTTGCGCGATAAATTGGAAAAGTCGTTGAATCAATTGGGTTGTAATCAGCACCATTGAAAGATAATACAGTAGTTGAAGCTACTCCGAGACCTGCAACTGCTAATGATTGTGTGGCTGAATAAATGAGGCTTGGGGTACCGTTCACCACACGATATACGTTGACGACAATCGGTGTTAACACTGTAGCTAATGAAGTGAAGGCGGCACTGATAGAAAATGTTACACGTGGATTAGCACCAGCACCTGCTAAATTCAAGCCTAATGTACCGAATAATGCTGGTGTAGCTGTTACAGGTATACTAATCTGACCATTAGCTGTTGAGTTTTGTGAACTTTGTGAATCTAAAAATGTTCCCATAATGTTCACCTCCTTTGCTTGTCAGTTAGTAATACATTATGTGAATGAAGTGTAAGGTGCTTGGACAAGTTTCACCATTTTTTTAACGAATTGAGCCCGAAACAAATAGACAAACTCTTCATATGCTATTTAGTAAGTTGTTCGAATTGGAGAGTGAGAGGGGCAATATGGGTAAAGGGAAAACAATCCTTATTACTGGTGCTGGTGGGTTTACGGGTCGGCATGCATGTGATTTCTTTCATAAACAAGGTTATCAAGTATATGCATTAATGAGGAATCAACCAATATTATCATTACCATATAATATAATTATTTGTGATTTATTATCGCTTGAACAAATTGAAGAAGCAGTAAATGTCAGTAAGCCTGATTATATTTTACATTTAGCTGGGAGATGTAGTGTTACTGATTCATGGGAACATCCAGTAGATGTATTAAGTGTTAATACGATGGCAACAGCCAAATTAATAGACGAAGCTAGAAAGCATGTGAAACACTGTCGCATTCTTATACCGGGTTCTGCCTTAGAGTTTGAACCCAATCAAATAGAGACGCTGAAAAACCCTTATAGTCTTAGTAAAACAATACAAGTCATACTGGCAAAGTCCTGGATTCAGCTCTTTGAAAGCCAAGTCATCTTAGCCAAACCTACGAATTTAATTGGGCCAGGAAATTCGACGGGGATTTGTGCCATTTTAGGTCAACGAATCGCAGAAATAGAAGCAATGCATTCTCATGATAAGGAAGAAGCTATTGAGATTGCTGTCAATGCTACAAGAGATTTTCTCGATGTAAGAGATGCTATAAAGGCTTACGAATTGTTGTTAAGAAAAGGAAAAGTTGGTGAAGTGTACGAGATTTGTTCTGAAACATCTTACACACTTCTTGAAGTGATGGCTATTTACAAATCTCTTACAAATGAAAATATTCATTTTGAAGAAGTGGAAGAGTTACGACCATCTTATGTCGCATCAATGAGTGCACAAAGATTAAGAGAATTAGGTTGGGTGAGAGACTACACGTTAAAAGAATCTTTAAATGATGTGTTAACTCACTTTAGGAATAAGATAAAGAAGGATGTGTAAATATGGAGCCACTAGTTTCGGTCGTTATTCCTTTTTATAATTGCCAATATGTCGATCAAGCAATTGAAAGTGTATTACAACAAACGTATCAAAATATTGAATTAATTGTTGTCGATGATGGTTCAACTGAATACGTACATTTAGTGCAAGCGTATAAAGATAAACTAACCTATCTTTATCAAAGAAATAAAGGGACAGCAGCTGCATTAAATACGGGAATAAAAGCTGCTAAAGGTAAATATATTGCCTGGTTAAGTGCCGATGATTTATTTGAACATGAAAAGATTGAAAAACAAGTAGATTTTATGGAAGATCGTCTAGAGGATATGAGTTTTACAAACTATGATATCATCAATGAAAATAATGAAGTTTTGATGAAAAACTTAACGATTAATTTTCTATCTACCGGTCATATTTATGAAACATTTTTATACTACAATCCTGTTAACGGGTGCACAGTTATGATAAAGAAAGATGTATTTAATGAAGTGGGCTATTTTAATCCTCAATATAAATATACCCAAGACTATGATATGTGGTTAAGAGTGGTCCTTGCCAAAACTTCAATAGCATTTATTAATGAAAGTCTAACAAAATATCGTTCTCATAGTAATTCAACATCAGCTAAAAATCAGCCGGCAATGAAACTGGAAATACGTAAACTCGAAGCCATTTATCGTAAAAAATTGAGGAAACACTTAAAAAAGTTGATATAAAAATGATACTAGTTTTTATAAATAGTGACCTAGATGAATACATGCCAAATGAACACTCCGAATATGGAGTGTTTTCTTTTTTGCATAAAACTTTGTGCGTTCTAATTGTTCAACTGATAGAGATGCTAAAAAAATGACTGCCGATTAGGTAAACTAAAAAAGACGAATACATCAATGGAAGTTAAGATTCCAAGTTATACCAATCGAGTAAAAACAGAATTGAGCAGTGTAGTGTACTGCTCAATTCATTTCCTAATGTATGATTTATTACAATCTACTTGTTTCAATTCCTTAAAGAGGCTACTGAATAAATAAAATAGTTAAATGAGTAGTTGCAACGTATACCTTATAAGATGACATGACGTTTCAATTAGAAAAAAACAGCATAGTAAGAGATTTGCTATGAGAATTTTTTAGTTGTTTTTCCGTTCATAAAACATATTTCAGTTACTTACTGGTAATGTACTTGTCATCATTTTCTTGAAATTCTGAGCATAAAGCGAGGGGGCAAAGTTCGTTTTTACATGGGATACTGCGTTATTAATAATTGTCTGTCTGAGCGTCTGGTTTTGAATCAGCTCTATTCCTTCTTTAACAGCTTCTTTTGGGTTGCCAATTTCATAGTATTTGCCGGTAACATTATGAGTAACAGCTGTTCTTATACCGCTAGAGTCAGTTGTGAGTATCGGACATCTACAGCTCATCGCTTCTAATGCTGTTAATGGGGCACCTTCTATTTTTGATGTCGAACAAAGAAATCCACCAGAATCACTAATAATGGAAAAGTAGTCAGCCATTTTCTCATTAGGAATATTCGGTAATAAATTGATGTTTTTTTCTAAATGATACTTTTTCATCACCTTAAAAAAATCCTCTCTATCTTCGGGTAAAGATAGTGTGGGATCTTCAAAAAGGTAGACTTGTAGCTGATTACGTAGTTTCCTTTTGAGTAGAAAACAAATGTTCAAAAATTCCTGCCAGTTTTTATTATCCTCGATTCGACCAACCCAACCAATAATTGGTTGGACAAAACTTTTGCCAGTCGCTTTATAGTTAAAGTGACTGCAATCAAAGCAATTATTAAATTCATACTTAGGCACATTTGGGAACATCTCACTTAATAATGTGGAAATATGGGGAGTTCTTGGATTAAGAAAACCATCAATATCATTCTCTGCTAATGTTTTACCAATAGAAAAACCATATCTTGTTTGTTGTATCGACCCATAACCTTGGATTTCAACAAAGATTTTACCTTTGTATCCACTTTTTTTGATAGCAGGCACCATTTTAAAATCAGAAGTAATGACAATGGCGTCATATTGATGTTTCTTTATAAGGTTAATAATTTCTTCTTCATCATTTTTAATAAATACAGGATTATAGTGTTCATTTAAATAATTTCTACGGTTTTCATAGTATAGAAAATGACAAGTGATTCCAACGTCCTTTAAAGCAATACTTCTTTGTCGATTTAAGGTTTCGACTCCTCCACTTGGTACATAGAATATAAATAATACTTTCAAGATGTACTCCTCCTATCACATTTATCCTCTAATATTATGAATATGCTTAAGTCTCACATGTGGTTTGGACAATACGTCTAGAAAGAAAGAACGGAGTGCATTTAATTTATGGATAAAGTTTCAGTAGTCATCCCTTTTTATAATTGCCGGTATATTGGTGAGGCAATTGAAAGTCTGCTTGCACAGACATATGGAAATATCGAGATTATTGTCATCGATGATGGGTCCACATTACATCTTGATAAACTTGAACCATATAAAAAACAGGTTACTTATGTAAGGAAGGAAAATGGAGGCACAGCTACAGCTCTCAATGCTGGAATTCAAATTGCAACAGGTAAATATTTTTGTTGGCTTAGTGCCGATGATAGCTATAAGCCAACAAAAATAGAAAAACAAGTAAAGTATATGGAAACATATGGCGTAAGAGCTTGTTATACCGGCTGTGAGACAATTGGGAAGAGTGATTCACAGATAGATGCTTATTTTAATCAAACCTATTCATTGCGAAGTCACTTTTTAAAAGCTTTATTAAATAGCTGTTTTATTCACGGTTGTACAGTTATGCTGCATATGGATTTATTACGCGAAGTTGGTCCATTAGATGTTAGTTATCGATATACACATGATTATGAGATGTGGCTGCGGGTTGGCCTAAGTGAGGAATTTTACTATCTTTCTGAAAAGTTAGTGAATTATCGTGTGCATGAAGAAATGGGGACAGTGCGTCATCAAAGAGAGATAAAGCAAGAAGTTCTCTTTATAAAGAGACAGTATCGAAATAAAGTATTAAAGAAAATCTCAGAGTTAAGAAGGGATGGGCATTAGGAAATAAATATACCTGCCGTCAAACGATAAGTTTTTGGCAGGTATGGTTTTATAAATTGCATATTGGATGTAAAGCTTTAACCCACTAGTTCTGACAGTAAATAATAATAAAGTAAGTCGTAAGTTTGGCGAATACTCTTTTCATGCGTGCGCTCAAAAGCGTGGGAGGAATCGATACCTGGTCCTATTAATCCGTGAATAATATCAAATCCAGCTCTAATAGCGGCAGATGCATCGGAACCGTAGTATGGATAAATATCCACTTTATAACCGATTTGATGTTCTTCTGCGAGAGCGACTAAATGTTTACGCAATTGATAATGATAAGGCCCACTAGAATCCTTCGCACAAATAGAAACCGTATATTCATCAGTTGCCTGTCCATCACCGATCGCTCCCATATCCACAGCTAAATACTCTACTGTTTCGTCAGTGATATTTGAATTGCCTCCATAACCAATTTCTTCATTATTTGAAATGAGGAAATGAGTTGTATAAGGTAATTCAATACGAGCAGTAACGATTTCTTTAATTAACTGCAGTAAAATAGCTACACTTGCTTTATCATCCAAATGTCTAGATTTGATAAATCCAGCGTTGGTTATTTCCACTCGTGGATCAAATGAAACAAAATCTCCTACGGCAATTCCTAGTTTTTTAACGTCTTCAATGGAGTGTATTTCTTCATCTAAACGTACTTCCATATTATTTATATTTCTTTCCGCTGTCCCAGCATCTTTATATACGTGAACAGAGGTCTGATGCATGAGAATCGTACCAGTATATTTTTTTCCATCTGACGATTCTATCTGACAGTACTCGCCTTCAATAGAGTTATAACGAAACCCACCAATCAGATCAATTTTTAATCTGCCACTCGGTTTAATTTCCTTTACAATGGCTCCTAATGTGTCCACATGTGCAGTTAACATCCTATGTTGGGAATTGTCTTTGCCAGTAATTGTTGCGATAAGAGCACCTTTGCGGTTTTTTCGTGTTTGTACTCCAAGTTCACGCAAGTATTCCTCAACGAATGAAATTACTTCATATGTATTCCCTGATGGACTAGGGATGGAAACTAAATCTTTTAATAATTGCAGTGTTTCTTTCGTTTGAAAGTTAGTCAAATTTTGTGTGCCTCCTATATGTTTAATTGTCTATTATTATACGCCTTTTTTGTGTGCCTGAACATGCCAGGCTGTTTATTGCTTTTGTGATTGAGATTCTCTTTTTTTAAGCTCTTGTATGGCAAGTATTTTTAGTGAAAGAATTTCTTCTTCACTAAAATGCTTATTAACGGTATCCATTAATTCTTCTTTATCTTTCTCCGTTAACCCTTGTTTTAGTTTTGTAGAAAAATCCTTGATGTCTTGATTGCTGAAGGTTTGCGTTACTTTAGTCATGGCTTCTGATCTCGTTTTTATTGGTAAGTCCGTTTTACTTAAGTTCATTGTTGCAAGCTCGACTTTTTCATTTATATATGGCTGGATTGTAGGGTCGTTTAATAATTTTTGCATGTCTTCTTCTTGAAGCGTGTCAGCCAGTTTTGAAGCTGCTTGATAAGTTACTCCCTCTAGCACCGCAAAACAAATAAGTATGGCGGTGAAAACCGTTGTTAAACTTATGAAAGAAATGAATATGATTTTCTTTCTAGGCATGGGGAGCTTGCACCTCCTTTTTTCGTTTCTTTTAGCATATTTTAACATTAATTGAGGATGTTTACGTACAAACTCGTTAAATCTTTTGTGATTTTCTCAATGTTAAAGTCTTTTAATAATGCTTGACGAATTTCTTTCATTTCTACAAGGTTTTTTTCATAAGTCATTAATTGGAGGATGTCATTTTTGATATTCCGTTGATGAATAGGTTGATCTGCCTGATGATCAGCAAAATGGCCATATTTCATCTTTTCCCAGTTTTCTTTTGTCACAATTCCACTATAACCTTTTGCTCCTGCTGCTATAACAGGGACTTCGCAGCATATCGCTTCCATTGCTGTTCTTCCGGTTCCTACAACCGCATTAACGGAATAGTAAAAGGGACGTAAATCTTGTTGTGAGCCTAATAAATGAACGTAGGGTGTTGCTCTTTTCCGATTCATCGCTTTAATCATATTATGAATTTGTTTCGTTCTAAAACCTTCCCCAGCAACAAGTGCGTATAGGTTTGGTTGTCTCAATTCTGCAATGGATTTTAACAGCCGCATGCAAATATCTGCTTTATCAAATTCGAGCCGGCTGGCATAAAAGACGACAAATCCTGTTTCTGGGATATGAAGGTTTTTTCTTACAGTTATATCAGATTGATAAAAATAATCATCTCCATCAATGCCATTTGGGATGAAAATAGATGACAGATTATATTGTTGAACCAATTGCTCTTGAACTAATTGGCTAACAGTAATGATTTGATTACATTTTGGCAGTATTTTTAATAACTCATCTTTTCTATTATATAGGCCATGAAGGGTGTAGACATAGGGGATGTTATGTTTTTGTGCCATATGAAGTAACAAAATACCTGAATATACTTGATGACAATGAATGAGATCAATTTGATGGTTATGAATGATTTCTTCTATTTTTGCTTGCAATTCAGTAGTTTTTTTGTCAAAGGTGGTCGGAATAGTAACCTCATAGACAGGAATGTTCTCTTGCTTAAAATTGTCTCCTAATACGCCCGGTCTCCCGATGACAATAATCGTATAACCCATCCGCTTTAATGCTTTACTAATTGTAAATATATAAGTCACTGTTCCGTTTGCTCCTAAGTGATCAGCTACCATTAATATGGATTTCACCTAAACACATCCAATCATGTTTTTTTACATTATATGTGGGGCGTTAAAGGAATTGTTAGAAAAAAGGCGTTTGTACTGGGAAACTCGTCCATTCAGTTTGAGGAAAACAACATAAGATAGTTAGTGATTAAGGAGTGAAGGGAGGGTATTACAATATGTTATGTACTGACTCTAAGAAAAAATATCGTCATCAAGGTGGTAAGAAAAAAGAATGGAAAGAGTGTTGTGGAAGACCATCTCAGAACATTGAAACTGGCGATGACTTCTGTAATTTCGAAGGTTTAAGGAATGAGTTAAGACGTTTAGTGGGTTCTTTTGTAGAAAAAGAAACTACTGGTGGTCCAGTTGAAGGTGTATTAGCAGCAGTTAGACAAGATTATGCCGTTGTTACTGACGGGACTTCAACATACTTCGTACCATTTAAAAATATTCAATCTGTTGTCAAATTAGGATAAGGAGGGGTTTAAATGTCTAGAGGGGTTTCAAATTTTGCCTCTACACTGGAAGAAGAATGTACTAACTACATTGGCCGTACGGTCACAGTAGTAAGTAACTTTACTTCTCAAACAGGCGTCCTGTTACGTGTAGAAGATGGTTCACTTGTGTTAGCTCGTGTCATATCTGGATATTATTCTAACGAAACGGACGAGATTATTATCCCGTTATGTAATGTAAGTTATATGGAGTTATCAGGAGTTTATTGATGACTTAGAGCCTTCGAAGGTCTTTACCTTTGAAGGCTTTCTCATTTTATTTGTGTAGCAAGACGATATCAAAAAGCTTCATTTTTGAAACTTTATTATTTTTGTCTTCGTCTTCAATAGGAGCAAGCCTATATCATATTGCATTTATACTTATAAAAGAACGTGAAAGAGGTTTTATAATGGAAGAAAAAAGCCATAAATATATTTCATTTCATACGATTTTTCTCATTACATTAAGTAGTTTTGTTATGAAGCTCTTGATTACATATTGCACACAGTTTCGAATGAGTATTGAGCTGGGAACGCAAATGATTATATTAGCTACACATATTTTAAGTTCTGCTAGCTTATTTTTTATCTTGTATATATTTAATAAACGTAAACAAATGATTTATTTACTTATCATGGATCTTTTTTTAACCATTATTCTTTATGTAAATGTTGTATACTATCGATTCTTCAATGATTTCATTACAATACCAGTCTTAATGCAAACAAGAACAAATGGGGGGCAATTAAGTAATAGTGCCTTCGCCCTCATACAGCCATTAGATATTCTCTTTTTTTTAGATTTGATCGTGTTGGTCGTCCTTTTAACCGTATTTAAAGTTAAGATTGTTGGACATCGAAGCATGAAAATGGCATTGCTAGGTCTTTTCTTAGGAATAATGATGGTTATAGGAAATGTCATTTTAGCAGAAAAGGATCGACCGGGGTTATTTCAGCGCTCATTTGATCGCACCTATATAGTCAAGTATTTAGGGTTATACAATTTCACACTTTTTGACATTTATCAAAATATACATGCGACTAGTGAAAGAGCAATGGCAGATAGCGAAGATGTGGCAAAGATTAAAAAAGAAATTCAAGATCGCTATGTTTCGCCTTCTCAGGATTATTTTCAATTGGCGCAAAATCGCAATGTGATAGTAGTCTCAATGGAATCATTACAAGATTTTGTAATCAATATGAAAATAGAAGGGAAGGAAGTCACACCTTTTCTCAATTCTTTAGTAGAAGATGAGGAGACGTTTTATTTCGATCAAATCTATAATCAAACGGGTCAAGGTAAAACATCGGATGCTGAGTTCATTCTTGATAATTCTTTATATGGCATGCCGCAAGGATCAGCCTATGTAAATAAAGCGCAAAATACCTTTCAATCTACACCAGGAATATTAAAGGAATATGGTTATACATCTGCTTCCTTTCATGGGAATTATAAAACATTTTGGAATCGGAATGAAATGTATCGTTCTCAAGGCTATGACCGTTTCTATGATGCATCATATTATGATATGAATGAGAGAAATACGAAGAATTATGGATTGAAAGATAAACCTTTTTTTGAAGAGTCGATGCCAATATTACAGGGATTACCTGAACCTTTTTACGCAAAATTTATTACATTATCCAATCATTTTCCTTTTGAAATGGACGAATGGGATACAAATTTCCCACAAGCTAATACAAATGATAAGGTTGTTAATCAGTATTTCCAATCAGCAAATTACTTAGATTCCGCATTATCTAAGTTTTTCACAGGTTTGAAAAAGAGTGGATTGTATGACCGTTCTATTATTGTCCTTTATGGTGATCACTACGGAATTTCAGAGAATCATAATGAAGCGATGGCAGAGATTATCGGTAAAGAAATTACACCATTCGAAAGTTTAAAACTACAACAAGTCCCCGTCTTTATTCATATCCCTGGAGTGAAAACAGGTGATTATCCTCAACCTATCGGTGGACAATTGGATATTAGGCCTACACTTCTACATTTATTAGGGGTTGAAACCAATCAGTATTTAGGTCTAGGAACAGATTTATTAGCCGATGGTCATATCGAACTTACACCATTGCGAAATGGTGATTTTGTCTCGAATGATATAAGTATGATTAATCAGCGTTATTATGATAGTAAAAGCGGTAAAATGATATCGTATGAGGAGGAGTTTGATCAACTGACACAAGCAGCGAGAGAAAAACTTGATCTTTCAGATGAAATATTAACAAAAGATTTATTAAGGTTTTATCATCCAGCAGGGTTTACCCCTATCAATCGTGAGGACTATCAATATGTTCAAGACGATGAAGCGGAAAGTTAAAGTATTGAATGTGAACTTCAGGTTAAAATATAGCAAATAACTTATATTCAATGTTATACTTCATACATTGAAAAATTGATTAAGGGGGATAAAAGATGAGCGAATGCAAATTAGATCACACAATGACTGATGTAAAAAATAAGTATATAGATCAGCAATCGTATTTGCCTAAGGATTTGCATGCAAAGTTCGACCTTTTTTTCCAAGAAGAACATAGCCAAGAAATCCTAAACGATGTATTTCATTTATTAAAGAAATACGATTTAGCTGATGAAGAGGAGCAAGACACGAGAAATAATCGTCTTCATTTAGTCTTAAGAAATGTTTGATGATAAAGCGAGAGGACTTTTGTTCTTTCGCTTTTCATTTGTTGTTTTTTGGGTCGATGTGTGTAGCATGATTTGAAAGTATTTTAAAGTTGCTCTCATAAATTTAATCCAAGCTGAAACCCTCACAAAATAAAAAAAGCAGTTTTCCACTTCCAAGAAGAGTCCCAAACTATGAGCGTTGGCAAAATTAAACAAAAAAACTCTGCTCACGTACGAAAAGTGAGTGATTTTGATGTTAGACGTGGGGATACGTTGACACGTAACAAGTAAATGCCCCCTTCTTTCTCGAGTGAATTGTGGATATAATCTATTCTCATATAAACTTACATAATAGCTATTTTAGACTCACTGTTTAATTTGTTGTTCTTAGTTTATAGTTCTTTCAGAATGATTTTACAAAAAAATTGTATGCATTAAAAAAATATTTTAATTATAGTTTATGTGTGTTATGATGATTAGGATTTGAAATACAACCATTTTGAAAACGGTTTCATTCGAAGAGTATAGGATGTGACAAAGATGAAAAAGAAGGATCAACATATATTTGACTTTGCTATTAGAACGGCAGATATGCTTGTGAAAATGTTTGGCCCTCATTGTGAAGTAGGTGTTCATGATTTCGCAGATTTTAAGAAATCGCTTATACATCTTGCCGGTAATGTAACTGGTCGTTCAATTGGTGCTCCAATTACGGATTTAGTTTTGAACGAATTAGCAAAGGGTAACCATGAGGCAGAGGATCTTGCCAACTATAAAACGCAGACACCAAAAGGAAATGTAATGAAATCATCGACCGTTTTCTTACGAGATGAACATAATAAAATTATTGGCGCGCTATGTATGAACTACGATATAAGCTTGATGATGCAATTTGGTGGTGTCCTTGAAACGTTAACAAACTTTAATGAAGAAGATACAAAGGATGAAACTTTCTTTACATCCGTACAGGATATTGTTCACGAAATGGTAGAACAAGTCCTTCAACCGTTTAAAAAGGCACCTGCAAGTATGACGATTGATGAAAAAATTGAGGCAGTGAAAAGGTTAGAGGAAAAAGGAACCTTCTTAATTAAAGGAGCCAATGAATATGTTGCTTCTATTTTAGGAGTTTCTAAGTTTACTATTTATAATTATTTACAAAAGATAAAAGTGATGAATGAGAATGAGAACACACATGAGTATGTATAAGATAAAGAGTCAGTTAATGATAAAGGAGCATAAGATATGAAATATAGATCAGCATTTGATATTATCGGCCCAGTTATGATCGGACCTTCTAGCTCACATACAGCTGGAGCTGCTCGAATTGGAAGGGTAGCTCGGACCTTATTTGGCAGACAGCCTTCTAAAGCGGAAATATATCTTTATGGTTCATTTGCGAAAACGTATAAGGGACATGGAACAGATGTGGCAATTGTAGGGGGAATTCTTGATTACGATACGTATGATGAACGCATCCCTGGATCGCTTCAATTAGCCGAGCAACTGGGAATGGAAATCGTGTTTTCTGTTGAAGAAGCAGTTGTCGATCATCCAAATACTGTGCGCATTAAATTGTTCGATGATGATAAAGAAATGGAGCTAGTTGGTATTTCCATTGGTGGAGGCTCTATTGAAATAATTGAATTAAATTCATTTGCGCTTAAACTTACAGGTGAACACCCCGCTATCTTAGTGGTCCATAATGACCAATTTGGTGTGATTTCAAAAGTTACTTACCTTTTAGCACAACATGAAATAAACATCGGTCATATGGAAGTGTCAAGAAAAGAAAAAGGGAAAATGGCTTTAATGGTCATTGAAGTTGACCAAAATATTGATCAAAACTTAATGGACGAAATTGCTCAGTTACCACATATCACTCAAGTCATCAAGATGGTGGATTAATGACAGCATGTAGGAGGGATGTATATGTTATTTAAGAACGCGGCAGAATTAGTAGAAATTGCAGACAAAGAGCAAATTAAAATTGCAGAAGTGATGATTCGCCAAGAAGTTGAAGTATCCGGGCGCGCACGTGAAGATATTATTGCCCAAATGGATCGTAATCTTACCGTTATGGAACAAGCAGTAGAGAGAGGTTTAAATGGTGTAACTTCCGTTTCTGGGTTAACAGGAGGAGACGCGGTTTTATTACAAAAATATATAAAAAGTGGAAAAGCACTTTCTGGTCATACACTGCTAGATGCTGTTAGCAAAGCTGTTGCTACAAATGAAGTAAATGCAGCAATGGGAACTATTTGTGCCACACCAACAGCGGGTTCCGCAGGCGTTGTACCTGGAACGTTGTTTGCTGTTAAGGATGTACTTAACCCAACAAGAGAGGAAATGATTGAATTCTTATTTACATCCGCAGCTTTTGGCTTTATTGTTGCCAATAATGCATCCATTTCCGGAGCAGCTGGTGGCTGCCAAGCAGAGGTGGGTTCAGCGAGTGGGATGGCAGCTGCAGCTATTACAGAAATGGCAGGCGGTTCACCTTCTCAAGCAGCACATGCGATGGCGATTACTTTAAAAAATATGCTCGGTTTAGTATGTGATCCTGTAGCTGGTTTGGTAGAAGTCCCTTGTGTGAAAAGAAATGCAATGGGTGCTTCAAATGCGATGACAGCTGCTGACATGGCATTAGCAGGTATCACAAGTAGAATTCCATGTGATGAAGTAATTGATGCCATGTATCGTATTGGTCAAACGATGCCTTCTGCGTTAAGAGAAACGGCTGAAGGTGGGTTAGCTGCTACACCAACAGGTAGAAGGTTAGAAAAAGAGATTTTTGGGAACAAAGCAAAAGCAGGTAAATAATATGAAATAGTACTTAAATGAACATTCTTGCTTCGTGTCTATACGATTCAAGAGTGTTTCTTTTTTTGATTGTTTAGGTAAAAGTTGTAGCTTTACGGCTAATAAGGGATGAGGTATGGGAGAAAGAAGTAGAGCAAAGAGCGCTAGGTATTCTTTTTATCAAAATCGAATGAAAAAGTCTTAAAATAGTGCTTATCTTTCAATACGATAGGCGTTCAAACGTTCATCTTTTTCACAGATTACAATTAAGTACAGACATAGCATAAGAGAAGACCACTACAATAGTGGTCTAATGTAAAATGGGTGCCAAAGGTAGTTGATCCTTGTGTATTTTGTCTATTATCCTCGTTCCCAAAACCTTTGTTTACCTACATTTTGTATATAAGTTTTAAAAGGGCCATTTGTGATTGTTACTCCAGGTTTATTAATAATACCAACTTCTTGGATTAAGTACATGCCACTTCGAGAAGAGCCGATCGGTTTATAATGATTATATTGTTCAATTATATAGCTCTTTGCTTTTTGATTAAAGTGAGGTGTAGCTCCTCTTCCAGATACGACAAATAGACTGTCATAAACCAGTGGAGAGCCTGTTAAAAAGGAATCGTCGACTTGAAGCGTACTACCATCAGTTCCATTCAATGTTTCCTGTGTTTCACTAATAATGAACGGGCGAGTTTTTGCTGCGAGTAGCTGTTGTAATAATGGACGTACAATAGCTGCATCATATTGGTCAGCTACGATGATCCCCACCTTTAAAGTAGCTGGCGAAAAAGTTGTGTTTGCCATACTAAGTGCTTTAGAGGACGCAGTTTCCGATGATTCTTTCACATTTGGTGGCTCAACACCAATTTTATGTGCCACGGATGTGGCAAGATCGTGGCTAATATGACCAATGAGGTTGACTACATTTTGTCTGACCATTTTACTTTTTACTTTACCTAATTCAAAGCTAAAAGCTAAGAAAATATGATTCCTTTCAACATCACTCATACTATTCCAAAATAACCTCGCCTGAGAAAAGTGGTCTGTAAAACTTGGAGCAGTTTTTCGAACTTTCATGCCTTCAACTTGAGAAGGATATGTGAGGAATCCTCCTCTTGCTGGGGGTACTTCATAAGGTGTATTGTTTTGCAAGGAATTATTGTGATAAGCGACTTTATCCTTATCGATAATATATCTGGCTGCTCCATCTCGTTGGTTGTTATGAAATGGACAAACAGGACGATTAATAGGAATTTGCTGAAAATTTGTTCCTACACGATATATTTGTGTATCTGAATAGGAAAAAATACGCGTTTGTAGTAGGGGGTCATTAGAGAAGTCAATGCCACGAACAATGCTACCAGGGTGAAGAGCAACTTGTTCTGTTTCGGCAAATACATTATCTACATTTCGATTCAATGTCATTTTACCTATTTTCCGTACGGGAACAAGCTCTTCTGGCCATAATTTAGTCGCATCTAGAATATCAAAGCCGAAATTAAATTCGTCTTCTTCATTTATGACTTGTATGCCTAATTCATACTCAGCAAAGTGACCTTCTTCGATATTTTCCCATAAATCTCTGCGGTGAAAATCGGCATCAGCTCCGCCAAGTTTTTGTGCTTCATCCCAAATTAACGAGTGCAGGCCGAGTACAGGCTTCCAATGAAATTTAACAAATCTCGCTTCGTTATTTTTATTAACCAGTCTAAATGTATGGACGCCGAAGCCCTCCATCGTTCTAAAGCTACGGGGAATTGTCCGGTCAGACATAATCCACATCATCATTGCTGCAGATTCTTCATTGCTAGAAATGAAGTCCCAAAAAGTGTCGTGAGCTGTTTGACCTTGTGGAATTTCATTATGCGGTTCAGGTTTTACTGCATGAATGAGATCTGGAAATTTAATACCGTCTTGAATAAAGAAGATGGGAATATTATTCCCTACCAGGTCAAAATTACCTTCTTCTGTATAAAATTTTGTTGCAAATCCCCGTACATCTCGGTTCGTTTCATTTACCCCTCTAGAGCCCGCCACCTGAGAAAAACGGACGAATACTGGTGTTTCTAAACTAGGATCTTGAAGAAAATGAGCCATTGTTATATCTTCTAACGATTCATATACACGAAAAACCCCATGGGCAGCAAATCCCCTCGCGTGAACTACTCTCTCAGGAATACGCTCTCTATCAAAATGAGCCATTTTATCCTGAAATATAAAATCCTCCATCAAGGTGGGACCGCGTTCACCAGCTGTTAGAGTATTTTCGTCATTCGCAATTTTTACCCCTTCATTAGTTGTTAACGGTTGATTTTTATTTTCACGAATGAATGCTTCTAATTGTTTCGTTTTTTTATTTTCTGGCTTTTTGCCTTCTCGCTCCACTACAGTCACCTCCATTATCAAAGGTATGATGACGGTAAAAAAGTATGTATAAAATTTTATGATATACGCTTTTGATGGTCTTTCACGGCAATTAATATCCCTTTATTAATCCAATAATTGAAGTTTTCTGGCGGGAAAACGCCACGTCTTTGTGAAGACCCCATTTCAATAATAATACTACTATCACTTACATCCAAAACCTTCAAAGATTTTGACAAACATAAGTTCGGTAAAAAACCATCTTTAATTTTAAACTCCATATTCTTTTTAATAGCCATGTAGATTCGCCTCCATTTGAAATGATGCATTAATGCGATAGACTAGGCTTTCATTCGCCTAATCTTTTAGATAATACAGAACTTATATAAATCGTATCTTAAAAACCTTTTAAATGTTTATTTTCCTTTGCTGTTTACTTGGATTGTTCAATTATAATGTAACCAATTTTCATGAGGTTTATCCTTTTATAAGAGTATTTCAGCAATGATGAAGAATAATAGAAAGAACAATGTTGTTGGTTTAAATATTGAAAGGGGCAATAAGAGATGGAATTTCCCGTCATACATACAAATTTTTGGGATGC
This sequence comes from Cytobacillus sp. FSL W7-1323, assembly GCF_038595015.1. Lineage (NCBI taxonomy): Bacteria > Bacillati > Bacillota > Bacilli > Caryophanales > Bacillaceae > Cytobacillus > Cytobacillus sp. FSL W7-1323. Next base: position 2,170,158 of record NZ_CP151998.1, read on the forward strand.
TATGATCGCCATTCCCATCGTGATTATCTTTACGCAAATGTTAAAATATTTTCTAGGGATTAGTAAACCTTTTGTACCAACAGTGGCTATACTTATTGGGTTAATTGTATCGATTTTTATTAGTCATAGAGGTGATCTCATTGCAGGGGTCTTTATGGGTTATTTTTATGGTTATGGGGCTATTGGTAGTTACGCTTCCCTTAAAACATCTTTGCTTTATTTTAGAAATAAAAAATAATTCAAAAGGGTATAGAGTTTATTAAAACGAAAAAACACGAACAAATTTCCATTTGTCCGCGTTTTATAAAGGGTATCATTCCGATTTACTTGGCGTATGAGTCACAAATTGCATCCTTTCATTAAACATTGTTGGATACGATAGGAATCCAAGTATAATACTCGTGATAACAGCAGATGAAAGCAACATAAATAGAATCAACAATTGAAACATGACAGCCTGAACAGGATCAGCGCCTGCAATTATTTGTCCACTCATCATCCCAGGTAGTTGTACAAGACCAATCGTTTTTTGACTCTCAATTGTTGGTATTGTACTTGCGCGAATACTAGTCATTAACTGGCGATGGATGGCTTGTTTCGGTGTACCCCCCAATGATAGAAAAAGTTCTACTTCTCCTGTTCTGTTTTCAATTTCCGCGGTAAACCGATTAAGAAATAATATTGATAATACCATCGCATTACCAATAATCATTCCACTAATGGGAATCATATATTGCGCAGTTGCTGGAATAATTTTAAGACTAATAAGGACACTTTGGGTCAACACTTCAATAAAGCAGTATGTAAGAATTAGTTTCCATGTAATGCCTTTAATCATCACACCTTTTTTTCTTGCATTATGTACGGCAGCAGTAATAATGAGAATAATCATTAAAAAGATATAGAAAAAGCTTTCTGAATCAAAAACGAATTGCAACACGTAACCGACCGCAAGAAGTTGGATGATTGAGCGAATGGTCGCAATCAAGACATCCTTTTCAAGACCTAGCTTGAATGTTTTAGATAAGAGAATAGGAATAAGAACAAATATTAATGTCAGAGATAATTGGAAAAAAGTCATTTTTCCTCACCACCTTCAAAAAACTGCTTGACCTTATCATTAGAGGATGAAACAATTTCAGAACTTTTTCCATGTGCCGCTAGTTTGCCATCTATAATTACCCACGTCTCATCCCCTATACGTAGTGCTTGATCAAGATTATGAGTAATCCAAACAATGGTTGTTTTCCTCTTTTGATTAATGGATGTAATTAGTTGCTCAACTTCCCTTTGTGAAGTTTGGTCAAGGGCTGATGTAACTTCGTCTAACAATAATATTACTGGTTCATTCAATAATGTCCGCGCGATAGACACCCTTTGTTGTTGCCCTCCAGAAAGGTCTGTTGCTTTGCGGTGAAGAAATTCTTCATTCAATCCAATCAAATTAAGCATTTCAATCGCCTTTTCTTTTGACAACTTTTCTCCATTGAGGGTTAGCGGCAACGATAAATTATCATAGACATCCCCGTCTATCATAATGGCTTTTTGCAGAACTATTCCTACATTACGACGTAAAACTGTTGGTGTAATGGTCAAAATATCCTCACCATGAATGAAAATGTCTCCAGATGAGGCTGATTTCATCCCATTACATAAATGAAAGAGTGTAGATTTGCCCGAGCCTGATGGACCGACAACGGTCGTTATATTCCCCGATGAAATAGTACCAGTTATGTCTTTAATAATTGATAATGAATCAGTGTGATAATGTACATTTTGAAATGAAATTGCTGTATGCAAATATAACCACCCTTTTAAATTTATGATAAATCTTTATGTACAATCTTAGTATATCCTAAAGGATGAGATTGGTTAGATATTTAAAACATTCTTGCTTAAAATGCCGAAGAAATAACTTGATGTTCTTTAAAATAAAGCGCTCTGACGGTTACTTAGTATAAAGACTTCACTTAATATTGGAAAAAAGAAAAGGATTTATTAAAGGAAGTAAAGAAAAGAAAATATATAACAATGACAACATAGAGGAGGTAAAAATGATGAAAAGATATGAATTAGCAGTGATTCCTGGTGATGGTATCGGGAAAGAGGTTGTACCTTCTGCCGTAAAAGTGCTCCAAACAGCAGCGACTTTACATGGTGGTATTCAATTAGAGACAACTGAACTTCCATGGGGGTGCGACTATTATCTCAAACATGGCAAAATGATGAGTGATGACGGTCTAGAGCGACTAAAGAATTTTGATGCGATTTTTTTAGGGGCAGTAGGAGATCCGAACAAAGTTCCCGATCATATTTCATTATGGGGGTTACTCATTCACATTAGGAGAGAATTTGAGCAGACCATTAATATCCGGCCAGCCAAATTATTCAAAGGGCTAACCTCCCCTCTCGTTGATCCAGGGGCATTTAATTTTCTAGTTGTACGTGAAAATAGTGAGGGCGAGTATAGTGAATCTGGTGGGAGAATACATAAAGAAACAGACGAAATCGCTATCCAAAACGCCATTTTTACGAGAAAAGCAACGGAAAGAGTAATGGATTATGCGTTTAAGCAAGCTGTTCTTCGTAAGGGTCATGTCACTTCAGCTACGAAATCTAACGGTATTGTCCATTCGATGCCATTTTGGGATGAAGTGTTTAATGATGTGAGTAAGCGCTATACAGGAGTGCGTACATCATCTGTGCATATTGATGCACTAGCTGCTTTTTTTGTTACCAAACCGAGCGATTTCGATGTCATCGTTGCTAGTAATCTTTTTGGAGATATTTTAACTGATATTGGTGGAGCGATTATGGGGAGTATTGGTATAGCCCCTGCAGGAAACATCAATATAAATGGGAAATATCCGTCCATGTTTGAGCCTGTACATGGTTCAGCGCCAGATATTTATGGTAAAGGAATAGCCAATCCAATCGGGCAAATATGGACGGCTGCGTTAATGTTAGATCATTTAGGTGAAATCGCACTAGCTAGAGAGGTCTTACGAGCAATGGAAGAAGTTACTGATGCAGGGATAAAGACGAGAGATATTGGCGGAAATGCTACGACTGATGAAGTGACAAATAAAATTTGTCTTCAATTACAAAATAATATTGGCTGAATGTAGGAGGTTGAGGATATTTGATGAATCAAATGTTTAGTTTTTTATTCGTACCTGCGATTTCTACCAAGATGGTAAATAAGGCTTTAACAATTAATCAATCGGCCACCATACTAGACTTAGAGGATTCTGTTGCCCATTCCAAAAAGCATGTAGCCAGAGAGAAGGTCTCTGGTTATATGAGTGAACTTAATGAATGGGATAGGCAAAGGGTATATATTAGGATTAATGATAGTGAAAGTCCGTATTTTTATCATGATCTCCAATTAGTTAAAGTATGTAAGCCACGAGGACTATTTATCCCAAAAGCAGAAGATAAAAACATGATAAAGGAGATAGCAACTTATTTGGCAGATGAATCGATAGCTCTTATTCCCTTAATCGAAACGGCAAAAGGGATACATTATTCATTTGACATTGCCACTGCAACAGAAACCGTTGAAAGACTGGCTTTTGGTGCGGTTGATTATTGTTTAGATACAAATATTGAGGTAGGAGAGGGGAGGGAAGAGTTATTATACGCACGTTCACAATTAGTAAACGCTTCAGCAGCAGCTAAAATACTACCCCCTATTGATTCTGTGTTCCTTCATTTAGAGAATAGCAATGATCTCATTAAAGAAACAACCCATGGCAGGAAAATAGGCTTTGCTGGTAAATTAGCGATTCATCCAAATCAAGTCGTACGAATCAATGATGTGTATCATCAAGAGAATAACAACCGTATTCATGAAGCGAAAGAAGTGATTAGACTGTTTGAAGACGCTGAGAAAGAGGGAAAAGCATCAATTAATGTGAATGGGCGTTTAGTGGATTATCCCGTTTATAAACAGGCTAAGAAATTACTACAGATAAATAGTGAGTGTAATGAATCAAGGTGATGACACTTTCATATTGTGAACTGTAAAATGTTTGATACGCTAGTATTAGCTGACCCCTTTTCGGCGAACACTTAGTTTTACTACTCTTTAAATAAATTTCAGAAAAGTATAGACAATTTTAATTGGATTTTGTATCCTGTTTTAAAAGGGAGTAAAGGGTGAGTGATCATTGACGATTGATGTTGATTTGAAATTAGATAATCGCGATACACTGCATTTAAAAGTATGTAACGTTCTCCGAGAAGCAATTATAAAAGGTCAGTTTAAACCTGGTGAACGATTAAAACAATCAGATTTAGCAGAAAAACTTGGTGTCAGTAGAATGCCGATTAGAGAAGCATTGAGAAAATTAGAATCTGAAGGTTTAATTACCCTAGTACCACATAAAGGAGCTATTGTTAAAACGATTCATTTATCAGATTTACAAGAGGTGTACACCTTAAGAGCACAGTTAGAGAAGATGGCTTTTATCCAAAGTGCAAAGCTGCTTACAGATACTGAAATCACGAGATTAATAGATCTTGTACATTTGATGGAAGATAGTGAAGATGTAGATGAATTTATTGAAAGAAATATAGAATTCCATCAATTATTATTAAAGCACTGCCATTGGGAGAGATTAAATGGTTTTATTGACACACTATGGAATGGGCTACCACAACAAACACCACATTTTATTACAGGTCAGACGGCTACATCAAATGAAGAGCATCGGGAGATTATCAAAGCGATAAGAGAGAAAAGATTTGAGCATGCAGGTGAGATTTTGTCTCATCATATTTTAAGAACAGGTGAATCACTTATTCACAGTTTAAAAAATGAAAGAATGAAATAAATATTGATTCATCAGGAAGGCAGCACGAATTTTTCAGAGCTGCCTTATCTTTTGCAAACGTTTACTTTAACGAAGGAAGGAAGAATGGACAATGGCTTTAACGGAAAAAATTTCAGAATATATAGTTAATTTAGACTATCAAGATTTACCAAAAGATGTGATTGAGTTTACGAAAGTATGTATTTTAGATTGGTACGGTTCAGCAATAGCAGGAATAGATGAACCACCAGTGGTTGCATTAAAAGAGACGTTATTTGAAATGGGAGGGAATGAACAGGCAACCCTTATTTCCGGTGAAAGGACTTCTCTTGCAAATGCTGCCATGATTCATAGTGCTGCTAGCCATATAGTGGAGTTAGATGATATTCATAAAGGATCGATTATTCATGCAGCAACAGTTGTGATTCCTGCTGCTTTATCTGTGTGTGAAGCGTATGACTTATCAATAGAAGAATTAATTACGAGTATCGTCATCGGCTATGAAGTTTGTTATCGTATCGGTGAAGCGGTTACGCCTAGTCATTATTATTATTGGCATAATACTGCAACATGTGGCACTTTCGGAGCAGCAGCTGCAGCAGCGAAGTTATTAGGGCTTAATAAACAACAAATCGTTCATGCTTTGGGAAATGCAGGGACACAGGCAGCGGGGTTATGGGAATTTATTGAAGATGGAGCCAATTCAAAACAGCTTCATACTGCAAAGGCATCCTATAATGGTGTACTTGCAGCACTCCTTGCTAAAAAAGGCTTTACAGGTGCCTCAAAGATATTAGAAGGTGATCGTGGTTTTTTCAAGGCAATGAGTGATTCGTACAACGAACAAAAGATTATTGAAGGACTCGGTGAGCAGTTTAAAATAATGGAAAATGGTTTTAAGCTTTATGCTTCCTGTCGTCATACCCATCCGAGTATGGACTGTGTGCATACATTGATGAACAAACATTTAATTGACTCTACTAAAATTGAAAAAATCCTCATAGAAACCTATCAAACGGTATTAGATATAACAGATAATCCCAAACCTCGTTCCATTTATGCAGCAAAATTTAGTGTACAATTCTGTGTTAGCTTAATTGCCCTTAAAGGCAGCGCTTTTCTACAAGACTTTAATGAAAGAACATTAAATAATAGTGAAATTAGAGAAATGATGAATAAAGTACGAGTAGCATCAACAAAGGATTTTACGGATGCCTATCCAGAACAATGGGGTGCAAAGGTAACTATTGTCTTAAGTAATAAAGAAAGTTATAGCGTCGCAACTGAATTTCCAAAAGGAGACCCAGAGAATCCTGCCAGTAAAAAACAAATGGTTGAGAAGTTCCAGTCATTAGTGGCTCATAAGATCACAGATGTAGATTATAGAGTAGATGATATATACAATATTGAAAATTTAAAAATAAAGGATTGGCTACTGGCAAATAGCCCAATTGAAAATGGAAATGAGGCTTGATGATGAAAGTGATTGCTTATGACCATATAGTGGAACAAGTAGCGAAGCTTTGTCAGGAAGCGAACTTTGCCCTTGGCGAAGACGTTATTTCTGCTTTTCGACAAGCGGTAGAAACAGAAAGGTCACCAATTGGAAAAGATATACTGTTAGATTTAATTGAAAATGCGAATATCGCTACAGAAAACCGTGTGCCTATGTGTCAGGATACAGGTGTTTCCGTTTTTATAGTTGAATTAGGCCAAGACTGTTTGATTAAAGGTGGAACAATTACAAGTGCCATTAATGAGGGTGTAATGAAAGGATATAAAGACGGGTATTTACGGCATTCTATCGTCAATAATCCCCTGACAAGAGATAAATCTGCAACATATAACAGCCCTGCCATTATTCATATTGAAATGAAAGCCGGAGATCAACTCGTTATCCATATGTCGGCAAAAGGGGGAGGGAGTGAGAATATGAGTGCACTTAAAATGTTAACCCCAGCAGATGGTATCGAAGGCGTAAAAGAGTTCATCTTAACAACCGTTGAAAATGCAGGACCTAATGCTTGTCCACCTTTAGTTGTTGGAATTGGAATTGGTGGGAATTTTGAACGCTGCGCTTATTTAGCTAAAAAATCATTGTTTAGACCGATTGGTCAACATCATCAGTCTCCAATAGTTGCCCAATTAGAAAAAGATTTAATGAAGAACATAAATGAAATGGGGATTGGTCCTCAAGGCTTAGGTGGCGATACAACTGCCATAGATGTAAAAATCGAGTTAGAACCATGTCATATCGCTGCACTTCCTGTGGCTGTTAATTTAAATTGTCATGCGTCAAGACATAAAGAATTGAGAATGTGAGGCTGATAGAATTGGAAAAAAAGCAGTTAACTTTACCCTTAAAACCAGAAGAGTTGGAAACATTAAGGGCAGGACAGCAAGTCGAATTATCAGGCTTAATATATACAGCAAGAGACGCAGCCCATAAAAAAATTTATGATCTTTTATCTCAACAAGAAACGGTTCCATTCACGGTAGAAAATGCTTTTATTTATTACGTTGGTCCGACCCCAGCAAAACCTGACCAAGTGATTGGCTCCGCTGGTCCAACTACTAGTAGTAGAATGGATAAATATACACCATTATTATTAGAGCATGGCTTAAAAGGAATGATTGGAAAAGGATATCGAAATGAAGAAGTAAAGGAAAGTATAAAAAGAAACAAAGCCGTTTATTTAGCAGCAATAGGGGGCACCGGCGCACTTCTTTCTACGGCTATTAGAGAGGCTGAGGTTGTGGCATTTCCTGAGTTAGGTCCGGAGGCAGTATACAAGCTCACAGTAGAAAATTTTCCAGTTACAGTTATTATCGATTCTTTAGGTAATGACTGGTATATACAAGCAAGAGAGAAGTTTCAACAAAAAAGATCAACTCTATAATTATTAATTACTATTTTTAAAGGACAAAGTCTCATATGTCTATCAATTGTATCCATTATCCCAAATAAATTATCTGTTTTATTAATAAAATATTGAATATTATTAATATATATAATAGTATAATTAATAAATTCAGAAAATTCTAATTAGGTGGTGGGGATAGATGGAGTTCGAATACACAAATGAAAACCAACAAGTCTTACAAATGGTAAAGGAGTTTGTCCGAAAAGAAGTGTCACCTCATATTAAATATTATGAGAAAAATCAATTATTCCCGAAAGATATTTTTGAAAAAATGGGCAATCTAGGTTTTTTTGGTGCTTGTTTTCCTGAGCGATATGGTGGGTCTGAATTAGGTTTTCTTAATTTAGCTATCATTGCTGAAGAAATATCGAAAGCACATCCATCGTTAGGTTATGCCTTTAATATGCAAGCAATGACCTGCCCTTTTACAATCTTAAATTGGGGAAATAAGCAGCAAATTGAAAAATATGTCCCTTCTCTAATAAAGGCAGAGAAAATTGGTATGTTCGCTCTTACTGAATCTGGTGGTGGCTCAGACCCTGCTGGAGCAATGAAGACAACGGCTGTTTTAGATGGTGATGAGTACGTGCTGAATGGATCAAAAATGTGGATTACTTTTGCTAACGAGGCAGATGTAGGTGTGTTGTTTGCGAGAACAAATCCAGAAGCTGGTCATAATGGCATTTCTGCATTTATTATTGAGACTAATGTACCAGGGTTTTATGCAAAACCAATCGAAATCAGTTCTCTAGGATATATGACAAGAAGCTGTGAAGTATTTTTAGAGGATTATCGAATCTCCAAAAGTCAATTATTAGGTAAAGAGGGAGAAGGCTTTAAAATTGCGATGAACGCGCTTGATTATGGACGCTTAACTGTTTCTTCACGATTGGTTGGTATTGCTCAAGGTTGTATTGATGAGTCGATATCTTATGCAAACGAACGAGAAGTGAGTGGTGTACCAATTGGTCAATATCAAATGATTCAACATTTGATTGCGGATATGGTAGTAGAAACAGAGGCTGCAAGATTGCTTACGTATAAAAGCGCTTACTTAAAAGATAAAGGCGAAGCGGCGACTAGACAAAGTGCATACGCAAAATATTTTGCTTCAGAAGTAGCTACCAAAGCTGCAAGAAGTGCGTTAGAGATATTTGGTGGCAATGGTATAGCAGATGAATATCCGATTATGAAGTATGTAAACTATGCGAATATGCTTCACTTTGGTGAAGGGTCGGCAAATATACAACGTATACTGATTGCTAATGATGCCTTAGGGGAAAAGGATGCTAATCGTCATCATATCGAAAGAAAGTATTCTTTAAGTAGTGATATTAAAAAGGTGAGGGTGTAGTCGATGAGTGATAGGCAACCACTTGAAGGCGTAAAAGTATTGGATTTATCTCGTGTTTATGCAGGACCTGGGGGTTCAATGATACTAGCAGATTTAGGTGCTGATGTCATCAGAATAGAGGCACCGAATGGTACTGATAGTATGAGAGATTGGGTCCCTTTCATAGGTGGAGAAAGTACGTATTATTTTACCGCTAATCGTAATAAAAAATCAGTAGAGTTGGATTTGAAAAACCAAAAAGGGAAGGATATCTTTTTAAAGCTCGTACAAGAGGCAGATATTGTCTTAGAGAACTTTAAAACAGGTACTTTGAAAAAGTTAGGTCTCGACCTACAACAACTTAAAAAGGTAAAAAAAGATATTATATTATGTTCGGTTACCGGATATGGGCAAACGGGACCGTATAAAGGGGAACCGGGATTTGATCCTGTTATGCAAGCGATAGGTGGTTTAATGGATGTTACTGGACTTCCAGAGGGAGACGCAACAAGAGTGGGACTTCCACTAGTCGATATTATGACGTCACAATATGTAACAATAGCGATTCTCGCAGCTTTAAGACAAAGAGATCAAACAGGAAAGGAACAATCTATTGATCTATCCCTATTTGAAGTACAATTAAGTGCACTTGCCAATGTAGCAAGTAGTTATTTAAATGCAGGTACAGTTTCAACAAGAGTTGGCAATGATCATAGTTATATTGTTCCTTATCAAGTATTTAAATGCAGTGACCGTCCATTAATGGTTTGTTGTGGTAATGATAAATTATTTGCGAATTTTTGCGTTGTTTTAGATCGTGAAGAATGGATTGGGGACGAGAGGTTTAAAACGAATCAAGCTAGAGTAACTAACCGTGAAGTGTTAACAAATAGAATCGCAGATATGATGATAACCAAAACGGCAGATGAATGGTTCACTCAATTATCACAAGTAGGTGTTCCAGCTGGACCAGTAAATAATATCGAACAAGTTTTTCAACATCCTCAAGTTGAGGCGAGAGAGGTTGTAGAAGAAGTTTCCCATGTAAAGCTTGGACATATTAAATTGGTGAAAAGTCCACTTAAAAATTCTACTCTAAATGTTAAAACAAAAGCAGGGCCACCTGTTTTAGGACAGCATACAGAAGAACTTCTACATGCATTAGGGTATCAAAAATTAGAGATTGATCAATTGAGAAAAGAGGGAGTTATTGGTTCGTTAGCCGAGCGGAAAATGTGATTATGAACAATAATGGAGGTGTTTCCAATGAAAAAGGTTCTTCTATTGACTTTATTTTTTGTATGTATTTTATTAAATGGCTGTAGTCAACAGACATCCAATGAAAGCGCTTCCGATGAAGTGTATGTGATGGATATAAATAATTGGCAGCCATCTACACATCACTATGCTTATAATGCGTGGGAGCCATGGAAAAAGATGGTGGAAGAAAAGACGAATGGAAGAGTTAAAGTCAATATTTATCATGGGAGTGCCTTAGGAAAGTCTAGCTCCGTTTACCAAGATATAAAAGGAGGGCTCTATGATGTGAGTCTTCTCGTAACGAACTATTTTTATGATACACCTTTTTTTCCTTATACAATCGGTAGTTTACCTTTTGCATTACAAGGACCTGTTGAGGCAAACAAGGTTTTAAGTAAATTCGAAGATCGATTTGCAGACAAAGGGTTAGATAATGTCATCCTTATGCCACCAACCTCAACAGATGCCTATGATTTATTTTCTACAACTCCTATTCACACAATGGAAGATTTACAGAATAAAAAAATGAGAATGAGCGGAAAAGGCGAAAATGCCTTTATTCAATCATTAGGAGGAACACCCGTATCGATCACATCTGAAGGCATATACGAAGGATTAGAAAAGGGGATGATTGATACCGCATTTTATACACCTATTGGCGGTGAAGCAGTAAGGTATTATGAACCTGCCCCTTATATTACACAAATGTCAGTACTCGTAAACCCACTCATTCCTGTAATGAATAAAAACTTCTATGATCAGCTCCCACCAGATTTACAAAAATTATTTACAGAAGAATTGAATCCTGCATTATCAGAAATGTTTACAAAGAGTTATGTTACAGAGTTAGCTGCTTCTAATGAGCAGCTAGAAAAAGCAGTTGAAAAAAGAGGCGAATATATTAAACTTTCAACAGAAGAAGACATTAAGTACCGTGAAGCAGGTAAAGGTGCTTGGGAGTTATGGATAGAAGATGCAAATAAACGTGGATTTGATGGAGATGAAATGGTAGAAGCTTTTTTTGAAATTCTCCGTGAAGAAGATTACCCTTTACCATTTGAAAATTAAAACAGTTAAGGTGGTGGAATGCATGAGAAAGCTTGAAGAAGTCATACACTTTTTAACTGCAATAACAAAATATATTGCGTTAGCAACGATGACACTGATGATGATATTTATTACCTTTGCTGTGTTTAGTCGGATGTTATTTTCACCTATTATTGGTGATATCGAAATTGTTCAGTTAGGTATGGTAGTGCTAATCATGTGTGGTTTGGCTTATACAGAACAAGTTAACGGACATATTACAATAGATATTATTACAAGCAGACTTTCATATAAGTGGCAACGCGTATTAGAGATATTTGGCGCATTTCTTACATTTATTATTACCATCCTCATTGCCTATATTTATCTTCATGTCGGGATCTTTCATCAACTAACAATGCCTATATCTACAACTCTTTTAGAAATTCCTTTTTACCCCTTTGATTATATCATTACAATCGGTTTTCTCATGTGGGGAGCTGAGGCTTTTCTAAGAATGCTCAAGCTCATCCTTTCATTAAATCATGAAAATATAGGAGGTGATGAACATGCCGGTTGAATGGTTTGGTGTTATCGTTATTTTGATCATGTTTGTTTTAATGTTTTTTAAAGTACCCATTGCAATCGCAATGGTCGTACCAGCTGTACTAGGAATCTTTTATTTGAAAGGTTGGACGGCATTAGCCACAGTTGTTGAAACAGTGACATGGGATCATAGTTTTAGTTATACGTTAAGCACTATCCCTATGTTTGTTCTAATGGGAGAACTATTATTTATCTGTGGAATTAGTACAGAGCTCTTTAATACTTTCAGACTTTGGCTTAGTAGATTAAGAGGTGGACTTGGGATGGCGACAATTGCATCTTCTGCTGTTTTTGCGGCCGCTTCAGGTTCAAGCCTAGCAAATACTGCCACAATGGGTGTCATTGCATCGAAGGAAATGCTAAAGGCTGGTTATAACAAATCATTAACCGGAGGAACGATTGTCGCAGGAGGAACATTGGGTGTGCTCATTCCACCGAGTACATTGTTTATTCTATATGGGATGATGACTGAACAATCTATCGGACAGCTTTTAGTTGCGGGCATTATACCGGGGATTATTCTTATCATTTTATATATGATCACCGTTTATGTAGTTGTATCTTTAAAGCCAGAATTAGCACCGATGATTCATACAGAGGTGAAATGGAAGGATCGTTTCATCGCATTGAAATCTACAATATGGATTATTTTGTTATTTGGCATTGTGATTGGGGGTATGTATATCGGATGGTTTAACCCAACTGAAGCAGCAGGGATTGGGGCATTCTTTACGTTTATTTTTGCATTAATCAGAAGGAAATTAACGATTCAGTCATTTGTTAAAGCATTATCTGCTACTTTAAAAACAACAGGATTTTTATTTGCCATAATTATTATGGCATTTATCTTAAATTACTTCTTAACAATTACAAGATTGCCTTTTCTATTAGCGGATATTTTCGAATCTATCTCAGTTCCCCCTTTTCTATTATTTGTGCTTATTATTCTTATGTACATTTTATTAGGAATGGTAATGGATGCTCTTGCTATGGTTGTTGTTACATTACCGATTATTCTACCGATCATTCTAGCGATGGATATGAATTTAATTTGGTTCGGTGTCATTATTGTTTTGGTGATGGAAATGGCAATGATCACACCTCCTGTTGGGATGAATTGTTTTGTGCTAAGAGGATCAGCCCCAGACCTTACTTTAGAACAAATTTTTAAAGGAACAAGTTTATTTTTAATTCCCATTTTCCTATTAATTATTATTCTTTATCTTTTTCCTGATATTGCTCTGTTTCTACCTAAAAATATGTATTAAGAGGAAGGTGAAAATATGTTTACGAGTGACGACCTTAAACCAATGTTAGAACCAAACGCAGTAGCTATTATAGGAGCTAGTGGAGACAAAACGAAAATCAGCTATAAACCAATAGCGAATTTAAAAGAGGTAGGCTATCAAGGTGAAGTTTATCTTGTAAATCCAAAATATGAAGAGATATTAGGTTTTCCATGCTATCAGAAGATAGAAGAACTACCTGAATATATTGACTTAGCATTGATTTGTGTAGCTGCTAAAAGTGTATTATCTATTATTAAACAATTACATGCGAAGAAGGTAAAAAGTATTTTGATTTTTAGTTCTGGATTTACAGAAATAGGTGGAGAAGGAGTGAAGTTAGAGGAAGAGATAAGGGAGTATTCAAAAGGAAACCATTTGCCGATTTGCGGTCCAAATTCTCTCGGGTTATTTAACTTAAATAAGCAGATGATTGCTTCCTTTTCCAGTTTAAAAGCATGTGATGCTGCAGCGATTGCATTTGTTACACAAAGCGGAGCAATGGGTTCTTTAACTCATACATTAGCAACTGAAATGGGTATCGGATTTCAAGCTTTTGTATCTAGCGGAAATGAAAGCACGGTTGATTTCTTTGAGTATATTGATTATTTTGCTAAAAGTCCTGACATAAAAGTCATTGGTGGATATTTAGAGGGAGCAAGAAATATAACTAAAATGAATCGTGCAATAAAGGCTAGTCATGAAAATAATAAACCAATAGTATTAATGAAAGTTGGTACGTCAGTTATCGGGGCGGATGCGGCTAGTTCGCATACTGCATCATTAGCAGGTAATGCGAAGATTTATCAATCTTATTTTGCTGCAAACAATGTGGTTCTTGTTGATGATGAGGAAGAATTAATTGATACATTATCACTGTTTCATTATGCTAAAAATATCTCTAAAGACGGAGGGGCGGTTATCGTCACACAATCAGGTGGTGCAGGCATAATGATGGCTGACCAATGTGAACGTAAAGGAATGAAACTTGCCACTTTAGAAGCAGAAACGAAAGAGAGATTATCACAAACTCTTCCAGCTTTTGCTTCTATTAAAAACCCAGTTGATATGACGGCACAAGTGAATCAAAATCCTCAACAAATACTTGATACTCTATCTGTGCTAGTTGAAGCAATTGAAGTGCAAACCATCGTGCTTTATATTCAAATGACGGATCATTTATTTACACCTATTATCGACAAACTCAGTAAGTTGATTAAACAAGCTAATAAGCCCGTTGTTGTTTGTTGGTCTGGAATACAGGAAGAAACAAAAAAGGCAGTCTTTAAGGAAAAAAGTATTCCTTGGATTCCTACACCAACACGGACCATTAATGCCCTAGCACATGTCGTAAATTACTATACGGCAGAAAAGCAAGCTTACGATCAAACGAGAAAAGAAATTCGTAAGCAGACACCCATGATCGTAAATGAAAAACTAAATGAATGGGAAGGAAAGCAACTATTACAATCGATTGGTATAAAAGTGCCTAAAGGTTCTTTTGTTCGTAATCAAGAAGGTCTGCATGAGCATAGTCTTCCTTTTCCTCTTGTCTTAAAAGGAGTTTCGAAGGAGATCACTCATAAATCAGACTATCAGTTGGTTCAAACAAACATCAACAGTCAACAAGAGTTACTGCAATTTTATGAAGGGATGATTAATAGGATAAAGCATCATCATATCGAACATCTTATCGAAGGGATGATGATTGAAGAAATGGCAGATGAGGGAATTGAGGTGATTATTGGAGCAATTGACGACCCTACATTTGGACCGACAATCATGTTTGGTATCGGTGGGGTATTTACGGAAGTGCTTGAGGATGTTGTTTTCTTGCCTGCACCAATTACAGAGAGCCAAGCGTTACAAATGATTGCTTCTATTAAGGCATTTCCACTTCTAAATGGAGTGAGGGGAAAACCTAAGTCAGATATAAAAGCATTGGCATTAACGATACAAACTTTATCCGAATTTTGTTTATCTCATCAAGGGGAATGGAGAGAAATGGAATTTAATCCGATCCTTGTCCATAAAGAAGGTAATGGTGTTACCGCGGTTGACGCCGTCATTGTTGGGAAAAAACAAGCAGAGATATATAGTTGATTCACTTACCCTTATTAATGAGACAAAGTGCAGAGACCTCATTAATAAGGGGGTTTATATACTTAAATCAAATAGGGCTTCTGTTCAGTTACAAACGATAAAAACTTCTGTATTCCTCCAGCAATTACGGTATCTTGATGGTAAACAAGGTGAGAGTGACGATACAAATGCAGGTTATCACTTATTGGAATGATTTGGAGCTTACCATTTTCAATCTCTTCTTGTACCGAAATACTTGGCAAGAAAGAAATCCCGAGATTGATCTCGATCATTTTTTTCGTTGCATTGATGTCGTTAAGCTCCATTCCTGTTTTCATATGGAAACCATAGGAAAAAAGCTTTTGTTCAATTTGTGCCCAGTAGTTTGACTCTTTCCCATAAACAATGAAGGTTTCATCAGCTAAGTCACTTAAATGAGGACTTGGAATATTTGTTAAACGATTGCTAGCTGAGGCAACGAGTACAATGGGATCTTGTCCAATATGATGGCTGACTAAATCTTCTTCTATAAACTCTTTTTGAGCGGAACGTGCAATGGCGAAATGCACTTCACGATGATAAAGCATATCGATCATTTTAGGTGTAAAAGCGGTATGTAGTATGATTTCAATTGTAGGATAGGAAATATGAAAGCTTTCTAAAATTTTTGGTAAGATCCAGTAACAAAATGAATCGGAAGTCACTAGAGAGAGGGAACCTTTATACCCTTCTTTATATTGAGTGAGTGATTTTTCGGCTTCTTTTACTAATGAAAGAATTTGTGTGGAATAGGGATAAAGAATCTTTCCGGCATCTGTTAAGTTACCTAATGATTTATTTTTACGATTGAATAATTGCAGCCCTAATTGGTCTTCTAAAGATTTGATTTGAGAGCTAACTGTTGGTTGTGAGATACATAGTTCCTCAGCAGCTTTAGAAAAGTTATTATGTTTATATACTGATAGAAATACTTCTAATTGTTTAATATCCATTCTATTAACGCTCCTCACATGTTTTCCTGCTCCCACTATTTTACCATATAGATATCAGATAATTTATATCATTCAAAAAAACAATCTTTATTTCATTGACAAAAAAATTTTTTGTATATAAAATTACTGAAAAAAGGATAATGAAGGGGTAGAAAAGATGGATGAGCATGTAAAGAAGGCGAAAAGAAAATATAATGTACCTGCAGTTGACAGTGCATTTAAAATCCTTACATTATTGAGTCGAAAAAAGTTTAGTAAAAGTAACTTAACTGAAATTGCAAATGCCTTATCATTAACCCCAACCACATGTTACCGCATACTGCAAAAGTTAGAAGAGCTATCCGTTGTACGTTATGATCAAAGCTCTAAAAGATATAGTCTTGGCCCCTATTTAGTTGTTTTAGGAGAAAGAGCGAAAGAGAATATTCTAGATTTATCTGTTATAATGCCGTACTTGGAAAGATTAACAGAAGAAACTGGATTAACGAGTTTCCTAGTCAATCGAATTGGTGAGAAAAAATCGACCATTATTGCTAAGGTAGAAGCAGAACAATTTGGTATAAATGTATCAGTAGGTAGACATTTCTCAATTGTAGATGGGGCTTATGGTAAGTGTTTGTTAGCTAATCTAAGGCGAGAAGAAGCAAAACGTTTAATTGATTATAATGATGGTCTTCGTCCTTTAACGGAAAAAGAAATGAAAGAATTATTAGCAGAGTTAGAAATGATAAAAATAAAGGGATTTGCCATTTCACATGGAGAATATATTGATGGTTTAATTGGCATTGCTGCACCAATTTTTAATAATACAAATACAGTGGAGATGTCCATTTCTTTAGTCGGCTTAACCAGTCAGTTGCAAGGAGCGGAAGCGGAAAGAATTGGTGAACTAATAAAGGGAATTGCGAATGAAATTACAATTAAATTAGGCGGAGAACGCCCATTAGTCTAATTAGAAAAGACATTATTATTCAATCAGAAAATAGGGAGTAATAATGTCTTTTTTGCTGAGAATAATCGAATATAGTTAAATAATCTTAATTTTCTAATTTTTTATTGACAAAAAATTTTTTAATATATAAAATCTTAATTAATATCATATTTTTGAAATGGAGGTAGTTTCATGGATTTAAAGAATAAAGTAGCGATAGTTACTGGCGCTGGGAAGGGAATCGGTAGAGAGATTAGTCTTTTATTAGCTCAACATGGCGCCCAAATAGTCGTTGGTGACTTGAATGTAGAGGCATGTGAATCTGTCGTGAATGAAATTGAAAAGGTTGGATCAAGGGGATTAGCAGTTAAAGTAGATGTTGCCAAAAAAGAAAGTGTTGACGAGCTTTTCTCTAAGACAATTAGTCATTTTGGTGATATAGATGTGCTTGTTAATAATGCAGGAATTACACGTGATGCAATGCTTCATAAAATGACAGAAGAGCAATTTGACCAAGTGATTCAAGTACATATGAAAGGGACATTCTTATGTATGCAAGCTGCTGCACTTCATATGAGAAAACAAGAAAAGGGAAAGATTGTTAATATCTCATCCATTGCCGGTAAGGTTGGTAATATGGGGCAAGTGAATTATGCTGGCGCTAAGGCTGGAATTGTTGGCATGACGAAAGCTGCAGCAAAAGAATTAGCTAAATTCCAGGTCAATGTGAACGCCATTCAACCTGGTTTTATTGAAACAGATATGACCAAAGCCATTCCTGACAAGTTAAAGGAGTTGAAAATAGCAGAAATACCGATGCAAAAAGTAGGTCAACCGCTTGATATCGCTAAAGCTGTCGTTTTCTTAAGCTCTAATTATGCTGACTATATCACTGGGAACGTAATTGAAGTAACTGGTGGCAGATATATGTAAGCGATTGCAAAATATGAAAAATATATCGATTCATTTTTAATCTCTCTTCTAAAATCTACAAAATGATCTAACAACATCCTCAACCAAGATACATCCTGAAATACTCGCTGTTAACTTCTTTGTAAAAGACCAAACCCAATAAAAAATATATTTCTACCAATCTATTAGGTATTACTGCTTTCATAAGGATTTCTACAAATAAATGCATATGGAGGGTTATCATGTCAATTAAAAACGCTGCTGCCATTGTCGGAGTAGGTGATATTGAGCTTGAGGAAGGAAAAGTAAAAGACGGTTTATCTGTCTTGCAAATTCAAGCAATCGCAGCAAAACGAGCACTAGATGATGCAGGTTTAACAAAGTCTGATGTAGATGGTCTGTTTGTTGCTGGTCTATGGGGATTACCTGGTGTTGGTACATTTCCTTCTGTTGTAATGGGGGAATATTTAGGGATTGAGCCGAACTATACAGATTCTACACAGATAGGCGGTTCTTCATTTGAAGCTCATATTGGCCATGCTGCAGCTGCCATTCAAGCAGGGCTTTGTGAAGTAGCATTAATTTTATATGGAAGTACACAGAAGTCAGAGAGGTCGCGATCTTTAGCAGGAAGACCACCTACGTTTACTGCACAATATGAAACACCTTTTGGCTTACCTTCACCAGCTGGTGCTTACGCGATGGCGGCACATCGTCATATGCATCAATACGGAACCACGAATGAAGACCTAGCAGAAATAGCAGTGGCAACAAGAAAGTGGGCTCAATTAAATCCATATGCGACAAAAAGGGATACGATATCCATTGAGGATGTGCTGCAATCGCCAATGATTACTGATCCTCTTCATATACTAGATTGCTGTCTCGTAACAGATGGAGCAGGGGCAGTAGTGCTTGTATCACCCGAACGGGCGAAGGATTGTCGGAAAAAACCGGTCTGGATCCTTGGCCAAGGTGAGGCACATAGTCATTGGTCTATTCAAGCGATGCCTGACTTAACCATGACATCTGCTGCGCAATCAGGTAAACGAGCGTTTGAGATGGCTGGAGTTGGCCATGATGACATTGATTTCGTTGAAATCTATGACTCTTTCACGATTACGGTGTTGCTCACATTAGAATCTTTAGGCTTTTGTAAACGTGGTGAAGGTGGCGATTTTGTGAAAAATCAACGTACAGCTCCAGGCGGTGATTTTCCGATGAATACGAACGGCGGGGGCCTTTCATATGCACATCCAGGTATGTACGGGATTTTTTTAATTATTGAAGCGGTTAGGCAACTAAGAGGTGAGTGTGGAGAGAGACAAGTGAAAGAAGCAAAAATAGGACTTGTAAATGGAACAGGGGGAACACTTTCCTCAACATCAGTCGTCATTTTAGGGAGGGACTAAACAGATGGATAAGATAATGAAGCCATTACCAATTATTGATAATGATTCGAAGTTTTTTTGGGAAGGGTGTGAGAAAGGAAAATTATTCATACAACAATGTCAAAGTTGCTCTTTGCATATCTTTTACCCACGTATTCTATGTCCTCACTGTGGAGAGGAAAACGTTACTTGGGTAGAAGCAAGCGGAGAGGGGACGATTTATTCTTATACAATTGCGCGAAGGGCTGGTGGACCTGCGTTTAAAGAAGATTTGCCGTATTGTGTTGCCCTCATCGATCTAAAAGAAGGGGTTAGGATGATGACGAACATTATTGATACGGATATGGAAGCAATTCATTGCGATCAACAAGTAAAAGTCGTCTTTCAAAAAGTCGGAGAGATGACGCTACCCATGTTTACGCCTGTATAACTTTGTTTTCATTGGCCATATCTGGATGGGAGGTTATTACATGAATAAAGGGAATAAAATGCTTCCATTAGTACTGCTGCTATTACTATGTTTTCTTTTAGCTGGATGTAACTCTGCTCCTCAAGCTTCGTTGCTCGCAGATGAATCGGGCCTAGCTGAGCAAATGACGTGGAGTGTATATGATGTAGGCTCTGGTGGTTATGCAGAAATGTCGGCTATTGCGAATGTGTTGACAGAAAAATATGATACAAAGGTGAGAATGCTTCCATCTGCAAGTGGTGTTGGAAGAATGGTGCCTTTAAGGCGTGAAATTGCTTCTGTAGGTAAAGTTGGAGATGAAATTCAACTGGCATTCGAAGGAAAGGAAGAATTCACTTCAAAAAAATGGGGACCTCAAAATGTTCGAGCTTATTGGGCACCCATTAGTCAATTCGGATTTGCTGTAAGAGAAAACTCAGATATACAAACTCTCAAAGATCTAAGGGGAAAGAAAATTCCAATAATAGCTGGAAACACTTCCGTCAATTTAAAAAATGAAGCAATGCTTGCTTTCGCCGGCTTAACTTGGAATGATGTGGAGCCAGTAAAAATCACTTCCTATTCAGGACAAGGAGAAGCACTTATCCAAGGGCAAATTGATGTTGCCGGTATTAATCCGACTGCATCTACAATGTTTGAAGCCCATAGTAAAGGTGGGATTCGTTGGTTAGAAATGGATAAAGATGACAACGGGGGATGGGGAAGAGTAGAGGAAGTGGCTGCGTGGTTATTTCCTATTAATACAAAACAAGGAGCAGGTATGGAAACAGGTATGGATGTTATGGGACATGGCTATTTAATTGGTGGATACGCAGATCAAAGTGAAGAGGCAATCTATCAGTTTATTAAATCGTTAAATGATTCTTTCCATTTATATGGCGATGCCCTACCTAATTTAGCTTTATATAGTAAGGATGAAGTCTTAACAGAGCCAAAAGGGATTCCGTTTCATGAGGGCACAATTCGTTTCTTTAAAGAAGAAGGCTTATGGAGTGAAGAAAAACAACAAAAAAATGATCAATTAATAGAACGGTACGAAGCGTTAAATGAAGTATGGGAAAAAACGGTTGCCTTCGCTGAAAAAGAAGAATTAACAGATGAGGAATTTGAAGCGCTCTGGTTACGGGAACGGGAATCTGTAAATTAAAAATGAGAGAATCATAACCATCCATTCTGATAAATGTGAGGTGAGGTTAGTCTATGGTGCAATCACGTTTAAACACTTTTTGGAAAACGATTATTATTAGCTCCACTTTAATAGGCATTTTCTTATCTGTAAACATGTTATTCTATCTTGAATTATTTGGCATAAATCCGATTCAAAATGCTTACATGATTTTATTATTAGCCTGTTTTCTCCCTTGTGCCTATCTTATGTTTCCCGCAAAGAAAACGGATCTTTCGATTAAATGGTATGATATCGCCTGTTTTTTATTATCCATGATCATTGCTATAGCCATTGGTTTGAATGGTGAACGAATTATTATTGAGGGATGGGATTGGGAGGCTCCAGTTTTACCGACAATTGCAAGTATTCTTCTATGGGGGTTAATTATTGAAGCTTTAAGAAGAACAGCTGGTCTTGTTTTAGCGATGATCTGTCTAGTAATCTCACTGTATCCCCTTATTGCTGGAATTATACCGATAGAATTGCTCCAAGGACAGTCTTATGATTTTCTTACCTTAGCGAGAAATCACATCATGAGTTCTAATAGCGTGTTTGGTATTGCTTATACAACGATTGGGAATTTATTACTAGGATTTTTAGTATTTGGTGTAGTCATTACGAAAACTGGTGGTGGTGACTTTTTCTTCAACCTCGCTCTTTCTATCTTTGGCAGAACGAGGGGTGGCTCTGCGAAGGTTGCCGTTGTAGGGAGTGCATTTTTTGGCATGTTGAGTGGTAGTGCCGTTTCAAATGCAGTGACAATAGGTGCAATGACCATACCGGCAATGAAGAAAACAGGCTATAAACCCCATTATGCAGCAGCTATTGAAGCGACAGCGTCTACAGGTGGTACCATTACGCCACCGATTATGGGTTCGGCAGCCTTTATCATGGCCTCTTTTTTAGCGGTCCCTTATTATGAAATCGCTTTAGCAGCTGCAGTCCCAGCATTTCTTTATTATCTTGGCTTATTTATTCAAATTGATGGGTATGCTGCCAAAAATGGATTGAAAGGGATGGCTGCTAAGGAAATACCATCATTCTGGAAAACGTTAAAAGAGGGTTGGTATTATATTTTTTCAATCGTAGTCATGATTTTCTTCTTAGCAGTACTAAACTCAGAAGGGCAAGCCCCTTATTATGCAAGTGCTGTATTGTTACTCATTGCCATGATAAAGAAATCAACGAGGATGTCAGCTAAAGATCTAGCAAATATGGTCGTGAATATAGGAAAGGTCTTAACTGATATCGTTGTTATTATTGCTGGGGTAGGCTTTATTGTTGGTGCGTTGTCTGCTACAGGTGTATCGTTTTCATTTTCTCGTGAATTAGTGGCTGCTGCTGGAGATAATACTTTCTTAATCCTAATTGGTGGAGCACTTACCTGCTTTATTTTAGGGATGGGTATGACTGTATCCGCTGTATATGTATTTTTAGCAGTTATTATGGCACCGGCACTTGTTGCTGTTGGTGTGGATCCAATAGCAGCACATTTATACGTTGTTTATTGGGCAACTGTCTCCTATATTACGCCACCAGTAGCATTAGCTGCCTTTTCGACAGCAAGTATAGCAGGAGCAAGTCCGATGAAAACAGCTTTTCAATCTGTCCAGTTAGGATCCGTCAAGTTTATCGTCCCTTTCTTCATGATTTATAATCCTTCCATATTAATTGGTCGCGGAGATCCGTGGGATACGGTCCTTAGTATAGTTGTTGCCGTCATAGGAATTGCTTGCATTTCCTTTTCATTAGAAGGATATCTTGTGGGAGCTGGTACTTTAGCCATAGTAGAGCGAATCATTTTATTTATCGCAGGATTGTTGATGTTTGTCCCAATGTGGCCGTTTATTATCGGTGGTATCGTGATTGCATTATGTCTTTATTTACTTAAATGGCGAAGAAAAAGAAGTAATTATAATCAAGGCAATGAACTGGAGGTATAACGAATGGATAAAAATGAAGCGATACAAAAATTTCTTCACCCAGAATCAATCGCCATTGTAGGCGTATCAAAAGATTTCACATCCATTAGTGGTAAACCGATCAAAAACCTTATTCAGCATCAATATAAAGGCAATATTTATCCTGTTAACCCTAAATATGAAGAAATTGGTGGTTATAAGTGTTACCCTTCTTTGGTTGATATTCCTGACTCCGTTGATGTCGCATTAATTGCTGTTTCAGCTAAAAGAATGTTATCTATCATCGATCAATGTAAACAAAAAGCGATTAGAAGTATCGTACTTTTTGGCTCAGGTTTTGCAGAAATAGGAGAAGAAGGTTCAAATCTACAGAATGAAGTGTTAGAAAAGGCTAAGGAAGCGAATATTCATATTCTTGGTCCCAACTGTGTCGGTTTATTAAATGTTCATTTATCACTACCAATGGGGTTTGCTACCTCGTTTGAAACAGATCGGCCCTTTATTTCTGGACCAGTCGGGTTTGCTTCTCAAAGTGGAGCGATTGGCTTTTCATTATTCGGGATGGCACAAGAAGAGAATATAGGATTTTCCTATGTCGTGAATACGGGAAATCAGATGGATATTACGACACTTGATGTCATGAATTATATGGTAAAGGATGAGCAGACATCAATCATTACTGGTTATTTAGAAAGTATTCCAGACGGGGAACAATTTATTCGATTAGCGAAAGCCGCAAAAGAAAAAGATAAACCACTCATCATGTTGAAGGCTGGAAGGTCAAAATTAGGACAGAAAGCGGCTTTATCGCATACAGCCTCAATGACTGGTTCTGACGAAACGTATCAAGCAATCGCCAAACAATATGGCATTATTACAGTGAATGATATTGATGACTTAATCACAACAGTCAAAGTCTTTTTAAATCAAAAAAGGGCAGCTGGAAATAAAGTGGTAACGATTTCTAATTCTGGAGCTGCAGGTATTGCAATGGCTGATTATAGTGAAGATTTGCAGCTTAATATGATTACGTTGACTGAAGAAACGAAGAGAAAAGTGGCAGATTTAATCCCTACTTACGGATCTGCGATGAATCCGATTGATGTGACTGCGCAAAGTTTAAAAGAACAACATATTCTAACCGATACATTGAAAGTATTATTAGAAGATACAACAATAGACAGCATTGTTTTTCAAACGACATTTGGAGGCGAATTAGGCTTTAATATTTGCAAAGCAATAGCGGAAATAGACGCGAAAACAGATAAACCGATACTCGTGACGATTACTGGCACAGATGAATTAACAGGCAAAGGAAGAAGGTATTTACAACAAAATAATATCCCAGTATATAAAACATCTTATGAAACGATGGTTGCACTAAGTTTACTAGTACAATATTCAACAAAGACTGTTAATGATGTTCAGGTAGCTGGTGAAAACATTTATCATACTGATGAAATAAAAGAACGAATTTGGACTGAAGTGAAGGTTAAACATTTATTAACAAACTTTGGCATCCGTACACCTAAAGGAGTACTCATCAATAAGGTAGATGAGATAGAGACTATGAAAGTAGACTGGGATATTCCTAAGGTGTGCAAAGTCATTTCTTCCGATATTCTTCATAAAACGGATGCAGGTGGTGTTATTGTTAATATACAGAATGAACAAGAATTAGCGTTAGCGGTTAAGGAGATAACAGAAAGTGTAAAGAAATATAATAAAGAAGCACAGATAGATGGCTTTCTTGTGGAAGAGATGGTTAAGCAAGAAGGTGTAGAATTTTTCATTGGCGTGAAAGAGGATCCTCAATTTGGTGCGATTATTGTCTGTGGGCTAGGAGGGATATTTATTGAAGTATTTAAAGATGTATCGCTAAGAAAAGCTCCAGTCAGTGAGGAAGACGCAATTGAGATGCTAATGGAATTAAAAGGTTATGCCGTTTTGCAAGGAGTTAGGGGAAAAGGCAGTCATGACATTCAGGCATTAGCTCGAGCGATAGAGAAGATATCACATTTTGCTGCTAATCAAAATGGTAGATTAAAAGAGATGGATATCAATCCTCTGATTGTGCTTGAAGAAGGAGAAGGTGTGCTTGCCCTAGACGGTGTCATCGTTTGGGATGAAAAAATTGATCATTTAATAGAATCCTTATGAATGGAGAAGTCTCTATTATGAAGAATGAATACTTACAATGGCTAGAAAAGGAGTTTAATACATCTCCTTATTGGCAGCTTCTTGGTATTACAATGGATGAATTGGAAGCAGGGAGAGCGCGCATTAAGATGTCAGTACAAAAACAACATTTAAACTCTAATGGTGTGGTTCATGGAGGCGCAACTGCCTCCTTATTGGATTCGGTTATAGGTGTCACTATTCGGTCAATGAAAGATGTTAAAGTTGCGACGATTTCATTAACAACTCAATTTCTCGCCCCTGTTAAAGAAGGGATCTTGTATGCAGAAGCGAAAATGATACATGAAGGAAGAAGAATCCAATATGTTGAGTCTATCCTTACTCAGGAAGATGGAAGTGTTGTTGCCAAAGCGCTAGGTACCTTTTCTATTAAACAGCGGATAAGTTAGGAGGTGGATTTATGGATGAGTCTATTAAAGTACCTCAACCGGAACCGATAAAAGGTGGCATGCCAGAACCGACAGAAATCAATTATTTCTTATCAGATCCCCATATTCATTTTTTATTAGCACACTATGTAAATGATGATTATCAATTAGTTAAAGATAAGTTAATTGAGTTAGGGGATAGAGCAAATAATGAAATCGATCCGCTTTCGAGAGAGGCGGACAGACATCCACCAACATTAACAATGTATGATAAGCGTGGACAACGAATAAACGATGTTAATTATCATTCATCCTATTCACGTCTCGAGGAAATCGGTTATGAAGAATTCGGCTTGGTTGCCATGAGTCATCGTAGCGGTGTCATGGGGGCTGAAACGGCTTTTAATAAAGTGATGAAATACACTTTTTGGTATGTATTTGCTCAAGCTGAATTTGGTTTATGTTGTCCGATGAGTATGACAGACTCAGCGGCGAAGATTTTGGAGGATTATGGAAGTGTAAAACTAAAGAAAGAATACTTACCCCAATTAATTAGCACGAAGAGTGATAGAATGACGGCTGCTCAATTTATGACAGAAAAGCAAGGCGGCTCGGATGTGGGTGCCAATTCAGTCAGAGCAGAAGCTAATGGAGATTCATGGTTAATCACGGGGGATAAATGGTTTTGTTCAAATGTTAGTGCTGATGTAGCACTTGTATTAGCGAGACCAACAGGTGCAAAAGAAGGAACAAAAGGGTTGGCCATGTTCTTAGTACCAAGAATCTTGCCTAGTGGAGAAAGAAATCATTATACGATCAATAAATTAAAAGATAAATTAGGGACAAAAGGAATGGCTTCAGGAGAAGTAACTTTTGAGCGGGCGACTGGTTACTTAGTTGGGGAACTTGATCATGGGTTTAAACAAATGATGTCAATGGTCAACGCTTCAAGGTTATCAAATAGTGTCCGTTCTACAGGTCTCATCAGGCGCTCTTATTTAGAAGCCTTATACACAACTAGAGGACGTATCGCATATAAAAAACCATTAGCCAAACTTCCTCTCATGCAGAAACAATTATTTGAAATGATGCTAACATCGGAAGTGGCGACATCCATGTCACTATACACGGCACATACCTTTGATTTGACCGAAACTAAAAAGGATGAGAAAGCAAAAACGATGCTAAGATTGTTAACACCTTTGTTAAAAGGTGTAATATGCAAACAAGCAAGAGTGATTGCAGGTGAATCAATGGAAATGAGAGGCGGCAATGGATATATTGAAGAATGGGCAAATGCTAAACTTGTACGTGATGCACATTTAGGGTCAATATGGGAAGGTACGACGAATATTGTTGCGCTGGATGTTTTAAGAGCAATTACAAAAAATAAGGCAAATACTGTGTTAATACAAACAATGAAAACGATTTTAAATGAAGTGACGTTTGTTGATTTTACCCCATTGAGAAAGAAGTTATTAACTAATATGCATCTATTAGAGGAAGATCTTAATCTAATAGGGCAAGTTAGCCCTACAGAAGTAGAAATGGAAGCTATTTCTATCATGCAACGCATTTATTATTTATTAGCGAATTGCTTATTGTTGAAAGAAGCTGAAATTGAAACAAAGGAAACAAGCAGTTATAGAAAATATTTTAATGCTTGTTATTATTATCATCTGCATATCCAAGAAAGTAAGTGTCGGTGTTTTCACCAAAGTGTATGGCAATGGGGAGAAGATGTTATCAATTGGGTGATTATCCCCAAATCAGCGATCTCTCATTTTAATGAGCAATTAAGTAAATAGAAAATTCTAAAAAATATTGCAATTGAAAATTGGATACAGTATCCTATAGATAACCATTTTTATAAGTAGGGTGAAGACGAACGACAATTTGTGAGAAAAAACGTGAAGCTTCGTTGTTACTCCTAGCAAACCATTAAAAACATCATTTAAAGGAACCTTTAATGATTGAATGAATGTTACGATGCATTTCCACAAAGAACATCTACGAACATTTGGCGAAAAATGAGCAGGTATTCGTCTCCACTTCTTTTAATGAATCATACTAAACCAACAAGAATATTAGGAGCAACTATGTCAATGATTGCGTATGGAATAAATGCTCATTTATAGCAAAAAAGGAGGATATAAATGAAAGTTGAGACATATGAAACGATTGACCTAAAAAAAACTCATCATAATCAAATTGCTATCTTACGTTTAAACCGTCCACAATCAATGAATGCATTGAACACCAAAATGGCGAGTGAAATCGTATCAAGTTTAGAAATCTTAAAATATGATCCAGATTTACGAGTCATTATTTTAACTGCAGAGGGGGATAAAAGCTTTTGTGTTGGAGCTGATTTAAAAGAGCGAAACGGAATGAGCCAACGTGACTGGAAAAAACAACATGATATTTTTGAAAGAGTGACTGAATTAATTCGTGAGTTTCCTTTTCCTATTATTTGTGCTGTAAATGGTTATGCGCTAGGCGGTGGTATGGAGATTGCATTAAGCTGTGATATGCGCACGGCAAATGAAAACGCTTCATTCGGTTTACCTGAAGCGAAACTCGGTCTCATACCAGGGATAGGTGGTACACAAATGGCCATAAGAGTATTACCACTTGCAATAGCTAAAGAAATTTTATTTACAGGTAAAAGAATCAGTGCTACAGAAGCTGAGACATATGGACTCGTGAATAAAGTTTGTCGAGAAGAAAGCTTATTAGAAGAGACAATTAAGTTGGCATCAGAAATTGCAGAGAACGCGCCACTTTCATTAAAGGCATTAAAGAAAGTTGTTAATAAAGGAGCAGATTGCGATTTATCTACGGGAATCGCACTAGAATTAGAAGCATATTATCGTTGTGCTAATTCTAACGATCGTTTAGAAGGAATTTATGCTTTTAATGAAAAAAGAAAACCACAATGGCAAGGAAAATAAAGGAGGGTAAAAATGGCACAGACGAAAGTCAATACTGAACATGACATGATTAGAAAAAGTGTGAAAAGTTTATGTGAGAGATTTCCGGAAACGTATTGGCAAGAAACGGATGAAAGGGAAGAATATCCAACAAGTTTCGTTCAAGCCTTAACAGATGAGGGGTGGCTTTCAGTTCTTATTCCAGAACAATATGGCGGAGCTGGTTTGGGAATGACAGAAGCGAGTATTGTATTAGAAGAAATTAATCGCTCAGGCGGGAATGCGGGTGCTTGCCACGCACAGATGTATACAATGGGTGCAATATTAAGGCATGGTAGTGAAGAACAAAAACAGAGATTTCTCCCAAAAATCGCCAGTGGTGAAGCAAGACTCCAAGCATTTGGGATTACGGAACCTACAGCTGGCAGTGATACAACTAGTATTGAAACTTTTGCCCACAAAGAGGGAGAAAAATATATAGTTAACGGACAAAAAATTTGGACATCTAGAGCTGAGCATTCTGATTTAATGCTACTTCTAGCAAGAACAACACCGAAAGAAACTGTAACGAAGAAAACAGATGGCTTAAGTTTATTCATACTAGATATGAAAGAACAACGCGATAAAATAACCATTCGTCCGATTGATACAATGATTAATCATGCGACAACAGAAGTATTCTTTGAAAATGCGGAAATTCCTGTAGAAAACTTAATTGGTGAAGAAGGTAAAGGGTTTAAATATGTTCTTAGTGGAATGAATGCGGAGAGAATATTAATTGCCTCAGAATCTGTTGGAGATGGTTTATACTTTATAGATCGCTCAGTACAGTATGCTAATGAACGTGTAGTATTCAATCGCCCTATTGGAAAGAATCAAGGTGTACAATTTCCAATTGCTAAGGCATTTATGGAAATAGAAGCTGCAAAGCTAATGAGAGATAGGGCGGCTGAATTATTTGATGAGGGAGTCAATTGCGGTGCAGAAGCAAATATGGCTAAATACCTTACTTCCGAAGCGACATGGAATGCTGGAAATGCGGCAATGGATACTTACGGTGGCTATGGTTTTGCCAAAGAATATAATATTGAACGTAAATTTAGAGAAGCGAGATTATTTAAGGTTGCCCCAATTGCCAATAATTTAGTATTAAGCTTTGTCGGACAGCATGTATTAGGATTACCAAGGTCTTATTAACTTGTACCATTTCTTTTACTACAGGGAGGGATAAGGATGACGGGACCTTTAGCAGGCATGAGAGTCGTTGATGTCACAACCAATATTTCTGGTCCAACTTTAACAATGATTCTAGCGGACTTAGGTGCAGAAATTATTAAAATTGAACGTCCGGGTACGGGAGATGACGCCAGAGGAATGGGGCCATTTATGAGTGGAGAAGGTGTATATTTTCTCCATATTAATCGAAATAAAGAGTCGGTTGTCATCGACCTTAAGAAACAAGATGGGAAACAAATCGTTTATGATCTTGTCGAATCGGCAGATGTATTCGTTGAGAACTTCCGACAGGGAAAAGCTGAGCAAATGGGATTAGGTTATGCTAAATTGAAAGCAATAAACAATCAAATCATCTATTGTTCATTATCAGCATATGGCCAAAGTGGGCCGCAAAAATTGCAACCGGGCTATGATGCTATTGCTCAAGCTGAAACAGGTATCATGGGTATCAATGGAGCCAAAGACGCTGAATTAGCGAGAGTACCTGTCTCTATTTTAGATCAAGGAAGTGCAATGTGGGGTGTGATTGGTATTCTATCTGCACTTTTGCATCGAAAGCATACAGGTGAAGGGCAATTTGTTTCTACTTCTTTATATGAAACCGGTTTATTTTGGAGTAGTTATCATATGCTTTCCTTTTTAGCGACAGGAGAAGAACCACAGAAAAACGGCTCTGGTCACACGGCATTTGCTCCTTATGGTGCTTACTTGGCAAGCGATACGTATATCATGATTGGCATTTCTAATCAATCGCTATTTGAAAGATTATGTCGGGTTTTAAATAGTATGGAGTGGCTATCAGATCAGCGATTTAGAGATAATAAAAATCGTGTGGAAAACCAATACATCTTAAAAGAAAAAATAGAACTGATACTTCAAAGGGAAACTGCTGATTATTGGGTGACGGAATTAAGCGCGGCAGGTATCCCAAGTTCCAAAGTGAAAAAAATATCTGAAGTCATTGACGCAAAACAGACAGAAGCCCTCGACATGTGGGAACAAGTAACACATGATACAATTGAAGATTTACGTCTCCCAAGACTACCTTTTCAGCTAAGTAAATCTACACCTAAGGTGAAAACGGCATCGCCAAAACTAGGGGAAAATACGGATTATGTCCTACAATCATTAGGCTATACGCAAGAAAGAATAGCAGAACTTTCATCCAGCCAAGTTATTGCACCTTATGAAAAAGAACTGAAAAACAGATAAAGCATTTATGAGCTCTTCTATTAATGTGGTAAGACATTTATAGGAAGAGCGTTTCTCTTGGTTCAACTAACACGTAAAATAGAACAACTGTTTTTCATCTACAGTATCAAAAAAGTTGAAGAAAAGATGTGTTTGATGAATATTACATATGAAGTGGTAATATTTCATTACTACGATAAATATTTCTTTTCATGAGAAAGATTTCTGCTATAATAGTTGTAATACTGAAACGTTTTAATAGAAGAAAGAGTCAAAATTATAAATGAACGATTGAAAGAGGGCTAGTAAATAGGGATTGGCATGAAAGAGAGTGGAATTTATCAGCTGAAAGATTCCACCATGTTTCAACCTATTGAACCTGCCTCTATAGTCTGGTGAAAACCATCAGCGGTGATTGAGACGTTAACTCATAAAGTGGAATGTTTAAAAGAGAGCATTCAATTAAGGTGGTACCGCGAACCTAACTCGTCCTTATGTATTAAGGCTTGAGTTAGGTTTTTTTTATCTTTTAAAAAACTAGACTGAGACATCACTACATGGGTGTTCGCGCTCTTAAAAGGAATGAATCATATGGGGAAGAAAAGAATGATCGTTAAAATTGGCAGCAGTTCATTAACGAATGAAAGGGGAGAGATTGACCGCTATAAATTTACCGATCATATATTAGCAATTGCAAAAATACAGAAGATGGGCCATGAAGTGATTGTCGTATCCTCGGGAGCAGTAGCAGCAGGTTTTAGAAAACTAGGTTATTCTTCCCGTCCCATTACATTAAAAGGGAAACAAGCTGCGGCTGCTATCGGTCAAGGATTATTAATTCAAAGTTACATGGAAGCTTTATTAAAATTTGACACCTTGGCAGCGCAAATTTTACTGACTCGATCCGACTTTAACAATCAAGTCCGCTTTAGAAATGCGTACGATACGATTATGGAACTGTTAGATCGTAAAGTCATACCGATTATTAACGAAAATGACACTGTTTCTATTGAGGAATTGACTTTCGGGGATAATGATATGTTATCAGCACTCGTTAGCGGGCTTGTTCATGCTGATTTACTTGTAATTTTAACAGATATTAATGGCTTATATGATCAAAACCCGTTTAAGTACCCAAATGCCAGCCGAATTGACTTCTTAAATGAAATTACTGATGTGCAAATGAAAGCGACAGACGGTGCGGGCTCTAAAGTTGGTACTGGCGGCATGTACTCAAAGTTGAATGCTGCTAAAACAGCTATGGAATTAAATGTTCCGGTTTTTATCGGTACTGGTAAAGGTGAAGACAAACTTATAAGCATCCTTAATGGAACTGGAGACGGTACATATCTTTCTAATCAGCAAATGAAAAAGATTAATACGAAACGGCAATGGATTGCCCTTCATTCAACGGTCAAAGGAAAAATCTATGTGGATAAAGGTGCCGAAAAAGCACTTGTGCATGGTGGTGGCAGTCTATTATCACCTGGAATTGTTAAAATTGATGGAAGTTTTCTTTCGGGTGAGGTTGTTGAAGTGAGGTTTGAAAATCAACTAATTGCTAGGGGAGAAGTAAGTTGTTCTAGTCAATATCTTACGCAAACAGCACATGAGAAAAACCGAATTAAAGAAGTGATTCATCGTGATAAATTAGTTTTGGAATCGAATAGGAGTGAAGGGAAATGACAAGTGAAGTATATGAAAAAGGTAAGTTAGCAAAAAAAGCGAGCTATCGTTTAAATGGAGCTACGACAGCAGAAAAAAATCAAGCATTAAAGGCCATTGCCAATCAATTAATAGAAGATCAAGAGGAGATCCGTTTAGCCAATGAAAAAGATATAAGGATGGCGCGTGGCCACATGAGTGACAGTATGATTGATCGTCTTATGTTAGATGAGTCTAGAATAAAAGCAATGGCACAAGCGGTCACTGATATCGCACAACTTGACGATCCTATAGATCGTGTATTGCAGACAATAAAAAAAGAAAATGGTCTACTTATTCAACAAAAGTCAGTCCCACTGGGTGTTATAGGCATGATTTACGAGGCAAGACCTAACGTAACTATTGATGCAGCTTCACTAGCTTTAAAGACAAATAATTGTGTAATTTTACGAGGGAGTAAAACGGCTCTACATAGTAATCGTGCGCTTGTCCAAACTGTTCATCGGGCATTACAATCGACGGAGCTACCAATTGATAGCGTCTTATTAATTGAAGATACGAGTAGAGAAGCTGCCAAAGAATTATTTCATCTTCATACTTTTCTCGATGTGCTTATCCCTAGAGGTGGAAAAGGATTGATTGATACTGTTGTACGTGAGGCATCCGTGCCGGTTATTGAAACAGGCGCAGGCAATTGCCATATGTATATTGATGAGTTTGCGGAATTAGAAATGGCGAAGAAAGTAGTATTAAATGCGAAGAAACAAAGACCTTCTGTTTGCAATAGTATCGAATCTCTTTTGATTCATACTCATTGGTTGGAAAAATACGGGGGAGAATTTTTAGCTTACATGGAGAACGAGGGAATTGAAATGGTTGGTGATCAATATGTGAAAGCCATTCTTCCTCACATCGAATTAGCCACTACAGAAGATTTTCACAGTGAGTTTCTTTGCTTAAAAATGAGCGTTAAAACAGTTGCCTCTGTTGAAGACGCCATTACTCATATTCGTCAATATGGGACAAAGCATTCAGAAGCAATTATAACTGAAAATAATAGTCGTGCAGCAACCTTTATGAATCATGTAGATGCTGCTGCTGTTTATCATAATGCTTCAACAAGATTTACAGATGGATTTGAATTTGGTTTTGGCGCTGAGATTGGCATTAGCACACAAAAAATGCATGTGCGTGGACCAATGGGATTAAAAGCATTAACATCAAGTAAATATTTTATTGAAGGCAATGGACAAATAAGAGAATAATTGTTAGCTAGAAGTTAGAGGAATTTTGCTAGCGTTAGAGAAGTATAAATGAATAAGATGATATTCTTCTAAAAAGGTGTGACTTATACATGGAAACTATTCCTAAGCCAGCGGCGACAGTCTTATTAATCAATCCACAAGGACAAGTATATATGACGAAACGCCCAGCAACAATGAAATTTCTTGCTGGGCATTATGTTTTTCCTGGTGGCGCAGTGGATGAGAAAGACTCGCTGCTATCTAATAGATTAATTGCTCCAACAGATCAGGCAAATATCCCTTTAGCTTATTATGTTGCTGCCGCAAGAGAAGTCTATGAAGAAATTGGAGTTTTCCTTGGATGTGATAGAACAGGGGAGCCGCTCTCATTTCAAAGAGAAGAAAGTTTGAACGATAGGAAAAGGCTCTTAAAAAAGGAAATAAGTTTTATCGAGTTATTAAAAGAAAAAGAAGCCGCGCTAGATTGTCGCTGCTTCACATATATCGGCCATAAAACGACACCAGCAAAAAGTCCAATACGTTTTGATACACGTTTCTTTATTACGCGTCTTCCAAAACGGCAACAACCAATTCCTGATCCTTATGAAGTGGCAGAAGCCAGGTGGATATATCCAAAAGATGCTTTGCATGCATATGAGAAGGGTGAAATTAAACTCATACACCCGACTATCCGTTCACTTGAAAAAGCAATTTGTTGGTTAGATGCAACTTCATGAATAACTTGAGTAAGCATTTCTGTTCTGTATAACCTTTCTTTCTTCTATCAACTTAATTAAATGAGCTTCTGTTGTTTTTTCTGCCACTACTTTGTTTGAAGGGTGAATATGACCAGCGTATATCTTATTCGTAATTTCGTGTAATAACAGGGGCTCATTCTCTTTTAAAATTTGTAAAATTTGTTCTTCTCTCTGTATCCTTCTATTCAGTACATAATCAATATGTTCGTATGGATTATTAATCCAATCGCCATGACCAGGACCAACCATTGTTAAGGATAATGATTTTATTTTTTCTAATGTGATGAAATAATCTTTCATATTCCCATCTGGTGTACCAATCCAAGAAGTTCCCTTTTCTATTAAATTGTCACCTGCCAGTAAAATCTTCTTAGAAGGTAAATAAAAGCTTAAATGGCCTGAAGAATGCCCTGGGAGATGTAATGCGATCAGAGATTCATCGCCTATAGATATTTCTTCGTGATCAGAAAGGTAATGGAGGTGATCAATTTGAACATTCCTTCTGATTTCCGGTTCCTCAAGTGGATGAGCAAATATAGGTATTTGCCAATCAAGAAGTTGTTTCACTCCAGGTGAATGATCTTTATGTCCATGGGTGAGAAGAATCGCTTTCGGAATGGGAAGCTCATGTTTTTTTAGTGCTGTATGTAGTGTTTCTCTTGTAATGGGTTGATTATAACCAGTGTCAATGATTAGAGTTTCCTCTTTATTACCAATGATGTAGCTATTTGTTGTTGTATATGGCCAAAGAGTGGGAGTAGGAATAGGTATTCGTAAAACACTAATATCAGATTTCATTATGTCCACCTTTTATAAATAATTTGAATATTATGAATATTTTTTAGCTATTGATACTTACTAAAAAAATATGCTATGATACATAAGTATGGCTGTTTGTTATTATTGTGTAAAAGTATCCAATATAATAATACCAAAAATATTGAGATGTGTCAACTAATTTTTTATCGAGGAGTGATTCTATGCAAGAGCGACAAGAAGAGCAAAAAAGGGTTGATAGAATAATACATGAAGTGATTAAGAAGCAAGTCGCTTATATAGAAAATCGCGACCACGTACAAAAGGATGTAAAGCAATTAAAAACAGGATTTTGGGATGATGTGACAGTCAACCTAGAGGAAATGGACGATGTAATTGAGACATTTCAAAGTGTAAAGCAGCAAGCAGAATTATTAGGGGAAAGAGAACGGCGAATGGGAATGCTCGATCAATATGTCAACATATTGTCGAAACAAAAAGACTCACCCTATTTTGGCAGAATTGATTTTAAGGAAGATGGGGAAGAAAAGGAATCCATATATATTGGTGTTGCCTCATTAATGGATGAAAACGATGAGCAGTTTCTTATTTATGATTGGCGGTCACCTGTTGCGAGTATGTATTACGATTACACACCTGGAAAAGCAAAATATGACACCCCTTATGAAACAATTATGGGAGAAATGTTATTAAAGCGTCAATTTATTATAAAAAAGGGGAAAATTGAAGGGTTATTTGATACGAGTTTAACGATTGGCGATAGTGTGCTGCAGGAAGTGTTAGGTGGACACGCAAATGCACAGATGAAAAGTATTGTTGCTACGATTCAAAAGCAACAAAATGCAATTATTCGCAATGTGAAAGACGATTTGATTATTGTTCAAGGAGTGGCAGGTAGTGGGAAAACATCAGCAGCATTACAAAGAATCGCTTACCTACTATATCATTATAGGAAATCATTACATGCTGAAAATATCATGCTATTCTCGCCAAATCCGCTATTTAATAGTTATGTTTCTCAAGTGTTACCAGAATTGGGTGAGAAAAATATGAAGCAGGATACTTTTTGGCACTTCATTCAAAGTAAGTATGATGCAAAGCTTACGATAGAAACACCGCTTGATCAATTAGAATTTCTTCTTCAAGAAAATGATTCAAGTGAAAAAAGAGTCCAGGAAATTGAAAATAAGTCCTCTTTATCCTATAAATCTTCTATGGATCAATATATTAGCCATTTATTAATAGAAGGGATGATTTTCCGTGATATCACCTTTCATAATGAAAAATGGCTGACTGTCGATGAAATCGGTGAGAAATTTTATTCTTACGAAAGTAATATCTCAATCGCGAACAGACTGCAACTTATACAAGAATGGATCCTTTCTATAATAAAGAAAAAGGAGAAAGCAGAACGGAAAAAGGCATGGGTTGAGAATGAAGTAGAATTACTTGATAAAGAAGATTATTTACAAGCATATAAAAAGGCACAGCAAATAGATAATGATGGCTTTATGCAACCAGAAGTTGAGCAAGCGTATTTGATGAAAATGGTTGTAAAAAGGAGACTTAAGCCACTTCGGAAACAAATCAAATCTTTCTATTTTGTTGATATACTTGCAATGTACGTTGAGTTTTTACGTACAAGTAACAAAGATGATTCGGGATTAGAGGCAACTGTATCTGGTGATATGCTGTATGAAGATGTGGTACCCTATTTATATTTAAAACAACAATTACTAAAGGAAGATGGTCATACGTCTGTACGTCATATTTTTATTGACGAAGCACAGGATTATTCACCCTTTCACTTTGCCTATTTAAAAGAGTTATTCCCGCATAGTAAGTGGACGTTATTGGGAGATGTGAATCAAACTATTCACTTTCACGCTGACAATCAGTCTGTCCTTTTTAGTAATGAAAAAGCTACAGTTTATCAATTAAGACAAAGTTATCGTTCAACAAAAGAGATTACGACATTTACTTCAAGTCTACTTTTGAATAATGAAGATATCATTCCTTTTAACCGAAGTGGCGAAAAGCCCGTTATCAAAAATGTGGATGAGAAAGAAGCGCTAACGATACTCATAGATGTCGTTCGTCGATCCGTCTCGCTAGGCCATGAAACCATTGCGATCATTGCTAGGAGTGCGAGTCAAAGTGAGGAGTGTTACCGTCAATTATTTCCTCATTTTAACAATGTGAACCTTATCCATCAAAAAACAACGGAATTTCAAAAAGGAATTACCATTATTCCATCTTATTTAGCAAAGGGGATTGAATTTGATGCTGTTGTTATCCCTGATGGTGAACAATATAAAAAAGAGAGGGACCGCTTTTTATTCTATACTGTGTGTACGAGGGCAATGCATCAATTAGTCATCCTGCAAAAATCGCAAACGAATCCGTTTATAAATGGAGCAAATGTGCACACATATGAATCTATATTATAATGATTGTTTTAGGTATGTAGGATATTATTCGTATCTTGCATACTTTTTTTATATCTTTTGATGTGTTTTTACAAATTAAAGGAGGAAAAGGGGATTTCTTGCATAACCCTTTTAAGGGAGCAATTTTTGCTTTCAACCTGATTAGAGGGAGGAATGTGAAGTGAAAAAAATGGTCGCTTGTATTGCCATCGTCACGCTATTTATGTTAACAACCTCTCAAGTATTTGCTGCTAAAACGATTACGCCTCAAGGAAAGCTTAAGCCACCAGGAGAAGTATTCACGCCGGGAGAATGGTTTCTCGGAAGTGTACCACCGAATTTAGATACAAGTAAACCCCCGCTTGTCTTTGTTCAAGGAAAAAATGGTAGTTCAACTAGTTGGTATGAAGAAACGGAATATCATGGTGTAAATGATATGTATACAAAAGCGTATGAATCTGGTTATCAAACTGTGTTTTTACAATTGCATGATGCGGCAGGGGAAGGTTCGGCAAGCCAATTTGATAACGGTGAACTTCTCGCTTCGATGCTTGCTGATATTTCCGCGCATTTTCAAGGGAGAAAATTAAATATTGTCGCTCACAGTAAAGGTGGGCCAGATACACAAGCGGCCCTCATTCATTATGGTGCACACGCATATGTTGGTCGAGTCATTACATTAGGTTCCCCTCATCATGGTTCACATTTGGCTGACCTTGCTTATAGTTGGTGGGCAGGGTGGTTAGGTACGTTGTTAGGGCAAAAGGATGATGGGACCTTTTCTTTACAGGTAGGTGAAATGGCTCACTTTCGCTCAATAACTGATCATCATTCTAATGCAACGAAGAATAAGTATTACACTGTTTCCGGGACAAATAAGGGACCGTCAATGTCCGCTTTATGGATGGGTGGCCAATACTTATCCTCT
The DNA here is from genome assembly GCF_038595015.1 of Cytobacillus sp. FSL W7-1323. Classification (NCBI taxonomy): domain Bacteria; kingdom Bacillati; phylum Bacillota; class Bacilli; order Caryophanales; family Bacillaceae; genus Cytobacillus; species Cytobacillus sp. FSL W7-1323. The sequence continues at coordinate 2,209,005 of NZ_CP151998.1, forward strand.
GAAGGTGAAAATGATGGTTTAGTTAATGATTGGAGTACAAGATTACCATATGGTACACATCTCTTTAATGACACCTCTCTCGATCATGATAAAATTCGTATGGGCTCCGCTGTATTTTCTAGAATTGAACCATATTTGCGTACATCATCTGTAGCCGGATTGAAAACGGATGATGTAAAAAGTAGCGACACATTTATGTCTGAAGATATTTCCTCCTATACCCACGGTGGCGAATGGCAAGGGAATGCCCCTTATAAACAATCCTTTCATGTGGATGAACAACTTAAAAACATACAAATCTGGACATCAACGAAGGATGTTAAAGTTAGATTAATCTCGCCAACTGGAAAAGAGTATCAAAGTTACGCTTCATCACCTAAAAGTGCAGAAATATTTAATGGGGCAGCAGCACATAGTTTTACTGGCATTATATCTGAAACAGGCCGTTGGCAAGTGCAACTAACATCTAATAAGAAAGATAATGCCTATGTGATGAATGTTACCCATGAAGGGAAAAATAATCTAGAACTAAAGATGAATCCACTTTTCTCAAAGGATCCAGTTGCTTTCTCCCTACAATCAAACAACAATATACAATCTATCACAATGAATACGAAATTAGTGGATAAGAACGGCAATACAGTAGTGGCACCTTTAGATGTACAAAACACTTCGCGTAATGGGTCAATTGGCCAATTTAATGCTAAGTTAAGTAGTGGTGTTTATAATATGACTATTGATATAAAAGGTAAAACACTTCAAGGGGCCCCTTATGAAAGAACAGTTATTCGCTCGTTTTATGTACAATAGTAGTGTTTGATTTATCGTTTGATTGATGTCTGAGGTGCTGATACTGGCATCTCTTTTTCTTTTTAACTAAAATAAAGGCAAGTCAATTGAATTAGATGGGGTGAGATGTGAATGAAGTTTATAAATAAAACAGTTATTGTCACTGGTGCAGGAAATGGAATTGGTCAAGGGGTTGCACTCGCTTATAGGCGGGAAGGTGCCAACGTAGTAGTGGCTGATTGGGATGATTCTAACTTTGCTGCGCTTGAAGCAAAGGGGCTTGATTGCCTTCAGATAAATGTCCAAGAAGAAGCAGACATTCAACGATTATTAGAACAAACAATCGAGAAGTATGGACAAGTAGATATTCTCATTAATAATGCTGGTGTATCTGTCTTTAAACCTTTGTTCGAATTAACATTAGACGAATGGGATCGTGTCATCAATACAAATGTAAGAAGCGTATTTCTAGCCACGAAAGAAGCGGCGAAATATATGAAAAATAACGAAACTGGTGGAGCGGTTGTAAATATGGCTTCTACTCGTTCGATGATGTCTGAAGTCAATTCAGAAGCCTATGCTGCTTCAAAAGGTGGCATAGTTAGTTTAACTCATGCATTAGCTCTTTCCCTAGCAGATTATCACATTACGGTTAATTGTATTTCGCCAGGGTGGATTGAGACGAATGAGAAGGCGGAACTGCGAGAAGTTGATCATCATCAGCACCCTTCAAGGAGAGTCGGGACGGTAGCTGATATAGCTAAAGCCTGTCTTTACTTAACAGATCCAGAAAATAACTTCGTGAACGGAGAGAATATTACTGTAGATGGTGGTATGACGAAGAAAATGATATATGAAGAATAAATAAATGATAAAAAGCAAGGTTCCTCTAGTAAAGAATAAAGGAACCTTGCTTGTTTATATTTCTATTTCATTGCGTCTGACCACTCTTCTACATTCCACACTTTTGTGACCCAATCTTCGTAAAAATCGGGTTCGTGGCAAACGAGGACAATGGTGCCTTTGTATGCTTTTAAGGCTCTTTTTAATTCTTCTTTCGCAGTAATATCTAAGTGGTTTGTTGGTTCGTCAAACAGCAGCCAATTGCTTTCGTTCATCATTAACTTGCAAAGACGTACTTTCGCTTGTTCTCCCCCACTTAGTTGGTTCATTGGTCTTGAAATATGTTCATTTTTTAGCCCGCATTTAGCGAGAGCTGCACGTACCTGATGCTGATCCATCGCTGGGAACTCGTTCCATACATCATCTATGGGTGTAATTTGCTCGCCTTTCACTTCCTGTTCGAAATAGGAAGGGTAGAGGAAGTCACCTCTTTCAATTTTTCCGCTAATCGCTGGGATTTTTCCAAGCATTGTTTTTAAGAGGGTAGATTTTCCGACACCGTTACAACCAACTATGGCAATGCGATCCCCTTTTTCAATCGTAATTGACATTTTTGGCAATAGGGCATGTGTATAACCAATTTCAAAATTCTCGCCTTCAAACACATAACGGCTACTAGCCCTCGACTCTTTAAATTCGAAAGTAGGTTTAGCGGCTGTTTCAGGACGATCAATTCTCTCCATCCGGTTTAATTGCTTTTGCCTACTTTTTGCACGACCTGTGGTTGAATATCTCGCCTTGTTTTTTGCGATAAAATCTTCTTGTTTCTTGATGAATTCCTGTTGCTTTTCATATGCTTGGATATGTTGATTTTTATTGATTTCTGCCAGTTCTAAGAATTTTTCATAACTAGCCGTATAGCGAGTAAGTTTAGAGAATTCTAGATGAAAAATAACATTTGAGACACCGTTCATAAATTCAGTATCATGCGAGATTAAAATGAAGGCATACGGATATTCTTTTAAATAGTTGGATAACCAGTCTATATGTTCAACATCTAAATAGTTTGTTGGTTCATCTAAGAGTAAAACTTGAGGTTGCTCAAGCAATAGTTTAGCAAGTAAGACTTTTGTTCTTTGCCCACCGCTAAGTGCTGCGACATCTCTATCCAAACCTATTGCATCTAATCCCAATCCTCTTGCGGCATCGTCTATTTTTAAGTCGATTGAATAAAATCCGCCTGCTTCTAGTGTATCTTGAATTTCTCCCATTTGCTCTAGCAAAACTTCTAATTCTTCTGGTGTGGCATCTGCCATCTTCGCTGTGACTTCATTTAATTCTTCTTCTTTTTTATATAATGGTAGAAAGGCATCTCTTAATGCATCGCGCATCGTTTTTCCAGGGGTTAAAACAGTATGTTGATCCAGATACCCATATTGAACATTAGGTGTCCATTCCACTTTGCCCCCATCGTGAATAAGTTGCCCTGTAATAATATTCATTAAAGTAGATTTACCTACCCCGTTCGCTCCAACTAACCCTACGTGATCTTCTGCTAATAAACGAAAAGACACGTCCTTAAATAATGTTCGATCGCCAAAAGTATGACTAAGATGATCAACTGTAAGTAAACTCATTTTGTAATCCTCATTTCTTCATAATCATTTAATAATCATACTAGATTTCTCGATGTTTAACTAGGGGAGAGGCGATATTTATCTATAAAAGAAAAATTCCTTTTGAGGAATGGGTGGTGGTATAATATGGTTTAAATACATATAAAAGGGGGATTGTTATGCAATTAACGATTCATGCAAAAGGAGAAGGAGCGAATGTCCTTTCTTTTTTATTGGCTAAACACCCTGAACGTCTTTATGAAAGAGATCATAAAGGGCATAAAGTACGTCTCTTTTATCAATCCTTTACTCCCAATGAGGTGAAAGTAACGATATACGTCGTTTTGGATGCTATAAGTTTATTAAGGGATAGTGGAGAGAAGTTAGATATTACACATTATATTAATGACCGTGAATTTGCAGTTAGTAGTTTGTTTTTATCGCTCATACGCTCTCCTCTTGCGACAGCCCTAAATGGCTTACCTAAGGAAGAATATTTATCATATGTGGGGCAGGTATTTCAATTTTCTTATTCATTTGGTCCAGTAAATACAGACCTTTCTGTAGAGAATCTTCGGGAGTTGTTTTCACCGCTTGGATTTAGCTTATCTGTGCAATCTGAAACGAAAAACAGTCCTCTTTATGTAACTGTTACAGGTGAGACAACGTTACAAAAGGGGTTAAGGCAGTTATTTATTCTCATTCCAGTTATTGATAATTATAAGCACTATTATATTGATGAAAAAGAGGCGGAAAAGCTTCAGCGTTTCGGAGAAGGTTGGCTAGATGATCATCCTCAAAAAGAATGGATTTATAAACGTGCCTTAAAGTATAAAGAGCTCTTAGGCGACAATATAACCGAACACACAAAGGTTGAAAAGGAAAAGAAGCAAAAAGGACTAAACCAACTACGTTATGAAAAGATAATCGAGATCATTCAATCTAAACCTCATCTTAGAAAGATAATAGATATGGGGAGTGGAGAAGGAAAACTTAGTACTAGATTAGGTTTTTTACCAAATGTGAGTGAAATAATCGCAGTTGAACCAAGTGAACGAGAAACGGTAAAGGCGACAAAAAGATATGCAAAAGCTGCCGAAAATCCGGGCTTCTTAATGCCAATGCAAAAATGGGGTTCGGTATTTTATTATGATGATGGACTAAAGAATAAAGACGTCTTTATTTTATGTGAAGTGATTGAACATATTGCCGAAGAAAAATTGCAAACGGCCATGCAACTTATTTTTCAAGAGTATAAGCCTGCGGTTTGTATTATTACAACACCTAATAAAGAATATAATACACTTTATCAACTTGGTGAATCCATGCGCCATTATGATCATCGCTTTGAATGGACAAGAGCAGAATTACATGCATGGGTTGAGAAGATGACTGCTATGTATGCATATAAGGCAAGCATTTCTAGTATAGGTGATATAGATCATGAACGAGGTGCGCCGACTCAAATAGTCGTTTTCGAAAAAGAGGTGATGGTATGAGGAGAAGAATCACAATTCCTAACGCTGGTGTCATTTTACTTGTTGGGCCTTCTGGTAGTGGTAAAACAACATTATTGCAGAACTGGATCGATAGCGGACAAATAAGAGACTCAGAAGTTTTAAGTTCAGATAAATATAGAAAAATAGTTGCAGATCAAGAGTACACCTCAGTTGAAAGCAGTAATAACAAGGTGGGGCAGATCTTATTTGAACAGTATCAAATGATTTCTAAAGAGGCATTTGAACTACTAGAATCAACCCTACAAGCAAGATGTCGTTTAAATAAATGTAGTTTCATTGATGCGACTAATATAAATAGTGATGATCGCAAAAAATTGATTTCCATTGCACATCGCCATCATTTACCGATAAGCGCAATTGTGATAGATATCGATTTAGATACATTATTAATGAGAGATAACGAACGAATATTCCCAAGGGGTTCAAAGCGCATTAAACAACAAATGAAAAGGTTCCAATATAATAAGCGTTATTTAAAAACAGAAGGTTATCATCAACTTCATATGATAAAAGAATTGAATCACTCTGTTGAAATAGCACGAATGGATGAAGTTCCTCCTATTGATGTGGGAGCAGGAATTGATATCATTGGTGATATTCATGGTTGTTATACTGAGCTATTACAATTATTAGAGAAGTTAGGTTATGAAGAAAATGAACAAGGGCTCTATACTCATCCCTTTGGGAGAAAGTTTTTATCACTAGGTGATATTATGAGTCGAGGACCGCGCTCTTTAGAAACGCTTTTATTTTTTAAAAATCATGTCAATAATAACTTAGCTTATATGATTGATAGTAATCATGGTTGGAAAATCTACAGATGGTTAAAAGGAAATCAAGTCACTTTGCAACATGGTGACGAATTGACGGCTAAAGAAATCAATCAATGGTTAGCTACCTATTCAGAAGAAGAGCAAAAACGACTGAAGGATGAGTTCATTCAGTTTTTAGGAAATGCTCCGGCACATTATATAATCGAGGATGAAGGTGTGCCGATGCTTATATGCACGCATGCAGGGATTAAAGATGAGTATATAGGTAAGAAATCCCAACAAATATCGGATTATTGTCGATACGGTGAATCATCAAGTCGCATGAAAGATGGTATTCCCATAAGAGATGAATGGTATCATCATCATACAGGTCATATGACCATAATATGGGGGCATGATCCGAGACCATATCCGACTACTATCAACTCTACGATTAATATTGATCAAGGTGTCGTATTTGGAGGGAAATTAACAGCCTATCGATATCCCGAGAAGTCATTTGTCGCGGTGGATGCTCTCAAAAATTATAACGGTGTAGAGCATAACCCAATAATAGAATGGAAGAGCAAGAGGTTGCAACCCCCTAATATACAAGCGCTTATTGAAGGTTATCGCATACAAATGGAAGAATTCGAAGATGTAAGTGTGAAAGGTAAGTATGTCAAACCAGTCATTGGTTCGTTATCTACAGCCGATACCCATTTTGGTCAACTGGTTTATCTCCCTCCTACTATGAGTCCTGTTCCTATTCCGAGTCAGTTGCCAGATTATTTAGAACATCCAGTAGAGGCTTTTAAATATTATCGGGATTATGGTGTTAATCAACTTATTGTTGAGAAAAAGCATATGGGTTCACGGGGGATTTTACTCATTTTTAAGAATGAGGAAGTAGCATTAAACTATACTGGGATTAGTAATTTAGGTGCTATATATTCAAGAAGTGGGAAGCGCTTTTTTAAAAAGGATATAGAAGAGCGAATATTAACGGTTATTCAATCTAGTTTAAAGAAAAATGACTATTTTGATAAGTACGAAACAGACTTTGTATTACTGGATTGTGAGATCATGCCGTGGAATTTAAAGGCACAAGATTTAATCAATAAACAATATAATCTTGTAGCTGAAAGTGCAATCTTAGACCGAAAAATCTTGGATAAAGCACTAAGTGAAGCATTGGTTGAGAACCAGTGGTTAAAAGAAAATGAAGAGAAGTTAGAACGTGCAGAAAGTTTTCAAAAAGTGTATGAAAAGTATTGCTGGGAGGTTTCTGACATAGATCGCATTGTGATAGCTCCATTTCATATCCTAGCACATAGTGGAAGAGTATATCACGAAAAACCCCATACATGGCATATGGCTCATGTGGAAGAACTATCCAACGTATGTAGTATTTTTAGGCCTACTGAATATTTGCTAATTGAAGATGAATCGGATTGGGAGCAAGTAATTAGTTGGTGGAAAGAAATGACAGAAGAAGGGCATGAAGGAATGGTTGTTAAACCCAACCAGTTTACCGTATGGGAAAAAGGGAAGCTGTTACAACCGGCGTTAAAGGTAAGGGGAAGAAAGTATTTACAAATCATATATGGCATGGATTATTTAGAAGAGAAATACTTAGAGCGGTTGAAGAAAAGAAACACGAAACGTAAACAAAAATTAGCTTTACAAGAATTTTCCTTAGGGATAGAGGCGTTAAACCGCTTTGTAAAGCAAGAAGAAATAGGTCGAATTCATGAATGTATTGTCGCTATACTTGCCCTCGAAGGAGATGAAGTCGACCCGAGATTATAGTCGTCATAGAGAAAAGTCATCTATATTGATGGCTTTTTTATGATGGAATTTTATCTTTCATAATCTTATTACCACAAGCGCAAATTGTACTATGCTTTAATTTAATCAATTTTGTTTTACATACTGGGCAAATTTTATCTTCTTTTTTCATCGGAATCATCCTTTCTCTATGCATTCTTGGCATTTCCCATACACTTCCATATTGTGATTATTGACGGAAAAACCTGTAAGATTAGCTACCATTTCTTCAATTTCTGTAAGTTCCGGATAGTTAATATCTGCAATTTTTCCACATAATTCACAGATAACGTGATAATGATTGGACTGACTAAATTCAAAACGACTTAATCCATTGCCATAAGGTAGCTCATTAATGATTCCTAATTCAACAAATAGTTTTAAGTTATTGTAAATGGTAGCGAGACTAATGATAGGGATTCTTTTTTGAATGTCTTCAGCTGTTGGATGTCCATTCATGTCAATCAGTGTCGTTAAAATTTGTATTCTTTGTGGTGTAACCCTTAAATTTTTTTCTTTTAATAAGGGAATTAAGCTTTCTATTTGGTCTTTGTTCATGCTATAACCCTCATTTATAATGATGTAATTGTAGAGAATGCCTTTAAGTAGAACTTAAAGGCATATGAGAAAAAGTGAAAAATAAACGAAATATGAGAATGACTAACATATTAACGATATATATTAATAATAACACTTCTCATTCGAAAATCAATACTTTTTTATAATAATTATAAATAAGGACTGTGTATAAATATAGTTTCGATATTTCCGGTAATATACCTTCGTTGAGTGTGTAATAATTTTAGTTTTTTAATCACCACTATACTAATATGTTACATGACATCAATGTGTGAAAGAATATTGAAAACGGAAGGGGATTATCAATTACACTTTGAATGGGGATTCTAGTTGATAAAAGAGTTTGAATTTTATACAAATATAAAATCCGTAATTTCTCAAAAACATTTGCGTTGTTTGGGACATTACGGATTTTTATATGTTTAATCTAATAATGGAAGTGAATGTTATTTTACTTTTTCTGACCAGTTAATAAAATTGATTACAACCTGATCTAAGAAATCTAAAGTTTGTTCGTGTACAAGTTCTCCTTGTTCATTTACTTTATCAAGGACGGTACCGATAAAAACTTCATTTCCTGGAAGCGTGACAGCGCCGACTCCAGCTGAGTTGAGTATTTGACGCAAGTGCATTTGCGCTTTTACTGTTCCCATTGCACCAGGCGTTGCACCAACAATCATCGCAGGTTTATTGACCATAACTTTTTCCACTCTTGAAAACCAATCAATGGCGTTCTTTAAAAAGGCAGGAATGGAGTGATTATATTCAGGGGTTAAAAATAATAACCCATCACTATCTTTAATTCTTTGGCGAATTTCTAAAACGGACGCTGGCGGTGTAAGTTCATCATCTTGATTATACATCGGTAATACTTCAAGAGGGAGGATATCTATCTCGAGCTCTTCTTTATAACGTTCTTTCATTAATAAGGCTAACTTTTTATTAATTGATTCTTTGCGATTGCTTCCGACAAATGCAGCTATTTTCATAATAAATGCCTCCATTATGTAATAATTAATGTTTCCATCATAGCATAGACCTATTTGAAATCTGTTATAAATGCTCAGAAAATCTAAACGTTTCCATTAAATTTGAACATTTTTTAAGTAAGATGGGTAAATTAACTAATAAAGTTCTTTTGAAAATATGTCCTCTATATGTGTACAATTATTTAAAATGTGGTAAAGTATAATTTGTAAAACCTATACATAGCAAATGTATAACTAGAAAATAGTTGTATTTTTACAGAGGACAGTTGTCTATTTTGAAAAGAAAATGAAGATGAAACACTAGGAGGAAAAGGAATATGTCAAGCAATATTCTAAATCAATTTTTAAGTGAAAATCTTGAGGATTTAAAAGATAAAGGATTATATAACGAAATTGACCCGTTAGAAAGTGCGAATGGTCCAATCATTAAAATTAACGGGAAAGAGTTAATTAACTTATCTTCGAACAATTATTTAGGTTTAGCAACAAATGATACGTTAAGAACAATTGCTAAAGAAGCGATTGATAAATATGGTGTTGGTGCAGGGGCAGTTAGGACGATTAATGGTACGTTGCAAATCCATGTAGAGCTTGAAGAAACACTTGCAAAATTCAAGCATACAGAGGCAGCAATTGCTTATCAATCTGGATTCAATTGTAATATGGCGGCGATTTCTGCAGTTATGGATAAAAATGATGCCATCCTTTCAGATGAGCTTAATCATGCTTCAATTATTGACGGTTGCCGTTTATCCAAAGCAAAAATCATTCGATTTAATCATTCTGATATGGACGATCTTAGAGCAAAAGCAAAGGAAGCAACAGAATCTGGGCAATACAATAAAGTAATGGTCATTACAGATGGCGTATTTTCAATGGATGGTGATATTGCTAAATTACCAGAAATCGTTAAAATCGCTGAAGAGTTTGATCTAATAACATATGTAGATGATGCTCACGGTTCTGGTGTATTAGGTAAAGGTGCTGGTACGGTAAAACATTTTGGTCTTTCTGATAAAGTGGATTTCCAAATTGGTACATTATCGAAGGCAATCGGAGTAGTTGGTGGTTATGTAGCTGGTAAACAACAATTAATCGATTGGTTAAAGGTGAGAAGTAGACCTTTCTTATTTTCTACATCTGTTACACCTGCTGATGCTGCTGCAAGTAAAAAAGCGATTGAGATGTTAATGGAGAGCACAGCGCTCAATGAAAAGTTATGGGAAAACAGTGAATACTTAAAAGCAGGCTTAAAGAAATTAGGCTTTAATATCGGTGAAAGTGAAACACCGATTACACCTTGTATCATTGGGGATGAAGTGAAGACGCAAGAATTTAGTAAGAAACTTAATGAAGCTGGAGTGTATGCAAAGTCCATCGTATTCCCAACGGTACCAAGAGGAACAGGCCGTGTACGTAATATGCCATCTGCTGCACATACGAAAGAAATGCTAGATCAAGCATTAACTATATATGAAACGGTAGGAAAAGAATTAGAGATTATATAAAATCACCCCTTTAGAGAGGGTTGAAAAGGGTAGGAGAAAAAATGAAAAAAATTATGATTACTGGTGCACTTGGCCAGATTGGCTCAGAGTTAACACTCAAATTAAGAGAAATCTATGGAACGGACCATGTCATTGCAACAGATATTAGAAGCAATGACTCAGAGGCAGCTACATCAGGACCTTTTGAAATGGTAGACGTTACAGATGGAAAAACGATGTTAGAAGTGGCGAAAAAGCATCAAGTTGATTCTATTATTCATATGGCTGCCTTATTATCAGCCACAGCTGAAGCAAATCCAGTGTTTGCTTGGAATTTAAATATGGGTGGATTGATGAACGCACTTGAAGCAGCAAGAGAAACGGGTGCGCAATTCTTTACACCAAGTTCCATTGGCGCTTTTGGACCTTCTACACCAAAAGACCTTACACCACAAGATACGATTTGCCGACCAACAACAATGTACGGCGTAAATAAAGTTTCTGGAGAGCTCCTTTCTGATTATTACTATCATAAATTTGGTGTGGATACACGCGGTTTACGATTCCCAGGATTAGTTTCTTACGTAACACCTCCAGGAGGCGGAACGACCGATTATGCTGTGGAGATTTATTACGAAGCGATGAAAAACAAAGCGTATACTTCTTATATTGCAAAAGGTACCTATATGGATATGATGTATATGCCTGATGCCTTAAATGCGATAGTCAACCTTATGGAGGCTGATCCAGCAAAATTATTACATCGTAATTCATTTAATGTGACAGCAATGAGTTTTGAACCGGAGCAAATCGCTGCTGAAATCCGTAAGCATATACCAGAATTCGTCTTAATGTATGATGTCGATCCAGTTCGCCAATCAATCGCTGATAGTTGGCCAAATGCCATTGACGCTTCAGCCGCAAAAGAAGAATGGGGATTTAAAGCAGAGTATGATCTCGCAAGAATGACTGAGGATATGTTAAATAAACTAAAATAAAGATAAAGAAAAACGCCCTTTTGTTACGCGGGCGTTTTTCTTTAAGTTAAAATAGATTTTAGTATATCCATGCAGGAGTTATCATATTGTAAATTTGTTTATTTTAGTTCGAATCCTGAGACGATAAAAGGTTCACATAATTTTATTATGTCAACTAAATATTGTATCATTATTTGTCTATGAAAATTTCCAAAATAGAATGCTGGTGAACGATTCGTAGTGGAGTTGTAATATGAGGAAGCATAAGTTTTCTGCTATATGTTGCACCATCACTTTTTGCAACAGCACTGATAATAAGCTCATCTCCCGTTGGTATAACTTGCACATGATGATAACGATCCTCTTCAATTAAGGCTTCAATTATATAAGCTGATTCAGTATCAAATACATCGATACGAAAGATAGACTCGTCTAAAAAAGATGTTAACGGATCAAGAAACATGCTTTCAAACCAACTCTGCCACTCCATATTCATACATATCACCCCAGTATGATAATGTATGCGTATACACAAATAATGTGAATCGTACAATCGATTTTTTTAAATGTTAATGTGGAAATTATATTTTCTTCCAAAATTGATGATAACTGTACAAGAACTACAGTTTATAAAATATATTTGTATGAAGCTACTTAATCAAGTTAAGGAAATGAATGATGTATTATTTTTATTAATAACAGTCCGGGGATAAGGTAAAATGAGTCCGATACAATACCGAACTCATTTCAAGAATGCAGAGTTATTTCATTAAGGTTTTTATTTTGATCATTTATTCAATTGTATCGAACAAACTTCTACATATCATGATGAGAGTGATTCTTTTGTCTTGAATGATTTCTATTCTTTACTTTCTTAGAGCCACTTAAAGGCTCAGGTTGTCCTGGGTTATCCCCTTTTGGAGCGTTTTTTCTCATATCTTTACCATCATTTTTATTCATTTTTTCATTTCCCTCCTTTTGTTTATAGGATGAAAGAATCCCCATTTTTTATACGGTATATTTTATCCTCACTCTGAACAATTTAATTGTAAGAAAAGCAAAAGAGGTGAAAACAAGTTATGCCTTATCATAAAAATAAACAGCAAGCATTTCAAGCAGCCCAACAAAGTATGGAAGATGTAGAAGAACAGTATCATGTAATAGATAAACATGCTAGTACGTATGGCCAACAACTCAAACATCTGTCTCAAGAAATAGCAGAAACTTATGAACAAATCCAAAATGCTTTAGAAGTTGCATCTGAGCATCAAAAAGAGCAATTGCTTAAATTTCAAACGGATTTGGATGCCATCACAAGCCAAGTGCAATCAGAAAAATAAAAATAGGGCTAAAAAAGTCGAAAAAAGTCAATTAAACGCGATTGGTTTATTTTCTTAATATAATAATTAAATGAAGTGTATTTCACACCGTAATTGATAACCTCTCTCAATTGCGGTGTTTTTATGTTTATCATATCATTTATTAGAAATACCATAAGAAAAACTTATCAATAACAATAACTTTCTTGTTATTTACTTATGTTGAATGTTGTATTATTATAGGAATTGTGAGAAAAGTGAGGATGGGTAAAAATTCAAACTTTTCGACTGATTACCATTAAGTGGTATTATAGTACTTTGTAGTTCGAATTAGGGGGTAATACTATGGCGAAAAATGATGTGTTTAATTCCCGTAAATCATTTGATGTAGATGGGAAACGTTATCATTACTATGACTTAGCAGCACTTGAAAATGCAGGTATAGGACAGGTATCTAAATTACCATATTCTATTAAAGTCCTACTTGAATCTGTACTACGTCAATATGACGGTCGTGTAATTACAAAAGAGCATGTTGAAAACTTAGCAAAATGGGGAACAGCAGATGTGAAGGAAGTGGATGTACCATTTAAACCTTCACGTGTTATCCTTCAAGACTTTACAGGTGTACCAGCAGTTGTAGACTTAGCTTCTTTAAGAAAAGCTATGGCTGATATGGGTGGAGATCCAGATATGATTAACCCTGAAAAACCAGTTGATCTTGTTATTGACCACTCTGTACAAGTTGATAAATATGGCACACCAGATGCACTAGATGCAAATATGGTTTTAGAATTTGAAAGAAACGCAGAACGTTACCAATTCTTAAGTTGGGCACAAAAAGCATTTGATAACTATCGTGCTGTTCCACCTGCGACAGGTATCGTTCACCAAGTAAACTTAGAATATCTTGCTGATGTTGTAATTGCAAATGAAACAACAGAAGGAGATTTTGAAGCATTCCCTGATACACTTGTTGGTACTGACTCTCATACAACGATGATTAATGGTATCGGTGTACTTGGTTGGGGTGTTGGTGGTATTGAGGCGGAAGCTGGGATGCTTGGACAGCCTTCATATTTCCCAGTTCCTGAAGTTGTTGGGGTGAAACTTGTTGGTGAGCTACCTAATGGAGCAACAGCTACTGACCTTGCCTTAAAAGTAACACAAGTTTTACGTACACACGGTGTTGTAGGTAAATTTGTGGAATTCTTCGGACCAGGTGTTCCTGCACTTCCACTAGCTGATCGTGCAACAATCGCGAACATGGCACCTGAATATGGTGCAACATGTGGATTCTTCCCAGTTGATGGTGAATCTTTAGAATACATGCGTCTAACTGGACGTAAAGAAGAACAAATCAAAGTTGTTGAAGCTTATTCTAAAGCAAATGGCTTATTCTTCGATCCTTCATTAGAACCAGTTTATACAGATGTAGTAGAAATTAACTTAGCTGATATTGAACCGAACCTTTCCGGTCCAAAACGTCCGCAAGATTTAATTCCGCTTTCTGCTATGAAAAAAGAATTTAATAAAGCTGTTACTGCTCCTCAAGGTAACCAAGGTTTTGGTTATGATGAGAAAGAGTTTGATAAAACAGCAACAGTTAACTTCAAAAATGGCGATTCTACGACAATGAAAACGGGTGCAGTTGCAATTGCTGCAATCACTAGCTGTACAAACACATCTAATCCTTATGTATTAGTTGGTGCAGGTCTTGTTGCGAAAAAAGCAGTAGAACTTGGTTTGGAAGTTCCTAAATATGTGAAAACATCTTTAGCACCAGGTTCAAAAGTTGTAACTGGATACTTAAATAACTCTGGTTTACTTCCTTATTTAGAGCAATTAGGATTTAACCTAGTAGGTTATGGATGTACAACGTGTATCGGTAACTCTGGTCCTTTAAAAGAAGAAATTGAAGAAGCGATTGCTGACAGTGATTTACTTGTTACTTCTGTTCTTTCTGGTAACCGTAACTTTGAAGGTCGTATCCATCCATTAGTGAAAGGTAACTACCTTGCTTCACCACCGTTAGTAGTTGCATACGCTCTAGCTGGAACAGTTGATGTTGATCTTCAACATGATGTTCTTGGTCAAGATAAAGATGGGAACGATGTATTCTTTAAAGACATCTGGCCAACAACTGAGGAAATCAATGCAGTCGTTAAACAAACGGTTACACCTGATTTATTCCGTGCTGAATATGAGCGTGTATTCGATGATAATGAGCGTTGGAATGAAATTAAAACAAGTAATGAACCATTATATACTTTCGATGAGTCATCTACTTATATCCAAAACCCACCATTCTTTGAAGGTTTAAAACCAGATCCAGAAGAAGTAAAACCATTAAATGGTTTACGTGTAGTTGGTAAATTTGGTGATTCTGTTACAACTGACCATATTTCTCCTGCAGGTGCAATCGGTAAAGATACACCAGCTGGTAAATACCTTCGCGAAAATGGCGTAGAAGTTCGTGACTTTAACTCTTATGGTTCTCGTCGTGGTAACCATGAAGTTATGATGCGTGGTACATTTGCTAATATCCGTATTCGTAACCAAATTGCACCAGGTACTGAAGGTGGATTCACAACGTACTGGCCAACTGGTGAAGTGACATCCATTTATGATGCATGTATGCAATATAAAGAAGATGGCACTGGATTAGTTGTACTTGCTGGTAAGGATTACGGAATGGGATCATCTCGTGACTGGGCAGCAAAAGGAACAAATTTACTCGGTATTAAAACAGTTATTGCCGAAAGCTATGAGCGTATTCACCGTTCTAACCTTGTGTTAATGGGCGTTCTACCACTTCAATTTAAAGCTGGTGAGAGTGCTGATACACTAGGATTAACTGGTAAGGAAACAATTAGTGTTGAAATTGGAGAAGACGTGAGACCTCGCGACTTTGTAAAAGTGACAGCAATTGCAGAAGATGGCACTATAACTACTTTTGAAGCACTTGTTCGTTTCGACTCTGAAGTGGAAATTGATTACTATCGTCATGGTGGTATCTTGCAAATGGTTCTTCGTAATCGATTGAAGAAATAATTGTAGCTTTCCTGCCCTCTACACCTCTAGATGTGTAGAGGGTTTTTAGTTTCCAAACTTCAACAAACTTCACCCCTTTTAGGAAGGAAATTGCCTCCATTCAATACACATAGAATCACGATGTGAAAGTTTAAAAAAACCTTAGAACTAAATGAAATGAGTAAAAATGATTGAGCATAGTAAAACAAAAGGAGATAACAATTGAAAGCATGGATGATTGGTCCGTTTTTAATTACTGTGAATCAGTTAAGTCTTGCGATAGCGTTTGTAATCACATATTTTCTTTTAAAAACTTTGTTTAAAGTTGATGGGAAGATAAAAGATGAAGTTAGTTCTAGTCTGGTGACTGGTCTAATTATTTTTCTCCTATGTTATAAAGGGCTACCACTAATAACGAGGTTTACAGATGTAATAAAAGACCCTCTTATAATTGTTTATTCAAATAGTGGACTGAAAGGTCTATTCTTCGCTTTAGTTATCATGGTAATTTATTTATTTATTAAAGCCTATCACTCGCATTTCTCTATGATTCAATGGATGCGTATCGCTTTTGTTTATTTATTTACGTATTTTCTTTCATTTTGGATGATCAGAACACTATATTTTCTTTTCTATTAGGAACAATAATGAAAGGAAGGAGTGTTCTAGTTGAAAAAAACCTTATTATTCCTTTGTTGCCTTTTACTATTTATCCCGCTAGAAACTGCAGCAGAAGATCAATTACCTGGTTTGAAGATCGGCACAAAAGCACCCGAATTTAAGCTTCAGACTATTGAAGGTAAAAATGTCAGTTTAACGGAATTTCGCGGAAAAAAAGTGATGCTCAATTTTTGGGCTACTTGGTGTGCGCCATGTAAACAAGAAATGCGTGATTTCCAATCATTTTATCAAAATAAAAAGGATACTAATATAGAGATCATTGCCATTAACATTGATACAAAAAGTAATGTCAGCAAATATGTTGAGCGATTAGGTATTACTTTTCCGGTTTTATTAGACGAGAATGATCAAGTAAATGAAATTTATCAAGTGATGGTAATACCAACTACTTATTTCATTGATGAAAAGGGCGTCATAAGGGATAAATACTATAGTGCTATGCCTTTATCATTAATTAAAGAAAAGTTAAAACAGTTTTAATCTATCTCTTTTATAATTCAATAACTAAGCCCATTATTAAATTTTCTAAAATTTGTAATAACTTTCTATTGAATGGGGCATACTGCTTATAAAATAGAAAGAAATGGTGGGTGAAGAATTTTATGAGAAAACCTAAAAGAAGAACGTTTGCTGATCTGGTATTAGAGAATAAGCTTCAATTAATGAAAGATCAGTCTGCAATGGATAAAATAGAAATGCGATTAGAAGAAAAACATGCTAGTCACCTAAAGGCAGAGTAGATTTTTACCTGACTATTTCACTTAACTTCCGAACATAATAAAATGAAGGAGGGATAAGTGATGGGTAATCCAAAAAAGAACAGTAAAGCTTTTGTCCCCAATCACCTTGGTACACAATCAAGAGGTTTTGGTGGCAATAAAGGTAAACAAATGCAGGATAAAACAGGCAAACAACCTGATGTGATTCAAACAAAAGGTGAATAAATGTCAAAAGGATGCTTAGGTAAGCCGTACCTAAGCATCCTTTTGTATGTAAGCGGCTTTACTTCAATATGAAGAAAAAAATATGGTATAGTTAGTTTAAACCATTGAATAAAGTGATGTGAATAGAATGAAACAAAAGAAAAAAACAGATATTGATAAAAATGGTTCCCAGCAAGTACATACTGAAAGAAATATATTTGAACAAATCTCTCGTTTAGATGAAAAAACGGATGCTGAACAATTATCAGAGTTGCTAACAGAAGCAGCGCAATTGTCTGCTATAAGGGACAAAACAGATGTTCAATTGCCAGTTGCATGGTTACAAAAGGCGATTGAATTATCACCGCAGAATCTCAGAGCAAAAGAAGCGCTCGCAGAAACAAAATGGATGATTAACAAAGAATTCATGGATCAACTTCAATATCCTATTATTCGTGAAACTGATAATCGTGCAACAAAAAAATATGCTGCAGAAGAAATGATAGCCATCACAAACCGTTTTATGCAACAAACTCATAAAGCAAAAGAACATTTAAAACGACAAAAAGAGGAACTACGTAAGTATAAAAATGATCAATTGAGTCCTTTTGTAAACGATTTATCTGCTATCCTCGAAGACGCTCTATCCATTGGCGGTGAATTAGTTGAGGTTGCCGAAGCATATGAGCAGTCGATATCTGGCGTATTTCATACAGCGATACATTATGATGAAGTAAAGAGAAAAATTGAGCAACTTTTGAAAGTGAAAGAAAAGTGGCAACAAAGAATTGAAGCCTACGAAATACAGAAAAAGCAACATGTGACTCCTTTAAATGAACTTGATGAAATGGTTGGTATGATAAATGTAAAGAAGAGAATTAAAGCTTATTATCAATTTTTACAGTATCAACATAGACGTCGTACTTTAGGTTTTAACCAGCGAGATCAAATGAGTCTCAATATGGTGATTACAGGGAATCCTGGAACAGGTAAAACAACTTTAGCGAGAACACTTGCGCGTATATACAATCATTTGGGTGTCTTACCAAGGGAGAATGTCATAGAAACTAATCGTTCACAATTAGTTGGTGCATATGTTGGGCAAACCGAAGAGAATGTTGGACAATTAGTCGAAAAAGCGCTAGGTGGAGTATTATTTATCGATGAGGCTTATACATTGAATCGATCAGATCAATCAAAGGACGATTATGGACAAGTAGCAATTGATACCCTTGTTTCGTTAATGACAAGTGAAAAGTATAGTGGACGATTGGCAGTAATATTGGCAGGCTATCCTGATGAAATGCGACAGTTTCTTGAAGTAAACCCGGGATTACGCAGTCGTTTCCCGCAAGCAAACCATCTCCATCTTTCAGATTACAATGACTACGAGTTGTTAGAGATAGGAAAGCGAATCGCTTTAAATAATGATTATGTGCTAACTAGTTCAGGAGAAAGGGCGTTGTTAAAGAGAATAGAAAGAGAGCGTGTTGATGATACCTTTGGTAACGCAAGAGCTGTACATGATGTCATTCTCGATGCGATATTTTCTAAAGGTATTAAGGGTGATCAAGCAGATATTAGAGAACTAACCATATTAGAAGAAGATGATTTTACCATCGATGAGGAAGAGTCTATTGATCAACCGCAGAAGCAACTGGATGAAATGATTGGATTGGAGCATGTTAAAGAAGAAGTAAAGACTTTAGTGTCATTTGTACAAGTACAGCATATGCGAGGGCAACAAGGATTACCGGCCATTCCTGTGCAGCTACACTCAGTTTTTACAGGGAATCCAGGTACTGGGAAAACGACGATAGCGAAAATCTTCGCACAATTATTAAAAGAATGCGGCTTGCTCAAACGGGGCCATCTTATTGTTTCGAGTAGAGCCGACTTTGTTGCTGGTTATATTGGCCAGACAGCATTAAAAACAAGAAAACTTATTCGCCAAGCATTAGGTGGTGTTTTGTTTATTGATGAAGCGTATTCTCTTTTATCTGATATCACTACTGATTTCGGAAAAGAAGTGATAGATACGCTTGTAGATGAAATGACTAAGCATAACGAAAACTTGGTAGTGATATTAGCAGGCTATCCAGTGGAAATGGAAAAGCTATTGGCAAGTAATCCTGGACTAAGGTCGCGTTTTAAAAAGTTTTTACATTTTCCGGACTATACTGCTGAAGAGATGCTGAAGATGATGAAAGCATTTTTAACAAGATATGAAATGAGTTTAACGAAGGCGGCCGAACAATTACTGCTGGAGTATTTTACGACTACAGTAACAGAAGGGAATGGTCGTTTAGTTGTGAATCTTGCTGAAGGGGCTATTCAGAATCAAGCAAGAAGAATTATGGAAGATTCACATACAAGTGAGTCATCGTTATCCACATTAACAGAGAGAGATTTTATAAATACAATTGGTCCGAATAGAAAGGAAGACAAGACTAGTGCTAGTTTCAACGAAAGAGATAGAAGTTAGATATGCGGAAACAGATCAAATGGGTGTGGTTTATCATGCCAATTATATTATTTGGATGGAACTAGGTCGAACGCAATTCGTAAAAGACCTAGGTTTTAATTATGCGGCATTAGAAGAACAAGGTGTATTATCACCTGTACTTGACATACAAGCATCTTATAAAAAACCTCTCCATTATGGAGAGACAGCTACAGTCAAGACTTGGGTAGAGGATTATGATGGTTTAAGGACAACTTATGGATATGAAATATATAACCAAGAAGGCATTCTCGCTGTTAGTGGGTCTTCATTACACACTTGTGTGAAGAAGGATAGTTTTCGACCGATTTCACTTCGGAGGAAGTTTCCAGATTGGCATGAAGCATACGAAAAAGCAAAGAAATAAAGAAAGAAGGCTTAAAAATGGCGTTCGGTATTACTAGGGTTGATGTAAGAAAGTGGAAATCTGATATAGATGCTGGAAAGATCGCCTTTCTTACTCATTATTGGCTTGATGATCGTTTTCCCACGTGTAAGACGGTCACGAAGGTGGGAGCGTCCGATTTGAATCAGCTCATTTTATGGGGGAAGAAGTACGGATTGAAGCCGGAGTGGATTCATCATCGTAAAGACGGATACTCTCATTTTGATTTATTAGGAGATAAACAAATTGAAATTATGAAGTTAGAGGGAAAAGAAGAGCATATTTGGAGATAATAAACATCACCCCTAGTTTTATAGAGCTAGGGGTGATGTTTATTTTTCATATTTATACTGCGGTTCGTTTAAGTCCTCGTCATATTGCACAATCAAATGATGATTATCGAAGTACCACAAGTCTTTTTCCTCGATAAAAAACTGGATACCGTCAGATTCTTTCGTAACGACAGGATTGACCGGTTCTTCATTAGAAATACCTAAAGAAAATCCTTGTTGTATCGGGCTTGAACCTCCATACCGGGCAAAAAAACGAACGTAATCTCCGGCAGTTAAAAGCATCTCATCTTTAAACCAGTTAATGGCTTTGTCACTCAATCGAATGTCCAAGGTCCCCACTCCTTTTATCTTTATAAGACTATTGTATACGAAAGCGAAACACACTGCTAAGATTTTGATTGGAAAGAGAAGGGAACCTTATTTATGCTCAGAAAAATATTCATTGATGGCACGAATCCAATTGATTCTTGTTACATCAGAGGCTGTTTGTTTGTCACCTGCTTCTAGCGCTTGTATGATCCGTTCATGCTCGTCGATAGATGATTCTGTTAAGATAATGGCTTTGTAATAGTAAAGTCTCATAACGTGAGGTTGGAGACCTTCAATCGCCTGAGTTATATAAGGGTTTTTTGTTTCATCTACTATTAATTGATGGAACTCTTCGTCATATTTAAGAGCAGAGAATGAATCCTCAGTTTTAATAGCTTCAGCAAATTTCTGATTAATTTCTTTTAAACGATTAATTACCTCTTGCCCCAGATTGCCTGCTACTAATTCAGAAGACAATGCTTGCAGGACACTTAATGGAGGAAGGATTTTCGTTATATCTTCGTGATTTACTGCAGTAACTTGTGTCCCTACACCCGGATACATTTCTACAAATCCTTGGGAATTTAATAATTGTAATGCTTCTCTAATGGGTGTTCTGCTGACTCCTAAAGCTTCCGCAAGATCAGCATCATTCAGCTTTTCTTTTGGTTTTAACGTGCCATCAATAATCCATTCTTGAATTTGCAAGAATGCTCGTTTTTTAGCTGAAAGTCGTTGTGGAGTTGAAAAATTACTTGGAATTGGCATAATATACCACCTTTGCGTATCAAATATCTGTAAATTACTCTGTTAGTATAGTGTGATTTTTCAAAATTGCTGAAAGAAATCCGGAAATATTCTATCCATATTAGTAATATATAGAAAAAATTATATAATAATATAGTTTTTAATGCAATATATCACCTTTTCCGTTAGTTTCTTAAGATAATTTATTGTGTTCATTATAGTGATATGTTATCTTATTAATGCAATATATTAACGGGAATTAGATAAGTGACAGAATTTTTAAAAATTATTTCAGAATATTTAATTTTATGAAGAATAAATATTCTGAAAAATACTAGCGGTGAAAAAATCATCTGCTAGTTGTAATTGAGAGGGGTAAACTTGTAAATATGAATCAAAAATCTTCAAATTCTTATGTGGTTGTATTAGGTTTAATGTTATTCTCTTTGTTCTTTGGAGCGGGTAATTTAATATTCCCGATTATGATGGGGCAAGAAGCGGGTACAAATGTTTGGGCAGCGACAGCTGGGTTTATTATAACTGGTGTGGGACTGCCATTATTAGCTGTTGTTGCTCTTGGCTTTTCAGGTAAGAGTGATTTGCAATCGCTTGCAAGTCGAGTGAATCCAACATTTGGACTGATTTTCGCTATTATATTGTATTTAGCTATTGGTCCATTATTTGCCATTCCGAGAGCAGGAAGTGTTTCATTTGAAATTGGAATTCGACCATTATTGCCAGAATCTTCACTGACGATTGGTTTATTAATATTCTCAATCTGCTTCTTTGGTGTTGCGACGATATTATCATTAAATTCATCAAAGATTGTTGATATTGTTGGTAAATATTTAACGCCTATTAAAATTAGCTTTATACTACTATTAATTCTTGTTGCTGTTTTTAATCCTCTAGGATCTTTTGGGGAGCCAACAGAAGCTTATTCACAACACTCATTCTTTAATGGCTTCTCAGAAGGCTATTTAACTATGGATGTACTGGCTGCATTTGTCTTTGGTGTAATTGTTATTAATGCACTGCGGGCAAAAGGTATAGAGTCAAATCGCTCTATTATGTTTGCTACGATGAAGGCTGGTTTGATTGCTGCGGTTTTATTAGCATTCTTTTATAGTGCGATGGCTTATATGGGTGCTAGTAGTGTTGCGGAATTAGGTATCCTTGAAAATGGTGGAGCTGTTCTCTCGGGTGTTGCCTATGCATATTTTGGCTCTTATGGAGGAATCGTTCTAAGTGCTGTTATGATTATTGCTTGTATGACAACAAGTGTAGGTTTGATCAGTTCATGTGCTAGCTATTTTAATAAGATCATGCCTAAATTTTCCTATAAGACATATGTAATTGCATTTGCTATTTTCAGTACTGCAGTTGCGAACTTTGGTTTAACAGAGTTAATAGCTATTTCTGTTCCAGTACTTACAGCGATTTATCCTTTGGCGATTTTATTATTAATTTTAACATTTTTCCATCAGTTTTTTAATGGGAAGAAGACTGTCTATCAAGTAAGTATGATTTTAACGTTTATTGTTAGTGTTTTTGACGGTTTAAAAGAAGCAGGAGTTCAAATAGAGCCTGTTTATCATTTATTCGCAAACATTCTTCCGTTGTATGAAGTGGGATTAGGTTGGATTGTACCAGCTATCATTGGTGTGATTTTAGGTATTGTAATAGATCTGTTTAAAAGAGAGACAAAGATAAAAGAGAATGAAGAAGTAATTTAACTGTTTTTTACCCTTACAAAAGATTTTCCTTTTGTAAGGGTTTTTTTATGTAACCTATAATAATATTCACTATTTTTTTGATAACTAGAAGGATTATTCTTAGTCATTCCAATCAAGAATGTAAAATTATCGAGGTCTCTACTAGTAAATTAAGTAAGAATAATTCTATTAATATATTACATATGACTATATTTTTTTAAAATAATATATTGCATTCATTACATGGATATGTTACTTTAATAATGCAATATATTGCTTGAATTTTTTCAGAGATTGTAATTCATACAATATTATATTTAAATATGAATTTTCTGAAGAATTAGTAAATTATAGTAATTGAAGATTGTTAACTACAACAGTAGAGGCAGAAGGGGGTAGAAGATATGAATCAAAAGGTTCCGTCTTCTTATATTATTGCAGTAGGATTTATGTTATTTTCATTATTTTTCGGTGCTGGGAACTTAATTTTTCCAGTAATGATGGGTCAAGAAGCAGGAACGAACGTATGGGCCGCAGTAGCGGGCTTTATTATAACAGGTGTTGGTCTTCCTTTATTGGGTGTAATCGCTTTAGGTTATTCTGGTAAAAGTGACTTGCAATCGCTTGCAAGTCGTGTAAGTCCACTCTTTGGTCTACTTTTTACAGTTGTTCTATATTTATCTATCGGACCATTATTTGCGATACCAAGAACTGGTACGGTCTCTTATGAAATTGGTATTAGACCATTCATTTCTGATGAATGGAGTACGATTGGATTAGTTATCTTCTCTATCATCTTCTTTGGAATTACCGCATTCTTCTCTCTGAATGCATCGAAAATTGTTGATATTGTTGGTAAAGTTTTAACACCTATTCTACTATTATTTATTTTAATTTTAATTGTAGTAGCATTTGTTAATCCACTAGGATCTCTACAAGCACCAAGTGAGGCATATACTGTTAACTCTTTCTTTAACGGCTTTACTGAAGGTTACTTAACAATGGATGCCCTTGCTGCTTTCGTATTCGGAATTATCGTAATTGATGCCATTCGTTCTAAAGGCGTTCAATCAACTAAAGTAGTGATGCTTTCAGTGATTAAAGCAGGATTAATTTCAGCCGGTTTGCTTGCTGTGATATATGGCTCACTTTCTTATATTGGTGCTAGTAGTGTTTCTCAATTAGGTATATTAGGAAACGGTGGGGCGGTTTTATCTCAAGTTTCCGGGCATTATTTTGGCTCATTTGGAGGAGTTATACTAAGTGTGATTGTCATTGCCGCATGCTTAACGACTAGTATTGGTTTAATCTCTTCATGTGCAGCTTATTTTAGTAAAATCATGCCTAAAGTCTCCTATAATACGTTTGTTATTGTTTTCTCAGTATTTAGTGCAGCGATTGCTAATTTTGGATTAAGTCAATTGATTGCTATTTCAGTACCGGTATTAACAGCTATTTATCCATTAGCGATTGTATTATTAATCCTTACGTTTTTACACCCGTTGTTTAATGGTAAGAAATCTGTTTACCAAATGAGTATGTTATTTACGTTTATTATTGGTATCTTTGATGGCTTTAAAGCAGCAGGATATACGATTACCTCAGTAGATAATCTATTCACTAGTATTCTTCCATTATATGATGTAGGGTTAGGTTGGTTAGTACCTGCATTTTTAGGAGCGGTTCTAGGAATAATCATTGGTTTATTTCAAAATAAAAAGGTTGAGGATGAAAAAGAACAATTAATTTAATAAGAAAAAAAGCCTCCGACTAAAACGGAGGCTTCTTTTTTTTGCTATAAAACGATGCCAGATCATTCGGATATGTGAAGTTAATCTCTCAATTGCTGTATGTATTTTCTTTATCTAGCGGTAAAGTAATCTTAATCGTTGTACCAACATTCATTTCAGATGAAATGTTAATCCAGCCATTATGTTGTTCGATAATTCTTTTACAAATGGATAACCCAATGCCTGTGCCCGTCGATTTAGTAGAATAAAAAGGTTGAAAAAGCTTTTCTAATGTCTCTTCATTCATTCCGAAACCAGTATCCTTTATAACGATTAAACATGTTTCAGCTGTCCTTCTAACAGAGATATTAATCGTATTTTCTTGATGCTGCTCTTGTGTATCAAATGATTCCAGTGCATTTTTAATTAAGTTGACTAGTACTTGTTTTAATTGTTTGGCATTACCATAAATATATGGATCGTCTTTTGATAATTGGAAGGAGAGTGCAGTATTCTTTAAAATCGCTTCACTCTGAAACAACAGGAAAGTATCGTGAACAAGTTTATTAATAGAAATACGTTCTTTAATATTGTCTGTTGGCTTTGCTGCATTTAGAAACTCATGAATAATATCATTGGCACGATTAATCTCATCTAGAGCAATATCAACATATTGATTTTTCCCTGACTCATTGAGATAGGGTTTTAACAATTGTAAAAAACCTTTAACTGTTGTAAGCGGGTTACGTATTTCATGTGCCATCGATGCTGCAAGTGTACTTAAATTTTGTGCGTACTCATTTGTGAAATTAGCTTCATTAATCTGAGACGCAGTTTCATGAATGATTTTCTTTTTTTCATTTAGTTCTAAGCTAAATCTGAGGAGTTTCTGCTCTAATTGTTGTGTTTGATAATTATGATCAGTAGATAATGAATGAAATAAGGGGTAGCAAAATAAATGACATGATTCTTCCTCAGGAATCGTATAGACGCGATAATTGTGATAACCGTTTCCGAAAAATAGCTGTAAATTAAGAACTGCTTTTTTCTTGCGTATTTCATTAAATTGTTCGACATCTTCGTAATTCATTAATTGTGTGAATGGGGTACCAATGATTGTATGCTGATTAACTATAGATGTTGAAACCACGTGATTATTGTTGTCAATTAAGAAGTATGGAAATGGTAGTTCTTTTAAGACAATCTCAGTTAATTTCATTTCTTATCATCCTTACCATTGTTTGTCATGTGGAAGTAGTATCTAATGTCATTCTCTTTTATTCTATTAGAAGAAATTGCATTATATGTTAGAAAAACATGTATATTGAGAAAAAAACACGAATCATCTCTACTTTTCTTGTTATGTATATGAGTTAAAATGTCATATTTTTAATTAAATCGCAATGATGGACTTATTAATCTTATCATACCAAAGTCATTCAATGGCTTTCAATCACCGTTTTCATTCGTTAAAGGAATTTTTTAGGAATTGTAAAAAAGATAGATTACTAGAAAAAATTATAGCTTCGATCTACCTAGTATAGAAATGAATAAATAAGAAAAGACAGCATTCTATAACGCTGTCTTTTGAATGTTAACTTTTCTTTTTAAATAAATTGACTTTTGGTTCGGTTTTATTGATAATCCTTTTAATATTTGTACGATGTCGATAAATGATGAACAATGTCATTAAGGCAATCACTATGATTAAAATTGAATCACCAAGAATGAGTGAATAAATCAATCCTGCAATACCAGCAATCATTGATGATAATGAAACATATTTAGTAGTGAGAAGTGAGATGAAAAATACAGCTAATATTACCACAAACATGACGGGCACGAACGCCAGCACAACACCTGCAGATGTAGCAACAGCTTTACCACCTTTGAATCCTGCAAATATCGGGTACATATGGCCAATAACAGCAAAAATTCCTATAATTACTGTATGTATATCTATATCAAAGAAGATTGGTAATAATCCAGCAGCTATGGTACCTTTCAGGATATCGGCCAGTGTAACGGTAAAACCTGCTTTTTTTCCTAGCGTTCGGAAAGTGTTTGTCCCACCAAGATTACCACTACCATGCTCACGAATATCAATGCCATAAAACACTTTACCAATGATTAATCCAGATGGAATGGAACCAATTAAATAAGCAATAAGAAAAACGATGATTACTTCAAATGTCATAAACTCTCCCCCACGGAATAAAAATACAGTTCTTATATTGTACCACGTAAATAAGTGAATGTACTATGTTGCTTTTAAATTATCTTTTCAATTGCAAAGATTACCCTAGTATGAAACGAATGTTAAATAGATATATGATTAAAATTAGTAGAAAAGAACTTTTTTGTTAAGTGGATTACGTGATATTTAGCGAAAAGGAAAGCTTTATAAAAAAGATGAAGCTGTATGTCAGAAAGAACAGCATTGCGATCTATTCGCATTTATACTTTAATTCAGATAAAATAGTGTAGAGTTCAAAATAAGAGGTGAATGTATTGAGTATAGAAAACCCATCAAGAACTGAAATCGGAAAGATGTTAAAACAAGCAAAGAGGATTGCCGTCGTAGGTTTAAGTGATAAACCTAATCGTACATCCTATATGGTGAGTGAAGCCATGCAAAAAAGTGGTTACGAAATCATCCCTGTTAATCCCAAAGTTAAGGAAGTATTAGGTGTAAAAGCGGTTGCATCATTAGCTGAAATAGAAGGCAAAGTGGATATTGTTAATGTCTTTAGACGTTCGGAATATTTGCCAAGTCTTGCGAGTGAATTTCAAAATATTGATTGTCCCATTTTTTGGACTCAGCTAGGTGTTGTAGATGAAGACGTATTTCAGCAGTTAAGTGATGCTGGTTATACCGTGATCATGGATCGATGCATTAAAGTAGAGCATGCGCTAACAAAATAACATTTGTAGCATGGGATCATGACATTGATTTCATGCTTTTTCTTTCATATGCGGTTTAGACGTATAAATATGATATAATGATTAGAACGTTTGTTCTTATTCACCTATTGCAACAGTATATACATGACCTTAATGCATGTTACAATGGGGAACATATATGCATACGACTCGCATGATAAGAAGGAATATAGTGAATAAGAATGGAATAATAAACCGATATCTATTGTAGAGAGGTGCATAAAGGCGCGGTTATGATATAATCAAACTCTATTGCCGACTCGGATTGATAGACAATAGATGGTTTTTGAAGAGATGAAAGGGGAATGCTTGTGGCAAAAAATCAGGAAGTATTTGACTATAATGATGATGCCATACAAGTACTTGAGGGATTAGAAGCTGTAAGAAAACGTCCCGGAATGTACATTGGAAGTACGGATGCAAGAGGGCTACACCATCTTGTATACGAAATAGTCGATAACGCTGTAGATGAAGCACTTGCAGGTTTCGGCGATCATATCATTGTCAAAATACATAAAGACAATTCAATTAGTGTTCAAGATAAAGGTCGAGGAATGCCGACCGGAATGCACAAGATGGGCAAACCTACAACCGAAGTCATATTGACTGTGTTGCACGCTGGAGGAAAGTTTGGCCAAGGTGGATACAAAACAAGTGGTGGACTTCATGGTGTAGGTGCTTCAGTTGTTAACGCCTTATCACAATGGTTAGTCGTTAAAATTAAACGCGATGGACTTGTTTATGAACAGCGGTTTGAAAACGGCGGAAAGCCAGTAACCACGCTTGAGAAGGTTGGTAAAACGAATCAAGTAGGGACAACGATCCACTTTAAACCAGATCCGACAATTTTCTCAACAACTACATATAATTTTGAAGTGCTAAGTGAACGATTACGTGAATCCGCTTTTCTCTTAAAAGGGATGAAAATCGAGATAACGGATGAACGTCATGATCTTAAAGAGATTTATCATTATGAAAATGGGATTGAAGCATTTGTTCAGTACCTAAATGAAGAAAAAGATACGCTCCATCCAGTAGTTAGTTTTGAAGGGGAGCATAATGGTATTGAAGTTGATTTTGCCTTCCAATTTAATGATGGTTTTTCAGAAAATGTCCTTTCTTTTGTTAATAATGTTCGTACGAAAGATGGAGGGACACATGAAGCTGGAGCTAAAACAGCGATGACTAGGGTGTTCAATGAATATGCCCGTAAAGTTCAGCTTCTAAAAGAGAAAGATAAGAACTTAGAAGGAACTGATTTACGAGAAGGTTTTGCGGCGATTGTCTCAGTACGTGTACCCGAAGAACTGTTACAATTTGAAGGACAAACAAAGGGCAAGCTCGGAACAAGCGAAGCGCGTTCAGCTGTCGATGCTGTTGTATCAGAGTATCTCTCTTACTTCCTTGAAGAAAATCCAGATACAAGCTCTTTATTAATTAAGAAAGCAATTAGAGCTTTTCAAGCAAGAGAAGCAGCACGTAAAGCAAGGGAAGACGCTAGAGGCGGAAAGAAGAAGAAACGGGCTGAAGCGGTTCTGTCAGGGAAATTGACACCTGCTCAATCACGTAACCCAGAAAGAAACGAATTATATTTAGTAGAAGGTGACTCTGCGGGTGGTTCAGCAAAGCAGGGGCGCGATAGAAGGTTTCAAGCAGTATTGCCATTAAGAGGTAAAGTAATAAATACTGAAAAGGCAAAGCTCGCAGATATCTTTAAAAATGAAGAGATAAACACGATTATACACGCTGTTGGAGCGGGTGTCGGTGGTGACTTTACGATTGAAGATATTAATTACGATAAAGTGATTATTATGACGGATGCTGATACCGATGGAGCCCATATTCAAGTGCTCTTACTGACCTTCTTCTACCGCTATATGAAACCGTTACTAGAAGCAGGTAGAGTCTATATTGCTTTACCACCATTGTACAAAGTGAGTAAAGGTTCTGGAAAGAAAGAAGTAATAGAGTATGCATGGAGTGATGAAGAGCTTCCTGATACGATTAAAAAGGTTGGTAAAGGCTATATTATTCAGCGTTATAAAGGACTTGGTGAGATGAATGCTGACCAATTATGGGAAACAACGATGGATCCAGAAACGAGAACGCTCATCCGTGTGAAAATTGATGACGCTGCGAGAGCGGAACGTAGAATTACCACTTTAATGGGTGATAAAGTTGAACCACGGAGGAAATGGATTGAAACAAATGTCGCATTCGGATTAGAAGAAGATGGCAGCATTTTAGAAAATGAAAACATTTCGACGCTTGAGGAGTTAGATTCATGAACAAAGCAGAACAATTTCGTGATCTGCCGTTAGAAGATGTCCTTGGTGACCGATTTGGCAGATATAGTAAATATATT
The DNA here is from genome assembly GCF_038595015.1 of Cytobacillus sp. FSL W7-1323. Taxonomy (NCBI): domain Bacteria; kingdom Bacillati; phylum Bacillota; class Bacilli; order Caryophanales; family Bacillaceae; genus Cytobacillus; species Cytobacillus sp. FSL W7-1323. Next base: position 2,239,333 of record NZ_CP151998.1, read on the forward strand.
ATACAAGATAGAGCATTACCTGATGCGAGAGACGGGCTTAAGCCCGTGCAGCGTCGTATCTTATATGCCATGCATGTTGAAGGTAATACGCATGATAAAGGTTTTAGAAAATCGGCAAAAACGGTCGGTAATGTGATTGGTAATTTTCACCCACATGGTGACTCCTCTGTATATGATGCCATGGTGCGTATGAGTCAAGATTGGAAGTTGCGCAAGCTTCTTATTGAAATGCACGGCAATAATGGTAGTATCGATAATGATCCACCTGCTGCGATGAGGTATACAGAGGCGAGATTATCTTCTATTTCTTCTGCACTCTTAAATGATATTGAAAAAAGAACGGTTGATTTTATTCCGAACTTTGATGATACTTCGAATGAACCAACCGTTTTACCAGCTAGTTATCCCAACTTACTTGTAAATGGATCAACAGGGATTTCTGCCGGATATGCAACGGAAATCCCACCTCATCATCTTGGAGAAGTTATTGATGCTGTTATTCATCGTATGGATCGTCCACAAAGTACTGTCGATGATTTAATGCAGTATATAAAAGGACCTGATTTTCCTACCGGTGGAATCATACAAGGTGTAGAAGGCATTAAGAAAGCCTATGAAACGGGCAAAGGTAAAATTATTATCCGTGGTAAAGTAGATTTCGAGGATATTCGTGGTGGTAGAAAGCAAATAGTCATTACTGAAATCCCTTATGAAGTAAATAAAGCGAACTTAGTGAAGAAAATGGATGAATTTCGCTTCGATCGTAAAATCGAAGGAATCGCTGAAGTCCGTGATGAAACGGATCGTACAGGGCTAAGAATTGTCGTTGAATTAAAGAAGGATGCTGACCCACAAGGGGTTTTACATTATTTATATAAATATACTGATCTGCAAATCCCGTATAACTTTAATATGGTGGCTATTCATAACCGTCATCCGAAAACGATGGGTCTAGTCCCCCTACTAGATGCCTACATTGACCATCGAAAAGAGGTTGTCACACGTAGAACACAATTCGATTTAGAAAAGGCTCAAACACGTCAGCATATCGTTGAAGGCCTAATCAAGGCATTATCTATATTAGACGAAGTCATTGCGACGATTCGTGCTTCAAAAGATAAGCGTGACGCGAAAGAGAATTTAATGAGAGAGTATCAATTTACAGAGCCTCAAGCAGAAGCGATCGTCTCATTACAACTATATCGTTTGACGAATACAGATATCACTGCATTGCGTGCAGAAGCAGAGGAATTAGCGGCCAAAGTAGAGGAACTCACATCGATTCTTGCCAGTGACAAGAAACTCGCATCAGTGATTAAAAAAGAACTTCGTGAAGTGAAGAAGAAATTTGAAGACAATAGAAGAACAGTAATTGAAGCAGAAATAGAAGAAATTAAAATTAACCTAGAAGTTCTTGTAGCAAATGAAGATGTGATTGTTACTGTCACAAGAGATGGGTATATTAAGCGGACAAGCCAGCGTTCTTATTCAGCTTCAAATGGACAAGATTTAGCGATGAAGGAATCCGACCGTTTATTAACAAAGCTAGAGATGAATACAACGGATGTTCTACTTCTATTTACGAATAAAGGCAGCTACTTATATTGTCCTGTGCACCAATTACCTGACATCCGCTGGAAGGACATGGGTCAACATATTGCCAATATCATTGCCATCGATCGTGATGAATGTATCATTCACGCAATCCCTATTACTGATTTTGAACAAGAGAATGCAACATTATTATTTATTACGAAAAACGGTATGGTGAAGAAAACCGAATTAAAATCATATAAAGCTCAACGCTTTTCAAAAGCGCTCGTTGCACTTAACCTAAAAGGTGATGATGAGGTTGTCGATGTTCACCTAACACATGGCGAGCATGATGTGTTTCTCACAACTCATTTAGGTTATGGTCTCAGGTTTCATGAGAAAGAAGTAAACTTAGTAGGCCCAAGAGCTGCGGGTGTAAAAGGAATCAATCTAAAAGATGATGACTATGTTGTTTCTGGAAAAATGATTAGTAATGAGAAAGAAGAAGCAGTTGTCATTGCGACGCAACGCGGGGCAGTGAAAAAAATGAAACTGCAAGAGTTTGAACAAACATCAAGGGCAAAACGAGGTGTAGTGATGTTACGCGAATTGAAAAAACATCCGCATCGCATTGTTGGTATGGTTATAACAAATAATCATGAAACAGCATTTGTTGAAAGTGAAAAAGGGACAATTGAGTCCATAGCAATGAATGAACTTAGATACAATGATCGCTACTCCAACGGATCGTTTATATTAGATGAAGAAGAAAATGGTGCAATTATTCATTTATGGACTGAGACAAAGGAACAAACATAAACGATTTCTTCAAAAAGTTGAAAGGTTGTATTTAACTTAATGACACATTATTAAAAAAGTACACACTCATAAAAGTGATGTACTTTTTTAATGTGCATTATCATTCTTTTAGTTGATCATTTTAGTATTGAAAAAACACTGAAGGCATCCCTCTAACGTTTCTTGGTCAACAGGGAAGATTACTGTGTAAAGTAAATAATTTTTTTATTAATGTTAAGTCTTCTAGTTATCTAATCTTCATGATTAATGAACGGAAATAGACAGAACTTCTGTTCATTTAATCGTAGTTACTTCAAAATTTTAGATAGAATTTTTTTATGGGTGTTCGACAATTTTAACAAATTAAAGTTTCCAGCTCTAACTAAACTTTTAATGATTTTTACTTCTTTCCAAGCTAAATCATATAGAGGTTGATTAATAATACTATTTTTTAGCGCATCTTCAAGTTCGTCGTCATCCAAAACATATAATTCCCCGGTTGGTAATATAACAATATCTAAGAATAAATCGTCCATCCATGGAATATTATTGTCTATTCCATAATGGAGGCATATGTCTATATACCACTGAATGATATTCCCTTTAGAATCGAACATCGTAGTTACTGTATGGTTTTTTCTTAAAGGAAATTGTTGAAGCCACATATATCCATCATCCACTATACATAATTTCTTTCTCCCATAACTTACACATAATGGTGATGTAACGGATAGTGCATGTAATAAAGTTATGTGACCCTTAAAGTTTTTGGTATTGAGGAAAGCCTGTGAATATTTCCTTTTATCAATTCTTTTCCAATCTGAACGATCTCCGAACTTCCTCTTTAGCATCATCATCCCCCACGCAAGTTTTTATGCGAATTATAGCATTTGATTGTAACGAGTTTACTTATATTAAACAAAATTATTGGATGAAATTCTAAATTAAAGATTTATTCAACATATCATCACTTTTATTTGAAATATTAGATACTACCGAAGATATTTCATAAGTAATGCTGTTACCTCTAAAATTAATATGCTTCCTTTTACTGAGCTATATTAGTGAGAAAAAATTTAATTGAGGATAGAGGAATTTTACAATAGGAGGTCTAATACTATTAATAGTCAGAATATTTTACCTATAAAATGTAAGCGCAATCATTTAAGTAGAAAGGTGTGAGTAATTGATGGACAATCACAATCATCAAGATTTCCCTTCCTATGATGCAATCATTGTTGGTGCTGGGTTTTCTGGCATGTATATGCTCTACAGATTACGAGAACGTGGCTTAAGTGTCCGAGTGTTTGAAAAGGGAGCTGGTGTAGGGGGAGCTTGGTATTGGAGCCGCTACCCTGGTGCGAGGTGTGACTCAGAGAGCCATACGTATAATTTTACCTTTTCTGAAACGTTATATGAAGAATGGTCTTGGCGTTCTCGTTATCCGACTCAACCAGAAATTCTCGAATACTTAAACTTTGTAGCAGATCGCTTACAACTGAGAGAGGATATTGAGTTAGAAACAGAAATAAGAGCGGCTCATTTTGATGAAGAAATTACACAATGGAGAGTGTATTTACAAGATGGTCGACAATTGATATGTAAATATTTCATTACAGCTGTCGGTTGTCTGTCAGCACATGCGAAGAATATCCCGAAAATACCAGGTTATAGTCAGTATAAAGGTGAAAGCTATCACACAGGTACTTGGCCACATCACGAAGTAGATTTTCATGGCAAGAAAGTAGGGATTATTGGTAATGGTTCAAGTGGAATTCAAAGTTTACCGGTTATTGCAGAAACAGCAGCGGAAGTATATAGCTTCCAAAGAACTCCTCAATATGCGATTCCCGCACAAAATCACCCTTACACAGAAGAAGAAATCAATGAATATAAAGCAAATCGATTAGATACAAGAAAGAAAATGTTTCAATCTCATACTGGTTATCCCTTTTTTTCACGACCGATTTCTGCCTTAGAGGAAAATCAATTTAAACGGCAGGAAATTTATGAAACAGCATGGAAGAAAGGTGGCTTTGAGATAAGTGCCACTTATAATGATTTATTAATTAATGAAACCTCTAATGAAACACTTAGTCAATTTGTTCGAGATAAGATAAAACAAGTTGTTAAGGATCAATCGTTAGCAGAAAAATTGTTACCCACTTATCCAATTGCCACTAAACGTCTAGTTCTTGATACAAATTATTATGAATCATTTAATTTGCCACATGTCCATTTTGTCGATGTAAAATCTGCGCCTATAACACAATTCAGTGAAAAGGGTATTTGCACAACAGGCAGAGAGTATCCCTTAGATATGGTTGTGTTCGCTACAGGTTATGATGGAATGACCGGACCATTATTAACGATGGATATTAAAGGACGTGGAGGAGAATCACTTAAGGAGAAATGGGAACATGGAGCTAATGTATCAACTTATTTAGGTGTTGCCACTAACCTCTTCCCGAATATGTTTATGATTACTGGACCACAAAGTCCATCTGTAGCAACAAATATGCCGACAAGTATTGAACAGCATGTGGATTGGATTGACCGTTTTATTGCTTATATAGAGGCAGAGGGAATCGAAATGGTAGAAGCTAATGCGCAACAAGAAGAAACATGGCGTATCCACTGTGAAGAAGTATATAGACAAACATTATATAGTAAAACCCCTTCTTGGTATTCTGGAGCAAATGTAGAAGGAAAGCCTGAAGCATTTTTAATTTATCTAGGTGGGCTAGGACAATACGGGAAAATCCTCGAGAATTGTGCTACTAGTGAGTATAGTGGGTTTGACCAACATTCTTCCATCACAAAAAGTATGTAAAGGAGTGCTATTAATGGATTTTATCAGTAGAGTAGCAGAAGAAATAAGAGAAATCTGTGAGGTTTTCCCACCATTTAAGTTACCAGAGGGATTAGAAGCAGCAAGGCAGGCTGCATTCGTCCCAGTCGAAACATCCCCTTATGTAAGAATCAATCAGTTATCTATTCAAGGTGGAGATAAACAAAGAATGTTAGTGAAGATCTATGAACCTTCTAATAGAAATGAAGAGGCACTTCCAGCTGTTCTTTTCATACATGGAGGAGGGTATGTAACTGGTCATCCAGATGGTAGTGATGCTATTTGTCAAGCGTTTGTAAAAGAAGCTGAATGTGTGGTTGTGTCAGTCGATTATCGGTTAGCTCCAGAGCATCGCTATCCTTGTGCAATAGAAGATTGCTATGCTGCCTTGTTATGGATGCATGAGAGCTGTGAAGAATTAAAGATTGATAGAAGTAGAATCGCAGTAGCTGGTCAGAGTGCGGGCGGAGGATTAACAGCTGCCCTCTCATTGTTAGCACGAGATAGAAGCGGTCCGAAAATAGCCTTCCAAATGCCACTTTATCCAATGATAGATGATCGTAATACGACTGCATCAAGCTATGAAATCACCGATGAAAAAGCGATATGGAATCGTGGCAATAACCTAGCAGCATGGAGGATGTATTTAGGTAAAAATATCAATGGTGAGATTTCACCGTATGCTGCGCCGGCAAGAGCAAAAAATTATTCTGGCCTACCACCAACCTATACATGTGTGGGTCAATTGGATCCATTTAGGGATGAAACAATTGAATATGTCTCGAGACTTGCGAAAGATGGAGTCGATGTAGAGTTTCATATTTATCCTGGCGCTTATCATGCCTTTGAATTATTAAATCCAACTTCTGATTTGGGTAGTGCAGCCATTCACAACTATATACAAGCATTAAAGAAAGCGCTTAATCCAAAAGTAAAAATCATGAAATAAAAAAATGAGCTGCGAGATTGAATCGCAGCTTATTTTCACGAAAAATAATATTGTTAATTTAGAAATATCTGATATTTAATTGACGGGTAACAGAAATATGGGTTAAATTGGACATATAGAAAACAGATGTAAATAAGTGTTACCGTTTTCATTCGTTCTTTGAAGGGAGAAAAGAAAATGTCTCGTTTACCAAAACAATTTCAGCAATTACAGTTACCGGTCATTGGATCACCACTTTTTATTATTAGTAACCCAAAGCTAGTTATTGAACAATGTAAAGCTGGTATCGTTGGATCAATGCCAGCATTAAATGCCAGACCTTCTTCTCAGTTAGATGAATGGTTAGCGCAGATTACAGAAGAGCTTGCTGATTATAATGCACAAAACCCGGATAAACCGGCTGCACCCTTTGCAATTAATCAAATCGTACATAAATCAAATCAAAGATTAGAAAAAGATATGGAGCTATGCGTGAAATATAAAGTGCCAATTATAATTACCTCTCTAGGAGCGAGAGAGGAAGTATTCTCCGCTACTCATAGTTATGGTGGTATTGCACTCCATGATGTAATCAATAATACTTTTGCACATAAAGCGATAGAAAAAGGCGCAGATGGTTTAATTGCTGTTGCTGCAGGAGCGGGTGGCCATGCTGGTGATAAAAGTCCGTTTGCGCTCATTCAAGAAATTAGACAATGGTTTGATGGAACATTAGCGCTATCTGGCTCTATTGCGAACGGACAAGCCATTTTAGCTGCGCAAGCGATGGGAGCAGACTTAGCCTATATCGGCTCGCCATTTATCGCTACAGAGGAAGCTAGAGCCTCAGAAGAGTATAAACAAGCTATTGTTGATGGTTCATCCGATGATATTGTTTATAGTAATCTATTTACTGGGGTTCATGGTAACTATTTAAAACCATCCATAAAAGCTGCTGGTTTGGATCCTGATAATCTACCAGATAGTGATCCAAGCAAAATGAATTTTGGGGAAAATCGAGTAAAAGCATGGAAAGATGTTTGGGGAAGTGGACAAGGTATTGCTGCTATTTCCGCGGTGACAACTACCGCTAATTATGTCAATAAACTAAAACAGGAATATAAACAAGCACAAGAAGACTTGTTCGCTTATAGCAAACAATTTACGTGAACAATGAATCTTTTAGCCACCTTTTAGGTGGCTTTTTTAATGTTCGAAGTTATAAGCATACAAAAATTAACGAAAATAATTCTAACAGAACTATGTTCCAAATATTCAATAGATAAAGAAAAAACAAAAAATGCGATTAAGTAAGAAAAGGCCGAAAGTATAAAAAGTGACTTATTGCAATATACAGTTAGACTGTATATAATTGAACTATATAGTTTAACTGTATATATAGTGTCGGGGTGATTCAATGGACATAAATAAATATTCTCCATTAACCGAAACAACCTATTACATTCTATTATCATTAATTGAACCTTCCCATGGATATGTCATGATGCAAAAAGTGGAGGAATTAAGTGACAACAAAGTGAAAATAGCGGCAGGAACGATGTACGGAGCAATAGAAAATTTAGTGAAACAACGGTTAATACAATCTGTGGAAAGTGATGATAAACGTAGAAAAACGTATGTGATCACAGAGAAAGGAATTGAGGTACTAAGACAAGATTATAAAAGGATGAGCCATATGATTCACATTACTGATAACTTATTCTCTAATACAGATATTTAGTGGAGGGGAGAAGATGCGCAAATTCAAGGTTTTTATTGACTTTGATAAAGAGGAACAATGGTTAGAGAGAATGGCGAGTGAAGGGTACCAATTAGAAAGCACTTATTTCGGCTACAAATTTCGGTTAGTTGAGGCAAAAGAGAAGAAAATTAAAATAGATTTCAGAAAGTTCAAGCATTCAGCAGACTTTTTGGATTATATTACATTGTTCGAGGATAGTGGTTGGAGACATATTGCTGGATCAAAATATTCAGGGATTCAATATTTTGAGAAAATCGATGATCAAGCCACAGATGATATTTTTTCTGATAATGTTTCAAAGGCAAAAAGGTATAAACGTTACGCTCATTCTTCTCTCATGCTTGCCATTGGTAACTTCCCACTAATAGTCTTTCTTTATTATACAGGCATCATTGATCCAGCCTATTTCATTCGACCAAGTGAACTTTACTTAACTCCGGGGCTATGGGACAAAAGTGGAATGTCATTTTGGTTTTCGTTTATTTTTGAGACACCTTTTGCCTTGTTAAGAGGGGCAGCTTGGACATTCATTCCACTATCTGTTCTATCCTATTTATTCTTTAGTTATAAAGCAAATAAACGGTATATTCAATCAATGATAAAAAAATAACATGATTCTTCATAGCAAAGGTAGGAGAGAACAATGGAATCAGAATTAAAGAGGGGCTTTCTTGTAAGACAAAGAGCATTTTTGAAGTTATATTTACTAAAAATGATTGAAGCGAATAAGCGTTATGGTACTCAGTTTTTAGATGATCTTAGAACCGAATTTAAACCATATGGATATCATCCTACTCATTCCGAAATCTATAAAACATTACATGAATTAACGAGAGAGGGATGGGTGAGAAGAGAAAAAAAGTTACTTGGTGAACCTGGTGTAGATTTTCAAGAAATTATTATTTATCATCTTACGGATAAGGGGAAGCAAGAATACGAGCTATATAGAAAGCAAATGAAAGTGGAGTTTGACCGTTGTTTAGGACTGCTAAATCAGGCCATGAGTGATCATTATGGACCAATAAAAAGAAAATAAATTTTTCAAGTCTCTTTTTGCATTATTCTTCCAATAAAGGGCATCCTTATAATAATGTTAGGAGGGTCTTTATAATGAAGAAAGAAGTGCTTGTCGCATTAACTGCCTTTTTCTTGATGAGTTTATCCACGATGACCGCTGTATATGCCGGTGTAGACAAGAATGAAGAGCAAAAAACAGTCATTACCCAAGAAGCAGAGCTTTCTGGAAAAGAGATAAAAGAGACGATAAAGATTAAAGGTATCCGTTATGAAGAAGAAGCTGGTTTTTTTAAAGAATTATCATTAGAAGTAGAAGATGATCTTAAAAAAACTGTCAAAGTAGATTTAGAACCAGGGTTTGACCCACGATTAAAAATAATTGATTTTAATGATGATGGTAATAAGGAATTGCTAGTGAAAATCAACAGCGAAGATAGTGGAGAAAATGCTTCATTCTATCTTTATAGTTATCAAGATGGAAAACTAATTAACTTAGGTGTACCTGATCCAGTCACTTCTACTGCGCAATTAGAGGATAATTACGAAGCTGTTATCGCAGTAGAAAATGAAAATAGAGAAGTAACTTTTGATTTGGCTGAGAATGCAAAAGCATATGAAAAACTCGGTTTATATCATAAAGGAAAATTAAACGAACCTTTTGAACTAACTGTTAACTCATACAATATGCTTACTCCTTTTGAAAATACAAAGGGGGAAAAGGGCTTGAAGGGAATGCAAAGGGTCACAGGTATAGACCAAAATGATACTATAGCTTATTTGCAATCTTTTTGGAAAAGAGAAGATGAAAAATGGCAATTAGTGAACGTAGAAATTTTAGATGTAAGAAACAAATAAGCGGTTATTGCTAAAATGCTTATAGTTTATCTTCTTTTAAAGATAAACTATAAGCTATTTTTTATGATAAGGGCAGCTCAAGGAGCATTGAGTTTTCTTCTTTATGGTAAGAATGAGGTACAAATCTCTAGCTAGCACAACTTTAGTTAATGGGCATATGATGGATGTATAGAAGTAACAATCTTTTAATGAAGGGGAAGGATTCAATGAATCAAGAATTAGATTTAACAAAATTAAAGGTTGATATTCTTGCTCCTGCTACAAATGTTAAGCCAGTTGAATATAGAAATTATTACTTTCGACAGCCTTATGGAGATGAACAAGCTTATTTAAGCATTTCTATTGAGAGCGTAAAAGGCAATGAGAACAATCATTCTGACGCGCTTCAGGCACAGTGGATACCGCAAATGGGGCAATATGTATTGTTCTGCCGATTTCAAATTAGCAAAGGAGAATATACCGAACCGTATGCTAAGATACGATATCTTATTTATGAAAGAGAAATCAATAATTGGTTAACAGCGCTGGTTTTTGGAGATCAACAATTTTTACAGCATTATCCATGGTTACTTGATTCTCCAATCTACGTACAGTTTCAATCTGATTATCCTGCGTTTAATAAGATACAATATTACGGAAATGTAAGACAGTTTTTAAGCAAAGCTTTACAAAGACAATAATATTATTATGTAAACTAAAAGTTATAAATCATAGCATGGTTTATAACTTTTTCTATTTAAAATTCATAAAGTAGAAATATGTTGCAGTTAATTAAATTCGTGAATAATCTTAGTGATCAAGGAGTTATTTTTATATCATGCAGAAAGACATGATAATAGATAAAGCAATTTTTCTGTTACATCCAAACTTAATTATGAGCATTCAGCAGCTGGCAATGCTGGAGCAAGAGCCAGAGTACGATTAGAGGAAAAATAGAAAAGGTAGCTAAGAAAGAGCTAATACGATATTCTAATCGTATACAACATAGCTAGAGCAAGAACGTAAATAAAATTATTGAGTTAACTGGATTTTTTTATTGGATAATAGATTTATAAATACACTAAAACTTGAATCATATGCGAATCAATCATTTTGTTATATTTATTAAAGATGACATATTGATTTGCAATTTATCGCAGAATAAGATCAGAATCATAAAATTTTATTTTGTCTCAATGTTTTAAGTATACTTGGATATTGAGACAAAAATGATTATAATTATTTAACTTCCTATAATATATATTATGTAAACTAGATAAAAATGATAAGAATAGTAGATACTTTCATTTCATTGCGATTTCTCGCCTACGACTTCACCTCCATCTAACCGAAAAATAGCAACTCTATGTTTATTTTTTTTATGCCAGTTCTTTAAACTTTCATAATCCTTATTCTTTTGAATGCTCTGGATTATCAACTAATAATTTGTTTTAGATACTGAGGTACCTTAATCATCTCTATTTTTTTCTAAAGCCAAAAACCAGTCATCAGATGACTGGTTTTTGGCTTTCACTCTGTTAAAAGCATATTAATTGATAGCAACCTCGCTTTGATATTTTAAGTCACCTGCCGCTTTTACTCTTACTCTCGTTGCATTTCCTGGCAAGTAGGCCAATGGGACATCCTCAATATCTACAATCTCTACACTACTGGGTTCGGCTCCAGCTTGCACAGCTTCTTTTATTGCTTGTTCTTTTGCGCTTTGTAACGCAGCAGCTCTGCCGATCTCATCTAAAACAAATATCTTTTCCACTTGCCCGCTCACTTGAGCAATGGCTGAGCCGATGGCATTTGCTACTCCTGAATGGTTCGGGCGGATAACATGTGAGGCACCTTTAAGGGTTTCTGGTAGTAAAATACTACCTCCTCCAACAAGAATAACGGGAACTGGATCAGCACTTGTTTTCATTCTGTCTATTGCTTCTTCGACCATCTCAACCATTCTTACGTATATTTTTTCTAATAAATTTTTATCAAGATGTGACACTTTTTTAACGTCTCCTAAATTACTTTTCCCAAGTGCCACAACAACATCAGTAGTAGTTAATGTATCTCCACCGAAGACCAATCCTTTCTCTGGTAATCGATATCCCACACTTTCAGGACCGATTGTAAAAGAGTGTTCGTCTTCTATCTTTATAATTGTTCCGCCCCCTAAGCCTATAGAAACTAAATCCGGCATACGGAAGTTCGTTCTTGCTCCACCAATCTCAACTGCAAGAGAAGATTCTCGTGGAAATGATTGCACTAGCACACCTACATCAGATGTTGTTCCTCCAACATCTACGACTATGGCATCCGATAATTCACTTAAATATGAAGCTCCTCTCAAAGAATTAGTAGGTCCGCATGCAACTGTGAAAATAGGATATTTCATAGCGTATTTTACAGACATCAATGTTCCGTCATTTTGTCCAAAGAATACTTTCGCTTGAATCCCTTCATTTTTTAATGCATCGATAAACCCTTCTGCAGCCATCTTTGCGACATTAATAACTGAAGCGTTTAATATGGTCGCATTCTCCCTTTCTAAAAGCCCTACAGAACCAATCTCAGAAGATAACGATAATGCGATAGAGTCTCCCAATACTTCTTGAAAAATCTCGGCTGCTCTTTCTTCATGTGCCTTTGATACTGGAGAGAAAACAGAAGTAATTGCTATGGAATCCACTTTTTCCTTTAATTCATTTGCGATTTCATATAAGTGATTTTCATCAAGTTCAACTATTTCTCTTCCATCAAATTCATGACCCCCTCGCACTAAGAAGACATGTTCACCTAGTAATTCTCTAAGGTCATTTGGGACACCTATTAAAGGTTTGACTGCCAGTGTCGCTGGCGCACCAATTCGTACTACCGCCACTTGATTTAGTCTCTTTCTTTCAACAATCGCATTCGTGCAATGAGTTGTTCCTAGCATTGCATATTTTATATTTTCTTTTGGCACATTCGCATGAGAAACAATTTTGTGCATTGCGTGATATATGCCTGTAGCTACATCTTCAGTAGTTGAAGCTTTTGTTTCTGATATGACTTCATTCTTGTCATTTAACAAGACCGCGTCAGTATGAGTACCACCTACATCAATTCCAATTCTATATGTTGCCATCATTGTGTCACTCCTTTTTTTACAAGTTCCTCTACAGGTGTATATGCCATATCATAGCCAAAGTAGTTTGGTCCTACTGTTGCTATGCCTTTTTCTGTTCTCCATTTTGGATGACAAGGGATGCCAATTACAACACATCTAGATCCATAGCGTATGCCTTCTGTTGTTATAGGTAAACCTGTTTCTGAATCGAGTACAGCTATTAAATCCGGCGTCATACATAAAACCTTTTCATTCGTTTGAGCAATAAGATGTTCATTTTGAAAGCGGAGTTTTAAATTTTCACCTTTATTTTGTTCAAGCCCCTCAAAAGTAGCGACACCCTTTGCAAAACCTGATTCAGTTTTCCTATCTATATCAATGACTTTCCCTTTAAATAACTCAAAGCCATTGACTGTTTCTAAAATTTTTTCTATAGGATTCACATTATTTATTTTAGCTAATCTAATACTTTTACCAATTTCCTCTTCAAGCTTAAGAATATTTGTAATCCCACTTTTCTTAAGGTCTTTAGCTTTCATTGAATACATCGCACACATGACTGAACCACCCATTTGTATAGTTGCAGATCTAGCAATCCGCTCTGTCCATACATTATCAATTGTAGACAATAGCGCCGTATTTCCCTTTTCATCAGCTATTATTGCAGGAGTTGCTGATATCCCGTCTAAATAAAAGGTTACCATTTGGAGTTCTGGAAATGCTCGTCCCATCCCATCAGCATCTATTACTGGAATTCCTAATCTTGCAGCTAATGCAAAAGGTAACATGCTATTTACACCACCCGCTTCAATAGGAAAAGTCCCGTATATCTTTTCACCTAAATATTCCTCTAATTGATTAAAAGCACGAATAGCCTCCTCACCACTTGGTGCTTTTTCTAACATAACAGTGGGTGCACCCATCATTGATGATGGGACAACCAATGCATCGTCTGGTACTTCCTCTGGGTCTAATAATATTACTTCTCCATATTCTTCAATTGCTTGAAGCGCCATTAGCTTCCCGATGTACGGATCTCCACCTCCGCCCGTTCCAAGTAAAGCTGCACCAATTGCCATATCCTCAATTTCTTGTTTTCCTATTTTTCTCATTTCGCGCACTCCTTTGAAGTTTCTAAATATTTATGCTACATCTGCATGAATATCAGTTTTATATAATCGCTCCATTTTTTTTGCAACATAATAAATGACCGCACTAATCACTAACGAGTTAATAGACGGTATACCTATTGTAATAAAATAACCAGCTAATCCTCCGCATCCCCAGGCTAAAATCGTAGGCCAGCCAAGTTTCTCGGTATTTGCAGGCAATTGGCCCTTCTGGCGACTTTCGTCTAGTATTTTCCTATGTGTCTTTAAAATGAAATAGTCAATAACCATAATTCCCGCAACAGGTGGAACAAGTATCCCAAGTAAAACGAGAAAATCAGTGAAACGTTCTAGTATCCCTAATACAGATAATAGCGTCCCAATAATACCAATAAGTAACGTAACCATTCCACGATTTAATTGAATTCGAAATAATGAGTCAAAAATATTAGTAAAACCGAGGGATGATGAGTACAAGTTTAAATTATTGATTTTAACTGTGGAAAGGACCACAACCAAAACCCCTAACCAGCCAACTGTTGTCATCATAATATTAGCTACATCATTTGTTCTTGCTGCTAAAGCCATTAAGACAGCAATCATATTAATCCCTAACTCTCCAACTAATAATCCGATGGTAGTCATCCAGAAAACATCTTTTCCACTCTTAGCAAACCTACTAAAATCCGGGGTAATCACGGCACCTATGATAAATCCACCCGCAACCATCGTCGCAGCAACGCCAATTGATAAAGGCTCACCTGCTGGCTGTGTTGCTAGTAAATCAGAAAAACTCTGTCCTTTTAGTGTTTGATAAATTCCTATACTGACAGCTATTAGAAATAAAGGTACAGTGATAGAAGCAGTAATACTTAAAAGTTTAAAACCGAAAATAACCAAAATTGTTACGCCAATTCCTGTTAATGTTGCTGCTAAGGGTAAAGAAATCGCTCCATTCGTAGATTGTACAATTCCTTCAGCAAACACGGAATTTTGTACACCAAACCAACCAATACAAGAAATAGCTATAACTGCACCAATTATGCTCGAACCATGGCGCCCAAACCCTGTCCACCTAGCTAAAAGGCTTGTAGATAACCCTTCTTTCGCGCCTGCATACCCTAAAAGGAAACCAACCACTTGAAGAATCACACTACCTAGAAACGTAGCCCAAAATGCCTGCCAGAAAGTCATACCGTATCCTAAAGATGCTCCTAAAATAAATTGTGAAATGGTTGCTAATGCCCCGACACGAATGATCGTAATACTCCACAGTGATCGTCTAGCCTCCTGAGGCACCCTTGTTAATGAATAATCGTCCCCAATAGTAGAATGATTTGCCAACGTCCTATCCCTCCATTCAATTCGTATTCATCACCCTTTGTTTACTTGGCGGCTTCATATAAGTAATGCGACTTTGCTTCACTCCCATGCTTATTGTTGCTTCTAATAATTTAGTTGCAGCAAAGCCAGGATCTACAACTGGAATGTCATAGCCTTTTTCAGTTAGCTTCATTTGGAGTTCGCTAGCTACCCCCATAAATCCAGTACAGCCCAAAATTAGTGCTTCTGCTTGGTCTTCTTTAATCGCTTTTAACATTTCGTCTAAAAGGGCACTCTTTAACTTCTCTTTCTCATGTACTTCTAAAACGGGGATGTTTACATAACGAATAGAGGCAAGATTATGATAAACACCTGTTACTTTACTAATGTTACTAATCATTGAAACGACATTGGGGAGAACAGTTACAACAGAGAAACGTTTTGCCAGTGTGCTTGTAAACAGCATAGAAGCCTCGCAAGGGCCTATCACTGGAATATCAACGACCTCTCTAGCTGGCTTCACTCCTGGATCTCCAAAACAATTACTAATCACACCGTCGTACCCGTCTGCTTCCGCTTGTTTTACTTTTTCGATAAAATCAGGTACACATAAGGCTTCATCGTACTCACTTTCTATAGAAGCAGGCCCGTAATCTAGGTTTGTTACATCAATGGTTGTTTGAGGATAGGAAAATCCAGTAAATTCTTTTTTCATTTCATCCATAAATGTGTCTGAGATAATAGGTGCAATCACTTTAATTTTCATATTTCGCCCTCTCTTTTTTAAAATAAGATTATAAATCACCAAATGCCATTATTTTCAAACGAAACATTTCACCTTTTAAATAATCGAATGGAAATTCCTCCACTCTATTAATTTTGATCGTTTCAGGTTTTGCTCCTTTATGAATTAACTCTTTAATTACTCTCTCTTTCTCTCTTTCTACAATTTCTTCTTTTGTGCGATCATTTAGCCAAAAAACTTTGTCTAGACTTGAGCTTAGAGGAGCATAACAAGCCCCTACCGCATTACATATTTGATAACCTACAGGCTGGATAGCTTTATCAAATTTAGTGAAAATATTATTTAGAAGTAAAGGACTTCCACCCCCAACTAGAACGAGTGGGATGTATTGATCTTTAGGTTGTAATTGTCTGATTTTTTCTCTTATCCTGCTTGATACCGTATTTACTACTTTTAAACAATCTTCTGTTGAAATACCTTCTAAATTTTCATATTTAATGTGTTTATCCTTGAATGAATGAGGAAAGATTTTTAAAAACGAGTCGGATATTGTCCATTGCTCTCCTCCCCATGCAAGCCCATCTTTTGTTATATCACTTGCAATTGTATCTTCAATTAATAAATTCCCTTTATGAGTATTGACCAAATTGCCTCCACCTGTTGAAAGTGAATGTACTTTTGGAAGCCTAACATTTACTGGTATATCCAATACTTTTACAGGCCCTTCTTCTGTTTGTGGATGACCATGACTTACCATACCAATATCAATTGTGCTGCCTCCAACATCAATCGCTATGAAGTTCTTTAAACCAGTAAGTTTGGAAGCGCCGCGTAAACTATTAGTTATGCCAGAACCGATTGTGAAAATAGGTAACTTAATCGCTTCTTCTACTTTCATCAATGATCCATCATTTTGGGTTATCCAATAAGGGCAATGCAGACCTAAGTTTTTTAAGATATCATTAATGGAGCTTAAAGCATCCTTCATCACAAATGACAACATTGAGTTAAGCAAAGAGGCATTCTCACGATCTAAAAAGCCTATACTTCCTATTTCATTAGATACAGTGACAGAAAGAGAAGGCATATGAGAGGCGATCACTTTTTTTAAGTTATTTTCTTCATCCTCATAAAAGGAAGAAAAGGCGCCTACTATACATACAGCATCTACTTTTGCTTTTTCTATTTCCTTCATTATCTTCAATACACTTTCATAATCGATTTCATAATGAGGTATTTGCCTTGTAAAATCATATCTTGTTTCTAAATGAAACTCTTTTATAATGTATTTACTTAAATGACTTGGCCAAAATAAACCTGGTTTGATTTTCGATGGTTTCTTAGTTAAGCGAATCAAAGCTGTCTTGGCTAAATTTTTTGGATAGTACAATTCATTTAGTACATGTGTAGTGCCTAAGAAGACCCCTTTTATCGATTCTGACTTTACATTAGCCTCATTTAATAGTACTTTTGCGGTTTTATAGATGGTTTCTCCCAAGTTACTTGTCGTCAATTGCTTTGACCAGCCCTTTATATTGTCTGATTCATCAATGATAACTGCATCAGTATTTGTTCCACCTACATCAATTCCTAACCTCATTGGTCTTCCTCTTTCTTTAATAGTTGATAGGATTCTTTCATGTGTATGAGTGTTAACATATCTGTAGTATGCAATATGTTAGGAGCAGGTATAACTAAAACTATGACTGATTGAGCCTTTTGAATGTCTACAACACTGATTGGTTCAAGTGAATCTATATGGAGAAACACAATTAAATCTGGCACACGATAAATGTTTTCGCCATTATGAATGAAAAAAAATTCATTCATAAATTGGATTTCAATTTTCTGGTTATGTTGTTTTGTATAGCTTTCAATGAATAGTTTTCCAACAATCCCTTCATTTTCAAACCAACGAGAGACTTCTGTTACATACCCTTTAATCACAAAAGATAATTCTCCGTAGATAGAATTTTCAAATGCGTTCATTATTTGTCTTAATCGGGTCATTCCGTCGCCATAAGACGCAATAATTTTCCCTAAACGATAAGCTAAATAAAGTGTCCCTGACAACATGGAAGTTTTGATCTCATCTCCACTAGCACCATAGCCAACTAAGTGACTATGCCCTCCATTATTCTTAGCAAATGATTTCGCTTCATCTACTGCCTGATCGGAAGTGTATGAAGAAGGAATGAACTTCATATTTTCTTGCGTGACTAGTGAAAGAGGGGCAAGTGGAATACCATTTAAATGCAAAGTAGTCATATAAAGCTCTGGAAAGGCTCTTCCCATTCCATCTCCATCAATCACAGGAAGGTGCCGCTTTAGAGCAAGTAAAAGGGGAGCCAAAGCATTCACACCGCCTATTTCAATAGAAATGAGGGCATCTACATTTTTGTTAAATTCCTTTTCATATAAACTAAGTGCTGTTTCCACTTCTTCGCCTGTCGGTAAATCTTCATTAAAGAGGACTGTTGAACCCATAATTCCAATAGCAGTTACCCACCAATCATCCTTCACTTCATGAATGGGTATCACCTCTATCACATCATCGTCTTTCATCACAGACAAAATTAAAGCTTCAATTGATCTTGTATTACCACCACCTCCACAAGATAATATTCTTGCCCCAAGGGAAATGAATCGAATGTCTTCTTTAGTTATTTTCCAAGGCATTTCTTTATCTCCTTCCTTTACTAATTGCAAGTTCTGTACCAAAATTCAAAAATAAAATAATAACTTAAAAAACCACGAATCTCGTAACTTTATGTATCTAGATTAAACGTGAAAATCCTCTCAAGTGAGAGGATTTTTATATATTTACTTGAGAATGATAATTGAGAAAAACAGGTTAAATACATTGATTTCTCATTTTTTCTCAACTTTTCTCTTTGTTTCTCAAATTACTTAATTCTTAATTTATTCAGTTTGCGGTATAAGGTTGGTAAACTTATATTCAAAGATTTTGCTACTCTTTTTTTACCCAAGGTATCCCTTCCGAATTCATCTAATAGTCGGAGGATTTCCTCTTTGTTTTCATTGGATTGTTTTCTATATAAACGCTTTTGATTTGGTTGTAATTGTATTTGAGATTGTATTTCATCTTTAAGATACGTTGGCAAACTTTTTTGAGTCACCAATTCACCGATTTCTAATTGAACAAAGTGGTGAACGACATTTTGTAACTCTCTAATATTGCCGCTCCAATTGTTTTTCAATAAAATCTCCAATACTTCTTTAGAAATTCTTTTCGGTTTTTTTCCAGCTTGTTTTGATAAGTTTTTCATAAAATATTCAATCAATATCGGGATATCCTCCCTTCTATCTCTTAAAGGTGGGATGACAATCGGTATAACATTTAAACGGTAATATAAATCTTTTCTGAACTTACCTACTTGAACCAATTGCTCCAAGTTTTGATGAGTAGCAGTAATGATTCTTACATCAACTGGGGTTGATTGATTATCACCTACTTTTTCTATTCTTCTTTCTTGAACAACCCTTAATAACTTCGCTTGAAGAGAAGGAGATAAATCACCAATCTCATCTAAAAAAAGCGTACCGCCATTTGCGAGCTCAAAGCGCCCAACCCTTGTGGTATGTGAACCAGTAAATGCACCTTTTACATGGCCAAATAATTCACTTTCTAATAATGATTCCGGTATGGCCGCACAATTTAGTGCAATAAATGGCCTTTTACTTCGATTGCTTCCATGGTGAATAGATTGGGCAAAAATTTCCTTTCCCGTACCACTTTCACCTCTTAATAGAATAGATGAGTCACTATTAGCTACTCTCTGTGCTTTTTCAATCGTTTTTTGAATACTATGACTAGTCCCTTTAATTTGTTGAAAAGTATAGAGCGTTTGTTTAGCAATCGGTTTTTTCACAGTTCCTTTATCCATTAATATTTGTATTAAATAGGAGATTGTTACATCATTTGATTTGATTGTTCTTAAAGAAACCGTAGCTTTTCCTTTGTTCACCAATAATTCAACCTCTTCAATGACTTTATCCTTTTTGAGTCTTTCCCAATCTTTACTGTACATTAAAGTCGAAATATTTAAGCCTACTACATTTAATCTATCCTCATTAATAGATGAGAATGTTTGACTGGTCGTTTCAATGATGTCTTCTTTGTTAATTAGGACAAATACATCGCTTGTAGTTTGTAAAAAGATTTGCAGTTCATCTAACGTTTCATGATAAAGACGTTCTAGTTCTAGACTTTGTAATTTTATTTCGATCGTCGATTTACATAAGTCCAATTGAGAGTCAATGAGTTCTAATGTTTCATATCGCTGTTCATTTTTCATACCATTTTGAATAACAAGATATGCCACTATTTGATCCGCTATCCTAATTGGGGTCATACTTATTTCTTCATCTGGGTATTCAGTTAATGTACATAAGTCAGTACAAATGCTACATGATTCTTTAAATAATTGTCCAATATGGTTCCTCGTTTTCCGGAGTTTTTCTTCAATAAGGACACTAAAGGTTGAATTCTCCCTATCACAATTCTCAAAATAGATATGTATCTTACAAGAATAGTGGCGAAAGAACCTTATAGCAATTGTCGTTATTTCACTTTTGTATAATTCAGATAACAACAGGATCACCACTTTTACTGAGATTAAAGTTATTATAACAAATAATCTAGATTTCCCATTGGTATATTGACGCATTTAGATCAATGTTACTTTAAATGATCTTATGAAAAATAAACCTTAGTTTAAATAATTCCATTCATATAAAGGTGAATTAAGGTCGCGCCTCCCAAGGCTTAAGTGTGCCAATGATGGTGAAATCCCTCTCTGATTGCATACTGTCAATTGTACCAGCTGATATTTCTTCGTGTGTGAGCCACCTGGAAGATGTTCCGTTATATTTGAAGCCTAGTTGGATGATTTTAAGCTTACATTGGTCTTGGTAGTTTTGTTGGGAGGATTTGATACTTTCGATGTCTGAACTGCTGCCTTTTACAAGATAGAGTGTCCAAGGTTCATTTTGTAATTGCTCTATTTGTTTGTTCATTATAGGAATAGCGTTGGGGGCTGTATTGTGAATCCATGCTAAAACAGTGTGAATGGGACCGCCATCTTTGTGAGCAAGGGTAATCTCTTCAATAAGTTTGTCAGTATCTGTGTAATCTAAAAGGCGATAAGTTGTATTTGAATGCTCTAGGGATTTGCTCTTTCTTCCATAGATTCTTGTTTGAGTCGTGCGATCAATTAACCATTTTGTTGTTTCCTTTAACATACCTGTTCCTCCAAAAATGAGCGTATGTCCAAAGTTTTTCATACTGCTTCTCCCTCCTTCTAATTAGCTGCGATGTTACTGCGAGCGCATACATAAAACTTCCATTTATCAGCGATTAAACCCTCTTTTTTACAAAATTTCATTGAAGAATTTTGACGGTTTAAAGAACTTGCTTCTTGTATTGGAAATATTTCTTTTCTAATTTTGCAGAAGTTGCAAAGATATATTGGTAGCTTTGCTGAATAAGCTGAATTAAATCATTTAGTTGCACATTCGATTCATTCACTACTTCTTCTCTCATCTCTTTAAGTGATTGATGAAAGCCTTTAATGTCTTCATATTCCATAATGTCATAGAGTGTTTCCATATCTTCATATGATGTATAGATGAACCGTTTCATTAGTTCGTGTAATCTTTTTGCTTTCAGATGGTAATCAATGTCTAAATTAAAAACATTAGAGTATAGTAATGCTTCATTAGCAATCTCTTTATATTTAGGTTCAATCTTCGTCGTTATTAAAAGTAGTTTTGAGGTAGCGGTTGAGAGAAAGATTTCCTTATCACGATGCCAAATGGTTACTCTAACACCGTAGAAGGTAATCATTCCGCCAATAATCGCTCCAACAAATCCGATCAAACCAGCTATAATGGTCAAGTCCCATTCAAACATGATATGTAAACAAGCCCCTAGAATCAATGTAATACATAATAGTAATAGAGTAATGATGATGATTAAGAAGCTGTTTTCCTTTTGATGAATCATTGCCTTCCCCACCTATTTAAAAGGATTATTAAGAAAGATTATATTAATCAAAGGCTAATACTTTCCATTTTAGTTACTTTCATTTACAATAAAAGATAAATAGTCAGATTTTTCTATCTTTATTTTATGACCTCTATTAACTGATAATACCTTTTACTGATTTATTTTCATTTACATATTAATTTTATCAATTTCATTTGCGTTTTCTCATATCCTCCTTCTCTTTTTACTATTTTACAAGAATAAAAGGACCCTAATATTCCATTGTTTATCCTCTTAGAATATAATTTTCTCGTAAATTTCATCTTTTCCCTTTACTTTTTTTATTATATTTTATTATAATCATTATATAATAATTATTATTATCTGAGATTGATTAGTAGATGATGATAATTACCTCACTTCACAATAAAGGAGAATCAGTATGAGCGAAAATAATATTATTTCTGAAGCAAACCATTCAGGCGGAGGTGGCTGCCCTTTTCATCATGGAAGTGTAACGAAGCAGCAATCTGAAGCAACGACTAACAAAGATTGGTGGCCCAATCAATTAAACTTAAATATTCTTCACCAACATGATAAAAAGTCTAATCCAATGGGTGAAGATTTCGATTATACTGAAGAATTTACTAAACTAGATTACTATGCTTTAAAGCAAGATCTTCATAAATTAATGACGGATAGCCAAGATTGGTGGCCAGCAGACTTCGGTCATTACGGACCACAGTTTATTCGTATGGCTTGGCATTCTGCAGGTACTTACCGTACAGGTGATGGCCGCGGGGGTGGCGGTACAGGTTCACAACGGTTTGCCCCTCTTAATAGTTGGGCAGACAATGCCAACATTGATAAATCTCGTCGTCTTTTATGGCCTATTAAACAAAAGTACGGTAACAAAATTTCTTGGGCAGATCTCATTCTATTAGCAGGAAACGTTGCCATCGAATCGATGGGTGGTAAAACATTTGGTTTCGGTGGTGGCCGAGCAGATATTTGGCACCCTGAAGAAGATGTATACTGGGGTAATGAAAAAGAAATGCTTGGTGATAACCGCTACTCAGGAGATCGTGAATTGGAAAATCCTTTAGCGGCTGTACAAATGGGTCTGATTTATGTGAACCCTGAAGGTCCAAATGGGAAACCAGATCCTGTAGCAAGTGGTAAAGATATTCGGGAAACATTTGCACGTATGGGTATGAATGATGAAGAAACAGTTGCCCTTGTTGCAGGTGGACATACTTTCGGTAAAGCACATGGTGCTGGAGATGCTGCGCAAGTTGGCCCAGAACCAGAAGCAGCGCCAATTGAAGCGCAAGGACTTGGTTGGATCAGCTCACATGGTAGTGGTAAAGGTCGTGACACAATTACAAGTGGAATTGAAGGTGCATGGACTGCAAACCCTACTCAGTGGGATAACGGTTTCTTCGAACAATTATTTGGATATGAGTGGGAATTAACAAAAAGCCCTGCCGGTGCGTATCAATGGCAAGCAGTAGGTCAAGATGAAGCACATATGGCGCCTGATGCCGCAGATAGCTCTGTCCGTGTAAAAACAATGATGACAACTGCTGATATGGCGCTACGTATGGACCCTGCTTATGAGAAGATCTCTCGTAGGTTCTATGAGAATCCAGAAGAATTCGCCGATGCTTTTGCACGTGCTTGGTTTAAACTTCTGCACCGTGATATGGGTCCACGTGATCGTTATTTAGGTCCAGAAGTACCAGAAGAAGAATTAGTATGGCAAGACCCCATCCCTAAAGTAGACTATGAACTAACAGATGCTGAAGTGTCTGAGTTAAAAGCCAAAATTTTAGATTCAGGTTTATCAATAAGTGAGCTTGTTACAACTGCATGGGCATCAGCTAGTACATTCCGTGGTTCTGACAATCGTGGAGGTGCAAATGGTGCGCGAATCCGTTTTGCTCCACAGAAGGACTGGGAAGTGAATCAACCTGAACAACTTTCTAAAGTACTTCATACATTAGAAGGTTTACAAGCTGGATTAAATAAAAAAGTCAGCTTAGCTGATTTAATTGTACTTGGTGGTAGTGCGGCGATTGAACAAGCAGCAAAAAATGCTGGTTTTGACGTCACTGTTCCATTCTCAGCAGGTCGTGGAGATGCCACAGAAGATCAGACGGATGTAGAAAACTTCGAAGTATTAGAGCCAATTGCTGATGGTTTCCGTAATTATCAAAAGCAAGAGTACAGTGTAGCTTCTGAGGAGTTATTGGTAGATAAAGCACAACTACTAAACTTAACTGCTCCTGAAATGACTGTGTTAATTGGCGGTATGCGTGTATTAGGTACAAATCATGGTGGCACAAGCCATGGCGTATTTACTGAAAATGTAGGCACACTATCCAATGATTTCTTTACGAACTTACTTGATATGAGTGTAGAATGGAAACCAGTTCAAGGCGGTATTTTTGAAGGCCGTAATCGCCAAACAGGTGAAGTTGTTCGTACCGCTTCAAGAGTGGACTTAGTATTTGGTTCTAACTCTGTATTACGTTCGATCGCTGAAGTATATGCACAAGAAGATAATAAAGAGAAATTTGTTAAAGACTTTATCTCCGCTTGGGTTAAAGTAATGAATGCCGATCGTTTTGATTTAAAAATCAAGGATGCCGTATTAAGCAAGTAATATTATTCTAAAAAGAAACGCCGCTACTTATGTAGACGGCGTTCTTCTTATTTGCTTCTGCGTGCGGCTTGTTGCACTGGGTCCCATACCCCGTTGAAAGGTGGCGCATACGATAAATCTAAATCCATTAAGTCATCGATAGACATTTGATTGTATAACGCAGTGGCAAGAACGTCTATTCGCTTATCTACCCCGTACTCTCCAATTATTTGTCCCCCAAGTAATGTGCGATATTTCTTATGGTATAAAAGTTTAACCTTCATTCTTTTTGCATCTGGGTAATACCCAGCAATATCGTGAGCGTCTGTTACGACAATCTCGTAAGGAATATTTAGTTCTTTAGCTTCCTTTTCAGAAATACCTGTTCTTCCTAATGTTAAGTTAAAAAATTTAATGACAGATGATCCTACGATTCCTTTAAACGGCTTAGGAATTCCTAATAGGCTCAGACCTGCAATTTGTCCCTGTTTATTTGCGTGTGTGCCCAAAGGAATATGATCATCTAACGCTTTAATTCGATGATATTGCGTAGCACAATCTCCTGCTGCATATACATCTTTTATACTGGTTTGCATATAATTGTTCACCCGTATTGCCCCGTGCTGACTGAGTGAAATATCTGTTTTTTCGAGAAATGCTACGTTTGGCTTGACACCAATTGCCACTAAGACAAGATTTGTCTTGTATGACCCTTTATCAGTCGTAATGCTTTCGACAAAAGCCTTTCCTGAAAAGGATTGAACTTCTTCACCTAATTTTAAAGTTACTTGATGCTCTTTAGCCTTTTGATGGATTAGCTGTGCCATATCTTCATCAAAAATGGTAGCAAGTTGTTTATTCCGCTCGATAATGGTTACCCTTTTCCCTAACCTCACAAAGCTTTCAGCCATTTCCAAACCAATGTATCCACCACCAATAATCGTCACATGTTTAATCGTTCGATTATTCATTTCCTGGATTATTTCATTTGCGTCAGGTATGGTTTTTAAAGTGAATATTCCTGGAAGATCAGTCCCCTCCCAATCAGGCATAACAGGACTAACTCCAGTGGCAATCAATAATTTATCGTATGTAAGTTGAAATGGTTGTTGATCAATATAGTTATATCCCTCAACAATTTTCGTATCTGTATTAATATTAGAGACTTCATGTTGTACTTTGGCATCAATTCCATATTTCTCGCGGAAAGTTGTTACAGAACGGGCAATTAAGTCTTCTTTTTGAGGAATTACCCCACTAATATAATAGGGAAGACCACATTGTCCATAAGAATAAATCGTTCCTTTTTCTAATACAGTAATTTCGTGATTTTCCTTGCTGTTGCGAATGATTTGCATCGCTGCACTCATCCCGGCAGCATCGCCACCAATAATAATTATTTTCATCTTTCATTCCTCCCTTCACTAGTTTTGCTCAACAATGTGTTTTTCACACAATGATTCGTTTATTACCTACAATTAAACGATTGAACGAAGTTAATTGAGGATTAACGTTATCGTTTCTTATCCTCTTCCACCATCGTGAATTTCTTAATTGAATACCCTTTAGTTCATTTTAAGAAACCATAATGATTGCTTGAGTAATTTATACTCATTGATGGGGCCCAGTAGCAAAACGCAAACTTGTTCACTTATATCATCAGAAATGCTAACAAACGCTAACATTGGTTCTGATGTAAGCTATGCTCTTCCTCTTAACCACATTCTTTTACTATCTTACAAAATTGCTTGGCATTAATGTCGATACAGGGATGTCTTTATGTTTCACTTTTCATTTCCTTTTTTAGCCTGCTTCCTTATCTAAATAACAATAGATAGTTCTACGAAGAAATCCCCCCATTTAAGCAACATCCTTTATAGGGAGGCCGTTTGCCAAATTTGTTTTCTGCATTACTATTTCTTCCTTTCTAATTTTACTGATTTTCAGCCTCATCTACTTCTAACCTTCGCTGCTATCCTTCAGCTTGCTGAATGTTCTTGAATAAGGTTTCGTTCCGGAGAGATTCCTCAAATCCTTTTCTTTCCTCTTTTAATCCACTCATTTGTCAGTTAAGATTTCTTCACAACCATGACTTTTTAAAGCTCTATTGCAAGTCCAACTTCTGAAGACCAGTTGATAGACAAGCTAACTATTTTCATAGAGAACCACCATTTCTAATTATTCCCAAAAATAATTGTACCATAACTTGATGCAATGGTATTAAGGAAACATAGATTTATTAACAGAGTTAATGTGAATTATTTGCAATAAAATATAGAAAACTAGATTACAAAATATTTTCTACAGAAAAAGATGACTTTCCGGACTGAACTCAATAATAAAATAATCTTCTATTTGTATATTTCATTTTCTCTTTTCGGTTATTTATCTCTCTTTATATGAATGAACAAACCCCCAAATAGCGTTAAGATTCCTCCTATAACAGAAACGGTAGTCGGTACCTCTCCAAGCCAAACCCAAGCGATCACAAATGTAAGAGCTGGTGTTAAGTAAAGGGAGCTTGTCGCCTCTGAAGCTCCTACCCGAGATGTTACATAAACTAATACAAGATAAGGAATAACCGTAGGAAAGAGACCTAAGTACAAAATGCTATAGGGAGGATCTTATTATTTCCTGACCCAGTCCCGGGAGATAGAAAAGCATAAAAAATGTACCTGCCAAATCGTATATGTAGTAAAAGCAAGAAATCCATACTTTATTAAATACCGCTTTTGAAAAACGAAGTATAAACTTTCTGAAAAGGATGCTAAGAGAATCATTCGTGAATTAGTAAAGTGTTAATAAAAAATCCTCTTCCAATAGAAAATTGGTTGAGGATTTTTGTTTACGCTTCCTGTCTGTTGATTTTTGAAGTCTTTATTATATTCCTTAATCTTTTTATACAATTTACAATTAAACAGATTCTGGTGTTGCTATTATTGTTATTGTTCCATTTCAAGTAGGTTGAGATCAAATGATATCTTTTTCGACCATTGTCAATACAATCTGGACTGAATTCCAAGCAGCCCCTTTTAATAAATTATCTGATACAATCCAGAGGTGGAAACCATATGGATTGTCAGGGTCTTTTCGAACTCTTCCAACAAACGTTTCTGTTTTTCCTACCGCGTAAATAGGCATTGGATATAGTTGATTACTTGGAGAATCCTGCAAAACAACGCCCGGTGCCGAAGATAATACTTCTCTCATTTCATCAACAGTTGCTACTCGTTCTAATTCAATATAAACAGATTCAGAGTGCCCTGTTACAACTGGCACTCTGACACAAGTCGCAGCCATTTTTAGGTTAGAATCTTCGAATATCTTCTTCGTTTCTTGAATTATCTTTACCTCTTCAAAGGTGTAATCATTTTCAGTAAATACATCTACTTGCGGGATTACATTATAAGCAATTGGATAATGTTTCTTATCTTTTTTTGCAGGCATTATAGAAGCGGTAGCCTCCTCACCCGCGAGTAAACTCATTGATTGATCTTTTAACTCATTGATGGCATGTATTCCAGTTCCTGATACAGCTTGATATGTAGAGACAATAATTCTTTCTAAACCAAATAATCTTCTAATTGGCTGAAGTGCTGTCACCATTTGTAAAGCAGAACAATTGGGTACTGCAATAATCCCCTTGTGTCTAATAAGAGTATGTGCATTCACTTCTGGAACAACAAGTGGGACTTCACTTGACATACGATATTCGCTAGTATTATCAATCACCACTGCGCCACTTTCGACCGCGAATCTTACTAATTGTCTGGAAACTTCTCCGCCAGCACTAAAAAATGCAATATCAACATCCTTAAAGCTTGCTTCATCCGCTTCCTTAATGATGATTTCTTGACCTTTAAAAGAAATTTTCTTACCAGCAGATCGCTTCGATGAAAGAAGAGTGATTTCGTTTATATTAAATTCAGTTATTTGCTCCAGTAAGTTAATAATTTTCTGGCCAACTGCACCAGTAGCACCTACAACAGCGATATGATAGCTCTTTTTCCTCATATTATTCTCCTCCGTTAATTAATTTTAAGAAGTGGAATAGGTCCATTTTTTTATTCCTACTTTTACTATAATGGAAGAGTTATTATTTGATAAATTGAAATATATGATATAATCATTCATAAATTATGATACTAAAAAGAGGTTTAGCTATGGAGATGAGACATGTTAAGACTTTCTGTGCTGTTGTTAAATATGGTGGATTCTCAAAAGCAGCGCGTGAATTAGATTATGCACAATCCACTGTAACAACGCATATTAAAGCTTTGGAGAACGACTTACAATCTCCACTTTTCGATCGGTTAGGGAAAAAAGTACTTTTAACAAAATCGGGGCATCATTTTCATCCTTATGCGTTAGAGTTACTTGCGATTTACGAAAAAGCACAAGAAATCCCAAAAGATAGCAACCATCCTGAAGGTACGCTTACGATTACTGCGAATGAATCTTTAGCTGTTTATCGATTACCAAATATACTACAAAAATATAAACAGATAAATCCTAAAGTGAATATTGTTCTTGAGACGGGAACAAATGAACAAGCAATTAAGAAGCTGAGAGATGGAGAAACAGATATCATTTTTTTGATTGGACAATCAATGGAGTACGATGAGCTCATTACGACTCCTTTGTTTGATGAGACCTTAGGTTGGGTTTTACCGGCTGACTTAGCTTCATGTAAAAATCCATTAAAGATATTAAAGGATTATCAGTTTATCTATACAGAGAGAAATTGTGGGTACAGATCCATGGTGGATAATTACATACGTATGAGTGGACAGATGCCTGACAGAACATTTGAAAGTTCAAGTATTGAAGTTATTAAACAATCAGTTTTGTGTGGGTTGGGCCTTGCTATTCTTCCTTATATTGTTGTGAAAGAAAATTGTAACAATAACGAACTAATCTTTAAGCCAATTGAAGCATCACAACTTATTAAAAGTAATGTGATTTATCATAAATCCAGATGGATCTCTCCAGTACTACAATCTTTTCTTAGTATATTAGAAAAGTAGAGTAATTTAATGTATGATTAAATACTATTATTTTTTCAAACAGTTAGTAACGATTTTAAAGAGCCTTACTATGTATAAAATGTAGTAGGGCTCTTTAAAATCGTTAAGTTAAATAACCAAAATCGACTTTTTTAATATCAAATTTGCTTAGCGTATGTTTTCCGCGTATTGCTACCAGGCCCCCTTGATTTGGATGAGACCAATGTCCTCTAAAATATAATGAACTCGTACTCAAAAAAATCAGTAATATGATAATAATTAGCCCAATCTACTTCAGAGTATGTAAAATTACTCTCATCTATAATCACTATAAATATTTTTTATATCTAATGATTTAAACACTTCGATCGGAGCAACTCCACTATTAATAATAACAGTATCATTCATCTACTTTGAAAATTATTGTATCTTGATCAATATTAGTTACTATAAAATTATTATGTAAACTAATCCTCCTTCAGATTGTCATGTATACAAAAAATTATTACAGTGAAGCAAATAAGGATAAATTACCGGATTAGGTGTAAATTTTGTATAATAATAAATTTTATTAGATGATAGTCCCGATAATTTTGTAATAATATCCTTTTTAAAGTATAATTATGCATCGTAGTTTTCCATAAACAAAGGAATTATACTTGCTTTTTTCAACATGTGTTGTAGTAATATCTTTAATATCAGTTTACAATTTACACTTATTGTAAAAAAGGGGTCAAACTGAATAAAATATATCCTCTAAAGTATTTAGTCCATTTTTATAGTATTATAGTCTAAAAGGTTTGCCGCTTACATAAAGTGGATATGTCATAAGAAAGGAGAATTTACATGAAGACGATAGAGATAAAAAGATTTTCTGTTGGTAGTGTTGTAAAAAGCACATTGTACTTATTATTTATCCCCATTATTGGGATGATTATTTTCGGATTATTTTCTTCCTTATTATTGTTTACCGAAGATGGTGTCATCGCCTTTACTGGCATTTTATTTATGCTTTTATTATCTGTATTGTATGCGGCCATTTATTTTGGCATACTTGCACTCATGACCGTTATTTATAATTGGTTAGCTGGAAAGTTTGGTGGCTTGACGATGGTAATTGAAGAGAAAGAGTAAAGAAACTAGGCTGGGATCATTTCATCCCAGCCTTACTGGTGTTTTAAGAGTTTAAATGTAGCATTTTTTTATGGTAGATTCGAATGATTGTAAAGATAATTGCTGTTACCCATATGATTGCGACAGCACTATACACAATGGGATGAATCTCTTCATTACTAATCCATGTTTGTACAATTGTTTGAATGTTAATGAGAATGATGAATCCTCCAACAAGCACCCCCATTAATTGTGGATTTAATTTCTGTACAAGCCAAGCAGCGATAGGTGCTGCAATCACACCCCCTACCATGAGTGCTCCCACCCAAAGCCAATTTACCTCGTTCCATCCTAAAGAAATAAGAAAACCAATGGATGCAGAAAGGGCAATCGCAAATTCACTTGTGTCAACAGTCCCAACAACTTTCCTTGGGCTTACCCCTTTTTTTGAAAGCAATACTGGTGTTGTAACTGGACCCCAACCGCCACCACCTGTGGCATCAGCAAATCCGGCTATAAAACCTAAAGGAATCGATTGCTTTTTACTGAGATTGATCGATGACTTGTGGCTACTTTCCTTATATTTAAATAAAAATCGTATAAAGATAAAAACACCTAATAGTAAAAGGAAAAGGGCAATATATGGCTTAGCTAAATCACCTGGGATATTACTTAAAAATGTGGCACCTAAGAACGCACCAATGGAACCAGGGATGATTAACTTAAATACTGTTTGTTTATCTACATTGCCAAATTTAATATGTGAGATACCTGAAGCGGCAGTAGTGACAACTTCAGCAAGATGTACCGATGCGGAAGCAACGGCAGGTACAATGCCAAAAGCAAGTAAAAGCGATGTAGAAGTCACTCCGTATGCCATTCCAAGAGCACCATCAATTAACTGTGCGAATAAACCAATAAAAATAAAAAGCAATAAATTTTTCATGGGTAACACCTCTTTCGTTAAATAAAAAAAGACAAAATCTATTTTCTAGATTTTGCCTTCGGTTGACCGAACAGCAGCTATATGTAATGCTTCTAAGCTCTCTCTTTGTTGTTTATTATTTACACGGAATTCATCTGCTAGTACCTCTTGTAAATAGTCATTTTTTTCAATCTTACTTATAGGCAATTTTTTAACCAACTGCCTATATTCGGCAAGAAACGCTGTATACTCCGTCCAACTTTCATCAAATTGTTTACTTAATTGTTGTTTTAATGCTCTTGTTAACTTTGGACTACTGCCATTTGAAGTAACCGCTACTTGCAGATGCCCTCTCGTTACAGTAGCGGGGAAGATTGTATTGCCATCCGTTAATTCATCTACTACACAAACTAACTTTTGCTGGGTTAATATTTCGCCAAAATGGTTATTAATCGCTCGATTATTGGTGGCGAGAATACAAAGAAACGCATCCTCGAAATCAGCCAATTCGACCTCTCTTTCTATGCATTGAAAATGATTTTGTTGCGCTAATTTCAAGACTTCATTTGAAAATGCAGGTGCGATAAAAGTAATATTGGCTCCTTGTTCTAATAAAACTTTCGCTTTGCGTGCGGCAATCTTCCCACCTCCCGCAATGACAATTGCCTTATTACTTAAATCAATAACGAGTGGTTGCAATCTTCTGGGCCCCCTTTATTTAAATATTGCATCAATCGAAGTTGTATGTTGGAGATGCGACTTAACGGTTCAATGATGAAAGTTTGATCTCCTAAAGCTCTTTTTTGTTCGGTGAATTGCTGCAATTCATCTAGTAATAACCCTGAAAATAATAAGTAAGGGATAATAATTACTCTATTATTTGTACGATTCTGTGATAAATGGTAGCCCTCTTCAAGTCGAGGAGTGGCTGCAGCAAGAAAGCAGGAGGTCACGTTATTCACAGCTAACCTTTCCTTTAACCCAGTTGTAATTAAGTGGAAATCCTTATAAATGTTCATATCGCTACTTCCACGTCCTACTACAAGTAAATGATCTGTTTCGGTAATGGGAGAATATTTTTCGTTTATTAAATCAGTTATTCCGTCTAAAATATAGCTCTGGACGCCAAAAGGTGGATGCAAATTGATTTTAATAGCTGAAAAGCGCTTCTTCAATAATAGTAGAAGGCCAGGAATATCCTTCTTGTAATGCCCTCCTTTTAATAAAAGTAACGGAATGACATCAATTTCCCGTGCTCCTTGATGAACACAAGCTTCTATTCCTTGCTCAATCGTTGGGGCACATATTTCTAAATAGGACCATTCTTGTATAGGGACATTTACTTGTTTCATGATGGTCTGCAAAAAACCTTCTACTTCCCGTATCCCTTTTTTTGACCTTGTGCCGTGAGCAATATAAAGGATGGCTTTCATTCGCTATGTACCTTCTGAAGGGCTGAGCCATTTTCAATATACCAGTTCAGTTCGTCTCGTAGTTTAACGACCTCCCCAATAATAATCATACTTGGATTGATGATTGCTTCTTCTTCCGCTAAGTTTACAATCGATTTTAAATTTCCAGTTATCGTCCGTTGTTTTAATGTTGTTCCCCACTCCACAATAGCAATTAGGGTATCACTATTTTTTCCGCTTTTAATAAGATGATCGACAATGACAGGCAATTGTGAAACACCCATATATATACAAAGTGTATCAACCCCATGTGCTAAGTGATGCCATTTTTGGTCAGCAACTGAGTCACCCGCTTGATGACCGGTAATAAATGCAAAGCTTTGACTGATTTGCCGATGGGTGACAGGAATGCCGGCATAGCTCGCAGCGCCAATGCCAGCAGTAATCCCAGGAATCACTTCAAATGGAACACGATGTTTCACACATTCAAGGGCCTCTTCTCCTCCACGACCAAACACGAAGGGGTCCCCACCTTTTAGGCGAACAACTGCTAATCCTTTTTTTGCATATTTCACGAGGAAATTGTTGATCGTTTCTTGTTTCATCGTATGATAATGAGGAAGCTTCCCACAATAAATCAATTGTGCCTCTTCTCTCGCAAATGATAAAATTTCCTGATTGACTAGTCGGTCATATAAAATTACATCCGCTTGCTGAATTTTTTTTATTGCTTTTAATGTAAGTAATTCAGGATCACCACAGCCTGCACCAACAAGGTAAACATAACCCTTCATTTATCCGCCTCCATTATTCATCTAATATAAAACCGATTTTTTTCGTTATTCGTTTCTTTTCTCTTAACGTGACCTCGTCTATTTCTGGCAATTTTAAATAATATTTTTCTAGTTCAATATCTAATTGGGTAAATGCTTCATCATCAGAATCAGCTACAATGACTGCTGGAATTTCCTTATTTACCAATGACAATTCAAACCTATATAGAAAGGCCATCTTTATGATTCTCCAATACAATATTTAGTTGATCTTGCAAAGATTGTGTGCCATTTCTTTGTACAAAAGTATAAAAGTTCTCACCTGCCATTTTTTCTTTATTAAAAAAATGTAGTAGATGTTCAAGTGTATCTGTGAGGAAGTTGGCTGGTACTTTTCCTTTTAACTTTTTGTTAAACTCTCCGCCAGATTCTAACGTTCCTCCAACATACACTTCATAAGCTTCTTCCATTTCCTTATTCTTGTTTCGTACCATCACACCTTGTAAACCGATATCGGCTATTTGCCGTTGACCGCAGGAATTCGGACAACCGATCATATGCATGCGTACCGGAACATCAACAGTTAAGCGACGATCGAGTTCTTCTGCAATTTGGCGCATTCTTTCCTTTGTCTCAACTAAGGCTAAGTTACAAAATTGGATACCTGTGCAAGAAACGGAATGTCCGATGAAAGAATTCGGATTCACTGTAATTCTATTAAAAATGGGCTCGGCTAGTAGCGATTCTACATGTTCTTCTGGGATATGTGGAATAATCAAGTTCTGTGAATTACATGTTCTAATTTCACCTTGACCATATTGATCAGAGATTCGAACAAGTTCAAATACTTCATCAGCTGTTAAACGGCCGACAGGTACATTAAAACCGATGAACTTAAGCCCTGATTGTTTCTGATCATGGACGCCATAGAAATACCCTGCATTCCATTTCTTCACGGGTTCAACTCCTTTAGAAGGCAATTCCCCTGTATATTCTTCAAGTTTTTCTTTAAATTTCTCTACACCCCAGTCAGCAATTAAAAACTTTAATCTAGCACGATGACGTTTATCTCGATAACCGTAATCTCTAAATATTGTCGTTACGGCAATAGCAATCTGCAACACTTGCTCTTTTTCTACAAATATATCAACGGTTTCTGCCAGAAAAGGCTTAGCAGATAGGCCTCCCCCTACTTTTAAATGAAAGCCTTGTTTTACTTCACCATCAATGTTTTTTTCAGCCGGTGTAAAAGAGACACAGTTAATTTCTGCATTAGCGGCGTTGTGTAAGTTTGTACTGATAGACATCTTATATTTTCTTGGTAAATTCGAAAATTCCTCATTAAATTGAAAATACTCATACACTTCTTTGACAATATCTCTCGTATCAAATAATTCGTCAGGGTCGATGCCTGCAATCGGATTTCCGACTATATTCCTCGTTATATCCCCACATGCACCAGCACTGGAAAGGCCAACACTTTCTAGTCTTGTAAAAATATCAGGGATTTCCTCAATTGTTAACCAGTGAAATTGAATCGCTTGTCGCGTCGTAATGTCGAAAATCCCGCGACCATAATCTTTGGCAATACCAGCAAGAATATTCGCTTGTTCCTTCGTTAAAATTCCTGAAGGTACATTTACGCGCATCATAAAATAACCTGCTTCTTTAGGCTTTTGCAAATACAAGCCTGCCCATTTGAAAAGATCCCATTGGTCTTTAGGAATAGACGAGAAGCCATTCTTTGCATAATGTGGAATGTCTTCATAAATTTTCAGTCCATCTTTTTCGAGTTTAGCTATTTCGCTTTTGTTTAGTTTTTCATTATTTGACCAATGCTTTGTATAAGCCATTGCCTACAACTCCTTAATGATTTGTTGTTGTTGTAAAAACGATAGTATTTCAGTTATTGCTTCCTCAACTGATAACCGGTCGGACCTAATAGTTAAATCCGGATGTTTAGGAGGCTCATAAGGTGAATCGATTCCGGTGAAGTTTTTTATTTCACCTCTTCGCGCTTTCTCGTATAATTTCTTCGGGTCTCTTTTCTCACATTCTGCTAACGGGCAGTCAATAAATATTTCAAAAAATTCATTGGAAGCAAACTGTTCACGTACACAATCACGGTCTGCAGAAAATGGTGAGATGAATGCCGTAACAACAATTGTTCCACTATCAACAAACAGTTTAGCTACTTCCCCAATACGGCGGATATTTTCTGTACGATCTTTTTCAGTAAAGCCTAAGTCTGCATTTAGACCATGTCTGATATTATCTCCATCAAGCACATATTCCTTTATGCCCTTCTCAAATAGTTTGGCTGATAAGGCATTCGCTAAAGTTGATTTACCAGAACCTGATAATCCTGTAAACCATAATGTGCAACTGCTATGTTGCTGTTTACTACGGCGCTCGTCTTTTGTAATCACGGCATCATGCCAAGTAAGGTTACGATTCGTCATATTCATTCACCCTCTCGTAACCGTTGCATCTGACTTTAATCCGTTAATCAATACATCAATCACTTCTTTACGACTAAATGTGGAAGGTGGCTGTTCACCCTTACTTAATAGCTCTCGTACTTTTGTACCAGATAAAATTACACGATCTTCCATTTCATGAGGACAAGTTTTATCTGAAGCCATTCCCTCGCAACGGTGACAATAGAAACTATGTTCAAAGAACAACGGTGTAATACCCAGCTCTTCTTTCGTAAAGTTGTGGAAAATTTCTTGGGCATCGTATGTACCATAATAATTGCCAACACCAGCATGGTCTCGCCCAACAATAAAATGTGTACACCCGAAGTTTTTTCTAGCGATAGCGTGAAAGATGGCTTCCCTCGGCCCAGCATATCTCATTGCTGCTGGGTATACACCGAGGTGAACACGTTCACGAGGGAAATATTCTTTTAAAAGAATGCGATAACTTTCTAAACGAATAGTTGCCGGGATATCATCCGCTTTCGTTTCACCGACTAAAGGGTTCACAAATAAGCCATCGACAGTCTCAAGGGCGGCCTTTTGAATATACTCATGGGCACGATGAATCGGGTTACGTGTTTGAAAGCCAACAATCGATTGCCAACCTTTTTCTACAAACAAAGCCCTAGTGTCTTTTGGCTCTAACCAAACATCTGTAAAGTCTTTTTTCTCAGGTTTTCTTATAAGGGTGATCTCACCAGCTACGTAATGATTGCCTCTTTCAAAAAGTCGTTTCACACCTGGATGCTCATGGTCGTTAGTTTGATAAACATGATGTGCCTCTATCTCTAAATCTGGTCTAAACCATTCCGACACTGTGATGACTCCATAAGTTGTATTCTCGAAATCCAAGCGATATTGTTCCCCTTTATCGAGTTGTTCTGCAACCGATAGATCAACAGGTAATGTAATGGGAATTGACCAAACCGTGCCATCACTTAATCTCATTTTTTTCACGACAGATTCATAATCTTCTTTGCCTAAGAAACCGGTTAGTGGGCTAAATAGGCCAATAGCAATCAACTCTAAATCACTTAATGCAATTCGGTCGATTGCGATTGTTTTTGTCACTTTAGCTAGATCGAATTGTGGTTCATATTTTTGAATTAATGTTCCTCCATGTGGACTAGGTAAGCTCATTTGTTTACTCCTTTTTATGAATTAGTATGCAAGCCGCATTCTGTTTTCGTTAAGCCTTGCCAACGACCCGCGCGGGAATCAGCGTCTTCATTTGTTGGTTGCGTGCAAGGAAAACACCCAATACTCGGATAGTTCACATCATGTAAAGCATTATAGGGTAATTGTTTTTCTTTGATATAATCCCAGACATCTTTCGTGCGCCAATGAATAAGTGGACAAATTTTGATGTTTGTGAATTTCTCATCCTTGTTCACAAAATTAGTATGCTTTCTTGTGGGTGACTGTTCGCGCCTAAGACCTGAAATCCACGCTTTTTTTCCCACCATTGCTTCTTGTAAAGGTAGTATTTTACGTATTTGACAGCATTGATTCGGATCTTTTTTCCACAATGCCGACTCGTAACGAGCGGCTTGTTCATCTAATGTTAAATGAGGTTTTTTCATTTCAACTTGAAGCGCTGGAAAACGTTTTTTTATATCTTCAATCACTTGATAAGTTTCAGGAAAGTGTAAATCCGTATCAAGAAAAACCAACTTAGCCTCTCTTTTGATTTGCGTAATTAAGTCGATAAGGACGATGGCTTCGGCACCAAAACTAGAAGCATACACAATTTCATCCTCGTTGTACGTGTGATAGGCCCACTCTAGAACAGACAAAGCGCCTTTCGAGTGATCATCGGTAGTAAAGCTTGCAGAAATATCCTGCCAGTTCTCATAAGTAATCGCCTGTTGCATTTCATCCCTCCTTTTCCGATAAAAAAAGACGGCATTTCCCCATTGAAGGAAAATGTCCGCCTTTAGTTGTCTAATCAGCGAATGACTATTATTTTTTAAGAATCACCTCTTATACAAAAAACACCTTTTCAATAAGAAAAGGTGTGAGATAACGATTCATGACACCTTATCTTTCAAAATGAATCAACATTTTGCTGGAATTAGCACCTTGCATTAAGCAGGTTGCCGGGTTTCATCGGGCCAGTCCCTCCACCTCTCTGGATAAGAAAATATTGGATAAGATAAATCCTAACATACTATCAATAAAAGTCAATACAAAAATCTAATTTTTATGATTTGTCAGAATCATACTCCTATATCGCAATAATTTTCCGCTGAAAACAACTAGGTAAATACCTATTAAAAAAAAGATAATTTCGTCTGAGGGCGATTCTCAAGCATCCTAATTACTGGAAATATATAATTTTATTTTCATAGATTTCTATGATAATATATAAGTAAAGATAATTACGCATTATCTTTACTATACATAATATAATTATTGTTAATTATAAAGGAGTTCCTTCTTATGGATGAATTAATTTTATTACATACCATTTCAAATGAAGATTATTTACGGCAATTACAAAATCGGCTAGCATCTAGTAACTTACTAGATTCCAATCGAAATCTCAGCTTAAAAAATGCAAGTGATCAAGAATTACTTGAAATGTTTTTTGTCGTAAAGATTTTTACAAGTAATAAAGAGTTATCTCCCCATACTTTGAAAGCTTATCGTACAGATGCAAAAACATTATTAATTTTTATGAATGATCATCAGCTTGGATTTAGAGATATCGGTTTTCCAGAAGTGAAAGCCTATAATCATTATATTAATGAAAAATATGCACCAAAATCGGCAATTAGAAAATTAGAATTTTTTCGGAGAATATTAGACTTTGGCTATGAGACACAATTTTATGTCGCACATTTATCTACGTGGGTTTCGAAACCTTCTAGTAAAAAAGGGCATTTTGCCCAACCGGATAGCGGTCAAGTACGAGAACTAACACCTCATGATGCTGAACATTTGATAGCCTGCTTTCCCCAAGTTGTAAAAGCAAAGAAAAATCGAGAGGCCTTGCAAAATCGCAACTTATTAATTGGATATTTACTTTATACAACCGGTATGCGTGCCAGTGAGTTATTAAGCTTGAACTGGGGAAGTTTTCGTATTAACCGTAGAGGAGCACTTTATGCTGATGTGTTAGGAAAAGGAAAAAAGCATCGTTCCATACCCATTCGAGGAGAAGTAAAAGAAGTTCTCTTTACTTATCGAGAAAGTATTTGTGCACCGATAGAATGGAATAGCAATGATACAACGCCTCTCTTCTTCTCCCTCTACAATAAAAATGATATTGAGACAGATCCAAAGCGCTTGTCCTATCCTGCCTTGTATAAAATTGTAAAAGAAGCCGTTACCTTAGCAGGAAAACAATCAAATATCTCCCCGCATTGGTTCAGACATACATTTGTTACGATGTTGCTCGAAAACGATGTCCCCCTTGCCGTTGTCAAAGATTGGGCTGGACATGCAGATATATCGACTACCAATATCTACTTGGAAAGGATTAATCAAGATGATTCATTTAAACATTTACAAAAAGTGTCTATATTTCAATAATACCCCTATAAAGTTTGTTTTGCATGCCATCCCCTTTTGAATGTTTGAGGCAATGGCTTCGGACTATTCGCCTGTTTATCTTTAAATTGGTGAATAGTCATATCTATCAAGAAAAGAATATAAGCTTTTTCTCTATCACTCTGCATTCGTTTGTTGTTTGCTACCTTTAGATTTCATGTCAGTCCGTACCCTTTAGTTAGCTCATTACAATTTTTACCTTTGCTTATGTGGGAGTACTCAATAAAGGGGCTGGGTAATCACTAAATGAGCTAACCTTAAAAACAATCAGTAACAAATGATGATCTTAAGAACATCATTTGCAAAAAAGTCCTTACCATTGTGCTACAGACACTCGCTTTCCGAGATAAGGGGCTGAGCATCCACGGCATTGCTTGCGGGGTCGCAGCTTTCCCATTTCACTATTTACATCATATAAGGAAATCATTACAAAAAATCCGAATGATTAGATGTTAGATACGCCTAATCACTCGGATCAATCCTTAGCTAGAATACTTATGTCCCAACCTCTTTTTAAAATATGATGATGTCTAACAATAGGATGAAAATAAGAGCTACTACATGTGGAGATAGGCTGTTTGATTTTGAGTAATCGCTATCTTCTTATTGAGTCTCTTCCTATTTAATATATTGTGTTTTAGATAATGCTTGATTCATATAAGCCAGTTCACTGGCTAAGTTTTTCACTCTCAATAAGACATCTTTATCAATTAGTTCGTTCTTATGATTGAAATGATCAATATGTGCGTACACATAGCTTGGAGATACATATGCACGAAAATAGCCTGCAATCGGTTTTAATTGATTTTCAATTACGAGATAATGTTGATATGTTCCTCCTGTCGCAATAAATCCCATGACTTTGTTACGAAATACATCTGGAGGAACTAAATCAAACAAATTTTTAAGTACGCCTGTTATCGATCCTTGAAAAATAGGTGATCCGATAACATAAAAATCAGCGGAAGTGATGGTTTCAATCACTTTTTTTGTATCATCATTGTAATCAGAAGGATGTCTGCCATCACAAAATTGCAGGTCAAAATTCTTTAAGTCTAGTAACTCTACTTCTATTTCAGGGTGAATTGATTTTAATTCATCTAATACTTTATTTACTACGACTAACGTTTTCGAGCCTGTTATTGTTCCAGAAATCCCTAATAATCGCATCCTTAATCTCCCCTTTATTTAGCATTGTTAATATAAGATTAAGTTGCAATATTTATGCCAATTTAAAAAGTAGTGATTAGATGACACAGCTTATTTTATATGTATCATATTCGAACCAATATGATGAATTTTGCAACATTGGGAGCGTTAAGATTCGACGATGATTATATTCAAATTAATTCTTCTTCATTTAACTTCCGCCATAATGTACTTCTGCTGATCCCTAGTAATTTTGCTGCCTCACTTTTGTTCCCATTTGTTTTATTTAGCACATCTTTGATTGTACTCATCTCTGCCTTTTTTATTAGATCTTGATATGATGTGTTTTCCTCATAAAGGTCAGCACTTAATTGTGAAAAGTCATTATCCTCTAATGTTTCAATTAAATAATTCATTAACTCTTTTCTAGTCAACTTTATTGGTGATTCTAAGTAGGCAAATAATCGTTCAAGATTGTTTTCCAATTCCCTAATATTTCCCTGCCACTGGTACTCTGCTAATAGTTCTGTCATTTCATAAATGTGCTCATTTATCGTATGTAAAAAATGAGGATATCGCTTGGCAGTATAAGATAAAACCAAATCTTCCAAATCTTCTTTGCGTTGATTTAATGTCGGTAAAATAAGATTTAATACACTAATACGATAAAATAAATCTAAACGAAACTCACCTTTCCTCACTTTTTCAAGCAAGTTCACATTTGTAGCAGCAATAATTCTCACGTCTATTGGGATAATCGAAGCACTTCCCACACGTCTAACGACTTTTTCTTGAAGAATTCTTAATAATTTTGATTGCATGCTTAATGGGATTTCTCCTAATTCATCTAAAAATACAGTACCTTTATGAGCAAGTTCGAATAAACCTGCTTTTCCCCCTTTTTTTGCGCCTGTAAAAGCACCTTCTGTATAACCAAAAAACTCTGATTCAATTAAGTTTTCCGGGATTGCTGCACAATTGATTGCAATAAAAGGTTCAGATGAGCGAGAGCTTTCATTATGTATACTTTGTGCAAAAAGCTCTTTCCCAGTTCCTGATTCTCCAATGATTAAAACATTTGCATCGGTTTTCGCAAACTTTCTGGCCTTTAACTTTGTCTTTTGAATCGCTGTACTCTTACCGACAATATCATGAAAGTCGTAAATGGCGCGATTGGATTGATCATATAACTTTTTTCTTATTTTCTTTTCATGTTTTTGTATCTCGTCCGTGTCCGAAATAATGATAACCGTTCCGTCAAAAATATCTTTAACATAGATTGGGAAGGAGTTTAAAAATAAAGTTTTGTTTTTATAATCAAGTAATTTCCCCTTGATAAGAACATTTTGTTTTGAGCTTTTAGAAATAAAACCAAACTCCCCAATTTCATTGATTGAAATCCCTTTCAAATCTCGATATTTTTGTAGATCTAACAATTCGATTGCTTTTTGATTGATTTGAAGGATTCTGTTTGTTACGTTTAAACTAATGACACCTTCATTAAAGTGTTCTAATATATATTCTTGACGTTTTAAATTACTTTGCTCTTCAAATCTCCCGGCTAATACATTGAATGCAATATCGACTGCCTGTTTTACACTTTCTCTTCCATACCAAATGAACCCGCTTAATCCTTTTTTAATAGCTTTAGAGACAATTAAGCCAGAACCTATGACACTTTTTTGTTTGTTCGCAACAAGCTTATCTATTAAATCATCAATGGACTCTACATTCGGATAAGAGTATTGGTTAATCTTTATATTCAATAAATTTTCTAAATCCGACAAATCTTCCTTAAAAAACTTTTCTTTATAATTAATAATATTAATTTCATTTCCAAGTCGTACGGCTTGATTTAATGCTTTTAGAAATTCATTCGTTTGTACGCGAAATGGAATCAAATGCCCTCTAACATGACGCTTCTTAAACTCTTCATAAATGGTAGCACCACAAATTAATACATCATCATTTTGTATATAGGTAGGGTTTTTCAAAATATCTTTTGCTTCTAATTTTTGTACTACTAATTCTTGGAAATTTTGTTTCCTTATTGAGATTTCTTCTTCGACAAACACATCCAAAGGTGAAAAACCAGTTACAAATAACTTCATCCTCATCCCCCCTTATCTAACGATATTAATGAAACATTTGGG
Source organism: Cytobacillus sp. FSL W7-1323 (assembly GCF_038595015.1). NCBI lineage: Bacteria > Bacillati > Bacillota > Bacilli > Caryophanales > Bacillaceae > Cytobacillus > Cytobacillus sp. FSL W7-1323. Next base: position 2,282,571 of record NZ_CP151998.1, read on the forward strand.
TATGTTGATTTTCAATTAATTTAACCATGTTTTCACATTTTCATAGAGCATCGTATGGATTTGTTCTTCACTTACCCCATCAGCTATCAACATAGGAACCACTTTATCTAATAAAAATGTCATTGACCAATCGGGGTATACTTCCTTTTTTAAACTTTCAGGTTTATATCTATCTGTCGTACAACAATAATCTTGTGATAAAAACATTCTATTAGTGTATCCTTTTTGAATAAGCGCGTTTATTGTCGCATTTCGTCTTTCTGTTGATAAAGTAGAGGTAAGACCATAGCGGTCCATTCCGATATAAACCCCTTTATCTAACAATCTTTCGAGATAACCCAGTTGGTCAGTGTCCCCACAATGACCGATTAGGACTTTATTCAATTGAACGCCTTCCTCTTCAAAAATTTCAATTTGAGTGAGGCCATTTTCTTTGGAGGGTACTGAATGAGTCATGATAGGTACTCCTGTGCGGAGGTGTGCCCGAGCGACTGCTCTTAAAACTTTTTCTACTTGAGGAGTAAGACCAGGTACATCCGTTGCACATTTTAAAAAGCCTGCTTTGATCTCACTATTTTGAACGCCTACTTCAATATCCCTTACAAATTGTTCTACCATAAAGTCGATGTCATTGAACATAAAGCGTGTCGGTAAATAATGAAATGTAAAGATACCTGTAGCAGCAATGATATTTACTCCTGATGCCCTAGAAACCCTTTGCATAAATCTGACGTCACGATCTAGTCCCATTACACTTGGATCAAAAATAGTCTGTACCCCTTGTTTCTTAACACCAAGCACTTGTTCTAAAGCTAATTGATATTCTTCATCATGATTGTATAAATGGGGGAATTGAACAGCGACTTCTTCTGCTCTTGTCCTTAAATGTTCATGGATAAGTGTTTTACCTAGTTTGTTGACTTCAATTGGCCCGGTAACCGAATGAATTACTTTCATATATTCAACCTCCATTCATTTTTTAATTATTTCATAAATTTATAATTTTGAATACAAATGAAGGGAGAAGATAGATGTAGTAAACGTTTTCATTTTCACCTTCTCCCTGATTGAAGCAAGTTGGATGTACTTTTGAAGAAAATTGAATCACCTTACGTAATTCGGTAGAAATAGGGCGATTTCAGGGAAAATATATAACAATATTATTAATGATAGAATTGGAATCATGAACAATAGTGCGCCTTTAAATATGGATTGAAGGTCAAGGTCGTCCACGACGCCCTTCAACACAAAACAATTCATCCCAACTGGTGGTGAAATTAAGGCCATCTCTACGAGGAGAACAATAATTACGCCAAACCAAATCAAATCAAATTCAAGCGCTTGAATGATTGGCATGATGATTGGGATTGTGACGACAATCATTGCCATTGTATCCATAATGGCTCCTAAAATTAAATACATAAGCACAATGAGTAAAAAAATCATTGTTGGTGATAATTCTTTACTAAATAAAAAGTCGGCTAATAGATTCGGTACTCTCGTAATCGTCAAAATAAAGTTTAAGAGAAATGCCCCCATCACAATAGCGAAAATAAAACCAGTCGTTTTTACTGTACTAAAAATCGCTTCACGAAATCGAGCGAATGTCAGTTTTTTTCTTAATAAGGCAACAAGTAAAGCACCTAATGCCCCAAAACCAGCTGCTTCTGTAGCGGTGAAAAATCCGATATATATTCCACCCATAACTAGGATAAATAGTAAAATAATCCATATATTCGTTTTTAAAGATTTAACTTTTTCACTCCAAGGTACGTTGTTCTCATAAGTCCCCGAAACTAAACTAGGCTTAATCAATATACTAATCCATATCGTTAGCATAAAAAAAAGCGTCAATAAAATTCCAGGTACAATGCCTGCCATTAGTAACTTACCTATAGATTGCTCGGTCATCATGCCATAAAGAATGAACATGGTACTTGGAGGGATAAGTATACCTAATGTTCCTCCTGCGACAATCGATCCACCTGTTAAGCTTTTAGCATAGCCCGCTTTGAGCATTTCTTTTGATGCGACGACTCCAATGGTTCCTGTTGTTGCTAAACTCGAACCTGAGGAAGCGGCAAACATAGCCGATGCCCCAATGGTTGCTATACCTAAGCCGCCTTTAAGCTTGCCGAACCAATTCTTGAATGCGGTGAATAATTCGTCACTAAATCCAGCAACATATAAAAATTGTCCCATTAATACAAATAGAGGAATGGTACTTAATGTATAGCTATAACTATGGTGCCAAATGATGCTTTCAATAGCAGTAAACAATGCATTTTCACTTTTTAAGACTAAAATACCTATACAGGCAGGTACCGCCATTGCTACTACAATCGGAATTCTTAAAAACATTAAAATAAACACAAAAACTAAAACAAGCACACCTATAGCAGATACATCCAAACGAATCCCCTCCCTACTTTCCTTGTGTGAGCAACTTAATGTTACCAACTATCTGCTTGATTGATTCAAATCCCCAGCCGATGAAACCAAATATTAATAGGGCTTTAAAGTAGAAAAAAGGTATCCTGAGAATGATAGAGGCTTCGGCGAGATCAAATTTGATGAAAAAAACATAAGCAACTAAAAAAGCAAAAATAGTAATTAATATAGAAGAAATTAAATCAATCACATATTGAACTTTTATTGGGAAATGATCTGCTAGAATCCCTACCGAAATATGAGCTCTATGATATTCAGTATACGAAAGGGCACCGACAATCAATGTAACCATTGTTAATTGGACAAGCTCAACATCACCGACAATCGGACTACCTAAACCTCTTGATATAGCTGAAAAGGCAACAATTATCATCATTACTATCAATGAGAGGAATGCCAACCATTTATTGATTTGATTACATATGGAAATTATTTTCGCCCACATTTTTAACCCTCCAATCACAAATGATCATTACTATTAAAATATGTTGGGGCTCACTTGGTAGCCCCTTTTCACTATTCTGGAATGATAATCCCTTTTTCTTCAAGTAGACTTGTAAAGTACGCCATCATTTCTTCGCCAGGATAGCCTCTCTTATTTGCAATTTCTACCCACTGATCCATTACAATTTTTGCAGGTTTTCTAAACATAGCTAGTTCTTCTTCAGTAGGAACGATCACTTTACCTCCATCTTCTTTTACATTCAATTCAAAAGTATCTATCGCTTTGTCAGCACTTTGTGTGTAAAGGTCTGTAATCAAACTAGCGTATGCAGGGCCAAATTTTTCATAAAACATCTCTTTTATCTCTTCAGGTAAGCTCTCTAAAAAATCATGATTCATCATAAACATTTGTGTTGCCACACCAATATCTAATTTCGTCATATAAGGGCTCACTTCTTCTAATTTGAATCCATTTGCACCGACTGCAGTGTAAGCAACGGAATCGACTATGCCTTTTTCAACAGATTCATATAATTCTGTATTATTCAGAGATACTGGTATGGCGTCTAACTCTTTGAATAACTCGATTCTTTCAAGAACGGAATCGGCTATTTTCAGTTTCTTCATATCCTTCATCGTACGAATTGGTTGAGTACTATATAATTGATAAGCGTCAGTGGAAGAAATTGACATAAATTGTCCTTCTTTAAAAGTATCTTTCATATATTTATCTTTGAATTGAGTAAGGACAGATTCTGCGATTGCGGGGTCATCAATTAGAAAAGGCAAATCACCAATAGTTAACGGGAAAAGGTCTGTATCTATATGTCTACCTGGTGATACAATTCCAGCTTCATAAAGGCCTGATTTTATATCTTCATAGGCAGAAGAAAGCTCTCCTAAAGCAGCACTAGGGAAAATATTAACTTGAACAATCCCATTCGTCTCTTCTTCAACCATTTCTGCCCACGGCTCTGCTACTTGTTTGGTAAAAGGATGTACAGGTCCGGCTGAAACATTTAAGTTTAATTGATATATTTTTTCGCCGGAAGCTGTTTTTTGAGAAGAACAAGCTGATAAAAACAAGAGTGAAATGAACAGTGTAACTATTAATGCCTTGTATCTCATAAAGTCCCCCCCTTTTTAGTAAACGTTTTCATTACGACGCATTAGCGAATGGAATGTTCTGTCTGCGAAAAATATGGCATCACTTTTTCTGAGAACAACTTCATCGACTTTAACACTTGCCGTTGTGGTTGACCGCCAATATTCATCCAAAGAATCATATTATTTAAACCTGTAATTCTCTTGTATTCTTGTATATCATGTATTACTTTTTCTGGTGATCCAACTAATGTATTCTCCGATTGTAAAAAACGTTGGTAATCTATATTTCTTTCTCTATCAATCACACCAAATGTTGGTCGGTTATCCCTTTCACTCATATACCATTCAAGCCCTTTTCTATATTCCTCTTGTGCTTGTTCAGTCGTTTCTGCAACATAGCAGAAAAGTAACTTTCCAGAACGAGCAACCGCATTTTCAACATATTCAGGAGTTAAACCTGATTCAAGTGCAGACTTTTTATACAATGCAATCTTGTGATTCGTATCTTCATTCGTTATTCCTCCTAGAACAAATGAATGCCCCTGTTTTGCTGCATTAATGATAGAAGAATCATTACCAGATACCATTACAAAAATCGGTGGTCCTGAACGACGGACCGGTCTTGGATAAACAGGAATGTCTTTAATATCAAAGAATTTTCCTGCATAAGTAACCTTCTCATTTTTCAATGCGGTAGTAATAATATCTAATGACTCTAAGTATTTTTCATGACGTTGATCAAAGTCAATATTATATGCTTCATATTCTAATGCATCGTAGCCTTTACCAACGCCTAAATACAATCTACCATTACTGATAATATCAACTAATGCCATATCTTCAGCTAATTGTAATGGGTGATGGAGAGGTAATCTAGAAACGGCAGAGCCCAGCATAATTGTATTCGTTTGTGCGGCTGCTGCTGCCAGATAAACAGATGTAGAACTAACAACACCGTAAGCACGAGCATTATGTTCAGCAATCCATGCTGAATGAAATCCTAATTGATCAGCAACCTTTATTTGTTCTAATCCATCACGTAACTCTTCTGCATCCGTTTTCCAAGGGGCAACCGAATTCAAGAAGAACAGTCCAAATGTCATATCTTTTCCTAAAATAGGCATTATCCAACACTCCATTTCATTTGATTTTCAACTTTTGACTAAATATTACAAAAATTTAACTAGAGACTATAATTGTATCTTTAGAATCCCTTAAATCTAAGGACTTCTTTTTATATTTCTGAAAGCGCTTCTTCCAAAATAGGCAAGCTTATATGAAAAGTACTACTGCCTTGTGTACTGACAATTTTTAAAATTTCCATTATCTCTTCAAAGCTAGCTCCATACTTCAATGCATTTCTTATATGAATTCGAATCCCATTCTCGAATAAATGTGTTGTAGAGCTATCGATTGCAATATAAATAAATTCTTTTAGCTTTGCACTGATGATGTCTTTTTCCCAAGGGTTTGTTAAAACTTTAAGATAACTTTCAAAAAATGGTTCATCATTAACTAGAAGTATGTCACGAAAACGGTTCCAATAGCCCATTTTCTTTATAAACTGATCTTTTTGTTCCTTTTGCCTTTCGTTCAACTTTACAGGCATAGAATCGTTTGAGTACGCATTATATTCATCTACTAAAATCGGTATTCCTACTGCACAAGTATGCATGCCTAGCACACTAACGAGTTTAAGAACCTCGAAGATTTCCTCTTTTTTTGCCCCGTGATTGATTGCGTTTTACATATGCATTTCTAGTTTGCTTTGGCAAAGGTTTGTCGGAGAAGCGTTTATTGCGATATGAATCAGCTCAATTGTTTTTGCATCAAAAATATGATTTGTATAAGGAGTACATAAGAAGTCTTTGTATATATTATAAAAGTCAGTATCGAAAGTCGATATATAATCCATTATCGAATCCCAATAACCCATTTCTTTTAGTTGATCTTCTGCGATTGTTTTTTTAGTATTGCCGTTAGTTTCCAACGATAAATCCTCCTTCCGTGGGATGAAGAGATGGATTGATCCGTCAAGCAAAACTGGTGACTTAACTTGTTCTACATGATCAATTTTTCTATCCCCTTTTAGTCACAAGTTCAATAAAATCCATAGTCTGTTAATTATTTGGAGCTCCTGATACATAGATGATTTGTCCTGTAACATAATCGGATTTTTCTGTTGCCAAAAATTCAATGACATTTGCCACATCTTCTGGTTGACCAATTCTTCTTATTGGATTCCGATCGAGTATCGCTTGCTTCATTTGATTGAAATTATCAATTCCCCTCTTATGCGCATCGGCTTCAGACACTTTACTCATCTGTGTTTCTATATAGCCGGGGGCAACCGCATTAACATGGATGCCGTGGGGACCAAGTTCAATGGCTAAAGATTTTGTCAGTCCTTGAATGCCTGCTTTTGCAGCAGCATAGTTGACTCTTCCTTGTGTACCTAGAGCTGCGACGGATGAAATTAATATTATCTTTCCTTGTTGCTGTCTCTTCATATAAGGTGTAACCGCTCTACAACAATTAAAGGAACCTTTTAAATTTACATCAATGACTGTATCCCACTCATGATCTAACATATCATCAATTAGATGATCTTTTAATATTCCAGCACAATTGATCAAAATATCAATGCGATTAAACTTTTTATATACACTCTTTACAGCTTCTTCAACCTCTCTTCTATTCCTAATATCTACTTTTATTTCCTCAATATCGTCTTGATAGCCTTGCCATTTTCTTTGTTGTAAATCAAAAACAACTACTTTTGCTTCCTCACTCAACAATTTCTTCACTGTTGCTTCGCCTATTCCCCCTGCACCGCCTGTAATAATAGCCACTTTCCCTCTGAACATCCTGATAGGCATCATCCCTCCTTTTAAATTTCTTGTTCATTAAACCATTGAATGGTTGGCTTAAGGCCCAATTCATTTATTTTCTCTCTAATTGATTGAATCCCTTCAGTCGTATGGATAATTGCATCCTGTTCTGGACCAAACATTACACTCGTTCTAAATCCTTGAATGTCCATTACGCGATTATGTGCTTGCTTCTTTAACTTCAAAATATCAAGAGGTGTTTTGGCAATTCCTTTAGCAATTTCTAATGTTTTATCTTCTAATTCAGCTTCTTTAAAACAACGAGCGGCAAATCCATACTCTGTTGCTTCAATACCTGTTATTCTACTTCCAGCTGTTAAGTCTAGTAATTTTGCTCGTTGATGCCCAATATGCCACCCCCAATAAATCCCGACAAATCCTCCTCCAAGAGGCAGAGAGGGAAAGCCAAATTGTGCATTCTCCGCTGTGATGACAAAGTCACATGAAGCTAATAGCTGTGTACCCCCTGCCAATGCATAACCATGCACTTGAGCAATGATTGGTTTGGGAAAGGCCCATATTCTTAACCATCTTTTCGTAAATTCCTCTAATTTATCTCGATCTTCAGTGACAGTCGGATGACTGTACTTACCAACATCGTAGCCTACACTAAAGGCTCTCCCACTTCCTTTTATAATGACTACACTAATAGAATCATCTTGTTCAATTTCGTTTAGCGCTTGATCAAGTTCTGTTAACAGCTGGTTATTTAAAGCATTTAATTTTTCTGGGCGATTCAATATGATATAGGCTATTCTTCCTTTTTTTTCTTGTAATACTGATAATTCTGACATCTGATGACCTCCCATATATATTTTTTTAAAACCCACCACCACTAACATCCAATGTTACACCTGTAATATAAGATGCATCGTCTGAGCTTAAGAATGTAACAGCAGCAGCTTGCTCATGAGGTGCGGATGGTCTGCCGATTGGAACATTTCTTAATGTAGATCCAACATCTCGGTTCTTCCATATTTTCTGCATTCTCTCACCACTAACACAATAGCCTGGAGCAATTGCATTAATCCTAAATCCTGATGGGGAAAACTCTTTTGACATATGCTTAGTTAAACCTATAACAGCCGCCTTTGCTGCACTATAATGTGGCCTTATCGAATTATTTGGGTTGATTCCTGCTTGTGAAGCCATATTGACAATTGTTCCTTGTGTCCCTTTTTCAACATGATTTCTAATAAACGATTGAGATACGAGGAAAATACTTTTTGTATTTAAATCAAATACACGATTCCACATGTCTTCTGTTAGTTCCAATAGATGAATGGGGTGTTCCATACAACCTCCACCCGCATTATTTATTAAAATATCGATAGTACCTAGTTGTTTCCAACAATCTTTGATGACATTGTTCACTTGATTACTCGATGTGACGTCACAAATCTTCGGTAGGCAAGAACCAGGAACTTGATGATTGATTTCATTACAAGTGACATGTAAAGATTGTTCGTCTATATCTAATACAATCACGCGAGCTTCTTCTTGAACAAAACGCTCGACAATTGATCTGCCAATTCCTGAGCCTCCTCCAGTGACGAGCGCAATCTTGTTTTTTAGTTTCCCCATTTCAGCTCCCCCTTGTAATAATGCTTCTGTTTAATTAAAGTTCAAGTCACCTTTTAATAGGCTTCTAGCTATTGTTCGTCTATGGATTTCTGATGTACCATCAGGGATTCGCAGGATTCTGGCATAACGGTATCCTGCTTCAAGCTTTAATTCATTTGAAACGCCGACTCCTCCATGAACCTGGATGACTTTATCATATACACGCCCTAACATTTCCGTACAGTAAGCTTTTACCATCGAGATTTCTTTCACCGGTTGTTTTTTCGTGTTTTCAATTTTCCATGCGCAATGTAAAGCCATATTCCTAGCAGCATAGATATCCATGGCAGATTCTGCGATCATATTTTGAATAGTTTGGTGCTCACCTATTGTTTTTCCAAACGTTTTTCGCATATTTGCATAATCTATTGCCTGTTTCAATGCCCATTGAGCAGAACCGATACATTTCCCGCTCATCCCTAATCTGCCATTATTAATCCCGTGCATAGCCTTTGTAAAGCCTTGATCTAATTCTCCAATAATATTTTCTTCTGGAACTCTTAATTGATCGATGCTAATAATTCCAGCATCCCCTCCTAATTCCCCCATAACTGGAATGACTGAATCTACGTTGAAGCCTGTGCTATTTGTTTCAACAAAGAAACAAGTAATTCCACCTTTTCTCTTCGCATGTAATTCGGGATTTGTCACTGCAAATAACATACAGTAATCCGCATAAGGTGCATTCGTTATCCACTGCTTTGTTCCATTTATTACCCATTCATTGTTCACTTTAACAGCCTTTGTTTTAATCCCCCAAACATCAGAACCGGCATCTGGTTCAGTTAAGCCAAAGCATAATGTTTTCTCTCCCTTTCTTATCCCATCTAGATACTCATCTTTTAGTTCTTGTTTCAACCCTCTCAGTACTGGTGTAATTCCATTGGTAAATGGAGAGGGAATCACTATAGGGTCGATTAGTTTTCGATTAGGATAGTTTTTTGCAATCGCTTCTTGCGTTAATAATGCCGTAATAGGTCCAAGTTCCTCTCCACCTAGTTCTTTATCCCCGAACATTGTATAAAAGCCAGCTTCTGCTGAAGCCACTCTTACTTCTTTTCTTAAGCTCTCAACCTTTGGATGACGTTTACCATTTTCTAGATAATAATTCCTTTCATTGTAGAGTAATTCTGCGTTTTCTTCTTCTAAAGGAATAACCTTTTTATCAATAAATTGTTTTAAGCCGTTTATAATTTCTAAAGTTTCTTCTGGTACAGTAAAATTCATGCATAATCCTCCTTCATTATTTATTTAACTTAATTTCATCAATGCGTCCGCAACCTTTACACCTTTCCTACCTTCAAACACCATAATAGGGTTTAGGTCAACTTCCTCTAAAACCCCTTCTTGCATACTGATTACAAAACTAAACCGTGAAATGAGATTACATAATGAGTCAACGTCGTACTGAGTTTTTCCTCTAAACCCTTTTAAAATCTGGCTTGCTTTTAATTCCTCTACCATTTCTTTCGCAACTTTTGGCGATACCGGCGCTTTTCTCATTGAGACATCCTTAAAAACTTCAATAAAAATTCCGCCTAAACCGACAAGTATCATTTGGCCGAAAATGGGGTCTTTCTTTGCACCGACATACATTTCTATCGAATGATCGTTTATCATTTCCTGTATTAACACACCATCAAATGTTGCCTCTTCTTCGTTTTGAATAATCGTTTTAAGTTGATTGAAAACATCTTTGACTTCTTGGTCACTGTTAATATTTAATTGCACTAGTCCCTTTTCAGTTTTATGTAATATTTGTGGTGACATGCCTTTTAACACTACTGGATACCCTATTGAATTTGCCGATTCCACCGCTTCTGTTGGAGATAGTGCCAATTGCTCTACTGTTATAGGAATCTTGTAATGACTCACTATTTGTTTGCTTTGAAATTCTGTTAACGCTTTTTTACTAGAGTATGAAATGAATTGATTGATTCGATCAAGCGGTACCCTCACACCCTCGTCAGCAGACATTTCTTCTAGATGGTTTTTAGATTTTCTCAATTCATTCATTGCGGAAAGAATCTTTACAGCTCTAGTTGGGTCTTCATTTAAGACCATTCCCGATTCATGGATTAATTTTTTTGCTTCGGGATTACATAATGTAACCATGACACAAGGAATATCAGGAAATTGTTGTTTCATATGCATCAGAGATGTAAGCTTTGTAGCTAATGAATCCGGTTTCAATCCTGAAAAGCCTAAGAACACTATTGCTGCATCATATTGCCCACTCTCTAAAACCGCTTTCATAAACTCTTCTAATAATGTCGGCATGTAAGAGACTTGTGCTGTAGTATCGAGGGGGTTTTTCACTCCAGCAATAGGAATAATTGATTTTAAATGTCTTTGAACTTCTTTAGGCGTTTCTGGTAAAGTGAGTCCGTTTTCTATTACTTGGTCGGAAAGCATAATGCCTACACCTCCAGAGACCGTAAAAATGGCTACGCGGTCCCCTTTCATCCGCGGTAATTGTGCGAATGCGTTTGCTACATCAATAAACTCATCGATCGTCTCTGCCCTGTAGACGCCGTACTGTTTAAAAATCGTGTCATATACCGAATCAGAGCCGACCATTGAACCGGTATGTGACATAGCCGCCTGCATACCTACATCTGACTTTCCTACTTTTAGTAAGACGATTGGCTTTTTCTTTTGCGCAGCTAACTTAAACATATTGATTAATTTTTTTCCATCTTTTGCTCCTTCAAGATAACAGGCAATCACACTTGTTTTATCATCATGTACCAAATACTCGATGCAATCTGCCACATCAATATCACTTTCATTTCCAGTGGCAACAAAGTGACTAAAACCGATATGATGTTGTCTTGCTAAAGTAAAAACATGTGATCCAAATGCCCCACTTTGACTGACGAAACCAATTTTCCCTTCAGTTAATGGTTCTTCGTTTTCTAATATGGTGGAAAAGGTAGCATACATTCTTTTACTTGAATTAAATAACCCTAAACAATTCGGCCCTAATACTCTAATATGATGTTTTTTGGCAAGGGCAGTAATTTGCTCTTGGTCTTTTTTGCCATCTTCCCCTAATTCTGAGAAGCCAGCACTAAAAATAACAACAGACTTCACATTCTTTTTGATACAAGCTAGAAATGTATGGAGAACTAATTTTTGTGGCAACGCAATAATTGCTAGATCAATCTCACTTGGAACATGCATAATGGTCTCATAACACTGCATGTCTTCGATCATTTCATAATTAGGATTAACTGGAAAAATGCTTCCTAAGAATCCATATTTCAATAAATAATCTAACGGTCTGCCACCAATTTTTTTTTTGTCAGGGGAACAGCCTATAATGGCAATACTTTCAGGCTCAAATAGAGATTTTAATTCATTCCGCATAAAAGACTCCTTTCATGAAGTAATTATTAACCTTGTTGCAATTTGTGTGCCAAAAAATTTAGAATAATTAAAATAATGGAGATAACTATTCTTGTTATAGAGAATCTTAAGTGACGGAGGGTGAAATTCAAATATCAAAACGATGAATGTGTTTCAAAATAAAATACTAGCTTTTTAAAATGAAACAAATAAAAGATTTCATACTGTTATTTGGGAACATCATTTTCATGAATGTTAGTCTTATTAAACGCATATTTAGTTTTTTAACTGAGCAGGTTTGATACACACTGGATAAATGGGGCGGCGGTTAGGTTGGATGCTAGTTTTTTTAATTGAAAAATCCCTCCTGCAAGCAGAGGGATCCTCAATCATAAACGCTATTGTTTCTTGCTTTTTAACACATAAGTTGCTCTCCCTGTTGCTAATAGCTTTCCATCTTCATCAAATATATCTGCTACACCAACTACAAGGGTCCCTCCTTTATGAATAATTTTGCCTTCTGCTTTTATCACGCCTTTTGAAACTGGGCGGAAATAATTAATATTCATTTCAGCTGTCATAGCATTATGATGATCTGTGAGAATGGTTCTAACAGCTGTCCCAATGACAGAATCGATTAAAACTGATATTACGCCTCCATGAACAACTTGATTCGGTTGTAGTAATTTCTTACTTACCGGTAGAATAAGTATCGCCTTACCATCATCAATTTCTTCCAACTTCACCCCAATTAGTTGACGAAAATGGTTGTTTTTCATCCGGTGTATTTCTTTATCCCATAACTCATTTTCCAACGAAATCTCCCTTTCTCTCATAGGTATCTAAACAATTATGTATCATGCAAATTATATGCCTATCTCAACAAGTAAAGATTCTCCCAAATACTTTGTTAACTATTAACTGATGAAAAGCTGGTTGCCTTCATTGGATTGTTTGAATAGAAATATGAAAAAGACAGCCTGGGCGAGCTGTCTTTTTCTCCGTTTGAGGTGAATCAGTTTTTCAGAAGGATTACTATACTATATGTACAAGCAGGGAATGTGGACAAGGACAATGGTCTATTTTTAAAAATTTGGGCTATACTTAAATTTGATACCCCTTATTTACTTCCTTTAATTTTCGTGCAAGTGAGCTAATCTTTAAACCCTCTTCGTGACTTTGTGCCACTTCCTTCATTAAATGGTTTGAATCCTTCACCATTTGCTCTGATTTTGCTAAAGTCTCTTGCGAAATCGCTAAAGCATATTCTGTTTTGTCCTCCATTTGCGGTAGAATAGTCTGTAAACCAACTAATTGTCGTTTTGATTCATCTATAATGTTACAAACAGAAAGGACTTCTTTCATTAACAAATCGAATGCTGTTCGATTCTTAGTCATGATCTCTTTATATTGTATAAAATGGTTATTCGTTTCTTCAGATTCAAAAAGTGTTCTAGATGAGATGTCTTTCATTGAAATAATATTTTCTTTGACTAGTTCAACAGCTTGTGCTGATTTTTCTGCCAAAGCCCCGACTTCAGTTGCCACTACTGCAAAACTGCGCCCTGATTCCCCTGCTCGCGCTGCTTCTATGGAAGCATTTAAAGCTAGCAGCTTTGTTTGAGTTGAAATATCTTGTATAACTGAGGTCACCTTTTCAATAGAAGAAAAATAGTTATTCATTTGGGCAACAGTGTGAGTCATTTTTGAAAATGAAGTTGAAAAAGATTCAAATGTGGCGATGACTTTACTTATACTCTCTTCACCATCTACCGCAGTACCTTCCATTGTATATGCTTTTTTCATCATACTATCCATACTATCAAATAATTTATTGGTTTTTTCTTTCATAGATTGAAACTTCTTAATACTCTCTTCAGAACTAATGGCAGTTTGCTCTGCTCCCTGTTTTACTACTTGAATACCGACTAATAATTCTTCATTTTCTAATTTTACTTTATGAGAAATATGATCAAGACTATTGCCTGATTGGGATAAATTGTCTGTAGCATCCATTATATTTGTTAATAAATTCCTCATATGAGCAATCATTGTTTGATAACTATTAATAAGTGAGACAATTTCAGGTGTTGTACTTTCCATTTTTATATCATTTATTAGTTGTCCTTTACTAGCCTGTCTCATCATTATTGTTAACTTTGAAATAGGGTTGGTCAAATTTCTTACTAAAAGAATGACAATCACTCCAGTTACTAACAAACATAAAAGGACTGTTACACCAATAAACTGGCTCATTTCTGTTAATGTTTGTAGATACTGTGATTGAGGTATAGCAATAGTGTAGATTCCCTTTAATTCTTGAATGTTACGAAATGCTATCGTGTAGGTTTCCCCATTCATGTCACGCTCAATGATTCCATTTTGTTGTTGAGTAATAGTTTCAACAACGTTATCAGGAAAGTTAATTGGTCGATTTTCACTGACAGAAAAAGGGTCTGCTCTGTTTTGATTAATCAAAAAGAAATATGCACTGAATCCATCTTGGGCTAATTGTGATTCCTGTCTTCTGATCACTTGATTCAGTTTTGTTGTGTACTCACTCTCGTCACCTATGTATATGAGTAATAAATTTTGGGCAATTTCATAAATATAACTCGTTTCCTTATCAAGTCTTTGTTCCATAAAGCCAATAATAGTTTCTTTTGATTTACTAATAGAAATCATTGTCACTACTGTTGCTGAAAAAAGCAGAATAGTAATAACAATAATCAAGAGTCTTGCTTGTAAAGAAAGTTTTCCAACAATCCCTTTGATTGCGTCTAAAACATTTTCCATATCTCTCCCCCTTGTTCTCATTATGAGGGTGAAATATAAAGAGAATGTAAATAATGAGTTATAATTGTTTTAATTCTTTATACCCATCACTAAAGTAGTGAGAATGAAAAGTTGTGCACTCATTCTTAATACATTGAATAATGCAATTTCTGTCATTTTTTAATATTCATTTGACATCAGATGTCATACTACCTTATCATCAATACTATTGGAGAAAACTTTTTAAGGGGAGACATCATGGTAAATATTTTAATAGGAATTTTAGGTTTTTTTCTCGTTCTCGGCTTAGCATACCTTATTTCCAATGATAAAAAAAATATCAACTATAAAGCGATTGCTATTATGGTTGTCTTACAGATTATCATTACTTTATTCATGTTCCAAACAACCATTGGTTTAAAGTTAGTTGAATGGATTTCTAATGGCGTTACAACTGTTTTAAATTTTGGTTATGAAGGTATTGATTTTGTATTAGGTGGCTTGGTGCAAGAAGGACAAACAGTCTTCTTTATGAATGTACTTATGCTCATTATTTTCACTTCAGCATTATTATCCATTCTTACTTATATTAGAGTTTTACCACTCGCTATTAAGTATATTGGTGGGTTTTTAGCGAAAATTACCGGTTTGTCAACAGTAGTTACATTCAATAGTATTAACTCCATTTTCTTTGGCCAAAGTGAAGCACTATTGGCGATTAAATCACATTTAGCAAGAATGAGTGATAACAAACTATTTATTATTAGTACATCAGCAATGGGGAGTGTATCAGCTAGTATTATGGGCTCTTACATGACAATGGTTCCTCCTCAATATGTTTTAATAGCGATGATTTTGAATTCGCTTTCAGGCTTGATTATCGCGACAATGATGGCTCCGATCAAAAACAATGAAAAAGAAGAAATTGATGTAAAAGACGTAACGGGGTCAAAATCATTATTCGAAGCTATTTCTAACGGTGCACTTGATGGTGGTAAAGTAGCTTTAATCGTTGCAGCTATGCTTGTTGCCTATATTGCGTTAATGGCTTTACTTAATGCCATGTTTGATGGAATATTCGGTATGGATCTAACAACAATACTAGGTTATATATTTGCTCCTGTTGCCTGGTTGATGGGTATACCATCAAATGAAATTATTACAGCAGGATCCATTATGGGAACAAAACTTGCTACAAACGAATTTGTTGCAATGTTACAATTCCAACCACTTATTGGAGAGCTTTCAGAGAAAACAGTTGCGATTATTTCAACATTCTTGATCTCTTTCGCTAACTTTAGTTCAATTGGTATTATTAGTGGTTCGATTCAAGCTATTAATGGTGAAAAAGCGGCAGTCGTTGCTAAATTTGGTTTGAAGATTCTATTAGCAGCAACATTGGCGTCTACCTTAACATCCATTATGGTCGGTTTATTTAGTTAAACACAAAAAAAGGCATATATCTCTATGCCTTTTTTTCGTGTTAAAATCATGAGTTTGTTCGACTGAACTTATACTTACTTTGATTAAATCTAAAATCACCGCCCTAAGAGCTTATGATAAAAAGATAAAATTGACCAGATGAATATAGGTAGCACAAAAGCACCTATAAGCATATAAGCGAGCGTTTTAATTGCATCATTTGGACCGCTTCCATAAAACAGAAAAATTGTCAATGTAGCTAAAAATAATATGATTATTGTATTTATGAAAAATACACTTCTTTGTTTCCCTTGAACTTTCCATTTATTTGATTGAATTTTAATCGCTGTCCAAACAGCTGGTACTACTATCATCGTTAATATTACTGCTACAACTGTGAGTATATTTGCTATCATTCCAGTTGTAAATATTGTACCCGTCCAAGAACTTACTGCAAACAACACTATTGCTCCTATTCCCCATCTTGCCGTGTTACTTAAGGATTCTTCATGTTTTTGGGCAAGTGTTTCCATATCTGAATAAATTGGTTCAGTACCAGGATCGGCGCGAAATAAATGAATACCTGCTTCTGAGAAAACGTGGTTCCAACCTGCGTCTTCAAAATAGCTTAAATATTCCTCTTCCTCATTTTCTTCTACTGTACGGTAATCAATGCTGTATATATACTCTTCTTCTTCACCTTTCACCAATGTATATCCCATGAAACTTAGCTTTTTAACATGCCACCCTTTAAGAGACTGCTGCCTCAGTTTCTCCATATCTTTACTTTCTGCAAATGCTAACCCACCAGACATCATATACTTTGATTTACTCATTGTCCATTCCACCCAATCCTTCTTCAGCTAATTGAACCATTAGCTTTCTCACATTCATTTCATCTTTTAAAACCACTTTACCTTGTTTAGTCAATTCATATACTTTTCTTCTTGAATCTGAACCGTCCTGCAAATAAATCCATTCTTGTTTTAAGAGCTTCTTTATAATCGTATACATCGAGGCTGGTCCAATGGCTATTCTCCCCTGTGTAGTCACTTCGATCAAAGACATAATTGCATATCCATGCCTTGGACGGGTTAGTGCTGTCATAATATAAAACATAGAATCGGTTATCTGCACTTCTGATTTCAATTTACATCATCCTTAATGTATCCTTTTTTTGATATATCACAAACGGATATATTAAGAATATATCACTTTATGATATAAGTGTCTATAGTTATATCATAAAGTGATATAAATTTTTATAAAAAAAAGCTTCCTTCAACATAAAGAAGCTTCCTAGTGAATATTAACGGCGAACATATCTTTGCAATTTTAATTTATTTTACTCAAACATTGCGCACTACTTCAAAGAATATACCATCAACCAATGACTATCCTTATTTATTTTTCTCATTTTCGTAAACCCAACTTTTTCATAACAAGCAATAGCACGATGATTGTTTGTCGCAGTATCTAAAATAACCATCTTTGCTTCAGTTCTTTGCGCAATGTATTCAACAAATAGTTTCACCATTCTTGTTCCAATACCTTTTCCGAAAAGCATTGGTTCACCGATGAACTGATCGATTCCATAAATCAGTTCATTGTCCCCAAATCCAAAATATTCATTATCTACCTGATAATACTGCATAAATCCAATCGGTTGATCTTTGAGTTCTACGATAAATGGTGGGACATTGATTTCGCCGTCTATACGAGGACCGTATTTCTCTTTCACCATTTCTAGAGAAAAAGGTTCATTAACATCTCCGTAGAATGTCAACACTTCTTTCGTACTTAACCATTTATTCATATACTGATAGTCATTTTCACACATTTTTCTTATAAATAAATCATTTTCCTTCAACACGAACTCTCCTGTTCAAGATATAGAGTGACCTCTCGCACGAATAAAAGCAGATTGATTGAACGTCCAACCTACCGAATAAGAAAAGTCTCCCCTTGGAAAAATAATCGTATCTTAACTGTTCCAAAGAGAAACAACTGAAATTCCGAATATTTATTCACATGTTTATCCATACACATACCTGCTTAATAGGACTGAATTTTCAGTTAATTAATTACACACTATTTCTTAAAGTCCTTATCTATTAAAGGTTTACCATCTGAATCAACCATAACAGTTAATCCACTGACCGGACCTGCATAATGGAACATATACATCACTCCGGTTTCATTATCTCGAATAATCTTAAAAATTTCTATTTTCCCTTGAGAATAAATTGTTTCAAAACGTTTATTATCCATCATTCAACGCTCCCTACATCTTTTTTAATGAAGTTCCTCTGAGGTAATATAGCTGTATATAAGTTTCATTAACTTATTTTTACCATAAAACCATCTCTTGAACAATGCACATTTCAAAGCATTTCTCTTTTAGAGATTAAATCGAAAATTTTCATAAACAATTCTTAAAAATAAAATTTACTACATTAAAGTGATATAGCAGACTAAATTATTATATTCCATTCAAGTTAAAGTCCTCTCAACGCCTGTATTGAGTGAAACTAAAAATCACCTAAATAAAAGCTTGTTAACTTCAAAAGCTAACAAGCCAAAAATGATCTTATTCTGGTTTTCTTTTTTGATCTTTGTTTCGTTTATTTCCCTTACTATTATCACCACTTATTGCGCTTTGAGTTCCTTGCGGTGAGCTTTGGTTCTTACTGCCGTTATTAGGTACTTTCGTCAAACTGCTTCACTCCCTTCTATTAAGGAGTATTGTGGACCGTTCGAGAAAATTCTATACAAGCCCTCTTCTTATCAAATCACGAGGCGAGTAATTCCATCCATATTGCTCTATTGTTTTTTTGAATGATAACCAGTGGTTTCTTCCTCAAAGCAAGAAAAACAAATCATTTTACCATCAGCTTCAAGAACACCACCTAAAAATCCGCCATGACAATAAATCCCCTCACCACAACCACGACATTGACCAAGATACTCTTTTTCCATATATCCTCCTTTAAAAATAAGTGCTCTTTTTACTTCAGACCTTAAAATACTTCATATGTTCTTTTGTAGAATTGAGTCCGATCAAATGAATCTCAAAATTAATTTAGGTTATATATATATTTAGACAACCAGAAAACATATTCCCTCTAGTTTGAAGCCATTTGATGAGAATTTTTGGTAAACTTAAAAGGTACTTTGAGTTTTTATAAAGGAAGAAACACGTAAAATACAAGTGCAAGTTGTAATAAGAGACTTTCTTTTATCATATAGCTACAAATGTTTTTCAAAATTAAGGGGGAATTTATAATTATGTAGTAGAGAAAAATATGTATATTACTACAAAGTAGACGAAATTATTGCAGGTATAAGCGTGCTAAGAAATTATTTAAAAACTACCTGGAATGCTAGATTCCACGTAGTTAATAGATTTTACGATTTCATTCTACTGTTTCGCGTAACAATCAAAAATAACTTTGTAACGTCTCATCCCCAATCTCAGAGATGTGTGAAAGTTTTATCATGTTTTATGACCCGTACTTTTAATATTTTTAAAATCTCTGGGCTTGCCAATTACATTGTTCGTCTATTACAAAGTTAATTATAGTAATAGCCTTAAAAAATAATAAGTAAGAAACCTCATTATCTAAAATGAAGTTTCTTTACTTAACTATAATTAAATGCTCATTACGCCACCTTTTGATGCATTTGTTACTAGTTTGGAGTACCTTCCCAACCAGCCATTTTTAATCTTTGGTTCAAATGGTTGTAATGATTTTTTTCGGTTAGCTAATTCTTCATCAGATAATTTTACGTTCATCGTTCTGTTAGGTAAGTCGATCACAATGATATCTCCATTTTCAATAAGTGCGATTGGGCCACCCTCAGCAGCTTCTGGAGAAATATGACCAATGGAAATTCCGCGTGATGCTCCGGAAAAACGACCGTCTGTTAGCAAAGCAACTGAACTACCTAATCCTCGACCCATAATGGCTGAAGTTGGTGCTAGCATTTCCGGCATTCCTGGACCACCTTTAGGTCCCTCATACCTGATGACAACAACATGACCTTCTCTTACAGCTCCATTATCGATTGCTTGTTGTGCTTCTTCTTGTGACTCAAAAACAATTGCTTCTCCTTCAAACTCTTGAATCGTTGGGTCCACTGCGCCGACTTTGATGACAGCACCTTCAGGGGCGATATTTCCATATAAGATGGAAAGGCCACCAACTGGGCTATAGGGATTATCTTTAGGACGAATGACTTGTTCATTAGTAATGTCATGTCCACTTACTAACTCACCCATTGTTTTACCTGTAATCGTTATTCTCTCTGGATGAATGGCATTTGGAATTTTCGTTAATTCATTAATGATTGCACTAATGCCCCCAGCTTTATTAATATCATCCATTGAATAATCTGACGCTGGCATAATTTTTGCTAAATATGGTACACGGGCAGCGATTTTATTAATATCTTCAAGATTATAATCAATACCAGCTTCATTTGCGATTGCCAAAGTGTGAAGCACTGTATTAGTCGAACCACCCATCGCCATATCTAAAGCAAAGGCATCATCAATGGCTTCTTTCGTAATGATGTCACGTGGTTTCACATCTTCTTCAATCATGCGAACTAAATGTTTAGCAGCTTCATAGATTAACTCTTTCCGTTTTGCACTTGTTGCGACAATCGATCCGTTACCAGGAAGAGCGACACCTAGCATTTCCATTAAGCAGTTCATTGAATTAGCTGTAAACATCCCTGAACAAGACCCACATGTTGGACACGCATTATTTTCAATATCATTGAACTCTTCTTCTGTCATTTTTCCTGACTTAAAAGCTCCTACTCCTTCGAAAACAGATGTTAATGAAAGTTGTTTTCCGCTCGCACTTGTTCCTGCTTCCATCGGTCCACCTGAAACAAAAACGGAAGGGACATTTGTACGCGCCGCTGCCATTAACATACCAGGAGTGATCTTGTCACAGTTTGGAATATAAAAAACGCCATCAAACCAGTGGGCATTAATAACGGTTTCCGCACTATCAGCAATTAACTCTCTGCTAGGTAAGGAATAACGCATACCAATATGCCCCATGGCTATTCCATCATCAACACCGATTGTATTAAATTCAAAGGGAATGCCACCTGCTTCAATGATTGCTTCTTTAACCACATCTGCAAATTCTCGTAAATGAACATGTCCAGGAATAATGTCAATATATGAATTACATACACCAATAAATGGTTTCTCTAAATCTTTTGCTTTAACTTTTCCTGTCGCATATAAAAGACTACGGTGAGGAGCTCTATCTACTCCAAGTTTAATCGTATCGCTTCTTCTCATTTACAACCACACCTTCAATTTTCATTATTTTGATTATTTGTATAATGTATTGTAAAACGTAAGTTGTCTGCTGTCAATAACGTTGTTAGACAAAAAGAGCATCTTATACAAAAAGATGCTCTTTTTTGCTTTTTATTCAATTCCTAATTCACTCATTGCATGTAATATATGAATTTTCATCGCACTTCTTGCTCCTTCAGGGTTACGATTCATCATAAAATCCATAATCATTTGATGATCAGTCAATGTATCTTTAATTGCAACCTCTTTTTCGACTGATAAAATCACACCTTTATCGATGGCTTGATAAATGACAGGCATGAGCTTTTCCATAAATTCATTATGCGTCGCTTTAACGATTGATTGATGAAATTTCTGCTCTTCAGCCGTTCGATCTTGCTTTTTTTTAATCTTCTCTTCAATTTGTAATCCATAATCGATAATTCTTTTCATTTCTTGGTCACTTGCACGAATGGTCGCATAGTATGCAGCTTCTGGTTCAAATATTAAGCGCATTTCATACAAATCTTTCGCATTAATTTTTGCATCTGTAAGCAATCCGAAATGTTGCATATGGTCAATATCCAAAGCTTCTTTTATAAAAGTCCCTCTACCTCTTTTGATTTCGACAATGCCATTTGTAACGAGGATTCTAATCGCTTCTCTTAAAGTTGTTCGACTAATATTCAATTCTTCCGATAATTCATTTTCGTTAGGTAGCTTATCTCCAGGTTGAAAACGTTTCTCAATGACAATCATAGAGATAATGTCATCAGCAATGGAATCGGATAATCTTTTTTGAGTCATATATTTGTCCACACCTTATTTAGTATTAATATAGAATATAGTGTAAACGATCATTTATGTAAATGCTTATTTTTCGCAAAAAGAAAAACCACGAATGCGAGAACATTCGTGGAAAGAATTTATTCATTATTGGTTGGTTGTTACTAGTGGCGCGTTTTCGTCTTGCACCCATTCTGTCATGGAACCATCGTATACAGCGACATCTTTACGGCCTAGTGTATATAGAATGAAAGCATTCCATGTAGCAGCAATCCCACCGCCACAATAAGTGATGACTTTTTTAGATTGATCAAATACACCGGTCGGCTCAAAAATTTCACGTAATTTTTCTTCATCTTTAATGAGAAGTGATTCATCATCTGATAAGTCGGCAAAGAAGACATTTTTACTATTAGGGATATGACCGGGACGGCCGTAAGTGTTTTTCTTACCACTAAAGACATCTGGTGATAAACAATTCATAATAATCATGTTGGGATCATCAATCGCTTTTTTGACATCTTCTTTTGTAGCTAATAATTCCCGTCTTCTTCTACCATTAAAAGTTGCTTTTGGATAATATTCAATTCCAGACTTAATTTCTCTACCTTCTTCTTTCCATTTTCTAAACCCGCCGTTTAAGATTGAGACATTATCAAACCCTTCGAAGCGAAGTTGCCACCAAACACGTGATGCCCAATCAGACGCGGCATTTGGGGAGCCGACTTCAGCGATTTTGTCATAAATAATTACATGCGTACCATCACCGACACCCAATTTTTCAATCCCTTCTACGAACCTTTCTCGGGATGGCAATGTAAATGCTTTTGGATCATCTGGGTTTGCTAATTCGTTTACTACATCTGCATGCACAGCACCTGGAATATGCTCTTCTTTATAAGCGTCTCGTCCGTTCGTTACAGAGTAAGGTCCATCACCATCTGGTAACTTTAAGAAAGTCGTCGCGTCTAGTATGCGGATATTTTCATCATTTAAATGTTCCTCTAACCATTGGGTTGAAACAATTGGTGGAATCGTTTTGGTCATACTTTTCTCTCCTCTTTCGATTTTTGATTAATATAACATTATACCCATCTGTTTACAAGGAATTAGGTTTGCGGTATTCATTTTTCTGCTACAAGCCATTATACTTTCAATATTCCCTATTTACAAAGGACAAAAACATTGATAAAAGCATAATTATAGAAATCATTATCTTATGAAAGCTTTCGAGTAAAAAAAACAATCTTACGAAACCTGTTCATTGTATAGAGAGAATGAAATTAAGTAAAGACATTCGACATTCATACCAATAATTATAAGAAAATATCTTTTCGATTCGTCTCTTCATTACATTCAATCTTGCTACATAAGGTCCTCCTCTATGGCGGGAAGAGACAACTGGAAAAAACCGATTCTTATCAATCGGTTTTTAAAATAGTTTACCATTAATAGAGGGTGCCTTCTGCTTCTTTTGTATAAATTTTCACCTGATCAAGTGCCCCATCTTTTAACTTAGTTACCCATTCTGGATCTGCAAGTAGGGCACGACCGATTGCCACGTAATCATATTCACCAGCATTCATTTTTTCATCGACAATTTTAAGATTTTTTTCAATGGTGATTTGTGCATTGTCTTCACTACTTAAATATGCGCGATTAATGCCAATGGATCCAACTGCAATTGTTGGTTTTTGTGTGATTTTCTTTGTCCAAGCAGCCAAGTTATATGTAGGGTGTTCATCTACAAATTCTGGTTCCCATATGCGTCTTGTTGAACAATGAAAAATATCTACACCCGCTTCAACTAAAGGTAATAATATGGTCGCAAGCTCCTTACTATTATTCGCTAACTTGGCTTTGTAATCTGTACCCTTCCATTGAGAATAGCGGAAAACAATTGGAAAATCGGGACCAACACTTTGTCTGCATGCCTTAACGACCTCTGCTGCAAATGTAGAGCGTTCCTGTAGGTCTCCACCATACTGATCTGTCCGTTTATTAGTCAGTTCCCAGAAAAATTGATCAATGAGATAACCGTGAGCTCCGTGTAATTCGATGCCATCAAATCCAATCTCTTTGGCAGATTTAGCAGCCTTTGCATACGCATCAACTAGGTCATGTATATCTTCTTCTGTAAGTACCTTGATTTGATCAATTTTCTTTCCTTTTAACGTGATGCCTGAAGGACTGACAGGCGGTGAATCGATGTTAGGTAGACTCCCGGCTTTTCTTGCTGCACCAACATGCCATAATTGTGGAATAATCTTCCCGCCGGCTTCATGTACTTGAGCTACTACATTTGCCCAACCTTTTAGTGCATCCTCGCCATAAAAAAGGGGAATTGTTTCACCAGCAACTGCTGATGGATGATCAATCGCTGTGCCTTCAGTAATAATAAGGCCTACACCATTTTCTGCTCTCCTGCGATAATATTGTGCTACCTTTTCATCTGGTACACCATTTGGTGAGAACCCTCTTGTCATTGGTGCCATTACTACCCTGCTTTTTAATTGCCCATTTCCAAATGACACCTTTTCCAATAAACTATGCCCTGCAATTTTTTCTACCATCTTTATCACTCCTTGCTTTCATTTTACAAAGAATGATAACAAATACAAGTAAAATGCTTTCAATTAACAGAATATTTTATTCATTTATCACTGCATAAAAAAACATTTCAACAAAAGGGATTGAAATGTTTTCTCTTTATTAGGAATCAGCTCTTTTAATTTCTTCAGGTTTAAAGCCATAAATAACAGAAACACCTAAATATAAAGAAAAGAAATCCAAGAACCAATTATTATTCCTTTCCTTTGTGTGAAGACAACGAAAGATCTCTTGGAACTGCATGCTTTCATTTGCCTTCACCACGGGGGTGATTCCGAAATATTTAATTACCGTATCTAAATTTAAATGTTTTGCAATCTTCAAAACATCCTCTAATAGTGAATAATAGATTGCGATTTCCTTTTCCTGAAATAGTTTAATCATTTGCGTATTTAAGTTAGTTAATAATAACCGTCCTTCTTCTTCATTCACAACAGGAACTTGATTTAACATTTCTTTTATATCGATTTTAATCACCTATTTTTCCAATTTTAATCATCTTAAAGAGTTGAGAGTTATACTTGCAAAGGTTTATCAAAAACATAAATCGTCATCGCAATATCTTTTTCCAAATCAATATCAGTAAAAATATTGATTAATTGAGCACCAACGAGTACTTCAAGTTTTTCAACCTTTTCTTTATCGCTATATAATTGTTTGATAAGGGTTGTTCGAGCTTCATGGACTACTTGGTAGCCTTTCGTTGATTCAATCATGAACTTCTCGACATTTGTTAAGTTCCCTTTCATTTCCGTAATCGCCCAACAGCCTGTAAATTTTGTAGTCATTTCTCTTGGTCCATTGCCTACATGTTTTTTTCGAATTTCTCTTATAATCATATTGAATTGATGTTCGATATTCATTAAAAGCGTCCTCCAATAATAAAGTCACAGTTTTTCCAAGGTAAGTGTATAGTGAAAATGTAATCTTATGGTCCTCATGTGACCATTTGTTAAACCTATTTCTCTATGCATAAAATAAGCCCGCCATAAAATAGTTTGTTTTCATAAACTATTTTATGGCGGGCTAATAGCAAAGCAGCAGAAGCTACTCGTTATCCATCTCACCATTCACCTATTATTATATAGTAATAGGCAATCTCTTTACCTATTAGCCATATATTACTTATATAAGTATAATTTCTTTCTCAAAAAATATCAATATTATAGAAAAAAATTGCTTTCTCTTCTATTTGATATGGTAATAAGCTCATGCCCTTGCTGTTTCATTTGCGTCCAAGGTTTTATCATTGATAACGAGCCATTAAGAATCAACTCCATATATTCCTTTATCATTTCGAGTGCTTTTAGGATTTGCACCTCTTCGGTAGTAAATCATCAAGGAGCTCAAACATTGTTATTATTTAATTTGAGCAGCTGCTTTTTATTTTCACCACATTCTACAAGTATTCAACTACTTTCATTTATATTTACAAAAAGGAAATTTATCCTTTGTTAACCAATAGTACCTAAGATCTATTTTACATCTAAAAAACAAATGAGAATACATCCTTTACTAAAGTATGTATTCCATCGATAAAGAGAGAGGTTTGTGGATTTTTCTTCAAAATTTCTTTAAAACATACTTACTTCTCCAGAAGAAAAATTGAATTCTATTATGAAAATTTTAAAATGCGTAAACAAAAAGAAACTACTTTGTGTAAAACATAACTAATACGTAAATAAAAAAACCTTGCTTGCGTGGAGCTTAAAGCTACAATCGGCTTACAAGGTTTTTTAATTCAATGAAGTTTACTTTTTTATTGTTTTTATGTGCGTTCAGAGTTAGCTTACTTTTTTTGAAAGAATCCCTCAACATGTTGAGATGTAAAATCGGATAATTGTGCAAAGTCATATTGGGGATCGCGGTCTTTGTCAATGACCACTGACCGTACACCTTCATAAAAGTCACTATGGTTTAAAAAATTTCTAGCAAGTATTAAGTCTGTTTCTAAGCAAGTTGTGAGAGATTGTTCTTCACCGTCAATCAGTTGCTTAAGTGTGACTTTAAGTGATGAAGGTGATTTAGATAATAAGATATCACTTGTCGTTGTAGCGAAATCACTAGGATGTTCACGAAGAGAGTGTAGAATCTCTTCTAATGTTTGAAAAGAAAAGTGCAAATCAATTTCTTCTTGTAATTGAGATAACTTACTTTCTCCGCTTTCGTTGTTGGCGTACTGGTTGAGTAAATCATTCAAGTTATAATCGAGATTTACATCTAACCAATTCATATTCTCTAGATTTTCTAAGAGGGAGTTAAATTGTTCACTCTTGATGAAATAATCAGCTCCTCCTATGTAGAGAACATCAGATGCATGTATCGTCTCTGCCGTCAACGCTAAATAACGGCCAATATAGCCTGGAGCTTTGTTAAGGAAAAAGGCTGCACCTACATCAGGGAAGAAGCCAATATTCATCTCAGGCATGGCCCACTTCGTCCGTTCAGTTACGATACGATAGTTTGCCCCATAAGTCAGTCCAACTCCCCCTCCCATTACAATACCATCAAGATAAGCGATAATGGGCTTTGGATAGTCATAAATTAATTGATCTAATTCATACTCCTCTTTGAAAAATTGCATTGCCAGACTTTTATTTTTTCCATTCAAGCGGGCATCGTATAATGCTTTTATATCTCCACCTGCACACAAGCCTTTTTCTCCTGCTCCTTTGATCAGAATCATCTGTATGTGATTATTGTTTTTCCATCGCAGTAACTTTTCTTTAAGTGGTTGAACCATTGCTAAAGAAAGTGAGTTTAGCGCTTTCGGACGGTTGAGTGTAATCACACCTAACCCTTTATCATTTACTGTGAAGAGTACTTCATCTGTCATACAATCTCTCCTTCCGTTTTTTTAAAACCAACGTTCAGTTACAACTTTCTTTCTTGTATAAAATTGAACACCATCTTTTCCGTTAGTTCCTAAATCTCCATAAAATGATGATTTATTACCAGCAAAAGAGAAAAAGGCCATAGGAGCAGGTACATTCACATTTACACCAATCATGCCTGCATCAATCTTCTCCCTGAAAATTTGTGCTTCTTTACCACTAGATGTATAAATAACAGCTCCGTTGGCAAATTTTGATTGGTTCGTTAAGGCGATGCCATCTTCAAATGTTTTTACTCTAACGACACTTAAGACCGGTGCAAAAATCTCATCTTGCCAAATTTTCATATCGGATGTTACATTGTCAAATATTGTTGCACCTACATAATAACCATCTTCTGTCGTCTCTGTATCCCTGCCATCTACGATTAAATGGGCCCCTTCAGATACCCCTGAGGCGATATATTGTAACACACGGGATTTATGAGTGTCACGAATGAGTGGTCCAACAAAATGCTCTTCAAAGCGACCATCCCCGACAGTAAGTTTTTTCGTTTCTGCTACAAGTAGGTTCATAAACTCATCTGCTATATCTTCTACAACGGCTACCACAGAACAAGCCATACATCGTTCCCCACTACTTCCAAACGCTGCGCCAATAACACCTTGAACCGTTTTTTCTAGATGACAACTAGATGTGACAACTGCGTGATTTTTCGCACCAGCTAATGCTTGTACTCTCTTTCCGTGAGCGGTGCCAGTTTGATAAACATGTTTGGCGACCGGCTCTGACCCAACAAATGAAATTGCACGAATTTCTGGATGATCTAATAAGCGATTAACCACGTCTTTTCCTCCATGTACAAGGTTTAGTACCCCTTTAGGAAAACCTGCCTCATAGAATAACTCTACGAGTCTACCAGCCAAGATCGGCGTTCTTTCAGAAGCTTTCAGTATAAATGTATTCCCACAGGCGATTGCCAGAGGAAACATCCATAAAGGAACCATCATTGGAAAGTTAAAAGGGGAAATCCCAGCAACAACACCAAGCGGATAGCGCCAAATTGAGCCATCTATCCCTTCGGCAATACTAGGAAGAGCATCTCCCATCATTAAATAAGGAGTGGAGGTTGCGAGTTCAACGACTTCAATTCCTCTTTGTACCTCACCACGCGCATCTTTTAATGTTTTTCCATTTTCCTCTGTAATAATTTGAGCGAGGTTTTCTTTTTCCTCTTTTAACAAATGAAGATATTGGTAAAGCAGACGCGTTCTATTTGGGACGGGTACTTCAGCCCACTTAGGATAGACCGCAGCAGCAGCTTTGACAGCTAAATCAACATCTCCTTTACCAGAAAGGGGGACGTAAGCAATAATTGTCCCATTCGCCGGATTCGGTACGGCTTCCACTTCCTTACTACTTGAATCAACCCATTCACCATTAATATGGTTTTTCATTGTTGGAATTTCTGTTTTAATCATTCCTTCATCCCCGTTTCTTTGGCATTTTTTGTTTGATCATTTTTCACTTTTTCATAAAGAACAGCCATATCTTGGCTTCCATAACCCTCGTTTTCAGCATTTTTGTATATATTTAATAGTAATTCACTAACTGGCAATTGCAATTCGTGTTCCTTGGCTAAATCAAGCGCGAAACCAAGATCTTTATTTAATAGCTGCAAGGTAAAACCGGGACGATAATCTTCGTTCGCGATAAAACTTTTATAGTTTCTTTCATATATCCGACTTTGGCCGTAGCTCACATTCAACATCTCAAATAATTGCGCTAAATTAATGTTGCTTTTTTCTGCCAGATTTAAGGCTTCGCTTACACCAGCAGTATAAAAACCGATAAGTAAGTTATTGATTAATTTGACTGCAGTTCCGCTTTCAATTCGTTCATTCACATGAAAAATATTCTCTCCAAGAATATTTAACAATGGTTGGGATTGCTCGAAAGCTTGTTTAGGACCACCGACCATAATGGTTAAAGTACGATTTTCAGCACCGATTACACCCCCACTGACAGGAGCAGCAAGAAAATGAATCCTCTTCTTTTTTGCTTCTTCTGCTAATTTTTGATTCAAGCTAGGAGCAACAGTACTTGTATCAATCAGGACAATGCCTTCCCGTCCTTTTGTAATCAATCCTTCCTCACCTAAATAGATTTCTTCCACCGCTTTCATTGAAGGTAAGCTTGTGAAAATAAAATTTACTTGCTTTATGATATTTTTGATTGATAATCCAATCACACCTCCCGACCTTAGCAATGCCGCTTCAGCATCTTTGTTGAGGTCGATGCCGTACACTTCATTGCCTTCTGATAATAAGCTTTGCGCCATCGGTAAACCCATATTCCCTAAACCAATAAAACCGATTTTCTCACCCATCATTTTAGCTCCCTTCATTTCAGTAATTTTGGTTGATCAATAAGTATTTGTGCTAATTGCCTTTTTTTCAATAACAGATTGCTGTAGAGTGGGATTTGGTAATTTTCAATATTTGCGAATGCAACGAATCGTTCTTTTTCATCAAGTATCGCTGCTGAAATCAGGCTAATCGTTTGTTGTTTCAAATATTGAAAGCATTGTTCGCATTTAATATCAGTCGCTAAATCTTTCCACTTTTGATTTTGTTTTCGATGTTGCAGTTTTGAAGTCCGCATATAAGTCGCTTCCATTGTGTATAGTTCTGTGATGATATTAGCTAAAAGACGTGCATACTGCTGTTCTCTATTAATATCAATCTTTGCATTTGAAACCGCTTTCAAAGACAGCGATAACAGTTCTTTTCCTAACTCAATAAATTGGCTGTTTCTATCTCGGTGTAATGGTGTCGGGGTATTGATTGTGATATCTTTAGATGAGTGTTTGTGAAGTAAGTTTTTTGCTATGGTTAAGCGATTGATTTCGTTTGTTCCTTCAAAGATACGACTGATTCGAGCATCCCTATATAGTCGCTCAACATCGTAATCTCTCATATAACCGTATCCACCGTGAATTTGAACGGCCTCATCTGTTACATGCCCAAGCATTTCAGAGCATCGTACTTTGTTTATGGCACATTCCATTGCGAATGCTTTTAAAGAGGTGATTCCTTCATCCGTTGGAGCTTGATCAATCATATCTGCTGTGCGATAAGCGGCACTTTCACTTGCATAAATAGATGTCGCCATTTCAGCTAATTTTTCTTGTATCAACGTAAATTCAACCAGCGCTCTATCAAATTGTTGTCTCTCTTTCGCATAGCTAAGAGAAAAGTTGAAGGCTTGTTTAGCTGTGCCAATATTCGAGAAAGCTAGCTTCAATCTAGCAAGATTTAATATATTCATGGCAACTTGATGACCTTTTCCTTTTTCTCCTAGTATATTAGCGGATGGCACAACGACATCTTCCAATATAAGAGTAGCTGTTGATGATCCATGAATACCCATCTTTTCTTCTTCTGCACCAATAGATACGCCTGCTGTGTTTTTTTCAACAATAAAAGCAGTCATCCCGTCATTTGTTTGGCAAAACACAACAAACACATTTGCTATGTGAGCATTGGTAATCCATTGTTTTTCCCCATTTATTATCCAACTATCACTCTTGCTGTTGTAAATAGCTCTTGTTTTAGGTGAAAGTGCGTCTGATCCAGCTCCTGCTTCCGTTAAGGCATAAGCACCAATCCAATCCCCAGAGATGAGTTGTGGTAAATACTTTTGTTTTTGTGCTTCTGAACCAAAATAAACATACGGTAATGTGCCAACACCTACATGAATATTATAGGAAACACTAAAAGCCCCACCGTATCCTATCTTTTCAGCAATAAGCCCGGATAATTTTTTACCAAGTGCAAACCCGCCATAATCTTCAGGTACATCAATAGCAAGTAGACCAAGTTCCCCTGATTTTTTAAACAGATTCTTAGCCACTTCATAGTTCTTTTTTTCTAATGAATCCATTTGGGGCAACACTTCATTCTTAATAAATAATTCTGCCGTTTGTGCAATGAGTTGTTCCTCTTCAAGAAAATCTTCAGGAGAAAAAATATCTCCCTTTTCTTCTAGCGTTTTTTTTAGCTTCGCCATCGTGCACTCCCTTTACATCTTTCTATCTCCTTTGATTGAGCGCTTGCTCAAATCAGTACTAAGAAGCAAACCTCCTTCAAACAAAAAACAACTCCTATTAAAAGAAGTTGTTAAGTAACGAGTGGACAAACAAATAAACATGTGTAGTGTTATATACATGTTCTTCTATCCGCACTTAACACCCCCTATCCGCGTAGGTAATGATGTTGGCTAAAACAGGCAGGTCTCCTGGCTTATGGTCGTGGCGGATTTGCTCCTTCCCCATTCAATAATGAATAAGTGGTTATGTACAATCCGCTCGCATATACAGTTGCGGGACAGCACCGGAGTCTAACCGGTTTCCCTTTTAAGCTTGATGAACAAGCACCTGTTTATTTAGCTTATTTAGTTTTCACACTAACAATATATCAATTTTTCGGAAAATTTACAATTTATTTTTTAGAATATGTATTCTCAGCTTAAAATGATGAAAAAGTTAGGCTCTTTATCATTTTTCTTCCAACCACAATATAAGCTAGAGTCATTGATTAAATCCACTCCTACAACCCGAGTAGAAGAAAGCCTAATTCTTCATTTTGACCGATCGTTTGATGTAACATGAAAGGTTTATATAAATTTACCACCGAAAAGAGAAACACGCCTCCTAGATTGCAGTGGCGTGTTTTTCAAGTTTACTTAAATAAGTTAAGAAGTTTCTCGAAGAATCCTACTTTATCTTTTGTTTCTTTTACATCTTCTTTGTTATCTTTTATTTTAATCTTATCTGTTTGGATGACAAATTGGACTAGTTCCAACTTTTCATTATTTTTATCTGATACAAAAGAAATTGGCTCATAATCAGATTTATCATATTGCGATATCATTTCATCCACTTCTTTTGTCACCTCATCAGGAATGTCTTTAGTTGCATCATGTAATTGTCCAGTTCCATTATGAAGCGAGCCAGCTCCTTTCGTTAGTTGCTCAGCTCCAGATAGAGAACCGCTAATTCCTTCATGGATGTCACTATATGATGTACTTAATTCAGAAACACCGCCTGTATAAGCAAGTAACCCTTGGTGGAATTGATTATAGTTAGATACCATTTCTTCAACACCAGATGTCAATTGTTTTAACCCTTCATCAATGTCAATTTGAAGAATAGATTCGTCTATATTAGATGATATTGCACGAAGGTTACCTGCTGCTTCTCTCATTGATTGACTAAAGGTTGATAGCGGTTCAACCATGTCTGTAAGGTTATCTTTGGCTAGTAGTAGAACTTCTTGAGCAGCTTTTGTCCCTCTATAGGTTTCTACCAATTGATCAATTACCTCTTTATCCGCATTACTTTCATATAATTTATTTATCTCTTTATCTGAAATTTGGTTATCTGGTATCTGCTCCAGAGCACGATTGATTTGTGTTTTTACCTCATTATAATTAACAACTACTTGGTCTACATCATTTGCTGCTTGTTCTAGATTATCCGCTACCTCAGGCAGATCGATTGTTACATTCTCGAGTTCCCCAATACCACTTACGCCACTGGCTTGTTTCATCTCATCTTTAATCAAAGATAAAGTATTATTTATTTGTGCTGATCCTTCTGTTAATTGGTTACCAGACTGACTTAATTCATTTAGTCCTTTTTTATATTGTGCAGACCCACCCTCTAAAGACCGTAAGCCTGATGATAGTTCATTCATTCCTATTGCTAAGTCTCCGACACCATGATGAATGTCACCAATTGCCTCAGTTAATGAGTGAAACTCACTCGTCAATTCTTCAGTATCTGGGCTATCAATGGCAAGTGAAGCAGGTAAAGCAGATATTTGCACACCTTCTGTTTCAAAATGATTTGTTTCTGCCTCAATCGTAAATACTTCTTCCTGCTCCGGCATAACGGTAAAAGTGAGCTGCTTATCTTTGCCGGATTGTGCAACAGTGGCATTCTCGGCTTTTATATCCTTGAATTTTTCAGTGTTCAGCGGTATGCTAATTTGCAGCATATAATTTTCAGAGAATGAAGAATGCTTACCTTCATTCGCTTCTACAGCAATTTCCATTTTTATATCGCCCGATTTACCAGCTAAATTTTCTGGTTCAACCTTTTTATTATTAAGGTAATAATTAATTGTAAAACGCCAAGGTAACTCAAAGTTATTTGGTAAGTTTCCTTGATAATAGTAATTTTCTTCTTTTGCTTGTAATGTGATCTGATCATTTTCTTTGCTAATTTTTGATGTGTCAGTTAGATTTTTAACCTTTTGGTAATTCCCAAAATCTTCTATCACACCAGGTTCTATCAGTTCAAACGAATTGACAACATATAATTCGGTTAGGTTACCGTCTGCTAGCAAGTTAGCATAAATCACTTCATTTTTGTTTGCTACTTTCCCTTTACTCATTCCGCCTTTAACTGTTTGTGATTCAGCATGTATATTCATCACAGGAAAGAAAAATAGGGAAGCAGTGATAAGCATCCATTTAATGATCTTCATGTTTTTCCTCCTTGTTACTAAAGTCCATTTGTAGAGATGTTTTTTGAATCAATTTATCACATAGTAATAATAATGCAGGTAGAAAAAGGATAACGAGTAAAAACGCGAGCAATGCTCCTCTACCTAATAATAATCCAATAGAACCGACGATTGGATTTGAAGAAGTTAGCCATAATATAAATCCGACACTAGATAAAATGGAGGCAGACACGATAATGGAAAATAATTTCTCATCAATTGTTTTTCTCATCGCTTGTTTTGGAGAAAGTTTTCCACGATTATGCTTATAAGTCTCTGTTAATAAAATGGCATAATCGACCGTTGCTGCAAGCTGTACAGTGCTAACGATGAGATAACCAATAAATACTAATGACGTATCGGTAAAATAGGGTATGGCGAGATTAATCCAAACAGAAGATTGTATTGTTAATAATAAGATAATCGGTAATGATAATGATTTGAATGTGACAAGTAACACGAATCCAACCGCGATAACGGTTAAAGTATTTACTAAAGAATTATCTTCTGTAACCGTTGATTTCATATCATAAAGTGCAACACTTTCGCCTAAAGTTAACGCTTGATTACCAAAATACTTAGTACCTATTTCCCTTATCTCTTCTACTAATTGAAAAGGAATATCTCCTTCTGTTCCTGCATCAGTATTAATGATGATTCGACTGTAATTATTGGATAAGAATTGTTCCTTTGCTTCCTCCTCTAAATATTCTTGCGGAATAGTCGAACCAACCATATTCGTGTAGCCAATTACATTTGAGACATGGTCAACCTCTTCAATAGATGCTATCATTTCTTTTTCTTTACCTATTTCATTATTAGGTACCAATAATACTACAGCGGTTGATTCGCCAAATATTTCTTCTACTTTTTGGATGTCTTGCCCTAACCTAGTACTGTCAGGTTGATCCCCCATTCCATAAGTAAATGAGGTTTCTTTTTGTGCTAAAAAGCTAGGTATAACGAGAAGTAAGACGAAAATCAAGACCGGAAACCTTAACTTTAATGTTTTTTTTCCAATACCTTTAAAATTTGGTATTAATGATTTGTGCTGTGTTTTTTCAATCCAATGATGGAATAATAATGTAAGTGCTGGAAGGAATACCATCACACTTATAAAACTTAAAATTATTCCTTTAACAAGGTTTAAACCTAGGTCTGATCCAATCTCAAAATCCATAAACAATAATGCAATAAATCCAAATAGAGTTGTAGATGCGCTCGAGGCAATGACACTAAACGATTCTTTCATAGCTAGTTTCATAGCTTGATTTGGCTCATGCCCTTGTTTACGATAATCTTGAAAACTATGTAATAAAAAGATAGCGTAATCCAAGGAAACAGCTAACTGCAAAATTGGTGCGACTGATTGTGTCACAAAGGACACTTCTCCTATAAAAACATTACTCCCTAAATTAATAATTACCGATACACCGATAGCCGTTAAGAAAAAGAGCGGTTCAACCCAAGAGTTTGTCGAGAGAACTAGTATAATGATAATAATGGGAATAAGTATCCCTGCAGCGAGTAACGTTTCTTGCCCTGTCATTTTCTGCTGCGTAGCTGTATTTGCAGCTTCGCCAATAAGTGATCCCTTCTCACCAATTATTTGATATATATCTTCTGTTGCTTCGACCTCTTTGCCACTCTCAATGGTGACAGAATAAAGAGCGTGATTATTTTTGTAGTAATTTTCTATTGTGCCTTGGTCTCCGGTTTCTATTGGTGTTCTTATGTCCATCGCATCATCTAACCACATCACATCAGTTACACCTTGAACCTTATTTAATTTCTCTTTGATAACGAGCGCTTCTTGGATTGTTACATTCTCAACCATTACGCTTGTATTTGGAATGCCACTAGTAAACTCCTCTTCCATCACTTCTAAAGCAACGGTAGATTCAGCTTCTGCTGGGATATAATCTTTCATATTATAATTAACATTCACAAACAGAAATCCAATAGCAGAAAGCACTGATAACAAAAAGAAAATGATTGTTACAGATTTTTTATAACGAATAATAAACTCAATCATTATTGGTTTCCCCACTTCTTGATGTTGAAATTCTTTTACAGTAACATTATACATACCACTGTGTTAGATAAACAACAAACAGTTGTGTAAAAAATGTTTAACATCCAACATTTAAGCGTACTTTGTTGGATTTCTCTAAAAAAGTGAGGGTTGGCATGATGAACAAAAAATTGGATCGTCGGAAACAATATACTCGTATGGTGTTAAAGGAAAGTTTAATGGTATTATTAAGAGAAAAAGTAATCTCCTCCATTACCATTAAAGAATTATGTCAAAAAGCAGATATCAATCGTTCTACTTTTTATAGTCATTATCGTGATCAATTTGATTTACTCCAGCATATTGAAGATGAGATTTTGTTAGAATTACAGGTCACTTTAAAACAGTACAACCATAATGAGACAAATGAAACTTTTGCAATGACAAAGTATTTATTAGATTATGTTTATAAACGTAGTGCTGATTTTCTTGTTTTATTTAGTGACCATGGTAACAAAGCTTTTCAAACGAGAGTGATTGATACTGCACAATCAATCATTATTAATAGTTTAAAGGAAGAACAGCAGGTCATAAATCTAGATAAATCAAAATATATGATTTACTTTGTAATTAGTGGATGTATTTATGTAATTGAAAAATGGTTAATGAATGGGATGAAAGAATCTCCGGAAGAAATGACAACCATTATTACTGAAATTAGTAATCGGGTTATTCTTCATTCTAAATAGTATGCGAATATATCAACATTCTTCACATCAATATTTTATTCACCTCTACTATATTGCGATTTAAACTGTATTCCTTACTCTTTTGCATCATTTACGTATCAATTAGTAAATTGTATTTATCTCTACTACATTATCAATTGACAAGTATTGGTTTACAGATAATGATTTTTTGCTTATGATAGGATAGACGAACAAATAAAATATATCGAATGCGCTAGGGGAGCTATATTTAATGGCTGAGAAGGCAATTGCCTGACCCTTATAACCCGATCTAGATAATACTAGCGTGGGGAAGTGCAGTTGGTCAGTGTATTCTCTTTTTTTTCTGCATAGCCAAACTGCATTCCATCGGGGTGCAGTTTTTTTTGTTCAAAAAATGTTAAAAGGAGATTTTTGTATGAATCAATTATGTGGAACAAGTAGTATCGTAGGTTGTCAGTTTACGCTTTCTCCAATGAGTGAGAGGTATGTGGACATCATCTTATTTGCCCTTAAAGAAGTGAACATGTCAAAGGTGTGGTCAGAAACTGATGATGTATCTACTTGTATCCGTGGTAAGCAAATTCATGTTTTTGATGTAGTGAGGGCAATCTTTTTACACGCAGCTAAAACAGGAGAACACATCGCTATGAGTGGTACCTTTTCGATTGGTTGTCCAGGAGATTCAGCAGCAGATGTATACATGGACGAATCTGACATTGCCTTGAACAAGGATGATACAAAAGAAATAGACCAGCTTGCAGGTTGTAAATTTGCCCTCTATCCCTTAGGGAGGGAAGATTATATGGAAAAAATTTATGAGCAAATTGATTGGTCCAAGGAGACTGAAGTAAACGTTAGCCATAGCCATTATGCCACAAGGCTTGATGGCAAGGTGAATGATATTTTTAACTTGTTACAGAACGTTTTCGATCAGACCAAGCAAGATGTATCTCATGTGACAATGACATTCACATTATCAGCTAACAGCCCTACTGGAAAAGCTAAAGAAGTGAAAGTCTCATGATAAAATCATGGCGTCTGAAAGATATTGTTCTCATGTCAGTCCTGGGTGTCGTATTTGGCTTTATTTATTTAGGGTTTTTTGGGGTCGGTAAAGTTCTTGTTGCCATCCTTACCCCGTTTGGGTTTGGACCCATTGGTTATGAATTGATTTATGGCATATGGTTTATTGTATCCATAATAGCTGCTTACATTATCAGAAAGCCAGGCGTTGCTTTTACAGCAGAAACCATTGCTGCTATTACCGAAGTACTTGTCGGCTCAACATCTGGACCCACTTTAATTCTTTCAGGGATGGTGCAAGGATTAGGGGCGGAAATCGCTTTTGCTCTGACAAAATGGAAAAATTATCAACCTCGTATTCTCGTTTTTTCAGGTGTCAGCGCTGCATTTATTAGTTTTCCTTACCATTTCTTTGTATCAGGTTTTCATGCCTATGAATCCTGGCTTATTATGACAATGTTTGTTATACGTCTCTTAAGTGGAGCTATCATTGCTGGTTATTTAGGAAAAATATTAGCAGATCAACTAGCGAAAACTGGTGTTTTAAATGGGTACCCTATTGGGAAGGAGGTACTAGCAAGGCATGGAAAATCATCAACCAATTTTTGAATTAGACTCTTTCTCATTTTCCTTTGATAAACACGATGAGCCTTCTGTAAATAATGTAAGCTGTAAGTTATATGCAGAGGAAGTGACTTTATTACTTGGAGCAAGTGGTTCTGGCAAAAGTACACTTACACTATGTTTAAATGGTCTATATCCTGAGGCGGTTGAAGGTTTTACTTCAGGGGACCTTTTATATAAAGGGAGAAATATCTCCTCCTACCCTAAAGGAGTAATAAACCAAGAAATAGGCATTGTCTTTCAAGATCCAGAAAGTCAGTTTTGCATGGTTCGTGTAGAAGATGAATTAGCATTTGTGTTAGAAAACTTGTCTATTCCCAGATGCCAAATGAAACAAAGAATAGAACATGTGCTAGATATTGTAGGATTATCACAATATATGAAACATAACATTCACCATCTTTCAGGAGGACAAAAACAAAAGGTTGCGCTAGCTTCTATCCTTTTAATGGACCCTCAATACTTAATTTTAGATGAACCTACAGCAAATTTAGATCCGATATCTAGCCTCGAGTTTATCGAGACAATTATTAAGATTCAAAAACAACAAAGATTTGGTTTGCTTGTAATTGAACACGAAATCGATGACTGGGAACCATACGCTCATCGGTTGGTTGCGCTTAATAAAAAAGGAGAAATACTTTTAGATAGTACGCCGAAGGAAGGTTTTCAAAATCATTTACATAAGTTGACGAAGAATCGTATAAGAGTTCCTAAAAGGTATGAAAATAGGAAAATGCCTAGTCGACCATCAAGTGAAAAAGAAAGTACAGAAGTAATCGTCAATCTTAAAGATATACAATTTAACTATAAAAATAAGCAAATCCTAAATGAACTTTCCTTTTCAATCAAAAAAGGGGACTTTTGCGCAATAGTTGGCGAAAATGGTGCTGGTAAATCTACTTTATTACAGTTAATAGCCAAATTAATTAAGCCCGTATCAGGCTCAATTGATTTTTTAAACACTCCATTAAGTAATTGGCATGAAAACGAATTGTATAAGAATATGGGCTATGTATTTCAAAATCCTGAGCATCAATTTATTAACCAAACTGTATACGATGAAGTGTGTTTTGGTATCAAGCTAAGTGGCTATTCTACAGAAGAAACAGAAAGAATGGTTCATCATTTATTAACCGATTTTGATCTCTTATCTGATAAGTGGAAAAATCCATTTTCCTTAAGTGGTGGCCAAAAAAGAAGGCTAAGTGTAGCAACGATGTTACATTCCAAACCTGATTTACTTCTATTCGATGAACCAACATTTGGACAAGATGCCTATACGACCTCTCAATTTATGCGTAAAGTCATGCACCTAAATGATAAAGGGGCCACCATCGTTTTCGTTACACATGACATGGATTTAGTTGATTCATACTGTAATAATGTCTTGGTTATGCAACAAGGAAAGATCGTTTATGATGGTACACCTAAAGCACTTTGGCGAAAAACTGACCTTTTAGAAAGAGCCAGATTAAGGATACCTTACCGCTTACGGTTGATAAATGAAGAGATGACGATATGATACACTCATTAAATCCAACCATAAAAGCTATTACGGTTATCTTACCTGCCATTTTGTTGAGCTTTTCCTTTGATATTATTACACCAGCGATTATGTTTATTTATATCCTGATACTTACCTTTTTCTTCAGTAAACTGAACATAAAGAAATGGTTGTTTTACTTTATACCGATGTCCTTTTTTGCGCTCGGGTTAGCTTGGATGACAATGCTGTATACGGATGATAAGTACGCAACTGGTCCTATTTTTTTTTCGTTCTTTTCTTTTGATATTAGGATGGGTAGCATTATAGTTAGTATGAGTTTAGCACTAAGGTCATTGTGTTTTATAGGGTTATCTTTACTCTTTGCTTTTACAACTGATCCAACAAAATTTATGTTAAGTTTAATGCAGCAAGTTCGCCTTTCACCTAAGTTAACTTATGGTATTTTGGCAGGGTATCGCTTTGTTCCAACCTGCAAGCACGAATTAGACTTGTTAAAGAAAGCTCATCGTGTTCGGGGCCTTGGTCGTGCAAAAGGATGGAGAAATCGCGTGGAACATACGAGACAATATTTTATCCCCCTATTAGCTGGCGCCATTCGGAAGGCTGAAAGAGTCGCAATTGCAATGGAATCAAAAGGTTTTACAGGGTCAAAAGATCGAACCTATTATACTGTAATGAAAATCAAAGCGACTGATTACCTATTTTTTATCATCATGCTTATCATATTAATAATCGCCTATTACGTCTCCTATCGATTGGGTACACTTAATATATTTGGCCATCGGATTATGCCCTAACTTTACTCGCTAAAACCTTTCTAAGTAAAATTAACAACGAACAAGTTCAGTTATATGATAAGAATTTGTTCGTTGTTGATTATCTTAAAGTACTTAATTCTAATTTTTTTATTGAATCAAGCAAAGATAGATTTATCTAATCAATCTCATCCATCCCCCACGCTTTGAACAATGCTTTCAAGCTGTGTTCCAATTGCTCTTCAATAATACCTGCAAAGCCTAATATAATTTGCGGTTCTTTATCATCTCTTCTAATTATGGAGTAATTAGATAATGGATAAATTTTCAAGCGCTCTCTTTTTGCGCGTGCTACGAGTTCGCTTTCATTCATTCCGTTCTTGACAATCAATACGACATGTAATCCAGAGCTTTCTCCCATAACTTCTAATTGCGGAAAGGACTTGAGTACGTTTAGAACTATTTCGACCTTTCTTCTATAAACTTTTTTCATCCGGTTTAAATGCTTTTCAAACTCCCCGTCTTTCATAAATCCACTTAAAGCATTTTGGTCTATTCTCGAAACCGTGCAATGATAAAAAGATAATTTTTCTTTATAAGATTTAACAAGGGGTTTTGGCAAAACCATATAACTAATTCGCAATGATGGAATAAAAGATTTAGAAAAAGAGCCTAAATAAATAACCTTTTCCCCTCTGTCCATACTTTGCAGAGACGGTATCGTTTTTCCGTTATAGCGAAACTCGCTGTCATAATCATCTTCAATAATGTAGCGATCATCCTTCTCTGCTGCCCAATTCAACAATTGTTGTCTTCGTTGAATCGGTAAAACGGTTCCATAAGGGAAATGGTGTGAAGGTGTCGTATACAGGATATCTATAGGTGATTTTTTTATGGCGTGAATGTCGACTCCTTGTCTATCCACTAACAGTGGATACACTTCATATCCGTAATTATGTAGTATCTTCATCATTAAATGGTAACCTGGGTCTTCCACCCCATAGACTGTATTTTTATCAAATAGAAAAATCAGCTGTTGTAAAAGAACTTCTACACCTGCGCCAATTACTATTTGTTCAGGCTTGCAAGTTACGCCACGGGAATGATATAAGTACTGCGCAATTTCCTGCCTTAAATCAAGTTCCCCTTGGTTTTCACCAAGCAGTAATGAGGACTGATGAACCGGTTCAATATGTTGTTTCACATACTTTCGCCATTTATCATATGGAAAGTGAACAGTATCAATTTGGCTCGGGTGAAAATCATAAATCGCGGTTTGTTCTTTAGGATAAACACCAACTGTTGAACCTTCATTCTTCATTTTACTTTCGATATATTCTAAGTCTGTTAATGGTAATATAAAGTAGCCTCTGCGCGCTTGTACTTCAATATAACCTTCCGCTTCAAGCTGTTCATACGCTGTTTGAATAGTATTTTGACTTATTTTTAACAAGGTGGCTAATTTTCGTTTAGATGGAAGCTTATCTCCTTCTAGTAATCTTCCCACTGTTATTTCGCCTTTAATATAGTCATATAATTGCTCATATAAAGGTACATCACTGTCTCTTAACAACTCACAAGCTAAGTAATCCATCTAACTGCCCCCTCTAACTGATACTATAAAATTATCAAAAACTGATACTTACAATCATATCAGTTCCTTTTTATACTAATAAACAAATCTGAAAAATGCAATGGAGGAATGAAAATGAGTCAATTAGTAGGTACAGAAACAGTAAAACGCGGGATGGCACAAATGCAAAAAGGCGGTGTCATTATGGATGTCGTCAATGCTGAACAAGCAAAGGTCGCTGAAGCAGCAGGCGCAGTTGCTGTTATGGCATTAGAGCGCGTGCCTTCGGATATTCGTGCAGCTGGAGGAGTCGCTCGCATGGCCGATCCAAGAATTGTAGAAGAAGTGATGCAGGCAGTGTCTATTCCTGTCATGGCCAAAGCTAGAATTGGACATATTGTTGAGGCACGAGTGTTAGAAGCAATGGGTGTTGATTACATAGATGAGAGTGAAGTATTAACCCCTGCAGATGAAGAGTACCATATTTTAAAAAGTGAGTTTACGGTTCCATTTGTGTGTGGATGTCGTGATTTAGGTGAAGCAGCAAGAAGAATTGGTGAAGGTGCATCCATGTTAAGAACGAAAGGTGAACCGGGCACAGGTAATATTGTTGAAGCAGTAAGACATATGAGAAAAGTTCAAGCACAAATTCGGAAAATCACTTTAATGAATGATGATGAACTCATGACAGAAGCTAAACTCTTAGGTGCACCATATGATATCCTTCGTGAAATTAAGAAAAATGGCAAATTACCAGTAGTAAACTTTGCTGCTGGAGGGATTGCAACACCAGCAGACGCTGCTCTTATGATGGAACTTGGTTCTGACGGTGTCTTTGTAGGATCGGGTATTTTCAAATCTGAAAATCCAGAAAAGTTTGCTCATAGCATTGTGCAAGCAACAACGCATTATAAAGACTACGATTTAATCGGGAAGCTTTCGCAAGAACTCGGTGCTGCTATGAAAGGATTAGATATTTCTAAATTATCCTTAGAAGAAAGAATGCAGGAGCGTGGTTGGTAATGTTGAAAATTGGCGTACTCGCCTTGCAAGGAGCCGTTTCTGAGCACATAAAACAAATCGAGTCAGCCGGGCAAGCCGCTGTAGCCGTAAAAAAAGCAAGTGAACTATCATCACTTGATGCTTTAATTATTCCTGGTGGAGAAAGTACGGCAATAAGAAAACTAATTGATTATTATGAATTCAAAGCACCAATTCAGCAGTTTTCAGCAGAAAAGAAACCAATTTTTGGCACTTGTGCGGGTTTAGTATTACTAGCTAATGAGTTAGCCGATGGTAGTGAAGCGCATTTACGGTTAATGGATATAAGTGTAAAGCGAAATGCCTTCGGTCGACAAAAAGACAGTT
Source organism: Cytobacillus sp. FSL W7-1323 (assembly GCF_038595015.1). Classification (NCBI taxonomy): domain Bacteria; kingdom Bacillati; phylum Bacillota; class Bacilli; order Caryophanales; family Bacillaceae; genus Cytobacillus; species Cytobacillus sp. FSL W7-1323. The sequence continues at coordinate 2,326,361 of NZ_CP151998.1, forward strand.
TTGAAACAATGTTACAAGTAAAGGGCTTCACAGACAATGTTCCAGCAGTATTCATTAGAGCGCCCATTATTACAGAAGTAACAGAGCATGTGGAAGTGTTAGCTACATATGATAACCAAATTGTAGCTGCCAAACAAGATCATCTACTTGTTACCTCCTTCCACCCTGAACTGACAGAGGATAATCGTTGGATGAAATTATTTATCGAGATGGTAAAACAAGCACATCAAAAGGCTACCATTCATTAATCAAAAAAAGAGCCTTGCTACAGATAATTTAAAAAGAAATGCCCGGAAAAGTGCTGTTTTCTAATAGGGATTTTTCCGGGTTCTCTATGTATTTATTTACTCTCCTTTTCCTAACCTGCAAATCTATTTCTAATCGTGAGAAATTATCAATGGCAAGATGCCGAAACACACTTGCTTACTTCGGTAAAAATACGCTCCTTTCTTCGAGCCCAATTGTTTAGAAGAATAAAAAGTTCTTTTTACATATTTTGCAATAAATGCCTTTGGCTTTAATATCTTAACTTTATTAGCAATTCGGGACAAATTTACTTTAGTAAGGGACTACTAAACGCTACACTATATATGAAGTTATATAATAAATAGGGATCTATCTACAGAATTAAACCAAACCATGCTGCATTGTTTGATTGTAAAATGGTTTACACATTTACTTGCTTTTAATCATTGCAGCAGAAAAAAAATTTAAATTATGATTGAGATAATATAAAGTTGTATAAATGTATGAAAAATCCTAATTACCATATTTCTACTTAGTCTAATCTTTCATTCCGTAAAAAAGAAGCGGAATGACCGCCACTTTATGGTAGTTTTTTTCTGTTAATACCCCTTTAATGAAACCTTTTCTACAATTGTTTCGTAATATTTATGAATGGTGTGTTACTGTTAAAACGTAGATTTCTCAACGGCTTTGCGGAAAATTAGTAAACAATCAGGGCGTTTTCCAAAAAGGAGGGTTACTGAATGGCTTATATTGGAGTGGCATTTGCTTTAGCCGTAGCTATTTGGATAGGTTGGAAAGAAGACAAAAAGAAAAAGGTTGAATAAAAATGATAAAAAAACGGGTGCTTAACAATTAATAGAAATTTTCATTTGTATATAGTGAAAATCACCCCAACCGACTGTTAGTTGATTAACCACCTTAAGGTGGCTTTTTTTTAAAAAAAAAGCAGTAAAAGGGGGAGGTGACGAAGGTTTTATTCATGTTTTCATTCATTCTTTAAAAAGAACGAATCGTGCCTTATCACTGTTTCTTAACATGAATAATATACTAGGCCAACAAAAACGCAAAGAAATAGCCAGATTCCACATGGGTTCTGGCTTTTGGTAACTAACTGCCAATATTGAGGCGTTAAGTCTACTAAAATGTATGAGCTTTGTATATATATTTATCAAGTTGGAATTCTAATTTAAGGTAGGTTATTTGCTTTAGAGTTGCTGTTCTGTTCGCTTTACTTCTCTTTTTTATCTTCTTCTAACGCTTTCCCCTTTTTTTGAATCAATAAAATGATAATAGTGAAGATAATTATAAAAAATACAATACCGATGTTCGAAAATGAGATACCCTCTAATCTATTATCCAACCATAAAATATAAGCTGAAAATAAAATATCGTTAATGAAGGTGCCTATTAAATGAAAGAACTCGGTGCTTTTGAATTTCTATACGAATATCATATAGAAATGAGATTCATTCATAAGGGAATAACCATAAAAAAATACATACGGAACTTTTGAACTTTTAAATGGGTTAGCGACTACCTATTAAAAGTCTCTTAAATCATTATTTCAATTAGAGTAAAAACCAGCTAATCCCTAGACAGTACATTAGCTGGTTTTTGTTATAAATGCATAGATGTAAAAAGAGCACACTCCTTCCTCCGAAAATGCGCCCTATTCTCGAATAAAAACTAAATTTATCAATCGTTATTTTTAATTAAAATTTGATTGTGAATATGGTGTTCCATATGCGAAAGATAATCTTGAATAAGCCACTCGAGTGTCTTATGTTGATTATTGCCTATGTCACAAAGTTTAGATAAGCTTTCGCTAGGAACATTTTTAACAATATTGAGAATTTGCTTATTTAATGTCTGAAAAAGGTTTATTATTTCACCAAGCGGTCTATCTTGATAATTCTGAAGCTTTACCCATTGATCTTGATTATATGATTGAATAACATACATTTGTTCTTCATACTGAATTTTTATAAACCTCTCAATATTATTTATTGCAGAGTCACATAAATGTCCTAAAATTTCTTTTTTTGACCATTTATTTGGTAATGGTCGATTAGAAATTTCTAATTCTGACATAGAATTGTACTCATCTGGTAATGTTTTTATCCAATGATTGATCCCCTCAACTACCTTTTGCATATTTCTCTTCCCCCTAAAATTTTTATAAGACGAATATTCAACTGTACTGGAGGTCTATCCTTTTGAAGTTAGCCGTATATAATATCCATCTGGGTCAATGACTCTAAAATCAGTTGCCCCCCAACTTTGGTGTTTAATAGGAGATTCTATGACTCCTAGTGCGACTTTTGTGATTTGCTCGTAATGATCATTGACGTCATCCACACCTAGAATCAACTAAACGCCCACTCCCTTATTTGCTAAATTCCTTTTTCTGAAGTAATGGTCCTCGTCTAGAATGGATTCTCCTGTGAGTAAGAGAAAAGTATCCTCATTCTTAAACAAGGCACTATTCTCCCCTTGTTTCATAATATTTCCTTATAAAACTGAATCGACTGCTGCAAGTCTATTACAAATAATTCAATTTTAAAAGCCATCAAATACCTCCTTTATTTACTAGCAATGGTTGAATCAATCTGATGACATCTTGATAAAATGAAGGAGAATGCGGAACAAAGTGTGCTTGAGTGATATTAGTGTTCAGCTCATCACTTTGCCTAGGATCTAAGATAGATCGGTCTATAATAGGAATCGTATCTTGTTCCCCCACCCATAATCGGCAAAAATCAGTCCATTTCACTTTAACCAAACCGGCTACTTCTTCCTCTTGAAGAGAAAATTGATCCCAGTTGAATAATCCACGATATAAAAAAACATGTGCATGCTCTCTATCTTTCATCTTTTCGGTTTCTATGGCATAGCGAAGCATACCAACAGAGGAAAGTTGTTTTATAGAGACATCGATGCCTAGCTCTTCCTCTACTTCCCTAACTCCATCCTCAATTGTTTCATCCGCTAATAAATGCCCTGCAGCAGTAATATCTAGCAAATTAGGATAATCTTTCTTTTGCGCACTTCTGACTTGTAAAATGAGGTAGTCTGTTTCTCCTTCCTGACTTAGTAGCCAACAATGAAAGACCTCATGCCAATAGCCATTGTCGTGCGCGTCGTCTCTTGTTGCTATACCAATTTCGTTATAATGTTCATCAAAGATTTTCAAGAATTCTTTAGTCATGTATGCCGTCCTTTCCTACAACCAATCTTCTAGTACACTCCAAGTAATAGTGGCTTTGCCGTTGTCTGATTTCATTGTGCCGGTATAGATTAATTCATTTTCCAGGTGTTCATTATAATGACTAGCAATGGCTCTCGACGTTTCAGAAACGTTTTCTTTTTGCAGATTTTTCATCCTGACCCAGCACAATTCTCCCTCCTCACCTGAAATAATCGGTACATTATCCTTTAAGTTTGCAAAGAAAACATATTGAACCCTTATCTCATTTTCATCTGCTTTTAATCTATGAACAATATACTTTAACTGTAGTTTATCTAACATAAGTCCAGTCTCTTCCTTCACTTCTCTTATAATCGTACGTTCTGGGTCATTTAGCTCATCTGGCTCCATATGACCACCGATTGGAACGAGTTTCTCTGGAAGAAATGCGTGCGTGGAAGGTTTTTGTAATAATAAAACTTCACCATTTCGATTGGTTAAAAACGCAACGGCCATCTGCCTTAACCTCACCCAGTAATCACCTCACTTCCAATTGACTTTTATTCTCCCCTTTAAATCTGAACCAGTTATGAAAACACGATACTCACCTGTTGTATTTGCTGTAAAATAGATTCGAAAATTGTTCACGTCTTGATCGATTGCCTCTATCATCTGATAAGACACATCTTGATTTTTTTCGTCTAAAATATAATAACCATAGCCACCCTCATTTTCAGGTGAAAATTGAATGGTTATGTAGACTATTTCACCACGAGCAAGTGAAATAGGAATAGGGTGCATACCATTAAAATGAGTAAATTGAGCAGAAAATGAGTTTTCTGACGTTTGTTCATGCCAGTCTTTCTTCTCTGTATAATCTATGGTGGATAAGGCAACTAACACGGGAAGAAGTAGGACAATTACCCATAACTTTTTATGATAGTGTTTCACGATTTTATAGCAAAAGAAAAAGATAACAGCTATAAATGCAGCGAAAACACCTGCGAAAAAGGTAAAAAAGCTGAATCCCGTAAGAGGAAAGAAAGCTATAAAGCCAGCGACTGTATAAAAGATGGCCTGAGCTGACAAGGATAAAGTTAATTTAACCGAAAACCCATCAATAACCACAGCAACGAGTAGAGCATAAATGATGCAATAAAGATAAACCCATGATTGATATGACTGCTTCCATGCGTATAAATCAAAACCAACACTACTTAGAAGGAAAACATTTAGTAGAATAAGTAAGAAAGTGAGTGTAGTTAATAGATTCATTATATATGATAGAATGGATTGGTTTTTATCCGTGTTCATATGTACAACCCCTATGAAGCAAAAGATTTTATTGAAAGATCTGTAATTTCTGCTGATTATTAATGGCAATAATGCCTATCCATTGTTGTTTAGCTACAGCAAAATTCAACTGATCGTCTCCCCAATCCCAAGAAGGGTTCCATACCCCCTCCGTTGTAATTGTTTTATGTAAGTAAACAATATTTTCTTCTACAAGATTGCGATATTGATGATATAGAAGGTCCTCTTTATTATGAATTAAATCTAGTGGCGTTGCGCCATAACTTTTCCCCCATGTATCTGGTAATTTGTTCATCGCTCGCTCTGCTAGTTGATGGATCTTAGCAAGCACTTTTTTGGAATCACCCATTTTGTCCTGTAATAAGTTAGCTGCCTTCTGATAATTATTAATCTCATGAAATCCCATGTCTTCCGCTTGCTGCAGATAGGTTAAGGCTTTTTCAATTACTTGCCATCCCAACTTATTTGCTTCACTCTCCTCGTTCGACCAATGTATCAAATAGGCAGCTAATTCAACTGATGGATTATACATCCACTTAGATTGAACATCTTTTGTATATTGCCAATGAGGGGCATGGGGATAAAGGTTATGTTCTGGTGTTACTGTGAGCCAAAGTTCCGCTTCTCTATTATAAGAAAGTAATAAATAGTTGACGAGATTCCTTACTATCTTTTCATCCTTAGTCGCATTCACTTCTATTAATTGTTGGCACGCTGACCATGTAGCAATAGCCGAAGAATCTGGCAGCCAGAAATCGGGTTCCAATCCATTGCCGAAACCTCCATCTTCGTTTTGGTAGGACGCTAAATACTGAATGACCCTTTCTCGTGACCCTCCATCAAATAGGTATTCCCATCGTGCCAATTCAAGTGGTCGAGCATTACGCTGCATCCAAATCTTCGTTTTTTTATTCATCCTGTCTCCTCCTTAATCTTAGCGTCTTGAATAGAGCTCGTTAGTCAAGATTAGAAAACTGACCACGGCTACTGGCATATCTTGATGAGAGCTGTTTAAACTTTGTTCACCGTTTTCTATTGCCTCTTTTCCTTCTGCCATTGTTTCATCTAAGGAACTAGATGAAGAATCATTATATTCACTAAACGCGTCAGCAATATATCGTGAATAATGAAAGCATCACTAATATTCGATATCATTTTGCGCCTTATCATTCATTCTTTTGCTTAAGCTTCATAGATAGTAGAAACCTTCCATATAATTATAGAAGAATACATTCTAACTTAGGAGGTCTATTAGCAATGAATTTGTTAGGTATGATTACTTTTCTCTTATTAATTTTTGCTGTTGATTATTTTAACTTTGATAGGGATAGAAAAAGATGGGGTTGGTTGAAAGGTGCAAGTCGCGCAAAGAAAGCAATTTGCATATCCTCTATCCTTCTACTTTCTATCATATCTTATCTAGGTTTAAGTATGTGATATTCCCTCTGAAAATTCTTATAATTTTTGTTACTTTTGTAATAAAAGAACAGGCATTTTTTCCTCTTTAATATGAAAAGAATGGCTAATCTCTTGTTTTGCTGGTATCATATGTAAATAGTTAAAATTTTTATTGATTTTTCAATTTGATTACATCTTATAATTGGAGGGTCTATTGGTTTCTTTTTAGCCAAACATACTATATAATGCGCACTAGATGATTTTAATCAAAAAATCATTCTGCTTGCAGGAAGGAGATTGATTATGAAGAAATGGACAGTTTTATTAATGACAAGTTTGATGGTGCTTTTCTTAGCCGCTTGTGGAGGAGACGAAGAAGCAAAAGATGCTGAGAAGAAGGACGAAGGGCAAAACACTGAATTATCTGCTGAAGATAAGAAAAAACAAGAAGAAATGCAGAAGAAATTAGACGAACAAATGGTTGAGGATGATTCAACTGTTGCTGTAGTGAATGATGAAAAAATCTTAGGTGTTGATTATAATTTGACACTTACTACACTACAAGGGCAAATGCAACAAATGGGTCAAGACCCAACTACTAAAGAAACATCTGAACAAATGAAGACTCAAGTAATTGATAGCCTTGTTGGACAAGCACTTATCCTTCAAGAAGCAGATAAAAAAGGGATTAAAGCTTCTGAAGAAGATATCAATGAACAATTTGAGCAGACAAAAGGTCAGTTTGAAGATGAAAAAGCCTTTGCAGCTGCTCTAGAACAATCTAAATTAGATGAAAAAGAATTAAAAGCACAAATCGCTGATAGCATTCAATTCAACCAATACGTTGAAAAAGAAGTACCTACTGGTGAAGTATCAGAAGATGAAATCAAAAAAGCGTATGAAGAAGTAAAAACACAAAGTGAAGGTGCCGATCAAGAAGTGCCAAAACTTGAAGATGTAAAAGAACAAATTAAAGCATCTATCCAACAGCAAAAACAACAAGAAGTACTTGCTCAACATGTTGATGACTTGAAAGAAAAAGGGAAAGTTGATATTAAGATTTAATACTTGATTCTATCCCATTTGAACTGCATCCCCATCTGTTAGACATGATCTAACAGAGGAGGTGCATTTTTATTTTAAATAAGTAAATTGATGAGTTAATGAAAATGTAGTTTTCGAATGGTAAAGCCATAAGCGTCTAATAAAATGTTTATATTGGACCAAAATAGCTATACATTAGAGTAAAGAGAAACGGAAATGAGAGGTAATTCCTAATACGGTTTGGTTATGAGTGCTTTGATCCTTTTTTTAAGTTCTATCGAAACATAGGTAAGTTTACAAACTATAAAACCCCTCATTTTGATATAACCTACACACAAAGATTTGTAAAAACTTAGTTCACCTATTTGTTGTTTTTATAACACACTAGTATTCACTTACAATATGTCCGAAAACAACTTTTGATTAAATGCTGTCTAATACTACACTTCGTAATTTCAATCAAATTACAATTTATCCTTTTTTAGAAAACCAATTTATTAATATCTTACTTACACGATGCCTAAAATGTGAATAATCATGTTTGGCACCATTGATAATGGTTAATTCTGTCTGAAATGCCTTCGCAACTTCATCGTTAGAGTGGATAAAAGCGTGATTGACCTTATTATCATCACTTTCTAAACTACCACAATCTATATAAATTTTATTCACATGTGAAATATCTGAATTTCTAATTAAATCTTCTATTTTTTCTTGATTTCGATAAAATGAGGAAGAGAAAACTGCCATACTCTTATAGATAGTCGGATAAGCACAAACTGCATAAGCTGATATAAGTCCACCTAAAGAGATACCTGCTATAGCTGTATTATCAGGGTTTGTACGATAATGTTTATCTATAAATGACTTCAGTTCATTTGTTACAAAATCAATATATCTTTGTCCATCTGGTTGGCAACTGTCATCAATATGAAATTGCTGACTATACTCACCCCTTTGCCACGGACTATAGTCTTCTATTCTTTGTGTTTGGATACTATCAATCCCGACAACAATCATTTGACAATCGTGGTCATCAAACGCCTTTTCGAAAGATAAAGAAACGCCCCCAATCGCATCCTCATCTCGAAAGATATTCTGTCCATCATGCATGTAAAGCACTGGTAACCGTTTATTTGTATTGAGGTAATTTTTGGGTGTATACATACGAATCGTTCTTGTTTGATTCAGAATTGTTGATTGAAATGAAAAAACTTTATACAATTCTGATTGCACCTCCCTTTATATTTTGAAAGAAGATACATAATAGCAGTATTCTAGAAGCAAAAAATCGAGCTTTACTTGGCTAAAAGCTCGATTTTTTACTTGTTATAATTTTATTCGATATTTCTTGCTCTTTTTCCTATTACTTTTATTAATAGTAGTTTCTTATCTTTCCTTAACATAATTTGATTGTTTCACCTGTAGATTCTATAATTACTACAGTTTTACTATCATCGAGATTCCTGTGCATCAATTTTTCTTGCATTAAGGAATTTGATTCTTATTATCATATCCTCGTTTAATACATATTCTCCTGCAATCGCTCAGTAATTGATTGTTTTGTCATTTTTTTGTAGGTTAGCAATGGAACTGTCACACAAATAATGACTACGACTAATGACACAAGTACCATTGGGGTGACTGGGAACTGATAGACTGCATATTTTGAGACTGAATTAAATAAAGTGAATAATCCATAAGCTATTCCATTTCCTAATGTCCATACTAATCCCAAGGAAATCATAGCATAATATGCGCCTTCAATCGCAACCATCTTATTCACTTGCTTCCTTGTCATGCCAATACTTTCTAATACAGATAACTCTTGTTTTCGGTTGATTATTCCGGTAAACATGATATTAATAAAGTTCACAATGCCTATTAAGGCAAGTAGAACAGAAAACCCACCACCAATAAGTGAGATTGCAATTTTTGATAGCTGCAGATTATCACGTAGGGCTTCTTTTGTTTCGATTTGGAAATCACCGTATTTCTCAGATATCTGTTGGATTTGTTGATGGACTTCCTTGTCTTTTCCTTTTTCGACGGACACATAGACCGACCCGATCACTGGTTGAACTTTACCATTGAAGGTATTCATAAATTTTTCCGGTACTATTAAGGTCGGTGCCCAGTGATTAATTCCGGATGATCTTAGAGAGATTGGTAGGTAGCCTCCAAAATTAACTTTATATTCTTTACCCGAGATTGGATGAGTGATATCAAAATGACTTGGAAGCTCGTAGGTTCCCTCCAGTGATTGACTTAAATAGACCGTATTTGACTTGGGTAAATCTATATTGCTATTTATTTCACTGGTCTGAATACTAAATAAACATTCGAAATCCTCACTTTCTAAGCTAATCATTTCACCCTCAAATCGCTTTGCCAGATCTGCTTTTGAAATACTATCCTTAGCCCAATTATAATAAGATGAAAATTCATCCGAAAATTCTGCTTTATATTTAGATTCGTACTGCGGCATAACAGCAGTAACTCCAGGAACTGCTTTAACTTCATTGATTAGTTTGCTCGATAAATTGTAAATTGGTTCAAATTCCCCATCATCACCAACCATATAGCTATTGCGCATTTCAATATCGCTTACCATAGTTCTGGACACATAATTCTCAATATCCAAGCTTTCAACAACTGTAAAAACCGATAAAAATGTTGTTAAACCAAAGAATAAGGACATAAAAACTACAGTGGTCCTTTTACCATGTCGGAAAATGTTTCTCCATGCCATTTTCCCTATTTTTCCACCATGGGTTGTTAACTTCGTTTTTTTATTTTGAATTTTTATATCTGTATAACGAGTTGCTTCTACTGGTGATATCTTCCCAACCTTTCGGGCTGGTTTCCATACACTAATAAGAACAGTCATAAATGCGAAGAAACTACTTAATATAATGAGTACTAACTGTACTTGCCAATATCTAAAGAAATTGGGTAGGCCGCCATATAAAGCAAAACCAAAAGCTAAAGCGATAGCTATGGCACTACCAATTGGAATACCAATGACAGAAAGGCTCAATGCTTGTCCTCTAATAATTTGTTGAAGCTGTTTAGCAGTAGTTCCAATTGTTTTCAAAAGTCCATATGACCGAATATCGTGTGAAATCGATAGATAAAAGATATTATAAATAAGTAAGTATCCACTAAACATAATAAGGAGGATAACTACTCCAATACCTACAAGCATCAACATTTGATCACTTGATCCAGATAAATTAAAGTATGTTGCAAATGCTTGAGAATCAAGTGTTTTTATTTGCTGTTCTAACCGTTCTATTTCATCTTCTGCGGTTATTCCTCTTTTAAACTGAACATCTGCATACCCGTTATTTTCTATGGTGTGATTTGTACTTTCTAAGTAGGCTTTTGAAACAAACCCAATACTGGTTAAAGGATTATTTGAAGCTAGTGGATCAGTAAACCACCCTGTAAGAATAAATTCCTGCATAACCTGATTCCCGTGCTCATCAGAAATCGGTAATTCAATTTTCAATCCCTTTTTCGGTGTTGAACCAGTTAAATGGTTAACTGCTTCAACCGAGAGCATGATTTCATTTTGCTTTTTCGGGTATTCTCCCTTTATTGGATATAATGCATCTTGCTTCATTTGAAATGCTTCTTTTGATAAGTAACTTAATTCAATACGATCATCATCCATTTCACTACTTGCAACTTGTGTAATTTGACCTATTCGTTCAACTGAAGATGATTTATCTAAAGTAGATAACTGTAATTCTGTCGGATTGGTTAAATATGCATCAGCTGCTGTTCCCGCAGATTGAATCCAATTTACTTCATTGAACCGATAAGCATTCATGCCAAAAAGGATCAAGGCACTCAGCATAAAACTTGTTAAAATAATCGCCAGTAATGCTACTTTATTTCTAGACTTATTTTCTTTCAGTAAACGTTTAGATAATGTATGAATGACCTTTCGATTATTAACCTTTAGCATAACCCATACCACCTACGATCTGACCATCCTCTATTCGTATGGTGCGATCCGCCATTTGTGCGATTTCTTCGTTATGTGTAATCATAATAATTGTCTGCTTAAAACGATCACTTGTTACTTTTAATAAGCCAATCACATCTAAGCTCGTTTTACTATCTAAGTTTCCTGTAGGCTCATCTGCAAGTATTATTGAGGGTTTTGTTGCCAGTGCTCTTGCTATAGCAACACGCTGCTGTTGTCCTCCTGAAAGTTGATGAGGAAGATTGTATACTTTATCCTTCAACCCTAATAATGTAATAATCTCCTGAACATATTCCTCATCGACCTGATTACCATCTAATTCTATTGGCAAAACAATATTTTCATATACATTTAGGACGGGGATTAAATTAAATTGTTGAAAAATAAAACCGATTTTACGTCTGCGAAAAATAGTTAATTCATCAGGACTTAAGGCAAATAAAGATTGACCATCAACGATTACCTCACCTGAATCTGGAAAATCCAAACCACCAAGCATATGGAGTAAAGTGGATTTCCCACTACCTGATGTCCCGATTATCGTTACAAATTCTCCATGCTCAATTTCTAAGGTAACATGATCTAATGCTTTTACAATATTCGTTCCACTACCATAGAGTTTTTTTAAAGCGTTTGCTGTAACTATGTTCAAATGTCTCTCCTCCAAAATACTTGTTTGTTAACAATGTGATTGTAAAAATTAAATCTTTCTATGTTCTTTCTGAAATCTGTCACAATTGAAAGAAATGAAAAGTATTTATGATTTTGGAAGAAAAACTGAAAACAATGATCCTTGATTTTGCTTAGAGGCAACTTTAATATAACCACCTTGGAGCATAATAATTTCTCTTGTCAAAAACAAGCCTATCCCTACACCTTCCATATGATACACCTCTTTAGAACGGTAAAACCGAATAAAAATCTTGTTTATTTCAGATTCTTTTATACCAATGCCTGAGTCCTGGATATCTATCCTACAGAAGCTTTCATATTCAAGTACTTTAATTGTTATTTCTCCTGCTTCTTTCGTATATTTATTAGCATTATCAACAATGTTTAATAATGCCTCTTTTGTCCATTTATAATCAAAACTAGCTTGTTCTAGCCCACATTGAAGATGAATACTTTGTTGCTTCTCGTTAAACATGGGCTGCAAATCTTTAATAATATCTTCTAGTAAAGGTCTCAATAACTGTCGTTTTGGCGTCACATGGATCATACCGGTTTCTAATCGCGAGGTATTTACTAAGGCTTGTACTAAAAAGCTTAATTTTGTCGTTTGATGGTTTAATTGATTAATATAAGTCTTTCCATTCACTGATAAGCCTTCTTCATCTAACAGTTGCCCATAAAGCATAATATTGGATATGGGTGTTTTAGTTTGATGGGCTATATCAGATATTAATGTCTTTATCTCGTCACGTTCTTTTGAAAGCTGTTCTTTAGATGTCCCACTTTCTAAGAGATACTGCCTCATCTTTGATTCTATCGCGGATAATTTTGACTCATCATACGTCGACTCTCTGAATGGTCCGTTCTTAGCTGATTCAATCATCTCAGATAAGCGATTTAACATTCGGCTCATTTTTCGCTCATAATACCATTTCCCAAATAGCCATGTGCTTATAATAGATACAATCATCACCAACAAAACAGCTATTTTTTCCATGAGTAGCCTATCCCGTATACTGTTTCAATTCTATTCTCTACCCCTAACTTATCTCTCAGCCTTTTAATAGCAACCGAAAGAGCATTCTTCTCAACAAATGCTGATTCATCCAACCATACCTTATCTATCAACAGTTCTCGTTGTAGAGTTTGCCCTCTATTGATGATTAATAAGCGCAACAATTTCTGTTCCGTCTTGCTTAATTCTATTGGCAGTGATTGATTCATAAATTGCATTTTTTCAAAGTTGAAATAAAAATTTCCGATTTGATAAATATCTGTATTCTGATGAGATTGTTGTCTACGGAACACCGCTGAAACTCTTGCCCGTAAGATCATTAAACTGAATGGTTTCGTTATATAGTCATCGGCACCAAGTTCTAACCCTCTCACAATATCGACTTCAAGATCATTTGCTGTCAGAAAGATGAAAGGACACAAGTCATTCTTCATCATAGCTTGAATCCATTCAACACCATTTCCATCTGGCAAATTAATATCTACAAGCATCAAATCATATATATCCTTATGTAAAGCAACAGTCGCTTCTTCTAATGTATATACTTGAGTAAATGAATAATTATCTTGTTTCAAACTCAGGGTAATGCCTTGATTCAGTGAAATATCATCCTCTATTACTAAAATTTTTTTCATCCTTACGCTTCCTTCCTAGAGACAATTGACATAAACCTGTCCCCCTTTTATTTATCCTTTCCATACTAGACGTATGTAAAAATGCATTCATCAGTTTTAAGTTAAAGCTACAAGTTAGCACCTCAATCAGGGAAAATCATCTTCTTTACATATTAAGTACTTCTCAGAGTTTGTGCAAACAACATCAGCTATTAACAATTGAACACGCTTCCCTTTATCTTGACCTTTTAGTGCTTGTTTCCCATTGCTTTGAAATTTCATTGATTAATGATAAACGCTTCATTTTTTCAAACATAATTAATATACATCCATAACAAATTCATGGTATAAACAGGTGTAGGAAGAAAATAATAGTAGGTATCCATATATGTAAAAGGGAGCGTGGATGATGACTTATATTTTATTACTTGTTGGATTCGCATTATTGATTAAAGGGGCTGATCTTTTTGTTGACGGTTCTTCCAATATTGCTAGGTTGTTAAGAGTCCCGCCCATTTTAATTGGGTTAACGATTGTGGCATTTGGTACAAGTTCACCTGAGGCTACTGTTAGTATTATTGCGGCACTTGAAGGAAGTGCAGATGTTTCACTAGGGAATGTACTTGGAAGCAATATCTTTAATATCACACTTGTGGTCGGTGTTACAGCCTTTTTATATCCATTGAAAGTACAAAGTGAAACCATAAAAAAAGAAATCCCTTTCACATTACTTGCAAGTGTTACTTTGCTCATTCTTATGAGTGATGTGGCATTACAGGGTTTTGATAGTAATTTACTTACTCGTAGTGATGGTCTTGTCTTTTTATTATTTTTATCTATATTTCTGTACTATGTCATTGAAATTGGTCTAAAAAGTAGGCAGAATAAAGAAAATATAACTACTCCTAAAGACATTACGTGGGGTAAAAATATATTCATTTCGATTTTAGGTCTGGCGGCCATTATTTTTGGTGGGAATTTGGTCGTTAACAATGGGACAGAAATTGCGTACTCCCTCGGTATGAGTGAAACATTAGTAGGGTTAACAATTGTTGCAATAGGGACCTCTCTACCGGAGCTAGTAACTTCAATTACTGCAGCGTTAAAAAAAGAGAGCGAAATCGCTTTGGGTAATATTGTAGGTAGTAATATTTTTAATATTTTATTTGTACTTGGTGCCTCGGCAACCATCTCACCATTAGCCGTAAATGATAAAGTCTTTATTGATGTCATTCTTATGATAATCTTAACGATTGTTCTATTTATATTCTCGCGGACCAGTTTTAAAATCGGCAAAAGAGAAGGGTTCATTCTCGCTGTCGCATACATTATTTATTTGGTTTATATTATTATTCGTAATTAAAAAATGCTATAAAATAATTGAATGTGCATGATAAAAAAAGACTTCCATTTCTAGTTTGAAAGCCTTTTTTGTTTACCCTATATGTTTGGCTTACGACATTTGATAATAAAGCTAGTCGGTAATAGACTAGCTTTATCAGGTGAATACCAGACATTACTATGTCTTTCTTTATCTTCTTCTGTTATACAGACCTCTTCGATTATTTGCTCAATATGAAAGCCAGAAGCAATAAGTAAATTTATATATGTACTTAATTTATATTGTTGCATTGTTGCTGGTTCCTGCCATGCATGATGATTATAAGCACCTTCCTCATGATAGCTTTTAGTCATAACGAGTTGTCCATTTTCGTGGCTCATTCTATTATATAGTGGGTGCTCCCAACTAAAGATAAATAAACCACCATCATTTAAATATTGAAAGACATTGGCCAATGTCTTTCTTAAATCCGTCGACCATCCGATCGCGTATATTGAAAAGACAATATCAAAATACGCACTTGGGATACCAGGATTCTCTTCCATTGGAGACTCAAATAATTGAATCGATGTATTACTTTCTGCTAATAAGTGCTTAGCTGTTTGAATTTGCACATGAGATAAATCAAGCCCCCATAACTCACTAGGAGATTTTCCATCTAAATATTTGATTGAATGACCACTCCCACATCCTAATTCCAATATCCTCTTTCCTTTCACCTCACCGAATAACTGTAAATCTTCTTCTGTAGGTGCGAACGGACCATATTCAGGTAGCGGGTTTCTAGCAAAAAAACGCTCTGCGGCTTTATCCCAACTTTTTTTGTTTTGTACTAACGTTTCATTATTCATACTTTCACCTCTTAAGAACATACATTCGACTATTGAGTAGTGAAACCCTGCAAATTATTTTCGTATTTTAAAAAAAAGCGATATATACATACCATTGTGTATTATTCTTTTAGTCCTTTCCTTTCAGTTCTTTCCACCTAGCAATAGCCACATTCACTCGATGTGCATTTATAATTAACTATTCTAGCATGTTGCAAGATTTAAAATTTTTCTAAAAAAATTGAAAAGAGCATCCTAAAAATTAGGACGCTCCATTACTTTATGCTGTTACAGTGCTTTTATCGAATTCTGTTACAATGTAAGTTCCTGATGTATTAAAATTGCTCATTTCTTCAAAGATTTTTGTTACTTCTGATAAACTGATTTCTGCTGTTACCATCTTACCTGGTGTTATTTTCCCTTGCAATACTAAAGGAAGTAATGAATCAAAACGGTGATTCGGCATCCCTAAAGTTCCGATAAATTGGATTTCTTGCATAACCATTTGATCAATAGGTAAGGCAATCTTTCCGCCTTCAACCTGTGTTGTCACTCCAACTTGCAAGTGACGACCACGTTTAGCTAAACTATTAATCCCATTTAAACATGTATCTGCAATACCAAGGGCATCAATTGATACATTCGCCCCACCACCAGTGATTTCCTTCACTGCATGAACCGGATCTACTTCTTTACTATTAATCACTACATGTGCTCCCATTTGCTTAGCCAACTCTAGATTCTTTGGATTAATATCGACACCAATGACGGTTGCACCAATGGAAGCAGCAATATTAATGGCATTTAAGCCCACTCCTCCACATCCATAGACCACTACCCACTCACCTGGTTCCACTTTTGCTCGATCGACTACTCCATGAAAAGCTGTCATTAAACGACAACCTAATGCAGCACCATCTAGAAAACTAATTTCATCTGCTAAAGGAATAATATTGCGGTCACCCAATGGAACTCCTACATACTCCGCATACCCCCCATTGTAAGTCGAACCCGGAATAAAGGAAGAGTGACAGAGGTTAGAGTGGCCTTGTAGGCAATAAGGACATGTACCATCACTACCAGAGAAAGGAACGATAACGCGGTCTCCTTTTTTATAGTTTTTCACATTTTTACCTACTTCTTCGACAACACCAGTAAATTCATGACCTAATATTTTTTGGGTAATCGGTATATCTCCTGCCCAGTAATGCCAATCACTACGGCAAACGCCATTTGCTTTTACCTTTACAATCACCCCATTCTCATCAATTGTAGGGTCAGCGACCTCTTGAACAATTGCATTTTTTATTCCTTCAATTACTAATGCCTTCATAACATCAGCTCCCTATCCATGGTTAATGGCAACACTTTTTACTTTTGTATAAGCTTCTATACCTGCTAATCCTAATTCCGACCCTATTCCACTTTGCTTAAATCCAGTTAATGGGATATTGTCATCAGTTAAATAATATTCGTTGACCCAAACAGAACCAGCATTTAATGAATCAACCATTTTATGGGTTGTCTCTATATTTGTCGTCCACACACCTGAAGCTAGTCCATATTCTGTAGCATTCGCTCTCTCAACGACTTCCTCGATTGAATCAAAAGGCATAATGCAAAGGACAGGACCAAAAATCTCCTCATAGACAGACTGACATTTTTCATCAAGTCCTTCGATAATTGTTGGTAAATAGAAGTTTCCTTGTTGAAGATCTGGACTATCAGGTCGTTTCCCCCCGGTGAGAATGGTAGCTCCATCTTTTTTGGCAAGTTCAACATATTTTTCTACAGTGGTTATTTGGTTTTTCGAAATGAGTGGCCCCATTTGAGCATTTGGATCAAGAGGATCACCTAAAACAAAGCTTTCTGCTATTTCAACAAGCTTCTCCTTGACCGTATCGTAAACAGAACGTTCAATATATAGTCGTGAGCCTGCCGCACACACTTGCCCTGTATTCA
This sequence comes from Cytobacillus sp. FSL W7-1323, assembly GCF_038595015.1. Lineage (NCBI taxonomy): Bacteria > Bacillati > Bacillota > Bacilli > Caryophanales > Bacillaceae > Cytobacillus > Cytobacillus sp. FSL W7-1323. Next base: position 2,343,985 of record NZ_CP151998.1, read on the forward strand.
TGAGGATCGCTTTTATAGCGCCAGGAATCGCTTTGTTTAAATCCGCATCTGCAAAGATTATGTTTGGCGATTTGCCCCCTAGTTCGAGCGTGATTTTCTTTAAAGATTTCGAGGCTTTTTCCATAATTCGTCTTCCCACACTAGTTGAGCCTGTGAAACCGATTTTATCGATATCAGGGTGTGATGTAATCGCTTCCCCGAGCTTACCTCCTGCACCTGTAACAATATTAACCACCCCAGGGGGAAAACCAGCATCTTCTATTAATTTACCAATATATAAAGTAGATAAAGATGTTTGTTGTGAAGGTTTTATCACAACAGTATTCCCGGCTGCTATTGGAGCAGCAATCTTCCAACATGCAACTAAAGCAGGGAAGTTCCATGAGGTGATCTGACCACAAACACCAAGGGGTTCACGTTTAGTAAATGCATGGATATTTCCACCACTAGTTAGTTCGAGAGTATTGCCATAAAGCTTTGTTGCCCAACCAGCATAGTAACGAACATGATGTACTGCATTCTCTGCAAAGCCACCTGCAACTGCAAGTGTACCACCATAATCAAGGGCATCCAGTTGCGTAATAACTTCTAAATTTTCTTCTAATAAATCCGCTAGCTTATTTAATAATCTAGCTCTCTCTCTTGGAGCTGTATTTTTCCAGCTACCTTCAAAAGCTCGTCTGGCAGCCTTTACTGCTACATCGAGATCTTCCTCATCCCCTTCATAGATTTTTGCCAGAATTTCATTCGTTGTTGGGTTAATAGATTCATACACTTTCCCCTTAATTGCCGGAACCCATTTGCCATTTAAGAACATTTCCTTTGTTCCACTTAAAAACGCTTGAACGATCGGATTAATTTCTAACGTAGTATTGGCCATGCTCATTCCTCCTAATCAGACTTGAATTTTATTAACTCCTAAAACATATCCTTTGTAACCCTGTTGAGAGACCTTGTTACATATTTGGCGATAATTGTCTAAACCACCTAAATAAATTAAGAAATCTGGTGACTTTCCATCAATATTAGATCCTGTATACCAGGACGCTGTTTTTGTAAATAGCGTATTATGGGCAAGCTCTGTACAATCCTTACTCCATTGCCTTTGTGCATCCTCAGTTGGCTCAATCGTTTTCAGATGATGTTGACGCATGTACTTTAGGCAATCTGATATCCATTCAACATGTTGTTCAATGGCTGACGGTACATTGGTTAAAACAGAAGGACTTTGTGGCCCAGTAATCGTAAAAAAATTTGGGAATCCTGCTAAGCCAAGTCCTAAATACGTCTCAACTTTTTTCCCATTTTGCCACTTGTCTCTAAGGGACAGCCCTTTACGTCCTTTTATATCTAGTTTCAATAGCGTCCCTGTCATGGCATCATAACCAGTTGCAAAAACAATCAGATCTAGTGGATATTCTTTTTCCGTTGTTTTAATTCCGTTTTTTGTTATACACTCAATTGGTTGCTGTTGTAAATTTACTAATGTGACATGTTCTTGGTTATACGTATCATGATAGTTTGTATCTAAGATTGGGCGTTTTGTTGCGTAGTAATAATATGGAAGGAGATCTTCAGCAACTTCAGGATTTTTAATTTTTGCACGAATTTTATTTCTAAGAAATTCTGATACTAACTCATTTGATTTCTCATTAATCGTTATATCATTAAATGCATTGTTTAAAATCATCCCCCCTTTGTCCCAAGCATTTTCTAAGATTGTATTACGTTCCTCTTCTGGCGTTTCTACTATGGATTTGGTTGCTTTAGGAATGGGTAATCCTGAAGGTGAGGTTAACATGATTCTTCGTGCTGAATGAAACTCATTTTTAAATTGTTCAACTTCCTCGTGCGTAAATGAACGATTTCTAGTTGGTACAGAATATTGCGGTGTTCGTTGAAATACATAGACTTCTTTCGCAGTTTCTGCAATAACAGGAATCGATTGTACACCACTAGAGCCTGTGCCAATCACTCCCACACGCTTGCCTTTAAAATTAACGTCAGTATGTGGCCATTCACCGGTATGGTAGCTTTGACCTTGAAAATCTGCAATCCCTTTAAAGTTGGGAATACTTGAGGTGGATAGGCAGCCGACGCCTGAAATTAAGTAAGTTGCAGCAAACTCATCACCTTTTCCCGTTGTAATGTGCCACATTGAATGTTCTTCATTCCAAACGGCCGATTTGACTTCCGTATTAAATTGCATATATTGCCTAACATCTAATTCATCAGCTACGAAATTCAAATAGCTTAAAATTTCATCTTGACCAGCAAACCTTTTAGACCAAGACCACTTTTTATATAAATCCTCTGAGAACATAAAATTATAATAAAAACTATCTGAATCACATCGGGCACCAGGATACCTAGCGACATTCCACACGCCACCAACTCCAGCTGCCTTTTCAAATGTCTTTACAGAAAAACCGTCTTCGTGTAATTTATACGTCATATAGATTCCAGAAAAGCCAGCACCAATCACTACAGCGTCAACATATTGAGTCATTCCTTATCCCCCTTTGTAGTGTAATAGATGATTTTTAGAACATATGATCTTTAGCTACTTATTTACTGCTTTCTCTCCCCCTTGGTGGACATTATTTAAAAATTTCACAATATGTTGAACAGACTCTTTTGTTTCTTCTTCAAAGAAATCCATATTACTGTAATAACCATGGACTGCCCCTGATATCACTTCATATTGAACAGGTACACCGTCTCGTCTTAACTTTTCTGCATAAGCAATTCCCTCATCTTTTAGAACATCATTTTCCGCTGCGATAATAATAGTTGGGGGTAGCCCTTGAACAGTATCGTATTTTAATGGTGATACATCGGGATGACTATACATTTTTTCATCACCTACATAATGGAAACCAAACCATTTCATAAGATCTCGATCGAGACCATATCCTTCAGCAAATTCATTATAAGAATTGGTATTGAATGCCAAGTTTGTGACTGGGTATATAAGAACTTGTGATTGAATGGATGGCCCATTGTTTAAAGCTCTCTTGGCAATAACCGTGGATAAGTTCCCACCAGCACTATCTCCACCAACAGAAACTTTAGTTAAATCTACATTAAGCTCTTCTGCATGATTAGCTACCCATTCTAGTGCTGTATAGCAATCATTCATTGGAATGGGAAATTGATTTTCCGGAGCAAGACGATAATCCACAGAGATAACTACCGTTTTAGCCTCTGTCGCTACTAATCGATTGGCCGCTTCAAACATTTCAACAGAACCAATGACCCAACCGCCTCCATGATAATAAACTAGTGCTGGAAAAGGCCCTTCTCCTTCCGGTGAATAAATACATAATCGTATTTCTGCTCCATCATTTACTTTAATTAAGCGCTCTTCTCTGCGATGAATATGAGGTAGAATATTTTGTTCAGGTATTGGGGCATTTTTCTGAATTTCCTTTAATTCAATTGGATCAAATGATTCGATTTTCGGACCAGAATAAAAGCTCTCCAAATACAATTTTGCTCTTTCAGATAAACTTGCCAAATGATCTCCTCCTTTTTACTCAGAAAATTGTAATCGCTTACAATGATATTGTATAATCTAAATATTCTAACAACTATTCCTACTTTTTGATAAAACAGTACATACTTTAAGTCAAATTACAAATAAACTATGCCATTAGGTAATGAATATATAAGACTAAATTAAAAAAGGAGAGTGTATTTATTGGTTAAATTAGATAAATGGGAAAGTAACGTAGATAAAATAAAGGCAGCTATCAATCAAGAGCATAAAATTAAAATAATATTGGAAAGCTTTCTTACTGATTTTTCATTAAATGAAGCGATGTTATTTCGATATTCTCCGATAGACCACTTAGCGGAGGGGATACTTTCTGCTACTAAGTCAGAGTTCAAACATATTTCCTCTATAAGGGATGATATCACTTCTATTCCGGCCATATTCAAAGCTATTAAAACGAGAACACCACAATATTATGAAGGAAATAACTTCCATTTAAATATATCAAAAAAATATATTATCGCAGATAACCAAGATGCTCTATTGGTTGTTCCTATCATATTTAACCAAGTTGTCATTGGCTATTTTCTGGGATCCCAATTTAAGAAGCCCTTTGACCTTAAACTATTAATAGAAGCAACTTTATTTAGCAAGGACATTGGAGAAATTTTATTCAATCAATTTAATTTTATCGAGGAGGCAGAAATAAAACTATCGAAACGTGAATACGAAGTAATGAAATGTACTGCAAGCGGTTATAGTACGAAACAAATTGCCCATATATTAGAGATTAGTGAAACGACGATTAAACAATATATCAAAAGTGTCATGGCAAAAACCAATACATTAAATCGAACACATGCTGTAGCGTTTTTAATTCAAAAAAATATTCTTAAATAAGATGGGATTTTGTTAGAATCTCTTTACGTTCTTGTGAAAAAATACAGCTCATAAAAGTATCCTTTTATATAATGTAGAATAAGGTTTTGGATAAAAGAAATACCCCTCTATAAAAGATGGAATTTTCATACTTTTATTCCATCTAAAAGGGAGCATATCATTATAATCTAATATTTGTTTTCTAGTATAATATTTCGTCTTAACGGAATCAAAATCGGACAGTTCTTTAAATCACTTGAATTAAACTCATAAAATCTTCCAAGATTGCATTGTAAAGCCTTAAACACTTAGCTAACTTAAAATGAATATTGCTTGCCTCCCTAATTTTAATTAATTACCAATTTTAGAAACTAAATATATTAATATAAATCACTCTTTCTAGCTCTATAATCACACCATTTTGGAACTCCTGGTTAATGACGTTAGAAGCATTATTTATCGGGATGTTCGCTCATACCCGTGGTTTAGTACCAGGCTTAACAGTTGAAACAAGTGATCGGATTATTCCGTTATTCTTCTCTACTTATGCACCGGTATTTGGGGCGATTGTAGTAGCAGCTGTAATTGCAGCGGGAATCTCGTCTATTAATAGGGCGTTATTATCATCTGCTAGGTTATTAGTTAATGATATTTATGCCCGATTTATCAAAAAGAACGCTTCTTCTGCTGAGATTTACCTTGAAGAAATATCATCAAGACCTGAATTTCAATCATTAGAAAATGAACTAACGAGTGGAGGTAGCTCCATCGTCAACCCACTTAGGCAATTTATAGCCGAGCCTGTATACGGAGAAGAAAAGATTATTTATGCCGATATTATTCTCGACCAAATAGCAGAAAGCAAATTTGACTTTGATGTATTTGGCCATTATGCAAGGCCTGATATCTTTCAACTGACTATCAATGAAAAAGAACAGGAAAACGTCGTTTGGAAAGGATAAAATGATAAAATGCTCGCTAAGATTTTGATTTTCTAAGCACGAACCAGGGAATTCTAGGGTTAGATCTAACCCTAGAATTCCCTATATAAACTTGGTAACCAATTTTAAAATCATACTAAATAAGTATAATAGCAGTAGTCAAAAATACCGGATGTAATAATTATACATTATTTTAAACTATTAGGATTTGTAAATGACTTTCGCTATTCACACCTCTATTTGTTATAGCTTTAAATAAAAGAATGAACTATAAAAACTGTTTGTACAACTAAGTTAGACTTATGTGATTTATGTCTCATATGTTTATCTAACCATTGCGACATTTTCAACATTTTTTGACATCTATTACCTTAAATTATAGATATGTATAGTTGAACTCATATCAACACCGTTTGGTAAACAGATACCATATACAAGTTAGAGTCATTTAGCAACACTACACTTTGTACATTAAATATATCTGATCTGAAATATACTCTGAACTATAGTGAATCCCCTTTCGTATCCACCACATAATGATGCCTACTAAAGAGGCAGTTTTAATTTCAATGGAAACATAATCGTCAGGTAAATCTTTCTCTGTATTCTCTCTTCGTACTTCTATTAATTTTCTTATCTGTAGAAATAATTGATCCTCAAACTGATTTAAATTGAATAAAGTTTGTAAATAGTTTCGATGGATATACAAGAAATCTAATAAATGTGTTAGTTGCTGTTTTTCTGTTAAATCTTTTACTTGAATTAATGAAAAGATTCTAGAAGAAAGATCATTTACTAGCTCTTCTGTCACTTGCGTTAATAAGTCTTCTATATCTAAATAATGCAAGTAAAATGTGGTTCGATTTAAGCCTGCTTTTCCAGCTACTTTCTGAACTGTCAAATTCGAAATGGTGTAGCCTTCCTCTCCTAAGAGAGAGAGTACAGATTTTTTAAACATTTCTTTTGTACGTATGGTACGTGGATCTTCTTTTTTAGAATTAGACATTTATAACTCCTTCGTATATTTTCATTTGACTTCAACGACAACTACTGATCAATATGTCGATTAGTATACACTCGCAAATAAAACTGTTCATGGTCATCAAATTATATATTTGTTACTATAAATTTTATCGACGTCATGTTGATAATGCAAATTGGAGTAAGGAGTATATATATGGAAAAGGAAATAACCAAAAGAAGTAAAAATATTTTAATGGTTGTATTAATTGCTGGCTGCTTTTTATCAACATTAAATCAGACTTTATTAAATGTGGCTATGAGTGGTTTTATGGACATTTTTGAAGTATCCGCTGCAACTGTACAATGGTTATCAACGGGATTTATGTTAGTAAACGGGGTTTTAGTACCGATAACAGCATTTTTAATGAAACGATTTACAACTAGACAGCTATTTATTAGCTCGATGTTCTTTTTATTGTTTGGTTCAGTCCTATGTGCTTGTTCAATCAATTTCGGCATGTTATTAACAGGAAGAATGATTCAAGCCATTGGTGCTGGCATTATCATACCTTTATTAATGACAGTTGTTTTGTATTTATATCCGATTGAAAAGCGTGGAAGTGTTATGGGTACTATTGGCTTTGCGATGATTTTTGCACCAGCTATTGCTCCTACATTATCCGGTTTTATTATGGAATTTTCATCATGGAGATGGCTATTTATTGGAATAACTCCTTTTATATTAATCGTTATTATACTTGCCTTTAAATATTTAATGAATGTGGCAGAAACATCAAAAGCAAAGTTAGATATTCTAAGTGTCATTTTATCAACATTTGGTTTTGGTTCTATTTTATTTGGATTTAGTAGTGCAGGAAGCAAAGGCTGGGATGACCCTGTTGTTATTACGACCATTATTACCGGATTAATTGTTACGACTTTATTTTGTTCACGTCAATTGACTTCCAAAGATCCATTGTTAAATCTATCTATATTTAAGTATAAAATATTTACACTCACATCACTAATCAATGTACTAATTACTATGATTATGTATGCTGATTTAATCCTACTACCCATCTACTTACAGGATGGTCGAAGTTTTACAGCTTTTGAAGCAGGTTTACTTTTATTACCTGGTGCGATAATTAATGCTTTCTTATCACCGGTCACAGGTAGGATGTATGATAAATACGGCGCCAAGCCACTTTTTATAACAGGTCTAGTGTTTATTATTATTGCGATGTGGGGCGTGATTGATTTATCAGCATCAACTACCTATTTTTATTTATTGTTACGAACATGTATTTTACGAATTGGCTTAAGCTTTATTACGATGCCTATAAATACAGCGGGTTTAAACGCGTTACCAAGAGAGTTAGGTTCCCATGGTTCAGCAGTAAACAATACTATTCGTCAATTAGCAGGTGCGATTGGTACTGCAGTAGTTATCACGATTTACACCATTCAATCTACATCTTATGCTCAAGAATTATCCCTTGAAAATGGGCATATTTCTGCCGTTCAACTTGCTAAATTGGCATCTATCTTTGGCTCAAGTAGTGCCTATATATTTATGTTAGTTTTATCTTTTGCGGCACTAATTTTAGCATGTTTTATGCCTACTCAAAAAGCAAAGAATCACAAAAATACATCTAGAAAAAATGTATTTAAACAAAGCACCAATTAATTTTATTGTTTCTACATTCAAAAATTGGCATACCTAACATTTTTATCAGGTATGCTAATTTTTGTACACTCTATAAATAGCAAACACATAAAATAGTACTCTCATTTTATTACTAAAATCTTACTCTCTTATTATCCTCACCTACCTAAAACGAACTGTAACTCTGCATCTTCAGATTTATCTTCTAGAGGAATAATTCTTAGTCATTTTTACTTATTCAGCACTACTCTTCTTGCTATTAAATCTGATCGCATTTTTCATAAACTAATTTTCCTCATTTATTAATAGCTTTCTTTTTTGAAAGTGAACCCAACAAATTATTTTGCTCTCTTTTCAGCTAATGAAATATCAATCTTCTTTTAAAAATTATATATTCATATTGACAAACCACTAAAAACATTATACTCTTTAAAACGTAATCGTTACGATTAAACAGAAAAGACATGCATCTGAGGAAATCATACTCTATACATATTGATCAGCCTTCTAAAAGTATATTCTTTAAAACGTAATCGTTACGATTAATTCCAACGCGAAAGGATGTTTATTTTGAAAAGACCGTATTTATATCTAAGTGTATTGGCTTTAAGTTTAGCATTAGTAGCTTGTCAAGATTCAGAAAAAACAGCAACTACTAACAGTACTTCTGCAGAAGAAGGGGAATCTACAAATGATAATGCAACTTCAGCTGAAACAGCAGATATTGCGATCGATGGCTTAGGTGATCATTATCACACTGGGGATACCATTGAATTGGCTGCTGTATTAAGTGAAGATGCTGATTATGATCACTGGCATTGGTATACAAGAGAAAGTGGCCAATCAGAATGGGAGGTTGCATCTGGTCAAGAAGGTGACACCTTCTCAGGCGAAGCAAGCGTCGATGGTTTAGAAATTAAAGCAGCTCTTTACAACGATAATCATGAGGTATTTGCTGAATCAGAACCGGTAACTATTGTTATTGATGATCATCATGGGCATGATGAAGAAAGCAAACAAATTTATCAAGGGTATTTTGATGATGATCAAGTAGCAGATCGTGAATTAACAGACTGGGAAGGCGATTGGCAGTCTGTCTACCCTTACCTTTTAAATGGTGATTTAGATGAAGTCTTTGCACATAAAGCTGAAGAAGGTGACATGACTGCGGAAGAATACAAAGACTATTATACAGAAGGTTATGTAACAGACGTCGAGCGTATTGTTATTGATCATGGTAATGTAACGTTTTACAAGGACGGAGAAGAGTTTTCTGGAGACTACGAATATGATGGCTATGAAATTCTGACTTATGAAAAAGGAAATCGCGGTGTTCGTTTTATCTATAAACTTGCAGAAAAATCTAATGAGATGCCACAATACATTCAATTTAGTGACCATATTATATCCCCTCAGAAATCTAGTCATTTTCATCTTTATTGGGGAGATGATCGCGAGAAATTATTGGAAGAAGTAACTCACTGGCCGACTTATTATCCATCTAACTTAGACGGCGATGATATTGTCCGTGATCAATTAGCCCATTAATACTTTGGAGAAGAGATGGATTGGTCCTCTCTTCTCTCTACTTTTGCAACACATTCTAACAAGGAGATTCATAGATAAAATGAAAAAACACCAAACTATATTCATATGTTTTACCGTGATAGCATTTCTTTTTGGTTGTCAGTCTCAAAATTCAAAAGAAGCTGGAAATAAGAATGAATCTGAAATAACTGTTGTCGCTTCCTTCTTACCGATGTATGAATTCACCAAACAAGTAGCTGGTGATCGAGCAAATGTTCAACTTATGGTTTCAGAAGGTCAAGATACCCATCACTACGAGCCTAGTGCCCAAGATGTAGCTGCTGTCAGTCAAGCAGATGTGTTTGTCTACAGTAGTGAAGAAATGGAGTATTGGGTAAAGAGCCTACTTAATACAGTAGAGAACAACAATCTCGTTATAGCACGTGCTGCAGACGGTCTCGATGAATCAAACCATGAAAATGTGCATGATGAACACGACTCAACTGGAACAGAACAAGTGAAGATCAATGGGGTAGCAGATCATTACCATACGGGTGATGAAATTCAACTTTCAGCTGAATTAATAGGAAATGCCGATTATGATCACTGGCATTGGTATCAGCAGTTAGATGAGAGTGAAGAATGGGAAGCTATTTCTGAGCAAAGTACTGAAAAGTTGACAATGGTTGCTCCAGATAAAAGTTTAAATATTCGTGCTGTTATTTATGATGATAATCATAATAAATATGCAGAATCAGAGCCAGTAGAAATTAATATTGATAACCATGATAACCAGGTAGACACTGAACATAACCATTCCAAGAAGGAAGCGGAAATAAACATTAAAGGGTTAGCAGATCATTATCATACAGGTGATGTTGTTACATTAGAAGCTGTGCCGACTGATTCATTCAATCATAATCATTGGCATTGGATGATGAGAGAAGATGCTAACCAAGAATGGAAAGCAGTACCAAAACAAGTAACCGATCATTTTGAGTACAAAACCACAGGAAAAAGCTTTGAATTGAAAGCTGTTCTTTATGATGATAAACATCATATTCAGGCAGAATCTAACCCTGTATCTGTGTTAATTGATGATCACGAAGAACAAGATCCTCACATATGGCTTGATCCAGTTTTAGCACAAAATCAAATCAAAGCGATTCGTGATGCCTTAATTGAGGCAGATCCAGGTGGAGAAGAAATATATGAGAAGAATGCTGAATCCTTTATGAATGAACTTAAGGATCTAGATGAGGAATATCAAACTACTTTAAAAGATGCGAAAAATCGTGTTTTTGTCGTGCAACACCAGGCATTTGGCCATCTAGCGAAACGTTACAACCTAGAACAAATTGCGATTGGGGGATTATCTACAGAAGTTGAGCCCAGTCCTTCACGTATTGCTGAAATCGGTCATTTAGTCGAAGAGAATAACGTACCTGTGATTTATTATCAACAAGGAGCGAGCTCCTCCATTGCTCAAACCGTTGCATCAGAGACAGGAACAGACACAGCTGTATTGTATGATTTAGAGGTACTTTCTGAAGAATTATTAGAAAATGACTTAGGTTATATTGAAGCTATGCGTCATAACCTTAAAGCATTGCAACTTAGTGTACATTAGAATCAATTGGTGAAGGCGGTTATTTAAAAAGGCTAACTAACCAAGGTTTGGGTTTGCATCATTCTAGTTAGCCCATCTGGTTAATTTAACTTCTATCTATTAGATAAAGAATCAGATAGACGATCCTGCAATCCTTCCACCTTATTTTTGGAAAATGAAGAAAGGTAGATGAAAAAGTGTTCTATATAAAAGTAGATGATCTCTCTTTCCACTACGAAAAAGAACCCGTCTTAACAAATATTTCATTTGAGCTAAACCCGGGTGATTTTGTCATGTTAACCGGTGAAAATGGCGCCGCAAAAACAACTTTGTTACGTAATATCTTAGGATTGCTTAAGCCTACTATGGGGGAAGTTACGCAGTCTCCTACGAATCGATATGGTGAGAAGTTAGTGGTTGGATATGTTCCCCAACAAGTATCTTCATTTAATATTGGTTTTCCTAGTACAGTCTTAGAATTAGTTCAATCAGGACTCTATCAAAGGGGCAAGTGGTTTAAAAAGTTGACTGAAGCGGATAAAGATCAAGTGAAACGATCCCTTGAATCTGTAGGATTATGGGAGATGCGTCATAAAAAAATTGGTGAATTATCAGGAGGCCAAAAACAACGAATATCGATCGCACGTGTATTTGCTACAGATCCGGACTTATTTGTTCTAGATGAACCTACTACAGGAATGGATAAAAAATCACGGGAGGAATTCTACCAATTATTGCGACATCAAAGTGAAATACACGAAAAAGCAATTCTGATGGTGTCGCACGACCACGACGAATTACGAAATTATTGTAATAAACATATTGAACTTGTTCGAAAGGAGGAATTGCCTTGGAGATGTTTCTCTATGAATTCATGCAGAGAGCTTTCCAAGCCTCGATTCTCATCTCTTTAATTGCCCCTATGCTAGGCTTGTTTCTCATACTACGGAGACAGTCTCTGATGGCAGATACTCTAGCTCATGTTTCTTTAGCTGGTGTAGCACTTGGATTATTAGTTAGTATCAATCCGACTTGGACGAACATTATCATGGTGGTGATCATTGCGATCTTACTGGAATACTTACGTATGTTATATCGCACCTATTCAGAAGTTTCAATTGCTATTTTAATGTCTGGCGGGATGGCCTTAGCATTGTTTTTAATGAGTTTGAACCAAGGTGGAACTACACTTAATATCAATCAGTTTTTATTCGGTTCTATCGTAACAATTAGCACACAACAAGTATGGATGCTCTATCTCTTAGCGGGAATCATCGTCATACTATATATCATTTTCCGTAAGGCGATGTACGTTTTAATATTTGATGAAGAAACAGCGTTTACTGCTGGATTACCAATCAAAACGATGTCGATTGCCTTTAATGTATTAACCGGAGTAACGATTGCTATTATTATGCCTATAGTTGGCTCCCTGCTCGTATCCGCCATTTTAATTCTTCCTGCAGCCATTTCTATGCGATTGAGCCGTAGCTTTGCAAGCACAATTCTATTAGGGATACCTATTGCGTTGACTGGTATGTTAAGTGGTTTATTTACATCTTATGAGTATGGTACGCCTCCGGGTGCCACTATCACTTTAATCTTATTGGCCCTATTTGTGATAGCAATCATAGTAAAAAAAGTGATGAAACAAAACCAAAAAGAAAAAATCACTTTGAAAGAACAGCAGTAAATGGTACAACATCATAAAACCAAGCTTCATAAGGTTCTGGTTCTATGTCTTGTTAGGGTGGGGATACTATCTCCACCCTTAATTTATCTTATAGATACTTTTATTTAGAGTATTTATATTCAGAGGTTAAGTAGTTTTTTAACTCTCCACTTAAACTTTGTTCTATTTACCTTTACCTCTAGATAAATTTCAACATTCATTTAAGATATTTTTCAAGTATCATAATATCTTATCTGTTTGAAATAGCGTTCCGTACATATCGAACATTTATATACTATCGATGAATAACGTTCATGGCCTCGTCTATCCCTTCAACAACCTTATCCAACTCAATGTCTTTGAGTCTCTCCTGGTGCTCTTTTAATGTTTGCTCTCCTGCCCCAGTTTTGACTAAGATTTTCATTGCACCTACTTTTGAAGCGGCAACCATATCACTCCAGCGGTCGCCAATTACGACGGTTCGAGCTAGGGAAAGCTTATAATCTTCTGCTGCTTGCTGGAGCATTTCAGTATTTGGTTTGCGACATTTACATTCCGCTTCAGGGGCATGAGGGCAAATATACACTTGATCGAATCCGAAAGAAAGTAATTCGTGAATAAATGCCGTTTTTGTCGTTAATCCTTTCGCAATTCCAGGTTGGTTCGTGAAAGCAAAAACCTTTATTACCTTTTCCTGTAACTTGCTTATATTTTCTTTTACTCCGGGGAAGAGTCTAAATTCTCCAGGATAATGGATGGTGTCATCGCCACCAATTGTGCCATCTCTATCTAAGAAAACGGCTTGTATTTTATTGTTTTTCTTCATGATGACTGTTCCCCCATAGGCGATTAACCGTTAACAGTTTTTCTTCAGCAAAAGCCATCTCATAAATATCAGGTTTTGTTGTTTGTTGAAAAAATTGAAAATCAAACTGTTTTTGAAAGTAATTCATTATAATCGTCATGATATTTCCATGTGTCCCAATAACAATAGATTCTCCCTTATAATTGTTTAAAATCTCTTTTATGAATGGAATAGAACGTTCTTGTGCGGCAACTGTGGATTCTCCTCCAACTAAACAGATTTTCGTCTTTAAATGACTGCTCAATGGCGGATAATAATTCCTTTTCTTCTGCATGGTAATCGAGCCCCTTAATTGGTCTTTCTCTTAGATTTTCATATGTTTTGATTTGTAGTTGCCTATTTTCTGCAACCTCTCGAACAGTCTCGATTGCGCGTGTATATGGACTAGAGATGACTCTATCAATCTTTTTATCCTTTAAAATCTCAGTGACCTTAATTGCTGCTTCTCTTCCCCTTGGCGATAAACCTCTCGTTTTCTCCTCACCAAATATAAACGGCGATTCTGCATGTCTAACCATATATATTGTCGTTACCATAGATTTCCCCCTATCATTCTCTATAAGACTCGAAAAAAAATTCCGATAATTTCGAGTTTTATAGTTAACGTAAATCCAAATATATAAAATTCTTTATACAATCTTTACTCTTCTTTTTACGCTAAGAATCGAGCACAATGACATTCTTTATTCTGCTCCACCCTCATGTTTATCTTGACCTAGGGAAAAGAAAAGCCTGCAAATAATCGAGCACCATATGGAAGCAACACCTCATAAGTAAGTGCGATTAACCCTGCTTTGCTATTTTACTTATCCAATTGAGGATAAGAAGGACCAAAAAAATGAAGTACGAGATATCTATATCTCTTTATTTACAGTAGTTGAGTTGAAAAGGTTAAAAATGGGGAACTATAAATTTGCGAAAGGCATGGTGTGAAACATCCAACATGCCTTTTCTTTATTCTATTTAATCTTTATCATACTTATAATAGATTTGGTTTTACAGAAACTTCTCATAACAAAAACATTCATATGCTCGCTTATACTGTGACTTCACTTCTTCTTTGTTATCACCGACATAATGCGCGAAGATTGTCATTGGTAGGATATTTTTTTCTTTGCTATAAATGACATCACTACCCTCTTCTTCATTGATATAAAGATGAAGATAGGAGTAATCACTAGTAAACCCGTTTTGTTGGTACCAACTGTTGACTCCATTATCGCCTCTCGTCCACGCTTCTAACCGATTGATGTTTTTTTTACGAGCTATTCGCTCAGCTTCTGTCAGTAATGCCCGGGCAATCCCTTGTCTTCGGTAATCGGGATGGACAGCGATATGCCATATCATCCCTCCGAGTCCACTCCCATGGTAATAAATACTTCTTTCTTCATTTTCATATTCTACATCGATCAAGCCGACAACTGTTTTGTCCATGATAGCTGTGAGTTCAATCGCTTGATTTTCGTAATGCTCTTTTGCAGTTAAAACATTGTCATAATAAGCTGTATCCAAAAAGGCAAGTACTCTACATCTCACCCAACCTATTTCATCCTCTGGTCTATAAGCTCTTATTTCCATTTACTCTCTCCTTAAGTAAAAGAATCCCCTAAACACCTACATGCAATTATTGTTAGATTCATTGTGAACATGGCAATCACTCCTTTCAATATGAAAGTCTTAATGATTAAAGATAAAAGGCATTAAATAAACAAACGAGAAGTCCAGTTTCTATGGATATAGAACCAACACACTTTGCTAAACGGCCTCACATCCCGCTCTATAGAACAAGATTGGCGAGAAACAATGCCTTTTTTGTAAAACGAAATAGCCGATTACTATTATTTTGATATTGCTTGGCATGAATGTCTTTCTCTCGAGATTTCAGTTATCCATTTGAAAATAAAAAGAGCACGTTCTTTTTCTCCATGCTTTACCTTACATTTCGATTACAATAAAAAACAGGTGGAAATTTGATACAGATGATTATCTGGTCAATTTATAAATTGTAGCCTATTTTATTTTCTGTATTTCCTATTTTTTCTTGCAATTATTCAACTTCCTATTACTTTTTTTGCTATAATTAATAGTATCATATTTTGGAAAAAATGTAATTTTGTAAGAGGAGTGAAATGATTTTGTTCCAGTTCTTTCAATACAATTGGCAAGTGAGAGATGAATGGTTGACACTGTTGAAAGACATCCCTCCTGATGAACTATTAAAGGAGAGGGTCGGTGGTGTCAAGAGTATTCTTTGTACCTTCTTCCATATCATTGATGTGGAGTATAGCTGGCTACGATGTATCAATGGAAAAGAAGATGTACTATTTGATTATAGTGACTATCAGACACTTGATCGTATTCATTATCTATCAAATCAACTAAGAACTGAAATAAGCGCTACCTTTCCTCATGATGTACCTATAGATAAACAAGTATTTATTCCTTGGGACTCTAGTCACCAAAATGTGACTGCGATTCTTCATCATATAATTGCCCATGAAATTCATCATATCGGCCAGTTGTCTATTTGGGCGAGAGAAATGAATTTACACCCTGTCTCTGCTAGCTACATTGGGCGGAAATTTTAATCGGAGGTATATATGCGTTTTACTTATTTTTGTCTTAGCTTAACAGTGTTGTTTTTATTATGCGGGTGTTCTGAAATGAGTAGGAATGAAAAATTAGAAACGAACTGGTCTTTCCAAACTGAAACCGGACAATCATTTAATATTGTAGAAATCCAACATTTAATGGAAAAGTACATAAAAGATCATGATGAAGAAGATGCTATATTCGCAGATTATAAAGAAGCGGTCATTGATCCTATTTATAATGATTGCTTTCTTGACGGCGAATTTCTTCATATCGCTGAAGATGTATTGTCACATAACCCGGAGAATTTCGACAAACTACAAAGAGCCATCGAACGGATGAATAGTAAGGAAGTAAAAGATAACTTGTCAGAAGCATTAGAGCTTTCTGCTGCTGCCTTACCGATAGAAAAGGAAATCAATGTATGCTTGCTTCCTGTTTCCTACCCTGGTTTTGGAATGGCAGTAGGATCAGATAAGATTCTCATTTTGTTTGACGAGTACCTTTCCATCGATCGTTTTAAGGTTACACTCGCTCATGAATATCATCATAGTGCCTGGCAAGCTGCATATAGAGGGCCATCTGAGAAATGGACTGTCCTAGATAATATGGTTTTTGAAGGAAAGGCAGTGATGTTTCAAGAGATCATTTACCCTAATCAACAAATGATCAATACAAATGAGATTTATGACCAAGAGGCATGGGATTATGCTTCACCTCATTTCGAAAAAGGAACACTCGAGCACTCTAATGAGATTCTTTATGGCGGATTTGATCCACTGCCACCATTGTATGGCTATTCTGAGGGCTACCGAATGGTGAAAAATTACATTGAGAAAAATCCGAAAATGAGTATTCCGGAATGGGCAAAACAAGACGCTGCCACTATTTTCAAAGAAGGTAATCATGAGGAAAACTATGATTAAGATAGGAGAGCTCTTATGCAACATGGAAATGTATTAATTCCTTCAAAAAAGGGACTGTTTCTCTATAAAAACACCTTTCAACAAGAAAGCTTATTACGTTCAGATGCTTCGTATAAATTGATATATGCTCTAAACGGACCCATTCATTACCATCTATCACAAAGAGTGGAAAAACTTAAGGTTAATCAATTTATTATGATTGATCCATTTACACCTCATCAGCAATTATTTGTTGAAAAGCAAAAATTTCTTATTGAAATCAACCCTTCTTTTTTAAAAGATGTGAATGAATCTTTTGGTGTTGAACCTATTGATATTGCATTTGCAGCGGTTATTCAGCTCAATCCAATGATCACGAAATGGATTGAGCTGGTAATTGAAATGATGACTCTAGAAGAAGACGATCAACAGCCGATGTTTCGCTTATTCCTTGAGAACAGCTACACACAGCTAGCGATCCTTCTATTAAAACACACGATACATACGAATAACCATCAGCTACCAACAGAGCATTATCAAACCGTAGCACCTGCTATTTACAAAGTTACGTCCTCATTAAAAGAAGCCTATCAATCACCATGGACCCTCAAGGACATGGCAACAATTATTGATTGGGATGTCTATTATTTCTCTCATTATTTTAAGGAAATCGTCGGGGTTTCGCCCTATTCGTGGTTACAAATCTATCGTCTGCAAAGAAGTTTGTTTTCATTGAAACAGAATGATACGACTATTCTCGATACGGCTCTGAACGCAGGTTTTTCATCCATTGCTGTCTATAATCGCCTTTTTAAAAGAGTATATGGCATTTCACCTCGAACATTTCGAAACAACTTCACGAAGTAATAAAATGTGAAGAGACATATAAAAAGGCCACATATTGCAAAGAGGAATCTTACTGGTACAATATGTGAGAATAAACCAAATAATAATAAGGAAAAGGCATTCGCACAATATAAAGTAAATGCGCTAAAACTAAATCCTCGGCCTAACATCTCATCTGGTAGGTGTTTTTGTAACAAATAAACTCTAGCTAACCCTGAAATCGGTAGACCAATCGCTGCGAGGGACACACCAATAAACAAAAATGGGAGCCCATTAACTAAACCGACGATACTAATGCCAGCTCCCCATATAAATGAACCAATTACATATTGCATCATAGTGAATCTTTTGATAAATAAAGGAATGATTACATTAACAACAATGACAAATAGGCCGTACCAACTGGTTAAAATACTGTACCATTCTTCTCCCTTTGTAACCATTTGTTCTACTAACAAAAATAATCCTACTTGCCAGACCCAAGTATGGAAAAATACAATCACAACAGTGATGAAAATGACATTCCTAAGAATATGGTGCTGTATTAACCAGTGAAAAAATTCCTTTAAGGACCTGTAAATTTTTAATTTTTTCGTTTTGATGTCACTATGAATGTATACCTTCACAAATGAAAGGAATATGGCACTAACAAGATAGCTAACTATCGAAACTGTAAATAAATGTATTTTACCGATCGTAGCTAAAATGATGAGGTTTCCAACTGGTCCTACTATAACAACACCTCTTGTAATAGAGTCAACTAAACTGTTGGCCGTTGTTCTCTCTTCTTCAACCGTCACTTTCATCAATAACGCTCTACTCGCAGGATCATATAAGCAACCTATTGTATGTATAGATAAACAGAGAAAAATAAGTTGCCAATATTGTAATTGCTGAGTATAAAATAGAACAATCACTATCATGATTATCGGTATTTTAATGATTTCCATCCGAATAAGCCATTTCTTAATAGGGATCCAATCCGCTAATACGCCTCCTATTAATCCAAATAGCAAATATGGCAACACCTGTGCGGCCACCATAGCAGTTACATAGCTAGATGAACCAGTTAATGAGAAAGCAAAAAACAATAAAGCCATATTTATCATCATATTACCTAAACTGGTGAAACACTTACTTAGTAAATAAAATCTGAATGCCCGGTTGTTTCGTAGAATTGATTGATACATCTCGCTCACCTCACCTACTACCTTATAGTTGAGCGAGGGATTTTTCTGCTATGATATTGCATATATTTTGCACAAGATCATACCACTTCTATTGTTTAGTATCATTCATATCAAAAATATGAAAGATGATAATCCTAATTACGATACCATACGAGGCCTACGGTCGGTCTTAAACTCTCACGCATTAGGTAAATCATATAGTTGTTAGGTTACGCTATAGCCTTCCTCACCAATTTCACCAACAATTTCCTCTAGAACATCCTCCATTGTGACAATACCAACGGCTTGATTTTCTTCATTATGAATAAGTGCCATATGTTTTCTTGTTTTTTGCATCGTTAGTAAAGCTTCCTTAATTGGAGAAGTCTCTAGAAAGTTTGGAATTTCATGAATAAGATCACTGATAGATACATCTTGATCCACTAGACTTTTCGTTAATAATTCCTTTGCATTTATATAACCTTTAATCCTTCCATCTATCTTGTCTTTAACAGGATAACGAGTAAAAGCGTGTTTTTCTAAAATATCTAATAATACGTCAAGGCTCATGTTTTTTTCAAGTGTAATGATACTTGCTTTAGGAATCATGATATCTTTTAGTTTTCGTTCATCAAAACTAAAAATATTTTCTAAATAAGTAAGTTCTGCTTGGTTAATCTCACCACTTTCAAAGCTTTGTGTGGCAATCAACTTTATTTCTTCTTCTGTATGCGCTGTTTCATGTTTCGACGGTTCGACACCAAACAATCTTAGAAGACTTTGCGAAGCTCCATTTAAGAATTTGATAAACGGTTTTGTTATTTTCCCAAACCAATATAATGGTGGAGCAAGTAACAATGTCATCTTCTCTGAATATTGGATCGCCAATGTTTTTGGAGCTAATTCTCCAAAGACAACGTGGAAAAACGTGACAATCGCTAAAGCAATGAAATACGACAATAAAGTGGCTGTTGCTTTAGATACTTCGAATCGTTCAAAAACAGGATGTAAAATTTTTTCTACTGTTGGCTCACCCAATGCACCGAGTACGAGGGCGGTAACAGTAATTCCTAATTGGCATGCCGATAAATGATAATCGAGCCCCACAACCACTTTTTTCGATATTTTAGCCTTTTTATTTCCTTCTTCAATCAGTTGGTCAATTCGTGACATTCGCACCTTAAGAATAGCGAACTCTGCACCAACAAAAAATGCGGTTAAAATAATAAACACAACAACAAGAAATAGATTTAAAATAATCATACCGTCCATTCTCAATCCCCTTTGGGTTCACCTCCAATATGAAGTCCTTCTAATTGTACTCTTTGGATTTGTAGTTGTTTAACTTTCATTACTGTCCAAGTGAGACCGTTTTCTTCTATGACATCTCCCTTTTTTGCCATGCCCGCTAATTTTTGATGAATCCAACCGCCTAATGTATCAATTTGATCACTATTTGCGAATGTCATCCCGAATTTTTCTTCTAAATCATCCAATAAAACGCGTCCAGAGATACAGTATTTGTTAGGTGCACGATACTCAATTTCTTCGACTTCCTCTTCGTCAAATTCATCGCGAATTTCACCAACAATTTCTTCTAAAATATCTTCTATCGTCAGTAAACCAGAGGTACCACCGTATTCATCCACAACTATCACCATGTGAACACCGGTTTTTTGCATTTTGATGAATGCGTCGTATATTTTTGTTGTTTCTAAAATAAACGGAATAGATTGAATAAAATCAGACAAGTGATAATCCCTTTTGCCTGCCATCTTTGCCAACATTTTTTTAACATTAACGATGCCGATCACTCGATCCTTAGTTTCATCTATAACAGGATATCTTGTAAAATTATGTTCTATCATGGTTTGCGCAATTTCTTCCTTCGCCATGTTCTGCTCGAACACAGCCATATTAATTCTCGGAACCATGATATCTTTGGCCACCCTTTCATCAAAGGAGAAAACATTTTCCATATACTCGAGTTCGGTTTGGTTAATTTCACCGCCTTGATAACTTTGCGTCATGACAATTTTCAATTCTTCTTCCGTATAGGAATCTTCTTTTGCTTTTGCCGGCACGCCAAACATACGTAATATCACTCTTGATGTTCCATTAAGTAACCAAATGAAAGGAAACATGATTTTTCCGAACCAGTAAAGAGGGGGCGCTAATAATAAGCTCATTTTTTCAGCAAATTGAATCGCTAAAGTTTTAGGTGCCATTTCACCGACAACTACATGTAGAATGGTTACTAAAATAAAGGCAATGGCATATGAAAGAACTGATGATAATGATTGTGAAATATTTAACCAATCAAAAACAGGATATAATATCTTCTCAACGGTTGGCTTACCAAGGGAACCAAGTCCTAAAGCTGTTACGGTAATCCCCAGTTGGCAAGCTGATAAATTATAATCTAAGTTATCTGCTACCCTCTTGACAGTAATTGCTTTTTTATTCCCCTCATCAATAAGCTGATCAATCCGTGACATTCTTAGTTTGACAACAGCAAATTCAGCTGCCACAAAAAAACCGGTCGCAAAGATCAAGAAGGCCAGTAGTAGTAAATTTAATATTGTAATCAGATCCATAAGACACCACCAGTATTGAAATTGTATTTTATTAATGTGTCCATTCTTATATCATGTACTCATGCATTTGTAATGATTAGTTAACCTCTAATATCAAAGGCTAAAATGCATAACAGTATCTTATGAAAACTCCTATTAAAAATAAAAACGAGGAAAGAAAATAATTTTTCTTTCCTCGACAACATCAACATGTTTTATAACTGGACCGATTTATCTAACTATTGATTGTCCAGCTAAATGGATCTGGCAGTTCATCCCACTTGGCATCATACTCACTTGGTGATAACAAGCAATCATCTAATTCTTTTGTTATTAAATCTACATCAATATCCATTCCAATAAACACAAGTTTAGTATGACGATCACCAAATTCCACATCCCAATCATCTAACAAACTAGGGTTTTCCTTTAAGGTCTCATCTTTTTCCTTCTCTGGTAGTGATGCTACCCAATAGGATATGGGCTGCATCATTACAGAAGGACCAGCTTGTGACATTAATATAGCTAAGTTATTTCTGCTCGCGCACCAAACAATCCCTTTTGATCTAACTATTTGTGATGGCATTTTTTGACACCAAGTATTAAAACGTTCAGTATGGAAAGGGTATTTTCGGTAATAGACAAAAGATGAAATGCCATACTCTTCTGTTTCAGGCGTATGATCAGAAGGACCGATCGAGAGCTCTTGTAACCAACCTGCAGATTGACTGGCTTCATCAAAATCGAAAAGCCCAGTATTTAATATTTCATTCGGATTTACTTCACTATTTACCGTACGAATAATCTTCGCTTGTGGCTGCAGTGTTCTAATCACTTTTTCTAATTTATCAAGGGCTATATCATTTACTAAATCACACTTATTTAATATAAGCACATCGCAAAATTCAATCTGGTCAATGAGTAAATCAGCGATATTTCTATCATCTTCTTCCCCAACTGCCTCCCTACGTTCTAATAATGTGTCTCCTGATTCAAAATCATGCCAAAATCGATTCGCATCAACAACCGTTACCATCGTATCTAATTTACAAAACCGAGTTAAATCTATATTCATTTCTTCATCGATATAAGAAAAGGTTTGTGCTACAGGGACAGGTTCGCTAATACCTGAAGATTCAATCAGTATGTAATCTACTTCACCTTGTTTAGCTAATCGTTCAACTTCTATAAGTAAGTCTTCTCGAAGAGTGCAGCATATACATCCATTTGACATCTCCACCAATTTTTCCTCCGTTCGAGAAAAGTTTCCTTGTTTTCGAACAAGTTCACTATCGATGTTTACTTCACTCATGTCATTTACAATGACTGCTACTTTTAAACCGTTTCTATTATTTAATATATGATTTAATAATGTTGTCTTACCGGAACCTAGATAACCACTAAGAACGGTCACTGGAATTTTTTTCATTGTTAAACACCCCTATAATTCAAAATGATTACGATTTAAGAATTAAAAAAATACTCTTCTTATCTTCGTTTATATACTCCCATCTAATAAGGATTGTAGATTACCAGCTCGATTTTTTAACGCCTGGTATTTGACCTTTATGTGCATATTCGCGAAAAGCTATACGAGACATCTTAAATTTTCTAAGATAACCTCTAGGTCTTCCGGTTAATTCGCATCTGTTTTTTAACCTTGTCGGGGACGAATCTCTCGGTAGTTTTCTAATACCTTGAATGTCACCTTTTTCTTTCAGCTCCTTCCGAATTTCTGCATATTTTTTCACTAATTCTTGCCGTTTCTTTTCTTTTGCTATTTTAGATTTCTTAGCCAACTTTCACCATTCCTTTTCTATATTCTAAATTCTCTACTTTGTTTCTCTATGCAAAGTTTTTCTCTTTAACCGTGGACAATATTTCATCAGTTCAATTCTATCTGGATGATTTCTTTTATTCTTTGAAGTAATGTAATTTCTATCACCCGTCTCTGTGCAGGCTAGTGTGATTTTAACTCTCAATTTTTTATCTCCTTTCCGTTTCCTATTCATAAAAACTAAAAACAATCAGATACTTTCAACTCATAGTATAAAACGTAATCATTACGATTTGCAAGTGTTTTTTACTCCTTTATAAAAAAGAGCCATCATTTTGTATGATCGCTCTATCCTTTGATTATTTAATTTACATAGTTGCTAAGGGGCTAATTTTCACTGCAACTCTTACTGATTGCTCTAATTTATGATCGAGCATAAAGTTCGCTTGAATATAATAATCATTATCTTGAGCATTCATCTCATTTGCTGATGGAATTTCCAATGTAAATACTGTTTCTTTCTGCTCATTCGGTTGGACAGGAATCGAACAAAATACAGAGTGAGATCTCACAATTTCTTCTTTATCATTTTTTTGGTTGCAAGCAATCAAATCAATATCATATCTTCTAATCTTCTGTGGGATAAGACCACCAAAAAATTTTATGCCACCTTCAATAATATGGCCTTCTTTATATTCTTTTTCATTAGTAGATAAATGAATTTTCTTCATTCCTATACCCATTTTTAGAGCATATTTTTTAAGCATTCTAGCTATGTCACCTATACCTTCTTATATATTGTTTAATAACTATGTTTGTGATCGTACTAACCTATAATAGTATATGATAGAAATAATGGTAAAGAATGTTTTTACATAATTATTTTTTAAAATTATTTATCCTTCTTTTAACCTTAAAATTATAAGCTTTCAATCAGTAACGCATTTTACTAAACAATTAATCATTTCCATTACTCCCTTTTTGAAAGTGAAACGTTACAATTGTCTAACATTTCTTCAGGTAATAAAAGATAAAGTGCAACGTTATAGTTCTTTAAATTATATAATGCTCATCTACCTTTGACAAGATAAAAACATGTGCTAATAAAAAATTTACTTTGTTTTTACATTCGTTGATAATAGGAAACAAAAACATTCGCCAAGAAATAAGCGAATGTTTTATCATGATTGTTTATGCATTTACAACTTCATAAATCTTCCCACCAACAGCTTCAGTTAATTCTTCAGTTGTTTTTGGTACAAATGATTTTAGGATTTGATTAATCATTGGACCCATAGCACCACCGGCCGTGATGTCCAGATTACCCGTCATTTCCGTGGTTCGATCATTAACAACAACAGCATTAAAATAACCGCCTCCTTTAAAGTTATCCGAAATCCCCTTTAAATCGAAGGTAACTGTTGTTGGTTCTTTCCATTCTATAATATTTATTTTTAGCTTAACTGTTTTTTTCATAAACCCTAAATCACCTTTAAAAGCCCAAGTCGATTCATTTTCATTGAGAATTTCATGTTCGATGTAACCAGGGACTAATGGGGCCCATTTGTTCATATCACTTACAAAAGACCAGATTTCTTCAATTCCCACTGGTAACGTAATGGTATGTGTTCCTGCTGGCATATATATGCACTCCCTCACTTTTTGTATTTAACTTCATCATTCATTTTCTTGACTTATAGCCAATCCTGCTAAGTAACCAAATGTAAGTGCAGGCCCAATTGTTCCACCAGCGCTAACATATCCTTGGCCGAAGATGCCCATCGCTGCATTTCCTGCTGCATATAAACCTTTAATCTTATTACCACGTAAACTGATTACTTGTCCGTTTTCATCTATTTTTGGTCCCCCATTTGTGCCTAAGCTCCCAAAGTGAACTTGTACAGCGTAGTAAGGACCTTTTTCAATCTTTCCAAGGTTTAGTTCCTTATTACCTCCGCCAAGTGCTAAACCTTCAAAGAAAGTTGTTCCACGGTGGAAATCTTTATCTTCCCCTGCTTCAACTTGGCTGTTCCAACGATTGACAGTTTCTTCTAAGGCATCTGGATTGATATCAATCTTACTAGCCAATTCTTTTATGCTATCTGCTCTCGTCATCCATTCTGGTGCATCTTCACCTGGCATAACAGTAACAATCATGGAAGCGTCTTTTACTTGTTGATCAAAAATCATCCAGTTATTTTTTTCGTTTGGCCATTCTACATTCACTGGATCAAATTCATAAAATGACTTTGGTAAATCATTGTAGGTCGTTCCTTCATGGACGAAACGTTTCCCTTTACCATTTACAATAATACTATTAGGACCCGTACGACCGCCTGAAGCTAATTGGTTCATCACACGATCCTCATATTCAAACGTGGGATCTTGCATTGTCGGATACCACCAAGCCTCACTCATATTCCCTAATGCTGCTCCAGCTTCCATGGCCATAATTAAGCCATCGCCTTCATTCCCCCAAGGTGTAAGTGGATGAGTAATCTCACCTTTTAAAAAGGTTTTAATTAATTCCTTGTTCCATTCAAAACCACCTGAACCTAACATCACTCCTTTTTCGGTACGGTAATAAATTTGATTGTCTTTATTTTCAGCAATGAGGCCAATGACTTCACCTTCGTCATTTAACACAAGCTCTTTACCTGATGTTTCCATCACAATATCGATACCTCGATCTAAACAACCTTTAACCAATCCAGCGATTAGTGATCGTCCCATTGTCACAATATTATTTTCCATTCGCTCTGCGACCTTTACGAAGTCAATTCCACCAATTGCTCCACCTTCTTCAAGTGTTAAAGGTGGGAAAGTTGGATTGTGACGAATGAGTGCTCCCCATTCACCAATTTCATTTAAATCGTATGGAAGGGGATCTAATGAACGTCCCTTTCTAGAACCCTCAAAATAACTATAATATTCTGGATAACTTCCCGGTACAGCGAATCTTACCGGAGTATGCTCATATAAATAATCAATCGCTTTGTAAGCGTTATCAACGTATACCTCAAGCAATTTCGGATCTGGTACTTTGCCACCAGTTACACGATTAATATAGGCAAGTGCATCTTCTCTTGTATCCTCTAATCCTACTTCTTTCATATATCTGTTTAACGGTATCCATGGTACACCACCTGAAAAAGCTGTTGTTCCACCGATTTGATGGGTCTTTTCTAAAACAACAACTTTAGCTCCTTGGTCGTGTGCCGTAATGGCTGCAACTAATGCTGCTCCCCCTGTTCCCATGACAACGACATCGGTTTCATAATCCCATTTCTCTGGTTTCTTTGCTGACATCTCTTTTCCCCCTTACCCCGACGATTAAATTGAATTTTTTAAAAATAATAGTTTAACTATCATGGGTATTTTATCATGCGGCCGTTTGTTAGTAAATAAGTTTTTTTACAATTGTAAATTATTTTTTAATGCTATCATTTATTTTATTTTTCTGTTCGTACCCTTAGAAAAGAGAAATTCATGAAATAGTTATGATAATATAAATGAAATATAGTTATGCTTATGCATTCGCAAAAAATATGAGGAGTTAAGCCGGTATTATGAGAGAGAATACGAAAAAGAAAAAGAGAGAAAAGATTTTACAAAGTGCAGAAATTCTATTTGTTGAAAATGGTATTGAAAAAACAACAATGAATGACATAGCAGTCAAAGCAGAAATGGGTGTTGCAACGATATTTAGACATTTTCCAAAAAAAGATATGATTGTCGATGAGGTTGCTGCTGAGAAATTGAAAATATTGCTTTCTTTTATGGAAGAATTGAGTAAAAAAGAAGATATCTCGTACCTTGAAAAAATCACCTACCTTTTGGATTTTTTCATTTTTCATTCAAACAAAGAATCAGGCGCATTACCGAAAATTTTAGACTATATCGTCAATTACATTGCTGTCAACAATTTTTCCTTTGAAGAAAATCGATGTTATTTAAATGTCCGAGATCAATTGTTTAGCCTTTTTTTCGACATGATTGATGCTGGCGCTAATGATGGAACAATTCGCTCAGATATTAATGCCAGAGAAGTAATTCCAACCATTATTAACAATTTCACTGTTTTCACATTTAAACTTGCTGTACAAAGCAAAACTAATATAATCGAACCGGAATTACCTGCGCAGCATCAACTAGTAACAATGAAAAATGTTATCTTAAACTATTTAACCGCGAATGCAGCAAAATAAAGTCATTTAGAAAAGAGGAGAATAATCATTTCATACAACCTGAATGTCAGATAGAATGGGGAAAACGTGGTGTGAGAGAAGCAGCAAATCGAGGAGATATTGTGATTATTGTTGATGTCCTCAGTTTTTCTTCTACAGTTGTAACGGGTTTAAATTATGGAGCAATCATATATCCTTATCCCCCTCATTTAAATGGCAAAGCATACGCGCAATCATTGGGAGCGCAATATATTCTTGGGAGAGCTGAGGCAGCGAGATTAGGTGCACCCACTTTATCACCTGTTTCATTTAACCACTCACATGATAGGCAAAAATATGTTTTGAGTTCCTTAAATGGTGCCTTTTGTACTTGGATTGCCTCCCATATACCAGCTTTATTCATTGGCTCTTTATTAAACGCTTCTGCAGTAGCATCAGCTGCAAACCAATTATCCGCTTCATTAAACGCTAATATTACTGTTGTTCCTTGTGGAGAATTATGGAATGGCGTGAAAGAATTTGAAGACTCCCTTCGTCCTGCAATGGAAGACTACTTGGGGGCTGGGGCCATCCTTTCTAGGATAGAAGGAAAGCGATCAGCTGAGGTGCAAGTGTGTATTGGCGCTTTTCAGTATTCAAAATCAACACTTAGTAGATTAATATGGGAATGTACGAGTGGAGTAGAATTAAGAGAAAGAGGGTTTGAAAAAGATGTGAAGCATTGTAGCCGTTTAAATATTTACCAAACCGTTCCTATATTAAAAAACCAACATTTTTCCGAGTATACAACAACGATATGAAGAAGCAATCCACGATAATGTTCACAATTGCTTCTTCTTTGGTAGCTTTTAATCTTGTCATCTTCATCTTAAGCTGTTTGATTCGCCAATTATAAGTGTCACTATTTGGTAGAAATCTTGTTGTGCTATGAGGAAGTGGGGATGATTTTCGTCATCTAATAACATAATATAAGGTTCTTCTTCTTCAGGAATAATTAATACCATTTCGTTGATAAAATCATTAAACCATTTGTTTTTTACGGTCAATGATGGTGCCAACGGAATACGAACCATATAGCCGTCTTTAGGCATAGGATTAATCTTCACATATATCCCATTGATTGATTGAAGAATGGATGTTGCTTCTTGTTGTATTTGTTCATTAGGGGGGCGTTTTTTTACAACGTCGTTGACTTCCACATCAAACAATTCCACTTGCGGAAGTCCTTGTGCTGAAACTGTTGAAACAAATGATAATAATAGTGCGAAAAAAAGTAAGATCAACATTTTTTTCATCTTAATCACCTCTGTTATTAACTTTTCCCTCAAGATTTTTTTTACTCTTAATTGTGTATTTATTATTTTTTTCCTATTGAATATTTGGAACATAGTTCGTTTAATTTATTAGTTAAATAAAAAAACCAATCTAAGATTTATACTCAGATTGGTTTTTTTTCTTATGCTTGTAAAGATTTCGCTTGCATCTCGTACATTTGTTCGTATATACCGCCTGCTGCAATGAGCTCTTCATGACTGCCTTGTTCTTTGATTTCACCTTTATCAAGCACCAAAATGCGGTCAGCATTTTTAATTGTAGACAGTCTATGAGCGATGATAAAAGTGGTTCTTCCTTGTTTTAGAACATTCATTGCGTTTTGAATAATCTCTTCCGTTTCTGTATCGATATTTGATGTTGCTTCATCGAGGATTAGGATCGCTGGATCGAAAGCGAGCGCCCGTGCAAACGAGATTAATTGTCTTTGACCGGAGGACAAAGTACTTCCTTTTTCAATTACCGGTTCATCTATCCCTTTTTCTAAATGTGATAGCACTCGATCAGCACCAACTGACTGAATCGCATGCTCCACTCTTTCTCTTGTAATATTAGGTTGATTTAAACTTACATTCGAAGCAATAGTCCCGGTAAAAAGATACGGGTCTTGTAAAACTATCCCCATATGTTCACGAATCGTTTGTCGTGGTATCGTCGTAATATCCACTCCATCAATATAAATTTTACCGATTGTTGGATCATAAAAGCGAAATAATAAGTTCATAATCGAGCTTTTTCCTGAACCTGTATGACCCACGAGCGCAATCGTTTCTCCCTTTTTTGCTTGGAATGAAATATCCTTTAAAACAAAATCAGGTTCTTTATATGCGAAGGATACTTGATCAAACACCACATGCCCTTTATATTTTGGTATCTTTTCATTAGATACCTTCTCACCTTTTAATGCTAAGACTTCAAATACACGATTACCGGCTACGAGTGAACGCTCCATTTGTGAAAATTGATTCACAATATTTGTAATCGGATTAAAAAGTCTTGTTAAATAGTCAACAAACGCATATAGTGTTCCAGCTGTCACTATTTGTGTACCACTAAATGATTGTGTCCCAAAATAAATGATAAAACATGTAAATAACAGTAGCCTTAACGTATTTACAAGGTTATGAGAAGTCGCAGAATCAAGAATAATTAGCTTTCTCTCATATTGATAATGTTCTTCATTCATTTCATCAAACTCTTTCGTCATTTGTTTTTCTCGACGGAAAGCTTGAATAATAGTCATCCCTTGAATGGATTCATTGATCATTGCATTAATATCAGCAATTTTTGTTCGGATCACGTCATTATACTGTGAAGCATACTTTCTATATAGAATCATCCAAATATAAACGATTGGTATCATAACGAGTGCGATTAAAGCCATTTTCCAGTTCAAAATGAATAGGGCAATATAGACACCAGTTATAGAAATGGCACTCGTAGCAAAACTCGAAAGTACTTGCACAAATAAGTTTCTTATTGCCTCTGTATCATTTGTCACTCTTGCAACAATTTTACCAGATGGTAATTGATCAAAAAAACCAATTGGTAATGTTTGAATATGCTTGAATACATCTTTTCTTAATGCTTGAATAATTCTATTTGAACCCTTTTGTAATTGTAAATACATAAAATAACGGAAAATAGCCGTACAAATTGATAACGAGAAATATAGAATGAGTAAGTATAGAATTGGTGTAAAGTCAAATTGGCCGACTGTCATATGATTATCAATGATGTGTTTAGCAATAAAGGGGCCCGCTAGGTCAGTGAACACTGCAATGGATAGAAATAACAACCCGAGTAAAATGGTGCCTTTAAACCTTAGCGCATACGATAATAATTGTTTGCCTGTGCTCATGAATTGGCCCCCTCTAGCTGTTGGCGTACATACTGTTCTTTATACCAACCGTCTTCATTAATTAAATCATCATGTGTACCTACTTGTGTAATCACACCATTATCTAAAACAATTATTTGATCTGCGTGTTGAATACCTGATAAACGATGTGTTGTAATAATTGTCGTTTTTCCCGCTCTTTCGCGTTGAATATTGCTGATAATTGCAGACTCTGTTTTTGCATCTACAGCAGATAAGGAATCATCTAATATTAAAATATCAGGATCTTTAATTAATGCGCGAGCAATCGATACCCGCTGCTTTTGTCCCCCTGATAAGGAAACACCTTTTTCACCTACTAACGTATTTAACCCGAGCGGAAGATAAGCTAAATCTTTTGTAAAAGCAGCCAAATCAATCGCTTTTTCTATTTCTTCGTCTGTGGCATCTTCTTTACCGAATAATATATTTTCTTTAATTGTTCGAGAAAAAAGCACGTGACTTTGCGGTACATAACCAATCCAATCTAATACTTGTTCTTTCGTCTGTTGGGAAAGGTCGATATCATCAATAGATATTCCTCCTTCTCCTAAAGGATACTCCCTCAACAATTGGCGAA
The DNA here is from genome assembly GCF_038595015.1 of Cytobacillus sp. FSL W7-1323. NCBI lineage: Bacteria > Bacillati > Bacillota > Bacilli > Caryophanales > Bacillaceae > Cytobacillus > Cytobacillus sp. FSL W7-1323. Next base: position 2,375,452 of record NZ_CP151998.1, read on the forward strand.
TAAAGGTCGTTTTCCCTGCGCCTGTTTTACCCACAATTCCTAACGTTTCACCACTTCTTAAGCTTAAATTAATATTTGAGAGGTTAACGACTTTACTCGTAGGGTATTGAAAGGTTAACTCTTGGAATTGTAAAGTATGGGGCTTATCGACTGCTAAAGGTTTTGTTGGCGGCATGATATCCGCTTCATAATTTAATGTCTCTTGCACCCTGTCTAAAGAAGCGTTCCCTTGTTGCATCACATTGATTAACTCACCAATAGCAAAGATTGGCCAAACCGCTAATCCTAAATAAACATTAAAGGTAACTAATTGCCCAACAGATAAGTCTCCATTAGCCACTAATACTGATCCATAACCTAGTGCGACAATATAACTAATGCCGGTTCCAATTGTTGTGATTGGATTGAATAAAGCATTTATCTTGGCGGTATGCATATTTTTCTCAAAAACATCTTCACTCATATCAGCAAAACGTTGTTCATCTGCCTTCTCTTGCACATAGGCGCGAATAACTCTAACACCAGAGACGGATTCTAAAACACTATCATTCATCTCGCCAAAAGCATCTTGTGCTCTCATATACCTTTCATGGACAAGTTTGCCATAATATTGAATTAATATGGCCATAACTGGGACAGGTAACATGGCGAAAAAAGTAAGTTCCCACGAGATCATGAAGCCCATCGCTAAGATAATACCACCGAGAAAGAAAGTAGAGTCAATCAACGTCATAATCCCAAATCCTGCGGTTAACGAGACAGCATTCAAATCATTGGTCGCCCTGGCCATAAGATCTCCGGTGCGATTTTTTTCATAAAAAGTCGGTGTCATACGCAAGAATTGGCTCATTAATTTTCGCCGCATTAATCGTTGCAAGTTGACGGATCCTTCGAATAGACCGTATTGCCAAAAGAAATTTAACATATAGCTAAAAATAATAATACCTAAGAAGACCGCTACATACTGAATGAGTAAATCACGCGTCATTTCACCTTCTGTAATGTAATCAATAATGACCCCAATTAAGTACGGTGGAATAATTTCTAATACAGTAGCTAACATCAATAATAGAACGGCGATACCGTATTGCTTTTTGTATTTTTTGAAAAACCAACCGAGTTTCTTTAACACATCAAACATTTATTACACAACCTTTCCTCTCTTGCTGTCTGATTCCTCTACCCACAACCTATACGCTGCTTTTTTAATAGTAATATTCTTTGTTTTCTGTTCATCTTTAACATCCCCTTATCTTTATTCAACTATCTATTAGAAAAACTCGACTTGCACCGAAATTTACATGGCAAGTCTCTGTTTATCTCCCCTATTTACTTCTCCAAAAAAAAGAAAATGCGGCCCCCATAAAGAGGCCGCATTTCTCTTCTAAGGTATGAACGTGTTGCCATACCTCTATTCATTAAAAGAATAAAGCATTATCGAAAAAAAGGTAGGGACGAATATGAATTTGTATTCATGAATGCCTTCACTCTTGCTTTCATCGTCCTTACCTCCTCTCATTTGTAAATAGCGTCTTTTGAATATTACCACTATTTTCATATTTGTGTCAATATGTTTTTTTCAAAGACATTCTTTTTGAATACCTGTCTACTTCAACTGTTATGCCAAAAAAATCAGTTAATGTTTCACTCGTAAGTAACTCAGATGTATTTCCACTTTTAAATACCGTACCGTCTTTGATTAATAGAGATTTATTGAAAATAGGAATGATTTCTTCAATATGATGGGTAACGAAAATAATGGTCGGCGCTTCTTTTTGTTTTGAGATACGAGCAATTGAATCCAGCAGCTGTTCACGAGAAACAAAATCTAGTCCCGTTGTTGGTTCATCAAGAATGAGCAATTTTGGATGGGCCATTAGGGCACGAGCGATTAATATTTTTTGTTTCTCACCTTGAGAGCAAGTTTGATAAGTTTCATTCTGTAATTGGGTTAAATGGAATTGCTCTAACCATTCATTTGCTTCTTCAATATCATCCGTTGAAGGTTCTTCATAAAGTCCGATAGATGCGTATTTCCCACTTACTATAATATCTTGTACTCGCTCATATGGACGAATCTTCTCTTGAAAAGAAGAGGATACCCATCCAATGGATTGCCTTACTTGCTGTATATCTACTTTTCCGTATGTATGACCCAATACTGATATTTGTCCACTTGTTGGCCAAATATAGCCCATAACCATATTTAATAATGTGGTCTTTCCTGATCCATTTAAACCAAGCACTGCCCAATGATCCCCATTATTTACATGCCAATTCATATTTTGTAGGATGAGCTCCTGATTTCTTGACCAGTAGACATTTTCTATTTGAAGCACTGTATCCATCTTTACCCTCCCTAAAAACCAAAAATTCTGTTATTTACATCATAAAAAAACAGAACGGTGCTTTTGGCTTTTGTCCGTCCTGTTTATGTAAATTATTCATTTCACTCATAAAAACTGTCAGGAATACCTGCGAATTTACGCTTATGATATAATAACGGTTCTTTTTTATTGCTTTCTATATCAACCACTTTTCCCACTAAAATACTGTGGTCGCCAGCTTCAATTGTGTCATGCATCTCACATTGAAATACACCAGCACAATCAGCAATAATTGGCAATCCATTGGCTGATTCAGACCAATCAGTATTTTTAAAACGATCAAGACCTTTTGAAGCAAATAATGAACAAACTTCTGCTTGATCATGAGCTAATACATGGACAGCAAATTTTTTCGTTTGCGTGAACTTCTCATAAGAAGATACTCTTTTATCTATTGACCACAATAATAACATTGGATCTAATGAAACAGAAGCGAATGAATTCACCGTTAAACCGATAGGTGTGCCTTCTTCGTCCATCATTGTGACAACAGTGACACCTGTAGGGTAATTACCCATGACTTCTTTAAATAAATCTGTTTTACTCATGATTCTTTCCCCTTTCATTCTCCTCATAATCCCCTAAAATTTGTACTTCTCTTTCTAGCTTCACACCAAAATTGGCAAAGACCTTTTCTTGTACAAGATGAATGAGTTGAATATAATCACTAGCAGTCGCTTCATTCATATTCACCATAAAACCTGCATGTTTCGTCGACACTTGCGCGCCCCCAACCGTTAAGCCCTGTAAGCCGCTATCTTGAATCAACTTCCCAGCGAAGTATCCAGGAGGTCGTTTAAAGACACTACCACAAGAAGGATACTCTAGTGGTTGTTTCGATTCTCTCGCAAAGGTAAATTCATCCATCTTTGCTTTTATGTCTGCTTTATTTCCTTTTTGTAGCGTGAATGTCGCTTCTAGTACAATTAGCTTTTTCTTAGCAAATGCACTTGTACGGTAAGCAAAATCGAAGTCTTCTGGTGTTAGCGTTAATAACTCACCTTCCGTATTTAAAGCAATGACCTTTGTTAATACATTCGAGATTTCACCACCGTATGCCCCTGCATTCATAAATACCGCACCGCCTACACTTCCTGGTATCCCGCATGCGAACGCTAACCCATCTAACCCGTGTTCATATGCAGTACGAGAAACATGAATAATTTCAGCGCCACTACCTGCTGTTATTTGTTTTTCATTAACAGAAATATCATTAAAATGATTCAGGTTTAACACAATTCCAGGTAAACCATGATCACTAATAATGACATTTGCTCCTTTTCCAAGTAAAGTTAGAGGAATCTTTTTATCGAAGGCAAATTTTACGACCTTTTGTGCGTCTTCAGTATTTCTTGGCTGTACGTAAATTTCCGCCTCGCCACCAACCTGTATATATGTATGTTTTGACATCGGCTCTTGATGATAGATATCACTATTCGTTAATAGCTGACGTAATGTTTCTTTGATGTTCATTTTTTTACTCCAATCTGTTATGCTTTACAAAAAGTCAATGCATTTTTATACTGAAAGGTATAAAAATAAAATAACATGAAATCATGTATTTATCTAGTACTTTGTGAGACGAAAGAAAGTGTGATAACCATGGGTTTAATATTACTAGAAATTTGCGACATGAACCTCTTGTCAGAAGAAGCGTTGCAAGCACTATTAGAAAAATATCCCGAAGTAGCTGTTATGAGCTATGATTGTCAAAACTTATGTGGTCTTTGCAAAATGAGACCATATGCGCTTGTAAACGGACAAAGGATATTTGGAAAAGACTTGCCGGAATGCATTGAAAATATACGCATTAAAATAGAAGAGGAACTGGCATTGTTCGCATAATTCATTCACACTGGAGCCTAATAAAGGCTCCAGTTTTTTATTTATTCTTTAATGTAATCCCAAATAGATCTTTAGCTAATTGTAAAAATTCAGCTGTTGCTACTTTTCTTTTCGTTATATTTCCCCCTACATTTAGGGTATAGGAACTTTCTGTCAACGTAACCGTTTCATATTCTCTAATAGATGTGAATAGATAACCCTTATTAAAAGGTGATGATTCACTATGAATAATGGTGTCTTGTATGGTCGTTAATTCATCTTCTGATTGTATAGTGTTTGCCAAAGAGAATTTATACCCTGTTTTCCAATCATGTACACCGTTTTTTTTCATATTTAAAATATATTCATCGTTATTGTATGTGATTCTAAAAAAACCGTTCGCTGATTTGACTTCTTCACCGTCTAACGGTACAGCTTTTAAAGGTAAATTATTGCCAAAACCTGTATCTACTAAGAAAGGTTTATTTTCTTTAGTGAGAATGATAAATACATGCGTGTCCCCAGTACTTGACCATGTTTGATTAGTGTGATCATAGACATTCCCTTTTACTAATTTTACATCTAATCCTTCATCTTTTAATACATAAAAAAGCAAAGGGTTCAAATGATAGCAAACACCACCAAATCCATTGTTTAAACAAGTTTCTTCAATTAATTCTTTCGTAATAGGTGTTGTACTTCTCGCCATAATACTCGTGTTTTCAAACGGGAAGATATTTGTTGTTTTTCTTAGAACTTCGTCCAGATTATTAAATGTAATCTTCTCTTGAAAATGAATTTTCTCTTTAAACTTCATAGTCAAGTCTGTCATTGTTCATCATCCTTTGGTATAACTTCACTCTACTATAACACTCTTCGGCTATCTCATAAATGAATCTGCATAAGTTTGGCGAGCTCAAGGTATATTTCTGTTTCTTTGAATTACTGAGAATTATTTAAAAAGACAAAATAATCATTCCTCCTATCACAGATTGCCTACTATTTTATTCCTAAAAAAACAAACACATGTAAACACAAATCACTTTGAATAAACCTTACATAATAAAGAGACAAACCGCTGACAATATAAGCAACAAAGATAGGAGGACTTCATTATGTTATCTGCTGAACAACTACATCATTTTAAAAAATTGTTAACACAATCTTTGAAGGAAAATGAACAACAAATAGAGCAAAATCATCATTTCGGACTACATGAAGATCAAAATAATGTTGGTTTTTCAGGAGAATTATCTAATTACGATAATCATCCAGCTGATTCTGCGACTGAATTATATGAAAGAGAAAAGGACCTAGCCATAGACGATCATTATAGAGATGAAGTGGATGAAATTCGCACAGCTCTTACTGCTATAGAAAAAGGAACTTATGGAGTGTGTCAAGTTTGTCAAAAAGAGATTCCCTTAAGCCGCCTTGAGGCATTGCCAACAGCAACAACTTGCATTGAACATAGTCAACAGCAGAACTTAAATGAGTACAGACCAATAGAAGAAGAAGTCATTAATGCCGATGTCGAGGTACCACATGATGATAATAACGGTTTTGATGAAGAAGATAGCTGGCAATCTGTTGCAAAATGGGGGAATTCAGATGGACCGTCAGATTTATACGATGCCCCAACAGATTATGAAAAAATGTATCTTAATTCCGGTGAAAATGTTGGCTATACAGAAGAGTTCGAAAATAGTGTGGGAACGGATATCGATGGCAAAAACATTCAAATTTTTGACACTAAACAGTTACGTGCTTATGAAGAAGCACTTGATGAAGAAGGCATTATGACCACTTTCGGTGATTTAAAAGCTTATGAAGAAGAACCATATGTAGAGAACGAAGAAGATGAGCAATAATAAAAAGCGAGACTATAGCGTCTCGCTTTTTATTATTCACTGCTTTACTTCTCTTCTTTGGCGAGATCGATTATCATGACAATTAACACGAGTAATTGAATCAAGACATCGGCTTCGATCGGAATCATCCTCCTCCATAAATGGTGAAGTTCATTCCTCCGTTTCTTCTAAGAAGTAAAGACTTACGTTTCCCTTACTCCATCTATATGCAGAAGCGTCTTCATTATGTCTCCATATACTAGTAACCAGTGAAGATATACGTTAAACTAAAAAGGATTATATACATAGGTGGGGAGAATAAATGACATTAAAGGAAATTGAAAACCAATTAGCAGAGTTAAAAATGGACTATATGCGCTTACAAGATGATATCGAAAAGTTAGAGTCATTTGGACGTTCAGTTGAGAAACAAGAATTACGAATGAAAGAAATTGAAGAAGAACTACAAAGGCTTAATCGTTTAAAAGCTGAGCTTGAGAAATAATACGTTGACTATAGGTGAGAAACGGCCTGTTGATTTGCAGCCGGGTCCATTAAGTGATAATGAAGGCTTCCCCCAATTTTAATTTGGGGGATGTTTCCTGAGTTGATGAACACATGACTTGCACTAAAAAATAATCTTATTTTCATATTTTTCCCTTCACATTCTATTTAACAGAGTGTCAACAGAACGCTGATTTGATATCTTGTGACAGCAATCTTATAATGAGAAACTTTGTGGTTGTATAAAGGATAGTAGAAAAAAACCACTTGTTGCCCTTCCGATTGGATTTCTAACAAAGACAAAAAATAGGGGTATTAATCGAAACCTGCTCATTAAATTTAGTTACCCTTATAACGGATATAGAAAGCTCGCAATTAGAAGAAGTTCAAATACATAACGGTATAATCGGTTATTATGCAGTAACACCGTAACTTTTCTACAAGATGATGTTGCTATTGATACCGTATAAGTTAACTAAAAAGGTGGATGAAGATAAGCATTCTCTGTGGAATCAAGTGATTAATGAGGCAAGCTAAGGAGGCATTACCAATGTCTAAAGGAATGATTCATCATATAGAATTGTATGTGTCAGAACTTTCACGTAGTGTAGCTTTTTGGGATATATTACTAACAGAGCTGGGTTACAGTCGTTTTCAAACATGGAAGTACGGACAAAGTTGGAAAATAGAGAACAGTTATTTAGTCATTGTACAAGCAGAAGAGAAATATTTAGACATCCCCTATCATCGTTGTCGCGTTGGCCTTAATCATTTAGCTTTTCATGCACAGTCACGAGAGCAGGTTGATGTGATTACAGAAAAATTAAGAGAAAATCATGTCACAATTCTCTATGAAGATAAGCACCCCTTCGCTGGTGGTACAGGGCATTATGCTGTTTATTTTGAAGATCCAGACCGGATGAAGGTCGAAATTGTTGCACCCGCAATATAGTTTTATCGTCATTCTCCACCATTTAAATACTTGTTATCACCCATCATCATCATTTTATCTTCTCTCATATTTACATTAGTAGGAGGCGAATATGGATGATGCCTCCTTTTTCTATCAATCCAAAAAGCTATACTAAATAAAAAAACAATGATAAAAAATAGCACCCATATTTTTATCATCACCACGCTTTTAATCAATCGCTTTTTGTCTAATCCATTTGGTTGCCACCCACTTTTCTCCTCTTTGTACCGGTAAACTTGAATGTAATGATTTGCGATCGACTTCACCTAGAGAATTACTATAGTGAAAAAAGACAGCAGATCCTTTCTTAGGGGTAAATGAAGCATTAATCTTCGGAAATATCGTTTCACCGCCTGATTCGACATCATTCAAATAGATTAGCATCGTCGCTATTCTTTGGCCGCCTTTACGATTGTCTACACGGTTTTCCGGAAAAAAATCAAAGTGAGACTTATATTCATCACCGACTTCATAATGCAATACTTGCAAACCTTCCCCATTTTCAATTGGATAAGAGGTCAGCAAACTGATTCGTTTTTCAATTCGAGCAATAAAATCATCTTCTTGAAGCTTAAAATACATCCCTTTGCTCGTTCTACCAGCAGCGGCTTTTTCTGCTCCAGAATTCGCATCTATGACTTTAGAAGGCTGAAGGCGGCTTTTCGCCCGTTCAATGAGAAAATCACATTCCTCATCTGATAATACATGGTCTAATTGGATAATCGTGGGTTTTATAAAGTTAGAGCGAACAAACACCATTTGATTATCTACCACAATGGAATGAGGTTGTTCATTTAAATAGACAGGTTCATATTGATAAGTTGAGGCACCTTTAATATCTGAACTGGCAAACGCAATTTCAAACATTGTCTCATAGGCAAACCTAGCATCAAATCCTTTTTTAATCAGACCATTCGTAATAGCTAATGGACTTACTCCTTGTTTTAATGTATCAATAATCCAATCTTGTAGTTCATTTGAAATAGTTTTCATTTTTTCCAAAACAGACGTCAACTCCTCCCCTATTTTGACAATATGTTTTGTTGAGACTGAACAATCTTCATTAGTTGCTCTGAAGAATAAATACAAACCCCTTGTTTCTCCATATCAGTGATACATTTCATTGCTAGAGCAACATGCTTGGCTTCAATGGCATATTTCATTTTTTTCTCGTCATTCAATAATGGCGACAAAAGTTGATACAGCTTTTTACCCGCAAGTTCCCCTCTACGCTTTTCTAATCGTTCTCCCATTAACAATGAAGGCCTTACAATCGATAATGCAGGTAATGACAATGTTTTTAGTTTATCTTCTAGTAAGCCCTTAATCCTTGGATAGAACAATTTAGAACGAGCATTTGCATTGATAGAACTTATAATGACAAAATGTTCAACCTCATGACTTTTCGCTAATTTTGCCATCGTATAAGGATAATCTACATCTACTTTAATCATTTTCTCTTTTGTTTTTGCTTTTTTAATGGTCGTTCCTAAACAGCAATAAACGTGATCAACACAAAAATGTTCGGCATATTCTTCTAAATAATCAAAGTCAATGACTAATTCAATCAATTTTTCATGTTTCATATGAAGCGGTGTTCTAACAATAGCAATCACTTTCTCATACGAATCTTGTAGTAATAATTTTAATAATTCTTGCCCAACTAGGCCTGTTGCACCTGCTATCAGCGCAGTCTTTCCCATCTTTAAACCATCCTTCTATATTTTTTCCTTTCATTCTATGATACATGGAAACGGGTACAGATAAAAACAAAAAGTTTGAATTATTGTGCATTTATTGTTTTTTTCTAGTCACGAAGCTTTTCTTTTTGCAAAAATTACATCATATGCCATAATATGACCATAACATTAAAGGAGGTACTACATGAATACAATTACTTTAAACAATGGAGTAGAAATGCCCCAACTTGGCTTTGGTGTTTGGCAAGTGCAAAATGAGGAAGCAACCGCTGCTGTGCAAACAGCCATTGAAGTTGGGTATCGTTCCATTGATACAGCGATGATTTATCAAAATGAAGAAGGTGTCGGCAAAGCCATTAAAAATGCTGGTATTGCTAGAGAAGATCTATTCATTACGACAAAAGTTTGGAATACTGATCAAGGATATGAACAAACATTAAAAGCGTTTGACGAAAGTCTAGAAAAGTTAGGATTAGATTATGTTGATTTGTACTTGGTTCATTGGCCAACACCACAATTCGATACTTATGTAGATACATATAAAGCACTAGAGAAATTATATAAAGATGGTCGTGTAAAAGCGATCGGCGTCTGCAACTTTCATATTGAACATTTAGAACGTATATTAAATGAGTGTTCAGTCAAACCTGTCTTAAATCAAGTAGAATGTCACCCCTATTTATCACAAAACGAATTAAAGGAATTTTGTAAGAAACATGATATCTATGTTGAGGCATGGAGCCCCTTACAACAAGGCGGGGAAGTATTACAACTTGATTCAATTAAAGAAATAGCCAACTCAGTAGGAAAAACACCTGCCCAAGTAGTTCTGCGTTGGCATTTGCAGAACGATACAATTGTTATTCCTAAGTCAGTTACTCCTTCTAGAATTAAAGAAAACTTCGATGTCTTTGATTTTGAGCTTTCGCAAGCACAAATGGAAACCATTAATAAACTTAATCGCAATGAAAGAAAAGGACCAGATCCATCGGATATGAATGTTCGCTAATATTCTTTCATCAATAGGATAAAGAGGTAAGTGCTATAATATTCTTATATTTGCACCTCCCTCTTTTTTTATTACCTAAAGGCGTCTTTAATATTATATAGGGCTATATCAATATCTAATTCCTCGCCACTTACAAGCTTTGCTAATTGCGCACCTAAATACGGACCAGATGTTAATCCAGATGCTCCTAAACCATTGGCAGCATATAGTTTCTCGTACCCAGGAACTTGACCTATAACGGGTAAAAAACCAGGTGTATACGGTCTAAATCCCACTTTTGTCTCAACAAGAGTTGCTGCTTGTAAACCAGGTGCCACAGTCAACGCTTTAGATAATACTTCAAGCACGCCCCCCGCTGTCACATTCGTATTAAACGGATGTTCATCCTCATGTGTCGCACCAACAACGACTTTACCATCTTCAAAAGAGAGTAAATAATGATTTGTTGGAGGCTGAACCACAGACCATTCAGATGTGTCTGCATCAGGTACGTGAAGATGGGCAATTTGTGCTTTTTGAGCGCTAACTTGAAAGTTGAGCCCTATTGGCTCTAATAATTCCCTTCCCCAAACGCCGGCGGTTACGATGATTTTATCTGCATGTAATAGCTCTCCATTCACCTTTACCCCTTCTAGTTGACCATTTTCACTTACTAAAAAAGCTTCACCATGGATGATATCTGCGCCATATAGTTCGGCGGCTTTAAGCAGCGCCTTCCTAAGTTTACGCCCATCTACTCTAGCCGCTCCACTCACATATACTGATTGAAAATCTTGCGACAGTGGTGGAAAGGCGTCTCTCGTTTTTTCTTGATTATAGCTTTTGATTTCACCGATTTCTGGTGCATCTTCTCGCCTTTTTATCGCCCTTTCTATCATCTTTTCAATTTTTGTTTCGTCGTGATGTAGACTAATCGCACCTACTTTTTTATAACCGGTGTCTTGATCAGTTTCTGCTTCAAGTGCTGGAATTAATTGTTGATAATACTTTGCTCCCCCTTTAGCAAGCTGATACCACGCTTTGTTTCGACGTTGTGACAACCATGGGCAGACGATACCCGCAGCTGCTTCTGTCGCTTGCCCTGCATCTTGCCGATCGATTACTGTCACCTTAAAACCAGATTTCGCTAAATGGTAAGCCGTAGATGCACCTAGTATGCCTGCTCCAATCACTATCATTTGTTGCATATTTTTTTCCTCCATCATGGATAAAAGACGAAAGGCAATATGCTTTCCGTCTTTTTTCTTTCTAGCTTAAGCTTGCGAACTCTTCCACAAGCTCTTCAAACGTTTGTAACGCTTCGTCAATCGGTTTTGACGTCGTTAAATCCACGCCCGTATTTTTTAATAAGTCTAATGGAAATTCTGAACTCCCGCTTTTTAGAAACTCAAGATAAGTCTTTAATGTTTCCTCATCGCCATTATAAATCTTCGTTGCTAATTGAATGGCTGAAGCATAACCTGTCGCATATTTATATACGTAAAATGGTCGATAAAAATGCGGAATTCTTGACCAACCATATTTTACCTCTTCATCTAATACAAGGCTTTCCCCGTGATAATCTTTAAATAGTTGTTCATAAATACCATTAAACACTTCTGTATTTAACGTTTTACCTTCTTCTGCTAATTGATGCGTTTTCCATTCAAATTCACTGAACATGACTTGTGTAAAGAATGTGCCTTTAAACTGATCAATAAAATGATTAAGTAAATGTCGTTTAATGTCTTCATTGGTTTCGTGATCAAGTAAATATTTTATTAAAAGTACCTCATTTACAGTTGATGCAACTTCAGCGACAAAAATACTGTAGCCTGCCGTAATTTGCGGCTGATGCTGGGCACTCCATTTACTATGAACACCGTGGCCACATTCATGCGCAAGTGTAAACATACTATCAAGATCATCACGATGATTTAAAAGTATATAAGGGTGTACACCATATACCCCCATATTATAAGCACCAGAGCGCTTTCCTTTCGTTTCTCTTACATCAATATAACGATGTTCTTTAAACGATTGCAATGTAGAAATATACTCTTCCCCTAGTGGCGCTAACGCTTTACACATCGTGGCAAATGCCTCTTCATATGGAATCTGCATATCGACATCTTTCACAAGCTGGGCACTTAAATCGTATTGTCTTAATTCATCTAACTGCAATAACTCTTTTCTTAATGCTGTATATTTGTGCATCGTTTGCAAATGGTCTCTTGTGGACTGAATAAGATTATGATAAACCTCTTTCGGAACATTATCACCAAATAATGCTTTTTCTAATGCAGAAGGATACTGCCTTATTCTTGTGGTTGTAACATTATTCTTGATCGCTGCTGATAAAGTCGAGCCGATTGTATTTTTAAGTTGTACATAAGGCTTATAATACGCTTTATACGCTTCTTTCCGCTTTTGTCGATCATCACTTTCAATTAATTTCGCATACATTCCTCGTGTAAGTTCTACTTTTTCACCATTATCATTTGTTACGAGACCAAACTCAATATCAGCATTATTAATCATATTATATGTATTTGATGGTGCAGAAAGTGATTCACCGAGTTGTGATAATAAACTTTCTTGCTCAGTTGAAAGCACATGCGCTTTATAACGAAACGATTCGAGTAAGTCTTCTTCAAAATATTGCAGCCCTTCTTCTTCTTTAATATAAGCTTTTAATGTCGCTTCATCTAAGCTAAGTAAAAACGGCATAAAGAAAGAAGTTGCACTACTTACTTTTACACTTAGTTGTTTCGATTGATCTAATAAACTTTGAGCACGACTATCCCTTGTATCAACATCAGATTGTAACATCGCATAAGCATATACTTTACCAAACAAATAAGATAAATCTTCCTGCTTCTTTAGAAATTGAAATAAACTTTGCCCATCGCTTATTTCCCCCTCGAACCCAGCTAACTCCTGCGCTAACGACTGAATGGATTCATAATCCTTTTGCCACTCAGACTCCTCACTATAAATATCAGTGATATTCCAAGTTTCTTCTACGGGAATCTCTTTTCGACTAGAATAGGTCGTCATAATTTTTAACACTCCTTAAATAGTTCATTTTTTTGCTCATATGCGTTATATTAACTAAATATATTCTATTTCGCCATTCTTAAACCTTTTTATAGTAATTAATAATGGAAAAAGGAAAGGAGATCCAATCATGGCTATTACATTACCTCATATCGAGGATGCGAATCAAACTAATTATCTCCCACCTCAAGGTGAGATTCAACCGTTTGAATCTAAAGAAGAATACGAAACTAAGTTAAAAGAATGGAAGCTGCCTGCCAAGAAAACGTTTTGGTTTAAACAAAAAACCCATCAACGCAAAGTAGAAATTGTCGGCTATCAAGCATACGGTGAAGAAGATGATCATTACACCATTGTAATCAAGTTCCAAGATGGAAAACTAAGTTGCATTCATCCGGCTTATTTAAAAGAAATGCAAGCAGGCAACTTTGGTAAAGAAGCTTTTGATGCTGCTGGACAACCAAACACCGCACAAATAGAAGAAAAACAGGCCGATGAAAAAACAAAAGAGCAAGCGCCAACACCGCCGAAAATCACAGCTACAAAAACGAAAACAAAGAAAAAAGAAGCAGCTAAAAAAATCCAACTTCCTGAAGATAAGGTCGCTTTTTCAGCAATTGTGAAGCAATTTGCGCTAAGCTATAACCATTTCACTGAGGACCATGATGAAGTCATTGTGCTCGATGAGGTTGTCATTCATCAAGACGACCCTTTACCAATTGGACTAGCTTGGTGCAGTCACTCTAAAACATTAAAAAAACAAGAATTAGCTATCGGAGACAAACTTTCCTTTAATGGCAAAATCGTCAAAAAGAAATTACCAAAAGCCCAAGACGATGTCAATGAAGAGCATAAAGTAGAAGAAACAGTACCTTATAAAATAAACAATCCTTCAAAAATTGAAAAACAATAGCAAACAGAGTGAGGCCATTCCTCACTCTGTTTTGTTCTACTTTAAGATAAGCAAGTAAGCTCGTAACAGATTGGGTACTGATTCGACAAATAGTTCCTCAGCAATCATTCATGCTTGTAGTTAAAAAACATATTTAACTGCGTATACGTTTTTATCTTACTAGCTTGTTTAAAATGTCTTCCTGTTTTGAATCCTAACCTCTTTACACATCATCGAGTTGTGTGATACTGGTCAAGTTTATTCAAGGTTTACACAAAGAATGAGCGACCGTGATTTCCTAAATACAAGTTTTAGGACGTCCTTTAGACAAAAAAAGCACCTCTACAAAAATATAGAGATGCTTTCGTATCGAATTAGAATTGAGCAGCAGCTTTAGCTACGTTTTGTAATCCTTCTTCAATAATATCTTGTGTACGATCTGGGTATTGGTTATGTCCTTCAATCACTACTTCTGAAGGAGAAGTAATGCCCCAAAGGCTGATAATTGTTTTTACTAAGTTAACTGCCATTTCGCCAGCAGCCATACCTTCTAGTGAATAATCAGAACCTCTAGCATTTAAAAGCATCACTTTCTTGTCGCCAGCAAATCCTACTGGACCTTCAGCAGTATATTTAAACATTTTACCTGCTTGAGCTAAGTAAGAAACATAGCTGATCAATGGAGCTGGTACAGTTGAATTCCAAAGTGGGAATGCGAAAACGATTTTATCAGCATCAAAGAACTGATTTAAATACTTCTCAACTAGCGCCGCACCCTTTTCTTCTGCAGCAGTTAATTCCAACCCTTGGTTCTTTTTAAAAGTACCATTGATTGCATCATTACCATAGTAAGGCATGTTTTCTTCAAAAAGATTCAATTCCGTAATATCATCTGATGGATTTGATTCTTTATATGATTGTAAAAATGCATGATACATTTTTACAGAAATTCCAGCTTCAACTGGACGATCACTTGCGTTTACAAATAGAACTTTTGCCATTATGTGAAGACCTCCGAATGTCGTAATAATTTATTCGAAATACACTAAAATGAAATATCTCGAACCAAAAGTAATTTTAGTATATTAATAGTATCTTGTCAATGGAATAAGTTCTCTTTAACTACACTTATGATATTTTTTAGGTCTAAAGGAATAATTGAAGTAAATCTCGAGCTGACTTTTCTGGATTTTTAGATTTACTAATTGCTGAGACAACAGAAACACCTGCTAACCCTCGATTTTTAAGCATTTTTATGTTTTCTAGTTGAATACCACCAATAGCGACAGCAGGAATATCAATCGCTGCAATGATTTCCTCGAGCATACCTGGTGCTAATAAATCAGCATCTGATTTAGAAGTTGTCGGAAACACCGAACCTATTCCAACATAATTTGCTCCTTGTTCTTGAGCAAGTTTCGCTTCCTCCACATTGGATACAGAGATACCAACTACCATATCATCAGGAACAATCTTTCTAACGACGGCACATGGCAGATCATCTTGTCCAACATGCACACCTGCTGCACCTACCGCTAAAGCGATGTCTACTCTATCATTAATAATCAGTGGAATATCCAATGGTTTTAATATAGATTGTAATATTTTCGCCTTTTCATAAAAGAGTTGACCATCCGCTGTCTTCTCTCTTAATTGAACGATGGTCACACCACCTTTTACACCACTTCGAACAATATCATATAATTCATTGTTTGCTATTTTATCATCTGTGACTAAATATAAACGGTAATCCATTAGTTTTGCCTCACTCCATCTAGCCAAATGGCTGCATTCATTGTACTAATCGTATCCATTAGCTTCACTCGAAATGAACCTAACCCTTCACCGGCATGTAAGCTCTTAGCTGCGATTTCCCCTGCTAGACTCATAGTAGCCATACCAATAACAGCCCCGTCAAACCAATTTTCTGAAACAGCAGCAGCAGTTGCTACTAATGAAGCTGTCATGCAGCCAGTTCCTGTTACCTTCGTCAAAAGATAATCTCCATTATCAATCACAACTAATTGCTTCCCATCTGTAATGACATCTTCTTTTCCACTAATAACAATGAGACAGTTTAGGACTTCAGCTGCCTCCTTTGCAAGTGCTTCAGGTGCTATTTCAATAGCCCCTGCATCAACACCACGCGTTTTTGTATTCTTACCAATAAGAGCAGAAACTTCAGAAGCATTGCCGCGAATAATGGACACTTTTATTGTGCTAATTAGCTCTTTTGCCTTATTTGTGCGATAAGTGGTTGCACCAACACCAACTGGATCAAATATTACTGGGACCCCTTTTTGATTGGCAGTTTGTCCAGCTTTAATCATTGCCGCAAACATCGCATCATTAATAGTACCAAAATTAATTACGAGCCCATCTGCCATCATAGCCATTTCTTCTACTTCTAAGAGTTGGGTGGCCATAACAGGTGAACCGCCCATTGCTAGGGTCACATTTGCACAATCATTAATAGTTACTGTATTTGTTAAATGATGAATGAGTGGGGTATGTTCTTGTAACTGCTGAAAGACTCTCTCAACTGCTTCACTTGAAATCGCCATTATCTTTCCTCCATCTTTGCTTTGTTGTATAACTCATAAAAATGATTTGTCGGACCATGCCCATGACCGAGTGCTAGGCTATGCTCAATCGCTATGGAAATATAATTTTTCGCAGACTGTATGGCCTCAATAAGTTCTTCCCCTTTTGCTAACCCAGCAGCAATGGCAGATGATAGAGTACAACCTGTACCATGGGTGTTTTTTGTCTCTACTCTTCGACCATTAAACCAGTTGAAACTTTGTCCATCCCATAATAAGTCATTCGGTTCTCCTTCTAAATGTCCACCTTTTAATAAGACGGCTTTTGGCCCTAATTCATATAATTTTTTACAAGCTTGCTCCATATCATCAACCGTGCGAATTGTCATACCCGAAAGTACTTCAGCTTCAGGAATGTTTGGCGTAATTACAGTCGCAAGTGGTAACATTTTCGCTTTTAATGCTTCAATAGCTTGTTCCTTTAAAAGATGATGTCCACCTTTTGAAACCATAACAGGATCTAACACAATCACTTTTGGACTATAATGATTTAAACGGTCTGCGACGATTTTTACAGTCTCACTAGATGACAACATCCCGATTTTGACAGCATCAACTTGGATATCATCAAACACAGCTTCTATTTGGTCTTTTATAATATTGATTTCTATATCCTGTACCGAACGTACCTCTACTGTATTTTGAGCGGTAATCGCCGTAATGACGGACATGCCAAACACACCATTGGCGGAAAAAGTTTTAAGATCTGCTTGAATCCCAGCTCCTCCTCCTGAATCAGAACCTGCGATCGTTAATGCTGTTTTCATTGATGTAACCTCCAATAGCTTTATTCTTAATTAATACTCTTAATAAACCATATCCTAAAATTGCTCCAGTAAACGAGCTCACCATAAATGCTGGTAGGAATCCGAAAAGGGTTGCTTCTTGTCCTAAAAGTAATGTACTAATCGGATAAGTCGCTACTGCCCCTATCATTCCTGTTCCAACGACTTCACCTAGTGCTGAGAAGCCAATTTTTTTCGTTTTTTGATAAAGGAACCCTGCAAGTAATGCGCCAATCATACTCCCGGGGTAGGCAAAAACACTTCCAGTCCCCATCATATTTCTCAATGTAGATGAAAGAAACGCTTGACTAACGGCATACCATGGTCCAAGAAGTACAGCAGATAATACATTCGCCAAGTGCTGAATCGGAAAAATTTTCGCTATTCCAATCGGAATAAAAATGAGACTACTCGACACAGTAGTGATGGCTGCAATCGTTGCCGTCATCGTCATTTTTTGGATTTTATTCATAGACCTTTCCTCCTTTCGATAAAAATAAAAAAGCCGCTATTTTGAATAAGCGGCTTTGGTCATCATGATATGTATGACGTCACTCGCTTCCCTACGCTAGTATTAACTAGATCAGGTTCAAAGGGTTCATCTCAGCCAAGTATTTGGCACCCCTAGCATTTATTCATATATAAAAAAAATCCTCTACTTCCAAAAGGAAGCGAGGACGACTACATCGACACACTTCCCTCCACTGGTACAAACCAGATCAGGTTCAAAGGGTTTTGAACGGCATTCAATCTCAGCCTCTATGTGAAGGCACCCCCAGTGAAAACTTATAATATATGATGTCAATATAACATGAAATGATAGAAATGAAAATAAAAAACATTGGATAGAAACGATGTTGCGACATAAAACGTTATGATATGATATTTTATATAACATTCGGGAGGACAGTCTATGGAAGATAAGAGTATTGTACTTATTGGGTTTATGGGGGTCGGAAAGACATCCATAGGAACGGAATTAGCTAAGAAATTACAGTGGGGTTTAATCGACACGGATGAACGCATTGAACAACAGTTTGGGATGTCAACTTCAAAAATTTTCCTTGATCATGGTGAAGAAGTTTTTCGAAAAGCTGAAAGCGAATTGATTGAACAACTATCTGCCGAAGAAAAACAGATTCTTTCATTAGGCGGCGGCGCCTTTTTAAACAGTAAGAACCGCGAAATTTGTTTACAAAACAGTACCGTTGTCCTTATCGAGCTCTCATGGGAAAATTGGCTCGATCGATACCCATTGATTAAAGATACAAGACCGAAATTGAATGGTCTTTCTACTGACGAAATGTATCATCTCTACAAAGAAAGACAAGCTCATTATCAACCATATCATCTAAAAATCAATGTTGACGGGAAAACAGCTGAAGAAGCTGCTGAATTGATTGTTAGTGGGATAGGATAAAGCTTGTGATGATTATGGTTATAGTTCATTAGAATGTTTCTTTTACTATCTAAGTAATTCGCATTATCCTAAACGAATTTATGAAAGCCGGGCACTCCCTTGCTCGGCTTTCATTTGTGTTTGGTTCTAAATATATTGCTGAATAACTCCCTTTTTGTGAGGCGGTTATCTCTGGTTTTCTTTCTGAGGGACTTGCTAAACCCTTTTGCGAGGCGTTCATCTCTGGTTTTCTTTCTGAGTGAATTGCTAAACTTTTTTGCAGGGCACTCATCTCTGATTCTCCTTTTGAGGGACTTGCTAAACCCTTTTGCGGGGCGCTCATCTCTGGTTTTCTTTCTGAGGGACTCGCTAAACCATTTTGCGAGGCGCTCATTTCTGGTTTTCTTTCTGAGGGACTTGCTAATCCCTTTTGCGAGGCGCTCATTTCTGGTTTTCTTTCTGAGTGACTCGCTAATCCCTTTTGCGGGGCGCTCATCTCTAATTCCCCTTCCGAGTGACTTGCTAAACCCTTTTGCGAGGCGCTCATCTCTAGTTTTCTTTCCGAGGGACTTGCTAATCCCTTTTGCGAGGCGCTCATCTCTGGTTTTCTTTCTGAGGGACTTGCTAACCCCTTTTGCGGGGCGCTCATCTCTGATTCTTCTTCCGAGTGACTTGCTAATCCCTTTTGCGGGGCGCTCATCTCTGATTCTCCTTTTGAGTGACTTGCTAAACCCTTTTGCGGGGCGCTCAGTTCTGGTTTTCTTTCTGAGTGACTTGCTAAACCCTTTTGCGGGGCGCTCATCTCTGATTCCCCTTCCGAGTGACTTGCTAAACCCTTTTGCGGGGCGCTCATCTCTGATTCCCCTTCCGAGTGACTTGCTAACCCCCTTTGCGAGGCGCTCATCTCTGATTCTCCTACTGAGTGACTTACTATCCACTTTTATTGTGATGTTATATAGATTTTTTTTGTGCACAAAGTCCTTTGTTCAACATATAACTGCTTACTAATAGATTGACCCCATCAGAATACATTTCAATCTATAAGATACTGTCACTTCTCTTCATTACTAAATAATTCAACTGTTTCTTCGGTTTTAAAACCCATTAATGATAATAAAAATAATTTCCACCACCATTAAGTGTATATTTCTCTTGTAAGAATCGTTGTATTGCGGAACTACTTATTGCTCCACCACACCAATCATAAATCGCCGTCTTTGTTACTTTTTCTGATGGAAAAAGAATAATAAAGTCATTGATTGCTTCACTTAATGCATCACAAGATGAAATGTTCCTCCTACATTTTGAGCAATGAAATTTGCGCAAACTCGCTCGCTTCATCTGCCCACCGCACTCTCGACAAACCACTCCTTTTACCAAATCCTCCGTACAATATTCGATTTTTCTAGCGTAATTCTTTTCTTCTTTATGATGACTCAAAAAAGCATGAACAATTTTTGTATAAAATGGAGAGTGTTGAATGTCTATTTGATTTAGTTCTCTTAATAATCGTGGAATTTGCGGTGGAAGAATAACATTTTGTTTCTTTGTACGATCATATAACATAAACTCGGGATGAACAAAAACAAGTAGATAATCAAATGCAATGTTTAATTCGTGCTTAGTAAGGAATTGGTGTAGGAGGGTTTCATTTCTTTCGATTTGTAGGAGGGGATTTTTAATTTCCTTATTTGTTGGTGAATACCATTTAGTTTCCTGAATCATAAAATCACCACTATAATTTTTCACTTCGAAAGCAATGAGTTTGTGGGGAGTTACACAGAGTGCATCAATTTGAAAGGATGTATGATTTATTTCTAGCAATATATCATAGAGGATGGGGAATTTTGGTGAAAGTTGTTGCAAATCATCTCGCCATTTACTTTCTCCTTCATATCCTTTTTCTAACATTTTGAGATATTGTTCATTCTCAGGGGACAATTTTGATCTAAGATGGAGCACGCGTAATAATCGGAGTTGGTAAGAGGGATTGAGCGGTTTTAGGTCTGGCAAATTACTTCATCCTTTCTTTTTTCTCTATTATAACGAATTTTCCGCATGAAAAAAATACCAATTTATTTAACTTCTCTCGGAAAGGACAACCTTGCTTGTTAAAAAGCGTAAAATCCTTTTGTGATTGTAGGGCTGAAGTAGCAAAATCAAACGATAATAATATATACAGTCAGTCCATTTTCTAAATCCATCACTTCGGTTTTATTCTTTTCAGTTTTTGTCCATTTTACAGAACCACATTTCTAGTCTAACCCTTTAAAAAACCACTTACCATCAATGGCAAGTGGTTCTTTTTCTTCTATTAAATTGCTGTCGTAACAGCTTTTTCTTCGTCTACTTTCACGATCCAACCAAATTTATCTTCTACTTTTCCTTTTTGGATTCCTGTTAGCGTTTCGTAAAGTTTGCCGGCGATTTCACCTGTTTGTCCGCCACCAATGGTAAGTTTTTCGTTATTCCAGAATAGTTCTCCGACTGGTGAAATGACCGCTGCAGTACCCGTTCCGAATGCTTCTTCTAGCGTGCCATTTTTTTGCGCTTCATAGATCTCATCGATTGAGATACGACGCTCAGATAAAGGAATACCCCAGTCTTTAATGAGTTCAATAACAGAGTTTCTTGTTACGCCTTCTAAAATGCTTCCGTTCAATTCAGGTGTAACGACTTCACCGTTAATTTTAAAGAAAATATTCATGCTTCCTACTTCTTCAACATATTTATTTTCCTTGCCATCTAACCAAAGTACTTGTGAATATCCTTCCTGTTCTGCTACTTCTTGTGCTTTTAGGCTAGCAGCATAGTTTCCTCCTGTTTTGGCATTACCCGTTCCACCTTTGACTGCACGAACATATTCGCTTTGGACAGCGATTTTCACTGGGTTAATTCCTTCTTTATAATAGGCACCGACTGGTGACATGATAATAATAAATTTGTATTGATGTGATGGAGCAACGCCTAAATAAGGTTCTGTAGAAATAATAAATGGACGAATATATAGCGATGTTCCTTCTACATTTGGAACCCAATCACGATCAACTGCAATTAATTGTCTTAATGCTTGAACAGCAAGTTCTTCGTCAATTGGCGGAATACAGAGTCTGTTGTTCGATTTGTTCAGTCTCTCCATATTTTTATATGGTCTGAACATGAGCACTTCCTGATCTTCAGATAAATATGCCTTTAATCCTTCGAAAACACTTTGGCCATAATGAAATACCATTGCAGACGGGTCAATTTGTAATGGCTCATAAGGGACAATACGTCCATCATGCCACCCCTTGTCTGCATGATAGTCCATTACAAACATATGATCTGTAAAGTTCCTACCGAAAATCAACTGATCAAATGCCGGTTTTTCTTTTTTGGTTGCACGTCTTTGGATTTCAAACTGATAATCATTCATTTCTACTCTACTCCCTGTCTAAGATCAATTTAAAGTGCCGTTAAACATCTTTACTCTTTTTCTTGTGGTATTATGCACCATTGTAAACGAAATACTTTGATGATTAAACTACTCCTTCGCAATTTATACGATATTAAGAATTTATTACTTTAATACATAAAATCAATATAACATTTCCTTAATAAAGTACATTGATTGTTTAAAATATTATGAACCCTATTTTTGGTATTGTCAACACAGTTTCTGAAACTTTTCTATTATTCTTACAAATTTATAATTTCCCTATAAATACAGGATTTTACTAGCTTTTTATTGAAATGATTTGCATGAAATATTATGCAAAAAAAGGTTTGTTTTTTTAGATAATTAGTCAAGAAATACAAAAAATACTCGTGACTTCCTGCTCGTCACGAGTATTCATTAATGAAACCAGCCTTTGTTTTTTGACTCTGTGATGGCTTCGATTCTGTTTGTTACTTCTAACTTCTCCAATATAGCTGATATATAATTACGAACTGTACCAACTTTAATCGTTAATATAGAGGCAATTTCTTTAGTGCTTTTTCCCTCTGCCATTAATTCAAGTACCGCTTTCTCACGTTCTGTTAAGGGATTTTCTTCTCGGTAGACATCATCCATCAGTTCCGGGGCAAAAATTCTTTTGCCTGCCATGACATTACGAATCGAATCAGCTAACTCTTCACTCGGGCTATCTTTTAATAAATAGCCCCGTACCCCTGCTTTTATCGCTCGTTGAAAATATCCAGATCTTGCAAAAGTGGTTAAAATAATAACCTTTATGCCCCTGTTTTTAATTGCTTCAGCTGCTTCTAACCCTGTTTTTAAAGGCATTTCAATGTCCATAATACAAATATCGGGACTTAGTTCTTGCACTAATGTAACGGCCTCTTCTCCATTGGAGGCTTGACCAACGACTTGCATATCATCCTCAAGGTTCAGTAACGAACCGAGTGCGCCTAACATCATTCTTTGGTCTTCTGCAATGACAATTCGAATCATGCCAAATCTCCTCCTTCAACTTGTTTAACGACAAGTGGAACAATAATTGAAATTGTCGTACCCTCGTCACAACTGATGTCCAAATGGCCATTTACAAATTCTAATCTTTCTTTCATGCCATTAATCCCATTACCATAGCTTTTTTTCTCACTATTCGTAATGCCTATTCCATTATCCTTTACTGTAACGACTAATTCTTTATTTCGTTCTTCTATTGCTACCGAACATTTTGTCGCTCGACTATGTTTGACTACATTTGTAACCGCTTCTTTTAAGCACATACTAATAATATTTTCTATAAAAATGGAAGTGTAAGCTTCTTTTAATGGTTCATTGATTTCCATATCCATTTGCGCTGCTTGTAAAATTTCCTTTATACGAACGACTTCTTCCTGCAATCGTATTCCTCTCATTTGCGATACCATTTTCCGTACTTCATTCAATGCTGTACGGGCTGTTTGCTGAACATCTTTTAATTCAACTTTTGCTTGTTCTGGATCTTTTTGAATTAACTTTCTCGCCAGGTCACTCTTTAATCCTATTAGTGAGAGTTTTTGACCAAGTGTATCATGTAAGTCACGCGCAATTCTTTGACGTTCTTCTTGTTTAACAAGGTCGGCAATTCTTTGGTTCGCGTATTCTAATTGTTTCTCTAGCCTCTCTTGTTTTCTTTTATTATAGATATTAAAAGGCAACAATATCATACTCACTAAAATAATAATCACAAATGGAATTTGACTTAAAAACATGTCACTTTTAACAACGATATTGTAATTAATGGCTACAGTCGTTGAAACAATGTGAATGATATAAACAATAAAAAACGCCACTCTATTTCTTATATATCCATTATAATAAGCGATGAAAAAAGCAAAATACACATACTGATAAATAATTAACATGGTCATTGAAACTGCAATCAATAAAAGAGACCATATATAAACTGGCCATTTATTAGATATGAAGGCAAAACGAAAAGTGATAAAAAAGACGACCGTTAATATGATACCAACAATAATCTCCCAAGTCGTTGAAGATTGAAAGATAAAATAAAAAGGGAGAATCGTCAGGATAATCCATATGTATGGTGTCATCCCAGAGCTTTTTAATTTATATAAAAGTGGATATGACATTATAAACCTCCGCTTCAATGTAGAAATAGAAAACTCCTTTGTTTCTTTCATACAAAGGAGTTTCTTAACAGTATTATAGCAGATTATTATTAAGATACCGGTACTTTTCGGTATTGTTTTACTGCACGGTAGCCGACAAATATTTTCTTCTCTTCATCCCAAAGCTTAAAGCGAAGAGATTCTAGGCTTGTTGCTAGTGAAATGGTCGGTACATTTTGTAATTGCTCACTGTTAGTATGTGCTTTCTCTAATTCGTAATTTGGGACTCTTGGAGCTAGATGGTGTACATGATGGTAACCAATATTTCCTGTCATCCATTGCAGTGGTTTTGGCAATTTGTAAAATGAACTGCCTTCAATTGCTGCACTCACATATTCCCACTCTTTATCTGGCTCAAAATAAGAATCTTCAAATGTATGCTGGACATAGAATAACCAAATACCAGCTGCACCAGAAATCAGGAAAATCGGGGTTTGCACAAGTAGGAATGCTTCCCAGCCGATGAGATAACACATGAAAGCATATAAAGTAACAATTCCTACATTGGTTAAATACGTATTTAATCTCTCTGGTAAACGAGCACCCTTTCGATTAAAACGATTTTTAAATAAAAATGTGTAAATCGGACCTAATCCAAACATAATGATTGGATTACGGTAAAGTCGATAACCAACCTTCGTTAAAAAAGAGGCATCCATATATTCTTTAACAGTCAATAACCATATATCTCCTGTCCCACGCTTGTCCAAGTTACTGCTTGTTGCATGATGAACGGAATGATCATGTGCCCAAGCGCTATATGGAAAAATCGTAATAATCCCAGCAATCGTTCCCACAATTTTATTCGCTTTGCGGCTTTTAAAGAATGAATTGTGACAGCAATCATGAAAGATGATAAATATACGTATTAAAAAGCCCGCCGCTAAAACAGATAAAGCTAATGTCAATAAATAATGAATGGAAAGTGAAAAATAAGCAAGTGTCCATAAACCAAAAAATGGTACAAGCGTATTGATTAATTGATATATACTTTTGTTACGATTCGCCTTTTCAAATGGCAGCATTTGTTTTCTCAATGTTTTCAAACGTTCTTTTGTCATATTGTAAGTTCCTTTCCTTCAATATAATTTAATAATAAAGACGTCTGAAAATACTGTGAAGACATAGGTGTCATCACGCAACCATGATAAATGTCATGTATCCATTAAGACCAACTACTAATATCAGCCTTCAAGCTCAATTATTAGGTCAAATAAAACTTTATATATAAGTGAAAAAGCTTCGCCTATCTTCATATCTTCAGAAAATCCTTCAATATAATCTAACGTAAAGTTAATTTCCCATAAGCCATCTTTTTGATTAAACATAGGGCTCAGTCGCGCTTCATCACTTGTGAAGATTGACATAAAATAGGCTTTAATTTCTTTTTCCTTTTTCTTAGGCTGCTTTAAACCAATCAAGCAATCATAAGTACGGAATAAATCATCTACTTCAAAAGAAAGTGATTCAACATTTAGTTGATCGAACCATACGGATTCAACATAGACGAATTCATTGATATGTTGCTTAAAATAAGTGATCGGCTGCTCAAAAAATTCACTGGCCGATTCTGTCCCAAGAAAGTTTTCTGTTTCTTTATCGCCTCTTTCAATATAACTATCAAAAAAGCGCTTTTTAGTGTCGAGGACATTTACCTCTTTTTCATCTATTATCTCCTGCTTTTTAGCGTAGTTTAATTCTTCAATAAATAGTAATTCCCCATTATCTTTTGCTTGTTTGATTCTTTCGACTAACTGTTCTTTAAACATTATTCGCACCTCTTTGTCTTTCATTGCAAGTTTTTCTCCTTTACATTCTACACAACTCTCTATCATGCTTTCAACAATGGAAAATCAATATAGACGAACATCCACTATCAATGGGCCCAATAAAGGCCATCTTAGCCTTTCAATCCGTTTAGCTTGCAGGATGGTCATAAAATTTATCTTAAAATCTTTACTTCTTTCATAAGTATAAAATAGGCTGCAATTGATTCATGAAGGTTCGTGAATGCATAAACTATAAATTAAAAATGTGGTGATGACTTTGCAAATACTTCCTTTTCAAAATTTAAAAGAGAAAAACTTAACATTTGAAGATGTCTTTGAGCGCATTCTTCACTTCATGTACATCCAACCGAGAGGAAATTATAAACTGATTGTTGGAACAGACTCTCAAGTACATCCTGCCCATACTTTATTTATCACTGGTATAGTGATTCAAAATGCAGGAAAAGGAGCGTGGGCTTGTATTAGAAAATGTTCCGTCCCACGAAAGATGCTTCATCTACATGAAAGAATTTCTTTTGAAACTTCTTTAACTGAAGAGATTGTTGCATTATTTGATGAAGAGAAGAAAAACCAGATGATTGATATTGTCTTACCATTTATTTACCAAGGTGCAAGTTTTACGATGGAAGGCCATTTAGATATTGGTGCCGGCTCTCGTAATAAAACGAAGGAATATGTAGCTGAAATGGTCGCAAGAATGGAATCCATTGGTGTGGAAGCCAAAATAAAACCAGAGGCATATGTCGCCTCTAGTTATGCAAATAAATTCACAAAATAAATTACTGATGCAGTGAATACTGCTGTTCTGCTTTCTCTGCGACTGCATTCGTTAACTCAGTTGTAATTTCGGGAAGAGAGGTTTCTAAAATAGCATTCGCCATTTTTGCCATCATTCCCTCAGCTACAATCTCTAAAAAGCCCGTCATCACTACTTCTTTTTTAGAAGAATTTACACTCGAGAAAAAACCATTGCCCTTAAATTTCTCATTGATACCTGTTAAGTTAAATGTCACTTTATTAGGCGCCTGCCATCTAGTGATATCGACCTGTAGCTCTATCTTTTTTTTCATTAAGCCGACATCTACTTTAAACACCCAGATGGAGCTTTTTTCATTTAATATTTCATGCCTTATATATCCAGGAACAAGTGGTGCCCAATGATTCATATCACTAACAAACTGCCATAGGTGGTCAATTGATACATTTACCTTTTTCTCATGATGAAAGCTTGCCATTATACCTCTCTCCTTCATTCTCGTCTTAGATGCTACTGCCTTATTTCTATTCAAGCAGTAAGGGAAACATGCTATCGAATTTATGATTAACGCATCGTAAACGAAAACAAATTAGAAACTTTAGAGGTAAAAGATGCTTGCTTAAAATTGACATTGCTTCAATTTAATACAACCCATATACCTCTCATGTTTGCCCTTTTAAAGAGCGGAAAAAAAGAGAATAAATTCTTCTAGACATGAGCAATAAATATTTATTTATAGAGGAATAGTAACCAGCTTTCGTTTGACCATGACAAAAAAAGATAAGAGCTTCCCCCTACAAATATTGAAGAAATAATGTGTAGGTTGCTTCACATTCCCTTTATATCTCTAAAAAACTGGTTTGTTAATCATATCAGCCAATAATTTATATGACTTTAGACGATCGTCATAATCATGTGTTATTGTCACGATCATGACTTCATCTATACCGTATTGGTTTGTAAGACTTAACAAGTCTCTCTTGACCTTTTCCGGATTACCAATAATCATTCTTTCTTTCATCTTAGCGACTTTTTCTTGTTTTGCAATGAAATAGGGATGCTTAATTGCTTCCTCTACTGAAGGTACTTCTTGCTTCTCTCCATCATCTGATTGGAGATGCCATAATAATACTGAGGTAGCTATTTCTTCAGCCTTTTCATCTGTTTCAGCACAAATAACAGAGACGGTTAACATCATATTTTGTTGTTCGCTCTTGCGCTTCTCTTTAAAAAGATCAATCGCTTCTTTTCCATTATCATCACTCATAAATTGTCCAAAACAGTAATGTAACCCCTTTTCAGCTGCTAAACTAGCACTTTTATGGCTTGTTCCTAACATCCACACTTCAGGCTTTATTGGGGGGATGGGACTTGCCTTTACTTTACGAAAAAGATGGTCTTCTGGATGATGGTCATTTAAAAAAGCAAGTAGTGTATCAATAGACTGGGGCCACTCTTTGACAGCTTGCAAATAATTCCCTGCTAGTGCAATACTTGCTTCAGCAGATGCACCTGGTGCTCTTCCTATGCCGAGGTCTATACGTCCTGGAAAAAGTGTGCTTAACAAATGAAAGTTCTCTGCCACTTTAAAAGGTTTATAATTCGGTAGTAACAACGCACCCGAGCCAATCCTTATAGTTGACGTTTGTGATGCAATATATGTCATCATAATTTCAGGAGAGGAACTAGCGAGCCCAGGCAAGTCATGATGCTCTGCAATCCAATAGCGGTAATAGCCTAATTCATTCGCTGTTTTCGCTAACTGCAGTGATGCCTCAAGTGCTTCTTTTGCTGTCTTGCCTTTTGCAATTGGTGATTGATCTAAAATACTCAGCTTCACATTACCCCTCCTGTTTACCTCTTATAGTAACGTCTTCTTCTACTCGGTTGATTCTTATGGCAATCATCGCAAATGTTAAAGGCATGATCCCAAGCTAAAGATTTTCCACAACGCTTACATGTTTTTTTCATATTTGCAATATCATCATCTAATCGTTCAAACACATGATTAGATATATCGTCCCTCACTCTTTCCCAATAGATGGCTTCAGTATGTTGACCTAATTTATAGAGAAATAGTAAATGAAGACCTATTGCTTTATATGAATACTCAAGGTCTTCAAGATTACGGTTTCTTAACCTTGGTTCAGGCAGCTCTTCATGATCAATGATACTGTACATCGCCTGCTCCCATTGCCGAATCAAGTCTGCTTCTTTTTTTGAAAAAGGTAGATGTAAGAAACTGTACAAATCTTTTAAAGGCATTCTCGCCTCAATCTCTGTCCCTCTAACCAGTTCATAAAGCTCCCTTTCTTCACTTAATGTTGCTTTCTTAGTTCCCTTTGGACTCTCAAATAAATCCCAGAGTTCAAAAAACTTCCCTAAATCACGATAATACGAAAGAAAGCGATCAAAAATGGCTGAAGTAGGTGCAATAGCAAAACTTTCAATCGGAGCATCTACTTGTGATAATAAACTGCTCATTAACTTAATCCGGTCAAAAAAGGCCACTCTACCTACAGGGTAAATACCTTTTCTCCCCGCTCTCCCAGCAATCTGTTTCACTTCTTGAGATGTCAGTGTGCGACGTTTCGTACCATCAAATTTCTCCGTTTCCAAAAAAACAATCCGTCGTATCGGTAAATTTAATCCCATTCCGATTGCGTCTGTTGAGACAATGACATCAGATTGACCAGCTGTAAAGCGATTAACCTGTTTCTTCCTCGTTTCAGGTGGCATACTGCCATATATCATACTCACTTGATGACCTTTTCTTTGTAACATAGACGCTGTTTCGAGTACCCTTTTACGTGAGAAACAAATCAGCGCGTCACCCTCTTTTACGTTTTTAAGAGTGAACTCTTCACTGTCTACTTCCAAAGGGGCTTCTCGTTTATATCTATGTATTTCAACATTGCTATCTCCAATTAATTGCAACAGCATAGCTTCGGCATTTTTACTCGCAATAATATGCACTTCTCTCGCATTTGCCTTTGTGATTGCCTTAAACCAAGCATAGCCACGGTCCTTATCACTAATCATTTGTGATTCATCTATAACAATGACATCATAATCATCTTTCTCATAAAACATTTCAACCGTACAAGCTAAATGTGTCGCACCTGAGGTTTCTCGTTCTTCTTCTCCAGTTTTTAAAGAACAGGGTGTTCCTTCATTGTTTAGCTTTTCATAGACTTCAAGCGCCAACAAACGTAATGGGGCTAAATATAACCCGGATGGGGCTGCTTTCATTTTCTCTAGTGCTTGGAACGTTTTCCCTGTATTTGTTTCACCAATATGAAGAACAAATTTCTGATAAATATTCTTTCGGCTCTCATAAGCAGAGCCAAAAATATCATTCAACATTTTTTGTTGTTGTTCTTCTTTTTGTATCCGTTCCCGTTCTTCTTGTTTGCGCTTCATTTTTCTTTCTTTCACTTGTATTTCATATAAGCTTCGCTGCTCTTCTAAATCAAAATTCTCATTTGCTATCTTCAATAAATCTTTCACATAATCTTCCATGATTCGGCCTAGTGCATTTGGAATTAAATCTTCCCAATCAATTAGATCTAACAACTTCTCTCCAGTCAAACTATGCTGGAACAAAGATTGATACTTATCAATATGACCTTGACCAAGATGTAATAGAAGCGCTTGTTGTATAAGCGTATGTAAAGTTTCTCCTACCATTTGTTCGTATTCAAAATAGTATGTTTCATACTCAAAATACCATTTATTTTTTATCATCACTTTGTGGAGATTACCTGTAAACTCTTCAAAGAAATCTTCTACACGGGGGTAATCATCAACGATAAATGGCCCCACTTCCACTAAAGGTTCTTCTAAGTAACGTGATTCCGTCTCATGATACTTCACTCTATTTGCTAAATCCGTTTCAAGCTTTAAAGCCAATTTATGTCTTAAAGCTAAAAAGAGATTTTCACTGTTTTTTGACAACCATTGTTCTGCTTCTTCACATAGAAATTCTTGATAGGCGTATCTTTCTTGTTTGATCTGGCGTTCTTTTTCTTCTTGAAGATATCTTTCTCTTGCATAAACATAACGTTTGGCCCACTTTTCAGGTTGATCTGCAAAAATCGAATGTAGCAAACTATTTACATTTAATGGACGGAACTCAATGACTTCTTTCCTAAATGCTTGATTTAACGTTTTCTTATTCATATCTTCAATAACATAGTTTTTTTTCTTTAAATATTCCTTCTTATGAAAACGAGAGAGTTTGTTTGTCGCTTTATTACTCCACACATTTTGCCAAACTTGTGCTAAAAACGGAGCTCGATCTTTGATATATTGTGAAAAACTTAACATTTGTTCATTTGCACCTAAATAATAATCTATATCTTCATAAATTTTCATTTTTGTATATTCAATCGCTTGATGATGGATATCCTCTAATTGCTTCATTCCTTTAACTCCTCTAACAAATACATATTATTCCTATTGTATACGAACTCTTGTCACTTCACTACCATAACATATCGCACTTCCGCGAAAAAATTATTAGAAAATTTAAAAATAAAATTGACAAACACGGATGGCGAGATTATAATTATTTCGAAATCAATTATTTTTAATTTGAGATTTATTAATCAAAGATATATAGGAGGAAAATAAAATGGCTAAAACAAAGTGGACGTTAGACCCAGCACATAGTAGTGTTGATTTTTCTGTTAAACATATGATGATTGCTAATGTAAAGGGATCATTTACAGCGTTTGATGCTGTTATTGAAGCTGATCCTAAAGATTTAACAACAGCGGATATTTCATTAACAATCGACTCAGCTAGTATTGATACCAAAAACGAAGATCGTGATAATCATTTAAAATCACAAGATTTCTTCGATGTTGAAACCTATCCAAAAATTAATTTTAAAGCAACGAATATTGTAAAAAATGGGGAAAATGAATATAGCGTGACAGGTGATCTGACGATTAAAGATACAACAAAACAAGAAACGCTTGCAGTCGAATTTGAAGGAACGGGAATTGATCCATGGGGAAATACAAAAGCTGGATTTAACGTAACTGGATCAATCAGCAGAAATGATTATGGATTAACATGGAACTCTACATTAGAAACGGGTGGCGTTCTTGTCGGAGACAAAATCAAAATTAGTTTAGATGTTCAGGCTAGCAAGGGTGAGTAATTTTTATCTGAATCTTATTTAGAAATAAAGACGATTACAAAAACGCTTGGTGTCCAGCATCCAAGCGTTTTTGTAATGATAGAGCGTAGTTTATTGTTCAGCTAAAATGGTAGCAATTTTATCTTCAATGATTTTCCCCTTTGACCCATCTACCATATTATTCAATATAATAGAAAATACATATCTTTCTCCTGACTTGTTATCCACATAGCCTGAAAGCGAGCTAACAGTTGAAATCGATCCTGTTTTTGCATAAACATGACCCTCAGCTGGAGAGTTTTTCAGTCGATTTCTTAATGTACCCCCTACCATTCTGTCCGCATGACCAGCTACTGGTAATGAATGAAAATACACATCAAACCAAGATTCCTTCTGTACTTCGTATAAGAGTTTGGAAAGCTCATTAGCTGGTAATAAAGTGACATGAGAGATGCCTGATCCGTCTCTTAAAAGCATGGTATCTTGATTGATTCCCCAAGCATTCAATTCATCTGCTAAAACTTCTAATCCTGCATCCCAACTGCCTTCATTTTTAACTACTTTCCCCATTTCTTTGATTAAAATTTCGGCATGTGTATTATTACTCAACTTCATAAAGGGAATGAGCAATTCCTCTAACGGCATGGATTGTTGTTCATACAACACTTCTGTTTGATTAGGTGCGACTCCTACCTTAACGCCACCATGGATTTTAATACCCTCATCTGCTAAAGAATCCTTTAATAACTCTAAAGCATATTGTGTTGGCTCCCATACGGCAATCCACTCTCTACTAGATGTAGCTTCTATAGGAATCGTCCCAGTGATGGTTATCTCATTTGTACCATGTTCTCTTACAATATCAATTTCTTTCTTATCTGATGCACCAACGGTTTTAGCGTTATTGTTGATTTTGACATATCTATTGTTCGGCTGCAGAGTTATTTCTGGCTTTTTCCCCTCTTGTTTACCTGGTTTTACCTCGACAATTACACTTCCAGCATCATAATCTTCATTCGGACTTACAGTCAATGCTGATATTTGCGCACCATAATAATAACTCTCATCTTTCCAGATGATATCTTCTGACAAACGTTCATCATCATACCAACTATCATCTGCAATAAGTTGACCCTTAATCATTTTAATACCTTGTTTTTTTAATGCTTTAGCCATGTTAGTAAAATCTTCTTTCAATAAAGTTGGGTCGCCATACCCCTTTAAATAAATATCCCCATGGTGGACAGAGCCCCGTTGCTGGCCTATCGATAATAATTCTGTTTTAAAGCGATAATCTTCACCTAATACTGACAGTGCTACTGCTGCTGTTAATAGTTTCATATTAGAAGCTGGTCGTAATCTAGTATCAGCTATATGTTCATAAACAATCTTCCCTTCTTCTGCGCTCCTCACGCTAACACCAGCAAGAGCTCCCGCTAACAGTGGATCATTGTTAATAAGTTGATTAAGCTTCTGAACTAACTCATCACCTTCTTCATTAGCCGAAACTTTAGGTTCCACTGCTGATTGAAACGGTGTATAGGCAATTGAAAATAGTAGTACAACCGTCAACAAACTCACTAAAGCTTTTTTCATTTTCCCTCATCCCCTCCTATATTCTTCCTGTCTACATTTCTCCTACATAGATTGACAAAAAACTACATCTATATGTATTGAACTTCGCTTTTTCTTCATTTTTCTCCTTTAAGTGAATGGATGTGTTTTTCCTTCTGTCCTAAATAGGTAGCAATGACTAGTCAATCATTTCTTTCAGCAAAACTAGGCATACTTAGGGGAAAAAAAGAGGAAAGATAGAGAACAAACCTTGACTGTGTGTTAGTGCTTCACTTGGCGCGGTCATACTGTGAGCGACTCATATCCACTTGATGAGCCTGTATAAAGAAAACACCTTCTTGTTCAAGTAACTCTTTTTGCATATCGGCTTGGTGGCTATCATTTAGTCTAATTTCACCTACTTTATTGACCACTCTATGCCAGGGCAAACCATATTTATGACTCATTGAATGGAGAATGCGAACAACTTGCCTTGCACCACGGGGGCTACCAGCATATGTTGCGATTTGTCCATAGCTCATTACTCTTCCTTTAGGGATTTCTTTAATTATTTTAATCACTGTTGCTGTAAATGGCTGCATATCCTTTCCTCCAAACGCGCTCGTTTTGTTACTAGTATAATAAACTAAAGGATCATAACATAGTCTCAATTCATTCATCATAAAATACATGTAATCAATAAAATAAAAAAACCATGCCTAGAGAAACTTATTAGACAAAAAATAACAAGAACAAATTCAATGAAACAGAATTTGTTCTTGTTTTTAATACAATCAATATATTAACTTTTTACTAATCTATTTTTTACTACTTCAGTTAATACACGGTTTAAATGCTCTGGTACAGTTAAATAAAGTAGACCGTTTCCTTCTAATTTTGGCGAATAGCCCAGCGGAACAGTTCTTCTAATCAATTGCGCATATGACTCAGGCTCTGAGAAATCTCTTTCAAATGTAACTTGAGAAAAATCTTTTATTAACGCCAAAGCCCCTGCGACGTGTGGTGCGGCCATTGATGTACCGCTTAGTTTTGCATATTTACCATTTAAAAAAGTAGATAATATCTCTTCACCAGGAGCGACCAAATCAATTTCGGTATGAGAATTGCTGAAAGGTGATGATTCGCGGTTTAAATTAACAGCACCAACACTAATGACTTCATTATATGAACCTGGATAAGCAAGCTCATCGGTATTATCATCCCCGTCACCTTCATTTCCAGCTGCACAAACAACGAGAATATTTTCTCCGACGGCTTTTTGTATCGCTTCATGTAGTTCTGGAACATCTTCAGGGCCACCTAGTGACATCGATATAATATCTACTTTCTGTTCAACCGCATACAATATTCCATTTATAATCCAATCATATTGACCAGATCCATCTTTGTTCAATACTTTTACAATTAACAAATCTGCTTCCGGGGCTACACCAATTACTCCTGATTCATTAGCAGTAGCAGCAATTGTACCAGCAACATGTGTACCGTGACCATTATGGTCATCTAAGATATCTGGTGAACTCCCATCATCGTCTGTAAAGTTTCTACCACCTATAATTCTCGCTTTTAAATCTGGGTGGTCCATGTCACAACCTGTATCTAATATTGCCACCTTCATGCCTTTTCCTTTCGTCTCTTTCCAAATCTCAGGTGCCTGAATCAATTGTATTCCTTGCGGCGTTTCATTGACATCTGTCACTTGATCATTGACTGTGTAAGGCATTACTCTAACTAATTGCTTCATCCTTTATCCCTCCCTAACATAATCGTGAAAACCATTTGGTCCCTTCAACGCATAGACAAGAGAATTTTGAAGCGATACAAGTTGTATCATTATTATAACAAAAGATTAAATATTCTGAAAGAAATTAGACCTTTTTTTCTCTCGGTCTTTTTTCCTGTTTTTTACTTCCGTAACTTTTCCCTCAATTGTTTATAGATATCTACAATTTCATCTATTTTCATTCTTACAAGCCCGCTTGATGAAGGTGCAACAAAATCAATTACACCTGGTACAACCGATTCGCTCTGAAATCCCCAAGATACCTTCTTTTTCTTACTAAATTCTTGATATACACCTTTCCCTACATAACAGGCCACTTCAGGTTGATATTTTTTTAGTTTTTCTAATAGTTCTAATCTACCTGCTTGATATTCTTCCTTCGTAATATCGCTAGCCGCTTTAGTTGGTCTTGAGACAATATTTGTTAAACCATATCCTAATTGAAGTAATTGATGATTTTCTTCTGGTAAGTAAACCCGTTCAGTCAGCCCAGATTGATAGAGGATTTTCCAAAACCGGTTATGACGGTTGGCATAATGAAATCCAGTTTCTGCAGACTTTACACTCGGGTTAAACCCAATAAATATGACTTTTAAATCCTTTTTAAGATGATCATCTATCGGTTTCATTTATCTTTACTCCTTTTATTTTTTCATACAATAACCATAGCATGTGAATGATCATTTTTGCATTGATAAAATCTACAATATTTTAGACTGGAAGGAAACGATTATCAATTGTTTGTATGAATGTTCTAGAAAAGAAGACGTTTACAATCTTAAAAATGGATACTTATTATCCTGACAATCATTTTCATCATTTAAAGTGCTGTTTAGACGATTTCTTAATTTTTATGATGTTTCACTTAACAGAAGACAAAAAACCCTCTCAAATAATGAGAGGGTTTTTTGCTTGATATGCTCTCAAGCCATTCTCCAATAACTCAATAGCTAAGCTTGCTTCTTTCTCTTTGATAATAAGGGGTGGATGCCATGTGATGCAATTGCCAGCTGCTACTTTAAACGATAGACCATGCTGCAAACAGTAGTAGAGAAGAAACTCGGTCAACTGCTCATCTTTTTCTTTTGTGTCTCGGCTTTTAACAAGCTCGATCGTTATTAACAATCCGCAGATTCGTAAATCCCCAATGCAAGTATACTGCTCCGCTAGTTTCTTTAACTTAGCCGCCATGAATTGAGATTGGCTCAAACTATTTTCTTTTAACCTGTAATCGTCAATATAGTTAAGCATGGCAACGATAGCCGCACTGCCTATTGCTGGCTTTTCATGTGTATAATGACCGAGTGAAACTTCTGCCGCCGTATCAAGCACTTTTTTCACTAAAACAGCAGCTTGTGGCACGATGCCTCCGCCTAATCCTTTTCCCAATACAAGGATATCTGGCTCAATATCATATAATTGATGCACATAACATTCACCGCTTCGGTAAAAGGCGGTTGGAATCTCATCAAAAATGAGTAGGATCCCATGTTCATCACATATTTTTCTTAACCTTTTAAAATAAGAGCGTGGAGGAATATGCGTATCTGTTGCTCTAATTGGCTCTAGTAAGATGCAACTA
This sequence comes from Cytobacillus sp. FSL W7-1323, assembly GCF_038595015.1. Classification (NCBI taxonomy): domain Bacteria; kingdom Bacillati; phylum Bacillota; class Bacilli; order Caryophanales; family Bacillaceae; genus Cytobacillus; species Cytobacillus sp. FSL W7-1323. The sequence goes on from NZ_CP151998.1 coordinate 2,412,660, forward strand.
ATATCGCCTTCATTCAAAATGACATACTCCAGATAATTTAACGACTTTTCAGCGATATCTTCTGGTGAGCTTGCACCAAAGACATTCCGGTAGGACTGGTAGGACATTACTTTAATCATCCCAGGTAACATCGGACCAATACCGTTTTTAAATACAGACTCTCCTCCCGCAGAGATTGCATCTAAGCCAGCCCCATGAAATGACTCCCACATGGAAATCACTTTATGATTGCCAGTCACTTTTCTAGCAATTTTCAAAGCAAGTCCCACTGCTGCACTGCCTGATGGAACGAATAATACTTTGAAATCTTTTGAGATCGTCTTCTCTACTAACCTTTCTCCTGCCTCCATCGCAATGTCAGCAGTAAATCTCCGCGGAATAAAAGGCAAAGTACTCATTTGTTTCGTGATAGCTTCAATCACATACGGATTTTTATAGCCGACTTGATGCAAGCTATTGCCATGGAAGTCTAAATAACGTTTTCCCTCTCGATCGATTAAGTAGCAACCGTCTGCGTCAACAATGGTTTGTAGACAAGGAGTCGACATCGATTGCCTTATAAAGACCGCTTCGTCTCGCCAAAGTGTTTCTCGACTTACCTGATCAAGTGAATGATTCCACCTCATCCGTGAAGGGCTATTATTCACGTCTCCTTCACGGTGAAGTGCTTCTTTATTCTTCAATAGCTTCCCTTTCCTTCCCGGATCCTTGAAGATTAATTGTTTCTATCAGTGAAGGTAATTCTGTCATTGTCTCAATTGTAAAATCAGCCCCTGCGCTTATAAAGGCTTCTTTTGTTCGTGCCATTTCTCTCTGTTGTTCCTCTCCAGATAATTTGTTAAATTCATTGGCTGATAAGCCCATTTCAGAACTACCAACTATCACCCCAACCGTCCATACGCCGGCTTGCGCACCTTCTTTCATATCTGAAATCGTGTCTCCAACCTTCACGACGTTTTTCACACTCGATACTTTTAATGCCTGCAAGTTTTTAAAGATCATAAACGGATACGGTCGACCGTACGAATCGGTATCATCAGCCGTAAAGTAACAATCAGGTGTATAGCCTTTTTCCTTTGCTAAGGGTACAACAATATCCATCATTGTGCTCGTATAGCCTGTCGTTGACCCTATTTTCAAACCATTTGCTCTTAACTCTGTAACCGTTTCGACCACACCAGCTATCGGATCAGTAAAATGAGCTAATGACTGCAATAAAGCCGGTTCGAATTTGCTATACAACCTTTCTACATCTGTTTCAGTGAATGGCTTGCCATTTTCTTCTTCCCAAAGACATGCAATCCGGGGCATCGACAGCATGGCGCGAATATGATCGATCTTTAGCATGCCCATTGGTTCTCTCGCCTCTGCCATCGTCACCTCAATACCCGCATCTTTAAAAATATCAATAAAGACATTTACAGGTGCAAAACAACCAAAATCTACTGTCGTACCCGCCCAATCAAATATTACTGCTTCTATTTTTTTCATTATGCTTTCACTCCCAAATAGTTTTCGATAATATCACATAAACGGTTAATATCTTCTTCGTAAATTTCGCCAATATTGCCCATTCTAAAAGTATCTTCATCAGTTAGTTTTCCTGGATAAATAACAAACCCATGTTCTTTCATATAATCATAGAAAGCTTGAAAACTAAATTGATCGTTCGGATAAATAAAGGAAGTAATAATTGGTGATTGTTTGTCCTCACTAATATATGTATCAAATCCAATGGCTTTCATTCTCTTCCTTAATAACTGATTATTATTTCGGTATCGTTGTTCACGAGCAGGAATCCCTCCTTCTGTATCCAGTTCATCCAAGCTCTTCCCGAAAGCAGCAACGACATGAGTTGGTGAAGTATAGCGCCATTTGCCATCTTTGTCCATCACTACCCATTGATCATATAAATCGAGTGAAAGGCTTCGTGCATTACCTTTACAAGAGATGATTTTCTCTCTTTTAGCAATCACAAATCCGAACCCTGGCACTCCTTGAATACATTTGTTCGCACTGCTTATTAAGAAGTCAATCCCAAGTGCAGGTATATCAATTTCCATTCCGCCAAAGCTTGACATTGCATCAATAATTAATGTTTTATTTGTTTCTTTAGCAACGTTGGCGATCATCTCAATTGGATTAAGAATACCTGTCGTTGTTTCACAATGGACCATGACGATATGTGTAATTTCGTTATCTAAAGACAATAAATTTCTAATCTCTGCTTCTTTCGGATATTCATTATAGGCAACAGCGTAATGCGTATGCTTGATACCAATATAGTTAACGATTTTGACCATCCTCTCACCATAGGCACCGTTCGTAATAATCAATGCTTTATCTTCTTTACTAAAAGCAGAAGTCATAACTGATTCCACTGTAAAAGTGCCGCTTCCTTGCATCAAGACAACGGTATAGTCATCATTTTCTGCATGAGCAAGTTTTAATAAATCTGAGCGAATTTTTTGCGTAATTTGCTTATAATCATCATCCCAAGTACAACGATCAAACAACATTTCTCTTTTAACCGCCTCTGTCGTTGTTAATGGACCTGGTGTTAATAATTTATATTGTTTCATTCGTAAACTCTCCTTTATTTAGCTGAATTAAAGAATGCTTGATGTTTCTCTAATAACTCTACTGTCATTGGTTCTGAGAATATTTTTTGATTGCTAGCAATGTTTTCATCTGCAACCGTCTCGCCATCGTATAAAGCAACTGGATAATAGTCGATTAAACCTTCTCTCGCTTCTTTTACCAGAACTTCAGCCATTTCTTCCGCTAATTTTTTTTGCCCTTCACCTTTATCAATGACGGCAATCGATTCTGTAGTTGAGAAGTTCCCTTCTGTTGGATCGATAAAATCAATTGGTGCGCCTCCCGTTTTTGCAGCAACCGCTTGATGACGCAATCCAAATCCAACCGCGACTTCCCCTGCTTGCACCTTTTTAATAGAACCAGAACCTGAACTTTCTAAATGGGGCCCTGCATTTTTTATAATCCCAGCCATTACCTTCTTACCAGTTTCTTCTCCATACTCACTAATAATTGCCTGAATAAGCATCCATCCTGTGGAAGAATCCATAATATTAGGAATTGACACTAAGCCTTCGTATTGTGGTTCTGCCAACTCTTTTATTGAGGTCGGGACTTCTAGCCCTTTTTGCTCTAAAAGAGAAGTGTTATAAAATAACGAACCAGTATTAGCTAATAAAGGAGTATAAAAGTTAGGATATTCTTCTAAACTACTTGTATCGAAACTTAAATCTTTAAACATGTCATGTTGCTTTTCAGCACTTTCTAAAAAGTAAGAGCTCATTGTGACGATATCTGCTTCAATACTTTTCCCTTCTGCTAATAATTTTCCTCCTAATTCTGATGTTCCTAATGATTGAATTAAATAGTCTCCTTCAAAGCCAGCATCGTTTAATGTTTCTTCCATCACGTTTACTGCTTCTTCATCACCATTTGATAAGATCACGACTTGATTACTGTCACCACTTGCTGCCTCCCCTCCACATCCAGCTAGAATCATGACGATAGCAACTGACAAGAGTGTGAACCATTTTTTATTTTTTCTCATGTTACATCCCTCACTTTTATATATTTTTTAATGATCTTCTTTTTTGTAAATAATCACAGAGTAGTTTGATAATGAGATTAGTGAAGAAGATCAGTAAAGATAGTACAAAAATGTCATTAAATTTAGCAAAGTGCTGTAGTTCTTTGATCTTACTTGAAACAAGCGATGTTTGAGCAGATACGAGAAAAATAATTCCGCTAATCGTGACCATCGCATTGATAAAATAATAACTAAACATTTCTATCACTGTGCCCCAAGAGTTTGGCAGAATCACTCGGTAAATCGTTTTAAACCAACTATCTCCGAGTAATCCTCCCGTTGTTTCCCATGTCGGGTTCATCTTAGATAGAGAATTTTTCGCCATTAAGTAAGGCGTTGTGTAGTAGTGGACAATATTGCATACAATAATAATGATAAACGTGCCTTTTAGACTACTATTATTGAAAAGTAATAGATACGATAGACCAAGTACCATACCAGGCAAGGTATTTGTAATCATTGAAACAATATCAAACGCGCCTTTTCCTTTTATCTTTGTTCTCGCATTAATAATCGCTGAACTGTAGGCTATCAATATCCCAAATAATGTCGTAAAAAGAGCAACGATTAGAGAATTCTTATACACACCAATGAGGTCATTTGATTGAAATACATTGATGAGATGATTCCATGTAAAAGTTGAATCGTAAGGAAAACTTGTTAAAAACGGTGCAATGAACATCACCAGAAAGACAGATAACATACCAATGATGACAATGGAAGATAATAACGCAAAACTCATATCTCTGCCTTTATGTTCAACCATTTCAATCTCAGTGAATTTGTCATAATGGAAATTGAATCGTTCTAAATATTGCAGTAAAAAAACACCGAATAAGGCTGGTAAGAGCATTAATATAGCGATGACTGCCCCATGGCTGAAATTCGGGATTGAACCAAGCATCACTTGATAAAGTTGAGTAGAAACAACCGAGTATGTTCCGCCAATTGAAGCTGGTATCCCATAATCAGTAAAACTTAGAATAAATGAGAGTACAAAGGCTCCACCTATAGCGCCAGTTAATGGACGTAAGATCGTATGAAAAAAACTTCTCCAAGTACCGTCTAACATCAACTTTGAAACAACCATGAATCTCTTATCTATATACATAAATGAGTTATTGATAATAAGAAAGGCAGCCGGTAAAGTGTAAATTGTATAGCCTAACAACAAGCCATTAAATCCATAGATATTAAATAAGGGTTGTCCCATGAGCTGCGTGATTAATCCTTGATTACCAAAAGAATACATAATCGCAAAACCGTATGTAATCGTAGGTAACAACATAGGAATAAGTATCCCAACTTTAATGATACTTTTATAACGTTTTTCAATATTCGTACAATGTAATGCGTAAGCAATCATAAACGCTAACACAGTTGAAATTACGGCTGTTAATCCTGAAACTTTTATACTGTTCATGAACGCTGTTATTAGTTCGCCATTCGCTAGTACATTTATATAATTAGTTAATTCAAGGCCATTGGTTGTTTGGAAGGAGCGGTAGAATAATGCCAGCATTGGCGATACTAGAAATACCGAGAATAATAGGATGATAGCCATATAGATGACTTTCATTTCCAACTTGATATTAGGCATATTGCTCACCAAACAAATGAAAAATATTTTGCCTTTTAATGTGGAGTTGTTTGAGTATAAAATCTTTCACAAATTCATTATTCGGTTCATGAATGATTTCATGTGGGGTACCAAATTGTGACACATGACCTTGATTAATAATTAAAATTTTATCTGACAAAGTTAACGCCTCTTCCGGATCATGCGTAACAATAATGGTTGTCAATTGAAATTGCTTAGCAATCGACTTGATTCTTTCTTTAATGGACTCTTTTATCACCCCATCTAATGCACTTAACGGTTCATCTAATAGAAGAATTCTTGGTTTCATCACTAACGTTCTCGCAAGCGCGACTCTTTGTTTTTGCCCGCCAGATAGTTGACTGATTTTCTTGTCCAAATGTGGACCGAGCTCAAGGAAATCAATATATTCGTGTAATTCATTCTTTGAGTCCATAGATTTCTTATTCTTCAAGCCATATACAATATTTTCATAGGCGTTTAGATGGGGAAATAATGCATAATCTTGAAAAACAATATTAAAGCCCCTATCCTTCATCTTTACATTCGTTAAATCTTCATTCTCATAATAAATTTTTCCACTATCCATTTTTGTCAATCCTAAAATGATGTTTAATAACGTTGTTTTTCCACTTCCACTTTGACCAAGAAGTGACACGATTTCTCCTGGTTGTATTTCTAAATCAATATTTTCTAATACTGATTTGTTATGATATTTTTTAGATACATTCTCAAGTTTGAGCATATTTAAATCCTCCAATAGTTAGAAAATTCAGTATTTAAAACTGAGCATTCCCCTCTTTTAATCTCCAAATATTTACCAAGAGGAATGATAAAAAGTGTCACAATGATAAAAATTAACCATGTTATAGACCCTTTTACCGCCTACAAAAAATATTATCGCTGCTGAAGTAAGTCTCTTTACTTTAAAAACCGTTTTTCATAATTAAATCAGCATCTAGAAATCCTAACCACGATACAATAGTGCGGCAACCGGCATTGGAATAATCATTTTTCCATTCCCCTCTGAACTAAGGAGGGCAGCAATCAGCTACCTAAACTGCATCCCTCTCCTTTTAGCTCTGTATCCATTGTTCTTTAGTAAGGTCAACTGTGTCCGAATAATCGATATTCGTAATAAAGTAATTCACTTCTTCTAATGAGGCGATTTTATAATTGGCTACCTTATCCACCTTAGAATCATCACTTAGCACATAAGATTTTTTTGATTGCGAGATAAAAACTTGTGACAGAAGACATTTATCTAAGTCATAACTTGTAAATCCAGCTTGATTAGCCACACCGTCGATGGCAATAAATGCTTTATCGACATAAAATTCTTTTGCCATTTTTTCTGCCAAAGATCCGGTTGTACGGAAGTGATCATTACGAACATGTCCACCTAAGAAGATAAGTTCACCTGTGAAACTTCTTAACTCCTCTCTTTCCATTAATTTAATCGCGATGGGAAAGGAATTCGTTATCACTGTAATGCCTTCTTTCATTAATAAACCATCAGCCATCTGCATCGTTGTACTTCCTTCATCAATGAAAAGTACATCACCATCTTCAACAAGTGAAGCTGCTTTCTTACCAATCAATTTCTTTTCGTCGATATGAAGAATTTCTCTTTCAAACATCGACAATTCATTATTTACAGGCTCAACCTTGACTGCACCACCATGAACTTTTTTTATTTTATATTCATTTGATAATTCTTCTAAGTATCTACGAATGGTTTCCGTTGATACATGAAATTCTTTCGCCAATTGATTAACCTTCACTTGTCCAAACTCTTGGATTAAACTCATAATCTTCTTCTTTCTTTCTTCGGCTAGTAGAGACATCCATGTTTGCTCCCTTAATCAAAATTCTTTTGTTGTTTTACTTTGTTTTATTTTGTTTTATGTTGTTTTTTATTATATAAGCAAGAATATCACATGTATATCATCCTGTCAGAGAATCTCACAAACATTTACAAAACCTTAAATATCATTTACAACCGCTTAAAGGGTTTTACATATTTCTTATATTTGTTGATTTATAACAACACAAAAAGACCGCCAAAGACATTGCTTTGGACGGCTCTATTACTCAATGATTTACTCTGCTAACAGCAAAGAGATTTCAGGGAATATGATAACAAGAATCAGTGCAACCACCATAAGCAAATAAAAGGGAACCACACCTCTAATCACTTCACCAATTTTTTCTTTTGTAATTCCACTAACTACGAATAGATTTAGCCCTACCGGAGGAGTAATCATCGCTAACTCCATATTAATCGTCATAATAATGGCAAAATGTATGATATTGATATCAAACAATACTAATACAGGTAGTAAGATTGGCAAAGTGATTAAAATAATCGCTGTTGCCTCCAGAAACATCCCCAATAAGAAAAACATCAAGTTGACACCAATTATAAATATCCACTTATTTGCTGCACTAGCTTCAATCCATTGAGCAAAAATCTGTGGTACTTGTTCCGTTGTTAAGAACATCCCAAAAACCATGGCTGAAGCAATTACTAAGAAAATCATCGCAGTTATATTAATAGACTCTTTTAATACTTCTCGAAATTTATTAAAAGTCATCTCTTTGTAAATAAATATCGACACAATTAAACCGTATAAACAAGAAACAAAAGCTGCTTCAGTTGGCGTGACAGCCCCACTATAAATGCCACCTAAAATAAAAACGGGTAGTAAAAAGCCCCAGATTGCCTTATATGTCTTTTTCCATCTCAATTGAAAGGGAACTTTTTCTAATCTACCATAATTATGTCTCCTTGCATGAAATATAGCTGAACACAAAAGTAAACTTGTTAGTAGCAAACCAGGGATTATTCCTGCAGCAAATAATTTACCTACTGAGGCTTCTGCAACTGTTGCATAAATAATTAACGGAATGGACGGTGGGATTAATATACCTAGCGTTCCAGCAGCTGCCACTAAACCCATCGAATATCTTTTACTGTAACCTGCCTTTACCATCGCAGGAATCATAATCCCACCAATTGCTGCAGCTGTGGCTGGGCTTGAGCCTGAGATGGCAGCAAAAATCATGCAGGCAAGGATAGTGACAACAGCTAATCCACCGCGAAAATGACCGACCCATGATTTTAGTGCTTCAATTAAGTGAAAGGATATGCCACCTTTGGACATAATCACCCCTGCAAAAACGAATCCGGGAATCGCCATTAAAGTTGCTGAGTTTAAAGCATTAAACATCTTCAAACCAACCGTATAAAGCGTAAAATCTACCATAAATAAAGCAACGATACTAGATAGGCCAAGGCTGACTGCGATTGGAACTCTTAATAAACAAAGAATCGTAAATACAACAAAGAGGACAATAATCGCACTCATAAACTAACCCCCTTGTTATGATTTTCTCTATTTTGTTGTTCAATTTCTTCATATAATTCTTCTACTTCACCTGTTAACTCTTTCTTGTCTCCTTTAGCAGATCTATAAGCTTTTCTAATGAAGTAAAGCCCTAGTAGTCCCATACTGATAGGTAATACAAGTAAAGTAATCCAAATCGGAATACCTACGTCAACAGTTTCAGTACCTTGTACTCTTGTAAGCGTTACCAATTTAATGCTTGTAAACATTAAAAAAAAGGCAAAACCCGCACCGATACAATTGCTAATACAGTTAATAATCATTTTTGCTTTGTAAGATAAACGATCAAATAGGATTTCTACACTGATATGACGATTTTCTTTTAAAGCGATACCAAAACCCAAAAAGATGGACCAAACAATCAAAAATTCAAAAATCTCTGTCACCCAAGCTTGCGGCATATTGAGGATATACCGTGTAAATACCCCATACAGACTTACAAACACACCAGCAATAAATAACAAACCAGCCATTCCCTCTTCTAAGCTTGATAGTTTCTTAAGCATGACGATTATCAACTCCCTTTTGTAGATTGTATCCAATATTTATACTTTACTATAAAACAAATGAATAATAAACAGAATATTTATTTATTTTTATTTATTCACAATTTTCATTTATTTTGTTATAATTCTAGATATTGTATCCAATATACTATTTTGTAAGCGATTTCTTTTGTAACTTAGGGGGGTTTTTCCATGTTAAGAGTAAAATCGATTTTTGTCCTTTGCCTTTTGATTATCGTTGGAACACTTCTGTCTGGTTGTCAAAGTCACCCTACACATGCAGATGCTACCCAAGTAAACGGCGTTCAAGCAATGACTATTAAGATATCCCACGTAGTTGCAGAAAATACCCCCAAGCATAAAGGGGCATTAAAAATGAAAGAAGTGATTGAAGAACAATCCAATGGGAAGATCCGAGTTGAGATTTTTCCTAATAGCTCCTTGTTCGGTGATAAAGATGAGTATCAAAACTTAATTGCCAATAATGTTCAATTCATCATGCCGGAAATGACAAAATTAGTTGGTTCTGAAGTCGGTTTTAATATTCCAGGTATGCCTTTTCTATTTGAAAATGATGAAGCTGCTGAAAATTTTTGGGATGGACCAAAGGGGAAAGAAGTATTAGCGCGTTTACAGAAAGATAAAGTATTAGGGTTAACCATGTGGCCAAACGGAGCCAAGCATGTGACAAATAATAACCATACTATATCCTCTCCAAGTGATTTTGCTGGATTGAAAGTGCGGACAACTGGAGGGCAACTATTAGAAGAACTATATAAATCATTAGGGGCCGGCTCAAGTTCGATCCCTTTCGGAGAGCTATATACTGCCTTGCAACAAGGAACGGTCGATGGTCAAGATAACCCGTATAGCAACATCGAATCGAAAAAGTTTGCTGAAGTACAAGAGTACTTAACCATTATCGGTATGAACCGTGTTGACTATGCATTACTAACAAACACAACTTTTTGGGATGGATTAAATGATGAGAGCAAGCGTATTGTGCAAGCTGGAATCGACGCAGGTACAGAGATTGCTAGAGATTCTGCTGAAAAGCTCAATGATGAAGCTTATGTAAAAATACAAAATGAGAGCGATATAGAAATAAATGAACTGACTGATGAAGAGATAGAAGCTTTTAAAGAGCATTTACAGCCAGTGTATGATAAATGGAAGGAAATTATTGGCGAAGATATTATTGAGGATGCTGAAAAAAGATAATCCACATTTCCAATAATTACTATAACATGTATAATGGTTAGAAAGCGATTAAATGAGGTGATATAGGTAATGACTGGGGATATGGTCTTTCAACTAATATTGTTCCTCCTCCTTTTAGCTATTCTATTCATATTCACTGCCGCTGTAAAATTTCTTTTTCGGAAAAATAGTATGAAACCAAACCTTGAGGTAGAGCAAAAATTGGACCAAATTATAGAATTATTGCAAAGTGAAGCAAATAAGAAAAGATAGAAGGCGTTCTTTAATGGGCGCTTTTCTTTATTATCATGTTCTTATTCGTTTCTAAGAGATTTCCGCATTATAAAAGCTTTATCACCTTCTTCTATCATAAAAAATATTCATGTTTTTAAAAGTATCATTGTCATAATATAAGTGGTTACGATAAAAAACAATAAAAGAGTAATAGAAGGATAAAACATTGCGCTATATTCCTGCCTTCTGGTTATATAAGTTTGTCTAAACTGCTCTAAGCTTTCCAAGGACTTATTCTTAACTACCCCTTTTATAAGAGTATTTTCTACTTTTTCAGTTCCTTGTTACCGTACTTCTGGCAATTCTACTTCGCTTTTTTCGATAAATTCCAAATCCCAAAATATTAGTAACAATATCCTGTATGATTATTTTGGTTATTGGCATACTCAGGTACTTATTTTTTTATTGATCGAGTGAAAGACCAATATTCGTTTTAAGGTTAGGTGTATTTATCGTTTTTTATTCAACAAGTGGTGATGTGGTTTATTAGAAAAAGAGTGAAAACAATATGTTGGGAAGGTGACTTATTTGAAAAAATAACTCACTCCCTTTAATGATTTAACAATCCGGCGTTATCCTTGAACAAGGATAGCGCTCTTTTTTCATTAAAGGACCTTTTAAAGGAGGAGGCATTATTTCGTCCTCGTTATTTCATGATTTCAAAATAAAACGGAATTCCTTTAAGGCATATTCAAATGACTATGTAAATATGAATAGAATAGAACAGAAGAAGTATTTCAGGGAGGTTATTGAATGAACGGGGATGATACATCTTTGCATGCTGATACCGGTGTTACATCCGGATTGTTTGTTGAGAGATCTTTAAATGAAATTCGTTTTTGGGCTAGGATTATGAAAGAACATTCTCTATTTCTTCGATTAGGTTTTAGAGCAGAAGATACTCAACTAATTCAAGAGGCTAATCAATTTTATCGCTTATTTGAACAAATCGAACAAACTGCACATTCCTTTAATAATCAAACAGATCCCGAACAAATAAGAAGATTTAATTCAGAGGTACAACAAGCTGCAACTAATATTTTCGCATTTAAAAGGAAGGTGCTAGGACTAATTCTTACATGCAAATTGCCGGGGGCAAATAATTTCCCACTATTAGTGGACCATACAAGTAGGGAAGCTAATTATTTTAGAAAACGATTAATTGAATTAAATGAAGGGAAATTACAAGCGCTTCCAGATGCTATTATTAAAGAGAATGTCTTCTTCTTAAGGATTATGGCAGACCATGCAAAATTTATTGGTCATCTCCTTGATCCGTCAGAAAGGAAACTGGTTGATGTAGCACGGGATTTCAGCAATGATTTTGATCAATTGCTGTATCAAGCAAAGGACTTAGAATCTATGAGGCCACAATCTCAAACCGGTCCACTTTTAGATCAATTCCTGGATCAAAATCGGGTGTCAGTTTCATCTCTAAGGGACTTCAAGAAAACAGCCCGTGATTTAATTGAACAATGTAAAATTAAGAGTATTATTCATCCTCTGTTAGCCGACCATGTTTTCCGGGAAGCTGATAGGTTCCTAGAAATCATTGATATGTTTGACGCACATCTTACAGGTGGTTCCAAATCCTGATCAAAGACAGAAAATTTTGGCTAACCTTATATAACGAACGGGTGGCTTTCGTAAAAAGTAGAAAGGGTTCTACATATTAGTCATATCTAATATGTAGAACCTTTTCATTTTTCTATCTTTTTTAAATTTAGGTCTTGAAAAAAAATCCCTTACTCTCTTTTTTAAACTTCATATTTTTTATCACAGTGCGAACATTTTATTTTTCTACTGAATGCGTTCATACTTTAAGCATATTCTTTCTTTTTTTTAAAATAATAACCTAAACCATTCCTTTTTTAAAATAAAAAGCCCCTCATAAAAGAGGAGCCTTACTTAGCTTTATTAGTCTTCTACAACTACTTTTTCCATTACGTCACCATTTTTCATTGCTTTAACAGCTTCCATACCAGAAGTTACTTTACCAAACACAGTATGAACACCATTAAGATGCGGCTGAGGTTCATGGACGATGAAGAATTGGCTTCCACCAGTATCTTTACCAGCATGAGCCATAGAAAGTGATCCTTCTTCATGTTTATGTGGATTTCCTTCTGTTTCACATTTGATTGTGTAACCTGGACCACCTGTACCATTACCAGTTGGACAGCCACCTTGAGAAACGAATCCAGGAATCACACGGTGGAAAGTTAACCCGTTATAAAAGCCCTCGTTAATCAACTTTTTGAAGTTTTCTACTGTACCTGGTGCTTCATTTGGGTATAATTCAAATTCAAGTTTTTCTCCATTTTGTAGCTGTATGTATCCTTTTTCAGACATGTATAACACTCCTTTATATTTCAAAATCTTTTCTATCATAACATTTTTTTATGTAAGAATAAAATCTGAAGGTTAATTAATTTAAATGAAGCATTTATTATGTACCAAATAAGCTTAAGAATAGTAATAAAAGAAATATGATCGATGCATAAAATGAGACATGGAGAAAAAAAGTAGTGAGGTTGAATTTTATTTCTTCAGTGTTAAAAGTTTGTCTTTTCGTCCGTTTTTGCATATCATCACCATCCTTATGTAGATGTTAATAATATTCGTTATTCATATGACAAAATCCTCCAACTTTAAGCAAAATAAATAGCCCTTCGTTTGTATGAAGTGCCATTTATTCAGCTTGTCTTTGCTGAAGTTGTTGAGTTAAATGACGATCAATGATACTGTCTAACTTTTGTAGACTTTGCCTTGCTTTGTCAGCAGTAATGGTCCGATAATGATGGGCTCCTCCTGGTTCTTCATCCTTTTCATCTGCTCTTTTAACAATGGATTGTAAGGCCGTACGATCCACTTCTCCACCTGGTAAGAAAGAATCAGTATGAAATAATATTGCAAGTGAGACTTGTTTGGCTCTAATCGGATTTTCACCTAAGCGAATCAGTAATTTATGGGCTCTTTCCGCTCCTTTGATCGCATGAATATCGTTTTTACGATATAACTCATAGTCCCATTTACCATTTTGATTATACCAAGTGTAATGACCGATATCATGTAAAAACCCTGCTTTTGCAGCTAAGTCGACATCCACATTTTCTATCTTTGCTAATTTCACTGCGTGATAAGCAACCGCTACAGCATGGGCAAGACCTGATCTTGTCACATATTTTTTGGCAATATGATGATCAAAAATATTAGTTAATGTAACATCTCTCATAAAAAATAACCTCCTCTTTTTATCCTTTACCATATTTATACCCCGCTAAACAAACGTTGGCTTATAAAGTTATCATATACATTATTATTGTCGAAAGTGTTAGGGCATATTATGTGGAAATTGATATTTTAACTATACATTTTACTTATTTTCTCTTAAAATTGCTAGTGTTTTGTTTGATTATCTAACAAAAATGTTTGTGAGCAATGTCTCTACCACCTCATAAAAAAACATCATTGACTCATCGTAAGAAAAAGACTGGGACAAAACTAAAATGATCTAACCTTAAAAACGAACAATCACCAATGATGTTCTATAAAAATCAGTTGTAAGAAAGCCCATTCCATTGCACTATTTTTTTATATAAGAATAAAAACACAAAAAAACCGAATGATTAGATATGTATACTACTAATCATTCGGATAAATCCTCAACTAGAATACTTAAGTCCCAGCTACTTCCTTCTTAATTTACATATTCATTCCATTTATCGCGCAAGTATCTCGCGAAATCTTTTCCGTCTTCAATGCTTTCTTTCATAAATTCTTTCCAAACGGGTAGTTCTTCTTTTATTTTTTCCCCTAGTTTGTCAGATTGTTCTTTAATGGTTGTTTCCATTTTCTCTTTTGCTTTGTTAAAAGTTTCGCCCGTGCTGTTGTTGACTTCTTTAGGTTCAATAGCGCCTTCCATTACCGCTTTGAAAACCGGTACAACATTTGTCGAGGTGCTTCCTGATAAGTAATGTTCTCGGTCCGTTTTATCATACCCCAACCACACTGCGCCAACGATTTCATCTGTATAACCAACAAACCATTGATCTTTTGTTCCATTTAAATCAGCATATGGCAATTGAGTCGAACCTGTTTTCCCAGCAAGTGACACACCCTCTATTTTGGCACCTGCGCCGGTTCCATTTTCAATGACATCTTCAAGCATTGTATCCATTTTTTTTGCGACTGATTTTGATGTGACCTTTGTAGCTTTATCATCATGGGCAACAATCTCATTACCAGTTGGACCAACGATTTTCGTAATAAAATGAGCATCATACCGCTTCCCTTCATTTGGGAAAGCAGAATAAGCTTGTGCTAGTGTTAAAGGAGAAATCCCTTTATGCATACCACCTAAAGCAATACCCAAATACTCATCTTCCTTTTCATAAGGTATGCCAAATCGCTGCAAGGAATCTAACCCTTTCGTTAATCCGATTTGATCAAGTAACCAGACAGCAGGTGCATTAATAGATTCAGCAACAGCTTTTGTCATCTCTACTTCACCAAGGTATTGATCGTTCACATTTGTTGGTGTGTAGTCCCCATAAGTGACTTTTTCATCTTGTAACATTGAATCTGGCTCATAACCTTCTTCAAGCGCAGGGGTATAGGCAGCAAGCGGCTTTAAGGTTGACCCTGGTTGTGCCTTTATATGTGTGGCACGGTTAAATCCTCTAAAAACATGTTCACCTCGCCCACCAACCACTGCACGTACGCCACCAGTTTGTGGATCGAGTAGAACAGCTCCACTCTGAACAAGAGTACTTCCATTACCATTCGGGAATAGAGAGTCATTATGATAAGTCACTTCTAAATTTGCTTGGATATTTTGGTCCATTTGTGTATATATTTTATATCCTCTTGTGAAAATTTCCTCTTGAGTTAAACCATAACGGTTGATCGCTTCATCTAATACCGCATCTATATAGTAAGGGTATTGTCTCTCGAATGTATTTTTTTCCCCTTCTTTTAAGACAATCTCTTCGGCAACTGCTGTTTCGTACTCAGCAGTAGTAATCATGTTCAGTTCCTGCATTTTAGCTAATACGATATTTCTTCTTTTCATTGCGCCTTCATAGTTTTTATAAGGGTCCAGATAAGAAGGTGATTGCAATAAACCTGCAAGCATGGCTGATTCACTTATTGTTAACTCACCGACATTTTTACTGAAGTATTGGTTGGCGGCACTGTCAATTCCCCAGGCACCACTACCAAAGTAAACTTGATTTAAGTACATCTGTAGTATATCTTCTTTTTCATATTCTTTTTCAATTTCAACTGCAAGAAATAGTTCTTCTATTTTTCGGCGGTATGTCTGTTCGGATGTTAGTAGTGCATTCTTAGCTAATTGCTGTGTGACTGTACTACCTCCACCTGTGATTCTACCAGCAAATAGATTGCTTACAAATGCCCTTGTCATTCCTTTTAAATCAAAGCCATTATGTTGATAAAAGCGTTCATCCTCTATGGCAACAACCGCATTTGGTAAATGTTCTGGTAAATCTTCAAATGTTACTCCTTCACTACGATTTGTGGCAAAGCTTGACGCTTCATCCCCATCCTTATCATATATGATCGTAGACTGCTTTAATCCTTCTTGTAATGTAGAAACATTGGCATTTACGGCAAGAAAGGCAAAAAATAGAATCGCAAGTAAAATAAAAGTCAAACCTAATAATAATCCGATTTGCGTTAAATGATATCTTTTCCAAAACTTCTTTATCCATTGCCATAATGTTTTTAATCTCTCTTTTAGTTGAGCTTTCATTGTTTTACTCCTTCATATAAATGCAATAGTGAAAAGTTTTTATTTCCTCTCCTCTATTAAATAGAACGTAATAAATAAAAATAAGTTTCACTTTTATATTATTCTTCTACCAACCATTAGATTTAACCCAGTTGACTAATGTATTTGATATGATTCTTGCACTGACATAAGGGGGTAATAGATTAGTCATTGCTTCAAAAGGAGCTCCAAGC
Organism: Cytobacillus sp. FSL W7-1323; assembly: GCF_038595015.1. Classification (NCBI taxonomy): domain Bacteria; kingdom Bacillati; phylum Bacillota; class Bacilli; order Caryophanales; family Bacillaceae; genus Cytobacillus; species Cytobacillus sp. FSL W7-1323. The sequence goes on from NZ_CP151998.1 coordinate 2,429,283, forward strand.
CATAAAATATCATCATCAATCAAGATAAAAGCAAAGCAAGGATGACCTTTTATATGATTAGCCGAAGGAAGCTCAGATAAATGAGACTCGCTACAAATCGTAAGTAAATTCCTTTTCATTAATGATCGAAATACCTCTATATAAGAGGACCCAACACTAAATATTTTCGGCAATCCAATGATTACTTGCTTCTTAGCATGATGTAAATCATATAGTAGGCGTTCACGCTTTTTAGCATAATGCCAAGACAATTTCGGATGAGAATGATTCATCCATTGCCCTATTTCAGCGGGGCCAATCACATGTCCTTCGCTCGTTTGATGTTGCCATAATTTTTTCCATATTTTCTTACTTGATACATGCTGCCTTATAAACGTACCATTTGCTATATGGATAAACTTTCCTTTTGTACGTGTGAGAGCAACATTTAATAATCGTTCACTATTTTGACCGGTTAATAACACACCTGGTCTCGTTTCAGGATCCCCATCGACTGTATCAAATATCATCATATCCTGTTCACTCCCTTGAAAGCGATGGACAGTCGCTGACACAATTTGCGCAGTCATTTTCTCTTTCTCATAGACTTCATCTAAGAACTGTGTCATTAATATCGCTTGTGCCCTATAAGGTGTAACATAGCCTATTGAGCGATTACCCGCCTTATAAGCTTCATGAATGAGTTGAAAAGAGAGCAATAGTTGCCATAGGTTCACACGTGAATGCGTTGATTTTTCCTTTATGCAATAGGCACCTGTACTTGATGTATCTAACAATATAGAGGCACGTTGAGGAAATGGATGACTTTCTACAATGTTCTCTCTCGTTTGATAGACAGATGGATGATCGACAACGAGGGATTGATAAATATATTCATTCGTGAATTTCGATATATCTGGGTGCATTCTTCTTTGTTCATTTAATAAGAACAACTGCGGATGCAGTTCCCCTTTATTCTCTTGACTTACAACACCGGCATGATGGAAAATATCTTCTTGCAACCATTTTTTTACTAAAGGATGCTTTGCTGAAGCTATTGGCGGTAGTTGTTTAAAATCTCCACAGATAATTGTCCGTTTTCCTAGTGAAGTCGCAAGGGCAATTTGAGGGATATATGCCATACTTGCTTCATCTAAAATGATATAGTCGAATTCATCTTCATAGATTAAGGTATCAGTTGCCATTTTCGCCAAGGTTGTGCCAATGATTCTTGATTGCTTTACTAGAGTATTTTCTTTTTTCTTTAGTTTTTCATGTAATGTATGAAGCTTTTTTTCTATTTCAACTAATTGCCTACTATCACGTTGGCTAAAGGAAGAGGATAGATCTAATTTTAATCCTGCTCTTTCCTCCATTAATTGATTTTTCTCTTCTATTAAATCACCATCGCTCATGTTCAATAAGCCAGTCGCTGTAATTGAAACAAACTGCTTCATGAATTCATCTGATTGTCTGCCATACCTTAATAGATCACCAAGATTGTATTTATCCTTTTTCAAGAGAAACTGATAAACTTCTGCCATGAGTACATCCACTGCTTGATTACTATGTGCGACAATTAATATCCGCTTCTTTTTTAAATATTGATTTGCAGCTACTCTTGCTAACGTATAGGTTTTACCGGTTCCAGGAGGTCCCCAAATATAAGTAATTGGATTATACTTCGATCGTAGTACTAACTCATGTAATGATGATTTAATTTTATCTTGCGGATGCTTTACCTCAGTTGAGGGATTCATTAGATGCTTTATTCTTACTCTTTTTTTCTTTTGATCCTTTATTTCCGCTATCCTCTGATAGAGTTGATCTAATAACTCCCAAGGGTCATGCTGCAAATGGGCTTCATGAATCTCTTCACCGAAATAATCTTCTATCGTTACAATAATATTTTTTCCTTCTACAGATACCATTCGGCCCTTTGACTTTCTTTCTCCCCAAAGAACGGTAATGGTTGAACCAATTGGAATTGATAATGGAAAATGGACTTCAAAGTAATAGCTATAGCCCTCTTTTGCATCTAATTTTCTTCCAGCAAAAATATGAAAACTCTTACTACCATATTGTTTTAAGTGACTGATTTCTGCTGCAATCGCTTTTTGCCACTCTTTTATATAAACTTTTGTTGATACCATTTGCTCATACTTCCTTTGTTTTCATTCATAAATATTTACTATACCATATTTACAAACAAGTAGACTCTGCTTGCAATAAAAAGGTAATTAGTCTTCAGCACCATACTCAGTACAAAATGATCTAATCTCGCTACATTCGTTTGGTAAATCACCTTTTAGTAACCACGTTTCAACGATATAAGTAAATAAGTCAGGTTTTGCCAAAGGAAATCCATGGCCAATTTTCAGTAAAGTCACGCCTTGGCAATTTAAATGTGAAGCTACAATGTCTGTTGCAGATTTTTTCATGACTGCTTTTTCTTTCTCACCGACAGTAACCAATATTTTAGTTTTTGCCATTTTAAATTCTTTAGGTATTCGAAACGACATGTTCTCTTGTAATACTCTCATGAGAGTTTCAATCTTCATTCGAGCACTTTCTTCATAATATTTGTCAAAGTAGGCTTCGTTCACATACAATATTTTAGCTTGGATCTTGGAGAAGTATTTATGTTTGATTAAAGGAAATGACCATTTAACTGTGGTTTTTATCAATTTTTCTGTGTATGGATATGGCCTGACCAACGCACTATTGATGATGGCGAAATCTATTAAATATGGTTTCATGCTTAATATTTGTATAATCACTTGAGCACCTAATGAAAAGCCGATTAATATTATTTTCTTACCGTTTGCTTTTTGTTCGAGTAAGTTTATAACTAATTCTGCACTACCTTTTATAGTAAATTTAATATCATCACTGTGCAAACCATGCTCAGGTAAATCTGGAACAATACAATAATAGTTCGAAAAATGTTGAATTTGTTTATCCCACATCCAACCACTTACGCCACCACCATGTAAAAATACGATTAAAGAAGCACTTTTATCACCGTGTTCTGTATACTTCAAAGCCACTAATTTCACCTATCTTCCTTTAAAATATGACTGATTCATGTATACTTTTCTAATATGCTTTCAATATTAGGATTTTGCATATTTAGTTACTTATTATAGAACGTCCTTGTCGTAAAGAATGACTCTCTTCAATCAAAAATGAACCAGAGATATATGAAAGAGGCTCAATCATTTTTAAAAATGATTGAGCCTCTCTTCCTTATACTTCTAAGCCATAGTTTTTACATAATGCTGCTAGTCCACCTGAGAAGCCACTACCAATGGCATTAAATTTCCATTCGTTATTGTGGCGATAAAGCTCACATACAACAACAGCTGTTTCAATGGAAAAATCTTCTCCTAAATCATAACGTAGAAGTTCTTCATTTGTTTCTTCATTTACTAAACGGACAAACGCATTAGAAACTTGTCCGAAATTTTGCTTTCTTAATTCTGCATCATGAATGGTAACAGCAATTCCGATACGATCAACAGTTGAAGGGATTTTTGAAAATTCGACAATTAATTGTTCATCATCCCCGTCTCCTTCACCGGTACGATTGTCTCCTGTATGAATGACCGAACCTGATGGATGTTCCAACTGATTGTAGAAAACAAAATCTTGATCTTGCTGGCAACGGTTTTGATGATCTGCCAAAAATGCAGAAGCATCTAGGTCAAAGGATTCCCCGCCATTATACTTATTTGTATCCCAACCGAGACCGATCACTGCCCTAGTTAATCCCGGGTTTGTTTTCGTTAAATCGATTCTTTGTCCTTTTGATAATTGAATAGCCAAAGAGACTCCCCCTTTTATCGCGTTAAGATTATCCTACTTGTAAGCCGTAATCAGTTGCAATTCTTGCCAAACCACCTTGATAGCCTGAACCAATTGCAGAGAATTTCCATTCGCCATTATGACGGTATAATTCCCCAACAATTACAGCTGTTTCAATAGAGAAGTCTTCTCCCAAATCATAACGAATCAATTCTTCATTGTTTTCTTCATTTAAGATACGAACATAAGAATTAGATACTTGTCCGAAATTTTGCCCTCTTCCCTCTGCATCATGAATCGTAATTACAAACGAGATTTTTGCAATAGAAGCAGGTACATTGGATAAGTCAACTTTTACACTTTCGTCATCGCCATCACCCACACCCGTGCGATTATCTCCTGCATGTACAACTGATCCATTTCCACCTTCTAATTGATTGTAGAAAATAAAGTCTTTATCCGAAGAACATTTTCCAGATTCATCTAATAAAAACACACTAGTATCTAAGTCAAAATCTTGGCCGCCATCATACTTATTTGTATCCCAACCAAGACCGATAACGACTTGAGATAGCCCTGGATTTGTTTTGGTTAAATCAATTTTTTGTCCTTTTGATAATGAAATTGCCACTTTTCATCTCTCCCTTTTCATTGAAAATTGTAAATATGTATACATTCAGTTTAAACGTTTATTAGAAAAACGTAAACTGATATACCCTCGCTTTTCTTCTTAAAAAAGCAAGTGAAAAAAACCTATTCAATTAGCATGGTTTCTTATGCTTATGGAAAATGGAGTTCTTTCATTTCTGACTCTCATTTTCTTTCGCATCCTGTCTATAATACATACGTAAACTCCTGATAAATGGTTTCAAAAATTTTTCATTTAATAGGTGAGTGCCTATTATTGCCACAGTTTAACAACGACACTCATATGCTATAAAAACAGATCTGAAGGGAGGTTTATATTCTGTCTAAACATGAGCAAGTAACACCATCATTGTTTCTTAAGGAAAAAATCACTAGTAATCAAGATGTATATAGAAAAAATTATCTATCTAACCTTTTAGAAGAACAATCACAGCTTAATCATAAAGTATCAAAACAGCATCGCGATTTACAACATCAGTTAGAGGAGACGTATGAAGATTTAATGAGCTTTGCTAAAGATGAGAGTATACGCCACGAAAAAAATATACAGCAATACAATGAGGACTGGACTGCTCTTCAATCAGCCTACCAAGCTCAAGAACAAAACCAACTCGAAATGAATGGTTATCTTCAACAAATTGAAAATAAAAACGAAGAATTACTAATTCAACTAAGAACTAGTCAGTCTTCATATGAAACTCTATTAGCACAATCATCTATTCAGGAAACAGCTATCTTAGAACTTTCACGAAAATTAGATAACCTTGAGAAACCGACTGAAAAAATCCTAGAGGAATTAACAGTCATTACCGATGATCAAGCTACTATTAAAGACAAAATAGAAACACAAGATATCTATCATCAATCTGTTATGGAAAAACTCGAATCTCAAGATGCACTTAATGAGAAATTATCAAGACAAATCGATCATTTAAAATCGATTATTTTTGAAAGAACAGCTTACCTTACAGAAAACTTTAAGTCACTTATTTCTCCAGTAAAAAGTTTTTTTGTTCATCATGAGGAGAAAAACAAAAATAAATAAGACCGGTTTATATTTTTCCTTGCGCGATGATTTTGGTTTATTTTAATTGCCTCATCGCGCATTTATTTCCCCGTTGCACTCATCATCCGTAATTTCAGAAATTACATAATATAGATTTCTTCGTTTTATTAGTAATTTAACGAATCTATTGAAATGAGTGTTGTTTTTTCCTCCACTGATATGTTAAATCACTATAATGATTATTACCTTTCTTTTTCTCATTTTCCTTTTTAATAATGACAAGTGCATTCAACTTGCATATTGTTTATGTTGGACCTTAAGGCAGGTTTGGCACAGTCCAATAAACAGAACCTGAGTCTATAATAATTTTTTAGTAGAGAATAAGGATATATACTCCTAAAATCATAGCAAAAAATAACAAGGCAAAATAAGTTTAGTTCGTACATTGCGCAAGATGGTTGAGTAAAAAGGGGTTGTGCAACGTTCAAAGAAAAAAATATAATGAAACTTGAATACGAAATAGCAGTGATCACAACTCTTTCTTTCAGTCTAAGAAAGACCCATAGAGCAAAAAAATCCGAACACATAAACCTTTATAGGTTTAAAATGTGTTCGGACTTGTCAGCTAACTATCATACTAGTTTAACCATTTTCTATTTAACAATTAATCTAAGATTGTTACTTTTACTGATTGTCTACCATAATTAATGGCATCCTCTTTATTTGGAATAAAGATATCAATTTTATTTCCTTTAATTGCACCGCCAGTATCTCCTGCGATTGCTTCACCATAACCTTCTACATATACTTTTGTGCCAAGTGGAATAACATTTGGATCAACTGAAATGACCTTCGCATCTGGATTCTCTTTTAAGTTAATCCCAGTTGCTGTTACACCAGAACACCCCTCACAAGAAGCTGTATATGCAGTTGCTTCCATTGTAATTTCTTTTGCTCCTTCTTCTGAAGGGGTATTGTTTGTATTTTTCTCTTCCTTAGGTGCATCTACTGTCTCTGCAGGTTCTTCTTTTGCCTGTTCTTTGTTCGTATCTTCATTCACCACTGGTTTTTCTTCTTTAGTTGGTGTAGATTCGGTATTTTCTACCGGAGTATGTACCGGGCTTTCTTTTACGATACTACTCGGTGCACCGGGATATACAACAAGCTCTTGGCCAGGGTGTATCACTTCTGAACTTAAATTGTTCCAGTTTTTTATTGAATCAACCTTCACATCAAGCTCTTTTGCAATGCCCCAAAGCGTGTCGCCTTTATTTACTTTATATTTTTCTTCCTCATATACGTTTAACACATCTTCAATATAAATTGTATTTGAAGATAAGTTATTCCACTCTTTAACCTGTTCAACTGTCGTATTGTATTTTTGTGAGATGCTCCATATTGTATCTCCTTTTTTGACAGTTACTTCCTCGGCTTGCACGCTTGCTGCAGCTCCTCCTGCAATAGTTGCTACAGCTAAAAATGATAATACTGATTTTTTCATTTCGCATAACCTCCTGTATAGCTTGTATTAGCTAACGGTGATAATCATAACAAAAGTTCGTTACAGGAAAAGAACAGGACAATAATAATCTAATGACTTATATAACAGAAGTTTAACAAAATGAGGGTTGTTGCTTAATAAATGTATTAATAGTAATTCTTCTTCCTTAAAATGAAAATTTTTCTTCCTTTTTATTAAAAAATTCAAAAAAATAGGTACACATTTTTATTTTAATCGTGTATACTGTATCATAACAGAAGGAATAATAAAATAATTGTTATATAAAAGGAGATGGAAGAAAATGATGAGTCCAGTAGAATTTTTTCAAACTTTACCTAAGAAGGTATGCCCAGAGTGCGGTCAAATAATGGAGGAACAAGCGGAATCCTACTTAATGGAATGTGATCGTTGTCTTTCAAAAAAAGGTGAATAGAACGACAAAAACCGTGTAGTCGCTATAGACTACACGGTTTTTGTATTAATCTTGCTAAAAATAAAGCGATTATCACAAAAATACTATGCTAATTGCTTTATTTTTAACTGGAGTCAAATTACATTAAGATTTCTGGGAGATCTCTTACTTCTAAAGTTGTGTCACTACCACATAAAGGGCATTTCAAATCTACAGATACAAAATCCTTTCTCATCCAGCCATTACATGTATTATCTAGACAAGCATATACATCCGTACTTAAAATCACTACTTCAGGTTTTTCTTCTTGTGCTTTTTTATTAAAAAACATCGTGATCCCCCTCTAAATTTTATCTTCTACTATTAGTATGGACAACTTTGCTTGGTTTAATGAATTTAATTCTGTGTATTTTTTCGTAAGTAACGTAAACTATAAAAGAGGTGAATATAAATGTCATCAAAAGAAAAACGATATACAGTAGCAGGAACTGATATTAATGAAGTGAAACGACTGAATCAACAGTCTGGTTTATCTTATAATGAAGTGAAAGCATTATTAGCTGCAAAATATTTAAATTCAAAAAATGAGCGTAACTAAAGAAGCTGCCAGTAAGCAGCTTCTTTAACTTAATTCTGTGATTTTTTTCTTGGAATCGCGATGTCAATACCTTCAACAACATCCCAATTTTCATCTAAATTTTCTAAATCACCATTTAGCAAGGATAGATTCTCATAAAGATTTTTGGATTCACTTAAAGGCATATCCTCATACTCTTTCAAATCTGTTATCCTCCCTTCATGTAATACTATTGTGTTCAAATTTCACTGTTTCATACACTTCTCAAGCATTTATGTACTATTGTCCAACATGATTGCATAGATAGAAGCCATCACACTTGGAATCAATGGTCATCGATTTAAATAGCAGTGGAATAACTGTTCACATGATTAATATGAATACCTTCTTAGCTAAAAAAAGATAAGCCTATGACAAAAAACTTATATTTTATTTTCATTAGACTTTTGCAGAATTTGACTGGTTGATGAATATTAACATGAACACAGGTAGGTTGAAGGCTGGAAGAAATAAAAAGATAAACTCGGAGGAAAATTCCAAAAATATAATACAGAAGATTATTCTTTATTGAATACTTTTTTGCAAGTTGAAAGTAAATGGTTTCAACCTGAAGTTGCGGAAATTTGACAATGTAGCATAACAAAATTCAAAAAAATTAAAAACAGAAGTATTAAAAAATAATAAAGCAGCCATTACGGCTGCTTCGCGTTTTATTTATCGATCAATTTTAAGACAGTTTCGTATCCTGAACCCATATAATTAAACACAGTATCGTAAAAAATATGGATAACCTTATTTCTTCCTATTCTTTTTACCATAGGATTTAAATTAAGAAGTTGTAACGTCATTATAACAAACCTCTATTATCTTATATTTATCCGTAAGTCCCATGTTGACATCCTCATTTGAAGGATAGCTTTTAACTTTTATTGATCTACTTTTGTTACGGAAAGCGTATTGCGTTAATATCGACATTTAAAGCACTTGAAGAGGTTACATTTGAAGCTACCGTATAAGCTATTCTAATTTCATATGTTGCAGTTCCAGTGACAGTAGCAGTATTTACATTGGTTGATGCAACAGGAAATCTTGATGTACCTGCCGAACTAACACTTCTTTGAACGGAACGCGTATCAAGTAAAGTCCCATTAAGATATAGCCTTATTTGGAAGGTGAAATTAGCATTGGCCGTAGTAATTACATCCACTGATATCGCATAGTCAATTTTAATGTTTTGAGCAACTGTAGTTGGTACATTTAATGTAGCCACTGTCGTTTCAGTTCCAGTAGTTATTAGCGCAATTGGCCCAGCTACTTCTGTAAAAAATAATTGAGATCCAGTTCCTGTGGCTCCCGTTACTCCGGTCGCTCCTGTTGGACCGGTTGCACTTGTGACTCCTGTCACTCCTGTGGCTCCTGTTATTCCTGTTGGACCGGTTAATCCAGCCGTTCCTGTGGCTCCTGTTGTTCCTGTTATGCCAGTTATTCCGGTGGACCCTGTTATTCCCGTTGCTCCTGTTGGACCGGTTACTCCGGTCGTCCCGGTTGCGCCCGTTATTCCTGTTGCTCCTGTTATTCCGGTGGCTCCTGTGATTCCTGTTGTTCCTGTTGCTCCCGTTGTTCCAGTTAATCCGGTCGATCCTGTTACTCCGGTTGCTCCGGTTATTCCTGTTATTCCGGTGGCTCCCGTTACTCCGGTGGCTCCTGTGATTCCTGTTGTTCCTGTTATTCCTGTTGTTCCTGTGACTCCTGTGATTCCTGTTGCTCCGGTTATTCCCGTGGCTCCTGCGATTCCTGTTGCTCCTGTTATTCCGGTGGCTCCTGCGATTCCTGTTGCTCCTGTTATTCCGGTGGCTCCTGCGATTCCTGTTGCTCCTGTTATTCCGGTGGCTCCTGTGATTCCTGTTGTTCCTGTTGTTCCTGTTGCTCCCGTTGTTCCAGTTAATCCGGTCGATCCTGTTACTCCTGTTACTCCTGTTGTTCCAGTTAATCCGGTCGATCCGGTTGCTCCTGTGATTCCTGTTGTTCCTGTTATTCCTGTTGTTCCTGTTATTCCTGTTGCTCCTGTTATTCCGGTGGCTCCTGCGATTCCTGTTGCTCCTGTTATTCCGGTGGCTCCTGTGATTCCTATTATTCCGGTGGCTCCCGTTACTCCGGTGGCTCCTGTGATTCCTGTTGTTCCAGTTAATCCGGTCGATCCTGTTACTCCTGTTACTCCTGTTGTTCCTGTGATTCCTGTTGCTCCGGTTATTCCTGTTATTCCGGTGGCTCCTGTTGTTCCTGGTGTTCCTGTTATTCCGGTGGCTCCTGTGATTCCTGTTGTTCCAGTTAATCCGGTCGATCCTGTTACTCCTGTTACTCCGGTTGCTCCGGTTGTTCCTGTTGTTCCTGTGATTCCTGTTGTTCCTGTTAATCCAGTCGTTCCTGTTACTCCTGTTACTCCTGTTATTCCGGTTGCTCCGGTTGTTCCTGTTGTTCCTGTTAATCCAGTCGTTCCTGTTACTCCTGTTACTCCTGTTATTCCGGTGGCTCCCGTTACTCCGGTGGCTCCTGTGATTCCTGTTGTTCCTGTTGCCCCGTTGTTCCAGTTAATCCAGTCGTTCCTGTTACTCCTGTTACTCCGGTTGCTCCTGTGATTCCTGTTACTCCTGTTACTCCTGTTATTCCGGTTGCTCCGGTTGTTCCTGTTAATCCAGTCGTTCCTGTTACTCCTGTTACTCCCGTTACTCCGGTGGCTCCTGTGATTCCTGTTGTTCCTGTTGCTCCCGTTGTTCCAGTTAATCCAGTCGTTCCTGTTACTCCTGTTACTCCGGTTGCTCCTGTGATTCCTGTTGCTCCGGTTATTCCTGTTATTCCTGTTGCTCCGGTTATTCCTGTTATTCCGGTGGCTCCTGTTACTCCAGCCGTTCCTGTGGCTCCCGTTGTTCCAGTTAATCCGGTCGATCCTGTTACTCCGGTTGCTCCGGTTGTTCCTGTTGTTCCTGTGATTCCTGTTGTTCCTGTTAATCCAGTCGTTCCTGTTACTCCTGTTACTCCTGTTATTCCGGTGGCTCCTGTGATTCCTGTTGTTCCTGTTGCTCCCGTTGTTCCACTTAATCCGGTCGATCCTGTTACTCCGGTTGCTCCGGTTGTTCCTGTTGTTCCTGTGATTCCTGTTGTTCCTGTGATTCCTGTTGTTCCTGTGATTCCTGTTGTTCCTGTTAATCCAGTCGTTCCTGTTACTCCTGTTACTCCTGTTACTCCTGTTACTCCTGTTATTCCGGTTGCTCCCGTTACTCCGGTGGCTCCTGTGATTCCTGTTGTTCCTGTTGCTCCCGTTGTTCCAGTTAATCCGGTCGATCCTGTTACTCCTGTTACTCCGGTTGCTCCTGTGACCCCGGTTATTCCAGTCGTTCCCGTTGCTCCTGTTGGACCGATTACTCCGGTCGTCCCGGTAGCTCCTGTTATTCCGGTTTCTCCTGTGATTCCTGTTGCTCCTGTTATTCCCGTAGCTCCTGCGATTCCTGTAGCTCCAGTTACTCCTGCTGTTCCAGTTAATCCTGTTGGACCTGTATTACCTGTGACCCCGGTCAATCCGGTGGCTCCAGTTATTCCTGTTGTTCCTGTTAACCCTGTGGCACCTGTTATTCCGGTGACTCCCGTAGCACCGGTTAATCCTGTCACTCCAGTCGATCCTGTTGGACCAGTTAATCCGGTTATTCCTGTGTTACCTGCGATTCCTGTGGATCCCGTGGAACCGGTTACTCCCGTCGTTCCTGTTGTACCCGTTATTCCTGTTACTCCTGTTGTTCCGGTCGCTCCGGTTAATCCTATTGCTCCGGTCGCCCCCGTGGCTCCTGTAACTCCACTCAAACCTGTAATTCCACTAGCTGTCGCATTAAAACTCTCTGGGCCAACACGTGTTACATCTGAATTAACTGCACCAGTAATATTACGAACATAGGCAGTATATATTAAAAACCCAGAACCTTTGGAGACATTGTAATCTGAAGCGGAAAATGCGTACTCTTGAGGACCGTCCTCAGAACCATTAAGAACAATAGTCTTGATACCTGTAAAAATAGTATTAGCATTAGGATTAGTCCCTCGAACAATTTTTAATTCTATAAAATTTGTATAAGTACTGGCTGTGGGACTTAATTTTAAAGTAATAATACCGTCAAATTGAACACGAATGTTTGAAGTGGGGATTGCTTCACTAACATTAAGGCCAACTTGTCCCCAAATTTGGTAAGCAGATGAAGTTGGAATGTTTATAGAATTGGCATAGGAAGCATTTTGAGATATTATTCCATCAAAGAATTCTGGCATAGGTTGTCACCTTCCTTTTTATAGAGAATACAAGTGAATTTAATTTAAATTAACTTTCTAATTAATTTATGAAATTTGGAACAAAAGTGGAACGGCACATTTATTGATCTTTGAAAAAACTGAGATTAAATAAATGATAAAATTTTGTCGCATTTTAATTAAAAGTACAAGAAATAAATAAAAAAATTCGACATAAAATCTAAAAATAGAATTAAAGACCTTTTCCTATATGCTCATGAGTATGTTGAAAAAGTCATTTCTTGTTGGAATACAAATGTATTTTCACACGGCTCTAGGATGAATATAATACCTGTTAATCCACGCATACATATAGATATCAATTCCGATGTTAAACCTTTACATTAGTGCTGTCCGATAAATAGCTTCTTTCTTATATTCATTAAATGTTATGTCGAATATAGACGGAAAATTATAAATCTTCTTAGTTGATTTATAATTTTAAAAAATGGTACTATATTCATGTAAACGGTTTCTATGCTTAACAATTCCAGCCATGAGAGTACATAGACACTATTTTTAAGGAGGAATTCGATGAGTCAGTTAACTGTAAGTGTGAAAGAAAAGGTGGAGAAATTTTTAAGTGGAAAGAAAAAGCTGTATATTAATGGGGAGTTTGTCGAAAGCAAATCAGGCAAAACATTCGAATCATATAACCCAGCGACAGGTGAAGTACTCGCCCATGTTTATGAAGCTGACAAGGAAGACATTGATTTAGCGGTCAAAGCAGCTCGCGAGGCATTTGATAATGGTAAATGGTCAAAGATCTCTGCTGCACAACGCAGTCGACTTCTCTATAAACTTGCCGACTTAATGGAAGAGAATAGTGAAGAATTAGCACAATTAGAAACCTTAGATAACGGAAAGCCTATTAGAGAAACAACAAATGCCGATATCCCACTAGCTGTAGAGCATATGCGTTATTATGCTGGCTGGTCAACAAAAATCGTAGGACAGACGATACCGGTAAGTGGTCCATTCTTTAATTATACAAGACATGAACCTGTGGGAGTAGTAGGACAAATCATCCCATGGAACTTCCCATTGTTAATGGCTATGTGGAAAATCGGTGCAGCACTAGCTAGCGGTTGTACGGTTGTATTAAAGCCAGCTGAACAAACTCCTCTATCTGCTCTCTATTTAGCAGAACTAGTCGAGGAAGCTGGATTCCCTAAAGGTGTTATTAATATTGTTCCTGGATTTGGTGAAACGGCAGGTAGTCCATTAGTGGATCATCCATTGGTCGACAAAATTGCTTTTACTGGCTCTACTGAAGTCGGTAAATCGATTATGTCAAGTGCTTCTAAAACATTAAAAAGAGTAACGCTAGAGCTTGGCGGTAAATCACCTAATATTATCTTACCTGATGCTGACCTTTCAAAAGCGATTCCAGGGGCACTAAATGGTGTCATGTTTAACCAAGGTCAAGTGTGTTGTGCCGGTTCTCGTGTGTTCATTCAAAAGAAACAATTTGATAATGTAGTGGCTGATATGGCAAGCCATGCTAAGAATATCAAACAAGGAGCAGGTATACATGCTGACACAGAAATTGGACCACTGGTGTCAACTGAACAACAAAAACGAGTCCTTGGTTATATTGAAAAAGGTGTAAGTGAAGGTGCAGAGCTTGTCGTAGGAGGAACGAAACCACAGGATGATGGCTATTTTGTTTCACCAACAATCTTTGCAAATGTGCAAGATGACATGACGATTGCTAAGGAAGAGATATTCGGTCCAGTTATTTCCGCAATGCCATATGAAGATTTGGATGAACTTATTGATCGGGCTAATCGCTCAGAATATGGTTTGGCTGCGGGAGTATGGACACGTGATGTAGCAAATGCTCATTATATTGCAAATAAACTTCGAGCAGGCACTGTTTGGGTTAACTGTTATAATGCTTTTGATGCTGCTTCACCATTTGGTGGCTACAAACAGTCTGGAATCGGTCGTGAAATGGGTTCCTATGCTCTTGATAATTATACTGAAGTGAAAAGTGTCTGGATTTCAATGAAATAATATAGAATAAAAAGAGTAGCCAAAAAATGGCTACTCTTTTTTTAAGCATATGCTAAAATACTGTCTCTTAAAAGTCGAGCAGCCCCAACACCTGCTTTTTCATCGTAATATTGTGTAAATCTCTCATCAGCGATATACATGTCTGCCAAACCTTTATGTGCCTCAGAAGAATAAGTCGACCATGTATATTGTAACCATTTTTTGTGTAACATCACGATTTGCTTCGCATCTTCTTTTTGTTGATTTTTTTGTTGATTGAATTGTTTTAGTCTTTCAATCAATTCACTCTCAATCTCTTGCATCTCTTTATAGCTTTCCTCTGACATTCCCATCCATGATTGATTTGCCTCTTCTACTGCTTCCTCTCCATATTTTTCTCGAATTTCCTCTCCGAACTTGTTTTCGTTTTCCTCTATTCTCTTCTTTTTGAATGCGGCAAATTTTTCTTCGTTACTCATTTCTATCTCTCCTTTATGATAAGCAATTGTATCTTCAACTGCTTTTATTAGGCTGTCAATATGATGTCTTTTTTCTACTAATGCCTCATAATGCGTGTGTAATATACTTTGAATAGAAGAATCCTCAGATGATGACAAAATCTTTTGAATATCTGATAGCTTAAAATTTAATTCTCGATAGAATAAAATTTGTTGCAGCCTATCGATTTCTCTTGTTGAATAGAAGCGATAACCTGCCTCGTTGACATTTGCTGGTTTTAATAAATTTATTTCATCGTAATATCTTAATGTTCGCGTACTTACACCCGACATTTGAGCCATCTGTTTGATTGAATATAACATCACTTCACCTCCTAATCACTACACTAAATGTTGACGTTGCGTTAAGGTCAATAGAAAAATAAAATAACTTTTTTATTTTTTAGCTAGCCACATGGTCCAACGATCACTCTCCACAATCTTCTTATCACCTAACTGTTTATCTATATACTCAACTAATCTTTCTAATTGTACATCATCTAATTCATGAAGAATACTTCTGCCGCTCCTTGCTTTGATATCCTCAAGCAATGTTTCTTTTAGGGTATATGTGTTTCTTGTTTCCCAAAGCTTGAAAGTCTGTATATCAGTAAATCCTGTTTTCTGTAGCATGTTCTATACAATCGCATAATCATGTCTTCTTTGAACTTCTCTTGTTAATAAGTCAGGATACAAATCAAAAATAAAACCCCTTATATGTGTAGATATTCCTTTCAAACAACAATCCTCTATTAAAAGATATTGAATATACTTATTGAATGTTAAAAAAATAGAGAGGTGAAAAATTCACCTCTCTAAAATAATCCTATGTAGTTACCATGCTTAGTTAGAAGCAGATGGCATTGCTTTACATGGCTGAATGGTTAATAATGATCTTGGTTTTGTAAGGCTCACTTTAATACCAGCTTTTTTTAAACGGTTCACTAAATCTACGATCTGTGTTTTCTCCATTTATAAAACTCCTTTTTTCCTGCCTTTATACTTTATATATTAAAGGATAATTATGAAAAAACTATGAACAATCCTTTATTTTTTTCCTTCTTTTATAACTTTTTTGTGAAAAAAGTATAAAAGGATTATGATTTTGTTGGATAAAGTGAAAACTTGCTTGTATGTATTGTCCAACGCATCGCATTGTCTATTTTATCATTACTTACCCTTTTAGAATTATGACAAAACCTCAACAATTTCATTTCAAACCATAAATATTTATATTCGCTTTAAAGGGGTAAAATCCCTCTATTTTTTCATGTTTTTCAAATAAATATGATCTAGATTAACACTGTGACTTGAGTTAATGTTATAATTTTATCGATTATGATGCATGGAGGAATATAATTAATGCTAACTGTTACAAACGTAGGTCTCCGCTATGGCGATCGCAAATTATTCGAAGATGTTAATATTAAGTTTACACCTGGCAATTGCTATGGTTTAATCGGCGCAAATGGTGCGGGTAAATCCACCTTTTTAAAAATTTTATCTGGCGAAATTGAATCACAGTCCGGGAATGTTAGCTTAGGACCAGGGGAACGGCTTGCAGTCTTAAAGCAAGACCATTTTGAATATGAAGAATATGAAGTATTAAAAGTGGTTATTATGGGTCATGCACGCCTTTATGAAGTGATGCAAGAGAAGGATGCTATTTACATGAAAGCAGATTTCTCAGATGAAGATGGTATGAGAGCTGCTGAATTAGAAGGTGAGTTTGCTGAGTTAAATGGTTGGGAAGCAGAATCCGAAGCGGCTATTTTACTTAAAGGTCTCGGCATTCCAGAAGAATTGCATATGAAGAAAATGGCTGATTTATCAGGTGGAGACAAAGTAAAAGTATTGCTTGCTCAAGCATTGTTTGGAAAGCCTGATGTTTTATTACTAGATGAACCGACGAACCACTTGGATATTAAAGCAATTGCATGGCTAGAGGAGTTTTTAATTAACTTCGAAAACACAGTCATCGTTGTATCTCATGATCGTCATTTCCTAAATAAAGTCTGTACTCATATTGCTGACTTAGATTTCGGTAAAATTCAAATTTATGTCGGTAACTATGATTTCTGGTATGAATCAAGTCAATTAGCACAAAGAATGGCACAGGATGCAAATAAGAAAAAAGAAGAAAAAATTAAAGAACTACAAAACTTTATTGCTCGTTTTAGTGCGAACGCGTCAAAATCTAAGCAAGCAACATCTAGAAAAAAATTACTTGATAAAATTTCTTTAGATGACATTAGACCGTCCTCAAGACGTTATCCGTATGTAGGGTTTTCACCTGACCGTGAAATTGGTAACGACTTATTAAGAGTAGATGGACTATCAAAAACAATTGACGGTGTGAAAGTGCTTGATAATATAAGCTTTATTATGAATAAAGACGATAAAATTGCCCTTGTGGGTACAAATGAACTTGCTAAAACAACTTTATTCAAAATTCTGATGGGTGAAATGGATCCAGATGAAGGTTCATTTAAATGGGGGGTAACAACTTCTCAAGCTTACTTTCCAAAGGATAACTCAAATTTCTTTGAAAATAGTGAGCTGAATTTAGTCGAATGGCTCCGTCAATATTCTCCTGAAGATGAAAGTGAAAGCTTCCTTCGTGGCTTTTTAGGTCGTATGCTCTTCTCAGGTGAAGAAGTATTGAAGAAAGCAAGCGTGCTGTCAGGTGGAGAAAAAGTTCGCTGTATGCTCTCAAAAATGATGCTAAGTGGTTCAAACGTACTTTTACTTGACGAACCTACTAACCATTTAGACTTAGAATCCATTACCGCTTTAAATAATGGTTTAATTGCCTTTAAAGGTTCGATGATTTTTGCATCACATGACCATCAATTTATCCAAACGATTGCTAACCGAATTATTGAAATCACACCAAACGGTATCGTAGACAAACAAGTAACTTATGATGAATACCTTGAAAACGATGAGCTACAAAAGCAAATCGCCAAAATGTATCAGGCATAATTGTAAGAAAGCTGGTAGCCATATACGGCTACCAGCTTCTTTAAATGGATATGTAAAGTCGCGAATACCTGAGGACACTCAAAGTTGTATCTATAACAAACACCTACGTAAAAATACATAAATATATCCTTAGTTAATTTCAAGTATTGAATATTCATTAAAGTTATTTTCCGAAATGACTTTAAAACCATTTTTTCTTAATAAGGCTGTTGTGACACCATTACCAACTATTTGTTCCCCTTTGAATTCTCCATTGTAAATAACTGAACTACCACATGATGGACTATTTTCCTTAAGGATAATTGTATCTGCTCCCAACTCTTGAGCTTTTTTTAATGTAGCATATGCACCGTTGATATATTGTTTTGTAACATCCTTACCTGACTTTTCGATCACTTTTGCTTTTCCGTCTAATACATCTTCACCATCTCCGCCCACGATTTCAGCTGGCTCTCTTGGCGTCGTAAAACCTCCGAGTAATTCCGGACAAACAGTCATCGCTTGATTCTCTAATAAAAGTTTCTGGATTCTTTCGTCTAAACTATTAGATCCATTATATCTTACATTCATTCCTGCTAGACATGCACTTACTACTATCATGTTTTCACCGCCATTTGTTAGTCCCAAACAATCTTTTCTATTGATAATAGTAACATAATTCTTTCTTTTTAAAGTTATATTCTCACATTTACTCACATCTATATAAAAGCAAAAAAGCACAGTAAAGTTACTGCGCTTCCTTCCTACCATCTTCTATTATGGATATCATATCGGTTACGTTTCCTCATTTTTCGTATAAATAAGAAAACCACTATCAAAATGATGGCAACCGAGCCTATAGCAATATAAATAATAAGAGTCGTATTTTCCTTCTCAGTATCATCACTAGCTTCATTCATCGTATGATGGTTCGCTACCTCTTGTTTAGGCTGTTCTCTTTCCAAAGTTATTTCTTGTATCACTTTGTCATTATTATCCACGATTTCTAATACACCTTGATTATTTAAGTGTTCTGTAAATCCTTCAATCGGTAAAGATACCTTGTAGCTATTTTCTGTCGGTTGAAACACTTTTTCACCAACAAAATATTCTTGTTCAGGGACAAGTTCTTTATTTTCATAATGAGAGAAACTGTAATCAAAGATGGTTTTGGTGTCTTTATAAATATCACGTTTAAAATCTGCTTTCATAACAATCGCTGTTAATGCCAATTTCCCATTATCTGCAGTAGATGCGAGTGTTTGTTTAGATTCACTGACAAATCCAGTCTTCCCACCAGTAATCCATTCGTACGGTCTTTGTCCAGTTAGGAGTTGATGATGGCTAATGAGTGTCGTATCCCAAGATTCACCATCCCATTTTAATTCTACAGTACCGAAAACTTCAGCGAAGGTCTCGTTTTTCATAGCATAATTTGTGATGATTGCCATATCCTTTGCCGTTGTATAATGGTTTTCGGAAAATAATCCGTGAGGGTTCGTAAAATGAGTCTCGGTCACTTTTATTTTATTTCGCATGTAAGCATTCAATTTTTTCGAAAAATTCTCTTCATTACCTTCCAAATGAATGGCAATTGCCTTTGCCGCATCATTACCTGAGTTAATGAGCATTCCTTGAACGAGCTTTTTTAAAGTTACCTTCTCGCCCTCTTCTAAGTATACTTTTGTCCCATCAACATCTACTGCTTCTTTAGAAATTGTGACCACATCATTTAAGTTTCCGTTTTCAATTGCGTAAATAGCGGTTGCAATTTTAGTTAAACTTGCTGGATACATTTTTGTGTTTGCATTTTTTTCATACAATATAGCGCCCGTTTCTGTTTCCATAACGATTGCCGTTTCACTGACAATTTCTGGTTCATCATCCTTTGCATATGCTTGTGTACCTAATAACATGAGGAATAGGAAGATGATCATCCATTTTTTCTTCATTCATCCACTTCCATTTCTAGTGCTTTTTACCCTATTGAATTGTACCAAAAAAATTAGACTTAATTAAAGATGATAACAAATTGTTACATAATTGAAAGAACATTGTCGTATTTTGTAATAACTTAACTAATACTGGTGATCAGAACTAAACTTATTACGCACCTAATTTTTTGTCATAAAAAAGAGCATCCTTTATTTAGATGCCCTAATTTACTAATTATATGATTTTAACTACTGCCGCAGCCTCCACCGCAACTCCCACCTGAATCACCACTAGAACAAGAACTATCATTGGAAGGTGACGATGCATCACTAGCACAGGCAAAACCACTACATGAAGAAGAAGTAAAGCTATTCTTAGCTATCTCTTCAGGTAAATAACTACTTACCGCTTCCTCAAAATTGTCATAATCATACATTGAAAAATAAATGCTTATAAAAAGAATACTTTGGTGGGGAAATACGGACTTTGATTGCAAACTCTTATCTTGATTTTCATGAAAATCAGTTGCTAATTTAATATTTTCTTTTATCGATTGAATTAATTCCAATTGGATATTCTTCCATTTAGAATGAGTCCGAAAATAAGTCATTAACAATTCTTTTTCACTTAAAGCTTTAAAATCAGCTATAATTTGCGGGTGCAAAGGTTTTCTCATAAAAGATCCCCATATTTTCACACTATTCTCAGATGGTTGGAAATAACTTAAATACAAAAAGTCAAAAAATGCTCTTTCATTATGTGCAGATTGATTGCCACCAATGTTAGGGGTATGGTGTAAATATTGACCAAATAATTGCTGGCAAAAATCAGCATATTTTTGTGTAAACAAAATCATTTCATGCCATAATGCATCTACTTTGCTACTATACATGGGTACTGTTTTAAACAAGCTACATAAAAAGAAATATCTTTTCAATTCCATGAAAAGCCAATCAAATTCATGATCTTTCCATTTTGGATGTTCTTTTAGCACACGATTTCTTAACTGCCTTTTATCACTTTCAGTAAATGAATTCTCTACTTGATGAACTAAAGAATGTGCTATCGGCTGAACTAAACCAAGATTATTCGGGATTGGCAATTCCTTTAAAGGTTTTACAGTCGGTTTTAAGAATTTGGCAAATACGAGAATCATGATGATAAATAAAATTATAAATAAGTACAACATTCTCTCTTCCCCCCTCTCGCTCATTATACACAAGATATTGGCACCCCACCATAAATTTGGAAGATTATAACCAAGCATTCAAAAGCGATGCTTTACCCCAAATTTTTCAAAAAAATTTTATCGTTAGGTTTTTTCATTCAATGATTAATCATAATAAAAAACTCCTCGAAAGGTTTGCTATCTTTCGAGGAGCTATGACTTACCTATTCTTTTTCATATAATTATCGTATACATCATCTTTCGCTAACCAAGCAAAATCAGCTATCTTAATTGCATTCACTGCCGATTGGAAATCTTTAAATACTGTCGCATTTTCTTGATGATTCTTTTCTATTTTCCACTGCTCTTGTTTTTGGTAGATACGATAAATGTCACCAGAGCGTCCTTCATAAATCGTACCATGGCTATTTTCTTTTTGGTTGAATTTATTTTTAGGTGCATCAATTTTTAATGATTCTTCTGTGAATAATTCTACAACAAATTTTCTAAACGCCTCTTCATTCATCGTACAGCCTGATGCTTTCGCATGACCACCCCCACCGTACGTGCCTGCAACAGCCGAAACATCAATGTGATTGTGAATCGTTCTGAAGCTGACTTTGCGACCACCCGTATTAAGAATTGCAATATAATCTAAATGAGGGTATTCTTTTCCCAGCTCATTGCCGAGTTCGGAATGATAAGATTCCGCATGAACAACACCAACAATATGCTTATCAATCGACGCTTGGATAAGTTCTCTTTTTTTACGCTTAATATAGCGTTCAATTTTAGCTTCTTCCATTGATAATAATTTCGCTTCAAGCTCATCAAATTCAAAATCATCTGCGGTTTTTAATCTTTGCAGTATCATTTCTTCAAATTCTTCTATAGAAAACATATAAAATAAATCATTCAACTGCTTCGCTTTTACATTATTATTTTCGTCCCATTCCCAAGTATCATATTGTCGAACCAATTCAATGAATTGTTCAATGGACCTTTTTGGAGATAGTTTTTTTTGCTCAACAAAATACTCATATAATAATGACGTAGCACAAGTTTGTCTACCATCATCATATTGTACTGTTACTGTAGCCCATTCATATTCATTAAAGTGTAGGGCCGTTTTATGATGATCAATTAGTTGTGCATGACCACCCTGATTGACAAAATCATCTACTCTTTTCGTGTTATCTTCATTGATCGATAAGTCTGTTATGTAAAGCTTGGTATCTTTATGGTCCTTTTCAGAAAAAAACTTCTCGACTTTATAGTCTAAGCCTCCGACAGAATTATAATAAACTTGCCCTTCTTCTCCTAATGCTAGCTTGATTATAATACCACAACCAACACCATCTAAGTCGTTATGAGAATATAATTTATACATTACTTCACCCGCTGTTCTAGAATATTTCAATATGTATGCTCTCCCAAAAGAGTTAGTACTATTATATATGAAAAGAACCCTGCATGAAACCGCAGGGCATTAAATTAAAACAGAAGGTATGCAATAGGTGTGACAAGAATAAGAGCAAGCACTGTTCGTTCAAACCAAATAATCACCATTTGCCTAATGGTAATAGGAATATCAGTTGATAAAATGCAAGGAACTAAAGCCGAAAAGAAAATAATGCCGCTAACAGATACAACACCAATAATAAATTTTGTCATCAAAGCGGCTTCTGTCACTACCATAGAAGGTAAGAACATTTCAACAATCCCAACCGATGTCGCTTTTGCTGTTAGCATTGCTTCTGGTAATCCTAATATAGCTGTAAATGGATAAAATAAATATGCAAGCCAATCAAAAACTGGCGTGTATTCGACTAATACCAAGCCAATAAGCCCAATAGACATAATTGAAGGCAGAATGGACATCGTCATTAATACACCATCTTTTAAATTTTGTTTCACATTTTCAAATATTGATGGTGCTGAAGCAGCAGCTTTCATGGCTTCTTTCCACGCAGTTTTTAGCAGAGGTTTATCATATGCATCTTTCTCTCTCCTCACACCTTGATAATACTCATTTGACATGTTTCTAATTGGCCAAATTCTTACCGTAATTGCTGTTACTACAAATGTAATTATGAAGGATGTCCAAAAATAAATCGCCCACATAGACATTAAGTCTAACGCTTTAGCCACGACAATCATAAAAGTAACAGAAACAGTGGAAAACCCAGTCACTATAATTGCTGCTTCTTTCATTGAGTACTTACCTTCTTTAAAGATACGATTAGTAATTAAAATACCGACAGAATAACTACCGACAAAAGAGGCAACGGCATCAATCGCAGACCGTCCAGGTGTTTGGAAAATCGGTCTCATAACCGGTTTCATTATCACTCCGATAAATTCAAGCAGACCATAGCCTACTAATAAAGCTAAGAAGACAGAACCAATTGGAACTAATAAACCGACAGGCGTAACAAGACTATTAAATAAAAAAGGACCCATATTTGGGTCAAATATGAATGCGGGACCCAAGTTAAAATAAACCATAAATGCAATAACTACACCCAAAAGTTTTAAGAAGGAAAATACTGTTGTCACAATCGTTTCTTTCCAATTACCTTTTATAAAAGGATATAGGCCTCCTATCATGATAATCAATAGCAAATAATAAGGAACAACATTACCTAGAAGGTGGCGCAACCCACTCACAATATGATCGATCATGATGGAAGATTGCCCGTTCAATGTTATCGGAATAAAAAACATAAATATACCAATCATACTGTATATGAAAAACTTCCATACATGACTATTGGCGTTTTTCATTTGAGATTTGGTTTTTGGATTACTCAGTTCAGTTTCCATATTTCCTCACATCCTATCTTCCTTTAAATGTTATTTTTTATAAAAAGAGACTGGCACATACCAATCTCTCCCTTACTATTAGTGACTTTTAAGCTTGTTTGTTACTAGGGCACCATTGTCAATAACTATTCTTCCAGCTTTAATTACCGAATGCGTATGGTTCATTCCATATAAATATTGCGTTTGCATATAATTAGGTACATCAAGTATAAGAACATCTGCCTTTTTCCCTTCTTCCAGACTGCCAATCTCATGGCCCTTCCCAATCGCATGGGCAGCATTGATTGTTGCCGCGTAAATCGCTTCAGCAGGCGTTAAGCCCATATGCATACAAGCGAGAATCATCATAAAAGGTAATGAAGCTGTTGGTGAGGAACCAGGATTACAATCTGTAGACAAAGCAACTGCTACTCCTTCATCAATCATTTTACGACCATTTGCTGCTGCTTCCATTAAGAAAAAGGCTGTACCAGGAAGAAGAACAGCAATGACACCTGCTTCCGCCATTTTTTTAATCCCTTCATCTGATGCTTTCAATAAATGGTCAGCTGATATGGCACCTACTGCTGCTGCTAATTCTGCTCCACCATACGGTTCAATTTCATCTGCATGAATTTTTGGTATTAATCCAAGATTTTTACCAGCTAACAGTAACCTCTTCGATTGTTCAGGCGTAAACACTCCTCGTTCACAAAATACATCATTAAAAACAGCTAACTCTTCCTCTACCACAAGCGGGAGCATCTCATCGATGATTAGATCAATAAAAACATCTGGACGCTCCTTGTATTCTACAGGTATGGCATGTGCGCCCATAAAGGTGCTGACAATATCGATTGCATGAAGATGATTGAGTTCTTTAGCTACAAACAATTGCTTATACTCAGTTTCCCAGTCAAGGCCGTAGCCACTTTTTGCTTCAATCGTTGTTACACCGTGTATTAAAAAGCGATCTAACCGTTTTATACTCTCCTCCTTTAATTCATCTATTGTCGCTGCTCTCGTTTTAGTTGTGGTGGCATGAATGCCACCTCCGTTGTTCATGATTTCCATATAGGTGGCACCATTTAACCTCATATTAAATTCTTCTTCACGGCTCCCTGCATAAACTAAATGTGTATGTGGGTCCACTAATCCAGGCATGACCACTTTACCACTCGCATCAATTATCTCTGCTAAATTTATTTCCTGATGAAATTGGCTGAGCAATTCATCTGTTTCACCGATGGCGACTATTTGTTCATCTTTCATTAGTATCGCCCCATCATTAATGACGTGTAATTGATTCATTGCTGCTTTAACTGCTGGTTGTTGTGAATGTCCCTTTAATGTAAGTAGTTCATTCGCATGCTTTATAAACAAATAAGTTGAGCTCATTACCTCACCTCTCCTCTATTGATTATTTTTCGGTACCCCTCTTCAACATTGGTATATGAATGCCTTTATCTATGGCCGTTTGTTTCGCAAGATCATAACCAGCATCAGCATGCCGAACTACACCCATACCAGGATCTGTTGTTAGCACTCGCTGTAATCTCTTCTCTGCTTGTTCCGTTCCATCAGCAACTATCACCATGCCAGCGTGTAAGGAATAGCCCATACCTACTCCACCGCCATGATGTACTGACACCCAACTAGCACCACCAACACTATTAATTAAAGCATTCAAAATTGGCCAATCTGCTACTGCATCACTGCCGTCCTTCATGGCCTCTGTTTCCCTATTAGGTGAGGCAACAGAGCCTGAGTCAAGATGATCTCGCCCAATTACGATTGGTGCTTTTAATTCACCAGATGCAACCATATCATTAATTATTTTTCCAAACCTTGCTCTTTCGCCATAACCTAACCAACAAATTCTTGAAGGTAACCCTTGAAATTGAATTTTTTCTCTAGCCATTTTAATCCAGTTACATAAATGCTTATTATCTGCAAACTCTCTTAAGATGACTTCATCTGTTTTATAAATATCCTCTGGATCTCCCGAAAGTGCTACCCATCTAAAAGGGCCTTTCCCCTCACAAAATTGTGGACGAATATAAGCAGGGACGAATCCTGGAAAGGCAAAAGCATCTTCCACACCTTCATCATGCGCGACTTGACGAATATTGTTACCGTAATCAAATGTAATCGCACCTTTATTCTGCATTTCAAGCATAGCAGCCACATGAATGGCAATTGACTTCTTAGCTTTTTGAACATAATCTTGTGGATTTTCAATTCTTAACTTGGCTGCTTCTTCCATTGAATAAGCAATTGGAATATAACCATTTAACGGATCATGCGCGGATGTTTGATCTGTTAATATATCAGGGATGAAACCGTCGTCCAACATTTGAGGGAGGATTTCAGCTGCATTTCCAAGCAAGCCAATTGACAGTGACTTTCCCTCTGCTTTTGCTTCCTGTGCAAGCACAATCGCTTCTTTCATATCGTAAACTTTTTTATCCAAATATTTTGTTTCTAATCTTCGGTCTATTCTCGTCTCATCTTTATCTATTGCAATACAAACACCCCCAGCCATTGTCACTGCTAATGGCTGCGCCCCTCCCATACCCCCAAGGCCCGATGTAAGTGTAATCGTTTGCTTTAAAGAACCATTAAAATGTTGCTTTGCCAGTTCTGAAAATGTTTCATACGTTCCTTGCACAATTCCTTGGCTGCCAATATATATCCAACTACCTGCAGTCATTTGGCCGTACATTATTAAACCTTTTTTGTCTAGTTCATGAAAGTGATCCCAATTTGCCCATGCAGGAACAATGTTAGAATTGGCAATTAATACTTTGGGTGCATCTTCATGTGTTTTAAAAACCGCAACAGGTTTCCCTGATTGCACAAGCAATGTTTCGTCATTTTCAAGCTGGTGAAGAGTTTCCATCAAACTATCGTAGCTCTCCCAATTTCGAGCCGCTTTACCAATCCCGCCATATACAATTAATTCATCAGGCTTTTCTGCGACTTCTTTATTTAAATTATTTCTTAACATACGAATAGCAGCCTCTTGAATCCAACCTTTTGAATGAAGTTCACTACCTGTATAATTAATAATTTCTCTCTTCACTTTTTCCATCATTATCCCTCCAACTCATTCATAAGTTTATTTTAACTTAGAATTTTCAGAATAAACCGTCTATTAATATTGGATTATTTATATTTTTTTGTGATTTGTTACTTTGATTTATATAGTTATTTATTCATTTATTTGATTTATATAAAAATATAAAGATTATATAACTAAACCATTTTAATTCTGCCGTTCTATTTTTATTATTCTTCTATTTATAAACCATCTAATTCTTTTTTGATCTGAACCAATTCCGTTTCTTTCACGGTAGAATTGCCTCTTTTAATTAATGTTGATTCTGCTCTCTTCATGCCAGACTCGACAATATGTTTAATGAGACTTTCCATGGATTGATTAATCGGCCAAAACAAAAAAATCCAAACAATCATTCTAGGTTTTAAGGAAAAATTGAATGATTGTTCAGATTGAGTTTTGTTTATGATTTCGAGACGAGATGTTCTAGCTGTTCGTCATTAATAAATCGTTGTATATTTTTAAGCGTCAGCTGGTTAATTCTTTGGACTGCTTCAAAAGTAGCCCCACCTATATGAGGAGTTGCTATCACATTTGCTTGTTTTGACAACTCCGTAATAGAAGGCTCTTTTTCAAAAACATCTAATGCAGCACCTTTAATCACATGATTTTTTAATGCTGCAAGCAGGTCCACTTCATTGACTAATCCGCCGCGTGAGATATTAATAAGAAACGCACTCGGCTTCATTTTTGCTAACGTTTTTTCATTTATTAGATGGCGATTTTTCTCAGATAACGACGTAGAGAGAATAATGTAGTCGGCAGTTGATAGTAAATCGTCAAGTTCAGTAAAGGTAACATTCAGCTCTTTCGCTTTTTCCTCGTTTCGGTAATGGCCGAAAGCAATGACTGACATATCAAAACCACTTGCTCTTTTAGCAATTGCTTGTCCGATTGCACCGAAACCAATAATCCCTAACTTTTTCCCGTAAACTTCGTTCCCCATAGAGAGCTGCCATTTACCATTTTTCATCTCATGATCTTTTTGCGCAATTTGTCTTGAAATTGACAATAATAACGAAAAGCCAAGATCTGCTGCGGAATGTGCATTTTCCCCTGGTGCATTTGTAACAACAATCCCTTTTTTCTCAGCATAGTTCACATCGATGTTATCGTACCCTGCTCCGAATTTAATAATGTACTTTAAATTGGGGGCATGGTCAATGACTTCTTGATCAATTTTCACAATAGCAACGACGATGATATCAACATCTTCGACTTCTTTTAATAACTGTGATTTTGTAAGTCCACTATCACTATGAACGAACTTCACTTCTGCATTTAACTGCTTCGCTTCTTCTATGATTGTCGGATATTCCTCGATAAAGGGATCTCTAATTAAATATAAAACTTTCATTTTCATCTTCACCTTTATGTTCATTTTTGTTAGTACGTACGACTGGTGTTTGCACGAAAAGTACTTGGAGAGCACTTCATGATTTGATTAAATACTTTATTAAAATATTGTTGATTACGATAACCACATTCTTTCGCAATTATTTTAATAGGAAGATTTGTTTCCGTCAATTGCTGGGTCGCCTTTTTTATACGACGCATCGTAACAATCTCTCTAAAGGATTGCTTATAATACTTCGTTAATAAGGAGCTAATATAGCTTGTATTACGATTAAATTTGGCAGCAATCATATCTAAGCTTATCTCTTTCTCATGATAATGTTCTTCTAGATAATGATATATTTGCTTGGCTAACTTCTCGGACTTCGAGTCTATTTGCATGTCTGTATCTATTAAACTAGCTATCAGCTTGATCATTTCTTCTATTACTCGATAAATAAGTGGTGAGTATAGAATCGTTTGGAATAACGCTTGATATTTTTCTTCCTTTTCTTTATCAATTAAATGCCTTGAAATCATGTATCGTCTAATTTGTGCCAAAATACTCGTTAACCTAATTCTAATAATAGCTGGATCAGGGTAAGGCGAAGTTAGACTTAAAAATTGCTCATATAGCCATGTTTTGATTGCTTTTATATCCCCTCGCCGTAAATAATCAATCCAAAACTCCTGCTCTTTTGGTGTTAAAAAAGGGTCAATACTCACCCATTCGTTTGCTGACCATGGAATAAGCTTATTTAGACCAGTGTAAAAAGAAAGCTCCATTCGTTGCTTAATCTTACCGTACTGTGATTGCAGTAGACCTGTATCATTTGTATTTCCTTCGGCTAAAATAATCGCTTCATTTGATTCTTTTTCCCATCCACGAATAAAGGTATGGCATTTTCTTAAAAGATCTTGGTCATTCTCCTCTACAAGGCACAAAATCATCTCAGGTAAAAGAAATACTTTTTTGACATTTGCCCATGAATGACCCATTACATATGTATATAACTTAAATATTTCATTTGGATGAATAGTTCTCATTCCTATGACCTTTACATGATGGGCTTGATTTTTTTGCAGTAAGGTTCTATCTTCAGTATTGTCTTCTGCTATTTGCGCATGGTTCAGGCTTTTGCTATGCATACGATAAAGAATCTGAAGTGATCGAAGCACATCCTCTGGTGACACAGGTTTTACTAATAAATCACTCACTCCTATTTCAATGGCTTTCTTTGCTTGATCAAAAGTAGGTTCAATCGTCATTGCTAAAATTTTTATGTTTAAGATAGGCACAAGCTGTTTTAATTTCTTATATCCCACTGAATCGAACATTTCCATTTCCAACAATAAGAGATCCGGACTTTGTTTTTCCAAGGTTGTAAATACTGCATTTGTAGATGATCTTATTTCAATTTGCCAAGTAGGATATACGGTTTTAATTAACCATTTTAATCCCTCTGCATCGACGTTATCTCGATCAGCAATCAAAATTTTATACATTAAAATCATCTCCTTTTTATTATGTTAGCTTAAAATGCAAAAGTAAACAATTTTGAAAAAAAAGATAAAAATGAGACAAGTTCTGCTGTTCAACCTGCATACATATGAAGTACAACCTAATAATGAGGAGAGATAGAATGAAGTTTCTAATTATTACAAAGCAAACGATAATCACTGTTTTATTATTAATTGCCCTTATTGCATCTGCTTCGGTATGGCTTATATCAAAAAATGGGAGTTTAGCGGTGTTTGGGAATACGACAGAAACGACAAGGGAGATTGAAATGGTAACAACGGAATATAAAACAACAATGGAAAATGGGGAAGAAATGGAAGTCTATCGCTGGGATCCAGGAACTGTATTTTTAGAGGTCGGAGAAAAGGTCAATTTAAACATACTAGGTGTGATGGGTAAGGAACATTACTTTTATATAGAGGGAACTGATATTAAAGGTGTGGTTCAAAAAGGAGAAGAAACTAAAGTCCCCCTCCAATTTGACGAAAAAGGTACCTATCAACTCATCTGCCATAACCATTCCCAAGAGGAAGATCACGGAAAAATGATTGCTTACATTGTTGTACAATAATTATCATTTTCTCTAAGAATATTCAACATAGACAATAGCCAATGAATAATGAAGCGAACAAATTGAATATACTTTTGATTTGTTCGTTTTCCTATTATAATCTCCTTTATGTATCCAGAGAATATCGCTTGGAAAAATCAAAAATCATAAACAACGATTCTATTTTCTTATAATTTAATTTTCAGGAGGGACAAAGGTGTCTAAAGATATGGTTTTTCTTTTTGGTGCTATCGTATCTATGATTGGGTTTCTTCTCCAACGAACTTATCAAACCTGCAAAAGAGATACATAGCCTTTATTATTTTTACCAGTATTCTGTTTTCAAGAATTTATTCGATAATAAATTCAATACAGTAAACTAGTTAAAGAGCGCTAAAACATAACCTTAAAAAACACAATTCGGTAATCGCAATATGCTTCATAAAAAAACTGCCGTAACTCGTACGACAGTAGAATTTCCTTCTATATTATTATTTTGAAATAAACATTTGTGTCCAATAATGACCGTGAGAACCACCTTTAACATAGCCAACACCAATCTCAGTGAACTGACTAGATAAGATATTTTTACGGTGTCCATCGCTATTCATCCATGCTGTTACAACAGCTTGTGCACTTGTTTGGCCAGCTGCAATGTTTTCCCCTGCTGCATTGTATGTTAGACCAAAATCTTTTATCATTTGAAAAGGAGTGCCATATGTAGGAGATTGATGACTAAAGTAACGATGATCGATCATGTCTTGAGATTTAAAGCGTGCCACTCGCGCGAGCTCCCAATTTTCTTTTAATGGTTTTAAACCCACTTTAGCGCGCTCTTCGTTTACAAGCTGAACGACTTGAGATTCCATTGATATTGTTGCTTGAGCAGTGGATGGAATTTGAACTGTTTGACCAGGGTAAATTAGGTTGGGATTCCCAATTTGTTTATTAGCTTGAATAATCTCTTGCACCCCTACTTGATACTTCACCGCTATTTTCCACATTGTATCTCCGGATTGCACTGTATGTATGGTTTGAGCACTTGCTATATTTTTCATTCCAAAGACAAGAGTAACAGTTAACAAAAATAATGATAAGTATTTAGTTATTTTTTTCATATTAAACCAAAATCTATTAAACTATTATAGCGGTAATTGTTGCCTACATTGGGTAAAAGAAGCTTAGATAGTAAATGAAAGGTAATGCAGGAAAAATCATTACCTATAAATTTGAAATCTGCTCTGAATTTACTTTTTACGTCATTAAAAATTTTATTGAACAATAGTGTAGGGAATTTGCCTTTATTCTCGTCTATTCTTATGATAATGTTAGTTACTTGTTAGAATCAGATGACAGCAATAGGAAAAATGATTATAATGGAGTAATGACACTAGAAACTGATAGAATAGAAAGGTATTGAGAGATGAACGAAATCAATATTAGTTTATTTAGAGGAATAAATGACCTAGGCTTTGAATATCCAGATTTGAACCCAATAATTGTTTTTATTGCCGAATATACCGTAATATTATTAGCCTTAATAACTTTGATGTATTGGTTTACACGTAAAATAAAACATCGCTATATGGTGATGACGGCAGGATTCACATTTATTTTAGCTGAAATTATTGGTAAGTTCGTTGTTAGCAAACTTCACTTTAACTACCAACCTTTTGTTGAATTGGATAATGTCAATCAGCTTATAGATAAAGCGGCAAATAATTCTTTTCCAAGTGATCATACGATATTATTCTTTTCATTTTGTATCGTCTTTTGGTTATTTAATAAGAAAAATGTATTGTGGCCCATTCTTGCTGTATTAGTAGGGATTTCACGAATATGGGTTGGTGTTCATTATCCATTTGATGTGATAACAGGGGCACTCATTGCCATCATTTGTGCGATTATCATGTATAACCTTATAGGTAGAATGCAATTGTTCACGACACTTTTAGAAGTATACGAAAAAATAGAAGAAAAAGTATGGCCAAGAAAAAATAAAGGTAGACATTTAAATCGATAGAAGCGGGATGGATCTTTTTTAGATCCATTCTTTTTTTCCTTTCTGTTATTGAACAAAAATAAGGGGAGATTATGTAGCATTTGCTCAATAATTTAGCGAAAATGCACAATGATTCGGTGAAAACGACTTATACTCGGTATTCATTCAGGTTTTCTATTTGAAGTAACGCAAACCGTTTTGGCCCGACTTTTACCTTCGTTTTATCTTCGTGATATGTTAACACTGTCTACTTATTTAGTTGTTTATTAGCTTTTAAATTCAGTAGATTGGTTATCCCCCTAATCATGTTGGTTAATTACACTTACCTGTTAAAAAAACAGACTGCCAACTAGCAGTCTGCCTACAAGATTATTTCCACCAATCGTCATGCATAGATGCTGGCATTTGTCTTTTATGTTCCGTTATGATATACCTTTGCTCAATTTTCTTTGCAGCTTCCGCACTGACTTCTTTTCCTTCTAAATAGTCATCAAGCTCATCATAAGTAATTCCTAGTTCTGTCTCATCAGCTTGTCCTGGTGTTTGATCAAGTAAATCTGCTGTCGGTACTTTCATATAGATGCTCTCTTCTGCACCTAGTTCTTTTAATAGAGCTTTACCTTGTCGCTTAGATAAGCCTGCTAGTGGCAATAAGTCTGCTCCTCCATCACCGTACTTTGTATAAAATCCTGTAACTGCTTCTGCAGCGTGGTCCGTACCAATTACTAAAAGACCCATTTCTCCACCGAAAATATATTGGGCAATCATACGTGTTCTTGCTTTCACATTCCCTTTATGGAAATCTTTTAGCTCAGCAATATCGGCCACTTCATTATATACTTTTTGAATCTCATCGACTGGTGATTTCACATTATAAACATATGTTTCATCCGGTTGAATAAATCGCAATGCTTTTTGCGCGTCATCTTCATCATGCTGTTCTCCGTATGGTAATCGAATCGCTACGAACTTGGCTTCATATCCTTCCGCCCGTAATTCTTCTACTGCTATCTGTGCTAATCGTCCGGCTAGTGAAGAATCTTGACCACCACTTATACCCAATACAAATCCTTTTGCACGAGCCTGCTTGACATAATTTTTTAAAAAATTGATTCGTTCAATGATCTCTTCTTTCGGATCAATCAATGATTTGACATTTAAAGCAGCGCGAATCTTTTCTTGTATGGACATCATTCCTCATCCTTTCATCAAGCTTTAGCATTTAGGCTATCTTTAATTTTTTTCTTTATTGAATCAATCAGTTCTATTTTGTTATTCCAGCAATTTGGACTTAAATCTACAGGATATTCTTCCGGATTTAATGACCTTCTATACTCATGCCATAATAGAGATAGGTTTTCTTTCACATATCCTTGTATCTCTTGAAGACTAGGCTTTTCATAAACTAATTTTCCATCACTAAAAATGTCCTGATGTAAGTCTTTCGCTTCGAAATTGGTGACAAACTTACTAATATAGGTGTGGACAGGGTGGAACATTTTTAAACGTTCTTCTTCTTTAGGATTTTCACTCTCAAGCGCGATATAATCACCCTCTGATTTGTGATTTTCCCTATTTATAATTCGATAAACACGTTTCAAACCTGGGGTTGTTACTTTTTCTGGATTCCCACTAATTTTAATTGTATCTTCCATTTCCCCAGCTTCATTTTCTATAGACACCATTTTATACACAGCACCCAGTGCAGGTTGGTCATAACCTGTAATCAACTTTGTCCCAATACCCCAAGAATCAATTTTGGCACCTTGTGCTTTAAGATTCATAATTGTATATTCATCTAAATCGTTAGAAGCAACAATTTTTGTGTTAGTAAATCCAGCTTCATCTAACATTTTTCTAGCTTCTTTAGATAAATAAGCTAAGTCCCCGCTATCAATTCGAATACCGACAAAATTAATACGATCACCTAACTCTTTTGCTACCTTAATAGCCGTTGGTACACCAGAACGAAGCGTATCGTATGTATCAACAAGGAAGGTACAATCTTTATGTGTTTGTGCATATTTATGAAAAGCGATATATTCATTTTTATATGCTTGTACAAGTGAGTGAGCATGTGTCCCAGCTACTGGGATATTAAACATTTTACCAGCACGCGTATTTGACGTAGCCCCAAACCCGCCAATTACAGCTGCCCTTGCTCCCCAAACACCGGCATCCATTTCTTGGGCTCTTCGGGAACCGAACTCCATTGCCACACCATCATCTAACACTTCCATAATCCGTGCAGCTTTCGTAGCAATTAATGTTTGGAAGTTGATGATATTTAATAATGCTGTTTCTATTAATTGCGCTTGAGCAAGCGGTGCTTCAATTCGTACAATTGGTTCGTTGGCAAAAACAAGCTCTCCTTCAATCATTGAACGAATATTACCTGTAAAACGCAAATCCGCTAAATAATCAAGAAACGCTTCTGGATAGTGTAATTCATCTCGCAAATAAGCAATATCACTTTTAGAAAATTCGAACCCTTGCAGGTAATCAATGATGCGCTCAAGACCAGCGAACACGCCATAGCCATTCCCAAAAGGTAGTTTCCTAAAATAAATATCAAAAACCGCTTTTCTATCATGGATACCATCTTGCCAATAGGTTTGTGCCATATTAATTTGATATAAGTCTGTGTGTAATGCCATGCTGTCATCTGGATATGGCTTGTTCATACTATTTTATACCCCTTTTTCGTTATTTAACTATTGCATTCAGAGAACCACTAAAATGTTCGAGTGCCCATTTATGACCTATTTCGTTAAAACTTGCTGTAGCTCTTTCATAGACAACAATTGAAAACCCTTTGTTATAGGCATCTACAGCAGTGTGTAACACACATATATCTGTACAAACGCCAACTAAATGCAATTCGTTAATGTTTCGTTCTCTTAGTAAAAGTTCTAAATTCGTCCCGCAGAATGCACTGTACCTTGTTTTATCTAACCACTTTACATGCTCTAAACCCTTATTTTCCTCATAAACTTGTTTTAAATTACCATATAGCTCTCTACCTACTGTGCCGTTTATATTATGAGGCGGGTATAGCCTTGTTTCAGGATGAAAATGATCATTTTTTTCGTGTCTATCGATAGCCAAGATCGTTAAATCACCATTTTTGATAAAATCAGCTGTTATTCGTACAATTTCATCTTCAATAGCAATTGCCGGTTCCCCACAAGGTAATGCTCCGTTAACAAAATCATTGGTATAATCGATATTAATCAAAGCCCTTGCCACTAGTATCTCCCCCGTTATCTTTCTTGGTATCGACCTGTATATATAGGTTTCACTACTTCGACTTCATTAAACCTATATAATTGCGTTGCTTTTTTTGACGTTCTTTGCGTGGTTTTACCCTCAACCTTTTCTATAAAAGGAAGGGATTTAATTTTTCTAGCAAATGCTTGCTCATTTAGTATAGCGGGATCTTTTGTAACTGTTGATAATACGGCTTGTAATTCTGAATATGTAAATTCATCTTGTAATAAATTTTTTGCAGCTGTTGTTTGTAACAGCTCTCTTTTTATTACGCTCAATGCATCACAAATAATCTGTCGGTGATCAAATGCAAGTTCTAATTGCAGGACATCATGAATATTCACTAATTTAACGGCAGATGCGTCATCATTTGCATTCATTTCCCTTAAGTCTTCCTCAGAGATAATTGCATAATGCGCATTGGATATGATCCAACCTCTATTATCACGACCGGGTTCATCGTATATACCAAAATGCTTCATATGCACACAATCAATCCCAGTTTCCTCTTTTAATTCCCTAACAGCTGCTTGTAAGGCGTTTTCATGAACGCCAACAAAGCCGCCTGGCAGCGCCCATTTCCCTCCCTCTGTGTTTAACTCCCCTTCTGTATTCCACTTAGCTCTTTCAATTAACAAAAGGTTTAAGCTCATATCGGGTGGAGTAAATGGTTTAGATTCTTCTGTTACGATGGTAAAAACAGCAATATCTGCTGTATAGCCATCTGGTGTTCGATATTTTTTAGTCATAAGGTAATTGCCCCACCACCATGAATTAATTAACAACTTGATAATTGTTAATTATATTTTACCCTACTTTAAAGAAACTTCAACTCTAATGATTTATTTGATTGCAGGAGTTTTCTTTTTTCCTAAAGAATATATGAGAGGAGGAATAATACTTTTTTTGGAAAGGAAAGAAACCATGATTGAAAATGTCTCGAATCATATACAAACAGTACGTTTATTAACAATCCAATCACTTGATAAAATAAATCCAGCATTCATTTCGACTGTACCAAAAGGATTTAATAATAATATTCACTGGAATTTCGGTCATATCGCTTATATACAGGAGAGACTTGTATTTGAACTAACAGGAGAGCGAATGGGGATTGGAAGTGAGTATGAAACATTTTTTGCTGCAGGTACTGCACCACATCTTTGGCAAGGGAATCCGCCATCTATTTTAGAAATCAAAGGTGTATTACAAGAACAGACAGAGAGAGTCATTTCCGTTACCAAAAACAAATTTACTAAAACCTTGCCAACCCCATTCACCAATAAAATGGGGATTACTTTTCAAACAGTTGGCGAATGTATCCTTTTTTCTACCTTTCATGAAGGGATGCATTTAGAAACAATTAAAAGAATATATAAAAGCACGAAAAATAAGTAAACCAAAAATAAAACATAGTTGACATAAAAAACCCTCCAAATTATAATGTAAACTATATTATACATAAGGTTAACATTATAAATGAGGTGAAAGAATTGACGAAAGAACAATTACGATTAAGATCGCTCCTTACGACAGCATTATTCGCAGCTATTATTGGGATTATGGCACAATTAATTATCCCTTTGCCACTTGTCCCAATTACTGGACAAACATTAGCCATTGGATTAGCAGCCGTCATTTTAGGGTCGAAATATGGCACTTTTTCCGTACTCTTATATTTAGCCCTAGGATGTGCTGGCGTGCCCGTTTTTGCAGAGTTTTCTGCAGGTTTCTCAGTTATTGTCGGACCGACTGGTGGCTATTTAATTAGCTATATACCAGTAGTATGGATTATGGCTAAATACCTTGAGAAAACAAAATTCACATTTGCACATGCGCTTACAGCAAATATCATAGGTATGTTTATTACGTTAATTATTGGAACGGCGTGGTTAAAGTGGATGGCTGACTTAAGTTGGACCGCAGCATTTCTGTCAGGGTTCGCTCCATTTATTATCGGTGGTTTTATTAAAGCGTTGATGGCAGCATGGATTGGATTGCTAGTTAGAAAACGACTCATTAGTGCTCGATTACTTTTTACGAATCAATTATCAACTAAGGTAGTCGATAAAAGAGCCTCTTAATGATATTATCTTTTTAAAAAGTGAACGAATGCGCATACATCTAAATTGTGTGCGCATTTTACTTTTCAATATTATAATCTTACATTCCCTCTATATATACATTGGATTTAAATCGACACTGGTCTTAGTCCATTTCTCACTCCTAAACTTACTACTTTCTCTTTGATTTTTTTCTATCTCCACAATCACATTTAATATGATTGATTAACACCGCCCTTTTTAAGCCCTCTTATCTCTAGTCTAACCAACTTTATATATTTGCCCACATTCCAGTATGCATGCAGTTTAAATCTAAATAGTCGATTTTTTATTATTTCATCCTTAGCTGAAAAAATTTTTTGTTTTTAAACGTCCACAAATAGTAGTCAAAACAACCGGTGTACCAACTACCGCAGGAATAAAGTAATAGCTAAGGCGATAAAACATTAAAACCATAAATGTTAATTCTGCAGGTATTCCGTGAGATTCAAAACCGATTAGAATAACTAAATCAAACGAACCAATTCCCCCCGGTAACATACTTATTATGCCAGCACAAGCAGCTACAATGACAATTGGGAAAACAGAAAATAAAGAAAAATTGACACCGACTATATTTAAAATACCCCAAATACAAATAACGACAAATATCCATTCAAACACAGAGATCATTAATAGTTCCGTTATAAACTCCCTCTTGATAGGCAAACTTTGCAGTTTTCTTTTAATAAAATAGACAAAAAGTAGTAGAGGGGTATAAAGCGCAACAATCCAAATAGCAAGATGAGCTAATCTTAACTCTGAGAAAAGTTCAGATCCATTGAATAATACAATCCAAGACAAGATGGATAAACCACAAAGATAAAATAATGACAGTTTAGCGATTACCTTAATATATGGGATATTATTGTCTAAGTAGGGGCGGTAATAAACCGTTCTTAATGTTGCGCCGGCTACCCCGCCAAACCCAATTAAGTTTGAGTAAGCATTTGCAGATAACGAATACCCTAACAGTTTTTGCATCGGAATTTTAACCTGCAGTAATCGATTTAAAATAACATCATAAAAAAACATTGGAGACAAACAAATTAATCCTAGAATAATAATGAAAAAAATTCGCCAAAATGAAAGCTCATCCAAATAATGCTCAAGTAAAGCCCAGTTGAAATCTTTAAAAAATTTATTTGCTTCCATTATTACAATGAGCAAAATAATACATGGCATAACATATTTTACTATTTGAATTAATTTTTGATTAGAAAAAATTGACACGATAATTCACCTTATTCACTACTTTTACAACCATTTTCATTCCCCTTTTGTTTCGATCCTATTAAATATGTATTCAATACTTGTCCATAAATGAACAACCGATTTATGGCAACATTATTAAGCCTAACATGAAAAGGGCTATACCGCCTATATAAGTAACAAAAAAATATATAAATGCCATCTTTTGTTTCTTCACAATTAATTCCACCATCTCCAACTGAACAGATGAAAAAGTTGTAAATGCCCCCAAAAAACCAACTACAAGTAAAGCTGATACATTTTCCCAATGTAGAAAGTGAACAACCACACCCATTAAGAAACAACCAAGTAAATTAACGATAACCGTTCCATAGGGAAAGAGTGAGTTGGTTTTGCTATTTATCAACGTTGATAAGGAGAAACGGGCTATTGCACCAAAAAATCCACCTATCATCACATAAAGTATTTCACTCATTTGTTCCCCTCACCTCTTTACGTTTACCAAAAACAATACCAAGATAGGCCATCACTAAACCTAGTGCGATATTAAATACGATATATACAAAAGCTTGAATGATAAATCCATTTTCAACTAATAAAACCGTATCCGCACTAACAGTCGATAATGTGGTAAATGATCCAATTACCCCTACAGTGATTGCTTGTTTAAGATTAGGATCAATCGGTAAAGTGATGGACGATAAATAGCCGAGAATAAAGGCACCAAACACATTAATTATCAAAATATCTAAAGGAAATGCACTCTGCCAAAACTGTCCGATGACAATTGAGATAGCAAACCTCATGCTTGCACCTATCATCCCGCCAATTCCAATATATAGATACTTCATCCTTTACCTCCTTGCTTCAAAAAAATTGTTTATGCATACTATCGATTAAATGAGCCAAGCTAACAGTGAAAGAAAAAAAGAAAGGATGTTAAAAGATGAAAGGTACAATCATTGCTGTTGCTCTTTCAAGTTCTCTACTATTAACAGCTTGTGGCATGAATAATGGACAAGATACGAACGACACTGCTTATAGAGCACCAGATATGCATGACCCCGCAAAAGTTGGATATGAAAGAAATGGTAACAATGATAGACCAAGTATTGACAACAATATTCATACTCGTAATGTCGATTATGATGGAACACAACATTCAATGAGGTTTGCCGATAAAACAGCAGATAATATTACACAAATGGACGAAGTTAAAAGAGCAAGGGTTTTACTTACTGGCGACAATGCCTATGTGGCAGCAACCTTAGCGAATGGTAATGAATTAACACAAGATCTAGAAAAGAAAATCGCTGATCAAGTAAAATCAACTGACCAGAACATTGATGATGTCTATGTATCAGTAAACCCTGATTTCTACAACCGTGTGGACACATATGCAAAAGATGTTCGCAATGGAAAACCAATTGAAGGCTTCTTCGATGAATTTAGTGAAACAGTGAAACGAATGTTTCCTAATCATGAATAATGGTCAATTTATGGTCTGGTAGGGAATATCCCTATCAGTCCTAATTATACATAACAGATTTTGTAAGTATTAATCATAAAAAAACCTATTCCCATCCATTCAAGTAATGATAAAAATTCGGTTCAATGCTTTCCTCTATGGTCCCAGCTCTTTCACCACCTGCAAGAATTCTCAAAGGTACATTTTACATATATTATGAACTTAGCTATTTTATTGCACACGAAAAAGCTGTCAGTCAATCTGACAGCTTTTTGCCTTAAACTTCTTTAAAATAGTCTTTATAAAAACCACTAACTTTACCAGAGTTGTCAACAATGAAGAAAAACTCTTCTGTTTCATTTTTCACATCATAGATTTTTCCTTCAGTTAAAGCACGATTAACAATATATTTTGCTGCATTCGTATGTACACATTTTACCTTTTTTAACGTGTCACTTTCATGCCATGTTTGATGAATCATTTTTGCCACTCCTTATGTGTTCTCTTATACAGTGTAAAAAAATTAAATGTGTTCTGCAAGCTGTATAGTGATTTTTTTCTATTTAGGATGGTAAATACTTATTTGAAATGTGTTTTTATAGAAATACTTTTTGTAAAAAAGAAATTTTTTCCTTTTCAAAAGTATACATTTCACTTGTGAAAAAATCTTTAAATGTTATATATAGTATATCACAAATATAATCGACTCTAATCATTTCCAAGTATTGATAATGTTGCTTATCATAAACAATCTCAAAGAAGCATGTTTTCGTCAATTGTTTCATTTAGACGACCTTCTTTCATCTTTGGTGACATTGTTATATACCACCAAAGTAGCTTATAGTAAACTTCTTTGTTTAATTCACGACTCCAAGCTTATTTATCTCTTCTTTTAAATGCTGAACATATTTATAACTGAGTCTCCCTTCAGCTGCACGCAAAATCTCCCTCGCATAAAAGGATGGTGGTGAAGACTGGGGATTTTTATCATAAACATGGAAGGTTAACACATCTTTATATATTTCCCCTTCAATTGTCAAATTAACAAAAGTCGGTCGATAGTGACCAACAGTGACTCCTTCTCTTTGGAATAAATAATCTATTGCTTCTATCGGTAATTGATAAACAATACCTTCTGTTTCACCAGAACCTTCAATGATGTCCGCTCGATTCCCATCAGGTGCATAGAAATAATAGCCCATTTGATAGCCTTTTAATACACCTATACCGACGACATTTTTAAAAAAATGGCCAACTCCAGCTTTCATAAATCTTTCAGTATCCATACAAGACCCATATGCAAAATAGTAAAATGTCTTTGGGGAATTCATTTGCAGATTGTATACCTTCCAGTCTGAAACTTTAATTGCATCTTGCTGTAGACCTTCAGCGGGGGAAACATAAATAAAACCTTGTCGCACTCCCTGATCCGTATATACGTGTACTTTTTTTCTTACAGATAATGAATGCTTGTCATCTTTTACATACCCTTCTAAAACATCAATTGCCTCTAAATGTTCGGCACTTAAAACGTATAATTCTCCATATACTTTTTCAGCTAGTTTATCTGATAATTCGACTCTCGGATAACCATCACCCGTATCAAACATGACTCCATTTATCCAAGCTTGTTCGGCCACTAAACGAGCTTCAGTTAAATAATCATGATGGATCTCATTTTTTCGTAATGTGCCATACACAAAGAGGTGAATCGTTGCCATACCCATAAATGCGCTCCTTTATTGTCACTATAGTAATATACTTATTCTTCCTCCTCCTACAATATTCAACAATTCGAAAGTGATTCCCTCCATATTAACAATTTTTTACCATATTTTTACCTTAACTAAATATCACCAATATCCAATAAAGCTAAGCATTTGGGTGAATAAGAGACAAGGCAAACGATTTGCCTTGTCTCTTGTTCTTTACTCTCCACTTTTTATATTTGATTTCTTCTTTTCACTCATCATTTCTGTGCAGTAATGGATTGAATCGCTTGTTCCTTTAATTTGAATTTTTGTATTTTACCAGAAGCAGTCATTGGATATTCTTTCGTAAAAGTAATATGTTTAGGTATTTTATGCTTGGATATTCTGCCTTTACAATATTCTTTAACTTCTTCAGCCGTAATGTTGGCATAGTCTCTTAAAATAATCCATGCCATTACCTCTTCACCGTATATCTCATCAGGAACACCTACAACTTGAACATCTAAAATATCTGGATGACTATAGAGAAATTCTTCAATTTCTCTAGGGTATACGTTTTCTCCCCCTCTTATAATCATATCTTTCAGGCGACCTGTTATTTTACAATAACCATTCTCATCCATAATAGCTAAATCCCCAGTGTGCAACCATCCCTCTTTGTCGATAGCTTGTTCTGTCGCTTCGGGATTGTTATAATAACCTTTCATAACATGATATCCTTTTGTGCATAGTTCCCCTTGAGTACCAATTGGCACTTCATGTGCTGTCCCAGGTTCAACAATTTTCACTTCAACTTCTGGCAATGCTCGACCAACTGATTCCACGCGTAAATTAATAGGATCATCAGTGCGTGTTTGTGTAATAACTGGTGAAGATTCCGTTTGGCCATAACAAATTGTAATCTCTTCAATACCCATTTTTTCAATAACAGCCTTCATTACTTCAATCGGACAATTGGAACCAGCCATCACACCTGTTCGCAATGATTGTAAATTATATTTTGTGAAATTTTTGCTATTGATTTCAGCTATAAACATTGTTGGCACTCCATGAAGGGCCGTACATTTCTCTTGTTCAACCGTTTGTAAAACGGTATCAGGTTGAAATTCCTGTACAGGTACCATCGTTGCTCCAACTGACACACAAGCCAAGGTGCCTATGACACAACCAAAGCAATGGAAGAATGGTACAGGAATACATAGTCGATCATCTTTTGTGAGCTTCATACAAGCGGCAATATTTAATGCGTTATTCACGACATTACTATGTGTGAGCATAACGCCTTTCGGAAATCCAGTTGTTCCTGAGGTATACTGCATGTTAATCACATCATCCGGCTGAAGTGAAAGCAAACGCTCATTTAAACTCTCATCACTACATCCTTCACCAAGAGCTACAACATCTTCCCAACTGTAGGTGCCAGCAAAGCGCTTCTCTCCTAACACGATGACGTTTTTTAAAAAGGGAAGCTTGCTACATTTTAACTGGCCCGGCTGCGATGTTTTTAATTCTGGTGCGATTTTATAGAGAATATCAATATATGATTGGTCGCGGTATTTTTCCATTAAAATAATAGTGGTAGCATCAGATTGTTGTAATAGGTATTCAAGTTCAGCGGCTTGATAATTCGTATTGACAGTTACTAACACAGATCCGATTTTACCTGTTGCAAACTGAGCACTTACCCATTCAGGTGTATTAGAAGCCCAAATCGCTACATGTTCTCCTTTTTCTAAGCCGAGCTTCATGAAACCTTTAGCAACTGTACGACAATACTCATTAAAGCTATGA
Organism: Cytobacillus sp. FSL W7-1323; assembly: GCF_038595015.1. Classification (NCBI taxonomy): domain Bacteria; kingdom Bacillati; phylum Bacillota; class Bacilli; order Caryophanales; family Bacillaceae; genus Cytobacillus; species Cytobacillus sp. FSL W7-1323. The sequence goes on from NZ_CP151998.1 coordinate 2,472,994, forward strand.
TATGTGTACCTCAAACCTCTATCTGCATAGACTAATGCTTCATGATTAGGATTTTCTTCTGCTCTTTTTTCTAATAAATCGCCAATCGTTATATTTAATAATTCAGACAATTTTTTTCCTCCTCAGAAAATTAAAATTGAAACGCTTTCATTTTTTTATGCGAATTTTGAATGTATTATTTTAGTCCTTATCATTTTAAAGTTAATTTCAAAATGAACCAACCCAAGTTTCTAAATTTTCATATTCCGATGGTGCTTTATGTCCAACAGTTAAAAACAAATGTAGATTTATTCTAATAAAAATAAAAAAGCTCGAATATTTATATATTCGAACCTTCTCGTATAATTTCCTTTATTTTTTTCTTACCATTATATAAAAGTTTGTACTTTTTCTTTGAAAATGGTGTTGAATTCTAAAACCGAGTTTTTCATAGAGATGGATGGCTCGTTGATTAAAGGAAGCCACTGTTAACCTTATTGGGGTGCTTGGGAAGAGCCCTTCTATTTCCATAAGGATCGTGGTTAAAAAACTGCTTCCCAATCCCTTTCCTGTTAAATCCGGTCTCATCCCTATGCCAATATCAATGCAATCATCTATATATAGATGACTGCTATTCACCGGTACTCTTGCTGATTCACCGTAACAAAAAAAACCAATCATTTCTTCCTGTTTATATATACAAAAGTAGTTTCCCGTTAGCCACTCTTGTTTACTGTCTTCTGTTTGAGCGTGATTATAAAAATCGTAAGGAGATGGATATGTCCAAGAACTGAGGATGACTGCCTCGTATTCTTTTACTTTATTAAACGTAGTAGTTTCCATATCATTTTCCTCCAGTTTATCGTTATTAAAATAATTTCAACTCATATACAAGTTCTTCTTGGCGAGTGTCTTCAAACCACTCTTTTCCTAATAACGTAAACCCTAATTTTTCCATAATTCTTATGGATGCTTCGTTTTTTGGATCACATGAGGCTTGAATATATTTTACTTTTTTATGCCTTTTAGCTAATTTGATACAACCTGTGATAGCTTCTGTCGCATAGCCTTTATGCCAATACGATTTTCTGAAATGGGCAATTAATTCAATTCGTTTTACTGATGCATCAATATTAAATCCAGCCGCTCCAATAACTTCATTGTTTTTCTTATCTTTTAAACTATATACCGATAGGCCGTACTCTTTATGACAGTCTTCATACCATTTGACGATTTTAGGAATCTTAACGGAAGCAACTGCTCCTCCACTTCTGGCCATCACTTCCTGATTGCCCCAAATTTCATTCATTTGCTTAATATACTCTTTTTTAAATACAAAGAATGACATTCGTTTCGTTTCATATATGTGCATATGACACCCCTCTTTCTATAACGAATGATAAGAAGAGCCAAAGAGTTGTATTGTTTCCTCGTTCTTCAAAAAAGGTTGTAATGTGATATGAACGGGACGGTTCTTATTGGCGTATTTTTTGTTATATGCTGCAAACTCAAAGGATACGTCTGCAATCATAACGTTTGTACCTTGTTGTTTTCCTTGAAACAACTCACGCCATTCTGCAGCTGTTTCTTCAGGTGACTCTACATTATACTTAATGCCCTTTATTTTTGTATGGATAAGTTGTTGATCTATCATACCTAATGATTTGAATTCTTCATATCTCGTATGGTCATCTTGTTCCCATTGAATAAAAAAAGGAAAAGGCACTTCTCGTTTTGCTTGCAAAAATAGCATCTTCCATCTAATCATTTGCCCATCTGCCCTCATCCGTTCTCCAGGAAAGATCGGATAGGTTTTATATCCCTTTTCATTCAATTCTTGCTTTAACGCTTCAATATTTTCTGTGCGAAAACATACTTGACCTAACCCTTCAAATGTAGATAAATCCTGCACAGCTTGTTGTACTAAAGGGTTATCTGATTGCGTAGCCTTCGCTTTATTTTCTATTGCTAAAAATTCTATATAAGATGAGTTTAAGTACAATAAACTATTATATGTTCCCCATTTTTCATGTCTACCACCCTGAACCGCTTTTATATTCATAACAGATAAATAATCGATAATCTCTTGCGGGTTTCGTTTAATAAAATGAACGATATGATCAAGTTGCATTGAAGGATACCCCTTTCATTAAAAGAAAATTCATCCAACTTTACCTTAGCTAAGATTAGTTTACCATAACTTTTCTACTTATCTATGAATGTTTTTCACGCAACTTTTACTTCTTAATTTAATTGTGTGTCCTTTATAAACATTTTACATTTCCTTAACAATTAAAATTTTTATACATTTCTCCTTTTCAAAACAGGGGATAATGTTTACAATAAATAAAAGAATATTCAATCCTTTACCTAGGAGGTATGTATCAAATGAAGATAATGAGTAATGAACAGTTGGTCGTCTCGTATCGTGATGCATTAAAGTCAGGTTCTGAAAAGGAATGGATTCGGATACTTAAAGATGAAATTCAAAAACGGGGATTAAAACCATTTAAAGAGTAAAGCATAAGGCGAGCAAATATTTGCTCGCCTTTTTATTTTTATCCTTTCGGTGACGCGGAAGATATCCATCTCATTTTAATTATCTTTGCTTTATTTCCTTAGTGGTTTGAATTTCATTATTTTGTAGTATCTGTTTATAGTCCATATCAGAAATAACACCTAGCTTTTTGAACAGTACGGAATATTTCAATATCCTATTTTTCCTTCCTCTCATAGTAATCACTCCTGCTTTTCTATCATAATATGCATTTTATCAATAAAGTTTCCTTCACGCAACATTTTTACATATCTAAAAATCTTTTTATCAAGTGCATATCCCTTACTATTTCCTATAGTGCTTGAAATTATGATTAATAGTGAAGAATACATGATCTTTTTTTAAATGCAACAATAAAAGGTGTGATTAGCATGTTGAAGAATGATATAGGAAAATGTGAATATTATTTGTTACCATCACCAATCTTGTTTTACTGCTAAAGGGCTGTGATTCTTCCTTTTGTGACAGGATCAAAGCTTTGATTTCTTCTCTTATAGAGGGATATTCCCCTTTTACAATACCCCTCGAGATTCAGATGAAGGCTTCAACCAAGGGTGACTTACAACAAAAAGCGAGGAAGTGAACAATAAATCGCTTCACTTCCTCGCTTTAAACCCTTTTGAGTATTAGTTTATTTTTTATTTTAAATTAAGCTTCAAATAATAAAGACTCAGGGTCTTCAATTAATTCTTTCACACGTTTAAGGAATGTTACTGCTTCTTTACCATCAACAATACGGTGGTCATAAGAAAGTGCAACATACATCATTGGGCGGTTTTCCATTCTTTCAGCATCAATAGCTACTGGACGAGTTTGGATAGAATGCATCCCTAGGATACCTACTTGTGGTCCATTAAGGATTGGTGTTGATAATAATGAACCAAACACACCACCATTAGTAATAGTAAATGTTCCACCTTGTAAGTCAGAAATAGCTAGTTTATTATCTCTTGCTTTTTTACCAAGGCCCATAATATCCTTTTCAATTTCTGCAAAGTTTTTACGGTCAGCATCTCTAACAACTGGAACTACTAAACCTTCATCTGTTGAAACAGCGATACCAATGTCATAGAATTTTTTAAGAACTAGTTGGTCGCCGTCAATTTCAGCGTTTAATAACGGGCTACGTTTAAGTGCTGCGACAACCGCTTTTGTGAAGAAAGACATAAACCCAAGTTTAACATCATTTTCTTCTTGGAATTTATCTTTACGTTTTTTACGTAAGTTCATTACATTTGTCATATCAATTTCATTGAATGTTGTTAACATAGCAGATGTTTGTTGAACTTCTACAAGTCTTTTCGCAATTGTTTGACGACGACGGCTCATACGGATGCGTTCTACTGGTTTTTCACTATTGGCATCAGTTGCTGCTGGCTTAGGAGCTGGCTTAGATGCAGCTTGTGGCTGCGCTGCTTGTGTCGCTTGATTTGGATCGTAGTTCGCAACATCTTGTGAACGTACTCTTCCCATAGGATCTGTTGTTGGAACTTCACTTAAATCGATTCCTTTTTCACGCGCCATTTTTCTAGCTGCCGGTGAAGCAATTGTGCGTTGTTTATTATCTTCCGCTGGTTTGGAATCAGCTGGTTTCGCTTCTTCTTTCACCTCTTGAGGTGCTTCCTCTTTTTTCTCTTCTGCTTTAGGAGCAGGAGCTTCTCCACCTTCACTTACAACTGCGATGGTATCCCCTACATTCACAGTGTCTCCTTCTTCTGCTTTTAATTCTGCAAGTACACCACTATATTCAGAAATGATTTCTACATTTACTTTGTCTGTTTCAAGCTCAACAACATAATCACCTTTATTGACTGTATCACCAGGTTGTTTTAGCCACTGAGCGACCGTACCTTCTGTAATTGATTCTGCTAATTCAGGAACTTTAATATCTGCCACAATAATTTCCTCCTTATTACTTACGTGTTAAAGATTCTTCAATAATTCTCTGCTGCTCTTTTTTATGCACGACTGGATCGCCTTCTGCTGTGCTTGAGCGGCGGCGTCTACCGATATAATTTACCTCTACTCCGTCAGGGGCAATATGTTTTAACCTTGGTTCAACAAAATTCCATGCGCCCATATTCTTCGGTTCCTCTTGCACCCAGATCATTTCTTCAAGATTTGGATAACGTTTTACTACTTCCGTAATGTCAGCAAATGGGAACGGATAAATCTCTTCTACACGTACAATATGGAACCACTCTTTATCTTCAATATCTTTTAATTTATCTTCTAAATCAATAGCCATTTTTCCTGATGTGAAAACAATTCTTTTCACTTGCTCTTTTTTCTCACCAAGGCCAGATTGCTCGAGAATCGAGTTAAACTGTCCTTCTGATAAATCTTTAGCAGTTGCAGCAACTGTAGGGTTACGTAAAAGACTCTTAGGTGACATTATGACCAATGGTCTTACTTCTTCCTGATTCAAAATCGCTGCTTGTCTTCTTAAAATATGGAAGTACTGTGCTGCTGAAGAAAGGTTAGCTACTGTCCAGTTGTTTTCAGCTGCCAGCTGCAGGAATCTTTCTAATCTTGCACTTGAATGCTCTGGACCTTGTCCTTCATATCCATGTGGAAGAAGCATTACTAGACCAGATTTTTGTCCCCATTTCGCGCGACCAGCAGAAATGAATTGATCAAACATAACTTGTGCAGAGTTCGCAAAGTCACCAAACTGTGCTTCCCAAAGAACTAAAGTTTCTGGAGCTGACACATTATAACCATATTCAAAGCCTAGAACAGCCATTTCTGACAACGGGCTATTATGAACAGCAAATGAAGCTTTAGCTGTTGAGATTTGATGTAAAGGTGAGAACGATTTACCTGTCACTTCATCATGTAACATGATATTTCTATGGGCAAATGTTCCACGCTCTGAATCTTGACCTGTAAGTCTTACCGGCGTACCATCTGAAATAATTGAAGCGAATGCTAATGTTTCAGCGTGACCCCAATCAATTTTCCCAACCTCTTCTAGTCCATTTTTACGACGTTGTAATATTTTACTTAGCTTTCTAAAGACTTTATATTCTTCCGGCCATTTTAGAAGTTCTTCATTCAATTGCTGTAAAGACTCTAATGGCACAGCAGTTTGAATGCTTGGTATACCATTTTCCACTGTCTCAGGTGGATTTAATTCAGTTGCATCTTCTTGTTTATCCGGCACTTTATCGTAAGCTTGCTGAAGTTTTTCAGCTACTTCCGAATGAATAGCAGTAACCTCTTCTTCTGATAAGTATTGATCTTTTTTTAATTTCTCACCATAAAGCTCTTTAATCGTTGGTCTTTTATGGATAATATTATACATCGCTGGGTTTGTGGTCATCGGCTCGTCCATTTCATTGTGACCAAAGCGGCGATACCCAATTAAGTCAATTAAGAAATCTTTATGGAATTTATCTCTATATTCAATAGCTAATTTAGCGGCATTGATGACTGCTTCGGGATCATCTGCATTTACATGCACGATTGGAACCTCATAGCCTTTGGCTAAATCACTTGCATATCTAGTCGATCTAGAATCATAAGATTCTGTTGTAAAGCCAATCGTGTTATTAGCAATAATATGGATGGAACCACCAGTATTATAGCCATTTAATTGACCAAGATTTAATGTTTCAGCGACAACACCTTGCCCTGGAAAAGCAGCGTCTCCGTGAATAATGATGGAAAGTGCTTCGTCGTAATTAACTTCTGGGAAACCATCAGTAGTACGTTTATCTTGAGCCGCTCTTGTATATCCTTCAACTACAGGACCAACGAACTCTAAATGGCTTGGGTTGTTCGCAAGTGTTAAGTTTGCAACTGTTGTATTTTCAGCCTTGATTTGTTTGTCTAATCCCAGATGGTATTTTACATCGCCTGTCCATCCATAGCTGATACCAATAGAACCTTCAGATGGGACAAGATCTTTGTTCGGCGCATGCTGAAATTCCGCGAATATCATCTCATAAGGCTTACCAAGTACATGAGCAAGCACATTTAAACGTCCGCGGTGTGCCATTCCAATATTTATTGTTTTTGTGCCATTCGCCACTGAACCTGATACAATTTCATCTAACATTGGTACCATCGTATCTAAACCTTCAATAGAGAAGCGTTTTTGACCGACGAAAGTACGGTGTAAGAATTTTTCAAACTCTTCTACTTCCGTTAATCTTTTGTACACTTTCGCTTTTTCAGGTTTTTGCAAGTTAAGTTTAAGGCTATTTGTTTCAACCTTGCGACGAAGCCAATCTTTTTCTTCTAAATTGTCAACATGAGTGAACTCAAATGCTAACGTATCCATATAAGCATTTTTTAAGTATTCAAATGCTTCTAATCCATCTCTTAACGGAATATTCGCATCTGTACATATAAGATGAGCTGGTATTGCACGTAAATCTGCTTCTGTTAATCCATAATTACTTAAATCAAAAATAGCAACATTCTTTTCTTCCCTATTAACTAGGGGATAAATATCAGCAGCTTTATGTCCGTTTGAACGAATAAAATCGGCAAGACGAATAGCTGATAAAGTTTTTTCAATTTGTGCTGGACTTACGCCAGTGCTTTCTGCTCCTAAACTTACAGGAGCTACCCCTGTTTGTTGCAATGGTGAACCATTAACCTCAAAATACTCTCTCATTTCTTGGTCAACTGATTCTGGATTTTCTAAATACATCTCATAAAGCTCGATTACATAGCCAAGGTTAGGACCATAAAAACTTTGTTCTAAAGGTCCGCTACCCTCTGAAGGCTTCTTCATGGAAAATTACCTCCACAACTCTTTTTTAAATATATTTGGATAATTTATTTCCGCCCCATATCCATTCTAGGATAGTAACAATATTATTTCGTATATTAAAATTCCGAATAATGTTAATTTCCAGAGGACGAAATGTTTCCTAAGCCATTTTACCACGTTAAAGGCGCATATACAAAGGGAAAAAAGAGAAAATCACGAAAATACAGCTAATATTTTTAGAAAAAATACTTATATTAAAAAAGTGAATTAATTTAATTCCTATATCACGCCTATTAGTGTAATAAATTGGAAAGATGAACTAACGTCTACAAGTTGATAATCATTCAACTTCTAAACCGTTTGCCTATTTAAGTATATATCAAAAGCCTTATTATTGGTAGAATTGTGCACTAAATATTCAAACTGAATAAAATACTACGAGAGAGGATGTGAACTTATGGATTTAGCTAGAGCGAGGGAACTACTAAAAAGTCAAAACGAATATGAAGTAACTTTCGATGGCGTAAATATCGTCATTGTCGATCTCTATGAATTAACTAAAATGGCAAGGGTGTGCGAAAGAAACAACGTAGATAAGAATCAAGTTGTTCCACTCGCACAATTAATAGAAGAAAATACAATACGTTAACGGTCCGTTTTTTTCGTTAAAATACGGACGATTTTCTCCGAATCTTTATCATATTCAATAAACACATAGAGCCCATATTCTATCTCCTGTTGACGCATCCAAAGTTTAAACTTTTCTATTTCTGTCTCATCCTTTACTTCTTTTCCAAGATGCTGATAATCAACAATATCTGCTGATGGGTATTTTTCCTTTGCGATCATCATCGCTTCTTTACCCCATTTCGCATAAGAAGGTGCATCATAAACGGCAAAGCTTGTTTGAGGGCTTGAAATAAATATATAGCTAAACAACACTATGACAATTGAGAGAAACACTCTTTTCTCCATTTTCTCCTCACCTCTTCACTTTTATTTTTTGATGGAAATATTTATAGTTTTACTATCTTTTCAATGTTTATTCTTTATGAAAGTTTTTTTGGGAAATGGGTTATATAATGAAAGAAAAATTCAAAGCAAAACTTGCTAGTGCAAAAGTAAATATCAATAGATAAAGAAAAGCGGGCAAGTTAATGGTTAAAACTTGCCCGCTTTTCTTTATCTATTGTTCCATTAACCCTTATATCGTAAATGTCAACATAGCCTTTAAAAAATATAAGAAAATGTTCATTATTATTTCATTTGATTAGTTTTAGATATGATTATTTTAATAAAAGTAATCGTACAACATCTAAAACAAAAAGTGGAAGACATAAAGGCCTATTTTGTTCTCTCAAGTAAATCATCTATTTCAATTATTTCTATTAAATGATGAATATCATCAGTCGGGTTATATACACCGTCTAAAAATTGATCAATATCAAATTTCTTTAACAAGATAACCCTCCTCTTTTTTCATCCGTTTCAAAACCATTCGAAGACTTCACACTTTTTTTGTGGGTACTGTTAGTCAAATACACAACATCATTTATATTAATATAATAAATAAAGAAGCAACCTTTAAAATTTATTGAACGATGCAATATTCATTTTTCAGTTTTTTCTTAAAATAGAGTATTTAAATAATATTATTTTTTCTTTTTACTTTCAGTTTCATGAACATTTTGTGACCAAATTCATCATTTGTTCATGAACATTTTGTGACACCTATCACATTCAATTGTTTTTAACCATTTATGATACTAACATAGGGTTACAGGCGTGATATTCACGTTCAAATAAAACAATAGATTTTTAGAAAGATAGAAAGGGGTACATCAATGAAATTGAAAAGGGCTCTTTTATTGGCTATAGTTGCCATTGCCGCTGTACTTGCTGGGTGTGAACCACTTACTGTTCTAAATCCTAAAGGTCCACAGGCCGAAGTCCAGGCTAACGATATTATGATGTCCATATGGTTAATGTCTGGTATTGTTATTGTAGTTTTTGCAATGCTTGCATATATGCTCATTAAATTTCGTTCATCTAAACAAGGAAAAGATTATGAACCACCTCACATCGAGGGAAATAAATGGGTGGAGGCAGTTTGTGTCGGAATACCTGTACTAATTGTTGCTTATCTATCATTTGTTTCTGTCCAAAGTAACTATAAAGTTGAAGCAACACCACCAGGGTATGAAGATAAGGAGCCATTAGTTGTATATGCATCATCATCTAACTGGAAATGGCACTTCAGCTATCCTGAAGAAGATATTGAAACAGTAAATTACTTATATATACCTACAGATCGAGCACTTGAATTTAAACTTTACTCATTCGGTCCAATTACCAGCTTCTGGATTCCACAACTTGGCGGACAGAAATATGCAATGGCCGATATGGTAACAACATTACATTTAGCTGCTGATCATCCTGGTGAATTCATGGGTAGAAATGCAAACTTCAGCGGAAAAGGTTTTGCTGAAAATACGTTTGATGTAACAGCAATGTCTCCAGTTGAATTTGAGGAATGGGTAGATGAAGTTCATCAAACAGCTGATCCAATTACTGAAGATAAATTTGAAGAGTTACTAGAGCCAGGTCACTTAGGTAAGATGACCTTTACTGGCACTCATTTAGAGTTTAGCCCAGCACCTGAAGGGCATGAACATCATCAATCAAATGATGAAGATTCAGAAGAAAATCATGAAAATCATGATGAGCACGAAGGTCACACTGACCACAGTAGCCATTAATTAGATGAAGTGTCTATTGACATCTTCTGAAAGGAGTATACAGGATGGAGTTCTTTGAACGTTTTGCCATACCACATCCAAGTCCAGCTATTTATGCTTCAATGGTAGCAATTGCAATTGTTTCTATTGCCATTGTAGTTGGGATAACATATTTTAAAAAATGGGGTTATTTATGGCGTGAATGGTTAACAACTGTTGACCATAAACGATTAGGTATTATGTATATTATTGCAGCGATCCTCATGCTATTCCGAGGAGGCGCTGACGCAATTATGATGCGTGCGCAATTATCAGCACCTGAGAACAAATTGCTTGATGCACAGCATTATAACGAGATATTCACTACACATGGTGTTGTTATGATTCTCTTCATGGCTATGCCATTTATTATCGGGTTTATGAACTTTGTTGTTCCACTGCAAATTGGGGCTCGCGATGTTGCGTTCCCACGTCTTAATGCACTTAGCTTCTGGTTATTCTTTGCCGGTGCAATGTTATTTAATATCTCTTTCGTTATCGGAGGATCACCAGATGCGGGTTGGACATCTTATTTCCCGTTAGCAGATAATGAATTTAGTACCTCTGTCGGTACGAACTATTATATGATTGCGATACAGATTGCCGGTCTAGGTACATTAGCAACAGGTATCAACTTTATGACGACAATCTTGAAAATGCGTGCTCCAGGCATGACATTAATGAAAATGCCAATGTTTACTTGGTCAGCATTAATTACGAACGTTATTATCGTATTTGCTTTCCCTGTATTAACAGTTGCGCTTGCAATGGGTACATTAGATCGTTTATTCGGTACACATTTCTTTGCATCAACAAATGGCGGTATGGATATGTTATGGGCCAACCTTTTCTGGGTTTGGGGACACCCTGAAGTATATATCTTAATCTTGCCTGCATTCGGTATTTACAGTGAGGTAATCTCTACTTTCGCTAGACGTAACCTATATGGTTATAAATCAATGGTTGCTTCAATGGTAATCATTTCACTATTATCATTCGTTGTATGGGTTCACCACTTCTTTACAATGGGTCAAGGCGCTTTCGTTAACAGTATTTTCTCTATTACAACGATGGCAATAGCAGTACCTACCGGTGTAAAAATATTCAACTGGTTGTTAACACTGTATAAAGGTAAAATCGTGATGACAACGCCAATGCTTTACTCAATGTTGTTTATCCCACTTTTCACACTTGGTGGTGTAACAGGGGTTATGCTTGGTATGTCAGCAGCTGACTATCAATACCATAATACAATGTTCTTAGTTGCTCACTTCCATATGGTAATCATTCCTGGGGTTGTGTTCGCAATGCTAGCTGCCCTTTATTACTACTGGCCAAAAATGTTCGGCTTCATGTTAAATGATCGTCTTGGTAAAATCGGCGCTTGGATTATTGCGATTGGTACATTAGTTGCCTTTATGCCAATGTTCATCTCTGGTTTAGATGGTCAAGCTAGACGTATGTACACTTATTCTGAAGCAAGTGGATTTGGTATTTGGAATATGATTTCTATGGTTGGCGCCCTTATGTTAGCAGCTGGATTTGCGTTAATCGTTTATAATATTTACTATAGTTTCCGTTATGCACCAAGAGATATTGGATCAGATCCTTGGGATGCACGTACACTTGAATGGGCTACACATACGCCAGTTCCTGAGTATAATTTTGCAACTATGCCTAAGATCGATTCCTATGAAACATTCTGGGATTCAAAGAAAAAAGGCACACCGTTATTCCCAGATAAAATTGAAAAGATTCACATGCCGAACAACAGTGGTATTCCATTCATTATGGGAATTATCTTCTTCATGTGGGGATTCTCGTTCGTCTTTGCAATGTGGATTCCGTTAATTATTTGTACACTAGGTATTTTCGCTTGTATGGCTTATCAATCATTTGAAAATGATCATGGAAGATATATTTCTATTGAAGAAATAGAAGAAACAGAAAAAGAATTGGGAGGTAAAAGATAATGAAGATTGATCACTCTCTCCCTCTTGAGTACAGTACTGATGAAAATCGCTTAAAGATTCTTGGCTTCTGGATTTTCCTCGGTGCGGAAGTTATGTTATTTGCAACATTATTTGCATCTTACTTTATTTTGTCAGGTGGTACAGGTGATGGCCCATCGGGTGCTGAAATTTTTGAAATCACACCTGTATTAATTGAAACACTCGTTCTATTAACAAGTAGTTTCACAATTGGCCTCATGGTTCACGCGATGAGACTTGGTCGCCAAAAAGCAATGATGGGATTCTTTATTGCAACAATCGTACTTGGGGCTATCTTCCTCGGTGTTGAAATTTATGAATTCGTTCATTATGTTCATGTTGGCGCAGGACTACAAACAAGTGCATTTAGTGCAATCCTATTAACCACTTTAGGAACACACGGCGCGCACGTAACTTTCGGGTTATTCTGGGGAACATGTATCCTAATTCAAGTAAAGAAATATGGCTTAACACCAAGAACAACGAATAAGTCATTTATCTTCTCTCTTTACTGGCACTTCCTAGACGTTGTTTGGATCTTCATCTTCAGCTTCGTCTATCTGAAAGGAATGATGTAATGATGAAAGAATTATTCCCGATGAAACAAGTGATGGGATTTATCTTTTCACTCGTGCTAACAGCTGTTGCCCTAATGGTTTACTTCTTTGATATGTCATTTGCAGTTGGAATGACAATCTTACTTGTAACTGCTTTTATTCAAGCAGGGCTACAATTAGTACTATTCATGCATGCTGGTGAATCAGAAGATAAAAACGCCATCTATATTACAATTTACTATGGTGTATTAATTGCAATCTTCACCATTCTTGGTTCCCTACTAACAATGGTTTGGACTTACCAAATTCAATAAATAAAAAAGGAGCGTCCTCTTTCGGGCGCTCCTACTTTGTTTTAATAGATGTTGCTGTTACTTTTGCTAATGTATCTAGTTTAGATTTTCTTCTACCTGTCTTTTCTAATACTTCCTCTGTAGCTACAAAAAAGACGCCCATTAAAAAGACAAAAATGGCTCCCATTACCGTACCAATACCAATACCAGTTAACGTACTGGAAACGTTTCCAAAGAATCCGATCGAAAAGATGATGATTCCGGCAATCAATAATGTACCTCCATAATACTTAACTGCTTTTAACATAGCTTTTGATGTATTCATTTCCATCATCCTCCTTTTCATCCATTATCCACCCTGTTCACAATTATGTCAATATTTTTTCGCGAATTTGACAAAATTATCTCTTTTTTCGGGTTGACTTTTCGATTAATTTGTTATTTTTTATTATATTATGCAAATAATTATAGTTTGATTTTACTTTTAGCCTTATTTTTGACAAAAATAACGGTTTCACCACTTATTTTCTTCACAAATTATGCATTATATTCCTATGTTAACAACGTTTTATACTAAAAATAGCTTTTCTCTCCCTTTATAATGGACATATATTTACATTACCAAAACATGTTTGATATTAATTTTTTTGGGGGTTATAAATTTGTCACATAAAATAAAACGTGCAACTCTCATTCTTATATCACTGTTATTTATGTTAGCTATTTTTATCACCTATTATTTGATGAATAAACCAACCACTCATACAATCCCCTTCTCTCAATTAGAAGCCAATATACAAAATTATTCCCAAGCTGACATTGAAATGAAGGAATATAAAAACGGAAAAATAGAAGTGGTAATAGACGAGAAAAAATTTATTTCTCATATCACACCTAATAGTGATAAAGTTGAAAACCTTGTCGCTACTTATCCAATAGAATATAAATATTCTGCGACTAACTCATATAGTATATGGATTATTATTGCTTTCTTATCATTATTAATTGCAACAGTTATTTATTTGTTTAAATCAGGAAAAATGGGTGCAACCAATCAACTAAAACAATCTGTATCTAAAGCGAAACCGCTCCCCTCGACAACATTAAATGATGTTGGAGGCTTGCAACCAGAAATGAAGGATGAATTATTACAAACCATATCATCCTTAAAGTCGCCAGCTAAAGCAGTAGAATTAGGGATTAAGCCTCCTAAAGGGATTCTTCTTTATGGCCCTCCTGGCACTGGTAAAACATTGCTTGCACAAGCAATAGCTAAGGAATTAAATGCGCAATTTTACTCTTCAAGTGGTTCTGCTTTTAATGAAATGTTTGTTGGTATTGGTGCTGCAAGGGTACGTTCACTTTTTCAAAATGCCCGCAAGAATCAACCTGCTGTTATTTTTATTGACGAGGTAGATGCTTTAGCAGGCAAAAGAAAGCCTCATGGCGGGGAAGAAAGTGAAAAAACATTAACGGAATTACTCGTTCAATTAGATGGTGGGCTATCAAATGATGGTATTTTATTTATTGCAGCAACGAACAGAAAAGATATGCTAGATGATGCCTTTCTTCGACCAGGCAGAATTGACTTCAGCTTTCATATTCAGTTACCTGATTTGAAAGGAAGAAAAGAAATCATTGATATTCATGCAAAAAATCGACAACTTGCCAGTGATGTCTCAGCTTCACTTACTGTTTTAGCTGAATCAACATCCGGTTTTTCTGGAGCTGATCTCCATTCTCTGTTTGAAACAGCAAGTAGAAAAGCAATACTCAATAATCATAAAGAAATTACAAAAGATGATCTCAATTTTGCATTGGACCGAACTATACTAGGAAATAGCAGCCTACCTTTACAAGATGTAAATATTAAGCGAAGAGTAGCCATCCATGAAGCGGGCCATGCCCTCATTGCAGCTGTGACAAAACCGGGTTCAGTTAGAAAAGCGACCATTATTCCTCGTGGCCAAGCATTGGGTTATGTTGCACCTATTCAAAAAGAACTCCATTTATCTACTTTTAGCGAACTGCTTGATCAAGTGGCAATGATTTTAGGTGGAGGAGTAGCAGAAAGACAACTATTAGGAGAGCATAGTATCGGTGTTAGCGGGGATGTCCAACAAGCAAAGCAACTATTAGAACAGATGGTTGAAAACGGTCTCTTAGAAGATGGATTCACCCTTTCTTTTGAATCAAAGCGTAAAGACGAATTATTACAATCACTTTATTATCAAGCATTAAAACGAGCAGAGTCCTTACTACTCGAACATAGTAAGGCACATGCAGACATTGTTCACGCCCTCATGTCTTATGAAACATTAGATGGAGATGTAATTGAACAATTAGTACGAAACAAATGAAAATGCCAACACATATAAATGAACACTTTCAACCGCCTGTTGAAAGTGTTCATTTTTTAGTTCTCTCCTCAACGATTCTATTATTCGACAAAATGAAGCAGGAATATCCAACTAAATGTATAATGTTTATATATGAATATATAACCATGTTAGGAATGATGCTTTTGTATGAATTCATCACAAATATTATACTGCATTTTTTGATTTTAATGATTATACCAATAACAAAAATAATTGTCCCTTCTAAATATCATCCTAAAAAGAAAGTTGGCATTTTTTTTGTTTCTATTTTACTTTCCTTAACCTTAACTATTCTTTTTCCAGTGCATCTTTCTAACCATACTGTTTTTGATTTAATGTACATACCCATTTTTATTTGTTTTTTCTATGTTCATAAGTATACCGGCTTATGCTTATTATTTTTCGCTCTTATTTACCGTTTGATTGAAAGCGATACTAGCGATGTATTTCTCATAGTCAATTATCTCGTCCTCGCTTTCATATTTCATTTACTAACAAAATTTTACCAAAAAAGTTCTTTAAGAAAGAAAATATTGATAGGATTATTATTTTATATTCCTATCGCCAGTACTAGAATGATTATATTTTTTAAGAATCAAGAAACACAATTTTTTATTCAAGCATTATTTCTTGTCTTCGTTTACGCTTTAACATTAATATTGATTATTTATATGATTGAAATGCACCAATCTCATTTATTAATGAGAGAGACGATCCAAGCGGCAGATAAACTCAATGCGATTAGTCAATTAGCTGCATCCATCGCTCATGAAATAAGAAACCCAATGACTACTGTAAAAGGATTTATGCAATTAATGCACGCTGAGCAAAATCTTACTAAGACACAAATACAGTACATCGAAGTCTCTTTAAAAGAACTAGAACGAACCAATCAAATGATTAATGATTTTCTCACTTTATCAAAACCTGCTAATAACACTGTAATAACATTTGATCTTATTCCTAACATTCAAGATGTAACTGAATTTATGAAATCATATGCCCATCTGTCTAATATTCAATTGCATTGTAAAATAACCCACTACCCCATTTATATAGATGGAAATGCTAATGAGTTAAAACAACTGCTAATTAATTTTATTAAAAATGCTATTGAAGCCATTAATGAAAATGGTACGGTAGAGATTGAGGTTATTTCCTTAAAAAACAAAGTAAAAATTACGGTTCGAGATAATGGGAAAGGAATGTCAAAAGACGAGTTATCACGAATCGGACAACCGTATTTTTCAACAAAAACAAGGGGAACTGGCCTTGGTTTAATGATTGCCTTTGATATTATTAAAAAAATGAATGGGAAATATGAAATAGAAAGTAATGAGAACGAAGGAACAGCCATTCATTTGTATTTTTCTACATCAGATTCTGTCTAACGATGTCGCATTTCCCTCAATGAAGAAGGAATATGTCACTTCTTGCGCTTGCCTAGGAAATAACAAGAGAATAAAGTCCTTATTTCCTTATATATTAGAAGTGATAATCGCTTCATCTAAAATTATCACTTCTAATATATCTTTTCATAAGTTAGTTCTTAACTTCTCGGAACCATTCTATTAACGAAGCCATTCACTTCCTTCAATCTGTTCAGATAAAGGAATGATATGAGCCTTTTCTTTCAAATGCTCAATATGTCGATTTAATACGGTAACCATCATTGGTCCCGAAACGCCAACATGCCCTATCGCAATTAGGCGGTTTTCAGTTTTAAGTCTATTCTCCAGTCTCTGAGTTTGTTTTTCAATGTGACTGACGGAATAAGTGTCATCAAAAAAAAGATTGTTCTCTAGATAAGGTAAGTGTAGCTCTTCTGCTATTTCTGGTATGACACTCTTGCCAGTGGTTTTACTATCAAGATAATATAATCCCCTTTCAGCACAAACCTCTAGCACAATTTGCATAATTCTTTTATCTTCAGTGATTTTCGACCCCATATGATGATTCATTCCAACAGCATGTGGTACATTCTCAATTGCGTCCTCTACTCTTTTGCGAATTTCTTCATCACTCAGATCAGCAGTAATCGCTCCTGGACCTAACCAACTTTTTTTCCCTACTTTGGGCTCCATCGGCATATGAACGATTACTTCGTGACCTTTTTCAAATGCTGCATTGGCATCTGCAGTTGTTGAAGGCATAAACGGCATAATCGCAACAGTTAACTTTGCCTGTAAATTAAGAATATCTTCTGTTCCATTCATATGGTTACCTAAATCATCAATCACAATTGATAAAGAAGGCTTCCCCCCTTCATCAACTTGTGCGAAACTGCCTTTACTCATTAATGGAAATAACATGATATGAACTAGCAAGCTTATGAACAATAATCGTTTCATCTCATCACTCCTCAAAGTTAAATTTCCCATAACTTTGAAGAAAATTGCATTTGTTTTTTATAAAGCTGATTTTTTTTCTACTTGCGTGTAGGGCGTTTTTCTATTTCGAACCCACGCTATGATTACAGCAGCTATAAGAACTAAACCTAAATAACCAGTAATCGGATACAGGATACCAACTAAGTTAGTAAATCCAAAGAAACTAGAGACAAAAGATGTCAAACTAATGGCAAGAACTGCCCATTTAAAGTGTTTGCTTTCTCTTTTCACTATCCTTGAAGTAAAGCTATAGATCATTCCAACGGCAGTGTTATAGATCATTCCTAAAAGAATAATTGTCATCAACACACCAATGATTGGAGAGATTTCATTTGCTAAATAGAGCATCGGAATATCGAGTGTTGCCACATCTTCTATTCTTGTGAACATTCCGACATTAATGAGTATTAGCATAAGACCAAGACCCAGACCACCAAGAACTCCGCCCCAACCTGCTTGTTTCGCGTTTTTAGTTGTGCCACCCATAACCGCTAGCATCGCCACTCCACATGTAATGTTATAGGAAACATAAAGTACTGCACCTAGTAACCAATGTGGTGCTGCTGGACTACCTTCTTGAGCTACGAGACTCAATTGTGAGATGTTTGCATCAGCTGTAAATAGAGCATACGCTGAAATAATCATGACAAGCATGAGAAGAAAAGGAGTGATACTACCGATTATAGTCATGACTCGATTCACGTTTACAAAACAAGTGAACACTGTTAACAGGACCATGATTAAACTTCCTATTTGACTCGCAATACCAAATTGTTGTTCAAATGTTGAACCTGCACCTGCAAACATAATTGTTGCCACACCGAATAAAAAGAAAGTAATAATAAAATCCACTACTCTTCCTATATATTTTCCACAAATATAGTGAACAACATCTTTGTGAGATTCTGTTTGTAGCCTACTACCTATTTGCGTAATATTCATACCGAGAAAAATGAATAAAATCGTAGCGGCTATTGTACCAATAAAACCTAACCAGCCAAAATTAGTGAAAAATTGCAATACCTCTTGTCCAGATGCAAAACCAGCTCCAATGATTGTACCAATATAAGCACCTGCTATTTGAATGATTTTTCTCATAAAACCTCATCCTTATATTGAATTTTCTGATATTTTATCATAATGAAAGCAGCTGCCTATATACACACAGCTGGCTTTCTTATTAGACATTATTGATATGTTTTTTCCATTATTGTATATTTTTCAATGACCGCTAAATCTGGGGCGTAACCTATTCCGTCGTTTTCAGGTACGGTAATATATCCGTCTTCGACAACAACCTCAGGTGTTATGATATCCTTTTCCCAATATCTTGAGGAACCTGCAGTGTCACCAGGCATAATAAAATTGGCTAAAGTGGTTAAAGCAACATTATGAGCTCTTCCAACGCCTGACTCTAACATTCCTCCACACCAAACAGCAATTCCTTGTTCTTGACAATAGTCATGAATTTTCTTTGCTTCTGTTAAGCCGCCTACTCGTCCAATTTTGATGTTAATGATTTTGCAACTACCCAACTCCACAGCTTTTCGTGTATCCTCCAACGAATGGATGCTTTCATCTAGACATATCGGCGTTTTCATTTCAGCTTGAAGTTTAGCATGATCAACAATATCATCCGAAGCTAAAGGTTGCTCAATCATCATTAAATTGAACTCATCTAATTGTTTAAGATGCTGAATATCTGATAAACGATAAGCAGAGTTTGCATCAGCCATTAGTAGAATATCAGGAAACTTCTCTCTCACTTGTCTCATCACATCTATGTCCCAGCCCGGCTTAATTTTTACTTTCATTCTTTTATAGCCTTCATTTACATAGCCCTCAATTAATTGTAGTAAATCTTCTACAGATTTCTGTATGCCGATACTGATACCTACTTCAATCTTCTTCTTTTCTCCACCAAGTGCCTTAGCCAAAGGGATTTGATTTCTTTTTGCATATAGATCCCAAACAGCGCCTTCTATAGTAGACTTGGCCATATTGTTTTTTCTAATAGAAGAAAAGATTTCATTTACTTCATCAGGATGAGTAATTTCCTTATTTAATAATGCTGGAATGAGAAAATCCTCAAGCATATGCCAATTCGTTTTAAAGGTTTCTTCATTATACCAAGGCACCTCAAAAGCAACAGATTCTCCCCAACCAGTATTACCTAATTCATCAGTTGCTTCTAATAAGATAAACTCTTTATCTTGAAAAGATCCAAAGCTAGTGGCAAATGGTGCTTTCATTGTCATTTTTAGATGGCGTAACTTTACTTCCTTTAATTTCATTGATCTCTTCTCCTCACATCTAATAGTAATTTTTGTCTTTTGATAGTGATGATATAGCTTACGTGATTATTTTTTTGGACATCATACGCGGTGTACCCATGCTGAAATAATTGCTGAAAAATTCTTCTTGTCACCTGTCGCCATTCCTTAGCTAGTGAAGGATTATGTTTTTTAATTTCCATAAACTCCGCGGGAATGGGGACAGCAATACTCATTTCATTATAATCAATGGTTTGTAAAGTTTGTTCCATATCGTTTATCGCAGGAAAATCGTTTCGATTCAAAACTTCAAATGGATATATCGGTGTCACATCATAGTTAAGTTGTTGTTTGACATGTGAACTGCTGATTCGCCACTCTATGTTGAAACGATCGCTTGGTAAGCCTTTATTAATTCCATCTACCATTTCACCATAACAATTCACAAGATAATCATTACAAATACCATTTAGTTTTGATAAATTCAAGTAAGCATTCCTGCTTTGTAAAGGATCAAATGTCCAACGAATCAGATTGTATCCCATTTCCTCAGCAGCTTCCCTCTGTGCAACTTTTAGTAGAGCACCAATTCCTTTATCACGATAGCTTTGATGGATACCGAGCATATGAGAACAAAGAAAAGCTTCTCCATTTGCATAACCAGGAAAGCCATAGCTAAACCCAATCAATTCATTTTCATCAAAGGCGCCTAGCATGAGACCACCGTTTTTTATTGCTGTTGCTGTTTGATGAACAGGAATGGGATCCATTCCCCATACGTCTCGCTCTAACTTTTGGATTGTTTCCATCTCTTCTATCGTGGTCAATTTTTTTATCTCTAAGCTAGTGAGCATGGGTTACGCACCTTCTTTTTCTAACGTATTTAAGACGGTTTTGACAAGAATTTCGATACCCGTAAATATCGCTTCATGGTTAAAATTCATTTCAGGATGATGTAAGCCAGGAGATAATCCACAACCAAGTCCGAGCATCGTTGCTTTCAATTCAGGTCTTTTCAAAGTATAAAAATGAAAATCTTCTCCTCCAGATGTGATAATTGGTGGAATCATTTTGTCTTTACCGATTGTATCAACAATTGCCTGACTCATTAATTGCACTGCGTCGGTATCTACTTGTGCAGCAGCAATATCAGCCGTTGTTTTATAATGAATTTCTACCTCGTGAAGAGAAGAAATATGAGCAAATATCGCATCTACTTTAGTTGCTAATTGTTGCATCACTTCATTTGTTTGTGCCCTTAAATCTAAACTGAAATGTGCTTTACCTGGGATAATATTACTTGACTCACCACCGGCTTGGAACTTCGTCATTTTAACTGAATGCGGAACCATAGGATTTAATTTAATCCGATTTAATTCTTGAACAATCGCTGCACCTATTTCAATCGCGCTTTGCCCGAGGTGAGGTCTCGCTCCATGGGCATCTTCACCAATAATTTCTCCAGTAACGAACCGTCCAGCTCCGTGCATAATTGCTGGTGAACATTGACCATCTCTCAACTCCTGAATCGGCCTTAGATGTACACCGTATAAATAGTTCAGATCGTCTATTAATCCCTCTTCAATAAACTTTAATGCACCAGTACCTTTTTCTTCAGCTGGTTGGAATAGAAATTTAACCCTGCCTTTTTTATGAGCATTCAAACGATGTAGTACAAGTAATGTACCAATCGCCATGGTCATATGTGCATCATGCCCACACGAATGATTGGCCTGCATTACTCCATCGACTTCCTGCCACAATGCATCTATATCAGTTCTAACGCCAATGGCTTTTTCACCGCTACCTATTTCGGCAACAAGTCCTGTCGTTTTTGGCAAGGTTTGAAACAGGATCCCTTCTTTTTTTAAAACTTCAGCAATAAATGTTGTCGTTTTTGTTTCTTGCCAACTTATTTCCGGATTTTGATGGAGATGATTAAATATGTTTGTTAATTTTGGCTTTAGTGCTTCAAGTTCCTGCAATTCTTTCACCTCTTTAATCTGTTAACTGGACTCAAAATAATCATGGAATACTTTATCGTAGTAATCCTTTTCTTCTTTAAATGACCCTTTATTCTCTGTCATCATTGCCGCAATCAACGCATTCAAGAATGAAAAAAGCACTGGTGTAGAATCAAGTGTAGGTTTCTTTCCTGAAAAAAGTGGAATGAGAATGTCGACATTGTTTTTTAATGGAGATAGTGGCGTATCAGTAATGCCAACAACTTTGGCATTTCTGCTTTTTGCTTGCTTTGTAAAATCAGTCGTACTTTTCACATAACGATGAAAGCTGATTGAAACCACTACTGAAGTTTCATCCATCGAATGGAGGATTTTCAATAAATCATCGGACTCTGTTCGAATAAGATGGACATCATCCTTCACAAGCCCTAATGTAAATGCTAACCAGCTTGCAGCAGCAAATGATGTTCTTGCACCAATAATATAAATCTTTTGGGCTGATTTTAATTGCTCAATAGTCAAATCAAATTTCGCTTCATCTATTGTCTGAATGGCTTGTGTGATTCGCTCTGCATCCATGTTCATCACTTTTTCAAGAAAATGTGGTTCGCCAACAAATGGTTGCTTCATTTGAATATAAGAATCCAAACTGCTTTTATCATGAAATAATTGCTCACGAACTTCTTTTTGTAATTGAGTATATCCTGATAATCCTATTCGATAACAAAAACGGATGACAGTGGTTTCGCTCACACCTGCTTTTTTACCTAATTCACTTGCAGACAATACGGCTATATCTTGATAATTGTCTAGTAAATAACTTGCTAATTTCTGCTGGGTTTTCGAAAGTTTTTCATAGCTCCCTGTAATAACTTCTTTCAGATTCACCTGAACACCTACCTCAAAATGAAGTCTGTACTTTTTATGCAATATATTAGAAGTGTTAACTTCTTATTTATAGTAAATTATCACAATTTTTCAGTTATTTCAATGCTTTATAGAGAAAAAGTTTCAACTGCCATATATTTCTTTTATATTTAGAGTAAGTTCTTTATTTTTTATCCAAGCATGGCTAACTCTCACGTCCGTTACCCTTCCTATAAATTTAACGTCTCAGCATTTTTAAATGCCACCATTGTTTTCGCCAAAATAATCATAAAGTACGAACAGCATTTGTTGCTTATATGCATTTCATTGTACTCTTCCATTAAAAAAGCGGACAAATTCCACCATTGAAATTTGTCCGCTTTTCGGCTGCTATGACGATCTTTTCTGTTCCTTTTTATTTTATTGTTTATTTACGATGCATTTTAAATTCAAGAAATAGTTCGTTATAATAAGCAAGCATTTGTTTACCTAGGTTCTCGTATACCTCTAACTTAGCTGTTTGCTCTTCATCTGGATAGAAGCGCTCATCACTCGTTGTTTCCTCATCCATATGAGGAAGAGCTGCTTTATTCGGTGTTGAGTAACCTACATATTCAGCGTTTTGCGCAGCAACTTTCGGATCTAGCATAAAATTAATAAATTGATGAGCCGCTTCTTTATTTTTTGTTGTTTTTGGGATGACCATGTTGTCAAACCAAAGGTTCGATCCTTCTTCAGGAACCATATATTCCAGTGATTCATTTTCCCACATCGCATCTTGGGCAGTTCCAGACCATAAAACAGCAACGGCCGCTTCATTATTTTGCATTAATAATTTAATTTCATCACCAACGATGGCTTTAATATTTGGTGTTAATGTATCCAGTTTATTCTTCGCTTCCAGTAATCTTGCTTTATCTGTTTCGTTTAATGAATACTCGAGACTATTCAATCCAAAACCTATGACCTCTCTCGCTCCATCAACAAGTAATACATCATTTTTCAAGCTTGGATGCCAAAGATCGTCCCATTGTTTAAAATCAATTTCATCACTTACTTTATCAGGATGATAGAGAATACCTACTGTTCCCCAAAAATAAGGAATAGAATATTCATTGTTCTCATCAAAAGCTAAATCAAGAAAACGTGGATCAATATTTTTCAAATTCGGCAGTTGTGCATGATCAATGGGGAGAAGTAAATCCTCCTGTTTCATTTTGTCAATCATGTATTCTGAAGGTACCGCTATATCGTATGAAGTTCCACCTTGTTCGATTTTTGTTAACATGGCTTCATTTGAATCAAAGGTTTCGTATATTACTTTGATACCTGTTTCATCTTCAAATTGGTCTAATAATTCAGGGTCTATATAATCTCCCCAGTTATAAACAGTAATCGTGTTCTCACCTGTATATCCTTGTGCAGTATTTAAGCGGTGAACGATATACAACAAGACAAAAGAAACAATTAATACAAGTGACAAAGCACGTATGAGGTTTTTCATTTTCTAACCCCCATTCGACCTATCTTGCTCGTTTTCTTTGTTATAAAGTAATAACCAACAACTAAAAGCATGGTGAATAAAAATAACAAGGCTGATAAAGCATTAATACTTAGAGATACCCCTTGTCTCGCCAATGCATAAATTTCTACTGAAAGAGTTGAAAATCCATTACCGGTCACAAAAAAGGTGACAGCGAAATCATCCAAAGAATAAGTAAGTGCCATGAAGAAACCAGCAAATATACCAGGTGTAATATAAGGTAATACAACCTTTGTTAACACATCTAATCGACTTGCTCCTAAATCCAGTGCCGCATAAATGATACTCGTACTCATTTCTTCTAACTTAGGTAATACCATTAAGACAACAATTGGTACACTAAAGGCGATATGTGCCAATAAGACGGAAATAAAGCCAAGCTTTATACCAATCATTGTGAAAAAAATGAGAAAAGATGCGCCGATAATAACATCTGGACTAACAATTAAAACATTATTTAACGACAATAAAGTATTTTTTGTTCTTCTTCTTCTTGCATAATAAATGGCCAAAGCGCCAGCTACCCCTAAAACTGTTGATATAGCTGATGAAAGCAGGGCAACAATAATTGTATTTAATACTATAATGAGTAGCCTAGTGTCATTAAATATTTCTTTATACCAATCCAATGTAAACCCTTCAAAGTGATACATGTCACCGCCACTATTGAAAGAATAAAAAATCAGATAAAAAATCGGTGCATATAAAACCATAAAAACAATGATTAAATAAAGAGAGGACCATTTAAATTTCTTCATCTCATTTCGCCTCTCTTTCTTCTACCAGTAAGAAGCATAATGACAACCATAAAGATAATTAAGAAAACAGCAATGGTTGCTCCCATTCCCCAGTCTTGCGTCACGAGAAAATGTTGCTCAATTGCGGTTCCTAATGTAATCACTCGGTTTCCTGCGATTAACCTTGTCAGCATGAACAAAGAGAGGGCAGGGATGAATACGATTTGACATCCTGATTTCACCCCATCTAAAGTCAAAGGGAAAACGACACGAGAAAAGGTTCGCCAGCTTGAAGCACCTAAATCTTTTGAAGCATCAATAAAAGATGGGTTCAGTTCATCTAGTGCATTAAATATTGGTAAAATCATAAACGGTAAAAAGATATAAACAGAAACAAACACAAAACTAAAGTCAGTAAATAAAATTTGCTTCCCACCTACACCCATCACTTCAAGAAATTTATTCGCTGCACCGTATGTGCCAAAAATACCAATAAATGCATAAGCCTTTAATAATAAATTGATCCATGAAGGAACGATAATAAGGAGTAACCATAGTTGTTTATGCTTTGTTTTTGTTAATAAATAAGCAGTTGGATAAGCGATTAATAACGTGAAAAATGTAATTAAAAACGCGTACCAAAAGGAGCTAAGTGTCATTTTTAAATAAACTGGTGTAAAGAATTTTTGGTAGTTCTCTAAGGAAAATTCACCTTCTATATTAAAAAAAGAATAATATACGACTAGGACAATTGGTGTGATAACAAAAAGAGCAATCCATAAAACATAAGGAATTAAATAATAATTACGAGATTTAGCTTTCATAACTTCCCTCTTCATATGCTTCAAGACGCTTATCGAATTCCTCTTCTGTTTCACCAAGACGCATGACGTGTATGTCTTCTGGCTCAAAGTTGAGACCAATTTCACTTCCGACAATTGCTTTTTTTGTCGAGTGAACGAGCCACTCATTGCCATCTTCATCATAACAACTTATCTCATAATGTACGCCTCTAAATAATTGTGAGTCTACTTTCACCTTTAACTTACCTACATTAGGACTAGTAATTTCTAAATCTTCGGGGCGAATGACAATCTCAACCGTTTCATTTGGATTTAAACCGCCATCAACACAATCAAATGTTTTGCCTGTAAACCGAACGACATAATCTTCAACCATTACACCTTCGACAATATTAGATTCACCGATAAAATCAGCAACAAAACGGTTAATCGGCTCATCATAAATATCATTAGGCGTCCCACTCTGTTCTATTTTACCGTTATTCAGAACAAAAATTTCATCGGACATCGCTAATGCCTCTTCTTGATCGTGTGTCACAAAAATAAAGGTGATGCCTAAATTTCTTTGTAATTCTCGCAATTCATATTGCATTTCTGTTCGCAACTTTAAATCTAGTGCAGATAATGGTTCATCAAGAAGAATAAGCTCAGGTTCATTAACAATCGCTCGCGCAATCGCAACACGTTGCCTTTGCCCACCTGACATCTCTTTTATCTCTCTTTTTTCATATCCTTCTAAGTTTACAAATTTCAAAGCTTCTATTACTTTTTGATTAATCATTTCAGATTTTAATTTTTTTATTCTAAGTCCAAATGCTACGTTTTCAAAGACATTCAAATGAGGAAAAAGTGCATAATCCTGAAAGACAGTATTCACTTGTCTTTTATTTGCAGGTACTTCATTTACCTTTTTATTATTAAAATAAATATTACCTTTTGATGGCGAAATAAATCCGGCAATTAAGCGAAGTATGGTCGTTTTTCCGCATCCAGAAGGACCGAGCAAAGTATAGAATTTCCCACGCTCTATTTCAAATGAAACATCATTTAAGACAGCCGGGTCATTGTCATATTGCTTTGTTACGTTTTCAAAACGAATAATAGTTTGGTCTGACATTTCAATCTCCTTCTTCTATAAGATATTCCTTAGTAATTCTAGATTAAAAAAAACTGATAATCAATACACAATAATAAATATATATAGATATTTTTATCTACGCATAATAATTGGAATTGCTGAAACAATAAGGAAAAAAACAGGTGAGTAATTGTGAATCAAAAACTAAGCTTTATTAGCATTGCCTATATTATTATTCTCGGCATCGGTTTATTTGCTCATGTTGAAATTATTCCTGCTGTATTGTCTACTTCTAGACGCGATACATGGATCAGTATGTTACTTGCCATTATTCCTTTGATTCTATTCACCCCTCTTATTTATAAAGTGGGGCAAACAGTTAAAGGAACACCATTTATTCGAATTATTAGTGAACAATTAGGGAGATTCAAATTCTATATTTTATTCTTCCCTTTACTCGTATATTTAATAATTTCTGCCTTTGTCTCTACAAAAGAAATTATCTATTGGTCACAGCTAAGTTTTATGCAGAATTTCTCCAGTATGATCATTGGCGGTGTACTATTAATTGCCTGCTTCTATTGTAGTTTTTCCGGTGTAGAATCAATGGCCATTATTAGCCGCTTGTTACTACCAGCCGTCGTATTTTTAGGATTTTTTGTTTCTTTCGCCAATATGAAGAAAAAACATTATGAGTTGTTATTACCCATATTCCAAGAGGGTGTACTAGATATTCTAAAGGGAATGCTTTACACAAGTTTACCGATTATTGAGATTGCTTTTGTTTTGTTTTTCCTACCCTATATGAAAGGAATGATTAAAATTAAACATTTAATCATTCTGGGTGTACTTATTATCGGGTTAATGATTGGGCCTGCAATTGGAGCGATAGTGGAATTTGGTCCTAAATACGCTTCCGAATTTAGGTACCCAGCATTTGAAGAGTGGCGAATAATATCTATTGGAAGATATATTTCTCATACAGACTTTTTTGCTATTTTCCAATGGCTTTCAGGTGCTACGATCCGAATTGGATTTTTTATCTACCTCACCTCTCAAATTCTTACGAAAGGGGGGAAAAACAGAACACCCATCTCTATCATTTTTATTTTGTTATTCATTGCAGTTGTTATGCCGTTAGATCAAGACCAATTTTATAATTTTGTTTTTCGTTACTTCTTACCCATATCAACTATTGTTCTTCCTATTCAATTTATTATGGTTTCTATATATATCTTTAAGAATAAACAATTATTCCTAGGAGGATGAAGAGCTTGTATGAGCAATCCCTTTTTACAAAAGAAAAGTTAGCAGAAATCTTTAACCATTCTGCAGATATACACATCAAGAGCATCCCTGTTCGTCATACTCCTAAGGGAGAGCTGATTATTATCTATTGCCGTCCCATTGTAAACATAAAATTAGTCCACTCTCTTGTGATTCCTTATTTAATGGATGAGGAAAGGGAAAGTGAAAAACTTTATAACTACATACAAAGTGACTACAGTTTAAAAGCTAAATTAACAAAAGAAGAATTAATTAACCAAGTATTTTGTGGTAAATTAGCTGTGATATCAAACTTCCGTGAACGCATTTATTATTATGATGTTAAAGAAGAACCGAATAGACAACCAGAAGAATCCGTTATTGAAGTATCAGTAACTGGGCCGAAAGACGGTTTCATCGAAAATATTGACACTAACCTTGGGCTTGTACGTAAAAGGTTAAAAACCCCCTCGTTCGTTAATGAAGAGTTTGTAATTGGACGTCGGTCAAATACGAGGGTTGCACTTCTATATATTAAAGATGTGATGAATGAACAAGTAATTAACGATGTCCGAGAGAAACTAAATAACATTGATGTCGATATTTTGCAAAGTCGTGATGAATTGGAAGAGTTACTAGTAGATAATAAATTCTCACTACTACCACTTACAAATTTCTCAGGACGGCCTGATTTTGTTGTTGAATCACTCAATCAAGGAAGGTTTTCAATTATTATTGATGGTGCCCCAACAGTGATTATCGCCCCCATCAACTTGAGCTTTCTTGTTAAAACAGCCGAAGATAGTAATATTAGCTTTTATTACTCCTCTGTAGAACGAATGATACGTTTACTAAGCTTATTCCTGACGGTGTTTTTACCAGGTTTTTATACAGCACTCGTTATGCATAATGTTGGACAATTACCTTTGCCGTTTATTGCCACTATTACGATTGCAAAGATGGGTTTGCCGTTTTCTACATTATTAGAAATGATTACAATCTTTATTATGTTTGAGTTGTTTAAAGAAGCGGGTGCAAGACTGCCAAAAGGAATTGGACAAACAGTTGCTGTTATAGGGGGATTAATCATTGGTGATGCAGCAATCAGAGCTGGTATAACCTCGCCGACGCTACTCATTGTTGTAGGAATAACGGCAATCGCAGGGTTTACTCTTGTCAATGCCAGTCTTACAGGTAATGTCTTCTTCTTAAGAATTGCTGTTTTATTAATAAGCTATTCTTTTGGTATTTTTGGTTTTATTCTTTCGTTAATTTGTGTATTTATCCACTTATCTACCCTCAAATCCTTTGGTATGCCTTTTTTAACTCTAGCAAGGCAAAGAAAGTGGTCAGAAGAACTAAAAATGTTCATTACACTTCCTTTTAGCCTGCAGAAAAAGAGAAATCTATCTTACGGTG
This sequence comes from Cytobacillus sp. FSL W7-1323, assembly GCF_038595015.1. Classification (NCBI taxonomy): domain Bacteria; kingdom Bacillati; phylum Bacillota; class Bacilli; order Caryophanales; family Bacillaceae; genus Cytobacillus; species Cytobacillus sp. FSL W7-1323. The sequence continues at coordinate 2,502,595 of NZ_CP151998.1, forward strand.
TTAAAGACAAAACGCGAAAAAATAGTGACAATGATTAAAGAAGGTGTTCATTCACAAACATACTACTTGTCTGATTTTTAATGGTTGCCAAAGTAAAGAAGTTCAGCATCGCGTATACACTATAGATATCGGACCCGATTACCAAGAAGAACAGTATATTATTTACCGTTTTAAAACTTATCAAAATTAAGGAAAACGAAAACTACAACAATAGCGATTAAAATGCAGTAACTGGAGCCATCATTCCTACAAAATGAGACGAAGAAAAAAAGGAGTTTTAAACTCCCCAACTTTTAACTGAAATGCTTCATATATTTTCTTTATTATATTTTGATTTTCATTTGTCATTCTTCCGTTTACAATCAATGCGCGTGCCACTTGCGGAAACTCTTTAACTCTTTATAGGGCCTCTTTATTAATGCCTCTACTTGCTTATCTTTAGAAACATTAGGTACTTTTTTTCCTTTAACTTGCTTATAAATTGGGATTACAGAAGTAGCTCCTCCTTCAATAATCCACTTATTTCCATTTTGAGTTAACTCAAGTTCTATTCTTCCTAAATGATTTCCCCAATGCCCCGCTTGAACAATGAATGGTGTTGTCTGAGATTGAAACCATTCATTCGGTTTTTCTGGAAAAATATTATGGCTATGTCCAAATAGAATCACATCAATATTCTCAATCGATTTTAATTCATTGACACTATTCCCTTCTTGCGCAGAAAGGCCCTTATCGGCATTCACACCAACATGAGCTAAAGCAATGATGATATCTGCTCCTTTTGCTTTCATTTGTGGAATATACTGATTAGCCGTTTCAGTGATTGTCCTCATTTTTAGCTTTTGCTTAAAATAATTACTATTCCAATCGGCGACAATAGGGGTTAAAAAACCAATCACACCAATTTTAATTGCACGTTCATCCCCATTGGCATCGACCAATGTCCGATCAAGAATCACATATGGGTTCATATATGAAACATCATCAAAGATGTTTTTCGTCATATCCTCATTGTATATATTGCTACTTATAATGGGAAAAGTCGCATCTCTTAAGCTTTCTGTTAAAAAGCCGATACCATAATTGAATTCATGATTTCCGAGTGTCATGGCATCATACCTTAGTGTGTTCATGACATTAATAACCGGGTGAGTTTGTCCTAAATGCATCAATCTTGTTTGAAATATATAATCTGCAAAGGCATTTCCTTCTAAGATATCACCAGTATCAAATAACAGGACATTTTTGTTTTCATTACGTTCATTTTTAATTAAGGTTGCGGTTCTAACAAGTCCAAAATCGCTAACAGATTCGCCTTCATCGTTTTCATCCATTAAATGACCATGCATATCTGTTGTCTGGAGAATCCGTAATTTAACCGGAGCTGATGAGGCATAAACACTAGTAAATAGCGATAACCCGAAGAGCCATCCAATGATAGGAAGGATAAAGAAAACGACAGTTATCTTTCGCATATGACTTTTCATCATTTCACCTCAACACATTTGATGAATTCTTATTTTGTCATGACTTACTTAAAATCATTCGATGGAAAGTAGAATTGTCCTAAACCACTTTATTCCAATTAGCACATTTATGACAAGTATTGTGCATATGTTAGAACAAGCTATTATATTTTTTTATCTAAAGAAAAATATATGAAATTAAAAAAAAGTAGGATAGAATAATAAATAGAAGGAAATACTGAGAGGATGTAGGTTTTGTATAAGATATGTTTATCAATGATGTTCATTTGCTATATGTTCATTACGCCATTTTTTACTGAGGATATAAACGAACATCGTTCTCTACATTATGATGATGATGTTCAATTAACGGCTACTATTGCTACATTTAAAAAGCCTACGGAGATTGTTATACCAAAAGAAAATAATCCTATTGTACATAAAATCAATGATTTTGTTCGCTTAGAAGAACCCCATAGCATCATTCAGGAGAACCAACAATCAAAACAGGATCGATTTCAACTACCAGTCCAGTATCAATCCAGTTATTTATCTAATCTCCTTATATAAAAAGATGCTTTATTGTTGAAGATTTTATAGGGGGAATGTGAAAATGGAAAATTTAAAGAATTGGTTACAAAGCAGCGGGATTAAAAGAGTTATTATTTTTGCAATTCTCGTATTCGCATTATTTTTAATGAGAAGTATGATTAATGTCATCCTTATTACGTTTATTATTTCCTTTCTAATGGACCGCTTAGTAAATCTTGTCTTGAAGAAAGTGAACATAAATCGAAAATTCACAGTAATCGGTCTTTACTTATTCATTATTGCGATATTTACTGTTGGAATCAGCAGATATTTACCAGTTATTATTTTTGAAATCTCGCAACTGATTGGACAAATGCAAAGCTTCTTTAGCCAAAAGCACGACAATATTATCATGAACTATATTACTGAATTATATGAACGAAATGAAATATCATCTTATTTAGAACAAGGGGTCACGGTTCTACTGAAATACTTCTCTGATATAAGTTCATTTGGCATACAATTTTTGATTTCACTTATTTTAAGTATTTTCTTCGTTTTAGAGAAGCCGAAATTGATGGCCTTTACAAACAAATTCAAATATAGCAAAGTTGCACCATTTTATAATGAGATTGCTTACTTTGGTTCTAAGTTTGTTCAAACTTTTGGCAAAGTAATTGAGGCACAATTTATTATTGCCCTTGTGAACTGTGCATTAACAACATTTGCACTATGGATAATGGATTTCCCCCATTTAATGGGACTATCTATTCTTATTTTCTTTTTAGGCTTAATACCAGTTGCGGGCGTGATTATATCATTGGTGCCATTAAGTTTAATCGGATATACGATTGGTGGATTCATGCTAGTCATTTATTTATTAGTCGTTATTATGATTATTCACGCAATCGAAGCATATATACTTAATCCAAAGCTAATGTCATCAAAAACCAATTTACCTGTCTTCTATACTTTTATCGTATTGATTTTTGGCGAACATTTCTTTGGCGTATGGGGACTTATTGTCGGTATACCAGTGTTTGTCTTCTTACTAGATGTATTAGATGTGCAAACGACAGGAAAAAAGTCGGTAAAAGTGTAAATATAAGATAAACGCCGTGCATATAGCACGGCGTTTATCTTTATTTTTCTCCTGGAACTTTTAGCTGTGAATGACGACATTATCGTTAGATCAGTTGAATTTATACACTCCCGATTAATGTGGTCTATTCCATCATTTATATTGCTTCAACACGATTTATTACTTTAAATTGATCTCAATACCTAGTAACAATCGATAAGAAATATAAAATAGAAACCTCCTAGGTAGTTGTTCTCGTGAGGTTTCCTTACTGTTGATTTTGAATGGACTTTAAACCCGTTATAATTAAAAATAAAGCATATATAAGTAAGAAAACACCTGGAACAATTAATAATAACGCGCTTCCCTCCCTAGACTGTGCGAATTGTGTAAAATAGCCTGCGTAAGGGATAGTAAAGCCGGTATACTTAGCTGTTACATTGTCGGAAAGTACGAGATCTTTATCAATTGTATTATTATTATCTCCTTTTGTTTCATACATGGTGTGCACGCCACTATGGATAACATTATGAATACGATGGGTAACAGGAATGCCTTCTTCACTTTGAAAAGTGATAATATCTTGCTTTTGTAAAGATTGCTTTTCATCCTGCTCTAATGGTTTAACGGCAATAACTGCACCTGTTTGAAACGTTGGTTCCATAGAACCAGATAACACAGACTTTAATTGGTACCCTAAAATTGTTGGTTCCCCGCCTGATGCTTTAGCAGCAACAACAACAACCGCTAACACGATAACTATCACCATTAAGAAAACTGTCAAAGACGTACTAAACCAATTAAGTACCTTTCTCATTTATTCAACTTCCTCTTCTTCCAGTGTTTGTTCAATTTCGTCATCAGAAGATGGTTTTTCGTTACTAACTTCCTCTTCTTCCAGTTCTTCTTGGTTATGTTCAACATCGACTTTTTTTTCTTCTTCTTCTTCAGTACTTTCGTTTTGCTCCTCCTGCTGTTGCTTATCTTCTTTTGGCATCTTTTCATCCTCTTGCTTTTCTATCCCTTGGTCATTTTCCTTTTCATGCTCATTTTCTGTCTCTCGTTTTTTCTCACTATCGCCTACTTCTGCATTAGATGACCAGACTTTACTCTCTACATTTACATCAACGGAGGTTGAATATGTATAACTTGCTTTTGTTTGTCCTATTAAAACTGAATGGAAAGTCAAAATGAGAGAATAGATAGACAGAACAGAGAGTAATAAAACAATTTTTCCATTGCGCTTCATGTTATATCCCCTTTTCTTTCAAGGGCTGGGGAACAAAGATCATTTCCCCAGCATGTTTTAATTACTGAACGCCAACAGCGTTATAAGCTTGTTCAACTGCAGTAACTGCCGCTGAATCTTCACCATAGAGATCTTCTGCAGCATCGATGGCAGCTTGTCTCATCATGGCAAATGTTGAATTTGGTGTTAAATAAACCGATAAGGCCCGATAATAAATTTGTTCTGTTTTTTCTCGGCCAACACCAGTTACTTCCACTCCGTAATGCTCTCCCCCTTCAGAGACAAGGTAAGCAGCTTTATTATTAATACTACTATTAATATGGACACCACCATTATCAAGAGAGCCTGTATACCTTCTATCCCAATGATCTGGATAAGGTTGTTGTGTTCTATTCTCAATTAAACTAGCTGGGTCTTCCATAGAGCGTAATCCAATCGCCCCATTCGCCATAATATCTTCACCGATAATCCAATCATCTCGATCGACCATAGCACCGAATATATCAGCAAATGATTCATTCAACGCACCTGATTCATTGCGGTAAATTAACCCTGCTGTATGTTGAATGACACCGTGAGACATTTCATGTGCAGCCACATCGAGACCACCAGCTAGCGGATGAAATCTAATACCATCACCATCTCCATAAGACATATATACACCATTCCAAGAAGCATTGTTCCAATTATCCCCAACATGTACACGGGAGAGTAATCTTTGCCCTTGATCATCTACAGAGTTGCGATCAAAGGTTTTTTGGTAATAGTCGTATGTCTTTTGAGAATTGGCATGAGCATCAACTGCAGCACCATCGGTAAATAACTTACTTCTACTAACAATATCTTCATTAATATTATTATCATAATCGTATGTAATGACCCCATCACCTCTTGTTTGGTCATACATTTTAAACAAACCATCAATGTAAGATGCCTTAAACATTTGTTTATCTCCGAATACACCATAACCAAATGCCGTTATTTCATTTGCTGCATTAAAGGAATCAATAATCTGCCCATTCTCTATATTTACAAAGTAATGCCAATACCCTACTTCCGGAGAGGTGGTGGAAGCTTTCACAAGATAAACAGGATAATAGTTATCATTAAACTTGTAAATGAATTTTTCTGCTGTTACTTCACTATCATATTGTTTTACTTCGCCAATTGATGCTTCTATTCCTGCTGTTGCAATGGAAATAGCCTTTTTTTCACTTATTTGTTCGGATGAAGTTTTTATTTCAACATCGATGTCTGAAACGACTTCACCGTAAAAACTAACTTTATCGCTATCTGTTCTAATATTAAAAGTTTGTTCTGCTCCATATATAGGAATACCATTATATAATTGTTGCAAACGATAATGATGGAAGTTTTCATTTTTGTCAAACTCATAATCTTTTACTGTAAAACTTTCGCTTATTTGTTTATTAGATAAATTAAATTGCTTACTTTTAGAAAGAAGATAGCTTTCAAGTACTTGTTTAGGATGAACAATTTCACTTGCCTGCATATGTTCAGTAAGATTAGATGAGTGGCTATTCAGTTTGGTTTGTGATTCATTTGCATAAACTTGTCCTTGAATAGGACTCGCTAGCATTCCTAAAATGAATGCTGTTGATAATACTTTCGTTTTTATCGACATGCAAAAACGCCTCCCCATTGCTTATTTTAATTTACTTCTCCTCACCAGCTGTTTGTGAAGCATTAAATACCCATTCTAGATTTAACTGGTCCCCTTGGAATTGGTTTTGATCTTCACCGTTTTCAATAAATTCGAATTGTACCCATATTTCATTTGTTTCTCCTGGAGCTAGGCCACTATTCTGCTTCCATAAAGGATCCCATAGGTCTCTTTGAACGATATCAGGGTCCATATTTTTCAATTCATACAAAGTTGTCTCAAAAATAGGTTCAGACTCTTTCTCCCAATTCCACAAAAAGTTCACACGAATATGTTTGCCGAAATCTTCTGTATTATCAGATAATTCATCCGATACTTGGTAATTTGTAAGCAGGTGAACGGATTCAATTGGCAACGAACCACTATTACTTAAAACAAGCTCTCTCGTGACTGTGTCACCCGGTTTTATGTTCTCAACTTGAAACACAACCTCAGGATTAATTGATAAGTCTAGTGTGCCAGCAGCAAATACATGATTCGTCGCTACTTCATCGGAAAAATAGGCAAATGTCCCTCCTCCAACCAGAGCCAATCCAAGTGCTGCTGACATCATCCCAGATGCAAGCTTTCTTTTCACTCCCATAGTAAATCTGCTCCTTTCAACCCTTTATTTTGACTTTTCTTCATTTGCTGAGACTTATAAGAAAAGCTTACGTCAAACATAAAGGAATCAATGGTTGGAATTAAGTTTCCTATGCCCTATTTAAATATAGTCATATTCCTTCATTTTTCACATTTTTAGTAAAAATGAGGTATTTATTACCATTATTATAGGCGGAAAAAGTGATTTTTCAAGCTTACTATTAGCAACCCTGTTATATGCCAAGCTTGTTATTCCCTTTGCCCTTCTCCTACCTATAGTACTTAGGTATTTGTCTCATCCAACACCAAAAGTTGAGATTTAACTATGCCGTTTCTCTATTATTCTATGATTGTCACAAAGAGTTGTATATAGGGTTATTTAATATCAAGTGGACAGATTTTAAAAAAACAAAAGGGGATTGGACCTCATAAAATGTTCCATATGAGAAAATCCATTTCCACTATAAAAACTTTTTACTTAATGTGCTTAACAGTTTTATACCGCCAAACTCCATTTTCCATTCCCTTCTCTACTTTGTTCTTTTCTTCCAAATAATCTAAGTGACCAATTACCTCTGACATAACAAGGCTGAACTGAGTATAATATTTGTCCGGGTAAAAATGTCGGGCAATTTCACTCGCTGTTTTTTCTGCTTCTGAAACATAGGATAGGAATTTTTCAGCTTTTCTTTCTATCCCTTTCAACCTTTTATGTATAAGTAAATGTGGCGCCGTTATACGTTCCCCATGCCCACTATAACAATAGTCAATATCATAGGTTAAACATTTTTGCAGTGACTCCACATACTCAAGGACCGTCTTTCTTCTTTCACCATTCATATAAGGTTCAATTAAAGCATTACTTGATATATGGGCGATAAGGTGGTCTCCACCTAACATCACATTGTTTCTTTCATCTATTAAAGCGATATGATCTGGGGCATGTCCTGGTGTTTCAATTACTTTTCTATTAATAATATAATCATTTTCACTTAACGTTCTATAATCAGCACGCAATCCCTCGTTTTGTTTTTCTATGACGATATTCTTAAGCTGCTGTACTCTTTGTTCACCTTCCGTCCCACAACCCAACTCACGATATAACCTTTCATAAAAAGAAGTTCTTTGTTCAAAAAATGACTTTTCCCTCTTTAACCGAGGAATCGCTTCAGCATGAACATAGACGGGGATATTATGCTTTTCAATGATTCTAGGAATCAAGCCTATATGATCCTCGTGTGAATGAGTAAGGATGATTTCATTGATATCCTCTAACAGAAATTGATGGCACTGTAGTGTTTGAAGAAATTGCTGCCAACATGCTTCATGATTAATTCCAGCATCTATTAATGTTAATCCTTTACTGCCTTCTACAATAAAAAAATTAAAAGTCCGCAAATCACTGTTTGTCGGTATGGTTATTGGATAAATCATGACTTTATTCCCCCTACTAAACTATTTATCTAAAAATGATTGAGTGAGCACTCAATCAAAATGTCTTATTTCTCTAAAAATTTCACTGGCAATGATTATCTCTTAAGTTTTTTTATACAATATAGTATAATAAGTATGATTGTCAAACCGACCATTGCCACGCGAATATTGTCCATACTTGAGGTGATAGAATGGAATTTCATGCAGAAACAACAAAAGATAAAGTGTTATTTTTATTAAAAAAAGAGTCTTCCATGTCTGTCAACGACCTTAAGGAACGCCTGAATATTAGCCATATGGCGGTGAGAAAACATTTAACCGGATTAGAGAATAGCGGTTTAATCGCATCTATAGAAACGAAACAAGCGCTAGGTCGCCCGACTCAATTCTACTATTTAACAAGTAAAGGCGAACATTATTTTCCGAAAAATTATGAAGGTCTATCACTTGAATTTCTCAATGATATCGAAGAATTGTATGGCAGTGAAGCAATTGAAAACTTATTTATTAAACGGGAAAAGCGACTAGTGGAAGAGTACGAAAATAGATTACTAGAACAAGCGCCTGATATGAAAATGCAAAAATTATTAAACATTCAAAATGAAAAAGGCTATATGGCATACTTGTCAAAAACAGGAACAGACGAATATGAGCTCACAGAGTTTAATTGTCCCATTCTTTCCATAGCCCAATCGTATAAAACAGCTTGTCATTGTGAAACCCAATTGTTCAAGCAAGCATTAAACACAAATCAAGTCCACCGTGTAAGATGCAAAACAGAAGGGCATGATCATTGCCAATTTAAAATTAAATTTAATTGACTGAACTATTACTTGATGGAGTAATAGTTTTTCTTTTTTATTGACACTGGTCGGTTGATTGTTTTGTGGATTTTTAGGGCTTCCCTTTTTGTATGTATCTTCTTTTTATGACATGTCGAATAGGAACAACAGAGTATATTTTTTACTTTGTGTTTGTGGTTTGTGTGTATTTTCTATTTGTCCCCTCTTTTTCCTAGATTCCTCATAGGTTGTGTGCTTTTTGTTTTTACCTTTTAAATGCTTCTACCTCTCATTATGTATATAAAAAAGACCCAAAATCAAATTTTGGGTCCCTCATCAACATCCTTATTTTGATGCTGCGAATAATTTGTTTACTTCATCCCAATTCACAACATTGAAGAATGCTTGAACATAATCTGGGCGTTTGTTTTGATATTTTAAGTAGTAAGCATGCTCCCAAACGTCAAGACCAAGGATTGGTGTTTTACCTTCCATTACTGGGCTATCTTGGTTTGGTGTGCTTGTAATAGATAATTGACCATTTTCAGATACTAACCATGCCCAACCAGAACCAAAGCGTCCAGCTGCAGCTTTAGCGAATTGGTCTTTAAATGCATCATAGCTACCAAAAGCTTCTTCAATTGCACCAGCAACGTCACCAGTTGGTGCACCGCCACCGTTTGGAGAAAGTAGTGTCCAGAACAAGCTGTGGTTTGCATGTCCGCCACCGTTATTACGTACAGCTGTACGAATATCTTCAGGAACAGCGTCTAAGTTAGCAATTAGTTCTTCAATAGATTTGCTAGCTAACTCGTCATGTCCTTCTAATGCAGCATTTAAGTTGTTTACATATGTTGCATGGTGACGATCGTGGTGGATTTCCATTGTTTGCGCATCGATATGTGGTTCAAGCGCATCGTTTGCATAAGGTAATGCTGGTAATTCGTGTTTAGCCATTTTGAATTCCTCCTAATATGTAAAATCTATTTACACTCTATATTTTAGAATACCTTATCTACTTTTTCAACTAATAAGTATAAAAAGTAACTAGAAAATAAAACTCCTTATTTCCACCTTATTTTGTTAAACTTGGGATAAAATGAGTGAGAGGGTGACTTTATGAAAGCAGTCCTCCATTTATTTCGATGGTACGTTAGCCAACACATTAAATTGTAACGCTGCGTTAAACAAGATGTTTAACATTTAATGAGCGTACACTTTCTCATCATGAATGCCAATCTATGTTAGGTTCATCAGAATCAGGGATTTCCGAAAACATCTAAAGCTTACCAAACGACGGAGTTTCAACTACAAGCAAATACCGAATTGGATGATTGATAAACATTGTGTAAAGCTTATCAAAGGGGATGAGATAATGAGCGACCAGTGGTTAACATGGGCGAGGAAAATCCAAGCGATTGCACAATCAGGCTTAGCTTTTTCAAAAGATATCTATGATATTGAAAGGTATGAGCAGTTAAAAGAACTGAGTGCTGAGATCATAGGTGAGTACTCAGGGCAAACAATGGATGAGATTGTGGCAGTATTAAATAATGAATCAGGCTATCAAACACCGAAAATTGACGTACGAGGGGTTGTTTTCAGGAAAAACAAAATTTTGCTAGTGAAAGAAAATGTTGATAACAAATGGTCCTTACCAGGTGGTTTTTGTGATGTTGGCTTATCTGCAAGTGAGAATGTTATAAAAGAAATTCAAGAAGAATCAGGTTTTATTTGTGTTGCGAAGAAGCTCATAGCCTTATTGGATATGAATAAGCACCCACACCCCAAACAATTCTTCCATTATTATAAAATATTTATTTTATGTGAGATGTCGGGCGGACAAGCTGACTGTGGTATAGAAACCGAGGCGATTGATTTTTTCACTGAAAACAACTTACCTCCTTTATCCCTTAATCGAAATACGGGAGAACAAATCAAAATGGCTTTTAGCTACCTTAAAGATCCTCATAAATCCCCCATCTTCGATTAATCAAAGTAAAAGGCCCATTACCATTTTTGGTTATGAGCCTTTTTCTTATGCATCAATGGTTATCTTCTGTAATCGCTCTTGCCACGCTTCATCTGTTAAACCATTTTCTTTCACGTATAAATTATCAGGGTGTGTGCGGCATTCATCCGAACAGCTCCGTAAATATTTATGCTCGTTTTCTTCTGTCGTCATAAAACGTTTATCACATTCAGGATTAGCACAATTGACATAACGTTCACAAGATTCACCAGTGAAATAGTCTTTTCCGACAATGGTATGTTCTTTCTGATTAATTGGCACACTGATTCTTTCATCAAATACATAACATTGACCGTCCCATAGTTCTCCTTGAACTTCTGGGTCCTTACCATATGTGACAATGCCACCATGTAGCTGACTCACATCTTCAAAACCTTCTCTTACTAACCAACCAGAGAATTTTTCACAACGTATGCCACCTGTACAATATGTTAAAATCTTCTTACCAGAAAGTTGGTCTTTATGTTCACGTATCCAATCAGGTAAATCACGAAATGCTTCAACATCCGGTCTAATCGCCCCTCTAAAGTGGCCGATATCATATTCATAATCATTTCTTGCATCAATAACAACAGTATCCTCTGCTTGCATTGCTTCAAAGAATGCTTTTGGCTCTAAATATTTGCCTGTGATCTCATTAGGATTGAGATCATCCTCAAGTTTTAATGTCACTATTTCATTACGAGGTCTGACATGCATTTTCTTGAATGCATGGCCATTCGTTTCATCAATTTTAAAGACCATATCACTGAAGCGTTTGTCGTTTTTCATCATATTTATATACGCATTTGTTTGTTCCACTGTGCCTGAAACCGTACCGTTTATACCTTCTTTGGCAACAAGGATTCTTCCTTTTAATCCGAGCTCACGACATGCTTTTAAATGATGTTTACTAAAGGCTTCAGGATGTTCGATTGTTACATATTTATAATAGAGTAAGACTCGGTATTGATTATTTTCTTCTGTCATTTCTTCCACCTGCTTATTTCTGTTCTTTCATTTGCGATAATAGTTCACTGGGCGTTTCACATTGTATAAACTCGCCATTAACTATTGCATATGGACTTTTCTTGCATTGCTTACAATGTGATTGGCATTCATATTGTTTGTAAGATACCTCTTTACTAGAAAGAAAAGGACCAAATAGCGTAAAGTCTTCATCAGTATAAAAACGATCGAGGTTCTTTTCACAAAATTCTATCGTAACTTGTTCTTTTTTCGAAAAAATTTTATTAAATAATCCCATTTACAACATCCTTTTTTAGATGTCTATTTCATATTTATCCGTAGAATACTATACCATGCTTTGACAAGCATTTTCAAATAGATTTGTAACCATTACCTTTCCCTAATCTCATTCACTATAACTTTTAAACCGTTCGTCAAAGGAGATTTGCTCATACTAGCAATCATTTCTGCTCTATCCAATTCCATTTGTCTTAACGTATGTAATAAGGAACCAATTGCTTCTTCCTCAACTACTTTAGCGAATCCTTTTTGTGCAAAAGACTCAGCATTTAACAATTGATCTCCTCTACTTTGTTTTTTAGATAGGGGAATGATTAACATGGGCATATTTAGTGCTAAAAATTCAAATAACGCATTGGATCCACCCCTTGTGATTACACAATGAGTAGCGGCAAGGATATGTGGTAATTCCTCATGAATATATTCGAATTGTTTATAACCTGCTTTCCCTAGTAAACTTTCATCAACTTGACCTTTTCCACAAATATGCACAACTTGATAGTTACCTAATAGATTCGGTAATTCCTTGCGAACTTGTTCGTTTATCTTTTTAGCACCTAAACTACCACCCATAACAGTAATAATTGGCTTTACACTAGAAAAATGAAGCAACTTTAGGGCCGTGTTTTTATCGCCGTTAAATATTTCTGGCCGTATTGGTGAGCCAATGGCAAACACTTTTTCTCGCGGAAAATAAGCTTTCGCTTCTTCAAACGAAGTGAACACCTTTTCAGCAAACCGTTGGGCAATTTTATTTGCTAATCCGGGTGTTAAATCACTCTCATGGATAAATGCTGGTATTTTTAGCATTTTAGCAGCAATTATTACGGGGACTGATACAAATCCACCCTTTGAAAAGAGCAAATCAGGTTTTATCTGTTTTAAGATTCTCCTTGCGTCAATTACACCTTTCATGACGCGAAAGATATCCCTTACATTCTCTAAGTCTATATATCTTCTTAATTTCCCACTGGAAATTGAAAAATAAGGGACCTCGGTCTTTGCGATTAACTCCTTTTCAATGCCTGTTTTCGAACCTATGTAAAAAAAATCGACTTCGTTCTGTAATTCTGTAATAAGGGCGAGATTAGGGGTAACATGCCCCGCTGATCCCCCTCCTGTTAAAACTACTTTTTTCTTAGCCAACATAAATCATTCTCCTCATTCTCTTATTTAATGGTCTTACTGTTATTTTATTTTCCTAACCCCTCCCATGCAAATTTGATTTCTTCTATTTCAGCCTGAGCTCCTCCCTCATCATGAACATCAATAAAGCCAATTGCGCGGTTTAAACTTGTGCCTATTTGATTCAGTTCATTTTTCTCTACAGAAAACTGCACTCGCATCTGAACAGTTAAAAACCCTTCTTTGGCTCTATTGATTTGTTTTTTTGCACTTTTCCAATCACCTTCGTGAATTGATTGTTCAACTAAAGAAAGCGTCCCTATTACATCATCCCCATCAACAAGTGGTTGTTTAAGAAAATCTCCAGACTTCATTGTGAAAATAAAAATAGCCAATATAAGTAATGGAATCAATTTATAAAGAATAAACTCTTTCATTTACTTCAATCCTTTAAAATCTGTTATATCTACGGGTTTTTTCATTTTATCATGATAAGCGTCAATAAAGAGCATCCCGTTGCTATCAATAATCGCTAGAAAGATATCACTAATTTTTGTATATCCACGATTTTTTAATTCTTTCATCAGCCATTCCTCAGATTTTTGCAATTGCTGCAAATTATTGCGGACAAGCACACCATCATAAATTAATTCCGTCCCTATTCCTTTATATGTAGACTTTAACTGTAAATCTCTTGGGGTAACTGGTAAATAATCCGCTTTTTTTAACACGGATATTTGCCCATCTTTTTCTACAATTGCATAATCTACCTCTTTTAAATCAAATATCCCTTTTTCTCTTAGTTGTTCTTGGAGATCAGAGATACGGTAACGCAGTTTCTTCATAACTTCATCCATAATTTCCCCATCCATAATAACGATGACAGGCTCCCCATCGAAATAGATTGATGCTTGTCGCCACTTCATTGTTACTTTTTGCAGACATAATACAAGAACCGTCCATGTAAATAGCCCCACCCAATATGGCCAAGCATCTGTGGCGATGTCTGCTGAAAGATTTGCGGCCATAGAACCAATCGAGATACCTAAAATGTAATCAAAGAATGTGATTTGACTCACTGTTTGTTTACCTAAAAATCGTGTAAATATAAGTAATGTACCAAAAGCAATAATCGACCTTACAATAACGACCGATGTCTCATTCATTGACTTCACTCCTACAATCATTGCCTTTAGTATGAGCAGAACTAGAAAAAGTATCCAGAAAACCATTGAAGTTTAAGGGGAGTAAATAGATTTTTTACAAATGAAATTTTTTTGTATAGATATAAGGGTTCTTATTTAAAGAATCAAGATTCTCGCACTATCTTTACAAGTTTTGCTTGCTTAGTTAACATCTATTTAATTTTACATTTGTTAGTTGCACAATAGATTGCTTTATCTTTTGTCAATTAATATGCACAACACAAAAAAATGAAGCCTTATTAGACTTCATTTCATTTTCTCCCTATATATCTAATTCTAAGAAAATCGGACAATGATCACTACCCATTGTTTGACAGTGTGCACCGGCATCTTTGATTTGTGCTTTTAATTTTTCCGACACGATAAAATAATCAATTCGCCAGCCAATATTCCGCTCTCTCACTTTGGCCATGTACGACCACCATGTATAGACATCTGTCTTTTCTGGATAAAGGTATCTAAAAGAATCGACAAACCCTGATTCAAGGAGAATTGTCATTTTCCCGCGTTCTTCATCAGTAAATCCTGAATTTCCAATATTGGACTTTGCATTCTTCAAATCAATTGTTTGGTGTGCAACATTTAAGTCCCCTGTATAAATCACCGGTTTTTCCGCCTCTAACGAAAGCAAATATGTTTTTAATTCATCTTCCCATTGTAAACGATAGTCTAATCGGGATAGATCTCTTTTTGAATTCGGTGTATATACATTTACAAGGTAAAACGTTTCAAATTCCAACGTGATAATTCTACCTTCTTCTTGTTCTTCGTTTTCCCCTACGCCATATTTTACTGATAAAGGTTTTTCTTTCGTAAAAATAGCGGTTCCTGAATAGCCCTTCTTAACAGCATAATTCCAATATTGATGATAGCCTTTTAAATCTAATTCAATTTGACCCGCTTGAAGCTTTGATTCTTGTATACAAAACACATCCGCATCCACTTCTGCAAAAAAATCGAGAAAGCCTTTCTTCACACAAGCACGCAAACCATTTACATTCCATGACACAAATTTCATGTTGCTAAACTCCCCTTTATCTCTATCTGACCCTTCTTATTCTATAGGAAGTTTGTCTTTGATAAAAGCCTTGTGATTTGCTATAGTTTTTACGTATAGTTGAAGGAGGAATACTAATGGCTGATCATCAATTTCATTTAAAAGCACACTTTCCAGGATTACGAAATAGCGTCGGAACAATCGAAAGTGGACAACTGCATACAAAAGTATCTATTCCACCTGAAATGAACGGTCCAGGAGTAGGGACTAACCCAGATGAAATGCTTCTAGGTGCTGCTGCCACTTGTTATATCATTACATTAGCTGCCATGATGGAAAGAAGTAAAGTGGAAAAAAATGATTTATCGATGGACTCAACTGCAATTGTTAACGAAACGAATGGCGTCTTAACTTATAAGAAAATCATTCATAAACCAACCATCGTACTTACTAACCGTGATAATGAACGTGACAGAGATCTTGCTCTGAGATTGGCTAAAAAAGCAGAAGCATCCTGCATGATTTCACGCGCCATACAAGGCAATGTAGATATTGAACTAGAAGTAACCATTAGATAAAAGTTTTGCTTTCAATCCACGTCTCTTACAGGTATTCACTAGAGGCGTGAGGATTTAATAAAACGACGCCAACCACTTCTCCGTGATTTCTACAAATCTTTTGGCTGCTGGTGACAGATTAAACTTCATCGCTAATCCTAATGTGCGATAGCTTTCTTCCTTTAATGGCATTACCACACAATTTTTAGGAATGGTTTCTAATAATAATTCTGGCAATATGCTTACACCAAAATTATGAGCAACCATTGACTTAATTGAATCTTCCGCCATTAATTCAAAGCGAATATTTGGTTGGATCTCCGCTTTAGCAAATAAATCTTTTACTTCATGGTACCCCCCATATGTCGGCATGATAAAAGGGATATCCTTTAACTCTTGTACGCTTATTTCACTTCTTTTTGAAAAAGGATGATCTGTTGACACAATACAACGCAAACGGTCTTTTTTTAACGGAATAACATCAAAATGACTGGAGCTATCGACATTAATAAAGCCACAATCCAATTTTCCATTAAGAATCCAACGGTCAATCGCTTCATAATCTCCTTCAATTAATTCAATACGGATATGTGGGTAACTTTGCTCCATTGATTTAATGATTTCGGGTAACCAAGTAGATGAAACACTTGTAAATGTCCCTACTTTTACTGTTCCTTTCATCAAACCCGTTATTTTCGCTGCCTCTTGTTGTACTTGTTCGTCATAATGTAACACCTTACGTATACTTACAAGCATGCTTCTTCCTTCATTCGTCAATGTAAGCCCACCTCTTGAGCGATGAAAAAGCGTGAAACCTAATTCCTTTTCTAAATTAGCCATCGCATGACTGACTGCAGATTGTGTCATCCCTAGTACTTCTGCTGCTTTCGTAAAACTTTGAAGCTCAGAAACCTTGCTATAAATCTCATATTTAACTAAACTCATCTCGCTACTCCTTTTCATGAAATTATTTCATATAAACAATGAAAAAGATTCGTTTTATTAATGTTAATAGATTCATTATAATACATGTAGAAAATCATGAGAATGGAGAAATGGTTATGAGTATGCGCACGAAAGCAACGATTCTTTTAGTTGTGGTAAATTTTTTCTGGGGATTATCTTATATTTTTATGAAGATGGGAATCGCGTCGATTGAACCATTTAACCTTGTCGCATTAAGATGTTTAATTGCCTTTATAATTGCCGCTACCTTTTTTTATCGTTTTTTACGGCATGTAAATATCGAACTTTTATTTTACAGTTTTCTATTAGGCTTCTTATTATTACTTGTGTTCTCTTTAGTTACCATTGGCTTAACGATGACAGATGCTTCTAATGCCGGATTTTTATTAAGTATGACGGTCATATTCGTTCCGGTGATTCAAAGTATTTTGCAAAGAAAGTTACCAATCGTGCCAGTTAGAATTGGCATCATCATTACATTTGTTGGTATTATCATCATGACAATTACACATTCCTTATCATTCAATTACGGCGATATTTTGTGTATGCTTTCCGCTCTCGCATACGCTATTCAAATTCTGATTATTGGAAGAGTCACTAAGGATCATGAACCTATTACAGTTGGTATCATGCAACTCGGCTTTGCTGGTATACTCGCTCTTGTTTTAAGTAGCTTTTTTGAATCACCAATCCTGCCCCAAAACACAGTTGCTTGGATGAGTATACTTGGACTAGCGATCCTATGTAGTGCCTTTGGCTTTATTTCCCAAGCAGTGGCACAAAAACATACATCACCAACACAAACGAGTTTAATGTTTTCGCTAGAACCTCTCTTCGCTGCCGGTCTAGCTGTTATTATTCTTGGTGAAGCATTTACCATTCGAGATATCATAGGTGCTTTTTTAATTATTTGTGGTGTGATTGTTGCGACATTAGGGAGTTATCGAGTGCCTGTTAAGGTAAAAACTGAGCAAACAATGGAACAAAAAACAGAAAAAATTCTACTTTAGTACAGCCATTAACTTAATATGGAAAGGAGGAAGTTTATGTTATCATTTCGTAGAGTCTTAAAATTACGTGATTTAGAAATCTTTCATGTATGGAAGCAAGAACATTTCTTATCTTATGTAATCATTGAAGATACTAGAAAACCTTTTACAATTGATGATAAAAAACTAGAGCCACTATGTTATATGGATGAAGAAGATATTGATGAGATACTAAATGTTTTCAGAATTTCTATCATTAATGATGAAAAGTTAAACGAAGAGGATTCGGAAACACTACGATTATATTTTTCGGACTTCGTTAACAATACTCACTTAACAAATTTTATTATGAAGGAATATATTCAAGAAGGTTTGTATGAGAACAAAGACGATATAAAATCCTTTAATTAAATCCTACAAAGTATTGGTTCAAATTATATAATAGAAGAATTTGATGAAAAAAATTGAATTTATTTATCACAAGACTAAGGTTTCTTATAAAAATAGAGCCGTTCACTTCGTTCAGAACGACTCTACTTTTTTAATTTTTTTAAAATGATTCTATATCAATAACCTTTTTTCATCAAATACACACATAATAAAAGTGAAAGAACGATAAAACTAATTAACGCCATAAAACCGCCTGTAAAAGAGCCTGTTGTTGTACTGAAAAAGCCAACAACCATTGGCCCAGCAGCTGCTACTAAATAAGATACACATCCGAATGTACCGCTTATTCTCCCCATCACTTGGGATGAAGCGACTTCATGGAGCATCGTCATGGTTATCGGTGCTGGCATGTATAATACACTTAATAGAATAATTGTAAGTAGAATAACGACTGTAGTATTCGTAGTGTATAAGAAGCCTACGAAGCAGCCTATGATGATGACACTTGCTACGGCGACAAACGCAGCCCGTTTCATCCATCTATCAGAAAGATAGCCACATACTAATTGAACGATGATGGCAAGAGCATAACCCGCTGCATTAATCATAGCTGAATTAACAAAATCAATCCCTTTTGCTTCTGTTAAATAGCTTGGCAAAAATGTAGAAAATCCAAAAAAACCGATGGAGACGCAAGCATATACTGTTGTTAATATCCAGAACAGAGGACTCGTTAAAACAGATTTAACATTTCCTGTATCGATGTTAGCAGTCTTTTTTACTCCTTGCCCCTTTTCTATATAGTTTACTTCTGCAGCATTAGTTGCATAATGTTCAGATGGTTTGTTTCTAATCATAAAAATAAATATGGCCAAACAAATAAAAGAAATAATCGCTAGTGCGAAATAACTTTCTCTCCACCCAAAAGAGGCGGCAATTAATGCGATCGCTGGAATACCAATAACTGGTCCGATTGCATTCCCTGTAAACCAAAAAGACTGTGCTTTCCCTTGTTCTTGTTGCGGAAACCACTTAGCAGTTAAGGTAAGTGCAATGGGGTATAAAACGCCTTCACCTACCCCTAGTAATGCTCTTGACCATAATAATGCCGTAACCGATGTAGCTACTCCACCGATAATCATCGCTATACCCCAAATGGCTATACCAATCATTCCACTTTTAAATGCGCCGATACGGTCGACTACAAACCCCCAGAAAAACTGCCCTAATGCGTATGTAATTAAAAAGACAGAACTTAATGTTCCCTTGATCACATTATCACTAATAGCTAAATCTTGTAAAAACTGTCTTTCAGCAAATAATATATTAATATTAGATTTATCGATCATTGAAACCGTGAACAGTAGCATTAATGGTAGTGAAATATAAATCCACCTAGCATTTGTTGCCTTTGTCATGTTTTCTTCGTGAAGTACATTTGCCTTTTGCATAGTTGAATCACTCCTTGTGAAAATTGGCATGTTAGTAGAAGAGTGATATAATAAATACACTCTTATTGATGGCTTTCCTAGTAATCTTTAAGATAGAACAGGTATCTTGCAATCAAAGGGATTTCCCACAAAATCCTTTGGAAGATACCTGTTTTTTCCTTTAATTTGTTTGTAGTGCTTGAAAAGATGCCTCTGCTTCCTTAATCCATGTTCTTAACTTATTTGGACTGATAGGTAAATCATTTGTTTTAATCTCTAATGGATGAAGTGCATCTACGATTGCATTTGCTATTGCAGCTGGTGGCGCGATGGCACCCCCCTCACCTACACCTTTTATTCCTAGGCGATTTCTTGTTGATTTGAATTCCTGGTGTGCTTTTGCCACCGTTGGTACTTCCATCGATGTTGGTAATAAATAATCCATATAAGTACCGGTAAGCAATTGCCCTGTTTGGTCATAGACGATTTCTTCGTAAAGAGCTGAACCAATTCCTTGTGCAATACCGCCTTGCACTTGACCATCAACAATCATCGGATTAATAACCGTACCACAATCATGTACAACACTATATTTCTGTAAATCTACAAAACCTGTTTCTTTATCAACCTCCACTTGTGCCATATGAATCGAAGCAGCAAATGTAACCGTTGGAGGGGAAAAATAATGTGTTACTTCTAAGCTTGCTTCCATGCCTGCTGGTAAATTCCCTAATTTAGCAGGCAGCGCCGCTCGCCCAACATCTTGATAGGTGACAAACTTTTCAGGAGAAGTCTCTGCATATATTTTCCCTTCATCAATGACTAAATCTTCATCCGTTTTTAGCAAATGTGCGGCGATTTTTAACACTTTCTCTCTCATTTTTAATGCTGCCTCATAAATAGCTGAACCTGCATTTACTGCGCTTCGGCTTGCGTAAGTTCCTTGGCCCATTGGCAACACAGTTGTTTCGCCAACTCGAACAGTAATATTTTGCGGGTTTACACCCAATCCGTCTGCTGCAATTTGTGAAAATACTGTTTCATGCCCTTGTCCTTGAGGGGTACAGCCTAAATAAGCTGTTACATGACCAGAAGGGTCAATAGAGATATGTGCCCCTTCATAAGGTCCTGCGCCCGTACCTTCTACGTAAGAAGAGATGCCGATACCAACTAGCTTACCTTCTTTCTTCTTCTCTTCTTGTTCTTTTCTAAAAGCATCATAGTCAACTAAATCAACTGCCTTGCGTAATGCATCAGGATAATCGCCACTATCATAAATAAGCTGATGGCCATCTTTTACAAGAATTCCTTGATCATAAGGCATGTCTTCAGCTTGGATCATATTTTTCTTCATAATTTCGATTGGATCTACTTTTAATTTTCTTGCGACGATGTCGATAATTCGATCCATTACAAAGACTACTTCAGGTCTACCTGCTCCCCTAAATGGCACATTAGGTGTTTTGTTCGTTAAGATGACTTCACATTCACTATCATAATTAGGGATTTTATAAGCCCCTCTTAAATGATAAGCACTATTATAAGCACAAGTTAAGGCGAAGAAATTAACAGCACCACTATCAATCACAAAAAAATCCTTAATTGCCGTAATGGTTCCATCCTGTTTAAATGAAACTTTCACATCATGGATTTGATCCCTCGATTGCCTTGCACTTGTTAAATGCTCCATTCGGTCCTCTACCCATTTTATCGGCCTCTGCAATTTTTTAGCCAAGTAAGGAATAACAATTTCTTCTGGGTGAACTCCACCTTTTGGTCCAAATCCGCCTCCAACATCAGGTGCTGTAACACGAATACTTAGATCGGGTAATGACAAACAATGTGCTAAAGTAGATCTGATTTCATAAGGCATTTGCGAAGAAGACCAAACTCTCAGCTCTTGATTTCTTGTATCAAATTTCGCCACTACTCCTCTTGTTTCTAACGGATTTGATCCGAGTCGGGGGGTGCGAATTTTTTCATTCATTATATAGTCCGCCTCGGCAAATGCTTGCTCAACATTACCTGTTGTCACATGAAAATGGGACTGAATATTATTTTCTAAATGTTCTTGTATAAGAATTGCATCCTCTTTTCGCGCCTCATATGGGTCAACAAGGGGTTGTAGCGGCTCATAAGTTACTTCAACTAGATCAGCTGCATCTTCGGCGATGTAACGGTTTTTCGCCACAACAATTGCTACAGATTGGCCAACATATGTAACTTTCTTCTTAGCTAAAATATCTTCATAGTTAAAGTTGATTGTTGGCGATATAGCCTCAACCAAATTGGGTGGTAAAAAACAATGTGATTCAAATTGCGTCAATGGTTTTAGGTCTTCAATATCTTTTGCAGTAAATATCCCATAAACACCCTTTAATGCTTTTGCAGCCTCTATATTTATGTCCACAATCTTCGCATGTGCATGAGGGCTTCTTACAAATACTGCCTCTGCCATATTGGTTAAACTAATATCACCTACAAACATGCCCGTTCCAGTTAAAAGGCGATAATCTTCCTTTCTGTGCATGCTTTTTCCGATATATTTATGCATGTTTCTCCCTCCTTTTATACCGTTTGATGTGTAACTTGCTTTACTGCTTTAACAATATTCGCATAGCCTGTACAACGGCAAAGATTTCCTGAAATGGCTTCTCGAATTTCTTCTTCTGTCGGATTCGGATTTTCTTTCGTAAATTGCGTTAATGTCATTAAGAACCCTGGTGTGCAAAATCCACATTGGAGGGAATGGCAATCCGTAAATGCTTGTTGAAGAGGATTTAATTGTCCATCTTCACCAGCAAGCGATTCAACCGTTTCAATTGTAGCCCCATCTGCTTGAACAGCTAGCATTAAACAACCTCGAACCGCTTCACCGTTTAAAAGTATTGTACATGCCCCGCATACGCCATGCTCGCATCCGACATGTGTGCCTGTTAAAAATAATTCTTCTCTTAAGAAGTCTGTTAATAAGAGCCTAGGTTCTATATCTCTTTCCACTTTTTCACCATTTACATTTAAAGAAATATTTACTTTATCCAACCTTCTCTTCTCCTTCCCATGCTCTTGCTATTGCTTCTTCTATTGCACGTTTTAATAGGGTACCAATAAGTTCCCTGCGATAATCAGCACTTCCGTGCAAATCTCCTTCTGGGTCCACACACTCACTCGTTAATTCAGCTATTTCTTTTAATAAAGCTTCTGTCACTTCTTTACCTATTAATAATTCCTCAGCTTCTTCTATTATAAGAGGAACTGGATTAACACCTCCTACAGCTAGTTGTGCCTTTTGAATAAGTCCTTGGTTATCAAGTTCAATTACTGCTGCAGCAATTGCTAAGCCAAAATCTCCATGTCTCCTCGCCACTTCTACAAAAGAATGCCCCACTCTCTCTCCTTGTGTCATAATTGGAAAACGGATTTCTTTCACTAATTGATTTGTTTGTAATGACGTCAGGAGATAAGTGAGAAAAAAATCTTCAGGACCGACAACTTCCTCTTCATCCACTGAAGCAATCACAATTTCACCTCTTAATGTTGTCAATACACACGGTAGTTCTGCCGAAGGATCACCGTGAGCTACACTGCCACCAATTGTCCCACGATTGCGAATTTGTTTATGACCTACCCACTTAATTGCATCAATAAGCAACGGACATTTTTCTTTAATTAATAGTGAATTTTCCACTTCCACATGCCTTGTCAGTGCACCAATGGCAATATATCCATCCTCTTCACGAATATAATTTAACTCTTTTATTCCGCTCACATCGATTAAAAAGTCAGGGGTGGATAGCCTCATATTCAGTACAGGTATTAAACTCTGTCCCCCAGAAATGATTTTACAATCATCTCCGTATTCTTCTAGATAGGTTAATGCCTCATTAACACTTGACGGTTTTAAATATTTAAATTTTGATGGTTTCATGCTTGTGCCACCCTTTCGTTACGCCTTTTGTAAAGTGATTTGTTTCTCAACATCTTTAAAAAAGTTTCCAGCAATAAATTTCGCCACACCGCTCATTACTCTGCTTCCTACACCAGCAATCATGCCGCCAACTTCAGCATCACATTCCCATTTCACTTCACATTTTTCTTCATCAATTGCAGTAATATAGCAATCCATTTTTGCTTTAACAAATCCTGGTTTCCCACTCCCTTCTGCTATTAATTGATAGTGTACAGGTGCTTCGATATCTTCAAGTTTTACATTCCCTTTGTAATCCCCTTTAACTGAAGCGATGCCCAATTTCATTTCAACATCATAGGTTCCGTCTTCTTTTAACAGTAGGCTTTTGCATCCTGGAATAGCTTTTTCTAATATTTGAGGGTTATGAAGTGCATCCCAAACATCTTTATTATTTTTTTTCATTTTCACTTGACCTGATAAGATCATTATTTTCTCCCCTTTACACTTTTTGAATTGTGCTAATAGTAATAATATTAATTTTTTCAAAAAATTTTGTCAATAAAATGCGGATGTTTTTGTTTTGTTAACTAAATAACGTTTATTATATAAAACATAAATGTGTAAATAAGTTTGTTTTAGATAAAGAAATCTGTTTTTTGTTTTGAATGTAAAACTACAATATTATTTTAGCTTTTCATACTCTTTTATTGTGTCTATATCTAATAGAATACCGCGATCATTCACTGCTATTTCTTCCTTATATGGGATGGTCTGAATAAAGTTCTTTCCACTTTGTTGTTGAATCGATTGAATCATTGTATTATTGATGTTTGCAAAATAAACAGGATGGCCAGGCGTTTGATCATATGATGGCCTTATAGATATTGGATGATTTTTATCTCTCGCTAACTGCTGCCCTCTTTGAATAATCATTTCACTTGTTTCCTTTTCTATAAAGGGGGTGTCTCCTAAAAATACGAGTGCATCTTCCTTTGGAAAGGCAACTTGGGTAAGTCCTTTGTACAGTGAAGACGATTGACCATTGGCATAATCCGAATTATAAGCCCAAGAAAAGGAAGGGTCGTTTATCTTTATTTCTTCCATAATGGTAACTGCATCATGACCAATAACAGCTATCACTTCTTTACAATGTAACTTTAATACTTGTTCAATGACATAATGAAGCATAGTTACCCCTTTAAATGGCAGCAACTGCTTCGACCGCCCCATTCGCGTAGATAATCCTGCTGCGAGAATAATTGCTTTTATTGGACGTTTATGATGATTGGTGGATAAATTCCGCACCTTGTAGAAAGCCTCCTTTATGTCTTGTTCTAACTGCAATCACTTCAGCAACAATACTAATAGCAATCTCCTCAGAGGATACGGCTCCAATATCAAGTCCAATTGGACTATGCATTCTTTGTAAGTCTGTATACGTGAAGTGACAACCTTCCAAATAAAGCTGATCGAGAATTTTGATACGTCGTGATTTCGGCCCTAAGACGCCTATATAAGGAGCCAGTGAAGATAAGGCAAATTTTAATGTCTGCTTATCTTTCTCAATATGATGATTCATAACGACAATATATGTACGATTTGTTACACGAATACAACCTGAGAAATCCTCTGGTCTAGCTATTATTCTTTCGGCATGAGGAAACCTTTCTTCATTGTTATAAAGGCTTCTTTGATCAATGACAACCGTTTTCATCCCGCATTCTGCTGCATATTTAACAACTGGTATCGCATCATGTCCTGCACCAAACACCATCAAAGTAGGTGATGGAACAAATACATCGAAGAATATGTCTACATCTAATTCATTCTCATCTTGTATCATTAAACTTTCTGATTGCGGGTTGGATTGCCCTAACTTTTCTTTAGCAATGGATAAAGCAGCCAATTCCAATGCTTGATCATAGAAAGATCCAATTGGAGGTTGATTTTCTAGATAGCAAATCCGATAATTTTTTTGTGACAAGCTAGCTTCCGTAATGGTCATTAAAACAGCAGCTTGTTGTTGGTCAATGGCATCTAGCCAAGCATCAAAAGGAGGCAATTTCTTTTGCACATTCATCCACCTCCTCAATATTCTGTATTGTATACATTAATGGTTCAATATAGATATGAACCGTTCCTGGACAGCCAAGACCTAACCCCCATACCTCGTCTTCATCTAATTGATACGTTTTAATTATTGGGGTTTTTGTCTCTATTACTTCCTTGGCTATTTCTGCTACATCTGCTTCTAAACAGCCCCCCGATATTAATCCGACAGTAACTCCATCCTCATCGATTAGCATTTTTGCCCCTTCTTTTCGATAAGCCGATCCTTTTACTTTAATAACTGTTGCTAGCGCACAAGGAAGCTTCTTAGCTTTTAGTTTTTGTATTGCCCTCATCACTTCCAGCTGTTCATTTGTCATCGACATCACCCTCCAATGCGTATATATTTAATAGTAAAGATGAAAATTGGAATGTTTTACCTATAAAACAAAGTTTCCGATATAGAATAATATAATCGTTACTTCTTGACTATGTCAAATAAATTTTTAGAAAATTTACAATAGATTACTATTTGAAATTTTTGACTTTTTATTATGGAGGTATTCATTTGAAAAATCCTACATTATCCAATTATTGGCTTTCTCCTCACTCCCCTGAATGGTATAGGCAAATAAGCAAGAACGGGAATGCATACATTTATTCATGGCAATCTACAATTGATTCACCTATTGCAGAGAATATCTTTGATCAACTCGTCTGCTTACATACAAAAGATAAAGTTGCCCTTGATTTTGGCTGCGGTGAAGGAAGATTCACAAAAAAATATGCTTTATATGCCAAGCAAATGATTGGTGCCGATTCTTCTACGCAATTTATTCAGACGGCAATGAAGACAAAGCCCGATAATACATCCTTTATAGTTGCTAATTCAAAACATGTACTTCCTTTTAAACGAGCATTCTTTGATATTGCTATTATCCGTAAAGGGCCTACTTCCATTTATCATCATTTACCTCTTTATGTAAAAGAAGGAGGGCTCATTTTAGGGTTGCACCCTGGTGAAAATGAAGGAAAAGAGTTATCAAACTGGTTTCCTAAACTTTTTCCAAACAACCAACATAACATACCCATTCAACAACATCTCACAAAGATCTTTACAAAGGCTCCTTTCAGGAAATTTGAAATTCACCCGTATCATACGATTGAATATTTACACTCACCCCTTGATCTCATCCACTATCGTTGCTTTGGACAAAAAAAAGAAATCTATGAATTAGTTAGCTCCGACATACGAGAGATCACTAACATTTTCAAGAAACATCAAACAGTTAAAGGATTACCTATCACCTATGAACGATATATAACAATAGTACACGTGTAAATCCCTTACAATTCTATGGATTAAAGTCATTATTAGAGTAAATATTGGCCACCCTGCAAGTAGGTAGACCCAGTTTTTATTCTCTAAGGGATAAAAGTATGATTCTTAGGTATGTGTTACTTATAACTCTAGCATGTCTTTTATTTTCATCTTTTTTTGCGGTGGTCATAATTGCTGGATTCTTCTAAAGACAAGATTGGTAACCTTATATAACACGATGGCTGATCTTTGATGGAATATAAGATAATAAAAGACTAATCAGTACCTTGTTTATACAGCAAGGTACTGATTAGTCTTCTTCTTTAAATATTTCACGTAAATATCTCTCTCTATTTTCCAAGAAGTATTTCGTTATTTGGTAATGATCTGTTTCTTCATACGTTGTTTCCGCAATGCTACCTTCATCGAAATTTAAAATTGTTGCTCCTGGAAAGCCAAGTAGTATCGGAGAATGGGTGGCAATAATTAATTGGCTTTCTTCTGCTGAGACAATATCATGCATGATTCTAAGAAAAGCAAGCTGCCTTGCAGGCGATAATGCCGCTTCAGGTTCATCTAACAAATAAATACCCTCTCCATCAAAACGATTCAGAAAGAGTGATAGAAACGATTCTCCATGTGATTGTGCATGTAATGACTTGCCACCATAACCACTATATCCTGTTGGGCATTCCCGTTCTAATTCATCAATATGTGAAGAAAACTGATAAAAAGATTCGGCTCTTAAGAAAAAGCCATTTGTTAACTTCGGCATCCAAGAAAGCCTAATGTGGGCAGCTAAGGAAGATTCGGAGGCATGTAATTCATAACTATTACTTCTACTCCCTCCAGCCACATTAAAACCGCATTGATGGGCAATGGCTTCTAATAAGGTTGACTTGCCAGAACCATTATCACCTACAAAGAATGTTACAGGTGACTTAAATTGAATTTCATCCATTGATGCAATCGTGGGAATGGATAAAGGATAGGTATTTTCATGACTACTACTTATTTTCTTTATTCTTCTTAGCAAGGTCTCTCCTCCTGTTTTTAGGATGTCTCACCTAAGCATTTACTAAAAATATGCCATTGTCTATGGTATGATAAACATATCTTTCCAGAATCGAAATTTCTCATAAGAAAAAGAAGGTCTGCACATGAACAAAAGCTATTCACTATTGCTAGCAGTTATTATTGCCGTAGCAGGTGGGGGCATCTTCACCCTACTTCATATCCCTGTAAGCTGGCTATTAGGATCCATAACAAGTATTATGCTTTATTCTATAATATCAAAGAAGACGTTATACTGGCCAAAATCTTTTAGAAACATTGGGATCTTTATAATTGGATACAGTATGGGCCTTTCATTAACAAAAGAAGCGATGGTGTTCATCTTGCACCAACTACCCTCCATGTTATTTTTAACAGTACTTATTATTGGGTTCAGTTTAATCACTTCATTCTTCATAGCAAAATTAACCGGTATCCATTATCCATCGATATTGCTTGGTAGTATTCCTGGCGGTTTGTCACAAATGCTCGTATTAGCTGAAGAAACAAAAGAAATGAATGTGACTGTTGTTACTTTCTTACAAGTAGTAAGATTAATACTTATAATCTTTTTTGTTCCTTTTCTCATATTTGGTCCGTTCTTCCATAATGGCGGTAATATTTTACCAACCTATGAACATACGGCTAGTTGGCAGCAGTTACTACCTGACATTATTCCATTTATGATTCTATCATTTATTTTAGCTATTATTTTTAAGAAATGGAACGCACCAACCCCATTTCTTCTCGGTCCTATTATTGCAACAAGCCTCATGACACTGCTTAATATCAATGGTCCTGAATTACCTAACAGCTTACTTGAGATTGCACAAGTTTTTATTGGTATTAACATTGGTCTCATGATGCATCCAGAAAAACTTGAAAACAAATGGAAATTATTAAGCTTAGGTGCATTGAGCAGCGCTTTATTAATTGTCATTTCGATGGTTCTCAGCTTTCTTCTTAGTCATTTTTATGGGTTTTCCCTTGCAACAAGCTTCTTAAGTTTATCACCTGGCGGAATGGATCAAATGGCTATTATTGCCCATGAAGTCGATGCACAGTTAGCTGTTGTAACCGGCTATCAACTCTTTCGGGTATTTTTCATCTTCTTTATTGTACCACCTTGTTTAAAATATCTATTTTTTCGATATAGGAAAGAAAAAGGGTAACCAGTTGGTGACCCTTTTTGCCTATCCCAAATGATCTACCCTCATCTCAGGACCATTTACCCATTCCTTCCTAAATCTGTTTTTTATCTACAAAATTCATTGTCAAAATAGTCAATTTCCTTATAAAGTGCCTACATTTGTGGAATAACGTCTTGTTTTGATATCTTTTGTCAGCAGGCAGGAAAAGACGGGCTACAATGCGGAATAGCTAATTATACGGAATTTATTATGTAGTTCGGAATCCCCTTCCGAAAGATGAAAAATTACACTATGATGAAAGGGAGTTATTCATGAATCAAATTATGCAAGCATATACCATTAATGAAGTATCTAAACAATTAAATATTCCGCCGGGAACACTAAGACAGTGGGAAAAAGATTTAAAGGATATATTAGTTATTCCCCGATCTAAAAATGGGGCAAGATATTATACAGATGAAGAAATTAGCTTACTAGACACCGTGAAAAAGATGCGTAATCAAAATTTAAGTCAAAAAATGATTCGCAGATTACTTAAGCAACATCTTGATTCAGAGTCAATAGCAGACCAACAAGAGAACCCCTTAGAAACATCATTGAATCCTATACTACATGAAGCAACAACTGAGCAAGATCATCATCCTCTCAATATCGAACAACTATCTATGGTCATGACACAATTCCAGGACCATTTATTACAAGAGATCAAGCAAGAATTAAAAACGAACTTTAAAAAAGAAGTTGTAGAAGAAATGAAAATGGAGCTTTCCAAAAATTCTCTTCATACTGTTAAAACCATTTCAGACTCCATCTATAAATCCAACGAGAAGACGAAAGCAGAAATTCAAGAAATGACTGACGAATGGAAGCATGCTTCAAAACAAAGCTCCGGAGCGCTCGAAACCTTGTCAAAAAGAGTTGCGAAACAGTCGAAGCGAACGACAGACCAGATGCACTATATCACGAACAAAATTACCGAATCCTCAGAAGCATCCTCTGAAGAGTTCAAAACAATGATTCATTATATTTCTAGCTCGCAAGAATTAACAGGTACAGAATTTAGCAATGAAATAAATGAATTAAAAGAGAGCATGAATGCCGATCGTGATATTTATGTCGAAACAATGAGAAAAGAACATGAAGAATATTTACATCGATTACGTGAGCGAGAAGACGCATTTCAAGATATGATGCTATCTTTCCGAGATGCTGCAGCGAGTAAGCAAGAAAAAAAATGGTGGCAAAAGTGGAAAAAATAAATTCGTAGGGGCGAGTATCCCCTCAATATAAAGGGGTTTTTATCAAATGAAAAAACAGCAAAAAGCGCATCATGTGGATGAATTATTAGTTACAATGGACAATGATCATCATCGTGTAGATTTTCGTCTAGATGAACTGGAATCGAAAATGGAGATGTTAAAAAGAAAACTTGAAAAATTTGAACACAAAATGCAAATGCTTAAAGACTAACACGCCTGATAATACCCTCTAAAAGAAGCTGGGACATATATATTCTAGCTAAAGATTTATCCGAATGAACAGGAGTATACAACTTCTAATCATTCGGTTTTTTTGTGTGATTTATATCCTATATGAAAAGAATAGTGGAATGGAGCGGAAGACACTCGACTCCTGCGGAAAATAGAAGGAAAGCTGAGACCCGGCAGGCAATGCCGAGGACGCTCAAGCCCCTCCCCGCGACAAGCGAGGGTCTGTTTGTGCAATGGAACGGACTTGTTTTCATCTGATTTTTTATAGATCCTAATTTGTTATTGTTCGTTTTTGAGGTTAGGTCATTTAGTTATGTTCCAGCCCTTTTTTAGTTAATCTTCTTAAAAGCGGTCCCATTCCCCATTTATTCAGGGTATTATCTCTCCATTCAATAACTTCTCATACTATTAGAAAGCCAAAACATTTATCCTTTAAAACAAAACTATATTTTCATAAACAGATTATGTTATTCTGTAAATAACAGGAAATACACCCTTGATGGATAATTATGGATAAGTCAAATGAGTTGTTACCTATGTTTAACGAGACTATAATTTAGGCAATAAAGAGTAGTATCAAGGTTAGAAAGGAATTCTATTTTGAAAAAGATTAGTATATTTTTCTTAATATGTTTACTTATTTATATAAGTTGGCCGTCAATTCGTGAAGCTCTAGGGGATAAAACCAACGAACACTTGAAAGAAATTCAATCATCTATTGAAGAAAAAGATGTTCAAGGCTTTACAGAAGATGCTGTTACTGCTTTTAATCAAATGATTATCAATTTTGAACAATGGATCCAGCCTTCACCTAATGACTCTCCTCCGGCAGAAGATGAATCAATCGAGAAGCCCGCATTATCTGAACCTGATAGCCAAACAATCTCAGTCTATAATTTTGAAATCGGTGAGAAGAAAGCGGAAGTTGAGAATTCATTAGGATCCCCACAAAGAATTACAGCAAATGAATACGGTAGTAAATGGCATGCTTATCATGATAATTATCATCACTTCATCATGATTTCCTATGATGAAAATGAATTAATTAATGGCATCTATACGAATCAAGATTTAATTACTTCTAAAAACGGCTTTCAAATGAATATGACAAAAGAGGAAGTAACAGAAATATTCGGGGAACCGATTAGCGCGATTCGTAAAGGTATAACCAATTATCAATATGCAACCGATAGTAATTATGCACTTTATGAGGTCGATGATAGTTATTTAACCGTTTTCTATGATATTCATGAAAATAACCAAGTAACTGCCATTCAATTAATTGGTAAAGAGCTTGAACTTAATAAAGTTGGTTTCTATGGTGAAAAAAGTGCAGCTTTAAAGGAAGGTTTTGAATTCCAGTTATTTGATTTAACAAATGCTGAGAGAGTTAATTATCGTTTACCTACATTAACTTGGGATGATCCCGTGAGACAAACAGCTAGAGATCATAGTGCTGATATGGCTGTTAATAATTATTTCGGTCATGATAACTTAAAAGGTGAATCACCGTTTGACCGGATGAATGCGGATGATATTCTGTTTCGAACAGCTGGCGAAAACTTAGCCTATGGCCAATTTAGTAGTATTTTTGCCCATGAAGGCTTAATGAATTCTGCTGGACATAGGAAAAACATCCTTAAAGAAGATTACCAGCTTCTTGGTGTTGGGGTGGCATTTAATGATGATAACCAGCCTTATTTCACAGAAAATTTTTATACGAAAAGATAAGCATGCAGAACTGCTCTGACATGCTCTTTTTCATACTGCAAACCATTTAATATAACTATTCACACTTAAGACAAACGTTTAAATGAGCTTTCCTTTAATGATCATATCAGGTAACATTTTATAACCGAATCATTCATTTTAAAAGCAGATAATTTCATTCATGTAATAGAAGTTGCTACAATATGTACAGATACTAAAAAGAAAGTAGCTGAAAACGATGTCAACGATAAAATATTCTGTTTTAGATTTAGCACCAGTCCTTGAAGGTGGATCACCTAGTGAGTCATTAGCGAACTCGCGCGATTTAGCCAAACATGCAGAAAAATTAGGTTATACGAGATATTGGCTGGCCGAACACCATAATATGCCGGGCATTGCTAGTTCAGCCACATCTATTGTCATAAGTGATATTGCCCGCGCTACCAATACAATTAGAGTAGGATCTGGGGGCATTATGTTACCGAATCACTCTTCTTTAGTGATTGCTGAACAATTCGGTACACTCGAATCACTTTACCCAGGAAGAATTGATTTAGGCTTAGGTCGTGCGCCAGGTACTGACCAACTTACTGCGGTGGCATTAAGAAGGACTCGACGAACAGATGCCGAAGATTTCCCTCAACAAGTGGAAGAATTGAGAACTTACTTTGATCCTTCACGCTCGGAACAACCATTACCAGTTAGAGCGGTTCCAGGAGAAGGCTTGAATATTCCAATATGGTTACTCGGTTCAAGTGGGTATAGTGCGCAACTTGCGGGTCAGCTAGGTTTGCCTTTCTCTTTTGCTAGCCATTTTTCACCGGACAATACATTACCAGCAATTGATCTATACCACCGGAGCTTTAAACCATCTGATGTATTAAAAGAACCTTATGTAATGGTTGGTGTGAATATCATTGCAGGGGAATCAAACGAAGAAGGACAATACCTAGCAAGCTCTCTTTATCAATCTTTCTTAGGCATGATGCGTAATAAACGTGGAAAGATGTTGCCTCCTGTTGAGAATATGGACGAAGTTTGGACACCTATAGAGAAACAATTATTACAACAACAATTAGGTTCTTCCATTATTGGTGGTCCTGAGAAAGTGAAAGAAAAGCTTGAAATATTCCTTGGTGAAACTGGCGCAAATGAGATCATCGTCAATGCTCAAATCTATGACCATGATAAAAGAAAAGCATCTTATCAGCATGTGGCAAATGTAATGAAGGAAATAAACGCTTAAGAACTTTGAACATCGAAAGCAAACAAAACTACTTGAAATCTAGTTTGCATGTTTGCTTTCGAACCCATTGTTCTCTTTCATACGCGATCGTACTTAGAAGTCTGGGTTACATGGTTTTAGTTGTGGTACGGAGCACCCTTCCTCATCCATCATTTTGATTCACTTCCGATCTTCTTCCCTAGAAAGTGAATCAATTTTTGCTTCAGCTAAGCGGCGATAAAGATTGCTCATATGAACCAATGAGTTAATCATTAATACCTCTTTCATTTCATTGTTCGGTTGGGGGATTTTTTCATTATAATTTTGAGCAATCGATTTCTCCATCCAGTCAACATTTTCATTAAATTGTTCTTCATTCTCATTTATCATGTCAACATACATATCATAAACGTCTTCTATATTCACTCCTTCTTTTTGCACTTCCTCGTTCAGACTCTCTAACGTTGTTTTAATGTCCTGAATCGATAATATACCTTTCAGTTGATAAATAAGGCTCATCGTTAATATATGTTCTTTACTGTAACGCTTATTTTTAATGGGTGGTAATAGTTTTCCTTTGGCATAATTATTAATCATTGTTTTTGTTAAGATTTTCTCATCTTCATTTCGTTTATAAGAATGGTAGTTTTGTTCAAACAGTTGTATGACTTGATCCATATATAAAGCGATAGACGGAATGTCTTCCATGCGAATAGGCTTTCCTTGTCTGATTTTTTCTTGTTTTTCCATCATTTATCCCTCATTATTTTTCTTACTATCATACATCCTATCATTAGAAATGTAAATGTTGACTATATATTATAGTTAGTAGTAATATTATATGTAGTATTAAAAACTACTTATAATATTATTAGGGGTGTTATCATGTCGTTTATAAGAGAACCCATCAATAGCTTAACTCATTTCGTTGGCGCAATATTGTCATTTATAGGTTTACTGGCCTTAATCATCAAAGCATCATTACATAACGGAACAAACATTGCCATATTCTCCGTTACTTTTTTCGGTATTAGTATGATGTTACTTTATCTCGCTTCCTCCACTTATCATGGGGTGAGAGCAAAACATACAGTTATTGCTTTCTTGAGAAAAGTTGACCATTCAATGATTTTCGTTTTAATTGCTGGTTCTTATGCACCTTTCTGTTTAATCGCACTTGATGGCGTATTAGGAATAAGTTTATTCGCTTTCGTTATCACGACATCCATTCTTGGTGTATTATTTAAAATGGTCTGGTTTAGTTGTCCTAGATGGTTATCCACTTTTTTATATATTCTTCTTGGTTGGGTTATCATCATCGCCTTCCTCCCATTAAGTAAAGCATTGAGCACAGCAGGTCTCGTATGGTTAATTCAAGGGGGCGTATTTTACACAATCGGTGGCGTTATTTATGCGGTCAAACCTAAATTCATGGAATTTAAACATATGGGGTTTCATGAGATCTTTCATATCTTTATCTTATTAGGAACGCTTTGTCACTTTATTAGCGTATATGGCTACGTTCTTTAATAAATTGATTGGTCATGGCAATATTATGTTTGTGTAAAAAAATGAAAGGCTAAGTGAGATAGATGTCTATTTTACTCATTAGCCCTTCTATTCTTTATTTAATTAACTTTTTTAATAGCTTTAATGACTTTTCACTCGGATACCGAAATGGAAAATCCACTTTTGTTGTTTGTTTTAAGATGCTTTTATAATGCGTAAATGCATCAAAACTTGCCCGTCCGTGATAAGATCCAATTCCACTATTGCCTACACCACCAAATGGTAAATGTGGGGAACTTAAATGCATGACTGTATCATTGATACAACCACCACCAAAAGAAATTGATTGCAAGATTTTTTGCTGGACTTTTTTATCATCTGAGAAAAGATAAAGTGCTAGCGGTTTCGGTTGTTCATTTATTTTGCTAATGACATCATCTAATTCCTTATAACACAATACTGGAAG
The DNA here is from genome assembly GCF_038595015.1 of Cytobacillus sp. FSL W7-1323. Lineage (NCBI taxonomy): Bacteria > Bacillati > Bacillota > Bacilli > Caryophanales > Bacillaceae > Cytobacillus > Cytobacillus sp. FSL W7-1323. Next base: position 2,538,227 of record NZ_CP151998.1, read on the forward strand.
GATCGGACCGAAAATTTCATCTTGCATAATCGGATCTTGCCAATTAATTTCAGTTAAGATGGTCGGTTCGATCAGATGATTTGATTCATCCACTCTCCCCCCATAATAAGATTGACCATTAGTTAAAAATGTAGAAAGCCTTTTAAAATGCTTCTCATTGACAATCTTTGTGTAAGATGTATTTTCTATTGCATTCTCTCCATAAAGACTTTCTATCTGAGCTGTGACTTCCTTAAGAAACTTGTCATGAATCTCTTGATGGACATAAACAAAATCGGGTGCTACACATGTTTGTCCAGCATTTAAGAATTTCCCCCATACTAACCTTTTGGCCGCATGGTTTATTTGGGCATCATGATGAATAATTGCTGGACTTTTTCCTCCCAGTTCTAACGTAACAGGTGTTAAATGATTAGCGGCTGCTTTCATAATGTGACGACCCACTGCTACACTCCCAGTAAAGAAAATATGATCCCAAGATTCTTCTAACAAATTTTCACTAACTTCCACGCCACCTTCCACAACTGTAATATATTCAGCTGGAAAATGCTCCTCGATAAGGTGAGCAATTAAACGAGAAGTGTGAGGTGTTAATTCGGAAGGTTTGATGACTGCTGTATTGCCTGCGGCGATTGCACCAATTAATGGCGCAATCGCTAATTGAAAGGGATAGTTCCATGGTGCAATGATTAATGTATTACCATATGGCTCAGGATAAATCATACTTTTTGAACCGAACGTAGTTAAAGATGATTTTACTTTTGCAGGTCTCGACCACTTTTTCACATGTTTAATTGTAAATTTTATTTCCTCTAGTAAAACAGCAATCTCTGTTAAAAAGGAGTCAAAAAATGATTTCCGTAAATCTTTTTGCAAAGCCTCCGCTATGCTGCTTTCGTTCTCCTTAATTAAACTTCTTAATGTATATAATGCGTCCAATCGGTATGTAAGTGCTTTTGTTTTACCCGTATGAAAGAATGCTTTTTGCTGTGCTAAAATATTTTTTTCCATGCTCTTCCCTCTTTCTATTTTCAATTTTATATACCTCCTGCAGGAAAATGGTTTTACACTCTTGAATATATACTAAAAAAATGAGGTGAATCCTATGCGAAAAAAACTGCCATATTTGATTCTTCTATTTGCTATTCTTTATATATTTTTTATACCTGAGGAACCGACAGTCCTAAAAATCTTTTTCAAATTAGTACCGATGATTCTTATTATTCTATACACCTATCGCAATCGGCAAGAAACTAAACCTATTCACTACTATTTTATTTTTTTAGGTCTTATTTTTTGTATGTTCGGTGACGGTCTTCTCATTTGGTTTGTGGTTGGATTAACCGCATTTTTAATCGGTCATATATTCTATACGATTGGCTTCTTTAAGATCTGGGAATACTCTTTAGCTAGGTTTCTTTCTTTTATTCCTATTCTTGCCTATGGCATCTTTATGAGTTCTGAATTTGTGGAAGCTCTTCACAACCGCAATGAAAATGAATTGATTATACCAGTTATCCTTTATATCGCTGTCATATCATTGATGTTTTGGTCTGCTATTATGTCAGGGCAATTGTATGCCATCATTGGTAGTTTACTCTTTGTCATTTCTGATAGTGTGTTAGCTTGGAATAAATTTATTTCTTCCATTCCTTTCTCTGGAAGCATTATTATGATTACCTATTATTTAGCACAATTTTTAATTGCTTTTAGCTTGCTTCATACAGTCAAACAAGTGAAGATACAGAAACCAATTTCACCCATAGCAACAAAAGGATAATTTTTCAAATTTATGTTAAAATAAAGAAATAACCTAAATTGGGCATTAGCATAAAATAACAATAAGCAAATTTATTTCACTCTCCCTTTTAGGCTTAACTAGCTATACTCTATCTTACATTGTAAAAGGAGGATACCAGTATGAACAAGAAACAGCATTCTTTTCATTCACAAGATAATGGCGAAAATCATGAAAATGAATTAGAGACAGTTGAGACAGCTGCTGAAAGAATTGAAAGAAAACCAGAATTTGATACGTTCGGGACGGGGTTAAATGGTTACGGAAATTAAGAACAAAAAAATGATGGTGATTCATTTTAAAGATGAATCACCATCATTTTTCATGCCGTAACCTCTTCTTGCTCATTACTTTCCTGTTTCTTCTTCTTCACTGGCATTAAGCTTCTTTCCAACCAGCCCATTATCACATCTGCAATTACTGCCATAAATGCTGTTGGAATAGCTCCAGCTAAAATGATTGCCGTTCCGTCTTGCGCATTTGTTCCACGCATAATAATATCACCAAGTCCCCCAGCACCAATAAAAGTACCTATTGTTGCAATACCAATCGTAATGACTAGAGCTGTTCGAAGCCCTGCCATAATGACAGAAAGAGAAAGCGGGATTTCAACCATTCTTAATATTTGCCATTTTGTCATACCCATTGCTTTACCTGACTCTATTAAAGTATGATCTACATTCCTAATTCCTGTGTAAGTATTCTTAATAATAGGCAATAAGGAGTATAGGAATAGTGCAAAAACGACTGTATTTGTTCCAAGGCCCATCACAAGCATTAATACTGCGAGCATAGCGAGTGCAGGGATCGTTTGAATAACATTGGCTAACGAGAGAACTACACTACTCAAACGTGAATATCTTGCTATCAAGATGCCAACAGGAATACCTACTATCGCTGCAAATAAAACCCCGTAGGCTGACATTAGAAAATGTCTAAAGAACTGTTCCCATACATAAGAACCGTTATTTGTAAAATAAGTAATTAAGTCAGAAAACACATCCATTTAAGCCACCCCCTATTCCTTATCACGGAAATAATTATTTTCTTCTAAAAATTCTTCAGCAATGATTGCGGGTTCTCTTAATTCCCCATCTGCTGCATAATTTAATTCTTGCATTTTTTCTGTACTTATTTTTCCAACTAATCTCTCTAATAATGGATCAAGTTCAGGGTACTTCTCTAAAATTTCTTTACTCGCAACAGTAGAGGAATCATATGGAGGGAAGAAATTCTTATCATCTTCTAATACTTTTAAATTAAAGGCTTTTATACGTCCATCCGTCGTGTAAGCTAAAACGACATCCATTTCGCCCGATGCCGCTGCTTGGTAAACAAGTCCAATTTGCATAGGATACACATTCGAAAAATCAAAACCATATGTTTCAACAAAACCATCATATCCATCTCCTTCACGATTCAACCATGAAGTATCTACACCGAAATTTATTTCATTTGCTAATGCCTCTAAATCAGATACCGTTTCTAAATCCTCTGCTTCTGCTAATTCATCAGTTACGGTAAAAGCATACGAGTTCTCAAACCCATAAGAATCATACCATTTTTGATTAAACTTCTCGTCAAACTCTTCTTGGACAACTTCCATTGCCTTATCAGGGTCAAGTACTGGCTCCATTCCTAATGGTCCTGCGATATCTGTGCCTGTATAACGAGTAGCTGATATATCTACATCATTACTCACCATTGCCTGGTGAAGCACAATAGAAGATCCAAGATTATTAACCATATTTACACTGAGATCGGTTTCTTCTTCAATTAACTGTTTAATGATTTGACCGACAATTTGTGATTCAGAGGTGACCACAGTCCCTACTGAAATAGAATCTTCACTAGATCCGCTTAAACCAGGAAGTGAACAGCCTGATAATAAAAGAGTCATCGTTAACATCATCGTCATGAAAATTTTTTTGCTTTTTATCAAACTAATCACCACCTTATGCTGTTTTTTCTTTGTCACGCATTGATTTAGGCGTAACCTTAAATTCTAATTTTCCAAGTATTAAATCGACTATTAATGCGAGTATGGTGACAGGAATCGCACCTGCAATGATAAACTCAGTTTGATATAAATTTAACCCGCTAAAAATAAAATCACCTAAACCGCCTGCACCAATAAACGCAGCTAACGTAGCCCACCCAATTAAATATACTGTCGATACACGAATACCCGCCATAATAACAGGGATGGACAGTGGTAGTTCAACATATCGAATTCTTTCCCATCCAGTCATGCCCATCCCACGGCCAGCTTCTAATAAGCTTTTATTAACATCTTTCACACCTGTATATGTGTTTCTTAAGATAGGCAGGACTGAATAGAAAAATAAAGCAATAATGGCGGGGATTTTACCTATTCCAAGAATAGGAATAAAAAAAGCTAAAATTGCGAAACTTGGAATTGTTTGAATCATACCAAGCACTGCCATTACGGGTGATGCCGCTTTATCGAATCTTGTAAGAAGAATACCTAAAGGAACAGCTACAATGACACCAAGAGCTGCAGCAATGACTGATATATATAAATGCTCCCAAGTTTTGATCAATAAATCCGAACCGTTATTATTTAAAAAGTCTATGATGGCACTCATTTATATCTCCCCCTTCTACTGTGCACTTTCTAGCTCTTCGTCTCCCCAAATAGAGTCATAAACGATATCGACTAAACTTGTTCTTGTCACAATACCGACAAGATGTCTTTGCTCATCTACAACCGGCACATATTTGAGCCCTTTCTTTAATATTTGCCTGATCGTATCACGTACAAGCGCATCTTTATACACAGAAAATGTATCAGGGATTAAGATATCGGCTACATCTTTTGCTTTTTTCCTGTTTTGATCAATGGCTTCCACATCAATATATCCTTCTAAAACTCCTTCTTGATCAATAACCAATAATGAGTCTACACGATTTGTTTTCATAACAGTTATCGCATTAGATAATTGCTCATCACTTGTAATCGTTACAGGATGCGCATTCATTATTTGCTCAACTGTTGTAATGTTTGGTTTTGCTTGCACTAATCTTTCTTTTCCAATAAATTCTTCAACAAATTCATCGGCAGGCTCACGTAAAATTTCGTCAGGAGTCCCACATTGTACAAGCTGTCCATCACGTAAAATGACAATCCTGTCTGCTAGTTTAAGCGCTTCGTCCATATCATGCGTAACAAAAACAATTGTTTTGTCTAACTTCTTCTGCAAGTTTTTAAACTCATCTTGGAGGGCATCTCTCGTAATTGGATCGAGTGCACCAAATGGTTCATCCATTAAGATTAACGGTTGATCAGCAGCTAACGCTCTCAAGACACCTATACGTTGCTGTTGCCCTCCACTTAATTCATGTGGATATCTCTCTAAATAATCAGGAGTCATATCAACGAGAGAAAGAAGCTCTTCTGCCCGACTTTTTCTTTTTTCTTCTGGCCATTTTAAAAGTTTAAGCACAAGTGAAATGTTTTCTTGAATAGTCATATGTGGAAATAGACCAATTTGTTGGATAACATAACCGATTTCTCTTCTCAGCTTAACCGGATCTTTTTCCATAATGTCTTCACCATTAATGAAGATTTTGCCTTCTGTTGGTTCAATTAAGCGGTTGATCATTTTCATTGTTGTTGTCTTTCCACAACCACTTGGGCCGATAAATACAATAAATTCACCCTTCTTAAATTCTAAATTTAAATTAGAAACGGCTGTTTTACCGCCTTTATATTTTTTTGATACATGCTCAAATTTCAGCATTTATAACACCCCCATTTTTTCTCTACCACAAACAATACCCAGTTCTCCGTAATATGAATCCTCTTGTCAGACTTTTTACTTACATAACGTAGTATATTATAAACTTTGTAAAATAAAAAGTTTACAAAGTGTACATATTTTATAAAAAATAGTTAAAATAAATATTGTATAATGTTTTTACTCGTTATATCTTATAATAGCTACGTAATCATACGAATTACTCCCAAAGGTGTGATTATGTAAATTTTTACAAATATGATACATTGACATTAACTAAATGATCCTTATATTGAAAGGGTGATTGGATTGAGCGAAAGTTTTGAGCAAATTGAATCTATTTTTATTGATAAAATAGCTGATAATATGAATACGTATGGTGTTTCCTCAACTGTGGGTAGAGTGTTAGGAATTATTTATATGCACAGAAAACCGATGACACTTAGCGAATTATCGGAAGCAACGGGCATGAGCAAAACACGAATGAGTCAAGTAGTAAGAGAAATGGTGGAGTTAAATATAGCGGAAAAAGTATTTGAGAAGGGCATCCGTAAAGACTTATACAACGTTGAACAAGACTATTACCAAACGTTCGTATCACTATTCACTTCCAATTGGCAAAAAGCGATACAAAAGAACAAACAATTTGAAAAGAAAATAAAAGAAGAACTACACCTTATCACATCAAAAAAGGAACTGACCGCCGAAGATGAATTAAAGATAAATGAATTATTAGCCGAAGCAAAGGAATGGATGGAATACTACAAATGGCTAGCTAATCTTGTGGAGTTTTTTGAAAGTGGGGAAGTATTTAAACATGTACCGAAGCCATACTAAAGAATTTGCTATACCCTTTCTTAAATATTTCTTGTAAAGTTTGTCCTATCTTCTCATATATATAACATATCCAACCGTTTCTAAGGTTAGGAAAAACAATTAAATGGGGATTGTTATATGTTAACTGGACTGATCATCATTTTTTTACTTGTGTTGTTTCTGCCCTTTAGTTCGAAAGTAGTCGAAGAAAATTTAGAAATATTTCTTTTCATTATGGGCGTTTTAGCTGTTTTTATTAGTCAAGTCTATACAGAAGCATTATTTTTTAAGGCAGCAATTGCACCAATTAACATCGCAATAGCGGTTTTTATAGCAGGTGTGTTATTCAAGTGGTTTCGACGCGGACTGCAAAATTCAATCGTCTATGTTAGTGAACGCGTACCCTTTTGGTTTTTTATTTTTTTCACAGTGATCTTTTTAGGACTGATTTCAAGTGTTATTACTGCAATTATTGCCGCACTCATTCTTGTCCTTATTGCTTCTTCACTTCCACTACATAGGCAATCACTAATCATTTTTGTTGTTCTTTCCTGTTTTTCTATTGGTCTAGGTGCATCTTTAACACCGATTGGTGAACCACTTTCAACAATCGCTATTAGTAAATTAAATGAGGATTTCTTCTTTCTTATCAATTTAGTTGGTAAAGAGATTCTAATTGCCTTGTTATTCTTCGGTTTCCTAGCCGCTATTTTTGTTAAACCAACCAGCCAAACAGATAAATTCAGCAAAATGGTGCACAACGAGGAAGAAGGCTATGGTGAAATAAGTATCCGTTCTTTAAAAATTTATTTCTTCGTAATGGGGTTAACATTTTTAGGTGCAGGATTTGAACCACTAATTAGTCAATATTTGATCAACCTATCGCCTTCTGCTCTGTACTGGATTAATACATTATCTGCAGTACTTGATAATGCGACATTAGCTGCTGCGGAAATTAGCCCTTCTATGAGTAATCAAACCATTCAAGCGATATTACTCGGCCTTTTAATAAGCGGTGGGATGCTTGTCCCCGGCAATATCCCGAATATTATTGCAGCCGGTAAATTAAATATTACGAGTAAAGAATGGGCGAAAATCGGTTTACCTATAGGACTAGTATTTATGCTTGCTTTTTTTATTGTGCTATTGTTTATTCAATAATTAATCGCCTTTAGATAATATAGCTTTCTTTAACATATACGATTGACCAGTTGTAGGTTCTATCTTATTAAACACTGATTATTTATATGAACAAAACTTCACATAATAGAGTAATAGCGGAGACAAATTGAATCATAAATGTCTCCGCTTCAACATTTGTAGTTTAATAAATAATGGTCTGATCATTTTTTGATTGCTGTATTATTCAACTAAATTTATTTCGAGGATTATTTTATGTATTCCTTTTTCATTTGTATAAGTATGAATAATGTCAAATCCACTTTTAATATTCACTCCTTATTTAAGCTAAATCAAATAAGGAGTGTACAACCGTTTCATTTCTTCCAATGGTCGTTTCAGCTTGGGATAATGAGTTCATAATTGCTTCTTCTGTTACTTCTGCTGCTGCTGCAAACAGCTCATTCATAATTGAATGATCTTCTCTTAAAGTTTTCATCGTATGCAAATAAGATGATTGTTTGTGCTTTATTGTATTTGCAGTAGAAAAAGCAATAACGATATCTCCACTACCATGACTATAATGGCTACCCGTCCTACCCAGTCCAATTCCACATCTTTTAGCAACTCGGTGTAATTGTCTATCACTTAACGGAGCATCTGTTGCTAATACAATTATAATTGATCCGTCAGCTGCTTTATCTAACTCTAAAGGATAATGTAGGTTGTTTTTAAAATAACGATTAAAAGGGAATTCAGGTTTTCCCCCAAAATTACTTAAGACAAGACATCCTACATGAAAGAATCTCCCGTCATTTACTGACAATTTTCTAGAAGAAGTACCTATCCCTCCTTTATAGCCAAAACATACCATTCCCTTACCTGCACCAACTGCACCTTCTTCCACTGGATTTGTTGAAGCGTTCAAGATGGCTTCTATAGTATCTTTAGGTGTAACAACCATTTCTCTTATTGAATTCAGTAGACCATCATTACACTCTCCAGTGACAATATTAATCGTCCCTGTTGTATCTCCAATGTCTTTATTTTCTTGTAACATATATTGCAGGGTACCTTGTGTAACTGCCGGGACTGAAAATGTATTGGTTAACATAATGGGTGATTCTATCTGTCCTAATTCATTTACTTGTACCAGCCCAGTGGTTTTACCAAAACCATTAATAACATACGATGTGGCCACTACTTTTTCTTTAAACAAATTACCACCATGTGGTAAAATGGCTGTGACACCTGTACAGGCATATCCTGTTTCCGTCTTTTCATCAATGGTTTTATGACCGACTCTCACCCCGGGAACATCAATCAAGCAATTATTTTCCCCTGTTGGTATACTACCAATGATTATTCCTCTTTCTCGTATTTTCAATGCTTTTCTCTCCATTTCTTTCAATACCAAAAAAGCAACCTTCCTTGAAGAAGGTTGCTTTTTTTTATTCATTCGTTAACTTATTTAATTCATCAGTTAATTCAATAAATCTCTCTTCGTTTCTTTCTTCAAGAGCGTTATCAATTTCTTGGCGGAGCTTTTTCATTCTGAAGTCAAGTATAGCCTTATTTAACACTTGTTCCGCTACGACTGAGTATTGGTTTTCATCGGTTTGGACTGTTGAGTTAAGCGTGTACTTTTCCATTTTGAAATCAACCCCTTGACCTTTTTTCTATTATAACAAAAAATTTCTGATAATTCAAACCTTAAATGAAATTTATCTTATACTCTATTATTAATTGTTGTTAATATAAATATTACCCCGTACTATCTTGATTTAAACCTTTTTAAAATATGTTTATTCACTTCCTTGCAAATATAATTTTCTTTACTATAATGGATATTTAGGGAATCAAAATATATCTATTGGTATATATATTTATAAATGAGGTGGGGTTTTGGATCAATCAACAAATTCATTACAAAAAGAAAGAATTTGGACTAAGGATTTTACATTAATTTGTTTTGCAAACTTCTTTGTATTTTTAGGTTTTCAAATGACATTACCAACATTGCCTTTGTTTGTCGAAGAACTTGGTGGCAATGACCAATTAATCGGGTTAGTCATCGGGATATTTACCTTTTCATCCCTTATTATGCGTCCTTTTGCGGGACATGCGTTAGAATCAAAAGGCAGGCGGTTTGTCTTTCTTATTGGACTAGCTGTATTTGTTCTTTCCGTTGGAGTCATTGGCTTTATTACGAGTATATCCTTTCTCCTTATACTCAGATTAGTTCAGGGTTTAGGATGGGGATTCTCTACAACAGCTTCAGGGACAATCGCAACAGATCTTATTCCACAGAAAAGACGCGGCGAAGGGATGGGTTACTTTGGACTATCAGGTAATCTCGCTCTTGCCTTTGGTCCTACTTTAGGATTAGCACTTATTGGTAATATTAGCTTTACTTCCTTATTTCTAATCTGTTCTTTATTAGGACTCGCTGCTTTCATCCTTTCATCATTCATAAAATATAAACAAGTAGATCATACTGCTAGCGTAGTAGAAAAGAAAAAGTTTGATGTTTACGAGAAATCCGCTCTGCCCCCTTCCATATTAATCTTCTTTGTAACCGTTACATTTGGAGGGATTGCTACATTTCTACCTATCTATTCATTACAAAAAGGTATTGATGGAATTGAATGGTATTTCTTTCTCTATGCTTTAGCTCTGCTCATAAGCCGTACTTTTGCAGGTAGAATTTATGATAAAAGAGGGCATCAAGCTGTATTTATTCCAGGTGTGCTCCTTATTATTGCTGCCATGCTTCTACTCGCATGGTTACCGAGTAATGCGATTCTATTTACTGCAGCCATATTATATGGTTTAGGTTTCGGTACGATCCAACCAGCTTTGCAAGCTTGGTCTGTTAAAGAAGCACCGGTCAATCGTAGAGGAATGGCTAATGCCACGTTCTTTTCTTTTTTTGATTTAGGAATCGGTATTGGATCAATTATGTTTGGGCAAATCGCTTTTTACTTAGGATATAGCTCTATCTATATCGTTGCTGCCATTTCAGTTGTTGTTTCTCTATTCATCTATATTGGTATGTTATTACAAATGAGAAAGAACCGCTAACAATCTTGTAAAAAAAATAAGCCTAATAGAAAGCCCGAAAAGACATTTTTTCATTGTGATTAAGATGTTTTTCGGGTTTTTAATTATGACTTATACCAAACTATTATCTCCAAGCTTCGAGATTAGACCGCCTTCATAGGACTGTCTCTTTTATCTTCACACTGCCTCTTTCCTCACATTCAGTCGATCCTTTTCTTCAACCTTATTTATAATCATCCCAAATAAAGCTGCTAATATTTGTTGAAATAGCATGCCAATAACAACAGGCACGGCCACTGGCGGTGGGAAATAGGCAACGGCTAATACAGAGCCTGCACTAATGTTTCGCATACCACCATTAAAAGTAATCGCAATCACCGCTTCTCTATTTTTCCCTACTATTTTTCTAGCAATTAAAAAAGCTACTAAGTATCCTGTAAAGGCTATAAAGAAGACGGTGACAACTAATGCTAGTAAACGTAAATCGAAGGCAGTCAAGTAGGATGAAACAACGGCACTATTAATCATTACAACAGTCGCCATACCTATTTTAGAAAATGGAGCAAGTCTTGCACTAAGTATGTTTGAAACCTTCTCTTTTGTGATCGAATTAACAATCATTGCCAAAATAGATGGAATGACAATCATCATGATTAACCCACTCACCATGCTTATGACATCCATTTCCACTTTTGCTCCTACTAAGAGCTTTAGTGTAAGTGGCACAAGTATTGGTGATAATAACGTATCAACGAGAATAATCGTTAAAGTCAATGGAATACTGCCTTTGTAAATGGAAACCCATATCAGGCTTGAGATTCCTGTAGGTATTGCCATCATTAAAATTAGACCAGTAATTGTATAAGTATCATTTGGAAAAGTAATATGACCAACAGTAAAGGCCCATAATGGCATAAAAATATGTAGAACAAATAAGACAATAAATAGTGGCAAAGGATGAGTGATGGCTTCTTTCATCGATGTAAAATTTGCTTTCAAACTACCTGCGAATGTCATAAATGCAAAGATCCATGGGATAAGACTATCTAGATTTTTTAAATAGACAGCAAAGCATATACCCAATATGACACTAGTAGGAGTAATCAAGGGCATCATTTTATCTAGCTGACTGTTTATTTTCGTTAATATCATCCCTCACTCCTTTCTCTTTTTTATACATATATATTTTAACACTTTTTAGCAATGAATTTTTCGATAAAATAAAAACGTAATATTATGCCTTTATGAGCACAATATTACGTTATTCTTGATTATTCACCTAAAACTTCCCGTAAGGTTACATGATAGTCGCCAATTTCACCTTCACGATACAGATTTGTTACTGATGTATAATATTGAGTTATTGCGGCTTTCATTCTAAGATTATTCGCCGGAACTTGCACATCAAAATTTTCTTCATATAAAAGCACAGCAATATCATGATAGTTCTCACTCGTTACTTTAAAGTCAATGGCAATTTGTTTTAAACCATTTACTAAGGTTTCCTTATATTGATTAATAGGTAATGTATAATTGTTTAATTGTATCTCTTGAACCATTATCGTCTGCTCCTTCCTTACAAATTTTATTCTAGCAAATAATGAGTGGATGTTATATTGATTTGCTTATTAAATACCAATGATACAACCTACATAGAAAAATGAATGGTGAGAAATATATTCTCATAACAAATAAAAAAACTAGCTAATGACTTCTTAACACCGTTCATACATACATCTATGGAAAAAAGCACTGGTTGCAATCAATGGCAAGCCAGTGCAGCATATAATTAAAGTTGGTTCATTTGCTCTGTTAATGTATCAATTAAAAAAGTGATATCACTATCAGTTATATTTAACGGTGGGGCAAGTGTAATAATATTATTATATCCAGCAACAGTTGCTCCGTTTTTACCTATTAGTACACCTTTCTCCTTACATCCGGAAATGATCTTATTCACATACTCCACAGCTAGCGGTTCCTTCGTCGCCTTATCCTCTACTAACTCAATACCTATTAATAAACCTTTTCCTCTCACATCCCCTACATAAGGGTGATGTTGCAGCTTTTGCAGTAATGTCCTCTTTAGCGCATCCCCAGCTGTTTTCGACCGTTCGTACAGCTTCTCATCTTCCATAATCTCCAGGTTTTTCAATGCTAAAGCGCAAGCAGCAGGGTTTCCTCCAAAAGTATTCACATGGCGAAAGTAATCATATTCTTCTGTTCCTTTGAAATAATCATAGATTTCTTTTTTCACTGCGGTAGCTGACAATGGTAAATACGCACTTGTTATCCCTTTTGCCATCGTAATAATATCTGGTGAGACCTCATAATTCATAAATCCAAACGGTTCACCCGTGCGACCAAAGCCATTAATAACTTCATCACTAATAAGCAATGCCCCGTGCTTCTCACAAACCTCTTTTACTCCTTTCATATAGTTTTCTGGTGGCATAATAACCCCGCCACCTGTAATAATTGGTTCCATTATGACAGCTGCAACGGTCTCGCTTAGCTCCCATGTCATTACTTTATCTATATCCTGTACTGATTGAAGCTTGGTAGATGCCAAGGTTTCATCTTCCGGTTGGCGATACATATCAGGTGGTGCGACATGAATAAAGCCAGGTGCGAGCGGTTCATATTTATATTTTCTTTGCGCCTGCCCTGTTGCTGCAAGTGTTGCCATCGTATTCCCATGATACCCACGATACCTAGAAATAATCTTGTAGCGTTCATGTTCTCCCTTTTGTTTATAATACTGTCTAACGATTTTAAATGCGGTTTCATTCGCCTCTGAGCCACTATTTGAAAAGAAGAATACATAGCCGCCACCGAGCATTTCATTTAGTTTTTCAGCTAATTTTATCGCTGGTGTATGGCTTTGTGATAAAGGAAAATAACTCATCTCTTTTAATTGTTCGTATGCTGCTTCTGCGAGCTCTTTTCTACCATAGCCTGCATTTACACACCATAAACCTGCCATTGCATCTAAATAGCGATTACCTTCATGATCAGTAACCCAAGCACCATCTGCTTTTTCCGCTATAATTGTGCTATTAGGGCTAAATGGTTTCATCGCGTGCCAAACAACCTCTGCATCTTTCTTAAGCAACCCTTTCTCTTCCTTAATTTCAGCCATGCACTTTTCCTCCTTATTAATAATCAAAACGTGAGGTAATCATCTTCTTCCGGGTATAAAAATTAACGCCATCTTTCCCGTTTACATGCAAATCACCATAAAACGAATCCTTCCACCCAGAGAAAGGAAAAAAGGCCATTGTTGCTGGGACACCAATATTGATCCCTAACATACCTGCATCCGCTTCTTCTCTGAACTGACGAACAGCACGCGCATCTTTCGTATAAATCGTTGCACCATTTCCATATCTTGATTGACTAATATAAGCTAATCCCTCATCTAAATCTTTCGCTCGCAATAAACTTAGGACTGGGGCAAATATCTCATCCTTCGCAATAGTCATATCAGGTGTGACTTGATCAAAAATTGTCGGACCTAAAAATGTGCCGTTTTTCATTTCAGTCATAACAGCTCTACCATCACGTAACAGCTCTGCTCCTTCTTCAATGCCTTTCTCAATATATCCTAAAACTTTCTGACGATGAGAATCTCTTATAACTGGTGTTAGCAGGACTTCTTCATTAGAGCCTTCACCAATAATTAATTCATCTGCTGCTTGAGAAAGCTTTTCAACAAACTCAGATCCATCACCTACCACAACAACCGCACTACAAGCCATACAACGCTGACCGGCACTGCCAAATGTAGAGCTTATAATATGGCTAATCGCTTTCTCCATATCCGCATCTGGCATAACAATATGATGATTCTTCGCTCCTGATAATGCTTGCACTCTTTTACCGTAAGAAGCCGCTTTTTCATAGACATATTTCGCAACCGGTTGAGAACCAACAAATGAAATTGCTTTGACGAGGGGATGTTCCAGTAAGCCATTAACTACATCATGCGCACCGTGGACAACATTTAAGACGCCAGCTGGTGCACCAGCTTCCATAAACAACTTCGTCAACTCATTAGATAAAATAGGCGTTCGCTCTGATGGCTTAAGAACAAAAGTATTGCCACATGCAATGGCAAGTGGAAACATCCACAAAGGAACCATCATTGGGAAATTAAATGGTGTGATACCAGCGACAACTCCATGTGGGTAACGAAACATTTGTGAATCGATGTCTTCTGCAATCGTCGACAAAGTTTCTCCCATCATTAGTGTTGGGGCTCCAGCGGCAAATTCCACACATTCAATTCCCCTTTGCACTTCCCCATATGCTTCTTTATATGCTTTACCATTCTCTTCTACGATTAATTTTGCTAATCTTTCATGGTTTTCCGTTAACAAATGATGATATTTATAGAGAATTCTCGCTCTTTTTGGAACCGGTGTTTTTTTCCAAGTTTGAAAAGCATTTGCTGCTGCCTTTACTGCTTGATCAACATCTGATTTCATGGATATAGGTACCTTTGCAATAATTTCCCCAGTTGCTGGATTAGGCACCTCCATTGTTTCTGTAGATTGTGAAGGTACCCATTGGCCATTAATAAAATTCTGTAAAGTTTTCGTTCCCTGTTCAATTACGCTCATCATCAAACCTCCTATTAAAGATTGATTATTCTGATTTCATTATCTCTTATTTATTATCCCTTTTTCATTAGACATACTGTAAAAAGGATAACGGTCATTCATAAACAAACGGTCTATATGAAAGAATAGGGTAAATCTTGAAATCAGTGCCTCAAAGGAAATCGTAACAAGCAAAATAAACCGACTACTATAGAGACGGTTCATTCTTTTTTACTTTATTTGTTTTAAATCGATTGGTCGCTGGATAAAATCATAGCTTAATAGCATAAATTCCAATGCCAATCTTTTCTCATGACTCATAAAATCGGAGCCTAATAACTGCTCAATTTTTTCCAACCGATGATATAAAGTTTGTCTAACAATATACAATTTCTGTGCCGTATCTTTTTTTGAGCCATTACAAATTAAGTACATTTTTAATGTTTCCATTAACTTTGATTGATGTGCAGTATCATATTCAACAATCGGTCCTAAATATTCTTCGATCATTCCTTGTAAGTTCATATGCCTACTGGCAACTGAGATAATACGAAATATATGTAAGTCATCATAAAACATACTTGAATACGAACGATGATAAAATTGTTGATTCACTTGGATTGTTTCTAATGCCGTTTGATAACTCTCATGCACCGCATTCAAATCAGATACATATTTTCCAATTCCAAAATTAAAAGTCGTGTCTGATTGCAAATCCGAAAATAATTGCTTCATTTTTTCAATTGCTTGTACTACTCTCCTCTTCCAATCAGTTAATCCTCTTTCATTAAATAATATAAATACAATTGCTTTGTGCTTCTCAACGGCTAAGAAAGAAAAACCTTTTTGTTCTAATATGGAGCGAAAATACAACTTGAAGTAAGTTAAATTTTCTAACATTTCCACTTGATAGACACATACAACCGCCCCTCGAGGTGCATTCGGTAAATAGGCAGATACATGGTTTAGTAATGAAGGAGTCGTTTCCTTACCTTCTAACCAAGAATTTACCCACTCACTTTCTTCTAACCTTCTTTTTTCCTCTACATATAATTCACGAATAAAGAATTGTGCTAGAGCGTTAGCTGTTCTGTCTACAATTAGCTGATCATATTCTGTTAAGTGATGAGATGAAGAAATGATGATAAGTTCAGCAAATTTCTCTCCTAAAAGTTCAATAGTAGCTCTTACGACAAAACGTGAAGGTTCTTGTTGGGCTTGTACCTTCTTTAGGATATTTTCTCTTTTTATTTCCGGTAGTACAGGATAAAACTTCGTACTTTCATCTTGAAATAATAATAGAATTTGCACTTGCAATTCTTCATAAATGACCTTCAAAAGTTCATCATAATGATTAATAGAAAGAAGTTTCTTATTTAAGATATGAGAGATTTTTTCTAAATTAGCTAACATATCATATTGCTGATTAATTAAAGATGTATGAATGTCTTGCGTGATTTCCACGAAAGGAACTTCCTTTAATATGAGAATAATTGGGAAATTCGCTTTGTTTGCCATAGAGATAATTTCATGAGGTATGCCCTTCGTATAAGTGCCATATTCAATACATAAGCCTGCTGCATTCGACTTAATTAACTGTTGTACAATTGAGATAAATAATTCCTTTCTCTCTCGCCATGCAACAGCGGTTGAAAGGATTAGTTCATTTCCTTTTAAAAGATTCCCTATTTTCGTTACCTCAACAATATGAACCCACTTCACTTGATCTACTAACCCATCTTTCCCTGCAACTATTTCTATTTGATCGAAATGCTTCCTTTGCAAGATATCATTGACGGTTAAATAGGATTTCATTCTCGCCCTCCTAAATTCTGAATATATAGAATATTAATAGATAACTAGACAAATTGTCAAATATAATAGAAATATTTAATACATTCAGTAAACATAAGAGGCCCACTCCCATGAAAATAAATGTTTATTCTTTTTACACATTTCTTAAACGCATTGCAACAATTCTTCGGACAACCACTCTTCATACTCAGCAAGAATTCTTTATGTATTCCGTCATATAAATGAGGTTCATAAAATGAAACCCAGCGCTTTATACTGTTTGTACGCTGGGTTTGATAATTTCTTCAAATGTGACAAGTTGTAGATGATGAGGAAGCTTTTCCTCTGTAGACAATGTGCAAATTGATAAGCTATATTGCTTTAGGAGGTTATATACCTTTACTTTTCCCCCTGGATACCGTTTTTGTTGATGGTTGACATCGAATTCACTCCGATTTTTTTCTTCGAGTTCTATTTCTTGGAGGTCTACAAGTAAACCAGTACCGATGGCTTTTAAATAGCTTTCTTTTATCGTCCAACGATTAAAAAAATCTTTCGCTCCCATACACTCTTCTTCCTCTCGAAACAATAGGGAGTGTAACTCTGGCTTTGGTTTAGTTATTTTTTCTAAATCTATCCCAACCATTCCATCAGTTCCAACGGCACACACACACCAATCACCTGAATGAGACAAGCTAAAAGGGGGAAAAGGGTCCGCGTTCAAAAAAGGTTTACCGTATTTGCTGAATTCGAGCTTTGTAAGATCAACTTTAGGTAACTTCTTCATGAGTATTTTCCTTAATAATAGATAACCTACTAACGTACGATATGCATCTTCTATTCTTCTATAACGTTGGATTTGTGTTCTTTTTAATGGTGGTAAATAGTCGCTATAATGATGTAAAGTTACCTCTGAATGTACTTGCGGTAATCGACAAGCAAAAACTTCAAGCATACCTTCCCCTCCTTCTTATACTAGCTTGCTTTTTTCATTTTTGGTGAAGTTGACTTAATGGCAGTTTGACTATTGATCGCAAACAAGCACGCAGCAAGTAGAAGCATAGCACAAAAAATAATTGCCACTTGATATAATTGCTCATTTCCGATTGAGAACATGCTGATAATTAAAGAAATACTCACAATTCCCATTGCTGCACCCAAGCGGTTCTGCACATTAAATAATGTGGTTGCTTGTGACATCTTTTCTTTATTAATATGATGGAATGCCGTATACTGCATGGCAATCACGGCATGTCCTAACGTCAGTCCAATTCCAAATAAACAAATTTGTAAACCGATGATAGAACCAGTAGGGCCTATCCAACTGATGAGTAGGAAAAAGACACTGGATAATAAGAATCCATAAACAATCACACGATAAACGCCGAGAAGTTTTAATGTCAGGGGCATTACTCTTGATGCCACCATTAAACCAATCGCTTCAATAAAAATAGTTAATCCACTTTTTAATGGTGATGCACCAGTTGTATATTGATACATAATCGGGAACAAATACAAGAAACCTTGTAAGCCTGCCGCTCCAAGAAAAGAGAGCATGCTTATTCGTTTAAATGTCTTTTCCTCCAATAATTTTAAGTTCAATAATGGTTGATCTGCTTTTAATGCATGAAAAACATATGTAACAATCATTATTAGCCCAATCATCCCAAAAACGATTATTGGCAGACTCATTCCTGCTGTTAGTCGATTCAACGTATACATAAATAATGGAAAACCAATCACCATTAATAATAAGCCTTTCACATCTAGCTTTTTACCCATATACTCATGTTTTTCCTGTAAAAATAGTGCACCGATTATAACGATGAACAAGCCAATCGGAATATTAATTAAGAAGATCCACTGCCATGGTAAATAAGTAACGATTAACCCACCAATTATCGGACCAAGGGCAGGTGCTATAGCAATTGGAATGACGAAAGACCGCGACAGTTTCGGACGTTCTTCAATGGAAAACGTCCGAAAGATCATCGCCATGCCTATAGGGGCAAACAAGCCGCCTCCTAATCCTTGCAGAAACCGGGCTATGTTTAACATCGATACTGAATCTGCTAAAGCACACATATAAGAAGCAAATGTAAAAACGAGTGAGCTAACCATAAACATCTTTTTACTTCCAAAACGATCACCTAAATACCCTGCACAAGGTAAAATCATGCTAACCCCAACAAGATACCAGACAGTCAATCCACTTAACTGAGCGGATGTTACTCCCAGTTCAGCAGCAATCGAAGGAAGGGCAACATAGACGATTGTTCCGTCTAATGCCGCCATAAACATAGCTAGTATATACACTGTACATAATGCTCTTCTTTGGTATTTAACTTTTCTATCCATTGTCATTACAGTGATAGACTTTCCTTCTCTTTTTCATTTGGAAGTAGACTTTCCCAATGCTCTTCAATATATTGATGGCAGCTTGAAAGGGTAGTTTCCCCCCAAACCACTTGCCAGCCTGTAGGCACATCAATATAACTTGGCCATAATGAATACTGCCCTACATTATTCATTAAAACAAAATACAAAGAATCTTTTTGATCAAATGGGTTACTCATGTTTGTAGACTCCCTTCTAAATGCTTGTTTTCAATTAAACACTTTAACTCTCTTGCGATTCCTTCGCCTATTTCTGCTAAAGGTTCTGGTTGACACATATCTTTATGACGGCAAGCAATATCATATTGTCGCATCCTGCCATGAACATATGGTAACCATCTCGCTGGATCATCATTTTTAAACCACTCTGGAACAATTGTTGACTTGAAGAAAATCATATCTCCCTCATATACTTCTGGGTCATATTCTGACATGATACGAACGGAATTTTGATAGGTTTCTTTAAGATTTTCGATTGTTTCTTCATCCAATGATGCAAGTACACTCCCCTTTTCCTGAAGTAATTCTTTAACCGATTGTATTGTTAATTGATCGCCTTTCACTTCTTGAGGATCATAGCCCCCAAGTGCTAGCATCGCAATTAACGCATCATCTTCTGCTTCTTCTTCATTCATAGAAATGAAATGACCTGGATAGGAATCCATCATGACTAAAAACTCAATTTTCTCGCCCTGCTTTTGTAATTCAACTGCCATTGCATGAACAACGTTGCCTCCTAACGACCAGCCAAGTAAGCGATACGGACCTTTTGGTTGAACAGAACGAATCTCTTGGATATAATCCTTCGCCATTTCAACTAAACTTGTAGGTTTATTTTTCTTCTCTTTAATCCCTTTTGCTTGTAGGCCATAGATAGGAAAACGACTATCTAGTTTCGACATCAATCCAGCATAGCACCAGCTTAAACCACCTGCTGGATGCACACAGAATAATGGCGTCTCACTTCCTGTTTTTCGTAAACCCAATAATGACTGTAATGAAGCGCCTTCTTCTGCATCACCTTCAATCACTTTTGCGAGTTGCGCTGCAGTTGGTGCTTCAAATAACACACCAATGCCTAACTCTTTGCCGAATGTTGATTCTATTTTTTTCATTAATTGAACAGCTAATAACGAATGCCCTCCTAAATCAAAGAAACTATCATCAATACTTACTTCAGTTAAATGTAGGGTTTCTGCAAATAACTGCGTAAGTATTTCTTCTTGTGGAGTTCTAGGTAGATGCCTATCTCCCTGCATTGTCTCCATCTCTGGTTTCGGGAGAGCTTTCATATCTAATTTCCCGTGGTTCGTTAATGGAATATCATCTGTTCTAACGAAGTGATTCGGAACCATATATTTAGGCAATCTCGTTTGTAAAAATTGTCTCAGTTCTTTGTAATCAATCTCATTGTGAGAGATGAAATAGCTAACCAATTGCTTATCACCATGCATCGTTAGTACTGTTGTTACAGCTTGTTTAATTGCAGGATACTGAAGAAGTGCTGCATTCACTTCACCTAACTCGATGCGGAAACCACGAATTTTCACTTGATGATCAGAGCGACCAATATAGTCAAGTGAACCATCTTCTGTCCATTTTGCTAAATCTCCCGTTTTGTACATTCGACTTCCTGCTGATCCATATGGATTAGCGACAAATCTCTCCGCTGTCAGTGCTGGTTGATTTAAATAACCATGAGCGAGTCCATCCCCACTAACATACATTTCTCCTATTACACCTTTAGGAACAGGTTGAAGGTAATCATCTAATATATACACACCTAAATCAGGGATACCTTCACCAATTAAACTACTAGCAGATTGTCGAATTATGTCTTTCGTTAGTTCTAAGTAACTGACGTGAACGGTTGTTTCTGTGATACCGTACATGTTAATAAGCTTTGTTTTTGACATTGCATGCAGGTTATACCAACTTTCCAATCTTGGTAGTTCCAACGCCTCTCCACCAAAAATGATATATCTGATTCGCAACATATCCGATAAATCAATTCTTTCTTTTTCAGCTTCCATTAATTGATAGAATGCAGATGGTGTTTGATTTAATACAGTCACTCGTTCTTTAACTAATAATTGTAGAAAAGCTTGTGGGTTTCTAGTCGTCTCGTATGGGACAATAACTAGTTTTCCACCATATAATAATGCACCCCATATCTCCCAAACAGAGAAATCAAAAGCATATGAATGGAAAAGTGTCCAAACATCATCATGATCAAAAGAAAACCATCGATTCGTTGAGGCAAACAGTCGTACCACATTGCTATGTGGAACTAGCACACCCTTTGGCTTACCGGTAGAACCTGATGTATAAATAATATAAGCTGGTGAACTAGGATATATCTCATTCCCCTCAACTTCTTCTAAGTTAGAAGAATCATACAATGTCAATGTTTGGTGTAATTGTAGATCAAACACAATTTGATTCCCGTGTTCTACCTGTTTTTTATCAGTAATCATCATAACCGCACCAGCATCACGATGGATATATTGTTTGCGATCTTCGGGGTAATCCGGATCTATTGGTACGTAGGCTGCACCGGCTTTCAATACCGCTAAAATACTTGTAATTAACTCCAAGGAGCGTGGTAATGAAATGGTGATAAAATCATTTGCTTTTACACCCTTATCTATTAACAATCTAGCAAGCTGATTTGCCTTTTCATTTAGTTGTTGGTAACTGATTGATGTCTCATCATATGTTACCGCTATTTCATTACGGTATTGTTCTACCATTTGTTCAAAGTTATGAACGATATGTTCTTGTTTCGTCGTTACTTTCTTCGATTGTAGATGTAATAACTCATTTTTTTCTGTGTCTATTAGAATTGGTAACTTTCCAACAGATTGATTCGGCGTAGCAATGATTGAACTTAAGAGAGTCAACCATTGTTGCAATAATTGTTGGATTTGTTCATGCTTATAAAGGTCTTTTCTATATTCAATCGCACCTTCCAATGTATCTTGATTAGATCCTTGCCAAAATTCAAAAGTTAAATCAAATTTCGCTGTGTTCGTACCGTTAATTTGAATTTCTGCATCCACTCCCTCCACTTTAAATGACGGTTGTGGTGTGTTTTGCATAATAATCATTGATTGGAATAATGGATGAACTTTATTAGAACGGGTTGGGTTAATCGCCTCTACCACTCTATCAAACGGTGTGTCTTGCTGATCATAAATACTCATATTTTGTTTCTTCACGCGATGTAGTAACTGTAAAAATGATGGATTGCCTGAAACATCTGTACGTAGAACAATTGTATTAACAAAGAAGCCAACGATTGCTTGTAATGACGGCTCATTCCTCCCAGCTACTGGTGTACCAAATGCGATATCATCACCAGCGCCTAAACGATGATACAGTGTTGCTAATGCTGATTGTAGAACCATAAACAACGTAACATCTTCATCTTTTGCTAACTGATTGAGTTGTCGATAAAGGTTTTTGTCCATCTCAAAAGTCAATCGTCCACCTTCAACCATTCTTTTTTCTGGTCTTTCAACCCCAAGTGGTAGTGGGATGGCCTCAGGTATGTGGGCTAATTGTTTTTTCCAAAAGGCAAGCTTTTCCTCCATATCATCCACTAACATTTCCTGTTGCCAGAAGGCATAATCACCATACTGAATAGGTAATGAAGATAAAACTGGCTGATCACCCTTAACAAAGGCCTCATAAGCAGTTGATACATCTTCCATAAATGGTGCAATCGACCACCCATCAGCGAATAGATGGTGATAAACAATACATAATATATTCTCTTTTTCATTTATTCTAAATAGATAGCTATGCCAACCTAATTCATTTTCCCAATCGATTGGCATTTTGATCGCTTCATCAATCTCATGATTGAGCTCATTTCGATTAATCGTTTTTTCATAGTATTTCAATGTTGCTTCATCAACTGATAATACCCTTTGATATACTTCACCATCTTTTGTTTCTATGACAGTTCTCAACGCTTCATGCTTTTTCATTACCTCAACTAAAGATTCGTATAAAGCGTCCTTTCGGAGTGTGCCTTTCAACTTGACTACTACAGGAATATAATAAGTAGAACCTACATTTTCTGTTTGTTCGATAAACCATAATCTTTTTTGTTCATGACTCATTGGAGCATACTGATCTCTCTTATGTGGCTTTAACTTTCTACCTTCAAACTTGTTGTCTGATTGTTCTTTCACTTGTTCAACAATAAATTGGATTGTTGGGTTTTGATAAAATGCTGAGAATGATAAACTTAGACCGAATTCCTCACGAAGCTTACCCAGTAATTGGGAAGCAAGTAATGAATGACCGCCAAGAGCAAAGAACGAATCGGTTTCGCGTATTTCATTCAACATTAATATTTGGCGGAAAATATTATAAACATCCTTCTGCAAAGGAGTCCAACATTCGTCATCTGTATAGCTTGCGTTACTTTCCAGCGGATTAGGTAATTCACGCAAATTTAACTTTCCATTAAGCGTCAATGGGAAAGCGTCCAAATACATAAAGAAACTAGGAATCATATAATCTGGCAAAAACTCACGTAAGTATGAATTGAAATCTTCACTTGTTTTCTTCACGTTCTCTGCCGCTATTATATAAGCCGTAATACGTTGATCTCCCGGTTGATCTTCTCTTACAATCACTTTACAGCTTTTCACATTAGGGTGTGCTAACAAGTGATGCTCAATCTCGCCTAATTCCATCCGATGTCCACGGACTTTTACTTGATCATCACTTCGTTTCACATAATGAAGTTTTCCAGATAAATCTCTTATGCCAATATCACCTGTTCGATACATTCTTTGGCCGTTTTCAGTAAATGGATTAGCCACAAACCTTGAGGAGGTGAGCGCTGGCTTACGATAGTAACCGTATGTAACAGCCTCTCCCGCAATATAGATTTCACCTGGTCTACCCGGAGCAACTAGTTGCAGGTTTTCATCCAAAATGTAAATTTCTGTGCCTGAAAGGGCGTCTCCCAGTGGTGGTGAAGTAAAACCATCAACTGACGTTAATACATAATGTGTAGACCAAATTGTCGTTTCAGTTGGACCGTAAACATGATGTACTTCTTGACATAACGTTTGCATTTGCTTAGCTGTATGTGAAGGAAGTTTTTCTCCCCCAACTAATACTTTGACATCCTGTAATTCTTCTGTTATAAATGGCAGGATCATTTGCCAATGTGTCGGTGTTGCTTGAACCGCACTAATGTGCTTTTCCTTTAATTCTTTTACAATATTTGGCGGATCAGAAATGACTGCATTCTTAGCGATCACACATGTGCCCCCAACCGTGATGGGTAAAATCAATTCTAATATAGAAATATCAAACGAAATCGTCGTTAAAGCATAAAAGCGATCCATATGGTTTAACTGTAAATGCTTATTCATTGCCGATAAGAAATAAGAAAGTGACTTTGCAGGTACGAGAACACCTTTTGGATTACCAGTTGAACCTGAAGTATAAATCATATACGCTGGATCTCCACTATTTACGGGAGGTAGCAAAGTTTCACTCTTATCCTTAAAAACATCGATGGTCATAAGATATGGTTGGAAACTTTTTGGTAGTTTCTGCTTCCCTTCAGTATCAGTAAGAATTAGTTGTGTTTGACTATCTTTTAACATATAGTTGAGTCTACTCTCAGGATAATCGATATCAATTGGCACATAGGCACCGCCAGCTTTCCAAACAGCCAATATGGCAACCAAAATATTGGCAGAACGGCTTACAGCTATCCCCGCAATAAAGGGATAATGGTACCCCGTGCTAATCATTTCTTTTGCTAATGCTGAAGTCATCTTATCTAGCTGTTCATATGTCCATATTTCCCCACTATATTCTAATGCCGGATGCTGAGGATATTTCTTTACCATTTCCTTGAATTGAATAAGCGGATGAACGCTTTCAGCTGTCTCACACCCTAAATCTTTTCGCATCAATGCGTTTTCTTCATCTAATAATAAATTAATCTTCCAAATAGGTTGCCCGCCATCAATACTTGGTAACCTCTTTAGCCAATGGATTATTCTACTTGCATGTTGCTCTACTTCCAATTGCTGAAACTTCGTACCATTTGCTTCAATATCTACTCTTAGACTGCCATCTCTATCTTGCTCAAACATATTCATATTCATTAAATCAATCGGACCTGTGGCTAATTTATAAGTAGTGGCAGCGACATCGCCAAAAATCGGTTGATACGTAAACGGCATAATATTTACTTGAAAAGAGTTCAAAAAACTGCTCTGGCCAATAGTTCCTAAATCTCTTTGTAATTGTTCTTGACGATAATGTTGATGTTTACTATTCTCTCTCGTTTCATTTACAACTTCTTTCACCAGACTCATAAAAGTCGAATCATTAGAAAATGATAGCAGTAATGGTAGAATATTCATTGTTGTTGCTGGAATATTCATCGCAACTGTTGAACGATTCATCATCGGTAATGTTAATAAACTCTTGCGATCCCCCGTTATCTTATATTGATAAACCCCCATAGCTGCAATCACGAGATGTGGCCACGCGATTTTCCATTCTTTTGCCTTGTTTTTTATCTTTTGAAACTCTGTGGCTGTTAATTTTTCAGCAATTTTTATCGTAGATGTTGCCTCAGAAGATTGAAGCTCATTCTGAGACAATGAAACGTCGTGTGTGACTCCTTTATATTTTTCCTTCCAATATTTTTGATCTTCCATATATAACGAAGATTCTTTATACTTGTTCTCTTCTTCAATTAATAGTGACAATGGTTTAAAAGCAGGTTCTGGCTCAAACTTTTCTTTTAGATATGCTGAATAAGTACTTGCCACTTTGTTTGTTATCAATGAAAATCCTAATGCATCACAAGCAATATGATGTATTTTCTGATACCAAAGATATTCATCACTTGCTATTTTAAAGAGAATTTGCTTATATATCGGACCTTTTTTCAAATCAATTGACAGGGATAAGTCATCATTCATGAGATCAATAGCTGTTTGCTTAGGGGTCTTCATTAGACTCACATCGATATATTGAACAGGCACTTCATTCGGTTTTTGAAGAACTTGATATAATTTTCCATTCTCTTCAAAAAAGGTAATGTGGAGGCTGTCTGCTTCTTGAACAGTACTCTTAATACTTTCTATTAATAACGACACGTTTATTCGCCCGTTTATTTCAACATATTCGCCAGTATTATAAGCTGTCTTTCTTTCATCTAATTCATGGGCGTACCAAATACCTGCTTGGGCATCTGTTGCTTGCAGTTTGGTTGCTTCACTGATCATTACATGCTCCTCCTTTTAAGAATAGACTTCGTCTGTTTGTGGAAACATTTCATACCAAGCTTGTAGGGTTGGATTTGATGCCATTTTCATAAAGTTTACATCTGCTCCTTCAGCTCGCCATTCTTCTACTAACGTCATCATCCTAATGGAGTCTAACCCTAAGCTCACTAAGTCATCATCATCCTTGATTTCATTAGGGGAGATATCTAGTATCTCTGCTACTTTTGCCTTTATTTCACTGTGCGCACGATTAGATGCGTTTTTTCCTGATAAATCATGAAGTAGTGCTTCTGTTAATAAAACCTTCCCACATCTAGTTGCTGTATAATTTAATGCCTGTACATGTTCCTCATAAGAGAAATCAGCTACTGCATCGGCAATTAGAAATGGTTGGATATCATACATAAATGCTTCCATTGCCGTAGCTAAACAACCTATATGTGCATACACACCACATATAATAAGTTGATCACGACCATCTTCTTTCATACGATCAAGTAAATTTGATTTCTTAAAAGCACTATATCTCCATTTTGTTTGAATCGTATCATTGTCTGTTGGTGCCAACTCAGGTACAATACCTGTTTGCGCTTCATCTTCGGTTAGTCCTGGCCCCCAAAAATCGGTTAATAAGGCACGGTCTTCATCTTTTTGATTACCTGGTTGTGCCGTATAGACAATTGGTATATTTTTACTTTGACAATAAGCTTTTACATGAGCAATCTTTTCAATTACTCCCTCAATCAATTGAGAACCATTCTCATAATAGTTGATAAAATAATTTTGCATATCATGAATTAGCAGTACTGCGCGCTTATTATCAAGCTGCCAATCTACTTTATTTTTTGGTAAACTATTTGCCTCAGGTAATGGATAGGTTTTGATTTTTGGTATTGACATAGGGAATCTCTCCTTTTATATTTTAGTAGCTAATTTTTCTTGGATGATTTCTCTTAAGCTTTTTTTACTTACTTTTCCAAGTGGTGTTTGTGGAAACTCATGTACAAATTCAAAACGGTCAGGTATCTTAAATGCGGCAATTCCTTTTAATTGTAGAAACGACTTCAAAGCTTGACCTGTCAGCTGTTCGTTTTGCGAGATAATAAATGCACAAGATCTTTCACCAAGGAATGCATCTGGCATACTGACAATTGCTGCATCTAATACATCTTCATGTGAGAGCAAATAATTCTCAACCTCTTCAGCAGCAATCTTTTCTCCACCACGATTAATTTGGTCCTTATCTCTTCCTTCTACGATTAAATAACCATCTTCCGTTTGTTTAACAATATCTCCTGTCCGATAAAAGCCATCATGAGTAAATGCTTTTTCGTTATGAGTCTCTGCATTGTAATAGGCAATTATCGTGTAAGGTCCTCTTACTTGTAAATGGCCCGTATCACCAACGGCAATAGACTGATCCTCTTCATCTACAATACGAATCTCATCAAATTCAGACATTGGTCTCCCTTGTGTATAAACGATTTTCTCATCTGTATCATCTAATCTCGTATAATTAACCAATCCTTCAGCCATGCCAAAAACTTGTTGTAGTGAACAGCCAAAGCTAGGTCCCACTTTTTTCGCTACTTCAGCACTACATTTTGCCCCACCTACTTGAATCACCTCTAAGCTAGTAAGATCATAACCTCTTGACTTCTTTGCCTCAATCCAAATAATTGCTAGCGGAGGAACGAGTGATGTAAAGTTGACTTTTTCTTTTTCGATTAATGAAAATGCCGTATCTGGACTAGGATCGGGACTTAAAATGATGCACCCACCAGCATATAAGACACCAAAAACACCAGGTGAACTCATCGTGAAGTTATGTGCTACTGGTAATACAGCTAGATATTTCGTCCTTTCACTTAATTCACAGATTTCTACACTTTTTCGAATACTATATAAATACTCATCATGTGTTCTCGGAATTAACTTAGGCAACCCAGTACTTCCACCAGATAATTGGAAAAATGCTAAGTCGCTACCCGAAATATTTGGTAGATTCACAGATTCTTCAGACATTAGTGCTTCAACGTTTAAAAACTCCTGCTCATCTCCTGCGACAATAATATGTTGTAATGTATTGACTTTTCCTTTCACTTCTCTGGCCATCTTCACATAATCATGTCTATCAAAAACATCAGGTATCACATAAGCAACGGCTTTTGTATGTTCACAAAAGTAAGTAATTTCTGTTTGTCGATGCAATGGCAAAGAGAAAATAGGGAGAGCCCCCATACGGAATAGCGCAAAACAAACTTCAAAAAAGGTAATGGTATTGGTAAGTTGCAATACTACTCGATCTTGCTTCTTTATCCCAAGATGGATGAATCCATGGGCTAAGCGATTGGCTCTATCATTTAACTCTTCATACGTAACTTTACGATTTCCTTCAATCAGTGCAATGGATGTCGGTGTTAATGTTGCCATCCTTTCTAATACTTCACCAAAAGTTTCACCAGTCCAGCATCCATTTGAGCGATATTTTGTTGCCAATTCATCTGGCCAAGGTGTATATCCTTGTAACATTTACAACTCTCCTTTATGAATTATTCAATACCTAATGCACTTAACATCGTTTTTAATTTTGCGGCCGTTTCATCACATTCTTCTTGTGGTACTGACTGAGCGACAATTCCTGCTCCAGCAAATAACTTCATTTTTCGTTGACTCAGTTCTGCACATCTAATCGAAATCGCCCACTCTCCATCACCGTTCCTTTTACTATAACCAATCATCCCTGTGAAATAATGACGATTATATGGCTCGAGTTCATTCAACAATTGAAAAGCTTCAACTGCTGGAGTACCACAAATAGCTGGTGTCGGGTGAATACTCTCGGCTAATTGAACAGATGAAACGCCTTCGTCATACAACTCCCCTTCTATTTTTGTTGAAAGATGCCACATCGTTTTTGTAGAAATAACAGAAGGTCGAGCGGGAACAGTTAGTGTTCGACAATATGGCTTAAGATTTCTTTCAATCGCTTCAACGACAAGGCGATG
This sequence comes from Cytobacillus sp. FSL W7-1323, assembly GCF_038595015.1. NCBI lineage: Bacteria > Bacillati > Bacillota > Bacilli > Caryophanales > Bacillaceae > Cytobacillus > Cytobacillus sp. FSL W7-1323. Next base: position 2,567,869 of record NZ_CP151998.1, read on the forward strand.
TTCATATAAATCTTTTTCAGAGCAACTTAATTCTTGGGCCATTCTTTTATCATCCTCTTCGTTCGCCATCCTCGGTCTTGAACCTGCTAAAGGATTGGTAATCACTTTTCCTCCCTCTTTTTTAATCAGCAATTCCGGGCTAGATCCTATCAACGTATTTTTTTCATCTGATAAATGAACCGCAAAATTAAATTTATCTTCATTATCTGCTAATAAATTCTGTAAAACATAACGAATATTCACGTTTTTACTAAACTCAATTTGCATTAAACGGCCTAAAACAACCTTTTTAAGCTCTGCATTTTTTATTCTCGCTACAGCCTTTTCGACCATCATCATATATTCCTGTGGTTGTGGATGAAAATTCACCTTATTAGGTAATGGGAGTCGATTTCCTTCTTGATATCTTGTACTAGTCAACGATTTCTCCAACATCACTTCTTTAGGGATGAATAAGGTTGCCACACCCTTTTGATCGAAAGGAAAAGCTGCTATCATCAGATCATGATGTCCATATGTCCGGGGACACTTCTGCCAAAGTAAATCCACCCGTTCACTAAAGGATTTTCCTTCCTGTTCTTCCGTATGTAATTCAACTTCCTTTCCCTTTGCTAAAATATGTTTTGTGGGAAAACCAAGGAAACTATCGCCATTATTATATAAATCCGCCATTTTATTGACGCTTTTTTCTTGTAATATCGCCATTAATATTCACCTCTTTTTTCGTCATTGTGCACCTAAGCTCGCTCCACCATCTATCACAATATTATTCATAGTGATATGACTTGCCTGATCTGAAACGAGGTAAAGAATCGAATCAACAATATTTTCCGGAGTGGCAATCCTTTGTAATGGAATACCTACGCGATATTCTTCTTGAACACCCTTAATTCCTTGCTCAATAGCACCGTCCTTCCAGAAGTCTCTTTGCATATCTGTGTCAGTGGCACCTGGCGAAACAATATTGCAACGTATATTGTATTTTGCAAGCTCTAACCCTAAACATCTTGTAAACATGAGAGAAGCAGCTTTTGATGCACAATACGCTGACATAGATGTTCTCGGTACAGATGCTGCGTTTGAACTAACTGTAACAATTGCCCCAGATTGTTTGGCAATCATCACTTTACTCACTTCTTGGGATAGATAAAATACTCCATTTGTATTAATAGAAAAAGTATGTTCCCATTCATCCATTGTCATAGATTGAATCGGATTTACTGATATCACTCCAGCAACATTGACAAGAATATCAATCGTTTTATATTTTTCTATTACTAGTTGTATCGTATCTGTTACATGTGCTTTATTTGATACATCACAGATGTAGCCTTCAAATGTTTGATCCCGGTTTGATAACTCTTCCGATAGTTGTTTTAGTTTTTCTGCTTCGATATCTAACCCAACCACTTGGCAACCTTCAAAACAGAGACGCTTGACTAAAGCGGCACCCATTCCTTTTGCTGCACCTGAGATGACTGCAACTTTTCCTTTAAGCATCAGAACACCCTTTCTCAACAGATAATCATTCTCAATTAAAATTAAAAAAGAAAGCGTTCATTTCTTTCTTAGATTGTTAGAAAAAAAATCCGCTTGTAATGATAATGATTCTCATTATCACATCACAATATTAACAATAGTATAGATTCCTAATATTCGTCAAGGAGGAAAAAAATTCTATTTCGGTGAAAACGAATGGTTTTTTATCGGATTGATTTGTTTTTAATGGAAAATTAAGGATTGAATAACGATCGATTGAACCAAAAAATTTTATAAATGTAGGAAAAGTTATTTAAATATCTATAGTAAAAAATACAGGTGCTTTTTTGGAAATTCATTCATTTTTCTTTTAAAAAAACTTTATTTTCTATTAAACTCCAGATAAAAAAGAAACGAACTCTAAGTGAATGTCACTGTTAAGTTCGTTTCTTTGTTCATTCTTTTATTTTACAAGTTCCAATACAGCCTCTAACATTACATTGACACCTGCTGCACAATCGTTATATGGAGTAAATTCATCTTCGCTATGGCTTTTTCCATTTATACTAGGTACAAATAACATAGCAGTAGGAATCATACTTGCGATAAACTGAGCATCATGCCCTGCACCACTGGCCATTTTTTTATATGGTAATCTCTGTTCTTTTGTCACACTTTCTAGTAATTGAACCATTTCATTATCAAAATGGACGGTCGAGCGATCCCAGAGTTTTTCAATGGATACAGTACATCCTTCACTATTTACGGTTTCTTGTACTTTTTTTATTTTTTCTTCTACAATTGCCATTACTTCAGGTTCCTTATGCCTTGCTTCTATAGTAAAGATTACTTCATTTGGAATAACCGTATGAACATTAGGAGAAACATCTAGTCTTCCCATAGTAAATACGAGGTCATCTGGTAAACTACTTAATTCATTTCTAATATCTTGAATAAAGTTATTGGTTGTAAATAGTGCATCTTTACGTAAATGCATAGGCGTCGTGCCCGCATGATTAGAGTCACCTACGATTTTAATTTCATAACAGACCATCCCTACTACACAGTCAACTACACCAATCTTCAACTCTTCATGCTGAAGAACCGGCCCTTGTTCAATATGTAGCTCTAAAAAGGCATACGCTTCTTTTAATCTATTGGCTTCAGAGCCATTGAAACCGATCTTCGCCAACTCTTCTTTAAAGACCTTGCCATCAGCATCTTTTTTGTTCAGCATCTTTTCACTATCGAACTTTCCACTTAAAACTCCGGAGGACATCATTGAAGGTTCAAATCTAGCACCTTCTTCATTCGTAAAATTAACTAACATAATAGGAATCTTAGGTGTAATATTATTGTCAACAAGTGTTCTCACAATTTCTAAACCTGTAATTACCCCTAAAACACCGTCGAAACGACCTCCGCATTTTACTGAATCAAGGTGGGAACCGATGACCACCGGTGGACGCTCTTCTAAACCTGGTAAGAGAGCATACATATTACCCATATCATCAGTTTTTACTTCCATTTTCAGTGCTTCACAGCAGGTTTTAAAATATTCTCGTGCTAAACGATCTTCTTCTGATAGAGCTAATCTTGTTACACCATTATTCTCTGTCCTACCAAAATTCGCGAAATGTTCAATCGTTTCTGTTAATCTCTCACTATTAATCCTTACTTTTTGTTTCTCCAAAATGTCATCTCCTTCAACTACTTATTTACGATTAATTAAATGGACAGAAAAATACTTGCGTGCATCAGCTGTTAATATGTGTAACGTTTCAGAGTAAATCGTTGAACCTGTAATTCTCTCAAACTCCACAAAGGCACCACTTAAATTCTCTGTAATGCTTTTAATTGTATAACCGTTATTTAACAGGACATCAATGCTTGTTTTTTCTTTCATATATTCAATGTGCTCAGACATTTGACCATCTCCTTTATTGGACTTTTTCTTTGACTTTAGTATTTACTATTTCCTGTTCATCAATAGATAAAACCCAATCTCTTCCGACTGTAATTCCCAAGTATTTCTCATCACTAGGATCATTCATTTCGCTTTGCTTGTATTTTTTAAACCACCAGTACTTCGCTAAAACATAATAGAGAACGGCTCCAACGACAAAACCTACAATGGAAGAGTAAGTAGACAATAGATTTGCACATATCCCCCCGACAATCCAAGCAATTAGTCCAGCACCATTAAAACCTGCAAAATATTTGAATTGCCCTTCATTCTCATATAATGCTGGCACATTTACTCTTCTTTTTCTTAATAAATAATAATCAGCAAATAATATACCAACGATAGATGTTAGGATTCCCCCAATGACTAATAGCGCTTGATTAAGCACATCAAACAAGCTCCATGGCTGCGCAAGAGTACCAATGATTCCTGCAAAAATGACCCCTACCCAAAAAGGTACTTTCGGCCCGCCTACATTAGAGAAAACAGTTGCTGCTGGTATAATGTTGGCCGAAGTATTTGTAGACCACTGTGCTAAAACAATCATTAATAGAAGAATGCCTAAAATAAAACCACTAGCTGATTCTTGTAATGCCACAATTGGATCTGATGTGCTAACTGCCATATATGATACAGCGCCAATCGCAATCATGAATGTATTCACAATTGGCATCACGATGATATTACCAATTAACTGAGATTTATTGCGTTTAAACCAATTCCTCTCATTTCTTGGGGCTTTAAAGAATCTTGATAAGCTTGGCATATCTGCTGCAAGGGTAGCCCAAAAGCCCATATTTGCCATAATAACAACCATAAAAGCTGTAAAAGCAGTTACACCTGTCGCAGGATTTTCCACCCAGGTCCAGACATCTTTACCTTGGCTTGTTGCATTATCTGATAATGTAATATACATCCAACATGAGATTATAATAATAATAGGGGCAGCTAAATCAGCAAACCTTTCAATCGATTTAATCCCTAATGCTGTATTGACTAATTGTGCAGCAGCAAAAAGAATAAAACATACGAACCACTGATCAAAGCCAAAAAGAAGATTAAGTATCCCGTTTATAGCGGAAGCACCAAAATAAGTGTTTATGCCAAACCAACATGAAGCAGTTATCCCCCTAACAACCGAAGGAATATGTGTGCCAATTGTTCCAAACGGCGCCCGCATGTATACAGGAAAAGAAAGTCCATGTTCCACACCAATATCACCAATTAAGGACATCAATATCCCAATGACCACTGAGCCGATAATGGTTGCTAACAGAACCATAGGAAGCGATAAATGAACAATTCCGCCACCACCAATAGCAAATGCTGCTAGCACAATCGCCATACCAATCCAAATAACTGCAAAACCAAAGGTACCAATTTTCCTTTCCTTATAACCAATTGGCATTAGGTCCGGTGATTTTAAATAATTATCTTTCTTCTCCAATATGGACACCCCCTTAATATGAACAACACATTTAGTAAAGTTCTTGAAGTTGGATACCCTGCTGAAATCATTTCAGCAGGGCGCAATAAAAGTTAAATCATTGTTGGTAGTTTTTCTAATGTTTCTCCGTATTTAGCACGCTTAATAAATTTACCCTGACCTGCTTCTCCTACAAATTGTTTATCTTTGATGATAAAGTTACCCCTAGATAACACTGAAATAGGTTCTCCTGTAATTTTCATGCCTTCAAAAGGATTGTAGTCAACTGCCATATGATGCGTTTTAGCCGACAACGTCCTTTCGACATTGCCATCATAGATAACAAGATCAGCATCAGCGCCAACAGCTATCGTACCCTTTTTCGGATATAATCCAAACAATTTAGCTGCACGGGTTGAAGTAATCTCTACGAATTGATTAAGCGATAATCTCCCTTTTTTCACACCTTCTGAAAATAAAATACTTACGCGATCTTCAATTAATGGACCACCATTTGGAATCTTAGAAAAATCACCTTTTCCTAAGTCTTTCTGACCAACAAAATCAAAAGAACATTGATCAGATCCGAGCGTTTGTAATTGACCTGTCTTTAACGCATTCCATAAATGATCTTGATTCCATTTTTCTCTTAATGGCGGTGACCAAACATATTTAGCTCCTTCAAAATCTGGTTTCTCCAAATAGGTTTGATCCAAGACCAAATATTGCGGACAGGTTTCACCCCAGATATCAATACCTTGACTTCTAGCTTCAGCTATTTTTTTAGCCGCATCTGCACACGATACATGCACGACATATAATTGGGATCCAGCAAGTCCGGTAAGTGTTGCAGCTCTACCTGTTGCTTCTGCCTCTGCTTCAGGGGGACGAGTTAAAGCATGATAAATAGGGTCAGTATTTCCTTTTGCTAATGCGTCTTTTACTAAATAATCAATCACATCACCATTTTCAGCATGCACCATGACAAGTGCCCCAAGTTCTTTAGCGGCAAGTAAAGTTTTATATAGGGTCTCATCATCTGCTTGGAATTGATTTTTATAAGCCATAAATACTTTTAATGAAGTTATGCCTTCTTCCTCAACCATTTTCGGTATCTCTGCTAATACAGCGTCACTGCTCTCAACAATTTGCAAGTGAAAACCATAGTCAATGACCGCTTTATTTTTTGATTTTTGATGCCAAGTTTCAACCGCGCTACTGAGTGATTTCCCTTTTGTCGTTAAACAAAAATCAACAATCGTAGTTGTTCCACCAAATGCGGCAGCTTTTGTACCCGTTTCAAAATCATCTTTAGTGACCGTTCCACCAAAAGGCATGTCTAAGTGAGTATGGGGGTCAATCGCACCTGGGAAGACATAATGTCCTTTTGCATCAACGACTTCCGCACCACTCTCTTGAATATTCTCTCCGATTTGCATAATTGTTTCATCTTCAATTAGGATATCTGCTTTGTAAGTATCTGTTGCTGTAACAATTACTCCATTTTTTATGATTTTTTTCATAAGTAACCACCCTTTCTCACTCTTTTACTTCGCTGTACTATTTGCAACATAGCTTATATTTGCAATGGCTTCTTGCCTTTCATTCCAAGTCATAGGTGGTAGTTCATTTCGTTTTTCGACCATATCGATTGCTCCATCTACAGGACAAACAATCGAACATAAATTACAACCGACGCAATCTTCTTCGCGAACTTGGAGATAAGGCTTACCATCAGTTCCGGTCAGCATATCAATACATTGATGGGAGGTATCTTCACAGGCAATATGGCATTTATTACAATTAATACAAACATCATTATTAATGTGTGCGACAATTTGATAGTTTAGATCTAAATCGCCCCAATCAGAATATCTCGGTACAGACTTACCGATGATTTCATTTACCGAAGCGATCCCTTTACGATCTAAATAATAACTCAGGCCATCAATCATATCTTCTACGATGCGGAAGCCATGATGCATGGCCGCTGTACAAACTTGTACGCTTGTTGAACCCATGAGCATAAACTCCACAGCATCTTGCCAATTAGATATCCCACCAATTCCTGAGATTGGCACACCAATTCTACTATTACGGGCACATTCTCCAACCATATTTAGAGCAATTGGTTTCACTGCAGGTCCGCAATAGCCACCGTGGGCACCCTTCCCTCCAACATGCGGAATGGTATTCCACGTTTCAATATCTACACCTGCTAAACTATTAATCGTGTTAATCATACTAATTGCATCTGCTCCACCATTAACCGCCGCCTCAGCTGTTGCAGTTATATCGGTGATATTTGGTGTTAGTTTCACGATTACCGGTGTCTTCGCTACTTCTTTTACCCAATAAGTTTGTTGCTCAACAAGTGCTGGTACTTGACCTGAGGCTGCTCCCATTCCTCTTTCAGCCATCCCATGCGGACAACCGAAATTTAATTCAAGTCCATCGACACCCACTTCTTCCACCTTCTTGACAATTTCATGCCATTTTTCTTGTTTCGGTTCGACCATCAACGAAGCAATAATTGCATGATTAGGATATTTCTTTTTTGTTTCATAGATTTCTCTCAGATTTACTTCCAACGGTCGATCAGTAATTAACTCAATATTATTAAACCCTGCTACTTTTTGACCATTAAAACTCACTGCTGCAAAACGTGAAGAAACATTTAAAATGGGGTCACCTAATGTTTTCCAAACTGCACCTCCCCACCCAGCTTCAAAGGCGCGCTGTACTTGATAACCTGAATTGGTTGGCGGAGCTGAAGCTAACCAAAATGGATTTAGGGATTTAATTCCAGCTATATTTGTACTTAAATCTGCCATTATTTCACCTCCAAGATATTTAAGCAGTTTCTATCGTTTCTTTTAATAGAGAGCGGTGGATGCTTATAGCACTCGCTTTTCCTTGTTGTGCAGCAGACACAACCATTGCTTCACCTTGTCCTTTACCAAATATACAATCTCCACAGGCAAATACCTTACTGTTAGATGTTTGAAAGCTTTCACTATCTATTGTCACAACACCACCATCGTGACTAATTTCAAATTGTTCTATTAAATCAATATAACGACTTTGTCCGATCGCTTTAATCACTGCATCTACTTCAATCGTAAATTCAGAATTAGTTAAGGGTACAGGACGTCTCCTTCCATCTTCACCAGGTTCCGATAAAGTCATCTTGACACATTTAATACCTGTAACTTTCCCTTCCTCATCTCCTAAAATTTCAACCGGAGCTGTTAACCATCGAAATTCGACACCATCCTGCTTTGCAAATTCATATTCAAAATCATAAGCAGTCATCTCAGCCAACGTTCTTCTATATAAAATTTTGACATTATCCGCTCCTAATCTAACTGAACAAGTTGCAGCATCGATAGCCGTATTACCAGCCCCGATTACTGCTACCTTTTTTTTGTATAAGTCATCATGAATTGGTGCTGTCTTTGTTTCTTTTACAAATTCAATCGCATCATGAACGCCATTTAAGTCTTCACCAAGAATGCCCAATTCTGGTACAGATGACATACCAATGGCTAAAACAACAGCATCATTTTGTTCCAGAATTTCTTTAGCAGAGATATCTACCCCTACCCTCGTATTTGTAACAATTTCTACATTCAATTTTTTTACTTGTTCTACTTCCCAAAAAGATATATTCTGCGGTAATCTAAATGAGACGATTCCGTAAGTATTTAATCCTCCCGCTTCACTTTCTGCTTCGTAAATCGTCACTTTATAACCCATTCTTGCTAATTCTCTGGCTGCTGATAAACCGGCAGGACCACTTCCTATAATAGCTACTTTCTTTCCATTTGGCTTTCCAGCATGAAACAGGGTCGCTTCATTCTTAATTGCCCAGTCCGTTGCATACCTTTGTAAATTTCCTATTAAAATAGGTTTAGTAGAATGATTGAGTACACATGCGCCTTCACAAAGTTCTTCTGTCGGGCAAACGCGCGCACAACTAGCTCCTACAGGATTAGCAGACATAATTGTTTTTGCAGATCCAAATAAATTATCTGTGGCAATTTTTTTAATAAAACTAGGGATATCAATTCCCGTTGGACACGCTTGAATACAAGGAGCATCATAACAATACAAACATCGATTGGCCTCATCCAGTGCATCATGCTTAGAAAAAGGCGGTTCTACTTCTTCAAAGTTCAGCTTTAGTGTTGCTAATGTCTCTTTTCGGTCGCTTTTCACTATAGAGTAACCTCCTTAAAAGATAGCATCTTTGAATGTTAGTTTTTCTAACATTAATTAAACTGAATTGTTAGAATCTTATAATCATTTTACTGTGTTCTAATCGATTAATCATTATACAATTCGTAAAATAGTTCACTAGTCTTGCTTGTCAAAATGTAAAAAGCAAAGGTTTGTAAGCGCTTCACTTAATACTTGTTCCAAATAGTTTTTTCTTTCTAATTTTCAAATGTTATTTATCCTTACATACCCTGTAAATATTATTGTTCTTTTCTATCCTTAAATGGCAAGCCGACGCAATTTATTATGTCTCACAAATAATAATTGAATAATGCTTGTTTTAAGATCTTGTAAGAAATAGAATCATAAACCTTAAATATTAATGTAAAGAATTATTAGGGAGAGCCTTTACAAGACCCTAGAGATGTTTTTTTAAGAGGATACGAGTGGAAAGGACTTTGCAATTCACTATAATGTTATTTCTATTTATTTTTTCTGTATGGAAAAACGAAAACAGTAGTGAGCTCATACAAAGCAAGTGTTTTTCAAAGATCATTTTTTACAGACTTCTTATGTTTATTAGGTATATACCTATTTCTTAATTATTGATCTACTTTAAATTAACACTGTTTTTCGTGACCTTGTTGTTTTTTACATAAATGAAAGAGAACCTCTCTCGTTGTTCCCTTTCTTACCAGACTTTTTCAAACTTTTATTGTTCCTTTGATCGTTTTAATACGTTCTTGCTCTTCTCCCTTATCTAAGTATTCGAAAAAACCAAGTCGATTTCCCCATGGGTCTGTGAAAGTTCCCCATTTCACTGGTACTTCAGGTCTTGAATGTATTTCAAACCTATTGATTTTTAAAACTTCTATAAGTCTGTCTCTTTCAGCCTCAATATTAGTAACTCCTAAACGCAGAGGTCCGTTACCCTCGGAAAGAGTTCCTTCTGCGACCTGCAACCAACATCCAGGAATGAGTTCCCACTCAGCGAACCCCTCATGTGGAGTAAAATCAGGCTTCTTATTAAGCAGTGTTTCATACCACTTTTGCCCTTCTTCAATATTGGCAACTCTAACTTGAGTAGTCATTTCAAAAATCATTTATATCCCTCCTAAATGTAAAATTAAATATAATACATCTTGTACTTTCCGTTATCACTATGAAAACGATTTTAACGTATAATAAGCTTATCAATTTCCTGGAAACAAGTCATTTCTAATAGCTTTAACAAGCACTAATTGTTCCTTTGAAAGTACATTTACCCCTTCTTACAAATTGAAATGCTTCCTTAACCACGATGAAGTTAACCCAAAATAATCGGAAACGGCGTAAATTAAAATAGACCCGAATAATCGATCGGGCCTAATGTTGAAAAAATTATTTCAAAGGAGATTATTGCATTACCTTACAGATATCATTTGTGAACGCTACCGGGTCTTCCACAGATAAGCCTTCAATAAGTAATGCTTGGTTATAAAGTAAATTGGTATATAAAGCTAATTTTTCATCATCATTATTATTAAATGCAGCTTGGATACTATTGAAGACAGAATGGTGGATATTCAGTTCAAGTACTTTATCTGCTTTGACATTTTGATTATCTGGCATCATACTTAATACTTTTTCCATTTCAATGGTTACTTCACCATCAGCTGATAAACAAACAGGATGAGATTTTAGTCGTTTGGATGCACGGACCTCTTTTACTTTACCAGTAAGTATTTCTGACATTTTCGTTAATATTTCTTTATTTTCTTTTACTTCATCTTCATTGTCTTCTTCTTTGCCTTCCGCATCAATTCCTAAATCTCCACTAGATACTGACTTAAACTCTTTTTCTTCATAATTAACAAGCATTTTAATTGCAAATTCATCAATATCCTCTGTAAAATAAAGAATTTCATATCCTTTATCGGCTACGATTTCTGTTTGTGGTAACTTGTCAATACGATCAATTGAATCACCTGTAGCATAATAAATATATTTTTGCTCTTCTGGCATTCTGCTTATATATTCATCTAATGTTACTAGTTTTTTCTCTTTGGACGAATAGAACAATAGTAAATCTTTTAATAAATCCTTATGTGTACCAAACTCATTGTACACACCAAACTTGATTTGGCGACCGAATGATTCATAGAACTTCTCATATTGTTCACGTTCATTTTTCAATAATGTTTTTAACTCGCTTTTAATTTTCTTATTAATATTTTTGGCAATCAATTTTAATTGACGGTCATGCTGGAGAATTTCTCTTGAAATATTTAAGGATAAATCTTCAGAATCGACCATCCCTTTAACAAAGCTGAAATGATCAGGTAATAAGTCTGGGCATTTCTCCATAATTAACACGCCATTTGAGTATAACTCTAACCCTTTTTGATATTCTTGAGAGTAATAATCAAATGGACGATTTTCTGGGATAAAAAGAATGGCATTATATCGGATGGATCCATCGACACTTACATGCACATGCTTTAATGGCTGATCAAACCCATACCGTTTCTCTTGATAGAAGTTTTGATAATCTTCATCCGTTAATTCATTTTTGTTCTTACGCCAAATTGGAACCATGCTATTAATGGTTTGTTCTTCTATGATCTCTTCAAATTCTTTGTCATTATCTTCTTTCGGTTTACTCGTTGTGACATCCATTTTGATTGGATAACGAATGAAATCAGAATATTTCTTAATAATTGATTTTAATTGATATTCATCAAGAAAATCATCAAAGTTCTCTTCTTCTTCATTTTCTTTTAATTTAAGTATGATGGTTGTACCTACTTGATCTTTCTTTGTTTCCACAATAGTATATCCATCGGCTCCTTGAGATTCCCAAAGATAAGCTTGGTCACTATGCAACGCCTTGGACAATACTTTTACCTCGTCTGCTACCATAAATGCTGCATAAAATCCGACACCGAACTGCCCGATAATATCATGACCATCTTTTGCTTCATTCTCTGATTTAAAAGCAAGGGAACCACTTTTAGCAATGACACCTAGATTATTTTCTAGTTCTTCTTTTGTCATTCCGATACCTGTATCAATAATGGTTAATGTGCGTGTTTCCTTATTAGGAATCACCTTTATGTAATAATCGTCTTGTTCGAAAACAAGTTGGTCGTCAGTCAACGCCTTATAATAAATCTTATCAATTGCATCACTTGCATTAGAAATTAATTCACGTAAAAACACTTCTTTTTGTGAATAAATAGAATGTACCATCATATCAAGCAATCGTTTCGATTCAGCTTGGAATTGAATTTTTTCTGCCATCTTCACAGTCTCTCCTTTATCATGAATTTTTCAAAGACTAAATTAGCACTCTATCTTATAGAGTGCTAATACTATTTTAATATCCTCTTTTTTCCCAGTCAATAGTTAATATTTATAAAGAACGCACCATTCCGCCATCTATTAAAATAGAAGAACCCGTTACGTAAGTATTAATATCTGAACATAGGAAAGTGACAAATTGAGCAAATTCTTCAGGCGTGCCATAACGACCTAACGGGATCGATTGTACTGATGCTTTTTGCACTTCTTCTTTCGAAATCCCCTTTCTATTAGCCGTTAATTGATCAAGATAGTCAATACGATCTGTTGCTATTCTACCTGGTGCAACCGTATTGATTAATATTTGATGCGGAGCCAATTCATCAGCAAGCGTTTTAGTCAAACCAACAATTCCTAAGCGAAATGTATTAGATAATAATAAACCTGGGATTGGTTGTTTAATAGATGTGGAAGCAATATTGATGATTTTCCCGCCATGTTTCTTCATTTCAGGCAATACACTTCGGATCGTTCGTACGTAGCTAAGTAAATTTAATTCGAACGAACGATACCAGTCATCATCCGATAAATCCTCAAATCCGCCACCAGGAGGTCCTCCAGCATTATTGATAAGGATATCAATGGTTCCATATGTAGCTTTTGTCTTTTGAACAAGTTCTGTAATATCTTCCTGTTTTGTAATATCACACGCTTGGTACTCCACTTCCATGAAACCACTTGATTTTAGCTCCTGTTGTACGACTTGTAGTTTACTTTCATCTCTACTCGAAATCATTACTTTGGCGCCTTCCTTAGCTAATTCAAGGGCAATCGCCTTTCCTAAACCTTGACTGGAAGCTAATACTAAAGCTACTTTACCTTTTATTTTTAAATCCATCGACTACTCCTCCTATTTCTTTCTATAAAATATATCAAACCGCTCCCATAAGTCTTCTAACTTCTCTAATCTTTCTTCTACAACTTCTGTCCGCTCTTTCCCTAAATAAACAATTAAAGCATTAATTAAACTAAGTGGTGCGGTAAAGGAGTCGATAAACGTTGGAAGCTTGCTAGAAGCAGTTAATACTACGTCTGCATATGGCACTAATGGTGACGTTAAATGATCAGTAATAGCAATCACTTTTGCTCCATGTTCTTTTGCATATTGCACTTGTTCAATTGTATTCATTGAATAACGAGCAAAGCTGATACCAATCACTACATCATGCTCATCCAACTTAAATAACTGTTCAGATACAGTGTCAGCAGCACCGATTAATTCACTATGTCCAAGGATGATATTTAAATAATATTGCAGAAATACACCTAATGACCGAGCACTACGATTGGCACTGATGTATATTCTTCTTCCCTCTAATATATATTGTGCTGCTCTCATAAATTGTTGTTCATCTAACTTTTCCATCGTCAATTGAATGTTAGCCATATCATCCTGGAACAGAGAGACAACCCCTTCTCTTTCGTGTTCATACACATCTGATGACATTCTCAATCTCTCTGTTGTAGTGAGTTGTTTTTGGATAGAGCTTTGCATATATTGCTGTAGATCAGAGTAACCAGTAAATCCAAGAAAAACGGCAAATCTAACAACAGTAGCTTCACTAACTTTCGTAGATTTGGCTAGTTTAGCGACAGTTAAGAATGGAATTTCATTTTTATGATCTAACATGTATGTAGCAATTTTCTTTTGAGATTTACTCATTATCGGATATTGATCCGTGATTAACTTTTCGATATTCTCCATTTTGTAAGTCATACCTTTTCTTCAAAATTAACAGATTTCTTTCTCATACATTTTATTATACGTGAAAAGCTTAAAAATTGATAATCTGTATAACCATTAATGAATTATTTATTTCATTTTTATTAAAAATGAAATTAACACTTCACAAATAGGTTTTTTCAGCGTATCATGTTCTATATATTTCTTATATTAATAAATATGAAATATACATTTCATTATAGAGGTGAAAAATACAGTGAAAACAAGTTCATTAGATGATGTACACGAACAATTAAAAGCAAAAACGAGTAAATCATATCAATTCTCTTTAGATGCCCAAAGCTATATGCCAGGCGGTGTAACAGCAAATATTAAGTACTTTGATCCATACCCAATTGTTATGCAAAGGGGTAGTGGCGCTTATTTATTCGATATTGATGGCAATGAATACATCGATTACTTATTATCTTATGGCTCTTTAATGCTTGGTCATGGTCACCCAAAAGTGCAAAAAGCATTAGCTGACCAAATGCAAGTGAATGGTACACATTTATTCGGGACGCCTCATCAACTTGAACTCGAAATGGCAAAAAAATTACAAGCACTCTATCCTTCGATGGAAAAACTTAGATATACAAACTCAGGTACTGAAGCAACTTTATTATCAATAAGATTAGCCTATGCTTACACTGGTAAATATAAGATTGCTAAGTTTGAAGGTCATTACCATGGCGGATATGATCAAATGCTTATTAGTGTTAATCCAAAAGTAGATCAAGCAGGTCCAGCATCAGAACCAAATGCTTTAATTGAATCTAAAGGTGTTGACCCCTATCACCAAACTCATACGATTGTTTTACCTTTTAATAATTTGGAAGCAACAGCAGAAATTTTGACAAAGCATAAAGATGAGGTAGCAGCTGTGATTTTAGAACCTGCTCAAAGTGGCTTTATCCCTGCTACACAAGAATTTATGACTGGATTAAGAAAAATAACGGAAGACTTAGGTATTGTTTTAATCTTTGATGAAGTAAAAACCGGCTTTAGATTGGGGCTTGGTGGTGCACAATCCATTTATCATATTTCACCTGATGTAACAACGTTAGGTAAAGTAGTTGGAGGAGGTTTTCCTGTTGGTATGGTTGGAGGTAAAGAAGAGATTATGATGTGTTGTGCCCCTTCTACCTTCTCAGATGTTTTTGACCATAGTACAGGTAAGAACTCCAGTGCCAAAGATGTTCTTTTCCATAGCGGGACATATAATGGTCACCCTTCAATCCTTGCTGCAGGGATGGCAACCATTGACGTATTACAAAATGAAATCTCTACTGTTATAGCTAGAACACATCGTTTAAAACAAGAACTAACAAGTCTTTTTGATAGAAAAGGATTAGCGATGCAAACCATTGGACTCGGTTCCATTTTTAACATCGTATTTACTGATAAAGAAGTATGGAATTATCGCGACTTACAGCAAGCGAATTTTTCCTTACGTAAAAGATTAGATCTATTATTATTAATTAATGGTTTATATACAAAACCAATGAATCGTTTCAGCCTATCTACAGCACACACTGATTTAGAAATTAATAGAACCTTAGAGATATTCGAAAAAGCTTTACAAGATTTATAATCATTAATTGTTTCCAGTGAATAAGCACAAACAAAAACTCCTAAAAATTAGTTTTTGTTTGTGCTATTCATAATTTACCTATTTATCGTTCTCTATCACCATCTGATGCTCATCAATGATTTATTAAATTTTCTCTCTTTTTCATTCTTTTTCCTCTCGTGCTAGACGAAAGTAGAATTCTGCGAATGACACCATTTATCCTTTTACTAGATTTATAGCATTTTGATTCAGGCTATAAAAACTGCAGCTCTGTTATGACTTAATCAGATAACTATTGATTGTATAATATGTAAAAATATGTGATAATGTAATTAGTTATGATATTTTGAATTCGAGGTAATGACAGATGCAGGTAACTTCTATAGATATTGAAAGTCAGATAAAAGATACAAGAGAAATGCTTTTAATTATCGGGGATATTTTTGGCCTATCAGACCCGTTCACTATTCAAATAAGCGAGGAACTCGACCTCTTAATCAATATGGTACAAAAAGAAAAGTACGCAGTTAATAAATAAGTAAAAGCCTAGTTTCCTACGGAAAGAAATTAGGCTTTTACCATTAAGAGACAACTTTATTTCCTGGTGTCGGCGATGTTGGGAATGGTGGTAGAAATTGTGATAATAAATATTGATAAATCGTTTGTTCAACTGATTTTCCTAGTTTATTTAATCCTTGATTCCCAAATAACACATTAAATTCGATAATATAGTATTTCCCTTCGCTCACCATGACATCAAACCCTGCGTGATTAATACCTAATTGACCGGCAATATCTAACACAAGGTCGATAGCTTCTTGGGGAATAAAATCGGCACATAGTTCTCCACCTTGTGCAATATTATGAAGAAACTCTCCTTCTAGTCCCACTCTCCAATAGGCGCCCAATACTTCATTCCCAACCACACATATACGTAAATCTTTTCCATCATTCGGTAAATATTCTTGGATATATAAAGCGTCCACTTTCTCACAATACGTTAGAAAGTCTTCTCTCGATTGGATGAGGAAAACACCTTTTCCCATAGAGTTTCGTGATTCTTTTGCTACAAAAGGAAAGGGAAAAGTATCTAAAACATACTCAATATTGCTCCTTGTATTAGCAAGGATTTCAGTATAGGGAGCATGCTCAGGACTCACCGACCAAAGGGCCCTTGTCATTTCAATTTTACTAAAACCTAGCTGCATTGTTTCTATGCTAGGAAAAATCTTTTTCTTCAACCCATACACAAGTGACGGTACTTGCCACGTTTCAGGAAATAACACGATGTCAGCTTGCTTTATTGCATCTATTTCTTTAAACATATGTTCTGGCTTTATATAGTGCACATTGGGCATACCAATCGTGCGAAATGCATTAAAAGAAACAATTTTCATTGATTCATTCACCTTCATTATTCAATTAGTTTTTCCGTATTACAGATGTTAAAAAATGTATTTAAAAGAATATAAAACTATTAATATCATAGCATTTTTGTAAAAAAATACAATAAAATTTTTCAAGAAATATTATTATTAAAATTTCTAAATATTTATTGTTATTATAAGGAAAAAGAACAAGGTATAATCAGAAAAACAGAACCAATTTTTTTAAAATGAAAAGAGTTGAATGCATTTACACTCACTTTCTTCATTTTTATTCATTTCGAATGCCAAATTTTAAAAACAACTGAGTCAAAAGATTCTCCTGTTTCAATTTCTCGTGTAAGACATCTACCTTAAATTAAACTGGATGGCCTGTTTTGTTAGTCCTTCTAAGGGAACCACCCTCTCTTAAATTATTTACCCCATTATCTTACATTCGTTTTACTACGGATTCCAACTACATAACCACCTTCACTAGCAAGAGAGAGAGAGTATTTTTTTGCTTAAAAGATTCATCATATGTCACCATAAAAAAACACCCCGAGCGTTAGACTTCGGGGGTGCATATGAAAAGCTCTATTCTATTTTATTTAAAGTTCTTCATTTTCTTCGCCTTTTTTAGTCTTCATTTTAAAATAAGCATCAAATACCTCATCAGCAATATGAAGGTTAATCTTGGATTTATCTGAAGACAACCATGGAATGACAACTGAAATGGCAATTTCAGGATTATCATACGGCGCGTACCCGACAAAGGTTAAATTCCAAGTATCTGGATTCGATTGCACCTTAAGCGGCCCCCCGTAGTAAGCTTGGGCTGTTCCTGTTTTACCTGCAATCTTATACTTTTTATTTGTAATCCCACTATTTGCTGTTCCCTGCGGATGGTTGACTACTTGGATAAACCCATCTTGTACATGTTCAATCCATGCATCCTTCATCGTAATTTTATTCAAAACATTCGGCTCAATGGATTTATAAACCGCACCAAGTTGATTATTCTCAAGATTCGGTTCACGAATTTCCTTCACAATCTGTGGTTGCATACGGTAACCACCATTTGCTATCGTTGATACATATTGCGCCAATTGTAGCGGACTATAAGTATCGAATTGTCCAATGGCAAAATCAAGTGTATTCCCTCCATTAGGAGGAATTGGTGATTGTCCTGTTACTTCACCTGGTAAGTCGATACCCGTTTTCACCCCAAGACCGAACTGGTGAAAATTATATCGTAACTTTCTAATACCTTCATCTTTATCAATACGTAGTTTACCTCGCGGAATGTATTCTTGTTGTCCACCAATTCTCATCGCTATTAGAAACATATAAACATTTGAAGATTTCCTAAGGGCCGTTAGATCATTAATGGCACCAAATCCTGCCGTATTCCAAGATCGTTTAGGTTGTGTTCCGTCAAAATACAAAGGTCTATCTACCAAAACACTCCAAGGTGAGATTACTCCTTCTTCGTAACCTGCTAACACTGTTGCGCCTTTTATAGTGGAACCCATTGAATATTGACTTGTCATATTACCTAAGGCGTAATCCATGACTTCTGTTTCACCAGTTTTTTCATCTTTGACAAATTGTTTGCCAGCCATTGCGAGAACCTCACCTGTTTGTGGGTTCATCGCTGAAACGAAGCCACGATCTAAATAGTAATTACTTCCCCTCAGACTTCGAACATGCTTTTCAATGATTTTTTCTACCTCTTGTTGGAATTCGATATCAGTTGTTAAGACAAGGTCTTTTCCTGCTTGTCCTTCTCTTACCACATCTTGCTTTGTTACTTCACCCGTTTTATCTGTGTAATTTTTCATGATTTTCTTTTGCCCTTGTAAAACAGACTCGTATTGCAATTCTAAATAACTCTTGCCGACACGATCATTGCGACTATAACCTTTAGATTGATAATATTCGAGCATTTCACTAGGCAAGCCCTCTTTTGAACTTGAAACATTTCCAAGTACAGAACTTAATGTTACTTCTCCATCTTCGTCCTTTAAAGCATTATAACGTTCCCAGTCTACCGTTGTATCAATACCAGGTAGTAAATGAAGATTCTCACTAACAAGAGCAAATTCATCTTCATTAACATTTTTGTTCTTAATAAAATGAGGTGTCAACATTCGACTACTTGCCATTTCTCGAAATATCGCTAAAACTTCTAGTTCATCCTTCTTAAAAGCATTCAGTTCTTCTTCTGTTATTCGTTCCCGCGTTCGTTTATATATTTCTTCATCTACTTCTTTTGCTGACATATCACTTGCTTGCAATTCATCTTTTTCTTTATCCGATACTTTTTCTGCTGCTTCATTCGGATACTTTATTATCCAAAAGTCTTGTTTATCTCTTTCCGTAATCGCCTTCAAGTCTTCTTCCGTGTCTTTTTTAATCATTTTCGCTAAAAGCTCTGATGTCTGAATCATTTCTTCTTGAGTTGTAGATTGAGAGCGAGTATAACTTATGGCTAATTGAGGCTTATTCCCTACAACCAGTCTACCTTTACTATCATAGATCTGCCCCCTAGGTGCCGTGCTTGCTACTGGCACCTCCACTTCCCGTTCAATCTCTTTTTTATAATTCTCCCCGTAAACAATTTGAACAATACCTAAGCGGAAGATTAGAATCGAAAAGAGGATAAATACTGCAAAAAACATTAAATTAATCCGAAAAACCATTTTTTTATTTCTTTTCTTTCTTTTCTGCTCTCCCGCCATCATCAACACAACCAATCATCAAAGTATGAATGTTCTTAATTATTACTATATGTAACTATTATATTTCAAAAATATATTATCTATTAAAATTAGATTAATAATATAACCTATCTTACAACAAATATCCAATTTTTTCAATTGTTATGAAGAAATATTTGATAAAAAAAGATCAATTTTACACTTTCAGTAACATTTTCTAAAAAGGACGGTAGATGGTGATCAAATCAGGTATCCACTTGACTGCCTTTTAAGTGATGATTGTTCTTCATTTTTATTAGCTAAATAAAAAAATCGATTGTTAACCAACCGATTTTTTCATTTGACTCATTTGTAGTTTTTGACGATATACTACTGGCTCATATAACATGAATACTCCAATTAACCCAATAATCGCAAAGCTTAAAGGAATATAGAGTCCATATTGATAAGCGGTTGTAAGGTCAAAATTAGCAAAATGGTCCAATACTTTCCCAAAAAGAGCTGGCAGCAACACTGCGCTAAGAAAGCCACCCGTATTGGCGAAACCGGAAATAAGCCCCACTTCCTTTATATGAAAGGACTGTCTAACAACTGTAAAGGTTAGAGCACTCGCACCATTTGCATAGCCTATGATCACGAATAAAAGAATGAATAATAAATACGGTGGCTCTCCACCCAGCAATACTAGTGTGATCCAAGCAGAAACCGACAGCAACTGCACGATAACATACGGTAATTTGACACTGTCAAAAAAAGTAGATAGATAGGTTGTTAATGGCGCTCCGATAATGGCACCAAATAAGCCGTACATAATTACTTCACTTGCACTTGATCTTGATAAACCGTAAATGTCCATACCATAGGGAACAGCCCAAGAGCCAATAAAGCCAATATATGTGCCTACTACACCAAAATGACAAAGGAATGTCGCCCAAGCTTGGCGATTGACTAGTAATCTTCTTATGATGACTAATAACGGTTCATTTGTTTCTTTTTGATTTTTTTCTTCTTCCATTTGAAATTTCTTCTTAGGATATTTTATTAAAACAACATAGAGTCCGATACCTAGGGTGAATATTACGATGCCAACAATTAAAAATGGAAGTCTCCACCCTAATAGAGAAATGGTCGAACTAAAAGGAACTGTTGCCAATAAGAAACCTAAACTTCCTGTCATTCCAGCAAATCCCACTAGCATCGAAAACTCCTGCTGCTTGAACCAAATGCTCAATACAAGAACTAAATTGACCCAAATAGTAGCATCGCCAATTCCACATAATAGCCTAGCAAAGATAAGCATATAACTATTATCTACCGAACTATAGAGGATGGTACCTAGTCCGTTTAGCAGCGTTCCAGCGACTAGAAATACATTTGGACCAAATCTATCAGAGAATAATCCGATGGGAATTTGCAATCCAGCATAAGCAAAAAATTGAATACTCGTTATCAGCCCAATCGTTGCTGCAGTTAAATGAAATTCTTCCATTAATTGATCAGTAATTAAACCAGGTGCTGTTCTTTGACTAACCATAAATAAATAGGCTAAAAGTAAAACACCAAATACAACCCATCTGTACTTACTTTGTTGTTTATTCATTATTTAAACGCCTTCCTCAATTTAACATTCGTCTCTCATTATACGCTTATTGTCTTTATATATATATAGGAAGTTTATATGTCTATGAGGGTGGAGAAGTAGAAGTCATTTCTATTGACTAGATGAGTAGTTGGTGAAGATCTAACTTCTTTTTTAGGAAAATCCGATATGGCAAACTGTCTTAATTGCATAACAAACCTGATATTACAACGATTATAAAGGGTATGATGTTAACAGAATTGAGTTAGTATGAACTAACCTTATTCTGTTAACACTATTCCCGCTTTCATTTATGAAGTTTTATGCATATGTTTTATCACTTAACCACTTTTCTTGGGTATAAGCCATTTCCCAAAAAGCTAACTCATATTGACAGCTAATGGTAAATGCCATTTTCATTTTTTCTTTTTCTGTTTCAGATGCAATTTCAGCAAGCCGATCAAGATGATGAATTTGTTCCAGTACAAGTTTAACAAACCATTCTCCACCGTATGTATCAATCCAGGTACGATAGATTTCTTCTTTTGGTTTTGCCCCTTTAAAGCTCTGCCCAATATCATAATAAATCCAATAACACGGAAGCAAACTAGCGATGACCTCGCCAACTGTGCCTGTCTCTGCTACACGATATAAATGGGATGTATATGCATAGGCAGTAGGAGCGGGTCTAAACTGGTTTAACTCTTCTTCAGAAACTTTTAATACCTCCATAAATTTGTTATGTAACCCTAGTTCAGCTTCATAGGTACCTTGCGCATGCGAGGCCATTCTTGAGGTCATATATAAATTCTCTGCTTTAGAAGCAGCGATTGCTTGCACACGAGCAAAATGTGATAAATAGTAAGAATCTTGTAACACATAAAAGCGGAAACACTCAATTGGTAAATCTCCCTTAGCAATTCCTTTAACGAAAGGGTGTTCAAAATTCGCTTCCCATATATCATGTACTTCTTTCCTTAACGATTGTGTAAACGTTTCTTTTGTTGTCATCATTTCTACCTCTTCTCTTTTTTTATCGAGCATAAAAAATCCAGAAAAGCGAAAAACCACTTCCTATAAGAAAGTGGTTACTGTATACATCATTCATTTAGTTATAGTTATAACGTTAACTAAATTGATATACGCCACTTCCCTACGCTGGTATCAACCAGATCAGGTTCTAAGAGTCTTAAAGTTATTGCACTTTAATCTCAGCCTTTTAAAGGCACCCCTAGTGGATTTATTCAATTATGCTTTCAAAGTTATGTTATCATCTTATCAATAAATGTCAACTGCAAGTTTAGGAATTGAGCAATGTCAAGCTTCTCTTTCAGTAACGATTATGAACAAGTTGGATGAATGCTGTCCTACCTAAACACTTCAACTGATCTAACACCGCGGCTTAAATTGGCATTGACTCAAGGATGGATAACTCCAAATATTCTCCATGCATTTACACTCTCCACCCTCTTCGCCTAGTGAAGTTTTTCTTTATAATGAAAGCTTACGACTTTTTATCAGCTAAAAAAATGTTTATACTAGAATTATGATTTTGGATAAAGAATGGGTGAATACTACTTGGAAACACATATTTTTTCAAAGGGAGAAGAAATCACCAACGCGATCGTACACGGAATCGGTGCGCTATTAAGTATTGCGGCTCTCGTCATTTTAACTGTTTTCTCATCCTTATATGGAACAGCTTGGCATATTGTCAGCTTTGTTCTTTTTGGTACAACGATGGTTATTTTATATTTCTCATCAACTTTGCTACATAGTTTACCTGCTGGAAAAGCAAAGGATGTATTTGAGATTCTCGATCATTCTTCCATTTACTTTTTTATTGCTGGAACGTTCACACCGTTTCTATTTATAACAGTTAAAGGAACCTTAGGATGGACCTTATTTGGTCTTGTATGGGGGCTAGCAATTGCTGGAACAGTTTTCAAATGTTTTTTTGTTAAAAAGTTTTTAGTCTTCTCGACATTACTATATGTTTTGATGGGCTGGCTAATTATATTTGCCTGGGAGCCTCTGGTTACACACTTACCTACACAAGGAATGATTTTCCTCATTATCGGTGGCGTTCTATACACTGCTGGTTCAATATTTTATGTATGGAGAGGATTTAAGTACCATCACGCATTGTGGCATGTTTTTGTTCTTGCTGGTTCGATTATGCATTTTTTTGCTGTTCTCTCGCTTTTACCTTGATCAAAATTTACCTCTTTATAAATGATCTGCAGATGGCTGCTCTCACCACCTGCAGATTTATTAATATCAGTTTGTAGAGTTTTTATCACATTACTTGTTCTATATTAATAATAAACTACTACTTATAATAACTTCATTACTTCATAGCGAAAGCTCAATTTTTTATACCCTTGTTTACGATACATATCCTTTGGCGTGTCATTGCTGTCGGCTACAAGTATAACCCTATGATTGCTAAATCGCTTCATTACTTCATATTGCAAGCTTGCAGCAATCCCCTTTAATCGGTGAGCTGGTAACACACCTACATTATCAATTTCAGCTGTACACTTATTAAAAAATACTTGTAATGAACCTGCTGGCACACCATGATCATATGCGAGTAACTGTAATGTATCTTTTGCATTATGATGATAGGAATGCATGCTTCTATTAAGGTTCACATATTCCTCACCATAATCTAGATCAAAGTTTCTCTGCAATTGTAGATATTCTCCTAAATTATCATTTGTCACTTCCTCAACCACGATTTCGTTCTTTCTATCTTTATAGATAAATTGAAGAGGGTTAATTTCATATAACTCCTGACACCCGATCGTATAGAATTGTTGATAAAGGTATAATAAAACATCCTCTTGAATCATTTCGTCTGCTGGTAAATAAAACTTCAAATGTTCTTGTTTATGCTCTTTCTGATAGTCTTCCAAATACATTTGTGCCAGTTGAAAATCTTGCAAACTAGGATTTATTTTAAATTGGATAAAGTTTGCATCATATTTAAAATAGAACTGTTTTGTGCCATAGTGATCAAAATTGGCTTTTTCTGCTATTAAATTACCATCATGATGTATATCTCTGAAACTAACCACTGACCATCTCTCCCCTACTTATAGCCCTTAAGTATAACGATTAATTCCTTACGGTAAAAAAATACCTCTATCTATTTTATCATTTTTCACAAATAAAGAAGCCCGAACATTTATGTTCGGGCAACAACACCGCATTATTACAAATACATTTCGATACCGGGTCCAATCGGAATACCGAATAATCCAAAAATGAATAGCATGACTACCCAAATTACTAAGAAAACCATTGAATAAGGAATCATTAAGGAAATAAGCGTGCCTAAACCTGCTTTTTTATCGTATTCTCTCATAAAAGCAAGAACTACAAGGATATACGGATTTAGTGGTGTAATAATATTTGTAGTTGAATCGGCAATTCTATACGCTGCTTGGATAAAAGCAGGGTTATAATCAAGTAACATAAACAATGGAATAAAAATTGGGGCTAATAATGCCCATTGAGCAGACCCACTAAAGATTAATAAATTCAGGATAGAGACGAAAATAATAAATCCAATAATAACAGGAATACCAGTTAAATTGATGGAAGATAAGAATTCCGCACCATTGACTGCAATCCAAGTACCTAAATTGGACCAGTTAAAATAAGCAATAAATTGTGACGCAGCAAATATAAGGACGATATAGCCTGCCATATCTTTCATCGAATCTGCCATATACTTTGGAATATCAGCACTTTTTGTGATTTTCTTTACTGTTACTCCGTATGCTGTTCCCATCGTTATAAAGAATAATAAAACAATTGGGATAATTCCACTTAAAAATGGGGAAGGAATCATACCACCTTCTTCGTTTCTAAGAGGGGAGTCTGGCCAGAAGATAATTGTAAGTAAAATAGCAATATATGCTAGACCCGCTATAACGGCATTTCTTAACCCTTTTGACTCGATAGCTGAAACCGGTTCAAAATTCTTTTTCAAATCCCCATCATATTTTCCTAATCTTGGTTCAATTACCTTTTCAGTTAAGAATCCACCAACTAAAGTTAAGAGAACAGTAGAAATCGACATAAAATACCAATTATCAACAGGTGATACAACAAATGAAGGATCGATTGCTTTAGCAGCCTCAGTAGTAATTCCCGCCAATAATGCATCTGTTCCAGCGATTAAGACATTGGCTGAAAAACCTGCACCTACTCCAGCAAAGCCAGCTGCTAAACCAGCTAATGGATGCCTACCAACAGTGTAGAAAACCATTGCAGCTAACGGTGGTACAAGTACGAACGCCGCATCTGAAGCAATATTCCCCATAATACCAATAAAGAAAACAGCATAAGTGACTAATGACTTTGGTGTACTTAAGATCGACTTTTTAATGGCTGTTTCTAGTAAACCAACTTTATCAGCTAAGCCTACACCAAGCATCATAGCTAACACAAGGCCTAGTGGGGCGAAGCCAGTAAAGTTAGACAGCATCTCAGTTAATATAAACTGCAATCCTTCACCAGAAATTAAACTTTTTATTGCCAACTCTTCCCCTGTTCCTGGGTGCTCAACAGTAACATCAAATTGATTAACAATGAACGTTAATATCATTACAAACGCTGCGAGATAAACGAAAATAAAAAATGGATCTGGTAGCTTGTTCCCTATCGTTTCAATGCCTGACAAGAACTTGGACATCAAGCCCTTCTTTTCTTGTTCGTTGTTTACATTTGCTTGCAAATTATTTCACTCTCCTTACTTCGAAATTTATCGGAATTTATCCTTAACATTTCCGTTATTATATCATCACATTTATATTGTGAATAGTCTTTTTTTAATCTTTTTTGTCTTTTTTATTAATTTTCTAATAAATATCATTTTTATTTACAAATAAAAGAATATATAGGAATTATATGGTTGATAATGATTCTCAATGTTCGTCTTTTATTAGGTGTTATTTAACTTAAACGATAATAAAAACCTAAACAACTGGAAATAAGTGATATTTCTAGTGTTTAGGTTCAAATCATACGGATTTATTTTTTATTGTTTGGCAAACTGATTAAAGTTTATTTGATAAATTTTTCGTGGTCTCCCTCGATGACCTGTCTCTTCTCCTATAATTTCAGCTAAACCTATCTTTTCCATCTCCATCAATATTCTTCTTGCGTTGCGATCAGTGCTTTTTAGCCAATGAGATAAATCTTGAGAAGTAATCTTATTTTTTTGGTAGTGTAATGATAAAGACTCAATTTTTGCAACAATCTTACTACTTATACCTGCATCTTTAAATATTTTTTCCCAATCATTTCCGTAAATCCTTGAATGAAAACTTATTTCTTCTTTTTCATTATTAATAATTGTTAATTCTTTCTCTTCATTAACAGAGATAACAATAGGGCCCTTAAATTCACGGGCATGAGAGAAAGCCATACTCACATTTTCCTCAGCCTCTAATACCGTTAAGCCAAAGCCTACACCTATGCGAACACGTAACCGACTATGAACAAAAATCTCTTCACTGATCGTCAACATCGATTGGTCTCTCATAAAGAGCTCAAGCTCTCCTCGCGTAGTAAAAATATAGTGAACGCCATCATCCATCTGGACTATCGAACCATTCATTTGTTCACCAACGTCAAGCAAGACTTTCTTTAGTTCTAGTTCTTGATGCTTTAACCGGAAGGATCGCCTTCTTTCTTCACTTTCAGAAGAAGCAACGATGCGTTCGACACCAATAATGACAAGCTGGGATTTCCGGTACCATGATGCTTGCCCCTTTTCTTTAATCGTTTCTAAAGAACGTCTGACCGTTAGTTCTGATTGCTCGATGCGATAAGTTGGGATATTCATCTTCGTTAATTCTTTATACACCTTATTCAAACAAGTAATAGCCACATCGACTTTGTTACTTTCATATAATTCTTTATGAAAAGCAATAATCTCTTCAGCCGGCATATATCCATCGTAAGAATTCATCTGGAAAAGGACTCGATTCCTCACTAGCGGATCGAGTCCTCTATCCATTTCTTCTTCTTGAATAGTGTCCAAGCTAAAACGCTTTTGCACTTGATCGCTATCTAAAAAAACCTTTACTAAGACAGCAAGCAGGCTCGCACCACTTAAAGGAATATAACTCGCTTCTTTTTTTGTAATCACTTTCTTGGATAATGCATAAAAATATGGCGCCTGTCCTGAAAAAAGCCACTGGTCAACCCATTCTCTATTTCTAATAATAATTTGCTCAGTTTCTTCAGTCGATTCATACACAAAGGGAATAAAGTGAAGTTCGCCGTAGTCCGCCCCTGTATCTATAATCATTTTAACTGAATCTTTTGGTCCAATAACCCCCACTCGAATTTTCATTCAACGCACCTGCCTCCAACAAATTAAACAATATAGCCTTATTTTAACATGACTGGTTAAGGTTCGTTCTTTTTTAACTTATTGCCATCCTAAAATCACACGACAAATTGATTCAACGGCGATAGGCAGTACCTCTTCATCATAATCAAAACATGGATGATGATGTCCAGCAGCGAGCGGTGTTCCAAATAACATATAGTTCGCCGCTCCCCCATTATTCCTCACCTTCTCTAACATAAAGGCAGCGTCTTCAGAAGCCCCTAGAGGTAATTTCGGAATCACATTTTTAATATTTGTACTTGCTTTCACTGCCTCATTAATAAAATCCACCCATTCTTCTTGACACTCTGCACTTGGCGCTTGGCCAACGATTTCAACATTTGTTGTGACATCATATAGTGCTGCACTAGCTTGAATTATTCTCATGGCTTCGAGGACCATGTACTCTTCATTAAGTTCAGTTGAAGCACCTCGGGTTTCTAATTGCATTTTCGCATAATCAGCAATAATATTTCGGCCACTTCCAGCCTCTAGTGTTCCTATATTGATGCGCGTCGCACCCCCTGCGTGTCTCGTAATACCATTTAAATGTAATGAAGAGGCTGCAGCGGCTAATAGAGCATTCCTGCCTTCATTTGGCTCTAATCCAGCATGTGCTGATTTGCCAAAGTATTCAACGTTTATCTTTGTACTCGCTAAGAACTGATCTGTTGTTGCAACGATGTCACCAATGTTTAATGAGTGGATCCCTATATGTCCGCTTAAAAAGACATCGGCATCATCTAACAATCCTTTATCCACCATCGGCTTTGCCCCTCGTCCGCCTTCTTCTCCAGGTTGAAATAACAAGGTGAAACGTCCGTTTAATTGATGGCGATTTTCATGAATAAAATGCGCCACACCTAAACCAATGGCGGTATGCCCATCATGACCGCACGCATGCATATAGCCCGCTCTGTTACTATGAAACCCATGCACAAAAGGAAAATGTGCTTCATCCTCTGCTTCATTAATCGGCAGGGCATCAATATCAAATCGTAGAACAATATGTTTTCCTTTTCGACCAGTGTCGAAATAAGCTTTAAGTCCCGTAAAAGCACCTTTCATTAAATATAAATACGCTTTATTTATGCCCGCTTCCATCGCTCTTTGTTCTTCTTTTTCTATCTGATCTTCTGTTGGCAACCCCATTCTTGTATGTGGATGGAGAATCGCTTGTCCCATCTCTACTTCAAAATCAAGCTTTTCTATCTCTTCAGCAATTTTTGCAGTTGTCACATACTCTGTCCACGCTACCTCTGGATATGCATGAAACATTCTTCTCATTTTAGTTAAATACGGGGTGATGTCTTTTATGAATGCTTCCATTGAAAAAAATTCCTCCTATAAACCCTTACTTTGTAATTGTTCAATTGTATCAATGGCAACTTGAGCCATTAATTCCATACCGATCGGCAAAATGTTTTCATCAAGTTGAAAAGAAGGGTTGTGAAGCGGCTTTTGATTATTTCCTATTGAACAACCTAGCCAATAATATACACCTGGATATTCTTTTAAAAAGCGGCCAAAATCCTCTCCTGCCATTGAGGGTGCGACTTCTGGGACATTTTCCTTACCTACAAATTTTGCCGCTGTTTCCTTTACTCTTTCAGCCCATTCCGGAGTGTTTACTGTGGAAGGATAACCATCAAGGTATGTGATTTCGACACGTCCACCTAGCGCCTTAACAGTGTCTGTTACGATTTGATGAAAACGATTCTTCACTTGTGTTTTTACCTTATCTGTTAAAGTCCTTACTGTACCTTCAATAATTACTTCTTCCGCAATGACGTTATGGGCAGCACCGCCAGACACCTTACCAACTGTGACTACCGCCGATTCTAGCGGATCAATGTTTCGGCTTACGATCGTTTGCAACATTGTAATTACTTGATTCGCTATAATAATTGCATCTATTGTCGTATGGGGCATACTTGCATGCCCACCTGAACCAGTGATTTTCAAAGAAAATCGATCAGAGTTACCCATCATTGGTCCCGGTCTAACTCCTATTTGACCTGGCGGAAGGTCTGGCCATACATGCTGACCAATAATAACAGACGGTTTATATTCATCAAATACACCATCTTCCATCATGATTTTCGCTCCACCTATTGGAGACTTTTCTTCCGCTGGTTGAAATAAGAGCAAGATTGTGCCGGATATGTTACCTTTATGTTTATTTAAAATAATTCCAGCTCCTAATAACATTGCTGCATGGCTATCGTGACCACAAGCATGCATCACACCTTTTACTTTCGAAGAATAAGAGACACCACTTTGTTCTTCAATCGGTAGGGCATCAATATCCGCTCTTAAACATACTGTCGGTCCCTGTTTTGCCCCTTTAATAATTGCTAGAATACCAGTTTTTGCAAAACCAGTTTGATATGGTATTTGATAATCGTTTAATTTCTGTTGTATTTTCGAAGATGTTTGTACTTCTTCGCCACTTAGCTCTGGATACTCATGAAGCTCACGTCTAAACAATGTTAATTCAGTAGCTATTTCTTTTGCTTCGCCTTTAAAAGAAACGGTCATAATGATCTCTCCCTCTATCAAATCATTAAGGAAAAATTCCTTATCAATTCCGATAATACACTAAAATGAATCAAATTTGAGGGAAATCCGAGAATTTTTTAAAAATTTACGCTAAATTTCTTTTGTGAATAGAAAAATATCCGTTAAGATACTCATTTTATTTCACTCTCTGTCTCGAGACGTAAAAGATGCTCCTTCCTTTCTATTCCTCCGCCATATCCACCTAATTTACCGTCTGCTTTAATCACACGATGACACGGTATTATAATGGCTATTTGATTGGCTCCGTTCGCATTTCCGACAGCCCTTACATAATTGCTACTTCCTAATAGCTGACCAATTTCCTGATAAGATACAGTTTGTCCATAAGGAATCTTTTGCAAAAGAGACCATACTTCGAGTTGAAAAGGAGTTCCTTGAAGGAAAAAAGGAATTGTAAATTGTCGAAGTTGTTTAGCATAATAAAGCTTGAGCTGCTCTTCTAGGTTTCTATTAATCTTTGTATCCCCTGGTAGAATTCGCGCATTTTGTTTGTTTCTTAAGTTTTCTATCTCTTTTTCAAGTCCACGTCTATCAACAAATTCCAATAAATATAAATACTTTTCATCACTAATACTGATCATCCGCCCTAGAGGTGTTGATACAATATTTGCATATAATATCGATAAAGAAGCTCTCTTAGGAGACCTACCAAAAATCTTTGAGAATGCATCATTAAACGCACTCGATGAATCATACCCGAGTAATACTTGTTGATCTATGACTTTTTTTCCATTTAATATTTCTTTAAAGGCGATACCCATTCTTCTTGAGCGGGCGTACTGCACAAATGTCATTCCATAAATTTCTTTAAACCTTCTTCTGGCAGTTGCTGAATGGATACCAATTTCTCGAAAATCTGCTTCCTTCCATCTTTTTTCCGGGCTTCCCTCAACGGCTACAACTAATTTCTCAATTTCTTTAGGAATGCTATTTGGATAGAATAATGGTGTACACCGCTTACAAGGGCGATATCCTGCTAATAATGCTTCCTCTGCAGTTAAGAAAAATTCACAATTCTCATACTTAGGCTTTCTTGCCGAACAGGTCGCGTGACAAAAGATACCGGTTGTTTTTATACCAACAAAGAAAATACCATCATATTTTGGATTTCTGTCAACTAAAGCTTGATAAAACTCTCTTGCCTTTTCCTCGCCTATAACCATAGTTGCCCCCTCCTTTATTTCGGTTAATCGCTACTATAATTATAGCGAGACTAAGCAAGATTTCTTTCGAAAAATGAACAACTATTTTTATTTTTGGTTTATCCCACTTTCTAAGTTATTTCAATCATATAGATGATGGGTTATATTATATTCTTTTATGAGCCAGTCTTTTTTCTTTAAAGTAATTGTATTAATACAACCATTTAATAGACGGTCTTTTTTTTGATGAATTTCTCCTTTTGAAAAATGATTTAGTAGTGTGCCAATCACCGCACCATGTGCAACAAGAAGGACTTTTTTATGAGGATATTGATAATGAATGGTTGATAAACCGATTTTTATTCTTTCCATTAATATTTTATCACTTTCATAACCCGGGATATTATGTGATGGAAACTGCTCTTTTCTTTCTTCATAAGTCATTCCCTCTGCTTCTCCAAAACATCTTTCAATAAATTCATCCATGACAACAATAGGTAATTGCAGCTTCTCATTTATAATTTCTGCTGTTTGTCGGGCTCTTTTCAAGGGACTTACAATCATTACATCTGCATCCGTTCCAGAAAAATAGTTTCCACATTGCTTCGCTTGTAGCTTTCCTTTTTCGTTTAGGATAATATCCGTTCTACCTTGAATTCTTCTCGCAGCATTCCAATCGGTTTCTCCATGTCTAATCAAACAAATCGTCGTCATTCTTTTCCCCTCCAAAAAGTTAACGCTTTTTTCATCTTGCGTTCATAGGTTATTCATATTTTATGTGTATATTAATAATACAGCTAGGACATAAACAAATTCCCCCCCTTTTGAAATAGGGATTGAACATTGTTCAATCCCTTTCTTATTGTTTTACATACCGATTTTTCTTATTTTTTTATTCGTATGATGCACATACTTGTCCTGATATCATAAGATATTAACGAATAAAAATTTCTTTCCCGCTAAAACCAGTTTGCTTCGCCTTGTGGCCCACCTAGTGACAAAGTCTGCTCGGTGGGCGAATTTATTAGTTTTCAATTTCAAACTCGTTTTATCTATCAAGCTTTTTCTCGTTTTTTTCAAAAAAAGCCAAAGTAATATGCTCACTTACTATCTTCTCGCCCACCAATTGAAAACGATTTTTTTTATAAAAATTGACTGCTGGTGTATTTTTAGTTGCTGTCGAAACCTTCAGTTTTTTTGACTTGTTTTCATTCTCAATAAAGTTTAATAGTGCTTGTGCAACTCCCTTTTTAAAAAAGTTTGGGTGGACCACTAAACGGCAAACCTCTATCACATGCCTATCAATATTGATTGATATAACCCCATATAACCGTTCTTCGCTGTAATAACCAAAAAAAGATTCCCCACAATTTTGCAGCGTTTCTATTGTCTCTTTTAATGGGGGTAAATCATATGAACCAATAATCGCCGCTTCTATTTTATATGCTGCGATTTGAATGGAGAACACCTCTTGAGCTGACTCAAAGTTAGTAATATCAATTGTTTTTATCATTTTACAAATCCCCCAGTCTTCCAACTCTTATGAAGCTTTCACATTGATTGATCATCTGTGGTGTGTATGGCCATTATATCATCAAGTTTTTAAACAAACGCTATAGTTAATATCAAATAACATCATATAAAATCTAGCCATAATCTGAATTTCTTTTCCTTCGATACTTGATTGTCTATAATAATAAAAAGTAATGAAAGGCGGAGAGGAAATTGGATATGTTAACAAAGTGGCTGAATAATGCACATTCAACAGTTGTTTTTACCGGGGCTGGTATGTCTACAGAAAGTGGGTTACCAGATTTCCGCTCATCTACAGGACTATGGAAGCAATTCGACCCAAAGCAATTAGCTAGTATTGACGCATTGAACAATCAACTCAGTGATTTTATGCAATTTTATCTAGAAAGAGTGAACAGTGTACAGCTTGTAAAGCCTCATTAAGGGCATAGCATTCTTGCACAATGGGAAAAACAAGGGTTAATTGAAGGTATTATTACGCAAAATGTTGATGGTTTACATCAAGAAGCAGGTTCTACACATGTAGCAGAACTGCACGGTACATTAAAAAGATTTCACTGTCAAAGCTGTGGGGAGACAAAGGATAGGGAAGATTTTATAAAGCAACAAATCAAATGTCACTGTGGTGGTAAGATAAGACCGTCTATCGTATTATTCGGTGAGCAGTTACCAAATAAAGCTTTCGAAGATGCGTCGCATCTCTCTTCATTTTGCGACCTTTTTATTGTTTTAGGTTCCTCTCTTTCTGTAGCCCCAGCCAATCAATTTCCTTTAATCGCAAAAGAAGCAGGAGCAAAGTTAATAATCATTAATGAAGAATCAACCGATCTCGATCATTATGCTGACTTAGTCATTAATGAGAGGAAGATTGGAGAAGTATTATCCGCTGTGGATCAACAATTACATAGCATTTAATTTAAGAAAATTCGATATAACTTATTAAACGAGCGTTATACATTCTACTTTGTAATAAAAATCATTCGTTCATTCCTTCTATTCAGAACACGTTGTTTTACCTCGGTTAAGCTCATCTTCGCTTTTGGATTCATGTAGGCATATAATTAATTTTTTCTTCATTCTCATAGAGAACTTCCCCACTATCAAAATTGTCATATTTCCATCATTTCATTTCTAAAATGACTAAATTTTTCAGACGGTAACCACAACGATCAAAAAAAGCCTGATAACAATAGTTATCAGGCTTCCTCCCAAGTGGGGCTTAGGATCATATACTTACTATATTATGATTCTTTTCGTTCTGCATCTATTTTGTTAAATAATCTAACATGTTTTTTTATTTTCTTTGCATACGTTGGCTTAGGCTGAATCAAATGTCATCTAATGTTCATTCTCCGTTCAAATTAGCTAGATAGGATTGATTTTGAAGGAGATGAAACGAATAATGAAATCATTAAAAAAAATCGTGCAATTTTCCAGCAGTAAAAAAGGAGCTAAATGGGTCATATTCTTTTGGATCGTCTTTATGATCCTATTAAGTTTTACTGCACCTAGTTCGAAAGAATATGCTTCAAATAGTAGTGAAAGCAGTATATCTGGCAAAATGCCATCAGAAATCGCTCAAGACTTATACGAAGAAGAATATCCATCAGATGATGGATTAACTGCTTTACTCGTTTTCCACCGTGAAGGTGGTCTTAAAGTTGAAGATCGAGAAAAAATTACTTCTTTTAGTGAATGGTTAACAACTGATGACAAGCCAGAAGCATTTTCTTCTGTCCTCCCTTTTCATCAATTTAATGAATCTATACAAAATCAAATGTTTTCTAAAGATCAATCCACTTTAATTATAAATGCATCTTTAAAAGAAAATATAGATTCTGATGTCGCTAATCAGGCATTTGACTCTTTACGTAATCAATTCACACGGATGGGAGCAACAGATATTCAGTTCGAAATAACAGGACCAGCAGGTATATCCGCTGATACAGTGACCCTTTTTAAAAATGCAGACTTTGTGCTTATGATTACAACCATCTTACTAATATTCTTTTTACTGATGGTCATTTACCGTTCACCAATCATTGCAATCATACCAGTAATAATTGCCTTAATCGCATATGGTGTGATTGACCGCATCCTTGGTATAGCAGGAAAATGGGATTGGTTTACTGTCGATAGTGCCAGTATCTCTATTATGCTCGTCCTTCTATTTGCTGTCATAACTGATTATAGTCTTTTTATTTTTTCTAGGTATCGAAGTGAATTGAAGAAATATCCGTCTCATTATGAAGCGATGCACCATGCGGCTACACCTTTAGCTGAGCCTATTTTCTTTAGTGGCGGTACTATATTAATGGCAATGCTGACATTATTTTTTACTGTTTTTAAGCCTTATAATCATTTTGCACCAGTGTTTGCTGTAGCTGTCATATTAATCTTATTAGCAGGTTTAACCTTGATTCCCAGCATGTTTGCCTTATTTGGAAGAAAAGCCTTTTGGCCTTTTATTCCTCAAATGGATGCAGCAGATACTAATAAGCATCCGTTTTGGGAAAAAGCTAGTCAATTGATTGTGACATACCCAAAAAGAATGGCTGTTTTACTATTAATTATTTTTGGACTTAGTGCTTATCAATTCAGCACGATTAGTCCTTCTTATAATTTATTAAAATCGTTTCCCGAAGATTTATCCTCACGTGTAGGTTTCGAAATCTTAGAAGAGAACTATCCAGCCGGACAATTAGCGCCGTTAACAGTGTTAGTACATCAAGATCAAATTGCGACTAACAATGTTGCAGAAAATGTAGCAAGTTTGCAGGCGTTGGCAAAAAGTATAGAAGAAACAGAAGGAATATCAACTATTTCGCCTTCCATTACAGATGAGATGGTATCTGCACAAGTATCATTACCAAAAGGTTTTCAATCAGATTCTCTAAATAGTTTTTCCTTTCAAATTATACTAGATGATCACCCTTATGAACAATCGAGTATGGATACGGTGGAAAGCTTGTTGCAACAAAAAGATGAGTTAATGAAAAATGCTGGTTTTGATTCTGAAGAAACTCAACTATATTTAATCGGACAAACGGCTAAATTAGTTGATATCCAATCTATGAATCAACGGGATACTATCGTTTTGATAACACTTGTTACCCTACTGCTGATAGGGCTACTATCAATTCAAACCAAATCATTTAAATTGGCGTTCCTTATGGTAGCAACTATTTTACTATCTTATTTTGCCTCATTAGGCTTCAGTTGGTTGATATTTAAATACTTACTAGGGCTAGATGCCATCAGCTATCGAATACCCGTCTATACATTTGTTTTTATGGTAGCCCTTGGAATTGATTATAATATTATGTTGCTAGCAAGAATTAAGGAAAGAGCAAAAGAAGTTGAATGGATTCAAGCTGTGAAAGAAGGCGTGACGCTAACAGGTGGAGTCATCTCGTCTGCAGGGGTTATATTAGCAGCAACTTTTGCAGTGCTTATCACACAACCTCTACAGGAATTATATCTTTTCGGAATGACGATGGCTATTGGTATCTTACTGGATACTTTTGTTGTTCGTGGTTTCTTATTACCCACACTTCTTGTTTGGACTACTAAAAAGAGAAAGATTACTTTTAATTGTGAAGACACATTAAAAAAATAAAGTAGGTATATCTCTCCACACTTTGATGCAAACTAGTAGAAAAAGTAAGGAGGGACTTTCATGGGATTACTCAATGCTTTTAACGAGTGGCGTGAAACAAGATATGCTAATCACGTAGAGAAGATGAAAGATCTCGAAAAATGCCCTGATTGTCGTGGAAAGGGATTTCAATATTTTGCTGGTCAAGAATATATGTTTATGGACGACGATGCCTACTACTGTGCAAGCTGTAATGGCAGTGGTGAGTATGATATATGGGAAAGTAACCAAATTAAATGATATTCCTCCTGAATTTATTTAAATAGACAAACATAGGAAAACCATCTCCAGCATCATCTCTGGAGATGGTTTTTTATCGAAAATCTATTTCAATGATCATTACTTCTGATTGAGATCCTATACGTAGTGTTGGCCCCCATAATCCGAATCCTGAAGTAGTAAAAGAATGTAATTGCTCTTTTTGCATATAACCCCAATCATTCTCGAACAATTTCGCAGTAATTAAATTTGCTGGAAATAACTGCCCCCTATGTGTATGACCAGATAATATCACATCTGCTCCAGCCACTTGTGCTTCTGTAATCTCATGAGGCTGATGATCTAATACAATAACGGGTAAATCTTTTGTTTTATTCGTAGCAATAAGTTCCTCTATGGTTTTTCTATTTGGGTTCGTTAAATCCTCTCTGCCAATTACTACAAATTGGTCATTTACAATTTCTGCTTCATCCATTAAATAATGAATACCGATATCATTTAATTCCTTTTTCAACTGTTCATTATCACCACCATAATAATCATGGTTACCAGGAGAAGCAAAAACACCAAGTGGGGCTTCTAGTTTTGCCATCGTTTTATTCATTTCCTGTTCTACATATGGGGTAATATCATCATTAATAATATCACCAGGTATAAGAATAATATCAGGTTTCTCCTGGTTCGCTATTTTCACCAACTTTTCAAGATGATTATTTCCTATAATCGTACCCAGATGCAAATCTGCCGCTAATAAAACCTTTAACTTCCCTTCTTTTGCTTCTGTCGGTTGATCGATTGTTATTTGATAGTCTCTCACAATCGGAGTCCATGCATTATATGTACCATATACAAAGACAAACGTAAAAAACGCAACCATCGCCCACCCTGAGTAAGTGAAAAATTTAGCATTTTTCTTTGAAATAAAATAAAGCAAATTGATAATCGGTAATAGGAGAATACCATAGCCAACAATGACAAGCCAATATCCACCAATCCATTCAATGACCGGCAGATGAATCGCAAATCCAACAAAAAATGATATTGCAAGAAGAAAAACAACCACGATAAATGTTTTTTTGAATCGAAAAGAAAATGTTTTACTTAACCAACGCCATGTATTAAAGCCAATATAGTAACAAGTTAAGCCATAAATAAGTATCATTGTGATGCCAACGAACAATGTAAGCATATTTTTCCCCTTTACATTATGTATAAAGTATAGAACTGTAAAAAATATTATCAGAGACGTTTGTTGAAAACAACTAATTGCTTCTTAATTACAAAAATAATGTTAAATAACTTTATTACATATATAAAAAGAAAGAAGCCTCCACTTTTACTGTGAAGACTTTAAGGTGTGATTTGTTTTTTGATTTGCTGTAATTCTTTTAAAGATAAACCCTCTAAAGATTGTTTAATTTCTTTTGCAATTTCCTTCTTATGTCGTTCTTCATACTCATTCCACCACTGTCTCAGTCCTTCAGTAGAATCAAGAAGATAATCAAAGTCTATCTCCTCGACTGTTTCATCTGTTAAATAATTCATTACAGCTGCAAGCATAGAGTTGAGATGGTTGATTTCCCTACTATTGTTTTCTTCCTTTTTAGCCATTGTGCTCATACCCTTCATCTATCGTTAACGATAGTATGGTCGATTTAGCTTTTAATTAATAAATAAATAAAATAAGGTGCGCCAATTGCAGAAACGACTAAGCCAATTGGAATTTCTGAAGGTGCTAAAATGGTACGTGAAACAAGATCTGAAAAGAGTAGTAACACCGCACCGACTAACGCTGAAACAGGTAATAAAATTTCATTTCTTGGCCCTACGAGTTTTTTCGCTAGTTGAGGAGCCACTAAACCTAAGAATGAAATGCCTCCACCAACAGCCACACAAGAACCAGCTAGCCCAACAGCAAGTATTAATAACCATTTTCTTTGACGATTGACATTGACACCTAAGCCAGTAGACATCGCATCTCCTAGTGTAAGAACATTTAAATACCTCGCCTTGAATAACACAATGGGTAACAGCACAATTAACCATGGTAAAAGAGCATAAGTATAACTCCAACTCACCCCAGAAATATTACCCGATAACCAAACAGTTGCTTGTGTAAAGGAACGGGGGTCCATTTTTAATTGGAGGATAATAATTAAAGCAGAAAAAGCCGCATTAATACCTATACCTACTAAGATTAACCTTATAGGTGTAACACCAGAAGACTTTTTCCACGAGAAAATATAAATCAAAAATGCTGCAAGCAGCGCCCCACATAATGCAAATATAGGAAGAATAAACAGTTGTAATAACTCAGATTCAAATCTGATACCTTGTGTAAAAAAGATAAACAAAATTACAGCAAATCCAGCACCACTATTAATACCTAATATCCCCGGATCTGCTAGACCGTTTTGAGTCGCACTTTGTAATATCGCACCAGAAACAGCCATACCAATACCAATTAAAATGGCTAGAACAATCCTTGGTAAACGAAATTCGAAAAGAATTAAGTCATATTGACCAGGTGTAGAAGATAAAACACTATTGAAAATAGCAACGGGTGAAATAAAACTGGCTCCAAAGCTCAAACTAGCAATGAAGAGTAAAGCTAATAATATCGTTAGAAAGAATACAACCACTTTCCATTTTTGTTTCCTAGATTTATACATCATTATCTTCCCCCTTCCCTTCTTGCTAAATAAAGAAAGAAAGGTACGCCGATCAATGCCATGATGGCACCAACTGGTGTTTCAAAAGGAGGATTTATCATTCTCGCACCAATATCCGCTAACACAAGTAGTAGACCACCTAATACTGCTGAGCAAGGAATGATTAAGCGGTAATCTGTTCCAACTAAAAACCTAATCATATGTGGGATCACGAGCCCCACAAATCCAATCGTACCCGATATAGAAACTGCTGCTCCAGTTAAAAGCAAAACAACTATAAAACCAATTGTACGTATCAAACCTGTCTTTTGCCCTAGTCCGATAGCTACATCTTCTCCCATACTTAAAACAGTAATGGAACTGCTAATCATAATTGCTAGGATTATACTTATAATAATAACAGGAATAGCAGGAACTACACTTTCCCACTGGATACCAGCCACACCACCTGCATACCAAAAGCTTAAATCTTTTGCGACATTAAAGTGAATAGCAGTTGCAGACGAGATAGAACTTAAAAGAGCCGTAATAGCAGAACCTGCAAGAGCCAGTTTAACAGGAGTCAGCCCATTTCGTGATAGCATTCCGACACCAAAAACAAGCCCTGCTCCAATGCTTGCACCGATAAAAGCAGCAAACATAGTTCCAATTGGACTTAAAGTGGTAAATAAGGCTAAAGCAACTGCAATTGCAAATGTAGCGCCAGAGGTAACCCCCATTATAGATGGTGAAGCTAGTGGATTTCTTGTCATCCCTTGCATAATTGCTCCGGCAATGGCAAGTGCAGATCCAACTAGTGCTGCTGCCACTACTCGAGGCACCCTTAAATTCATAATAATTTGATGTGTCGTTTTAGACGGGTCATATGATACAACACTTTCCCATACAGTTGAAAGATTAATATTCACTGCACCAAAAGCAATGGAAGCAGCCATCGATAAACAAAGGATGATTGTACCAAATGTGACGATCATAATCGCAAAAAAACGATTTCTACTCGTGTTTGTTCCATTAAGTAAAGCCATTATGTATCTCTCTTTCATCAAGTTGTGCAAGAAATATCTTGTAATCGATAGTGATAATTGTTATCATTTGCATAGGCTAATTATATCATAGTTCATTTAGGAGGTTAACATCTTGTTTTCATTTCACAAGAAAAAAAACTTATTATTAATTGCTACAATTACAACATCTCTTGCCCTTTTTGGTTGTGGTAATGAGGATGCTGAAAATAGTAACAATGACTCAAACCAAGCAGCTGAGCAAACCGAGGATCGTGTATTAACTGATGCATTAGGAAACGAAGTAACAATTCCTGCTAATCCTGAACGAGTAGTTGC
Source organism: Cytobacillus sp. FSL W7-1323 (assembly GCF_038595015.1). Taxonomy (NCBI): domain Bacteria; kingdom Bacillati; phylum Bacillota; class Bacilli; order Caryophanales; family Bacillaceae; genus Cytobacillus; species Cytobacillus sp. FSL W7-1323. Next base: position 2,608,827 of record NZ_CP151998.1, read on the forward strand.
TACATACTTAGAAGATCATCTTGTCGCTTTAGGCATTACACCTATTGTACAATGGTCAGTTGCTAACGGCAAACAAGAATACCTTCAAGAATATTTAAAAGATGTACCTACGATCGCTCATGATTTACCTTTAGAAGCGGTATCTAGTCAAAATCCAGATTTAATCATTATGGATGGAGCAGGTATGGTTGAAGGTGGTAAATATGATCAATATGCGAAAATTGCGCCAACTTACGTGATTGGTGAAGAAGAAAATAGTGATTGGCGTACAGAACTTGAAACAGTTGGTAAAATCTTCGGTAAAGAAGATAAGGCAACTGAAGTTCTTAAAGAGTACGAAGATAAAGCAGCACAAGTTGAAGAAGAGCTACAAAAAGATCATGCTGGTGAATCTGCTGCAGCTATTTGGTTAGTGAATAACAGTTTATTTGTCGTAAGCAAGGATCTTTCTGCAGGTGATGTAATTTATAATGATCTAGGTATGGCAGTTCCTTCTGTCGTTGAAGAAATTTCAGCAGATGCTACTGGGAACTGGTCTGCGATTTCTTTAGAAAAATTAGCAGATATGGATGTGGACCACCTATTCTTTATTAATAGTGATGGTGAAGGAGCAGAAGTCTTATCTGACCCTTTATGGGCAAATATTCCGGCAGTAAAAAATGAGAATGTGTATGAATTCTCTAGAGACACAGGGTGGTTATACACTGGAACGATAGCGAATACACAAATCATTGAAGATGTGGAAGAAACTATTCTTAATAAATAAGACAAGCAAAAAGGCTAAGTTTTCCTTTTGGAATCTTAGCCTTTTTCTTATGCCACGTGATCATGTCCACCTTGTTTATTATGATAAATATGAACAAAAAATGTGATAACGAAGGCTGCAATGATAATACTAAAAAATAATATATGTCCAATCTCTATATGGAACACACTTAATAACATTTTAATTGCAATGATTCCAATAAGAATAAAAGCTGTTGTCTCTAACTCAGGAATCTTATCAATTAGCACTAAAAATAACTTAGCTACTGTACGCATCATTAAAATACCAAGCATACCTCCAATTAACAAAATCCATACTTTATCTGAAACAGCAAAGGCAGCCAATATACTATCTACAGAAAAAGCTAAATCCATTAACTCTACTGAAATAACCGTTCCCCAAAAAACACCAAAAGTACGAATCATCCAACTGTCTTTCTTTACTCCGTCGATATCTTCTTCAGGGGTTTTAAACCAAAATTGTTTAATCACTAAATAAGCTAAATAAGCAGCTCCAAGTACTTTAATCCACCAAAATTTAATCAGCCACATACCTAAACCGATAAATAAAAATCTGAAAAAATAAGCGCCAATTAAGCCATAAGTAAGTGCTTTTTTTTGCTGCTCCTTCGGCAAATGCTTAACCATAACGGCTAATACCAATGCATTATCAGCTGATAATAGACCTTCTAGGACAATGAGTGTGCCTATATAACCCCAAGAAACAGGATCTGTAAGAACCTCTTTCCACATTGACCAATCAAAAAATGATGCATAGGTGGATAACAACTGATTTAATACTTCCATTGACAAGACTCCTTTAAATGAATTGAACCTATTATACTCTTCTATTATATCAAATAGATTCGCTACCCGAAAGTTTCGTTAATCTAACAAAATATTTTTCATTTCCTCTCATAAAGTATGAGCAAAAATAATTCTTTTTAATATAATAATTAACAGAAATGGTTACAAACTTTTGCACCCTATAAGATGTACGGGTATATTCAAGACCTTTCATAGTTGAAGCATGAAGTTTAACAGTAGTTTGTCTAGCATCACGACAATTTATCGCTTCATTAAAAAGCGATGCAGAGGTGAAGCCGATGAGTCTAGGTAAATCTTTTAATCAATGGAAAAATGCACGAGAACATAAACATTTAGAAAAGATGAAACGAAGTAATAGATGCCCAGAATGCTACGGACAAGGCTTTTTATTATATCCTAGCCTTATGTACTCCCTACATTCTGATACACTCTTTTGTCCAGGATGCGAAGGAAGTGGTCGTTTCAATGATTGGGTGACTATTCAAGAAAGAGAAAAGCACACAGAGGATGAACAAGTCGAATAACGAAACTTCTACTGAGCAACACAAGTCGAATGTTGAGTGCCTTTAATTATTTGGCAAAGAGTTTTGTATAAGTTACTGCCATTGCCTTTAACTGGAAAGCGTGAATGGACAGAGAAAAGGATGTTTTTCAGCTATATATTCCCATTTCATTATCGAAGTATGCACACATACTCTTTTTAGCTCTGCTCTAATTACTAGGTAACACATTCTCCTCACGCACTATCAATTAATTTTCAATATCAGTATAGAACAATAGACCAATCAAAAAGCCCTCTCCTAAAAATGAAGGAGAGGGCTTAAAAAAGCTTATACTGTTTTCCAATCAGCAGCGAACTTTTCCATCCCTTGATCTGTCAATGGATGCTTCGTTAACTGCTCAATTACTTTATACGGAATTGTCGCAATATGAGCGCCTGCTAATGCAGCTCTTGTGACATGATCCGGATGTCTAACAGATGCAGCAATAATTTGAGCATCTATTTGATGAATACGGAATAACTCAGCAATTTTAGCAACAAGGTTAATCCCGTCTTCTGAGATATCATCAAGTCTGCCTAAGAATGGTGAAACATAAGTAGCACCAGCTCTTGCAGCAAGTAATGCTTGGTTCACAGTAAAGATTAATGTGACGTTTGTTTTAACACCTTTTTTGGATAAATATCTTGTTGTTTCGAGGCCAGCCATTGTCATTGGCACTTTAATAGTAATGTTCTTATCACCATTATTTATCTTAATCAGTTCCTCAGCCTCTGCAATCATTTGTTCAGCTGTTTCTGCGGAAGGAGTGACCTCAGCAGATACTGATTCTAATTCTGGAACAGCTTGAAGAATTTCCTCAATTCTTGTTTCAAACTTAATCCCTTCTTTAGCTACAAGTGAAGGGTTAGTTGTCACGCCTGAAAGGACACCTAACTTGTATGCTTGTTTAATTTCATCTAAATTTGCTGTATCTATGAAAAATTTCATTGTAAATACCTCCCTTTCTAGCTTCCTTTAACATTATACCATACTAAAGCTGGTAATCGTTTCTAGTTTCATTTGTTACTTTTCCATCCAATTAGTATGATACGTTCCTTCTTTATCTACTCGCTGATACGTATGTGCTCCAAAATAGTCTCTTTGTGCTTGCAGTAGATTAGCTGGTAATGTTGCCGTTCTATAGCTATCATAATAAGCAATAGCACTCGAGAATGCAGGTACAGGAATACCTTGTTCAATAGCAATAGAAAGAACTTTTCTTAATGAAGACTGGTAGCTTTCAACAATTCCCTTAAAATATGGATCCAATAGTAAATTTGCTAATGCTGGTTCACGATCATAAGCATCTTTAATTTTTTGTAAGAATTGGGCACGAATGATACAACCTCCGCGGAAAATCATGGCAATATCGCCATATTTTAAATCCCAATTCTTTTCATCAGACATTGCGCGCATTTGAGCAAACCCTTGTGCATAGGAGACAATTTTACTCATATATAATGCTTGTCTAACAGCTTCTATTAATTCCGCACGGTCTCCACTATAGGTGTCTTCTTTAGGTCCTGCAAGAATCTTGCTAGCATGAACTCTTTCTTCCTTCATTGCGGAAATGAACCTTGCAAATACAGATTCTGTAATAATCGGGAGGGGTACCCCAAGATCTAAAGCATTTTGACTTGTCCATTTACCTGTCCCTTTTTGACCCGCTTTATCGAGAATCACATCAACAAGTGGTTTGCCAGTTTCGTCATCTACTTTTGTAAAGATATCAGCTGTAATTTCAATTAAATAGCTATCTAACTCACCCTTGTTCCATTCTGCAAATGTCTCATGAAGTTCATTCGCTTCTAAACCAAGTACATGTTTGAGGATAAAATAAGCTTCAGAAATCAACTGCATATCACCATATTCAATCCCATTATGAACCATTTTCACATAATGACCAGCCCCATTTGGACCAATGTATGTACAGCAAGGATCGCCATTTACTTTAGCAGAAATAGCTTCAAAAATTGGTTGTACAAGGTCAAATGCTTCCTTCTTACCACCTGGCATGATTGAAGGTCCTTTTAAAGCTCCTTCTTCACCACCAGAAACGCCTGTACCAATAAAATGGTAGCCTTCTTCTGCTAATTCTTGATTACGGCGGATGGTATCTTCAAAATATGTATTACCACCGTCAATTAAGATATCGCCTTTTTCAAGATATGGCTTTAGCGATTCAATTGTCGCATCTGTCGCTGCACCCGCTTTAACCATTAACAAGATTTTTCTTGGTGTTTCGAGTGATTGAACAAAATCTTCAATAGTTTTAGCACCAGTAAAGTTCTTGCCCTTTGCTTCATTTTGTAAGAATGCTTCTGTTTTTTCATAAGAACGGTTAAAAACAGCTACTGAGAAGCCACGACTTTCTATATTCAAAGCAAGGTTTTTCCCCATTACTGCTAATCCAATAACACCTATTTGTTGTTTACTCATTTAATTGGTCCTTTCGTCTTTCATTTTTTCTTGACTGATACTTTAGTCAAGAATAGAATAACCCTCATCTGTGATTATACAAAACGATAAGGGTGATTACAATCAATCCTATTATTGAACAAACTGTGTGAACTTTCTCACTATATCACTCTAATGATAGTATAGTTCCATACCGTTTGAGTCTCCATTGACAATGAATTTCTTCATTAAATCCGATAGAATCATACTATATACCGTGCCATTGCCGCCATATGTGAGAAGATAATAGGCGTTTGAGTAATTCGGATGTCGTTTGATCATAGGTAAGCCATTATGAGTCTCTCCAAAAAAGCCTGTCCAGTAATAGACAGGTTCTAATTTACCCTCTAACGTGGGGAATAACAAAAATAATTGTTTTAATAATTGATCCCTTTTCTGGACTAACATCCCATCTCTTTTTTTAGAGTCTGAAGTTTTCTCATCAAGACCTCCAATAATGATTCTTTTATCTAATGTACGGCGCAAATATAAATATGGTCTGGCAGTTTCCCAAATTAACATATCTTCTGGCCATTGATAATCAACTGGGTTAGTAGCTAAAGCGTATGAGCTTACAATCATTCCGTTCTTTTCAGCTATATCACTCTGCGCTTCATACCCTGTAGCATAAATTACATATTTCGTTTCAATTACGTTTTTATTATCAGTATATAATTCGACCGTATTTTTCCCCCATTTTTGACCTACAATTTCACTTTCTTCAAAAACGTCCACCCCTTTTTTACTAGCCGCACTTAGTAAATAGTGAACATTTTTAAATATATTAATCTCAGCGTCTCCTTCAGTAACAATGGCACCTTCTTTTTCAAAGGACCAACTATCTCTCATATCTCTCCTTGACAAAAAGCGCACAGGAAACTGATGTGCTTGTAAATTGGCAAACTCTTTTTTCAGCATTGTTATATCTTCACTTTTAGAAGCAAAATATAAGCTTTTTCTTTTTAAAAAATCGGGATTATCTTCTAAAGTAGGCAAAATGGTGTTTTCATAATTAGATATTGATCGAAAGCAGTTCTGTAAATGCATTTTCGCTTTCCTTATGCCAAAAGAGTTAATATAAGATGTAAATGATTTATCATTACTAAATTGTAGTAATCCAGTATTTGCCGAGGAACTACCCATACCGATTTTTCGTTTATCAATGACGATTGTTCGGATGTTTTCTTTCGCTAATTGGTAAGCAAGAAAAGCCCCACTCGAACCACTGCCAATGATACACACGTCACATTTCTTATTCTCTTGCAAGCTGCCATACTTTTTCACGTTGTTCATAGTAATGGGCCAATATAATTTGCCAGTTTTTAAATTCATTGTCATTATCCTTTCATCAACCTATAGAAGGTCATGACATTACTTTCCCCATAAAATATGTATAAGAAACATGATAAGAAAGAAAGTAATGACAAAGAATGGCCATGTCATTACTCATTTACGAAGCTTTTCTATTATGAGATGGCAATAGCGTTAATTTGGTTTTTCTTCTTATATGAGCAACAAAATAGAGCAGAAAGATAACGACGGCGAGTAAAGAAGATAGGATGTACATAAAACCGTATCCCTTTTCGTTTGCAGCAATACCAAGCAGTAATGCGCCCATTGCTAAACCCATATCCATAAAACTTAAGCTCATGGCATTAGCCGTCGCTCTTTTTTCTTTTGGTACGAGTCTAACAGCCCAAGCTTGGAATGTCGGTTGCATGACACCATATGCAATGCCATAAAAAACAGCGGCAATAAATAATGTTGAAACACCTTTTGCAAATGCAATCAGTAACAACCCGATAAATGCTGCAATTGTTGCGCTATATATTAAATAAGCATGTCCAAAGCGATCGAAAATCTTCCCTGAAAATGGGCGAATGATAATGAGCATCGCCACTAAGATGAGAAAGAATAAAGAGGTTTGTTCCCCAACCCCAATAGAACTTCCTAAGCCTTCAATAAAATTCACCACTCCAGCAAACGTAAAATAAAATAATAATACTAAAAAACATGGTAAAAAAGCGCGTGAATCAAAAGCGGATTCAACTATTGACAATTTACTAACTGTCTGCTGATTTATGTTTTGAGAAGTTTTAAGCGCCAGACTACCAATTGTAATCACTATAATAAGAATAAGAGAAAAGTACAAAACGGATTCAAATGAATAGACATTAATCATTGAAATAGCTAAAAAAGGTCCGATTGTTGTACCTACACTAGTAGCTAACCCAAAATAACCGATTCCTTCACCTAAACGGTGGTCAGGAATTAAATTTGTGGTTATAGTTGCTAATAAAGTAGTAATAAAACCGAAAGCAATTCCTTGTAGTATGCGAAGGATAGTGAATAGAACGATAGAGTTTGTGAATGTTGTCACAAAAATAAACACCAACATACCTATTAAAGATAGAATTAATAACGCTTTTTGATTCAAATACCGTAAGCAAAATCCTAAGAAAAGTCTAGATATAACAGCAGCAATCATAAATGCTGTAGTCATTAACCCTCCATACGTCGGGTTATCACTTAATGCAGTAACATAGATTGGAAATCCCCCTAACAAGGATTGTAAACTTAAAAAAAATAAAAAAGTAAGCATAAGGGCCATGATATACTGTCTGGTCCAAAGCTTGCCTCCTAACGTGTGCATGTTCAACCTTCTTCCTCAAAAAAATGAATATATTATATTTCGACTATCTAAGCAATTATAGCTTAAAATCCTCCAATAAAGTATAATCATTTTACTTATTTTTTTGTCGAAATAAAGTGAAAATTTTTTATTGTTTATGTAAGCGTTTTCATATATACTAAGTATTAGGCGGATAGCAAGTGTGGCTATCAACGTACTTGGCGAAGGTGGGGCCGGTATATTCAATGGTGATCATTTTATTTAGTACATATATAAAGGTTGTGATTAAGCTTGAAAAGAACTAACTTTTCGTATTTTGTTAAGAATAATGAATTTAACCTACAAGCCTACATCAATTATTTATTGTTGAAATATCATTCATCCACTATTCAAATTCAGTCGCATTCTCATCAGACGAAACTTTAATAGCTTAATAATCAAAGCCTATACTAAAAGGTTACCATTACACTTTTTGTAGGGAAATGGATACGTAAAGATGAATGGTTAAACAACATATCCCCCAGTAAAAATCACAGCCATCCGCCATTGGCTGTGATTTTTCATTGTTTAATGGTCTATTTTGAATTTGATTGTTTCTCCATCAACATCAAGATTTGTCATTTCTTCAACTTCTGCTAATGTAATGGTCTGGACAAGTAATGATTCTTGTACAAGCGCCGAAAACTTCTCTAACGCACTTAAAACCCTTTCATTGCCAAACATTGTTAGATGAATACGTAGTTCAACCGCTAACCCTTGCTTTTTTCGAGTGTTTTGCACTTCTCTAATTACTTCCCTCACTAACCCTTCCTGCAAAAGCTCTTCTGTTAATCCGATATCCAGTAGGACCGTACAATCTTTTCCTTCCGCAAATCTATATGGGTGTTTTGCTTTTTTCTCTACTAACACATCCTCATTTTCTAAAAAGAGCATTTCTCCATTTTTCTCTATGTTTAATATTCCATCCATCAGTAACCTATCTTTTTCATGGACCGTTAATCCTTTTATTACTTGCTCAATCATTTTTACTCTTTTACCGAATTTTTTGCCGGCAATTGCGTAATTAACTTTTAACTCAATCATCATGAATTTATTTACATATTTTTCATAAACAATGTCTTTTACATTTGTTTCATCTTTTATAATCTGTTCATAGGGTGACAAATTAACCTTCCCATTAACAGCACTTACGATTAATGTTTGAAGTGGCTGCTTTGTTTTGATATTAGCTGACATCCTGATCGATCTAGTGAGTTCAACAATTTGTCGAATAGCTTTCATTTCCGATTCTAATTGGATGATAGTCTTCATTTTCTCTTGTTTAGGGTAGTCAGTTAGATGAACACTACTGCCGACTAATTGTAAGTGAATCTCATCGGTGACGAACGGCATAAAGGGTGCAAATAATCGTGTTGATTGCTGAAGCACTTCGTAAAGAGTTGTATACGCTGCCCTTTTGTCGTGATCTAACCCTTCCTTCCAGAATCTTTGCCGTGATCGTCTTACATACCAATTACTCACATCATCCAAAAATTCTGCCAGTAATTTAGCACTTTTAAAAAAGTCATAACGCTCTAACCCTTCTCTTACCTCCGCAATCGTATGATGCAATCTTGAAAGTATCCATTGGTCAATGAGTGCAAATTCCTTGACTCGATGTTGCCTGAAGTCAAAGCCATCTATCTTTGCATACATATCATAGAAGGAAAAAACATTCCTCAACGTATCTACTATTTTTGATTTTGCTTGTTGAACGGTTTTTTTAGAAAATCGCTTATTATTCCAAGGGGCACTATCACTAAGAAGAGCCCATCTTAATGCATCTGCGCCAAACTCTTCAATCAACGATGTAGGATTTAGAGCATTCCCTTTGCTCTTAGACATTTTTTGTCCTTGTTCATCTAATATATGGCCAAGAGATAAGACATTTTTATACGGTGCAACACCTTTGTATAGGGTGGATACGGCCAGTAAACTGTAGAACCATCCTCTCGTTTGATCCACTCCTTCTATTACAATATCTGCGGGAAATTGTTCTTTAAATGGCGTGGTCTGTTCGAAAGGATAATGATATTGGGCATATGGCATTGAACCACTATCAAACCATACATCAATGACCTCTTTCTCTCGCTTCATTTCACCACCACAAGAACATCTCAAATGAATACGGTCAACATAAGGTTTGTGCAGATCGATGCGATCATCTACTTTTTCAATCGCTCTTTCTTTTAATTGTGCAATGGAACCTGGGGCACTTTCTAATCCGCATGTTTGACAAGTCCATACATTTAACGGCGTTCCCCAAAAACGATTTCTTCCAATATTCCAATCAACAAGTTGGTCAAGAAAGTGACCGAATCGACCATTCTTCATATGCGTTGGGTACCACTCAACCATTTGATTATTGTCTATCATTTTTTCTTTAACATCAGTTGTTCGAATGAACCATCCTTCCATCGCATAATAAATCAGTGGATTGTCACACCTCCAGCAATACGGATAACTGTGCTCATACTTCCTCTTGCTATAAAGTAGATTTTGCTGTGCTAACATTTGAATGATTGTTACATCACTTTCTTTCACTCTCTTATTTGCTAGCGGGGCAACTTGTTGAACATACCTCCCTTTCTCATTCACGACTTGAAGAAAATCTAATCCATTTTCTTTTACAACTTGGTAATCATCTTCACCATGTGCAGGGGCAATATGGACTAACCCAGTTCCTGAATCATCCTTTACGAAATCCGCAGCAATTACAATATGCCCCTTGTTGAGCGGAACAAATGAAAATGGTGCTACATACTTTATACCTATTAATTCTTCACCTCGTATAAACTCGATAACTTTGTAACCTTCTTTAAGTACTGTTGAAACCAAGCTTTCTGCAACAATCAATCGTTCATTATTTTGCTCGACTTTCACATAACGTAGCTTAGGGTTTACCGCTACAGCTACATTTCCCGGTAACGTCCAAGGGGTTGTTGTCCAACAAAGTAAGTATTCATTTTCAGCCACTTTAAATTTAACTGTTGCTGAAAGGTCATGCACATCTTTATATCCTTGTGCGACTTCATGCGAGCTTAGGGACGTTTCACAATGAGGACAATACGGGACAACTCGATGCCCTTTATATAAACGCCCACCTTGATGAATGTGTGACAATATATGCCAAACTGATTCAATATACTCATTATCGAGAGTTATATAGGGGTTATCCATATCCACCCAATAGCCCAATAGCTCAGTAAACTGTCGCCATTCTTTTTCATATGTGAATACACTTTTCTTACACTCTGCGATAAATGCTTCTACACCAAATGCTTCAATATCCTCTTTGCTATGCAATTGTAATTTCTTTTGTACTTCAAGTTCTACAGGGAGCCCATGTGTGTCCCACCCTGCTTTTCTTAAAACTTGATGTCCCGTCATTGTTTTATAACGGGCAACAAAATCTTTTATCGTTCGACCAAGTGCATGACCAGCATGTGGCATACCATTTGCTGTTGGCGGGCCTTCATAAAAAACAAAGGATGGCGCCTCTTGCCTTTGCTGTATGGACTTTTGAAATATCCGTGTTTCTTTCCAATAATCAGAAATCTTCCTCTCCTTTTCCACATCTCGTTCTTTCATTTGTAAAGACCCCTTTCGATATCCATTCATATACGAAAAAAAACTCGATTCCTATACGTAGAATCGAGTTAAAATATCCCCTCTAAAAAACAAAAAAACCAACTGTAGTGGTTTGTATTTGCTCTCACTACGTACCATCATACGCGTCCAGGTTATCGGTTGGATGCCGTCAAAGCTTAGTTTCACTTCAGCTTTGCTTCTCAGAGAGGATTTTCATTGTGGTCTTAACGTCAGCCTCTCAGCAAATGGCTAACTCTCTTTGGATAAGATGTGCACAACTACTCTTTCTCGTCAACGAATTGAATAGAATTTAATTAATATGAAAGTATCATATGTTAATAATTATGAATTGTCAATAGAAATAAATATTTTATCATTGCAGGATGAAGAGAAGTAACCTATTATAATAATTATTAATAAAAACATGTTAAATAGACAATAAAGCTTGCCTAGAATAAAGGAGATAACAAAATGACGATTCACACCGAGAAAGAGGGCATTTTCACGTCCGTTTGTTCACTTGATTGTCCGGACCAATGTGGTTTACTCATACATAAAAAAGAGGGGAAAATCATTAAAGTGGAAGGCGATCCTAACCATCCTGTAACGCAAGGGAATATTTGCAATAAAGTAAGAAATATGGCTGAACGGCTATATGACCCGAAGAGATTAACTCACCCTCTCAAACGAACTGGTCCAAAAGGTAGTCTTCAATTTGAGGAGATCAGTTGGGATGACGCACTACAAATAATTACAGATAAATGGAAAGATTTAATTAAAACACAAGGTCCCGAGAGCATTCTTCCCTATAGCTTTTACGGTAATATGGGTAGAGTGGCTGCAGAAGGAATGGACCGCCGTTTCTTTTCCCGCTTAGGTGCCAGTAGACTAGAACAAACAGTTTGTCAAGCAGCAGGTAAAGAAGGTTACCGTTACACAATGGGTGGAGGCTTTGGCACTGATCCGGAAGAAACAAGTGAAGCCAAGCTCATCATCCTTTGGGGAATTAATGCTGTCAGTACAAATATGCATCAAGTTATCCTTGCCCGAAAAGCAAAAAAACATGGAGCAAAAATCATCGTGATTGATGTCCATAAAAATCAAACAGGCAAAATGGCTGATTGGTTTATTCCCATTAAACCAGGTACGGATAGTGCGCTTGCACTTGGGATGATGCATATCTTGTTCGCTGAGCATATGGTAGATGAGAAATTTCTTGAAACATATACCATTGGACATGAGCAATTACGAACACATGTAAAAAAATATACGCCAGAAGTAGTCTCGTCTATTACAGGGGTATCTGTAGATGATCTTTATCAATTAGCAAGAGAATATGGTCAGAGTACCCCTTCATTTATCCGGATTGGCAATGGCTTGCAACATCATGATAATGGTGGGATGAATGTACGTGCCATATCTTGCCTTCCTGCTCTAACAGGCCAATGGCTGCATAAAGGTGGTGGCGCACTAAAATCAAACTCTGGTTTTTTAGCTTTCAATACCGCGGCTATGCAGCGTCCCGATTTATTAGCAAATAAACAGACCAGATCGATTAATATGAATCTCATAGGCGAAGCTTTAGTACAAAAAGATAAACCTATCCGCTCCATGTACGTTTATGGTAGTAATCCGGCTGTTATTGCACCAAATAGTAATCTAGTGAAAAAAGGGCTTGAAAGAGAAGATTTATTTTTAGTTGTTCATGATTTATTCTTAACGGAAACAGCTCAATTTGCTGATATCATCTTGCCGTCTACATCATCATATGAGAATACAGATTTTTACACTTCTTATTGGCACCATTATATTCATTTGCATGAACCTGTAATAGAACCGTATGGTGAGTCACGGTCCAATCATCATGTTTTTCAACAGCTAGCACATTATATGGGATATACTGAAGATTTATTTAAGGATTCCGAAGAAGATTTAATCACATCCGCTTTAGAGAATACAAAGAATGAATATATGAAGGAAATTAATTTTGAGCGTCTAAAAGAAAATCGCTTTATGAAAGCAGACGTACGTCCATTACTTCCTGGCAAACTTAAGACACCAAGTGGAAAAATCGAACTTTATTCTGAATTAATGGAGAAGGACGGTTTAAATCCACTGCCGACCTACAATCCAATTGTAGAAGAAGGCGATGCGCCATTTTTATTCGTTCCAGCACCAAACCATAATTTTTTAAATAGTACTTTTTCAAATAATGACAAGCATATTAAATTAGAAAAACAACCAAAACTCCACTTGCATAACAAGGACGCACAAGCTTATCAAATTGAAGATGGAGATCCAGTAAAAATCTTTAATGATCGGGGAGAATGTGAGTTAACCGCTGCTGTCGGAGAAAACGTACTTCCTGGGGTTGTTGTTAGTCAAGGTCTTTGGGCTGATGAGCCAGGTAAGAAACAACTCGTTAATACCCTCACACCTGATAGAGTCGCTGATATGGGAGGCGGGGCGACTTTCTTTTCTGGCAGAGTGTATATTGAGAAAGTCATTAGTAATTAATCCTTTTGAGAAATTGGACAAATGTCAAAAATTACAGAATGGCTAGGACAAACTGTTATCATTGAACGTTTGTTCTAGTCTTTTTATGGTTCTTAAGGGAAGAAGACCAATGATTAGGTTTACTTCTTTAGATTAGTTTCCGTTTTGCATCAACTAAATTGGAAGGTGACCTATTGTTATTTATGTTTAGCTATTTACATTGCCCATGTCCGAAATTGCTCACCTGTTGCCTGTTTCTCCCCTTTTGCGCTAATCTCACATCTCATTAGTTTGGTAGCTATGCATTTACTTCTTCCAATCATACATTTTCCCAAAGAAAAGAGCCGAACAAATCCCTATTTAATAATGGAAATTTGTTCGGCACCTAACGTTTATTTTTTTTAGCCGAATCTGCCAGTCACATAATCTTCTGTACGGCTATCTTTTGGCATGGAGAAGATTTGATCGGTTTGTTCAAATTCAATGACTTCTCCGTTAAGGAAGAACGCTGTCTTATCGGATACACGAGCAGCTTGTTGCATATTATGAGTAACGATGACGATCGTATAATCTTTCTTCAAATGAGCAATAAGTTCTTCCACTTTAAGTGTTGAAATGGGGTCAAGTGCTGAAGTTGGCTCATCCATTAATATGACGTCTGGTTTCATGGCAATTGCTCTGGCAATACAAACACGTTGTTGTTGACCACCTGATAAACCAAGTGCCGAAGATTTCAAACGATCCTTTACTTCGTCCCAAATCGCCGCTCCACGTAAACTTTCTTCAACAATTTTATTCAATTCTTTTTTATTTTTAATCCCTTGCATTCTAGGCCCATAGGCTACATTATCATAGATGCTCATTGGGAATAGATTTGGCTTTTGGAAAACCATACCGACTTTTGTTCTAAGTTCAATAACATCTTTTGATTGATATATATTATTGCCATTAATGTGGATATCTCCATTAATTCTCACACTATCAATTAAATCATTCATACGATTCAATGTTCTTAAAAAAGTCGATTTTCCACATCCAGAAGGACCAATTAATGCTGTTACCTCTTTTTCACGAATATCTAATGACACTTGATAAAGCGCTTGGTTATCACCGTAGAATAAATCTAAGTCTCTTACACTAATTTTCACTGAACGCTGATCATTTTGATTTTCAACATTTGCAGACTCTTTTACTTCTTTACGTTCTAGTGTTGTATTCATGAATAGAACACTCCTTTTTAATAGTCAGCTTTATTAAGCTTTTTAGAAATAAATGTTGCAGCAAAGTTTAGAGCAAGAATCATAACAATTAACACAATACCAATTGCTGCTGCTAATTCAATATCACCAGATTCTTGTGTAACAAGATACGAGTGAACCGTTAATGTTCTCGCTGAGGAGAAAATCCCTTCAGGCATTGCAGCTACTGTACCTGCTGTTAAAAAGATCGCTGCTGATTCACCAATGATACGTCCCATAGAGAGGATAATCCCTGATAAAATCCCGGGCATAGCGCTAGGTAAAATGACTTTATATAGTGTTTGTAACTTTGTTGAACCTAATGCAAGGGAACCTTCTCTATAACTAGCTGGTACTGTTTTTAAAGCTTCTTCTGTTGTACGGATGATCACTGGTAAAACAATAATTGTTAAGGTCAAGGATGCTGAAATAATAGACATCCCCATCGCCAATGTGGTAACAAAAAATACAGCACCGAATAATCCGTATATAATAGATGGAATACCCGTTAAACTCTCTGTTGCAAACCGGATCATTCGAACGAGCTTTCCTTGTTTCGCGTACTCCTGTAAATAAACTGCTGCTAAAATCCCAATTGGAGTGGCAATGACTAGCGATATCACAATTGTATAAATGGTAGTAATAATCATTGGCCAAATTCCACCGCCGCCGACAGGTGAATAGTCACCAAAGATAAAATCAAGATTAATTAATCCGATACCTTTATAAAAAATATAACCAACGATAATAAGTAGGATAGCTACAGTTAAGAAAGCGCCAAACCACAATAAGCCTAATAATAAATTATCTTTAAACTTTCTCACTTTACTTCCCACCTTTCGAACTTATTTTTGCTAATACGAAATTCAATATTAGAATGAATGAGAATAATACAATTCCTGTCGCAAATAACATTTCTTGATGTGTACCATAAGCGTAACCCATTTCAAGGGCAATATTCGTTGTAAGTGGTCTTACACTATCAGTTAAGCTTGTTGGTATAATCAAACTATTACCAGCAACAAGAATGACTGCCATCGTCTCTCCGATTGCTCGTCCTAGCCCTAATACAATGGCTGCCATAATACCTGATTTTGCTGCTGGAACAACGACTTTAAATATGGTTCCGATTGGCGAGGCACCTAATGCTAAGGAACCTTCTCTATACGTTTTCGGTACTGCCCTAATGGCTGTTTCAGCAACGGTTACAATTGTAGGTAACATCATGATCGCTAATACGAGAATAACCGCTATTAAACTTTGCCCTTTTACTAAGCCAAGATTATTTTGTAAGAAAGGAACAATAATCGCTAAGCCGAATACACCATATAATACAGATGGGATACCCGCTAACAATTGTACAGCTGGTGAAATAATTTTTGCAATTGGTTTCGGGGCTATTTCCGATAAAAAGATCGCCGTTAATAACCCAATTGGTACTCCAATGACAAGCGCCCCAATCGTTGCATAAATGGAAGCGACAATCATCGGAAAAATGCCGTACTTATCTTCACTCGGTACCCAATCAGACCCGAAGATAAAATCAATAAAACTATACCCGTCTGCAATGAATGGGTTTGATCCTTTAAAGAAGACGAATCCAATAATGAGAAATAAACTAAGCACAGAGATTAACGCACAGATTAAAAACAATTTCTCTGAAATGAACTCCATAATATATTTTAATCGATTTGATTTATTTGTTTGTTTTACTTCTGATGGATTTGGCAAAACACATACCTCCAAAGTCACTTGCTAATTGTTTGATGTAGCGTTATTCTTCTATAATTGGTATAGCCCCTGCTTCTGCAGCGATTTCCTGCCCAGCTTCACTTAAAATGAAGTCAATAAACGCTTGGCTTTCCTCTGATAAGTCTTTATGCACGAAAAGGAAAGGACGAGATAATGGATATTTCTCTTCAATTACATTTTTAGCGGTTGGTTCTACCCCATTAATATTAATCGTTGAAATTGTATCATCTATATATTCAAAAGAGATAAACCCAATAGCATGTTCATTTGTTGCAACTGTCGTTTTTATATTTCCGTTTCCACTAGCGATAATTGAGCTCCGTACTAACTCACCAGAAGAGTAGTCAACAATTTCCTGAAAAGCATCTCTCGAACCTGACCCGTCTTCACGTGAAACGACAACAATCTCCATATCTTTACCGCCTACCTCTTTCCAGTTTGTTATTTCACCAGTAAAGATCTTTTTCACTTCTTCCATTGTTAAATCTTTTACTTTATTGTTTGCGTGTGTAACGACTACAATTCCGTCAAAAGCAATGATTGTAGGTGATACTTCTTCTTCTCCTGACACTAAGTTACGAGAAGACATGCCAATTTCGGAAACTCCATTTATTGCATTTGTAATTCCTGCTGAGGAACCAATTTGATTGATTTCAATGTTCACATCTGCATTTTCCATATATTTAGCAGCTAGCTTTTCTGCTAGCGGACCAACTGACGTAGAACCAGAAATGGATATCGTGCTTCCGTTACCTGTACTAGCTTGTCCCTCTCCTTCTTCTTCACCACCATTGCATGCAGTCAAAATTAAAGTAAGTGACAAAAGTAACAAAATACTCTTCCATTTTCGAAGTTTTAACATAGAAAAACCTCCACTTTAGATTGCTTTTAGCTATTTTGTTTGTGTTAATCCCAATATAACGAATCATATTTAATTCTCTATTAACCTTTTGTAAAGCCTTTGTAAATTTCATCAATATACCCATAAATTTATGGAGAAATTGTAAAAATCAACCTAATAATATTATTAATTTTTCAAACTTTCATTTTTTAGAATACGTTTATTATCTCTCCATTATATGATTTAAAAACATTTAAAGAAAAATACGCGGAAGTATGGGCTTTTTTATGTAGGTTGTGGTACGATGATTGCTAGAATAGGAAGTGATTATTGATGATTAATATTGAAATACCTCATCCAGACTTAGTTATCACTAAAAAGAAGCCTGGCGGGGAACAAGGAACAACGGCCATCAGCCATTTATATGGTTTTACGGACTTTACAAAGATTCCAAGAGATAGAGGTGGAATGATTTTATTCTTTGACAAAAAAGAGAACCTTCTTTTTGTTGGGAAAGCACGTAAACTAAGACAACGTGTAAAAAAACATTTCGACGACCAAGTGTCTCCCATTAAAAATCACCGTGAACAAGTGTCTAAAATTGCATGTATGTATGTTGATGATCCTGTTGAGCGTGAAATATACGAAACCTACATTATTAATAAGTTAAAAGCAAAATATAATACTGAAAAAGTTTTCTTTTCAAGCTAATTTTATTTTAGTTATGGGATGAAGGAGAAACCTCCTTCATCCTTTTTTTATAAAATGATTTTTCTCTCCGAAAGACTCAATTAAATTCCTGACTTTATGGTTTCCTAACAACAAAAAAAAGACTCCCAAACTGTAAAATTCTTACTAGTCGGAAGTCTTATTATTTTGGTTCTTTTTAAAGCGGTACGCTAAATAGGCAATGTATAATGGAGTGGCAATATAAATTAAATAAGGATAGGAACCATATGTCCCTTTATAAAGAACAAAAAGCATACAGCCTAAAAAGATTGTCACAATTGTCCCGTACTTTGGTAATGGGATATCTTTTAAACTCGGAATACGAATACGACTGACCATTAAAAAACATAGCGCGGTAAATACAACTGTCGTAATAATACTGGGCACCCAGTGACCAAACAATGTTAAAATAGCTAAAATACCACCAGCGGCAGTAATCGGAACACCGATAAAATAATGCATGGACTGCTTACTAGTACCAATATTGAATCGTGCTAAGCGATATGCACCGAATAGCGGGAATAACCCAGAAACTAATAATCCAATAGAACCAAATTGGTAAAAGTATGTATAATATACGAGAAATGACGGTGCAACCCCAAAAGTTACAACATCCGCTAATGAATCTAATTCTTTGCCTAGCGTACTATCTGCTTTTAACATTCTCGCTGCACGACCATCCATACTATCAAGCATCATACCGATAATAATCAATATCGCCGCATTATTATATTGGCCATGAGCAGCAAATCCAATAGACAAAAATCCACAATATAAATTGCCTAAAGTAAGCATATTTGGTATCATCTTAATAAATTTCACTTACAATCATCACTCACTTTTTTGTGATCTACGTTGCAAAAATAAACCTTCATTTAAACACAAATCACTTTTTAAGGTTTATCTATTATAACACTATATTCTAAGTTGTTACTATATATGTTTGACGATTATTAAGTTCTTTTGTCCCTATTTCTTTTTTTGAGGATTTCTCAAGTCAGAATATTGTTGAATACAAGACCAGTTATCATCATAAACGAAACTCCCTCTTTGTTGATGATAATTACTTTTGGGTACTTCATCGATTTCTAACACAGGTGTTAAGCAACAATCGACTTGCTCGCTAACACCTATCCAATCAGTAAATGATCGCTCCTTAAAAACTGCACAAACTTGTTTATAAACAGGATCACTTACCTTCATCATATGACATGCTATCCATTCGGGATGTTCAACAGCTAAACAAAAAGATTGCCAGAACTTCTTCTCTAATGCGCCTAATGCCATATAGCGACCATCACTTGTTTCGTATAAACAATAGTTAACAATGGTCCCTGCTAAAACCTCTACACCTTGTTTCATTTCTGTCACTTGATGAACGAGATGGTGGTTACCCATCAAAGCCGTCATTGTATCTGCCATACTTACTTGATGGTAGCTACCCTTTGCATTTATCCCTCTTTGAACAAGACCTGCTAAAACTCTTTCGCTTGCCACAATCCCTCCGACTAAATCAGCTATTTGTTGAGAAGGATGAATGGGACGTCCCTTATCATCCTTCCATTGTGCTAACATCCCGCTAATGGCCATATAATTCAGGTCATGACTTCCAAAGGTAGAATAAAAAGTATTTTCACCATACCCAACCAATGAACAATAGACAATTGTGGGATGGTATGTTTGGATCGTTTCATAGTCTAATGTTAAACGCTTCATCACACCCGGTCGAAAACTTTCAATGATTACGTCTGCTTCTAGTATTAGTTCCTTCACCTTATTTAAATCCGTTGTATCTTTTAAATCGAGGAAATGACTGTTTTTACCGCGATTATTACTCGTAAATATGACACCTTGGCCTTTGCCCATCGGCTCTAAATGTCGTGCAGGATCACCATTCGGTCCTTCTATTTTAATTACTTCTGCTCCAAGTTCTGCCAATCTAAGCGTGGCAAAAGGACCTGGTAAATAGTTTGTAAAATCAATTATTTTCACACCTGTTAACATATATTATCCCTTTCATTTACTGGCGGTTATTTTTGCAATAGTTCCTGATTTCTTAATACAAATTTTTGGATTTTCCCACTAGCATTCCTCGGTAGACTGTCCACAAATTCATATCTTCTTGGTCTTTTATAATTTGCAAGGCTTTCACTTTGCTTACAAAATGCATCTAAAATTTCAGCAGTAATATTCTCCTCTTTTTTGACAATGTAAGCAATAACAACTTCTCCCCAATGCTCATCTGGTACACCTAATACAGCTACATCTAACACGGAAGGATGTGCATGGATAACATCTTCTACTTCCCGTGGATAAATATTCTCTCCCCCTGAAATCACCATATCATCAACACGGTCTTTCACATAAAGAAAGCCTTCATCATCGAGATAGCCCATATCTCCTGAGTGATACCAGCCGTTATGGAGTGCCTTTTTAGTTGCTTCCTCTCTTTTATAATAACCTTGCATCATACTTGGTCCTCTCACAATGATCTCACCTACTGTACCAGTTGGAACGACTTGATCATCATATGAATGACCATCATCATTAGGTGTAACAATTCTTATCTCATGGTTCAAGCAAGCTTGCCCCGCCGAGCCTGCTTTACGAATCTGGTCTTCATCACTAAGGAACGTAATTGCTGGTCCCATTTCAGTCATCCCATATGCTTGAGTTAACTTAACACCCAATTTCTCCCGACAAGCAAATACGAGACTAGGGGCCATTGGAGCTGCACCATATAAACCTTTTTCTAATGTTGAAAGATTATACGCCTGTAAATCTTCTTGAAGCATCATATTCCACATTGTTGGTGCTGCAAAGAAAGCGGTAATTTTTTCTGAATCAATCAGTGATAATGCTTTTTTTGCATCAAACTGGTGGAGAATGGTACTCTTCGCTCCAATATGAACTCTTGGTAAAAAAGCACAATGTAACTCTGCACAATGAAACATAGGCGCAGCAACTAAACCATTATCATTCTGATGATAATTTAGTGCATGGATAACAATCAGACTTTGTTCTGTCATATCTTTATGGCGATGCAGCACGCCTTTTGGTCTCCCAGTTGTCCCACTCGTATACATAATCGCATATAGATCATCAGATGATAGTTTCACTTCTACGTTCTCTCTATTAACAGCTGTGATTTGCTCATGATAACTTTTGGCAAAAGGAGGATGGTTGCCATCAATTGACCAAAATTGAACTGTGGGGAAACTATTGGCCACTTTTTCAACAGCTGTCTGTAGAGTTTCTTCAAAAATAAACACCTTTGGTTCAGCATCAGAAATAATAAATGACAATTCTTCTGACATCAGCCGGAAATTAATAGGATTAAATACTGCACCTATTTTTGCACAGGCAAAAAACGTCGTTGCTAATTCTTCTGTATTATATAAATAGGTAGAAACTCGGTCTCCTTTTTTTACTCCTGCTACATGTAACGCCTGTGCTAATCTATTGACTTCGTCTGCCCACTCACGATAAGTAAACCTCAAATCTTTTCTGACATCATATAGCGCCTCCTTCTCTGGAAACTTACTTACCGTTAAATCAAAGATTTCTGCAATCGTCATTGTCATCTATTATTCCTCCCTTTTTTATTAAAAGATTTTTTCTATAATTGTTGCGTTTGCCATACCCATACCTTCACACATTGTTTGTAACCCATATCTACCTTCTGTACGGTCTAATTCACTCATCATCGTTAATAATAAGCGAGCTCCACTTGCACCCAGTGGATGGCCTAAGGCAATAGCACCTCCATTTGGATTCAGTTTATTCGCATTTGCTCCTGTTTCTTTCAACCACGCTAATGGCACAGAAGCAAAGGCCTCATTCACTTCAAATACATCCATATCTGCCAAGGTTAATCCAGACTTGTGCAATGCTTTTTCAGTTGCAGCTATCGGACCTGTAAGCATCAAGGTAGGGTCTGACCCAATAACGACGCGGGTAATTATCTTAAATCTTGGTTTCAATCCTAATTCACGTGCTTTCTCACCTGACATAATGAGCAAAGCACCTGCTCCATCACTTATTTGACTTGCATTTCCAGCATGTATGATGCCATTCTCTTTAAATGAAGGTTTCAATCCGCCTAACTTCTCTATACTCGTTCCTTTTCTTGGCCCCTCATCTTGATCAAAATTGAATGTTGCCCCACTATCGTCAACTAACTCCAGTGGCATAATTTCATTTTTAAAGCGATTTTCTGCTTGAGCAAGTAGTGCCTTTTCTTGACTGTGATATGCATACTCATCTAGTTGAGCACGAGTGAACTGATATTTTTCTGCTATTCTTTCCGCCGATAACCCTTGATGGATAATCTCATATTGCTTAGTCAATTGCTCACTCGGTTTTACACCCTGATAACTTGAACCAATTGGTATTCTCGACATACTTTCAACGCCACCGGCAATAACGATATCCATATCACCTGATGAAATCGCCTGGGCGGCAAAATGAACCGCCTGTTGACTCGACCCACATTGTCGGTCAATCGTTGTTCCTGGTACTGTAATTGGCAATCCAGAGATAAGAGCCGCCACACGAGCAATATCTCCTGTTTGTTCACCTATTTGTGATACACATCCTAAAATAACATCATCTACTAGTGTTGGATTTAACCCTGTTTTTTCTACTAAACTTTTAATGACTGCACCAGCTAAGTCATCAGGACGTGTATTTCTTAAAGAACCGTTCCTTTTTCCGACTGCACTTCTTATCCCATCAATAATAACTACTTCGCGCAAAAGAAATCCTCCCCTATAATCCTAAGTTTTTAGCAATAATTGATTTCATCATTTCATTGGTTCCTGCGTAAATACTGGCAACAGGTATGTCTCTATACCTTCTTGCTATTTCATATTCTTCCATATATCCGTATCCACCATGAAGTTGCATGCATTCTGTCGCAATTCTTCTCGCATTCTCTGTGCATTTCCATTTAGCCATTGAAACTTGAGTGACAATATCCTTTTGTTTCATATGGTCATAAATTAACTTTTGAAGAAAGGCACGGCTCATCTCTACATCTGTTACCATCTCTGCCATTTTAAACTGCGTATTTTGAAAAGAGCTAATAGCCTTTCCAAACGCTTTTCTTTCTTTGATGAAAGCCATTGTCATTCTAATCATTTCTTCGGCAGCAATTTGGGCAGCAATAGCAACAATTAACCGTTCTTGTTGAAGCTTTTCCATTAAATAGTAGAACCCTTTACCCTCCTCACCGAGTAGATTTTCACTAGATACGACACAATCATCAAATATAAGCTCTGCTGTATCCTGACAATGTAAGCCAACCTTGTTTAGTTGCCTTCCTCTTGTAAACCCTTTCATTCCTTTCTCTACTATAACTAAGCTGATTCCTCTATATGGAGGGGTCACCTTCGTATCTGTTTTTACTGCCACAATAACCAAATCTGCATTCATTCCATTTGTAATGAAGGTTTTTTCACCATTCAGTACATAATGGTCATCAACTTTTATAGCTGTCGTCCTAATCGATGCCAAATCAGAACCTGCGCCCGGCTCAGTCATGGCAATCGCCGAAATGAATTCGCCTGTCGCACACTTTGGTAACCATCGCTTCTTTTGTTCTTCTGTACCATATGTTGTGATATAAGGGATAACAATATCATTATGAAGGCCGATACCAATCGTTCCGGATCCGACCCTTTCTAATTCTTCATTTATAACGACAGAGTAGCCAAAATCAACACCACTTCCACCATATTCCTCGTCGATGTTTGGGCATAAGAAGCCTTGCTCACCCATTTTCCTCCAGAAAGCTCTAGGAATCATACCATCTTTTTCCCATTGTGAATAATAGGGATAAGCTTCTTTATCTAAAAATTTCCGTAAAGACTTTCTAAAGAGTTCGTGCTCTTCTGTTATATATGTATCATTCATATTTACCTTTCCTCCTTTTCTATATTTTATTATATTTTTCTTATTTTTTCGAATATTATTAATATAAATCCCACACATAAGCAATATGTAATTATGAAATGGATTTCGTGAAGTTGATTTCTACAGATAATATCCATTTATTAGAAATAACATCATAAAGCTACTAACGCTTGTTGCATGATTATTTTTTTTTGATATGATTACTGTATGAACGTAGGGAAGGACCTGGCATAAAATGAATGATCAAACTGTTTTTGAACTTATTCATGCGATGGAACAAGTAACCAACCGCATGATTATTAAATGGAATCAATCTTTTAATGAGGGATTAGGTATTTCTCATATTCTTCTGCTTAGTCATTTAAAGCGCGATGGAAAAATGAAACCTATCGATCTGGCAGAAAGCCTTGGTATCGCACCATCTTCTATTTCGCATCTTATTCAGAAGTTATCCAAACGGTATTATATTAAACGAATACCTGATTTAAATGATAAAAGGATTTCATATTTAGAAATCACTGATGAAGGCTTAGAAGTATTAAAAAAGGCAGCTGAAGACGGACATCAACTGCAAAAAAATACATTTGCACAGCTCACAAATGAAGAAATAAAACAACTATTAGCAATCTATCAAAAGTTAAATCTTACCCTCGATCAAATGTGAGCTACGTTTTCATCGCTCGTATCACTCGGTAGCCTAGATGGTTACTTAATTGTAAGTTAAGTTGGTAATGATCAATTAACACTTGTGATAAATCTTCTTTTAATAACTTAATATGTTGATGGGAACTATCGTCTCCCATCTTCACTCCTTCTGCAATCATCTCTGCAATCGTACTTGCCTTTAAAACCTCGACCTTTTTAAAGCCGGCAGTGTCTAAAGCCTTCGTCCAATCTTTTTCACTTAACAGTTTTTCTAATTGATAAAAAGCCTTCATTTCTTCTTCCATTTCACTAGTCATTGATGATTCTTTTGTCATCTCTATTAAATAGAGTCTCCCTTTGTCTTTTAATACACGTGCAAATTCCTTTAAGGTATTTGCCACGTTAGTAAAGACGATAACAGATTCAGATAGGATCAGATCAAATTGTTGATCAGAAAAAGATAACTTCTCCACATTACCTACCGATACGTGAAAGGGTTTTGCTAACAAGCTCGCCTTTCTTCTTGCGGCCTGTACCATTTCTGCATGTTTGTCTATTGCTTCTATTCTCGCACCATATATATCACTTAAAAGATAAGATGTACTTCCTGTTCCACAGCCTGCGTCGAGAATAGTCGTTTCTGTTGTAATAGGCTCATTAATTAGTAACTCGCTCGTAAGTTGCTTCCCTCCAGGGTGAGCAAATGGGACCTGAAAATAGGCTAAAGCATCTTCATAAGAATATTTCATTGTTCCCCTCCTTGTATACTATCTATATTATTCTAACTTTCTAGTTGTTGACACTGGATAAAAACTCCGCTCTTCATATAGGACATGTACCTATTCAAAAAAGAAAGGTGGACATACCATAAGGAGAGAAAGCATTTTTATTTCCCGGAGGTGTTATTTTAATGAGTGGTTATTATCATCGCTGTTATAACGGAATAGGAAAGCCTGTAGAAATCAAAATGAATGATGGTAGAATTCATCGTGGAATTATTGAAAGAGTATCTAACGACAGAGTGTATTTACGTCCAATGAACAAAAATTATGGTGGTTACGGTTATGCAGGCGGATACCGCAGAGGTGGTTGCGGTCGTGGTGGTTGCGGTCGCGGCGGTTGGGGCTGGGGATTCGGCGCAGGGATTGCTTTAGGTGCTATTGCTGCCTTAGTCTTTCTTCCTTTATTTTTCTGGTAATTCCAACAAAAAAGTAACCGCTAAATATAGTGCGGTTACTTTTTTTGTTATTACTTTGAAATTGTTTGATTATATTGATGCAACGTATTAAGCCTTTTATTGTTCGTGGCTATAATATAAAATGCAGCCAAAATGATAAGAACAGCAATCAGTGTGCCGAGGTTAAATAAGCCTTTACTTGAATACCATACAATAGAGTACCCTATAGCACCTGCAAATAAAGCGTAATAAACAAATGGCAAGAGTGTTTTACGAATAACTTCTCCCTCTTTACCGACGAGTCCTACTACTGCAGAAGCAGCAACAACATTATGGACACAAATCATGTTACCCGCTGCTCCACCAACTGCTTGTAAAGCTACAATCCAGCTCGGGTTCACCCCAATTTGGCTACCGACATCATACTGGAAAAGGGAAAACATCATATTACTAACCGTATTACTACCAGCGATAAATGCACCAATCCCACCAATAAAGGTAGCAAAGAATGGCCAGAATTCTCCAGCTAATGCCGCTGCCCCATTTGCTAATTCGATTGGCATTTGTTCATAACCGGCGGCTCCACCACCAGTATTGATGAATACTTGAACCATTGGAACAGTGAATACAAGTGCAACTGATGCTGCAGCTGTTGTTTTTGCCGAACTACTCCATGCTTTTTTATAGGAGCTAAAATTCATTCCATGGATGAAAAATGTAATAATTGATACTAAAATAAGAACTGTTCCAGGTGAATAAAGAATCTCAAAGCTTGCAGTAATACTTGAGCCGAATATATTTTCCAATTTTATAACAATAGATTGTAACCACTCTTTTAAAGGAAGCGTTTTCAATCTAGTTAAAACTAAAAAGACTCCCACTAGGATATACGGTGACCATGCTTTTAGTAACCCCATTTTTTTCCCATTGTTATTTAGTTGTACTTCGATTCTACCTGTCCACTCAGGATCCCATTTTGATTTCTCTTCAAAGTCCCACGTTTCATCTTTTGGAAGGAGAAAACCTTTTCTAGCTGCAAGTACAACTATCAGTAAACCAACTAGTCCCCCTGTCATAGATGGGAATTCTGGTCCAAGTGTATTTGCAACAATAACGTATGGAATCGTCATTGCAAAAGCTGCAAACAGCGCAAATTTCCATACTTTAATTCCTTCTGCAAAAGATTTATTTTTACCAAAAAAGCGAGTCATTAAAGCAACAACAAATAATGGAATAAAGGTACCGGCGATCATATGCAAGATTGCGGCATGACCACCAATCGTTGTTACAACATTTAAGAGATTGTCAGTTATACTTTGGTTAGCAGATAAACCTGTTTGTACACCTACTAATACAGGTGTACCCACAGCTCCAAAAGTAACTGGTGTACTTTGTATGACCATGCCAGCCACAACAGCTGCCATTGCAGGAAATCCTAAACCAACCATTAACGGAACTGCTACCGCAGCAGGTGTACCAAAACCTGATGCCCCTTCAATAAATGAGCCAAAGAGCCAAGCAATAATAATCACTTGAATTCTTCGATCTGGCGAAATATCTATGAAGCCTTGGCGAATGGTTCTCATGGCTCCACTTTCTTGTACAGTATTTAATAATAATATTGCACCAAAAATAATATATAACAGTGTAATGGCCACAACTAAACCATTTACACTTGCTGCAGCTACAGTATTGAATGGAACCTTCCATACAAATAATGCTAATGCGGCAGCAATTAGAAAGGAAATCGGCATTGCTTTACTTGCCGGCCATTTAAGTCCTACAAGAAAAATGGCAACAGCAATAATCGGTAATAATGAAATAACTGCTAAAACGCCTGTACTCACACACACTCCCCCTTATTATCTTTGTTGTTATATAACTAAAATATTTTGTTATACAACAAATATTATATATATTAATTATACTAATTTATTATGCAATTACAACAATATTTTGAAAATTATAAATTGATATTTTTTATTTATAATTAAAGTTTTTAAGAAGTAGAATGATTGATCAACAGATGAGGTAATAACAAGTGTTATTCGTCTAAAAAAGTAAAAACGCTCCCTTTTTTATAAGGGAGCGTTTTTACTAATTGAAAGATGACTATTCATCTAAATACCCTAACCGTATAGAAACACTCTTTCCAATATCAACCATAAAGGGAGCGAGTTCCTGCAAACGCTCTTGTGACATTCTTATTAATGGACCGGATACACTGATCGCAGCACATACATTGTTTTGATAGTCAAATATTGGAACAGCAATACACACAATTCCGTTTTCATTTTCCTCTAAGTCAAGAGCAAAACCTTTTGTCTTAATCATCTTTAAATTTTCTAACAATGCCATTTCATCTGTAATTGTATGCTCTGTATGAGGTTTCAACCCTTTTCTCTGTATAATATCTTTGACTACTTGTACTGGTTGATGTGCTAATATCGCTTTACCAACAGATGTACAATGCATAGGCGCACGTTTGCCAACAGATGAGTGCATTCTCAATGCTTCATTCCCATCGAGTTTTTCGATATAAACTACCTCGTCATTATCTGGTACCACTAGATGAATGACTTCATTCGTCTTTTGCTCCAAATCCTGTAAATAAAGCTTCGCTTCTGAGCGGATATCTATTGAATCAAGCAATCTAGTACTAATATTTAATATTTTGTAACCTACTTTATATTTGCCTGAATCTTTTACTTGCTCGATATAACCATACTTCACAAGAGTTGATAATATGCGGTGTACGGAGCTTTTATTGATATCCATTTCATTTGCAATTTCAGTCACACCCATACCGTACTTTCTTAAACTGATCATATCAATAATATCAAGCGCTCTACTTACCGATTTCACCATATTATCTCTTTCCATACCTTCACCTCAATCAAAACCTACAAAAATCATTTATGACTTTACTTCCGCTTTACTTCTTACGACTGTATTTGTTAACTGACCGATTGATTCAATCTCACATTCAATTATATCACCTTCACCAATCAATTCGGCGCCTACAGGGCTTCCAGTAAGGATAACATCTCCAGCCCTCAAAGTCATTACCTTCGATAGAAAAGCAATCATCTTTTGTATAGAAATAATCATTAACTCAGGTGGGCTATCTTGCTTTAATTGACCATTCAGATTGGCTCTAATGCGAGTTTCTTCTAGCTTAAGCTCTGTTTCTATAACTGGCCCAAGAGGAGTAAAAGTATCAAATGCTTTACCGACCGTCCAATGACCGTCTTGATGGAAAAATTGAGGAGCTGTTACATCATTACCAATCGTATAACCAAAAATATGATCAAACACATCTTCTTCAGCGACATCTTTTGTTTCTTTACCAATCACTACTGCCAATTCTGATTCAAATTTAACTTGATCAATCCCTTTAGGAATGATTATCTCTTCATTCGGACCGATTACGGATGATACCGGTTTAAAGAAAAACACTGGAACTGCTGGTAATTCCTCTGGTAGTTCTTGTTTATCACTAACAAAGTTTGCACCGATTCCGATAATTTGGGTGGGAACAATAGGAGAAACAAGTTTAACATCACTTTGATCATAATAGGTGCCTGTCTCTTCCCACTTATTGAATATATCACCTGAGATTTCTTTGATCTCCCCATTTTCAATGATACCTTGTAATAATTGATTATTAATCGTAAATCTTACAAATTTCATTTAAAATCCTCCTACTACAATCATTTAAGTTTTAAATTACAATTTCAACTCCCACTCTTCTTACTATATTTAGAAAGAGTGGCCACAAACGAACCACTCTTTTATTCATTATTTTTTTACTGTTTTACAGCAAACTTCGCTTTTGCCTCAATTCTACGACGGTGTAAAATTGGTTCGGTATATCCACTTGGCTGTTTAACTCCTTCAAAAACTAGTTCACATGCAGCTTGAAAAGCAACAGATTCCTCAAAGTTCGGTGCCATCGGATAATACAATGGATCATCCGCATTTTGTTCATCCACTACTTTCGCCATTCTTTTTAGAGTAGTCATCACTTGGTCCTTTGATACAATACCATGATGCAACCAATTCGCCATATGTTGGCTCGAAATTCTTAAAGTCGCTCGGTCCTCCATTAAATCAATATTATTGATATCTGGGACTTTTGAGCAACCGATGCCTTGATCAACCCATCTAACGACATATCCTAATATCCCTTGTGCATTATTATCCAACTCTGCTTGGATTTCTTCCCCAGTCCAATTAGTATCCTTTGCCACTGGTATGGCAAGTATCTCGTCTCTTAAGTCAGTCTTTTTCACTGATAATGATTGCTGTACTTTAGCCACATCTACTTGATGATAATGAAGGGCATGAAGTGTAGCTGCAGTCGGTGAAGGAACCCAAGCTGTATTTGCACCAGCTTTAGGGTGGGCCACCTTTTGTTCGAGCATGGCTGCCATTAAATCAGGCATCGCCCACATACCTTTTCCTATTTGCGCCTTCCCTTTAAAACCGGTAGAAAGCCCTGTTAACACATTAGATGTTTCATATGCTTGCAGCCATTTTGTTGACTTCATATCATTTTTACGAATCATTGCGCCCATTTCCATTGAGGTATGCATTTCATCTCCGGTACGATCTAAAAATCCTGTATTAATAAATACAACTCTCTCTTTTACTTCTTTAATACAAGATTTCAAGTTTAAAGAAGTTCTTCTTTCTTCATCCATTACACCTATCTTCAATGTATAACGATCGAGTCCCAATAAATCTTCTGTTCGGTTAAAAAGCTCATTGGCAAAAGCCACTTCTTCTGGACCATGCATTTTAGGTTTTACGATATAGATAGAATTATTTTTACTATTTTGATATTTTCCATTTCCAAGTAATGTATGTTTTGCTGCTAGTGAAGTAATCACACTATCCAAAATTCCTTCTTGAATTTCCTCACCATTTTCTGTTAATATCGCCTCATTTGTCATTAAGTGACCCACATTTCTGACAAACATGAGTGAGCGTCCATTAAGCGAAAAGGTATCTCCATTAGGTGCCAAATATTCACGATCATTATTCATAGCCCTTGTGATCGATCGGTCACCTTTTTTAAATGTAGAAGTTAAATCTCCTTTCATCAATCCTAACCAATTACGATATACAAGTACTTTATCTTCAGCATCAACTGCTGCAACTGAATCTTCACAATCCATAATCGTTGTAACTGCAGCTTCTAATAAAATATCTTTAATTCCGGCATCATCGGTTTTTCCAATTGGATGTTGACGATCAATTTGAATCTCAAAATGTAGTTGATTGTTTTTCAAAAGAATGGCCGTTGGTTCTGTTTCTGTCCCGCGATAACCGATAAATAATGCTTTATTACGAAGAGATTCTTTTGTCCCACTATTCAATGTAATAACTAGTTCACTGGCTTCAACAGTATAAGCAATCGCGTCTTTATGACTGCCTTCTTGTAATGGGATTACTTCATCTAAAAAGTTTCTACTAAAAGCAATTACTTTCTCTCCACGAATAGGGTTGTATGCACCTTCTTTCGTTGCCCCATCTTCAGTACTAACCGCATCTGTGCCGTACAAAGCATCATATAGACTGCCCCATCTCGCATTGGCAGCATTAATTGCATAGCGCCCATTATTAATTGGAACAACTAATTGTGGTCCTGCTTGAATGGCAATCTCATCGTCAATATTTTGAGTAGTAATTTCAAAATCATCAGCTTCTGGGAGCAAGTAGCCTATATCTTCTAAAAACTGCTTATACTGTTTCGCATCAAACGTTTTTTGTGTTGTATGCCATTCATTAATCTTTGTTTGTATGTCTTCTCTTTTTTGTAGTAACTGTTTATTCTTCGGAGTTAAATCGGCAATTAACTTTTCAAATCCTTGCCAAAATTGTTCTGAATCTACCTCTGCTCCTGGTAATGCCTCTTTTTCAATAAAATGAAATAATTCCTCCGCGATTTTAAGACTGCCTTTTTCTACATATTGCGTCATGATAATCCTCCTTGTTTGTTATTACAAAACACTGTTTCTATTATTCTAAAAAAAATATACCATGATTGACTGATCGCTTCAATGATTTTTAGATTATTCTTACGATTATTTATCCAATAATTTTCTCTTTTATTTCTTTTTTCACTTCTGCACATCTACTTGGAGACGGAAATAACTTGCCAGCATTCAAAAGATTATCCGTATTAAACACAGATCGAATATCCGTTTGTGCTGCAATTTCTTCATCAGTGAAAACGAACCGCATTTCTTCCCTCTTTTCAATACCTACTCCATGTTCACCTGTAATTGTTCCACCAACATCTGCACACACTTTTAGACATGCACTACCAGCTGCCAGCGCTTTCTCTGTTTCGCCAGGAACTCTCGCGTCAAATAAAACGAGCGGGTGTAAGTTCCCATCCCCAGCATGAAATATGTTGGCAATTCGCAAGTCATATTCTTCACTGATCTTATTAATTCTTCGAAGAACTTCAGGTAATTTACTACGTGGGATAACGCCATCTTGAACAAGATAATCAGGTGATATTGCCCCCATTGCACCAAATCCTGTTTTTCTATTAGCCCACCATGCTGCCCGTTCTTTTTCATCCTTTGCTGCTCTTACTTCTCTAACATTACGATGGCGACAAACCGATAAAATTTGCTCAATTTGTTCATCGATTCCTGCTGCAATACCATCTACTTCGATTAATAAAACAGCTGCTATATCTTTCGGATGACCAACCGGAAAGGCCGCTGCTTCTACTCCTTCAATAGCTGTCTTATCCATCATTTCAAGTGCTGCCGGAACAATACCTGCTGAAATGATATCCGATACTGCTTGACTACCGTCTTCAATATCATCAAAATAGGCTAACACGGTTTGTTTTCCTTCTGGATTTTTTAATATTCTGACTATGATTTTTGTTACAATACCTAATGTACCCTCTGAACCTGTAATAAGGCCTAATAGGTCATAACCAGGTTCATCTAAAATACCGTTTCTACCGATTTCAACTATTTCTCCATTTGGTAGAACTAATTCTAACCCTAAAATGTGGTTTGTTGTCACACCGTATTTTAAACAATGGGCACCTCCAGCATTCTCTGCCACATTCCCACCAATGGTACAGCAATATTGACTCGATGGATCTGGTGCATAGTAATATCCGCGTTCAATAATTTGATTTGTGAGTTTCAAATTCACATAACCAGGCTCGACAACTGCTCTCCTGTTATCAAGGTCAATGTCAATTAATCTTTTCATTTTAACCATGCTAATAATGACCTCATTATTAAGGGGAATCGCTCCACCACTCAACCCTGTACCCGCACCTCTCGCTAAAAAAGGTAAGGAATGATCATGACAATACTTGACAATACGTGCCACTTCGTCGGTTGAATGAGGAAAAACAACCGCTCTTGGTAATGATTTATGAATCGTAAACCCATCACAATCATAACTGATTAAATCTTCTTTATGATAAAGAATAGCCTGTTTATCATTTAACAATTGAGAGAGTCCATGAATATGTCGATCTTTTGTTTTTAATTTCCATTTCTTCATCCTCTACTCTCCTTTTGATAAGCCCAATCTAATAGTTGAACGGTATGAACAACCTTTTGACTGCGCCCATGATTTTTCACACCAATGGCCATTTGCAACATACAGCCGGGGTTCCCCATGGAAATCATCTCGACATCATCTGGCACGTTTTCCATTTTACTTGCTAATACAGCTCCCGCCATTTCAGGGTTGGTAATATTATAAATACCTGCACTCCCACAACAACGATCTGCATTCGGCATATGGACCATCTCTACTCCAGGAATATTTAATAACAAATCTCGTGGTTCCTCTCTCACACCTTGACCATGAGCAAGATGGCAGGCATCGTGATAAGTAATTCTTTTATTCAAGGAAGCTTTTGGCTTTTCATAACCTGTATCATAAAGGAACTTCGAGATGTCCTCCACTTTATCTGCTAACGCTTCTGCTTTTTCTCGCCACTCTGGCTCCTCTTTAAATAATTCACCATATTCTTTCATCATACAGCCACATCCCGCTGCATTGACAATTACTGTATCGTCGTTCTCAAAGGCAAGAATATTTTGTTTTGCCAGTTTTCTACCCATATCTCGATCACCTGCATGAACATGTAAAGCCCCGCAACAGGTTTGATTTTGAGGAATATGGACATCATTACCATTACGTGTTAACACGTTTATAGTAGATTCATTGACATCACTAAACATAACATCCATTACACAACCAGTTAACATCGCCACTTCACGTTTAGTTTCTTGTTTCGCTTTAATTACTGATCCGTTACGATGTTTTTTCTTTACTGATGAATGAATCTTTGGCATGACCCCTTCCATATCAACTAAATGTTTAGGCATTATTTGAATGAGTTTCGTTTTTCTAACCAATGTTTGCATTCCACTTTTTTGATAGAACTTCAGCAGTCCACCTAAAGTTTGCAGACGATTTTCATGTGGAAATATCCCATGTAAAAATAACTTGTTTACAGACTTTTTCCATCCTTTTAGAGGAATAGCTTGCCTTACTTGCCCACGTGCTTCTTCAATTAATCCACCAACATCAACATCAGCCGGACATGCTGTTGTACAAGCTCGACAATCTAAACATGCAAATACAGGATCCATAAACTCTTCATTTACCATTAATTTCCCTTCTGCCACAGACTTAATTAAATAAACTCTTCCCCTTGGCGAATGCTGTTCCTGACCTGTTTGTTCATAGGTTGGACAAGATTCTAAACACATTCCGCAATGCACACAATCTGCCCATTTCGTTTCATCAGGCGCATCATTCCACAAATAATTGCTCACCCCGTCTTTGCAAGCTGGTTGCTTTGATTTTTGTTGTGAGACTGTCACCTATATCCCCCCTACATAACGTTTACGGTTTAAGATTTTTTTTGGATCGACCTTCGTTTTAATTCCTTCTAGTAAATAATGAGCACCTTTCGTTTCTCCCCATGTATCAAACACTAACCTTTGAGCTAGCGGTAAATGTTTTATGATACAATAACCACCATTTTCATTTGTTACTTCTCTCATTTTTGTAAGCGCTTCAATCATTTCACTTTCTTTCCCCTTGATATATAGTTGCATCAAGCCATGACCGACTCCTCCATGCGTATAAATATCAATGTTGGTATTTCTTCTAATCTCCATTACCTTTAGGAGAATGTCTATAACGTTTAGATTGATTGTACCTATTTTAGCAACAGCAAAGATTTTTTCACCGTTGTTATACTCATCCTCTTTATCAATAGGTAGATGATAAAGTCGGTCCCATAACTGTTTTTCCTCACTATTTCTAAGAATAGTCAGTTTCATTTCTTCTTCTATCAAACTTTGAATATACTTTATTTGATATTCCACCGATTTTTCTACATCTTCGAAGCTTACGAGTAAGGAAAGTTTATTTATGCCGCTAATATTATATGAAACAATAGGATCAAGTAACTCACAACTAATTGGTTCAATACTATTATTTAATAAATTTCTAGTAAAAGAATAAATCGTATTTCTATCTTCACCTTGAAAAGATATGATGCAAGTGGCTGTACTCTTTGCCAGTGGACGTAATTTAACCGTGACTTCTGTTATCACTCCAAGTGTCCCCATTGAAGAAATAAACAACTTATTCATGTCATAGCCGGCAACATTCTTTACTACTTTACCACCTGTACGAATCACCTTACCATCTGGGTATACTACTCTTAAACCGATGACTGCGTCTCTGGCGGATCCATAATTTAGTCTCTTCGGTCCACTATCATTACTTGCTATCACTCCACCAATTGTACTTACGTGAGGCATAAAGGGATCTAGTGCTAACTTTTGATTAAAATCCTCTAAATAACGTTGAACATCCTCAAGTTTCGTTCCTGCTTTAACGGTTAAAGTCATATCTCCACTATGATGTTCAACGATTCCCGTAAATTTTTCCATTGAAATAAGTAAATCAGCTTGATCAATTAATCCACCGTAACCCCTTTTAGATCCAGCACCTTGGATATTGACCGTGAATTGATGTTTATGAACAAAAGCGAATATTGCACTTAACTCTTCTTCTGAGGTTGGATATACGGTGTATTGTCCACTATTACCATACAAATCAGCTTGAGACATTTCATAGTCTAGTTTATAAGTTGTTAAATACTCCGCTATAGAAAGCAACTCATTCATCAATTTCCTTACCTCCTTATTGTTCGCTATTACAAAACACTGTTTTTCAAATAGCGAAAAATTTTTACTCCATAGTAGATGTCTCTTGTAACATATCTTCGACTGTGGTCAAATGCACCAGCATTTCTTCTGAAGCTTTTTTGCTATTTCGTTCCTTAATTGCTTGGAAAATGTTCCTATGTTGGGCTTCAATGATTGAACCTTTTTCTGTACTGTTCTGTATATATTGATGGAACTTTACTAGCGTTTGCTTCAATGGTGCTGATATGAAGTCTATAAATTGCATTAAAACTGTGTTACCTCCAATACAAGCAAGCTTTTGGTGAAATAAAAAATCCGATTCCCACCCCTTTTTTGCTGTAAGTATATAATGTAAATCCTCTACATCCTTTTCTGATCTGTGATTGGCAGCTAATTCCGCTAAACCTACCTCGACGATCTTACGTGCTTGAAAGAGTTCTTGTATATCCTTTTCATACAAATTCCAATACTTACTCCCCAGCAATGTATGAACATCAAACGCCTTCACATAAGTACCTTCTCCTTGTTTTACCTCAACTAATCCCTTCCCTTTCAATGCAGTGATTGCATCTCGAATCGCTGATCTCCCGACACCAAAAGACTCACAAAGCATGCGGACTGATGGAAGTTTTTCACCGATTTGATATTGACCATCGAGAATCATTTCCTCTAACTTCTCTTCAATAATATGTGAGACTTTCTTCGTCTCAATCTTTTCAATTGCCAAAATCATCACATCCTGTTATATATCACATATCAGATAAGTTAATTTTATTAAAACACCTAATAAGAATAATTGCAACTATTTTTAGAATTAACTGATAATTTTATAACTACTTATAGAAGATAAGTCAGATTTACAATTTTACTTGGAACCTATTTACATAGAGAATACGATAGCTGAGGAGAATAAAACAGGAAGTTTGAAAAACACCACAATCATTTAAGTGCTGATCTATTATTTGATGGGATAATACAACTTAGTACTAGCTTGTTCTCCTTTACCGATTATGATTAGGTTTCAAGATCCATGTTTAAGACGAGAACAGAATTGGGTATAAAATAAATAAGCGCCCTATTACATTCGTAACAAGACGCTCTTTCAAAAATTCAAATGATAGATTAGTTGATGCGGTTAACGCGGCCGTTAAATGCTTTTGCCCAATAACCACTTGACATATCAGCAATGGCTACACCTGTGCTGCTTTGTGAACCGATGAATTTACCGCCACCGATATAAATACCAACATGACCATCTGTTTTATACGTATTAAAGAATAC
Source organism: Cytobacillus sp. FSL W7-1323 (assembly GCF_038595015.1). Lineage (NCBI taxonomy): Bacteria > Bacillati > Bacillota > Bacilli > Caryophanales > Bacillaceae > Cytobacillus > Cytobacillus sp. FSL W7-1323. The sequence continues at coordinate 2,645,988 of NZ_CP151998.1, forward strand.
CATATCCCCAGGTTGCATTTGGCTTGCTGGAACTGGTGTACCTTGATTTTTCAATGCATCCGTACTAGCACCTACACTATAGCCACCTTGAGCAAATGCCCAATGTACGAACCCAGAACAATCAAAACGACCTGCAGCGATATCAGATGCTGAGCGACCACCGCCAAATACATAAACTGAATTTCCGATGTATTTATTACCTGCTGAAATAACTGCTTGCATACCGCTACCAACAGTTGTAGATGCTGGTGCAGAAGATGCTTTTGCTGAAGACTTAGATTTAGAACTACTATTAGAGTTTGTAGTATTTGTTGAAGTTGAAGTTGATTCATTATTTGTAACACTTGCTTCTACAGGAGCTTGTCTCGCCATGCTACTCTCAATTTCAGCTTGCATTGCTGCTAGATCAACATCTTTAGCTTGTAACTTAGATTTTTTTTCAGCTGCAACTTCTTCTTTTTCTTTTAATTCAGCTTTTAGCTTATCATTTTGTGCTTCCTGTTCTTTTAGTTGCTCGCGCATACCTTCAAGATCAGTCATTTTTTCATTTAGTGTAGTTAACTCTTTATCTACTGTTGCTTTCTTTTCTTCTACTTCTTTTTTGTCTTTATCATGTTGAATTAATAATTCTTCGTCTGCATCGACAATTTTAGAAATCGCACCAACACGATCAACAAAATCACTGAAGCTAGTAGAACCTAGAAGGACTTCAATATAGTTAACGTTAGAACCACCACTATTTTGGATAGCCACTGCACGCTCTTTTAAGATTTCACTTCTTTTGTCAATTCTTTCTTGAATGACTTTAATTTCTTCTTCAAGTTTTTTTATTTTTGCTTTAGCTTCTTCAATTTCTTTTTCTGTTTCTTTAACAATTTTCTCGTTATCGGCTACTGCTTGGTCTACTTTTGCGATTTTCTCTTCTAAACCATTTAATTCTGTTAATACTGCTGCAAGTTCTTTTTCTGCTTTAGAAAGATCAGATTTGACATCAGAGCGTTCTTTTTTAATGTCATCCAGAGATTCTGCGTTCACTGCTGGAAGTGCGAAGGCTCCAAGGCCTAACATAATTGTTGTGTTTAATGCGATAATCTTTTTCTTCACTCATTTTCCCCTGCCTTTTTAACATTTTTCCTTTTTATGTATGTTTTATCTATATTGTCTATTTTTCTATGTTTTTTTTACTATAGTTCACTTTTATATGTCGGTATATTATCTAGTACAAAATGCATTATATCATCCCTTTTTGACATTCAGGTAATAGCAATGTTACAAATATATTACTAATCCGACATATTTCATCATTTTTTTATTACAAACTGAAACTTTTTCCTAAAAACTTGTATTTTTTTGCACCTTTCTCCTAATCTCTTTGGCCTAATAAAGACGGATGCTTCATCTGTAAAAATCTAGTTATTTCAATTATTTAATTCAGTCTCCATGAAAACATATTCACTTCAACATTTCAATGATTAACTCCTTTAGAATAGACACAGGTTAAATAAATACGTAAAGGTATTGAGTTATATTATTGAGTGAGCTAGCTAGCGAAAACTATAGAATTCCAATTTAAAATTGGTAGACTTTCTTCTTTATATACAAAAGTGAAATATTTGTATGATGAACAACATTAAGTGGATGAACTAGGAATATTACTTGCCTTTATAACACCTAAGCAAGAGACCAGAAACAAAAAAAAGAGACCCATTAGTCTCTTATATCTAAAAGATGTAATAGATCCTCTTCCGTAAGAAAGTCTTCTGTTTCCCGGTCAAGAATTGTATGAATTAAATCTTTTTTGCGATACTGCATTTCTTCCATTCTTTCCTCAATCGTACCTTTAGCAATTAATTTCACGACAACGACATCTTTTTTTTGACCGATGCGGTAGGCACGGTCCGCTGCCTGGCTTTCAACTGCTGGATTCCACCATGTGTCATATAAAATAACAGTGTCTGCACCTGTTAAATTCAAACCAGTACCACCAGCTTTTAATGATAACAGAAAAAGATTCTTTTCCCCGCTATTGAACCGTTCACACATTTCTACTCTTTCCTTTGCGGTTGTATGACCATCTAAATAAAAGAATTCTTTCCCTTGAAAGGAGAGTTCACTACTGATAATTTCAAGCATGCTCGTAAATTGAGAGAAAATGAGCACACGGCGATTCGCCTGTTTTGCTTCTTGTAATAAAGTCAATAAATGATCTAGTTTAGCTGAGCGTCCCTGATAGCCTTCTACAAATAATGCCGGGTGACAACATAACTGTCTTAACCTCGTTAGTCCTGCTAAAATTCTAATACGATTTTTCCTTAACGTCCGTTTATCTAAATGCTTTAATGTATCTTCTTTCAATTTGGCTAGATACGCTAAGTAAATTTTTTGTTGTTCTTTATATAAATCTATTCTTTCGATTTTTTCTTCCTTAACTGGAAGCTCTTCCAATACCTCTGTTTTCATTCTTCGTAAAACAAAAGGTTGAATTATTCGGGCAATCGCAGCGTTATTTAGTTCACTAAATTGTTGTAAGCCGAGAAATAAATCTGGGAAGATAATATGAAAGACAGACCATAAGTCCTCGATTGCATTTTCTATCGGTGTACCTGTTAGTGCAAACTTATATTGTGATAATAATTGTTTTACAGATTTATGTGTTTCTGTTAATGGGTTTTTAAAACTTTGTGCTTCATCAAAGATAATCGTGTGGAAACGTTCATTTTTCAACCAATGAATGTCTTTCCTTATTAACGTATATGATGTAATAACTACGTCTGCTACATGAATATCTTTACGTATTAATTGTCTTTCGCTCTGTTTGCCATCTAAAATCACAACTTTCATATCCGGTACAAACTTCATCCATTCTTGTAACCAATTGTAAAGTACGGATGAGGGGCATACAATAAGAGCAGGTGACTGTTTATGTCTTATTTCATCTATATAAGAATAGATGAAAGTAATCGCTTGTACCGTTTTCCCAAGCCCCATATCGTCTGCTAAAATTCCACCAAATTGGTTTTCTGCCAGCTTTCTCATCCACTGATAACCTTCTATTTGATAGGGCCTTAATATGGACGAAAAATTCCCTGGTAGAGGGTAGTCATCTTCGTTAAGATTTTTAAAATCTTGAAGAAAATTTCTTATAGATGCTTCAAAGGCAATCGTTTCTTCCTTCGTTTTTGCAATAAGCTGTAAGCCACGTACAAGTGTCGTTTCACTCCAATTTTCAGCTTGCAGAGGTACTTCGTTCAAAAAAGCCTTAATTTGTTGATAATCTTCTGTTTCTAATGATAATAATGCCCCGTTCTTGAGGCGATAGTATTTTCTTTTATGTTCAATTGCAGTTAGGATTTCTTTAATTTCTTGCTCAGGAATTCCTTCAATATCAAATTTAAATTGCAGCCAATTCATTCGATCTTTTTTCATTTTCACTCTAATAACTGGACGCGTTTTACCTTTATCAATCCTCATCTTTATGGCTGTAGTCGTGTATATACGTACATGCTCTTGTAAATCAGGTAAAATATGCATTAAAAAATGATATTCCAATTCTTCATTTTGAATATAATAACCTTCATCCGTTTTTGTAAAAGAGGCCTGTTCCATTAAAGAGAGGATTTGCTCCTCGTCTTCTTTATTTCTAAATAGAACCTTTTTAGCTTTTTCGTCATCTAATGGATTAAAACTTAATTTGCCGTAATGAAACTCCAGACTAGCTAATAATTTATGATTTAAGCGATCTAAATAAAGCTTTGCCACTAAGGGGGCTTGCATATATTGCTTTTTAATCGTATCAGCTATGGTTATGGTCGCAAGCCTCTTTAACCCAGGCACTACTTTATTTAAGAAAAATGAGATTTGTTCATCAGCAATCATCAATTTTTTATCTTCCTGCATCATCTTTAACAATTCAGTTAAACGTCTAAAGTCATGTTTAGGCCAATGATAAAAGCATCCCTCTTTATATACAGCTTGATAATATGGTAAAAGCTGAAAAGAATCATTATGATTGTAAGATAAAATAGCCATATTTTCTTCTTCGTTATAAGAGAGTTCAAAAATGATGGGTAAAGGTTGATCTGTTAATCTCATCGTTTGTAACTGTTTGTTCTCTTCTTTAAAGTGACTATTTTCTAACTGAATGATGTTCTCCATTACTTTTTCCCAAGTTAATGAAGGAATGAATAACCATTCGTGCTTTCTTTCTGCATTCTCTAATAGTTGCATAATATTGACGATTGGCTCGGCTAAATAATGTTTAGTAGCATCCAATAGAAATCCATTACTTTCTTTGTAAACCCTTCCTTCCATAAAAGAACGGAACCAATCGAGAGGGGACGAAATAGGTAGACCTTGATAGATAAATGATATCGCTAGCCTTGCTTCATTTTTCCATGTCACCGTACAGCATTGTATATGTATATCTAATTTTTTTCTATACTCAAAATGGGCTTGTTCATTTACTTCCGGAATCTCTTTTGCAAATAAGGAGAATAGTTGATTCGCATCTGAGTCCGCTCTCACTCTGTTCTTTTTTTGACAGGCAATATAAACAGCTGCTAGATGCTGACATTCTTTACGATAAGAAGAGAGTTGAGGGCAACTACACTTTGATTGTATCTCACCATCTATCCGTTCTACTTCTACATTGAAGTGTTCTCCGCTTTTAACAACTGCATAGATTTTGTTTTCTTCTTCTATTATAAAGTTGACTTTCCCTGCAGAGAAAAAAGCTTTACCGCGCTTATAAGAAACAGCTCCACATCTTTCAATAATCATCTTGTCAGTGAGGTTCAATTCCACAAATCATGCTCCTTTTTTCAAATGTTCTTCTATTATAACAAACCTATACATAAAGATTGTATAGCAAAAACTTTCTATTAATTGTTGAATTGATGTTTTGAAAGTGTATAAAAGGAAATATGAATAGTAGCAACAGAAAATATAAACGGAGGAGATTAAATGTTTAAGTTTATACTTTCCTTATCCGTCCTAACATTCGTCCTATTTCTGAACTTAACTGCGGTACCAAATGGGGAACCGGTGGCAGCAAAGGATACTACAGTTGAAAATGTGACTACTCAAGAACAAGCAAATATCGTTTCGACATTAAAAGATAAACTACATAGCGACCTGACAGAACAAGACGTAATCGATCAGTTTGGTCAGCCTGATCAAAAAATGAATGATGATATGTACGGCTTACCCTCTTTTCGCTATGATTTTAAACATGATGAACATTATTCATTAGATGCTGATTATCAGCTCGTCGATATGGATGCGTTAAAAAATAAACAATTAGAGGTCATTATATACTTTGATTTTGATGATAACAAAAATATTAGAAGTGCAGCACTCTATTATGTAAACGATGAGCAGAAAATTGAAGAATACCGTATATTTGCTGATGGTACAGAAAAAAAGATGGAGATTGAATAGTAGAGATAAACTTATAAAGACGATAGATAAAAAGAAAAAGTCAGTCCCGTTAACACTCATATACGGGACTGACTTTTTCTATCCTTTGGCACTCATATATATTCATTAAGTGTTTGCCCTTAATTGATTTCTCAGCACCACACTCGTAAGGTAGTTCGAACATAGAGCGAACCCTTCTAATCATTCTTCTTTATTCAATTCGGCTGCTTTCCTTTGAATTGTAATAATTAGCTTTACTAATACAACCGTACCTGCGATATTAGCGATTAAACTTGAAAGCAATAATAGAATCGCTACGATTGGCGAAACATCTAGTTTAAAGGAAAAATAGAGTAAAACAATACCTATAAATATAAGAAGAAAGCCAGGATATTTTTTCACAACAACACCGCCTATCGAAACCATAATTTAATCCAATCCTATTTTTATCTGTTACTGAGTTTTAACTCGTTTGTTTATCTCAAGGTTCTCCCTAAATATGGACACATACTCACAGTTCTTAGTGGAAAACCAATGACATGTTCAATAATCCTATCTTGCCTTTCCCCAATCATAATATAAATCCGTTCTCCGGTCACGCCAAGTTGTAACAGATCCTTTTTTTCTTACTTCATCCAATAAATGAAGATCGATGTCTGCTGTAATAATCATATCATTATTTAATTCCCCCTCTGCTAAAACACCTTGCGGAGGAAAGGGTATATCGTTTGGTGTCATGATAGCTGCTTGTCCAAAATTTGCACGCATAAAATCAACTGTGGGAAGTGATCCCACCGTCCCTGCACCTACTACATAGATTTGATTTTCGATTGCTCTTGCGTGAGAAGTATATCTGACGCGATGAAAACCATGGCGGTCATCTGTACACGATGGGCAAAAAATAACATCTGCCCCTTTCGCTACTGCCATACGGACAATCTCAGGAAATTCTATGTCATAACATGTAAGAATCGCAATCCTACCTTTTTCTGTATCGAAAACTCTTAAGTCCTCACCCTTTGTTATGCCCCATTCATATATTTCAGTGGGTGTCAAATGAAGCTTTGCTTGTTCTTCTATCCTTCCATCCGGGTAAAAAAGATGGGCCATATTATAAAGACGATTATTTCGCCTGATTACGTGAGTCCCTGCAATCATATGCATATTTGTTTCAGCAGCTAATTGAGTAAACAGCGATTGATATTGTTTCGTAAAACCTGGTAATTCTGCAATGGATAAACTTTCACCCGTTTCACTACCAATTGATAGTAATTGAGTAGTAAAAAATTCTGGAAACAATACAAACTCAGAATCAAACTCTTTTGCAGTAAGAATATAGTGTTTGCATTGTCGAGCAAAATCCTCAAACGAACGAATCGTATGCAAATGATACTGCACACTAGAAACTCTCATCTTCATTGTCATCCTCCTTATCTTTTGGGCATAATAAAACCCAGAGAAAGAAAAGCCGCATTCTTTCTACCGGGTAAACAAGTCAAGTCTTTCTTTAATTTTCTCATAACTTTTATTATGATAAATATTTTTCACTTTGACAACCTTTATTTATTGGTACTGCACATGATGTAGGTTCGCAAATATCCCTTCAAGAGCGAGTAACTCTTCTTCAGTTCCTTCTTCGGTTATACCATCTTCAGTTACAACCATGATTTTATCGGCATTTTTAATCGTGGCAAATCTATGGGCTATAACAAGTGTCGTTCTGTCTTTAGATAACTCAGTTAAGGCCGACTGGATGAGTTTTTCAGTTTCGGTATCAAGTGCTGAAGTGGCTTCATCTAAGATTAAAATCGGTGGATTTTTCAAAAACATTCTCGCAATGGCTAAACGTTGCTTTTGTCCCCCAGAAAGTTTCAACCCTCTCTCGCCAACTTGTGTCTCGAAACCATCAGGTAACGTATCAATCCATTGCGTTAGGTGGGCTTTACTTGCTGCTAATATGATTTCCTCTTCCGTTGCATCCAACTTGCCATAAGCAATATTCTCTTTAATAGTGCCTGTAAACAAAAAGACATCTTGTTGAACGATACCAATTTGATTTCTTAAAGAGTTTTTCGTCATATCTTGAATGTTGATACCATCAATCGTGATGGCTCCTTTATCAACATCATAAAATCTAGGTATTAATGAACAAATCGTAGACTTCCCAGCGCCTGAAGGACCAACAAAGGCAACCGTTTGTCCAGATTGAATATAAAAATTCAACTCTTGTAAAACTTTTTGAGTATCATTGTACCCGAATGTGACATCGTTAAAGGTAATATTCCCTTGTAATGAATCAACTTCTATTGCATCAGGCTTATCATTTATATCTGGTTCTTGATCAATCATTTCGGTGAAACGCTTGAACCCTGCCATTCCTTTTGGATAGAGCTCCATTAACGCACTAATTTTATCAATCGGCTTTAATAAAAGATTAGCATACAATACAAAAGCGACCAACTCTCCTGGTGCTAACTGATTATTGAAAGCTAACCAAGCACCAAAAACTAAAACAGACAGAATTAACACTCTCGTGAGGAAATAGACGCCAGATAATGTGATCCCCATGACTTTATAGCCACGAAGTTTAGCCGAACGAAACCTTCTATTATCCTTTGTAAATCTTTCAATTTCAAAAGCTTCATTCGTAAAAGACTGAACAACACGGGCACCAGAAACACTATCTTCAACCCTACCATTCACTTCGGCAATTTCTGTATACATTCTTCTCCAAGCTTTATTCATAGAAATATTACAATATGCAATGAGCCATACAAGGAACGGTACAATAAATATTGCTACTAGCGCAAGCTTCACATTAATTGTTAACATGATCCAAAAAGCGCCGACAAAAGTCATCGCTGCAATAAAAAGGTCTTCTGGTCCATGGTGGGCTAACTCACCAATATCCATTAAGTCGTTGGTTGTCCGGCTCATAATATGACCGGTTTTCGTATTATCAAAGAAACGAAAAGATTGCTTCTGCACATGTGTAAATAGTTGCTGTCTCATATCTGTTTCAATATTAATACCAAGTTTATGTCCCCAGTAGTTAACAACAAACTGTAGCCCAGTACTCGTAAAATAAAGAGCAAACAAACCCGCACTAACCGCAACAATCATCGACCAATTGTTGGTTGGTAGTAATTCATCTACAAACCAACTAACAGCTAATGGAAAAGCTAATTCTAGTAGAGCAACGATAATTGCACAACTAAAATCAATAATAAATAGTCTTTTATGAGGTAAATAATAAGTCAAAAATCTTCTAAACATGCTATTCTCCTAACTTTCAAAATATATCTTGGATTATATGCTTCGAAGATAAAAGTTACAATACCTTTTTCCTTTATTTACATTCCTGTTCGCTCATTACAATCACTTTTCCTGTTGAATCGTATATTGAAACTGGTAAACATCCTGTTGCTAACAATTCCCCTATAAGATAATCACTTACTGCCTGTATACTAGCTCTCGATTGACTAAATGTAGAAATAAATCCTTGTACAAATTCCCATTGTTCATAGTGATAAGGAGTTGTAGTCGAAATCACTATTATTGGCTTCTTTTCTTTTTGTAGGTTGTTATTCAATAACGCGTCTTTTTTATGATGTAAAATATAAATGAGTCGTTCTGCCTCTTCTTCTGTTGTAACGGTGATTCCCGCATTAACTAACATTTCTGTTAACAGTTTGTTCGATTGATGATTACTGCCATCATCTATGAATGCTACCCTCTCATTTTTTTGAATCGGGAGCGTTTCATCGCGTTTTATAATTGTAATCCCTTTTTCAGCCGCTTCTTTTTCTACCTTAAGATGTTCTTTAGATCGTATGACATCAATCGTGTTATGCTCTTTAAATAACTGTGCTTTCAATTTTAGAATCCTTAGCACAGATAAATCAATTCTTTCCTCACTAATAACCTCTGTTTTGACGGCATTTATTAGTGCCCGCTTAACAGTTAATGCTTCCGTTGGCATTAATAATATATCTGCACCAGCATTAACAGCTGAAATAGCGGCATCAGCTGCTGTAAAAGTGCTCGCTACCGCTTGCATATTTAGGGCATCTGTTATAACTACTCCATTAAACCCAAGACTTTGCCGCAGAAGATTCGTTGTTATAGCGTGAGATAGTGATGCTGGATATATTGACTTCTCAATAGCTGGAAAAGCAATATGAGCAGTCATAATGGATTGAATACCATTATCTATTAAAAATCGATAAGGTATGAGCTCATTTTTCTTTAATTGCTCGATAGATTTAGACACAGTGGGTAACCCTTTATGAGAATCAACCGTTACATCACCATGACCCGGGAAATGCTTTGCTACAGCAAATATTCCTGCTTCATGGAGCCCCTCCATAAAAGCTGCACTCATTTTTGCAACTAAGTATGGATTTTCCCCAAAAGAGCGGACACCTACGATCGGATTTAAAGGATTACTATTCATATCAACCACAGGTGCGAAGTTCATATTAAACCCTAGTGAATCCAACTCCTGTCCTAATACTGAGGCGACACGCTTGGTAAGTCCAAGATCACTACTAGCTCCTAATGCCATATTTCCTGGCATTTCTGTTAAGAAAGGGAGTCTATTCACAATTTCCCCACCTTCTTGATCTACACCTATTAAGAAAGGAATTCCACGATTGCGATGCTGTAATTCCATTGTAAATCGCTTTGTTTGTTCCATCGATTGAATATTTTCCTTAAAAAAAATGATCCCACCAGGTTGGATTTGGTCTATTACCCGAATAATTGAATCATTTACACCTATTTGTCCGCTCCCGACTGTTTGATTAAAATCTATCATCAACATTTGCCCTATTTTTTCCTCTAAACTCATTTCATGGAGTTGCTGTGGTACGTTCGCTTTTTCTATAGTTAGAGCTTGAACCCCCAATGCATTTTGCAATAGAAACATAAAACAAATACAAAATATGACACGCCTCATCCTGCATTCACATCTTTTCATTAATTAATAGAAAAGAGGTGCTATGCGCACCTCCTCTCTATTATGTGTTTCTGGACGTTATTTTATGTTTTGCTTTCATAAACAATTGAAAAAACACTTCTGCAATGACAAGTCCCACCGCAATCGCACCTGATATCATAAATGCCTTTGCTGCCAATTGGATGGCCATATTATAATCATTTAACACAAAATGTCTCATTGCATCATAGGAAATACCACCTGGAACCAATGGAATTATACCAGCAACACTAAAGATAATTATTGGCGTGCGATAGATTTTTGCGAAAATATGACTAATTGCTGAAATGAACACTGCAGAAATTAACGAAGCGGGGATCGCATCATAATGATTGTTCACAAGAATTATATAGATGATCCAGCCAATCATACCAACAAACCCACAACGCAATAATGATTTTCTTGGCGCATTAAAAATGACACCGAACGATGCTGCCGCAATAAAACTTGTAAACAAATGTGTAATAACCATTGTCATGTATTTCGCACCTCACTTTCATTTAACTCATTGTTGCAAAGACAACTGCCACCCCAGCACCTATAGCAAATGCCGTTAAAAACGCTTCTGCGCCCTTGGATAACCCTGAAACAAGATGCCCCGCCATCAAATCTCTCACAGCATTAGTAATCAGTAATCCAGGTACGAGTGGCATGACCGAGCCAATAATGATTTTATCCAGTTGTTCGCCTATTCCGATTTTGACAAAAAGCATCGAGATCACACCAATAATTAGAGAAGCAAGAAATTCAGAAAAGAAGCGAATTTGCACTACTCTCTGCAAAAAAATAAAAGAAAGGAAACCAACACCACCAGTAATAAAGGCAGGAAAAAAATCATGCCACTGGCCTAAAAACATAATCATAAAACAAGCACTAGCAATAGCCGCTGCAAGTACCTGTTGATAAATTGGAAATGTATAATTTGCCTTTTCAATTTCCATTAACTTTTCAAATGCTTCTTGTCTTGTCAGTTCGCCATTACTTACTTTTCTCGATACACCATTTACTAATGTCACCTTATATAGATCTGTAGATCGTTCTGAGATTCTGATTAATTTCGCTGGGTTGGTGTCATCAGTCGAAAAAACAATTCCTGTAGGAGTAACATAACTATGTGAATTAGGAATACCTAATGCTTCCGCTATTCTCGTCATTGTGTCTTCCACTCGATATGTCTCTGCTCCGGATTGCAGCATAATTTTACCCGCTAATAAACAAAGCTCAATTACTTCAAACACATGTTCATTATTTTTACTCAAAGAAATATCCCTCCATGTCGTCAAAACCTTATTCTGAAGGTCCACAATTACGCTTATCCATCGTATACGAATTCGTTAAAATAAGGAAGTATTGAGCAGAAATACAGAATTATTTTAATAATCCCTTCTAAAAGCAATATAGAGGGACAGCCTTCATTTCTCATAGAATATGTATTTATGTCATCATATATAACAGAATACCATTAACATCCTATTCTGTAACTTACGATATAAAAAAAGGGCTTTAAAAACGGAGACTACTTTCGTCATCCTGTTTAAAAGAACCCTGTCACCATCTATTCTTTTCAAATATCAATTAAATCTCTTTCCATTATTTTGCCCCATAAATCTCGCATTGAGCTGTCCTTGTATCATTTTCTTTCTTGTTTCGCGATCTTCTTTCACCTTTTCTTTTTTATATTCCATGCGAATTTCATCTGTTCTCACACCTTCTTCTCGTTTATTTGCAATATCTATTAACCTTTCTACATCCGAAAAAGAATATTTGCGATTACCACGATCAGACCTTGAAGGAAATATCAATTTCCGTTCTTCATAGTATCTAATTTGTCTTTCGCTTAATCCAGTAAGTTCACTAACAGCGCCAATTGAAATGACTTTTCTTTCCTTATATGACCATTCATTTTCCATCTGCAGACCACCCTATTTTTAAGGTTTTATTTCTATTATACAGAATTGTTAAAAAATTTCACTAGTTATGTTAAAAAAAATAACATAAAATAAACCATGTTAGATTATCTAACAATTCAGATGATTTTTTATAACAAACGTTTTAGAATGACATCATCATCAATTTAAAGGAGCAGATAAAAATGCAATATTTACGTAAAGCGGTAGAAAAGAAACGAAATTATTTGATTAAGTTATTACAAGAATACGGTTTGCACGATCAGAAACTTCAAAGCTTAACACTCTCTGAACTTGAGGGATTATCAAAAAAACATTTATCAATTAAATAATCAAAATTAATTGGGGGATTTAACAAATGGAAAATGAAGAAGCAGTTCAATTAGCGAAAAAAATTATTGAACTCGACTTATTAAGAGACGAGATATGGGAGTATTATGCGGCTCTTACAGGAGATGATGCTCATAAACTTCTTCGCCTTGTACAAAACAGTTAAAATCGGGCTATTTTGTTAAATTCTCTAACTAATTATGTAGAGATTATGGAACATGTTAATTATTTTATTCCTATTTACGTAACCATTTATATATAAAGAAACGAACTCAATTTCTAGTAATAGTCTTCGATTGAGCTCGTTTCTTTTTTTATTTATCCAGCCATTCTGTTTATATACAACCATGTTGTACGAAAAATATGATAAAATGAATATTAAAGTCATCTCAGATTTTCCTCATACTGATTAATATATTCCCACTATTAGGAGGGTTATAATTGCCAATTTGGTTAACTATTGCCTTAAGTATTTTAGTAGGATTAATTATCATTGAAGAAGTTATACATTATGTAGTTCATCGTTCACTTTTTTATCAAACCCGTGAAAATGATGAAAACACAACTCGAATCAAGAGATGGTCTCATTTCAAAGAGAAATTAATAAAATTCAGAGCGCAAAAAAACAGGAGTTGAGTAACTTGTTTGCAATTACAAAAGAGGCCACACGGGCACTCTTAGAATGGAGCGGTCAAGACAACGTAATGATTCGCTTTCGAATTACGACCCCTTGTTGTAACCAACGAAAATATGATCTTACACTAACCGATACAATCACAACACAAGACGCTATCTATACACATGATTCAGTGCAAGTCATATACCACCCTACAGATTTACCTTATCTACGGGATACAATGATTGATTATAACGATGGTGGATTCTTTATACGCCATCCACATCCTCTAGTACAACCATTCTAAAATTGTTCAAGAAGGAGCTCTTGAACAATTTTTTTAGATTATAAACTATTCAGTAGCTCAGGATAATCATTATGCACAGAATTCACCAATTCTGAGACTTTAACCATTTGCATTTCTTCACTTTGAAAAGGTTTGCATAATGATTTCAGCTGTTGTTTATCTTTGCTATACATCCACTTATCACCTTCATTACCTGTTAACATGACCGGCATACGATGATGAACAGACGACATGATCTCATTTGCGGTTGTGGTTAAAATACAACATGATGTAAAAAGTTCGTCCCCTTGTCTATATTCGCTCCAGATTCCCGCCATCGCAAACGGCTTATTTTCAAGCAATGTAAAATGAAAAGGCTGGCTTTTACCACCTTCTATTTTCTTCCATTCATAAAAGCCATCAGCTAAGACTAAACAGCGCCTTGTATGGAAAGAGTGCTTAAAGCTAGGTTTCTCATCCACTGTTTCTGCACGTGCATTAATGAATGAAGTGCTATTACGTTTTGCTTTTGCCCACGGTGGTATGAAACCCCATGTCATTTTCCTCCCAATTTTCTCTCCTTGCTCCTCTACTATAGTTAAAATTTTTTGCCCCGGTGCAATATTATACCTGGGTAAATCCGCTTCATCATGATAATAAAACTCAAATGTTTTTTGTAGAATGAACACTTCTTCAGATAAGGTAAATCGACCACACATGATGACAACCCCTTTCTTATTAAAAGCATATACCACTCATATTCAAAACCGTAAAAATATAGCTGCCTGAGCAATCCAAAGAAATCTATTTTCTACCCTAACAACCTTTTTTCATGACCTTAATTACGTGAGTAGTAACGCTCATAGTTACTTTTTAATTCCAATAAAATAAAAAGAAGGGCAACAAGCCCTCCTTTCATTAATAACGATCTGCATCATGCCCCATCTGTTCAGCATGTCCGGGTGCGTCATCGCCATCTTTATCACCAAGTGGACGACCTTTATGCACCCCTTCCTCTTTCCGAGCATTCGCTAAACCTTCTCTTAGCCTCTTGCCATATTCATCATCCGCTGATTCAGCTAATGTAATCATTTTATCTTGTAACACCTTAGCACATGTGGAAAGATCATTCACTAAGTTTGATATCAATTCATCTTTTTCCCAGTCCTCAAATTCACGGAAGGTATGTCCAGCCTGTTTTGTATTATCATTACGATCAATCGATTCTCGAACGAGCTCACCACTGATTTTTGGTGTATGCTCTTTACCGGATTGCTCTGATTCTTTTAAACCACCTAAACTAGAAGGTTCATAGTTAACATGCGGATTTTGACCAGGTGCTTTATCGACATAGTAAGACATCTGTCCTCCACGCTGATTTGTCGCTTGATTTGTTTTCGGCTTATTAATAGGTAATTGCAAGTAGTTAGGTCCAACACGATACCTTTGCGTATCTGAATAAGAAAATGTCCGACCTTGCAACATTTTATCATCAGAAAAATCAAGACCATCAACGAGTACCCCCGTTCCGAAGGCAACTTGTTCGACCTCATTAAAATAATCTTCCGGATTCTTATTTAACACCATCTTACCAATATGAAGCCATGGAAATTGATCCTCCGGCCATAATTTTGTATCATCCAAGGGGTCAAAATCTAATTCTGGATGCGCATCATCACTCATGATTTGAACGAAAAAATCCCATTCAGGATAATTCTCTTTTTCAATTTCGTCATATAAGTCTTGTGTAGCATGATTAAAATTCTTTGCTTGAATCTGTTCTGCTTCCTCTTGTGTTAAATTTTTAATCCCTTGCTTCGGTTCCCAATGATACTTTACAAGTACCGCTTCCCCTTCTGCGTTAACCCATTTATATGTATTCACACCCGAGCCTTGCATTTGGCGATAGTTTGCCGGTATTCCCCAAGGTGAATAAAGAAATGTGACCATATGGAAACTTTCAGGTGAATTAGCACAAAAATCAAAAAACCTCTCTGCATCCTGAATATTGGTTAATGGGTCTGGTTTAAATGCATGCACCATGTCAGGAAACTTCATCGCATCCCGAATAAAAAATACTTTTAAATTATTACCTACTAAGTCCCAATTCCCATCTTCTGTATAAAATTTTGTTGCAAACCCTCTCGGATCTCGAAGTGTTTCCGGTGAGTGACCACCATGGATAACAGATGAAAAACGAACAAACACGGGTGTCTTCTTTCCTTTTTCTTGGAAAAGTTTTGCCCTTGTATATTTAGATACTGGTTCGTCACCTGCCATGCCTGTCGCTTCAAAATAACCATGAGCGCCAGCACCTCTTGCATGCACGACCCTTTCTGGAATACGCTCACGGTCGAAGTGACTAATTTTTTCAATAAAATCATAATTTTCTAGTGTCGCTGGTCCTCTGTTACTTACTGTTCGTATGTTTTGATTATTAGTAACCGGATGTCCTTGGCGGTTAGTCAAGGTTTCTTCTTGTTCGAATTTTTCATTTTCACCATTATGATCATTATTCATAGAAAAAAGCCTCCTTTTACATATCTTTCCTTGAGTAATATGTGCAAGTTAGACCTTTTCTATGTATAAATTTATGGACGAACAACAAATAACTCTCCTTTATAAGCAAAAGAAATACGGCCAGACTCTTCTGATACAACTAAGATAACCGCATCTGTAAGTTCCGATAAACCAAGGGCCGCCCGATGTCGTGTACCTAGAACGCGCCCATCTATTTCCATATTGGTTAAAGGAAGAATATTTCCAGCTGAAATGATTATATCACCACGAATTAATGTTCCTCCATCATGTACAGGACCACCTGGATAAAAAATCGTTTCTATTAAAGCTTGACTCACCCTTGCATCGATTTGAATGCCATTATGGATAAAAGGCGTAACATCCACTTCGCGCTCGATAATGATTAAGCCACCGTGACCTTTGTTCGATAGTGTTTGCCCCGCTAATGATATGCTAGAAAAATGGTTTGTAAACGGTGATAAATAATGCTGCAAGTAATAAGTCGCAGTTAGATTATGGGCATCAGACACGATTTGTTGGAGCTGTTCAAACTCGGTTAAAATGCAACAATCAACGCCAATATTAATATTTGATAAGTGAGAAAGCTGAGCCTCGATATCCTTTATATATTGTTCAAGTGTGCTCTGGTAGTCTTCTAAACCATATTGCATTTTTTTCTCCTTTCGCGGGGATATTTTTTCTCTATATCATATTTTGATTTATCAGTCGTTAATTATGTTCTTTTTCTGTTGTTAGTTTTAGGTAAAAAAAAGAGCCAATCGGCTCTTTTTCGTACTCCATTTTTCAAGCAATAGGTAGCTTGGTTGCGTTAATCAAAGCGCGGATCTGTTCATAATTATCAGCTTCCATTAGCTCTATAATTTTTGATCCGACAATGACACCATCACAATACTGAAGAATTTCTTCTACATGTTCTGGTGTGGAGATTCCAAATCCAGCTAAGACGGGTAGTGGACTTATACTTTTTATTTTCTCTAAATGACTTGAGAGCTGAGAAGCAAATTGTGCTCTCGTACCAGTAATGCCATTTACGGTAACAGCGTAGACGAAACCTTTACCTCGCTTGGTTATTTCCTCAATTCTTTCGATTGGACTTTGTAATGTCACTAAACGAATCAATTCGATCTTAACTTCTTCTAAGTAAGAAGTGATAATCTCTTCTTCTTCAATAGGTAAATCAGGAATGATTAATCCATCGATACCGGATGTTTGAATATCTCTCGAGAACCGCTCCAGCCCATAAGATAATAATGGGTTCATATACGTCATAAAGATCAATGGAATATGGATAATTGGCCGTATTTCTCTAATACAATCAACAATTTCTTTTAATGTTACACCCGTATTTAAAGCTCTAATACCAGCCTCTTGAATAACGGGACCATCAGCTACTGGATCAGAAAATGGGATACCTATCTCAATGGCAGTTGCTCCTGCTTCTTGTAAAAACACTAACTTTTCTTTCAAAGATGGTAAGCCACCGTCCCCAGCCATTACATAAGGTACAAATGCTTTTTTTCCTTCTTTTTTCATTGTTTGGAACACTTTTTCGATGCGGTTCATGCTTTTACTCCCCCTATTTTCGATCTAACAGCCTCCATATCCTTATCTCCTCTACCCGAAAGACAAACAACGATATGTTCTGTTGGCTCCATTTCTTTTGCAAGTTTTATCGCATAACTAATTGCATGGGCACTTTCTAATGCCGGAATAATTCCTTCAGTTTTCGAGAGCACCTGTAACGCTTCCAATGCTTCATCATCGGTAATGGCATCATATTGCACTCGTTCAATATCATGTAAATAGCAATGTTCAGGCCCGATCCCTGGATAATCTAGACCTGCTGATATTGAATGGGCTTCTTGAATTTGACCATCTTGATTTTGGAGGAGATACATATAGGCTCCGTGAAGAATACCAGGTTTGCCTTTCGCTAATGATGCTGCATGCTTTTCACTATGAAGTCCTAAGCCAGCAGCCTCTACGCCATAAAGTTTTACTTCACGATCTTCTAAAAACGGATAAAACATCCCAATTGCATTACTCCCTCCGCCGATACATGCCACTATCGCTTCTGGAAGTTTAGCTTCTTTTTCGATAAATTGTTTTTTCGTTTCCTGGCCAATCACACTTTGAAAATCTCTAACAATTTTAGGGAAGGGATGTGGTCCCATAGCAGAGCCCAGTATATAATGCGTATCTTCTACATTTGACACCCAATATCTTAATGCTTCATTAACTGCATCTTTTAAAGTTGCACTTCCAGACTTTACACTGATGACCTTTGCACCGAGTATTTCCATCCGAAATACATTCAATTGCTGACGCAATATATCTTCTTCTCCCATAAAAATCACACATTCTAAATTAAGAAGCGCACAAGCCGTCGCAGTTGCTACACCATGCTGACCAGCCCCTGTTTCTGCAACAACCTTTGATTTTCCCATTCTTTTAGTCAATAATGCTTGCCCAAGAGAGTTATTTATTTTATGGGCACCAGTATGATTTAAATCTTCGCGCTTGAGATAGATTTTTCCACCCCCAGCGTATTTTGTCAAATTTTTCGCGTAATAGAGTGGTGTTTCTCTTCCAACATAATCTCTTAATAAATCATTTAGCTCATTTTGAAATGCAGGATCGACTTTTGCTTTTTCATATTCTTTTTCTAATTCTAGGATGGCCTGCATAAGAGTTTCTGGTACATATCTTCCTCCATACGTGCCAAAATGTCCTTTTTCATCTGGTAGGGTAGTTGTTGTCATTTTTATTCCTCCTCTTAATTTGTTGCTTCTATAAATCTTCTAATTTTACTCGGACTTTTTTTTCCATCTATTTCAACACCTGAACTTACATCAACCATAAAGGGAGCAGATTGTGAAATGGCGACTTTAACATTTTCTGCTGTTAAACCGCCAGCGAGGATCAATTTCGGGTGTTTTCTTTGCATTTCTTGCAGCAATGTCCAATCAAAGCTCGTTCCATTACCGCCATGGTATTTACCTCTTGGACTATCAACAAGAATGTAATCATCATCGTATTCATAGATAAGGTCGATATCTTTTTCGCTTTTCATTTGTATCGCTTTAATTACCTCAAAACCTTGGGATTTGATTTCTGTGCAATAGGTTTTCGATTCATCACCGTGTAATTGCACATGTGTTAAGCCTACTTCTTTTGCTATAAGAAGAAGCGATTCTATTGGCTCATCAACAAAGACTCCGACCTTCCATACATTTATAGGCAAACCTTTAATAATCTTTTTCGCCTTCTCGGTAGAAATTCTACGTTTACTTACAGCAAAAACAAATCCGAGGGCATCAGCCCCATAGACTATTGCTTGCTGTGCAATTTCCTCACTAACAATTCCACAAATTTTCACTTTCATTTCGATCCACCAGCCAAATTTTGCGTCTTTTTCATTTGTCTCATCAATAATTCTAAGTTTTCAGATTTCATCAATGCTTCCCCGACTAAAATACCGTCTGCTCCAGCATTAATTACTCTTGCTACATCTTCCCCTGTTTTTAAACCACTCTCACTAATTAAGAACGCTCCTGATTCTTTTATAAGTGGAGCGAGTGATTCCGTTACCTGCAAATCCACACCAAATGTATGAAGATCACGATTATTCACACCAATGATTTCAGCTCCTAATTCTATTGCCCTTTCTGCTTCAGCTTTATTGTGTACTTCGACCAAAACCTCAAGACCCTCATTGATTGCAAAATGAAAGAGTTGTTTTAACTGATCTTTCGTTAATGCTGCAACAATCAATAAAATAACTGTTGCCCCATGATTTTTGGCATAAACGATTTGCCTTTCATCGATAATAAAGTCTTTACATAATAAAGGTAGCGATACCGCATCAAAAACAGTTGTTAAATCTGTAAAATTTCCTTTAAAAAATGGGGTATCGGTCAGAACAGACATCGCATCAGCACCAAAGCGCTCATATAAACAGGCTTGCTCGTCAGGTTGTAATAGATTATTTATGATTCCTTTAGAAGGAGATGCTCGTTTAAATTCAGCGATAATCACAGGTTTATTTTTTTCTAATTGTTTTAATAAAGAGCGTGTAGTTCCGTTCCTTCGACTATTTCCGGAATAGGCTAAATTTGATAAAGTTCGTCTTTTTTCTGAAATGATACGATCTAAGATTGTCATGAGTCTATATCACCTTTTCTGTAGATTGAACACTTAATGTTTTTAGTTGCTCTAACTTTTCCATTGCTGCGCCTGAATCAATGATTTCTAAAGCAAGTTGCACGCCTTCCTTAATTGATTCAGTTCTTCCACCAACAAAAATACCTATCCCAGCATTAAGCGCAACGGTTTCTCGATACGCCCCTTTTTCTCCTTCTAAGACCCGAAGTAAAATTGCTGCATTTTCTTTTGCATAACCACCACGAATTTTTTCATTCGCATACACATGTAAACCCACTTCTTCAGGATGAAGCATAGTGGTTTGAATGTTTCCGTCTTTTAAAATAGCTAAATAGTTTTCACCTTGTAAAGAAGCTTCGTCCATATACCCTGCTCCATTGATAACGACCGCTCTTTTTCGCCCTAGCTTTTGAAGGACTTCAGCAAACATTTCAACAGCATCTCTTTTATAAATGCCTAATAATTGATTTTCTAAATTCATTGGATTAATTAGCGGACCTAATAGATTGAATGTTGTCGGAATTCTTAAATCTTGTCTTACTTTCATAATCCTCTTGATTTGCGGATGAACATTAGGTGCAAATAAAAATGCGATGCCAATCTTTTCTAATATTCCTTCAATTTGTCGTGGTGATAAATCAAGACGAATCCCTAAATGTTCCAAGACATCCGCACTGCCCGTTTTACTTGATACGCTCCTATTTCCATGCTTCGCTACAGGAATACCGCTTGCAGCTATAACAAAAGCAGAAGTAGTACTAATATTAAAGCTTTTTGAACCATCTCCTCCAGTACCACAATTATCCATTAAATGAGGAATAGATGTATCAAAGGTTAACGCATGAGCTCTTAATGCTTTTACAAATGTTGCGATTTCATTAACCGTCTCTCCTTTTGCTTTTAAGCTAACAAGAAAGGCAGCAATTTCACTATCCGTAATATCTGGCGAAAACAGATATTGTACAGCTTCTATCATTTCTTCTTCTGTTAATGAAATGCTATTGGTTAATTGCAGCAGAATTTCTTTCATCATTCTCTCTCCTTTTAGTGTTTTCAATAAAATGTCTCAACATCTTTTGGCCTTGTAATGTACCAATCGATTCAGGGTGAAATTGAAATCCATATAAATCAAATGCTTCATGCTTAATAGCCATTATTTCGCCGTCCTCTAGTGAACGTGCTGAAATGTTGAAGTACCCTGGAAGGCTACCTGATTTGATGACTAATGAGTGATACCTCATCACTACCAGCGGTTGACTCATATATTGAAATACCCCCCCACCTGTATGCATCATGTTTGAGGTTTTTCCATGCATAATTTTCTTCGCTTCAGTGATTTCACCTCCGAATGCATATCCAATTGCTTGATGACCTAAACAAACACCTAAAATGGGATATTCTTGATGTAATTGTTGAATTAATTCCACACATATACCTGCATTCTCTGGGCGCCCAGGGCCAGGTGACAAAATGATATGAGTCGGATCTAATAAACGAATTTCTTCGACAGTTATTTGGTTATTTCGTTTCACTACGACCGTTTGCCCTAGTTCTCCTAAATATTGATACAAGTTATAAGTAAATGAATCATAATTATCAATTAATAAAATCATTTGTTTGCCTCCAGAAATGCCTTTAATTTATGAATCGTTTCTTCATATTCTTTTTTAGGAATCGAATCATAAACAATTCCTGCACCAGCCTGAATATATGCGTTCCCATCCTTTGCTACCATCGTTCGAATAGCAAGAGCAAAATCCATATTACCGTTTGTGGATAAATAACCAATGGCTCCGGAATAGATACCTCTTTTTGTTTCCTCTAATTCATTGATAATTTCCATCGCTCTTATTTTTGGTGCACCTGATACTGTACCAGCTGGCAGGCAAGAAATAAGTGCATCAATATTTGTACATTCATTCTTTAACTGCCCCTCTACTTCAGAAACAAGATGCATCACATGTTTATATTTTTCAATATTCATATATTTCCGAATGCTAATCGTCCCAAATTCACATACTCTACCTAAATCATTTCTCCCAAGATCAAGAAGCATTCGATGCTCTGCCACCTCTTTTTCATCTTGCTTGAGCTCTTTTGCTAACAAATCATCTTCTAAATTGTTTCTCCCTCTAGGCCTTGTGCCGGCAATTGGATTGGTCATTACTTTGTGCTGATTCACCTTTACTAAACTCTCTGGCGAAGCCCCCGCTACTTTGTAATCACCAAAGTCCAAGTAATACATATATGGAGAAGGGTTATCAATTCTGAGTTTTCTATAAAAATCAAAAGGATCTCCACTTATTTCTGCTTGTAACCGCTGGGATAATACTACTTGAAAAATATCTCCCGCCTTTATATATTCTTTTGCTTTTTCTACTTTTGAGATAAATGCATCTTCGCTCATTAGTGGTCTATATTGACTGATTCGCGCTTTTTCACCCGTTTTTTGCTCCATAGAAAATAGCTCTGCCTTACGCTTACTTAATTTTTCTTCTAGTTGCCTTTTATTTGATACGATTGGTACTCCTACTAAAAATAATTTTTGCTTTAGATGGTCAAAAACAATCACTTCTTCAAAGAACATGAAATGTACTTCGGGAATTTGCAAATCATCCTGTATTTCAATTCCTATTTCTTCATATTGTCTAATAACATCATAACCAGCAAACCCCACGGCACCACCGATAAACGGGAATTGTTGAGAATTGTGAATGCCAATTTTTTTCATTTGCTCTTTGACTACTTCTAACGGTTTATTTTTTACTTCTTCTCTTTCATTTTCTGAGAGTATAATCGTAGATCTTGCACTTCCTTGCACTTCTAAAACGGGATTGCAGCCGATAAAAGAAAATCTACCAGCGTCTTCATGTTTTAAAGAGCTTTCAAACAAAAATTTCTTTTTACCTGAAAGCTTTTGATAAATGGCAATTGGTGTTAATAAATCACCATCATTGACTTCTAAAATAACCAGGGTTTCTAAAGTCTGATTCATGTTCTCACTTCTCCTTATCAATAATAAATCGAATTTAAACGCAAAAAATCCCCTATACCATAAACGCTCAATAGCTTTAGGTATAGAGGACGTATCTATATAGATGCGTGGTGCCACCTCAAGTTCAGAATGTCCATGGGGACATTCTCTTTTTCAAGTACAGATGTCAAAATCGATACTCTATCCTTTTAACGGCGGAATCCCGTGTCCCTTACTTACATTTTTCAGGGTACCTCTCACAAGTCCATTCCATTTATCGATCACACCGGATTCCCACCAACACCAGCTCTCTTATGTGATTAACGATAAATATACTACTCTTGATCAACGATTTGTTTTATGAAATTAAACGAAAAAGGGCCTCTCTCCTTATTAAAAAGGACGAGAGACCCGTGGTGCCACCTTTATTAGCTGTAAATTACAACTCACTTAACAAATACGAATAACAAATTCGTATTTATCTCTTTTAACGATGAGACATTCGCCAGAGCCTACTAGTTATAAAAGGTTCGGTCTGGAAGCTCGGAAGTCCATTCACTTATATCACCCACTGATTCCCACCAACCATCAGCTCTCTAAAATGAGCATATATAAGATACTACTCTTCGTCATTGCTTACGTCTTATTTGTTACATATGATATGCCTGATTCTTTTAATTGTCAATAGGTTTTCGTTTAATTTTTAATCTTTTTTCTAATATTTCTGTCCACTCTTGCGATAACCCAGATACATTCAACAATTTTTCCATTGCTACAATATCTTTTAGTTTATGTAGTATAATATCAGTCGCATCCCATACAGACAGTTCCGATTGCTTTCTTTCGACTAATTGAATTTCTGACTGAAGGTCAATCGTTCCCTCTTTTAACACACGGAAAAAATAACCTGTATGATTCGTCTGAAAAACCTTTTTTAATAATTGATCTTCACCATTAAATTTTGAGATGGTTGAACAAGGAACTCTCCCTTGTGTCACTTCAACAATCGTTTCACCAATTGCAAACACATCACCAATATATATTTCCTTCTCAGTCATATTTGTTGTACTAATATTTTCACCAAAAGAAGGAAGCATAAAAGTACGGTTAAATGCCTTTTGCCATTTTTCATAATGTTCGTACGGATAAAGACATAATGCTCTGTCAATCCCACCATGAAAATCTGTATTAGCTACTCCGTCGCCTTCAATCGCATCTTTTTTTAAAAAGAGTTCTTTTACAGGTGTTTTACCGATAGCAGATGTTTCATGCTTTTCTTTCCATTGATAATCTCTAGGTTTACCTTTACTTAAAGATACAATTCTCAATTTCCTGCCCCCTTTATCTACCTTTCATTTTAGCTTTTATTACTAATTTTTACTAGTTAGGAAAAAACAAAATTGTAGCCATACTTTCTGTTCATTTCGTTTATATTAATAAATAGTGTTTGTGAGGGTAAAAACAATTGAAAGTGAGTTAACCATGGACCATATTGAACAAGCCATACAAAAAAAGACGAGTAAAAATAAAAAACAAAATAAAAAGAATAACCAAAAATGGGCTATTTTATCTATTTCTTCCATTCCGCTTGTCATGACCCTTGGAAATTCTATGCTCATACCTGTCTTACCAGTTATGGAAAAAAAACTATCAATTAATTCTTTCCAAGTAAGTATGATTATCACAATATATTCCATTGTCGCCATCTTTCTCATCCCGATTGCCGGTTATCTTTCTGACCATATTGGAAGAAAAAAAGTCATTATCCCTAGTCTGTTGATTGCAGGAATTGGTGGAATTGTTTCTGGTTGGGCTGCATGGAAGTTGGAAAATCCCTATATGGTCATCTTGATTGGAAGAGCCCTTCAAGGGGTAGGAGCTGCCGGAGCTCAACCAATAGTCATGCCATTAGTTGGTGATATGTTTAAAAATGATGATGATGTAAGTAGTTCGTTAGGTTTAATCGAGACCTCCAATACTTTCGGAAAAGTATTAAGTCCCATTTTAGGAGCTTTGCTTGCCGGAGTAATTTGGTTTTTACCTTTCTTTTCAATTCCTGTTTTTTGTTTATGTTCGATTATCTTAATGCTTTTTCTCGTAAAAACACCCAATAAGCGAGAAGAACCTATTCCTTTTAAGGAGTTTTTTCAGCATATAAAAGACATATTTACACAAAAAGGAAAATGGTTATATGCCATTTTTCTTATTGGTGCAATCCTCATGCTTGTTCTATTCGGGATATTATTTTATTTATCCGATTTATTAGAGAAAAGCTATCATATAAAAAATATAAAAAAAGGTCTGCTCCTCGCATTACCTTTATGTTCACTCTGTGCATCTTCCTATATTACAGGAAAGTTAATTAAGCAAAACAAAATATTGATGAAGTGGATGATATTTGTCAGTTGTTTAGGAGCAATGATCTCTGTAGCATTACTAAGCTTAAATGACCAGCTCTGGTTTATGATTATGCTGTTTCTGTTATGCGGAATTGGTATCGGAGCGGCGTTGCCCTGTTTGGATGCAATGATTACTGAAGGCATTGAAAAAGAGCAAAGAGGGACGATATCTTCTATTTATAGCTCTATGCGTTTTATTGGTGTCGCAGCAGGACCACCTATTACGGCATTATTGTTAAAGCATGCAGAAAATTGGATGTTCTATATCTTTAGTCTTATTTTACTGATAGCTGCATTAGCAACCTTCTTAGCAATTAAGCCGAAATCATAAGGAACACAGAAGATAAACCCGTGACAACTGAACACTCATATGATATGATTTTATTATATATTTCGTATAAAAATGACCACAAGTGTTGCAGCACCTGTGGCCATCTGCAATAGGTTCGTCCTAAAAGGGGACGGCCAAATAAGTTTGACGTAGACCTCACCCTAAAAGTTTAAAGGCTCAAGGGGGGTCTATTTTTTATGATTAAAAGCTAAGACCGCCATAATCAGTGTTGTAAATGAAATCATCAACATTAGAGATTCAAATACTGTCAAAAGGCCTCACCCCCTTTCTACGGGGTTAGCCGACCACCCTTGTGAACACTATCGCTCTTCCATTATAACATATTTTCACAAAAATATAAGAACACATGTTCTGTTTTTAAAAATTGAGCCTATCCACCTATTCTACATTAGGTTTTCTTTTGATGGTTCCTAGCAACAGTGCAGCAAAAAGACTACCTACCGCAATGGCCAACAAAAAGGAAAGAGAAGAACCGAACACAAAAGGTGTAACTAATACTCCTCCATGAGGAATCGCAATCCCTGTATGTGTTGCCATCGACAACGCACCCGCAGTTGCAGAACCAAGGAGAATTGGTGGTATATATGCCTTCTTATTCCGCTCGACAAAAGGGATCGCTCCTTCAGTCATAAACAAAAACCCTTTTACATAATTTGTACGATAATATAAACGTTCATTTTTAGAGAACTTCCAATAAAAAATACTCGTCGCAAAAGCAATGGCAAGTGGAGGAACCATTCCACCAACCATAATAGCAGCTAATGGTTCGTATACACCATTTAACATAAATCCAATACCAACCAAATAAGTCATTTTATTAATAGGACCACCTAGGTCAATGGCCATTAATAGTCCGAACATCGCACCAATCAAGATAGACAAAGGTGTCGTCATCGTTTGGAATAATGTTGTAATGAATTGTGTTAACCAGGTTAATGGTTGTAATAATACAAACATCGCCAATAAAGTCATCAAAATGCCGATGACAGGATAAATGATAATGTTCGACATCGCTGTGATAGAGGATGGTAAATAATTCGTCCATTTCTTTAAACGATTAATAATGAACCCACCGATTAAACCTGCACATATCCCACCAATCAAGCCTGAACCATTCATTGCAGCGAATAAACCACCAATTGCTCCTGGCGCAAATCCTGGGCGATCACTAATGCTTTTACCAATATAGCCAGCAAATATAGGCATTAATAAAACAATAATTGTTTGATCACCGAAAAAAGAGAGAATCTCCCAAAATTGATGACGGAAATCTGAACTAAAAATCGTTAATGACAATAAAAATCCAGCTGCAATGGCAAGGGGGAGCATATTAGATAACCCATTCATCACATGTTGATAAAGCTCTCTTGACCAAGTTTTACTATTTTTATTTACATGATTATGGTCATATATGTCACAATCTTGTGAAACAGCTTTTTCTAATAACTGAAAAGGTTTACTCATACCATCTGCAACAGAGGCTTGCACCATATGTTTGCCACTAAATCGCTCCAACTCTACTTTTGTATCGGCTGCAATAATAATGGCAGTTGCTTTTTCTATTTCAGCTTTTGTAATATGTTGCTTAACCCCAGCAGCGCCATTTGTTTCGACTTTTAGAGGAATATGCAAAGTGGCGGCAGCTGACTCTAAGGAATGAGCCGCCATATAAGTATGAGCAATCCCTGTTGGACAACCTGTAACTGCTAAAATAAATGGAGTCTCTTCATTCGTTTCATAAGTTTCATTTCTAGTATCATCTTTATCCAATTCACTAATAATCGAGAGTAAATCACTCTTTGACTCTGCCGTCATTAGTTTGAAATGAGTTTCTTTGTTCATTAAAATGGTTGATAACTTAGCTAATATATCCAAATGAAGTTCATCGGCGTTTTCCGGAACAGCAATAAGGAAGATAAGATGGGCTTTTTCACCATCTAAAGAGTTAAACTCTATCCCTCCATGACTCCTTGCTAAAGCAATACCAACTTGTGTGACTGCCCTAGATTTTGCATGTGGAATCGCAACGCCGTTGCCTATACCTGTAGTACTTTGCGCTTCTCGTTTAAGCACATCAGCAAGGAAAAGCCCTTTTTCCTTTATACCACCATCATTGTACAGCGTATCGACTAACGCAGTAATCGCTTCTACTTTTGTCACTTCCTCAAGTGAGAGAAGAATTGATTCTTCACTTAATAAATCAGTAATATTCAATACCTCTCTCCTTTCCACTAACAAAAAGTCTTTTTATCTTTCAATCATACAAAAAATAATAAGAAAATCAATCATTTTTTCTAGCAAATGATAATTGCTGAAATTGTTCATGTATGCTAGAATCGAAATAACAATATATAGTTAAATTCAACTTCACTAATCACTATATATTGTATTTTGCAAGATTATCCTCATCCATAGTCTCATTTTCCGTTTCTTGATAAGAAACGGCTTTTTTCTGTTTATCTTTTTCCTATTGACTATATCATCACCCAACGATTGGAAATAAAATGATACTTCCAGTATATCTAAAGTTCCTGTATAACTATAGATGTTTACGTATGCATTTCTTACTATTTTTATGACTATTCTGTGACCATTGTATCATTAATTAAAGAAATCATTATTTTTAAAATAGGTAAATAAAATAACTCCATATAGTCCGGTTACATGTTACAATATGAAAAATGCAATATATTACTATTGTTTTGATTCAATTATAACGAAGTGATTAAAATTTAGAGGAGTATGGATCATGGCAAAGCCATCTAGTGAAACAGTCATCTTTTATATTGCAGGAAGTATTTTCACTGTATTATCAATTGGTGGAATTACTTTTTTATTAACAGAATGTTATCAATCACAAACCCTCAATGGTGCAGAGCTATGGATTATTATGCTCGTTAGTTTTGCAGTAACCGCTTTATGTGATTTTGAGTTAGAACTTGAAAAACAAAGTGACACATAAATAATTCACTAACAGGCAGAGGTAATCGTTTTGATTACTGGAATTGCTTTTCTTGTTTGCAAATGGAACATAACAAAAACTTTTTCACTTGTTGCTATGATTTTTTGATCTCTAGTTGCCATTTGTTGAGAAATGACAAAACTCGTATGACCAACTCTCTTTAATGTTGTCGTAATCTCTAACAGTTCTCCCACTAATGCCTCTTTTATATACTCACTTTCCACTTTCTTTACAACGCAACCGATATGTCTTGATTGTAAATATTGATTCGTTAGACCAAGCGCTAAAAACCAGTCATCAATACCACATTCGAAGTAGTTGAAATATTTCAAATAGTTCATATGACCAAGTTCATCTATATCACTCTCACGAACAACAATACTTGTTTTAATTTTTTTCAATTTAAGCCAGTCCTCCTTTTTGTATGCTATTTCCTCTGAACAATATTGATAAAAATGGTGAAAGAAAAGTACTATCCATTCCTTTCACCAAATGAAAACCTAATGATTGATTGCCCTTCTTTTATGAGCAAACTCAATATACGTTTTAAGTATTTCTGGATTAGCCATTGAACCAACATTAATCACTTTTTCTGGCTGATGACCTAATAATATCCTTTTAATCGGTACTTCCATCTTCTTACCGGTCAACGTTCTCGGCACCTGCTCCACAGCAATAATTTCATTTGGAACAAACCGTGGTGAAACTTGTTGTCGTATGACATCTTTAATATGTGAAATGAGTCCATCTTCGAGTAGTTGATCTTGCTTTAACACTACAAATAAAGCCATATATGAATCTTCTTCTAGTGCTTCTAAATCAACTACTAAGCTATCGCTTACAATCTCTATACTTTCGACTGCTCGATAAATTTCACTAGTACCTATGCGAACGCCTTGTTTATTAATGGTTGAGTCTGACCTGCCAAAGATAATGGATCTCCCTTTATCATCAAACTGAATCCAATCTCCATGACGCCAAATTCCCGGAAAAGTACTAAAATAACTTTCTTTGTAACGCTTGTCACCTTCATCATTCCAAAAATAAATTGGCATCGATGGCATTGGATTAAGAATCACTAATTCCCCTACCTCATTAAGTACGAGCTTTCCATCGTCATTAAAAGCTTGAGCGTTTACTCCTAAAGCCTTTGTTTGAATTTCTCCAGCACGAACGGGCAAAACGGGGGACCCTCCAATAAAAGCTGTGCATACATCTGTACCTCCACTTACGGAGGCTAACCATACATCCTGTTTAACCTCGTTATATACCCATTTAAAACCGTCTATGCTTAGGGGAGATCCTGTGGAACAAATGGCTTTTAAATGGGGGAATGTATACTTTTCTTTCGGTTTAATTCCTAATTTTAAACTTGCCTGTATAAAAGCAGCACTCGTTCCAAAGAAACTTACTTTTGTTTTTTCGGCTAATTCCCATAAAACATCGGGTTTTGGGTACATTGGGCTACCATCATATAAAACAATCTTTCCACCTGTTAAAAGGGCACCAACAAGTAAATTCCACATCATCCAACCCGTTGTCGTAAACCAAAAAAATACATCTTCGTTTGTAACCCCTTCTTCAATGACTAATACTTTTAAATGTTCAAGTACAATGCCTCCTTGACTGTGTACAATTGGTTTAGGCAGTCCTGTCGTTCCAGATGAAAATAAAATCCATAAAGGATGATTAAAAGGCACTGGTTCGAAAACAAGTTCACTCTTTCTTTTCATTACTTCTTGCCAGTCGATCGTTTTCTGTGGATTTAACCGTTTATAATCACTATTTATGCTCTTAAACAACACGGTTCGCTTCAAAGTTGGTAGTGCATTCTGTAAGTGAGCCACTTGATCAACTCGGTCTGATGTTTTGCCATTATATACATAACCGTCCACTGCAATGAGTACATTCGGCTCAATCTGTTTGAACCGTTCCACCACACTTTCCATACCGAAATCAGGTGAACAACAAGACCATACTGCTCCAATACTCGCACATGCTAAAAAAGCAATAATCGTCTCAGGAATATTAGGCATATAACCAACGATACGATCTCCTTTTTTTACACCTATCTCTTTTAAATAACCTGCTAGTGAAGCCGTTTTTCCCCTTAATTCTTTCCAGGAAATTTCCTTTATATCTTCCATTTCTGATCGGAAAATAAGTGCTGTTTCATCACCTCTATCATTTCTGAACACATGCTCAGCATAATTCAATGAGGAGCCTTCAAACCATCTAGTTCCTGGCATTTTTCGAGATTGTAAAACATGTGAGTATGGCGTATATGAAATGATTTGACAATATTCCCATACATATCCCCAGAATAATTCTAATTCATCAACTGACCATTTCCACAAATGATGGACATCATTTAATTCGAGCTTCTTTTCGTTTCTGATCCAATGAAGAAATTTTGTTACCCCTGCTTTCTCTATCTCCCTTTCGCTCGGTTGCCATAAAAGTTGACCTTTTGAAACCGCTTCCATTTCCTTCGCCACCTTCATTCTCTTTTGTAAAATGGACGGGAATCTGAGATGAAATGATTTTCCATTTTATATATATTATCAAAAAAATCGTTATTATCATACTATTTAATATATATTCTCCTAGTATAAGTGGCTACTACGATTATTATTATTAAAAATAATTCTATTTGTTTATCTTCCTGTCTCTTCCCTTGACTTCTAAAATTTTAATAAATTCTAACATTTAGCTTTTTTCTAGAGATAACCTTTGACAAGTTGGATAAAATGATGTAAATTACGTAATGGGCGAACAATTAATATGTTAACCCAATATAATATTCGTATTTTGAGGTGCTAGCTATGGAAAACGTATTTGATTATGAAGACATTCAATTAATTCCTGCTAAATGTATTGTGACTAGTCGTTCTGAGTGTGATACAGCTGTAACGCTCGGAAAACATAAATTCAAACTCCCAGTTGTCCCTGCAAATATGCAAACAATTATCGATGAAAAAATTGCTACTTATCTTGCTGAAAACGGTTATTTTTATGTCATGCACCGCTTCCAACCTGAGACGCGTAAAAACTTTATTAAGGATATGCATGCACGTGAACTCATTGCTTCTATTAGTGTTGGTGTAAAAGAAGAAGAATATGGTTTTATTGAAGAATTAGCTTATGAAAAAATTGTACCTGATTATATTACAATCGATATTGCTCACGGGCATTCCAATGCAGTCATTCAAATGATTCAACATATTAAATTACATTTGCCTGATGCTTTTGTTATTGCTGGTAATGTAGGTACACCTGAAGCTGTCCGCGAATTAGAGAATGCCGGTGCAGACGCAACAAAAGTAGGCATTGGGCCAGGAAAAGTTTGTATCACAAAGATAAAAACTGGTTTTGGTACAGGTGGCTGGCAATTAGCTGCACTTCGTTGGTGCGCAAAAGCAGCAAGCAAACCTATTATTGCTGATGGTGGGATTAGAACACATGGCGATATTGCAAAGTCTATCCGTTTTGGCGCATCAATGGTCATGATCGGTTCATTGTTTGCTGGTCATGAAGAATCACCTGGTGAAACAATTGAAAAAGATGGTAAGCTCTACAAAGAATATTTCGGTTCAGCCTCTGAATTCCAAAAAGGCGAACGTAAAAATGTTGAAGGCA
Organism: Cytobacillus sp. FSL W7-1323; assembly: GCF_038595015.1. NCBI lineage: Bacteria > Bacillati > Bacillota > Bacilli > Caryophanales > Bacillaceae > Cytobacillus > Cytobacillus sp. FSL W7-1323. Next base: position 2,678,575 of record NZ_CP151998.1, read on the forward strand.
AAAAAATGTACGTCGAGCATAAAGGTTCTCTTGTGGATACATTAAAAGAAATGGAACAAGATTTACAATCTTCTATTTCTTATGCTGGTGGAAATAGGCTTGAGAGTATCCGCAATGTAGATTATGTAGTAGTAAAAAACTCAATCTTTAATGGTGATAAAGTTTATTAAACAACCCGATTAAGCCAAGAAAATCATTTATTTCATCCTGCCAGGGATTTGACCCCCGGCAGGATGAGTGCGTTTATTTTGAAGTGAAAACAGGTTTTCTTTTCTCCATAAAGGCCTTTGTTCCTTCCTTTTTATCCGCTGTTGCAAATAAAACTGCTTGTGCTAATTTCTCAATTATTTGTCCTGTTTTTTGATCGGTTTCTGCACCATATTGTACAGCCATTTTAGCGAGCTTAACCGCTAATGGACCTTTAGCTAAAATTTGCTCTGCTATCTCATCTACTTTATCCTTCAAAAATTGCAATGGGACAACTTCTGTTACTAAGCCATGTGTCATTGCTTCCTCAGCAGAAAGAAATTTTCCTAATAGAATCATTTCTAACGCCTTTCCTTTTCCAACAATTCGCGATAGCCTTTGCGTACCACCTGCACCTGGGATAATTGACAAATTTAATTCTGGCAAACCAATCTTGGCATGATCCGCCATCACTCGTATATCACATGCTAATGCCAGTTCACATCCTCCACCAAGAGCAAGACCATTAATCATGGCAATTGTCGGCATGTCATAAGCTTCAATTTCATCATAAATTTCTTGCATACTACCTGTTGCAAAAACATCTAACATTTCCTTCTCATTTAGTTGGGTAATGTCTGCACCTGCTGCAAATGCCTTGTCTCCTTCTCCTGTAAATACAACAAGCTGGGACACTCCATCATGTTTAATTTCTACAAGAGCATCCCTTATCTCACTAAGCGTTTCTTTACTTAATCTATTTCTTACTTCTGGTAGATTAATATATATATAGGCAAGTTGACCTTCTTTTTTTACAATAATGTTTTCATACATCAGATTTCCTCCTTCTTATTTTTGAAGGTTTTCAATCAACATAGCCATTCCTTGGCCGCCACCGACACAGAGAGAGGCAATGCCAAATCTTCCCTTCTTTTTTGCTAGTGCATGCATTAAAGTAACGACAATTCTAGATCCGGTTGATCCAAGTGGATGTCCGAGAGCAATTGCTCCGCCATTAATATTTATTCGTTCAGGTGGTAGCATCAACTCTCTTTGTACTGCAATGGCTTGAGAAGCGAACGCTTCATTTATTTCAAATAAATCTATGTCTGCGATACTAAGCTTTGTTCTTGCCAATAACTTCCGTATTGCCGGTACAGGTCCAATCCCCATGACTTCAGGTGAAACACCGACAGATGTCCAATCATGAATCATTGCTCTTGCTGATAATCCCCTTTTATCAGCTTCTTGTGCTGTCATAAGCAAGAGTGCTGAGGCGCCATCATTTCTTCCACACGCATTTCCTGCAGTTACGCTACCACCTTCTTTAAATACCGGCTTTAAGCTGGCAAGCTTTTCTCGTTTTGTCTCCGGTCTTGGATGTTCGTCCTGAGCGAAAGTGATTTGTTCTCTTTTGTTTTGTATTGTTACTGGGATGATTTCTTGTTGAAATGCGTTCATTTCTTGCGCCCTTTTATACTTTTGCTGACTTTCATATGCAAACTGGTCTTGATCTTCCCTAGCAATATTGTATCGCTCGGCAACATTTTCTGCTGTCATCCCCATCCCTAAATGAGCGCCATAAATTTCTTGCGGTTGTTGACCATTCTCTTTATTGGCATCCACTAGTATTGTTTGGTCACCTCCAAAGCGTGAGCCTCTAATAAAAATGGGGGAATTACTCATACTTTCCGTACCACCTGCGATAACAACATTTGCCTGTTTGGAATAGATTTGTTGCATACCTGAAGCGATGGCTTGCATCCCTGATGCACATAATCGATTCACAGTAAAAGCGGGGGAAGTTTCAGGAATGCCTGCTCTTAAAGCAGCTACTCTTGCCACGTTGGATGATTGCGAAGATTGTCTCACTTCTCCTAATACGACTTCTTCAATAGTCGATGGGCTCACATTGACACGTTTAAGTAAGCCAGATATAACATCGGATGCTAAGTAGCTAGAAGATATATTACGTAATGTTCCTCCATACCTTCCAATCGCTGTTCTTACGCCATCTACAATGACGATTTTGTTTAGGTCCATTTTCTTCCCCCCTTAGTTATATTCTTTATTTAATTGAGCAGCGATGATATTTTTTTGGATTTCTGATGTTCCTTCATAAATCCTCGTAATTCTCGCATCACGATAAAACCGTTCAATAGGAAAATCTGAAATGTATCCAATCCCGCCATGGACTTGTACGGCTTTATCAGCCACACGGTTATATACCTCTGAGCCGAATAATTTAATCATCGCTGCTTCCTTAATTACTTTCTTCCCTTCATCAACCATCGTAGCTACTCGGTACGTAAAAGATCGTAATGCTTCTATATCGACAGCCATTTCCGCTAACATATGAGCAACGGCCTGATGCTCAATAATTGGCACATTGAACTGCACCCGTTCTTTTGCATACGTCATTGAAAGATCTAATAATTTTTGGGCGGAACCTAAGTTTCTGGCGGCCAAACCTGCACGTCCGTTGGCAAGAATCGTTAATGCATTCACATAGCCTCTCCCTTCTTCACCCAGGACATTTTCTACTGGGACTTCACAGTCTTCCATAATTATTTCTGCTGAATGTGAACCACGAAGGCCCATTTTATGTTCAATCGCTCCTACTTGAAAACCAGGAAAACTTTTTTCTACAATAAAAGAAGTAATCCCTTTTGCACCTTTAGATGGATCTGTGACAGCCATAACCGTAAAAACATCTGCTTGAGGTGCATTTGTAATATAGTGTTTTAACCCATTTAAAATATATTTATCGCCTTTACGTACTGCCGTCGTTTTTAAATTAGTGGCATTCGAACCAGCCTGAGGCTCTGTTAATGCGAAGGCGCCTATTTTCTTTCCTGTAGCCATATCAGGTAAGTACTTCTGTTTTTGATATTCATTTCCCATTTCCACAATGCCCACTGATCCGATACCCGTATGACCACCAATCAAAGTTGTGAATCCATTATGCGTGGCACCAATTTCTTCATACAATGCACATTTGCCTACCATCCCAATGCCTAACCCACCATATTCTTCTGGAATACTTAAACCAAATAAGCCGAGCTCTTTTGCCATTTCTACAATTTTATCTGGGATGTGATCCTCTTTTTCGATCTGCATCGCAACCGCTTCCACTTCATTTTGCACAAACTCTCTAACACCTTTTTTCAACACTTCGATATCTTCACTTACTGTATAACTCATATCATCGGCCTCCCTTTATTTTTGAATATTCTCTATTTTCTTACCATGTTGATCGTATGCGTACCATCCTTTACCTGTTTTTCTACCTAATTCACCTTTTTCCACTTTTTCTACTACCGACTGTTTCGGGCGATCCACCTCTAGCCCTGTTTCTGCATATCTTTGCTTCCTTACAGCATAATTCACATCAAGACCAGTTAAATCCATTAATGCAAATGGGCCAATAGGATGACCTAAAGCCTTTTCGACTACGAAATCGATTTCTTCATAACTGGCATATCCATGTTCATATAAATAAATCGCCTCATCCATGAGTCTCGCTAAGATACGATTGGCGATGAAACCTGAAATTTCTTTTTGTAGAAGTACTGGTTTTTTTCCGATACTTTGAATGAATGTCATCGCTTGCTGTGCAACTTCCTTTGAAGTATGCGGACCTTGAACAACTTCGACAAGCTCCATCACAAGTACGGGGTTAAAGAAATGGATATTACATACACGATTTTGATAGGTTAACTTATCTATCAATTTAGAACTCACTATAGTGGAGCTATTCGTCGCAATGATACAATTTTCCGAGACAATCTTTTCTAAGGATTGAAATAATGTTTGTTTTGCCTCTAAATCTTCAATAATAGCTTCTATGATAATATCTACATCATGTAACTGATTAATTTCAGTAGTAAATGATAAATGTTCGAAAGCTTTATCCACCTCATCACGCGAAAATCTTCCTTTTCTCACCCTCTTTTCTAACTGTGTTTCTAACACTTCTTTCGCTTTTATTAAACGATCGTTAGATATATCTTGTAACACGACATCATATTGATGAAGCGCTGCTACAACAGCAATTTGTGCACCCATTGCTCCCGCTCCAATCACACCAACTTTTTTTATATTTGTCATTCTCGTTTATTTCTCCTTTCTAATTCTTCTTTCACAAGTAATCTTTTCAATAATTTACCAACACCATTTCTTGGTAGATGACTTCTTTCTTCGAAAACTCTCGGTACTTTATAAGGTGTTAGTTTCGTATAACAAAATGCTTTAATTTCTTCAAGATGAAGCGTATAACCTTCTTTAGCGACAAGAAATGCTTTCGGAATCTCTCCATTTTCAGAATCAGGGATACCGACTACGGCAACTTCAGCAATACCTTGATGTTCATAAAGGACATTTTCCACTTCTTGAGGATAAATATTAAACCCCGAGAAAAGAATCATTTCTTTTTTACGACCGACAATATAGAAATACCCATCTTCGTCTACTGTGGCTAAATCACCTGTAAACAACCAGCCATCTTGTAACGTAGAGGCTGTATCTTTCTCATTGTTCCAATAACCCTTCATCACTTGTGGACCTTTAATGACCAATTCACCGACCTGATTGATCCCCAAATCCTCCTGTTTTTGATCAACGATACGACAATCTACATCAGGAACAGGAATACCGATGCTCCCATGTTTATGTGTGCCATTTATTGGCGTACGGTGAGTCGTTGGAGATGTTTCCGACATACCAAACCCTTCTAAGATGGTACAACCAGTTAATTGCTTGAATTGTTTAATAACCTCTACTGGCAATGGCGCTGAACCGGATGAACATATTTTAAGAGAGTTTAGTCCTGCGAATCGTACATTTGGATGATGGATAAAAGAGAGATACATTTTAGGGACACCTGGAAACATGGTTGGTGCATATTTCTTCACTTGATTTAAAACCTCATCAACGTCAAATCTTTCAAAGAGCAAGATTCGCGCTCCTAAAAAGATGCCTACATTCATAGCACTTGTCATCGCATACACATGATAAAGCGGGGTTGCCGCTAATATCGTTTCATTTCCAAAAGCCACTTTTTGTCGATACATCACATAACTTTGGTAAACATTCGCAATTAAATTATGATGTGTAAGCATGGCTCCTTTTATCGTTCCCGTTGTTCCGCCTGTGTATTGTATAATGGCTAAATCGTTTTTAGGATCTATAGACGCTTCAGTAAATTTGATACTTCCATTTTTAAAAATATCTATCATATGATGAACGATTGAAGATACTTCCCTATTAATACTGACATTTGTGGCATACATAATATGTTCTAAATCATACACTTCTCTAATTTTCTGCAGTGCAGTGACTGATTTTTCACCAACCACTAGTGCGCGTAATGCTGTATCATGAAACACTTGCAATACCTCTCTTGGTGTATAGGCTGGGTTAATTGGCACGATGATAAGACCCAGTGCAAGACTAGCATAATAGGCAGTGATATAATCTGGATGGTTTCCGAGCCATAACCCGATTCTATCCCCTTTTTTTAACCCACAACTCTGCCAATACGAAGCAAGTGCGTCCGTTCGTTTCTTCAGTTCCTCATAGGTAAGTGTTTCGTAATTAAAAATGATAGCCACATGATCTCGATAAGACTGCGCAGTTTCCTTTAGCATTTCATATAGGCCAATATGAGGTATGTGGAAATTTGGTAACCGATCTTCATAATATTTTTCCCATACTCTTTTTAATGAGAGATTACTCAAGACACATTCCTCCTTTATGTGTCACATATAGTCTTTTAATATATCTCTTGCGATAATTAGCCGTTGGATTTCATTTGTGCCTTCATAGATTTTCGTTATTCTTGCATCACGATAATACCTTTCAACAGGATAATCAGCGACGTAGCCCATGCCACCATGAATTTGCACTGCTTTGTCAGCCACTCGATTAAACACTTCAGACGCGTAAAGTTTAGCCATTGAGGATTCTTTCACAACTTTCTTGCCTTGATCGACTAAATGGGCGGCTTTTAATGTTAATGTTCTTGCTGCTTCTGTTTCTGTTGCCATATCAGCTAACATCCATTGTATTGCTTGATTCTTTGCAATTGGTTTACCGAACTGAATACGTTCATTCGCATATTTCGCTGATAATTCAATGAGTTTATCACAAGATCCAACTGCCCTTGCCGCTAACCCAATCCGTCCTTCACTTAAAATAGTTAGTGCAGCTACATATCCGAGACCCACTTCTCCTATAACATTTTCTTCTGGCACTTCACATTGATCAAATAATAATTGTGCAGTATATGAACCTTTTAAACCCATTTTTTTATCCTTTTTTCCTACTGTAAATCCAGGAAAATCTTTTTCTATTAAGAAGGCAGTAATCCCCTTTGCGCCTTTGTCTTTATCTGTAACAGCAAAGACCGTAAATACATCTGCTACAGGCGCATTCGTGATGAAATGTTTTGACCCATTAAGAATCCACTTATCTCCCTTTTTTTCTGCTTTTGTCGCAAGATTAGTAGCATCAGAACCTGCCCCAGGCTCTGAAAGGGCAAAACAAGCAATTTTTTCTCCTGATGCTAAAGCAGGTAAGTATTTTTCTTTCAAGTAAGGAGAGCCAAGCCTTACTAAACCTGTACTACCAATACCTGTGTGTGCACTAATTAAACTAACAAAACCATTATGCGTGCGACCTAATTGTTCTAATACAGCGGTTTTCCCAACCATGCCAAGACCAATACCCCCATACTCTTCTGGTATACTCATCCCAAATAATCCAAGTTCCTTCACTTGCTGAACCAAAGAATCTGGTATACGGTCCTCATCTTCAATTTGTTGTGCTAAAGGCTCTACTTCCTTCTCGACAAATTGGTGAACCATCTGCACGATTTGATCGATTTCTTGGTTTTGAACTGTGAACATAAGATCACTCCTTTGTTTGCTTTATTAATATAGATGCAAAAACCATGCCATCATTTTTAACTCATGATAAATCGTTAATGAATAGCTTTAACACAAGTTATATAGTTATTTTTTCCGCATTATTTAAATCAGCAAAAAAGTAAACGCTTACTTTTTTGATTCAAAAAAGAATAGAGTTGATTCACAAATGAATCAACTCTATTCCATACTTTTTAAGCTTTCTTGAAATTGTCGGCTGGCTTGTATGCAAAGCGGATGCGAGCTCATAGGTTGTTGTACATTTTTTTAAAGCTTTCATAATAGCTTTTTTTTCTGCTGCTTCTACTACATCCTTTAATGTCTCTATTTTTTCATTTTCATATGGAAAATCTATTTCTCGCTGATATTCTGGTGGAAGATCATTCATTGTAATGATAGACTCTTGTGAGACAATAACCAATCTCTCAATTAGGTTGGCTAATTCACGAATATTGCCTGGCCATTGATAATGATATAAAAATTTTTTTACATCATTATGTAGATCCTTGTTGAAATGATACTTTTCGTTCGTCTGTTTTAAGAAATATTCGATTAGAGGATAAATATCCTCCCGCCGATCCTTTAAAGAAGGGATTTCAATGGTAATCACATTTAATCGATAATATAGATCTTCGCGAAAAAGACCTTTATTCACCATCTCTTTTAAATCTCTATTGGTCGCAGCAATGAGCCTTACATTTACATTCTTCGTCTTCGTTCCGCCTACCCGTTGGATTTCCTTTTCCTGAATAACTCTTAACAATTTGACTTGTGAAGCCAACGGTAATTCCCCAATCTCATCTAAAAATAAAACCCCTTCATCGGCTAGTTCAAACATCCCTGGTTTCCCTTGTTTATCTGCACCTGTAAAAGCACCTTTTTCATAACCGAATAACTCAGATTCAATTAATTCTTCTGGAATCGCACCACAGTTTAATTTAATATATTTGCCCTTCATTCTTCTATTGCTTGTTTCGTAAATATATTTAGCAAGAACATCTTTTCCTACGCCTGTATCACCAAGAAGAAGAACTGTGGCATCCACATTAACAATCCTTTCAGCGGTTTCGTATACATGCTTCATTTTTTCACTTTCTATGACAATCGATTGCTGATGTATGTTAATGTTTTGTTTTAACCTTTCAATTTCTTGACGGTAAGAGAGGTTTAATTTATTTGCTTCTTTTAGAGCATTTTGTAGTTCTATCAACTGTGATAAATCTCTAATATTTGTGACAACACTTTCTACTTCACCCGTATCGTCAAAAACTGGACTTCCTGTAAGAAGCAACGACTCATTGCCAGCTCGATTAAATTGGACATGTGAAATCGTTTCTTTCTTTTCTATCACCCTTTTCGTTAACGAACTCTCGAGAATTCCTCTTTCAATTAAAGCATCGACCTTTTTGTTCATATAATAGTCTTTTGGGATCCCTGTAATTCTCTCCATTGCGGAATTGGTTAAAATGGTATTACCGTTTCGATCGGTTAAATAAATACCATCGTAAGAGTTTTCTATTATTGCTTCTAGTAGCGTATTTGCCTTCATCAAGTCACTTACTTTATTCATTAATTGAGACAATTCGGAAGATAGAATCCCTATATATAAGTAGTGATGTTGTCCTGATTGACTTCTGATAAACAGAAGAAAATCTTCATCCGTTAAAAAGGCAACCTTTATCTTTTCATTACCATACGCATTCCATCTAGGAAATAGGTCGTCAATATATGTAGAAGGCTTCCCTTTTATCAAGATACGTAATGATTCGCTCATCGAAATAATCTCACCAGTGAGCGTTGTCTCTACTGTCAATAAAAGACTACGATTCTTTACAATCATCTACTATCTTCACCTCTTCACATGGTAAGAAAATAGAGGAAATAATTTCACTATATTTCCTCCTAGCTTGGAACGTGGATTAACTATTCGTATCGGCGGTTTTCTTTGTGTGTTGATCAAAAAAAGAGAGAACTTCTTCAAACACAAGCTGCTCATTTTCTTTTTTAGAAAATCCATGTCCCTCATCTTGTAATAAAATATACTTAACTTCACGTCCTTTTTCCCTCAATGCTTGCACAATTTGATCAGATTCCTCTTTCACTACACGGGGATCATTTGCTCCTTGAATAACGAGCATCGGTTTAGTCATAGCTTCCAAATAAGTAATAGGGGAATATTCAGTGAGTTTTTCCTTATCTTTTATGGGATTTCCAACCCATTGATCCATAATCGGTTTCCAATCTTCTGGAACTGATTCTATAAACGAAAATAAATTAGAAGGTCCGAAGATATCGACCACCACTTTAAAATAATCTGGATGTCTACCATGTAAAAGTAGTGCCATATATCCGCCGTAGCTTCCGCCCATTAATAGAATGTCACCTTTCTTTGTATAACCTTTTTCAATGAGCCACTCTATACCAGCTATATTATCTAACCTAGGACCATCTCCCCAATCACCCTCTACCATTTTCATAAAGGACAGCCCATAACCCGTTGACCCTCTAAAATTAGGGGCAAAGATGCTATATCCATGATTGATAAGGAACTGAAAATAGGAACGAAAAGATTTTCTCTCTGCTGCTTGGGGTCCACCATGTGGCCAAAATATAACTTCGCCATTATTTACCTCTTTATTTGCTTCAAACCATAATGCTTCAATTTCTAAACCATCAAATGAAGGATAGTAAATCGTTGTCGGCTCGACAAGCTCTGATTCTTCCACACCTGGTACGTGATATTCAGTTAACTGCTTCCACTTTTCACCCTTTTTGAATTGATAAATATTATGCGGTTTAATAGCGCTTCTTCCTAAAAGATATAAATTTCCTGAGTCATGAACAACTAATTTTTCAATGATATCACAAGGGATTTCTATCTTTTGTAAGGTATTATGATCTAGTGAATAAGCATAAAGAAAATCCTCCACTCCTTTTTCGGAAGTTAAATAGATGATGTGATTACGCTTATCATAATGAATGGAAGAGAAACTTTCATGGTCAAGCCCGATGACTTTACGAAATTGCTTTGTCATGATATTAAATTCGGCCAAATAAGTGAAATTTTCTTTAAAGTTGGTGATCAAATAAATCGTGTCTTCCGTAGTAAACAATGATCCAGTTACAGTATGCGCCTCTTCCTCTTTTTCAGTTAAACAAAGCTTTTCACTTTCCGTATGTACATAAGAGAGAGAATGCGTATTGGCATATACAGTAGATGAAATATAACTCTCTTCATTTGGACTCCAACTATCTAGAAAGGTCATACCTTCTTTACCCTCTAGGAAAAGTTCTTCTTTCTCCGTTTCTATATGATATCTATAAACATTTAAATAAGTTGGATTATCTTTACCCGAACTATAATATAAATATTGGCTATCTTTTGATAATAAGGGATTAAAATTCCTCGTTTTTTCATTATTGATTAGTTGTTTCAATTTCCCACCACTTGGATGGACTGCATAATATTGCGCACACTCATCCCCATCATGATCAAAACCCGCAAGTATAAACTTGCTATTTTTATCATAGAGGAGACCCATGCACACTTGATTTTTGAATGTTAACTGAACTGGAAATTGTTGCGGCAAATTCATTGCCCATAAATTATAGTAGCCATTTAAATTTGTACTAAACACAACTTGGGACTCATCGGAATTGACGACAAAATCATTAATGCTTAACGTTTTTAAAAACTGATCCATCTCAGGTTTTGGAAATTGAATCATAGAGTTGCCCTCCCTATTAATAGAGTATTCTTATTATTCAGTATACCATACTCTGTTTTACCAATTAAAACCAAACAAAAGCGAACATAGTATGACATTTTTATTTCAAATCTACTTGTTTGCAATAATTTCTCTATAACTGCCCAAAATACCGATAGGAGGAATTACAAATGAGCCTTCTCTTTTTTATATTTTTTTCTTTCTTGTGATTGAAAAAGGTTCAATTGGTCATTCTGTTAATGCAGCGTGTTTACTTAAACTTCCTTCATTATAAATGTAAGGCAAATAGAAAGAGGATACTAACTATGATCAGACTATTTGGAGGACGAATTTTCAAAACAGGCATTTCTGTCTTTATTACTGCATTTCTATGTCAGCTATTTACATGGCCACCAACCTTTGCAGTCATTACCGCTCTCGTTACGATTGAGCCTACGGCGAAAGAATCCATTCGCAAAGCACCAGCTAGATTTCAAGCTTCTTCTATTGCAGCTTCTTTCGCCGTTTTATTTACCTTTATCTTTTCAGATAGTTCGTTGGCTTACGCTCTAACAGCCGTTTTCACTTTGATGATATGTACGAAGTTAAAACTAGAAGATGGCCTACTTGTTGCCGCTTTAACCGGTATGGCCATGATATCAATTGTCCAAGAAGCTTATATGGCAACATTGTTAATGAGACTTGGAGGTACAACACTTGGTTTATTAATTTCAACTTGTGTAAATATATTTATTTTACCCCCGAATTATTTACTAAAAATAAGCAAAACGTCTACTCAGTTAATGAATCGTATGGAAAATATTCTTGTATATGTGACGAACAACATCAAACAAGGAAATAGCAGCAGAAACGAGATCAAACAAGTCATTGCAAAGATTGAGGAAGAAATAGCACATTACCAACAGCTGATACAATATCAAAAAGATGAATGGCGCTTTCATAAATTTTCTAGGAAGGATGTATTTTACCTAAGGCAGAAAGAAAGGCATTTAAATATCCTAAAACAAGCGTTCATCCACTTATTCCAGCTTGTAAACCTTTCTTTGAAAGAGCTTACACCATCACCTTACTTAATGAGATTATTGCAAGATACTATACTGCATCTGAAACAGCCATCAAAGCAACCTAATGAAGAGGACTATTTTCATTTAAGAACACAATATACATTGAATGACAACCACCTTAAAATTGAAGAAAATATGCTCGCCATACAACAACTCATCATGCAGTATCAAATGAATGAAGAAAAGTTAAGAAAACTAAATGAGAGAATAATTAATGTAGAAAATACGAGTATTTAAGTATTTTTTTGAGCGTAGTGTGTAGAAGAGGATTTTATTTTGCAGCGTTATTCAAAATTTGAGCTGTGGTTATTAACTGTTATTTTCTGTTTTGCAAAGGAACTATTACTTATACGGCGCTCTCATTCTTGGGGTTTCGTCTGAGAGCAGCGATTCTCTCATTTAGGATATTTTTATTCTGGGGGCTTTTTCTAAAAGCAAGAATTCGCCCTTATATCACACTTCTTACAGTTTTAGAAACAAATGAAATTACATTTCAACAAAAAACCACAGATTACTTAATCTGTGGCACTACTTTTCTATATTTATATTGTTCAACATTCATTGCATAGTGTGTATCCTGACACCTTATATCCTTTTCTTCTAAGAAATCGAATGCTCATGTTTTTTTCTATTTTTGATGAAGCAATAACGTGTACGCTCTTTCCATCGATTTCATGATAAAAGCGATGGAGATAAGCAATTGGAATATGGAGACGATGATGAGCCTGATCTACTTTTTCATTATAGTCTCTCACATCAACAATCCGAACATCACTATCATGATTGTCTTGTAACACTTGTGCCTTCACACCTAATACCGGCAAATATCTACTATATATAAAAGTCAAAAGTAAAATGATTAAGAGTATACTAATAAACGTAAGCATTTTTCCCCCTAGGATGTTATATTCACCCTCATATTCTATACCCCTATTGGTATGAAGTCAACAAGAAGAACTCACCATCCACATATCAATTTCTAAGCGTCATTTATTTTTTCTAAAACCTATAGCTGAAAGCTATTTTTTAATATCACTTTCATGTTTTGTAAAAGTAAGTAATAAGAAAAGAACAAAGCTAATCAATAGGATACTTCCTCCAACAATATAAAAAACCGTATTAATCATCTCTGGCATAAAACCTGGCTTAAAGATAAACATAGCCATTCCAGTTGTTAAACCAATGGTGCCGATAATGGCACTAGTGACATGTAATTTTGCAAGGAATCTTAGCTTCGGAGTAAATAATTGATAATATACCGCCCATGCGAAAAGTGATAGCCAGCCAACAACTAAACTATGAGCATGGATGGGTTTGAAAGCATAACTACCTGCTCCGGCCATATGTGATCCTAGAAAAGCACCTATCACTGCAAAGATAGCAGAAAACCTGAGTAATATTTTGCTAAATTTATTCAATTGACACTCACCCTTTTCATCTTCATTCATTTGATTTTATTTTGTCATCATATGTCCTATCTCACCTTTTATGACTGACAAAATAAGGTTATAGAATGAATATGAACGGAGTATGAACAATGGTTTACAATAGAAATGTTTTACTAATTCGATTGTTTTGGTAGCATAATTGTAAAAATCGTTCCTTCTCCTTCTTCACTTTCAACTCGCACTTCTCCTTGGTGAAGATCTACGATTGAATAAACAATGGAAAGTCCTAAGCCAGAACCAGCAATGGAACGATTTCTAGAAAGGTCGGAACGATAAAAACGATTGAAAACCTTTTTCATTTCCTCCTGATTCATCCCAATACCATTATCCTGAAATTGTACTTTTATCCAGCCCCCTTCTTCTATAAGAATAATGGAAATATCCCCATTTTCCTTTCCATATTTAATGCTATTTGTGAGTAAATTTTCCCAAACAGAATAAAGCAAGGAGGGGTCCCCTTCGATCATACATTCAGGCAATGAATAACTTAGCATCATGCCTTTGTCTTCTAAATGCCACTGATATTGTTTAATCACTAACTTTAGTTGTTCACTCATATTAAATAAAACGATATTCACCATATCTTTCCTATAGTCGATAGAAGATAATAATAACAATTGATTTGTTAAAACAGACAAACGGGTTACTTCTTCTTCCATCATAGTCATTTGATTCATTTCTTCATCTGTTCTTTTCTTTTCCTTAAAAAGATGTAAGTAACCTTTTATATTTGATAAAGGCGATTGAATATCATGTGAGATATTTGTAATAAATTCTTTGCGCATTTCATTTGCTGCTTCTAATTTTTTCGTCATTTTCATAAAACTTTGAGTAAGAGAACCAATTTCATCTTTTCTATTAGTAGGTAACTCAATACTGTACTCTCCATTAGCAATTACTGTTGTTGCTTCATTTAACTTTCTAATCGGCTTTACAATATACTTTGTACTGATGAACACGAATAAAATACTTAATAAGAGGATACCAATCAATAACCAAGCAAACATAATGTGCATTTCGCTAAATAAAAGGGAAATGTCAGGTCTGAGAAAAAGAGCATACTCCCTTCCTTGATAAGTAAATGGTACACCGACAGTATTTTTAAGTTCGTTAGCAAAAAAACCGGTCACAAATGTAGCATGTGGAAAGAGATTAATACCGTGATAAATCCGACCATTCAAGACTTGTTGAACAGCAGCACTACTTAAATTATGTTCGCGATACTCCGCTCCATAAAAAGATTCCTCTCCAAGACCATCAGTTACAAATATTTGATAACCAAAAGAGCTGATATGCGTAAGATATAGTTCCTTATTGATTTGTGGATTCTCCTCCATGAAGGTAATAGTAGCTTTCGCCATTTCTGTCACTTTGGCATCGTTTTTGGGCTTTAATGTTTGTTGATAATATGCATTGCTCAAAATAAATGAAATGACACTGCTTAGAAGCATAATACAAATGGTTGTGAGAGCAATTTTTGAGTAAAGTGTTTTCATTTGGCTATCTCCAATGAATAACCGATACCACGAATCGTTTTTATTATTACATCCACCTCTAACTTAGATAAGCGGCTACGTAAACGTTTAATATGTACATCAACGGTCCTTTCATCCCCAGAAAAATCAATGCCCCAGATTTGTTCAATTAATTGCTGTCTACTGTACACTCTATTTTGGTTAGCGGCCAGAAAATATAATAACTCAAATTCCTTCAGTGGTAATAGATAGGTTTTATTGCTCACTTCAATTTCATAGCTTTTTTTATTGATATATAATCGGTCGAGCTTGATACTCGTTGTTCCTACCTTACCATATCTTCGTAATAAAGCATTGACACGGAATAATAACTCTTTCGGCTCAAATGGCTTTACCACATAATCATCTGTACCGACTGAAAATCCCTTTGCTTTATCATCTAATTGTCCCTTTGCCGTAAGCAGGATAATCGGGAGGTCAAAATCCCTACGAATCGTTTTTGTTAGTTGATAGCCATCCATGTTCGGCATCATTATATCCGCAATAACAAGATCGACTACTTCCGTTTCTAATATTGCCATCGCATCCTGTCCATCTTTTGCCTCAGTGGTTTGATAGCCTTCTTTTTGTAAACTATCCTTCATTAAATAGCGAACATGTTGATCATCATCAACAATTAAAATTTTTCTCACAAGAAACACCTCTTCTTCTTAAAGCTTATCATTTCTTCAATTATTAAGAAGAAATAATAAACCTTGCATATGATATGCAAGGTTTATTATAAAACTTATAATTCATCAAATCCATTATCGACTTGATTCACTTTTGTATATTGTCTTGATTTTTGTTCGAAGAAATCAGATTTGCCTTGATCTACCTCTTCATAAGCAACAATCCAACGGAGTGGATTTTTACGAAATCCTTCAAACGGTCGTTCAAATCCTAATTGATTACTGCGGACATTGGCATAAAATTTGATGTATGCTTCAAGGTCAGTAATAAGAATACCATCCATTTTATCACCGATTACCTCACGTGCCCATTCAATTTCGAGATCTGCAGCTTTTCTAAAGGTATCTTTTACAAATTGTTGCAATTCTGGTGTGTTTAATTCAGGATGCTCGTTTAAGATTTCTTTAAAGATTTTCACAAACAAATCAACGTGAATTTGTTCATCACGATTAATATAGTTAATCATCGTTGATGTAGATACCATTTTTTGATTTCTCGCTAAATAATAGAAGAAAGCGAAACCGGAATAGAAGAATAAGCCTTCTAATACTACATCATAAACGATTGATTTTAACATATTTTCCGCCGTCGGTTCTTTTACAAAATCTTTATAACCATTTGTAATAAAATCATTTCGTTCTCTTAATGTTGGTTCTGTACGCCAATAATCGAAGACCTCATCTTGCTTACTTTTTGAAACGATCGAAGAAAGAATATAAGAATACGAGTGATTATGAATAACTTCTTGTTGTGCAAGAATAATCATTAACGCTGAAAGACTAGAATCTGTTAAATAATCTGCTGTCTTCCCAGCATAGTCAGTTTGAATGCTATCTAGTAACGCTAGTAAACCGATAATCTTTAAAAAGGCTTCTTGTGCGTCCTCAGATAACTCAGGGAATTGCTTAATATCTTGAGACATATTAATTTCAAATGGTGTCCAGAAATTAGATAACATCTTTTTATATTTAGGGTAAGCCCAGGAAAATCTTACATCATCCCAGTTTAAAACGTTCGAACATTCTCCATTAATAATACCTGTTGAACGGTTTGGTGCTTCATGATTCATAATGGGACGTTTATTTAAAGTGTTCATTTATTTCATTCTCCTCTCGGTGAAATCAGCTAGAGCATGATTCACAATCTTCAATATCTGTGGAAGTAGAACGTAAATAATACGTTGTTTTCAGCCTGTTTTTCCATGCCGATACGTGAAGATCTAATAATTCTTTTGCTTTAATCGTATTTTTAATATAAAGATTAAATGACACTGCTTGGTCAATATGCTTTTGACGTTTCGCATTTTGAGCAATGCTCCATTTTTGATCGATATGGTAAGCAGATTTATAGTACCACGTAGTTTGAGCGTTTAGGTCTGGTGCAGTTACAGGAATACGATAGTCTTTTTTCTCCTCTGAGTATTGCTTGTTGAAGATTGGATCAATACTCGGTGTACTACCTGCAATTAATGCAGTTGACGCATTTGGTGCTACCGCTTGTAAATAGCCGTTTCTAATTCCTTTTGCTCTCACTTTTTCCATTAGTCCTTGCCAATCAAGTTCGCTATCAGCATTCAGGTAATCTCTTTTTTCGAAATAGGCACCTGTTTGCCAATCTGAACCATTGAATGCGGGGTAGGCTCCCTTTTCCTCAGCTAGATTCATAGAACTTTCAATTGTTAAGTAAGCAATTTTCTCGTAAAGTCGGTCTGCAAATTCTAATGATTCAGGGCTTTCCCAAACGACCTTATTAGTAGCTAATAAATGATGCCAGCCGAAAGTACCTAAGCCAATCGCGCGATATTTTTTATTCGTTAACTGCCCTTGGATAACAGGGATTTTATTAATATCAATTACATTGTCCAGCATTCTTACTTGAATAGGAATCAATCGTTCTATGACTGCTTCATTCACTGCTTTGGCAAGGTTAATAGAAGACAGGTTACATACGACGAAATCTCCAGGTGTTTTCTCGATGACAATTTTA
Organism: Cytobacillus sp. FSL W7-1323; assembly: GCF_038595015.1. NCBI lineage: Bacteria > Bacillati > Bacillota > Bacilli > Caryophanales > Bacillaceae > Cytobacillus > Cytobacillus sp. FSL W7-1323. Next base: position 2,696,120 of record NZ_CP151998.1, read on the forward strand.
CCATCTTTTGTATACTCTTCTTCTCTTGTTGTTACACTTTGATTTTGAACGATTTCAGTACAAAGATTTGTACAATAGATCATACCTGCATGTGCGTTTGCATTCATACGGTTCACTTCATCCCGATAGAACATAAATGGTGTTCCAGTTTCTAATTGACTACGCATGATAGACTTCATAATATCGATAGCAGGAATTTCCTTCTTCGATAGCTCTTCATTATTGACGCATTCTAGATATTTCATTCTAAAAGTACCTGCACCAACTTCTTCATCATAATAATCTTCTAGTGAGAAGCCCATTTTTTGTCGAACCTCATGTGGGTCAAATAAATACCAGTTACTACGCTCTTCTACTTTTTCCATGAATAAATCAGGTAGACATACACCGGTAAATAAATCATGTGTACGTAATCTTTCATCACCATTATTTAACTTTGCATCAAGGAAAGAGAAGATATCCTTGTGCCAAACGTCTAAATAAACGCTAATTGCCCCTTGTCTTTGTCCAAGTTGATCGACACTTACAGCTGTATTATTTAGTTGTTTCATCCATGGAAGCACCCCAGATGAAGCGCCTTTGAACCCTTTAATCATACTACCTCTACTACGAATCTTACCTAAATAAACGCCGATTCCACCACCATTTTTAGATAGTGCAGCAATGTCTGTATTACTGTCATAAATTGAATCTAGACTATCATCAACTGTTTCGATAAAGCAGCTAGATAGTTGTCCCCAATTCTTACCTGCATTAGATAAAGTTGGTGTAGCTACGGTCATAAATAAGTTACTCATTGCCCAGTAAGCTTCTTTTACTAATTGCAGCCGATTTTTTTCTTCTTGATGCATAAGAATCATTGCAATAACCATCCAGCGTTCTTGAGGCAATTCAAAAATCCTCTTTTTGCGATCTTTTGCTACATAACGATCCGTAAGCATTTTGATCCCGAGATAAGTAAAGAGCTGATCTCTTTCAGGGACAATTTCTTTGCCTAATTCATCAATTTCTTCTTTTGTATAACTAGATAATAAAATAGGACTATAAATATCAATATCACTTAATTGTTGAATTAAAGAATGAAAATCACCATAAGCCTGACCACTGTACCCTCGGTTCTCAGCTGCTTGTTGATAAATCTTCTTTAAATATAAATGGGCAGCCACATATGTCCAATCAGGTTCATTAACATTTATGTAAGAAAGACATTCTAGTATTAACTGATCGTAGAAACTATCTAACTCTAAGTGATTTAATTGATCTGCACGCTTTTCTAACGCACTAATTGGTAAGTTGTTGAATTGTTGATATAATTGTTCAAAATTGACTGTCGTATCAATCATTGTTTTCAAATTCCTTCCTCCTTCAAACTATTTCTATCAAATTTAGGCATAAAAAAAACCGCCCCAGTTACACCTTGAGCGGATCAAACGACAGTATAAATACAAGTGTACAATACACTCTTTTCATCAACTGTCGTTTCATCTTCTCAAGCCCCGAAGAATTGAAACTTTTGATTAAGAAGGCAGGTATCCTGGCTTGTGTATCAATCTACTAAGAGCCTTCCCATTCTTTCAAAAGAACAGTGGTTTCCTCTTTTCGTCACACTTACAGTTGCGGGTACAGCTCCGGCTTATCCGGATTCCCATTTTAAGTCCATTTGGACTCCTTCAACCAATTACTATATGTAGTTGTTAAGAAGTAAAAAAATAACTATATATTGTATCTGAGATTGTATGAGTAATCATATCACATCATTTCATAGAATACAATTTATTTCTTTTATCTAAATCTAAAATATACATTTCGTTCTTTTAGCGGTAAATTTAAGACCATAATAAATAATAGCATTTCTTATTTGTGTAAAAAAGTCTTGAAATCCATTAAAAATTGTTCAAGCTGACCAACTCTACTTTTTTACCTTCAAACGAGTATGCTTAAACCAGAAAAGTAATAGTTTTTTGGTAAATAAATTAAAAAATCATAGAATTGTTGAAATAAATCAATGGTGTTAAAGTTGTGGGGCAAAAATTAATTAAAGGTATATTCCATATTAAAAGAAAATAATTTATCTTAAAGGACAAAATTTTTTTACCAATCTTCTTCATGTCTTCTATAAAAATAGAAAAACAAACTAACTATTTAAATTAGCTTGTTTTTCTCATTCAGTTTATTGTATAGAATGTTTTATAGAAATTCATACGGAACTTGTTATTTTTATCTTACACGTTGCAAACGAAGTGCATTTAATACAACGGACACAGAGCTAAACGCCATCGCAGCACCTGCTAACCATGGTGCTAAGAAACCTGCAGCTGCAATAGGAATACCGATTGTATTATAGCCAAACGCCCAAAAAAGATTCTGTTTAATATTACGAATGGTTTTTTTACTCATCATGATTGCATCAGCAATACTATTTAGATCACCACGCATAAGTGTAATGTCTCCTGCTTCCATGGCAATATCTGTACCTGTACCGATAGCCATGCCGATATCGGCAGTTGCTAATGCTGGGGCATCGTTAATACCATCTCCTACCATCGCTACCTTTTTCCCTTGACTTTGTAGCTTTCTTACTTCTTCTGCTTTCGTTTCTGGTAAGACTTCTGCAATGACTTTTGATATACCTACTTCTTTAGCAATGGCTTGTGCGGTTAACTGGTTATCTCCAGTCATCATAATAACTTCTAACCCCATATCATGTAGCCTTTGAATCGCTTCGTTTGATGAATCTTTTATCGTATCAGCTACAGCAAGGAGGCCTTTTGCTCTACCGTTAATAGCCACAAGCATAGCTGTTTTTCCTTCACCTTCTAATTCTTTCATTTGTTTCGAGAACCAAGAGGAGTCTATCCCATTCTCTACCATTAATCTAACTGTACCAATCAGTACATCTTTTCCTGTAACTTTCGCAGAGATACCATAACCCGGTAGCGCTTCGAAATATTCACTTTTTACTTTTTCTATATTTCTCTCCTCTAACCCTTTCACAATGGCTTCAGCAAGAGGGTGTTCAGATGACTTCTCACTCGCAGCAACAATGGAAAGGAAATGGGCCTCATTTGTTCCAGGCTCGACTATGATATCGGTTAATACAGGCTGACCATTTGTAACAGTACCTGTTTTATCAACCACAACAGTTGTAATTTCATGTGTCATCTCGAGATGCTCTCCACCTTTAAATAAAACACCCATCTCGGCTGAACGGCCAGACCCTGCCATAATTGAAGTAGGCGTCGCTAATCCTAGTGCACAAGGACAAGCAATGACGAGTACAGCAATCATTTTTTCTAACGCACTAGCTACATCACCCGGTTGCAAGAAAAGAAACCATATACAGAAGGTAACAAGGGCAATAGCTACCACAATGGGAACAAAGATGCCCGAAATCTTATCGGCTAACCGCTGAATAGGTGCTTTTGACCCTTGTGCTTGCTCGACTACTTTAATAATTTGCGCAAGCGCTGAATCTTTTCCAACCTTTGTTGCTTCAACTGTTAAATGGCCATTTTTGTTTACAGTTGCTCCTATTACTTCATCACCAGCTTTCTTATCAACTGGCACGCTTTCTCCTGTTAACATTGATTCGTCAACTGCTGAATGCCCTTCAATGATTACTGCATCTACAGGAATTCTGTCACCAGGCTTAATGATAACCATATCGCCTTGCATTACTTGCTCAACAGGGACAATGGTTTCCTTCCCTTCTTTTAATACAACGGCTTTTTTAGCCTTTAAATTCATTAATTTTTTTATTGCTTCTGATGATCTTCCTTTTGCACGTGCTTCAAATAATTTCCCTAACAAAATAAGGGTAATAATAATCGCACTCGTTTCATAATAGAGCTCAACATGATGACCATGTGTTGCATTCATCGATTGTAATGTTAGAAACAAACTATAAAAGTAAGCTGCAGAAGTACCTAATACAACAAGTACATCCATATTCGCGCTACCAGATTTCAATGATTTATATGCACCAGTATAAAATTGCCAACCGATAATAAATTGTACAGGTGTCGCCAAAATTAACTGTATCCAAGGGTTCATTAAAAAATCTGGTAGAAAAATGAATGAAGTGAATTCAAAATGCCCAACCATCGTCCAAAGTAATGGTAGAGAAAGGATAGCAGCAGCGATAAATTTCTTTTGCTGCTTTTTAATATGCTGTTCCCTCACATCATTTGCACTGGCTGTTGTTTTTAGCGAAGCGCTATACCCAATCTTATCTACCTTTGCAATAATTTCTTCAACTGAAACCTGTTCAGGATTGTATTCTACAGTACCTGTTTCTAAAGCTAAGTTCACGTTTGCCTGCGCAATACCGGACTGTTTATTTAAAACTTTTTCGATTCGCGCAGAACAAGCAGCACAAGTCATTCCTGAAATATCAAACTCAGCTTTCTCTAAAACAACTTCGTAGCCTAGATCTTTAATCTTCTGCTGAAATGCATGTTCTCCTACTATTTGAGGGTTATAGGAAATGGTTGCTATTTCAGAAGTGAGATTCACATTCGCTTCGTTTACACCATCCATTTTACTTAACCCTTTTTCGATTCGCGCAGAACAGGCAGCACAAGTCATTCCCGTAATTGGCAAATGAATTTTTTGGTGAGAATCGTCTTGATTAGACATATGCTCCTACCACACCTTTCTTTAAATACTATACCCTACTACCCTATATAAACATTTAAAATAAATCGTGCAAAGCTGCACGATTAAGATTTAACTTCATAACCTTGATCATCAATTGTTTCTTTAATTTGATCAAGCTTTACAGATGAAGCATCAAAAGCAACTTTGACTTCTTTTCTATTTAAATCTACTTTAACCGTGTCTACTCCTTTAAGTTCACCAACACTACTTTCCACCGCTTTCACACAGTGACCACAAGACATTCCTTCTACATGTAAAATTACGTTTTCCATGTTTAAAATCCTCCTATTTTTTCATTAATTTTTGAATTGTAATAAGAAATTCATCTAACACTTCTTCGTCACCTTCATTTATCCGATCAATGACACACCCTTTTAAATGACCTTCAAGTAAAATCTTAGCGACACTATTTAAGGCAGATTGTGTTGCGGATATTTGTGTAATCACATCATCACAATACGTATCTTTTTCAATTAGACCTTTAATACCTCGAATTTGTCCTTCGATACGATTCAATCGAGTGACTAAATTCTTTTTTACTTTATCTGAATGATGACTTCGTCTATCTGCATGCTCTAGGCACATTGTTTCTTCTCTTACCTGATCTTCTTCATATCCCATTGAATCGCCTCCCTTACACATATTATATTATACCCCGGTACCCTATGTAAAGTGAAAGAAATTTTAAATATGGTTCATTTCTCCACTATAAATAAAAAGGTAGGTAGCAGTATCTACCTACACTCTAACATGTTGAATTGTAATTACACTTCATTAAGGTCTGAAATATCTACTTCTGTTCTTTCTTCTAAAGGAATTCCTCTTAAATGAACAGTAACTGTTTTATCATCTTCATGTAACTTATCTATCCATACAGAAGTTCCATTGTATTGAACTTCTACATCACTCGATGATGAAAGTATTTGTTTTATCCTCTTTGTTTCCATATGATTCACCTCTCATAATTGATAAATATATTCTTTAACATTTTAGCCTTTTTATACATTTCGAAAGGAACTCATTTGTTGATGAAGGACTTCTCGACAATATACAATTAAGGTTACTAAGAGATGAAAGGTCTTAACAATGGATTGATTTTAATTTATTCATTTATATCGTGTAAGTTGAAAGGGAAAAGGCAAAATTGAATAAACAGAAAAGAGATGAGTTTTCATCTCTTTTCTACTGAAATATTTCAAAAGCTCTTCTTTTACATATTGATCTTTTCTTTTAGAGGAACGGCTGGACCAAACAGTTCAAGATGAATATGCGAATTTTCCACACCTAACATCAATAATTGTTCCTTCATATTTTCCATAAAATTGATAGGACCACATAGATAGTACTCTGCTTCCTCACTAATATGTTGCTTTAAATCCTCACTATCTAATCTGCCCTCGTCATCACTATATTTTACTAGGAAACGCCCATTTTCAATTCCTGCTATCAACGGCCTCACTTCATCTCCAAACGCATGTAAGTTTTTGTTCTTACAACTATGAAGGAAACTTACTTCTCGCTTTGTCCCTTCTAATGTATGAAGCATACTCAATAATGGTGTGGTTCCAACACCACCACTGATGAATACCACTGGTGTCTCTGCTTGGGATGATAATACAAATTCACCAGCTGGTGCACTAACATCCAAACTGTCTCCTATTTGCACATGGTCATGTAACCAGTTAGAGACTTTACCATGTTCTTCTCTTTTAACAGATATACGATACGTCTTTTCTGATGGTTTTCCTGATAAGCTATATTGACGGTTATGGTCGTATTTTTCGCCAGCTATATTTACCCGAATCGTTACATACTGGCCAGGTTGGTGGGTTGGTAAAGTAATACCATCATTTGGCTCAATATAAAAAGAAGTGATAAGATCACTTTCAGGTACCTTATTTACTACTTTAAAAGATTTAAATCCAGCCCATGCTGATGCATTGTATAGCTCTTCTTCTGTGGAAATAAAGATAGCGGCAATCACTCCATAAGCCTCTGCCCATGCCGTAATAATGTCTTCTGTTGCTGCATCACCTAGAACTTCTTTTATCGCTGCTAATAGATGTTCCCCGACGATTGGGTAGTGCTCCTTCTTAACCCCTAAGCTTCGATGCTTATGAGCAATTGTAGCAACTGCCGGCGCTAAATTTTCTAAATGTTCAATATGGTTAGCTGCTTGAAATAATACATTAGCGAGTGCTTTAGGCTGTCTTCCCTTCTCTTGATTAGCATGATTGAAAATGTTAAGTAGTTCAGGATGTTCAGCAAATAATCGTTTATAAAAATGCGTGGTGATAGCGGTTCCATGAATTTCTAATACGGGTATAGTTGATTTGATGATTTTAATCGTCTCTTGTTTTAACATTAATATCTCCACCCTTCAATTTTAAAGCAATATTTTAAATACATCTTTAAAATATACCGTTTCCAAATTTAAAGCAATATTTTAAATACATCTTTTAAAAAGTTGTCACAATTGGTTCCATAACAAGCAATATGTATAATAGAACTATTAATAGAAAAAAGGTGTGATTCATAATGCGTCTTACCAACTACACGGATTATTCATTAAGAGTTCTCATATATTTAGCAACAATTGAAAAAGACCAGCTTACAAATATTAAAGAAATTGCAGACACATATCAAATCTCTAAGAATCATCTGATGAAAGTCATCTATCAATTAGGGAAAAATCAATATGTTGAGACGATAAGAGGAAGAAATGGCGGCATTCGTTTAGCGATGTCACCTAAAGAAATTAATATTGGTGAAGTGGTCAGAAAAACCGAAGAAGATTTTCATTTAGTTGAATGCTTTGATACTAATAACAATCATTGTGTCATTTCACCTGTTTGTGGTCTAAGACATGTATTAAATAAAGCATTAAAAGCGTATTTAGAAGTACTAGATCAATATACATTAGCTGATCTAACGAAGAATCAAGCGGCATTAGCAGACTTTTTGTTTAAAAGTTAATTTTAGATAGCAATGCATTCTTTCCTACCAAGTAGGGAGATGAAATAATAAAATAGCGGACTTTAGTCCGCTATTTTTATTACAATCGAGAACCTAACGCTAAATTGAAGCGAAATTAACATTGATAGCAATTTCAATCATATTGCGTCCGAGGCACATTCGCAATTATCGGCTCACCTCCTCCACTAGCTGACTTACGCAAAAAATGAGCGAACCACTAAAAATTAGGATTCGCTCATTTCGATTACATTGCTTTCTTTCTTTTCTCCTTTTCTCTGACAGGCCAAGCTTCTACTCCTGTTAGACCAGGGATATCCTCTTGATAAAATTGTGGTTCCAAGCCCGCTTTCCGTTGCTGCATATAGTTTTTCAACAGCTTAACTACGATAGGCGATAACATCGTAATGGCGGTTAAATTGACAAGCGCCATGATACCCATTGTTAAATCTGCCATTCCCCAAACAATTTCTAAATTAGCAATTGCACCAAACATGACCATTCCTAATGCGGCTACCTTATAAGCATGATGAAATACTTTACTCTTATGAATGAAATTTAAGTTTGCTTCACCATAATAATATGATCCGATAATAGAAGTAAAAGCAAATAAAAAAATAGCAACACCGAGAAACATTCCACCTATTGTACCAAAGTGTTCCGACATCGCAGCTTGAGTCAATTCGATACCTGTTAAGCCTGAAGCATAGCTTTCGGAGGATAAAATGATAAAAGCAGTAGCAGAACAAACCAATAAAGTATCAAATAATACCCCTAAAGCCTGAACAAAGCCTTGTTTTACTGGATGAGATACAGTCGCTGTTGCAGCTGCAATCGGATCTCCCCCCATACCTGCACCATTGGAGAATAATCCGCGCTTAATGCCATTAACAATAGCAGCAGCTATCCCTCCACCAATAGCCTGCTCAAATCCGAATGCACTTTTAAAAATAAGAGCAAACATTGCTGGTAACTCAGTAATATTTGAAGCAACTGCGAATAAAGCTAACAGAATATAACCAAAAGCCATAAACGGCACGATTAAAGAAGAAATATCTGCTATTCGCTTAATTCCTCCAAATACTACTAATCCTGTTAAGAAAACAAGAATGATACCAATATAAACAGGCTGAATCCCAAATGAGTTCTCCATTGCAACAGCTATCGTATTACTTTGTACAGCGTTGAATGTCGTACCATACGATAAGATAATCATAATGGAAAATAACACAGCCATCCAAGGACGTTTTAATTGCTTCTTGATATAATATGCTGGACCGCCTTTGAAGCCTACATTAGACTTAACCTTATAAGTTTGCGCTAACGTATTTTCGACAAATGAGCTAGCACTACCAATTACTGCAATTAACCACATCCAAAAGATTGCTCCAGGACCACCTAATACCATCGCAATAGCTACTCCGGCGATATTACCTGTACCTATTCTCGTTCCTGCACCAACAAAAAACGCTTGTAAAGGCGAAATAGTTTTTTTAGATTCTGTTGTAACGGTTTCTTTAACAAACAGTAACCTAACCATCTCACCAATATGCCTGACTTGAACAAACTTTGTTCTTATACTAAAAAACATCCCTGCAATCACTAACACAAATATAAGAACATAACCCCATAATACCTCATTACTCATATTCACAATGTTTTCAATAAACTCCATCAAATCCCCCTTTAATATAAATGAATACTTACTGTATTTATTAAAAAATTCTGTCTTTTCACCCCCTTAAGATATCTACATACCCGTTCTTACAATAAATAAACCTATATTGATAAAGTTTTTAAATAAAATAAAAAAGAGTGGTTATCAAACAACCACTCGTCTTATCCTGTTCATTCAATTACCCTTGACTTAACGGAAGCCAAAAAAATAACAGAAGAATATTATTTGTTATAAAGACTATTGTTATTAACTACTTGTAATTCTTTTGTTGTTGCTACCATTTCACTCTCACAAATTGGGCATTTTGGTGTACTTTTAAAGTTGTCTCTCACCCAAGCATTACATGTTTCTGAGGAACATTCCCAAATTTTAATCTCTTCAGTCTTCACTTCTTCCATGTTCTTTCTTCCAAATCCCATTGCCATTATCAGGCACCTCCTAAAGGTAGAACATATCATCCGAAAAAAATAAAAATCACTCGCTATGCCAAACCAGTATGGTCCTTTATAACAAGTGTGTGTGATATTTTTTACTTAACAAATATTAGTATAGCACATTTTTTTATCCGTGTCAAAACAAGGAAACTTCCACTTTAACATGTTGTCCTATAAAAAACAACCTTTATGTATGAATTATAGTGGAAAAAGTGTATAATAGAGACGCTGATTGCTTTAAAGAAAGGATGAAGACATTTGCATATTTCTAGTTATACGGTGGAAGAGATCAATGATCCAACTGGTATACTGTCTGGAGAGAGGTACGAATTCTTTTTAGATATTGATGTTGATGAAGATGATGAATTATATTCAGAACAAGGTATTCGCTTGCGCGTGTTATTTTATAAAGGTGAGGACGAAATGAAGATACTTAATTATCACTTCCAAGAGAATAATAATGAAGAGATTTTGGAATTTGGATTAGAGGAAGAAGAAGAAATATTAATCACTAAATTCTGTAGTCAACATCTCAATGCAAATGAAGAATAAATCATAAAATGCCTAGGGTTAGCTCCTAGGCATTTTTATGATTATTCCTCTACTTCTTTACCTTCTTCAATGATATGATACATTAAATGGGCAAGGTGATGTATTGGACCATACACTTCTTCATCCTCTTGCTCTTCTTCGTTAAATTCTAGATCATTTAAATGCAAGGCAACAAACTGGTAAAAATCCGGCAATGAAAAACTGTAACAAGCGGTTGGCTCTTCTTCTTCGCCTTCATAATGAAGAACCATATACGACTCTTGTCCATCCTTATTAAGACCATCAAAGTAAACAAAAAAGCCAATATTCGTATCTAACTCAAACAGGTGTCTTGTTCCACCTTCTGTCATTCGATTAAAATCTTCCTCTGATAGTTTGTTTACATTCATTTCATCTACTTGATCTTCTTTATGGAATTGTACTCTAAATGATTGCATACATCTCCCTCACTTTCTCTATATGATGATAGCATAAACACCTGTATTATCCTATTATTACCTTCGTAATAAAAAAGAAACTTCTCATTTTAATTTTTACAGATATAATAGCTTAAAGGAGTGTGAAGAATATGAATATTCACGAGATCTATCAGTTGCAAAAAATTTGTGAACAACATGATGATATCATTCTTAAATTAAACTTTGATATGATAGAAAATTCCCAAACCGAAACACCTTTGTACAAGCACTCTATTGATGGTCAACTTATCGGTTTTGTTGCACTTTATCCATTCGGGTCAAAACTTGAAATATGTGGTATGGTTCATCCTAATTATCGTAGAAAAGGAATATTCTCTTCATTATTTACAGAAGCTTTGCCGATGATTGACCACTATCAAGAAGTACTAATTAATATACCAGGTCAATCACATACGGGTACTACCGTTATGTCTGCATGGAAACAACCGTATGCTTACACAGAATATCAAATGGTCTATGAAGGAGACCAACCGACAAAAAAAGAGCAGCGAAATATTCATCTCAAAATCGCAGAATTAGCAGACTCTACTTTCTGCAACCGAATCGATCAACTATGTTTTAACCTTTCAGAAGAGGATGCTAAAGCGATCAATGGTGATTTCAATTTACATAAACAAGATAATCAATTACTAGTCATTTGCGATGGCAATCAGAGAGTCGGTAAGATACGTCTTCAAATAAGGAATCATCATTTATGGATATACGGTTTCGCCATTCATCCCGATGAACAAGGTAAAGGGTTAGGAAGTGAAGTATTGCGTCAAATCATTGAACAATACGAAGGGCATTATTCCATTCACCTAGAGGTTGAGGTTCAGAATAACCGGGCACTCATGCTTTATAAAAAGTGCGGATTTAAAGAGTGTGGCAGTCAGGATTATTATCATTTCAATAAAAACCATAGATAGGCAATCACATTCGTTTCCATCTGAATGGGTTTCTATATAAATCTCTTCAAATACAGCGGTGGAGTACTAATAACCATGAATCAAAGAAAAAGATCACTCCCCAATGGAAGTGATCTTTTTTCTTTGATTGAACATTTGTATTATAGCTTTGTCACATTTACAGCTTGAGGTCCACGTTGCCCCTCTTCTATATCAAAAGACACTTCTTGTCCTTCATCTAATGTTTTAAAGCCTTCTGTTTGAATTGCAGAGAAATGTACGAATACGTCATCTCCACTTTCTTGTTCAATGAAGCCAAATCCTTTTTCTGCGTTAAACCATTTTACTTTACCTGTTGCCATTTTTTCTTTTCCTCCTAAACATTTGAAAAACTCACAGGAATAATCTCCTGCATTTCCTAATATACCACAATTTACTTTATTTTAATCAATCGCGGCCCTTATTATTTTTTACACGACGTCTTTCGCGACCTTTATAGTCACGTCCGCCCCCTTTACGATCTCTTCCACCAGATCTCGGACGATCACCAAAGCGACTGCGGTTACGTCCATCTCTATTTTTAGGTTTTTTCGAACGAAGTGGCTCTACCGCTGTAATTTTTACAGGTGTGACATCTGGATCTTTTGTTAATAATTTTAATGCTGCTGCCAATACTGTCACTGAATCTGTATCTTCTAACAATGATTCTGCAATACGCTTATACTCATCGTAGTCATTCTTATCAATCGTATTCATTAAACGATTAATTGTCACACGTTGGTTACCTGCCACAACATCTTTAAACGTTGGCACTGGTTCTTTTTTCATTTTTGTCTTTGTTACATTTTCAATAATTTTCAAGTGATCGATTTCTCGTGGAGAAACAAATGTAACAGCTAAACCTTTATTCCCAGCTCTCCCAGTACGTCCAATACGGTGCACATAGCTTTCAGGATCTTGAGGAATATCAAAGTTATAGACATGTGAAACGCCTGAAATATCTAGTCCACGTGCGGCAACATCTGTTGCTACCATAATATCGATTGTTTGATCTTTAAAACGACGAATAACTTGATCACGTTTCGCTTGTGGAATATCACCATGAATACCTTCTGCAGAATATCCACGTTTAATTAATCCTTCTACCACTTCATCTACGCGTTTTTTCGTTCTACCAAATACAATCGCAAGTTCAGGAGATTGAATATCCAATAAGCTGCATAATACATCAAATTTTTGTTTTTCATGCACTTCGATATAAGATTGTTCAATATTTTTTACTGTTAACTCTTTTGCTTTTACACGAACAATTTGTGGGTCATTCATAAACTTCTCAGCTAGAGTTTGAATACGTCTAGGCATTGTTGCTGAGAAGAGAAGCGTTTGACGTTCATGCTCAATTTCACCAAGAATTCTTTCAATATCTTCAATGAAGCCCATATTTAGCATTTCATCCGCTTCATCTAGAACAACTGATTTAATATTGTTTAGACGAATCGTTCTTCTTTCAATATGATCAATTAGACGGCCTGGTGTGGCAGCGATTATTTGCGGACGATTTTTAAGTGCGCGAATTTGTCTACCAATATCTTGACCACCATATATCGGTAAAGTTCTGATTCCTTTCACTTGTCCAATACGATTTAATTCTTCAGCCACTTGCACAGCTAGTTCCCTTGTTGGAGCAAGAACCAAACCTTGAATGCCATCTTCTTTCGTTACTTTCTCTAACATTGGGACACCAAATGCCGTTGTTTTACCAGTACCTGTTTGGGCTTGACCAATCATATCCGCACCAGCTAATGCGATTGGTAGTGATTGTGCTTGAATAGGTGTTGGCTCTTCAAAACCCATATTAGAAAGAGCTTTTTCTAGCTCTGTACTTAAACCAAAATCCGAAAATTTTACCAAGATAAATCCTCCTTGTATTTCAAACATACTTCAAAATAATCTATAGTATGAGTGTATCCAGTTTCCATTAATTTTTATCAATTTATAAGCAATAAAAGTAAAATCATTGTAACGGTATAAGAACGGTTGGGGAGTAGTTCACATAAAAAGGTGATGCATGAAAGGCCATGCATCACCGCATTATTATGCTTTTACAACGTTTGCAGCTTGAGGGCCACGGTCGCCATCAACGATTTCAAAAGTAACTTCTTGACCTTCTTCAAGAGTTTTGAAACCTTCAGATTGAATCGCACTGAAATGTACGAATACGTCTTGTCCTTCTTGAGACTCGATGAAACCAAAACCTTTTTCTGCGTTAAACCATTTTACTTTACCGTTATTCATGATAATACCTCCAAAAAATAATCACTAAAAAGTCATAATTATATAAGCTTATAGAGAAAAGTGGAATGCCTCGTACTTTAATTTTCTTATGAAGTTAAAAAGGCCGTAACTGAAAGAAATGAAGAGTACAATCGCCTACATTTCTTGCAGTTACGACCACTTATCCAAATAATATATAACGAACTTTACAGCGTATATTTTATAATACATTGTTTTATCGCTAAATGTCAATAGTTATTTCTCACTGAACCGTTTTCTCTGCGGAAGCTACAGTGTGTTTTAATAACATAGAAATCGTTACAGGGCCCACTCCACCAGGGACAGGTGTAATGGCAGATGCTTTTTCATAACAGCTATCATAATGAGCATCGCCAATATTTCCTGGGTTGTATCCCGCGTCTAACACAACAGCCCCTTCTTTTAGCCAGCTTCCTTGAATAAAATTAGGTTTCCCAACAGCTGCAACAACAATATCAGCTTTGCTTAAATGTTCACTTAAATCCTTTGTTTTAGAATGACAAGTCGTTACAGTTGCATTACGATTGAGTAGTAATGCAGAAACAGGCTTACCTAAAATAGGACTTCTTCCAACCACAACTGCATTTTTCCCTTCAACAGGAATATCATAAAAATCAATAATTTCCATAATAGCAGCAGGTGTACAAGATGGGTAAACACCAAAACCAAGTGCTGTTTGACCATAGCCAAGACTGGTGACACCATCCACATCCTTTTCGATGTCAATCGCTTCAAATGCTTTTCTTTCATCTATATGTGCAGGTACTGGATGTTGCAATAGGATCCCATGTACATTTTTATCATTATTCAAATCCTGAATCGTTTCTATGAGTGTTTCAGTAGAAATACTTGCATCTAGATGTATTCTCTTTGATAAAATACCCAGTTTTTCACAGGCGTTACCTTTCATACGTACATACGTAGCAGAAGATGGATCATCTCCCACTAAAATAGTAGCTAGGCAAGGCGTTACTCCTTGTGCCGATAATTTTAATACTCTTTCTTTTAAGTTTTCTTTTACATCTTTCGAAACTTTTTGTCCGTCTAGTATCGTTTTTTCTTCCATGTCTATTCCCTCCGAAATAAAAAAGAGATAAGGAAAACTTACCTCTGCCCAGACGACCGGCTAAACATAGACGCAGCTCCCCAGCGGTTATTTCCGCAATGTCGTCAGTTACTGCGATTTCTTCAGCTTCCTCTTTATTATAACAGAAAACACATATGTTTCAATAAAAAATACGCTTATTGTTCGCCTTTTTGAATTTACGTCATAGGCTATTTTATTACTTTACATTTGATTATTGGTTGATTATTGCATAATTTTTGTTGAGAATCAAAGGTAATGCTGAGAACTACATAAATGAAGGGAATTTATCTTAATTAACGCTACACGACTTTATCTCTATTATAAAGAATAAATCAAAAGCGAACCGCTTCAATGACGGTTCGCTGGTTATATTTGAGATTATTAAATTTCAATAAGTTCTTTACCTAAAACAACGAAAGCCCTACCTCTCTTCCATCCTTGCAACCCCGAAGCTGCGCCAGTGAGAATCAGGTTAAATCTTCATTTGTTCTTGAGAAAAGTAACTCTTTGTTGAATTGTATATTGGGGTTTAATTATTGAAGTAACCATATAAAGTTCATTTATGGGTAAATAGAAGATGATTTAAGAAGAATTTCAACTTACTTATGAAGTTGTCCACAAAATAGTTCTTAATTATAAACCTTGCTTAGCGAACTTTACTCTAAAGAGTAACTTTCACATCAAGAAAAGCCGTATGACTACCGACTATCTTTCTATCTCAAATACCACAATCTATTATAGTACTTTGGTAGATATATGTCAAATTCATTGGTTTTATACGACAGGATATGAGAGAGGCTCACTATATCCCGTCGTCACCCACGATCTTTTCACCCTTTGTTTGTCGCCCATTTAATTACTTCATTTAGTTCGTTCGTATATGATCGTGTTTGTTCAACTGTCCAGTCAAGCTCATCTTCCATGATCTCAATGATAGCCTTTTTATATGTGAACACACACTTAATGTTAAACAACAATGCGCCTGTCCGGCGGAAAAAAAAGTCTACAGGCGAAACAACCATTTCATATTCAATTGCATATTTTAGCTCTAACCATAAGACTCGTGGGATTAGATGCTCTCCTTTATGATATTGCTTAACCAAAGAGAATAAAACCGGCGCATTTGAACCGTAACGCCTTAAGAGATAAAGAGACTCTTCTCCATTTAATCCAGCTTTTATCCCTTCCTGTTTCTTTGATTCAATAAAAGTAGGGAAATATTTTGCTCCGCCTACTCTTCCACCTGACAACGGTAGATGTTTTGTCATACTTTTTGAAAACAATAGTTGATATTCTTCTTTTAACATAAACGAAACTTTGTCTACAATTGTCTCGGCCATTTTCCGGTAACCTGTTAATTTACCACCAGCAATCGTAATTAAACCGTGCTCTGACACCCAGATTTCATCTTTTCTCGAAATTTCTGACGGTGACTTTCCTTCTTCATGAATAAGTGGACGCACACCTGACCAACTAGATTCGATATCTGCTTCTGTCACCTTCACGTTTGGAAAAATCCCTTTAATTGCGTTCAGTAAATATTGCCTATCTTCATCTGTTATCGAAGGATGCACAGGATCACCTTTATAAAAGGTATCGGTCGTTCCAACATAGGTTTTCCCTTCCCTTGGAATAGCAAAAATCATTCGACCATCTTCACTGTCAAAGTAAATAGCTTGCTCTAATGGGAAAATAGAATGATCGATGACAATATGAACACCTTTTGTTAGTTTTAAAGATTTATTTTTCATTTGCCCATCTTTATCTAAAAGCTGTTCCACCCAAGGACCGGTTGCATTCACGCATTTTTTTCCGAAAACTTGAAATGGCTCATTACTTAGTTGGTCTTGCACCTCAACACCAATAATTTTTCCATCCCTATAAATAAAATCAGTTACTTTAGCATAATTAATCACATCAGCTCCTCGATGAGCGGCTTCTTTCATCACTTCAATAGTTAACCGAGCATCATCAGTCCGGTATTCCACATAATGACCACCACCAAGTAAACCTTCTTCTTTCAATAATGGTTCTTTTACTAGCACCTCTTCTTTATTTAACATTTCTCTTCTTTCATCTCTTTTAACTCCGGCAAGGAAATCATAGACCTTCAACCCAATTGATGTTGTGAACTTACCGAAAGTTCCTTTTTGATAAAAAGGTAAGACCATCCATTCTGGTTTAGTGATATGAGGGCCGTTTTCATACACAATCGCCCTTTCTTTTCCAACTTCAGAAACGACATGAAATTCTAATTGTTTTAAATAACGAAGACCACCATGCACAAGTTTAGTTGAGCGACTTGACGTTCCTGCAGCAAAGTCCTGCATTTCAATTAAAGCTACTTTCATCCCTCTTGTCACAGCATCAAGGGCAATTCCAGCTCCTGTAATACCTCCACCGATAACAACGAGATCATACTCATTGTTAGTTAAATGATGAATGGTAGTAGAACGATTTTTCACAGAAAATTTCATTTTCGTACCCTCCTGTTTTTTCAAATGGTGAAGTAACTTATTTAAAAGCCATTGTTGCGTTTATTGCAGTTTGCCAGCCTTGATACAGTTTATCTCTCTCTTTTTCATCCATTTCTGGTTGAAACTCTTTATCTAAACCCCACTTCTGGGTAAGTTGCTTTTTGTTTTCCCAAAAACCAACAGCCAAACCTGCTAAATAAGCTGCTCCTAAAGCCGTTGTTTCATTAATCTTTGCCCGTTCAACAACAGTATCTAGTAAATCTGCTTGGAATTGCATGAGAAAATTATTTTTTGCAGCACCGCCATCCGTCCGTAAAGAAGTGATATCAATCCCCGAATCCTCAATCATCGCTTGTAATACATCCTTCGTTTGATAGGCAAGCTACTCCAAAGTGGCTCTTATAAAATGTTCCTTTTCCGTTCCACGAGTTAATCCAAAAATAGCTCCCCTTACCTCACTATCCCAATAAGGGGTACCTAAACCAACAAATGCAGGTACCATATACACACCTTCTGTTGATTGTACTTTTGTTGCGTAATCTTCACTATCCTCCGCATGCTTTAACATCCTCAAACCATCTCGTAACCACCCAAGAGCTGAACCAGCTACGAAAATACTCCCCTCAAGCGCATAAGTGATTTTACCATCTATCCCCCATGCTATCGTTGTTAAGAGACCATTATCTGAATGTACCGCTTTTTCACCTGTATTCATGAGCATAAAACAGCCCGTACCGTACGTATTTTTTGCCATGCCTTCAGTAAAGCATGCTTGACCAAATAATGCAGCTTGTTGATCACCTGCTACACCGGCTATAGGAACTGACTGACCGAAAAAATGATAAGGAGCCGTTTCTGCATATATCTCTGAAGAACTTTTCACTTCAGGCATCATAGAACTTTCTGCCCCAAATATATCTAACAGTTCTTCATCCCATTTCAGGTCAAAAATATTAAACATTAGAGTTCTTGCCGCATTTGAATAGTCCGTGACATGAGCTTTACCACCGGATAATTTCCATATAAGCCATGTATCAATGGTCCCAAATAATACTTCCCCTTTTTTCACCTTTTCACGTGCACCTTCCACATGATCTAGGATCCACTTCAACTTTGTTCCAGAAAAGTAAGGGTCAATTAATAGACCAGTCTTTTGACGCACCTTCTCTTCCAATCCGTTTTTCTTAAGCTCTTTACAGATGTCGTTCGTTTGTCTAGATTGCCAAACGATGGCATGATAGATAGGGTCTCCCGTTTCTTTGTCCCATAAAACTGTTGTTTCTCGTTGGTTCGTAATACCTATACCAGCAATTTGAGTGGGAGTTACATTTGCCTCTGATAAAACACTAGCAATCACTGATAGTACACTTCCCCAAATTTCATTCGCATTATGTTCCACCCATCCAGGTTTCGGAAAGTACTGTTTAATCTCTTTTTGCGCACTATGTACTGGCTCCCCTTCATGATTGAATAGAATTGCTCGAGAGCTCGTTGTTCCTTGATCTAATGAAAGAATATATTTTTCCAACATTTTCCTCTCCTTTTATTTATTAAAAATATGCTCATACATATGAAAAACCATAATTGAAAGTATTAACCAAATCGCTCCGACCAAAAAACCAGCCGCTACGTCACTAGGATAATGGACACCTAAATATATCCTACTTAAGCCAATCGCAAAAATCAGTAACCCCATGATGAATGCTACAGCCCATTTCATGCTTGCCTTTTTAGTTACATGAATGATGACAAAAGCAAGCGATCCGTAGAATATAAACGAGCCCATTGAATGTCCACTTGGAAAGGCATAGCCAGTTTCTTCAATTAATGGTAGGATATCTGGCCTTTCTCTTTTAAAATAGTGCTTAAGAGTCCAATTTAAAAGTGAGCCTATTCCTGATGTCAAACAAATATAAATAGCTAACGCATACTTCTTTTTTAAGACAAGGAGGAATATTACAACAACTATGGCTATGACAAACCACAGCACAGAACCTAGGAAAGTAAAACGATCGATAAATGTGGTTAATGCAGGAGTTACATTTTGCTGGACAATATGAATGACCTCCATATCAAACCAAGCAAGATCATTGTTTGTGTAATCGAAAACGATAAACAAAAACATACTTAAAAATAGAATAAATAGTATGATGTTTGTCGTTATGTATAAGGTTGATTTTTTCATTGCCCATTCCTTTATGTTTTTTAGGAAGTTGGAGAAGTCTAGACTTCTCCAATTGAATAAACAAAACTATGCTTCCTTCTTTGTTTTTGCAGCACTCGTTGATTTTTTCTTTTTTGACTTCGTCGTCGCTTTTTCTTTTTTCGGTTGTGGTGGTTTTGTTTGATCGATGGATGCTTGCAATGCAGCCATAAGATCAGTAACATTGGATGTCTTTGGTTGCTGTTGATTTGTTATTACTACCTCTTCCCCATTTTTCTTTGTTTCAATCAACTCTAGAAGTGCTTGGCGGTATTCATCTGTATATTTCTCAGGTTCAAATGTTGTCGTTAGTTGGTCTATCAATAACAATGCGGTGTCTAATTCTTTTTTGGCTATTTTTTCTTCTGCAGGAATATTAGGCACATCTGCAAAATTTCTCACCTCATCAGGAAAGTGGATGGTTTCCATTACTAAAGTATTGTGAAAAACTCTAAGAAGAGCTAGCTGTTCTTTTGCGCGAATGATAATTTTCGCTATCCCTACTTTTTCAGACTCCTTCAAAGCTTCCCTTAATAAGGCATACGCTTTCGATCCACTATCTCCTGGAGATATATAATAAGATCGAGAAAAATATATCGGATCTACTTCATTGATTTTGACAAAATCTAAAATCTCCACTGCTTTATCTTCATTTTCTTTTTTTAACGCTTGTAATTCCTCTTCATCAAGTACGATAAATTTCCCTTTCGTGTACTCATATGCTTTCACTATATCACTTTGTTCCACAGGTTCATCACATACAGGACAAACTTTCTCATACTTAATAGGCGAATGACATTTACTATGCAAATTACGCAATTTAATATCTTTATCTTCAGTTGCCGCATGCAATTTGATCGGGATATTGACTAAACCGAAACTAATGCTTCCTTTCCACATTGTGTGCATCAGAAAACCTCCTCCATTCTTATTAATTGTATTTTTTCTCTGAGGATTATTCATATACACGTACAATGTTGGTAAGATTAGCTACATCTCTTTTATATGTCTTCATCTAACACTGTCTTTACAAAAAAAACAAGCAATAAAAGCAATAAACACCACAGCTGAATCTGTGGTGTTTGTGAAATCTGAGCCATTTTTTTAATAAACCGGATAAGGTGGGTATGGTGGGTATACAGGATATGGTGGATAAGGCGGGTACACCAGAGGTGCTAATAATGCGCCACCTAATAAACCTGCCGCTACACCACCTAAAAATGGACCACCAAAACCAAAACCAGGTCTCCCAAAGCCGGGGCCGCCAAAACCGGGACCTCCCCCAAAACCAGGACGACCACCATAAGGCCTTCTATATAAGTGAGTCTGTGTATATGCCGGGTAAAAGTGTTGATTCACCATTTAACCTCCTCTGTCGTTCTCTTTATATACTCCTTATAAACTATGTAAAACACCTAAATTTGCTGTAGGCAAAAACCTATCCGAAAACGATTTAAAAAACAAATGACTGAATGACTGGTTGCCTCATTGTATGATCTTTTGTCCACTCTAAGAAAGTAACCTTCACTTTTAAAATTGGAGAAAGCCATTCATGATTTTTCAATAAGCCGCTATAATTATGAAACGGACTTGCTCCCTGAAGTATTTGGTTAGTCACTTCAGTCACTTCACGCCAATCCTTTAAAGTAAGCTTGCTCGAGCCTGCACTGCCGATATAAATAAGCTCACCCTTTTCATTATATACACCTAAATCAATTGAACGAATAAGTGCTCCATTATAAGTTACCCCTCCAACAATAGCAATAAGGTCCTGTTCTTTTTTCTTTTTTAACCAGCGTTCATCTTTTCCTCCTAATATATAAGCACTATATAAATCCTTACAAACAATACCCTCTAATCCTTGCTCTATGACAGCATCATATAATGATTGACAGTCTCTAAAACTTTGGACGATTTGAATCTCATTTGTTGGCTGGATGATTTCCATCAACATCTCCTGGCGTCTATATAATGGGGTTTCAATCAGCCATTTACCGTTAAAATATAAGAGGTCAAATATCATATAAGTAATAGGAATTTCTGTCTGTAAATGATTGATTGTTACCGTATTCTTCCGCCGATCTCTTCTCATCACATCATAAAAAGAGGGAACACCGTCTTGAAAAGCGATTACCTCTCCATCTAAAATGAAGGAATTCCCCTTAATTAATGAGGGTAATTGATGTAATTCCGGATATTGGATGGTGCGCTCATTTCCTTTTCGATTAAAAATCCTTAAATTCTCTTTTTCATAATAAGTCAATATCCTTGTACCATCCCACTTTACTTGCGCTATCCATTGATCGCCATTTGGAATCTCATTTGTCATTTTTGGTTCAAAAGGAATAATTGGCTTCATTGGATCGATCCTCACTTGTATGTCTTTTTTTAATCTAACCATACTATGACCATGTGTAATAGGTTTTATGAATGTAAACCAAAATCTAGTCAAAGGATGGTTGAAGGTCATATGAGGAAAAAAGGTCGTTTCTTTATTACTGGCTGGAATGTTACAACTAATCAGTTTGAATATAGTATCGTATATCAAAATAATGTAAAGGCAATGGGCGAATTTTCCGAAGGTCTAAATGAACAAGAATTGGCTATTTTAGTCAGCTTGATTCAAAAGAATGGAAAAAAAGTAAATCAAGTAAAATACAGCATCTCCCCAAGCATTTGTATTCAACTTTGCTTTCGCGACATAATTGAGGATACCTTGATTCTCCCTCAATTTATGCAATTCTTACCGAATGAGCAATGGGAAACATGTACTTGGGAGAGATTATTGATAGAAAATGCAAATATCGATTCTTCTATAGAAGTGACCCACCCAGAAAAACCGTTATGGGACAACCCAAAGATCAATAAAGAGCAGCTCATTGCTTATCTTGTTTCCGTCGCTCCACGGTTGTTACCGTTTGTGAAGAATAGATTGTTAACAACCATTCGCTATCCACATGGCTATATAGGGAAAGAATGTTTCTATCAGAAGAATAAACCTGATTATGCACCGTCATTTGTGAATTCTTTTACAAGAGACGAAATCGACTATATCCTTTGTAATGATTTATCTACCCTTGTTTGGCTAGGTAATCAATTAGCACTAGAGTATCATACCCCTTTTGAAACAATTGGCAGCGACCATCCGCTTGATATTGTGTTCGACCTTGACCCACCAGATGAAACACACTTTCTACTAGCTGTTGATGCTGCACAGAAACTAAGTAAGATTTTCGAAGAATTAAATATTATCGGATTTCCAAAATTAACTGGAGGTAAGGGTATACAAGTACATATCCCAATTATGCATCATCATTTTTCTTATGAAGATACCCGACTGTTTACTTCGTTCATAGCAGCCTATTTAGTTGAGAAAAACCCAGATTTATTTACGACAGAAAGAATGAAAAAGAATCGCGGGAAAAAGTTATATATCGATTATATACAGCATGCAGAAGGAAAAACGATGATTGCTCCATACTCTCCTAGAGGCAGAGAAGGCGCGATAGTAGCAGCCCCACTCTATTGGGATGAAGTAAATAAACAACTGCAACGAAAGAATTTTTCACTAGACAACATTCGCAAGTATCGTTTAACTGATCGCTGCCCAATGGCAACCTTTTTCGAAACAAAAAATGACACGATTGCAAAAATTATAGATTCATTAAAAGGATAAAACTATACGCAAGCATATGCGATTTTTTGTGTTTTAGGAAGTGAAAGCTAAGTAAATCTGATATGCACGTTATCCAAAGCCAAAACGCATTTAAACGATTGCCTTTTCAGTTTACGTATCACTCAAAAGCTAAAACTGATTTGAACGTTTTGCTCATTCAGCATGCACGACATCAAGGAGCGAAAACACATATGAAACGACCTGCTAATGCAATTCCTGCGCGTTATTCAGATGAAAAAACAAAAAACCGAACCAACACTATTTACTCATAGTGCCGTTTCGGTCCAAAACCCTTTTTTCTTAAACATTTCTTAAGCATTTAATTGCTTGGTTAAAAAAGCAGAAGCTTCTTGTTGCAACTTCGCATATTGCATCATTTCTTCAATATATTCTTCGCTATTATCGACGGTAAATGTCCCTGGATGATTTATATCTATCTCAATTGTACATTGATAGACAAAGCTAGCATTACCAATAAGGTCGATTGTAAAGCTATCATTTTGCTTATGAACAATGCAACGGACCTTACCACCATTGTTATAAACCTCAATCGGCTGCTCATAGGTATTGATACTTTGCAGACATGTGACTAAACTTGAAGCCGACATCGCTGTCCCACATGCATTCGTAAAGCCCACCCCTCTTTCATACGTACGAACAAAAATCCCACCTTCTGGTAGTGGTTTGACGAAACTCACATTTACACCATCAGGAAAGTAATCATTTTCTCCGTTGACATACAAACTTATTTCTTCTTGAATATCTGATTGCATCTGTTCTTTTTCGACAATAGCAACAAGATGGGGATTAGGTACAGAAAGAGCAGTAAAAGCGATATCTTCCGAAAGGTCTTCCATCTTTTCATTGACTAATTGGTGCTGATTGATGTGAAGTGGTAAAGTAGCAACATCAAATGACACCGGTGAAATTTCTACCTTGTAAGTAGGGATATCTTTATAAATATCGCTTTCTTTACTAACATGAAGGGTTACTTTCATCGTATCAATTGTCGCCTCTTTGATTTTCAGTTTCTCACAAACATACCTCGCGACACAACGAAGACCGTTACCACACATGGAAGCTTCTGAACCATCTGCATTAAATACGCGCATTTTTGCATCAGCAACTTCACTGGCTAATATAAATAAAATCCCATCCGCACCGAGCTCACTGCCACGATTACAAAGACTAATCGTTAATTTCGCTCGTTCTTCATCACTCCACCCGAAGGACTGCTCCATTTCATCAATAATAAAAAAGTCATTTCCCGAACCGTGACATTTAATTAATTCTAATTTCATCATAAACCCTCTTTCTCTTTTAGGCTCTTCATTTATCTTCTATACATGTTTTTACCATTGTTCATGTGAATATAAACGTAATATTATTATAACGAGAAAAAGAAAGAGGGAGCAAAGAAAATTAATTTTTAACGAAAATGTTTATTAAAATTACTCATTTCAATCGCATTAACAGCTGCATCCCAGCCTTTGTTGCCTGCTTTTGTACCCGCTCTCTCAACCGCTTGTTCAATAGAATCAGTTGTTAACACACCAAAAATTACTGGAATGCCAGTTTGTAATGAAGTTGCTGCCACTCCTTTGGCTACCTCTGCATTCACATAATCAAAATGTGGTGTTGCCCCTCTAATAACTGTTCCAAGGGCAACAACCGCATCGTATTCGCCACTTTCCGCAAGTTTTTTCGCAGCTAGAGGAATTTCAAACGCTCCTGGTACCCAAGCTACCGTAATATCCTCTTCAGCCACATCGTGACGCTTGAAGCTATCTAATGCACCATCTAATAATTTTTTTGTAATAAACTCATTGAAACGTGATACAACAACAGCTACCTTTATTCCCGTTCCAATTAAATGTCCTTCTAGTATTGTATTCATTCTACTTCACTCCTAAATTAGATTAGTTTAATAATAATTGTGATTGCTTATAAGATATTAATTGTTCAATCGTAATCATCTTCAAATCATATTTTTCTGCTACTTTCTCTAACTCTGCTACTCTAGCCATTTCACCATTTTCTTTCATAATCTCGCATATAATCCCGACCGGACTTGCCTCAGCCAATTTTGCTAAATCTACTGCCGCTTCCGTATGGCCTGAACGCTCAAGGACGCCACCATCCTTCGCTATAAGGGGGAAAATATGACCTGGACGATTGAAGTCTGATGCTTGTGTTTTGTCGTCTAACATTTTTTCTACGGTTAAAAACCGTTCAAATGCACTTATACCAGTCGTTGTCTCTTTATAATCAATACTTACAGTAAAAGCAGTTTGATGGCTGTCTGTATTATTAGTTACCATCGGATGCAAGTCTAATTTTTTGGCGATTGACTGCTCAATCGGCACGCAAATAAGCCCTCTTCCCACTGTCGCCATAAAATTGATTGTTTCAGCTGAAGCATACTCGGCAACAGCGATAAAATCACCCTCATTCTCACGATTCTCATCATCACAAACGATAATCACTTTTCCCATTTTCAAGTCAGCAATCGCTTCTTCAATTGAGTGACTCATATATTCCCTCCTAACTTAAGAATCCATTATTCTCTAATAACTGTTCGAAATTTCTTTCACGTTTCGATGTGTCTGAAAAGGCAAATACATATTTAGCAAATAAATCATATTCGATATTGACAGTATCATTTGGCTTTTTTTCACTAATCACCGTTTCTTCAGCTGTATGAGGAATTAACGCAATCGTAAAATAACCATCCCCTACCTCCATCACTGTTAATGAAGTGCCATCAATAGCAACAGATCCTTTAGGTAGAATTAGATGCTGATACTTCTCTGATAGTGAAATTGAAAGATAAATCGCATTTTCTTGTCTTTGTTTTTTTAAAATTTTTCTCGTTTCATCCACATGACCACTTACATAATGGCCGCCAAATCTTCCTCCTGCTAACATCGCTCTTTCTAAATTCACATTGCTTCCTACTTTTAAAGAGGAAAGCGATGTCGCATGAAAAGTTTCTGGCATCACATCTGCTGTAAAACTTCTTTGTTGGAATTCGGTCACTGTTAAACAAACACCGTTCACAGCGATGCTATCACCGATATGGATATCATCCATAATCTTTGTAGCATTGAACACTAATTGAATAGTAGATCCACGATGAATCGTTCTTTGTACAGTACCGATTTCTTCGATAATACCTGTAAACAGAATGATCAACCTCTCTGCATAAGATTTATTCGTTTAAGTAAAAGTTGAAATTTTCCGCTCGGGGCAAATACGCGGTATCGGGAGAGTTTGTTGAAAATTACAAAAAGAGTTGGACTCACACTTATCGTTATCCCATATCATCACCACCCTTTTTAAAATACTCATGAATAAATAAACCCGTATACGAATACGTATACGGGAAAAGTAATCATGGCCAAATAAACGTCAAAATCAACTGTTTTTGAACGTTTTTACACACACGCATCCTTCTCCCATCCAGACTATACTGTCGGCTTTGGAATTGCACCAAATCCACCGTTCTCATTCCTGAGCCCGGGTCACGGACTAAGAGGTCACCCTCATCACCGCCGGTTGGGAATTTCACCCTGCCCCGAAGGATATTCTATTAAATTGTTGATACTATAGAGAACAGACAGTATCTAATACTTTTAAAATAAATAAAGATTCCCCTGCTCTTATTACAGTATCTAAATATAGGATAAATGTAAATAAGTAATTAATCAATAGAAAGAGTGTTAAATAGGAGATTATACATAAAGAAAACTAAAATAAACCATCACCCTAACATTTGAGACAGAAAAAGGATAATAGTTATATATCTAATATTATATTTCAAAACCCTACCTCAATTTTTTCTTTACTCCTTAAAGTTGTCAATTCATCTATGTATGATATAAAATACAGTTAAATACAGTTAAATACATTATTTCTATTAAATTACATAGAAAAGAAGGTGTGTTTTTGTAAATAACTATTCATCAGGACATAAAGATAACATAAAAATTACAAAATCCAACTATAAAAGGAAGCCCATCTATGAATAGAAAATTAATTATTATTTTCATCTTTCCTTTAATTTTAGTGTCTTGGATGATTTATTCTTGTAAGCAACCAATTGTACTAAAAGGAAAGAGCTCCGATGGAAATTGGAGAGCGGAATATAGCCCTCATCATTCTCCTAACCCTAAAGGGATTTGGAAAGGAGAGGCAACTTGGTTAGGAGGGACCAATCTCCCTACTCTGAATTTTTTGGTATTTAAATCTGGAGAGGAAATGGTCACTTTATACGATAAGCCAAGTGATTTTCCTCAGGGAGATGTTATTGAATTTGTCAGTATTGGAGACGCCCCGTTATATGCTAATTACTCTTTACAAATTAAATGGACATACGAAAACAAGGAATTTGATGAGGAAATAAATCTAGAAAGAAAGAAACGCTTTTTCATCTTACCGTTTTAATATTATCATTTGCATAAAGCAAATAGCGCTATTAATATTGCTGACAGTATTTTTATCTAAAAATAGCTCCAATTCTTTCTATAATAAATTCATCACACTCCATAAAGTTTGCTTCATTCACAATATTTCAGTGTTCTACTATCTGCAAAAAGGTTTACAAACCGTTCATCATTGATTTGCACACTATTGGCTTCAATAAAAAATGTGTCTTTATTATTTACTTGAAAGTAAAAATTAGTTTTAGCATGTAATTTTTCGATTTCTTTCAAATCTGATTCTAAACTTTCAATTTTTATATGACCAAAACCATTCTTGTGATAACTAATTTCGCTTAATAAATTCGCATCAGTAAAACTACGGTCATTTAAGCGTATCGTTCCTACATTAGGCTCTTGATAAACAAAGAACGACATCACTTCCTTTATGAAGATGTAGGTTCTCTTAATTTGTTGTTTATGACAACTAAGTAATTTTAATGTAATGGATTCATTTAAATAATCAATCTGTAAATCATCTAAATCCCAGTATTCTGCTTTTTCGGCAAACAAAGTATTTATTCTATTTGGACCGCTAGACATCTGATCACCCCGTTTACTTTTTTCTATTACCTGTGGAAAGCACACAATCTACCGGCAATATTTCAGTCAACCATCTTCTTTTTGACCTATTATTCCCCTTTGTTTTCGAGTATTTCAATATACCTTTCAAAATTGTCATTGAATCTTTGTTGTTCATAATGACCATCATTCGCTAAACTATTATCTAGTAGACTCTCAATCGCTCCAGCAATAGTACACGATCCCAATATAAAGCAAATTCCAATAATTCAAGCAGCATTAAGTAAATCTTTCCTGTTTATATTCATCATTTTTCTCCTATCCTTTAATTGTTAGACATCGAATTACATATAACCGTTTTTTCGGTAATTTCTTGATGACGGTAACACTATTTACTAATCCGTCTTACAGAAGATTACTCATCTTCGTAGAAAGTATCATACATTTCAGGGAATAGATCTTTTAATCTCCTTATCGTATGCGCATTTGCAACAATATCCAGTACATCAGAACTAATATAAAATAAAAAAGCACGATGCACAAAACAAATATAGAGTGACGTGTGACCACCAATCATTTTAAGGGTATAGCGAAAAAACGCAGATGATTTGACGTTCTTTACTGTTGAAAAGACAAAATAACCACTCATTTCTTCTTCCCAAACTACTTCATTAGACCAATTATTTATCTTAAAAAACCGTCGTAAATTTAACTTTTCTCTCCTTACCCTTGTGCTATCAATATCTTGATAACCAGAAATAAACGTCATATCTAACTTTTCCTCTATAGGAAATAGATGATGAAATAAGCTTTTCGCTAAACCCGGATGTTGTCTGAATGTCTCTAAACCGAACCGAATTCGATTGTCTTTCACTACTTGAAAATAAGGCGTTGCGGCGTTCGTCATATCAACTCCGAAAGTGTTTGCAGGGATCATTCTACCACTCGCTTCTTCACAAAATATAATGATTACCATAATTATACACTCATTTCATACTAACCGCTTATATATTTCTTTCACACTTCTTTCCTTAACCTGCGTTCACTTAGAAAATAAAAAAGCACGTGCTCATTCCACCTTTAAGCAGAATCTACACGTGCTTCATTCAATCATTTCCTTATTTAATTAACTCTAACTCAACAGGGATAAATTCTTCCACCGTTTCACCATCGAGTACTTTTTTGGCTGTTTCTACAGCTTGCTCGCCCATTCTGTCTGGTTTTTGAGCGACTGTTGCTGCCATATCGCCACCTTCAACTGCAGCAATGGCATCATCTGTTGCGTCGAACCCGACAACAATGACATCTTTCAATCCAGCAGCCGTTAATGCTTGATAAGCACCAAGTGCCATTTCATCATTATGAGCAAATACAGCTTGGACATCTTTATTGCTTTGGATGATGTTTTCCATTACTGTTAAGCCTTCTGCACGATCAAAATTCGCAGATTGTTTTGTTGCTACTTCCACATTGTCAGATGCTTCAATGGCTTCATTGAAACCCGCACCTCTTTCGCGTGCTGCCGATGAACCAGGGATCCCTTCAAGTTCAACTACTTTTCCTTCGCCATCAAGTTGTTCAATGATAAATTCTCCTGCCATTTTACCGCCTTCTGCATTATCAGAAGCTACGTGAGCGACAACTTCGCCACCTTCTGCACTTCTATCAACAGTAATAACCGGGATATCTGCATTATTAGCTGATGTAATGGCAGAAGCAACCGCTGCTGAATCAGCTGGATTAATAATTAATAAGTCAACACCTTGTTGAATTAAATCCTCAATATCACTTACTTGTGTTGCTGGGTCATCTTGTGCATCTACTGTTTTAATCGCATAACCAAGCTCTTTTGCCTTCGCCTCTGCACTATCACGTAGTGTAACAAAGAAAGGATTATTTAATGTAGAAATCGATAGACCAATTGTTTTTTCTCCTGATGCTTTTTCATCATTATCAGTTGCTTCATTATCATCAGCCCCATTATTTAATGAACATGCACCTAATAAAGCGACTACTAAAACCAAAGTAAGAAGCTTCCATATTTTTTTCATTTGAGTATTCCTCCTTCATAGGTTTGCAAATCATATATGTTAAGCAGCTTTCTTTCTATCAATTAGTACAGCTAATAGAATGACGCCGCCCTTCACCACTTGTTGGTAGAAAGATGATACATTTAATAAATTCAAACCATTATTTAGTACACCAATAATCAAAGCACCAATTAATGTACCAAAGATCCATCCGCGTCCGCCTGAAAGACTTGTCCCACCAAGAACAACTGCCGCAATGGCATCTAATTCGTAGCTTGTACCAGCTGTAGGCTGTGCAGAGTCAAGACGAGAAGTTAACGTAATTCCGGCAACTGCAGCAAATAATCCTGAAATCGCATAAACACCCATTTTCAAGCGATCCACTTTTAAACCAGAGAGCTTAGCGGCTTCTTCATTCCCACCAATCGCATAAACACCGCGACCAAAAGTTGTTTTCTTTAGCAAGAAGTATAAAAATAAATAAGCTAACAGCATCGTAACAACAGGAAATGGTACCCCGAGAAAATAACCTTTACCAATCATTTGAAAGCTAAAAGCATCAGATAGACCAGTTATTGGTCGACCTTCTGTATAAACAAGTGTTAACCCTCTGAAAATTGTCATTGTCGCTAATGTTGCAATAAAAGGAGCGACTTTACCTTTTGCAATAATTACGCCGTTGACAAGTCCCATTAAAGCACCTGCTAATAAACCGAGAAGAACCGCAATTACCGGATCCATACCACTAGCTAACATACCTGCAGTAAGTGCGGAAGATAGCGCTAAAATCGAACCGACAGATAAGTCGATTCCCCCTGTCAAGATAACAAATGTCATTCCAAACGCAATTAAAGCATTGATTGAAACTTGTCTTAATACGTTCAGTATATTGTCAGCTGTTGTAAAGCTTGGACTCATAACCGATAAAATAATAATGATGAGCAGTAAGCCTAAAACCGGTCCTAGCTTTTGAATGGAGCCGATGCCTTTACTAATTTTGTTCATGCTTTGTCCCTCCTGTTGCTGCTTCCATAATTTTTTCTTGAGTCGCATCTGTTTTTTCCAGAATGGCGGCTACTTTCCCTTCATGAATCACCATAATACGATCTGACATACCTAGTATCTCTGGTAACTCAGATGAGACCATAATAATGGAATGGCCCTTCATTGTTTCTTCATTCATAATCGTATATATCTCTTTTTTTGCTCCTACATCCACACCACGAGTAGGTTCGTCCAAAATTAACAGTGTTGGATCGATTCCAAGCCATTTTCCAAAGACCACTTTTTGTTGGTTCCCACCACTTAAATTCTTAACTTCTTGTTCAGGACCGGCTGTTTTAATTTTTAACTTGTCTATCATTTCTTTGGAGAAAGCTTTTTCCTTTTTAGTAGACATAATGGCACTTTGCGAAAGCGCTTTTAAATTAGGAACGGCTAAATTCTCCCTTACACTTAATCCAAGTATAAGACCTTCATCTTTACGGTCTTCTGTAATGAAACCGATACCGGCAGCAATTGCTTGTTTTGGTGCACGAATGTGTAGTTCTTGACCATTCAAAAATATCTTCCCAGACGATTTCTTTCGTGACCCAAAAATCGCTTCCATGATCTCCGTTCTTCCAGCTCCCATTAAACCGGCGACGCCAAGTATCTCACCTTTTCTAACATCAAATGAAATATTAGAAAAATGATCTTTCACACTTAAGTTCTCGACTTTGAAAAAAACATCACCAATTGTTGCCGTCCGAGCCGGGTAACGCTCACCAATTTCTCTACCAACCATCATTTTCACGATTTCATCGAATGAGGTGTCTGTGGTATATTTCGTTCCTATTGATTGACCATCTCGTAAAACCGTAATACGGTCACACATTTTAAAAATCTCTTCCATGCGATGAGATATATAAATGATTGCCACATTCTCTTTTCGCAATTGATCAATAACGGAAAATAATGTATCAATCTCTCTATCTGTTAAAGCGGCTGTTGGTTCATCCATGATAAGAACTTCAGAATTGGCAGCGATTGCTCTTGCAATTTCAATCATTTGTTGTTGTCCAACGGAAAGTTCTCCAGCAGGCTGTTTTACATCCATTTCAATGCCTAAGCGCTTTAAATGCTTTTCTGCTTTTACATTCATCTCTCTCGTCTTTAATAAACCGAAAGTACTTAATTCTTTACCTAAGAACATATTTTCAGCCACTGTTAAATAAGGAATAATATTTAACTCTTGATGAATGACAGCAATACCATTTTTTTCTGCATCTTTCGGTGAAGAAAATACGGCCTTATTCCCTTTATAATAAATCTCACCTTGATTGCTTTCATGAATGCCTGTAAGGATTTTAATTAAGGTCGATTTCCCTGCCCCATTCTCACCCATAAGCGCATGGATCTCCCCAGCTCTCAAGTCAAAATCAACGCCTTTGAGTACTTCCACCGAATAGAAGGATTTATGAATATTCTTCATTTCTATTATTGATGATTGCTTCATTAAAATATCACTCCTGACGTTAAAATGATGTTAGCGTAAGGGGAAGCTTCTCCAGTTCGTATAATCGCCTTTGCTTTTTCCGTTTTTTTCTTAAATGTTTCATGCGAGACATAGCTACAATCAGAGAACTTGTCTTTAATTGCTAAAAATAACGGTTCATTATCTGTTTTAATTTCAGTTGCTAATGTGACACTCTCTATCATTAATTCTTTTTCAAGCTCATTTAAGACGTCTAAAAAGGAAGGTGTCCCTAGCTTTAGAGCTAGGTCAATTTTTTTTACACCATCTGGGATAGGTAGTCCACAATCAGCAATAACAATTGTATCTGTATGTCCCATATCACTGATGACTTTTGTTATATCACTATTCAGCATTCCTTGTTTCTTCATGATGATTCACTTCCATTTTTTCAATTTCGGCTTTTGTCGGCATTCCTACTTGTGCACCCATTTTCGTTACAGATAAACCTGCAGCCTTTATTGCGAACGTAATTGCCTGTTCTATTGTTAAGCCATCATCAAGGGCAACCGCTAAAGCGCCATTAAAAGTATCTCCTGCTCCAGTCGTATCAACCGCCTTTACCTTAACAGCAGGAATGGTCATAAATTCCCCGTTTTCAAAGAACGCGGCACCTTCATTTCCTTTTGTAATGACAAGCTTTTTTTTCAGTAGTTCCGTTGCCTCTGTATCATTTGCATATGCTTCGAATAACTGTTTCGCTTCATATTCATTCGGTGTGAGGTAAGTTACTAACTCAAACCAATGAGAAGGAATATGATGGAAGGGAGCTGGATTTAAAATGACACCGACATTGCCCTCTGCCGCAATCTCTAGTACTTTTTCTACGGCAGACAATGGAATTTCTAATTGCAGAAGCACCCATTCACTCGCTAAAATATCATCGCGATATGCTTCTATAACGTCACTTGTCATTAAATGATTAGCACCAGGTACAACAATAATTTTATTATCATGGTTATACACTGTTATGCTTGCTGTTCCAGTACGTACAGATTTTTCTATTTGGATACTTTCCGTATTGATATGCATGTCATTAAAATAATTCATATACTCTTGACCAAAAGGGTCATCGCCGACTTTACCAATCATTTTCACATTCGCTCCAAGCTTAGCTGCAGCCACTGCTTGGTTTGCTCCTTTACCACCTGGCACAGTAAAAAATGATTCTCCCATCACGGTTTCACCCATTGACGGGTCTATACTTGTTACCGTGACTAGATCCATATTGATGCTTCCGATTACTGTAATCATCTAATCACTCTCCTTCTTCTGTTTTAATGCGTTGTTGTTGTTTCTCTTATTTTTAGTTCGGTCGGGAATACAATATGATCCTGACCTTCTTCCTTTCCGTTGATACGGTTCAAAAGCATGGTTGCTGCTTTTTTCCCCATCTCATATATTGGTTGAGCGATGGTTGTAATTTCTGGTGAAACAGTTTCCGTCCACTCAATTCCATCAAAACCAATGATTTGAAGTTCTTTCGGTACATTAATCCCGAGCTTTGTGCATGCCTTTAGGGCACCAACTGCCATCACATCATTACCTGTGAATATGGCATCAATGTCCTTCTGTTCGTGCAGGAGACGAAATGTAGCTTCTTGGGCTGTTTTCATTTGATAATGACCTTCACTTATATACACAGGTCTTTCTAGTGCCATCATGACATCTTGGTATGCTTTTTTCCTCAGTTGGGAATTGATAATATTTTCTGGTCCACTAATATGGGCGATTTTCTCGCAGCCATTTTCAACTAAATGCATAACTGCCCTTCTCGCTTCCTGATAATTATCTATCGTCACTGAGGGAATACTTTCATGGAACACACGGTCAAGTGCAACTACCGGGATCTGTAAATTGGCGAGATGGCTTTCATTCATATGATTGGATACAATGATTACGCCATCAATATAGTTTTCCGCCATTTTATTTAAATACATCAGTTCCTTTTCTAAATTGTCATCACTATTACATAGAAAAGTAGTATACCCTTGTGCTACTGTCACATCTTCCACAGCGCGGACAAGTTGTGGGAAGAATGGGTTTGTAATATCAGGGACAATGTACCCAATCATTTTTGACTGCTTTTTAAATAGGCTACGCGCTACATTATTAGGTCGGTAGTTAAGTGCTTTGATCGCTTCTTCCACTTTTGTTTGCGTTTCCTTTTGGACATATCCTTTTTTATTTATCACTCTCGATACAGTCGCAACAGAAACATTTGCATACTTTGCTACTTCTTTAATTGTGGCTATATGAATCATCACCTTACATTTGTTAATACTGCTATTATTAAACTTATATTAAAAGGTAGTATGTAACCCGTTACATATTAGACACTCACTATCTGAAGCGTTATTCTCTCATGACTAGGAAAGGCATGTAACGGGTTACATATTTCAGAAAAAAACAAAATCTATTAATTACTATTTTATTTGATATGTAACGCGTTACACACTCATCTGTAACCGTTTACACAAATTTAGTTTACCATCTATTAAAATTTTGTCAACTTTATTTTATCCCTCCTTTTTATAGAGAGGATTTCTGTTCTATCACCACTTGTTTATACGGTCCTTGAATGGTAACTTTCATGAGTTGCGCAGCCATATATTTAGCGGTATACGGACAATCATTTTTCAACCACCATATAATCACACCTAAAAACGCAGAAGCGTAGAAGCGTATGGCCATTTCTCTTGGTATAGTCAATAAGTCATCATCTGGTTGCATAACGGTCATGCCATCTGCAATAAATTCGCTCAACACAGCTGTTAGTTTATCACGAAAATGAGGCATTGTACTTTCAGACAGCAACACTCTATATATGTAATCATATGTGCCAATTTGCGCAAATAATTGAATAAAGCTTTCATTTGGTGATTCAGTATCATACGTCCCTTTACTTGCTACAAAAGAAGTCTTCATTGCTTCTTTTAACTCATCAATCATGTCATCTGTACTTTGCTCAAGCAAATCGTATTTATCTGTAAAATGGAGATAAAAAGTAGCGCGGTTCAGCATCGCTTTTTTTGTAATTGCCTGCACCGTTACTTTTTCAAAACCTTGTTCTTCTATTAAAGAAATAAGGGCGTCAGTTAACATTCGCTTTGTTCTTACTACACGGGGATCGACTTTTTCTTTTTTCGACATTTTTCTGCTCCTTGTATTAATTATTCTTATTTTTAAACAAATTTGTATGAACTGTTGAGTATACAACGATCTCAACTTTTTTGTTCATTGCTTCATTTTTTCATCAGTTGATATAATCAGATTATCAACGGATTGTTGATAAAGCAACTAGTTGTATTAAAAATCGTACGATATTGTCTAAGTTTTTACCAAATGGGGGTATATCATGAAAAGGTTAGAAGGAAAAGTAGCCATTATTACCGGAGCAGCTAACGGGATGGGTGCAGCAGAAGCAAAGTTATTCGCGAAAGAAGGCGCTAAAGTAGTAGCGACTGATTTACAAATGGAAACTTTAAATAAAGTGGTTGCAGAGATAAAAGAAGCAGGTGGTGAGGCGATTGCCCTTGCCCATAATGTGACGTCTGAAGAACAATGGCAAGCAGTTATAAATGAAGCCATTGAACAATTTGGTAAACTAGATATCCTGATTAACAATGCTGGTGTCGCTTCTCCCAAAACTCTAGAGGATATGTCAATGGATGAATGGAATAAAATTTTAGATATCGACTTAAATGGTTGTGTAATCGGCATGAAATATGTCATTCCCGAATTAAAGAAAAATGGCAGCGGTTCCATTGTCAATATTTCTTCCATCGGCGGTATAGTTGGCATGGCAGGGACAAGTCCATATACAGCCGCTAAGGGTGCTTTACGAGTATTATCCAAATCTGCAGCAATAGAATATGGAAAAGAAAATATTCGAGTCAATTCTGTACATCCTGGGATTATTTCGACCCCAATGACAGCTCCTTCAATGGAATCTGCCTTACCGTTCTATCAAACTTATACGCAGTTGCCTTATTTCGGCAACCCTGAAGATGTTGCTTACGGTGTCCTTTTCTTAGCATCAGATGAGGCAAGATTTGTTACAGGTACAGAGTTAGTGATTGACGGCGGTTGGACTGCCATATAATAAAGCCTAATCTAAAAACGAGCCGTGACTGATTTCATCGGCTCGTTTCATTTAATATACTTTTGTTTTATTTTGTTTTGAACTAAGACCAGCATCTACAAATAATAACAACGCTGTAATAATATGCATAATCATTCCAACTACCGGAATCCAACCAATAATAGAAGTAATGATACCTGTGATACTACCGTACTTGTTTTCTCCAGCTCTTACGGATAGTACAAGTGTGATTACATGAAGGAAAAACATAACAATAAGTGGCACCCATCCATTTGCGAGGATAAAAATTCCTCCTAGAAAAGGAATGCCAAGAAATGCTTCACATGCACCTGTTATCCATTTTAGTATTGTTGATGTACTCAATTTGCCACATCCTTATTGCTTAATCTAATATTATTATACATTTATACCCACACATTCGTTTTAGAAAACATCCTCTATGGTAAACGTAAAATTTCCTTTTCCAAGAAGTCTTCATTTAGCGCACCTAATACTTTATTTCGAATAATCCCATCCGAATCAATGAAGTAACTAGTTGGGTAGGCAATCACCTCATAGTTATCTAAGACAACGCCTTCAGGGTCCATTGGTATGATGAAGGATAGTTCATTCGCTTTCACGAAATCAGCGGCATTTGTTTCGTTTCTTTCCGTTTTGGTCATATTTACAGCTATGACTTCAAATCCGTCATCTTTATATTCTTTATAAACTTTTTCCATATAAGGCATTTCTTCTTCACAAGGTCCGCACCAGCTTGCCCAAAAATTAAGTAATATTTTCTTTCCTTCATAGTCACTTAGTTGAAATGACTCACCATTCAGTGTTTCCAACTGGATTTCAGGTGCCTTCTGACCAATTTCCAGGCCAACAGCTACATTTTCAGGGTTTTCTATTTCCTCATATTGGTCAATTTGTACTTGTGACAATAAACCTTTGTCCTTTAGAATGGTCCGATCTACGATTAATAAAATAATAAGTAATGAAGCCGCAATGATTAAAAACTTTCTCATAGAACACCTCAACTTAGAACACTTTTCAAAACTGTCTTAATCATACTATAGTTGAGACAACTTTAGCGAATCTTTTACTTCAATGTTGAATGTTTTTTACATACATGATCAATAAACTATAAAAAATTAATTGTTCATCAGCGGGCAAAGGTTGATTCATCATTAAAAAGGGGGTGTTGTTTACCTTGAACGATTCCATCCATTCTCTCGGAATCCATCCTTTTTGTAATTTCCCAAGCTCCCTTCCATTCTCAGATTGAACCAATAGATTCATAAAAGTCCGTTCATACCTTAGCGTATAAGCTCGGCTATCTTTTTGACAAATAAAGCGTTTATTATTGTCATTGTGGAGAAGAATCGTATTACTGTTATAATCAATCTGGATATTGTGTTTTCGCACTGTAATTATTGCAAGCACCCTTTGATCAACAACTAAAGCATAGCGATTTCTATAAATCCAGCGGTCGACAAATGTAGGCAAAAACCAGCGCCACTTATGAAAAGCTAAATCACGAATTTCAGCAGCCGTTCTACCATCTCTATTAAATAATAATAATCTTAAATTCGGTGCTGGTAAAAAACCTATAAGAAATTCCCTTTGTGAAAATATATTTTTTTGCTTGCTATTTGTTGATGCATATGAACTTATCTTTGCTTGATTATTTGCTAACACATAGCTTTGATAAGACATCCCACTATATAAAACAAAGGGTAAACACCACCAAAGAAGCCCGCTAATCTCCTGAAAGAAACTATGATATATGACTAATATCCATAGTGGTATACACGCAACTAAACTACCATTAAGAGAGGCTTGTGCTGATTGCTGATAATATTGCTGAATATTCATGAACTTCCTACCCCGATTCTCTCAATAAATGTATTACTACCAATCTATTATAGAACGAAGGAAATCATGAGTAATATTCATTTTCACCGCTAAAAACCAAAAGAGAAAGACATTTCTCCTCTTCTATGGGAGAAGAGAATGATCTTTTTTCACCAAACTTTCAATTAAAATATAAATCTTGTTAAACTATCTTCTGCATCCTTATAGCCTTGCTCATAAAAGGCAGATAATTTTTTTAAATCTCTTTCCATTCTTCCCACATCAACCTTCTCAGGTCTAATAATCATCACTTGTCCTTTTTTTTCTTGCTCCTCTAAATATTCAACGGTTTCATTATACATTTTGTAACGATTCATCATTGCTCTTTGGAGCCCTGGATATTGTGGATATTTTCTTCGCAATAAAAAACTCATTCTTGATGGTTTTTTTCGGTAACCTTTGGGTCGTGTTAAAACAACAACAGCTTTATCATATCCATCTGCTTGTGCTTTTCTTATTGGTATGGAATCAGCAATACCACCATCAAGTAACATTCGATTATTAAAAGAAATTTCAGGTGCAATAAAAGGTAATGAACTTGACGCTTTTAAAAGAAGCAACAAGTTTTCCCCATAGTCTTTCTTCCCATAATAAACAGCTTCTCCACTCAGACAATCGGTTGTACCAATTATAAACTCACTTTTCCCGTGAGAGAACGCTTCATAATCATAGGGAACCAGCTTATTTGGAATTTCATCAAAAATAAAGTCCATACCAAATAACTGTTTAGATTTTCGATAATTTCGCAAGGAGAAGTATCTAGGATCAGATACATACTCCACACTTACCTTCTTGTTACGGCCCTTTTGTTTCGATAAATATGAGGCAGCATTCGCGGCTCCTGCAGAAACACCAATTACATATGGAAAAGTAATACCTTTATCTAAAAATAATTCCATTACACCAGCAGAGTATGCCGCTCTCATTCCTCCACCTTCTAATACAAGGGCTGTTTGATGTACATTCATTCTCACAACGAATCCTTTCTTATTAAAGTCCTTGTTCTATTATAACAAGCTTGAGTTGTCTATTCTACGAAAGAGAGGTACGCGATGAATGATAAAAATGCTGAAAAAACGAAAATAGCATTGTGTGCTCTGTCCTAGTGAATGCATATAAAAAAGTTTGCTAAGAAGCTATCCCACAACTTTTATTAAACACGGTCAGCTGTTCACGAATAATAATGTTATTTAATAATGTAGCGCAATGATTGTAATCTTGTCAGTTCTTCTTGATCTAACGGGGAAAGTTAATTGAATAAGTATGTATCAGAGAATCGTCATTAAAGTCGACCTTTTTCTTGTCACTGTTTCAGATAAAAGAATAACTAACCGTATGAATCAATTTCTAGTAATAAATTTTACTAATTGGAAAATAATAGTACAAAGAATGAGGGATAAAAGGAAATGCAGGGGAAACTTCGCTCGAGTCGATACCCGCTTATAGAGTCATGAGGTTTGGGAAGTCTTACTTTAGCTTTCGTGCCGGACACGGCACTGCTAAAACCAGTTAACTTTGTCCAAAATATATATTTTCTTATCTTATGAATACAGGCTGATCAAGCTAAGTCTTCTTTTTTAATTCTGTTTAAAGGGTGTGTAAGATTATGGAATTTTTTACTTCGCAGGAATCCTTAACTATTGTCCAATAGATGCTCCGGGCAATTGTTGGATTTGTGTTTTTCGTCATACTTGTCAAATTAATGGGTCAGCGTTCCCTTTCCCAAGTAGGACTTCTCGATTTTGTTATCGTGCTGATTATTGGAAATATTATTGCCCATCCGCTGTCCGATGAAGGGTTAGGTCTGGAAGGGTCGATGATTACAATGAGTGTTATTTTAATCTTGTATATAATCGGAATCTACCTAAGTTTGCATTTTAGACATTTTAGAAAGTGGTTTATCACCGATCCGATTCCATTAATAGAAAATGGAATGATTAATAACCGTAATATGAAACGTGCCCGAATTTCACTTGATGAACTGCAGACCGAATTGCGAATGAAGAATATTGAAGAAATCCAAAAAGTCGCACTTGCCTTATGGGAGCATGGTGGCAAGGTTTCCATCTTTCTGAAGACGGAACATTTGCCTTTAACAGCAGTCACATTTAGCAAACCAGTCAAACCTTTTTATTTTCCAAATACCGTTATAAAAGAGGGAACGATTGATTGTAAACAGTTGCATCAATTAGGCAGGGATGAAGAATGGATTCTTAAAAAACTTCAAGATACCTATCCAAATATAACCATCAAAGATATTCTGCTTGGTACCGTAGATGACAAGGAAGATCTAAGTATATTCCTATATAATTCCTGAGCTTCCTCATAATCTTATTTTCCTATGATCAGGTGCAACCGACAGTATGTTTTCCAATTTAAATAGCTGGAATTTTTTGTTTGCATAGCAAGAAGCAAAAATCGCGGACAATCCTTTTTTTCTTTGAAGAAGTTAACTAAAAGAAAATGTTGAGGCTAAGCTATTTTATAAGATGTTTTTATATTTATATAAGCGATCTTTCGACATGAATAAATATATAGGAGATGGCTTTTCTCTTTTTGATACACTATTATGAAGACAAAAAATAAATTGGTAGCACGAAAGCTTTTTCAATAATTTATAATATCGGTAGTGGATGGAAAATGTTTCAAACCCTAATTTCCCACAACTTTATTAAGCATTGTAATGCCGACTAATCCCTTTTTTTCATTAACATTATCATGCAATTATATACATTTAGCTATTAATGGAAGTGATTCCTTAACTTTTTTATAGATCATTGAAGCTTTTCTTGTTTCACTATCAAATTCTTGTATCTGCCTTAGTAATTCTACATTATGTAGGTGGATTTTTAGAAGTACATCATTCTTATTTATTACTGTTCCGTCCGATAAAGCTATTTTTTCCTTTGTACCTTGTTATACGAACACGCATAATGGAATGATATTTCAAAATTAAACGTGTTTATTATCTCTTTACATCAGCTGCCCTATCTTTGACACCCTAACCTACTTAAATCAAAGAATCACCGAATAAGCATTCCTCTATGAATGAAGCAATGATTTACTTTGTTCCTTATTAGTATATATTATTCTATAAGCCAATAATTCGGCTTACAATGGAAAGGCCAAAAAGAAAACACGAACATTGATTGGTTCGCGTCTTCTTTTTGGCCTTTTATATTTACTCGTTTATTAGAGGATACGGATGATAAACGGGATGCGATACTCTTCCCCTTCAAACGCCTTAACGGCTGCAATAATGGTAAATACGATAAATGCAATGCCAAATATGGCTCCTAATAAATAACCAATAAGCACTAACATCAAGATCGTACTAATGATTCCATAAACAAAGTAAGTAATGAGGAAGTTAAAATACTGTCTTCCATGATAGTCTACAAGCTTTGAGCTATCTTTCTTTATGAGCCAAATAACAAGTGGTCCTATAAATACAGTAAAGAAACTAATAATATAAATGCCCGCAGCAAGTATTCTGTCTGTTTGTGAATCTTTCATTGTTGTTTTCCCCTTTCTCTTATTCCTTCTTGTACTATATACCTATTTTACGAAGATTATTATAAAAAGTTTCAAAGTTTTTATTTTCAAATTTCGGTTCTTCTATTGGACAACTTGAATACATTTATAAAAAACGAGAGAGAAAACAAGTTGATCGTGAGTTCCCCTTATTTTACTACTAGGAAAAAAATAAACAAATAGGTGATTTATATGATGTCAAAAATTGAAGCATTTATTCTTGGAATCATTCAAGGGATAACAGAATTTCTTCCTATTTCAAGCACTGGGCATTTGTATCTTGGAAGACATTTATTTGGTCTTGATGAAGCAGGATTATTTTTAGATACCATGCTCCATATTGGTACACTATTAGCTGTCCTTGTTGTTTATAAAAATGAGTTACTAGAAATCATAAAAAATCCATTCGGAAAGTTATCTATGCTGCTTGTCATTGGTACGATTCCTGCTGTCTTTGTTGGTTTATTATTTAATGATCTATTTGAGACGGTCTCAAAAACCGGCGTCACCATTGGCTGGGAATTTATTATTACCGGAATCATTCTTTGGTTCTCAGATAGTATTAAAAATGGTGCGAAAAAAATGAAAGATATTAGCTATAGTGATGCATTATTTATTGGTAGTTTTCAAGCAATTGCGATATTCCCTGCTATTTCAAGATCAGGTTTAACAATCGCTGCAGGGCTCATCCGTAAACTTGATCGAGAAACAGCTGCATACTTTTCATTTTTACTATCTATACCGACCATAGCAGGAGGCATTGTACTGCAATTTGGAGAAATATATGCTGGCCATATTGAAGCTATTAGCTTTGGCAGTATGTTAATTGCCACACTTGCATCAGCCATTTTCGGTTATATTGCCGTTGTTTGGATGATTAATTTTCTAAAAAGAAAATCACTAAAGATATTTGCCGTTTATGTTTGGATTTTAGGATTAACAATCCTATTTATGCAAATGGCAGGCATTTTTTAAATTTATTCTCATGAGTAGGTTCTTGATTTCTACTCACTTTTTTGTCACTTTAACAGTGTATTTGCTAAGGATGAATTTTATTAGAAAAAGGACTGGATGCTGATGTCGACGATACTTTTTAAAAATGCCATTGTCTATCCCATTACTTCAAAGCCTTTCCATGGAGATGTATTAATAAAAAATCGTATAGTGAAAAAGATCGGAAAAGATATTCAAGATTTGCATGCACAAGTCGTTGAT
This sequence comes from Cytobacillus sp. FSL W7-1323, assembly GCF_038595015.1. NCBI lineage: Bacteria > Bacillati > Bacillota > Bacilli > Caryophanales > Bacillaceae > Cytobacillus > Cytobacillus sp. FSL W7-1323. The sequence goes on from NZ_CP151998.1 coordinate 2,739,839, forward strand.
TGTTCTCATGGTTTTCTGTTACCTGGTTTTATTGATGTGCATACACATATTGGATTATATGACGAGGGGACTGGTTGGGCTGGTAATGATGCGAATGAGACAACACAGCCATTAACACCTCATATTCGGGCAATCGATGGCATCCACCCTTTTGATCCTGCTTTTCGTGATGCACTTAAAGCTGGGATAACTACTGTTCACGTAATGCCAGGCAGTGCGAATATTATTGGTGGCACCACATCCATCTTGAAAACGTACGGCAATAGTGTTGAAGAAATGCTTGTTAAAGAAACTGCTGGATTAAAAATTGCTCTTGGAGAAAACCCTAAAAAGGTTCATAGTCATAGCAATGAACATTCAATTACTAGAATGGGCATTATGGGGATGTTAAGAGAAGCTTTTTATAATGTTCATGCTAATCCAAATGAAGTAAACCTGCGCACATCCCCTATTATTAAAGCACTTACACAAGAAATACCTGTACGAATCCATGCCCATAGAGCAGACGATATTTTAACTGCACTACGATTTGCTAAAGAATTTCATTTAGATATTCGAATTGAACATTGTACAGAGGGTCATTTAATTACTCCTTATTTAGGAAAGAATCTACAAGTGAGCGTTGGACCAACATTAACAAGACGATCAAAAGTAGAGTTAAAAAACAAGACGTGGGACACTTATAAAATCCTCGATCAAGCAGGTGTCTCCGTTTCAATTACTACCGATCATCCTTATACACCTATTCAATACTTAAACATTTGCGCAAGTATTGCTGTTCGAGAAGGTTTATCCGAACAAAAAGCATTGGAGGGAATAACTATCGCTGCCGCTAAAAACTTAAAAATCGATCATATCGTTGGAAGCATTGAAGAAGGGAAAGAAGCTGATCTTGTACTCTGGAGCCATCATCCTTTTCATTTTCTAGCAAAACCAAAATGGACAATGGTCTCAGGCAATTGGGCATATACAAATGCGGTGGATAAATAAAATGATAAGGAGGCGATTTATCTTCAAATTGGAATTTCCGTCTCCTATCTTTGTCTAAATGATGATAAGGTTTCTTCACCATTTATCTCCAATCAATAAACTGTTTTCTATGTCCCTACCTCTCTTACCTCAATGTATGGTACCTTTTTCACCTTCTCATTTACTGGTTCCTTTTTGCAATTTTACCATTAGAATCCGGTATGCAAAAAATGGAGAAATTTGGCGAAAAATAATCTTAAAAATAAGGTAAAAAATCTATTCCCTTTTTGCTATTTTTTTAGTATTATACTTTCATAAAATAATATCTTTAGTCGATAATATCTTTTGTTTTTGGATATTGGGAAGGCAAATGGTGCGCCACCAGTTTACTGGTTCTAGTGGGTTCGATTCCCACCCCGAAATTTTTTAGTTACATTACAAAAAATTTCGAGGGTGGGCCTTTTCTGTCTTTTTGGCATGGAGTAGGTTTACTCTCACGTGGAGGGATAACCAATGCTGAAAAAACGTGACCTAAATGATTGTCAAGTTTTATTCGAATTGATGACGCACCCCGATGTCTTCCCTTTTGTGCGTCATAAAGCTCAATCTTATGAAGAACTGTTATTTATTACGAAACAAACGCTCGAAGCTGAGGAACAAGAAAAGCTCATCTCTCGTACCATTACAGATGAATGGAATAATCCAATTGGCACAATTAGCTTATATGACATTGAAAACCAAGCTGGTTTTCTTGGCACATGGATTGGTAAACCTTATCATGGTAAAGGTTATAATCAATTAGCCAAAGATGCTTTCTTTAATGAACTTTTTTATGATTTAAATATTGAAACTATTTTTATGCGCATAAAAAAAGAAAATATTCGTTCATTAAAAGCTGCCCAGAAACTACCTTATGCCATTTATGCCAATGAATCACGTAAAAGTTTGTATGATAAAATAAATGAAACTGGCCAGATTTATGATTTATTTGAAATTCCTAAAGATCTTTATTCTCTTCATATGCTTAGAGAAGGACTTACAGTGGAAGATACAACTCATCTAAAAGAAGCTTAAAAAACAAGGGAGCTTAATAGCTACCCTTGTTTTTTATTCGCTAAAACCTGTTGATAAATTTTTCTGACTTCATAGGTCTTGTAAAGTTCTAATTTCCGCAACTCTATTGGATGTCTATTAACACCAAATTCTTTTAGTTTTGCAATATACCAGCCTTTTGAACCTTGATAAGCCATCCTCATCTCTCCCACAGTCTTTTTAACAATATATGTGATAAGAATCGGAGACATGCTTATTGATGAAGGTTTTTTCCTAACACATCTTTTGCTCCAGTTATGGGAATGACACTACCCGTGATAAAACTAGATGCAGGTTCAATAAGAAAAGCAATCACCCTCGCCACATCCTCCCCTGTGCCAGGGCGCCCGACAGGAGTTCGATCATCTTTTACTGTACAGGCATCGTCTATATCACTCTCTTTCCACTTGCCAATAATATCCCCTGGACAAACCATATTTACTGTTATGCCATTTTCTGCTTCTTCTAAGGCAAGCGTCTTTGTTAATGAGACTACACCTGATTTTGCTGCAGCAAAAGCCGAACGATACATCCATCCTGGGGCAGTTTCAGCGCGATCAAAACCTATTGTTATGATTCTCCCCCACTTCCCCTTTCTCATGAGTGGAATGATGGCTTTTCCTAATATAAATAAAGCTTGTAGATTTCCATTTATTAAATAAGACCATTCATCTAAAGAGTATTCAATCATTTTCTTTTTTTCATGAATATATGGGCCCGCGTTATGTATCAAGATATCAATTGAATCTGTTTTCACTAATGATTGCTGTATGAGATGATTACATTCATCTTCATTCGTAATATCTGCTTTAATGGCAATATTTTTTGTCCCATATTTGTTAGTAAGGGCCTCACAAAGTTCAATTGCTTTTTGTTCACTATGTCTATAATTAATAATCACATTTACATTTTGCTCTGCTACTTTCCAAGCAATACTGCTACCGATACCGGTTGACCCACCAGTAATTAACGCTGTCTTTGTATTCACAAAACAACCCCTTTTAGTTAGAATTTTTAAAATTATTATTTAATTTTAATACTAATCACTATAAAGTAATGTTGCAAGTGTTTTGAATTGATGTTTTTTTAACGAAAATAGAAATGTTGCATAAATTAATGAATAGGCGATTATCATCATCGGAAAGATCATCTCTTTTTTTGGAAGGGTGAAAAGTGTATGTTCCCTTGGAATCAATTCCCATTTAATAAAGAAATGAAGTCCAAATTCGAAAAATTAAACCAAAAAGAAGTCAATGAGTATGTACAAGGGATGCTCGGAAAAGTCTTTCCGAATGACCTTCAATATTCAAACGAGCAAAAACAAGAAGAAACTCAACATACAACAGAAAATAGTCCATCACAAAGTAAATTAAGATTTCGTGTCTTGGAGACACATAAATATGTTTTTGTGCGAATAGAAATCCAAAAACGAGAATGGTTAAAGCAATTAAAAATGTATCATACAACCAATCAACTCATTCTCGAACATATTCCAAAAGACAGTGACCAAACACTTATTACATTACCGACTCTTGTAAATAAAAAAGGCGCTAAAGCAGACTACCAAGATGCCATTTTAGAAATCCAACTTTATAAGTTGATTGACCGGCAATTATCTGAAATACATGTCGATGACCATTAGTTAGGAGGGGAATATTATGTTACTACCTGAATACCCTAACGACATGCTTTCAATCATCAAAAATGGATTACCAAATATAAAAAAAAGAAAGAAGAAAGTCTTAATTGCAGGTGCAGGCATGGCTGGATTAGTTTCAGCCTCACTCCTTAAACAAGCGGGTCATACTGTCACTGTTCTAGAAGGGAATAACCGTATAGGGGGTAGAATCTACACGCTTAGGTCCCCTTTTACAAATGGAAATTATCTTGATATGGGTGCGATGAGAATTCCTCATACACATAAACTCGTATTACAATATATAGAAAAGTTTCAATTGCCATTATCCCGTTTTATTAATAGTCATCCAAACGATATTATTTATATTAATAATAGGAAGATTTCAAGAAAACAATACGAAGAAAATCCAAACTTACTTGATTTTCATTTAAATAAAAATGAGCAAGGAAAGACAGCCTTTACACTATTACAAGATGCCGTAGAGCCATTTATCACTCTCTATAATAATAGTACAGAAGAAGAAAAGAAAAAAATGATCTCAGAATACGACAAATATTCAATTGTCGATTTTTTAAAGTTTAACCCTTTAGCAACGCCTTTATCTTCAAATGCGATCAGATTAATTAGTATTCTCTTAGGTATTGAAGGGTTTCAAGAATTATCATTTATGTCGATTTTATCTAGTGTTCTCTCCCCACTCTTTCAACCTGATATCCAATATTTTGAAATAAGAGGTGGGAATGATCAACTTCCCTATTCCTTTCAAATGGAATTAGCATCGAACCTATTTTACAATCAAAAAATAGAAAGAATCAAACAAAGTAGTAATAAAGTAAATATATACGTACATGATACATATCAACATACATTTAAAACGTATACAGGCGATTATTGTCTTATTACCTTACCGTTTACTACACTTCAATTTATAGATTTACTACCCAAAAATAGCATTAGTCAAAAAAAATGGCAGGCAATTAGAGAATTGCAAAACATTTCTTCTATGAAAATTGGAATTGAGTTTAGTAGCCCTTTTTGGGAAAGGTACAACTTTGGTCATGTCATAACTGATTTACCGATTCGTTTTAGCTATATTCCAAGTAGAGTAAATAATGATGCACCAGCGGTTTTACTTGCAAGCTATAGTTGGGGCAGTGACGCTTTATTATGGAATAGTTTGTCACAATCAGTTATTACGAGGGAAGTCTTGAAATGCTTAAGTGAAGTATATGGCAATATTGTCTATAAAGAATACCTTAGAACCTTTACATTTAATTGGAGCAGAAATTCATTTTCTGCAGGTTGTTTCACGTTATATGCACCAGGTCAACAAAAACATTTCGGTGAGGAGGTAAGTAAACCCTCAGGCAAACTTCATTTTGCTGGGGAGCATACATCCTTATTCCCTGGTTGGATTGAAGGAGCAATCGAGTCAGGTATTCGTGCAGCGGCAGAAATTCACATGAGGGAATAGTCATAATAAAAAAACGGTGAAAAAGCCATAAATAATACAAAGACCTTTTCACCGTATATGTTATTTAAGTAACAGTATATCCACCGTCAACTGTTACAGATTGAACCGTAAGTAAGCTTTACCCATCTTTACGCTCATATCAGCAATGACAACGTTTGCACATTTTTCACTGCATGCCTTGACATCTACATAGCCAATCACTGTAACACCACTCGTGATGATATGCTTTCGCGTAAGTTTATTTACAAATTAAACCGATGTAGCACCTTGTCCACCATCGATACGATAATATGAACCTGAAATAAATGAAGCTTTTTCTGATGATAAAAATACCATTAGATCGGCAATTTCCTCAGCTGTTGCATATCTTTTCATTGGTACAGAGCTTTCAAATTGTGTACGTGCATTCTCTGTTTGTTCAGGCATGGCGTTTGCTTCAATGGATCTCATCATTTGTGTATCTACACCAGATGGTGCAACCGCATTTACTCTGACACCATAATCTGCCGCTTCTAATGCAGCCGTTTTGTTTAACCCGATTACCGCATGTTTAGATGCAACATAAAGTCCCATACCTGGTGCACCTAATAAACCACCGTTTGAAGCCGTATTAACGATTGCCCCACCTTTTTGAGCTTTCATCACAGGTAAAACATATTTTAATCCTAAAAACGCACCGTAAACATTTACACCAAATACTGCATCAAAATTTTTCTTTGTTTGCTCATCTAAGATGGCAAAATCGCCATTGATTCCAGCGTTATTTATAAATGTATCGATACGACCAAATGCTTGTTGCGTATCTTCAACATATTTCTTTACATCTTCTTCTTTTGTTACATCAGCTGATAACAGTAAAATCTCCTCAGCATCAATAGAAGCAGCAGCCTTTTCTAATGCTTCTTTAGATAAATCTACTAGTGCGAGCTTAGCACCTTCTTTAGCAAAAGCTTTAGCTGCTGCTATTCCAATACCACCTGCGGCACCTGTAATTAGTACTACTTTGTTGGCAAAATTCATCTGATATTCCTCCCTTTTGTTTCATACAAAATAATCATACTACTAAAATTGTATATTGTCGACAATTTTGTTTGCTATAATAGGATGCCCAAAAAGTGGCATCCTTATTCTAACGTTTCTAATAAAAGAGCTGGAACTACATCCTTCGCTTCAGTAATCTTATTTTCCATTAGATTTTTGGTAATTAATTTCATTTTCGGATGAAAACGATTCATCGTATTCATTGTCCATTTCACTTGGGCAAACACCGTTAATATATAAACAGATTCATAATAAAATTTAGATAGTGCTTTATTATTCGCCACTTCAAAAAAGAATGTTGTTAAACCCGTGGATTTCATTTGATAACCAATGAGATCACCTGCAAGGAACGCTTCTTCCACAGCATTGAGTTTTAATTTTAACGTATCTTTCGTTTCATCATGCCATCGATTCGAAGTCATATCTAGTGCCATTTGAATGAGTCCAACCATGACATGTGTATATTCTTTAATATCTTCTGTCGTAAAGGATTTTACAACTGTCCCTTTTCGATGAATACGCTCGACAATATTGTCTACTTGAAGTAAATATAATGCTTCTCTCACTGGAGCTCTGCTTGTTTTTAGCTCCTCTGCTATTTTCTCTTCAATAATTTTATCTCCAGGAATATAAGAACCTTCCATGATTTTCGTTAATATGTATTTGGCAATTTGTTCAGGAAGCGATTCACCAAATCGCTGTTCATTATTAAATAAAAAATCCTTCAAACCATTCACTCCGATGTTTAATTACTCTTTATTTATACATTATATCATTTAATTAGAACGATTTGGAAATTTAATCAGAATTGGATGAATAAGCCGTCCGGTATATAGTTGTAATCAGATGGTTGTAAAAATTAATTTGGTATCCATCAAATTCATGCACATAAACTCAAACTATATTGGTAGATATTCATAAATAAACCTCACTTTGCTACAATAAGTCAAATCATAAAGTCTGAATATGCATTTGTTTTATAGAGGAATAAGAAAAAGATGAGCAACGTCTGCATCATATGATACAGGTGTTGCTCATCTTGAAGGATAATTTAAGCATATTTATCCGATGATTATTTACCGATGAACATTTGAGTCCAGTAATTACCGTTCTCAACATAACCTACTCCAAGGTGAGTATAGCTAGAGTTAAGAATGTTTTCACGGTGACCTTGGCTATTCATCCAAGCTTGTACTACTTCTTCTGGTGTTTGTTGACCTTGGGCAATGTTTTCACCTGCTGAAGTATAAGAAATACCAAATTGTTTCATCATATCAAATGGAGAACCATATGTTGGGCTGTTATGATCGAAATACCCTTTTGCTTGCATATCACGAGATTTTTCACGCGCTACCTTACTAAGCTCCACATCAAGTTTTAATGCAGGAAGACCAGCATTTGCACGCTCTTTATTTGTTAAATCAAGTACTTGTTGTTCATATGCACTAACTTCAGATGAAGCTTCTTCTGATGGTGCTTGTTCTTCTTCAGTTACTTCTTGCTCTGGTTGTTTTTCTGGTTGTGCTGCTTCTTCAGCTGGTTGTTTTTCTGGTTGTGCTACTTCTTCAGCTGGTTGTTTTTCCGGTTGTGCTGCTTCTTTAGCAGGTTGTTTTTCCGGTTGTGCTGCTTCTTCAGCTGGCTGTTCCGCTTGCTCTGGTTGTGCTGCATGCGCTTTACCTTGTTCTAATGCTGCTTGTGCTTTTTCTTTCGCTTGACTTAAGATATTTTGAATATCCTCTTGATTCCAATTTACATTATATTTACCGATGCAATCTTGCATCACTTTATTAATATAATCTTGGTTTAACATATTAGAAGTTTGATAGACAAAAGCCTTTGTATCTACTTTTACTTGAGCTGGCTCTGCCGCTTCTGCCTTGTTTAAACCTGGTGCTGATACTAGTAATGCAGCTGCTGCCGCTACTGAAAAAATAACTTTCTTACTCATAATCTATTTCCTCCCTAATGGATGTTTTTTGTTGTTTCTTGCTGTGACATAATCATATCATAGGTTTTTTTGTAATATTTTTGGGAGGAAATAGCAATGAATTATTCTTGTATGGTTCTATCTAAAAATAGAAAGAAAAAACGTTATGATTAGTAGGTTTGTTTGATTTTTAGAGAATAGGTTTTTTTATCATTAATTGGTAATGACACTATCGTGTTTCCATTTATATACTAGAATACTATACTTGACAACTTAAAAAAGCCTTTTTCTCTTTTACGTTTATTACATGAAGGTAACATTCGTGATAATTATTATGCAACTATAATGAAATGATATCAAAGCCTTAAAACCTTGATATAAGGCGGTTTGTAGCATATAAACCTATTTTCATTTGCCTATTGAAGAGGAAGGGAAATACATCCCTATCCTTCTATATAAAAGGCCACTCTTCTTCTTATAGAAAGAGTAGCCTTTAAAAATTAATGATCATTTACCATCGGAAGTATAATTTGTATCGTTGTCCCAATATTGTATTCACTTTGAATAAGCAAGCGCCCTTCATGTAAATGTACGAGTTTCTCCACAATAGCTAACCCAAGCCCTGTACCTCCATCAGCTCTTGTCCTTGCTTTATTCACTCGGTAAAATCTTTGCCGGATTTTATCTAAGTCTTCTTCAGGTATCCCAATCCCAGAGTCTTCCAATTGAATACAACAGCCATCTTCTGTTTGGAAAAGATCAAGTAGTAATGTGCCCTCATCAGTATATCTAATCGCGTTATCAAAAATATTTTGCATAATTTGTTCGATTCTTCCTTCATCTGCAATAATAATGATATCAGGATCAAGATCTACTTCTATAGATAAGCCTTTTCTTTTAATTCGCGGACTATACTTTTGCACGACATCTTCCAAAAGCTGGGCTAGGGGTATTGGCGCCTTCACCAAACGATAGTCATCAGTTTCAAGTTTTGACAAATCTAATAAATCACCGACAAGTCTCTCCATCCGAGTTGCTTCCCGATAAATGAGTGCAAGGTATTTTTCGTGATCTTCTTCATTTGTTACAAGACCTGACTTTAGTGCATCACTATATCCTTTGACATAACTAATCGGTGTTCTTAATTCATGAGACACATTAGCAAGAAATTCTCTCTTTCTATCATCTTCTTTTTGAATAGATGTGGCCATTGAATTAAAAGCACTAGCCAGTTCACCAATTTCATCTTGTTGATTTGTCGATAGTTGCACATTGTAATTCCCTCTAGACACTTGTTCAGCTGCTAACTTCATTTCCATTAACGGGCTAGTCATTCTTTTAATGAGGAAAGTACCTGTCATAATGGCGAATAGAAGAAAGATGAACGCGGCAAGCATCCAAAGATAAGCGAAATCCTGTGTAATATCAGAAATTTTCTCTAACGGTAAATAAACATATATAATACCAGCGAGACGATTATCATCTAATAACGGGATAATGACACCCATAATACGAGTATCAAACCTTTCTTCAAAACCCGTTTTGTAAATTGGATTTCCTTTTAATAATTGCTCTCGTTCTTCTCCGTTAATGAGCGAATCATATTTCATTTCAAATGGAAAGCATGCGCTCAATTCCCTAGCATTATCTACCATGATGATATCGGTTTCTGATTTATCATTGTACCAAGCTACTTTTTCCTTTAAGTCTGTACTTATTTCTCCACCTTTGTAATCAGACGCTAAGGCTAATCCTTCTTCTAATAATGTATCTTCTACATTTTCGACATATAATTTCTCATAAAACAGATAAGATAATATGTAGGAATAAACAATTGTGATAAGTATCGCTATCGTCACCGTTAACCATAACTTTTTGGCTAATGTGTCGGTAAGGTACTTCATTTGTCTGGTACCTCTAGTTTATAACCTACCCCCCATACGGTTTGAATGTAATCTGCTATACCTAATTTCATCCTTAATGTTTTAATATGGGTATCAACCGTTCGTAGGCTACCATCATATTCAATTCCCCACACATGTTCAAGGAGCTGCTCCCTTGAAAGAGCCTGGTTAACATGTTGAATTAAATAAGAAAGCATTTCAAACTCTTTTAATGTTAAAGATATTTTTTCCTCTTCGACAAGGACTCTCCGCGCTTTTTTATCTATTGATAACTTTCCTATTTTTATTTGCTCTGATTCTTGTTTCACTTTTCCAGATCTCCGAAGGACTGCATGTATTCTAGCAACAAGCTCTCCTGGACTAAGTGGTTTAACAATATAATCGTCCCCGCCTAATTGTAGCCCCTTCACTTTATCCCATTCTTCTCCTTTTGCCGAAAGAAAAATGATTGGAATATCTGAATTAGTACGTATTCTTTGACAAACTTCATATCCATCTTCATTTGGCATCATAATATCTAAAATGACTAAATCAATTTCAGCTTCCTTCAATATCATGTAGCCCTCTTCACCACTCTCTGCTGTAAAGCATTTAAATCCCGAATTCTCCAAATACATCTCAATCAATGTTCTCATATCTGGTTCATCATCAATAATTAATATATTTACTTTTCTCATGAATCCTCGTTCTCCCTAAGCAAAATTTGAAACGGACCTTCGCCTACATCTACTGATCCTTTCAGTTTTATTGTTTCTGAATCGATAAATTGTAACTCAGAGCTATCATACCCTGCGACTAATACTATATCGCTAAAGGTTTCAATTGTGAAAGGGTTGGCTGTTACGCTCATTTCACCTATTACTTCACCAGCCTCATTTAACTTATACAGCAAATTGGTTCCATGGCTCACAACAAATATCGACTCATCAGCTTTGGTAAAATCGACTGGCATCGAAGGAACACTAATTTTTCTTAATGCTTTTCCGGTCTCTCTATCATAAACATGTACATATTTTTCAATATCTAATCCTTCACCATGTCCACCAACCCATATTTCGTTATCTAATGGGAACAAACCTGTTGCATGTGTATGTATTTCATAGTTTTCTTTTATTTCCATTCTTTCCAAATCAATACTTGTAAGAAGATTTTCATCAAACCCTATAATGATGAGTTCATCCCGAGCTTCATCATGTTTCATCTCGAGTGGTCGATCAAAGATATCAATATGACTCGTTTCTTCTCCATTACTATTAAAAAAACGGACGCTATTTTTTCTTTCATCTAAAGCAACTATTGTATCAGGTCTTAGTTCCTCAACATCTACAACACCCTCACCAATTGTCCACTGATGAATCAGTTCCCCTTTAGATAATGAATAAAGATCAATGGTGTTTAACTTTTCACCATACAGTAACAGAGTGTCGCCATCTGATAGTACACTTCCTCCTGTGTATGCTTTATTGACCTTCCATGAACCAATGTTTTTTTGCGCCTGTATGTCTATAAATGATAGGCTCATCTCCTTAATATTTACTGTTATCGCAATATCCCGCTCAGCTGGTATATTAGTGAATTCTTCTTGTCTACAACCAGTTAAGAAAGAAGAAATCAGTAAGAAAAATATGAACGCCTTGTAATAACGCATATAAAGTTTCTCCCCAGTTTTAATGTTTTTATAACTCAAGGATACCGGATGGTTGTGTTAAAAGTGTGAAAACCTTCAATCGAGTGTATCGAAAATTTCAAAATGTATATCAATGAGTGCGACTTTCATATCAGAAGAAAGTGAGGAGTCAATAATTCTTTTAATCGCAGCAATTAACTTTTTTTGTTTATCTTTTCTTACTCGTGGGTGAGCATTTTCATCTCTTAATTCTTTTTCTATTGCTATCATTAACACAATATCCGGATTTTCTTCATCTGTTGCCAGTGCTCTATTTTTCCATAATGAACGGTAGCTTTGTAAAAGATCCTTACTATTCATTTTAATTCACTCCTCTCATATTGAATCTACTTGATTCATACATAAATTTCAATTGAACGTTAAAAATAAAAGTAATTCATTAATAGGAAGGGGCTAGTCTATGACTACACCATATTGCTGTCCATCATGTAAAACTAATCGTTCACGCTTTAATATTATTGAACAACATCCGCGTTCAGTTAAGCTTGATCCACAATCAGGCTCTGTACTGGAAGAATACGCAGCAGAAAATTTAACTGCTTTCCATTTAAAATATAATGGTCCAACAGTAAGAATTCAATGCGGTGCATGTGGCCTAATAGAAGATGAAAAAACTTTTATTAAGTTTGGAGAAAACCAATAAAAAATAAGGGTGTAGTAATGAAGAAAGCGTTCAAAATCGATACGATTAAGAACGCTTTTTTTATCTTGTTATTTCCCTATCTCATTTAAAGTCAAATGCGATTTTTCAACAAAAAATTCTTAGCATCGACCTGCCATGGATCAAGTGGAGAGAATCTTACTAAACGAATGGAACCCCGATAGCTCTTCTTGCCTTTATTCTTTATATACCAATCCACTTGAATGGGAAGATTAACTACTAATGCAGTATTTCCTTTCTCTAAGTGACCAATTGAAGTTAACTTTACATTTTCAATCGAACGAATCGCTTTGTCATCTATCTTGTTTAATGCGACAAGAGACAGGAGATAAGCATCTTGTTGTTTCAAGCCTGCTATAAAGGCAGCTGATACTTTTTCCGGATCAGATATTGCCATATACTCATCAAGTTTACCTGCAGCTTTGAGAATCATCAATTTATGAGATAAATCCATTGAATTGGTACGATGTGTCGTACTACCAAAAAAATGAATACAAAAATGACCTGGAAAATTATTCGATAAAGCACCTGCCCCGTGTGGCATCCCGTGCATGGAAGCAGCAATCCATTCTCCATCACTAATGACGATAATTGCTCTTCGCTTCCAACTCCATTTTCCATTATAAATTTCCTTCATTGTCTTTGTATCTTCTTTCGTTAATGGTTGAACATCTGCATGCTCACTACCAGCTCTTCGTTGGACATCAAATCGCTTACCAGTATCGACATCTAGCACGGTAAACTTCTTAAACTTCGGTAAATGTTCTTTCGCTTCTTTCCAAGGCAACATCTGGATAGGTAATCCAATTTCATCATCCACCATACTATACATCTTTATAGGGGACACTAAATAAAGCATTAAAAACAGGGAGACAATGCTCAACTTTTTCATCTTTTATCACTCTTCTTTATTAGGTTTCATCGTAAAGTTTGCCTAAAGATGAGCATTTATATGTATAGTAACTTTTGGATGGATTTGTCCATATGAAAAACAATAACAGAGTAGCTTCTAGAACTTGTTAACAGCTAAAGGCTTGGACTGTATTCCACAAAAAAACTGAGTAAGAACAAAATCCTACTCAGTTTATTTTTAATCAATTTATTCTTTTGGTTTTTCTAGAGATTGTAGTCCGCTTTCGATTTTATCCCAATCAATATTTTCTCCGATGAATACCATGTTTAAAGGAATATTCATATCTTCTTGAAAATATACAGGCATCCCGTATGAAAATTGGAAAAGCTGTGGATAGGCTAAAGATGAGAACTTAATATATCCCTTCATTCGATAGAGCGTGTCAGGTAATTCCCTCAAAAAATCCTCAAAAGCAGAGCGATCTACAGCTCCTTTAAATTGATAAACAAAGGTGCTCAAATGTAAATCTGTGCCAATCCTGCTGCTAGATTGTTTTTCTTTCGGCAGTAAGGACAATTCTCTTATTCGTTTAATTGGTACTTTTGCATTTTTTGTTAACAATGTAAAAGCTGTCGAATTAATACTTTGAACTTCTTGGATGACATTTGCTTGTTCATCTTCAGATAACAAGTCAATTTTATTAACAAGTAGGCAATCTGCATGTCTAATTTGTTCAACTAAAAGCTGTAGCACTTGCGGTGTCAATTGTTTTCTGTGTAGCCATCTTGCACTATCAAGGATTGAAATAATACCTTTAGGGACAATTGAGTTAGCAAAAAGTGGTGAAAGCACAGCATCTAAGACTTCCACTGGATGTGCTGCTCCTGTCGCTTCGATATAGATGACATCTGGTTTTTCAAGCGTTAATAAACCTTGTAACTGTCCTTCTAATTTGTCTTGAATGGTACAACAAATGCAGCCATCCAATAATTCTTTTAATGGAATGTCCTCATCTATTGCATCTGAATCAATTGATACTTTTCCTAATTCATTCATTAAAACAGCCACTTTTCTACCGTTCTCTTTTTCATCCTGTAGCAACTGCTTTAACAGTGTTGTCTTTCCACTCCCTAAAAATCCAGCTAATATATAGATCTCTGTACTCATGTTTATTTTTTCCCCTTAAAGTCTATTCTGCAATTGTCTCTTCAATCATATTACTGAGTTTGTTTTTTATTATTTCATACGTATCGTCGGTGATATAACCTATTTTTTGGAACTCTTCTTGCTTACATTTCCATACGGGAATATAACCATGTGGGAAATATTCATCCTCTTCTTCTAATCCTACTTCAATAAAAGATTGGTAGTCGCTTTCTAAACATTGATCATGTTGTGCTTCTTTTCCTTTTTTACAGCGAATGAATTCAATCACCAAGTGTTCATGTTGTTTGTAATGTCTTAGCATTTCAGCGATTAACATTTCACAAGTTTGTTCGACCTGAACGACCTCCTTCTTCATATTATCATTCATTTGAACAATCTGCCTCATGGAAACCACCTCTTTCATTGAACCATTGTAAAGGATAGAAGAGAATGGCACAAATATTACGGTCGCCCATTGACCTCCGTGACATTCTTCTCTTTGAAAAACTGCCTGAGAGCGGAGATATTTTCTTCATAATCCATATCTAACACAGCGCCAGCATGTGGAGAATTTTTGTCAACAAATGAATCGTCTACCGGAATCCGCATTGTCTCTATATCTGTTATTGGATTCAATAATACAGAGGTCGCCATCGCAAACATCTGATCAATATGTAAATCTGTATCAACATTTGCCATAATCATTTTCATCATTTCAGGTGATTTGGCGATTCCTTCAATAGATGTCATATGGTTTTTTAGTTCTTCCTTTAATAAAGCAAGCACTTCCTGTTGTCGCTTTACTCTTCCATAATCGTATTCATCATCATGACGAAATCGAACGTAATCTAATAGTTGCTCACCATTCAAAAAGTTTTTACCTGGCTCAATGTTCATATTCATATCTTCAATCATTGCTGCAGGAACATCAACTTCCAGTCCATTTGGAGCAACAGTATTTAGGATATTTGCAAATCCTTTAAAGTCAATGACAACTGAATGATCAATATTTATTTGAAAATTTTCTTCGATTGTTTGTGAAAGTAATTCCGTTCCTCCTAAAAAATAGGCATGATTCAATTTATGGTATCCTTTTTCATAATTCGGAATTTCTACATAGCTATCACGCATAATAGAGACTAGTTTAACTCTTTCTTCTTTTGGTTCATACCGAGCTAACATAATTGTATCAGATCTTGAATCTGTTTCTCCTCTAGAATCAACACCAACAAGTAAAAATGTTTTTGGTTCTGAATTGTTCCATGTTGTTCTCTTCTCCTTTTGACGGTTATCTTTCTCAGATATGCCAGATGAACATGCTGCTAATAGTAAAGCTAACAAAATGATGACATATTTTCTCACGGTTCATCCTCCTTATTTTTCCTTATTCATTCATTGTAGGGATAGATGAACAACTTTATACTTTAAAAAAGAGGAAATAGTTTTTTACATTTTTTCCTTCCTAGAGTAAGAGCGGTTTCTCATAAAAAAAGAACAAACTAACAACCCATATAACGCGTGTTGTTAGTTTGTTCGGTGCTTATCAACTTAATTTCTTTTCAACTGTCACAATCACTTCTTTTTTAATTCCTGCTGAAAAGAAAATGATGCTACATAAACAAATGACGGCTATCACAAAGAAGGCAATCGTTCCCCCGCTGATACCAATCAAGTATCCACCAATCATTGGGCCTATAAAACTTCCTGTATTCCTGAACTGAGCAGCACCAAAATACGTGCCACGTAATTCCTCTGAAGCTAATTGATCAATTAATATACTACTTGCTGGAAACGATAATATTTCTCCAAAGGTGAATAAGATTACACCGATAACTGCCATTATCCAATGAGTGGATATAGCAAAAAAGAATAACCCAATAGCTACAAGAGCCGAACCAATAATCATAGATTTTAAAGGGCGAACCTTTTCCATCAGTTTTGCAAAAGGTAATTGTAATATAATTACAAGGATGGCATTAATGGATAAAAGAAATGAATAAATGACGACTCCATTCTCCAATCGATTATCAAAGTGTTGTGGTAAGTTAGAATCCATTTGCGAATAACCTATCGCAAGTAAAATACCACCTAGAATATAATACAATAGCGACCTATCCCTCCTAACAATGTGAAAGGCAACAGGCAAAGTAACATTTTCTTTATTCTCCAAACGAGGAACAGGCTGAATCGTAAACAATAAAATGAGCATATATGCTAAATAAATACCACCAGTAATATAAAAAGTGAGAGTCGCATTTGTTAATGCTAATACAGCCCCGATTAATGGGCCAACAGCTGCCCCAATATTAATGGCGACATATCTTAAGGAAAATACTTTCATTCTTTGTTCCTTTTTTGTTAAATCGGCCATCAATGCTTGTGCAGTTGGTTCAAAAAAGGAATTACACAAACCCAGTAAAGCATTGAGTAGCAAAAAAGCAATAGCTGAGGAGGACAAAGCAAAGCCAAAATAAGCGCCTGCTGTACCTATTAATGCAACAAGCATAATCGGCTTTCTTCCAAATTGGTCAGATAAATGGCCCCCTATAAAACCACCTATTGTCGACATTAATGGACCCATCCCGATAATGAGGCCGATTAAAAACGAAGGATAGTCCTGATTGACTAAATATATAGATAAAAAAGGCAACGTCATAAATGCTGCCCCACGAGATAAGATTGTACCAACTAGTAAAATCCATATCGTGCGATGAAACTGATTATAATAATCTTGTAATCGTTTAATCATGTTGGTTATCCTTTCTATTCTTTTACAATCCGCCCTTTAACTAGAAACAAATAAGATAATAGAGCTAAGATTTCTGCAATAGCAATAATAAATGCCATTGGCCATGAAGAAGATTCACCAGCTATTCCAACTAACGGAGCGGCCATACCACCAAGCAAGAACGTCATTAAGCCAATTAAGGCCGAAGCACTACCAGCATTTTCACCTTGTGAAGCCATTGCCAAGGAAAAAGTTGATGTATTAACTACTCCAACAGCAGAAACAACTAAAAATAACGGAATTAGAACACCCCAAATACCTAGATGGAAAATTTCACTTAGAAGTAATGTAACCCCTCCAACTAAAGCAATCATCAATCCACCTACTAATAAAATTCCCTCATGTATTCGCTCTGAAAGTTTTCCCGTTAATTGACTGCCTAAAATAATGCCAATTCCATTTATTGCAAAACAAACACTAAACATTTGCGGAGAAAGACCATAAATATTTTGCAATACAAAGGGAGATCCAGAAATATAAGCAAACATTGCAGCACCAACAAAACCTTGAGATAAAGCGTATCCCATAAATTTACGGTCTTTTACGATTTTTCCGAAACGGCTAAAGGAAACAAAAACGCCTCCATTTAACCTCTTCTCAACAGACAAACTTTCTTGTAATGAAAAGATAACCAGTAATAAGCTAAGAAACCCGATTAATGTTAAAACAAAAAATACTCCTCTCCAAGAGGTAATCGTTAATAGTTGG
The DNA here is from genome assembly GCF_038595015.1 of Cytobacillus sp. FSL W7-1323. Lineage (NCBI taxonomy): Bacteria > Bacillati > Bacillota > Bacilli > Caryophanales > Bacillaceae > Cytobacillus > Cytobacillus sp. FSL W7-1323. The sequence goes on from NZ_CP151998.1 coordinate 2,757,728, forward strand.
CCACCAAAAACGGGTGCTAAAATAGGGGCTGCCCCGTTTATTAAACTAAGTGTGGCAAAAAATTTAGTTAATTGTGTACCACTGTATAAATCTCGAACTACGGCTCTTGATATAACAATTCCTACAGCCCCGGCTAATCCCTGAATAAACCTTAATATGATGAATAATTCAATGTTTGGAGAGGCCATGCAGGCAACTGAAATGAGACAGTATAAAATAAGTCCAAATATTAACGGGCGCTTACGGCCAACCATATCACTAATTGGCCCGGCAAAAATTTGTCCTAAAGCTAAACCAACCATACATGCTGTTAAGCTTAATTGTGCATAGGATGCACTTGTTTGCAGATCATCTGCTAGATTAGGTAATGCCGGAAGATACATATCCAAGGATAATGGCCCAAAAGCAGATAACAATCCGAGAATAACTGCCAGCATGAGACGCTTACTTCTACTTTCCTCCTTATCGTTACTTAATTCACTCGTTTCGTGCATCACACATCCTTCTTTCCATCTTCTATACAATTTTAGAATATTGCTAATTTACCATAAAACCTTTAAAAAAACATCAGTCTTTTTTAAATAAATTCGTCAAGCGAAATAAATATTTTAAATTTATATTAAAGCTCAACAACTAAAGCCTCCGTTTGCTATTTTCTATTTAGTGCTAATCTCGGGCTATCTAAATGACAAGTAAACCCTCTTTTGCGAGGCGTTTCACATAATTTGTCTTTCAATGAAGCGTAAACTCATCATATTCTTTCTCAGTCTTAAAATTAACTGTCAAAACTAACATCTCACAAAAAAAAGAAGCATATCAATTGTTGATTTTGATTAAAAAAAGAAACGACCATAACCCTTATAAATTAAAGGGTTATGGTCGCTTAAACGATTTTCACATGTTGTATAGAAGCTAGAATGAGTTATTTTTTCATTTCTTCTTTTAAAACTTCTATTGCTTTTTTGATTTGAGTATCGTTCTCTAGAAGCTTTTCACGTAAAGCTTCCATTAGTTTCACGGTTGTTTCACCTTCAATGACTCCAGTTTCATCCAATTCATTATCCTTTTGGAATGCTTTCACTGCAGCTTCTGTCTCTTCATCAAAGAATCCATCATTTTTATCAAGCTCATATTCCAGTGCCTCTAACATCTGCTGTGCTGCCTTAATTTGACTTGATGATTCCGATTTTTTTAATGGTTTCTCAGGATTAATATAAGGCAAGGAAGCATATTCAGGCAAGGAAACTTCATAATCAGGCTCAATACCTTTTTCATGAATCCAATTTGCATCTGGCGTTAACCATTTTTCTGTTGTAAATTTCATATTTGAGCCGTCAGTAAAATCTTGAGCACGTTGTACAGTTCCTTTACCAAATGACTTTTTACCGACTAGACTTACATCAGCTGATTCATGAACGGCAGCTGCTAATATCTCAGAAGCACTAGCACTACCTTCATCAATAACTACTACTAGAGGCGTCTCCATTTGCTTGCCATTAGGAGCTTGCACGGCCTCCCTATTCCCATTACGATCTTCAATTTGGAATAAAATTTCGCCTTCAGGTACAAACAAGCTCGAAATTTCAATTGCTTGATCTAATAATCCGCCAGGGTTTTGTCTTAAATCTAAAACTAGACCCTTCATCCCTTTTTCCTCTAAATCATTTAATACATCAACGAGTTCTTGCGCTGTATTTTCAGAAAAAGAAGTGATCTGAACTTTGGCGATATCATCTTCTAACATTTCGCCATATACCGTTTCAAGAGGAATTGTATCTCTCGTAATTGTTACATTCATCGGTTCACTGTTACCACCACGAGCAATTTCCAGTTCTACTTTGGAACCTTTTTCGCCTCTTATTAATAGGACAGCTTCTGAAGAACTCATTCCTTGCAAGCTCTTGCCATCAACAGAGACAATTTGGTCATTTGGTTGTAGACCAGCATCTTCTGCAGGTGAACCTTTTAATGGTGAAACAATGACAATTTGTCCGTCTTGTTCTGTAATTTCAGCGCCAATTCCTTCAAAAGAAGAGGAGATGCTTTGATGGAAATTAGCAGCTTCATCTTCATTCATATAATCAGAATATGGATCATCTAGAGAATCTAGCATCCCATTGATAGCTCCATTAATTAATTCACCCGAATCAATTTCTTGGAAATAATTTTCGTTCAAGGAATCATAGGCTTTATATAACTTTGAAAATTCACTTCTTTCATTCGTTCCTACATTTACGGCCTTCTCATCACCGAAAGACAATGCTAATGTGGTGATTCCAGCTGTAACAAAAACGAGGATGAATACAAGCATAATAAACGGGAATAACTTCATTTTTATTAGCTTAGGCTTATCCTTTACTTCCTGTTTTTCTTCATCATTATTTACTTCATTAGACAACCCTTTCACCACTTTCATCACTGTAAGCTGTGATGCTTACTCAAGTTTAAGATTCTTTATTGGCGTTATCGGTATCAATAACTGTACTACTGTAATGAAAATTATATCTTATTTCTTTGGAAAAGAGGAAGATTTTTCTTATGTATTCCTTTCATCTCAAGAATTCAAGCTTCTTTTATTATGTATCGATTAAATGGGGAAAGTCTTCTTCTACAAAGTGAATCTCATTTGTTCACTTCTAATTTCCCCAAACCCCACATAATCATTACATAAATGATGAAAGGAGAATGAATGCATGATTCCTGGTATATTACTATGGTGCTGTTTTGCTTTATCTATTATCTTTCTTATCTCAGGAATATTTAATCATTCTTATGTTCAAGCATTATTAAGTTTCGTTTTATTCCTGCCATTGAGTTGTTATTTATTTCGTATTGATCATTTTTTTCAATACTTTTTTCTTTTCCCTATTATTCCATTAATCGCTTTTTGGTACATTTTTATGAAGAAGCGTACTTAAATTTCTTTTACAGACTCAAAGTATTCTTCTAATGTTAGATCTTTCTCAAAAATGACTTTCGCTGCTTCTTTTCCAACATAGCGAAAATGCCAAGGTTCAAATTTGTATCCTGTTATTTCTTCTTTACCTTTTGGATAACGTAAAATAAAGCCGTACTTATGTGCATTCTCTTTTAGCCATTTACCTTCTGTTGTATCTTCGTAATCTTGAGTTAACGTGTAATCGACTGAAGGACTTGAAATATCCATCGCTAATCCTGTTTGATGTTCACTACTTCCAGGTAGAGCAACTGCTTCTGAAGCTTTTTCCTCACCTACGCTATTTACCTCTGCTTGGAAAACTGCTTCCTGCCGATCATATGAACGATACCCCGAAACAGCAAATAACGCTATTTTTTCTTTTTTAGCTGCAGAGAATAATTCTTCTAATGCATCTGCGGCTTCTTTTCTAAGGTAACTTTTTTCAATATCTTGATCTCCGAAAGAATATTCAACATCTGCACGAACAAGATCTTCAGGAGCATAATCTGCCGGTAAAGCAAAGTCTTTATTCACCATTACCATCAAGTTTGTTGGGTTTGCTATTGTTGGTTTTCCATCCACATCTTCAATTTGATTAAAAAATTGAGAAGCTAATGTTAGGTCATCTTCATTTTGTTCATCTTGTTCGGGAGGTTGTTCAGTTGGATTGTTTTCTGTTTCTTGCTGATTGTCCTCTTCTTTTTCTACAGGCTCATCTACTGAAGTTGGTTCCGAATTAGATAGAAAAGGTATTTTTTCTAAATAAGGATCTAATTGACTGCAGCCTCCAAGAAAAAGAGCAACTGTAACTGTTCCTGCAAGTACTTTCTTCATTACTTTTCCCCTATTCTCTTTCTTTATGTCAACGTCTATCATAACACTTTATATAATAAATTGCGAAAGAAGAGAAAGGCATAGTCTATGAACCTTACTATTAGTGATTCTACCAATAACAAATGAGAAGAGGACCACTTAAAGTAGCTACAGAACCACTAGAGAAACGAGGGAAATAACAATTCTTAGAAAAGATGTCTTCATAAAATACTTCCCTTCATACGGATGTACATCTGCTTTAACTTTTACCTTAAGGCAAAAGAAAAGCGAGTGACTATGAAAAAATAATCACTCGCTAACATGTACGATTTATGAAATTGCTGCTTCTAATGCTACTTCAATCATTTCGTTAAAAGTCGTTTGTCTTTCTTCGGATGTAGTTTCTTCACCAGTAATAATATGATCACTCACTGTAAGGACAGAAAGAGCTTTTCTTGCATGCTTAGCTGCTAACGTATAAAGTGCTGCTGTTTCCATTTCGATAGCAAGAATTTGGTACTGTGCCCATTTTTCATGTTCAGCATTATCATTGTAGAACATATCAGCTGTAAAAACATTCCCAACCTTCAATTCCAACCCTTTACTTACCCCACTATCATAAGCTTTGCGCAATAGATCGAAATCAGCTGCAGGTGCATAATCAACTCCACCAAAAGTTAAACGATTCATTTGTGAGTCCGTGGAAGCAGTCATCGCAAGGATCACATCTCTTACTTTTACATCTTTTTGGATGGCTCCGCATGTACCAACACGGATCAAGTTTTTTACATTATAACTATTAATCAGTTCGTTCACATAAATAGAAAGGGAAGGAACGCCCATTCCAGTACCTTGAACAGATATTCTTTTACCTTTATAAGTGCCTGTATAACCAAACATATTGCGGACTTCATTATAGCACTTTACATCTTCTAAAAAGTTTTCTGCAATATATTTTGCCCTTAATGGATCACCTGGTAGTAAAACTGTTTCTGCAATTTCATGTTCTTTTGCTCCAATATGTACACTCATCATATTCCTCCATCTATTAATCGTTCATTATCTAAAATATAGCATAGGATGAGTGATGATGGAAATGAAAAGGGGAAGCTAAGTTTTTCACTACATACCATTCATATAGATAAATATGAACAAACATTTTATTACCTAACCATTATTCGGTTCACTAAGGCCCAACCACCCGACTTTAATTGATAATAATATTGCCCCCTTCTCCCTTCATCAATATATAAAATATCTCCCGTTGATAAAAACCTCCCTTGGAAATCAAACGGCATGCGATCAAGGACATTAAATTGCTTAAATACAGTTGATAAACATTCTTCATGATTTGCACCTTCAATAAGTGTTCGATAAACTTCTCGATAGCCCCGAGTTTCTCTATATTTTGGAGTTTGAAAAATGGTAACATCATATTCTTTTGTTCTTGGTTTTACAAAAGTCTTGATCATATATACCCCTCCAATAAATGATTATTTTAAACAATATATTAGCTTTTTCTACGTTTATTTCCTTCAAAGAAATTCGCCTATTTTTGTCGATTAAAGAGAAATTTTATTATGAAAACGCTTACAATTTTATTTTTCTTTCATAAACTAGTATTAAACATAGTGGTGGTACAAAAGGGAGGGATAATTTGAAACGAGAGAAGATTCACTTCCATAAATTCTTTTTGTTGTTTGTTTGTATTTCCATCATATGCAGCTCATTACATTGGGTATTCCCATACAAAAACTATACAAAAATTGCACATCGTGGAGACGTTGCTTCAGCACCTGAAAATACAATGGCCGCCTTTCATTCTGCGCTAAACAATGGTTTTGATGTTATCGAATTAGATATCCATTTAAGTAAAGATAAAAAAATTGTCGTCATACATGATTCATCTGTTAACCGGACCACAAATGGTGAAGGTTTAGTGAGAAATATGTCAGTATCAGAGTTACAAAAACTCAATGCGGGCGGTTGGTACAGTCAACGTTTTTCTGAAGAGAAAATTCCATTATTACAAGAAGTGTTAGATGAGTTTGCTGGAAAGATCGTTCTGTTAATAGAAATAAAACCTGGCACAGAAACTCCAGAAATTGTAGATCAATTGGCAACTCTGCTAAAACAAACTGTAAATGCTGGTGTCCCTGAAAAAATGTTACAAATCCAATCCTTTCATATTGATACATTACAGCAATTTACACAACGCGCTCCTGACTTTCCCATTGGCCTTGTCTTAACCGCGCCTATTAATCTTATTCAAATGTATACGTATAAGACAGAAATTAGTTTTTTATCGATTCATTATACGAATTTAACACATTCATTCATTCAACAAGCACAACATTATGGATATACGATCTATGCCTGGACGATAGTTACCCCATCACAGTTCAAGCAAATGCAATTATTAGGTGTAGATGGAATTATTTCGAATAGCTTGGAGCGGAGAGAAGAGAATAGATATTATGCATTTCTACAATCATTTATAGAAGGTCATAAACTATTAGAAAGATTCTTTGTATAAATATAAAAACCCAATCAACTATAGCTCCATAAAGGAACATGAATAGTTGGTTGGGTTTTTGTTTATCTTGTTTCTTACTCTTCCGAATCAAAACTTACATCTTCATCGATAATACACTTTTTGATTAAGTATTCAAATGTAATATCAGCTAATTCATCTACTTCTTGCTCTACAGGAACGAACCCTCTTTTAGTCAACTCATGAAAGAAAAATTCAGCAATTTCTTCAGTATCAATAAAAACTTCAATTTCCTTCATATGCGACTCCCCCTTTGTACAAATTGTATGTGACACATTAATGAAACATGCAACATTTCAATAGAAAAATATTTTTTTATTCTTTTGTCATTAAATCTAGTAAAAGTACATAAATATTTTCTATCACTAGTTTTGAAAGGTTGATTAGATGGAAAAATTCACAGCAGTCTGCGATCGTTTTGTAGAAGATATAAATAATGAAGAAGGAAAATGTCTACAACTATTTGATCGATTATTACATTTTTTATTCATCGCTGTTTTACTAGTAGGCATTCCTGTCATGTCAGTGGCAATTATTCAACTGTTTCATCTTTTGTAAGATTAACTTTTTTTACTTTTGTTGTGATGGTTTCTAGCTTTTTCAAGATGATTTTCATTGCTTTTTTATATTCTTCATCTTGAAAAAAGTTGTACAAAAAAGAATAGTCATTATATATGTCTAGCAAACCATCTATGATTTGTTTCTCTTCGTTAGTACGATCCATTAGATTTGAATCAACATCTTGATAACAAACATCCTCAGAATTCTTTATTTCGTTCAATGCTTGTTGGTTAATAAGAAACAACATCCCTAATTTTTCTATAAATTCGTCAGCCTGTTCGGCATCAGATAATAAGGAAAGTTCCTCTTCACCAGCCTCAAGCCACTCTCCGTCAGATATTCGAGATAACTCATAAATGACGTCTTCCCATGCATCTTCTTTATAACGCCAAATCTCGGTACGGAAGCCGACTACTTTAAAAATCTCAGTACCATATCCTTTCACTTGGACAAGGTCCCCAAAAAAGTATTGGTACTCAATATCTACATGCTCCTTATCACTTACATCTCCTTCAAACTCTGAAAGAGGCTGTAAACTTGACTCCAAATAGAGACCATCACTTTTATTCACTTCATAAACATACATACCATCAAGCCATTTTACATCTGTTACTTTCCCTACCGTTCCATAAATTGTAATCACGACTGTATCACCAACTTCATATTTCGGTTTTTTACGATTAACCATTGCCCTCATCCTTTCCAATATAGTCGTGACTTTTAATTAAGATAGTATATGCATGAAAAAGCATTTTCGCTCGTATACAGGGCCGTCCAAATTTTTTTAGGGCCATCTTCATCATATGTTTATTTACGCAAAAAAACTGAATAAGATTTTACCTCACTCAGCTTTTTTATTCTTTATCTATTTTGAATTGCACTACTACCTATTTGTTATCTACTTCAAGTTTATAAGCTTATCATCATTTATATTTTTCTTATCTTTTGTTTTCTCATCGTCTAGGGAAACAAAAGAAGATTATACTGTTTTGATTAAAGCCTTCATAACTATTTACTCTCTTCACAAGTGATGAACAGTCTTTCACCTCATATATAGAAAAGAATCACCACTTTCCCGTTGAGCATAAAACTTTATTTGTTTATCTTCAAGTAATTGTAATATAGAGATATAGCTTAGCTCTTTTGCAAACTTCTTTGTCCATCCTGCTTTTGCTGCCGTATCTCTGATGGGTCCTTTCATACCGACAAAGTATATAGAAATCCCCTTTTCATGTTTTAATTGTTCTATCATTTCTTCTAAGGATTTAAAAGAGTGTGCATCTATATCATTTACTCCTGAAAAATCAACAATGACTAATTTAGCATTAGGTTTTATCAATATAAGCTCATTTAATTTATGCTCTAAATATGAAATATTTGAAAAATGTATAGAAGAGTCTATTCGTGCAATAATCAAATCATCTCGCGTTTTTGCATTTGGAAATCGTTTTATATCTCGAAATACTTTCTCCTTTTCTAAATATCCCATTTCTATGAGCCTAGGTCTAGATATCTTAATTAATAAAAGGCTGAAATTAAAAACAACCCCAATAACTATTCCCCATTGAATGCCAATAACTAATGTCGCAGTAAAAGTAACTAACCAGCTCCAACCATCAATTGCCTTTATATTAAACCATTTCCTTATTTGCTTGAAATCTATTAGTTTATAGACCGCTACGATGATTACTGCAGCTAATACTGCATTAGGCAGATAATAAAAATAAGTAGTAAAAAATTGGAGGGCAATTATAACAAGTACGCTTGTAAATATGGATACCATTTGTGTAACTCCACCACTTTGATAGTTTACTGCACTCCTTGAAAAACTACCATTAATTGGTAATATTTGAAAAAAGGACCCTAAAAAATTGGCAAATCCTAAAGCGGTTAGCTCTCGATTAGGATTTATTTTATAACCTTCTTTTTCTGCAATTGTTTTTCCTATAGAAAGTGACTCCATAAACCCTAATAGCGCAATGGTAAGTGCAGGAAGGATTAATTGCCTAACTGCATCTAGCGTAATTGTTGGAAAAACCGGAATAGGCAAGCCACTTGGTACCCCTCTGACAATTTGAACACCTCGTTCATGTAAATCAAAGGCATAGACACTTATAATGGAAAAAACAATTAATAGTAACGCACCCGGAATTCTAGTATTTATTCTTTTTAGTACAAGTAAAAATACAATGCTGCATCCCCCAATCAAAAGTGTTAAAAAATGAATCTTCGGAATCGCATTGATTAAATCCATAAATATTAGGTGTATTTGTAAGTAAGTTCCTAATGTTATTCCCAATAAATGCTTTAATTGACTTAATCCAATAATTATGGCAGCAGCAGAGGTGTAGCCTCCCAAAACCGACGGAGAAATATAGTTTACAATCATCCCCATTTTCAACACAGCTAAGAGAAGTTGAAAAATCCCAACCATCAAAGCTAAAAAGATTACAAGAGTGATATATTCATAGGTGCCCGGTTTTTCAAGTAAAGATACACCTGAAAAAACCAATAATGAGGTTATAGCAGTTGGCCCAACGGATAAATGCCTAGAAGAAGCAAATAATGCATATATGATTAATGGTAAGGTTGATGCATATAGACCCATTATTAGTGGAAGTCCCGCTAACATCGCATAAGCCATTCCTTGGGGGACCAGCATGACAAAAAGAGTGATTCCTGAAATGAAATCTTTTTTTAGTGTTTGTAATTTGTATGATCTAATCAAAGTGAAAGGATTATATTTTTTATCTAACATATCAACCTATCCTTTTTGAGCTTTCTATACATGAGATTAGAGAGATTACCTTGGTACTGCCTAAGATAAGAAATAGGGCATTTCTGCCCTATCCATTAAGGAGTTACAATATTAATAAACTGATCAAAATGATCGAGTAGGTTTAAAAATTCATCCAATTTTGTTTGGTCTCCAAATAATTTTAGTTTGTTTGAAGTAACAGCTTCCCTTGGGTCAAGGATTCCATTTACAATCGCATAAAATGTTGCCTTATTACTAATGAATGAAAGATCTGGATTATCATCTAGTTTATTTCTCTTATTTAATACACAATTTTCGAGATAAATGGTGTATTTCTCCTCTACATCTGATAGAGAAACATTCATGATCATTTTTTTATCTGCTGCTTTCGGACCATTTAATCTTACAGAAAGTAATTTAAAGAATTCATCAAACGGCATTTTAAGCATCATTCCCGAATGACCTTTTGCTATTGCTCCCTTCTTCCTAGTCCCATTTCTTAGTTCTGACGCACCGATAAGATAAGCGTTACGCCAATTAGCTGATTCGGCCTGATATCCTAATTGTTCAAAGGTGTCTGCTAATAACTCTTTTGCTTCCTTATTGTCCGGTTCTGCCATCACTACATGTTTTAATACTTGAGCAACCCAACGATATTGCCCGTTTTCAAAATCTGCTTTCGCTTGTTTGACCACATGAGCAGAGCCACCCATGTAACTTACATATTTTTGACCTGATTCAACTTGGGGAAGTGGATCCAAATCAGAAGGATGGCCACTATAATATCCTAGATAGAAATTATAAATCCCTTTAGAATTATGCTTTAAAGTACCATAGTATCCTCGATTACCCCAATATTGGTCCAACGTCTCAGGTAGCTTGAGCTCTTCTGCTATTTCTTCCATTGTATACCCGTGATTGGCTAGACGAACGGTTTGATCATGGATATATTTGTAAAGGTCACGTTGTAATACTAAATGTTCTAAAGCTTGCTCTTTTCCCCATACTGGCCAGGCATGTGCCATGACTAAAGCATCAATCTCTTTACTCATAGTAAGATCAATGGTTTTATCGATTGCCTTCACCCATTCTAGCGTATCGCGAGTTTTTGCCCCTCTAATCGTATAAATTTGATGCATTGTTTTATTAACATTTTCTGATACAAATAATACTTTGTAATCCTGAATATAAAAGTGCATTTCTGCTGGTGCTTCAGTATTTGGTGTTAACAGGAATTCGAAATTAATACCATCTATTGTTAATTGCTCAATCTCTTCTTTTATTTCTCTATTAGGCATTTCAAAACCATTACCTGAGTGGAAAACAGTTCCGATGCCTGCGGATAAAAACCCTTTTTCTCCCACTGGTAACCCTATACCAAACTGATAGGATGCACGCCTAGACATTATTGGACCTAATAGGACATTTTCACTGAACATCTCTTGTGTAAAATGTTCAGGGACAATAATTGGAATTGTGGATGTCTCAGCATATTGAAGAATTGAATGTGTACCCCCAAAATGATCAGCATGGCTTTGGCTGATGATAATTGCAGTAACTGGCCTTTTAGGTCGATAACTAAAATATAATTCAATGGCCGCATCTGCAGCAGAATTACTAGATGAAGTATCAATGACAATGACTCCGCTTTTCCCTTCAACAAAAATCACGGTAGCTAACGAAAGTCCGCGAACTTGATACACACCTTCTACGACTTTATAAAGACCTGATTTTGCCTGTAATTGTACATTTCTCCACAAGCTTGGATTTACAGTTTCAGGAGATGGCTGATTTTGGATATTTAAATTTTTTATCCTATTTTCATACGGAGCAATTAGACCCCTATCTGCATCTTCATAATCTTGCTTGTTTTCAAAATTTAGAGATTCAAAAAAATCCTTGTTAGCTTTTTTTGTCACAGTAGTAGCATTCTTTGGGAGCTTGGATAAATGACTTGTCGGAACAGTACCTGACATTTAATATACCTCCTAGATTAAGAGATGAGATAGGATTTCTCATACTTTTTAATTTATTTGTCTTTCTTTATCTTTCCAGAAGTCCTTTTTCAATTCTTTTTTATCAATTTTTCCTATTTGAGTTAATGGTAAATTTTCTTTAAAATAGACTTTTTTAGGTACCATATAACTAGATGTCCGCGCTTTACAGAACTCAATAATTTCTTCATCGGAACACTTCAGCCCATCACGTAAAACAACAAAAACTGTTACTAGTTCGCCCCAATCTGGGTCCGGTACGCCAATACATGCACTCATAACAACTGCAGGATGTTGATTAACAACTTTTTCAACTTCAACAGAATAGACGTTCATTCCACCTGAGATGATCATATCTTTCTTTCTATCAACGATATACAAAAAACCTTCTTCATCGAATTGTCCAATATCTCCTGTATGAAACCAGCCATCTTTGATTGCTTCTAATGTTAAATCGGGCCTTTTATAATAGCCTTCCATTAAGTACGGTGATTTTAAAATCACTTCTCCCTTTTCGTATGCTTTAACATCTTGACCTTCCTCGTCTATTATTCGAATCTCGGTCATTAAACAAGGTTTTCCACAACTCTGGAGAAACTTAGCACCTGTCTCTAATGCCCGTACGTGATCGAATTTGTGCATTCTTGTGATAAGAACGTTCGCTTCAGTTGCTCCATATTGCTGCACAAATACCGGTCCAAACAGCTCCATCGCTTCTTTTAATCTTTCGGAAGAAATTGGCGAAGAACCGTAGTGAATGCTTCGTAAAGAACTAACATCAAATTTCACCTTTTTCACTTTGTCGATGATTCTGTAAATGATAGTTGGCACCGTGAATGTAACTGTAATCTTTTTTTCTTGCACCGTCTTTAAAAATGTATCGGGCTTAAAAGTATCAATATAAATATGCGCTCCACCAGCTAACGCCCGTAGCATTAAACTTCCCGCTGAATGCTGAAGCGGGGTTGTTAATAACACTTTATCGCGATCATCCATTGGAAACTCTATGAAGCTCGCAATAAGTGCAGCAGCTTTTCCTCCTTGAGAGTGCATAACACCTTTTGGCCTGCCTGTTGTCCCCCCGGTATAGGAAATCATAGAGATATCCTCAGGTAACATGTCTGGGAATGACGACACATTTTCGACCTTTTGAACCTCTTGTCTGCTTACCGTAGTAAATTCTTCAGGGTATTTTAGATTAAAACCCGCCAATCCCAGTACTTTTACGGATTGATGTTGCTCTTTTTTATCATTTACATATTTCAATACTGTTTTCATATGCATTTCCGTTGCCATAATGACAAAATCCGTATCAGAATCATTTAAAATAAAGTCAACTTCACGAACGCCTAACTTAACACCCATTGGAATTGAAGTTGCACCGCAGCGAGCAACAGCTTGGCTAAATAGAACGAATTCTATACTATTTGGAATGAGATAAGCAACGTGCGACCCTTTTTTTACACCTAAATGAACTAAAAAACTGGCAATTTTGTCTATTTCTTTCCGTAATTCACGGTAGGTTAAGGTTTCATTTGTTGACATGAATGTTACTGCAGGATGCTCTTCAAATCGTTTTAATGCTTTATTCATATAACCTTGAATAGTCTCTATACTCATCAGAATCACCTATCCTTTATTTTATTTTTACTTTGTCTGTAACAATTCTTTCGCAATTGTATTTCTCTGAATTTCAGAAGTACCAGTTAAAATTCTAAACATTCTTACCGTACGATACATTTGTTCAATTGGATGGCCCTTCAAAAGCCCCTGGCCGCCGAAGATTTGCACGGCTTTGTCCAACACACGTCCAGCCACTTCAGATGTAAACAGTTTTACCATTGAGGCAGTTGCTCGATTATCTTCCCCACTCTCGATTCTGTCGATAGCATCGTACACCATACACCTTGCAGCATAAATCTCTGTCGCCATATCCGCTAGCATATGTTGAATAGCTTGAAACTCACCGATTGACTGTCCGAACTGCTTTCGTTCATTTGCTCTTTCAATCGATAAATCTAATGCTCTTTGAGCCACCCCAATATATGTAACCCCCCAAATGGCTCGATTTTGACTGATCCTTTTTATTCCAAGTAAAAATCCTTTCCCTGATGCTCCAAGAATATTTTCAGAAGGTACTCGACAATTATTAAAAATCAGTTCCCCTGTTCCACGTTCTCCTGAAATGGGAATTTGTGTCTCACCTAATTCATAACCCGGTTTTTCATTTGTTTTTTTATCAACTAAAAAGGCCGTTATGCCAACAAATTTTTCTTCAACGACTTCTTTGCAGATTACAATAGCAAAATCTGAATATGGTGCTGCACTAATAAAGTGCTTGATACCATTTAAAATGTATCCATCTCCATCTTTTACGGCAGTCGTTTGGATTGCTCTTGCATCTGAACCTGCTCCTGGCTCGGTTAGAGCGAAACAGCAACTCGTTTCCCCTCTAATTAATGGATTAACATACTTCTCAATCTGTTCTTTTGTGAATGATTCAAGCATCTGCCCGATTCTAAGGACACCGCCTTTTTCACCTAAAACAAATCCCCATAGAGCAGACCCTGACCGAGCTAGTTCTTCTTTTAGCAAACATAACTCTTTTAAACTTACATTTTGACCACCATATTCGTGTGGTAGAGTAATCCCATAAAAACCTAATTCAATGGCTCTATTTCTCACCCATTGAATAGCTTCGTTCGGAATGACCTCTTCCGTCTTAATATTCATTGCTTTTTCATATGGTAGTAGCTCATTATAAATAAAGTCACGCATTTTAGTAAGTAATTCTTGTGATTCACTCGTTATCACCATATATACTCCCTCCTGATTATGTGTAGACATCTATATACATCTTATATAAAACCAAACGATGACGATTCCTTATCCTATTTACATGTTTTTAGTGGAAGAATCTTTTTCTGTTTTATTTTTCCTTATATGTGGAAGTACTAGAACGATAGCTGTTGCTATTAGGAAAAATAGTGAGATCGGGCTTTTAAAGAATACGGTTAAATCACCTGTGGCAGTCAAGATTGCTTTCCTAAGATTATCCTCAAGCATTGGTCCTAATATAAATGCAAAAAAGAACGGTGCTAACGGGAAATTCGTTTTTCTAAAAAAATAACCTAGCAGTCCAAAAATGATCATAAGCCAGATATCAAAAAAACTATAATTAATCATATAAACACCAATAAAACAAAATGCAGCAATAAATGGAACTAGGAACAGTTCAATTTTTTGGATTAAAAAGGCAAAGGCAGGCACAAAAGCAACGTTTAATATTAACAGCAATACATTTGCAATGAAAAAGCCTGCAAATGATGCCCACACGATGGTTGAAGAATTTTCAAATAAAAGCGGCCCAGGCTGTAAGCCAACCATAAGGAGTCCCCCCATCAATATGGCTGCAGAAGCGGAACCAGGGATACCTAAAGCAAATGTAGGAATAAGTGCACCACCTACTGACGCATTATTGGAAGCTTCTGGACCACTCAATCCAGCAGGGGCACCTTTTCCAAATTCCTCAGGTTTCTTCGACAACTTTTTCTCGACAGTATAAGACAAAAACGTGGATAGAAGACCACCGGGTCCTGGCAAAACCCCTACGATAAATCCGATAATTGATCCTCTTATCATCGAACCCGTGTTACTAACAACCTCACTTACTTTTGGAAATAAAGAGGAGAATTTTATATCTGTCTTCATCCCTCTTGTAGTTACTTTCTCTTCAAGCCTAAACAGTACTTCTGAAATACCAAAAAGCCCAATACCGATGACAGCGATATTCATTCCATCCCATAATTCCACAAAGCCAAAAGTTAAACGTTCCTCACCTGTAACCATATCTGTTCCGATAGTTGATAGTAACAGACCTAACAATGTAGCGATAATTGGTTTTAATGGATTTTTCTGCGTTAACCCACAAGCTACAATCAACGTAAATAAGATGAGTGAGAAATATTCCGTGGGTCCAAACATGAGTGCATATCTAGCAAGGATGGTGGTTAAAAATACCATACCTGCAAACCCAAAAACGCCCCCAACAAATGAAGCAATCGCACTTAATGTTAAGGCATACCCGGCTTTTCCTTTTCTCGCCAATGGGTAACCATCGAATGTTGTCACAATGGCGCCACCATCTCCAGGTACGTTGATTAAAATTGAACTAATCCGTCCCCCATACATCGATCCTAAATAAATACTCATTAATAAAATTAAAGAACTTAACTGGTCCATCTTAAACGTTAAAGGTAACAGAAGGGCCATGCCGGTAATAGGACCCAAGCCAGGTAATGCACCGATGATTGTGCCTAAAGTTACACCAATTACACACCAGAGCATTGCTTCTGGACTTGAAAGCATCGTTGTAAATCCAGTTAATAATTCCGATAACAAAATCTCACCCCCAGAAATGAATTATTTTTCATCCAAAAATACCCAATGGTAGCGGACTATCTAACCACAATTCAAAAATCAAATACATCAAAATCAAAACAACAATGGTAAAGGTAAACGCTTTAAACCAAGGTATTTTCTGCACAAATGCTAAAATGGTGAACATAAACACCCCTATACTTGCTAGCATGCCAATGAAGTGTGATAATCCAATCGTCACTGCAAGAAAGAGGATAATGAAAACTTGTTGAAATCGGATTTTTTTATCGACTTCTTCTTCTGACTCTTTTTTCTTTAATCTCATTATCTGCATAAGGTGGAAGCAAAGAAGCAGGAATAATAATATGGAAATGATTCGTGGAAAAAAGCCTGCTCCAACCGCACCCAGATTAGTCGAATATACTTGTAAACCAAACGACATGATGAGAAAAACAATACTAATAAACAGTAAAAACAATCCAAAATAGCGCTCAACGAACATACGAAACCTCCTTTCGAGAAATGAAATTTAATAATTACAAGAAAATTATTTTTCTAAATCTTCCAAATATTTTTTAAACTCTATTCCTTCTTCTTCAATTAATTTTGTATATTCTTCCGTATTTAGATAATAAGGAGACAAACCACGGTTCTTTAAAAATGTTTTCCAGGTATCTGTTTCTGTCATTTCCTCTAGGTTTTCTGCCCAATAATTAACAACCTCAGCTGAAACGTCCCCACCTGTCCAAATTCCTGTATATCGATGGAAAGCAACTTCCACTCCCGATTCCTTTAAAGTCGGGACATCTGGTAAATCTTTAGAACGTTCTTCTGAAAGGACAGCTAACACTCGCACTTCACCTGTTTTGATATAGTCATTAATTAATGGAAGTACACCTAAGGTTGTATCAATTTGGCCACCGAGTACAGCCGTCAAGCCTTCAGAAGCCCCTTCCATTGGAACGAAGTTTAATTTATCAATACCTGCACCTTGTTTGATTAGATCCCATTTAAAGGCTTCACCCCCATCAATTGGACCGAGTGTACCAATAGTTACATCTTTCTCCGATTTTAATGAACTTAACAACTCCTCTATCGTTTCATATGGGGAGTCTTTATGGACATAGATAAATAGTTCACTAGTAGCCAGGGAAGCAATAGGTTGGAAATCAGAAAACTTTAAACTAAGTCTTGGGTCCCAACCTGGACCATATTCAGGAATCACTATTAACTTGTAAGGATCACTATTTTGCCTCGCTAATTCTTCACTTGCAATACGACCTCCAGCACCTGTTTTATTAGTGACGACAAAAGATTGTTTTATTATCTCTGCATCATTTAAAATTTGTGCCGTTGTACGCATAATTAGGTCTTGACCACCACCAGGAGCAAAACCAACAAGTGCATCAATAGATTTATTAGGATAATTCTCTGGTAAGCCTTCATTTTCTTCTTTTGCTTTTTCAGACGAAGATGCAACATCTGATGAATTACACGCGGATAAAACTAGCATTACTAATGTAACTAGCAAAACAACAACGAATGAACGCGCTTTCATTTTTTTCATATTAAAATATTCCCCCCTAATTTTAAATTTATTTTTTATCAGTAAATTGATAACATCTCTAAAGTCGGCTTATCATTATTATCTTTACTGTTACTTCTAATAGTGAATTGATAACAGTCTGTATTTAGATACATGAGCCCTGCTACAAGAGGAGAAGCATCTTTATAGTAAAATACTCGGCTTAATGTCATTAGAGGCTGGTTATTAGGGACGTTTAGCCTATTTGCTATTTCCTTCGAAACAGGACGTACCCCTATTGAACATCTTATTTCCTCAAGACCCAGCAGAGAATTATCTTGGCTTGTTTTTAACAATGTACTTAATGGTTGGTGCTCCACTTCATCGATCATCTTTTCTGTAAAAACTAATTCAGGGGATAAATAGGTAATGTTAAAAGCGATCGGCATATCTTTCAAATAAAATATTCGGTATATTGTACGTATTTTAGTATCCATCGAGCATTCTAGTGCTTCGGCAATATTTTTTGGTATCTCTTCTTCGCCGTATTTGACTAACTTTATTTTCACGTTTAGACCTTGACCTGTTAAAGTTTCATAAAATCCTCTAAAGTTTTGCACGTCTAATACATCGTTCATAATGTCCGTTTGAATGATTGGAAATTTAACATACATACCTTTTCCTTGTTGAATGATAATTAGGTCTTCTTCCAATAAAAGTTTTATTGATTTTCGAACCGTTAATCTGCTTACCCCATATTCTTCTGTTAATTCATGTTCACTAGGTAATCTCTGTCCTGGCTCAAAGATGTTATTCTCAATCTTCCTTTGAAGGTCTTGAGCAATTTGTTTATATAAAGGTATATAACTTTCACGATTAATAGTCATCATAACTCTCCTCACATATATACATGTATATAGATGTTATATATAAACTTAAAAAAATTTTTTTCAGGAAAACTATTGGGATAAGCTCTTTAATAAGTCTCATTTCACCCTTAGTTTAAATTCCCAACTTCTTTTGGTTTAGAAACTTCAAACTCCACCATACATTTATACATGTATGTAGACGTTATATAACAAGTTAAAAAAATACTGATATATTCGCCCTTATGATTAAGGTATGGCAAACGGGCGTATAAACACCAAGCTATTCCTACAGCTTTTTCTAAATATATCTCTTTTCTATTACCCCTCCTAACGAAGATTTGGGCGTATGCCTAGCTTATTAACTAACATTTTATTAAAACTATTTGTAATTGTCAATTTATTCTTAATATTATATTTCCATTATTATAGGCAATTCATTAAATAAACATGTCATTCACTTCATATGAAGATTATGGTCCTTGATCCTATCAAAGATATTATGTTACTAGCTAGGGAGTATAAAACACGGCGGTCATACCCAAGTCAATTATAAATAAAAAGCACCTTTAGGTAGATCTTTTACGTATCTACTCTATAAGGTACTTTTAAATTTACTTCCTACTCTCTTATATAAAACGTAAGTCTACACCATATTAATAGAATCATAGGCGAAGAAATTGAGTAACACTAAGCATTTATCCCTTATGATTATATAGTTCCCACGCTTCATCAAAGACAGTCATCGTTGCTAAATAAGATCCGTTTAACTCAAGGTAAGAACTGATTTCTTGATAGTTCTTAGACATTTTAGGAAAACTATGATCAAGGTAAGCATCGTTTGCAAAAATACTTATTTCATCCTTTGGTTCAGGATGGCGGTAGGTCATTAAAAAATGATAAAAAGATTTTGCCATCGTACCAACTTCCTTTAATCCGTTTTTCTACATCATGAAGGAAAGTTAATAACAAATCAAGCATTAGGTTAATCTAAATGAGAGAAATCAAAATAATTTCTCTTAAGCAATCGTGGTCTAGCCATCAATTCAGCAAAAGAAATCTCCTTATCTATTGTTTTCGTATCAATTAAAAAAAGTTGATCTTCAATTTCTTTAACTTGTTCATCAGGTTGATATTCCATATCACAGTCTTGGCACAAAATAGATGGTGTTTGGGTAATTTCTATTGCTCTCGTGCCATCTGGGAGCTCCCAAAACACACTGGCTTTTGTCTCTTCAATATGCTTACTATCACACCATGTACAATGGCTATGCATTGTTATCACCTCACTCATTAGAAGCTGCCGTTTCCGACTCTGACCTTTTCTTTTGTTCTGCTTGGTATTTCTTTTCTTTTAACTCGTCACGTTTTTCCCTACGATTCTTCAAATTACTATGAGATGGATCATGGTCATAATTATCACGACGATTTAATCTTGATAGTCCTTCTGGGACAAGATTAAATGCTTCATCATTCAATAGGCCCGCAATACCTACTTTTGATTTCATATCTTCCATATCTCCATATACACCTTGGAAATAATCATCAGCTTTACCTGCGACATAGTTTTCAGGCTCTGGATAAGTCGTAATTACTCCCTCAAAGTTTCTTAAGACTACTTTATCAGCACTTTGTGAGATCAAGTAATTCGGCTGAAGAGAAATTTTCCCTCCTCCTCCTGGCGCATCGACCACAAAGGTTGGCACAGCATATCCTGAAGTATGACCTCGCAAGCCTTCAATAATCTCTAACCCTTTTGAAACAGGTGCACGGAAATGGCCAATCCCTTCAGATAAGTCACACTGATAAATATAATACGGCCTTACCCTAATCTTAACTAAGTCATGCATCAGTTTCTTCATAATTGCTACACTATCATTGATTCCTGCCAAAATAACTGATTGATTACCTACTGGCACACCAGCATTTGCTAACATTTCACAAGCCTTTTTCGATTCTTCAGTAATTTCAATCGATGTATTAAAATGGGTATTTAACCAGACTGGATGATACTTTTTCAAAATATTACATAGATTCTCCGTGATTCTTTGCGGGAATACGACAGGTGCTCTTGTACCAATTCTAATAATTTCCACGTGATCAATTTCTCGCAAGCTTTTTAAAATATACTCAAGTATTTTATCGTTGATTAATAGACCATCTCCTCCAGATATGAGGACATCACGAACTTCAGGTGTGTTTCTAATATACTCAATTGCATCATCTAATTGTTTCTTCGGCACACCCATGCCAATTTGACCGGAAAACCTTCTCCTTGTACAATAACGGCAATACATAGAACATTGATTAGTTACTAAGAAGAGGACACGATCTGGATAACGATGAGTCAATCCAGCAACAGGCGAATCCTCGTCCTCATGAAGTGGATCTTCCAAATCATATTTGGTTTTATGAATTTCTTCTGAAATGGGTACAGATTGCATGCGAATCGGACAGCGTGGATCATCTTGACTCATAAGTGAGGCATAATAAGGTGTAATATTCAATGGAATGGTTTTCGTTGATATTTTAACCCCTTCTTCTTCTTCAGGCGTTAAATCAATAACCTTTTTTAAATCATCTAACGTTCTTATCGTATTGGTTAGTTGCCATAACCAATCGTTCCATTTTTCCTCAGGTACGTCTTTCCAAAGTTCGATATCCTTCCAATGCCTTTTTGGCTTATACAAAAACTGTTTCACATGATTTCCCCCTTCAAAGTAGTCGTCAATTTTATTATGCAAAAGCCATGCCAACTATTTCATTCTAAGAATAAGATATGCGAACACCTACACAGTGGATACAAATGGAGGGAACAGCTAATAGAAGGGCTCTTAACAAATGGTGATCATAAAAAAAATGCCGATTATTCGGCACTTTAAGAAGAACATTTATTATGTCAAAGCTTAGTCATCCCCTATCATTCTTTAGCACCTGATATCACTTCAAGCCTTTGTAGTTTATATTGAAGCGTTTGCCTTGGAATTTGTAACAATTTAGCTGCTTTTAATATATTTCCCTCTGTCTGGTTGATGGCTTCCTCTATTAATTGGTTCTCCAATTTGGCTAAAGCGGGACGCAGGGCAAAGTCAGTTTGTTTAGTAGAGTCCTTCTTTTCTTTTACATATTGTTTAAGCATTAGAGGGAGGTCTTGAATAGTCAGGGTTGATCCATTACACACATTCATCATATATTCAATCGTATGCTTAAGTTCCCTGACATTTCCTGGCCATTTGTACTTGAAAAAAAACTGCTGTACTTGTGGGTGTAGACCTGTAATATTTTTTAAAAATTGCTCGTTATATTGCTTAATGAAATGTTCAGTTAAGAAAACAATGTCTTTTTTCCTTTCTCTTAAAGGTAATAATTCAAACGTGAGTACATTTAAACGATAGAATAAGTCTGCTCGTATTTTCCCTTCTGCCAGGGCAATTTGAGGGTGAATATTCATTGCCGCAATGACGCGAAAGTTCACATATGTGTTTGTTGTGCTTCCTAGTCTCCTCACTTGACCATCTTCTAACACACGTAATAGCTTCGCTTGTAGCTCTATAGGCATCGCATGAATCTCATCTAAAAATAATGTGCCCCCATCAGCCAACTCGAATAATCCTGGCCGATCCATGGCACCAGTATAGCTTCCTTTCGTTGTCCCGAATAAGACACTTTCTAATAAAGATTCTGGAATAGCAGCACAGTTTTGTGCAATAAAGGGAGCATTTGCCGAGAGTGATGCATCATGTATTCCTTGAACAAATAATTCCTTTCCGCTTCCACTTTCCCCAATTACAAGCATCGGTGACTGTGAACGGGCTAGTTTTTTTGCTTCGTTTTTTACCGCTATCATTTTCTCATCTTTTGTTAATAAGCTATCAAGGGTATATTTGGTTGCATGTGAATGACTTGTTGCTGTTTTTCTTTTGCTTTTTACTTTTGATCTTAAATCAATCAAACTATCATTCAGTTCTTTAATTCGCGAATAATCTTTCGCAATTTCAACCGCACCAGCAACTTTCCCATCAAGCTCGATCGGTAAAGTAGTATTGACGGTCTCAATCTGTTTTCCATATAAGTTCACATAACTTTGCTGTTCATTGATCATTGGTTGCTGAGTTTGCATGACATTAAACAATGTGCTCGTATTTTTGTTTAACGAGGGAAAAACGTCTAAAAGTGGTCTTCCTAACACTTCTTCTATTTTTAAACCATCATGTTTGGCCGCTATCTCATTGTAGTAGATCGTATAGCCATATTGATCAACAACATGAATCCCTTCGTCTATGCTATTTAAAATTGCAGATAAGACCTCTTTAGAAATACCGTACTCGCTTGTCAATCTCATTCCCCCTCTATTCCATAAATACAGATGAGGTGCCGAAAATTTGTCATACACTGCCAACTTTTGGGCAAATTATTTTAAAATCGTTGTTGATAAATCTTTTACCCAAACATTCATATCCTCGAGTTTATTAAAAATATAACAATTCTTTCCTAACCTTCCACGATAGACGTAGTCTAATTGGTGTAGGGCTGCGTTCATACCAAAAGATAAAGAACGAGCAATCGAATAAGCACAAAAGATTCCATCATTTGCAAGTTCCTTCTCTAATCTCTGTAATAACACTTTCATTAGTCCATGCTTACGATGTTCCACTAAAGTAGCACAATCCGTTAGCTCTGCGTTTTTATACTCATTATTTACTTCTGCTGAAGCAGCGCTTACAATTTCATCTGCATAAACATAACCAAAATAAATCGTACCATCATTCATTGTTTTCTTAATATACTCGGGGTCATGAAGAGGCGTTGGATATACTTCAAATATAGCCCGATAAAGTGTAGCCAACCCTTTGGCATCATTTTCTGTCATTCTTCTTAATTGATAGTCTGCGGGTGGGATATTTATTTGAAACTCCTTTGACAATTTAGAAACATTTTCAACAATCTCATCTTCTTTTATCCAGTCATCACTTCTTCTTCTTTCTGTTTGATAATACTTACAGAAAAAGAATAAATCAGACCCAAGAAAATAGCGATTTATGGTAGCTTCACATAGAAAACCATTCTGTATCAGCGTTTCAAAATCCTCCTTTCTTGCTTTAATTATTACCTTTTCAATCTCATGTTCATCGGAAACTTCAGTTATTTTTTTTATAATTGCGCACATATCACCACGATAATCATCAATCCTTATTCGTTTATTATAGAAATCCTTTACAACGTCCATTACGTAATGATTTGTACACAGTTTTTCCTGTATAATTTCAACCATTTTTCGCCCTCCATTATAGAAAAAGCCCGGCTATCGCCGAGCCTTCATATTCTGTCACTCATTTGGTTCCTTACGCTAAGCGAAAGCTTACTAGTTTCATTTCAGTCATTTCTTCCACCGCATATTTTATTCCTTCTCTACCTGTTCCACTTTCCTTCACGCCTCCATATGGCATATGATCTACTCTAAATGTTGGGAAATCATTAATCATCACACCACCAACATGCAGCTTTTTCGCAGCCTGAAACGCTCTTTGCAAGTCATTTGTAAACACACCTGCTTGTAACCCATATTTAGATTGATTCACCCAATCAAGTGCAGTATCAAATGAAGCAAACTCATTAATATGAACGACCGGGGCAAAGGCTTCCTCACAAGAAACTTTATCATCCAACCTTGTATTTAATAATATAGTTGGTTGCAGTACACCCTCTTCTTCTCTTCCTCCATATGCTAACTCAGCACCATTCCTTATCGCTTCATCAATCCATGCTGAAGCCCTCACTGTATCGTCTTCAGATATCAAAGCTGATACATCTGTTCGGTCATCGAGGGGGTTTCCTAAATTAAGCTTTTTGGTTTCAGCAACAAAGGCTTTCACAAAAGAAGCAAAAACATTTTGATGAACGAAGACTCTTTGTACGGAAATACACACTTGACCTTGAAAATTATAAGCTCCAGCAACAATCCGAGGTACGATTCTTTCAATATTTGTATGTTCATCAACAACAACAGCTGAATTGGATCCTAATTCAAGCGTCACCCTTTTTAAACCAGCATTTTCTTTAATTGATTTTCCAACTGCAGGCGAGCCCGTAAAAGTAATCATCGCAATTCGTTCATCACTGGTGAAAACATCGCCAATTATACTCCCGCTCCCTGTAACAACATTGAGCGCACCTGCTGGAAGACCTGCCTCTTGAAACATTTCGGCGATTTTATAGGCTGATAGCGGAGTTTGACTTGCTGGTTTAAGCACAACAGCATTTCCAGCTGCAATTGCAGGACCAACTTTATGAGCAACAAGATTCATAGGGAAATTGAAAGGGGTAATCGCAGCAATAACTCCAAGTGGTTCGCGAACAGTGTAAGCCACCCTTCCCTCTCCTCCTGGAGCCGCATCCATAGGGATTGTTTCACCTTGGATATTCCTTGCTTCTTGAGCGGCAAATCGATAGGTCATAATGGTCCGCTCTACTTCTGCTAATGCCGCTTTTATCGGTTTTGCTGCTTCTTTTGCAATGATCTCAGCACAATTTTGTCTTTGCGCCTTTAATTGTTCAACAACAGATTCTAAAATCTCTGCTCTTTGATAAGCAGGCATTTCTCTCATTTTTTTCGCCGCTTCATTTGCTGATTCTATCGCCTCTTCTACTTCATTTGATGAAGCTTGAGCGATTTCTGCTATTACCTCTTGGTTATAAGGACTTTTTAGTGCTTTTAACGTTTGCGTATTTTTATGTTTTCCGTTAATCCATAATAATTGCTGCATCTAAATTGCCTCCTACTAATCTTTTAATATTGTTTGTTTATCTATTATTTACCCTACTGCAACCAACAACTAACCTAAGCAACTATCTATTTACTCTTCAACCATGCCACACCATGAAACAATGGAGAGGGCAATTACCTCAGCAGCCTCAAATACATCATCTAAAAAAATATATTCATTAGCATCATGAGCAGAAGCTGTGACACCTGGACCAATGACAACAACCGGTGTATGACCAACGTTTGATAAGATGCCTCCGTCCGTTCCCCACGGAGAGGCTTCAATGATTGCTTCTTTATTTGTCACCCTTTCAAAAGCTTTACCGACAGTAGTGATTAATGGATGATCACTTTCTAGATTCCCCGGTTGCCACCTGCCTCCAAACCATTCAATACTTGGTATATTTTCTGATAGCCATCCATCTTTCACACACACCTCATCAATGGCCGCTTCTAATTCTTTTTCTACGTCTTCCATTCTCTCATGAGGAGCTACACCGATCCTGCCCTCAATTATAGCTATATCCGGTACAGAAGATGGCCAATCTCCACTCTTAATTTTGCCAATATTCACTGGCACAGGGATGGGTATATTTTCATATAAAGGATCGTCAATTCTCGCATTTCGCACTCTCTCTAGCTGCTGAAGTCCTTCTATGACTAACATCGATTTTTCAATGGCATTGATTCCTTCATATCTGGTGCCACCATGTGCTGATTTACCTTTCACAGATACACGAAACCACATTGACCCTTGTTGCTTTGGAAATACTTTCATATTAGTAGGCTCTGGTATGATTGCGCCGTCCGCTTGGTAACCTCTTAAAACAGCTGCTAATGTTCCTGCTCCTCCACTTTCTTCTTCTATCACACTTTGAAAGATAACATCACCTTTCAGTTTAATATTTGAAGCAATAATCGCTTCTAAAGCGAGTAGTAATGCGGCTGTTCCACCTTTCATATCTGTTGTACCTCTACCGTACATTTTACCTTCTTGGATATGCCCACTAAACGGATCATCTGTCCAGTCATTTATATCCCCTTCTGGTACAACATCAATATGACCATTTAAAATGATTGATTTGCCGTCTCCTTTGCCCTTTAGAACAGCCACTACATTTGGATTACCACTATAATCCTTTCTATCAGAACAATAAGCAGGATGTTTAAGCAGCTCTTCATCTCCAATTTCCCATATATCGAGGGCAAGCCCTAATTTACGGCATTTTTCAATAATAATTGCTTGTGCACTACTCTCGTTTCCACGCGTACTTTTTTCTTGAACAAGCCTTTGTAAAAAACGTGTACCCCTCGCTCGATTTTCATTTAACCAGTCTTTGAGTTTTAAATCTTCATTCATCGAAGCCCCACTCCTTTAAAGATATCGTCGATGGTGAAAAAGGTTAAATCATGTGGAAAAAGTGCTTTCTTTTCAGTTATTCGCTAATGCTAAGTATTTTCCTTTGCCCTATGAAAAAATAATCTTGTCATGGAGTGACACAGTTGCATCAGTAAGTTGTAATACTTCATCAATAGTATGAGGTTTAAAGACCTCATGAAGAACTAATCCACGATTTTTCTCAACCGAAAAAACTGCCATATCTGTAATAACCATATTGACACAAGCAGTTGAGGTTAAAGGAAGACTACATTTTTGCACAATTTTCGATTGACCGTGTTTATCCGTTTGATTCATGACGACGATCACTTTTTTCGCTTTTTGGGCTAGCTCCATTGCCCCCCCCATCCCCGGTACCTTTTTACCCGGGACAATCCAATTAGCTAAATCACCGGTTTCACTCACTTGTAATGATCCTAAAATGGTTAAATCCACCTTACCCCTACGAATCATGCCAAAAGCGAGCGCGCTATCAAAATAAGAACCACCTGTAACTAAAGAAACAGGAAATCCACCGGCATTGCATAAGTTTTCATCTTCTTCGCCATGGATGGGGCTCGGTCCCATCCCAATAATGCCATTCTCGGCATGAAACATGACGGCAAAATCTCTAGGGAGATGATTAGGTACTAATGAGGGTATACCTATGCCGAGATTCACAACCATTCCAGATTTGATTTCTGCAGCTGCTCTTTTGGCCATACGATTACGCTTTTCTATTGCCAAGCCCATTTCCAGTCAACCCCCTCAGATTGGATGATATAATCAACAAATACACCAGGCGTAATTATTTCTTCTGCCTGTAAACTTCCAACTGGAACAATTTCTTCTACTTCAGCAATGGTAATGTCTCCTGCCATCGCACAAAGGGGATTCGTATTTCTTGCACTTTTATCAAAAATGAGATTACCAAATGTATCTGCTTTCTTAGCATAAACGATACTAATATCCGCTGTTAACGCCGTTTCAACCATATAGCGCTTTTCAGCGATTTCACAAAAAACCTTGCCCTTTTGTACGATATCATTATCGATTGCAATATCTGATAAAATCCCTGGTAACCCCATACCGCCAGCTCTGATACGCTCTGCCAGTATCCCTTGTGGAGAAAATTCAACCGCCATCCTCCCATCTGTCATTAATTGGCCTGCAATCGGATTAGAGCCGATATGAGAAGTAATTATATGGGACACACGGCCGAGGCTAACGATTTTTCCAATACCAATATGAGGAAACCCAGTATCGTTACCAATAAGCTTTAACTGTGAGACCCCTTTTTGCTTAATCGCTTCAATCAGTGTCGGCGGTGATCCTACCCCACCAAAACCACCATACATTAATGTCATACCGTCAAAAAATAAGTGATCCACTTCTTCAATAGATGAAACTTTATTGAGTGCCTGTTTCACTCTTCATCACCTTCTAACTTTAACTCGACTTCTTTTAAATAAAAGTTCGTAAATTGTTGTAAGGTTTCTTGCAAGCGTTGAATTAAGTCATCCATTTCTTTAAAAGTAATATTCAAAGGGGGGGCAATCATAACTGCATCTCCATTCACACCGTCTGAACCTGCTCCAGCAGGATAAACAAGTAACCCATGATGTTGAGCAATACTAATCATACTTTCGGTTACTTTCATCGCCCTAGGGAATGGCTTCTTTTCTACAAAGTTCTGGACAAACTCTATCCCCAGCATTAAACCTCTTCCCCTTATATCCCCGATAAATGAAAAACTTTTTTGTAGCTGTAATAACTTTGCTTTTAAATATTCACCTTTTTTCTTTACTTCAGGTATAATTTTATTCTTTTCTAAATATTCTATGACAGCGAGTGAAACGGCACAGGCTTGAGGGTTAGCACTCAAAGTATGCCCTCCCATAATGGTCTTAGAACCTGAGACAATCGGTTCCATCACATGATCACCGACTAAAGTAGCAGCAATCGGCGTGTATCCCGCCCCCATCCCTTTACCTAATGTAACGATATCTGGTTCAACACCCCACTGCTCACAAGCGAGCATTGTACCTGTGCGTCCAAATCCCGTCATTACTTCATCCGCAATAAATAAGATTTGATGGCGCTCACAAATCTCTTTAATAATCTTGTAATAATCTTGCGGTGGAGTGATAGCTGCCCCCGATGCCCCAATGATCGGCTCCGCTATAAAAGCAGCAATATGCTCACTCCCTATCCTTCTAATCATATTATCTAACTCATTTGCACAAAGGTAACCACACTCAGGAGCTTCTTTATTGTACGGACACCTGTAACAATAAGGAGGTTGAATTACTGGAAAATCTTCTAATAGGGGAATAAACCGCGCTCTTCTCCCAGTATGCCCTGACATAGAAAGTGCACCTAAAGTGATTCCGTGATAACTCATCCATCTAGATAAAACCTTTGTCTTGGTCATCACACCTTTTTCTTGCCAATATTGAATACTAATTTTCATGGCAGTTTCTGTTGCTTCCGACCCGCTATTGACAAAGAAACACCAATTCAACTCTGGGAAGGATAAACTTGCTATTTTCTTGGCTAACTTTTCTGCTGGCTCACTTGTGAACTGTGAGCGATATACAAAAGATACTCGCTTAGCCTGTTCTGTCATTGCATCAATAATTTCCTGAACTCCATGACCGATATTTGCCGTAATCGCTCCAGATGAAGCATCGAGATATTCCTTCCCCTCACTATCGTACAAATATACACCCTTGCCATAATCAATCATTGGATACTCTGCATCTATTACAGGTTTGATTAAATATGTGCGGTCCATCCCCATCCCCCTTACTAATCGAGCATTTAAACGTACATAAAGAAAACCCGCTAAAACCTACCAATAACATGTGAGGTAAACGAGCAATGAAGTATTATTATTTTTTTGGAGCGGGCGAATCAGATTGATTTATGTTTTTATTTCAATTGTATGTTTGAGAAATGTAAAACTTTCTTAAAGATTTAAAAGAATATTTTAGTTGCCATTGTTATGAATTGAATGAGGGATTTGACGGAGGCTCTAAGTGTGAAGTCAGCTTGATTTGTGTATTAATGACTTAACGAATAAAAAAACAGTATACCCAATTTCATGAGTACACTGTTTCCCTATCTATTCACCTACAAAAATCTCCACATCTTCTTTTTCCGCTTTAATGGTAGCATACGACCCAAACGGAATCGTCGCTGCTTGATTTGTATGTCCAAAGTCAATATTAGCAATAATTGGAACACCGCTAATTTCCTTTTTCGATTCAATCATTTTCTTTAAGAAATAATCTGTAACCTGTGATTCCTTTTGAAATCTCCCGATAAGTATCGCTTTTATCTCATTCGCATCTTTTTGCTGTAGCAAAGATTGCAGCCCCCGTTCAAAAAGAAAGGGATGTGATTCTTCATTATCCTCTATAAAGATAATCGCACCTTTCAATGAAGGCATATATTCTGTCCCTTGTAAAGACGTTAATGTTGATAAATTTCCACCTATTAATTTTCCGCTTGCCTCTCCTTCTTGAAGAACAAGATAGCCTTCGGATGCTATATACTGCTTTTCATCTTGCTCCAGATGCCATGGATCATCACTCCATTTATCCGAAGGTTCAATTTCATACATGCCATCAGTCGTTACTGCTTGAAGGAAGCTATTGAGTGTATATTCAAACCCATATTTTATACCAAAATCAGCAAAGAAAGGGCCGGAGTATGTAATTAAGCCCGTTTTATGATGAATGGCAGCTAGCAATGCTGTTATATCACTATACCCACAAAAAACCTTTGGGTTGTTCTTGATTAATGAATAATCAATTGATTTTAATAATTGATTGGTATTATAACCGCCTATACCAGCTATAATCGCTTTAACATTCGGGTCACGAAACGCATCATGTATATCTGCCACTCTTTGCTCAATACTTGTACTAAAAAAATCATCATGTTCGAGGACATATTGACCATATGTTATTTTAAATCCTAAATTAGCTAACCGTTCTTCTGCTAATCTTCTTTGTTCACCCTTTATGACAGCCATACTTCTTGAAGGAGCAATGATTCTGATTTCATCTCCTGATTGTAATCTCTTTGGAAACATCTATGTACACATCCACTTTTTTCTTTCTATTTTACCGTAATTTTCATCTAATTTCGACAAGATACATGAAATCTTGTTTATAATCACTCAACGATTTTCCACTTGTTATTCACTGACAAATATGTTGATGAAAAAAAGAGAGACTCCTAAAAGCCCCTCCTTATTCTTTATTATTACCAGTTACCACACCAGCTAGCACCGATGATTACTAACAAGATAAATAATACTACAATTAACGCAAAGCCACCGAATGCTCCATTTCCACAACCACCGTATCCACCTACTGGATAGCTATAATAAGGTTGAACTTGTTGAGCACAAGGATCGCATCCATATCCGTAATTCATAATTATTCCACTCCTCTTTTTGTTTTAGGCATTTTCAAAATCATCATATGACATAGGTTCTTGTCCTGCATGTGTTTTTGCCCAATTTTTTTAGAATGTCAGTTTTTTTCTTTTTCCTCTAGACGTAAAGCGTTTTCATCTCATACAATTTAATTACAAGATAAATTGGGTAATCTAAAATTGTCATATTTAAAGGAGTACAAAGAATGAAAAGGAAATCACTCCTCCTATGTTCCATGTTATGTATTGGATTTATATTTTTATTTCAATTCTTTCAAGAACCTAAAGTGGAGGGAGATCAATCAGTAGAGAATTTTTATGAAAAAGTAGGAAGCGAAAAAACAATTAACTATTTAATCATCGGTGATAGTATTGGTAGAGGATCAGGAGCATCAGAGCCAAATAAAAGATGGTTTCAAATATGGGAAAATAAAATGAAAGATACATATGATGTTGATTTTAAGCGTCATATGGTTGTACAAAGCGGAAGCACTGCTTTTGAAGGGTTAAATAAGCTGAACGCCACTCCGCACCTAGGAAGCATCGATTTAACTTTTATTGTGTTCGGGGAAAATGACCGAAAATATATGAATGAAAAGCAGTTTGCCCAATTTTATGAAGGACTTCTTAGACAAGTAAAGAAAGATTATCCTGATACAGAAATATATACATTAACAGAATCACCTTTAGATAATGAATTATTCATTCAAAAGATCACAGATATCTCAGCCCATTATTTAGCTAAGAATATTGATTTACGTCCTGTATTTAGTGAATCAACTTATTCTGCCTTTGAATTAACGACAGACCTTGTACATCCAAACGATAGAGGCTATCAACTTTATGCCGAAGCGATTTTTCAAGAAACACAAAATTTGATGAATCAGGACACGCAAATAGCTGTACTAGCTGCTCCTCTTCATGATGACGTAAATATCGCCTTACAACAATCTTCTGCCT
This sequence comes from Cytobacillus sp. FSL W7-1323, assembly GCF_038595015.1. Taxonomy (NCBI): domain Bacteria; kingdom Bacillati; phylum Bacillota; class Bacilli; order Caryophanales; family Bacillaceae; genus Cytobacillus; species Cytobacillus sp. FSL W7-1323. The sequence goes on from NZ_CP151998.1 coordinate 2,789,667, forward strand.
ACACACATGCCAGTCATCCATATAAAGGTATTTACTGGTATAGTGAAGCTGCTGGAGAAACAATCAAATTTTCCTTCTCTGGAACTTTTCTCGGGATGAAAGTGAAGAGTCACCCTGCAGGAGGCATGCTCGATATTTATATTGACGGTCAGCCTGTACGAACATTATCAACGTGGTGGCCTTTAGAAAAAGAAAGGCATCTATATATATCAAGCGGTTTAGAGAAAGGTATTCATCAAGTTACATTTACTGTATCCAAGCAAAAATCCATCTTTAATGAATCGGGTAAAGCGGAAATATTTCTTTCAACGATCATAACCGAGGGTACGAACTAGACCGTTTTTCAAAATAAGTGAATGAGCTCTCCTTCCTTTACACACATTAACAAAAAAAGGACAGGGAGAGTTTTTCTCATGTATCGATGTTTAGTATTACTCGTTTTCATAGCCTTCATATATTCCAATCATGTGCTTGCCTCTTTTGCTCCAACAGCGGCAGAATTACAAGAACAAGATTACATTCTTGAACAACTCAACCATATCTTAGATGAACCCCATATTACGCGTAAGGAAGAATCAGTTAAACTTGCACATCAACTTTTCGAAAGTTTAAATGAAGAACAAAAAGAAGAGATGATCCTTCCACTAAATAAGACTATTGCACATAAATGGTCTAATCTACCTATTAATCAAGCAAGTAGAAATGGCGTTCCCTTGTCTGAACTAAATACACAAAGTTTTATACTCGCCATGTTATTACTTCAAGCAAATCTCAGTCCGCTTGGATTTGAACATATGACAGAAATTATTAAAGCTGATTACTTTTTATCAACAACAATCAAGAACCCTCCATTTAAATGGGGGGCACAAGAATATTATTTCTCTATACATGGAAACCCTTCCTATACAAAACCTTGGATGATTCAACTAACAGGGCATCATCTTGCAGAGAATATTTTCATTAACCGTTCAAAAACGACGATTACCCCTGAGTTTACGGGGACGCAACCTCGTATTTTTCAAATAAATAATCGTACGTATCATCCAATGAATGCAAAAATAAATGCTGTCCATGCACTCTTATTATCTTTATGTAATGAGCAAAAACAGCAAAGTAAACTTAATGATGAGTTTAACGACATTTTACTTGGCCCCGGATATGACCAATCGTTTCCCACTCAGGAAGGTTTACTTATAAAAAATCTAAATACGGAGCAACAAATACAAGTAAAACACATGATTGAGGAATGGGTCGCTCATGCACCTTATGAAGCAAGAAAGGCATTGCTACACACGTATTTATCTCAGGAACAACTTCAGAAAACGACGATTGCTTGGGCTGGTTCAACTTCAATCAAGCGACCGGGTAGCTACTTTCGTATTGATGGACCGCAAATTTGGATTGAAATCTATAGTAAAGAGGGCGTTGCCAATAAAAAACAAGCACATGTACATTCTATATGGCGCGATAAATTAAATGATTATGGGGGGATATTGAAGTAAATAACATCAGTCTAATTTTTCTGTATCTTACCTGTTATAATCCTGGCTCCTTCAATGACAGTTTCAACTAGCTCTTCTTCTTCATAATCATCAATACGAACAGACGGGATGGTAATAGATATACTTGCTAAAATTTCATTTTGAGGATTAAATATCGGTGCACTATATGAAATCGCACCTTTCACTCTTTCACCATTGCTTTTGGCATATCCTCTTTGTTGAATAGATTGTAGCTCCTCATATAAGACATCTTTATCAATAATCGTCGTACTTGAAAGAGGTTTGAATTGGATTTTTGCTAAATACTCTCTTTGGATGTCTGCTGGGAAATAAGCCAATAATATTTTTGCTGAAGCGCCTGCATATAGTGGTGATTCTTGTCCCACCGTAATCATTGTTTGTAGTTGATGACTGCTTGCGATAAAATCTATACACTTTCTTTTTTCGTTTTCAATCACATTTAAACTAATGCACTCTTCTATTTTCACCCACATTTCTTTCATTACCGGGGCGGCTATGTTTAAAAAACTTGAGTTTTTTTCTACTAAATGACCTAAAAACAATAACTCTAATCCTAACTGATATCTTTTTGTTTCTTCATTTTTATGTAATAAGCCTTCATAAACAAGGGTAGAAAGCAATCTTTGCAAACTAGGTTTAGATAGACCCGTACGTTTATGTAATTCTGTTAATGACAAAGTTTTATGCTCATAAGAAAAAGATCGTAAAATTTGTAATGCTTTATGTAAGGTTTGCATCGAATAGTTCTTTTTAAACATTTGATCATTCATGGATGCATCCATCACCTCTTAAATAATATTTACTTTACAATAAATTTACCATTTTCAAAACCTTTCCACAAGCGGAAAAAGATTTCTTGGGAAATGAAAAGAAGGATTCAACTAAAGTGAATCCCCCTTGGTCTAAATACACTTATATTAAGCTTCTTCAGCAAATAATTTCAGATAACGCCCATAGCCTTCTTTCTCCATATCTTCATATGGTATGAATCTTAAAGAGGCCGAATTAATACAATATCTTAATCCATTCTCACCTGGCCCATCATTAAACACATGACCTAAGTGAGAATCAGCTTCCTTACTACGAACCTCCGTTCGAACCATATTGTGACTGTAGTCTTCTTTTTCTAATACTTCTTTCTCTTCTATTGGTTTAGTAAAACTTGGCCAACCACAGCCTGCATCATACTTTTCAGTTGAACTAAATAACGCCTTACCTGAGACGATGTCAACATAAATTCCCTTTCTAAATTCATCCCAGTATTCATTTCTAAATGGCGGTTCCGTACCATTATTTTGTGTGACATAAAATTGCATCTCATTTAATTTATTCTTCAAATCTTTTTTCTCACTCATCTTTTTTCTCACCCCAATTTTGTTTAATAAACCCTGCTCTACCTGAGCCTTGATGGTAACCCTGGTAATGAGTTGGATTTTTCTTATAATAATGTTGATGATACTCTTCTGCAGGATAAAAAGCTTTTGCTGGTAATATCTTTGTCACGATTGGATCTTTAAAGGGCCCCTCTTTCTCCAATTTTTCTTTTGAAGCTTCGGCCAATTGTTTCTGCTGTTCATTATAATAAAAAATAGCCGTCTGATAAGATTGGCCCCGATCGTAAAATTGACCACCAGTATCGGTTGGATCAATTTGTTGCCAATACAGTTCAAGTAATCTTTCATACGGGAAAATCGTTGGATCAAACGTGATTTGCACCGCTTCATAATGACCAGTCGTTTCCGAGCAAACCTCTTCATAAGTTGGATTTTCTTTATCACCGCCGGTATAACCAGATATTACCGCTTTAATGCCCGGTAACTCATCAAATGGTTTAACCATACACCAAAAACAACCACCGGCAAATGTCGCTTTTTCCTCATTATTATTCGCCATCTTGTCACACCTCATTTTTATTTTCCTTAGCTCTTAAAGAAATAGCTTGTAACACTAAGATAAAGAAAAGTGGATGTAGATGCAAATAAACAACCTTCAATTTCTACTTATGGTCTCCGAAACCCTCTTCTCTATAATTTTTTAGCGCATTAAACATTTCGATGAATACAATAATGAAAAATCATAAGTAAGGAGGTTGGCTTAACTAATGGTGCAGCAATCATCTTCAGAGCAAAAGGTCTTACAAAAAATGTCGTCACCTGCCAATCAACTACTGAATCAGAACTTAGATGCATTAGGCTATATCCAATTCTTTCATCTCTCTTCAAGTAGCAAAATGATAGATATCTTTATAAATGGTGTCAAGATATACAAACAAATTTCTTATAAACAATTGACTAATAAACTTGCATTACCTGCCTCTAGTTACCATATTGATATTTATCCAACTGACGTCATGGTCTCATCTTTACTTAGTAGAAAAATTGAAGTCCTCCCCGAAACATTGCATAATATCGCACTCTCAGGTGAAGCAAATGACATGAAATATACTGATACACCAACTAGTATCGCTATACCAAATTCACTCAATGCAAAATTTATTCATCTGGTAGCTGATGGTCCATCATTCAAACCGGTAATATTAGCACCCAAAAGTGAGGAATTGCCACTCATACAATACAAGCAATCGAGTAAATGGATGAATCTTTCGCCTAGTATGCTTCAAGGCTGTATTTACGGTTACCCATATAGAGATTATCTCACATCGTTTCGCTTTCCCCTACAGCCTCAAAAGCAACATCTTATCTATATCTTTGGTTCTGTGACAGGAGATCCACCATTAGAACTAATGGTACTTATTCAATAACTGCCAGAACTTTTCTTATTAGTTCATATTAAAACCTGTAGCTGGTATATTACTCAATAAGAGTACTCGCTACAGGTTAATGCTTACTTTACCGGTACTAATAAAGTAAAGTCAATATCATCTTCTTCTAAATTGAATTCATTCACTTTTACTTTTATATCACTTTTTAAATCCATTTCTGTTAACGCTACATAGATTTTCTCTTCATTTGGTTGGATGACTACCCAATCTGGTGTTTTATAATGATTATTAATTAGTTTGAGTAAGAAGGAGATCGGTAAATCCATTTGGCCAATAGATAAATCCTTTTGTTCCAATACAACATCCCCGTTTGGTAATACAGAGGGTTCAAAAGACATTCTTAAACGCAACTGTTGACTGAATACCGGTAAGGTGCCGTACAAATTCACTTCATCATCCAACCTTACTTCATAGTCCAGTCCTCCGTCTAAAATTTCTTCCTCTAAGTAATGATTAATTAATAGGTTTAAATCATTTTTATTTGTTGATATATGAAATGGAGCGTAATCCGCCTCATTTAATTGCACACTTTCATAAGGGTCATCCTTCGCTGGAATACTAACCATAATAAATAAAATAAGCGCAAATAGAATGATTATACCCAGTAGCCCTAAGAAAAGCACTTTCCATTTATTCCCCTTCAATGAAGCTCCCCCTTAATTCTGTTTATTTTCAATGACAGACTTAATTCCTATTTGATCTAAAACTTGATAAATTCTCCCTGCCATTAATTCATATCCTCGATCATTAGGATGGAAATGATCTGTGAATAGTAGATTTTCTTCACTCGTTTCAAAAATATCATCTACATTTACAAAATACATATTCTCATACTCACCTAGTACTTGTTGGCTGGCTATATTCCACTGACGCATGATCAAACTTAGCTCTTTAATGCTTGAAAACCATTCTAAAAAAGGGTTATATAATCCCACTAATAATACTGTACTCTTCGGATTATATTCGCGAATGGTATGTAGAATTGTATTTAAATTATCTTCAAAAACATCTTGTTCTTTTTCAAAAGCAGCTACATTTAATTTGGTAAAATTAGATCTGACTACCTTCATAATATCATTGCCACCAATAGTAATAATAACGAGATCCGATTCTGTTACCGCATTTTTTACTTTGTCCATATTAAGCCGTTCTAATAATTGGTTTGACCGATTCCCTTTTACACCATAATTAATAAAACTTGTATAATTAATCGACCGATGCTCCTCTAAGAGCTTCTCTAAATAGGGTATATACCCACCACTTTCAGTCGTGTCGCCTACACCTTGGGTCAATGAATCACCTATTGATACGACATTTAAATCAATGGGGAAAAATTCTGCAGGAATATCTTGTTTAGTTAAATCCTCCATTTGTTTTGCTTCAGCGGCCTCATTATCGCTTGTCATCGCATTGGTATTACAACCCGCCAATAGAACCATGATTGATAGTAATAAGGTGAATATTCTTTTCAATTCTTTCTCACCTCTTTATTAAAGTATGTTTCATTATATCATGTTGTGGTAATCACATAAAAAAGTGTGATTACTTAATAATATTAAATTATACTCTTTTAACCACTATTAAACTTAAATGAAGAGAATAATTTAAATAAAATACCATCTATGGGTACAGAAGAAACATTTTTTCACTTGATACTCTTATGAAATGAAGTTAAAAGCAATACTTAAAGAGGTAAATATATTAGCACAAAAAAGAAGCAAGACCAAGCTTTGAGTTTACACTTTAGGCTTGGTCTTGCTTCTAAGATCTGTTGAATGAAATTATTGTATTTTTTTTATATCGGCAATGATTTCTTCATAAGGAACATCGGATACACCATCATAATCCTTCATAACCACACCATTTTGATCGACTAAATAAATTGAAGTCTGATGAATGACTTGATCATCATTCTTTGGTTTTTTTACTAATGACTTGAAAGAATCAACAGCAAAGCTTTCAATCTCTTCTTGGGTATAGCCCGTTAAAAAATGCCAGTTTGAAAAGTCTATTTCATAGTTGTTCGCAAAATCTTTTAATGCTTCAGGACTGTCCACAGTTGGATCAACACTAAAAGAAACAAACTCTACATTTTCAATCCCTTCTTCTTTAACCTTATCTTGTAATTGACTCATATTATATGTCATTGGTGGACAGACCGTTTCACAGCTAGTAAAAATAAAATCAGCTATCCATACTTTCCCCTCTAAATCACTTAAACCTACAGCCTGATTGTCTTGATTAGTATAATTAAAATCTCCCACATCATAGTTTAGTGCATTTTCTATACCACTTTGGCCACAAGCGGCTAGAATAATTGTAAAAAGACCAATAACCGCGGCTAATTTTTTCAACACTTTCACCTGCTTTTATGTATTTATCAATTCAACATTAATGTACCAAACGAAATTGTTTGAATGAAGAAAAAAGTATGACATCTATGTGAACAAAGGAAAATAATGCAAATACCTCTTCTAATAATCGAATAGAAGAGGCATTTACTGCTTAAAGGTTATTCGATGTGATAACAAAAACCAATTGCGCCTTCACCAGTATGGGTACTAATAATTGGTGTTGTATCCTCTATTGTTACATGATTAAAGCCTGTTAATTCACTGATTACTTCTTTGAGTTTTCTTGCTAATTCTAAACCACCCGCATGGGTAATTCCTACACTTTTAATCGTCTTTCCTTTTGCATCTTCTACTAATTGTTTGGATAAAAACTTTATCACTTGAGAGTGACTTCGTACCTTTGTTATTGGTGTATACACGCCATCTGCTAACGAAGCAATCGGTTTAATATTTAATAGAGAGCCAATTAAACCTTTGCCTTTTCCTATTCTTCCACCTTTAATCAGGTTTTCCAAAGTGTCTACAACAACATAAAGTTTCGTATTTTCTTGAATTTCTTGAATTCTCTGGATAATACGCTTGTAATCTTCTCCCTTATCTGCGAGTTCAGCAGCAGCTATGACTTGAAATGCCAACGCTTTTGAAATGAAGCGAGAATCAATAACAGTCACATTGGCCTCTGTTATGTCTGCAGCAGTTCGAGCAGAATCAACTGTCCCACTCATTCCTCCAGTCATATGGATAGAAATAATTTCGTCGTAACCATCTTTGTTTAGTTGATCATACAATTCTACAAATGTCCCTGTTGCAGGTTGAGAACTTTTAGGAAGCTCATCAGACTGTCGCATTAAATCCAGAAATTCTTGGGGCGTAATATCGACACGGTCCTCATAAGATTGTCCATTAATATTAATTGATAATGGTACAACAGCTATATCTAACTTTGTAATCATTTCAGCTGATAAGTCAACAGTTGAATCCGTTACAATTTTTATTCTAGTCATTCATTCACGTCCTATCATAGCAATTCAACCTTCATTATACATGTATATCACTGCGATTAAAAGATTTATGTTGAAACGTCTTTATACTGTCAAAATTACAATAAAAAAGATTATTATATTTATTTAATGTTTTTTTAGTTAGGTAAACTGGACAAATAATCAATAAACAAAACAAAAAACCTTTCAAAATAAATGTTAACTAAAATACATGATTTCACAGGCATATTAGCTTTTATAACTATTTGGACCCTTTTTATAACTTTCTCAACTTGTTCACTACACTAAAAAAAAGACCCCTTTACGGGATCTATCATGCATTGCTTTTTAATTCTTTTGTTTGAAATACCATCTCAACATCTGACCACTTCATCACACGTTTTAAATACTCTTTAAATGAGTACACAGTTGTCTTACAATGTTCCGTATGATAAATTTTCGTTACAAACTGCTGTAGTCGAATGTGTACTAAGAAAAAACAAGGACTATCCTTATCCACTAAAGGAATCTCTGTAATCTTCACCTTCTGTCCAAATACATTTCTGAACTCTAGGCTTTTACATATCAAAATATCAATCCTCATTTTCACCCGTTTAATCGTATTATACATCATTTCGTTTAATAATTCTTCTAGATTTTTTGTGCTTATTAAAATTATGATGAGGAGCTTTCCAATGCTTCTAATTGTTCTTTCTTTAACTTTCTGCGATAAACGATTTTTGATAAGGTAATACTGATTTCATATAGGACAAGAAGCGGAATACTGACGATAATATCTGACATTAAATCAGGTGGTGAAATAATAACAGAAATCACTACAAGAACAAAATAAGCGTATTTCCTGATTTTTGTTAACACGTATGGGTTAATCATCCCGAGGGATGTTAAAAACATCGCCACAACTGGCAATTCAAATAGTATTCCAAAAGGCAACGTCATATGAAATATAAACTGAAAATACTTATCTACCGTAAAACTCATTTCCATCATACCTTCACTTAACCCAGTCAAAAAGTTAAACAATGTAGGCATAATGACAAAATAACCAAAGCTTAACCCAACTAAAAACAATACAAAAAGAGCTGGAATGTAAGCTAATGTAATTTTTCTCTCTTTAGGCACAAGTCCAGGTTTAACAAATTGCCATAATTGCAATGCCACAACTGGTATTGTCCCAGCTATGGCAATAACAGAAGCAATCGTAAAATACACCCAAATGATATCACTTGGTCCAAGTACAATTAACTGCTCTTTCAAATCACGGACAAACCATTGGTAAATATGATCGACGAACAGAAAACCGACAATAAAAAACAATACAAATGCCACTATACAAAGAATTAACCGCTTTCTTAATTCCTCTAGATGCTCAATATAATTCAATTCTTCTTGTTTCATAACCTACTCCTGCTTCGTTTTCAATTTAACCTGTTGAATCTTGCTTCACTTTTGTCCACTATTTAAAGACGAACAAAATGGAAAACCTACACAAAAAACGAGAAACATGTGGTTAGGTCAAAAGTAGTTGATTACTTTGACTAATACATGTTTCTAATTTTCACAATTATTCATTTTCATAACTATATGTAGCCCTATCGATTAGGCCTTTTTATTCATTGTCTCTCTCTCAGCATCATCGTCATTGGCTAATTCTTTCGTAGATTTCTTAAACTCTCTTAATGTATCACCTAGCGCGCGACCAATTTCGGGTAATTTCTTTGGACCGAAGATGATGAGTGCCAGCACAAGAATGAGAATAAGTCCTGGAAAACCTATGTTTGAAAACATGAAAAACATCCCCTTAAACTGTTGTTCAAGCCATCCCCATTATAGCGTTATTTTAAAAGAAAAGTCAATTAATTCCTAACAATCATTAGACTAAAAGATGAAACAAATTTTCATCATTGTTAATTTCTTGGTAAGAGAATCCTTTTTTATTCATGCGCTCGATTAAACTATGATTATCACGTCGATTCTTTAGCTCAATACCGACTAGAGCTGGACCACTACCTTTATTGTTCTTCTTTGTATATTCAAATCTTACAATATCATCCGTAGGACCAAGCACCTCATCTAAAAACTCTCGTAATGCCCCTGCTCTTTGAGGGAAATTAACAATAAAATAATACAATAACCCTTCATACAACAAGGATCGTTCTTTAATTTCCTGCATTCTTTCAATATCATTATTTCCACCGCTTAAAACACATACAATTGACTTTCCTTTAATCTCATCTTTATAAAAGTCTAAAGCTGCAATTGATAATGCTCCTGCTGGTTCGGCAACAATTGCATGCTCATTGTATAATTCTAATATTGTTGTACAAACTTTTCCTTCTGGGACGCTAATAATGTCATCTACATATCGTTTACAAATATCAAATGTCATCTCACCCACTCTTTTAACTGCTGCACCGTCGATGAATTTATCAATTTCATCTAGGGCCACGACTTGATTTTGTTGAACGGATTCCTTCATCGAAGAAGCTCCTTCAGGCTCGACACCAATCATTTTCGTTAAAGGTGACACACTTTTAATGTACGTGGACAAACCAGACATCAATCCGCCCCCGCCAATACTTGCGAAAACATAATCAATTGGTTCATCGCAATCATGAAGCATTTCAACAGCAATAGTTCCTTGACCAGCTATCACATGCTCATCTTCAAAGGGATGAATAAATGTGCGCCCTTCCTGATTACAGCAAGCCTGAGCCTCAGCGAATGAATCATCAAATGTATCGCCAACAAGAATAATTTCAATTGAATCTTTGCCGAATAATTCAACTTGGCTTACTTTCTGTTTAGGTGTAGTTGCCGGCATAAAGATTTTCCCGTTAATACCTAATCGATGGCAAGCATAGGCAACCCCTTGTGCATGATTGCCTGCACTTGCACAAACAACGCCGTTCTTTATCCGTTCCTCTGGTAATGACATCACTGAATAATAGGCACCTCTTAGTTTAAAAGAGCGTACATGTTGCAAATCTTCCCGTTTAATATACACATTGCACTCATATCTTTCAGACAAGCGATTATTTTTTTGCAGCGGTGTATGGGCAACGATATCCTTTAAGTGCTGGTACGCAATTAAGATATCCTCCAATTGCACCATTTTCTCTTTCACTGCTCTCTGTTCCATTTGCCAACTCATCCCTTTTCCTTTTGTAATTTGTACATTATAACATGAGAATAATAGATTGATGCACAATTTTTTAAAAATTCATGTTTTTTTAAAAATGAAAACGGTTACTTTATTTCTGATTTTTTAATTTCCTATATATGGAATAATAATCATTTACTTCATAGAAAAAAATTGATGAGGAGATTATAGTGAATCGGGCATAAGACTTGGAGTACATACACTTATAATTGTTCCCGAGCAATAATGGGTTGCACGATTTTTTAGAAGTAAAAACTGGGATGAACGCTTTTTCAAATGTGATTTTACGTTATTCATGGTATGAGGGCAAATTGGCAATGTCATGTTTACATGCAAGAGTCAGAAGAAAAAAGATGACAACTGGTAGAAATGATATTATTTTATAAGGATCACCAGAAAAAAGATAAATGTAGGTGTACCCACCCATAACATATAATTGTTTTTGGACATTCTTAAGTAATCAAAAAAAGAGATTAATAGCTTAACGTTTATAGTTACGCCGCATAATGCATTTTCTTACTCCTTGCCTGTTTTAGGGTAGGCAAATAGACAAAGAACAAATACTTCATAGGAGACCATGAAAAAAACACGAAGCCACTTCGTGTTTTTAATGGCTCATAAAGAAGCCGTCTATTTTATTTTCTAACATATACTTGAAATTCGTAATCGTAAGCATTTTTTTCGTCTTTGCTTCGTTTCTCGACGGACACTTGTTTCCATTCGGTGAGGTCGAATGATGGAAAGCTTGTGTCACCCTCGATTTCAGCATGAATTTTGGTAATATAGAGCTTATCTGCATAAGGTAAAGTAGATTGATAAATTTGCGCTCCACCAATGACAAAAACTTCCTGCTGTTTTTCTTGACTGTATGTAATTAATTGTTCAATCGAATTTAATACTGTTGCTTGCTCTGGAGAAAAATCTGTATTCCTAGTAATGACAATATTTTCTCTTCCTGGAAGTGGCCTTCCAAGTGAGAGCCATGTTCTTCTCCCCATCGCAACTGGGTGACCTAACGTCGTCTCTTTAAAAAACTGCAAGTCCCCTGGTAAATGCCACGGTAACTGATTATCTTTTCCTATCACTCTATTTTCACTCATTGCCCAAATTAATGAAATCATTTTCATATCCTCCAATCGGCACTAGCAATTAATTATAAGTTTAATATAATTCTCTGCACTTGAAAAGAAAATCCAATAATAAAGCTTCTCAGCAAAAGAAAAGCACTCATCCCATGATGAGTGCTTGGTCTACTTAAACGGCAACTGGGGCTTTAATTGTTGGATGAGGATCATAGCCCTCAATTGTTAAATCTTCCATTTCTATATCAAAAATCGAGGTTTTATTGTTATTAATTCGTAGTTGCGGCAATGCCTTTGGTGTTCTTGATAATTGTTCCTGTACTTGCTCAAGATGATTCGAATAAATATGCGCATCACTGATTGTATGAACAAAATCACCAACCTCTAAACCACACTCATGAGCAATTAAATGAGTGAGCAACGAATAGGAAGCCACATTAAATGGAATCCCTAAGAAGGTGTCGCCACTGCGTTGTAATAGATGGCAACTCAACTTACCATTTATGACATAAAATTGGAACATGGCATGACAAGGAGGTAATGCAGCTTTGCTTCCTTTTCCACCTGCATTGATCACATCTTCAGGGTTCCATGCATTCACAATGATTCGTCTTGAGTCAGGGTTATTTTTTATCTGTTCTATCGCATCTTTTAACTGGTCAAGCTCTTCCCCAGTTGAAGCAGTCCAATTTCTCCATTGCTTTCCATATACATTTCCTAAATCTCCGTATTTTTCTGCAAACTCATCGTTAGTAAGGATTCTTTCACAAAACTGTTGTAATTCTTTTTGATAGATTTCATTAAACTCGTTATCAATTAAACAACGTCTACCAAAGTCTGTCATATCAGGACCGTTATATTCATCTGATTCAACCCATTTTTTAAACGCCCATTCATCCCAAATATGGTTATTATGCTGCAATAAATAGCGAATGTTTGTATCACCTTTAATAAACCAGAGTAATTCACTTGCAATTAAACGGAACGGTACACGCTTTGTTGTAAATAATGGGAATCCTTGACTTAAATCGAAACGCATTTGATAGCCAAAAACACTTAAAGTTCCAGTACCAGTACGATCTTGTTTCTTTTGTCCATTTGTTAAAATATGTTGTAGCATGTCTAAATATGCCTGTTCTGGATGTTTCTCCATGATACTCACCTCTTAAACTTTATATCTTAATGATTATGGGCCATTTGTCTAATAAAAGAAAACGTTTTTGGCGCATTTTCATACAAGTAACTTCTCGTTTCTACATTCAAAAAATAAAGGGCAAAGCTCTCAGCAAAATATTCTTCGGAAAACGTAGAGAAATAGGAGTCATTTGGAAATAATCGTGGTTGCTCTTCTTGCCAAATACGAATAAATTGGCTATTCGAACGGATTTCCTCAAAGATATAACGATCAATGGAATGTGCCAGCTCATGTAATTCCAAATTAACGGAGCCATGGTCCATCCCTTGGTCACTATAGCCTATTTTTACAAGCACTGTTTTCCCTCCACCAATGCCTGGAACTTGATCCCATGTCGTTGATGAAGTATATCCACGTGGAATCATTCCAGTTAGATGTTTTACGCTAGGATTCTCTGTCAACCTGCCTGAAAAAAGCTTAATCTTAATATTTTGATTGTCTATTTTTTGTAATAAGGTAGACGGTAATTGGTCCAAGCGGGATATGATGGCAGCTGCTTCTATTTCATCAAAAGATTCTGTTGGTAATAAGACAATCTCTCCTAACAAATCCGCTGATGTAAGATCAACTGCTTGCTTTAGTTCTGAAGAATATGGATAGTTCTTTAACTGAATCGCACCGATATCGGCTTGTGAACTTCCCATTAATGTTAAGGAAACAACTAAAAATAAGCCTGTAAATATCCACTTTTTCATAGCTGTTCCTCCCTTTTCTATCATTAATCGTATCATTACTAGTCTATTAATTATATCATAGATTTTCATTAAATATAAAAAGGACTAATCAAAGATCAGCCCTTTTAATCTAGCACACTTATGAATAAGAACGAACAATATCGCTTAAGCTAGCAGCTTGCGTACCATTCCCTACCGCTGCAAATTTCCAGTCTTGACCATGGCGGTAAATCTCACCAGCAACTAAACTTGTTTTCCCATCGTAATTTTCCGTTAAGTTAAAATGAATTAACTCTTGATGATTATTTGAATTGACAATGCGAATAAAAGCATTCTGAATCATACCAAAATGTTGTTTTCGTTTTACACAATCATAAATATTAACAACAAATACAAGTTTATGGATATGACTAGGAATACGACTCAAATCGATAAGGATTTGTTCATCATCACCATCTCCATCGCCCGTTAAATTATCACCGGTATGTTGAATGCTTCCATCACCACTTTTTAAATTTCCAAAATAAATGACATCTTTATTGTTACGTAATTTATCGTTATCCCCAAGCAGTATAACCGAAGCGTCACAATCGATATCGACACCCCCACCGCCTCCAAAGAGACCAGCTAATAGTCCACCACTACTTTTTTGCTTTACTGGATCCCATCCTAAACCAACAAGTATTTTTGAAAGACTTGGATTCCCTTTTGTTAAATCTACTCTTTGTCCCTTTTGTAAACTAATCGCCATTGTTTATCTCCCCTTTGTTTTTTTATCTCTTGTTTTTCATATTGCGAAAATTATCTTGCAACTGTTCTAATTTTTTCGTTCCTTCTTCTCTTAATTTGCGATTCTCTTCCTCAATCGACTTTGTTTCTTGCATCCCCTTCATGATGATATCCCAAGACTGTTCAATTGTTTCAATCTTAATACTTGGTCCACCAGCAAGTCTTGCAATGTCTGTACTTTGTTGTGATATATTTTGCGCATTTCTAACTAACATTTCATTTGTTCTGCGATCTAATTCACTCATCGAATCAGCAACGAGCTTTTGCCTTTTCGCTGCCATCGCTTGAATAAGTCCATTTTTAAAGATTGGAATCGTCGTCACAAAAGCTGAATTAATTTTCCCAATTAACTTCGTATTCCCTCTTTGAAGCATACGGATTTGTGGTGCCGTTTGTAATGCAACCATTTTCGCCATTTCTAAATCATACACTCGTTGATCTAATAATTCGACTGCATTTCTTAGAGTATCTAATTGCATAGAGGCCATTTGATCACCTGCAATTGCTTTTTGCTCTAATTGTGGCAATTGATTGGCTTTGAGTTCATCAGATTTCATCTGACCAGCAACAGCATACTGTTCAAGGGAAAGGTAATATTGATAGTTTTCCTCATACATCCTATCTAACGTAGTGGTTGCTTCAACCATTTCATTTTGATATTTAGAGATTTCAACATAAATTTTATCGATTTCCTTGCCCATTGTTTGGTATTTTCCAAACAACTTTTCAATAAGTTTTTCGCCCTTTTTGAAGAGTTTATCAAAGAAACCTGGCTTTTCTTTCTCAAAATCTTTCGGGTCAAACTGATCCATAATTTTTCCAAGCTGTTTCAATAATTCTCCGGAATCCTCTACTTTTGTTGTTCTCATATTGCCGAGAATTTGATCAGAAAACTTGGATATCTCCTCCGCTGGTTCTTTACCAAATTCCAAAATTTGGATTTGATCGCGCTCGTCTATTGAGGCAGAGAGTTGTTGAACCTCTTTATTTTCTCTTAAAGCTAGTTTAATTTGACTCGCAGATGCTTCTGTTAACTTGTCTTCTGGGTTTGTTGAAATGACATCCAAATTCGTTTGCATATCAGATGAATTCATTTATTTCACTCCTTTATAACTTCTTGAAAAATTTAGTTAGTGCAGATTTTATGAAAGATGGTTCTTTATACTCTAATTCAAAAATGACATCTTCCAACCAATGAACATCATATAAACGCTCATCAATATAATTCTCAATATCATTATGTCCTGCTGGATTATAAACGGTGATATCCACACCGAACTGATTCATCAAAAGTAGCAATACGGCATCATGGCGACTCATTAAGCCATTTAATTCATTATTAAATAAGATAAGCTTAGGTACATCTTGTGAATAATCAAAACGTTGAATGAGTTGTAGCATCTTACCTTGGAGTTGCATACTTTGAGCAAAAATATAAACCTTTAAATCTTCTTCAGATTCATTTGCTTGTTTTTTTAATAATGATTTTTCACAAATTTTTCTTATCGCATAGGCTATCCCTTGCTGTAAGCCATTAGGTAAATGCTTGTAAGTCCAAAAATGAGCATTCATCACTTTATCTGGATCAACTAATCCGTCTTGATCAAGTGCATTACGATAATGGTAGCGATAATCGCTGCTCACCCCTTTTGAAAAAGGAAAAGAGCGGATTAAATAACTATGATCGTTTTCTTCAAGTGTGTGAAGCCTTTCCCAGTATTCTTTGCGGTCTCTACTGACACCTTGAATTTTTGCAAATACGTGCGGAATTTTCACAACCTTGTCTGCCACATCAAAATTAGGGCGAATCATCGCCTTTTCTTTAACAAGTAGAAAAAGTTCATCATAAGTTGTTTTCAACGTCAGCGACGCGGGCAAATATTCTCGTAATTGCCATGGCTTAAAAATACCTGATCCATCTTGATTAAGTATCGATTCTATTTCTTTTGATGCACGATAGGCAACGGTCGATTTTCTTCGTCGCTTTTCAGTTGGAAAAGGTTCAGCCTCATTCTTATTTTGAAAATGATGTACCGGAGTATTTGCCCAATCTAATTGAAACGAGGCAAACGCATCTTCTCCACTAGGTGATATGTAAATCACATCACAACCGAGCGAAAGTAAATAGTAAATAAAGTAAGCATGCGTTTTTTTATAAGGTCCATACCAAATAAATTTCGGGAGCTTTACTGTTAAATCAGCGTTGGTTAAGCTTTCTCCCAAATGGTTATGAGACCATTTAATAAGATCTGTTAAGATTCTACGCAAATCATTATGCTTAAGCCCACCTTCCTCTTTATCAGAGAAAAGTTGTAATGTTTCCATTAATGCTTCGCGGATTTTACGCTGAATAGCTGGTAGTTCTGAACGAAGTAGTAATCCTTCCCCATCTAAAAAAGCGACAAATCGATTAATTGAAAGCTGCTGATCTCTATGGATATTAATAACCTTTTGGATGGACTTAAAATGTTCATTATTCATCGATTTGTCTAAATAGTCTTCACCAATTACTGAAATATCGATCGTTGGATCATTAGCTAGGTCAAACAGTTCATTATAATAGGCATCCTCGTCTAATGGTACACCTAATAACCGGAGAAAGATTTGATTATAAGTAAGTGTACGATTGGCCACCTCATACATCGGCCTTTCATTTAGTGGCGTTTTTAATGCTTCTTTATACCCTTCATATGTAACTGCCATTCGGATATTTTTCACATGACTATGAGTGACATTCATTGACTGATCCCTTCCCTTTAATACATTCGTCTTACAGGTTCATTTTGTATATATATTGTTGTTTTAGAAACAATGATTATAAACACGTATCCATTTCATCTTAACATAAATAGTTACGATTTGAAGCTATTGAATAAGGGCTTCTGCCATTTTCACCATTTACTGTGGTTATGCATATAGTTGCATTACTAAGGATACCTGTATTTGCTTCAAACGAAAGGATAAATGTAATCAAAGGATGGATTAAAAATGAGAATGTTAGCGAAGCGTTCCAAGTTACCTAATATCGATTCAGAATTAAAAATACTGGAACGAACTTTAAACTCCTCAATATTTATAATGCTTGATTTACTCTTTTTGGCTGCCTTTCTTTCATTATTCACTTATACAGTTCACCAGTCCATTTTCTACACGAGCATGATCTTTATTTTCTTTATCACAGCTGGATTGGTTGTATTTTCTGTTGTAAATCGGATCTTTCTCTCCGGTCGAAAGGATTGGTAACTGTCTGAAGTATTTTAGTAAGGAATTCTTCTGTTGCCAGCATCCCTTTTTCCTTTGTTAACCAATGGGAAGACTTTTTTAAATGTTGAGCCAGTTCTCCATGAGCAGGAACAAATGATTCATCACAAATTTTTAAAAAGTCATAATCTAATAATGAATCGCCTGCTCCGAAAAAATACTGGGCCCCTTCATTTTCTGCGATATACTGTAGTGCCCTACCTTTGCTTATCGCATTTGGTATAAAATATAATTTTCTACCTTGCAAAGAAATACGCCATCCAAGCCCTTCTGCCATTAGGCGTATTTCAGCCAATTGGCAATCTGGCAATGTTTCCATTAGCACATAGTAGAAAAACCACCCATCTGCTTCACGCAATCTCCCCTCTATCTTAAATGGGAATAAATGATTCAAGAGTTTCTCTTTCGTTCCACTCTTATCATAGACTTCTCGCTTGATACTTTCTTCCCAATTTAGCAAAGGCTGACCGTTATATAGAATTTGTGCGCCATTGGCAACAACTGCATAACGATGGCTAAAAGGAAATTCAATCCGCTCAAATTGTTGCCGTGTTCGTGTAGTAATTGGCACGAACAGAAGGGTATTGCGAATTTGTTGTAATAATTTTATGGCACGATCACTCATCACAGATAAAGCTTTATTATTTTTATATTCAACAACGGTTGCAGATTTACTTGGAATTGCTTCCAATTGCGATATCGCTGTCTCTGAATAGATTAATGTCCGATCTAAATCTGAGGCAAAAATTCCTCCTCTCATTGGATCACCTTCTTAATTAGCCCACAACATGTATAGCTCATTTGTGGATAATGAACCAATTCAATCTTTCTCTCCTCAGCAAGTGCAAACAAATGTTTTAGATAAGGACTATTTTTATCTTTAATCAGTATTTTCCAAGGTACCCTTCTTAAAGCGACTCTCGTCGTCTCACCTACACCTGGTTTAACGAAATGAGAAGATTCGATACCGAACTCCTTTTGGATTCTTAGTATTTCATTCATACCTGAAAAGGTCGCTCCGTAATTTTCATCCACTATTTTACTTGCTTCCTGCTTTGCAATAGATACAACTTTTTGAAATTGCTGAGTTATTTTGTCTAAATAGATGTTTGATAAATCTTCATCAATCATATGATGGTAATATTTCGCCCCATGAAAATCCTTTTCACCAATCCATTGATTATTTAAAACCGTCCTGCTGACTAGTCCAGAAACAGTCGAATTTAAGCAAGCACTCGGAATTAAAAAGTCTTCCCTCGTTCCAAATACGGTTGTACAATGGCCAGGGTCAGCTAAAACAGCCAATGTATCATCAATTTTTACTCCATATTTCTGAAAGAATAAGTGGCAAGCATTTGTTAATTCTATCGAAATGGCACCTTTTCCTGTCCAACCGTCTACGAATTGAATCATTCCCTTTGAATGTTTTTCTAAAATATAGTGAAGAGCATTTTCATCGATTCCTCTATCGCGAATAATAGAAATACTATAATGCGGCAAATCTACATGGTATTTAAAAAACAAATATCTTTTAATTAAAATGCCTATTGGTGTACCTGCTCTCGCTAGTGAAACCAAAACTGTCTGTTTGCCTTTAGCTGCATAAATCTGTTCTGCTACAACAGATATACTTAAAGCCACTTTCTCTTTAAATTCGTCTAAAGAACGAAAGAAAAGATCGATATACGCTTTTGGTGGCTGGTATTCTATTGGTAAGGTTTCACTATAATGAGCACCTGATTGAATGGCATGTTCTCTGTTTTCTGTTGTATCTTCTAAATGGATATGACTTAAATCCTTTAAAAGAAAGGTGACCTCTCTTCGGTCATATGACCCAAACATAGGCTGTCTGGCGACAATAGTCAAATCACCTCACTCCTTTCAAAAAGACAACTTGAATACTTGGTATTTTTAACTGTTGTAAAAACTTGCTTAAAACCTGTTCATCTACTAATCTTTCAAAAAAGATAAATACTTCATCATATGTTTCCGGTGGAATATTATAGATATAGTTCACCACTTCTTCCACTTCAGGGCTAGGAAAAGTCATACCAAAGCGTGCGCCATAGGATGGTTTTTTATGGACATGAATAGGGCTACGGGTTGTACTTTGATACTTTACACTACCCTCCATTAAGCTAGCTATTTTCATTGGCAAATACATAAACTCACCTGTGCCGATACATAAAATATGTTTACCCTTTCTTTTTTGATCAAGAAATGTTGCAACCTTCTCTGCTTTTGAGTTTAATAAAACGTTCACTTTACTATCCAACCCGAATCGACCACTTTCAGCAATATAAGGAACAGTGTTGAAGGGAGACTTTTGATTTGTCGTAGGATAATACTTAGAAGCAAACAGCATAGGTAATTCTTTTTCTATGTAAATTTCATTCATTTCTGTAGATGGACGGTAAAAGTCTACACTTTCTTCCTCCTTAATAACTGGGTTCCCATCTACTTCAACTTCGCCAGCAAGAAGGGATATATGACGTATAGTGATATCTAACGCTTCCTCTAATTCAATAAATGCATTCTTGTTGGTCTCATTTCTCCAATCAAGAATAGAAACAACAGTGTAATGCTTCCTTGGAAACTTATCATGTAATGAAGTGATAATATTTCGCGCTGTCTTTCCAGTCGTCATCTCATCATCTACTAATATAATTTCCCGACTATTTTGCAACAAATTGGCGTCGATATAACAACGATGAGAAGTAGCATGTGAATGCTCTTCCTCAAAATGAATGATCGATTCAACGTTTAAAAGATCTTCTCTCGTTGTATGAAAATAATCTGCATTCTTAAACGCTTGAAAAAATGCCTGACCGAGCGCTGTCGCAGTTTCTGCAAAACCAATAATGATGGGGGAATATTGATCGCCAATAAATGCTGTATCACTAAATTTAGACTGCTTATTTTTCAGTACATCCACAAAGGGTGATGATGACGAAAGCTTTTTCCCTTCCACATCCTTAAGGTAGCTTTCTGCTAATAACAGTCCCGTTGCTAACCCTTTTGCCGGCGAGATAGGCAGATGTTTACCTAACACTTTACTAACGAATAAAAAGGATCTTTTTTTATTCTTTCTTGCTGCCATCTGGAATAATTCATCGAATTTAAAATGGTAAGGATTATAGTTGATATTTAGCTTCACCTGCATGGGCTCGATGACGTCTATCATGTGATAACTGTTGGAAGAAATCAATTGTGTTGTATTGTTCATTTAGCACCCCGTAAACTCTTGATTTTAACTCGATTTTTTTTGCCCAATAATAATGGGGCTTCATTTCGTTCATTTTGTTCTGACTCGCACTTTTCATCACACCACGGGCCCCATTTGAATGATTTAATATATCCAATGCATCATTGTATTCTTCATAAGTCACAGTGTTTAAAGCTTGTACCGGCGTAATTTGCGTGGGATGTATAATCGTTTTACCGATGATACCATTACTAATATCGAGTAATATTTCTGCTATGAATCCTCTCATCTCTTTCGGTAGTTTGTTCATAAATGACGATGAATCCATGATTTGCTCCGTTTGATTACTTAGTACGTTAACTTTTTCTTTAGAAACAAAATGCTCCCAAACAGGTCCAGAAAGTAAGTAAGTATTAGGTGCCCTTTGGAAAAAGTTCATAATGTCTGCTAGACAATCTCTCAATACAGCAATATCATATAATGAAGTGGATGTGTTTCTTCTGATTCCTAAAAGTCCACAAAAATCTGTCGCCCCTATCCGGATATTCAAAATAAAATGGGCGTACTTATCGAATATTCCTTTTAGTTTTTTTAATTCTTCCATTCTTGTTTCTTTAAATAGAACTTCTTTCGTTTCAAGAATTGGCATCGCATATAATTCATGGCCACTATTTCGTATCTCACTTACGAGTTGCAGCATGTCTTCACCATCGATTGAAGAGAATTTTGGAATGACAATACCAGTTAGTAACTGCCATTCATCTTTAAATAAAGTTATTAGCCGAACTAACTGCTCTTTATTTCTTATACGAATAAAAAGTAATGGCAATTCTTCTAATGTAATAAAGCCTCTAGAAATATCTTGTTGAAGTTTATGTAATGAATGCTGTAATTCCCTTTCCGCTATTTCCACTTCTAGATCACCAATACTATCTTCTAAACAAATGACAACTGATGTTAGACCAGCGTGCTTTTTATTAATCAAATCTTGATGGATTGCAGGACGTGTTGCAGGCATATAAAGGGTGGCTGCTAATGCATATGCAAGCTCATTCTTCGGTGTATATTTATTAAATGTCGTCGGTTCTTTAAAAAAGTACTCATCTAGTGCAGCTTGAGATAAATCTGTAAATAACCTCATACGCCAACTCCTTTTTTTAATTTCAGAAAAATTTAATAGAGGGGACCCAGAAATAATTGCAATTATTATCAGATATTGGAAGATATTGATGGAGTGAAAAAAGAGGGATGAAGCAATTCATCCCCTTTTCTTATGAGCCTGCTGCTTCAGTACGTTTTCTCTTCGCATGTACAATAAAAGTAATTGCAAAAACAATCACAAGTACGCCAAAGAAATACATATGATCTATGTGAATACCTGCTGCACTTAACAACATCTTTAAAGAGATTAATAGAATAAGAATATAAGAGCTTGTTTCAAGTTCAGGTACACGGTCAATTAATTTTAAGAATACCCCTGCAACGCCCCTCATCATGATGATACCTAGCATACCACCAACAAGAAGTACCCATATTTCTTGACTCACACCTAATGCTGCTAAAATGCTATCAATTGAAAAAGCAATATCCATTAATTCAACGGCAATAACTGTTCCCCAAAATGTCCCAAACAGACGAATCAATAAGCCTCGTTGATTGATTCCTTCCAACGCTTCTTCGTCTTCTGCTTCTTCTGCTTTCTTTTTGTCGATAAAATATTTAATAGCTAACCAGCCTAAGTAAGCGGCTCCTAGTACTTTTATCCACCAAAATTTAATTAAAAATACACCTACACCTATCGCTAAAAAACGGAAGAAATAAGCGCCAAGCAACCCATAAAAAAGTGCTTTCTTTCGTTGTTTTGGTGGTAGGTGCTTAACCATTACTGCTAAGACAAGCGCATTATCGGCTGAAAGCAAGCCTTCTAAAATGACCAATGTGCCAATTAGCACCCATGCATCTGGTCGAGATAATGCCTCAACCCACATATCCCAATCAAAGAAACTAGAATAGGTATGTAGGATCCCATCGATAATTTCCATAGTGAATTTTTCCCCCTGATCAACTTTATATACTATCGTTCCTCACCTAGTATATACGAATATGTACTAGAAAAGTTTCAATTTTTGAAATTAACTCATCCATTTTGGCGGGGTATTTTTATCCCAGTAGATAGATCCTAGTTCATGGTGAGTTTGGAATTGATCATAGGCAGTATGATAATGGAAATTAAACCAATAACCTTGCTGTGGTGGATGATCTCTTCTGACATGAAAACGAATGACATCTTTCTGCTTGGCCTCATCTGCTATATGAAAAATTCGTTCTGAAACGCCCGCAGAGGCCGTTTCAGTGATACTCAAATGATGCAGATTCTCCTCTGTATACTGCTCTGCAACTTCTGAAATCGCCTTTTCTATATTAGGTAGGATGACGATTTGAAATTCTGATTCAATGACCGGTTTAATTTTTTCACCAAACTTTTCGAAAGAATGCTTTTCCGCGGAAGTAACCATTTCCTTTATAAAATCCTCCCTCGAAACTTGTGAAGTTTCTTCTCCACTTACATCTGGTAAGCTTTCAGCTAAAACTGCTTTTCTTGGTGACTTATCTTCTTCATGCTGAATAGGTAATAAACTCGTTGGTGTTACCAATCCAAATGTAAAGATTGTCACCATCACCACTAATGATTTTCTTAACCAACTCGGCAAGTGTATCTCCTCCTCAGATGACTTTCATTATTTATTTAAAAATGCCACTTTTCTCAATACGGGAAACAACTTCTAATAATGTTTCTTCTGATTGGACAATACCCATGCGTACATAACCTTCGCCCCATTCACCAAAGGCATTTCCAGGTGTTACAACGACTCCCGCTTTTTCAATTAATTCAAGTGCGAATGGCTTAGATTTCATTCCAACCGGTAATTTCCCCCATACGAACATCGACCCTTTAGGTAAAGCCACATCCCAACCTACTTCTCGTAATCCAAGAACAAAAGAATCTCTTCTTTTTTTATAGACCGCTCTCAATTCATCTAAAAAGGAGGAATCATCAGCTAACGCCTGTACAGCAGCCATTTGAATAGGATAAAAAACGCCATAGTCAAGGTTAGACTTTAGATTACTTAAAAGAGAAATAACTTTACGATTTCCTGCAGCATAAGCCACACGACACCCTGCCATATTAAAGCTTTTAGATAACGAGTTCATTTCAATCCCTACATCCATCGCACCATCAACTGATAAAAAACTAATTGGCACCTCTTCAAAATATAATTCAGAGTAAGCAAAATCGTGGAGAATGACAATCTCATTTTCTTTCGCATATTCGATTGCTTGTCCAAAAAATTCTTTTGTCGCCAGGGCAGGAACCGGATTTCCAGGATAATTTAGAATCATTATCTTTGCTTTTTTACTAACTTCTTTTGGGATATCAGCGAAAGAAGGTAAGTAATCATTTTCTTCTTTTAAAGGCATACGATACATTTGCCCTCCTGCAAGATTCACACCTGCTTCGTACGCTGTATAACCAGGATCTGGAACGAGTACTATATCACCAGGATTACAAAGCACCATTGGTAAATGGACCAAACCGTCTTGTGAGCCCATCAGTAACGTGGTTTCTTCCTTCGCATCGAGGGTTACGCCGTATTTTCTACTGTAATAATTCGCCACTGCCTCATGAAACTCCGGAATCCCTTTTAATGTGTAACCATAAAGCTTTGGATCACTTGCCATTTCGCCCATTATCTTTGTTATAATTGGAGGAGGTGGTAAATCGGGACTACCGACACTAAGATCGATCATTTTTATGCCTTCTTCTAGTTTCCGTTGCTTGATTTCAGCTAGTTCCGAAAAAATACTCTCTTGGAATTGCTCCATTCTCGCTGCCATTTGAATATTCATGTTCATTGCCTCACAAAATTTTTCTTTTATTCTACCATATTTTATCACTTTTTGGGCATTGGTTCATGATTAATTGCTGCTTTTTTGGGGGATATATACAAATAAGAAAATAAGAAGGGGGAAGGTACATAATGGATTCTAGTTGGATTGCGCTTGTTGGTGGTTTAGTACTACTTGCTTACTTTGTTTATATGTGTATCACTGATTAAAAAACGTTTGCCATTAGTTTCGATTGCTGTAGCCATTAGTAAGGCAACAGCAATCTTTTTATCTTTTTTCCCACACACCGTAGTGGAATTTCGCTGATTTACGTTTGATTTGCTGAAATGCAAAGGCTTGGAATCTTTCACTACGGAAATGATCCTTCAATACCACTCTCTCTTTAGACACGCGCTTCGCCTCAATAATCATATCCTCAGTCAAATCACCTTTGTATGTAATCGAATGTAATGCATTGATATTAGGCGATTCTTTTATCGTTGTTTCAAACATGGGGTCAATATAGACACATTCAAAGGAAGCATCAGGGACAGATTTCAAGTAATTGATGGCTAAATCATGAACTACTTCGATTCTTTCCATACTGCCTTTCATGATTACGTTGTCATTTGGCCATTCTTTCAAACCTTGACCAACGAAATACGCTATCACCTTACTTGCTTCTAACCCAATTACCTTCCCTGTCTCACCTACAGCATAACTTGCCACAATGCTATCTGAAGCTAGCCCAAGTGTGCAATCAAGAAAAGTAGAACCCGCTTTTAGTTGACAAATTTCTATAAAAGGATCATGTTCACCTTTTTGCAGACGCTTAATGCGGAACATTGCTGAACTAGGATGAAAGAAAAAAGGGCTTTCCTCACCTACTTTATATAGTTCCATTCGCTCTTTTCCAACGACAATTCCGTTCGTTTCGTATTGATTGACCATACTCTTTATTGTTCTTTTTCTTCTATGTATAAAGGGAAGGTTCAGCGTCATTGCTACCTGCTTTGCCTTATTGGTTTCGTCAGGATTTGTCCTCGCTGATGTTGTAACAAACATCAAAACACCTACTTATTTTATTGAAATTAAAAAGCAACAGTCAGGATAAGAGTGCTCCTAACTGCTGCATTCAATCACCTTTTATCGTGTGATCCTTTTTATAATTTATTATCAAACGCTGCTAATAAATTGTGCATAATTTCTTCCATAGAGTGATCTTCAATATCATGACGTGGAATAAAATGTACCACTTCTTTCCCTTTAAGAAGGGCCATAGATGGAGAAGACGGCTCAATACCTGTGAAATATTCACGCATTTTTGCTGTTGCATCTTTATCTTGACCAGCAAAAACGGTCACTAAATTGTCTGGTTTCTTCTCTGCATTTAATACAGCCTGAGTCACTGCAGGTCTTGCTAATCCTGCTGCACAGCCACAAACAGAATTCACGACAACTAATGTTGTACCTTCTGCTTGCTCCATATAATCGTTTACTTCTTCTTCAGTTGTTAACTCGCTAAAACCGGCCTGAACAAGCTCAGCTCTCATCGGCTTCACAACTTGTTTCATATACTCTTCATAAGCCATAGACATAAATATTCCCCTCCTTTACTAATGATTGCACAGTAAGCATACTATATTTCAAGCCTATATTGCAAAGTTATCGTTCTCGGATAAAAGGAATAGCCAATGTTAGATGATTGAATAATTGGAAATCCAAAATATTTATGACTGGACGGATGCTTCTAAGTCTATTGCAGGGTTTCGCCTTTTTTGAGGTGTTGATGCATGTGTTTTTTTCGGATAATACCAAAAGTGCGATGTTAGATCACGTCACAAAGGGAGACATCCCCACACACATTAAGCTAACAAACACAAGAGCCCACAATTGAATAGTCCTACTATAAATTTTTGCCTAAGGTTAGTCAATTAGCCATAAAAACTGCTACTAGCCGAAGTTACTATTGATTGCCCTTCCACTCTATTCTAAGCAAACTATAAGTGACAATATTGTTATAACATCCGTTGATGAACTTAGCTTCACGGTTTATACCTTCTTGTTTAAACCCTAGACGTTTAGGTATATTTCTACTTTTAATATTTGCTTCTGCACACTGAATCTCGACTTTATTAAGCCCTAAATCACAGAGAATATAGTCAAGCAGTGCTTTTACACAACATTGAAATTATTCCCTTACCTTCAATAGTATCCAATGCTCATATGTTTTGTCTTCCAATTGATAAAATGAAGTGAACTCATCCCAACTAATCTACCATCGTAAAATATACCTGTGTTAAAACCTTGATTTCTGCAAATTGCTTAACCAGATAGGAACTCAATCTCTTTTGCGAATCTGAGTGACTTGCAAAACCTGTTTGCTCTGCTCTCAATCTCATTTGCGAACCTGAGTGATTTGCAAAACCTGTTTGCATTGCTCTCAATCTTATTTGCGAACCTGAGTGACCTGCAAAAACTGTTTGCATTGCTCTCAATCTTATTTGCGAACCTGAGTGACTCGCAAATCCAATTTGCTCTGCTCTCAACCTCATTTGGGAGCCTGAGTGATCTGCAAAACCTATTTGCACTGCTCTCAATCTTATTTGCGAATCTGAGTGATTTGCAAAATTTGTTTGCACTGCTCTCATTACTTTTTTTCGACCTGAGTGACTTGCAAATCCAATTTGCTCTGCTCTCAACCTCATTTTCGAATCTGAGTGACCTGCAAAAACTGTTTGCATTGCTCTCAATCTCATTTTCGAATCTGAGTGACCTGCAAAAACTGTTTGCATTGCTCTCAATCTTATTTGCGAACCTGAGTGACTCGCAAATTCAATTTGCTCTGCTCTCAACTTCATTTTCGAATCTGAGTGACCTGCAAAAATGTTTGCATTGCTCTCAATCTCATTTTCGAATCTGAGTGACCTGCAAAAACTGTTTGCATTGCTCTCAATCTCATTTCCGAACCTGAGTGACTTGCAAATCCAATTTGCTCTGCTCTCAACCTTATTTTCGAATCTGAGTGACCTGCAAAAACTGTTTGCATTGCTCTCAATCTCATTTTCGAATCTGAGTGACCTGCAAAAACTGTTTGCATTGCTCTCAATCTTATTTGCGAATCTGAATGACTCGCAAATCCAATTTGCTCTGCTCTCATTACTTTTTTTCGACCTGAGCGACTTGCAAATCCAATTTGCTCTGCTCTCAACTTCATTTGGGAATCTGAGTGACTCGCAAATCCAATTTGCTCTGCTCTCAACTTCATTTGGGAATCTGAGTGACTCACAAAACCTATTTGCATTGCTCTCAATCTCATTTTCGAATTTGAGTGACCTGCAAATCCAATTTGCTCTGCTCTCAACTTCATTTCCAAACCCGAGTGACTCGCAAATCCAATTTGCACTGCTCTCAAACTCATTTCCAAACCCGAGTGACTCGCAAATCCAATTTCCATAGCTCTCATTCCCTTTTTCTAACCTGGCCGACGTGCAATTCCGGTTTGCCCACTCTTTTTCACTCAACTCATGGAGGCACGCACACATCTCGACATAACACTATTCCTGCCAATGTAAAAACCTTCTATATCTATGTTTCTATCTCTACTTTTTGATCGAGTTTCTTTTGGACTGAACCCTGCTTATCCTCAGTTCTAACACAAAAAAATTACCTACGGCTTCGTCGTATACTGGTTATGATTGAAAAAGGACACCTGCATGTTGCGCATGCAGGTGTCCTTCTAACTCATCCATTTTTCCGTGATTCTGTCATTTGCTTCCATACAGACCCTTTTGCTTCTTCGCCTTGCTCAATTCTTTCAATTGCTAGTTTAATTTGCAGACTTACTTCAAATTCATTATCATTTTCAGCTGCTTTTAAGGCAGGAAGCGCTTTTTCGTCGCCTACTTCGTATAAGAACATTGCTGCACGCCAGCGAACCAGCTTGCTTTTATCAGATAATGCTTCCATCATTTTTTCAGAAGCTTCAGGGAAGCCGAGATCTGATAAACAATCCCCCGCTGTTCTTCGCACTGTGACTGATTTATCTGTTAGCGCTTTATATAGATAAGGTAGTACTTGAACGTCTTCAATCATCCCTAAGTAAACAGTTGCTAATCTTCGCACAGACGCTTTTTCATCTTGAAGGGCAAAGTCAAGTACATCTAAATCATCTAGAGAAGGATCAGCCATTTGCTCAAGCTTTTGATAGCGTATACGCCAGTCTTCCACTTTTAAATCATCTGGGGTAAGTTTAAGACGGACTCTAGGTGCCAATGCTTCTTCTGATTCTGGACTTTGGGCTGCAGTGATGAGTGTTTTTACTCTTTCCTCTGGGTATGCAGCTAGAATCTCATCCACTACTTCTTTACCTACTTGTTCGAATTCACCATAACGCACTCCTAGTTCTTTCCACTTTCTCACCATGACTACATTATCATCAGGTGCTTGTGCATCACCTACAGCTTTAACATAAAGTTCCGGTAAGCCAAAGCGCTTTTCTTCTGTACCATCTGTTAATTTCACTTGCATCGGTATGCCTTTATACGTTTGCACAAAAGCTTGTACTTCACCAAAATGTTCATTTACTTCCGTTCCCCCAGCACTCTCAGCTTCTTCACCAAAGGCTGCTCTCACTTGAGGAAGTAAATCTTTCCAATCGAATTTCGCATTTCGTTCGACTGCAAGAAAATCGGCTACATGATAGACACCTTTAATTCCATCTATTTTTAAGATATCAACAATGACTTCCGGCGCTCCTTCAGCCTGACCTACTTTGTAATTATTGCTTGTCCCCATAGGCAGTTCTTTATCTAAGATCACCTTCATCGTATTCGGACTTGGTGTAGGTTCAATCGCTTTTATAATCAATGAAATCACCCTTTACTTTAATTGTTCTCTCATGATAATTATTCTAACATAAATCATCGTCTACTTTCATTTATCTACATTGATTAAGCATCTGCCAATTCAGACAGATAACTCCAACGTTCAATGAGATATTCTAAATCATGATTTAGCTTTTTTTGTTCATCCATGAGCTGTTGAGCTTTTTCGAAATCACTACCAATATTGTTCATATCCTCATCGATTTCTTTCAAACGACTTTCAATCGCTTCCATTTTGTCATCGATTTGCTCCCATTCTCTTGCTTCATTATAGGAAAGCTTTTTCTTTTTTGGTTTACTTTCTTCCTTTACTTCTACTATCTTTTTCTCTTCCGCTTTTTTACTTGATGCTTGTTTTGATTTCTCAAGGTATTCACTATAATTCCCATAATAACTTGTTATTTCCCCATTTCCTTGTAATACAAGTAATTGAGTGGCGACTTTATCGAGAAAATAACGATCATGTGAAACCGTTATAACCACACCAGCAAAGCTTTCTAGATAATCCTCTAGCACCGTTAACGTCTGTGTATCAAGATTATTTGTCGGCTCGTCTAAAAGCAAAACATTCGGTGAAGTCATTAAGA
The DNA here is from genome assembly GCF_038595015.1 of Cytobacillus sp. FSL W7-1323. Classification (NCBI taxonomy): domain Bacteria; kingdom Bacillati; phylum Bacillota; class Bacilli; order Caryophanales; family Bacillaceae; genus Cytobacillus; species Cytobacillus sp. FSL W7-1323. Next base: position 2,820,057 of record NZ_CP151998.1, read on the forward strand.
TTTTCAATAAATATAATCTACGTTTTTCTCCACCTGAAAGTTTTCTAATTAATGTACCATGCATATAAGGTGGAAACAGAAAACGCTCAAGCATTTGAGCAGCAGATATCGTTTTTCCGTCAGTTGTTTCGATTACTTCGGCCGCTTCCTTTAAGTATTCAATCACTCTTTTGCTCTCATCCATTTCTTCACTTTCCTGTGTGTAATAAGCGATTTTAACCGTCTGACCGATGATTCTCTCACCTTGGTCTAACGGTAAATTGCCGGCTAAAATATTTAGAAAAGTGGTTTTTCCTGTCCCATTTTGACCAATAATGCCTAGTCGGTCACCTGGTTTCACTAGCAGGTCATAGTTTTTTAGGATGGCTAAATCACCATAGTATTTTGTCGCTGATTTCAACTCAAATACTTGCTTTCCTAACCGACTACCACTTAAAGACATGTCTAATTTTTCACTTGAAGTAACATTTGTCAATTTTTCATCTAATTGATCAAAACGATCTATGCGCGCTTTTTGTTTGGTTGTTCGCGCCTTGGCACCGCGTCTCATCCACTCTAACTCTCTACGATATAAATTCCGTTGTTTATCGATTACAGCTGCTTCATTCTCCTCTCGGACCGCTTTCGCCTCAAGGAATGCTCCATAGTTACCTTTATAACTGTATAATTGTGCCGCATCAAGTTCAAACATCCGGTTTGTCACACGATCAAGGAAATAGCGATCATGTGTCACAAGCAGAATTGCTCCCCGGTATCGGGTAAGATACTCTTCTAGCCATTGAACCGATTCATGATCAAGATGATTCGTTGGCTCGTCGAGAATTAATAAATCACTATCTTGTATCAACGTTTGTGCTAACGCTACCCGTTTTTTTTGTCCACCGGACAATTCACCAACTTTTTTTTCAAAGTCGACAATACCTAGTTTTGTTAGGATCGTTTTGGCATTTGTACTTGCTTCCCACCCATTATTAGCATCTAATTTTTTTTGTAATTGGAAAAGATGCTCCTGTACTTCGCTATGTTCTGGATGTTCATTCAAAGCGATTAATGCTTGCTCATACTCTCTTAAAAGCACGAGTAAAGGAGAATCGCCTGCAAATACTTGTTCAAGTATAGTCAATTGTTCGTCTAATTTAGGTTCTTGTTCAGCGTAGGAGACTGAATAATCCTTAGGCGCAATAATCTCTCCAGCATCAGGCAAATCAATACCAGCGACGATTTTTAACAGTGATGACTTTCCTGTTCCATTTACACCAATTAAGCCAACGCGGTCATTTTCTCCGATAGTAAAATTAATTTGCTTAAATAGCTCTTTTTCACCGTAAGTTTTTGTTATATTTTCTAATGATATATTTTTCATTTCGACCATCCATTCATTAATCTATCTAAACCAGCTATATTGCGGTTAGTCTATTAACTATTCTAATAGCTAATTGTAACATGAAAAATGGCGATCCGTGATATATTCATGCTTATCAACTTTACTCATACAATTTTTTATAAAAAAAGTCGAGACAATAGGAACTGGATTGTTCTACTGAGCACCGCTTTTTAGCGTTGCCATGTAAGAATACCATCTCACCTATTGTCTCAAACCTCTAATATTGATCTAATACTATTAATGTTTGTTGTGTGTAGTCAATTAAGTCAAGTAAGTCTTCTAATTGATCTTCTGTTATCAGTCTGTCAAAATTGACTACTATCTCTTGCGTCCATTCATTCTCTACTTTTATTAATCGTTGTTGAATGGTACGGCGATTCCCCCATTGTTTAACGACTTGCTCGTAAGCTGATTCTAACTTATTTTTTTCCTGTTTTTGCAGAATAAAAGAGATGGATAGATGAGCACCGATTTCATTTGTGAATGGGTGCGTAGGCTGCAATTCCGTCGTAATTTGTTGCAAATTGGCCTGTAAGGTAATTTTTGCTGATAAAGTGTTAGCAACGGTTGTATCCGTAAATGAGATGTCATAGCGTCGGCTAAATTTCGCTAGATTCATCCAATCATTTCGATCGATTATCTTCATTTCACCCGTTAAATCAAAATCATAAATATGCCCCTCTAAAACAACCTTCATATTATCAAAAGCTATTGGGTCAAACAATGTATCAATTCCCCTTTATATTGATTAAAATAATCCTTTCGCTTGTCCTTGTTGATCCACATCCATTTGCATCGCTGCGGGTACTTTAGGTAACCCAGGCATTGTCATAACAGCTCCTGTTAATGCCACAATAAAACCGGCACCTACAGAGGGCTTTAATTCTCTTATAGTTATTGTGAAGTCAGAAGGAAGACCTAATTTTGCTGCATCATCGGATAATGAGTATTGGGTTTTAGCCATACATATAGGGAGCTGAGACCAGCCAAAGCGTTCAAAATCGGCTAATTGTTTCTTTGCTTTCGATGTAAACTCAACTCTGCTTGCACCATACACATTTTTAGCAATTGTTTCAATTTTCTCTTCTAAGCTGTCATGTAAATTGTAAAGTGGTGTAAACGATTGATCTGTCTTTGCAATTTGCTCTAACACTTTCTCTGCTAACTGTAAGCCACCTGTTCCTCCTTCTGCCCATACTTCTGTTAGTGACCATTGTATATTTTGCTCTTCACACAACTCTTTAAAAGTCTCAATTTCATCTGCGGAATCACCATTAAAGCGATTAAGTGCAATAACGAACGGCAATCCGAAACTCTGAACTGTTTCAACATGCTTTTTCAAATTAGAAAATCCTTTTGCTAGTGCAGCCGTGTTCTCTGAGCTGAGATTTTCCTTAGCGACGCCCCCATGCATCTTAAGTGCACGAATCGTCGCCACAATGACAACTGCATCAGGACTTACACCCATATTTCTCGCTTTTATATGTAAAAATTTCTCTGCTCCTAAATCGGCGCCAAATCCAGCTTCTGTTACAACATAATCAGCTAACTTCAAAGCAGTGTTTGTCGCGATCACACTATTACAACCATGTGCAATATTCGCAAATGGTCCACCGTGTATAAGTGCAGGTGTATGTGCTAAAGTTTGTACTAAATTAGGCTTGATTGCCTCTTTTAATAAAAGGGTTAAAGCACCTTCAGCACCTAAATCAGCCACCGTAACCGGTTGTTTGTTAATATTATAAGCAATAATCATTTTGCCTAATCTTTTCTTCAAATCATGTAGGTCTTTCGCTAAACATAGTACAGCCATTACTTCAGAGGCCACTGTAATATCAAAACCATCTTCTCGCGGAATACCTTGAGCAGGACCTCCCAGACCAACAATGACATTTCTTAGCGCACGATCATTTAAATCCATCACTCTTTTCCAAATAATTCTTCTCTGGTCAATTTTAAGATCATTTCCTTGTTGGATATGATTATCGATTAAGGCAGATAAGGCATTATTTGCTGTAGTAATCGCATGAATATCACCTGTAAAATGAAGGTTAATATCTTCCATCGGTACGACTTGTGAATATCCCCCTCCTGTCGCTCCACCTTTAATGCCCATTGTTGGACCTAGAGATGGTTCTCTCATGGCAATCATCGACTTTTTCCCTAACAGATTTAATGCATCACCTAAACCTACAGTAACAGTTGATTTCCCTTCGCCTGCAGGTGTGGGATTAATGGCTGTAACAAGAATTAATTTCCCATTTTCCTTACTCTCCACTCTTTTAAGTGTTTCGGCTGTAAGTTTCGCTTTATATTTACCAAATTGCTCTAAATCATCGGCCGTAAGTCCGAGCTTTTCCCCAATCTGGTGAATTGGTTTCATCGTTGTTTCTTGAGCAATTTCAATATCTGACTTCACATATTTCCCCATCGCTTTTCCTCTCCTCTATACCAGTTGTCATTGCAAGCGTTACTATTGTATCACTTCCTAAATCTAAATAATGATATGTGACAAGAAATTTTCAAATTAATGATAATTTTAAGGTTTTCAGGTTGCTCAATAAGTTAAACGTCTTTATAATAAGTTTATTGAAATTTCACACAGTAGGGGATGATCACTTGCCAATCACCATTCCACAAGGACTTCCAGCACGGGAAATTCTCGAGGAAGAGCAAATATTCATTATGGATGAAGGTCGCGCTAAGGGGCAAGATATTCGCCCATTAAACATACTTATACTTAACCTCATGCCGCAAAAAGAAAAAACAGAAACACATTTATTAAGATTATTAGGTAATACACCGCTTCAAGTCAATATTACCTTGTTGAAAACCGTTACACATCATTCAAAAAATACAAGCCACATCCATCTTGAGCAGTTTTATTCAACATTTTCTGAAATCAAACAAAAAAAGTTTGATGGCATGATTATTACGGGTGCTCCGATTGAATTACTCTCCTTTGAAGAAGTCGATTATTGGGAAGAGTTAAAAGAAATAATGGACTGGACAAAAACCAATGTCACGAGTACACTCCATATTTGTTGGGGAGCACAAGCAGCACTTTACCATCATTTCAATATTGATAAGTTTGAGCTACCGGAAAAATGTTTCGGCGTGTTTGACCATGATGTAGAAAATTGGTCAGAAAACTTATTACGCGGTTTTGATGACTCTTTTGTCGCACCCCATTCAAGGCATACGGATATATCATTAGAAGAGTTAAAGAATCATAGTAAGGTCAAGGTTCTTGCTGCATCACCTCAAGCGGGTGCTTTTATTATGAGCGCCAATGAAGGTAAACAAATTATGATTACCGGTCACCTTGAATATGAAGCAACGACACTTGCTGAAGAATATGAGCGAGATCGGGCAAAAGGATTGCCCATAGCCATTCCGAATCACTATTATCCCAATGATGACCCAACCAAGACACCAAAAAACAAATGGCGTTCGCATGCCCATCTATTATTCTCCAACTGGTTAAATTACTATGTTTATCAACAAACACCCTATGAATGGGATTAAAAATAGCCGATCCGTAGAATATACGGATTGGCTATTTTTTTATTTTGCATACATTGTGAATAGGAATTGATTTTGAAGAACTAGACAGTTGACAATTAAGAGGATTCTACTCGGACAAAAATGGTCACAATAGCAATCTCGGCAATAATTTTGATTACTCCGTTTCGAGCAATAGTAGAACTATTATTGAGAGATTCCTTAATTCCTCTCCTTGGGAAACAGTATTTTAAAACTGAGTTTCATTATTGCATTATGATCAGGTCAGTTTCCATAATCAAAAGCGGTGTTTTCCCCCTTTTTGCACTACTCCCTATAGTCACTTTCATCGCCCATGAGCAGCGCCTCTCTTTTGAGGCCCTTTTAAATTCTGCTATACAAACAACCAATACATGTACACTAATTCTGCTGCACATAGCCACCTTCTTCATACGGTTGGACAACGACAAAACCTTCGCCTGAAAATTTCATTTGCACTGAGTCACCGCTCCCACGGCCTACAAATGTTTTGAATGAGACATCCGCAACGAATTCCGGTTGCAAATGGCCAGACCAAGCGACCGTTGCATGGGGATCTGTTAATACCGGTTTATCAGGAGTTACCTTTAGTGTTAATGGTTCATAATGAGTCGTTATTGCCGCCATTCCCTCTCCTTCTAAGCGAATATTGAATAGTCCACCTGAAACGATGCCAGCTACTTTTCTCATAAGCTTGACGTCCCACTTCAAACTTGGTTCAAACGCTAATAAATCATTGGCACTCACGCATAATGTATCATTATGAAAGCGGATGATGGAAATCTTCTTTCCTTGATCCGCTAAATAGAGTTTCCCCCTACCTGTTGCCTTCATAAGAGCTGTGCTCTCCCCAGAGAAAGCACGTTTGAACATTTTCCCAATTCCATGTTCTAAAATCCCTTCACGAACAAATTTGATTTGACCTTCATACGCAATCATGGAACCAGCTTTTGCCCAAATCTGCTGTTGTAAGTTCACTTCTAATAACCGATCCGTTTCTAACTCAAATAGGCCCTGACCCCTATCTTCTTGCTCTGTTTTCTCTACAAACTCTGATAATGAGTACCTACTCATAAGCTCACTCCTTTTGAAAAATAAAAATCCACATAAAAGATAGTGCTTGTTGCAATGGAAGAGGTAATCCTCCTTTAGGTAACGACTCTGCAGCCTTTTTATAAACACCTTGCTCTGCCACTTTTTTCATTGGGAGCCCTTGCATTAGCTGTTCAAACTCCCATGGCATCATCGTGTTGCAAATGACCTTTTCTCCTAGTAATCTAGGAAAACTATTGTTTCTAGGTCCGGCAGTTGGTCCCAGTATCCCAAAACACCCATAACCACCCGGCTTCAATATTCTCACAGCCTCTTTCATTGCATTATACGGATTTTCTGTCCATTCCATAGAATTTATTGCCAACACCCCGTCAAAATGATGCTCAGCAAATGGAAGTTCTGATAAATCCCCTTTGATAAATTGGTTATCATTCGTTTGGTTCACCCGGTTTGCTTTTATAAGCATTTCATCAGATACGTCGACCCCAACTACATTGATGGCATGTGTTGAAAGCTTATAAGCTCCCATTCCATCACCACAACCAAGGTCACATACCTGATTATTCGCCTTTAGGTACTGAAGTAAGAAAGGGATAATTTCCTTGCGGCTCCCTTCATTCCACATACTTTCTGATCTTTCATGCCAACTATCCGACCGCTTATCCCATTCTGTAGCAGATGCCTTTTTCCAATCAAATTCAGCCATCAAATATTCACCTAACCCTCTTTATACCTATTTTTACATTATGTGATATAAAATATTTAATTTTCTGTCTATATTAATGTAAAAAAAGCAGAGTTATCCACCCTCCATAACTCTGCTTTTATTCTTCTTCATTTTTTCGTTGCACCACTCTTAATGACTCTACTCTATCTTTATTCTCTTCGAAAAACTGTACTAAATCACCAATGCGGTCAATAGCATCCCAACTTAAATGATGTTCAATTCCTTCAACATCTTCATATATATGTTCTTCTTTCACACCAATAATTCGAAGCATTTGCTCTAATAACTCATGGCGGTAAACGAGGCGTTTGCCTATTTTCTTTCCTTTTGTCGTTAATACTAAACCACGGTATTTTTCATATACGAGATATTCATCTTTATCTAATTTCTGCACCATTTTAGTGACTGAAGAAGGGTGGACAGATAGTGCTTCTGCGATATCAGAAACGCGTGCATAGCCTTTTTCTTCAATTAATAAATAGATTTGTTCTATATAATCTTCCATACTAGGTGTTGGCATGTGGATCCTCCCAAAAAAGGCTAACATCTATGATAAACGATATTTGTTACATACAGTATAGCCGCTTACTTGATCAAAAAAAGCATAATGATAGTGGTTTCATAAGCTGTTATAACGCAAATGAAAAACCACTACTTAAAATATTACTATAAGAATCCTCATGAAACAAGGAAGATATGGGAATAGACGGAAAGACTTAGGTTGGAAACTTAAATTTAATTTTATTTTCCTTTTTATCCCACACCAATGCTGCTGCAAACAATTTGTCTTTCCCTTGGAAACCCTCCAGCACATCAGTCTCACCACTTTTCAACAGTTGTTTCACTATTTTTTGTGTCATTGACTTACCGAGAATTTTCTTAGATAAGGTAAATGTACAATTCTTTTTCTGATAGTTGCTGCAACCAAAAAATTTACCCTTGTCTACCACTTGACCATCACATAATTGACAATTGCCTAATGGGGATTGTCGCTTTTTCTTAAATGTTTTTGGGATAAATTGTTGTTTATCTTCTTCAGAGAATATCCATTCATTCGTTACTTCCTTCGTAGCGGCAATTAAATGATGGACCATTTGACTTGTTTGATCCATAAATTGTTTAGGCGATGCCTCTCCTTTAGAGATTTGCTTTAAGCGTTGCTCCCATTTCGCCGTCATTTCAGGAGATGCTAATATCTCTTTACCAACCGCGATAATGAGAACCTTAGCTTTTGAAGTAGCATAGACTATATTCTTTTTCACATCAATATAACCACGATCTTTTAACATCGTAATAATGCCCGCTCTTGTTGCTTCAGTTCCAAGTCCTTCTGTCTGTGTTAATACTTGTTCAAGTTCTTTATCATCGATATGTTTTCCTGCTGTTTTCATCAACGTTATTAATTGACCTTCAGTGTATCTTTTAGGAGGCTGTGTTTTACTCTCCTTTACTTCTGTTTTTTCTGTTATTCCTTTATCTCCTTTATCTAATAAGGGGAGATTCACATCTTTATCTTTCTCAACTGGAGAAATCACTTGGCGATAGCCTTGATCAACAATTACTTTTCCTTTAGAAATGAACATCGCTCGCTCATCAACCAGAGTTCTAATTGTTGAGTACTCGATTATTGCTTTCTTATGGTGGGCAGCGATGACACTTTTCGCAATTAGGTCATAAAGTTTTTTCTCCTCAGAAGCAAGTTTGGAGAAGTCTGGAATTTGCTCAGTCGGAATAATGGCATAATGGTCAGTCACTTTCTTTTCATCCACATAGCGCTTATTCTGAATGATGGAGGAAAACGGTAAAGGAAAGAAATCCTCATAATCCTTTATTTTTTCATAACGAGCCAAAATTTGTGGCAATGTGTTGGCCTCCTCCGTGGTAATATGCCTTGAATCGGAACGAGGATAAGAAACCCACCCTTTTTGGTATAACTTTTGAACAATATCAAGTGTTTTCTTAGGTGAGAATTTATAACGCCGATTTGCTTCTGCCTGAAGTGCTGACAAATTATACAATTGAGGCGGTAGGAATTCTTTCTTTTCCTTTTTTATATCTGCTATTGTTGCTTCCTTCCCTTGGCAAAACAAAGCAATTTTCTCAGCTAATGCGCTGTCCATAATACGACTATTACCCTTATCTTCCCATTTCCCCTTATATTTTTTCCCGGTGATCTTGAAGGTTGCTTCTACTTCCCAAAAAGGTTCAGAAACAAAAGATTCAATTTCAAGCTCCTTTTTTACAATCAATGCTAATGTAGGTGTTTGTACTCTGCCAACCGAGAATACATCTGAGAATCCTTTTTGTTGTAATAATAACGTATATAGTCTAGAAGCATTCATTCCGACAATCCAATCGGCACATGACCTTGTATAAGCTTCGAAAAAAAGGTTTCTCGTATCTTCTTCATCTAATAGCTGTTGAAACCCTTTTTTAATGGCATTCGGCGTTAATGAAGAAATCCATAATCTCTTCATTGGCAAATTTGATTTTGCTTGACGCAATATATTTCTTATTATCAGTTCCCCTTCTCTCCCTGCATCTCCCGCATGAATAACTTCATTCACCTCTGGATGTGATAAGAGTTTTTTAATGACCTGGAATTGCTTTATTTTATCTTTGGAGACTTCGTGCTGAAACTGGTTAGGTAGAAGAGGGAGTGTATCTAATGTCCATTTTTTCCAAGTTGTATTATACACTTCAGGAGGAGAGAGTTGACATAAATGCCCGATAGCCCATGTGATAAAGCCACCATCTGTCAAAATAGGATTAGGAAGAATTTCGATATAGCCTTGGTGTTTCTTTTTGGGGAAAACAGAAGCGAGTGTAGCTCCTTGGTCTGGTTTTTCTGCAATAATTAGTTTCATTCTTACTCTCTTTTCTATCAAAATATTATGTTTCTATCTTACTAAAAAATGTGAAGAAAGCAAGAAGTAAGAGGTCGATATCTTAAGATGGATTACTATAAATGATTTATACATTCCCGTTCGTAAACTTTTATTTAACAAAAGTAGAATAAAGGCTGCTATTTTAAATAACAGCCTTTATTACATATGAACACGATTTAAGGAGCAGTAGTTCCTGATCGAAAACGTTTATGATTCAGCTTTTTACCTAACAGTCCTTTTGTTGGTGAAAAGATAAACACGAGAGCGAATAGTACCCCACTCATCATCGCCATTGAACCAGAGATTGAACTGTCAATCCAGGTAGCTACATAATAACCACTAATCGCTGCTATTACTCCGAAGAATGCACTTAAACACAGCATATGACTTAGTTTATTGGTTAATAAATAAGCAGAAGCACCTGGTGCTATTAACATCGCTACGACAAGTATGGCACCGACACTATCAAATGAAGCGACAGTTGATACTGAAACCATGCCCATCAATAAGTAATGAATAAACATAACTGGAATACCGATAGAAGCAGCAAGTGCAGGGTCAAAAGATGTAATTTTTAGTTCTTTATAAAATAACATCATCAAAATAATATTTAATATCAGTATACTCATTAACATGATGAATGCTTTTGGAAGCGGTGGTAAAAAACCGATTTCCACCATGTCGAATGGAACAAAGGCAATTTCACCCATTAAAGCATGGTCGACATCTAAATGAACACTATCAGCAAACACTGTGATAAGTATCACGCCAATAGCAAAAAAGAAGGTAAACACGACGCCAATTGATGCGTCTTCCTGAATGCCCTTATGATTAAGAAATTGGATAAGCATAGCCGTAAATAAACCAACTATTGCAGCACCGATGAGCATATAAATTCCATTCATTGATTGACTGATTAGAAAAGCAAGCACAATCCCCAACAAGACTGTATGACTAATTGCATCAGCAAGCATCGCCAACTTCCGTAAAATGAGGAAACAGCCGATTACACCACAAGTAATGCCCACTAATGATGCGACAATAATAATCCAAATTTCATAACTCATCTACTTCACCTGCCCTTGTTCACGAAGAAGCTTTTGATTGGTCATTCTCCGTTTGATTTTAAGTGTGATGATACCACGGGCAGGTGCAAATAGAATGGATATAAAAAAGATAATCGTAGCAGTTACTACGATAAAGGGGCCAGTTGGAATCCCTCTATCTAGTGAACTAATCAAAGTACCAATCACACCTGATATCGCTCCGAATATGCCAGAAATCATGACCATTTTACTAAGTGAATTCGTCCAATAACGGGCAGATATCGCAGGTGTAATAAGTAATGCCGCCATCAGAATGACACCGACTGCCTGAATACCGATTACAACAACAGCTACTAAAAGGGTCATAAACAAAAAGTTTAACGCGCTAACCGGTAAACCTAAGCCTTTAGCGAATTCCACATCAAAAGTAATTAGTTTAAATTCTTTAAAGAAAATAATGGTCACCATAAGTAATAATGCCGCTGCCCCTGCCATTAATTTCACATCACTACTAACCATTCCTGCTGCCTGACCAAAGATAAAAGAATCTAGACCGCTCTTATTGCCAGAAGGCATTTGCTGTACTTTCGTTAATAAGACAATACCTACGCCGAAAAACGTGGATAGAATTAAACAAATGGCCGTATCTTCTTTTAAAATAGACGCGGAGGCAATGTATTGAATACAATAAGCAGCTAGTAAACCTGTAAGGGTCGCTCCTATTAAAAGGATGATGAGCGACCGCTCTCCTGTTAACATAAACCCTATACATATTCCTGGTAATGCAGCATGTGCAACAGCATCTCCGATTAAGCTTTGTTTTCTTAGTAAGGCAAAACTCCCTAAAATACCGCTAGCTAACCCTAGAAGAAGCGTACCAATTAACACCCACTGCGTATTTGCTGCTAGTAGCATTTGCCCTATTTGTTCCATCACTCATGTCACCTCTTTTGTTCCACCATTACTTTTCCTTTATCTAAAAAAGCTAGCTTGCCCCCGTATGTTTGGTGTAATTGTTCTACTTTAAAAACCTCTTCAGTGACACCAGATGCAATGACTTCTTTATTTAATAAAATACAATGGTCAAAGTATTCTTCAACTGTTTGTAGGTCGTGATGAACAACAATTACCGTTTTCCCTTGATCTTTAAGGTCTGTTAATAATTGTATAATCGCTTTCTCTGTTGCTGCATCCACACCGACAAAGGGTTCATCCATAAAGTAAACTTGTGCATCTTGAACGAGCGCTCTTGCTAAGAATACCCTTTGCTGTTGCCCCCCGGATAATTGACTTATTTGCCTATTGGCGTAGGAATCCATTCCCACTTTCTTCAAACTTTCTTTTGCGAGTGCCGTATCCTCTTTACCTGGTCGTTTAAACCAACCGATATGGCCATACCTTCCCATTAAGACAACATCTAATGCACTTGTTGGAAAATCCCAATCCACTGACCCTCGTTGGGGCACATAACCCACCAGACGATCTTTTGCTTTGTAAGGTTTTCCGTATATTTTAATCTCACCTGACACTTTAGGAATTAGGCCCAATATCGCTTTAATCAAAGTAGATTTTCCGGCACCATTTGGTCCAACAATTCCGGTTAAACTGCCTTTTGGTATTGAGAATTGAATATCCTTTAGTACTGCCGTTTTATCATAGGCTACAGTTAAATTTTTTATTTCTATTGGATTTGTCACTATAATCACTCCTATATACACTTACATAAAAACAATCTTTATTTTAATGATTGAACAATCGTATCTACATTATGTTTATACATACCAACATAAGTGCCTAGTTCAGTGCCCTCTTCTCCCATAGCATCAGAGTATAATTCTCCACCTATACTTACCGTATGGCCCTTTTGCTTCGCTCCTTCAATCACTGCATTAATTGATCGCTGTGATATACTTGACTCTACAAAAACGGCATTGATTTCTCTATCAGCAATTGTATTCACTAAATGTTGCACATCACCTAAACCATATTCAGCGTCTGTACTTAACCCTTGTAAACCCATAACTTCCATATCATAAGCATTACCAAAGTAATTAAACGCGTCATGAGCAGTGACTAGAACACGTTTCTCTTCAGGAATTGAATGAATTTGTTCTGTGGCATATGCTTTTAATTCTCTCAGCTCTGTAAAATAGGCTTCTGCATTCGCTTCATAATCATCTTTATTTTCAGGATCAACTTCAATCAATGCATCCTTTGCTGTAGTCAATGCCTCTATCCACAAATCAATATCGAACCAAATATGTGGGTCTACCGCATTTTGATTATCTTTATCAGCTAGTAAGTTGGATTCTTCTAATGAATCGCCTACTGCCACAACAGTAGTTTTCTCGCCCATTTTCTCTAACACTTCAAGCATCTTGCCTTCTAAGTGCAAGCCATTATACATAATTAAATCCGCATCTTGAAGCAGACTAATGTCACTTTGCGTAGCTTTATATAGATGTGGATCTGTGCCTGGTCCCATCAGACTATTTACTTCCACATGTTCACCACCGATATGCTCAATACCATCAGCTATTTGAGCAATAGTCGTTGTTACTTTCAATTGATCATTTTCGGTATTTCCTGCTTCATTACTTGAACAAGCGGCAAGCACCATTAAACTAAACATAGTAACTAATATTCTTTTCATCTCTACCCTTCTCTCCCTTTATATTCCTTATTTGATTATATGCATACTTTTTTAATCGATACACTTTTTTTAACTAAATCTATAAAAGTTTCCTATGTGCAACATTTTAACTCATGGTGAAAAAACCGTCAATAAGTAAACATGACAAAACAGAAAAAACCCGCAAACAGCGGGTTTCTCAATTTCTATTATAAACTGCATCAAACTAAGGTTCGTTTATCAACTTCAGGAACCATTTTTTTCTCATAAGAGACTAAAGAATCACTAATGCTGATCTTTTTTCCTCGAAACGATGCCATTTTTTATTTGGAACCAATCGACTTCATTTATAATGTTAGCAACGGTGAGGATATATGATGGGATCGTCTCAATTGAAAAAATGATCGCACCGATATCTTTGTCAAATAAAATAAAGGAATCCCCATGATTATAGTGTAAAATCTCATGTCCCATTTTAACAATCGATTGAAAAATAATATTCTTTTCTATATCATCAGCATCCACATTAATAGCAAAACGCAAAATCCACTCCCTCTCATTGATGCGAAAACGATACATATGGCCACCTTCTTTGATTGATTTACCTATCATATGAATGCCGCGATTAATTATGACACTTTCTTCCTAATAACCATAATAGAAAAACATGTATCTAAGCTTGTCATTCTTACTTTGAACCAATCATTTAGGATGGTTATATTCTTCTAAATAAAGCTACTTCTATCACCAAAATATCCATTTGATAACCCAACTTAGTAGCGCCACTCCACACCCTGGAGAAAAAACTGAAATTTTTACAATATTTTAAAGAAAAAACTTTCAGATTTCTTGACGGAATTCGATTAGTATTGTATATTTAATACATCATTTAACAGAATATATTTCCTATATTCCATGATAATATTGCAGTATGTTTATGTTGGATGAAAATTTTTTCTGAAGGCTTGGAGCCTTCAAAGTTTTAGGAGGAAAAGTTCACATGCAAAACGGTAAAGTAAAATGGTTTAACAATGAAAAAGGTTTCGGTTTCATCGAAGTTGAAGGTGGAGACGATGTATTCGTACATTTCACAGCTATCACTGGCGAAGGCTTCAAATCTTTAGAAGAAGGTCAAGAAGTTTCTTTCGAAATCGTTGAAGGTAACCGCGGACCTCAAGCTGCTAACGTTGTAAAACTTTAATCTGTATATAATCAAGGCTGGCAAAATTGCCAGCCTTTTATTATGTAAAATTTTTGCCAATACTTTGGATTTTTTCTCCCACAGTACATTTGGTTATACAAAATCGGTGAGCAAAGTTTCGTCCATATTCTTTACGATGATATTTGTATAAGAAACAATCCTCACAATAAAAATCAATGACTTGATCAACCTCTTTTACTAATTTCTTTTTCTCATCCACAATAAACCTTCCTTCCTATAATAACTGCATTTTACTATAGATTCTTTTCCCGCTTAAACTTTGTGTCGCTAACTTATGTGCTTCCTGATTATCTTTTCTTACAATAGGAGTGTACGTTACATTTAATGATAATAGGCTCAGCTTTTCCTCAATCCGATCTAACCAATCATTTAATACTTTCTCATAACAAGGCCATTCGCCAGCTAATTGCATTAATAGTCCTTTTGCATCTCCTCTTATTTCACAACTCTGCCGACTGACATTTAATTCTTCTAATTGTGAAAGAGCAAAGAAAAGGGCAGCATATTCCGCTTCATTATTTGATTCTAACTCGTGAAAACATTCATTGGCTCTTATACGATACTTTTTCTTTCCTTGTCGATAGTAGATAACAGCACCTAAGCCTGAGGTCTTCGTTTCGTCATGAAAGCCACCATCAAAATAAATCACTAAATCATGCGGTTCTTCCTCTACTTCTTCTAATAGCTTATTTAATTCTTTTATGGTCCAAGATGTACCGTTTTCATCCAAACACTTTATTTCTGTCCATTTAGGATGATGAGAAAACTCTTCTCCCATATCAAGAGCAGACTCACCATCTAACCATTCGGAAGAAAATAAATAGCTTTCGTTATTTTTTAGTTTATAAGCTGCAATCAATTGATATTTCATTTATTTTAACACGCCTTTTAATAAAATGATGATTCAAAAATAAGGTGCTTGTATGCTACACTTACTTGTAGTTTGTATTTTTCATCATATGTCTTTCTGTAGCAAAATATCTCTTTAATGTTATACGATTATTATGAACATTTCTCCTTCATCGCATTACAAAGAACTCCCACTATTTTATCACAAAAGGAGGAATTGCATTGATTGAAGTATATATAGACGGTGCAAGTGCTGGTAATCCTGGTCCGAGTGGTGCAGGAATATTTATAAAAGCGAACGGAATTGTAGAGAGGCATAGTATTCCACTTGGAAATATGGAGAACCATGAAGCGGAGTTTCAAGCATTGATTTTAGCATTAAGTATTTGCATAGAAAATAATTATCGAACCGTTTCCTTTCGCACGGATTCACAAGTGGTAAATGCGAGTATTGAAAAGGAATTTGCCCGTAATAAAAAGTTTGCTCCACTTCTTGATGAAGCACTTGAATTAAGTAAGCAGTTCGACCTTTTCTTTATGAAGTGGATACCAAGTATACAAAATAAACCTGCAGACGAATTGGCAAGAGCGGCTATTCGAAGAAATAAAAAATAATGTGGCAGTCAACTAAAACGGCAGACTTCTCTCTTCTACTTGTCGCGTTCATTTGGGGAACTACTTTTGTTCTTGTACAAAATGCTCTCCAATCTCTTAGCGCCTTTTCATTTAATGGTATCCGCTTTCTTATTGCTGCATTTTTCTTAACAATAATGGCGATTATTTTTTATAGGAAGCAGTGGGAAAGACTAACTAAACGTACACTAATGGCAGGTATCTTGTTAGGTTTATGTCTCTTTATCGCCTATACATTTCAGACAATTGGGCTTCATTATACTTCTTCAAGTAAAGCAGGTTTTATTACTGGTTTGAGTGTGATTCTTGTCCCTATATTATCAATTTTTATATTAAACATAAAGATTACTCGTAATGCTTTTATTGGCGTATTTGTCGCTACCTTAGGACTTTACTTACTAACAGCACAAGATATCTCTGCATTTAATAAAGGTGATGGTTTTGTATTCATTTGTGCATTAGGCTTTGCTTTCCATATTATATTAACAAATTTATTTGCACAGGCTCATTCAGCTATTATTTTAACTATTATACAAGTAACAACTGTGGGTTTACTCTCTATTTTATCAGGTTTTGTCTATGAGGGATGGTCTTACGATAGTGAATTATTATTCAGGCAAGAGGTTATATTCGCCTTACTCATTACAAGTATTTTTGCTACAGGGCTGGCCTTTTTAGCACAAACACACTTCCAGCAATTCACCTCTCCAACAAGAGTCGCTGTTATATTTGCAATGGAGCCTGTTTTCGCTGCACTGACAGGCTATATCTTTGCTGGAGACCGTTTATCGATCATCGCCATGTTTGGTTGCCTATTCATTCTACTTGGTATGATATTAGCTGAGTGGCCGCAAAAAAATCGTTTTACTGAGAATTCAATCGAAAAAAAATGAACTGTACCTCCAATTGTTAGCTCATATGTCTAAAATTTGGGGCGCAGTTCAGCCTCTACATCATGCTTGTTCATTTTTTATTTTTTAAATAGATATATGCAAACTCGTTTTCATATAGTTAATTGCTTCCTTGCGGTTCGGTATATTATTTCCCATAAAACGCTCTAACAGTGATAAATAAAAACTGCCATCAAATGATTTTTGCGCCTTTAATGTCATCTCTATTGCTGTATTAACTAATTCATCTGGTGCATTTGTGTAATGTTTACCGAAGTATATAAAGCCTATACTATCTTCTTCAAGCTGAAATCCTTTACCTTCCAAATGGCATAAATATTCTTCTAACGATTTCAATGGTCGCGCCAGTCCCCTCTTTTTCTCCTACTCAATACCTATATTTTAGCTTATTTTCCGACAAGTTTCTACAATATTAAGTGAAGTATTCTAACTTTGCTTCAGGAAAGAATTTTACCATATATTGATAGAGCGTCTCCTTTATATCTTCCTCTTCTTCTTTTTTATAAACATATTTTCCAATTCCATACTTTCCCCATTTATATCGTCTTTTTTCCTCATCTAGTTCAAGTTTTGTCATTGGATAGTTTTTTTCAATTACTCGTTTCGCCGGCTTAGTAAAACGATGTTGAATAAATTCAAAAGTTAAATCTTTTTTTGCTTCAATCGGCAACTCGGCTTCTAACCGTTCAAACATTTCATAATATCCTTGTTGCCAACCGTCATGTAAATAAATAGGTGCCACAATAAACCCGAGTGGATAACCAGCTCTCGCCACTTTGCCAGCAGCTGCTATACGATCTTTCAATCTTGATGTTCCAGGTTCAAAAAACTTAATTACATAATCAGCATTCACACTAAAGCGAAAACGTGTTTTACCATTATGGTTCGCATCTAATAAATGATCGACATGATGAAACTTTGTCACAAACCGCAATTTACCATATTCTGATTGCCCAAAATGTTCAATCGCTCTTTTTAATGTGTGAGTAATATGGTCAATGCCAACAATATCAGATGTACAAGATGCTTCAAATCTTGTTATTTCTGGTGCTCTTTCCGCCATATATTCATCAGCAGCAGTTAGAATCTCGTCTACATTTACATATGTGCGAATATAAGGTTTACTTCCCATTGTTGTTTGTAGATAACAATAATGGCAATGTCCCATACATCCAGTCGCGAATGGAATCGCATATTCTGCTGAGGGCTTTGATGTATCAAACTTTAACGTTTTCCTTATACCGACAACTAACGTAGATTTAGCAACACGATATTTTTGAAAATCATTGTCCCCTGGTAAATTTCTGACTTGATTATGGGATGTTGTATATCTAATTTCTACATCAGTATTTTCAAACCGCTTCTTTAATTGTTGGCCAAGTGGATAATCCAGCGCGTTCGGTTCAAAATAAACAAGTTTTGGCTCGAATGGCTTCAATCGTCTATCCCTCCTTGAAGGGTATCATCAAAATAGTTTCCATATGTTTCATATGCTTCTGCTTCATTTGAGAAAACAGCCACTTCCTCTGTTAATGGATAATAATTTTCATATAAAAACAATGCTAACTCACCTGGTCGCTCTGGGTTATTGACGACAGCAGCAGCCTGAATATTAGCTACATCTTGTGTATGCGGATTACGATAAAATACATAAACAATATCTCCAGCATTATAATTCATCATAACGTCTCCTTTTAATGAATGATCTATCATACATTTTGTGTTAGTTCCCTAAATACTTGCTATAATAATTTTGGTAAATTTATTGAGAGGAAGTGCAATATACGATGAACTGGAAGGTGTAGTTGGGGAAAACGTAATTTAGTATAACAAAAAAAAGCCATCAGGAATGACCATTCCCAATGACTTAAACGTTATATCACTGCAGGATGACGCAGTAATTTAGCAATACCTCTTAGTTCAATTTCTTCTAGCTTCTGATTAACTTTATTTACGTTATATTTCCATTCAGCTTCTACTAAAGTACATTCAACAGGAACATCACATTTAATTTCTGCTAATTGTCTGCTTAAATGTAGCATGTCCAAATCTTGCTCGATTTTAGTTTTTTGCCCTTTTGTTAGTGCTTCAATGTTCTCTAATACGCCTTCTATGTGCTCATATGTTTGTAAGAGTTTTAGTGCAGTCTTCTCACCAATCCCCTTTACCCCAGGATAATTATCGCTTGGGTCACCCATAAATGCTTTTAAATCGATTAACTGCCTTGGTTGTATCCCTTTCTCTTCATAAAAGCTATCTGGTGTGTGGACTTCATAATTACCCATCCCCTTTTTCAAAAGGGCAACCGATACATTCTTATCTAATACCTGTAAAATATCACGATCCCCTGTAAGAATCACAACCTCTGCTTCTTCTTTTAAAACCTGTGAAAGCGTGCCGATACAATCATCTGCTTCATAACCTGTAACACCGATATTTGGAATATCAAAGCTCGCTACCATATCTTTCGCCAGCTCAAATTGTGGGACCAATTCAATCGGTGCTTCCGGTCGATTTGATTTATACCCGTTATACATATCTGTTCTGAATGTTTTACTGCCCATATCCCAACAAACGGCAACATGGCTAGGGTTAAAATGGTTCACACCCATTAAGAAATGCTTCATAAATCCATATATGCCATTCGTTGGCGTTCCTTTAGAGTTATACATAAATTGACCAGTTACAGCTGTTGCAAAATAAGCTCGAAATAATAAAGCCATCCCATCTACAAGAAGGAATCGCGGGTTTTGTAGTTGTTGATTTTCGTTCAAAGTTGTTCCTCCTCCATCTAAAGTATCATTATTATAACATAGATATAAAAAATGTATGGTTTTCGCTCTGTAACTGATTTATTGCTGAAAAAAAAGAGGAAAATCCGTTGTCATCGCAACCAGTTAAGGTGACAAAGAGTTCGGATTTCCCTATAAAAATTATTTCTCTTTCGTTGCAACCGAATGCTCCTCATAAGAAATCCAGTCACTAAAGCTACCAGGATAGAGCTTTACATTTTTGTAACCTGCTTCTTTTAATGCTAAATAATTGGGGGAGGCCGTAATCCCTGAACCACAATAAACTATAATCTGCTTGTCTTTCTCAATTTCTGAAAACCGTTGCTTTTGCTCATCAATTGATTTAAACTTGCCTTCACTTAGAGTGTCCATCCAGACTTTATTCATTGCTCCAGGTATATGACCTGCTTTCTTATCAATCGGTTCAATCAAACCGAGATATCTCTTTTCTTCTCTTGAATCAATTAACACCACTTCATTATTCGGATGCTCAATTGCTTCTTTTACTTGTTTGTAATCGGCAACCATGTCCGTTTGAATGGTTGCTGTGAATTCACCGCGTCCAAATGACTGAACCTTGCTTTCAGTAGGATGACCTGAAGCTAGCCATTCTTTAAAGCCGCCATCTAAAATATATACTTTCTCATGACCAAAATAGTGAAACACCCACCAACAACGAGCAGCAAATGACCCTTCCCCGTTGTCATAAACGACAATTTTTGTATCATTCGTTAAACCGACCGCTTCTGCCTTTTCGACAAATTGCTCTGTTAAAGGCAGTGGATGTCTACCCCCATGCTTTTCTACTTTTGATGATAGATCTTGTTCTAGGTGAAAATAAACAGCGCCGGGAATATGACCGGTGCGATACTGCTCAAATCCTTCTTCAGGATTAGCGAGGTTAAATCTACAATCAATTACTCTCACATCATTTAGATGTTGGAAGAGCCATTCTACGTTAACTAAGCTGTTCATCCCCGTCACCCTTTCTTTTTTCAATGAGTCTTTTCACATGATCCTTAGGCTCCCAGCAATTAAACTTGTAATTAGGCTTCGTTTCATAACCTAAACGTTCACAAAAATATCTCATTCCATTTTCATTTTTAACGGCTAAGAAGTTTATACAAGTTGCACATACATGAAAGGTATTTACATCTTTCAAGCATGTCACCTCCAATGCCTTAATAGGCCCTCAGACGTTCTTCTGTTGCAACTAACTGTTCAATTGGGAAGTCTTGAGATAATGTTGCTAACAACCCTTTATAATACTCTTCTGATTCAGCAATTAAATCAGACAGTAGTTGTTGATAAACGGCTGAAAGTTTCTCATCATAATAATCTTTGAGTTGTTTAGATGATTCTTGTAAATATACATCTGTTGGTTCTTGCAAGCTTTCCTCAAGACTTTCTGCTAGTAATTTTCTTTCATTCTTCTCAAAGAAGTTCTTAGGGTTTTTAAAATAACTCATTGCTTTTTTAAATGTAGTGCGATCCACGTTACTGAAAGCAGACTCAAAATTCACCCCTTCAAAAGAAGGATTTTCTGGACGACTAAAGGTTACATCGCGATTCAATTGGTTTACTTGGTTACTTCGTTTCTCGTATGTTTGTTGTAATAACTTTCCTATAAATACTTCTAGACGAATGGTCGTCGCTCGCAATTCTTGGGCAAAGTCAAATCCGAAACTTTGTAAAAAGTCCTCTAAAGCTACTTGGAGCGCTTTTTTCATATCACGGCCATCCTCTTTTAATTGTCCTGGATTAAAAGATTCTTTTAAGAAATCATTAAATCGTAAGAAAACTCTTTGTTTGATATAAAACACTAGTTCGTCCGCTTCTTGATTTAATGCTTGAGTTAATAAATCAAGATCATCTTTAGCAATCTTCTCTTTAATAATCGCTAGTTCATTCGTTAGAAGTTCTCTTTTTGCTAACTTTGCTTCTTTACTTTCTTTAGAAGATTCAATAAATGTACGCAATTGGTTCATTACTCGATTCCACTCAAGTTCAGCAGCAGATAATGAAAGTGACATCAAATCGTGATTAATGAAACGATAGAAACTTTCTTCAAAATCCTTCATTCCAGAAGAATGTTCTTCACCTGATTGTTTTTCGAATAATGCCTGTAAACTCGATAACCCATGTAAGGTTGGTCTTCTAATGCCGTATTGAATGAGCTGATCATGAACATATTGCAAGACATCGTTTTTCTCTTCTTCATCACTTGCAAGGTCAATAGCGTTGACAACAAAGAACATTTTATCAAGTTCAAACGCATCTTTAACCCGGCCCAACTGTATAAGGAACTCACGATCGGCTTTGGAGAAAGCATGATTATAGTACGTCACGAAAAGAATGGCATCTGAGTTTTTAATATAGTCAAAAGCTACTCCTGTATGACGTGCGTTAATGGAATCCGCACCTGGAGTATCAACGAGTGTAATGCCTCTGTCAGTCAATTCACATTGATAAAATACTTCAATCATCTCAACAAAACATGATTTTTCTTCTTTAGCAACATAATCTGCTAGTTCTGTGAGGTCTGTAATCACTTCTTTACCAAGCTTTTCTTGAAAATTATTATACCCTTTGGCAAAGGCCGCAAGAAAGGCAAAGTGCGTTTTTTCATGCGCATCAAAATCATGATGCTCTTTTAAAATCACATCTATCTTCCCTATAGCTTCAGTAAATGATTGTGCTTGTTGATTAAAGACTTGTAGCGAACGATTAATATCTGCAAACATGACTTTTTCACTTTTTACAAATACCTTAACGGTACCATGAGGGTACTCTGCAGTAACAGGCATAATTTTATTAATGGCAGCAGTTGTTGGATTTGGCGATACCGGCAAGATTTTTTCACCAATTAATGCGTTGGCAAACGAAGATTTTCCAGCACTAAAGGCACCAAACAAAGCAACAGTGAAACTGCGTGATTGTAGTCGGTCAGCTTTCTCTAATAGCTCTGCTGATATTTTGTGGAAACCTGGGATATCTCGTAACTCTTTTGCGGTATGCTCGAGCTTACTAATTAGAGCCTCGATATCAGCTTCATGATTATTTTCTTGGTTCATTTCTTTTTCAACAATTGAATGAGTACTCACTACTTGTTTAGTATCAACAAACTCTTCTTCACCTTCACGAATAATTTGGACATCTTCATCCTTTGGTCTCATTAACTCTTGGACGGAAGCTGAAACTTTTTTAAGGTCTAGCTCTCCTGCCAATAGTTTCTTAATTTCTGCTTTTTGCTCTGATTGTTTTGCTTTAATTTCCTTTAATATACTAAGTGCCTCACCGAAACGAGCATAAGCATCCCATTCATCTTTCATTGCGAGAATTTTTTCATTAGCTAACTCTTCTAACTCTTTCAAATACAACTCTTTCCAGTTGATTATTTGTTTCTTCGTTTCTTTTTTTACAGCATCAGACACATCCCGTGTATATTGCAAAACATAATCACCTGAGAGCCTCGCCCCTTCTTTAATAGCTGTCTTTAACAGGCTTTCTGGTATATTGATATTAATGTTTTGAGCTTGTGACTGTAACTCATTATGATGTATGTGATCATCTTTTAATTTTTTTAAGAATAACTCTTTCACATGCCATTCAATTTGCGATTGGACTTTTTCCTTTAAATCGTTATATAAAAGACTTAGCCTTGTACTTCGTTCTTGTTCAGTTTTAGCCTTCGCAAATAATAGGCCTACTTTAAAGCCAGGTTGCATTGATTCTAAATAATTCTCAGCTAATTCTCTCGTTTGAAACGGCATTAAATAAGCATTATTTAAGATATCTTCCATATCATGATTCAAATCAATTTCTGCCTGATATTTTTTTTGCTGCAATGCTTGTTTATGTGACTGTAATTGTTCAATCTTTTCAAATACGAGCGCTCGTTCATCTTCAGGCAGAGCTGCTAAAATTTCCTCATTAGCTGCTATGTCATGAGTGTCTTTTTCTTCTAAGAAGATAAAATGTTCTTCAGTTAATTTCTGTAATGAGTGAAGAACAGATTGTGGTAAGAGCCTATCTTTTTGGCCAATTTGTTCGTAGATGAACTTCTGAAGAGCAGAAAAATCATTATGTGGTAACTCTGGTTTCTTCAACGATGTATAGAAGATTCTTTCAGGTTGAACGCCCCACGAGGCGAAAGAATCCTTTACACTTTCAGTAAAATGTTGAAAACTTAATTCTTCTTCTCGATGCTTATCTATTTGATTGATAATTAAGTATACTTGTTTACCCGCTGCAGTTAAGTCTTTAGTGAATAAGAAGTTGAGTTCTGATTGCACATGATTATAATCCATCACATAAAAGACCATATCAGCTAAATGTAGAGCCGACTCAGTAGCAATTCTATGCGCATCATCTGTTGAATCAATTCCTGGTGTATCCATAATAACCGTATCTTTTGGCAAATTTGTTTCCGAATGGCTAATTTCTACAGTATGAATGAGGTCTCCATCTTTACTATATTTTTTAATTTTTTCATAATCATAAGGTGCAGGATAGAGCTTTGGCATCCCTTCCTTAAGATACACCTTGGCATAATCCTCTCCAGATTTCACTTTAACTAAATTCGCACTTGTTGGGATAGGGCTGGATGGCAGTAAGTTTTCTCCCACAATTTTATTGATCATGCTCGATTTACCCGCAGAGAAATGTCCACAAAATGCAATCGCGTATTGTGAATCTCGTAATTTATAGACGAGGTCTCTTGCTCTTGAAGCAGAAACATTATCTCCATTTTGTTCAAAAAACAATGATAATGCTGCTATTCTTTCAATTAATTCATTTTGACTAAGTTGTTTACCCACTGTTTGAACCATAATTAATCCCCTTGTCACATCAATTTACTACTATTATAATTGCGCAAGCTTTTTTCCTATATAGGTATTAATATATTATAAATATGGGGTAAAGTGAACCTTTCGTTATGAAAATTGGTATTTTCACCAAAAAAAAGAAGAAGCCTCACTCACTAAGGCTTCTTCCTATATGTAATAAAGGGGTAAACGCTAATTTAAGATTTTGCTTCTGACTTTGTAACACCATTCAACACATATTTCATTACTGCACCATAAACAGCGATAGTGCCAACCACAAAAAGAGCTGTCAAATGTATCACGCCTTTCATTAATTGAGAATAAGTATCATCTTCAATTAATAATTTATCATAATCGAGAATGATTTTCAATACTAAAATAAACCTTTTTCAAATTTTTCCTATTTCTTCATCTCTCTTCATAGGAAACGCTTCTTCATATTTCGTTAATGCTTTTAATGCTTCTTCCTCAACTGGAATACGAATGGCTAAAATAAAGAAATTTAACAGAGTGAAAACAAGGGCAGTATAGTAAGCTTGAAACAATAGAGGCATAATAAGAAACTCCATTGCAACGACTGTATAGTTTGGGTGCTTTAGCCAACGGTATGGTCCTTTAGTTACCACTTTTGCTTTGGGTAAAACAATAATCTTTGTATTCCAGAACCTCCCTAAGGAAGATAACGCCCATATTCTTATCACTTGTGTGAGTATAAATAACGGCAGTAAATAATACCAATAAGGAGATAATCCTTTACCGAACACAATTACCTCAACTGTTAAAACAATAAAAAACAAACTATGTACCATAACGATTAGTGGATAATGACTTTGACCAAATTCAATGCCACCTCTTTTTTTCATCCAATCCTCATTGAATCTTGCGACGATTAACTCGATACACCGTTGAGAAATAACAAATAGAAGAAAATAAAAAAACATTTAATTCACCTCCATTTTAATAAAAGTAATTCCGAGCTAAAACCCGGCCCTAAGGCAGTTGCCAAACCTATATCATCCTTTTTTCCAAGGAGAAAAAACCTTCGCAAAACATATAATATTGTGCTTGATGACATATTGCCGAACTCCCTTAGAACGTCAAGTGAAGTGGCGGTCATCTCAGCAGGAATTTGTAAAGACGCTTGATAAGCATCAATCACTTTTTTTCCACCTGGATGAGCAATAAAATGTTGCAAATCGGTTATTTGTAATGAGAATTGATTTAAGAATGTCTGTACATTTGGCTTCAGCCAGCCTTCAATAATTGTGGGAATATCTCTTGAGAATATGACATATAAACCATCATCCTTTACGTCCCAACCCATTACATCAAGCGAATCCTTTTTTGTCGTTGATTGTGTCCCGTATATATGGGGGATGGCAGGCAATTTCTGATATTTTTGATAACCACTTTCATCACCAGCGATTAATGCACAGGCAACACCATCAGCAAATAAAGAAGTACCAACAAGATTACTCTTAGAGCGATCATTTCTTTGAAAAGTTAAACTGCATAATTCAATTGTTAATACTAAAACCTTTGCTTTTGGATAAGCTAAGCAATATTCATAAGCCCTTGATAAACCCGATGCACCACCTGCACAGCCTAAGCCCCATATTGGGATCCTTTTTGTTTGCTCAGAAAAGGGTAATAGATTCATTATTCTTGCCTCAAGCGATGGTGTAGCTAAACCTGAGCTAGTAATCGTAAAAATCGCATCTATCTCTTGATACTTAATAGGTTGATTTAGAAACTCCCTCGTTGTTAAACACTTTTCAATCGCCTCACACCCAAGTTTTACTCCCGTTTCAATGAAGGCATCATTTTTATCAGCAAAGCTATGGTCCTCTTTAAACCAATCTAGTTCTTTGGCAAAATGACGTTTTTCAATTTGTCCGTTTTGGAATACTTTTAATAAACGATCGATATCTTTGAAAGATTGCCCAAATAAGTGGCGTGCAAATGCTACCACTTCATTTTGAGTAATTTCATTTGATGGGGGTACTTCTGAGATAGATAAAATAGCTGGCATAAGGAACTCCCTTTCTGTCTATGTACGGGTATTTTTTCCTTAATAAGGATATTTATGCATTGATTGGTTTTTAATCTTTCTCGTTCATTTTTTGCATAAAAAAAAGCCGAATGAGTTATCTCATTCGGCTCAGAAAGATGTGTTTTGAAGGAGTTGCTGTGCCCTTTTATCATATCTTAAAGTGGCTCTCTTGGCATTACGCAAACTTTACCAATTATAATTGCTTATTTATTGCCTTGCTTATGCACATCAATGATAATCGTTTTATCAATGATTTGACCACAGACACGACAAACTCCTTGTTCTTTATATAGCGTTTTACAATAATCACAATAATATTGCTGCATTTGCTCACATCCAATATCTCTAATAGATTATTTTATGTAAGCTATGATGAATGTGCTTCTATTATGAAGCTTTTTTCAACTGAGATTTTGTTTCATTTTTTGGTTTATAAGAGACAAAGTAAGCTAGGCCAACAAACACAGCCCCTCCAACTACATTACCTAAAAAGGCAGGTATGATATTGCCAATGAAATCTACCCAAGTAAACGAACCTGCAAAAATCGCAGCTGGAATAACGAACATGTTGGCAACAACGTGCTGGAATCCAATCGCAACAAATGCCATAACCGGGAACCAAATAGCCAAAATTTTACCTGCAAAATCATGAGCACCATAAGCTAACCAAACAGCTAGGCATACGAGCCAGTTACAACCAATCGCTGAAACAAATGTTTGTAAGAATGTATCATCAATTTTTGCACCAGCAATCGCTACTGTTTTATCAAGGTATGGACCTGTCTCTGTTAATCCAACGACATGTCCAAAGAAATAAGCAACAAACAGTGCCCCTACAAAATTGGATAATAACACCCAAAACCAATTATTCAATAATTGCCCAAGACTAATTCTCTTTGAGAACAAAGCACTCGCAACTGACATCATGTTACCTGTAATTAATTCAGCCCCAGCCAATACTACTAATACAAGGCCTAAAGGGAAAACTGCTGCACCTAAAAACGATCCGAAACTTCCCCACTCTGCCGGTAAATTCCCAATAACACGAATGTCTAATAAAAATCCTAGTGCAATAAATGCC
The DNA here is from genome assembly GCF_038595015.1 of Cytobacillus sp. FSL W7-1323. Lineage (NCBI taxonomy): Bacteria > Bacillati > Bacillota > Bacilli > Caryophanales > Bacillaceae > Cytobacillus > Cytobacillus sp. FSL W7-1323. The sequence continues at coordinate 2,847,700 of NZ_CP151998.1, forward strand.
CCACCTAAAAAGCCTAAAACCAACAGCGACAAAAGTGGTATTTTCGTTTTTGCAACACCTGTTGCAATCGTCTGTTCCATAATTTCTTGCGGTTTACTAAATCCCATTCTAACTACCCCCTAAATAAAAAAGGCAGCACTCAGACATCCCTTACTTTTGTAAAGGATTTCAAAGAATGCTGCCTAACCCTTCTGCAATCCCCTACAGAAGTATCAGTCATCATATTTATATTGTTTGTAAAAAGAAATAAAACAGTGCTTGCCTTACTTCCATTTACCCATTGCAAACTATATGCTACCAAAAAACAAAAAATTTTACTAGACTATTTTTTATTTTTTTCGTGTAGCGAAGTATTTCTTTTTATAATAGGATTCGTTCAGGATAAGTATATATATTCATGTTGCCATTACGAATAAATCCAACAGTCGTAATTCCTAATTCCTCTGCTGAGCGCAAAGCAAACTCTGTTGGTGCAGATTTTGAGAGAATCATTTCACAACCAATTTTTGCTACCTTTAAAAGTATTTCTGAGGAGATTCTTCCTGTGAAAACAATAATCTTCCCTTTCATGCTGATGCCCTCTCTTAAACTATAACCATATATCTTATCAAGCGCATTATGCCTACCAATATCCATTCTGCTTAATAATATCCCATTTTTGTCACAAAGCGCAGCGCTATGTACACCACCTGTTTGTTTAAATGTAGTCGCAGACGCTTGTAATTGTTCCATTAACTGATTACATTCATTGACAGTTAATCGAATATTAACATCTTCCATTTTCTTAGCTGTTAATGCATCATTAACAAAAACAAAGCCTTGTCTACTCATACCACAACAAGAAGTAATATATCTTTTATTTTGGAAGTTTTGTATATAAGGATTTGTACGATCTGTTGTAACATGAACGAACCCTTCCTTTTCTTGTACCCATATATCTTTAATATGCTTGTAAGATCTTATGATACCTTCTGATGCAAGATAACCTATCACCATGTCCTCAATATATTCTGGTGTACATACCATTGTGACTAGCTCTTCTCCATTCAGCTTAACCGTTACTGCATATTCGGTAACAATGGTATCTTCCATTTTTTCAACTTTATTTCCAGTCACTCGTATGATTTTACGACTCGTTTCCACTTGCTTCATCTTTTCTCCTCTTTCTATGAATCTATGATATTTTTATCGAATACAAATACAGATATCGCCATATTCTCTTCCACTTTAATATCAGAAAACAAATGTAACAGCGTCGCACCGACCAATTCTTCCATTCCTTCTGGCGTACCTTCTGCATATACATCTTGAATCATTTTTGTTCTTGCTGAATGCACCATTTCTTTGCCATCTTCTGTACGAGAAATAAATTGTTCTGTCGGTGTGAGATTACCGTATAAAGTCGAAACGGCCATATTCTCTACAAACACTGTGTGGATTTTCTCCGGTCCCTTACCAAATAAGTCTTTTCTTAATTTACGAATGATATCATTAAACTCATGCACCATTTTTGACATCTTCTTTACCCCTTTATATAAGATTCTGTCTCAATTGTATAATCATAGTACATGCTTAAAAAAAATGAAAGGGGCTGCAAATAGGAAAAAAATTGCACGATGATTGCTTCACTGTTTCACAATACCAAAATTACCCTATTGGACTGTAATCGTTATAAGATTAAATTCATTATTGTTAAATTTAATTTTTAGCGCTATAATAACTAGTGGAATTGTTGGAGGGGTAATATTTTCATGTTGTCTCTCTATCAATGGTACTTTCTACATACTAAAAATGGTATGGATTGGTATAATAGCAAGCGTTGTTATTTAACTATTCCACCATGGATTATGCTCGCTTTTTGAAAGCGGTATAGTACATGGTGGTTTTTTTATTGGTTTAAGCAGAAACACTCACTTTATTCTCTTTAAACCATTGTTTGATCAAGTGTAAGGGGGAAACAAAATTGACTTCCAATGTAAACATTACAATTAATGGTGTGGATTATGAGGGGCATGAGGGGCAAACCATTCTCCAAATCATTAATCAAAATCAAATTGAACATCCACAGATTTGTTATTTACCAGAGGTTGACCCAATACAAACATGTGACACATGTATTGTAGAAGTAAATGGTCAACTTATGCGCTCATGCTCGACTGTAGCAGAAAGTGGTATGAGTGTTAGCTTAAGCTCCAACCGTGCCAAAGAGGCACAAACAGAAGCAATGGACCGTATTTTAGAAAACCATTTACTGTATTGTACAGTTTGTGATAATAATAACGGCAACTGTAAAGTCCATAATACAGCTGAATTATTAGAGATTGAGCATCAAAAGTATCCTTATACGCCTAAAGAAGATAAATCGGCTGTCGATATGTCGCATCCTTTCTATCGTTATGATCCAAATCAATGTATTGCCTGTGGACAATGTGTTGAGATTTGTCAAAGTCTACAAGTAAATGAAACACTTTCAATTGATTGGGAAAGAGAAAGACCAAGAGTTATTTGGGACCAAGGTGTATCCATTGATGAATCGTCATGTGTTTCATGCGGACAATGTGTAACGGTTTGTCCATGTAATGCCTTAATGGAAAAATCAATGCTCGGTAATGCAGGTTTCATGACAAAGATTGATGATGAGATCATGACACCAATGATTGACCTTGTAAAAGAAGTAGAACCGAACTATGGCACGATTTTTGCTGTATCAGAAGTTGAAGCTGCGATGCGTGAAGAAAGAATCGAAAAAACAAAAACCGTTTGTACTTTCTGTGGTGTAGGTTGTTCGTTTGAAGTATGGACAAAAGACCGTGAAATTTTGAAAGTGCAACCAAGCCACGATGCACCAGTAAATGCAATTTCCACTTGTGTTAAAGGTAAATTCGGTTGGGATTTTGTTAATTCTGAAGAGAGAATTACAAAACCATTGATTAGAAAAGAAGGTCGCTTTGTAGAAGCTAGTTGGAACGAGGCATTAGACCTTGTAGCTAGTAAACTAGGAAGTATTAAAGAAGAATTCGGCAAAGATTCAATTGGCTTTATTTCTTCTTCAAAAATTACAAATGAAGATAGCTATTCATTACAAAAATTAGCTAGACAAGTATTTGAAACGAATAATATCGATAACTGCTCTCGTTATTGCCAATCACCAGCCACTGATGGCTTATTCAGAACTGTAGGTATGGGCGGTGACGCTGGAACTATTAAAGATATTGCTGAAGCAGGTCTTGTCATTATTGTTGGTGCAAACCCGGCAGAGGGTCACCCTGTTCTTGCTACACGTGTAAAAAGAGCCCATAAATACCACGGTCAAAAGTTAATTGTCGCAGACTTGCGTAAAAATGAGATGGCTGAACGTTCTGATATATTTATAAGTCCGAAACAAGGAACAGACCAAGTTTGGTTAATGGCTGTAACCAAATACATGATCGATCAAGGTTGGCATGATGCTGAATTTATTAAGGAAAATGTCAATTACTTCGATGATTTTAATGAAGTTTTAGAGAAATATACGTTAGCATATGCTGAAGAAACGACTGGTTTATCACAATCACAAATCATCGAAATTGCCGAAATGATTCGTGATGCTGACGGTACTTGTGTCCTTTGGGGTATGGGCGTTACGCAAAATACTGGTGGTTCTGATACTTCAGCTGCTATTTCTAACCTGTTATTAGCAACAGGTAACTATCGTCGCCCAGGTGCTGGAGCTTATCCATTGCGTGGACATAACAATGTACAAGGTGCATGTGATATGGGTACCTTACCTACTTGGTTACCAGGCTATCAACATATTACCGATGATATCGCTCGTGCGAAGTTTGAGAAAGCTTACGGAGTTGAAATCTCAGGTACACCAGGTTTAGATAATATTCAAATGTTACAAGCGATTGAAAAAGATGAAATGAAAGCAATGTACCTTGTTGGTGAAGACATGGCACTTGTTGATTCGGACGCGAACCATGTAGATAAAGTACTTTCTAGTCTTGACTTCTTTGTTGTTCAGGATATATTCTTCTCTCGCACAGCTCAATACGCTGACGTTATTTTACCTGCCGCACCATCACTAGAAAAAACAGGTACATTTACAAATACTGAACGTCGTGTACAAAGATTGTACCAAGCGTTACCAACATTAGGAGACTCTAAACCTGACTGGTGGATTATTCAAGAAGTAGCTAATCGCCTAGGGGCAAATTGGACATATACACACCCTAGTGAAATCTTTGCTGAAATGGCGAGTCTTGCACCACTATTCTCTCAAGCAAGCTATGATGTACTAGAAGGTTGGGGTAGCTTCTTATGGGGAAGTCTTGATGGAGCAAGCACACCATTGTTATATGAAGATGGTTTTAACTTCCCAGACAAAAAAGCGCGTTTCGCCTTATCTGATTGGGCAGAACCTGCATATTTCCCTGAAGAATATGACCTCCATATTAATAATGGGCGTATGCTTGAACACTTCCATGAAGGAAATATGACCAATAAGTCAAGAGGCCTGACTGCAAAAGTACCAGATGTATTTGTGGAAGTATCAGAAGAACTAGCACAAGAAAGAAAACTTTCAGATGGCTCGACAGTAAGACTCGTCTCTCCATTTGGTGCAGTTAAATTGAATGTTCTAATTACAGACCGAGTGAAGAAAAACGAACTGTACTTACCAATGAATTCAGTTGATAAGGATTCTGCTATCAATTTCTTAACTGGTCCTTTATATGATAAACGAACGCGTACACCGGCTTATAAACAAACGAAAGTTCGTATGGAAATTTTAAATAACAAAGCCGGCGACAAACCATTACCAAAAACGAACCCGCGTAATAAAAAACGCAATCCACAAAACGGTGTGGAAGTTCAACGTAAATGGAATCGCGAAGGCTATGTTCATTTAACAGATCAATAAAGATTGGAGAGGTGATTCATTATGGCAGCGCCTATTACTGAAATTCATCGTGAGAGAAATGAAGCCCTTGAACAAGAGCAAAAGCTTAACGAATTAAAATCATTACTCACTGAAAATGATCAAGCAGTACAAAGTATCATGGCTCTTATTGGCGAATTACAACAAGCAGGTATGCTTGATGCAGCCAATTCCATGTTAAAAGGGAAAGAACAAATTGCTAAAGTAGCACTTGGTCAAGTAACAAAAGAACCTGTAACCAACTTGATTAACACATTAATGGGTGCAACTGGTGCACTTATGCAAGCTGACCCTGAACAAACAACAAAACTCATTAAAAGTGCAGTATCAGGCATGGACGAAGGAAAAAACTTCTTACATGAAGAAAAGAAAATTGGTATTATGCAATTGGCCAAAGTTTTAAATGACCCTGATATTAATCGCGCTATTGGATTCGGTATTCATTTCCTTAAAGGCATGGGTAGGGAATTAAAAGAAGATAAATAATGCAGTAAACCTCCCACTCGATTGTTGTGGGAGGTTTTTCATTATCATTCACCCTGAGCAATATAAAAGTTATACAAAGAAAGATTCTCCCCCCTCTTCCTCTGGCTACATATAAAACCTAACTTATCGAGATAGAGGACTTCATCATCCTCCTTTCTTTTCTAGTTAATCGTTCACTTCCTAAAGCTATTCTTATACCATGACTTAATCTCATAGATGAGTGTCTATTTTGGTGCTCGATCTTCATTTCTGTTTTTTTCCTAAATTCTGCTAAGATTATCTACCTTATACAGCTTTGATGATCTATCATTAATCAAATACGACCGTTAGTTATCCCCCACGCAACCTCAACAAGCCCGTAAAAAAGGCTAACCCTATCAAGCTTTCAAGCCTGATTCTCTCATATGGAATCAATCCCCTTCAAATGTTTGTCAAGGTCCGTCACAGCAATGGTGGCCTTCTAAAAGGAGGTTTTATACGAAACGGGGTTTGCGCTATTTATCTTGTTGGTTTTTCTCTTTTATAGCGGGAATTGGGTTGCCCTACTTATCTTGTTGGTTCTTCTTTTTTTAGTAGCAGGGGTTAATTTCGCGCTACTCATCTTGTTGATTCTCCTCTTTTTAGTAGCGCTTTTTGGGATTACCCTACTTATCTTGTTGATTCTTCTCTTTTTAGTCGCGCTTTTTGGGGTTACCCTACTCATCTTGTTGATTCTTCTCTTTTTAGTCGCGCTTTTTGATTTTGCCCTACTTATCTTGTCGCTTCTTCTCTTTTTAGTCGCGCTTTTTGATTTTGCCCTACTTATCTTGTTGGTTCTCCTCTTTTTAATCGCGCATTTTGATTTTGCCCTACTTATCTTGTTGATTCTCCTCTTTTTAATCGCGCATTTTGATTTACCCTACTCATCTTGTCGCTTCTCCTCCTTTTAGTCGCGCATTTTGATTTTGCCCTACTCATCTTGTTGATTCTTCTCTTTTTAGTCGCGCATTTTGATTTACCCTACTCATCTTGTCGCTTCTCCTCCTTTTAGTCGCGCATTTGATTTTGCCCTACTTATCTTGTTGGTTCTCCTCTTTTTAATCGCGCATTTTGATTTTGCCCTACTTATCTTGTTGATTCTTCTCTTTTTAGTCGCGCATTTTGGGGTTACCCTACTCATCTTGTTGATTCTTCTCTTTTTAGTCGCGCATTTTGGGGTTACCCTACTCATCTTGTTGATTCTTCTCTTTTTAATCGCGCATTTTGAGGTTACCCTACTCATCTTGTTGATTCTTCTCTTTTTAGTCGCGCATTTTGAGGTTACCCTACTCATCTTGTCGCTTCTCCTCTTTTTAGTCGCGCATTTTGATTTTGCCCTACTCATCTTGTCGCTTCTCCTCTTTTTAGTAGCGCATTTTGGAGTTACCCTACTCATCTTGTCTCGTGCCCTTTTTTTTAGTAGCTTAAATTGATTTACGCTACTCACTTTACCCTCACATTTTAAGTAGCTCAGCTTGATTCTAATTATTGGCTTCCAAATCCAATTTACGAGGCGCTCAACTCTATTTTCTAATTTGAGTGACTTTAAAAGATACACCCATTTTTTATCCCTACTTGGATATAAGAGCAGTTTTGTAACCTTCCATTATCTCTACTATTTTTATATCCACAATTAGTTATTTTTTTATAAAAGGCAAAATTGATAGTCTTAAATTTAGCATATCTCTCTCTTTTTCTTCATAAGCATTTTAATAGAAAGGATGGATGATATGCAAAAATCACAAGGCTATCAGTTATTTCTATTTATTAACACTACTGCTCTCTCCATTACTATTGCTTGCATTTTTTTAGCAAGTACCGTCGCACTCGTCACAATAAAGATGTCTTCTGATATTGCTAGTTCTGTCATCAATGGACCTCAATCGCATTCCATTTATCTACACTTATTAAAAAGTGCTAACCAAAGTTTTATTAGTGAGGATGCGATTGAAGAAGTGGCTATCTCTGACCTTGCTTTTAAGTTTGCAACAAGTATTACACCTGAGGATCCACGAACATTCCTTGGTAGAGAACTTCCTTTATTCTCCTTTTTCGATGGCAAAATTCACATCGCTGGAAAAGGAACAGATTATACAACTTTACCAATTGAGTCAACAAACGTACCAATGGATAAATTAATAAAAGACAAAGAGACTATCGGAAACGATGATGATAATAACGATGACGAGCAGGAAGGAACAACTTCACCTAAAGAAAAAAATGTGTATATTTATCATTCACATAGCTATGAATCTTACCTTCCATTTATAAAAGAAGCACAAACAGCAGACGACGCTGTAAGTAATGATGAAAAGTATAATGTGATCTCAGTTGGTTCTAAACTACAAAAGGATTTACATGCTGAGGGTATCGGCGTTGAACATAACAGAACAAATATGACAGAAGCATTGCATAGTCAAGGATTACAGCATAATGATGCTTATACAAGGGCAAGAGATTTCGTTTCTGAGGCATTGGCTAGTAATAAAAACTTAACTTACATTATTGATATTCATCGAGATTCACAGAGAAAAGATGTCACTACTATTGACATTAATGGTAAAAGTTATGCTCGACTCTTCTTTGTTGTCGGTGCAGAGAGTAAGAATTACGAAAAAAATTTAAAACTGGCAGAAGATCTTAATAAAGCTGTAGAGGAAAAATACCCTGGTCTAAGTAGAGGAGTCTTAAAGAAAGATTACTCAGTAGGCAATGGTGTCTACAACCAAGACTTATCCGATCGCGCCATCCTTCTAGAAGTCGGCGGTGTCGACAATAACCGTGAAGAACTTGATAATAGTACAGATGCCTTTGCCGATATTTTTAGTGAATATTACTGGAAGCAAAAAGAAGTAGAATCTCAGTAATTAAACAGCGACTATTCATTTTGAGTAGTCGCTGTTTACTGGGGATATATTTAACTGTCACATTTCACCCTACTTACAATTGATATAGATAAAGAGATCAAAGGAATTTATAGTAGGGTTGATATAAACTTAATTATTGGGAGAGATTATCAGATTCAAGGCCCGATTGGTGCAAGTGGAACGAACTCGAATTTTTAATTAAGTTGGTTAAGTAAATCGCTATTAAGCATTAATTAGTTTCTTTCATTCTTTCTTCTTAATTGACTTCATACTTATTTTAAATTTTACAAATCTGTGATGCAAATCTAATGTAATATCCCTTATAATGATAGTTGGAAACAATCGACTAATTATATTACAGAGGGGCGTATTTGAATGTTTAAAAAAATTGCTTCAGATGCATTAGGCTTATCAGATATCGGAAAAATTATAAAACCAGAGGATTTTGATAAAACACAATCAGATGATTTTGTACGTCATGAAGATAATGAAAAAATCTATTTTCTTATCATGACGAAAAGTGATGAATATTGCTTTACTAACTTAGGTTTAATTCATATTGATGGACAAAACGCAATCTCTTCAAAAAGAGTCATGAAGCGTTATCCTTACTTCCAATTTGACGTCAGTGACGTAAAGTTAGAAACTGCTGGTAAAATTGACTTAGATGTAGAGATTAAATTTAATCTTGGTAGTATCCCATTCAGTATTGATGTTGATAAAAAACAAGTAGATGAATTGAAAGATCTATATAAAGCCTTATTATATATTGCTGAAAAAGTGTATGAAAACAAAATTATGTTAAAAATGGCCAATGATAGCCTTGATAAAGCTGTGCAAGTTCTACATAATTCGAGAATCGGTGAACAAGATCTAGCAAAACAATTCCAAGCACTCACGGAATTTTCATTTAATTGGCTTGACTCAAGTAAAAATCAACTACATGAAAAAGACTTCGGTTCAGTGTTCGAAAAATACATTAATAACTAAACAGAAAAGGTTCTTGCCGATTATAGATGAAACAAAAGGCAAAGGCATGTCGTTTATACTTTCTTATGTATCAGCAGTTCGTAGTACATATCTAATAAAACGAGTTTTGCTCGAATATCTTGCATTTCCTTTAGATGTACGAGCAAATCCCTTTTGACGATTTCTCTCTCGATGAACGAGCAATCCTTTTTTCCTCTGCTATCATCCATTTTTATATCAAAGACGAATAATCAAATCGACTTTTAATGAATCGGATTTGAACCGCCTTTTTTTGAAGAAAAGAAAAGCAGCTGACTTGAATATCAGCTGCTTTCCATTACCTATTAAGAAGCTTTCGCTTGCTCAACTTCCTCTTCATTTACTCCACTCTTTTTGCCAAGCATATTAAAAACGATATTTAAAATAATTGCCGTTAAACTCCCAACCACAATTCCGCTTTCAGTAATTATACGGATATTTTCTGGTAGATTCGCAAAGATCGTTGGAACAAATGTAACCCCTACACCTAGCCCAACAGAACAAGCGATAATGAGTAGGTTTTCTTGTGAGTTAAAGTCTACTTTGCTTAACATTTTAATTCCTGATGCTATAACCATACCAAACATAGCAAGCATGGCTCCACCCAGCACAGAAGATGGGATAACTGTTGTTAAGGCACCGATTTTAGGTACTAACCCTAAAATGACTAAAAATGCACCAGCAACATAAATAACATTTTTGGTCTTTACACCTGATAATTGAATTAAACCTACATTTTGTGAAAAAGTTGTGTATGGAAATGCGTTAAAAATACCACCAAAGACGATCGCTAATCCTTCTGCACGATAACCGCTTGCTAAGTCTTTATCTTTTAATTTTTTATTCGTAATATCACCTAATGCGAAATATACACCCGTAGATTCGACAAGGCTGACCATTGCCACGAGAATCATTGTAAGAATCGGAATCAAATCAAATGTAGGCATTCCGAAATAAAATGGCTGTGGCATATGGAAGAATGACGCCTCGCCAACCGCTGAAAAATTCACTTTCCCCATGATAGAAGCAATAATCGTTCCGACAATAATACCAATTAAAATCGAAATAGCACGTACAAAGCCTTTTGTAAACTTATACAAAACTAAGATAACAAGAAGCGTTGTAAAAGCTAAGATAACATTTTCCGTTGAACCAAAATCTGGGCTACCTTCCCCGCCAGCCATATTATTCATAGCTACAGGAACTAAAGTTAATCCGATAATTGTCACAACTGATCCTGTTACAACAGGAGGGAAAAATCTAACCAATTTACCAAAGAAAGTAGCAACCAATATTACAAACAATCCAGAAACAAGAATGGCACCATAAATGGATGTAATACCATAGTTTCCGCCGATTGTAATCATCGGCCCTACTGCTGTAAATGTACAACCTAGGACAACAGGCAAACCGATACCAAAAAATTTATTTTTCCAAACTTGCAATAATGTCGCAATCCCACACATCATAATATCAATTGATACAAGATAGGTTAATTGCTCTGCTGTTAAACCTAGGGCACCACCAACAATCAATGGGACAATAACTGCTCCAGCGTACATGGCCAGCACATGTTGTATTCCTAGGGAAGCTAATTTCAACGGATTTTGATTCATTTTGAGGATTCCTCCATCTCTTCAACTTGTGTAAAAGTAACCTTGCTATTCGCAAGTGATTGAACAATTGCTAAAGATTCAACTTTATAACCTTTTTCGCGTAATTGTTTTCCTCCATCTTGGAATCCCTTTTCAATGACAATGCCCATACCAGCGATAGATGCTTTCGCTTGGTCCACGATATCCGCTAAGCCTAGAGCTGCCTGCCCATTTGCTAAAAAGTCATCAATAATTAACAGACGGTCATTTTCACTTATAAATTTTTGCGATACTGAAATCTCATTGGTTTCTTGTTTTGTAAATGAATACACCTCTGCAGTTAACAAATCATTAACCAATGTCAAGGATTTTCTCTTCCTAGCAAAGACAACAGGTACATTCAAATATAATCCAGTCATGACAGCTGGAGCAATTCCTGAAGATTCTAATGTAAGTATCTTCGTCACGCCTTCTTCTTTAAACCGAGCTGCAAATTCTTTGCCTATTTCTAACATAAGCTCAGGATCAATTTGGTGATTAAGAAAAGAATCTACCTTCAAAACAGTATCTGAAAGTACTTTTCCTTCTTGTTTGATTTTTTCTTTAAGCAGCTCCATAATTATCCCCCTTGGCTATAATACAAAAAACCTAAAAGTCATCCGCTTCACTTTCAACTTGAGTGCAGCAAGGACCTTTAGGTTTTAAAGGTGTGGAAACAAGAGCAGATAAAGACTACTCCTCCACTTGCTCACCCATAGTCAAATAATTTACGGTTATTCGGTAGAAACTCGCGGACCATATTTCCGCTATTATATGAATGACAACTATTAAGTTATTTAATTTGAATTACTATCATTATATCATGCGACTTCAAAAATTCAATAGGATAATGATAGAAAAAACGAACAATAGAGAATTTCATGTAATTATCATTCGTATATTATTGGTAATTTTCTAAAATCTCATTTTCCGTTACTCCGTCTATGTTCCCTTCTCTTAAAATCATCTTTACTCTTGATATTTCTGCACACAATATCATTTCTAACAAAAAAAACATCTAAGCCTACTTCAATGAATAGGTTCAGATGTTTAAATATCTTAATAATCGTCATTATTGGGTGATTTCATCGCTTGTATAGCGCTTCCTTTTCTTTTGCGGTAAGTTCACCACAACAACTGAACTGACAATAAACAGGGCCCCCACTCCTTGTAACCAAACAAGGCTTTCATTAAATAATAATACACCCATTATTGTAGCAACCACAGGTTCAACTGTGGAAATGACTGCGGCTGTACTTCCTTCTGTTTTCTCTAACCCTTTTGTATAAAGAATATAAGCAAGTACTGTTGGTATAAGCCCTAGGCCAACACTTAAAAGCATGACATCAGTTTGCATGAAGAGTGTACTTTTCTCCCACAAACTTGTTATTGGTATAAGCACAACAGCTGCGATAATAAAAGTAAAAAATGTTACGGCAAACGGAGAATAGCGGTTGAGCGCAAATTTACCAAATATTGTATAAAGCGCATAACCAATACCTGAGCCTAAACCAGTAATTATACCCAAAATGGTTATTTGACTCTCTCCTAAAGCTAAGCCTGCAATTAATATACAACCTGCCATTGTCATAATAACGGCGATAATTTTATTTATTGTCATTTTCTCTTTTAAAAACATAAATGATAGAATCGTTACAAATGCAGGTGCTGTATAAAGAAATATAACTGCCATGGAAATACTCATCTCACTCATTGTCGTGAAATAACAAAAATTGAATAACACGATGCTACAAATGCCTGTACCCAGGAAGTACCGTACATCACCTACAGCGTGTAACTTCATCTCTTGGCGATAATGGATAACACCTATCAGCAATAAAAATAAAACAGCAAAAATAGCACGAATCGCTACGATTTCCATTGAAGTGAAACCAGCAGAAGCTAATCCCTTCACAAATAAGCCAATAATTCCCCATAAACTTGCTCCAGCCGCAATCATTATAAAGGGCAGAATACGTTTCATCTTCCACTCCCCGTTTCTAGCGATATCTAGTTTAGTTGATAAATTGCACGATACTTATCTGTTAAATAATCAATAAGATATTGTACATTTAAGCCTTCTCCAGTTGCCGATTGAATGATTTCTAATGGCTCTTTCATACGCCCGTAGCGATGGACATTCTCAGTTAACCACTCTCTAATAGGGGTAAGATTGCCCTCTTCTAACAATTGATCAAACTCAGGTATACTCTTCAACATACTTTGTTTTAATTGTGCTGCGTACATATAGCCTAACGCGTAAGACGGGAAATATCCAAAGCTTCCGCCTGCCCAATGAACGTCCTGCAACACACCCTCAGCATCAGTTTTAGGGGTAACCCCTAAATATTCTTCATATTTTTCATTCCATAGCTGTGGTAAATCCTTCACTTCTATTTCATCATTAAATATTGCCTTTTCTAATTCATAGCGAATCATAATATGAAGTGGGTAGGTTAATTCATCCGCCTCAATACGAATCAAAGATGGCTTAGATTCATTAATTGCACGATAAAATTCATCTAAGGTAATGCGGTCAAATTGGTCTGGGGCATATTGATTGAGCAGTTCAAAATTATGTTCCCAGAACCCTTGATGACGACTAACAAAATTTTCGTAAAACAGTGATTGCGATTCATGGATTCCCATTGATGCGCCATCACAAAGAAGTGTATCTACCAACTCCTTAGAAATATTTTGCTCATATATGGCGTGTCCACCTTCATGAATCGTACCAAATACAGCCATGCGAAAATCATTCTCGTCATATCTCGTTGTAATACGGACATCTCCAGGATTAATACCAGTGGCGAATGGATGTACCGTATCATCTAGACGACCTGCATCAAAATCATAACCCATTTGATCAAGAATTTGCAGTGTGAATTCCTTTTGTTTTGCCTTCGGGAAAGTATCATAAAGGAAATCTGTACTTGGTTTATTCAGTGAGTCAGCGATGTCTTTCACTAATGGAACAATCGATTGACGTAACTTACCAAACACTTCATCTAAGGTTTTTACTGTCATCCCTGGTTCATATTGATCTAATAATGTATCGTATTTATGTTCTTTATATCCCCAGTAACCGATAAAACGTTTATTATAATACACAAGTTTTTCTAAATAGGGTAAAAACATTGCGAAATCAGACTTTTCTCGCGCTTCTTCCCAAATCGTTTCTGCATGTGCTTGAATTGTAACATATTCTTTATATTCATCTGCAGGTATTTTCTTGTTTAAGTCATACTCTTTTTTACATTCTTCTACCAATCTATTTGTCCGTTCTGAAAGACTCTCCTTTGCCTCTTTATTACTTAGTTTTCCTATGTATGCTGCCATCTCCTCGCTCGTTGACATTGCAAATAATTCAGAAGATAACATACTGATCGTTTCAGATCGTTGCTCGGCACCTTTTCTCGGCGCACCGGTTCTTAAATCCCAGTACATGAGTGAAACAGCCTCTTTATAAGCCATCATTTTTTTAACAAACGCTAAAAACTCTTTTTCAATGCTTAACATCGTCGCATTCATCTTCGTCTTTCCCCCTTCTTATTTCTAGGTTTATTTTAGCATATTCCTTTCTATAAAACTTGTTGTTTAATATCACTATATTGGCCTAACAGCGCTTCATTCTCAATTAACCATTTGTTTTTTCGCTTAATTTTAAGAAAAAAACTATTCATATATAATAAAAATCAACCAGTAGAATCAAAAAAAGAGAGACCAGACAAGTCTCTCCTTTTTCATTTTTACCGTATATTCACTTCCACAGGAAGTATTTTAAACACTTTATCTTTCACATCTCCAGGTTGATCATCTTCTAGTAATATATGCACTGTACCATGATCCTCATTTGTACGAATAAGACGGCCAATTCCTTGTCTCATGCGCAACAACATATAAGGCATGTCCACCTCTTCAAAAGCCTTACTTGTTTGTTCTCTTTTTGATTGGAACACTGGGTCATTAGGTGGAAAAGGTAATGAATAGATAAAGACATTTTCAAGCGATGCACCAGGAATATCCAGCCCTTCCCATAAATGAACCGACGCAAGAATGGACTGCTCTTCATTTTGGAATTTTGAAACGAGCGTACTGATTTCTGCTTCACCTTCAAAATAAATCGGGTAGGTAAGTTTTCCTTCTGCATAGTCTTTAAACAATGCTAACTCTTCTTTCTTTGAAAAAAGAAGTAAACTACCACCTTGCACTTTATTTAATTGCGCAATCATATAATCCATTTTTTGTTGATGGTCGCCTGTCTCAAAGAATGGTGCCAAGGCAGTCATATTATTTTCGTAATCAAATGGTGATTCTACTGTGAAGGAAAGAAAATCATCCACACCTAAGCTTTTCGCAATATAGTTAAACGATTGGTCTTCAGATAAAGTTGCTGATGAAAAGATAAAAGGAATGTTCTGAGAGAATACTTCCTCTCTCATAATTTCTTCTACCAATCTCGGCATAATGATCAATGTTCTTTCTTCTTTTTCTTCTTCAAACCAGGCGATACCACTTTGGTCTTTAATAAATAGTGATAAAGAATAGGATATCTGCTCAAGATACTCTTCCACAACCTTTAGTTCGTATTCATTAATGACATACATTTCACTCTCAAACACGAGTTCTTCTTCTAGCTGACTAATATGGGCAAATAGTTTTTTCGCCTCGTCTATTAAAGCTTTCTCTCGTTTAATCATTTGTTTTTCAGAGCCTGTAATTTTCTCAGTCGTTTGTGATAGTATGCGAAAGAACATTTCACTTTGGTAAATTGTATCTTCAATTGTATGCAATGTTTTTTCACGTACATCGTTCGCCATTAATCTCGTTAATAAAGACTCTAAAATTTGTTCAGTTAGTCGATAAGTTAAAGCTTTTTGAGCAGCATATTCTAACAAATGTCCTTCATCAAAGACAACACTTGAAGCTTCTGGCAATAGTGGTAGCTGTCCTTCTCGCTTTCTTGATTCCTTTGTCCAAATATGTTCCATATAAAAATCATGAGAGCAAATAATGATGTCTGTTGATTGGCGATAATGGTCTCGATGCAATGTTTGTCCACAACGGTGACGTTTTTCACAAGTGAAACAATCTTGCAAAGAGTCCCAACCAATCTGCTCCCATTGATCATCAGTCAGCTCCGGATAGCTTTTGCGATCACCATAAGGAGTAAACTTTTTCATCGAGACATTTTCCTCAACAAAAGATGGGAGGCTTTCGTGTACATCCATAAAGATATCATCACTATCAATCGATGCTAGCTGTTTATCCAGCTTATTCAAACATAAATATTGCTCTCTTGATTTAGCTAAACGAACATCGATATTTAAATTTAAAGCTTTCTCTAACTTGGCAATATCTCCTTCTGGCTTTACTAACTGTTCAATTAACGTTTCATCAGCACAAGCAATAATCGCAGGCTGGTGGCGGTACCGCGCGTAACAAAGGGCATATAATAAATAGACTATGGTTTTTCCTGTTCCCACTCCTGCTTCAGCAAATACGACCTTTCGATCTTTCATCGCATTTTCTAATTGGAAGGCCATATAAATTTGTTCATCGCGTATATCAAATCCACTCTCTGGAAGTAGATCATAGAATACATCACCAATCCAATCCCCAAGTTTCTCGTAGAATGATTCTGTTTTTTCAACCGTAAACGGCATCTGACTCTGTTGCATGACGTTCCCCCGTTTTCTTCTTTTATGAACCCTATTGTAGCAAAAAAAAGTCGAAACCCCTCAATCATACAAGGTTTCGATAAGCGATTACTATCTCTTTAATTTATTTTTGATAATGAATACGATAATGCATGCCTAATTTCTTGTTGGGCAGATTGCAATTTTTTTAGTGCATCACTATCTTTCATTTGATCTGTTGATATCGCTTGTATAGATCCATCAATTGCTTGCATTATTTTGTGAAAATCAATTTGCGTATCTTTCATTATCATGACCTCCATGAACCATTCGATATATGTATTCTATTCACTTTTATGGCATCATATACCTGCTTTAAAAAGAGAAATACAATCATAAATCTCATGGAGAGTCCATTAATTATTGCGTGGAGGTCGCTTGCCCCAATATTGATAGTAGTCTGTTTTAATAAACCCATTAAAAAGTTTTCTTTTCTTTGTTGCAGGTTTTCCAAACACTTGTTCAAATTCTTCATCAGAAGTAAGGATATAAATAGACCATGTATCAAGTAAAGACAAAGCTTCACCCATTTCTTTATACATTCTTTGGACTGCTGGTTTATCACCTAACCGCTCACCATATGGCGGATTTCCTACAATGACACCGTAGTCCTTTGTTGATGTAAAATCACGTACTTGCATCTGTTTAAATTGCACAAGATCGCCAAGTCCCGCTTCAAAAGCATTCTCTTCAGCAATTTTCACCATTCGATGATCGATATCCGTTCCAGTAATGTCTAGTGGTTGATCATAATTAGCAAGATCTTCCGCTTCCATTCTTACCTCATCCCAAACTTTAGTAGGGATAATGCCCCAACCTTCTGAAACAAATTCTCTGTTAAAACCAGGAGCGATATTCTGACCTATTAAAGCAGCTTCAATAGGTATCGTTCCTGACCCGCAAAAAGGATCGACAAATGGTTTGTCTGGATGCCAATTAGTAAGCATGATCAGTGAAGCTGCTAAAGTTTCCTTTATTGGCGCTTCACCTTGTCCAGTTCGATAACCTCTTTTATGCAATCCACTTCCACTCGTATCGATTGTTATTGTTGCTACATCCTTAAGAAGAGCCACTTCAATCTTGTACAATGGGCCATTCTCATCTAACCAACCATTTGTTTTATAATGATGCCTCAATCGTTCGACAATCGCTTTTTTTACAATTCCTTGACAATCAGGAACACTGAATAGTTTGGACTTAACGGATTTACCCGAAACAGGAAACTCTGCATTTTCCGGAAGAAATGCTTCCCATGGTAAAGCCTTTGTTTTCTCAAATAATTCATCAAAAGTTTTTGCTTTAAATTCTCCCACTTTGATTTTGATACGATCAGCAGTTCTTAACCACATATTGCTTCGTGCAATCGCATGCGCATCACCTTCAAAAGTGATTTTTCCATTATCAACTTGACATTCATAGCCAAGCGCACGAACTTCCTTGGCTACAAGTGCCTCTAGCCCCATTGCAGAGGTGGCAATCAATTGAAATTTAGACACAACGTTCATCCTTTTATCTCTTATTCGGTCTCGCTTAACAGCAAGTTTATTAAGTCTAAGCATATAATTTCGTTTATTAAAGTACACCTAATTAACTGATTTCTATTCTTTAATTGAAAGAAAAGCTCTCCTTATAATAGGAGAGCCTATAATTTCTTTTTTTACATTAATTCCGTTCTGTAAGCCATGTTTTGTTCTACGTACTACAAACGGCAATGTATTGCCTCGTACATAGTGGTAATCATCTATCTACAGACGAATACGCCTGTCCTTCCTATCAGTTCATTTCCTTTAGGAAAGTGCCCCTACCATAATTTGGGTTTCTCACTCGCGGGGTTTACCTCGTTCCACTCTTCTCATTTCTGAGAAGACTTCGTCACTGTGGCACTTTTATAGGTATTCATACCCTATCTTTAAAAAGACTTAGGTATTTTCCCTGCCGTCAACTGTTAAAGTTGCCCTAGCTTATGTCTTCGCCAGGCACGAACACTACTGGCATCTCAGCCTGTGTGAGCATGGACTTTCCTCTACAATTTAAAAAATTGCAGCGATTACCCGAACGTTATTAATGATACAACGAATATTATATGTAATATTCTTATGAATAGCAAGGGCTTTTTTGAAAGTCACTAATGTTTAATTAATCGTACAATTTACTCCCAAATACATGCTTCTCTAAATTTGATAACCTTTTAAGGATATCAAAATTTGTTGTACCAGCTGGTTGAGAAGCTGCTTGTGGTCTTTTATTATTAGACTCCTCAAGTTCTTTTCTTAATTTCAAGTTTTCATGTTGTAATTCTTCAATTTCAGTGTGGAAGGTTTCATAATCTTTAATAATTAAATCTAAAAACTTATCTACATCTTCAGGTTTGTAGCCTCTCATGGCGGTTTTAAATTCTTTTTCTAATATATCCTTACTTGTTAATTTTACTTTATCAGATAGCATTATACTCACCTCTAGTATCGCCAATAGTATTCTTTATTTTTTCAAATAACAACACTTTTGTCAATTTAATTTATCGGTTTCACGCGTTAAAATCCATCTTGGGTCATTTGATCTTCTTCTACTATTAATTGTATATCATAAAACGAGATTTGATGTATGGAGTAATTTTTTTTATTTTGATAATTAAGTGCCTCTTCAAATAAATATTTGGGAGACCCTTCTTTTTCCGTATCAAAAAAAAGGATAAGACAATCACTCTTCGATAGATGAAAAATGTTTTTCATTTTAAATTGATTAGGATTTTCATAAGGCTTACGCGAAACTGCATCAACATAATCAGCACTTGCTACAATTGATTCATACCATTCCTTATTATCTTCTTTCCAATTCCCCTCTACATTTAAAAAAGGCGTAATCACACCTAACTGTAAGTGTTCAAATCCTTCCTCCTGCAACTCGTACACGACCTCTGCAGCCCATAGCTCCGTTCCAAGCTGTCCACTAATGAGCACCCACTCTAATCCTTCATCAAGTAATGAAAGCAATTGTTTTTTTATGGCTCTTTTAATATACGTCACTGCTTGTTCGTCTTTTTTAAAAATTCCTAATTCGAAAGGCTTATAACCTGATACAGTGGTTACTTTTACCAATTTTAACTTCTCCTTGCGTCTATTTCAAATACTTATTAACCTAATTTTAACATATTCCCTTATTTAAATCGAAATATTATAAAGAGAGGACAAGATATCTTTAGTTTTAACGTGATGATACTTGGAAATGATAGAGTTTCTCTTCCCTTATATGTCGAACCAATCTTTTCTAATAAGTGAACTTTTTAAACCAGCTTTATTTTTATTCCTACATTAATCGTATATTTACGAGCAAGTTTCTCAGCTTTCTTTCCTCACTTTGCTCATTATTGAGAAAGTTCGGATAGCAAACCGAAATTCAATCATAATATGCCCTTCAAATACATGTTGTATATTCTTTTTCTCACGCTATTAGTGAATAATTAAAAAAGGACCCATACAATATTATGAGCCCTTTAGTGATTCATGTTCAATATCTTCTAAACCTTCTGTTGAAAGGATGAACTGGCAAAGGGCGATACGGTACTTGCCCATGTAAAGCCGGTACTTCTGAAGAAGGATGATTGAAATGTACATGCTGATAATTAATATGTTTCACTGTTGTCGTATGACTGGGATGAAAATGTGGAATAATGATGGTCTCATAAACATGGTTAACATGATGATTAGTTGGATGAACAATCGGTTGCAAGTCATTTGGTTTAGGTGGAAATTGGTGCATAAAAATCTCTCCTCTCAATCGATAAAAAAACCTTTTTTTCATTCTATGAGAAGTTAGGAAATTTGCCCTGAGAAATTCACCTATAATCGCACCCAAATTATTTCATTATATAAATAGTAAACTATAAAAACTATCCTTCATCGTGGTCATAAACACGGCTGTAATAATAACGACAAAAAAGAAAATATATAAAATAGCTCTGTACATTTAAATATCATCCTCGCAATTAGCATTCATTTCATACACGGAATATTGTACAAGGAAATATCTTATAAAACAACTAAGAAAGTTGTCCTTTTTAGTGGTGTTTTTTTACAAATACAAATCCGAATGCCGCAAACGAAGTAAGTCTAAAGTCTTATAAAATTTCAGACAGCAATCTGTCGGCAAAGAACCTTTCCTCTTTCTATAATAGGATTGAAGAAAGAAATGGAGGTTTTCCAATGACAAAGATATGGTCAAACGGCGCAGCTGTTGCTCAAGTAAGAGTCGCACGTCCGACAAATCAACTAACAGAAATAGAACGGTTTTATTGCAGCGGTTTAGGGTTACAAAAGATAGGGTCTTTCCAAGGTCATAGTGGATATCAAGGTATAATGATTGGTTTACCAAATGCTAGTTATCACTTAGAAATAATCCAACACGAATCTGGACAGCCTGTTCCTTCACCTACAAAAGAAGACCTATTAGTTTTTTATATTCCTCAATTATCAGAAATCCTAGAAATAAAAAATAGGTTACATAGCTTGGGATACCACTCTGTTTTACCAGAGAACCCGTACTGGGAGGAGAAGGGTTGCACATTTGCAGACCCTGATGGCTGGGGAGTCATTTTAATGAATACTTCAGGTATATAAACAAAGCTTTCCACCGGGACAATTACTCATCCTGGTGGATCCTTTTCTGTAATTTCCTTAAGAGTCTTTCACGCCGTTTATACAGACTCTCTTTATGCTTTTTATATTTCTCTTTCGTTTCAATTTGCTTTAACGCCTTATCTGTATATTGTATCGCTCTCATGAGATCAGGCAGCCTGTGTTCATATATTTTTGCCAATTCAACACATGCGCTAAATTTTTCTTGGTCATCACCATCAGAGGAAACCATCTGCCATAACTCTGCTGCTTTCCCCCATTGCTTTTTCTTTTTTAACTGCCAAGCGAGCTGATGTTTCGCTTTTATACCTGCCACATCATTCATTTGTGCTAATTCTTCATAACCCTCTTGCGCTTTTTTGATTTCACCAATAGAGCTAAACCACCTTGCTGTCTCATAGGCTTCTCTTGTGGTTTGCTCTTTATCTAACCCTAGTAATTGGTTAGACAAGTGGATATATAATGTGATCAGTGAGAGGATGTCTATTTCATTATGTTTCATTATACCTAGCATGCCTTCAGGATTTTTAGTATCTAAATAATCAAAGTAAATCATCGGCGCAAGATAACCTGGGATATCATCCTCTCTTTTTACTCCTAATACTTCTCTTTCAACAATAGATAACTTCGTCCGCTCAAGTTTATGTTTCCATAACCTTCTTGAAGCATGATATAAATCAAAATGACCGAATGGCGGTAGTTTGGGTAAATGTTCTCGAATTAATGTATGCCGTGTTTGTAACTGGGGCCAATCAAACGCTTTACCGTTATAGGTCACCATGGTTGTATAATCAATTGATTCTAAGAAGCTTTTATATAGAGCGATTTCTCCTCCAGGGTCAGGTAATATATGTTGTTTTAATGTGACGCCTTTTCGACTCACGCTCGCATACCCTAATAAGAAAATCGTATTGCCTACTCCACCTCCAAGCCCTGTCGTTTCAGTATCAAAAAAGAACAAATCCTCTGCTTGATGGCCTCTCGCTGTTAATGGGTGACACTCGGTAGTTTCGTTCCATTTTTCAATGACCTTATATAATTCTTGAAAGCGGTAATTTCCATGTAAGTAATCTAAGGGATAATGAATTTCTCTAATGAGACAAGTACTACCTTCTATATCATGATAAGGAGAAACATGGTGTTGTTGCCATACGTCTTGGAAAGGGAAAACGGATGGGGATTTCTGCTCTACTTCTACTTTTTTTTCGGTAGTATGAGACATATGTGATTGTAAACGATTCAATTTATTTTTTAATGACACACTTCTCACCTACTCCTTATAGCCATGTTTGAAATAACTTTAACACATCACCTTTAGCCGTCTCAGAAGAAAGATTTGTTCCAATACAAGAAGGACAACCTGAGTCACAAGGGCATCTCTCAATCATCGAGATGGCTTCTCTTATTAGTTGATCAATATCATCGTAGACTTTCTCACTTAATCCTACACCGCCAGGGTATTTATCGTAGAAAAATAATGTTGGTTTTTCATTATGAATAGCTTTTACTTGCGGAACGACATGAACATCCGTCTGATCACACATAACGAATAATGGCACGATTGCTTTAAGGGCATGAGCGGCACCTATTAAACCTTGCTCCAGTCGTTCTTTTCCGAACATCAATCCTTCTGCAAAAAAGGTCACCCACGTAGCACTTGTATGCAATTCTTCTTCTGGTAAAGAAATGGGTCCAGAGCCGATGTTATCATGCGTATCAAATTTAATTTTTTTGAATATCGTTGCCATTGCCGTTACACTCACATCACCATAGCCAATCTGTTCGTTTCCAATTCGCTTTATTTTATCTTCCTCTAATACTTTTAATTCGACAGCTAAGTTGGCGTCTGTATAATAATCGACTGCCACTTCTCGTACAAAAGCTTTTTTCTCTTCCCAATCTAAATACTCAACTTGAAATTGGGTACCTTGGTGGAGATAGATGGCTTCATCATGTAACAATGTCATCGCAGAAAAACGGTCCATCTCACCAATCACCTTCACATTCGCCACATCTGATTGATCAATTATGACAACATTCTCTTGCGATGCGGACCGTAAACTGACATTATGAGCTGGAAAAGAATCATTCATCCAATAATACTTGTCTTGATTTTCGTGCAGTACCTGTTCTTCAGATAAATATTCTAATACTTCTTCAGTTTCAAAGCGACCAAATGACTCTCCTTTCTTAAAAGGCAATTCATAGGCAGCACATTTAATATGATCAATGAGAATGATTAAGTTATCTGGATTGATTCTTGCTGTTTCTGGATTTCGTTTAAAGAAATAATCAGGATGATCAATGATATATTGATCTAATGGGTTTGAGCTAGCAACCATAATAACGAGTGATTCACTATGTCTACGCCCAGCTCTACCAGCTTGCTGCCAAGAACTAGAAATTGTCCCTGGATAACCAGTCATAATACAAACTTGCAGCTGACCAATATCGACGCCAAGTTCGAGTGCGTTTGTACTGACAACTCCATATATCTCTCCATGACGCAAACCCTTTTCAATCGATCTTCTCTCAGATGGAAGGTAACCGCCACGATAACCTCTGATTGCTTTCGGTCCAATCTTATGCTTGACTAGCTCTTGTAAATACTTAAGTAATACTTCCACTCTCACACGGCTTTTAGCAAAAATAATCGTTTGTACTTTGTTCATTAGCATTTCACTTGCTAGCCTTCTTACCTCGAGTGTCGCACTTCTCCTTATATTTAATGGCTTATTGACAAGCGGTGGATTATAAAACACAAAATGTTTACGGCCGCTCGGCGCACCATTATTGTCAATTAATTTCATATTTGTTTCTGTTAGCTCCTCTGCAAGTTCAAGGGGATTGGCAATAGTCGCAGAAGTGCATATAAAAACGGGTTTACTTCCATAAAACTCACAGATTCTTAATAACCTCCGTAGAACATTGGCTACATGAGAACCAAATACACCGCGATAAATATGTAATTCATCAATAATAATAAAACGAAGATTTTCAAATAATGATACCCATTTCGTATGATGTGGAAGAATTGCTGAATGAAGCATGTCCGGATTAGTCATAACAATATGGCCAGCTCTTCTCACTTTTTGTCTAATATTTGAAGGCGTGTCACCATCATATGTATAGCTATTAACGGAAAGAGATGACTCTTCAATCAATTCATTGATTTCCATTTTCTGATCCTGAGCAAGTGCTTTTGTAGGAAATAAATATAAGGCCCTTGCTTGTGGATTATTTATGATAGTCTGCAATACTGGCAAATTGTAACATAAGGTCTTTCCCGACGCTGTTGGTGTAACAGCAACAATGGACTGATGAGCCATAACGGCATCGTAACTTGAGCGCTGATGAGTATACAGACGGGATATTCCTCTTTTTTCTAAGGCGCTCATTAAATGAGGATCTAGTCCAATCGGTATATCCGCTACTTGCGCTTCCTTCTCTTCCAATGTATGCCAATACGTTATTTGTTCTCCAAATTTATCGGATTGCTTGAGCTCTTTAATCAGTTCTTGTAAATTCTTTTTCACCTTCACGTTCTTCACCTCATCACTTTATTCTAGCGAATAAACGTTCGCAGAAAAAGGTTTTTTTACGATTTATTTATTAGAATATTATTCCATCTAGCCTATTTGAGTTTTAAAATCACCCAAACTTTATCGAGTGCATAGAATAAAAGGAATGTTTGATTTATTTGGGAGGGAGTTACATGAGTGAAAAAAGAAAGGAGCCGTTCGGAGATTTAATGAAATCCATGAATCAGTTTTTTCATGATAAACCTGTAAAAAACTTCATGCAGACAATGGACGACTTTTTTAAAAATCCGTTTCCTTTCGCTACTTCTTTTCATGTAGAAGTAAATGAAAACGCCGATGATTATATTATAAAAGCGGAACTACCAGGCATAAACCGTGAACAAATTGAATTGAATGCCATTAATAATTATATTAAAATTACGATTCACCGACTCGATATTGAAACAAGTGAAGATGACTTACAACAAATATATCAAAAAAAACAGGCATTCCAACAATCAACTAGGACGATCCCTTTACCTTTTATTATCGATGAAAGCACCATTCAAGCTTCTCACACAAATGGCTTACTCATCGTAAAAGTGCCTAAACCAAAAGGTAAAAGGATCAGCTTACAATAATATAATGACTGTAAAGCAAGTAGTAAATCTATTTTCTACTTGCTTCTGTATTTAACCACTGATTAAAAGCTCCTGAAGGTACACTGAAGTAGTCTCGTGTAAACTGAAGGAAAATTTCAGTGTCTACTTCTGTTCCGGCAAACTGTTCGTAAAAGGAAGATAAATATTTCTCACCTACTTCTTCGGGACTAATCCCTCTATAAGCGTAATGTTCTTCGATTAATTCGATTATTTCCCAAGCAGGTTGTGCATTTAATATGGCTTCATGTTCAACCTCATTGATATTGGTATTGGATACTTGGCTTCCATTCACATGCTTTTCTAATGCCCCTAATTCTTCTTGTAAGTAAGCCAAAGCCTGTTGCTTACTTTCCTCACCTTGATCAACGATGTATTGATAAGCAGCTAAATGCGATAGACCCGATCCAATCCAGCTATCATTTTGAGGATCCTGACTGATAGCCGATGCATAATAGAGAGCAGCCACTTCTTTAGCTAATATATATGGATTCCGGGCTTCTTCTGGATTCAGCATGACCATACCAGGCACACTCTCAGTTTCCAAGGAATCGCTAATAAAAATATCTGCTTGCTTAAATGGTAGAGGTGCTATCGCCTTTTCAAAATAATCAAAAACTGCTATGATCTCTTCTTCAGCTAAGTCCTTCCGTGATGAAGATTGATGCAAAAAGCTAACCTGCGTATCCTTTTGTGTAATCCTTTCACTTTTCTCCCAATTATCAGATACAATAGAAAAGGAGAAATTCTTCACATCATCGATGGAAACCTCTTCCTTGTCATTCTCAATAGCAGAAGATATAAATGTATATCCTGGTTGAAGGTCATAACTCACTTTAAATGAAGACAATAATGCATGATGATGATGAATATATGGATTATCTTTTGTCGCTTCTGCCCATCTTCCGTTTTTATATGGTGCTAAGGTAAAATACCAGTCTTGGAAAATATCAGCATCCTCTATTCCTGTCATTCTATAGTTAAATTGCACATCAAATTGACTCTCGCCTTGCCATTTTTTAGGTAACGTAATGTAATAAACGTCATCCTTTATTTCATATGGTAGATTTTCCTGGTTTACAATGATTTCATTCAGTTCTAATTGAGCTAAATTTCTCGGTGCAAAAAAAATGAGCTCTTTCCATTTATCTTCTGTTTCGTTCTTAACTGACACTTCTTCTTTCACTGTAAACTCATTTGCACTTTCCATGGAAAGCTCTAAAGAATACTCTCCTTTATTTTCATTTGTTACACCAATTTTCGAATCACTATATTGATTAACAAATAGACCCCCTAAAACAAATAATAAAAAAAGGATAGCAAAACCTACTTTATGTAAACTAAAGTTTAGTAATCGCTTTTCTCCTAATCTTTTTCGTGTGGGTCTCCCTTTTGGTTTAATTCCAGTTTTGATCCAAGGCATTCTAGCATAATCTGCTTGGAATTTATTTTTTAACCCCGCGGTTAATAAGCTAAAAGATATCGTGGTTATTAACAAAATGATAAGTGGCACCATTAAAATATATTGATTGCCCATCAAATTCTCTCTCGCTTGCCCAACAAGACCTGATAATTCTTTTGTAACCGATAAATAGATAACAGGATCATTTCTAACAATCGTTCCGCCGATAAAAATATTTAATAAAGCTAACTGTCCCATGATTGTAATCACATAAACAATTTCCATTGTGAACATCACAAGTAATGATTCTTTTAATTGGGGAAACACGTTACGCCATAACAGCCTCCACCTCTTTGCACCAAGAGTCATTGATGCCAAAACAAAATCTCTTTTATAAATTTCAGCTGTTTTTTGCCTAACAGAAGATACGATACTAGGAGTACCAACAAGTGAGGCAATAACGATGAAATACGCTATAAGAATAGGTGTTTCCAATATAGAACCAAAATTAATAGGCAACAAGCAGAAATATAAAATTAAAAATGCAGGTACATAACTCCAAGCTCCTTCAAAAGCGATAATGAAAGACGGTGTTTTTTTCCATGTACCAATAAACATCCCTAGTACTGTACCGATTATCATTTTTATAGTAGCAACCGCAATGGCAATCCACACCGTATATCGCAAACCATAAAGTATCATTGACAATAAATCGTACCCCCACCGATCAGTCCCTAAAGGGTAAGCCATTGATTCAAATGGTTTTAATGGGGGTGAAATGACATCGCCATCAATATACTTCACCTCTAAAGCCATGAAGATGGAGTGTGGTGCTATTTTCGGACCAAATACCGTAAAAAATAAGACAATCGTTACACTAACTATCCCTAAATACAATGCGTAATTTCGATTATATACCTTATTCATAAATAAACCCTCGTTTAAATAAATAAAGTAAAAGTCTAATAGCTAAAAAGACAAGTAGAGAAATGATTAGCATACAAAAAAGCCCGATGGCAATAGGCTGAGGATCTCCAAAACTTTGAAAAACAAACTTGGTTAGACCTGAGACGTTGAGCAAATATTCCACAATAAATAAATTACCGATGGCAAGGGATAAAACTTTCACCAAATCAGCTACGAGAAACGGCTCAATATTTTTATACACATGCTGAAAATTAATACGATCAACTTTCAAGCCTTTTGCTACAGCTGTACGAATATAATCTTCTCCAGCTATTAAAAAGTACCTCTCAGAAATCAATTTAAATAGATAAATAGAAGGAGCAATCGCAACAAGAACCATCGGGAACCAAATATTCAATGCACCTCCATTCGGTAAAAAGGAGACGACTCTAAAGCCCGTCCATTTATAAATATTCACCGCAAAGAGTAGAGCAAAAATAATAAAAATAAAATCTGGAATGGTTGAGATAATATTCATCATGACACGGAAAATTTTTGTTAAGTAAAATCGACTTAAGAAAATACCGAATAATAAACTTAATAGAATTGAAAGTAATACACCCACAAAAACAATATAAAAGGAAGTGAAAAAATTATCTCCAATTTCTGAAGCAATCGACCTTTGCTCCATCCCTACATAATATGTACCTAAGCTGCCGGTGCTCAACTCTTTAAAGAAATTTCCTACCATTGATGGAAATCGAGCAAAATTCAAACTAACCGTACCATTTGCAGGGTCAACTAAAACGATTGATGGTAAAGTTGCTAGAAATAATATAAGAAAGATGACGATAATCATTTGCTGGATATAACGAACCATTTCTTTCCCCCTTCTGCTTCTTTCGTCATGCTAACTATTTTTCATCTTTCCTCCATTATTGTCAATATTTTTTTGACAATTCCCCCATTTCCGAATAAAGGACTTTTCATTCAGATTTATATTTATTAAATAGCTTTTCAAATGGAAGAAAAAGGGCGGCCAAATATTACTGTGCATTACCTCTTTTTTATGATGACATGTCTGATACGAGTCATCATAAAAAGCCATGTGAGTTTTTGCGGTCACATGGCGGTTTGTTGGTAATTAACTCCTCCTACCTTTTTTTTTAGCTAGATTTTTATTGGTAAAACTTTCATTTTCATACTCAGAATCATATATAATTAATTACAAAGATTGGTGGATTGTAGTTCTATCATATTAATAAGATATCTGTTAATCATTATATTATTTGTAAAAAATTATATTTTTCACATACCAAATATTGTAGTTTAAAGAAAATTATGTTATTTTTATACTCGTAATAAACAAATAATAGAAAGTATGGATGAAATACGAAAAAGAAAATGACAAAACTTATTTGCTCGGTATTGGCAGTTGGTTCAATTGGACTAGGTGCAAATACAGCGTTTGGAGCCTCTACTAAAGAAGTTCTTGAAATTAGGTATAATGGGGCTGCCTGGAATTACTCTAGTTCGTCTTATAAGTCTACTTCGTTTAAATACTCACGAAATGGTAAAACTTTGCTAAACAAAACCGCCTATTCTAGCAAAGTGACAGGTTCTGTTTGGGACGATTTAAGATGGGGAGACAAGTATACTACGAAATTTTCTTGGAGTCGTGGAGCAAAAAATAATTTTCTATAATTTTAATATTCATAATTTTTTTGAGAAAAATCCAATATATATAAGAAATCGTTCGGGCCTGATAGGTACTTTTCTACAGGGCCCGATTAGACTTTTAAATCTTATAAAATACCGCATTACTTTAATTATGAATAATAACTACGTAGTTGATGTCAACTAAAAGGTGATACTATTGAAATATTCTTTATTTAGATTTATCGACGTTATTGAGGCGTTTGCTATCTATCTAATGTGTTTTTCTACAAATTTAATATTTATTTATGTACAAACTTTGGATTTAGGAGATTCTTTTATTTTAGAGTCTTTTTTAGAAAGTATTATAGAGTATCAAATTGTAATAAATATTTTTCTTACATTTATTATGATAGTATTTCACTATCAATTTTTAAATCGTAAGAAAACAGAAATATCCTGCCGAATACTCGTAGGAGATACAATGATAAATGTTGTAATTCGATATATCTTGAATATTCTAACTATATTAGTGTTTAGTTTTTTACTGTCACTCTTATTAAACTTCTATTTAGAGTTGAATGTAACCAGTAATCTCTACTTAGTTTTTATTTTTATTATATATATATTAATTAGTGCAGGTAAGGTGGAAAAAGAATGAGAATTTTACGTTTTTTTATACTTAGAATATTTTTAAAAAGACCGATACTTGTTTTGGGTATGATAACATTACTTTTTTTAGCCAATTATCTTTCTTTTACAACTGTTCGTTCGGTTATATCAACTTTTCAAGGCTATGGAGAAATGGAAAACCTAAATCAAGAAGGGACTATTATTGCTAATCTAGACCCAGATAGTGAAGCTGATTTCAATAAAATTAATATAGAAGATACACAAAAAGTATATGAATACTTAAACAACAATTACACTTATGCTCTGCGAGTCGATGGTTTTGTTACTTCATTACCTAATGAACATAAGATGGAAGTTCCTTTCAATTATATCGATGAAGAGGCTTATAAGATAAATCAATTGAAATTATCTCAAGGAGACCACTTAAACTTCAATTATAAATTTAATAAAGATGATATACCTATTTTAGTAGGTGCAGGTTTGGCCACAACATATCCTGTAGGGTCAAATATTGAGATTACAGATCCTGTGACCCAACAACTAGTTAATTTAAAAGTTCAAGGAGTCTTGAAGAAGAATACTCAAAGTTCTAATTTTTATGCTCCCAACTCAAAGAATTATCATAACTTTTCGATTTTTCTACCTATTAATGAAGAATTTATTCAAAATGCGGGTCTTGACCTCCACGTTAATGGTTTAATGGACCTTGTGCTTCTTGATTCGACAAAAGAAGAAGCAATGAATTTAAGAGAAAATATCAAGGAAAATGTAGGTTTAGAGTTTAACTTTTTTAATCAACAAGAAAACTTTGATTTCTTTGAAGATTATTATTTAAATTCATTTATAATCATCTGTACTATCACCCTTATTTTAACTATAATCATTGTAGGTCTAGCTATATGGAATAATTTGGTGAGTGTTCGATTAATGATAAGAGATTTTACAATCAATTTATTAGTTGGATTAAGTTATTCAAAACTAAGAGCAATTTTCTATAGCTATTTTGGAATATTGTTCTCTATTATTCTAGTCATATTATCTGTGATAACCGCTTATAATAGATACGGCTCTTGGTTAAGAAACGATTCAACTTTTGCTACTTACGGAATATTTGGCTTAATAAGCATGGATTGGATGGCTTTACTTATTGTTCTTTTTATAGATGTTATTATTGCATTTGTGATTGTTGAACTTACGATAAAAAAAATTAAAAGTATTCCGATATCCGTAGGGGTGTTACAATGAATAGTATAATTAAGCTAGAAATCCAGAAAAAAACATTTAAGAAGAAAGGTTTTTCTATTCTAAATGACTTTGATTTGGAAGTGAAACCTGGGGAAAGACTTTCTATTGTAGGAGAGTCTGGAGTTGGAAAAACTTCTTTACTTAATATCCTTGGCCTACTTGATACAAAATATCAAGGGAATTATAGGCTTTTTGATTCACCTGTTAAGGATTTATCACGAAATAAACTAGCTGAGTGGCGTAATCAAAAAATTGGTTTTGTTCTCCAGGAGTCCTCGCTTATTAATTCTTTGACCATAGAGGATAATATTAAATTGCCGCTTATGTATGGTAACGTTGAAAAAAATCTAACTGTACAAGAGCGCTTTAAACGGATTACTAATAAAATTGGGATTGAGCCCATTTTGAAAAAAAAACCACTTGATTGTTCTGGGGGCCAACGATCTAGAGCCGTTTTTGCTAGGGCCGTAATTATGAATCCCCAAATAATTTTATCAGATGAACCAACTGCGTCTTTAGACTCGGAAAATAAAGAGAAAATTATCAATCTACTATTTGATATGAATAAAGAATTTAATACTACTGTTATTACAGTGACTCATGATTTAGATGTAGCCAATCGGCATGAACGTATAATTACTCTCGAAAGGAATGAATAAAATGGGGTTCATTGCAATGATCATTTCATTTATCCTTAGCATATTCTTCACCATTCTTGGTACTTCTCGTAGAAAACTTCATTTTTTATACAAGTTTTTTTAGTGCTAGGAATCATTCTCATACTTTTTGCTGTTTATCTAGCATGGCCTAAATAAGAATCATAATTACATATAGCACATTAAATGAGTTATATTTAGTATTGGTTATAAAATCTCGGTTGCCCAATAAGATTCACTAAAACTCTTTTCTGCTTATGAGTTATGGGTGACCCTGATTTTGCTTTATTGTAAACATCTGTTGTTATTTCTTTATACGTATTGTTGGGTATATCTAGTTTCTAGTTCATCAATAATTTTATAATTTTAATTAATGTTTCAGCACTTAAAGATTGTAATTGGTCATAAACCCATTCTATTTGCGAAAGATATGACATTTATTCACTTCCTTGCTTATCGTGTTTATTAGTCCTCGTTTAATTCAAATGTAATGACTCCCCATTCTCCTTTTCCTTGATACCGTTTAATACTACTTTGAAACACTCTTTTATATCCTTGTTTAGCAATTTCGTTCATCCGTTCACCTAATTCAGAAGGTGTAAGACCAAAATATGGTAATATATAGTTAAAAACTTTGAGGTGCGATAACTTGATCAACATAATATTAATTATTTTCTTAGCATTAACTTTTTTTGCCTCTAATACTGCATTAATTAATACTCATAAAATCCTAAGAGATCTAACAACGATAAAGGATAAACTAGAAATTAAAAAAGATATCCGAATTTCTTTCTAAGGGTGTGCCTGCCGATTTCATCTAAGCCCACCTCTTTGGCAGCAGTATTTAATATCTTCCAAGCTTGCACTCGATGTATACGGGCGTATCCTCTTCTGGACTTAAACAAATACTCTGCTTCTCTTTCTTAACGGTAAAATCCGTAATATGGCGCTTTAGATCGTTGTTAATCTTAAACCGTTTCAATTTACCAGTCTTTTGCTCAGTTATAACGATATGGTTTTTGTTTCTCACTTCACCTACCTTCAACTTAAGCAAATCACTTATTCTAAGACCGGTATTAATTCCTAATACGAATAAGAAGTAATTCCTTTCATGCTGGTTCATCAAGACTTCTTTCATTGCAGCAACTTTCTCTAGATCACGTATAGGTTTAACGGTGTTCAATGCAACAACTCCCTTTTAATATTCTTCTATGGCTTCCAGCACATACCGGCATGAGAAAGGGAGAAATTCTCGGGTTAACTCGGGAAGATGTTGATTTTGAATCTAGAAAATTAAAAGTCAATAGAACTATATAAAAAAACAGGAGAATTTCTCTTGCAATCTCCCAAATCACCTTCATCTGTTAGAACAATATATATGGATGAAGATCTTATAAGATTTTTAAAAAAGCAAAAAGTAAAACAAAACATTGAAAAGATGAAGTTTGGGACTGTCTACAAAGAACATAATATGGTTTTTGCACAAGAAACGGGCGAGTTCATAAACCCTACTGCAGTAAACCAATTATTTTCTCGGTTCATTAGACAGTCCAAGCTCCCTCAGATTAGGTTTCACGACCTTAGACATACCCATGCCACTATTTTATTACAAATGGGCGTAAACCCAAAACTAGTGGCCGATAGGTTAGGACATTCTAGCGTTAAGATTACACTAGATACTTATTCTCATGTTCTACCAGAAATGCAACAAAATCTAATAGACCAATTCTCGAAAGCTATGAAAAGTGGTCAAATTGTGAGCAACTAAGTATTGAGGAGCGCTTAAACCCTACACCTTAAAGAAACCACCGACCCCTTTTACCATTGATGACACTTGGTTTACAGCATTCATCATTTGTCCCGCTGTATCCATCATCTTATTAAAATCAAGTGAACCATCTTGTGACTTAAAGCTATTCATAATCGATTGAACATTACTAGGTTGTTTCGCAACAAAAGATTGTTTTGGATAAGGGTTCATGGTGTTATATTGGCTTTGCATATTATAAGATTTATTTACCGGCTGTTCATTGGGCTCGAGTGGATTGTGAAAATAATTCGGACTATCCTGTAAAGGGTAGTTTGGTTGGTGATTATTTACATCATGTTGAGGTGGATACATATTCCCATATGGAATTGTCTGATAGGGATAATTATTCGTGTAAGCATAATTCATTTGAGATTGATTCCATAATGGCTGTTGTTGTCCATTCATTATTGGGTGTGGAACGGACTGCATTACCGGCAGTTGTCTTATTTCAGCAGGGTAGGACATATTAGATTGGTAAGGTGCATAATATGGATTAAAGCTCCATGCAACAGGCATATTTCGTTTACTTTTCTCATTTCTTTTACGGCCAAACATGGGCAAACATCCTCCTTATTCATCATCATTATACTGTATGATGAATAGGCGAATTAGGTGATTATCCTCAATAATATTTCCATTTTAGAAAAGATATCCTTACTTTTCAATCTGTCATTAATTGTTGAACTTTGTCGGAAGTTTAAATTTTTGAAAAATAAACAATCTATTTATTTCGTGTTACTATAAATTTAAAGATTTGTTTTTTCCTACATTTCTTTAAAACTTCATATTTCATCGCATGATTGGATGAGTATCCTTTTAAGATTATTTCATTATTTGGGGGAGGAAGATTCAAATGAATATTCACGAGCTAAAGCAGAAGTTTCAACAAGTGAAGGAAGTTAAGCCAGATCACGCGAACCAACTACTAGATTTCTCTAAACGAGCTTATATCCACAATGAAATTTCCATTTTGGATTATCGAAATCTTGTTCGTGAATTAGAATCATTAGGTGCTGTCATTCCTGAAAGTTTTTTTAAAGACGGATCCCTAATTACTATGAAATAGGAAAAAACATTCATAACTCAGAAGGAAAAGGAGCCACTTTTTTAGTGACTCCTTTTTCCTTCTATAATTTATACTGAAGCTTGCTCTCCCTTTCCACTCATTCTGTGTAAGAAAAAGTCGCTCAATTATTTCATTCGCCCGAAGTTAGGAGCTTTAAATCCTCTGTCTTAGGCTTGTTCACACTTCACTTTCTTCTACGATTCTTAACAACGTCTCAACAACATATTTTGCAGACTGCAATTGATTTGTAAATCTCGATTTACTTGTTTCAGGGTAAAAGGCTTGAATGGAGCATGTTTCAATTTGGTCATAGGCGGAATTAATTTGCATCGGCCATAGCTTCTTCGTTGCTTTGGACTGTAAAAAATGAAGTGCTTCTTCCTTCCATACATCCAACTCTTGTTTCACCTTGTCTGCATACGGCTTAACTTCGCCGAAAAAATCCGCTTTTTTATTTTCTTTTCTACCATCTATATAGCGCTTCTCTATCCATTCCAAATGCATTAACATCTCTTTTGAGTGTTTGGCTAGCTTGTTCATCATGTTCATCTCCAGTCATTCTGTAAAAATCATAGATGAGCTAACCTTATTGTAGCTTACGACTATACTACTCGTAAATGATTAGCGATAACCAAGTTTGTATTTCACAAAGTGTGAATCCGTCGTATCTTGTTGATGAAGCTCGTCCATCGGAAATTTTTCTAATTCCCCTAACTTTTCATGACACGCTTCTACTTTTTCTATTTGATCTTCTTGTTGATTGAACTTTAATTGTTGTAGATTCTTTTGCACAGCTGTCTCTAAAGCATCCAATTGATTATAGATATCCTCTAGCATGAGTAACAATTCTTGTTTTTCTGTCATATTGGGTTTCATTGACAAGTCATGCCTCCTTTAAGGTCGCGTCTTTGATATAATGTACATTCGCTTTCCTATTTCTTTCTCCTTTGCGATTGACAAAACTAGAACTGATTCGGCAAAGAAAGAAGGATTTTTTATATAATGACCTTCTTTCGACAGCATATGAATAAACGTTTGAAAATATGACTAAACGGCAACACTGAAAAGAAAATGAAACATTTTTGCCTTCTATTACGTCAAATATTACAAAACAAGTACACCTTGTTGGATTAGTGCTTTTTGACCACCCGATTACATCTTGCTTCTGGTATGATAAGGTATAGTTTGTGAGGTGAAGTCTATGGCATTTCATTACCCGAACGGGAGGAAATACGTACCTACAGAAAAAAGCACATTAGAAAAAAGTAAACGCAAGAATCCGTCATATGGTAAAAGAGGTATGACATTGGAGGACGATATTAACGACAGCAACCAATATTACTTAGATAGAGGGATCGCGGTCATACACAAGAAACCAACACCAGTACAGATTGTTCAAGTGGATTATCCTGCAAGAAGTGCAGCCGTTATTAAAGAAGCATACTTTAAACAGGCATCCACAACTGACTATAACGGCATTTATAAGGGTAAGTATATTGATTTCGAAGCAAAGGAAACTAAAAACACTACTTCATTTCCTTTTAATAACTTCCATTTACATCAAATTGAACATATGAGGAACATCATTAAACAAAGGGGCATTTGCTTTGTCATTTTACGCTTTTCGACAACTGACGAGTTATTTTTACTAGAGGCTAAGGAATTACTCGTTTTTTGGGAACGTATGGAAAATGGTGGAAGGAAATCGATGACAAAGGATGAAGTGAGAGAAAAAGGGCATCGCATAATACTTGGCTTTCAACCAAGAATTGATTATATTAAGATATTAGATAACATTTATCAGCTTGATAGCTCAACATAAGGTTTGAGATAGAAAGGAAGGACTTATATGTCAGAACAGTATAAATCTAGGGAGGAGCGCCGAAAACAACAACAGCAATCACCTAAACCGAAGAAGAAAAAATCAGGGAAAACGCTATTCAAGAAGATTTTTCTCACATTAATTGCACTCGGTATTGTTGGGATGATTGCAGGCGCAGCTACATTTGCCTTTATGGTTAAGGATGCTCCCGAGCTAGATCCAGCACTATTAAAGGACCCTATTCCGTCGGTACTTCTCGATATAAATGGAGAAAAAATTACGGAAGTCGGTGCTGGAAATTTAGATTATGTTGAATATGAAGATATACCCGACCTTGTTGAAAATGCTTTTCTAGCAACAGAAGATGTTCGCTTTTATGAACATAATGGCATGGATTTAATTCGATTAGGTGGAGCAGTTATCGCCAACGTAACAAAAGGTTTTGGTTCTGAGGGCGCTAGTACGATTACACAACAGGTCGTAAAGAACTCATTCTTAAATAATGAAAAAACAATTAGCCGTAAAGCACAAGAGGCTTGGCTTTCATTCCAATTGGAACGAAAATATACAAAGCAAGAAATCTTTGAAATGTATGTGAATAAAATTTACATGTCAGAAAATAGTCACGGTGTTTTAACAGCATCA
This sequence comes from Cytobacillus sp. FSL W7-1323, assembly GCF_038595015.1. Classification (NCBI taxonomy): domain Bacteria; kingdom Bacillati; phylum Bacillota; class Bacilli; order Caryophanales; family Bacillaceae; genus Cytobacillus; species Cytobacillus sp. FSL W7-1323. The sequence goes on from NZ_CP151998.1 coordinate 2,884,985, forward strand.
CGTTTATATTTTGGTAAAGATTTGGATGAACTGGAGTTACATGAAGCCGCATTACTTGCAGGGATGCCGCAAAGTCCAAACAACTATAACCCGTTTACTCATCCAGAAAATGCTGAAAAACGACGTAACATTGTTTTATCTTTAATGAACCAACATGGATTCATTTCCGAAGAGCAAAAGACTGAAGCACAATCTATTCCTATCACTGAAGGGTTAGTTCCTGAAGGTGAAAGAGAAATAGAAGATGATACACCATATGATTCATTTGTCGATGTTGTCATTGATGAAGTAACTGAAAAATATCCTGACCTCGATATCTTTTCCGATGGTTTAACAATTCATACAACAGCAGACAAAGATATCCAAAAATATGTTTCAAATATCTTAAATAGCGAAGATGTCATACAATATCCAGATGAAGAATTCCAAGCAGGGATTACTTTATTAGATTCAAGTAATGGTGAAGTTCGGGCGATTGGCGGCGGACGGAATCAAGAAGTAAAACGTGGCTTCAACTTTGCCACAGACCAAAAACGTCAAGCAGGTTCAACATTTAAACCGATCGCCGGATATGCACCTGCCATTGAATTTAATCAATGGGGCACTTATCATACACTTGTTGATGAGCCATATAAATACAGTGAAGGAACCGAAGTAAATAACTGGGATAACTCGTTTAAAGGGACGATGACTATGCGCCAAGCATTGGCAGAGTCACGGAATATACCTGCTGTTAAAGCTATTCAAGAAGTGGGCACTGAGCAATCAATGGAATTTGCTAATCGACTAGGCTTTAACTTTAAAGATGAGTATTATGAGTCATCTGTACTTGGTACAAAGGCCGTTTCTCCAATGGAAATGGCAGGTGCTTATAGCGCATTTGCCAATGAAGGTTTCTATACAGATCCTCATACTGTCAAAGCCATTGAAATGCGTGATGGTACGAAGATTGACACCACACCTGAAAGTGAAGCGGTGATGAATGATTACACTGCCTTTATGATTACAGATATGCTGAAGACAGCTATCTCAAGCGGTACCGGTACAACAGCAAATATCCAGGGATTACCTGTAGCTGGAAAAACAGGAACAACAAATTATACAGCAGAAGAAAAACAAAAGTATGATATCCCTAACGGTGCAACACCAGATGCCTGGTTTGCTGGTTATACAACGAATTATACGGCAGCAATTTGGACCGGATATGAAAGTAGGAAGACTTACCTACCATCAAACGGTTACGATCAGAAGATTGCCCAAATGCTCTTTAAAAACATTATGCAATATGCTTCAGAAGGGAAAGAAACAGCTGATTTCAAAATGCCTAACTCTGTTGAAAAAGTGGCGATTGAAAAAGGTAGCAACCCTGCAAAACTAGCAAGTGAATATACACCAAGTGATCAAATTATTACAGAGTACGCTGTCAAAGGAAATGCACCAAAAACAGTCTCTGAAAAGTTCGATAAGCTTGAAGCACCGAATGGTTTCAATGCCAAATATAATAAAGAAGCCAATACGATCGAACTCGTATGGAAACATAAAGACAAAGATAATACTCAGTTTGTGGTAACCGGCGCTATTAATGATGGCGGAGCCCAAGAGCTCACGACAACATCTGAAACATCACTTACGATTGAAAATCCTGAACCTGATAGCACATATACCTTCACTGTAAAAGCGGTTCAAGATGGTAAGGAAAGTGATGCTGCCCAAACATCTGTTAACATACCGGCCAATGAAGAAGAGCCAGAAGAAGTCGAACCACCTGAAGAAGAAACGCCAGGTGATGGACAACAACCACCTGGAGACGAAGAAGGTGGCAATGATAACGAGAATGGCAATGGTGACGGAAATAACAGCGAAAATGGCGATGGTAATGGAAATAACAATGGTGAGGGCAACGATAACAACAATGGTAATGAGAATGGTAATGAAGATAATAGTGAAGAAGAAAATCAATCACCTGAAGAAGAACCATCACCACCAGATGAAAATCCTGAGGAATAATCGTTATTTTAAAAGCAGAGAAGATATCTTCTCTGCTTTTATCTTACCTGTGTGATTTTCTTCAAAATATTCAAGCAGGCATTTACTTAAGTTTCTGCATAAGAAAAAAACACTCTTCGCATTTTTATTGCTTCGAGTGTTTTTTTCTTATCCTATTCTTAGCATCTAATTTAATCACTTCATTTATGAGTTCAATTAATTGAATAAAAGCTAAATGAAGTGCAGGTTGCCCCATAATAAATTGTAATCGATCGGCAAAGTTGAATGGGAGATGTACCAAGCCATCACCTATTTGTTGTTCATCCAATGATACTGGTTTTTCATTTAACCAATAAACATATTGAACTAAAAGGGCAACTCCCAAAACCATGAGTTGCTCTGCTTCCTGCTTATTTCTTTGTTGATGGGCTGATTTTAGCCTGATCTTTAATTGATCCCATTCTTTAAGAATCATTGCGATGAATCGCTCTGACTCTTCCCAAGGTTTTTCAGAAGCTATTCCTTGATACAACTTTCTTTCGTAATAAAATGGGACAAACTCTCCTACTTGATCCTGTATATTATTAAAAAAAGGATGCTGTAACCTTTTTAACCGCTCATTCATATTATTTTACGCACCTAAACTTTTCATTCTCTTTTTACCTTCTCTACAAATATCAAGAACGGGACATTCCTGACACTTTGGATTTTGTGCTTTGCAATGGTAGCGCCCAAAGAAAATTAAGCGGTGGTGGGTCACAGACCACTCTTCTTCTGGTATTTTCTTCATAAGTGCTTTTTCGACCTCTAGAACTGAATCCTTCCATCTACAAAAGCCAAGACGTTTACTTACCCTCTCCACATGTGTATCAACAGCTATTGCAGGGACATTAAAAGCCACTGATACAACCACATTCGCTGTCTTCCTTCCGACTCCTGGTAACTTTGTTAATTCATCCCGATCAGCAGGAACCACACCATCATAGTCATCTATTAACATCCGACATAGTTTTTGAATATTTTTTGCCTTATTTCTATATAAACCAATCGAGCGGATATCCTGTTGTAATTCTTCAATGGATACATTTAAATAATCCTCTGGTGTTTTGTACTTTAAAAAAAGCTTGCTCGTCACTTTGTTCACTAATACATCGGTACACTGCGCTGATAATGCCACCGCAATCACAAGTTCAAAAGGATTCTTATGAACGAGCTCGCAGTGAGCATCGGGAAACATTTCTCCCATCTTATCTAAACAATATCTAATGTCTTTCTTATTTAACATATATCATCACCATTCATACTATTGTTCTAACCAATTATAAAAAGGTAGCGACTCATTTCTCTTATCACTATTCTCTACACTTTTCATTCTCTTCACTTGGTTTTGTCTAAATTTCTTCCCTTGATTCGTTGCTTGTTCTACTGTTTTTATACCATTCTTTTTCCATTCAAACAAGATACGATCAATATAGCGGAAATTCAATTTACCAGATATGACCGCTTCTTTTAATGCTGCCTTAATGATTTTCACCTCATGATGGTCATCATCTAACCAAAGCGCTAGAGTTTCACATTCAAAAGGAGAGAGCGGCCTGCCAAATTCACTTTCAAACACTGAATACAAATCAATTTCGTCTTGCTGATTTTCTTTTGCTTCATTTCTTTTATCTGCAATTAAAAAAGCATCTGCTAATTTTTCCCAAAAATTATCTAAACAGTATTTTTCAAAGCGAATACCCTCTTCACTATAACCCTCATTTATAGTGATTAACCCTTTTTGTATTAAACGGCGAAGCATCCCCGCACAGTCCTCTGCTGAATAGGTCATTACTTCTGCAAGTTCAAAAGGTGTCGGGAAGTCATTTCCCTTATCACTAATTGAAATCAAATGGAGGATAAGGACTACTTCCTCTTCTTTTAGGTTCATTGCTTTGTACTGCGTTAATAAAGCTCCAGGAATTGTAATGTCTTTTTCCTGTAACCATTTTAATAATATCTTCTTTGGCATCATACACACCTCCATACAAGTATATCATGAACCCTTTTAAGAAAAGTATAGAAATGTATTCAAATAAAAGGTGTAAAAAAGTGAAAAAGAGCCACAAAATGACTCTTTTTCGTTTGTTATTGTGTGAAAAGCTTAAGGATATAAACGGTTTAGAAGTCTTGGGAATGGAATCGACTCTCTCACATGCTCCACACCACTAATCCAAGCAACTGTTCGCTCTAGACCTAATCCAAAACCAGAATGAGGAACTGAACCGTATTGTCTTAATTCTAAATACCATTTGTATGCATCCATGTCTAATTCATGTTCTGCCAATCTTTGTTTCAATAGCTCGTAATCGTGGATACGCTCTGATCCGCCAATAATTTCTCCATATCCTTCTGGCGCTATTAAATCCGCACAAAGGACAACATCTTCTCTTTCAGCATCTGGCTGCATGTAGAAAGGCTTGATTTTTGTTGGGTAATGTGTAATAAAAACGGGTTTATCATAGCTCTCGGCAATCGCTGTTTCGTGTGGCGCGCCAAAGTCTTCTCCCCATGTAATATCATCAAACCCTTTTTCTTGTAAAAATGTAATGGCTTCATCATATGAAATTCTTGGGAATGGTGCTTGAATTTTCTCCAATTTAGACACATCTCGGTCTAATGTCTTCAATTCAACTTGGCAGTTTTTCACAACAGCTTGGACAATATAGGAGACATATTCTTCTTGCACTTTCAGATTGTCTTCAAACTCATAAAAAGCCATTTCCGGTTCAATCATCCAAAATTCGATTAGATGGCGTCTCGTTTTTGACTTCTCAGCTCGGAATGTTGGCCCAAATGAGAAAACTTTCCCTAAAGCCATCGCCGCAGCTTCCATATATAATTGACCGCTCTGAGATAAGTATGCATCTTCATCGAAATACTTGGTAGCAAATAATTCAGATGTTCCTTCAGGTGCACTACCGGTTAGAATCGGTGGATCAACCTTTGAGAAACCATTTTCATTAAAGAATTCATATGTAGCACGAATGATTTCATTACGAATTTTCATCACAGCATGTTGTTTTCGTGAACGTAACCATAGGTGACGGTGATCCATCAAAAACTCTGTTCCATGATTTTTCGGCGTAATTGGATAATCAGTAGATTCATGAATCACTTCTACATCTGTAACGAGTAATTCATAACCTAAAGGTGAACGATCTTCTTTTTGTACTTTCCCTATTACGTACACACTAGATTCTTGTGTAACCGATTTTGCTGCTTTAAATACTTCTTCAGAAACATCTGCTTTTACAACCACACCTTGGATAAAGCCAGACCCATCACGTAGCTGTAGAAAGGCAATTTTCCCACTGGAGCGTTTATTTGCAATCCATGCACCTATTTTTACTTCTTGATCAACATATTTATACGTTTCAGCAATTGTCGTTTTAATCAATTTAATACCCCTTCCAAAAACATTTACCAATTAGATTCAAGTCGCCTTTATTATACCCTTCTCTGATTCTCGAGGCAACTTTTCATCATACATAACTCTAGCATGAGAAAAGGAAGTGAAGGGCTCCACTTCCTTTAACGATTACTGCAGTTTTTGATTCACAAATTCATGTATTCGACGAACAGCTGCTTCTAATAGGTCAAGTGATGTCGCATACGATAAACGAATATTTTTCGGAGATCCAAAACCAGAACCAGGAATAACAGCTACCTTCGCTTCTTCTAATAATCCTTTTACAAACGCATCAACATCTTCATAACCTGTAAGCTTTGCTGCTTCTTCTACGTTAGGGAATAGATAAAAAGCACCTTGTGGTTTAATACATGTGAAACCTGGAATAGCTACTAATTGTTGATAGATAATATTTAAACGTTCTTCAAACGCATTTTTCATTTCTTCTACAGGTTGCTGTGAACCATTATAAGCTGCAATCGCTCCGTATTGAGAAGGAGTAGTTGGATTAGATGTACTATGACTTGCAAGGTTTGTCATTGCTTTTATAATGGCTGTATTTCCGGCAGCATAACCAATTCTCCACCCTGTCATTGAATGAGACTTTGAAACTCCATTGATGATAATCGTCTGCTCTTTCAATTCTGGACTGATTTGTGCGATCGAAATATGCTGATGTCCATCATAAGTCAACTTTTCATAGATTTCATCAGAAATAATTAAGATATTATGTTTCAAACAAAATTCACCAATCGCTTCTAGTTCCGGTTTGCTATAAAGCATGCCTGTTGGGTTACTAGGTGAATTAATGATGACGGCTTTTGTGCGATCTGTTATAACTGTCTCTAACTGCTGAGGCGTGACCTTATATTCATTTTCTTCAAGACCATCAATAAATACCGGCTTTCCGCCTGCTAGTTTAACTTGCTCTGGATAACTTACCCAATACGGAGTTGGAATAATGACCTCATCACCTTTATTCAAGATGACTTGGAATAAAGTGTATAACGCATGCTTAGCACCACTTGTAACAATAATATCCGACGCTGGAATATCAATCCCTTGATCTTGTTTAAACTTGTTAGAAATGGCTTCTTTGAGTTTAGGAAGTCCTGCAGCTGCAGTATACTTCGTATATCCTTCATTCATAGATTGAACAGCTTCATCAATAATATGCTGGGGTGTATTAAAGTCTGGTTCACCCGCACCTAAACCAATAACATCAATTCCTTGTGCCTTCATTTCTTTTGCCTTAGCTGTAATTGCTAAAGTTGTAGATGGTGTCAGTGATTGCACTCTTTGTGCTAGTTCAAAGTTCATTATCCTAATCCTCCAGAATGTGTAATCTATCTTTATATATATAAGCTGACCATGGAATAGTCAGCCAAACCACTTATTTAAAGATTTTCTAATATTTTTAATTCTTCGTTACCTGTCTCATAATCTATTACATAATAATTCAGAAGGCCTTCGCCAGTTTTATAGGAAATCTCCCACAGAGGGATAGATTTTTCCATTCCAAGGTTGACAGAAATAATATCATTGGGATTTTTTTTATTCTTTACCTTCTCGATTGCTTCTTCTTTTGAAATCCCATCTTCTTTATTTTTTATAATCACTTCATCCTCAGAATCGGCTGAAACCCATACATACACCTCTTCATCTTCTTGTGTAATGCCATCAATAATGTAATACGTTTCATTACCATTATATAGAGTTACTCTTTTTACGGTCTGTAGATTCGCCTCATTTTCCGCTTTTTCTTTTGCCACTTTTTCCGCTTGATTTATCGGCTCCATCGCTTTTATATAAACTTTTGCCGAAAAACCGATAATGACAACCATAATGGCTAGTACGATGATTAGTATTTTTTTCATTCTTTTCACTACCTATGTACGATATATTGTAAAAACAGCTTTGCTATCATCATCCTTATCCAATGCTAAGCCGAACATTAAATCTTTTTCTTTTAATGTTCTGTTTAAACTATCAACAACTTTGTATAAATCTGGACTATTTTGAATCGTTACTGTTGATAAGATCTCAATCTTGCTTTCCATCTGTATTTCCTCCTTGACAAGTAAGGCCGATTTTCTCTGTTACGTCTAATAGTATACCAGTAAAAATGGTTTGCATAAATATTAGACGATTAGTTTTTAAAAATTATAACCATTCTTCAATGATATGAATCGTTTCATTCAAATCACACTCTTTAGCTTCAACAGACGGTATCGATTGTAGAAAAGCTTTTCCATAACTTGCAGTTTTAATTCTTCTATCAAATACAATCACAACACCCCTGTCGGTATTCGAACGAATTAAGCGGCCAAACCCTTGTTTAAAACGAATCACAGCTTCCGGTATAGCGAGCTCTTTAAAAGGATTTCCCCCATCTCTTTTCATCTTTGCAGCTTTCGCACTAGCTACAGGGTCATCAGGCGGTGCAAATGGTAGGCGAACGATAATCAAGCATGATAAGTCTTCTCCAGGAATATCTACACCCTCCCAAAAACTACTTGCGCCTAATAATATCGCTTTATCAAACTTTTGGAAATTTCTCGTCAATCGCGAGCGACTACCTCCTGAGATTCCTTGAGCAAAGATCGCGTACTCACTAAGAAAGTCCGATTCCTTTATGAGTTGATACGTTTCTTTAAGCATTTCAAATGAAGTGAATAAAATGAGCATGCGCCCCTTGGTTACTTCAGCAACGGAAATAATTTGCTCTGCGATACTGGCAATATACTCTTCCATTTTCACCGCTTTAATATCTGGTAAGTCTTTCGGTATAATCATTTTCACTTGTCTTTCATATTGAAATGGTGAAGGGATTTGCTGACTAGTACAAGGTAAACCTTCTAGGCCTAATTCTTTCTCCATATATTGAAACGACTGGTTTACGGTCATTGTAGCAGAGGCTAAAACAACACTTTTTTTCTTGGTAAAAAAGGACTGACTTAGCCGTTCAGAGACATCTAATGGTTCCGCATAAATAGAAGTGACATTCTGAATTGCACGTAAATCAACTTCTACCCATGATGCTAAGGGAGAATCTTGGCTGTTTTTAAAAAAGAAGTCCAACGAATTGACATAACCTTCTAATTCCCTTACAGCAGATGCGACATCTTCTAATAGAGGCTGTGACTTTTCCGCAATAGGAGATGGTCCATTTTGAATAGCATGTAGCCTTGCTGTCAACATTTGAATAACCTCTTTTAGAATAGAAGAAAACCTCTCCACTTGGATATCCATTTGACGCCCATATTTAGCGATTAGGTTTTGGACATTCATTTTCACTCGCACTAATTTACTCTTCTTAGGACTAGATTTTTGCACAAGCTTCGAAATTAAGTAAAAGAACTCATCCATTTCTGTATGTAAGCTCTCCATCATCTCATTTACCTCAAATGAATGAATAACCTCATTTGAAACACCGACTTCTTCTAGCAATTGCTCAAGCTGAAAGATCCACTCTTTTTGTTCGAATAATCCTAATTTATTAATCGTGAGCCGAACAGTCATAAAATCTAGCATGCGTCCAAAATAAGGAGATGCAGCTTTTACAAAATGATGAGCCTCATCAATAATTGCATATTGATATGATGGCAAGATATCATAATCACTGATTGTATCAGAAAGTAACATACTGTGATTCGTAATAATCAATTGTGCTGACTCAGCTTGCTTCTTTGCACGATTATAAAAGTCTTTTTCTCTAAAGTCCTTGTCGTTAATAAATAACATGCGGTTATTTTTAATTTGATTCCAATACAATTGACCGCCACTAGATAAATTAAGTTCGTCGACATCGCCTGTTGTTGTTTCCGTTAACCATACTAAAATTTGCATCTTCGTTAAGCATGTATCATAGTTATCATCATGACTTCTAAGTGTATGAATAAACTTTGCTAAACTAATATAATGATTTCTTCCCTTTAGAATACTTGCCTTTATTGGCATTGGTATCATTTGCGTTAGTAAAGGTAAGTCTTTCTGAAGCAATTGATCTTGAAGTTGAGTTGTGAAGGTACTAATCACAATTCTTTCGTTTTCCTGCAAAGAAAAAATAATAGAAGGAAGTAAATAAGCCAATGATTTACCTACACCAGTTCCCGCTTCAATAAGTGAATGTTGTTCGGAAATAAATGCCTTATAAACTGCATCCATCATCTGATATTGTCCCTCTCGTGATTCAAAAGGTTTGAACACTTTTTGCAAATAAGCTTCTTTTTCTTCTTTTGTATAAGGATACAAGATACCAGATTTGTTTAATTTACCTTCTTGCTTGTTTTGACTTTTACGAAGAGCGATTCCATGATCAATTTCTAAATTGCTAGGAAGGGATTGATGGCTCTCCTCTTTCCATTGAATCCAATCATCTAAATATAAATCTAAGTCACTTTTTAAGCCAAAGGAAATATCTTTTAATTGTTTCAAAGTAAGCAATGGTAAGCTTTTCATTTTCTGTTCTAATATTAAAAGTAATTCTGCCGTTACATAAGCATCGCTATCCGCTTGATGTGGTCTCACATGAGAGAGACCTAAGTTTAGCGATAAATCAGATAGCTTATAGCTATCCTCACTTGGTAAAAAAATCCTTGCCAGTTCAACTGTATCTATAATTGGCCCATAAAAACCGGCTAAACCAGCCATTTTAAACTCTTCCTGTAAAAACGATAAATCAAAAAGGACATTATGTGCAACGAAGTAGGCACCTTCAAGCATTTGCTCCACTTTCTTGGCAATCTCTGAAAATTTAGGTGCTGTGGCCACCATTTCGTCTGTTAGTCCGGTTAGTTCTTCTATAAATGGAGGAATACTGTGACTTGGTTGTACAAGTGAAGCGTACTGTTCAGTTATCTGTCCATTTTCAATCACTACTGCTGCTAATTGTATAATTTGATCACCCTTTTTAGGTGAATTTCCTGTTGTTTCTAAATCTACGACAACATATTTATTACTCATGGTTACACCTCGAACATTCTGTCACACAAAACGTTATCATAAAAAGGATAAAAGAGAAAGTTATCTTTCTTTATTTCGCAAATGAGGAGTTTAATCATCAAACAGATACCCTTCGTTTATAGTAAATAATTCTAATAAATTTGCATAACCCTATCAATTTACACCTAACCAAATGAGCTTTTCTTCTCTTCTGAACACTTTTGCAAATTGTACATTCTATCTTCTTATTCACTCACGTTTTTTAAGAATATCTCACTAATCTCTTCCCAGTTATCAAGAAATGATTCCCTGTTCAGTTGATCCAGTTCAAGATAAAGATTACGTGCTTCTTTATCGACTTGTAAATAGTATGCCCGATAGTTTTCATCTAAGCGTAAGAAAACATCGGTATCTATCTTGTTTTCCTCATTTAAATAATTGATAGCCAATTGTAGATTTTTACGCTCTCTATTCATCTTTTCCTGCTCTTTTTGATGCCAGTCATTTAATTGTTTTTGCACCGTTTTATTAAGATTATTAATGGCATCATTGCTATTTCTATGCCATTCTGACCATACTTCAGCCATTTCCGTGGTTCGTTTAAATTCTGCCTTTAAATCCTCTTGATTTTGGACATTAATAAACTGCCCATTTGCAGCCCTTGCCATTTCTTTCAACTGCGTTAAGCCATCGTTATTAACTTGATAGCCAATGATTTGAACGACTGGACTTAAGTTAGAATCACTCAGTTTTTCCATTGCCTGTACAGGATTTCCTCCACAAGTTTCGATTCCATCACTCACAAGATAAATAATATTCGTATTCTCTGAACCATCATGTGATTCTAAATTAACCATTGCTTGTTCAACTGCTTTTGTCATTGGTGTCCATCCAGCTGGATTAAATTTACCTAGAGCATTTGTAAACTCTTTACTATCATAGGCTGAAAGAGAATACACTTCTTCTACAGTACTGCATGAAACTTCTTTATCTGCTTCATCTCCTGTTCCTTTATGTCCATATACAGTTAATGAAACTTTCGCTTTTTCTGGCAAACTATCAACAAATTGATTAATCGCTTCTTTTGCAAGTTCCATTCTTGTTTTACCATTTTCTAGGGCACCCATACTACCACTAGCATCAAGTAATATAGCTACATTATAATTTTTCTTTAATTGGCTTTCCTCATCTGTAACGGTTGGATCTGCAAATTTCATTGCTTGCCATTGATCAATCGGTACATTTGGCATACTTAAATTCTCTTTAAATAGGGAAAAGATGTCACGTTCATAAGCATCAATCTCTTCTTCTGTAGCCTCCATCGTAATAGAGGGTAGCTGATCAAGTGCCGACTTTACTTCATTGGAAAATTCCTTCATCGCCCATTCCCCTGTGTAACCATAGTCAACTGATTCCTTAAACGATTGGGGAATAGGTAACGAAGTTTGAGAAACTGGATTTTCTTCATCTTTTATATCATTTGCTTTATCTGCTACAGCCTCAATTGATTCATCCTCATCTAAAACTTCTTCTTTTTTTGTCTCTCCGTTACTACACGCAACAATGATGAATATCGACAAGACTGCTAATGCTAATAATAAAGCTGTTTTTTTCACCTTGACCGTCTCCTTCAATGGTTTATTTCTCTTTATCCCTTCATACTCATACGAATTATTTTACCATTATTAACTAAAACTGTTGTCATTTTGTGCAAAAAGAAACTATGAATATAACAAGTCTGCAATGAACCCTATCTGCTTAGTAACTATTTGTATCGATAAACACAATAAAAAGCACAAACAAATCCTTTTTTAAAACAGAATTTGTTCGTGCTTATTCACTCAAGCATTTTTCTCAAACAGTTCTATAATTTTACAAAATCGTACTAGCTGGTTCCTGGTGAAGCATATCAATGATTTGATTATCTGCTCCCATAATCGCTACTTTTGGTTGATGACCTTTGAGTTTTTCCTCCGCTACTTGAGCATATGAAATGATAATCACAATATCCCCTTGTTGAACGAGACGTGCTGCAGCGCCATTAACACAAATAACACCACTCCCTCTTTCACCAGGAATAATATACGTTTCGAATCTTGCTCCATTATTGTTATTAACGATTTGTACCTTCTCATTTGGTAACATATCAACAGCATCTAAAATATCACTATCAATCGTAATACTGCCGACGTAGTTTAGGTTCGCTTCTGTTACTGTTGCTCTATGAATTTTGCCATTCATCATTGTTCTGTACATATTAAACCCTCCTCTATGACCTCATGCTGTGATGATGATATTATCGATTAAGCGGGCCTTGGTAAATTTCACGGCCAACGCTATAATGATTACACCATTAACTTCATCGCTTGGTTGTAATTCTGGATAAGAAAGAACCTCAATATAATCGACTTCACCACTTGTCTTCTCATGGAGCATTGTTTTCATCACGTCAATGATACGTGCTGTATTTTTTTCTCCTTCTGTGATGATTGCTTCCGCTGCCTGTAAACTCTCAAAAAGCACAGCCGCCTCTTTGCGCTCTATTTCTGTTAAAAATACATTTCTTGAGCTCTTTGCCAATCCATCACTTTCTCTCACCGTATCCACTGCAATAAGTTCAATCGGAAAATTTAAATTTTTCACAAGCAAATCTATTACAGCAAGTTGTTGTGCGTCTTTTTTACCGAAGTAAGCTCTTTCCGGCTGAATTATATTAAATAATTTAGAAACAACCACGACAACACCGTCAAAATGTCCAGGTCTAGAAGCACCACAAAGTCTTTCTGTTCTTTCTTCAACATGCATTGTTATTGCTTGCTTCTGCGGATACATTTCTTCTGCTGTTGGATGAAACAGGTAATCTACCTTCACTTCTGCTGCTAATTGCATATCTCTTTCTAAATTTCTCGGATAAGTGGCTAAATCTTCATTTTCTCCGAACTGTAGCGGATTTACAAAAACACTCATGACGACTATATCATTTTGTGAACGTGCTTTTTTAGCTAATGTTAAGTGGCCTTCATGCAAATAACCCATAGTCGGGATAAGCCCAATTGATTTTCCTTCTCGTTGGAAGCCTTTGATGATTTTCTGCATTTCTTTGATGCTTGTCACTTTTTTCATTTCTTTCCTCCGTAGAGACTTAAAAGTTCTTCTTCTTTCATATTAAAAGAATGGCTATCCTCTGGAAATTGTCCACTCTTAACCTCTTTTACATACGAAGAAATGGCTTCTTCCATCATTTCTCCACTATTTAAATAGCGCTTAACAAACTTTGGTACGCGCTCCACGCCATATGTGAGAATGTCGTGGTACACAAGTACTTGGCCATCTGTATGCACACCCGCACCAATCCCAATTGTCGGGATATTTAAGATTAATGATACTTCTTTAGATAGCTGTTGCGGCACACATTCAAGAACAAGAGCAAAAGCCCCCGCTTGTTCACATTTTCTTGCATCATTGATTAGTTTTTGGGCTGCTTTTGCATCTTTTCCCTGTACTTTGTAACCACCTAACACACCAACTGATTGTGGTGTTAAACCTAAATGTGCCACAACTGGTATACCTGCATTTGTCATTGCAGTAATTTTATCTATTACTTCATCTCCACCCTCAACCTTAACTGCATGAGCACCAGTTTCTTGAATCAGGGTTCTCGCATTTATGAGCGCGTCTTCCATGGAAATATGGTAGCTCATAAACGGCATATCTACCACGATAAAAGTGTCTTTTGCCCCGCGCTTCACAGCTTTAGCATGGTGAATCATATCATCCATTGTGACCGGAATCGTTGAATCATAACCTAATACAACCATTCCTAGTGAGTCGCCGACAAGAATCATATCGACATTAGCTTGCTCTGATAATTTAGCCTGTGGAAAATCATATGCCGTGAGCATGGCTATTTTCTCACCTTTACTTTTCATTTTCAAAAAATCAGTCGTTTGTTTCATCCTACTTCCTCCTTTTTTAATAGGAAGAGGTGATGATCTACTGATAATGAGAAAGACATAAAAATAACCTTCTACAAAAAAGTGCAGAAGGATAGTGTGTGTTCTCATTATTAAACTCATCCCTCTGTCCTGGTCCTAAATGGATCTAGGCAGATTTCGCGTATAAATGATGGTCAAACAGGTGCAGTTCTTACCGATACTGCCCACACAAAGTATATCAATAATTGTGTTAACTTTCTATAAAAAATATCTATTATTCTAAATCAATGTCTGCAGAATAAATTTGATGTCGCACACCAGCCTCATCTTCTAAAAGCAATATGCCTCCATCTGTAATTCCTATCGCTTTGCCCACTATGGTACCAGATAGTGTACGCGCTTTTATATTCTTCCCTATACTAATGGCATAACTTTCCCATAAAATTCTTATCGGTTGAAAACCATTCTGTAAATACAGTTGATACAGTTTTTCGAGCTTGAATAAAAGGGTTTGAATAATCTGTGCGCGCGAGATTTCTTCTTTCTTTTCAATTGCAAGGGAGGTGGCGATAGGTTGAATCTCCTCGGGATAGTCTTCTAATTTCTGATTCACATTAATACCAATCCCCATAATAATAGAAACGATTCGATCTGCATCTGCTTGCATCTCTGTTAATATCCCTGTTACTTTTTTGCCATTAATCAACACATCATTAGGCCATTTAATTTCAGCTGTTAAACCGGTCACTTCCTCGATTGCCTGAACAACAGCAACAGCTGCAATAAGTGTTAATTGCGGTGCACGATGAGGAGGAAGCTGCGGCCTAAGAATGACACTCATCCAAACACCTGTATATTTAGGGGATATCCATTTTCGATCCATTCTCCCTCTACCGCTAATTTGCTCTTCTGCTACTACAATCGTACCTTCACATGCACCATCTGTTGCTAATTGATGGGCGACTTTTTGTGTGGAGTCCACTGATTCTTCATAATGGATATGACTACCAAGTATATTTGTTTTCAACCCATAACGTATTTCATCAGCAATCACTTTTTTGGGTGTAGCAACGATGCGATATCCTTTTCGTCTCACCGCTTCAAATTCAAACCCTTCTTTACGAAGATTCTCTATATGTTTCCACACTGCTGTGCGTGAACAACCGAGTAAATCTGCAATAGCTTGCCCTGACAAATAATCATCTTGGTGAGTCGTGAAGGCATTTAATAACTTCTTCCTTATTTCTGATTCCATTGAAACAGCCACTCCCTGATATCTTCTTTATTATTTTGTAATTCTCCAAGTATAATTGCTTCCTCCACTTTTGCTAACAATTCCTTTAGCCAAGGACCAGCTGATTGCTGACTCCAAGTGATAATATCATTGCCATTGACTGCTAATTGTTTTCTTGAAGTAATCGCCAATTTGCTATACATTTCTACTAAATGATCAGGATATTCTACTCTTTCATGATTGTAAACTTGATGAAGTTTTTCAGCACTCACTGCTACTGATAAACCACTTTGGTAAATTGTAGTAGCTTGAAAAGGTGTTGATAGTCTTTTTTGGAACCATTGATATAGATTGAGTATTTCTTTCATGTCTTTACTTGACATCTTCCATTCTTTTAATCCTATCTTTGCTTCATGCTCATTTAATTGAAAAACCTTTAAGAGCAGAACCCATATTTCAAGCAAAGATAATGATTGAAGAGGATAAGTGACGAGCTGATTAAGTCCCTTCTCCTTTTGCGAAAGCATTGGTAAATAGTGATGCAAGTTTGAGTCTTGCAGAAGCGTCAAGGCATCTACTCGATAGTCTCCTTGTAATAATTTATTAAATTCAACGAGCTTCCTTTCAACTGCCACATGTTGCAGTAGATGCACTTTCTTTTTTAATGCATCATATGTTCCTTCTTCGAGCAGGAAACCTAATTGACTTTTAAAGCGCAGCGCTCGCATCATTCTTAAGGCATCCTCATTAAAGCGTTCTTCACTTGAACCAACGGTCTTTATTTCTCTATTTTTGATTGCTTCCCTTCCAGCGAAGGGGTCAATTAATTCACCATTTTTATCCATAGCAATGCTATTCATAGTAAAGTCTCTTCTCTGTAAATCCTCCTTTAAATGACGGATAAAACGGACTTCATCCGGTCTTCTAAAGTCACTATACGTTGACTCTGCCCTATATGTTGTTACTTCATATGCTTCACCTTTTAGAAGAATAAGTATGGTACCATGCTCAATACCTACATCAACCGTTTTAGAAAAAATCGCTTTCATTTCAATCGGTGTTGCAGATGTAGCGATATCTACATCTGCTATTTCACGACCAATTAGAAGATCCCTCACTGCACCACCGACAAAATAGGCTTCATAACCTGCTTCCTCAAGCTTTTCAATAATCGGAATAGCTCTTTGAAATATTGGTTTCATCATTTCGCCTCACTTAATAGATCAAAATAAAGCTGCTCGTATTGTGAAACAATCTTATCGGCATGGAAACTTGTCAGTACAGATTCTTTTGCTTGTAATGATAATTTTGTATGTAATTTTTCATCTTGTAAAATATCTAATGCGACTGCTGCAATACTTTCAATATCACCCAGTTCACAAATATATCCATTTACACCATCTTGGATAACTTCCGGAATACCTCCAACATTAGTCCCTATACACGGTACATTGCATGCCATTGCTTCAAGTGCGACTAAGCCAAAGCTTTCCTTTTCGGACAATAAAAGCATCAAGTCACTAATGGAATAAAGTTCCGCTAAGTTGTCTTGTTTGCCAAGAAATATAACTTGGTGTTTTAAGGATAATTGGTCTACTAATTTTGAAATATCACTCATCTGTGGACCATCACCTACAAGTAGGAGCTTAGCTTTTATATGTTCGGCAATTTTAGCAAACGAACGCACGACGTCATCTACTCTTTTTACACCACGAAAGTTAGACACATGAATAATAACCTTCTCGTCTTCAGCTATTTGAAATTCTTCTTTCAAGTAATCTACATCTTTTTTTACATATTCACGCTCATCAATAAAATTGTATACGGGAATAATTTTTTTCTGTGGATTGATTAAGTCGTAAGTTTGTGCGATTAATGCATTGGAAACAGCAGTAACACGATCCGATTGTTCAATTCCAAACTTTATTGCATCAGTTAACGATGAGTCATAACCAAGAACCGTAATATCTGTTCCATGCAAAGTTGTAACGATTTTAACATCTCGCCCGCTCATTTGCTTCCCTAATATGGCACAGATCGCATGTGGCACTGCATAATGTACATGAAGTAAGTCAAGATTTTCTCTTTTAATGACTTCTGCCATCTTGCTTGCTAACGCGATGTCATAGGGCGCATATTGAAAAACGGAGTATTGATTAACCTCTACTTGATGGTAAAAAATATTATGATATATCTTATTTAAACGAAAAGGAATGCTAGAAGAAATAAAGTGAATTTCATGTCCTCTTTCTGCCAGCATTTTTCCGAGTTCTGTGGCAATTACCCCTGACCCACCAACAGTCGGATAGCAAGTAATCCCTATTTTAAGTTTTCTATTCATTCTTACACTCCAAATAAATCGTTTTCGATCATCAAAGGTTTTTTCACCTTAAAACCTTCTGCATATTTGACACCAACTTGCTGTCCAAATAGGCGTTCTCTAGCTTCAACCATTTCCACATAGCCATTTGTTAACGGAGTATCGACAGCTCCCTCCGTTTTCGTGAATTGACTTTGGTAAGCATTTAAACTGGCGATCTTTTTGTCTATTGTTGATGTAATATCTATCATAAAATCAGGTTGGTGAAAACCATTAATCATATAATAGTAAAAGCTTTTCACTTTATGATCCGTTTGATACTCATTTGTTTGATATTTACGAATACCTGCAGAGAAGACTGCTTCTTCAACAATTTTCGTTGCATTCGCATGATCCGGGTGCCTATCTATTTCATATGGTGCAAAGACAATTGTCGGCTGATACTTCCTAATCATTTCTACTACCTGTTTGATACGCTCACTTGTTAAAAATAACTGTCTATCACCTAAATGAAGTCCTTCTCTTACAGACACATTTAATATTCGCCCTGCTGCAATTGCTTCTGTTTTCCTCAGAGTAGGATTACCGTTAGAAGACAGCTCGGCTTCTGTTAAATCGCAAATCCCTACTTTATAACCTTTTTCCACATACTTCGCTATTGTTCCTGACATGCCGATTTCTACATCATCGGCATGCGCTCCGAAAGCAAGGATATCAAGCTTTATTTCGTTCATTTCTATTCACTCTCTTTTATAATTTCTCTCCAGGAAAAATCTCCTCGTTCAAGTCCTTTAATTAGGACTTCCGCTGTGCCCATATTTGTCGCTAATGGTACAGCGTAAACATCACATAATCGGATTAACGCCGTAATATCTGGTTCATGTGGTTGTGCGGTGAGCGGGTCTCTAAAAAACAAGACGAGATCCATTTTATTTTGCGCAATCATACTTCCAATTTGCTGATCCCCACCAAGTGGTCCAGATTGAAAACGATGCACAGTTAGATTAGCTTCCTGCTGTAACCTTAAACCCGTCGTACCAGTTGCAAATAATTGGTGCTGTGAAAGAATAACTTGATACGCTTTAGAAAAATTCACAATATCATTCTTCTTTTTGTCATGAGCAATTAATGCAATGTTCATCGGCACCACCTCCATACTTACTCGATAATATTTTCTAATCCGTAAACTAACGTATCAATTTTAACTACAGTATCGACAGCTAATGCAACACCACTCATGAATGATTCGCGATTGTATGAATCATGGCGAATTTGCAGTGTTTGTCCACTAGAACCAAACATTACTTGTTGATGTGCAATTAAGCCAGGAAGTCTAACGGAGTGGATATGCATTCCATCAAAATCAGCCCCACGAGCTCCAGCTAGCGTTTCCTTTTCATTAGGATGTCCTTGTTGCTTACTCTCTCTTACATCACGAATCATCTCAGCTGTTTTAACAGCAGTGCCAGATGGTGCATCTAGTTTTTGATCATGGTGCATTTCAATAATCTCTACATCATTAAAGTACTTAGCTGCCATTTGTGAAAATTTCATCATAAGCACAGCACCAACTGCAAAGTTTGGCGCAATAATCGCACCTAAATTAGTTTCATGACATAAATCCTCTAGTTCTTGTAAGTTCTCTTTGGTAAATCCAGTTGTACCAACAACTGGTCTCACTCCATAAGTAAGCGCTGTTTTCGTATGATACATACCAACTTCAGGCGTGGTTAAATCAATAAGAACATCACAATCTTCATTTTTAAAACATTTTTCTATATCAGAATAAACAGGAACATCGATTCCCTCAAAGCCTTTAAAATCACTTAAATTACCACCATCATTTTTATGATCTACAACAGCTACTAATTCATATTTATCTTTTTTCTGAACTAACTTAACTGCCTCACTCCCCATTCTACCTCTTGGACCTGCAATCACGATCTTAATTGTCTTCATTATTTTTTCCCCCTTCTTCAATACGTGTCCATCTATCTTTATCGCGCGTTTGAAACTTATGCATCACTTGGTCATGCGCTTTTGCTAAATCTATATTTAGAGAATTAGCAAGACAAATTAAAACAAAAAGCATGTCTCCCATTTCTTCTTCTATTGCTTTTTCTTTTTCTGTACTCTTTTTTGGTTTTTCACCATATGTATGATTGACTTCTCTTGCCAGCTCCCCTAATTCCTCTGTTAATCTTGCCACCATAGCAAGTGGACTAAAATACCCCTCTTTAAATTGCCCAATATAGGTATCTACTTCCCTCTGTAATTCTTCCATCGACTTACTCATTGTTTCTCACCTCATATACATACCTTTTCAAATCATTTTATTCACACTCTCCATGTTAGCTAAACATAACCATTTTTACAATTCCTATCGTTTAATTCTTTATTTCTGTCCCATAAAAATAGTATATGTATGCGAGAATCGGCTGCCATGCTCCCCTATTAATGTGTGATTGCTTATCCTCTATTGAATCTATATAATGAGATGGCAAGTAATATATGTCATTATTTCGGAGGGCACAGTGAATGTTTGGATTGAAAATTAAGAATATTATCCTTATTCTGTTTGGCGCTAGTATATTCTCTTTCGGTATTGTTCACTTTAATATGCAAAACAACTTAGCAGAAGGTGGCTTTACAGGTATCACGCTCTTATTGTATTTCTTATTTGATTGGAATCCATCTTATACGAATTTGATTTTGAATATTCCTTTATTTTTCATAGGATGGAAACTACTTGGTAAAAAAGCCTTTATCTATACGATTATTGGTACGCTAGGCGTTTCTCTTTTCCTTGAAATATTCCAAAGATATCAAATACATATGCCATTAAAGAATGATCTTACTTTAGCTGCACTGTTCGCAGGTGTTTTTATCGGTGTTGGTCTCGGTATAATTTTCAGATATGGTGGAACAACGGGTGGCGTTGATATAATTGCACGACTCGTTAATAAGTATACCGGTACTTCTATGGGTAAAACGATGTTTGTATTTGACTTTTGCGTGATTGCATTATCACTGATTTTTTACCTCAAATATTATGAGGCAATGTATACTCTAGTTGCCGTTTTTGTTGGCGCGAAAGTAATCGACTTTATCCAAGAAGGAGCTTATTCTGCAAGAGGTGCAATGATTATCTCTGAGAAAAATGAAGAGATATCAGCGAAAATTCTCTATGAAATGGAGAGAGGTGTCACAGTTTTAAAAGGTCGAGGGTCATTTACTAAGCTGGATCGTGAAGTATTATATTGCGTAGTGGCTCGAAATGAACTAACTAAATTGAAGAACCTTATCCATTCAGTTGATCCTAATGCATTTGTCACCGTATCACAAGTGCACGATGTCTTAGGAGAAGGATTTACATTGGATGAAAACAAAAAACCTTTAGAACGCTGAGATTACTAAAAAACTAACAAAAAGCAACTACCTCAAGTGAGCAGTTGCTTTTACATTTAAAATATATTAATCATCATTGTTCATGCCAATAAAAGCAAGAACAAAACGCAGTAATTCCATAACAGCGATAACTGTTGCCGCTACATAAGTTAGAGCTGCTGCATTTAATACTTTTTTAGCGCCAGACTCTTCATCATTTCTAATCACACCAGAGCTTACCATAACATTGAGTGCTCTTGATGAGGCGTTAAACTCAACCGGTAATGTAATTACCTGGAATAATACCGCTGCTGCAAAGAAAATGATACCTAGTAACATCATACCAGTAAATTGAAACAATAATCCTCCTAAGATGAAAAAGAAGGATAAGTTAGAGCCAATGTTCGCAACTGGAACAAGCGCATGTCTAAAGCGTAAGAAAGCATAGTCTTCAGCATCTTGAATGGCATGACCCACTTCGTGTGTCGCCACTGATACAGAAGCAATGGAAGATCCATAATAATTATCCTCAGATAACCTCACGGTCTTATCTCTCGGATCATAATGGTCTGAAAGTTGCCCCTTTACTGGTTCGATAGAGACATTATAAAGCCCATTTTCATCTAAAACTTTTCTAGCCGCTTCTGCTCCAGTCATATTTGAAGAAGTAGATATTTGTAAATGTTTCTTATACGTCTTCTTCAAGTACATTTGAATAGCAATCGGGACAATCATAATAATGATAAAGTAAATCAAAAACGACATAGGTGAACCTCCTAATAAAGTATAAGCTTATCATCTACATGTGCATCATGTAGACAAACACTGGAAGAAATATTCACATACTAAGTTAAAGCTTTTAGTTAGTCTCTTAGTATGACAGAATGGCCTTGTAAATAGTGAAAACACGACTTTACATGGATACTTGTTTCTAAAAAAACTTGATTATTGGTCCATTCTTGCTTACAAACAATTCAAAAAAAAATGGGTAGCTTCGTCTCTAGATGCCTCAAGATGAAAGTCCATTTTTCCTGCCATCTCATTCTCCCATTACCTTTTCCTTCTTTAATTTATCTAAAGG
Organism: Cytobacillus sp. FSL W7-1323; assembly: GCF_038595015.1. NCBI lineage: Bacteria > Bacillati > Bacillota > Bacilli > Caryophanales > Bacillaceae > Cytobacillus > Cytobacillus sp. FSL W7-1323. The sequence goes on from NZ_CP151998.1 coordinate 2,907,323, forward strand.
AAAAGCTTATCATGTTTATGCTTTGATTTTATTTTACCTTTTTCTTATAAGACAATTCAAGCGTTTAGCCTTAGCTCTCTGGATTTTTTTCTTTTTTCTTTCCGCCCTTATATTTTTTAAAACCGACATACGAAAGCGTTAAGATAATTATACTTCCAGTTGAAATAATTACCCACCATAGTGATGGATCAGCTTCATCATCCGTAATTGTATCAAAAATGTCTTCTAGCTCACTATTCAATAATTCTAGTTCCCTTTTACCTTCTTCTTTCACCATTACATCTCGACGATATTGATCAATATATTGAATGCGTGTATGCAATTGTTGAATAGTTGCTGGCTCTACTTCTAATTTTAATGAAGGATAAATCGTATCATAAAGAGAGAGAAAGGTATTATACTGTGTATGAAAGCTCTCGCTATCACCCGCTTCTATTGACTCCCTTACTTCCCCAAGTGTACTTAACATCGGACCTTTCATTTCATGCCACATCGGTTCTTTCGCAGGAGATAGGGCGTCCATTAATATCCGAAGTTTTGTTGCTTTTTGTACTTTCGTCTCATAAGAGCTTTGTTCTTTATTTATTTCTTCAACTACTTCTTGGTGAACAGATGTGACAGTTCTCAAACTTTCCCTCGTCATCGCAGTTGATGTGCTTGTAGCCAATACAAATTGGTCTGTGAAATAATTCAACATTCTACTAGCATCTTCATATTTTTGCGCTTTAACCAAGTGTAGAACTTCATCTGATAATAGATCCAATTGATTCATCATACCATCGTCATTTTCTGTCTCTGCTACTATCATGTAAGGGAAAATGAGTGCAATAACTAAAATAATAGCCACAACTCTCCATTTCATACGTACCTGTCCTCCTTATCGGATTGCTAATAGCATTGTATGACAATGTGGACAAGGTTAGACCATTAATCAATAGATTTATCTACGAAACACTAGAAGCAATATGGCAATAATGAGGAAATAAAGCTAGAAGGCTTCTATAAGGAAGTTCTAACTTTATTTTTTTATTGATAGGCTATGTTAATCTTTGTTGTTGATATTTGTTTTTATCGAACAAACGAGCTATGAATAGCGAGGTTGGTGATGAATGTGAAGGTAACTGATATTTTAAAAGCAATCCATAAACTAAATCCAGCTGAGAAACACCGATTAAGAAAATATCTAATTGAAAAACCAACTGCATCATCTAAGGAGATAAAAGGAAGAAAGCCTCGTAAGTGTGATGCTGCAAGGAAACGTGGCATAAGCAAAGAACAAGTATGTGTTCTAGTCGCAAGAGGCCGTGATAAATTAATAAATTTCACGTACATTGGGTATGGGTAGAATAACCAAAGGGAAATTAGATAAAGCAATTGGACATAAGCTTTCAAAAGGTAATATATAATGTACTGATGCCTGAAGAGCTTTTAAAGTTTACGCGAATGAAAAGGGAATGGAAATATATCAACTCAAATCAGATGGAAAAGTACGCACAAAAGGTCTTTATCATATTCAGAACGTAAACAATTATCAAGGAATGCAAAAAGGTTGGATACAACGATATCACGATAGACAATTACTTCTTGGTTTCAAGTCTTAGAAAGCATACAGTATCAGAACAATGTAGTTACTATAAAAGACTTGATTATCCAAGGGAACCTTACACAAAATACAGAAGCATATATATGATACATTAAAGTTAAGAAAATTCACGATATAGAAATTATTTTCATACGGCAAACGGCCTTTAAGGGAGAAAGGATTGTTTGTACTAATAATCGAGACTGGAGAGTGAAGGTGGTTTAATTGTTTAGGTCAGCAGTATATTTGGTACACGTATTAATATTCATATTAGTAGCTCTTATTGGTATAGGTCCAATGTTTAGCATTGCTGCACCAGACCCACACCGAGCCCCAATTTATAATTGGGGTTGGGGTTCATTGATTGGTATTTTTATTTTTCTTGTGTTGGTATCTGCTTATGTACAGTTAAGGATAAAAAAAGTTTGGGTGTTTTTAATATCCGTAATAGGCTTGATTGCTTTTTTTATTCTCACTTTACTATACTTATACCCTTTCGTTATGAATTTTTTTTAGAATTAACAAGGTAACAAGTGTTTGATTAAAGATTGCGATAATAGAAGAAGCAAATATTAAGCAAAAGAACTTCCATAAATCGGAAGTTCCTTTTTTCTATAAATATAAACATTAATTTTTAACATAGCTTATTGATAAAAGGTTATTGATGAATCGAAGGCATTTTCAGCTGAAATCGCCCTTTTCGAATACATAATAGATAGGTCAAGCCTAAAGAAAATATGCTAAGCCAGAAAGTAAAATAACCGATTTGAGGAATATATTCATTAAGTACAGAATATCTCGGTAACATAAAGAAAACGTAGTCAATCACATCATTATGCAAAGTCCAGATAGCAGCAATTATAAGATGCCAAGCCTTTATGCGATAAAAAGGGGCATAGAGCACACCTTGTACAGCCATAGCACCATGGGAAATAATAAGCATGAGCGCCGTTATCTCCACTTCACCAGTCACTTGAAACACAAGTAAATTCATCACAACTGCCCAGATACCGTATTTCACGAGTGTAACAATTGCGAGTGCTTCAAAAATAGGCCAATTTCTACCTAATAAAAAGGCAATAAGAACAATAACAAAAAACAAACTAGCAGTTGGACTATCAGGAACAAATGGAAGGAATATTGCTGGTGTATCAACTAATTGCCACATATACCAATCGTAACCATATACAGTCCCGGCAATATTGATGATTAATAGAAGAATTAAAAAGCTTCGATTACCCAATATCGTATATATTTGTTTCATAGACTACCTCACTTACTACTTTTTATGTACGATACGAAAAGAAGCTGACAACTGCTGGTCAGCTTCTTTTTCACTTTATTCAGATTCTATACTGTCGATAAATTCGACCACTTTATCAAGTTCTTCATCACTACCTGTGAATATACCTGCTGGCATAGCTCCACGGCCGTTTTGAATCACATCTTTAATTTCTTCAGGTGATAATTCAACATCGATTAAAGCAGGTGCACCTGCACCACCTTGCAATTCATTACCGTGGCAAGTTAAACAAGTATTCGCTTCCATGAGCTTATACCCCTCTGCCTCGGTATCGACTTCAGCATCAGCAACGATTTTCCCTTGTTCTGCTGCAGCCTCCCAGTCATGGTGAGCAACTGATTCCCATGTAAGGAAGGTAACCCCCGCCAATGCAAGTAACATAAAACCTGTGGCAAAAGGACGTTTTGAAGGTCTACGTTCAGGACCGCGATCGATAAATGGCGCCAATGCAAGTGCACCAAATACTAATCCTGGAATAATAAATGCACCAATAACATTATATGGTCCTGATGCATATGTGTATTTTAGCAATTGATATAAGAATAAGAAATACCAGTCTGGTAGCGGAATATAAGCTGTATCACTCGGATCCGCGATTTTTTCAAGCGGTGGTTCGTGCGCAATTGTTAAACATAAGAAACCTACTAGGAAAACGGCTCCTACCATCCATTCTTTCAGTAAGAAGTTTGGCCAGAAAGCTTCTGTTTTGCCTGGATATTCCGAATAATCTTTCGGAATGAAAGTCTTACGTTCAGCAGATATACGGGAATCACCTACGAATTTCATTCCTTTTCCGCGATGCATGTAATAATTCCCCTCCTTTTAATAGAAGATTTCATTTTACAATGGACCAGAAATACCTTGTTTACGAATCATAATAAAGTGAGCAGCCATTAAGCCAAATAATACTGCTGGTAGGAAGAAAACGTGAATGGCGAAGAATCGTGTTATCGTTTGAGCTCCGACAATAGATGCATCCCCAGCAATAAGTGTTTTTAACATTTCACCAATAAATGGAGTTGATTCGACAATTTGAATGGTAACTTTTGTTGCAAATAAAGCTTTCATATCCCATGGTAATAGATAGCCTGTTAATCCAAGTGCTAACATTACAAAGAATATTCCTACTCCAACGAGCCAGTTTAATTCACGTGGTTTTTTGTAAGCACCTTGGAAGAATACGCGTAAAGTATGTAAAAACATCATAACAATAACTAAGCTAGCTCCCCAGTGATGCATGCCACGAACAATTTGTCCGAATGCTACATGGTTTTGTAAATAATACACAGACTCCCAAGCATTTTTGATATCTGGAACATAGTACATCGTTAAGAACATTCCAGATAAGATTTGAATGACAGTTACAAAGAACGTTAGACCTCCGAAGCAGTAAACAAACGCCGAAAAGTGATGCGCTGGGTTTACATGCTCAGGTACTTCGTGGTCAGCAATATCTCGCCAAATTGGCGTAATATCCAAACGTTCATCAATCCAATCATAAATTTTATTGAACAATGATTACGCCTCCTTATCGCGGTTCTGCCTTACCTAAGTGTAAGAACCCATCTACTTCTTTTGTTGGAAAAACATCAAGTGCTGCAATTGGTGGTGTACCTGGAACATTTGTACCATCTTTTGTATAAAGACCTCCGTGACAAGGACAATAGAAATGATTTTCATTTGCCTTATCTCCATTCCAGTTAACTGTACAACCTAAATGTTTACATACAGGTGATAATGCGACAACTTTATCATTCTCATCTTTGTAAACCCATGCAGTTCCAGTTTCTTCCGAAGAATACCAGCCATCTTGTTGTTCAAACGAATAGTCAACCCTAGTAGGCTCAGTTGTTAGGTCAGCTACCTTCTGATTTGTTGCAATAAAATCGCTTTCACCTTTCTTTTGTAGGACCGGATCTACTGCAAACCGCACCATAGGTAACAACATTCCTGCTGCCATGAATCCGCCTACACCTGTGAGTGTGTAATTAAGGAATTGACGTCTTGTCACACGATTTTTGCTCATACTTTTCCCCCCTCTATTATGAAGTTAAGTCCAACGGACAAAGTTCAACACAATATAAAACTAGGACATACCAATGATATATCAATCTTTATGGAAGGTCAATATAATCCTTCACTGAATCATCACAACTATGAGATTTATGTGACTCTTCAATCATTATTCTGCCATTTTTTCACAAATACATTCAGTAATTGTTTTACCTGATCTTCTAAAATTGAAAGCTTGTACTGATCATCCATGTTATCAAGCGGAATTGAAGGCATCCAAATTAACCCTCCATCTAACTGTTCTTCTACAGTTTTCCAATCACTATCAGAAGTTATGTAAAAAATATGTTTAAAATCTTGAGAAATTAATTCTTTTTCCCATTCTATTAAATCCGCAAGCCGTTTTTCCTCAGAAATTGTCTTTAGATAGCTCATTCCTGGTAACATAAGAATTCTGCCTTTAAATTGCTTTTCAAGTTGCCCAGATAAGAGGTTAATAAATTCGGTCATTGCTACTGTTTGCTTTATATCATCTGCAAAAGATACCGGATAAAGAGGAAGTATGACTGTATCAATATAATCTCTTTCTTTCAAAAACAATTGTATATCCTGTGTATGCCACTTCATCCTAATCACTCCAATTACGCCTTAATATTCCTTATTTATCATACCACGGAAATGACCTTCTATCAAAAGGCAACAGTGTCTATTTTTTGAACATTTCAGAATTAATTAAATATACTTTTTATACTTAGACGACGATGGAAAAGGGATTATAAATATTCCTAAGATTCATTAGCCTCTTACATGCCCATTGTTTTAATTAAAACCTTAAAACTCTAGAATTAAACTCAAAAAGCTTGGTGCTTTATTAGGACTTTCCGCATTCGCTTTTCACAAGAATAATATGCCCCCTGTTTTCATTTCATCATCTATTCGTCTTTACATATAATGAAATCAAAAAAAAAAGATATGACTCCCTTGAAAAACAGGAAGCATATCTTTTTTATCTGTACTTTTCTATAAATATAAAGAAAAAACCTATGTTTGAAGTTTATTCAATTTTGTTGTTAATTGAATAAATCTTTCTTTATCTTGTTTATCTAATGCCTCATCAATTTCTTTGAGTAATTTTTCCTTTTGAAAACGCGCTAAGCTCTCTGTTAAGAATCTTTCAGCTATCATACGGTCTTTTTCACTTATTCTTAATGTCTTTGGCATAAAAGGATTTTCTTCTAACACCGCTGCATATTGATGAGCTTTATTGGCAGCATGGAAGTTCAACTGAATAAATATATCTTCTTCTCTATTTAAGCGGATATCATGAAATGACTTTTCTGCGTCAGTTGTCATTACATTCTCTTTGTAAAAACGAAAAGGCGCTTCATCGACACAATGTGTAGACATAATTAATCCTCTCGGACAATACTGAGCCTGTTCCACAAAATGAACCTTCTCCATTAATTGATCATGACTCATTAAGTAGTTAAGAATCCAAACACACTCTCTTCTTTTTAACTGATAATGATTAAGAAACCAACGAATAAAGTCTTTCTTTTCATTGACAGATACAGGGGCCGTCATTTTGATTCCCTCCTCTGCTGCAGCTTTAATTTTTTTTACTTAAGCTTCAGGTAGACTTTCTGATGATGCAAACCTCTACGACTCATCTGAAAGCCGCTGCAGGATATCCTGATATTCTTCGTTGTGAGGTTCCAAACGAGTAAGCTTACTAAAAAGTTCGGCAGCCTCCTTTCGTTTTCCTTCTTCAATTAGAAAATATCCATAGTCTGCCAAGAAATCCGGCTGCTGTTTAAAATAAGTATATGCTTCATTGTATTTGTTTAATGCCTGTGAATATTCTTCTATTTCTTGATAACTTTTTGCTGCATCCCATAATAGTTGTGGATCAATCACTTCTGCGCTTTGCATTAATTCTGCAATTTCAATTACATCATTGAAACGCTCGTTATTCATAAAAACTTTATTTATCACAATAGCAGCATCAATATATTCTGGATCAATCGCTAACGCTTCTCTTAGGAGGTCAACTGCTAGTTGTTCATCTGGAATTTTCAAGGCTAGCTTACCACCATAAAAATAAAGTTCTTTATTATATTCATCTTGTTTAATTCCCAGTTTTACTGTTGCTAAAGCTTCTTGAACTTGTTCTTCACGTTCATATGCCTTTGCCAGATGCAAATACAGCGAGTGAAATTCTGGATCTATTTCTTTGAGTTCATTAAATTTCTCAATGGCTACTTGATTATAACCAGCTTGTAAAGCTGTGAATGCATAGCTAAATAGCGTATGTATTTCCAACTTTTCTTCAAGCGCTTTTTCATAATAAGGCAATGCTTCCTCAAAAGCTCCACCTGCACTTAAACTTTCAGCCATTCTTTGGTTAACGTTAACACCGCCAATAAGCTCCTTTTTTGTCAGTACTTTTTCATATAATTTAACTGCTTCTAAAAATTTTCCTTGCTCTGCACTCAACTCACCTAAGGCAAAATCGATAATTGGCTCATCGGGAAGTATCGCTTTCGCATCTAATAACTTCCTTTCACTGACCTCATATAAACCTTCCATCTGATATAAGTCTGCCAACAATAATAAGGCTTGGGGATAACTAGCATCTTGTTGATTTACTTGCTCTAATACGAGCACTGCTTCTTCTTCATTTCCTAGATCAATGAAGATTTCTGCTTTCATTACAAGCAGTTCGCCTTCCTCAGGGTAGGCATCTAACAGCCTCTCTATTAGTTGGTGTGCCTCCTTTAGAAACCCATATTGCATCAGTTCTTCCGCTAAAACAAACCTTTCTTCATGTGTACCGTGAGAAAGTATTTCTTTATATTTTTCTAATGCCTCATCATGTAACCCATTTTCTAACAAGGCAATAATCTTTTTTACTTTATCCATATCTATATCCTTTCAATACTATTATGATAGCTGGTAGTATGATGGTGTCTTAATCATGACTCTCTTACCAAATCCTTCAAGCGGATGATGCCAATCACCTGCCCGTAAGACTCTCCCACGTAAGCATGAGATGACCAGCCTCTCTCTATGATAATGATATACATCTAATTCTTCAATATTTGTGATTTCCCTGCCTCGTTTGTAAAAATTATAATTCGCTTCTAATCCAGGTTGTAATTGTGTTTTAAAAGGGTATATACCGATTGTTGCTTGCGTTTGCTCATTGATTAATTCACCATTTCTCAATGGATGAGCCACATATGGCAGGCGATGCTTTTTCATATAATACACCCACTTTTGTTGCAGTAAACGGTAGTCTTTTTCATTATCAACATGCTTAAAAATAGGGATTAAGGTACTAAAGTAAGGAAAGAACGCTTCTTTCACCCATCCCCATGGCATATCGTCTAAATCATTGATTCCCGTTATTTCCACAAAAACAGCAGGAATTTTTTCTTTTCTTAATAATCTTATCATGTCTGGTTGCAGTGAAGCCAATGGCAATTGCACCCCTAACAAATAATCAATTGGAGAAATTTTCAGCTTATCATCCAACAGTTGGATAGCTGACTTTAATTGATGTTTATAGCTTATTTCCACCTTCGTCATAAACACTAGACATCCCTTTAAAATCAGCTCAGAAAGAAAGAAGTTAGGCATATCGTCAGGTATTGTCTCAACATACTTAACAAGGGGAGGAGAAATCACGTACGGATCTCCGTCTATTTTCATATACGTATATTGCCTAAAGGGTGCTTCTCTAACGGCAAGGATTTTCTCATTACCGATAACGTAAGAGGTAGGAACATAGGCGCCCTTGCTTTTATTCTGCCGATAAACGTTCTCAATCATATATACCATTTATCATCATCCTTATCTCATCTTTTTAGACAAGCTATGATGAAAACAAGAATATATGATTAGTTTTTACATTTCGCTCACAAAAAGAAAAACTTGTGGTGCATACCGTATGTCATCATTGGCATGTACCACAAGCGAATAGATATGAATTATTTTACTAATAAATGATCAATATGATCAAAGAAGCTTGGATATGAAACAGCGATAGCATCTGGCTGATAGAGTTCTATATCCCCGTCTGAAATTAATGAAGCAATGGACAGCATCATACCAATACGATGATCACCATAGCTCTCGACAGTTCCTCCCGATAGAGAAGTTTGACCTTCAATAATCATCCCATCATCAGTTGCTTCAATATTTGCACCTAGTTTTTTCAACTCATTCACAACTGTATCAATACGATTCGTTTCTTTTACTTTTAATTCTTGCGCATCTTTAATAATCGTTTTCCCGGTAGCTTGTGTCGAAAGTAGGGCAATAATTGGTATTTCATCAATTAATCTCGGAATCTTATCTCCGTCAATTGTCACACCTTTAAGTTCAGATGTTTCAATAAAGATATCACCCGCCGGCTCCTCGTGACCGTTACTCTCATAAGGCTCAATCGTCATTTTTGCACCCATTTCTTTTAGTACATCAATGATACCTGTTCTTGTTGGATTTAAACCCACATTTTTAAGGACGATTTTACTATTAGGTACGATAGCTCCTGCTGCTAGGAAAAAGGCAGCTGAGGAAATATCTCCTGGTACAATAAGATTCGTTGCTGTAAATGACTGACCACCTTCAACTGAAATCGTTCCATTATCATTTGAAACATTTCCACTGAAGGCATGAATCATTCTTTCTGTATGATCTCTCGTTTTTTCAGGTTCAATAATCTTTGTTGTCCCTTTTGCTTGTAATCCAGCAAGGATGATGGCAGATTTCACTTGAGCACTAGCTACTGGTAAAGTGTAGGTGATTGATTCAAGCTCACCACCAGTAACAGATAAGGGAGTGAACTCACCTGATTGACGTCCCTCTATTTTAGCACCCATCTCCTTTAAGGGTCCAACCACTCTTGTCATAGGACGTTTACCAATGGACGAATCACCGATTAAAACACTATGAAAAGGGCGCCCAGAAAGGATACCCATAATGAGACGAATGGTTGTTCCTGAATTACCGACATCAAGCACTTCTTCTGGTTCTTTTAGGGCGTCAATACCTTCACCATGAATAATAACTGTTTGATCTTCATGCTCTATTTTAACACCAAGTTTTCTAAAACAAGCAATTGTACTAAGGCAATCTTCACCAGCTAAAAAATTCTTAACGACTGTTTTCCCTTTTGCAATTGAACCGAACATAATCGACCGATGAGAAATCGATTTATCACCAGGGATATGAATCTCACCAGATAATCCATTATGTGTAAAATTCAAATTCTTTACACTCACACTTAATCACCCTTTTTTTTTAACATAGTTACATGCCAATTGTATGTTCAAAAGATGTTTGTCTATTTATGCAATCTATTGCACGATCACGATCCTCTTCTGTTTGAAAGCTAATCACAAGCACGCCAGTTATTTCTTCTCTCGTTTCTCTAATACTAATATTTGTGATACTAATCTCTTCTTTTGCTAAATAACCAGTAATTTCCGAAATGACCCCTGGATAATCAGGGACATCGACAAATAGGTCATAAAAGGCCGGAATGGCTCCTTTTTGTTTTTGTGGCATTTCATCACGAAAGGTTTTGGCAGATTGAAAATATTGAAAGATCTCTTCATTATCCGCAGTAGTAAGCATATCATAGACATAGTTCATTTCTTTTTTCCAGTCTTCTAATAAACCTAATAACACCTCATTATTTTGCAAGAGTATATCACGCCACATCGCTGGGCTACTAGAAGCAATTCTTGTGATATCCCTAAAACCACCTGCAGCAAGACGAGGAATGAGCTTTTGTGTTTGACTACTCTCTTCTGCTCGACGAACGAGAGAAGCAGCAATAATATGCGGGAAATGACTAATCACACCTGTTAAGTAATCGTGCTCATGTGGTGTCACTGTAATAAACTTAGCCTTTGTACTTGTCAGCCACTCTTTTAAACGATCGATTTTCTCTTCCGTAATATGTGGTTCAGGTGTTAAAAGATAGAAGGCATTCTCAAATAAAAGTCGTCTGGCTGCAGATACACCACTCTTATGTGAACCGGCCATCGGATGACCGCCAATGAATGTAAAACCTTTTTGTTTTAAATAATTGGCAGATGATATAATTTCTTTCTTCGTACTTCCCGCATCGGTTATAATTACATCTCTTTTAAGATTCATGTGTGCGAGTTCTTCTACTATTCTTTTTGTCTCATTTACTGGTGTAGCAATAATAATCAGGTCAGCCTTCTCAGCACCTTCACGAATAGTTGAAACTGACTCATCAATTACACCCAGCATCTTACCGAGTTTTAACTGTTCTTTATTTACATCATAACCGCTACATTTGGCTTCAAGATGAGTATGCTTAATTGAAAGTGCAATAGAACCACCGATTAATCCTAGACCAATAACAAATACTTGTCCATTCATGTTTTAACACACCTCTTGTTAGAAAACTCATTGATTGACGAAGGTATGAGGGTAAACTATTAAATAGAAAAACACCACTACCCTACAAATACTTTTTCGTGTAAAACAATTTCAGAGACGAATTTCGCCTCTGAAATAAAAAATTCCTAATTAAGATACTGTCTTGATTTCAGATAGAAATTGAGACATCGCTTGTATAACACCGTCATTTTGTTCCTTTGATCCAACTGTTACACGAACAGCTGTAGGAAACCCTAAGGCTTGACCCGATCTAACAATATAGCCCTTTTCTAATAGTGATTGAAACACGCGATTTCCCTCCACAGCAAAGTCGATCAAAATAAAATTTCCTTGGGATGGGTAGTAATCTAATCCGTTTTCCTCACAAAATTGATAAAATTGCGCTAATCCACTTCGATTTTCTTGTCTACATTTTTCAATGAACACATCGTCAGATAATGCTTGTATAGCTACCTCTTGACCGAAGCGGTTGGCATTGAATGGTTCCCTGACTGGCTCTAACGCGCGAATGAGTGGTGCTTGAGCAATCCCGTAACCAATACGTAGGCTAGCAAGTCCATAAATCTTAGAGAAAGTACGAAGAGCGATGACATGTGGAAAAGCCTCAACAATTTTAATGGAATCATGATAATCTTCTGCTGTCGTATATTCACAATACGCTTCATCTAGTACAACTAATACATCTTCAGGAACTTTACTTATAAACGCCACTAGTTCATCGTTGGGAATATAGGTGCCAGTTGGGTTGTTCGGACTACAAACCCAAACGATTGCTGTTTGCTCATCAATTTGCGCTAACATATTCTCTAGATCATGTTGCCCTTCTTTAAGCGGTACCTCACGTACCTCCGCTCCTTCAATGATTGCATTATGTTTATATTGAGGAAAGGTTGGTGTAGCCATAACAGTATTTGTTTCAGGACTTAATAATGCACGAGAAAGCATCATAATTGTCTCATCCGAGCCATTTCCAAAGATTAATTGATCCTGACTCACACCAAGATGACTAGCTAGGGCTTCACGCAAATTTGTAGCATAGCCGTCCGGATATAAAGCAAAAAATGCAGAAGGTTGCTGAATTGCCTCTGACGCTTTTGGTGAACAACCGAAGGGATTTTCATTAGAAGCAAGTTTTGTTATTTCACTTAGGCCATATTGTTTTTTTACTTCATCTATAGATTTTCCAGGTTGGTAAGGGGTCAAATTTAATATTTGCTGCTTCCACTTCATTTTCCTCATACTCCTCTTCTTTATCTATTTAATTCTTGTTGTAAATCCGGTCGTAATGATACTGCATTTCCTAAATAAATATGAGAAATTTTTTCTTGAGCAATCTCCGTGTTCACATGCATCATTACCCGAATACATTTTGTTAAACCTTTTGGAACAGGAATTTCTCTCATACACATGACTGGCACATATGTCCATCCCTCAATTGCCCGGAGCGCCTTTGCTGGAAAGGCTTCTGTGATGTCATCTGTTACAGAAATAAATACACTTACGACAGAATGTGCGTCTATATGATTCTCCTTAATCATTTCCCGTAGCAACTGCTCGGTAGCTGCCACTATTTCTTTTTCTTCATTCTTTTCAACAGTAACCGCACCTCTCACCCCACGTATCACCTTTATCCCCCCTTATGAAAGCTTGCCAATTCTTCTAGTATGATTTCATCGGAAATATCCTCTAAAACTGGTTTCCCGATTCTGGTTAACAACACAAACTTTACTTGGCCTGCCACACTCTTTTTATCTTGTTTCATTCTTTTTAATAGTTTTTCATGACTTATATGATCGGGAATCGTGGTTGTATATCCTAAAATCTGTAACCATTGTGTGAAATCTTCTACATTAAATGAAAGATTTAATTTTTTCTGACTTAATTTAAGAGCAAAAATCATTCCAACTGCGACCGATTCACCATGCGTCCAACCGCCGTAGCCCATTTCAGCCTCAATCGCATGACCTAATGTATGACCAAAGTTTAAATATGCTCGCACACCTTTTTCTTTTTCATCCGCTGCGACAAACTCTCCTTTTATTTCTATGCCTCTTGTTAAAAAGGATGAAAGTAACGTAGGAGAAAGTTCTTCTAGCGTATGGAGTTCACTACGCATCTGTGCATAAAACACTTCATCATGAATGAGTCCATGCTTAATTACTTCAGCGAACCCTGAGCGTTTTTCTTGCAAGGATAGTGATTGCAAAAATTCTAAATCATAAAAAACTGCTTCCGGCTGATGAAAAGAACCAATCATATTCTTTCCTAAAGGATGATTGATGGCTACTTTACCACCTACTGCACTATCGTGAGCAAGAATGGTAGTTGGTATCTGTATAAAAGGGATACCTCTCATGAATGTAGAAGCAACAAACCCTGCCAAGTCACCAATTGCCCCTCCACCTATTGCAATAATAAGCGATTTTCTATCGAGCTTTTTCTCAAGTAAAAAGCCGGTAATGTCATAATAGACATCAAAAGTCTTGGCATTTTCTCCGCTAGGTGCAATGTAAACGGAGAAGGGCAGCTCACTAAAAGCTGCCTTTAAGTCGTTCCAATAAATATCCGCTACCTTTTCATCAATAATGATGCCAATATTGGTGACTTCCTTCATATTTTCTTGAATGAATGCTTGTACACCATGAATAGCACCGCTACCAATAACGACTGGATAAGAGTGATGTTGAGTTGAAATTTGCAGCTGCACCATCTTTAAAACTCCTTTGCATACCGTTTTTGATCGGCAATTATATCCTTTAACGTCTCAAAGCGATCTGCATAGAATTGTTCAACAATCGCGCTTGCTAACTCCCAAGCAATTACATGCTCTGCCACTACTGCCGCCGCTGGTACTGCACAACTATCTGAACGTTCAATACTAGCATTAAAAGGCTCTTTCGTATCAATATCTACACTTTCTAATGGTTTATATAGTGTTGGTATAGGTTTCATTACACCTTTAACAACAATCGGCATACCAGTTGTCATGCCTCCTTCAAAACCACCAAGATTATTCGTTTTACGATAATAACCTTTCTCCTCACTCCAAGCAATCTCATCATGTACTTGACTACCTGGCTTTCTAGCGGCTTCAAAGCCAATACCAAATTCAACACCTTTAAAGGCATTTATACTCAACATCGCATAAGCAAGTTTTGCATCTAGTTTACGATCATAATGAACATAACTACCAACTCCCGAAGGCATACCTTCTACAACTACTTCAACGACACCACCAATAGAATCACCATTCTTCTTGGCATTGTCAATCGCTACCATCATCTCTTCTGCTGCTACACTGTCTAAACAACGAACTGGAGACTCTTCAGTTATTGTTTTTAATTCTTCCATTGAAGAATAACTTTTCACATTTGAGACGATTCCACCGATCTCCACAACATGCCCCACAACTTCAATGCCTAAAGATGATAATAACTTTTTCGCTACAGCACCCGCTGCAACTCTCACTGTTGTTTCTCGAGCTGATGAGCGCTCTAATACATTTCTCATATCTCTATGACCGTATTTTACAGCACCATTTAAGTCCGCATGACCAGGTCTCGGTCTTGTTATTTTTCTTTTTACTTCTTCTAATTCCTCCGGTTCAATTGGTGCTTGCCCCATAATCTTAGTCCAATGCTTCCAATCATCGTTCTCAACGACAAGGCCAACCGGTGATCCTAATGTATATCCATGTCTAACGCCGGATGTAATCTGAACAGTATCTTTTTCAATTTGCATTCTACGGCCACGACCATATCCTTTTTGCCTTCTTGCAAGTGACTCATTAATATCTGTTTCTAGTAATGGCAACCCTGCAGGCAAGCCTTCAATAATTGTTGTTAATTGGGGTCCATGTGATTCCCCAGAAGTTAAATATCTCATTACTCTTTCCCCCTTCAACGCTTTAAAGGATTATGTATCAATATAACATATGAACATCTATAAACATAGTATAAATTTAAAAATAATCTTTTATTTCTATAAAAATTATGTAACTAGTTAGGTTGAAAAGCCTATTTATTTTATTAACGGCAGTCCGCTTGTCTTTTTATAAAAAAAAGATTGCTGATTTTTCAAGTCATATAGAGAGGGATTAAATATTTGTTCCGTACTTCCGACAAATAAGTAACCACCATTTTTAAGTGCTTTACTAAATTTGCTATAAATCATTGCTTTTGCTTCTTCGGTAAAATAAATAAGGACATTTCGACAAATAATTAAGTCATAGTCTTTTAAAAAAGAATCGGCAAGTAAATTTTGCTTTTGGAAGACTACTGTTTGTTTAATCTCATCTGATAGAATATATTGTTTTCCTTCTTGAAAAAAATACTTCTTTTTCATTTCATCAGGTATCTCCTGAAGAGAACGTTCATGGTAAATGCCTGTTTTCGCTCTCAGTAGTGCAGATTCATCAATATCAGTAGCAAAAATTCGGATTTTTGAAAGAGGTAAATATTTAGATAAGATCATCGCTAGTGTGTATGGCTCCTCTCCTGTTGAACAGGCAGCACTCCATAGCTTCAATGGCTCTTTCTTCTGTAACAATGGAGGTAGTATTTCTTTTTCTAACACTTCCCACCTCTTTCGATTTCGGTAAAACTCAGAGACATTAATCGTCATACGATCTAAAAACTCAGCCAACAGCTTTTTGTCTTTAACCATCGCAAGATATAACTGGTTAAAAGATGTATACCCCTTTTTATCATAGAAAGCTTGGAGTCGCCTTTTCATTTGTGTTTCTTTATATTGAGCCAAATCAATACCCGTATATTGTTTAACCTTTTCAATAAATTGCTCATATTCATGTTCGTACATGAGGTGTACACCTCCCTTATAAAGCTACATTTTCTATCTAGTATAAAACAAAAGTGCAAATAATGTTGAAATTTTTTTGAATTGCCGTAAATAATTCGATCTACTTTATAAAAAGTATACAAAAGGTCAACGGAGAGTTTATAATTTTCTCTCTACTCTTGATAAAGCAGCTTAATGAATTGTCCTTAACGACTTTGCTCAGCTTTCTTTTTTCTCTTCATGGATGCGTTATTCCCTTTGGCACGCTATCTTTTTCGTTTTTTAATCCAGACGGATGCGTAATACCATTTTGCTAAGCCATCTTTCTCTTTTTCACTCCAGATGGACGCGCTAATCCCTTCTCCTCAACTGTATATAAACACCAAAATTATTAGAGCCATTATTTAAGCAAAAAAAACGCCTGGCAATTGCCAGACGTTTTTAGAGTGAATAGATTAGTTAGACCAATCGTTGATTAACTTTTTGTATTCGACAATCTGCTCTTCTTTAAAGAACAGACCGATTTCACGTTCTGCACTTTCTTTTGAGTCTGAACCATGAATAACATTCTTACCAACAGTTACTGCGAAATCGCCACGGATAGAGCCTGGTACAGCATCTTTAGGGTTAGTTGCACCCATCATTTGACGAGCTGTGGCAATCACATTTTCACCTTCCCAAACCATTGCAAAAACGGGTCCAGAAGTAATGAAGTCTACTAATTCACCAAAGAAAGGACGCTCTTTATGCTCTCCATAATGCTCTTCTGCAAGCTCAGTAGGAATACTCATTAACTTTGCGCCTTTTAGTTGGAAGCCTTTCTTTTCAAAACGAGAAACGATTTCTCCAATTAAATTACGTTGTACACCATCTGGTTTAACCATTAAAAAAGTTTGTTCCATTTTCAAACACTCCTCTTGCTCTATGTATTATTTATCATCCATAATCCATCAAAAATATTATCATTGTTTTGACAATTTAGCAACTTCCAATTGATAAAATGACAGTTTCGATTAAAACTTTCTTTTACCAATTGTTTTCGCAATATCTCGCAGTAAATTTTTTGCGCGGTTTTGTGGAAGCTCAGCAATCAATTTTAGCGCTTTTTCAAGGTATAATTCACTTAATGTTAGGCTACGATCAATCGCATCGGAATTTTTTATCAATTCTAATGCTCGCTCAATTTCTGCTTCTGTTGAATGGTCAGTTATTTTTACTAAATTGTCTTTAATAGCAGGTGTTTCCATAGCAAGTAATACAGGTAAAGTAATATTCCCTTGCTTCAAATCACCACCAGCAGGTTTCCCTAGCTCTTTTTCTGTCCCCACAAAATCAAGCACATCATCAATAATTTGATAACTCATTCCAATATAATAACCTATAAAATATAACTTTTTATGTAACTCATCCTCTACATCAGCTGCGATCGCTCCTAATTGACAGCTCGCTGCAATGAGGATAGCGGTTTTTCTTCTAATTCGACGTAAGTATTTTCGCAAATTTTGATTAAATTGAAATTTATCCTCAATCTGTTCAATTTCACCTAAACATAATTCCACAAGCGTATGAGCTAAAATTTGGTGCGCAATCGGCTTATTAATGTTAGAGAGAACATCCAGGGCTCTCGCAAAAATATAATCACCGGTATACATAGCAATCCGGTTATCCCACCTAGATTTAATTGTCGGCTGTCCGCGACGCAAATCTGCATCATCAATTACATCATCATGAACAAGTGACGCCATATGGATGAGTTCTAATGAAACTGCTACATTTTTTATGTTATTAATATCATAGTTGCCAAATTTACCACCAAGTAAAACAAATACTGGTCGTAATCTTTTTCCACCAGCCTGTAATAATGAAAGGGATGCCTCATGAAGCAAAGGCGATTCAGCCTGTATAGTGTCCTCTAATTCTTTTTCAATAATATTGATGTCAGCATTCAAAAAAGAATAGATCATCTTTAATTTCATATCGATACTCACCCAGCTTTAAATCCTTCATGCACATTCATACTTGTCAATGATGAATTACATTTCAGAACAAATTATTATTTATGTCCAATATGGACCGCCGCGACGCCACCAGTATATGGCTTATACTCAACATCACGAAAACCTGCTTTTTTAAACATTCCCGCTAATTCTTTTATACCAGGAAAATCTTTAGCAGACTCTTGTAACCATGAATATTCCTCATAGCTTTTTGCAAAGATTTTACCAAATGCCGGCATAATAAAACGGAAATAAAAACGGTAGCCTTGTTTAAAGCCAATCATTGTTGGTTGAGAAGTTTCTAAGCAAACAGCTATCCCACCAGGCTTCACTACACGATACATTTCCTTTAAGACTTGCATATAATCAGGAACATTCCGTAAGCCGAATCCGATTGTTACATAGTCAAAGCTATTATCAGGGTATGGTAATTCCATCGCGTTTCCATGGACTAATTCTATGTTCTTGATTGGGTGGTTGCTCACCTTCTCTTCACCAATCTTAAGCATATTTTTGCTAAAATCTAAACCAATGACTTCCCCATTTTCACCTACAGCTTCTGATAATGCTATCGTCCAATCGCCCGTTCCACAACAAATATCGAGCGCTTTTGCCCCAGGCTTTACATCCATTCGTTTCATCGTATCTTTCCGCCAGCGCAGGTGCTGTTGAAAACTAATGACTGAGTTCATCTTATCGTAATTACCATATATTTTTTCAAACACTTTATGCACACGTTCTTCTTTCGATTGTACCATGTATTTAACCTTCCTCTACAAATGATTGAACAGCTTCTTGTTGCTGGCTTTTCATCCATTTTAGTTTTTCTCTAAATAGCTCTGTATGTTCGCATTTATCAATGGATTGCTCAATTTCTTTAAAGGATAAGGAGACGTATTTATCACAAATATGAATAAGACTTTGTTTATTATTATGCAAAGTAAATGGTACACTTTGCTCTGTCTCAAATAATTTAGATAAAGCGTCAAATAAAATGGACGGTTTACCAGCTAAAAATTGCTTTTTCTCGAGTAACACTCTATTAATAAAAACAAGATTTGCTGCTAATTCACCAAGCTCACCTCTATTGTAAAAGTGAGTAATACGATCAAATAAAGAGGACTCCGTCTTTTTTAAAGACTCCATTAACGATTCTACAGTAACTCTGGCATGGCTATAAACAGAAACTTTATGTTCATTTACTTCCATAATTCCTTCAGCTAAAGTACGTATCATAAAAATATCATCTATTTCAGCTAAAATTTGGTAGTATAATCCACTATAATAAGTTCCTGCTAAAATGGTGAGCTGCCTTCCCTTTAGACGCTCTAATGGAAGAGGTTCATTTTGAACGCTTTCGTGTGTATCAAGGGCGATTTGCACAAGCATGGTCGTTATGATATATTTATCTGCTTTAGATTTCGGTATTTGCAGGTTATCGACAATAAACATGATTAAAAGAAGCTTGTCTTCGTCAATATATGGTTGTTGAATGATCTTTGACATATAAGGTTGACGCGTTTTTTTCTGAAGAACTTCCTTTAAGTTCATTAATCGTGTATTCATATCTTGTAGTTTGGCGTTCTTGTTTGCATTCATTATATATTCCCCCGATACGGGCAATCCTTATGATCGACATATGAACCAATCATTTACTAAAGATTATTTATAGTAGCACTTCCCTTTTACATTGCCCAAAAAGTGACTTAATTGTTCTCCCTTAGACATAAAAAAAGCCTCTCACTTTTATAAAATCATTGCGTCCATTCCTTTTTTAAAGCTTATTTAACTTGAATGGTAGAGCGCTTGACTTCAATGATAAGCCAGTGACAATTATATCATAAAACAAAGTGACTTGTTAGGGGAATATAAAGGAAAGGCATATAAATTCATGTCAATCGATCATACCTTTAAGCTTTCTTTTCACTTTCTACTTCTCCATATGCTGTTACGATGGACGCATGCCCCCGTATTTTAATAGCAGAAGTATGCTCTGTAAATTGAGCAATCATGACTTCTCCCTCATCTAATTTCTCCGAATGATGAAACCTCGTGTCTGAGCCTCTTGTTAAACCAATCACATTTACGCCATCTTCTTTTGCTTTAATGACGACATATTCATTGCCAGGATTTGTTCTCTCCATTTGAGTCACCTCTATCCTATTACCCTTTTATAAATGACAACACTTCTGCTCTTGTATTTCCATCTTCCGCAAAAACACCTCTAACCGCAGAGGTGACTGTTTTACTACCAGGTTTTTTCACACCACGCATGGTCATACACATATGTTCTGCCTCTACGACTACCATCACACCATGAGGATCTAATTTATGTAATATTGCATCTGCTACTGTAGCTGTAATGCGCTCTTGAAGTTGCGGTCTTCTTGCAACAGTTTCTACAGCCCTTGCTAACTTGCTTAATCCCGTCACCTTACCATTTCTAGGAATATAAGCAACATGCGCCTTCCCAAAGAATGGGACAAGATGATGTTCACACATTGAAAAGAATGGAATATCTTTTACAAGGACAAGTTCTTCATGGTCTTCACCAAAAACGGTTTCAAAATATTCTTCAGGGTCCTGGTGTATGCCCGAAAACACCTCTTCATACATTTTTGCTACTCTTTTTGGTGTATCTAATAACCCCTCTCGGTTCGGATCTTCTCCAATAGCGTCTAATATAAGCCTTACAGCTTCTTCAATTTGAGCGCGATTTACTTCTGACATTCAGCTACCTCCTATTACGGAACTATAAACTATTATCTTACATGCTAGCATAATTATTTCCTAACAGACAAAAAGTTATAGAAAAATAAAGGATAAACTTTCTTCCTTTTAGGATACTATTATATAAATGAACACAAGTACCGTCAAACTCCTATGATGGTTTTGAGAAAGAAATCTATATGTTAAGTACAAATAGTAGTAAAAAACATAGTTTTTTATAACTCATTCATAAAATGGTCATTCACTTGATATGGTGGAATGTGCATTGATTTTGTAAAGAGAATGAAGATCAAGAATCATTCACTTTGTTGTAAGTCAGTTATTGGGGTCTTCTTAATCATTTAACGAAGAGAAAAAAATCCGTAGTCTTTAGCCCCTTTACCTTTGTGGATTGCACTACTGTTGTATGGGACTAGGCAATGTTTGAAATTAATCGTAAATTTATAAGAAAAACCGCGAAAAAAATTCGCGGTTTTTCCTTAAGCAATTAATTATGTAATTAATTACTTTACTGCATCTTTAAGCGCTTTTCCTGGTTTGAAAGCAGGAACTTTGCTTGCAGCGATTTCGATTTCTTCGCCAGTTTGTGGGTTGCGGCCTTTACGTGCTGCACGTTCACGAACTTCAAAGTTACCAAAACCAATTAGTTGTACTTTATCACCATTTTTAAGTGCATCAAGCACTGTATCGAAAACAGCATCAACTGCTTTAGTAGCATCTTTCTTAGAAAGCTCGCTAGCTTCTGCAACTGCATTAATTAGTTCAGTTTTGTTCATTACTTTCACCTCCTCCCAAAAAATATCGTAAACCCAGTAAAATAAAGATTCCTTACATTCATTTGTAAACAAAATTACTGAATTCTATACGTTGTAACGCATTTTTGTTGAAGCAGAAACTTATCATATCTCAAAAAAAGAAGAATTTCAACTTTTTTGATGCAAAAAGCCTTATTTCATAAGGGTTCTTACCGTTACAACGTTAATTCTGCTTAAAAGATTATCATAATCAATTGAGCATATCAAGGATATTTCATGATTTGATGGCAATCTTTTCTTATTTGAAACAAATTTGTAATAAGGGGAGAGAAAACCCGTCAATCTAGGCTTAAAGCTTGACAAATTTGTAGAGATAAAAAATGTAAGCTCTTTCATTTTCATAGTGTAATTCTTTATAAAGAACAAACCAAAGTAACCATACTGTATTTTTATTCGTTTTTATGTTACGAAAGGTTGATTGGTCTTTTTATAGGGTAATTCAAATAAGACTTCTACCGAAATTCCACGCTTCTGTCATTTTAGATAATACTTTATTTATCAACAAAAGTATACTAATCCGTTTTATACTTTTATTACCCATAAAAAAAAGACAACTTTTCATCCGAATAGAATGAAAGTCGCCTTTTATTTCTACAAAATAATGGCAATGAGTCCCCCAGAGCCTTCGTTTATAATTCTTTCTAAAGTCTCTTTGAGTTTATATCTAGCATTCTCAGGCATCAATGATAACTTTGCTTGGATTCCTTCTCTAACAATCGAGCTAAGCGATCGACCAAAGATATCTGAATTCCAAATTGAAAGCGGATCATCTTCAAAGTCTTGCATTAAGTAACGAACTAATTCTTCACTTTGTTTCTCTGTTCCGATAATCGGAGAAAATTCAGATTCAACATCAACTTTGATCATATGAATCGACGGTGCAACAGCTTTCAAGCGTACACCGAACCTTGAGCCATGCCTTGTTATTTCAGGCTCATCTAAACTCATATCAGACAGTGATGGAGCTGCGATGCCATATCCTGTCTGTTTCACCATTCTAAGCGCATCTGAGATTTGATCATATTCTGATTTTGCATGGGCAAATTCTTGCATCAGTTCAAGAAGATGATCTTTACCACGTATTTCAACACCGACAATTTCTTTTAATACCTCATCATATAAATCATCAGGCGCATATAAATCAATTTCAGCGATCCCTTGACCCATTTCTATACCGGCTAAGCCCGCACGATCAATAAATTCGAAATCACTAAACTGATGTACAACACGATCAACATCTCTTAACCTCTTAATATCTTTGACAGTCTCTTTTACGGCTTCTTGATAACTCTCACGTAACCAATGATCTTCGTGAAGGACCATTACCCAACTTGGTAAGTTTACATTTACTTCTAAAACAGGGAATTCGTACAACGCTTCTCGCATCACGCTATATACATCAGATTCCCTCATTCCTTCTACACTCATAGCAAGTACAGGGATATCATATTTCTCTGATAGCTTCAAACGAAGGTCCTCAGTTGCCGGATGGTGTGGTTGCACACTATTGATGACCATAATAAATGGTTTTCCTACTTCTTTAAGCTCTTCAATTACTCTTTCTTCAGCCTCGATGTAGTTTGCACGAGGAATTTCTCCAATTGTACCATCGGTCGTAATGACGACACCAATTGTAGAGTGTTCTTGAATGACTTTTCTTGTACCGATTTCAGCAGCTTCGTGAAATGGAATCGGCTCCTCATACCAAGGAGTATTAATCATTCTTGGACCATTTTCATCCTCATATCCTTTTGCTCCTGGGACTGTATATCCAACACAATCGACAAGACGGATATTAACCTCCAATCCTTCATCCACATGGACATTAGCAGCTTGATTCGGCACAAACTTCGGTTCTGTAGTCATAATTGTTTTTCCTGCTGCACTTTGAGGGAGCTCATCCTGGGTACGTGCTCGATCAGCCTCATTGTCCATATTTGGGAGGACTGCTAGCTCCATGAATTTCTTAATAAATGTCGATTTTCCAGTACGGACTGCACCTACTACTCCAAAATAGATATCACCGCCTGTTCGTTCGGCAATATCTTTAAAAATATCTACCTTTTCCAAGTGATCCCCTCCTGAATCATGAGTTAGTGGGATAATATTATCCAATAATTTATATTTGTACACTATATATCTATGATGTTGTCCGATATGAATATGCCAACTTTTTAAAAAAATCCCCTTTCTCACTTTTTCTTTATGCAATCAATAGTTGCTTTTCATTATTGTATTAAAAGAGAAAAAAAACCCTCCCTCTACAATATATTTTGTAGAGAGAGGGTTATGACTAATTCACTAAAAATATTGGTTCATTCTTTTTTTCATCTATTGTATACGGTAATGAATAAGATGGTACAAAAGGTGAATCTTCGACTAAATGGAAGCGTATATCATTGTTTTCAGCTTTAATATCCCCAGCCTCCATTAATTGCATTAAGTCGGTACGATAATCAACGAATACTTCTCCGTCGGTTGTCACCACATACGATAGTTCGTTACCACTAAACGGGCTAACAGCTTTCGGTTCATCATTATAACCGATTTTAGAGAAATCTAATGAGTATACATTTTCACCGATATTATCCTTATATGGTGGATATCCTTCCATGCGAATTCGGAGAGTAATATCTCTTATTTCATCAGCAATACGTAAATCAGACAATTTCACTTTCGGATCATCTTCAACATCAATCAGTACATATTGAAAAACGCCTCCAGATTCAAATGCATTGCTAGGATACTCAGCCATGTATTTTGGTACAAGTTTCTTAAAATCAATTGGATATTTTTGAAAAAGCGGTGTATCTTCTTCGGTCGTTTTTATAGGTAATAGACCACCTGTCTCATCTTGATATTGCTTGATGGCTGTTTGTACGCGATTAATTTCATCCTCGTAAGGAATTTGATTTTTTGCTCTTTCTTCTTCTGGGTACATACATCCAGATAAAAGAAGGGTAATGAGTATAAATAAGCTAGTTACATAGCTCTTTTTTTTCATATACATCAACCTTTAATTATGTATTTTCAGGGAGAAACCCCTTGCGATGTTCTATTCTGAAACGGGACCGCTAAATACGACTAGAAAAATAATGAGACCACTTACTACCATAAAACTATAGGCAAATAGAGCAGTTACCCCTTTCAATACCCCATTTTTCAACTTAAAACGACTTAAATAAATAAGTAAGATAGCAATAAACATAAAGCCCATTGAAGCAAGGGCAATCCACATTTTCATTAAACCAGGTGACATCTCATTCACTCCTTTTTCCGAATTGTATTATACCATACAGTTCGTTCGCTTTGACAGCATTATCAGATAATTTTATGTATTGCAGTAAAAGGCAAGCAATTATTGGACTACTCTAATATTCTCAATATCCATTTTAGGAATCCCCTAATTGACTTCTTATTCTCCATATTAAATGAATTGTAACATAGCAAGTAAAGTACAAAAAAATAACCGAGGAATAAGAAGGGGCTTCCTTATCCTCGGCAAATGACTAAAATACCCTATTCACCCTGTTCATTTTACCAGTTTGCTTCAAAGGCATTGTATGCAGAGGATAAGCCGCCCGTCTCCTCATATGCCTATATTTTTATAAACAGCACCAAATTATTAGTTAATCTTGATTTTGAGCCATAAAAATATCCGCAATATCTTCCATTTCATTTGTTTTTGTACGTGCCATTAGACGGTCAACTCCATCTTTAGCATCGATATCATTAAATAAAATGTCATATAGAACAGATGTTATGGGCATTTGCACATCGTATTTCTCTGCTAATTGATAGGCTGCTCTTGTTGTTCGAACGCCTTCAACAACCATACCCATATTTTCTAATACTTCGTCTAAGTTTTTGCCTTTGCCTAGAAGATTCCCTGCACGCCAGTTTCTCGAATGAGTACTTGTACAAGTCACAATTAAATCACCTATGCCAGCTAGACCTGAGAAAGTTAGCGGACTTGCGCCCATTTTTACACCTAGTCTTGTGATTTCTGCTAATCCTCTAGTTACTAGCGCAGCTTTAGCATTATCTCCATAACCAAGTCCATCTGAAATGCCAGCTGCTAATGCAATAATATTTTTTAAAGCGCCACCAATTTCAACGCCAACAATATCTGGATTAGTGTATACTCTAAAGTTTTGATTAATAAATAAATCTTGGACTTTTTCAGCTGCCTTCATATTTTTAGAGGAGACAGCTACAGTTGTCGGGTGGCGCAAACTAACTTCTTCTGCATGACTAGGCCCTGATAGTACAACCACATCTTTTAAAAGGGATGTAGGTGTCACTTCTTCAATCATTTCGGAAATTCTTTTTGAAGTATCTGGTTCAATCCCTTTACTCACATGGACGATGGTCAACGGTTCTTTTCTCACTTCAGCTATGCTCTGTAAAACTTCTCTAATCGCTTTCGTAGGTACAGCTAAAATGATTGTTTCGATACCTTCTAATACTTGATCAAGCTTTGTATAACCTACAATATTTTTTGGTAAAGTAATCGCAGGTAAATATGCTTCATTTGTATGGTTCTCATTAATTTCTTTGATTTGTTTTTCCTTGTGACCCCATAAACGCACTTCATGGTCATTATCTGCCAGCACCATCGCAAGGGCTGTACCCCAACTTCCGGCACCAATAACAGCTATTTTATCTTTTTGACTCATCTTGCATTCACCTCATTTCAATTCATTTCGCCTATTTAAAAGAAGGAAAGGAACCGCCAATCTGAGAAAAACATTAGTCGAGCGGATGAATAGTCATTTTTTTACCTTTACTAATTGGCATATACTAAAGAACCGGTGGTCCCATAAAGCTAGAAACATAATTATGTAAGAGACAGCTTATTATGAAATGATGAGTCATCAAATCATACAGCTGTCCGCTTTTACTATGCTAATAGTGAATAGTTTATTTTCGTTCTCTTGCAATAATTTTAATTGGCGTCCCTTCAAATCCAAAAGCATCTCTAATTCTGTTTTCAAGAAATCTTTCATAAGAGAAATGTAGAAGCTCAGGATCATTAACAAACACAACGAAGGTCGGCGGTTTGATTGCTACTTGGGTAGCATAGTATATTCGCAGCCTTCTTCCCTTATCTGTTGGTGTTGGGTTCATAGCTACTGCATCCATTATAACATCATTTAAAACATTTGTTTCCACGCGCATCATATGATTTTCACTAGCAATGTTCACCATTGGAATCAATGTATGAATTCTTTTCTTTGTCAATGCTGATAGAAAAACAATCGGTGCGTAATCAAGGAATTGGAAATGATCCCTAATATTTTGTTCGAACTTCTTCATCGTTTTCTCATCTTTTTCAACAGCATCCCATTTATTCACAACAATAATGACAGCCCTACCAGCTTCATGTGCATAGCCTGCAATTCGCTTATCTTGTTCAATGATTCCTTCTTCTCCATCTAGTACAATGAGAACCACGTCAGAACGTTCAATGGCCCTTAAAGCACGTAACACACTATATTTCTCAGTTGTTTCGTACACTTTACCTTTTTTCCGCATACCCGCTGTATCTATAATGACATACTCATCACCATTATACTTAAGCTGTGAGTCAATCGCATCTCTTGTCGTTCCAGCTACATTAGAAACAATAACGCGATCTTCTCCTAGAATAGCATTTACTAAAGATGATTTCCCCACATTTGGTCGGCCTATAAGCGAGAACTTTATGACATCATCATCGTATTGATTTTCCTCATGATTAGGGAAGCTTTTAGCTGCCTCATCTAATAAATCACCCAAACCTAAACCATGTGATCCTGAGATTGGAAACGGTTCACCAAAGCCCAGGGAATAAAAGTCATAAATCATTTGTCTCATTTCTGGATTATCAATTTTATTGACCCCAAGAACAACAGGCTTTTTTGCTTTATACAAAATTTTCGCTACTTCTTCATCCGCAGATGTCACACCTTCACGACCGTTTACTAAGAAAACGATCACATCAGCCTCGTCGATAGCGATTTCAGCTTGTTGACGAATTTGTTCTAAAAAGGGCTCGTCCCCAATATCTATGCCACCTGTATCAATAATATTAAAGTCATGAGTTAACCATTCTGCAGAACTATAAATGCGATCTCTTGTAACGCCAGGAATATCTTCAACGATTGAAATTCGTTCACCAACAATTCTGTTAAAAATAGTAGATTTTCCTACGTTTGGACGTCCGACAATTGCCAGTACTGGTTTTGTCACGAACATCACCCCTCAATTTCATTAAAATACTTGCTTATATTAATTTAATGTAAGCAAATTTGATTTAAAAGAAACCCTTCAACTAATGAAGGGTTCAACTATAATATATTACCAAACAGCCACCTTCCTTACAAGAAGAAGCTGCATATTCATGATTAATGGCGGACAATCACGTACATTTCTTCAGTCAGCATATGAGCGATTCCGTCTAAAATAGCTTCTAAATTTGTAGCAATCACTTCCATTTCTTTTTTATCCTCACAATGAAACACTGCTGCACCACTAGGGACTTTCTTTGGGTTTGTTGTTATAACTGCAAGTACAAATTTATTGATTTCCATCATTTATCCCTCCCTATTATTTTGGCACATGCATTTCTTTTGGCATTTTTATTGCATTTTCCAGGGTTGGTACACCACCAATTACTTTAATTGCTTTTTCAACTGTTCTTTCCTGTGGAAGGATGAATACCCCTACTCGCCCATCATCTAAATCCCGTTTAGCTAATGGCACAAGTGCTGGGGCACCAGAATCCGTCACGACCCCTAGAGCCGTTGAAACATCATGTAATATCGCTTGTCTTTGCCCTAAATTTGCAATTGTCGTATTTACATTAAAATTTTTCGGAACCAGAATAAAACCCATCCCATACTTTAAAATTTCTTCTTGTCTTTCCGGAAGTCCAATGTTCATAATATAAATGTTGTCAACATATAATCCGGCTCCGTCGAAATGCGGCTTCACATATTTGATTTCCACAATATCTGATAACTTACCACCACTCATCATTACTTTTGATAACACGACGGCAATAGCAGCAGCGATAATTGCTACCCAAAGATTAAATAAGAGGTAAAATAATGTAGTAATAAGAGATGTAAACATGACTAAATAATTCCTGCTTTCAAAGGCAATAGCAATTCCTTCTATATAAGTCCTACCCCGTGGAACCATTTCATAACTATCTAACTCAGTTAACGTATTTCTTTCCATATTCCTAACCTCACGGAACTGTGAAGCAGCCACGGTTAAGAAGGTGATCGCAGTAAAATCCTCCTCCATGATCGACGGGATGGCCACACTTCCTAATCCAGCAGCAATAAAACCTAAAGCAATATGAATAATCTTCCCATGTAGATAGGTTGGGTACTGTCGATAATCTGTTCTTAACATATAAATCCTTGTTAATGTGCCAACAATTACACCTAAAACAACTGGATAGATATATTCATTCATGATAATTTTGCTTCTCCTTTACTAATGGATTTAAGTTTCTTTCTAGGTAACCAGCCAAATATTCAATCATATTCCATCCAGAAACAACTACAAATGCCATACTTAGGACATCAAGAAAACGAAAAGATCCAATTTGGAAAGGAAAGCCATACTTTTGAATAATAAGGGCAAATATTACCTCCCCGTTTAATGCAGCAAATATTAATATACAAATACGGCTTAACGCTTGCTTATGAAGAAGTATGACTAAACACGCTAACATACCGGCTAACATCCAGTCACGGTTAAAAACAACCCAGATTGGATCAAACATCTCAAAGCAGAGAAAAGCACAGTAAGCAAATGAGACAATGAGCATACATGTAACCAAATAGAGAGGATGACCACATTGCGATTTTACAAAGAGAAAACTAGCGGCAATGTAGAGCAGGAAGAAACTCACACCAATTTCTGTCGTTCCAATTGGAAAATGATAAGGCGTAATGATAATAAGCAATAATAGTGCGAATGACGCTAAATAACGGTATGTATTTGCTTTACTTACGAAAAATGTGACAATAATCCAAAGTGACCAACCAATCCAATAAAAGAAAAGACCTTCCAAATAAATACACCTCCTACTATCCCCATTATGGGTAGAAAATATGTAGTTTAATCTATTTGAATAAAAAATGTCTGATTTCTTATCTTAATAATTAGGAGGTGTAGATATGGGAAAAGATCGTCAGGAAAAAAAACTAAAAAGCAGTAAGAGAGTAGAATCAGATCGTGACCAAAGTATTCAATACGACGGGGCAACAACAATGCAAAGTCCAGACAATGCACGCAAATTAAATAATAATGAATAACTTAAAAGGATTGTGTAAACCTCTTAGTAACGGGATTACTCTTTATTTAACTGTTTTACTTTAAATATTTTTGTCCTATTCGCGTGTTAGCGCGACTTTTGTTTCGTATTCAGTCAACAAAGTCGCGCTCTTCTTTTTATGACTTTTATTAATTATATAGTTTAAAAATCAATAGTTTTTAACGTAATAAAAGAGACTACCTTTGTAAGCAGTCTCTTATTTTAAACATTATTTTGCATGAATCATTCTTGTACTGTATGTATGTGTATTAATTTGTCGCTGTTGCAGCCACTCAAGTACTTCTCCCTTAAAAATCAGGGGGGCAAGTTGTAATTCGTTAAGATTGCTTGCACCTATAGCTGTCATAATTATTTTTAATTCTTCATGAAGGGAAGTAACTTCTTTTACTACTGCTTCATAACCAGAATCCACTAATATCTTCAAGAAGTACCCTGCCATTCCTACACCGTTAGCACCAAGCGCAATAGCCTTTGCAATATCCATACTTGTCTGAATTCCACCAGATGCAAGTATCGTTATATCACTATTATGTGATTGTGCTTCGACAATTGAAGTAGCAGTCGGAATCCCCCATCCATCAAAGAATGACAGTACCCTCTCTCTTCGTTCGTTTTCGATTTTAGAGAAATTAGTGCCACCATAACCACCGACATCTACGATATTAACGCCGACACCTTTTAGCTTTTCTACAGCTTCGCGACTCATACCGAATCCTACTTCTTTAACGATAATTGGCACATCTAAGTGATTTACAATCTTTTCGATACGCATGAGGGCATGCGAAAAATCACGATCTCCCTCTGGCATCGTTAACTCTTGGACGACATTTACATGAATTTGTAATGCGTCTGCTTGTATCATCTCTACAGCATCTTTTGCTTGGTTTACCGTGGCTTCGCTACCTAAATTGGCAAATATCAATCCATCTGGATTTTCTTTCCTTACAATTTCATACGAAAAGCGTTCTTCTGAATTTTTTATTGCTGCCATCTGCGAGCCTACTGCCATCCCTACCCCTGTCTCTTTAGCCACCCGCGCGAGCAGGCGATTAATTTCAAGTGTCTTTGCACCACCGCCACCGGTCATTGCATTGATAAAAATAGGCGAACTGAGTTGTAGTTCGCCTATTTTCGTTCCCAAATGAATCTTTGAGAGAGATGTGTTAGGTAAGCTTTGATGTACAAAAGAAACACAATCAAATCCAGCGTTATTCGTTTGACCAGTTGTTAGCGCATATTGAATATGATCCCATTTTCTCTTTGCTCTCGTCACTATACTACCACCATTATTTATTTAATTTCTTTAACTGTTCACCAATCATTTCACCTAATTGGAACCCCTTAGACTCTTCAGGCAGTTCATAATCAGTTGGTTCTTCTTCTTTTTCAACAAGATCTTTAATACTTAGAGAAAGTCTTTCATCGCCTTCATTCACATCAAGGACTTTCACTTGTACTGCTTGACCTTCTTTTAATACTTCGTGCGGAGTGGCAATATGTTTATGTGCAATTTGAGAAATATGAACAAGCCCTTCCACTCCAGGGAATACTTCTACGAAAGCACCATAAGATACAAGTCTTTTCACTGTGCCTTCTAACACACTACCTTTAGGGGCTTTTTCAGCAATACCATCCCAAGGACCAGGCAAAGTATCTTTAATAGATAGTGAAATTCGTTCATTATCCTTATCTACACTTAGTACTTTTACTTTGACAGATTGACCTTCTGTAACAACATCTGAAGGCTTAGCAACATGCTCATAAGAAAGTTGTGAAATATGGACTAAACCATCAACACCACCGATATCAACAAAAGCACCGAAATCTGTAATACGTTGTACAGTTCCATCAATCACGCTTCCAGCTTCAAGCGATCCAAGTAACTCTTTCTTTTGTTTTCCTTGCTCCTCTTCAACAACTACACGATGAGAAAGAATTAAACGATTTTTATCTTTATCTAACTCTACAATTTTAAAAGCTAATGTTTGACCTTTATAATCTGAGAAATCTTCAACAAAATGTGCTTCAACTAAAGAAGCTGGTACAAATCCGCGAACTCCAAGGTCAACGACTAATCCGCCTTTAACAACATCTTTGATTTCAGCATCAAAAACTTCACCGTCATTAAATTTTTGCTCTAGTTGTTCCCAAGACTTTTCAGCATCTACTTTGCGCTTTGATAGTACAAGCGCTTCTTCTTCTACTTTTAACACTTCTAATTGTAGTTCATCACCTTCTGCAACAGCATCGCTAGCTGTTTCTACATGAAGACTTGATAGTTCACTAATTGGAATAATACCATCTAATTTGCTATTTTCGATATCGACAATCACTTGCTTCTCTTCTACTTTTGTCACTTTACCATTTACTTTATCGCCAACTTCAAAATTTGCTACTTCAATTTCATTCATTTCTTCTGACATATGTATTCCTCCTTAATCCAATGGCTAATTTCATTTTCCACTTATAAAATGCAATCTTACAAAGTGTAAATTGCACTAAATAAACTAGAGTTGTAAAACCACTTTGATCCTGAAATATAAAATGCCTTTTTATAAACTTCTTACAAATAGCACCTTTTGTCAAGTAAGAAGGTTTAGCGATTCTGTTCGATTAATTTTTTGATTTCATTCATAATGATATCCGTTGTTTCTTCTGCATTGACTTTGTTTGCACGGATTTCATCCATTGGGATAGGCTTTCCGTAGACGACTTTTAATTTCTTAAAAGGCTTATACGGGCCAATGATGGCACAAGGTACGACTGCAGCATTAGAACGAAGAGCAAAGAACCCTGCACCGGCAAGACCTTTACCAACTTCTCCGGTTTTACTCCTCGTCCCTTCTGGAAATAAACCTAAAACATGCCCTTCTTTAAGAACCTTCAACCCTTTTCTCAATGCTTCACGATCACTCATTCCTCTTTTTACAGAAAAAGCATTCAGATGTGGTAATAACTTCCCTAAAATTGGCACGTTAAACAACTCTTCTTTTGCCATAAAGTGAATGTCTCTTGGCGCTGTTATCCCTACAATTGGTGGATCCAGGTTATCAATATGATTGCAACATAAAAGGACGCCACCTTCTGCTGGGACATTCTCCCTACCTTTAACATCCATGCGATAAACGGGCTTTAATAAGCCGTATACTAAAGAGCGTGCAAATGTATATACACTCATATTATTGAATCCTTTCCTCAACCAACTTCATAATTCTATCAACAACTTCGTGAATGCTTAGTGATGTTGTATCCAATTCTACTGCATCCTCAGCTTTTTTGAGTGGTGCAACTTCCCTTTCCGAATCTAACTTATCTCTTTTAGCAATTTCCTCTTTTAAAAGAGCTAAATCTGAAGGAAAACCCTTTTCTAAGTTTTCAGCATGGCGCCGTGCTGCTCGTTCATCCACTGATGCTAAAAGAAACACTTTTACCTCTGCATCAGGTAAAACATGTGTACCAATATCACGGCCATCCATCACTACACCACCTTCTTGACCGAAGCGTTGTTGACGGGCAACCATTTCTTCTCTTACCTGCTTATGTTTAGAAACCGTAGACACTGAATTAGTTACTTCAGCTGTTCTAATTTCCGTAGAAACATCTATCCCATCTAAAAGAATACGTTGGCCTGATTCTCCAGGATTTAAGACAATCTCTGTCTCTTTTAACAAAGGAATTAATGATTCTTCATCATTTATATCTATTTCTGACTGCAACGCTTTAAATGTTAACGCGCGATACATCGCCCCTGTATCTATATAAATATAATGAAGCTTCTCAGCTATAATCTTAGCAACTGTACTTTTCCCCGCTGCTGCAGGTCCATCGATGGCAATTGATATTTTATTCATAAACCCTCCTGAAATACCTATACAAATATATTCTTTACGTTTTATATTCTATCATAAATTCACTTAATTAGTTGTAATGATTATGTGTTATTAATAATCCCCTCCCCTAATAGGGAGTCTTTTTATTAGTTAAAATAATACGATAATTTTTAAAAAATAAGAAGAAACACTAAAAAAGGATGTTCTCAGGAAGAACAATCCAAAAGGTCTGTAAAGCTATTATTTCTATTGGCCTGATTTTCATCATAAAATCAAGTTAAGGCCTCTTTATGTAGAATACCTCCTCATCATTGTTTTCTAAATGATGATTCACTCCTTCATATCTTGTCACTTCATTAAAATGCGGAAATAGGTGTAAATAATGAAAAACGGTTTGAAATAATAGTAACAACCCAAGATGAAAAATGATTAATAGTATGAGCGTGCGTTCGAATACTTTCATCCTCCCACCTCCATTAATCATTATGGAGACACAAAAGAGATTTTATGCTGTTCTGCTTAAGATTGTTTACTTTTCTTCATATGAAGTAACTGTTGTTCGAAGCAAAACCTCATCATTGCTTGTCTATCTTCTGCATTTATTTGTGGAAATCTAAATGATATAACGAGACGCCCATCTGCTAATGCCTCTTTCCTTACATATTCTGACGCTAAAACAAAGGAACGCTTTTTACCTTCTATCACAAGTGTAAAACGCAATAAATAGGGCGATGGTTTATACAAATAGGTAAAATTATTAACAACTACAGCTATTCCCCCTGCACTTATATTTCTACTTATCCCTATAATAGAGTGAGACATCCCTTCACCTACGGGTTGAATTTCAACAGATTCATTGAAATCAACTCTAACATACTCCCTCATTTGTTCCTTCTCATGAGTAAATTCTTTTGCATAAGCAATTTTCAATAATGGTGTGGACTGCATCATTCGACCGACCACTCTTCCAGAGAAGAAAAACATTTTCCCATTTGCATTGTAAGCAACACACTTAATTCTTCTTCCATCTACTAAGTACATTTTCCGATTCGTTTGTAAACAAACGGGATAATGAATATGTAATATATCCTCTTTAATTTCAGCAATTCTAGATATGTACTTGCCCTCACTTGATAGATAATGTTCTATATACAATTGATCACCTGGTGACAATGTATTCCCTCCTAATCTTTTCTACTTTTCCTTATTTTATCACTTAACCGTTACAAAAGAACTATATTTTTATTTGAATGAGATGAGAATTATTAACATCATGGTATAATCACATTACTCTATTTAGTCCTAATTTTTTTCTACATTTATATTTCATCTTCATGTCTTTATTTAGCCAATGATTTCCATAAAAAAAACAAAAAGAACCCTTTTCGGGTCCTTATTTGCCTTATACCACATCTTCATAAATTGGTTCTGCATTTTGCAATTTTTCTACTTTTTCTTCTCTTCCATTTTCACTATTAATATAGATGCGATACGTGTCTTCACCTAATGTCCCAGTAAATTCATAACAAAGTACTTCTTCATTACTATCATTCAATATAATCGCTAACCGATCATCCATAATTTTTAGTTGACTATTGATTTTTTCTCTTGCTTCCTCTTTTGCTAACACAGCTTGAGGAATATCTCGCTTATGATGGGATTTCAAATAATCCTCTGCTGAAAATCCTAAAATTTGCCCATTATCTAATGCTACTTTCATCTTAATTGAATCTGGGTAAATTCTTACATCGTCCTGTTTAGACACAAATGTAAACACGCCCATTTGATCATATTGCACACTTTCAAATAGATCAAGATCTTCAAATTCATTATCTTTTAAAAATTTCACTGCTGATTGATGAGCATCTTCCAGACTAATTTTTTGTTGTTTTACATCTCTTGCCGTGATAAGCCAAATAGGATAACCGCCCTTTTTAGTAATATCTAAATTGGTTTCTATACTTTCTTTAGGAGACCTTAGTGATACACTAAAAAATCCATAATCCGATCCTTCGCCATTTTCTGCCACGGTTGCTTTAACATCATCAGGGGATTGCGCATATTTCTTCGCTTCTGATACAGCTTCCTTTTTAGATATTTCTTTTCCTTCTAAGTATTGATAGTTCTCATCTTTCTTTTGCATATTTACAAATGCGGGACCTAAATCCGTTTCATCGTATCCCTCAACTGTTTTTTCGACGGTTTGAAAGCCGTCTATAATTGTATTATCTGCTGCTTCATTATTTGTAGCAAGCGCTGTTTCTACATCCATCCATCTTAAGTCATTTTTGACGACCATATGCTGCACATTCCGTAATTCTGATTGAATATCTGCTGCCTGCTTGTATAATCCTTGTAAAGACTGATATTCTTCATCAGTCAATGGGTCTTTATCCAAGTCTCTAATCGCTGTCTTATAACTAAACTCACCAATTTGTGCTAAAAATTCTTCCGTCTTATTAAATGGTAAAAGTGATAGTGGCAGCTGACCTACATCTGAATGTGCTTGAGAGGTAATTCTCCAAACATCCGCAAGCGCAGGAGACAGTGAACTTCTAGAATTCATTGCCAAAGTAGATCCAATTTTATCATGTAATACATCGATTTCATAAGTGAGTTCATGAAATGCACGTTGATAATTGTTTTCTGCGTTAATTAATATCGCATTTTTCTCACGATGTTCTTGATAACCCCAGACAGCAGTTCCGATAACACCAACTGAAAGAACAGTTATGAGTATTCCTTTTAACACGTGACTTCACTCCTTATTTACAGAAAATATGTTGTCCAATTTTTTTAATTTGTGGTCTTGTCCAAATCCAAGGACTTGTTGCAGTATCTGGATTAAAGTAATAAAGGGCATCTCCACTCGGATCCCAGCCATTAATTGCATCTATCACTGCTTCCCTCGCTGTTTCATTAGGTGTTAGCCAAATTTGCCCATCTGCAACAGCCGTAAATGCTCTTGGTTCAAAGATCACACCATAAACCGTATCTGGAAAAGACGCACTTTCTACTCGGTTCAATATTACTGCCGCTACCGCTACTTGCCCTATATAAGGTTCGCCACGCGCCTCACCGTACACCGCATTTGCCATCATTTGTATGTCGTTTTCCGAGAATCCACTAGGAACATTTGCCGAAGTTGTACCACCGGAATTACCACTTGATGCATTACCATCATTTTGATTTGATCCACTATTATTAGCAGGTGCTTGTTGACTTAAATCCGTTCCGCCATAATGTGTAAATGAATTCCCTTGATTAATTTGATTCTTCACATATTGCTCATCATAATTTGACGCACTCACCAACTTTTCCTTCGTACCAGAACCAGCAAGCCCATCTATATCCAAGCCAAATTCATATTGAAAATTGCGTAATGCCCAATATGTGCCCCAACCGAAGACCCCATCGATTTTACCATTATAGAATCCTAAATATTGCAATCTTGCTTGTAGCTCAATGACATCATCGCCTATCGCTCCTTGTCTAATCACTTGATTCGAAAAAGCATTTGCCGACTTATCCAATTCAGCCATTGGAATAGTCGTCGCTATAAGCAGTAGTATTAGCATCACTTTAGTAAACATCAATAGTTGTTTCATCGTACTAACCTCCAAAAATACATCTTTTCATCTGTTAAACAATCAGGTAACCTAATATGGCGTTTTGCAGGTAAAAAATGATGGCTGTAACAGTTATTCCTCGATCTCTCTTTTTCACGTTTACTAATCAGCGAGGAAGCTAACAATACATCTATTTTTTGGTTCCAATTGGCTTTTTATACAAATTCAATGAGAAAATCATTTGGATAAATATAGCATTTACAGGGTGGCCATCAAATAGAGGCTCGTACGCTTGAAATTTAACGATTTTTATAAAAAATTCAACTTCTATGTTAGATGTTCTGATTACTTATTTTTCCTTTAGAAGGCATCCGTTAGCCGGAGGAAGCTTGGTGATTTGACAAAAAGAAAAGAAGGTGGATTTGAGTGTACTCAAATCCACCTTCTTACTTTATCTGAACTGAAACTCATTACTTATAGCCTCTCTTAACCTATGTTAACCATAATTTGTTCTTGTATCTTCTAATGATTGATTATATTTAGCACTTAGTATTCTCGCTTGTTTGGCTTTCTTTAGCCCCATCCACCAAAGAAAGATCATAAATGGAACAATAAACAGCAGCCAATTTTCTAATGTTAACAAAATATAATCATATGTTCCATGCAAAAGGAAAGGAGTTGCTAGAGATAAGCATAGCCATTTCCCTCTAGATTTTTTCGAAAACTTTCCTTTTCCTAAATAATAGCCCATAATTACACCAAAAAGTGCATGACTAGAAACCGGGAATAACGCACGACCTAGCGCATGCTCTATTCCGAGTGTCAATAAATAAAAGATATTCTCCAATGTAGCAAAACCTAGTGATACTGCTGCGCCATAAACAATGCCGTCATACGGTTCATCAAAGTGCACATGGGGGTAAATAATAATAAGGAGGATAAACCACTTAAAAAATTCCTCAAGCATACTAGAAGAAAGAAAAGCAGAAACAAAATGAGAAGTAAACACTTGTTCTACTTCAAATACATATTGGATAAACATTATGGGAAACACAAGAAGTGCCCCAAATAAAAAGGTTCTAAAAACCATCGAAAAGGGCTCAGTCTCATATTGATCTTTTAAATAAAAGTAACTTAATAATGCCAAGCCAGGAGCAATGGCAGCAGATATTAATCCCAGCATGGGCTGTTCCTCTTTTCAAAGCTTTTCTTTAATCGTATCATGTATAGGTAAGATTGAAAATAAATTTACCAAAATAATTACATATTAAATGGAGGTACCAAGTTGGATAAAAAGAAAATACTCCTAATTCATACAGGTGGGACCATTTCAATGAGTGAGGATGTTGAAACAGGTGCAGTATTAACAAATGAAGAAAACCCATTAACAAGACAAACAAAAGAGTTAAATGAGCTTGCGCACTTGATTGTCGAAGAACCATTTCAATTACCCTCTCCCCATATTACGCAAAAGGAAATGCTTATATTACGAAACTTAATTCATTCTTACAAGGATAAGGTATCTGGTGTTGTCATTACACATGGTACTGATACATTGGAAGAAACTGCCTATTTTCTTGACTTAACAGTAAAGGGTTCTTTGCCGATCGTTGTGACTGGGGCTATGCGCTCTAGTAATGAAATTGGCTCAGATGGGTTATATAATCTGATTTCTTCTATTCGTGTTGCCATTTGCGATGAAGCGGATGGAAAGGGCGTTTTAGTAGTGCTGAATGATGAAATTCACACAGCTGAAAATGTGACAAAGACACATACTAGCAACGTCTCGACCTTTCAAAGTCCTCAATATGGACCCATAGGTATAGTCACAAAAAGGGGTGTACTTTTTCATCACCTCCCTGTTCAACATGCACATTTCGAAATCGAACAAGCAGATAAACAAGTGATGCTTATTAAAGCTCATGCCGGCATGGACTCTACCCTATTAGGAGCAATTGCACAAACTACATGCGATGGATTGGTGATTGAAGCGCTTGGACAAGGAAACCTTCCTCCAGCCATGCTTCCTGGTATAAAAGATTTACTTGCTAGAAAGATTCCCATTATTATCGTATCAAGATGCTTTAATGGCATTGCCCAAGATGTTTATGGTTATCCTGGAGGGGGCAAAGAATTAAAAGAGCTTGGCCTCATTTTTTCTAATGGATTAAATGGGCA
This sequence comes from Cytobacillus sp. FSL W7-1323, assembly GCF_038595015.1. NCBI lineage: Bacteria > Bacillati > Bacillota > Bacilli > Caryophanales > Bacillaceae > Cytobacillus > Cytobacillus sp. FSL W7-1323. The sequence continues at coordinate 2,946,919 of NZ_CP151998.1, forward strand.
AAAAGCTCGTATTAAACTATTAATCGCTTTGGAAAGCAGGATGCCCTTCGAAAAACTTGAAGAAATGTTTCAACTATAAATGTTTGATTTACTGACTTTCTTTATTCCATCTATTAGATGGGAAGTCTACTGAGTTGATCGCTCACTCCTTTGGCAGTTTATGAAGATCATAATGATAGTACGCCACAAAATTTCAACATATGGAAAAATCATCCTAGACAAAAGGCAAAAGATATTAACAAAGTGATGCAACATCATTCGAAAACCCGAACAAAGCAAAGCACCATTAAAGAGTGTTTTGCATAAAGTTCGGGTTTACTTAAGCTCATATTCTCGTCTGAACTTGTTTGATTATTGTTCTTTCTCTTTAATCGCTTTGGCAATCATTTCTCCATGATGCCTACCATTCTCGATAAATATTTCATTGGCATTATTACCCGCAGCAATAACGCCAGCAATATATATACCTTCTACATTGGTCTCCATTGTTTCAGGATGATGTTCAGGTTTTCCGGTCTCTTCGTCTTTTTTAATGCCTATTGATTGTAAAAATGGATGATCTGGATGATAACCAGTCATGGCAAAGACAAAATCATTCGCGATTTCCTTAATTTTCCCTTCTTTCTCATAGACAACAGAAGATGCTCTTATTTCCTGGACATTCGCATTAAATTCCATTTGAATATTCTCATGGCGAACAAGTGAATCAAACTGCGGTAAAATCCACGGCTTAACGCTTTTTGAATATTCATCGCCCCGATAGAGAACCGTCACATTTGCCCCAGCCTTTTCTAATTCAATGGCCGCATCAACACTGGAGTTTTTCCCACCAATAACAACAACATCTTTATTAAAAAACGGATGGGCTTCTTTAAAGTAATGAAAGACTTTATCTAAATCTTCACCAGGGACCCCCATATAATTTGGTTGATCATAATACCCAGTTGCAACAATAACATAAGAGGATTGATATTCCGCTTTATCTGTTTGCACAGAGAAGTCATTATCTTTTTTCTTTATGATGCTTTCAACCTTTTCATATGCATTGACATTGATTGCTTTCCGTTTTACCACTTCTCTATAATAGGTAAGTGCTTGATTTCTATTGGGTTTATGTTCAACCGTTACAAACGGTATATTACCAATTTCTAATTTTTGACTGGAACTAAAGAAAGTTTGATGAGTCGGGTAACGATAAATGGCATTAACAATGTTTCCCTTCTCAATGACTAAAACATCTTTCCCTAACTCTTTTAAACAAATGGCTGCGGCTAATCCACATGGTCCACCACCAACCACAATCGCATCTTTTTTATTCATGATGATCCACCTCTTGGACTGACCCGTATGATATTTTATATATGTAGAATTGAAAAAAATCTCCTAATGTATATAATAGGAGATTTTTTACCTTCTTTCAAATGTAAGAAATTGCGAAAATTAAATCCAACCTCTAAATCTTGATGCTTCAGCCATTTTACGTACACCAACCATATACGCAGCTAAGCGCATATCTACTCTACGTGTTTGAGCGGTTTCATAAATATTATTGAATGATTTCACTAGAATTTTTTCTAATTTTTCTTCTACTTCTTCTTCAGACCAGTAGTAGCCTTGGTTATTCTGCACCCATTCAAAATAAGAAACTGTTACACCACCGGATGATGCAAGCACATCAGGCACAAGAAGAATATCTCTTTCTGTTAATATTTGTGTCGCTTCTAATGTTGTTGGGCCATTCGCTGCCTCTACTACAATACTTGCTTTAATATTATGTGCGTTTTCCTCAGTAATTTGGTTTTCAATTGCTGCAGGAACCAATACGTCACATTCGAGCTCGAGTAGCTCTTTATTCGAAATCGTCTCATTAAATAACTTTGTTACAGTTCCAAAACTATCACGGCGATCAAGTAAATAATCAATATCTAAACCATTAGGGTCATGAAGGGCACCGTATGCATCAGAAATACCCACAACTTTTGCGCCTTCATCATGCATAAACTTTGCTAAGAAGCTACCTGCATTACCAAAACCTTGTACAACCACGCGAGCACCCTTTAAATTAATACCCTTTTTCTTGACTGCTTCATGAATACAGATCGTAACCCCTTTAGCTGTTGCTGATTCCCTACCATGAGAACCACCAAGTACAAGTGGTTTACCAGTAATAAATCCCGGGGAATTAAATTCATCCATTCTGCTATATTCATCCATCATCCAGGCCATAATTTGTGAATTTGTAAATACATCTGGAGCTGGAATATCTTTTGTAGGACCAACAATTTGGCTAATCGCTCTAACATACCCTCTACTTAATCTTTCAAGCTCACGGAAAGACATATCTCTTGGATCACAAACGATACCGCCTTTACCTCCGCCATATGGTAGATCGACTATACCGCATTTTAAGCTCATCCATATAGATAGTGCCTTCACTTCTTTTTCTGTTACATTAGGGTGAAAACGAATTCCCCCTTTTGTAGGACCGACTGAATCATTATGTTGAGCACGGTAACCAGTAAAAATTTTCACCGTCCCATCATCCATCCTAACAGGAATTTTCACTGTTAATAAACGCATTGGTTCTTTCAACAGTTCAAAAACCTCTTCTGGATATCCAAGTTTCTCCAACGCTTTGTGGATTACGATTTGAGTTGACTTCAAAACATCCATTTTATCTTCTTGATTCGTATGATCAGTACCTTTATCGGCCACTATTTGAAACCTCCTAGAAAAATTCACATTCTTTAGTTGTCCGCTTTCAAGACATAGTATACACCTTTACTCTATTTATGCAAGGAGAAAAAGCAATTTTTTCTTATTTTTATGTAAACGCTACCAAAGCTATAATATTACGTATTTTCCTTATTTTCAAAAATATTTACATCTATTTTATTTTGCCTTTATTAGCTGATTTCATTCATAAAATACTCATATGTATTTATCGAGTTAAATTGAATTAATCTCATCGATAAGCTCCATATTACATCCTATTCCCAAAGAACTAATACGATAAACATCAAGGCACCTGAATATTCAAACAAATAGGATCACTTAAATCCTATTTGCTTGAATGTACCATTATTTAAAATAGTGTTCGATCTTTTCTAATGCATGGTCTCTAATTAATTCTTTTCCGTATTCTTTAATAATATATAAACTAACAAAAGAAACGGTACCATATTCAGCTAAAATTGAAATCAGTTTTTCTTCCGCTTGTTTTCTATTGCCTTCAATCAATACATAATAAAGTCCGTTATACACATATAATGAATTTACCACTTCTTCTTTCCATATTTTCCGGTGACTTAATGAAATAATATTCTCAAAATCATGAAATTCATATAAAATATAATCTTGTTTGTCTACATCTACTTGAAAATCAATGATTCCATCCTTAAGCCATTCTTCTTCTACTTCTTCTTGTATCGTTACAATCATAACCATTCCTTGTATTTGCATTGAAAAAATCTCGATACTGATTGTGCCATATATATCAAGGTCAAATTCTTCACTTGCTTCCTCAAGCATATCTTGAAAAAGCTGATGCCATTTTAAAGAGTCCTTCCAAATATCTTCCTTTGACAAGCCTCTCTCAAACAAATCATCTAAAGTAAGCAAAATTTTAATTTTATTATCATTCAAACGCTCCAATTGCATTTCTTCTGCCCCCTGCCCAGAACCGACTCTTGTGATTAGTGTATGGTATATACTTTAGTTGGTGAGTCGTCCTTAACATTTCCTTCTAAACTTGGATATAAAGAAAGAATATGTGTTTGTGCAGGTGAGCCTAGCCTTAAAGGCAAGGCTGTTGTCCCATAACCATTACTTACAAAATAAGGTATACCGTTCTTATATTTCATCCCACCTTTTTCATAAGGTCCCCAGTTTAAGATACGGATTTGCCCACCATGGGTATGTCCTGACATCATAAACGAAATTTGATATTCTGGTAATAAATAGTCAACAATACCAGGGTCATGGCTCATGAGAATACGACAGCCATTCCCAGCATCCTCAATTGCAAGATCAATCTGGTCTCTTTCCCTACTAAAATCATCTGTTCCAAGTAACACGATACGTTTACCATCTGAGCCTTCAAAACTGACTGCTGAATTATCAAGAATTTTCACTCCGAGATCTAATAGCAATGCATCTAGCTCATGAAAATCCACTTCATAATCATTATTCCCCCATACAAAATAAGTCGGAGCAATAGAAACAAGGTTTTCTATATTCCGTTTCGTCCTTGCCAAAGGTACTCCCTTTTCTGTTAAATCACCGCCTATGCAAACGATATCCACCTTTCTATCTTTAACAGCTTGAATCAACTTTCCTGATAGCTCTCTACGATGGATATCAGAAATAAAAAAAATGTTCAATCCTGCAAGACTCTCTGGGAAACCTTGTATGGCAACCTTTCTCACTTCAATTGTATCTTTATGTGCTTCCTTATACATATAAACGACGACCCCAACGGAAATAAACAGTAATGCACCTGCTAAAATAATATACATGACTCCACCTCATCTATATGTACTAAAATTTAAGTTAGTCAATAAAAAAAGGATGCTCTATAAACGAACAACCTAAATATCATTTATTTCGCTTCTACAAACCTTATATTTCATGTGAACTTGCCCGATTGTCGCTATGATGACTTGAATCACCGTTAGTTGTTCTGTAAGTTCTTAGATTTTCAAATGATTCATGTCATGCAATCGCAAACTGGGGTAGGTTTTAGTCAGCAGTTCCTCTTCATTTCTCTGCTTCTTCATTCGTATGAGATAGGTTTAAATGTCTTTACTCCCTATGGCTTTGAACTATGATTATTTGTTCTCATGAAACAGATTAATATCATAATTTTTTTTCATCATATTAAAGACATGATGTCTATTTTTCCACTCATCCTCTTTTTTCCACAAGTCCTTACTCTTATCGATGATCTCGCATCTAAGTGCATGATATTCTTTTTCCGCTTTATCACGCTTCTGTTGTAACAGGACCATATATCCATAAAAGCCAATCAACGTTACCATACTGTATAAATTGAATGGATGATTAATATAAACAGAAAAAACAGAAGCAAATGAATAGGAATAAGGTAAATAAAATTGATAATACACAAAAATCACATAAGCAAATGATAGAAATACAACTAGCCACATAATAACCAAATGCCACTCTTTCAAGTGATCATATTTCGCTTTTCTTTCAACTACTTTTTGAAGCATTTGTCTCGTTGCTTGGTCTGTTCTTTCATCTAGTTGATTAATTGCTGTTTCCATAAAATCCCCCCAGTCATAGCTATGCTTGCCCACATTATATGATTGGAGGAGTGGATTCATGACTAGTCGAGGGGAATCCTTAATACTTGGCCAACGTAAATTTCCTCAGATGGCAAATTATTAGCAGCCTTAATTTTTGCAATCCCATCAGGTGACTTATAATAATTCATAGCGATTCTATACATTGTTTCTTGTGATTGAACCGTATGCTGAACAACTTTTGTTGCTTGTTTTTTTGCTTCCTCTTCTTTCGCCTTTTGTTCTGCTAATTCCTTCTCTTTTTGTACAGCTTCTTCTCGTGCTTTCTTTTCAGCCTCTTCCTTTTCTTTTTTGGCTGCTTCTTCTTTTGCTTTCTTCTCTGCTTCCTCTTGTTTTTTTCGTTCAGCTTCTTCTTGTTCTTTTAATTTTGCCTCTTCAGCTGCTTTCTCCTTTTCTTGTTCTTCCTTATCTTCTTCCTTATCATCAGGGGCGGCTGCAACATTTTGTGATGACCCATTATTACTGCTATTTGATATACCAACAGTTTCAAAATCTTCTTTTTCTGCTGAAGTTGAAGACTGATCAGCTAGCATAGGAACAAGATAATAAACAGACAAAGCCACTATTGGTACCATAATAAAAAATGCTGCAAGTAAACGAATGAGTGGGTAGTCCAACTTTTTATCCACTGTTTGTTTTTCTTTAGTACTGCTGATCTCCGCCATTGACAACTCTTCACTAACATTTACTTTTTGTAATCTTTGGCGATCTCTCTTTGCCTTCTCCCGATATGATGCCTCTCTATTCATCTATCTTCCCTTCCTGCTCTTTGACTTTTATATATATATAACCCCAATAAACAATCAATAATAAAGTGCATAATAATTGTCGCTAACAAATTACCAGTTAATTCATATATCCAACCAATGAAGAAACTCAATAAAACGACATTTAAAAATAAGAACCATTGAAATAAATAACGATAATGGACAAGAGCAAAGATTAAACTAGTCACTATCAACCCAAAGTGAGTTTGCAGCACACCTCTAAATAACACTTCCTCACTAAAGGCAATAATTAACGTAATTACTACGATATGGGCTGGTGATAGTGAGCTGAATATCCTTATATTTACCCCACCATCATTATAATAGGAGGGAGGTAGGACCCGCATCCCTATTATATCAAGCATGACAATGACTAATCCTGATAATATACCAATCGCAATAGATGGTCCATCCCATTGAAATAGCGCAAAAAAAGAATCCCATGAATGAAAGAGAAATAGGCCAATAACCAATGCAATGAAAAGTAATAACACTTGTGTTAAATATAAATGAAATCTTAATTCTTTATCAGATAACAAACGAATGGTTTCTTCATATTTACTCTTCATTTTTGGATGTCTCACTTAATAAAATGTCTTGTAGGATCTCTTCCCAATTTTCATATAAAGGCATTATCCCTAGCTCTTCAGTTTGCAGATCAGGGTAGTTGCTACCATTACAATGATCGCAGCATTCTCCTATATTTAATGTCGGCTCTTCACCAAAATAGTGTAAGATTTTTTCTCGCCTACATGTGGAACTATGAATATATTGATAAACAGTTTGAATGGCTCCTAATTTAAGCTGGAATTGTTTATTCATAATCACCTTTAGTTCATCTAAGGAACTTGCCTCCTTATGATCAAGGATAGCATTACGATGAAAATCCTTTAATATTCGCATAGATGTTTCACTAAGATTAGCAATTACTGTTATATCCTCTTCGTATTTTTCTAACTCCCACCACCTTAGGGAATCTGTTAAAAAAAAACGTTTTAAATTCTCCATTTGACTATCATTAATTAGTTCTGATTCTACCAACTGCATCGGCAGCTGTTCATCAAAAGGTGCATATAACAGTAAAGCAAGACTAGGCTTGCCATCTCTCCCAGCTCTACCAATTTCCTGTAAATATGATTCCATATTCATTGGCATATGAAAATGAATAACATAACGAATATTTTCTTTATTAATCCCCATGCCAAATGCACTTGTTGCACATATCACATCGAGTTGGTTATGAATGTATTGTTGCTGAATAAGTATTCTTTCTTCATGATTCAATCCGCCATGATAGATGCTCACTCTTTTTATCCCATTCTCTTTTAATGATTGTGCACAAACTTCTGCCGTTTTTTTACTAGAAAAATAAATAATACCTGGACCATGTAAAGCTCTTACCCTCTTAATTAACACATCGATTTTCTCTTGATAGCTTTCAACTTTCTCAACATGTAAAGAGATATTTGGTCGGTCAACTGAATAAAGAATATCAATACTGTTTTGCATGTTTAAAGATTGTTTAATATCCTGTTTCACCTTATCAGTTGCCGTAGCCGTTAACGCCAATATAGGCGGATGTCCTAACTCCTTCATTACAGAGCCAATAGCTAAATAGTCCGGTCTGAAATCATGTCCCCATTGAGAAATACAATGAGCTTCATCGACAACAAGTAATGTAATATGAAGCTCACTCAATCTCTCCATGAATAATTTTGATTGCAGCATTTCAGGTGAAGTAAAAATAAACTTATACTGGTGCAAATTTTTAAGTGCATACATTTTTTTTTGGTAATTTAAAAAAGAATTAAATGCGATAGCCCGTTTTTCCCCAATCAATAGTAATTGGTCTACCTGATCCTGCATTAAGGAAAGAAGTGGAGAAATAATTAAAGTTGTGCCTGGGAGCATAAATGTTGGAAGTTGATAACATAAAGACTTCCCAGAACCAGTTGGGAGCATGGCTAACGTATGCTTACCGGCCACTACCGCTTTTATTGTTTCTTCTTGTCCATCTCTAAAAGACGTATAACCAAATTTTTCTCTCAGTAATTGTTTCATTATACGCTCACCGCACTTTTATGTTTAGCTAGTACAAGCCGTATCTGAAAATAGCTTGCTTCAGGAACTGATTGACGGATATATTTTAGCTGCTTTATTCCGTTCGTTGAAGTTTTTATAATGTTACTTTGTACTTCTGGTGGAACATATACATCTATATTAAAAGACGAATCAACAATGGCCAATTCCACAATATGATCTTCAATTGTTCCTTGTTTTAATTTTCTTATTTTAATAATATCCTCAATATCGTATCCTTGATTTAAATAGATAGCTGTTTTTCTTGTTGATTGTGTTAGCTGTAACCACTCATTTGTCTCTTTTGTCTCTAATATTTGCTCGAGTAACGGATAAGAGGTGTTATTTTCTTTTACTTCAGTTAATATCATGTGAATCACATTTGTAAAATGTAACTGATAGGTTAACATTGACATTTGCAACTGTTCGGCTGCCTGCTGCTGTGTTAAGCCAATTCGATTACTTCCTGTTAACCTTAGAATGAGAATAAGAGGGTCAATTTTTTTATTCGTTAAAATTTGTTGTAACTCCTTAAACAGTTGTGTTGCCAACTCATGGCGATTGATTCTATTCCTTTGAATAAAGTTCTTTAACCAATCAAGATCAGGTTTATTATTTTGAATAGGGAGATACCTTCCGTTATATGCGACTAGGTTAGAAATTACTTGAACCATAAGAGAAAGGCGCTCCCAAAAAAGTTTGTCCATCCTGTTATATGACCAGCCATTGAGATAGCTAGGTATGATTGGTTCAGCAAACTCTTGGAGATACATATCCCCTTTTTCCGTCATTCGATAAGACCCCTCACCAAGACAAGTGACATATTTCTCCTCTAAAAGATGATCTAATATTTGATTAAATTCCTCTCTTGCCAAATGGGGTAACACATGAAAGTATTGCTTCAAGTGAAATAAATGAGCATCTTGTATTGTTTGAGATGACTTTTTGCCATTAAGCAAATGTAAAATGGCATAAGCAGTTCTCTGATTCTCAATTGATTTTAGACAAAATAAGACCAATTTCTGAATAACGCTCACATTTCTCTCCCCTTTATTCATTGACTAATTAGTTTTTAGAATAGCATTTCCGTGGTGAATTTGCAGACTTTTTCGACATTATTTTAATTTTTTTTGTTGAATTTTATTGTATCATGAAACCGTTATATACGTGATAATATCAGTCAATTTTTCATCATGAACAAGATGAAAAGTCCCACCATAGACTATTCTAGATGGTAGATTTTTATTGAAATGTTTACAAGACAGATTTACAATAGAACATGTGGTAAGTGTTTCGGCAGATATTTTCGTGCTTTAACATGAAAAAGATTTTAAATAGGAGGTTATTCCATGGCGAAGTATACAATTGTTGACAAAGAAACATGTATTGCTTGTGGCGCATGTGGTGCGGCAGCTCCAGACATTTATGATTACGATGATGAGGGCATCGCATTTGTAACACTAGATGATAATGAAGGAATTGTTGAAATTCCCGATGTTCTTATAGAAGATATGATGGATGCATTTGAAGGCTGTCCAACTGACTCAATAAAAGTCGCAGACGATGCCTTTGATGGTGATCCGTTAAAATACGAATAGAACAAAAAGAAATCTAATGGTAAAAAAAGAAAACGAGTAAATCCTATTTTAGGGATTTGCTCGTTTTTTCTATGAGCTACAGGGAATCACATACTCGTATACTCATTCGAATAAAAATCGTTCCCTCCATCAATTATCCAGTTGGAATTAAAATAGTAGTTATCGAAGATTGCATATGAGTTCATTGGTGCTTTTACGAATGATGTAATATGATGAATAAGAGTGACAATTCTACTTAAGCGGCATAAAATTATATATTAAAAGGCATCTAACTTTTCAAAGTTAGATGCCTCCTTTATAAATTAAGCAATCGTATTTAGCGATCTTTGTTTATTAATCCAATTACTCATCTTAGCAAATACAAGCATAAATACCGATGCCATTAAAATTCCTTTAATAAAGTTAAAAGGTAGAATAAACATGACTGCAGTTGAACGCATTTCTGGTCCTGACATAGCGGGCATATTTAAAAACATTGTATAGGCAGGTAAAAAGACGAAATAATTAAGCAAACTCATGGATACAGCCATTACACTTGTGCCAATGATTAATCCTATTGTCATACCTTTTTTGGATTTCATCTTTGTATAAACATAATAGGTTGGCAAAATAAATAATAAACCTGCTACAAAGTTCGCAATATGACCAACAGGTACACCAGTAGCACTTCCCGTCATAAAATAATCCAACACATTTTTAAACAATTCGACCAGTATTCCCGCAATCGGACCAAATATTAACGCAGCCACTAAAGCAGGGATATCACTAAAGTCAATCATCAAAAAGTTCGGAAACGGTGGTAATGGAAAGTTTAACAACATAAGAATATACGCGATACTACTCAACATACCGATTGCAACAAAAGCTTTGACATTTAACTTCTTCAATTTTCCTCTCTCCTTTTAGGCTATCTCTCCTATAGAAGAAAGGTTCAGCAAATAAGCGTCTTTGCATAACAAAACCCTCAAGTAAACTTGAGGGAGAATTGAACAAAGACATTCTTAATAAACGTTCTTGTAGTGTATACTTTGAACGTTAGCAGAACCTCCATCTTCTCCCATCCAGACTTTACTGTCGGCTTTGGATTCTCACCAAATCCTGCCCAATACAAACGCTTCGTGCTAATTGCACTCCACTTTTAGGCTCGCGGGCTTAAAGTATAAATACTTATCACCGCCGGTCGGGAATTTCACCCTGCCCCGAAGATAGACCATATTTATTTGACAACTTCATTATACTGAAAAATAATTCATTTGTGAAGCCTAAAATAGTAAATATCTCGAATTAAAAACATTCCTTTCATTATGCACATTTGTCTTCAGGAGATAAAATTTTCTTTCCACGAAGATCGTTTTATTTTACTACATTAAAGCGTTTCCATTTTAAACACAAACAATAAATCCAATTGACAGAATAATATTCGTCTTGTAAAATAATCAGATAATTAAGTAACCAACTTAGGAGGGTTCATACATGTATCAAATATTAGTGGCTGATGCCATTAGTGAAGAAGGCTTATACCCTTTACTTAACGACACAAATGCTGAAATTATTCAAAAGAAAACCGACGATCCCGAGGTTGATTTATCAACTATTGAGGCTTTGTTAGTACGGAGTGCCACGAAAGTAACGGATGAATTAATGGCGGAAATGCCAAAGTTAAAAATTATTGCAAGAGCAGGTGTGGGTGTCGATAATATTGATGTTCCAGCAGCAACTAAAAGAGGCATTATCGTCATAAATGCACCAGACGGAAACACAATTTCTACGGCAGAGCATACTTTTGCTATGATGGCCTCCCTTATGAGAAATATTCCTCAAGCACATAGCTCAGTTAAGAATTTGGAATGGAAAAGAAATCAGTATGTAGGTACTGAACTATTCGGTAAAAGTCTTGGTATTGTTGGTATGGGAAGAATCGGGAGTGAAATCGCCAAGCGAGCAAAAGTATTTGGTATGAGTGTGTTAGTATTCGATCCCTTTTTAACGAAAGAACGTGCAGCAAAACTCGGTGTAGAATCTAGTACATTAGATGAAATACTGCAAAGATCTGATATTATTACGGTTCATACTCCACTTACACCTGAAACAAGAGGGATTATCAATGAAGAGGCATTGAAAAAAACAAAAAAAGGCGTTCGCTTACTTAACTGTGCCCGTGGTGGTATCATTGATGAGCAAGATTTAGCTAAATATGTGGCTAATGGACATGTTGGAGGAGTTGCATTAGACGTATTTGAAACTGAACCACTTGGTGAACACCCACTTTTGAAATATGAAAATGTCATTGTAACGCCACATTTAGGTGCGTCAACAAAAGAAGCACAATTAAATGTAGCAACACAAGTCGCTCAAGAAGTTCGGACTTACTTTGAAGGAAATCCAGTATCTAATTCAATTAACTTACCAGCTATCTCCAAAGACATTTATGAAAAAATACAACCTTTTTACCAAATCTCTAAACAAATCGGAAATATTTTAACTCAATGTGTTAAAGAAGGGGTACATGAACTCTCTATTACTTACTCTGGTTCAGTGACAGATTTAGAAACTGCATACTTAACAAAAGCAATGCTGTCCGGTTTCTTCAAAGGTAGAATTGACGTTAACGTGAATGAAGTTAATGCGTTACTCACTGCAAAAGAGCGTGGTATCACTGTTGGAGAAAAGATTTCCACCGATGCATTTGGCTATGACAACTGCATTTCTGTCACAGCAAAAGGAGAAGAAAATGCATTTACAGTTAGAGGAACCTTTATTGATCATTATGGGCCAAGAATTGTCTATTTAAACGGGTTTAATATTGACTTCTTACCAGAAGGTAACCTTCTTTATATTCAACATATGGACAGACCTGGTGTTATTGGCCACGTAGGTCAAGTCCTTGGCGATCACCATATTAATATTGCCACAATGCAAGTAGGTCGTAAACAAGCAGGTGGAGAAGCGATTATGGTGCTAGCTTTTGACAAACCACTAAGTGACAAAGAGCTTTCCTTATTGAACAACTTAGATGAGATTGTTTCTATTAATCCTATTATTTTATAATTCCTTTTTGTAGAGAGTGGCCCTCAGTCGACCACTCTTTTTTATATTTAGGATAAAAGTAAAAGTCATTCACAACACAAACAGATTCCAATTAGAACCTGTTCATTTTATGAATGACTTTTTTAAATTGAGCACTATTCATCATTATTTCTAGCCTAAAGGATATTCTTTACGTTCACCTTTTGAAAAAGTCATGATGGATGAATATCCAATTTCTTTTGCTAATGCAAGCGATTGATCAAAGTCTGCACCAACATGCTCGGGAAAATGAGCATCAGACGATAGAACGATTGGTATATTCTTCTCAAAACATTTTCGTAATAATCTTGGATCTGGATATAGCTCACCCACAGGTTTTCTTAAACCAGCACTACTAATTTCCACGCATGTTTTTGATTGTGCTAAAGCATCAGTTGCTCTTTCATATTGTTCTAATAGAAACTCTTCATCCTGAGGAACATACTTAAAAATCTTCACTAAGTCAATATGGCCGACAATATCAAATAGATTAGATTGAGCCAAAGTAACTATCTGATCATAATATTTACGATATACATCATAAAGATCGCGCCGTTCCCATTCCTTTTTGTACTCAGCTAAATCTATGCCAAAGTCACCTACCCAATGGACAGAGCCAATCACATAATCAAAATCATATGATTGAATGAATTTCTCCATTTCCTTATGCTTTCCAGGTGTATAATCCATTTCAATGGACATTTTTACATCTATTTCTTTATTCCATGCTTGGTGAAATAATGATACATAATCCTTCATATCATAATATCGTCTTTCATTTACCCATTTATTTTGCAGAATATCTGCCGTTTGGTAAAAGTGATAAGCATGTTCAGAAATACCAAATGAACCAATATTTTTATTATTAGCCGCGTTTGTAAATTGTTCTAAATAGTCTAATGTAAGTGTACCGTTCTCTAAATGATTATGATAATCCGTTAACATTTTGCCTGCCTCCTCAATTGTATGTAACAATTATACGCCTTAAAAGAGGCATGGACAATGAGATTTAACTATTTTTTTAGAATAATCAATACTTAAATGGCGTCAAATTATTTTGATTGAAAAAAGATGCGATTTTTAAAAAAAATACAACCTTTTCATTTATTTTCATATTACATGTACGTACCTTGTATGTATTCCTTTCAATTTAGGGAACCTGTAATATTTGATTAGGATATATGTTTTCTGTCCGCAATCCATTCTTATTTACCAATTCTGCTACCGTCACATTATACCTTTCACTAATCGACCATAACGTATCTCCTGTTTTCACTTCATACGTATCCATATAAGGTCCGTTCATTTTTCCTGAAACAAGTATCGTATCCTCATCGTGATTAAATACTAAAAAAGGATCAAGCGCATTCTCCTTAGAAAAGGTCCATTCGTTTGCGTGAACTTCAAAATGCAAATGAACCCCTGAGGAATCACCGGTATTCCCCATCTCTCCTATTGTATCGCCTGCTGAAATCACTTCACCTTCAAATACTAAACGCTTTTTCAAATGAGCATAAATGGTTTCTGTATCGTTATGATGCTGTATAAACACAACATTACCATATGTATCAGAGTAATATGATCTTGTAACTACTCCACTATCCACTGAGTGAATAGGTGTACCTATCTCTGCAGCAATATCAATCCCTTTATGATGTCCTCCTCTAGTTCCATATGTATCTGTGATGACCCCTTCTACTGGCCATACCCAATTTTTTGTTTTTTCTGGCCAAGAGTCTGCTAAAGCATTTTTTTCACTACTGAATATTAAAAAAAGAAAACATATACTTCCGAACATGAATAAACGGCTTACTTTATACTTCAAAACTTTGCCTCCTATAGCGGTTATATTATATAGACAAATTAATTACTCTATGATTACGACAAATCCTGCCAAAAAACACATCCATTACTATGTACGAGTTTTTAAAAAATATGTATATAAAAATAAATTTTTCTTTTTTTAATGTAGCACCTTATTTTAAAATTATAGTTATGAGTGTTTTACTTTTTTCAATATTACCTTTGTCAAAAACGCAAAAAAGTTGGTAATATTAGACTTTTACAGTCATAATTACCAACTTTTTATTCTTTCTTATGGTAAATCCCTTTTATTAGGTGCTACCGGCACTTGAATTTCTTTTTCTAAATCAAACCGACCAATTTGATCAATTTCGGTATTTTCCAACTTAACCTCATTATATTCAAATTCCTTGGCTGTTAATAGAATCGCTTCAATCGTATATAAAGTTTCCTCATCATTCTTTATATCGGCATCATCTTCAAAAGTAATTAATAATTGTTCATCGGAAACGACTTCCGTTTCAAAGTCTATGTCATTAGGTATAGAAGCTTTCAGGTTATAAGTTTCAATCCCTTTTTTCATTGCTGCAAAAGCATCTGTCACTGAGTTTATTTTTTCTCTAAACGGAACAAGGAAAGGCGTTGTCCATTCTTCGTTAGGATAGTAAAAATAGTAAGCAGATTTATTAGACGTATCAACTTGATCTATTTCTTCTGTAAAGCCTTCATTTCCCATCTCTAGCCCTTGTTCACCATCTGTTAATAAATCGATTTTCTCTATATTAAAATCAGCCATCATATCCGTTAATATTTCTTTTATTGCTTCTGATTGACTGCTTGATGAAATATTTGTTGCAGCAGGAAAATCAACTGCAAGCACTTGATTTGAAGTATCATAATGAAAGTCCGCATTAAATGGGTTTAGCTCCCCTAACCCCCATTCAGCTTCTTTTAAATCTGACATATGATTAATGAATAATTCCATTTTAGAAAGATCTGCTTCTTTATTTACCATCACACTAATGGGAATAAAATTTTGAACATTATGATCCGGTATAGAATAAGTTAAAACTTCCTCTTGATCTTTAATATCTTCCGCATAGACTGCAGTTGGTTCAATTTGCTGTGTCACTGGTTGCTCATTATTATCATTGGCATTGGCCTCTTCTGACTGGTCATTTTGAGCATAAATTTCATCCGTCTGATCTATATCTTCTTGCGGAGTTACTTCTTCATCCTTTACTATGTCTTCCGTATTTTCTTGCGTATGATTACTCTCGTCATTAGTTATCTCATCGTTTACTTCCTTTTGTTGAGTCGCATTCGATGCCAATTGATTCTCTTGCTCGCTATCATCTATATTACTTCCGGCTGAATCTTGAAAATTGATCATGGTCGGAACGAGAATACATAACAATAAAACAGCAACTGCAGAAGCTACAGATGGGGTTAACCACCTTTTTCTTTTCTTCTGCTCTTTAAATATCATCATTTGTTGATACATATCTTGCTTACTTATGTGGTTAGTAATTTTAGGAAGTTGTTTCAATAGTTCTTCGATGTGATCATCTTTCCAATCTTGTTTTTTCACTATTTAACCCCTCCTTTTCCCACATGTCAGACATGTTTTTCTTCAGAGCCTTTAATGCTCTGTGTTGCGTAGTTTTCACTTTACTTTCCGTCCAGCCTAGAGTTGCTGCCGTCTCAGCAATGGATAGTTCTTGAATATATCTCATTATAATAACCGTTCGTTGGTCCACTGAACACTTCTCCATGCACCGATATATCATTTGGATTTCCTGACTCTGCATAACTACTTCCTCTGGCATAGGGTGTTCATCTTTAATCTGTTGCTTTGACCAATCAAATTTTTCAATTATTTTTTGTTTCCAGCCTTTTTGTTTTCTAAATGAATCAATGGCCACATTCCTTGCAATTGAGAATAGCCATGTTTTTTCACTACTCTTGCCTTCGAATTTATCATATGACTTCAAAACTCTTATATATACTTCTTGCATAAGATCTTCTGCCAGCTCTCGATCTCTCACCATATAGAATAAGAATTGAAATACATCCTGATGGTATTTTGTATATAATTCATCGAAAACGGAGTCCAATAACTTCCCCTCCCCGTTCATAAATAATAGTCGTTATTAGAATTAAAAAAGTTACACTCTAACTATAGTATTAATGAAATTAAAATGGAAGGGTTTCTTTAGGAAATCTCTTTTTGCTTATTTCGCTTCTGTTTTCTGACATGAATGGTTTGCCAAATGCACATCGATTGTCTGAATCATCACATATCCAGCTCTTTTATACTTGTTAGAGATAAAATTCAAAAGAAGGCCTTATATTAATCCCATGTGGTATTGACATTCATACGTAAACAGGAATAAAAAAACCGAACACGCACTCTTAATTAGGAGTTCATGTCCGGTTTTTTGAATCGCAGTTACTATATTTCATTTTTATGATTGGAATGTTCCTTATGAATCAAGAGAATTCGTCAAGAATAGCGCTGACTATTCATGACTTTTCGGAAGAAAGATGGAAAATGTCGTACCATGTCCAATTTTACTCTGAACAGTGATTTGACCTTTATGGGTATCGACAATATTTTTGGCAATTGCGAGGCCAAGCCCTGTTCCAGATCTTCCTCTTGTTCGTGCTTTATCTGCTTTATAAAACCTTTCAAATACAAATGGCAAATCTTCTTCTGGAATTCCAGATCCAGAATCAACAACCTCTATCATTAGCCCTTTTTCGTTACTACGTTGAACGACAGTGACTTGTCCACCTTCAGGAGTATGTCTAATAGCATTATCTATCAGATTGGTCAAGACTTGCTCCATCCGATCAGGATCAAAGCTTGCCCAAACCCCTTTATCTTCCAATGACTCAGCTAATATAATTTTCTTTTCAGCCGCCAGTCTTTGAAACTTTCTAGTAACTTTTAGAATAAATGATTTTACTTCTACAGCTTCACGAATAAGCTGAATATGGCCAGCTTCCATCCTTGCGATATCTAGTAGTTCATTCACAAGTCTACTCATTCTTAACGATTCATCATAAATAACTTTAGCCATTTCTTTCTTTTCATCCTCAGTACCAGCGATGTCATCGACAATTGCTTCACTATACCCTTGCATTAAAGCAATTGGTGTCCGTAATTCATGAGAGACGTTGGCGATAAAATCTTTGCGTAATTTATCAAGTTGTCGTTCCTCTGTCATATCACGGATAACTGCAACAGCACCCCGAATATAGGTTTCATTATATAAAGGACTAATAATCATTACCCACGTTCGCCCTTGAATATTTACTTCACCTATACTTTCACTTTCTGTATTTACAGCTGTTTGGAACAACTCCATTACATAAGCAGGTACACTATTAGTGAGACCATCTTCACGTTCATAGGACCAATTACGCAGAAAACGGTCTGCGGGTGGATTTGTTATCACAATTTCACCATCTTTACTAAAGGTGAATACACCATCTGCCATACTGCTTAAAATACTAGATAATTGTTCTTTCTCTTGACTTAAAGCATCAATATTATATTTCAACTGTCGGCCCATCCGATTAAAGGTAATCGCTAAATCACCTATTTCATCTTTAGAAAGATAAGGTACTTTTGTATCAAAATTCCCTCGTGATGCTGCTGTGACGGCTTCTTTCATTTTTCTAAGTGGTGCAGTAATCCTCGTTGACAAGAAGAAGGCAAAAATAGTTGTTAAAATAATCGCTACCCCAGCGGCTAATAAAGTAAACTTAGTTGTTGACTCTGTTGTTTCTTGCATAACCTCCAAAGATTGATATATAAATACTGCACCATCACTTTCATTTGAAGGCGGAAGTGGGACCCCGCTAATCAGTATATCAGGATTATCTATATTTCCTTCTCCACCATTTGTTAAATAAGAAGACACCTTAGTAACTGATTCATTTTTTGTAAAAACAGCTTTTAAATCTGGGTCACCATGTAAATAGGATAGTGGCAACTCGAATGTTTGACTTTCATTGGGAGAATAGTACACTTGATCATCAGCAATAATAATTACTTTTGTCACTTCATCCACTAGCTCCCAAGCAATTTCCAGTCCTATTTCACGATCATGTTTTTCCAAGATCATTGCTATTTTATTGGCAGTTGCCTTCAACCCCTTTTCTGTTTGATCAATATGATAATTCTCAAAGAATTGCAGCAACATAACCGTTAAAATAAATAAGACAAAGGAGACCAGTATAAGAAAAGTTGCCCATAGTTTCCCTACAACACTATGCCATAACCTCATTCATTTACAACCTCAAACTTATAACCCACTCCCCAAACAGTAACAATCATTCTAGCAGCTTGCTCTGATACTTTGTTTAATTTTTCTCGCAACCTTTTTACATGTGTGTCTACTGTACGCAAGTCACCAAAGAATTCATAATGCCATACTTCTTTTAGTAACTGTTCACGATCAAATACTTTATCTGGTGCTTTAGCCAAAAAGTAAAGCAGCTCATATTCTTTAGGAGTCAAGCTTACTTCTTTACCATCTGCTAATACACGGTGAGCATCATTGTCTATTGTTAAATAAGGAAAGACAATGATATCTTTAGCAGTTGTTTCTGGTGGGACGTAAGAAGATTTAGACGACCTTCTTAGCAATGCCTTCACTCTTAAAACCACTTCTCTAGGACTAAAGGGCTTGACGATATAATCATCTGTACCTACTTCAAATCCTTGGACGCGATTTACTTCCTCACCTTTTGCCGTAAGCATAATGATTGGTGTTGTTTTCTTTTCTCTTATTTCTTTACAAACTTCTATCCCATCTTTACCTGGCATCATTAGATCTAAAAGAATGACATCATATTCATTTGTTAGTGCTTTATCTAGTGCCTCGTCACCATCTTCTGCTTCTTCAATAACATAGTCTTCTCTCTCTAAATACATTTTTAATAATCGGCGAATTCTCTCTTCATCATCAACAACTAAAACTTTTACTTCATTATCCATTTATAGCACTCCTTTAGAATGAAGATTATTTTCATAGAAAAAAGCCTTCACTCCACTACATGTGAAGTGAAGGCATAAAATCTAGCACTACCTTAATGCTCAATTCTATTTTAGCAAAATTTTCACGATCCTGCATAGGAATGCAACCCGGCAATAACTAAGTTGACAACAATTAAGTTAAACATGATAATAATAAACCCAATTACACCGAGCCAAGCAGATTTTTTACCATGCCAACCTTTTGATAATCTGAGGTGGAGGTATGCTGCATAGAATAACCAAGTAATTAATGCCCACACTTCTTTAGGATCCCAGCCCCAAAATCGCGACCAAGCGATCTGTGCCCATATCATGGCAAAAATTAACGCTCCTAATGTAAACACCGGAAAACCAATTAGGACAGATCGGTAACCTACTTCATCGACTAAATCTAAATTTACTCTCTTCGTTAGTGGTTGCAAGGCTAGCGTCATTCGTTTTCTAACAAATAACCTAAATAGCAAATAGAGAATTGCTCCTGTAAACAATGACCATAAAACAGTATTTAACTTTTTGGCATTAATGATACCAGGAGTCTCCACCAATGGGCTAAATTTATCCGGCGTTAAATGTTCACCTTCATGAGGCCCAACGAGAGCAGGTAAGTGATATTCTAACGTTTCTTCTACATTATTATTATCAACCCAATGAAACTCTGACTTATAGCCTGTTGCCCCAAATACGGAAGAAATGATAATAAAACCTAGTGTACAGACAACTCCAAAGAGAACAACTTCTAACCAGATTGCCTCTTTTGTTTTTTTCGTATGATCCACTGCTTTGATTAAATAGATTAAGCCAGCAACAAAGCTAATCGCTAAAATCGCTTGTCCTAACGCTGCTGTTGTTACATGGATATGAAGCCAATTACTTTGAAGAGATGGGACCAATGGTGTAATGTCCCTTGGGAACATGGCAGCATAACCAATAAGGAGAAGTGCCACTGGTAATGTAAATAACCCAAGGGCAGGAAGCTTATAAACAAAATAAATGACAATAAACGCCCCAACTAAACACATGCCAAAGAATGTTGTAAACTCAAATAAATTACTTACTGGTGCATGTCCAGCTGCTATCCATCTTGTAATAAAATAACCTACTTGACATATAAATCCGGCAATCGCTATCGTAACACCTATTTTTGCCCACTTATTTGGTCCATGATCTTTTTCTCTTGCTTTCTTGTCCTTAATCGAACCGGCAAAAAAAGCCGTGCCTACTAAATAGAGCAAAAAGGCGATAAATAATAAATTTCCACTTAATGCAACCATTATTACTCCTCCTTACCCTTCTTATTTGTTGTTTCATCTGATTGGTCAATCGGTTCTTGAATACCACTACCATCAAATACATGGGTGATCTCTCTCTTAAGTCCGTGCCAATTTTTATTTGTATGACCCGCAACTAAAACTTGATCTCCTAACCTTCTAACCCATATTCTGCGATGGTTCCAGTATGCACCTTGCACGACACCAATCATGAAGATGAGACCACCTATAGCTAGAATAGGAAGTGTTAAGTCTTTTCTTACGGTCAAAGCACTAACATTTTGCGTGTCTACTCCTTTAAAGGCCATCTTTAAGTCATTATCACCATATGGTTCAATCGTTTGTTGTATAGCAACGAAGCTAACTTCTCCATCAGGATGTTCGGGTGAGAACATTTTAAAGATAAACGCTGGGTTGTTCGGCACGCGTGATTTCGTGACTGGCTCTGAATTTTCATCAAATTCAAAATCAGGGAAATAGCTCATTAGCTCAACACTGTATCCATTTTCAAATGTATATTCATCTTGTGGGTTATGTAAATCAATCGTCATTTGACCAAATTCTTCATTTGTTTCTTTATTCGTTAAAGCAAACGACATTTCGCTTAGCTCACCTAGTTTATAGCTTTGTTGATAAAGAGCAAACTGTTCAAACTTTAAAGGTTCATTTACCCTTAATTCATAGTCTTCTACCTTTTCTAGTTCTGGGTCTTGCCCTGCAATTGTTTCTCCAGATTCTTTGTAAAGGCTCACATTTGTTTGAAAGTTCTTCGCGACTGTACCATTGTTTTCTATCGCTGTTGAAAACGCTTCATTTTCTTTTTCTTTTTCATAAGTTTCTAGAATAAATTCGTGATTTTCCAGATAATACTCGCCTTTTGTTTCTGGGATAACGACTGTTTCACCTTCACGGATCCATAGCAATTCGTCAACATACATTCCTGGCACAAAACGCAACATGCCTCCAATTAAAAAAATAATCAACCCAATATGGTTTATATAAGGGCCCCATCTTGAAAATCGATTTTTCTCAGCAAGTATACTCCCATTCTCTTCTCTTATGTTGTAGCGTTTTTCCTTTAGTTTCGCCTTGATTTTCTCAAATGAATCCTCTTCTACAGAAGCCAAGGTTGTAGCTCTATATAATCTTTGGCGTTTTAAAAACCCTTCATGCCGATCGACTCTTTGTTTTTTCAAGGCACGGTATAGAGGTACGACACGATCAAGACTACATATAACCAGAGATACGCCAATTGAAGCAATGAGCAATAAATACCACCATGAGCTATACAGGTTGTGAAATCCTAACGTATAATACACTTCCCCAGCAAACCCGTATTGATCCTCATAATAAACGGATGCATTTTCTGTAGGCGGTATATACATTTCTTGCGGGAAAATGGTACCAATTGCTGAAGCGGCTAATGTAATAATGATTAAAGTTACCCCTACTTTAACAGAAGAAAAGAAGTTCCATATTTTATCAATAATTGTTTTGTTGTACGTTTGTGACCTTCTCGCACTGCCCTCATAACGCATATCAACGAGCTTTTTACTTTTCTCTTCTTCTACTAACACACGACCGCATGATTCACATAGGACTGTACCATGAGGGTTTACATGGCCACATTCACACTTTACTTGTTTCATCATAAAAACTCCCCAATAATTACGGTTTGATTTGCGTCATAAAATCTTTTACCATTGGTTCTGTCAAAGTCCCCGTATGATATTTCACGACTTCACCTTCAGGATTAATGAGAAAAGTCGCAGGCAAAGGACCGATTCCATATGCTGCCTTTACATCTTCATTTTTATCAATGACTACCGGAAAAGTCATGCCATGTCTTTCAATAAACTTATTCACTGCTAGATTCGATTCACTTATGTTTACTGCGATTGTTTGAACCCCTTGATCTTTAAATTGTTCATATTGATTGTTGATAAATGGCATTTCTTTTTCGCAAGGCTTACACCAAGTACCCCAAAAGTTCAAAAAAACGCCTTGGCCTTTATAGTCAGATAATTGATGCTCTTTTCCATCCATATCGACTAATACAAAATCAGGAGCTTCTTTACCTATTTGTACTTTATGCACATTATCCTTATTAAAGTTTGCATATAGCGTGTAAGCAACGGCTGCAAATAGAATCACTAATATCGCTGTCCTCATAACGAGCCGTCGTTTTTTCATGAAAAATTCCTCCCAAAGTTAAGACACAAATTTTTAGCATTATTTTAACAATTTGGTATTTATTATATCACTAGTATGAAAACAGTCCTTGTAAACGGTGTGAAGGAAATGTGACAACTCTATGACTTTTTCATTTATTTACCTGTACTCTTTTTAGCTAATGCCCTAAATTGCTTTACTTCATGTGCTGTAAGTTCTCTTGCCCCGCCAGCTGAAAGTCCGTTCAATTGAAGGAATCCGTATCTTTCTCTTTTAAGCTTTTGCACTTGATGACCAACAGCCTCAAACATTCTTCTCACTTGACGGTTTCTGCCTTCGTGAATCGTTAATTCGATTATCGCTGTTTGTTTTTGTTTATCACTACTAAGCACTTTTACTCGTGCAGGAGCCGTTTTTCCATCTTCCAAGCGGACACCTCTTTGTAAATGATTTAAACTTTCTTTAGAAGGAATGCCCTTTACCTTCGCTACATATACTTTTTCAATTTCATTTCTTGGATGCATAAGCAAGTTCGCGAATTCACCATCATTCGTCAATAATAATAATCCTGATGTATCATAATCTAATCGACCCACTGGATAAATTCTTTGTTTCACATGTTCAAAGTAATCGGTTACCACTTTTCTACCTTTGTCATCCGCAACACTTGATAATACACCTCTTGGCTTATATAGAAGAAAATAAACCGGCTCTTCACCCTCAACCGGGATACCATCAACTTCGACTTTATCAGAAGGTGTCACTTTCACCCCTAATTCTTTTACAATTTTACCATTAACCTTTACACGGCCATCTACAATAAGTTGCTCCGCTTTTCTCCTAGATGCAACCCCTGCATGGGCTATGACTTTCTGTAATCTTTCCATTATCAGTCACCTCAAAATCTCTATTACTGTCCATATGAATTATGCCATAAGTTCAAGTTTTTTCAAAGAGCGCATTTTTTAACCAAATTGTAGATTTTTAAACTAAGTATACAATAGTCATTCCCTTCTCTTTGAATTTGAACAGTTAGTAGGCAATTCTAACATAAAAGAAGCATTGTAGTAAGCTGTTATCACACTGCACAAAAAAAAGCCAAACAAATGATCCAAATTTGTTCAGCTTCCTCTTTTATAAATAAAAGACTACATTATGAAAAGACAAGTAATACAATAAGGATGGCAGCGATAAAACCTGCTAAGTCTGCTAATAGGCCAACTTTCAACGCATCACCCATCTTCTTAATACCGACTGCTCCAAAATAAACAGTCAATACATAAAAGGTTGTATCTGTACTCCCTTGAATGACAGATGCCATTCTTCCAATTAATGAATCTGGTCCGTGTTCAGCTATTAAATCAGTTGTCATTCCTAAGGCAGCATTACCTGATATTGGACGAATAATAGCGAGTGGGACAACATCTGCTGGAATCCCGATAGCCACAAATAATGGTCTGATGAAATCAAGAAAATATTCTAATGCACCTGATGCTCGAAAGATAGCAATAGCTACCATCATACCTACTAAGAAAGGAATGATTGAGATAGCAATTTTAATGCCATCTTTCCCACCTTCTACAAAACTCTCATAAGTCGGTACTTTTTTAAACGTCGCGTAGACTAATATAAAACCTATAAGTACGGGAATAAACCAAAGAGAAATTAAAGATACTATTTCCATCTATCTCATCCTTTTCGTGATCTCCTGTAATAAAAGTATCTATCAATCAAAATAGCGGAAATGGTCGAACAAATTGTCGCTATAAGGGTAGTACCAACGATGTCAGTTGGACTAGCTGACCCGTAATTCATGCGGATGGCGATAATTGTTGTTGGAATTAATGTAATACTTGATGTATTGATGGCAAGAAATGTGATCATAGAACGACTTGCTTCTGTACTTTCACCATTTAATGCTTTTAATTGTTCCATTGCTTTAATCCCTAGAGGTGTAGCAGCATTCCCTAAGCCGAACAAATTGGCCATCATATTCGATAATATATAGCCCATTGCCGGATGATCTTTCGGTACATCCGGAAAAAGTCTTGATATAAATGGTTTAAATAGTTTAGCCAGCTTGTCTAATAGACCTGCATGTTCGGCTATTTTCATCATTCCTAGCCAAAAGACTAATATGCTGATTAAACCAATACATAATGTGACTGCTTCTTTTGCCCCTTTAAATATCGCTTCATTTACATCACTTATAGTTCCATTAATCATGGCAAAAACGATACCAATGATCGCTAACCCTGCCCATATAACATTAATCATGTTGTTGTACTCCTAATATCCTTATAAACAGATGTTTGAAGTAATCAAAAAATTTTCCTTTTTCTTTTTTAACTCCAGCCTGATTATAGTGAATAGGCAAAGTTTTAATTGCTTCATCATTTAAGTAAACAACGGCTTTTCCTACTATTTCAGGTGATTTTTCACCTTTTCTCCAACTCTCTTTCGGTTCAATAAAATTATATTTAATCCGAAAAGATTCTTTCTCTTTTTCTGTTACCGGGTATGAAAAGGAGGAGTGCAGTGATACCTTATCTTTGTAGAAAGCATATTCTACCCCCTTAATTCTCCCTTCACTCAATACTTCAACTTGTTCATATTGATCAAATGCACCCTCATACATAGCAATATGATCATTCCAATCATCCGGTCCATTTAACGTAACAGCAATTAGATCAAGATTGTTTTTTGTCGCTGTTGTTACTAAAGTCCTTTTTGCTCTTTTTGTATAACCAGTCTTTCCACCAGTTGTATATTTATAAAGCTGGGTCAATAAACGATTTTTATTATTCCAGCTGTAATCTCTGTTTTCAGATCGATAAGATTTTGTCCCTGCTATTTTTTGATACGTCTCATTTTTCATTGCATAGCGAGTAAGTAACGCCATATCATAGGCAGTTGAATAGTGATTTTCATGATCGTCAAGCCCATGTGGATTTTCAAAATGCGTATTTGTCATGCCTATTTCTTCAGCCTTCTGATTCATTAAATACACAAAGCCATCTAAGCTTCCGCCTACATACTCTGCAATCGCAACTGCCGCATCATTACCCGAGCGAAGCATTAAGCCATAAACCAAATCTTCTAGTTTGATTTCTTCCCCCGGTTTCAAATAAATGGATGAGCCTTCTGCTTTTAAAATCGTATCAGTTACTTTCACATCTTCTTCTAGCTTATTTGATTCAATCGCCAATATTGCTGTCATAATTTTTGTTATACTAGCAATCCGGTTTCGATCATTGGCTGCCTTATCATAAATAATTCTACCTGATTCCTGTTCGATTAATACTGCATTTCTAGCACTAACAGAGGGCTTCGCCTCTACTAGTTGTGGACTTAAACTAAGCAATAAGGTGGACATTATGAGAATAGTGATTAGGTTTTTCCATTTCTTCATCGCACAAACCCCGTCTCATTTTATGGTTTGTACAATTCTATGCAGGACAAGTTTTGTTATGACAGATTCATGGCGATCGGTTCATAAATTAGTAGGCTGTATTTTATCAACCTTCATCGAAAGGAGTTGAACTTCATTCAAATTGGGGTAAGGATACAGGTATTGTAAACTGTTGGATCACTTGGACTTTGTTGACTGACTATGATTGAGGTTCCGCAAGAGATGAGAGCTCAATACTCTTGCGGGGTGTAAAAAACATAAGCAACTGCCTGTTTTCTTGTGCTATTTTCTTAAAAAGGCTGCCATTTCATTTCATGTGCTTTTTGAAACCTTCTTGAAACATTGTCCCAGTTTACAATATTCCACCAACTGTCAATATAAGCACCTTTGTCATTTTTATATTGTAAATAATAGGCATGCTCCCAAACATCTAACACAAGTAACGGGATCGTGTCCCATTGTGTTAAGTTTTGATGTTTTTCAGATTGTAATACTTCTAAATGTCTAGCTCTCGGAGACCAAACAAGAATAGTCCAACCTGAACCTTCTACTTGCTTTGCCGCTTCTGTAAAATGTTTTTTAAAAGCTTCAAAGCTACCAAAGTATTTGACTATTTCTTTTTTCAATTCCCCCGTAGGTTCTCCACCACCTTGCGGACTCATATTTCCCCAAAATATCGTATGCAAATAATGGCCTGATCCATTAAAAGCCAATTCTCTTGACCAATGTTTAACTAGAGAAAAATCGCCCGAATTTCTCGCCTTTTCTAATTCTTTTTCTGCTTTATTCAGTCCATCCACATAACTTTTGTGATGCTTATCATGATGTAATCTCATGATTTCTTCTGAGATATACGGTTCTAAAGCATTATATCCATAAGGTAAAGGTGGAAGTTCATGCTTTCCAGCTTGAACACTTACTTCATTAACATAAATTTGTCCAAGTGATAATCGGTGATTGAAATACTGTTCCATCTCACCGTGAAGTTCTTCTACTTTTTCGTGAATTTCTTCTATTTCCTTGTCTCCCATACTATGATCAATTGTCTCCATAATGGCTGTCATATGATCAAGTTTATCCCATAGCTCATTGCTCTCTTCAATATTTTCACTCTCCAAAAAAGCCCTCATATCTTCATTCCATTGAAACACATTCTTTAAGTATTCATTCATACGATGATTCAAGCTAAATCCCTCCTCTTCACTACATCATATGTATAGTAATGATAAATAATATCGTTTTTTAGCCATTCTACATGATGCTTATCATTTTGAACGCTATAGACACAAAAAAGCACGAACAAATTTGTCCGTGCCTTAGCTCATTCTAAAGTATTTCAATATTTATTTTGATTGCATCATTTTTGTACGATAATCTGTTTCGTAGTATTCTAGTTCTTCTCTTATCTTTTGGAAATCGCTTTCTAATCCTCTAAATAAGTTCTCAAGGCGAACGGGTACTTCGTGATGAAAACGAATTGAATTCTTTCCTGTATACGCTGAACGACTATTCTCATACCACGCATCATTTTTAGGTGAGAAAAACTCTTCAATACAATGATGGTAAAGTTTATACAATGTTTGCTCAGCTGCTCCCCGCTGAAATTGATCACTCATGAGTATGATGCGACATGCTTCATGACCTTCCTCGCAAAACACTAGAAGCTTTCTCAAATTCGATAAAATGCTTTTATAATATCGCTCATCACCCTGTCCTTCCTCTTTAAGTACCGACAAGGTTGTTTCATTTAAGAAGTTCTCAAAAGTGCTTACCGTATTACTAAGGAATTGTTGCACATCTTCCATTTGTGATTCAACTATAGAATTTCCCATCATTTTCCTCCCGTATATTTAGCTACTCTTTTATCCATTTCGTTCTTCAGCCAATTTGTTTATATCAGCTCTTCATTTATTCTGCATCATTGTTTCTATTATGTTAGATATTTGCTTAAAATCAAATCCCTCAAATAACCGTATAAAAGCGGTCTCATCACTTATAAATAACCGTTTTCTCAGCTTCAATTCCGGATGATTGAGAAGAGAAGCTAGCGCTGCAATATCCTTAAAAGTTCTATCACTTACTGACTGTTCATATGATGTCAATTGATCAAGCTTTTCTTCAAAGTACTGCAAATAAGTTAATGTGAATTTTCTTTCCTCTCCATCTTCCTCATAAATGACTTCACTTTTATTAAAAAAATCTTCGAAGGAATTAGGAAGAGTTTTTTCAAGCGACCATCCTTTCGATTGCAGAATGAACAATCAGAACCCTCCTTCAGATTCAATCTACTTTTTGATAAGCATCGTGATTGATAATAATGAAGTTTGCTGATGACATAAATTTATTAAGGGAAATAATTTTCTTTTGTACCATCTGACATTATGTATATATGCCTTTGGTGTTTAATTATGCTAAACAAGTAAATCACCCTTAATGTTTTTATATTAACATAAATGAGCTGTTGATTGTTCAGAATTATTTCACTTATACATTATTTAATGTATCAAAGAACAAATCTGCTTCTGTTTGCTCAAACTCTTCGTCTCCTTGATCAGGTAGCTTTGGCAGCTCTTTTAAACTTTTTAATCCAAATGTATCTAAGAAACCCTTTGTCGTGCCATACAAATATGCACGACCATTACCTTCAGCTCTTCCTACTTCTTTGATTAATGCTTTTGCCACAAGTGTTTGTAATGGTCTTTCTGTCTTCACTCCACGAATTTCCTCGATTTCAATTCTTGTAATGGGCTGCTTGTAAGCAATAATTGCTAATGTCTCTAAAGAAGCTTGCGATAAAGAATGGGAGGAAGGAGCTTCCACGAGTTTCTTTAAATAGTCAGCTAATTCCTTTTTAGTCGTTAATTGATACGACCCACCAATTTCAATGATTTGTAATCCCCGTCCTTGGTTATTTGCTAACTCAGTCATTAATTGATTCATTCTTTCACTTGCCTCTTGATCACTCACTTCAAATACCGAAGCAATCGATTTCAAATTAAGTCCTTCATCTCCTGCTGCAAATAAAAGCCCTTCTAAAATGGCTTTCCAATTTTCTTTCTTACTCACTTACTTTCCCTCCGCTACTTCTACATACAATTCTGCAAAGTTATTATCTTGTGTAACGAGCACAGCCTGTCTTTTCATTAACTCTAGAACAGCTAGAAAGGTTACAACAACTTCTTCTCTAGAATGTGCAGTAAATAAATCATTAAAGTTTTTACGGCCATTACTTTTTCTAAGTGTACGTATAACTTCGTCTATTCTTTTTTCAATCGGAATTTCCTGCCTGGCTACTTTCGTTGCAAGTGGTTCTTTCCATTTTTTTCTTCTTAATAACTTTTGCAGCGCACCTAACATATCGTAAAGCGATACGTCGACTTGGGTCTGTTCCATTTTCACTTCTTTTGCCATGTCAGAAAGGTCACTCGGTGCTTTTGTGTATAATAAGCTTCTTTCTTGTTCAAGTTCCTTTAAGTCCTCGGCTGCTTCTTTAAAACGACGATACTCTATTAATCTTTCAACGAGTTCATCTCGTGGATCTTCTTCCATTTCCATATCAATATCTTCGTCATAGTTATCTTCTTCGTGCTTTGGGAGTAGCATTTGACTCTTGATAGCGAGTAACGTGGCAGCCATAACCAAATACTCACTTGCTATATCCAGCTCTAATTCTTGCATAGTATGTATATAGATTAAATACTGTTCAGTAATTTCTGCTACTGGAATATCATATATATCAATCTCGAGCCGATTAATTAAATGCAGTAATAAATCGAGCGGCCCTTCGAAGGCGTTAATCTTTACATTATAATGCTCCATATGTTCCACCAAAATTTCTATAAAATTATTTCTTTACTCTATACAGTATAGATGATTCAACGTAGCGAATCCAACATAATTCTTTCCTTCAACAACGGACTCTTTTTTCAACTTTTAGAAACTTACTTTTTATTTTATCCTAAGCCCAAACATGAGACAAACTACGCACATACAATGAGAAGGTAATGACAATTAGGTACTAATGGAGGTATAAATATGTCCAGAGAAAATTATGGTGACAATCATCATAGAGAAGAAGAGTGCTATGGTGGCGGTTTCGGTGCAGGCTTTGCTTTAATCGTTGTTCTCTTCATCCTACTTATTATCGTAGGCGCTTCTTGGTTATTTTAATGTAAATAGACATTGCCTGGCATTGTAATTTGCCAGGCATTTCTTTTTTCCATCATTATTATATGATACCATGAAATTAATCAACTGTATGTTTGAAGGAGGAGTGTAACTTTGCATCCCCAAGCTTTTATTGACTATTTAGCTCATTATCACGGCGATCGTGATTATTTTGAATGCCACGAAATTTTAGAGGAATATTGGAAAGAAGTAGACAATCGAAACAAGCAATCCATCTGGGTTGGCTTGATTCAAGTCGCCGTGTCTAATTATCATCATCGTAGAGGGAATTTTCATGGTGCTAAAAAAACATTGCAAAAAGCAGCATTTATTCTTTCGTCATATCCAAAAGAAGTAAAACAACTTGGTATTGACCATCAACAACTGTTAAATGATATACACACAATGCAAGAAGAAATTGATAAGGCCTTTCCTTATAAAAGCTATTACTTCCCTATAAACGATGTTTCCTTATTAGATGAGGTCAAAAAGACATGTAATTCTAAAGGATTCCGATGGGGACAGGAAAGCAATCTTGAAAACGAAGAAATTGTTCATCGACATATGAAAAGAGATCGGTCAAATGTCATCGCAGAAAGAGAGAAAGCCCTCCAAAGACATCGCTAAAAGGCAGCGAAAATTATTCGCTGCCTTTATTTATCTCTTCACATTTCTGTAAAAAGGCTTCTGTAACATTGTCCGCTGTTAGTTCTTTATGTGGATAAGTGTCATTTAATGCTTTTATCATCGACTTACCGACTCCTTGCTGACGATGAGAAGGGTTGACTGATATATGACGAACTTCAATATGATGATCAGATAAGCATACACCAACTAGCCCAATAATATCTTCGTCTTCTTTCCACAAAAACAATTGCAGATTTTCTTCACTTTCATACTCTTTAATCGTCTGTAACAACTGCTTTAATACTTTTTCTTTTGGCATAAAAGATAAAAGTCCCATAGCAATCTTCTCAAAAGACTTTTTATAGCGTATTAACATGATAACCCCTCATTATTAGTAAAACCGTTTATTTGCTATTATTTCCATTTCACAACTAACATAAACTATTTTATCATATGTATCTATAGATTGAAATGGAACTAGTTATGATTGCGGGGCAATAAATAACCAATAAATAAGCCCCCATATAAAAGCTATACCTAAAATAAAGACAAATAACATAATATTACTTT
This sequence comes from Cytobacillus sp. FSL W7-1323, assembly GCF_038595015.1. Lineage (NCBI taxonomy): Bacteria > Bacillati > Bacillota > Bacilli > Caryophanales > Bacillaceae > Cytobacillus > Cytobacillus sp. FSL W7-1323. Next base: position 2,978,825 of record NZ_CP151998.1, read on the forward strand.
TTTTATCCATACTTTCTTCAGTAGCTCCCCTTTTGATATACATTCATCTTTATTGTACATGAAAGGTTTCTACATTCCAATATGTTAAAAGAAGGAGTTCGCCAAATAAGTAGAATAATAGGTGAGTCCCTTATGAAGATTCTGAAACCCACCTAAGTTTCTTGGTTCATGTTAATTACTGATTAACCTTGTTTTTTAAAGGTAAATCTAGCCGTGCCATATCTTCAAATGATTCTCTTTTAATGACCAATCGATCTTCTCCATCTTCCACAAACACAACAGGTGGACGAGGGATACGATTATAATTATTTGCCATTGAATAACCATATGCACCTGTACAAAAAACAGCTAACAAATCGTTGTTTCCAGCCTTCGGAAGTGGCAAATCCCAAATAAGCATATCTCCGGATTCACAACATTTACCTGCGATAGAGACTTTTTCCTCTATATCATCTAGGACACGATTAGCAAGAACAGCTTCATATTGTGCCTGATAGAGAGCAGGACGGATATTATCACTCATTCCTCCATCAATAGCCAAGTATTTTCTTACATTCGGAACATCTTTTGATGAGCCAATTTGGTAGATGGTTGTGCCAGCATCACCGACAAGTGATCTTCCAGGTTCAATCCATATTTCAGGTAAAGTCATCCCGTGATGGCTTGTTTGTTTTTTTACTTCCTTGATAATTTCCTCTACATACGTTTCTGGGGCGAGTGGTTCATCTTCCTCTGTATATCTAATCCCAAATCCTCCACCTAAATTAAGAACTTCAGATTCATAATCATATTTTTGGCTCCACGTTTTCAATTTGGCAAAGATTTTTTGTGTGGCAAGGATAAATCCAGTTGGTTCAAAGATTTGTGAACCAATATGACAATGGAACCCAAGTAAATGGATGTGTTGGGAATTAAGGGCGATTTTTAATGCTTCCTCTGCCTGTCCATTTTGTAAATCGAAACCAAATTTAGAGTCTTCTTGCCCAGTTAAAATATAATCATGTGTATGCGCTTCTATTCCTGGAGTAATCCTTAGTAACACATCGACGCGCTTATTCATTGATATAGCTACTTCTTCTAATAAGTTCATTTCATGGAAATTATCTATGACGATACAACCAATATTATAGGAAAGCGCCATTTCTAATTCTTCACGGCTTTTATTATTCCCATGAAAATGAATACGTTCAACTGGAAAATCCGCCCTAATGGCAGTGTATAGTTCTCCTCCAGAAACAACATCTAAAGACAATCCTTCTTCTTCCACTAACTGAATCATCGCTACAGAAGAGAAAGCCTTACTTGCATAGGCTACTTGTGCCTTTATATTATTTTCCTGAAACATTTTCTTAAATCCACGTGCTCTTCTTCTTATTAACTCTACATCATAAATATAAACAGGCGTGCCATATTTACTAGCTAATTTTACTGTATCAACACCGCCAATTTCTAAGTGTCCTTTGTCATTTACCTTTGATGTACCGTGAAAAAACATGCTTTCCCCTCTTTCGTCCATTACTTCTCTAATCAAAGAATTGATGCTTATTTTTATCGGACTAAAATGAAGAAATAGACAGAATCCTTAAGAAACTGTCTATTCTGTTATCCTTTAACCCTTTATTCAGTTGAACATACTTTACCATAATTCCCATATGCCTGCAATCGCCATTTACCCAATTATTTTGGTGGCTGCTTAAAACGATTGCGAGAATGGGTAATACTTGGTCGGATTTTTGACCCTGGGACGGCTCTTCTAAAAATAATATGAACGATAGCGCCAGGGCAAAATGGAATGAATGGCCATAAATATGGTGTTCTAAATGAACGCATGGATACAAGAAAAAGAATAAATAGCGTAATTCCGACAACTAAACCTGGTGTATGAAAAATTGCAACTAATATTAACAAGAGCATACGAATAAGTTTATTTGCCACACTTAATTCATAGCTCGGAGTGGCAAAAGTTCCAATTGCCGCAACAGAAACATAGAGAATAACTTCAGGTACAAACAATCCAACAGTGATTGCAATTTCTCCTATTAGTATTGCAGCTATTAGTCCCATTGCCGTTGATAATGGTGTCGGTGTATGGATAGCAGCTAATCTTAAAAACTCTATCCCTAAATCCGCTAATAATAATTGAATAAGAATAGGTATATTTGATTGTTCATTCGGCCCGATATAATCAATGGCATCCGGAAGCAAAGACGGTTCTAAGACAAATAAAAACCACAATGGTAGAAAAAATAAAGAAGCAGCAAGTCCGATAAACCTCATAAATCTAACAAAAGTACCGACAGCTGGGGCTTGCCTATATTCCTCTACATGCTGCAAATGATGAAATAAAGTCGTTGGGGCGATGATTACACTGGGCGATGTATCCACAAAAACCACGACATGACCTTCCATCAAGTGAGTGGCCGCTACATCCGCTCTTTCAGTGTACCTTACAAGTGGAAATGGATTATAACTTTGATGAAGGATGAATTCTTCTACCGTTTTATCTGCCATGGGTAGCCCATCGATATCGATTTCATTAATTTCTTTACGTAACACTTCTACTAGGTTGGGATCAGCTAACCCTTCAATATAGCCTAAGGAAATATCAGTTTTTGACCTTACACCAACATGGAGCATTTCAAACCTTAAACGTTCATCACGAATTCTTCTTCTTGTTAGAGCTGTATTGACAATTATATTTTCTACGTAACCATCACGAGAACCTCTAATTACCTTCTCCGTATCAGGCTCTTGTGGTGTTCGTCCTGGATAACTTCTTACGTCTATTACTAAAGCGGTACCTTCACCTTCCATCACAATAACAATAAGCCCTGATAATACTTGGTCAACGAGCTCATCAATTGTCTTAATGCGATCAACTGCTTGATGAACGATACGGTTCTCTACAATATCAAAGAGATGGGTCGATAATTTTTCTTTATCATTAATCCCTACAAGCTCTTCAACAATTTCAATGATAAATTGTGTCTCTGTTAAACCATTAATAAAGTATAAATGAACATCCTTTTTTAATACTTTAAGCTTTCTCACTCCAAGGTCAAAACTTGTTCCAAGACCTACATGGTCCTGCATGTACGCTTCAACTTCCTTGACGGATGTGGGTAATGGTCTCTTTCTTATTTTTTCTTTTTCGCTCATAACATACCGCTCCTTTCCAGTATAAGTTCAACAGCTTGTTTCGTAATGGGTGAACCGGCTTTTATTGAATCAATTCTTGCCATTTTACCAATATCACCAATACCGACGATAAAAGGGATATTTAACATTTCAAGACAATAAACGGTATCACCTACTATTCTGCCTTCATCCATATCTGCTATCCCAGATTTATCAACACCATATTCTGTCAATTCACCAAAGCGATCAATGCTTACATCTACCTTTGTCCATTCCTCGTGGTGAGTCCTTGATGCTACAGCTATTGCACCAATGACTTCAATATCAGGGTGATTGGCAACGAAAGTCATCGCTTTCTCTCCTGGACCTTCTCCGATATAACCACTATCATCAAACATGATATAAACAGGATCTGAATGAGCTTTTTTAATTAAATGCACCATCTCTTCACCAGACAGTATAGTTGGATTTCCTTGAGAAGCAGAAATACAACTACCACCAATATCATGAGCAATGAGCTCTATTGTTCGCTTTGCAAACTCATCTCCATCTGTAATCAATATGACTTTTCTCCGTTCTTTCATCGCCATTTCCCTTTCTAAGTGAGCAAACCTACAGATTGACATAATATATCCATTGAAATAAAGATCCGATAATTTTCCCAAAAACAAAAGCCATTAATAAATAGACAATTTTCCCTTCTACACCAATGCGTTTAGCTAATATCGGGAAGACATTTAGAACTTCCGTAAGTGCAGCTGCAAGCATTCCTACAAAGATTCCACATAACAGGCCAATCGGAATAAGTATAAAGGGCGGTGCTTGTAGTACTGGCTCCCACATGGAAGCTACAGCTCCAGCAATCACCCCGCACACCGCTGCCCATTCATAAGCATGGATCATCTTCATTGTTTTTGTTAGTTGTGTAAGCCTTGGAATAATTCCTAAGACAGATAAGAATGCAACTACTCCACCACCTACAGCTATACCACTCGCTAAGCCTATAAAGATGGCAAAGATAATTTTACCGCTCATCAATATTCTTCATACTCTCTTTGTTTTCGTGTAGGGAAACATAATTATCCAAATCCATTTGATAATTAAACATCTCTACCTCTAAAGGACTAGGCTCTTCATTTAAACGCTTTTTAAATACATGATTGAAGAAGAGAATCATTCCTAAGCCTAATCCAATTGAGTATGGGATTTGAAAAATCAATGGCCGACTATCTACTTCACCTGTAATCAATGTATAAATCTTTTGTTGAACTTCTTGCATACTAACGTCTTCATGAAAATTCATGATGGTGAGAGCAGCACCAAAAAATAATAAAAACCATATTAGCATAAACAATGGAAGTGAGACTTTTCTTCTTTTCACGGCAACTTCAACAATAATCTGTGTCGGCCCAACCGTTTGGATTTCCAAACTCGGAAAACATTTTGTAATATGCTTAATTACCTGCATAACATCAATAATGATAATATTTTTATCTTCCTTAGACACACGGTATAACAGGAGATTAGCTAATTTATCATAAACTTCGTCATCTGCAATCAACTGCGCAACATCCGATAAAACAATAGTTTCGTGCGGTTTAACCTGCAATCGATGTCGCAAGCGTAAATAAACGATACGTTCCATCCTTTCACTTCCCACACAAAGATTTCCTTGCATATAGTATGAGTAAAGGTATTTCACTTCATGAAATCCAATAATTTCCTCACACTGATATTACTTTCTTGGTTATTAGTAAATACATAAACGTCGACTTTCTTCGCTTAAAAGATGCAAATGAAAGAGCATATAGACTATAAGTCCATATGCTCTTTCATTTGCTTCAATATTTTCTTCTCAAGCCTCGAGACTTGTACTTGTGAAATGCCAAGCCTGACTGCTACTTCTGATTGTGTTTGGTCTTTGTAATAGCGCAAATAAACAATCAGTCTCTCTCTTTCATCTAATTCATTTATCGCTTCTTTTAATGCGATTTTATCAAACCATCTCCCCTCATCCCCATCATCTATTTGGTCAAGTAATGTAATAGGGTCACCATCATTTTCATACACGGTTTCATGAATTGACGAGGGGAGTCGACTAGCATCTTGGGCCATGATAATATCCTCTGTTGGGATATCAAGGAATTCTGAAATCTCTGATACGGTTGGTACCCTACCTAATGATTTCGATAACTCATCTTTTGCTTTTCGAATTTTATTTCCGAGTTCTTTAAGTGAACGACTGACTTTAACTGTTCCATCGTCTCTTATAAAACGTTGGATCTCACCAATAATCATAGGAACAGCGTAAGTAGAAAATTTCACATCATAACTCAAATCAAATTTATCAACCGATTTCAACAATCCAATACAGCCAATTTGAAATAAGTCATCTGGTTCGTATCCTCGATTGAGGAAGCGCTGGACAACTGACCATACTAAGCGCATATTCTTTTGGACAATCAAATCTCTAGACGCTTGATCACCATTTTGACTTTTACCAATGAGCTCTTTAACTTCATGATCTTTTAAATATTGCGTCTTTCCTGTTTTAACCTCCACATCCATAGCAAGACTCCTTAATTACATAGCATTTTACTATTTGATAAATGCTTCTTTAAACGAACCTCTGTGCCTTCACCTGGGTGTGATACAATACTAATTTCGTCCATAAAATTTTCCATAATCGTAAAGCCCATGCCTGATCTCTCTAGCTCTGGCTTTGTTGTATAAAGAGGCTGTCTTGCCTCTTCTATATCCATAATACCGAGACCTTCGTCTTTAATGGACAGTTCGACTATTCCTTCCTCAATGGTTACTGAAATGTGTACAATGCCATCTGGGCTCATATCATAGCCGTGAATAATAGCGTTCGTTACAGCTTCTGAGACAACGGTCTTAATTTCTGTTAATTCATCCATTGTTGGATCAAGCTGAGCAATAAAAGCTGCCACTGTCACTCGAGCAAATGATTCATTTTGACTGAGAGCAGTAAACTGCATTTGCATAACATTTTTCACTTACGCCACCCCCAATCGTTGCAGGGCAAACGCTTCAGTAGGTTCTAAGCGAATAATTTTAAATAAACCAGACATATCAAAAAGTCTTTTTACAGATGGAGAAATTGCACATACAACCATTTCGCCATTTTTTTGTTTCACTTGTTTATATCTGCCAAGAATTACTCCAAGTCCAGAACTATCCATGAATGTTAATTGTTCCAGATTAAGAATAATATGGTGGATATCGTGTTCCTCAATCGTTTTTGTTGCTTTTGCTCTTAATTCATCCGCAGAGTGATGATCAAGCTCCCCGCTTAAACGAATACATAATACGTTGTTTTTTATTTCTAAATTAATTGCTAGACTCACTAACCATAGCCTCCTTTGTAATCAGTTGTCTCTATGGATTAGACAGGATTGACACCAATAGAATATCAACCTGCCTTTAGTGAGTCCAATTCTATACTATGAACTGTTTTTCCTTCATGAAGACAAAACTAGTGTTTATTCGCTAAAACAGGACTTGTCTTCACTCGATTCGACATATTACTCTGAGACTTTCGTAAACATTCCCATTGAACGCTTAAACAATGTCCATACGTTGGCTTTTTTACTATCTTGACTTGCGACTAAAGGACTTTCAACCATTGTTTTTCCGTCTTTTTCAAAAATAATCTTGCCGACTTCATCACCTTTTTTAACAGGAGCCTTCATATTTTCATCGAGTACAACCGTTTGTTTCACGTTTTTAATATCTTCACCTTTTTTAGCTAATATTGAAATGGGTTCGCTTGTTAATGCTTCTACTTGTTTCTTTTCACCTTTTGACACTTTCACTTTTGCCACCGCTTGATTCCTTTTATACATGGCATGAGTTTCATATTTATTAAAAGCATAGTCTAGCATTTTCGTCACTTCTGCATTTCTCTCTTTTGAGCTAGGTGCACCGAAAACAACCGCAATGACACGCATGCCGTTTTTCTCAGCTGTCGCCGTTAAACAATACTTTGCTTCTTGAGTAAATCCAGTCTTAAGACCATCTACCCCTGGATAAAAACGCACTAATTTATTCGTATTTACTAACCAGAACTTTTTATCGGTGTCTTCACGCAAATAAGCCTCGTAAGTACCGGTAAAGTTTGTAATATCTTCATACTTCAGTAATTCCTTTGCCATCATCGCCATATCATGAGCCGTACTAAAATGATCCGTTACCGGGAGGCCTGTAGGATTTTTGAATACAGTGTCCTTTAAACCTAGCTCTTTTGCTTTTGCATTCATCATATTGACAAAGTCATCTACCGTACCCGCTAATCTTTCTGCTACAGCAACAGAAGCGTCATTTCCAGAACCGATTGCAATTCCTTGTAACATTTCTTTTGTTGTCATTTCTTCTCCAGGCTCAAGAAAAATTTGTGAACCACCCATAGAAGCAGCATATTCACTTGTCTTAATCTTTTCATCCCATTTAAGTTTGCCTTCATCGATTGCTTCCATAATTAAAAGCATCGTCATAATCTTCGTCATACTTGCGGGTGGTAATTGAACATCACTATTTTTTTCATACAGAACTTTGCCTGTATCTCGCTCAATTAAAATAGCTGACTTTACATTTTTCACAACTTCTTCTTCAGTCATTTTTTCACTTTCACGTGCAAATACTTGTGGTGCTATGGTAGAAACCATGAGAATACATATAAAAAATACACTAACTATTCGCTTCATCGCACAAACCCTCCATTCTTTATAGTTTCCATGATTACCATTTTTTGATAATTTATACCAATGAAAATACCATAAACTACATTTTATAAATGAGAAATTCCGTGTTTTACTTTGAAAAAAGATCGGGAAGGTGAGAGGTATGAAATGAGACCTTCTATGCTTTGATGTGGGAATTATTCGAAGGAAATATTTTAAGAATGAGCATCTTTCAGTTAAATTGTACTAAAAAAGCTTAAAGGTTTTATTTCCTTTAAGCTTTTTCTAGTATTTTTATTCTGTGATGACTTGATGTATCAATGTTGGTGCTGTTACTTCTTCTGACACTATTTTAATATGATTAATAAGGATATCTTTTACTTCTTCCACATCTTCCATATTGCTATGAATCGTTAACAACGCTTCTCCTTTTTGGACAGAATCGCCAACTTTTTTATGAAGAAGGAGGCCTGCTGCGAGATCTATAATAGAATCTTTTGTTGCTCTACCCGCACCAAGCATCATTGCAGCAGTACCAAGTTTTTCTGCAGCAATTTCAGAAATATATCCACTTTGTGCAGCTTCTACCTTTATTTGATATTTTGCCTGTGGAAGTAGAGATGGGTCATCAACGACTGCAACATCTCCTCCTTGAGATTGGATAAATGTTTTAAAAGTCTCTAACGCTTTACCACTACTGATTGCTTCTTGTAATAGCGTGCGCGCACTTTCTAACGTATCGGCCTTTTTCGCTAATACGACCATTTGACTTCCAAGAGTTAAACATAAATCAGTCAAATCTTCCGGGCCTTCTCCTTTTAAAGTATTTATCGCTTCTTCTACTTCTAAAGCATTACCGATTGCTAGGCCAAGGGGTTGGCTCATATCTGAGATGACAGCCATTGTCTGTCTACCAACATGATTCCCGATTTTCACCATTGTTTTTGCTAAAGCAATTGCTTCTTCAATCGTTTTCATAAATGCACCTGAACCCGTTTTCACGTCTAAAACAATTGCATCTGCACCCGCAGCAATTTTTTTACTCATGATACTTGATGCAATTAATGGGATGCTATTAACAGAAGCGGTCACATCTCTTAACGCATAAAGCTTCTTATCAGCTGGTGTCAAGTTTCCACTTTGACCTATGACTGCTAATTTATTACGATTGACTAAATTCATAAATTCATCATTATCAATCTCTACATGAAATCCATCTATAGCCTCTAATTTATCAATGGTCCCACCCGTATGGCCCAGACCTCTTCCGCTCATCTTTGCAACTGGTACACCTACAGCAGCTACTAGCGGCCCTAATACGAGCGTGGTTGTATCTCCTACACCCCCAGTAGAATGCTTATCGACTTTGATTCCATCAATGTTTGAAAGATTAATTTCATCGCCTGATTTAACCATTGCCGTTGTTAAATCAGCTGTTTCTCTTTCATCCATTCCTTGAAAATAAATCGCCATAGCAAGTGCACTTGCTTGATAATCAGGGATTGTTTCATTTGTGTAGCCTTGAATAAAATAGTTAATTTCCTCTGTCGTTAAGCAATGACCATCCCTTTTTTTCTCAATGATGTCCACCATTCTCATCGTATCGTTCCCCCCACTAAATTTAAATTTTTGTCACGATTCCTTTGACAAAGCTTAAAAATTGTTGTTTTACTTTCTCCGTTGTTTCTATCACTTCTTCATGATTTAATGGTTGGTCTAAAATACCTGCAGCCATATTAGAAATACAAGAGATTCCAAGTACATTCATACCAGCATGATTCGCAACAATAACTTCCGGAACAGTTGACATACCAACTGCATCTCCACCACAAATTCTAAGCATTTTTACTTCTGCAGGTGTTTCATAAACTGGCCCTGTATTAGCTACGTATACACCAGTTTGTATGTTTAATTGTTGGTGTTCTGCGACCTCTTTTGCGACTTGTATCATTTCTTTATTGTACGCTGATGACAAATCTTGAAAACGCACACCAAAATGGTCGTCATTAGGACCTATAAGTGGGTTTACCCCCATATTGTTAATATGGTCTGTGATGATCATTAAATCACCTGGTGAGAAAGTTTCATTAACGCCTCCAGCAGCGTTGGTTACGATTAATTTCTGTACTCCCAACTCCTTCATTACACGGATCGGAAACGTAACTTGCTGCATAGTATAGCCTTCGTAATAATGAAATCTTCCTTGCATCGCAACAACCGCTACACCGTTTAATCGGCCAATAACGAGTTGACCTGCATGACCGGCTACTGTTGATTGCGGGAAACCCGGTATATCTCTATAAGGTATTTTTATCGCATTTGTTATCTCTTCAGCAAGAACCCCAAGTCCAGAACCTAATATAAGTCCTACTGTTGGTGTTTGGTCTATTCTAGATTGAATTAATTCTTTCGCTGCTTTTACCTCATGTAAACTAGTCATTATTTCCCTACTCCCTTGACATTTTTAAGAAAGCTCTCTCCAATCAATGGCTTCTTTACTTGGAAATTCTCTGCAATAGTCGCGCCAATGTTAGCAAATGTCTTGCCTTGAGGCAGTTCTTCTCCATGAGATAAGCGCTTAGAATAAACAAGTAATGGCACATATTCTCTCGTATGGTCTGTACCATGATGGATTGGGTCATTACCATGATCCGCTGTAATAATCAGAAGATCATTTTCATTTAACTGCTCGAACAGTTCAGGTAAACGAGCATCATATTCTTCTAATGCTTGACCGTATCCAAGTGGATCTCTTCTATGTCCATAAAGGGCATCGAAGTCTACTAAATTCAAAAAGCTCATGCCTGTAAAGTCTTTTTTTGCTATAGCTACCATCTTGTCCATGCCATCCATATTTGAAGTGGTTCTAATTGCTTCTGTTACGCCTTCTCCATCATATATATCATTAATTTTTCCGATGGCTATGACATCTAGATTGGCATCTTTTAACTCATTCATTACTGTTCTGCCAAATGGCTTTAATGCATAATCATGTCTATTCGCTGTTCTTATAAATGCCCCCGCTTTACCAACAAATGGTCTAGCAATGACTCTACCTACCATGTATTTTTCATTTAAAGTCAATTCTCTAGCAATTTCACAAATACGATACTGTTCTTCAATTGGTATGATTTCCTCATGGGCGGCGATTTGTAGCACCGAATCAGCCGACGTATAAACAATAAGAGAACCTGTCTCCATATGCTCTTCCCCTAATTCGTCTAAAATCACTGTTCCACTCGCAGGTTTATTACCAATCACTTTTCGACCTGTCTTTTCTTCTAGTTCTTGAATTAACTCCTCTGGAAATCCATTAGGAAATACTTGAAAGGGTTTTTGAATATGAAGGCCCATTATTTCCCAATGCCCTGTCATGGTATCTTTCCCAACAGAAGCTTCTTGAAGCTTTGTATAATAAGCCTCAGGTTGTGCGACTTTTGCTATCCCTTTTATTTCATTGATATTACTTAATCCGAGACGTTCCATATGTGGCATATGCAAACCGCCCATTTTCTCGGCAATATGGCCTAACGTATAAGAACCTTCATCACCGAAATTTTTCGCATCAGGTGCTTCTCCTATTCCAACAGAGTCCATTACAATAAGGAAAATACGTTTATATGTAAATGTGTTCACAATTAACACTCCTTTCTAACTATTTCTTTACTACAGAAATCCTTACTTATCATACCCCAAAAAGGCTTTCATCAACAGCGAAGGATAGTGTAAAACGTCTAGAACCTAACAAAGAGGAATGTCATGAATATACTTCACCTTTAAGAAAGATTTCTTTCGTCAGAAGTCTGACATCTATATTGTACTGAAAATAAAAAAAGAAAAACAGTCTTTTATATCACTTTTCACTGTTTTTCTACATATTTCCTGTTAAGCCCTCGGATGGAATTGTTTATATACATCTTTTAATCTCGTTTTTGACACATGTGTATATATTTGTGTCGTAGAAATATCTGCATGGCCAAGCATTTCTTGTACAGCTCTTAAATCTGCTCCATTTTCAAGTAAATGGGTGGCAAATGAATGCCTTAAAGTATGAGGCGTTAACTCTTTTTGAATACCAGCTACTTGTGCTGTTTTTTTTAAGTTTTTCCAAAACCCTTGCCGTGATAACCCTTTACCGTGATGATTTAAAAATAAGTATTCTGTCGGGTGTTTTGGTGATAACAACTGTTGTCTACCCTTATCTAAATAATCTTGAATAGCTGCTTGTGCTGTTTTTCCTAATGGAATGATTCTTTCCTTATTTCCCTTACCAATACATCTTAAAAAACCCATGGTTAGATGAACATCATTTATTGTTAAATGGATTAATTCACTGACGCGGATTCCTGTTGCATAGAGTACTTCTAGCATGGCTTTGTCCCTTAAATAAAAGCGGCTGCCATTGTTCGGGAGGTCTAGCAATCTCTCAACTTCCTTCATATTTAAAACCTTTGGCAAAGATTTTTCAGCTTGCGGTGTTTCAATATGAATAGAAGGATCGTGATCTGCTATTTTTTCACGAAGTGCAAATTGGTGAAAGGAACGAATAGACGCTATATGCCTTGCAATTGTTTTAGCAGACTTACCATCATCCTTAAGCTGAGCTAGAAACTGAACAATATGAACACGTTCAATCTCATTCATCGATTGCTTCATCATCTTCTTCTCAATAAACAATATATAACTTCTTAAGTCTCTTTCATATGACATTATCGTATTTCTGGCTAGCCCTTTTTCAATCATTAAATAGTGGATAAAATCCTGCAGATGATCATTCATAAAATCATTACTCCCCATTTAAATAAAACAGAATCAACCGATCCAACCAAGAAGAGTCCGTTGCATTCGCACTTGCTGCTACCTTCACGGCTGCCCCACTCGGTTCATCATAACGATGATAATCCTGATACTCTTCATTTAACCACATAATACCATAATAAAAAAGAATTGTGCTTCCTGTAAAAAGAACAAAAACCTTAATGGTTTGATAGACTAGTTTGATCCATGCACTCATCATTTCTCCCCCAAATAAAACGTCTTATTAGAGGGTATGCCATTTTGGACAAGATTTATACCTGTTTCCAACGAGGAATCATTTAAGTTCTGTGAGCTTCTATCGAACAAAAACCTTAATTTCGTTCGCAGCTTGAGGCAGAATTAGAGAAAAATAAGAAAACCCTTTCCAATGAAATTAGAAAAGGGTTTTACCTTATGCTTCTGGCTCTTCATCATTTTTTTTATCTTGACATCGATAGCAGATGCCATGAAAAGTAAGACGATGGTCTTTTATTTTGAAATGCCAACGCTTCTCAACAACTTCTTCCACATCTTCTAGTAGATCTTCTTGAATTTCATCTACTGCACCGCATTCTATGCATACAAGATGATGATGGAAGTGAGCAGCACCTTCTTGACGTAAGTCATATCGGGAAACGCCATCACCAAAATTAATTTTATCAACAATTTTTAATTCAGTTAGTAATTCAAGTGTTCGATAAACAGTTGCTAAACCGATTTCTGGCGACTTTTCTTTAACAAGGAGGTATACATCTTCCGCACTCAAATGGTCCTCTTCATGTTCTAACAAAACGCGAACCGTGGCTTCACGTTGTGGTGTTAGCTTATAACTGGATGAATGCAACTGTTTTTTGATTCTGTCAATTCTGCTTTCCATACCGAAAGTCCCTCCCTCACCACTAACATTCTCATTATAACAGATAGATGTATAGAATCAAACTAAAATCATTATAAAGAGACCTTTATAATAACTCTTATATTAGAATTGTTATAATAGCTAAAACAACATAAAAGTACAGAACCTAACGTAGGCTCTGTACATGATAATTTATCCAAGTAGTCATTATTACTAAACTCATATGATAAAAGAATTATAGCATTCAAATCTTATATAAGCAATCGATGAGTTTAGAGGACTGAATCAATGACTGACTTCATTAACACCGGTGAAATATACGCCTCAATAGCTGATGCACCAGCTAATATAATAATGGCAATAAGGAAAGAAATTAAGTATTTACCTAGCAACGGCATAAATGGATTATTTACTTTCTTCATAAACAACCGACGAATCATCTTCATTGAAAATGAAATCGCAAAAGTAGATGTAATAATAAAAATTGGAATGATAATCATATTTTGTGGCAAAATGGACACAAAAGATAGTAAAAACCCATGCCACTTTAATTGACTTACTAAAAAACCGACAGTAAATCCAACGACCATCCCTTTCACAAATAATAAAACTAAAATAAGCGGTAATCCAATAATAGATATCCCCAATAGCCATATCACGCCTATATATTTACCATTATGAAGTAAGCTTTGTTCAAATATGTTAGCCGGTGTCGCCATTTCTTCATTTGAAACATGACCAAAAAACTGAGTCAAGTATTGAAATAAATCCTCTTTTTGCGTCAAACTTAAACTGTTTACGACCACCGCTCCAAATATGACACCCATCAAAAACAATATAATAACAAACAAGTAGATTGAGGAATGCTCACGGAAATGATTTGCTACGACGTTCTGGTACATTTTTTTTATCATTGCTCTTCCTCCTGAAAATGATTTCACTTACTAGAATGTATGCTAGACTTGCTGAGATCATGACAGAAAGATACGAAATAATATAACTAATCTATTAAAATTTTTATTGTCAATAAGATGTTATTTATTTACACTTTAAGAAAGTTACATTTACTATATGTAAAAGGGTATGATAGACCGGCGATAGGCGCTATTAAATTAAAAAGGAGAATAAAGAATGAATCCCATCTTAGTAGATTTTCCAGAGAAAATAGAAACAACACGTTTGTATTTTAGACCATGTTTGCCTGGTGACGGCAAGATAGTGCATGAAGCCATTGCAGTGTCGCGAGATTCTCTAAAAAAGTGGTTGCCTTTTGCTGTAAAAGAAGAGACTGTTGAAGAAGTAGAAGCTGGAATACGCGCATCTTTTGCCGAATTTATTAACCGAAGCGATTTCCGTCTACATATCTATCTGAAGGAGAATCATCTTTTTGTTGGCTCAATCGGCCTTCACCGGATAAATTGGGATATTAAAAAATTTGAAATTGGTTATTGGTGTGATAGCCGCCAAATTAAGAATGGCTATATAACAGAAGCTGCAGAAGCTTTGACAGCTTTCTGTTTTGAGCATTTCAAAGCGAATAGAGTTGAAATCCGCTGTGATGAAAAAAATATAGATAGTCGGCGAATAGCGGAACGTCTCGGTTTCCCATTAGAGGGCATATTGCGTAACGATAGCTTAGCAACCGATAACATATCCCTAAGAAGTACATGTGTGTATGCAAAAGTAAAAGTTGATGACTAATTGATATCCTCATACAAAAAGGTGAGGGCCTTGTCAAAATCTTAAACAAAGCCCCCACCATCTCAAGAAAAAAATAAACATATCCCCGATTAATTAACTCGCCTTTGACGACTGAATGAGGTCGTGGTCCTTTTTTGTTTTATGAGCCACATTACCATAAATAATCCCTAAAATGATAATACAAACCCCTAACCACTGAAGCGGGACAAGTTCTTCCTGTAAAACCAGTACAGACATTAGTAAAGCAACTGGTAATTCTGACGATGTCAATATTGTACCTAACCCAGCACCCACATGAGGCATTCCGATTGCAAATAACAATGGTGGTAAAGTGACACCAAAAAGACCTAAAAACAATCCGTACGGCATAAGTGCCGTTACAGTTGCTGCATCAGCTAAGAAAACTGGCGGGAAGATGACAAAAGTAATGAGTAATCCACCAATGGCAAAGACAGCGCTTCTTTGGATCGGCGGTACTTCTTTCCCTACCGTGCTACTAATATAGGCGAAGATGGAGAAGGATAATGCCGCAAGCATACCCCATCCTGCACCAACTAGAGAAAAGTCATTAAATCCTTGTGACAAAATACCTGTTGCCAAGAAAGAGCCAATAAGTAACAGCAAAATCGCACGTAATTTTTTCATTCCTGGTTTTTTTCTATCAACAATAAACTCAATAGCCGTACCAATCCAAACAAACTGAAATAAGAAAATGATGGCTAACGACGCATTTAAAGACTGTAAGGATTGATAATAAAATATTCCCGTTAAACCAGTTGGCACACCACATAATACGAGAAAGCTAAAACGCTTGAAGCTTATCTTCTGTTTTTTTGTAAACAAGAATATAAGCCAAATCAGTAACGTCCCAGCTAAAAATTGGCTTCCAGAAACTTCAGCAAGTTCGAACCCCTCACCGTAGGCAAGCTTGACAAAGGTTGATAATACACCAAAGCAAGCACCTCCGATAAGGACTGCTAAAGGATACATTGATTGTTTCATCCGTATTTCCTCCTCAATCTACCGGTTGACAAATATCGTTTTAATAAAGATAAGAGCATTTTTTTAAAATACAAAAAGCCACACATCGATGCTACTTGCATCAATGTGTGGCGAAAAAAGAGTGTCTACTCTTAAAAAGTCCACAAATCCGTACCGGTTTTGGCATTCAATTATTTATACCACTGTATCTTATCCCCGACATGGGTAGTCTGTCAAGTCTAGTATTTAATCAATGCGAATTCTACCATATCTTCCTCCGCCACCTACGTCAAATTGTAAGCTCCCTGATCTCGCCTGCTCAATCAGAAGCGCTGCTTGTTCAGGTATGACTTGTTGCAATGAGGCAAGAGGAACATCATGGATGATGGCCATTTCTGTGCCATAATGAAGAAGTAGCTTTTCTAATGTCTTTACCCCGATTCCGGGAATAAACTCTAAAGGGATTTGATGGATATATGGTGGTCGTTTCCTCCCTTGAGCCATTGAAGTTACATTTGCTAACTCTTGAATACGATTTTTTACCCCTTTAATGATTTTCTTACTAGCACAGTTACTGCATAGTACTGTCCCTTGTGGCTGGGCCACACCACATTGAACACAGACCGTCTCATGATATTTACCCAGAAGCGGATCTAATCCATAATTAGCTTCAACTGCTCTTCCATCCATTTGTTGCAGTGCCATAGTTAACTCCTTAAAACTTAATTCTTGGAGGGAGATTTTTTGGTATTCTCTTGCAATTTTCGCTAATGAATGCGCATCAGAGTTTGTTATAAATGGATAGTCATGTAACTCAGCTATCCTGTCGGCCATTTCTGTATTAGCGCTCAATCCTAATTCAATTGCATCAATCGAATGAGGGTCAAATACTTCCTTAAGTGAATGCTTTACGCCCTTTCCATATAAGCTTTTAAAAGGTGTAAACACATGGGCAGGAATAAACAAACCTTCTAATTCCTTTACCTTTTGTTGAAGCATACGTCCTTCTATATAAACACGCTGTGAACTCAGTTGAATATTCTTCATTAAAACTGACAACCAGTTTGAAAAATCTTTCATGTGGCTAAGTGTTGGGAAAAACGATAGAACATGGATGGGCCCATGACAATATTGATCATAAATCTCGAGCTCTGAACCAAGAATAATCATCATATCATCAAATAATAATCCGCCATCCTCATGTTCTTGTAACTCACCCTCCTGAAGTAAAGCCTCTATTTCATTTATCACTTCTGGAGAATGACAATCGATAATCCCAATGATGTCTAACCCTTTTTGATTTTTTGCATGATGAATAATGTTTGTAAAAGTCAAGTTTTTTGAACCTGTGATTTTAACCGGCTTTCCAGTAGCGGTTCTCCCAATATGAATATGCAAATCTGCATAATAAGATTTCATTTTTCCTGCAATGCTTCTTTTAGTTGCATATATTGAACTGCATAAGCGGTTTTCGCATCATAGATTTTTTGCTCTCCTATTAATTGGACAGCTTCTTGAACAGTGACTTCTTTCAGATTAACAAATTCATCTTCATCAAGATTGGCCGAATTTTCTATCACATGTAAACCTTTTGCCATATACAAATGAACAATTTCATCAGCAAAACCAGGAGAGGTATAAAAAGAAATAAGCCACTCTATCTCATCACACCCATACCCTGTTTCTTCTTCTAATTCTCTTTTTGCACATTGTAGGGGATCTTCGTTTCCTTCTAATTTACCTGCTGGTATTTCAATTATCGTCTTCTCAAGTGCTTTACGGTATTGTTCAACCATAACCATTTTTCCTTCATCTGTTAGTGCTAATATTGCTACTGCACCTGGGTGCTTGACTACTTCTCTTTTCGACAATTGTCCG
This sequence comes from Cytobacillus sp. FSL W7-1323, assembly GCF_038595015.1. Taxonomy (NCBI): domain Bacteria; kingdom Bacillati; phylum Bacillota; class Bacilli; order Caryophanales; family Bacillaceae; genus Cytobacillus; species Cytobacillus sp. FSL W7-1323. The sequence goes on from NZ_CP151998.1 coordinate 2,996,879, forward strand.
TTCGGTAGTTCAACTTCCTCTACTTGGAGTCGAATAATCCTACCGTCAAAGATTTTTTCCGTTTTTAACGTTTTTTCTTCTAGGCGACTCATTTTCTCTCGTCACTCCTGTTCTATCCGATTATTCTGCTCATACATTTTAACATACTTATGTTTAGGAGAGCTCTTGATGAAAATTTACGTTCATGAAAAGGGTATTACCTTTGTTGGTAAGGCATGGGAAATTAAAGAAAAACTAAAGGTTTATCAGAAGTCATTTACTTATGTTAGAGAATGGATAGATGGAACAACAAATGATGATTATTACAAGGAGCCCAAGAATAGCGAACGTGACTCATAAATTCTCCATGCAATGAATCAAAAGATTTGTTTAACCTCTCTCAGTATCGGTAAAATAGATAAAAAATACTCAGAGGAGAGCGGAGGTTCACAAATGAAAAAAGTACAGTTAGGTAAATCACCATTAATGGTTACTCCACTTGGTCTTGGTTGTATGTCACTTGGAACAGATAAACGAAAGGCACAAGCGATTATTGAAACAGCACTAGAAGAAGGTATTAATTATTTTGATACAGCCGACTTATACGACTTTGGTTTGAATGAACAGCTAGTTGGAGAAGCGTTAAAACGCGTACGAGAGGATGTCGTTATTGCCACAAAAGTAGGTAATCGGTGGACTGAAGGAAAAGAAGGCTGGCGCTGGGATCCGTCAAAAGCTTATATAAAAGAAGCCGTAAAACAAAGCTTGAAACGATTAAGTGTAGAATATATTGACTTATATCAATTGCATGGCGGGACGCTAGAAGATAATATACTAGAAACAATTGACGCGTTTGAAGAGCTTAAACAAGAAGGTTTTATTAAGGCATATGGTATCTCCTCCATTCGTCCTAATGTGATTCGCGAATATGTTAAGCATGCCTCTATTGATTCAGTAATGATGCAATATAGTTTACTTGATCGTCGTCCAGAGGAAGAAGTTTTACCACTATTAGCTGAAAATAACATTAGTGTCGTTACGAGAGGTCCACTCGCTAAAGGTTTATTAAGTGAAAACTGGATTGATAAACTATCGGAACAAGGATATTTAGATTATAGTGAAACTGAATTGCGCGCTCTTCTGACTGAGCTTAAAGCAAAGTTTACTGAAACACGCCATCTACAAGAAGCGGCTATACAATATAACTTGGCACATAAAGGGGTTACTTCTATTATTGCCGGTGCCTCTTCTATGGAGCAGGTTAAAGAGAATGTTGCCGCCGTTCGTGCAGAGCCATTATCTAAGTCAGAATTAACTTTCATGGAACAATTAGCTAAAATGAATAAGTACGAGGCACATCGTTAACACTTACTTAAATCAAAAAGGATGACGTACCTTTGGATACGTCATCTTTTCTCGTAATCTATTATTTAAATTCTTTCCAATTTAAGTTACTTTCGCCTAAAAGCTCTTCAAAGCTTTTATTTTTCTCACGTAATTTACGCTCTTCTGCTTTTCTACGTGATTCTACCTCAAACTTTATTTCTTCCGCTTTTTTTAGCTCATTTTTCTTCACTTGCAACCCTCTGACAAGCTCAGGATTTAACATATCTCCTAAAGTAAGCGGCTTATCTTCACTTATTTTCTTTGATTGTGCTCGCTGTTTTCTCTGCTTCATGACTGGTGTCCTACCCCCTCATTCTTTTGTATAGAATGTATGGTTATTATAGCATAGAACCCTCTCACCATAAATTATTCTGCAAGCTCTATTACAGTTGCCACACCTTGGCCGCCACCAATACACAATGTTGCTAAACCTTTCTTCGCTTGGCGTTTTTGCATTTCATGGATGAGAGTAACTAAAATTCGTGCGCCACTTGCACCAATTGGGTGCCCTAGAGCAATTGCGCCACCGTTTACATTTAAGATGTCTTTCTTAAAGTTCAATTCACGATCAACCGCTAGGGACTGGGCCGCAAAAGCTTCGTTTGCTTCAATTAACTCTAATTCTTCCAATGTAGTATTTGCTTTCGTTAATGCTTTCTTCACCGCTTCTACTGGACCAATTCCCATAATACTTGGGTCAACACCAGCATTCCCATTTCCTTTAATTGTAACAAGTGGCTTAATTCCTAACTCTTCCGCTTTTTGTTTACTCATTACTACCACTGCCGCTGCACCATCATTGATACCAGATGCATTGCCTGCTGTCACACTTCCTTCTTTTCTAAATGCTGGGCGGAGTTTACCTAATTTTTCTGCCGTTGTACCTGCTTTTGGATGTTCATCTTGATCAAAAATGATTGGCTCTCCTTTTCGCTGCGGAATCTCTACCGGAACGATTTCATCTTTAAAGCGACCAGATTCGATTGCTTGCGTTGCTTTCTCTTGGCTCTCAGCCGCAAATTGATCTTGTTCCGCTCTAGAAATCTCATATTTATCACATAAGTTTTCAGCAGTTACACCCATATGATACTGATTAAATGCACATGTTAGCCCATCATCAATAAGGGAGTCATATAAAGTAGTATTACCCATTTTAAACCCATCACGTGCACCTTTTAGAATATAAGGTGCTTGGCTCATATTTTCCATGCCACCAGCGACAATAATGTCTGCATCTCCAGCGACAATTGCTTGCGTTGCTAAATGAACGGCTTTCAAGCCAGAGCCACACACTTTATTAATAGTCATTGAAGAAACACTTTCAGGTACACCTGCTTTTATAGCTGCTTGTCTTGCTGGGTTTTGGCCTAATCCTGCTTGCAGCACATTCCCCATAATAATTTCGTCAACTGCCGATGCTTCTACCCCTGCTTTTTTTAATGCTTCCTTAATAACTACTGCTCCTAGATCTATCGCTGATACCCCTTTTAAACTCCCATTAAATGTTCCTAACGCTGTTCTTGTAGCGCTTACAATAACGACTTCTGCTCGTTCCATACTGTTTTTCCCCTCCATGGTTACCTTGTTATGAATCTACCTCTCTATTATGCCACACTTTACTTAATTCTTGCATTTCTGAATATTAAACCACTACAATAAAGTAAACGCTTTCTATAAAAGGAGGAATATAATGTTTACACTGCCAAAAGAAGTGACGATTATTGAAGTGGGCCCGAGAGATGGACTACAGAATGAAAAAAACTTCGTTCCAACAGATATCAAAAAACAATTTATTCAAAAATTAAAAAGTGCTGGTGTAAAAGAAATGGAACTTACCTCATTTGTTTCGCCAAAATGGGTACCGCAAATGAGTGATGCAGCTGAAATTGTTGCTGATACCCTCACATCACATACGCGAGATATGGTGCTTGCTCCCAACCGAAAAGGGATTGATCGTGTTTATGCTACTGATTGCCAGGCCGTTGCTACTTTTGTTGGTGTTAGTCAAACGTTCAACAAAAAGAATATTAATAAAACAACCGAAGAAAGTGTCGCTGAAATTGTGCCAATAATCAAAGAATTAAAAGGAAATGGATATTTTGTACGTGCTTGTATTTCCACAGCTTTTTATTGTCCGTACGAAGGAAAAGTAGATGTAAATGATACATTAAAATTATGCCAAGCCTTTGTCAATGCAGGAGCAGATGAGTTAAGTGTTGCTGATACCATCGGAATGGCGGCTCCGCATGAATCATTTGATGTATTTAAAAAGTTAAAAGATGCTTTTCCTAAAACACTCATTACCGCTCATTTTCATGATACACGAAAATTAGCTCTTCCTAACATCCTTGCTGCTCTTCAAGCTGGTGTCGACCGTTTTGATACTTCTGCTGGTGGGCTTGGCGGCTGCCCTTTCGCTCCAGGTGCAGCTGGGAACGCTGCTACGGAAGATGTGGTATATATGTTAGAGAGAATGGGTATCTCAACCAATATAGACTTGCAAAAGTTAGTTGAAGCCATTCATCTCGTTAAGCCACATATGACAAGGACAATTGAAAGTAGTTATTTTCAACTAAATGCTTAAACAATCCGTCCATCTTATGACACGAACCGGTGTTTTAAGATGGATATTTCTTTTGTCCAAATGGTAAAATAAAGGAAAACACCATGGAGGGAAAAAATGAAAAGAATCCTGCGCTATAGTTTATTACTGCTAACTGTTATTCTCTCTATTGGCACCTATTTCACAAATAAATTAATGTATATTCGTAAAAAAGATAACGCGGTTATCGTTGAAAGAGAAAGCATCGCTGGCAGATTAAATGTCTCAGCCTATGATCAATTAGAAAAGGAAGAACATTTTATCCATTCTCCTTTAGGATACTCTCTTAAAGTTGTCGTTGCCGCACCTTATCCTAGTAATAGATACGTCATCATTTCTCATGGGGTGACAGAGAATAAAACGAACTCTATAAAATATATGAACTTGTTTTTATCTCGCGGGTTCAATGTTGTTATTTATGATCACCGAAGACATGGTGAATCTGGCGGGAAGACAACGAGCTATGGCTATTATGAGAAATATGATCTTAAAGCTGTGGTAGATTGGCTCAAAAGGCAGAAAGGTCCTGATGTACTCTTAGGTATTCATGGTGAATCAATGGGGGCAGCGACAATGCTCTTATACGCTGGGAGCCTTGCTGATGATGCTGATTTTTATATTGCTGATTGTCCTTTTTCTGATTTATCTGGTCAACTTACTCATCATTTGCGTACGACCTTTAAATTACCACCTAAAGTAATCTTGCCAATAAGTAACGTTTTTCTTAGATTGCGTGACAAATATTCCATCCATGACGTGTCACCACTCGCTGTCGTATCTTATATCAGTAAGCCTGTTCTTTTTATCCATAGTAAAGATGATACATTTATCCCACCTGTTATGACGGAAATGCTGTATGAACAAAAAAATGAACCCAAAAAACTGTTCATTGCTAAAAATGGCGCACATGCTCAATCATACAATGAAAATAAAGAAGCCTATGAAGCAGCCATCGACTCTTTCTTTACGGATAATGGAATCCCCTTTCAAGTGGAAGATTCACCTGCCCATAAATTTGAGCGATAGCCTACCATAAGCTGATTTTTAACCAAATTCCCACCCTCTATCATTGACTAGACTGAAGCTTTTGTTTTTACTTGTTGCTCATTTCTCTTTTTAGCGCACACAGCTCTTTATAGATGCCCTCAACCAAGGCATAGAAAATCAAATTTGCTTAGCATAACTTTTCTAACCTATTATTCCTCGGGTTTATGGTGATAGCCTTTGTCATCATAAGCCTCTTCTTTAAGAATCCATTCTTTTCTCTTTTTTTGCAGTTCGAACTTCATATCGTTGATCTCACTTTTATCCTTCTGCCAGAGTACTTCATAACTAAACACTTCTTCACCGTATTTATGCCAATCTTCTTGTAATTCTTTGTTCATATGACGACCATCATTTAAGATCATTTTAGAAGTAAGCCAACGATTTTTCACATTTGGTACAGCATCAATAAATTTTTTTCCATTGCTTTCGTTTTTTATTCTAATCACACCATAATAGGTTTTCATCTCTTTATACTGTTGTTTTAATTCTTTCTTACGATCGGGTTTCAATAGTATTCCTCCTTAATCATTTACCCAATAGGCTTTGCCATCTGGCGTCCTGTTCATATATCCATAATCGATTAAATACCTTCTTATAGTGACATAATCATCGTATATGCCTACTAGTATTTCTTTTATTTCATCTTCTCCGTATGTGCGCCCAGTAACAAATTCTTTGATGATGCGACTTAAAATCGCGATTTTCTTTTTCTCTTTTTTCGGTAATCGTTTTAACTTGAGCGGATGGAGGCTCTCGAAATTTTCATTTATGATTTGCTCTCGTTCTTCTATTGTCATAAAGTAGCGTTCATCCACCATAGTCGCACCGTTATGAATAGGGATGATTTCTTCCTGAAGATGACCTAGAAACGCATTTTCATATATGGCTAAGTATAGCTTTGCTTGCTTTGCCTTTTCACGAAATGAAAACTTTTGATGGCGAATCGTTGAGTGAGATACATTCATCTCTTCTGCAATTTGGGCATCTTTTTTACCCGATTGAAAGGCGCTTAACAACTGCTTTTGTTTATCTGTTAGCGTATTATATTTACTCTCGTTTGAAAGTAGCTGCAGAAAATTCCCTCCGTGCTCTTCGGATATATGCCACTCTACTGCTTGTTTTCCTAAAAACATTTCTTCGGCAAATTGATAAACCCGCCCTGTTTCAAAAGTCTGTTGGCAATAATTACATACGTAAACAGCTTCTTGTGATCGATATTGATATCCTTGCTTTAGTTCAGTGACAGTTAATGATTGAAAGTCCATATTACCCTCCTTATATAAACAAATTTTAAATATGTTTACTAAATTAGTCAACAAAAAAAGAGAAGATTTCTGTTTCTTCTCTTTCTCATTTCGTATAATCCATAAAAGCCATACGTGGATTCAAGTATTCATAATTATTTTTTAATTGAAAGCATCTTGCCTTATAACTATAATCAATCGTTACCTCTTCTGATAAAAAGACTTCCTTAGAAGGCTCGATATAAATAGACATGAAATCTGTTTGTACTTCGCTGTCATCTGGCTCTAGTTCTTTCACAAGCCACAAAGCAGTTACACCGCTTACAACACAGCCACAACCTTCAGTATCATATTTTAATTTTAAATAACCATCTTTATTTTTTAATTTTTCTGTTAGTTTCATTATGGCTCTTGGTGTAATTGTTATCTTCAACTTTACCGCCCTTTCTTCCTATGTTAATCATGATTATAACAACGAAAATGATTGAATAACAGCTTCAGTCCATTAGGTACCATTTGACAACCATCCAACTGCCATTATCTAATTATTATTTAATCTTTCTATTTCCAATCTGAGCTTTTCTTGGCTTTTAATAAACCAAAGTTCCTCTGGATATTGCGCCATAATGGCATTTGCAAATTCAACAGGATCATTACCCATAATATCCTGTAATGGAAGTTGCTCAATTGAACTTTCTTTAAATAATTGAAGCATATTTTCTAACACTTCCATAAAATTTTCTCCTTTGGCGAAATTCCACATATACTGTTCTAACGCATGAAGGGCGTCCTTGTAACTTTGTGGCAACTGCTCTTTTTCAGCTTTATAATCGTTATACCGCTTTTTACTGCCAATTAATTTTTCAAATAGGTTTTTCATTTACTATCATTCTCCTTTATGTCATTTAATTTTCTAGAGAGAAAAAACCATTTCTCCCAAAACTTATCGAGCTCATACTTTCCGGAATCATTTAACGTATAAAACTTCCTTGGTGGACCAAGCTCCGATTTTCTTTTTTCAACATGTAACAGCTCTTTCTTTTCAAGTCTAAGCAACACAGTGTACACAGTTCCTTCTGCAATATCTTCAAAGCCTATGTTTTGTAAATACTGTGTGATTTCATAGCCATAAGTCTCCCCCTGCCCTATTTTCTGAAGCACAATTCCTTCTAACACACCTTTCAATAACTCTGTTAACCCTTTCACTCGTTAAACCCCTCTTTCATTCTTAACTAAGTAGTAATACTAGGTAGTATACATAAACAACTTGTTCTTTAACATAAACGATATTAACTATATAGTAAAACTAAGTACTACTACATAATATGACTAAGTAGATAAATTGTCAATGGTTTAAAAAAATAAAAAACCACCTGAACTTCTTTTCTTAAAAGGTTCAGGTGGGAAGCACTTATGCTTACGCAATGATTGCTTGCTGTTTCTTTTCTTTCTTTTTATTTAAAAATAACACTAAACCTACAAGCCCAATACCGATAGCTGTTAAGATTGCTGCTGCGATATAAGCAGTCGTAAAGCTTCCTGTTGTTTCCTTGAAGTAGGAAGCGATACGTGGACCTACAAAAGCGCCCCCAGAATAGCCAAGAAAAACGATTGCATAGTTCATACCGAAATTCTTTTGACCAAATGACTGACTAGTTAAAGGCGGAAACACAACAAGTAAACCACCAAAAGCAAAACCGAGAATAATAATACAAATGGTGAAGTACACAAGTGATGTCGCCATCGTTAATAGTAATAATGCTGCAATCGTCATAACTAAATTAATTAATAGAGCGATATAGGAACCGAATTTATCATAAATAACACCAAACGCTAAGCGTCCAACAAAGTTCGATAATGTGCTAATACTGACAATGACTGCACCAACTGTCGCTGTTAACCCAACTTGGTCTTGAGCGATTACAGAAGCAGAAGATACCATCATTGTTCCTGCCGTACTCGCTGCCACTAAAGTTAAAAATAATAGATAAAACAGTGGCGTAGCAAGCATTTCCTTCCAATTTAGATTGATGATTGCCGCCTTTTTCTTTTGACTTTGTTCTTTTTCCGATGGTAATTTCCAGCCTTTAGGACGGAAGTTAGCTGGTGCAGTGTACATTAACCAACCCACAGCCCAAACACCGATAAAAAAGACGATCCCCAGTATACGAAATGATACTAGCACACCGAAACGTTCAATAATCATCGCCGCAATCGGAGACAATATAAATGGACCAATTGCTGCACTTGATAATAATAACCCTGAAATCTTTCCACCCTTATCAGGGAACCAGCGCATGGCTGTGACTAAGGCCGAATTATACATCATCCCCGCTCCACTCCCAGCGATTAGGCTGAAGGTTACATAAAGCATTGGAATGGTTGTCACTGAAGCAGTTAAAAACCATCCTAACCCAAAGAGTAACCCACCAATATACATCAGCCACTTGACCCCATAGCGGTCAGTAATCATGCCGGCAAATATGGCAACAATAGCAAAAATTAAAGTGTACAATGAGTAAGCTAAGTTATAGTCCGCACTTGACCATCCATGTAATTTTGTCATCGGTTCCGAAAAAACACTAAAAATCGCAATAGAGGCGACGAGAAAAATAATGATCCAGGCACTAGTGAAAATAAACCAGCGATTTGGTACTTTCTTTGATTTTGACATGTTTATCCCCCTTTTTCGAACAATCGCTTCATTTCTTATCTTTAAAGAAAGATAGCCATTAAGCCTTTACTGCTTAATGACTATCTTCAAAAAGTAATTATACGATTGTGTAGCCGCCATCAATTGGTACGACTGCACCGTTCATAAATTTCGATTCATCTGATGCTAAAAATACGGCTAGATCAGCCACTTCATAGTCATTACCGAAACGGTCTAACGGTATTTTATTTGTTGGACGTGTTTTTAACATATCTGCTGTTAATGGCGTACGGATTGTTCCCGGTGCAATCGCATTAATTTTGATACCTTTTGAACCATAGACTGCAGCAATATGCTTCGTATAACCGACTACCGCATGTTTTGACGCCGTGTAAGCGGCTCCACCCATTTGTGCAACAAGACCTGCAATGGAAGCAATATTGACGATTGTTCCTTCACCGCGCTTTATCATATTTGGTAATACAAGGTTTGTAATTTTATAAATGGCTTTCACGTTAATATCAAATATTAAATCCCATTGTTGCTCTGTTGTTTCTAAACTGTTCGTGTATTTATCAAAAATTCCAGCATTATTGATAACAACATCAATCTGACCGTAGTTATCCATAGCTGTTTTTACCATATTTTCTAAATCCGCTTGTTCTGTTACATTGACTTTTACCGCTAAAGCTTCCCCGTTGTTTTCCTTTATTTCTGTTACTACTGCTTCAGCACCTTCCATATTTAAGTCAGCAACAATTACTTTCGCTCCTTCACTAGCAAAACGAAGGGCTTCAGCCTTGCCCATACCAGATGCTGCCCCTGTAATAATAGCTACTTTATTTTGTAATCTCATAACTGTCTCCCCTTTGAAAGTAAATTAAATTAGGATAAGTGATTGCCTATTCCTTTGTCCTACGTTTACTATTGTAAAATAGTCTTTTAATAACGTATAATACATATTTATCTATAATTTATAACTTTGAAGTTATGAAAGAGGTGGATAGTTTTGGAGCTTTTACAGTTACGCTATTTTCAAAAAGTAGCTCATTTAGAAAGCATCACAAAAGCAGCGAATGAATTACATGTATCTCAACCAGCATTGAGTAAAATGATTGCAAGACTTGAACATGATTTGGGGGCATCTCTTTTCGATCGTCAAGGACGAACCATTCGCTTAAATGATTTTGGTCGCTCTTATTTAAATAGAATCAATCGTGTGTTTTTTGAATTGGAGGAAGGCGAGCGTGAAATAGAAGAAATGGTAACGACACAACATCGTATCACTTCGGTTTCCATTGCCCTGCCACATATCTTACCCTTCTTTATTGGAGAGTTTATGAAGGAGCATCCTAATGTTCATATTAAACAATACACCGGCACAGCAGCAGCGATGAAAAAGCAATTAGAGGATGGAGATATTGATTTTTGTATTTCTATGAGGCCTATCGAAGGGACAGAAATTGAGTGGATGACCCTCCTTGATGAGGAAATCTTTTTATCTGTTCCACCTGATCACCACCTTGCCCACCGATCTTCGGTTCATTTAAATGAAGTATGTAACGAGGTATTTATTAATCGTCCGATGGGCTATGATTTTAGAGATTTAACGGATCAGTTTTGCTCTGAAGCAGGCTTCACTCCCCATACTCCGCTTGAACTTGAAGAAGCAGGGGCTATTTTACGATTGATTGAGCTCGGTTTAGGGATTTCTTTTACACCACAGTTATCATTATTGCAAGAGAATTTACCGAAAACAGTGCAACTCCCGATCACTGCTCCTCGTTGTCGACGTAATATTGGACTCGCCTGGCATAAAGGACGTTATTTCTCTCAGGCTGCGACTGATCTCCATCAATTTACGGTGCGTTTTTTCAAACACATCGCTCTTACTTATTTTGACGATCAGAGTGTTGGCGATTGATACGGGGTATAGTTAACTTAACTTTCTTCTATATGAATGATTTCTGGTAGGAAAATGATATCAATACTGTCATCCTCCTTTACTACTCGAAGCGATTGTTTGAATGTATCTACATAATGAATGCGACCGGAAATAGTCACTTGTTCTCCTCGACGGAACAAGGTAAATGTTAACAAAGTATGAAACGCCATGGCCTCGCTAATCACCTCATCGAACTGTTCATATTGTTGTTCATCTAACTGAGGTTTAGTTTGTTTATGGTGACTTTCATCATACTCTCTTAAAAGCTTGACATGTTCCGGTAGCATCATTGAAACCCATTTCTTATTCCCACGATCACGAAGCATCACTTATTCCTTCTTTCTCATTACTATTTTTTATGGCCACCGACAAGTGTTGCTCTATGTCTCGCTGTACCTGCATCGGTATAAGAAACCGCTCGCAATAAGGAAGCAGATCCGAAGCGGGCACGAATGCGATCGACGGTATAGCCGAGCTTGCGCTTGTTAAAGCCGTTTTGATCAAATAAACTAAGCTGATACTCGTGATCATCGGTTATTTGTCCAAGAGAAATAGTAATCTTCCGAACCGTTTTGCCGTTATAATGTTCATCTAATAAAGCTAAACAAACATGATAAATGGTCATTGTTACATTTGTCGGCTCCTCCATTGTCCGAGAACGATAAAATCCACCACCAAACTCATCCTTGCTATATCCAAGCCCAAAATGAACGGTTCTTCCAGCCTTACGATGTGTGCGCGCCCTTCTTGCAACCTCCTCACACATCTCTAAAACAACATGCTTGATTTCTTCTCTATCAGTATAATCTCGAAGCAAGATTTGACTTTTCCCAAAGCTAATTTGACCTTGTAAAATCGGAGCACCGATTTCTGACAAATCTATTCCCCATGCGTGATAATATAGCTGATTGCCCATAATACCAAACTTTTTTTCTAGTGTAGTTAGATTAAAATGGGCAAGCTGACCAACCGTGAAAATGCCCATACTGTTCAAATTTTTCTCCATTCTACTGCCTATACCCCACATTTGACTTAATGGAGAAATCGGCCAAAGCTTTTCTTCTATCTGCTCATAAGTCCACTCAGCAATACCAGCCTTCTTTGCTTCTAAATCAAGACAAAGCTTTGCCATTAACATATTAGGACCAATTCCAACAGATGAAGGTAGTTGAAATTCCCTTTCGATATCATCTTTTATCTTTTGGGCAATCGTATAGGCGTCACCCCATATATGTTCTGTTCCGTCAATACGAATAAAACTTTCATCGACACTATAAGTGTGCACAGCCTCTTTTGGTACATAGCGATGAAATACACGTGTAATTTCCATAGAGACACGTAAATACGTAGCCATCTTTGGCTCTTCAATAATAATGCGCGGGTCATTGGGTACTTCAAATAGCCGCGACCCTGTTTTTATGCCAAATTCTTTCTTCATTCTCGGTGAAGCAGCAAGAATGACACTACCTTTACGATCATGATTTCCCGCCACTACAAGATAGCATTCCATTGGATCTAATCCCCGTATAACAGCTGAACAACTGGCATAGAAGCTCTTCATATCTATACATAAAATTTGTTGTTTTGGCATTACACTATAATCAACCATTAGATTGCCTCTTCTCACTATAAAATAAGAACTTATGTTCCGTTTATTTATACCCATAATATTAACCGAATATACGTTCTCTTTCAATGGAAATTTTACGACGAATTTCTTATATTCGACTGCCTAGACAAAAGCTGGGATTAAATAAGAATAGCTCTATCATTAGATGAGATGGACTATGGGTAAAACAAACTCTTGTACAGCAGAAGGCTGCTCCTTCCATTATTCTATGTATAAATATTCGACATATTATGATATTTTACCTAAATCTATAATCAAAAAAAGTCCCAGCTTTTCCTCCTTTATTTGACATGCCTGTTATTTAACGGGAATGTTTAATGGATAGTCGAAAAAATCAGTGTTGCTCCGCTTCTTTGGCGGTTTGTACGAGCAAATCTCTTTTGTAACCAAAATAAGACACAAAAAAAACATGAACAAATTGTTCATGTTCCTGTTTTCTAAAGATTCCTAGCGAGTAAATGGGACCCAACCTTCTGCAGCTAGGATCACTTCCCATAATCCGTTCGGAATGTCATATTTATCTCTTTCTTTTAAATTCAGGGCATATTCTATTTTCTCAAGACGATCTTCCTGAATATATGCAGCCCATCTTGGTGAAATGAGCAATTCTCTACCTATAGCAATAAGCGGGATATTTCGTTCTCTAACAGCTAATGCATCATCAGGTGAATTCACTTTTCCAACGGCCATCAACGGAACGCGTCCGTTAATTACTTCATTCACCAGCTCAATTCTTGTGCGCTCTGTATCCGCCCCGCGGTGAGGAGTAGATAGTGCATGCATAAGGGAAATGTGCAAATAATCGAATGGAAGATTTGATAAGGCATCCACTAGTTGAAAGGTTTCAGTCATTGTTAAACCAGGTGTCGACGGCTCTTCAGGTGAGAAGCGATAACCGAAAATAAATGGTCTCTTTGCATGCTTATCAATCGCTTTTTGGCAAGCTTCCGCAACAGCCAATGGAAACTTCATCCGATTTTCTACGGATCCACCCCATTCATCCGTACGGTTATTCGTATAAGGGGAATAAAACTGCTGTACTAAATACCCGTTTGCACCATGAATTTCTACTCCATCAAAACCTGCTTCAATTGCTCTTCTCGTTGCTTCTCCAAAAGCTTCGATGATTTCTTCAATTTCCCCTGTCGATAGGGCACGAGCCTTTTGGTTATCACGATCGATATTTGATGCAGATACAACATCACCATCGGGAACAAGTTCAGAGGGACATGAAATGCCGCCGTGATGAATTTGTATCACCGCTTTTGCCCCTTCTTGTTGAACCGTCTCGGCTAGTTTTTTTAAACCAGGAATAAATTGGTCATCGTAAATAGCCGGTTGACCAGGAAAAGCTTTACCATTTGGTGTTACATTGGCGCAAGCAGTAATAACTGTACCTAAATCCTTTGCACGGGCCTTAATAAAGACTAATTCTTCTTCCGAAATAGAGCCATCTTCATTAGAAGAATAATGTGTCATCGGTGCGAGTGCAAGTCGATTTTTAACTGTCACACCGTTAGGAAATGTATAGGATTCAAATAATGGTTCAAATTTTGCTTTCATATCTATCACCTTTTCTCTATAAATATCTTCACGATTTCACCATATAGATAAAAACAGCCCGATGCAAACCATTCAACTTGAAACATTATTTTTTATTAAACACACCGCGTCCAGCCCATTCAAATAATCTGGGAGCAATGGCAAATACTTTACTTCCTAAATTCATCCACCTTGGGAGATTGACCTCTCTTGTTGGCGTCAACATCACATCAACAACTTTTCGCGCAACATACTCCGGCTTTAACATATATCGCTGAACATTTTTCACATATGTGCCTTCTTTATCGGCAATATCAAAAAAATTCGTCTCAATTGGGCCTGGGTTCACTGTTGTAATATACACACCTTGAGAAGCAACTTCCATCCTTAGGCTATTAGAATAACCTAATACTGCATGTTTGGTTGCAGAATAGGTACTTGATTTCGGCGTGGCAATTTTTCCAGCTTGTGAAGCGATATTGATAATATGCCCGCTTTTGGTCGCTAACATTTTTGGCAATACTTGCTGAGTGCAAGCAATTAAACCCAGTACATTCACATCGAACATGCTTTTTACTTCTTTCATATCTGCATCATGAGCATAAGTGAAAATGCCGTATCCCGCATTATTCACAAGGACGTCGATTACCTTAAACCGTTCGAGAATCAATGGGAAAACTTCCTCTACCTTTTCCATATTAGAGACATCTAAAGAAAATGTATAAATATCAATAGAATAGCGTTGCTCAAGCTCTTCTTTCATTGCAGCTAACTTATCTGTCCTTCTAGCCACTAAAGCAAGATTGGCTCCTCTTTCCGCACAAAGCCTTGCCATCTTTTCACCTATCCCACCTGATGCACCTGTAATAATAATGTTCTTTCCATGTAAATCTTTTACCATTTTATCACCTCATTTGGCTACTATAGAAAGACACACCGTCCTTCTTATACTCATTTACTTCCCCCATCGCAAGCAAATAGTCGAGCTGACCGATTGTTTCAGATACCGTAAGAGGTAATTGCATTTTGTAAGCTTTCGGAAAAAGGCGTTTACATATATCAAAGACCGTCATTGATTCTTCCATGAGCCATTTCTTGACCTTCATCGCACGTTCATGCTGTGCTTTTTTTCGTTGAGGAATGATTTCATTTACATTTGTGAAGACTTCCCCATGACCTGGCAATACAAGTGCAAGCGGATAACGGCTTAATTTATCAAGTGATTCGTTATATTGCAATAATGATTTAGGACGCTCAGATTGCCCCGGTAAAGGTGGCTCCATTAACGGATTCGGAGAAATATGAGCCAGCAGATGGTCACCACCAATATAAATTCCGTCACTTTCTCGCAATAAACCAATATGACTTTGCGCATGACCCGGCGTTTCAATAACACGCCATCCCTTTAACCCTGGAGGTTCGTCTCCCTCACAAATCTCTTGAGCTAATGAGCGATCACAGAAGTAGGCAAGCTCACTATGTAGTCTTGTCATTACTTTATCGTAATACTGAATCAAGCCAAACTCAGTGAGAACATGCTGATAAAAATCATTATTTTGCTGTAGGAAATCCTCTGTCCGATTGAGCCATCGCTCATTTAAGGGATGACCAATAATTTGCATATCAGCCGGAAAATAATCAAGCAGACCAACGTGATCTGGATGATGATGAGTAAGAATCACTTGCTCAATATCTGACAGTGTTAAGCCTAATTCATTTAGTTCTGACTGCAACGCTACCCAAGCTTCCTCTGTTTTAGGTCCAGCATCTATAAGGGTTAGCTTCTCTCCTTTGATGACATAAAGGTTAACATCACCTACAGGAAAAGGAGTAGGAATCACGAGTCGACCGATATCATTAATCCATTGTGCCATTTTCATTCCCTCCAACAATCATTATATTTAAATAAAATATGTGTAGAACAATCTAATCTTTAAACATATATATATTTAATCTTAGCTTTATTTCTCAACAATGTCATTATTTTCACATAACTTTTAACAAATTATCTCTAAAAACGAATGAAAATGTTATTGACAATTTCCCTTGTTATCCCTCATAATCACAATAAATTAATGATTTAACGCGATGAATAAGAATAGTAGATGAACATAAGACGAAAAGAGAGTGAAACTCAATTAGGCTGAAAGGTTTCACCGTCCACTAGTCCATCGAACCTACCTTATGAGTGTTAGCAAAACTAACCGTAGCCGGCGTTAACGGATTCGAGATTGTCTGTTCTAATTTAAAGAACATGACAAATGAAGGTGGTACCACGGAAGCACGTCCTTTCGTCCTTTACAGGATGAAGGGGCTTTTTTTATTGACCTTGACGGAGTTTGCAAGTACGAACCTTATCAACATTATCAAGGAGGAAAAAAAAATGAAAATCGCATTTATTGGCGCAGGTTCGATGGCTGAAGCTCTAATATCTGGCATCATTACGCAAAAATTAGTAAGTGGAAACAATGTATGGGTAACAAACAAATGCAATCAAGAAAAACTCTATGAATTACAACAATCTTATGGTGTCAACATATCTTATGACATAAAAGACATCCTCTCTCATGTCAATATCGTCTGCTTAGCTATGAAACCAAAGGATGTTGGAGAAGCGATTCAAAGTATTCGAGCTTATTTACGTAAAGACATGTTAATCGTCTCCGTCTTAGCAGGGGTATCCATTACTTCTATTGAAGAAATGGTAGACACAGACCTAGCTATTGTTCGAGCCATGCCTAATACTTCAGCAACAATTGGTAAATCTGCCAGTGCATTAGCCATCAATCATAATGTAAACCATTTACAATTAGAAACAGTTAAAGGAATGTTTGAAACAGTTGGTTTAACGACCATCGTAAAAGAGGAAGACTTAGATGCGGTTACAGGATTATCTGGAAGTGGTCCAGCCTATATTTATTATCTAGTTGAAGCGATGGAAAAAAGTGCAGTAGAAATAGGGCTCGAAAAAGAGGTAGCGAAAAAGTTTATTATTCAAACCTTAATAGGTGCTGCAGAAATGCTTGAGAGATCGTCAAAGGAATCTGCACAATTACGAAAAGAGGTCACTAGCCCTGGAGGAACAACAGAGGCAGGATTAAAGGTACTCGAAGCACATGCGGTACAAGAAGCATTTGTAGAATGCATTAAAGCAGCGACAGCACAGTCTAAAAAGCTTGGTGAGATTTTTGCTAATAACATGAAAGTTTAACCTAATAAATTGGTATCAATATTTACACTGCTGCACATTCATCATTTTTTTGCATTCTTTCTTGATTATAGATAGGGACTGGGACAAAAAAATACGAACAAACAGGATTACCACCATTTGCTCGTATTTCTATCACTCGATTAGCAGCTTGATATTGTCTCAGTCTTTCAATTGTTACTTGAATAGATCAAATAAACCAGAAGAATCTAAGAACACAATTACAATAATGATTGGTACGATATATCTCATCAAAAAGAACCAAACATTAAATACCCCTGTCAGCGCCGTAGAGTTCATGATAATTTCGCTTTTTAATAAGTCTTTTTTCATTCGATATGATACGAATAGAGCAATCAACAAAGCACCAAAAGGTAAAAGAATATTACTCACTAAGAAATCAGCACTATCAAAAATAGATTTACCAAAAATAGTTATGTCAGATAGTAAGCTATAAGAAAGATTAGAAGGAATTCCGACAATGAATATCGCCAAACCAAATAACCAAGCGATTTTACCCCTATTTTTTGTCGCTCCTTTCGTAACCGAAGCTACTGCAATTTCAAGCATTGAAAAGGCAGAAGTCAGTGTCGCGAATAAGAACAAAGCTAAGAATAACAACAAGAAAACTTTTCCAAAAATAATTTGATCAAATACAGCTGGTAAGACGATGAATAGTAGGCCAGGGCCAGCAGTTGGCTCAAACCCTAATGAAAAGACGGCTGGAAAGATGGCCAAACCAGCCAGTATAGAAATGAATAAGTTCATTGCGACAACAGAAAGTGCCGGTTGTAACAAACTTTCTTTCTTTGATAAGTAAGAACTATACGTAACCATTACAGAAATCCCTACACTAAGAGAAAAGAATGATTGCCCCATCGCATATAATAAACTTTCAGAGTTTAATAAAGAGAAATTGGGTTGCAAGAAGAACTTTATTCCCTCTGAGGCGCCTTCTAATGTAACAGAACGAATAATAATAATAATAAACAAGATAAATAATGCTGGCATCATAAATTTACTTACCTTTTCAATCCCTTGCTGTACACCCTTGGCAACAACGAAAATTGTAATGATGAGGAATAACGCCTGTGCACCTAAAGAAATATACGGATTAGATACAGTTTCATTAAACAGACTCTCATACCCCGACATCCCTACACCTTTATCACTTGTTACTCCATAAAATAAATATTGAATAACCCAGCCACCGATTACACTATAAAAAGAGAGTAATAAGAAAGAAGTAAATACGCCTAAGTAACCAACCCAATGCCACTTTGTTTTAGGTGCAATCGTTTTATAGGCAGTAATCGCTTCTTTTCCTGTACTGCGTCCGATAACAAACTCAGCCAGCAGTAATGGAAAACCAATAAATAAAGAGAACAAAATGAATAATAAAATAAAAGCTCCACCACCACTTTCCCCAGTCACATAGGGTAGCTTCCATATCGCGCCTAAGCCAATTGCTGAACCTGCAGAAGCAAGAATAAATCCAAGCTTAGAAGACCATTGTTCGTTTTGCATGATTTTTTCCTCCTTTTTTAACCTTTATCTATATCTTCCCCATTATTTCATCCCTGGAAATTAGGACATTTGTCTACGTGAATTTTGCTATAAAAATCCTCTATTCCTTATTGAAAATAAAACAAAAAGGCCGCAAAGCTCATAAAGGGACGTGTGACTCACGCGGTACCACCCTTTTTGAAAGCTTGCGACTTTCCACTCGAATTCATAACGGTATTGATAACCGTCCTTACTGTCTTCGGCCGAACATGACAGCAAAGAAAAAGCTCCAAGAATGAAATTCATCTTATTTATAGTTCAGCTCACACCAACCGCTGACTCTCTTTACTAGGGAAATAAGGTTTACTAGTTTCTCTTCATTGCTTTATAAAATATAATTTTAAAAGTATAAATGTGATTATAGTACGATTACTATCTATAAGTCAATAACTGTTTTTTTAATTTTTTAAGATAAAATGAAACAGATATTTCTCCCTATGTCCTGAGTTGGTCCTACTGTCGCATTTGGTTAAACCGATAAAACTAAGAATTATTTCCTAGGGATATCTATTTCTTTAAAATCTTCAGCAAGGACTACTGCAGGGAAATCTACTTTCGCCTGCTCTTCTAGCTGTGACCACTCACTACGTTCATAGCGTGAACTAATATGTGTGAGACATAATTGTTCTACACCCGCTTGCTGGGCTACAGCAGCTGCTTGGGCAATTGTTGAATGGTAATAATCATGTGCGAGCTGTTCCTCACCATTCGCAAAGGTTGCCTCATGAACAAGTAAATTTGCATTGCGTGCTAATTCAATTGCCGCCGAACAAAAACGCGTGTCACCTAAAATAGTCACGATTCTCCCCATTTGTGGTGGCCCAACATAATCTTTAGGATTAATTATGCGACCATCCTCAAGAGTAATTGTCTCACCCTCTTTAATTCTTTTAAAAATAGGACCTGGCCTTACACCATCTTCTATCAATTGATCAGCCATTAAAGTTCCCGGCAAATCTTTCTCTACAACCCGATAACCGAAAGATGGTATACCATGGTCAAGTTTCTTCGCTGTCACTATGAATTGATCATCACAACAAACGATCCCCTCGTCTATTTCAATAATCTCCAGAGGGTACTGCAAGTAAGTTTGACTAACCGAAAGAGACACTTCGATATATTCTTTTATTCCCTTTGGACCATACACTGTTAGCTT
The DNA here is from genome assembly GCF_038595015.1 of Cytobacillus sp. FSL W7-1323. Classification (NCBI taxonomy): domain Bacteria; kingdom Bacillati; phylum Bacillota; class Bacilli; order Caryophanales; family Bacillaceae; genus Cytobacillus; species Cytobacillus sp. FSL W7-1323. The sequence continues at coordinate 3,016,837 of NZ_CP151998.1, forward strand.
TTCTTTGCCGCCTTGATGTGAACGACTAGCTAAAAATCCCGGCAAACCATATATATGATCGCCATGAAGATGAGTAATAAAAACTTTCTCTATTCTTCTTGGCTTGATTGTTGTATGTAAAATTTGATGTTGTGTGGCTTCTCCACAATCGAACAACCATATGGCTCTTCTTTCATCTAAAAGCTTTAAAGCGATACTCGTAACATTCCTTGCTTTCGCAGGGACACCCGCACCTGTTCCTAAGAAAAAAACTTTCACTGCCTTTTCTTCCTTTCTCCTCATTCATTATTATCATCATACAGAAAAACACCATAAAGCTAAAGCGCTACAGTTATTTCCTTTTAAAAAAGGTTGCTGTTTTTCACTTTAAGCGATAAAATTTTATACTTGAGTGGGTATATATTTCATCGTTGAGATGAACCTAAAAAAAGAACTTTTTTACATAGAAAGGAATATCATTGTGAATAATTCAGAAAATCCAACTGCTTTGATTATGATATTCGGTGCAACAGGTGACTTAGCGAAACGTAAACTATTTCCATCACTTTACCGATTGTTTAAAAGAGGAAAACTATCTGAACGCTATTGTATCATTGGCGTTGCAAGACGAGAACTAACGAACAGTGCTTTTCAAGAAAGTGTGCGACAATCTATTGAAGAAGCTGAGGGGCATCATGATGACCTTAATGAGTTTATCACACACTTTTATTATCATTCCCATGATGTTACAGATTCCAGTTCTTATTTAGCGTTAAAAACACTAGCAAATGACTTAGATACACATTATCAATTAGAAGGTAATCGCATTTTCTATTTAGCGATGGCACCAGAATTCTTTGGCACAATTGCCGATCATTTAAAATCAGATGGACTAACAGATGTTGACGGTTTTAAACGTTTAGTGATTGAAAAACCATTTGGTCATGATCTACCTTCAGCAATAGAATTGAACAATCGCCTTCGCCAAGCGTTTGCTGAGGAAGAAGTTTATCGGATAGATCATTATTTAGGAAAAGAAATGGTCCAAAATATAGAGGTCATTCGCTTCGCCAACGCCATATTTGAACCACTATGGAATAATCGCTACATATCTAATATCCAAGTGACATCAAGTGAAGTATTAGGTGTTGAAGAACGTGGGAGATATTATGAGAATAGCGGTGCCCTTAGGGATATGGTGCAAAACCATATGCTGCAAATGGTTGCCTTACTTGCTATGGAACCACCAATTAAACTGACAGACGAGGAAATCCGTTCTGAAAAAGTAAAAGTGTTCCGTGCTTTGAAATCACTTGAAGGAGAGGCTGTAAAGGAGAATTTTGTTCGTGGCCAATATGGACCAAGCAACAAAAATAATGAGCCAATTAACGGTTATCGTCAAGAACCGATGGTCAAAGCTGACTCCAATACCGAAACTTTCATTGCCGGAAAACTGATAATTGACAATTTCCGTTGGGCCGGTGTTCCTATTTACATCCGTACAGGAAAAAAGATGGCAACGAAATCAACAAAAATAGTCGTTCAATTCAAGGATATTCCAATGAATTTATACTATCAGCATGAAAAGACGTTAAACCCTAATTTACTCGTCATTCATATCCAACCAGATGAAGGAATTAGTCTTTACTTAAACGCACAAAAATCTGGTGACACAATGAATGCCACACCAGTAAAGCTCAACTTCTCCAACAATAGTGTCGATCACATGAACACACCTGAAGCTTATGAGCGACTCCTTTATGACTGTATGCGCGGAGACGCAACCAACTTTGCTCATTGGGATGAAGTAGCTTTATCTTGGAGCTTCGTCGATAAGATCTCACAAGTTTGGGAAAACCAACAAGCAGAGCAATTTCCAAACTACGAAGCGGGAACAATGGGTCCAAAAGCGGCTGACGAGTTATTAGAAAAAGACGGCTTCCACTGGTGGCCGGTAGAAAGTGGCGACTATCGTTAATATGAATGTACAATATAAAAGCAAGGCATAAGGGAAAAAAACCTTATGCCTTGCTTTTATTTTTAGGTTCAATTTTTAAGATTTAAAAAACACCACAACAAGATAGTTTGTGGTGTACATGTTTTCACTTATTCTTTCTCTTTTTTTAATCGCTGTAAAAAATCTTTATTAAAGCTGGTTGATGTACCGATATTGGCTTTTTTCTTTTGTATAGACTCAAGAGACGCTGCCTGATCAACAATCGATGGGCCATACTTTTTCCTCAAACTTTCAATGGTTTGGTAAAGAGGCTCTTTTTTGGCGTCTTCTTCATAATGAAATAAATCTAATTGTTTCACAGCTTGTCCTTTTTCGACAAGATCCGTACCAGTTATGCCAAGCAACCTCACAGCATCACCACTCCAGTGTTTCATAAAGAGATGCTGAGCCTGATTATAGATTTCTTCCACTGACTGAATAGCAAAACCAATTTTTTTGCTTCTCGTAATCGTATGGCGGTTTTTATAACGGATCATCACGCTTATACCAGTAGCATAGACTTTTTTTCGTTTTAGCCTCGTAGACACTTTAAAAGCGAGTTGATTCAACACTTCAAAAAGTTCTTTCTGCTTACTCATATCCCGAGGGAGTGTCGTTGAGTTACCGATACTTTTAAATTCCTCGGCAGCTTCTGGATCAACCGGACGTGAATCTATGCCATTTGCTCTATCTTTTAAACGCTCACCATTAATGCCTAATGAAGATTTTATCATGAACGTGTCTGCCTTCGCTAAATCACCAATCGTATAAATACGCATACTTTCAAGCTTCTCACTTGTCTTCTGACCAACACCATGCATTTCTTTTACAGGAAGAGGCCACAATTTACTAGGCACATCCCTTTTTCTTAATATTGTAATGCCAAGAGGCTTCTTCATATCAGAGGCCATTTTGGCTAAAAATTTATTTGGTGCAATGCCAATACTACAAGGTAAATCTAACTGCTCTTTTATACGGTTCTGGATAATTGAAGCCACTTCAATAGGAGTGCCAAACTGGTCGCTAGCAGTAATATCCATATACCCTTCATCAATAGAGACAGGCTCTACAAGATCTGAATAATGATTAAGCACCTCAAACATACCAATTGACGCTGCACGATACCTTTCAAAATTAGGGCGTAAAATTATTAATTGCGGACATAACTTTTTCGCTTCCCACAATGGCATCGTTGTTTTTACGCCAAATCTCCTTGCTTCATAGCTGCAAGTAACAATAATCCCTCTACGCTCCTCAGGATTTCCAGCAATAGCAATAGGCTTCCCCTTTAATGTCGGATCATAGGCCATTTCTACAGATGCATAAAAACTATTCATATCAACATGTAAAATCACTCGGCCTGCTTTAGGATACATTGAATTCACTTAAAGCACATCCTTTAGGTTTGTATCCTCCAATTATAACAAATAGATTATAAAGCTGCCTCTGCTTCTTTAGATTCTGTAATATATTCAGCAATGGAAACATTACCATCCAATGAGCTTAAGAAGCGATGGCTGTCAATGATAGAAATTAATCTATTTTTAAAATTAGCAATCCCTTTTAAGTAGTCTAGACGAATATGTAAAAGAAGTCCTGGCTTTTCAATAAGACCTTCCGCTATATCAATAATCTCCTTCGTTTCCGCAACAAGTAAACCGTATTCAAATTCTTCTCCTTGAATGATGATGATTCTTCTATCGTTACTTTCTTCAATCGCTCGATCATAAAATATCATTTCAATATCAAGAACCGGGACAAGGTGACCCCGAGAACGTATCATACCTTTTACATAATGCGGGAGTTGTGGGACTGATGTAAAACCTTCTGCCCGTTCTATAGCAATGACCTGATCAATAGTAATCGCATACTCTTCCTGCCTACATCGAAACACAATATATTTATCCAAAAGATTCACTCCTTCTTTTGTTCATAGTAAAAATATATCATATAATTAGTAAAAAAGAAGAGAGAAGAGTAGGGACTATTTTCCTAATGGAGAATTATATCTTTGATAGGGTTCTATCATGTTCTTCACAACATTTCCACTGAATTCTATTGGGATCATTTATGTAAATGTCAATTCTAACGATGTACAATTTTGGTTATTTAAGAACGTACAAATATGTACTACGGGAATAAATAATCGCAAATTCATCTATTTTCTAGTGCTTTTTGTACGAAAACGTGACTTGTGCAACCCTCTGACTTATCCTTTTGTCTTTTGCACGTTAACATGATGTACTTCCAAACTTTCTTCTTTTTGAATTGAACGAGCACACCCCATTTGCTCATATACCTTTCTAATAATTAGCAAAGATTCGCTGTGTATGAAGGTTATCCGTCCAACTCATTCTCCTACTTTTCTTCTCTTTTATGTTCACCAAAACTACTCTAAGAATAATTTTTCATCAACAAAAAAGAAAGCCGCTAGCACAAATTAAAATGTGCTCTGCGACTTTCAAGGTTGGCCTTACTTGAGCTGTAGCTATGCTCTATCGTGAGGATTTAAGCTGCTACTTCCTCGATAATTGCTATTACCATTTCAGCTAACTTATTGAGCTCTTCGATAGACATTCTTTCGTTCGTTGTGTGAATTTCTTCATAACCTACTGCCAAGTTTACTGTAGGAATATCAAATCCAGCAATAATGTTGGCATCACTGCCACCACCGCTATGCAATAATTCCGGTTTACGCCCTACTTTTTCCGCCGCCTTTTTGGCAACTTCGACAACATGGTCACCGTCTGCAAATTTGAATCCTGGGTACATCACTTCAATATTAACTTCTGCTCTGCCACCCATTTCTTCTGCTGCACTTTCAAATGCCACTTTCATTTTCTCAACTTGCGCTTCCATTTTTTCAGCAATGAGAGAGCGTGCTTCCGCAAGAACGTCGACATGATCACATACGATATTTGTTTGTTTTCCGCCTTCAAAGCGACCGATATTGGCTGTTGTTTCTTCATCAATTCTACCTAAAGGCATTCTAGAAATCGCTTTTGATGCCATCGTAATTGCAGAAATACCTTTTTCTGGTGCTACTCCAGCATGTGCCGTTTTGCCAATCATCGTTGCTCTCACTTTCGCTTGTGTCGGCGCAGCAACAATAATATTACCTACTTTTCCATCGCTATCAAGAGCATAGCCGAATTTTGCTTGAATGAGAGAAGAGTCTAATGCTTTTGCACCAACTAGTCCAGATTCTTCACCGACAGTAATTATAAATTGGATTGTACCGTGAGCAATATTTTGCTCTTTAAGTACTTTGACGATTTCAAGCATTACCGCTAACCCAGTCTTATCATCAGCACCTAAAATCGTTGTGCCATCTGTAACTACATAACCATCCTGAATTGAAGGTTTGACCCCGATACCAGGCACAACCGTATCCATATGAGATGTGAAATAAATAGGGTCAACGCCTTCTTTATTTCCTTGAAGTGTACAAATTAAGTTGCCCGCTCCATGCCCTGTCACCGCAGTCGTATCATCTTCAAATACTTCTACTCCAATGTCACGGAATTTCTTTTTTAATACTTTTGCAATCTGTGCTTCATCCTTTGTTTCAGAATCAATTTGCACAAGTTCTAAAAACTCATTTAACAGTCTTTCTTCATTAATCATCCGTCAATAACCTCCAAATATCACGAGCCTTATTATGCTTTTAAACAGTTCTCTTCAACACTAATTAGTATACTCCTAACGAAACTTATCAGCAAATAAAGAATGTTTTATTCTATAAAGGCATATTCCCATGCTTTTTAAACGGGCGTGTTTCCTTTTTATTTTTTAACATATCTAACGCTTGGATGATTTTTATTCTTGTTTCTCTTGGATCAATGACATCATCTACCATACCCCGACTGGCTGCGACATATGGGTTGGCAAATTTTTCACGATACTCTTCTATTTTTTGCGCTCTCGTTTGTTCAGGATTTTCACTCGTGGCAATCTCCTTAGCAAAAATAATATTAGCTGCCCCTTGAGGGCCCATGACAGCCACCTCAGCGTTTGGCCAAGCAAAAACCAAGTCTGCCCCAATAGATTTACTATTCAGCGCTACATAAGCCCCTCCGAACGCTTTTCGCAGTATGACGGTTAACTTAGGTACCGTTGCTTCTGAATAGGCATAAAGAATTTTTGCGCCATGACGAATAATTCCCCCATGTTCTTGCTTAATCCCAGGAAAGAACCCAGTTACGTCCTCAAAAGTCACTAATGGGATATTAAATGAGTCACAGAAACGAATAAAGCGGGCTGCTTTATCAGATGAATCAATATCTAACCCGCCAGCCATCACTTTAGGTTGATTACAAACAAGTCCAATTGATTCTCCCTTTATCCTCGCTAAGCCAACAACAATATTCTTGGCAAAATCAGGTTGCACCTCTAAGAAAGAATCAGCATCCACCACTTGATCAATTACTTTACGAACATCATAAGGTCTAATTGCATCAAATGGAATGATATCCGTTAAATCTGGTCGATAATCATCTGTTGATTCATCTGCTTTTCTTGGTGTGCGTTCTTCATTGTTTTGCGGGAGATAACTTAATAAATCCCGAACTTGCGCAATGACCTCTTCCTCTGTCTTTCCTTTAAAGTGAGCATTGCCACTTATCGTATTATGTACGTTTGCTCCACCTAAATCTTCTGCCGTAATTTTTTCTCCAGTAACGGTCTCAATCACTTTTGGTCCTGTAATGAACATTTGGCTCGTATTCTCGACCATAAAAACAAAGTCAGTAATAGCTGGCGAATAAACAGCCCCACCTGCACACGGACCTAAAATAACAGATATTTGTGGGATAACACCTGAATAAATTGAATTTCTATAAAAAATCTGTCCATATCCATCTAAAGAAACGACACCTTCTTGTATACGGGCACCACCAGAATCATTTAAGCCAATAAACGGAGCTCCGTTCTCTGCGGCTAAGTCCATAACATTCACAATTTTTTTTGCATGCATTTCCCCTAGTGCACCACCAAAAACGGTAAAATCCTGTGAGAAAAGAAAGATCGGACGCCCGTTCACTTTTCCATATCCAGTAATAACCCCATCACCAGGCCCTTTTTGTTTATCTAAACCAAAATCATTGCTACGGTGTTCAATAAACGGGTTTAATTCCACAAATGTACCATCATCGACTAATAAAGCAATTCTTTCTCTTGCTGTTAGTTTTCCTTTTTCATGTTGTTTTTCAATTCTTTCGTCTCCGCCACCAAGCTCTACTTCTCTTCTACGATCATAAAGTTCGTTAATTTTTTCATAGATGTCTGCCATTAGCTTGTCATTCCCTTCTTTTCACATAATTCATATAAAACACTGCCAGTTGATTTAGGATGCATGAAGGCTACACTCGCTCCACCTGCACCCAATTTTGGCTGATCTTGAATCATTTGAATGCCTTTTGTTTTCATTTCTTCGATTCTCTCTTGAATAGAATGGACGCCCAATGCCACATGATGAAGACCTTCTCCCCTTTTAGCGATAAACTTCGCTACAGCGCTTTCATCTGTTTGCGGCTCTAATAACTCAAGTTTCGTCTCCCCAATTTGAATAAAGGCTACTTTAATGCCTTCACTCTTCACTTCTTCAATTCCTAACAAAGGTAATTGCAATGTTTCCGTATAAAAAGGTAATGATTGCGCTAATGATCGAACAGCGATACCAATATGATCAATTTTTTTGATCAACGAAATCCCCCCTATTCTATCTATTTAAAAATATCATTATTTTCTAACTATATATAATTATAATAATTTTCCACGAATATGTCGAATATACGAGAAAAAAACTCTATGTTGTTCAAATGAGAAAATCCTAGTAAAATAAAGAGGAATACCACTCAAGGGAGAGGGTGAAAGAAATTGCCGAAAAAAACAATGAAGATCATAGTCTATTTGATGATTTTCGTTATGCTTGCATCAACACTTCTAATGGGTCTAACGATGTTCTTCTAATATAAAATTAAAAAAGCATGGAACTACTTGAAGCTTAACAAGAAAAAGGACGGCTCAGCACTCGGAAATTCCGAATGTTGAGCCGTCCTTTTATAACGCGCCATATTTTTTCGCTAATTGTTCTGTGGTTTCATCAGTTGAAACAATTAATATTTTCGTTCCAATAGGAATTCTCTCAAATAAAGCTTCAACATGGTCATTCTTCAGGCGAATACAACCATTAGAGACATAGTGACCTATCGAATCTGGGTCATTGGTGCCGTGAATGCCATAAATTCTGCCATCTGTCTCCTTCGCATCAAACCCCATCCAGCGTGTGCCTAACGGATTATTTTTCTTTCCTCCTGGAATGTCTTTTTTTCGATAATAAGGATTTTCCGCTTTTACTATAATTGTAAACATACCCTCTGGTGTTAAGCTATCAGTCTTTCCTGTAGCAACATGAACAACCTGTTGAACCTCCCTATTATCAATAAAAGTTAGCTCATTTGTGCGCTTATTTACAATCACGAAAGGATCTCCCGGTAACGGGTTTGGGCCAATGGGCCAAAGTGGAGAAATCATTAACACTAGAAAAAGATGACTCATCACATTTAGCAATAGAATCACATCCTTTTTCCCTTTATTGTTCTCCAGTGGCTGTATTTTGATACAAACTCTTGCTTCCTTTTAACCCCGCAAATTGACTTTTGATAAAGAGATATTCTTCCATTTCTTTAATAAAATAAAGTAAATCCGCGCGTGCTTCAAATTCTTCTCTTGTTTGTGGTAATGGCATTTCAGCGAATTGGGCCCGCATTTGTTGTAACTTATCGATGAAGAGACTGGCCGTGTTTCCTGGATGAATATGTTCGGATAAATCCTCTATAAAATCAGCTATCATCTCTGCTTGCTCAACATTTTCATCTATCGCTGTCACCACTGGCAAAACATGCTCAATGATTTCAAATTGTTTCTCTCTCATTTTGAAATAACTATAATAGAGACTCTCGTTCCTTAATACATGATTTTCCACTTCTCTGAATGCTAATGCTTTTGCTTCTTCAATTAATTGATACGTCTCCGTGATTTCCTTACCATCCCAAGTACTTTCATTTGTTCTTAAATATATGACAATCTCATCAAAAATCAGTTTGAAATTTTGTTCAATTTCTACTTGATATTCCTTTAATTTCACGTCAAGGCTAGGCATGTATAAATTGGCTAATAATGCAATTCCAACCCCAATGATAATAATTCCTACCTCATTTAAAATCAGTCCCACTGTCACTTGTTCAGCTGAATAAATATGTAGAATAATAACGGAACTTGTAACAATTCCATCGCTAGCTTTGAACATCACCGCTAATGGAATAAACACAAGTAAGACGATACCAATAACTAATGGATGATAGGCAAGTATTTCAAAGAGTAGAGACGCAACAAATATAGCAATGAAACACGCGAATATCCGATCCCATGAAGCACGCAAGGAATCTTTTTTTGTCACCTTCACACATAAAATTGTTAAAATACCGGCGGAGACATAATTCTCCAAACCAAGCATTTGCGCAATCATAATAGCAAGAGTTGCTCCGACTGCCGTTTTCACTGTTCTATAGCCTATTCTAAATTTCATCTTATTACTCCTCGTATGTTCATCATGCTAGTGCATTAAGAACGAATCAGTCTCGTATTCTAAAGCGAAATGTATCATTCAACATCCTTCATAACCATTCCCTACAAAATATATGATTATAACATATCAACCATTCATTTAACAGAGATTGTCCTCTCATCCCTCATACAATGCTATGTTTTATTATTATACAGTATTCACTTTTCAATAATGAAAAAAAGATGATCAGTTTGACCATCTTTTTCCGCTTTTATAATACTTTTTGTAAGAAATCTTGCGCACGCGAAGACTTAGGGTTGGAAAAGAATTCGTTAGGCGGGGCATCTTCTACTAGCACGCCACCATCTAGAAATAATACTCGATCCGCCACCTCACGCGCAAACCCCATTTCATGGGTAACAATAGCCATTGTCATACCTGAATGTGCGAGTGTTTTCATTACATCTAACACTTCTTTTACCATTTCAGGATCAAGTGCTGAGGTTGGTTCATCAAATAGCATAATTTCTGGATTCATCGCAAGTGCGCGAGCAATCGCTACCCGCTGCTTTTGACCCCCTGATAATTTGTTAGGATATTCCTGTGCTTTTATAGCTAATCCGACTTTTTCTAGTAATTTCATAGCGTTATTTTCCGCTTCTGATTTTGTTATTTTTTTTACCTTTAATGGTGCATAAGTTAAATTCTCCAACACGGTCATATGAGGGAATAAGTGGAAATGCTGAAACACCATCCCTACATTTTGTCGGACTTTTAATATATCTGTTTGTCGATCGGTAATATCCGCATCTTTAATCCATATCTTCCCGTTTGTTGGCTCTTCCAATTTATTAATACAACGCAAAAAAGTGGATTTACCTGAACCGGATGGACCAATAATAGCAACAACTTCACCATTATTTATCTGTGTTGAAATACCTTTTAGCACTTCATTCTTCCCGAAGGATTTATGCAATTTTTCCACTTTAATCACTGGATCTCAACCGCCCTTCAACTAGTTTGCCTAAGAATGTGAGTATCGTTACTAAGATATAGTAAATAATTCCGGCAAGAAGGAGTGGTTCCATAAATTGATACTGATTCGCTCCTACTTGATACGCTCGTCTCATCACATCCATTACCCCAATTGTCGTCACAAGAGCAGATTCTTTCGTTAATGTAATGAATTCATTCATAAGCGCAGGTAAAATATTCTTCATTGCTTGTGGGAGAATAATATTTACCATTGTCGGACGATACGGAACGCCTAAAGCCATTGCCGCTTCTTGCTGTCCTTTATCAATTGCTTGTATGCCTGCACGAATAATCTCAGAAATATAAGCGGCCGAGTTCAATGCAAATCCGATAATGGCTGCTGTTACACCCTCTATTTGAAAGCCTAGTACTTGTGGTGAGCCAAAATAAATAATCATCAATTGTAAAATTAATGGCGTACCTCTAAAAACGGAAGTATAAGCATTCGCTAACCAATTTAATAGCTTAATTTTACTAATCTTACATAAAGAAAGGATAATTCCTAATAAAAACCCTAAAATACCCGCTAAACAAACAATCTGTAGTGTGACACCGAGCCCTTGTAAAATGAAAGGTAGAGAAGGGAGGACAGAGGTAAAATCTAAATTCATATATTGCCATTCCTCTCAGTAATTAATATTTGAAATTCATTTGATCCACCCATTGAAGGGAAAAAACGCCCAGAAGGTTTTTTCCCTTCTGAACGTTGATTTGGGTTTACTGCTCAGAGAACCACTTTGTGATAATGTCCTCGATTTCCCCGTTATCAATCATTTCTTGTAAGGCTTTATTAAATTCTTCTGTTAGCTCACTACCTTTTGGTAAAGCAATCGCATAGCCGCCGTCAGCATCCTCAATCGTTACACCAGCTAAATCTTTCTCTTTTTCAAGAAAGCCTTGTGCAACTGTATCTTCAATAATGGCTGCTTCAAAGCGACCTGCTTTAATCTCTTGAATGATCTCAGGAATACGATTACGGCTTTCAACCTTCATATCTATCCCTTCAGCTAAATCATTTGCTTTTGTCTCTTGAATAGAACCTAATTGTACACCAACTGTTTTTCCTTCTAAATCTTCAGCTGTTTCAATACCGCTACCTTCTTTAGAGATAATCATATGTTTAGAAGTATAGTAGATTTCAGTAAAGTCAACATTCTCTTTTCTTTCATCCGTTGCAGACATGGCTGATGCAACAAAATCAACTTGTTCGGAGTTAAGTGCTTGAATCAGTCCACCAAAATCCATATCTTTAATTTCTAAATTGTATCCTAGCTTTTCAGTCACTGCTTTTGCGATATCAGCATCAATCCCAATAATTTCCTCTCCTTGTGCTGTATCGATATATTCAAATGGTGGATAATCAGCTGACGTACCCATTACTAATGTTTTTTTATCGTTATCGCCACCCGCTTCTTCACTTGATCCACATGCAGCTAAAAATCCTGCAATTAATACCAATAACGCACTTAAAAGTATCCATTGTTTCTTCACAATCTTTCCTCCTAAAAATTATATAGTATGAAAATAAATTTCGTTTTTAATCAATTAATATTTATTCATCTAGATGTATTTTAACACATTCACATGAATATGCAATGATATATTTGCATAATTATATTTTTATAATATTTTTTTGATTTTTCTAACTAATTTTCAGTATAAAGGAAGGAATTGTATATGAAAAGAAAAAGTTTACTAGTTTTCAATTCTCTATTAAAAAATGGTAGAAGTGTTAAATGCAAAAAAAGAATAACCGTACGGAACGGCTATTCTTTCCATGATAAAATTATGATATTATACTTCTTCACAATGTTCTTCGAATGATGCTTGAAGCTTTTGAACAACTGCCATTGGATCGTGTCCCTCAATATCATGGCGTTCAACCATCGTAATAATTTCTCCATCTTTTAACAAAGCAAAGGAAGGTGAAGATGGTGGAAAACCTGTGAAATATGAACGTGCTTCAGCAGTTGCTTCTTTATCCTGACCAGCAAATACTGTTACTAAATGATCAGGGCGCTTATCATAATGAATAGAGTGTGCTGCAGCAGGACGAGCAATTCCCCCTGCACACCCACAAACAGAGTTAACCATTACGAGCGTTGTTCCTTTTTTATCTAATGCTTGTTTCACATCGTCTGCTGTTCTTAACTCTGTATATCCTGCATGAACGATTTCTTTACGAGCTTGTTGCACAACATCATTCATAAACAAATTAAAATCCATACTCATGATTTCATTCCCCCTAAAGAATAATTAGGATCAAAGTGTCCTTATACGTTTTATTCGTTTACGTATAATTATATCATACCAAGGTCGTGAGTTTTTTTACAGTATAGAAACTTTTATCTTTTAGTTTTAAAAGAAAAACTTTGGGGTAACATACAATATATAACCCTCCCCCTGGGTGTTCCTGCTAGTAAAGCAGGCTTTTATATACTAGAACTGCCCCTATCACGGTGAAGGGGCAGCTTTTTTTATTCTCTTGTATACCGCCTAAAAAGTTCCTCGACAACCGCTGTTACGGTTCGGTTACCTGCAATCACATCATTTTCAATTTTAGGCAGCATTTCTTTCACGACAGGTGAACCAAAAAAACGATAATGAAGTTGATCTGTGATCATGGAATAAATCCATTCTTTCGCTTGTTCTCTTCTTCTCTGCTCGAAGACACCAGAAGTTTGTGTATTGGCAATAAATTGTTGAATTACTTCCCACACTTCTTTTATACCTTCTTCATAAAGGGAAGAACAAACATAAGCCCTAGATGGCCATCCTTTCGTTGCAGGTTGAAGGAAATGAAGAATCTTTTCATATTCAGCTTTCGTTTTTTTGGCTGCATGTTTATTTTCCCCATCTGCTTTATTAACGATAATCGTGTCTGCTAACTCCATAATTCCTTTTTTCATTCCTTGCAGTTCGTCACCAGCTCCAGTTAAAACAAGGAGCATGAAGAAATCAACCATATCACGTACAATCACTTCGCTTTGACCAACACCGACCGTTTCCACTAAGATGACATCAAAACCAGCCGCTTCACATAAGATCATCGTTTCTCTTGTTTTGCGATGGACACCACCTAGTTTTCCTGATGTTGGTGATGGACGGATAAATGCGAGAGGATTTCTGGCGAGTTGCTCCATTCTCGTTTTATCACCAAGAATACTACCACCACTTAATTTTGAACTAGGATCAACAGCCAAAACAGCTACTTTTGCCCCTAACTCATTACATAAATACGAACCAAAAGATTCTATAAAAGTACTTTTCCCTGCACCAGGCACCCCAGTAATGCCAATACGAATAGATTGATTCGCATGTGGTAAAACTCTATGCAATAACTCTTGAGCTCCTTGAAAATGATGCTCAGCATTACTCTCTATTAAAGTAATGGCACGAGCAAGTGCACTTCGGTTACCTTCTAATAAGCCTTTTTCCAGTTCATCAATGGGTGGAGAGGTTTCTTTTTTCTTTTTAAAGTTACTTCCTCTTGTCAGAGACGAAAAACTGGATGAGAAGTCACCAGCCTGAACAGAATCTGTAAAAGCTTCATTAGACGGCCTTCCACGCTTCTTATATGTGTCCATATTAATTCGTCACTTCCTCATAGCCTAAACGATGATAAATCTCTCTTATTACCTTTTGCGCAGCCACTGGAATCACTGTTCCTGGTCCAAAGATAGCTGATGCACCATTAGCAAGCAAATACTCATAATCTTGCGGTGGAATTACGCCTCCTACGACAACTAAAATATCTTCACGCCCTAGCTTTTTTAACTCAGCCACTAATTGTGGTAACAATGTTTTATGACCAGCAGCAAGAGAACTAAACCCAACCACATGCACGTCATTTTCGACTGCTTGAATCGCTGTTTCCTCTGGCGTTTGAAAAAGTGGTCCAATGTCCACATCAAACCCTAAATCTGCAAAGGCTGTAGAAATGACTTTCGCTCCTCTATCATGTCCATCCTGTCCCATTTTAGCAATTAAAATACGAGGTCTTCTCCCCTCATTTTCTAAAAATTCATCAGCCATTGCCTTTACTTCATTAATTTCCTCTTCATTAGAAAAATGGGAGCTATATACACCACTAATAGAGCGAATCATCGCTTTATGTCGTTTAGCTACCAATTCAATACTATCAGAAATTTCTCCTAAAGATGCCCGCACTCGTGCCGCCTGAACGGATAAAGCTAAAAGATTCCCTTCACCTGTCTCAGCTGCTCTCGTAATAGCTGCAAGCGCTTCTTTCACCTTATCTTCATCTCTTGTCGCTCTTAAATGCTCTAAGCGTTCTATTTGCTTTAACCGCACTGCAGTATTATCAATATTTAGAATATCTAGAGGCTCCTCCTGCTCAAGCCGGTATTTATTTACACCAATGATTGTTTCTTTATTCGAATCTATCTGTGCTTGCCTTCTTGCAGCCGCCTCCTCAATCCTCATTTTTGGTAATCCTGTTTCAATCGCTTTAGCCATTCCGCCAAGTTCTTCAATTTCCTCAATATGCGCCCAAGCTTTCTCTACCAACTCATTTGTTAGACTTTCTACATAATAAGAACCGCCCCAAGGATCGATTACATTGGTTATGCCTGTTTCCTCTTGTAAAAATAACTGTGTATTGCGCGCAATCCTTGCTGAGAAATCGGTTGGTAAGGCAATCGCTTCATCTAGTGCATTTGTGTGTAGTGACTGTGTATGTCCCATCGCTGCTGCATGCGCTTCTATCAAAGTTCTTGTCACATTATTGTATGGATCTTGTTCTGTTAAACTCCAACCGGAAGTTTGCGAGTGTGTTCTTAACGCCATCGATTTCGGATTTTTTGGTGCAAAGTTTTTCATCATCTTTGCCCATATAAGTCTAGCCGCTCTCATCTTTGCCACTTCCATAAAATAGTTCATCCCAATTGCCCAAAAAAAGGACAATCTAGGAGCAAAAGAATCGATATCAATCCCTGCTTTCATCCCTGTACGCACATATTCAAGTCCATCTGCGAGCGTGTATGCTAATTCTATATCTGCCGGCGCACCTGCTTCTTGCATGTGATAACCAGATATACTGATACTATTAAATTTAGGCATATAATGTGACGTATACTCAAATATGTCTGCAATGATTTTCATTGACATATCGGGTGGGTAAATATAGGTGTTTCTCACCATATACTCTTTAAGGATATCGTTTTGAATCGTCCCCGCAAGCTTTTCCTGGCTCACTCCCTGCTCTTCAGCCGTGACAATATAGAACGCCATAATCGGTAAAACTGCTCCATTCATTGTCATGGAGACTGACATTTGGTCTAAAGGAATGCCATCAAACAATATTTTCATATCTAAAATACTATCAATGGCTACGCCTGCTTTTCCGACATCGCCAACCACTCGCGGATGATCGGAATCATAGCCACGATGTGTAGCAAGATCGAAAGCGACTGAAAGTCCTTTTTGCCCCATCGCTAAATTACGACGATAGAACGCATTACTTTCTTCCGCTGTTGAAAACCCAGCATATTGCCTAACAGTCCAAGGTCGATTAACATACATCGTTGGATATGGACCTCGTGTGTAAGGTGCGATTCCTGGCATATCATCAAGATGTTCCATCGACGTTAGATCATTATGGGAATAAATTGATTTAATATTTATACTTTCATTTGTTTCAAACACATCATGATGGATTTTATCAGGATGTTGCGCTTTGTCACCCTCATCAAATAATTTCACTTTCGTAAAATCAGGTTTGGTCATTTCACTTCACCCTCCCAATCTTCCACAATAGTGCTTAGTATATGGTAGCAATCACTTTTCATATGGAGGAACTCGGTGATGCCCGCCTCTTTCCAACATTTTTGTTCCTCTACTGTAGGATGACCAGCCAAATATAGTTTAAATATGCTTTGTTTCTCTGTCATTACTAACTTCACAGCAGTTAAAAGATCATCATCATATTGATCGTTTGCACCACAAATCACGTAATGAGATAAAGGATTATTTTCTATTTGTTCCTTTAGGTTCTCTGTATGCATAATTGGTATAAAATGAGAACGAATACCACCTGGAGCTAAAAAGCCGGTTACAAAATCCATACGCGGCTTATGCTTTTTTAAATCTCCAAGACATAATAAGCCCACCTGAATATCAACGCTACTCGCCTTCATCATTTCTACTTGATAGCGCAGCTTTTCATATGGAATGGATAAACGGTTGCCTAGGGTCACTGCATTCTGCAGCGGTGATTCATCTAAATTCGCATATTTGTTCGTGCCAACAATACTTTGCTTTCGCGTATAAATATCAGCTAACCGCTTTTTTTGCACTTGCGTAATCTGTTCTTGAATCCAACCTGTCTCTATGGCAACTTCCATACCACCTTGATCTTCTATTGCTAAAAATAAATCCCAAGCTCTTTCAGCAATTTGATTCGTGATTGATTCAATATAATAAGACCCTCCTGCCGGATCAATGACTTTATTTAGATGCGCTTCTTCCCTTAAAATCAATTGGGTATTTCGAGCAATTCGATTCGCAGTAAAAGAGGAGGCTTCACTAGGTTCATCAAATGGTGACACGTGTAAATAATTGATCCCACCTAGTATGGCTGCAAAGGCCTCATTCCCTGCCCGTAAAAGATTGACATAGGGGTCGTACAATGTTTTTGTAAATGGTGAAGTTTGAGCAGAAATGGTCATGTTCATTAGCTTCTCATTTAGTCCGTATGCTTCTAAAACTTTAGACCATAGGATTTTTGCCGCTCTTAATTTACTGATTTCCGTAAAAAACTGAGCGCCAATGGAAAAATGAAATACGACCTTATCTACTATTTCTTCTATAGAGAAGTCTTCGCTGAGCAAGCGCTCAATATGAGAAACAGCAGAAGCAATGGCAATTGCCAGTTCTTGAATAGCATTTGCACCTAGTTCATGATATATGGTCGTATGAATTAAAATGGTTTTTAGCTTAGGTGAGGACTTTTTCGCATGTACAATTGCTTCTAACCAATCATTATCGTAACCTTTACTATTATTCATTAAACTGGCTAACGGATCTTTCCCAATAAACCCCTTCGAATTTTGCTGACCAATCGTTTTGTATAAATCTAGTGAAGAATTTTCCGTCATTAAACAAAATGGATATTCTTCTAAGCCTTCAACAATCGCTGCTACTTCTGAAAGCTTGTAAAGATCAGGGTTAAATGAAATGGCTGATTGCCCTTTATTTAATTCTTCTAATAATTGTTTTTTCATTTCTTTTGCCGATGTAGAAGAAAGCCGTTGCGAGACGTTCCATGGTTCTTCAAAATATCCTGAAGAGGTATATCCTCGACGAAAGTCTGAACTTCCTGGAAGTGGATTTTGGATAGGTGATGGTAAATCTTCTCGTGAATAAAGCGGTTTCAATTTAATCCCTTCATAAGTGACTGTTGATAAACGATCGATGGACCCACCCTTTAATGATTCCTCTGCTTTCTCCTGCCAATCGCGTAAAGTCGGCTTTGTAAATGTCTCATTTTTCATTTTATTTAAATTCATAAAATATCTGTCTAAAAAGACAGGACCTCCCCTCATCATAGCGATCAAAACATTAATAAAATTCTAATAAATCTTAATTTTATTGTAGTATAGATAGGAAAAAGCTGCAATCTTTTGTAGAATTCCATCAATTTATCATCTAGAAATACTTTATTTATGGGGTAATTTATTGTGTTTCTTGAAACTTGATATTTATTTTCATAAAAAAAAGAGAGGCGAATGGCCTCTCTTTTTTTACGATCACTTCTTAGTATACAGATGTATTTTCTTTAGAAGTATTTTCAAGAATTTCTCTTACACGTTGCATGAATTGACCACATACTAATCCGTCTAGTACACGGTGGTCAAGTGACATACAAAGGTTAACCATGTCACGAACAGCAATCATACCGTTGTCCATAACAACTGGACGCTTCACAATAGATTCTACTTGAAGAATCGCTGCTTGAGGGTGGTTGATGATGCCCATTGATTGAACAGAACCGAATGAACCAGTGTTATTTACAGTGAATGTACCACCAGACATATCAGCACCTGTTAATTTACCAGCACGTACTTTACCAGCTAACTCACCGATTTCACGCGCAATACCTTTGATTGTTTTTTCATCAGCATTTTTGATAACTGGTGTATAAAGAGCGTCTTGAGTTGCTACTGCAATATTCAAGTTGATGTCTTTTTTACGTACAATTTTGTCGCCAGCCCACATAGAGTTGATTTGTGGATATTCTTTAAGTGCTTGCGCAACTGCTTTTACGAAGAAAGCAAAGAATGTAAGGTTGAAGCCTTCTTTCTTCTTGAACTCACCTTTAATTGAGTTACGATACTCAACAAGATTTGTTACGTCTACTTCCATCATTGTCCAACCATGAGGAGCCTCATGTTTGCTCTTAAGCATGTTAGCTGCAATTGCTTTACGTACACCAGTCACAGGAATTTCTTCATCTCCTGGTACAACTGGTACATTTGTGCCTGCTGCTTTTGCTGGTTTAGAAGCTGCCGCTTTTGGTGCTTCTTGCTTAGGTGCTTCTGCTTTTGCTGGTGCTTCTGCTTTTGGTGCATTATCAGCAGTTGGAATATTACCAGACTCAATAATTTTGTTTAAATCTTTACGTGTGATTCTTCCGCCTGCTCCAGTACCAGCTACTTGGCTAAGGTCAATGCCATGCTCTTGAGAAAGCTTAAGTACAGCTGGAGAATAACGTCCACCTTTAGGTGCATCTGCTGCAGGTGTAGAAGCGACTGATTTGCTTTCTGATTTTGGCGCTTCTTCTTTTGCTGGTGCAGAAGTTTCTTCAGAAGCTTGGGGCTCGCTGCTTCCGCCACCTTCAGTTTCAATTGTTAAAATGACTTCTCCTACTTCATATGTGCCGTCTTCTTCGGCAATTAGCTCTTTAATTACTCCATCAAAAGATGAAGGAACCTCAGCATTTACTTTATCAGTCATTACTTCTGCAAGTGGATCGTACTTATTTACTTTATCTCCAACAGATACTAACCATTTACTAATTGTACCTTCTGTTACACTTTCACCTAATTGAGGCATTTTTATTTGTTCGATAGCCATTATTAAAGTGACCTCCTTATTACTTATCAACATCTATTTGGAATGTGGCAAAAAGAGTCGGATTTCCGCTCTCATTGCCACTTTTGATTAATATTCAGCTAATTCTCTCATTGCTTTTTCTACTTTATCCGGGTTAACCATGAAGAATTTCTCCATTGTTGGTGCATATGGCATTGCTGGTACATCTGGACCTGCAAGGCGCATAATTGGTGCATCTAAGTCAAATAGGCAGTTCTCAGCAATAATCGATCCTACTTCACCCATAATGCTTCCTTCTTTTGTATCTTCTGTAAGAAGAAGGACTTTACCCGTTTTAGAAGCTGCTTCGATAATCGCTTCTTTATCTAATGGATAAACCGTACGTAAGTCTAAAATATGAGCAGAGATACCATCTTTCGCTAGTTTTTCTGCTGCTTGAAGAGCAAAGTGTACGCATAATCCGTAAGTGATGATTGTAATATCTTCACCTTCACGTTTAACGTCAGCTTTACCAATTGGAAGTACATAATCATCTTCAGGTACTTCACCTTTAATTAAACGGTAAGCACGTTTATGCTCGAAGAACATAACAGGATCGTCATCACGAATCGCTGCTTTTAAAAGTCCTTTTGCGTCGTATGGTGTAGAAGGCATAACAATTTTTAAACCTGGTTGGTTTGCAAATACAGCTTCTACTGATTGAGAGTGATAAAGGGCACCATGGACACCGCCACCATATGGTGCACGAATAACCATTGGAGCACTCCAGTCGTTATTTGAACGGTAACGAACTTTTGCTGCTTCTGAAATAATTTGGTTGACAGCAGGCATGATGAAATCAGCAAATTGCATTTCTGCGATAGGACGCATACCGTACATTGCCGCACCAACACCAACACCAGCGATTGCAGATTCTGCAAGTGGTGTATCTAGCACACGGTCTTCACCAAATTTTTCATATAAGCCGTTTGTCGCTCTGAAAACTCCACCTTTACGACCAACGTCTTCTCCTAGTACAAATACTTTTGGGTCTCTTTCCATTTCTTCGCGCATCGCTAAAGTGATCGCGTCAATATAAGACATTACTGCCATGTGTTATTCCCCCCTACTTATTCTGCGTACACATATTTCAATGCATCTTCTGCATCTGCATATGGTGCATTTTCAGCATAATCAGTTGCTTCATTCACGATTTTCATAATACGATCGTTCATTTCTTTTTCTTTTTCATCATCGAAAAGACCAATTTCTTTTAAGTAGGCTGCAAAAGTAATAATCGAATCTTTTTCTTTCGCTGCATCTACTTCTTCACGATCACGGTAGCTGCGATCATCATCATCAGAAGAGTGTGGAGTTAAACGATAAGAAACTGTTTCAACTAATGTAGGACCTTCACCTTTACGTCCACGATCAGCTGCTTCTTTAACTGCTTGGTACACTGCTAATGGATCGTTACCATCTACAGTTACACCAGGCATACCGTAACCGATTGCACGATCTGATACTTTCTCACATGCCAATTGTTTTTCAATTGGTACAGAGATCGCATACTTATTATTTTCACACATGAAAATAACTGGTAATTTATGAACACCTGCAAAGTTTGCTCCTTCGTGGAAATCTCCTTGGTTAGAAGAACCTTCACCGAAAGTAACAAATGTACAAAGATCTTTATTTTCCATTTTCCCAGCAAGTGCAATACCTACTGCGTGAGGAACTTGTGTTGTAACTGGAGAAGAACCTGTTACGATACGGTTTTTCTTTTGCCCAAAGTGACCTGGCATTTGACGGCCACCTGAGTTTGGATCTTCCGCTTTAGCGAATGCTGATAACATTAATTCTTTCGCAGTCATACCGAATGCAAGAACAACACCCATGTCACGATAATATGGAAGGGCATAATCTTTCTCTCTGTCTAATGCAAAAGATGCACCTACTTGCGCAGCCTCTTGTCCTTGACATGAAATAACGAAAGGAATTTTACCTGCACGGTTTAAAAGCCACATACGCTCGTCAATACGGCGTGCTAAAAGCATGGTTTCATACATTTCTAATACTTGCTCATCACTTAAACCTAAAGCTTTATGACGATTTTTAGTTTTACCCATTTCAAAACCTCCTAAATATATATAGAAGAACGTGGAACGCTCTTATATTCTCCACTTAATGAAGTGAGGCTTCTAGATTTCCAACAAAATCTAGAAGTCCACTTTAATAAATCCTAACGCTTATCCGTGAATTGCTTTTCCGTCTACTGCTAATGCAGCTTCTCCGATTGCTTCAGATAAAGTTGGGTGAGGGTGAATTGTATGTGCTACTTCCCAAGGTGTAGCATCTAATACTTTTGCAAGACCTGCTTCAGAAATCATATCTGTCACATGTGGTCCAATCATGTGTACACCTAAGATGTCATTTGTCTCTTCGTCAGCAATAATTTTAACAAAGCCGTCAGACTCACCGAATACAAGCGCTTTACCAATCGCACGGAACATGAATTTACCGACTTTCACTTTATAGCCTTGTTCCTTCGCTTGATCTTCTGTGATACCTACACTTGCAGCTTCTGGTGAAGAATAGATACATTTAGAAATAAGATCATAATCCATTGGCTCTGGATTTTGGTCTGCGATATGTTCTACTGCATGAATACCTTCATGTGAAGCAACATGTGCAAGTTGAAGTCCACCAATTACATCACCAATTGCATAAATATGAGACTCTTTTGTTTGGTAATGCTCGTTCACAACGATGCTTCCTTTTTCTACTTGAATATCAGTATTTTCAAGACCAATACCTTCAGTATTTGCTTGACGACCTACAGATACAAGAAGCTTTTCAGCTGTGAATTCTTTTGTTTCGCCTTTTACTTCAGCAGAAACCGTTACACCGCCATCTTGTTTCAATGTTTCAGGAAGTACTTTCGCTTTAGTAACGATATTTACGCCACGTTTTTTCAGTAGACGTTGCATTTCCTTACTTACATCCTTATCTTCAGTAGGGATAATACGGTCAGCAAATTCTAGTACAGTTACTTCTGCACCGAAATCAGCAAGCATAGAAGCCCACTCGATACCGATTACACCGCCACCAACGATAATAATTGACTTAGGAATTTCCTCCATCGATAATGCTTCATCAGAAGTCATTACATTTCCGCCAACTTCTAAACCAGGTAATGTTCTTGGACGAGAACCTGTTGCCACAATAACATTTTTAGGTACAAGCATTTCATTCTCATCACCATTATTCATTTCAACAGAAATTGTTCCTGCTGTTGGAGAGAAGATGGATGGTCCTAAAATACGTCCAAAACCGTCGTATACATCAATTTTTCCTTGCTTCATAAGGTGTTGAACACCTTTATGCAATTGATCAACAATTTTGCCTTTTCTCTCTTGCACTTTTGCAAAGTTTACTGATACTTCGCCAGTAGAAATACCGAACTCATCACTATTCTTAGCAGTCGCAAAAACTTCCGCACTTCTTAGCAATGCTTTACTTGGGATACAACCTTTATGAAGGCAAGTACCGCCAAGATTTCCTTTTTCTACTAACGCTGTTTTAAGACCAAGTTGAGAAGCACGAATAGCAGCTACATAACCACCAGTACCTCCGCCAAGAATGACTAAATCATATTCTTGTGCCATTAATAAACCCTCCTATTACTACTTACTTAACTGTTGTTGTATTTAATTCATCAATAGAGTAATTCTTAGCTTCTTCTTCGCCACGAAGAACACGAAGTGCACCTTCTGCAAGCGCTTGAAGTTCATCTTCACCAGGTTCAATGATGACATCTGCAATCCAGTTAACATAGCTTGAAATATCATTTACAAATGCTTTCCCATAAGCTAGTCCACCTGTTAAAATGATCGCGTCTACTTTACCTTTTAATACCGCACTTGCAGTACCAATTTCTTTTGCAATTTGGTAACCCATCGCATCGTAAACGAGCTTCGCTTTTTCATCGCCAGCTTCAATCATTTTTTCCACTTTAACAGCATCGTTCGTACCAAGGTAACCTACAAGTCCACCTTCACCAACTAACATGCTCATGATTTCTTCACGGTAATATTCACCAGAGAAGCACATATCAATAAGGTCGCCAGCTGGAACAGTTCCTGCACGTTCAGGACTGAATGGCCCTTCACCATGAAGTGCATTATTCACATCAATTACACGGCCTTTTTCATGAGCACCAACAGAAACTCCGCCACCCATATGTGTAACAATTAAGTTTAAGTCTTCGTATTTCTTACCTAATTTTTTTGATACTCTTCTTGCTACTGCCTTTTGATTTAATGCATGGAATATGCTTGTTTTATCAATTTGTGGGAAACCAGTAACGCGGGCGATCGGTGCTAATTCATCAACAACAACCGGATCGACAATAAAGGAAGGAATATTTAGACCTGAAGCAATTTCGTAAGCCAAAATCCCACCTAAATTGGATGCGTGCTGACCAGCATAACCAACTTTTAAGTCCTCAATCATCTCTTTATTAACCGCATAAGTACCACCAGGAATTGGGCGTAAAAGTCCTCCGCGACCGACTACTGCGCTTAGTTTTGAAATGTTAATTCCTTCAGCGTCTAAAGTTTCTAAAATAGCGTTTTTACGGAATTCATATTGATCGAAAATTGTTTTAAACTTTTTAATCTCGTCTGTATCATGTCTTAATGTTTTTTCAAACACAGAACTATCATTATCGAAAACACCGATCTTCGTTGAAGTAGATCCTGGGTTGATGACGAGCATTCTCTTGATTTGATCTTGCACAACAGACCCTCCATTATTTATCCATTTTTGAAATTACATAAGGAAATAGCTAGCGCCTTATGAAGGCGCTCGCCACTTCAATATGAACCATAATTACTTACGGCGGCTTAAGATGTGATGACCATTTTGAAGGAATGTGCTGCGAGATTGTTTCATTGTCGCAATTCTTTCTTCTGCCATACGGTCAGCAGCTTTATAAGTTGGGATATTTTCTTCTTTAGAAATTTGCATAATACGGTCAATTGTATCGTATAGACCTTCAACTTTTTTCATTGCACGTTCAGCATTGTAACCATAAAGTTCGTCAGCAACGTTAATAACACCACCAGCATTGATTACATAGTCAGGAGCGTATACGATACCCATTTCGTGGATTTGATCGCCATGACGTTCTTCTTTTAATTGGTTGTTAGCAGAACCTGCGATTACTTTTGCTTTAAGTTGTGGAATTGTATCATCATTTACAGTTGCACCTAATGCACATGGGGCATAGATATCACATTCAACACCATAAATGTCATTAATTCCTACTGCTTCTGCACCGAAATCATCAACTGCACGTTGAACAGCTTCTTTGTTAATATCAGTTACGATTAATTTTGCTCCTTCTTCATGAAGGTGTTTACATAAGTGATATGCAACATTACCTACACCTTGAACAGCAATTGTTTTACCTTCAAGAGAGTCAGTTCCGAATGCTGCTTTTGCTGCTGCTTTCATACCTACGTACACACCGTAAGCAGTTACAGGAGAAGGATTACCAGAAGAACCAAATGCTGGAGAAATACCAGTTACATAATCAGTTTCTTCATGAATTAAGTCCATATCAGCTACAGTTGTACCAACATCCTCTGCAGTGATATAACGTCCGTTAAGACCTTGAATATATCGTCCGAAAGCACGGAATAATGCTTCATTTTTATCTTTCTTAGGATCACCGATGATAACTGTTTTACCGCCACCAAGGTTAAGTCCAGCTGCAGCATTTTTATAAGTCATACCTTTCGCAAGACGAAGAGCATCTTCAATCGCTGCTTCTTCTGACTCATAAGTCCACATACGTGTTCCGCCTAATGCAGGTCCTAAAGTTGTATCATGAATAGCGATGATTGCTTTTAATCCTGATTCTTTATCTTGGCAAATAACGACTTGTTCGTAATCATATTTCTCTAGATATTTAAAAATTTCCATGTTTGTAAATCCTCCTTGTTTTTAAAAGAAAATATATTATTTAGCAGAGCAAATAGCTAAAGCAAGTGAATATAATTTACTCTCTGCTGAGTCTGCTCTGGAAGTTAAAACGATTGGTGCTTTTGCACCTGCAATCACTGCACCAACTTTTGCTTGAGCAAAGTAGATCAATGATTTGTATAAAGCATTTCCAACTTCAATAGTAGGCACAAGTAAGATATCTGCTTGTCCAGCAACATCACTTGTAATACCTTTATGCTCAGCAGCTTCAATAGAAACTGCATTATCAAGTGCTAAAGGTCCATCAACGATGCAGCCTTTAATTTGACCACGTTGATTCATTTGCGTTAATGCCGCTGCATCTAATGTTGCTTGCATATTTGGGTTTACTACCTCAACCGCAGCAATTGGTGCAACTTTAGGCATTTCCACCCCGATACTCTTAGCAATACCTACTGCATTTGCTGTTATTTGCGCTTTTTGACTTAAATCAGGCGCAATGTTCATCGCAGCATCAGTGACAATCGTAAATTTGTCAAAGTTAGGAACTTCAAAAACAGCAACATGTGAAAGAACGCTACCAGTTCTCAAGCCATATTCTTTGTTAAGTACGGCTTTTAGAATAACTGCTGTAGGAACATTTCCTTTCATAAGTACGCTTGCTTTTTTTTCTTTGACAGATTTAACCGCCATTTCAGCAGCTAAAGCAGCTGTTTCAGCATGCATAATTGTTAGGTGGTCGCTACTAGCGACATCTGCATGGTTTGCATTCAGTATTTGCGTAATCTTTTCAGAGTTACCGAATAATAGAAAGCTTGCCATGTTCTTCTTTAGTGCACCAGCTACAGCTTCTAAGACTTCTTCGTCTTCTGCTGCGGCAACTGCAACTACATTGCCTTCATATTGGGTTGCTTTCTCTATAAGCGAATCCAATTTCATCTGTCTCAACCCCTTTACTTCAAAGTGCGTGCAAGTAAAAAGTTTTTTTGCTGCACTCATATTTTTATTATGCAATTACCGTGCCAAAATTAAAATGCGATGAAAACGCTTTATTGCTCAAAATCTACCGTGAAATTTATTGCAAACCATGCAAATTATTGCATGCTTTTATTTTCAATTTCATATTTTTCCAATTTATAGTATAAATTCCTTACAGATAGCCCTAAATGTTTGGCTGCTTGTGTCTTATTACCATCCGCTTGTTTCATTGCTTTCGTAATAATTTCTTTTTCAAAACCTTCCAGTTGCTTTGCTAATGGCTCTCCTTGTTGAATAGATGCATGCATTTCAGAATCTACGAGAACTGGACTGTCACTATTCGCTAATGTAGATAAATGTTCACTGTCAATATGTGTTTGATAGCCCATAAATATAATCGCTCTTCCAATAATATTATCTAGTTCACGGACATTACCTGGCCAATCATATGCCATTAAAACCTTCATCGCTTCTTCTGTTACACCTTCTACATTACGGCCATATTCAATATTGATTTTTTCAATTAAGCGGTCCACTAGTAAAGGGATATCTTCTTTTCTTTTTCTCAAAGACGGAATATGAATTGGCATTCGATTCAAACGGTAGTATAAATCCTCTCTAAATCCGCCGTTCGCAATGGCTTTTTCCAGATTAACATTGGTTGCAGCAATAATTCGGACGTTAATCTGAAGAGGCTTTGTACCACCTACTCGGGTAATCTCTCCTTCTTGTAGCACCCTTAATAGTTTAGCCTGTGTGCTGGCAGTTAACTCGCCAATTTCATCCAAAAAGATACTTCCTTTATCCGCTTCTTCAAATAAACCCCTTTTTCCGCCTCTTTTCGCGCCAGAAAAAGCACCTTCCTCATAACCAAATAATTCACTTTCCAGTAGTGATTCCGATAAGGCAGCACAGTTTACACGAACAAATTTATTATATTTACGGTCACTTGCATTATGAATGGCATGTGCAAATAATTCTTTACCTGTTCCAGATTCACCTCTCAATAGAACGGTTGCTGGCGTTTTTGCTCCAAGTTTAGCTTGTTCAATTGCAATGGCCATTTCATCAGACTGACCAATAATATCTTCAAAAGTATACTTAGCTTCTAAATTTCGAATAATTTGTCTCGCGCGGTTTAATTCGCGACTCATACTTTGTAGATCTGAAACGTCATGCAAAACCCCGACGCTTCCTTTTAAAATACCATCTACAATTACCGGAGCTACATTGACGACAACTTCTTTTCTCTTCGGACCTACACGCATTGGTACACCCCTGATGGCTCTGCGTGTTTTAAGCACCTTCATATGAACACTTTCACCTTCTGAGATATCAGCAGTTGCCGGTTTACCAATGACTTCCTCTTCTGCTAATCCAGTGATTTTTGAATAGGCCGGGTTAATAATTAACCCCTTCCCATCTTCATCTACTACAGAGATCGCTTCATCACTTGATTGTATAATAGCTTGAAGCATTGTTTTTAAATTTTTCAAATCAGTAATTTCTTCAGCTAAATCAACTAATTCCGTAATGTCTTTAAAAATAGAAACCGCACCGATTAATTGACCGTTATCACCGATTACAGGAATTCTCGTAGTAATAATTTTCAACCCACTACCTAAAACAAACTCTTGGTTTGTTTCCACTCTCCTTGAATGCAACACTCTCGGCAGTAAGCTTCCGCTAATTACATCTCCGATCTTTTTACCTATCGCCTGTTTCTTTTCTATTCCTGTCATCGTTTCTGCGCTTTTATTAAAAAGTATAATTTCCTCGTCAGGATTGATGACGATCATACCGTTATCGGTCGTATTAAATATGAGGTTGAATTTATATGTTTGATTAGAAAGTGCGGATATGAGCTCTTCCTTTTGAGACAAAAGTTTGGCCATTAAATAAGCGACACTACCAGGGATAAAAATTACCTCTTCTTTGATTGAAGATCTAATTTGTTTACTAACTTCTTCATCTCCTGTTACTTCAATAATAATATCAACAGGTTCTTTAATAAATTGGCGCCAATCATAACCAATTTGCACACCATCTTCACTCGCAAGTTGAAGTCCTTTTGCTTCGCGATTAATATCAACAACCGCTGTTACTATTAACATTTCTGTTTCTTTCAATAATCGATATATCGAGGAGCCACCTTGACCAGCCCCGATGATAATTACTTTTTGCATACTTTCACCTTACCCTGAATATTCTTTCAAATCTACTATGCAATTTCTTTCATTTATAATGTAACCTTAATTGTTCTTGTTGACAAATATCTTATACTGTTAGTGTTAATATTTTTTCTCATATGATGCACCTATGAAATCTCCCTTTAATAAACGTTTCCTATCATATATAATGAGTTTATTGAATATTTTAGCAGCGGAAGAAAGGAATAATATGATTAGACTAATTGCATTAATGATACTTGTACTTCCCGGTGTTTTAGCGGTATACGGAATTAAATTAATGAGGGATATGGTATTTGGCATTTTACAAAGCCCTTTCCCATCTTTACCTTTGCAGTTTGTGTGTGGATTATTATTTGTTATATTAGGAATTGGCTTTATTGCCGGATTTATTTTGCATCGTGATCGTAAAAGAAATAAAGTGCAAGACCGTTTTAAGAAAGAATCATAAAAAGCGTCAGCATAATAAAAATGCTGACGCTTTTTTGTTTATTCGTGTGGACGATATGTTCACACGCCTAGCTTTTTCAAGAAGCCTTATGCTCTAACCTTAACTTATCGGCAACCATTGCAATGAATTCTGAGTTTGTTGGCTTGGCCTTTGTCATGCTGACTGTATAGCCAAATAAAGAAGAGATAGAGTCAATATTTCCTCTGCTCCATGCCACTTCAATTGCATGACGAATTGCCCTTTCCACTCTACTAGCTGTTGTATTATACTTTTTGGCAATGTCAGGATACAGAACTTTTGTAATCGAGCCAAGTAACTCAATATCATTATATACCATTGAAATCGCCTCTCTTAAATATAAGTAACCCTTTATATGAGCAGGCACACCAATTTCATGTATGATACTTGTAATACTTGCATCGAGATTTTTGGGTTTTGGCTCTGCTTGTGAACGGTAATTGGTTGTAGAAGGTGATTTACGAATCATCGGACTTGATTTTCCGCTCACTTGGCGGATATGACTAGCCAAATTATCCATGTCAAAAGGTTTCAATATAAAATAAGATGCACCAAGATCAACAGCTTTCTTTGTCACGTCTTCTTGACCAAAAGCAGTTAACATAATAACGCTAGGAAGAGTTTTTAAGTTAAGTTCTCTCATTTTTTCGAGAACTGCAAGTCCATCAAGATGCGGCATAATGATGTCTAATACAAGCACATCTGTTTCGATTTCATCAAGAATATTTAAACAGTCTTGTCCATTATGCGCCACTCCGACTATTTCCATATCTTCTTGAGAAGAAATATACTCTTCAAGTAAAGCTACTAGCTCTCGATTGTCATCAACTACACATACTTTGATTTTTTTCACTAATTTTTTCCTCCTCAACCCATAGTTGAATCTATTTTCTATTTTTTTGTCTCTATTTGCTAAGTGACAATTTCGACAAAGGGGATAAAAATCCTTTACCAAATTTTATTTTTCTTTAAAAAACTAATAAAATCTTAAGTTTTCTTTGTTTTCCTCTATTTTTCGACTATAATCGATATCTTTCTTCTTCATTGTCGAAAAATCTTTGTTTCTTTGCTTATTTTAACATATATATGTTAGTCATGCTTTTTCAAATTGAATGATTTAAATCCACATTCACCTTATATATCTAAACAAACAAAAAAGCGGGCAAAACCGCTTTTTTGTTTAAGATGCTCGCTCTTCATGGTTTTCGTAAATATTAATGCCCGCTTCATTTAACATCCATTCAATATGCACACCATAACCACTGGTCGGGTCATTCACAAAAACATGTGTTACCGCTCCTATAACCTTGCCCTTTTGAATTATCGGGCTGCCACTCATACCCTGGACAATACCCCCAGTTTTTTCAAGCAATTCATCGTCAGTGACCTTGATGACCATTCCTTTTGTAGCAGGAAATTTTTGCGGGATCGTACTAACAATTTCGATATCAAACAGTTGAACTTTATCATTTTCAACGACTGTTAGAATTTTTGCTGGTCCTTCCTTTACTTGATGTGAAAGAGCAATTGGCATTGGTTTATCCATTAGCCCGTTAGCCAATCCACGATTAAGCCTTCCAAAAATGCCAAATGGGCTATTTCGATCAATGTTGCCTATAACTTCTTTTTCATCTTTAAAGCGTGCTAATTTTTCTCCTGGATTCCCATTACTCCCCTTTTCAATGGAAGTAACAGTCGACCGTAGTATTTGACCATCATCAACGACAATTGGCCTTTTTGTATCCATATCAGAAATAACATGACCAAGAGCACCATATTTTTTTGATTGTGGATGATAAAAAGTCATTGTGCCTATTCCAGCCGCTGAATCACGTATATATAATCCAAGCTTAAAGTTTGGTTCATTTTTATCTTTCAATGGTAATAATTCTGTCTCAAATTTCCCTTCATCACGAGTAACTGATATTTTTAGGGGTTTACCACTATCTCCTGCTGCTTGTACAAATGGAGCAACATCAGACATTTTTTCAATTTTTGTTCCGTTTATTTCTGTAATAATATCACCTATTTTAATACCTGCTAAATCTCCCGGTGACATCTTTCCATTTATTGTATTAATTTGGTGATGTCCGACCACCAATACGCCAACTGTATTCAATTTTACACCTATTGATTGCCCACCCGGTATAACTTTAAAGTCCTTTAAAACTTCCACATCTACTTTTTTTATCGGAAAACCAGCCAAATCAAGAAACATTTCATTCTTGCCTGGTTCATTAGCAGAGAGTGTAATGACTTCTTTATCCTGAACAACCGCCAATTGTCCATCGGGTGCTTGTGTTGTTGCATTTACTGTTTCCGCCATATTATATCGTACTTGTTCACCCTCAAATACGGTAAGGTTTATAGGAATGTGAATATACTCTTGAAACGGTTTAGAAAATCCTATACATATGATTGAAACAAGGAGAATTCCACCAATTATTTTTCTCAATATATCTCTTGTCATTTCAACACTCTCCTCGCTTCTTGTTTCATGGCTACATATATAATTTTGCCTGCTTCAAGAGCAATTATAACTGGCAACTTAATAAAAAAAGCTACCCTCCATTGGATAGCTTTTCATGGTATTTTTACATTTTTGGCAAGGCTCAGTAATTCCTTCGCATGCTCCCTTGTCAGTTCAGTCATTTCCACACCAGAGATCATACGACCAATTTCTTTAATCTTTTCCTCGTCATCCAACGGCTTTACCGTTGTTTTTGTACGGCCAGCTTTGAGTGTTTTAGAAATAAATAAATGCGTATCTGCCATTGCAGCTACTTGTGGCAAATGGGAAATGCAAAGAACTTGCGAATCAATCGCTACTTGATGAATTTTTTCGGCTATAGCTTGTGCGACTCTTCCGCTTACCCCTGTATCAACTTCATCAAAAATAATAGATGTTACCCCTTGATGTTTAGAAAAGATACTCTTTAAAGCAAGCATAATTCGGGATAGTTCACCACCTGATGCAATTTTTGATAATGGTTTTAACGGTTCTCCTGGGTTAGTGGATAAGTAAAATTCGACTGTATCAATACCTTTTTTATGAAAGCTTTCTTTATCCGTAATAAAATGGACCTCAAATACAGTCTTTTCCATATAAAGTGCTTTTAATTCACGATGAATCATTTTTGTTAATCGTTCCGCAGCATTTCTTCTTAATTCACTCAATTCCTTTCCTTCGACAAGTAAATCAGCTTGTAATTCTTTAGCCTGCTTGAGCAAGTGTTCGATATGAGTTTCTTTGTTGGTTAATGTTTCAATTTCTTCCTCAATCTTTGCAACATATTCCAATATTTCCTCTATTGATGGTCCATATTTTCGTTTGAGCATATTGATTTCATTTAATCGCTCTTCAATTTCATTCAATCGAACAGGATCAAATTCCATAAAATCTAATTTACTCCTTAAAATAGCTACCGTGTCCTCTAATTGATAAAAACTGTTGGCAACAACTTCTTGCAACTCAACTAACTCTTCATCAACTTCTGCCGATTGTTGAAGGTGATTCATAGCTAAACTAATCCAATCAAGCCCTTTTTGTTCTCCTTGCAAGGCATTATAGCTAATTTTTACGCCTTCATACATCTTCTCAAAATTAAGTAAGCGGTTTCGCTCTTCTAAAAGTGCATCATCTTCATTCAATTTTAAATTGGCGTTTGTTATTTCTTCATATTGAAATTGAATAAGATCCAGGCGATGAGCCATTTGCTGTTCATTTTCTGTTAATGTCTTGATTCTTTTCATTGTTTGCTCGTATTCTCTATAGACCTCTTCGTATTCTTGTCTGCTTTTAGCGATTTTGGTACCACCAAATTGATCTAATAAAGGCAAATGCAAACTTTCATTCATTAATTCTTGGTGTTCATGTTGACCATGTATGTCAATTAGAGTACTACCAATTTCTCGAAGAATAGAAATGGTTACAAGTTTTCCATTTATTCGACAGACACTTTTACCTGATTTAGATATATCTCGTCTCAGAATCAACATTCCTTCATCGATATCTATACCAAATTCTTGCGCCCGTTTGTAACACGGATGTTGTTCATCATCTAATATGAATAAACCCTCTATCTCAGCTTTCTCTTCACCATGTCTTACATACTCTGAAGAACCCCTGCCACCAACAAGCAGGTGAACGGCGTCAATAATAATTGATTTTCCTGCTCCTGTTTCTCCTGAAAGCACAGTTAGACCTTTATTAAAGGCAATTGTGATTGATTCGATAATAGCAAAGTTTCTAATTGATATTTCATTTAACACTGACATTTCACCCCAGCTTATAGCATTTCTAAAAATCTTTTGGAAATCACTTCAGCTTCTTCAGGTGTTCGACAGATAATTAAGCAAGTATCGTCGCCACAAATTGTTCCTAATATTTCATCCCAATCTAGGTTATCCATCAATACACCAATCGCCATTGCATTCCCTGGCAAAACTTTCATCACAAGTAAATGACCGGCAGAATCTAGACGAACAAATGCATCCATTAAGTTACGCTTTAATTTTTGTAAAGGGTTAAAGCGTTGATCAGCTGGTAAACTGTACTTATATCTTCCATCCAAAAGGGGAACTTTCACTAAATGTAGTTCTTTAATATCTCTTGAAACCGTTGCTTGTGTGACGTTAAACCCAGCATTTCTTAACTCTTCTACTAGTTCATCTTGGGTTTCAATATCATTGTTCGTAATTAAATCCCTAATCTTAATATGTCGTTGTCCTTTATTCATTCTTTTCACCTCTATGAATACAAAGCGCTGCCTGAAATCAGCAACACGATTCTTATTATCTTTTAATTCATATGTTAGCTGATTTTCTCTATATTGTACAATTTATTCTGCATAATTTGTGTTTTTTTGGTAAAAAAGATTGTTTCATAAGAGAATTTCAAATCTCATTTATATCCGTTATGATGCCTGACACAAAAGAACAGGCTGGAAAATGCTCCCCTAGCCTGCTCACTTTAGTCTGTGTTCATTCTTTCAGTTTTGCTTTTAATTGCTTGTGGGCTTCTTCTACTACTGATTGGATATCAAAATCATTGGTAGCATGCACTTCCTCTGAACCATGTGGCCACTGCAAATGAGCGAGGAATTCAATATTACCATCTCCACCTGTAATCGGAGAATAGGATAAGCCTTTAATATGATATCCTTCCGTTTGAGCGAAGGTTAGAATTTTATCAATTACTTGTTCATGTACTGACGAATCACGAACAATTCCCTTCTTCCCAACTTGTTCTCTTCCTGCTTCAAATTGAGGCTTGATTAATGCGATCACGTCGCTACCAGGTACGAGTAATGTTCGCAAAACAGGAAGAATTAGTTGTAAAGATATAAATGAGACATCAATGGAAGCTAAATTTGGCATTTGACCGACTAAATCAGCAGGTGTAACATAGCGAAAATTAGTCCGCTCCATTACAACCACACGTTCATCCTGTCTTAGCTTCCAGGCTAACTGATTATATCCAACATCTAGGGCATAAGACATTTGTGCCCCATTTTGCAATGCACAATCTGTAAAGCCCCCTGTTGATGCCCCAATATCTAATAGAATTTTATCTTCAACGGTTAAATCAAATACCTCTAATGCTTTTTCGAGCTTTAAGCCACCTCTACTTACGTAAGGCATTGCTTTCCCTTTGATTTGTAATGGAATATCACTCTTTACCTTTTCTCCAGGTTTATCTAGCCTCATTTCATTACTATAGACGATGCCTGCCATTACCGCTCTTTTTGCTTTCTCTCTTGTTTCTGCCAAGCCTCGTTCTACAAGAAGAACATCCACTCGTTCCTTTTTACTCATTATCGCTTCATGCCCTCTTTTGTTTTTTTTCAGCTAATCTACTCATGCGCTTTACAATTTCTTCAGATGTTAAATTTATCTCTTCTAAGAGTTTGTCCACACTACCATGTTCAATAAAATGATCCGGGATACCAAGTCTATCCACTTTCGCATGATGGTAATGATGATCATGAGCAAATTCTAACACGGCGCTACCAAATCCACCTTGTAAGACGGCTTCTTCAACTGTCAAAATAGGCATGTTCATACTTAAAATATCATGTAACATTGTCTCATCTAATGGTTTAATAAAACGGGCATTAACAACTTTTACTGAATAGCCTTTCGCTTCAAGAAGAGCTGCCGCTTCCATAGCCATTGGAATGGTTGTTCCAAATGTTAAAATAGCTGCGTCTTTACCTTCTTTTAACACTTCCCATGAACCAATTGGAAGTGCCGTCATCTTCTCATCAATCTCAACTCCAAGTCCATTTCCTCTTGGAAACCTCATTGCAATTGGACCATCATTGTATTGAATAGCGGTATATGTCATATGACGACCTTCATTTTCATCTTTTGGCATCATCAGTACCATATTTGGTAAATGTCTTAAAAAGGCAATATCGAAAACACCTTGGTGCGTTTCTCCATCAGCACCTACTAACCCAGCACGATCGATCCCAATAAAAACATTTAGGTTTTGCCTAGCAATATCGTGGACCACTTGATCATACGCTCTTTGTAAAAATGTCGAATAAATTGCTAAAAATGGCTTCATTCCTTGTGTAGCAAGACCTGCCGCTACTGTAGCCGCATGTTGTTCCGCTATTCCTACATCAAACATGCGATCGGGAAATTCACTTGCAAAACCTTCTAACTTAGATCCCACAGGCATCGCAGGCGTAATGGCAACAATTCGTTCATCTTCTCTTGCCAATTCTCTGACTGTTTCACTAACTAACTTACTCCATGCCGGTGCAGTATTAACAGGTTTCAGGAAGTCACCTGTTTCCGTTTTATAAGGGCCTGTTCCATGCCAAGTACCAACTGTATCACGTTCTGCAGGTTCAAAACCCTTTCCTTTTTTCGTAATTACATGTAAGAGAACTGGACCTTCAGTTTTCTTGGCATAATTAATGTTCTCAAATAATTCTTCATAATTATGACCATCAATTGGTCCAAGATAAGTAAAGCCGAGTTCCTCAAAAAACACGCCTGAAACAAGTAAATACTTTAAGCTATCTTTTAATCTTTCAGCTGTTGAAGCAATTTTACCACCGACAGCTGGGATCTTTTTCAGAAAAGCTTCTAACTCATCTTTTGCCCATTGGTATTTCCCCGCAGTTCTAAGACGACCTAAAACATTATGAAGGGCGCCAACATTAGGAGCAATTGACATTTCATTATCATTCAAAACAACAATCATGTTTTTCTGCTCGTGACCAATATGGTTGAGCGCTTCTAATGCCATTCCACCAGTCAAGGCACCGTCCCCTATTACTGGTATCACATGGCTATTTTCTTTTTTAATATCTCTTGCAATGACCATTCCCATAGCACCTGATAAAGAGGTGGAGCTATGGCCGGTTTCCCATACATCATGAGGACTTTCGATCATTTTAGGAAACCCGCATAATCCTTTATACTTTCTTAACGTATCGAATTGGCTAGCTCTACCAGTAAGGATTTTGTGAACATATGACTGATGCCCAACATCCCATAAAATTTTATCTGTTGGGCTATCAAACGCTTTATGCAGAGCAATGGTCAATTCAACAACACCTAGATTAGGCCCAATATGGCCACCAGTAACTGACAATTTTTCAATCAAAAAATGTCTAATTTCCGAGGCTAGATTCTCTAATTCCTCATTAGAGAGCTTCTTTAAAAAGCTTGGGTCTTTAATTGATAACAGATCCATAAGACGGATCACTCACTTTCATTACTTATTCATAAATTGAGTATACTTCTTCTCATTTCCTTTTCATGATTAGTACTAGATTACAGCAAAAATAAAAATTAGCCAAATGTTATCCCTTTTAATGGTTTCTTTCAGCTAGCATATCTGTAATTTTTTCCAAGTAATAAGTATTCAAACCTGTTTTTGCTAATTTTTCTTTCGCTAACTGTGTATGCTCATCAAGAGCTGCTTTTGCACCATTCATTGTTAATATGCTTGGATAAGTACTTTTCGCATTGACTTCATCACTACCTACCGGCTTACCAATTAGTTCCTCAGAACCTTCTAAATCTAAAATGTCATCTCTTATTTGGAAGGCTAGACCTAAATGTGTGGAAAATTCAAGTAAAAGCTGCTTTTCCTTATCTGAGGCACCAGCTAAAATGGCACCAGCCATGACACCAAAACTTAGTAACTTTCCTGTTTTATGTACATGAATGTATTCTAATTCAGGAAGTGTAAGTGTTTTCTTTTCACCCAACATATCAGCAACTTGGCCACCAACCATGCCTTCTGCTCCTGCTGATTGAGCAAATTCTTTAATTAAAGCTAATTTAGCTTCAGGAGAAGCAAATGCTTCATCCGTTTCTGCAATTAATTGAAAGCTAAAAGTTAAAAGCGCGTCCCCTGCTAAGATTGCATTGGCTTCCCCATACACTTTATGGTTTGTCGGCTTTCCTCTTCTTAAATCATCATCATCCATACTAGGAAGGTCATCGTGAATAAGAGAGTATGTGTGCACCATTTCAAGTGCGCATGCACTGTTAAGCCCTTTAATTGTTTCTTGTCCATAAGCAGCTAAAGTAGCGAAGAGCAATAAAGGTCTGATGCGTTTACCTCCAGCCGATAAAGAATATTGCATTGCTTCTTTTAGCACAGCTGGAGATTCTAATCTCTCTACAAAGGATGCCATTTTCTCTTCCAGTAGTGTTTTATGATGTTGTGAAAAAGCTTGTAGTGACTCACCCATTCTCCCTACTCCTCCTCATGTATAACAAACGGCTGTTTTTTTCCATCATCAGTAATCATTTCTGTTAATTGTTCTTCTACATTTTTTAGTTTATCGTGACAAAGCTTGGAAAGTTCCATCCCATTTTTATAAATGGAAATAGCCTCTTCTAGAGGGACATCCCCTTCCTCTAACTTTTCTACGATTTGCTCAAGCTGCTCCATTGCTTCTTCGAAAGTAGGTGTTTTCTCTTTAGCCATTACTTTTCACCTCGATTATCGATTATATTCTTTACTTCAGCTAAGATCGTTCCATCTTTTACCTTTACTTTTATTTCGTCATTTTGTTTAACTTGATGAATAGATTTGATGAGTTCTTCTTTTTCCGAATACAGTAAACTATAACCACGGTCCATAATCTTTAAAGGACTTAACGTCTCTAATTTTGATATAAGATGTGAGAATTCCCTTTGCTTTCGCTCATTCATGACATTCATGGAACGCCTTAACCGTTTATTCATATCTATATATAGCTTTCTGCTTTCTATGGCTAATGAGTGTGGTGGTGTTCTTAGCAAGCGTTTTCGTTGCTGATCGACTTGTTCCTGCTTATATTTTAATAAACGTATTGTACTTTTAATTAATTGTTCTTTCGTACGATCAACTTGTTCTAATTTTTGCTCATAAAGTTTTTGGGGGTATCGAAAAGCATAAGATTTCTCCACTCTATGAAGACGTTCAAACTGCCTTGTTAACCTCTCCCTCGTTGCTCGGATCATCCGTGCTTGTTGGTTATGGATCCGTTCACTTAGGTCATCTATATGAGGCACTGAAAGCTCAGCAGCACCGGTCGGGGTCGGTGCCCTTAAATCTGCGACAAAGTCTGCAATCGTAAAATCCGTCTCGTGACCAACCGCTGATATAATTGGGATAGATGAAGCAAATATACCTCTAATCACTTCTTCTTCATTAAATGCCCATAACTCTTCAATTGAACCTCCACCTCTACCAACAATTAACACATCAACCTCTTTCCTTTCATTCGCTCGATTGATTTGTTGAGTGATGGAAGGTGCGGCCCCTTTTCCTTGTACAAGTGCTGGGTAAATATAAATAGGAACAGCAGGATATCGGCGTTTCAATGTTGTAATCATATCTCTGATTGCTGCACCAGTTGGTGAAGTAATCAGCCCGATCGCTTTCGGATACTTAGGAATCGGTTGCTTATATTTCTCTGAGAACAACCCTTCCTTTTCAAGTTTCTGTTTTAACTGTTCATAGGCTAGATAAAGGTCACCAATACCATCAGGGGTCATTTCTTTCACATATATTTGATATTGTCCACTTGCTTCATATAAGGACAAATCACCGGTAATAAGAACATTCATCCCATTCTCAGGGACAAATTTCATCGTTTGATTGTATCTTGAAAACATCACTGCAAGAACTCTTGATTTCTCATCTTTTAATGTAAAATACATATGACCACTCGAATGGCGCTTGAAATTTGAGATTTCACCTTTGACCATTACTTGTTGTAAATGTGGATCTCTATCAAATTTCCGCTTTATATATTTTGTTAATGCGTAAACTGTTAAATATCTCTTTTCTTCCATTCTTATCTCCTTCTTTATTACAACGAATTAATTGTAATAGGAAAGTTTAAGCAGCGGATTCAAATGATGTAATCGCATAAAATAGATGCTCTTAATTCTCACTATAATTATCTTTTATTTTTGATAATACACTATTTATAAACTTTGGCGATTGGTCGTCTCCATACATCTTTGCAATCTCAATGGCTTCATTAATAACAACATTAACCGGTATATCATCCTCGCTAAAAGCAAATTCAAAAGTGCTAAGACGTAGTAAATTGCGATCCACGGTTGCCAAACGATCCAATTTCCAGTTCTCCAGATTGTTAGATATTAATTCATCAATCTGGGCTTTATGCTGAAGAACACCACTGACAAGATGGTTTAAATAAGCATCCTCTCGCTGTTCATCTAACACATGATGAATGGCCTCATTCATTTCCGTTCCACTTAAATCGATTTGAAATAGCGCTTGCAATGCTTTTTCTCTTGCTGTTCTTCTTTTCATTCTTATTTCTCCTTTGTCATTCAATCTATTATATAAATGTCCTCGTGGATTTCTTTAACGACACATAAAAAAACACATAAGAAGATAATAGCATAACTGACTATGATTCGCACAGTGTAGTCAATAATTTTTCCTCTATTTTTCCTTACAGTCTGATGAACTTTAAATAATGAGAACATAGTTATTAATATGAATAGACTTTTCTAAAATTTGTTGAAACAAACCTTTAAGTCATGAAGCGGATATATCAATACAAAAAAAAGACGACTAAAGACACCGATGTCTCTAGTCGCTTTTTTTGTCTTTTTATATTTCTTGTTCGTATTCATCTTCTTGTTTTTGGCTTTCAAAAAGAATACCAACTACATGAATATTAATTTCTTTCGTTTCAAGCGCTGTCATATTTAATAGAGCTTGACGAATATTATCTTGAATACTTTGTGCAACAGTTGGAATAGATACGCCAAATTTCATTAAACAGTAGACATCCACTTTAATGCCTTCTTCAGCTAATTCGACTTTTACACCTTTTCCATGGTTTTTCTTGCCTAATTTTTCAACTACACCTGATGCGAAGTTGCCGCGCATTTGTGCAACACCTTCCACTTCAGATGCCGCAATTCCTGCAATTACTTCAATTACTTCAGGTGCAATTTCCACCTTACCTAACCCTGTTTCCTCTTGGTTCATTTCTAGAATATTTTGATCGCTCATTTTGAAACCTCCAATTCTTATTCAGATTTCATAACGTCATTCAATTCCAGGAATTTCG
The DNA here is from genome assembly GCF_038595015.1 of Cytobacillus sp. FSL W7-1323. Lineage (NCBI taxonomy): Bacteria > Bacillati > Bacillota > Bacilli > Caryophanales > Bacillaceae > Cytobacillus > Cytobacillus sp. FSL W7-1323. The sequence goes on from NZ_CP151998.1 coordinate 3,057,677, forward strand.
TATTAAACTCCCCTGCAACAAAATTCTCATTCTCAAGAAGTCTTAAGTGGAACGGGATTGTAGTATGAACACCTTCAATAACGAATTCACTTAGTGCTCGTTTCATTCTAGCAATTGTTTCCTCCCTCGTATCACCATAAGTAATCACTTTTGCAATCATTGAATCATAATACGGAGGAATCGTATATCCAGGATATGCAGCAGAATCAACACGAACACCTAAACCACCTGGTGGAAGGTACATCGAAATTTTCCCTGCTGATGGCATAAAGTTTTTCGCCGGGTTCTCTGCATTTATTCGACATTCCATCGCCCATCCACTATAAGTAACATCCTGTTGGGTCATACCTAAACGTTCACCAGAAGCAACTTTAATTTGCTCTTTAATCAAGTCAACGCCTGTTACCATTTCTGTTACTGGATGTTCCACTTGAATACGTGTATTCATTTCCATGAAATAAAACTTACGGTTATGATAATCATAAATAAACTCGATTGTACCTGCACCGGTATAATTTACTGCTTCTGCAGCTTTTACTGCAGCTTTCCCCATTTCTTCACGTGTTTCACCATCTAAGGCTGGAGAAGGCGTTTCTTCAAGTAGTTTTTGCAATCTTCTCTGAATGGAACAATCTCTCTCTCCAAGGTGAATCGTATTTCCATAAGTATCTGCTAGTACTTGAATTTCTACATGTCTAAAATCTTCAATGTATTTTTCAATGTATACACCTGCATTACCAAAAGCTGTTAATGCTTCCTGCTGTGTAATGTTGATTCCTTTCGTTAACTCTTCTTCATTACGTGCGACGCGAATTCCTTTACCGCCACCGCCAGCAGTTGCCTTTATAATAACAGGATAGTCTATTTTTTGCACCAATTCAAGCGCTTCACTAATGTCTTCAATAATTCCATTTGAACCAGGTACGATTGGTACGCCTGCTTCCTTCATCGTTTCACGAGCAATATCTTTCGTACCCATCTTGGCAATCGCTTCTGGAGTTGGCCCAATGAATGTAATATGACACTCGCGACATAATTCTGCAAAGTCACTGTTCTCTGCTAGAAAACCGTAACCTGGATGGATCGCATCGCAATCTGTTAACTTCGCCACACTAATGATACTAGTGAAGTTTAAGTAACTATCCTTTGAAGAAACTGGACCAATACAATAAGCTTCATCAGCAAGCTGAACATGTAGAGCTTCTTTATCACCTTCTGAATAGACAGCTACACTTTCAATACCCATTTCACGACATGCACGAATAATACGTACAGCGATTTCTCCTCTATTTGCGATTAATACTTTTTTTATCATCGACAAAAGCCCTCCTTACTCAGGCTTCACTAAAAATAATGGTTGCCCGTATTCAACTAATTGACCATCCTTAACTAAAATTTCCACAATTTCTCCATCTACTTCTGCTTCGATTTCATTGAATAATTTCATTGCTTCAACAATACACAGAATAGAATCTTTGGTGATTTTAGAACCAACTTTTACATATGCATCTGCATCTGGTGAGGATGACTGATAAAAAGTTCCAACCATAGGAGAAACTACTTGATGCAGATTTGAAGTATCTTTATCTTCATTCTTTTCATTTACTTGTTCTACTTTTTGTACTTCCATTTGGACTGCTGCTGTTTTCTGAGGTTGTTCAGGAGGCGCTACTACAGCCTGTGCCTGTGGTTGAACAACTGGTACTGCTGCAGGTTGAATAGCAGTGACATTTTTCTTCATTTCTACTTTTGTACCTTCATGTTCATAAACAAATTCATCAATATTTGATTGATCAACTAATTTAATCAATTCACGAATTTCTTGGACTTTTAGCATTCTTACACCCCTGTTCTTCATTTACGCTTCAACTTTAATAGATGAAATACTAGTTATGTAAAATAATTATGACTAGCTACTATAATCATACGCTAAGACCTAATGAAAGTTCAACACTAACTTTAATAGTAAATATTATCCAAATAATAAGTCTCCCTCTAAATACACCACTTATATCCCTTTCTTTCCTTCTGATTTATTAAGAGAACAAGTGAAAGTTGAAGTTCTTCATTTTTGCTAGGCTCGGATTATTTAACTATGTAAAATATTTCATCAGTCAAACACGTACAAAAATTATGCACTTATCAAAAACTATTATCTAACTATTGTAATTATTTTATCATTCCCCTATAAATAAATGCAAAAAACTGAGCGACTGTATTCATCGCTCAGTTTTCATACTACTTACTTACTTGAAATTCTACTGCTACCAAAGCTTGTGTGCCTAACTCATTCATTACTTCTCTAATAATCTTGTTTGCTTCAGCTTTTGATTGTTCTTCCGCCTTAACAACCACTTTTACATTGGCACCATCAGCTTTCACAAGAACATCTTCGTAGTTCATTGATTTTATCAAGTTCTCTAACATTTCTTCCTTAGCAGCTAACTCATTAAGTGAATCAAGTTGATCCTTCGCTTCACTTCTTTCCTCTGCAGGTAATTCTGTCGAAGCTGCGACTTCTGTTAATCTTTCTTTTTCCATACTTCTTTCGTTCATTTGATCAAGTCTCTCTTGGGCAAATTCTTCATCAGATGCTACATCTGAAATTACCGCACCACCGGTTTCTGCATTTTCATTTTCTTCTTGGTCATTTCCCGCAAGATTCATTTGTCCATCTGGAGAAGTTAAGTAATAAATTGACAGAACAACGACTAAACTCAACATAGTTAATAACCATACCGTTTGCTTTTTTAATAACATTATTAAATCCCCCTTAAACATTATTTTTTCTTAGGTAAAACAGAAACTTTATGTGCAGGTACATCTAGTACACGTGAGACAGCTTCCACAATCCATGTTTTCACTTGGATATTATCAGCACCTTTTGCTACTATGAGAACGCCTCTTATATCAGGCTTTTTTGTTTCTATTACAATTGGAACTTCTTTTTCTCCTTCACGGATGATGACAACCTGTTCTTCTTTCGATTGATCTTCCACCACCCTTTTGCCACCTTCTCTATCCGTCTCATCAGTAATTTGTCCTTGATTCGTTGTATTTTTTTCTAATACTTTTTTCTCTGTGGAATCAACATTTACAACAATAGAGACATCATCCACTCCAACTATTGTGTCAAGCGCTTCTTTAATCTGTGCTTCATATGCCTTTTCATAATCAGCAATTGAATTGGCTGATTGTGGTTTAGATTGTCCAAAGACTTCTTGCTCTTTCTCTGTTTGCTCACTCTCGGAGTTAAAGACAGAGACTTCATCAGACGTGTCATTATTAAAAAATATATTACTAATTAGCATAATCGCGGCACCAAATAAGAGAACGATCATCAAGTATTGAACTTTACCGGGTTTTTTTTCGCCATCTTTTTCTTTTGATAACCATTCTTTCAGTAATGTAATTGGTCCTTTTTTACCCATCGTTTTTCGCCATCCCCCCTTCTTCTAAAAATACTTCCATCACTTTTTCATCGATTTCCCAATTAGTAGACAGAAGAGAAGTAATATCACCTGGGACAGTAGTTGTTGCTTCTGATTCAATCGGCTTTCCTGTGTCTACTTCTACATTTTGGACAACTTCAACTGCTTCTTGTTCCCCTTCTTCTACTGGTTGTACTTGCACATAGACCTTTTGAAGGTTTTGAGGGAACTCAAGCTCGGACCTATCGTCTTCAATCATTTCTATCTTTGTAATTTCTAAACCGTACTTTTCTACCAACTCCTCATTCGCCGATGCTTTCATGGCTTTTTCTACGTTTTCTAAAGCATATGCACGAGAGGAGGCTTGTATTTCTTTTTTTTGCATTTCTATTGAATTTTCTATTTCTTCTTTTGAAGAAGTAGACTCAATTGATGGTAACGACATAATCGTTTGTTCGAAATCACTAGAAACAAATTTAAATATAGGAGTTAAAATAATCGCTATTAATAGTAAGCCCGTAACCATTTTTGTGTATTTCTGTAGCTTTGAACTTGGAAGAATCATATCAATAACCGTTGCTAGCAAAATAAATATGATAATTGTTGTAATCCATTCTTTTAAAAATTCCATTAGCGACCCTCCCTATCTCACCATCATCGTGAGATTTCCAGCTACGATCACGACAGTAATACTAAGAAAAAACATAAGAGACACAATGGCTAATGCTGCAAATACATACATGACACTTTTACTGATAATATCTAAACATTTAATAATCGGCCCTCCGCCTAAAGGTTGAAGAACAGCTGCTGCAAATTTATATATAAACGCAATCATTAATATTTTGATTGCAGGAAAAGCTACTATAATCATCAAAATGGCGACACCAGCAATTCCGACAGTGTTTTTCAATAATACAGATGCTGTCACTACCGTATCCGTTGCGTCTGTGAACATTCGCCCGATTACAGGGATAAAATTACTTGTTACATACTTCGCTGTTTTTAGTGTGACACCATCTGTAATGGCTGTAGAAACTCCTTGGATTGATATCACAGCCAAAAACACAGTAAGGAAAATACCGAGTAAGCCCACACTCCAATTCCTCAAGAGGTTCCCCAATTGTGTAACCTTATATTGATCTGACAAAGTACTGACGATATGCAGTAGCGTGGATAAAAAAAGCAAAGGAAACACAACATATTGAATTAACACACCACTCGTATTCATTAAGAAGAGAATAACTGGATGAAAAAAGGCTGCTGAGATGAGTCCACCTGAGGAGGCAATTAATGCTAGCAGCAAAGGAATGAGTGCTAGAATGAATGAAGTCATCTTATGGACAGTATCACTTGCATACTCCATCGCGATATGGAAGCTATTCAATGCTAAAATAACCAATACCATCAAAACAATCGCATAAGCGACTTTACTCACTGTTCCGGATTCGAAAGCATTTTGCAATGATTGCAGAAACATGCTAAATACAGCTAGTAAGATTAAGGTTCCTAAAAGTTTTCCATTTACAACAAATTCATGAAAAACGAATTTAAGTATGCCTAATGCCCATTGATCAAACGAAAACTCTTTTTCACCTTTTATAAAATCGTAAATGCTGCCCTTTTGACTTTCCGGCAAAAAACCTCCATATTCATTGGTGATATCTTCCCAGAATCCCTTTAATTCATCCAAATGGAGTGTATCTATTTGTGACTCTACAATATCTTCCGGATTAAAAACTTCTTGAGCTTCTTCAGTTCGGTATTCATCTGGTTTATCTGCCTCTTCATCTGAGGCATGTACAATGTGGCTTGTCATGAAAATAAACAACATACTAAACAGCAATGTTTTCAATAAATAGTGCTTCATCTTTTACACCTCTTTATATAGGGAAGGTGCTACTCTCTTATGATGTTGTCATTTTCTATTCACACCGCATGGGTGGCTCCTACATTTTCTCTTTACACTGATTAACTTGGGATCATTTGAATAATTGTTTCAATCAAAACCGTTAATATCGGGATAGCCATTGCTAAGATAAAAATCTTCCCTGCCATCTCAATCTTTGCAGCAATTGCACCTTGACCAGCATCTTTCGTAATTTGCGAGGCAAATTCTGCAATATAGGCAATACCCACTATTTTCAGTATGGTCTCCAAATACACCATATTAATATTGGCATTAACAGCAATGCGCTCTATCATATGAATAATCATATATATCTGATCGACAAGATATAAAAAAATCGTACAACCAACAAAAACAACTAAAAGAAAAGCAAAGTTAGGTTTTTGTTCTTTGATAATTAGTGCCAAGAATGTAGCTATTAAAGCAATGCCTACTATTTTAAGAATATCAATGGCATACCTCTCCCTTCTTATTGAAATAAGAATACTGATTTGATTTTTTGAAAGAGGTTATCTACCACTGATGCAACCAGAAATAAAATATAGATAAATCCAAACAAAGTGACCCATTGGGCATATTCTTTCTTTCCCACTTGGTCAAGAATCGTGTGTAAAAAAGCGACGACTATCCCAACACCGGCAATTTTAAAAATAATCTCGACATCTAATCCCATTATTTTCTCCTCCTACACTCAAACATGAGAAATTTTCTCTACATTAATAAAATAATTAGCAGAAGTCCTGATAAAAACCCGAGGCTTTTCGCCATTCTTTCGTATTTTGCCTGTTTCTCATGCGCATCTACTTCTTCACGTTCCAGATGGGCTAATGTCAGCAAAATTTGCTTTTGTTGGGAGATGCGATCATGTCGCCCTAATGTCTCTCCAAATTGTTTCATGATTTCAAATTCACTGTTTTTCAGAGCCGTTTTTTTCCAAATGTGATTCAAGCTATTCTCCCAGGCCCTCATCACTGTCGTTTCAGTTTCTGTTAGCCGAGAAGCAAAATCAGCAAAGAATAACGAAACTGGTTGACTTAATTGAGAAGCGAGCCGTCGTGATGCCTCATGTAATGGAGTGTGGCCATACATGATTTCCGCTTCTAATGATTGCAAGGCACTCTTTAGCTGCCTTAGTTGACGTGGCCTTTCACTTAATCGTTTTGATATCTCAAATCCTACGAGAGTAGTTGCTACGATGATAAGTATTGCTCCCAATATTTTAATCATGGTCCTAATACCTCTTGCTTCCTATATAACCGCATACCATTACCGTCTTTGACAGCTTGTATATTTCCCGGTCCTGCACGTCTATTAAGTTCAACAAAACGTTCAAATATATCTAATTCAAGTAAAGGTGCCATTAACGGACGTTTTTTTATATCTTCATACGAGAAGCCGTGGGTAGTAGTAATTAACTTTATACCGGCATTAACTGCTTCTAATACGGCTTCTACATCTGCTTTGCTACCCAATTCATCGACCACAAGGACATCTGGGCTCATCGAGCGAATCATCATCATCATACCTTCAGCTTTTGGGCACGCATCTAAAACATCAACACGCGGACCAAACCTCATTTGTGGTATACCATGAATACTTCCAGCTATTTCTGATCTTTCATCGACGATGCCTACTTTTTTAGCAGTTGTGTATTTATTTTCACTAGAGACCATTCTCGCTAAATCTCTAAGCAAAGTTGTCTTTCCAGTTTGTGGAGGGCCGATAATAACTGTATGCATCCAACCATTCTGATAAATATGATGAGCAACAGTTTCGGCAATCCCGATTTTTTCTTTAGCAATACGAATGTTAAAAGAAGCGACATCTCTAATCACTTTTACTTGTCCGCCTTCTAAAATAACTTTACCTGCTAGTCCGACCCGGTGACCGCCCTCTATCGTGATATAACCTCTACGTAACTCTTCTTCCAAAGTATAAATAGAGAAGTGACTCATCTTATCTAATAAATGAATCGCATCCTCTTCCGTTGCTTGATAAGGTAACAAAACATAGTTACCATGTGTAACAACTTCAATCGGGCGATGAGTCCTAATCCTAATTTCCTCTATTTCTGCTAACTGACGAGTTGGTAATTGCCGTAACTGTTGTGAGATTGAACGTGGTAAAAATGCTAGAATTGTTTCCACCTCGAAAGTCCTCCCTTTCCTTTGTCTCCATAGGACTTGCTCTTTTCTACTCTCAATGTATGCAAGATGAATCTAACGTATGACCAGATAACAAATAATTATTATTAAAAGAGAGACAATAATTCACATGACAATCTATTAAAGAGGATGTGAAATGAGTGAGGAAATTAAAGTACTTATCTATTCTATGTTTTTCTTTATTACTACTAATAAATACTTCGTCTGTTACGGCAGAAGGAAACAAACCTACAAACATTATCTATATGATTGGAGATGGTATGGGGGTGGGCCAACTAGAGATAGCGCGCGAATTGGAAAGAGGTAAAGAGGGGCAATTGTTTCTGACTTCCCTCCCCTTTAGTGCCCTTGTTCAAACCTATTCTGCTAATCGAGTCGTAACTGATTCTGCTGCTGCCGGTACTGCCCTCGCAACAGGAAGCAAAACCAATAATGAAATGATCGGAGTCACGCCAGATGGCAAGGAGGTAAAAAGCATCCTCGATTTATTTAAAGAGCAAAAGAAAAAGACTGGTATCATCTCCACCAATGCCATCACGGATGCCACACCTGCCGCTTTCACAGCAAGCGTTCTTAATCGTTGGGCAGATCAGGCGGATATTGCGAAGCAACAACTCACACTCGCCCCTGATGTCATGTTAGGTGGGGGAGAAGTTTTTTATGGTCCTGCCCTGTTAGAAAAAGCAAAGAAGTTAGGTTATACCATTGTCAGAAATAGACATGATTTATTAAGCAATCAGACAGAGGGTAAACTGCTGGGCCTTTTTGCTCCGTATCATCTGTCATTTAAAATAGACCGCAAATATACAGATGGCACAGAACCCAGCTTAAGTGAAATGACAAAAACAGCACTACAAAAGCTTAATAATGGAAATGGTTTCTTTTTAATGGTGGAAGGGGCAAGAATTGACCATGCAGCCCATTCAGCAGATATAGCAAGTGTTTGGAGAGAAACAGTAGAATTTGATGAGGCTGTGAAAACGGCCGTCGAATGGGCTCATAACCGTTCAGATACTTTGATAGTTGTTGTTGCTGATCATGAAACAATGGGTATTTCTGCGACCGAACCACTAAAGCGAAAGATGATAAAAAAAATTCAAGCTTCACCAGAATATGTGCTTGCACAAACGAAAAAGGGAGAGGATGGTAAATTCATTACCTCTCACATAGTAGACAATTTAGTTAAATATACTGGGATTGTTTTAACTGAGGAAGAAGGTATACAGCTCAATGCAAGATTAATGAACGCTCGGGGAAAAGTATACAAAAAAAATAAAGCTGCATGGGAACTTGGTAGCTTTATCTCAGAAAGATATAATACTGGTATCGTTAATCACCAAATCCGTAGTATAAGCAGTGCGGGTGGCCATACAGCCAATCCAGTTCCGTTATTTGCATACGGTGCAGGTGCAGAACATTTCCATGGTATGTTGGATAATACGGATATTCCTAAAAAAATGGCGGAATTATTGGGTTATCAATGGGATTAATGATGGAAGTATAATAGGTGGGGGAATTCCCACCTTTATCTTTAAGATGGTTGTAAAAAATTTTACTCATGCTTTTATAAAGTAAACCAATCGGGTTTATAAGACTTACTTGTTATCTTCATTTTATTGTAAACTTCGACTTACTTTAACCTCTCTTTGGAAGTCATTCTAAAGGTTGAAACGTAAAAAAGACATCTGAGAACCATCTCAAATGTCTTCATTAGTAAATCAAGTAGCCGCTGTTGCCGCCGATTTATATGGAGTTTCATACCTGCTCCACCAGGTGGGTGCTTGCAATAATCTTCCTAACGTCCTAAACAATGTAGGCATGTTATTTCAATTATGATCTTAAGCTCCCTAAATTAACGTAAAGGTTGAAACTTCATATACAAACGAACAACGCAGCAAGTTGATTATTATATTACTATAAGATCACGAAAATAACAAGTCATCAAACGCAAAAATTAAGCACGAGATACGTAAGAAGCATCTGTTGTGTTAATAATAAGCTGATCGCCTTGGTTCACAAAGAAAGGTACTTGCACACTTAAGCCTGTTTCTAAAATGGCTGGTTTTGTACCACCAGAGGCCGTATCACCTTTGATGCCAGGTTCTGTTTCAGTTACTTCAAGTACTACCGTATTTGGCAATTCAACACCTAATGTTTCACTTTGATATAACATAATGGAAACTTCCATATTTTCTTTTAAGAACTTCAATTCATATTCAATTGCTGAAGCACTTAATTCAATTTGATCATAAGATTCTGTATCCATAAAGACGTGTTGATCACCATTAGCATATAAATATTGCATTTTACGATTATCAATTTGTGCTTTAGCTACTTTTTCACCCGCACGGAAAGTTTTTTCTTGAATAGCTCCTGTACGTAGATTACGTAATTTTGAACGAACAAACGCCGCACCTTTACCTGGTTTCACGTGTTGGAAATCCATTACACGCCAAATCCCATTATCTACTTCAATGGTTAAACCTGTTTTAAAATCATTTACTGAAATCATGCAAAAAGTTCCTCCTACTATTCACTCATTAAAGAATAACTAATTCTTTTGTTGATGTATTAAGGTTTTCGTTACCCTCTTTAGTTACAATCGTATCATCTTCAATTCTAACGCCACCGATGCCTGGTAAATATATACCCGGTTCACAAGTAACAACCATTCCTGGTTCTAATACGATGTCAGATTTAAAAGAGAGTCCTGGTCCTTCATGGACTTCTAAGCCAATACCGTGACCGGTAGAATGACCAAAATATTCACCATAGCCTTTTTCTGAAATATAGTCTCTCGTTAAAGCGTCAGCTTGCTTCCCAGTAATTCCAGCTTTAATCCCTTTCATACCGCGTAACTGTGCTTCTAAAACAATATCATATACTTCTTTCATCTTATCACTTGGTTGACCGATGGCAACGGTTCTTGTTATATCGGAAACGTATCCATTATATAACGCACCAAAGTCAATTGTAACAAGCTCACCTTTTTCGATGACTTTATCACTCGCTACACCGTGAGGTAATGCACCACGAACACCTGAAGCAACAATCATATCAAACGAAGATGAAGTTGCTCCTTCTTTTCTCATAAAAAATTCTAATTCATTTGCGACTTCTATTTCTGTTTTACCAGGTTGAATAAAGTTAAGAATATGAGAAAAAGCGCTATCCGCTATTTTCGCGGCTCCCTTTAATATCTTAATCTCTGATTCATCCTTTATCAAGCGTAACTTTTCAATTTCGCCTGATACAGGAATTAATTCAGCATCAATTGTTTCATTAAAAGTTTGGTAAGAAGCATATGTAACATAATCTTTTTCAAATCCCAATTTCTTAATACCTAATTGCTTTACGATTGATGCCACTTCTTCAGGTATAGTTCCTTTATGTTGCACAACCGTATATCCAGTACATTGCTTGCTAGCTTGCTCAGTATAACGAAAATCAGTAATGAACAATGCATCTTTTTTGCTAATTAAAACAGCACCGGCAGACCCTGTAAAATGAGAAACATAACGTCTGTTATAAGCACTCGTAATCAAAATAGCATCAATACCTACTCGATCAAAACTATTTCTTATTTTATCTATCTTTGTCATAACTTCTACTCTCCCTCTTATTCATCTGTTAATGCAAATAAAGCAAGCTCATAGCCTTTCATTCCTAAACCAACAATTTGCCCCTTTGTTACTGCTGCCATGACGGAATGATGTCTGAATGATTCTCTTTTATGCACATTGGAAATATGTACTTCAATAACAGGGACATCAATGGCTGCAATGGCATCACGAATAGCAATACTATAGTGAGTAAATGCTCCTGGATTAAATATAATACCTTCATATTTCCTATTCGCCAGATGGATTTGATCAATGATTACGCCTTCGTGATTAGATTGCATACAAGTAAGCGCAACATTTCTTTGTTCTGCTATTTGTTTTAAATTATGTTCAAGCGACTCTAATGTGTCCGAACCGTAAATCCCTGGTTCACGTTGGCCTAGAAGATTCAAATTCGGTCCATTGATGAGCAATATTTTTTTCATGGCGCCACTCCTACGAATACTGAAATATTCAATATGGCTATTTTATCACAAAATAGAGAACACTCACTATAATAAAGCAAATAAAAGCAATCAATCTTCTAACAATTTAAGCTTCTTCCGTTTCTTGTGCTTCTTTCATCTTTTGTTGTTCTTCATTTTCATATGAAATGGAATAACCAACAAATACACCATACAATAAATATAAGCAAACAGATGTTATAATTGTATTTATTTTCAAATCTCCTACAGGGGCAATATTAGGAAACATCGGATTTAGGACAAAAAAAACAAGGGCAAATAAAACAAGTCCATAAAGGGCACCAAACCACATTTTCTTGAACCTTCTCATTGTCCAATAATAAATATAAGCGGCTACAACTGAAACAGCTCCAATTAAAATAATCGAAATCACTGTTCCAAGCCAACCATCCTTCCAATCACCTATTGTCCATGGTTCTAAAATGACTCTTGGTCCTACTTCTGTTAAATTAAGGACATAAGCGATGTAACCAATCGTACTCCAAAAAACACCTCCGACAAATCCAGTGATAAAAGTTAAAGATGTCATTGATAATGGTTGTTCCCGTTCGTTTTGTTCTAATTCATGTTTATCACTCATATGATTCACCTCCGTGCTTATTATGTCCAATGCAGGTAGAAACCATTGCATCTTTCATAAAATTGTTAAAATCCGTATTTTTTTCTTGTTTTTTATCTATTTGTAGAGGGTTTCACAGTGAAAATAGAGAAATTTATATATAAAATCTTATTGATTGTACAAGATAGTCTAAGATAATATTTTTCTTATATAAGTACTGCTTGAAATCTCAAATATTGGGTAAGATAACTTTAAAAGGGTACGATAAATTGGTTTTTTACTCTTTCGAAGTTTAAAAGCTTACAAATATGCTCATCATGCTCATAGGGAGGTGGCTTTCTTGAAGAATCGGAAATCCTTATATATTTTTGGCGCACTTATTTTACTTGCAATGATTGGGCTTGGTTCTCAATTAATTAAAGACCCAGCCGGATTATTTCGAGGTATAGCCATTATGGCGCTTGTTGGGGTCGTCATCTATTTTGTCGTCCAGAAACTTAGCGGGTCATCAAGTCCCAATAAGAGTGAGCGAAAAGCATTTGCGCAAGCCGCTAAAAAATCAAAAAAACGTTTTAAAAATAAAGAGAATCAAACTTCTTCAAACCGAAGAAGTAAGCCAGTCACTTTAACTTCTATAAAAAAATCAAAAAGAAATACCTCTGTACATCTAACAGTCATTGAAGGAAAAAAAGGCAAAAAGAAAAATCGGGCTTCTTTATAAGAGGTCCGATTTTTTCATGTCAGATTGCGTGATTAGTGACATTTTAGGCTTATTCTCAATAAGTCCATGTGGCAAGAAATTCCTTCGCTCTTTCCCTCCCAAGTTTCAGTAGATCTCTCTTCCCTTCTTCAGTTAACTCAAACTCTGTCGCTAATACTCCTTCTGTAGGAACAAAAATAACATTCTGTTCATGACTTCTCGAAATATAACGGGAATCATGAGCATCCTTCATTGTTTCAAATAATGCTTCAAACATTTGAATTGCATTTTTGATTCTTCTCGGTGGCTGTTCATTATTATTAATACTCAATTTCACTCCGAGAACCGGTCTCGTTTTCTTTACATTATCTTTATCAAACAACCACATTGGGAAGTTACTTAATACACCACCGTCCACAATGAGATTATTACGCTTGCCACGGCCACCGATTTTCACAGGTTCAAAAAAATAAGGCATACTACAACTCATCCTCACTGCCTTAGCTACGGAAAAACGATTTGGGTCAATTTGGTATTTCGGTAAGTCATCTGGCAGCACGAGTAATCTCCCATTCGTCAAATCTGATGCAATAATGCGTAGAGAAAGCGGGGGAACGTCTGCAAATGTCCGAATCCCCCTTGCTGCTAATCGAGCTTCTATCCACTTTTCTAATTCATTTCCCTTATATAATCCCAAACTCCAAAATAAAAATATCCATTTTGCTACAGCAATAGGAATAAGTGATTTTCTACTATCTAAAAACACTTTTAAATCTAAATCGTCCATCATTCTTTCTATCTCATCACTTGAATAGCCTGCAATAATTAAAGCAGATATAATTGACCCGGCACTCGTTCCAGCAACACGTTTGAATTGGAAACCTTGCTTTTCAATTTCCGCAAGAGCACCAATTAGAGCGAACCCTTTAATGCCCCCTCCTGAAAATACACCATCGATTTCCATGTATACAATCACCCCATTCTAATTTGCATACATCCTTTTGCAAAAAGAAAAAAGCATTATAATACATTTGTAATCACTTGAGCTTGGCAATAGTCCGATTTTTGCGAAAATCACAAAACTGGCATTTGTTATAAAAGAACTCGGTAAATCCCCTATTAAACTCTACTCTTCCAGAACAATTATGAAGCTAATAATGGTGACCGTGAAATTGATTGTTAAGTCCCTAAGAAGAGTTAAGGGGAGTTTTCATGTGGATGATTAGAATTTCTGGTGGTGCTGGCATTCTTTTTTATCCCACGTTTTATGATGAGGGCCGATGAAACTCTTTTGTTCTGCTATCTTTGGCGATTTCACTTTTGATGTACGAGCAATACCCCTTTGCTCAGCAATTTTAACGAATTCCTACAAAGTCATACGCACACACCTTGCCAAAAATTATCTTTCCATTTTTAACTAAATATGTACAAGCAAACTATCTTATATCGAATGCACTTAACAACCTCCAACTAGAACCTTCTAGCTACTTTTCTTGATTATACAGACAGAAAAAAAAGCATGAACAAATTCGCTAGATAATTTGCTCATGCTTGTATTTTTATTTAGTGAGCTAAGCTCACTTTCCTTCCAGTCTTGCTACTTATAACCCACATTTTAATTGTGCATTACAATTGGTACATGTATTACAGCCACCGATTTCTTCCACTTTCCCTTGACGGCAGACAGGGCAAGTATTACCAACTTCAGATCCAATAGTGACATCAGTTGAACGTAAGTCATTAATTGTATCTACAAGGACAACATGCTGTTTATTGGATGATTTCTTCTCTAAGGTTTCTTCTTCAAAAGAATTTTCTTCGGCTTTTAAAGTTAATACTTGAGAGTCTCTTGAGCCATCCACGTATACAGTGCCGCCTTTTGCTCCACCTTTATATAAACGCTCATACACCTTTTGCACTTGTTCTACACTATAACCTTTAGGCGCATTCACTGTTTTACTAATAGAACTATCAATCCAACGTTGAATCACACATTGCACGTCAGCATGCGCTTCAGGAGCTAAGTCCATTGCAGCAATAAACCAGTTTGGTAAGTTTTCAGGATCCGCCTCTGGGTGACGATCTAAATATTCTTGAACAATGTCTGCTTTTACTTCAATGAATTTACCAAGTCGACCACTTCTAAAATAAGAGAATGAGAAATATGGTTCTAATCCAGTAGAAACACCAACCATTGTCCCTGTTGAACCTGTAGGAGCAACTGTTAATAAATGAGAATTACGAATCCCCGTTTCTAGAATTGCCTGTTTGATATCAGCCGGCATCTTTTCCATATAACCTGTTTCGACAAAGGCTTTTCTTAAACGGTTCGTTTCCTCCGTTGTTTCTCCGTTTAAGAATGGGAAGCTACCTTTTTCTTTAGCGATTTCTACTGACGCACGATAAGCCGTTGTAGCAATCGTTTCAAACACTTGGTCAATTAATACATTACCTTCTTCTGAGCCATACTCTGTTTCACAATAAATTAATAAATCATGCAGACCCATGACACCTAAGCCAACTCGACGTTCACCCAAAGCTTGTTTTTTATTATCTTCAAGGAAATAAGGTGTAGCATCGATGACATTATCTTGCATACGTACGCCAATCTCAACAGTTTTTGCCAGCTTTGCGAAATCAACTGTCTTATTTTCCTTGTCAGCCATTTCAGCTAGGTTCACTGCTGCTAGATTACAAACACTGTAAGGAGCTAATGGCTGTTCGCCACAAGGGTTTGTTGCTACTACCTTTTGGCCATAGCTTTTTGCATTGGTCATATCATTGGCGTTATCAATGAAGAAGATACCTGGTTCAGCTGAATAAGTTGCACAAATATTTATCAAGTTCCAAAGCTCTTTTGCCTTAATTTTACGATATACACGAACACCGTGACCTAACTTTTCCCATTCACGCACATCGCCAACTTCATGCCATTGCTTATTGTAGTTGTCCATCTGCTCACGATCGTAACTCTCTACATCTGGGAAACGAAGTTCATATTCACCATCATTTTCAACTGCTTCCATAAACTCCTTCGTTAAACAAACTGAAATATTTGCTCCAGTAAGGAATTCAGAATTATGAACAGCATATGTTCCGCCTATTAATAGTTTTTCTTCTGCATCTTTAATGATTTTCTCATTAAATCCACCTAAACCTGGAATGGTTTTATAATTGATTATTCCTTGATACATGGCAATCTCTTGCTCTGTAAATGGAGTGAACTTGAGTTTTTCCTTAGCGTAACGTTTAATTGTCTCATCTTCCGTATTTTCAAGTAAGAAACGAAGAATTCTTGGATTTTGCATTTTAGAAATAATAAATTCAATAATATCAGGATGCCACGTTAACTACCGTCCCTTTCAGGATATTTACACTGCTCTTAGCAGTCGGACTAGACTATATCATCACCCTTATGTATAGGGGCCGGGCGCTATTTGAGAGTTTATTGTTGGGGCTCACTCTCTAGTCGTTGAACCTTCACCACTACCTATGCCCAGTGGCGCTTGGCTGCGGATTGTCCCATGCAAAACATTTTTTATAGCGTTCACGCTCACCGTTGCCAGTCACGTTGTAGCAGTTTTGCCTTTAACAGGATATCCCCGCAATTCACCCGATTTTCTAGTCATTCATTGGTTTGAATGACGCGGACTACAGCATCAATTAATCCGCTAACATTATCATCTGCGCACCTCTTCTTGAACCACCTTGTTCAACGAGATGTGTTAACTTCGCAATATCATCTAACCAAGAAACAGAACCGGAAGATTTCCCATTCACTCCTTTCGCTAGTGTATTACGCGGTCTTAATGTCGAACCATTCGTTCCAACACCGCCACCTCTAGACATGATTTCCATGACTTGTTTACGATGCTCAGAGATACCTTCACGAGAATCTTGTACAAACGGCATTACATAGCAATTAAAGTATGTAACCTCAGTATCAGCACCGGCACCATACAAAACACGACCAGCTGGAATAAAGTTCAAATCAGCTAATTCCTGATAAAACTTTTCAAACCATTCTTTCTGTTTTTCTTCAGTCTTTTCAACCGAAGCTAACCCTGTGGCATTGCGCTTAGCAATTTGCTCATAAAATACTTCTAACGGCTTCTCTATAACGTCTAAAGAACGTACAATGATTCCCGTTTCTATCTCTTCTTGTGTATCGAGTACACCGCGATAATCTTGTTCAACTTGTACAACTGCTTTTTTATTTTCCCAATCAATCTCTACAATGTAGCCTAAACCTCGCGCAGGAAACTTCGGATCCTCCTTAATCGTTAGAACAACAAAGTCACCTTCAGATAACGTTACTTTTTCTGTATCTTTAAATGTATATCTATCAAGCATAACTAGGCGGGAAACACCTTTATGGGTTAATTTCATCTCTGGAGTAATAGGATGCACTTGTGGAAATAAGCGGATGTCCTCATTTAACCTCTCAACATTTAACTTTAATTCTTGTCCTACAGCAACAGACATTACGACAACTCCTTCAATCATTAAAAATTTACTTCTCTTTATGTTTACATCGTTTTATGCTTTTATATTGTTTTTAGAGAATACCCTTACGTTATCATAAATAAACCTAGATAATCAATATATAGTACCTACTTTATAAAATATAACACTATATATTGTGTTATTTTTATTTTGTCAAATGCAAGAAAGAGGATAAACACTCGAAAACAAGAGCAATTATTTATTTAAGTTAATAAAATAAATGATTTTCACCAATTTTACGACTTGCACTTTAAATCGTTTCTCACAAATCTAGTAGACAAAACAATTCGACTCTACTCTTTTAAAAATAAAAGAGCGAGTCGAAAAAAAATTTATTATCGTTTAAATGTCCATTCATCATTTTCATATCTTTCTTTTGCTAGCTTTTCAACATAAGTTATTTCTTCTGCATTAAGCTCATATGGTTCTAAAATGATGTCAAGTCCTTCTTCAAATCCCTTTTTAAAAGCCACTACTGCATCTTCATATGTAATTTTTCGATCCGTCAGTTCATTTATCGCTACCGCTTTACTACTAAATGCTCTTTGCATTCTTTCTTTCACGCGATCGTTAGAATATTTAAACAGACTAAATAATTTATCCTCATCTAAATCAAGTAGAATGGATCCATGTTGTAGAATCACACCTTTTTGCCGTGTTTGGGCACTACCTGCTACTTTACGACCTTCTACAACTAATTCATACCAGCTTGGTGCATCAAAACAAACGGATGAACGAGGATTCTTTAGCATTTCTTTTTCTTCCTTTGAACGAGGTACAGCAAAGTATGCTTCTAAGCCTAGTTGTTGGAAACCTCGTAATACCCCTTCTGAAATCACACGATAAGCCTCAGTCACTGTTTTCGGCATTTGTGGATGTTCTTCAGGAACAATTACACTATAAGTCAGCTCATGTTCATGCAGAACCCCACGACCACCTGTAGGCCTACGAACAAAACCTAATCCATTTTCCTTTACAGCTTCAAGCTTAATTTCCTTATCAACTTTTTGAAAATACCCGATAGATAGTGTGGCTGGGTTCCAACCATAGAAACGAATCACTGGTGGCATTTTCCCTTCGCTATTCCAATCTAATAAAGCTTCATCTAAAGCCATATTAAATGATGGAGAACCCATACCTGAATGGATAAATCGCCATACTTCCTTCCCCATAATAACCCTCTTTTACATCTATTTTTAGTAAACGTTTAAGCGTATTTTAGTCTATCAAAATTCGACCAGAAAAAAAAGCCATACATTCTTCTTTCCATATAGTCTAAAAAAATGATTTGTCCTTACAACTGATGAAGCATTAAAAAGATGAGCGCTTAATGGAAAGATTTTTCACCTTTACTAAATGTGCAAAAAAAGCGGGCTTCATTAAGTTTTCATTACAATTTTCTCGTTCTTGTCCTTTACTAAACCTATGAAAAACTTATATAATATATCTTGGCGTAAGCAATGTTTGAAAGGAGCAAATATTAATTGTCTACTCTATATTTTTTATTAATTATAATCGGTGCTATTATTGTTTACACAGTAATCACAAGGTTGTATCAAAAGAGAATTGTAAAAACATTATCAGAACAAGAATTCAGAGAAGGATATCGTAAAGCGCAATTGATTGATGTCCGAGAACCAAATGAATATGAAGGTGGCCATATTTTAGGTGCCAGAAATATTCCCTTATCTCAGTTAAAAACAAGACTTGTTGAACTTCGTCAAGATAAGCCTGTTTATTTATACTGCCAGAGCGGAATGAGAAGCGGTAGAGCGGCTCAACTATTGTATCGGAAGGGATACAAAAATCTTTCTCATTTACAAGGCGGCTTCAAAAAATGGGGCGGGAAAATTAAATCTAAAAAATAGATCTCTCCTACCACCCGCCTTAAAACGGGTGGTTTATTCTCATTCTTCACGATCCCTCTATTCCCTCTAAACTACCAGATTACAAACCTCATTAGACCATTTATATCCTACGTAAAGAGTCCCAATATACTTATCTTTTTTATTTTATTTAGAAGAATAAGTTCCGTTCTTAATCTACAATTATAAACTCCTATTAGGAGTGATTTTTGCGATAAAAAAACGCGAACAAATACACATAAATGAATTTGTTCACGTTTTATTTAGACCTCGTACATATTTGTAAGAGGGCGTTTTATATTAGTCCTTTTGATAACGTAATACTGGCTTTCTTGCTGCTAGCGTCTCGTCTAAACGGCCAATTACTGTCGTGTGAGGCGCTTCTTGGACGACCTCAGGGTTTTCCTCAGCTTCCTTGGCAATCTGGAGCATGGCATCAATAAAGCTGTCGAGTGTTTCTTTAGATTCAGTCTCTGTTGGTTCGATCATCATACACTCTTCAACATTTAACGGGAAGTAAATAGTCGGTGGATGATAACCGAAATCAAGCAAACGCTTCGCGATATCAAGCGTGCGTACACCTAATTTTTTCTGGCGTTTTCCACTTAGTACAAACTCATGTTTACAATGTTTATCATATGGTAGATCGAATGCTGGCGCTAGCTTACGCATCATATAATTGGCATTAAGTACTGCATTTTCAGTAACAGCTTTCAAACCATCTGGACCCATAGAACGAATATACGTATAGGCACGGACATTGATACCGAAGTTACCGTAATAAGGCTTGACTCTTCCAATTGACTGTGGACGGTCATAATTAAATGTATAACCTTCTTCTGTTTTCACTAAGATTGGTTTAGGCAAATAAGGAATTAAGTCTTCTTTTACCCCAACAGGACCTGAACCGGGTCCTCCTCCGCCATGGGGACCAGTAAATGTTTTATGCAAATTCAAATGAACAACGTCAAATCCCATATCTCCCGGTCTTGCTTTAGATAAAACGGCATTTAAGTTGGCTCCATCATAATACAGTTTCCCGCCTGCTCCATGAACTATTTCTGCCATTTCTAGAATATTTTCTTCAAACAAACCTAACGTATTAGGGTTTGTTAGCATAAGAGCAGCTGTATCATCTCCCACCACTCTCCTCAAATCTTCTAAATCTACTAAGCCTTGATCATTAGACTTAACTGTTAAGGTTTCGAAGCCCGCCACAGTTGCCGAGGCAGGGTTTGTACCATGAGCTGAATCTGGAACAATAACTTTTGTACGGTTAAAATCACCGTTTGCTTCATGATAGGCACGAATCATCATCAACCCAGTCCATTCCCCATGGGCACCTGCTGCCGGTTGTAGAGTGACTTCGTCCATTCCTGTGATCTCAATTAAATGCTCTTGTAAATCATATAACAACTCCATTGCACCTTGAACAGAGCTTTCGTCCTGTAATGGGTGTAAATGAGCAAAGCCGTTATAGCGTGCTACATTCTCATTTACTTTAGGATTATATTTCATCGTACAAGACCCAAGCGGGTAAAAACCAGAATCTACTCCGTGGTTACGCTTAGATAAAGCTGTATAATGACGCATAATATCAAGTTCAGATACTTCAGGTAAATCCGCGTCCTCTTGACGGATATATTCAGCTGGGAGCAAATCAGATAATTCTACTTCTGGGATATCCATCTCGGGAAGGCTATAGCCGATTCTCCCTGGTTTACTTAGCTCAAAAATGAGCGCCTGGTTTTCGTTATGCACGGTAATCCCCCATTTCTGCCACAAATGTATCAATTTCGTCTTTTGTTCTTAGTTCTGTTACAGCAATAAGCATATGATGAGCCAATTCACTATAATCTCTGCCTAAATCATAACCACCAATAATATTCTTTTTCAGTAATGCTTGATTTACCTCACGAACTGGACGATTACACTTAATAATAAACTCGTTGAATGAACCGCCATCAAAAGTAATATCAAAGCCTGCACTTCTAAATTGTTCTTTCGCATAATGCGCCTTTTGAATATTATCTATCGCCATTTGTTTAACACCGTTTCTACCTAAGGCTGTCATAGCAACAGATGCGGCTAGTGCATTTAAAGCTTGGTTAGAACATATGTTAGATGTAGCTTTATCCCTACGGATATGTTGCTCTCTTGCTTGAAGTGTGAGTACAAATCCACGTTGTCCGTTCTCATCAACCGTTTGCCCCACTAAACGTCCAGGTACTTTCCTCATGAGTTTCTTTGTCACGGCAAAGTAACCACAGTGAGGACCGCCAAAAGCTGTTGGAATACCAAAAACTTGCGCATCGCCAGCAACGATATCTGCACCAAATTTTCCTGGAGGTGTTAACGCTCCTAAAGATAGTGGGTTACTTGATACAACAAATAAAGATTTATGAGCATGGATAATTTCTTCTAATTCAGCGAGTGGCTCGACTCTTCCAAAAAAGTTAGGGTATTGCACGACTACTGCGGCAATGTCATCACCAATCATTTCTTTTAGTGCGCTCATATCTGTTAATCCATCTTTGTGTGGGATTTCAACTACATCGATGTATTGGCCTTTTGCATAAGTCTGAATTACAGCTTTTGATTCAGGGTGTACTGTACTTGAAATCAATACTTTTTTACGCTTTGTATGCCCAGTTGCTAACATAGCAGCTTCCGCAAGTGCCGTCCCACCATCATACATAGATGAGTTTGCTACATCCATTCCTGTTAGTTCAGATATCATTGTCTGAAATTCAAAAATCGCTTGCAACTCACCTTGGGAAATTTCCGGTTGATATGGTGTATAAGCGGTATAGAACTCTGAACGCGATAACACGTGATCAACAATAACTGGCATATAGTGATCGTAAACACCTGCACCTAAAAATGAAGTATTTGTTTTTAAATCTGCATTTTTTTGTGATAGAAGCATCAATTCTTTCATTAAAGCAGATTCCGTTTTAGCTGGTTTAATATTATATTCCCTTTTAAAACGAACGCTTTCAGGAATATCACTAAATAAATCATCAATTGCTTTGACTCCGATTGCTTCAAGCATTTCTTTTTGATCAGAATCAGTCATCGGTAAATAACGGTGTTTCATCGCTTCTCTCCCCCTGATAAGTTAGTTCTTTTTCTCTTTTTTATAAAACGGTGTTGCAATTACTTTGGCACGGACACGCTTATTACGAATTTCAACTTCCACTTCAGAATCTAGCGCTGTGTATTGATTGTCCAGAAGTGCTAAGCCGATATTTTTCTTTAAAGTAGGAGATTGTGTACCTGTAGTAACTTCACCAATCAGTTGGTCGTCAGCATAAACTGCATAACCATGACGAGGAATCCCACGTTCAATCATTTCAATCCCAACAATTTTTCTACTTAACCCATTTTCTTTTTGTGATTTTAATGCCACTTTTCCAATAAAATCTTCTTCTTTGTTCACTTTTACGGCAAAGCCAATACCTGCTTCAAGCGGAGAAATTTCAGCAGACAACTCTTGACCATATAAAGCTAAATTTGCTTCGAAGCGAAGGGTATCTCGGGCACCTAGACCACAAGGAAGAACTCCATCTTCTTTTCCTGCTTCTAAAATCGACTGCCATAAAAAGACTGCATCCTCATTTTGACAATAAATTTCAAATCCATCTTCACCGGTATAGCCAGTTCTCGATACTAATGCATTTTTGCCATTAATATTTACTGTTTGGTTAAATTTAAAAAATCCAATTTCACTTAAATCAACATCTGTAATCTTCTGTAAAACAAGCTCAGCCATAGGACCTTGCAAGGCCAATTGTGACATATCCTCTGAAAGGTTTTTAAGTTCAACATTTCCTTCTAAATGACTTTGTAACCATTGATAATCTTTTTCGATATTAGCTGCGTTTACGACTAAGAGATATTCATCTTCAGTCATTTTATAAATAAGCAAATCATCCACAGTTCCACCATTTTCATAACACATTGCTGTATATTGTGCACCAAACGTTTTTAGTTTTGCGACGTCATTTGTCATCATTTTCTGAAGATAACGTAAACTATCTTGACCTTTAACCTCAATTTCTCCCATATGTGATACATCAAACAGACCCGCTTTTGTACGTACTGCTTCATGTTCTTCTTTAATACTAGAAAATTGAACAGGTAGAGCCCATCCACCAAAATCAATCGTTTTTCCACCATACTGTTGATAAATGTCATGTAGTGGTGTTTTCTTCAACTGTGACATTCACTCATCCTCCTTTATATTTCTGTTTTTTTCTAAGATGAATATTTGCATACTAGCCATAGAAGTACTTGGCTTCTCGCCAAATGCTACGACGAAAGCTACACGCTCTCCACTTTAACCCATTAAAGAAGCTAAGTGTTCTAAAGCACACAAAAAGGACAGAGAATCTCCTCAAAACCGATCATTTGAGCAGATTCTCTGTCCTTTCACCTGAGAGTTTACGGCGATATTGCAGCCTTTCCCCTTTGGTGGCTCGCTTATTACCTTGAGCTCTCTCCAGAGTTGCGTCAAGCAAGTGTTCTTTTGCCTGAGAGATTCACAATACGATGATTGTTTGCTCCTTCGGCGCTGCAGCACTGCAGTCTCTCCCCTTGCTATCATTCGCGTTTATAATTTTTTCCATTTGCACATACTATAATTAACTGCTTTAGAGAGTCGAAGCTTACAAAGACGTATTGTACGTATTTGCAGATTTAGCGTTGAAAATTCACAACTTTCAAAGCTACTTACATCCTACCATCCTATCATTATTTGAGCAATATTTTTATTTAAAAATCTAATGTTTTTTCAACAAGACTTAAGCTTAATACGAACATTATATTTAAAAATTATAATAATGTTCGTATAAAAAGGAGAGAGCAAATGACTTTACAAATAAATTTTGATGCAACTTGGCAAGATGAATTTCAAAACCGTATTGATAATGATGGACCATGGGGAAACTGGGATTTATTCAAGCTTACCATTGAGGTTGAGAATCAAACGGTCATCCCTGCGTTTGATGGACTGCAAGTAGACAAACATTTATCAAACCTCACCCCACTACCACATCAACTAGAGGTTGCCGAACAAGTAGTGGAAAACATGAATGGTAAAGCAATTCTAGCTGATGAGGTCGGATTAGGGAAGACGATAGAAGCAGGGTTAATATTAAAAGAATACATGATCAGAGGGCTTGTAAAGAAAGCACTCATCCTTGTACCCGCTTCACTAGTGTCTCAGTGGGCAATTGAATTAAACAGTAAGTTCTTCATCCCAGCTGTCGCTCAAAAAAAGAGCTATGTGTGGGAGCAATGTGATGTTGTTGTATCATCAATCGACACAGCGAAAAGAGAGCCGCATAGGAGTTTAGTCTTTGAACAAAACTATGATTTGATTATTATTGATGAAGCACATAAATTAAAGAATAATAAAACAAAAAACTATGAATTTGTACAGTCTTTAAAAAAGAAATTTTGCTTACTACTTACAGCAACACCTATACAAAATCGAATTAGTGAGATCTTCAATCTTGTTTCTTTGTTAAAACCAGGTCACTTAGGAACAGAAACATCTTTCTATGAAAAATACAAAAAAAATGCACGCTCTCTCGATGATGATGAAGGTTTAAAGGAGCTAGTCAATAAAGTAATGATTCGTAATCGTAGACAAGATACGGGTATTGAATGGACAAAAAGACATGTCGAAACCGTTCCCATCCATTTCTCAAAAGAAGAAAGAGCCTTATATGATGCAATTTCTTCCATGCACAGAGAAGGTAATTGGATGACTGATAACCAATTTTCACTTATGACTTTACAACGTGAAGCATGTAGCAGTCGCGAAGCGGTATTTTACACTTTAAGAAATATGTTAAAGAAACAAGAACAACCCTCTGTTGCCTTTCAGCAAAAAATTGAGGAGTTAATTGGGTTAGTAGAAAATATTCAACAAAATGCAAAAGCCCAAAAAGCATTAGAAATCATTCAACAAATCAATGATAAAGTCATTATTTTTACAGAGTATCGAGCCACACAGCTATTTCTACAATGGTTCTTAAAACAGCATAACATTACGTCTGTTCCTTTTCGCGGTGGTTTCAAACGCGGGAAGAAAGATTGGATGCGCGAGTTATTCCAAAACCATGCCCAGGTGTTAATTGCCACAGAAGCAGGCGGTGAAGGGATCAACCTACAATTCTGTAGTTATATCATTAACTTCGATCTTCCTTGGAATCCAATGAGACTAGAACAACGAATTGGTAGGATTCACCGTCTTGGTCAAAAAAACGATGTCCATATTTATAACTTCGCTACAAAAGATACAGTAGAAGAACATGTACTCAAACTATTGTATGAAAAAATCCATCTCTTCGAAAAAGTGATTGGCGAATTGGATGATATTTTAACTAAACTACAATTTGGCAGTATTAATGATCACCTAATTGATATCTTCGGACAATCGGCTTCAGAAGGAGAAATGCGCATAAAAATGGATAATTTAACATCTATGATTGAATTTGCTGAGTCTGTAAAGGAGGAAAATCAACATGCAGCAACATGAAATCCACCATTTTCTATTAAGATACTTTCATGCCAACCATTGTGAAATCCTTGAAAATAAACCAGGCTATTTAGTCATTCAGTTGACAGTAGAATTAGACAAAGAATTAATGAACCGTCCCTTTTATTGGCATTATTTAGAGAAAACAGGCGGTGTTGCAAACCCAATGGAACTTACACTTATAACCAATCCGTCCTTAGCACCAGATGATATAAAGGGAGAGATCATTCACTTTGGATCACCTCGCTTGCATCAAATTTTTCAATCGACGAAAAACTTGGCTGGTTATATCCGTTTGTATGAAAATTACGAGGCCCCACCAGGAACGCAAACCGCCTTACGTCCTTGGCTAGGGCTAAATCTACGGATATCCTATCAATGTGATCGTAAAAAAGATTTGTTCAAGTCAATCGGCTTGCACTTAATTAACGGGCAGATGGTTGAACAATTCCATGATAAGCTCCTTCATTTATCACTTACTCCTAAAATACCAGACTTTAGCTTTACATTGTCACCATTTATCAAGCCTCAAAGTGGTGTGATGCGTGTAGCGAATTTTTTACAGTCGGAAATTGAAAAAGAAGATCACACATGGGCAGATGAAGCACGACTAAGATGGCAAAAGGACCTGCAACTATTAGAAAGATTCTATGAAGATGCGGATGAAAAAGGAGAAAGCTTCGAAAACGAAATGACTGCATTACAAGAGCAGTATGAACCCCAAGTTCATATTTCTATCGTTAATGGTGGATTATTTTATTTAACAGATGAAGCGATTAGTTAAGCATTAACAAACGTGGACAACTCATGAGATTCTTAAGGAAACACTAAGTACCTATGGCTTAACCATACTGCTAGAGTATTCCTCATTCTTCCTTTTAACAACGATGGCACCAGTATTCTTATCGACACTAAAAAAAAATATGAACAAACCCAACAATGGGTTTTGTTCATATTTTTTGATTGTTGTTGATTAATGATTTCTTTTTTTCGTTCCTTTCATTCCGTAAAACAAAAGATAAGGTACAATTCCAAACCACCTAAATAAAACAGGCGCTTTTTCTTGCTTTCTTTCTATTCTTTGTTTCTTTCTCTCAGACTTTGGTTGTTCCATATATTGAACGAATGTCTGAGTAATAAACTTGACATAATCATTAGAATTCATCTGGCATCCCTGCTTTTTTAGCTACTAGTCTTTCCCATTCATAAACCATTTATTCCTATTATTTTCTCTCGATTTCCATCCATTTGACCACTTCTTTTTCAATCAATGAATAATACGCAATCGCTTCTACGTTCGCAACACCTTTTATTTGTACTTCCAGATTGATTTTGATGAGGCCTCCTTCTTGATCTTCTAAATCATAATAAACCGTTCCATGATTGAATAAATACTCTCCTTCTATTGGTAGCTCATCATTCAAATGAAATTGTTCATCTAAATAAGTAATAGATTGTTTAAAATAGTACTCCTGTTGTAAAAGTATACTACTTAATTTCAAAATTCTTTTTTCTCTTATTAAAAAATCTGCTTGAATGGTAATCACAAAAGAAAGCAAAACAATGAGGAATAATACAAAAGGATAAAACAGCCCCTTCTCATTCATCTTCTTCGTCACCGTTTGTACTCCTTATTTTCATTTGATAAAAAGAAGACCGATACTCTTTTTGGAAAATATTTTTATAAATAAGCAACATGTTATCTTCCTTCACCTCAAATTGAACGGATTGAAGCTTTTGTAACACAACTTCATGGCCTGCCCCATTCACACGCCTTCTTAACTTATCACCATATTTTTCATAGCTAATAGATTGATTGTCTATTAATAAAATGAGCTCTCCTCGATTATCTAATGATATCTTCTCAGCAACACGTACTTCTTTTTTTAATTGCTGAATAAATACGAGCCATTCAATCTTTTGCTTTCTTTCATCAATATTCTCGTTAACGGAAATAACCTTAAACACAAGTGGCATAAAGCTCACAATGATTAAAAAGCAAGCTAAAGTTATAAGTGCTTCTATTAATGTAAATCCGTTACTTTTAATACTTTTCACAGATCATCACTTCTCGTTGATAGAGATAAGAGATACAAATATTATTAGCCTCACTGTTAAAAAGGTGAAATGACATTTCGTCTTTTCTCACCATTCTAGGTAGCACCCTATCATTGTCCATCATTTCCTCATATAGAATTTGAGTGGCTTCATATCTCAAATCTTCAATATGTGCGTACGTATAGAGATGAATCATAACAGGAATAAAAAGAGTGGCGATTAAAAGCATCGCCGATAACGTGAAGAGTAAATCAATGAGCATAAAACCACTAGTATGCTTCCACATAAAATCTCCCTCTGCCTATTTGAAAAACAAATTTGTACTGCTTAAGCGAGCTTTTGATTTGCAAGTAACCAAAACGGTTAATTTTCCCAGTATTTAAAAATTTGAAATGTAATGGCATTGTACCGCTAGTAATGAAATAATCCTCACTATATTTCTGACGAAAGAAAATATTTCGACCATTAGAAAAGATGTATTCATGCTCATCAGGTAAAAGATAAACACTAACCGTGGTTTGATTTACAATTGCATACTGCTGAGCATATAGAAGGTCACCTTCTAATTTGGCAAAGAAAGCTTGATTATCATACTCTTCAAATTGGTGCTGCATGCTTATAGCAGTAATAAAAAGAATAACACTAAAAACAGACCAAACAATTAATGATTCAATCAAAGTAAACCCTGACTGTAAATTTATTCGTCTCTCACCGCCGTCACAATGCCGTCTATTAAAACAAGTGTTTCTCCGGTCGGACATGTTGTTTCACCTTCATTTAAATATTCCTCCGCCACAAGCACATCCAATGATTCAGGAAGCTTATTATTAGCTAATTCATACGATTGCACTTGACTCTGAACCATTTTTGTATAAGCACTACAGCCTTTTTCGTTTATCGCTGATTGGTTTTTTGTGATGTTTGGGATTGTAATAATTAGGAGTACAGATATGACTAACAAGACAATCATCATTTCAATCATGGTAAACCCTTTTTCATTTTTTATGTTTTTCATCATACGCCCTCCATTAGTTGAAACATTGGTAACATTACTGCTAAATATAATGAAATAATTAGACAACCGACAATAAGATAAATAGCGGGTTGTATTACTTTCATTATCTGATCTATTTTTTCTTCTAACAACTGCAGACAATAGCGGCTAAAGAATTGTAGTTCTTCTTCTAGCTTTCCATTTTGCTG
This sequence comes from Cytobacillus sp. FSL W7-1323, assembly GCF_038595015.1. Classification (NCBI taxonomy): domain Bacteria; kingdom Bacillati; phylum Bacillota; class Bacilli; order Caryophanales; family Bacillaceae; genus Cytobacillus; species Cytobacillus sp. FSL W7-1323. Next base: position 3,086,710 of record NZ_CP151998.1, read on the forward strand.
CCCATGACGAATAACTGCCCTTAAATCTAATTCTAAAAAGGGAAAAACCTGAATCAATTCATCTAATTGTTCACCATTTTCTAGCTTACGACGCAAATATTGACCAACTTCCTTCATTAATGGTTGTTTTTCATCTTTAGCAAATAAGTTCAAGGAAGTTGTGATAGACATCCCACCTGCAAGTAAATAATGCAATTGGATAGCAAAGTAATGTGTATAAAAAAGGGCGACTAGTTTGCCAATAATCGGTATGCGAACAACAAGAGATACTTGTCTGATCATTGAAAACCGTCGAAAAATAAAGTAGTAATACAAAGAACTAAATAGTAACAGGGTGAACATTACAATTAAAAATAGAGGAGCAACAGAACCAATCCATTGAAGGAGCACCATAAAGGTATTTTCATTGACATTCATCGACTGAAAAAGTGAGGTAAAGCGAGGAAGAATGATTTTATCAACGAGAAAAAACAGAAGAATGGTGATAATGAATAAGAAACATGGATACATTAATGCCTTTTTTAACTTTCTCATATCCTCTCCCCTCTTTTGCATCATTTCACTGCCATCAATAAAAGCTTGTTGTAATCCTCCATGCTGCTCAGCAAAAAAGACATAACCAACTAGATGTGAATTAAAGTTCATTGACCCTAGGGCAGAGTGCAGATGGAAACCTTCTTTTAACTGATATATAACCTCTTGTAATTGTAGCTTTTTCTCTAAGGTCAATTGTAAACTCGAGGACGCCATCGCTTCTGAGAGCGAATAACCCCTTGATAATAATTCTCCTACTTTCTTCAGGAAGTCGCATTGCTCCTTTAATGTCCATTTAACTTTTTTCATCTAAAATCCACCGATTAAACTCACTTTCTTTTACATACCCTAAGGCTACCCCTTTTTTCAAAGCTGACTTGAGCGAAAAATATGGTTCATAATTGTTCTCACTACTTTTCGCCGCCTTCAAAGCTTGATTCAATTCCCTTCCACTCAATAATTCAAATACACCAGCTCTTTTTAACCTGCCACAGCTATAACAGAAATCGGTGCATTCTCCTTCACAAAATGGGCAGGTTAATTCTACAAGCCTCTGTGCTGTTATGGCTACTAACGTTTGTTCTATTTGCTTCCATGCTACCCCAAACTCCACTAACCGATGTATGGCTCCAACAGAATTTCTCGTATGCATCGTCGTCAATACTAAATGCCCAGTTAAAGCTGCTCTCACAGCTATTTTAGCTGTTTGTGCGTCGCGTATTTCCCCAACCATAATTATGTCCGGGTCGTGCCTAAGGATAGCTTTTAAACCAGTAGCATATGTTACACCTGCCTTTTCATTTACTTCGACTTGCAGTAAGGAGTCAGTCTTTTTCTCAATCGGATCTTCTAAAGTGATAATACTTCGATTGAATAGGTTGGAATTGTCATTTAGCAGACTATATAAGGTTGAGGTTTTTCCACTACCGGTCGGACCAGTTAGTATGATCATCCCGTGCGCATGTTTAAGCATAGCAAGGATTTTTCGGGACATCGTTGGAAATAGTGAAACATTGTGAGAAGAAATATGCGACGATTGTGGCAGGATGCGGATGACAAGACTTTCATTGTATTGAGAGGGCAATGTGGAGAAACGTAAGCCTATCTCATATCCTTCAATATCTGTAGAATAGGCGCCATTTTGTGGCTTTCGTTTTTCACCAATATCCATGGATGCAATAAACTTGAAATGAGAAATTAAGCGGTCAGATTCATAATGAGGGATGTAATGTTTAGGGACAAGGCGCTTGCCATAGCGGAAATAAATGATTGTGTGATTCTTTCTGGGGACAAAATGAATATCTGTTACTTCTGTTTTCACAGCTTCCCTTAAAATTAAGGTAGCCATACGTTGCATTGAGACCAAGTAATTAGTCACCACCTTTTTTAAGATATTTTATTATTCGCCAAAAAAAGATCGTTTCCTGCATGATTTTAGTCCTTTTCTTTAACTTTTTTTTGAACATTTAAGAGATTCCCTCTACCCTCTCCTCTTTCAACACGCTTTACTATATAATGGTATTAACAAATATAAAACATCCACAAATGACTGACAGTGCAATCGCTTCTTTAAAATCCTATTCATATCACGAAAAAAAGAATAATGACAACCATATGAGAGGTGAGAATAATGAATGAAACATTAAAAATTACGAATACATTATCCGATCCAACGAGATACTATATTTATCAGTATGTTCTTAAAAAACATTTCCCTGTCACTGTTAAAGAAATTGCTAAAGAGTTTTCTATTCACCCGAATGTTGCTAGATTGCATTTATCAAAACTCGCAGAAATCCACATTCTTGAAGCTAAAATAGAAAAAACCGGTCAAGGTGGCCGACCGAGCAAGCGCTATCACCTAACTGATAGCGAGATTGGACTACATTTTCCTTATCGTAATTATCAAATGTTATCAGATATTCTTCTCGAAACAATGATTACACTTGGGCCAGAAGGAAAAAAAGCATTATATATAACTGGTAAAAAATATGGCGAGAAATTGATGGAGACGGCATTACACAGGCAAATGGTTACATTAGAGGACTCATTTGAAAGAAAATTAGCTCTCGTCATTGAAGCAGCAGAAGTGGCTGGTCTTCAGCCAGAATTTAATTTTGATGGAAAAAAGATCATGTTTGAAATGTTTAATTGTCCCTTTAAAGAAACCGCAAAGAAAAATCAAGGTGAAATATGTCATATGCACTTTGAATTTTTACGAGGCATGTTTGAGACGGTTTTTTTAGATATAGAATTAAGGGAATTGGGTAATATGTTAAACGGGTGTATTTCATGTTCTTATGAAGCTGTCGCAAAATAAAAAACATACTGTTTACTTTTAACCAAGTATTACCTTATAATTATTGAGTAATGGACATATGTGTGTGTTAAAGGAGGGATACATATGGATCGCATGTATAGAGTGATGGGATTCTGGACTGCTATTTTTGCAATTATGTTTTATGTAGGTGATATGTATACACCAGCACTACTATTCCTTGGCCAAACTGGTTTCTTTGTGCTACTAGGCTACTTAAAGCTTACAGAGCGTATGTACATTTATATTTTTGGCGCATACTTGACTGTTGCCTTTATCGGATTCACATATTGGACTGTCTTTATGATGGTACCAGGTATGGGGTCACACTAAAAGCACACATAACAAACATAATAAAAAGAGGATGCAACGTCATCCTCTTTTTATTATGTTTTTTTAAAGGTTCTTTTTCTGAAGAACAAGCTGAAACGATTGGCTGATTCCACTATCCATTAATAATGTTCGAATATCACGATTTTTCTTAGCCTCATTTGAAAATAGGTCTCCACTATGATTGGATAATTCATCTAGAATACCTGATGCAATTAAAAACTCATCTTGCCGCCATTTCTGCATAAAAGTCAATCCATACTTCTCACCAAAACGGATCCACGAATCCCAGTGCACATCATGAGTAATATCCATCTCACCAGCGTGTGTAAGGATATTGGGGATAAGCTGATGTTTCCTGTATCCCCTCAGGCTGCCATCTTTTCTCGTCGGTATTAACCAATCATCGTCCGTGTAACCATAATCAGCTGTCAATACAAGTCCTTTTTCTAACACTTCGCTAATCGATGCACTTATGCCATCCATAAATAATGGAATCTCCATTCTTTGGCCATTGTATAAAGAAATCGACATTTGCTCGATGTATGAAATGATTTCCTGATTTTCTATAGGAATATAGACTTCGGTTAGCCCATTTTGGTTGGAAGTAATCATTATTTCATATAAACAATCATCTTTTTTTTCTACTAAATGAACAGGTAGCGCATCAAGTAGTTCATTAGAAAAAACAAGCCCTGAAAACGTATGACATTCATCTAATGATTGGAGAAAATGAAGTTCTACACTGTGATGTTTACTTAATTTATCCTTTTGTAATCTTCTATGATGAGGGCTTTCATCAACTAATATATAAACTAGCGACTCATCGGTCATCTCTTCCCATTGATTTATAAAGACTTGAGCAAATGAACCATCACCTGCACCAATTTCTAACACGGCTGCAGGCAGTTGATTCACTCTCACCTGCTCTATAAACCATTTAGCGATTATTGTTGCATACATAGGTGTCATTGTTGGTGATGTATAAAAGTCCCCATCTACACCAATCTTTTTATCACCCTTCATATAATATCCAAAATCAGGATGATAGAGGGCTAACTGAATAAAATCGGCGTAAGTAAGCCGTTCCATCCTATTTTCTTCGATATAGCGGATGATTGGATTCATTATGAAAAGCCGTTCAAAAAAGGGTTTGTGTCCATTTCATTGGCAATGGTAGTCACTGGCCCATGTCCTGGTAAGACGAGTGTGTCTTCAGGTAAAGTGAGTAATTTATCATGTATGCTTTGCAGAAGCGTCTCATGATGGCCACCAGGTAGATCTGTTCGCCCAATACTGCCTTGAAAAAGGGCATCCCCACCAAACAGCAAGGCAATGTCTGCGAAATAAATGGAGACACTACCAGGAGAATGACCCGGTGTCTCTAATACTTTGAAGGAAAACCCTGAGATATCTATCTCTTGCTCTTTTACAAATAACTCATCGGCAGGTTGCAAACAAATCGCTGTGCCCATTTGAAATCTTGCTGAACCATTTAAGGCTGGGTCTATTAGCCAATCCTTTTCTTTTTCATGTATGTAAACAGGGATTTGGTACTTTTCTTTTACGTCATCTACTGCACCAATATGATCAAAATGTGCATGCGTTAAAAGTATCGCCTTCGGATTCAATTTTTCATCATCCATTATTTTAATTAGTTTTGTTGCTTCTCCCCCTGGATCAATAATTAAGCAGTCCTTGTTTTCTTTTATAAGAAGATAGCAATTCGTTTGTAATGGTCCTAATGGTAACTGTGCGTATTTCAAATGAATTCCTCCTTGGTTATTTTCTTTTATTGTACACAACTCTATAGTCTACGAGAAGCAAACATCGTTAATGGACTTGATGTATCTTCCTTAACATGTTATTATCTGAAAAGTTCGTAGAATACACCTCGACAAATTTTGAAAAAAAGTATAAAATATGATGTGAATGTAAAAATAAGTATTACATACGGTTCCAAACCTTTGCAAGGAATGAGCATAGACTCATTTGTTGATTGAATGAAAAGGGGGCTATAAACATGGGACTAGTAATTATTACTGGTTTAACAGCTATTTTAGCAATTTTCGGTCTAATCAGTGCACTACGAAACAAAAATCTCCTAGGGATTGTATTCGCTTTCGGGACAGCTGCCGTTTTCGGATGGTTTGCTGTGATGACATTAATTCATAGCGGATTCCCAGCTGTCCATTAAAAGGGGATGTAAATAAAAAGTCTGCCTCTTTAAGGGCAGACTTTTTATTTATCATTCATCCTCTTGTAGCAATGATTCTACTCGTTTAACTTTATCCGCCATCTGACGTTTTACATCTCTACGGTCATCAATGCGAATATTTGTTGCCACTCGCGCTAGTCCTTTTTCAAATGGAACTTCATGCATTGCTTGGATAACCTCGAATAACACTGGTAATTCTCCTTCAATGAGTGTATTCATCGGTGTCAATTGGTAATCAATTTTCCCAGCATCTTTATATTCTTTTAAAACCTTTTGAATATCTGCTACATAAGCTGATACACTTGGACTCTCCGTTCCTATTGGAATAATTGTTACGTCTACTATTGCCATCATGTCATCTCCTTTAAATATCAATATTAGTATGCACAAAATAAAGAGCGAAGAAAATTTATCTGCTCAAGATTCTATAAGTGAAATGACTTCTTTCTCATCTAATAAAATGATTTTATCTAAATAATGACCGTATAAACAAGCATTGGCATTATTAGAACAGGAAAGAGGTTCGTTGTCCATATCTTCTAATAATACGGTCTGTTCTCCCGTTTCCATATCTGTAGCCATGAAATCAAAGCTACCCCGATACGTATCTGCATCTGTACTGTACTCCGGCTTAAAGTATAAAAACTCTTTATCCATCATGGCATATTGTGGAACCATCCAACCGGAAAAGCTTGTTAAATGAGGAACTGAAAAAGATAACACCGATTCAAAGTCGTTATTCATGAATGTGTATTGTGCCTCTTCATCATGATTTTCGTTTACACCAATGGTCACCATTAAATCATTAAATGTATCAACAAAATACACGTTTTCTTTCTTCACTTCCGCCGTTCCAGTCTTTTTTTGTTCTTTTAACTGCGTCACGATTGAAGGTCCAACCGTACTCCAGTCCAAATAAACAAATGAATCAGTACTTAACCAATGGACAAACGGCTCCGCTATAGATATATGTTCCATATTTTTTGTTTCAGCTGATATCAAATAAGAAGTGTAAGACCAGTCCTCGGCAAAACTCGAAACCAATAACTTTGTCGGATCATATTGATTCCAAGAAACAGCTAGTTCGGTGCCATCTATTAACTCCTGCAATATGTAATCACCTTTATGATCCACTATAGCAATACGCCATTTTTGATTACTTGGTTCAGACTGGACAAATATATATTGTTGATCTGGGCTAATATAGACATTATTAATTGGTGCCTCACCTTCAAAAAATAACTCTTGTTCTCCGGTATAAATATTATATTTAAAAATTTTGTTCAATGTTTCATCTTTGTGATTGAGGAATAATAAGTGCTTGGCATCTAACCAGCCAAAGAAGAAAATTTGATCAGAATCTGAAACAGCAAGAGGTATAACTGATTGTTTTGAAGTTTGCTTCTCTGTCATATTCGTTTCTTTTACAGGTGGCTTATCACCTGTTTCATTCACTTGACAGCCAGCTATAATCATTGTGGAAAAAAATAAAAGCAATATGAGCATATAATCTTGGTGTTCCGCTTTGTGCTTCATAAACTTGGCTTGCCCCCCATCGAATTCCAATCTGGCTTCATTCTAGCGCACTTTTATCTGAATAGACGCGAGAAAAAGCCGTTTCCGGCTTTTCTTCGCTCTCTACGAAATTCTTCCTAATTAATTCCCAAAAACATTGTAATCAATAGTAAATTTTATACTGATTATGGAGGAAATACAAGCAACAACTATTTTTTATTAAAGATAAAGTGAAGCCAAAAAGACACCAAGCATTTCTTCATACATGTCTTCATACTGTGATAACGGCAGGGGGTTTACTCCTTTTCCCAGTTCCATCGTAAAGCCTGGCCGTCGATACTCTTTAATAAACCAATCTCTAAACCCAGCGAAACTATCTACATACTGTACTGAACGGTAACCGCTTACTCGTTCAAATTCATCAGCAATGACTTTTGAATCAGGCGGTTCAAGTCCTTCATATCCCCAGTAAAATTCTTCACCTTGTGTGTGAAAAGCTAATAATAAGCTGAAGTTGTTATTCTCAACAAGATTGGCCATCGCTATCGCTTCAGGCTCGGATAACGGTTCATATCCAGGAAAGTCTCGAGATGACGGAACATCTGGCTTTCTTTCTTTTTCATATTCCCACTTTGCGGGATATTGTTTATTCAAATCTACTCCTCTAATATTCGCCTTCCATAGGGAAAAATCATCTTTTTGTTCATTAATTGCTAATATTTCTTCTTTGTAGCCTTCTGGTGGTCCCCCTAAAACCAAGTCAACTCCATCAGGATTAACCATTGGAACAACGGATAACTCAACACGACTATAATAAGGTAAAGTCTCAATTCCCCTTAAAGGTTTTGCATTAGTCATAGATAACAAATAGGCATTTATTAAAGACATGAGGACAGGCGTTGTAATCCATTCATTTGCATGAAATGACGCATTATAATGAACTTGCTTTTCACCTGTACCTATTCTTATCTCATATAAAGGCTTGCCTGTCACCGAATAACCAATCTCATTTATTTTTATAAATGGATAAACTTCTTTTAATTGGTTGAGATCGTCTTGCAAAGTTTTAAAACTATAACTTTTTTTCCTATCCATTAAAGGCATAATCACTCTTGTTGGCACTAGGACTGTTTGATTTACTTGTAGATTTTGAGGCTGTAACTGCTGATTCAATAAAAGCAATGCATCGACAGGAAGATTATTCTTTGATGCTATTTGCCATAGTGAATCACCTTTTTGAAGTTTAATAGTAGATGTATGAAAGCCAGGAATTTGAATGCTTTGGCCAATCTGCAATGAGGAAGGGTCCACTTGTGGATTGCTATCAATGACTAAATTAATTGGAACCATAAACAGCTGACTGTAGTACCATAAAGAATCACCTGACCTAACTTTAATCTTCACCTTTTATCCTCCTCTCCATCAGTTCATACATATGATGAATGAGAAGAAAAGATGACTTACTCACTATTACTGAGCCCTTACCCTATAATTAATTGCTTTGCACTCCAGGCGGCACCTACTACTCCTGCATCATTCCCTAAAGTAGCTAGTTTCAATAAAGTAGACCCTCGCATCTCAGGAAATAAGTTTTCGTCATAATAGAATTGTAATGGCTCTAATAATAATTTCCCGGCTTGAGAAACCCCACCACCGATTATAATCACCTCAGGGTTTAGTATTGCTGCTACATTCGCTAAGGCAATGCCTAATGGCTTCATTGTTCTTTGAACCACTTCCTTAGCAACTACGTCATTCTTACCTGCTAAGTGAAATATATTCTGAACTGATAAATGGTCAACTAATAATGTGTTCTTGTTAGAATGAATGATTTCCTTAGCCACACGTACTATTCCAGAAGCTGAGGCAATCGTTTCAAGACAACCCCATTTTCCACAATTACATCGCACGCCATAAGAAGAAACGGCATTGATATGGCCTATTTCACCAGCAGAACCCCCATTCCCACGCATTAACTGACCATTACTAATAATGCCACCACCGATACCAGTACCAATTGTTAAGAGTACAATGTCTTTGTAGCCAGTTGCGCTACCAACCCAGCGTTCGCCTAACACTGCACAATTAGCATCATTCTCCAATATCACTGGAAGCGCCATGTAATCTGATAGTTCTTTTTGTAAGCGGTAGTGAGGTGACAAATTTATATTTGTTGCTGAAAGTAAAATTCCATTTTTGCTATCAACCGGTCCTGGGGCACCGACTCCAACAGATAAAATCTGCTCTTTTTTTAATTGCGCCCTCTTTCTATGATGTTCAATTGAAGTTGTAATTTGCTCTGCTAAACTGTTGTCTGTATAATCCTGCTTCGTCATTTCTTGCCATTTTAAGTGAATGTCGCCATTCTCGTTAACAAAAGCAAATTTAATTGTTGTACCACCTATATCCACACCAACAAACAAAACAACACCCCCTAGAGAAGTAATGAGCAACTATTTTCTTGTTTTCTTTTTCTCTTTTTCTCTCTCAGCCCTTAAGACTAATAAAGCATCTCGATAGGTATCTACTTCAATTATTTTTGCTTTATATAATTCACTCACTTCAAGCTCCATCATTTCAATATCCAATAAACGTTCACCCATATAAATAATAGCACCATATGCTTTTAACAACTGTTGTACATCATAAAAACTTTTCACATTCATTCCCTCGATTCTTTCTTTCATAAAGCAAAGTATAAACGAAAAAAAACTCTTCCTCAATCATTAAAACATGAGAGAAAGAGTAATTCTAACGATCAAAAGAAAAGTGTTCTTTTATCTATCTGGATCTTTTGGATGCAACATTCTTGGACGTCTATTTTTCAAAGGCATTGGTGAACGTAAAAGGACATCTCTAAAGGCTCTTAGGTTAAAGGGAATAAACGGCCATAAGTAAGGGACTCCGAAAGACTTCATTTTAGACAACCAAATGACAAATAGTGTGATACCGATGATAAAACCATACATATGAAATACACTTGTCAGTAATAATAAAACAATACGAACAATTCGATTAGCTAATCCTAATTCGTAACTTGGTGTAGCAAATGTACCAATTGCTACAATCGCAAAATAAAGAACGACTTCACTTGTAAATAAGCCCACTGAAACAGCCAAATCACCTATCATGAGTGCCGCTACTAAGCCGAGAGCAGTAGCAAGACTCGAGGGGGTATGAATGGAGGCCATCCTCAACATATCAATACCTACTTCAATAATTAAGATTTGCAAAATCAAAGGGATTTTCCCTGCCTCTTCTGGTCCTATAAATGATAGAGAATCTGGTAATAAACTTGGATTCGCAGCAAATAAAAACCAAATAGGTAAAAGGAACAGCGAAGCCCATACGGAAATAAAGCGAACGAATTTTAAATAAGCACCAATAATCGGTTTGTTTCGATATTCCTCTGCATGCTGCAAATGATGCCAGAAAGTAGTCGGTGTTATAATCACACTCGGTGAACCATCCACTATGATACATACATGACCTTCAAATAAATGCGAAGCTGCTGTGTCCGGTCTCTCTGTATACCTAACCATCGGATAAGGATTCCAATGCTGACCAGAAATGTATTCTTCAATTGTCTTCTCGGCCATCGGTAAGCCATCTGTATCAATTTTAGATACACTATCTTTTATTTTATTGACCAACTCAGGGTCTGCAATATCTTCAATATAAGTTATGACAATATCAGTTTTTGAGCGTCTACCGATTTGTAAATACTCCATTCTTAACGTTCGATCTCTTATCCGCCGCCTCGTTAGTGCTGTATTAAAAACTAATGTTTCAACATAGCCATCCCTTGCGCCTCTTACAACCCTTTCAATATCAGGCTCTTCCGGGCCGCGGGCCGGATAAGACCTTGTATCAATTAATATCGCTTCATCTGCTCCATCAATGACCAATGCCGTTTGACCAGCTAATACAGCATCAACAATTGCATCCAGATCACTTTCTGTAGCAATTTCGATATAAGGGATATATCTCTTCATTAGCTTCGGAACAGTATCCTCTTCTAATTGTTCTCTTCCAAGCTGAGCAAGAAATTCCATTAACCGATTCATAATATCATCTTTAGCAAAGCCATCAACCAAATAGATTGCCATGTCAATCCCAGTATATTCCACATCTATTTGTAACACATCAAAGTTTTTTCCGACTGCTAATGCTTCTTTTAAATATGATGTATTGTTAATCAATTCCTTAGATACTTTATGATGTTTGTTTGTTTCCATGAGTTCACCTCATTCAAATATATTCCTAACAAACATCATAGACATACTAAAAAGGAATCATACCCTCCTAAGAGGTTGATTCCTTTTACATTATGTTAAACAACAAGTTTTTTAAGTTTCTAAGAAAAGATGTAGAATTTCCTAGGAAATATTCCCTTCCTGTCGAAATATCTTATTTGTTTTCATTTAGATTGTCTAGTAGCTGCCGATAGTCTTCTGAGTCATGTAATTCTACAGCTTGATCAAGATACTTTTTCGCTTCATCCGTATTGCCTTCCCTTAAATATAATAAGGAAAGATTATAGTAAGCTTCATGGAATTGTTCGTTTACTTCAATAGCAAGATGCAAATGACGCTTCGCTTTCTCTGTTTCTCCTAATTGAATTTCCGCATAGGACAATAAAAAATAAGTTTGTGCGGTTGCACCTTCTTTATCAAACGGAGTAAGCTCTTTAATCATCATTGAGTAATTTTCTTTTTCTAAATAAGTTTGTGCTTCAATCAAAGCCATCTCTTCTTGTGTTTGATCATTAGGGAAATGAAAGCCATAATAGAGACCTCCACTTATGAGAAGAGCCGTGAAACAAGCTATCAATAGTTGAGCAATCCTGTTTCTCTTCTTAGGCAAAAGAACGATTCCCGTTGCTAAGAACCCGCCAATTAAACCACCAATATGACCAGCGTTATCAATTCCTGGGATCATAAAGCCTAATGCAAGGTTAAACACAAGAACAACGATAATGTTCATACCCATTGTGCGGAAAAATAATTTTGGTTTCAATATCCCAAAGAAAAGCAACGCTCCAAAACAGCCAAATATCGCTCCGCTCGCTCCAGCCGATACGTTAGGACTAGTAATAAAACTAAGCAATGAACCCATAAAACCAGATAACAAGTAAATAACTATAAACCTTGTATTGCCCATTATTCGTTCAACAGCAGAGCCTAAATAAAAAAGAGCAAGAGTATTCATCAATAAATGCAGGAAACCAATATGTAAAATGATCGGTGTGAAAAAACGCCACCACTCACCTGCCAAAATAAGTGGATTATATTTTGCTCCACTTTCAATCAGCACCGAGGTATTTGTACTTCCACCTTTCCACTCCAGCCAAAGAAAAGCTAGGACTTGTAGCACAATAAATAGATATGTAAAAATGGGCTTACCTTGATTAAAAACCTCTGTTTCTTCTTTCGCTTTATTTGCTGCTAGCCATAATGTCTGTTTTTTTAAGTTTTCAATTACTTGTTCATCAATATCATCAGATGGTTCTTCTAAAAAGAGAAGAGGTTTCATAAAGTGTCGCTGCAGCTGTTTGGCCACCTCTTCCAGCCTATCCACAGTCATAATGACAGATTCAACCGTTGTCTTCTCCATTTTGGAATGCTGAAAGGGCTTATTAAGCTTATCCTCATAATCGTCAACAGGTACAAATGGTGAAATATATATATTGAGCACAGTCATTTCTCTATGCCTTACTTGTTTTCGAATACGCTCACCATTAAAGGCAACTGATTCTATATCTCTTTGTAACCAGTTACTCCAATCTAAATCCTTCCTTAGCAAACGAATGATTTTTGTCTGTTTATTCTCTAACTTCTCAATCCAGAGTTCATCTTGTTTTTCAGAAAGCTGAATGAAGCGATATTCTTCTTTATGTAGCAGATGATTGGCCAATGACCAAAATAAATAAGCCTCTTTACTATGCACTGTTTTCTCACTTCCTTACAGTTATATATCTTATTATAGTCAATGTTTCTTTTTAACAAAATAAAAAGCCCTTATATAAACAGGGCCAAAAAGTACATTGTTATAAACGTTCATCATTATATTGTGGTTGAGGAAAAACTAGCTTCATTGCTTTCTCTCTTAAAAAAGGGCAATTTAATACGGTAGCAATGATAAAATTTTGTCTCGCTAAAAGACCAACTAGGCGATAACGATACTGATAAATGAAAACACCTGACAATACAAACAGTATCAAAGTCATTATTTTTCCCATTTCATTCCCTCCTGTCTATCACTATTATGCGAATCATTCTCTGCAATTATCCACCTGCTACAGTCACAAAGAACAAAACACCTAATAAACTCGCAAGAGCACAAGATGAAAGGTTAACAAGGTCATTATTAACTATTGTGTTACCGCTTATATGTACCGTTTTACGATTACAATGCCATTTCGATTCGACCACCATATCACAAGACGGACAACGATAAGTTACCTGTATGAAGGCACCTAATAAGGTATCCAAGATATTTCCGAGGAAACCAAAGACAAATATAATAAACATGGTGGAAAAAGATAATGAATAGGACAACATAGCAATAATAGCAATAGAGAAGGAACCCATTATTGCAGCAAAGGTTCCGAGGAAACTCATCGCTCCTGAAGTACCAGGTTCTACCTGCTTAAAATGCTGAATTGACAAAGGTCTTCTTTTACTTAATGAACCTATCTCTGAGGCCCAAGTATCTGAATTCGCACTCGCAATGGTTATTGTAAAAGCTATAAAAAAAATGGGAGATGGAAAAATAATAAAAAGCACACTAAATAATGCAGGTAACCCACCATTAGCAACCACTTGCTGCCAATCTCTAGTAGACCCTTTTTCATGGCGTGCTTCGATTTGTTGCTTCTGCTTTTTCTTGTATTTAGACAATAAGCTTGAACTAGTGAAAAAGAAGCCAAGCAGCAGCAGTCCCCTCCACCCAAAACCTAAGTTAATCAATACACCCACAACAATTGCTGCTATGGCGCCTGACTTTGTAAGAAGTTGAAGAAGGTAGCCTAAAAAGGCGGCAATGAGTACAAGAAAAATAAATATCAATTCTTTCACTCCGTTATTGTAATAATCTTTTGAACAGGTAGATCATGTTGGTCTAATGGTATTTTATTAACCACTTGCTGGGGGAAAGCTAATGAAAGTGTAAAGCCGTTATAATCCACTAAATAACGATCATAATAACCGCCTCCAAAACCAATACGATCACCCTTTAATGTATAAGCAACGCCTGGAACTATTAATAAATCAATTTCAGAAGGCTGAACACTCTTAGTTTTGTCTACTACTGGTTCTTGTAATCCAGAATAGACGACTTCAAGATTGTCATAACTTGAAAAAATCCTGAAATTCATTTCCCTCGTTTTAGGTAAGCATTTTGGAATAGCCACTTGTTTTCCCTCTGACCAAGCCTTATTAATAATTGGAAAAGTATCGACTTCTGGAAAGCGTGATATTGTAAGGGCAACTACTTTGGATTGTTGCCAATGAGATGTGAGGAATAATTGCGATGCTAATTTTTCTGATAGTGATGTATATTGTTCACTAGGCATTTCTGTTAATTGTTGCATAATCATCTTTCTCAGTTGTTTTTTATCCACCATTTAACTCTCCTATACCTCTATTTATAAAAAACACACTTATCTTATAAAAATATTAGTTTCAATCTAGACATATGAAGTAACAACCATCACTCGTAATTTCACCTCTTGAACCTTACCCGGTATCACCCCCGTGATGAAACCATAAAAAAAGAGACAAAAAAAGCAGCAGGAATCTACCTACTGCTTATTTTGTCTCACGGTGTGTTGTAGAACGCTTTTCTCTTGGGCAGTATTTTTTTAGCTCAAGACGATCTGGATTGTTTCTTTTATTTTTTTTAGAAATATAGTTACGATCTCCGCATTCTGTGCAAGCTAACGTAATATTTACACGCATGTCATTTCCCTCCAAACTACTAAGCACTAGTTCGTTTCATACGACTTTTATATAATATCACTTTTTAGTTTGAAATGCTAGTATGTTTTTTTAAAAGTGTTTGATTTACTTGTAAAAGCTGTTTTTGACAATCATCTGTAATTGACCAAGCTTGTCCGTCAATAGCAGATTTCCCTGTTATTTTAACAGTATCCCCACATAAACTAACTACCTTTCCTTTTCCTATTGGATTGTATGATAATGTTTGTTTTCCACCTTTGCCATATGACCATATTTTGTTATTATCCACTTGTGATTGTTGCATAACTGTGTTTTCCTTCATTTTCACCCCGTTCAAATGACCATTCACTAAGAATAATTGGCGATCAATCATGTGATATATCAAGTGTTCAATCGGAGATATAAAAGAAATCTGGTAGTCACACTCTCTTGGATTACTATGCGCCATAAGTACTTTTATCTCTTTACTCGTAGATAGTTCATTGTAAATGTTGAAATTTAACATAGAAATATGATGATCAATTCTCACCTTTTCTGTACGTATCGATAAACCTTCTACTTGATGTTCTCTTCCTTCCGCCATATCATTCATTTCAATCCAATAAACACTTTTACCAACGGCGATACCTAACGTTTGATGCAATAAGTTTTCCTGATTCGACTGATTCCAATATTCAGTTGTGTAAGGCGTTTGCTCAATTATTTTCACTTTAATCACCTTTTCTTTGGAATTTATTGACTCGTCCGTGAATTCTATACACCTTTAACGTTTGTTTCGCTACCGATTGCCAGCTAAATTCTGTCTTGATTCTTTTTTGAGCTGCACTGACGATTTGGCTTCTAAAGTTAGGTTTTAATAGTAGAGAATCTATTTTACTTTCAAGATTTACTACATCTCGAGGATCGAAAAAAAGCCCCGACTCATTTTCAATGATTATTTCACTGAACCCGCCAGTTTTAGCTAAAACTACTGGGAGTCCAGCTGCCATCGCTTCTAAAGCAACTATTCCAAATGGTTCGTACAAACTAGGGAAAATAGCTAAGCTAGCATATTCCATCCAGTTATCACGCTCATATTCGTCAACATAACCAATAAATTGAATCCATTCATCGATTTGTTTAGCACGAACTTTTTGTCTGTAATACGATAATAACGGACCTTCCCCAGCGACAATGATTTTTAAGTTTGTATTTTTTCTCTTTAATTTTTCAGCAAGAGCGATAAGAATATCGAACCCCTTCTCTTCTACCATCCTCCCCAGCGAAAAGAGGTATGGTCTATGTTGGGCAAAATGAAACTGTAGGTTCCTATCTTTTTTCATCGGCTTACTTACGCCATTTGGAATGATGGAAATGGTCGAAGATGGCTGTTGGTATTTATGTAGTAACTCATTTCTCATAAAATGACTACAAACTACAAGATGATCGGCATATGCCATTAATAATTTTTCTTGTCTATCGATAAAGCTTTGACTCTCTGTATGAATTCCATTATGTCTACCTGCCTCAGTCGAATGAATGGTAGCGATAAGCGGTATATCCATTCGCTTCTTTAAAATGATGCTACTCGCTGCAACTATCCAATCATGGGCATGAATCATCTCTATACCATTTTGCTCAATCAAAGCTCTTGCTTTCTCTTCCATTGCTAAATTCACCGAAGCAACCCAATGAAGAAATGATCCAGTTTGCATAAGCGGTGCCACACGATGAATGACTACATTATTTTGCACTTCAAATTCTTCGTCAACTTCATGCCTTTTCACTGTTAGCACATGAACGGACACCTTTTCTTGTGCGAGTGATCTCGCTAATTCACTTACATGGCGACCAAGGCCACCAACAATATACGGTGGGTATTCCCAACTTAACAGTAGAATACTCTCCGTCATTGCTTCACTTCATAATAACTATACCCACACACTTGATGGATCCAGTCAGCACTTATTTCTGATGATAATTTGACAGTTCCCACTCCACTACCTATCTCAGTAGTAAGTAAAGGGAGATAATTATCATCCATTAGTTTCAAACACAGGGTGATGCGGTAAGAATGATATTCTGTTTTAATGGCGTTTCTAATGACCCTCATCGATTGGTATGGTGGAATAAAAAACTCATATAGATCGGAATGATTTTTACTGTATGAATGAAGCTGAATTACTTGCAGGCAACTTCTTATATCTTTGTTGTAGTAGAGCGAGAGGATGTCATATTTTTCTTGCCTAACCTTCCAACTAATATAGATATCTTTGTTGATAATTTCTGTTTTTAAAGGTAATAATCCTGACGAATGTATTATGTGATTCTGTTTACTTTCCATTTTTCGAACCATTCCCCTTGTCAGATTATTCTATACATTAATGTTAGCACTGAATGGCCAAGCCCACAATAAACAGATTTTGTCGGTTTATGCTATCTATCGCTACACTTGTTATTATGATAAGCATTTTTTCTTCACCGACTTATTTCTTCATTCATTCGACAGAAACTATGATATCTTACTCGACAAATTCTATAGGAGATTCTTCAAAGTTAGCACGACTTGTCGATATTTATGGTAGAATAACTTTGATAATAAAGCTTTGAGGTGAGAATGATTATATATATATTTGCTGTTTTATTAGTTATCGCTTTTCTGCTATTTATTTTATCCTTTTTTCTTAAAGATCCTTACCGTTCCTTAAAGGATGAGATTGACCAACTATCTATTCAACATGTAAAAGAAACGTATCAAATAAAGAAAAAATTAAAGCTGTTAGAAGAAGAATTACTGATAGACGAAATCAAACTTCCGAATGACACTGGGTTATCTAGACCTAAGAAGAAGGAAGTTCATGATATTATAAAAAATCAAGTACTTTTACTTCATAAGCAGGGACTTTCCACAGAGCAAATCGCTAAGCAATCTTCTTTATTAGAAGATGAAGTATTGGCCATTATCACAGCTAGTCAACTTAAAGGTGAAAAAGTATGAAAAAATATGTTTTAAGAGGCTTTTCAGCTGGTGTTTTTTGTACAACCCTAATTCTTCTCATTGGTTATATGCTTATGAATGACGAGAACAAGCAAATGATTGATGAGACAGCGGCTCAAGCTTATGTAAAAGAACAAGGTTTTCATGTTTTGACGGATGATGAGATCGATAAACTCATTGAAGAAAAATTAGAACTTGATAAACAACAGGAAGAAGTACCTAAAGAAGAAACTACCATTACAACAGAAATTAAAATCGAAAGCGGTATGCTTCCACAAGAGATTGCGCAGCAACTTGAAGAGGCAGGCATCATCGAATATAGTGAGGACTTTACTAGCTTTTTAAAAGAATTCAATTATAGTCAGAAGCTACGTGTTGGTACATATCAAGTGAATAATCAACAGTCTTATAAAGAGCTTGCTGATTTATTTAGCAAATCATAAAAAACGAATCTCTATCTCAATGGATCTTACTTGGCTGCAATTACACTCTTAAAATAGAGTTAATTACAGCCTTTTTATTATTAAATTACCGAAGAATATAGTTACGATTACCGAACTTTGTTTACATCAGTCCACTTAGAAATTGACACTTAATTCCCCCGCTTGATCTAATAAATAAAAGAGTATGCTTATCACAAAAAGTTCCTACTTCTTTATTTCACTTTGCTAGTAAATGATACAGAATTTACCTTTACATGCAATAAAGATGTTAGTTGTTCAGATAAATAAATGGGCGATTCTTCAAACTCTGTATCAATCCAATGCTTAATAAGCCCTAAAACTGTATATGCCTGGTAATTTGTATATAATTGGTGATCTATCACAAACTTATCATTTCCTCCAAAGTCTATTTGAATATTATGAACATATTGCTTAAGTGCTTTTATAAACTTATTTTCAAATGTATAAGAAACATCACTTTGTAATAGTGACTTATAATAATGTCTATATTTAAATATATGGTTAAATAATTCTTTTGTAGAAGGTAAAACACTTTGGTCAATTTCATAATCTCGTTGATTTGCAGTACTATTTTCCATCTTGTAGATTAGGTCCCTAATTGCTTCGTCCATCACTTCTTTTAGAACTTCTTCTTTCCTATAGTAATGGTAATAATATGTGCTGCGATTAATATTTGCAGTAGTTGTTAAGTCAGTTATTGTAATTTTATGAAATGGTTTTAGTAGTAATAATGTAACCAGAGCATCTTTAATTCTTTGTTCAGTCATTAGATTTTTACTCATTAACTTAGCCACCTCTCCGTGTAACCCCAACAAATAAATACTTTTTTGTTGGTTGTTAAAGAAAACAAAAATAATTATAGTGGTATTGTAATCGATTACAACAATGTTTAAAAGCTATATTCTATAATTATTTAAAGGGGTCTTTTATATGGGTAGATTAACTGGAAAAGTGGCTATTATCACTGGTGCTGCTAGCGGAATGGGCTTGGCAGGTGCACAAATTTTCGCAAAAGAAGGTGCTCAGGTTGTAGCAACTGATATAGTTGAAGATGCTTTAAAAGTGAAAGTTGCAGAGATTATTGATAATGGTGGAGAAGCCATTGCCTTAAAATTAGATGTTTCAAGCCAAGAATCATGGTTAAATGTCGTTCAAACGACAATAGAAAAATACGGTAAAATTGACATTTTAGTCAATAATGCAGGAATTCATATGGCAAAAGGAATTTTAGAAGCAGAATTAGATGATTGGAATAAAGTGATGGCCATTAATACAACGGGTGTATGGCTTGGAATGAAATCCGTTATACCTTATATGCAACAGAATGGCAAAGGGTCAATTATTAATACATCTTCCATTGCAGCAATTGTGGGTGGTGTCGCTGATGCACAAGGTGCAGCGTACAGTGCATCAAAAGGCGCAGTTAGAGCACTTACTAAACATGGTGCTCAGTGGTTTGGAAAAGATAACATCCGAGTGAATTCCGTGCATCCTGGTGCAATCTTTACAGGTATGGTTGAGAAAGCTGGAATTAAAACACAAGAAGAAATGGGAGAGAATTATAAAGGTTTAGCTCCATTACCTCCTTATGCTGGAGAGTCATTGGATATTGCAAATGCATACTTATACCTTGCTTCAGACGAATCTAAATTTGTTAATGGAATAGAATTGGTCGTTGACGGTGGTTGGATCAGTAACTAATTTTTTTAATCAAATAAATAAGACTCACATTCATTTCATATAAATAAAAGAACGAACCTCTATGATGAAAGAGGTTCGTTACTTTTATCAATCATTCAAATCAAATTGCTTACCTTTCACTAAATAGAAGATATGCTCAGAAATGTTTGTGACATGATCTGCTGCACGTTCTAAATATCTACAAACAAAAGATAATTGAGTAATTTGCGGAATTCGCTCAGATTGTTCCCCACTTATTCTCAGTAAATCAACAATCGTTTGCCCATATAAATCATCCACTTCATCATCCATGTCAGCAACGGCTTTTGCTTTTTTAAGATCTTCTTCATTGAAAGCAGTTAATGAATCGTTTAACATTGTTAAGCAAATCGCATGCATTTGTTTAATATGAACAATTGGTTTCACATGGTCTTCTTTCCCAATTCTAATCGTTGATTTAGCAATATTCACAGCAAAATCAGCTATTCTCTCAATATCCGTTGCTATCTTTATTGCGACAATAATTCTTCGCAAGTCAATAGCTACTGGCTGTTGTTTCGCTATTAATAAAATGGCATAATCATTAATTTCTTCGTACAATATGTTTGCTTTTGTGTCATTTTCCATGATCTCTAAAGCTAGTTCTATATCATGATTCTCAAGTGCCTGAATCGATAAAGAAAGGGCATTTTCAGCAAAATGACCTAAGTCTAATAATTTTCCTCTTAATACTGCTAATTCTTCATCAAACTTCTCTCTTACTGGCAATATAATCAGTCTCCTTTACTTAATTAGCCGAACCTGCCGGTAATATAATCTTCCGTTCTCTTATCAGTTGGATTAGAAAAAATTTTATCTGTTTCTGCAAATTCTACTACTTCACCGTTTAAGAAAAAGGCCGTTCGGTCAGATATCCTAGCTGCTTGTTGCATATTATGAGTCACTATAATGATACTATATTCTTTTTTTAATACCTGTACAAGCTCTTCTACCTTTAGTGTTGAAATCGGATCTAATGCTGAGGTAGGTTCATCCATGAGAATAACATCTGGTTCTATCGCCAAACATCTTGCAATACATAGTCTTTGCTGTTGACCACCTGATAAACCATAAGCGTTATCCTGCAATCTATCTTTTACCTCATCCCAAAGCGCTGCCCCTTTTAAACTTTTTTCAACAATTTGATTCAGGACTTTCTTATCTCTTATACCATGAATTCTCGGACCATAAACAACATTTTCATAGATAGATTTAGGAAAAGGATTCGGCTTTTGGAACACCATACCCACTTTTGTTCTTAATTCTTCAACACCATAACGTTTATCAAAAATATTACGTCCACGATATTGAATTTCTCCTGATGTTTTTACTGATGGTACCATTTCAATCATTCGGTTCAACGCTTTAATATAAGTCGATTTACCACATCCTGATGGACCGATAATCGCAGTTACTTCATTTTCATAAATATCTAAATTGATTTGTTTTAATGCATGATTACTTCCATACCATAAATTTAATTCTTTTGTTTGATAAACTTTATTGTTGTCATTAAGATTTTTATAGTTGTCAAGTGAATCGGCGGCTTCTTTTTTGGGTGCAACCAATGTACTCATATTCTCCACTCCTCGTTTAATACCTTTTTTGGAATTTATTTCTGATCAACACAGCAATAGAATTCATCACAATTAACATTACTAGTAATACAATAATGCCCCCCGCTGCAACGGCATGAAACTCTTCTTGCGGTCTACTCGTCCAGTTATAGATTTGCATTGGTAAGACAGTAAACATATCGAAAACAGATTGAGGTAAAAACGCTAAGAAAAGTGGTAAACCAAGCACTACTAATGGTGCCGTTTCCCCGATTGCTCTAGAGAGAGCTAAAATTGCTCCTGTTAATATGCCAGGTAATGCAGCCGGCATAACCACCCTTACAATTGTTTGCCATTTATTAGCTCCCATTCCAAATGATGCTTCTCTTAATTCCATCGGTACACTTCGAATCGCCTCTTGAGACGCGACGATTATGATTGGTAATACGAGTAAACTCATCGTTAAGCCTGCGGCCAATACACTTGTTCCTAAAGTTAATGCTCTCACAAAAACCGTTAATCCTAATAATCCAAAAACAATCGACGGGACACCTGCTAAGTTAGATATATTAATCTGAATCAGTGAGGTAAACTTATTTTTACTCGCATACTCCTCTAAGTAAATGGCTGTTCCTACACCAAGTATAAGCGTCACAGGGGCAACAACACCCATTAACCAAATGGTCCCTATTAAAGCTGTTTTAATACCCGCTTGTTCTGGATCACGTGAAGGTAAAGATTGCAAGAACTGCCAGTCTAAATAACCAATTCCTTGAGTGATAATGCGATACAATAATATCGCAAGAACCACTAATGCAAACGCAGTCGCCAACATGAACAAACCTTTAAAAACGGAATTTTTCCATTTTCGTGGTGACATTTTCTTTAGTACTTGATCATGATTAATTAATTTCATACTAGTATTCCTCCCTAAAGCGCTTGGAGATGAATTGGGCGAGCATATTCATGAACAATGTGAAAATAAACAATGTAAATCCAACTGCGTAGATACTATAATAGATGGTCGTACCATATCCAGCATCTCCCTGACTGACTTGGACAATATAAGCCGTCATTGTTTGAATACTACTTGTCACGTCAAAGCTTAAGTTAGGCGTGGAGCCTCCTGCAACAGCGACAATCATTGTTTCACCTATTGCTCTTGAAATTGCTAATACAATAGAAGCAACAATACCTGAAACAGCGGCAGGTATAACAATTTTAATGGCCACTTCAAGTTTTGTTGCCCCTAATGCATAAGCCCCTTCTTTCATCACTTTAGGTACAGACGACATGGCATCTTCTGATAATGAGGCAATCATCGGTGTAATCATAATCCCGATAACAATCCCTGGGCTAAGCGCATTGAATATTTGCAGAGATGGAATCATTTCTCTAAGCACTGGTGTCACAAAAGTGAGAGCAAAAAACCCATAAACGATAGTAGGTACGCCTGCTAATACTTCTAAAATAGGTTTAATAACTCTCCTTGTTCGGTCACTCGCATACTCACTCAAGAAAATAGCTACAGCGAGACCAATCGGGACTGCCACAACTGCAGCTATAAGAGCAACTTTTAACGTTCCTGAAATAAGCGGTAGGATTCCATATGAGCCTTGTGTTTCAGAAAATGGATACCACTTTTGTGCGGTAAAAAATTCTTTGATACTTACGTGACTGAAAAAAGTCGTCGTTTCCACAAATAATGTTACAACGATCCCAATCGTCGTTAATACTGACACAATCGCGGTTAATAATAAGATAACTGGAACAATCTTTTCTGACTTCAGTTTATTTTTACTTTTAGATTTTTTTTGTTGTATAAGTTCTTGCACAGAAAACGCTTTTTCTTCTTGTTGTATATTCATAGTTGATCCCCCCTTCATTACGATGATGATCTCTCTTCATCATTCAAACACTTATTTTAAATCTTCAATTGTTGATAACCCTGTTTCATATTCTTCATCTTTTAATTTCACATAACCGACATCTTCTGAAAGTGCCCCCGCATTTTCTAATGTGAACTTAACGAATTCATATGTTTCTTCATTCTTTAGGGAATCATTTTTCACGTAGATATATAAAGGACGTGATAATGGTGCATACTCCCCTGATTCAACCGTGTCATGAGTCGGCTCTACCGGACCATTCCCACCATCGATTGGAACAACTTTTAGCTTATCTTGATTCTCAACATAATAAGCAAATCCAAAGAATCCAATGGCATTTTCGTCCCCTGCTACACCTTGAACAAGGATGTTGTCATCTTCTGACAGTGTCGCTTGTTCTACAATTGGCTCATCCTCCAGAATGATTTCATTAAAGTAATCATACGTTCCAGAGTCTGTTCCTGGAGAATAAAATTTGACTTCCTCATCTGGCCATTCTGGTCTAATATCTGACCATTTTTTTGTTTCTCCCGTATTGATCCATAACTCTTTCAATTCTTCGATAGTAAGTGAATCGACCCAATCATTCTCTTTATTTACAACGATTGATAATCCATCGTTGGCTAGCTTTAATTCTGAATACTCAATTCCTGCTTCTTCAATTTGGGTTTTCTCTTCATCTTTAATTTCTCTCGAAGCGTTACTGATATCCGTTGTTCCTGCAATAAACTGTTTAAATCCTCCACCTGTTCCAGAAGAAGCGACTGACACTTGTACGCCTGGCTGATCCATACTGAATTCTTCAACAACAGCTTCCATAATAGGATAAACTGTAGAGGAGCCATCAATTTTGATTTCTCCTTGTAACTGTTGATTTTCTTCACTAGTTGTTTGCTCTCCATTACTTGAACTGTTCGCACCGCCATTTGCTCCACATGCCGTTGTAAAAGCAAGAACAGAACCAATCATTAATGTTGATGCCACATACTTGAATCGTTTCTTCATTAGAAATATTCCCCCTAGAAAATCAGTTGTTTTGTCCTACAAACCCATCATAAGACCTAAACGTTAATAGGAAATAAATGTCGTGTAAATATTCTGTAAACCAATGTGAAGAAATGTAAAGTGAAATTTAGGGAAAATCATATCTCATTTTTGGAGTGAGCATTACCTTGCAAACAAACAATGCTGTAAAAGCAAAGTAATGAACATGGGGATTGTCGAGGCACTCCTTAGTAAAAGAACGATAATATAGAGGTAGTTGTGTAGGATTGTCAGCGTTCTTTGCCTCTTTCACTTCTGATGTTATAAACTAAAACTAAAAGAAAAGCATAAAAATAACTCGGATTCCCCCTTTAAAATAGGGTGAATCCGAGTTTGATTGTTGATTAGTATCTGTTATGCTTGTGTTTTTCAAAACAAACAAGCTTATTCATCCTCTTCTTTGTTAACATCAATTACTTCTTGCTTCGTTAAATCTTCTGGTTTCTTACTTTCTTCTTTCGCACGTTCTTCTTTTAATTCAAAGTATTCATCCATGACGCGTTCGGCAATAATCATGTTTGCTTTATGGCCACTTCCACCTTCATAGGCCCAAGGGACCATGACAGCAATTGCCACTTCTGGATTATCAGAAGGTGCATAACCAACATAGCTGATATTCATTACTTCAGGTGGCTCATCATAATTACTACGTAGTGGTCCATCATAGAAAGCCTCTGCTGTTCCTGTTTTACCTGCAGGGTCATACTCTTTATCACCAAAGAAGGATAGTGCCGTACCTTGTTGTTCTTGTGCAACTTGACGGAATCCCTCTTTTACACGTTCAATCCAAGAAGCATCCATATCAAGTTTATTAAGAACTTTCGGCGATATTTCTTCTACAATAGGGCCTAATTCTTCATTTTCTAATAAAGGCTCCCTAATTTCTTTTACTACATGAGGCTCCATTCTATTCCCGCCGTTAGCAATCGTGGACACATATTGCACGAGCTGCATATTAGAGTACGTATCATACTGTCCAATCACTAAGTCCAACATAAATCCAGGGAGTTGACTCATTCCTTTAAATCCTGTTTGTTCATTTGGTAGATCAATCCCTGTTCTAACGCCTAAACCAAACTGAGCAAACGATTCTCTGATTGTATCAAACCCTTTAGGATCTAACGGCAATGATTTATTATAGCGATATGTGCCGCCTCCAATTCGAATGGCTGTTTCAAACATATACACATTGGATGAAACCCTTAATGCGTACAAATCACTAATTGGTCCGAACGTTTTCCATGATTTTTTTACAGGTGTACCAGCAATTTTTAATGGCTGGTCATTAATTACTGTACCAGGTTGAATCACACCTTCCTTATAGCCCGTAAGAATAGTAGCCCCTTTGACTACGGAACCGGCGTTATAAGTGGTCGTAATATTCCCTAACGCATCATCCGTCATTCTTGTTCGGCCTGTTTCCTCATCTTTCACAAGCCTTCTACCAGCCATTGTTAAAATTTCGCCGCTATACGGATCCATTAACACGACATAGGCTCTATCTAAAAGACTGGTTCCTCCAGTTTGTTTAGCCGCACGCAACTCTTCTTCAATGATTTTTTCTGTTGCTAATTGTAAATCCATATCGACACTTAATACTAAATCTTTCCCCCGCTGCCCTTCTGAAATTGTAACCGTTTCTAGAATCGTACCACCTTTATCAGTGACATTTTTCACTTTGGCTTTTTGACCATGGAGGACTTCTTCGTATTGATATTCAAGATAACTTTTACCTACACGGTCATTTCTTGAATAATCTCTTGCTAAATAGTAATCAAGCATTTCTTTCGGAATACCTTCTTCAGAAGAAGAAACAGAACCAAGGACAGATTTCAATGTATTATCAAAAGCATAGTAACGGTCCCAATCAGTTGTTGTATCAACCCCTGGAAGATAATCTAAATTTTCGCTTACTAGGGCGAATTCCTTTGCAGTTACTTCATCATTTTTAACAACTTGTGGTGTAAAGGCATACCCACTAGAGAACTCTCGATAAATCGCAAGCACTTCCAAGTCGTCTTCTGTCAGTTCATCCAATTCTTCTTCCGTAATACGATCTAATGTTAATTGATAGACATCTTTATCGTAATCGGCTTCTTCGTCCTCGCGAATATTTTCCTTTTCTTTCTCTGTTACCTTTTCATCCGCGCGATCAGGATTAATCATAATCCAATAATCTTTTTCATCTCGTTCCGTGACTTTTTCTGTATCTTTTTCAATTAGTTCCGCTAATTTCTCAGCAGTATCAAGCATTTCCTCTTGACTAGCTCCATTATTTGTATATGTAATGGCATTCTGCGGGATATTATCGACAATAATCTTTCCTGTACTATCAAACATCTTTCCCCTAGGTACAGGGTTATTTACAGTGATTTCTTCTGTTCGTTCTATTTCTCGCTTATAGTCATCACCGTAGACAATCTGAACAAACCCTAATCTAAAAATAAGTACAGAGAACAACACAAAGACAATTAAGAATAGCATGTTTAACCGAAAGGACACACGATTCTTCTTTTTCTTTTTATTCAATTGCTAAAACCACACTTCCCTCTTAATTACATATACTTATTTTAAAAGAAAACCAAAAATAATTCTATTCATAACTATAAGGAAATGATAGTTATTTTGAATATTTTTTTCACATCATTCGATATTCTTTATAAAGAAATAGATCATACTATGCCCAATCCCTAATATTACTAGCAATATCGGCAAGATCACATGATCATCAAAATAGATTACACCCACTATAAAGAACAACAAAGATAATATTCTACCGATGTTCAAGAATAATTCCCTTACAACAATATATTCAATTCTCATTTCTGCCGCTTTCCAGGCTGTGCCTATTACATCATAAGTCATTGAAGAATAAGGAACGAGTAATAAAGGATAAGCGATTGCAATTAATGCCGCATAGAGCAAAAGATTAACGTAGGTTATATGAAATACTAACAGGAAAATTGACAGAAATAATAACACACCTCCAGCTAACACTGCTCTTTTCCTATGCTCTTTCTTAATCCATCTTGAAGCAATATAATAACAAACTAATGCGATACCTGAATTTAATAATCCGAATGTACCAAGTGCTAATTCGCTCCCCGTAGCTATAAACACAAAGACAGAAACGACAAACGCATATGTACCTTCACGAAACCCTTGGAAAAAATGAGCATTTGTAATCCTCTTCCAATTCTTATTATACTTTCGTTCTTCTATAATCCGCTTAAAAAAATATTTTCCATTTGCTGGACGCCTTTTAATAGAAAAGCTTAAAAATACGGCAATCGCGAATAATGCTAATGAAATTCCAAATATGACTGAATAACCAGTATAAGCCTTCATTTTTGAAATAATTAAACCGGCAGAAATAGGACCAATCATACCACCAAATGATGAAAGTAACCCGAGAAAACCATTAAAAAAGTCTCGATTTTCTGGATCGGTTATTTCAAATGTTAATACATTAAACGCAAGCCAATAAAAACCAGAACCTATACCTAATAAAGAACCTAATAAAAGGAGATATGACGACGCTTTATCCCCTACAAGAAGCACAGAAATATAAAAGAAGGCAAGAAATATAACCCCTAACCTTAGAACAATGACACGATCTACTTTTTTCGCCCATTTGCCCGCAATAATAAATGCAATAGGTTGCAGAACAACAGCAGCGAGGTTATATAAGCCTAAATCCACGTATTCACCAGATTGCTTCCACAAAAAAATATTCACAAAAGTATTGGATAACGCAATACTTAAGGAATATAATCCTCCAATTAGCAGCAATAAAACAAGGTCTCTGGTCGGCTCAATATTTCCAATCACTCTCTGCAATTTACTCATAAAAAAACTCCCCTTCGATTCTACAAATAGTCTCCTTCAAAAACGATGGAGTTATGCAAGAAAAGGAAGATCCTCATTGAAAAAATATTTCATGTCACTTGGTCTTCTTACAAAAAACAATTATGGTTAGACAATCGAAGCCCATACATTAGGAAAGAGTGACATTTATTAGACAGCAATGTAAAAAAGCACTATTCCAATGAATAGCGCTTTTTTTAAGATTATAGATTTATTTTGGCTTTTACTTCGCTTCTTGATATCTTCTGCCTACTTCGTCCCAATTGACAACATTCCAAAACGCTTTTATATATTCAGGACGTTTGTTTTGATAGTTTAAATAATAAGCATGTTCCCAAACATCTAGCCCAAGAAGGGGTGTTTTGCCTTCCATTAATGGCGAGTCTTGATTAGGTGTGCTCGTTATGGCTAATTCTCCATTATCAACAACTAACCATGCCCAACCCGATCCGAAGCGACCAGTAGCTGCTTTAGCAAATTCATCCTTGAAGTCGTCAAAGCTACCAAATTTACTAGCTATCGCATCTCCTAAATCGCCTGTTGGTGTACCCCCTCCATTTGGTGAAAGAACTTCCCAGAATAAAGAATGGTTGGCATGTCCACCGCCATTATTCCTGACAGCTGTACGGATATCTTCAGGAATATCATTTATATGGGTAATTAATTCTTCTACACTTTTCGATGCGTATGCACTTTTTCCTTCAATTGCATTGTTCAAGTTAGTTACATAAGTATTATGGTGTTTCGTATGATGGATATTCATTGTTTCCTTGTCGATATGTGGTTCTAAAGCATCATAAGCATACGGTAATTTCGGTAGTTCATAAGCCATGTAAACATTCCTCCTACTAAAAAATATAATCATATGCAGACATCATTAAAATGTCTTCTTATATTTTCTATACCACTTTGCCATAGAATCAAACATAAAAATTAATTTTTTTATAGAACAACAAATAAGAAATAGATAATCATCACTACTTGAACAATTCCTTTAGTAATGATGCTACTTATGAATCCTACAAGTGACCCAAATCCAACTAAGACCGCTTCCTTAAATGGGCGACGATGTACAATTAATTCTGCGATAATTGCCCCGACTATTGGTCCAAGTAATATACCTGCCACCGGGATAACAAAAGGACCTACTAGTATTCCAATAGTGCTTCCCCATATTCCAGCTTTTGTCCCACCATATTTTTTCACACCAACCATATTAGAGATATAGTCGGCACCAAATAGTAATATTACAAATAAAATTTGAATGGACCAAAACAGTACACCAAAAGGTTCAAAGGAATAGAATAATCCATAAACAATAAAGCCAGCGGCAATAAAAAGTACACTCGGGATAATTGGATAAATCAATCCGATAAAAGCTATAACAAATAAGATGATAATGAGTGCCCAAGCTAA
Source organism: Cytobacillus sp. FSL W7-1323 (assembly GCF_038595015.1). Lineage (NCBI taxonomy): Bacteria > Bacillati > Bacillota > Bacilli > Caryophanales > Bacillaceae > Cytobacillus > Cytobacillus sp. FSL W7-1323. Next base: position 3,116,517 of record NZ_CP151998.1, read on the forward strand.
AATATCCATAACCGTTCCCTCCTATTCATAACAAAAACTTCTCATAGTCTCGCCATAATTAAAACATTAAAATGTTATCTTTTCCATCGAAAGATTTTAAAAAAAGAGGTAAGGAACCAACCCTTACCTCTTTATAATACTCAATCTTCGCCTAATACAGCCTCTGCAATATTAACTGCATGATCACCGATTCGTTCTAGATTACTTAAGATATCCACATATACAATCCCTGCTTGTCCAGAACATACTCCTTCACTTAAGCGAATGATATGTTGTTTACGTAATTTACGCTCCATTTTATCTATTTGATCTTCTTTTTGTACAACATGTTGTGCTGCTTCTTTATCATTATGATCTAGCGCTTCTAATGCTTCAGAAACCGTAGAGATCGTTAATTGGAACATATCATCTAAATCTTTCATAGCGGATTCCGTAATACTTACCTTATTGGCTTTCTTATAATCCATTAATTCAACGATATTTTCGAAATGGTCACCCATTCTTTCAATATCTCTAATCGTATCCATTAGAACCGTATGTTCAGCCGATTCGCTATTAGATAAAGAACTTCTAGAAAGCTGAATAAGATAATCTGTAATTTGTCTATCCAGATTGTTTATCGCACTTTCGATTTGATAAGCTTTTTCACCATGTTTAGGAGAACCATCTATTAAAAATGATCGTGTCTCATTTAATCCTTCAACAGCAAATTGACCCATTCGAAGTACCTCTTCTTTTGCTTGTCCAAGAGCAATTGATGGCGATTGCTGAATAAAAACAGCATCTAAATGTTTGGCTTTTTGCTCAATCACTGTATCTTCACCCGGAATAAGCTTCGTCACAATATAGGCCAGAACAGCCACAAATGGCAGTTGAATCAACGTGTTAGTAATATTAAATGTTCCATGAGCGAACGCAATTGTCAGCTCTGGATTCAGTCCAAGATTCGCTTGGAACATTTCAACCAATAAAGTAAAAGGATGAAGTAATATTAAAAAGATGGTAGCTCCAATTAAATTAAACGTTACGTGAACTAGCGCTGCTCGTTTAGCTGCAACTGTAGCCCCAAGTGAAGCTAATACGGCAGTTATCGTTGTACCAATATTATCTCCAAATAAAACTGGAAGAGCTGCATCTAAGTTAATTAACCCCTCAGAAAATAGGCCTTGCAATATTCCAATTGTCGCACTTGAGCTTTGCACAATTACTGTAAGCACAGTTCCCACAAGAACACCTAATACTGGAATCTCACTCATACTAACTGTCAAGTCATGAAAGCTTTGTAAGTTACTTAACGGTTTCATACCACCGCCCATTAACTCTAATCCATAAAACAATGCCCCAAAACCAAATATAATAGACCCAATGTTTTGCATACGGTTATTTTTAAAGAAGACTAAGCATAATACCCCAATCGCTAGGATTGGCAACGCATATTCACCAATATCTAGACCAATTATAAACGCTGTAAAGGTTGTCCCAATATTCGCACCCATAATTACGCCTATCGCTTGACGTAGATTCATAAATCCAGCGCTAACTAATCCTACTGTTAACACCGTCGTTGCAGAACTACTTTGAATAAGCATCGTTACTAACATTCCTGCTAGTACACCCATTAATGGATTTGTGGTGAATCTATCCAAAATATCTCTAAGACGATCTCCAGCTGACTTTTGTAGACCATCTCCCATCGTTTTAATTCCGAGAAGGAAGATACCTAATCCACCGACAAACTCAAATATCATCTTTTGAATATCTAATTCCAAGCTTTTCAACCCCTAGAAAGTATTTCAACACTAATGTAAACCCCACACTATTATTAAAGCTTTCTCTATTAATGTAAATAGTGTAACGGTTAAATTTACAAACCTTTAATATTTTTCCCTTATGTTACAATTAGATGACAAAGGATTAATTATTCAAAAAACTTATTATTCTTGTATGACGAAAGTATTGTCGTTAAAATAAGTAGAATAATGACAAGTAAGGACGTGGAAAATTTTTGAATATCTTCAAACAATTTATAAGTAGCATTTATTCTCCAAAAGACATTGCAACATTTCGTCAGCAGGGTATAGGAAAGACTATAGGTTATGTTTTTTTTCTCACTTTCCTATCCATTATCCCCACTATTTTTTTTCTCAGTACATCCGTCTTCAATGGTGTACAATCAATGGAATCAACAATAATGGATGATTTGCCTGAATTTGAGATTGCTAATGGGACATTACAAGCAAATGAAACAGCACCTATTACTGTTGAGAATGATGGTGTGACCATTATTTTTGACTCTAATAATATTGTAAAGAAAGATGAAATATTACAAACAAATGATACCATTGCCATTCTACAAGACGAATTGGTGTTCATTAGCGGAAACAATCAACAATCCTATAGCTATAGTATGCTCGGTGATATCAATATTGATAAATCAACCGTTATTGAATTAATACAAACGGCAGATTCTTGGTTAATCATTTTAATTAGTATCTTCGCTATTGTACTGTATTTATTTTCTGTAGCCATGCGCTTAATAGAAATTTCCATTATTGCCTTAATCGGTATAATGATTGTGAGAATTGTTCAGAAGACACTTCCTTATCGCTACATGTGGCGAATAGCCGCTTATAGTATCACGTTATCAACAGTATTTTTTATTATCATGGACACACTACAAACCGTAGTTCCAAATGGAGCACTTATTAACTGGTTAATATCCATCATCATTCTCATGTTAGCCATCAAAGAAATACCTCATCAGAAAAAGGAAATACCTGAACAATAATGGAATCATACTGTAGACGCCTATACCGTCTGCAGTTTTTTTATACATAATCTGTTCTAATTAGATATGTACATGCATAAGTATGATAATGATTATTCTATAATGACGGGAGCTTGTAAATATGAGAAGAATTTCAGCCTTCATCTTAATTATTATCATTGCATTTGCTGTATACGTCGATCTTTCCAAAGGAACTCTCCCTAAACATATTGCACCCGTTGTCGCAGAGGTCACAAATTTAGAAAAAGGCGAACAAGAGGTAGGCCTTACTTATTTCGAAAAAGAAGTGAATCGGGGAGATACCGTTCTATCCATTATTGAGCAGCAAAATATGAACATCGAAAATCTTCCAATTAATGTTATTGCTGAAGATTTCAGCACATTAAATAACGGAATAAAGCCTGAAGAAATTCAATACGGCAATACCTATAAATTTCCTTCATATAATAATGAAAACTAAATGCTTAGCATCTATTTCTTGTCAATTCAATCACTTCATTGATACAATAGTTGATGATAAGAGCTTACATTGAGAAGTTCAAATATATTTTTTATATATAAAGGAGCGAATCTCCATTGAGTGAAATGATACATCGTACGAAAACTCGTCCGGTAAAAGTGGGACCGCTAACCATTGGCGGAAGTAATGAATTATTTATTCAAAGTATGACTACAACGAAAACTCATGATGTAGAAGCAACCGTTGCGCAAATTAAACGATTAGAAGAAGCAGGATGCCAAGTTGTTCGCGTAGCATGTCCAGATGAAAGGGCAGCTAATGCGATTGCTGATATAAAAAAACAAATCGATATTCCACTTGTCGTTGATATCCATTTTGATTATAAGTTAGCTTTAAAAGCCATTGAAGGTGGAGCTGACAAGATTAGAATTAATCCAGGTAATATTGGAAAACGCGAAAAAGTGGAAGCTGTTGTAAAAGCTGCTAAAGCGAAAGGTATTCCTATTCGTATTGGTGTAAATGCAGGTTCATTAGAAAAACGCATTTTAGAAAAATACGGCTATCCTACAGCAGACGGAATGGTTGAAAGTGCACTTCACCATATTAAAATCCTGGAAGACCTAGACTTCCATGATATTATCGTCTCCATGAAAGCGTCAGATGTCAATTTAGCGATTGAAGCTTATGAAAAAGCAGCTCAAGCTTTTGATTATCCTCTACACTTAGGGATTACTGAATCCGGAACATTATTTGCCGGTACAGTAAAAAGTGCAGCTGGCTTAGGCGCAATTCTTCATAAAGGTATCGGAAATACGTTAAGAATTTCATTAAGTGCTGATCCAGTTGAAGAAGTAAAAGTGGCTAGAGAGCTGTTAAAAGTATACGGTTTATCATCGAATGCTGCGACACTCATTTCTTGTCCGACTTGTGGTCGTATCGAAATCGACTTAATTAGTATCGCGAATGAAGTTGAAGAATATATTTCAACAATTAAAGCACCAATTAAAGTCGCTGTTTTGGGCTGTGCCGTTAACGGCCCTGGTGAAGCAAGAGAAGCTGACATTGGCATTGCTGGAGCACGAGGTGAAGGTTTATTATTCCGCAAAGGGAAAATTGTCCGCAAAGTACCAGAAGATACAATGGTCGATGAATTAAAGATTGAAATTGATAAAATAGCTGAAGAGTACTTTGCAAAACAAAAAGAAGAAGAAGAAAACGCCAAAGAAACAGTTTAAATAAACAAAGCGCCTAGGGATACTCCTAGGCGCTTGTTGTTCATTATTTAAAAGAATGGCATTATAAAAATCCCTACTAAGAGCGATACTATACCGATACCAATCGCCCAAGTGCCAAATCCTCTAGCTCCTTTGCTATTTGCAACAATACCAAGTACGATCCCTGCAGCTCCAAGAAATATCGGCATAATGAATAGTGAAAGGATTGATAATACTAAAGCAGTAATACCTACTCCTCGGCCACCACTACGCGTTCCTTTTCTATCGTCAATATCCCTTCCCCTGTCCTCATCATAAGTTACAGGAGCAGCAATTTCAGCTGCAGTTTCTTCTGAATAATCGCTTGAGACTTCATACTGGTTCTCATCAACTCTGTCACGACGAAGCTGATCTTCATCATATTTACGCATCTGATCTGCCATCATGATCCCTCGCTTTAATGGTATCCACTTTTTCTGTGGTGGAGCATTTATTATTATTAACAAGCGTTACACTTTTACTTGTGTTAAGATTTTCTAGCAACAAAAAGGCTTTTATGGTTTATATAATGAAAAGTTTCAGCTAAAATTAGGAAGTAGAGATAAAATGAAGTGAACGGTTAAATGTTCAAGTTTTAAAGGAGAGCAATGAAATGAAAAAACGATTCGGAATTGATATCGATGGAACTGTCACGAGTCCAGCGGCAATGATTCCTTTTATGAACAAAGCATTTGGTTTACAACTTACTTTAGAAGACATAAAGCAATATGACTTGTATCCGCTTGTAGATATAGAACCTCAAGCATTCGATCAATGGTTTAAAGAAAATGAACCGGAAATTTATCGCCAGTCAACCATTGTACCTAACGCAAAAACAATATTAACACAATGGAAAGAAGAACATGAACTATTTTTTATTAGTGCACGCTCAACTCATTTGATGAGCGTAACTGAAAATTGGTTCATACAGAATGGCATTACTTTTGATCATATTGATCTTATTGGCTCTCATGATAAAGTCTCAGCAGCTAAACAATATGATATTGACATATTCTTCGAAGATAAACATGATAATGCTGTTATGATCCATGAGGCGTGTCAAATTCCCGTCATATTGTTCGATACACCCTATAACCGCTTACCGACTCCAGACGGCGTAAAACGGGTGACAAGCTGGAAGGAAGCAGCCACATGGGTTGAGAATTGGTTAAAAGTATCTGTGTAATCTTACTATCTTCACATAAAAAACCCCTCATGAGGGGTTTTTCCAATTAACAACATTCTGGGCATTTTCCGTAAATTTCAAATTTATGCCCAGAAACATCATATCCTTTTAAGTTTTCTGCCAGAGTATTCATCGGACAAGTTTCTATTTCTTTTGTTTTTCCACAATCCAGACAGATAAAATGATGATGATGATGTTCATGAGAACAAGTAAACCGAAAATGTTTTTCACCAGATAACTCGGTCATCTCAAGAATATCTAAGTCCACAAACAACGATAAATTACGATAAATGGTATCAAAGCTCAAGCCCGGATAATCTGGTTTCATTTCCTCTAAGACTTCTCTTGCCGTTAAGTACTTATTACTATCCGCAAATAGTGCAAGCATTTCTTCTCTCTTGCCTGTATGCTTATAGCCTCGATTTTTCAACAGTTCTAATGCTCCACTCACATTCATGACTGATTCACCCTTTTTTTGCAATTATACTTTAGCTGGTCTAGATGTCTTTACTTTCTTTAAAAGTATCGTTACTAATAATATTAACACAGCAATGATCACAATGGTTCCTCCAGGAGCAAGATCTAAGTAATATGCTAAAAATAAACCGCCAAGTACTGACACTTCCCCAAAAATAACTGACAATAAAATCGTTTGCTTAAAGCCCTTTGCAATCCGCATACTCGCAGCAACCGGTAAAGTCATAAGTGCGGATACGAGGAGAATTCCAACGATACGCATAGATGAAGCGATAACAAGTGCCACCATCACAATAAAAATAAAATGAACAATTTTTACTGGAATACCAGATGCTTGCGCATGCTCCTCATCAAAAGATAATAAGAATAGTTCTTTATATAAAGAAACAATAATGGCTATAATAATCACCGAAATGATGATAATAAGCCATAGATCTTCTCTACTGACTGCACTAACGCTACCAAAAAGGTAACCAAACAGATCTGAATTGAAGCCATCAGCGAGTGAAATAAATATTACACTTAGACCGGTTCCCCCAGAAAGTATAATAGGAATGGCAAGCTCCTGATAATGCTTGTATACAGACCTTAACTTTTCTATAAACACAGATCCTGTAACGGAAAAAGCCATCCCCATATAAACAGGATTGACTCCGCTAAAACCGGTTAGTTTCTTTTCAAGTAATAAGCTTGCTGCAATCCCAGCTAACGTTACATGACTAAGCGCATCTGCTATCAATGATAACCGCCTGACTACAATATACACACCAAGTAAAGGGGCAATAATACCAATAATCATACCAGTTAAAAAAGCATTTTGTAAAAACTCATATTCAAATATAGCAGCAATCATCATCTCACCCCTTCATGATGGTGGTGATGATCATGGGATAAGATATGAACGTCATGTCCATAAAACGTCGACATTTCAGCTTTATCAAGACGCTCAAATTCCTCTGTTTTCCCGTGGAAATGAAGAGTTTTATTCATACATGCAACATGTGATACCCGCTCAGAAACTGTCCCTATATCATGTGTAACCAGTAAAAGCGTAATGCCACGGTTTTTATTCAGATCTTCAAGCATATGATAAAATGATTGCACATGTTGTGCATCAACACCAACAGTCGGTTCATCTAATATAAGTAATTTAGGCTCACTAACTAACGCTCTTGCAATAAACACCCGTTGTTGCTGACCTCCAGATAACTCTCCCACATTACTCATTTCATATTCGCGTAATCCAACAGAATCTATAGCATCGATAACAAGACGCCTATCTTCCTTTTTCATCCATTTAAATAGTCCCAGCTTTTTTGTTAACCCACTAGCAACAACCTCAAATACCGTTGCCGGAAAACCTGTATTAAATGAATTTGCCTTTTGCGAAACAAAGCCAATTTTTTGCCTGTCCTTAAATTGATTCATTTCTTCCCCGAAAAGAGTGATTTTCCCATTTTGTAATTTTAATAAGTTCAATATTAACTTGAGAAGTGTTGATTTTCCAGAACCATTTGGACCAACAATGGCTAAGAAGTCTCCTTCATTTACAATTAAATTTACCCGCTCTAATACATTATTCTTTTCATATCTAAAGGAAACATCCTCTATTTTAATCACTGGCTCTTGCAGTGTTTCCATCTTATTCACCTTCGTTTTAAGAATCATTACGATTTAGTACAAAGAGTAGTATACATGAAGTTCCTAACCTTGTAAAGGAGTGAAATGGGGCTTGTTTCATCAATTTTTGTAGAAAAATAGGCAAATTTTTCTGCACAGGTGCATACAGTTTAATGAGGAGTGATGCACATGAAAATCTTTGAGAACATCATTAATCACAAAGTCAATCACATTACCGCAGATGAATTATTAAAGTATGGAAAACAATTTAATATCTCAGTTAGCCGCTCAGAAGCGGAGCAAATCGCCCAATATCTTCGCGGTAAAAAGGTGAATATCTTTAATGAAAATGAACGAAAGAAACTTGTCAAAGAAATTGCCAATATTGCAGGTGTAGACACGGCAAAGTCAGTCAATCAAATATTTCTTATGTTTACCAATTCTTAAGTCGATTACAAGTGCCATTGACATCTACGATTTTAACAGACCATTAGAAGGGCAAAGAAGAAGCATAGAGGATCCCTCTCCTCCATGCTTTTTTATTGTGCTAAAATATCTTCTAAAAGATTTTCATTAAACGCTTCTTTACGCAACATATTAATTTCGAATTGATATGGCGGTTTCTTATTTTTCTTGTCCTCGCCAACATAAGGTGTTTCTAAGATTTTCGGTATTGTCGTAAGTTGTGGATGATGAACAATGTTGTTTAGTGCCTTAAAACCGATATGACCAAATCCAATATTTTCATGGCGGTCTTTCCTAGCTCCCTGAATGTTTTTACTATCATTAATATGAAGAACCTTTAATCGATCGATACCAATGATTTTATCAAATTCATTTAATACACCATCAAAGTCATTAACAATATCATATCCAGCATCATGAGTATGACAAGTATCAAAACAAACAGATAAATGTTCATTATGAGTTACACCATCAATAATTTTCGCTAGTTCTTCAAAATCTCTTCCACATTCTGACCCTTTTCCAGCCATTGTTTCAAGCGCGATTTGCACATTTTCATCCCCATTTAGTACTTCATTTAAACCTTCAATAATCCTTGCAATACCGTTTTCTGCACCTGCTCCGACATGTGCACCAGGATGCAAGACAATTTGCTTTGCCCCAAGCGCTTCTGTACGATCGATTTCAGAACGTAGAAAATTCACTCCTAATTCGAATGTAGCTGGGTTCGTTGTATTCCCTATATTAATAATATAAGGGGCATGAACAACAATATCACTTATGTCCTTTTCCTTCATATGAGCTAGGCCTGCTTCTATATTTAAATCTTCTATTTTCTTTCTTCTCGTGTTTTGGGGAGCACCTGTGTAAATCATAAATGTATTCGCCCCGTAAGAAGCTGCTTCTTCACTGGCTGCTAACAACATTTTTTTTCCGCTCATCGAAACATGGGATCCGATTTTCAACATACAATATCCCTCTCTCTTATTTTCTTTTAATCCTTCTTTCTCTCTTCTTTATCTTTTCCATTTCCCATTTGCGCTTTCTTTTGTATCCTGGTTTTACTTTTTTCGGTTTTTGTACAAGTGAACTAGCTTTTTTATCAATCTCATCTGTTTGACGTTGTCTGTTTTTTCTTTTATTACGATCGTCAAGTTTTACCCAATTTCCTTTAACAAAATCAATATGAGTAAAAGTAACGCCCATCTTCTCTAATTTATTTAATGCGTCTTCATCTGTTGGATCATAAATCGTTAAGGCAATACCTGAAGTGCCTGCTCTCGCTGTTCTACCTACACGATGAATATAAAAATCTAAGTCTGTAGGTAATTCGTAGTTAATTACGTGACTAATTCCTTTAATATCAATACCCCTAGCAGCTAAATCAGTTGCTACGATATATTGGAATTCGAGATCAACGATTTGCTTCATCATTTTCTTTCGTTCTCGTGGGTTCAAATCTCCGTGAATTCTTCCGACTTTCAAGCCTTTAGCCATTAAACCATCCGCGACTTCATCTGCCTTTTTCTTCGTATTCGTAAACACGATGGCTAAATACGGGTTAAAAGACTGTAAAGCATCAAACACAAGATTTACTTTGTTGCGGTGTCTTGAAGGTAATAATTGATGTTCAATTTTAGCTGCGGTTGGTTGCTTCGGCTCTACATGAACATATTTTGGGTTTTCCATATATTTTTTCAAAAATGGTTTAAGCTTCTCTGGGATCGTAGCTGAAAACACAAGCATTTGCAATTTCTCTTGCATATGTGAAGCGATTTGGTCAACATCTTCCAAGAAGCCCATATCCAACATTAAGTCCGCCTCATCCACAACTAATAATGAAGCAGTATGGATAAGCAATGCCTGCTCTTTCACTAAATCATTAATTCTTCCCGGTGTACCAACAACTATTTGCGGTTGCGTTTTAAGCTTTTCAATTGTTCTTTGTTTATCTGTACCACCGATAAAGAGCTTAACTGCGATAGCATCTTCACTATGGCTCGTGATTTTTAAAACCTCTTGATAAATTTGGTTGGCTAGCTCTCTAGTTGGTGCAGTGATAATTGCTTGTACACCTTTTTTATTTGTTTGAAGTTTTTCAACCATTGGCAGAATATAAGCGTGTGTTTTACCTGTACCTGTCTGGGATTGACCAATGGCACTTTCCCCTTTTAAGACAGTCGGTATTAATCTTTCCTGTATATCTGTTGGTTCATAAAACCCTAACTTCTTTACTGCTTCTATAATAAAAGGTTTAAACTCATACCTTTCAAATCTTGTTTCATTCATTTTTTTAACTCCTCATTATCGTTATGAAATGATCATAAGTACTTGCACACATGATCACTTAAAATCGCAAACATTTACTCCATCATATTATTATAATAAAATTCCAGGTAAATAACCAGTTATACTTGTTATTCCTTCTTATCCTTTTATTAAAGATAAACCCATTTCTCCTTTTTGCATACAATGAAAGTAAAATCCCCTTTTGAGAGGAGGAGATGTGATGTATCCAGGAATGGGACCAAATCGAGGGCAGAGACCAGGCTTCCCACCACCACACCAAACACCACAAATGATGCAAAACTTATCAGGTAGGCCACCATTTCCACCCGGTATGACTCCATACGGACCAACACAACCAAGAAATAATGGTGGCATGAGAAATAACGGATCTTCAAGAAGTGGAGGTCTATTATCCAAAATTCTTGGTGGTAGAGGTGGTTCCGGTGCGCAGGCAGCCGTTAACACTGCTACTAATGCTGCCACAGAATCTAGAGCCGCTGGTGGAGCAGGCATTCTCCAAACGCTAACAAACCCAACAAATATCAGCGGTTTTTTAACAAATACACAAAAATTCTTAAATACTGCAGGGCAAATCGGTCCAATGGTTCAACAGTACGGTCCAATGGTTAAAAATATCCCTTCAATGTGGAAGCTTTATCGCGGTCTTAAGAATATGAGTTCAACAACGGAAGAAAAAGAAGAAGAAAATGAATCTAGCTCACCATCTCCGATAAAGGATAGTCATCCTACTATGTCAGTAACGAAAACTAAAAAAGAGACATCAGTCACTATGAAGTCTTTAGAAGACCAGCCAACTCAACAACCCCCTAAAAAAGCTGGTGGTCAGTCTGTACCGAAACTGTATGTTTAATCATGTGCTTAGCGCTCGCCATTTTGGCGAGTTTTTATTTTATTTAAATCGCTCATTTCCTTCATTAAGTGAATTAAAAAAATTGTTATAGTCATCTCTTAAGTACCAATATGCAAAGTGTATCTATCCTATCACCTTCATTGTCTTATTTTCATTCGTCCTTACGGAACAATAGAATTGAGCTTAAATCACCGTGGATTTCTTTTATAAATTCTCCTTTTTGTGTTATTGCTTTATGTCTTATATAATAGATTAGAAGAGATGAGTAATTTCATTCATCCAATGTTTTATTTAAAATTATATAACACAAAATATATGTTTCAGATATAGGGAGGATATTCAATGAACGTCATCAAAATATCACCAAGGGGCTACTGCTATGGTGTAGTAGACGCAATGGTGATTGCTAAAAACGCATCACTCGATAAAACCTTACCGAGGCCAATTTATATCCTTGGCATGATTGTCCATAACAAACACGTGACTGATGCATTTGAAGAAGAAGGCATTATTACTTTAGATGGGAAAAACCGTGACGATATTTTAGACCAAGTCCAAAGCGGTACGGTTATCTTCACAGCACATGGTGTATCACCTAAAATTCGAGAAAGAGCTAAAGAAAAAGGGTTAGTAACTTTAGATGCTACCTGCCCGGATGTGAGTAGCACGCATGATTTAATTCGTCAGAAGAAAGACGAAAATTATCAAATTATATATATTGGTAAAAAGGGACATCCTGAACCTGAAGGAGCGGTTGGGGTTGCACCTGAGATCGTTCACTTAGTTGAAACGATTGACGATGTTCAAGCGTTAACACTAACAAATGAAAAAATTCTTGTTACAAATCAAACAACCATGAGCCAGTGGGATGTCGGCGATATCATGGAAGAAATCAAAGAGAAATATCCTCAAGCTGAATTTCATAAAGAAATTTGTCTTGCTACTCAAGTACGTCAAGAAGCGGTTGCAGAGCAAGCAGGGGCTGCAGATGTCCTTATCGTTGTTGGGGATCCGAAAAGTAATAACTCGAACAGGCTTGCTCAAGTTTCCGAAGAAATTGCTGGCACAAAAGCCTACCGTATTGGCGATATTTCCGAGCTTAATTTAGATTGGATTAAGGATGCTCAAACGGTTGCAGTAACGGCCGGTGCCTCTACACCAACACCAATTACAAAAGAAGTGATTTCTTTTATTGAACAGTATGATCCAAAAGAAGAATCAACTTGGCTTACAGAAAAGAAAGTACCATTATCTAAAATTCTTCCAAAAATAAAAAAGCCAAAAGTTGTACAAAAGTAAGCAAAAAGCCATCTCCAAATGGAGATGGCTTTTTCTATCTTCAATTATACAAATGTAAAGGGATCCGTATGTACTTTAGAAGCAATAAACTCCACCTCTAACCCTTTTTCAGCACATTTTTTCTTCATATATTCTGCAACACCTGATTTCATCACTTTTTCGACATTATGACCAGGGTCAATAATATTTAAACCAGCTTGCATCGCATCATGCGCAACATGATAATACATATCTCCCGTAACGTAAACGTCTGCACCTTTCATCTTCGCTTTTGCATAATATTTATTGCCATCTCCACCAAGAACGGCTACTTTTTTCACAACTGATTGTAAATCTCCTACCACACGCACGCTAGGCACATCCAACACCGCCTTCACATGCTCTGCAAACTGTGCTAAGGTCATTTCCTTAATTTCACCTATTCTACCGAGTCCGAGAACTTCTCCTTGATTAGCTAATGGATAAAGATCATAGGCCACCTCTTCATATGGATGAGCCGCAAGCATTGCTTTGATAACTTTCTTCTCTAAATTAGATGGGAATATTACTTCAATTTTATTTTCTTTCACCTTTTCAAGTGTACCCGGTTGGCCAATATGAGGATTTGCTCCCTTACTTGGTAAAAATTGTCCATTCCCTTCACTTGAAAAACTACAATGACTATAATCACCTAATGCACCTGCACCAGCATTACCTAAAGCTTGCTTGACTGCTTCCTCGTTCTCTACAGGTACATAAACAGCAAGTTTCATTAAGGGTATTTCATATGTTGGTACAAGGACTTCTGTATTTTTCATCTGAAGTGCAGTTGCTAATAAATCATTTACACCACCATTAGCAACATCCAAATTCGTATGAGCTGCATAAACGGCTATATCATGCTTAATTAATTTTGTATAGATTCTTCCTGCAGGTGTATCACTGTCTAATTTCTTTAAAGGACGGAAAATCGGTGGATGGTGTGCAATAATTAAGTTAACACCTTGGTCAATTGCTTCATCAACCACTTCCTCTAACACATCAAGTGCAACCATTACTTTGCTTACTTTTTGGTTCAAGCTACCGATTTGTAACCCAATAGGATCTCCTTCCATTGCGTAGGCTTTTGGTGAAAACTGTTCAAATAATTGAATGATTTCATGTCCATTTGCTTTCTTCAAGATAATACCCCTCCAACAATAGCTATTTTCTTCTGTAAAGCAACTATTTTTTCATTATTTTCATTTGATGATTTTGCTGCTTGGATTTGACTAATTATTCTCTCCCAATTCTTTCGTTCATGTTTCCATTTTTTAATAAAAACTGCCGATTTTTCAAGTAATAAATACGGTCCTAACAAAAGACCTTCTTCTAAATCGTCGTATCCTCGATTGATATCGCCTTTCTCAGCGATTAAGATCTCATAAATTTTTTCATCTTCTTCGATTATTTCTTCATTTATTAACGCCCATCCGTTTTCACGCAGCCAAAGTCTGATAGAGATGCTACTAATATTAGGTTGGAGAATTAATCGTTTTACTCCACCTAAGCGATCTGAACCTTCTTCCAAAATGGACGCAATCAATGTTCCGCCCATACCGGCAATTGTTATTACATCTACTTCATCGTCCGTTAAAACAGAAAGTCCATTTCCTTTTCTCACGGAGATTTTGTCTTCTAATTTATCTGCTTTTACTTGTGCTAACGCTGATTGAAACGGTCCTTCCACAACCTCACCAGCAATCGCTTCTTTTGCAATCCCTTGTTTAACAGCATAACAAGGTAGGTAAGCATGATCTGAGCCAATATCGGCTATTTTCGAACCTTTTGGTATATATTGAGCAACTGTTCTTAATCGATTAGATAATTGATTTGTGTTCATTCGTTTTTCCACCACTTCTATGTATTAAGTTCTGATTATAGTATAAAAAAAGTCCCTTGCATATGCAAAGGACTTACTCGTTTATTCCAATGTCATTAACCATTCAGCCATTTCTTGCTCTTTACCAGAGACAAGTCCCCCTGGCATTGCACCTTTACCATTTGTTAATACATCAACGATTTCTTCTTCTGAAAGTCTCTCGCCAACACCCGTTAGTGCGGGTCCTACACCACCTTGATATTGGTCACCATGACAGCCAATACAAGATTGTTGATAAATTTCCTCCGGTGACGCTGCTACCTCTTCTGTTGCTTCCTCGTCCCCTTCACTTGTCAGTTCTTTGTGATCACCTAATCCTTTAAATGAAACAAGGAACATTGCGCCAATCCCAAGGATAGCAATAAGAGCGAACGGTATTAACGGATTACGATTCAATGTTTAAACCTCCCTTATGTAAGAACTTCACAATATAAGTAAGTATATACAAACAATCTCTATTTTACTGTAAAAAACGCTATTGGAAAAGCCCTAAAACGAATTTGTTATCAGCAATTCAAAATTATTTTAATAAACTGGCAAAAAAGTTTACTTCCTATCATTTATTTTTTTACCATTTTACCCCTTTTCATTCCTTAAAAATATTTTATGTATAACATGTATTGTTTAAAAGAAAAACTATCTAAAAAATAGTTTTGGGTAATTTTATACACGTAAAGTCTCTAAAGATTCACCCTCTCTAACCATTCTTAGATAGCATTTTCCTTTAATGCAAAAAATATACTCCTATTAACAACCAATCTGTCTGGCAATCACCATACGTTGTATTTCTGAAGTTCCTTCTCCAATTTCTGTTAACTTACCATCACGCATATATCTTTCTACATGATATTCTTTCATATAGCCATAACCACCATGAATTTGAACGGCCTGATCAGCGATTTCCATACAAATCTCAGATGCATATAACTTACACATTGCCGCTTCTTTGGAAAACGGTTTTCCTTGATCTTTTAACCAAGCTGCTTTATAAACCATATTTCTCGCCAATTCAATTTTCATCGCCATATCAGCTAGTTTGAATTGTATAGCTTGAAAATGAGATAACTTTCTACTAAATTGTTCACGTTCTTTAGCATACTTTAGCGCCTTCTCATATGCTGCTTGGGCAATGCCCACTGCCATGGCACCAATGCCAATTCTTCCTCCGTCAAGAGTGATTAAAAATTGCTTAAATCCATCACCCTTTTTACCGAGCAAGTGCTCAGTCGGTACGCGCACGTCTTCTAATATCAATTCAGTCGTATTAGATGCATTAAGTCCCATCTTCTCATAATTATCCAATACAGTGAAACCGTTGGCATCGGTAGGAACAATAATCGCACTAATTTCTTTATCCGTACCATTCATACTAGTGATAGCTGTTAAGGCTAAATGTTTTGCATAACTCGCATTCGTGATATAGCACTTATTCCCATTGATGATATATTCCCCGTTCTCTTCTACTGCTGTTGTTCTTGTCCCACCAGCATCGGAGCCAGCATTCGGTTCAGTTAAACCAAATGCACCAAGACTCTCACCGGTACAAATAGGTGTTAAATACTTATGTTTTTGTTCTTCGGTACCAAATAATGACAGAGGTGCGCCACCCAAAGATATGTGGGCCGAATACGTTATACCTGTTGAGGCGCATGCTTTACTTAATTCTTCAGTTACGACTGCAAAACTAATTGTATCGGCTCCACCACCGCCATATTCTTCCGAAAAGGGTAAGCCCATCATACCCAGGTCTGATAATTTCTTGAACACTTCCAATGGAAATTCTTTCGTTCGGTCTCTTTCCAATGCACCAGGTTCCACTTCTTCCATTGCAAACTCTTTAATCGTTTTAAAAATCATCTTTTGTTCAGATGTAAGGTCAAAATTCATATAAATCCTCCTTCTTATGACTTTTGAATACGCTTTCAATTCCTATTATATAATCACCTCTCTAATATTCTCAAGATTTAAAAAATTTAAAATTGTACATAGTTATGTTTCAATAATGATTTAAACATTAGAACTAAATAAAACCGCTTTATGACTCTCATGTTTTGTTTCTCAATATAGTAATAATTATCTAAATAATAAATAATTTAAGAATTTTTTACAAAAAGTAATTTGCAATATAATTAACTATTCAGTAAAATAAATTGTAAATATAAGTATGGATATTACCGTACATTTGTTTATTTATTAATATATGGTATCATATACAAATAAAGGAATTATCCACACCACTAGAAGTGAATATTGCACTAAAAAAAGATAGCTTACCCATTTAGAGTAAACTATCCTGAATTGAATTCTATTCTAAAAAGTCTTTCAGTCTTTTACTTCTGCTAGGATGTCTTAATTTTCGAAGGGCTTTCGCTTCAATTTGACGAATCCTTTCTCTCGTGACGCCAAAGACCTTTCCAACCTCTTCTAGCGTCCTTGTTCTTCCATCATCTAGTCCAAAGCGAAGACGAAGTACATTTTCTTCACGGTCTGTTAAAGTGTCGAGTACATCTTCTAACTGCTCTTTTAACAGCTCGTAGGCAGCATGCTCAGATGGAGAAGTAGCGTCTTGGTCTTCTATGAAATCTCCAAGATGAGAATCATCCTCTTCACCAATCGGTGTTTCTAATGAGACTGGCTCTTGAGCAATTTTTAAAATTTCTCGTACTTTATCTGGTGTTAGATCCATGTCTTCAGCAATTTCTTCTGGAGAAGGTTCACGGCCCAAGTCTTGTAGCAATTGGCGCTGAACACGAATTAACTTATTAATTGTTTCAACCATGTGAACCGGAATTCGAATGGTTCTTGCTTGGTCAGCTATTGCTCTTGTAATTGCTTGACGTATCCACCATGTTGCATAAGTACTAAATTTAAAACCTTTACGATAGTCAAATTTCTCTACTGCTTTTATAAGACCCATATTCCCTTCCTGGATCAAATCTAAAAACAGCATGCCACGACCAACATATCGCTTGGCAATACTTACAACGAGACGTAGGTTAGCCTCCGCTAAACGACGCTTCGCTTCTTCGTCGCCTTGCTCAATTTTATTTGCAAGTGAAATCTCTTCTTCTGCTGTTAGTAGGTCGACACGACCAATTTCCTTTAAATACATTCTTACAGGGTCGTTAATTTTTACTCCAGGAGGTACGCTTAAATCATTTAAATCAAATTCCTCTTCATTTTTTGCTAATTCTTGCGCATTGGGATCTGCATCGTCATCATTATCACCAACTAGTTCCACACCTTGATCACCAAGGAATTCATAGAACTCATCCATTTGATGAGAATCCAACTCATAATGAGACAATCTTTCTGCTATATCATCATAGGCGAGAACACCTGTCTTCTTTCCTGTTTCTAAAATCTGCTCTTTTGCTTGTTCTAGGGTCAATTCTGTTTCAACCTCTTTCGAACGGGCCGATTTTTCAGCCATTTGTCCCCCTCCTTCCAAAAAATCACAAACCTCTGGGACAGCATAACACTTAAATGGTTATTATGGTAATCATTTGCTTTTGCTTATGCAGTCTATAATATAATTAACACGATGAGAGATTATCACTTTTCTAATGATTTTCTTAATTGTAGAATCTCCATCGCAATTAATGCCGCTTTGGCATAGTCCTTTTGACGTTCTGCTTCTTTTTCATCATGAATTTTTTCTTTTATTTTAATCATCTTTTGATGATTTAACACATGCTTAATATAATCAGATAATTCCTTTTCAGTAAAATCTTCATTGACAGGCATCATCACAATATCTGCTACAATATGCCGCAACTCTTTGTCTTTTATAAATTGCATAAAGTTACTTGTATCAGGCACATGACCACTTTCATAATATGCAAGAAGATAAGTATAAATCGCTTGGTGCTCATCCACATTAAATTCATTGCCACTTAACATTTCCTGAACCTTCAATGTAATATCGTGATTATTCATCATATGAGCCAACAACATACGCTCAGCATTTTGAAAAGCTGGCCGTAATACATTATTTGACTTTTGTTGTAATAAAAACGGTTCTTGTGGTAATGACTGTGGCTGATTTTTTGTATTTTTTTGCATTGAATAAAATATTTGTTTTTGTTGCTGTTGTAGGGCATCTAATGAAAGCGAAAATTCGCTAGCAATTTGTCTTAAATAATGATCTCTTTCTACTGCTTTCGTTAGACGACTGATTTCTGTTAGTACTTCTTCTATATAACGAAGCCGTTCTCCTTCATCATTCAACCTTTTTCCTAGTCTTAAATATCTCATTTTAAAGGACATATAAGTAAGACTAGCCTCAATAACCTCATTTTTAAACTTTTCTGCGCCATATTCCTTTATATAATCATCAGGGTCAAGTTCTTCCGGAAGCCAAGCAATTCGCACATTACAACCGACTGATTGAAGCATATCTAAGGCACGATTGGCTGCTTGAATTCCTGCTGTATCCCCATCATAGCAGATCGTCACATGGTCAGTACTTTTTCGAATTAATTGTACATGTTCATCTGTAAGCGAAGTACCCATCGTAGCAATTCCATTAATGACGCCAGCCGCATCAGCAGCAATGACATCAGCAAATCCCTCAAAGAGAACAGCTCTTTGCTCTTTTTTAATGTGCTTCTTTGCTCGATTAAAATTAAAGACCGTTTTGCTCTTATTGAAAATGGCCGTTTCAGGACTATTTAAATATTTTGGGTCTTCTTCCCCCAATGATCTTCCTGAAAAAGCAATAATATTCCCTTTTTCATTATGGATAGGAAACATGATACGATGGCGAAATCGATCAAAAAAGTTACCATCTCTCTCTCTTTTGATTAATAAACCTGCTCTTTCCATGAGATCCAAGGGAAATTTTCTTTTCTGCAAAAATTTACAGACAAAGTCCCATGAATTTAGTGAATAGCCAATTTTATACTTCTCAATTGACTCCATTGTAAATCCACGTTTTAAAAGGTATTCTAACGCTTCTTGACCATCCTTTGTGTTTACTAGTAAATGATGGTAGAATTTACATAATAATTCATGCGCATCATACATTTGTTGCAATTCAGGTGACTGTTTCACGTTTTTGTCATGTGAAGAAACGTCAATATCAAGAGGGATATTTGCTTTCTCTGCTAAGTTGACAACAGCTTCTTGAAAAGAAAAACCTTCTAAATCCATTAAGAATGAAAAAGCGTTTCCTCCTGCATGACAACCAAAGCAATGATAAATTTGCTTATCAGGAGATACGGAAAATGATGGTGTATTCTCTCCATGAAAAGGGCAAAGTCCAAAATAATTTCGGCCTTGCTTCGTTAAATTCACATAATCTCCAATAACATCAACAATATCAACTGAATTTCGAATTTGATCAATCTTTTCTTCAGGAATACGTTCTGCCATAACGACAACTCCCCACTACATAAAGAAGTATTCTAGAAAAAAAGCTAAAATCCTTCAATTTTCGACAATATTTTTGTCAGTTCTTTCTTAAATCGCTGTCGGTCTTCTTCCTTGAACGGTTTAGGTCCTTTTCCATAAACACCTTGACGCCGTGCTTTCGCCGATAGGTATCGCATATCTAATGCTGTATGAATATGACCTTCCTCATATACATTACCCCTTGGCGATAAAACATGAACACCATTTAACAGGAGTGTAGAAGCAAGACCTATATCCTGGGTAATTACCACATCTCCTCGTTTGGAGTAATTTTGGATATATAAGTCGACAGCTTCTTTACTGGAATCCACGAATGTCCACTCATCTGAGCGATACTCTGTTTTCATATGTGCATAGGATGCAATGAACTTGTAAGCAACCGAATGAATATTGGCCAATTCGACAATTTCCTGCTTAACCGGACAGGCATCCGCATCCACTAAGATGGTTGGTTCGTCTGATGTTCTTATAATTCTACATCACTCCAGTATTTCCTCCTTATAAAGAAATTTCTTTATAATGGAAGGATTGTCGAATTTTTTTTATATAATTCCCTTGACTTCTCCCAATAAATAGTTTATTCGTTAAAAGTCAAGTCTAAACCTATTTTATCATTTTTTATCACGATTTTTTATTATAATATATAAAATAGATAATTTCCAGACATATGTTTTATATAGAATGTTTCTACTAGCGCTAGCCTATTTATGCAGCAAAATGGCAATGGCATACATTTTAATCTGGAATGTACAAAGAAAAGGCACATAATCAATTACATTATGTGCTAATCCTTTAAAAGATTTTTACGATAATGATCTAGTACAAGATTTGCTGTTTCTTCAACCGCTTTGTTTGTTACATCAATCACTGAACAACCTATCTGATTTACAATGCGATCAAAATATGAAATCTCATCTTTAATTCTTTCTATATTTGCATAACTTGCGCTATCACTAAGTCCTAAAGAAATAAGCCTTTCTCTTCTAATATGATTTAATTTTTCCGGGCTAATCTTCAAACCAAAACACTTCTCTTTTGGTACGAGGAATAACTCTTCAGGAGGGTCGACTTCTGGTACAAGCGGCACATTCGCCACTTTTAACCTTTTATGAGCTAAATATTGTGATAATGGTGTTTTCGATGTCCGAGAGACCCCTATTAAAACGATATCAGCCTTTAAAATCCCCCTAGGATCTCTACCATCATCATATTTAACGGCAAATTCAATTGCTTCTATCTTCTTGAAGTAATCATCATCTAATTTCCTCACTACACCCGGTTCATACAATGGTTCATTTCCATAATTATTTTGAATTTGATCCATTATCGGCCCGATAATATCGTAGGCGAAGATATTTTCTTTTTTAGCTGTTTCAAGCATATAATTACGTATATGTGGCTTCACTAACGTATATGCTATGAATCCTTTGTCGAGTTTAGCTAAAGCGACCACTTCATCGATATGAGCTTGTTCCTCGACGTATGGAAAACGTTTAATTCTTACATCCCCATTATTGAACTGACTTGCAGCCGCCTTTATGACAAGCTCAGCCGTTTCACCAACAGAATCAGAAACTACATAAATAATTGGCATATTACCCATACTAGCATAATCAACTCCTTATTTGAGCTTTACTTATTCACCCGCTAGTGCAACAAATGCTTTTGTTAAATTAGTTTTTGTTATTCTTCCAATAACCTCAAAGCCTTTATCAGCTTCCTTCACAACGGGCATACCATCAATTTGCTTATCAATGAGTTGTTGCGCTACATCAATAAGTAAGTCTTCTTTCTTACACATTGTGATATTTGGCATCCTCGTCATAATGATATTTACTGGTAGTGCGCCGAGCTCTTGCTTTCCGATACTGGCTCTTAACAAATCTTTTCTAGATAATACACCTACAAGTAAAGAGTCCTTGTCAACTACAAATAATGTGCCAACATCCTCTAAAAACATTGTGACAATGGCATCATAAACTGAAGTATTTTCACTAATAACAACTGGAATTGATTGATAATCCTTCACAAATAACTTTTTCATATTCTCAGTTAAAAGTTGAGCACCCGTTTTTCCTGTATAGAAATATCCTACTCTTGGTCTTGCGTCTAAATAGCCAGCCATTGTTAAAATAGCTAAATCCGGACGAAGCGTAGCTCTTGTTAAATGTAATTGATCAGCGATATGTTCCCCTGTAATTGGACCATTATCTTTCACTATTTCTAATATTTTTTCCTGCCGTTTATTGAGTTCCATTGATCTCACCACCTTGAGTTGGAGCGTCTTCTAAGTAAACCTATGCATATGTAGACGTTTCCCCAAATAAGCAAATTATGAACGAGCAATAAGGTTATACTTTTATATAATTATTATATACTATTTCTCAGAAATGAAAAGAATTTGCTTGTTGAAGTAAATGAGAAAGGGTGGAAAGAACCATATGGCAGCATTTAACGGTTCTTTCCATTTAAATCATTTCACAAGTATATGATTCATTTGTGCAAACGATTGTATCATCGTTGCTAAATGGGCCATAAAGCTTAAACGATTCGCTTTCACTTTTGGATCTTCAGCCATTACCATTGTATGTTCAAAATACATATCAATTTCTGGTTTTAATGATATAAGATAGTTAAAATAAACCTCTGCATTCGTTGTTTCATCAAGGTTATTTCTTACTTCAATGTATTTATTATATAGCTTATGCTCATCTTCATTCTCAAATAGCTCTATTTGAACATCTTCCATACTTTCTGCTTTTTGAGCGATATTCAAGACCCTACTTAATGCTTCTATTTCACCCTTGAAACTGTCATTATCCTTGTTTGAATGAAGAACTTTCGCCCTTTCAATAATCGCTGGGACCGATGTTAATGCACTGCCTAACACAGCATCAATTAAATCATAGCGAATGGCTTTTTCTTGTAATATATACTTTATTCTTAAGCGGAAAAAGGCTATTAACTCTTCTTTTATTTTCTCATTCTCTTGCTTATTAATGCCAGCATTTTCTGTAAGGTGGATAGCTTGATTAATTAACTCCTCAAACGAAATCTCCCAATTCATATTCAACAATGTTTGAACGATTCCAGTCGCTTGTCTTCTTAGCGCATACGGGTCTTGTGAACCACTTGGAATAATCCCGATTGCAAAACAAGAAACAATCGTATCTAATTTTTCTGCAATAGATAAAATCGCTCCAGGGACAGATTTTGCAGTAGAATCATGTGCGTTTCTTGGCATATAATGTTCATTAATAGCCTGAGCTACTACAGCATCTTCTCCTTTTTGCAAGGCATATTTCTCACCCATGAACCCTTGAAGTTCTGGAAATTCATAAACCATTTGTGTCACAAGGTCAAACTTACAAATTTCTGCAGCCCTGTCTGCTACTTTTTTATCCTCTGATGAAAGTGATAATAATTGAGCGATATGATTCGTTAATGCTCGTACACGTCCTACTTTCTCAGACATCGTTCCAATTTCTTCATGATAAACGATTTTTTCTAATTTTTTCAAAGAAGTTTCAATGGATGTTTTTTGGTCTTCATTATAGAAAAATGCTGCATCTGATAATCTTGCTCGTAGCACTTTTTCATTTCCTCGAGCGACATTATCCAAATGTTCGTGGCCACCATTTCTCACTGTTATAAATTGAGGCAATAAGTCTCCACTTTTCGATTTAACAGGAAAATAACGCTGATGTTCTTTCATCGAAGTCACAAGCACTTCCTCTGGTAATGATAAATACTCCTCTTCAAAACTGCCGAATAAAGCAGTAGGATACTCTACTAAGTTATTTACTTCTTCAAGTAAGTCTTCATCAATTGGGACGAGCCAATTTTGTTCTTCTTCTAATTTATCGATTTGCTTACGAATGGCTTCTTTTCTTTCCACAGCATCTACAATCACATATTCTGCAAGCAGAGCTTTTTCGTATGATTTAGGATTCGTAATAATAACATCTTTTCCTAAAAAACGATGCCCTCTAGATGTATTACCTGTTTGTACATCTGTTATTTCAAAAGGAACCACCTTTTCACCGAACATTGCCACTAACCATTTAATTGGTCTAATGAAGCGCATTTCTTTGTCTGCCCATTTCATATTCTTTGGGAAATGCATAGAAAGAATGAGCTCTTTTAATTCAGGAAGTAATTTCAGCGTTTCTTGTCCTTTAGTAAAGGTTTTAACATGTGCATATTCCACACCTTTAATTTCTTTAAAGAAAATATCATCAGGCGTCGCTCCTTGACCTCTACTAAAGCCAATCGCTGCTTTTGTCCACTCACCTTGGTCATTCAGTGCAATTTTTTTTGCCGGGCCTTTTGCTTCTTCATGGACATCTTCCTGTGCTTCCTCAACATCTTCTACAAGTACAGCTAATCTTCTAGGCGTAGAGTATGCTTTCATCCCTGAAAATTGAATACCTTTTTCTACTAACCAAGCCTTTACTTTATCCGATAATTGGTTCATGCTATCTGTTACAAAACGGGCTGGCATTTCTTCTAAGCCAATTTCTAATAGGAGATCTTGTTTACTCATGGTCTTCCCCCTCCTTTTCTTGTATCATCGGAAATCCTAATTTCTCACGTTCTTCATAAAAGGTTTTAGCAATTTTTCGAGCAAGTGTACGACATCGACCAATATAGCCCGTTCTCTCAGTGACAGAAATCGCTCCTCTTGCATCTAATAAGTTGAATGTGTGCGAACACTTAAGAACATAATCATATGCAGGATGAACGAGTCCAACCTCCATTTGGCGATGAGCTTCTTTTTCATAAATATTAAAGAGATTAAATAACATATCTACATCTGAAGTTTCGAATGTATACTTTGAATGCTCATATTCGGGTTGCCCAAAAATATCTCTGACAGTAAAACCTTCTGTCCATTCTAATTCAAATACATTTTCCTTATCTTGAATATAAGAGGCAAGCCTTTCAATACCATATGTAATCTCAACAGAAACAGGCTTACACTCTAATCCTCCGACTTGTTGGAAGTAAGTAAATTGCGTAATTTCCATACCATCAAGCCATACTTCCCAACCGAGTCCAGCACAGCCTAAAGACGGGTTTTCCCAATTATCTTCAACAAAGCGGATATCATGCTTTAACGGATCAATACCTAATGCTTCTAAAGAAGCTAAATAAAGCTCTTGGATATTATCTGGTGAAGGCTTCATTATTACTTGGAATTGATGATGCTGATAGAGACGGTTTGGATTTTCACCATATCTGCCGTCTGCTGGTCTTCTAGAAGGCTCTACATAAGCAACGTTCCACGGTTCAGGTCCAATCGCTCTTAAAAATGTATACGGGCTCATTGTACCCGCACCTTTTTCAGTATCATAAGCTTGCATCAAGATACATCCTTGATCTGACCAATGCTTTTGCAACGTTAAAATCATATTTTGAATATTCATAAGCCACCTCTTTCTTTCCTTTTCAGTCACCAAAGACCGGTATCTACATTAGATAAACACTTGCTTTTCGACAAGTATTTTTTCTTTTAAAAGCATAAAAAACTCTCGTCTCTATGCCTTTAATTAAGACATAGGGACGAGAGTTAACCCGCGGTTCCACCCTATTTGCTACTTACTTTTACGTAGCCTCTTTTACTTCACCTGTTGCTCCAGAGCGCCCTTCGTTCACTTTCTATTCCCTAGCTCACACTCTCCTAGAGTCGCTTGTATAGAGGGAGTGAAGTACTTTTCTCCTTCATTGCTAAACATAGCTATAATTTAATGAAATAATAGCTGAATTTCTTTCGAAAGTCAATAGCTTACTTTTACTTATTATTGCATGAAACCCTTCATATTGTTCATTTGATTTAAAAACCTTTTTGTTTTTAATTGCAAGCCTGCATACTCATCATAGTATGTTTCTATTACCTTTTTCAATTCAAGTTTGGTTTGTTCTTTTACAGATATATTCCCAAGCCTTGACAAGTCCATGTAATAAAAAATGCGAAGTAACCTAACGGTAGCAGGAGAAAGCTTTAAATGATAAGGATCTTTATCCAAACAATGATGACAAATGAAGCCATTTTGGCTAATAGAAAAAGCAAATGTTCCTTCCGTTCGTTGACAGACGGCACAATGATTAAGCTCAGGATATAAGCCAAATAAGCCGAGCATTTTCATTTCGAAAATATGTGTTAGAATCTCAGCATCATATCCTTCATCAATTGCTTGTATGCATCTAAATACAAGTTCGAAAAGATAAGGATTAGGCTTCTTCTCTTCCGTTCCTTTATCCAGTAAGTCTACTATGTAACTTACATAAGCTGTAAGGAAAATATCTTCTTTTATGCTCCGCATCGAAAGTGAAATTTCACCTTGTTGAAGGGTCCCAAGCCCTCTGCTTCTTTGTATTAAGTAAGTGCCATAAGTAAAAGGCTGGGTGACAGCAGCAAGCCGACTATTTGGCTTTTTTGCGCCGCGTGCCATCACACCAACCTTTCCCCACTCTCTTGTAAAGAGTGTGACAATTTTATTTGTTTCGCCATAATTGACTGTTCTAATGACAATGCCTTCACATTTTTCAAGCATCGATGTCACCATCCTTATACGATGACAACCTATGAAATCGGAAAATCAAATTCTGCTAGTTCTTCATCTTGTTCTACGGGTATATCATGGTAATCTTTTTCAATTTCTTTAAAAAGAAGATATGTGTCAATATTACCTGTTTGGGAAAACACTTTCCAGGTAAAATCTTTCATAGATAACCCCACCTTTATTGTGTTTTTACTAGCAATTAAATCTATACTCTTATCATAGCCTGTCTTCTGAAAATCATAAGACGAAAAAATTGTTAATTAAATGGATGCATAATTCTTTGATTTCACCAATAACCTATGTTGACAGGTTCAATATTCATCTTCCCTAAATCCAAAGTCTCTTAACTGGGTCATTTTGTTACGCCAATCTTTTTGAACTTTCACCCATAATTCGAGGAAAACCTTACTTCCCATGAGATTTTCTATATCTACTCTTGCTCGTTGTCCGACCTCTTTGAGCATTTTCCCTTGTTTACCAATAACAATACCCTTTTGAGAATCTCTTTCTACAATAATCGTAGCCATGACATGAATGATATCCTTCTTTTCTTGCCGCTCAATCTTATCAATTACAACCGCTAATGAGTGAGGAATCTCTTCTCGGGTTAAATGTAAAGCCTTTTCTCGTATCAATTCGGAAATAATAAACCTCTCCGGATGATCTGTTACTTGATCAGCAGGATAGTATTGCGGCCCCTCTGGTAAATATTCCTTAAGCTGCTCTAGAAGGCGATCAACATTATTTCCTTCTAAAGCGGATATCGGCACAATTTCACAGAAGTTATATTTCTCTTTATAAGATTCAATGACAGACAATAGTGCATCTGGGTGAATTTTGTCAATTTTATTGATGACAAGAAAAACAGGTGTTTTGACTG
Source organism: Cytobacillus sp. FSL W7-1323 (assembly GCF_038595015.1). Classification (NCBI taxonomy): domain Bacteria; kingdom Bacillati; phylum Bacillota; class Bacilli; order Caryophanales; family Bacillaceae; genus Cytobacillus; species Cytobacillus sp. FSL W7-1323. Next base: position 3,143,986 of record NZ_CP151998.1, read on the forward strand.
ATTGGAACTTTTCTATAATGAATTCTTCCCCTCTGCCAAACCCTTCTTCAGCATTCACCATAAATATAATGGCATCGACTTCTTTTAGCGTATTTTGTGCAACTTTCATCATAAAATCGCCTAATTTATGCTTAGGCTTATGAATTCCTGGTGTATCGATAAAAATATACTGTGCATCATTTGTTGTGAGCACACCTTGTACTTTGTTTCTTGTTGTTTGTGGTTTATCGCTCATAATCGCAATTTTTTGTCCAATGACACGGTTAAGTAGTGTAGACTTTCCTACATTTGGTCTGCCGATAATGGAAATAAACCCTGATTGATGTCCTTGTTGATTATTCATGTAAATCCTCCGATGAAAAAGCTCCTGGTAATAGTTGCTCTACTGTTAATTGTTGTGTATCTCCGTTTAAGTTTGTTAGAACCACCGGCATCTCTTTTGAACATAATTCAGAGATTACCTGCCTGCACGCGCCACATGGTGATACAGGTCTGTCTGTATCTGCAACAACTGCTAACATTTTAAATTCTGTTACGCCATCAGAATATGCTTTAAAAAGCGCCGTTCTTTCGGCACAATTACACATACTATATGCGGCATTCTCTATATTACATCCGTGGAAAACTGTACCATCTACTGCCAAAAGTGCAGCACCAACTTTAAATTTTGAATACGGTACATATGCCCGGTCCCTTGCTATTTTCGCTTCTTCGATTAGTTTATCAATGTTCAATTGTTTCTTCCTTTCTGAAATGGCCGATTGCCTTCTTTTATTTTACACTATTTTTTTTGTAAAATCATGGGTTGTTGTCATTTTGTAATAAAATAATTGAATTTTCAGTAAATAAGCCCATTTAATAAATTTCTTATGCTCTGTCATTTTAGCTTAATCATGCTTACTATACAAACGGTTTTATCTTCATTTCACTGAAATCAAGAAAATGAAAATCTATTTTTCATGAATCAAACTAATTTTTATACTATCTTGTACTTATTTAAAACAAATAAAGCAAATGGTTTTAAAAAACAAAAAAGCATATAACCGCAATTGCGGCTATACACTTAAAGGATCTTTGGTAAAAAAATAGAAAGGCCAATGATCACGGTTAAAACGGCATAAATAAGAACTGCTCCAGCTGCAATATCTTTTGCTTGCTTCGCCAAAGGATGCTGCTCTGTTGTCACAAGATCAACGACACGCTCTATAGCTGTATTCATTAACTCAAGTGCAATCATCCCAGCTATTGCAAAACTTATCAACAGCCATTCTGTTTTAGTCAATTCAAAAATAATACCGAAAAAAATGACTAGTACTGTCATCACAAAGTGGATTTTCAAGTTTCGTTCCGCTTTTAAAGCGGTAATGACCCCGATAAATGCAAAATAAAATGACGAGACTAATGATTGTTTTTTACGTGAATTTTTATCTCTGTAATCCGAATTCATCTAAAATTTCCTTTTGCCGAGTAAACATTATTTTCTCCTCCTCGGTTGTTTCATGGTCATATCCAAGTAAATGTAGGAAACCATGTACAGATAAAAATCCTAATTCTCTCATAAAACTATGTCCATACTCTTCTGCTTGTTCCACTGCTTTAGGAATAGAGATGATAATATCGCCTAACATGCGAGGCAACCCTTCTCCGATAAGAGGGATTTCCCCTTCCCCCATTTCTTCCATTGCAAATGAAATCACATCTGTAGCCTTGTCTTTATTTCTATATTCACGATTGATTTCTTGTATGCGCTCATTTTCAACAAACGTAATAGAAATCTCCGTATCTTCTTCAACCACTTCTTTTACAGCTGCAAATTGTAGAAGGTTTTCAATCTCTCTTGTTTGCATTTCTGTAAGTCCTTCTGTTTCATCAATAAAGTCAATGTGTAATGTCATGCTTGTGTCACCTTCTGATTCGTCATTTCTGGATATTCAATTCGTGAATGGAAAATACCATTCAATGTTTCATTAAATGATTTTGCTACAACCTCTAACTCTTTTAATGTTAAATCACATTCGTTTAACTGCCCATCTTGCAGTCGGTCAGCAATGATTTTACGAATAAGACCATCAATTTGTTCTGGAGTAGGATGAGACATAGAGCGCACAGCTGCCTCAACGCTATCAGCTATACCGATCACAGCCGATTCCTTTGTTTGTGCCTTTGGACCAGGATAGCGAAAATCCTCCTCTTTCACTTCAACTCCACTTTCTTTTGCTTTGTAGTAAAAGAATTTAAGTAAAGTCGTGCCATGATGTTGTTCAGCAATGTCAATAATTTCTTTTGGCATTTTATGCTTTCTTAACAAATCAGCACCATCTTGCGCATGTGCAATAATAATATTTTTACTCGTCAATGGTGGCAGCTTATCATGTGGGTTGTCTATGTTTATTTGGTTTTCGATAAAGAATTGTGGCCTTTTTGTCTTCCCTATGTCGTGATAATAGCAACCAACTCTCGCTAGAAGTCCATTGGCACCAATAGCTTCACAGGCAGAGTCTGACAGATTAGCAACCATTACACTATGGTGATATGTTCCAGGCGCCTCTGTTAAAATCTTTCTTAAGAGCGGATGATTAGGGCTCGATAGCTCTATTAGCTTCATTGCAGAAAGAATACCGAAGCCTGCCTCAAAAAATGGCAAGAACCCGATTGTTAAAACAGCTGCGGAAATGGCTGATATAAATCCAGAAACCATATAAAAACTGTACTCTACAAGATCCACTTGACCATTTCTTAGCAATAGCAGTGCTAAAATCACTAGAATATTTACAACGGAAACAAGTAAGCCAGCTTGTAAAATTTTTGATCGTTGGTTTTGTTTACTTAAAAATAATACGCCCGCTATTCCACTGCAAGTTATATAAATGGCAGCAGTCACATGAAAACTTCCAGTAATAGACCCATTAAAGATAAGGGAGCCACAAATAGCAATAATTACTGAATAATAAAGGGCAAGTTTTTCACTAATAAGTATTTTAATCAACATCGAACCCATTGCAGCAGGAAATATATAGAGTATATCAGAATACTCAAATGCCTGTATATAGCTAATCCCCTTCATTAGTAGTAAGGAAATGATGAAAACAATACTATAGACTAATAAGAAATTTTGCTTTACTTCTTGTGGCTTATCAAGCTCATAAAAATAATAATATGTGGCTGCTAGAATGATGAGAACAACTAGCGCTAGTCCAATAAATGGTTGGATAGAATTCTCATTATCTAACATGCCTACTAGTTCAAGTTGACGATAGACTTCCCTACTTATGAGTTGATTTTGCTCAACAAGTATTTGCCCTTGTAATATTTTGACTGGTTCAACAGATTCAACAGCTGTTTGTCGTTTCTCTTGCGTTTCCTCCGGAGCGTAAAATTCATTCTGGTAAATAGCATACCTACCAAGCTCCACCATCGCAGTTTTTAAAGTATTGTTGAGTGATGTTAAGCTAATTTGATCTTGCACACGTTTTTTAGCATTCTCTACCCCATCAGCAGGGATCCTTTGTTGCATAACGTGATTAATCTCTGTAATTGTAACATCTTTTGCAATTGATAATTGATTAGGGCTGGCTTCTAATAACGTTCTCAATACGCTATCTGAGATTTCCTTCGTTACTTCTTCTGTTAATTGTGATTTTGTGCGCTCAAGTTTCTCATCAAGACTAACAAGCTTTGGTTTTTCATCCTTTTCACTTTCTTTCGCCTTTTCTGAAGCTTGCTCGTTTTCCTCCGCTGCTTCTTCATTTACTGCAGAAACGGTATCAAAAATTGATGTTATGAGATCCACTCGGTTTTGTGCAATTTCTTTTTTTACAACATAAACGTCCTCAACCTGGTTTTCAGCTTCTTTCTTTTTCTTTTCGGTACTTTCTTTGTCTTCAATCGTAACCGGCGAACGAATCGTTTGCTCTGCTACAGAAAAAAGACTTAATTCCAATTTCTCTGGCCGTACATTTGAAAACATTGTTGCGTACATAATGATTCCAAGTAGAACAAAGAGCAAAACCCTCACAAATGTCATTTTTAATAAATTTCTAATTTTATGTATGTAGTGATGGAGTTTATCCATTAACGAGACCTCCAATCCTAAGTATCTCTGAGAAATTCTTTTCTTCCTTAATTATGTAAAATCATAACAGTTTTTTTTCAAAATTACACTAATATTTTTAATTGATGACAATATGTAATCATCCTTATCTTACCCTATTCTTCCATATACTCCAAATAACAATCACTCCTAGCTCGAGAGATTGTCAGCAGAAATCAAGAAAGAGCGAGTATTATTCCTTTACATATCGTCACATACCCCACTTTTGGCTTAAGCATTTCACCTTACAAGTTCTTCCCATTTATGATTATTTTAATAAGATATGTATCATTAAAATAATCATAATGTCGGATCATTTATAGTTCACGATAAAAAAGAACAAACTCTGATTCAAAAAGCAGAATTTGTTCCTGATTGTGTTGCTAAAACAGCCATTTATTCAGCATTTTCTTCGTATGCTTGAATGATTTTTGCAACAAGCGGGTGTCTGACAACGTCACTTTGTTCTAAATGAATAAAACCAATTCCAGAAACACCATTTAATATTTGTTCACTTACCACGAGACCCGATCTAGCCCCACGAGGAAGGTCGATTTGGCTTTTGTCACCAGTAATAACCATTTTTGATCCAAAACCTAAACGTGTTAAGAACATTTTCATTTGCGCTTGTGTTGCGTTTTGCGCTTCATCTAAAATAACATAAGCATCATCTAACGTACGTCCCCTCATATAAGCAAGTGGGGCAATTTCAATTGTTCCTCTTTCAATTAACCTTTCTGTATGCTCTGCTCCAAGTATATCATGAAGCGCATCATACAAAGGACGTAAATACGGATCGACCTTTTCCTTTAAGTCACCTGGTAAAAACCCTAAACTCTCTCCTGCTTCTACAGCTGGACGAGTAAGAATAATTTTTTTCACTTGTCCATTCTTAAGGGCATTCACTGCCATTACAACAGCTAAGTAGGTTTTTCCCGTTCCTGCAGGACCAATACCAAAAACTAAATCTTTCTGTCTCATAGACATAATATATTGGCGCTGACCTAAGGTTTTAACTCGAATCGATTTACCTTTTGCATTTTTCATTATTTCTTCTTCATAAAGTTCTTTGAAATATTCTAGTGTACCTTTCCTTGCCATCTCTAATGCGTAAATAATATCCCTACCACTAATTTGAATACCTTTTCTAATAACGTAAAGAAGTTGCTCAATTACGTCACCTGCAATGGCCACAGTTTCTTTCTCACCTGATACATAAACAGATTCGCCTCTTGTTACAATTGATACCGATAACTGTTGTTCAATTAGTTTAATATTTGTGTCACCATTACCTAAGAGGGCAATGGCTTCATTTGGGTTTTCAAATTGTACATTTAATGTCTTTAAATCTTCTGTCATTCTTTATCTCCTTGGATTATTGGTTGTTCCTCAGCAATATTCTCAATAATTTGGAAATGTATTGATAATTTAACTTTACCATTCTCTATCGTTTGGTGCAAAACATTTTCCCCTTTAATGGTAGCATCTTCATCTAGCTGCTTTTTAATTTTACTTCTAGCTAATTTCTTCGCTTCTACAATCGCCTCTTTTTCTGTATAAACTTGTGTCATCTCTTCTGCTTCTCTGTAGATGTTTTTTGTAACTGCAATCGGTAACTCCCATTTTAGAAATTTAACTTGCCGCTTGTCCTCTTCCTTTACATAGTGGTCAAAACCTATATTTCCAAAGCCCCAAAAAGGAATCTTTAATGATCCAAGCTCCAATATATTTTTCACTTTTTGATCACCAGTGTATACTTTGGACTTTTTCTCTAATGGATAAGCTACATTCGCTTTATACCACGTTTCCGCTAATACTTCCCCTTTGGCAGGCACTATCTTCTTTCTTTCATCATTTCCAATTAGGCCTGAAACTAATAATTGACCTGGTTTTACAAAGTCATTAATTTTCGCCTTTGCTTCTCCCTCTTCAATAAACATACCGATAATGGTTCCTTTTTTCTTTGCCACTAAATGCTGCGGACTTAATAACTCTGTTTTCTTTGGTTCATTTTTTTCTACCACTTGAAGATGATAGGTTGTCCCTTTCAACTCCACACCGACCCAAGTAATTTCATTCACATTTTCTGTTAAATACCGTTGTATACCTTCAGGTGTATCTATAAAGAATTGTAGCTTTCCTTTTTTTACACCAATTTTCTCTAACTCTTTTTCCATCTTATATTCTGTTGCTGGATTTGCTCCTTTAATTTCGATCCCCCATACCATGTTTGACAACAAAATAACTACAACTAAGAAAGCTATTGCCCCTAATAAGAATCCACTATTCCTTAGCATACGCTTTTTCATGAAGGGCAATCCTTTGCGGCCGACAAACTCAAATTTGCAGTCGGCACTTCTTGCATATTGTCTTAAAGTCGGTAAATCATCTAATTTCATTTGAAATGTAAGCACTTGGCTTCCATGGGCTTTAACATTCCAAATGGATACACCAGCTCTCGTTAAAGTATTTAAAAATCTTTCACTTCCTCTACCGCTTGTCCTAACTGTGACGATTCCTTTTAAAAAAAAGAGCCATTGATTTTTCATCTTATCCTCCTCATATTTGAGCAGGTGGAAATCGCTAACCTTGTAATAGAATAGCGACCCTTCCCACATCAAATTTACTCAGCTACAAAAAGAACTTGATCAATTGTTCCTTGCAATAAGATTTCTTCAGGCATAATTGTTTTAATAACAAAGTTATTCCCTTTAATGAGCAGTTGACCATGCTCTAGTAACAACCTTACTTCTTTATCTGAAAAACCAAGTAAACCGCGGTGGTTCTCAATATAAATATGAATTTGTCCAATCATAGTAATGCGGGGCAAATCCATCATGACATCTTGAGGAAGTTCCATATTTTTTGTCATCCAGCTTCTTAGTCGTTCTCCCCATTTTTTTGCCATAAAAAAAGAACCCCCTTTCATCTCATATGTATGAGAGAAAGGATGGTTCTAGCACTGAATTCAACAGCAAATTTTATTTTCTTTTCATCGTTCGATGTGGGTTCCTTGATCTCGGTTGTCCGAGAATTTCTGACCAAACAACCGCGTCAACTAATTGTTTATTAGAGACTCTCATACTAGGTTGATCTACATTGTTATTGGCCACATTTTTATTTTTTGTTGCTGAAAGGAAGGCACTTGCTCGTTTTTGCGCTTCTTCTTTTTGTTTTCTTAAATCAGCCAGTCGCTCTTCTGCTTCTTTTTTACGATCCGAGACTTCTACACCAGCTTCTTGCATAGTAGCCTTCGCGTAGCGTTTTAACTTCTCTTCGTTGCGATCATAAACAGGTGGCCCTTCTTCTTGTTTCTCTGCATCCATCATCTGACGCCTAGCTTCTTCTTGCTCTTCGACAGACTTTCCACGTGGCTGCTTCTGTTTGTCTGACTGCTGGTCATTTACTTTCTTACCAAATAAGGAAGTAATGATCCCGATAAGAAAAACCAATAATAAAGGATTTTCCAACAAAAAATCAATCATGAGATACAACACTCCCCTCTAGAGGTGAGTCCGATTAGGACATTCAATCTTTCTTCGGCCCTTGTTTTGAGTCATCTGATACTTTACTAATCGAGTCTCTCATTTCTGTATCAGCTTCAATATTTTGGATATTCATATAATCCATCACGCCAATATTGCCACTTTTTAATGCATCTGCCATCGCTAAAGGAACTTGAGATTCTGCTTCCACAACTTTCGCTCTCATCTCTTCAACTTTCGCTTTCATCTCTTGCTCTTTGGCAACAGCCATTGCACGACGTTCTTCCGCTTTGGCTTGGGCAATATTTTTATCAGCTTCCGCTTGCTCTGTTTGCAATTCTGCACCAATGTTTTTACCGATGTCCACATCAGCTATATCAATGGATAGAATTTCAAATGCTGTACCAGCATCTAACCCTTTAGCAAGGACAGTTTGAGAGATCATGTCTGGGTTTTCCAATACTTCTGTATGTCTTGTAGATGAACCAATTGTAGAGACAATCCCCTCACCAACACGGGCAATGATTGTTTCTTCTCCAGCACCCCCGACTAGTCGGTCAATATTGGCTCTTACAGTAATTTTTGCTTTTGCTTTCACTTCGATACCATTAATCGCTACACCAGAAATAAATGGTGTTTCAATTACTTTTGGATTAACACTCATTTGAACTGCTTCAAGTACATCACGACCAGCTAGGTCAATCGCCGCACTTCTTTCAAAACTTAATTCCATATTGGCACGATGCGCTGCAATTAAAGCATTCACTACTCTATCTACATTACCACCTGCCAAATAATGACTTTCAAGTTGATTGGTATGAACTTCTAATCCTGCTTTATGTGCTTTAATTAATGGATTAATTACGCGGCTTGGAATTACTCGTCTTAATCTCATTCCAATAAGGGTGAAAATACTTACCTTAACACCTGCTGCTAATGCTGAGATCCACAGCATAACTGGTACGAATGTGAAGAGTATGGCAAGAGCAATAATTGCTAATACCACAATTACGATCGTCATAATAGAAATAGGTTCCATTCAATTACCTCCTAAAATACTTGGTTATTTATCTAAATTTGTTAATTCACGGACGACTACTCTCGAGCCCTCTGCTTTTATGACTTCCACTTTTGCATCTTTTTTAATAAATCCACCTTCACTAACGACATCAATTCTTTCATTTTCAATGACAATCGTTCCTGATGGACGTAACCCTGTTAAAGCATAACCTTGTTTTCCAATTAGCTCTGAACGGGATTTATTTGAGATGTATCCTCTTTCAGTATTTGTAGAATCGCTTAAAATTAGTTTTTTGAAAAATTTCATTTTTTTACCAAACACCTTTACCATTAGAATAGAAACCGCAATAGATAATATAGCCGCAATCATAATGGAGGTTGCCATTTGTTGCACATCAGCCCCAGCCATGAATAAACTCCCAATTACTGCAGCAATCCCCAACACACCGGCGATACCACCTGGGAGGAAAAACTCTGCGATAATTAACCCAATTCCAATAATAAATACAATGAGTGATTCATACCCGGCAAATCCAGCAACCATATGACCATAGAAAAATAAACCAAGAGCTGTGAGTCCCATTATACCTGGAATACCAAAACCAGGAGAATAGAGCTCTAGCAATAATCCAATGCTTCCTATAGAAAGAAGAATAGGCACGATGATTGGATGTGTAATGAATCTAGCCAATTTCTCAGAAAAACTTTCCTCGATAGACCTTACTTCTGCATCTTCATAACCTAAATGTTCTAAAAGCTCTGCTTGCGTAGCAAATGTTCCTTCTGAATATTCTACCTCGTCTGCTTGACTAGCAGTTAATGTCAATAGCTTTCCTTTTGGTGCACCTAATTCAGGTAGATCGATTGAATCATCTGCCATTGCTTGAGCAATCTCTGGATCTCTCCCACTTTGTTCAGCAGCTGCAGTCATAGCAGATAACCATGCTGAAACTGCTTTTTTGTCAGCTGTGTTGCCTTCTTGGTCGATAATCGCCGCCGATCCCATTGTAGCCCCGGGCGTCATATAAATCTCATCCATGTTTAATGAAATATACGCACCAGCTGACAATGCTTGTTTATTTACAAATGAAATCGTTTTAATATTTGTAGATGTTAATACTCTGCCAATTTCCTTAGCTGCTTCTACTTCACCGCCAGGCGTGTTTACTTCGAAAATAATCGCACTTGCTTGATTTTCTTCAGCTGTAGTCACCGCTCTATTGATAAAAGCATGCAATCCTTTTTCAACAGTATCTTCTATTGGTACGACATACACAACCTCGTTATCAGCCTTGCTGATCGGTGTCATCATTACGAAAAATGCCCATAAAAATGAAAGGATGATTGTCGCTTTTCTCATTCTCTTCTCCCCTCCCCCCTTTTACAGAAATACCTATGATAGTTATACGGCTGACGCGTGAAAAGGTTTCATTTTTCTTTTCTTATTTTGATTATTTATAATTACATAAAGTAAAAAAGTGTGACTATGTAATATATATAAAAGAAACCTTACTACTAGTATGGCATCTTTTAGACAAAATAAAAAGACCGTAAGCTCGAAAGCTCCGGTCTTTCCGTACATCTTTTTATGAAAGGTGTTGTTGTACAAGTTTATTAATAAGTGCACCGTCTGCCTTACCTTTTAGCTTTGGCATAATGGCTGACATCACTTTACCCATTTCAGCTTTCGATGTAGCGCCTGTATCGGCAATGGTTTGTTTGACGATAGCAGATACCTCTTCATCAGAGAGCTGCTCAGGCATATATAACTCTACGTACTGTAATTCAGTACGAATTTTTTCAACTAGATCTTCACGACCTGCCTTGTCAAATTCATGGAGGGAATCCTTGCGTTGCTTTACTTCGCGAGAAAGGACAGTAAGTTCCTGATCCTCGGTAAGATCTTTTCCTTCCTTGATCGCCTCATTTTGCAATGAAGCTTTGATCATCCGAATCACAGTTAACTTATCTTTTTCTTTGTTCCTCATCGCTTGTTTCATATCTTCATTTAAACGCTCGAGAAGACTCACTTACATACACCCTCTCTTAAAACTTGCGCTTTCTTGCAGCTTCAGACTTTTTCTTACGTTTGATACTTGGTTTTTCGTAGAATTCGCGCTTTCTTGCTTCTTGCAAAGTACCAGTTTTTGATACTGAACGTTTGAAGCGACGAAGAGCATCTTCAAGCGATTCGTTTTTACGAACGACGGTTTTAGACATTCTCTTTCCCTCCCTCCGAGCACAACACACTTACATGTCAACATGGAATACCATGTACTTTGCAATTATAATATAACAGCGGTGTGAGGTCAACTGTATTTCACCTAGTCTTTCGCTGTTTAAAGATAAATGTACGTTTGTCTTATTTATTTTTATTATTTAATTTTTTGATTCTTCCTATGCATGTCCCTCAATTTTTCACCATATGCTTTCCTAGGAGGGACAAAGCATGACTTCATTACTCATTTTTATAATAATGATTGCTGTTTTTATTTTTGGCATGACTTTATTGCGGAAAGGGCTATTCTATTTATCAGCAGATTCAACTAAACGCTGGTTAACTAAGTTTACAAATACACCTCTTAAAGGGATGATGGTTGGCATTATCTTAACTGCTATTATGCAGAGTAGCTCCGCAGTTATGATTATTACCATTGGTTTAGTTGCCGTACACTTACTTACTTTCCGCCAAACGATTGGTATTATTTTAGGGACAAACATTGGCACCACTATCACAACGGAGTTAATTACTTTCGATATAGAATCTTTTATTTTACCGATTGCTATAATCGGCATGTTATGTGCATTCATCAGGAGGCGATCCTTTCAGAGTATCGGCATTGGATTAATGGGTATTGCTTGCGTATTTGCTGCTATGAGGGGGTTTGAACATTTAGCTTTTACCATTAAAGAAACCCCATGGGTAAAAGATTTTCTTATTACATTAGATCAAAGTCTATTATTAGCCGTAATAACCGGTATTGTTCTTACTGCGATTATCCAGTCAAGCACTGCCACTACAGGTATTCTAATGGGATTTTTAACAGCAGGTGGGATGGACCTTAGTACAGCGATTGCTATTATGCTTGGTTCCAACATCGGCACATGCGCTGACGCATATCTCGCCAGTATCGGTGGACGTAGAGAAGCAAAGTTAACTGCCTATGCTCACATTTGGTTGAATATTATAGGTGTTCTTCTCTTCTATCCTTTTATTGAGCTGCTAACAAATTTCGGTATTGGTTCAGCAGACCAAATTGATAGGCAACTTGCTCATGTTGGTGTCCTTTTTAATGTCATTACTTCACTTCTCGTTCTACCTTTTGCCAAACCTTTTAGTGACTTGATTATTCGCCTACATGACCGTAAAAAGTAGTGAATATCGTTGTGCTAATATACACCACAGTTAAAAAGAGAGACGAACATTCAGAATGTCCGCCTCTCTTTCAACAACTAGATTAATAATCTGTTGTACTTGTTAATCCATTTACGATAGCAATGCCTGAGCTTGCACCGATTCTAGTCGCACCAGCATCAATAACTGCTTGTGCATCTTCTGCACTTCTCACTCCACCAGAAGCTTTGACGCCAATATCGGGACCTACCGTTTCTCTCATTAATTTCACGTCAGCAACAGTCGCGCCACCCGTTGAGAAACCAGTTGATGTTTTAACGTAATCCGCTCCTGCTTTAACAGCCAATTGACATGCAATTACTTTTTCAGCATCTGTTAACAAACTAGTTTCGATAATCACTTTTGTTAAAGCCTTACCATCTGCCGCTTCCACAACTGCACGGATATCCTCCTCCACAATTTCTAATTTCCCACTTTTAAGTGCGCCAATATTAATAACCATATCAACTTCTGTGGCCCCTTGTTTGATGGCTTGTGTTGTTTCAAAAGATTTAACTTCTTTATCCGATGCACCTAAAGGGAAGCCAATGACTGTACAAACAGCCACATCTGATCCCTGTAAAAGTTTAGCCGCTTGTGAAACCCATGTTGGATTTACACATACAGAAGCAAAACCGTTCTCTTTTGCCTCGTTACATAAAGTATTAATTTGCTCAACCGTTGCATCAGCCTTCAATAATGTATGATCAATCATTTTTGCTATATTATTTGTCATCAATGAACTCTCCTTTTTTTATAAAATGCTTTTATACTTAATTCTTCTGCTAGTTGTCCGTACCTCTGTTATCATATCATTTTATGAATGAAATATCGAGATTCTCTTTAGTAAAATGAGAAAAACTGTTTTAATTTAGGTTCCAAAAGATAAAAAGACTGTTTTACAAGATGTTAAGGTCATTATTTATTCCCAGGACTTTTATTATCCTTATATTGAAAAGCTATTATTCATGTAATATATATATTGAAAAATGTAAAATATATGTTACGTTTATAAAAGGAGTGATACAATATTTGGATAATAAGGTTAAGATTTCTCGTATACAAGTAGATTTAACACAACAACAACTTGCAGAAAAGATAGGTGTTACTCGCCAAACCATCAGTTTAATTGAGAAGGGTAAGTATAACCCTTCTCTCAAGTTATGTCTGGATATATGTTACGCAGTTAATAAAACTTTAGATGAAGTATTTTGGATAGAAAAAGGAGGCTGATAATATATGAAAAAAATCACAGATGAACGTTTAGTTCTACAAAATTTAAAAAATATACGTATTGCATTTATCATCCAGACCATTGGAATTCTTGGAATTTTAGGTTATGACTTAGTTACAGGTGGGTTAGATGAAATGAGAAAAAACCCACTATGGACAGTATTTATAATAACCGCAGTTGTTTCAGCCTATTTATCAATGAGTATTAGTGCAGACCATGAAGATAATAAGATAAACCCCCGGAAAAGTCTAATTATTTCATTAGTAATTCTTATTTTGATTACAACAGTTGTTGGTTTTTTTGTATCTCTCACACAAGGATTTTCTATCATGAATGGAGTAATTGTGGGTGCTATTCTATTTATTTGTGGCCTAATTCCAATCATTTATATCTATTTCTTAAGAAAAAATCGACAAGATAAAGAATCCGAATAAAATTGAAAAATAACCTATTAAGGGATCACTAAAATAAAGAATTACTTAGGGTTTCATTCGTTTTCCTAGATTCACCATTTACCTTACTCCGACTATTTTTCTTACGGAATAAAAATGCAGTAAAAAAAGCTGACCGGTCAATGAACGGTCAGCTCTAATCGTTTATACTGCTTTTTCTTTCATCTCATCCATGACACGAATAAATTGCCCTTCGTTATATGGATAACCTGCTTTTGTTATCTTCACTTTGACTAATTTACCTACCATCTCTTCTGTTGCAGGCACAATCACTTTTAAGTAATTATCCGTATAGCCTACATACAAATTCCCGTCTGGCGCATCTTTGTATTTTTCTTCAGGGATGATCTCGAGTACTTCATCTTCAAAGCGACTTGCGTACTCTTTCGCTAGTTGATCAGATAAATGAATTAAGCGATGAACTCTTTCATTCTTAACTTCTTCATCAATTTGATCAGTCATTCGTGCTGCTGGTGTGCCTGTTCTACTTGAATAAGGAAAAACATGAAGCTCTGAAAATTTATGTTTTTTAATAAAATCATACGTCTCCATAAATTCTTCTTCTGTTTCACCAGGAAAACCGACAATGACATCTGAAGTAACTGCTAAACCAGGTAAGGCTTCTTTTAAGCGCTCAATACGTTCAGCGAAAAACGCCATCGTATACTTTCGACGCATTCTTTTTAATACTGTGTCCGATCCTGATTGAATCGGAATATGCAGATGACGGACAACAACCTTAGAGTTTCTAATTACTTCAATCACTTCATCCGTAATTTGACTCGCCTCAATAGAGGATATACGAATCCGTTTAATGCCTTTAACCTGTTCTTCTAAATCCTTTAGTAGCATAGCTAGATTATAATCCTTAAGATCCTCGCCATAACCGCCAGTATGTATCCCGGTTAAGACAATTTCTTTGTAACCAGCCTCCACTAATTGTTGCGCTTGATGAATCACTTCTTTGGGGTCTCTAGATCTCATTAAGCCACGAGCCCAAGGAATGATACAAAAAGTGCAGAAGTTATTACAACCTTCTTGTATTTTTAATGAAGCACGCGTCCTATCTGTAAAGGCCGGAACATCTAGTTCCTCGTAAACCCGATTTTTCATAATATTTCCGACACCATTAATCGGTTGACGTTCACTTTTATATTGCTCAATATACCCTAACATTTTCTTCCTGTCTTGTGTTCCAACGACAACATCCACACCTGGGATGGCCATGATTTCTGCCGGTGATGTTTGGGCATAGCATCCTGTTACACAAATGACAGCGTCCGGATTTTTTCGAATGGCTCTACGAATGACTTGTCTGCTTTTTTTATCACCAGTATTCGTAACCGTACATGTGTTAATCACATACACATCAGAGGTAGATTCAAAACCGACACGATCGTATCCTTCTTCTTTAAACAATTGCCAGATGGCTTCTGTTTCATAATGGTTTACTTTACAACCAAGTGTATGAAAAGCTACTGATGGCATATATCTTCACTCCATTAATTCAAAATGATAAGAAACAGCTGAAAGTACATAGGAAGGTGCTGTTTCAGTTCTTAATATTCTTGGTCCTAATCCACAAGAAATAAACCCTTCATCCTCTAAAAGCGTTATTTCTTTTTCTGTCAGGCCACCTTCTGGCCCAAAAATAAATAATAAAGAGTCTCCCCGGGACATACCCTTGAGTACTTGGTGAAAAGCCGATGATTCACCTTGTTTACTACTTTCTTCATAAGCGACACATTTATAATCATAATTTTTACTTATTTCTAGTAACTGCTGTAAGGACTGTGGTCCATACACATGTGGTACTATGATGCGATGAGACTGCTCGGCCGCTTCTTTAGCGATCTTTTGCCAACGATCTTTCTTTTTATTCGCCTTTTTTTCGTCTAACTTTACAATGGAACGAGCTGACATAAAAGGGATAAACCGATGGGCGCCAAGTTCGGTGCCTTTTTGTATTATCCATTCGAGCTTATCCCCTTTAGGCAATCCGCTCACAATGGTAACATCAACAGGTAATTCGACATTTTTCTCTATCCATTGTACAACTTCTAACTCTACCACTTCAGAGGTAATGTTAACCAGTTTACATTGAGCTGCTTTTCCGTCAGGGTCTACACAAATAATTTCGTCACCTACATTCATCCTCATTACGCGGGTAATGTGGTGATAATCATCACCTGTAATAAAAAAATGATCATTTTCTCTATGATTCACAAAATATCGTTGCATATATATAACCCCTTACTAAACGAATAAATAGGGGGAATTCATGACTCCCCCTAGTACATTACTGCTTTTTACCTATAATGGCAACCCAATCTTCCATTTGAATTGTCTCAACAATGTCAAAACCACTTGAAATCATCGCCTCTTTGACAGCCTGTTTTTTCTGCTGAATAATGCCAGAAGCAATAAAATGACCTCCTGGTTTCACCACTTGCGCGACATCATCTGTAAAACTTACAATTACTTCTGCTAAAATATTGGCGACTACTACTTCAGCTTGTACAGTAATATTATCTAACAGATTACCTTGAGAGACTTCAACAATATCCTGCACTTTATTTAACTTGATATTGATTTTCGCTGAACGTACAGCTACTTCGTCCAAATCGAGTGCAGTAATATTCTCTGCACCGAGCATCGCTCCAGCAATACTGAGTACTCCTGACCCCGTTCCCACATCGATAATATGATCACCAGATGTAACAATATGCTCTAGTGCTTGAATACACATCACTGTTGTTGGATGAGTTCCTGTTCCAAATGCCATTCCTGGATCCAATTCAATAATGAGTTCATCACTACTTACTGGTGTATATTCTTCCCAAGTTGGAACAATCGTGAATCGTTTAGAGATTTTCACAGGGTGATAGTACTTCTTCCAAGCAGTCGCCCACTCTTCTTCGTTCACTTCACTAATACTGACCTCATTTTTACCAATATCAATATTAAACGATAAAAGGTTACTAATGGCATTCTTTATTTCTTCTACTGTTTCGCCTAAAAAGCTATTAATCGGTAAATATGCTTTAACGATTACGCCTTCCTCTGGATAATCATGTGGATCGAGCTGGTAGATTTCGCCGTATTGATCTCTTCGTTCTTTCTTCAATTCAAATGGATCTTCAATCACTACACCACTTGCACCTGCTTCATGAAGAATATTTGAAATCGGCTCAACTGCTTCGTTCGCCGTGTGAACACTAATCTCTGACCATTTCATCTTACTACCAACTCCATTTCACTTATTCACCCTTAAAGGCACGCTTTACTTTTGAGAAAAACCCATCTTCTTGTTCACCTTGAGGTACTTTGCCACTCACTTCTGCAAATTCATTTAATAGCTGTCTTTGTTTATCTGATAACTTCGTCGGTGTTACCACTCTAACAATAATATGTTGATCACCAGTACCATAACCTCTCACATTAGCTACACCTTTTCCTTTTAGACGGAACTTTGTACCTGTCTGTGTTCCTGCTGGTACTTTGAGCTTAACCTTGCCGTGAAGTGTTGGAACTTCTACTTCATCCCCAAGTGCAGCCTGCACAAATGTAACTGGCATTTCACAATAAATATCGTCGCCATCCCTCTCAAAGAACTCATGTGCACGAACGTGGAAAACAACATATAAATCACCTGCTGGTCCACCGTTTACACCAGGTTCCCCTTGAGAAGATACACGAAGTTGCTGACCATCATCAATACCTGCTGGAATTTTCACACTGATTTTGCGACGTTTTTTCACTTTACCGTCGCCACCACATGTTGAACATTTATGTTTAATCTCTTTGCCTGTACCGTTACAATAATTACATACACGACGGTTGACAATCTTACCAAACGGTGTATTTTGCTCTACATTTAATTGACCGGAACCATGACAATGTTTACACGTTTCAGGTTTCGTCCCAGGTTTCGCGCCTGAACCATTACATGTTTCACACGTTTCTTCACGTGGAATTTCAATTTCAGTATCTTTACCAAAAGCGGCATCTTCGAAAGATACCGTCATATTATATTGCAAATCAGCACCTTGGCGCGGTGCATTCGGATCTCTTCTTCTTGATCCTCCACCAAAGAAAGAACTGAAGATATCTTCAAAGCCACCAAAGCCTTCGAAGCCACCTCCACCACCAAAACCTTGGTTTGGATCTGTATGACCAAATTGATCATAATGAGCTTTTTTCTGATCATCACTCAATACTTCATAAGCTTCTTTCACTTCTTTAAACTTTTCATCCGCACCCGGTTCTTTATTAATATCCGGATGATACTTCTTCGATAATTTTCTGTATGCTTTCTTTATTTCATCCTTAGACGCACCTTTACTTACGCCTAGGACTTCATAGTAATCTCTTTTATCCATGATTACCACTCCCCGATCCATTTCACATAAAAATAATTGTATCATCCCACCAACCCAAAAGGCAATAAGAAAAGCGGAAGCGGCTTGCTCTGGAGCGACAAGCATAAGGCGAGGTTGGCTATGAGGTTGTTCTTACCTCATAGACAGCTTTGACTTATGACCTCGAGCTCCATGCCGCTGCAGCTAGACAATAAGAAAAGCGGAAGCGGCTTGCTCTGGAGCGACAAGCATAAGGCGAGGTTGGCTATGAGGTTGTTCTTACCTCATAGACAGCTTTGACTTATGACCTCGAGCTCCATGCCGCTGCAGCTAGACAATAAGAAAGCGGAAGCGGCTTGCTCTGGAGCGACAAGCATAAGGTGAGGTTGGCTATGAGGTTGTTCTTACCTCATAGACACAGCTTTGACTTATGACCTCAAGCCGATGGCACCTGCAGCTAGATCATAAAAAAGCGAAAGCAGTTCGTCCACTTTATTTCACCTCTACGGGTGAGGATACATGATTTTTATGACTATTTTATGTTCTTTTCATTAACAAAGTGTGGTTTATAGTTTAGAAATAAGAAGTAAGCTGACGATTGCTTCCTTACTTCTTATTTCTAAAACAAATGCCACTTAAATAATGAACTTTTTAATGCAAAAATAAAGCCAAAGCCAAGTAATACCTGACTTTGACTTTTGTTAGGACTTTAAAATTATTTTTTATCGTCTTCTACTTCTTCGTACTCTGCATCTACCACATTATCGTCTGCTTTTTTAGATGCATCGCCTTCTGCACCTTGAGCTGCTTGTGCTTGTTGTTGTGCTTCTTCATATAACTTCATAGTCAAAGCTTGAACGATTTCTTGAAGTGCATCTTTTTTCGTGCGAATGTCTTCTAAGTCACCTTTTTCAATGGCAGCTTTCAATTCATCCTTCGCTTCATTTGCTTTTGTCACTTCTGCTTCTTCTACTTTACCTTCAAGATCTTTTAATGTTTTTTCAGTAGTGAAAACTAATTGATCTGCTTCAT
This sequence comes from Cytobacillus sp. FSL W7-1323, assembly GCF_038595015.1. Taxonomy (NCBI): domain Bacteria; kingdom Bacillati; phylum Bacillota; class Bacilli; order Caryophanales; family Bacillaceae; genus Cytobacillus; species Cytobacillus sp. FSL W7-1323. Next base: position 3,163,054 of record NZ_CP151998.1, read on the forward strand.
TGCGAAGTTCAACTTCTTCTTTACGTTGTTTATCCGCTTCTGCATTATCTTCAGCTTCTTTCACCATACGATCGATTTCTTCATCTGAAAGACCTGTTGAAGATTTGATTGTAATAGCTTGTTCTTTATTTGTGCCAAGATCCTTCGCACGAACATTAACAATACCGTTTTTATCGATATCAAATGATACTTCAATTTGTGGTACACCACGTGGTGCCGGTGGAATATCTCCTAATTGGAAACGACCTAGTGTTTTATTATCTTGTGCCATTGGACGTTCACCTTGAAGTACATGGATATCAACAGCAGATTGGTTATCAGCAGCTGTAGAGAATACTTGTGATTTAGATGTTGGGATTGTTGTATTACGTTCAATTAGCTTCGTGAATACCGCACCCATTGTTTCAATACCTAGTGAAAGTGGAGTCACGTCAAGTAAAACAACGTCTTTCACATCACCAGTGATGACACCACCTTGAATGGCAGCTCCCATCGCTACGACTTCATCAGGGTTTACCCCTCTATGTGGGTCTTTACCTGTTTCTTTTTTAATCGCTTCTTGTACAGCTGGAATACGTGTAGAACCACCAACAAGAATGACTTTATCAATTTCTGATGGAGAAAGGTCAGCATCTTTTAACGCTTGGCGAGTTGGTCCCATTGTGCGTTCAACTAAATCTGCAGAAAGCTCATCAAATTTTGCTCTTGATAAAGTAACTTCTAAGTGAAGTGGTCCAGCTTCACCTGCTGTGATAAATGGTAAAGAAACTTGCGTAGAAGTAACACCTGAAAGATCTTTTTTCGCTTTTTCAGCTGCATCTTTCAAACGTTGAAGAGCCATTTTATCTTTAGCTAAATCAATACCATTTTCTTTTTTAAATTGTTCCACTAAGTAGTCAATGATCACTTGGTCAAAGTCATCTCCACCTAGTCGATTATCACCTGCAGTTGCTTTTACTTCAAATACGCCATCTCCTAATTCAAGGATAGAGACGTCAAAAGTACCACCACCAAGGTCATATACTAAAATCGTTTGATCTTCGTCCGTTTTATCCATACCGTAAGCAAGTGCGGCAGCAGTTGGTTCGTTAATGATACGTTCAACTTCTAACCCCGCAATTTTACCCGCATCTTTTGTCGCTTGACGCTCAGCATCATTAAAATAAGCAGGAACAGTGATAACAGCTTTATCAACTGTTTCTCCAAGATAATCTTCAGCATAGCCTTTTAAGTATTGAAGGATAGCTGCAGATACTTCTTGTGGAGAAAGCTCTTTACCTTCTGCTTCTACTTTATAATCTGTTCCCATATGGCGTTTAATTGAAATAATTGTATTCGGGTTCGTAATTGCTTGTCGTTTAGCTACTTCCCCTACTTGACGTTCACCATTTTTGAAAGAAACAACTGATGGCGTTGTTCTATTTCCTTCAGGATTTGGAACTACCTTTGCTTCGCCGCCCTCAAGCACAGCAACACATGAATTTGTTGTTCCTAAGTCAATACCAATAATTTTGCCCATGATCTATACCTCCATTACATAATATGTAGTTATTGATTTACTTTAACCATTGCCGGTCGAATGACACGGTCTTTCAGTAAATAACCTTTTTGAAATTCTTCAACGACTACATTAGAATCGTAGCCTTCTTCTTCCACCTGCATAACAGCTTGATGGAATTGAGGGTCAAATACTTGGCCTACAGCTTCAATCTGTTCAACGCCTTCTTTTTTCAACGCCTCGATTAAACTGCGATAAACCATTTCCATACCTTGTAGCAATGATTGCACGCTACTATCGTCTGAATTAGATTGCAGTGCTCTTTCAAAGTTATCAAGGGCTGGTAATAAATCTGATACTAAGCTTTGCGCTCTATATTTTTCAGACGCTTCACGATCTAACTTCGCACGACGTCTGCTATTATCAAAATCCGCTTGTAATCTTAAATAACGATTATCGGCCTCTTCCACCTTTTTCTCAAGCTCTGCCACCTTAGCTTCCAGCGCAGAAACCTCACTATTTACTTCAGATGAATCACCTTCAGATTGAGTGTCAGCAGCTTCACCAAAAACTTCTTCTGGTTGAATGTTTTCTTGCTCGGATTTGTTTACCTCTTCTTGTAGAGTCTCTTTTTCTTCTGCCAACTTTTTCACCTCCCTTAAATGCTATTGGGTTCATAGTTAAAGGGGTGGAAGCGAATTCCACCCTTATTCAATATTTCCAGGGTTATTCGTTTTGATACAGCCTTGTCAACTCATAAGATAAGCCTTTACTTAAAAATTGTAGCAAACTGATGACTCTGGAATATTCCATTCTGGTTGGTCCTAATATAGCAATCGTTCCCAATTGTTCTGCACCAATAGAATAGCTTGCGGTAATTAAACTACAATTATCCATCGCAGAATTTTTATTTTCGGTACCAATTTTCACTCGAATACCTGAGGAATGATTACGTATTAAATCATATATTCCTTCTTCCTGCTCAATCATATAAAGTAAGTCCTTTACCTTGTCTATATCATGAAACTCGGGTTGACTTAATATATTCGTTTTCCCACCAAAGAACAATTTCTCATTTGCAGGCATTTGAATCGTATCGATAATTGAGTGGTAAAGAAAGTCATAATGTTGGATATGCTGGCGTAAAACTATGGCAACTTCTTTATAAATCGTTTGATTTAGATGTTCAATTGGTACACCCACTAAACGATCATTTAAAATATTTACCATCATTTCAATATCTGCTGGGTTCATGGATTCAGGAAAATGAAACATTCTATTTTCCACATGCCCAGTATCTGTCACAATAATTGCAATGGCTGTGTGATCATTCAATGGAACGATTTGAATTCTTTTTAACCTATTCTCCTTCACTGCCGGACCTAAAACGATTGAAGTGTAATTCGTCATTTCTGAAAGGATTTTAGCTGATTTTTGTACAATTTTTTCTAATTCGTACATCTTATCACTGAAAATACTTTTCATTTGTACTACCTCACGTTTATTTAGTCGCTGCGGGGATAAAAGATGGTCGACATAGTATCTATACCCCTTCTCAGAAGGTATTCGTCCTGATGAGGTATGTGTTTTTTCTAAAAAACCAAGCTCCTCTAAATCAGCCATTTCATTCCTAATTGTCGCCGAGCTAAAAGAAATTTCATCTTTCTTAGATAATGTTCTTGAGCCAACCGGCTGTGCCGTCTGAATAAAATCATCAACAATCACTTGGAATATCAACAATTGACGATCTGTTAACACAGTAATCACCTCTGTTAGCACTCTCATTTAATGAGTGCTAAATCTAATAATAAATTATCAAATCTAGGAGCGAGTGTCAATCTTTTGCGCCTTATCTCCATCATAATTATTAAAAGAAAGACAACAAACCATCATTCAAGGAAGAATGTTGAATGTACCACTCGTTTGATCATTGTTTAGAATACAATGATTTCAACATATTTTGCTTCTTTCTACGTACCACCTGATCAACGAAATAGAGCGGTAGCTTTTACCGTTCTAATCATTTAATAAATGATTGAAAAACTTCATTGCCTAACAGTCGGCCTTGCTTTGTTAATTGAATAGAATCACCTTTTATTTCTAGTAAAGACTTCTGTTCATGTCCTAGTAATTCTTCGCGAAATACCTCCATAATATCTATATAGTATTTATCCTTAAACTCTTTCATAGAAACACCTTGTGTTTTCCGAAGTCCAAGAAACATTTCTTCCTCCATTTTCTCCTTCTTCGTTACTTCATGTTTATCCATAATAGGCAACTCATTTTGATCTAATGGTTCCATATATTTTTTTAAAGGACCGTAATTCGAGCGACGATAACCTTCCACATAGCTATGGGCACCAGCACCAAACCCAAAATAAGCTTCATTATTCCAATAGGTCAAATTATGTTTACTTTCAAAGCCAGGTTTAGAAAAATTACTAATTTCATACTGCTCAAAGCCATTCTCTTTCATTTTTTCCATTAATAACTCATACATGGCTGCCTCAACATCCTCCCCAGGGGTATGAAGTTTACCTTTACGCATAAGGTTATAAAATACTGTTTTTGGCTCTATGATGAGAGAATAAGCAGAATAATGCTGAACATCTAATTGAAAGGAAGTGGTTAAAGTTTCTTGGAAGTCTGCCATCGTTTGAGTAGGCAAACTATAAATAAGGTCTATACTCATATTTTTAAAGCCAGCTTTTTTTGCTGATTCCACTGACTGATATACATCTTTTGCCCGATGTACTCTACCAATTTTCTCTAACAATTGATCATTAAATGTTTGTACACCTAAGCTTAATCGATTGACCCCATAATCATACAAAAGCTTAAGTTTTTCGTATGACAAGTCCCCTGGATTAGCTTCAAACGTAAACTCATACTGACCAGCAAGAGGTAATCTTTTGCGAATTGACTCTAGAAAAGTTGCAAGTTGCTTTTCATTCAAAGCAGTCGGTGTACCTCCTCCGACAAATATAGTCTTAAAAGGAGCGTAGTCGCTGCTGTTCATCGTAATTTCCATTTCTTTATCTAAATATTGTAGATACTCATCTACTGGTTGTCCCTTTAAGAACACTTTATTAAAATCACAATAGTGACAGATATGCTCACAAAACGGTATATGAAGGTATGCCGCTTGAATCATTACTTTCACAACCTTACTTTTTTAGGTTTCTCATCATCTAGTGATGAGTCTAGCAAAAACAATCTTTAGACTTTCCAATTTTAGTCTCTTTGTTTCTGCTTCTATTTTAAAATTTAAAACGGAAAAAAATAGGCTAGGATACGCCTATGGGAAAGCATACCTAACCTATCCTAATAAAGCAATTTATTTTATTTCTTTGTATTATTATCATCCATTTTTAATACAGCCATAAATGCTTCTTGCGGTACTTCAACCGACCCCACTTGTTTCATGCGTTTTTTCCCTTCTTTTTGCTTTTCAAGCAATTTTCTTTTACGGGAAATATCCCCACCATAACATTTTGCAAGGACATTTTTGCGCATCGCTTTTATTGTTGAACGAGCAATTATCTTTTGTCCAACAGCTGCTTGAATAGGGACTTCAAACTGTTGACGCGGAATAAGTTCTTTTAATTTTTCAACTATCACTTTTCCTCGTTCGTAAGCAAAGTCACTATGAACAATAAAGCTCAAGGCATCAACTTTCTCTGCATTTAATAAAATATCCATTTTCACTAGCTTGGATGGGCGATAACCGATTAATTCATAATCAAAAGACGCATACCCTTTTGTATTTGATTTTAATTGATCAAAAAAGTCATAAACAATTTCTGATAAAGGAATTTCATATACAATATTCACGCGTGATTCATCCATATATTGCATATCAATGAAATTGCCTCGTTTTAATTGACACAGTTCCATAATCGCCCCAACATATTCATTTGGTGCCATCATCGTTGCTTTTACATAAGGTTCTTCTACTCTGTCAATTTTTTGTGCATCCGGCATATCTGATGGGTTATCAACTTTCAACTCTGTCCCATCTGTTAGCATGACATCATAGATTACACTTGGTGCAGTTGTAATCAAATCAATCTTAAATTCGCGCTCAATTCTTTCTTGAATAATCTCCATATGCAATAAACCTAAAAATCCACAACGGAATCCAAATCCAAGTGCCTGGGAAGTCTCAGGCTCGTACTGAAGAGCAGAATCATTCAGTTCTAGTTTTTCAAGTGCTTCACGTAAATCATTGAACTTCGCACTATCAATCGGATAAAGTCCACAATAGACCATCGGGTTCAGTTTACGATAACCAGGCAACGGGTCTGTTGCACCATTCTTTGCACTTGTAATCGTATCACCAACACGTGTATCGCCTACATTTTTAATTGCTGCCGTTAAGAAACCAACATCTCCAACGGAAAGCTCATCCATTGGTGTCGATTTAGGTGTAAACACGCCAACCTCGGTCACTTCGAACTCTTTACCAGTAGCCATCATTTTAACTTTGTCGCCCACTTTAACCGTTCCATCAACGACGCGGATATAAGCAACAACCCCACGATAAGCATCATATAACGAATCGAATATTAACGCTTTAAGGGGTGCATCGGGATCTCCAGTAGGTGCCGGAACCTTTTCTACCACTTGCTCTAGAATATCTTCAATCCCAATTCCCGCTTTGGCAGATGCTAAAACAGCTTCAGAAGCATCGAGTCCAATGACTTCTTCCACTTCATTTCTCACACGTTCTGGATCGGCACTAGGTAAATCTATTTTATTAATAACAGGTAATATTTCTAAATCATTATCTAATGCCAAGTATACATTAGCTAACGTTTGCGCCTCTATTCCTTGAGCAGCATCAACGACTAATACTGCACCCTCACATGCAGCTAAACTTCTGGACACTTCATATGTAAAATCGACGTGCCCTGGCGTATCAATTAGATGGAAGGTATAAATTTCTCCATCCTTAGCTTTATATTTGAGTTGTACAGAATTTAATTTAATCGTAATGCCACGTTCTCTCTCTAAATCCATAGAATCTAGGAGCTGGTCTTTCATTTCCCGCGCAGTAAGGGCATTTGTTTTTTCCAAAATACGGTCAGCCAACGTAGATTTCCCATGGTCAATATGAGCAATAATGGAAAAATTACGGATCCTAGATTGCCTATTCAGTCTCTCTTCTCTGTTCATGTAACTTTCTTCACTCCTATATAAAAGCGCAAATCACACATATGTGTATGGTTCACAACAGTTTTCACTAGTAAGTACACTAATTGTCTGGGCTCCACAAAGTCTCTATACGATACGATCCTTCTCTCAACGATTACAATCATTATTGTTAGCCAAGTTTCTTAGCACTTAAAAAGTGGATGATATGTACTTCATTTATTTACTTGCTTCTCTTTCTAATCGAAAAGACATACATATTGTTGATTATAGCAGTACAAAATGGAAGATTCAACGAAATTCATGAATGGGTGTACAGATTCAATCGGAGTTTCATTTCTTGTGTAAGAATTGAAAAGCTAGTTGGGGAATTGTTTCATCTGAGATTATTGAACTTTTTTATTAGGCCTAGGCGGATCCTCGAATCCACCTAGGGAATGCTCTATTACTCCTCATCTTTTTCTTGTACCTTATCAACTACCATATCAATACCTGTTCTTGTAATGGCTTGAGTTCCTTCTGATATGGACTTACCTATAGATGAAAAGAGATTAAAGGACTTCATCTCCTCTAATTGTTTTTGCTTACCTTGTAAGTCGTGTGTGGATGCGCCCCTATCGTCCCCGACTGTTAGCGCACTCATCTCTACCATTGCATGATTCGCTTGCTTCATACCAAACAAAACAGAAATGAACATAAGAGATATAATTAATATAGTTGCGACCATGAATCTTTTCATTCGAATCACCTTTCCCTCATTCTAGTAATAGATTGTATGAAAAGAATAGAAAAGATAGAACCTTTTTATCGCGTATAAAAGCCTGTATTCTCTTGATTTACTTTAGAATGGAGAGCTGCATTTAATCCATTAGCTAGTAAATTAGCCATATCTTCTATAAACACATCTACTTCTTTTGGGGTCACCATCAAGTTATGTCCCAATGGAGATAATACTTCTCCGATTAATTTACGTTTTTCTTCCTCAGGTAAAGTACCCACAATACCCATAAATGTTTGTCGCTCTTTCTCCTCGGGTAAATCTTCTTCAGATAGCTTTCGCTTTTCTCCAAATGTCATTCCGGCCGGTATTAGTGAGCGAGAAGGCTTGTCCCCTTCTTTCAGTTCCTTTCCGAAATGCTTGAGGATAAAATCAATTGTGTCACTTGTAATTGAAACGGCATCAACAACAGTTGGTACTCCAATTGCAATAACAGGTACACCTAAAGTTTCTTTACTAATTTCCTTTCGTTTATTGCCTACACCTGAACCGGGATGAATCCCTGTATCAGAAATTTGGATAGTAGAATTGACCCTTTCAATTGACCTTGCTGCTAGAGCGTCCAAGGCAATGACAAAATCCGGCTTCGTTTTCTCAACAATGCCAAACAAAATGTCACTCGTTTCAATACCCGTTAAACCCATTACACCAGGCGAAAGCGCACTGACAGGACGATAGCCATCTTCTACACTCTCTGGCTGTAACTCAAATAAGTGCCGAGTAATTAGTAGGTTTTCACATACTTCGGGTCCAATCGCATCTGGGGTAACATTCCAGTTCCCTAAACCAACAATTAAACATGAATCATTAGGGCCAATACCTAGGTCTTTAATAAAGTAGGCCATTTCTTTAGCAAATAGCTTTTCCACTTGCAGTTGCGTTTCCGTATCTTGTTGTCTAATCCCCTGTACCTCTATTGTTAAATATTTACCTGGTTTTTTCCCTAGCATTTCACTTCCTTGTTCAGTCACTTCAACATAAGAGATTTTCATGCCCTCTTTTTCTTTTTCTTTAATAATAACGCCTTCGATTTGGGACTGATTATCTTCACCTTGTATTCCTTGGTTTTCTAATACGACCTCACGAGCTTCTATTGCTAAGTCCGTTCTTATCCCATATTTGCTTAGATCCAACTTCTCATTCAAAGCCAAACGACCACCTTTTTTGCGTATTATTGTAGTTTTAGGATGACCACCACTTGTTCAAATCATGCATGTTTTATATGTGAACAATATGTTTCTACAGTGAAGGAGAAGATGGATTTCCTCGTTTTGTATTGATTTATTGTCTCAGTTTTGATAGAATATCACTTGTTCTGAATTTATATTAATGATGAATACAAATATCGAGTTCATAAAAATTCGATGCCTTTTTTGTAGGAGGTGAATGGAATGCCAAATATTAAATCTGCTATCAAACGTGTTAAAACAAACGAAGCACGCTATGCACGTAACATTCAAGCTAAGTCTAACATGCGTTCTGCAGTGAAAAAATCTGAAGCTGCGATTGCTAATAACGATGCAAATGCTGCTGAAAGCTTTGCACTAGCTGCAAGCAAACTAGATAAAGCTGCTGCAAAAGGACTTATCCATAAAAATGCTGCTGCTCGTAAGAAATCTCGTTTAATGAAAAGAATGAATACTGCAAATGCTTAATTTGTAGAAATCATAAAAAGCTATCCGCATGATGGATAGCTTTTTTTCATTACATATAAAAGATTATTTATAGAACTTCCATATCCCGTTTATTTAATTTAAATAAGAATAACTCAATTAATAATTGCTTGTTCATTCCTCCGGTTTTCATTTGATAATCCGCATCTGCGAGAATATCCATGATTTGCGATAACTCTTCTTCACTAAAAAGTCTCGCTTGACCGGCGGCAAGTTTCACTCTAAAAGGGTGCGTTTTAATATATCCAGCTATCTGATTTTGTCCGTAACCTCTTCTAGACAATTCTTTCACTTGGTAAATGAGACGAAACTGATTTGTAATGACTGCCAAAATTTTGATAGGTTCCTCATTTAACTTCAATAAATCATAAAAAATTCTTAATGCTGCTTCTATATCTCTATGGACGACTTTTTCTACAAGTGTAAAGATATTTTGTTCTAAAGACCGCGACACTAATTGATCCACCATTTCAACCGTAATACGTCTTTCATCACTTCCATATAAAGCAAGCTTATCCATTTCGCTCGTTAACATAAATAAATTCATACCTGATAGTGTAAGTAGAAGATTGATTGCTTCTTCATCAATCTGTACGCCATTTTTGGATGCACGATCACGCATCCAAAAATGTAGCTCTTTCTCATTCAATTGTTTCGCTTCTAACACTGCAGCGCTTTTTTTGATTTGTTTCGTTAACTTTTTACGTTCGTCTAGCTTTTCATATGCGCCTGAAAATACGAGAATCGTGTAAGGAGCAGGATCTTTCAAATAATTCTCAAGTGCATTTAATTGATGCTCTACCTTCGCTTTCCCTTTATCCGCTGTTAGAAAATAGGGATTATGTAAAATAATAAGACGGCGCTCCCCCATAAAAGGAAACGTTTCAGCGTCTTCAAGCGCAACTTCAATAGGCGTTTCTTCTAAATCATAGGTAGACAAATTGAAGTCAAGTTCTTCTGGCAGTAACGCATGATTTATTAATAATTGTTTCGTTTCATTTATAAGGTAAGGCTCGGTACCGTATAATAAATATACAGATGAGAAGCTTTTTGCTTTAATTTGCTTCCATATATCAAAAACCACTTTTTCTCGCTCCGATCATTTTTTATAAGTACTATCTATCCTATAGAAGCAAATCGATTTTGACAAGTGGAATGAAAAGAATGTACGCTGCTTATAATACCAATAAATATAAAGAAAAGCGCTTTTTAAGGCGCTTCTCAAACAATCTATATAGAAACGCTTGCAAGCAAGAGGCCTAGGATACTCTTGCTGAAGCGGTGCACCCTTATACTTATAATATGTCATGACAGTCGCTGAATTATCGCTGTCAACTCATGTAAGTAAAGGAAAAGCATTTCTAGAAGTGTAGATTTTTTCATGGAAATCACTTATACTAATTAAGGAAATAGGAGGGTTGACTGTGAACGAATTTGAAAAAAATGTCCAATCGAAACGTCACGATATTGGTGACTCCGCAATGGGATTCGTTGCTTCTTTCGGATTCTTTACCATTCTATTTGTCATTGCGGTCGCAATTAAAGCAATCGGCGCATAACCCTTGAAGGCTCATTAGCAGATACATACTTCTGCAATTTTGCATTGACATCGAGCTTTCGGAAGAGACTGCATTACGCTTGCAGTCTTTTTTATTTTTTGAAAAGAAAGTTAAGTTGTTTTCTATTGTCTGGGCATAACATATCCTATGGTAGGACAGTTGAAAAGGTTCCGTTACCTTTGAAAAAAACATAAGTAATTCCGCCATGACGATCAGTTCTTACTATTGGAATTTGATGATTTCTTAACCTCTGCAACACTTCCTCTGTTGGATGACCGAAACGATTGTTTCTACCAACTGAAATAACTGCCAGTTTAGGTTTTACTCCATCAAGAAACTTCTCAGTCGTCGAAGTTTTACTTCCGTGATGTCCCACTTTTAATACATCAACAGATAACCTTTCATATTTATTGACTAGCTTCGCTTCCCCAGCTTCTTCTAAATCACCAGTAAATAACCATGTTAATCCTCCTATGACAGCATAAAGCACGATAGACCCATCATTTTTATTATTTGCTGTTTTATCAAACGGCATAAGAATTTGAAATTCCTCAGTCTTCATACGCCAACGTACTCCAGCACTTACCTGCCGTACATTAACCTGTTTTGTGTGAGCTATCTTTATTATCTCTGTTTCTAACGCACTTCTTTCCTTCGTAATCGGGAGTAATATCTCACTTACTTCAATCATAGACAAAACAGCTGGTGCACCACCCATATGATCACTATCACCATGTGTAAGAATCAGTTTATCAATTTTCCTAATGCCTTTACTTTTCAAAAAAGGCACAACGATATCTTCCCCAGGATCAAATGCGCCGGTTCTTTCCTGCCATTCCTCTTTATCAAACGAAAGTACTCCCCCAGTATCAATTAAATAATTCCCCCTGTTATGAGGTAAACGAATGAAAATACTGTCCCCTTGCCCTACATCAATAAAGGATACTTCACCTGTAAAATAAAAATAAGGAGTGAGATAGTGAATGAAAAAGACGAAAAAAGGTGCAATGCTTGCTAATAGAAAATTCTTTCTCCCCTCCCCTTTCTCCCATTGTAAGAAGAAAAGATTGATTGCAATTAAATAGAGCAGAATAAGCCACAAAGAGGGTCTCCCTAATGTTAATACAGCCTGGGGAAAATCCGCTATTGTTAAACTCAAATCATTCATTCGCTCTAGTAATGTATTTATCCATTGAATCGGAAACCAAGCCCAAGTTCCAACAATCATATGATAAGCCAATAAGAACAGAAATAGCGGGAGAATAACAAAAGAAAAAATGGGTACAAAGAGTATATTAGCGACGAGGGAGAAGATTGAGATTTCATAGAAGGAATAAAGTAATATTGGCGTTGCTGCTAATTGACAAATAAAGGATATTATAAAAAGAGATCTTATAGGAGAGGTACGTCTTTTGAGGAGAGAATAAGAAGACAAAAGTAAAACATAAGTAACTGTGAAAGAAAGCTGAAAACCAACGTCATAAAGAATAAATGGGTTAATTAATAAATAACAAACAAATACAATACATAACACATCTTGCGTTCTCATAGCTGACAAAAAAATCTTAAAAAGCGCTGCGAACATAAGCATTGCTACAGCTCGAATCACTGAAGGTGTTCCTCCGGCAAGGATGCCATAGATCGGTAACAAACCCACTAAAATCATCAACATATGCTGCCTTGTCACACCTAGCCTTAAGCCCACAAATAAGAGCATTCCAGCTAATAAACTTACATGCATACCTGAAATAGCTAATAAATGAATAATGCCTAATCTTTGATAAGCTGTTTCAACGGTTTCATCTAATTGCGATCGGTCTCCATAAACTAGAGCATTCACTAGTGGTGCGGTCTCATTTGGAAAATACTTACTCACGTATTGGATCCCTTTTTCCCGCAATTGCCAAATTTGTGTAACGATATTCGTATTGCCCATTTGGCAGCTTCGTAAATCAAATTGGTCAGTTTGAATTTGCCAGTGAATACCTTTGCGCTCTAAATATTGTTGGTAATCAAAGCTATGAAAATTTGTTGCTTTTTGCGGAGTTTCTAGTTTGCCCATCACATTACATATCAGACCTGTACTCGTTACCTTCTCCAGTGAGTCTTTCTCTTCCTTAGATGGAATATAGTATGTAAATACGAGCTTTTCATTTGAAGGTTGATCGATCGCTTGAGCAGAGAGATGATCTCCATCAATGACCCATCCATGAGTAAAGGTCAGCGTGAAATCAGTCCTTTCACTTCTTATATCAGTCCCATTATCATAAGAAGCAACATAACCTCTAATGAAAAATAACACACTACATAAAATAAATAATAATGTCAGTCTTCGAGAAAGATACCTTGTAAAAATACTAAAGAGAAAAAATAGGAAAAGGGGAATGAAATAAAAATAAGAGGAGAAAGAAGATAAGAGTGAAAAAATCGCGACAAGGGAGCAAAAAAACCATTTCCCTGGCAAAGAAATCTCACCACCCATTTAGAATAGTATTGTACACCAAGAGGATGAAACGGCTCGCTACCTAATAAACCGTTTCATCCATCAATTATTTTAAAATTGTTTCTACTTCTTCTTTTAATTGAGCATCTAGAGCGTTCTCACCTTTTAAGTCTCTAATTTCAACCAATAACTTCTTAATTAAGTCGTTCTTTTCTGTTGCTTTTGCATCTAACTGTTGTTGATCGAAAGGTACTTTCTTTAACGAGACTCCAGCTTGTTGAAATAGCTCGATCCCATATGGATGATTTTTATAGTCCTCTGCATAGTATACCTTTTTAATGCCTGCTTGAATAATCGCTTTACAGCATTGTAAGCATGGAAAATGAGTTACATAAATTTCTGCATTCTCTGTTGGTACACCAAATTTCGCGCACTGTAAAATCGCATTCATCTCCGCATGTATTGTTCTAACACAATGATTGTCAATGACGTAGCACCCTTCATCAATACAATGATCGCCACCTGTGATTGACCCATTATATCCACCTGCGATCATTCGTTTATCGCGAACAATTGTTGCCCCTACAGTTAATCGTGTACATGTACTTCTTAATGCTAGTAAATGGCTTTGTGCCATAAAATATTGATCCCAAGAAATTCTGTCCATTGTACGTCTCTCCCTTTTTTAAAAACATCCTCATATTTTAGTTTAATCACACCATACATGTATGGTCAAATCCATTTTCATCTAATCAATTAACACTTATTAGATCTTTTAGTTTTTCAAACGTTTTTTCTCCAATTCCTGATACTTCTTTTAAATCTTCAATAGCTTTAAAAGAGCCGACTTCCTCTCTATACGAAAGAATATCTTCTGCTTTTGAAGGGCCAATCCCTGGCAGTGTTTCAAGCTGTTCAATCGTTGCTTGATTCAAATTGATTTTCCCATCATTACCCTCGTTTAACGGCGGTAATGACGACACGCCCTCTTCCCCCACTTTTGGAATATAGATAACCATTTCGTCTGTCAGTTTCTGAGCAAGATTGACTTGTTTTTGATCCGCTTCACTTAGAAACCCTCCTGCAACTTGAATAGCATCTACAATACGCTGGGTGCTTTTTAATTCATAGACGCCAGGGTCTTTGACTTCTCCTTTAATGTCAACCATAACATCATCATCTGAATAATTCTCTTCTTCTTCTTGAGATATTTCCCCCCCTTCTTCAAAACCTTTATCATCAAGCAACCATTCATTTTCCACTTCAACCGTATTGTTTTGATTTAGAAGTGGGGAGAGCAACCACATACATAAAGCACCAACAATGAATCCAGCAGCTATTACAATATACAGGGCGTATTGCTTCACCCATTCCATTTTCATCAATTCCTTTCAATAGACATAATTTCAACTGGTGCTTCATATTTTTAATAGGAGTCATTTTTTGTTGGCGAAGGAGGGATGTATTTTGAATATCGGTATAATTGGCACAGGCAATATGGGGAGAATTTTGACAGAAGCCTTGCTTGATAGCAAAGCTGTTTCCCCTTCTTCCATTACCATTACAAACCGTACCATTGCAAAATCATTGGAGATAAAAAAAGCATATCCAGATATCAATGTGGCACGAGATGCACTGACAACTGCAAAGATGTCTTCGCTTATTTTCGTGTGTGTCAAACCGCATGATGTTTACGAAGTCATTCAAACCATTCAACCGAGTCTAAATAGAGACAAATGCGTCATCTCTATTACAAGTCCTATTGCAGTAAATCAATTAGAGTCTGTCTTGTACTGTTCAAGTGCAAGAGTCATTCCGAGTATTACGAACCGAGCATTAGCTGGTGTCTCTCTAGTCACATATGGAGATCATTGCTCAAAAGAATGGCGAGAAAGTATTCAATGGCTGTTTGAACAAATTTCTGTCCCTACCATTATTGAGGAGAATATTACAAGAGTGGCTTCAGATATCGTTAGCTGTGGTCCTGCATTTTTTAGTTACTTAACCCAACGATTTATCGATGCCGCCGTTAAGGAAACAAAGATAGATAATGATACAGCCACAAAATTAGCTAGTGAAATGCTGATAGGTTTAGGGGAATTGTTGCGCCAAGGACATTATACATTACCTACTTTACAAGAAAAGGTGTGTGTAAAGGGCGGAGTTACTGGCGAAGGCATAAAGATACTTGAAAAAGAGTTAGGAGATATGTTTGAACACTTGTTCCAAGCGACTCACTCAAAGTTTACTGAGGATATAAACCTGGTTAAAACGCAATATACAACTATTTAATAGTTCTATAAAAAATGCCATAACCCTTCTAACAAAAAAAGAGTCTCGGAATTTTTTCCGGGACTTTTCTTTGTTTATATTCTGTTTTTCAGCTTTTTACAAATAAAAAACAATCTTTCAGCATCGTTCATTTCTCTATTTTTCTCATTAAAATCAACGAAAAAAGTAGTTATTTCAAAACCTGCCTCTTTCAACCACTGTCTGTATACGTCAAATTCATACGTTCTCTGAAAATGGCATTCATCATATCGTTTGTATGTGCCTATTTTTTCATCAAGGACGAAGAATGACAAATCATGTTCCACACTATGAGGAAATTCCCCTTCAAAACTTTGCCAAATATAACTTACGTCTTCTTCATTCAGGGCAAACGTTTGATTAACAAACAAATCATCAATTTTATGAACGGTATGCACGTCAAACATAAACAAACCGTCATCAGCTAAATGTTCATATACACCTGAGAAGGTAGATTTTACTTCATCTTCTGATTGGAGATAGTTCAATGAATCACAAAAAATAGTAATGATATCATAGCAACCAATTTCATCTAATTGGGACATATCCTGCTCTAAAAATTGAATTGACAGGGCTTCGCTCGCTGCTTTTCTTTGTGCAACCGCAAGCATATTGTCTGATAAATCAGCCCCAGTTACTTCATATCCTTTTTTAGCCAATCGCAAAGACAGCTCACCTGTTCCACAAGCAAGATCTAGGAGGCGCTTACCTTTTAATTGATGAAGATTACACTGTGATGCAACAATGGATACCCACTTTTCATAAGGTGCATCTACCATTAATCCATCATAGAGATAAGCAAATTGCTGATAACTCATTACGGTTGCAGCTCACTTTTAATATCTTCCGTTTTTGCATCGCCCCAAAGACGTTCTAAGTTATAATAACTTCTTTCATCACGATGGAACACATGTGCAACGATATCCCCTAAGTCAACTAAAACCCAGCGTG
The DNA here is from genome assembly GCF_038595015.1 of Cytobacillus sp. FSL W7-1323. Lineage (NCBI taxonomy): Bacteria > Bacillati > Bacillota > Bacilli > Caryophanales > Bacillaceae > Cytobacillus > Cytobacillus sp. FSL W7-1323. The sequence goes on from NZ_CP151998.1 coordinate 3,179,420, forward strand.
CTTCATCAAACCCTTCCATTCTTTTGACTTCATAGCCGCTTTCTTCAGCTTTGTCTTTTACCTCTTTAGCAATAGCTTGCACTTGCTTATCTGAATTCCCGTGACAAATAACGAAATAATCCGCTATTAACGAGATTCCTTTCATATTTAGTGCCACAATATCTTCTGCTCTCTTACTGTCTACTGCTTTAACAACTGTTGTAAGTAATTGTTTTTCTGACATATCATCAACCCTTTCTATTCATCACTAAATCATTGTACATCGTTAATGTGAGCGGATAGACTGATTGATTTTTTTTCATTAGAAAAAGAATAGAGTTTTTCACAGCTTGAATTAATGCTTCATCCAAATCACGCTGTGCAAGTTCTCTCACTTCTTCAACACCAGGAAAATGCCTACCCGGCTCAATATAGTCCGCTAAATACACAACTTTCTCTAATAATGACATATTAGCTCGCCCTGAAGTATGATAGCGTATTGCCTCTAATATTTCACAATCAGTAATACCAACTTTCGTTTCGACTAAATATGCGCCCACTGGTGCATGCCATAACTCACTATTATATTCTAGTAAGTCTGAAGGCATGTCTTTTGCTATGATACACGCTTTCATTTCTTCCTTAGGATGAAATTTAGCATAATCATGAAAAATGGCGGCCATTTCAGCTTTCTTCACATCTGCTCCGAATCTTTCTGCCAATTCAATGGCACTGTTCATCACACCAATAGTATGTTGATATCGATGGTCTGTTAATTGTTCATTGACAATCTCTAATGCCTGTTCACGGTTCATATAGGTGATTCTCCTCCATGTATGTGCGGACATTATCTGGCACTAAATACTTAATTGTCTTTCCATTTTGCATGCGTTCTCTAATCAAAGTAGATGAAATGCCAATCTCAGGAATCTCAACATAATCAACGGGATATTTGGTCGTTAATTGATAATCTGGTCTCTTTACACCTACAAAAGTAACAAGATCAAGTAAATAATCTATATCACGCCATTTATGCAGATACTCAACCATGTCCGCGCCAATAATAAAGAAAAATTTTGTATCTTTCTCTCTTTCATGTAAGATCTTGATCGTATCAACAGTGTAAGAAGGACCTTTTCTTTCTAATTCTACTAATTCTATTTGAAATTGTGGATGATCACTAACCGCTCTTCTTAATAATGCTACTCTATCTTCATTACTTAAAAAGTAACTCTTCTTTTTATGAGGTGGCTCTTGGTTAGGCATAAACCAAATCTCGTCTAAGTCTTTTGCATGCAATACTTCATTAGCGATAATTAAGTGACCTAAGTGAGGAGGATCAAATGTACCTCCTAGGATTCCTATTCTTTTCATCCTTTTCCCCCCACAGGATCGTTTAAGGTAATTTAATTTGTTTATTCTCTTTAGATTGTTTATAAAGCACAATCATATTGCCAATCACTTGTACAAGTTCCGCTTTAGTTCCTTTAACTAACAATTCGGCTACAGTATCCTTATCTTCATCACAGTTTTGTAAGATGCTTACTTTTAATAGTTCTCTTGCTTCTAATGCTTCCGCAATTTGCTTCACCATATTATCATTTACGCCGCCTTTTCCCACTTGGAAAATCGGGTTTAAATGATGTGCTTCTGATCTTAAATATCTCTTTTGCTTACCTGTTAACATAATTTCCTCCTAATTGTTGCTCCACATTTCTTCTCATTCGTTCCGTGTCTGGCATTTGAGAAGTCCATAACTCAAACGCTAACGCTCCTTGATAAACAAACATCTCTAGTCCATTTTGTACACGGGCTCCCTTTGCTTTTGCTTCTGCTAAAAAGGCTGTTTCAAATGGATTATATATAATATCGCTAACAAAAACGTCTTCACGCATAAGATTAAGATTAAGTGGTTTTTCATCCATTCTCGGTGACATTCCAATCGAAGTCGTTTGAATGATACAATCATATTCGTCCAGTTTATGTGCTGCATCATCCAATGTCAATGCTCGCATATCTACATCATACGGACAATCAGCAATCAATTGCGCCGCACGATTAACGGTGCGATTGGCAATTGTGATATGGGAAACACTCGCTTGTGCTAAAGCATAGACAATAGCTTTAGCAGCCCCTCCTGCACCTACTACCAATATTTTATTTTCACTAAACTGTGGTTGATGGTTTTTCAGCCCCTGGAGGAAACCCGTTCCATCCGTATTATAGCCAATTAACTTTCCATCCCTGTGAATGACAGTATTTACTGCCCCTATTGCTTCTGCTAAAGGATCTAGTTCATCTAAATACGCCATAATAGTCTCTTTATGTGGCACAGTCACATTAAATCCTGCAATACCACATGCCCTTAAGCCCTTTATGGCATCCGATAGATTTTCCGATTGAATATGCAACGGTAAATAATGCGCATCCATTTCGTAGTACTGAAATAAATCATTATGCATCACAGGTGACATCGAATGTGCAATAGGATCCCCAATTACTGCATAAAACTTCTCCACTCTTCTTCTCCCCTTTGACAATAAGGATTATATCAGTGATTTTCTTAGTGAAACATTAACACCCTTAGGTACATATGCTGCGATTTTGCACCCTGCTGTAGGTACTGTTATCCAACCTAAACCTGAATAAACGACATCTGTCTTATCTTCTTTTATTGTAAATTCATGGCGAATGAGTTCAGGAAACTCGTCTAATTCATCCTTACGAGGTGGTGTCAACATTTCTCCAGCATGCTTTTCGTATAATTCATCTGCTTTTTCTAATTTTGTCCGATGAATTTGGATTTCATTAGAAAAATGACAAATAAATGATGTCCGGTCACCATGAATAAAATCAAATCGACTTAATCCACCAAAATAAAGGGTTTGACCATCATTTAATTGGTATACTTTCGGTTTTATTTCTTTTTTCGGTGTAATGATTTTCAAGTCACGTTTGTCAATATAATGTGCCATTTGATGATGATTAATAATACCTGGTGTATCGATGAGGGCTTTTCCATCCTCTAAAGGAATTTCAATCATATCTAATGTTGTTCCTGGAAAATGAGAAGTAGTAATGATATCTCCTTCTCCAGTTACCTCTTTTATTATCCTGTTAACAAACGTTGACTTTCCAACATTCGTGCAACCGACAATATATACGTCCTTACCTCTTCTATACCGATCAATTTCTGCTGCTATTTCTTTCATTTGTTGACCTTTCGCAGCACTAACTAAAAAGACATCTTCAGGTTTCAAACCAAGTTCCTTCGCCTGCTGTTTCATCCAGTGAATTAATTTATTATGATTCACTGATTTTGGTAGTAAATCTACTTTATTACCAACTAATAATACTTTATTATTACCTACAAACCTGTGCAATCCAGGCAACCAACTGCCATTGAAATCAAAGATATCAACAATCTTTACAATTAAAGCATCTTTATTTCCTAAGCCATTTAGAATTTTCAAAAAGTCGTCATCTGTTAAACTGACATCCTGTACTTCGTTATAGTGTTTTAGGCGAAAGCAACGCTGACAAATAATTTCTTCTTTTTTTAATGCTGAATTTGGCGCATAACCTATTTCATTCGGATGCTCAGTTTGAATATGCACACCGCATCCTATACAAACGTATTCTTCTTTCAAAGTTAATCCTCCCAATTAATCATACCTTTTTTCTTAAACCAGTTGAGTATTCTTCTTTCTATCGTACGATTGATTTTCGTAAAAAACCCATCTGTTTTTGCAACAGGTACTACTAAAATCGTGTTAAATCCACTTCTATTTCCACCTAATACATCTGTTAATAACTGATCACCAACGACAACAACTTCATGCTTTTCCAGTTGCATTTCTAGTAACGCGCGTTTAAAAGCTCTTCCCATCGGTTTTCTTGCTTGATAAATAAATGGTGTTTTTAAAGGATCAGAGAAATTTTTCACTCTGCTCTCATTATTATTAGATACAATCGTTACTTTAATATCACTTAAGCGCATTTGTTCGAACCAATTAATTAATTTTGGAGTAGCATTAGGTCGATCCCATTCAACTAACGTATTATCTAAATCAGTAATAATCCCTTTAATTCCTTGTTCTTTCAAGATATCTGGAGTAATTTCAAAAACATTCTTTACATGTTGATCCGGTAGAAAATTCTTTAGCACGACCGTTTAAACACCTCATTCTTCATTATTTCAAGCTATCATCTTATTCTGACCTAATATGACATATCACAATCAAATGGTCAATTAGCATTATTCTATATTCGAAAATGAATAATCGAATAAATAGAACTAAAACTTTTCGACAAATTCCAACATTACCCTTTTTGTGGATAACTTTATACACATTATACACTGTGAGATTATTTACTCGTACAGAGATATGAACAGTTTAATCACACTTTATCCACTTTCCACTGTGGATAAACGAACGATTGTTCTATCTTACTCATTCTGCTATGGTAGAAGTAACAACAAGAACTTCTTTTAAAATAGCCCTGTTCTTTAGATAAACGAGAACGAATGAGACGTAATGGAGGTGTGATCCTACATGCGAAAGTTATCTGATGAGCTATTAATAGAATCTTATCACAAAGCTATTCAACTTCAATTATCATTGGATTTCATCCGCCTTATCGAAACTGAAATTCACAGAAGATCCTTATCAAATAGAATAAAAGCTTCTTCCTAGCAGAATCATCGCCCTCCACAATTGTAGGGCTATTCTTTTTGTCTACACAATATGACCAATTACTTCTCCAACTTTTATTGGGGCTGGAAACTGTATTGTCGGTACCAATTGAAAGGCATCTTTTTGAAATAACAAAATCACTGTCGAGCCAAATGAAAAATAAGCAACCTCTTCACCTTTTTTCAATGAGTCATTTTGATACGTCCGCTCAATTGAATTGACAAACATGGCCCCTACTTTGACCATTGCTAATTCGCCACCGTCATATTGAATTTCTGATATTTTGCGATAATTTTTAGATAAAGTATCTTTACCAAGAGTTAAACCCCATTTATTCACTGGGTAAGATTTCTTTCCTAAAGTCCATTGCCTCTTTACTTGACCATCTACGGGACTATGAATGCGGTGATAATGACTAGGACTTAAGTAGAAAATCATATACGTCCCACCTTTATATTTCTCCGCTTCTTCAACCCCACCAAGCATTTCTGCAATAGAGTAATCTTTCTCCTTCACAGTAATCACATGTTTACTATCCACCATACCTATATCCTCAATCATAGCATCAACAGGGCTAACAATTGTATCCTCCCCTTGATGAATAGGCCGGGCATCTTCCTTCAATAGACGTATAAAGAATTCATGTAATGTATGGAATTGATCCAAATCTCCTTTAATTTCATCTTCGTTAATACGATACGTCTTAGAAAACGGTTTAATTAAAAATCTACTCATTTTAGATCTTGCAAATTTATATAATATCGATGAGGTCATTCGACCATTCGTTAATTCAATCAAAGTTCGATATATCGCTTGCTTCATCTTTAACACCTTTCTATACTTTTTTTCCAAGGAATAAGCACCTATTTCGTAAAGGTGTCTCTCTTCATTTTAAATTTCTCTAATTCTACTACTTGTTCTTCATTTCTTAAAGTTCATCTATCGTCACTGAATATTTATCATAAATAAAGTCAATTATGTTTATGTTTTTTCTTTATGCATTAAGAAAGGGGTGTCTTTCATATATAATAAACCCACCCTCACCGACTGCTATTATATCACTAGTTAACAGTCCAGCCTATTAAAATTATCGTAAGGAATGATGATTGTAAAGAGGAAAGAATGAATATGTTGTAAACTTGAGATGATTTACATAGATAGAAGGCATCATTCTAGAGATTTTCGAAGATAGTGAAGATTCATCTTTTGATAGAGGCTAAGCAAAAATCGTATATTAATTGGTCATACTATCCCTAGCCTCTATTCTTTCTTTTATAATGAAGTAGTCAACTGCATAAACTCCTCAATATCCTTTATACAAAGGCTCGCAGCGTTTTCCCAAAAGTCAGGTTTTGTTAAATCCTCATTTAGATGCTTCATCGCAAGAGATTCAACGGTCATAGAACCAGTATCTTTTAATAAATTTACGTATTTCTTTTCATAACTTGGGCCTACTTCTTGTGCTTGTTTATAGATACCCAATGAGAAAAGATAGCCAAATGTGTAAGGGAATTGATAAAAAGGTGTATGGGTATTATAAAAATGCAATTTGGAAGCCCAAAAATACGGATGATAATGTTCTAACGAATGACCATATGCTTGTTTTTGCGCACTTGTCATCAATTCATTTAATCGCTCTCGTGTGACTGTACCTTTTTTTCTTTCTTCATAAAAAGCGGTTTCAAACAAATAACGTGCATGTATATTCATAAACATCGTAACAGTCCGACTAATCTTATCATCCAGAAGAATCACTTTTTCCATTTTTGTTTCCGCCTGCCTTACTGAAGCATCAGCGACAATTAGCTCCGCAAAAGTCGATGCTGTTTCTGCTACATTCATGGCATATTTTCGATTAAAGAAAGGGATATCTTTCATTACAAAACTGTGAAATCCATGTCCAAGCTCATGCGCGAGTGTAGAAACATTACTAGGTGTCCCAGAATATGTCATAAAAATCCGTGACTGCCCACTGTCGGCAAAATATGTGTGAAATCCTCCTGGACGCTTATTCGGACGATTCTCAGCCTCAATCCAACGGCCTTCAAAAGCTTGTACTGCAAATGTTTTCATTAAAGGACTAAATGTACCAAATTGTTCAATGATAAACTTCGCGCCCGCTGTGAAATCTTTCTTTGTATCTACTTTACCGATCGGTGCATCTAAATCAAACCAGCTTAATTTATTTACCCCAAGTAATTTTGCCTTTCTTTCTAAATAACGCGTTACTGGTTCTTTATATTTCTCTACCGCTGCCCACATACTATGTAAGGTTTCTTCTTTCATTCGGTTATTAAGAAGCGGCTCTTTTAAAGGGCTATTCCAACCTCTTTTCTTATTTGCCATTAATCGATACCCTGCTATGTGATTTAATGCTTTTGCAAAGATTGGAGATTTCTCCTCCCATGCCTGTTCCATTTGATTAAAGACCTTTTCTCTTAATGCTGCATTTGACTGTCCCATTATATTATTCGCTTGTCCTACAGATAATGTTGTTTGACCATTCTCATCTTCATATGGAATAGCAATCATACTAACAGTTGTATGATATAACTCTCCCCAACTGTGAAATCCATCCATACTTAATGATTGAATTAAATCTTCTTCTTGGATTGATAATTTTTCCTGAGCCATCTGTCGCCATTCGTCTAAGACAAAAGCTACCGGAGTAAGAGTTTTACTACTTACATATTGCTTCCATTCATCATTACCTATAAGTGCCAATTTATTTTGAAAGGTTAATAGCACTGTCGAAAAAGTGGATGATTGTTGCATGACTTGCATTTGTAACCGTTCAACCAAAGGATCTAACGTATTCTCAGCTTTTAAACAACTGACGAAAGCGCTTGCCTGCATGAGCTTTTTAAATACTTCTTCAGATGACCTTAAAACTTGTCCTATACTATTTATAGTATGTTCTTCATTTTCTGTTATTTGCATATCGTTAGCCAGTGAAGTGAATTCTTCCATCAAGATATCTATTTGCTCTAGATAATTTTGAAACGATTGTGATTGACTACCTCCTTCAAAAAAGCTTTCTAAATCCCAAACCTCAGTATAAGTTGTATGAGTCATTCTAATCTCTCCCTTCTAATATTTAAATACTATCAGAGGTTTCAGATTATTAATACTTTTTGGAACGGTCTATATGGCATAAAAATACTCCCTTATAAGTACCAAGCTTATTACTTGTCTACCTATAAGGGAGCGTATCCTAGTGTTTTTCCGTTTATTTTTACTTGACTATGCAAAATGTAGAAGGTTATTTTGCTTCGATTGCAGGTGTTTTAATTGTTTCAACATGATATAGACTGCCTTCAGTTTCTAGAATAAATTCAGGCTTTGGTTTTCCTCTACTTGCTTTATGTCCAGCAATGTGTGCTTCGCTTTTCTCCCAGTTCTTCCAATCCTGTTCCGATTCCCAACGAATTTGCAATATAACTTCTTCATTTCCTCTACGTACTTTTTTTACCATAACTGTGATGTCAATAATCCCTGGTTGTTCATCAATAATGCCTTTTTGGCTGAATTTTTCCACAAGGTGATGGGCATTACCTTCAGTTACAGTAAATTTTTTCATTTGAACGAACATATTTAAATCCACCTCTATATTTAATGATATAACTTCATTTTAATCGATAATGATTATCATCGTCAACCATATGATCTATTTCACTACTATCTTATCACTGTAGGTATAAGATACTGATTCATTGGTAAATTGTCTCTCTCTTTATAAGGAAAAGTTTTATGCATGTTGAGAAAATCCAGTCTGTGCAGCTCTCATTTGAGGTCTTGGACGCGCCGCTATTGCCGTTTACAGCATTCTGAGGAAAAAACGGAAATAAGTGCGCAGTCAACATTAAACAAAGCTTTATGTTGAGTTGAACATTCATAAAAAATCCAATCGATGCGGGGTTCCCTTGATAATCACACAGGTTACAGTGGTTCTTCATTTTGCGATACTCTCGACTTCCTTTACTCACTTGCATTAGGCAAGTTATATGCGGAAATCAATCATTAGAAATCCGCTTTTATGTGGGCAATCGATAATATTCACACATCTCAAATTCATATTATACTAGTAATTAAAAGTACTTGGTTTAAATTTATTGTGTCAATGATTAAACGACCCTTTTCTTCATAAAGCTCGTTCATTTCAATACTATCTTTTACATAGCTCTTACCTTACATTGCAGTCATTTTTCTATACTACAAAGAAACCACAGCATGGAAACTGTGGTAAATACATACGGTATTCTTAATTCTTCTTCTTCTCTTTTTCCGCTCGATAAAACTCATGAAACATTTTCATTAATGCTCGTTTTTCAATACGCGAAACATAGCTCCGTGAAATACCTAATTCTTTTGCTATCTCTCTTTGCGTCTTTTCCTTCTTTAAATCCAACCCAAACCGTCCCACAATCACTTCTTTCTCTCTTTCGTCCAATACATCAATGTATTCTCGCACCTTCTCAAGTTCCATATTTAGTTGAATCGTATTAATCACATCTTCTGATTCTGACTTTAGCACATCAATCAACGAAATTTCATTGCCTTCTTTATCCTGCCCGATTGGATCATGAAGAGAGACATCCTTCTTTGTCTTCTTTAATGCTCTCAAATGCATGAGAATTTCGTTTTCTATACATCTTGCGGCATAAGTAGCAAGCTTTGTTCCTTTGCCTTCAGAATAGCTTTCAATCGCTTTAATTAACCCTATTGTACCGATAGAGATAAGATCCTCAGCATCTTCTCCTGTGTTCTCGAATTTTTTTACAATATGTGCGACAAGTCGAAGATTATGCTCAATTAGCATATTGCGTGCGTGTGAATCCCCTTCTGCCATTTGCCTTAAGTATTTTTTTTCGTCACTTGAAGATAAAGGCTGAGGAAAAGCATTATTCTTCACATATGAGACAAGAAAAACAATTTCTTTAACTAAAAATCCAAGTGCTGTCATAATTCCAGACATAGAGCCACCCCCGCTAGTTTGAACTTTTCGCCTATTAACCATTTCTATGTAGTGGAAAAGCTGTTATTGTCTGTCCTAGCGTATTAATTTTCAATTACAGTGTTTATTGTTTAGTGGAATTGGACGAGGTGTATGCCAATCAGTTAATATGGAGATATAAGAAATGGATAGAAAGTGGGAACGCTAGTTTGGGAGTGAATCGTTTAGTATTAGGGATTGTTTTTCTTATCATCGCCATGGTTAGTATTGCTGAAATTATATTTGAAGGCTTTTCTTGGAAACCAGTTGTCATTTTTGTCATTGGTTTATTTTTAATTATGTTTTTATGGAAACGACCTGATAAATAAAATCATGATGGGACATCTAAAAGCTAGAGGTCCCATCAATTCTGTCATTATATTTTTCACTTTTGATTTCTATATTTTTTTGTAAAATAAACTGTGAATAGAGTTATTTTTATCGCCACATACTCTCCCCCTACAAAACTACGTTAGGTTGAGTCCTTCTCAACCCAGAAATAAACCTTTCTTCCTTGTAATAAAAACATCATGATCTCCTCCACCTTTCTTTATTTCCTTTATCCTTAGTAAAAATTGCGATAGATTTCTTCTTGTCGTGCTTTATGGTCTTCAAGAAGACGGTTTACATATTCATCATGCATACGTTCTTCAACCGAGCGTTTTCTAGCTTTAATTGTCACCGTTAGAAAAATTAGATTTAATGTCATCCTGCAGCACCTCCTCTCTTTATCTATCCAAAAAATGCACACAAAAATGCCGCAAAGGGGCACTCACCCCCTTACGGCATTAAGAAATAAACATAAAAATGCCGCAGGAGATGACAATTCCTCCCTGCGGCATGGATAGACAAAAAATTAAATGAAGCGATCCATTCCAAATAGGTCGAAATTGATTTGTATTTGAGTTTCATTTACTGCTGTAGTTAAATTGCATAAGTTTTTCATTGTTTCCGACCTCCCTTTTCTTTAGAATATTTTCGCTTACATTGGTAAGTATATCCAAGAAATAGCCATTTGTAAACGGCTTTTTGCAAAAAATTTTAAAAAGGGCGAAAATAATTATTTTTCTCCCTAGAACGCCCTACCTTTCTTTGAGAACAGAAAAAAGCCCACCCCTTAGGTGAGCCTCAACTTTACTTTTCTAAAGCTAACTTTAAATCTTCAATTAAATCCTCAACATCCTCTAAACCAACAGAAATTCTTACAAGTCCGTCTGTGATACCTAGTTCATCTCGACGTTCTTTCGGTATAGATGCATGAGTCATTCTTGCTGGAACGGAGATTAAGCTTTCAACAGCACCGAGGCTTTCTGCAAGAGTAAAGTATCTCACATTTTCAAGTAGCTTATCAGCATTCTCTTCACTGCCAACATCAAAAGAAACCATTCCTCCAAAACCATCAGCCTGTTTCTTGGCGATGTCGTGATTTGGATGAGACTCAACCCCAGGATAATACACTTTTGATACTGCAGGATGCTGTATAAGAAACTCGACAATCGCCTTTGTGTTACTTTCCGTTTCCTCCATTCTGATTCCTAATGTTTTAATCCCTCTCATTAGCAACCATGAATCTTGAGGCCCTAACACTCCACCGGTTGAATTTTGAACAAAGTGTAATTCTTCTGCGAGCTTATCACTATTTACAACCACTAACCCTGCAACAACATCGCTATGTCCACCTAAGTACTTCGTCGCGCTGTGAAGCACGATATCTGCACCTAACTCAATTGGAGTTTGCCAATATGGTGTTGAAAATGTATTATCAACAATTGTTAAGAGATTATTTTCTTTAGCTAATTTTGCTGCTGCTTCAATATCCGTGATTTTTAGAAGTGGATTTGTTGGTGTTTCAATATATACAGCCTTTGTATTTGGCTTTATGGCAGCTGTGATATTGTTTAAGTTACTTGTATCAACAAATGTCGCTTCAATACCGAATCGATTAAGCACTTTCGTAATCACACGATAAGTTCCACCGTATACATCATCAGTGAGGATGATATGATCCCCACTATCAAAAAGCATCACAGTAGCAGTGATTGCTGCCATCCCTGAGCCAAAAGCAAAGCCTGCATGCCCAGCTTCTAAATCTTTAATAAGCTCTTCTAATGCATGTCTTGTTGGGTTACCTGTACGTGAATACTCAAAGCCTTTATGATTACCTACTCCGTCTTGTTTATAAGTACTTACTTGATAGATAGGTACAGATACTGCACCTGTTGTTGGATCACCAGCAATTCCGCCATGAATTAATTTTGTTTTTCTTTTCATATCAAATACCTCCTTCATAAATCTTTTTACTTAAATAACGCTCACTGCCATCTGGAAAAATCACCACAATATTCGTACCTGCTGGAGCTTGTTCTGCTTCTAATAATGCTGCATGCAAAGCTGAACCAGATGAACTACCGACAAGCATTCCTTCTTTTTCAGCTAATTGCTTTACTCTATTAAAAGCGTTCTCATCACTTATTGTATGAATGCTATTAAAATAAGTGGTATCCATATAATCTGGTAAAAATTCCATACCGATTCCCTCTGTTTTATGCGGACCAGATTCGCCACCATTTAAGATGGAGCCTTCTGGCTCAACAATGACGGTTTTTATTTGTTCTCTTTTTTCTTTCAAATAACGAGCAGTGCCCATAAATGTGCCACCTGTACCTGCACCGGCTACAAATATATCAACATTCCCATCAAGATCATCCCATATTTCAGGGCCTAAAGTTCGGTAATAAGTATCCGGGTTAGCCGGGTTTGCAAATTGCTGTGGACAAAATGCATTAGGGATTTCCTTTAAAAGCACTTCTGCTTTGGCAATGGCACCTTTCATGCCTTCTTCTGTAGGTGTTTGAACGACTGTAGCTCCTAAAGCTCTCATCAGATCTTGCTTTTCAATACTAAACTTCTCAGGTACACAAACAATCACATTCACATCTTCTTTTAATGCTGCTAGCGCTAGACCTATACCTGTATTGCCTGCTGTAGGCTCAATAACTGTTCCACCTTTTTTTAACTTACCACTTTCAAAGGCGTTTCTTAATAATTCTTGTCCTAGGCGGTCTTTTACACTGCCACCGGGGTTCATGTATTCTAACTTAGCAAATAAACGCACACCTTCTGGTAAGTCAAACTGCGAAATTTCTACCATTGGCGTTTGTCCAATTAATTCATGAATGCTTCGGTAAACCTTCATAACTTCCCGTCCTTTGTTGATTATTTACTTTTGATTCCTTCTACTATTTTCATAACAAGATTTGCAGAGTGTAGTGCTGCTTTCTCTAGGAATTGATCAAAAGAAATATTAGATTCTTTACCAGCAATATCAGATAAAGAGCGAATAATCACAAAAGGTGTATCAAAGGCATGAGCAACCTGCGCAATCGCTGCTGCTTCCATTTCTACTGCTTGCAATGCCGTGAATTTATCTTGTATTAGTGCCGTTTGCGCTGGGTTGCTAATAAATGAATCTCCAGTCGCAATCAGTCCTCTTATAACTGTTATACCTTCTAACTCTTTACCACTCTCTTCAGCAATTTCCAATAACGCCTCATGTGCAATAAAGGCAGGAGGTTGTTGTGGTACTTGACCATATTCATAACCAAATACAGTTGCGTCGACATCATGATGTCTAACTTCAGATGAAATAACGACATCACCTACATTTAATTCAGGGTTGAATCCTCCAGCAGACCCTGTATTGATAACATAATCCGGCTTGAACTTCTCCAAAAGAATGGTAGTGGACATTGCTGCGCTCACTTTACCAATGCCAGAACGAAGAAGAACAACGTCTGCTCCGTTCATTTTACCTTCTGTATATTCACAGCCAGCAATCACTTGCTGTTGCTTCTCATCCATATGGTCCCTTAAAATTGTTACTTCTTCTTCCATTGCTCCGATAATAGCTATTTTCATTACTTTCCCTCTTTCTAAGCTTTGACACCTTCCATAATCCAAACAAAATCATTGCAGCGATTAAATGAAACTGTAAAACCATTCACCCGCATAATCTCTCTTAATACGGGGATTGTCGTATAGTATTCTCGCTTTAAATCTTCAGCTAGATTATGATAACCCTTTTCAGTGGCATCAGTAATAGCCTTTTGATAAGCATCTACAGATTCATACATTGTATCCGCAAACACTATTTTACCACCTGAAGGTAACATCTTTCCATACTGTTCAATCGCCAAAGACTTTTCTTCATCTGTTAAATGGTGAAAGGCATAAGAACTTACTATAGTATCTACGTTTTCATCTATTTGAAAGTTTAAGAAATCACCATCGAGCACTTTTGCTTTATCTTGTAACTTGTTGATAGCAATCTCTCTCATTGATTTCGACGGTTCAATCCCGATAACAGTTAAATTACGTTTTAATAATTTTGCAGTTAAATTGCCTGTACCTGGGCCAAATTCTAATACATTACCTGTTGCTCTATCTGCCACCTCTTGTAGCAATTGATCATAGTATAAGAAAACATCCTTATATTCTTCATCATGGCCTGTTACTGTATCATCATATGTTTTAGCCCACTCTTCGAATAATTCAATAAACTCTTTCCCCATTTTGCACCCTCCTGCACGTAATTACAATAGCAATAATTCCTATGAGTATACTATGAATTAATTTGTAACATGTTCCCAATCTACCACACCCCTTCTTAAGTTTCAAGAAAAATCAATATCCACTTTTCTCATTGCACAGAAAATGAAATTTACTTAAAATTAGGAGTGATAGCGTATGAAGGGATGATTAACTTGAACTTTCAATTAGATTTTATTGAGGATAAAGTAGAATTTTTCGAAGCAACAAAGCTGGACGATTTAGAAAAGAAAATAAATGACCAAATTGAAACAAATAAAGCCATTATGCTAGAAGTTCATCATGTCGCTCACCAAATGCATATAGATGAAAACGGCAAAAGGTTCTATTCAGCTGTTGTTCATTTTAAACTGAAGAAAAAGTAGAATAAAAATTGCATGCGAAGCAAATGATCCTTTGTGGCAAGTGGACACTTAGAATTCACCACTTTCTAATATGCAGCCATATGTTGACTCTCGATGCAAAAAAACGCGAACAAATGAATGTTCGCGTTTCATTCTGGCTAGGAAAACCAGTTTTTCTTATATACTATTTAATTCTTCTACCTTCGTTGGTTTCCATCCTTTTCCGTCTACCCATTCAATATATACACGATACATTTCATCTTTATTAGGTGAAGCGACTGTACCAACAGAACGATTTACACCGTCATTACCAAGGAAATAAACAGTCATAGCTGAACGATCTAATCCAGTAGCATAAGTGATTGCACGAAGCATTTCATCCCAATCCACATGACTCTGATCATACACAGCTGTCGGATGGTCGTCTTGTACTGTACCTACAGGTTGCCAAGCCGGATTTTCTACCGTTCTATTGACATCAGCACTACTGCCGCCTTCAGTGACAATCTCTTCCTCTTTTACTTTTTCTTCATTGTTTTCTTCTTCATTACTTTCTTCATCTTTATTCTCTTCATTATCTTTATTTTCTTCTTCCTCACTGTTACCTTCTTGACTTCCCTCATTTGTTGCATCATCTTTCTCATCACTGCTATTTTCTTTAGAAGTTTCTTCATTATTTACTTCTTCATTCGCAGCAGAATCCGCTGGTTGATCCTCGTCTTTTCCACCGGAGAAAATAATCGTACCAACAACGATGATGAGCAGAATAACGACGCCAATTAAGCCATTTAAGATTATGTTTGTTTTTTTCCTTTTCGATCTTTTATCATAACGGGATGAACCATTATCAGTATTATTCAAAGGAATACCTCCTAATTTAAAAAAGAAATATCATAGCTGAAAACATTTTAACATGTCTTTTAAAAAACTTGAAGGGATAACCATTACGTGGAATGATCTAATCTATGTATTTCTTTCACAATATCAGCGAATAAAGAAAGTGGTGATGGGTCGGTACTTTTGGCATCTAACCGGACGGTTACTAGTGCATATCTTGGGTTATCATATGGAAAATAGCCAGCAAACCATTTATTTTCTAGTTGCTGCCCATTCACTTTTTTCCCTGTTTCCCCTGTTCCAGATTTGCCTGCTACTTGATACGGTAAATTTTGTAGTTGCCTACCTGTCCCCAAATCATGATTGACAACTTCAAGAAGAAGCTTTTGTAATGATATGGCTGTATATGGCTTAATATTTTTACCAACAATTTTTTTAGACTGAAAGCTCTTTACTTTCGTCCCATTTTTATATTCTAGTTGTGAGGCGACACGTACCATCTGCTTTTCTCCACCTCTTGCGATTGTTGCCATCATATTCGCCACAGCTAACGGTGTACTGCGGACATCTAATTGACCAATGGATGTTAGAGCAATTAGATTTGTATCTTTTCTATTTCGCGGATCACTAAAGACCTGGCCTTGTTCTTCATCTGCCAATTGCTGAAAGCCTTTTAAATGATAGAAATCTCCTTGCCATCCTACTTTTATCGATAGGCCTAATTTATTGGCATAGCTATCCACCACCAATGGTTCTATAGACATCAGCTCTTTGCCGACCGTTGCAAATGTATAATTACAACTTTTCGCAAAACTATCTTTAAAATTAAGCATGCCGTATTGATAATTTTCATCGATTTCTCCATTGATTGACCGATTACAATCAAACATACGACTTTTTGCATCTAGCCCATAATCTATCGCTGCTGCAGCGATAACAGTTTTAAAAATAGACCCTAGTACTTGATTTTGTACCATAAAATTATTTGTACCTTCTTCGCCATGAGCGAAAGGGTTGACTGGGTTCACTTTCGGACGAGAAACCATCGCGACAACTGAATTATCCTCAATATCTATTAACACCATCCCCCCTTTGGTAACCTCGTTTTTATCGACTAGCATTTCCATTCGTTGCTGCCATTCAAAATCAAGCGTCGTTCTAATATTCAATGGATAAAAAGGGTTCGCAGGGTGAACATACTTTACATTCGAGCCAAATAAAGGCCTTCCTTTTCCATCAACATGATAAATGAGCTTTGTTTCACCTTCTCCAGACAAAAGTTCATCAAAGCTTTTTTCCATACCAGTTGCACCTAGTCTTGTTATATTAGATAAGTGTTTATTAGGATATCTTTTGGTTAGTAAAAAATCCCTATTGGCAATCCCTAATAATTGTCCTGCTGGTCTCTCATAAATCGGGTATGATTTTCTCACTGCAAATACACCTGGTATTTCCAACTGATTAATCTCCTCCATTTGTTCATTAGACAAAATGAAAGGTTCTCGCTCACCATATACAATAGGATCCTTTATTGCTTGAACTTTTTGACGGAATTGACTATTATCAACTTTAAGAATTTCAGCTACACTCGAGACATCCCATTCTATATCTTTCAGGAACGGAAAAAGGATTAAGACCGTTTTATAGGCTACAGTTAATTGTTTGCCATCTCTATCAAGCAAATTCCCTCTCTCGGCATCTATAGCTATTTCCTTAGAGCGTTGTGCGACACTTTGACTGATCAAGTTAATGTCTCTATTTGTAAAATGCTTTGTTTCAAACAACTGTATTTGAGCCAGTCTAACAATAAGTATTGATAAAATAATCATCATAACAGAAACAAACAGAATGACTCGTTTTCTTTGCATAAAAACACCTCGTCAAAAGTGTTGACGAGGTGTTTCTATTTCAAACGCTAAAACACAATAATTTTATTAGTTAATACTTGTTATCTTAACACTCATTTCTCCACCTGGTGTTTGCACAGACACTTCTTCGCCTACTTTTTTACCAATAAGGCTTTTAGCAATCGGAGAATCATTGGAAATTTTGCCCTCAAAAGGATCTGCCTCTGCACTACCTACGATAGAATAAGTCTCTTCTTCACCATCAGGTAATTCTACGAAAGTAACAGTTGAGCCTAAGCTAACTGCGTCGCCTTTCATCTCATCCTCAGTAATGATTTTAGCATTACGAATCATGTTTTCAAGAGTCGTAATACGACCTTCTACAAAAGCTTGTTCTTCTTTAGCAGAATCATATTCTGAGTTCTCAGATAAGTCACCAAAACTACGAGCTATTTTTATACGTTCAACCACTTCTTTTCGTTTAACGGTTTTTAGGTTTTCTAGTTCTTGTTCTAATTTCGTTTTACCTTCTTGTGTCATTGGAAATACTTTTTCTGTACTCAAAACACCCACTCCTTTACCATATATAACCAATTATTGGTCAAAAGTATGTATGAATTTTATAAACAATGCATTTACAGCGCGTCCTTTATCGAACGCGCCTATCTATGCAAACGTTTGTAGCCTTATTATTTTTCTATGCTATTGTGTCATAAAAAAGACTTTTCTTCAAGAATTGTTTGAATTTTTGTGACCATTAAATCAATCGCCACTTTATTTTGTCCACCTTCAGGAATGATAATATCGGCATATCTCTTAGTCGGTTCGATAAATTGATTATGCATTGGACGAACAACACTGACATATTGCTCAATTACTGAGTCAATGGAACGCCCTCGCTCCTTAATATCACGCATAAGCCTTCTAATAATTCTTAGATCTGCATCCGTATCGACAAACAGCTTCATATCCATTAAATCACGTAAACGCTCATCTTCAAGTACAAGAATACCCTCTAAGATAATCACATCTTTTGGTTCAACAACGATGACATCATCTGACCTCGTATGAATAGAATAGTCATATACAGGCTTTTCGATGACCTCGTGATTCGTTAAAGAGATGATATGCTCAATTAATAAATCTGTGTCAAACGCAAGTGGATGATCATAATTGGTTTTCAAACGTTCTTCAAACGGTAGATGTGCTTGATCTTTATAGTAATAGTCTTGTTCTAACATAAGAATAGAATGACCTTGAAATTGATTATAAATCGCCTTCGTTACACTTGTCTTTCCAGAGCCTGATCCACCAGCTACACCGATCACAATCGGTTTTCTCTTCATCTTTATCAATCTCCCTAACATCGTAGCTTTTTTGCTACTGTTTAACAATATACACCTTTTTGCTATGATTGCCAAACATATGGTACTTATACTAGTAATAATTCTTTATCACAACAAAACTTATTTCTTTCTACTAATCGCAACACCATCACCAATAGGCAAAATCACCGTATGGTAACGATCATTTGTCATAAGCCATTCATTAAATTGGTCAATTTTTTGCACTAGGTTGCGGATGCGTTTTTTTTCTATCTCTGCTTTTTCATAAACAAGGCCTTTAAATAACACGTTATCGGTAATAATTACACCTGTATCATTTAAATATTGACTATACATCTCGAAAAACTTCTTATACTGTCCTTTTGCTGCATCAATAAATATCATATCATAGTCACCTAATATTCGAACCTCATCTTCTTGCTCTAATGCATCGCCTTTAATTAAAGTGATTTGATTCGCCATGCCGCTTCTTGCAAAGTAGTTCTCTGCCTTTTCATAACGCTCCTGATCTCTTTCCAATGTAACAATATGAGCAGATGGACAAGCTTCAGCCATTCGTAAAGCGGAATATCCGATTGCTGTTCCAATCTCTAATATTTTTGTTGGTTGTTGAATTCGTACAATCTGTAACATGGCTTCAATACCTTCTAGTTCCATGATTGGCACACGATTTTCCCTAGCGTATTCTTCCATTTCCATGAAGAGGTTTGTACGATCCGGTATTAATTTTTGCATATATGTAATTAGCTCATCATTTAGCAATTACTCTCACCTCTATTAATTTAACTTCCATCCTTTGCATATGCAAGAAAAAAAGCGCTCACATTAGTAGATTGTCAACAAGAGCTTGGACCATCTACGCTATCTGCATGATACGCCACATAAAAAAATATATAAAATGCTTGTGCTATTTTACCACATAAAAAAGAGGAAAGCTATGAGATTTTATCATAAATGATGATCTAACATCATTCACACCTCTTTAGCTTCCTCTATTTTTTAATTATTACTAGTTATGTGCTCATTTTTCTTCACATTATGTTCATCCAATGTTTTAGAGAATAAAACTTCTCCTTCTGGTGTAGCTAGGAAATACAAATAATCCGTTTCTTCAGGATTCAAAGCAGCTTCAATAGAAGTTGAACCTGCATTAGCAATCGGTCCAGGTGTTAGGCCATTGTATTTATATGTGTTATATGGGTCATCTATTTCTAAATGCTTATACAATGTCCTTTCCTTATGCTCACCATGTGCATATAAAACGGTGGGATCTGTTTGTAAAGGCATATCTTCATCCATACGATTATAAAAAACGCTGGCTATCTTATCGCGGTCCACTTGTGCAGTGGCCTCTTCTTCGATTAATGAAGCCATTGTGAGTAATTCATGGACAGACATCTCTTTGTTCTCCATTGCATCTGTGTACTGAGCAAGCACTTCACTTGTCTTCTTAATCATTGGTGTTACAATTTCTTCTAACGTTGCATCTTCTTTGTAGTAATCATATGTGGCAGGGAATAGATAACCCTCTAAAGGGTATTTTATATTCTCCGCAAAAACATCATCAGTAATGACACTTGGAAATTTCTCCTGCATTTCCTGTACAAATGCTTTATCATTTAATTCTGCAAAGACTTCGTCTGCGTCCATGCCTGCTTTTTCTGCTATAATTGCTGCAATTTGCTCCAACTGCTTGCCTTCAGGAAGTGTGACTTTAAACACGACTTCTTGATCAACATTTCCAGTTTTCAGCTCTGATATGACTTGACCTAAAGTCATCGCCGGTGCCAGTTCATAAGTTCCTGCCATAAAGCCTGATTCATTCTTTAGCTTCACATAGTATTTGAATACTCTAGCATCCTTTATTATCCCATTCTCTTCTAATACTTGTCCGATCCCTGAAACGGATGAGCCTATAGGGATTTCGACATTTTTGACTTTGTCGTTATCTGGATTAACAGGTTTTAAAGCAGAATTCACATAAAGGAACCCACCTAGCCCTCCAACACCTATGATTACAAATAATATTATGGCTGTAATTAACACGATTTTACGCACAACTTTCGCCTCTGTTTGCCTCTCTATCAACTGTTTTTTCATCTTACCTTTTTTATCATCTGTCATGGTAAACCTCCTTGCAACTATTTCCCCTTACTATTCATACTTCCTTTTTGCCTCATGTTGCTACTGTATTAATAGCTGGAAAATAGCTCTCATACATCTCGGATTATTATACTATACTTTCTGTCATAGGATAGCATATTTAGACAAAATTCTTCTACTATAGAACGAATCAGTTATACTGAAAGCGTTAATCAATAATACCTCTCCCTTAATAATGAATGAGTTAAGTTTATAGAGAATGAGATAGAAATGAGGACAATGCTGAAAGTGGAGGTTTTTTTTGAGATAGGTTATATTTTGCTAAGTCTTTTTTTACTTAATGTTTTTTTGTTGTGTGATATTAATTCTGGGTTAGCCTTAGTCGCAAGTTCACCTGCGAAGGATGATAGAACATAAAAAAAAGACCCACTAAATACGCGGGTCTTTTCAAATTTATTCTTCTTCGTTTTCTAAAAATGTATTTAACATCTCTTCGATAAGGTCCCATTCTTCGTCCGTTTCAATTGGCATTAATTCACCATCAGTATTATCTTCACTTGGAACGAATGCAGATGCATGAATTTCAACCTCTTCTTCATCCTCATCTGCACCAATTGGATAATAAAGAACATAAGATTTGCCAAATTCTTCAGAGTCAAAAGTAAAAAGCACTTCGCAAAGCTGCTCGTTACCTTCCTCATCTACTACTGTGATATTGTTTTCTCCGTGATCCATTTCTTTCACCTCTTAATTCTGGCTATCTAAATAACCTTGTAAAATCATGACTGCCGCCATTTTATCAATCACTTTTTTCCTTTTTTTGCGACTGACATCTGCATCAAGTAGGACTCTCTCTGCAGCGATTGTAGTGAGACGCTCGTCCCAATAAATAACCTCAACACCGAAACGTTTGTTAAGTTCATTACCATAGAACTGACTCGCTTCACCTCTAGGCCCTATTGTACCATTCATGTTCTTAGGAATGCCAACAACAACCTTTGTTACTTCATATTCTTTGAGCAGCTCACCAATACGTTTAAATCCGTACTGATTCTGTTCCTCATTTATTTTCACTGTTTCGATGCCTTGGGCTGTCCAACCAAGACCATCACTAACAGCCACGCCGACCGTTTTTGAGCCGACATCTAATCCCATTGTACGCATATTATCCCTCTCGTTGCTGTTTTAAATACGACTTCACAAGTTCTTCAATAATTTCATCCCGTTCTAACTTGCGAATCACATTCCTTGCATCTTTGTGACGGGGTATGTAGGCAGGATCTCCAGAAAGCAGGTAACCTACAATTTGATTAATAGGATTATACCCTTTTTCCTGCAGGGCATCGTGAACATGGAACAAAACTTTATTGACATCTTGTTCAAATGGTTCCTCAGGAAAATTAAATCTCATCGTTTTGTCAAATGAGCTCAATTGCTACACCTCACTATTCTGTTCTTAAGCGATTAAGCTACCTATTCAAAAAGAGAAGGATGGATAGCTACACCAAGTTCATGAAGAAGAGGTTATATAACCTCTTCTTTTTATGATTCGCTTTTGTTTACCTACATTTTACACTAAACTATTCGGGAATCAAACGGATTTTACCCATTCCTCTACAAATTGTAACGCTCCCTCTAATTTTGCTGGGTCTTTTCCACCAGCTTGCGCCATATCTGGACGTCCACCGCCACCGCCTCCACAGCGAGTAGCCACTTCCTTAATTAATTTACCCGCATGATAGCCACTTTTAATCAAATCATCTGTCACACCGGCAATTAAATTCACTTTTCCTTCATTCGCACTACCTAGTACAACCACTGCTGAAGCAAGCTTTTGTTTTAATTCATCTGCCATATTACGCAAGTGGTTCATGTCTGTCGCCTGAACTTTTGCAGCTAATACTTTTACACCGTTCACTTCTTTCACTTGGTCAATCAAGCTTCCAGCTTCAATATTACCCAATTTAGTTGCTAATGATTCATTTTCTCTTTGTAATTGCTTGATCTCTGCATGTAAGCTGTCAATTTTTACTGGTACATCTTTTATATTTGATTTTAATTTAGCTCCAGCCTCTTTTAATACAGAGATTTGCTCTGTCATCATCTTATAAGCACCTTCACCTGTGACTGCTTCTATTCTTCTTGTGCCTGCACCAATCCCGCTTTCAGATTGGATTTTGAACAAACCAATGACTGCAGTATTTGCCACATGACAGCCACCACAAAGTTCTAATGAATAATCACCGATTTGAACAACTCGTACAATTTTCCCATACTTTTCTCCAAATAAAGCCATTGCTCCCATTGCTTTTGCTTCTTCAATATCTTTCAGGTCAATTTGCACATTTAAGCTATTCCAAATTTTCTCGTTAACAATGGCTTCGATTTTCTCTAACTCATCTCCTGTTACTTGTCCAAAGTGAGAAAAGTCAAATCTTAGTCGATCTGGTTCAACGAGAGAACCTGCTTGATTTACATGCGTACCTAATACATCTTTCAATGCTTGATGAAGAAGATGTGTCGCAGTATGATTTTTTACGATTTTATTACGATTAAAATAATCTACAGATGCTTTAACCGATGAATGAGCTTTTAATTCTCCTTCTGTGACAACTGCACGATGGAGGTTTTGTCCATTTGGAGCTTTTTGCACATCTTTTATTTCAACCCTCACGCCACTTGCTGTTAGAGTTCCCTTATCAGCGATTTGCCCACCACTTTCAGCATAGAAAGGAGTAGCTGTCAATATTAATTGAACCTCTTCGCCTTGACCAGCTTGGTCTACTAGCTCGCCACCACTTACAATTGCAGCTACTTCAGTATCAATCGTCAATTGTTCATACCCAACAAACCTACTGTCTACCGTAATTTCACCTAGGACACTATCCTGGACTTGCATACTATCTATATCTTGACGAGCAGCTCGAGCGCGATCACGCTGATTTTCCATCTCTTTTTCAAAGCCATCATGGTCGATGCTCATCCCTTCTTCTTCTGCGTACTCCTCTGTTAATTCAACGGGGAAACCATACGTATCATAAAGACGGAAAACATCTTTTCCATCGATTACAGTATGTCCATTAGCTTTTTCTTTTTTCATTACTTCTGAAAGAATAGCTAAACCCTCGTGTAACGTTTCATGGAAGCGTTCTTCTTCGTTTTTAATGACTTTTTGAATAAAAGCCGTTTTTTCTTTTACTTGTGGATAATAATCAACCATTATTTCTGCAACCACTGGTACTAACTCAAACATGAACGGACGATGAATATTGATTTGTTTCGCATAACGAACCGCGCGACGTAATAATCGTCTAAGAACATATCCTCTACCTTCATTTGATGGAAGAGCACCATCACCAATTGCAAATGCTACTGTACGAATGTGGTCAGCAATCACTTTAAATGCGACATCTTGTTCCGCAGTTTTTCCATATTTCTCAGCAGAAATATCTTCTGTTCCTTTAATGATTGGCATAAATAGATCTGTGTCAAAATTCGTCTTTACATTTTGCACAACTGAAGCCATACGCTCTAAGCCCATGCCCGTATCAATATTTTTCTTTGGTAGTGGAGTATATGTTCCATCTGGATTATGGTTAAACTCAGAAAATACAAGGTTCCATACTTCCAAGTAACGTTCGTTCTCTCCCCCAGGATAGAGCTCAGGATCATTTAAATCGTTACCATACTCTTCTCCCCTATCATAGAAAATTTCTGTGTTCGGTCCACTTGGTCCTTCACCAATATCCCAGAAATTCCCTTCCAAACGAATAATTCGTTCTTCTGGTACACCTACTTTTTCTCTCCATAATTTGTACGCTTCATCGTCCTCAGGGTGGATTGTCACAGATAATTTGTCTTCTTCAAAACCAATCCATTTTGGACTCGTCAAGAATTCCCAAGCATATAGAATCGCTTCTTCTTTAAAGTAGTCACCGATAGAAAAATTCCCAAGCATTTCAAAGAATGTATGGTGACGTGCTGTCTTCCCAACATTTTCAATATCATTGGTACGTATTGATTTTTGTGCATTAACGATCCTTGGATTTTCGGGAATCACTCGACCATCAAAATATTTCTTCAATGTAGCTACACCACTATTAATCCATAGTAGTGACGGATCTTCATGTGGTACTAAAGAAGCACTCGGTTCCACTGCGTGACCTTTTTCTTTAAAAAAATCTAAAAACATTTGTCTAATTTCTGCACCAGTTAAATGTTTCATAAAAAAACCTCCTAAAAAATTTATGTAACCATAAAAAAAAGCCCTCATCCCCAATACAGGGACGAGAACTTAAGCTCGCGGTACCACCCTGATTGTGAAAGAAAACTCTCACCTCTCAAAGCACCTTAACGCGGTGAACGGCAGTAGTTAACTGCACTCCGGATTAGCTTTCTGTTATCCTTCATCGAGAAATTCTCTCAGCCATGGAATTTCCTCTCTTTCGAATGGACTATAACATACTTCTTCCATCAACATCTTACATTATTTAAATAGATATAGTCGAATTATAGCTAGATTTTTGCTCTTTTGTCAATATCAATGTCTAACAGTATCAACAAATTCAGCTGAAACTATACCTTATCTGCCCTATGTCGGTTCATTAATAGTTTACGTGCATGTATAAGACTAATTTTTAGGATTGCCAAAATCGGAACAGCCATAATTAAACCAATGATACCGCCAGCTTCTCCACCAGCTAGTAATGAAAGCATAATAATGAGGGGGTGCATATGTAAGCTTTTCCCTACAATTAAAGGAGATAATATATTCCCTTCCACAAATTGCAATACAACTATAATAATTAATGTGATAATCACCATTTTGACTGACAGGGTCGCTGCAATAATCACCGCTGGGACTGCACCAATAATTGGACCAAAATACGGAATAATATTGGTTATTGCAATGATAAAACCAAGCAACAATGGATACTTCATACCGAACACCCAAAATAAAGTAGCTGAAATCACCCCGATTACTAAACATACAAGGAGCTGCCCACGAATATAACCTCCGAGTGACTTATCAACATCTCTTATAAACAAAACAGCTTCTTTTCTCCATCTTCTTGGCGTTAAGTACCAGACTGCTTTTTTTACATCCGTATAATCTTTTAAAAGGTAAAAGGAGATAAATGGGATAATAGCGATGATTAAAGCATAATTAAGAATCTCAAGCAATATATTAATTGCCTTTGTTAATAATTTATCTAATGCTGCTTCAATATTGTTAATCCCATCCTCTACACGTAATTGTAATGTTTCTGGCCATTCAGATGTGCGTTCTTGAATCAAAGCAATAAAAGAGCGATATTGCTCGGCAAACTCTGGCGCATGATCAACTAAATCATTTAGTTGATGAATAAAAGCCGGAATCCCTTTATACAATCCGTAGCCAACACCACCAAAAAATAATAAATAAATTCCTAAAGCTGCTAATCCTCTGTGCATACCCGTTTGATGTAACTTTTCAACCATAGGGTGTAAGAGATAAGTAAAAAATGCCCCAAGTAAAAACGGAATCAGCACAACAAGCAGTAATTTTAAAAGAGGGAGCCATAATTCTTTTAATTGAAAAAAGATATAAAGTAAAATGAGAACAAGCAAAACAAAGCCTAAACGGTACAACCATTTCATACGAACGTCCATGCACTACGCCTCCCTTTACTATCTTGAGAAGAGAGCATATGAATTATACATACAAGTTAAACAAGGGACGGAATGGATTCATTTATTAACATAGCACAGGTACGAAAAAACGTCCCCAATCTATTTGATTGAGGACGCGAAAACATTTAAAACATTTTCATTACTTTTCTTTGTATTTTTTTCATATCTCTTTTTGAGACGATGTTATTTTTCTGCATATAGCTATATGCGGCTACACCTGCGCCTATGACAGCTGCTGAGGTTAACATTTTATTCATCATATGACACCTCTCATAAGAATTTTTATGAAGAAAAACGACGCCCTTCTTCATCAAATAAGTCATCTAAAGAACTTAAAGACCCATCTTCTTCCACTTGGTGAGTATGAATAATTCCTTTAGACAATGAGAGTTCGATAAAGCAATTCCAACAGTAATATTGATTTATGCCAATCTTACCGACATCTTTGCTTTGACAATTAGGACATTGAAGCATCATGGAAAGGACACCTACCTTATTCTACATTTACAATAATGGCATCCTTTCCAATCGCTGGTGCGCAACTAGCTTTAACTACTTTCTTTCCTTCAAGTACATCAGAAAAGAAGCCATCTGATAGTTCATACCCTACGATTGTGCCCAATTCTTCATTGAAATATACATCTTGAAGAAGTCCTAAGCGATCGCCCTCTCTTGTCATCATCATTCGGCCAGCCAGACGATTTTCACTAGCAATTGTAAAATCACTATGCTTTGGTATAGCTGTTAATACATCACAACTCTCAATCATCACACCATCCCAACCAAATGAGTACACATCTTTAATATCTAGAAAAAAGGATTTACGAATAAATGAGTGGTTCTTCACCCATAGTCCCTTCACTAATCCTTCGGGTGAGATGAAGAGATCATTCACTTCACCTATTGTCCTACCGTTATTCAACACGATTACCGACAAGCCTCTTAATAAGGAAAATGTTCGCAAAAGTTACTCCCACCTTCTTTGAACATTGTTATTTTGTTCAAAGATGGTGCGAGTCATTCTTTTTCCAGGTTGGCAATTTGTTTTATGTATATAGGTAAAAAAATAAGATGAGAAAAATCTCTCATCTTAGTCTAATCAGCCTCTAAAAAATCATAAGGTGTGATATTTTCCATTCCTATCAACGGGTCGACTTTCATCAAATAATCTTCATATGTTAATGATTCATCTACAGCTTCAATGGTCTCTCCTTCGAAGATTTCATCTTTTAACTTCAATCGTAAGTTAGATCGCCTCGATTGATCATCCAATCGTTGTATACCCATTTTTAACGCTTCTTCATCACCGCATAATATAAGGAACTGCTTGCTTCGTGTAATGGCAGTATATAATAAATTCCTCCGTAACATCCGGTAATAACTTTTAACGACCGGAAGAATAACAATCGGAAACTCACTGCCCTGTGACTTATGAACGGAACAACAATAGGCATGAGTGATTTGATTTAAATCCTGTTTTGTATACGTTGCTTCCACTCCGTCAAAAGAAACAATAACCATATCTTGTTTCTCTGTGTTCTCTTTTGCATAAAATATGGAAATAATTTCACCCATATCACCGTTATAAACGTGGTTTTCAGGTTGATTGACTAATTGCAACACCTTGTCTCCAATGCGATAGACAACATCACCAAAAGCAATTTCCTTTCTACTACCATCTTCATTAGGGTTGAAAATTTCTTGGATCATTTTATTAAGGCGATCAATACCTGCAGGACCACGATACATCGGTGCAAGTACTTGAATATCCTTTGCTAAATACCCCTTTTTCTTTGCATTTCGCACTACTTGCCCGATAACCGTGCCAATTTGACCTGGTTGGCATTGAAAAAAGGAACGGTCTTTTTGTTGCTGAGTAATATTTTGCGGCAATCTTCCCTTTTTCATTTCATGTGCTAACTCAATAATTGACGAGCCTTCCGATTGCCTATAAATATCTGTCAACATAACCGAAGGGATACGTTCAGAAAGTAATAAATCTCTTAATACTTGACCTGGGCCCACAGATGGTAATTGATCTTCATCACCAACAAGTATGACTTGCATTTCTTCAGGGATCGCTTTAAAAAGTTGATTGGCTAGCCATATATCAACCATGGAAGTTTCATCAACAATAAGAATTTTCCCTTCAAGCGGGTTTTCTTCATGATGGTCAAAACCCTCACTTCCATTCCAACCAAGCAATCTGTGAATCGTCACAGCTGGTAATCCTGTAGATTCTGCCATTCTTTTCGCCGCTCTTCCAGTAGGTGCAGCTAATAAGAAAGGAAAAGGCTCTTCTTTTTTATAGTCTTTCGGATTTAAACTACAGCCATGTAATTCACCATACAATTCAACAATTCCTTGAATAACCGTTGTTTTGCCCGTACCTGGACCACCAGTTAAGATCATCATTGGCGACATTAACGCTTTTTGAATGGCATCTTTTTGAGATGGCGCATACTGTACCGAAAGTCGCTCTTCTAATTGTCCCAAAGCAAGGAGGAATTCCGATTCAGGAAACTGTTCATTAAATTCCGTTTGATTGAGTATACGTTTGATATTTGTAACGATTCCCTTTTCAGAAAAGAAAAGAGAAGGTAAATATAACTGCTGTCCTTCTGCAATCACTTTTCTCTCTTCTCCGAGCTTTAAGATTGCTTCACTAATCGCCTCGTAAGGGATTACCTCAGTCGCTTTTTCCTCTAATAGTTTTTTGACAGCAGGGAGTAATTCTTCTGCTTCAGCATATACGTGACCTGCCTGTGCACTTTCACTATCAAGCACATACAAACATGCTGCTTTAATACGGTCAGGATGACTACCTGACATTCCCACTTGTTGTCCAATCTCATCTGCCCGATGGAAGCCAATCCCTTCAATATCCTCTACGAGTTGATAAGGTTTTTTTTGCAAAATATCTATTGCTTGATCTTTATATGTTTGAAAAATCTTCATAGATAGTTGTGGACCAAAACCAAGTTGATTGAGGTGAATCATGACTTGTTCAATTCCTTGATTCTCCACAAGTGTGTCGTATAAAACTTTCGCTTTTTCACTTGCTAATTTTGGTATCCCATCTAATAATGAAGGATTATTTAAAATGCTATTGATCGCATTTTCTCCAAGCTCGTCCACGATACTTTGTGCCGTTTTCTTACCAATTCCTTTAAAGAGGTCACCTGATAAATAATTAACGACACCTTCTTTTGTTTGAGGCATTTCTTTCTTGTACTGCTCTACATGGAATTGCAACCCAAACTTTGGATGTTCCTTCCATTCCCCTATAAATGTATAGGTCTCCTCTTCATGGATTTTCGGTATGTAGCCAGTAATGACCGCTTCTTTCTCTTCATATTGTGCATTTGTCTCTAGCACCCGAATACGTAAAACCGTATAAAGATTACTCTCATTATGGAAAATAGTCACAAGATGCTTGCCCTTTACATACGTTTTTTGTTCAGCAAATAAATCTAAAGAATTCTGCTCATCCATCCCATATGCTCCTTCCTTTTTAAGCGCATCTTGTTTTTTATCTTATGCTTGTTTTTCAATCATTTTCTTACCGTAGCCGGCAAGCATATGATCCGGTTGTATATCCAATGCACGATTAAAATGAGCGAGTGCCTTTTGCACGTCTTCTTTAAAACCATAAGCGACACCGAGATTATAATGAGCATCTGCATGTTCCTCATCTAATTCAATACATTGTTGTAGTTGCTTAATGGCTTCATCTATTAATTCTAATTGCGCTAAGCAAAGACCATATTGAAACGCCGCTTCTGCATCCTGTGGATTTAATTCAGTTGCACGTTGCAAGTATGGTAATGCTAATTTCCCTTGCTCTAATTGCATAAGGGAAATACCTAACATAAAATAATTGTCTCCATGGTCGATTCCTTTTTGCATCGCTTGTTCAAACATATTTTTAGCCTCGTCAAATTGTTCTTTTTCAAAAAGTAAATTTCCGACACTATAATAAGCAACACCCGCGTTTTCATCAAGTTCAATTGCTTTTAGAAAAAACTTCAATGCTCGTTCTCCGTCGCCAACGGCTGATAAAACATTACCAAAATTGATATAAGAAACCGCATCCTCAGGGTTTTCATCAATGGCTTCCATAAAAATCTTAGCTGCTTCTTCCCATTTACCTTCTTGCATATATTGAATACCTTGTTGGTTTTTATCCATTATTTATCGACTCCATTTCTATCTCTTTACTCTTCGAAATAGTATAGCATATATTTCGTTATGACTTCATTCACAGGCTAAACGTTCAGGCATAATTTGTTTAGGTTTTTAGAATTGAACATAATATAGTTGGTACACGGCTTGATTTTCCAGCTTCTCCAAAGAATGAGAGGAGAAAAGTTAACTTCGATGATTTGCGGCATTTGTGCGTATCCATTCTAGACTCAGTAACTTGTTGAAGATTTATCATAAAAACGTGGGAAAAATAAAAAACCAGGCAATCAATTTGCCTGATTTTTTATCCTACATATGTGAGTTGATTACTATTAATATATACTTCATCAATTGTTGCTCCGCCTAAGCATTCGTCACCGTTATAAAAAACAACTGATTGGCCAGGGGTAATCGCTCTACTTAGCTCATGAAACTTCACTCGAACTTTATTGTCCGCTAAGCGTTCCACCGTTACATTATTGTCTGTCTGACGATATCTAAATTTAGCTGTACATTCAAATGTTTGTGGCATTTCTTTTTCAGATACCCAACTTACATTCACAGCTACAAGGGAATCGGAATATAATTTTTCATGGTGAAAGCCTTGTCCTACATAAAGAACATTCCTTTTCAAGTCCTTACCAATCGCAAACCAAGGCTCACCTGCGCCACCGATCCCTAAACCATGTCTTTGACCAATTGTATAATACATTAAACCATCATGCTTACCGACTACTTTACCATCAAATGTCTCCATATTACCTGGTTGAGCTGGTAAGTAGTTACCTAGGAATTCTTTAAAGTTTCTTTCACCAATAAAACAAATACCTGTACTATCCTTCTTAGTAGCTGTTGCTAAATTTGCTTTTGCCGCAATTTCCCTTACCTCTGACTTTTTAATATTGCCGATTGGGAACATTACTTTTTTTAATTGATCTTGCGAAAGCTGATTAAGGAAATACGTTTGATCTTTGTTTTCATCAAGGCCACGAAGCATTTTTACTTCGCCGTCTCTTTCTTCTACACGCGCATAATGACCAGTTGCTAAATAATCAGCACCTAAATGCATCGCATGTTCTAGAAACGCTTTAAATTTTATTTCCTTATTGCACATGACATCGGGGTTCGGTGTTCTACCTGCTTTATATTCTTCAAGAAAGTAGGTGAACACTTTATCCCAATATTGCTTCTCAAAGTTGACAGCATAGTATGGAATACCGATTTGATTACATACGCGGATTACATCTTCATAGTCTTCCGTCGCTGTACATACACCGTTTTCATCGGTGTCATCCCAGTTTTTCATAAAAATGCCGATGACATCATAGCCTTGTTCTTTGAGAAGGAGTGCAGCTACCGATGAATCAACGCCACCGGACATCCCAACAACAACTCGCGTATCTTTTGGCGCTTTTGTCATTGTCTTCACCTCTCTTTGCTATACTTTATTTATGCCTGAAATCGTTGCACGATTTTACTTACTTCTTTTCCAGCTACACCTGCTTGTTCTAATGTATTACCATAGCCAAAGCTGAACCTTATAGAGTTAGCTAACCGCTCATCTCCTTTACCAAACATCGCGACCAGTACATGCGATGGGTCTATAGATCCTGCTGTACATGCAGAACCACTAGATGCGGCAATCCCTACCAAATCCAAATTAACAAGCATAGCTTCCACATTTGTTCCTGGAAAGCTTAAGTTTAATACATGAGGAAGTGTTTCAGCAAGCGAACTGTTTTGCTTAAACTTTATTCCATTTTCTATCAATGTTTGCAAGAACATTTCTCTTAATTGTTGAAAGTGCGTACTTTTAGCCCCTCTATTTTGTTGACTTACTTTCACTGCTTCTAAAAAACCAGCAATGGCAGGTACGTTTTCCGTTCCAGCTCTACGCTTTCTTTCTTGCTCGCCCCCAAACAATCTTGAAGGAAGGGAAATGTCTTTCCGGCAATATAGAAATCCAATACCTTTTGGACCATTTATTTTGTGAGCTGAAACAGAAAGTAAGTCAATATTTGCTTCATTCACATCTATAGGCAATAGGCCATAAGCTTGTACCGCATCTGTATGAAAGACTGCTTGATGATTAACGAGCAGTTTACCTATCTCAGCGATGGGCTGAATGGTACCAACTTCATTATTCGCATACATGATGGTAACTAAAATTGTATCATCTCGTAACGCTTTCTTAACAGTGTCTACCTCAATGACCCCTTCATTGTTGACTGGTAAATATGTTACTTCAAATCCTTCTCTTTCAAGCTCTTCGCACGCATGTAGTACTGCATGATGTTCAATTTCTGAAGTGATGATATGCTTACCTTTATTTTGATTCGCTCGAGCTACTCCAAAAATAGCATGATTATCGGATTCGGTTCCACCACTTGTGAAAATAATCTCGTTTGCAATAGCTCCAATACTTGATGCCATTACTTCTCTTGCCCGATCAAGTACTTGTCTTGCTTCTCTACCAAAAGAATGAATGCTTGATGGATTTCCGTAATCCTCTTGCATCATTCGCATCATTACTTCAATTACTTGAGGATGCATCGGACTTGTTGCCGCATGATCCAAATAAATTCTTTCCACTTTTTTCACCTTCTTGCCAATCTGTTAAATATAAAACATATAAGCATCGGATTCACCATTATCTTTATGGTTTGCTAAATCCTCAATCGTTGTATTATCCAATACCTCTTTCACTGCGTCACGTATACGCATCCATAATTCTCTTTTAGCTGGTTCTTCATTTTCTATCCCTTCAACTGGACTAATCGGACCCTCTAATACGCGAATAATATCGCCTGAAGTGATCTTTGATGGCTCATCTCCAAGTATATATCCGCCATAAGCTCCTCTTATACTTTTCACAAAACCAGCATTTCTTAAAGGAGCAATTAATTGTTCTAAATAGTGTTCTGATAAATCATTTGCTTGTGCAATTGTTTTTAATGAAACGGGACCTTCCCCATATTTCTTAGCGAGTTCTATCATAATCGTTAATCCGTAACGACCTTTTGTCGATATTTTCATTCCCGACACCTCTATTCATCTTTATTCTCTCTATAAATTCCATCGTTACCTGTTATGAGGCAATCGATACTTTTCTTTCCTTCATTCGTGCAAGTAACTTATTCGTAAATCGTTGACATTGTGGTAATGCTGCACCGACTATTGGACCAGTAGCCAAGCTTAAAACGATTGTCCCCCAAAAAACAGGACCGCCAAGCTGCCAACCGATAACTAACACAATAATTTCCATACTTGACCTTATATAGGCAACTTTCCAACCTGTTCGATTCATTAATGCCATCATTAAACTATCCCGTGGCCCAGTACCTAAACGAGCTGATATATACAAGCCCATACCATAACAATTAATTAAAAGACCACAAGCAAACATAATGAACTTTCCCCAAATCGTTTCAGGAGTGGTCATAAACGGTAATAATAAATACAAATCAATAAAGATTCCAATAAGAATCATATTAAGATAAGCACCTGCTTTTGGCATCTCTTTACCAATGATTGCCGCAATGGCAAGTACAAGAATACCAACAATAATAGACCAGGTGCCAATTGATAACCCTAATTGATAATACAAACCTACATGCAATACGTCCCAAGGTGTTGCGCCTAAATCTGCAACAATAAGGAGTACAATTCCTAAACTCATTACTAATAAACCGAGTAAATAGATAATAAACCTCGGTCCTGTTTGCCCTATTTTATTATTATTGATCATTTGACAAGCC
The DNA here is from genome assembly GCF_038595015.1 of Cytobacillus sp. FSL W7-1323. Taxonomy (NCBI): domain Bacteria; kingdom Bacillati; phylum Bacillota; class Bacilli; order Caryophanales; family Bacillaceae; genus Cytobacillus; species Cytobacillus sp. FSL W7-1323. The sequence continues at coordinate 3,213,790 of NZ_CP151998.1, forward strand.
CTCACAGGATAGATTATTTTTAATCTTTTTTCTTACGCCCTCCATTAAATGGTAGAATACTCTTTAATAAGTAGTTGGATAGGTTAAAAACATTTTTCTTCACAACATATAAATAGACCTTGCTATTATAGCACATTTGCAAGCGTTAATCATTTTAGCTATTTTAATTTTATGATATGTTATCAAAAGGAACAGGATAAGCCTCTTATCTAATTAGGAGTGATATAGTTGAGTATCAAACCGTTAGCTTTTCGAATGAGACCAAGAACAATCAATGAAATTATTGGTCAACAACACCTCGTGGGAGAAGGTAAAATTATTCATAGAATGGTAAAAGCGAAACAACTATCATCGATGATATTATACGGACCACCAGGAATTGGAAAAACCTCTATTGCTAGTGCAATAGCTGGTAGTACTAAATTCGCTTTTCGCACTTTAAACGCAGTGACAAATAATAAAAAAGATATGGAAGTCGTAGCAGCCGAAGCAAAGATGTCAGGTAAGGTTATTTTATTATTAGATGAGGTTCATCGCTTAGATAAAGCAAAACAGGATTTTCTTTTACCTTATTTAGAAAATGGCATGATTACCTTAATAGGTGCTACTACTAGCAATCCTTATCATGCAATTAACCCCGCCATCAGAAGTCGATGTCAAATTTTCGAACTAAAGCCATTAGAAGTGGAAGAGATTAAAACGGCATTAAAAGTAGCTATTGCTGATGAAGATAGAGGGCTGGGTAATAAGACAATAGACATAGAAGATGAGGCATTAACTCACTTTGCAACTGCATCTGGAGGCGATGTTCGTAGTTCGCTAAATGCGCTTGAATTGGCAGTGCTTTCAACTGAACCAGATGACTCAGGTACTATCCTCATTACACTTTCAGCTGCCGAAGAATGCATGCAAAAAAAGAGTATGGCACATGACAAAGATGGTGATGCACATTACGATGTTTTATCTGGATTCCAAAAATCCATTCGTGGAAGTGACGTGAATGCCTCCCTTCATTATTTAGGCAGATTAATTGAGGCAGGAGATATGGTTAGTATTACAAGAAGACTATTGGTTATCGCTTATGAAGATATCGGACTTGCCTCCCCCCAAGCTGGACAAAGAACATTATCAGCCATTGAATCAGCAGAGCGGTTAGGTTTCCCTGAAGCAAGAATTCCGTTAGCTAATGCAGTGATTGAGCTATGCCTCTCACCGAAATCTAATTCAGCTATTATGGCGATTGACCGGGCTTTATCAGATATACGTGCAGGCATTAGCGGTGAAGTTCCAGATCACCTAAAAGACGCCCATTATAAAGGGGCGAAAGAATTAGGTAGAGGCATTGACTATCAATACCCGCATGATTATGAAAATGGATGGGTAAAGCAACAATACTTGCCTAATAACATTAAGCAGAAAACTTATTATGAGCCAAAAACGAACGGTAAATTTGAACAAGCTCTTTCCAATGTTTACAAACGGCTACAACAGTAAGATTCTGGCTAAAAAAGATAGTAAATCCACTCAGTTCTAAATGTTTGAGTGGATTTTCCTCATTTGTTAACAATAAAATACTTGGCAATGCCTTATCTATCTCTTGTCACTCTGATAAGTAACGCAGAACATATCTTTTCATCACCACTTATTTCCACTCAAAAAAAAGAGAAAACGTGTTATTTTGCATCGAAGATAGTTGTTGGAATCTCTTGTGAAAGTAAAATAAGCTCGGACACAGTTACCCCTTTAAATTCAATATTTTTCATTGTTTTCAAGATTTCCTCTAGTGCAAACACTGTCTGTGAACGATCACCACCAGCATCATGTAAAACAATTATATCTCCAGGTTTCATCGCAGTAGATACGTGATGAAAAATAGGATAAACACCAGGGTTCATCCAATCTTTAGGATCTTGATGCCAAGACCACATCGTTACTAAATAACCTTGTTTTGTAGCTGTATTCATAATAGTATCATTGTATATCCCTGCAACTGGTCGATATAACGTCATTGATTTAGAAGTAATGGCTTTCACAACCTCCTCTGTCTTTATAAGTTCTTCTGTCAATTTACCTTCTTTAATTAAAACATCATATCCGTGGTTATACGTATGATTAGCAATTTCATGACCTTCTTTATTTATACGCTGTATCACCTCAGGGAAATCCTTTGCTTTTTTCCCCACGACAAAGAAAGTCGCCTTTACTTGATATTTTTTTAATAAATCTAAGATTTGCGGCGTGTATACAGGATCTGGTCCATCATCAAATGTAAGTGCTACATAATTTCCTTTCATTTGGCAAAAATCCCAAATGGCTAGGCCCAATTGTTCATATTCATCTCTTTCCTTAATCGAAGCCTCGCTAATACGAAATGGTATAAATAAAATCATTATAAAGACGAGAAAAAACCACTTTATTCTCATGACCCCACACTCCTTCAATGATTATTGTGACCATTTCACCCATAAAAATAAGCTGCCGGAAATTTCCAGCAGCTTCTAGATTTTATCCAGCTATATCTCTTTTCTTAAATATGATAAATGCAATGATTTGGAATATCAGAAAATAAACAATCAACATGATAACGGAAAAAGTTAACGTCATTCCTGGTAACATCGGTGTTCCTTCAAAGTACTGAAACAGATCGGTATTAGCAAATAAACTATATTTCGCCCAATCATACTTCATCGCAATGAGGTGAGTAATTTGCCCACCAGCAAACATAAGGAAAATAGATAAACCAATTGCTAATGAACTACTTCTGAATGCTGATGAAATCATAAAGGCCATCGTTGCTAGCATAATGTTTTGGATGGATGATAAACTATACACATTGATTAAATGCAAAATCATTGACTGTTCTTTTACTACTCCATCTTGATATAAGAGATACGGTTCACTACCACCTAAACCAAATAGAACGAGGCCTAATATGCCAGAGAACATGAAAAGTAAAAAGAGCAAACTGAAACCAAATAACAGCACAGTTATGTACTTGGAGAGAAGAATTTTACTTCTAGTAATTGGGCGAATGAGTAGCAGTTTAATCGTTCCCCAATTAAATTCACTTGCTACAATCCCTCCAGCAATAATAATCATAAACAAACCGGCAAAATCTATTAGCGAAGACATATCAGATATAAAACTCAGTGCCTCGTAATCTCCATTTGGTGATATATTGTTTTCGATGCGATACTCATTAATGGCAATGATCTTTTCATAGCTTTCTTTTACATCCTCTGGAAGCATATCTCCGGAATTCTCCAGCTCCTTCTCATAGGAGTCTATCTCCATTTGTAACCCTTTTTGCCATTGCTCATTTGGAGGGACTGATCCTTGTACATCTTGGTATTTCATAAAAGCACCTGCTACAGCAACGATAAAAAGAAGAATGCCAATCATTACATAAGTGCCACTTCGTTTAAAGATTTTCACCCATTCGTTTCTAATTAATGAGAACATCGCTTATTCCGCCTCCTTCTGTAGTGTTGTCACTTCAAGAAAGCGGTCTTCCAACGTTTTCGTCGTTTCTTGAATACGATATATATTAATTCCATCATGAACCCACTCTTTCACCAATAAAGGGATATCCTCTTTTTGTGCTCGCAGCATAAGCGTATTTCCCTTCACTTCTGCTTGCTGTTGTGGAATTAATCTATTGACAGCAAACATTGCTTCTGTTGGATGATCGACGTCAATTTCATATTCCTTTGCTCCTCCTTCTACTTGCTCATGGACAGACTGAATCGTAATTAATTTACCTTTTTGAATAATACCGACTCGATCACACATCATTTCCATTTCTGATAGTAGATGACTAGATACAATGACTGCCATTCCTCTTTCTCTTGCTAACTTCCTTACATGGTCACGGATTTCACGAATACCAGCGGGGTCTAATCCATTTGTTGGTTCATCCAGAATTAACACTTTAGGGTCATGTAACAAACATTGAGCTAACCCTAGTCGTTGCCGCATACCTAAAGAATAAGTCTTCACCTTATCATGTATTCTCTCAGTCAAACCAACAAACTCTACTGTCTCCATAATTTTTTCTTTTGTAATTCCCTCTGCCATTTTTGCGTAATGGAGGAGATTTTGATATCCACTCATAAATTTATACATTTCTGGATTTTCAACAATCGCTCCTACATGTTGGATTGCCTTCTCAAAGTTTGTTTGCACACTATTGTCAAGAATTTTAATATCACCTTCACTAATGCCAATTAAGCCAACAATCATCCGAATAGTGGTTGTTTTACCCGCACCATTAGGGCCTAGAAACCCAAAAACCTCTCCTTCCATTACTTCAAAATTTAAGGAATCAATAATTTTTCTCTTTTTAATGATCTTTGTTACATTTTCAATTTTAACTACTGCTTTCATTTCTTTCCCTCACCCCTTATATGTTTCTTTCATCCATTCTTTGATAGACAGCCCTTTTTCTTCTCTTATTGTTTCTACATGATACTGACCAAGAAATTTCCCATCTTCTATCATAATCAATTCGTCAAGGACTGTTTCAACTTCTTCTATTTCATGTGTGGCCATTAGCACTGTTTGTTTCTCAAAATCAATAAAGCTTAATAATCCTTGAACCAACGAATCCCGAACCATTGGATCTAATCCAGAAAATGGTTCATCTAAAAGTAGAATAGGTGCTCTTCTAGCAAGAGCCAATACTAACTTTAACCGTCCACGGTTTCCTTTCGATAATGACCTAATTTTTACTGAATCATTTAAGTTCATAAATTGAAGTAGTTCCATTGCTTTATCTTGTTCAAAATCAGCAAATTGGCTCTCATAAAAATTCAGCATATCTCTAACCGTAAAAGAAGGATAAAAACTGTCTGCCTCTGTTAAATAGATGACTTTGGACGCAATTCTTCTATTAGCAGGCTCTCCTAATACATTGACTTCACCACTTGAAGGATAAGTTAGACCAGAGATGAGTTTCAATATGGTGGATTTTCCACTTCCATTCGGTCCCACTAGGCCGATGATTTTCCCAGGGCGTATTGTAAAGCTGATATCTTTCAAAACCTGATTAAAGCCATATTTCTTATTCACCTTATGAAACTCAATCATCATGATCCTCCTTCAGGAATTGAGATAGCCCTTGTTTCATTTCCTCATTAGAAAAGCCTAACTCTCGCAAATTATTTACATAGGATTGGATGATCTGCTTTTGCATATCTCTTTTTAAGTTCATTAACTTGGCTGTATCTTCTGTTACAAATGTTCCTTGCCCACGCTTCGCCAAGGCGACTTCCATCCTTTCTAGCTCTTGATACGTTCTTTGAATTGTATTTGGATTCACCCCAAATGTAAGTGCCATCTCACGAACAGAGGGTAATTTTTCCCCTGGAGCTAACTCTTTTCTCACAATCTGTTGACAAACCCGTTCCATGATTTGGAGATATATCGGCTGTGATGAATGAAACTCTTTCGCCATTATTACACCTCAACCTTCTTTTCGAGCAACCAAGTCGAGGTAATGAATAACAGACTAGCTGTAACGAGGTATAAAAGGATTTCTACAATGGAGATTGTACTATCAGCCATATTGAATGTGAACCCGTCTGATTGAACAAAAAAGTTGAAATGCAGCCAATCTACATTTAAATCAAGCTCACTCATATGGACTAATTGTTTGTACCAATCGCTTTCACCTATTAAACCAGAAATGAACATTTGCACAACTACTATGATAAATAAAGATACTGAGCGCACCCTTCCTAAGATTGGTACATTTTTTAAGCTATAGTAAACGAACCAATAAAAACAGAACCATAAACCAAAATAGAAAGACAAACAAGTGATAAATAATAATAAGTAAAGCGGAAGAACAACTGGTATGTTGTCATAGAATGAGACATTAGGATTATAATAATAGCTCCCTATAGCTAAGAAAATGGTAATGACTATCGACATTACAAAATAAATACTAATGGCCACTAGCTTACTACTCAATAAATAAGAACCCCGATTTGGGTTATGCAACCACCCTTGCGTCTTTGTCTCTAAATTTAAGGAATACAAAATAAAAATAGGGTAAAACAGAATATGCGCAAAAAATAAGAAGAACAGAAAAGCAGGTAAAATATTACCTTCCTTAAAATAATGAGTCAATGTTAAGCCTATTAAAACGGCAAAGAACACGGTTAAAATTACGCCATAAAAGTGAGATTTCATTATCTTTAATTCTTTTACGAGCAAGCCACGAAAAGGATTCATTTTTTCCTCCTTTTTACATCTAGTGTATTAGTTAAATAGTACACCGGTACTTTGTTTCCGTCAAGCCTAATGTATGATTCTTTTTTTAAGGTAGAGGATAATAATAAATGTTTTGATAAGGAGGCTTTCGATGACACATGCATCTTGGCAAGAATCCGACGATCAACTATTAGAAGAATTGGTTAATGAGTATAGCCAAAATGGTGATTCTAAAGCAGATGCCTTTCGCATGGCAGCAAAAAAATTAGGTAGAACAGAATCAGCCTGTCAAACTAGGTATCACAATATGAAGAAGACTAAAGAAGACGCTACGAGCTTATCTATACAGAAAGTGATTGAATACTTAAAAACAACCCCTGACCTTTTATTATTATCTGAGAACAAGGCACTTTTACTGGAAAATGAGCAATTAGAGGAAAGAAATAAAGAACTTAATCAAAAATGGGAAGAAACTAGCCATCAATTAGAAAACGAGCTTTCACTTTACGAAGGACTAATGTCTGTTATGAAAGAATATCGCAAATAAATGAAGAAAAGCTTGTAGTAACAATAACTACAAGCTTTTTTTCATTTATTTACTTTCGTCATTTACACGACTAATAGGAATGTCGGCTAATAATTCCTTAACAACATAACTTGCCATAATAAGTCCTGATACAGATGGCACAAATGCATTAGAAGACGGCGGCATTTTCGCCTTACGGATTTTTGCATCATCTTTCCCAACGGTTTTTCTCACATCTTCACGAATAACGATTGGACTTTCATCAGAGAAAACGACGGGTATACCTTTACGAATGCCTTCCTTTCGTAAACGAGTACGAATTACCTTAGCAATTGGGTCAGTATGCGTTTTAGAAATATCAGCGATTTGGAATCTTGTCGGATCCATCTTATTAGCTGCACCCATACTAGAAATAATCGGTATATCTCTTTTCAAGCACTCTTTCATTAAGTGGATCTTATAAGAAATCGTGTCTGAAGCATCAATGACAAAGTCAAGGTTATAACTAAAGAAATCTTCATATGTTTCTTCTGTATAAAACATTTTCAAAGCAATGACTTCACATTCTGGATTAATATCCATAATTCTCTCTTTCATTACTTCTACTTTTTGTCTACCGACAGTAGAAAGCAACGCAATAATTTGTCTATTGACATTGGTAATATCCACATCATCTTTATCAACAAGCACAAGTCTGCCCACACCTGAACGAGCAAGGGCCTCAGCTGCAAATGTCCCCACTCCCCCGATACCTAATACAGCCACTGTACTATTTTTCATTGTCTCTAAACCATCTTTACCAATGGCAAGCTCATTTCGCGAAAACTGATGTAACATGCTATTTCAACTCCATTCCATATCTATCCTACAAATAATCATACCCGTAAAAAAATATATCATACTTTCCGTTAAATACAAGTAAATCACTGGGATTTCTCATTCCTTCTTTTGAAAAAGGTGAACAGATTTTTATGGGCATATGATCTCTTTTGACCTTCCTGTTTTGGTACATATTTGTTGAGTTTTTTAAACCCTAAAAATAATGAAGTCATACGCATGCCAGGTTCTTTCTGAGGGACTTGCTCATTCATTTTGCGAAGCGCTCATACGCCAGCTTCCTGCTGAGGGACTTGCTAATACATTTTGCGAAGCGCTCTCGCCCGGGGTTCTTTCTGAAGGAGTTGCTCATCCATTTTGCGAAGCGCTCATAGGCCGGATTCATTCTGAGGGACTTACTAATCCATTTTGTGCAGCGCTCACGCCTGGGATTCATTCTGAAGGACTTGCTATTCCATTTTGCGAAGCGCTCACGCCCGGAGTTCTTTCTGAGGGACCTGCTCATCCACTTTGCGAAGCGCTCACACACCAGAGTTCCTTCTGAGGGACCTGCTCATCCACTTTGCGAAGCGCTCACACACCAGAGTTCCTTCTGAGGGACCTGCTCATCCACTTTGCGAAGCGCTCACACACCAGAGCTCCTTCTGAGGGACCTGCTCATCCATTTTGCGAAGCGCTCATACGCCAGATTCCTTCTGAGGGACCTGCTCATCCATTTTGTGAAGCGCTCCCACACCGGGTTGTTTCTAACTTGCAAAACCCTTAAGTAAGTACACTATTATTCGACCACAGATAAAAAAACCTGATAACTATGATCAGGTTTTACATACAATTATAAATTGAAAGAGTCCCAATTATGCCGTCGTTATTGGTCCTTCATTTTGAACCCGCACTTAGCAGGTGGGTGTCCTGCTTCTCGCATCTGTAAGTCCTCTAGAAATGAGGCATTTACGCTTACGTAGAAAACTCCGGACTCCCGAAGGTAATATGTTCGGTCAAAATTAGGGTAGACGACGTACACATCAGGACTCTTTATGATTGAAGTAATCTTATCATAGCTAAGATATGAATTCAAGAAGTGACATATAGTTCAAAAATCACTTTTTTTACCAATTAATCATGATTCTTTACATTCAAAGCGAGATGAAGATCATTTAATTGTGCTTCACTTACTTCCCCAGGTGCATCTGTTAAAACGCAACTTGCACTAGCTGTTTTAGGGAAAGCAATTGTATCTCTTAGGTTCGTTCTACCAGCAAGTAACATTACTAGACGATCAAGTCCTAGCGCAATCCCTCCATGTGGCGGAGTACCATAGTCAAATGCTTCAAGTAGGAAACCAAATTGCTCGACAGCTTCCTCTTTAGAAAAACCAAGAATTTCAAACATTCGCTCCTGAATATCTCTTTCGAATATACGTAGGGAACCACCGCCAAGTTCATAGCCATTAAGAACTAGGTCATACGCTTGAGCTTTTACTTCTCCAGGCTGATTAGCTAATTTTTCCAAATCTTGTCTTTGTGGCATTGTAAAAGGATGATGTGCTGCATAATAGCGACCATCTTCTTCGTCATACTCAAGTAGCGGCCAATCCGTTACCCATAAGAAGTTAAATTTGCTTTCATCAATTAATTCTAATTGCTTACCTAATTTTAGACGAAGCGCACCTAATGCATCGGCAACTACTGATTTTTTATCCGCAACGAATAGTAATAGGTCGCCAGCTTCTACACCAAGTGCTGACTGAATCGCTGCTTGTTCTTCTTCAGATACAAATTTAGCAATTGGTCCTTTTAAACCTTCTTCTTCTGCTTTTAACCAAGCAAGTCCTTTGGCCCCGTATACCGAAACAAATTCCGTCAAGGCATCAATATCTTTGCGGGAATAGGTGGAAGCAGCGCCTTTGACGTTGATTGCTTTCACTTGTCCACCTGATGATACAGCACCAGCAAATACTTTAAAGCTCGAATCCTTTACGATATCAGATAAATCCGTTAGCTCCATTTCAAAACGTGTATCTGGCTTATCGGAACCGTATCTTGACATAGCTTCATGATAGGTTAAACGAGGGAATGGGATATGAACTTCTTGTCCTTTTACATCCTTCATGATTTTAGCCATCATACTTTCCATCAACTCAATAATATCTTCTTGGCTCATAAAGCTCATTTCAATATCAATTTGCGTAAACTCCGGTTGACGGTCTGCGCGTAAATCTTCATCTCGGAAGCAACGAGCAATTTGATAATAACGGTCTACTCCACTGACCATTAATAATTGTTTAAATATTTGTGGCGATTGTGGTAGCGCGTAAAACTCTCCTGGATGCACACGACTTGGCACTAAATAATCGCGCGCTCCTTCTGGTGTACTCTTCGTTAAGATTGGTGTCTCTACATCGATAAAATCAGCATCATCAAGGAATCCTCTAATAGCTTTTGTTACTTGATGGCGTAGCTTTAATGTATTGGCCATTACTGGTCTTCTTAAATCTAGATAACGATATTTTAAGCGAACATCCTCAGATACTTCAGATTTTTCGTCAATTGTAAATGGAGGTGTTTTCGCCTCATTAAGAATCGTTACTTTTTCCACTCGAATTTCTATTTTACCAGTTGTTAAGCTCTCATTAACCGTCCCTTGTTCCCTTTCAATAACGACGCCTTCAATATCTAACACATATTCGTTACGAATTTTTTCTGCTAATGCTAAAGCTTCTTGTGAAACTTCCGGATTAAAGACAACTTGGACTATGCCTGTTCTGTCACGTAGGTCAATAAAGATAAGACCTCCTAAATCACGACGTTTTTGCACCCAACCCTTTAATGTTACTTTCTCACCTATCGCTTTTTCGGTAATCTCTCCGCAGTAGTACGTTCTTCCAAACATCTATGATTCCTCCTAGTTTCTATATAGCGCAGTAAAGTCTTGGATAAATGAAGCAAGCTCCATTTCCTTTTGTTCCCCACTATCCATTATTTTTAAGTTAATCTTATTGTTTTTTAATTCATCTTCACCAATAACAGCTACATATTTTGCGTTCATTCGATCGGCTGCTTTGAATTGTGCCTTAATTTTACGATCAGAATAATCTCTTTCAGCAGAATATCCTGCATGGCGTAATTTGTGGAGCAAACCGACAGAATAATCTCTCGCCTCTTCACCTAATGCGACGATATAACAATCAATGGATTGATCAATTGGGAGTTCAACATTTTCGGCTTCTAAAGCAGCTAGAAATCTCTCAATACTTAGAGCAAAGCCAATGCCAGGTGCTTCCGGTCCACCGACTTCTTCTGTTAAACCGTTATACCTGCCTCCACCACAAAGAGTTGTTATTGCGCCAAACCCTTCCGCATCACTCATAATCTCAAAGGCAGTATGCGTATAATAGTCTAAACCACGGACTAGATTTGCATCGACTTCAAATTCAATTTCTAAGTCTGTTAAGTACTGTTGTACTTTTTTGAAGTATTGTTTGGATTCGTCATTTAAGTGATCAATAATTGATGGGGCAGTTTTCATCAATGGATGCTCACGATCTTTTTTACAATCGAGAATACGCATAGGGTTTTTCTCTAATCTGCTTTGACAATCTGAACAAAATTCATTAATACTCGGGCTGAAATGAGCAATGAGGGCCTCACGATGTTTTGCCCGGCTCTCCTTATCACCTAAACTGTTGATGACTAGCTTTAACTTTTTCAAACCCATTTCTTTATAAAGCGCCATGGCTAAAGCAATAACTTCTGCGTCAATGGCCGGATCATCGCTGCCTATCGCTTCTACACCAAATTGGACAAACTGGCGGAAACGACCAGCTTGTGGTCTTTCATAACGAAACATTGGTCCCATATAATATAATTTAACAGGCTGATTTGCTTGGCCAAACATTTTATGTTCAACAAATGAGCGTACTGTGGAAGCTGTTCCTTCTGGTCTCAATGTTAAGCTTCTTCCTCCACGATCATCAAATGTGTACATTTCCTTCTGGACGATATCAGTTGTATCTCCCACACTTCGTAAAAACAAATCTGTATGTTCAAATATCGGTGTGCGAATCTCCTGATATTGAAATTTATGACAAAGTTCTCTCGCTTTTTGTTCTATTAATTGCCATTTCTCTACTTGACCAGGAAGTATATCCTGGGTACCCCTTGGTAAACGGATTGACATATATACCAAATCCTCCTCTTTCCTAAAGCTTAAATAAAAAAACTCTCGTCCCTTGTATTTTTCAATACAAGGGACGAGAGTTGAATATCCCGTGGTGCCACCCTAGTTACAGCATAATAATTATACTGTCTCTTTATACAGATAACGCCTGCATACGTTCTTCCCCTAATAAATTTATATTTTTCAGGGAGAAACCTAAGAAGTGTTCTTTCATCAAATCATCATATAGAAATGCTTTCAGCCTATGGCATTTCCTCTCTTTTTATGTGGAGAATGATTACTCTTCTTCATCATTGGTTCAATTTATTTTATCATTTACTGTATTAAAATATCATTTTATCCTTCTTATCATAATAACCATTGTACAAGATGTCAAGTCTCCATATAGAATAGATGGCGATTTACGTTCTAGAAATTTTCTTTTTCAGTTTTCTCACATCTTGTAAGGAAATTCCGAATTCACTCGCAAGTTCAACCATCGTGGCATTCCCCTCAGCTTGAATAAAATCATGAAAGTCAACACCAAATAATTGGTTCTCGCCACTTTGCACATTCATCCCTTTTTCACCATATCTCACAGACAATCATCCTTTTACCATATAGTCTTTTACTCATGTTAGTATGGGCAAATCGAATGATATTTATAAAAATAATAAAGAAATAGACAAAAACCATGCAATTCTCCCGAATGGTTTGAAGTGGTAATTACGTTACAACTTGTTTACAAAACAGGTTGATAAACCGATATTAGAAGGGAAACGGCCACATAAAAAAGAAAGTATATATAACCTCATTTATCTTGACGAGAGAGGAAATATTTGCTTATCTTGATAAATGGCAAACAGGAAGGAGGAACGTGGTTGCAAGGCAAAAAACATCTTTGGATAACCATTTGTATGATTCTAGTGATAGCTCTTCTAATACCCATAAAAGAGGCAGAAGCTGAATCAGCAGGACAAAAGCTTCGAATTGCAACAGATAGTCTTAATGTTCGCACAGGTCCAGGATTAAGTTATGCAAGTCTAGGAATGGCGGCAAGAGACGAGACTTACACAATCCTTGATCAAGAAGGTGATTGGTATCAGATTGATTTTGAATCCGGCCAAAAAGGGTGGGTCGCCAATTGGCTTGTTGTAATGGAAACAGAAAATAAGCAAGAAAAAGAAAAACAAGTAAATAGCGGTAGTGAAAAAACCGTTACCATCAATGCTGATGGTTTAAGAGTTAGAGGTGGTCCTTCAACTGATTATCGCGTTGTTGGCGTTGTCTCAAAAGGAAAAGAATACAAAATCGTCTCCACCGACCAAGATTGGTTCAATATTACGACTGAGTACGGAAATGTATGGGTACACAAAGACTTTGTTCAAGTGAATGGCCAAACCCAAGAAGCAAGCTCTTCATCTAATGAAGAAAAGAAAACGGTGATTAAACAAGGGGTCATTACTGGTAATTCCCTCAACGTTCGTACTAGTCCAGATACAAACAGTAAAGTAATTGGTAAGTTAAATTCAGGTACGTCCGTAGATATTTTATCACAAGAAAATGATTGGACTGAAATCTCATTTCAAGGGACAAATGCATGGATAAGTAGTCAATATATCCAAGCAGGCAAAAACCAAGAAAAAAAGAAAGAAACTAATAATAATGGCACCATCACCGCTAGTTCTTTAAATGTAAGGGAAAAACCATCATTAAACGGGAACATTATCGGTTCAGTTGCTCAAGGTGACAATTTTCGTATTTTAAAGGAAGAAAATAACTGGACAAATATTGAGCTTCCAAATGGGACAAACGGATGGGTTGCTAGCTGGTATGTGAACAAAGATCAAAGTTCCTCAACGGAATCAAAATCGTCTTCATCTGTCAAAAATGTAACGATTCTGCACAATGGCTCCAATATTCGTCAAAGCGCAACGACTAATGCCACCATTGTAGCAAGAGCCAATCAAGGAGATACATTTGAAGTTGTGGGGACAGAAAAAGATTGGTATGAAATTAAATTAGGTGATGGACAAACAGGTTTTATTGCTGGCTGGATTGTTTCTAATGGCAAACAATCTCAACCAACCGACCAATCTTCTTCTACTCCAGGATTAAAAAACAAAGTGATTGTCTTAGATCCTGGCCATGGAGGAAGAGATAATGGTACAACTGGCGCATCCGGTACACTTGAAAAAACAGTAACGATTCGCACTGCTGAAAAATTGGCTGCAAAATTAAAAGCAGCAGGAGCTACTGTAATATTCACAAGACAACAAGATACATATGTTCCTCTCCAGTCACGGGTAAGTATGTCTCATATGAATAAAGCTGATGCATTCATCAGTATTCATTATGATAGCATAAACGATCGAAGTGTAAGAGGCATGACTACTTATTACTATCACGATTATCAACAGCAATTTGCTGCTGATGTCCATCAAGGGATTATGTCGAAGATCGACTTAAATGATAGAGGTTATAGACATGGTGATTATTATGTTATACGTGAAAATAACAGCAAAGCAATATTACTTGAACTAGGTTATTTAAGTAACGCAACAGAGGAAATAAAAGTAACATCTGAACAATACCAAGAAGCTGTTTCGACAGGTATCTTCCAAGGATTACGTACACATTTTCAATAAGAATCTCACACCTGCCTTTTTGCTTTTAGGCAGGTGTTTTTTTATATTTATTGAACTAGCATAAATTAAGAGTTCCTTAGCCCAATAACAAAAAGAGAGTGTGTAATGTAGTTTTGCTCGTCTATGTTTGATGCTGTCACTCTAGATACACGAGCTCATTCACTTTCCTACGCTATCTTTAACGATTCCACTCTATTTGTACGATTAATCCTCTTCCTACGCTATCTTTGGCGAAATGTACGAGCAAACACATTCAACTCTCATAAACAACGCCCAATTATTAGAACAAAAAATCAACCTGATCAAATCCCCTTCAATCAAGATTTGTTCAGGTTGGGTCTTATTTTTTATTTACTTTCTAAAATGAGTGTAACGGGACCATCATTGGTGAGAGATACATCCATCATCGCACCAAATTCACCTTTTTCTACGTGGACACCTTTTTCCTCAAGCATTTCATTAAAGCGAAGATAGATGTCTAACGCTTTCTCAGGGCGTGCAGCATTCATGAAGTTAGGGCGTCTCCCTTTACGGCAGTCCCCATACAGGGTGAATTGAGATACAGAAAGAATTTCACCTTGTATATCAAGTAATGACCTATTCATTTTACCTTCTTCATCATCGAACACACGAAGATGAACGATTTTATCAGCTAAATAAGCAGCATCTTCAAACGTATCCTCATGGGTAATCCCAACAAGCAAAACAAAGCCATGCGTAATGCTACCAGTTATTTTTTCACCAACAGTCACTTTGGCTGCTTTACTTCTCTGAACAACAATTTTCAAAACTCTAGCCACTCCTTTTAATTCATAATTCGACGAACCGCATATACATCGGGTATCTGCTTAATACGCTCTACCACTTTATGCAGATGGTTTACATTATGAATAGAGATCGACATATTGATTGAAGCGGCTTTATTCTTGTCCGAACGACCTGTTACTGCAGATATATTTGTTTTCGCTTCATTTACTGCCTGAAGCACTTCATTCAATAATCCACGTCGATCATAGCCAGTAATTTCTATTTCTACATTATACTCTTTCTGATCATTTAAAGCGGTCTCCCACTCAACAGGTATAAGTCTTGCTTTCGCATCATCTGTATTAATATTCGTACAGTCCGCACGATGGACAGAGACACCTCTACCCTTCGTAATAAATCCGACAATTTCATCACCTGGTACCGGATTACAACAACGCGATAAACGAATAAGCAAGTTATCAATTCCTGATACGCGTACACCTGATTCACGTTTTTTCGCTTGAGGAAGCTGTTTCAATTCGCTTACAGCATTGGATATATCTTTTTTACCTTCAAGGTCTCTTTGCTTTCTTAACTTTTCAGTTAGGCGATTGGCTACCTGTAATGCCGTAATGCCATTATATCCAACTGAAGCATACAAATCTTCTTCAGATGGGAAATTATATTTTTCCGATACACGATTTAGATTTTCTGCGGTCATAATCTCTTTTACTTCAAAATCCATATTACGAATCTCTTTTTCGATTAATTCGCGCCCTTTTTCAACATTTTCTTCTTTTCTTTGCTTTTTGAAGAATTGTCTAATCTTATTTTTTGCTTGTGAAGATTGAGCTAATTTAAGCCAGTCTTGACTTGGCCCATAAGAATGCTTAGAAGTTAATATTTCAACAATATCCCCTGTTTGCAACTTATAATCAAGTGTTACCATTTTACCGTTTACTTTCGCACCAATCGTTTTATTACCTATTTCTGAATGAATTCTATAGGCAAAATCTATTGGTACTGAGCCTGATGGTAGTTCAATGACATCTCCTTTAGGCGTAAAAACATAGACCATATCAGAAAACAGGTCCATCTTAAGCGATTCCATAAACTCCTCGGCACCAACCGAATCATCTTGGAAATCCAATATCTCTCTAAACCATTTTAATTTATCTTCAAATGAAGAATTTTCATCGACCTTTGTTCCTTCTTTATAAGCCCAATGAGCAGCGATACCAAATTCAGCTATTCTATGCATATCAAAGGTACGTATTTGCACCTCTAATGGATCTCCTTTAGGACCAATAACTGTTGTATGCAATGATTGATACATATTTTGCTTAGGCATCGCAATATAATCTTTAAACCTGCCTGGCATTGGTTTCCAATGCGTGTGGATAATACCGAGAACAGCATAACAATCCTTTATGCTATTTACCACAATCCTTACGGCTAGTAGATCATAAATTTCATTGAATTGTTTGTTTTGTAGAGCCATTTTTCGATAGATGCTATAAATATGTTTAGCTCTACCAGAAATCTCAGGTTCAATGGTTACGTCGTCCAGACGATCTCTCATCATCGCAATAACATCTACTAAATATTGTTCCCTCTCTGCTCTCTTCTTCTTCATCAAGTTAACAATTCGATAATATTGCTGCGGATTCAAGTATCTTAAAGCTGTATCTTCTAATTCCCACTTAATTTTAGAAATTCCTAGTCTATGAGCAAGCGGAGCAAAAATCTCTAAAGTTTCGTTCGAGATTCTTCTTTGCTTCTCAGCAGGTAAGTGTTTTAACGTCCGCATATTATGAAGTCTATCTGCAAGTTTTATTAAAATCACTCTAATATCTTGTGCCATGGCAACAAACATTTTACGATGATTTTCTGCTTGCTGTTCTTCTTTTGATTTATATTTAATCTTCCCCAGCTTTGTTACACCATCTACAAGCATAGCAACTTCTTCACTAAAATGTTCCGCGATATCCTCTAAAGTGGATTCAGTATCCTCAACAACATCATGAAGAAAGCCAGCTGCTACTGTAGCTGGGTCCATTTCCAGGTCCGCTAATATTCCCGCTACTTGAATAGGGTGAATAATGTACGGTTCACCTGATTTACGGTATTGTTCACTATGAGCAGACTTAGCGAATTCGTAAGCTCTTTTGACGAACTGGGCATGCTCTTCATTCAAATATTCTCTTGTCCTATCGATGACTTGTTCGGCGGTCAACACCTGATCGTTCGCCATGGAATCACCTTTATCCCAAATTATTTTTAATAACCATAACCATGTGTAATATCTTCTTTTCCTTATACAAAATAAATATATATCATTAAGAAAAAAGAAACGATTGTTACTATTATCGAAAAAAATAACATAGATGTAAAGAGCTAGCGTTTTATTTTTACAAAAAAACGTAGAATTTGTCGAAATTACTAATAATTAATTCCAATTTCTCCTTAATTATCCTAAAAATAACTATTAATAAAAAAAGAGAACACATATAGTGCTCTCTAGAATCTATTAATAAGTCATTAAAGTTAAAACATCATAATCCTTTAATTTCTCTTTACCATCTAAATAGCTTAACTCGATTAAGAAGGCAATACCTGCAACAACTCCACCTAGTTCTTCTACTAATTTTATTGTTGCCTCAATGGTTCCACCTGTAGCTAGAAGATCGTCCGTGATTAATACGCGTTGACCAGGCTTAATCGCATCTTTATGGATAGTTAAGACATCTTTACCATATTCCAGACCATAATCTACTTTTACCGTTTCTCTAGGTAGTTTACCTTCTTTACGAACAGGTGCAAATCCTACTCCTAAAGAATAAGCTACTGGACATCCAATTATAAATCCACGCGCTTCTGGCCCGACAACAAGGTCAATCTGTTTTTCTTTCGCATAAGTAACAATTTGGTCTGTTGCATATCTATAAGCATCACCATTATCCATTAATGTAGTAATATCTTTAAATGTGATACCTGGTTTTGGCCAATCCTCTACTATAGTAATATATTGTTTTAAATCCATCTTCTTTCCTTTGCCTCCTCAATTCACATAGGCATTCTGAAGCAGCCCATCAAACCAATCTTTTAATTGACCTGCTTTTGAATAAAGCAATTCATTTTCTAACTTCACTTGTTGTTGCTTTATGCAAAAAGCCTGTGATTCCGATAAATCTCTCTTTTGTTTTGCATCACTAAGAGAAATCATCCCATTATCTATTTTAACAAATTCTAGTTCAAAAAACACTTCAGTCATAAAATCAATATAAGAAACTTGCCAGCCTTTAAATTTAGCTACCTCTGCTTTTCTTTCTTCAAGGTTAAAAGGCCCTCTCTTAGCAATGAGCGCATAGTACCATTTAAAATGGTCACGGTTTGGAGTCGCCATAGAGAATATATCATTTGTTTGATAGAAATGACAATAAATTCTTTCTGGACTTTTCCCACGCAAAATAGCCTCTAGTCTTTCCTTTTGTGGTGGTAAATCACAAAAAACCACATGCTTACCATCTAATATAATATTTTCTGCCTCTTCGTCAGACAGAATCAACGATACATTGGGATTATAAGGTAAAAATTTTTCATGATTTTCCTTATTAAATACGATCCATTCAGAGGTTTCATGATGGACATGTGTGACAATTGTGTCTAAACGTTTAGCGCCTCTAATATCAAATAATTGCCATTCTTGTATACGTATATCTTGGATAAAGACTTGTGGCTTCTTTATATTATTCCATTCGTTAATAGAAAGTTCCCCTACAATAGCAAGACTAGCATCCATAGAAATTTGTTCTGCGTATTCTCCAAATCCAAATCCAATTCCATCCAATGTCACATCATTATCTTCTAATGTAATCTTCAGATGTGTTTTATTGGTCCCAATTCTCTTTAACAGACTGACATTCGCCTCTTTTAACATTACTTTCGGCTTAGGATTATCAATACCAAACGGTGCCAATTGTTGTATTTCAGCGATCATTTCTAAATTAACATCAGCTACCCTTAATTCAGCATCTAGATTAGTAATCGGTATAAAGTCATCTTCGTTTAACTGTTCCTTCGCAAGCTGGATAAGCCTTTGACGAAGTATGTCAACATCATCAAGTTTCAAGGTCATTCCTGCAGCCATTGGGTGACCACCAAAATGAGGAAGGATATCTCGAGATTGCGACAGATTATGAAACAGATCAAAGCCAGTTATACTCCTCGCAGATCCTTTAGCTATTCCTTGTTGTGAATCGAAACTTAGACATATAACAGGACGATAATATTTCTCTACTAGCCTTGAAGCCACAATTCCAACAACCCCAGGGTTCCAACCTTCTTTACCTACTACAATGACCGGATTTTCCTCAATTGGATATTCCGCCTCAACTTGTTGAATCGCTTCTTCAGCCATGGTATGAACAATTGATTGTCGCTCTTTATTCATTTGGTCGATTTCTTCAGCTAACGCTTCAGCCTCAAGCGCATCTTCAGTTAATAACAATTCCACTGCAGGGTCCGCAGAATCTAATCTACCTACAGCATTTAATCTTGGTGCAATCGTAAAGCCGATTGTCTCTTCTGTCATCTCTGCTAATTTGACATTAGCTAACGATATTAATGATCTGATACCAAGATTCTGTGTTGATTGCAGCTTTTTAAGACCTTTCTTCACAATTAACCGATTTTCATCCGTCAATGAAACAAGGTCTGCAACTGTACCAATTGCAACAAACTCTAATAAATCATTTGGCACATTACCTAATAGAGCATGAGCAAGCTTAAATGCTACACCAACTCCAGCAAGTTCTTTGAAAGGATAACGACTGTCAGGAAGTTTCGGATGAATGATTGCCAGACACTCTGGCAAGACAGGGCCTGGTTCATGATGATCCGTAATAATTAAATCGATTCCCATTTCTTTAACCGCTTGCGCAGGTTCGATAGCAGCAATTCCTGTATCAACAGTAATAATTAACGAAACACCGATATCACTAGCATATTGAAATGCCGGAACATTTGGCCCATAACCTTCCGTAAACCGGTTAGGTATGTAAAATTGCACATCTGCTCCTAGTGATGTTAATGTTCTCATCATGACAGTAGTACTCGTAACACCATCGGCATCATAGTCTCCAAAAATCATAATCGATTCGTTATTTTTAATCGCTCGTTGTATACGCGAAACAGCCAAATCCATATCATTTAATAAGAAAGGATCGTGAAATTCTTTTTTTTCATCAAATAAAAAATACCGTGCTGATTCGACGGTATTAAAGCCGCGATTAACAAGTAATGTAGCCAACGCAGATGAAATATTTAATCCGTTTATGAGTTCCTCTACAGAGGCTTCATCTGATTGACGAACATTCCAACGCGTTTTAGAATGTAACATACGTTCACCCCTCAACTTTTACATTATACTAGAGCGTCGCATTCGTTTCAATTATTCTTTGTTGTTGCTTACCTTTAATTGTTTAGCATCATGAAATTCACTTTTCACTTGATGAGTTTTATCTGCTTCTTTTTGTCCCTCATTTCCTTTAAGCGCTACTAACTGTTTTTTCAACGATTTAACTTCTCTTTGTAAATTAAAAATTTTTATTAAACCGACTGAACTAACAATGAGACCTCCCATTAATACAGAACTTAAAATAACGAGAATCAGCGGCCAACTACTTTCGCCGAATAGATAATTAACCGTAACAGGATCGACGTTAATAACAGCAAAAATAGCGACAATTAATGTAAAAACAATACTGAGTAATATAATCCATTGATTTTTCATTTATTCCCCTCCTATGTATGATCATATGGAATCATTTGAATAAAAACGTTTTGCACTTGATGAAAAGCCATTAGTTTTTCTTTTGCATTTTTTACAATGAGATGACCGTCTTCAACAGTGAGAGATGGGTCTACGGCTATCTTTAAATCAATAATTAAGTAATGCCCATGCTCTCTTGCATGCAGCTCTTCTATTCGTTTAATTCCTTCTACTTTATCGACAGCAGAAAATAGATAACTTGATGCCTCAGGGCTTAACACATGATCCATTGTATTATGAATGGCTTCCTTCCCTAGTTGAAAAGCCATATGGAGAATCATAAAAGCTACTACTAAACCAATGACAGGGTCCGCATATTCTAGCCAATTGAGCCCTAATTTTCCTCCTATAATCGCACTACCTATACCAATTAATGCAGCTAATGAGGAATAGACATCTGAGCGGTGTTCATAGGCATTTACAATAAGTGCATCACTATTTAACTCTTTTCCCAGTTTAAACTTATATCTAAACATTCCCTCTTTTACTAGGATGGAAACAATCACAGCAATAATCGCGTATACCTTCGGAGCTTCAACAGGTTGAAATAATGATTGAAATGATGATATGAAAATCTCAATACCAACAAAGAATAGAAATACAGCAACAATAATTGCAGCAATTAATTCAGCTTTACCGTGTCCATATGGATGGTCCTCATCTGGAGGCCTTTTAGCTGCAATTAAGCCAATATAAACAGCGAGTGAACCTGCTACATCAGATGCTGAATGGATCGCATCCGCTATTAAAGCTTTACTACCAGAGTGAACTCCAATTACCCATTTGAAAATAGCTAGGGCAATATTTGCCCCCATTCCTAAAATTGCTGCATTCTCGGCCCGTTTAAACCTCACTTCTTTCTCAACAAGCATTTAAAAATCCCCCTCTTGATCATTCATCTACCTATTATTTCCATAACAACTAAAATCATAACCATAACTAGAGCGTGCCTCCTACTTTAACTAATACTGACTCTAAATGGAGGGGATAAAAAACGAGAGCAAACAATAAAGACCTAGCAATACCACCTATATACCTTACTAAACCCATACTTGCGATTTAGCAATGAATATAGTGACATCTATGTTATAAAAGCGATAAAAAAAGCATCTGCCATTTTATGCAGATGCTTGATATCTTCTTTTAAACTTGTGGTTCGTCCGTTTTCTGTTTCTTTTCTTTATAAGTAATTAATACACCATGCTTTTTCAGTTGCATACCTTTCCATGATAGCCACATTTGTGTCGCAAGGAAGATAGATGAATAAGTACCGGCAATTAACCCTATTAATAAAGCAATATTAAAGTTACGTATCGCTTCACTACCAAATATCAACAGTCCGAGTACAGCTAGTACGACTGTAATAATGGTATTAATTGATCGACCCAGCGTTTGCCGCAAACTTTGATTAGCTATTTGCGCAAGCTCCTCAAAGGTTTTAATTTTCTTCTTCCTAACCATATTCTCACGTATGCGGTCAAATGTAACGATTGTATCATTGATTGAATAACCAACAATGGTTAAGACAGCAGCTATAAATGTAAGATCCGCTTCTAGCCTTGTCACACTAAATATAACAACAATAAAGAAGGCGTCATGCAATAAAGCTAGTACTGCGGCTAAAGCCATCCTCCATTCGAAACGGATGGTGACATACAGAATAATTCCTATGGCCGCTATGGCTAATGCTTTTATTGCATTCATCGCTATTTCTTTACCTACTGTTGGGGTAACAGTACTAATGTTAGGAATACTTCCATATTCATCTTCTAGTTGTGATTGATACTCAGCAATTTGTTCTTTATTGAATACCTCGTCTTTTATACGGGCGACACCAATTTCATTATTATTACCGGAAATAACGATATCGTCCGTTTCTATACCTATTTCTGCTAAAGATGCTTGATAACCGTCTTCCGTTAACGGCTCATTAGACATTTGCTCAATTCTTGTTCCTTGTGAAAAGTCAATGCTCAAGTTTAAGCCGAATATAAAGAGCATAATAATTCCTAGGACGATCATCAAGCCAGAAAAACTATAGTATTTTTTCCGATGTTTAACGAAGTCAAAGCGGTCAAATTTAGTTGTTAAGTCTACTGTATCTAGGTTTTCATTTAATTGGTGTATATCTTTCTTATGAACACCGAACATGCCTGGCATGTTTTTAAACAGGTTACTATTTACACATAACCAGAGTAGTAATCTAGCTCCGTATACAGCCGTAATGAAACTCATCAAAATACTTAAAATTAAAGTCGTAGCAAACCCTTTTACAGAACTTGTCCCATAAATAAACAATACGCCAGCTGCTAACAATGTCGTTAAATTGGCATCAAAAATAGTTGATAAAGAGTTTTTACTACCTGCTTTAAATGCAGCTTTAATCGAACGGCCCACTCTTATTTCATCTTTTATTCTTTCA
The DNA here is from genome assembly GCF_038595015.1 of Cytobacillus sp. FSL W7-1323. Classification (NCBI taxonomy): domain Bacteria; kingdom Bacillati; phylum Bacillota; class Bacilli; order Caryophanales; family Bacillaceae; genus Cytobacillus; species Cytobacillus sp. FSL W7-1323. Next base: position 3,237,174 of record NZ_CP151998.1, read on the forward strand.
TAAGTAATAATATTTGCATCTACTGCCATACCCACTCCAAGAATTAATGCCGCCACACCAGGTAATGTGAGTACCGCATTCATCAGATTAAATACGACTAATGTCAAATATAAGTAAACAGATAAAGTGATGACTGCAATGACTCCAGGAAGTCGGTAATAAGCAATCATAAAGATGAAAATCGCAGCAATACCTATTATTCCGCCAATAATGGTTTTATCTAATGCTGACTCACCAAATTGTGCACCAACAGAAGTCGAATAGACTTCATCTAACTTAACTGGTAATGAGCCTGCCGATAATAAATCAGATAAAGTTTTTGCTTCTTCTAAAGTAAAGTTACCTACAATTGAAACCGAATCTTGATTAAATACTTGACTCACTTGTGGGGCTGATAAGTATTTAGGATCTTCTTTTGTCGCTTCTTCGGCGAATGAATCTCCTTCTTCAAAATCTAACCAAATGACCAGTAGATTCTCCCCTGCTGGTTTGTTTACAATTTCTTGAGTAACTTCTCTAAACTTATCCGCACTCTTTAACTTAATAGAGACGCTCGGACGACCATTTTCATCGAATGTTTGTGATGCTCCCCCTTCAACAAGGTCACTCCCATCCATCAACACATTATCATCCACGTCTCTAAACGTTAGATTGGCCTCAGTTGAAAGCATTTCCCTAGCTTGCTCTTGATCTGTTACTCCAGCCAGTTGCACCCTAATGCGGTTGTCCCCTTCAATTTGAATATTGGGTTCACTTACACCAAGGACATTAATTCGGCGATCTAGGGATTGTGCTGTTGCTGACATTGCAGCTTGGTCAATTTCTTGGCCTTCTTTTGCAGGCGACACCTCATAAAGCACTTCAAACCCACCTTGCAAATCAAGACCAAGCTTTACATCTCCTAAAATATCTTTCGAAGTGAATCCCATCAAACTTGCAAATAAAATAATGATTAGAAAAAATGATAGAATTCTGCTACGCTTTACCATTATGTATATTTCCTCCTCACTTTCCAAACAAGCCCAAATATTGAGCTTTTTACCGTGACTTTTCTAACAGGATAAACGAAGTAAATATGATTATAACCGTTTAATGAAAACCTTTCTCAAGCGCAATATTATTATTATGAAACAAGAGGAAGGGACTGTCAATTTTATCAACATAGTTGTTGAGATAAACGTTTATGACTAGAGTACTAAGTGATGGATAACTAACTCGTTCTATTTTAGTAATTCCTTCATTTCCTCAGCATTTTCCAGAGAAAATTCTGTGTCCATATAAGCTTCAACAGTTGTATAGTTAATAAATTCTCCAACTTTTATCCCTAAAACATCTTCCACAATTTCAAATAATCGTATCGTTGATTTAGGTGTTTTCCACTTTTTCTTCTTTAAGTATTCCCATAATTGCGCTCTTGTCACATGTTCATATCCAAGAAAGCGAAACTCATCGATTTTTACATCAATTGCAGGTTCTACCTCTTCGAAAAAAATATCATAGGCATGCATTTTCAAATTCAACTCTCCTTTTTTTAAATATAACTCACTTTAATTACGAAAGCTTGTCATGCTTTGTCCATCTTCTTGCATATAGATTAATTGTATATGAATACCTTTCATTTGAGAAGGCAGGGTGTACAATGTCGAAATTTATTCAAGGAACGATTATTCTCTTATTTGCTGGACTTGTAACTAGAGTACTCGGGTTTATTAATCGGATTGTCATCGCAAGGTTCATTGGAGCTGAAGGTGTCGGTCTTTATATGATGGCTTTTCCTACATTTATTCTAGTCGTAACAATTACACAGCTTGGTTTACCCGTAGCAATTTCAAAAAATGTGGCGGAAGCGGAAGCAAGAGGAGATACGGAAAAAACAAAAAAAATCCTCATTGTTTCATTAGCTAGTACATTATCATTATCGATCTTATTTACACCAGCTTTAATTTTATTAACTCCCTATCTTTCAGAGCATTTATTAACAGATAACAGGACGCTATATCCATTATTAGCTATCGCACCTGTTGTGCCGATTATTGCCGTCTCTTCTGTCATACGCGGATATTTCCAAGGTAAGCAAAATATGAAGCCGGCCGCTTATTCACAACTTATTGAACAAGTTGTAAGAATCACATTAATTGCTGCACTAACTAAAGCATTTTTGCCATACGGGATTGAATATGCTGCAGCGGGAGCTATGCTTGCATCCGTAATTGGCGAATTAGCGTCACTCATTTATTTACTAGCATCATTTAAATTAAAAAAGAAGTTTAAGGTACGAAGACAATTTTTCCAACATATCCGTAAGGGCAAGGATACGTTTAAACAACTTATGGAAGTGGCATTACCTACGACTGGAAGTAGAATGATCGGTTCTGTCGCTTGGTTTTTAGAGCCAATTGTTGTAACTTATAGTCTTGCTATAGCTGGTGTTTCTACTATTGCTGCTACAGAAGGATATGGTGCCTTAACCGGATTTGCTCTTCCTTTGTTAATGCTACCATCATTCATTAATATGGCGCTCTCCACCTCACTCGTACCTGCCATTAGCGAAGCGAAAGCAGTAAATAACTTTCATTTAATTGAATATCGTCTGCAGCAAGCATTAAGGATTTCTTTAACCACAGGTGGTCTTTCAGTTGTAGTTATTTATATTCTGGCTGAACCATTAATGACTGTCATGTATGGTTCGACAACAGGTACCGACTTCCTAAAATTAATGGCGCCTCTTTTCCTATTCTACTATTTCCAACAGCCACTGCAGTCTGCGCTACAAGCCCTAGATTTAGCACGTGCTGCCATGATCAATAGCCTGATTGGTGCGGTTGCTAAAATTGCGGTTATCTTTATTCTTGGAAGCCAGCCTGCCTTTGGTATTACAGGAGTAGCGCTCGGGTTAATTGTCGGCTTTGTATTAGTTACTCTACTGCATTTCGCCACTTTGTTAAAAGCCATTTCTTATACCATTCATATGCGTGAATACTTAATCACATCGGGCGCTATGCTCCTAACCGGTTATATCGGATATATTACAATTAAGTACCTAAATTTCACCATCGTACCTACTATCCTATGTGGGGCAATGATTATGAGTTTACTCTATCTAATCATCATGATTTTCACAAAGCTCATTAGAAAAGGTGATGTACAAGGACTTCCGGGAGTCGGTCAGTTTTTAGCGAAATTTATGTTTAGATAGCCTTCATATAAAAAACTGAGTGACTAGATTTACACACTCAGTTTTTTCTACCCATGAACATCTTTTCTATTTCTCATCAATTAAATCAATATAAAATGTATTATTTTCAAAACTACATAAGGACACCCTTGAAATATCATGAACCCCTTTTTCCTTTAATTCTTTCTTCAACCATTCTTCATCCTTATTGATTAATGCTAAGTTTTCACTATTTATTCTCCCGTCCATGACAAGAGGAAGGGTAAATGTTGGGGTAAGGTCCGCTTGTGATGACTGATTGCTCTTTTCAATCACAGACAAGCTCCCGGATACCTCTAGTATTGCATATTCGACATCAGATATAAGTGAAATATCTTTTTCACGTAGTTGCATAAGGAGATCATCTAAATTGTAGCGCAGTTTTTTCATCGCTTTCTCATCAATCTTCCCTTTATTAATTAAAATGACTGGTTTTCCATCAACAAGATCCCTCATTTTCTTACTTTTTAAGGACCAATAGGCGGAAATAATCTGTACAACCATCAGAATAAGCATAGGAAGAATATTCCTAAATAATTTCTCGTCACTCTTCTCAATCGCAACAACTGCCAACTCAGCAATCATTATCGAAATGACTAAATCAAGTATACTAAGCTCACCAATTTCCCTTTTCCCCATGATACGATAGATGATAGTCATTAAAACATATAGTAAAATCGTTCGAAATATAACAATAAAATATTCTTCCAACATAGCCACCTCTTTATAAGATTAGCTTGTACAGGACTTCTCAATTTAATCAAATAGAGTAAGAAATATTTTATGATTTTGCTTCTATTTTGCCATCCGCAGAATATGCTTGTACAAAGGAATTTTATCAAAAGAGAAAGGGGAGGTTTCCAATCGAAGAATCGAAGGCATTAGGGACTTCCGTTTTACATGGCCTTATAGCCATTTTCACATTGGCAATTGTTAGTAGTTTTATTTTCGCTCTTATATTGAGGTTTACTTCCTTACAAGAGTCTTCTGTTCAATATGTAATGACAGCCATTTCTTTTATTGCTCTCTTTACTGGAGGTTTCATTTCAGGTGGGAAAGGAAAACAAAGGGGATGGATGCTCGGCGGGATAACTGGTGCGATTTATACAATCATTATTTTTTTATTCCAATATCTCGGGTTTGATAAACTATTTAATCCTCAACAAATCGTATACTTTATTTGCTATATTCTCATTGCAATGATGGGTGGTATTTTAGGTGTAAACATGAGTTCAAAATCAAAATAGGAGTTAAGTGAAAATGAAAAAAGCTGTTTGAAGTAGGGAAACTACTTCAAACAGCTTTTTCATTCTTAAACGGTACCGGGAGCTGATTCAGTTACTTCACGAATCGCTTGACGGTCGTATGTAAGACGGCTTCCATCGCCACACTTGATAACGACTTTGTCCTCATCGATTGCATCTACAAAACCATGTAAACCACCGATTGTAACTACTTTATCGCCTTTTTTCAGACTATTCTGCATTTGATTAACCGCTTTTTGACGTTTTTGTTGTGGTCTGATTAAAAGGAAATAAAACAGCACAAACATAATGACTAACGGCCCAATAGTAGCTAAAATATCCATATTCTCTTTTCCCCTCCTTTCAAGTATTAGAAGTTTTTCGCGTTCGGCTTATTAAAACCATATTTCTCGAAAAATTCTTCTCTAAAGTCACCTAGACGATCCTCTCTGATTGCCTCTCTGACCTTTTCCATTAATTTTAACAGAAAATAAAGGTTATGATAAGTTGTAAGCCTTATTCCGAAAGTTTCGTCACATTTTATTAAGTGTCTTATATAGGCACGACTATAATTTCGACAAGTATAGCAATCGCAATTCTCATCTAGTGGACCAAAGTCACGTGCATACTTCGCATTTTTAACAACTAATCTTCCTTCGCTAGTCATTAACGTGCCATTTCTTGCAATCCTTGTTGGTAATACACAATCAAACATATCTACCCCACGAATCGCACCATCAATTAAGGAATCCGGTGAACCGACACCCATTAAATAACGAGGCTTATGATTGGGCAGAAGTGGTGTTGTTTCTTCCAACACTCTATTCATTATATCCTTTGGTTCCCCAACTGATAACCCCCCTATTGCATAGCCAGGAAAATCAAGTGAAACAAGGTCTTTCGCACTTTGAGCACGTAAATCATTATATTCGCCACCTTGAACAATACCAAATAAACCTTGGTCGTTTGGTCGTTCATGTGCTTCTAAACATCTCTCGGCCCACCTAGATGTTCGCTCAACAGATTTTTTCATATATTCATGTGTTGCTGGGAAAGGTGGACATTCATCAAATGCCATCATAATATCTGAGCCCAGTGCGTTTTGTATTTGCATGGCCTTTTCAGGTGAAAGAAATAGTTTATCTCCATTCAAATGATTACGGAAATGGACACCCTCTTCTTCAATCTTTCTAAAATCACTGAGACTAAATACTTGGAATCCACCGGAATCAGTTAAAATAGCACGATCCCAATTCATGAATTCATGTAAGCCTCCCGCTTCCTTTATCAACTCATGTCCAGGCCGTAACCATAGATGATACGTATTACTTAAAATTATTCCTGCCCCCATATTCACTAGATCTTCCGGTGACATTGTTTTCACCGTCGCTAGCGTACCTACTGGCATGAAAACAGGTGTTTCAAATGAGCCGTGAGGTGTGTGAACACGTCCAAGTCTCGCACCTGTTTGTTTACATGTTTTTATCAATTCATAACGTATAGCTGTCATGACGTAACTCCTTTTCCATATCAAACTCTTTTATTTAATAAACATTGCATCTCCAAAACTAAAGAAACGATACCTTTCTTCTACTGCTTGCTTATATGCTTCAAGCACATGCTCACGACCAGCCAATGCACTAATAAGCATAATCAACGTTGATTTTGGTAAGTGAAAATTCGTGATCATGCCATCAATCGCCTTAAATTCATACCCAGGGAAGATAAAGATATCAGTCCAACCACTTGACTCTTCAAAACGTCCGTTAAAAGCAGTAGCAATTGTTTCAAGTGTTCTTGTTGAAGTTGTACCAACACTGATGATTTTATGACCACTTTCCCGAATTCGGTTCAACGTTTGAGCTGTTTCTTTTGTCATTTGATAGAACTCGGCGTGCATTTCATGATGATCAATGTCATCTACATTTACTGGTCTGAACGTACCTAAACCCACATGAAGGGTAATGAAAAGAATCTCAATTCCACGCGCTTTTATTTCTTCTAATAGTTCTTCAGTAAAATGTAAACCAGCTGTAGGTGCTGCAGCAGAGCCATTCTCCTTTGCATAAACCGTTTGATAACGATCTCGATCCTCTAGTTGTTCTTTAATATAGGGTGGCAATGGCATTTCACCTAATTGCTCTAATACCTCGTAAAAAATCCCTTCATATTTGAACTTGAGAACACGTCCACCATGTTCACTCTCTTCAAGGCATACCGCTTTCAGCTGACCATCGCCAAAGATAATTTCTGTCCCTACTTTCACCCGTTTTGCTGGCTTTACAAGTGTTTCCCATTGATCATTTTCAAGCTGTTTCAACAGTAACACTTCTAATTTTGCTCCCGTTTCTTCTTTCATTCCAAAAAGTCGTGCTGGCAATACTCTTGTATCATTCAATACTAGTGCATCACCTGGCTGTAAATATTCTAAAATATGTTTAAACACGTCATGACGGACCGCTCCCGTCTCCTTATCTAATACCATTAATCGGCTACTTGTTCTGTCTTTAAGCGGTGTTTGCGCAATTAACTCTTCTGGTAAATTAAAATCAAATAAATCTACTTTCATTTTGTCTCGTCTCCAACTTTTGAATAATTTAACGTGACTTCCCAATAAAATAGACAATTAAGGAAAGTATCACACTAATAATAATTGACGTTACAATTGGGAAATAAACAGTTGTATTCCCTTTTCTAAATACAATATCTCCAGGGAGCTTTCCTAAATTGAAAAAATGCATAAGAAAACCAATAACAAATAGAAGACCACCAATAATCATGAACCATTTTGGCAATTGGATGGCACCTCCATTTGAAAATGTTGATAAACAAGCTGTGTCGCAATTCTGCCCCTTGGTGTCCTTTGTAAAAAACCAATTTGTAATAAATAGGGTTCGTACACATCTTCTATCGTATGTGCTTCTTCTCCAATGGTTGCAGCAATCGTCTCTAATCCTACTGGACCACCGCGAAAGCGCTCAATCATGCCCCTAAGTAACTTATGATCAATATGATCTAAGCCTAATCTATCGACCTGTAACATCTCTAATGCCTCGTTTGCAAACTGTTGGTTTACTGCACCATCCCCTCGCACTTGAGCATAATCCCTAACTCTACGAAGCAATCGGTTTGCAATACGAGGGGTTCCTCTTGAGCGTCGAGCAATCTCATCTGCCGCTTCTTCGTCTATTTCTGTATCGAGAATCGCCGCTGTTCTTACAACGATTTCCTTTAGTTGTCCCTCATTATAATATTCCAGTCTACTCATAACCCCGAACCTATCCCTTAAAGGTGCAGATAAAGAGCCTGCTCTCGTTGTAGCACCAACTAAAGTAAAAGGGGGAAGATCCAGTCTGACAGAACGAGCACTTGGGCCTTTTCCAATCACGATATCAAGACAAAAATCCTCCATTGCCGGGTATAATACTTCTTCTATTGCCCTTGGCAAACGATGAATCTCATCTATAAATAATACATCACCAGGCTCAAGTGAAGTCAAGACAGCCGCTAAATCACCAGGCCGTTCAATGGCTGGCCCTGCTGTTGTCCGAATATTAACGCCCATCTCATTACTAATAATCGTTGCTAAAGTAGTTTTTCCTAGGCCTGGTGGTCCGTAAAGAAGAACATGATCCAAGGTTTCATTACGCATTTTCGCTGCTTCTATGAAGATGCGCAAATTCTCCTTTACCTGATCTTGGCCGATATACTGTGCTAAGGTTTGTGGACGTAAGCTATATTCAAATGAGGTATCCTGATGATCCGCTTCTCCTGATATAATACGCTCATCCATTTGTTAACCATCCTTCCATGCCTTGCCTTCTTTCTTACTTAAGCAGCTTTTGCAAAGCCAATTTAATATACTGATCGGTAGTTAATGTTTCAGCACTTAAATCTTTCGTTATTTTCTTTAATTCTTTATCAGAATAGCCTAGTGCTTTTAACGCCAAAAGAGCTTCATCTAATTCATGGTTTCGATTACTTTTTATTTGTTTCTCTTCTGTAAATAAGTTCGGTAACAAGTCTGGTACAATATCAACTAGTTTCCCTTTTAAATCAAGAATCATCTGCCTAGCCGTTTTTTTACCTACACCTGGGAACTTCACAAGAAATGCCTCATCTTCATGCTCAATTGCATGAACAACCGCTTCTGGCTGACCTGTAGCAAGAACTGCCAGTGCTCCTTTTGGACCAATACCAGTTACATTGAGCAATTTCATGAATAAAGCTTTTTCCTGTCGTGATGTAAAACCATATAGTGATTCAATATCTTCTCTGACATGATGATATGTATAAATTTTCACTTCTTGATCGGTCGTATATCTAAATGGGTTTGGTGTAATTACTTGGTACCCAATCCCATTATTCTCAACTACAATGTATTCTGGCCCGATGAAGTCAACACGACCAATAATATATTCAAACAAAATTTATTCTCTCCCTCTTTTGCATACCTCCCACCATTATACTACAAAATCGTCTTGAAGAAAAAAGGATATCTATTTACGCTACGACTATCATTCCTTTCACCTGCAGACCACTGAGAATAGTGGACTAACCATTGCAAATTAATTGCACACGTTTGCAAGATTATCGCCGCTTAGGGAATAAAAGAAAAAACCAGCCATTAAGACTGGTCTCCTTCCCGATCTTTCCCTACCAATACTTTCTTTAACTCATCTTGAACAGTGACATCAGCCATTGGAACTTTTGAGCGATAAGCGGAGCGTGAGATGAGATGCGCTGATACAGGTGCAGTTAAAAAAACAAAGAAAATGACTAATATTAATCGAATACTAAAGACACCTTCATGAACAAGAAAAAAGATTAAAGTACCTACAAGCGTAAATAACACACCAATCGTCGAACTCTTTGAAGCTGCATGAGACCTTGTATATACATCTGGTAAACGCAAAATACCGATTGCACTAAGAAAACTAAACAATGTCCCTATAATAATGAGAATCCCTGCTCCTAACTCACTTGTTACGGTCAGATTCAATGACTTTCCCCCTCTCTAGGAAACGCGCAAAGGCTATCGTACCAATAAACGATAAAATCCCCAGTAATAACATGACTGAAAAGAACGCACTCGTCCGCATGAATATAGAAATGATCGCTATCGCCGCAATAATATTTACTCCTATATTATCAAGTGCCTGCACGCGATCCGGAATAGACGGACCCTTAATAAGCCGATATACTGCTGCTAAAATAGATAGGACAAGAAAACATAATGCAACTACTAATAAACTCTCAATCATCTTCCTGTCACCCTCTTAATAGACTTTTCGAATCGAACCTTGGACTTTAATAGCGATTCACTCGAAGTTGGGATATCAAGTCCATGAACATAAAACGTTTTGTTATCATTTCCTACCTCAACCACTACCGAACCTGGTGTTAAACAAAGGAGAAAAGAAAGCAATGCTAATTCGATATCACCTTCTAATTCTGTCTCCAATGTAAAAATGCCTGGCCTAATATCTAGTTTTGGTTTAATTACTTGTTTCACAACTTCCATACTAGATGTAAATAGCTCATGAATAAACACTAACAAAAGACTAAGGATGTTCATAAAAGTAACGATATAAAAATTATCATCAAAAAATCTTCTTATTAAAAATAAAATAAATATCCCTACAATATAACCACTAAAAAAAGATAAAAAACTCCATTCATCCTGCAAAAACATCCATAACGCAGCAATGAATAAATTGACTAGTACTTGCATAGCCATGCTCGCTCACCGCCCTTTCTATTAGAATGATATTAATCGCTATACCCTAGTAAAACGGCTTCAATATAAGAAGAAGGATTCATTAAAGATTCAACAGCTATATTCACGTAATCATATAATCCCTCTGCGCCTAATCCAAGTCCAACTGTTAACAAAACGAGTGTTACTATTGGAAACATGACACCTTTCGTGCTGCTCTTTTCCATATCTTCTGATAGAATCGTTTCTCCCCAAAAGCTGTTCATAAATATCTTCATGACAGAAAAGAGCACCATTAAACTCGTTATTAACCCAATTGCCCCTAGCCAGTAATAGCCAACCGCAAAGGTTCCTTCTGTTATATATACTTTGCCGATAAAACCGCTTAATGGAGGAATACCCGCTATTGAAAGAGCAACAATAAAGAACATCCATCCTAGGTAAGGGTGTGTCTTAATTAGACCACTAATATCATTCAGTTTGCTTGTACCTACAAGAGCAATAATCACACCGCCGATAAGGAAAATAACTGCTTTAATCACCATATCGTGTATTAAATAATAGATTGAACCAGTTAATCCTTCATGTGTATACGTAGCTAAGCCTGCTAATATAAATCCAACACCAACTATGACATTATATGTTAAAATCTTTTTAATATCATTAAAGGCAATGGCACCAATTGCACCGAGCAGCATAGTAATAGCAGCCATAATACCAATAATTAAATGTGTAACCTCAGGTTGATGATAAAAAATCAAAGTAAAGAATCTAAAGATCGCGTATATTCCTACTTTCGTAAGTAGCGCTGCAAAGATTGCCGCTACAGCTGTTGGAGGTGCACTATAAGAACCCGGTAACCAAAAGAATAAGAATAAACCCGCCTTTAAACTAAAGACAAATAAAAACATCATTGCCACTGCAGTAATAATCCCACTCTGCCCTACTTCTCCTACACGTTCTGCTAAATGTGCCATATTAATCGTCCCTGTTACTGAATATAAATACGCAACAGCTGCTAAAAATAGGAAAGATGCTAGTAGGTTGATTAACACATATTTGATTGACTCTCTTAATTGCTTCTTCTCTCCACCTAACGTGATTAATGCATAGGAGGAGATTAACATTACTTCAAAACACACGAATAAGTTAAAAACATCACCTGTGAGAAAAGAACCATTTACTCCTGTAATTAAGAATAGGAACAGGGGATAAAAGTAATGCCTTTCTCGATCCTCACCAATGGAACCAAAAGCAAAGATAAGACAAAGTAGACCAACAATACTTGTTGTCAATAAAAGTAGTCCCGAAAACATATCCGCTACCATACTGACACCAAAAGGCGCTTCCCAACCACCTAATTGTAATGTTTGAATACCATTATATTTCACCTGGTAAATCAAAAATCCTGAAATAACTCCCGTAGCTATTAGCGTAAACACACTTAAAATCTTATGGAAAAGTATTTTCTGTCTAAATATGACCATCACTAAACCAATAATAAGAGGTACAATGATCGGCATAATGACTAAGTTATTCATTCTCGTCACCTCTCATTTCTGCAGTGTTATCCGTCCCCAGCTCTTGATAGGCTCGGTAACTTAACACGAGAAACAAGGCTGTCGTTGCGAAATTGATAACTATAGCAGTTAAAATAAGAGCTTGAGGAAGCGCATCCGTAAAGGTTGTTGTATCTATCCCCAATAAAGGCGGACCTCCACTTTTTAAGCCCCCCATCGTAAGAATAAGCAAATGAACACCATGACTAATAATTGAAGTTCCTAAAATAATTCTTATCAAGCTCTTCGTTAATATTAAATACGTACCGATTGTAAATAAAACACCAATTAAGATCGACATTAAAGTTTCCATATTATCGATCCTCACTAATTGTCATAATAATAACCATTGCTGTTCCAATAACAGCTAAAGCTACACCTACATCAAAGAGCACAGCAGTCGCTAATTCGGTTTTCCCGAATATTGGTAAGTCGAAATAATCAAAAGCTTGGAATAGGAACGGCTGATCAAATAAGATTCCTCCCACTCCAGTAAATACCGCTATAAGCACACCAACAGCTGTTAAAACTTTAAAGTCAAACGGAAAGTTAACTCTAATTGAATCAATATCATATGTTAAAAACAAGAGCGTGAGAGCTGCTGCGAAAGCTAACCCTCCAATAAATCCGCCTCCTGGATTGTGATGTCCAGCAAAAAACAAGTAAACAGCAAAGGTAAGAATAATGACTACTGCTACATTCGTTACAGCCCTTAAAATAATATCATTAGGCTTTTTCATTATTTCTCCCTCCTTGAAAATCGTAATTTAATCAGTGTATATACACTTAATGCTGTAATACATAGCACAAAGATTTCTAACATCGTATCAATACCCCTGAAATCAACTAATATCGCATTTACGATATTCTTCGCTCCTGCTAATTCATATGAATCCTCATAATAACTTGCTATCGGTTCAAATATTTGTGTACCATTTGCCGAAAACGCGAACACTGTTACCACTGCACCAACCGCAATCGATATAATTAAATTCAATGGCTTAAATGGAACACCTTTTTTATGCTTTTGCGTTTGCTCTTTGAATTTTGGTAAATGAAAAAAGCAAAGCAAGAATAAGGCTGTAGTGACCGTTTCTACTACTAGTTGAGTTAAAGCTAAATCTGGTGCTCTAAAAATGACGAAGAACAAGGATACTAAATAACCTAAAACACCTAGTGAGATAATAGCAGTCAACCTTGATTTCGCTAATAGTATTGTAAATGCAGCTACTAGCATGGAGAACATAATGGCTAACTCAAAAATGTTCACAGGGGCATCATTGGTCAAATCAATCGTAATAGAATTAGTAATGATTAATGTACCACCAATTAATAACACGAAGAATGTAAATATATAAGCAAGATAATCACGCGTGTACCCCGTCATATATTTATTTGTCACACTTGCTGCTATTCTTTGCGATGTTTCCAAACTATTATTGTATAGTGCATTAATGGTTAAATTTTGTGGATATAGACGATAAACTTTGGTCCACTTTTTCAACATTAGATACATGATTGTTCCTACAACAACGACGCCAATTGTCATATATAATTCGGCTGAAAATCCATGCCAAGCTGAAATATGGATATTCAGTACACCTTCTTCTATTAAAGAAGGAAGAATCGCTGATACGGCAGGAACTAATAATAAATCAGCAATCACATTAGGAAAGAAGAAAATAACAATAACCAATGACGCAAGGATAATAGGTGAAATAAGCATGCCTATTGGTGCTTCATGCGCCTTCTTCTCTAATCGATCTGGTTTATATTTCCCTCTAAATGTCTTAAAGACAAGAATCATACTGTATATAAAGGTAAAAACACTCGCAACCCAAGCGATAATTGGAAACAGTATACCTAATGTTTCCATATTAAATACATCCATTTCCGTTACTTTAACAACAGATGCAAAAAACATTTCCTTACTTAAAAACCCATTAAATGGTGGTAGACCTGCCATTGCAAATGAACCAATTAAGGCAACTGTAAATGTGATAGGCATAACAGTCATTAAACCACCTAGACGTCTAATATCACGCGTACCAGTTTCATGGTCAACGATGCCCACTACCATAAATAAGGCACCTTTAAATGTAGAGTGATTAATCATATGAAAAATAGCTGCTGTAATCGCCGCTGCATACACAGCAGCTTCATTTCCGTAACCGAAATAAAGGGCAGCTGATCCAATTCCAAGCAAGCTCATAATCATTCCCAATTGACTGATGGTGGAATATGCCAGTAATCCTTTTAAATCAATTTGTTTCACAGCGTTGAATGAACCATACAATAGCGTAATTAATCCAACAATTGATATAATCCAAAACCATTCTGCTGTACCACCAAATATGGGGGTTAATCTTGCAACTAAATAAATTCCTGCTTTAACCATTGTTGCTGAATGCAAATAAGCACTAATTGGTGTAGGCGCCTCCATTGCATCAGGTAACCAAATACTAAAAGGAAACTGTGCTGATTTTGTAAAAGCACCTAGTAAAATTAATATCATTGCTGGTAAGAATAAATCATGAGCAATGATTGTCTCACTCATAGCAAACATTTCTCTAATGCTATACGTGTCCGTTATCATCGATAGCATAATAAAACCAGACAACATCGCTAAGCCGCCAAAAATCGTAATTAACATTGATTTTTGCGCACCATATCTGGATTTTTCTCTCTCATACCAATAGGCAATTAATAAAAAGGATGAGATACTCGTTAATTCCCAGAAAACATATAGAACAAGTATATTATCTGAGAATACAAGTCCTAGCATCGCTCCCATAAAAAGAAGGAGATACACATAAAAATTGTGAAGTGCTTCCTTTTCTTTTGATAAATAATAAATCGAATATAAAATAACGAGTGCACCAATACCCGTGATTAGTAATCCAAAGATCAAACTTAATCCATCTACATACATATCTAAATTAATACCAAACGAGGGGATCCATGGTATCGTTTCGTATATTGTTGCTCCTGAGGATATTTTAGGAATTAATTGAAGCAAATAAACGAATATAATAATAGGAATTAGAATAACAAACCAACCTGTATGCAATCTTTTATTGAAGTATTTATATAACAGCGGGACAAAAATCGCAAAAACAAATGGAATTAAAATCATGATGTGCAATATCGTCAACCGTAGTCCCTCCTCCTGAAATGACTGTGAATAGGTGAATATTAATAAAAAAAGCTTTTTAAAAATGGGGTGACATACTTATTCTGTCTTATGTTAATTTATCCATTACATTAATGTTTTAATTAGGGGAAAATAATGTTTCTAACTATCTTGCCACATTTCAAAAATGGCAGAATTCATTAAATTTCATTTTTTAATTGACTGTTTCATTCGCATAGGATATAGTCATACATAGTTTATTGATATTAAATGTAAATTTTTATGAATTTCACATCTATTTCGAGGTGACAAAACATGAAAAAAATTAAAGGACGTATGGACGAAAGCATTTTAGTATGCGTCTATTATGGACCAAATGGTGAAAGACTTATTCAGCGTGGATGCAAGATTGCAAACATGATGGATTGCCCTCTATATATTTTAACGATTGACCCTAAGCCTTTTGATGATATGGATGCAGAGAAGTCTCATTATATTACGAAATGGCAGCAATTAGCTGAAATGCACAGTGCTGATGCTTTCATTTTAAAAGATAATGAAAGAAGACCTGTTTCTAAAGTTATTGCTGATGTCGCTCGCGAAAAAAATATAACACAAATCATTCTTGGGCAAACGGCTCAAAGCCGCTGGGAGCAAATTGCAAAAGGGTCTATTATTAACTCTCTATTAAGAGAAGTACCTTTTGTCGACCTGCATATTATCTCAGTATCACGATCATTAAAAGATGAAGAAGGTCATTTTGAAAAAGGTGTTCGCGCTTATCTAATTAAGGACGGGGACCATTATCGACTCACTTTCAAATATTCTAATGATGTAGAATATGAAGGTATATTCTTCAAAGATCTCGGTACCGATTTTAATAATGGTGTGTTTAAGTTCATGAAAGATAAAAAAACACTGCAGGTTGAATGTACAGATGATGTCATAAAAGATTTCAAAAACGTTGATATGGCTCCTGAATTTGACGAGGAAGATGAAAAATAATACTTTCTTTCCTCTTAACGCCTCCAATTATATGGAGGTGTTTTTTTTATAAATTGACATCTACTTTTATTAGCTTTTTATCGAATTTATCAATCCCAATATACCTTAACGTTTCAGCTGGCGTATTGTGATTGTATATGTTCATTAGAATGGAAATGGCAATTCCTTTTCGATAGGCATGGTAACCAAAAGTTTTTCTTAATGTATGCGTACCAATTTTCCCTTGTACACCAACCTTTTTTGCCGCTTGGTTAATGATACGGTAAGCTTGTTGCCTTGTAATAGGTTGTTTGTTCTTTTTAGATTTAAATAAATAATCGTTGTCATTTAATTTAAATAACTTCATATAAGAAGCTAGTTCTTTCAAAATGCTGTTATTTAAATAAAATGCACGAGAATCACCATTCTTTTCATCCTTAATATATAAAAATTCTTTTAAGCCCTCTTCCTCCCATAAATCTTTAACCTTTAAAAATAATAAATCACTCACTCTTATCCCTGTATTAATCCCTAAGACAAACAGGAGTACATCCCTTTGTGAATGCAATCTTAATTCTGATTTAATTTTGTTAATGTCTTCTATATCCTTAATCGGATCCACAAACTCCACAGGATTTCCTCCTAGAAATTTTAATGTAACTTAATTGTATGTTATCAAAAATTAAGTTACATTACAACTTGTAAGTATACGGTTTAGCCCATTTATTTATATTTTTAAAATTGCTACCATTCTTGATTTTCCTCACTCCAAGACAAAATAAACTTTTACTCATTTAAAATAGCGACCTTTAAAAGGTCGCTACAGTTCATTTATAAAGAATAGCCGCTAAAAGATTTTAAAACTTCCATGTAATCATTCTTTGACTTAATTGGAATCCCTTGTTTCAACTGCTCGCATTTTTTACTTTCAAGCTTTCCTAAATCAATAGAAAAGAATGATTGAATAATTTGTGCCTTTCTAGGTTCTCCATTAAAAATGGTGAGTACACCATCTTCAGTAATGCCAAAATAACCATTTGCCTTTAATAATGGCGAAATATCATTTACTTGTTGACGAAAAACCATTTCTCCTTTTTTCATATCCATTAATTGCCACTCATCGTATTTTGCCCATAAATCTTCAAATGACCATATCGTTTCGCGCACTCGTTCCTGACTAATTTCCCCATCAATATATTCTCTTTCTAAAATAATATCTATTTGTTCTGGTTTAATTTCTTTTATTGTTTGGTTTTCATTCCCACGACTTACAGCTTGGACGCTATTATGAATACTAAAGGGAAAAGTGATGAGTAAGATAATTAAGGTTATCGCACTTAATTTCTTCATTATTGCCCCTCCTTCACCAAGTATATCCACCTCTTAATACTATATATTTTCTCCACTTTTTTTTTCCTTATACGCATACTCCCGATTGAGCCTATTCATAGGACTAAAATCAAATAACAAACATTAGGTAAATCATCTAACTCCAAAAAAAATGCACGAACAAATTTAATTTCCAAACTTGTTCGTGCTTCATTTATATTGATTACTTTGAATAAAAGATTTCATCAATATTCTCATTTATTTTTTCCATTGGGAGACCTGCTTTTACATCATTATCAATTGTATTTAGGCGAAAGAATTGACTTTCGTTCGTAACAATTCTCACTTTTCTCTCTCCAACAAAGGATTTTACCTTTGAAAAAACCTCTTGTTCAACTTGCTTTTCATCCGCATCTTTATTTAGTCTTAAAGCAATTACTATCTTCCCGTCATGCTCAGCCGCTCTCGCTTCTTTTACTTGCTCTACTTCTTCTGCTTCATGGATAACTTTTTCAATTAATTCTCCTTCATAAGATTGATAATAGTTAGACCGCGGTACATGATTATACTCAATATGGCCATTATAATTGACATCTGTTTTGCTGAATTTCCCATCTCTTGTTGTATCCGTTTCATCTCCTAGAGAATGATCCATCCACTCTGTTACTGCACCATCATCATCATTTAATAGCTTAAATTTCGATTTTTGATTATGCTGTTCATTCGTATAATAACCCATAGGTACCGTCCGATTCCGGTTCTCATCTGTCGTCTCACTCGCATCGTTATTCGTACCACAGGCAGCTAAACTCATCGACATCACAACAGCAAAAGGGACAAATAGAATCTTCTTTTGCATTTAACATACCCCCACTGGTAATATTGGAGATTTTTCATCTCTTTACTATTTTGCAAAAAACAAGGGGCAGTCATACAAATTAGATTTATCCATCTATTCTTTTTTTCAGCTCTTCCACAAATAATTTCCTTTTCTGAAATTGATCAATGGTTAAGGATAATAATGGTCGCATTTTCTTTGGATAAATATAGGTTCGTTCTCGAATACACCTGTTCCACTCCCGAAAGACATCAGTTGGATAAGAGAGAGCGTACAAAGATTGGTTACTAGTAGTGAGTTCCTTTAATTGAGGGAACTTCTCCATTTCATTTAACTCCCAATCAAGCGTTGGCAAAATTCTGTTTGCGTACTGTAAATAATCATATTCCTTTTGGCCAATGGATATTAAGTCAAAATCAATTAAAAATAATTGGTTACTATCATCGCGAATAAAATTATGATGAGCCACATCACCGTGAAGTATCACTTCATTCGCTTCAATTGTCTGTTCTTTTCCCCCCATACCAGATAAAGACCAATCTGCCCATGCTAAATATTCAGCCATTATCTCTTTTGGTATAAAATACTTTAAAATACTTTCATTTTTTTTGAATTGCACAGTCCGAATTCTCCATTTATCTCGCTGGTGGTGGGGGGACAATAATGTAACATAACGATCCTTTAATTTTTTTGAGACATGATGAAATTTGTCAATGAGATCTAACCCTTCTTTACGGTTGGTTTCGTTTTGGTAAGTAAAAGGCTGTTCAGAAGGGAGGATATAAAATAAGCATCCAAAATAAATTCCATCGAAAAATAACGGTGGATCCTTTGCTAAAGGAAGAAAGGAATAAGTATGAACAAACCCCTCCTTTATTAATGAAGAGGTAAATGTTTCTTGAAGTTTAAACTTATGATAAGAACGAAACCCTTTTAATATAAATGGTGTGTGGTTTGTTTCTACTTTAAAAACATTTTGCCTGATTTGATTAATTTCTAATATGGTCCATGGTATTTGCTTTTGTAAATAGGAGAGGAGACGATTATGATGATCGTCTCCTTTAACATTATCCTTCGAAGTCACTGCTTTCATCATAGCCTCTTGGCATTCCAAACGGTTGTGCGCCACCCATTGGTGCATAGCCATATGGGGAACCATGGTGCGGCATCGGACTATAAGGATAGCCAAAACCCTGATTCATCGGTGCTTGATATTGAGGGCCACCACACCCACAATCTTGTGTTCCTGCTACAGTTGGAGGCATTGGCATTTGACTGTGGCTAGGACTTAACGGCATCTGGCTTTGACTTGGACTTAACGGTAATTGTTCTCCTGACTCACTCACACCTTGCACCTGTGGATAGAACGGCATTACACCATGATGATGCATCATATGATGTGGCGGGCATGGCGTTGGACATGGTGGCGGGCATGGATAGCAAGGCTGCTGCATCGCCGGCATCATATAAGTCGGTTGTAGCGGTAATTGCTGATCAAACGCTCCTCCTACTTGTGGTGGAAGCTGTGCTTGTTGATCATAGGCACCACTCACTTGCGGCGGGAGCTGTGCTTGTTGATCATAAGCACCGCCCACTTGTGGAGGGAGCTGCGCTTGTTGATCGTACATACCTCCTACTTGCGGCGGGAGCTGTGCTTGCTGATCGTACATACCTCCTACTTGTGGCGGGAGCTGTGCTTGCTGATCGTACATACCTCCTACTTGCGGCGGGAGCTGCGCTTGCTGATCGTACATACCTCCTACTTGTGGCGGAAGTTGTGCTTGCTGATCGTACATACCTCCTACTTGTGGCGACAGTTGTGCCTGTTGTTGATTTTGATATGGTGACATATATGAAGAACTTTCTTCATGATAATTCGGACTCTCTACACCCGCTACCATACCTTGTTGCTGATAGGGGTTGTAAGCACCTTGATTTTGAGGATAGTAAGGCTGTTGCATGCCAGGTTGGAACATATTAGGGTTATAAGGATACATAAGTTGATCATAACCTCCTTGGATTTGCTCCTTCCCTTTAATAGAAGGAGATTGTGATGACTCAGTCGACTTAGGTAAGATATTGGTTGGTTTTGGTGGTAATTGCGGCATAGGTTTTAATGGCTTTTGTTCTTGAACAGGCTTTAATGGCTTTTGTTCTTGAACAGGTTTTAATGGCTTTTGCTCTTGAACAGGCTTTAACGGCTTTTGCTCTTGAACAGGTTTTAACGGCTTTTGCTCTTGAACAGGCTTTAACGGCTTTTGTTCTTGAACAGGTTTTAAAGGTTTTTGCTCTTGAACAGGTTTTAACGGCTTTTGTTCTTGAACAGGCTTTAACGGCTTTTGTTCTTGAACAGGTTTTAAAGGTTTTTGCTCTTGAACAGGTTTTAACGGCTTTTGTGTTTCGAAATTCATCATATAGTAGTTGTTTATATCGATATCCGGCAGGATTTGTTTAGGCATTTTAGGTTTATACGGTTTTTTCACTTCTTTTTTTACTGCTTCTTTCTTTACTTCTTCCTTCTTTACCTGTTCTTTCGGCATCTCTTTTGGCATTTCTTTTTTAGAGCCTACGTTAATCTTTGTTCCTGATAGGGGTGCTTCCTTCTTAATCATCCCACCTGCTCCTGGTACTTTAATTTTCATACCCGGCATAATCATATCAGGATTACTTAACTGAGTATTCATCTTTTTAAGCTCTTCGAAATTCACGCCGTACTTCTTCGCAATCTTCCATAGGGTATCACCCTTTTGAACGATATGGATTTTCACGCTGGTTCCCTCCTATACAAAACAAACTTTCATTGATGAGAGCTTTATACCATCAATGATTATAACGAATCGGGATAAAAAGTAGCTGCCTAACACCTATAAATACGTGCGGGCTCATACCTACTTCTCGACGAGTCCATATATTCTATGAAGGAATGGGCAAATTGCTAATAATCTTCAAAAAAACTTATGCAGAAATCATGAAAATTATGATAAACATTAAAGGAAAGCACAAAAAAAGGATTTTTTTAATGAAAATTCTGAACAGACTTATGAAAATGATTTTTTGTCCACAGCAACATTTTTTGATTTACCCATAAAAAAACTACCTAATGAAAGGTAGCCTTATTTCAATTTATTTTATTACCAACATGCGTGCTAATGCTTGTTTTGCTCCTGCAGCGATTTGATCATCAACCTTGATTTGATTTATGGGCTCACCTTTCTCCAACATTTCTAAATTCCATGCCAAATGCATTAAATCAATGCGATTCATTGTCATACATGGACACATATGTGGATTTAATGAAACAATCTGTTTATCTGGATGTGATTGAATGAGACGATTTACTAAGTTCATTTCAGTGCCAATTGCCCACTGAGAACCTGGCTTACTCTTTTCGATTGCCTGAATAATATCATTCGTAGAACCATCCATATCAGACCGCTCAACAACTTCTCTTCTACACTCAGGATGAACAATGATTTTCATTTCTGGTCTGTTTTTTCGTATATCTTCGATGTTCCTCACTGTAAAATTCTCATGCACTGAGCAATGACCTTTCCATAAAATCACTTTGATCTGCTCATTTCCTCCATCAAATTCTAATCTATGTTGAATCGGATCCCAGACTGCCATTTCATCTAAAGCAATACCTAACTTATAGGCTGTATTTCTGCCAAGATGCTGATCCGGCAAGAACAAAATCCTTTCCTTTTGTTGGAGCGCCCATTTTACCACTTCTTCTGCATTGGAAGAAGTAACGGTCGCTCCACCATGTTCACCCACAAATGATTTAATGGCAGCTGTTGAATTTACATAAGTAAGCGGTAAAATGGTCTCCCCAAATCGCTCGGTTAATAGCTCCCATCCTCTTTCTGTTTGATGGATATTAGCCATATCAGCCATTGAACAGCCCGCTCTCATATCTGGTAAATAGACTTTTTGATTTTTAGTTGTTAAGATATCGGCTGTTTCTGCCATAAAATGTACACCGCAAAACACGATAAACTCAGCTCGGGTATTCTGCGCACAAAATTGTGCTAATTTTAATGAATCACCTGTACTATCAGCAAATTGTATCACTTCATCTTTTTGATAATGGTGGCCTGGAATATACAACTTGTCTCCAAAGGTACCCTTCACGCGACGCACAATATTTTCTAACTGCCCATTAGATAAAGAACGATATTTTTCTGGTAGTATCGTTTGTTTTTCAATCGTGTCAAATAGATTCATTTCGCTTCTCCTTCTCTATCATAGACATTCTCACACTAATATCAAGTGCGGAAACTGAATGTGTTAAAGCACCAATCGAAATATAGTCAACACCTGTTTGTCCATACTTATGAAGTTCCTCTAAACGGATACCTCCTGATGCCTCGGTTATAACACCTTTCGGCACATAAGTTAACCAATCTTTTATTTCATTAGGTGTACGATTATCAAACATAATGACATCTGCGCCAGCAGTAATCGCTTCATTCAATTGCGCTATACTCTCAATTTCGACCTCTATCTTAACCATATGTCCAATCTTTGACTTCACACTTTCTACTGCTTTACTTATCGAGCCTGCAAAGCTTATATGATTATCTTTAATCATGACCGCATCATATAATCCGTAGCGGTGATTATAACCACCACCTGTTCGAACTGCATATTTCTCAAGCATTCTTAATCCAGGTGTTGTTTTTCTTGTATCGACAATACGTGTATGTGTGCTATTTAATAAAGCAACCGCTTTCTTTGTTTTCGTTGCGATTGCACACATTCGTTGCACTAAATTCAAAATTACACGCTCTCCTTTTAAAAGTGCTGAGATTGGCCCATATACTTTAAGTAAGACTTCCCCTTGATTAAACCACTCACCTTCCTGTTTGAAGAATTCAAAATGGCATTCATTAGATAACAAAGGAAAGCCTGTCGTTATGATCTCTCTACCGCAAAACACACCTGTATCCTTCGCTAGAAAAGTAATTGCACCTCTTTCGTGTTCTCCAAAGATCAATTCTGTCGTTACATCTCTTTCACCAATATCTTCAATGAAGTAATGCTCTAATTGTTTGCGAAGTTTCAATGTATTCATCATGATCACCTTTCTTTTCATGCTTAATTTCTTTTTTCATCCATTCTTCCATTTCAATTGGAAAGTCCTCACGAAAATGTCCCCCTCTACTTTCATTCCGTTTAAGGGCTGATTTCGTAATGCATTTTGATATTTCCATCATAAAAACGATTTCAATTTCCTCTTGTGATAGATAATCTAATGATTGTGGGAGATGAAAATGATTGAGATAACGTAACTGATCTTGTAAGTTGGCCTTATTCCTTACTATGCCAACATATTCCATCATTCGGTTTTGAATATCTTCTTTTGCAGGTAATCTTCCTTGGATATTCTCTTTCTTAATTTCAAAACGATAATCGCTTCTTTTACCTACGTCATGATCCTTACTCTTATTTATTTGCTGAGCTACTTTTTTACCAAAATACAAACCTTCTAAAAGAGAGTTACTAGCTAAACGATTTGCTCCATGCACGCCCGTCCTTGCCACTTCCCCCATTGCATAAAGATGAGCAATACTTGTTTCGCCACTATCATTCGTCTTGACCCCACCCATAAGAAAGTGGGCACCAGGCGAAACTGGTATTAATTGATCTTCAAGATTAACACCATTAGCTTCACATAATTTACTAATAGTCGGAAATCGAGTAGTGAATCGTGCCACCTGCTGGATATTTAAATAAACTTTTCTACCTTGCTTCATAGTTTGATAAATTTCTTGAGCGACAATATGCCTCGGAGCCAAATCCTCAAGTGGGTGAACTCCCTTCATTATCGAAATTCCTTGTTCATCAACTAAAACGCCACCTTCCCCACGAACAGCTTCAGAAATAAGACCTTTCGTTTCACCACCCACGTATAATAAAGTCGGATGGAATTGAATAAATTCAAGATCCGTTAATATAGCCCCTGCCCGATGTGCAAGAGCTAAACCATCACCGGTAACAACAGGGCTATTAGATGTATATTGAAACAACTGACCACACCCACCAGTTGCTAAAACCACATGTTTGGCGAAAATGATATGGGTTTCGTCTTTTTTTTTCACTTTTACGCCATAGCAAATTTTCCGTTTAACGAGAAGCTCATAAACAAATGCATTTGTTATTACTTCAATATGTTTAGGTAATTGACTGATCATAAAATCAACAAGATGCTTCCCCGTCGCATCGCCGCCACTATGCACAATTCTTTTTTTACAATGCGCTCCTTCTAACCCAAGTGATAATTCCCCGTTTGTATTCTCATCAAATGGAAAGCCTAGTGCACTTAACTCATGAATTAAATCAGGTGCCTC
The DNA here is from genome assembly GCF_038595015.1 of Cytobacillus sp. FSL W7-1323. NCBI lineage: Bacteria > Bacillati > Bacillota > Bacilli > Caryophanales > Bacillaceae > Cytobacillus > Cytobacillus sp. FSL W7-1323. The sequence goes on from NZ_CP151998.1 coordinate 3,261,547, forward strand.
CTTTGTTAAAGCTTCCACAACCCGTTCCTCATTGTGATAGCATCCAGCATTCAAAGTATCTTGTAAATGGAGGGCCCAATCATCCTCTTTACTGAGCGAAGCAGCAACCCCTCCTTGTGCTAAATAAGAATTACTACTTCTCATATCTGACTTTGTGATAATTATCACATGCAAATCATTACGAATTTTTTGTGCTAATTGAAGAGCAGCTACACCACTCCCAATAATAACCACATCTAAACTTTTCATTGTGATCCTCCTGACAGTAAACTATACAGGTAAAATTAACATATGTCTTGACACTTATATTTACACAGATTTAAACTGATGACAAGAGTTTTTAACAATATTTATTTCCCTACTTGTAATAATTAGGTTAAAGCCTAGAAATGAATACAGATGATGATGGATAAGACCTTCATACATCCCCTTCTATTCAAAAACAAAGGAATGAAGCCATTTATGATTTACTTAGACTATGCCGCCACTTGCCCCTTATCAAAAGAAGCGGCTGATGCATATGTAAGAACTGCTACTGAATTTTATGGAAACACAGAAAGCTTTCATGATATAGGCAGTCGGGCACATGATTTACTGGAACAATGCCGTTTGACGCTAGCTTCTTTTCTACATGTACCGAGTAGTGGAATTTATTTTACGAGTGGAGGGACGGAAAGTAACCTTATTTGTATCCGATCTCTTTTAACCTTAACGAATACAAAAGGACATATTATTACCACATTAGCTGAGCATTCTTCTATTTCTAACTTTTTATCTATACTTGAAGATAATGGTTATGAGGTGACTTATCTACCATTTGATCATAATGGTCAAATTGATTCTAAACAATTCGCGGCCGCTATTAGGCCAGATACCATTCTTGCTATTATTCAACATGCCAATAGTGAACTTGGTTCAATCCAACCAATCGAGGAAATAAGCGCATTATGTAAAATTCATCAAATCTACCTTCATTGTGACTGTGTCCATTCCTTTACGAAAGTAGATATCACTCCTGTGAGCCAAGTCGTTGATAGTCTTGCAATATCTGCCCATAAATTTTACGGACCAAAAGGAGCCGGTTTAGCCTATATACATCCTGCACATCCCATTCGTGGCTTACTACCAAATACTTCACATGAAAAGGGATTGAGGCCAGGTACAGTCAATCTACCAGCTATAGTCGCTATGACAATAGCTGCAGATGAAAGTATGAGAACATGGAAACAAACAAGAACGCACGCACAAATCCTTCGTCAAGCTTTCATCACTCATTGTGTCCATTTTGACTCTATTATTTATGAGGCACCAAAAGAAAGACAAATCCCATCTACTATAGGGATGCGAATACCTGGAATTGAGGGACAGTATGTGATGTTAGAAGCGAACCGAAAAGGCTTTTGCATTGCTACTGGTAGTGCTTGTGCGACCAATGCGCAATTGCCATCCTCAGCTATGTCTGCCATCGGTGTTAATGGAAAAGCGGCGAAAGAATTTTTCAGAATATCTACTGGAACAGAAACCTCGAAAGAACAATTAATCGCACTTGCCAAATTGCTAGCAACAATAAAGGAAAGCATGGGATAACTTTATTTATACTGGTTTCCTATGGTAAAATTATTGATTATGGTTATAGTAGAGGGGATTAAGAATGAGCGAACAAAAAAAGGTGCTTGGAGAAGACAGACGGATGAAACTACTACAATTATTGAAGGAAAGTGAAGAGCCTATTACAGGTAGTGAACTAGCAGCAAAGTACCATGTAAGCAGACAAGTAATCGTTGGTGATATTACACTGTTAAAAGCAAGAAGCGAACCAATTATTGCCACAAGTCAAGGATACTTAAGGTTAAATCATACTTCACCACATCCGGTAGCTACAAGAACAATAGCTAGTAACCATTCACCTGAACAAACTGAAGAAGAGTTAAACTTACTTGTTGATCATGGGGTCACCGTAAAAGATGTCACAATCGAGCATCCAGTATATGGTGATTTGACAGCATCTATTATGGTTTCTGACCGCAAAGAAGTAAAACAGTTTATGAAGAAAATTCATTCTACTCAATCTAGTTATTTATCAGAATTAACAGGTGGGATTCATTTACACACGATTACGAGCAGCAGTGAAGCAAAGCTTGACGAAGCAGAAGAGGCATTGAAAAAATCAGGATTTCTTATCGAAATAGATACATAATACTTGCTAGGAAATGGTACTTTATAAAAAGAAAGTAGAGCATGTACTCTACTTTCTTTTTTGTTATTTATGAGTCAATTCTTCTATTTTCCCGAGTTGATATGAAGGATAACTACCTAAAATTTGCACTTTGCAACCTAATGCCTCTAATTCCGCCTTTACGCCTGGAATAAGGACATCATCTATTTTCTGGTCGATATCAATAATAAAGAAATAATTCCCTAATCCTGTTTTCATTGGTCTTGACTCGATTTTTGATAAATTTAAATTTCTCCATGAAAAGGCGGATAGCACTTGGTGAAGCGCTCCAGCACGATCATCAGGTAACGAGACCATAACAGTTGTCTTATATCCTTTTGACTTCTGCGCTGTCTTGAGGTGACAATCTTGCTTTGCCACTACAATAAACCGTGTATGATTATGTGAATAATCATGAATATCTTGGTGAGCAATGGTTAATTGATATTCTTCTGCTGCTAAAGCATTTGCTATTGCAGCAACCTTTTCGTCAGGATGGTCACTTACATATTTTGCAGCTGCAGCCGTTGATGTCATATTAACAAGTTCAACAGCTTTTAAAGTCGAATGTAGGAAGCGATGGCATTGAGCAATTGCATGAGAATGGCTATATACCGTTTGAATATCTTCTAGTTTTTGGCTAGGATGAATAAGTAAATGTTGTCTAATAGGGATGGTCATTTCACCCACAATTGGGTAAAGTGCCTCATGAACTAAATAATCTAAAGTAATATTAACTGATCCTTCTAATGCATTTTCAATTGGTACAACAGCTAAATCAATTTCATCATTTGCTAAAGAATCTAAACAAGCAGGAATGGTTGCTTGTGGAATTGCTCTATCTTCTGGAAATAAGCCGCGAACGGCTATATCTGTAAAAGTAGCAACTGGTCCTAAGAAGCCTATTTTTTTCATTGTGAACACCTTTCATCAGTAGCTTCATTCTATGTAGCCACAACAAATTTGAATTATGAAAAAACTCATTATACTATACTTTAACACTTTAGTTTATGGATGTAAAAGAGGTTTTTATCTTTTTTTATAAGATATCTTTCTTATTAAAATCGAGATAGTTTATATGAGGTGTCGATGAGTAAACAAATACGGTTTGACTTGTCTATTATTTCATTGCCTCTGACTCGTTTCTACATGTATGTTTGAAACTTCACCATTTTATTTTACTAAGCTGTTTGAGTGATTCATTTTAGGTATAATAACCCTCTTTTTTAAAATGAATAAGACGCAAGAGTTTTAACTCATGCGCCTGAACTTAATACTTCTACTTTATCTACAAATTCTAGTTTCCTTAAATCGGATAATAAATGATCGATTCCTACCGCCATATCAGCAACATTTAGTGACAAGGTGACATTGGCACGACCTAAAATCGGAATGGTTTGATGGATGGTTAATACGTTACAACCTGATCCAGCCACAATACTTAATAATTGTGACAATGTGCCCGAACGATCCTCCAAATGAAAAAACAATGTAATAATTCTTTCCTTCACGATTGTATGAAAAGGAAAAACAGTATCGCGATATTTATAAAATGCGCTGCGACTCAAATCTACTTTATGGACAGCGTCCCAGACAGATTCTGCTTTTCCCCTTTCAATCATTTCTTTTGCATCCAAAGTCTTTTTCATAGCCTCAGGTAATACATCTTCTCGGACAAGGAAGAATTTTTTATCTAATTTATCCTGTTTCATCTTTCACCTCATTGATATTTTAAGGTTAGTCAATAAATTCAAATTCATAATCTAATAACTTGACGATATCCCCGTCTTTTGCACCTTTTTCGCGTAATGCTTCATCTACACCCATCCCTCTTAATTGACGGGCGAAACGTCTAACCGATTCATCTCTGCTAAAATCAGTCATCTTAAATAATTTCTCAACTGCATCACCAGACACAATAAAGTCACCAGCTGAATCTCTTGTAATCGTAAATTCTACTTGATCTGCTTCATGTTTATAAAGTACACGGTGAACTCCTGTATCCTCTTCTTCATGTTCAAGTGGGAATTCTGGTGTTTCTTCTACCTTATCTGCAATCGCAAATAGTAGCTCACGTAATCCAGACCTTGTAACTGCAGAGATCGGGAAAATTGGATACTCTTCTTCAAGCTGCTCCTTAAATGCCGCTAAGTGTTCTTCTGCATCAGGCATGTCCATCTTGTTAGCTACAATAATTTGTGGACGTTCTGTTAAACGTAAATTATATTCCTGTAATTCATTATTGATCGTCACATAATCTTCGTAAGGATCTCTGCCTTCCATTCCTGACATATCAATCACATGAACAATTACTCGTGTACGTTCAATATGTCTTAAAAATTGATGTCCCAGGCCCACTCCAGAATGAGCACCTTCAATTAACCCAGGTAAATCAGCCATGACAAAACTACGATTATCTTCTGTTTCTACCATACCCAAATTAGGAACGATTGTCGTAAAATGATACGCGCCAATTTTCGGCCTAGCAGCAGAAACGACAGAAAGTAAAGTCGACTTACCAACACTTGGGAATCCAACTAGCCCTACATCTGCAAGCAATTTCAACTCAAGCATAACTTCTCTCTCTTGACCTGGCTCTCCATGTTCTGATAATTCCGGTGCAGGATTGGCAGGTGTAGCGAACCGTGAATTTCCACGACCTCCACGGCCACCTTTTGCTATAATTGCCTGTTGGCCATGCTCAGTTAAATCCGCAATTACTTCACCAGTCTCAGCATCTGTAACCACAGTTCCCGGCGGTACTTTTATAATCATGTCCTTCGAATTTCTGCCATGCTGATTTTTAGACATTCCATGCTCACCACGTTCCGCTTTGAAATGTCGTTTATATCTAAAATCCATTAACGTTCTTAAACCTTCTTCAACAATAAAGACAACATTCGCGCCCTTACCACCGTCCCCACCAGCTGGACCGCCTTTAGGAACATATTTTTCACGACGAAAGGCTACCATTCCGTTCCCACCGTCGCCACCTTTTACATACACCTTGACCTGATCGACAAACATAAGATCTACTTCCTCCTATTCAAAAGATGCACATGAATATGAACACCCTTGACTCTCGCTGTTTATAATATCTTTTACTGACTAGCTTTTTACTATTAAATAAATCCATTTTACTTCTCTTCAAAAAGAACAAAGAAATCAAATGATATTTCATCTTCTGTTAAGCGTCTCACTGTAAGCCCCATACTTGTTGATTGCTCTAGTAAAAATAAGCGAATCTGCTGCATATAAGTAATTGTTCCACTAAAATCAAAAAAGAAACGGACACCCTGCTTTTCTGGATTAATTGATATAGATAAATGATTATCAGCAAATGGCTGTACAGCATCATTTAAGCAAGAGAAAAAAGATCTTGTCCAATCAGTTAAACTTTTATCATCCAGTTGATCACATTTGAATACTTCATAAACGTCATACTCTAATTGAAATTTTGGATTTCGCCAATTGTACGTAAATAAAAGTGAAGCAAATTGAGGCATTTGTAGGTTTGATAACTTTGCCTCTTGTTGCGCCTCCACAACAATTTCATCAATAATTTCTTTTGCCCGTTCCACCTTATTTAAGCTTAAATTGCCTTTAATTAGTTGTATTTTATTTAACCAATCATGCCTTGCATGACGTAGCACTTCAACAATATCCCAATCTTTTTCCATAATTGACTCCTACATCTTCTTTTATGGTCCTCAGCCATTACATTGATATGGTGTTAGTATAACAAAAAAAAACCATAGCCGTATGTATCTTAGCAAAAAGAAAGGTAAGAATTTTTAAATCTGCCCCTATATTTAAGGTTCCATCAATAGAAATGCATAAAAAGTAGCGGACTTTTATCAAAAGAGGACAGTTTGAGGAGATATATGTGGGATGAATGACATGAAGAGAACTCTAACCATTAATGGTTAGAGTTCTCCACTCAATCTTATGCTTCTTGAGCTGCAGGGTATACGCTAACTTGCTTACGGTCACGTCCAAGACGCTCAAATTTTACAACTCCGTCCACTTTCGCGAAAAGAGTATCGTCTCCACCTTTACCCACGTTTACACCTGGGTAAATTTTCGTACCGCGTTGACGGTAAAGAATAGAACCACCAGTAACGAATTGACCATCTGCACGCTTAGCGCCTAAGCGTTTAGAGATTGAGTCACGTCCGTTCTTTGTAGAACCTACTCCTTTTTTAGATGCGAATAACTGAAGATCTAATTTTAATAGCATGAAATCCACCTCCTACTGTTTGAAGGTTATTTTTATATTTTCCGGATAGTTCTCAACGATCGTTTGCAATGAGACAACCATACCCTCAAGCAATAATTGGACTTTTTCTTCTATATCTTGAGCAAGATTGCTCGGAAGAATACAGGATAATAGTCCAGATTCCATTTGAATATGCGGAGTAACTCCCGCTAACTGATGGATGCTATTAACGCACCCAACTGAAACAGCTGATGCACCTGCACAGACAATGTCCTCACCATTATTAGCAAACAGGGCATGACCACTTATTTCAAATGATTGTATGAGTCCAGAACGATTACGATGAATGCTTACATCAATCATCAATCATCAACCTTATGCGTTGATTTTATCAATCACGACTTTAGTGTACGGTTGACGGTGACCTTGTTTCTTATGATAGTTTTTCTTTGCTTTGTATTTGAATACAGTGATTTTCTTCGCACGACCTTGTTTTTCAACTTTAGCCGTAACTGAAGCACCATCAACAACTGGGCTTCCAACTTTCACACTGTCTCCACCTACGAAAAGAACCTTTTCAAAAGTAACTGTTTCGCCTGCTTCTGCGTTAAGCTTTTCGATGTAGATTGTTTGACCTTCTTCTACACGGATTTGCTTACCACCAGTTTCAATAATTGCGTACATAACTGCACCTCCTCTTAAGACTAAGACTCGCCATCCCAGGTGTTCTGCCAAAGCAGAAGCTTAATGACCTTTTCTGCGCGGTTGTAGCATGGGCGCTACAAACATAACATCAAAATGTTATCATACACATACTGTACTGTCAATACGATTACACTTGCATTTCTTTCAATGGACCAAATCTTTTTATTTGATAGCTTGGTTTTGGGCGATCGATGAAATCGAAAACAAGGTGTTTCGCACAGCTCTCTTCTAATTGCTGTAACTCCTCTTTAGTGTATACAGCAACGACATCCCTTGTCACTTCTATAAGAACCGCTTCCTCATCACGGGTGCGATACGACCACAATTCTCTCTCTAAGCGAAAGGCAACCGTTTCTGCGCGCAATACCTTACCCGTCCCATGACAAACTGTACAATTCTCCTGTAAAGCTTCAGAAAGAGACACCTTCGTTTTCTTTCTCGTCAATTGTAAAATACCAAGAGGTGTAAATCCAATTACTTTTATTTGTCTTTCATCGGTAGCTAGCGCCTCTTTTATCACAGATAAAATATGTATTCTATCCTGCTCTTTTTCCATACTAATAAAATCAATTAGTATCATTCCTGCTAGGTCCCTGATACGTATTTGTCTCGCTACCTCCCTTGCCGCTAATTCATTTGTTTTTAAGACCGTATCTTGCAATTGGTGTTTTCCAGAAAATTTACCTGTGTTCACATCAATAATAGCTAACGCTTCTGTTTCATCAAAAATCAGATAAGAACCATTATCTAACCATACAATTCTTTTTAATGCTTTTTCAATTTCACGTTCAAGACCATAGGAAGTAAAGATAGCTTCTTGATCCGTATGAAGGTGAAATGTGACATTGTCTTTAGGCTGTAACTGCTTTTTGACAGTAGTATCATCCACAATTACTTCCCCACTCTTCATTTTTTGTATGACTTGACGTACTTTATGTAAAAATTGATCTTCCGTTTGAATAACACCGGGTCTTTTTATTAAGAGAGAGGCGGCATAGAGTTGCTGATATTTTACACGCAATTGCGTTAATTCTTTTTTAAGTACATCCATATCAACATCTTTCGCAGCAGTCCTAATTACTAGCCCTTCCTTGGCTTCGAGCAACCTCGCACAGTTTTGCTTTAACTGTTCTCTGACACTCTGATTAGTAATTTTCTTCGATACAGCAAGATAGTTCCCATACGGCAAATAGACCATATAATTGCCTTGCAATTCTACGATCCCCGTTAACCTTGGTCCTTTCGTTCCCGTTTGATCCTTTTCTACTTGTACAAGTAACCTTTCCCCTTGATGGACAAAAGAAGAAAGGTTACGTTTTTCCTTCTTATCATCATCTTCAAGTGCATAACTTTGCAATTTATCCTTATGCAAAAAGCCACTCTTTTCTTCACCAATATTGACAAAGAGTGCATTTAACCCTGGCATAACCTTTTCAACTATGCCTAGATAGATATTCCCTACTTTTGTTTCGAGTTGTAATGGTTCAATATACAATTCTTCAACTTCATTTTGATCGAGCAAGGCATACCTTTTTTCTCTATTTATTGTATTGATCACTAATCTTTTCAATTCTACTTTCCTCGCTTCTAATAAACATACACTAAGTCACTTATTTGAGCTGACACATTCTTTTCCGCAAAGTACGCATGTAATAACTCATTTTCATCTAGCACACTCTTTTCTTTATTCCCCGTCTCAACAATAATCGAGTGTTTACAACCTCGTTGAAATTTCTCGAGCACTTTCATGATTGGTTCAGATTCTTGAACGACTAACGGTTTTAATTTACGTAGTTCACTATGCTTTCCATAGTATCGTTCCAATAAGAACCGCATAAATATATATCTGCGCTGTTTCCATTCATAGTATAAGGAAAAAAGTAAGAATGCAAGGATGATGCAAATATTAATATTAAAAGGGAGAATCCAAAGAGAAGCAATTAAAAACAATATGAGCATAAAAATAGACAGCTGCAACGCCTTCCTATGTGCATCACCAAATGCATAAAAATAAGACAGATACAAAAAGACTAATTTCCCACCATCCAATGGCCAAATCGGAAGCAAATTAAAAAGTAATATCATCAAGTTATACTGGACAAACAAAGAAAAGTACTCAGGTGTGATTAGCTGCCATTCAAAACATAGGAAGGCAGCAGCAATCATCCAAACATGCTGTATAGGTCCTGCTAAAATTACCATTAACTCTTCTTTTAATGGGCGATTACCATGTTCGTCCATCTCTGCCACACCGCCAAATGGCAGTAACACAATGCTTTTTATTCTCCAAGAAAAAAACTGTGCGGCCACAGCATGTCCTATTTCATGAACAAAAATAATCAATAGTAAAAGAAAAAGCTCGTTGAAATGAGAAGTGATAACAGCTAATCCGACTACCAACCAGAGTAAAGGATGGATACGTATCTGCTTAAAAAGTAATATCCATTTATTCAAAAGGAATCACCTGTGAAGGATCAACAAAGTCATCCCCTTTTTTAATGGCAAAATAAAACAAGCCTTTCCCATCCTCTTTAGTAGCCGCTTCTCCTACTTCTGCACTTTTTTCAACATAGTCATATGCCTTTACATCAATTTCAGCTAAATTGCCATACCAAGATTGACTTTGATCGGCATGCTGAATGATAACGGTTTGTCCAAACCCAGGTTTTTCGCCAATAAATTCAACGACTCCTCCATTTGCAGCCTCTACTTTTTCACCCATGTTTGTTTCAATCGAAATTTTTTGTCCATCTTGCTCAAACGCTTGTAATACCTTGCCTGTTGCTGGTAAGCTTGGTTGCGCTTCCTCAACAGATTCTTCTGTCTGTTTCTGCTTTGGCAAAAGGGCAAAGGTTTGTCCGAATTGCTCTTCATACCAATTAATAACAGTAGCAAACTGAAAATTCTTATCCATTGCCTCTACAACAAAGGCTTTCGGCTTTTCAAAAATTGCTCCATCATTTTTAAACATAATGGCTACTATGAGGAATAAGCAGGCTGATACGAGCACTTTAAATAGAAAAACCTCCTTTTTAAATAAAGGGTGATTCGTATTTGAATCTTTAGGAGGTGGACTATCATATGAGGGAAGTTGGTCAAATCCATGCCTCTCCTCATCTTGCAACCAATTCATTTTTTTCGATTTTTTTTGAACAGGCTTATTCTTCTCCATCTCTTTTTTTCTTTTAGCCATCCGTTTTCTTATATCATCAGCTCTTGAGCTCATCATAACTTCCCACCTATTCATCAGCATTTGTACAAGTCTATGATGTGAGGTTTTTAAGTATGACAGATAGATAAGGGAGAAGTATTTTTTATGTTGTCAAACACCTAGATGCAGTTGGAAAGCTACCTACTTATAAATGATCATTATATCTGTGTTTACTCTTAGACTATTGATAGTGAATCCTTTTATTATGAATGATCGTGCTCTTAGAGTGCTTTCTATAGAAGAAGATAGGGGTACTAACAGGGGTAATTGACTATACGTCGCTTTTTGATGAAAAGCTTACATTTCTGCAATTGAATGGCTTATTCATGGATGGTGCATTTGGACCGTTTGCTGTACTACTTATTACTATCAGCAGAATATTCCATAGTCCTATTTCTTTTCCCATGTCAAATATTAAGAAATCCTTAGTGACAACAGTTCACTAAGGATTTCTTTTGTTATTTTACTTTGAAGAAGTTCTTTATCTTTGTAAAAACACCGGTATTCTCTTCTTGAAGTTGTTGAAGTGGTACAGATTCGCCAAGAATTCTGCGGGCAATATTTCGATAAGCAATAGATGCGATATTATTTGGATACATTGCGATGGGTTCTCCTTGATTTGTCGCCCGAATCACTTGATCATCATCCGCTACAATGCCTAATAATTCTAAATCGAGATGTCTCGTAATATCATCAATATCCATCGTATCACGGTTTTTCATGAGTTGTGGTCGGATACGATTAATGACTAACCTTGGACGTTCGATATGATCTTCTTGCTCTAACAACCCGATAATGCGATCGGCATCGCGTACCGCTGTTGCCTCTGGTGTAGTTACAACAATCGCTTTTGTTGCTCCTGAAACGGCATTACGATAGCCTTGTTCAATTCCCGCAGGACAATCAATAATAATATAATCAAAATCCTGCTTTAAATCGTCTATTAATATTTTCATTTCGTCCGGGTCAACCGCGTTCTTATCACTTGTTTGTGCCGCAGGCAGGAGATAAAGAAGATCATCAAAGCGTTTATCCTTCACAAGGGCTTGCTGCATCTTACAACGCCCCTTAACTACATCCACTAAATCATAAATAATACGGTTTTCAAGGCCCATAACAACATCAAGATTTCTTAGTCCAATATCTGTATCCACAAGGCACACTCTTTTTCCTTGCAGGGCTAATGCTGTACCAATATTTGCAGATGTTGTTGTTTTACCAACGCCGCCTTTTCCGGATGTAATGACTATCGCTTCTCCCACTCTAGAATCCCCCTTGCAAATTCGATATATTTGGTCTTACATGTACCAATACTTGTAGTCTGTCGATAATGATCTGCTGCTCTTCATTCATATAAGCACATTCCATTTCGCGACTGTTCTCATCTTGTTTTTCATCAGGCGCACGAGTGATACTATCACAAATTCGAAGCTGTGTCGGTCTCATAATAGAAGCTGATATCACAGCCTCCTGGTTACCATAGTAACCCGCATGTGCAATTCCTTTTAGCTCGCCCATAATAAAAATATTGCCACCAGCTCTTACTGTTCCTCCAGGGTTTACATCTCCAATGAGCAATAAATCCCCCGGGACTTCAATCACTTGACCTGACCGAACAATTTTTGTTATAGAGACGATTTCATTTGCTTGCTTTTGCTTTTCAGCCTCATCCTTTGTCAGTACATTAGAAAGCACAGACTCCACAACAAGATTTTTCTTTTGCCTGATTAACTCTTTTATCTCTTCCTCTTGAGAGGAGGTTAAATAGCGATTACCTGTATGTACAAGGACAGATATCAATTTATCTTCTTGACTTTTACTACTCTCTATTAATTTATGATTTAACTCTTTTTTAAGTTCCTCATAAGAACAGGCATCATCAAGATGGAGTGTAATCCCATCCTTTGTGCCCTTCATCGTTACATTTTGTCTTTTATTCATTTCAAGATGTTCACCTCAAGAAAGACAAGAACAGATCCATTCTGTTATCTCGCCTCATTCTGATTCTCAATACATATTGTAGGAATAAATTCGACATCAGTTTGCAAAATCCTTTTTTCTTGCAAACTCAATCTTCACTCTGGTTGAAAAGAATAATTATATGGCAAAAGAAACCGGATAACCGGTTTCTAAAGTTGCCTGCAAACAGTCATTCAACTTTATTTCTTCGTTTTCCTTCATTATTGACTAGAACAGACTTAACATTATAACGATAGTCGTTCAACATATCTTTCAAAATATTTCTTCAATGGAAAAATGACTATGACGATAAAAATGAGGTTCAATATAAGTGTTGGAATGAATCTCATAAAGATGAAATCCGAGAATCCCATTGTTGTAATACTAATAATATAGTTGACCCCGAAAGATCCTAGCTCCATTAATGCTACACCAAAAAGAGTAATGATTGTCGTCACAATAAGGTTATTCTGTAAGATCTTCATTAGTTGATACACAATATAAGTGACAACTGGAAATAAAAATAGGTTAATACCGATAATTTCAGTATAAACAATGTCAAACAGCAATCCAAAAATAAAAGCATAAAGTAAACCTAGCTTCCTCGAGCCAAAAATAACTAAAAGCATAATCGCTCCAAGTAAAAAATGCGGGATAAGCCATCTCTCATTTGCAAACATCTCTGTTGGAGCGACCATAAGGGCAAATGTACTTTCAATGACGAATAAGAAAATAAATAAGAGAGGGAGAAGATATTTTCTCAACTTTCTTCCTCCTCATTTAATTCTTCAAGCTCTTCTTGAATCTCTGGATTAATGCTGTTAAGTTTTGTTACCATCACATGTTGAATGTCATATAGGTCCGCATTCGGCTCAATATAAGCAGTTTGTGTAAGGCCATATTCCGCAGGTGTAACCTCAACAACTTTTCCAATTGGCAAGCCTTTAGGGAATACTCCACCATAACCAGATGTCACTACCATTTGCCCTTTTTCTACTTTTGCATCATAAGGTATCTTCGTCATAAGCAAACGTTTTGTTTTTTCATCGTAGCCTTCAATTAAACCAAAAGTTTCTTCTTTTTTCTCACCATCTTGAACAACAGCTGAAATACGGTTCGTTGGATCTTTAGAACTCACCAGCTGAATCGTGGACGTGAAGGTTTGTGCACTTTTCACCTTACCAATCAGTCCATTGGCTGTAATAACCGCCATATTTGCCTCGATACCGTCTCTGGTTCCTTTATTTATGGTAAGCTTTTCTTCCCACCTTAAAGGATTTCTACCGATTACTGTAGCCTGTATAGGTTCATAGTCGGTTAAACTATCTTCTTTTTCTAGTATTTCACGAAGCTCAGCATTATCCTTTTCTAACAATTGTACCTCTGCCTCTAAAAATGCTAGTTTATCTAATCTAGATTTCAGTTCTTTATTTTCTTCATATGTATTTTGCAAGTCTTGAACATTTTCAAAGAAACCAGCAATGTACTGTGTTGGACCAGCAACAATGTTCTGCGCCCATCCTGTCATATCTTTCAAAAACTGTTCTGGCCATGTAACACTATCTCTCTCTCTTAAAGAAAAGCCTATCAACGATACGAGAATAATGATACTTACAAGCAAAATAATCAGGCGTTTATTCAGAAAGAACTGTGGCATGCTAAACACCTCGATTGTTATATTTTATGCAAAAAAACTTGAAAAACTGGGCATTAATGACAGCCACTAATGCCTAATTTTTCTGTAGGTCACTATTCTTAACGAGAGTCTTTAGATTTATTTTTAAATAAATGAATATGATCTAATGCTTTACCGGTACCAATCGCCACACAATCCAGTGGATTTTCAGCAATAAGAACAGGCATTTTTGTTTCTTCACTAATCACTTTGTCCAAATTGCGTAACAACGCTCCTCCACCTGTTAAAACAATGCCACGATCCATAATATCAGCTGCTAACTCCGGCGGTGTTTTTTCTAATGTTACTTTTACAGCATCAACAATAGAGTATACCGTATCTTTTAATGCTTTTGAAATTTCATCACCTGTAATCTCAATTGTTTTTGGTAATCCAGTTAAAAGATCACGCCCACGGATTTCAAGGTTTTCTACACCTTCCGCTTCACTAGCAGAACCAATTTCTAATTTAATCATTTCAGCAGTTCGGTCACCAATCATTAAATTATAAGTTTTACGGATATAATTAATGACTGCATCATCCATTTCATCCCCAGCAATGCGGATTGATTGGCTTGTAACTATTCCCCCTAAAGAAATAATAGCCACTTCAGTTGTACCACCACCAATATCCACAACCATACTTCCTGTCGGCTCCCATACAGGTAAATTCGCACCAATTGCTGCTGCAAATGGTTCTTCAATGGTAAATGCATCCTTTGCACCAGCTTGTCTAGTTGCATCTACTACAGCTCTTTCTTCTACTGCAGTAATGCCAGATGGTACACAGACCATAACATTCGGTTTACCTGAAAAAATGCCCTTATTTTTATTCGCTTGTTTCATATAATATTTCATCATTGTTGCTGTCGTATCATAATCAGCAATTACGCCATCTTTCATTGGTCTTAATGCCACGATATTTCCCGGTGTACGACCAATCATATTTTTAGCGTCATTCCCAACGGCAACAATATGTTTCGTATCAGTTTGAAGTGCCACGACCGATGGCTCTCTAACAACGATTCCTTTACCTTTTACATACACAAGTGTATTTGCTGTTCCTAAATCTATCCCAAGGTCTTTTGTACCAAATCCAAACATTCCTGTATCTCCCTTTCTGATACTATACGATTTTTAAAATAAGGTTTATTTAATAGGGCATCTGACAGTCCCTCATTCTTAAAAAAATGATAGGTAAAATACTATACTTCCCCTAAAAAATCATAAACAATATTATATCGTATCGTCAAATAAAAACATAGTGCTAGATATAACCTTTTTCCTTTAAACTGACAAATTTCTTTTCACCAATGATAATATGATCGAGAATATCTATCCCAATTATTTTACCACATTCAGTTAGCCTTTTCGTCACATCAATATCTTCTCTACTTGGAGTCGGATCGCCAGAGGGGTGATTATGCAGACAAATAATCGAGGCGGCAGACTGTCTGAAAGCTTCTTTATACACTTCTCGTGGGTGAACAATAGAGGCATTTAAGCTACCAATAAAAATGGTTTGCTTGCTTAAAACTTGGTTCTTAGTGTTTAAATAAAGACAAACAAAATGTTCCTGAGATAGAAAACGCATTTCGTTCATCACATAATTAGCAGCATCTTCTGGTGAACGAATGCTGTATCTTTCATCGAAGGTTAAATTAGCCATTCTTCTGCCGATTTCTACAGCTGCCATGATTTGAATGGCTTTTGCCTGGCCAATACCTTTCACTTCGGTAATTTCGCTAAGGGAAGCATCCTTTAATAAACGCAATCCATCAAACTTTGTTAGCAAGCGATTGGACAGCTGCAAAACAGATTCATTTTTTGTCCCTGTCCGCAATAAAATAGCTATTAGTTCATGATTGGATAAGCTCTCTGGTCCACTCTGCATTAACCTTTCCCTCGGCTTTTCATCTTGAGGGAAGTCTTTAATCATTAAGCTTTCCGTATGCATCCCTTTCCTCCTTTTTCATTATCCAAACAAATGGTGAGGAAGTGAATAGCCCATTTTGCGCAACTCTCTAATCGTTTGTGAAATAGGCAATCCCATCACAGCAAAATAGTCTCCGTGTATTTGTTTAACAAGTGTTGCACCAATTCCTTGGATCCCATAGCCCCCCGCTTTGTCAAAAGGCTCACCCGTTTGGATATAGGCATAGATTTCTTCTTCTGAAAGCGGCCAAAATTCAACTTTTGTAACAACAGAAAAACGAGTTATTTTATTAGCTGTTAGTATCGCTACACCTGTGTACACTTCATGTGTACCGTTCGATAGGTTCTTAAGCATAAGATACGCTTCATCTTCATCAATCGGTTTGCCTAAAACCTCGCCTTTTTGGACAACAACCGTATCTGAGCCAATAACAAAAGTATCACTTTCGTTATTGTAGACTGCTCTCGCTTTTCGTTCCGCCAATTCTTGCACAATTTCATCCGGCTTTAAATTGGCTTCAAACTGCTCATCAACATGACTGCCTTTTACTTTGAAAGATAAATTTATTTGTTCAAGTAGCTGTTTTCTACGAGGAGAAGTGGAAGCGAGTATGAGGGTTTGTGTTTGCATGTGGTTCACCTTACTTTCATCGTATTTCAAATTGGGAGATACTTCTCTATCGTATCAAACAATCCACCTATTAACAATTTTAAATCATCTAATAATATGAATTTCCCACAAAAAATAGCCCGAAGAAAATCGAGCTAAAGAGAGGTAATCTGCTAAAAATAAATATAGACAGTGAAATCAGTGTTTCATAGATTCAATTAGAAATAAAATTAAATTATTCCCCAGAAAATAATATACTAAGAAACTTTTAAGTTTGAACGATGACCGTATATGATTGTAGGAAATTTAAGGCTGCCTGTTGAGCGTCCTTTCCGTTATTAGCTTTTAGAGCAGTAAGCATTTTATCCTTTAATGCTATTAGGTCTTCATGGTTCAGTCCTTGATTAATCTCATTTAACGTACTTGAATATGCATTAATTTGTTCAGGGGACGCTTCACCTGTCAATAATTGATACACTTGGGGTGAGAGCTCTAAGATTTTCTTTTCTTCTGCAGTTAAACCTTCTACCTTAGCACCATCAATCGTATACTCTTTAGCAAACACTTCTGCACCTTGACCTTCTAATTGGGTACTCATAGTCTTAGCCGCTTCACTTGTAGCTGCTACTCCGATGATAAGTGTATATTGTTCTTGATTCTGGTGGATAAATGTAGGAATGCCTTTTTCCTTATACGAAGCAGCGATACCCTCTGCACTATCCTTGGTAGTAAAAACACCTCCTTGGACGATAAACGTATCTAAAGCAGGTAATTCTGCCGTCTCACTACCCGCAGTTACTGCTCCTGATGCACCTACTTGGGAACTTGCTGCGCCTCCTTCTGCCGTTTCCCCTTTATCGAGAACATTTAACATTACCAACCCAAATCCCGTTCCGATAACAACAGCAAACAGAATGGTAAAAAACATCGACGGGTTTAATTGATATTTCATTTGTTTAAAACTACTTTTCTTAGCTGTGCTTTTACTGTATTTGTTTTTCTTTTTCGTCACTTTTTCTCTATCTGCAAGTTCTTTCTCCCAATCTACTTCTTCTTCTCCACTTGGTAAAATCCAATCAAATTGATCCTCCGCTTCATTTTCCTTTGTGGCCGCTTGCTCCTTTACACCTTCTTCTTTATGCTTCGGTTGCCCGTCCTGATTTAATTTTATTGTGATTGTTCTCGCCTTTCCATTATGCTTGTCCATCTTTGTCCACTTCCCTCCCTCTTACCTTTTACTATTATTTTCATCACTTTATCATAGGAGAAAAAAAAAATAACAAGACTTTTGTCGTCTTGTTACAGAATGATTTCGTCAAATTCCATCATGGATAAAAACTTTGTCAAAGAAAGGCATCAGTCTCTATCTTCAAAAGGATAGGACTTGCCAGCAGCTTGATCATTGACGATTTTAGGATCATTTTCTTTTAAATCAATAGCGGTAGGAAAATGATAAACTGATACAACCATAGTGTAATCTCTTATACCATCTTTCACCTGGGTGATTTCGATTGATTCAATGGTTGTATACCGCTCTAGATGCTGTAATTCCTCTGTGAATGAAAGCCAATCCTCATAGCTTTGAGATTGCAAGTGCATGCTAATGACGGTCTTTTCTAATCCATTGGGCAACTTTACTTCAACAATACCTTCTTCTGATGTTGTCGAAATATCATTGATTGTTTCACTATTTGCCGTCTCATCCGAATGAACTCTTTCAACATTAATGGCCATTTGTGTAAGCTGAATCTTATTGACCGTTGCCGCTTCATCTAATAATAATAAAAACTGTTCTTCTAATGGCTCGATAGGTAGATGTAGTTGAGCATCTTCCCATTGTTCTGTCTGTGATACCGTTGCGGAAGAGCCTTGTTCCTTTAAGCTATTTAACCGTGCTTCTTCTGTAATGACCCTTTTTTTTATGGCCGATTCCTCTAACTTGAGTGGGTATAAGTAAAGAACGTAGGTTAATACAACTGTTATAAGCATGGATAAAACAATTACCAACAACCAATATTTACTTCCTTTGAACACAGTCAACGTTTTTCCTCCTCTACAATTGAGAAATAAGAGGGATCAAACGTGAAGGAGTAACTTGCTTCAAAACGAGACCGTTCCATTTCAGCTGCCTGTTGTTCATTAATCGTTGCTAAAGACGCATCTATAGACCAATCAGCTTGTTTAATACTGTGCAATAAATAAGCTGCTTCTCTTTGTGTATCAAATTGAACAAGCATCTCAACCTCATTTTTGTTCGATAGCTGCAGCGAAAGAATATAGCCTCTTGTTGGCAAAAGAGCTGTTAATTCAGATAAAAACCCGGTGATATTCACGCGTTCTTGTTCTAGCCAAGTTGTTGCATTCATTAACTCTTCTAGCGATTGTGATTGCTCTCTCTCATTCGACATTTCTGTTTGCTCTATTATTTCAACTTGTATATACGCTAATTCTTCCTCACTTGATTGGATACTTCTTTTTATTTTGTAGGCTCCTACGAAAATCGAAGCTAAGAGTAGCAGCAGGATGACCAACAAGATAACTATAAAAGTTGGGTTAACTAAAGGCTTTTGCTTTTGCAACAAATTTATATTGACCGTCATTTAAAGCACATCCTTTAACGCTAACCCCAGCACCTTATTCATCGAAGGTACAATCGTTTCATCATCCATTATTTTCCTAGCGTCAACAATAGCTATACGGCTTGTCATTCTACTACTTAAAAACAACTGAAAACTATGTATAATATTTTCACCACTTAATAAAACACTTGTAGTTGCATGATTGGTTTGTTGAAGGGTGAAAAAATGAAAATCTTGTAATCGATCCACTTCACGATACACTTCGGTAAATAAATAATCATCATTGGTTAATTCTATATTGTCATCATAGGGTAAATAATGAACAAGCATAGGAATGCCATGATGAATGATAGAGATATGAACACCTTGTTTTTCAAAATGAATGATAACAACACTCTCATTATCCTCTGCTAATCCTAAATAGGCGCTCAACCTCCATAAAGATAATGCTGTGATCTCTGCTTCTTCTGGGTAAACATTAGCTTGAGCGATTACTTGTTCAAACTGATGAACGAGCGTCTCCTCCGCAGCAACTAACAACACACGTTTCTCTTCATTCACCTCTTTATTAGGCATGAGGTGATAATCAAATACTGGTTGTTGAAATGGTAAATGAATGCTAGCCCCTATTTCCATATCCAAATATCCATGAATATGCTTTGCAGGCACTTCATCAGGAATAACTACTGACCTTACAACACTTTGTCCATCCGGAACTATAAATCTAACTTTTTTCCGATGAAGCTGCCAGTCTTCCACACAGCTTTGGAGGATTAAGGATAACCCCGTTTCATCTATTATTTTTCCTTCTTCAATGATTCCTTTTGCAATAGGTTTCACTGCTAGCTTTGTACCATAGGGAAACTGCCGCTTGTTCACTTGGCAATAGCGAATGCAATCATCCTCTATGACTATATTACAAAAGCTTTTTCTTAAGAAAGATAAAGCCATCATTTAAACTCCTTTGTCTAAACTAGAAGATTTGTAAATAATACAGCCATATTTCTTTGCCGAAAAAGTAAGCAGAAAGCGCTCCAGCTGCAATAAAGGGACCAAAGGGGATGGGGTTGCCTCGTTTAACTTTGCCTACTAGCATAGCTAGTAAACCGAATACAGCGCCGTAAATCGTCGCAAGGAAAAAGGTTAACAAGACAAGCTTTGCACCAAGAGCAAACCCTAATAACGCAAACAGTTTAATATCACCACCGCCCATCCCACCATTACTCACAACTGCAATGGCAAGAAGCAAAAAGAAGCCAATAGCGCAACCTACTAAACTATCCCACCAAGGTGAAAGTGGCCAAATCAATCGTTCTATTATAAAAATGACTGCAAAACTTAACAAAATACGATCCGGTATTAACATATATTGAATATCCGAAACGAAAATAATCATAAATAAAGATATCAACGTTAGAGCAAACAAAAGCTCTGGCGTCCAACCTAACGTGACAAGCGCAAGCACGAATAACAGCCCTGTTAACAGTTCAACAATAGGATATAAGGGCGAGATCCTCACACCACAGTGACGACATTTCCCGCGCTGAAATAAATAAGATAACACTGGCACCAATTCATACGCTTGTAAGTTATGGCCGCAGTCAGTACAAGCTGACCGCGGTTTTACAATCGATTTTTTCACAGGTACCCTCAAACCGACAACATTGTAAAAGGAGCCGAGGATGAGGCCTATGATAAATAAGTAGATTAGTAGTATGTGATTGACCTCCTAACTTTATTCCTTAACACTTTCTCTAGATAAGTCAGATTCTAGAACGGCTTCATTATTTCCATCAGAAACTGATCTTTCTCCGTTTGTTAAGAAAACTTTGTATGTGATATTGCTTTTATCTTTTTCAACTTCAACATAGGAACCATTTTTATTTTTATTTCTTTTATATCCATTTTTAACTTTATCTGGATCATCCATCTTTTCCAAATAACCAGATTCCTCTATATCAGCTAAGTATATTATTTTATTTCCATTGTTCTCTTGAATAACATCCTCTGAAGCTACCATTAATTTAGCTGAACTAATCATCTGCCTTGCATTGGCGACGTGAGCATCCTTTTTACTATTATCAATCAATCCTCCGATACTAGGCACAGCAATGGCAGCTAGTATACCAAGGATGACAACAACTGCTAATAATTCAACAAGCGTTAGCCCTCGCTCATTTTTACACTGTTTTTTCCATTTTTTCAACATGTTCATCTACCTTTCTATCTTTTTATTTAAAATAGGTATAATTACCTAAGTATATTATACTATTTTTCTGTGAAATAAATAGATATTTTTTCCTCTAAATGGTAGATATTATTCAACATGATTAAAAATATCAAACATAGGCACAACGATACTGATAACGATTGTACCGACGATAAGTGCTAAGATGATAATCATAAGCGGTTCAAGCAGCGCTTTCATCCGTTCGGTTGTCTGATCGATTTCACTATCATATAAATCAGCTACTTTTTCAAGCATCTCATCTAAGGAACCACTTCTTTCACCAACGGCAATCATATGTGAAAGCAATGGAGGTAGCAGACGATTCTTCATCGGCTTCGCTAATGATCTTCCTGTCTCAATACTGAGACTTGCATCTTGTAGAATAGTTTTTATTACCGTTAAGGAAGCCATTCTTTCCACTATTTTAAGTGCTTCTACAATCGATACAGAACTGATTAACAAGCTTGATAATGTTCTCGTAAATAAAGCGACCTCTTTAATAATAAGCATTCTTCCGATAAATGGGGTACGTAACAATAACCAGTCTCTACAACCTCTAAGGAGTTTATGATCACGAAATAGTAAAATCGTGAGTACAAGCACGAATAAGAAAAAGAGAATCATATACCAGTTCATCGTAAGGTAGTCACTAATACGAAGGACAAATATCGTAATGGCTGGAAGTTCTGCATTGAAGCCTGCGAACATTTGAACGAATGTCGGCACCACTTGTAGCATTAAAAATAGAACAACAAAAATAGCAATGATGCTGACAACAATAGGATAGGCTAGGGCAGATAAAACCTTGTTTTTTAGCTGATTTTGTTTTTCGTAATAATCGGCCAGACGGCGTACGACATCATCTAGCATCCCCCCGGCTTCTCCAGCATGTATCATATGAATCATATAAGGCTGAAACAAATCAGGGTGTTCTTTTACTGCTGCCGATAGAGGCTTTCCTTCATCCAAAGTGTCTCTCATACTTAATAATGCTTGCTTTAAACGTTTATTTTCCGTCTGCTCTGCTAACATATCTGTTGCCTCAATTACTGTAATTCCAGCTTGTAAAAGGGCAGCGAATTGCCTCAAATACACTACAAGCACACTTGTCTTTAATCCCTTTTTTATGGCAATATCTTTTGTCCAGAATGTTTCTCTCACTTCATTTAATTCGATAACCCGAAATCCTTTTTGCTCTAATTTAGTGACCGCCTCTTTTTTTGTCCAGCCATGAATGATTCCTGTCCGCTTTCCTTTTAAGCTTTTAGCGACATAGGAGAATCTAGCCATGACGTCTCCTTTCTTTTATAAAGGGAGAAGCCACCTCCGGAGAGATGAGCTGTTTTTGTAATAATTTCGTTACGCTTGTCTCTAGTGTATGCATGCCAATCTCTCTTGATGTTTGCATCACATTGATGAGCTGATGGATTTTCTCGTTACGAATAAGGTTAGCTACTGCTGCTGTATTCACTAATAATTCAGTAGCTACCGTTCGACCGGTACCCGTTTTTAAAGGCAAGAGTCGCTGTGAAAAAACCCCTACTAAGACGGATGAAAGTTGAAAGCGAATTTGCGTTTGTTGGTCAGCCGGAAAAACATCAATCATACGATTAATTGTTGAAGGAGCACTAGATGTATGCAATGTGCCTAGAACGAGATGACCCGTTTCAGCAGCTGTAATCGCTGTTTGAATCGTTTCAAGGTCACGCATTTCACCCACCAATATGACATCAGGGTCTTGTCTTAATGCAGCCCGCAACCCGTTGGCAAAGTTTTGTGTATCAAAACCGACTTCTCTCTGATTAATAATTGACCGATGATGTTTATGTAAATACTCAATCGGATCTTCTAAAGTGATAATATGCTTAGAAAAAGTTTCATTCATTTGTTGAATAATAGCTGCTAATGTTGTTGATTTGCCGCTACCTGTTGGTCCCGTCACTAAGAAAAGCCCTTGTGGTTGCTCAACTAATTTAGCTAACACCGGCGGTAAAGAAAGCTGATTCAATGTTGGAATGCTGACTGGAACAACACGAATTGCGAGGCTTATACATGACCTTTGATGATAAGCATTGACTCTAAAACGGGATAAACCAGGAATGCCATATGAGAAATCTAATTCCCCTTTTTCTTTAAACTTTTGCCAAAGGTGAATAGGAATGATCTCTTTAGCCATCTCCTCTGTCGCCTGTGGTGTTAATATTTCCTCTGTGATTCTTTCTAGCACACCATTGATACGAATAATCGGTTGAGTCCCTACACTAATATGTAAGTCAGATGCCTGTTTGTTATACGCGCTCGTTAACAAATCTATCATTTTCATTTCCCAAACTCCCCCCTTCCTCTAACATCGTTACTTTTAACACTTCCTCTAAAGTCGTCAGTCCTTGAGAGATTTTATGCAATCCGTCTTCTAATAAGCTTCTCATCCCAGCTTTCTTGGCTGCGATTTTTAATGTAGTAGTATCATGATCAGTAGTAATAATTTTTCGCAAAACGTCGTTTAATGTAAAAACTTCATGTAAAGCGATTCTCCCTTTATACCCTGTCATCTGGCAATGACTGCACCCTCTCCCTCTTTGTAAGTTTTCAGGTTCAATTCCTTTGCTAGCAAATACCGTTTGCTCATACGAAGTAGGTGTAACGGTTTCCCTACATTCAAGGCAGACTTTGCGTACCAATCTTTGAGCAACCACACCATTTAATGCTGAGCTCACTAGGAAAGGTTCAATTCCCATATCGATTAACCTCATCACCGTTGACACACTATCATTTGTATGGAGAGTACTTAAAACGAGATGCCCTGTTAAAGCTGCCCTTATAGCGACTTGAGCTGTTTCTTGATCTCTTATTTCACCGATCATGATGATATTTGGGTCTTGCCTTAATATAGATCTCAATCCACTAGCAAAGGTCATCCCCACTTGCTTATGAACTTGTAGCTGATTGATTCCTTTTAGAATTTGTTCAACAGGGTCTTCAATCGTAATAATATTGACTTCTTCTTTATTCATTTCATGCAAGGCGGCATATAAGGTAGATGTTTTTCCGGCACCAGTTGGTCCTGTAATTAGTACAATACCTGCCGGTTGCTGAATCATCTGCCTTATTTGCATTAAATATTCTTTTTGAAAGCCAAGATGTTCAAACTTCATAAGCCGCTCTTGCCGATCTAATATTCTTAATACCGCTTTTTCCCCATGAACCGTCGGAATAATAGACACCCTTATATCGACCGTGCGATAATCAATTGGTATTTTGATACGTCCGTCTTGTGCTATTCTTTGCTCGGTTGTATCCATCTCTGCCATGATTTTAATTCTTGAAAATAGTTCATTTTGGATTGATTTCGCTAATTCCCTCTCTCGACGTAATAACCCATCAACGCGAAAGCGAATAACAACACTGCTTTCTTGTGCATCTATATGAATATCACTAGCCTTCATGGCAATGGCACTACTTAATAATTGATCTATTAACTGGATAATCGGTGCATTCCTTCTACTTCTTTGCTTTCCTTGCCTTTCATTCCCAGCTGCCACTTCTTCTTTAGGTTCATCTCGATAATAGCGATGGATCGTACGAACAATATCATCTTTAGCAGCAATGGCTGGATGAATTTTATACCCTGTTGTTAATCGAAGATCATCAATTGTATAGTAATCTAGTGGGTCCGCCATCGCCACGAGGAGATGGTCACCCTCAAGCTTTAAAGGAATGACAAGATTTCTCTTCGCCACTTCCATTGAGATAAATTGCAAAATTGAGGGATTGATTGGATAAGCCGTTAAGTCCACATGAGGAATGCCCAATTGCCATTCGAGCGCTTGAATGAGTTGTTTCTCCGTTATTAATTCGCTTTGTAGTAAGGCATCCCCGAGCTTTTGACTCTTGTTCTTTTCCCGTAATACCTTCTCTAATGCTTCATGGGTGATAACACCGGCATCTATTAATAATTCACCTAATTTTTTGCGCAAGAGATTTCCTCCTTTATTTCTCCATTTTTTCGCCCTCTATCCCCCATAAATCATCACGCGGTTCACTTTCTTCATTAGAATCCTTTGTTACTTTTTTGTTCTCTTCATCTTCCCTACCGTCACCTCTCCATTCAATTGTAGATATGGGGGGATAATAATCTTTCAATCTAGCAAATGTCTCTATAAACATACCTTTTCGCTTCTGGCGCTCAATGACAACCCGTATACCTACGGCACCCTCTTCAATCATTTTCACACCGTCTGCTAACCCTTCTTGGTTATATACCTTTGTCAGTGGCTCAATTTGCTCCATCTCTTTTATTACGGCTTCATAATCATAAATAAATGGTGGCCCCATTAAAGTAAAATACATCCTCCCCCTGTTCTCTTCTATTTTGATTGTATAATTGACAGTATTAGGGTTGTAGAATTTGAAATCATTGTCCACGTAAGCTTCATATCCTGCCTCAGTAAAGCTTGGCTGCTTATTTTGAATGTATCTTTCTTCAATGGAAAAATTCGTATGTAAGGTAAGTTGATAAATGCCTGTTGCTATTATATGTAGATCATTTTCCTCACCGAATTGATCTAACACAGAGAAAAGGGAACGATTATCGATAGCAATGGATTGGGTATAGCCACTCCAATCAGCATCTACTTGTAGTACAACTTGAGCGAGTGGTTCTTGTACAAGTGTTACAGGTAAGTATTCCTCTATTTGCACATTATAGGATGTTTCTAATCTACTAACTTTATCTACAATGTCCTCATAGATTTTATTCATCTCTTCTTCATTCAACGTCAATTGTGAAAATAATTCTTCTACACGCTCATAAAATAATTGCTTATCATATTCAACAAAAAGTGGATTATTTGTTCCTTCTGTTAGTTCTTCAACAGTATCCTCCACGTTAAAGCGAAATAATTGCGGGTCAAGTATCCATTCTTCATCAAGGTAGGCAACCTTTATTTGTGCTTTATTTCGCCATTGTTCTATTTTTTGCAGTAACTTACTTTTTATTTCTCCTTCACTTAAACCTTTAATGACCACATCTGCCACTTTCGTTTTGCTTGAATAAATAGAAGGAGGAGTGGCATGAGCAACATACTGCCAAACGATGATGAGCAGAAGAATTAGTACAATACTTGTTAGAATTATTCTTGCTTTCATTTTTCTTCACCTTCATGTACGAATGCCATTGCAGATCCGCACTTATTTTTATAAATAGGGATTATACCTAACCCTTCTATATCCAATGCATTGTCACATTTACAAGCACTCGTCTCATCCTCTATCTCAACCCAAGATGTATCTGTAGCGAAAACCACACAGTGATGGTCAGATAGCGCAATTGCCTTGTTCCCTTCTTGGGTAGCAAATAGGGTTACTCCTACTTCAATCAAACGACGATGTTGAATATCAAATTGACTTTGTGTGATTTGTTTGGTTGATTGAAGGACACCTAACAAAAGCGGTGGGATGATAATAAATAGCAACAATATAAGCAAGAGAACAGTAACAAGTGCATACCCCTTTTCGCCATTTTCCTTTACTTGCACCTTGAACCCTCACCTTCAAGTTGTGATATACCATAGAGTTCCTCTAAAGGCTCATCTCCTTCCTTTCCAGTAGAGACAGTAACCTTCAGTATTGCTTTTTCTTCTACCATCTTCTGAATCACCTTAATAACATATTCTTGGTCGTTTATATCAACAGTTTCTTGACCGCACTTTCCCTCTATTAATGCTTTCTCTGCTAGTTGTAATGCAGTAAAATCATTCTCCGCTCTTGTTATTTGTCCGTTTGCATTGATAAAGACAGAAATAAACGCAGTAAGTACAATCGTGATTAACAAAAGAGAAACAATGACTTCAATGAGTGTTAACCCCTTTTGTTTTTTTAATAGTTTAAAAATTCCTCATTCACCTCCAGGTAATTATTATGTAAAATAAAGGTATGAAGGGGGTATAAAGAAATGGGTCAATATAACTATAAAAATAACATAGGTATGACATTAATTGAAGTACTAGCGACCATTGCTATCCTTTCAATTATTAGTTCTGTCATTTATGGTACTTTTATTTCAATAGAGAAAACAAAAAGTAAGACTTTTACTTCTGTCAATTTAAGGCAAGAATCTAACCTCATTATGGCTTATTTAAGAGACTTACATCAAGTAAAATATGCAACAACGCCACAATATTCTTTATCGCTACCTTCTTTACTATTAAGAAATGATATTCACTTCAAAGACATCTCGATTAAACCTGCTAATCAAAGCACAGCAGATCCTTATTGTAGTTATCATGAAGATGATGTGAAACCTCTTGAGGATTGCCTCATTTCTAGTGATGTTATTGATGTTCAATTCACTCTTGCAGGCGGAGAAGATACTTTCGGTGTTCATACAAAAATAAACAAACTGCTGATAGATAAAGAGGACGATTCCGGAAACGTGGAGAATCCCGGCGACGGAGAAGATAATGGCGAGGACCCTGATGAAGGAGAGAATTCTACTTGCTCTGACAGCTTTTATCAATGTATGATAGAAAGTCAACTATTTCTCCATGGTTCCTCATTTGCCTTTCATGGTAACCGAATCAATGGTAGCGATGCCACCATATATATTGGAGATTCATTAAAAACTGCCCAGATCAATGGCGGCGCCTTAAGTAGTGTTTCTAATCTATTTATAGATGGAGATGTAAATTTACAAGGAGGTAGTGCAGGGTTAGGATCAGCTTCTAAGCCAGGGCAAGTTTGTATTAACGGCGACTTTTCAGCCTCAGGTGGACGTTCTATTTATGGTCATACCGTTGTGAATGGAAGGGCCAATATTAAGGATACGACTTTTTATCAACCTTTAACAATAATGAAGGATGCAGTGTTACCTGGAGGAACATATAAAGATAACGTACATATTGGTGGTGACACATACATCAAAGATGCTTACTTTGAGAAGGCGCTTTTTTCTCATCAAGACTTGACGGTTGATTGGACTCCATCCTTTTCTCCTTCCGCTTTAGCAACATATGTTGGAGAATTGTATCATCCGAATAATATAGATTTATCCGCTTATCAAAAAGGATCATCTTTAGAAAAGTTAACGAGTTGTAGCATCCCTTCTTACCCTCTTCTTAAAACCAAACCAGCAGGATGGTATGAAGCAAATGGCTATGGTTCCTCAGTAAAAAGTGAAAATATGAAATTATTTGGCGAAGATATTACCATTTCTCCATATCTTGACGAAAAATACCGTTATATAAACTCCTTTTCAAAAGCAGTAATTATTGCTACCGGTGATGTATATATCGGTTCACAAAGTCAATGGATTGAACGATTTAGCGGAGTTGTATTTGCTCCATATGGAAGTGTAACCTTTTATGGAGGAGAATTTAATGGCAGTATCATTGCTAAAAATGGCGTTTACCTTATGAGTGGGGGAACAACAGTGAACTATATCCCGATTAGTGATTTTTTTGCTCAAGAAAAGGATTTCCCTCTTGAATAAGACACATAATGAGAAAACGCCAATTGCTCTATTCATGTTGGTCAACTAAAAAGTAAAGGGCGATTCTAAAAGTATTTGACGCCCTTTACTTATACGGCTACAAGCAATATCCATCGTAACCAATCATTATTGATGAGCAAAAAAACGCTTTACTTCGGAAATAAAGTATAGGGAACCTGTAATCACTAAAACATCATTTTCACGCATCATTTCCTTCGTTTCTTTTATTGCTTCTTGCCAATCAGCTGTAACTAAATGATGATTCTTTTGACTGATTGCAGACAGTTCCTCAGCTGTTGCCGCACGAGGGAAATCAAACCCTACAAAAGTAATCGCTTTCGCACAATCCTCCATTCTTTGAATCATGCCTTGCAGTGGTTTGTCCTTTAATGCTGCAAAAATAAAATAAATATCACGATCTTGATAGCGCTTTTCTAATTCGTCACAAACAGCAGCCATTCCTTCTTCATTATGTGCTCCGTCTAAAATCGTTAGTGGTGCTGTTGCCACGCGCTCAAAACGACCAGGCCAATACATTTTTTTCAAGCCTCTCTCTATGCTTACTTCTGAAATCACAAAGGAAAAATATTGATTCAGAAAATCAACCGCCATCAACGCCAAGCTAGCATTTTCTACTTGATGAACACCTGGCATCGATATTTCTAAATAGTCTCTTTGCCTAAATGTATTCTGAAAAGAAAAGGCCTCACCTACTTCTGTCGATACGATATGCTCCGCTTGGAATTGCTTATTTGCTTGATAAACTTTTGCATGTTTTTCTTTTGCTGTCTTTTCGATAACAGCCACTGCCTCATCTTGCTTAACACCAGTAATAATTGGTGTTCCAGGCTTTATAATCCCAGCTTTTTCAGAGGCAATCTTCTCAATCGTATCACCTAATATCGCTGTGTGATCAAGACCGATATTTGTAATGATAGATAATAGGGGATGAAGGACATTTGTTGAATCTAGTCTGCCACCTAATCCTACTTCAAACAAAGCAATATCAACCGGTTCAATATGGGCAAAATAATGAATCGCCATTGTTGTTATAATTTCAAATTCAGATGGCTCTCCTAGTTCTGATCCTTCGAGCTCTACTGCAAGCGGATAAATATCATTCACTAGCTGGACAATATCTTTATCAGAAATCGGCTTGCCGCCTAATGTAATCCGTTCATTGAATTGCTCTATATATGGAGAAGTAAATGTACCTACCATAATCCCCTCTGCTTCAAGGATTGAGTGGATATAAGCTAGTGTCGAACCTTTACCGTTCGTTCCCCCTATATGTATAACCTTCAGTCTTCTTTCTGGATGATTCAATTTTTCCATCATCCATTCCATCCTTTGTAATCCTGGTTTGATCCCAAGACGAAGACGAGAATGAATCCAACCAATTGCTTCTTCATATGTTGTAAACATTTCTATCTGCCACCTTTATTAATATAACCATTATAAGAGGAGACGATATTTCGCCTCCTCTCCTATTATACCTTATTCACCTTTTAATTCGTTCATTCTTGCTTCAACTGCTGAACGTTTTTCGCTATAATCTTGTTCTTTCGCTTTTTCTTCAGCGATTACTTTTTCGGGTGCTTTCTTAATAAAACCTTCATTGCTTAATTTTTTCTGAACACGTTCCACTTCTTTATTTAACTTATCCCATTCTTTTTGTAGACGAGCAATTTCTTCATCAATATTAATTAAACCTGCTAATGGCAGAATAATTTCTGCTCCAGTAACAATTGCTGTCATCGCTTTATCAGGTGCTTTTGCATCAATCGCAATGGTTAATTGCTCAGGGTTACAGAAGCGTTCAATATAACCAACATTTTTACTTAAAACCTTCTGTACATTTTCATCTTTTGTTTTGATGAGCATATCAATCTTCTTACTCAATGGTGTGTTTACCTCTGCACGAATATTACGTACAGAACGAATAATTTCCACAAGCAGTTTCATTTCTTCTGCTGCTGCTTTATCGGAAAGCTCTTCATTCACAGTCGGCCAAGAGGCAACTGTAATCGATTCTCCTTTATGAGGGAGGTTTTGCCAGATTTCCTCTGTAATAAACGGCATGAATGGATGCAATAATCTCATTGTTTGGTCTAATACATAAGCGAGAACAGATCTTGTTGTCTGTTTAGCCGCTTCATTTTCACCGTATAATGGCAGTTTTGCCATTTCAATATACCAGTCACAGAAATCATCCCAAATGAAGTTATAGAGGATTCTGCCCACTTCACCAAACTCATAACGATCGGACAACCTTGTTACCGTTTCAATTGTTTCATTTAAGCGCGTTAAAATCCATTTATCTGCAACCGATTTTTCATCGGTTAAATCAATTTCATCATAAGTTAATCCATTCATGTTCATTAAGGCAAATCGAGAAGCGTTCCATATTTTATTGGCAAAATTCCACGTAGATTCTACTTTTTCAAAGCTGAAACGCAAATCCTGACCTGGTGAGCTTCCTGTTGATAAGAAATAGCGCAAAGAGTCTGCACCATATTTCTCAATAACATCCATTGGATCAACACCATTACCTAGTGACTTACTCATCTTACGACCTTCCGCATCACGAACCAATCCGTGAATAAGTACATCTTTAAATGGACGGCCATCAGTAAATTCAATACCTTGGAAAATCATTCTAGATACCCAGAAGAAAATGATATCATAGCCGGTTACTAACGCATCAGTCGGATAATAGCGTTTAAAATCAGCACTTTCTTCATTCGGCCAACCTAATGTAGAGAATGGCCATAACGCTGATGAAAACCATGTATCAAGCACATCTTCATCTTGTTTCCAGTTCTCACTATCACTCGGTGCTTCTGTTCCTACATATACTTCACCTGTTTCCTTATGATACCAAGCTGGGATGCGATGGCCCCACCAAAGTTGACGAGAAATACACCAGTCACGAATATTTTCCATCCAGCGTAAATACGTATTTTCAAAACGATCTGGAACGAAGTTGACTTTATCTTCACCCTTTTGTAACTCAACAGACGCATCCGCAAGTGGTTGCATTTTTACAAACCATTGGGTAGACAAATAAGGTTCTACAACTGCTCCACTACGTTCTGAATGACCAACAGAATGAAGATGCTCTTCGATTTCAAAAAGAATACCTTCTTCTTGCAAATCTTTAACGATTTGTTTACGACATTCGAAACGATCTAGCCCATGATATTTGCCAGCATTCTCATTCATTGACCCGTCTTCATTCATTACTAGAATTCTTGTTAGGTTATGACGATTACCAATTTCAAAGTCATTTGGGTCATGAGCTGGTGTAATTTTTACTGCTCCTGAACCAAATTCCATGTCAACATAATCATCTGCAACAATCGGAATTTCTCTTCCAGTAATAGGTAGTTTCACCGTTTTACCAATCAAGTGTTGATAACGCTCATCTTTAGGGTGAACGGCAACCGCTGTATCACCTAGCATCGTTTCAGGTCTTGTTGTCGCAATTTCAATATGACCACTACCATCTGTTAATGGATAGCGCATATGATAGAACGCCCCTTGAACATCTTTATGGATCACTTCTATATCTGATAAAGCTGTTTGAGTAGAAGGGTCCCAGTTAATAATATACTCGCCTCTATAAATCAAACCTTTATTGTATAAAGCAACGAAAACTTCTTGTACAGCATCTGATAACCCTTCGTCTAGTGTAAAGCGTTCACGGTTATAATCTAGACCGAGACCAAGCTTAGACCATTGTTGTCTAATATGTCCTTTATATTCATTCGTCCATTTCCACGTTTCCTCTACAAACGCTTCACGACCAAGATCATAACGACTTTTTCCTTCTTCGCGCAGTTTTTGTTCAACTTTTGCTTGAGTAGCAATACCTGCATGGTCCATACCAGGTAACCACAAAACATCATACCCTTGCATGCGCTTCATTCTCGTCAAAATATCTTGAAGCGTTGTATCCCATGCATGACCAAGATGCAACCTTCCCGTTACATTTGGTGGCGGTATCACAATTGTATAAGGTTTTTTCTCCGGATCATCTTTTGCCTCAAAATATTTTCCTTTTAACCACCAATCATAACGACCTTGTTCAATAGACTGAGGGTCATATTTTGTTGGCATCGTGATATTATTCTCTTCCATCGCCTATTCATCCTTTCTCACATTCGCTTATCGTTAACAATCAAACAAAAGCAAAATAAAAAACTCCACTCGTCACAAAAAGGACGAATGGAGTTGCTTCCGCGGTACCACCTTTTTTTCAATTACCATAAACTTTAGTAATTGACTCTCGAATGGATAACGGCGTTCCCGTCTTTCGCTAATAATAGAACTACGTTCACGAAAGAAGCTCCAGGGCGACCTTCCAATGGGTTCGCTTAGAAAATCTCACAGCAATTGATTTTCCTCTCTTAAAGCAAAGCGCCAATGTACTCTTCCCTATCAAAGCTTTTCATTTGTTTGAATATAAAGTAATACTACCTAAAAATAGTCACTATAGTCAATAAGGATGACCAATTTTTTTTATTATATACATGATAATAAAAAAAGGGAACAAACCTGTAAAAAAAATTGCTCATATTTTGAGCCTGCCTATGTATGAGGGAATATGCGCGGGATGAGGATGCAAAAGAGAAATCCACTACCTAAATGTAAACTTTCGAGGAGGGGTAGAAAGGTATACCCTAAGATATAAAACTTGCTTTTACTGAGTGAGTTTGTTTACCATTTGGATTCTCTTAAAATGAATATAGGAGCCCAGGTTTTATCCATTTTGGGCTCCTTCTTGTTCTGCATTCGCCTTCTCAGCTGCTTCTTGTGCTTGTTTTTTCTGACGCTCAATTTCATCAATCCTCATAGCCACATATTCCGTATTTTTTAATAACCAAAATTGCCTTTGTATATGCTCTACATGCTTTCTTTCATTCTTTTTCGACTTACCATTATGATATTTTTCTGCTGCGCGAATGACAGGCCCTGGATGAGCAAAATAACTTTGAAATAACAGCATTTCATCTTCTCTAAACGGATAATGCTTAAAATAAGTGTAAATCCAATCGACAGCATCGTCCGCACGCTTCGGAAAGGTTTTTAATGACCTTGATAAGAACGGAAGAAGATCATGCATAGGTGAACTTCTCTTCGCTTCTTCAAAATTCAAAAAATAGCCATATCCGCGCTCATCATACAAGAAATGTTCGGTAGAAATTTTTCCATGTATAACAGCTGTACGAACTTTTTCCTCTTCCTTCGTTTTTTCGTACCAATCCTTTAATTTCTTCGTTGAGAAAGTTAAAGCTTGAGCGATATCATTATAATATTGTGTAAACATCAATTCATAAGGAGATAAATATTCCCTAGATTCACATGTTTCAATAAAACCATCCAAAAATTCACTCTGCTTTTCCCATTCTAGTAACGTATTTTCATAATGCTCTTCACGTTCTTCTTTGGAGACTTCCACTTCTTTCGTACTTAAGACATGCAAGCGAGCAAGTTCTCTAAACATTTGTTGATGCCGTTCAAATTGATCTTCTTTAATCTCATTAGCTAGCCAAGGCATTAAATAATACAGCTTTTGGTTGTGTAAAACGGCATACCTACCATCAACCGTCGGATAAATCGGGACGATCCGGTTATAACCCATTTGGTATAATTGCTGAATATAACGAATGAAGTCCGCACCATGATTTGCTTTTATTTTTTTTAAAGAAAAAACACCTTTGCTAGAGTAAACCTTTTGAACGCTACCAAAACTTTCGATGAAATTTGGCTCAAGTGCGTAGTGTTTTAAGATCGGACCATATTTTTTTAATCTATTTTCCTTTGCCACTTAGACCACTCACTTTCCTCGCTTACCTAAACTGTGTAAGTAAACAAGTGACACTGATAAAAATGCGAGCAGACCGATGAGATCTGCTCTTAATGTACTCCCCTTATCCGCTAGTTCGTAACAGCTACAGGGATATATAAAACTTGGCCTTCATGCACTTCTTTATTCAATTCTAGTTGATTGGCTCTCATTAATGTTTGTGGTGTCACATCATATCTTTCTGAAATAAGATCAATCGTATCATTAGGCTGGACAATACATACCTTAACCTTCGTCAATTGTTCTTCATCTTCTTTACGAGCAAAAAATTCCGTCAAACTCATGCTTTTCTTGCCCTTTACTTTTTTCTTTTGTGGTTTCACTTCTTCTGAAGAGGATTCAAGCTCATCTTTCAATTCTTCAAGCTCTTGAACTGGTTTTGTTTCTTCTACTTGCTTAACCTCAAAAATCTCTTCTGCTTCCTGCTTTTTCTCTTCATATCGATTAGCTATAAAAGAAACCTCTGGCATATCAATGGGTTCTTCTTCTTGGGGCTCAAGAATAGGTAAGGAGCGATTTAATACCGGTTCTTCTTCAACCACTTCTGGCTCCTGCTTCGCTTCAGCAACAAACACATCTTCATCTTTTTCATTCTCCTCTGGTAGGGAGAAGTTAATTTCTGTTGTTTGTTCTTCTTCACGACTGGTGTCTGTGTCTTCTTCTTCTTGATCCTGAACCGTTGAACGTTCTACCGTATCAAGTTCAAGCACATTATTCTCATCTTCAGTATATGCCACATGCTGTTGGTCACCATACAAACCAGATATCGTCAAATTAGCATGGAGTTTCATGCAACTTCTTTCAGGAAACATATAATCAAATGACTCTACTTGGACATCAATATCATCCAATCTCTCAATACGGTTATTCGGGATCGTAATATCTACAGGAAAGTAGTGTGTAAACTCACATACCCCCTCTTCCCTTTCTTCCACAGATTGGATAAACCTTAATGTAGATGGCGGTTCATTCATACTGTCCTCGGTTGATTCATCACGATGATATTCGCCTGTTAGTTCTAGTGCACCTTGAATCGTTACATACTGCTCACTATCCTGAATCGTTATATTCGGATCAAGTGAAATCGAAAGTAATTGTGATACTTCCTGTCCTTTTTGAAACCAAACGGATTCCTCTAATGAAAACCGCAAGTTCGACGGATTTCCTTGAGACATATTCGACTCCTCCTCCCATATCATCAAAAACAATAACATCTTTTCTCTTACACTTTATGAGGAGGAAAAGTGAATTATGATTACTTTACTTAGAAAGGAGCACGTCTTCGATAGAATAACTATATTGTTAAAGAGGAATAGATTAATTTAGGGGTTGCGAATTTAAAATCTCACATCTTTTCCAACAGAGAATTATTTTCTACATAAGTGACTATATCCACTTTGACTATTTTTCGATGTGAGCCTTTTTCTTTTTCATTCTAACTACCGTTGTTCTTCTCTTTGCCCCTCTCTCAAAAAGATTGGCATCTTTCGATCGAGAATAAAAAAGCGAACAAATTCCGGAATGGAATTGTTCGCTAAAAACTTATTTCAATTTCGCAAAAGCCTTTTCTGCTGCGGCAATTGTTTGATCAATATCTTTATCCGTTAATGCTGTAGACAGGAATAAACCTTCAAATTGTGATGGTGGAAGGAATACGCCTTGAAGCGCCATTTCACGATAATAAGAGGCAAAGAAGTCAAGATTAGACGTTCTCG
Organism: Cytobacillus sp. FSL W7-1323; assembly: GCF_038595015.1. Lineage (NCBI taxonomy): Bacteria > Bacillati > Bacillota > Bacilli > Caryophanales > Bacillaceae > Cytobacillus > Cytobacillus sp. FSL W7-1323. The sequence goes on from NZ_CP151998.1 coordinate 3,297,960, forward strand.
CTTGATCATAATTAATGACATCTTCATTTGTAAAAAATAGTCCAATCATCGATCCTGCCCGGTTAATTGTATGTGGAATCTCATATTTTTCTGCTGCTGTTCTCAAGCCTAATTCGAGTTTATCAGCTTTCTTAATAAAGTTAGCATACGTATCCGGTGTTAATTGACTTAATGTTGCATAACCGGCAGCCATCGCAAGCGGGTTCCCTGATAATGTACCTGCCTGATAAATGGGGCCACTTGGTGCAACCTGCTCCATAATTTCTCGTTTACCACCGTAAGCACCAACAGGCAGTCCACCACCTATTACTTTTCCTAAGCAAGTTAAATCAGGTGTAACGCCGAAGAAACCTTGGGCACAGTTATAATCAACACGGAAACCTGTCATTACCTCATCAAAAATAAGAAGGGCACCGTATTCAGTTGTCACATCACGTAACCCTTGTAAAAATCCTTCTACTGGTGGGACAACTCCCATATTACCAGCAACAGGTTCAACAATGATGGCAGCGATATCTTCACCAAATTGTTCAAAAGCGTATTTAACACCTTCAAGATCATTGTATGGAACTGTAATCGTATTCTTTGCAATACCTTCAGGCACACCAGGACTATCAGGCAATCCAAGTGTAGCTACACCAGAACCGGCTTTAATTAAGAGAGAATCTCCATGACCGTGATAACAGCCTTCAAATTTAACTATTTTATTGCGTCCTGTGAAACCTCTAGCTAATCTTAATGCACTCATCGTTGCTTCTGTACCTGATGAAACCATACGAATCACATCAATTGAAGGAACACGATCGATGACGAGCTGTGCTAATTCATTTTCAATCAACGTTGGCGCCCCGAAGCTTGTGCCATTTTCGGCAACTTCCTTCACCGCAGAAACAACTTTTTCATTAGCATGTCCTAAAATCAGTGGTCCCCATGAAAGGACATAATCAATATATTCATTACCATCAATATCATAGATTTTTGATCCTTGGCCCTTCTCCATAAAAATCGGATCCATATCAACCGATTTAAAAGCACGCACTGGGGAGTTTACTCCACCAGGCATCAATTTAACTGCTTCTTTAAATGCGGCTTGTGACTTTTCATATGAACGCATAAACATCCCTCTTTTCTTATTTGTGTGAGTTCATCCATTTGGCAGCATCTTTTGCATGATAAGTAATAATTAAATCACTACCAGCTCTTTTCATCCCTGTTAACATCTCAAGCACGATTCTTTCTTCGTCAATCCAGCCATTTTGTGCAGCGGCCTTTACCATCGAGTATTCGCCACTTACATTATAAGTAACAAGTGGTAAATTAATATTGTTTTTCACATCGCGAACAATATCAAGATAAGGCATCCCAGGCTTTACAATGAGGAAGTCTGCACCTTCCATTAAATCTGATTCTGCCTCTCTCATTGCTTCTAAGCGGTTTGCAGGGTCCATTTGGTATGATTTCCGATCACCAAATTGTGGTGTACTGCCAGCAGCATCCCTAAATGGTCCGTAAAAAGCAGACGCATATTTAACTGCATAAGACATAACAGGTATATGTTCAAAGCCTGCCTCATCAAGGCCCTCACGAATAGCGATTGTAAATCCATCCATCATATTAGAAGGAGCAATAATATCTGCGCCTGCTTTTGCTTGACTAATTGCTGTTTGCACAAGTAATTCTAATGAAGCGTCATTTAATATTTCGCCATTTTCAATCAAACCACAATGACCATGGTCAGTATACTCACAAAGACAAGTATCTGCAACGACCAAAATTTCTGGATACTTTTCCTTGATTAATCTTGTTGCTTCTTGGACAATTCCATGTTCATGATACGCCTGCGTACCACAAGCATCCTTTTCAAGAGGAACACCAAATAATAAAACAGATTGGATACCTAGAGATACAACCTCATCCATCTCTTCAGTTAAATGGTCTAATGATAAATTATAAATGCCTGGCATAGAAGGAATTTCTTTTTTTATGTCTTGTCCTTCTGCAACAAAAATTGGATAAATAAAATCCTCCACATGTAGATGTGTTTCTCTTACCAAATTGCGCATATTAGCTGTCCGACGTAAACGGCGATGACGATTAAATTGACTATCCATTGTACTACCTCCAACTTGATTAAGAAATGACTTTTACTACTTCCTTAATTAAATGTTTAAATGTATATATAGTTGGTACAGCATGTACCTTCAAACCGTAAAATTCTGCTCTTTTTGCAGCTATTGGTCCTATACAACCGATGATACTCTTCCTTATTTGATTCTTCAAATCATGACCCTCTACGATTTCCATAAAGTGATCAATCGTTGATGGGCTGGTAAATAATAGTATATCAATGCCATCATTCAATAAGCGACCCGTTAATAATTGTTTACTCTCATCAGGAAAAAAATTTTCATAAACGATTCGTTCAGTCACTCTATGCTTTGCTTCCATAAGCTTTTGCTTAATATAATCTCGGGCCAAGTTGCCCTTAGGCAAGAATATATTTTGTTCATCCCCTAAAATTGCTAAAAATTCAAGGGTAAAAGTTTCAGCCACAAATTCCGTTGGTATGAAATCAGCTTTCAAGTCATATTGTGATAACTTTTCAGCTGTTTTCTTTCCTATAACGGCCAACTTCGGTAAGTTTGTCTTCTGTGACACATATGTAAAAAACACCTCAACTGACACACTGCTTGTGAAAATAATCCATTGGTATTGTGTGAAATCATGGGTTTTTAAAGAATGGGCTTCTGTTGTTTCTCTAAACGAAATTAATGGGATAATTACTGGATGTCCACCAAGGGATCTGACCAAATCACCACTAGCCTCCGATTGATCTTTACTTCGGGGAATAAGGACAGACATTCCATGTAAGGCACTGTCCTCATGAATCATCCTTCGTCTAACTCCTCTTTGACAGCATCAATTAATGCTTTTGCACCTAATTCCGATAAGTTTTCTGCTACTTGATACCCTATTGTCTCAGGATCATCACCAACAACCATATCTTTATAAATCGTACGACCATCTGGAGAACCAACTAAACCAGTCAAACTTACTTCACCATTCTCAGTTAAACGTGCAAAGCCTGCAATCGGCACTTGGCAACCGCCCTCCATTTTATGAAGAAATGCACGCTCGGCAAGCACTGTTCTTTTCGTTTCCTCACAAGTGAATGCATCTAAAAGCCTTCTTAGTTCATGATCATCTTCTCTACATTCAATAGAGAGTGCACCTTGACCAACAGCTGGTAAACAAATATCTGGATCAATAAATTCTGTAACGATCTCCTTCGTCCATCCCATTCTTGATAGGCCGGCAGCAGCAAGAATAATGGCATCATATTCTTCTGTTTCTAGTTTAGCAAGACGTGTATCAATATTCCCTCGTATCCATTTAATTTCCAAATCTGGTCTTTTAGCCAAAATTTGTGAACCTCTTCTTAAACTACTTGTCCCGACAATTGCACCTGGTTTTAAGTCAGCTAATTTCACATGGCCTTTGGAAATAAGTGCATCTCGATAGTCTTCTCTTTCCGGAATACAACCAATGGTCAATCCTTCAGGTAAGACAGCTGGCATGTCCTTCATACTATGTACAGCCATGTCAATTTCCTTATCTAACATCGCTTGTTCTATTTCTTTAACGAATAGGCCTTTTCCTCCTACCTTTGAAAGGGTAACATCCAGGATTTTATCTCCTTTTGTCACAATTTCTTTTACTTCAAAATCAACTGCAGGATTCAAACGGCGTAACTGATCAATCACCCAATTCGTTTGTGTTAACGCAAGCTTACTTCTTCTTGAACCGACAATTATTTTTCTCATGACAGCCTCCCTATTCTTTAAAAACATATTCCTTTTCTTATTCATACCAGAAATGGAAAGACGATAACCTTCCAAATAAGAAAAAATTAATTAATACAACAAGGAAAGCAGCCACATTCCAAGTAGCAAGTGATTTACCACGCATTCCTCTGCCAACCTTTAAATATAAGTAAATACTATACAAAATGAGTACCAATAAGGAACCAAGCACTTTTGAATCCAACCATACCATATTTGGTAATTTCATATAAGCCCATTGTATCCCTAATATTAAACTAATCACTAACATAGGCACCCCTATACTAGCAAATAGATAAGACATTTTTTCTAGTTGTGATAAATTCGCAATTCGAATAAGCCTTGAACCCCACTTTTTCCTCTTCAACAAATCATATTGAATCAAATATAAAAGAGCAAATACAAATGACAATGAAAAAGCACCATATGAGAGAATCGCACCAATAATATGAAAAAAGAGGAGCTCAGACATCAATTGATTCGCCAGCACATCTGATTCAATCTCAATAGGAGCAAATGTATGTAAAGCCATAATAAAAAAACCAAGTACATTTGTGAAGAAAACGATAAAATCGACTTTCATAATGCGATTAATAATTAAAGAAAATGTAATAAGTACCCATGCGTAGAAGTATAAACCTTCAAATATCGTTAATACAGGGAATCTACCCGTATTCCACATATAGAGTAATAAGAATACCGTCTGTAATCCCCATACAAATGCAAGTAACCAGAAGGCGACACGATTGGCCTTCCGGTTACTTGCTAAAAAGTCAATAAAGTAGAGAAGTACACTCGCTGCATAAAGAACGACAGTAAATTCATGCAGGCGTGCCATATAGATATCAAACATGGACAGTACCCCTTTTTATGATTGAAAGGATGTCTGTTGCACCTTTACACGATCTGATTTTGGTTGTTCTTGTTTTTCGATTTGCTGGACAACAAGATCTTCTATATTAAATATTTTCACGAACAATTCTAATGCTTTATCAGCATTTTTATGTCCTGCCAATTCTTTTGCTTGTAATACAGGGTCTTTCAACATTTGGTTCACAATACTCTTCGTGTGCTTGCTAACCACTTTTCTTTCACGTTCTGTTAGGTTAGGAAGCTTTCTTTCCAAACTTTTCATTGTGTCAGCCTGAATAGCAAGAGCTTTCTCTCTTAAAGCAGAGATGACAGGTACAACACCTAGAAGTTTAAGCCATTGTTTAAATTCAACGATTTCTCCTTCGATTAATAATTGAATTTTCGCCGCTGCTTTTTTACGTTCTTGCAAATTCGCTTCAACAATACCTTCTAGATCATCAATATCATATAAGAAAACGCTATCTAAATCAGCGAGTGCTGGATCTAAATCACGTGGGACAGCAATATCGACCATAAATAATGGCTTACCTTTCCGCAATCTTTCTACATCTGCCATCATCTCTTTTGTAATCATATAACTGTTTGCACCTGTAGAAGAAATCACGATATCGGCTTCCACTAATGCACATTGTAATTCTTGCATTAATTTCGCTTGCCCTTCATAGCGGTGTGCTAAATTTTTCGCTTTCTCAAAAGTACGATTAATAACCGTAACATTCGCACCATTTGCATGAAGATGTTGTATCGCTAATTCGCCCATTTTACCTGCTCCAAGAATAAGTACTTGCTTATTCGTAATTAGACCGAATATTTTCTTAGCAAGCTCAACTGCAGCATAACTGACAGATACAGCATTTGCACCAATATCTGTTTCGGAATGTGCTTTTTTAGCAAATGTAATGGACTGCTTAAATAATTGATTGAAAATTGTTCCAGTTGTATGTTCAACTTGCGCTTGCAAAAAGCTAGAGCGAACTTGGCCCAAAATTTGAGTTTCTCCTAGAACCATTGAGTTTAATCCACTACCGACTTTAAATAAATGCTCTATCGCACCATCATGTTCATAAATAAAAAGAAAGGGCGAAAATTCATTTTGATCTATTTGAAACCAATCGGCTAAAAATTCTTTAATATAATATCTTCCTGTATGCAGTTGATCAACAACCGCATAAATTTCGGTCCGATTACATGTGGATAGAATTACATTTTCCAAGATGCTTTTCTTTTGTTGCAATGCTTGCATTGCTTCACCCAATTGAGAAGGATCGAATGTTAATCTCTCTCTAATTTCCACAGGGGCTGTTTTATAATTTAGACCAACGACCACGATATGCATTTTTAGTAGACCCCCCAAAAAAATTGCATAATTACATACATATATTATAACATTATCTTTACAAGCTTTTTCGAAAAAATGTGAACAGAGTATGAACACATATGATATGATATTTGAGTAGTATATGATTACTTTAGAACTATTATAATTTGATATTTATTATCATAAACACTCCACTATGTACAATACCAAAAATCTGCCTAATATTCAAGTGTACCTAACTGAAAGTGGTGAATAAATGAAAAGTCAACGACTATTTGCCGGTATTATCTTAGTAGGCTACGGCTGTTTCTTTCTCATCCAGCAATTACAGGTTGAGAGTTTACAATCGTTATTGACCTGGCCAGTATTACTAGCTATTACAGGTTTGGCCTTTTTAATCCAAGCATATAGCGGTAAAGAATATAATGCTATATTTCCCGGTGTGATTCTCTTTGGGTTTGGTTTACATTTCATCATTGTTGATCGTTTAAGCATATGGCCTAATCATATTGGTGCCTTTGTCCTTATTATTGCCCTTGCCTTTTTATTATATTACTTAAAAACAGGCAACGGCCTCTTGCAAGGGTTTCTTATGTTAGTATTAGCCATTACTTTATTATTTTATGAAAAAATTTCGCAATATGCAGGTAGCTACGGTGAGATCATTTCATACATAACGAAATTCTGGCCTGCTATTTTTATTATCATTGGCCTCTTTTTCCTCATTAAAAGAAAATAATCTATTAGAAACTTCCATTGAAAAAACGAACATATCTGCAAAGAAAATGTTCGTTTTTTCGTTTTAATTATTAACTCTTTTTAAAGAACAGAATCTAGGAAGCTTTTCGTTCTTTCTTCCTTTGGATGATTAAATAACTCTTCAGGATGACCGACTTCAACGATTTTACCATCATGCATATACACTGCCCAATCTGCTACTTCCCGCGCAAATCCCATTTCATGCGTGACGACAATCATCGTCATTCCTTCTTCAGCAAGTTCTTTCATTGTTGCTAACACTTCACCAACTAATTCTGGGTCTAGTGCAGAAGTTGGTTCATCAAACAGCATTACATCCGGCTTCATCGCTAATGCCCTCGCAATGGCAACACGCTGCTTTTGACCACCCGATAGTTTAGATGGATAAACATCTTTCTTATCCGATAAGCCAACTTTATCTAAGAGTACTAACGCTTGTTCCTCTGCTTCCTTTTTCGATAATTTTTTCACTTGCATCGGTGCTTCCATTATATTTTGTATGACTGTTTTATGAGGGAAAAGATGAAAGTGCTGAAACACCATTCCAACTCTCTGTCTAATTTCATTTAAGTCATGAGAGTCCTTTTCTATTACTTCACCCTCTAATGTAATTGTTCCACTATCTTTTAATTCTAGAAAGTTAAGACATCTTAGTAATGTGCTTTTACCAGAACCACTGGCACCTATTAGACAAACAACATCGCTTTCTTTTACTGTAAAATCAATATCTTTTAATACATGAAGATCACCAAAAGACTTATTTAATTTCTCTATACTAATCATAACTGATTCACTCATCTACATTCATCCCTTTCTATCGCTCACTATTAGACATTTTCTTCTCAACAAGGTTCACAATAACTGTAAATAGAAGAACAAGCACTAAATAATAGACGGCAACAATCAATAAGTAAGTCATATAATCATAATTGATTGATCCTTGTGTTGTGGCAATATTAAAGAGCTCATAGACACCTACAAACGAAGCTAGTGAAGAATCCTTTAACGCGATAATAAATTGGTTCCCGAGTGGTGGCAAAGCACGTCTGCTTGCTTGTGGTAAAATAATTCTTCGCATTGTTAAGCCTGCACTCATCCCTAGGGATCGACCTGCCTCCATTTGACCACTTTCAATAGATTGAATGGCTCCTCTAAAAATCTCTGCAATATAGGCACCATTATGGAAGGCTAAACCTAAAACAACGGACCAAAAACCGGAAATATTTAATGAAGTTAAACCGAAATAAAAGATAAAAATTTGCACAACGAGAGGTGTTCCTCTGACTAAGAAGATATAGAGGTCCGCAACCCACTCTAATACTTTCACTTTAGATATCTTTAACATTGCAAAAAAGAGACCGATAAAAATAGCAATAAAAATTGAGACTATTGTTAATTGAAAAGTTAGGAGCATTCCCTCAAAAAACATTGGGAAGGTGTCAACAAACGTTGTTAGTATGTCCATATTTCCTCCTTAAGGTAAAATGTATTTTCTCTTTAGATAGAAGAGGCGAATGCACACGCAATAAACGGAGATGCATTCGCCAACAGAAAATTATTCTTCTGATTCTACAGTAATATCTTCGCCGATATATTCCTTGCTAATTTCAGTCAAGGTTCCATCTTCATGAAGCTTCTCTAATGCATCGTTAATTTTTTCAAGTAGCTCGTCATTGTCTTTGGCTACAGCAATCGCTTGCTCACTTTTTTCTAAAAGCTGTTTTCCCTCAATATTCATACCCGCACCGATCGCTTCTTTACCTGTAACAAAATCGGTAATTACAGCATCATGCTTTCCACTAGATAAAGCCTCGAGTGCTACGACATCGCTATCATAAAACTTAATATTATCTGTAACTTCTGATACTGTTTTTTGATACGTTGTTCCTTTAGCTACAGCTACTTCAAGACCCTCTAAATCTTCTAATGTTTCTACATCACTATCCGGTCTCACATAAATTTGTGGGCCTGAATAGTAGTAAGGAATCGAGAAATCAACAGCTTGTAATCTTTCCTCTGTTATTGTATGACTAGCAACAGCGGCATCAAAACGTCCTGATTTTACACCTTCAACAATTCCACCGAATTTAAATTTTTGCTGCACTGGTTCTAGTCCTAGCTCTTTTGCAACTGCTTCTGCTACTTCAATGTCGAAACCTGTCATTGAACCATCATCTTGCGTTACACTAAATGGATTAAATTCTCCCGATGAAGCATAAGTGAATTTCCCTTCCTCTGCTAAATCCATTCCTCCACTACTCGCTTCTTCATTTGAGCCACATGCAGCTAATACAGCTACAGATGCAGCAACAATCATTCCTTTAAGTATCTTTTTCACTAGTAAAATATCCCCCTTGTATGTTCTTTTTTCATATACGCTATCAACCTTACCACTCTTACAAATTATTCTCAAAATTCATATTTTATGATATTTTGAGATATAAAACTGTAAGAAAGTCTCACACATCCCTCTTATACTCTATCCTCCTTATTAAACATGTATCCTCCTATATCATCTCTATTACTAAGTATAGCGGGAAAAGGGCTCACTTGATTCACAAGTGAAATTATGTAAACCAAAATTCACGTACATAGTCTAATTTCCCTAAATTCAGAAAAATAAACGTAAACTTCTCAAAAAATGATTAACTTTTAACTTATTTTGATAACCATTAATACTACCAAGATGAAAGATATAGCGAATTAAATCTTTAACAAAAAAAAGCGAACAAATCCGGCTTTGTCCGGTTTGTTCGCCTTTTTAAATGTTTGTTTGATTTTAACCTTGAACCCGATTACATCAATCCTTTAATAACAGCCCATGCTTCCTCTTTCCCTTTTCCTGTTTCTGAAGAGAATAAGATAAGGGAGTCACTAGGGTCAACATCAAGGGTTTCTCTCGTCACTTTAATATGTTTCTGCCATTTTGATTTTGGCACTTTATCGGCTTTTGTGGCAATAATGATACAAGGAATCTCATAATGTTTAAGGAATTCATACATCATAACATCATCTTTAGTAGGCTGATGTCTTAAATCCACAATCAGAACAACCGCTCGTAATTGATCTCGAGAAGTGAGGTAGGTCTCAATCATTTTCCCCCATGCTTCCCTTTCTTTTTTTGACACTTTTGCATAGCCATATCCTGGTACATCAACAAAATGTAAGATTTCATTAATAAGATAAAAGTTTAATGTTTGCGTTTTACCAGGCTTAGAAGATATTCTTGCTAATCCTTTACGATTCAACATTTTATTAATAAAAGAAGATTTCCCTACATTCGATCGACCTGCTAATGCGAATTCTGGTAATTCTACATCTGGATATTGCTCAGGCTTTACGGCACTGATGACAATATCTGAACTTACAACCTTCATTGTTCCACCCCGTCTACTAACGCTGCTTTAAGCACTTCATCTACATGGGATACAAGCACAAATGAAAGTTCCTCACGAATCGATTCTGGAATATCATCTATATCCTTTTCATTATCTTTCGGTAAGATAATTTTCGTTAATCCCGCTCGATGAGCACTTAGTGATTTCTCCTTTAATCCCCCGATAGGTAAGACACGACCACGCAACGTTACTTCACCTGTCATTCCTACTTCTCTTCTAATTGGTACACCGGTTAATGCTGAAACAAGTGCAGTAGTCATTGTGATTCCTGCAGATGGACCATCTTTAGGGACAGCCCCTTCTGGAACATGAATATGAATATCGAATTTCTCATGAAAATTCTCATCAATCCCTAATTCCTTCGCATTTGAACGCACATAACTAAAAGCTGCTTGAGCGGATTCTTTCATCACATCACCAAGTTTACCAGTTAAGACTAACTTGCCTTTACCTTTTGATAAAGAGACTTCGATTTGAAGTGTATCTCCGCCTACAGTTGTATAAGCAAGTCCTGTAGCGATACCGACTTGATCCTCTAATTCCGCTTGGCCGTATCTAAAACGTTTCTTACCTAAGAAATCTTCAAGGGATTTCGCCGTAACTACAACTCTTTTTTTCGTCTCTGATACAATAATCTTTGCCGTTTTTCTACAAATACCAGCCAGTTGACGTTCTAAACTCCTAACACCAGCTTCTCTTGTATAATAGCGGACAACACCTTGAACAGCATCATCTCTCACTTGCAATTGAGATTTCGAAAGACCATGCTCTTTAATTTGTTTTGGCAGAAGATGGTCCTTGGCAATATGAAGCTTCTCATGTTCTGTATAACCAGCAATTGAAATAACTTCCATGCGATCTAATAATGGTCCTGGAATTGTACTTAAATTGTTAGCCGTAGCAATGAACATAACCTTCGATAAATCATACGTCTCTTCAATATAGTGATCACTGAAGTTATGATTTTGCTCAGGATCTAATACTTCAAGCATTGCTGATGAAGGGTCTCCACGAAAATCATTAGACATTTTATCAATCTCATCTAATAAAAATACTGGATTGACTGTTCCTGCTTTTTTCATTCCCTGGATCACTCTACCAGGCATTGCACCAACATATGTTCTTCGATGGCCGCGAATTTCTGATTCATCACGGACACCGCCTAAAGATACCCGGACAAAATTACGGTTGAGTGAGGAGGCGATTGATTTCGCGAGACTTGTTTTCCCTACACCCGGAGGTCCAACGAGACAGAGGATAGGGCCTTTTAAAGAGTTCGTTAACTGTTGAACCGCCAAATACTCAAGCACTCTCTCTTTTACTTTCTCTAAACCATAATGATCTCGATCAAGGATTTTCTCTGCTTTGTTGATGTTTAAATCATCGACCGTTTCTTTAGACCAAGGTATAGCTAATAACCAATCGATATAATTACGAATAACAGAGCTCTCTGCCGAACTAGAAGGAACCTTTTCGTAACGATTTAACTCTTTTAATGCAGTATTTTCTACATTACTAGGCATATTTGCTTCTGTGATTTTCGCTTTTAAATCTGCAATTTCTCCTGTTTTACCTTCTTTATCGCCTAATTCGGTTTGAATGGCTTTCATCTGTTCACGCAAATAATATTCTTTCTGCGTTCTTTCCATCGATTTCTTTACCCGATTACCGATTTTCTTTTCTAAATTAAGCACTTCTTTTTCGTTATGAATAATGCTGATCACACGATTCAAACGATCTTTTATATTAATCGTCTCCAAGATTTCCTGTTTCTCTTTAAGTTTTAAAGGAAGATGAGAAGCAATAATATCAGCTAAACGACCGGGTTCTTCAATATCTGTAACAGATGTAAATGTTTCTGTTGATATTTTTTTAGATACTTTTATGTATTGTTCAAAATGACTTAAAAGAGTACGCATTAATGCTTGGTCTTCTACATCGCGAGATTCAGGCTCTTCGAATGCTTCCACTTTTACTGAAAAATAGTCTTCATCATCTAAAACCTCTGCTATTTTTGCACGTTTAAGTCCTTCTACTAGTACACGAATCGTACCATTTGGCAATTTGAGCATTTGTTTTACCCGAGTAAGAGTACCTAAATGATATAATTCATTGCTGTCAGGCTCATCTATAGAAATGTCCTTTTGTGTTGTTAAAAAGATTAAATGGTCATCTACCATTGCTTTTTCAAGTGCTTGTACTGATTTATCACGACCTACATCTAAGTGCAGGACCATTGTAGGATAAACGAGCAAACCTCGAAGCGGCAGGAGGGGGACGATGATCTCTTTCTTATTCGTCATATACTTGCACCTCCAAAATGCATATGTATCAAGATTTCAATTCATTTTCTTTGTACAATTTTATCTTATTTACTTCACAGTGTCGACTTTTTTAATCTAGTTCCTTTGCTAAAAGAGTTAAAAAGTACAACCGTTTTGTTTGTTTTCTTCATTTCTCGCTTGACAATTACTTATTTCATTCCCTATTTATAGGACTTTAAAACGAAAGGAATAAAAACTCCGGCAGCTGTTGCCGAAGTTATTACCTTACATACTTTCCTTTTTAGCAAGATCAATCGTTGACGCATCTAGTGGTGAAATTAACGGCTTTTCATGTTGATATTCTTTGTGGAGGGCGCACTCGAACACCTCATTCAACGTTTTAACGGTAACAATATGAATTCCTTCCACTTCATTTAATATCGATTGCATATTCTCTTCAGGGATAATAACGGTTTTTGCTCCAGCTTTTTTAGCAGCTTTTACTTTTGGATATACGCCGCCAATAGGCTTAACGGCACCATGAATACTAATTTCTCCTGTCATTGCCACTGTATTGTCTATCGGATGTTTATAAATAGCTGAATATATACCTGTAGCCATTGCAATCCCAGCAGATGGGCCATCAATCGGTACACCACCAGGGAAGTTCACATGAATATCATAATCATCTGCAGGTACGCCCATTGAGCGAAGAACTGTAATCACATTCTCAATTGAGCCACGTGCCATACTCTTTCTTCGAATCGATTTTCCTTGTCCGCCAATACTTTCTTCTTCTACAATTCCTGTAATATTAATTGATCCTTTTTCTTTAGCAGGAATCACAGTAACTTCAATCTCTAATAAAGCACCAGAATTAGGTCCATGAACAGCCAAGCCATTAACTAAACCAACCTTTGCTGTTTCTCCGATTTTTCTTTCCATTCTCGGCACTAACTGACTTGATTGAATCACCCACTCGACATCTTCGTCCTTAATATAATCGCGCTCTTCTTGTATTGCTAGACTCGCTGTCGTTTGTACTAAGTTGACTGATTCACGACCGTTTCTTGCATAAGATGCTAATGTTTGTAAAGCTTGTTCACTTATTTTTAAGTTCACTTTATCAGCTGCTTTTTTAGCAACTTCTGCGATTTCTTCTTCTGTTAATTCCCGGAAAAACACTTCCATACAACGGGAACGAATAGCTGGAGGCAATTCGTTAGGTGTTCTTGTAGTGGCACCCACTAACCGAAAATCTGCCGGTAAACCATTTTTAAAGATATCATGTATATGAGAAGGAATTTGCATATTTTCCTCATTATAATAAGCGCTTTCGAGGTATACTTTGCGATCTTCCAACACTTTTAACAACTTATTCATCTGAATAGAATGTAACTCTCCAATTTCATCTATAAACAAGACCCCACCATGGGCATTTGTGACTGCTCCTTGTTTTGGTTGTGGGATTCCTGCCTGCCCCATCGCTCCTGCCCCTTGATAAATGGGATCATGTACAGATCCAATAAGAGGATCTGCAATTCCTCTCTCATCAAAACGAGCGGTTGTCGCATCTAGTTCAATAAAGACGGAGGATGGTTTAAATGGTGATTTTTGATTTTTCTTTGCTTCTTCTAATACTAATCTGGCTGCAGCTGTTTTACCTACTCCAGGAGGCCCATAAATGATGACATGCTGGGGATTTGGTCCACAAAGTGCCGCTTTAAGTGATTTTATGCCATCTTCTTGACCTACAATATCATCAAAGGTCGCTGGCCTAACTTTCTCTGACAGAGGTTCTGACAGTTTAATTGACCTCATCTTCTTTAATTGATCCATTTCTTTACGAGACTCTCTATCAATAGAGACTTTTTGAGTACGTTGGTTTTTAAGTAAGTTCCAAAAATAAAGCCCAATAACAATCCCAAAAAATAGCTGTACAAACAATGCAATTCCCGTCCAACTCATCCTATTCCCTCCTGAACATTTTCTTGCTGTTAATGGATAGTATCTCCTGCGCAAAGTTGGAATAAACAAGAATTTTAAATTCAATAAGAGGAAGCTTATGGTTGTTTTAGCATTTATTATAGGCGAATTATTTAGTAAAAAAGGAAATCAATGAAAATAAGTTTCACTTTTTGTTAAGCTGTGATTGAGCTACACAAAAAAGTGGTTGTTTTCATCTTCTACTTTACCTAGAGTTATAAACCTCAATCGTACGATAATTAACAAGTTTTACTATTTTTGATGATTTCCTATTTTACGTTAAAAGAACACACAGCTTACCTTGACTGAAAGGTATTTTTGGGGTCCTCTTTTTCGAGTGAGTTGTTTTTGCTCTGCTAGCTTTGTGGTTTTCACGTTGGATGTACGAGGAAATCGGCTTTGTTCTGCTATCTTTGGTATTTTCTTTTTGGATGTACGAGCTAATTGACTTTGTTCTGCTATCTTTGACATTTCTACACGAGCTAATCGACTTACCCCTGCTATCTTTGCGATTTCCACTCTACAACTACGAGCAACTACCGTTTACTCCATAATGGGGCGAAATCACTTATCTTTTTTCTCTATCCCTTCAACCTTTTTGCTGGAGGTAATAGAAAAGGAACTAAACCGTAGTTTAGTTCCTTTCAAACTTATGCAGACGTTTTTCTTTCTTCTTTCACAATTGTACCGTCTTCAAGTAATAACTTTGGTGAACCATTCTCAAGGACTGTATCTTTTGTAATGATACATTTTTTAATGTCTTCACGAGAAGGTAAATCAAACATGACATCAAGCATAATTCCTTCAATAATTGAACGTAATCCACGGGCACCTGTTTTTCTTTCAATTGCTTTCTTAGCAATTTCAATTAGTGCTTCATCCTCGAATTCTAACTCAACATCATCTAATTCAAGCATTTTTTGGAATTGTTTTACTAAAGCATTTTTCGGCTTTGTTAAAATTTCAATTAATGCTTCTTCATCTAATGGTGTTAAGCTTGCAATAACCGGTAGACGACCAATAAATTCAGGAATTAAACCGAAACGCAATAAGTCCTCTGGTAAAACCTTAGATAGTAACTCATGTTGTTCAAGTTCTTTCTGCTTATTATCCGAACCGAAACCGATCACTTTTTGACCTAAACGGCGTTTAATGATTTGTTCGATACCGTCGAAGGCACCACCACAAATAAATAAAATGTTCGTCGTATCAATTTGAATAAATTCTTGATGCGGATGTTTTCTTCCACCTTGTGGAGGTACGCTGGCAACAGTGCCTTCAAGAATTTTCAATAATGCTTGTTGCACACCTTCACCAGATACATCTCTTGTAATCGACGGATTTTCTGACTTACGGGCCACTTTATCAATCTCATCGATATAAATAATTCCTTTTTCAGCTTTTTCCACGTCATAGTCAGCAGATTGGATAAGCTTTAGGAGAATGTTCTCAACATCTTCACCAACATAACCTGCTTCTGTTAACGAAGTCGCATCTGCAATTGCGAATGGTACATTTAGAATTCTTGCTAATGTTTGGGCTAGTAATGTTTTACCACTTCCTGTTGGCCCAATCATTGCAATATTACTTTTTGCCAGTTCTACATCATCTACTTTACTGTTCGAATTAATTCGTTTGTAATGATTGTAAACTGCCACAGCTAGGTTTTTCTTTGCTTGGTCTTGACCAATTACATATTCATCGAGAATGTCGCGAATCTCGGACGGCTTTGGCACATCCTTAAATTCAACTTCTTCCTCTGTTCCAAGTTCTTCTTCCACAATCTCGGTGCATAATTCAATACATTCGTCACAAATGTAAACACCAGGACCAGCTACTAGCTTACGAACTTGATCTTGTGTTTTCCCACAGAAGGAACACTTTAATTGACCTTTTTCATCATTAAATTTAAACAAATCCTTCACCCCTTGATCAAACTTCTAAGCGATATATCTTCTGCGAACTTTTGTTTATCATTAGCTAAATATTTGAGCCAATTCACTCGCCAGTTCTTATTAAAAACGCTTGATAAAAACTAACCTTTAAGTTATGTATTGCATTGTAACACACTTCAGCAAAAGACAGGAAATAATAACACTTACCTCTAAGTTATGTACGTAATACGTTATTCATGATTCGCAGAAGGAAATCACTCAATAAAACTTGTACTTCCATAAGCATGTCCATTTTTATGCCCATCCATAAGTGGAATTTTTTTCAGGCAGTTATGTATGTGATAAGGTATCCTGCTTTTGCCGTACTGCTATTATGTAATATCTTAAATTGTAGAAAACAAGGCACGATGTGATCGCGCCTTGTTATGTGTAAGTTCCGGGTTGCTACCGTTACTTTGTTATATTCATTTTAAACAGTTTTACTATTTTCTACAAGTAAATCGATTGCTTTTTTCGCTTTAATATCAGATTGTAAACCATCAAGGCTACCACCCAGCGCCATTTGAATATTTTCAGCTGTCATATTATACATTTCAGCCATTTTATTTACTTCTTCGTTTATTTCATCTTCAGAAACTTCGATGTTTTCTGCAGCAGCAATTGCTTCAAGAGTTAAGTTAATGCGCACGCGCTTCTCTGCGTCAACTTTCATTTGCTCACGTAATGCAGACTCATCTTGTCCAGAGAATTGATAATAAAGCTCAAGGTTCATACCTTGCATTTGTAAACGTTGTTCGAATTCTTGCATCATGCGATCTAATTCAGTATCAACCATTGCAGCTGGAATATCAATTGTTGTGTTTTCTGCTGCTTTTTCTACTACAGAATCACGCACATGGTGCTCTGCTTCATGGTTTTTACTATCAACTAGTTGTTTCTTCGTTTTTTCTTTTAGTGCATCTAATGTTTCAACTTCTTCATCTACATCTTTAGCGAATTCATCATCTAATGCAGGAAGTTCTTTTGTTTTGATTTCATGTACAGTCGTTTTGAATACTGCTTTTTTACCCGCAAGCTCAGCAGCATGGTATTCTTCTGGGAACGTAACATTTACTTCTTTAGATTCACCAGCAGAAACACCAATTAATTCTTCTTCAAAACCTGGAATGAATTGTCCAGAACCAAGTTCTAATGAGAAGTTGTCACCTTTTCCACCTTCGAATGCTTCTCCATCAACGAAACCTTCAAAGTCGATAACAACTGTATCACCTTGTTCTGCTGTACCTTCTTCTTTAACAACAAGCTCAGCTTGTTTTTCTTGTAGGCCTTTTAATTCGTTTTCTACATCTTCATCCGTTACTTCTGTATCGAATTTTTCTACTTCAAGGCCTTTATATTCGCCAAGTTCTACTTCAGGTTTTACAGTTACTTTCGCAGTGAAAATAAGCGCTTTACCTTTTTCGATTTGTTCTACATCGATTTCAGGACGATCAACTGGCTCAATGCCTGTTTCATCAATTGCATTTGCATACGCTTCTGGTAAAAGAAAATCTACTGCATCTTGGTATAAAGACTCAACACCAAAGCGTTTTTCAAATAGGCTGCGAGGCATTTTACCTTTTCTGAAGCCAGGAACATTTACTTGTTTAACTACTTTTTTAAATGCAGCGTCTAAACCTTCGTTTAACTTCTCTGCATCTACTTCAATTGTAAGAACCCCTTGGTTCCCTTCTAACTTTTCAAATTTAGCAGACATACTATTATTTCCCTCCAAAATCTATGATCATTTCATTCACAGCAAATAGAATGAATATGTCTAATCGATTATTCATTTATATAAGGTGAATCAGCTTTCTATCCACATAATACAACCATTATATTATAACATAACGTCTCTAGCTTTCAACAATGAGACTATATTTTAGGATAAGAAAATTCTTCTATTGCTTCAATATAAGTAATAGCTGCATGATAATCCTCTTCTTCGACACAATATTTCTCAAGCATCTCATCCACAGCAAGGTCCATCCCTAGGTAATCAATCGCAAGAGTATGATAAGCTGCAGACCATGTTTCAATAGAAAAAGGTTCTAATTCTATCGGATACATGAGAAATAAATGACGGTTCACAAGAGATGCAGCATGTTCAAGTAAAATGGGGTCATCTTGCTCCATTTTTTCTTCTAACACTTTGAGCATTTCAATCCTTTGTTGGAAATGCTCAAAGTCAGGCAAGTGTGCAGGAACAAAACTTTTTATATTACCCATTTTTTCAACAATAACTTCCTTATTATATAGATGCTGTTTTAACACATCGAGAAGTAATGTCTTAAAAAAGGGATGTCCCTCCTCAGATCGTAAATAGGAAAGGATTTCTTTTACATTGTGCACAATATTCTTTTCTGCCAATTCTTTAGCGAGCATCATCTGCTCTTGTTGATCTTTTATTTCAAAAAGCTGTAGGTGATTTTCCGAGCCGTCCTCTACCTCACTGGATTTTATGTCTGCTTCAGCCATTCTACGGCTGAATTCTAATAACCGACTAAAATGTTCAAATTTTTCATGAGGTACTTTGTTCTCTTCAAATAAGTATTCAATAGTGGTCACAATTTCATCGTAGCGATGTAATTGTACTAAAATCATCAAATACATATCTACCACTTGAAGGTAGTCACCTATCCCATTATGGAGCATGTATTCCGCTTGTTTTTGCGCATGTTGTAATTGACCTGATTCAAAAAAGGCAAGCACAAGACCCGTTTGAATATCTTCATCCTTATCATTTAGCTCTGAAGCTTCTGTTAAGAAATCTACTGCCTCTTGAAACTCCCTACGGTGTAAAGCCTCTAACCCTTTCTCTAATAAACGTCTATCTAAAAAGGGAAAGGGAATCACTTTATTTTTTTTGTCATCACGATTATGTTTTGTCATTTTGCCTACGTCCCTTTAATTCCTTATTTAGAGGTAAGTGTAGCATGAAAAGAGAAAAATGCAAAAGGATTGTGCGATTGAGAGGTTCAGCGGAAAAACTTCATAAAAAATGAGCCCTATATACAATGCATACGGGCTCACAAGTAATGATTTATTTACTATCTTAATGCTTGTTCATATGCAGTGATGTGATCATCTAATTGCAAGGTAATTTCAATTTCATCCCACCCATTCATTAGCATCGTTTTCCAATAAGCATCAATTTCAAATGATACTTGGAACCCTGCTTCATCACCAATCGTTTGCTTCTCTAGATTCACTTCTAATTGATAAGGCTGTTGTTTGCCTTTTTCAAGTAATTGCACAATTTGCTCCTTTGGTAACGCAATCGGTAACACACCATTTTTCAGGCAATTTTGATGAAAAATATCTGCGAAGGATGGTGCTAATATCACTTTGAACCCATAATCTAGGAGGGCCCATGGTGCATGCTCCCTAGATGACCCGCAACCGAAATTCTCATTTGCAATTAAAATCGATGCATGTTGATTTTCATCTTGATTCAATTCAAATGTTGGGTTTAAACTACCATCTGCCATATAACGCCAGTCATAGAACAAAAATTGACCAAAGCCCGTTTTTTCAATTCGTTTTAGAAATTGCTTAGGAATAATCTGATCTGTATCTACATTGGCACGGTCAAAAGCAATCGCTTTATCCTTTAAAGTTTTAAATCCAGTCATCTACTCCGCTCCCTATCTTACTGGTTGTCTTTCAACCATTTTTCTAACATCGACAAAATGACCATGAATAGCTGCTGCTGCAGCCATAATTGGACTGACTAAATGAGTTCTCGCTCCAGATCCTTGCCGACCCTCAAAATTCCGATTAGATGTGGAAGCACAATGTTCACCGCTAGGGACAATATCATTATTCATACTCAAACACATACTGCAACCCGAATCTCTCCATTCAAACCCAGCTTCTCTAAAAATTTCATCCAGACCTTCTTCTTCTGCAAGCGACTTGACCGTTTGTGAACCTGGCACAACTAGTGCACGCACATCAGGATGAACTTTATTGCCTTTGATTACAGAAGCAGCCTCACGTAGATCTTCTAGTCGTGAATTGGTACAAGAACCGATAAATACATGTTGAATCTGAATATCTTCTATTTTCTGTCCTTCCTTTAGTCCCATGTATTTAAGCGCACTCTCAAGTGATTTCTTTTCCACGGCTGTTTCATAATCACTTGATGTAGGAATTGAATCAGTAACTTTAGATGTCATCGCTGGGTTTGTCCCCCAGCTAACCATTGGGGCAATATTAGCTGCATCAATAGTAATCACACGATCATAAGTTGCATCTTCATCCGACACTAATGATCTCCATTTTGTCACTAGCTCTTCAAAGGCATCCCCTGTTGGGACATACTTACGTCCTCTTAAGTAAGAAAATGTTGTTTCATCAGGGTTCACTAATCCCGCCCTCGCGCCACCTTCTATCGACATATTACAAATCGTCATCCGCTCTTCCATTGACATATGAGCAATAACTTCTCCCGTATATTCAATGACATGTCCTGTTCCAAAATCAAACCCATACTGAGAAAGGACATAAAGGATAACATCTTTTGCTGATACACCTTGTTGCCTTTTTCCATTGATTTCGATTTTTAACGTTTTCGGTTTTTGGCGCCAGATGGTTTGTGTGGCTAACACATGCTCCACCTCACTTGTACCGATACCGAATGCAATCGAGCCGAATGCACCGTGTGTGGATGTATGACTATCGCCACATACAATTGTCATCCCTGGTTGCGTTAGGCCTAATTCCGGACCAATGACATGAACAATTCCTTGGTCTGGATGATCAATTCCTGCTAGTGGTACTTGGAACTCTTCACAGTTTTTTTCTAGTGTTGTCATCTGGTTTAATGCAATCTTATCATTGATGACTTTACGATTATCTGTTGGGATATTATGATCCATCGTAGCGAAGGTTTTATCTGGTCTTCTAACCGTTCTTCCTTTCATTCTTAGGCCAGAAAACGCTTGAGGCGATGTCACTTCATGCACTAAATGCAGATCTATATACAATAAGTCCGGTTTTCCCTCTTCTTGATGAACAATATGTTGTTTCCATATTTTCTCTATAATTGATTGCCCCATTAATATTCACACCTTTCTAAAAGAAACACGGACCCACAATAGGGCCGTGTCCCTTCTTCATTATTTAAGCGTACGCACCCATAATATGCATAATGGCTTCATTATCAAGTAGCATCGCTTTTACTTCCGCAATCATTTCTGTTGTCGATGTCACTTGTTGGCCGAACTCCGCAATATCACTCGTTCTAAAGCCTGCATCTAACACTTGCTTTACAGCACGTTCTACTTCATTCGCTTCTGTTTCTAACCCGAACGATTCACGAAGCATCATTGCAGCAGATAAAATCATTGCTAACGGATTGGCCACGTTTTTCCCAGCGATATCAGGTGCCGAACCATGAATCGGTTCAAATAAATATGGACCATTCTCAGATAAACTAGCAGATGGTAGCATACCTAATGAACCGGTTAAAACGGAAGCCTCATCACTTAAAATATCACCAAACATATTCTCGGTTACGACAACATCAAACTGTTTAGGATTTGTCACCATCTGCATCGCCGCATTGTCAACTAACATATGCTCAAGATACACATGGGGATAATCTTTTGCCACTTCCTCTGCTGTTTCCCTCCACATCCTACTTGATTCAAGCACGTTTGCTTTATCAATAGATGTAACTTTTTTTCTTCTCTTATCTGCTAAAATAAACGCTTTTTCGATTACTCGCTTCATTTCTGCTTTTTTATAAAATAATGTATCGACTACCGCAGACTCCCCGTTAGCATCCATACGTTCACTCGGTTGACCAAAATATAATCCGCCAGTTAATTCGCGTACCATCAATAAGTCTACACCTTGGATCACTTCATCTTTTAGAGGAGAAGATTTCGCCAAACTTTCAAAATAAGTTGTTGGACGAAGATTGGCATATAGATTAAGCTCTTTACGGATTTGTAATAACCCTCTCTCCGGACGGATATCAGGATTTACTTGATCCCATTTAGGACCACCCACTGCTCCTAAAAGAATCGCATCGCTTTCTTTGCAAAGTTGAATGGTTTCTTCCGGAAGTGGTTTGCCTTTTTCATCAATCGCATGGCCGCCAATCATACCATAAGCAAATTCAAATTGGTGATTATAGCGCTCTCCGACTGCTTGGAGAATTTCAACTGCTCCCTTTGCAACTTCTTTCCCGATCCCGTCTCCTGGTAGTACAGCGATACGTTTTTTCATCTTTTATCCCTCCGATTAAAGTGTAAGTTAACTATTCTGCATAGCTGGTTCCGTTTTTTCCTTCATATATATGACTCGGTTAACTGCATTTAAATAGGCTTTTGCTGATGCTTCTAGCACATCTTGAGCGAGCCCTCTACCACTCGTTTCTACCCCTTGGTAAGCTAACTTAACGAACACTTGCGCAAGTGCATCTCTACCGGCACCAACTGATTGAATGCGATAATCGAGTAAACTAATCTCACCATTCACACTTGCTTCTAATGTGTTATATAGTGCCTCAATACTACCTGCACCCGTACCTGCTTCTTGTATCACTTGATTATCGCTACCGGATAATGTAACCGTTGCTGTCGGCACTTGATTCGTACCGTACTGAATTTGGATTTGAATTAATTCATAGAATCGTTGTTCCTTCGACAATTTTTCTTCTAGCACAAGGGCGACTAAGTCTTCATCTGTCATCTCTTTTTTGCGATCGGCTAAATCTTTGAATACGGTAAATAGTGGTTTGATATCTTCATCTGCCACATCTAAACCTAATTCGTCTAAACGATTTTTAAATGCATGTCGTCCTGAATGTTTACCAAGAACAAGAGAGTTAGATTGCACACCGACTAATTGCGGTGAAATAATTTCATAAGTGGTTACTTCTTTTAATACGCCATCTTGATGTATACCAGATTCATGAGCATAAGCGTTTGCTCCAATAACGGCTTTATTTGCTGGGACCGGCATTCCGGAAAGTTTGCTTACAAGGCTACTTGTTCGGCTAATCTCCCCTAGGTTTAACGTTGTTTGGGCATTATAGAAATCTTTTCTGATGTGAAGGGCGACAGCTATTTCCTCAAGCGCTGCATTGCCCGCTCGCTCACCAATTCCGTTAATCGTTCCCTCTATTTGTGTCGCACCATTTTCAATCGCAGCTAAAGAATTCGCTGTCGCCATCCCTAGATCATCATGGCAATGAGCAGATAATGCTACTTTATCGATAGATGGGACATTATTTTTTAAATATTTAAAAATCTCTCCGTATTCCTTCGGTGTTGCATATCCGACTGTGTCCGGGATGTTGATCACCCTCGCTCCTGCTTGGATGACTTTCTCCACGATTTCTGCCAAGAAGGGCAATTCCGTCCTTGAAGCATCCTCTGCTGACCATTGCACAATGGAGAAGCGTTCCGCCGCATACTTAACGGTGTTAACTGCCGTTTCCACTACTTGCTCTTTTGTCATTTTAAGTTTGTAATCACGATGGATAGGACTAGTTGCTAAGAAGGTATGGAGCCTTGGTTCGGCTCCTCCCTTCAATGAGTCCCATGCTGCATCTATATCCGATAAAACCGCTCTCGCTAAACCTGTTACAGAAGCGTTCTTTACTGTTTCTGCAATAGATTTTACCGATCCAAAGTCTCCTTTAGACGCGGCTGGAAAACCTGCTTCGATGATGTTTACATTCAGTCTTTCTAGCTGTCTAGCAATCTCTAATTTCTCAGAGAAGTTCAAGTTGACTCCTGCTGATTGTTCTCCATCTCTAAGCGTTGTATCGAATATATTAATTTGTTGCACTGCTCACCACTTCTTTCTTTTTATTGTTTTGGACGAATGGCATCATTTTGCGAAGCTCTCTACCAACTCTTTCAATTTCATGTTCACTTTCTTTTGCATTAATAGCTGTAAACACCGGACGATTCACCTGGTTTTCCATAATCCAGCCTTTAGCAAATTTGCCTTCTTGAATATCTTTTAATACTTCTTTCATTTCTGCTTTTACCCGTTCATCTACAACCCGTGGGCCACTGACGAAATCTCCCCATTGTGCTGTATCAGAAATAGAATATCTCATTCCTTCTAATCCACCTTCATACATAAGGTCAACAATTAATTTGAGTTCATGGAGACATTCAAAGTAAGCGAGTTCCGGCTGATAACCTGCTTCCGTTAACGTTTCAAATCCTGCTTTAACAAGAGAAGTCAGTCCGCCACATAATACTGCCTGTTCTCCAAATAAATCTGTTTCTGTCTCTTCTTTAAATGTCGTTTCTAAGCCCCCGGCTCTTAGTGCCCCAATTGCTCTTGCATAAGCTAGTGCTAATTCTCTTGCTTCACCTGATACATCTTGGTGAACGGCGAATAACGCTGGTACACCTGCTCCCTCTTCATATGTTCTTCTTACTAAATGACCTGGTCCTTTTGGTGCGACTAATAAAACATCACTTTCTTTCGGTGGAACGATTTGATTAAAATGGATATTAAATCCGTGAGCAAACATTAATGCTTGATTGGTTAAATTTGGTTCGATTTCTTCTTTATATACTTTCGTTTGCAATTCATCTGGTAATAAAATCATTACGATATCTGCTTTAGCAGTCGCTTCTCCTACTGAGTAAACTTGAAAGCCATCTTCAACTGCTGTCTGCCATGATTTTCCCTGCCTTAAGCCGATTACTACCTCTACACCGCTATCTCTCATATTTTGCGCATGCGCATGACCTTGTGATCCGTATCCAATTACTGCTACTGTTTTCCCGTTTAAGTAGTTCTCATTTGCATCTCCGTTATAGTACATTTTAGCCATTATTCATTCTCCTCTATTCATCATTTATTTTTTTATACAATTGAAAAATTATGCTTTTGTTGCGACTGTCTTTGTGTCCCTCTTGGGAAAGCTGTTGTACCCGTTCTAGCAATCTCTTTAATACCGTAAGGCTTAATTAACTCTAGGAAAGCTTCGATTTTTTCAGATTCTCCTGTAATTTGAATGACTAGACTATCTTTGCTAACGTCAATGACAGAAGCTCTGAAAGGTTCAATTAAGGAATAAATCTCATTTCTTGAGTGCGGATTAGACTGTACCTTTATCAAAGCTAGTTCTCTAGCAACAACTGCTTGATTTGTAATATCCGTCACTTTCAGTATGTCGATCTGTTTATTGAGCTGTTTCGTAATTTGCTCACTTTGTTGGTCAGACTCAACATAAATTACACATGTGATTCTTGACATCCCCTCCTGTTCAGATAAACCCACTGAAATACTTTCGATATTATAATTTCGTTTAGAAAATAAATTAGTAATTCGATTAAGTACACCAGGTTTATTTAAAACAAGCAGCGATATGATTCTCTTCATTCTTTCACACCTACCATCTCATGAATCCCTTTACCCGGAGCGATCATTGGAAAGACATTTTCGTCAGCATCGACACGGAAATCTAGCAATACAGGCTCTCTTGTGTGTAATACTTCAGCTAACACTCTCTCCGCTTCTTCTTCTGTTGTTATGGTATAGCCTTTAATATCGTAAGCTTCAGCTAGCTTCACAAAATCAGGTTGAACTGGAATCTTGCTATGAGAAAAACGTGATTCATAGAAAAACTCCTGCCATTGTCTAACCATCCCTAATGATTGATTATTGAATATTGCGATTTTTATCGGTAAGTTCATTTCTTGTATAACTGCTAATTCCTGTGTTGACATTTGAAAGCCTGCATCACCGACAATGGAAAGCACACAACTATCTGGATCAGCAATTTGAGCGCCAATACTAGAAGGTAAACCAAATCCCATCGTTCCAAGCCCACCAGATGTAACCCACCTATCAGCATGTTTAAAGCGATAGTATTGCGCAGCCCACATTTGGTGTTGACCGACATCTGTCGTTACAATCGCTTCGCCCTTCGTGTTCTCATACAAGAGCTCCATTACTCTTTGCGGCTTTAACTTTGGTGAAGCTTTATCATAATGGAAAGGATGTGCAACACTCCACTGTTTTAATGTCTCCATCCATTCGCTATGAGCTGGTTCATTACATTCTTCTTGAAGAAGTGCGAGAAGCGCAGCCTTTGCGTCTGCTACAACAGGAATAACTGTCGGTACATTCTTACCAATTTCCGCTGGGTCAATATCGATATGAGCAACCTTAGCATTCGGAGCAAAGTGTTCCAAATTACCTGTTAAGCGGTCATCGAACCTTGCACCGATATTAATCAATAAGTCACATTGTGAGAGTGCCATATTTGCTGTATAACAGCCGTGCATGCCAGCCATGCCAATGAATAATGGATGATCACTTGGAAAACCACCAAGACCAAGTAATGTATGGACAACTGGTATTTTTGTTTTTTCTACATACTGTAAGAGTTCGTTTGCCCCCTTCGAATGAAGAATGCCTGCACCCGCTAAAATGACTGGTTTCTGTGCTGCTCCTATCGCATCTGATAGCTTACGAATCTGAAGGCGATTAGGCTTTAGTGTCGGTTGATAACCCGGTAACTCCATTTCTGCTTCTTCGGGCCTTTCGGTAATCGTCGAAGCTATATCTTTAGGAATATCAATGAGCACTGGACCGGGTCTGCCTGTCTTTGCAATATAGAACGCTTCTTTAATGACTCTTGGAATATCCTCCAATTGGCGAATTTGAAAATTATATTTTGTAATCGGTGTTGTAATTCCTAATATATCTGCTTCTTGGAAAGCATCTGAACCAATCACACTTGTTGCTACTTGGCCTGTGAAAGCTACAATTGGTAATGAGTCCATCATGGCATCAGCCAAACCTGTTACGATATTCGTTGCTCCAGGCCCGGATGTTGCAATGACGACACCAGGCTTACCTGAAATTCTTGCGTAACCTTCTGCAGCATGTATGCCGCCTTGTTCATGTCTAGGTAAAACATGAAGGAATTTCGCATCATAAATCTTATCGTAAATCGGCAAAACCGCTCCGCCAGGGTAGCCAAAGACGACTTCTACATTTTCCCTTTCTAACGCATCCATTAATAAGTCTGCGCCTGTAATCGTCTCAAGCTTTGTTTTCACTTCTTCTGTTAAGGCAGCTTCCCGCACCATCGCTCTTTAACCTCCTTAATAAAATAAAATTAAATATAAAAAAGCCTCTCCATCCCTCATTGACCAATCATTGGTCAAGGGATGAAAAGGCTTTGATCACCATTCCACGGTACCACCCTTGTTCGCGTTTTAAATCTCCACGCGCACTCAGTAACAGCATAATAACTGCTAAGCTTAGATAACGGGTTCCTTCGACCCGGAAGACTCTACTTATCATTGTTCAAGTCTTCACTCCGAGGTGAGTTCATTTTAAGACTGGTTTACCGGTTTCCAGCTTGCCCGGCTCTCTGCAAAACCTACATCAAAAAACTACTTATCCTCATCAACGCTTTTAGTTTCTCACTTTAAACCACTAAAATTTCGTTTGTAAAAATAAAAGGAAAATAACGCTGCTTCCAATTTCATTTTCGATTTATTTTATTGTGCTTTGCTTTGTTGAGGACTATCTTACGCCCATTTTCAAAAGTCGTCAACACCTTTTTGGAAAATTATTTGATAATTTAGATTAGTCTGTTTTCATGTATCCGCTTACATCATTGATCTATTAACCTTTTAATTGGACAAAATTTTTTATTGATTTATTCATTCTGTGGCATGCGAGAATAGCAAGTGAAGTACTTTTAGGATGGGGGTATTTGAACAGCTCATGAGCAAAAGAACGCGACTAATTGAAGGCTATTACAAGATAAATCATGTGCGTTCATTTACGATAAATACTATACAAAGAAACTACAACCTTCAGAGACCATTTCATGTTAATCCATTTTTTTAATATTTAATCACATACAAACGTGATAACTTCTACCATATGCTGACTCATCGTTACATCATTCGATAAAAATCACCAGTATTTGAGGATGTTTTTATTCAGTGCATCTTATCACTATTATTTCAATATAGTATTTTTATAGTTGTTTCTTTGGGTTTTTAATTGAGGATGAAAAACAACAAAGGAAGATTACTTATGGAGAAGTCTAATATGAAATCGATCTCTAGCTGAAATAAAAAAAGCGCTAATCCAAGTTTTCACAGGAATCAACGCTAGTGTTGGTAGATAAATATGTAGCTAATGGCGTCCCAGGAGAGATTCGAACTCCCGACCGACAGCTTAGAAGGCTGTTGCTCTATCCTGCTGAGCTACTGGGACTTAATATCAAGACAATATTTATTATACGCAGGATAAACTGAAGTGTCAATTAATTTTTAAATAAATTTATAATTGGCAGAGAACTGCTGTAATAATAGCAGTTCTCTGGCTACGCAAACGAAAAGGATTGCTGCCATTCCTCGAGCTCGACACCGTCTCTTGTCCAAATGGAAACGACCACTTTTTCCACTGTCCAATTTACCATCATATATGTTTTTTCTTTCGGCTGCCTTGGAAGCGAGATACTATTTGGATTAAGATAAAGGATTTGATCTACCATTTCAGCCCCCAGTTGATGCGAATGACCAAAGCACACAATACGTGCAGCTACTTCTTTTGCTCTTAAGCTTAAACCTAATAAAGACGATTTTACGCCATATAGATGACCATGTGTAATCCATACTTTGCCGTTATCCGTATCTATTAATTCTTCGTTTTTAAAGCGAGCATCGGCATCGCAATTCCCTCTCACAGCGACATATCCAGTGATTTCAGCTTGGTCACTACTTAATTCAGAGTCCCCACAATGAATCATATAGTCGACATTTTGACTGTGACGTACTTTTAGTTCTTGCAGGATGTCACCATCACCGTGGCTGTCACTAACGATGAGTAACTTCATGTTATCCTCCTCCTTAAAGAATAGTTGGAAGATCTTTTTCTAATTGCTTTAATGCTTGTCCTCTATGGCTAATGGCTGCTTTTTCTTCTGATGTTAACTCTGCCATCGCCTTATTCTTTGCATTCGCCCAAAAGATGGGATCATAACCAAAGCCATTTGTTCCTTTTCGTGCATAAAGAATTTTACCTTCACATGTCCCCGAAACGGTGTATGTTTTCTTTCCAGGGATAGCTACCGCAAGTGCACAATAAAACCGAGCATCCCGCTTCTCTTCCGGTACATGTTTCATTTCTTCAAGTACTTTATCTATATTCGCTTCATCATTTTTATCTTCCCCTGCATAACGAGCGGAAAATATTCCTGGGCGTCCTTCAAGTGCATCAATTGATAATCCGGAATCATCAGCAATCACCGGTCGATTCATTAAGCGCGAAATCTCTTCTGCTTTTAAAACGGCATTTGCTTCAAAAGTCGTACCCGTTTCTTCCACATCTGGCATATCAGGATAATCATGTAATGTTTTCACTTCATAACCGAGTGATGCAAACATTTTTTTAAATTCTTCTGCTTTGCCTTTATTCTTTGTCGCAATAATAATCTCAGACATATAGCGTTTCCTTCCTTTTATGTTCGTCATAAAAAATAAAGAGAAGAGGAGGCCCCTTTCCTCACTCTTCTCATTTTACTATAAAAGGATGGTGATACCAATTAATAGCTACCTGTATTCACACTTTCAGGTCTTGAAACAGGCTCTAGCTTTTCGCCATCTTCATCAAGTAAATCAGCCTCGCCATTCACTGTAACAGCAACAGATTCCACTTCTGCTTGTTCTGTAAGTGATAACGCTAAAACTTTTAATACATTCTCGTTAATGACATTTTCTCCCCCACTAGAGAAAATCGATTCATCGAAATCGAGGGTAATCGTTCCATCCTCTACTTTAGGTTCACCTAATAAAGCGACTTCACTTGGTAAGACGGCAGAAAGTTTAGATCCTAAAGAAGGGTTCCCTAACTCATCAATGATTGCCGTCACGTTATTGTCGACATTATTAGACACTCTTTTTGTTACTGGAACAAAGTATTTAGCATCTTCTTCGCCACCCATGTAATAAACGGTAACTGGTTTTGTATTTGTAATATCTGTGACAACAGAGTTATCATAATTGATACCGATAGAACGACTTACTTCTTCGCCAATCGGTGTACCATTGACTGGCATTTCTTTAATCGCATTCCCATTTATACTCAATTTCACTTGTTCTATTTCATCGAATTGGGTCAATGTCCATGTGACTGATTGCAGGATTCTTGCTTCATCTTCTGGATTATACTCAGCAAATTCCTTAGAAAAATCAACATGAGCCACTTTATCTTTCACATCAACCGTCATTTTTGTATCTGCTGGTAAGACTGCACGGAAATTATTTGGTAAGAGTTCAGTTACTTTTCCATCTACCACTAAATATTCTAACGCTTGTTTAGCAACAGAATTCGTACTTGGTAAATCTAATGTTTGTGATACAACATAACCATTATTGTCAATTAAGTATAATTCTGTTGGAATCGTTGTTGTTTCTGCCGCTTCATCAGCAGCTCCACTTTCCTCACCAGTCGTCTCTTCTGTCTCTACATTGGCATCTTCGTTATTAATGGACATTTCACTCGGTGGGTCAATTTTCTCTTTCTCCTCTCCACCAAATAATCCACAACCTGATAACAAAGCAGATGAAACTAATACAGCGGACACTGCGATGGTCGCTTTTTTATTTAAAGACATAACCTTTCCCTCCTAAGACAGTTTGTACTACATGTATACGAGCCTATTTACAAAATAGACCGCCTTTAGGAAAGAAAGTCTTCTATTCTTTTAGACAAATTTGGACA
The DNA here is from genome assembly GCF_038595015.1 of Cytobacillus sp. FSL W7-1323. Lineage (NCBI taxonomy): Bacteria > Bacillati > Bacillota > Bacilli > Caryophanales > Bacillaceae > Cytobacillus > Cytobacillus sp. FSL W7-1323. Next base: position 3,329,076 of record NZ_CP151998.1, read on the forward strand.
AAGCGTATTCAAACAAAACGATGTTTCGTTAGAACAGCCTTAATTTGAAAGTAATCAATTGTATCATCATTGATTTCATCTTTAATCGGTCTTAACTTTTCTACACCGACTTTATCTGCAGCTACAAGTACTTCCTCTTCTACCTGCTCATTGAAAACTTGATCCCAGTCAATCGGATGGCCCTCTGCTACCGCTCTAAAAATATGATTTTGAATCGTTATCGGTGAAAAAGAACGCTCTCTAGCAATCTCCGAAATCGTTTTACCTAATAGAAAGGCTTCATATGAATGGATATGACTTCCTGTCCCTTCAGCCGCTTTTTTATTTACTGGTGGTGTCTTCACATAGTGTTGCTCTTTGACCTCGATGTTATTTTTTTCAGTAAAAACTTTTATCTCTTCTAGAAATGCTTCCCCATATTTACTATACTTCATTTCACCAACACCTTTAATCGATAACATCGCTTCTTTAGTAGTAGGGAAATAAGTGCACATTTCTTTTAACGCTGTATCAGCAAAAACGACATAGGGCGGTACACCTTGTTCTTGCGCTAAGTTTTTTCTTAACTCTCTTAAGATAGCAAATAACTCGCTATTTTCTTCACCAGCTGGACGTTCTTCTAGCTCTTTATCATCAGAGATTTTCATAGATACTTGGGCTTCTCTTTTTAAAACCGGGATAGCTTCATCAGCTAAAGTAACGGTCGGATATTGTCCATCTGTCATAGAAAGATAGCCTTCAGCAAGTAAATAATTAATCATATCAACAATTTGCTTTTCCGTTTTTGCTTTCATAAGCCCATAAGTCGTAAGTGTATGAAAAGACAATTGCTTAATCCGCTTATTCGCGGACCCTTTTAACACTTGAGCTGTTAGCTTAACGCCAAAACGCTCTCCCATTCGTTTAATACACGAGAAAATCATCATCGCTTCATTCGTAATGTCAACAGATTGTCTTTCATCTAAACAGTTCGAACATTTATTACATGACGATACATCTTGATTGGCAAAATAAGCGACAATATAGGATTGCAAGCAACTTTCCGTATGACAATAATTCGTCATCTGCCTTAGTTTTTCATATTCTTGCTCGCGAAGGCTTGTTGACAGCTCGCTCTTTTCTATTAAAAATTTTTGTAGGAGAATATCTTGAGGTGAGTAAAGTAAAATACATTCACTTTCTTCCCCATCTCGCCCTGCTCTTCCGGCTTCTTGATAATAAGCTTCGATGTTTCGTGGCATATTATAGTGCACCACATAACGCACATCCGGTTTATCTATCCCCATCCCAAACGCATTGGTAGCAATCATCAACGTCACTTGATCATGGACAAATTTTTCTTGAGAGTGTTTACGATTATCCTCAGAAAGACCAGCATGGTATCTTTCAACTTTATAACCTTTCTTTAGAAAATGTTCATATAATTGATCGGTTTGTTTTCTGCTAGAAGTATAGATAATACCTGATTCTTCTTTTCTACTGGAAACATAGGTTTCTAAATACTTGCGCTTATCTCTTCCTTTTAACACTTGAAAAGAAAGGTTTGTTCGGGCAAAGCCTGTAACAAAAATATGTTCTTTTTCTATATGCAATAAGCGACTTATATCTTCTTCTACATTTTTCGTCGCTGTCGCTGTTAATGCAGCAATTACAGGCGTTTCAGTAAGAGAGAAAATCCTGTCCACTACCGATCGATAACTCGGTCTAAAATCATGCCCCCATTGAGAAATACAATGCGCCTCATCAAAGACAATCATTGATAAATGAATCTTCTCCATAATCGTTAGAAACTCCATTGACTCCAGACGTTCCGGAGCTATGTAGACAAGCTTATATTCCCCTGCCAACAGTCGCTCTTCTGTTTCCGAATATTCCTTGTAAGAAAGACTACTATTCATATAGGCTGCAGGAATTCCTGCTTCAAGAAGGGCATCTACTTGGTCTTTCATTAGTGAAATTAAAGGGGAGATAACGATCGTCACACCGTCATTCATAAGTGCGGGAATTTGGAAGGAGAGTGATTTACCACCGCCAGTTGGTAGAATGCCAAGTACGTTGTGGCCATGATTTAAATTGTAAATAATATCTTTTTGACCTGGTCGAAAACTTGTATAACCGAAATACTTCTGCAAATGCTCCTCTGCTGTTTGCATATCCATCCTCACCTCATTCTTATTGATATATATTTAAAAGCATAACGCATATCGTTTCTTTCTCGCAATCTATTCATTTAAAAAACACCAAATACAACCAATGATTGTTCATTGATTATATTTGGTGCCTCCATATTATCCGAGTTGTATGCGCTCCACATCGTTTATCTCTCTATGCAACCATTTTGTTGCAATGTCTTTGAACATCGCTTCAGAACCTGTTGTGAAAAAACGGTGCTGAGGATCTTCTTCACTCGTGTTTAAAAAGCCGCGATCATAAAGAATCGTGCTTGCTTCTCGAGCGGTTTCATCTCCGGAACTAATCACGTTAACACCTTCACCCATCACTTGCTTAACAAGATTCTCCAACAGCGGATAATGTGTACAGCCTAATATCAATGTGTCTAAACCTTTATTTGTTAATGGCCCTAACGTTTCTAGAACGATTTTTTTCGCAAATACACTCTCGTACTCCCCACTTTCTACTAGTGGGACAAATTTAGGACAAGCTAGGCTATGAACTACCGTACGATTATTGATCCCTTTTAATGCGAGTTCATAAGCACGACTCTTCACCGTTCCCGCTGTACCAATGATGCCAATGATATGATTTTCTGTTACTTTTAGCGCCGTTCTTGCTCCAGGAAAAATAACGCCAATGACCGGAATTGGTAACTCATTCTTAATATCATCTAATGCAACAGCAGTCGCAGTATTACAGGCAATAATGAGCATCTTCACTTCTTTTTCTAATAAAAACTTCGTCATTTGCCATGTGAATTCTTTTACTTCTTCTCCAGACCTCGGACCATATGGACATCGAGCTGTATCTCCTAAGTAAATAATATTTTCATTAGGTAACTGACGCATCACTTCCTTTGCAACAGTTAACCCGCCAACCCCTGAATCAATAATACCTATCGGTTGTTTCACTTTCTTCTCGCCTCAATCTCTTTTCATATCTTGATGCAATTTTCTTAGATTCTCCCTTAAATGAACGACCTCTTCACCGGAAAAATCCTTTAATACTTCTTGCAAATAATCTTGCCTTTTGTCGATCACTTCTTCTATAATTCTTTCGCCTTCCTCCAATAAGTGGATTCTTACAACGCGACGATCATTAGGATCTTTCACTCTTTTTACCAATTCACTCTTTTCCATACGATCGACTAAATCTGTCGTTGTACTAAAGGCTAAGTACATTTTATTCGATAATTCTCCAATTGTCATGTCCCCGTCCTCTAATAACCACTGTAAGGCAATAAATTGCGGGGGAGTAATGGTATAATTGCTTAAAATTTCACGGCCATGTTGCTTAATAATTCCAGAAATATATCGTAAATCCTTTTCTATATCTGCTACAACTTCATTAACATGTTCATTTCTATGTTCTCTTACGTTCATTCACTACACTCCTATATATATCATCGAAATATTCGGTTATTCCGTTACTTTTAATCCTAATTTTATTGTCACCTTTTTCGAAGGAAAATTCAAGCGAGAACTGTAAGCAAACTAAAAAAATATGTCAAGAAAAGAAAAACGAGCATTGCGCCCGCCTAAAATAATAAAATTCTATTACATTGATAACCGGCAATCCAGACGGACTGCCGGTCTAAAATTATAACTCTAGCTCTCCCATACGAAGGAGCTCTACAACAGCTTGTGAACGCCCCTTTACACCAAGCTTTTGCATGGCATTAGATATGTGGTTCCGAACTGTCTTTTCGCTTATAAATAATTCACCAGCGATTTCCCTAGTTGTTTTATCTTGTACTAGCAGCTCGAATACTTCCCTTTCTCGTTTTGTGAGTAACGGCTTGTGAGTATAATCATTCTCCTTCAAGTATTGTAACCCTCCTTGCCTTTCGCCAGCCATGAATCGCGGGGTGGGTGTGTATTAGTCATCATATCATATGTATGTTAAACAATGAGAGTGACTGAAATTCTTGAAGTAGAGAATGTTTATTTTCTAAATGTACGCCTGTCCTATCTAAGATTGAGGTACATTTATTTTCTCATGAAAAGCAAGCTTCATATCATCAGTCCACTGCGCACCTTTACCAGTTAATTTAGATACCTGAACAATCGTTCCTCTTCCTGTAAAGCAAATGTCACCATTCTCTCTTTTACCCATGTAATGAATATCTACCGATGATTGTCCGATTCTGCCTGCTTTTACATAAATTAAGAGGTTCTCATCGAAGTAAACTTGCTTCATATAGTCACATTGAAGATCTGCAACGACAATAAATGTTTCGTTTTCTTCCTTCACCCAATCGTCCATAAGATTTAAACTTTTAAAATACTCAATGCGAGCCTCTTCAAAGTAAACAAATGGAACCGTATTATTTAAATGACCAAACATATCTGTTTCAGAAAAACGCACCTTAACAGGGTGAGCAAATATAAATTCTTCTTCCCATGTCACAAAATTTTCTATATAATCAGTTTTTTTCACTTTTAGATCCTCCTCGAAAATGAATGAGCATTCAGTCGTTCTTTTTCTTATTATAGCTTTTTTCACACAAATACTAAAGGAGAAATTCATACATAATCTTATGTTACTTTTTCTGATTTTGTAACTATAATTGCTTAATTGAGTCATTCATGTGAAAAAATGTTTAAGGCAGACCGTGTAAAACGTTTTTTTGGGTCATTTGAAAGGATTTCCTTTTCAAATGTAAAAAGCAGATAAAATGACTCAACAAATAATTTACCAACACTTTCTTATAAAAAACGAGAAATCTCAAAGATATGGAGTTAACACTACAATAAAAACCCCAGCACAAACTTTTTTACGAAGTGTGTGCTAGGGCTTACTTTAAATAGGTTTTATCCTAAAATCCAAACCATTTTTTAATCATTTCCCAAATCCATCTTGTGAATTCTCTTACCTTATCCTTCAAGTGATCAATGATTTCTTGTTTACACTCAGACCAGCTAGTATCAGGGCCAGGAATACAAGCGCTCGGCTCTTCAGGGTTTTCAGGTTCACCTGGCTCTTCCGGATCTGTTGATTTCACTTCTGCAATAATTCTTCCTTCAACTTCCGGAGCTACCGGATTATTGTTTTCCAAATAGGTGGAAAACACATCATAATCCACTTCAAATAGTTCAGTAATTCTGCCCTCATCCTTGGCTTTTTTGAACATATCATATCCATCTCCACCATCGGCCGTGAAAGCGTTGGTCGCAACCGTATAGGTTTCGTCTTCATTGATTGCTATATATTCACCGTCTACTTTCACGTCAACGCCATGGACACGTTCACCCACTGGCTGTGCTTGGTCAAATTTAAAGCGAAGACCTGCCACTTGCATAAACTGGCCAGCACCTTCTTCAATATTTGCTACACTATGTTCTAAAGCTTGTTTTATTTCTTCTCCTGTTAAATCAAGGGTGACTAACATATTACCGAAAGGCAACACAGTAAGAACATCGCCAAGCGTAATTTCACCTTGAGCAATGGATGCACGAATACCGCCACCATTCTGCATCGCAATTTGTGTTGGCACAGATTCATTAGCTTTAGAAAGCATACCATCTGCAATCAAGTTTCCTAAATTGGTCTCTTTCGTACGAACATCAGTACGTTCACCATTCAAGGCAACTTCACTGTACCCTACTACTTCTTGTTTTAATTCCTCCAGCGGTTCACTTAACTCATCAAGTTTATTACGCGCCCATTCATCTTCTTCATAAACATATTCACCGTTCTCATCTTGACTAACGAGATCAAGTAATTCACCATTCCACTCTGACAGTACGCCTTCATCATCGAAAACAATGTCTAAAGAGCCTAAATATTTATGATATTCATTGGCTTGAACGATTAAAGTTGGTTCTCCATCTTCATTTTTTACAACTGGCTCTTCTAATGTCGTATGAGAATGTCCTCCAACAATCACATCGATACCTTGAACAGCTTCAGCTAATTCCTGATCTGGCGTATAACCTAAATGTGAAAGTGCAATAATTTTATTAATTCCTTCTTCTTCAAGCGCTGCTACTGTATTGCTAGCCATTTCAACTGCATCTTCAAAAACAATGGCTTCATCTGGGTTCGCCAAAAATGAAGTGTCCTCTGTTGTTAAGCCAAATAATGCTACTTTTTCGCCATCTACTTCTTTAATAATGGCAGGATAGATCTTACCGTTTTCTCCAGGATATCCAAACTCATTTACTTTTAATTGGCTTAAAATCTCATCATTCTCAACATTCACATTTGCACTAACAAATGGAAAATCCGCATTGGATACAAAGTCAGCCAACACTTGCGAATCTTTGTCAAACTCATGATTTCCAAATGTCATAGCATCATAACCTAAACGATTCATAAATTGTAAGTCCGCTTGTCCTAGGTACATATTGAAAAATAATGTACCTGAGAATACATCCCCAGCATCAACTAATAGTGTATTTTCTTTTTCATCTCTTAGTTGATTCACTGCAGTAAACAATCTTGGAACATTTTCTAAATGAGCATGGGTATCATTTGTATGAAGGATACTCATTGAGAATGGCCCCTCATTTTCCTCTTCTACCGCGATGTCTAACTCAACTAATAACGGATCATGATCACTAGCTCTACCATGCTCCTCCATGTATAGAGAATTGATATTTAAAATATCTACTTTGGCAGCTTCTGCTAAATGATTCGATACTAAAATATGATCAAGTACTTGCATATTTCCTTGGTAATTATACGTATACTGTTCGTTTTCCGGTAAAGTATCAACCATATTCGTTAACTCTTCACCTTTTAATGTTTCTAATGTGGGAGTGAATTGAAAATCATTCATATCCCCTAATACAACAACATTCGCATCTGGGTTTTTAGACTCTATATCTTTCACAAACCCATTTACAGCTTCTGCTAACTGTATTCTTTGTGCTTCACTCACTAATTCCGGAGGTTGATTCTTCCCAAATAGTGGTTCATCACCTGACTTAGAATTAAAGTGATTAGCAACGACAATCACATCTTCTCCATTAAATTCAAACTGTGCTGCTAGCGATTTTCTTGTATCTTGGAAAATTTCATTCGTCGGATCGATGCGACCTGGGTTCAATGTTAATTGACCGTCTTCATACGTAACTGCGTCGTTAGCCCCGCCTTTGGGTGCCTCTTTTAAAGTAACTCTTTCTGGATTATAGAGATATCCTACTCGGATATTCCCACCCGGCTGACCACCATCTTGCTTGTCTTCTGGTGCAATATCTGCCCAGTCATACGTCGGACCACCATTTGCGGCAATGGCTGCAATTAATTTCTCATAACTAGCTTTTGCCGTTGTTATACCATCATCAGTCGGGCCATTATCATCTTGTACCTCTACAAGACCAATAATATCCGGTGAATTTAACTCATTAACCATTGACTGCGCTATTCTATTTGTCTTTTCTTGGCTTGTACCTTCATAATAATTTTCAATATTATAAGAGGCAACTGTTAATTTTCCTTCATCCTTGCCAAGTTCTGTCGTTACTTCTTCTTTTTCCGATTCAATAAGATCTGGTAAAGAATCCATATCCACTAACACTTTAAAGTTGCTATAACCATAACTAATTACACCGGTGACTGTACCATCAAAACGATCACCCGTTTTAGCTACATAATTATCCTCTTCTAATAAAAGATGCAGTCTTTCTGGATTTGCATTATCTTCCGTTAATAAAACCCCACCTTGATCCGTATAGAGTTTATCCTCTTCTTGATTCGCAATGACAGGTATTTCACCATATTTTTGAGGTGCAACAACTTGAGGATTCTCCACTGCGACGCGCATACCCTCTAGACTCTCATAAAAATCGATACCATCTTCCTCAGGGTCAAAAGATTGCATTTCATCATTATCAATAATATCATGAGGTAAAGGAAGATCTTTGCCTAAAACAATTGCTTCTGGCAGGTCATTTCCTGATGATTCAATGCTTACCCTCCCATTTTGGGCATTGATTTCAGTCATGGCTAAATCTGTTTCTAACTTTTCACTATATCCGTCAAGAACCCATTCTTTCACAAGCCCATCCACTGTAACCTTATCTCCAACTTTTACTTGATGCGTAGGCTTGTAGACGAGAATCCCTTCTGATGTATGGGGATTATCATCGGGTGTATCATCTTGCATATAAAAATTACTGTTATCTACTACTTTTGTTACAATACCTTGTACAGCTGTTACGTTCTGATTTACATAAGGAGACTCATGCCCCGCTCCTTGTATATCACCAATGCGCAGACCTTCAACACCATCAGATGGCTCTTCCTCTTCCCCATCATCAGGGTTTCCATCAGCAAATGTAAATGCAGTTGGATTTTTCAAGCCAGGTACGGTAAAATATGCTTCAAGATTGCCTGTTATTTGTACTTTTTCACCTATAATATCAGGGTTAGTCTGTAAGCCAAATGTCGCACGAAAGCTGCTAGACACTTGCACAGGTAAAATTTTTGACGAATCTTGTTCATTCGCATCATCAGCTATCGCAATATTATAGTCATTACTAAAAGGTGGATTAAAATTGTAATTATTCGTCGAAACTGTATGACCTACTATGTAACCTTCTACTGTTGCATTTCCTTCGTTATTTTCAATCGCTTCATTCACCGTCAATACATCTTCTTGTGCTGCTTGTCCCGCTAGAGGGCTGAAGCTAGAAAATATTAACATAAAAATCATCAATAAGGCCAACCATCGATTACTAGCTAATTTCATTCTGTTCCTCCTTCAAATTATTATTAATCTTTCAACAACTGAAATATACCAGTTTTTCTATGATTCGTGTTTATTTATAACAAAAATTCTACATTTTTTGCCAAAAATAAGCTGAAAGTACTTTCTTCATTCATCAATTAATAGGTATTTTGTTTTATTATTATGAATTTTCAGTACGAATTGCTTAATAACTATTAAAATATTGCTCCTTCAAACGAAGATCACACTCTTACCCTTTTACTGGATAAAAAAAACACTGAGGCTATAAGCCTCAGTGTTCTATAAAATCTATTACACACGGTCACTTCCAAAGAAGTTTTTGAAAGATTGTAATGTTGTATCACGGTTAAGCGCGGCAATTGATGTTGTTAAAGGAATACCTTTAGGGCAAGATTGCACACAGTTTTGTGAGTTACCACAGTTAGCAAGACCACCGTCACCCATAATTTCCTCTAAACGATCTGCCTTATTCATTTCACCCGTTGGATGAGAGTTGAATAAACGCACTTGAGAAAGTGGTGCCGGTCCGATAAAATCAGATTTGCTGTTTACATTTGGACACGCTTCTAAACATACACCACAAGTCATACATTTTGATAATTCATAAGCCCATTGGCGTTTTTTCTCTGGCATACGAGGCCCTGGACCTAAATCATATGTTCCATCAATCGGAATCCATGCTTTTACTTTTTTCAATGAATCAAACATGCGACTACGATCAACTTGTAAATCACGTACTACCGGGAATGTTTTCATTGGTGCTAAACGAATTGGTTGTTCTAATTGGTCGATCAGAGCTGTACAAGATTGACGCGGTTTGCCATTAATGACCATAGAACAAGCTCCACAAACTTCTTCCAAACAGTTCATGTCCCAAGTAATTGGTGTTGTATGCTCCCCTTTTGTATTTACCGGGTTTCTTCGAATTTCCATTAGAGCAGAGATCACATTCATATTTGGACGATAATCAAGTTCAAATTCTTCTACATAAGAATCTGAATCAGGACCATCTTGTCTTGTAATTTGAAATAATACGGTTTTAGACTTTACTGCTGCTTCTGACACGATTAATTACTCCCCTTTCATCGAGTTTTCTCTTAATGTTTCGTTGTATAGTCACGTTTACGTGGCTTAATCAAGCTGATATCCACTTCATCGTAATGGAATTGTGGCGCTGATTTGCCATCAACGAATTTAGCCATAGTTGTTTTTAAGAATTCATCATCATTTCGATCAGGGAATTCTGGTTTATAATGGGCACCGCGGCTTTCGTTACGGTTATATGCACCAATTGTAATAACACGAGCTAATTGAAGCATATTTTGTAATTGACGAGTAAACGCCGCCCCTTGGTTACTCCATTTTGCTGTATCGTTAATGTTGATATTTTCATATCTCTCTAACAATTCAACAATTTTAGCATCTGTTTTTAATAAACGATCGTTATGACGAACAACTGTTACATTATCAGTCATCCATTCACCAAGTTCTTTGTGAAGGATATATGCATTTTCTGTTCCATCAAGAGACATGATTTTATTCCATTTCTCTTGTTCTTGTTGAACTGCACCTTCGAATAATGAAGAAGATAAATCTTCACTTGATTTCTCTAATCCTTCAATATATTCAAGCGCTTTTGGTCCAGCAACCATACCACCATAAATGGCAGAAAGCAATGAGTTAGCTCCAAGACGGTTACCACCATGTTGTGAATAATCACACTCACCTGCAGCAAACAATCCAGGGATATTTGTCATTTGATCATAATCTACCCATAAACCACCCATTGAATAGTGAACAGCTGGGAAGATTTTCATTGGTACTTTACGAGGGTCATCACCTTGGAATTTCTCGTAAATTTCAATAATACCACCCAATTTAATATCTAATTCTTTCGGGTCTTTATGTGAAAGATCAAGGTAAACCATGTTTTCACCATTGATACCTAGTTTTTGGTTTACACAAACATCAAAGATTTCTCGTGTAGCAATATCACGAGGAACTAAGTTACCGTATGCCGGATATTTTTCCTCTAAGAAATACCAAGGTTTCCCGTCTTTATATGTCCAAACACGACCACCTTCACCACGTGCAGATTCACTCATTAGACGTAGTTTGTCATCTCCTGGTATAGCAGTTGGATGGATTTGAATGAACTCACCATTTGCATAATACGCGCCTTGTTGATAAACGATTGATGCAGCAGAGCCTGTATTAATAATAGAGTTAGTTGATTTACCAAAAATAATTCCCGGTCCACCAGAAGCCATAATGACAGCATCTGCTGCGAATGATTGGATTTCCATTGTTTGTAGGTTTTGCGCTACTACCCCGCGACAAACTCCGTCATCATCAATGACAGTTCCCAAGAACTCCCAACCCTCATATTTTGTTACTAACCCTGCTACTTCGTGACGACGCACTTGCTCATCCAATGCATAAAGCAATTGTTGACCTGTTGTCGCACCAGCAAAAGCAGTACGGTGATGCTGTGTTCCGCCAAAGCGTCTAAAATCTAATAACCCTTCAGGTGTACGGTTGAACATAACACCCATACGGTCGAATAAGTGAATAATTCCAGGTGCTGCTTCTGCCATTGCCTTAACTGGAGGTTGGTTAGCTAAGAAGTCACCACCATAAATTGTATCATCAAAGTGAATCCAAGGAGAATCCCCTTCACCTTTTGTATTTACTGCTCCGTTAATACCACCTTGGGCACAAACAGAGTGAGAACGTTTAACCGGCACTAAAGAAAATAATTCTACTTGTCCGCCAGCTTCAGCAATTTTAACAGTTGCCATCAATCCGGCTAATCCGCCACCGACAACAATAACCTTTCCTTTACCCATATCTGACTCACTCCCTTAATACTAATACCTCTAAAAAAAACCGAACAAATTATAGAAAAATGTATGTATTCATTACACGAAAGCAAAAATAGCACGAATACCTACAATTGATAATGCGATAAAAATGACTAAAGTTACATAAGTTGAAATCAATTGTGATCTAGGAGATACTGTAATTCCCCAGCTTACCATGAAGGACCATAAACCATTTGCAAAGTGGAAAATTGCAGATAATACACCAACGATGTAAAATGCTAACATGAATGGGCTAGACAAAATATCAGCCATCATATCATAATTTACTTCGGCACCGAACATTGCTGCAATACGAGTCTCCCAAACATGCCAAACGATGAAAATCAATGTAATTACACCGGTTACACGTTGAACTAAGAACATCCAGTTTCGGAAAAATCCGAATCTTGAAGTGTTATTTTTTGCTGTAAACGCAATGTAAAGACCGTAAATTGCATGATATAACAAAGGTAAGAAAATAATAAATATTTCTAGGAAATATCTAAAAGGAAGACTTTCCATGAAATGTGATGCGCTATTAAATGCCTCTTCTCCCCTAGTTGCAAAATGGTTCACTACTAAGTGTTGGATCAGAAAGACCCCAACAGGTATAACTCCAAGTAATGAATGCAATCTGCGATTTAAAAACTCTCGATTACCCGCCATAAGTTTACCCCCTTGAATTTGTAGCATGACACGCTGAATATGTACATAACAAATCCTTCGCATCACTAAGAAAATGCAAATCATTTTCAAAACATTTATATGACATGTCCATTTTACTCCCATCGCCCATTAGCGTCAAGAAAACGGATACAGATTTTGTCGATATTACGAAAATTTTTTCTATTCTAGTTTCACTCAAAAAACCAATGATATAGTTTTTTCAACCCTATTTGGCGGTATATTAAAATAGCTTAAATCACGCAATAATATTCATATTTTACGCATAAAAATGCATTTACATTAGATTATTATTAGTGTTAAGATTATTCCCATAATTTACACCAGTTTTACAAACTAAAAATTTTTCCCTTTTCACTGTACGTATTCGTTTTTTCCAAGTAAATTGTATATATTAGACTTTATGAAAGAGGGGAGATTTAGCATAATATGCCATCTCAAGAAGCCCAAATAGAACAAACCGAAAACATGGCAGAATCAATTGAACCAAACAAAGAAATGATTTCATCCTTTGGCTATGAATTAATTAGAGAAGAACTTTTACATGATTTACTAGGTAAAGACGCACCAGATATCTTATACTGGGCAGGCAAGAGACTAGCACGTAAATATCCTCTTCAAACAGAAGAAGACTTATTCAGCTTCTTTGTCGAGGCTGGTTGGGGAAAATTAACGAAAAACCTCGAAAACAAAAAAGAAATCGAATACGAGTTAACAAGTGAAGTCATTCAAAAGCGCTGTAAAGAAAATGCTCACGCAACATTCCAATTAGAAGCTGGTTTTATTGCTCAACAAATCGAACAGAAAAAAGAAGTGATTTGCGAAACATTCGAGCACCCACGTAAAAAAGGTGGAAAGGTCCTCTTCACAGTCAAATGGGATAAAAAGGACTTTATCCACACCTAATAAATATACCCAACAGTAAAAAAAATCCAAACATCATTCTTTTTAAGGCGTTTAAATGGTGTTTGGATTTTCCTATCTTATACTACTGCTAGCTCATTTAATTTTTTATTAAATCCCCAGCTAAATTAAACGTTTGATGTAAAGCTTGAGCAGCATTTAACATATGCGCTTGGTCGATCACAGCCGAGACCTTTATTTCAGATGTACTGACCATCTTTACAACGATGTTATTAGCAGCTAATACATTAAACATCTCAGCTGCTACTCCAGGATTTGAAATCATTCCTGAACCGACAATCGAGATTTTCGCCAATTGTGATTCCCATTCAATCTGATCATAACTTAATGCTTCTCGATTTTTTTCTAGTATTTTTACAGTCTCTGTAAGATCTTGGTTTTTAATTGAAAAAGATAAGCCTGATGATTTATCATCTGTAATACTTTGTATAATAATATCAACATTTATATGTTCTTTCGCCAAGAGTGAAAAGATGGATGAAAGGCTTATTAAAGGGTCTTTAATCCCTAGTACAGATACCCTTGTAATATCATCTTCAAAAGCAACCCCTCTAACAACTAAGTTCTCTTCCATTTCCGCAACCTCCTCTATAATTGTACCTTCTTCTCGTTCCATACTAGAACGTACTTCAAGCTTTACATTGTAATTTTTTGCAAACTCAACTGCTCTTGGATGTAGAACGCCTGCACCAAGATTAGCTAATTCAAGCATTTCATCGTATGAGATAGATGGAAGCTTTCTTGCATTTTTTATATAGCGTGGATCAGTTGTGAATACACCTGTTACATCGGTGTATATATCACATTTGTCCGCTTTTAATACTGCTGCAAGAGCTACGGCTGTTGTATCAGAGCCACCCCGACCTAATGTCGTTATTTGGCCAGTCTCACTTAAACCTTGAAAACCCGCTACGATAACAATTCTCCCTTTCTTTAACTCTTGTGAAACAGGTTTTGTGTCAATATCAGTGATTCTTGCGTCACCATGTACTGATTCCGTTTTAATCCCTGCTTGCCAGCCCGTATAGGAAGTTGCCTCATAACCTTTTGAATTTAGTGCAATTGTTAATAAAGAGATCGTAACTTGCTCACCTGTAGATAACAACATATCCATTTCTCTCTTACTCGGAGCGGGTGATAATTCTTTTGCCATACCAACTAATTGATCAGTCGTTTTGCCCATAGCCGACACAACAACAACGATATCATTACCATTATTTTTTTCTTCAATGACACGGTTGGCTACATTTTGAATATGATCAACCGAGCCTACGGAGGTTCCACCAAATTTTTGTACAATTAAGCCCACTTTTCTCCCCTACTTTCAAGTCATTCGTTTTTATTCCCTGCCGCCTGTATGTACAACCAACACATTTCTACCCATATTCGGCATAAAAAAAAGCAATGAGATGAAACCCATCCCATTGCTGTGTAGTCAAACGTATGAACAATCTACGTACACACAGTGAGATAGCCCTCCAAGACAGATAGTCTTGACAATCCTGCATTTATTCAATGCAGAACCAGCGAAGAAAATATTGAGTCTTTCTTCACTTCGGCGAATATTCCCTTTCAAAGTCCTTCAAACGAAGCTCAATCTTCTAAGGAACTTTTACTAATGAAACTCGCACCTCTACCTTCACTTTCAAGTTAAAAAGT
Source organism: Cytobacillus sp. FSL W7-1323 (assembly GCF_038595015.1). NCBI lineage: Bacteria > Bacillati > Bacillota > Bacilli > Caryophanales > Bacillaceae > Cytobacillus > Cytobacillus sp. FSL W7-1323. Next base: position 3,344,079 of record NZ_CP151998.1, read on the forward strand.
GATTTGATATAAAGTTAAAAACACTATACCATATTTGTTTTTTTCAGACAATGTCTATTCATGTAACTTTTCATAAAGTTCTTGTGCAACTTTTAATGGTAAGCCAGATTCCCTAAGGTCTTCTACACTAGCTGATTTCATTTTTTTTACAGAACCAAAATCTTTTAATAACTGCTTTTTTCTTTTTTCCCCAATACCATCAATTTCATCAAGAAGTGACTGAAATGCACTCTTTCCACGAACTTGTCTATGAAATGTAATCGCAAATCGATGCACTTCATCTTGAATACGTTGTAATAAATAAAATTCCTGGCTATTTCGAGCGAGGGGAATGATCATTAATGGATTTCCATAAAGAAGTTGAGATGTTTTATGCTTATCATCTTTGACTAATCCTGCTAGTGGAATATCTAAACCGAGTTCATTCTCAAGCACATCTCGAACGACTTCAACATGTCCTTTTCCACCATCAATGATAATTAAATCAGGTAGGGGTAGCCCTTCTTTTAAAACCCGGCTATATCTCCGTCTCGTCACTTCCCTCATAGATTCATAATCATCTGGTCCTTTAACTGACTTAATCTTATATTTCCGATACTCCCTTTTTGCAGGCTTACCATCGATAAAGACAATCATTGCTGAGACAGCATCGGTACCCTGGATATTGGAGTTATCAAAAGCTTCAATGCGATAGGGTGTGTAAATTCCTAGCTCCTCACCTAAGCTTTCTATTGCATTCACCGTTCTTTTCTCATCACGTTCAATAAGCGAGAATTTTTCTTTTAAAGCAATCTTTGCATTTTTATAGGCAAGTTTCACTAGTTCTTTTTTTCTCCCTCTTTGAGGAATAAATATTTTTACATCCAAAAGCTGCTCAGCCATCGTCACATCAACAGAGTCTGGCAAGTAAATTTCCTTTGGTTTAAAATGATTAGCTTGTTCATAAAAACGGCCGAGATAGGTGAGCATCTCTTCTTCAGGCTCATTATAGATTGGAAACATAGATACATCTCTTTCAATAAGTTTCCCTTGCCTAATAAAAAATACTTGTACACACATCCAACCCTTATCAACCGCATAAGCAAACACATCTCGGTCAGTAAAATCCGTCATTGTAATCTTTTGTTTTTCCATCGTCGTTTCTATATGGATAATTTTATCTCTGAAATCCTTTGCTTTCTCAAACTCTAGCGCTGCGGACGCTTCTTCCATTTTCGTTGAAAGTTCTTTTTTGATTTCTTTATAACCACCATTTAAGAAACGAGTAATCTCATCTGTCATTTGTTTGTATGTGTCAGATTTTACTTCATTTACACAAGGAGCTAGACATTGTCCGATATGGTAGTATAGACAAACTCTATCTGGTAAGGTGTTACATTTTCTTAAAGGATAAAGGCGATCTAATAATCTTTTTGTTTCATTGGCCGCCTGCACATTTGGATATGGCCCAAAATATTTCCCTTTGTCTTTTTTTACTTTTCTCGTGGTAATTAATCTCGGATGTCTTTCATTTGTTAATTTAATAAAAGGATAACTTTTATCATCCTTTAGCATGACATTATATTTGGGATCATGCTTTTTAATTAAATTTAACTCTAATAATAACGCTTCCATATCGGAAGAGGTCACGATATATTCAAAATCGTCAATTTCATTTACAAGCCTTAATGTCTTTCCATCATGTGAACCGGTAAAATAGGACTTAACCCGATTACGAAGCACTTTCGCCTTACCGACATAAATAATTGTCCCTTGGCGATCTTTCATTAAATAACAACCTGGTTGAGCTGGTAATAAAGGTAATTTATTTTTTATATTATCATTCATAGTTAGCTGTCACATCCATACCTAAAAAGAATATCATTGCAGGAGGAAACCATACCCTTCTTACTGATTTTGCCATACTTGTACTGTAAAAAAAACCCCGATCTTCTAAAAGTAGAAGCCGGGGTTTGTTTTATGGTACTTCTTATGCACCATGTTTTTGAAGCAATTCAACTAATGCTTCTTTCGGTTGGAAACCAACCACTTTATCTACTTCTGCACCATCTTTAAACACGATGAGAGTCGGGATGCTCATAACTCCAAATTTACCAGCAGTTTCTTGGTTATCGTCAACATCAAGTTTAACGATTTTTACTTTATCTCCCATTTCTCCATCAATTTCCTCAAGAACTGGTCCAATCATTTTACAAGGTCCGCACCATGGTGCCCAGAAGTCTGCAAGTACAAGACCTGAACCAGTTTCAGCAGTAAAGTTTTGATCTGTTGCATGTGTGATAGCCATAATATTTATATCCTCCTAATAAATAACTAAAAAATCTTATCGAAAGTATATCATCGATTAATAATGGATGCTATTATTTTGCTCGTATAGATTACCCATTTTTTTATTGTATCATACTGAACCTTTAAAAAGGATTCAATGTCTATATTATTCAACATTAATCTTTTTGCCAACATAGTAAAGAAGCGAGTAGTAAAATTCTACCCGCTCATATCAGATGTAAACGAAAATTATGCATTTACAAGTAATTCTTTAAACTCTTTTGTTAGTAATGGAAGGACTTCGAATAAGTCGCCCACAATACCATAATCCGCTACTTTAAAAATATTCGCTTCTGGATCTTTGTTGATGGCAACAATAATCTTTGAATTGGACATCCCAGCTAAATGTTGAATCGCACCAGATATACCGCAAGCGATATAAAGGTCAGGTGTAACTACTTTACCTGTTTGGCCGATTTGAAGTGAGTAATCACAGTAGTCTGCATCGCATGCGCCACGTGAAGCTCCAACAGCACCACCAAGGACATCTGCCAATTCTTTTAACGGCTCGAAACCTTCTTCACTTTTCACACCGCGTCCACCAGCAACAATGACTTTCGCTTCAGAAAGGTCTACACCTTCTGTTGCTTTTCGTACAACTTCCTTGATGACTTGACGCAAGTTTTTAACTTCTACAGATAAAGATGAAACATCTCCATTTCTACTTTCATCTTTTTCAAGTGGTGCAATGTTATTAGGACGAATAGTAGCGAAAAGAAGTCCATCTGTTACAATTTTCTTTTCAAATGCTTTTCCAGAGTAAATCGGACGAGTAAAGACTAAGTTACCACCCTCAACTTCTAGCTCTGTTACATCAGAGATAAGACCGGATTCTAACTTTGCCGCAATCTTCGGTGCAAGATCTTTACCTTGAGCAGTATGTCCGAAAATAATTCCTTCAGGATCTTCTTGATCAATAACGGCAAGTAAGGCTTGAGAATAACCGTCAGATGTATATTGTTTTAACAGTTCATCCTCAACTGTTACCACTCGGTCAGCTCCATACTGAATGAATTCAGCTCCTAAAGCGCTTACAGAATCACCAAATAATACACCTACAACTTCTCCACCTTCAGCAGATGTTTTTGCTGCAGCAACTGCTTCAAAAGAAACATTTCGCAATGAACCTTCTCTTACTTCACCTAATACTAAAACTTTTCTAGCCATTATTATACCCCCAACGTTTTTATTCTTTTATGCTCACTATTAGACAACTTTTGCTTCGTTATGAAGTAGACTGACTAATTCTTTTACTTGATCCTCTAATTCACCTTCAAGCACTTTTCCAGCTTCTTTTTTCGGTGGTAGGGAAATTTCAATTGTCTTTGTTTTCGCTTCTACATCATCTTCGTCTAAATCAAGATCGTCTAATTCAATTTCGTCTAAAGGTTTTTTCTTTGCTTTCATAATCCCTGGTAAAGAAGGGTAGCGCGGTTCATTTAAACCTTGTTGTGCAGTGACAAGTAATGGTAGAGAAGTCTCAATTACTTCAGAATCACCTTCTACATCACGAACAACTGTAGCTGTTGTACCTTCAATATCTAACTTAGTGATGGTTGTGATATAAGGAATAGCTAATAACTCCGCTACGCGTGGGCCAACTTGACCTGATCCACCATCGATTGCTACATTCCCACCAATAATCAAATCAACCTCTTTATCTTTAAGGAATTCAGCTAAAATTTTTGAAGTCGTAAACTGATCTCCTTCTTCAACGTCATCTTCTGTATTAATCAGTACTGCTTTATCAGCACCCATCGCTAATGCTGTACGAAGTTGTTTCTCGGCTTCTTCTGTCCCTACAGAAACAACCGTTACTTCACCACCATGTTCATCACGAACTTGGATTGCTTCCTCAATTGCGTATTCATCGTAAGGGTTGATGATGAATTCTGCTCCATCTTCATTAATTTTACCGCCTGAAATCGTGATCTTTTCTTCTGTATCAAATGTTCTTTTCATTAGTACATAGATGTTCATGGTTTCGCCTCCTAATTTTACAAACATTCCATTGCTTCATAAGATTTTGACAAATAAAACTAAATTGTTGACTGAGCGTATGCTCAGTCTTACAATAACCTATTCCCAAAAATGCTTTTCAAATCGATTATTATTTAACAATTTAAATTATTAAATCTATTATAATAGATTATAAACAAAATTGGTAATGAAAACGTTTATATTTAAAAAATTATTTTCCTGAGAAAACTGGATTTCGCTTTTCAACAAAAGCAGAAATACCTTCCTTTGCATCCTCACTTACGAAAACTTGACCAAAAAGTTCTGCTTCCTTTTTCACCCCATCATAATAACGGTTGGATTTACTATAATTCAGTAATTCTAATGTTGCACCGACAGATACTGGGCTCTTTTTGGCGATTTTTTGTGCCATTGAATAGGCATTTTCTAACAGCTTTTCTTCAGGGTAAGCATGATTGGCTAAACCGAGTTGTACAGCTTCTAACCCCGTAATTGGATCACTCGTTAAAATCATTTCAGCTGCTTTTGCCGTTCCAACAAAACGAGGTAATCGTTGTGTACCAGCAAACCCAGGAATTAATCCAAGCTGCAATTCTGGTAGTCCCATTTTTGTATTCTCAGCAACTAAGCGAATATGACAACTCATTGCAAGTTCCAAACCTCCACCTAAAGCTGCACCATGAAGGGCTGCAATAATAGGTTTCTTGAAGGTTTCTATTCTCTCAAAGAGCCCTTGTCCATTTTCTGCTAGATGTGAGAAACCTTCACCACTTTCGATAGAAGTAAATTCCTTAATATCTGCTCCAGCAGAGAAGAAGCGGCCTTCTCCATGAATGAGGATCACCCTAATTTCTTGGTTTGGCTCAATCTGATCCAGTACTTCACCTAACTCCTCAATCAACCCAGATGATAGTGCATTGGCAGGAGGGCGATTAATGGTAATTGTTGCAACTTCATTATCAATCTTCCAATTTAAGTATTCCACTTTTTCTTACCTCCATTATTATTTTTAATTATTGGCTTTTGCACCCACTGATTAAAAGACGATGAACTTCGGGCGCTAACGCAGTTAAATCGTATTTTTGATCATTCATCACCCATGTTGTTGCAGTTTCATCCATTGTCCCAAAGATCATCTGTCTAGCTAATCGGACATCGAGATTACTAGCAAACTCACCCATTTTTTTTCCTTCGAGTAAGATTGAATCGATTAAGCCTAAATAACCTTTTAAGATTGCATTAATTTTTTGCCGTAAATCGATATTCGATTGCCTTAGTTCTAATTGTGTCACGATAGCTAAATGTTTGTCTTGAGATAAAATATGAAAGTGGGTTTCGACCATCATTAATAACTTCTCTGCTGCTCTTACTTTTCCTGCTATTTTCTCCTCAATCATTTCAACAAAGTGACCCATTTTGTTTTCAAAGAGGGAAATTAAGATATCTTCTTTGTTCTTAAAATATAAATAAATCGTCCCATCAGCCACGCCTGCCTGTTTGGCAATCTTTGAAACTTGTGATTGATGGTAGCCATTCTCAGCAATGACTATCACTGCCGCATCAATAATCTGTCTGTATTTTGGTTTGTTCTTCTTCAAAATCATTCTCCCCCTATATTACTCTTGCTCCTAACAAAGAGTATACCGGAATGGAGATACTCGTTTCCACCTAATCAACAGAACAACCATTCCGAATGATAAAAATGAATGAATAGTCATTCATAAAATTATATTATTATCTAATGATTGTTCTGTCAAGAAACTTTGCATAATTATTATGTTTTTAAGGTGGACAAGCTCTAGGTTTCAAAAAGAATGAGCCACTTGGCCCGATTATTTGATCGCCTCATTTTGCTCTTCAGCAAATTTCTTTTTATCTTCCTCAATTAAAGCTCTTCTCAGTATTTTTCCTACTGCTGTTTTAGGTAGTTCCTCACGAAATTCATAAATTCTCGGTACCTTATAAGCAGCTAAGTGTTTTCTAGCAAACTCATTTAATTCATCTTCTGTAATATGGACACCCTCTTTTTTAACAATATAAGCTTTAACTGTTTCTCCTCGGTAAGGGTGGGGCACGCCAGCTGCTACTACTTCCTGGACTGCTTCATGCTCATATAACACTTCTTCTATCTCTCTTGGATAAATATTAAATCCACCGGCGATAATCATATCTTTCTTGCGGTCAACCACATAAAAATAACCATTTTCATCCATATACCCTAAATCCCCTGTTAATAACCAGCCGTCTTTTAATGTTTGTTCCGTATCATCTGGACGGTTCCAATAGCCTTTCATGACTTGTGGACCTTTTACACAAATCTCTCCAATTTCACCAACAGGTAAAAATTCGCCATTTTCAGTAGACATAATTTTTGCATCAGTGTCTGGCCAAGGAATCCCAATACTTCCCTTTACTCTCGGTTCATCCCAAAGGAAATTAGCATGTGTCACAGGTGAAGACTCTGTTAGCCCATATCCTTCTACTAATTTACCGCCAGTGATTTCTTCAAATTTTTGTTGGACCTCAACAGGTAGTGCCGCTGATCCACTGATACAGGAATCGATGGAAGAAAGGTCAAATTCTTTAATTTTAGGGTGATTCAATAATCCAATATAAATGGTCGGAGCACCTGGGAAAAGTGTTGGCTTTTGCTTCTGAATGGTCTTCAAGGTTGTTTCAACATCAAACTTTGGTAGTAAAACCATTTTGTTAGCTTCCATAATTGTTAAGATCATAACAGTTGTCATACCATATACATGGAAAAATGGCAATATCCCTAGAATAACCTCTTCGCCCTTTTTCGTTTGATATAACCATGCTTTACACATTGCAGCATTGGATACTAAATTTTTGTGGGTAAGCATAACTCCTTTCGGAAATCCAGTCGTCCCACCTGTATATTGTAATAGTGCTAAATCTTCATTGAATTCTATATCATATGTTTGAACTGGTCTTGCTTCACCTTTTAATATTTCTGTTAATAAGTGATAATTGCCTTCATGTCTGACATTGACTGATAAGCCATATTGCTTTTTCTGAATAAATGGATACACAATATTTTTTGGAAATGGTAAAAAGTCCTTGATAGCGGTTACAATTACATGTTTCAATTCTGTTTGAGGTAGTATTTTAGTCACTCTTGGAAAAAGTATATCCATTGTGATAATCGCAATCGCTCCTGAATCCTTCATTTGGAATTCAAGTTCTCTTTCCATATAAAGTGGATTTGTTTGGACCACCACTCCTCCTGCGAATAGAACACCATAATAACTTATGACTGACTGCGGGGTATTAGGTAACATGATAGCGACTCGATCGCCTTTCGTTATTCCGATACTTTGCAGGTAGCCTGCAACTTTTAGAGCGGATTCATAGACATAACGATACGTAAATTCTTTCCCCATAAAGTGAATGGCTTTTTTTTCAGGGAACTCATTTGCGGCAGCAACTAAAAACTCCTGAACAGGCTGTTCTGGATAGGCAAGTGTTGATGGGATTTCATTAGGGTACAGCTTCAGCCACGGTTTTTCTTCAGACATTTACGACCCTCCCCAAATATTATATTTTTAGAACATTTAAAATTGTTCACTTTTTATTATAATATACACTTGTAAGCAAGACAAATGAAATTATATAAATCTGTGCCTTATTTCCTAAAGATGCCTCTTTATCTTATGCTAAATAGCACAAACCATAGCCACCATGAGGGAAGGAGAAAAGTTGTATGAGTAAATAAAGTATGGCGCTCTTTGACTTAAAAAAAACTAGACAACCATTCGTTGTATTCCACATACGAATAATTGTCTAAATCTAATTAATGAATCAATTCCTTTATATCATAAAGATGACGCCCGCTAAGATAAATAATACGCATAATACAAGTAATATTTTTGCTAATCTCTCCATTCAATTACGCTCCCTAAGATATGCTCGCACCAATAATATAAGAAATTCCGATAGATAATATCATAGATATCAGTCCAACAGCAATATTATTATTTTGTATTTCATCATCTACTTTTATTTTCGGACTCATGAATTCAAAAACAAAATAAGCGACTAACAATAAAATAAAACCGAACACACCCCAACCAATCATGACAAGTAAATGATCATTATGCATAATCGAATGACGAAACACATTTGCTATCCCAAAAATCTTACCACCTGTAGCCATTGCCACAGCAACATTTCCTTTTTTAATCTCTTCCCAATTCTTATATTTCGTTACAAGCTCAAATACTGCTAAAAAGACAATCATACATAGAATAACCACACTAAAGTAGGCAGCGGTATGAACAAATTCATTTTCCCAAAACTGATTCATTTTATGTTCTCCCCAAAAATTTTTAATGAATTCTTTTTGTGCTTACATGTTTTTTCATCCATGTGTAAGATAATCGCTATTTAAATTCTACCACAGTCACACCAGTTCCACCTTCACCAGCTTCCCCAAAACGAATAGATTTGACCGAACGGTGATTTCGTAAATACTCTTGCACACCTTGCCTTAGAGCACCCGTGCCTTTTCCGTGAATGATAGACACGCGCGGATAACCTGCTAGAAGAGCATCATCAATATATTTCTCGACTCTCAAAAGAGCGTTTTCATATCTTTCGCCTCTGAGGTCAAGCTCCAAACTAACATGATAATCTTTTCCTTTTACAGTTGCCATTGGTTTTGTTTCCACCGGCTTAGTTGTTTTAATAAACTCTAAATCTTTTTCTTCCACCTTCATTTTTAAAATGCCGATTTGGACACTCCATTCCTTTTCAGCTAGTTTTTCTAATAGCTGGCCTTTTTGACCGAAACTTAATACCTTTACTTCATCTCCAGGCTGGAATTGATGAGTTTGATTTGCACTTTTTTTCTTTTGCTTCTTCACTATTTCAGGTGCGGCGTCAGATAGACGTTTTCTTGCTTCAATCAGTTCATGCTCTTTAACTTCTGCATGCTTTTCTATGCGCATTTGTCTAAGTTCGCTAATAATGCTTTCTGCTTCTTCTTTCGCTTTCTCTACAATAGATGCGGCTTCTTCCTTTGCTTTTTGTTCTAGCCCATCTTTTTCTTCATAGTAGGAAACCATTTGTTTTTGCAAATCTTTATGAAGCTTCTCAGCGTTTTTTAATAATGCATATGCTTCTTCACGCTCTGCCTCCGCTTGCTTTTTACTACTTTCCAATGAGGCAATCATATTTTCTACTTTGTTACTATCAGCACTTATATATTCCTTGGCATTGGTAATTACACTTTCATTTAAACCAAGTCGTCCTGAAATTTCAAAAGCATTACTGCGACCAGGAACGCCAATCAATAATTTATAAGTAGGACTCAACGTTTCTACATTAAATTCAACACTGGCATTTACAACCCCCTCACGATTGTAACCATAGGCTTTTAACTCGGGATAATGGGTTGTTGCAATGACTTTAGCTCCTCTGTTATACACTTCATCTAAAATAGAAATGGCTAAAGCTGCCCCTTCTTGCGGGTCTGTTCCTGCACCTAATTCATCAAAAAGGACTAAACTATTACCGTCCACTTTTTCTAAAATATCAACTATATTGACCATATGTGACGAGAAAGTACTTAAACTCTGTTCAATTGACTGTTCATCACCGATATCAGCATAAACAGCGCCAAATACCGCTACTTCTGACCCGTCTAAAGCAGGAATTTGTAGTCCTGCCTGTGCCATCAATGTAGAAAGACCAACTGTTTTTAATGTGACTGTCTTACCACCTGTATTCGGTCCCGTAATAACGATGGAAGAATAGGCTTCTCCCATCGTTATATCGTTCGCTACGACTTCATTGGCTGGAATCAATGGATGACGAGCTTTGAAAAGCCTAATATGACCTTTGTCGTTTACAGATGGTTTACTTGCCTTTATGCTCTTTCCATATCTTGCTTTTGTGAACATAAAATCCATTTCACCTAAAACATAAACAATAGTTTGTAGTTCATTATTATACTCATTCGTTAATAATGATAGCTGAATCAGGATCTTCTCAATTTCTTGCTGCTCTTTTACCCTGATATTTTGTAATTCATTATTTAGTTGGACAATAGACTGTGGTTCTATAAATAATGTCTGCCCAGAAGAACTTTGATCATGAATAATACCACCATAATGACCACGATATTCTTGTTTAACAGGAATAACGAAACGATCATTACGAATAGTAATAATCGCATCAGAAAGCATTTTCTGTGCGCTGGACGAACGAATCATTGATTCTAATTTATCTCGTACCCGACTCTCTCTCGTTCTTAATTGTGTCCTTAATTGGCGTAAGTTTTCACTCGCACTATCAAGTACATCTCCATTTTCGTCAATGCTATTTCTAATCGCCGTTTCTAGCTCAGCTAGAACAATGATTTTTTCGCTATAGCTGAACAAGATTGGTATTTCATTTTCTTCTTCATCAGCAAAATCTTCAATGAAACGCTTCATTTGTCGACTTACATGAATCGTACTGGCTATTTGCATCAGTTCATGGGGACTCAACATTGCACCAATCTTTGTTCGTTTTAAGTGAGGAGTAATGTCAAAAATCCCCCCTAAAGGTACACTACCTCTCATACGTAACACTTGAGCTGCTTCATCCGTTTCGTTTTGCAACTTAATCACTTCGGAAAAATCTGTTGACGGTACTAAATCTTCCGCTTTTTTCTTCCCAAGGCTTGAGGACACATAGGTTAAAAGCTGTTCTTTCACTTTATGAAATTCGAGCATTTTCAAAATTCTATCTTGCATGAAGTAATCCCCCTTCATTTTCCGTATCTATCCGCTCTCTTTACTTACGATTCTTTAAAAACTGTAATAAATCATCGGCTTCAAATGTATTAAGCACCGTATCTTTTAATAACCATGCTTTTTTTGCTGCTGATACACCCACTTCCATATGATCGAGTGTTTCTGTTTTATGAGCATCCGTATTAATGACAATCTTCACATTAGATTCTTGTGCTAATTTTAATGCTTCTGTTGCAAGGTCTAACCGATTCGGGTTAGCATTTAATTCAAGTACCGTATTGGTTTCTTTTGCTAATGCAATTAATTTCTCAATGTTGACTGCATAACCATCCCGTCTCCCAATCAACCGCCCTGTCGGATGAGCAATAATATCAACATGTGGGTTTCTCATCGCATTTTCTAATCGGTGCATGATTTGCTCTTCTGATTGTGAAAAAGCTGAATGAATAGAAGCAATAACAATATCCATCTCTTTCAACACATCATCTTCATAATCTAGGGAACCATCCGGTAAAATATCCATTTCTATCCCCGACAAAACTTGAAAATCATCATATTTTTCATTGATTTCGTGAATGATTTCTTTTTGTTTTAATAACCGTTCTTTTGTTAATCCATTCGCTACTTTTAAATATTGCGAATGATCCGTAATAGCCATATAACGATAACCCTTTGTGCGACAGGTAGCAATCATCTCTTCAATGGAATTAGCACCATCACTCCATGTTGTATGCATATGAAGATCGCCCTTGATATCTTCGTTTTCTATAAGTGGCGTGTTTGCAGTATATGTCTCAACTTCCTTACCATCTTCACGAATTTCAGGAGGAAACAAAGGTAATTTAAAATGAGCATAAAAATCTTCTTCTGTTTGGAACGTTTTAATCGTTCCTTTTTCTATATCTTCTACACCATACTCACTGATTTTTTCTCCCCGTTCCTTCGCCAATTGACGCATACGAACATTATGGTCTTTAGAACCGGTAAAATGGTGAAGTGTAGAAGCAAACTCTTCAGGAGTTACAATTCTAAAATCAACAGAGACATCATATTTTTCTGCAAGCACTACAGAAACTTTTGTTTCTCCTGCCGCAATCACTTCTTTAATCTCACCTATCTGTAAAAGCTGTTCTTTCACTGAAGCAGGAACCGTTGTTGAAATAATAAAGTCCAAATCTTTAATCGTTTCTCTCATTCTTCTAATACTACCTGCTCGAGAAAAACGGTCGATATCTATAAATGAAGATAGAAATCCTTCAATTTTCTCAGCAATCGGTAGCATAAAAGCAAGAGGCAAGCGTTCCGGTCTAGTACCCACATTAGCTAATGCTTCGAGAATTTTTTCTTCTGTTTTCTTTCCAAATCCGGCTAAAGCTTGTACTTGATGATCATTACAAGCTGTCCTTAAATCTTCAGCATTCTTAACCCCAAGCTCTTTATACAATTTAGCAATTTTTTTACCACCTAAACCCGGCAATTGCAAAAGTGGAATCAAACCTGCTGGTACTTCCTTCTTTAATTCATCAAGTGCAGTAGTTGTGCCTTCTTCTACAAACTCTGTGATAACTGCAGAAGTACCCTTACCAATACCAGGTAACTTGGTATAATCCTCTATTTCATCCAACGTTAAATCACTTGTCTCTAACGCCGTTGCTGCTTTACGAAAGGCAGCCGTTTTAAAAGGGTTCTCGCCCTTTAACTCCATATAAATAGCAATCGTTTCTAATAAATGAACAACATCCTTTTTATTAATTGTCATAAGTGTATCGCCTCATTTACATTCATATTTTCTTAGTCTTTCCCGTTTTCTTACTACCTATAAAATCATACAATATTTCCACCGTTCCAGACAGTCCGCCTCTTATTGGTGACCTATCAAAAAAAAAGATTGGCTTTAAATAAAGAAAACTTCTCTTCCTAAGGTAGAGAAGTTAAGAAGCTACATAATCAATCCATAACTCTTTTATCTGCTGGGAAAACACTGGTGTGTGCTCAATAATAAAGTTTGCCATAAACGAGCCGTCTAGAGTTGACTGCACACTATCTATTGGTAATAATGCTGCTATGTATAATAAGATAAACATGATAAGATAAACTTCTATAAATCCTAAAATACTTCCAGCCCAACTGTTTAATTGTTTTAATATCGGAAAACTTGCGAGAAAATCTAGCATACTGCCGATAATTTGTAATACAATCTTAACTGCAAAGAAAATGATTGCAAATGCAATTGCGCGATAATAAGCTGTCTCTAAGTCTGTGTTACCTAAAATCGTTTCAAGCTGTGAATTCCCGAAGTTCGGATATGGAATCCATAAGGTTAATTTAGGAGCTAAAGGCTCATAGTATAGTCTTGCCACAACGAAGGCGACAATAAAGCCTAATAGATGGATAGCTTGAAGAATTAATCCTCTTCGTAGACCTATGAAAAACCCGAAGATTAACATGATAATAATGGCAAGATCAAGCATAATTCGTGTCAGTCCTTTACTCTATTTAATTCTTCTTTAAGACGTTCTACTTCGTCTTTAAGTTTCAAATAATCGTTCATTGTGTTCACAGCTGTTAAAACAGCAAGTTTACTAATATCGAGCGAAGGATTCTTTGCACTAATATCTCTCATTGTTTCATCCACCATGGATGCAACTAAACGGATGTGGCTGGAGCTCTCCGTGCCGACAATTGTATACGGGATACCATATATATCAACCCTTGTCCGGTTTTTATCAGTATTTGACAACATACAAGCCCCCATTCTGAAGAATCCTAAACATTATCATAACACGAACCATTTTTTGAGGGAAGTCAAAGCTTGTCAAAAAGACAGAGGAATTGTCAAAATAGGAGGAATCAATTATGAGTCAAATAGTATTAAAAAAATCTACAGCAGAACTTCAACTAATGAAAACACATTACCAAGCTCTACTATCACCGAAACAGCCTCCCGGTAGTATTTTCACTGCCAAAACAAACAATTGTACAATTACTGCCTACAAATCAGGTAAAGTATTATTTCAAGGAGCAGGCTGTCAATCAGAAGCTGATAAATGGGGGGGCTCTAATAGCGAAGTCGCACCGAAAAAGAAAGCCAGCTCGCCAAAAGGATCCAAATTACCGGATCATTTTGCATCCCTATCAGTTGTGGGCTCAGATGAAGTTGGGACAGGAGATTACTTTGGACCAATGACTGTAGTAGCAGCTTATGTAAGTGCAACAAACATCCCACTATTAAAAGAGCTTGGCGTGCAAGACTCTAAGAATTTAAATGATCAGAGAATTATCCAAATCGCTAAACAAATTAAAGATGTCATTCCCTTTAGTTTACTTACACTACATAATGAAAAATATAACAACATGCAACAAAAAGGAATGTCTCAAGGAAAACTAAAAGCTCTCCTTCATAACCAAGCTATTAATAGTGTGCTTGAAAAAATGTCTCCAGAGAAGCCAGACGCCGTCTTAATCGATCAATTTGCTCAAGAAGGAGTATATTATAATTATTTAAAATCTCAAGCCAATATACAAAGAGAAAATGTATATTTCAGTACGAAAGGTGAATCTGTACATATCGCTGTCGCAGCTGCATCAATCCTTGCACGCTATGCGTTTCTCCTTCGTTTCGAGGAATTAAGTAAAAAGGCTGGCTTTCCACTAACAAAAGGTGCCGGCCCTAAGGTTGACGAATGCGGTGCGAAATTAATACATATCCATGGTGAAGATTCTCTAACGCGCTTTGTGAAACTGCATTTTGCTAACACCGATAAAGCAAAAGCTCTTTATAGAAAGAAGTATAAAGCATAAAGCAATAGGGCTCCGCTCTTTTATGAAGAGCGGATTTCTACTTTTACTAGCGCCTCTCAAGCTCTCAGCTTGTGTTCTACTTCTAATACAGGGCGCTTCTTCTGGGACCAGTGATTCCTCATCTTACCACTATCTTACTCTTATTTCTTCCTATATTTATAGTCTCTTAAATAGTAATTTTTCTTTTCAACTACACTGTACAAAAAAAGTGATACTACCGAAAAATAACAGTAAGTATCACTTTGATGATTATTTATCCACGAAGGACAGCACCAGTTTTTTCTTCTAATGCTTTTAACACTTTGTCATGGGCTTTTACAACATCTTCATCTGTAAGAGTCCGTTCTGGATCAAAATATTTCAGTGAATAGGCAATTGATTTTTTACCTTCTTCCATTCGATCTCCTTCATATAAATCAAATACATGAACGTCTTTTAGTAATTTGCCGCCTGCTTCACGAATGACAGTACTTAATGCTTGAGCTGTCGTTGTTTGATCGACCACTAAAGCAATATCTCTCGTAATAGATGGGTAACGAGGAATAGCTTCATAGCGTAAAGGTTTAATTTCAGCATGTAATAATTTCTCTAATGATAATTCAAAAACATACGTTTCTTTTAAGTCTAATTCTTTTTCAACATTCGGATGAACTTGACCAATAAACCCTATACTCGTTTCATTTAGAAATACTTCTGCTGAGCGACCTGGATGTAGTCCGTCTTTCTCAAATTTGGCAAACGTGATTTGTTCTAACAAACCAAGTTTACTAAATAATCCTTCTAGAATTCCTTTCAGAACAAAGAAATCAACTGGCTTTTTCTCCCCTTGCCATTGATGTAACTCCCATAAACCTGTAATGGCCGCAGCTAAATGTTCTTTTTCCTCAGGCAACTCATTCTCAGCTGTACGTAAGAAAACAGAGCCTGTTTCGTAAATAGCAGTAGCGTCAATTTGTCTCGCACTATTATATTTAAGGACTTCTAGTAAATGCGGAGTTAAGCTAAGCCGTAACACACTACGCTCTTCACTCATCGGCATCGCAAGCTTAATTGGGTCTCTAGCTTCTAAGGAGTAGTTTTGCGCTTTATCTTCACTCGTTAATGAGTAAGTGATGGCTTGATATAATCCCGCCCCTTCCAAGTATTGACGAACGATACGTCGTTTCTTTTGATAAGGCGTTAAACTACCTGCTGAAGCCGTCCCACCGGGCAATGTTGAAGCAAGATTATCGTATCCGTATAGGCGACCCACTTCTTCTACAAGATCCTCTTCTATTGTAATATCACCACGTCTTGTTGGCACTGTTACTGTAATTTCATTCTCTTCAACCACTGTCGTGAATTGCAATCTTTCTAAAATATCTTTTGCTTCACTCACTAGTAACGATGTTCCAAGGACACGATTGATTTTATCAATGGTAATGGTGATAACAGCAGGTTCTACTTTTAACGTGTCAACCTCTACTGATCCCTCTAATACTTCTCCGCCTGCGTATTGCGTGAGTAATTGCGCTGCTCTTTCTGCTGCTGGACGAACACGCTGTGGATCAACACCTTTTTCATAACGCGCACTCGCTTCACTCCTTAATCCGTGATCTTTCGAGGACTTTCTAATCGCACCTCCAGTGAAATAAGCTGATTCAAGTAGTACGGTCGTTGTTTCATTACCAACTTCTGAATTCGCTCCACCCATTACACCAGCTAAAGCAACTGGTACTTCCCCATTTGTGATAACTAGGTGATCTGTTGTTAATTCTCTCTCAGCATCATCAAGCGTAGTGATTTTTTCACCTTGGTTGGCACGGCGAACAAGAATCTCTTTCGAACCTAGGCGATCATAATCAAACGCGTGTAAAGGCTGACCGTATTCAAGCAAAATATAGTTCGTAATATCAACAACATTATTATGTGGACGAATACCAGCTGCTGTTAAACGAGCTTGTAACCATAGTGGTGACGGAGCGATTTTTACATTTTTAATTACTTTAGCGACATATAATGGGTTATCATCTGCTGCTTCTACATTTACAGTGATGTAATCAGCGGCCCTCTCAGAAACAGTCTCTACCTTTGTCTGCGGTAACTTCACATCTTTTTCTAAAATAGCAGCGACTTCATAGGCAACACCAAGCATACTTTGGCAATCTGCACGGTTCGGTGTTAACCCTAGTTCTAATACTTGATCATCTCTGTGCAATTGCTCTAATGCATTGGTTCCAAGCTCTGTATCTGCTGGAAACACATAGATACCTTCACTATAATCTTTAGCGACTAGCTTACTTTCAAAGCCTAGTTCTTGAAGAGAACAAATCATACCATTCGAAGCTTCACCACGTAATTTTGCTTTTTTAATTTTAAAATTCCCCGGTAATACTGCACCTACAGTTGCAACTGCTACCTTTTGTCCTTTATCAACATTAGGAGCCCCACAAATGATTTGCACAAGTTCGCCATCGCCAAGGTCTACTTGACAAATATTTAATTTATCAGCACTTGGATGTTTCTGTTTTTCAGATACATAGCCGACGACGACACCCTTAATTCCTTCATCAAGTGTCTCTACACCTTCAACTTCGATTCCGCTCTTTGTGATCTTCTCTGCTAATTCTTCTGGTGTAATCCCAGATAAGTCAACATATTCTTGTAACCATTTATATGAAACGTACATATCGTTGTCCTCCCCCTTTATTCATGAATTGAGAATTGCTTTAAGAATCTACTATCATTTGTATAGAAATGACGAATATCATCGACACCGTATTTTAACATGGCAATACGCTCAGCTCCCATGCCAAAGGCAAAACCTGTATATTTTTTAGAATCAAATCCTGCCATTTCAAGGACATTTGGGTGTACCATTCCTGCACCTAAGATCTCAATCCAACCGGTTTTTTTACATACATTACAGCCTTTTCCAGAACAAATCATACAAGAAATATCCATTTCTACAGATGGCTCAGTAAATGGGAAGAAACTTGGACGAAGGCGAATTTCTCTCTCTTCACCAAACATTTTTTTCGCAAATACTTCTAGCGTACCCTTTAAGTCTGTCATACGAATATTTTCATCTATCACAAGTCCTTCAATTTGCATAAATTGATGAGAGTGAGTCGCATCATCATTATCACGACGGAATACTTTTCCTGGACAAATGATTTTCACTGGACCTTTCCCCTCATGCTTTTCCATCGTTCTAGCTTGCACAGGCGAAGTATGTGTGCGTAATAAAATATCCTCTGTAATATAGAATGAATCTTGCATATCACGTGCAGGGTGACCTTTTGGTAAGTTCAATGCTTCAAAATTATAATAATCCTTCTCCACTTCTGGTCCTTCCGCTACGGTATAGCCCATTCCAATGAATAAGTCCTCAATTTCTTCAACAACCCTTGTTAATGAATGATGATTACCGGTATGTACAGGACGACCTGGTAATGTCACATCAATCGTTTCTGCAGCAAGCTTAGCTTGAATTTGCGCTTCTTCTAACTGCACTTGTTTTGCCGTTATTCCTTGCGTAATTTGATCACGCACTTCATTTGCTAATGCACCCATTTTCGGACGTTCTTCTGCAGAAAGTTTCCCCATTCCTTTTAGTACTTCTGTGATCGGGCCTTTCTTACCTAAATAAGCAACGCGGATATCATTTAATTCTTTTAAATCCATTGCCGCAGAAACCTTCTCTAACGCTTCTGCTTGCAATTCTTTTAAACGCTCTTGCATCTTGAAACTCCTCCTTTTAATACTTTTTTGACAAAATAAAAAACCTTATCCCATGAAAGGGACGAGGTTTGGAATCGCGGTACCACCCTTTTTAATACAACAATAAAAAACATGCTATATTCGCTTCATTTCGATAACGGCAAAAAGCCGGTGCATCTTTACATCGAAAATATTCGATGGTCCCGATGTCTGCTCAAGAGCTGAAATTTCGAGTAAGTCGCTCATAAAAATGCTTTCAGTCTCAGGCATTTTCTCCCTATTATGAACAAAACATACTTTACTTTGTCTCTATCATAGCTTTTAATTATTTCATTTTGCTATTTATTATATTACATTATGAGTCGACATTCAAATTGTTCTCACGATTTTTTTACTCATTATTCGTTTCGCAAATAATATAGCAATATACCTGCTGCTACAGCTACATTTAAGGACTCACTCTTACCGTATAAAGGAATATACAGATTGGCTGTAGTTTGTGTAAGTAACTCTTTATTTACACCGTTCCCTTCATTACCAACGAGCAATGCAAATTCATCCAGTGGAGCAAAGCTTTGATATTCTTTGCCTCCTTCTAATGCTGTACCGTATACAGGAATATTATTTTCCTTTAACTCCTTCATCCATACATCCAACTTGCCATGGATAATTGATAGATGGAAGTGACTACCTTGAGCAGAACGTAAAACCTTTGGATTATAAGGGTCCACTGTGCCGTGACCGATGATAACCGCATCCATGCCAGCCGCATCAGCTGTACGAATCATTGTTCCTAAGTTTCCGGGATCTTGCACTTCATCTAATAGTAATAATTTCTTCAAACCAAGCGAATCGAAAGACCTCTCTTCTTCTTGATAACATACGGCCACAATTCCTTGCGGTGTTTGTGTATCAGTTAAGTCTCCAATCACATGTGACGGTAGGATATAAACGGAACAGTTTCCTACATTCCAGCTTTTTGGTATATCCTTTTCCTCACTAATCATTAACTCTTTTACACGATTTTCTTTTAATGCTTCTTCAACAAGATGAAATCCTTCAACAAGAAAAGTACCTGTTATATCTCTTTCTTTCCTTTTGAGAAGCTTTTTCCACTGCTTCACCTGTGGATTTTTTGCTGATTGTAAGTACTTCATTTTTTCGCTCCTTCAATAAAACACGTGCCATTAATATTTCATTATACCGAAAAACACATACATAATAAATCTTAAATGAGAAACCCTATAATCGTAACGAATTCTAACGAAGGATGTGTTTACTTTTATGAACTTAAATTTACGTAATGCCATCTTACACAATGTTTCAGGTAATTCACAAGATGAATTAAAAGATACTATTGTTGATGCTATACAAACAGGCGAAGAGAAAATGCTCCCTGGCCTTGGCGTATTATTTGAAGTCATTTGGCAAAATTCATCTGAAACTGAAAAAAAAGAAATGCTAGAGACGTTAGAAAACGGCTTACAATAAGAAAAAAAACAGCCTTTCATCAGGCTGTTTTTTTCTATTCAAAAGTTATTTTTGCAACTGTATCGTTATCTAGTCTTTTAATAACAGCTGTAATCAGTTTTACTGCGTTTTCAAAATCATCACGATGAAGAATACCCGCATGTGAATGAATATATCTTGTTGCAATTGTAATTGAAAGCGCTGGCACACCTTTATATGTTAAATGTATGGAACCTGCATCCGTTCCACCACCTGGTACAGAATCAAACTGATATGGAATATTGAGCTCATCTGCTGTATTTGTTACAAAATCTCTTAAACCTTTATGTGACACCATAGAAGCGTCATAGAGAATAATTTGAGGACCATCACCTAATTTACTTAACGCATCCTTTTCTGTTACACCTGGTGTATCTCCTGGTATCCCAACATCAACAGCGATACCGATATCAGGCTTAATCATTTGTGCAGCTGTTTTTGCCCCACGCAAGCCAACTTCTTCTTGTACCGTTCCAACCGCATATACTGTATTTGGATGGTTCTCATTTTTCAAACCTTCTAGCACTTTAATTGCAATCGCCAAACCGATTCTGTTGTCCCAAGCTTTCGCAAGTAACATTTTCTCATTGTTCATCACAGTGAATTCAAAATATGGAACAACCATATCCCCTGGTTTTACGCCCCAACCTAATGCCTCTTCACGGCTAGAAGCACCGATATCAATGAACATATCCTTAATTTCAATTGTTTTCTTACGCGCTTCTGCTGGCAAAATATGTGGTGGCTTCGAACCAATTACCCCAGTCACATCTCCTTTAGATGTTACAATCGTCACACGTTGGGCTAACATCACTTGAGACCACCAGCCTCCAACTGTTTGAAACCGCAAAAACCCTTTATTATCAATACTTGTCACCATAAAACCTACTTCATCTAAATGACCAGCAACCATAATCTTTGGCCCATCTGCTTGACCAATTTTTTTAGCGATTAAACTACCAAGTCCGTCAGTTGATAATTCATCAGCTAAGGGTTCTATGTATTTTTTCATCACTTCACGCACTTCTCGTTCGTTACCTGGAACCCCTCTTGCATCAGTTAGTTCTTTTAGCATCGTTAATGTTTCATCAAGCTTAGACATATTTCGACTCCCTTAATATTATTTAAGCCCATTATACATGGTTAGTCCTTCTTTTGTAAAAACTTAAACTACTCCTTACTGTACTTCATTTCTATAGAACTTATACATATGTGTTAACAAGCGGGAAGACTTAAAGGTACTTTGAGGTTTAGACGCTCACTTATTTTCCGGATGAACCAAACCCTCCACTGCTTCTTTCTGATTGTGTTAAATCACTTACTTGGGCAAGCTCAACTTGAAAAACTGGTGCGATTACCATTTGGGCAATTCTCATATGTTTTTCTACACGGAATTCTTCTTTTCCATGATTAATCAAGATAATCTTCACTTCGCCTCTATAGCCCTCATCAATCGTCCCTGGACTATTTAAAACCGTTACACTATGTTTAAGAGCTAAACCACTTCTTGGCCTTACTTGTGCTTCCGTTCCTTTTGGTAACTCCATCTGAATACCTGTGCTAATTAAAGCTGACTGTCCTGATGGTATGATTACATCTTCAACTGAAAATAAATCTAGCCCAGCGTCCCCCTCATTTGCACGGTAAGGCATTTTAGCATCATTGCGAATCAATTTAATGTTTAATATATTCGTCATTGTTTATCCCTCATCTTATTATAGAATGATGTTATTATCATGTTGCATAAAATTACTTACTAATGGGTATATAAACCGTAAATGTCCCTCAGTTTTTTCGATTAAAGAGCCAATTATTTTTTACATAACAAAAAAATTATAACAAATTTAAACAAAGTTGAAACCTTTTTCGTTTTTATTCGTAAACACTTAAAAAATGTACAAAGGGGTATTCTTAATGTTATTGATCATTCGCCTATTACTAATCATTTTGATTATTTTGCTCATATATAGTGCTGTTAAGTATGTTACAAATCCGATGCGTAAATTAGAAAAAGCTCATAAACAAAAAAAATATTTTTTTTATGACGACGCAAATAACGCTCAGAAAAATTTCTTCATTACTTATAAAGGGGTTATGTTTGAAGGTGAAAAATATCTAGGTACAACAGATAACTCCTTTGATGTGGTTTCAATTTTCATTTGGCCTCATCAGCCATCAGAGTTACAAGGACTTGTTGGCGAGGACTTTATGTTTATCGAAAGCAAATTAAAAAACCATTATATGAATGCAAAAATCGACTGGAAGAGCCCTGTGAAAGAGCTAATGGATAAAAAGCGTAACCAGTGAAAGATGAGCCCAAACTTTAAGCCCCAACAAACTTTTACAAAGTTTGTTAGGGCTATATTTATATCTCTAAGTAGCATTTGCTAGATTTTTATTACATCAGTATTTTCCTCTTTTTCTGCAATCAAATAATTCCCCTCTCAAAGTCAATAAACAAAAAAAGCCAGGATACACGACCCTAACCTTTCATTTATGAAACTTTTTTCACCTTTGTTGTTTTAAAAAATTCTTGCCATTTTATCACAGTCACTTTCTCTCTAATGAGATAGAGAAGAATGGACAAAGACAGTAGAATCATAACAATCATTGTTGGTGTAAATCTACTGATAAATTCACCAAAAACAGTATAAAAGATTGCTAATGGTATATTTGTTAACAAAGCACCTTTGCAGAAATCACGAAATTTCGGGTTTTTTTCTAGCAAGCAAAAGTTAAGTAAATGAAAATGAATAAATGGAATCAAACGAAGAATGGAAATTTGACCAATGGTTAAATTACGATATTCTCCAAACCATTTCTTTTTTAAATGAGACAGTTTTTCATGAAAGGTAGGAAGTTGATAAATTAATACATAAAAAAATAAACAAGATAACATTAACCCTACTAGAGATAAAATACTACCAAATAAACTGCCAAACAATACACCACCAGCAATACAAACAAGTGGCACAGGGATAAAAAGGAACTGCCGCAAAATATGAAATAAAATAAATGCGAATGGAGCGAGAATACCTGCTGTCTCAATAATCCCCTTTGCAAGAACAAGATGTTCATTCACCTGATAAACGCCCACCTTCCATGAACTATAAGATTCTTGGATGTTAGTACATCATATGGCAAGGGCACTAAAATTATGCCCACTCCATGATGAGGTAAACGAGGAATATCAACTGTAACACAGATAAGATAGGAAGACCAAATTTAAAAGAAAAATGCTTTGTCTTATGTCTATAACGCCTCATTCCCCAAGTCATTCCTATAGCTCCAAACAAAAGAGCAACCAGCCACAGATTTTGCTCACTAATGCGGTATTCTCCCTTTTGCGCTTTTCTTTTATCTATTTTCATCATAATTGCTGCAATGCCATTCATTATAAAAAAGACGATTATGATAGCAAAAATCATTCATTACACCCCTATTCTCATTTCGTTATCGAAATTATAGCTGATAAAGTAAATTAATCGTATTTATAAGTTCGTACTCGTGCCAAAGGTCATTAGTTTAATACGCTTGAGATGCTCACTAACATATACTTGAACTTTGCAGGAGTATATTTCGTTTTCTTCCACTTCAATAGACTAAAATCATAACAAAAAAAGCCACCCCCGAAAGAGCGACTCTTAAACTTTCTTATTTAGAAAGGTTTTGTTTTGCAACATTTGCTAATTCTGCGAATGCATTTGCATCAGAAACAGCTAATTCTGCAAGCATTTTGCGGTTTACTTCGATACCAGCTAGTTTTAATCCGTGCATTAAACGGCTATAAGAAAGACCGTTCATACGAGCAGCTGCGTTAATACGAGTAACCCATAACTTACGGAAGTCGCGTTTTTTCTGACGACGATCACGATAAGCATAGTTGTAAGATTTCATTACTTGTTGGTTAGCAACTTTATATAATGTATGTTTAGAACCGTAATAACCTTTAGCTAATTTTAATACCTTTTTACGACGTTTGCGAGTAACTGTACCGCCTTTTACACGTGGCATAATATTTCCCTCCTATTTTGCGAGTTTACTTAAGACCTACTAACATATTGCGGATACGCTTGAAATCACCAGTAGATACAAGAGTACCTTTACGAAGCTTACGTTTTTGTTTTTGAGATTTATTCGCGAACATATGGCTTCTGTAAGCGTGAGAACGTTTTAATTTTCCAGATCCTGTTCTTTTAAAACGCTTAGCAGAACCACGGTGTGTTTTCATTTTTGGCATGTGGAATTCCTCCTCTTACTTTTCGTTTTTAGGTGCAAGTATCATAAACATGCTTCGGCCATCCATTTTCGGATGAGATTCAACTGTTGCGACTTCAGAGCAAGCCTCTGCAAATCGAACAAGAACACGCTGTCCAATTTCCTTATGCGTAATCGCACGACCTTTAAAACGAATGGAAGCTTTTACTTTATCGCCTTTTTCAAGGAATTTGATTGCGTTACGAAGCTTTGTATTAAAGTCATGTTCCTCTATCGTTGGACTAAGGCGAACTTCTTTAACACTGATAATTTTTTGATTTTTACGTGCTTCTTTGTCTTTCTTCTGTTGCTCGAACTTAAACTTACCGTAGTCCATGATACGGCCTACAGGAGGCTTTGCATTCGGTGCTACAAGAACAAGATCAAGATTTACACGTGCGGCTATTTCTAGCGCTTCATTTTTAGATTTGATTCCTAGTTGCTCGCCATTCTGGTCAATAAGACGAACTTCACGGGCACGGATACCCTCGTTTAACAACATATCTTTGCTAATAGTTAGACACCTCCATGGTTTTATATGAACACAATGTTTGGGTCACTTTTCTAAAAGAAGCTTCCAGCTGCACCGAGTGATACAATTGAGGCAAATAAAAAAGTGCGGGTGAAGACACCCACACATTACGTACAATGTTAAAATTCACGTAAACCTGCTAACTGCCTAAAAGCGTCAATCAGGTGAGAAGCGGGCGCTTCTTCTTTACTCAAACTGTATTCAAATTACCTTAGAAAATATATCACAAAGCATAATATTTGTCAAATGGTATTGTTTTTTCACAACATAGAAAATGATATCAAAAGTTGCGGTGTTTGGCAACAACTTTTGAAATTTTTTTGTACCCACCTTTATCCAGCTTAACAACATGCATAAAGTGACGTTTGAGTTAAGCATGGATAAAGACTCTGGGATTCGATCATACACGTTGTTTGTAATATTTTTATCCTCTTTGAACTTCCTTCTCAATCAATTGTTTAAATTCATTAAAGGAGATGGTTTCTGACTTTTGTTCCCCATATTTACGTACATTAACCGCCTGTTCACTTACTTCATTATCGCCGACAACGAGCATATATGGGATTTTCTGCATTTGTGCTTCACGAATTTTATAACCCATTTTTTCATTACGATCATCGATTTCAACGCGAATTCCTGCAAGCTGTAAATCTTCTTTTACTTTTTTCGCATAATCAAAATGGATATCATTTGAAACTGGAATAACCTGGACTTGAACAGGAGCTAGCCATGTTGGGAATGCACCTTTGTATTCTTCGATAAGGAAAGCAACAAAACGTTCCATCGTTGAAACAACACCACGGTGAATAACAACAGGGCGATGCGGCTTGCCATCTTCCCCAACATAAGATAAGTCAAAACGTTCAGGAAGCAAGAAGTCTAACTGAACAGTTGATAACGTTTCTTCTTTACCTAGAGCTGTTTTTACTTGTACATCAAGCTTAGGACCGTAGAATGCGGCCTCCCCTTCGGCTTCATAGTATGGCAAGCCAATCTCATCCATTGCTTCTTTTAACATCGATTGTGCCTTTTCCCACATTTGATTATCATCAAAATACTTTTCAGTATCCTCAGGATCGCGATAAGATAGGCGGAACGAATAATCATTAATGTCAAAGTCTTTGTATACTTCGAGAATTAAATTAACAACGCGTATAAATTCTTCTTTAATTTGGTCTGGACGAACGAATAGATGGGCATCATTTAATGTCATACCACGTACACGTTGCAATCCTGATAATGCTCCAGACATCTCATAGCGATGCATTGTACCTAATTCAGCGATACGGATTGGTAATTCTCTATAGCTATGGATTCCTTGTTTATAAATCATCATATGATGAGGACAGTTCATTGGACGAAGAACAAGCTCCTCATTATCCATTTTCATTACAGGGAACATATCTTCTTGGTAGTGATCCCAGTGTCCTGAAGTTTTGTAAAGTTCCACATTTGCCATAATTGGTGTATATACATGGTCATAGCCTAAACGCACTTCTTTATCCACGATATAACGTTCAATATTACGGCGAATTGTTGCGCCTTTTGGTAACCATAGCGGTAACCCTTGTCCAACCTTTTGGGAGTTCGTAAAGAGGCTTAATTCCTTACCAATTTTACGGTGATCACGCTCTTTTGCTTCTTCAAGCAAACGCAAGTGTTCGTTTAAGTCATCTTTTGTAAAGAATGCAGTACCATATATCCGTTGTAGCATCTTATTGTCGCTATCTCCACGCCAATATGCGCCAGCAATACTTAAAAGCTTAAATTCTTTAATTTTCCCTGTAGAAGGAACATGAACCCCTCGACAAAGATCAAAGAATTCGCCTTGTTCATAAAGGGTAACTGTTTCACCTTCTGGAATGGCGCCAATCAGTTCAACCTTATATTCGTCGCCAATCTCCTCATAGATTTTTAAAGCTTCGTCTCTACTCACTTCTTTACGAACAATCTCAATATTTTCATTGATGATTTTCTTCATTTCTTTCTCGATTTTCGGTAGATCTTCAGGTGTTAATGACTCCTCCATATCGATATCGTAGTAGAAGCCACTCTCAATAACAGGACCTACACCTAATTTAACGTTTTTATATAAACGTTTAATCGCTTGCGCCATTAAATGAGCGGAACTGTGACGCATAATTTCAAGCGCCTCATCACTGCCTTGGGTAATGATCTCCACAGCCGCATCCTCTTCAATTGGACGACGAAGGTCGAATAATTCATTATTCACTTTACCTGCTATGGCTTTCTTTTTTAAGCCAGGGCTGATTGATGATGCGATTTCTTCCGTTGTTGTTCCTTTGGAGAACTCCTTTACTGCTCCATCTGGAAACGAAACTTTAACCATTTCTGACATCATAACTTCCTCCTTGTTTTTGAAAAATAAAAAACTCGCCCCTAATAAAAGGGACGAGTATCATATACACGTGGTTCCACCCTACTTCTCACTTTAAAAAAGTGACTCGTAGCAAGTTAACGGTCTTGTTGCCGCCAATACTTAATCGACGCCTTAGACATCTTTATGTATTGGAGTTCAAAGGTGGTAAGCATTCCATTCGTGTTAGGAAGATTGCAGCCTTGTCTTCCCTCTCTATAAACCGTAAAAGAATACCCATATCCTTATCATTACTGTTCATTGATAATTTCAATATGTAAGTATTATAGTTTTTAATTTACGGAAAATCAAGAGGGTTCACTTATATTTTTACATGCATGCTGTTTACGCATATTAAATTCACTTATATGAAGGATTTCCAATCTCTCTTCAAAAATATTTTTAATTGTACGAACTAAAGGTTGTTCCTCACTTTCACTATATAAACATATTTCCTGAGGAGCGATTGAGAGTAATGGTGCGATTGTAACTGAATCTACATAGACAGGGTGATTAATTAATAATCTTCTATCTATCATCGCCGTTAGGTCCATTCGAGAAAGCTCTTCGAAATGCTGATTAAAAAAGCGAACTTCTTCACCTAAATATAAATGAATCGTGGGTAACTTACTTTCTCTATCCTTAATAAAGTCTCTTAAGGTTTGAATAAACATTTGATATTCCTGTTCCATTTTATATTCATCAATAGACAACTCAACATACTTTGTCATATCGTCTAAAAGCGGTTTAAGACGAAACTTTATAAAAGCATCATAGGAAAAAGAGATATCATCATGCACTAGGCGATCTATAGCCGATCGTAATTGCTCGTGTATATCCACTCTATGTAAAAAAGTAGATAAATCTTCTCTTTGCCCTTCCAATATGGAATGAATGATTTCAAGAATTTGTTGTTGTTCTTCTGAATCTTGATAATAAAACTTTTCGGCCATTATCTTTCTAAACCAACTATCGCATTTACTCTCCATTAAAAAAGCAGAAAATGTTCGTTTTACTTCTTCAATAGATCGTCCACTGCATTGTTCAGGATACATTCTTACTATATATTGACCTTCATTATGAAGAATTGTCGTTTCGCCTTCCGTATAGTTCTGAATCCGGATTGCGTGCTGAAACAGCTCCTCGGCTTCATGCTTATTCCGGAAAATGATCTCTATCAACCAAATCCCCCCTTAACATCTATCTGATTCATATATATGGGAGACTTGGCCAAAATAGAAGTCATGAAGAAAAACTATTGAAAATTATCTTGCCTAAACCCTTCGATTCGGTCCTTCGACAAGCACAGGATCGGTTAAATACTTAATTCTCTCCATTACTCTTCTTGCCTTCATCCGCTCCTCTTCCCCTCGTTGACTATAGGTAAGATGATGTTCAAGTCCTTTATAATCAAAGTTTGAGGTGAAAAAGGTCGGTAACTTTTCAAGCATACGATATTGTAGAATCGGCGACAAAATTTCATCTCTTGTCCAACTAGACATCGTTTCTGCACCCATATCATCAAACATAAGTACAGAAGCTGATCGAATAGCTTCAAGTTTATCATTTAAAGTCGAATCACTAATTGAGCTTTTCAATTCCCTAAATAATTCAGGCACATAGACAATCATTGATGAAACTTGCTTCAGTGCAAGTTCATTGGCAATCGCACCTAATAAATATGATTTACCGACACCAAATTGGCCGTATAAATATAACGCCTTCTGACCATCACCCTTTTTAAAATTCATACAATAGCTAAGAGCTTTATTGACTGCTTCCATTCTTTTTCCATCATCGTTGTACACCGTATCAAAGGTTGCATTTAGTATGTCTTTAGGGACATATAAACTTTGAATCAACTTCTCATTTTTTCTTTTTTCATCATGGATTTGCTTTCGTGGGCATTTATCATATTTAATATCAATCAGTCCACGTTCAATGACGAGCTCTGGGTGGTAGCCTTGCATAAAATTGATACAACTATCTAGGCTCGGACAGCGATTACATTCCTTACTTAGCTTGCTATATTCATACAATTTAATTAAGCTTCTTTCAACCATATCTGCTGACAGTTCATCCTTATGTGCCGTCAAAAAGGCACGGACATCTGGATCATTTAAAGTCTCTGCTCGTTGCTTTTCATATCTCGTTTTAAAATCTTGATTTCCAGCAAGTTTTTTAAGCGTATCATTGATTCTTTCCATCTATTGTCCACCCCCGTTTCTTCTCTTCATTAGTTCTTGAAATTCCTTCATATTAAGATCTACATTATCATCTTTCTTATCATGCTTCTGTTGGACGACAGTCTCATTTTTACTTGTTTCCTCGTCAAACCAATCAGGTAAAAGCTCTGTCCTCGTGACAGCTTTTTTCGTATTAGATTTGGATGAACGTTTCCCTACTTTTTTATTCTCTGCCCATTTCAAATATTGTTGGTGTTCTTTCTTCGCCAAAGCCATGGCATTAGCCGTAGTTTGAATGCTCTTTCTCGCCCAATGACTTGCGATTGTTTCCACATATGCCTTTGTCAGCTTTTTATCTGTTTTACGCATCACATAATCAATCAAAACATTCATCACACCGGGAGGCAACTTTTGGTGAAACATCACATCTTCAAGTATTTTCAATTCCGCTTTTGAAGGTTCCGCCCCCCCAGATAAATCTTTCAAAAATTGAATAGGCGAAGTTGTATCAAAGTATTGAATAAGCTCTTCTTCTTTACTTTTTGGCTTTTCAGTTATTGAGAGACTATGAACAGGCTGAGTTTGCGTAATTAATGATGGCAATTCGTCACGATGATTCATTTGATACCAATCCCTTGCCGATTTCCGCAATTCATCCATCTCAACTTCATCATCTTCGTTCATCGCGCTTATAAGAATATTCTTCATTTCCATAACATCAATATCATATAAAAACGCCAAATTACTAATGGCATCCTTTACTGTTTGCGTAAGTGCTTTTCGGGGAACAAGTGATTCACTAAGGCCCGCTTCCAATAACGAGAAATTAAATGTTTGCCATGGAATTTGAATTTTACCCGCTTCCATTCTATCTACCCATTCACCTTTAGGAGAAACAGATAAGTCATCATTATATTCTTTAGCAAGCTGGTGACCAGATGTATAAACCTCATGAAAGGCTGTTGTTACATCCTTATAATCAAGATGGAGGTTTGAATACTCCTCATCACTAAAAAAACGCTTTAGTCTCGTATATTGAGTTTTACCGATTTTTTTATAAAGAAAGATATTGAGCATACCATCTAAGAAAAATGTACTTGGAGAGAGGGGTGGCTGTAATTGATAAATAAATTCACGATTTTCCCCTTCTTTCACATAAACTTTTAGCAAGCCAATTCCTTCAAGTTTTTTTCTTGCTTCATAAATTTCTTTTAAACTTAAGTCCATCATACTCATCAGACCATGATGGTTACGCGAAGATGAAGACCAAATACGGTTTTCCTCCACTTCCATCCATAAGGTCATATATAAACTGTACGCAATGGTCCCAATAAGTGGCTGATAAAGAAATACTAAGATTTTTCGATCATAGTCATGTAACAGCCCATTTAAAGCCACTGTATAATGATCACTAGGGATGACTTCAGTCCAATGCTGGGCCATGAAAAATACCTTCTTTCTTTCATATCTTGAAAAAAATGAGCAAAGAAGCTAAATTCACTTTAGCCTATTTGCTCACCTTTACGCTTGTTCCTTCTTCATTAACTCTTTTAGCTCTTCTATAAATACATTAATATCTTTGAATTGACGATAAACAGAAGCAAAGCGAACATAGGCGACATCGTCAACTTTCACTAGCCTGTCCATAACCATTTCGCCAACATCATCACTTTTCACTTCTGATACTCCGTTGCTTCTTAATTCCTTTTCAACTTGAAAAGTGATATCCTCTAGTTCTTTTAATGCAACCGGTCGTTTTTCACAAGCTTTTATTAGTCCACGCAATATTTTCTCTCTGCTAAACTCTTCTCTTGTTCCTTCTTTTTTCACAACAATCAAAGGAATTTCCTCTACCTTTTCAAAAGTTGTAAACCGATAACCACATTTTTCACACTCTCTTCGTCTTCGTATCGATTTACCTTCATCAACAGGACGAGAGTCTAGCACACGAGTATTATTATGTTGGCATGAAGGGCATTTCATACAATCAACTCCGTCTCATCTTTACGTTCCTAAAATGTATCTTTACTTACTATCATATAAAAAAGGAGTTGTTAGTACAAGTAGATATGTTTTTTTCATAATAAAAAGAGTGCAATTATTCGCTTGCACTCTTGAAGACTTCTTCTTTATTATAACACATTGGCTTTTGTTGCGTTCTTAACTTGAACAGGACCCATTCCACGAGGAATTTCTATATTCTCACGTGTATCAGCACCTAAAGCTTCTGCTATATAGTCAGCCGCGATGTGAGGATTAAGATCACCGCAAGTATAAACATCGATGCTTGCATAGCCATGCTCCGGAAAACTGTGTATAGTTAAATGCGACTCTGAAATAATGACAACCCCACTTACACCTTGTGGTGCAAATTTATGGAATGCCACCTCTCGCACTTCTGCCCCTGATTTTAGTGCAGCTGCTACAAATGTTTGCTCAATAAATGACATATCATTCAATTTTTCAAAATCGCATCCCCAAAGCTCTGAGATGACGTGACGACCCATTGTTTCCATATTCAAATTTCCCCCTTTACTAATTGACATGAATTTCTACTGGGCAAAGCATATAACTACCACGGGGGAAAGTTAGTCCAAAGAGGTCCTAACCCTTTAAGTAGCCATTTAGCGCCTTACTCGTTGAGAAGTTCACGATTTTTAGTATACTTTGTTTAATGTTCTTTTGCAATAAATCCTAGAAAATTTATTTAAGTGAATTTCAATAATAATTACATTTTCACATAAAGAAAGGGGACTAAACATTGTTATCATCAGTGTTCATCCCCTCCATTAACCAAGGGAAATGTCACAATTTATTCAAATTTTCCAGAGACATCATTCAGAAATACGCAACGAAAAGACAAACAAAAAGCTTTTTTTATTTAAAAGATTGCCCCAACCTGTGATCATCTATGTAGTAATCAGTTTAACATTTCATTTTACCTACATAGTAAAAATGCAAAAAAGGCAATCCCATTAAAGGATTGCCTACATAAAATTATGCGTTCACTGCAGATTTATTTAGTTCTTCAGCTACATATTTCACCAAGTCAACTACACGACAAGAATAACCCCACTCGTTATCATACCAAGCTAAAACTTTTACTTTATTCTCACCAATCATCATTGTGGAAAGCCCATCAATAATAGCAGAGTGTGGATTTGTTGTGAAATCGATTGAAACAAGTGGTTCTTCTGTTATATCTAATATACCTTTTAATTCATTTTGTGCCGCATCTTCAAACGCAGCATTTACCTCATCAATTGTTACATCCCTCTTTAAATCAACAACTAAATCAACAAGTGATACATCTGGCGTCGGCACACGAAGAGCCATCCCATGTAACTTGCCTTTTAATTGTGGTAACACAAGAGACAATGCTTTCGCTGCTCCTGTTGAAGTAGGAATAATTGACTGCGCGCAAGCTCTAGCACGGCGAAGATCCTTATGTGGATTATCAAGGTTCTTTTGGTCATTTGTATACGCATGTACAGTCGTCATTAAACCGTTTTCAATGCCGAACTTATCTTCTAATACTTTTGCAACTGGCGCTAAGCAGTTTGTTGTACAAGAAGCATTAGAAATCACATCATGTTCAGCAATGTTAAGCGCTTCATCATTCACACCCATCACAATGGTTACATCTTCATTTTTCCCTGGAGCCGTTAAAACAACTTTCTTGGCACCTGCATTTAAATGAAGCATCGCTTTATCTTTTGAGTTGAACTTACCTGTAGCTTCAACAACGATATCAATCTCCATTTGTTTCCAAGGAAGTTCCTCAGGGTTACGATTGCTTAGTAATTGAACTCTTTTTCCGTTCACTACAAGCGCATCATCTTCGGGAATCACTTCACCTTGGAATGCACCATGAGTAGAATCATATTTAATTAAATGTGCTAACGTTTCTGGTGGATAACTAGCATTTATTGCTACTACTTCCAATGTATCATCAAGAATGGCCTTTCTAAACACCATTCGTCCTATTCTCCCAAACCCATTAATCGCTATTTTCGCCTTCATCTTACGGCCCCTTCCGTATAAATGTTATACTTTTTTAACCATTTTCATGCTAATAGTATAACATATTAACCACAAAATGTGATGAGCAAATTGCGGATATTTTAAAGTTCCACTATTCAGAAATATTGTGGATGTAAAGAGAGCATAAAACGCGTGACATTACGTGAAAAATGCATCTTTACGCCCTATTTCTTAAGTGAAAAAAAATAATCCACTTATTATTGTGGACGAAAAGGGTTGAAATATTACTAATGAAACGTAGAAGTCTAAGTAGTAATTGTGTTTTACTGTTTATCTTTTAATTGTAACAGTAAATCATCTAGTTGCTTCTCTGTACTAGCGAGATCGCCATTATTATCAATTAAAAAATCCGCTAGCTGTACTTTTTCTTCCAATAGCATTTGTGATCGAATACGTGCATTCGCTTCTTCTGCATCAAAACCATTTCTCTCCATCAACCGCTGAAGCTGATTTTCTTTATTAACATACACTAAAACGGTGTAATCCACCATATATGTGAGTTTACTTTCAAATAAGAGCGGGATATCTAGAACGACCATTTTTTCACCATTAGCAACTGCCTCGTCCTTTTGCTCGTTCATTCTCTTCCTAACAGCCGGGTGGACAATACTGTTGAGCTTCATTCTTTCTTCTTCACTATAAAAAACAATGGAACCCAATCTTTGACGGTTAATCTCCCCATTTTCTAGAAGAATCTCTTGGCCAAAATGAGAGACAATTTCATCATAAGCAGCCGCACCTTTTTCAACTGCTCGTTTCGCTTCAACATCTGCATCTATTACTGTAATTGCTCTTTCTTTAAACATGGTGGAAACTGTGCTTTTACCGCTTGCAATTCCACCAGTGAGTCCGATAATAACTGTCATTCTTACTCTCACACCTTTTTATCAAATTAAATTTTCCAGATTCCAAGTATAATTAAAATTAATCCTGGTATAAACGAACATCGTTGCATCCATTGAGATTTAGAAAATATCGAGCCAATACTCATCCCACCAAAAACAAATAATGAACTCATAACCGCAACACATATAGCTAAATAATATGGTGAAAACCCAAGCATAGCCGCTCCAATACCTGCACCAAACGCATCCAGTGACAAAGCAAACCCTAATAAAAAGGCTTCAATACCAGTAATTGTACCTGACTTATCAATATCGGCTACCATCGGTTTTCTTAAAATGTTAATAACTACACCCAAAGACTTGATTTCAAAATTCAAAAGAATTTTCTCATGTGGAAGAGCATCTTTATCCTTTTCCTTTTCAGGGCGGAAAAACTGATACAGTACCCAAGCACCTAATACAATAAGGATGATACCCCCAATACTGTTTGCAAAAGCAGGTGAAATAAACTTTGCTATTGTATGACCAATCCCCATTGAAATGAGAAGAGTAAAAGCTGAACAACAAGCAATAATTAAAATCGATTTAATTGGAATCTTCATTTTTCTTAATCCATACGTTAAACCTACACTAAAACTATCTAAGCTAACAGCTATAGCTAGTATTATAAGTGTCATCATCTGCGTCATTTAAAAGAGCTCCTTCCATGAAATGGCTAACATATTATATGGAAGAAGCCCATCCAATGTTATCTATAATCTAGGCTAAGATGACAAAAGAAAAATGTGGTTATTTTATTTCGGCTGACATTGTGGACAATAAACAGTCCCACGTCCTCCAGCAATGATTCTCTCAAGCGGTGTAGCACAAACTTTACATTCCTCTCCACGCCGCCCATACACAAATAGCTCTAACTGAAATAATCCTATTTGGCCTTGGGAGTTCACATAAGAACGTATCGTACTGCCTCCTCGTTCCACAGCTTCGGACAATGTTGCTTTAATTTCCGAATAAAGCTTTTCTACTTCCTCTTTTGTTAATGTTTTAGCAGAGCGCTCTGGGTGAATACCTGCTTTAAACAAAGATTCATCGACATATATATTGCCTAAGCCTACAATTAGTTTTTGATCCAAGAGAGCCGCCTTAATGGGCCGTGCTGTCTTATTCAATAAATTTTGTAATATCTTTGGCGAAAAGGCATCTGATAAAGGTTCTACACCTAATTGTGAAAGTGGTAGTTGACCAAGCTCATCTCCACGCTTAAATAAATGCATGGTGCCAAATTTGCGCACATCTTTATACCTTAACTCTGTTCCATCCGTAAAGGAGAAAATCACATGTGTATGTTTTTCAATCGTTTCTGATTTCGGATAAACCCCGTATCTCCCTTCCATTCGTAAATGAGAAACAAGGGCAAGATCATCCGTATAAAGAATCAAAAATTTTCCGCGACGGGCAACCGCTTTAAATGTTTCCCCTTCTAGCGCCTTTGTAAATCGAACGACATCGTCCGGTTCTTTCACCATTTTCGGCCAGTGTACCAACACTTGGTCAATCGTCTTTCCGATAATCAACTCTTCTAAAGTTCTTCTTACTGTTTCTACCTCAGGTAATTCAGGCATCCATAATGACTCCTTTTTTCAATCCGATTGTGAACTCACTTACTTCGCATCAAACCATGTTGGGCCGTATGAATAATCTACTTTTAACGGTACTTTTAACTCTACGGCATGCTCCATTACATCTGGAACAATTTCTTTCAGTTTTTCTATTTCTTCTACCGGTGCTTCAAATATCAGTTCATCATGCACTTGTAATAAAAGCTTGGATTGTAATTGTTCATTCTCTAAGCGATCAGCCATGTCTATCATCGCTTTTTTAATAATATCTGCGGCACTTCCTTGAATGGGTGTATTCATAGCCGTTCTTTCCGCAAAGCTGCGAAGATTAAAATTCCGACTTGTGATTTCCGGTAAATATCTACGACGGTGAAGTAAAGTTTCTACGAACCCTTTTTGTTTTGCTTCTTGCACAATATCTTCCATATATTGTTTAACTGCAGGGTAGCTTGTTAAATAGCGATCAATAAATTCTCCAGCTTCTTTTCTTGTGATAGATAGACTTTGTGAAAGGCCGTAATCACTTATCCCGTAAACAATCCCAAAGTTAACTGCCTTTGCATGACGCCGCATATTTGCCGTCACTTCTTCTTTTGAAACATGAAAAACTTCCATAGCTGTCTTCGTATGGATATCTAAATCTTCCTTGAATGCGGAGATTAGCTTTTCGTCACCTGCAATATGAGCGAGAACCCTTAATTCAATCTGTGAATAATCTGCTGCAAAAATAACCCAATCTTTCTTTGAAGGAATAAATGCTTGTCTAATCTTTCTACCTTCTTCTAAGCGAATCGGGATATTTTGTAAGTTAGGGTCTGTAGAACTTAATCTCCCCGTTTGCGTTAACGCTTGATTAAAACGGGTATGCACTTTATCCGTTTCTTTATTGACCACCTTTAGTAAACCTTCAATATAGGTGGATTGTAGTTTCGCTAATTGACGATATTCAAGGATTTCTTTGATAATCTCATGTTTGGATTCTAATTTTTCTAATACATCTGCTGAAGTAGAATAGCCCGTTTTTGTTTTCTTCATAACTGGTAAACGCAGCTTATCAAATAAGATTACCCCTAATTGTTTCGGAGAATTAATATTAAATGCTTCTCCAGCATACGCGTGAATTCGATTCTCAATGGCCGCAAGCTTCTCTAATAGCTCTGTTCCCATTGAACGCAGGCGTTTCAAATCCACTTTAATACCTGCCGATTCCATATCAGCAAGAATCAATGATAAGGGTAATTCTAATTCGTAAAAAAGAGCAGACTGCTGGTTCGTTTGTAGCGACGTATCCAATTTTTCATAAAGCGAATCCATTGCCACTGCTTTCCTTACAATATGAGGAGCAAGCTCTTCTTCCTTTGGAATACTCCTTTTTGCTCCTTTCCCATAAAAAGCTTGATCGGATTGAACTGCAGAGTATCCGTGATTACGCGCAATAGAAGCTAAATCTTCAATTGTTTCAGAAGGGTTGATAATATAAGCTGCTAAAAGGATATCAAAGTGGATACCTTTTAAATGAATACCATGATGTCTTAGCGAGACTTCAGACCTTTTCGCATCATATACGACCTTTGGAGAGGCATCATCTTCTGCCCATTTTTTAAACACATTCGATTGACAAGCGTTTTTTGTTGAAATAAAGAAGTTTCCATTTTTGTTTGTGACTGCAATTCCAAGAATATCTGCGTAATGATAATTATCCTCTAACACCTCGATATATAATGCACTATCTCCATCCAATTGTTCCTCGGTAAAATCAGTAACAATCTCAAAATTAATTTCTTCAAGCTCGGCTGTTCCGTCTTCTGCTAAATCAAAGCTTATCTTTTCTAATAAAGAATTAAAACCGAGGTCTTTAAATAAATGATATAGTTTATCTTCATTCCATCCTTCATAAGCTATTTTATCTAGCTCTACTTCAATCGGCGCTTCTCTTAAAATTGTTGCTAATTCTTTACTCATTAAAGCTTGGTCTTGAAATTCCTCTAACTTCTCTTTTAATTTGTTACCACTCACTTGATCTATCGATTGAACTAATTGTTCTAATGTCCCAAACTCCTTTAATAATTTTAGTGCAGTTTTCTCCCCGACACCTGGCACACCCGGGATATTATCGGAGCTATCTCCCATTAGCCCTTTCATATCAATGATACGTTCAGGTGAGATACCATACTTTTCCTCGATATGCTGAGGGGTGTACTCTTCTATATCAGTAATCCCCTTTTTCGTAATTCCTACTGTTGTCTTTTCCGAACTTAGCTGTGTTAAGTCTTTGTCCCCTGAAATGACCTTTACTTCAAAATCATCTTGTTCAGCTATTAAAGATAACGTGCCAATAATATCATCTGCTTCATAATTCTCTAGCTCATACCGAGCAATTTGATAAGCATCTAGTAACTCTCTAATCACCGGGAACTGTTCTGAAAGTTCTGGCGGCGTTTTTTGCCTTCCACCTTTATATTCAGTAAACGTTTTATGTCTAAACGTAGTTTTACCGGCATCAAATGCAACAAGAATATGAGTAGGTTTTTCATCTTCCAAAATGCGCATAAGCATCATCGTAAATCCATAGACTGCATTCGTATGTATGCCTTTATCGTTATTTAATAATGGAAGAGCAAAAAAAGCTCGATAAGCAATACTATTTCCATCTATTAATACGAGTTTTTTCTTTGTCATCTCGCCACCAACCTCCTTCGCTTCTTACAAAGTCATTTCATTGAATACACTTCGAAAAAGCCATTATCTATTCTATATTTTATCATGTCTAAAAGAATAAAGAAAAATTAGGAATAGAAATTCATAGGGCTATCGTTCTTTAACGAAGAGATTTACAGAATTTGATGAAGTATATGGTATTTGTGGAGGTGGGAACTGTAGAAATTTTTAGGTGATGGCCACTTCTTTAGCGCATAGCAGCACCACTTACAATATTATAAATTGGAGTTGTTTAATATCATTCATTTGATTTAATGTTTATCACAGACTAGAACTTCTTTCTAAAAAAAGAGAGAGCGGGGTAGCTCTCTCTTCTTCACATCATGTGATGAAGGGGTTTTACAATACTAATTGTAACCCCCTATTGTTAATAGCATAAAAAAACAATGTAAACTTTTTGTAAAACTCTTTATTCGCTATCAGGTAACTTCTTATAAAACGTAAGTAAAAAGGCCGTGCCCTTTCCACTCTTGCTTTCAACAGAAATCAATCCTTTATGTGCTTCTAGTAAATGCTTCACAATTGCCAGACCAAGACCTGTACCACCTGAATTTCTACTCCTTGCTTTATCTACTCGATAAAACCTTTCAAAAATTCGCGGAATCTCACTTTCTTTAATGCCTATCCCCGTATCAATTATTTTTATATACACTTTTTGTTGATCTTCTGTTACACGAATAGACACTTTACCTTCATTTGGTGTGTAAGAAATAGCATTGGAAACAATATTAAGGAATATTTGTTTGATTCTGTTAACATCAGCTTCCATTTCGATTATTTCATCTTCACATTTATAATCTATGGTAATTTCTTTTTCCTCCGCACGTCTTTTAACCATCATTACTACTTCATTTAAGACACCAATAATATTCACCTCTTGTATAGAAAGGTGAAATCCTTGTTGCTCAATTTTTGATAAATCAAGCAAATCTTGAATGAGTGTTTGCAATCGTTCACTTTCTTGGAGGATAATCGTTAAAAATTGTTTAAGGGCATCTTGATCATCCATTGCCCCGTCTAAAAGCGTTTCTGAGAACCCTTTTATAGAAGTTATAGGTGTTTTTAATTCATGTGAAACATTCGCAACGAAATCTCTCCGCACCTGCTCCAATTTCTTTATCTCAGTAATATCATGGAAAACCAAAAGTACACCTTTCCATACATCATTCGTGCCGATAATCGGAACACCGTAGACTTCGAAATGTTTTCGATGAATACCAATAAGGATTTGTATTTGCTTTCTTACCTTTTGTTCTGTCATAAATAATTCTTCAATAAGCTCAGTGATTTCTTTATATTCAATGACATTATAATACAGCTCGTCCATGTATTCTGTCACATCAGCATGAAAAACTTCTCTATATGTACGATTCACAAGGTTAATATAACCCTTACTATCTATTAAAATTAATCCACTACCCATGTTTTCAATGAGTGTACTGAGTCTATCTTGATGCATCTCTCTCGATTTCTCCATATCTTGCAAATTACGTGCAAGAATATTAATTGAGCTATTTAACTTACCTGCTTCACCGACATCATTATCATACGTTCTTGCCCGATAATTCCCTTTCGCTAACTCAATAGCGACTCTCGTTGCAGAATCAATCGGTCTTGTATATCTATTCGTAATAGCGGCCCCTAAGAATATAATCAAAATTAATGCTAGGCTAAGACAGATAATTAGGATCCACCAGATTTGCGAGTAACCACTTTTTACTTCATCTATTTCGGCACTTAAAAATAAATAATACGAATTCGTACCTTCATTTAATTCCTTCCAAAAGTAATGATAATCGTCGCCTACGACTTTACCAGCCTGCCCATCAGAGTCAGGTGCACCTAATATTTCACTTATTGTCTTACGGTTTTTCAATTGAATATCTTTATTCACGCTATCAAATATCACTTGATCATTTGCATCGGCAATAGTAACATTAACACCTAACCAGCTAGCAAACTGGTCGACCTTCTCTTGAGTAAGTTGTTCAATTCCACCTATTTCCTCAATCTGGCCTGCTACTAGCTGAATCTCTTTAGATAAGCGTTCATCTATAACATTTATATAATAGGATTTAAATAGCTGACCTAATAACAAGCCTAAACAAAGTAAAACAGCGATAATCAACGTAATGATAGCAAAAAATAGTTTTGAACGAAAAGTTTTCATTCAGGCTTAGGCTCCTCTAGCTTATAACCAAGCCCACGAATCGTTTTAATATATGTTGGTTTTTTTGAATTTTGCTCAATTTTATCTCTTAAGTGACTAATATGAACATCTACAATCCTTGTATCACCCGCAAAATCATAATTCCAAACAGCACTCAGCAATTGATCGCGTGTTAATACTCTACCTTTATTTTTAGCAAGATATAATAGTAGTTCAAACTCTTTTGGTGTCAGCTCAAGTAATTCGTCTAGATAATAGACCTCATATCTATCTGGATAGATTTTCACTCCAGCTATACGTATACTATCATCCTCATCTTCTGAAACAGGTTCGTCAAATTGGGCTTGTGACCTTCTTAAAATGGCCTTTACCCGCGCAACGACTTCTCTCGGACTAAATGGCTTTGTCATATAATCATCTGCACCTAACTCTAGGCCAAGAACTTTATCGAACTCATCGTCTTTTGCAGTTAACATGAGTATTGGTGTATTCACTTTCTTTTGTCTAATTTGTTTACACACTTCAATTCCATCCAGCTTAGGTAACATCAGATCTAACACAATCAAATCTAGCTGTTCACTTAAAGCAAGATTTTTGCCTTCTTCTCCATCAGATGCTGTTAGTACTTCATAACCTGCTTGTTGCAAATTATATTGTAGTAACGTTACAATTGACTGCTCATCATCAACCACTAGAACTTTTTTATCCATAAAAGCCTCCGATAAATAGATTCCCCATTAGTATAAACCAATTACTTTAGTAAAACCCCTTATATAAATGTATTATAATATAAAAAAGAAAAAAAAGCGTGCCCACGACAAAAAACTAAGCAGTATAAATTACTTTTGCTTAGTTTTTTGGTCAACTATCCTTACAATTCATGATTAGAAGTTTTCTAGCACTTTACTGTTGAGACTCTCAAGTGGATAGGGTGGACATACTTTCATTCGGCCATATAATACTGTTTCATTTTCTTCATTCGTTGCTTGTACCTTCATTTCAATACTATGCTTCTCTTCATCCACATGAATTACTTCCATCAAGAATTCAATTGTAGAATAGTGATAAACAGGTTTAACATATTCTAACTCTTGCTTAAGTATGTGGCTACCCGGTCCAGGGAGATATTTTGAAACACTAGATGAGACCATACCATTCAGCATAATATTGGGTACAATTGGTTTTTTATAAGGCGTTTGTGAAGCATAGTCATGCTGTAAGTATATGGGATTGGCATCATCTGTTAACCCTAGATATAATAATAAATCCCTATCTTCTATTTTTTCCGTAAAGGTCAGCTTCTCTCCAACCGAAATTTCCTCAAGTCTTCTACCTATTTTTCTCTTCTTCCCTAACATGGATGCACCTCCGATTTTTGTAACCGCTTGCAAAAGATTAAAATATAAACTAATTTTTCTGTTTATTTATAATTATATTAACATTTTATTTTAATAAGTAAAAGAAAAATAGTAATAATAATTTTCTTTCTATTGTAAAGTTAACAAAAAATAAGCGAAGCTCAGGTAAAAGACGGAACTTCGCCAACAAGTACTTTCTTTATAGATTAGTTTTGTGACAATATCGATATCACCTGACGCACCGACTCAGCTGACTGATCTAATGTAACCTTTTCTTCTTTTGTTAAATCTAATTCGATGACTTTTTCAATCCCATTTGCACCAAGGATTGTTGGCACACCTAAATAAATGCCCTGATAACCAAACTCTCCTTCTAAATAAGCGATTGCAGGAAGTATTCTTTTTTGGTCCTTGATCATAGCCTCTACCATTTCTACTAAGGCTGCTGCAGGTGCATAGTATGCACTACCATTCCCTAATAAACTAACAATTTCTCCTCCACCCTTTCGCGTTCGATCGACAATTTGTTCTAAACGATCTTTGGAGATTAATTTTTCTAAAGGGACACCGCCTGCATATGAATACCTAACAAGTGGAACCATATCATCACCATGACCTCCGAGCACAAACCCTGTTATATCTTTTATGGAGATCTGTAACTCTTGAGCTACAAACGTACGGAACCTGGCACTATCGAGCACACCCGACTGGCCAATAACTCGGTTTTTAGGAAAGCCTGTTTCTTTAAATATTGTATAAGTCATCGCATCCACAGGATTTGATAACACAATAATAAGCGAATCGGGAGAATACTGTGCAATTTCCTTCGCTACATTCTTCATAATCGTTTCATTTGTTTGAACTAGATCTTCCCGGCTCATCCCTGGCTTTCGTGCAATTCCAGCAGTAACCACGACGATATCTGAATCTTTCGTATCTTCATAGTTTGCTGTACCTAAGATATTTGCATCAAATCCTTGAACTGGACTTGCTTCTAACATGTCTAAAGCTTTTCCCTTTGTCGGATTTTCCATTTGGGGAATATCAACTAATACAACATCTGCTAATTCCTTTTGTGCCAATAAAAATGCAGTCGTCGCTCCAGTAAAACCGGCTCCGATAACAGAAACTTTCTTACGCTTGAGTGTAGACACTTGCAACATCTCCTTATGTATTCATTTACAACTATTCAATTTATAACCGCTTCTTGTGAGATTAAAACATGAGGAAACAACTTAATTTCATATATGATGGAATTTATCTTCCACTGAATTTTACATCACAATCAATAAGGATGAGGTTTTTAAATAAAAAGAAAGCAGGCTCAATTTTTAAATTGAACCTGCTAGATCAAGTTAATTAGTCCATGTTTTTGATTAGGACGTCACCGAATTCAGAACATTTCACTTCAGTAGCTCCGTCCATTAGACGAGCAAAGTCATAAGTTACAACTTTAGAAGCAATAGATTTTTCCATAGATTTTTCAATTAAATCAGCCGCTTCATTCCAGCCTAAATGTTTAAGTAAAAGCACACCTGAAAGAATAACAGATGAAGGGTTTACTTTGTCTAAACCTGCATATTTAGGAGCTGTTCCGTGTGTAGCTTCGAAAATCGCATGTCCAGTTTCGTAGTTGATGTTTGCTCCTGGAGCAATACCGATTCCACCAACTTGTGCTGCTAACGCATCAGAAATGTAGTCACCGTTAAGGTTCATTGTTGCTACTACATCAAATTCCGCTGGACGAGTTAAGATTTGTTGTAAGAAGATATCAGCAATTGCATCTTTAACGATGATTTTACCAGCAGCTTCAGCATCAGCTTGCGCTTTGTTTGCTGCATCTACGCCACTTTCATCTTTAATGCGGTCATATTCAGCCCATGTGAATACTTTATCGCCGTATTCTTTTTCAGCTAGTTCGTAACCCCAATTTTTAAATGCACCTTCAGTAAATTTCATGATATTACCTTTGTGTACAAGTGTTACTGATTTACGACCTTCGTTGATTGCATAGTCAATTGCAGAGCGAACTAGACGAGTTGTTCCCTCTTGAGAAACAGGTTTAATACCGATTCCAGATGTTTCTGGGAAACGAATTTTATTGACACCCATTTCATCTTTTAAGAAAGAGATTAATTTGTTTACTTCATCTGTACCTTTAGCATATTCAATACCTGCATAGATATCTTCAGTATTTTCACGGAAAATGAC
This sequence comes from Cytobacillus sp. FSL W7-1323, assembly GCF_038595015.1. NCBI lineage: Bacteria > Bacillati > Bacillota > Bacilli > Caryophanales > Bacillaceae > Cytobacillus > Cytobacillus sp. FSL W7-1323. The sequence continues at coordinate 3,388,477 of NZ_CP151998.1, forward strand.
CATGTCAGTATCTTGTGGGCGCTTAACTGGTGAAGGAACACCTTCAAACCAGCGTACTGGACGCAAGCATACGAAAAGATCTAATTCTTGACGCAATGCAACATTTAAAGAACGAATTCCTCCACCAATTGGTGTTGTAAGTGGTCCTTTAATGGCGATTAAGTATTCATTAATTACATCTAAAGTTTCTTTTGGTAACCATTCGCCTGTTTGGTTAAATGCTTTTTCACCAGCTAAAACTTCTTTCCAAGCAATTTTACGCTCACCTTTATATGCTTTTTCAACCGCTGCATCTAAAACACGAGAAGCAGATGCCCAAATATCCGGCCCAGTTCCGTCACCTTCGATAAAAGGAACGATTGGTTCATTTGGTACATTTAAAACACCATTATTTACTGTAATTTTTTCTGCTGCCATAATAATTTCTCCCTCCAATTTCCTTGTGTTAAAAGTAACACATCACAAACTTACCAGAATCAAAGGCTAGAAGGCAAACCCTCTAACCTTTCAGTAGCTTGCTTATCTTTATTTATTATTATCATCTGTTTTGAAAAAACTCAATAAAAAGTTTACCCTCTTTGTTCAACAGGAACGTAAGCTTGCATTCCTGGACCTGTATAATCAGCACGTGGACGGATTAAACGATTATTAGAGTATTGTTCTAAAATATGAGCTAACCAACCAGAAACACGGCTAACTGCAAAGATTGGTGTAAAGAGATCGTGATCGATACCTAAGCTGTGGTATACAGATGCCGAATAAAAATCAACATTAGGAGGAAGATCTTTTTCTCCAGTCACAATTCCTTCAATTTTTGTAGACATTTCATACCAATGTGGTTCGCCTGTCAATTCTGTTAATCTCTTAGACATTTCTCTTAAATGTTTCGCTCTTGGGTCGCCTTTTCTATATACACGATGACCGAAGCCCATTATTTTATCTTTATTCGCTAATTTTTCACGAATAGCAGGTTCAACATTATCTAATGTACCGATTTCTTTAAGCATTTTCATTACAGCTTCGTTAGCACCACCGTGTAGAGGTCCTTTTAATGCACCAATAGCTGCTGTAATACCTGAGTACATATCAGATAATGTCGCAACACAAACGCGAGCTGTAAAAGTAGACGCATTTAATTCATGATCAGCATGTAGGACAAGTGCTTTATTCATTGCTTCAACTGCTACATCTTCTGGTTCTTCCCCATTTAACATAAACAAGAAGTTAGCAGCAAAACTTAATTCCTTTTTAGGAGCAATTGGCTCTAAGCCTTTTCTCACACGCGCAAACGCAGCAACAATAGCTGGCACTTTTGCTTGTAAACGGATGGCTTTTCTATAGTTCGCATCCTCTTCCATTACATCTGCTTCTTCATCATAGAGACCAAGAAGAGATACAGCGGAGCGAAGAGCTGCCATCGGATGAACTTGATCAATTGGATAAGTCTTAAAATGAGCAAGAACCTCTTGTGGCAAATTCATATTTTCTGCCAATTGTGCTTTTAATTCATCTAGTTGTGATTGTGTAGGTAATTTACCATGCCATAATAAATAGATGACTTCCTCAAAACTAGCATTTTCTGCCAAATCATCAATGTTATAGCCTACATATGTTAAAGTATCATCAATGATTGAACTGATAGCAGATGTAGTAGCCACTACACCCTCTAGACCGCGTGTCGCTGTCATAACAAACCATCTCCTTCTTTGAAATATTTTCCCCAAACCCTCTGTCTGCATGAATCTTATTCATTAAGTTGTTATCAGATAAACCTGATAGCTCTATTGGCTATTGTAGCCGATTTAATCCAGCTAATATGTATTAAGCTGGGAGACAGACTAAATGACATTCTTAGTCAGATTTCCATCTGACTGAACAATCTCTGAACGTATGCTCAGTACAAACATGTACAAACATTAATGAAAGAAAATGCTTACATTTTCTTTTTGGTATAAAGTATCTACTATTTTCATAGACTCAACTATCAAACCTATTTGTACATGTATATTATAAACAATTATCTGACTTTTGTGAAACGAAAAATTCATAAAAATACAAGTGATTGATAGCTTTCTACCAATTATTGAATATACTCAAATATCTTCATGAATAAATAGGCGATACCCGCTCCGATTAGCGGACCGACTGCTACTCCTTTAAATAATGTAATAGCTAGAATTGTTCCTAGAACAAGAGCAGTCGTAATATGTGGATCTTCTGATAGGAGGGTAAGCCCACCCTTTGCTAATAATGCAACGATAATGCCTGATATACAAGCAACCCAAGCATAAGGTGATTTAAATGCATCTGCTAGATCTTTGAACCCGATTGCTCCACTTGCAATAGGGGCTAAGACAGCAATCGTAATAATCGTTACACCCCAATTAATACCCTTACTTTGGATAAATGAAAACACTTTTAACTCTGTTCCGACTAATTTTAACAATAGGAGGACAGCAATCGCAAATATAAGAGATTGATTTTTAGCCACAATACTGATAGCTAAAAGCAGTAGTAAAAACAGGAATGACTCCATATTCTATCTCACCTTCCTGTTAATGATGTTATTTTAACATAATTTCGAAAAAAGATAAAATTAATTTCTAATTCGCTCATTTCGCCAGTAAAGATAATGAGGACAAAAGAGCATATTTTAGGTTAAAAGATTAAAATTAGCGTCTAGAAAACAATGTCAGATTATTCAACCTTTTTCACTTAAAATACATTAAGGAGGAGCGCCAAACAATGACAAGTGCCCTACATTACCAAATCATGAGATTCTTTTTTGTCTTAGTCATCATATTTACTTTATTATTTGCTAGTTTTTACTTGTCATCCATTGCTTATCCTTTTCTAATTGGGTTAGGTATTGCATACATCATTAATAGGACAGTCAATTTTTTTCAATATACATGTAAAATACCACGATCTTTTTCTGTTTTCATTTCTTTAACATTACTAATAGGCGTCATTCTGGGCGGCGCAGTTATTTTAATCACTGAATTGGTCTCTGGGGCAGCTCACCTATCAAAAGTTGTGCCAGCACATGTACAAGTGTTTATTACACATATAGAACACTGGATCGCCAATCAATTTATGCCTGTGTTAAATAAACTAACCAGTTTATTTAACCATCTAGGAACAGAACAACAAGCAAGCGTTATGGCCAATATAGAAGAAATAGGTAAGAATATAGGACAATCATTAGGACTTTTTCTACAATCTTTTTTTGAAAAGCTGCCTGCGTTATTCTCATGGATACCTAATGCAGCAACTGTCATTATTTTTTCTCTTTTGGCTTCATTCTTCATTAGTAAAGATTGGGAAAGAATAAAACTATTTTTTCTTAATCTGGCACCTGAATATGTAAGACGCAGTAGCATTACCGTCTTCACTGACCTGAAATCTGCCCTTTTTGGCTTTATAAAGGCACAAGCAACTTTAATTTCAATAACTACTCTTATCATCTTGTTGGGCTTATTAATATTAAACATAGATTATGCGATGACAATCGCCATTATCGCCGGTATGGTTGATATTCTTCCTTATTTAGGAACAGGTATCATCTTTATTCCATGGATTATTTATTCCTTTTTTATTGGTGAAACGACCATTGCAGTTGGACTTTCTATCCTGTACGTGATTATTATCGTTCAAAGACAAGTGATGGAACCAAAGATTTTATCTTCCAATATTGGTTTAGATCCATTGGCGACTTTAATCGCTTTATTTATTGGCTTTAAACTATTTGGATTCCTCGGGCTGATTATTGGTCCAATTATTCTTGTCATCCTTTCTACTTTGTACAGAGCAAAAGTATTCACAGATATTTGGTTTTATATAAAAAATGGAAGAGAGGAGAAATAGAAGTCAGCCATTATAATAGATGCTAAATTTGAGGTACTCCTTTTTGAATCTCGACTACAAACCTACTTCTCGCCAATGTAAAAATCCGAACATAAACGAATTGGAATATGTTCGGATCTCTTTTTGTCTATTCTTTTTTTAATATATGGGATCACCTTTGTCTAAATGCTCACCATTTTATCACTTTGATGTTACCATGGTTAATACGTCTTCTAAGGAAGTGATACAAAATAATTTTTAATTTATTTCTTATAAAAGGAATTAATAAAAGAACACCTATGAAATCTGAAATAAATCCTGGTAACACAAGGAAAATACCTGCTATGAATATACAAAGACCGTCTAGCATGGAATCACCCGGCATTTCCCCACGGCGCGTTTCCATCTGTACCTTTTTCATTACTTCCATCCCTTGCCTTTTTGCTATATAAACGCCAAAAACGCCAGTCAATATAATTAGAAGAAATGTCACGGCCACACCTAAAGCCTTACCGGCAAGAAGCAGTACAACAATTTCAATCGCCGGGATTAAAATTAGCGGTAATAATATATAGCGCATTTAGCCACCTCATTATATTTTATATATATAATGATATCAAAATTATGGGCTCGCGAGAAACATAACACATTTCCATCATTGGAAATTCCCACTTTATAAATTTAAGAACAAATGCTACTTAAACGAATTCGGGAAAGTACCTATATCGATACCCCATGCAATTGGCATATAGAAATAAATCATTACACCAACAAAGATAATTGTAAAAATACTTAACCAAAAACCGGATTTAGCCATATCACCTATCTTTAAATAGCCAGATCCAAAGACAATTGCATTAGGCGGTGTGGCAACAGGGAGCATAAACGCACATGAAGCAGCAATTGCAGCAGCTACCATAAGCGCATACGGATGAAGGTCTAACGCTAATGCTAAAGATGCCATGATAGGGAACATCATTGTAGCTGTTGCCGTATTTGATGTAATCTCAGTTAAGAATGTCACAAGTGCTGTTACGCATAGAATGACAATAACAAGATGCACACCCTCAAGAACGGTTAATTGCTCTCCAATCCATGTGGCTAAACCTGAATCCTTAAAGCCTTTGGCGATTGCTAATCCCCCACCAAATAGTAATAATATCCCCCAAGGAATATTCAATGCATCTTTCCAATTTAAGAGCTGAGCATCCTTACTACTTTTCGATGGTAAAAGAAATAGAATAATCGCTGCAGCAATCGCTATAATCGTGTCGTCGATTCGGCTCATAAAATCAAAAGGAATGAACGATCTTGTAATCCACGCAACCGCAGTAGCAAGAAACACTACTAATACTAATTTTTCCTCAAAAGATATATTTCCTAATCGTTTTCTTTCAGAAGAAATGATTTCTTTACCGCCTGGAAGCTCCTTGATTCTCATAGGAAAAGCCATTTTAACTAAGTAAAACCAGGCTACAAGTAATAAAATAGCCGCAAAAGGAACCCCAAATAGCATCCATGTAGCAAAAGAAATATCAATCCCATAAATTTCTTTTACAACACCTGCAAAAATCATATTTGGAGGTGTCCCAATTAAAGTACCTAAACCACCAATTGAAGCTGCATAGGCAATCCCTAGCATTAGTGACTTACCAAACCGGTTAGCAGATTCTCTTTCCGACTTCATGGAATCGTTTACATGCGTAATAACAGCAATGGCAATCGGCATCATCATCATGGCAGTTGCAGTATTCGATATCCACATTGAAAGGAAACCTGTAGCCACCATAAACCCAAGAACAAGCCTAGATGTACTAGTACCAACCACAGTAATGATACCAAGTGCAATTCTTAAATGGAGATTCCACTTTTCCATCGCAATGGCGATAATAAAGCCACCTAAAAATAAGAAAATGGTATTATCCGCATATGAACTCGTAATTCCTTCTGTCACTGCACCAGTAACGGGAAAGAGAATGATTGGCAATAGTGAAGTTACTGGTATAGGTATGGCCTCTGTAATCCACCAGACAGCAACCCATAGAGTACTTGCTAGCACAGCTTGGGCTTCTCTTGACATTCCTTCAGGTGAAACAAATAGGAGCGTTAAAGCAAAAAGAATGGGCCCTAATAATAATCCTATATTCTGTTTATTCGTTCTTTTTCTCTGTTTCGGATTCTCTCCATTATTTTCACCTGATTGCTTCAATTCATTTGAATGGTTCTTATCAGACTGGTTCTTCACTGAGAATAACCGTAATAAGTCCTTTATTTGATCATGCAACCTCCACATTTCCATCCAAAACCCTTGCATATAATTCAGCATATCCTCACCACTCCCTTTAATTATGTATTTATTTTTTTATTTCAATATTTCTATTCAAAATAATTTAAGAGATATGTTATCATTATAAATGTGATATATTATATTTAATATTATGTTATACTAATATAACGATATTGGCAACAATTATATTCTATTTTGAGTTAAAAATTTAATTAGGTTATCTAAATATCTTTTCAACCTTATTTTTCAATCTTATATAAAAAAAAGAACTGCCGATTAATAATATCCGACAGTTCTTCTATATTTATAAGACACTCGCATGGCCGTTATAAATGACACCTCTTTGTGAGTCTACTGTAATGTCTTGACCGTCCTTAATTAATTTTGTAGCCATATCTAAACCGACAATAACCGGAATACCAAGGTTTAAACCAATTACAGCACCATGGCTCGTTAGACCACCTTCTTCAGTAATTAGAGCACTACATTTTTCAATAGCTGGGACCATTTCACGATCAGACCCAATTGTTACGAGTATTGAGCCTTCTGTAACCTTTTCCATTGCTTCTTTCGCATTGCGGGCAATAACTGCTTTACCAAATGCTGACTTTCTGCCAATACCTTGAGCTTTTGCAATGATATCGCCAACTACATGAATTTTCATTAAGTTTGTTGTTCCTGCTTCTCCAACAGGAACTCCAGCTGTTATAACAACAAGATCCCCCGAATGAACGATTCCTGTTTGTAGACTTTCTTCTACAGCTATATCTAGCATATCATCGGTTGTCTTAGCTTTTTGGCCAACTTGCGAATATACTCCCCATACAAGTGATAAGCGACGAGAAACGTATTCATGTGAAGTGACAGCTACGATTGGATTCACCGGTCTGAACTTAGCAATCATTCTAGCTGTATGTCCACTCTCTGTAGGTGTGATAATGGCGCTGACTCCCAAGTTTAGTGCTGTATGTGCAACAGATTGGCCAATGGCATCGGTCACATTATGTTTATTATTTTTACTTCTTTGAGATAAAATTTCTCTATGATTTAAGGCTGTTTCTGCACGAGAAGCGATATTATGCATCGTTTTAACTGCTTCTACTGGGTAAGAACCCGCTGCTGTTTCCCCTGATAACATGATTGCATCCGTGCCATCAAAAATGGCATTAGCAACATCACTTGCTTCCGCACGAGTTGGGCGAGGGTTTCTTTGCATGGAATCTAACATTTGTGTTGCTGTAATAACCGGCTTTCCAAGCTCGTTGCATTTTTTAATTAATTGCTTTTGTACAAGCGGTACTTCCTCCGCTGGAATTTCAACACCTAAATCTCCACGCGCTACCATTAAACCATCTGACACTTCTAGAATACCTTCAATATTATCAACGCCTTCTTGGTTTTCAATTTTGGGGATAATATGAATATATTCTGCATTATTTTCTTCAAGTAATTGACGAATTTCTAAAACGTCTGATGGTCGTCTAACAAAGGAAGCGGCAATAAAGTCAACTTCTTGCTCAATTCCAAAAAGAATATCCTTGGCATCCTTTTCTGTGATGCCAGGGAGGTTAACTGAAACACCTGGTACATTCACACCTTTTTTATTCTTTAACGTACCGCTATTTAAGATTTTCGCATGAATTTCTTTTTTCTCTTTATTGATAGCTTTGACTTCCAAAGCAATCAACCCATCATCTAAAAGAATACTAGAGCCGATGTGAACATCATCAATGAGGCCACTATATGTAACAGAGAATATGTCTGTTGTCCCTTCCACTTCATTCATACTCACAATGATATTGTTACCCGCTTCTAATTCAATCGCACCGTCTTTCATATCATTCGTACGTATTTCTGGACCTTTTGTATCTAATAGGATTGCAACTGTCTTTCCAGTTTGCTTAGATGCTTCACGGATATTAGCAATTCGCTCACCATGTTCTGCAAAATTTCCGTGTGAAAAATTTAATCTTGCTACATTCATGCCAGCATTTATTAATTCAATAATTTTTTCAATACTTTCACTAGCTGGTCCAATTGTACAAACAATTTTCGTTTTACGCATATTAATATATACCTCCTAATTATGTACGCTTAAATTGAAAGCTCTCTTGATAACTCGTATAGGTCTAAATCTAACCTATTATGTTGACTTAAAACATCACGCAAGCTATTAGCTACGACTTGGTTATTATTCAAACCAACTGCTTGTCCACCTTTTTCTTTGGCAAGTAATTCCACTGCATGAGCACCTAAACGACTAGCTAAAACACGATCAAATGCCGTTGGAGATCCGCCTCGTTGGATATGACCAAGAACAGACACTCTCGTTTCAAGTGAGGTTGCACTCTCAACTTGTTTTGCGAATTCTATACCACTACAAACACCTTCAGCCACAATGATAATACTATGCCTTTTTCCTCTATCAAGTCCACTTTTGAGTTTTGTTGCAATTTCATCTATATCGTAATTTACTTCAGGAATAAGGATTGTTTCTGCTCCAGCAGCTAAGCCTGCCCATAAGGCAATATCGCCTGCATCTCTACCCATTACTTCTATAATAAAGGTCCTTTCGTGTGAACTCGCTGTATCCCTGATTTTATCTATGGCATCAATGACTGTATTTAATGCTGTATCAAATCCAATAGTATATTGTGTACCTGCAATGTCATTATCAATCGTTCCTGGTACACCTACACATGGAAAACCTGCTTCAGTGAGGGCAAGCGCTCCTCGATAAGATCCGTCTCCACCAATCACAACTAGACCTTCTATTTGATGTGCCTTTAAGTTCTCTATTCCCTTTTGTCTTCCTTCTTCTGTTTTAAACTCTTCACATCTTGCAGAATAAAGAATCGTACCGCCACGATGAATAATATCACCAACAGATCCTAATTCTAGCTTTTCTATATTACCATGAATTAGACCAGTATAACCGCCATAAATACCATATACCTCGATACCATCATGAATGGCTTTTCTAACAACTGCGCGAACGGCCGCATTCATTCCAGGTGAATCTCCTCCACTTGTTAATACACCAATTCTTTTCATTTTCTCTATCACCTCTATTATGGGAAAACAATTTGTATTCTATTAATATGAACGAACCTAGGGGAAAGGAAAAAAGAGGACCTACAAAAGGTTAATAAGCTTCTTCTACTGTTAAAATAGCACGAAAAAATAAACATCACAATTATAATTTATTAAGTTTCGTTAAAGAATTATTACTAAAAGCACATTCAAGCCAAATATGAACAAAGGTATACATTGTATTTTGAAGCATATCAGAGTTTATATAAATTACTTTATAGCTGCTCTCGTTTGGTACAGATTATTATAATCTTTTTTAAAATAACGTGGATAATAGGAAAAACGTGCAATTCGCACGTTTTTATTTTACCCCAATATAATCTCTTAAAAACGAATATTTCCCAATTGATTTATATTTCTCATAACGATGGTCTACTAATTGTTTTTCATCTAGTTGAGATAAATCCTTTAATGACTGATAAAGAATATCTTCAATTGCTAGTGCTTGCTGCTCAACATCCTTATGAGCTCCACCTTTTACTTCAGGTATGATTTCATCGATAACTCCAAGCTCCTTTAAATCTGGAGCAGTAATGCGCATCGACTCAGCTGCTGTTTGAGCTTTCGCCGCATCTTTCCAAAGGATAGAGGCAGCTCCCTCTGGTGAAATAACAGAGTAAGTAGCATTTTCTAGCATATGAATATAGTTACCAATGCCCAACGCCAAAGCGCCGCCACTTCCGCCTTCTCCAATTACTATGCATACAACCGGTACTTTCAAACTAGCCATTTCAAAAAGGTTTTTAGCTATCGCTTCACTTTGACCTCTTTCTTCAGCTGCCTTGCCTGGATAAGCACCTTTTGTATCTATAAAACAAACAATTGGACGGCGAAACTTCTCCGCTTGCTTCATTAAACGCAACGCTTTTCGATAACCTTCTGGATGTGGCATACCGAAGTTTCTACGGATATTTTCTTTTGTATCTTTTCCACGTTGATGACCGATCACTGTAACAGGATGTCCTCTAAACTTAGCTATCCCACTAACAATCGCTTCATCATCTCCGAATACACGATCGCCATGACATTCAAAAAAGTCATCAAACAAATACTCTATATAATCTAATGTAGTAGGACGATTAGGATGACGAGCAATTTGCACTCGATCCCATGGTCCTAGATTTTCATATATATCTTTTTCTAACTTGGCTAATCTTGTCTCGAGCTTATTAATTTCAGCTCCTAAATCAACATCTGCTGTCTTCGTAAATTCTTTTAACTCAGCTATTCTTTTTCTTAGTTCAATAATCGGTCTTTCAAACGTTAATTCAGTTACCATTTAAGCTCACCTCCCGGCTGATGAATAGAAAGAATGTTAGCAATCTCCTCTCGCAGCTTAGAACGATGAATAACGGCATCAAGCTGCCCATGTTTCAATAAGAATTCTGCTGTTTGGAAGTCCTCTGGCAACTCTTCACGAATTGTCTGTTCAATAATACGACGACCCGCAAAACCAATTAACGCTTTAGGCTCAGCAAAATTAAAATCTCCTAATGAAGCGAAACTAGCAGAAACACCACCAGTAGTAGGGTGTGTCATTATCGAGATAATTAAGCCACCATTATCACTGAATCGCTTCAGCGCCACACTCGTCTTCGCCATTTGCATCAAACTCAATACACCTTCTTGCATTCTTGCACCACCAGAAGCAGTAAAGATAATGAATGGCACTTTCAATTCATCCGCCTTTTCAATTGCCCTTGTGATTTTCTCTCCGACCACAGAGCCCATGCTTCCCATTCTAAAAGTCGAATCCATTACGGCCAGAACAATTTGAAAACCATCCAATTCTCCAATTCCTGTCATTACCGCTTCATTCATGCCTGTTTTCTTACGGTCTTTTTCAACTTTTTCAAGGTAATCTGGAAAAGCAAGCGGGTTTTCTGATATCATTTCACGATCTAGCTCTTGAAATGTTCCCTTATCTAGAAAGCTCTCAAAACGTTCTGCTGCATTCATTGGGTGATGATGACCACAATTAATACATACCTTCATGTTTTTCATTAGTTCTTTCGTATACATTATCTTCTTACATTCAGGGCATTTAGTCATGATTCCTTCTGGGACATCTTGCTTCGCTGCCTCAGAAGGAATAGTTGCATATTTTTTCTTCTTTGATTTTGTAAAGATGTCTTTTAGCAAGGTGAAACCTCCTTGTAATTACAAAGTAAATAACAAAAGTGAAATTTACCTTTCCTACTTTAGTAATCATTACCATTTCCCTAGGTGGCCAGACCACTGAGAAAAAAACAATTGCCTATCGACGCAAGTGCGAGAATACAGCTTGTCTCATCACTATACAATAATAGGCTTAAAAAAGATGGAAAACATTGTCGTTAAATGCTCGACAAATTTCTTATTAAACAATATTGAATTTTTGCTGCTTGTTCATCTTTCTCTATCATCGCATCTATTAATGACAGATAGGTTTTTTGATCAACAATAGCTGAACCAAAGTCTAACGAATTATAATAATCGGTTAAAATCGTCCATAGACGCTTAAATAAATGGTTATCTGCTATGAGAACGATGCGATAAAAATATTCATTCTCTTGAAACACCTCAGAAGTGACCCAATTTCTAAAAGCTTCAAGTTCTTTTGGAGTTGCTTTTCTCATCGCTAACCATATACAATCCCATTCTACCAAATATTTCGTTTCTTTAATATCAGTTTTTGCTTGTTTGTCTTGCAGAATAAATGTACTCAGTAATTGTACCAGATTATGACCACGAAAATCTTTAATAAAGGTTCCTTCGCCTCTTCTCGTCTCTATTAAACCTAGTAGCTCTAACGCACGAAAAGCTTCACGAACGGAAGAACGCCCAACATTTAGGCGTTCTGACATTTCACGTTCTGAAGGTAGTTTGTCACCTGTTTGATAACCTTCTTCTTGAATAATATTTCGCAGCTGTTTCACGATTTCTATATATAATTTCGTTGAATTGTCCAGCGAACTCACCGCCTATCGTTATTTATCTTTTCCGATAGCTGCAAGTTGTGCTGTTCTTTGCTTCACTTCTTCTGGGTCAACTTTAATTCTAGCTACGCCAGTTTCCATAGCTGATTTAGCTACTGCAGATGCTACTGCTGGTGCCACTCGTGGATCAAATGGAGCTGGAATGACATAATCAGAATGTAAGTCGTCTTCAGCAATCAATTCAGCAATTGCTTCAACCGCAGCAATTTTCATATGCTCATTAATATGAGTTGCACGAACATCTAAAGCACCCCTAAAGATTCCTGGGAATGCAAGAACATTATTTACTTGGTTAGGGAAATCTGAACGACCTGTACCAACAACAAGCGCTCCAGCAGCTTTTGCCTCTTCTGGCATGATTTCTGGTGTTGGATTAGCCATAGCAAAAATGATTGCCTTGTCGTTCATTGATTGTACCATATCAGCTGTCAAAGCACCCGCCACTGATACACCAATAAATACATCTGCATCTTTAATTGCATCTGTTAAACTACCTTTAACTTGGTTACGGTTTGTGAATCGGGCAACTTCACTCTTAATATCATTCATCCCGTTTGGACGCCCTTCATAGATAGCACCCTTTGTATCACACATAATAATATCTCTTACACCATAACGGTATAGTAATTTAATAATAGCAATACCTGCTGCACCAGCACCGTTTGCAACCACCTTTATTTCGCTCATCTTTTTACCAGCAAGTTTAAGGGCATTGACAAGTCCAGCAACAGTTACAATGGCTGTCCCGTGTTGATCATCATGGAACACTGGAATATTTGTCTCTTTTTTCAAACGTTCTTCAATATAGAAGCAATTCGGTGCTGCAATATCCTCTAAGTTCACACCGCCAAAAGTCGGCTCCATTAACTTCACCGTATCAACGATTTTATCAATATCATTGGTATTCAAGCAAATTGGAAAAGCATCAACACCTGCAAAGCTTTTAAATAACACAGCTTTCCCTTCCATTACTGGTAAGGCTGCTTCTGGTCCGATATTACCAAGTCCAAGAACAGCCGTTCCATCAGAAACAACCGCTACCATATTGCCTTTCATTGTATAATCATAAACCGTTTCTGGTTTATCATAAATTTCTTTACATGGCTCTGCAACGCCGGGAGAATAAGCTAAGCTTAACTCTTTCGCATTTGTAACAGCTACTTTTGATTTAGATTCTAATTTACCTTTATGAACCTTATGCATATTTAATGCTTCATCTCTTAATGACATGACCTACACCCCTTAGTGCTTTTCTTATAATTCTTCACAAACCCAACATACTAGCTGTCTCTTCTTTCTTAATATGTAAATTTTCTCTCTCTTATTCTTCAATACATATATCAAGAATGTGGCAAAAACAACCAAATACCTAGGACGTTACAAAATAGCAGTCGACCTCACAATAAACATATACTAGAAAAATGATTCAGTATTCATTAATAAGAATTGCTTCAGTACTAGAGAACAATTTACCTATAAATAAGGAAATGAAAGCAGCACTTAATGCAAATTCTTTAAAAATCAACTTCATGGTGGTCTGACCAGTTTATGATAACAATATAACATATCTGAAAAACTTGTAAAGGCTAACGCTTAAAAACAATATTCTCTCCTCCAAATAATTCTTTTAAGCGTTCAGTCAATTTTTCGCTGTATGATACATATTCATCTTGACTAAGTTTGATGGATCTACGATCATTTTCATAGAATAAAACGACAGGTGATTGCCCTACTTCATATTGTAAAATTTCTTTTAACAATGTTAATTTCTCATCTGATTCATTCTCTTTCGTAATCTTAATGTAAAGGGTAGGTGGCTTAGATTCCTCCTTTTCAATCACTTCTTCTACTTTTTCAACACTTCTAATAATCCATTGTTTCTTTCCATTCCTTACCTCTACTTCACCTTTCATAAAGACAATATCGCCAGCTTGCATGATAGAAGAATACTTATTATAGATTTTCGGAAAAGCGACTGCTTCCATATCTCCAGTTTGATCACTAAGAAGTAAAAATGCCATCGCTTCTCCTTTTTTGGTCCTAATCTTCTTCATTTCTGAGATATACACGACTGATTGAACAATTACTTTTCTCTCTTGACTCTCAATGTATTGTAGCGTTTGAGATTTTAACAGTGAAAAAAATGATTCATAGGTTGTTACCGGATGCGCAGAAAGATATAACCCCAAAGCCGCCTTTTCGTTAGCAAGTTTATCTAACAAGGGAATCTCTTCAACAGTTGCGTATTTTGGTTTAGGGAAAAATTCCTCTTCACTAAACATATCAAATTGATCATCATCTGGCTGAACTAACTCGGCATGCTCTAAGGCAATATCTAAGCTAGCAAGTAGTGTCGCTCGGTCCTCACCAAACTCATCAAAACTCCCGGAATGAACAAGCATTTCAAGCATTCGCCTATTGAATACTTTCCCTGACATACGGATACAAAAATCAAATAAATCTTGGAATGATCTACCTGCTCTCACTCGAACAATTTCCTTCCAAGCATTTACCCCGATCGTCTTCACTGCTGCTAAACTATAGCGGATTCCTTGATTTTCCACCTGAAAAGAAAAGATACTTTTATTAATGGAAGGAGGTAAGATCTCAATCCCCAATTGCTTCGCCTCATTTACATATTGGGCTACTTTCGCATCATTACCAATAGCTGAAGTTAACAATGCCGCCATGAAATGTAGCGGATAATGGGATTTTAAATAGGCAAGTTGATAAGAAATCATACTATACGCTACTGCATGACTTCTATTAAATCCGTAATTAGCAAACTTAACGATGTAATTATATATTTGATTGGCAGTTTCTTCTGTATATCCTTGGTTAATCGCACCATGCACAAAATGTGCTCTTTCTTTATTCAGAACTTCTTCTTGCTTTTTACTTACAGCCCTTCTTAATAAGTCAGCTTCCCCTAGTGAAAATCCTGCCATCTTTGCTGCAATCTGCATAATTTGTTCTTGGTAAACAATGACACCATAAGTCGGCTTCAATATATCTTCTAAATCTTGATGAGGATAGGTAATTTCCTCCTCACCATGCTTTCTCGCAATAAATAACGGAATATTTTCCATCGGGCCTGGGCGATATAATGCATTGACTGCAACAATATCCTCAAATGTAGTCGGTTGCAGTTTCTTTAATACATTTCTCATCCCACTTGATTCTAACTGAAAAATTCCTGTTGTTTCTCCCCTAGATAGTAATTCATAAGCTTTTTGGTCTTGAAGTGGCACTTCTTTTATTGGAATAAGTTTTCCTGTTTTCTTTTTAATAGACTGTAAAATATTTTCAATAAGTGACAAATTACGTAAGCCAAGAAAATCCATTTTTAATAGGCCACGATCTTCCAAGTGCTCCATTGAAAATTGTGTTAGAAAAACATCTCCATGTCCCCCGGTAATTGGTACCACTTGAACAAGTGGGCGCTCACTTATGATAACGCCAGCAGCATGTGTAGAAGTATGTCTTGGCAATCCTTCTAACTTTAGTGCTGTATTAAATAATCTTTTATATAACGATGATTGATTAATCAATGTTTGCAAAGAATGTGACTCTTGCCAAGCTGATTTTAAGGTAATACCTAGTCGACTAGGTACCGCACGAGATAGCTGATCTAGTTCCTTTGAGTTTAAGCCAAAGGCCCTACCAACATCTCTAAGTGCCGCCTTAGCTGCTAATGTTCCAAACGTAATAATTTGCGCGACATGTTGCTGACCATACTTGCTTGCCACATATTGGATTACCTCATCTCTGCGATGGTCAGGAAAATCAATATCAATATCAGGCATAGAAATCCGCTCAGGGTTTAAAAACCGTTCAAAAAGCAAATTGTAACGAATCGGATCAACATCTGTTATATAAAGCACATATGCTACAATTGAGCCGGCTGCCGAACCACGTCCAGGTCCAGTGAAAATTTTTTCCCTTCTACAAAACTGCATAAAATCCGCAACAATTAAAAAATAATCACTAAAATTCATTTTCTTCAAAATAGAAAGCTCATACATAAGGCGATTCCTAGCTTTCTCATTTCCATCAGGATATCTCTCACCCCACCCTTTCATACAGAGCTGCTCTAATTGCTGATCGGCTGTCAGATGGCCATCAGTGGGGAATTTCGGCAAGCTTTTTATTCCAAGGTCCATCTCCACATCACATTCACTGGCAATCATATTCGTCTTTATAATCGCCTCTTCCTCTTCTACAAAAAGGTCAACCATTTCTTTCACACGTTTTAAAGAATATTGATCAGATTGTAATCTTTCCCAACTCTCGTCTTCTAATTTTTCTCCATTGCGTATAGCAAGTGCACATTGTTGAGCAAAGGCATCTTCTTTATTTAAATAATGAACAGCATTTGTCACAACTAGTGATATATCACTTTGCTCTGATAAATCCTTAAGCAACGGCAATACTTTCTCTTCCTCTGTTAGCCCATGTCTTTGCATAGAAAGATAAAAATCACCAGAAAAAATCTCTTTATACATACGAGCATATTTTTCAGCATCCATAAACCGGTCTTCTAGCAAGTAATTCTCAATTACGCCTTCTAAACCAGGTGTTAAAGCAATTAATCCATTTGAGTAAGCCCTCAACCACTTGAGCGGGAGTCCGCCTTCTGCTGCCGTTTGCAGGCTACTCGTTATTTTGAGTAAGTTTTGATAACCTTGGTTATTTTTCGCTAGTAATACTATTGGGTTCGTCCCTTCTTCTTGTTCCTTTTCAATATCGACAGTCAACCCAATAATAGGTTTAATATTATTTTTTTTACATTCATTATAAAACTGTGCTGTCCCGTACATTACATTTCTATCTGTAAGGGCAATTGCTGGATACCCTTTTACTTTGGCATCTGCTACGAGTTGTTCAACACTAGCTGTGCTCATTAATAAACTATAGGCACTATATACTTGCAAGTGAATAAAAGACAACTTTCTCACACCCTCATTTTTCTTCTTCTTTTATTATAGAACGTTTGTTTCTTAATGAAAACTCTCATTGTACAATCGCATATGAATTCATTGAAGAATAAACATAATTTATGATGTTCGTCCATATGATGGAATAGAGAGAATTCATCACTAAAAGGCGGTTATGTAAATGAATGAGCAACCCTTCTTTTCTTCTCTTTTAGAAAGTTACTTTATTGCTCTTGGTGTTTTGATTGGCGGTTCAATCATCGGTGGCATTGCCGCGTTTTTCACAGGAAAACCTCCCTTAACAGAAATTTTCAATCTATCGAATTCTATTAGAATTTGGGCAATTATCGCTGCTATTGGAGGTACTTTTGATACGGTTTATAGTTTTGAGCGTGGAGTCCTTGATGGGCAAACGAAAGATATTATCAAACAATGTCTCTTAATTCTCTCAGCTTTTGGTGGGGCTCAAACAGGCGCTCAAATCATCATCTGGCTAACTCAGGAGCATTTACCTAAATGAGAATCCCCCCTTATTATCGCAGACCTTCTTGGCAGCGTTTTTTTGCTGGAATGGCTATCGGAGGCGTATTAAGTTGGTGTGTTTTCGTTTACATTTTTGGTGAATGGCAAGAGCGTTATAGTTTAGAAATCCACACACAGGAAGCCGAAATTAAGGAATTAGAAAATGAAAAGGAGATATGGCAGAAGGAATTTAAAAAATTGAATAAAGAAAACGAAGAATTATTAACTGTCCAAGAGATCGTTGTTAAAATCGACCAATCTGCACTCAAGAAATATAATTTAGACGAATACAGCCTCTATCAAACGGAGGATGCGATCAAAGAAGATATCAGTATTTTAATGGCGCGAGATATAAAAAGCGTCGGACAAAGTATCGAACTCGTAAAACGCATAATTGTGAATAAAACCCACCCCATTAATGGGAAGCGCTACCGAGCTGATATTCAATCCATTATTATAGATACAACACTTGTATTAGAGGTTGAGCTGTTATTAAATTAATTGCTCAACCTCTATTAATTATTAAATGGTCCACGATTCACATAAATCATTTAAGTCGGAAATCACTTTTTCAGCTTCATCCCAGCTATATATAGATGCACCTGCTGCAAATGGATGTCCCCCACCTTTATAGCACCGAGCTAGTTGATTAATGATCGGACCTTTCGACCTGAAGCGCACTCTTATTTGATCTTCTTCTTCTATAAAAAACACCCATGCCTTCAATTCTTTAACATGGCCGAGCTCTCCGACTAAAACCGACGCCTCAGCAGGTGTAGCCTCGTATTTTTGCAATAAACTACTGTCCATTTTCACCACTGCCGCTCCGCTATCAAGCATATGAAAATGTTGTAAAATATATCCCTGGAGCTTAATTAGATTGGGTGCTAATTCATACATTCTATCGAAAAGCTCTGTCCTTGAGAACTGATATTTAATTAGTTCTCCTGCATAAGCAAAGGTTTTATTCGTTGTACTTGGATAGATAAACCGCCCTGTATCACCGACAATGCCAGCGAAAATCAGCCTTGCTGCCTCATCTGTCATTATTAAACCATCATTTTGACCACTTAGAAAAAACTCATAAATCATTTCACTTACAGAGCTCGCCTCAGTATCTACCCAAAGCAAATCTCCATACGGATCCATATTAGGATGATGGTCAATCTTTATTAATAGATCACCCTTTGTGTACCGTTGATCACTAATGCGCTCCGTATTGGCAGTATCACAAACAATCACTAAAGCTCCTTCGTAGACTTCATTACTTATCTTGTCCATTTTACGCAAATAGAGCAGGGTTTCGTCCTCTTGCCCCACTGTATATACTTGTTTCTGCGGAAAAGAAGCTTTTATTATTTCTGCCAACCCTCCTTGCGACCCGTAGGCATCTGGATCTGGACGAATATGACGATGGATAATGATTTTGTCATACTTTTTGATCGCGGACAGAATTTTACTCTTCATTGTATACTCCTCTCAAATAACACACAAGAAAGAAAAGCATCTTGCAATTATAATAATTATTCTCTCTCTTCTAGCAATTTCCTCTTATAGAAGTTAAAATAAAGACATATGTTCATTTATGGAGGTTTGTACATGCTTGTACTTGCAGTTTTTATTGCACTATCTTTTGCTTTGTACGTATTCTATAAAGTGAAATACGTACGTTCTAGACGTCCTGCAGAAAAAGAATGGATTTCAGCTAAATCACGTATGGCGCTAGGTGCCTTTATATTCTTTTTCGGTGTCAACCAACTATTTCTTTATAGCGGTACGATTACGTATGTTATCTCTGCTCTTTTTATCATTATTGGCGGAATCAGTATTTGGGCTGGTATGAAAGCCTATAAATATTTTCTCCCTCGTGCGATTGAAGAATCCGAATGGATTAAATCGAACCAAAACTAAAACCTTACAATTTCACCTGTGGTGGCTCCAATTGTAAGGTAGTAAGTAAATTCGGTCTAGTTGATGTTTTACTAGCTATTAGAAGATGTATCCATCAACTAGCCGATTTATGCTTATCTTTCTGTTAATTGACACATCATCATCGCTTTTCCAACCAATACCCCGCCATTGAAGACTTCTACATCTACTTTCCCAAACTTTCTTCCAACATCAAGCACTCTTGGAAAAATATCAAGCATACTCTCAATTTGAACTGGTTTTAAAAAGTATATGGTCATATTTTCAACTACAAGGTCACCTTTTTTGTACATTCGTAAAACGCGATTAGCAGCTTCTGTCACTATCGTCGTGAAAACACCGTACGAGATGGAACCAATATGGTTCGTCATTTGCGGTGTAACTTCACAGCGATACATCGCTTCATTCTTCGTTTTTCCATTCGCTAATACCAACTGATTTGTCACCGTATCATCAATTGTTTCACCAACTTGTGGTTGCCGCTGAATGACTTGAAGCGCTTTTAACACATCCTGTCGACTAATGATTCCCTCTAACTTATGCGATTGATCAACAACTGGGAGGAGTTCAATCCCTTCCCAAACCATCATATGTGAAGAAGAAGCCACACTTGTTTTACCACCAACTGTCATCGGGTTTTTCGTCATGACCTTTTCAATAGGTGTATCTGTTTTATGGCCCATAATATCTTTGGAAGTAACCATCCCTTGAACCTTCATATGTTGATCAACAACCGGGAAGCGACTATGACTCGTCTCTCGATTATGTTTTAAATATTCCTCAATCGTATCTGTTGTTTGCAAGCTAATCGTTTGAGTAACAGGTGTAAGTACGTCTTCTACTAAAACAATTTCTTTCTTAATTAACTGATCATATATTGCTCGGTTAATCATCGTTGCTACTGTAAAAGTATCGTAGCTTGTTGAAATCACCGGTAACTCTAATTCGTCAGCAATCCGCTTCACATCTTCTTCAGTATCAAAACCACCCGTAATAAGAACGGCTGCTCCAGCTTTTAACGCTAGTTCATGGGCATTCGTACGGTTTCCGACGATTAATAAGTTTCCAGCCCCAGTATATCTCATCATTGCTTCTAACTTCATCGCACCGATCACAAACTTATTCAATGTTTTATGGAGTCCTGCTCGTCCTCCTAGCACTTGTCCATCAACAATATTGACAACTTCTGCGTAAGTAAGCTTTTCAAAGTTTTCTTTCTTCTTTCTTTCTATTCTAATTGTACCGACTCTTTCAATCGTACTCACATACCCTTTATTTTCAGCATCTTTAATGGCACGGTAAGCTGTTCCTTCACTCACCGATAGTGCCTTTGCAATTTGTCTAACGGAAATTTTTTCTCCGACTGGTAACTCATCAATATAATGTAAAATCTGCTCATGCTTTGTAGCCAAGACATCACCCTCTATTTTCATCCTTCATAGCCTTATTATAGAATGAAAAGTTGTGATGTTCAACGAACGAGCAATATTATTAATGAGACCTCATTCGTTTGCGGTTAGATGTAACCACTTTTCGCCTTGTCCTTACATTTACCTTTGATTTCGGCTCATATAATAAGGCTGTCAAATTTCCGGCAATAACAATCAATGCAAATGCTAACCAAGTAATGGTAAAAACACCCTCAAGACCACTGCTATAAACATCTAATCGAGGGACTGCGTAAAAGAGCATAGCACCTGCAAGCAATAAACAAATAATATAACGATATCTCCTCATCTCATCCTCTCCTCTCATAATCTATATTTATGCAGAGAAGAAAGCGGACATGACCAGTAATCGTCTTCAATACTAGTGTATTTATTATGTGAAAAAGTATTGATATGTACCCAGTTGCCTTTTCAAATCTAATCTCACTATATTAAAGAGGTTTGAGGTTTAATCAATTGTATTAGCTTACGCACTTTTCCATGAAAAAGTGTAACTAGTTGGTTCACAAATTGAAATCAAAAATGCCACAGACAGTCATCTGTGGCATTATCTCAGTTTCTCTCAACAATATTTATTATAATTCAACAACTTCTCCAGCTTCCATTACTTTTACATCAGATCCTTTTACTAATTTAGCGAAAGCGTGTGGATCTTGTTTAATTGGTGGAAATGTATTGTAATGAACGGGAACGACTTGTTTCGGTTGCAGCAACTCTACAGCATAAGCAGCGTCCTCTGGTCCCATTGTAAAGTTATCACCAATCGGGATAAATGCTAAATCAATCGGATGTCTCTCTCCAATTAATTTCATATCCGAAAACAAACCTGTGTCTCCTGCATGATAGATTGTCTTACCATCAATTGTTAGTAAGACACCAGCCGGCATACCTAAATAAACAATTTGGTTATCCTCAGTTACGAGCCCTGTTCCGTGTAAAGCTGGAGTTAATTTCACTTTCCCAAAATCAAAATCATACGCACCACCAATACTCATGCCGTGTGCTTCAATACCATGGAAACCTAGATAATATGAAAGTTCTGCATTACATATCACTAGAGATTGATTCTTCTTAGCCAGTTCAATTGTGTCTCCTAAATGATCACCATGTCCGTGCGTCACGATAATAACATCCGGTTTTTCTTCTTCAACCTTAAGGTCTGTTAATTCATTCCCAGTAATAAATGGATCAAATAAAATTGTTTTATCCTCTGTTTTTACTTTTACGATAGAATGGCCATGAAATGATACTTTCACAAATGATTCTCCTTTCTGTTTTTCCTATGTAATTTTTTCAACATAAATATGAAGTTATCCTGTCTCTTCCCTTATTTCTTTCAATTTAAACAGTTCAAAAAGTTTACTTTTTCATATATAGTTGATACGCTTGCTTATAGCTTACTACATAAAGACCAGGAGGGACTACCATGAAGCAAAGAATGGATATTTTATCATCATGGATGAAAGAAAACAAAATTGATGTATCTTTTATTACATCAACAGAAAATGTATTTTACTTGAGCTCTTTTCATAGTGATCCTAATGAGCGTTTACTAGGATTAGCCGTTTTCCAAGATGCTGACCCTTTCCTTGTCTGTCCAAAAATGGAAATAGAGGATGCCAAAAACGCTGGTTGGAATGGTGATATTATTGGATATACAGATATTGAAAATCCATGGACAATGATTAATGATGCCATTGTTACACGTCTTTCAACAGTTAATAAAATAGCCATCGAAAAAGAACATATGAATGTTGAACGTTATGAAGCGGTGAAAGAACTTTACCCTCATGCAAGTATGGTATCTGCTGAAGAAAAGCTTCGTACATTACGAATGGTAAAAAGTGAAGAAGAGCTTGCGATTATTAAAGAAGCTACTGCTCTTGCAGATTTCGCTATTGAAACAGGCTGTGCTGCCATAGCAGAAGGAAAGACAGAACTGGAAGTTTTAGCTACAATCGAATATGAATTAAAGAAAAAAGGCGTTAATGAAATGTCCTTTTCAACAATGGTTCTAACTGGTAAAAACGGAGCATCTCCGCATGGTACACCAGGTATGACAAAAATTCAAAAAGGCGACCTTGTTCTATTTGACCTTGGCGTTGTTTGGAAAGGCTATTGTTCAGACATTACGAGAACGGTTGCTTATGGTGAAATAAATGAGAAACAAAAAGAAATTTATGACACCGTGCTCAAAGCGCAATTAGCAGCAATAGCAGCATGTAAACCTGGTGCAAAAGCATCAGAAGTTGACTTAGCAGCAAGAAAAATTATTGCAGATGCCGGATATGGAGATTACTTCCCACATCGCCTCGGTCACGGACTTGGTATTTCCGTCCATGAATATCCTTCATTAACAGAAACAAATGATTTGCTTCTACAAGAAGGCATGGTGTATACAATTGAACCAGGTATTTACGTACCAGGAGTAGCCGGTGTTCGTATCGAAGATGATCTTGTTCTAACAAAAGACGGTGCTATACCATTAACACAATTCCCAAAAGAGTTACAAACCATTAAATAACATAGAGAAGACCCCGTCATTATACTGAACTGCACCCCAATTGTTAGACACTATCTACAACTATTGGAGGTGCAGTTTTTTTGTCCAAATTTACTGCGGAAATGAAGCTACAAGCCGTGACTCGCTATTTAAGCGGAAAAGAAAGTTACAGAGAAATTGGAGAATCTATTGGAATAGATCACAAATCGATTGTTAAATGGGTAAGACAATACAACTACAATGGTGCAGAGGCATTGGTGAAACGTTGTACAAGTTATACACAAATGTTTAAACTAGAAGTACTACAATATATGACTGAAAATGGTACTTCTCTATGTGAAACGGCAGCTATTTTTAATATCCCAGCGCATTCCACTCTAGCTGTATGGAAAAGAAAGTTTGAAACACAAGGGATAGATGCCCTTCAGTCACAGGAACAGGGGCGTCTATCCATGAAAAAAGATTCAAATAAACAAAGTTCTACTGACCGTTCTTTTGAAGCACTAGAAAATCGAATAAAACAACTGGAAATGGAAAATGAGTATTTAAAAAAGTTGAATGCCTTAGTTCAAAACAAGGAAAAATCACCAAACAAGACAAAGCACAAGTAGTCTATGAGTTAAGGCATAAGTATTCGGTGAAGTCACTCGTAAAACTCGCTGGCATTCCACGCAGCACCTATTATAATTTAGTAAAACGAATGAATCGACTTGATCCAGACACCGATATAAAAGGAGAAATCCAAGCCATTTATGAAGAACATGAAGGTCGTTACGGTTACCGTCGTATTCGGGATGAGCTAGTGAATCGTGGGAAAAAAGTAAATCATAAGAAGGTTCAACGAATCATGAAAGAGCTGGGTTTAAGATGCCTAGTGCGGATGAAAAGGTATAAATCTTATAAAGGCACAGTCGGTAAAATAGCGCCAAATCATTTAGACCGTCAATTTAGTGCGGACGCACCGAATGAAAAATGGGTAACAGATATTACAGAATTCAAGCTATTTGGTGAAAAGCTGTATCTATCGCCTGTATTAGATTTATTTAATGGTGAAATTATTACGTATACCATCGGTTCTCGACCAACGTATTCATTAGTTTCGGACATGTTAGAAAAAGCATTAGAATCCTTACCAGAAAGGCATCAATTACTCATGCATTCCGACCAAGGATGGCATTATCAAATGAACCAATATCGCAACTTGCTTCAAGCAAAAGGGGTTAAACAGAGTATGTCACGTAAAGGTAACTGTTACGATAACTCTGTAATGGAAAACTTCTTTGGGATACTGAAGTCAGAATTGCTTTATTTTAAGGAATTTGAAAGTGTGAACCACTTTAAACTAGAATTAGAAAAATATATAGAATACTATAATAGGAAACGGTTAAAGGGAAAATTGAAAATGAGTCCGGTACAATACCGAACTCATTTTGAACAAGTTGCCTCATGAAATAACTGTGTCTAACTTTTAGGGGTCACTACATACTCGGGGTCTTCTTTTTATATCGTAATACCAAAGACGATTGGCATCCAGTAATAAACCGCTAATGTAATCACGATTACACTAACTGCGTTTAGCCAAACACCCGCTTTAGCCATATCGGCTACTTCCAGTTCACCCGCACTAAAAACAGCGGTATTCGGTGGAGTTGCAACAGGAAGCATATAACATGATCCCGCTGCTAAGGCAACAGCTGCCATCATAATTAAAGGATCGATCCCAATAGCAACACCTAAACCTGCTGAAATTGGTAAGACGAGGTTGGCAACAGCAGTATTTGACAGTATTTCTGTCATACCTAATACAATGACAACAAGTAGAAGAATAATGATAAACGGTGTATATGCTTCTAATCCTTGTAATGCTACGGCAATAAAGTCATTCACACCCGAATGCTCAAGACTTGACGCTAACGCTAAGCCACCACCGAACAAAATTAATACACCCCATGGTAGTTTCGCTAAATCTCCCCACTCTAAAATTCTCTCACCTTTTGTACTTGGTAAGAAGAATAAGAGGATAGCACCCATCATAGAAATGCTTGCGTCAGGCAATGAACCCAACCTTTCTAAGAATGATAGAAAACTTACTTGATCTGCAATCCAAGAAATAGCCGGCTTGCCGACCCATAAAGAAACCGTTAATAAGAAGACAGCAATAACAACCCACTCTTCGGTTTTTATCTTCCCAAGATTTCTTTTCTCTTCCTTAATAAAAGACACTTCTGTTTGGTTCTCAGCATTTACCTTAAATTTCATTTTTGTTAAATAGAAATATAAGAAAACAAACATGATAATCGCAACCGGACCTGCAAAGATTAACCATTGCAAAAAGGTGACCTCTACATCAAATTGAATCTTAGCAATACCTGCGAGTGCAGCATTTGGAACAGCCGCAACAAGCGTAGCTAAACCGCCAATTGTTGCTGTATAGGCAACAGCAAGTAAGATAGACTTAGCAAAAAAGTCAATATTTTGACCTTCTAAAATTTTCTTATCTCGCATTTCTGAAATTAAAGCTAATGCAACTGGTAACATCATTAATGCCGTCGCAGCATTCGAAATAAACATTGTTAACAATCCTGTGGCAAGCATAATACCGAGAATAATTTTATGGCTTGACGTTCCAATCATGTCAATAATATTGAGTGCAATCCTTCTGTGTAAATTCCATTTTTCAATGGCAATTGCCAAAATAAATCCACCCATATACATAAAAATAACGGATTCTCCGTAAGATCTTGAAACCACATCAATCGGGGCACCGCCAAATAACGGAATAAGAACCAACGGTAATAACGATGCAACCGCCATCGGTACCGCCTCTGTCACCCAATACGTACCAATCATCATAATACTAGCAATAACTACCCTTCCTTCATAACCAATCATATCACTTGGTAATAAAAAGAATACAATTAATGCAAGTATTGGACCGAGAAATAACCCAATCAATTTTCCTTTTGTATACCCTTGTTTTTTCACCTCATTCGCCAACTCATCTCACCTTCATTCCCAAAAAATAAATATTTTAAAATACTTTAACATATATATATTTAGAAAATATAGATATGTAAACGCATTCATATAAATACTATCACACTTTATTGCACCAACGTAATAATAAGATAATTCTAATAATAATTATTTTAGAAAACATTTTTCCTCTTGTGTTTTCATTTAGAATAAAAACACCGCAATGTATACCTTCACTTTTTTATTAAACTTGCTAAGAAAGAAAAAACCTGAACATACACAATTGGTTGTGTTTGTTCAGGTTTTATTTTACTTTGTTTCATTTAGAAAATAACTACTTTGAAACATACCAAAATTTATCGATAATCTCCTGTTGTTGAGTTGGTTTTTTATATTGTGTGAACAAACTAACAAGGACATAAAGTATAAAAGATAAAAACACTGGGACAACGACCGGGTGCACGCCTAATAAGTCCGGAAATAAACGGTCAATAATAATATAACTACTTACCCCTGTAATCATAGAAGCAAGAGCCCCATAGGCATTTCCTTTTTTCCAATAAAGCCCCATAATAATTGGCCAGATAAACGCTGCTTCTAATCCACCAAAAGCAAATAAATTAAGCCAGATAAGAAGATCAGGTGGCTCTATACTTACAATATACACTAGAATACCAATGATTGCTGTTACAGATAACGTCAACTTTTTAATAAACTGATCTGTTGCTTTACTGTTAATATAATTTATGTAAATATCTTTCACCAACGATGAACTGACAAGAAGTAACAATGCATTGACTGTTGAGATGACCGCTGCAATCGGAGCTGCCAACACAATCCCTGCTAACCATGAAGGTAAAATGGTTAGTGTCAATTGCGGCATCACCGTATCCCCGACTTCAATTCCAGGAATCACCACTCGTGCAAATACACCTGTAAGATGCATACCTAGCATAATAGCGCCTGTAACAAGTGTACCGATAATCATCGCCGTATGCATTGCCTTTGCGTTTTTGTAAGACATTGCTCTGACAGCAATTTGGGGCAAACCAACCACACCAACACCAACCAGAAGCCAAAAACTGGATACGTATAAAGGCGTTAATGAACCGTCCGCACCGAAGGGTGTAATCAAGTTAGGATTTTCTGCTGTTAATTTCTCGATAATATTCGGTACCCCACCACCAGCAATGATTGTTCCTACTAAAATAATAATTGTACCAATTAACATGATCATACCGAGAACTGTATCAGTGATGGCAACTGCACGAAAACCACCAATCACAACAAAAATAAGAACAGATAATGTAAAAATTAAAAGTGCTGATTGATACGACAATCCCATAAACGATTCTAATAATCGGCCACCACCAATCCACTGCGCAGACATAGAAGCGAATAAGAAAACAACTATACAAATTGACGATAAGATGACTACCCATTTACTTTGATAGCGTTCTCTTAAGAAATCATTTAAAGTAACCGCTTTTGTCTTCCTAGAGATAATGGCAAACTTTTTACCTAAGATAGCGAGTGTAAAGTAGCCTGTTACCACTTGTGACATCGACAATAACACCCAGCCAAGACCCATATTATAAGCAATTCCAGGTCCACCGATGAAGCTTGACGCACTCCCATATGTAGCCACCATCGTCATCGCCAATAATAAGCCACCAAGATTTCTTCCACCTAGAAAATATTCTTGTAAAAAATCAGGTCCATGCTTTAAATATTTTGTTGCATAAATCCCAAAAAAGAATAGTGAACATAAAAAAATAATTAATGGTATAGCTACTCCCCAATTCATTGTTCTTCCTCCTCAAAAGGTACATCAGAGAACAAGAACTTAACAACCAACCAAACGATGACTGTAATAATTAGAAACCCTAACACACAGCTATAGAAAAACCACGAAGGTAATCCAAAGATATATTGATACTCTTCAACAGGCTTACTACCTAAGCCGTAGGCAAAAGAATACCATATGAAAAAGTTGATCATCGCAATACCGACACCGATAAGCGCTTCTCGATTAGCAACTTTATATCTTGGATCAAGCTTTTTTTGCTCCATCTTCTTCTCCCCCTTAATAAACCTTTCCCCTATCGTTCTATTCTAATATAAATGGCTATCAATGGACATGACCTAAATTGCTTCCTGTAATCAACCGTTTTTTTTACATCTTTTAACATAGTGGGGTAACTACAATATATCCATCACAAAATTATTTTAACAGTAAAGGTGTTTTTGTCTACTCTTATGAAGTTTTTTGAATACAAGCTCAAAAGGCGTTTTGTCATATGACAAAACGCCTTTTATATTACTTTAGCTTAATTCATCTTCATTGGTTTCGTTCGTCAATTGTTGGCGACTGACTGCACCACCGTTATATGCTTCCATTATTGAATCGCTAATAGATTGTTCTGCTTCATTTTCATCATACAATTGATTCCATTCATTTCTTTCTTCTTTTTTCAAGATTGTTCACTCCTTTGTCATTATTTTTTCCTCATTATTGTTTGAAAAATGGCTACATTTATTCATAAAAAGGGTATGTATAATAATAGGTAAAGGAGGAGATTTAAATGAGTAAACATTATGAAAACATTTTAGTCGCAGTAGATGGTTCAGTAGAAGCAGATGAGGCATTTAATCAAGCAATTGAAATGGTGAAGGATAGTGGTGCCAATCTCATTTTAGCTCATGTTGTCGATACTCGTACCAATGCTATTGAAGCTTATGATCACTCTACTTCTGTTAGAGCTACAGAATTTGCTGAAAACTTAATGGCACGTTATAAGGAAGTTTGTACTCAAGCAAACGTTACTAAAGTAGAGTATATAATCGAATATGGATCTCCCAAAATAATCATAACCAAAGATATCGCGAAAACAAAGCCAATCGACCTTATTATATGTGGAGCAACGGGGCTGAATGCTGTCGAACGCTTCTTAATTGGTAGTGTATCAGAATATATTACACGCCACGCACCTTGTGATGTACTTGTGGTCAGACCGAATAAATCCGCAAAGCAAAAAAGTGGGGAGGCAAACGTGGCAGAGAAGCACTCCTAAAAAAAAGCGAAGAAGAGCATGCGCATCTAGGCATGCTCTTCTTTATTTAACTTAGCTTTCGCTTTATCTATAGCGATTCTCACCTGGTCGAAGCCTGTTCCACCCGCGCTATTTCTTCTTTCAACAGCGGTATATGGATCAAGCACCTTATAAATATCGGCTTCAAATAAATCATTAACAGCTCTGTATTCCTCAAGTGTTAAATCCATTAAGAAACAACCTTTTTGTACGCAAGTAAGCACGAGCTTACCAACGATTTCATGCGCTTCACGGAATGGTACACCTTTACTTGAAAGATAATCAGCTAGTTCAGTCGCATTAGAGAAATCATTCTTTGTCGCCTTCTCCATTTGTGTTGTCTTCACCTTCATTGTTTCAATCATTCCAACAAAGATTTTTAGAGAACCAACGACCGTTTTGACAGTATCAAACATGCCTTCCTTATCTTCTTGCATATCTTTGTTATAAGCAAGTGGTAAGCCTTTTAAAACAGTCAACATCCCCATAAGATTTCCGTATACTCGTCCCGTTTTACCGCGTATTAACTCAGCCATATCCGGGT
Source organism: Cytobacillus sp. FSL W7-1323 (assembly GCF_038595015.1). Lineage (NCBI taxonomy): Bacteria > Bacillati > Bacillota > Bacilli > Caryophanales > Bacillaceae > Cytobacillus > Cytobacillus sp. FSL W7-1323. The sequence goes on from NZ_CP151998.1 coordinate 3,418,632, forward strand.
TCTTCTTTTGCGGCATAATACTGCTTCCTGTTGCGAAACTATCATCTAATTCAATGAATTGAAATTCTTGACTTGACCAGAGAATCAATTCTTCACTTAATCGAGATAGATGCATCATCAGTGTTGAACTTGAAGATAAGAATTCCAAAATAAAATCGCGATCACTCACAGCATCTAAGCTGTTTTCATAAATCCCTTCAAAACCAAGCAATTCGGCTGTTTGATAGCGATCAATCGGAAAAGTTGTTCCAGCCAATGCACCAGCTCCAAGTGGAGAAATGTTAATGCGTTTGAGGCTTTCTTGATAACGTTGTTTATCACGATCAAGCATCCAGAAGTATGCCATTAGGTGATGCGCAAATGAAATCGGTTGTGCTCTCTGTAAATGGGTATATCCTGGCATCACCGTTTCAACGTTCGCTTCCGCTTGTGTAAGTAATGCATTTTGCAGTTCTTCAACAAGCATAATAATGGTTTGAACCTGCTTCTTTAAATATAAATGCATATCAGTAGCAACTTGATCATTTCGGCTACGAGCTGTATGTAGCTTTCCGCCTACAGGACCGACAAGTTCAGTTAATGCACTTTCTAAGTTAAGGTGAATATCTTCACGTTTAACTGAATACTCAATTTCTTCATTAGCAGCTTTTTCTTGTAATGTTTGCAAGCCAGATTTAATTTTTTCAGCATCCTCTTCGCTTATAATACCATTTGCAGAAAGCATTGTTACATGAGCAATGCTTCCTTGCAAATCTTCTTGTACTAGCTCCTGATCAAAGGAGATGGATGCGCCAAATTCATCGACCCATTCTTCAGCAGATTTGGTGAATCTGCCTCCCCAAAGCTTTTTCACACTGTCACCTTCTTGTTACCTTGCACCGCACTTTGTACTTTTGTTGGTAGACCCCATAATTTAATGAAACCGATCGCTGCGTTATGATCAAATTCATCATCAGAAGTGTATGTGGCAAGTTTTTCATCATATAGAGTATAAGGAGACTTTCTTCCTTCAACAATCGCATGGCCTTTAAATAATTTCACTCTTACTGTCCCAGTTACGTATTTTTGCGACTCTTTTAAGAATGCTTGGAGTGCTGTTCTTAATTGAGAGAACCACAGTCCGTTATAGATTAATTCAGCAACCTGCTTCTCAATAATTGGTTTAAAATGCGCTAATTCTTTCACAAGTGTTAAATCTTCCAGCTCTTTATGTGCTTTCATTAAAGTAGTAGCACCTGGCACTTCATAAATTTCACGAGATTTAATCCCTACTAAACGGTTCTCAACGTGGTCAATACGTCCCACACCATGTTTTCCAGCAATGTAATTTAACTCTGTAATTAGCTGAGAAAGCATATATGATTTCCCATTTAATGTCACAGGTACGCCTTCCTCAAAACCGATTTCAATGATTTCTGGTGTATCTGGCGTATTTTCGAGACTATTTGTTAAATCATATGCATCTTCTGGTGGTGCAGCCCAAGGATCTTCTAGAATTCCGCACTCATTACTTCTTCCCCATAAGTTCTGGTCAATAGAGTATGGAGAATCTAATTGAATCGGTACAGGAATACCATTTTCTTTTGCATAAGCAATTTCTTCTTCACGAGACCATTTCCAATCACGCACTGGTGCTAATACTTCTAAGTCAGGATTTAATCCCGCAATAGCCACTTCAAAACGGACCTGATCATTCCCTTTACCCGTACATCCGTGTGCAACTGCAACCGCACCTTCTTTTTCAGCTACTTCCACTAATTTTTTTGCAATCAACGGACGAGAAAGCGCTGATACTAATGGATATTTATTTTCATATAATGCATGTGCTTGTAAGGCTACAAGAGCAAATTCTTGCGCGAATTCCTCTCTTGCATCAATCACGTAAGAAGCAACCGCACCAACCTGAAGTGCTTTTTCTTTTACGAAATCAAGGTCTTTTCCTTCACCAACATCTAAACAACAAGCAACAACAGCGTAACCTTGATCTCCTAACCATTTAATTGCAACTGAAGTATCTAAACCGCCTGAATAGGCAAGAACAACTTTTGGATTTGACATTTTTATTTCCTCCTTGAAGTGGATACGTATAAATATTCAATAACTTATATTTTTATTCAACTGATTATGTTAATACTTTAACAACCTTTCCCTAAAATTGCAATAGGTTATCTACAATTTCTATAAAATATCCACAAATGCATAAATCCACATAAATATCCGTCCAACCGAAACAAGTGAAAGTGTAGAGAAGAGCAAAATTTCCAGCATATATTGCAAACCATTATAAAAAAAGATAAAAGCCTTATTGGCTTTTATCTTAGTTTCCTTACTCTTGTTTTTATTTATTTATAGCAATGATTGCTAAGAGATTATCGCCTTATAAATAAGGTCTATCACTTTCCCATAATTACTAATAACTGACTGATCGCCGGCAAAAACATTTGGATTCTTATAAGGATCGATTACATGTGAGTGTCTTTTATTTGTTAGTAAACATATGCCAAGTTGATTTTCCTTATCAATAACAGTCATCGTTCCTGTCCAGCCTGTATGACCAAGGACAGTGCTCGGTGCACTTTCACTAAAAAATTGATGCATATGATCGTCACTATTTATCCTCCAACCTAATGCAAAAGAAGAGTCAGGCGACGAAGGGGTTGTAAACTGATTGATGGTTGACTGATTAAAAAGTTCAAGATTCCCGTAGCCACCTCCATTTAACATCACTTGTAATAATACAGCCATTTCCCTCCCAGTAGAAAATAGGCCCGCGTGTCCTGATACACCTGCCATGCTATAAAACGCCTTTTCATCATGGACTTCTCCTTGTAATGTATGCTTCCTTATATGGGGAAAGGAAATAGCACCATCTCTTGTATTACCAAATAACTCAGTTGCGGCAAATTCATTTTGGCTTTCTCCTTTTTGTAGAGGGTTATACTTAGTATGAATAAGGCCAAGGGGTTTATATATTTCCTTTTCAACATAATCGTCTAATGATACACCTGTCACTTCTTCAATAATTATCCCTAATAACATATAATCAATATCACTATATATTTGTGCTGTATGGGGCGGATGCTTCAGTGGTGTAGCTATGACCATCTTTTTAGTTAACTCTCTATCTTGAGAATATAACACGCCCGCTTTTTTTGGATCGTGATAGTGAATACTGCTCGGTAGTCCAGCAGTATGCTGCAACAGATCGGTTACTGTTATCTTTGCTTTTCCTTTTATCTCGTCGTTATCACGATCTTTAAATGCTGGTAAATAATATTGGACAGATTGCTTCAAGTCAACCTTCCCTTGGGAAACTAACTGTTGCATAGCAAAATTTGTACTGAACATTTTTGTATTTGATGCGAGGTCAAAAATCGTTGTTGTTTTCATTTTTATTGGTTGCGGCAATACGGAATGCCCATCATATCGTTTGGCGAATCCATACGCTGAATCCTTAATGATTTTTCCATCCTTAATGATTACTAAAACAGCACCAGGAAAACCACGGGATATTTCCGTTGTTATACATTCATCAACGACTTTTAAACGCTCACTACTGATACCCACATCTTCTGGCAGCCCAATTTGTAATTTTGTATAATAGTTTTTTTTTGCTTGCATGGTGTTTGTATTCGATTTAGCATTAGAGGGGGATGGAGAAAGGCAAAGCAGAATAAATAGAAGAATCCAAACGATATTTTTCAACACTTGCCATTCCTTTCTCATTATAATTACTTTACTATATTCACTTGGCCAAGCAAACGGAAGGGTATATAGCTATGATTTGAAAAAGAAGATACACTTATAAATAATATAAATATTAGCAGAGGGGGCAAACAATGCATCAGCATTTTACGTTTAACCAAAGATTATCTATCGATTTACCGACTATAAAAAAGGATTGGGAGGCATTTTCATCTATTGAGCAACAACAAATTTTAGTTCATTGGGAAACCATTCGAGGGAAAATTCCAGACCGTATAAAAAGTATAGAAGTCTTGATTAATAGGAAACAAGAAGAGCTCTCTAATGAAAGCGACTTTGAAACTTCTTGTAAACTCAATCACGAAATCGCCGAATTAGCCTCACAAATTAATGAATTATGGCTTTGGTTCCGAACAGGTCAAGATGTAACACTTAAAGGTCACTATTAATGAATAGGCCCGAACGTAAATGGTTCGGACTCATTCTCATTAAAATAAATCTTTACGCAATTCTTTCACGACATGACTGATCTCAGGTAATATCAATTTATTCATCGCTAATTTGACAGCACCAGAGGATCCAGGTGTACAAAACACCGCTTTATGCTTAATCACACCTGCTATTGCTCTGGACATAATGGCACTAGAACCGATATCCTCTGTATAACTCAGCATACGAAATAACTCACCGAAGCCGTCAATCTCTTTATCAAACAAACGTTGCACCGTTTCAATGGTGACATCACGTAGAGCAATGCCAGTACCACCATTCGTTAATATAATATCAACATCCTCTTGGTTATATCCAGCTCGTACACTTTGTTCAATTGCGACACTTTCGTCTTTGACAATTTCATAGGCATTGACTTTATGACCCGCTCGTTCAAGTAATGCGATCATTAATTGCCCACTTTTATCTGTTTCCTCATCTCTTGTATCACTTACTGTGATAACTTTACAGCCAACAGTTAACGAATCTTTCTTATGTTCCGTTACGCTCATCGTTTACAATCACCCTGACTTATTTAATAGATAGCGATACTGATAATACTTATGAGCAAAGTCCGTTACATTTCTCGTTAATTGGTAATTAGTACCCGCTCCTATTGCCATACTAATGACTGGTATTCCTTGTAACGTTTTTTTTCTAAGTAAAACAATCGCTACTGCTTTAAACATTTGTTTCATCGGTTGTTCTAACCATGTAATATCTGTTAATTCTTCTTTTCCCTCATAAAAATATAAATCGTCATGCTGCTCTAGGTCATTCATTAAGTCCTCCCAAGCTTCTCCTTGGATTCTCCTTGGTAAGGTAGCTGCATGAAAGACTTTTAATGAACTCATCATTTCAAATGGTGTATTGACTTCGACACCATAAGTCATGGCAATTAACTGCACGACTCTTAAATTAATGACAGCCATTGCCGGAATATCACTCCCTAGCATCATAAGCCCGCCAGTTCCTGTTGCACCACCTTGTGCTAAAGAATACATTCGATGCCTAGCAATTTGCTGTTTAGCTATGTATGATAATTGATCAATCGTCAAAGCATTCATATCATGTAATGTATCAATATCTTTTTGAAAAATCCTCCCTGAAGACAGAATTCTTTCTTTTGCATCAAGCTGTAATTGTGATCCTTGAATGAGTGCATGTAAATGAAACATCCAACTATCCATCATAGAAAACACTTGCTTTTGAACATTCTCTGGTAATAATGCAAAAGAGTATTCTAAATAATGTTCATATGAACGCTCGATATCATTCGCTTCGTAGCTATATAATTGATTTTCCCATTCACGGATTTCGTTAAGTACCATTTGTTCACGTGCAGATAATGGCATCTCCTTATCCTCCATTCGCTACTATATTTTGTTAATAGTATAGCAAATTAACTGATAATAAGCACGTTGCTCTTATGATCAAAACTTACTATTCTTTTTACTAATACCATTATTTGTTTATGACTATAAGATTCTTTAGTGAATGATCGCTGTTAGTCAGACGAATAAGATTTTCTAGGCTAAGAAGGCGATTTTCTAATGGTAAATAGAGAACCATCCTGTGCAATCTTTCATCGTTTACTCTCTGTTTATATAAAATGATATTTCCTTACCCATTTGCTTATAAAAAAATAAAAACCGACTCCACCAAAAAGGCGAGTCGGAGCAAATGTTAATTCCATTATGATATTAATTCAATCGTATCTCTTGCAATCATTACTTCTTCGTTTGTAGGAATGATGATGACTTTTACCGGACTATGCGGATAATTTATAAACGCCTCACGACCCCGGACTTTATTAAGAGCAGGGTCCCAATAAACACCCATAAACTCTAGTCCCCTTAATACTCTTTCTCTTACAACGTCACTGTTTTCACCGATACCTGCAGTAAAGATTATAGCATCGACACCATACATTTTCGCTGCATATGAACCGATATATTTGTGAATATGGTTTGCGAATATTTCTAATGCTAATTCAGCTCGATCATTGCCCTCTTCCGCTGCCATCTCAATATCTCTTAAATCACTTGAAAAACCAGTAACACCAAGCATGCCACTTTGTTTATTTAATACATCTAACACTTCATCTGCTGACTTTTCGGTTTTTTGCATGATAAAGGGAATGAGGGCAGGGTCAATATCTCCTGATCTTGTTCCCATAGTTACGCCAGCTAATGGCGTAAAGCCCATGGATGTATCGATAGATTTTCCACCTTCAATCGCTGCAATACTCGCACCATTACCTAAGTGGCAAGAAATTAATCGTAATTGCTCAAGTGGTCTCCCTAACAATTCAGCTGCCCGTTCCGATACATATTTATGTGACGTTCCGTGGAATCCATACTTTCTTATACCATACTCAGTATAATAACTATACGGCAGACTGTATAAATAAGAGCTTTCCGGCATTGATTGATGGAAGGCTGTATCAAAAACCGCTACTGCTGGAACATCTGGTAAGACACGTTTGAATGCTAAAATCCCCGTTAAATTTGCAGGATTATGTAGCGGAGCTAAATCCGATAGTTTACTGATTTTATCTATCACTTCATCTGTAATCAACACAGATTGCGAAAAATCTTCTCCACCGTGGACCACACGATGACCTACACCAACGATTTCATCAAGTTCAGCAATAATTTCATGTGCTGTTAACTCATTTAAAAGCAATTGCACAGCTACTTCATGATTGGGAATCTCTAGTTCTTTTGTTCTTTTTTCACCTTTCACTACTATTGTAAAAACCGCATGTGCTAATCCAATTCTTTCTACTATTCCTTTTGTAATTACTTTTTCTTCTGGCATATCGAATAATTGAAATTTCAAAGAAGAACTACCTGCATTAATGGCAATAATTTTTGTCAAATGATTCACTTCCTTATATCTAATATCTCCTACCCTATTTATAAAATCATCGTTTATTGATTGAATTATATCTCATCAAAAATTCATTTAAACATGAGATTCATCATATTTCAAGAAATAATAACAGGAAATAGAAAATAGTTAAATTCGGAATATTGTATTACATAAAAATAAGACTTCATTATTACATGTCTGAATAATTATAATCGTATACTAATGAAGTTTATAATCTGCAAAAATGAAAAAGGACCTCGGTATTTTTTACCGAAATCCTTTCATCATCATTAGGAACCTTTGTTTTCTCTAATCCAATTACTCACTTTTGTTAAGACACGATCAACGTCATCTGCTTTTGACAAGGATGGCAAATTAACAAGTAATGATTCTTTTGGAGGTTTGACAGCTTCACCTTTTTTCTGAAGGATAAATATACTTTTAGCTGCTTGTTCATTTTTGAATAAATTCAATGGTAAATGTAATAAACCTTGAATAATTGCGTACTTCTTCAAAAAGTCATGTAACTTTGGTGCTTGTGGACTTTCAAACAGACCGTTAGGAATTAATAAGAACAGAAATCCGCCCTCTTTTACATGTTTAAAGCTTTGTTCTATAAATAAGTGATGGGCATAAGCATGACCTTCATCAGCTTTAAGCTCATAATCTTGCGCGCGTAAATCGTTTGGATAATAGCCAACTGGTAAATCACTTACAACCACATCTACTTCATTAATGAATAATGGCTCTAAGCTATCTTGATTGTAGAAGCGGATAGGATGCTCCTGCCAGTTCGCATTCACATAAGCAAGTTTAATTAAGAGATCATCAATTTCCACACCTGTTGCTTCTACCATTTTACCAGATTGTGCATTCATCACTGTTGTGATGAGGTTACCGGTTCCAACCGCTGGATCTAATAAGGAGAAAGAAGATTGATCAATAAACTTATTAACTAAATAACCCATTAACAATCCAATAGAATCTGGTGTCATTTGATGGTTAGGTTGAACATTTTCTTTCATGCCTTTAAGAATAGCCAGTTGAAATCCCTTTCTTAAATCTTCTTTTTCAAATTTACTTATATGAAAGGATTCATAACTTTTCTCAAGACGCTTAGTTGTCAGTTCGCTTAGTTCCTCTTGAAGTATTGCTCCTTGAAATACATTTTCTCCCGTTTCTGCTAATGCCTCAAGATATGTAACATTTAATTCTTCCTTCAATAACTCAGCCGTTTCATTTAATAATGTAAACACTTCTTCCACCGGCAAAACTTTCATTGTTCATCATCGCTCCCGTTCCTATACTCTATCTCCTTATTGTACCTAGCTTTATAACCATTCACAAGTAATGAAGTTTATTTCATATTTTCTAACAAATTGATTTCAATAAAAAACGAAGTAAAACATATCATGTATAGCTTTTTACTGGGGGAGAGGTGTAAAGAGACAACTGATAGGACAACGAATTGGTGAGAGAAGGATTGTACTAAAAAGCACAAGCAACTTCTGAAAATGATTCAGAAACTGCTCGTGCTTATTATTTATCCTACTTACTTTGCTGATTTTGCTGCTTCAATTGCCGCTTCATAGTTTGGATGATCTGTTCCTTCTCCAACATATTCTACATAAACCACCTGGTCATTAGAATCTACAACAAATACCGAACGAGCTAACAAACGAAGCTCTTGCATTACAACACCATACGCTTCACCAAAAGATAAATCTCTATGATCTGAAAGAGTTTGCACATTTTCTAATCCGGAAGCAGCACACCAGCGTTTTTGAGCAAATGGAAGGTCCACACTAACGGTTAATACCTCTACATTATCTAGTCCAGATGCTTCTTCATTAAACTTTCTTGTTTGTGCATCACAAACGCCTGTATCAACTGAAGGAACCACACTAATTAAACGGATCTTCCCTTTTGTATTAGCTAGAGTAACTTCAGATAAATCATTGGCTAAGACAGAGAACTGAGGCGCCTGATCCCCAACTTTCACTTCACTTCCTAGCAGTGTAACAGGATTCCCTTTAAATGTAACTGATGCCATCATTACTTCCTCCTTTATTTATAAGTATGTACGTTTAAATGATAGCTTTTCAGAATCTTTTTTGCAATTGAAATGAATCCAATGAAAAAAAAGACAGGCACAAAGAAAAATCCGAACGATTCAAACCTCCTACAGTCGAATTTGAATATTGTTCAGATTTTTAATTGAGAAACATATTTGTTTAAAAGTCTAGATTATTTTTCTCATGATGCTCTTTCTCATTAGATGATTCTTCTTTATGGTCCTTTTTATTAAATAAATGTTGGATTTTATCTACTGCTTGAGGTGCTAAATCTAAGATCTTTTCATATAGATGAGTGCTCTCATCTAAGTGAACCATTTTTACTTCATGAGAGTTAACGATAAGAAATGCGATTGGTGTGATAGAAACACCTCCACCGCTACCTCCACCAAAAGGATGACCCTTGGATTCACCATTATTGCTATCTTTTTTGCTTGCATCCATCATAAACTCCGAGCCTCCAGCAGCAAAACCAAAGCCCACTTTTGAAACTGTAATAATCACACTGCCATCGGGTGTTTCTACTGGGTCACCAATTATCGTATTTACATCTACCATTTCTTTCAGGTTTTCCATTGCAGTTGTCATCAAGCCTTGTATTGGATGATCAGACATTCTCAATCGCCCCTTCTCATCTAGTATGTTTTAGGTTTATCACCTGATAAAACAGAAAGCTGACTCGTCTTAAAATGAGCTTTGCCACCTTTCCAAAATTTAATCAGTTTAAATCCTGCAAGCATAGCATGCCCGATACGAAATTGAATCATACATATAAAAGAGGTTTGGGCAACCGCAAATTGAAACTGTGGAGAAATAGCAATATCCGGTCTTGTCTTTAATTTCATATAATGGCTTAACACACCAATTATACTTCCTTTCACAGACCAAAACCCACCAGTTAAGACACCCGTTACCGCTGCATTACCTACACCAATAACTGTATGCCAACGCAGCTGACGAACAATGACCTTACTCATGAAATGACGAATAATATGATACAGAGAAACAACATGCTTTAAGAGCTCATCCATATCCTTAAAACTATTTAACAAATCTTCTGCAGTTATATTCTTCGAGTCCTCTTTCGTCTCTCCTCCTGATGCTGTTTTTTCTTCCTTTATTTTAATTTCAGCATTTTGCGGGTCAACTTCCATCAAAGGTATATCAATTGTATACTTAAGCCATTTCCAAAATTTTAACTTTATACTGAGGTGACTTTGTTTATCATAATGATAAAAGTGAACAGTAATGGAGAGTTTTGAAAATAATATAACTAAAATAAGAAGTAAAAATAAAAGAATAAGACCAGCAATTATGATGAACCAAACCATATGAGCACCCCTGCCTTTCAAGCAATTAGTATGGTCATTTTTACCTTTTGTTAAACTTTCCTAAATTAACATCTGCAAATTTTATTGCTCATTTGGTACCAATTAGCTTCGCAAAAGGTTAACTCTACTTTCTTCTATGATTATTCTTATAGACCACTTTGGGTTGGTACAGCACCTGATACAGGTATTAAAATAATTAACATAGTAAAAAATTCAACAAGAGTTAATTATCAACTAAAACATGATGTAGGAATACCTTTCGGAGATGCCCTTTCACCAGATATTACTTACATATTAAGCCACAGTATTTAAAAATAGTAGTTACAATATAACCGGTCAACATGATCAAGCTCCGTCCCATGAAATGTATATTTTTATACCAAACTCTGATGTTTCTAATAGAATTCATGCTTTTGCAAATAAAGGGTTCAAGTATTTATGGCCATATGAACCAAATCACAGGTTTAATTCAACATATTAACAATAATAACGATAAAAAAAGAAAAAGCCTTATTACATTAATTAGTAAAAAGGCTTTTTCTTTTTGAAAAACAATTACTACCCTTGGTGTAGAAATATACCATGATCTTATTTTTTAAAGCTTTTACTATTTATAGTCCTCAAGATTTCGTCAACAATAAAGAATAAAACTGATATCATTATTGAAAATAAGGTGAAAAACCATAATAAAAAAAAAGGGATAATTCCTAATAGAAGATGGAACGCAAAAGTAAAGAAAAAACGTGCTTCTTTAGATTTCTTTAATATTTTTTCTATGACAATCGATAAAGGTAAACCATAAAGAAAAATTCCAGCTCCAATATAAATAGAGTAAATTATAAAGTCATCAAAAAAATTGAAAAAATCGCGTGGTTCATTATTTTCACCTAATAAAATATCAATCGGAACAAATAGAGTAATTATTAAGGTAGATATAAAAAATGTTAATAGTGAGGTGACTAATTTTCTTTTTATCATTCTTTCACACTCCTTCAAAAAGATAATTATAGCACTAATGGATATTATTGGTTATTTTTTATGGTGTAAAAAGGGAAAATACAAAAAAAGAAGCATTACAAAAAGCATTTGAAGGAATGAAAGCCCACCTTTATTGAGTAAGATAATTTCACGAGTAAGCAGGTTAATTCAACAAGGATTTCTCTGAAATTATATGGAATATATTATTGATTTGATTTTAGGGGGGAGAAACAAATGGAGATTAGAAAAGCAACTTCAAATGATATAAAAGAATTAGCATCATTAATGGAACAACTTGGTTATCAGACCTCAATAGAGCAAATGAGGGTTAGGTTTAATAATATTGAAGCTACTACAAACCATTATACTTTAGTTGCAATCTATAAAGAAAAAATTGTTGGAATGGTTGGATTTCATACTGGTGTCCTTTATAACAAAGATGGTATATACGCTCGTGTAATTGCTTTTGTAGTGGATTCCAAATTTAGAAATAAAGGAATAGGAAGGCGTTTATTAACTGAAGCCGAAAGCATTGCAATAAATTCAGGTGCTGATGGGATTGGTTTAAATAGTGGAAATCGTACAGAACGAGATAATGCACATCAATTTTATAAAAATATGGGATATGAAGCAAAAAGCATAGGATTTGTAAAGGCTCTTATTTAACTAACTAACGGAGCTTTAGTTAAATAGCCCCATATTGGTCTTGCCCCTGTCAAGTAGACAATATAAAAAGCTAAGCAGTGAGCTTGGGTTAATTACATACACTGATTATTTCACATAACAAAAAAGCCATCCCTTAAAGGAATGACTTTTATATGCCTAGCTATTCAATTATCTCTCATGGACAACTGTTGTATCAGCAAACAGGTCATGTATGCCCTTCTTTTTTGGATGAAAGGCAACGACAAGGTAAGGAAGCATCATCACTGTACCTGAAATGAAGCGACCAATCCACTCTCTAAAAAGAATCGTTCCCCAGGAAAGCTTGCCTCCGTCTATTTGAATGACTCTTAAACCGAATACCATTTTTCCTAAAGTTTGCCCGAGGTATTTCGTCATAAGAACAAAATACAAATAGAAGGTCAACGCGGTTGCAATGGCGACAGCAGAAAAGTAAGATGAGTTATTTAAAGAAACATCTAACGCTCTAAAAACAGGGTAAGTAAGGATACCATTAATGCTACCAATAATGATCCAATCTAATAAATACGCCCAAAACCTCATCCAAAACCCCGCTAACCGATATTCTTCAGTCATTGTTATCAATTGCCCAGGTTGTTCGGAAAGCACCGCTTCTTCAGAACCTTCTTGTTGGAACAATTCCTTATTTTTTGGTTCGTCTTGATTATGCATCCTAAAGCGCCTCCTTTCTATTCAGCATATAAATACATTAGGCGTGGGGAATTCGGCTGTGTAAGAAGCTTCATTACACCTTCCATTTGCAGATCATTCCCAGCAACTTTATTTGCTGCTACACTAAGAAATGAGCCAAAACCAACATTATCGCTATATTGAATAACAGCAGCGTCTTCTAAGCCCACATCGTTTTTCATCTCATTAATAACATCTTCTGCATAGCCTAACCCGTCAATCAATTGATTATCTAATGCTTGGCGACCATCATAGATACGACCATCTGCTAGTTCACGGACTTGATTTTCTGACATCTCTCGCCCAGAAGCAATCACTTCTACGAATCCTTGATAAGCATTATCTATCATATCTTGTAAAATATTTTGTTCTTCTTTAGTCATTTCTCTCGTTTGACTCATAATATCTTTAAATTCGCCACTTTTAATTGTATTAAATTCAATGCCTATCTTATCTGCAAGCTCAGTAATATTCACCCCTTGCATGATGACACCTAATGATCCTGTCATTGTATCTGCACTAGCGAAGATTTTTTCCGCCGGAGCTGAAATATAATACCCACCAGACGCAGCCATAGAACCCATAGAAATATACACAGGTTTATTCGCCTCTTCTTGAATTTCAACAATTTTATCGTGAATTTGCGCACTCTCAACAACGCCCCCACCTGGTGTATTCACTTTTATTACAACACCTTTAACAGTGGAATCATCTTTCACATGGTTTAATAATTTCATAAAACGATTGTGGTTATATGTAGAAGTTGCTAATAATGAGCCACTCTCACCCGTATCCTGAATCGTCCCATTTAAATTTAATACAGCAATTTTATTTAAAGAGTCTCCTGTTTCGATCATTTCTTCAGTAAAAGAATCTTCGCCTGTGGCCATCAAGTTTGAAAAGGTATCTTCAAAATTCGTTGACGCCAAGTTAGACATGAAATTAATTCCTACCGAAAAAACAAATAAAACAGCAGCAATTCCCAAAGCAGCCCATCTCTTTGCTGTCATTCCATCATTCCTCCTTTGAATTATACATCATCTTCCCATAGAATAAGAATGGAGAAGAGTAGGTTATCTCTTCTTATGATAGCAAAAAATGTCACTTCTTCAAATCATAAGCACCTTTATTCATTCTATCTTTCCAACACATTTTTTATGAAACATTAAAGGAGGTTTTTTCATGCATCAACGACTTTTATATTTCTACCATAAACAAGACGCCGAAACACTTGTAATTGTTGAAAATTTAAAACAACAAGCAACCCATCATGGATTCACTATAGTAACAGATCCGAGAGAAGCGACCATTATTGTTAGTATTGGAGAAGATGGGGCTTTCTTACAAGCAGTAAGAAAAACGGGATTCCGTGATGATTGTCTATACGCTGGAATTTCGACACATGGGCCATTAGGTATTTACTGTGACTTCCAATTAAATGAGCCTTCGAAAATGCTAGAAGCAGCACAAAACGAAAATATAGAAGTCCGTAAATATCCCACAATCCAAGTTACAGTTGATGGTGAAACCTCATTTCAGTGTTTAAATGAATTCTCCATCCGTTCTAGTATTATCAAAACATTAGTGATGGAAATCTATATTGATGGTCAATTATTTGAAACATTCCGTGGAGATGGAATGATTGTTTCCACTCCTACTGGTAGTACCGCTTATAATAAATCTGTCAACGGTGCAATTGTAGACCCCATGCTACCTTGTCTACAAGTAAGCGAGCTTGCCTCTTTAAATAATAATAAATATCGCACACTAGGTTCTTCATTTATTTTAGGAGAGCAAAGAACCTTAACATTAAAGATTACACACGAGGGAAATGATCACCCTATCATGGGGATGGATAATGAAGCGTTAAGTATCCAGCATGTAGATGAAATAAAAATCACCTTAAGTCCACACAGTATAAAAACCGTTAAGCTAAAAGACAACTCCTTTTGGGAAAAAGTGAAGAGAACCTTTTTATAAGAATTGTCAGGACAACAAATAAACGCTATGTAATAAGTGTTTGAATCGAATGGTAATATCGAAATGAAAAGCCGTTGAAATTTTATAATCTTAAAATTTCAACGGCTTTATTCAAAATGGTATACACAATAGTTAAGTTTGCATCCACCAACTTAAGTGACCTTTATTTAAGAAAATTGCCGATATCTAAGGAAAAGATATTAGACAAAGGTGATATCAGCCGAATCTTCACATTCCTATTTGTTTTCCTCTGGCTATTTTACTTTCCCATAATAAAACCCACTTTGTACGGGATAAAGAATAGATAGTCAGCGAAATCCATATAAACAAAAAGGATAAGAAATGTGCTTTGGAGAAATATTCACCATATACAAACACACCTAAAATAAGCATGATTGTTGGCGCAATGTATTGTAAAAACCCTACCATTGAAAGGGGTATTCTTTGGACCCCGTTAGCAAAAAGGAGTAATGGTACGGCTGTTGCTACTCCAGCACCTATTAACAATAAATCTAAACCTACATTTTCATTAAACAGCATCTGTCGTTGCTGCACAAACAAATTACCCATATATAGTAAAGCAATGGGTGTAATGACCATCGTTTCAAGTGTAAGACCAATGGCTGCATCTACTTTTACCATTTTTTTCGCTAACCCATACAGTGCGAAGGTTAAAGCAAGTAAAAAGGAAATCCAAGGAAATGAACCATACGAAACTGTTAAGATAATCACACCAATGGCTGCTAGGGCAAAAGAAACATATTGAGAAACAGATAACCGCTCTTTGAATACGACCATCCCTAGTAGTACACTAATCAACGGATTAATATAGTATCCCATACTTGTTTCAATAATTTGTCCATTATTTACAGCCCATATAAAGATAAACCAATTCGCACTTACTAATAGAGAAGCTATAATTAATCCGTACAACTGCTTCTTTGTTTGCCATAGTCCTTTTACAACAATCATAAAAGCACGCAACTTACCTAATAATAGCAATAGAATCAGCATGAAAACAAAGCTCCAAATGACCCGGTTAGCAAGTGTTTCTAAAGCACTAACCCCACCTATCAACTTCCAATAAATCGGCAGTATTCCCCATAACACATACGACAAACCTGCATAAATTACACCTTGCTTAACATCTTGCGCCATTTCCCATCCTCAATTCTTTCCATTATCGAAATAAAATGTATTATACGCCTAAAAGAATGGAATAGACAATAGTTTTTCAACTTTTTGTATAAACAATTTCCTCTGCCACCACAGTCATTTCTATAGAGATGTTGGGAATTTCTTGCACAGGAATGTTAAAGATATCTTCTTTTAAAATCGTAAAATCCGCTACAAACCCCTCTACAATCATCCCACGTTCATGCTCATGACTACATGCATAAGCACTTCCTCTCGTGTATAACCATACCGCCTCATAAGATGAAAGTGTTTGGTTGATATCATAAACGGTTTCACTCGGATCATTCACATTTGTTCTGGTAACTGCTGCATGTATACCTAGCAAAGGGCTTAGTGGTTCAATAGGTGCATCCGATCCACCTGCACATATTACACCCTCTTCTATAAGAGTACGCCAAGCATAGCACCATTTCATATACTCTTCTCCTATTCGATCAATTACCCAAGGAAAGTCAGATGAAACAAAACTCGGTTGAATATCAAGAACTAATGGTTGTTTTTTCGCTCGCTCAATCAGCTCTTCCGTTAATATTTGCGCATGGATGATTCGATCTCTATCTTTAGTATGTTGTGGATGTGCCTCTATTGCAGTTAAGGCCATTTCGAATGCTTGATCGCCAATCGCATGTATGGCAACAGGCATAGAATACGAACGAGCTTTCTCTACTAAGTTATTTAACTCCTCTTGTGTAAATATTGCTACTCCACTTGTTTCCTTATCATCTGCATATGGGTGACTTAATAAAGCAGTTCTTCCGCCAAGTGCTCCATCTGCAAATATTTTCATCGCACCAAATTCAATAAATGGATGTGGAGAAACCGCCTTCGCTTGCTGTTCATCGACCACCTCGTGATGAACGAGTAAGTGCGCTCTAAACGGAAGATTGCCCTCTTTTATCACCTTATTAAAAGTTTGATAGGTCTGTTCAAATCCACCGTAATAATTCAGGTCTTCTGTATGTCCCCCTGTAAGACCTAATCGGTGTGCATCACGAATAGCGGCTTTCATAGCCTTCAGCATATAAGCATCAGTTACTGACGGTATGACAGTTGTAATCAGCTCTTGTGCTTGATCCTTTAATAACCCATTCGGTTGTCCACCCTCATCTTTTTCAATTACACCACCTGAGGGACAGACTGTCGTTTTTGAAATGCCTGCAAGCGCCATTGCCATTGTGTTCACACTAATTGCATGCCTACATACTCGTTTAAGCATAACAGGGTGATCATTTACCCATTTGTCTATATCACTAGCAACGATAGGTTCTGCTTCATCCCAGAGATTCTCATTCCAACCCTCTCCAATAATCCACTCCCCAGGGTTGGCATCTTTACTATATTCTTTTAGAGCTTGTAAGCTCGCTTCTTTTGACGTGAATTGCGATAAATCAAGGCGAATAAGTTTTTCCCCATGACCAATTAAGTGCATATGACTATCAACAAAGCCTGGGAGCATTACACTACCTTTTAAATCCACTAATTTTGTCAACTCATGCTGATAGAGATGTCTCAACTCAGCTTCATTCCCTGTTGCAATAATTCGCCCTTCTCTTGTAAAAACAGCTTCAACATAATCATTTACTGCTTGCATTGTATACACTTTTCCGCCAAACCAAAGTGTTCCCATTCCATTTGACTCCTTTTATTATTTTTCTTCAGTATAACAAAAAAAGCACATTCTTCTATATCACTCAATATAAAAAAGACAGAAGATTTTTATTTTCTTCTGCCTCTTTATATTTAGTTTGCGGTCGTTTTTGAAGCCTCTTGTTTTCGTAACTCTCTTCTCATAATTTTTCCTGAAGTTGTTTTTGGTAAGTCGCTGACAAATTCAATTTTTCGTGGATATTTATAAGGAGCCGTGAGCTCTTTTACATGATGTTGTAAACTTGGAATTAGATTAGCATCATTTTCATCGACGTCGTCTTTTAAAACGATAAAGGCTTTAACTATCAAACCTCTTACTTCATCTGGACTACCTACAACTGCACACTCTTTGACGGATGGATGCTTCACGAGGGCATCTTCAACTTCAAATGGTCCAATAGTATAACCAGAGCTAATGATAATATCATCACCTCGTCCTTCAAACCAGAAATACCCATCTTTATCCATTTTAGCTTTATCCCCTGTAATATAGTAATCCCCACGGAATTGCATGGAAGTTCTTTCTGGATCTTTATAATAATTCTTAAATAATGCTGGCGTATCAACATGAACAGCAATATCCCCTACTTCACCCACTGAACATGGCCTGCCGTCTTCATTAATGATCTCTACTCTGTTCCCTGGTGTTGGTTTACCCATTGAACCTGGTCTTAACCCCATACCTTTCGTGACACCTACAAGCAATGTATTTTCCGTCTGTCCATATCCGTCTCTTACTTCAAGCCCGAAATGTTTTTCAAAAATATCAATGACTTCTCGGTTCAAAGGTTCTCCTGCTGAAACAGCACTATGAAGCTTTGATAAATTATATTGACCAATACGATCTACTTTTGCCATTAAACGATATTCTGTTGGTGTACAGCAAAGCACATTCACTTCATAATCCTGCAAGAGCTGTAAATATTTTTTCGGTTCAAATTTTCCGTTATAAACAAACCCTGTTGCGCCTGATCCTAATACGGAAAGAAATGGGCTCCATATCCATTTTTGCCAACCTGGGCCTGCAGTTGCCCATACGGTATCCCCTTCCTCAATACCAAGCCAATGTGTAGCTGCAGTTCTTAAATGAGCAAATGCCCACCCATGGGTATGAACGACACCCTTTGGGTTGCCAGTTGTTCCCGAAGTATAGGAAAGAAAAGCCATATCGTCTTTCTTCGTTTCTACTATTTTAAACGACTCATTAGCTCTTTCCATTTCTTCATCTAAAGAAATCCACCCTTGCGCATTTCCTCCAATAATGAATTTTGGCAGATTTTCCGCTTCTTTTATCTCGTTGAATTCAGATACATAAGGTGCATAACTAATAATTGCTTTGACATCACCATGGTTAATACGATATTTTAAGTCTTTAGTTTTTAACATTTCTGAGCTAGGGATGACAACCATTCCTGCTTTAAGCGCAGCTAAGTATGTTTGGTAAGCTTCTACAAGACGAGGAATGATTACTAGAACAACATCGCCTTTTTCTAAGCCTTTATCCACGAAAACGTTTCCAATTCTGTTCGCTTTGTTCATTAATTGCTTATATGTAATTTCCTTTTTCTCACCCTGCTCATCTTCCCATTGAATCGCCAGTTTATCACTATTTTGCGCATAGTGCTCAACCTCTGAGACTAAGTTATAAACCTCGGGTGCTAATAAATCCTCTCGTTTCATCCAAAAATCTCTCCTTTTTCTCAAGATCTATGCGGAATTCAAGATGTCACTAATAATTATACTAAATTATTTAAATAATTAAAATAATTTATCTTTCTCTATCTCAATAGTTAGTTGATAAACACCAACTTCCCCTCTCTGAAATATGGGTAAATATCCCCCTTAACACTATCTTTTCTTTTTCACTTTAAATTCTCTTAATTACCAATATCTGAGTCCAAATTAAATTTATCAAAAAAAAACCGAGCTATATTCTCATCCCCTGAATGGAATAATTGCTCGGATTCTTCGTACAGTATGTTTGTTTAAGATAATAAATTGATGCTCGTAATGATAATCGGCATAGCAAAGACATCTATGAGAAAAGCCCCTACAATTGGTACAATTAAAAACGCTTTTGGGGATGGTCCATATTTCTCAGTAATGGCAGACATATTCGCCATCGCGTTGGGTGTTGCCCCAAGACCGTGACCCGTAAAACCACCGACCATTACAGCAGCATCGTAATCTTTTCCAAATAGCTTAAATAGAACAAAGATAGAGAACAATACGATAAAGACCACTTGAATAAATACAATGAATAGCATCGGAAGAGCAAGATCAGCAATTTCCCATAGTTTAATGCTCATCAGCGCCATTGAGAGGAATATACCTAATGTAATATCACCAATGAAATTGATTGATTTCATATCAATGATGCGTCCATTTACTTTATCGACAATATTTCTTACGATTACAGCAACAAACATTGCTCCAACATAGCTTGGTAATACAAAACCTGTTGCATTGGAGAATAACTCTCCTAATAATGATCCAACCGTCATACAAAAAGTAATAATGAGAACTTGTACCATAAAATGATTAGTAGAAGTTGGTGAATGATCTTTTTCCTCTTCTAATGTTGGAGCAATTTCACTGGCTGAATCACTTGATTGTTTAGGTGTTAATTTGTATTTATTGATTAAATACTTAACTGTCGGCCCCCCAACTAAACCACCAGCTATTAAACCAAACGTAGCAGCAGCTAATCCAGTGGATAGTGCAGACTCTATTCCTAATTCCTCAATGGTTCC
This sequence comes from Cytobacillus sp. FSL W7-1323, assembly GCF_038595015.1. Taxonomy (NCBI): domain Bacteria; kingdom Bacillati; phylum Bacillota; class Bacilli; order Caryophanales; family Bacillaceae; genus Cytobacillus; species Cytobacillus sp. FSL W7-1323. Next base: position 3,439,038 of record NZ_CP151998.1, read on the forward strand.
GCCAAATGCCGTTGCAGCACCATGTCCACCTTCCATAGAAACAGCCCCCATCATGACACCTAGTAACGGTTCCAGACCAAGAGCGGTTGCTAGAGAAATACCAATTGCACTCTGACACAAGGCAAGTACGCCACAGGCAATCCAGTAGAAGATAAGTAGCTTGCCACCTAGCTTCACTAATTTAAAACTAGCCCCTAAACCAACCGTCGTAAAAAAGGTAAGCATAAAAATGCTTTGTAGTGATGTATCTAATTCAATGTTCATTAGCCCTGTTTGTTTTAAAATTAAAATAAGTAGAGCAAATAATAATCCGCCCACTACTGGTGCAGGTATACAATAACGATTTAACCATGTCACCTTTTTTATTAATACGCTACCGATTAACAAAAGGGCGACAGCAAGAAACAATGTTGAAATTGAATCTAAAGTGATGTTCATCTCTTTGTCCTCCTGTGAAATGCGCTGATTGCTTCACTCACCAATTGAGCTGCAACTGCTGCTGTTTGTCCATCTCTGTCTAATGAAGGATTAACTTCGGATATATCAAACGAAACCGTCTTATCATTATTTGTAACCAATCGAACAATTTCCCTTACCTCAAATGGAGTTAAGCCAAATGGAGATGGTGCACTTACACCTGGTGCGTAGGCAGAATTAACTGCATCCATGCACAGAGTTAACAGGCACACATCACATTCTTTAATAAAATTATTTATTACTTGTTTTGTTTCTTTTAAACCTTCCGCATGAATGGTTTCTTCTAGAATATAGGTTACACCTAGTTTGGAGGCAGTCTCGAAAAGAGAAGCAGTATTTCCTTGTTTTTGTATACCAAGGCATAAATAATTTGCATTTTCGTCTTGATCTAATATTTGTTTAAACATCGTACCCGATGACGGCGCTTCATCATATGATCGTAAATCAAAATGTGCGTCAATATTAATGATACCTAATTTCTTTTGTTTACCTATCGACTTCCTAACACCTAAATAATGACCGTAAAGTGTCTCATGACCACCACCTAATATGATAGGTGTAGATTTTTTATCGAGAATTAAGCTAACAAAATCCCCTAATTCTACTTGTGCTTCTTCCAACTGCTGACTATCACAAACCACATTACCAAAATCATAAATATTGGTATCAACATCATATGGAAAAGGTAATTTAGCAACTGCTTGTTTTATAGCATTTGGTCCCTCTTTCGCTCCTAGTCTACCGTTGTTTCTTCTTACTCCTTCTTCACATTCGAATCCGATAAGTCCATAGCTAGATATTTGCGTTTTATCACTCGGTGTGAGAAGATTTTCCGTTTTAATAACCTGATGGTATCTAAAACTCTTTCGATCTTCTAAAGAGTCAATTCTGCCTATCCATTGATCTTTCCTTCCTTGACTGTACATTGCGAACTCCCTCATTTTTATTAAATTTCTGAACTTTCTGTGTAGATACATTTAGAAACGTTTCGTATAAAAAAAGTATATAAAGAGTTATGCTATAATGACCAATACCAAATATATATATATCTATAGCTTTTAACTATAAGCAGGTGAAAAAATGGAAATAAGGAAATTAAAGTATTTTATTACAGTAGCTGATGAGCAGAGTTTTTCTAAGGCAGCACAAATTTTACATATATCACAGCCATCATTAAGTAATGCCATTATAAAATTGGAAAATGATTTAAAGATGGCGCTATTTAAACGAGATACAAGAAGCATTTATTTGACAGATATCGGAAAGGTTTTTTATCAAAGAGCTCTACATATAGTAAGACAATTCGAACATTTTCAACTAGAAGTTGCAGAAATGGCCGAAACAGGTGACGGTCATATTAATATTGGCATTATTGAATCTGCCAAGTTTTGGCTATTCAAAGTCATAAAGGAATTTAAAAATACCTATCCTGATATACACTTTCAATTTAATGAAGTACTTGGCCAAAAAGAAGTTATTTCTTCCATATTAGAAGGGGATGTTCATTTTACGATTACCAATCAGCCTATGCATAATCAATTAATAACTTCACACCCGCTTTATCATGAGCCTTTTATGTTAGCAGTTTACGAAACACACCCACTTGCTCGTAAAAATTCTGTAGAGCTCACCGATATTGCTAATCAGGCATTTATTATTAGTCGTGAGGGTTTCCAAACGAGAGGAGATGTGCTGCAAGCTTTTATGAAGGAACAGCTTTATCCAAAAATTGAATATGAAATCGAGCGCTTAGAAACTGCTTGTAAAATGGTTGAAGAAGGTTTAGGCGTGACTATTTTGCCTAAAAGCTATTTAGATTATAATCCTACACCTCATATTATTGGCTTGCCAATCACTTCTATTTTTCTTAATAGAACTGTTTACCTTGCTTATTTGAAAGACAGATCAATGACGCCTGCCATTCAAAAACTTTTAAACAAAATACGTCAATTTGAAGTTTTTTAAATATAAAAAAGGGCGAAGTGAGTACTCCGCCCTTTTGTAGCCATCATATTAAATTATTTTTGGTAACCACCTAATTGTTGTTCAGCCATTTGAACTAAACGTTTAGTGATTTCTCCACCAACTGAACCGTTAGCACGAGAAGTAGTTTCTCCACCAAGGTTTACACCAAATTCAGTTGCGATTTCGTATTTCATTTGATCAAGAGCTTGTTGTACACCAGGTACTACAAGGTTATTTGAGCTGTTGTTTGCCATGTGATTTCACCTCCTTGTGAGTATAGAATGTGTAGAATCACATGGCACTATGCAATAAATATTTGGTAATTGTTTCATTTAAATTTCTTTTTGTAATCTTTTTGTAATAAAGGTCGTTTAAAAAAGATCTTCCATCTCTTTTTCTATGTTTGAATTCGGCATAATAACAAGTTTTTCGGTATTTTCAACTGCTTTTTGAATATACGGCTCGAAGTCTGTATAGCTTTCAAAGTGTTGAACTTTTTCAAGCTTCGGCTTCGTTTTAGGTGATGAAGGTACAAATACGGTACAACAATCCTCAAATGGACGAATAGAAATATCATGCGTATCAATAGTTTGAGCTATGTCGATTATATCCGCTTTATCCATCATAATCAGAGGTCTTAAAATGGGTGTGCTAACCACCTCATTAATAGCATACATACTTTCCATCGTCTGACTGGCAACTTGCCCAAGACTCTCACCAGTAATAATGGATAATCCTTGATATTTTTCTCGTAGCGCGTCTGTTATTCTAAGCATTAACCTTCTTGTCGTTGTCATTGTATAGTTATCAGGAATTTGTTTTTGTATCAGCTGTTGTATTTCAGTAAAAGGAACAATATGAAGCGCCACGCCACCATTAATTCGAGAGAGCTTTTCCGCTAGATCAATGACTTTTTGTTTTGATCTTTCACTTGTAAATGGAGGGCTATAAAAATGAACAGCCTCGACTTCAATTCCTCTTTTCATGGATAAATACCCTGCAACAGGGCTATCAATCCCACCAGATAACATGAGCATACCTTTCCCACTTGAACCAGCTGGTAAGCCAACAGCTCCTTTAATATTCTCACATGAAATATAACTTGCTTCTTTTCTCACTTCAATAACTAAGTTTATACTTGGTTTTTTCACATCAACTGAGATAGAAGGCATATTTGTTAGTATATGTGCACCAAATGCTTGGTTAATACCAAACGTATCTAATGCAAAACTTTTATCTGCTCTTTTCGCAGTGATTTTAAACGTATCGCCTTCTTGATAAACCTTTTGAATTAATTGTAATGCCTTTTCCTTCATTGTATCTAAATCTTTTTCAACCTTCAAAACCGGACTAAAAGACTGGATACCAAAGACACCCTTTAATCTCTCAATAATCTCTTCATGTGGTTGGTCATTAAGCAGAACAAACATGCGATCTCTTTGCCCCTCGACCTTGATTTCAGGAAAATCATGTAGTACTCTCTTTACGCTTTTTCTTAATTTATCTATAAAATTTTTACGATTTCTTCCTTTAGTTGAAATTTCTCCATAACGAATTAATATTCTATCGTATTTCATTAAGCTTTCATTACCTTTCTCAGTTGAAATATAGTGTGTTTCACTTCATGAATAAACTTTTCTACCTCATCAGCCGTTGTATGATAACTTAAACTCACTCTAACAGCACTCAAGGCAATTTCTTCTTTTACACCCATAGCAAGTAATGTACTACTCGCTTGAGCATGTTTAGATGAACACGCACTCGTGGTAGAAATATAAATATCATTCTCTTCCAAGGCATGAACAAAAACCTCTGACTTAAAGCCTTTAACAGAGAAATTAAGAATATGTGGGGCTGTCGCCTTTATTGGCGTATGGATAATGACATCTTCTATTTCACTCAATGCTATTCTCATTTCATTCATTAAATGAGAAAGTTTAGAGCTAGAGTTGAAATAATCATTTGTCATCCTCAACGCTTTAGCCATCGCGACAATTCCACCAGTATTTTCTGTGCCGCTCCTTAATTCACTTTCTTGGTTACCACCTGCAAGGAGGGGCATTAGGGTTACTCCTTGTCGTAAATATAAAATACCCGAACCCTTTAGGCCATGAAATTTATGGCTTGACATTGTACATGCATCAATACCAAATTCATATAACTCCAGTGGGACTTTGCCTACTGATTGAACAGCATCGACATGAAAGAAAACCTTAGGATATTCTTTTAATAAAGTTCCAATAGCTTTAATTGGTTGAATGGTCCCTATTTCATTATTGACATGCATAACAGAGACAAGAATCGTTTCTTCCTTTATAGCTACTTGTAAATCATCTAGAGAAATTCTCCCATCCCCATCTACAGGTAGATAAGTCACTTCAAATCCTTCTTTTTCTAACTGCTTCATTGTCTCAATTACAGAAGGGTGTTCAATGGTTGTTGTAATTAAATGATTGCCACGATGCTGATATTGTTTAGCAATTCCTTTAATTGCCATATTATTACCTTCCGTACCACCTGAAGTAAACAGCAATTCTTTTTCTTTTACTTTAAGCAATTCTGCTATCTGTCTCCTCGCTTGTTGCAATAGTTTTTCAGCTTTCTCACCAACTCCATGGAGGGATGATGGATTACCAAAAAAGGTAGAAGAAACTTTTACAAACGCATCAATTACTTCTTTATATGGTTGAGTTGTTGCACTATTATCTAGATAAATCATTACGGCTCCTCCTTGAAGAACACTTATGCAATTTTTAATCATAGCATAATTTTCGCTTAGATAGAAATGTTATTTGTATAAAGACGAAATGTAATTTCACTATTTTGTAAAAACAAATTATTACGATACACAACCGAAAAAAAATTTGTGTATTAATACAGGTTTTGCTTTATAATTTTGGGTTTTTAATTTATAATGAAAATAATTGGTTTAAAAAAACTCCGAAAATCTATTCCTTTCAAAGTTTGCCACCGTTATTTCAATATACCCAAAATTACAACATTTTTATAATTCGACACATTTCGTCAAAACCATGGTACTATAGTTTCTGTTGAAAATTTTATAGTGACTATTGACGAGCGACTTAGGGGGTAAATTGTATGAATAATAACACACTTTCGTTCAAACAAATCTTTTCAATAGGTTTAATGCTCTTTGCTCTATTCTTCGGAGCAGGGAATATGATATTTCCACCATTTTTGGGACAAGAAGCTGGTACTTCTGTATGGGTAGCAATTATTGGTTTCCTAATTACTGGTGTTGGACTACCACTCATTGCTGTTATTGCCATTGCAAAATCTGGTGATGTACAGACAATGGCAAATCGAGTTCATCCATTGTATGGATTAATTTTTACTGTGGCAATGTATTTAGTCATTGGTCCACTATTTGCCATTCCTCGTACAGGAACAGTTTCTTATGAGATTGGAGTATTGCCGTTTTTATCTGAAAACGCTGCCAATTCAATTTGGCCACTTTTAATATTCTCAATTGTTTTCTTCGTGCTTACGACTTTATTAGCTATGAATCCAGGTAAGCTTGTAGATGTAATCGGTAACATTCTAACGCCACTACTATTAATTATTCTAGCTGTAATTGTAATAAAAGCGATTATTTCACCAATAGGAGACCCTCAAGCTCCAACAGGCGCTTATGTAGACAGTGCCTTCTTTAAAGGGTTTATTGAAGGGTACTTGACAATGGATACGATTGCCGCTCTTGTATTTGGTATTATCGTGATCAGTTCAATCAAAGGCTTTGGTGTTACGAAAAAAGCTTCAATTACAAAGATTTGTATTGCCGCTGGACTTATTGCCGCAGCTGGTCTAGCCATTATTTATGTATCACTTGCTTATATTGGTTCTACATCTCCAAATACATTAGGTGTACAACCAAATGGCGGTGCGTTATTATCAGTAGCCGCACAATTTTTATTTGGTTCTGCAGGTGGTTATATTCTCGGATTTGCGATCATTTTCGCTTGTTTAACAACATCTGTGGGATTAATCTCCTCTTGCGCAGCTTACTTTAATAAACTTGTACCAAGTATTTCATATAAAAAGTTCGTTATTATTTTCTCAATTTTTAGTATGGCCATTGCAAACGTCGGCTTGACACAATTAATTAATTTCTCAGTACCAGTGCTAACATTCCTTTATCCATTAGCTATTGTGCTTATCCTTCTCTCACTAATAAACAATGTATTTAAAGGAGCATCTATTGTATATATTTGCGCACTCATTCCAACAGGAATCATTAGCATAATTGATGGATTAAATGCAGCTGGTCTTGGGAGCGAAGGACTAAATAACACACTTTCTATCTTGCCGTTATTTAGTGTAGGTATTGGATGGCTTGTACCTGCTATCATTGGTGCAATTGTTGGTTTTATTATCGCTTTCAATACAAACCCGAAAGAACAGTTACAAACTCAAGAAGATTAAAAAAAAAGAAATAGTCACTAAGAAAAGCGAAGGAAAAGGGGCCTTCGCTTTTTTCTTATTGTTATTCATTTCTTTTGAGTTTTGTTCAGACAGTCAGTGCACTAAATTAAGTTCGTAATCACTTATAAACGAATGAAACAACTATAGCAAGCGAATTCAAACTAAAAAAACTGATGTAGCCACATCAGTTTTTTTCCTCTTCATTTATCCAATCTTTAATTTTCTCTAACGCTCCTGGTTCTACTTCTTCAATCGCGGTTGCTGCCAGTTCAAGTGCTGCTTTGTATTCATAATTCCTAAAGGCAAGCTCGGCATTCGTAAATTTTTCCTTTAACTCTAGGTGACGACTGCGATATCTATTACCATATTGAATGACCTTTTCAGTTAACGAAAATGTCTCTATCATATCCTCCGTGTATTCAACTGCTTTCTCTACTGATATTAAGGCTATTTCCATATAATCGTTAACAGAAGCAATATTTAGTGGCTTTTCTTCGAGTCGTAAGATGACCTCTTTAATCTGATCGTTTGCTTCTTTCATTACAAATTTATATTCTTCTGGTAAACCCGGAATATTACTTTTTGATACTAAGCGAGCTACGTCACTAACCTGCTTTTTTAAATCATTAATTTTTTCCCTAGCTACCATTTCGTCTTTACGTAATGCTTCTAATTTTTCACTAAAACGAGTTTGTTCCTCTTTTATCATATCTAATTCTTCTTTTACAGTTGTCAATTCTTCTTTTAAAACTGTATGGGGGACTTTTTGTTCCTTGATTTTATCTTCCAATACTTCATATCTTTTGATGGCATTAGTGAGTAGCTTCTGAAGTCTGTCCTGTGTATCACTTTCCGTGTCTGGTACATGATATGTATCGGAAATAACTCGCATTTCTTCTATTAAATCCATATGTCTTTCACTACTATCAATCAAGAGATCTTTCGCGTTGCTTTCTTCTTTAGAAACGAAGTGTTTCGCCATAACTTCCTTTTCTAGCTGTTCATATAAACTATCAATTCGTTCCTTAATTTCATCTTGGAGTTCAGAAGCAGCTTTTACGTTTATCTCTTCAACTAACTCAATTATTTTTTTAACTTCTTCTTCGATTTCAGTTATATTCTTTTCTACTTGGAGGTGTTCGAGTAGGTACCCTTGCTCTTTCATCTCCTCAAACCCATCCTTTAATTCTGCTAACTGATTAGGCAATTTATTATTGACTTCAACTAGTAATACAGGAATTTGATCTATATGATCATTCATTTCTTCCATCTTTTGATTTAAAGCAAGAACTAATTCTCGTGCCTCAAGATAGTTTCCTTCATTTGTTTTTTGAGTATATAACTCGAATTCATTATGCATTTCACCTAGCCTATTTTCGAGTTGTTCCCCCGGCTTGCCATAGGCATGACGTTGTGTTAGTAATCGCTTTTTATAATTGCGGTATGTATCTTTTAACGCTTCCATTTCGAGGCGGTTCTTTTCTTCACTTCCTACTAACTCTTTTAGCTCTATTAAAATCTGGTCGATTTGTTCCTCTACTAGGTTCAATTCCGCTTCAATTTTATTTAAGCTTTCCTTTGCTTTATTGAACCGATATTTATCTATGTATTCTTCCGCATCAAATAATGTCGTTTCAACCTCAGGAAGCTGTGATGTGACGATTTCGTCCCAAGCACTACGCCATTTTTCAAATAATTTTTCTGTTTGACCTGTCATATTTAGTGCCTTCACCTTCGATAATTCATCCAAAACAGGGTGATCTATAATTTCAAGCTTCCATGTCTCTAGTCGATCCACTTCCTTGAAGTATTTCTTCTTAAAAAAATACCCTGTAAAATAAATGCATATGAAAACTATGAGTACACCAATTACATATCCCATCTGTAAAGCCCCCTGTTCTGTTACCGCACCAAATATATATACTTAAATTAATCATTTTCTTGTTCATTTCAATGCTTTTATGATACCATGTAAACGACATTTTTTGACTATTATTTTAAGATTTTATTGAAATAATTGGACAAAATTCGTATAATCAATCTTTTTACATCTTAAATTGACCAGAAAAACTTCTATTTCCCCGTAAAAATAACTGAATAAAGTTAAATCTGCACGTATAAATGATTATTTTTATTTATCTCATATATCGCACGAAATAACAATTATTTCGCTATAAAAAGGAGCTTTCACGTGAAAAAAGATGGTCATATTCATACGCCTTATTGCCCTCATGGAACAAAGGATCATATGAAACATTATATTAATAGAGCGATAGAGCAAGGCTTTACTGATATCACTTTTACTGAGCATGCCCCTTTACCTATTGATTTTATTGACCCGGCGCCAGCCAAAGATAGTGCTATGAAAAATAGTGATATTGCCAATTATTTAGACGAAGTTGAGCAGTTAAAACAACAATATAAAAAGGAACTCAATATCCATATCGGACTAGAAGTGGATTATATTGAAGGGTATGAAGACGAAATAACGGCATTTTTGAATAAAATCGGCCCAAGTATCGATGACGCCATCTTGTCTGTTCATTTCCTAAAAGGGGAAAATGGTTATCATTGTTTAGATTATAGTCCTGATGTCTTCCAAGATATGATTAATGAATACGGGTCTATCGATGCCGTATATCAACATTATTTTCGTACAGTTCAAAAGTCCATCTTAAGCGACCTTGGTCAGTATAAACCAACGAGAATTGGACATATTACTTTAGTTAAAAAATTCCAAAAAAAATTTCCCGTTGAACAGGAATTTGAAAAGGAACTTAGTGATATTTTGAATGCTGTTAAAGACAAGCACTACGAACTGGACTATAATGCCGCTGGGCTCATTAAGCCGCTATGTCTTGAAAGTTATCCTCCTGCATCAGTCGCACAAAAAGCAATGAGTATGGGCATTCCACTTGTATACGGCTCCGACGCTCATCAAGCAAAACTTGTGGGATACGGTTGGAGTAAGTTAAATTCCCAGTTACAAAACATTTAGCAATGTCACCTGCTGCTCTTTTGGCTCTTTTCTACAAACAAAATGATCAATCCAAGCATGAGTCTCACGTACATACTTCTCCACAAAATAACTTTCATGGGGAACAAGGTAAAGCACTTCTGTTAAGTAATGACTATTAAGAAACGGCATAGTAAGCAGACTCTTCCATTGTAGGATTAAATACGCCGTCGTGTTTAAGTAGAATTCTTTCGTCTTGAATCCTTGTTCAAAGATTCTATTTAGATAATACTTTTCCTTTGTTAAATAAGTGGACATAATTTCTCGGACCATTTGCGAATCGATCGACATTTCTCTAATAATCAGTCTCGTTAATTGCACATTTTCAAATTGGAAATAAAGGATATTTTCAGCAACGGCCTTTAGGGAATGTGTCGGTCCTCGGTCTAAGAGATTAAACCCTTTCTCAATTTCTTGAATATATGCTTCATAATATTCCGTTAAACATTGCTCTAACAAACCATTTTTATTACCAAAATAATAGGATATATTAGCAACATTTGTTTTTGCTTTACTGGCGATATCCCTGACAGATGTTCCATTAAACCCTTTATGGTTGAAGAGATAGATAGCTGCATCAATTATTGCCACTTTAGCATTTTCTTTCATGCGCTCTTTCGCCTCCCTATAACAAGATTTTTGTTCAAATATCCTCTGTTCTTGTTATAATAAATCTATTCTTGCATAAAAGAGATTTTCCTTTTATTAATTGTCGACAAAGTCTCCCCTTTTAACCTATTTTATGGCATAATACCTTAAATACTTAAAGAAAGCATGGTGATGTATGATGTTTAACGTCGAAAATTATCAAGGAAATAAAGAAGAAAATTATCAACTAGTAATTAAGCAACTTGCTGCATTATTAGAAGGTGAAAAAAATACAATCGCCAACTTAAGTAATGCTTCTGCCTTATTAAATCAATTTTTAGACCGTACAAATTGGGTTGGCTTTTATTTAATGGAAGACGGAGAACTTGTTCTCGGACCATTTCAAGGATTGCCCGCATGTGTAAGAATCCCAGTTGGTAGAGGTGTTTGCGGCACTGCTGCTTCTAGACAAGAGACGCAAAGAATTGCAGATGTCCATGCTTTTCCTGGCCATATCGCATGTGATGCGGCTTCTCAATCGGAAATTGTCATTCCTATCGTAAAAGATGGAACATTATTAGGTGTCTTAGATATTGATTCTCCTGAAAAAGACCGCTTTGATGAAATAGATGAAAAGATGCTAGAAGCATTTGTAAAAGAATTAGTGAAGTTCTTATAATTTCAAGAAATGCGAACAAATAAGGATATATACATTTGTTCGCATTTTGATTAGATGATGTTATTTGAATTGATTTAACGCTTCAGAGAGATCTGCTTTAATATCTTCGATTGCTTCTAATCCCACTGAAAGCCGTAATAAATTATCTCCAATCCCCATTTTTTCTCTCTCTTCTTTAGGAACGACAGCATGTGTCATCGTTGCCGGATGTTGAATTAAAGTTTCTGCATCACCTAAACTCACAGCCACTTTAATTAGACTTAGATGATTCATCAATGCCTGCGCTTCTTTTTGTCCTCCTTTAATTTTAAAAGAAATAAGCCCCCCGGGTTGCTTCATTTGTTTTGCGATAATCTTAGCTTGTGGGTTATCAGCAAAACCTGGGTAATTAACCTGCTCAATTTTTTCATGATTTCGTAAAAATTCGGCAAGAATAGTAGCTTGTTGACTGTGTCGGTCTAATCGAATAGCTAATGTCTTGATACCTCTTAATAATAACCAAGCATCAAAGGGAGATATAATACCACCTATATCCTTTCTTGTATGTCTCGCAATGTCGTCCATCCACACTTTTTTACCTGCCACAATGCCAGCAATGACGTCTCCATGGCCACATAAATACTTTGTTGCACTATGGATAACAATATCACATCCAAATGAAATTGGATTTTGCAAATAAGGGGAACAAAAGGTGTTATCTACTACAACAGGGATTTGTTTTTCTTTACCTATTGCTGCGACCATTTCAAGATCAACAATATCAAGCGTTGGATTAATCGGTGTTTCAATGTAAATACAAGTGGTTTCTGGTGTAATACAACTCATTAACTCTTCTCTAGAGCTCATAGTAGAAAACTGATGTGAAATCTGGTACTTTTCTTCTAATAAATGCAATAGACCATATGTGCATCCATATACTCCTTGTGAGCATAAAATATGGTCTCCCGCTTTCGTTAATGTCATTAACACAGATGAAACAGCTGCCATTCCAGATCCAAATGATAATGCCGCTTCTGCCCCTTCTAATTCTGCCATTCGTTTTTCTAAGATCTCAACAGTCGGGTTCCCTAAACGTGAATAGACATACCCTGCTTCTTCAGAGGCAAACCTGCGAGCACCTTCCTCTGCACTTGAAAATGTAAATGTAGCTGTTTGAAATAAAGGTGGTATTAAACTGCCGTTATATAATTGACTATCATAACCAGAATGAATACATTTGGTCTCTATTCTTTTCTCGTTACCTTCCAAGGATATCTCCTCCAGGATTATGATTGAAAACGCTTACAATAATAAAAGTACAAAACATTACCGTTTAAATATAAAAAAAGATTCTTATAATTCAGAATATGCTATCACACAAGAATTTTCAACGATTATTATTATTTATCGGTGTCTAATTAAACAAAGAGGCTGGTATAAGTGGCGTTAACTAAATAGGATTGGGCGTTTGTGAACTAAGTGTCCAGTTTGGACATTAAAAGTTCTCATTCTAAACCCCATCTATTTAATTTCTATCCAACTAAACTAATCAACCTCTTAGTCTCTATCTTTTTCTAAAAAAACAACTTTATTTTTCCCTGCATTTTTCGCTTCATATAATGCTACATCAGCACGGTGAAATAAGGTTGCATAGCTCTCCTCTTCATTAGCTTTCCAATGTGACACTCCACAGGAAATACTCACATTTGGACTCGTTAATCGACTCACTTTTTCCTTTAACCTTCTAGCGATAGAAACACCGATCTTCGCATCTACATTTGGAAGATAAATCGCCAGTTCTTCTCCTCCCCATCTCGCGCCCACATCACTCGCTCTAATATGATGAATGATGATATCTGCTACTTGAATAAGAATATCGTCGCCGACTTGATGACCATATTCATCATTAATCATTTTAAAATCATCAATATCGATTAATATTAAAACACCTTTTTCATCACTTTTTAGTGAGTGTTCCACTTGATTATCCAAATAACTTCGTGAAAAAAGTTGCGTTAAGTGATCGGTTACGACTAACTTTTCTAATTCCTCTCTTAATAACGAATTCTTAAATGCAAGTGTTGTATGATGAATTAATGCTTGGAGTAATTTAAATGAATCAAACGGAAAGTAATAAGGCATAGGGTGCAAAATCACGACAAACCCCCACATATCCCCTAAGTTTCCCATTGGTACGGCCATAAGAGAACGGTAACTAGCTTTCATATAGGGAATCGTTAAATCGCCAATAAAGAGCGCATCTTTCTTCTCTAACATCAGTTTTTGCACATATGTTACAAAAGCTTTCGATTTCTTTGCAAAGAAGAAACTTGTGCTACCACTTAATGGAGTCCATTTTTCACCATCTTGAGACAAGAAAAAACCCACTTCTTCTGCATGAAATGATTTCTTTATTTGTTCTGTCATAAAATGAATCGTCTCTGTAAAACGCAAATCAGCATTTAATTGCTGTGATGTTTCATTTATAAATTGCAAATCACCAATTAATTGTTGTGACTGTTGATGTAATTGAATATTTTCAATGATTGCTCCTGTCATTTTCGCAATTAAACCAAAATACTTTTGATCTGCTTTAGGAATGGCATATATCCCTTTAGTAATCACTTGGAGAACACCATACACCCCCTGGCTTCCTAAAAAAGGAGCATATAGGACAATGTCAGTTGATGTTTGTTCTATTGTTACTTCGCCTGATACATACGCTTCAAGTGCGAGACTGTTTTCCTCCTGATAATCTAGATCCCTCACTGGTAATTGATTGATTTCTTCATAATCATGTGTCAACAATAAATAATATTGAAAAGAAGGATATAGCCTATCCAGAATTTTTAACATTTCACTTAATAATACGTCCAATTTTAATATTCTATGAAAACTAAAACGTTCGACAAATGCGAACAATTCCGTGTAATGCAGTTTTTCATCGTATAGCTCATTTATTTTACCTTTAAATAACACATAGGAACTCAAGACTTCTGTAAGCTCATTCATAAATGGTTGGCTCAACATAAATTGCTGATCCTCCCTTAGCAAAACCAAATACTCTGGTAAACCATCTAACCGCTGAAGGAAGAAGATGAGTAAGCATCCATCTTTACTCGAATAAGTTCCCTGTTTTTTATTAATATAGAATGGATGATCTTCACGATAAACCTCATCGATAGGAATAATAGCAGGTAAAGACAATAACTCAGCATGGTATTCTCCTTCAATGAGATATGCCCTTTTCCACTCATTTACGAAATAAAATCCCGCTGCTATACATCCTAAACTAGTAGCAACCTCTTTAACAAAATCATCAAATTGATTCTTAGAAATGTTCCCTTTATATATAAGGTCCAATATTTTACTTTTTATTTCTAGTAACGCTTTTACTTCATTTTCCTTATCCATAGTTATATCACCTATATTCAAAAGTGGTTTGTTTATCACCCACATTTTAGATAGAATATGTACTAAATCCAGATGTATAAAACAGACATAATTAATCGTCTCTTAAATGGTATGAAGATTGTCATTTTTATGACTTAACAAATGACAAAAAAAGATAATCACACTTAAATATATTTATTATTACACTTAGCTATTTTTTTCTATACTATAGTTCTTTTAACCTACTCCAAAACAGATACTTTAGAACTATATTATATCATATATTTTACAATATCAATCATTCTTTATTATAGTTTTTACTATGTTCATAAGGAATTGACTCATTTTCATTAATTGTTTTCAACTTACAACCTCGACATTGAAGATTACTGATTGACTACATATTACACTCAGCAAAACATTGACTTCTAATGAATAAAGATTGTATAATAGTCTTTGTGTAAAATATCGCAGCTTTTGTGTGTACTTTAATGTTTCATTTTGTTCCTCTAACAATCTTTGTTGATGGGGTATTGTGTAACCCTCTGCTGCGAGGGCGAAGATACTTGAAAACAAAATGTGCGTAAAGATGACCACAACTGTTTTTATTTTACCCAAATAAAAACAAAAAGGAGGAGTCATATTATGGCTCGTTATACTGGCCCAAGCTGGAAATTATCTCGTCGTCTTGGTATTTCTCTAAGCGGCACTGGTAAAGAATTAGAAAAGCGTCCTTACGCTCCTGGACAACATGGTCCTAACCAACGTAAAAAATTATCTGAGTACGGATTACAATTACAAGAGAAGCAAAAGCTTCGTCACATGTATGGTGTAAATGAACGCCAATTCCGTAACTTATTCGATAAAGCTGGTAAAATGACTGGTAAACACGGTGAAAACTTCATGATTCTTTTAGAATCTCGTTTAGACAACGTTGTTTATCGTCTAGGTTTATCTCGTACTCGTCGTCAAGCACGTCAACTTGTGAACCACGGTCACATCTTAGTTGATGGCAAGCGTGTAGATATCCCTTCTTACCGCATGCAACCAGGTCAAACAATTACTCTTCGCGAAAAATCTCGTAACCTAGATATCGTGAAAGAAGCAGTTGAAGTTAGCAACTTTGTTCCTGATTTCGTATCTTTCGATGCAGATAAACTTGAAGGTTCTTTCACTCGTTTACCAGAGCGTTCTGAACTTCCAGCAGAAATTAACGAATCTCTTATCGTTGAGTTCTACTCTCGTTAATATTAGCATTAAGCATTTTAATGCTAATAAACCCCTTGAAATGTTGTTAGATCAACATTTCAGGGGTTTTTTCGTTTTTATTTACTTTGCAAAACAGGGTAAGATAATGCTTTTTGGGACCAAGTTGGGGCCAAAAAATAATAGGAAGAGTGCCCGTTTGCTTCATATTATTACTCATTCTTCAAATCCCGGACATCGTACTTGACGGTTCACAAGGAATAAAAGAACTTACAGAATGACTTTGTCTTAGAACTATATTTAGTTAAAAGGAATTTCTATTTTATTATTTTTATGAATATCTTCAGTTCCGGAATCCAAAGCTGTTCTGTAATACCAACATTTATGCTTGATGAGTTCCATTGTCTTGTTTAATTCCTCTAGTTGTGATTCCACTATAGCTTTTCGTTCCATGAACATATCAAATCTTTGTTGCAAGGTGGAATCTCCTTCAGAACACCAATCAATAAAATTTTTTATTTCTTTAATAGGCATTCCGGTGGCTTTTAAACATTCAATTATTTTTAAAGCTTCGATATCGGATTCTTTAAACTGTCTTGTTCCCCTAGCAGTACGTTCTATAAATGGCATAAGTCCTTCTTTGTCGTAGTAGCGCAAGGTATATACGGTAAGATTCAATTCTTTAGCAACCTCGCTGATAGAATATGTCTTCATTATTACTCTCCGTTTCTTTATTTACGATATAGATTTCGAGTTAACTCTAGAAATGAAAGAAATTATATCATGGTATTTGTTGATTGGCAAAGGCATCTGTTCATTAGAAATTGGGTAAAAAGAATAAATGGGTCATTTTAGCTAGAGTTAACTGTAATATATAAGAGAAAAAAAGCAAGATTTGATATGAACAGAGGCTATTTTAAGATGAGTTCTTAGTTTAATCTGGTATAAGTGTTATAAAAAATGGATTAGGAATGATAGAGCGTCAGATTCAGAAAAGGTATATTTTGAAGAATACAGTAAATTGATGAAAAGCAAAAATTGGGATTTGTAAAGAAAAATTCAGAACATAGGTCTTAACGAACAAATAAAGACGTCTTTTTAGTTACTAATATTTAATTTTTATAGGGGTACCGCCATTGGCTGTACCCCATAAATATCGCTTACGTCATTCACATTGTACTGATGTCAATTACAAATCTATACTTCACATCGGAAGCTACTACTCGTTCATAAGCTTCGTCAATTTGATCAGCTGAAATCACTTCAATTTCAGGAGTAATATTATGTTTAGCACAAAAATCCAACATTTCCTGTGTCTCCCGGATGCCTCCAATCATAGACCCAGCAAATGAACGACGATGACCGATTAGATTGAACACGTTTAGTGACAGTGGTTCTGCAGGAGCGCCTACGTTTACTAGCGCGCCATCAAGATTGAGTAGTCCTAAATAGGCATCCAGATTAATCTTTGCACTTACCGTATTAATAATTAAGTCATAGCATCCAGCAAGTTTCTCGAATGTTTCTGGGTCACTTGTTGCATAGTAATGATCTGCACCTAACTTCAGACCATCGTCCATTTTCTTCAATGTTCGAGACAGAACAGTGACTTCAGCACCCATTGCATGTGCAATTTGAACAGCCATATGTCCAAGCCCCCCCATACCAACAATTGCTACTTTCTTGTTAGGACCTGCTCCCCAATGATTTAACGGAGAATATGTTGTAATACCCGCACAAAGTAATGGTGCTGCTACGTCAAATTCAATATTATCAGGTATTCTGAGTACGAAATCTTCCGATACGACAATGTGGGTTGAATAGCCACCTTGAGTGGGCTCCCCGTATTTATCAACACCTGCATAAGTATCGACTTTTCCTTTTAAACAATATTGCTCTTCTCCTTTACGGCAGTTCTCACACTCACCACAAGAATCAACCATACATCCGACTCCTACTCGGTCCCCAACCTTATACTTTGTCACCTCGGCTCCAACATCTGTGACGATTCCCGCAATCTCGTGTCCGGGTACAAGTGGATAGTTCACTGGACCCCATTCACCATGAGCAGTATGAATATCAGAATGACATATGCCCGCATATTTAATTTCTATCAGAACATCTTGTGAATCAAGATCACGTCTTTTAATTTCTGCAACTCTAAATGGTTTGTCTGGACCGTCTACTGCTCTTGCTTTAGCTGTTATCATTTGTTTAAACCTCCAATAATTTGATTTTAAAGAGAATTGACCTGTTTGTTTCTTACAAAACTAGAATAACCCCTCTAGTTAACTCTAAGTCAAGGTATAAGTTTATATGCAGAATCAAGCCAGCAAAATTATATAATAGTGATACTCCTTATGTGGAGTGTTTTGTAGGAATATACCTTTCCATTGTGTGAACAAACTAAAAATGTAAATACTTGTAAAAAGAAAGATGAGATGTATTTGATAAACAGAGTTGATGAATTTAGAAAAGGAGCGAGGTTTGAACCAAAGAGATTTCGCTAAAGCAATTCGTTAAGACAAACTGGCTAGAAGCGAATTTACTTAATTAGTAATTAATTTGTGAAAAGATGTTCTTTAAAACAAACAGCTGTTCAGGTAAAAAGCCCCTCTCGATTGAGAAGGGGCTTTTTACTAAAACTCGTCATAACTTACTAAGGAAAAGTCATCCTTATTTAATTTCCTTTTACAAATATCCATATAATCACAAACATTGTTCTTGAAGTTTTTTATAATGTCTACTAAGGCATCCTCAATTTTTAAGCCATATCCTATTGCTCCTTCAAAACCACCTAAAGGATCTTTTAGTTTTAGATTTGTATAACCAATAAAGGTATTAGATTCTTTTTGTTCATAGATTCTCACTTTAAAGGAACCAAAAGGAATTTGGTCACCTTCATATACTTCTTCAAAAAAAGATAAAGCAGATACTTCAAACTCAGCCACTAACTTTTCAATTGTATTAATTTTCTCTATATCTAAATCCTTCCAACTCATTCAATCCCCCCATTTTTTTTGGAGCTTAACATTTTACTTTCATTCTTTTTATATCTAACCATGCCGTAAACTTCACCTAATACATGAGTTCCAGAGTATTTCCCCCAAAGGAAACTGCTTAGGCAATTCACATATGGAGAACTTTTTTGGATTACTATATCAGGTAATGTATTTCAGAAAAGCACGCTACTCATTTGAGAAAATTAAAGGAGAGTAGATCATTCATTATATAAATAAACGCATAAAGAAAAAATGGCAGGTATGAGTGGTTCAATACCATATTCATACCTGCCAAATAGTTACTTAATATAAAGCTCTCACTTTTAGGAGTCACTACTATATGTTGGTTTTTCTTTATTTAATAATGGTATACCTCCTTGCTTAATACTTAAACAACATGGCAACCATCTCATGCCCCGCACCAATAGTCCAAAATAACACCGTATCGCCTCTTTTAATCCTTCCTGTTTCAATACCTTCATATAAACAAATAAAAGGACTACTTGTAGTGGTATAACCGTACTTATCACCTATGTAGATGATCTTTTCCTGTGTGATTTCAAAATGTGATTGTATTTTCTTAATGTTTGATAAAGCAAATTGAGAGAAACAGTAAGCATCTACATCTCCTATTGTTAGGTTATTTCTTTCAAGCAACTCTTCAATCATTTCACAAGCTACTGGAATGGCCATTGCTCCATCAAAAGGTAGGAAAACAATATTTTCTGCTTGTCCTCTCGTTTGAGAAAAACCTGCCTGCGGATAGACAATATTATCTTTATTCGCAGAATCCACTTCGAATATGGCATCAATAAAACCTGTTTCTTCTGTTGTTTTTTCTAAAATAAGAGCTGCTGCTCCATCAGCAAAGTTGGCAAAGGTAATCTCTTGCTGAGGGTGAGATATGAGGCTATTCGCATCCGATCCAATCACCAATGCTTTTTGCACACGTGGATTGGCCATCATGTAACGTGACACATTTTCCACTGTTAAAGTCATACCTGCGCAATTTGCATTACTATCATATATCATTGTATGATTCTTGGCACCAATGGCCTCATGTACATACATCGCATGACTTGGAAACGTCCTTTCAGGTACCTGTGTGGAAAAAACGATCAGATCTATATCCCCTCCAGCCATTTCAGCCTTAGTTAATACCTTTTTCGCTGCTTCTATTCCCATTGATAAGCTATTTTCCTTACTGTTATCAATGATGTATCGCTCTTTTCTACCCATGATTTCAAGGAAATGTGTAATATCCCTCCCTTGTTTCTTAAAATGTTCAATATAAAAATCATTTGTCACAACATTCTCAGGATGATAAATAGCTATTGCACGCATTTTAATATTCTGTTCTGTCACTTTCAATTCTCCTCTTGATATGATTTATTTTCCATATAAATAAGTATGAAGAGCTACCCAAATAGAATAGCTCTTCATACTTATTTAAGCCTCTTCAACACTCGCTTGTAAAAGACCCGCGTTTCTCGCCACTCTTGCCAATTGCATTTTGAGGACTACATTTTCCTTAATCGTATAGATGACTTTCTTGAAGCCTGTCTCTTTATACATTTTCATCACTTCTGTCAAATTATCAGACAGCTCTTGAGATAAAAGCTTCATTTCCGTACAATCAACAAAAAGGTCATAATCCGGTCCATTGATCGGACCGATTTTTGCCACATATTCCTCAACAAAAAGCTTTGCATCCTCCATCGTCATCTGCCCTGCTACAGACATATTTACTATTTTACTTGCTTCATTCACATGAATCGTTGCTTTTTTCATTTTCCTATAACTCCTTATTATTTTTTACTCGCATATAGGTCTTTACACCCACAAACGAGTTATAAGACTATATAAAACTATTAGTCTACTATAATAATATCGGATGATTAATAAAAATTTTACTAGAATATAGGAAAATAGGCACAAAAAAAAAAGCACCCTGTTAGGGTGCAAAATACTTTTATCACTCATATGCTAGCAAAATCTTCTTTGAAAAAATTTCTTGCTACATTCGTAAACAAATGAATGGTTACATTGTTTTTGAACTAGATATATCTTTGCTACTCTTCATATAAGTTTCCCGTTTAAGATAGATTAATAGACCACCTATAACCCACCAGCCTGCAAAGATGACCCATTCATATGGCCAGATTAATGCAGCAGGCATTCCTGGGAAAAAGAGGATAATAAAGCCAATACTTAATAGAACCGCTAACCACCCGACAATATTAGAATTCCCTGCTTTGAATGGTCGAAGCATATCTGGCTCATTTTTACGTAATTGCAAAAAGGCAATAGAGACGATTAAATAGGCAAAGAGAACGGCCAACCCACCAGCGTCTACTAACCATACAAGCATTGGACGACCTAAGAGTGGCGCTAACATTGATAGTCCACCAATAAACAGAATCGCATTCGTTGGCGTTTTATTTTTCGGATGTAAGCGACCAAACCAAGCGGGAATCATTTCCTTCTCTGCCATTGAGCAAAGAATACGACTACCTCCAATAATAAAGGCATTCCAACTCGTCAATATCCCAGCAATTCCTCCAAGAATCAAAATGGTGGCAAAATGATCAGAACCATATATGATTGCCATCGCATCCGCGGTTGGTAAAACCGATGTCGAAAGAGTTGTTTTATCTACTGCTATTCCTACTGCTATGACTACTCCAATATAGAATATAACAGCAAAGGCAACTGACATTATTAAAAGGCGTCCAATCGATTTTGGAGGTATATTCATTTCCTCAGCCGTTTGTGGGATAACGTCAAAACCGACAAACATAAATGGAGTCATCACTAGAACAACAATAATACCTGAAACGCCCCCTACAAAAAGTGGTTCAGCATCTGCTAAGCTTCCAGTCACACCGGCACCTGCAATGAGCATGACACCAATTAAAGCAATCACAATCGTTAATACCATCTGTAAAAAGGCAGCTGATTTCACACCAAAGAAGTTAAAAATGGTAACAAATAGGGCACCTGCGACTCCTACTAAAACCCAGGATAGATAGACATCATAATCATTGATGGTGTACATATAACCAACTTTATAATTAGGAAACAAATATTCTACAACGGTCGGCAGGGCAACTGCTTCAAAAGCGACGACTGATATATAGCAAAGTGCTAACCCCCAGGCAGCAATAAAAGCAGACTTACGTCCAATACCTCTTTCTGCAAAAATCATCGTTCCCCCATTTGTCGGCATTGCTGATGATAATTCTGCATAAGCAAGTCCGACAAAAGAAACTAAAATACCGCCAACAATAAAGGCAATCGTTGCTCCAACAGAACCAGCAGTATGAACCCAGTTGCCTGAAAGCACAACCCACCCCCAGCCAATCATTGCACCAAAAGACAAAAACAACACATCGAATCGAGACAGGACTTTATTCTTGTTAATAAAATTCAACCCTTTCAGATTTAATTGCCATCTAATGTTTCAAAAGTTTGTATAGATACTGTTTTTATCTCTGTAAAAAACTCAATTGCTGCTTGTCCCTGTTCTCTGCTACCTGAGCTTGATGCCTTCATTCCCCCAAATGGTGCTTGGGGTTCTGCACCTCCAGTCTCTCCATTAACTTGAACCATACCTGCTTCAGCATGTTGAATAAAATGAAATGCTTGGTGAAGATTATTCGTGAAAATAGAAGCGCTTAGGCCATATTTAGAGGAATTCGTTGCTTCTAATGCCTCCTTGTAATTCGCTACTTTCCTTAAACAAAGAACTGGGCCAAAGATTTCTTCCTTAACAATCGTCATGTTTTCTTTCACATTTTCAAAAATTGTCGGTTGAATATAGTAACCATTTTGCCAATATGTATCAGCAAGCGACTTCCTACCGCAAACAAGCTCTGCACCTTCTCCCAATCCTTTTTGGATATAGGATTGTACTTTTTCATATTGTCTCTTTGATACCACCGGACCAATATCTGTCATCTCTGATAATGGATCTCCTATTTTCAATTCATTGATTGTATCCTCCAATATCGTTTTAAAAGAATCATAGACTGCCTCCTCAACATAAACGATGCCCGTTGCTGTACAGCGTTGTCCTGATTGTTTCATTGCACCGTCTATACATGATTGCGCAGCAAAAGATAAATCACAATCAGCCATTACAATCGCAGGGTTTTTCCCGCCTAACTCAAGTTGGTACTTCTTTTGCTGAGATGCAGCAGTAACAGCAATTTGATTGCCTACTTGGTTTGACCCTGTAAATGTAACTGCAGTTATTTCTTTATGACGAACTAATGCCTCTCCAATCGTTGCTCCTGAACCATTAACCATTTGTAGCACATCTTTAGGTAACCCTGCTTGCCACAGAATTTCTGCTAGTTTTATTGCTGTTAATGTAGATTCCTCTGATGGTTTCCAAACAACTGTATTTCCGAAAACTAATGCTGGGGCCATTTTCCAGGTTGGGATGGCGATTGGAAAATTCCATGGAGAAATAACAGCTATCGGTCCAATCGGCACTCTAGAAGAGTAGAGAGTTTTTCCAATAAACGCAGAAGGAAGATGCTCTCCAATTTGTCTCCATCCTTCTTGCCCATAATATCGGAGAATCGCTGCTGCTCTTCCTATTTCACCTCTCGTCTCTCTTATAACCTTTCCTGTTTCTTTTGTCGCAAGTATAGCCAGTTCTTCCATATTTGCTTCTAATAGATCTGCAGCTACTCGTAAAATTTCCCCACGTTCAATTGAAGGCTTGTTTTTCCATTTTAAAAAGGCTTGCCTAGCAGAAGTAGCCGCTAAGTCTACTTCCGCTAGGGATGATTCTTCTACTTCTCCTATTAATTCATCAGTATTAGCAGGGTTATAGCGCATATACTTTTTTTTATTTGTATCAATCTTCAACCTTTTAACACCTCTCTCTTTACATTCGAAATCGCCTGGTCAAGGATATTAACCATCTGCTCTACTTCTGCTTTGTTTATGATGAGCGGCGGTGAGAAAACAATCGAGTCATGATCATACGTAACTGTTCGCAAAATCAACCCTAGCTTCGCAGCTTCCTTCACAATGAGTGGACTTAAATATTCAGCAAAACGCTCACCAGATTGACTATCTTTGACAATGTCAATGCCACCAAGTAAACCAAACCCTCTTGCATTTGTCACGATTTCATGTTTTTCTTCTAAGTACTTTAGCCCTTTATACAATTCCTCTCCCATTTTTTTTGCGTTCTCAATAAGACCATTTCTCTCAATGATTTCAATATTTTTCAAAGCAACATTACAAGCCACTGGATGACCGCTATACGTATAACCATGCAACAGAGTGCCCTTTGAGAGAGTCTTAAAATCATTGTGTAGGCGATCATTAAGTGCAACTCCACCTAATTGGGCATATCCACTTGTTACACCTTTGGCAAAACAAAGCATATCTGGTTGAATCTCTTCATGTTCAATGGCAAAATATTTTCCTGTTCTTCCAAAGCCAGTAATGACTTCATCGATAATCATTAAGATGCCATATTCATCACATATTTTTCTTATCTCTTTAAAGTAGCCTTCTGGTGGGAGGTTGACTCCGCCTGCACCTTGAACAATCTCAGCAATAAAAGCGGCTATTGTCTCAGGTCCTTCCTTCTCTACTAATGTACGGAATTCTTCTACGCTCGAATTTACATAGTGAAAATGGGGCGCATTAGCATTTGTAAAATCACGAAACGGTTTTAACCCTGTAGCACTTGTAGCCCCCATTGCAACACCATGATACGACATTTTCCGGGAAATAATTTTTTGGCGCTCTGGTTGATCCTTTAATATCCAATAATGTCTTGCTAATTTAAATGCCGTATCGTTTGATTCGGAACCCCCTGATGTAAAAAAGACAGCATTCAGATCTCCTGGTAGTATTTTTGACAACTTTTCTGCTAAGCGGATCGCTGGCTCATTACTAAAAGTGCTAAAATTAGATGTAAAGGCGAGTTTAGACATTTGTTCATAAGCTGCTTCAGCCATTTCCTTCACACCATGGCCTATATTGACATTCCAAAGCGAGGACATACCATCAATAACTTTATGTCCGTTTGTATCTGTCAAATATACGCCCTTACCCTCTGTAAATATATGGCTCGGACCTTCCGCCTGTTGCTGGGCAATTGAGCTAGTTGGATGGATAAAATGCTTCTTGTCTAATTCAGATAACTCTGTGGTTAATAATGTCGTCATGTCAATTCCTCCATTATGTGATTATTTAGAATATTATTATTTATAATGCAATTCTTATGCCAAATTTATAAAACTTATTAAATGAAGAAACTTCTTTATCATTAATGAATTTAATAATTCATTTTTGACTTTTTTAATCAATAAATTAATTATTAATTATATTTTGAATTATTGTATAATTGAAGAGAGGTTTATATGCAAAGGAGTTTTTATATGGAAAATTCATCACTTCATCATTTAATAGAAACAATCGTTCTCACATCCAATAATAATATTACAATTACAAATGGCGTAGGCGAAATCTTATATTTCAATCCAAAACATTGGTCTGTTTATGGTGTAAGGCAAGAAGATTGCTTAGGTAAAACAGTTTATGAATTAGAGGCAAAAGGCGTATTTAACCCTTCAATTACAGCACTAGTAATAAAAAAGAAACAACAAGTAGAACTGATGCAGCAAACGCTAACAGGAAAAATCATTATGACTACCGCCTACCCAATATTTGATAATAACAATCAAATACAATTCGTAGTGAGCTATGCTCAAGATCAAACAGAAATAAATAAACTTCATTTACAATATAAAGAGCTAGAGCGACAAATCCAAAATTATCAGCAGGTCGTAAAAGCACTTAGAGAACAAGAAAATGCCCAATATCGTAACAAAAAAATGGAAGAAATCAAACGAACGATTCATCGGGTAGCCAATACAAACGCAACCGTCTTATTATTAGGTGAATCTGGTGTTGGAAAAAGTATGTGGGCAAGAAAAATCCATCAACTAAGTAAAGAAAAAAAAGAACCATTCATTGAGGTTAACTGCAGTACCATTCCAGAAAGTTTATTCGAAACGGAGTTTTTTGGCTATGAACCAGGGAGCTTCACTGGGGCCCATAAGCATGGAAAAAAAGGGTTAATTGAACAAGCACATCATGGCACATTATTTTTAGATGAGATTGGAGAATTGTCGTTATCCTTACAGGTCAAATTATTAAAAGTACTTGTAGAAAAGAAGTTTAAAAGAGTTGGCAGTAATACAGAGCGAACGAGTCACTTCAGACTGATTACAGCCACGAATCGCCCATTAGAGGAAATGGTCAATAAAGGTGATTTCCGCCTTGACCTTTATTATCGTATCAATGTAATTCCCATTGAAATTCCCCCTTTAAAAAAACGGAAAGAAGACATCATCTTTTTAGTAAGTCATTATCTGTCCATCATGAACAATAAATATCATATGGAGAAAGAGATTCATAATGAGACTTACGAATACTTAACAGAGTATCATTGGCCAGGAAATGTGCGCGAGCTTGAGAATTTAATAGAAAGACTTGTCTTAACAGTTGATTCTGTCATTATTTACCCAAGTCACCTACCCCAAGCACTCTTTAAGAACAAGCAAATCGAACCAGACCTTATTGACTTACCACTACAAAAGAATAATGAAAGCTTAAAAGAGAGAATAGAAAGAATTGAAAAACATATTCTCTTACATACGTATAAACAATATCCCTCAAGCTATAAAGTAGCTGAATTACTAGGAATTAGCCAAGCATCTGCTGCTAGGAAGCTAAAGAAATATCGCGCAAATAGAGAGCTATAGCTTCTATTTGCTTTTTTACTATACAAAACAGGTCCACTCAATTTCTTCTACTATTTTTTTATTCAGCAACATATATAGATAAAGAGATAAATATTAAAAATGATATGAGATAAAAGGGAAAAAATCTTAGAATAAATAAATTTTTAAAAAAAGGTTTGAAATAAGACTATTAAGGATATTTATCTATTGTAAAAGGAAAGGTTTTTTTTTAACTTAAGTGACATATGTGTCACTTAAATTCTAGACTTTCTCCTTTTCATTAGGTACAGAAAAAAAAGGAGCGAAGCAATGGAAAAGACAAAAAGTGTTGTAGTCATCGGAGCAGGTGTTGCAGGATTAGCTAGTGCGATACGATTACAAAAAGCAGGCTATGATGTAGAAATTTATGAAAGAGATAGTAATCCTGGAGGTAAAATGAATCGTATCGAAAAAGATGGCTTCACATTTGACCTCGGGCCGACTATCGTGATGATGCCCGAACTATACAGAGAGATATTTGAACTTGCCGGAAGAGATCCTAATGATTATATTCCTATGCAAAAACTCGATCCGATGTACGCTGTTTTCTTCAGTGAACAGTCTCAAGATCATTATGAAATATCCTCAAACTTAGTTGAATTAATGAAAACACTTGAAGATATTGATGAGAAAGATGCCCAAGGATTCCTCACCTATTTAGAAAAAATATACAAACGGTTTTTAGTTGCCAAAGAACACTTTCTACAAAAACCTTTTAGGAATGGAAAAGATTTTTACAACCCCAAAGTATTGAGGCAAGCTCTCAAATTAAGAACATTAGATAGTGCAGATTCATTTATTGGAAAGTACATCAAAAATGACAAAATAAAAAGTATGCTGAGCTTCCAAACATTATATATTGGGGTTTCTCCTTATACTGGACCATCTTTATATACGATTATCCCAATGATTGAAATACTTTATGGGGTCTGGTTTATAAAAGGTGGAATGCATACGATGGCAAAATCAATGGAAAAACTTTTCTTAGAACTAGGAGGTAAAATTAATTACAACTGCGACGTGCAACAGATCTTAATAAAAAATGGCAAAGCATATGGTATACAGGCAAACAACCAAGTTGTCCATTCTGATTATGTTATGTGCAACGCAGACTTTCCTCATGCCATGAAACACCTCATTCAAGATCAGCGCACTAAAGGAAAGAAATATACAGATAAAAAGATTGATCAAATGAAATATTCATGTTCCTGCTTTCTCATGTATATAGGGTTGGATAAAAAAGTGGAGCAACTAGACACTGTCCATAATTTTTATATTAGTCAATCTTTAAAGAGAAACATTGACGATATATTCGAAGGTAATCAATTAAATGACCCCTCTTTTTATGTTTATATCGGCTCAAAACTTGATGAAACAATGGCACCTAAAGATAAAGATGGTCTCTATATACTTGTTCCTGTTTCTGAGCTCTCTACAGCTAAGGATGAATGGACGCATGAAACCTCGCAACACTACCGCGAGCAAGTCATGAAAAAATTATCAACCATGCCTGGATTCGAAGATATTGAAGAACACATTATTTCTGAAACACATATCACTCCAATGGATTTCAAACATCGATTTAACGCTTATAATGGAGCGTGTTTTGGATTAAGACCAAATTTGACCCAAAGCAATCACTTACGCCCGCAAAGTAAAGCTACTTATTGTGAAAATCTTTACTTTACCGGTAGTAGTACACATCCTGGCGCAGGCGTACCGATTGTATTATTATCAGCAAAAATTGCCTCAGAGGAGCTTATATTAGATGACGAGAAAGCATACGAGAAAATTTAAGGGGGGCATGTAATGAATCAGCAGCTATTAGCCGATTATTATTATTGTGAAAAAATCATTCAAAACTATTCAAATAGTTTTTACTATACCTTTTCTCATCTACCGAAGGAAAAAGCGAATGCAGTGTATGCCATTTATGCTTTTT
Organism: Cytobacillus sp. FSL W7-1323; assembly: GCF_038595015.1. Lineage (NCBI taxonomy): Bacteria > Bacillati > Bacillota > Bacilli > Caryophanales > Bacillaceae > Cytobacillus > Cytobacillus sp. FSL W7-1323. Next base: position 3,467,548 of record NZ_CP151998.1, read on the forward strand.
GTAGAATGGCAGATAATGCAGTCGACCTTCATGACAGTACGGCGGAAAAAGTTAACCGTCTGGAGCAACTACACGATGAACTTGTCCTGTTTCAACATAATAAGGAGCTAGATTTACCTTTATGGAGAGCATTACGAGATGTATTTAACCGCTATGAAATGAATATTCAACCTTTTTTTGAACAATTAGAAGGACAAGCAATGGATATTTCCTTCAAAGCCCCTCGTACAATAGATGAGTTGTTGAAGTATAGTTATCATGTAGCCGGAACTGTCGGCCTTATGCTGCTACCTATTATCGCTAAGACGCATTACCAACAACTAAGACCAATAGCTATTAAATTAGGAAATGCTATGCAATTAACAAATATTTTACGAGACATTGGTGAAGATTATCGCAATCATCAACGTATATATATCCCAGAAAATTTGCTAGTAAAATATCAATATTCAACTGGAGAACTTTCAAGAGGTGTGATTAACCCTTCATTTATTTCAATATGGGAGGAACTTGCCCAAAAGGCTGAAAGCGAATATGACAGCTTTGAAACGAGCTATCATCTATTTGATCGTGACTCTCAATTCCAAGTATTATCCGCTGCAAGAGTTTATAGAAGCTACTTAGCACAAATTAGAAACAAACAATATAACTGTTTTAAAGAAAAGCATGCGATGATCTATGATGATGTGGCGGATATATTAAATAATACAAGAATGGATTTAGCTAATTAAGGGGGATAATTAATGAAGCGAACAGCCATTGTCATCGGCGGTGGACTCGGCGGACTGTCCACTAGTATTTCCTTAGCACAGAGCGGTTTTCAAGTTTCATTATATGAAAAAAATGCTCACCTCGGTGGAAAATTAAATAGGCTTGAGCAAGATGGGTTTGGTTTTGATCTTGGACCAAGTATTTTAACCATGCCGCATATTTTTGAAAGATTGTTTAACGGCAGTGGCAAACAGATGTCTGAATATATTCCAATAAAGGAAGTAGCACACCAATGGCGTGCTTTCTTTCCAGATGGAAAAATGCTTGATCTCTTCTCAAATTTAGAACAAATGCTCACTGAAAATGATGATTTAACATCCAAGGATATAGAAGAATATGAGCAGTTCCTTCATTATTGTAAAGGGTTATATGAAATGACTAATGAAGGTTACTATAAGCATGGGCTTGATTCAACATTAGAAGTAATCAAACATCACGGAATCATCCGCTCACTTAGAGGGTTTGATTTATTTTCCACAATGTATGATGCCATCGAGCATCATATTAGTCATCATCATCTCAAGAGAATGCTCTCTTATTTTATCAAATATGTTGGCTCTTCACCTTATGATGCACCAGCTATACTTAATATGATGATTTATATGCAGCATAAGCAAGGGGTATGGTATGTGCCTGGTGGTATGCACAAAATTGCAGAAGGTTTAACAAAACTTGCTCAAGAAATTGGTGTTCATATTTACCACGGTCAAGAGGTAACAAAATTATCTACTAGCAAAAATAAAGTCACAGAAGCCATTCTAGCAGATGGTACCACCCTAAAGGCTGATTATTATATTTCCAATATGGAAGTCATTCCAACCTATCAATTTTTATTGAATGAAAACATAGGCTACATTAATAAACTTGAAAAAAAGTTTGAGCCCTCTAGCTCAGGTTTAGTGATTCATCTTGGTGTTAAAAATCAATACCCACAATTACGTCATCATAATTTCTTTTTCTCAAGAGATTTAAAGACGCAGATGAATAAAATATTTCATAAAAAACAACTACCAGATGATCCAACGATCTATTTAGTCAATGTCAATAAAACAGACCCAAGTCAGGCTCCAGTTGGCCATGAAAATCTTAAAGTGCTGCCACATATCCCGTATATCCAAGATCAGCCCTTCACAAAAGAGGATTATTTGCACTTAAGGACGACTGTACTCATTAAATTAGAAGAAATGGGATTGACTAATTTACGCCAATCCATTGTTACAGAGGATTTTTGGACGCCTGAAGATATCAAAGAAAAATACAACTCTCATCGTGGTTCTATCTATGGAACCGTTTCTGATAAGAGCAAAAACAAAGGCTTTAAACACCCTAAACAAAGTGAAAAGTATAAGAATTTATTTTTCACAGGCGGAACCGTAAACCCAGGTGGCGGTATGCCGATGGTCACACTTAGCGGTATGCAAGTGCGTGATAAAATAATGACTGCTGAAAAAGAAAGGGCGTAACATTCATGGTTCTGACCGGTATTCTCACCGTACTTGTCTTGTTCATTATATTTGGCCTCCTTTCTGGGAAGCTAATGTTATGGGAAATTCCCACTGCTGAAAAAAAAAGTACAAAACTGGTTTCACCACTTATAGAACAGGTATCTATCATTATACCCGCACGAAATGAAGCGAAACGATTGCCGAACTTACTCACTTCATTACAGCAACAAATTATGCAGCCAAGAGAAATTATTGTCATCGATGATGGTTCGGTAGATAGCACAGCTTCTATTGCTATGCATTACGGTGCAAAGGTTTTAAATACCAACACATTAAGAGAAAATTGGAAAGGAAAGTCAGCGGCCTGCTGGCTTGGCGCGAACGAAGCGAATGGTGATTTCTTATTATTCCTTGATGCTGATACATTCTTTGAACATCCTGATAGCTTGCAGAATTTAATGCAAACATATGAACGATACGGAAAAACCGGTATTCTCTCTGTACAGCCTTTTCATCGTATTAAAAAATCCTATGAAAACTTATCCTTACTATTTAATATGATTGTTTTTGCAGGCATGAATGTCTTTACCATTTTTCGTCAAAAAATACCACCTGCAGGTGCATTCGGTCCGTGTATCTTATGTAATACACATGAATATCTACAGACAGGCGGGCATCAAAAAGTCGGGGAAGCGATTATGGATGATCTTGTGTTAGGAGGAATTTTTAGTAAAGAGGGATTCCCAGTCCATTGTATTAGCGGTAAAGACCTTATCAGCTTTCGTATGTACCCAGAGGGGATCAAAGGTTTGATTGAAGGTTGGACTAAAAGCTTTGCTACAGCTTCAAAGGCTACTCATTCTTTTATTACCATACTAATAAGTTTATGGATTGCCGGTGCCTTTTCTTCCGTTGCATTCATCTTATTGTCACTATGGCAAAGCAGTCTTAGCTTATTACTTATTTCATTAGGATTTTATCTTCTTTACATCTATCATCTTATTTTGCAGTCTCAAAAAATCGGTCGTTTTCATATAGCGAGTATTGTCCTTTATCCATTTTTATTTTGTTTCTTTACACTAACATTTGTATATTCTCTTTATTTAACGCGAATTAAAAAAAGGGTGAACTGGCGTGGTAGGAAGGTAAAAGTATGAATATTTTTCCGATTTTCACCCTTACACCACTCGCTCTTTTGACAGTTAATATTCTTGCATGGGGTTTCATTCACATCAGTTTATCTCTTTTACTAGCTTCTCTACCACTCCGTTGGTTTAAAAATGATTCTCATCTTTATCAATCAAAAAAATGGGAGAAAAACGGAGAGCTTTGGCAATGGCTGGTTAAGGTAAGACAGTGGAAACATAAAATTCCAGATGGTAAGCATATTATTTCTAAAGGATACGAAAAACAAAACTTACAGGGTGTTTCTCTGTCAGACCTTGAAGTTTTCTTATATGAATCTAGAAGAGCAGAGCTCACCCACTGGCTATCCATACCACCTGCATGTTTATTTTTCATTTGGAACCCCATTTGGGCAGGTTGGGTAATGATTGCCTATGCATTAATATTTAATTTACCTATTATTATCGTACAACGCTATAATCGGCCACGCTTAATACGCTTAATAGCATTAAAAAAATGCAGAAAAACTGTTTACTAAAGATAAGTAGCCTATCTCTAATTTTTAGAAATAGGCTACTTCATTTTAATATTGAATTAATGTATATTTCTTCTTCCCGCGACGAATAACTGTAAATTGACCCTCTATTTTATCTTGCTCACTCAACTGATAATCAACCTGTTGCATACGATCACCGTTAATGTAGATTGCACCGTTCGTTACGTCTTCTCTCGCTTGTCTTTTAGAAGGCGAAATTTTAGCCTCTACAAGTAAGTCAACAATATTGCCCTCTCCAGTATGTTGATAAGAAGGAACATCCTTAAACCCTTCCTTTACTTCCGCAGCGGTTAACTCTTTAATTTGTCCACTGAATAAGGCTTCAGTAATTTTCAGCGCTTGGTTCAATGCTGCTTCACCATGTATTTGTCTCGTCATTTCTTCTGCTAATGCCTTTTGTGCTTTACGTAAATGAGGCTCTTCTTGGACAGCTACTTCCAAAGCTTCGATGTCTTCACGTGATAGGAATGTGAAGTATTTCAAGTATTTAATGACATCTGCATCTGCTGTATTAATCCAGAACTGATAAAACTCATAAGGTGATGTTTTTTCGGCATCTAACCAAATGGCTCCACCTTCTGTTTTTCCAAACTTCGTACCGTCAGCTTTTGTCACAAGCGGAATGGTCATACCGTATGCTTTTGCACCTTCTCCAACCATTTTACGGATAAGCTCAAGCCCAGTTGTAATATTACCCCACTGATCACTGCCGCCAATTTGAATTTTACATTGATGATTTTCATAAAGATGCTTAAAGTCCATCCCTTGTAAAATCGTATAAGTGAATTCCGTAAAAGAAATACCTGATTCTAATCTTTTAGCAATCGTATCTTTAGCTAACATATAGTTAACCCCAATATGTTTACCGTAATCCCTGAGGAAAGTGACAATATTCATACTCGATGTCCAGTCGTAATTATTGACTAATGTCGCTCCATTATCTCCTTCAAAATCAAAAATACGTTCTAATTGCTGTGATAAAGAAGCAACATTTTCTTGTACTTTCTCAATCGTTTGTAGTGTTCTTTCTTCTGTCGCCTTTGGATCACCAATTAACCCAGTTGCCCCCCCTACTAACACAATCGGACGATGCCCAGCATTTTGAAACCTTCTCAATGTTAAGAAGGGTAATAAATGACCAATATGCATACTATCACCAGTCGGATCCATCCCACAATATAAGGAAATCTTTTCTTTTTCTAAAAGATCCTTCATCCCCTCTTCATCTGTTTGTTGATAAATAATGCCTCTCCACTGTAAATCTTCTAATAAATTCATCCACTTTTCCTCCTTTATTTCATAAAAGATAAATTTTTATCCAAAAAAAATACGCCCCTGCTCATTGCAGGGACGCATTTCTTTGCGCGGTACCACCCAGTTTGAGAACACTATTATTCTCCACTCTTCACTGATAACGGAAATACCGTTTACTACTACTAGATATATTCATTCGCAGTAAAAGCTCCGGGAGGTATTTCGCACTTCTATTTGTATCGACTCACAGCAAACCGTCGACTTTCTGAAAACAGGGATAGAATGACTACTTATGACCCATCAACGCTAATATTAAATTGAATCGTAATAATGCATTTTTATCATAAAAGAATAACCAATGTCAATATGACGTTTTTTTAACTTTTTTTCATCCCAATAGGAAAAATATGAATTTTGTACTTTATGACGAACCTTGTCATATTACCTGTTAGGTTATGCTATAATGTATTTGATTTTAGGAGGGATGAACGAATGAATGAGACCTTCAGCAAGATAAAAGAAAAAGCAAAAGCCGCGTTCGGTTTTTTAACTCATAATAAAACCAAAAAAGGCGCACGTATTACATATCAAGTTATATGGAACTTATTATTAATACTTGCAATTACCGTTATCTTAGGTGGGGCATTTGCAGGTGCCACAGGTATTGGCTATTTTGCTTCTCTTGTTAAAGATGAACCCCTTCGTTCTTATGAAAATATGCAAAAAGATATCTATAATTATGAGGAAACCTCAAAATTATATTTCGCTGGTGATGTATATTTAGGAAATGTAAGAACGGACCTTGAAAGAGAAGAAGTGAAGCTAGAAAATGTTTCACCATATTTGAGAGATGCTGTTATTGCCACAGAGGATGAGTACTTTTATGAGCACGAAGGTGTAGTGCCAAAAGCTATCCTACGTGCACTGTTTCAAGAAGTAACTAACGCCTCTACTCAATCTGGAGGAAGTACATTAACTCAGCAACTGATAAAAAACCAGATCTTAACAAACGAAGTTTCTTTTGATCGAAAAGCAAAAGAAATCTTACTCGCATTAAGGTTAGAGAATTATTTTGATAAAGAGGAGATTCTTGAAGCTTATTTAAATGTCTCTACTTTTGGCCGAAATGCGGAAGGTAGAAATATCGCTGGCGTTCAGGCTGCTGCTCAAGGTTTATTTGGTGTTGATGCTAAAGATGTATCTATTCCGCAAGCAGCTTTTATTGCTGGTATGCCTCAGTCACCTTTTGGTTATACACCATTCCAACAAGGTGGTGGCTTAAAGGATGAAGAGTCTCTACAACCAGGCATTGATCGTATGAAAGTCGTACTTAAGAGAATGTACGATGATGAAAGGATTACTGAAAAAGAATATAAAGAAGCTAGTGAGTATGATATTGTTGCTGACTTTAGAAAACCGAAAAATGATGATGCAATTGAAAAATACCCTTATTTAACTTATGAAATTCAAGACCGCGCCAAGGAGCTTTTAGCATCCATCTTAGCAGAACAAGATGGCTATGAAGAAGCTGATTTAACTGGTGACCTTAAAAACGAATATCTTATTTTAGCTGATCGAGCATTAAGACAGAATGGTTATCATGTTCACTCAACTATTGATAAAGATATTTATGAAGCTTGGCAAAAAGTTGTTAAAGATTATCCTAACTACGGCCCAGCCAAAAGTGCAACCTATGTAATCGATGGTGAAGAAAAAGAAGTAATGGAACCAGTGGAGGTTGGTGGACAACTTATTGAAAACAGTACAGGGAAAATTCTGAGCTTTGTTGGTGGTCGTGGCAAGGGTGTATCCTTAAATGAAGACCTTAACCATGCAACCGATACGTTAAGACCAAACGGCTCAACCATGAAACCATTACTTGTTTATGGTCCTGCATTCGAACTTGGTGCAGCACAACCAGGAAGTATTCTTCCCGATGTGCCACTGCGCTTAAATCCAGGTTCAAGTGACTATTGGCCAAAAAACTATTCTTTTACCTACCATGGTTTAGTTTCAGCAAGGTATGCCGTTGAACAATCTTATAACGTCCCAGCGGTTAAACTTTATACCGATATTTTGAGCCAAAATCCGGCACAATATCTTGAAAAGATGGGTATAACCACATTAACCGCAGAAGATAAAACGAATAGATCAGCTGCATTAGGTTCATTAACAAATGGTGTTTCCGTTGAGGAAAATACGAATGCATTTACTACATTTGCTAATAACGGTAAATTCGTAGATGCTTATATGATTGATAAGATTACTGATAAAGAAGGCAATGTCATCTACGAGCATGAAACGAAGGAAGTAGAAGTCTTTACTCCGCAAACAGCTTACTTAACAATAGATGTGATGCGTGGGGTTATTAATAGTGGGACAGCCACTGCTGTTAAAAACCGTTTAAAATTTAGTGCCGATTGGGCAGGAAAAACAGGGACAGGTAATAACTTTGAAGATGCATGGTTCGTCGCGTCTAACCCAAATGTAACCGCTGGTCTATGGAGTGGCTACGATACGCCTAAGTCTCTAAAAGCAAGTGGTAGTTTATCTTATAGCGCACGTAATAATTACTTATGGGCTGATTTGATGAACGCTGCTTATGATGTAAATCCTGAACTCATGAAGCCAGATAAAACCTTTAAACGACCTGATGGTATAGTCAGTCGCTCATTCTGTGCAATTAGTGGTTTAATCCCTTCTCAAGCTTGCTCTGAAGCAGGACTTGTTGATACTGACATCTTTAATGCAAAATATGTTCCGTCTAAATCAGATGATAGTCTTGGAACAGGTAGAATTGTCTATATAGGGGATAAAAAGTATTTGGCACTTGAATCCACACCAGCGGAATTTTCTGAGCCTGGTATGGTCATAGATGCCGATTATATTGAAAAACTATTTGGCATTAGAGCGAACCCAAGTGATTTATTGCCGAAAAGGGATAAATGGGCTAAAGTACTCGTTGCAGCCGATAAAATGAGTGAAAATGGCAAAAAGCCAGCTGCACCAAATGCTAAAGCATCAGGTAACTCCATCACTTGGGGGCAACATCCTGAAAATGACGTCATTGGTTATCGTGTATATAAAGACGGTAAAAAAGTAGCCAGTATAAAAGCCGGTGACTCCTTAGGCTATAAAGGTGGCAATGGTGAGTACCATGTTACAGCAGTTGATATTGCCGGTAATGAATCTTCACCTTCAAGCAAAGTCCAAGTTGGCAAAGTGAAGGAAGAAGAGAAGCCAAAACAAGAGGACAAAGTAAAAGAAAACGAGCCTAAAGAGGAACAAACAGATAAGGAAACAGAAACGGATAGCAAACCAGAAGAAAAACCGGAAGAGGAAAAGCCTCAAGGTGAAACAGAAAATCCTCCTGCGGAAGAAGATCAACCGGATACGAGTGATGAAGAATAGAATGAATCTGGCCATTTCATTTTCAACTCAAATCAAAAGAGATGTCATTCGCACAAAATTAAACACCTGGTGTAAATTCCGTTTGATTAGAATTAATTGGCGATAGTCTAAAATCAAAGCTGAAGAATACGAAAAGAGACAGATAATCGGGCATGTAAGAAAGAGTTTTTTTATAGAAAAAAACACAATGACATTTGTTACTACCCTAAAATAACTAAACAAAGTAAATCATTCTTGAAGTGGTACTATTAAAGTTTACCAGTTGATTAATGTCCCCTTAAAGTAGATATTCAAAAAAGCCTTCATCTTACCATGAAGGAAGAATGCTACTTGGAGGGGATTTTTTTATTGCAAAGAAAGGATAAAGTTTTAATAGATATTCATAGGAGAGTTTTCACATAACACCGGGTAAAGGATATATGAATAGATGAATTAGGGATTCGTCACTGCAGCCATCAAAAATGTGTGTTATGAAATGGAAAGAGTGAGTATCTTTTGATGTACGGAAGGATTCTCAATATCTTTTAAGAGGAGTGTAATAGCAATTAAGTAGAGTTTTTCTTCTTCATATCAATTAAAAATCAAACTACATTACATCTAATCTTTTCTAAAAAAATTTCCACTTATTCAATTTTTTGTATAAAATATTTAACGAAAATAGTCTAGAAAACGGGCACCATAAATCAATTTATGATCCATTATATAGCGAAAAAAACTTAGTAAGAATATTTCCGAAGTGTTAGGAGAAAATACTGAAAGAATTAATCTTAGGAGGGATAATATGACGAATGCCAAACCAGACAACCGTTCAGATAATGTGAGAAAAATTCAAAATAACATTGACAATACACTTCAGAATATTAATGAAGCTGAGGACTACACTAAAGCTCACTCAGAAGAGTTGAGTGCCCAAGAAAAAAATGAAATATTGGATAAAAATGAAAGACGGAGAAAAAGTATCGACGGTTTACGCTCAGAAATTAAAGATGAAGCTTCGCATAATGAATATAATAATGATTTAAATTAATTTCTAAATATGTACTAAATAAAATTGTGAAGCAATTGACTGCCGACCTTGAAAATAACATAAATTTTAAGCGGCCATTGCTCTATATTCTATAGGGCTGTGGCCATTTTGTTTTGCATTCTATTGTGGTTATAAAAAAGAGGTTAGATTAATTTATCAAATATTTACGTATATGTAAATAATAATTCCCACTTTAAACATCTATTAAAACAAGGAGAACATTCATTATAGCTATTAACCACCCTTTTATGTGTAGATAGCATAAAATGTTGCTTTCCTAAAAAACTTTCCTCAAATACTAAAAAACGAGTCAATAAGAGAGGAATCCCCTATCATTGACCCGCAATTTCAAAAAACCCAAAAATCTTTCTCACTACTCTATCTATATGACTTGTGTGTGGTTGTTAGATCAGTCTTCCATTGTAGATAAGTCGCCCGTAGGTAAATCTAATTCCCAAGCCTTTAATACACGGCGCATGATTTTACCACTACGTGTTTTTGGCAGTTTGTCGCGGAATTCGATTTCACGAGGTGCAGCGTGTGCAGCTAACCCCTTTTTAACGAATTGACGAATATCTTCTTTCAGTTCATCTGTTGCTTCATAACCATCGATTAGCGCAATAAAGGCTTTTATAATCTCGCCACGAACCGGGTCCGGTTTTCCTATGACACCAGCTTCAGCAACAGCTGGATGTTCGATGAGCTTACTTTCTACCTCAAATGGTCCTACCCGTTCGCCGGACGTCATAATTACATCATCGACTCTCCCTTGGAACCAAAAATATCCATCTTCATCCATATAAGCGGAATCACCTGAAACATACCAGTCACCTGGCATAAAGTAAGAATCATATTTCTCTTTATTATTCCAAATGGTGTGCATCATAGATGGCCACCCTTTTTTTATGGCCAGATTACCCATGCGATTTGGTGGTAGTTCATTCCCTTGGTCATCGACAATGGCTGCTTTTACCCCTGGAATTGGTTTACCCATGGAGCCAGGTTTAATTTCTAGGCTTGGGTAGTTACAAATGAGTTGAGCACCCGTTTCAGTCATCCACCACGTATCATGAATACGCTTATTGAATACTTTCACTCCCCATCTCACCACTTCAGGATTCAATGGTTCACCTACACTTAACACATGTCGTAGAGTGCTTAAGTTGAATTTCTTCACTACTTCATCCCCAGCGCCCATTAACATACGAAAAGCTGTTGGTGCACTATACCAAACCGTAACACCATAATCTTCAATCGCCTGATACCATGTTTCTGGGCTAAATCTGCCTCCGACAATAAGGTTTGATGTTCCTGTCAACCAAGGTCCGAAAATACCATAAGAAGTTCCTGTTACCCAACCTGGGTCAGCCGTGCACCAATAAACATCATCTTCTTTTAAGTCCAATACCCATTTCGCCGTTTGATAATGTTGAATCATCGCATTGTGAACGTGCAGCACACCTTTTGGTTTACCAGTGGAACCAGAAGTATAATGTAAAATTAGACCGTCTGTCGGTTCTACCCATTCAATTTCTAATTCTTTACTAGCCTTTTGCATATATTTACGGAAATCTAATAATTTTCCATTTTCCTCTACATTCTCACCAACAACAAAAATATGTTTTAAATTTGGTAATTTATCAGCGGGTACACGATCTAATAGTTCAGGAGTCGTAATAAGGACTTTTGCTTCGCTATCCTCTAAACGGTCTGTTACTGCTCCCTCCATAAAGGCTTCAAATAGTGGTCCGACTATGGCACCTAGCTTGATTGCGCCAAGAACTGAGAAGTAAAGTTCTGGTGAACGTCCCATAAAAACAAATACGCGATCACCTTTTTCAACGTCTCCATGTGCTTTTAGTACATTAGCCGCTTGGTTTGAAAAGTCCTTCATCTCTTTAAAGGTATACTTCTCTTTATTCTCACCTTCACGATAATAGAGCGCTACCTTGTTTTTCTTATCACTTTCAGCATGGCGGTCAATTGCTTCGTACGCCAAATTCATTTTCCCTGTTTCGTACCAAGAAAATTGCTTTTTCGCTTCTGTCCAATCAAAACTATTATACGCTTCCTCATAATTTTTCAAATTATGGTTACCTTGTATTGCTGGCAGCGCTTCCAATTTCATGTTCATTTATCCCCCTTTAAACTTGTTTAAACTATTATAATATAAATACTTTTTTTTCACAATTTTTTAAATTATAAGGCAGTAAATTATCTATAAAGACTTATTAAACTGTAAGTTAAGATTGGATAACCATTAAAAGTTGTTACCTTCTGTGTTATTGATATGATTTTTTCCAATCACGGTTAGATGAATAAAGGAGATTCAGGCGTACATCTGAAGGGAAATTGGTAAGGATGTTAAGCTACCAGGGCTCGTACATCTGAACTAAAAAATGGTCTATCCTTCTTCCATTCTTCTTGTCTTGCTATCGTTACATCTTCATTTTTACTAGTAAATACTAAATCTAAAATATACTTAGATTTACTCTCACCTACCAATTGCTATCTGCTCTAGAGATATGCTTATTTGCTTGTGCAGCCACTTTTTTCAAAAATGTCAACAGTTCGATCAGCTAGCTGTTTTTTTATACTTACCTACTGTGAAGTAAGATTTTACATTCTCCATTACTTCATCTAGTGTTGAAGCTACTCTGGGTTTTTAATTTTATACTGATAGCTTTAACAAACGTTCTTACTTCTTTTATTGCTATGATTTTCTTCACGGCTACATTGCCTGTTAAGAGTAATCTAAAAAGGCTGACGTAAATATTATGTTAAATCCTCCCTTTCCATTGATCAAATATAGGGCAATTAAAATAAAAAGGTTTCAATTCCCACTAAAATTTTTATATAATCTACATATTATTTTAAATTGTCATTAAATTGATGTTTTTTATATGAAAGCGCTTCAGTAGTTTATGTATAATAGATAGAAAGATTAATTGTTTTAGGCGGTGAATGAATTGCAACATCTGAAAACGTATAATGCGATGAAACTGAATACGGCAAACGGAGAATTAATCATTGAAGGACCGATATCTGCCGACGTTCTAAAAACCTATGACTTTCATCATGATCTTGTTGCTTTCAGACCTCCAGAGCAACAGAGGAAGGCCTTAATTGAGATTGCTGGTTTACCTGAAGGAAGAATCATTATTGCTAGATTTAGAGATACGATCGTAGGCTATGCGACTTATTTATATCCAGATCCGTTAGAAAGATGGTCAGAAGGGAAAATGAATAATCTCATAGAACTAGGGGCAATAGAAGTGATTCCTGCCTTTCGAGGAACGGGAACTGGAAAAAGTATCTTACGCGTATCGATGATGGATGATGCGATGGAAGATTATATTGTTATTACTACCGAATATTATTGGCATTGGGACTTAAAAGGAACTGGTTTAAACGTATGGGAGTATCGCAAAATCATGGAAAAGATGATGAATGCAGGGGGACTTGTTTGGTTTGCTACCGATGATCCAGAAATCAGCTCCCATCCCGCTAATTGTCTAATGGCCCGGATTGGTAATCGGGTAAGCACAGATTCCATTCAACAGTTCGATAAACTTCGATTTATGAATCGCTTTATGTATTAGTTTTTCTTAAAAAGGGGGATTTTAAATGATTGTTGAAGAAATGATGAAGAAGGAAATCTTTACACTTACAGAAAATCACCTCATTGCTGATGCACTCCAACTCATGCGTGATCAAAAAATCCGCCATTTGCCCATTATCGATGAAGCCAATCACCTGATCGGCTTAGTAACAGATCGAGATATACGGGATGCGACGCCTTCTATACTAGATACAGTTCAATTAAAAGAAGGCCTCTCACAACCAATTAAACGAATTATGAAAACGGACATTATTTCTGGACACCCATTAGACTTTGTAGAGGATATCGCTGCGACCCTTTACGAGCACCGCATCGGTTGTATGCCCATTCTCAACGATAACCAATTAGTCGGCATTGTGACTCAGACAGACCTCCTTCATACTTATGTAGAATTAACAGGTGCCCATCAGCCAGGGTCACAAATCGAAGTAAGAGTGCCTAATCGTACAGGTAAGCTCTTTGAGGTTACCTCCGTATTTCGTAATTTAAAAGCCAATATTCTTAGTGTCCTCGTCTATCCAGATAAAGAGGATAGTAATTATAAAATTATAGTCCTTAGAGTCCAAACAATGAATCCGCTTTCTCTTGTAGACAAATTACGTGAGGAAGGACATTCTGTACTCTGGCCTATAGATCCAAGGAAGTGAACATCATGGACCGTTCTGTTTTTTTATATTCTGATGCATTACTTAACTATCGCTTTAATGCTGAGCACCCTTTTAATCAGCAACGCTTAAAATTAACTTTAGATTTACTACAATCTATCCATGCGATAAAAGACACGCAAATGATTGCACCTAGAATAGCAACAGAAGAAGAATTATTACTCATTCATGATCCAGGTTATGTTCGTGCTGTAAAGTTAGCAGGTAATGATGAGCTTCCCCAAGAGCAGGCAGAGAGTTACGGGCTTGGAACCGAGGATACACCTATTTTCCCTCAAATGCACGAGGCCAGTAGCTTACTTGTTGGAGGCGCATTGACTGCCGCTGATTATGTCATGCAAGGGAAGGCAGAACACGCCCTTCATTTAGGCGGGGGACTTCATCATGGCTTTAGAGGTAAGGCATCTGGATTTTGTATCTATAATGACAGCTCAGTGGCAATCAAATATTTACGAGAAAAGTACAATGCCCGTGTCCTTTATATTGATACGGATGCTCATCATGGTGATGGTGTACAATGGGCGTTTTATGATGACCCAAATGTATGTACATTATCTATCCATGAAACCGGTAGATACTTATTTCCCGGAACAGGGAATATTAACGAAAGAGGTCATAGTCATGGATATGGCTATTCTTTTAATATACCTTTAGACGCTTTTACAGAGGATGATTCGTGGCTACATGCATACGAAACGTCCTTTAAAGAAGTAGCAGCGTTTTTTAAACCAGATATTATTTTCACCCAAAATGGTGCTGATGCGCATTACTTTGATCCGTTAACACATCTTTCGGCAACAATGAGAATATATAAAGAAATACCAAGGCTCGCTCACCAACTCGCTCATCAATATTGTGAAGGAAGATGGATAGCCGTTGGTGGGGGTGGATATGATATCTGGCGGGTAGTTCCGAGAGCTTGGTCACTTATTTGGTTAGAAATGATTGAAAATTCAAGCGGAACAGGACCATTACCTTCTGATTGGATTGAAAAGTGGGAAAAGGAATCTCCATTTAAGTTGCCACAAACTTGGGAAGATTCATCGGATATATATAATCCCATTCCAAGAAAAAATGAAATCACTGAAAAAAACGCTAAAACGGTGGAAAAAGCGCTTTATCCCTTAAGAGGAAAAAATGAATGAAAAATGAAGTAAGGCGCAAAGTTTTGGGACAGAAGTTATTAAGTAATGATAAAGGTTAGGAAACATAACTAACATCACCTATTGATCTATGAGCTAAATTATCAATATAGAAAGCTGAACTATTGTAGCATGTTCCCGATGTGTGAGCTTGTCTAATCATAGTTCGGCCTTTTTAGTTGAGTTGCTGCAAACCTTTTGTCCTAACCTCTTCTCTTTTATGAAGAAGTAGCTAAACATTGTAACAGAGTGTAAGCAGCTTGCTGGGCGCTGACAGTAAGAAACACATATTATGATTCGTATTCTTTTATATTTACTGTTATATTCTTATTTTTCCGGCAGAAAAAAATCCTGCGAAGCATTCAGATCTTGTTTTCCTTTTGAGTAACTTGCTAATCCTTTTTGCGAAGCGCTCAGCTCTGGTTTTGTTCCTGAGTGACTTGCTAATCCCTTTTGCGAAGCGCTCAGCTCTGGTTTTTCTTCTGAGTGACTTGCTAATCCTTTTTGCGAAGCGCTCAACTCTGGTTTCCCTTCTGAGTGACTTGCTAACATCTTTTGCGAAGCGCTCAGCTCTGGTTTTTCTTATGAGTGACTTGCTATTCCCTTTTGCGAAGCGCTCAGCTCTGGTTTTCCTTGTGAGTGACTTGCTAATCCTTTTTGCGAAGCGCTCAACTCTGGTTTTCTTTCTGAGTGACTTGCTAACATCTTTTGCGAAGCGCTCAGTTCTGGTTTCCCTTCTGAGTGACTTGCTAACATCTTTTGCGAAGCGCTCAGCTCTGGTTTCCCTTCTGAGTGACTTGCTAACATCTTTTGCGAAGCGCTCAGCTCTGGTTTTTCTTCTGAGTGACTTGCTATTCCCTTTTGCGAAGCGCTCAACTCTGGTTTTGTTCCTGAGTAATTTGCTATTCCCTTTTGCCAAGCGCTCAACTCTGGTTTTCTTTCTGAGTGACTTGCTATTCCCTTTTGCGAAGCGCTCAGCTCTGGTTTCCCTTCTGAGTGACTTGCTAATCCTTTTTGCGAAGCGCTCAGCTCTGGTTTTTCTTCTGAGTGACTTGCTATTCCCTTTTGCGAAGCGCTCAGCTCTGGTTTTGTTCCTGAGTGACTTGCTATTCCCTTTTGCCAAGCGCCAACTCTGGTTCTCTTTCTGAGTGACTTGCTAACATCTTTTGCGAAGCGCTCAGCTCTGGTTTTCTTTCTGAGTGACTTGCTAACATCTTTTGCCAAGCGCTCAGCTCCGGTTTCCCTTCTGAGTGACTTGCTATTCCCTTTTGCGAAGCGCTCAACTCTGTTTTGTCCCAGTCTCTGCTTGTTTTAACTTAATAGGAACACGGGAGTCTATTCTCCAAGATTCTCAATTTCATTGTAAATAGATGTGATGTCATTAATTGTTTGCATAAATTCTTGGTCCTCGATGAATGCCTCAGATAATGTCCCTTTCTCCAAACCTTCCTCAAGCTTAACTAAATGCGTAGATAATGCTTCATTTTGTTGCACCAACTCAGCATGCAGACTATCAATTAATTCTGGTGCTTCAGTGTTTTCAATTGTATCGATGGCATTTTGTAAATCCTCTACATTTTTTTCCAGTGATGCTGCAACATTCTCATCCGTTATCGCTTGCTCTGCTTGTTCCGGAAATTCGTTGGCAAACTGTGTAATCTCATTCATATAATCTTCCACATCATTTACGTAAGCCAACGTATTTTTTGTATCTTCAATTGGCGAACACGCAGACAAGCTTAACAACATACCAAAAGCTGCAAGGTAAACTTTTGTTTTCATCCCTTATCTACCCTTTCTTTTCTTTAACTGTTCTTTTATGATTGGCACTGCTTTTTTCTTCAAAAACTTCACGCCTTCTTTTTGAATGAGTCTCTTTAGTAATTTTTTCACAGCCATTAGTCTTCACTCCTTCATAAATGAGTTAGTGTTTCTTTTTTAAAAGCACGACAAAAACCCTTACCAAAGAAACTTGGTAAAGGTCTCGCAAACAACGAATGTTGCCAATAAAGCCGAGGGAGAGCCCCTGTATTGACGACTTTACTGTAACTGCTACTCCCCTTTAGACAAAAGGTAGTTGTATATTTAAGTTTCACCAATTATACCATGCCCATATTTAACCTGCAACTGATTGCAACCTTCATCTGAAAGAACAAGTCGATGACAGTAGCCCAATCAAGCTTAGCCTTCCACTCCTTGGGATGCATCCCACTTTCCTTGTAATTTGCGCAACAAGATGATTTGACCCGTATGATACGCCGTATGCAAATAAAGATGACTCAATGCCTCACTGGCATTATTCATCACTAAATCATCCGCTGCTTCTAGGTTTTTTTTCCAATCATTATATAATTGATGAATCCTCTCTCTCGTGTGAGAAAAAGTTACCCCTTCAGCCAACTGAAAAGTATTTTCTTTAGCTTCATCAACTGGCTCTTCTTTGAAGCGATGCAAGTATCTTTCATTATAATAAAGAAGATGTGTCGTGATTTCATGGATACTATGAACGTCTTCGTTCGGTTTCCAATTTGCTTCTTCATCACTCAAGTTTGTTATGCTATTCAGCAAACTAACAAACCACCCATTTTCATGATGTGATGCATTTAATTGCTCGTTTAATACCTCCCTTAATTCCATCACTTTGCCCCCTTTTGCATCTTATATCCAAACATCATTTTCAGCCGTCAATGATGATTTCACCTCTCCTGTATTAATCACTCCTTTCGGTTCAATTAATATGACATGGCACTCTTCTTTTGCATATGGACAATGTTCTACTCCCTGAGGGACAACGAATAAATCACCATTCTTTAATACCACATCTTCTTCTCTCATGCGAATCGTTAATTCACCTTTAACTACCAAAAATACTTCGTCTGTATCATCATGCTTGTGCCACACGAACTCCCCTGAGAATTTAGCGACCTTCAATTGATAATTATTCATTTCTGCAACAACTTTTGGAGACCAAAACGTATGAAATTTTGTTAGTTTTTCTTGAATGTTAATGGGTTGATTGTTCATTTTTATGCCTCATTTCCTTGTGAAATAACTTTATTCATTTCTTTTGCTGCACTGATTGCCTTCGTATCTTTTTCGATATCTCTCGGTTTATTTCCTTCACCCAATATATATCCTAAAAACTTCATTCCCATAAAATCAAAGATGTACTGAAATTGTTGAATCATTGGTAATCCCTTGATTGTTGGCTGATCTCCACCAACAGCTATGACATAAGCTTGTTTATTTTCCATGCACTTCTTAAAGTGTTTCATTTCGGGATCCCTGAGTGTTTGGGACCAACGATCGATAAAATTCTTCATCATACCGGACATACTATACCAGTAAATAGGTGTAGCAAATATTAACGTTTCATATGTCATTATTTCTTGAATTAATTGTTGATAATCATCATCCACTAGAGGAAAACCGCCTTCACTATGTCGATGATCCTTTATAGCATCTATTTGATAGTTAGATAAATGAAATTCCTTAACTTTCACCCCATTTATCACTTGTTTCGTCAACCATTCAGTATTCCCGCTTTTACGTGTTCCACCATATATAACTGCTATTTTCATTACGATTCACTCCTCTAGTTTCCTATCATATTAAGTTTAATCTGTTTCTATTAATAGATACAGATGATAATATAGATATCATCAATCGAAAAATACGATCAATGCAGAAGGTGAAAAAATGGATATGAAGCAATTAAAGACCTTTCAAACAGCGGCCACTACTTTGAATTTTACAAAAACTGCAAAAATGCTTAATTTTGCACAATCAAGTGTAACCGCTCAAATTAAAGCATTAGAAGCAGAACTGCAACACCCACTTTTTGAAAGGTTGGGAAAAAAGCTTGTCTTGACCGCTACCGGTAAAGAATACAAGAAGTATGTTGACCAAATGTTAAGGTTAAATGATGAGGCACTACAAAAAATAAGTGACAAACAGTTTAGAACAGCCTCCTTAACAATTGGCGCACAAGAAAGTCAATGTACTTACCGACTTCCACGAGTTTTACAATTATTTAAATCACAGTTTCCTCATGTAAAATTGACGTTTAAACCTGCCCATTCTGATGATTCAGCAAGAGCACTTATAGATGATGGTACACTCGACCTTGCCTTTATCATGGATGTGAGAAAAACCCCTGAGACCTTACTGACAGAGACATTAATAATTGAAGAGTTAAAAATGGTGGCAGCGCCAGAGTATGCAATTAAATCAAGCGTTACCCTAAAAGATTTACAAAATGAATCATTTCTCTTAACCGAAATCGGATGTGCCTATCGCACTTTATTGGAGCAGACTTTAGCGGGGGAAAATGTCTTTTTGCATAACAGTATTGAGTTTGTGAGTATAGAGGCCCTTAAACAATGTGTAATAGCTGGACTAGGTGTGGCTTTTCTTCCCGCCATGGTCGTCAATAAAGAGCTTCACAACGGTCAATTAAAAGAAGTTATTTGGCCAAACGAACACATTCAACTCTATACACAAATAGCTTGGCATAAAAACAAACAAATGACACCACCACTACAAGCATTTATTGATTTAACTAGAAACGTATTTAAAGAGGAGAGAAAAAAAGCTGTTAGTTCTTATTAATAAGAGTTAATCCTATTATCGATAGCTTGGCAGTTACTATTTAATGATCGTCTCCACTATGTGAAATAATGTCGTAACAAGTTGTAACGCAAACAATCTAAATTTGCGCAAGGAAACAAAATTTACTAATGAAAAGGCTAACACCACCATCGCTCGGCTTTCACTTCTGCTTTTCCACTCTTGTCCATCATTTCCTTATATGAAAAAACCCAATCCGATTTGATCAGATTGGGTTTTTACTATCGCCTATTACTCTCATAAAAATATTTGATTGAGCGCTCAATCATCAATCATTTTTATTTATAAGAATGCCACTGTTGTTTCAACACTACATGGTTTTTTTGCATATATTGTAGACTTGCAACAAGCGCAAATCCTATCATAAGAAAAATGACAACCATGCCGATGACTCCATGCCATTCGTAGCGCGACCAAAAGAATCCAGCAACTGTACCACCGACACTAGAGCCGAAATAATAAAGAAATAAATAGAGCGAAGAGGCTTGTGCTTTGTCATGTGTTGCTCGTTGGCCAACCCAACTTGAAGCAATGGCGTGTGCCCCGAAAAAGCCAAATATAAAGATGGATAAACCTAAAAGAATGCCGATGATATGAGGTATAGCCGTACAAACTGTACCTACTATGGCCAAGGTGAAATAACTAACTAACATCTTCTCTTTACCGTAAGAACGAACAAGTTTTGCGTTAATTGTAGAACTAACTACACCGATTAAATAAATAAGAAATAACCAGCCAATCGTTGCATGACTATATGAAAATGGCTCGCTCATTAATAAATAACCAACATAGTTAAACAATGCCACATTGCTGCCTAATAGTAAAAAACCGATAAAAAACAAAGCTAACAACATTGGATCTTTAAGATGGTCAATTAAAGAATTGGATAATGAACGAAGGTTTAATAATCTCGGTTTAAAGAATTTTGAATCAGGTAAACTTCGTTGAAAATACATTGTGGCAATAAAGCCAATCAGTCCCACGCCAAGGATAGCAATTTGCCAGCTGAAGTAATCTGTAATAACACCCGTAAACACACGCCCAAAGACAGCGCCTGTGGCATTCCCACTAATATAAAGGCCCATTGCCTTTCCTAAACTTTTCGGATCCATTTCCTCAGATAAATAAGCCATTGCAATAGAAGGCAAGCCTGCAAGTGTCACACCAATGAGCACACGATAAATAAGTAATATCTCAAAAGAAGGACTAAATGCTGTCAAAATACACAGAAATGAGGAAATGAACATGGAATAAACCATAATCGGTTTTCTTCCCCACACCTCTGATATAGACCCAAAAAATAACATACTAATCGCTAAAACTACTGTTGTCAGGGAGAGGGAGAGACTTGCTTCTGCTGGGGTAATAGAAAAAATCTTCGAAAACTCCGGTAGTAATGGTTGCATGCAATAGAGTATGGCAAAAGTATTAAAACCCGCTGCAAAAAATGCGATATTCACTTTTTTAAAAAGGTTGGTACCTTGCTGTATGCCGTTCATCAATTCATGTTCTCTTCTTTCTTTTAGAATAGTCCTTCTAACATATTCTTTAATATTAAACATCGTACCACCTTTGAATCGATATGTATAATGCATTATAATAATAAAAATAATGCATTAATGTAATGGAAAAGAGTGAGTCTATGGATATTCAACAACTGCTTTATTTTCGAACTCTTGCGGAAACAGAACATATGACACAATCAGCAGAGAAACTATTGATTTCTCAGTCTGCATTAAGTCGTTCCATTGCAAGGTTAGAAGATGAATTAGGCGTGCCATTATTTGAAAGACAAGGGCGTGCTATTCACCTTAATGCTTATGGGGTTATTTTTTTGCGAAGAGTAGAGAAAATCATTCAAGAATATGTAGAAGCTAAGCAAGAAATTCAAGACCTTATTCAACCGCATACTGGAACGATTTCTCTTGGCTTTCTCCACACATTAAGTACCAACATTATCCCCGATATGATTTCACAATTCCGTGATTCTTACCCTGAGACACATTTCCGACTTAGTCAGGGAGCTTCACATGTCATGTTAGAGCAACTCTATAATGGGCAAATTGATTTATGTTTTATTGCACCTAATGAAAAAGATGATCAGGTAGGCTGGATGAAGTTATGGGAGGAAGAACTTTTTGCTGTCGTACCTAAAAACCATCGGCTAGCAAAGAAAAAATCTATTACACTCGAAGAACTAAAATATGAACCAATCATCCATTTAAAGAAAGGTTATTCTTTAAGAGAAACCGTTGAGGGGCTCTTTTTAGATGCAGGCCTCACGCCAAAAATTACGTTTGAAGGAGATGAGGCAGATACAGTCGCAGGGTTAGTTGCTGCAGAGCTTGGGGTTTCAGTTTTACCTGATTTGAAAGGTATCAACAAAAGTAAGATTATACAAATTCCAATCAGTCGACCACATTGTTTCCGTATGATTGGTATTGCCTGGTTAGAAAGCCGTTATATGTCACCCATTACTAAAACGTTTAAAAAATTTGTGACAGACCAATATATCTCTTCTGGATGGTAAAATACAAAGCCATCCAGAAAGATATATTCAAAACCGATGTTGATGAAGATTCCCGAACCTTTCAAACCATGCTAATGCCTTCTGTTCAACTTTTTTCACATAAGCATTTTTTCCTTCTATATAGGCATGGATATCTGTCGAGTGCTTGATGGCCAACGATTCTTTTAAGGCACCATATTTTCCAGCTTCTAATGGATGAGTCCGTAAATAATCACGAAAGGCAAGATGTCTAATAATCTCCTTACTGTCTTTTGCAAAAAAATGAAGATGATGCGTACGATTATCATGTCCTTTTTGAAAATATCTTCTTCCTCTTATACCATTCTCTCCTCTTGCCTCATACCCTAATGCATTCATTTCAATTAAGTAATCATCAACCTCTGTAATATCTTTGACAACCGGTAATATATCAATAATCGGCTTGGCTTTAAGACCTGGTACTGAGGTGCTACCGATATGAAAAATGACTATCATTTTATCTTTGAAGACTCGTTTTAACTTCTGTGCCTCTACTTCAAAGGCCGTAGACCATTGTCTATCATAATTAAGTACTTCTACTTTCCTCATGATTACCTCCATTTCCTAGGATTGAATAGTCCCTCTATCTGTTCGAATAACGATTGGCGCTTCTTTAGCGTATTTATTTGAGAAAATCCACCTTCTACCAACAGGAGCAACAATAATATAAACTCCATCATCATATTCTCCGAAAAAGTTTAAATATTTCTCGTGTTTAATTGATTCGTTGTTTCTCACTGGTATTCCTTTATCTTGTAATTGCTGAGCAAGCTCTATTATATGGTTTGTAGCGATACCTACCTCACTTATATTTAAAAAATGAGCCTTATGAAAATGCGATTCACTAGCTACTGCTGACGTTTTTCTTGCAATCAATTCAACGATATTACCGGATGGATCCTCGAAATAGATCGCTTTTGCTTTCGCTTCCTTAAAGTCTGCCTCATCTTCCCCCTCCTCCATTGCCAATTTAACTCTATTACTTAACCAAACTTTCGCTGATTGAAGTAAGTTAGGTGGAATATTAATAGCAAAATGATAAAAAGATGCCTGTTCAATCTCCTCTTGAATGGTTAACAGACTTGTACCGACCTGAAATGTAATCTGTTGTTTAGATTCTTTATATACATTTAAACCCATCACTTCTTCATAAAATTTTCTCGTTTCATTGTAATTACCTACATATATTGTCAGCTCTTTTATTTGCATACGTTTCTCCTCCTTACCGTTTCTTTCATTATACAAAATGACCGCTGTTTAAAAGTCAGTCTATAGGTTGAGAAAAAACAGTTAAATATTATATGGTAAGGAGTAGGCATAGCTTTTTTTGGGACCAAAAAAATGAAAAAAGCTATAGAATCAATTAGATGATTCCATAGCTTCATTGTGTTTATACTCAGGATCAAGAATAATAACTTCTACTCTGCGATTTTTCTCCCAATTTTCTGAGCTATTATTTGCGGCAATCGGCCTTGTTTCACCGTATCCTACTGCAGTAAAACGAGACGGTTCTATTTCATTATTCTCCACTAAATAACGAATAACACTACTTGCTCGAGCTGAAGATAATTCCCAATTCGATGGGTAGCGATACGTTTCAATTGGGCGATTATCTGTATGGCCCTCGACTCGGATAAGATTAGGCATTTCTTTGAGCATGACCCCTAAGCTTTCGAGAAAACCAAATGAATCTTCAATAAGATCGGCTTGGCCCGTTTCAAACAATACTTGCTCTTGCAGAATGAGCACAACACCTCTTTCATTTCGATTGGCTGTAATCACATTTTCCAACCCATTAGATTTTAGATAACTCTCAACTTCCTGAACAAGTGAATCAAGTGAATGTGGTGTACCTGTCTCTGTTTCATCTGGCACAGATTCACGTCCATCATCAGGTAATATTGATGAACTAGATTGGAATATCCCTACTTTATTAAATGAATCTGAGACAGCCTTAAACTTCGTCATATCCACTTGTGACATCGAAAACAGAAGGATGAAAAAAACGAGAACGAGCGTAACAAGATCTGAATAGGTCACCATCCAAAGGGGAGCACCCTTTTTATTGTTCCTATCTCTTTTAGAACGGCGGTTATTGCGCCTCATGTTCAAAGTCCTCCGTTAGCTCTAGTCGCCCCTCGATAGATTTCTTCTCAGTTTCGGACAAGTAAACACTTAATTTCTCTCGTAAAATCGTTGGGTTCTGTCCCGTTTGTACACCAATTACTCCTTCAATCACAACCTGTTTATAAAAAATTTCATCATCCGTTTGTGATTCAAGTTTCGCAGCTAAAGGATTGAAAAAAAGATTTGCTAGTAAAGAGCCATATAAAGTCGTTAAAAGAGCAATTGCCATTCCGGAACCAAGTTCTGAGGGGTCATCCATATTTTTCAACATAAGGACTAGTCCAATTAATGTACCAATCATTCCCCAAGCTGGTGCATAATCCCCTGCTTTTTCAATAATATTCCTTCCTTTTCGATGGCGCTCTTCCATTGCATCAATATCGGCATCAAGTATATCCCTAATCATTTCTGGTTCAATTCCATCAACCGCCAACAACACACCTTTACGGATAAAAGGATTTGGTTCATTTACAACTTCTAACTCTAAAGATAATATACCTTCTCTTCTAGCACGGTCTGCTAACTTAACAAAGGTCTCAATCAGGCTCTCGATTGACCTTTCTTCTTTAGAAAAGCCTTTTTTCATTACTATAAAAGTCTTTCGTAAATCCTTCATTTGGAAGGATATAAAAAGACCTGCAACTATCCCACCAATGACAATAAAGATGGAAGAGAAATCAAAAAAATACTTGACCCCAGTCCACCCACCGGAAGCAACAATTCCAAAGATAATCATGATTACACCGACCATTAAACCAACTGGTGTTAACTTGTCTAACTTTCTCATTCTCTCTCTCCCTAATGACGAAATTAGAAAACTCGCCTATTGGCGAGTCTTGCAAGAGGTGAAGACAAGTTGTTCCTTATTAGCTGCAAAGACACTTATCTTCTCACTTGACCATTTTTTCTTACCTTAACATGTAAAAAGTGAGAATTACCTTGTAAACTCGGTAAACTCACTTTACATGTCTTTCCCTCTTTTTCTCATATCGGTCGGATGATTATTTTGTTGAGTTACGCTGTTCAATTCGGTGCGGAAGTACTACTGTGTGATCTGTGACTTCTTCCTTATTCATATACTTCGTCAATAATCTCATTGCAACTGCACCTATGTCATATAACGGTTGTACAACAGATGTAAGTTGTGGTCTCACCATTAAAGCTAATCTTGTGCTATCAGAGCTAATCACTTCTACATCCTGAGGTACGTGATACCCTTTATCTTGCGCCCCATGAACGATGCCCAATGCCATTTCATCTGAACCAGCAAATATAGCAGTTGGCTTGCTATCTAACTCTAACAACCGTTCAAATGCTTCCAAACCTGAGTCATATGTGTAGTCCCCTTCAATTACCCATTCTTCATGATACGGAATACTCGCGTCTTGAAGAGCTCTCTTATAGCCTTCTAATTTTTTCTCTGCATTGATTGGTTCTCTTAAAGGGCCAATCAGCAAGGCAATTTTTTCGTGACCTTTTTGAATAAAGGCTTCCGTGGCATCATAAGCTGCTTGTTCATAATCGATGTTAACAGAAGGAATGGTTTGCGACTTTTCAATAGAACCAGCAAGTACAATAGGTACAGGAGATTTCTCAAATTCCGTCACATGTGCTTCCTCTATATTACCGCCCATAAAAACAATCCCGTCCACTTGTTTTCCTAACATCGTGTTTAATAGATGTAACTCCTTGTCCATATTTTGATCTGAGTTACTTAAAATAATATTATACTTATACATCGTTGCGATATCTTCGATTCCTCTAGCTAACTCCGCGACAAAAGTACTCGATACATCGGGTAATATCACCCCTACTGTCGTAGTTTTTTTACTAGCAAGTCCCCTTGCAACAGCATTAGGGCGATAGCCTAAACGTTCAATTACCTCTAATACTTTTTTTCTTGTTGTCGGTTTGACATTAGGATTCCCATTGACAACCCTTGAAACAGTAGCCATTGAAACATTTGCTTCGCGTGCTACATCATAAATCGTAATATTCATGTCACACACTCCTTCTACTTTTTCTATATTAATAAAATGTATTTATGTATGTCATTCTTCTACAAACCTTATTTGTTCAGCAAGAATTGTAATTATGTATAATCATACGATACTTTTCTCTTCCCTCGCAACTTCATGCTGAAATATTTATGAAAAAGTCAAAAAATAGTTAGAATCTAACCTACATAACTGATATCCCAAAGTTCTATCCTATTGTTCAATTCCTCACATAATCTTGTAAAAAAATTAGAAACCACAACCAGCTTACTACAAATTTTTTTAAAAAGATATAAAAAAGCCGACTCAAGAGGGACGGCTACCATTCCCCTTAAATCAGCTTTATTATACCATTACACTTGAATTTGTGAAGGAAGTTTAAGTGCGTTCATGAATTGATCAAATTGATTTAAATCCATTTGCTGAGCGGAATCAGATAACGCCACTGCAGGATCTGGATGTACTTCTGCCATAACCCCATCAGCACCAATTGCAAGTGCTGCTTTTGCAGCTGGAAGTAATAAATCTTTTCTTCCAGTTGAATGAGTGACATCAACCATAACTGGTAAATGTGTTTCTTGTTTTAAAATTGGAACAGCCGTAATATCTAACGTATTTCTTGTTGCTTTTTCATATGTTCTTATACCTCGTTCACAAAGAATAATTTGGCCATTTCCTTGTGCCATGATGTATTCAGCTGCATTAATGAATTCTTCAATCGTTGCAGACATACCACGCTTTAAGAGTACAGGCTTATTGATTTGTCCTGCTGCTTTTAGCAATTCAAAATTCTGCATATTTCTAGCTCCAATTTGAATAACGTCTAAGTACTGCACTGCAGTTTCCATATCATTTGGGCTTACGATTTCTGAAATAACAGCTAAACCATATTCATCTGCTACACGTTTTAAGATCTTCAAGCCTTCAACACCCAAACCTTGGAAATCATAAGGAGAAGTTCTAGGCTTAAATGCGCCGCCACGTAACAACTTCAAGCCTTTAGCTTTCACAGCTTCAGCAACTGATGCCACTTGCTCATATGATTCTACTGCACATGGCCCAAAGACAAGATGCGGCTGTCCGTTACCGATCTGCTCTCCATTTATATCAACAATTGTATTTTCAGATTTTTTCTTACGGGATACTAATAATGCTTTGCGATGGTCATCCTTTTGTAATTCTAAACCAGCTTTAAAGATCTCCTTGAACATATGCTCAATTGTTGAGTTCTCAAAAGGTCCATTATTATTCTCTTTGATTAGATCCAACATCGCTCTTTCACGGACAGGATCATAACGATAGACTCCTTGTGTTTCCTTTACCCTTCCGATTTCTTGTACAAGTTCTGCTCTCTCATTAATTAAAGAAAGCAACTGAAGGTTAATTTCATCCACTCGGTTACGCAATTGCTCTAGTTCTTTACCCATAATAGTCCCATCCTCTCAATTGTTATTACATTAAAGCTCAATTCCGAAAAAGCGAAGATGAGTACAATACTTTCTTGCTTCATTCAGATATCACTTATTTGTTTTGGTGATAATTATAATACATTTTTTATAATTGTTGTTATTATATATGAAATATACGCTTCTGTCACTAATTTTATCTTTATTAATTAGACGCTTTTAAGCAATAAAGCAAATTGATTCAAAAGGATGTGATTCTTTTGGGTGAGAAGAAACAATTTTTTGTCTTAGATATAGGAACAAGGTCAGTCATTGGTCTCTTTATTCTTTTTGAAGAAGGTGAGTATAATTGTGTTGATTACTTTGTAAAGGAACATGATGATAGGGCAATGATGGATGGACAAATTCACAATATCCAATCGGTTGCAGAAACAGTTATTGTTATTAAACAATACTTTGAAAAAAAACATGGTCCCCTTCAAAAAGTATTTATTGCTGCAGCTGGTAGATCATTACGAACCGAACGCATAATGGCTAGTATGGATATAAGAAATTACCCTCCTTTAACTGCTGACTATATTCAATATTTAGAATGGCAAGCTCTTCAAAAAGCACAATCTACTATTACAAATAAAACTCATCATACAGAAATCCAAACAGATTATACCTTTGTAGGCTATACACCACTGTATTATTTTATTGACCGACAGCCTATTGGGAGTTTATTACATCAACAAGGTGCTCAAGCGAGTATAGAAATTATTGCCACCTTCTTACCTAAGCTTGTTATCACCTCTCTAGAAGCAACTGTACAAAGAGCAGGGTTAACGATCGATGGACTAACACTCGAGCCTATTGCTTGTGTACAAACTTTAATTCCTCCATCCTTACGACATTTGAATATAGCTGTATTAGATATCGGAGCAGGTACATCTGATATTGCCATTACTAATGAAGGAACAATTACTGCTTATGGGATGGTGCCACAGGCAGGTGATGAAGTGACAGAGTTCATTCAGCAATTAACACTAACCGATTTCCATGAAGCAGAGCGGATCAAGCGGCATTTGGTCGACCATGAATCCTTCACATTTGAAACATTAAATAACACAAAACAACATATCTACTCAAAAGACTTAATGAGTAGGCTTTTTCCCTTTATCGAACAACTTGCTCATTCACTTTCAAAAAAAATACAACAGCTAAATAATAAAAAGTCACCTCTTGCCCTCCTAATAATTGGCGGTGGAAGCTTAACACCAGGCATTCAAGAATTACTTAGAGACCAATTAGATTTGCCTCCTCATCAAGTCATGCTTAAAACTTTAAATAGCTTAAAACATCTATCATTTCCAGAAGAGCTAGCTTCTCACCCGATGTATGTCACACCTTTTGCAATCGCAATTGCAGCCAACGAAACTCCGCTCAGATTTGTTCCTATTACAATCAATGGAGAGACAGAACGATTGCTAAAAATCAAGACTCTCACAGTAAAGGATGTCTTATTAACTGCAAAATATCTCACAAGGAATTGGTATGGAAAAATTGGCTCTCCAAAAGTAATTACCGTTAACAAACAACAAATGACCATTCCAGGAAGTCACGGAAAACCGCCATATATTTATTTGAACGGTAAAAAGGCAAAATTAAATGATGCCGTTCACGCTCATGATGAAATAAGTGTCGTAAGAGGAATGAGTGGGGAGCCAGCGACTATTAGAGTATCTGATTGTGTCGGAGAATCCGAGAATAAAAGTATTTATATTCACGATGCAAAATACACCATTATGCCCTTAATAAAGGTGAATCAAGTAACAGCATCCACTCAACAGCTACTCGAGGACGGTGATCATATTGAATATATGATCCCATCGACAATTACAGAAATCTTTCATTCATTAGATTTGACACATCTATTAGAGAGCGTAAAGCCATATCAACTGATCATCAATGGGAAGCAGACAATCATTCCACCGCATAACGGAAAAGTTATTTGCAATGGAAATTCGATATCTTTAACTAGTCATGTCAACCATTTAGATCGTTTAGAGATCATTGAGCCGCGCCCATTAACACTGGTAGAATTCATAAAATATAAATCTTTAAAATACAAGGCCAGTATAACGATTAGTGTCAATAATAAAGAAGTTACGCTTTATAAACAACTTTTGCACATAATCAGAGAAAAAGAGAAATTAGTTGAGGAATCACTTATACATTCAGGAGATGTACTAGAAATAATAAAGGAAGATGACCAAGCAAGGTTTTATTTTCATGATGTGATTAAATTTGCAAAAGTTCAAATTCCTTATCATGGTAAACTTCAATGTACATTATTTAAAAACGGCAAGAAGTCCTCTTTATTAGAGGAAATACAAGAGGGGGACAATTTAAAAATTCACTGGTCAACTAAAAATTACACACTCGTGCGGAAAAAACACATAACTCCTTCAACCAATTTAAAAAATGTTCCGAACGACTCACGTCCATATTAGACAAATAAATCGTTCGGGATAGATAACTTCCTTAAGCTTGTACAGCCTCATTTAGGGTATCATATGTAATTTTACGGTGGGATGTATGCCAAGCCACTTCTTTATTAACAAAAAGAAAAGCTTGTGGAGATTCGTGTTTTACTTCAAATATTTCTGCAATCTCGTTTGACAATGGGCGATCTTCTTGAACAACTAAGTAATAAGCTTTCACATCACTATTTTCATTTGTGTATTTTTCATATTGCTCGTAAGCATCTGCGCTGATTGGGCAAGTGTTACTGTGCTTAAGTAATAACATCTTCTCATTCTCTTGCAGTGCTTGTTTAAATGCTTCTTTTGTATTTAATCTTTCCATTTGAATTACCTCTCTTATTATAATTATGGTATACCTCACATTATTTTACTAAAAAAGAAGCACCTATGACAAATCGAGATCATAATAAAGCGGTAAAGAATAGATGGCTCTTTACCGCTTTATTGAATACTATTGATTTACTTTTTCTTCTGTTTGGTCAAAAGCTACTTTCGTTTCTTCTAATCTCTTTTGTGCTTCTGCTTCCGATGTTGGAGCATTTTCTTCAGCTACTGCGTCATCTTTTGCAGTCATTTGTTTAATTTTATCTTTCATATCTGCAGACTGCTTTGAGACTGTTTGTTGTAAGTCACTAGATTTTTCTTTTGCTGATTGGACAATTTCATTGCTTTTTTCTTTAGCAACCTGAACCCATTCAGTACCTTTTACTTTAGCAGTATCAGCGATATGGCTAGATTTTTCCTTTAATTGAGAAGCTTGTGTATTAATATCACTTATTAGTTCCTTACCTGATTTAGGTGCAAGTAATAATGCTGTACCAGCACCTACAATACCACCAATTAGTGCTCCGATGACGAAATCCTTTGTATTGATGCTATCTTCATTTTTGGCCACTTGTTTTGATTCATTTTCTTGACGATCTTGGTTACTCATCATTATCATCCTCCAAATTGAATTTATGACCTTGCTCTTTCTCTTTTCTTGCTAGGAACTGGGATAGGATCCTCAGCTGTATAGGTTTGCGCTGGTGCTTGCTTACGTTGTTTATATTTCTCTCTTAATTCTAAGATAACATTACCCCAGCTAATAGCTTGTGCAACTTTTTCTTTATTCGACTCTAGCTGCTGACTGACTGAAGATGATATATTTTGAATAGAACCATTAAAGGTTCTTACTGAGTCCCCTACTTCTTTTACGGCACCAACAACATTATTCAAGCTTTCAGATTTCTTTTGAATATCTTCTGCTAATGCATTCGTTTTATGTAAGAGTACTGTTGTTTCCTTGGTCACTCCATCAAGCTGTTTTTCTAACCCGTCTAATGTCTTAGATACACTTGTTAACGTTACTTGTAGCGATGAGAGTGTTTTAGAAAGGTAGATGACTAAAACTAAAAAA
Source organism: Cytobacillus sp. FSL W7-1323 (assembly GCF_038595015.1). Taxonomy (NCBI): domain Bacteria; kingdom Bacillati; phylum Bacillota; class Bacilli; order Caryophanales; family Bacillaceae; genus Cytobacillus; species Cytobacillus sp. FSL W7-1323. The sequence goes on from NZ_CP151998.1 coordinate 3,499,200, forward strand.
GCAATGGCAATAACCGCTACACTCAAATACAAGATAATTTCCATTAGGCACACCTCCGTATTTTCAAAATAAGAATGATTCAAAGAAAAGAGCAAAGTATTTAATCTATTATTGCTTTTCCCCAATTATGAGAGAATAAACGCTCTTTCCAAATAATCCTTTTTATTTTATCTGTAAATATTATCATAATATAAACAATTACTTAAATGAAGCGATTAGACCTAACGGGAACCTTACTTATCTATTTTATCCTAAGAAAATCATTTATTCTGTCTTTTTCTCTAGTTATTTTCGAACAAACATCCCACTTTAGGTTACAATAAGAAGGTAGTAATCAATTTTTTATTCGGAGGGATATGTAATGAAAGATCCTCGTATTGAACAATTAGCTAAGAACTTAATTAATTATTCAATTGGTTTACAAAAAGGAGAAAAGGTTCTCATTGAGAACTTCGGTTTACAAAAAGAACTTGTAACTGCTCTTGTAAAAGAAGCCTACGCCGCTGGTGGTCACCCTTTTGTCACGATAAAAGATAATACAGTTGACCGCGCACTTTTATTCGGCGCAAATGAAGAACAATATAATATGATGGCTTCATTTGAAGCAAATGTCATGAGCCAAATGGATGCTTATATTGGTTTACGTTCTGGAAATAACATTAACGAACAAGCAGATGTACCAGATGAAAAAATGCGTATTCACGGATCAACAATCGGCCAAAAGGTACATAGAGAAATTCGCGTGCCAAAAACAAAATGGGTCGTACTCCGCTATCCAAACGCTTCAATGGCTCAATTAGCTAAAATGAGCGTGGAAGCATTCGAAGACTTTTACTTTGATGTATGTAACTTAGACTACAGTAAAATGGATGCAGCCATGGACAATCTCGTTTCATTGATGAATAAAACAGATAAAGTTCGCTTAACAGGACCTGGGACTGATTTAAGTTTTTCAATTAAAGATATCCCAGCTATTAAATGTTCTGGACAAATGAATATACCAGATGGTGAAGTTTATACCGCTCCAGTGCGTGATTCAGTGAATGGAGTTATTTCTTATAACACACCATCTCCATATAACGGTTTTACGTTCGAAAATGTAAAACTAACTTTCGAGAATGGTAAAATCATTGAGGCCACTGCTAATGATACTGAGCGTATTAACAAAATATTCGATACAGATGAGGGAGCTCGCTTTGTTGGAGAATTTGCTATTGGTGTTAACCCTTATATTCTACACCCAATGCAAGATATCCTTTTTGATGAAAAAATTGACGGTAGCTTTCACTTCACACCAGGACAATGTTATGACGAAGCATATAATGGGAACAAATCAAATATCCATTGGGACTTAGTCAATATCCAACGTCCTGATTATGGTGGTGGAGAAATCTACTTCGATGATCAATTAATCCGCAAAGACGGCAAATTTGTAATTGCAGAATTAGAAGCTCTCAATCCAGAAAACTTAAAATAAGCTAACAAATTCGACTTTTTCCATGTACCACGAACAAATTTTTGTTCGTGGTTATTTATGTATTGCCATATTCTTCGGATTTAATTGTTATAATTTTCCCTATTTACTAATTCTGTAATTTCCTTAACAACAGGTACACCCTGTCTTGTAATTGTATTAAACATGACAAATGTCTTCTTACATGTTGTTAATAGCTCTTGATTCTCATTATATATTTCTTGATAAATATAAAAGCTTTTATTACCTACGTTACGCAATTCTGTGAAAATTGTGAGTTCTTCATTCACCCGTGCCTCTTTTTTATAGGTAACATCAAAGTTAACCATTACTGTTCCTAAATGCTGTTGATCTAATTGCTCTCTTCCAATGCCAATTTCTCTATACCAGTTAGATACTCCCTTCTCTAAATAGACAAGATACTTCATATAATTCATGTGTCCTAAATGATCAATATCATCTTGTTGAACACATACCTTTAATATATTTTTTCGCATACTCATTCCCCCGTAATTTATCCGTCATTTTTTTATATTATATTTTATCAAAATAGTAAGAAAATGAATACCATCAACTTTCATCATTCAAATTTACTTAGTTCAAAGTAATTGATTAAGGAGAGTATTTGAAGAAAAAATGATTGTTGTGTCGTTTTCGACGGCCTGATGTGAGTGCAACTCAAAAATTACGCAGCTATCTTTGCCGATTTCACTTCAATTGCACGCACAAATTCCTTTTTTGCTCTAATGGAATTGAACCACAAATTGAATTTATAAAACAAAAAATAGTCCCCCACTCACATGAGGAACTACTCGCTTATAGTTGCATTTCGTATGCTTTCTGGAATTTTTGAATGTCGCCTGCACCCATAAAGATTAAGACACCATCGTGGTGATCTTTTAAGATATTCGTATCGTCTTCGTTTAAAATAACAGCACCATCGACTTTTGCTTGTAAATCTTCAATAGAAAGCTTTCCGTGGATTTCCCTAGCGGATCCAAAGATTTCACATAGATACACTTGGTCTGCCAAGTTTAAACTTGAAGCAAAATCATCTAAGAATGTTTGTGTCCTTGTGAAGGTATGCGGTTGGAAAACACCGATGATTTCTTTATCAGGGTATTTTTGACGCGCTGCTTCAATTGTTGCTTTTATTTCAGTCGGATGGTGAGCGTAATCATCGATAATGACTTGATCACCAATTTGTTTTTCTGTAAATCGTCTCTTTACTCCTCCAAAAGTGAGGAGCTGCTCTTGAACAATCGAAGCATCAATATCTTCGTAATGACACACGGCAATCACGCTTAAAGCATTTAAGATGTTATGATCTCCGTATGATTTGATCGTGAACGTATTATAGAAGGTATTCCTTACAAATACATCAAAGGTTGTACCGCTTGTTGACTTGATGACATTTCTTGCTTGAAAGTCATTTTCTTCACCAAAACCGTAAAAAACAACAGGTACTTTTGCTTGCACTTTTTGTAATTGTTCATCATCACCACAAGCGAAAATCCCTTTTTTCACTTGTAATGACATTTCTTGAAACGCAGAAAAAACATCATCAAGACTTGCAAAATAATCTGGATGATCAAAATCAATATTTGTCATGATGCAATAATCCGGATGGTATGACAAGAAGTGGCGGCGATATTCACATGCTTCAAAAGCAAAATATTCGGCCAGTTTATTTCCTCTCCCAGTACCATCACCAATCAGATAAGCAGTAGGATTCGCACCTGTAAGTACATGTGCAAGCAACCCAGTCGTAGAAGTTTTACCATGTGCTCCTGTAACAGCGATACTTGTAAAATTCTTCATGAAATCACCGAGGAACTTGTGATAGCGAATGATTGGTAAACCAAGTCTTGTCGCTTCTTCTATTTCCTCATGTGTATCAGGGAATGCATTACCGGCAATGATTGTTAAGCCAGGTTGTATATTATTTTTATTAAATGGCAAAATTTTTATTCCAGCTTCCTCAAGTGCCACTTGTGTGAAGAAGTGCTTTTCAACGTCTGATCCTTGAACATTATAATTCATATCATGTAGAATTTGTGCAAGTGCACTCATCCCTGACCCTTTAATACCGACGAAATGGTAAATAGTCATATAAAGAAACCTCCAACCATCGTATATCTGTAAAACAGTATATGACATATATCTATTTTTGCTCATAATCGTTTATTTCAAGTTTCCATAGTTCTTTTTAATTCACATTTAAACATTATATCATTATTCCCTTTGAAAAACTATGTATCACTTGTCCCGATCATTATAATTTTTTTCAACTTATAAAGCATTAGCATTTTCTTACCTACAGTACAGTATAACAGCCTTTTCTACCTAAAAAGGTTGTTTGTTTTTAGACAATAAGAACGAGGACTATTGACTCACTACTTCCCAATATTGGCTTTCTGGTAATATGTCCAATGCTCTGTGCTTTAAAAAAGATCTCAATGTATCTTTTTTGCCCATTCTTTGATAGTTTGTACGTAATTCACTAAAAGGATGAACATCTTGACATAGTAGGAGAGGGGTGAAAGCGAAATTATTCTTTATACCAGGAATTCTCCTTAAAAAAACAACCGTTCCTCTTACGATAGTTAAAGAAGAATGCTCCACTTTATTTAAAGATACAACTTGTTCTTCCTCATTTAAATCATATCCAACTATAGTCTTTCCATCATAGTTTGTAATTAACAATGGTTCCATAACAGCAGCCATACATAGGGCAGCTTGAATCATTTCATATTCATGCATCTGAGTTCTTTGTCTCTGTAAAAATAGCTGAAACACGCTAACCCCATGAATGGTTTGGTAGTCAAAAATTAACCAATCCGTAAATAGCTGGTACATACTTGATGGAATTTCATCCTCCTCCTTTAATTGGAGGTGTAGTTTAAAAATATGCTTTGCACGGACCATCTCACGAATATTTAAGTGGCGTTCACTGTACCTTTTAACCTTTTCAATTAACTGAAAACTAGCTTCCTCACCTTGCAGTTGCTTTTTATCACGAAACTTGTGCAAATGAACGATGGGTGTATCATTTTCAACCATCATGACCCTTCCTTACCTTTCTTCTAACATCATTCACTATTTTGTTCAATTTCATTTAGTTCCATTTCAGTAATGAGGACATCTCTTGGCTTACTGCCCCGATTTTCAGATACGAAGCCTTGTTCCTCCATCATATCTATTAAGCGTGCTGCTCTGTTATAACCAATTTTAAACCTTCTTTGTAACATAGAAGCCGATGCCGCCTGATGATCAATCACAAAATAACATGCTTCAAAGAATAATTCATCTGTTTCTTCGCTTACTTTCGCTTTCTTTAATAACTCATCTTGTTCAAATAAATATTGTGGTTTCTGCTCTTTCCTAACATGTGCTACGACATCATCAATTTCTTGATCAGAAACAAAAGTTCCTTGCAAGCGAACTGGCTTTGATGAACCGTTTTCTAAAAAGAGCATATCTCCTCTACCCAATAGCTTTTCAGCACCACTAATATCTATTATTGTCCGCGAATCCACTTGTGAAGAGACAGAAAAAGCAATTCTTGTTGGTACATTTGCCTTAATGAGACCCGTGATAACATCAACTGATGGTCTTTGAGTCGCAATAATTAAGTGAATCCCACAGGCCCTTGCCTTTTGAGCGATACGACAGATGGCTTCCTCAACATCCGCTGGAGACATCATCATTAAATCGGCTAATTCATCTATGACAATGACAATATACGGCAGTTTTTGATGGTATTGCTTATTTGCCTCTGCATAATCATTGTAACGATTAATATCTCGTACGCCCGAATGAGCAAATAATTCATACCTTCTTTCCATTTCTTCTACCGCCCACTTCAGTGAGGCTGTTGCTGCTTTTACATCGGTTATGACCGGACTAACAAGATGTGGTATTTGATTGTATGGTGCTAATTCTACCATTTTAGGATCAATGAGCAAGAGCTTTAACTCCTCAGGATCAGCTTTGTATAAAAGACTAATAAGAATAGAATTAATACAAACACTTTTACCAGATCCTGTTGCACCTGCAATTAAACCATGGGGCATTTTGCGTAAATCTGTGACAATTGGATCACCAGCAATATCTAGACCTAATACAGCAGTTAGTGGTGACTCTGATTGCATAAACTCTTCACTATGAATGATTTCGCTAATTTGTACAGGTCTACTCTTTTGGTTAGGCACTTCTATGCCTATCGCGTGTTTTCCAGGGATAGGTGCTTCTATTCTAATATCCCTTGCAGCAAGACTGAGTTTGATATCATCAGCTAGGTTTGTAATTTTATTTACTTTCACTCCAGGCTCTGGTTGCACTTCAAAACGAGTAACCGCAGGACCTTTCGTTACTTGTATCACATGCGCTCGGACATTGAAGTGATGTAGGGTGGCATTTAATAATTCCTCTTGTTCTAATAACCATTCTTCATCTGTGTCCATATTAACTGGAGGATCTAACAACCTCATAGACGGGAAGACATAATTAGGCAAATTTTCTTCTATTTCCTCATCTCTATAAAAGTCATTTTTTTTTACCTGTGACGATGGATGGAATTTTGGTGTCTCATTGACATTTAACTTTTTCCTATCCGATTGCAACATCATTACATTAAAGGGCAGATGACTCCGCTTCTGTGGTTGATGAGACGACGTTTCAGTTTCTAACTCTTCTTCCACATTAGCGTGAGCATCTTCCATGCTATGTATGTTTGTTTGACCTTCATCCTGTGCCACATCTTCATACATCCGTTTTTCTTCAACTTCTTCATACTGGTTCGAATAAGGAATGGATTTTTCAAGTGCGACAGCAGTTTGATTTTGTGAAACTGTTAGCTCATCTTCGACCTGAAAGGATGCTATCACTTGTTCCGGCTCATTGTTAGTCGCGACAATCGGGGCTTCTTCCACCCTCTCATCCACTTGTTCCGGCTCATTGTTAGTCGTCACTATCGGGTCTTCTTCCACCCTCACATTCACTTGTTCCGGCTCATTGTTAGTCGCCACTATCAGGTCTTCTTCCACCCTCACATTCACTTGTTCCGGCTCATCGTAAAGAGACAATTGATTGTATTGTTCTTCAAGTGAAGCAGATTCTTTTCTGCCACGAGCAATACCAAGGTCATATTCAGTAGGTTCTATTCTTTCATACTGTTCAAGTTTCGTTTCCTCTTTTATTTGACTTTTTCTTTGACCAAAACCATATATAGGAGAAGGAATTTCTGATGGTTTAAATGGCCCTGCATTCAGCTTAATTTCCGTTTTTTTTATTTGTTTCTTTTCTAATGGACGATGATTTTCTTGCTGATTTTCAATATTTTCTTTTGTTGAATGACTTCTTCTTTGTCTTGTTTGAAGATTTTTGCTATCTTTTGGCTTTTCGTCTGCTAATTTATTTTCACGTTCTCTTGGCTTTCTTCTTTCCCGTGTCTCATCTGGGATGAGAGGAAAACGAAATTCACCTTTTGGATATTGATAAATTACTTTTGCTTCTATCTCTCTATGTGTTTCATATGGTTCTTTAGTTTGAATTTTATTAGTGTTATTTGTAGGTTTATCTTCTTGAGTTGTATTCGTTGGATCATATTCCTTGAACTCATCGGCATCATAGCCATTAAAGTAGGCTTTTATTCTTTTAAACCAATTCATTCTATCAACTTCCTTTTCTGTTCTAACTTACATTCTATCAGTAAACCTACTAAGAATGATAGCAATTATGTAATCTGAGTTATCTTTGATAAGTTTTTGATATCATTGAAAAAGATGACACACAAATGAAAAATGGACCGCCTATAGCGACCCATTTCCATGGTTATTGTTTCTTTTTATTCTTGCCTAAAATAAATATTGGTTCTAACTCCCCATCTTCATATAAGAAAGACAGAGCTGTAATTGGTACATGACCACTTGCAAAAAAGCTCATTGTCATTTGTGCCAGGATATCGTATCCTGTTTCATTCATAATATCAGCAATAATTAATACATCTTGATGAGGAACAGCTACAGCCATATTTCCTTTGACCTTTGTCGCCATATTTTTGAGAAAAGACTCGTTTAAGATACGACTAGCATCATACCCATCTTTTTTATTGAGGAAATAAAAATCGTTACCAGCTACTTGATCTATTTTCATTTCTGTAGAAAGCGACCGAACATTAAACTGAGCAACTTCTTTTATTCGCTCTTTTTCCCAGCCTTCTTTTTGAAGCAATTTTTCATCAATTAATCGGTAAGTGCTCCCTAAGTCAAGCGCATAAAAAATTCGCGTTTCTGCGGTATGCTCATCATATACAAAGGGTACTTCATCACCTGTTTCTAGTGGAAAGGAAGTTGAGCGAATAACGGGAAAAATGTTTTTCTCTTTACCGGAAAAACGTTGTTCTCCTGTCATGGCTTCTAAGCCTTCTTCTACATAATAAACAACCTCATCAATTGCTTTTTCCTTTTGCTCTTGATATCTCGCGACAATGCCAGGCAATTCTATCGTAATCCCTTTGCCAGTATGTTTATTTTCTATACGTAATTGATCTTTTTCTCTATCGAAAGTCATTAGGCGATCCTCTTTATGAAGACGCTTTTCTAATTCTTCTTTCATACGCTTACTTGTCATTTTATTCTTCATTCTTATCCCTCCTTACAGGGAAGATTTTCGGTACTTAGTTTACACTAAAATGAGCAGAAACAAAAGTGTCCCGCTTCCATAACCGATGATATGGCTATTATCCATGTAGAACAAATATCTCCATCTATCCTATCAAAACAACCAACCTATTTCGTGGGAAAAACGATATAAAGGAATGAACAAAATACCTTTTATTGATATACAGGGTGGATTCATTTGCCATTCAAACAAGATTGTCATTGATTCGTGGTGTGAACAAGAAATAACACCGATGATCTCCAAATTCGTATTGTAAAAATAAAAAAACGGCCCTTATAAGGAGCCGTGCAAATCTATTTTTAAAGCGCTGCAATAAATTCCTCAATTTCATCTTGTGTTTTACGATCCTTACTGACAAAACGACCAAGCTCTTTACCATTTTCGATAGCTACAAAGCTCGGAATGCCGAAAATATCAAGTTCCACACAAAGATCGATGAACTCATCGCGATCTACATAAATAAATGTAAACTCTTTATACTTATCAGCTACTTCAGGCATAAACGGTTCAATAAACCGGCAATCCCCGCACCACTGTGCTGAAAACATTAAAATATATTTTCCGTTTTCCTTTAATTGCTCATATTCTTCCATTGACGCTAATTTTCTCATTGTTTTTCATCTCCCATATCAAGCTTCATATCGCCGAATTTAATCCAGCCTTTTTTTCTCATATATTCTGATATTATCAAGCTAATGATTGCAGGTCCAATAAAATGTATTACAATCACTTTTAATAGTACAGTAAGATTAAATCCCATTGTTGTAAAAGTCATTATTTGGCCGACTAAGCCACTCGTACCCATTCCCGCACCAGCAGCAATACTTTCCATATTAAAAATAATAATGCCAATTGGCGCAAGTAAAAGCCCTGCAATTGTGGGTGGGATGAGTATGAATGGATTTCTCATAATATTTGGCACCTGCAACATAGAAGTTCCTAGCCCTTGTGCAACAAGGCCACCAAATTTATTCTCCCTATAACTCGAGACAGCAAATCCAACCATTTGAGCAGCACAACCAATTGTTGCTGCTCCTGCAGCTATACCATTTAAATCAAGCATCATCGCAATAGCTGCTGCTGATATAGGGGCTGTTAAAGCTAGACCCATTAGTACAGCTACAATCATTCCCATCACTAGTGGTTGCTGCTCTGTCCCCCACATAATCAATGCTCCAAGATTTTTTATTCCAAGATCTATAAAAGGACCAATTAAAGACGCTACACTATATCCGGAAAACACAACAACAAAAGGTGTCACAATAATATCAAGCTTTGTTTCCTTACTAATTAGTTTGCCTAGTTCAGTAGAGATGATTGCTGCAACAAAACTACCTGCTGGTCCACCTAATACCGCACCAGCTGCCCCACTTAATAAAGAAGCAAACAAGACGAGAGGAGGCGCTTTTAAACTATACGCAATAGCAACCCCGATCGCAGGACCCATTAACCCCATTGCCATTGTACCCATTTCAATCATTACATTAGAAATCATGCCTAGTTGTAATTGTTCACCAATAGTTTTAATAATCAACCCTATAATTAAAGTGGAGAACAATCCTAAAGCCATACTCCCCATAGCGTCTATAAAATATACCTTTAGAGACAGTTTTACTCCCTTCTTATTAAGAAAAGCGTTCATGTATAATTCCTCCATCATTATGTTCATTTAACACCATATTATCTTATCACATGTAAAGACATATGTAATATCTTAATTTTTATTTCATTAAGATATTAATAGAGGGAGTTACAACCTTAAAGTTTTATACCATTCAAAAATAAAATGAATGGGATGACCATTTGTATTTCTTCAAAAACGTTCAGTAGATACTTGTCCACATTCTTTCTTCATCTTCTCATATTCATACTTCATTTGATGAAATAGTTAATACCATTAGAATTAGCCGCCATACAAGCCTTCTAATAATGAAATAGACTATCTTAATGCGCGATTGTTCGAAAGATCTGTTCTTCAATAGATGAACGACATTAAGTAAAGGGTAACTTTTATTTTTAGAAAGGAGTTAAGCATCGGAACAGAAAATAGCCATTTAGCACATACAGTATCAAACAAAATAAGCAGTGCACATATTTTCACTATCAATCCATTTGATGTTAGAATAAGTAAAAGTGTAGAGGAGGAAGACAATGGAACTGAATGTATATTTAGCTGGGGAAATTCATTCTAACTGGCGTGAAGAACTGAAGGATAAAGCCAAATCACTACAGTTACCGGTTCATTTTTTCGGACCTATGGAGAATCACGATCGCAGTGACTTCATTGGGGAGGAAATCCTTGGTAAGCAGCCTAATGCTATTTTCAAAGACGAAGCAGCTTCAAATATCAATAATTTACGCACTGAGCTTTTATTGAAAAAATCTGATTTAGTGATTGCCTTATTTGGCGAAAAGTATAAGCAATGGAATACTGCTATGGATGCAAGTGCAGCAATCAACCAAAACAAACCGCTTATCCTCATTCGGCCAGAAGAACTCCACCACCCTCTGAAAGAATTATCAAGTAAAGCAAATGTTACAGTGGAAACGGTTAATCAGGCCATTAAAGTACTTTCTTATATTTTTGAGGAAAAATAGTAGACTATTCCCTACCTGCCACCATTCATGTGGTGGGTATATTTTTGAGACTTTTGCAGAAAACACATCATATGCATCTTAAATAAAAACCAGCCCTAAAATGAAATGGGCTGGTTAATTTATTGCAAAAGGCTTTATTCACCTCTATTGCGATATTGCCATTGACCATACAATAGCTTAACAAGATGGGTAAACATTTCTTCGCGGTTGATTTGATTTTCAGTAAATACCCCTATTGCTCCTTCTTGGCTACGGATATTATTTTTATTCGTAAAATCATCCATGACTGGTCCCAGTTCCTCTCCTTCAATCAGACGCTGCGCTATAGAATCTGGTAAAAGAATTCTTGCTCCACCTGCAACAATTGGCGTATGCCCTTCTACTGCAAGTGCACCCCAATTACATAAGAATAGACCATAATCTGTTTGCTGTACACCACCTTCTAGGCCAATGCCAATGACTCCATCGCCTTCATATAAGGCACCCTTCGCCCTGTTAATTGCTCCTTGAATCGTTTCTTGATCAGTCATTGGTTGTTTAGCTACATTAGATGCAACATCAACAGCAATAACATCACTATTTTCAATGAAAATATTTTTAACGGCCTGTACTTTTGTAGGGTTTTTCGATCCAATATAGATCTTCATGATAGCCCCTCCTAAAATAAATATATTAAAAATCATCCTGATATACTCATTGCCAATGCAAAACTTAAAAAGGACCTCTTGTAAAGAAGTCCCATGTTACTTATTTGAAATTCTAACTGTTTTGACGAATGGTTTCAACTGTTGTGCGATCAAGTGATTTTATCAATGTGACAAGTAGTTCTTTCGCAGCAGCATAATCATCTATATGGATAATTGAACCGTGCGTATGAATGTATCTTGAACAAATACCAACAACTGCACTTGGGACACCATTATTTGTTAAGTGAACACTGCCTGCATCCGTTCCACCAGGAGAAACAAAGTATTGATATGGAATCTGATGACTTTCAGCCGTATCTAGAATAAATTCTCTCAAACCGCGATGTGTAACCATTGAGCGATCAAGTATTCTTAATAATGTACCTTTCCCTAACTGTCCGAACTCGTCCTTTTTACCAGTCATATCATTGGCAGGACTTGCATCAAGCGCAAAGAAAAGATCCGGTTTAATCATATTAGCAGCTGTTTTTGCACCTCTTAAGCCTACTTCTTCTTGTACAGTCGCACCAGACCATAAATTAATAGGTAGTTTCTCATCTTTTATCTCCTCAAGTAATTCGATAGCAAGACCACACCCATAGCGATTATCCCAAGCCTTCGCCAAAATTTTCTTCGGATTCGCCATTGGTGTAAATGGACAAATAGGAACAATTTGTTGTCCCGGTTTGATACCGATTTCTCTTGCATCTTCTTTATTGTCAGCCCCGATATCAATCAACATATTCTTTATATCCATCGGCTTATTTTTTGCCGTATCATCTAATAAATGAGGAGGGATAGAACCAATCACCCCAATTACCGGTCCGTTAGCAGTCATAATCTGCACCCTTTGTGCCAATAATACCTGGCTCCACCAGCCACCTAATGTTTGAAATCTGATCATGCCATTATCTGTAATAGCAGTTACCATAAAACCTACTTCATCCATATGACCTGCAACCATAATCGTAGGATCTGTTTCAGCACCTTTTTTCACACCAAAAATACTTCCTAAATGATCTTGAACAATTTCATCTGAATATTTACTAAGCTCTTCTCTCATAAAATTTCTAACTAAGTGTTCGTTACCAGCTGCTCCGGGAAGTTCTGTTAATGTTTTAAATAGTTCTAAAGTCTTCTCATTCATTATTTCCCACTCCTATTATTTGACTATATTGAATCCTATGTATATTACCATTCTACATAACTTTTATGACGGGTGCCACCATTAGGAAAGTTAATTAGTTTTTAAATATTCAATTCTTTGCTAAGATAAAAGTGAAGCAATTAGCATAGCAAAACATCTAAAAGATTATGTAGATACTTTTTAATAATGGAGGTTTAATTATGAGTTGGAAATCATTTGTTTTAGGTGTAGGGGTCGGTCTTGTTGGAGGATATATTACGCGCGAGGTAATGACAGAGAAAATAGCAGCGTCACCTGAGAAGGCATTACAAAATGCAAAAGATGCCTTCAAAGAGAATGGGGAAATAAGTGGTTCATGGATTCATATGGAAAAAGAACCTTATCAAAAGGAAGAATTACATTATGAAGTGTATAAAGGCGGCATATCCAGATATACTGGTGAAGACGTAAAACAATATGAATTTGTTGCCGATGCAAAAACAGGTGTCATTATTGACGCTTATCCTATTTAATTTATTCCTAAATGAGCGCTGAGCCTCATCGACGCAGATGCGTTGATGGGCACAGGCATTCATTATTTATTTGGCTCTTTTAATTTCTGCGATGATTTCTTTCCCCTCTTGATTCCATTTAACTGCTCGATAAAAGGCATCATGATAAAAACTAAACCAAGCTTCTTTTTCTAATCCTATCTTCATCCACTTTTGTTTTGCAGAGATAGAATCCATCGGATAATCATCAAACGCCAATACCCATAGCACATTTTGATGCGCATGTGTTGGCATAATATCGGCCATATGTATAAGCAACTCTTCTTTTCCCTCAATGATAATGATGCTATGTCCATCACTATGGCCGCCTGTATGAATCATTTGAACAGGTCCCATACTCCATTCTTTATCAAATGTTATTACTTGTTCTTGTATACTCTGCCAATTTTCCTTCCAATATGTATTACGTGAGCGAATATTCGGATTTCTCATTTCATCCCATTCGATTTGTGAACAAATAATCTTCGCGTTCGGAAATACAGAATGATAGGATTCTCCTTCTAATTTAGTCAAACCACAAGCATGATCAAAATGCATATGAGTCATAAGAACATAATCAATATCCGACGTCGTAAAACCTAGTTGCCTTAAGTCTTCCTCTATAAACGATTCTTCCCATGCACCGTAATTCCGCTTTTGTTTATCTGTAAACTTCCCAATCCCTAAACCGCTTTCAACTAACAGCAATTGATTATTCCATTGTATGAGGATAGGATCTGTTCGTAGCTCAATTTGGTTATTTTCATTACTAGGATACTTTTTGGACCATAATGGTTTCGGAACGACACCGAACATCGCTCCCCCATCTAGATGATTGACACCACCACGAAGCCAAGTTAATTTTATATCGTCTATTTGTAAAGTCTCCATTCTTTTCCCTCCCTTTCACACCATTAGTCTATCATATTTACGCAATATTAAGAAATCTATTATTAAGCAGTATTCCATTAATTAAAGAAAAAACAAGTTCAGTTAAGCCACTGGGTATAGTCACTAAAAAGTTCTGAAATCAGGAGGAGAAATAGAGATTCATCGTTCACATAGAAACTCTCTTTCCGTTGACTTCCGTTACAGGATCGATGTGCTTACAATTCTTCAATTTTTCATATATTCGATTTTGTACGGAACTCGTATTCTCTTCGCTTTTTTGAACACATACTCTTGATATGCAGTCTACTCAAAGAAACATGATTAGAGAAGTGAAAAAGGCCTTTATCACCAACACAACATGACGATAAAGACCTGTTACTATTTTCTGAGCCTTTCTTAAGTGAAGCGGCATTTTCACCTTATCGATATTGCACTTCACATCGGAAAATACGACTACCTTTATTCGAGAACTTTTCTTCGTACTCTGTCATTATATTTCCTTCATAATCACTCTGGTGAAGGTCTAAGCTGACATATTTCAATATCATTCCGTATTGAGAGAAACTCATTAAAGAATATTCGAAAAGACCTTGGTTATCTGTTTTAAAATGAATCTCTCCTTGAGGAGTTAGAATATCTTCATAAAGAGATAAGAATGTTTGATAAGTTAGTCTTCTTTTTGCATGTCGTTTTTTAGGCCACGGATCTGAGAAGTTTAAATAAATCCGATCTACTTCACCTTTCTCAAATACCTCCCGTAACTCTGCTGCATCGATATTCATCAGTTTTACATTTGGTAATTCTTCTTCAATAATATGATCTAGCGCACTTACAATGACGCTCTCCGCTAATTCAATACCAATATAATTAATCTCAGGATTCTGTTTTGCCATTCCAGTAATAAAACGACCTTTTCCCGTACCAATTTCGATATGAAGTGGACGATTATTACCAAAGCACACTTGCCACTTTCCTTTTTGTTCTTTTGGCTCTTGGATAATGTATTGTGGATAATTGGCAAGTTTTTCTCTCGCCCACGGTTTATTTCTTTGTCGCATAATTACACCTCTATATTCAATTCATCTTTCAAAAGATAACATGCAATGTAAAAGTGTGCAAGCTCCTTTAAAAGGGTAGCTTACTATGCAGTTTTGCAGACACTCACTACTTCCCATGGTGAAACCTCTTTTGTCATTACGGTTTTTTGCATGTATAAAAAACGAAAGGAATCACAATCTAGTTGTGATTCCATAAAAAGAAAAAAGGTGAGTAAAATGCCAATTAGTCAAAAAGACCAATTAACATTGCTGCAGGATCTATTAAGGAACCATCACACAGATACCTGTGGCTCCAAATCAGAATGTGAACAAATTGCTAGGCTTGTACAATCCCTACAAAACCAAGAAACTATTCATCAAGATTTACTTCCTTTATTAAATGATGTTGACCAATATAGTAAAAACGGTATAGAATCATCTGACCTAAACGAGCATATTTCTTCTAGCAAAGATGAACTCGCTCAATGGGTCGACACAATGAATCAACTAATATAATCTAAATGAAGCCTTCTTTCCAACCCTTGGATTAGATTATTCATTTCCTGAAAACGGAATTTACTTTTATGCCATTGAATACTATCCAAGGCTTGGAACAATGCATACCACTTCATGCGCAATCGCAAATCTTCCGTCAACACCATGCCATATAACTGAAGCCACTCACTCCATTGTTCATATGGAATATAGGCATATAATAATGTACCAATATCTATAGCCGGGTCACCGATCATTGCTCCATCCCAATCTATTAAAAACAACTGATTATCCTCGGATAATAGCCAATTATTATGATTCACATCACAATGACACACAGTCGTTACATCCGTTTCAATCGCATTCACTGTGTCTTTTAAAAATGTTAGTGACTCAGCTACTAATGGAATTTCCAATAAGTCTTGATCCAATTCCGTTAATAGTGATTGTAATACTGTCTCTGGATGGATGGCCGATTTCCCTAACCTAGTTAACATGGCAAGCAATGGTTTTGATGAGTGAATCTTCTTTAGCAGCTTGGCTACTCTCTCGCTATTCATTTGCGATTGCCTAAGCTCACTACCACTCATCCATTGCTGAGCAGTAAATACATCTCCATTCTCCATCCTTTTCGTCCAAACAAGCTTCGGGACAATTCCTTCTGCAGAAAGCACGGCTAGAAAAGGAGAAGAATTCCTTTTTAAAAATAATCGCTGTTCATCATGTTGTGCATAATAGGCTTCTCCAGTTGCACCACCAGCCGGGATAATCCGCCAGTCATCCCCGAATAAATTTTCCAAAATAGTTCACCTGCAATTTACTACGCCATTTATGAATAGCTGTATTAAACAATTTCACACTTAAAGTTTCAATTGAAAATAAAAATAGCTATTGATACAAATTCAACAATAGCTATCTTTATAAATTTTATCTCTTTCAAGAGTTTTTAGCAAGTTACTTTTTCCTGAACAAAACAATAGCAGGAAAAGGGAGGCAAAGTAATATTAGAATAGTTACCTAACGAATGAGGAGAGGCTTGATTTTGAGTGACATATAATTTCCATTGCCCATATGGTAAGGAAATTTCATATTCCTTTTCAGTTGGATTAAAATAACATAATACATCCTCATTAAACTTATGATGTGAAAGTAAATACGCCAGTAGTGGTTTTTCAATATCTAGAAAACTTACCGCTTCATTAATTTGCTTCGTACTGGATAAACGTAAAATCGCATACCTTTTTCTGAAAGCAATTAATCCTTTTACATATTCAACATTCTCTTTATATTTACTCCTAGCCATCCAATCCAATTGATTCACACAATCAGGTGAACGATAACTATTCCCTTCACCGTTTTTTGTTCGAAAGAACTCTTGACCACTGTGCAAGAAAGGAATCCCTTGTGCAAGAAGAACCATCGCTGTTGCTAATCGATGTCTTAGTCTTTTACTTTCATCTGTGTCTTCAGGAAAACATATATGGATTTTATCCCATAATGTATGATTATCATGTACTTCCACATAATTAACCGTCTGAAATGGTTCATTAAATATCCCTTGTTGACCAATGCTCCCCTTCAATACTGTTTTAGCTGTTTGATAATAATAGTGATTACCAAGTGCATATCCACAATCGTATAGATTAAATGTATTCCCTTTTATTCCATCTCTAAACTGATCATTAAATTGTGCAATGGCACCAAGCCTATCTTGATTATGAATATTCGCTTTCTCTTCTTTAGCGAGAGGTGTATTTAAGTCCCAACCTTCACCGATAACAAGGATTGTCGAATCAATGCCATCTAACGTTTTCCGGATAAGTTTCATCGTTGTCACATCTAAAATACCCATTAAGTCAAATCGAAAACCATCAACCTTAAAAGTGTTGGTCCAATAAGTAATCGAATCAACAATAAACTTTCTTACCATATGCCTTTCAGATGCGATATCATTTCCGACACCTGTACCATTTGATGGAGTACCATTTAGATCATGTCTAAAATAATAACCTGGTACAATTTTTTCAAAAGAGGAAGTTTCTCTTTCATACACATGATTATAGACAACATCTAAAATGACCCTTATACCTTTTTGATGAATGACATCAATGAGTCCGATTAATTCATTTATTCTTGTATAAGGAGTGGCAGGATTAGAGGCATAGCTTCCTTGTGGCACATTAAAATGAAGAGGATTATATCCCCAATTATAACAATCGTCTGGTCTAGTCTCATCAACTCCAGCAAAATGATTCAATGGTAAAAATTCGATATGTGTTATACCTAATTCTTTCATATAATTGAGCGCTGTAGAGTCTCCTTTTACGTTAGCAGTGTTCTCTTCAGCTATGCCTTTATATAAACCTTTGTGGCGGACACCGCTATTTGGATGAATGGTCAAATCCCGAATATGCGTTTCGTAAATAATAGCATCTGTCATCATTGAGAAGGATGGGCGTGCTGTTTTTGGATGTTTATATCGATTCTCATCAATAATGACACCTAATTGCCCATTTGGAGTAATTGCTTTTACATATGGGTCTACAGCTTCTCTCCAAACCCCGTTCACACATATGTGGTAGCAATAACACCATTCATGTACATCCATTGATACAGTAACCTGCCAAACACCTTTTTGCTTCCTACTCAGTTCAATCATTTCTGAATCATTGCCATGATGTAACTCTAATCGTAGGGCAGTTGCCGTTGGTGCCCATACTTTAAAAGTCGTTGCATGCGGTTGATATTCATATCCAAGAGGCCCTTCATATTTGAAGAGCTCATCAAATTCAGGTGTTCTTGTCACCGACCCAATATCGACCTCAATCACATCTCCGTGTTCACTTTCTATATAACATATCGCCCCAAATGGAAAAGGATGAGGAAAAGAACAATAGTATTTGCGAAAATCATTAATTTCTTCTATTCCTTCTATCACAAGCTCGTAACTTTCATCACGATGGATATAAGTAAAATACTTTGAATGACCCTGGTGATAATCATAAGGAAGTAATAATGTGACTAAATCTAATCGATCTAAATACGCATAAAATGCTTTCTTACTATCATTCATATTACTCCCCCATCCCTTCATTTAATTATTGTCCTCTTTGCTAGATTGGAAATATCTCTTAGGCGAAATGATAAGCCATTCTCCCCTCTATCCTGCACATCAAATGAACGGGAAGCCGCATTGAGATAGAAAGTCCAAGAAGTGACATCACTTCTTTATACTTCCCTACTTTCCTTTGCAATGTGAGCATACTAATCAATTATAATAATGTCCATCCCTGTACTCGCCACAGTTCCTACGACATTTGCGGAAATCATATGTAACGCCAACAAAAAGTCTCAGGTTCTATTCCTATCGGTTTATAAACCGATTCACCTTATAGGCAACTTAAGCATCAAACCACAGCCCATTATTTTTACAAATAGCAAATAGAGTTATTTAATCCCTAAATTCACCCGATATCAAAACTCTTCTTCATTATCTATATTATTCACCAGTGATTTAAGTGCTTGTTTAGCTGAATAGACTTTCAAAATACCTCTTATCAAATCATTACCCGATCTATATGGAAAAAGGCCAGTTTAACAGCCGAGCTCTTATTCCATCCATGCAGTTCATGAATGGTACAAACACTGCCTTACAAACCAATAACACTTTTTATTCGGACCTGTTACTGGACAAGAGTATTTGACTTTGCTGTCTTAAATTTGCCTGAACGAGAGACACACTTATTTCATTTTTTTCGTATGGATAGACAATAATGATTAATCGCCTATTCGTTACCCTTCCCCTATGTCACTCCATTCCGATCTTTCGAATGATATACTTTCCGCATAAGTCAACAAGGCTTGTGCTGCTAATAACTGCTGACTTTTTAACGGTGCTTTTGTTTGTCTTTTATTTATGAACCAAGACGGATACTCTTTCCGATCAATTAAAGTAACATCAAAGGGTACTGAAGGATAATCAATATATCCTTCTCGGCAAAGAACAACCTTTTGAACAGGTAAAGTGACATCATGTTTGTCCAAAATTTTCTTGACTACTGTGACTGTTCTGTTTAATGAGATCAATGGGTTTAAAATTTTCTGTTCATTTTCTTTTTTAGCTAACCAAAATCGGCCAGCACTTCCGGTATAAGCCGTTAATTCAGCACCGTCTAAAAAATGGAGACAGATTACTTCCGTCGGTGTGAGAATAATTGTATCAAGAGAAACCGGTGCTTGACCTAGCTTTAGTATCGGCTGGAATAGGACAAGGAATGTATCTGGAAACCTTTGTAACAAGTATTTTAACTGTTCATTATAATAGTAACTTCTTGGTAGAGATGATTCAGAAAACAAGGTTGAGCTTGCCCACTTTAATTGTGTACGAAATAATTGATCGAGGTACATTTGCTTAAGTTCCTTTGTTGAGGTAGGTCTCACATGATAGTCCGCGGTAAACGAAAATGAATCTTCATTATGATTCGTTTCCTCTTCAGCCACCTCTTCAATCATTGTCTCCTTGTTTCTTTTTACAATATTGAGCAGCTTATCCTTCAAGCGTGGTTTATGATATTGAGCTGGTTCTTCCTCTATGAGTTGGTACTCTTTTCCTTCTTCTTCAAAACGGGTCAATAACAGTTCCCATTGTTGTTTTTTTAATTTTACAAATCTAGATGGATATAAATAAATATTCTGCTCATATCGTGAAATACAATCGACAATTTTTATTAACTGCCCCACCCTACTACCCCCTTAACTTTTTAATGAGAATGTTGCTATTCTTTTATATTTCGGCTTACTCTCTGTATTTACTTCATAAAGACCCACTTCAGTAGCTTCAAATGATAACGGTGTTTCCATAATAGGCGGAAAATGTGTGAACTGATTTTTACCTTGCCATTTTTTAGCTAATGTAATATGTGGTGTGAAATTTCTTCTATCACGTGAGAAACCATACTTTCCACAGACTTGATTAACAATGGATTGAATTTCATGTAATTGCTTTTCTTTATGTATATCACACCATAGAATACGAGGGCGTTCCTTAAGTCCAAAAGTTTGAACACCTTCAAGATACAGCGTAAATGGGGAAGTATTTTTTAAATCATTAACTATCAGTTGGTTCATTTCGTCCAATACTTCTAAAGAAGCACTCCCTAAGAAAGCAAGAGTAATGTGATAATCACATTCATGTACCCAATCTTTAAACGGATAATCAGCCTCTACTGCCAGACATTTTTGTTTTATGATTAATTGTATATTTCTTGGTATACTAATCGCATAAAAGTAATGAGGATTTCTCTTTTCCATCATCTTTATCCTCCCAATTCCTTTTGATTATCTATATCTATTTTATCAGAACAGATAAGAATTTCAGTATTTTTCCATAGGTATGATGTCATGTTTGCCTTTAAGCAATTCCTTTATAACTGATAAGTTAAATATGATATAACTATAATAAAGAGTAAAGCATTGAAGAAAGGATGCGACTTGAATGAAGGTTGTTGAAAACTTAGCGCAACTAATAGGAGACACCCCTCTATTGAAATTAAATAAAATTGGGCCTAAAAATGGGGCTACTATTTATGGAAAACTAGAGTTTTTTAACCCTAGCAAAAGCGTAAAGGACAGAGCAGCATATAATATGATTCTAAAAGCTGAAAAAGCGGGGTTATTAAAACCAGGGGCTACAATTATTGAACCCACAAGCGGAAATACAGGCATAGGTCTTGCTATGAATGCTGCCGCTAGAGGATATAAAAGTATACTCGTAATGCCCGATACGATGACGAAAGAAAGAATCAATTTATTAAAAGCGTACGGTGCAGAAGTTGTTCTCACACCAGGAGATGAAAAAATGCCTGGTTCAATCAGAAAAGCAAAAGAATTAGCTAAACAAATTCCTAATAGCTTTATCCCTATGCAATTCGAAAATAATGCTAACCCAGATGCCCATAGGCATTCAACTGCTATTGAAATTATTGATGGGATGAAACAAATAGGTAAGGATTTGTCTGCATTCGTTGCTACTGCAGGGACAGGGGGAACCATTACAGGTACCGGGGAAGTATTGAAAGATTATTATGAGGGACTCCAAGTCCATGTTGTAGAACCAAAAGGTTCGCCTGTGCTTTCCGGTGGAGAACCAGGAAAACATAAATTAGTAGGGACAAGTCCTGGCTTTATACCAGAAATCTTAAATACAAATGTCTATGATGAAATACATCAAATCACAGACGAAGACGCCTATCAAACAACAAGAGACCTCGCACGAAAAGAGGGCATCCTTGTCGGTCCATCATCTGGAGCAGCTTGTTTCGCAGCGATACAGGTCGCTAAAGGTTTAACATCAGATGATGTCGTTGTATTCATTGTTTGTGACACAGGTGAGAGATATTTATCAAGTGATTTATTTAAAATTTGAATATAGAGCTAGAAAGCCGGACGAATGCTATCGTAGATTTGTCAGGCTTTTTTATTATTACACTCCTAAATTAAAAACCGATCCCCCGTTAACCAAGTTTACCAAGCTTTCACACCTCGTGTGTACCCAATTTAATTCCCTAATTTCCTATTTTAGTTTTCATTTGTGTCTTTCCTGCTGAATGACTTGCAAGTTCGCATTGCTCGGCTTTCATTTCCATTCTCGCTTCTGAGTAATATGCAAACCACACATTTAATAAGTACCTTGTGCTTCCAATATGCCCTAAAGAAACCCTCCCATATTTCTTTCGCGTGTTCCCCGCTCATATGCGTTATGTTTAGAACAACAAAAAAAAGGCCACTCGATTTATCGAATGGCCTTTCTCTTATACTTCAGCACTCACTTGTTTTGAATGCCTATTGTCTTCCTCTTCTTCTAACTTACGTACTGCTTCCTCACTTGTATCCACTCGTTTTATAAATAATACGAGTATAAGTGCAACAATATTAATTGCAAGTGATACATAGAAGGCATATTGTATACCTGATAGTAACGCTTGTTGAGTAACTGCAGCAGTTGTTGCTTCTGTCATTGTTGTAGGGTCTACACCTGTCATTAAGCTTTCTGCTTTAGATTGTGTGACACTATTCATAATCGTTACTAATATAGCTGTACCGATTGAACCCGAAACTTGTTGAGCTGTGTTATTTATTGCTGTTCCATGTGGATTTAAGCGATTTGGAATTTGGTTCATACCATTTGTCATAATTGGCATCATTACCATTGACATACCAAACATTCTCAACGCATAGATAATCACAATATGACTATAGGATGTATCGATTTGTAAATTAGCTAACATATAAGTTGAAATAGCTGTCACTATTAAACCAACAGCAGCTAACATACGCGGTCCAAATTTATCAAATAACTTACCAGTGATTGGTGACATAATTCCCATCACAATTGCTCCTGGAAGCATTAACAGACCAGAATCGAGCGGCGATATTCCACGAACACTCTGTACATATGCTGGAGTTAAGATCATACCTGAAAACATGGCGACCGCATTAACAATTGCAATCACTGATCCCAGTGCAAACATCGGATATTTATATACACGTAAATCTAATAGTGGTTTTTCCATTGTCATTTGACGAATAATAAAGAGAATAAGTGAAATGCCACCAACAATTAAAGTCGTTAGTACCCATGTATCTGTCCAACCATCAGCACTTGCAGAACTAAAACCATAAAGCAAGCCGCCGAAACCTAAACAAGATAGCACGACTGAAAAATAATCAAGTTGCACATTTTTATTTTGAGGCATAACGTTCTCTAATTTCCAAATAGATAGTAATAAGCTGATGATTGCTAATGGCAAAATCATCTCAAAAAGAACACGCCAATCATGATATTGAACAATATACCCAGACAAAGTCGGACCAATGGCTGGTGCAGTAATCATAACTAATCCAAACACACCCATTGCAGTACCGCGTTTTTCACGAGGAAAACTAACAAGCATGACGTTCATTAATAAAGGCCCCATAACGGATGCACCTGCAGCCTGAACCATACGACCTGCTAATAACATACCAAAGTTTGGTGCAAATGCAGCCATAGCTGTACCAATTGTAAATACAGACATACAGAAAATATATAAGCTACGATTTTTAAAACGTGTTAGTAAGAATGCTGAAGCAGGAACAAGCACGCCACTAACTAGCATATACCCAGTTGCCAGCCACTGTACTGTAGAATAATTTTCTACATTTAAATCGACCATAATACTAGGCAACGCCACATTTAATAATGAATTATTTAAGAAAGACACAAACGCACCGACAAATAATATTGCAAGCATTAAATACGGAGGTTTTTGAGGTTGTAAACTTGAATCCATACTTTCTCATCCTTTTTATTTTTTATTTCGAGTACTGAACCATTTTAAACCCAAAGTATAAATCGGTCAACATATTTATACTAAAAGTTCAATTACATTGTATTTCTCTTCTTAAGAATTTATAATTAAAGCCATAAGGGTGGGGAATACACGATGAATAACAAGAAGAAGAAAGTGGCAGATGCAGCATTGAAACTGTTTCAAGAAAAGGGAATTCAACAAACATCTGTACAAGATATTATTGATTCAGCAAATATTTCCAAAGGGACATTTTACAATTATTTCGCCACAAAAAATGATTGTATCGCTGAGATATTAGAGGATTTGCGCTATGAAGCAAGTCAAAGAAGAATTGCACTACAAGTGGGGAAAGATACAAAAGATAGAGATGTCTTTATAGATCAAATCTCCCTATTATACACACTACAAGAAGCCAGTAATCTTCATCGATTATTTGAAGCGATATTGCATTCCAATGAAAAGGATTTAAAGAAACTCGTTTTACAACATAGAGTGTACGATATGGAATGGTTAACATTTAGAGTTATTGAGGTATTTGGAGAAGACACTAGAGATTATGCGTTTGAAGGAGTTGTCTTATTTACTGGAATGCTCCAACACCTTCTCTTTGTGAAAAGAATTACGAATAATGTTTATGATTTAAAACAACTTATTGATGTGACACTATCTTATTTAGAGATGATTTTACAAACGATGAAATCTAGTGGCGTTTCTCTTCTCAATTATTCAGCTATTAATCAGCTAAGAACTCATATAAATAAACGGATTATCAAAATTGAAGAAATTTTTGAGTTTGCTCAGCAATTGCAAGAACAGCACCAATTTGATGAAGATCAACAAGATTTATTTGATGCGATATTAACAGAATTAAAAGCAGACCGAATTCGTAAACCTGTTCTGTTACCTTTACTCAAACCTTTCCAAACCTCACTAGACAAGACAGAGATCGAACTACAAGCTCATACGTTTACAAATTTGATTTGGTACTATTTACAAACAAAATAAAAACAGCTTGGACAGTTTTGCTTTTATCTAAAATAACCACGAGCCAAATGAATTTGGTTCGTGGTTATTTATTTCCCATTAGCTATTTGCTTTTGCTAACTTTGGCCAGAAGACAATTGGTACTAAAATGAATGAAATCAATCCACCAACTATACTTAAAGTAGCATAACTAGAATGAGCAACAACCATGCCCGAAAGCAACCCACCTGTCGCACCAGATAGGGCAATAAACACATCGACTTTTCCCTGAATGTGAGCTCTGTTTTCATTGGTTGTTCCATCAACAATTAATGTCGTTCCACTGATTAAACCGAAGTTCCAGCCTAACCCTAATAAAGCTAAAGCTAAGATTAATCCAAATAAAGAATCCTCAGGCACACTAGCAGCGGTAATTCCAGATAACAATAATGTAACACCTGCAGCAATTGCAATAAAATATCTACCTAATCTATCAACTAGAACACCTGTAAATAGAGATGGTAAATACATCGCACCAATATGAACGCCAATTACCACTCCGATTGCTTGTAGTGTATGACCATGATGAAGCATATGAACAGGGGTCATCGTCATAATCGCTACCATAATTAACTGTGTTAAAATCATTACTGTTGCCCCAACAACGATATGATATTTATTTACATTTTTGGTAGCAATAACAGAATTACTCATTTGATTTTCTTCTTCAGCGACCCATTGCTTCGCTAAGATAAATGGGTCTGGACGTAATAAAATAAACAATACAATCCCAGCAGCTATGTATGCAAGAGCAGATAATAAAAACGGGCCAGCTAAAGGAGGAATGGTTAATCGGCCTGCCACCTCCCCCATAATATTAACTAGATTGGGCCCTAATACTGCTCCAAATGTGGTCATAACCATTGTTAAACTTACTGCTTTTCCCCTTTGATTCTCATTAGCCAAATCACTGCCGGCATATCTCGCTTGTAAATTGGTTGCCGTACCTGCGCCGTAAAGGAATAAAAAAAAGAATAATAGAAAAATATTCTGTAATATAGCTGCCAAAACAACCCCTAATGCTCCTAGTCCACCTACAATAAAACCTATAGTAAGTCCAATTCTTCTGCCATAATGTTGAGAAGTTTTCCCTACTATAAAAGCAGTAACTGCTGATCCAATCGTGAATAAAGCTGTTGGCAAGCCTGCATATGAAGCCGTTCCTAATATATCCTCTGCTAATAACGCTCCTACCGTAATGCCTGCAGCCAAACCTGCTCCACCAAACAACTGAGAAATACTCACAACCGTTAAAGTTCTTTTATATAATCTCTCTCTCTCACTCTCACTATAACTCGATTGAATCGGTTCTCCCATTTCTTCCCCTCACTTTGTTAAATCTTATATTTCTTGATTTTGAAGTTTTATTAGTATTGTATCCTTAATAAACTTTCGGCAGCTTTCAGATAAAAGTGACTTATTCGGATGAATCATATCACCATATATGTTATTCCCTAGAATTCTCACTTCTCCTGCAAATGGTTTATCGGATTGTGCATCGTACCCTTGTAGGACAATATAAATAGATTGTCCCCTCCTCGCAAAATCAATGATAGACATTTGATGTTTACTCAATTTTATTCCATCCCCTCTGGTTATAACCGTTATTGACTAGTTTACTCTATTTTTGGTAAATGGGAGCAATGATTTGATTATCATTCAGTTAGTAAAAGCTTTCATAACACCTTAGTTTAAGGTATTCAACCATTTATTAATCTTCAAGCATAATAAGTAATACATGAGAGGAGTTGATTTTATAAAGGAGTTTTTATAATTGACCCTATTACGACGTTTAGATGGCACTAATCGTCTTTACTGGATCTAACAGACAAGAGAAGATAACGGATGATTTGATTAATAAAATTGAGGGTACAACTATTTCAAAAACAATACATCATAATCATTGAAGAAATTCTCTATAAAACAACTATGTATGATAGAAAAGATGATACATGTAGTTAAATTTACTATTGAACGCAAAAAACAGAGACACCATTAGATGACGTCTCTGTTTTCCTTCTTAGTCATTATACTTGCGACCGATTCCAAAATCTGTGAGCGGACAAAGCATCAATTATTTGTTTCGCAAAATCATTACCTGATTGTTCTTCTAGTAAAATGCCTTCTTCACTAGGATAATCTAAATCTTTAATCCAATAGATGGCATCACCAGTAGCAGCGATTGGTTTGAAGTGTTGGTATGCTTCATCTATAAACAGCAATGCATCATGCTTAAAGGTTGCATCAACTTCATCACTACCAATGAGATACACACCATCAAATACCACTGAACTGTCACTAGCAAATGTATGTTTTGCTTGTAACTCTACTCCCCCACTCCCTCTAATTGTGCCAAGACGGTCACTTATAATACATGGGTTCACACCAGCTTCTTGCAAATCATTGATGATTGACTTTGCTTTTTCACCTTCAAACCCATCTGTAACAATGATTGCTAGTTTACGTGTAGCTGCGGAAAAGATTGTGTTTTGTTGACTTAGTGCAGGTGATGATTTCGCTGTAGTTGTCTCATTTTTATTCTCAACTGCATCTACACCCACTTTTTCAGCAATGCGATTAGCAAGATCACTATTTACGTGACTAAACATTTCGACTACACGCTCTTTTACAGCTTGGCTTTCCACTTTACTCAATTCGAATTGAAAAGCACTAATCGTATGTTCTTTTTCTATATCGCTCAAGCTATTCCAGTACAGTGTAGCTTGACTAAAGTGATCTTCAAAACTATCACTTCGTTCTCTAATTTTCCTACCTTCTACTTTTTCTTGATAGTGAGCATAACCACCTTCAGATTCTTCAACCGTATTCGGCGAACCATTTGCTAGGGTATTATTATGATAAGCAGCTTGTCCTGTATTAATCGTTTGGCGACCATAACCATCTCTTTGATTATTGTGGAAAGGGCAAACAGGTCTATTAATAGGTAGCTCATGGAAATTTGGACCACCTAAACGAATGAGTTGGGTATCTGTATAGGAAAACAATCTTGCTTGTAATAATGGATCATTCGTAAAATCAATACCAGGTACTACATTTCCAACTTGGAAGGCCACTTGTTCTGTTTCAGCAAACACATTGTCTACATTGCGATTCAGTGTCATTTTACCAATTTTACGAACAGGAATTCCTTCTTCTGGCCAAATCTTCGTTGGATCCAGAATATCGAAATCAAACGAAAATTCATCCTTCTCTTCTAAAATTTGCACACCAAGTTCGTATTCAGCATAGTCGCCTGCTTCGATAGACTCCCATAAATCACGGCGATTGAAATCAGGGTCTTTCCCTCCTAACTTTTGTGCCTCGTCCCAAACAAGGGAATGTGTGCCTAATACTGGTTTCCAGTGAAACTTAACAAAGTGACCTTCCCCTTTATCATTAACCAATCTAAATGTATGAACACCGAATCCTTCCATTGTTCGATAACTTCGCGGAATACCACGGTCACTCATCACCCACATCACCATATGGGCAGATTCCTGATTTTGCGAAACCCAATCCCAAAAAGTATCATGTGCAGAAGCCGCTTGTGGCATTTCATTATGCGGTTCAGGTTTCACTGCGTGAATTAAATCAGGAAATTTAATACCATCTTGGATAAAAAATACAGGAATATTATTACCTACTAGATCATAATTTCCTTCTTCTGTATAAAATTTTGTAGCAAATCCCCTGGCATCTCTCGGCGTATCAAGTGAACCACGCGAACCAACAACTGTTGAAAACCGGACAAAAACAGGCGTTGTCGTATGAGGATTAGTTAAAAATTTCGCTTTCGTGAATGCCTTCATTGAATCATCATAAACTTGAAACTCACCGTGAGCCCCAAATCCCCTAGCATGAACAACACGCTCAGGAATTCTTTCATGGTCAAAATGCGTTAACTTCTCACGTAAATGGAAATCCTCTAGTAATGTTGGACCTCTTGTACCAGCTTTTAAAGAATGTTCATCTTCTGAAAGTTTTACTCCTCCGTTTGTTGTTAAGTCTTTATCCTTATTGTCATTACTTCTAAAATTTTCAAGTTGTTTGTCTTTATCATTTTTAGACATAGTAATTCTCTCCTTTTATTATGTAATTATTTTTAAGGAATAGTTGTTTTTATTTACCCTCCATATTTTTTCTAAAACAAAAATAATCATTTTTTTTAAATAATAATTATAAAAAAGATGGAATCAACACATTGATTATTTTAAGCCAACGCCTATTTACAGGTTTCTTTTATGACATACTAGCGTTTTATCATAAAAAAAAAGCACCCTATGATGGATGCTTTTCTTCGTGCATTTGTAATGATCTTTGAAGATGAATCATGTCATTTTTCAAGTTAGATAAACCTTGCATTTTAGGAAAGGACAAATTTGCTGGAGCGTGCTCTCTGTAAGCTGCATTAGCTAAAGATTCATAAGAATACAAGAGTTGCGCTAAAGCCTCATCAGATAATTTCACTTGGTGCGCTTTCTCTTCTGCTGTTTTTTCAAGAAAATAGGTGATTTGCTCTAACCAAAAAACAACTGGCCAATAATAGGTTAATGCGCTGCGATCGATCGGGATCTCACCAGCTGCTGTATTATATACAGTCTTTAAGCCTTGAATATTTGTTTTCAATTTAGATAGTTCTCTTTCTGATTCATGACCATCTTTTGTATGGGTTGAAAACATTGTAAACATGAGCTGAGCTTGGCTACGAATTGTTTTTGAAATGAGGTGGGGTAGCCTACTAGAGGCTGAGCTTCTCCCAATAATTAAAACACCTAATAAACCAATGATACTGCCTATAAAAACATCAATTATTCTTGCTTGTGCGAAATAAGTAAAAGCAAAATCACCTGGCGTTACTGTTTCTGCCATCAACAGCGCATTAGGTGTAAAAAAGATTGCCGCTAATCCATAGTTTTTCACAATAAATAATTCTGTAATAAAGGTAAGTAAAAAGATTAATAAGGCAATGACAAGTCCAGTAGGGTGAAAACTAAGTATAAAGCTAGCGATTAAGATTCCCACTATTGTTCCAATTCCACGTTGAATTGCACGATGATAAGTGGCAACGACTGTTGCTCCAGACATGACAGCTACACAAGAAAGAGGTACCCAAAATGAACGTTCAAAATGAAATTGGTAAGCGATAATCCCTGCAATGATTGTCATAATTCCAATTCTCAAAGCAGACAGTAATACAATCGAGTTCTTATCAAATGAATGAAGTAAAGCTTTTCTAACAGTGGGCTTAGAAAGCTCTATTTCTTCTTTCACATGCGAAGATATATCTTCTGTATCCCAATCGAGGCGTTTAATAATTGCATATAATTGCTTATACTTGGCGTGCCAGCCTCTTACTTCATCTTCTTCGATTTCAATTATATCCAATCTATTTTTATCAACTGAATTCGATAAAACTTGAAGCTGTTCTATTAATTTTTGTGGTGGCGCTGTTCTTTCATTTAAAAAGTTTTTAATCACCTCTAGAAAAATGCGATTCAAATGATCATTTAACACATATAAACGATCATATCTCTTCTTCCTTCTAAGAGGTAGGTAGCCAGCAATTAAGATATCCTCGACATCATTTAAGGAGGACATGACTTTATATCTCTGTTCATCAAACTGCTCTGTACCAATGCTTTTTATCAAAATGGTTAATTCATTATAAGCCCTTTTAACGACATCTGTTTCAGGTCCAAAAGGATTCACAAACCAGCCTGCCATCGCAATCAACCATGACAGTGCACCACCTAAAAACACAAACCCAGCACGCTGAAACGCTAGCTCAGGCTCTGTAGGCATTCCAGAAGTCATTGCGAACACTAATACAAAAAAGATCGCACTTGGCCCGGTAAAGCGTAACGCTCCAAAGACAAACGTGGCCATTGCAGCAATTATACCCATAATGATTGCAACAGCAAGTGGAAACGGTGCAGCAATTGTCCCTAAGAAGGATGATAAAGTAATTCCTATGGCAACGAAAAATAGTTTTTTTGCTCTTTGGGCATAAGGGATATTAAATACATAAAGATAGGTAAACCCACCCATACCTGTTAATAAACCATACTCTAGCTCTCCAAAAAGGATACCAATAATAACTGGAAGACCTGCAGCTAATCCAGCTAGAAAAGCCTTTACCCATGGAAAAGGTTTTTTGTTCACCTTTAGAGCTTGTTGAAGAAGGGATGCATTTCCTTTATCTGTATTTCCACTCATTTATAAAACCTCACTTAAAACCTTAAAATAAAAACAATAAAGAGCATCTATTCACACTAGATGCCCATGTTCTATAGAACGTAAATAAATCCCTTTAAAAGGGAATTTCCTGACATATATATTAGTATAACATATTGCCAAAATACTTATGTGGCAATCCTCATGGTACATTTTCACTTTACTACTTGTATGAATATTTCGTATACTTTTATTGATTGTAGAAAAAGTAAGGAGTGTGGTTGCTGTTGAAAGTACACCAAGCGTTGTTAGCTGATGTAGATGATATTCTTACTTTGCAGAAAGGGATCGTTGAAGAAAATCGATTTTTCATTACTACAAACGAAGAATTTTTAGCAAATATAGATGAAGAAAGAAAAAGATTATCTGCAATCATCACAAATAGCAAAAAACACTCGGTTGTCTTTGTCGCTAAGTCTGATCAAAGAGTCGTTGGATGTATTATATTTCGCTCATCATCCATAGCCCGACTAGCTCATCATGGTAGTTTTAGTATATATGTTGACTCAAGCTATCGTAAAAAAGGCATTGGTATGCAATTATTGCAAACACTGATTAAATGGGCTGAAGAACATCCTGTCATTGAAAAATTATCTTTAGGAGTGTTTTCTACTAATTACCCTGCTATCCATCTTTATGAAAAAATGGGCTTTGTGGAAGAAGGACGAAAAATAAAAGATATTAAACTTAGTCATGATGTGTATGTTGACGATGTTTTAATGTACAAAGATGGTTTAAAAATATTACGAGGTGATTCCGTTGATAAGACGTCATACTGTTCTTATGAATCAATTACACACGTATCGTGAGGAAGTGCTATTAATCCTCAAGAATGTATCTGCATAGCAAGCAGAAATCATTCCTGCCGGTTTCCGCAATAACATCAGATGGCATATGGGGCATATTTACCTTGATCAGTTTTTATGGATACAATCGTTAACAAGAGAGGTTAGCATAGACTTATCAGCCTATCATTCATTCTTTGGTTTCGGTACAACACCAACTGATTTCAATGAATGCACCCCTTCTTATGAAGATCTTATCAGATTACTTCGTGACCAACCGACAGTTATTGAACAGCATTATGGTGATATCTTAAATCGCGAATATCAACCTATTGATATGGGTATGTGCACCATTGAGGATGTCCTCATCAGAACCATCTGTCCTGAGGGAATCCACATGCAAACAATCAATATAATTATCCGTTTAATTAAGGAAGGTTCCTATGACCAATATTCGAAAAATTAAGCAGAAAGATAACTTAAAGATTGCAGCAATTATAAAAGAAGCATTAGAGTCAGCCAATTTAGCTATTCCAGGAACGGCTTATTACGATCCTCAATTAGATTCGCTCCATCAATACTATGAAGAAACCCCAGGCTCAGCCTATTGGATTGTTGAAATGGAAAAAGAAATCATTGGAGGTATCGGCATTGCTCCTTTTGACTTAGACGAAGGAATATGTGAATTACAAAAACTATATGTATCACCTAAAGCTAAAGGACTGGGCTTATCCAAAAAGTTAATGGATACTGCGCTGACATTCGCAAAACAACATTATCAATATTGTTATTTAGAAACACACAATACACTAACAATTGCGGATCGCCTATACCAATCATATGGGTTTGAATTACTTCATGAGCCACTAAAAGGGTCAGAACATTCAGCTATGGATCGTTGGTACATAAAGCCACTGTAAATGAAAAAACGAACAAATTGTTCGTTTTTTCTATTTCACCAAACTAACCAGCTTTTTCATTCTGAAACCCATCTCTTATAAAGTAATAAATACTATGTGTAATCTTTATATCGTGAAGAATGATAAGCAATACAAGTGTGACTGGACCAATAAATAAGCCAAATGCTCCGAATAATTGGAGACCAACAAAAAGAGAGATTAACACAGCAACCGGATTTAAATCCATGCTGCTCGATAAAACTTTGGGCTCTAACAATTGTCTTACGACTAATGTCACACCATAAACAATGGCAATGCCAACCCCAAGTCTGACATCTCCTGTAATGAGAAGATAAACACTCCAAGGAATGAGGATTGTCCCTGTGCCTAAATAAGGTAGAAGTTCTGCGATACCTATAATAACCGCTAGTGTAAATATATTTTCTACTCGCAAAATAGCTAGACCAATGAAGACAATAATTCCTGTTGCGATCATTAGAATAAACTGCGCTCGTATAAAACCAAACAGTCGGTTTCTTATGGCAAAGTTAAACTCTTTTGCCTTCACTCTCACACGAAAAGGGAGGATTCTCCTGAAAAAACTTCTATATTGTCCCCAATCTTTTCCCATAAAGTAAATGCTTAATAAGAAAAAAATAAAGGCAACAAAAAAAGTAGGCAAGCTGAGTAGCAACTGAGATAACCAATCAACAACCCCTTGACCAATATCTCCTAAAATAGAACCAACCTGTGAACCAAGTTCCATTATTCCTTGCTTCATGGCCTGATTATTACCCGAACCAATTGAGTTAAATAACCCTGACGCATCTTGCCAAAAAGGTAAAATAACCGTATTAAAAAAGTGTTGCACATTAATAGAAGCGCCCTCTATCCAGTTAGGGATTTGCAAGAAAAAGGTTTTAAAATTGGCAATTAGTAAGAACAGTAGGCCAGTAATCATACCGCATATAACAAGAACACCGCCTAACAAGCCAACGAAGCTTGCCCATCCTGAAGAAAAGCGTAATTTACTTTGTAATAACCGAACAAGGGGCTGTAAAAACCAGGCAA
Source organism: Cytobacillus sp. FSL W7-1323 (assembly GCF_038595015.1). Lineage (NCBI taxonomy): Bacteria > Bacillati > Bacillota > Bacilli > Caryophanales > Bacillaceae > Cytobacillus > Cytobacillus sp. FSL W7-1323. The sequence goes on from NZ_CP151998.1 coordinate 3,533,105, forward strand.
ATAAGGCAGCCAACCAGAAAGGATAGGTAAGGGTGAATGTTTTTATGACGAACCAGCCGACCAACACCAAAGTGAGTATAAGCACGCCAGCTCGTACAATCATCCAAGCATGACTTCTTTTCATAAAACATCCTCTTTTCATTCAATTCTACTGTTTATTTCATGTCATAATTATATACTAGTCCTCTGAAAGAACAAAAAGTCTACACTCGAAAACCATGAAAAATTTGGTGCGTTTTTTTGAAAAGTGCTGGATATTTAGAGATATTAAAGTTAGTAACTTTACAATAATGTCCTTGAAAGTGAAAAATTCCTTGAGCATCTCTATGCAGCTAAAGAAACAGCCCCACGCCCATTCTTCATATTCATGAAGACGATTAATGATTTGTGTGCAATCAAGAAAGGTATTAGCTGACTTTATTCATGAAAAGGCCCTGCTAGCAATAAAAAAGCACCTCCACTTGTAGATACCGTCTAACAAGTGGGGTGCAGTTTTTGATATTACTTATGGTTAGAAAGAATTCTACTTCCCTTTATATTGATATCCCTTACACTGTCGTTGTTAAGCTTCCGCATTCGCTTTCAATCGCTGCATCAAATAATCCTTGAATTCTCTTTGTTAACACGCCAGGTACACCTTCACCTACTTGTTTTTCGTTTATTTGAATGATAGGTGTAATTTCTGAAGTTGTGCTAGATAAAAATACTTCATCCGCTGTATTTAAATCATTTAACGAGAACGGCTCTTCCACTACCGGAATACCATCCTTTTCACAAACCTCAATCATTTTACGACGAGTGATGCCATTTAAAATCAGATTGGAAGCAGGATGTGTGTAAAGTGTTCCATCTTTAATAATAGAAATGTTAGATGAGCTACCTTCTGTTACAACTTCGCCACGATGTTGAATCGCTTCATAACATCCTTTTGACACAGCCTCTTGTTTAGCCATGACATTACCAAGTAAATTTAAGCTTTTAATATCGCAAAGTAACCAGCGAATATCTTCTTTTAATATGGCTTTGACACCATTTTCTAAATTCGCAAGCGGACGCGCTACTTCCTTCGTATAAGCCACAAATGAATGAGCTACATCAGAAGTAGGGTATGGATGATTACGTGGAGCTACTCCTCTTGAGAATTGCATATAAATCGTTCCATGCTCTAATGAATTTTTTGTTATTAATTGTGTTAACAGCTCTTTCATTTCTTTAACAGTATAAGTTAACTCCATGCCAATTTTTTTTGCGCTTAAAATAATTCGCTCCAAATGTTCTGTCGCTGTAAACATTTTGCTATTATAGACGCGAATGACTTCATACACTCCGTCACCAAATTGGTAACCACGGTCTTCAATATCAACATTTGCTTCCGATCTTTCAATGATATTGCCATTAAAAATGACATAATTCATGATAGAGCATCTCCTTCAACGATTTCATTTTTCCTTTAAAGTGCTAAACTTCAACGCTATCTTATCAAGGAAAACAGCATTTATCAATAGATTATTTTGTTAATTCGTATATTGCTTCTGCATAGATGGCTGTTGCTTTCAATAAATCTTCAATATACATATATTCATCTTTCTGATGGGCTACATCTTCTCTCCCAGGGAATAACGCACCAAAAGCTACTCCAGCTTTTAATGAACGCGCATAGGTTCCTCCACCTATCGAAAGTAATTCAGCTTCTTCCCCAGTCTGTTCTGTATACACTTTTTTTAATGTTTGAATGAGGAAAGAGTCACCATCTACGTGATGTGGTCTTGAATCATCTAGGTTTTCAAATAGCATCCCCAATGTTTGAGCTTTTTGTTCAATTTTCTTCAATGTAGATTCAATATCAGTAGTAACTGGATATCTCATATTTAAACCCAATCTACCTCCAGTTTGTTGTTTGTAATAGATTTTACCTACATTGATTGTCAAGTCTCCCGTGATATCGTCCGAGAAGGCAATACCTAACTGATTACCTCTAGAATCATTAGCAAAATGCTTCGCTATGAAACCGATAAATTGGTCTGCTTGTTGATCTAGCTTTAAACTTGAGAGAAAATCTGCTAATAATAGTCCGGCGTTTTTACCCAAATTCGGCTCCATCCCATGTGCAGATACACCTTCAAGCTCAAGAATAAGTTCACCATTGTCCATATAATATTTACCTTGAAGTTCTTTTTCCTTTAAAAAGTCAACATACATTTGTACAACTTCAGTTGGCTCATATTGAACCATAAGCGATGCTTTAGCAAAGTCAGGAACCATATTGTATCTTTTACCTGACTGGAGTGAGAGCACTTTTACTTGTGAGGAAGCGACACCGCGAATAATTTCTTTTTGCACAAGGTCAAAGTCAGCAATGCCCTTTTCTGCATAAATAATAGGAAAATCCGCATCTGGGGCAAAACCTAAAGTTGGCATTTCTTCTACTTCAAAGTATCGATCCACACAACGCCAATCACTCTCTTCATCCGTACCAATAATCATCCTTACTCGCTTGTTCATATCCAGGCCTAACTCTTTGACAATTTTCATTGCATAATACGCAGCCATTGTTGGTCCTTTATCATCAATCGCTCCACGAGCAAAGATTTTACCATCTCTTATTTCGGCACCATAAGGATCACTGGACCAGCCATCTCCCTCAGGAACAACATCGACATGACAAAGAATACCGAGTAACTCTTCACCTTGTCCAAACTCTAGGTGACCAGCAAGATTCTCAACATTTTTTGCTATAAATCCATCGGATTCACCTAAATTCAATAGATAGGTTAACGCTTCTTTTACCTCTTTACCGAGCGGTGCATCAGATGTGGCATTTTCCTCATCTAGCACACTTTTAATTTGCAATAACTTTTGTGTATCTTTAATTAAGTCGTCCTTCCTTTTCATAACTTCTTCTTGCCAATTAATATCACCCAATGTAAAAACCTCCTGCTATATGTAATCAACATCCTTCTCTTTTAAAAGGATTAATAAAGTAAGTGCTTTCATGGTTATTATAACACTACCCTTAAAAATATAACGATATGTACGGTATGTTTCTATTTCAAAGTCTACATCTTATATTCATTATTGATCATTTCTTTAATAAACGTTCAAAGTCCGAACAACACATCACATTGTTCGGACTTTCTTATCTTTCTTGTTCACTACTGGATAAGACCTTTCTCTTTTAAATATTCTTCTGCTACTTCTTTGGCACTTTTCCCATCAACATTCACTGCATAGTTCATTTTTCGCATCTCATCGTCTGTTATCTTCCCTGCCAACTGGTTGAGAGGATCAACAATTTCCGGATATTTCTCAATTGTTTCTTGTCTCAATAACGGTGCACCTTGATAAGGAGGAAATAGTGATTGATCATCTTCTAGAACAGTTAGTCCATACTCTTCTAACTCAGAATCAGTTGAGTAGGCATCAACAAGATTGATTTCACCATTTTCCAAAGCGGTATACCTTAATTTAGGCTCCATTGTCACCACTTCAGAAAAACTTAAGCCATACAACTCCTGAATACCGATGTAACCATCTTCTCGATCAGAGAATTCGAGTGTAAATCCTGGTTTCATCATGCTTTCAATTGCTTTTAAGTCGGATATTGTTTGAAGTTCATGTTCTTCGGCAAATTCATTAAGCACAGCTAATGCATAGGTATTATTATATTCCATTGGTTCTAATAGAACTAAATCGAATTCCTCTTGAATTCCTTCTTTCGCTTGTTCATAGACGGCTGTTTGGTCTGTGCTTACTGCTTCTTCCTTTAAAAACTCAGCAATCACTGTACCAGTGAATTCAGGATAAATATCAATACTACCGGAAGTTAAAGCTTTAAATACAAAAGAAGTCTTACCCAGTCCTGGCTGGAGCTCAACCGTTAAGTCTGTTTCTTCTTCAATCAATAATTTATACATATTGATAAGAATCTCAGGTTCTGATCCAAGTTTTCCGGCAATCTTCAAGTCTTTCTCTTGTTGAAAGATATAAGGAGACACCGTTACAAACAAGGCAATTATAGCTCCAATACTGACACCTACTAGCGCTTTCTTAAATGATAATTTCTGGAACCTTCTTAAAATAAAATCAAATAAAATAGCTAAAAGGGCCGCTGGAATAGCGCCAATTACAATTAGTGTAGAATCATTGCGGTCAATCCCTAGTAAAATAATATCTCCTAGGCCTCCTGCACCTATAAGTGCTGCTAGAGTTGCCGTTCCTATAATTAGAACCATACCTGTACGGATTCCAGCCATAATGACAGGTATCGCTAGAGGGAGTTCGACTTTCATCAACCGTTGTGCAGATTTCATTCCCATCGCACTGGCCGCCTCTTTTAAGGCTGGATCAACTTCTTTAATTCCTGTATATGTATTTCGTAAGATTGGTAAAAGAGCATAGGCAACTAAAGCAATAATAGCTGGGATCTTACCAATACCTAATAAGGGAATTAATAAGCCAAGTAAGGCTAAAGAAGGGATTGTTTGAATAACTGCCGCAATGCCAAGAATGGGTTCTGCTACCTTTTCATTCCTCGTTAAGATAACCCCTAATGGGATTGCAATAATCACGGCAAATAATAAACTAATAAACGAAATTTGCATATGCTCAATTAATGCACTGAGCAATTGGTCTTGTCTCTCTGATAAAACGTTAATAAGTTCATTCATACTCTCCACCCACATCTTTCGCTTGAGTGGCTAAAAACTGAATGACACTCTCCCTTGTAATCATCCCAACGATAACACCATTTTCTTCCACTGCTATTTTTTCATGTGTGACCAGTTGATCTAGCACTTGCTCTTTACTTATGTTTGACGTTACTGTTTCAGTGATTGATACATCGCTCGTATCAAAAGGAATCATCACATGATTAATGGCAAATCGATCAACTGTTTGGTCAGTTGAAGTGATGAACTCTTCAACAAATTGACTTTCAGGTTGATACCTCAGCTCTTCTGGTGTACCAATTTGGACCATTTTTCCTTCATTCATAATAGCAATGCGATCACCTAGCTTTAGCGCTTCTTTCATATCATGTGTCACAAAGACAATTGTTTTATTTATATTTCTCTTCATTAACAATAAATCATCTTGTAGCTTCACTCTCGTAATCGGATCAAGCGCACTAAATGGTTCGTCCATTAATATCACTTCAGGATTGGCAGCTAAAGCACGGGCGACACCTACTCTTTGTTGCTGACCACCAGATAGCTCAGCTGGCTTTCGGTTCCGATACGTACCTGCATCCAGTCCCACTAAGTCTAATAATTCTGTCACACGTTGATGAATTTTTCTTTTTTTCCATTTTTTTAATTCTGGTACAATGGCTATATTCTCTTCTACTGTCATATGCGGAAAGAGAGCTATCTGTTGCAACACATAGCCGATGTCATAACGTAAATCATGAAGAGCATAATCAATAATATTCCTTTCATTTATTGTAATTGATCCACCACTTGTTTCTTCTAAGCGGTTAATCATCTTTAGTGTTGTTGTTTTACCACAGCCGCTTGGACCTATTAATACAAATAGTTCGCCTTTTTCTATGGAGAAATCCAAAGAAGTGACGACTTCTTTTTCTCCAAAAGCCTTAGACACACCAGCAAATGTAATCATGAGTTTCCTCCAACTAGATAATTTCAATCTATAATAACTTCCCTAACATTTCATTCTTTAAACCAATAAAAAAGTTTTTTCTTTTATTTTTTTTTGAATATTTAGAACATAAAACAGGCTCCTTTAGCCATATATATGATGTTAAAAAGAATGGAGGATGCTTTTGTATATTTAGGAGGAAAAAGAGAAAAATAATGTAAAATCATGCAAGTGACTAGAAATTATCTGAAAATAGGTTTACAATATTAATAATTAGTATGACATCTTGATTATTTCTTCTGTTAAACCAAAAAAGGAGTTGTCTCGGGAAAAAGAAGACTACATATAACTGAAAGGACATGTTTCTTAACTGAAACTGTCGGTTGCAGGCACTTGCCATGGGTTTATAAATTGGATAGGGAGTGGTTTTTTGAAACCTTCGACTAACCGGATGTTAAACCGTATCAAATCCGTTTATATGTTTATTCGGAAAAACGGAACTGTAACAACTCAGGAGCTTGTAGAGGAATTCGGTATCACTCCTCGTACGATACAGCGAGATTTAAATGTTTTAGCTTATAATGACTTGGTGAAAAGTCCAAGCCGAGGAAAATGGACTATTACACAAAAGAAAGTGAAGATGTCATCATAAGAAAATGACAAGCGAAAAAAAGAAGCTCTTATTTAGGCTTCTTTTTTTGTTACAAAGTATATTTTAGTACTTACATTTCATTACTTGGATCATAAGATAATAATTCTTCTAATTCTTCATCCGTTAATTCTCGATATTCTCCTAACGCAAGAGAATCATCAAGTTGAAGCGGACCCATTGTAAGCCTTTTTAAATAAATCACCTTTTTATTTACTGCCTCAAACATGCGTTTGACTTGATGAAACTTCCCTTCTGTAATCGTTAAATAAATTTCAGAGTTTGTCTCACTTTTTAATATTTCTAGTTTTGCTGGCTTCGTTTCATAACCATCATCAAGCTTCACACCTTTAGCAAAGGAATGAATATCAGCCTCTGTTACTCTATCATTAATAATGGCATAATATGTTTTTGGCACATGTTTTTTTGGTGACAATAACTGATGACTAAGCTTCCCATCATTCGTTATTAGTAATAGTCCCTCTGTATCCTTATCCAGTCTACCTACAGGAAATGGAGAATAAACGATATCTTCCAGCTCTAATAGATCAATGACAGTTTGATGCATCGTATCTTCTGTGGCAGAAATTACCCCGTTAGGCTTATTCATCATTAAATATATGTATTCTTTATACTCAATTATCTCCCCATGAATACCCACTTCGTCCTGTTTTGGATCAATATGTTGTTTAGCATCTTTAATCTGCGCCCCATTTACCTTTACTGCTCCTTGCTTTAATAATTGCTTTACTTCTTTTCTACTTCCATAACCTAAGTTTGCTAACATTTTATCTATTCTCATCTTACTTACTCCTTTTATATCATCGTTCCTACGCACATATTGCTCTTATCAACATAGACTAACATCATAGTTTATCGATAAAGGAGTGCAAGAAACATGTATTACTATCGTCAACAACCAACGTTTTTCCCTATTCCAGGCTTCCCGCCGAGCAACACCAACCGTAGAATAGAGCGTTTAGAAAATCAAGTACAACGCTTAGAGCAACAATTCGATCGTTTAGAAAGAAGATTAGAAAGAGTGGAACGACGCATTGGTATTAGTCATCCGCCACCCTCTCCTCGCCCTTATTAAGGAAGGAGGAAAGACCAAGAGGAAGTTTTTCCTCTTTCTACATATCCTCTTTATGTCAGTTACTCCTAGTATATCATCTACCTAACATAATGTAACTTACACATACATCCTGGCTCATACACTCTTACTATTTGTTAGAGGACCTTTCTCTATTTCTTTGTTATCTCCATGCTTTTGTCTGTTTTCATTTAAATGACAAAGGGAACCTAATTTCTGTTGCCCATAGTGATGTGACATGTGTTTTTTCCTGTTAACTAACATTTTCCTCACCTCTTCATTCAGTTTTATTAAATATTCTATGTAAGTCCTTCAATAAGTGATTAAAACAATAGAAAATGAAACAAGACTGCATGGTTTCATCATGCAATCTTATGCTTATTTTACTTCCTCCAAATAAATGATAATGTCTTCTTTATCAACAGAAGGTGAATCCTTTAAGGTCTTAAAAGCAATCGATCCATCCTTTTTACGAACACATAAAGGATAACCGCCCACTTGTGCTTCCTCTATTTTTTCATAATTGTCGTTAGCTTGCTTACTTTCTATCGAATAAGTTGTATTTATCTTCTTATTTAACTCTGTGAACACATGCTCTTCGTCAAAAAGCATATGAGCCTTCACAGTTGTGGGAAACCCTCCATCCTTTTCCTCATCCATCCGCTCAGTCGCAATGGTAAACGTTTTATTATAGCCAAACTCCGGAAGAAATGACTGTGTAACCAGGGCATTATAATTAGGGTCATCAGACAATACCAGGATGAATTCGTAAGGAGTTAAGTCGATTTCGAATTGACTATGCTCATCTAGAATTTGTCCCGAGTAAGTTTCAATCCCCTTTTTTCGGATAAGCTTTAACTTGCCACTTGATGTGTCACTAATCAGTACAGGATTACCCAACTCTTTTAACTTGTATGCTAAAGCAATTGAAAAACTACTTGCTCCAACAATCAGTACACCTGGCTCTGATTCAGATGCTAATTTTAATTTTTTTGCCAGCGGTGCTAACGTAAAACCATGAGCACAAACCGTAATAAAAACGAGAGCAAAAGTTAATGTTGTAAGTAATCCTGCTTCTCGATAACCATCATCCATTAATATAGTTGCGAAATAACCAGAGACCGTTAATGCCACAATTCCTCTTGGGGCAATCCATCCAATTAAAGTTTTCTCTCGGTTGGTTAGCTCTGTCCCTATTGTTGATATCCAAATCGATAGTGGACGAACAACAAATAACATCACGATTACAAAGCCAATAATTTGGATACTAAACACTTCTGCAATCGTCTCTCTTGTTAAAGAAGCTGTTAATAGAATAAATATTGTAGATGTTAAGATTACAGAGACATTTTCAATGAAGTGACTAATATTCCCAAGGGCAGATACTCTTTTCTTCTCTCTAGCTAGCACAAGTCCCATCACTGTCACAGCAAGCATGCCTGTTTCATGCATAATCACTTCACTTATGCCAAAACAAATGAACACAAGAGATAAAGTAATAGGGGATTTCAAGTATTCTGGAAACAACCCTTTGTTAGCCATCCAGCTCAAAACCTTTGCAAATATGTAACCGATCACTATCGCTAATAATGAAGCTAACAAGAATTTTCCGAGTTCCATCATGCCTAATGTATCACTTACTAATACTTTAATAACCTCATAAGCAAATAAGGCTAGAAGTGGTCCTGCTGGGTCGACAATAATACCTTCCCATTTTAATAAAGCACTCACTCGTGGTTTAAGTTTGGACTGCCTTAATAAAGGGATTATAACAGTTGGCCCTGTAACGATAAATAATCCACCGATGATAAAAGCCACCTCTAAACTCAAGCCTGCGATATAGTGAGCTGCCAAAGATCCAAGTATCCAAGCAAGAAAAGCCCCAACAGTAACTACCCGAAAAACAGATTTGGAAATACTACGAACTTCACGAATATCAAGCGTTGTACTACCTTCAAATAATATGACAGCTACAGCTAAAGAAATAATAGGGCTATAAAGACTTCCTAGATCTTGTTCTGGGTTCAATAGTCCGAGCGCTGGACCGATTACTAATCCAGCAATCGACATAATCACAATTGAAGGCCATTGAATTTTCCATGATAACCACTGAGAAAAGACCCCTAAGGCAATAACGAGAATAATTCCTAATAATCCAAATGATTCCATTTTATTCACTTCTTTCAACGAAATACGCGAAGGATACACTTCTCTCCCTTTTTAGTAATTACAATTCATTTTGTTTTTCATTCACATTATCAATAAAAAGTAGGAAGAATGCTTTAGTTAGAAAATATTAAATATACTGAAAATTTACTGTTGACAGTATACATTTATATTCTTATGATAAGTACATATTGAATACGCTTACATTTTTTTGTTGAAAGGAGTGGTTTACTTGATTTCCATTATGAGAGAAACATTAACTGTACAAGTGTATCAGCATTTAAAAAAGAGATTATTAGACGGATATTATCCTGGTGGGGAAAGATTAATAGAAGTAAAAATCGCTGAAGAATTTAACGTTAGCCGAGGGCCAGTACGTGAAGCATTAAAAATGCTCATCCAAGAAGAATTAGTTGTACAAAACGGAAACACCCTTAAAGTATTTAGCCCTTCCCTTACGGATATGATACAAATTTATCAAATTAGACAGCAATTGGAGTCGTTCGCAGCAAAATTATCTGCTAAAAATATTGAAAATTCCGACTTAGAACTTTTAGAAAGCATTATTGATCAAACGAAACAAGCATGGTTATCTCAGGCGAAAGAGGATGTCGTAAGACTTAGTATACAGTTTCATGAAATCATCTTAAGCTCATCTGGAAATGATCATTTAGTTTCATTAACTAATACCATTCGTGATAAAGTAACCTATTTCAGAAATAGTGGGATTAAAATCGGCATACGAGACGAGAGTTGTATCGAGGAACACGCTCAAATTCTAGCCGCACTTAAAGAACGAGATAGCTTAAAAGCAGCCAATGAAATGTACAATCATATTGAACAAGATTTACTCTCTTTACAAGCAATCTATAAGTAAATTTATTTATTAATCATAGAGGTGAAAAAAATGTCCAATAAAGCGTTATCTGGTTTAAAAGTTCTTGAACTGGGACAGTTAATCGCTGGACCCTTCGCATCGAAATTATTAGCTGAATTCGGTGCAGATGTCATTAAAATTGAACCTCCTACAAAAGGAGACCCTCTTAGAACTTGGAGAGTAATAGAAGATGAGACTAGCCTTTGGTGGTATGTGCAATCTAGGAATAAGAAATCAATTACACTGGATTTAAAAAAAGAGGAAGGTCAAAAAGTTCTCCGCGCATTAGTAAAAGAAATTGATATTCTAATTGAGAACTTTCGTCCAGGTACCCTAGAGAAATGGGGTATTGGATATGAGGAATTAAAAAAAATTAATCCACGATTGGTTATGGTACGAGTATCTGGTTATGGACAAGATGGACCCTACAAAGATAAACCTGGGTTTGGATCAATTGGAGAAGCAATGGGTGGACTTCGCTTTATAACGGGCTATCCCGACCTCCCTCCAGTGAGGGTAGGCATAAGTATAGGTGATTCCCTATCTGCTCTATATGCAGTAATTGGTGCACTAATGGCGGTTTATCACCGTGACGTAACTCATTCAAAAGAAGGACAAGTCATTGATGTAGCCCTTTATGAATCAGTGTTTAGTTTAATGGAAAGCATCCTACCTGAATACGGAAGAAATGGGGTAATCAGAGAGCGTACGGGTAGCACACTACCAGGTATTACTCCTTCCAATACATACCTTTGTTCGGATGGCAAATATATCGTCATTGGTGCGAATGGGGATACGATTTTCAAAAGGTTAATGAAAACCATTGGCAGAGAAGAGCTTTCAAAAGATTCTCGCTTTGAAAATAATATCGGTCGCTCTAAACATGCAAAGTATTTAGATCAGCTGATTGAAGCTTGGACGAGTCAGCACCCACTACTTGTAGTCAAAGAGCTCTTAGATGAGGCTGGTGTACCAGCTGGGTCGATTTATTCAATTGAAGATATTGTAAATGATCCACATTATCAAAACAGAAATATGATACAAGAAGTACCTATTGATGGAATCGGAACTTTGAAAATGCCAGGAATCGTACCGAAAATGAGTAAAACACCTGGTGAGATTAAGTGGGCCGGTCCAAACTTAGGGTCGCATACAGAAGATGTTTTAATGTCAGAATTATCGCTCACAAAAGAACAAATCGCAAAATTAAGAGAAAAAGGGATTATATAGAAGTAAAACACATCAACTTATAAATAAAAAAGGAGTGAATGTAAACGTGCTATCTCTATTAGGCTTCTGCATGATGATATCTTTTCTTCTTCTAGTTCTGACTAAAAAACTTTCACCTGTTGTTGCTTTTGTCTTTGTTGCAGTTGCTTTTGCCATTATCGGAGGATTCAGCAACGAAATGGGCCAACTGATGATGGATGGGATTATCCAAGTAACCCCTACAGCGATAATGATTGTTTTTGCGATCCTATATTTTGGATTAATGATTGATGTAGGGCTATTTGACCCAATGATTTCACGTATTTTAAAGTATGTCAAAGGGGATCCATTAAAAATAGTGATAGCTACAGCTCTTATTACAATGATTGTTGGTTTAGACGGGGATGGCTCATCAACTTTCATGATTACCATATCAGCGATGCTACCTCTTTATAAGAAGTTAGGCATGAACCGCCTTATTTTGTCATGTGTTGTTGCCTTAGCTGCAGGGGTAATGAATATGATACCTTGGGGAGGTCCTTTAGTTAGAGCCGCTGCTAGTTTAAATGTGGAAATGAGTGATTTATTTATCCCTCTCATCCCAGCGATGATCGGCGGACTAGTCTGGACATTTTTCTCTGCTTATATTCTAGGTAAAAAGGAAAGAGAAAGAATCGGTGTCATTCAAATATACACTGAGAGTTTCACAGAACAATCGAGTACAATAGAACAGAAAAAAACGTCCCCCACATTATTCTGGTTTAATTTACTTTTGACAATCGCATTAATGATCATGCTTATTATGGACGTATTGCCATTACAAATTTTATTTGCCATTGCTTTTTCTATCGCACTTTTTGTCAACTTCCGGGATCCAAAAGCGCAACAAGAGCAAATTTTAAGTCATGCAAATAACTTTGTATTAATCAGTACATTAATCTTTGCTGCAGGGATATTCTTAGGTGTCCTAAATGGAACGCAAATGATGGACGCGATGGCTGTTTCCATTGTTTCTGTCATACCTGAAGGCCTTGGCCCTTACCTCCCTGTCCTCGTTGCGATAACGAGTTTACCGTTAGTATTTGTTTTCCCACCTGATGCTTATTACTTTGGCATTTTACCAATTATAAGTGAAACAGCAGCCAACTTTGGCATCGACCCAGTGGAAATAGGTAGAGCAGCATTACTCGGTCATTCAACAACAGGCTTCCCTCTGTCTCCTTTAGTTCCTGCGACCTTTATTCTCATCGGGCTATCTGGTGTAGACTTTGGTGAGCATCAGAAGTTCCTATTTAAGTGGGCGTTTGGGACCACGATTGTGATGACGATTATTGCCGTACTTACGGGTGCCATTTCCTTTTAGTAAAGATTTTCAGTATTTCCCAACTCCTATGAAACTTCCATCTCATCATTCCGTCTACTCATAAAAAGGGGAATGAACTTGATGAAAAAAACATCTCGTCTACTGCTATTTCTATTACTACTCTTCTTAAGTAGCTGTTCAGCAGCACCAGAACCTAAAATTTCCGAACAACAAGCCAAGTCCATCGTTATTGAAAAAAACACAAGAACAATTGGGAGTGTAACTATCGTTTCAATTGAACAGAAAGGGAATAAATATATAATCAAATGGGAGAATCCAGAGAATTGTGAAAGCGGGGTTGAACATATGAACCACCAAAGCGGTAAAATCATTACAAGTGAAGTTACTATCTGTTAACTGAAGCCGTAAAAAGCTAAGGATATATTGATTGGACCTACTCAAAGTCTGCGACAATTATACCCCTATTCGCTTATCTTTTTGTCAAAAGGCTACATCAACAAACACAATGGCACCCAGTATACATACGCCGGGTGCCTAAAAAAATTACTATTTCTTCAACTTCAATTTAATTAAAATCCGCTCGATTCTGTCTCCGAATAATAAGGGCAATAGACGAATCCTATTTGCAAGATAGAAGTATACACTTGCACCTACTCCTCCACAAATAAAAACAATCATTATTGCATGCCATCCGGATGTTGGATCTAAGAAAATCATTAGCATTTGATACAATAGCCAAGTAATAACCGTCATAACCAACGTAAGAATGACAATTAATAAACTGCGTCTGAATACTAATCTAAATTGATAGCCTGAGAATATTTTAATGACAATTAAGTTAATCAAGATCGCCACAGCATAACCAAGTGCTGTTGCTAGAACTGCTCCCTCTGTTTCTAACCACTTAATCAGGGGTATATTTAATGCAAGCTTAACTAAAATTCCTACTAATAAACTAAGAATGGTAAAGCGCTGCTCATTGATCCCTTGTAGAATAGCAGCTGTCACTGCATAAAGGGCAAATAACATCGCCACTGGGGCATAAGCTCGAAGTACAGCGGTACCTAACTCACTATGCTCATAGAACAATGTGTATACTGGTTCTGCCAGTAGTGCAAGACCAACAACTGCCGGTAAAATTAAAAACAAGATCACTTGAAACGTTTGATTCAACTGACGATTCATCGTCAAGCGATCATTTTTCATAAAGGAATTCGTAATCGTTGGCACAAGTGTTAATGAAAATGCTGTTGCTAACGTAACAGGAATCATCACTAATTTATGCGTTTGATAGTTCAATACGGAAAGGGCTTCTCCTGCTTCTTTACCAGAGTATCCTATCGATTGCATCGCTTTATTAAATGTTGATAAATCAATCATTTGGAATAACGGATTAACCAATGCGACAAGGACAAACGGAATCGAATAAAGAATGATTTCTTTATACATATCTGTAAGAGAGATATCCATTGTACCTTTATCTTTAGCTAATAATTGATCTAAATAAGGCTTTCTTTTGTACCAATAAATAAACAAAACAGCTAAACTACCGATACCACCTATGAAGGCTGCAAAAGTAGCTACACTGACTGCTGTAACTAAATCGCCATCCATTACATAAAGGACGACAAATGCCCCAGCAAGTAGAAAGGCAATTCGTACAATTTGTTCAACGACCTGAGATACGGCTGAAGGTCCCATGGATTGATGACCTTGGAAGAATCCGCGAATTAAGCTCATAAACGGAATAATGATTAAGGCAAAGCTGACCGCTCGAATAACGGAGACAATATCTTGTAGCATTGCTACATCTTCTGGGTCCACAAAAATCTTTGCTAGAGTAGGCGCTCCCATATACATGATTAAGAAACAGACAATTCCGCTACAAAGCATAATAATTAAACCGGATTTGAATAGCTTCCTACCAACTGCATACTCCTCTAATGCGTTATACTTTGAAATAAACTTTGAGACGGCAAGCGGTACACCCGCAGTCGCCACACTGATAAAGATTGTGTATGGTACATAAGAATAGTTATAAAGGATTGTTCCTTCGTTTCCAACGATTTGATAAAATGGAATCACATAAAATAATCCAAGAAACTTAGATATGAATGTACCAAGAGTTAAAATAAATGTTCCTCGTAAAAGCTTAGACGACATATAATCCCTTCCTCTATTGTCCAAGCGCTACCAAAAGCGTGGTGTTTTCTATCATTCGCAAAATTAAACTATACAACTTCTCATTCTACCATATGTTACGACAATAATAGACATATTTTTATCTCAGAAGACCCTTTTCATTCTTGATGATTTTTTAAGAAGATGTTTAGATGTTTTATCTTTTGCTTTATAATAGCAAAGGTATGCTATTTTCATTGAAAGGGAAAAAGTTGGTGAAGAAAATGAAACAAACACAATATGATGTCATTGTCATTGGCGGTGGACCATCTGGACTAATGGCTGCCATTGGTGCTGCAGAGAATAAAGCAAAAGTATTACTTATTGATAAAGGCAATAAATTAGGTAGAAAACTGGCGATTTCAGGTGGTGGTCGTTGTAACGTGACTAATCGACTCCCAATCGATGAAATCATTAAACATATTCCTGGTAACGGTCGCTTTCTACATAGCGCCTTTTCTATTTTTAGTAATGAAGATATCATCCGTTTTTTCGAGGACCTAGGCATTGCTTTGAAAGAAGAAGACCACGGTAGAATGTTCCCAGTAAGTAATAAAGCACAATCCGTTGTCGATGCACTACTTATGCGACTAGACGAATTGAAAGTAACGATAAAAACAAATAGTCCTGTTGCTGATATTCAATTCCAACCGGAGAAAAGCCATACAGTCCAATTACATTCCGGTGAACAGTTTCATGCAAAAGCAGTTGTGCTAGCAGTGGGAGGCAAATCTGTTCCTCATACAGGATCTACAGGAGATGGCTATGGTTGGGCAGATAAAGCTGGACATACGATTACAGACTTATTCCCTACAGAAGTCCCGTTAACGTCAAGTGAATTATTTATTAAGAACAAAGCGCTACAAGGACTCTCTTTACGCGATGTAGAAGTAAGTGTATTGAACCCTAAAGACAAGCCGTTGATTACACATCAAATGGATATGATATTCACCCATTTCGGACTGAGTGGTCCTGCGATTTTAAGATGTAGTCAATTCGTTGTCAAAGCCATGAAAAAATGGAAGCTAAAAAAGGTAAACGTACGCATCAATGCCTTACCTGGGCAAAATGGCGAGAAAACCTTCCAAGAGATCATATCACTAAAAAAATCAGAGCCAAAAAAGAGTATCAAAAACTTGCTAAAAGGGATCGTTCCAGAGAGATATCTTCTCTTCCATTTAGAAGAAGTGGGTATTGATCCGACGGCACAAGCAGTGAGTATCACGAATGAACTGCTACGTTTATTCGTTAGCCGTCTACATGATTTCCGTGTTGAAATCGATGGGACATTACCATTAGAAAAGGCCTTTGTAACTGGTGGCGGCGTTTCTGTTAAAGAAATTGAACCACAAACAATGGCGTCAAAAAAAATGGCTGGTTTATATTTCTGCGGAGAAATTCTTGATATTCATGGCTATACCGGTGGCTACAATATTACCTCAGCCCTTGTAACTGGACGTTTAGCTGGCAGTAATGCGGCTCTATGTAAAAGCGTAACTACTTGATAAGTAAAAGTAGTTACGCTCTATAAATGACCATCGCCGAAAAACAGTAAATTTGCTCTTCATCCTCTTCTTGCATCGCAGCAATATTATACTTAATATCAACAAGCTTTTGTTCTTCCACCTTTTCTAAAAAACGGTTCATCGCAACCTCTAAATCTTTTTCATGCTCTTGGTCGAATAACTTTACCTTGATCATTTGATGAAAACTCCCTTCATGGGAATAAGTATTTTTATTTATTATTAACAGAAAATTCATAATATATACATAGGTAGGAGGTGATGAAATGAGCTTCGTTAAACGAATACTTTTAACTACCATTTGTCTTTATGGCTTGTGGGTAATTGGAGATATCAGTAATTCAATTACTAAATACAATGGTGCTGGTTTTATCGACGCCATTTTGATAAAAGAAAAAGGCATGATTTACTTTATCGACGAAGAAAAACGGCCCACTGTCCAGATAAATGAAGAGGCATCATCTAACACGACCTATCAACCTGACTATATACCGAATGGACCGACATTTTTGCTTGATTACCACTCATTCGATTCAGGGGATCAAGTTCGCATTTGGTATACAAGCATTTTAGAGTCTTATCCTGGGAGAATAAATATCGTAGACGTAGAAAAAATTGATTAATCTCCGTCATTTTTTTCTCTTAACATGGTAAGAATCTTTTTTGTATCTGCGATTGCTTCTTTTAAAGACATTAATAAGCGATCAGTAACATATACAATATCCTCCTGATTTTCTGATATGTTCAATACCTTTCTGACATGAATTGGATGAGCCATTTTTGCTTGTTGGACTAGGCGTAAAATAGATGCATAAGAATAATGAGCCATCCTTAATACTCGAATCACCTTTAGCATATTAATTTCCTTTTCTGTAAAAACACGATACCCCTTTTCATTACGAGGAATAGTAATTAATCCGTTTCTTTCCCAATTTCTTATTAGCTCTGGATGAAGTTGAATTTTTTCAGCTACTTGTTGTCTGGACAATCCTTCACTTTGTATTTCCTTAGGTGAATATAACCAACTCTCTGCAATCTCAGCTGCTTCAACCGCTCTTTCATATTCCTTGGTTAAATGCAGTAAATGCTTTTCAGCCTGCTCGTACGCTTTCAGAAATTGCTTCTGACCACTAAGGAGCACAATCTCTCTTGCATTTTTACGAATACTGCCTTGAATGATTTCACACCGAAAAGCGAACCTCGCTATTTTTAATTGAAAAAGATGTATGTCATCATATTGTCTGTATCCATTATCAGCACGAGGAGCAGGGGAAAGATATCCCCATTCCTCGTAAACTCTCACAGTATTAGGATGAACGCCCATACTATCAGCGATTTCTTTAGTTGAATAAACCAAGATATCTCACTACTTCCATCTAAAATATTTAATCGAAAGGAATCCACTAATGAATACACAAGCCATCATTGTCACTATTGGAAAAATCATGTCGCTTAGAACTCCGCCTAAACTTACTTCCTTAAGCAACTGAATACCTTGTGATAAAGGAAGGAATGCAAAGACATTCTGTAAAATTTGTGGAAAAATCTCAAAAGGTATAGTAGCACCTGAAAAAAGAAGCATGCCGAAATAGGCTAACGACCCCCATAAATTCGCTGCTTTTTGATCTGGAACAATACTCCCGATGAGTATGCCAATGCTATACATAGCCATTAAAACAAATAAATAACTACAAAGAAACAAACCAAAGGAACCAGCCATTTCATAATTGAAAACAAAAAGATATACCGCAGTCACCCCTAGGAAAGACAACATAGAGGCAATAAACTGAACCAATGCCTGCGCACAAAGCAAAGTTAAAGGCGAAGCTGGGGTCACCTGAAACCTTTTTAAAATATGGCGATGACGGTAATCAGCAATGGTAAGGGGCAGTCCCATTACACCTGTAGCTAATATACTAATAGTTACAACTGCCGGATAAGAATGGAGGAACATAGTATTTCCTTGGGTAAACAGTTCATTATTCATAATATAACCAAATAATAAGGCAACAATGATTGGAAAAATGATACCGAAGATCAGTATATCTAAACCTCTCCAAACGAGTTTCGCTTCTATTTTTGTTAAAGTATAGAATGTCATCATCCTTCCCCCTCTTCATCTGTTAAAGTTAAATAGGCAGCTTCCAACGAAGCTTGTCCTGAATAATTGATCACTTCTGCTATCGTTCCTTCGCATATGATATGTCCGCCCTTTAAAATCATAATGCGGTCGCAAAGTGCTTCAACTTCATCCATATAGTGAGAGGTAAGGATAATAGATAATCCCTCACGCTTATAATTTCTTAGCGTTTGCCACAATTTTTTTCTTGCTTTCGTATCTAAACCCGTAGTCAATTCGTCTAGAAAGACTAATTCTGGGTTGGGTAACAATGCTAATAACACCGCTAATCTTTGCTTTTCACCGCCTGACAATGATTTAACTAATGATTTCTCCTTATCTTGTAGGCCAAATTTGGTCAATAAAAATTGATATGGCGCGGTTGCCTTGTATAACACACTCCATTGCTGACATGCTTCAGAAACGGTCATTTTATCTGGAAAATGCGATTCCTGAAATTGCACACCCACTTTCTCAAAAACTTGCTTTCTATTATGAATTGGAGATTGTCCTAATATAGCGACTTCCTTATAAACAGCAGGCCTAATTCCTAGCACAGCTTCTATCAACGATGTCTTTCCTGCGCCATTTTCTCCTAGTATTCCGAGTACCTCTCCTTTTTGAAGGGAGAAACTAATCTTATCAACTACCGTTTTCTCTCCATAACTAACGGACAATTCTTTTACCTTCAGAACCATCAACTCACTCCCTTTTCTAAGAATAGATTCACATCATAGCAAAAGAAATGAAGGGTGGTGGTATATTGGAGGGTTTTTAAAACTTTTTTATTTATTTTCTGATAATAGGATATCGATGATTTGTGTGAGTGGTTCTTTATCTAGGACTCTATAAAAAGTAGGTTTTTTGTTTTTGTAGTGAATGGCGATTGCTTCATCATATACGCTAACACTTTTTCCAGCTGTTTTCGTTACAAAACCAATTCTATACAGTTCTTTAGATGCTGTGCGATGATATCTTTTTAATTCAATATCTGCCAAAAGTGAGCGAATTTCTTTTAGTTGCTTATCATGATCGTCCTTATTTAAAGATACAGTTTCTGTTGTTTCACTAGTAGCTATAATGATGGACTGTAGATTTTCCTCCGATATCAGTACGACCTCATTAAACCCCAGCTTTTTCTGAGAAAGATAAAATTGATATACACCCATGGACAAAAATAATAGAACAATTACCGATAAAAAAGGAATGATTTTTTTACTCATTCTTTCTCCTTTCGCATCTATTTGAACGATCGTCTGAAGTAAATAAATTGAATTTTTATAATATTATACCTATAATAGAGTAAATTGTTAACAGGTGGTGTAAATATGCAATACGCAATTTATGGTGGCACAAGCGTAAGCAAGGAAGCGATAATCGCTCTTCCACCTCTTGGTGAAAGAAAGGAAATTTTCTCCTCTCTTGGCAGTGTGTTAAGTGGCCATCGTATCATTTCATTTGACACAACTCTGAGAAACCCACCGTGTTAGATAATATTCAATTGATCAACACATTTCATGACAAATTTGGCATATTGTAAAAGCAAACTGAAAGTTATGTAAACAACTCGTGATTCTTACATACTAATGGTTATACGATAACGAAAAAAAGAAGACCTCCTAAAAAGAGGCCTTCTTCATAAGTACCAATTATTTTGTTTCGCCTTCCCACTCAAGCATACCCCCGACCATATTGGTCACTTGATAGCCTTGTTCTTGCATAAAACGACAAACTTGTCCACTACGATTCCCTGAACGGCAAATCATAATATACTCTTTGTCTTTATCAAACTTATCTAGGTTTTCAGGAATTGTGCCCATTCTAATATGCTTCGCACCAGGAATAATTCCTTGAGCTACTTCGTCATCTTCCCTTACATCTACAAGTTCAAGTTGTTCTCCAGCTTCTATCTTTTTCAGTAATTCTTCTGTTGTGATTTCTTTCATTTCAGTCATCATCAACCACCCTTTCCATTATCATTATCTTTATTCTAAAGAAGTGTTGATCGAAATGCGAATATTACAGTCTCATAGGGAAAGGGTAGCTCTTTTCATTAAGCTACCTCTTTTCCTAAATAATCTTAATTAGCGACAATATTCACTAGCTTCCCAGGAACAGCAATTACTTTTCTTACTGTTTTGCCATCAATTTGTTCTTTGATTTTATCATCTTCCATGGCAATTTGTTCTAGCACATCCTTTTGTGCATCAACGGGTACCATTAATTTAGCCTTCACTTTACCATTGATTTGGATAACGATCTCCACTTCATCATCTGTCATTTTCGCTTCGTCATATGCTGGCCAAGCTTCATAAGAAATGGTTCCTGTGTGACCAAGTATCTCCCATAGTTCTTCAGCAATATGTGGAGCAATTGGAGCCAACATTTTTACGAACCCTTCTGCATAAGCCTTTGGAAGAATATCAGCTTTGTAGGCTTCATTGACGAAAACCATCATTTGTGAAATTGCTGTATTGAAGCGCAAACCTTCAAAGTCCTCTGTTACTTTTTTGACTGTCTGATGATACACTTTTTCCAGTTGAGACACTTCTACATCCTGCACTTTGTTGCTTAATGTATGATCTTCTTCAGCAATTAAACGCCAAATACGGTCTAAGAATCGTCTAGAGCCATCTAATCCATTTGTAGACCAAGCAATTGAGGCATCAAGTGGTCCCATAAACATTTCATATAAACGAAGCGTATCCGCTCCATGGCTTTCTACAACGGCATCAGGATTAACAACATTTCCTTTTGACTTACTCATTTTTTCATTATTTTCCCCAAGAATCATGCCTTGGTTAAATAATTTTTGGAATGGTTCTTTCGTATCAACTACACCTATATCGTATAATACTTTATGCCAGAAACGAGCATATAATAAGTGAAGAACCGCATGTTCAGCGCCACCAATATAAATATCAACCGGTAACCACTCTTTTAATTTTTCGGCATCAGCTAATGCCTCACTGTTTTTCGGATCAATATAACGTAAATAGTACCAGCAGCTACCTGCCCATTGTGGCATCGTGTTGGTTTCACGGCGACCTTTTTTACCTGTTTCAGGGTCAATAACATTAACCCACTCTTCAATATTAGCTAACGGTGATTCACCTGTACCAGATGGCTTAATCTCCGTTGTTGTTGGTAAAATTAACGGTAACTCTTCGTAAGGAACTCCCGTCATTGTACCATCTTCCCAATGAATAACAGGAATCGGTTCACCCCAATATCTTTGACGACTAAATAACCAATCACGTAAGCGATACGTCACTTTTTTCGTCCCAATCTCTTTCTCTTCTAGCCAAGCGATCATTTTTGTAATTGCTTCTTCTTTACCTAAGCCATTTAAGAAATCAGAATTAATATGTTCTCCTTCACCCGCATAAGCTTCTTTAGAAATATCTCCACCAGCTACGACTTCTTTAATAGTCAAGTTAAATTCTTTCGCGAAATCATAATCACGCTCGTCATGAGCTGGAACAGCCATAATGGCACCTGTACCATATGAAGCAAGCACATAATCAGCAATCCAGATAGGCATTTTTTCACCGTTAGCAGGGTTAATTGCATAAGCACCTGTGAATACACCTGTTTTTTCTTTGGCTAAATCTGTTCTTTCTAAATCACTCTTTGTTTTAACTTTTTCAATATAAGTCTCAACTGCATTACGTTGCTCTTCTGTTGTAATTACATCAACTAGTTTATGCTCTGGGGCAAGGACAGCATATGTCGCACCAAATAATGTGTCTGGGCGTGTCGTAAACACTTCAAACGTACCTTTGTCACCTTCGATATGGAAAGTCACTTCAGCACCTTCAGAACGACCAATCCAGTTGCGCTGCATATCCTTCAAGCTTTCTGGCCAATCAAGTAAATCAAGATCTTCTAGTAAACGGTCAGCATAAGCTGTTATTTTTAACATCCATTGGCGCATCGGTCTTCTTTCAACAGGATGGCCTCCACGTTCACTTTTCCCATCAATTACCTCTTCATTAGCTAGCACAGTTCCAAGTGCAGGACACCAGTTCACTGCTACTTCATCGATATAAGCAAGACCTTTTTCATAAAGCTTTAAGAAAATCCATTGCGTCCATTTATAATATTCCGGATCTGTTGTGTTAATTTCACGATCCCAGTCATAAGAAAATCCTAATGATTTAATTTGACGGCGGAATGTATTAATGTTTTTCTCGGTAAATTCAGCTGGGTCATTCCCTGTATCAAGGGCATATTGTTCAGCAGGTAAACCAAATGCATCCCATCCCATTGGGTGAAGAACATTATACCCTTGCATTCTTTTCATACGGGCAAGAATATCTGTTGCTGTATATCCTTCAGGGTGTCCTACGTGTAAACCTACACCAGACGGATAAGGAAACATATCTAACGCATAGAACTTTCTCTTCCCTTTTTCTTCACCCGTTTTAAATGTTTTTTGTTCTTCCCAATAGTGTTGCCACTTACCTTCAATTTGCTGATGATTAAAGCTCATCTTCTTTCCTCCTAAAAATGCTACGTTTTTAAGTATAAAAAAACCCCTCATCCCTCAAAAAGGGACGAGAGGATTATGTATATCTCCCGCGGTACCACCCACATTAACAGTTTACGGTTAACTGTTCACTTCATTCATCCTTAACGCGGAGTACGGCAAGCATTACTGTCATTTTCACACTTGCTGCTCAGTAGGTGAGTTCATGAAAGGAGCTGACTAGCTTACACCAACCGCTAGCTCTCTAATATCAGGCTTCCTAGCATTACTATTCCTCATCATTGCAGTTATAAAATATTCATATTGACATTGTAATCAATTTCAATGGTTGATGCAAGTAGGCTTTCACAAGTTACTATAGATAAGTATAAGCTATTCAAGAAAAATGAAAACGTGTCAATTTTTTAATCCATGTATTACTCTTCCTTATTTTGCCCATAACTATAGTAAAAAATAAGGAAAGGTGATTTCATATTATGAAAGGTATCGCTTTTATTAATGAAAAGTGGATTATGAATGATTATAAAACGCTAGATGAAAGCCTTGAAGTTCAGAAGCAATCCATCCAGACGTTCATTGAAAATAACCAAATGAAAACCATTAAATTAAATCCTTATCAATTACATGATTACTACACCATTCCACATGCCTTATATTATGATTTAAAACAAACCAAACCGAAGTTAGATTGCCTGATACTCTACTCCGAAAAAGTCATTGAAAGTTTTATCGAGGCCTATCCCGCTCGTTGGTTGATCTTGAAAAGTTTCTTTCATAAAGTCATTTTTCTAGATGAAGTTCAATCACATCATTACCAGGATATTATCTGAATGGTTAAGTAGAGAGCCCCTGGATTTTTTATCTACGGGGCTCGCTTTTTATGAAGGTATAGCTGGCAAAACTTTTTTCTTTTTAAGCTTCTTATCATAAACAACTGTTGTATATACGGAGATGAGCAGTAATGCCATTAATATACCGAAAAGCATCTTCACACCGTATACATCCACGAGTACGCCCCCAAGTAATGGCCCAATCATTCTTCCTCCTGTAGAGACACTGTTAACAATCCCTTGATAGAACCCTTCTTTACCTTTAGGTGCTAAGTCATTAGCAATTGTAGGTACCGCTGGCCATACGAGCATTTCCCCAATGGTTAAAATAATCATTGCTGTGACAAAGCCGGAAAAGGCAACTGCATTTCCTACAACAGCAAAAGAAATAGCAAAAATAAAAATACCAATAATAATTTGTACTTTTAATGATTTTATTCTTTTAACTAGAAGACTAATTAATGGTTGCGCAAGTACAATCATGGCGCCATTTATTGTCCATAGCATACTGTATTGTTTTAAAGAAATCCCAATTTGTTGAGTATATGCTGAGATAGTCGATTGCCATTGCACATAGCCAATACAACATAATAGATAACCGATTAATAAAACGAATAAAGCGTTTAATTTAGGATTACCGCGAAATTTTTGTGCTGTTTTTATTTCATTTGGTTGACTAACAGACTTTACTTCCATTTTTCGATAGCTAGTAATAGCTATCAAGAAAAACAAGATATACATTAGACAATTAGCGATAAAGATATAATTGAAAGAAAATGAAGCTATATACCCTGCCATTGCTGCACCTAATGCTACACCTAGATTTGTCGCTACATACATCGCATTAAACGCTTTTCTGCCGCCCTCTTTCCATACACTTCCTGCCAATGCATACATAGAAGGAAACACGATCCCTGAGCCAAAACCTAAAATCGTCAATAATACAATGTATTCCGGCCATCCGTGTTTAAAGACCATAATAATGAGTGAAGATAACGAAATGACTATGCCTAATAAGATCGAACGATAGCCACCTAATTTATCAAACAGCACACCACCAACTAGATTGCCTATGACTGTTGCTGCTGAATTGATCATTAAAACAATGCCGGCAATCGATAAAGACTTTCCTAATACTTCATGCATATAAATGGTGTTTAAAGGCCATAAAAAAGAGGAACCTGTTACATTAACAGCCATTCCAATTACTAATAACCACAAAGCTCGAGGCATCATCCATACCCCTTTCAAATTCTATTCATTTCATTCCATTTCGAATTCCAAAATAAATTCTATTCGTTTTTTATGATGGATTCAATACTAATTTTGTGACAGATTTAGACATCTATCTAATCTATACATATAAATGAATAATTACTCTTGAATCTAAGCATAAACGGAAGGAATGGATGAATTTATGTATGAAATATACAGAAATATTTTTTAATTTATCATAACCATACACAAGCAAACTCCACGAGAATTGCTTGTGTACAGATCATTTACTAAATACATATTATTTATTCTGGATGAAATTTAGATTTAACGGGTTGCCCACCTGTTTCCTCATATTTCTTTTTAGATCGTGGGATCACATTGGCACTACCGAATTCTACCTCTTGGTTATTGATACCATTTCTTGTTTTTTGCTCTGGATTGTTTTGTTTTGACTTTTTTCTAACCAATTGTTATTCACCTCTTAATGGGGAGTAATGATCATTTGATTTTGTAACTGCTGTAGCTGTAATCTCATTCGATGAAGTTCTTCCCTCTGCGCATCTGTAGCACTATGAGACATCGTCATCAAATCATTGTAGGCTTGTTCGATATGAGCAAGCGCTTTAGCATAGTCTTGATCGTTATAATGTTCTTGCATTTGCCCATCTTTAAACTGCATGTTAGCAAATTCAATGACTTCTTCACATTGTTGCATTAATTGTTGTACGGAATCACGGGTTGCCATAAAAGCCTTCCCCCTCTTTTTTAATGAAATGTACGAAGCAAATACGCCTCAATGATAGTATTTACCGAGTGTTCGATTTCTACTAATTGAAATGTTATCAATGTGTAATTGAGTTGATGATTTCTTTCATGATAATATTGAATTTGTCACAGTGGTGACTTTAGGAGGGCTGACTTTGGATTTACTGACTCAATTTCCATATACAAATGATCAAAAACGTTATCATACATGGAACTTTCATTTAAAAAAACATTTCGGGCACAAGGTCTTTAAAGTTGCTTTGGATGGAGGCTTCGATTGTCCTAATCGGGATGGTACTGTCGCTCATGGTGGCTGTACATTTTGCAGCGCAGCAGGATCAGGTGATTTTGCCGGTAATCGTGCAGAACCATTAGACGTACAATTTATTAAAATCAAGGATAGTATGCATAAGAAATGGAAAAACGGAAAATACATCGCCTATTTTCAGGCATTCACAAATACCCATGCACCTGTTGAAGTACTAAAAGAAAAGTATGAATTTGTTTTAAAACAAGAAGGGGTTGTTGGCTTATCTATTGCCACAAGGCCTGATTGTTTACCAGATGATGTCATAGATTATTTAGCTGACCTTAATAAAAGAACATACTTATGGGTTGAATTAGGCCTACAAACCGTTCATGAAAAAACAGCCCAATTAATTAATCGTGCACATGATTATGATTGCTATAAAGAAGGAGTAAAGAAACTTCGTCAACATGATATACGTGTCTGTTCTCATATCATTAATGGTTTACCTGAAGAGTCACCTGAAATGATGATGGAAACAGCACAAGAGGTTGCAAAATTAGATGTACAAGGAATTAAAATACACTTATTACATCTATTAAAAGGAACACCGATGGTTAAGCAATATGAAAAGGGAATGGTTTCATTCCTTAGCCGAGATGAATACATTCAGTTAGTTTGTGACCAATTAGAGATTTTACCTAAAGAGATGATTGTTCATCGCATCACTGGCGATGGTCCCATCGACCTTATGATTGGTCCTATGTGGAGTGTGAATAAATGGGATGTGCTAAATGGCATTGATCATGAACTGAAGCAAAGAGATAGCTGGCAAGGTAAATATTATCAACCATTTACCGAGGAGGTGAGCTCTTGAAGCTAGAACGTATTCTACCATTTGCGAGAGAACTACTACAGAAAGCAATTGCACCAGGAGACGTCGTGGTTGATGCTACACTTGGAAATGGACATGACACATTATTTTTAGCTCAGCTCGTTGGCGAACATGGCAGAGTATATGGATTCGATATCCAAGATGAAGCCATACAGTCTACCCAAATAAAACTTGATGAACATGAACTTTCTAATCGTACTGTTCTATTCAATCGTGGTCATGAGCATGTGACTGCTTGCATTCCACCAATCCATTTCGGCCGTATCACTGGCGCTGTTTTTAATCTCGGGTACTTACCTGGTGGAGACAAAACGATTGTCACAAGACCGAGAACAACCATTTCCGCGATTGAACAGTTAATTGATATGATGGCACCTGAAGGCATCATTATTTTGGTGATTTATCACGGCCATCCAGAAGGTGCTGTTGAGCGTGACTATATTTTGCGTTACTTGAAAACCATTGATCAAAATACTGCTCATATTTTGCAATATCAATTCATTAACCAAGCTAACCGTCCACCTTTTATTGTTGCGATTGAGAAAAGGTAAGTTAAGACAAAGAAACACTCCCGAACAGACAAGAACAAATTTGTTCTTGTTTTTTTTATTCTCGTTTACTTTTGTTTGAATCGAATCTGAGTTATCCTAGTCTACTTGTAGCCTTTTCTTAATGGTTGACTAGATGCCGCTTGCGAGTCAGATTTTTCCGAGTTAGAGTATCCTGTTCCTGCTTTTCTCTTGTTTTCTGGATTGATTCCGATTTATTGAGCTAGAAGCCCCTTACTAATGTTCCACGATGATGACAAGTTTTATGGGCTGGAGAACTTTATTCTGCAAATTTTATCGTTAGACATGATTTTAAGCTATTAACCGCGCGATTCATGAACGCACAACCCCCTGCCTACTTTTTAATGCGCGATAGGCACGACCATTAATATAAAAAAAGAGGCTTGAGAATCCACCAGATTTAATCATCTTTCTTGCTAGTTTTTTCATTTGTTGTCCTCTCCCGACTTTTTCATCCGATAAGTATAACCCTAATAATCCTCGATTAATTAAAAGGTGAAATCGTTTATGAGGAAGCTTGTCCGTATGCTCATCTGCACACTTTACAAAATAACGTATGCGCTCAAATAATTCTTTTTCATCTTCATAATAAAAGCAAAAGTTTAAATCTCCGGCTTCCTTATCTTCCTCTTGATCAATGTAATAGTCTAATAAAATGTGCAGACCTTGTATATATGGAAAATACCCATTACGTATAATCTCCCCGTAACTTTCCTTATAGTCCCTTCTCGTTGCATAAGCAACTAAGCAAAAAATACCGAGTGTAGAACCCGAACAAGCAGAAAATTCATACCAGCTCATAGGTGGGATGATATCTTGATGTTCTTTATGCCAACATTGCAGGCGAGAAACTCTTTCCTCAATTGCCACATGTTTATGTATTTGCAAATCACAATAATAACGACAAAGCTCTGTCAAATAAGTTTTGATCAATGAATAATTTTCCATAGAAGCTAAAACTTTACGGCAAGTCATCACTAATGCTAACAGATAGCCACCATCCTCCTGGTCATCCCGATAACGATAATAATTCACCTTAGGTAACTGCTCATCGATTAACAATGAGTGACGCATCGCTTCATGTATTGCCGTAAAATCTTTAGGGTCCATCGATGTACTTCTATCACATAGATTATCTAAGTAATCACTAATGGTTTGATAGGCAACAATAAACGTTATGACTTGACGATAGTCATCAACGGCCAAAAGTGACATGATGGCCCCACCCTCACAATGAAAGGTTTTATCTTTTATGCTAGAAAGTGCTTGTGACTTTAATTCATCATTGGGGATTGATTCCGCCAATTTGCGCCATTTGTTTAACTCCTCATTCACAGCAGGCATCACTTTTTTATATGCATTTGTCATTAAGCTGATCGGCATTGTTGGAACATTCATTACATGGACTCCCTTTACTCTTTACTATACGATATACCCGATAGACCGCAAACTACTCATTACAAAATCCTTTGCGTAATCAAATACATCTTCCCTCTCCGGCTCATTAAAGATTTCATGATAGCATTTTGGCCATTCTTTAAAACGTTTCTCAGTAAACGGAGCTTTATTGAACCATTGTTTAACAGGAACTTTATTAACGATTTTGTCATCCCCACCTTGCATAACCAGTAAAGGAACATCTTGCACCTTTTTTATATCTTCAAATGCCAAATTGATTGTTTGGTGTAGTTCACGAAACCATCGTACAGACACTTTGGTAATATACAGTGTGTCATTTACATCCATTTCTCTTACATCAGCATTCCTTGTTGCCATATCAATAGTTAACCCCGAATTGACTCTCAATGTAGGAGCAATTTTATTTAAAGGATACGACGCAAGCTCGAGTAGCTTTGGTGGATTTTTCATAAGCCCTAAACATGGAGATGAAAGAATGACGCCCGCAAGCTTTAATCTTTCTTCTTGTAACAAGCGTATTGTTATTAAACCACCCATACTATGACCTAAAAGAAAAACAGGTAAATCAAAGGTGTAAGCAGCTTGTATCCAATCCTTTACTTCAATAAGATACTCTTGAAAAGAATCAATATGCCCTCTTCGTGATCTAGTCGTCATTCCTTGACCCGGAAGGTCACCCATAACAACGTGAAATCCTGATACTCTCCACATTTCTATTAACCAACCATACCTGCCGTGATGTTCCATTGCCCCATGAACCATCACAATCACACCTTTTGCCTCACCCTCAGCTTCCCATTTCCACATCGTCTGATCCTCCTAAAAACAATTCTGTTTCGTTCAAGTTTGTTACCCTTTATTATATCCTACCTTTTAAAAATCTTCACGATTTCTCATGATTTCTCCATGATATAATATTAAAAAAGAACAGAATGGCTAGAAAACAGTCATTCTAAATTGACTAAGGTAAAAAGGAGCTATGATAACAATGATTTATCCTTTTCATGACAAACAACCCAAAATTGCTGATGATGTATTTATTGCTGATTATACAACTATTACGGGTGATGTAGAAATTGGCGAAGAATCAAGCGTTTGGTTCAATACAGTCATCCGCGGTGATGTTGCACCCACTTATATTGGAAAAAGAGTGAATATACAAGACAATTCAGTTCTTCACCAAAGCCCTAATAACCCACTCATCCTGGAAGATGAAGTAACAATTGGACACCAAGTTATCTTACATAGTTGTAAAATAAGAAAAAAAGCATTAATTGGCATGGGTTCTATCGTCTTAGATGGAGCAGAAATTGGTGAAGGTGCATTTATCGGAGCAGGTAGTCTTGTTCCTCAAGGTAAAATCATCCCTCCAAACACTTTAGCATTTGGTCGTCCAGCAAAAGTAGTGCGTGAATTAAATGACGATGATAAAAAGGATATGGAACGGATTATACGAGAATATGCTGAGAAAGGGCAGTATTACAAAGCACAAAAAAAAGAAAGGCAATAACTTCTGATAAATTCTGCTCAATCGCCGATAATAAGTGGAAGACATTTTTTAGGTGGTGTAATTGTTGAAATTTATTATTGTATTGGCATTAATTTTGTTAGTTTATTTATTTATTAAACTGCTAAAAAATGGTGCTAAACAACTGCTTATCCTTCTTCTTATTTTAATCTTCCTTCTTCCTTCTCCGAAAGCAACAACGGAACACGCTGATGCTGCCCTTTTCCGAGAGAACAAATGGGCGGAAGGAACAAACAATGAAGAATTTATCGTAAAAATAAAACAACAAGTATTATTAGACATTCCGGTCATATCACAATTTCCAGAACTCCCTCGCGGATGTGAGGTTACAAGCCTTGCGATGTTACTCAACCACGCAGGCGTAACTGTGGATAAAATGACTTTAGCTAAAGAAATTAGGAAAAACCCTGCAACCTTTGAAAAAAAAGATGGCAAGATTTATTATGGTCACCCCAATGACGGTTTTATTGGCGATATGTACTCTTTTAACAATCGAGGTCTCGGTGTTTACCATACGCCTATTAAAGAGCTGGCAGAAAACTATTTACCAGAGAGGATTCATGATTTTACTGGTGATGACTTTTCGTCAATCAAAACACATCTCTCTAATGAGAAGCCTGTCTGGGTGATCATTAATACGAAATACAATGAACTGCCTGATGCTTATTTTCAGACATGGCACACACCAAGCGGCGTAATTGACATTACGTATAAAGAACATTCCGTTTTAGTGACTGGATACGATGAACAATATATATACTTTAATGACCCCTTCTCTAATATAAAAAATAAGAAAGCACCTATCAAAGAGTTCCAGGCCGGTTGGGAACAAATGGGCAGGCAGGCAATTACTTATTTAAATTAGTAAAGTACAGTTAAGACATTTAGAATTTTTTTACTTTAACAACAAGAAAACCCGAACTCAGTTCGGGTTTTCATTCTTTTTCACAGTTGTTGACTTAAAGGTGTGCTGTTGTTGCTGAAATAAATTGCTTTTCAAAATCATATTTCTTTTCAATAAACACATCATGCCACACAATAAACATAAGTACCGTCCAGATTTTCCTACTATAATCTGCTTTTCCTTGTGCATGCATTTCAAGTAAGTTTACTACATACTCTTTATTAATTAAATAATCTGTATGACTTTCTTTAATTAACGTTTTCGCCCAATCATACATCTCATCTTTTAACCAATGACGGATAGGGACCGGGAAGCCTAACTTTTTACGATTCAACACATGTTCCGGCACAATACCTTCCGCTGCCTTACGAAGGATATATTTCGTTGTTTGATGAGACGTTTTTAAATGAGTTGGGATGGTTGAAGCCACATTAAAGACCTCTTTATCAAGGAATGGTACCCTCAATTCTAATGAATGTGCCATCGTCATTTTATCTGCTTTTAAAAGAATATCTCCGCGCATCCAAGTATGAATATCAATATACTGCATTTGATTAACCGCATCATAGGCTGCACTTTCAGCATATAATGGACGGGTAATATCTTTAAAATCATTCTTCTCATTATAAACCTGCAATAATTCTCTTTTTTCATGTTCTAAGAACATTTTCGCATTGCCAATGTAGCGTTCTTCCATTGGCGTCGTTCCTCGTTCAATAAAGCTCTTACCCCTCATCCCCTCTGGCATGATTCGAGAAAGGGTACGCAATAACTTTCTTCCTGCCGAAGGCATTTTACTAAAAATTTCCAAATCCTGTGGTTCACGATATATATTATATCCACCAAACAATTCATCAGCACCTTCGCCTGATAATACCACCGTTACATGTTTTCTTGCTTCCCTTGCGACAAAGTAAAGTGGAACGCAAGCAGGGTCCGCTAATGGATCATCCGTGTGCCACATAATTTTTGGAACTTCTTGCATATATTCTTCTGGAGAGATGATATAGCTTATATTTTCAACACCTAGTTTTTCAGCTGTTTCTTTAGCCACATCCACTTCACTAAAACCATCTCTTTCAAAACCTACTGAAAACGTTTTAATATTAGGGTGAAACTGTTTTGCTATTGATGCAATAATAGAAGAATCAATCCCGCCGGATAAAAACGAACCTACGGGTACATCACTGCGCATATGCATTTTAACTGAGTCAGTTAAAACATCTTGAATCTCTTTAATAAACTGAGATTCTTCTTTTTGTACAGGTTGGAAATGTGCTTTCCAATAACGCTGGATATGCATAGATCCACCGATTTTCTTCTTGAAATAATGACCTGGCTCAAGTTTCTTTATACCCACCGACATTGTCATCGGTTCAGGTACAAATTGATAAGTCATATAATACTGCAAAGCATCATAATTAATGACATCGTTTTTTAATGCCAACAGGATACTTTTCTTTTCAGAGGCAAAATAAGTGGTTTCACCATCTTCAAAATAATAGAATGGTTTGATTCCAAAAGGATCTCTCGCTCCAAAAACTTCTTGCTTTTCTTTATCCCAAATAACGAAGGAAAACATACCTCTCAGCTTTTCTGCCGCCTTCTCCTTGTAATAACTGTACAAAGCAATAATCACTTCAGTATCCGAATTAGTTTCAAAAGTTAGTCCTTTATTGATTAATTCCTCACGTAGTTCAACATAGTTATAAACTTCTCCATTAAAAATAATCCAGTATTTACCATTGTCATAAGTCAGTGGTTGATGACCACTTTCAATGTCTATAATACTTAATCGACGGAAGCCAAATTGGATATGGTCTGCACGATAATATCCTGAATCATCTGGTCCACGATGAGTAATAATGTTATTCATATTCTCAAATTGCTTATCTGCTTCTTGTACTTTTTGTGCTTGATCATGTATACAACCAATAAAACCACACATTATGTACGTCACCTACTTTTTATTTCATCTAGTTTGTATTTTTTCCCATACCTTGTATAGACGATAAGTTATTTTAAAAAGTTTCACCTTTCGAAAAAAAAATGGAATGATTTATGCTAGGCAGTATGTTCATGTTTACTTCTTCATATACTTAAGGATGTTTATTCTTTACCCTCAATTTAAGACGAAAAGATGACAATTATTTTAATTTTATATGAAATCGTTTCCTTAAGGGTTTTTGTCCATTATTAGGGGGCTTAAAATATTATATTTATTTGCTACTGTAATATCTAAAAAAACGACTTTTACTCTTCTATCTTTGGCTATTCCACTTCTTGAAGTACGAGCTAATCGCTTTGGCTCAATTGTACGTTTATTAAAATTTAACGATAGCCCCTTTTCCACATAAAAAAACTGTAGAAAACTCATTAAAGGAGTTTTCTACAGCCATAATTTTCTAATTTATTTTAAAGCTTCCTTACGCAATTCTTCCGCTTTATCTGTGCGCTCCCAAGGTAAATCAATATCTGTACGACCAAAATGTCCATAAGCGGCTGTTTGCTTGTAAATCGGACGGCGTAAATCAAGCATTTTGATAATGCCAGCAGGACGGAGGTCAAAATTGTTTCTAACAACTTTAACTAAAACATCCTCAGATACTACTCCAGTTCCAAATGTATCAATACTGATGGATACCGGCTGAGCAACACCAATTGCATATGCTAATTGTACTTCCGCTTTGTCAGCTAGTCCAGCAGCAACGATATTCTTTGCTACATAGCGAGCTGCGTAAGCAGCTGAACGGTCAACTTTCGTTGCATCCTTACCAGAGAATGCACCACCACCGTGACGTGCATAACCGCCGTATGTGTCAACGATAATTTTTCTACCAGTTAAGCCAGCATCACCTTGAGGTCCACCAATAACGAAGCGACCTGTTGGGTTGATGAAGTATTTTGTGTTTTCATCAATTAATTCAGTAGGAACAACTGGGTTAATTACATGCTCTTTTAAATTGCGTTGAATTTGCTCTAAACTAATTTCTGGATGGTGCTGCGTAGAGATAACAATTGTATCAATACGTACAGGTTTGTTGTTTTCATCATATTCTACTGTTACTTGTGTTTTACCATCTGGGCGAAGGTAAGGTAAGATTTCCTCTTTTCTTACTTCAGCTAAACGGCGAGAAAGTTTATGAGCTAATGAAATAGGTAATGGCATAAGCTCTTTTGTTTCATTACATGCAAAGCCAAACATTAAACCTTGATCTCCAGCACCAATGGCTTCAATTTCTGCATCAGTCATCTGTCCTTCACGCGCTTCTAATGCTTGGTCTACACCCATAGCAATATCAGCTGACTGTTCATCAATAGAAGTTAATACAGCACATGTTTCAGAGTCAAAGCCATATTTTGCACGTGTATAACCAATTTCCTTAATGGTTTCACGAACGATTTTTGGAATATCTACATATGTGGATGTAGTGATTTCTCCTGCAACCAATACAAGACCTGTAGTAACAGACGTTTCCGCAGCAACCCTCGCATTTGGGTCCTGTGATAAAATAGCATCTAATATTGCATCAGATATTTGGTCACTGATCTTATCCGGATGACCTTCAGTTACTGATTCAGAAGTAAACAATCTACGTTTTGTTGACATCTGACTTCCTCCTTATTTATCGAATCAATAAGACTTTATTATAGTCTTTATTTTTGATACGGAACTCATTCCCTTATTTGAATCTTCATTATTTATGGGCCAATGTTTATCTCATACCCTTAATAACCTATGCGCTAACTTGGAATATTGAGAATAAAATGGTTGGTCTTTTTCCCATACATAAATAGTACATTCCAAAAGCCGCTCCTCGTATTCGCCAACATCATGTTAAAAAGCATGAAAAAAAACCTCTTCTCTGATTTAGTGAAAAGGTTGAAGCAAAATGATTCGCGCCTTTCACTCTTATCGTTCAAGGATAGTGAGTAATAAATCCTTGCATCAGGTTAGCACCTTTGCTCATGAAAATGTAGTTGGCAGGTTGCTGGGTTTCATAGGGCCTGTCCCTCCACCAGCTCGGGATAAGAGAGTATCCGTTCAAGGATTCATCATAACTTACACATGGAATATAGTCAAATGTTTTTCATTAACAATTCAATGTAAAAATTGTCATATCCGACTCTATAAACTTTAGTTTTGATAACGGATAATTTTAGTTAAGATCATACCGTTCTTTTTCCTTAATATATATAAAAATTACATTAAATTTGCTGATTATCCTTTTTAAATTTGCAAAAGCTATTTATAATGAATACTGCCTGTATTTGTGACAATTTCATTAATTATATAAAAATGATTTATATAGTATAGACTGAATGAATAAATGTGTTATACTATTTTTGAAGAAATAATCACAAATAGCGACTGAGATGCATATCTCTTAAATAATATTATATAAAGGAAGGTATTCATCAGATGAATTCTGTATCGATAACTGAGTTAAATGATTTACTAAAAGGCGAAAACATCCAAGTTCAATTATCTGTGCCGCAACTAGTTGAAAAAGTATTAAACAGAAACGAAGGTGTTCTTACATCTACTGGTGCAATTCGCGCGACAACAGGTAAGTATACAGGTCGTTCACCTAAAGACAAATATACTGTTGAAGAAGCAAGCTCTAAAGATAAAATTGACTGGGGAAGTGTGAACCAACCAATTTCTGAAGCAGTCTTCAATAACTTATACAACAAGGTGATTGCTTTCTTAAAAGAGAAAGAAGAAGTTTTCGTATTCAAAGGATTTGCTGGTGCGGATAAAAAACACCGTATGCCAATCCAAGTAATTAATGAATATGCTTGGCATAACCTTTTTGCACACCAATTGTTTATTCGTCCTACAGAAGAAGATTTATTAGATCACGAATCTGAATTTACAGTTATTTCAGCACCTAATTTCAAAGCAGACCCAGCAGTTGACGGTACAGCTTCAGAAACTTTTATCATCGTTTCATTCGAACGCCGTATTGTACTTATTGGTGGTACTGAGTATGCTGGTGAGATGAAAAAATCTATTTTCTCTGTTATGAACTACATGCTTCCTGAAAATGGAATTCTCCCTATGCACTGTTCAGCCAATGTTGGCCGCGAAGGTGATGTTGCTTTATTCTTTGGCCTTTCCGGAACTGGTAAAACAACATTATCAGCTGATCCCAACCGTCGTTTAATCGGTGATGATGAGCATGGCTGGTCTCCAAATGGAGTATTCAACATTGAAGGTGGCTGCTATGCGAAGTGTATCGACCTTACACGTGAAAAAGAACCACAAATTTTCGATGCCATCCGTTTTGGCGCTGTACTTGAGAATGTTGTATTAGACAAAGAAACACGCGTAGCAGATTATGCGGACAATACGCTAACGGAAAACACGCGTGCGGCTTACCAATTACAAGCAATTGACAATATTGTTGACCCGAGTATTGCAGGTCACCCGAATACTATTATCTTCTTAACAGCTGATGCTTCTGGTGTATTACCTCCAATCTCTAAATTGAATAAAGAACAAGCAATGTATCACTTCCTAAGTGGATACACTTCTAAGCTGGCTGGTACTGAGCGTGGTATTACTTCACCACAAGCGACTTTCTCCACTTGTTTTGGATCACCATTCTTACCATTACCAGCTCAACAGTATGCAGAAATGCTTGGTAAAAAAATTGACGAGCATAACGCGAAAGTATTCCTAGTAAACACTGGTTGGACTGGTGGAGAATATGGTGTAGGAAGCCGTATGAAGCTTGCTTATACACGAGCAATGGTTGAAGCTGCTCTAGAAGGCGAACTAAATTCTGTTGAGACAGTAACTGACCAAGTATTCGGTTTAGAAATTCCTCAACATGTAACTGGTGTTCCAGATGAAGTACTATTGCCTAACAAAACTTGGCCAGACCAAGATGCATATAATGTAAAAGCAAAAGAACTTGCTAATGAATTCCGTGAAAACTTCAAGAAATTCGGTAATATCTCTAGTGAAATCGCTGAAAAAGGCGGTCCTATCGCTTAATTAAAAAAACCTTCGAGCATCCGACTCGAAGGTTTTTTGTTTCAATAATTTCACTTCACTCATCACTCACTGTTTATTTTTGAGGGTCAAAATACCGGTTCAACCGGCTTCGATTTCTAATAAGTGCGATTAACTTAAGTCAATCGATTAGCTAATCTCACCAAGTTGCAATCGACGGCTTGTTTCATATAGCCACCACTCACTATCTTTCCTATGTATCCAATATTCGCCCTTTATGAGTCTACAAATTAGCTGCTAACTTAAGAAACGATGATCTTTTGTTGATGGACACCGATTAATAAATACTTATATTCATGCAAAGTTTCAATAGACATTTGTATACAAAATAAGCCCAACACTGCAAAAGCAGTCGGGCCAATTTTTAATTTGTAGTTTTTAGCGAAATCAGTTGATAAAAGATTTTCGTACAATCATTTTCCATTTCTAACTTTTGGATGCTTCCCATTCCACTGATTTCACCGTCTCTTGTTTTCTTTACTTCAAGTGGAATATTTAGTGGGTAGAGGCGGTATCCTTCTTTTGTTAATGTAAAAAGGTTTTCATTTAGCCTCTCTTCTCTTCCTTTCGTAACGATCATTGTATTTAATTCTAAAGGCATACCCATAATTGTTTTGCTCCTTGTTCATCGAGTTTTATATTACTATTGTATCTTACAATCTCTATACAATAAAGCTTATTGTTCTTTCATCCACCGCCCAAGATCACGGACAATTTGTCTATTAATAGCTGGCGGAAAATAATGCGTATATTCTTTGAAATACCATGTATCTACAGGTTTACCTAACTCTTTTAATCGCTTCTCTAAGCGGAAGGCATGCTCGACAGAAACATTATGATCTAAGACACCATGAATAATTAATACATTTGCTTGCAGTTGATTAAGTTCATATAATGGTGTGCGATATTCATATCTTTCTGGGTATTTATGAGGCGTTCCACCGATGACTCGTTTCATCATTTTACGCAAGTCCACTCTTTCTTCATATGTGAGGAACATATCGCTAACACCACCCCACGTAACAACTGAAGCCGCTTTAGGCATATGTAAGGCTGTTAATAACGCCATTACACCTCCTCTAGAAAACCCAAAGACATGTACCCTTTTAACCCGAGGGTGTTCTGCTAAAAGTTGAAAAGCTGAAAAAGCGTCATAACGATCATCACCTGCAAAATCTTCATTTCCCTCCCCTCCTTGATTGCCCTGATAAAAAGGCGCAAATACAATGAAACCTTGGAGGGCAAACTGTACAATCCGACTAGGGCGCACTTTACCGACGTTCTTAATCCCACCTCTTAAATATAGAAAACCTTCTGATACGTTTTTATTTTCTGGTTCAGCTAATAGACCTTTGATTTTTAGATCATTAGATAAGTATGTAATGATTGATAATTTCACTTGAGGATGCGGAGATGGAAACCGCCATTTATCGATTATCAATGCTTTTCCCTCCTTTACATATAGTAAAAATTTCACATGGGCAATCACACAAATTTGTCACCCTCATAAGATAGTTTAGATGCAAAAATCTAAGAAACATTGAATGAGGAGGTTCTCAAATGAAAAAATGGCTTAAATGGAGCTTCATGCTTCTCTGTATTTCTGTTCTACTCATTCCTCTTGCAGCTTGTGGAAAAGAGGATGTGACAAAAATACGTATCGGTGAGGTCACAAGATCTCTTTTTTATGCTCCCCAATATGTTGCAATTGAAAAAGGTTTTTTTAAAGAGGAAGGTTTGGATGTTACGTTAACCACCACTGCCGGCGGCGATAAAACGATGACTGCGCTATTATCCGATAGTATTGATATTGCTCTTGTTGGCTCTGAAACATCCATTTATGTTCAGGCGCAAGGAGCAAATGATCCTGTCATAAATTTTGCCCAACTGACGCAAACAGATGGCACCTTCCTTGTTGCAAGGGAAGATATCCAAGATTTCACTTGGGATATGGTAAAGAAGAGTACCTTCCTCGGGCAAAGAAAAGGTGGCATGCCGCAAATGGCTGGTGAGTATACGTTAAAAAAACATGATATTGATCCACATGCTGACTTAGAGCTAATTCAAAATATTGATTTTGCCAATATCGCTCCTGCCTTTTCATCTGGTACTGGTGAGTTTGTACAATTATTCGAACCGACTGCGAGTGTGTTTGAAAAAGAAGGCATTGGACATATCGTCGCTTCCTTCGGTGAAGAATCTGGCCATCTTCCTTATACAGCATATATGACAAAGGATAGCTTCATCAATGAAAACGAAGAAACAGTAGAGAAATTTACACGTGCCATCTATAAAGCGCAACAATGGGTAGATGAACATTCAGCAGAAGAAACAGCTAAAATCATTACAAAATACTTTGATAATACAGATTTAGAAATTTTAACCATGTCAATTGATCGTTATAAAAGTCAAGGGTCCTTTGCGACCGATCCTATTTTAGAAAAAGAAGAATGGGAGAACTTGCAAAATATTATGGATGAAGCAGGTGAACTGCCTGCTCGAGTGGATTATGAAACTCTTGTCAACACATCCATTGCTGAGAAAGTGATTAAAGAATAGTACTATGTGGAGCGGATAGAATGATTCTGTTCGCTCAACCATCCAGAAAAAAAAAGAGGAGACTGCAAGATGACATTCTTAAAAGTGCAAGATATTCATCATACTTACTTTACGAAATCAAATGCAGTGACGGCTCTCTCTAATATCTCACTTCAAGTGAATGAAGGAGAATTCATTTCATTTTTAGGACCGAGCGGATGTGGCAAAACAACCTTGTTATCTATCATTGCTGGTCTTTTCCAACCAACGGAGGGCCGTGTAGAATTAGAAGGAAAACAAGTAGCTACATTGAAAAGTGAAATTGGATATATGTTGCAACAAGATTATCTATTCCCTTGGAAAACCATTGAGGAAAATATTCTTTTGGGTCTAAAGATCAATCATCACTTAGATGAAGAAAGAAAAGCTTATGCAAAAGATTTATTATTACAAATGGGCTTATCAGATGTCGAGTCATTGTATCCAAAACAATTATCAGGCGGCATGCGACAAAGGGTAGCACTTGTAAGGACGCTGGCAACCGAACCTAAACTTCTCATGTTAGATGAACCATTTTCCGCTCTCGATTATCAAACAAAATTGCATTTAGAAAATCTTGTATCTGACACATTAAAATCATTTGGAAAAACAGCTATTCTTGTGACACATGATATCGGCGAAGCAATTGCGATGAGCGATCGCATCTATTTATTCGCACCAAGCCCTGGTAAGATTCATAAAGTATTTGAAATACCTGAAGAATTAAGAGAATGCTCTCCATTCGATACAAGAAACCACCCAATGAATGCAGAAATTTTTCAAACGATTTGGAAGGAGATGGAGTCCCTTGGATCACAAGAGTCACACAAAAGCACTCCATAATGCGTATATCCGCTCCCTTAAGAAAGAAAAGTATTGGGTACGATTTTATCAACTCGTTATTTTTCTTATTTTCTTCTCAGGCTGGGAGATTGCCAGTAGAAACAAGTGGATTGATCCTCTCATTTTCAGTTCACCTTCAAAAGTATGGGAGCTCTTTTTAATTAAAGTTCAAGATGGTACGCTGTTTTTTGATTTAGGTTTTACTTTATCAGAAACCATACTCGGTTTTATTTTAGGGACATTATTGGGAACGATATTGGCGGCGATTCTATGGTGGTCACCGTTTCTCTCTAAGATTCTAGATCCTTATCTCGTCATTTTAAACAGTATGCCGAAAGTGGCTTTAGGACCGATTTTAATTGTCGCTCTTGGACCTAGCTTCACGTCGATTGTAGCAATGGGAACGATTATTTCCGTTATTATCACAACCATCGTCGTTTATACATCTTTTAGAGAGGTAGATCCAAATTATATAAAAGTGCTTCAAACCTTTGGTGGAACCCGCTTCCAAATATTTAAGGAAGCCATTCTTCCGTCATCCTTTCCTGTAATTATTTCCACACTTAAAGTCAATGTCGGCTTATCTTGGGTCGGGGTGATCGTCGGGGAGTTTCTCGTCGCCTCTAAAGGATTAGGTTATATGATTATTTACGGATTCCAAGTATTTAACTTTACTTTAGTTATGCTCTCTCTGCTTGTCATAGCTGTATTAGCTACCATTATGTATCAAGCAGTAGAATTTTTAGAGAAGAAATTAATAAAAAACAACTAAGGGCTTGCATGAGCGTGCAGCCCTTTATTTCAAGCGATTTTGTAGATAAGCTACACTTCTCTCTACTACACGATCTTTCATTATAAAACTATAATTGGGTTGATGAATCTCCCTCATGAGCTGATTAATCGCTACCCATTTTGGACCATCCGTTTCGAAATAATGGTCTACTTTTTGTAAATAATCAACCTCTGCAAACATGATAGCCTTTATAAAGGAACGATGTTTTTCCATTACTTGATATGTACCAATATGTTCAATAGAAGACAAGACTGCTCCGGTTTCTTCCTTTACTTCTCTCTTTGCAGCTGTATATATATCTTCTCCTTCCTCCGCCTTTCCACCTGGAAACTCCCACCCTCTTTCTTTATGGTTCGTTAATAACCAGTCATCGCCTTTTTTACATAACACCAACACATGACGCGGCTCCATTTCAAATCCTTCTTCATTAAATGAGAGTGCTACACGATTCCCGTTTTGATCGATAAAATATTCCATTTAATCTCCCACTTTACATATACTTATTGGTATATTTTACTTGGAAAGAAACGTAACGTACAGGAAAAGGTGAAAACACCGTCAATATTTATAACGGTGTTTAGAGCACAGTTTTATTGTTGTTCAGGGGGAAGAATCCCCATATTGACAATATGATTTTTAGCTTCTTCATCGCCTAATCGATAAATGGCGCTATATATTTGCGTCAAACCATCATCATACTTATCATTTTGCCTGTCGAAATGATACTGTAAATAAGGAACATGAGCCCGGAAAAAACCTTCCCATTCTGTTGAGTAATTTTGATCAAACAACTCTCTCAATTCGATAATTTCATCATCAGTTGCCTCTATTTTAAAATTCCATGATGAGGAAGTAGAACTTTGTGAGATTTCACCATCATTCACCGTAATATAATAAGTTTTCTTCTGATCCACACTTTCAGCCCCTTTCTTCTTATTATTTGTTTCCCTCATTATGAATGAATTTATACGAAAAATGAGCAAAACCATGAACTTAACATATACTAAACGTAAAATAAGATGAAAATGGGCAGGTGCAAATAATGAAAATTATTGATGAACTGTACGACTATTATCGTAATAAGCTTACAGGTGACGAAGAAGATATTGATATGCTTACGTTTGCTTTCTTAGAGGAAATGTCCCGAGAAGATATCCTTACATTAATTGAAGAACTGGATAACCAAGAACTATATAATTTAATGGGGCTTTATGTTATTGAATCCCTTAAAGGAAAATTTGCAGAAAGTGATTTTACAAAGCCTCAAAATTATCATTGAGTCTACATAGGCTTCTGATAAAAAAGTGGCATGTTACAGAAAGTGGTGGATTGGGGAAATAAGGATAAACTTGGTGGCATGTTTAAAAGTGAAGCTGAATATTCACCCATTTAACT
The DNA here is from genome assembly GCF_038595015.1 of Cytobacillus sp. FSL W7-1323. Classification (NCBI taxonomy): domain Bacteria; kingdom Bacillati; phylum Bacillota; class Bacilli; order Caryophanales; family Bacillaceae; genus Cytobacillus; species Cytobacillus sp. FSL W7-1323. Next base: position 3,576,341 of record NZ_CP151998.1, read on the forward strand.
TGCTATATTTGCCAAATTAATTAGTGGCATGTTAGAAGCATCTTGGTCTTCTCTCACTTGATATTGATTCAAATAAATGATGGAATTACGACTCATCAGGATGGGGATGCAGAGTTGAGTCGGGCAGATGATGGAATCGCTACTCATCTGGACGGCGAAACAAAGTTTAGTCGGGCAACTGCTTGTATCGCTACTCATCTCAACGGAGATCCACAGTTTAGTCGGGCATTTGCCCGAATCCCTACTCATCTCGACGAAAATCTACAGTTTAGTCGGGCATTTCAACGAATCGCTACTTATCTCGACGGTGAAACAAAGATTAGTCGGGCAACTACTCATATCCCTACTCATCTCAACGGTGAAACAAAGTTTAGTCGGGCAACTACTCATATCCCTACTCATCTCGACGGAAAAACAAAGTTTAGTCGGGCAACTACTCATATCCCTATTCATCTCGACGGTGAAACAAAGATTAGTAGGGCAACTACTCATATCCCTACTCATCTCGACGGAAAAACAAAGTTTAGTCGGGCAACTACTCATATCCCTACTCATCTCAACGGAAAAACAAAGATTAGCCGGGCAACTACTCATATCCCTACTCATCTCGACGGAAAAACAAAGTTTAGTCGGGCAACTACTCATACCCCTACTCATCTCGACAGAAATCCACAGTTTAGTCGGATCAATGCTGGAGTTCTAAGTTCTTTACACTTTCTTGTGTTCGTATTCCAGTTTAACAACTATTCTCGGCTCTTTTCAGCCCACTAAAGTTCGCAATTTCAGATTTCCTTTTCATTCGGCTCTTTTCATATTCCACATTCTTTCATATCGTCTCTTCCTGCACATTTTATATTTCCCAAAATTAAAAAAGACCTCTTAAAAGAGATCTTTTTCCGCTTATCCTAAAAATGCTTTAAGCATCCAGTTATGTTTTTTCACACTCTGTTTAACTGCAATCAGCATATCACCAGTGGCTTCATCTTTCGCTTCATCAGCTAGTTCAATACCTTCTTGTAGTTCATCTAACATTTTATCGAAGTCACTCCATACAGATTGTACCATGTCTCTTGCGTCTTCTTTACCTGTTGCTTCTTCAATAGAAGCCGTATCCAAGCAATCCTTCATTGTTGCTACAGGATTTCCACCTAAAGCAAGTATTCTTTCCGCTAATTCGTCAATATGGTCATTAGCTTCGTTATATAGTTCTTCAAATTTTTCATGCAATACGAAGAAGTTGCTTCCTTTAACATACCAATGGTAGTTATGTAACTTCACATACATTACAGTCCAGTTTGCTACTTGTTTGTTTACTGATTGGATTAATTTTTCGCTCATATTTATCAACCTCCACTTATAAGATACCCGCTTATCCAATTTTCAAACACATAACTATCGGATAAGGAAAGATATTTTAGTTCAGATTAAAAGAGAGAAATGGTAAAATAGCTTTTGTAAAGGGGGAGACTATTTATGACTTATATTATTGTCATTATGATATCAATTATTATTGTCTTTACAATCCTTATTTTAAGTGTAATGACAACATCCAAAGCTTACACATTCAAACATACCGTAGATCCTCTACCGAAACCTCTTTCAGAAGAGGATAAGGCACCCAATCAAGAGGACAAGGATATAAAGTAACACTAATACTTTTTGAGAGGAATCTGCACTTCTATGGATATTTACTCCATATTTATTGGACTCATTTACCTTTTAAATATGATTCTTGCCATTGTCGTTATTTTTCTTGAACGAAAAGACGCCGCATCCACATGGGCGTGGTTACTAGTTTTGTTCTTTATCCCGCTACTCGGGTTTGCCATTTACTTATTATTCGGACAAAACTTCTCCAAAAAGAAGAAAATGTTTCAATGGGAAGATCGTAAGAAAATAGGCATTGATGAAATGCTCAAAATGCAAATATCAGCGCTTCATAATCGCAGTTTGCCTGCAGAGAATGAGCAAGTTCAAAATCATTATGACCTCATTCATATGCAATTAGTAAATAATGATGCTGTACTTACGCAAGATAATGCTATACAAATGTATACAGATGGCAAAGACAAGTTCGATGCCCTATTTAAAGATATAGAAGGCGCTACTGACCATATCCATCTGCAATACTATATCTTAAGAAGGGATGCATTAAGCAAAAGGCTAATCACACTTCTGAATAAAAAAGCCCGTGAAGGTGTGAAGGTCCGCATTTTATATGATGATTTAGGATCAAGAAGTTTAACCAAACGGTTTTTTAAGAGCTTACGTGAGGCTGGTGGAGAGGTTGAGGCGTTCTTTCCTTCTAAATTCCACTTTATTAATTTACGGTTAAATTATCGTAATCATCGCAAGCTAGTAATTATTGATGGCAAAATTGGCTATGTTGGTGGCTTTAATGTTGGAGATGAATACTTAGGTTTAAATAAGAAATTCGGTTATTGGCGAGATACACATTTAAGGATAGAAGGAAGCGCAGTTTATGCGATACAAACACGCTTTATACTTGACTGGAATCAAGCTTCACATCGTCATGATATTCACTATTTACCGGAGTATTATCCCCCTATCACTACAAAGGGACGTATCCCTATGCAAATTGTAGCAAGTGGACCAGATAACGAACTCGAACAAATCAAACTTGGTTATATAAAAATGATTATGTCCGCAAAAGAAACCATCCTTATTCAAACTCCTTATTTTATACCTGATGCTAGTGTTGTTGATGCGCTTAGGATAGCTGTTTTGTCAGGTGTGAATGTAAAAATTATGATTCCTAACAAACCTGACCATATGTTTGTTTATTGGGCTACCTATTCGTACATTGGCGAATTATTAAAACTTGGAGCAAAAGTGCTAATTTATGATAATGGTTTTATTCATGCGAAAACAATCGTAATTGATGATGAAATTGCATCTGTTGGGACAGCCAACATCGATGTTCGAAGCTTTAGGCTCAACTTTGAGGTCAATGCCTTTATTTATGACCGCAAGATAGCTGAGGAAGTAGCAGCTAGCTTCTATAATGATGTAAGAGTATCACGTAACCTTACATTAGATGATTACAATAACCGTTCCTTTTATATTAAGTTCAAGGAATCTATATCGCGCCTACTATCACCGATTCTGTGAGTCGGTGGTTTTTTGTATAGATTTATGGTGATCTATAACATAAAATAGGAATATATGGATAAAAAAGGAGTCTTGTTGATGAAGATAAAGTTTTGGACTATTTTCCTCATTACCTTTGCCATCGAAACAGGTATCACTTATTTTCTCTCTTCTCAGTTTTCTGTGCCCTTTATTGAAGTCATATTCTTTACGGGCATTGTATTTCTTATCACAAGCATTTACTTTTCTGGAGGGCTCCCTTACATCAAGGAGCAACAAGATGCTAAAACTCGTGCAGAAACGGGCTTTACACCATTTGTAGAACCACCAACTATATTTAGACGAGGACCATTCTTTTTCGCTTCCCTCACTTTTTTTCTTATCGGACTTATATTTTTCATCTTGCTGTTAACTGAAATTATTCCTCCAGTATCTCTATAAAATATAGATTAATTTTCAATAGAAAAAATGAGTTTTTTCATAGAATTTTTTTAAGAATAAGCTATGTTAAATAACTCTATTGATATCTGAATAAAAAGAACTCTTGTTCTATAATGAACGTAAAATAAGACGAGAGCGAGTTGTTTAGAATGGCATTGAAGGACATCATGCTAGAAATCCAAAAGTTTAGTACAGCAGACCAATACCGCCGGAAAGAGTTCATTGTTACATCCTTAGCTTCCTATACCGCTAGTGAGACTAAATATAAAGAGGTTTCAGAGCGGAAGCATAAAGACGGATTCACTTGTTCTCATTGCGATTCCAATAACGCATTTCGGTTCGGAAAATACAACGTGAAAATGGGTACTCGCACAATTGTACGCCAACGATACCGCTGCAAGGTTGTGCTAAGATATTTACTAACCTAACGAATACTCCTCTTCACGGTACTCACCATCCTCACAAATGGTTGGAGTTCGTTCAGTGTATGATAGAGGATTACTCACTTCGGAAATCGTCAGAACTCTTAGGGGTTCACTATGTAACTTTGTTCTATAGACACAAGCTCCTTTCAGCTATTAAACAAATGATTTTGACAGATTTGAAAGTATCGTGGAGATGGATGAGACTTATTTTCTGTACTCAGAAAAAGGGAAACGCAAAATTGATGGTCGAAATGCACGTAAACGAGGTGGTTCGTCTTCACAACGAGATATTAGTAAAGAACAAGTTTGTGTATTGGTTGCAAGAGCACGTCAGAAGGCAACGTATTCGAAGGTCGTTGGTCAGGGTCGAATTGTAAAACCCCGACTGGAAGAGGCAATTGGCACTATACTGTCTCCTGCAAATGTTCTATGTACCTATGCTTGGCGGGTATTTATGACTTACGCAAAAGAAAAAGACGTTTGAGCACTATAGGTTTAAATCTGATGGAAAAGAACGTGTCCGAGGCGTTTATCATATCGAAAATGTGAATAGTTATCATAGTCGTTTGAAGGGCTGGATAAATCGGTTTAATGGCGTGGCAACGCAATAACTCGACCATTATTGGAGTTGGTTTCAATTTCTAGACCAAATTAAACATCGAAATGACGACACGACGGTTAGCAAGATAATTGTTGAAAGTTGTCTGTTTTTAACGGATGCTGCCTATGATAAAATTAGTTTATCAGAATTTTCCAAATGGGTAACGAAGCGTATTTAGTTATAGGACATATTAATTAAACAAAGAGGTGGAGGGATTATATGATTTTACATACAAATATTACAGGTGAAGGTGAACCCTTAGTTCTCATTCACTCTGGAGGAATGACTGGCTTGACCGAGTATCAGGAACAAAGTGAATACTTTTCAGCTAGGAACTTTAAAGTAATTAGACCTGATTTAAGAGGACACGGAAAGTCTGTTGGAGAAATCGATAATTACTTTAATCGTTGTGTCAAAGATTTAAATGATACCTTGGAATTTCTGAATATTGAACAATGTCATATTGCAGGAGTTTCAATAGGTGGAATCGCTGCTTTGCTTTTTGCTAAAGTATATCCTAATAAGGTTAAGTCTCTCAGCTTTTCTGGGATATTTCCAGTAGAGCCTGATAACTGGACAGAACTTTCAAGAGAAGAAGCTGCATCCTATGAACAATTGTTTAATAACGAAGAAGCCGTAGCATTCTTAAACGAAATTCACGGAGAAAGTGATTGGAAATTGTTACTTCAATCTTTCAATGATGAAGATTTCTACCCCTTTGATAAAACAGGTGATGTATCTGATATCAAAATCCCAACATTATGTATTGTTGGCGAAAAGCAAGAAATAGAAGTTTCCGCCGCTATAACCTACAAGCAATTAAATTATAATATTAATATATCTGTTATTCCTTTTTCTGGTCACTTGGTACATAGGGAACAACCAGATTTATATACTAAAACTTTACATACATTTCTTAACAAGATTATCAGTCTGTAAAAGTAATATAATTTACATTCTGGTTAGAAAGTTGATGAGTTATTTAATCTTCTTGAACTTATACGGAATAAGGGAACTCCTAGCGAATATAGAGTTCCCTTGTATATTTTATAATATCAACATTATCATTTAACATAGCTTAAGAATAAAAATAAGAGTTGAAAAGGAAATGACCTGTAAGAACTGGAGTGGATATTCATTTATACGAGTGACAGATTTAATTTCTCTTCGTCCTTTAGATTTAAACTGGCTCTTGGTTCAGAGAAGGTTTATACTTTCTGTTTGCGTGGGTGAAGTAACAAATCACTTCAGTAAAAATAAAAAACCTTCCATCAAATATGATGGAAGGAGAACCACTTAAGCAAATACTTGCTTTAATTCTTCTTTTGATTGAGAAAGCCAATATTTCATTAACTTCTTTGCACCTTCTAGGTCGTGTAGCTTCGCTTGACCACATTGTTTTTCATTTGCTGCTGGTATTTCTACAATTTCAACAGCATCTTTCATTGTTGCATCTAAAAGGTCGATAATTTCTTCTACTGTTGGCTCACCACTTACAACTAAATAGTAGCCTGTTTGACAACCCATTGGCGAAATATCAATAATATCAAAATGATCATATTTCTCTGCGTGTGTTCTAATGTTAAACGCAAGTAAATGTTCAAGTGTGTGAATAGAATCTGGCTTCATAGCCGCTTTGTTTGGCTGACAGAAACGAATGTCATATTTGTTGATCTTTCCGTCTGTTCCTACTTTATGCACGCCACAATGTCTCACATATGGAGCCTTGACAGCGTTATGGTCTAATTCAAAACTTTCAACTGATGGCATAAAATACACTCCTTTATCATCATTGCCTTTATTATACTATAAAATCCGACTAATTTCATCAACTTTAAATATATAGTCAATGATTTGGACTTTTCACCCTATTATATGATATCTTGGTGCTAAAAGAGCAACTTTTTTCAAAGGAAGGTCCATATGTTACAAAAAATCATGCTTGGATTTTTTAAATTCTATCAAGTAGCCATTTCACCCATCAAGCCACCTACTTGTCGTTTTTACCCTACTTGTTCCAATTACGGATTAGAGGCAGTTAAACGATTTGGTGCAATAAAGGGCGGATATTTAACTATTAAAAGAATCTTAAAATGTCACCCATTCCATCCTGGTGGGGTTGATTTCGTGCCCGAAGAATGGCCAACTCGCAAACAAAGCAAATAACTTATTTCTTCTCATATCCATCCACGACTAAGTCCAGTTTGCCCGTACTAGGATCGATGACAAGACCATGTACTGGTACTGCTGGAATCAGCGGGTGGTTCTTAATCATATCTACACTATGTGCGACACTGTCCTCTACTTTATTAAAGCCTTCTAACCAGCTCTCAATATCAATACCGGAATAATTCAAAGTAGAAATTGTTTCTTCTGAAATGCCTCTTTCCTTCATATTTTCAATCATTGCATTGGCATTCATGCCACTCATCCCACAATCATGGTGACCGATAACTAACACCTCGTCTGCTTTTAATTGATACAGCGCAACGAGAATACTTCTCATAATACTGCCAAATGGATGACTCACAAGTGCCCCTGCTGTTTTGACGATTTTTATATCACCATTTTTTACATTTAATGCTTTCGGTAATAGTTCCACCAATCTTGTATCCATACATGTTAAAATAACCATTCGTTTGTTTGGATATTTCGTTGTGGCATATTCACGATATTGCTCTGTTTCCACAAACTCCTTATTAAATGCTAATACCTCTTGTAAAAGACTCATTATTTTCATCTCCACTACGTATATTGTTAAATATGTGTTAAATCGCTTGCTCTTCTTTTATGATACAAAATAGTATCCATTTTAACAAATTTTATACTTGATTTTTCGATTTAGTTTTTGTATGATTACATATGTGAATCGGAACGGTTACGTATTAATATGAAAAATAAATCGTAATAAATACGATTTGATACATTAAGGGGAGAAACATATGAAGAAATTATCTATTTTACTTATTCCTTTTATTTTCATCCTTGCTGCATGCTCAAATTCAACAGCGAGTGACAAGGAGACAACACAATCATCAGAAGAAGTTTTAACTGTTTATACTACAGTCTACCCATTACAATATTTCACAGAAAGAATCGGTGGAGACCTTGTTGATGTAAAAACTGTTTACCCTCCCGGTTCTGATGAACATACTTACGAACCTTCACAAAAGGACATGATTAAAATGGCCGATTCTGATTTATTTATCTATTTGGGCCTTGGTTTAGAAGGATTTGTTGATCAAGCGAAAGATATCTTAAGTAATGAGGGCGTTAAAATGGTTGCCGCTGGGGAACATCTTGCAATAGAAAAAACAGAGCAGCACGAACACGATGATCATGATCATGAACATGATGGTCATAGTCATGATGGTCACGATCATGGCGATGTTGACCCCCATGTTTGGATTGATCCAGTATACGGACAGCAATTAGCAGAGGAAATCCAAACACAATTAATTACTGCCCTTCCAGAGCATGAAGAAGAATTTACTGCAAACTTTGATAAACTAAATGAAGAACTTAATGAATTAAATGATAACTTTACTTCAATGGTTGAAAATGCAGATAAAAACAAATTCATCGTTTCTCATGCAGCCTATGGTTATTGGGAATCGCGTTATGGATTAGAACAAATAAGTGTGGCCGGGCTTAGCACATCTAGTGAACCCTCCCAAAAACAATTGCAAAATATTATTCAAACAGCAAATGAAAATACCTTAGACACGATTTATTTCGAACAAAATGTTAGCTCTAAATTAACTGAAATCGTTCAATCTGAAATCGGTGCCGAGAGCTTACAGCTTCATAATCTTGCTGTCTTAACTGAAGCAGATATTAATGAAGGAGAAAACTATTTTACATTAATGGAAAGAAATATTGATAACCTGGAAAAAGGTTTAAACTAACTAATAGTAGGACCAGAGCAAATAAATGCTTTGGTTCTTATTTTTTCTTTAAGAGGAAATTGTATTAGGTTTCGGACTAATAAAGCATGTAACTACCTATATCTGAGTTAGCGATAATTAGTTTACTCTCCCTTTTTTTGAAAAAACTTATGATTATATCATCAGCCAATTATGGTAAGAATAGTGATGATGGTGAAACCCATCTGAAGATTTTTCTAAAAGGAAGTGAAAATGATGGCAAAAGATGTATTGTGTGAAGTCAATAATTGTACTTTCTGGGAAAAAGGCAATCTATGTGGTGCTGATCAAATTTATGTAGTCAGCCATCGAGACCAGGCATCTACGAGCAAGGAAACTGACTGTAAAACATTTGAACCTCAATAAGTAATAGCCTATAGACGCTTTTATATGTAATTTTCGTACATATAAAGGCGCCTTCCTTTTTCTAAAAAAAATAATTATTGCTATTTTTCAAATAGCATTATATACTAAAGCTACTAAATATTGAAAGTAGGTGAGCATGATGAATCTAATTGACTTTTTCATACCGAAGCAATTAAAGTTTTCATATTTATCATGCTCATTGGAAATAGGTTAATACCCTATTATTCATTTCTTTCATTTATGTGCGGATAAACCTTATGATCCTTTAATTGCGGGTCATAAGGTTTTTTATTTATCACAAAAATGGAGGAAAAGAATTTGAAAAAAAAGCATGAAAAACAACTCATCGGGCGAATTGCTATCGCCTATAACCATATGTACAAAATATTGACAAAAGAGCAAACCTTTTTACCCGCTAGCCTCCCTGGCAACTATCACTTTCAAGTTCAACATGAGGCAGACTATCCAGCGGTTGGTGATTGGGTTGTGTTTCACCAATTACCAAATGAAGATAAAGCAATGATCAAAGAAGTTTTACCACGAAAGAGCAAGTTTTCAAGAAAAACTGCCGGAGTTGCTGTGAAGGAACAAATTATCGCTACTAACATTGATTATTTATTCATTGTTACAAGCATGAACGAAGATTTTAATATAGCAAGAATCGAGCGCTATTTAGTTGCAGCACAACATTCTGGAGCTTTACCTATTATTGTCTTAACAAAAGCTGATCTTTGTGAAGATAAAGGATGGATTTTGGATCAATTATTACTACTTGGCGTCGACTTCACAATGGTTAGTATGTTTCAACCTGAATCTGTAGAGGTCATTAAAGATTACTTAATTGGAGGCAAAACTGGTACATTTGTGGGATCATCTGGTGTGGGGAAATCTACACTTATTAACTTACTAACGAATGAGGAACGGATGAAGGTGGGCAATATTCGTGAAGATGATCAGAAAGGTCGTCACACCACAACCCATAGGGAATTAATTCAATTAGGTGACGGATATATCGTCGATACACCAGGTATGCGTGAATTTCAACTTTGGGAAGATGATATAAATATAGGGGAGAGCTTTACAGATATTCAAGCACTAAGTGAGCAATGTAAATTTAGAAACTGCTCTCATCATAAAGAAGTGGGATGTGCCGTACAACAAGCAATTGATGAAGGAAAAATAACTGAGAAGAGGCTTAGCAGCTACTTTAAACTAGAACGAGAGTTAATCATGCTCGAGAAACGCCGTGCGAAACAAGAAAAGAAACGTATGAAAACAACGAATAAGAAAAAGAGTGCACGTTATGAGTGAAATTCATTTAACTGCAATCACAAAAGAGAATTGGTACGAAGTTGCATCATTACATGTTACAACAGAGCAGAGTAAATTTGTGGAAAGTAATGCTACCTCTATCATTCAACAACAGTTTGAACCAACTTTACAAACCTATGCGATTACAGTAAATCAGCAAATCATTGGCTTTGTTATGTATAATCGTCAGCTAGAAGAACTGAATGGGTATTGGATTTATCGTATTATGATTTGTGATAGTCATCAACAAAAGGGATATGCCAAGCAAGCATTAAAACTTATCGTGACAGAAATGAAACAGTTAGCTAGAAAACCACTTATTATTGCAGGTATTCATCGTGAAAATCATGCTAGTATTGCTCTGTTTAAAGCGGTGGGCTTCATTAATAGTGGACATCATTTTGGCAAAGAAACGGCTTATATTTTGTCCATAAACGAATAATAGCTTTTGCATAAAGTGAAAATTCATTAGGAGGAAGATGAATGGCTGAGGCGATAGAAGTATTATTAGATCAGTTAGCCGCAAATGCAGACGATCCTAGTTGGTATACCCCCTTCTTGCAAACGGTTGATGAAATTAGTGAAGAAGAAGCGTTTATGAAGCCAAACGATAAAAGTCATAGCATAGCCGAAATTACACAACATCTCATTTACTGGAATGAAGTTTGGCATATTCGCTTTAAAGAAAATAATGTTGGGACAGTTCAACGAATCGAAAATAACGATTGGAGCTTTTTCGTTCCTAAGGGAAAAAACTTTTCAGATTTAAAAGCTTCACTCTTAGTTAAGTTACAACACTGGCAAAAACTCCTAACAACCAATGAATTATTGGATCAATATGTCGAAGGATTTCCTGTTACAGCCCATTGGTGGGCAATCATTGCCAATGTCACTTCACACAACGCTTACCATATAGGACAGATAGCTTATTTGAAGAAATTAATAAAGTCATCTCATTAGAAAATCCGAACAATCGTTCGGATTTTCTCCTTTAAAATGCTTGTACCATTTTTCTTAGTTCTCTTCGCAAGATTTTTTTAGCAGCGTTTCTTGGAATTTGATCGACAATAAAGAATCTCTTCGGAATTTTGTACTTCGCTAATTTTTCTTGGCAATATTCCTCGAGCTCTTTATGAGAAACTTCTGCGTCTTTCTTAATTACAACAAATGCTACCGGCACTTCTCCCCATGTGGAATCTTTCATACCTATCACACCTGTATCATCAACAGCTGGATGTGCTGCAACAATTCCTTCTACCTCAGCAGGATACACATTTTCTCCACCTGAAATAATCAAATCAGAGCGACGGTCAAGCACATAAAGAAAGCCATCTTCATCTAGAAGGCCTATATCCCCTGTTGCTAACCAACCTTGTTGAATTTTTTCAGCAGTTGCCTCATCTTTTCCTAAATAACCACTTGTTACATTCGGCCCTTTAACAAAAATTTCACCAGATTCATTCGCCTCTGCCACTTCACCAGTCTCTCGACATATCTTTACTTGAGAAGGAAATAAGGCTTTACCAGCCGAACCTAACTTTTTAATACTATCCTCAGGTGATAATGTTACGATTTGTGAGGATGTCTCTGTCATCCCATATGTTTGATAAACCGGAATACCACAAGAAACGGAATCTTCTAATAGTGCACGCGATGCCGGTCCCCCTCCAAGTAACATACAGCGAAATGAATCGTGCAACGGCTGCTGTTGCAAACGTTCTACCATTTTTTTCAACATCGTACTGACTGCAGACATAATGGTCACTTTTTGCTCACGAATCAGTGTTATCGTTTTATCCGCATCAAAACTATCAAGTAGTACAATCTTATGACCATATATGAGTCCTCTCATAAGAATGGAGAAACCGCTTATATGAAATAACGGGACAGCACATAACCATACATCATCATCCCTTAATCCAAGGTTCAAACTTGAGCCAACAGCACTCCATAAGTGATTACCGTAAGTTTGCATCACACCTTTTGGATGACCTGTCGTGCCTGACGTGTACATAATTGTGCAAATATGATCTAATTGGACTTCACTTACTATCATAGGCTCCTCGAAATCATCAACCATGATTTTCTCTTTCACAAGTAAACGAAGGGATGATACTTCCATTTCAACATCAGCTCTAACTTTTTTAAAAGCATCTTCAGTTATAAAAAAAACAGACCCTGAATCCTGTAGTTGCCAAATGATTTCTTTACTCGTTAATCTACTATTCAATATTACCGCTTTAACGCCAAGAAGTTGCAAAGCGAATAAAACGAAAACCGATTGAAGATTGTTCTTAAGCAGTACACCCACGAATTGTGATTGCTTTACTCCTTTAGCTGATAAGATACCAGCCCACCGATATGCCTCATGATAAACGGTTTCAAAAGTATAACTTTTTCCTTCGTAATAAAATGCTTCTCTTTTCGGTGTAGATAGAAACCTTTTATAAATAAAATTTTGCATCTCTTGATTAGACAAAACAGACACCTTCTTTAATATAGTCACAACGAATCCTAAAAAGAAACAATGGCAAAACAGCTTGATGGTTATCCCATCAAGCTGCTCATTTTATCATTTCATTAAGGGAAACGTGGGAATTGTCCAAAGTCCGGATCACGTTTTTCTTTAAATGCGTCTCTTCCTTCTTTTGCTTCATCAGAAGTATAGTAAAGAAGTGTTGCATCTCCAGCAAACTGTTGAAGGCCTGCTAGACCATCAGTATCTGCATTAAATGCAGCTTTTAAGAAACGAATCGCAGTTGGACTTTTTGATAGAATTTCTTCACACCATTGAATCGTTTCCTCTTCTACTTTTTCAAGTGGCACTACTGTATTAACTAGTCCCATATCTAAAGCTTCTTGTGCGTTATATTGACGGCATAAGAACCAAATCTCACGCGCTTTCTTGTGGCCTACAAGACGTGCCAAGTAACCAGAACCGTAACCAGCATCAAAGCTTCCAACTTTAGGACCTGTTTGACCAAATACAGCATTATCTGCAGCAATTGTTAAATCACAAACAACGTGAAGAACATGTCCACCACCAATAGCATAACCTTTTACCATTGCAATAACAGGTTTAGGAATGACACGAATTAATCGTTGTAAGTCCAGTACGTTCAAACGAGGAATCTGGTCATCTCCAACATATCCGCCATGTCCTCGGACTTTTTGGTCCCCACCAGAACAGAAAGCTTTATCCCCTGCTCCTGTAAGAACGATTACACCTACATTAGAATCATCTCGTGCGTATGCAAATGCATCCATTAATTCCATTACAGTTTTCGGAGTGAATGCATTATGTACGTGCGGACGGTTAATTGTAATTTTAGCAATACCGTTATATGTTTCATATAGAATTTCTTCATATTTACGGCCTGCTACCCATTCTACTGCTGACATTTCGAAGTCCTCCTTCTATATTACTAACTCATTTTGTAATTTTAATAGTGCTTCCTATCATATTTTAGCAATAATTGACGAAAAACACACCTTTTTTCATCATTTTCTTCTAATAGGTTGATGTTTCCAATAAAAATTTCTCTATTTCATCTACATACTGTAAAGGTTTTTCAAGGTGAACGGTATGGCCTGATTTTTCAATCGTTTGATGTGTAGCACGTTGAATACGCATAGACATTTCTTCACCAATCGTACAAAACTTTTGATCGATTGAACCGGTCAAAATAAGGACTGGCATCTGAAGCTCAGCTATCGCTGTCCACCAATTAGGTTGCGCACCAGTACCCATCCCAATAAGACTGTTTATTAACCCTTGGGGGCTATTTCTCAGACGTTGCGTACGTACCAGCTCTCTCTTATGTGCTGTTAATTTCTTTTGACTTGCGAACAAAGGAATGTTTTCCCAATAATTCACAAATCCCTCTATTTCTTTATCTTTAATCAATTGACAGATTTTCTTATCATTTTTAATACGTATTTCTCTATCTTCAATAGATTCAATTCCTGGTGTTGTACTCTCAAGGATCAGGCGATGGACCTTTTCTGGAAAAAGCAGAGCAAAGGTAATGGCTAATCGCCCACCCATTGAATAACCAATTACATCAACTTTACTTATTTTCATAAGGTTTATTAAATGTGCTAGCATAGCCGCTTGCTCTTCAATTTGATAATGAGAAATATCATCCGGTGATTCTGACTGTCCGTGACCAATAATATCCGGTGCAATGATTGTTCGATCAGATATTATTTCTGAATAAAATTGCCAACCGCTGCTATTACCTGTAAATCCATGAAGTGCCATGATTGGTTCTCCATGACCGAAAGTTTCGACATGATATTTCACGTTTTTGTAGAAAAAGTCCATTACTCTTCGTCCTTTATTCTCTTATCTATTTCCCGGGAAACAGATTCCCACAAATTCCGATGCTCTTTTACATTATTTTCTCTATTGGTCATAACCTCAATTACCTTTAAATGAGATGTCTCCGTCGCAATTGCTTCCGAGAACTGCTGCCAGTCTTCCACCTTTATATAATCTCCACCAAACATTGTTACACTGTGTGAGAAATCAATGTTCAATGGCGTACCAAATAATAATTCAAAATGCTTCGGGTGTTCTGATTGTGGTAAGAAAGAGAAAATCCCTCCGCCATTATTATTAATAACAATAATCGTAATAGGAATATGGTATAGTTTACTAACAATCAACCCATTCAAGTCGTGGAAAAAGGTTAAATCTCCAACAATTAGATAAAGTGGTTGTGTATACATTGCCACGCCTAGCGCTGTGGAAATTGTACCGTCAATACCATTTGCTCCTCTATTACCTAAAATCCTCATAGATTTGTTATTAATAAAATAAAAGCTATCTAAATCCCGAATGGGCATGCTATTCCCAACGAAAATCGTAGACTCTTCAGGCAGTAACTGACCTAATTGGGCAAATATCTTTCCCTCATTGAGTTGTTCAATCTCCAATACTTTTACCATTTCTTTTTTTGCCACTTCATTAACGTCCTGCCATAAAGTAAGATAGCCATTCTCATTAATAGCAAAAGTATTGGCACGAAGAATCAGTTCTTCACAAAATTGTTTCTCATCACAATATATCATATCTGTTGATAACAATGAGGGATCTCTAAAGCCTCCTCCACCATCGACAATTAATTGACGCGTTTCTGGATACTGCTTCATAAACAGTAGCAACGGTTTCGATACTGGCATCGCGCCAAAACGAATGATTAACTCAGGTTGCAACTCAACTTTCGCTGTCTCACTTTTCAAAATGGCATCATATGCATCAATGATTTGGCTTTGTTCATGGCATCCACTGCGTAATTGTGAAAGTGGATCAGCAATAATCGGAAATTGTAGTGCCTTTCCAAGTTCAACAATCTTATGTGAAAGGTCCGCATCATCCATAGGTCCGCAGATAATCATTCCTTTATTATGTGTTGAAACAGTTTGTGCAATAGTATCAAATTGGGCATCATCCACTGTTAAAATAGATGGTGACACTGTCATATACTTTTGTTCTCTAGAAGAGCTAAGGAAAATCTCCGGATCGTTTAGGTCAGGGATAAGCGGTTCCCTAAACGGAAAGTTCATATGAACAGGACCTTCTGGATTCCTCTTCGCAGTAGCAACTGCTCTTACAGCAGCCGTACGGACATAATTAATCATCGAAGGCCCATTTTCAGGTGGTGCCATTTCTGCAAACCATTTGACATGTTTTCCGTACATTTGAATTTGATCGATAGCTTGTGGCGCGCCTATATCTCTTAGTTCATGAGGGCGGTCTGCAGTAAAGACAAGTAGAGGTACTCGAGAGTAAAACGCTTCGATTATCGCAGGATAGTAATTTGCTGCTGCTGTACCCGAAGTACATAAAATGGCGACTGGACGTTTTGTCCCTTTGGCTATTCCAAGAGCAAAGAAAGCTGCCGAACGTTCATCAACATGGATATGGACTTGAAGATCTGGGTGCTCAGCCATTACCATAGCCATGGGCGTAGAACGAGATCCAGGACTGACGACCACATCTTCTACGCCATTTTTTACTAGTTCAGAAATGAAAGCCGCAATGTATTTAGTTAAAGCCTGTTGATGGCTCATTTCAGTTCCCCTCCAAGCGCTGATAACATTGGTCTAAACTTAATTTTCGTTTCCTGAAATTCACTTTCAACTTCAGAATCTTTCACAACACCACATCCAGCAAAGATCGAAGCCTCATTACCTTGTATTAATCCTGATCGCAATGCCACTGCAAAATCGCCATTGCCTTGGTAATCAAGCCAGCCAATTGGACTACCATATAACCCTCTGTCCAAAATCTCTAAACCCCTAATGACTTCTATAGCTTTTTCTGTCGGAACTCCACCTAGAGCTGGTGTTGGGTGCAGTTTTTCTATAATTGCCAAGAGCGACCCTTCCTTACTAGCTGCTGCAATAACTGGTGTATAAAGATGTTGAATATCTCTTAATTTTAAAAGTTGCGGACCCTCAGGTAATTCGACTTCTGTACCTACCATTTCCATCGCTTGACGAATCATATCTACAACGTATTGATGCTCTTGGAGATTTTTTTCATCTTGTAATAATTCTTTCCCGAGAACATCATCCTCTTCCTTTGTCTCTCCTCTTTTCATTGAGCCCGCTAAACAAGTCGTATAAAGCGTATGACCTTGTTTTTTCACTAACCGTTCTGGTGTCGCTCCAATAAAACAATCGGACCCCGACTCAAAGGCAAAGATAAAGCTGTTTTTTTGCTTGTCTAAAAGATTTTGTAGGACGCTTTCAATTTGTACAGGATGAGCAAAAGTAAGTCTCGTTTCTCTCGCCAAAACAACTTTTTGTATAACGTTTTTTTTCATCTCATCTACTACTTGTGCGACAGCTTTCTTCCATTCTCTAGACGCCACCTCATGTTGGGCAATCACCTTGTTATTTATCCCCGTAGGTAATACTTTAGCATTTTGTAATAATTGCCTACGTTCCTCTAACATATACTCAATACGTTCTTCTCTATCGTGTGGATGAACAAGCATATTCGTTGTTAAAAAAGCACGACCACCAGTAATAGTACACATATATTGCGGTAGATGAAAATCTGTATGCTTATATTGACTCCATAATTTGGTCTTTTCTTTCAGAGGATCGAAAGTGAATCCACCAAATAATGTTGGACCAATCGCGTCGATTGAGTATGAATTATGGATTATTGCATCATCAAGCAATGACTGCCACTTTTTTTGCACATAAAAAAAGCGGTCAGTAGTCTGATCCGATTGAAATAAATAGTTAATACCAACACCAGTTATTACAACCTCATTATCAGAACCTGTCCAAAAAAACCGATCACCTAGTTCTGTCTTTTTTCCTGCTCCAAAAAAAGCTAAAGGGTCTATGCAATCTATCTCACAAACCTCACTAAATAAAATATCATGGTTCGTTCGTTGTGCTTTCGATAACGCTTTAATAAACCCTTCTTTAAATTCTGTGTGCTGTAAAGTAAACAAAAAAATCCCTCCAATAACAGCTACAGTCAGCTGCTATTCTTCATTCATTAAAGATACACCTCTTGCTTAAATGCTGTCAATCATTCCAATCAATACACTTCCTTATTATATATTATTTTGAGTAAAATAAGCACTGTTCGTTCTTTAGTAGGAAATATCCTCCTTCGCTTCTTTCAAAATTCAATTGACACTTAATAGGACATTACCTAAACTTAAGAAAGTGATTTGTTTTATTTGACTTAATTGGAGGTACTAAAAAGTGCAAACACAACCTAATATAAACACGCCACATTCTACGAAGAAGAAATGGCAAATCTGGTGGCAATTAACACGTCCACATACATTAACAGCTGCCTTTGTTCCTGTACTACTAGGTAGCGCATTGGCTATTTATGAAACGTCGTTAGATGCCGGACTTTTTATCGCCATGATGGTTGCTAGTCTTTTCCTTCAAATTGCAACGAATATGTTCAATGAATATTATGACTTCAAACGCGGCAATGACACAGCTGAGTCTGTAGGGATTGGTGGAGCAATTGTTAGAGAAGGGATTAAACCACATGTTGTGCTTAACTCCGCTTTAGGGTTATACGGCGCTTCCATCTTGATAGGGATTTATATTTGCATGAATAGCAGTTGGTGGTTAGCAGCTGTTGGACTTCTAGGTATGGCTATTGGCTATTTATACACAGGTGGGCCATTACCAATTGCCTATACACCTTTTGGTGAAATTATTTCTGGTTTTGTTATGGGTATGTTACTTATTTTGATCTCATTTTTTATTCAAACTGGCACAGTAACTACGACAAGTGTTCTTGTGGCCATTCCTAGTCTTTTATTAGTTGGAGGTATTATGCTCTCTAATAATATTCGAGACTTAGATGGGGACAAGGAATTTGGTCGAAAAACATTAGCTATTTTAATCGGACGTCCAAAAGCCGTAAAATTATTAGCAACCATGTTTATCGTTTCTTATATATGGGTATTTATTTTAATTGTAATGCAAGTTGTTTCACCATGGCTTGCACTCGTGGTACTAAGTGCACCAAAACCAATCAATGCCATTAAAGGCTTTAAAGGCAAGACGATTGCATATGAGATGGTCCCAGCAATGAAAAATACTGCCCAAACAAACACTGTATTTGGATTACTACTTTCTATAGGATTATTAATCGGATATATTCTATAAAATCAGTAGCACTTTGCTAAGCGCCTTTTACTTATAAGGCGCTTTTTCCTACTTTTTTAGCATTCAATCTCTGCTTAGCGTACCATAAGATGATAAAATAAATGAATAATTATCGCAATTTTTCACTTATTTTAACCAACAACGGCACATCTAGAAAGCGACTAAAGTATTTGAACTAGGTCATATTATAAGAAAAGCTGCAGTGAAACTACCTAATAATCAAGATGAAAACTTAATACATCCTGAATTCACCCATGTAAGATGCTAAATAGGAATAGATACAAAGGACGAAATCTCACTAAAGATTGTAAGGAGGATGAAAGATGCTGGATAGTCAGTATAAAGCACAATGTAGTACCGAGTATGGTCGTTTAAAAACTGTCGTATTATGCGAACCAACCTACATGAATATTGAGAATCAAATCAATGAAACACAAAGAAGGTATTCTGATAAAGGCTTTAATGTGGAGCAAGCCATCATTCAGCATCAACAATTCGTTGCAAAATTAAAAGATTTAGGGATTGAGGTCGTACTTTTACCTCCAGGTAAAAACTATCCTGAACAAGTGTTTACGCGTGACATTGGTTTCACCCTTGGGGACACTGTATTTATCGCTGCGATGGCAACAAAAATAAGACATGGTGAAGAAGATATTTTACAAGAGTGGTTAAAATCCCATAATGTATCTTATAACAATATAAAACATGGTCATGTTGAAGGTGGAGATGTCATTATCGATCAAGATACCGTTTATATTGGACAAAGTGACCGTTCCGATACGATTGGTATTCAATATTTACAATCTAAATTACCACATATGAAAGTATTACCAGTACCATTTACTAAATCCTTTTTACATTTAGACTGTATCTTTAACGTGCTATCTCCTACAGAAGCACTCCTATATCCAGGACAAATGGATAAAAAAGTAGAAGAATATTTATATTCAAGATATGACATTATTGAGGTCTCTAAGGAAGAACAGTTCACACTAGGAACAAATGTCCTTTCTGTAGGTAATAGACAAGTATTCTCACAACCAATCAATACACAAGTAAATCGAGCTCTAAGTCAAAGAGGCTTCGAAGTAATCGAAGTAGATATTTCTGAAATCATAAAATCCGGTGGTGCCTTCCGCTGTTGCACAATGCCCCTATTACGTTTAACAGACCCAGCTTATTTTGATTGAGGAACAAATGCGGTTGATTGAATAAATATAGAGACTCCCTCCGTTTTCTCTAGCATTTATAATATAGCGCTTATACGTTCCAACATAAATAAAAAGCAGAAGTGTGTATGAACTGCACCCCTGCTTTTTTTATCTATTTAATCCCCCATATCCCTTGAGCATATTCATTAATTGTTCGGTCGCTGGAAAAGAAACCCGATTTAGCGATATTGTTAAGGCTCATTTTCCGCCATTTCTCCTGTTTTTCATAAGCGTACCCCGCTTTTTCCTGAATATGAACATAGCTAGAGAAATCACGTAAAACAAAATATTGGTCATTTTCCATAATTAGAGAATCATAAATGGGTTCAAATTCATCAAATACATCAGGAAAGAAACCATTTCTTAACTGGTCCATTACTTGCCGAATTCGATGATCATGATGATAATATTCAGTCGCTTGATAGCCACCATGAGCATAATAATGATTGACCTCATCAGAGCGTAAACCGAAGATAAAAATATTCTCATCACCTACGCGCTCATGAATTTCAACATTAGCACCATCCATCGTTCCAACAGTAATCGCACCATTCATCATGAATTTCATATTTCCAGTTCCAGACGCCTCTTTACTTGCCGTCGAAATTTGCTCACTAATGTCTGCTGCAGGAAAAACATCCTCTGCCAGTGATACCCGATAGTTCTCAAGGAAAATCACCTTAAGGTATTCATTTGTTTTAGGATCATGATTTACCTTTTTAGCAACAGTATTAATAAGCTTTATTACCTTCTTAGCAAAATAATATCCTGGAGAAGCTTTCGCACCAAAAATGAATGTACGGGGGTGCATTTTAAAACTCTCATCTTCTTTGATTCGATTATATAAATACATGACATGAAAAATATTTAATAGTTGTCTCTTATATGCATGTAATCTCTTTACTTGAATATCGAATATGGAATGGGTATCAATTTTTATTCCTGTTTGGGTAAAAATACGATGGGCAAGATTTTCTTTATTTGCGTGTTTAATATCAGCAAGTCTCGTTAACAAGTCTGTATCATTTTCATATTTTAATAATAATGCCATTTGCTCTGGATCACGAATCCATTCCGCTCCCAACTTTTCTGTTATTAAATCAGCAAGCGACTGATTAGATTTAAGTAACCAGCTACGATGCGTAATGCCATTTGTTTTATTATTAAACTTCTTAGGAAAAAACTGATAAAATGAATGCATTTCTCGATATTTTAATATCTCGGTATGGAGTGCAGCCACTCCGTTTACACTATGGCTACCTACAATAGCCAAATGAGCCATTTTTACTTGGTCATGAGCAATAATCGCCATGTTTTCGATATGCTGCCATTTGCCAGGATACTTTTCCCAAAGCTTGGCACAGAACCGTTCATTGATCTCATTGACAATCATATACATTCTTGGTAATAACGGTTGGAAAATGCGAACTGGCCATTTTTCCAGTGCTTCAGATAAGGTCGTATGATTAGTGTAAGAGATTGTTTGTGTAGTTACTTCCCAGGCATCATCCCAACCAAGCTTTTCTTCATCAATTAATATCCTCATTAATTCTGGAATCGCTAATACTGGATGCGTATCATTAATATGAATACTAATATATTGATGGAATTCCTTCATATCCTTATGCTGTCGTTTAAATGAGCGTATGATCGACTGAAGACTTGCACGAACTAAAAAATATTGTTGTTTTAACCTCAGTATCTTGCCTTCATCTTGCGTATCATCAGGATATAAAAACTCAGATATTGCTTCAGTCTCTTTTTTATATTTTAAGACATCTTGATTGGTAGGATAACGGACTGGCTCTGCACTCCATAACCTAAGTGTATTAATCGTTTCAGTATGATACCCGACGACTGGCATATCATATGGTACTGCAGTTACTCTTTCAGCATGGATGTGTTGAAACACTTGTCTGCCATTTTCTTCACGTATATCTACTTCTCCCCAAAACGGAATTTCAACTGATAAATCTGCCTTTCTCACTTCCCAGACATGACCATTCCTTAACCATTGATCGGGTAGTTCTACTTGATATCCATCAACCACTTTTTGTTCGAATAACCCGTGCTTGTATCTAATCCCACAACCATGGCCAGGCAAATTAAGAGAAGCTAATGAGTCAAGGAAACAGGCTGCTAATCGACCTAAACCTCCATTACCTAATCCTGCATCTGATTCTACTTCCTCTAAAGAGCTTAATTCGATACCTAAATCTTGCAACCCAGCAGACACCACTTGCTCTATCCCTAAATTTAATAAGTTGTTTCGAAGTAGTCGACCTAATAAAAACTCTATCGACAAATAATAAACCTGCTTTACTTGGTCTATCCTGTAACGCTCATTGGTATTAATCCATTCCGTACTTACATACTCACGTATTAATAAGCCCAATGTATAGTAATGATCTTTTTCTGTGCTATCAGCAAAGCTTTTTCCGCATGTCATCTCTAGCTTCTTTAAAAATGCCTCTTTAAATTCTTCTGTATTAGAAAACATGGCTCTCACTCCTAGAGATCACATCTGAATATAATTGATTATATTTAAAAGCGGATTGTGCCCAACTATAATCTTTTTCCATAGCAGTTATAACTAATTGACTCCACAGTGGTTGGTTCCGATAATATGCTAGTGCTCGACGATAAGTATAGAGCATATCATGTGCGTTAAAGTTTTTAAAAGTGAACCCCCAGCCCTCACCTGTCTTCTCATTATAAGACTGTACGGTATCATTCAATCCTCCTGTTTCTCTTACTATAGGAATGGCACCATATTTCATCGCAATGAGTTGACCTAATCCACAAGGCTCGAACTTAGACGGCATCAAAAATAGATCAGCACCCGCATATACTTGATGCGCTACTTCTTCATTGAACCCAATATAACATTTACATTTTTCCCCGTAATTAGCTTCCATTCTTCTGAAGAAATTTTCAAACGCTACATCGCCTGTGCCAATAAGAATAAATTGCACATTTTCTTGCATCATTTCATGGAATACTCTCTCTATTAAGTCCATACCTTTTTGTGTTGTTAACCTTGTGATCATAGCCACAATGGGGGTATTCCGATCTATCTTTAAATCGAATATTTTTTGTAAATATGCCTTGTTTTCCTTCTTTAATAGCCATTGCTCTGGATGAAATGCTTGATAAATCGTCGCATCTTTCTCTGGGTGATAGACGTCTTCATCAATTCCATTCAATATCCCAATTAAACGGTCCTTTCTTTCCTGTAACAAACCATTTAATCCCTCACCAAAATAATCTGTTAGAATCTCATCTCTATACGTAGGACTTACAGTTGTTATTTGATCAGCTGCTACTATGGCACCTTTCATAAAATTAATACAATCATAATACTTTAATTGATCTTCACGATAATACTCAAACCCCAACCCAAACAAATCATGAATGGCCTCTTTAGGGAAGACACCTTGAAAGTGTAGATTATGAATCGTAAAGACTGTTTTAATCAATTCATACCCACTTCTTTTTTGATAATGAACTCTTAATAAAAAAGGAATCATGCCTGTATGCCAATCATGGCAATGAATAATATCAGGATAATAGTCGAGCTGTGCCAGTGCTTCTAATACAGCTCTATTAAAATAAGCAAATCGCTCACCATCATCATCGTAACCATATAATTGTTCTCTCTTAAAATAGTATTCATTATCTACAAAATAAAAAGTAATATCATTTAACTCGAGCACTTCAATTCCACAATATTGATTGCGCCAGCCAACAGCGACTACGAATTCGGCTATCTTTTTTGTCTTATTCTTATATAAGGCAGGGATGTTCCCATACTTCGGTAATATTATTCTTACTTCCGTCCCTTGTTTCGTTAATTCCTTCGGTAACGAACCTGCGACATCTGCTAATCCACCTGATTTAATAAAAGGGACACATTCTGAGACGGCAAATAATACTTTCACGAATTCATCAACGCTCCTTGAATTGACCCTTTTTTAACAACAAAAGGGACCGATTGTGTGCCTGTTAAGTAGGTTCCTTCTTCTACTTTCACATCTTTATCTAAAATAACAGAATCTAATACACATCCCTCTTGAATCTCACATTTCTGCATAATCACACAGTTTCTTACTATCGTATTTTTACCGACTTTTACACCCCTAGCAATAATACTATTTTCTACTTTTCCTTCTATTTGGCAACCGTTGGCCACAATAGAATTCTTTACTTCACAACCATTTAGATATCTTGTTGGCGGTTCATCTTTTACTTTTGTATAAATTGGAAAATCTCTTAAAAATAAATTTCTCCAGACATCGGGGGTTAGTAGTTCCATGCTCGCTTGAAAATAAGATTGGACAGAATCGATAGTTACTGCCTCCCCCTTATATTCATAATGACAAATTGTGTAAGGCTGATGGATATCAGCCATAATATCACTTATACATGTATAACCTGTTTGTCTCCGAGTTTGAATCATATCTATTAGAAGATCTTTTTTGACCAAATACATTTCTAAAGGTTGATTTAGCTGTTGAATTGACGTAATATCACAGCCAGATTGAATATGTCGCTGTAAAACTGGTGAGAAATCAATATTACAAACGGTATAGCAATTAGCAATTAATGCATAATCTTGTGAACTACGATAAAAATAATCAATGTTAGCGACAAAATGATTAAATGAACCAATCCCACTATTTGAACTATCAATCATCGGTGATGGGAAGAAGAAAAGACCATCTCTTTTTCTATCTAGATCCCAGTTCTTCCCCGATCCTAGATGATCCATCAAAGATCGGTATTGATATTTCGGAAAAATCGCCACACTCTCTATTCCTGAATTGACCATATTAGAGAGAATAAAATCTATTAGTCTATATCTTCCAGCAAAAGGAACAGCAGCTAAAGAACGATGAAGGGTTAACTCATCCAGTCCCTTATGATAAGTTGTCGCATCAATGACTCCTAATAAACGATTATTCAATCAATATCCCCCCAGTAAAAATCATACAGTTCTACATTTATGCAAAATGACAAATACTTTCTGGCGTGATTAACAATGCTTCACTTGTTTCTTTTCTTTCTTTAATTACTGTCCCATCTGGTATAACTATATTAGATGGGACAATGACTTTTTCTAATATGACATTCTTACCAATCCTTGTATTTGGCATAACTACTGACTCTTTAATAACAGACCCTTTATCAATCGCTACACCTTGAAAGAGAACTGATTTGATTACCTCGCCTTCAATCGTACATCCTTCATTTACTAAAGATTGTTTGACCTTTGCTTGTGGAGAAATATATTGTGGAGGATGGTTAGGATTAACTGAGTAAATTCTCCAGTCTTGATCAAAAAGATTTAACTCACAATTGTCATCTAATAAATCCATATTAGCTTCCCATAGACTTTGAACTGTACCAACGTCTTTCCAATAACCATTAAAAGGATAGGCATAAAGTTTCTTATTTAACTTCAACATCTCAGGAATAATATCTTTTCCAAAATCATGGCTTGAGTCCTTATTTTGATTATCCTTTTGTAAAAACTCATTTAGTACTGACCATTTAAAGATATAAATGCCCATTGATGCTAAATTATTCTTTGCTTGCTCAGGTTTTTCTTCAAAATCTTCTATTCTCATATCTAAAGAAGTATTCATAATACCAAAACGATTTGTTTCATGCCACGGGACCTCTATAACAGAGATTGTCGCATCAGCTCCTTTACTAATATGGTAATCTAGCATTAAGTCATAGTTCATTTTGTAAATATGGTCACCTGATAAAATTAATACATATTCGGGGTTATGTTGCTCTAAATAATTGATATTCTGATAGATAGCACTTGCCGTACCTGTATACCATTTGACTTCAGAAGATTCACTGTATGGGGGAAGTACTGTCACACCGCCATTTCTTCTATCCAAATCCCAAGCGCTTCCTATGCCAATATATGAATTGAGTATTAGCGGTTGATATTGTGTTAGTACACCGACTGTATCGATGCCTGAATTTGTACAATTACTAAGTGTAAAATCGATGATGCGGTATTTACCTCCAAAAGGTACAGCTGGTTTAGCAAGCTCCTTCGTCAAAGAATTAAGGCGGCTTCCTTTGCCTCCAGCAAGCAACATCGCTACACATTTCTTGTTAGCCATTTACAACATCACTCCTTTTTCTTTTTCTAACAGGACGTAAAACTGAAATACCGAATGGTGGTATCGTCATTTCGATGCTGTATGGTTTTCCATGATAGGATAGTTTTTTTGTATTTAATACACGTTTATTAATACAATGGGAGCCACCAAATTCATTATTATCACTATTAAACACTTCTCTATAACTCCCATTTTTAGGAACACCCATTCGAAAATTCATATATACTTGAGGGGAAAAGTTACATACAACAATTAATATTTCTTGTTCTTCTACTCCTTTACGAATAAATGAAAAAATGGATTGCTGATGGTTATTAGCATCAATCCACTCAAAACCTTCTGATCTGTGGTCCCATTCATATAATGATTTAGATCTCTTATATAACTTTATTAACTTCTTCACATAATGATTCGTTTTTGCATGCATTTCATACTGAAGTAAGTGCCAATCCAACTCAGCTTCATCTTTCCACTCGGCAAATTGTCCTAGCTCAAACCCCATAAATAACAGCTTTTTACCTGGATGTGTCATCATAAAACCTAAGAGCAAACGATATTGGGCAAATTTTTGCCAATAATCTCCTGGCATCTTGTCTAGCAGGGATTTCTTCCCATGGACAACCTCATCATGTGATAACGGTAAGAGAAAATTTTCGGAGTATGCATACATTAATGAAAAAGTCATTTTATTATGGTGGTATTGCCGTTCATGTGGGGCTTTCTCCATATAAGATAATACATCATTCATCCACCCCATATTCCATTTATAACTGAAACCTAATCCGCCATAGTGAACAGGAGCCGTTACTTGGGGCCAATCTGTAGAATCCTCTGCCATCATCAAGATAGAAGGATCATAAGCAAAAACAGCCTTATTTAATTTCTGTAAAAATTGAATACCAAATGGATTTTCCCTATTCTCGTTATTAGGCCAAAAAATGATATTTGATACTGCATCAATTCTAAATCCATCGACATGGTATTTTTCCATCCAAAAAATAGCATTGGATATGAGGAAACTATGAACCTCTGTTTTACTTAAATTAAAATTAGCTGTACCCCAAACAAAATTTTCCCTATCAGCTTCTGTTTCGTATTCATAAACATATTCACCATCTAAACAATATAGCCCATGTTGATCTTTACAGAAATGTCCTGGTACCCAATCTAAAATAACACCAATATTATTTTGATGACATTGATCAATAAAAAACATTAAATCTTTTGGTTCACCATATCTACTAGTAGCCGAATAATAGCCTGTTCCTTGATACCCCCATGAACGATCATAAGGGTGTTCAATTATAGGCATCAATTCAATATGTGTAAAACCATGCTCCTTTACGTAAGGAATGATTTCTTCTGCTAGTTCACTGTATGTCAATAAAAGGCCATTCCTCTTTTTCCATGTACCTAAGTGCATCTCATATATCATCATAGGTTCTGAAAATGCTTTCCTTTGTTGTTTTTCCTTTTGCCAGCCTTGGTCCTTCCATTTGTAACCTTCTAAGGAATAAACAATCGAAGCAGTACTAGGCCGTAATTCTGAACAAAAAGCAAAAGGATCAGCCTTTAAAAAAGTTTGTTCATCCTTGTTCTTAATTGCATATTTATAAATTTCTCCTGTTAAATCTCCATCTAGCTGAATTCTCCATATCCCCTCTTTATTTACTTTATCTAATGAAAAACCTTCGCCATTCCAATGATTAAAAGAACCAACTAATGATATTGAGGTGGCATGTGGAGCATAGATAGTAAAGGAAGTAACCCAATTATCTCCTTCTTTATGACGGTGTGATCCAAACAGTTCGTATGCCTTAAATAAGCTTCCTTCATGAAACAAGTGCATTTCGAATTCAGTGGGGTATGCAGTTGTATTCATCTTAATTCATTCCACTCCTTGTATTACATTACTCTTTCTTAAATAATTCGTCTTAAGTATAAAAATCCCTTGTTATTTTTCAAATTATTTTGACATCTAATGACAGATAATATAACATCCAAAAAGTGTTAGCCACATAAAAAAGAAGCTGTCAACTTATGTTGACAGCTTCTTTTTTATGACCCCTACGGGATTCGAACCCGTGTTACCGCCGTGAAAGGGCGGTGTCTTAACCGCTTGACCAAGGGGCCAACTGGCGGAGAAGGAGGGATTTGAACCCTCGCGCCGGTTGCCCGACCTACACCCTTAGCAGGGGCGCCTCTTCAGCCACTTGAGTACTTCTCCATATGGCTCCGCAGGTAGGATTCGAACCTACGACCGTTCGGTTAACAGCCGAATGCTCTACCACTGAGCTACTGCGGAATAATATAAATGGTGGGCCTAAATGGACTCGAACCATCGACCTCACGCTTATCAGGCGTGCGCTCTAACCAGCTGAGCTATAGGCCCCTATTTAAGCGGGTGAAGGGAATCGAACCCTCATCATCAGCTTGGAAGGCTGAGGTTTTACCACTAAACTACACCCGCAATGGGGCGGCTGATGGGAATCGAACCCACGAATGTCGGAACCACAATCCGATGCGTTAACCACTTCGCCACAACCGCCATAAAAGATGGCTCAGGACGGAATCGAACCGCCGACACAAGGATTTTCAGTCCTTTGCTCTACCGACTGAGCTACTGAGCCAAAATAATAAATATGTAAATGGCGGTCCGGACGGGACTCGAACCCGCGACCTCCTGCGTGACAGGCAGGCATTCTAACCAACTGAACTACCGGACCAGATTGCGGGGGCAGGATTTGAACCTGCGACCTTCGGGTTATGAGCCCGACGAGCTACCGGACTGCTCCACCCCGCGATAATAATATGAATGGCGGAGGAAGAGGGATTCGAACCCCCGCGGGCTTTAACACCCCTGTCGGTTTTCAAGACCGATCCCTTCAGCCAGACTTGGGTATTCCTCCGAATAATGGTGGACCTTGTAGGACTCGAACCTACGACCGGACGGTTATGAGCCGTCTGCTCTAACCAGCTGAGCTAAAGGTCCATCATTCTATCTATGGTAGCGGCGGAGGGGATCGAACCCCCGACCTCACGGGTATGAACCGTACGCTCTAGCCAGCTGAGCTACACCGCCATAGAATATATTGTATAAAATTAATTGGTGGAGCCTAGCGGGATCGAACCGCTGACCTCCTGCGTGCAAAGCAGGCGCTCTCCCAGCTGAGCTAAGGCCCCTAAAAATATATATGTATATCTAGTGGTCGGGAAGACAGGATTCGAACCTGCGACCCCTTGGTCCCAAACCAAGTGCTCTACCAAGCTGAGCTACTTCCCGATACAAAACGCGCCCGAGAGGAGTCGAACCCCTAACCTTTTGATCCGTAGTCAAACGCTCTATCCAATTGAGCTACGGGCGCTTAATTTTAAAAAGAATGGTGCCGAGGACCGGAATCGAACCGGTACGGTAGTCACCTACCGCAGGATTTTAAGTCCTGTGCGTCTGCCAGTTCCGCCACCCCGGCACATATTGGAGCGGAAGACGGGATTCGAACCCGCGACCCTCACCTTGGCAAGGTGATGTTCTACCACTGAACTACTTCCGCAAATATTTAAAATGAAAAATGGTGCGGGTGAAGGGAGTCGAACCCCCACGCCTTGCGGCGCCAGATCCTAAGTCTGGTGCGTCTGCCAATTCCGCCACACCCGCATATTAAAATGATCAAATGGTGAGCCATGAAGGACTCGAACCTTCGACCCTCTGATTAAAAGTCAGATGCTCTACCAACTGAGCTAATGGCTCGTACAAAGCACGAGTGGTGCCGGCCAGAGGACTTGAACCCCCAACCTACTGATTACAAGTCAGTTGCTCTACCAATTGAGCTAGGCCGGCAAATACACACAAAAAATGGTGGAGGATGACGGGATCGAACCGCCGACCCTCTGCTTGTAAGGCAGATGCTCTCCCAGCTGAGCTAATCCTCCAATATGTATGCCCGGCAACGTCCTACTCTCACAAGGGGACAGCCCCTAACTACCATCGGCGCTTTAGAAGCTTAACTTCCGTGTTCGGTATGGGAACGGGTGTGACCTTCTCGCTATCGCCACCGGACTTTTTAAAGACATATATTATTATAACGTCTTTAATAAAATTTTCAAGAGAAATTTTAAATCATTCTCTAAAAACTAGGTAATGTTGAAGAAGATATTTATGAGTAATCGCCTATGCGTTGCTGATGCGACTACTTACGTAGTGCTGTCTAGCTGCGGCGGCTTGGAGCCGCCCGCATTTCGTATTGTCCAGCTACAGCGCCTAGGTGCTCGAGGTCATAAGTCAAATTTGTCATGAGGTTAAAGAACAACCTCCTGTCAAATCTGTCTTATGCTTGTCGCACCTGTGCAAGGCGCTTTCGCTTTTCGTTTTTGGTTAAGTCCTCGATCGATTAGTATTAGTCAGCTACATGTGTCGCCACACTTCCACCTCTAACCTATCAACCTGATCATCTTTCAGGGATCTTACTAGCTTGCGCTATGGGAAATCTCATCTCGAGGGGGGCTTCATGCTTAGATGCTTTCAGCACTTATCCCTTCCGCACATAGCTACCCAGCGATGCCTTTGGCAAGACAACTGGTACACCAGCGGTGCGTCCATCCCGGTCCTCTCGTACTAAGGACAGCTCCTCTCAAATTTCCTGCGCCCACGACGGATAGGGACCGAACTGTCTCACGACGTTCTGAACCCAGCTCGCGTACCGCTTTAATGGGCGAACAGCCCAACCCTTGGGACCGACTACAGCCCCAGGATGCGATGAGCCGACATCGAGGTGCCAAACCTCCCCGTCGATGTGGACTCTTGGGGGAGATAAGCCTGTTATCCCCGGGGTAGCTTTTATCCGTTGAGCGATGGCCCTTCCATGCGGAACCACCGGATCACTAAGCCCGACTTTCGTCCCTGCTCGACTTGTAGGTCTCGCAGTCAAGCTCCCTTGTGCCTTTACACTCTACGAATGATTTCCAACCATTCTGAGGGAACCTTTGGGCGCCTCCGTTACTCTTTAGGAGGCGACCGCCCCAGTCAAACTGCCCACCTGACACTGTCTCCCATCCCGATAAGGGATGTGGGTTAGAATTTCAATACAGCCAGGGTAGTATCCCACCGACGCCTCCACCGAAGCTAGCGCTCCGGCTTCTAAGGCTCCTACCTATCCTGTACAAGCTGTACCAAAATTCAATATCAGGCTACAGTAAAGCTCCACGGGGTCTTTCCGTCCTGTCGCGGGTAACCTGCATCTTCACAGGTACTATAATTTCACCGAGTCTCTCGTTGAGACAGTGCCCAGATCGTTACGCCTTTCGTGCGGGTCGGAACTTACCCGACAAGGAATTTCGCTACCTTAGGACCGTTATAGTTACGGCCGCCGTTTACTGGGGCTTCGATTCAAAGCTTCGCGTGAGCTAACCTCTCCTCTTAACCTTCCAGCACCGGGCAGGCGTCAGCCCCTATACTTCGCCTTGCGGCTTCGCAGAGACCTGTGTTTTTGCTAAACAGTCGCCTGGGCCTATTCACTGCGGCTCATCAAGGCTTTAACACCCTAATGAGCACCCCTTCTCCCGAAGTTACGGGGTCATTTTGCCGAGTTCCTTAACGAGAGTTCTCTCGCTCACCTTAGGATTCTCTCCTCGCCTACCTGTGTCGGTTTGCGGTACGGGCACCTTATTCCTCGCTAGAGGCTTTTCTTGGCAGTGTGGAATCAAGAACTTCGGTACTAAATTTCCCTCGCTATCACAGCTCAAGGTATGTGACCATGGGATTTGCCTCATGGTCCCTCTAACTGCTTAGACGCACATCCAATAGTGCGCTTACCCTATCCTCCTGCGTCCCCCCATCACTCAAACAGAATACGGTGGTACAGGAATATCAACCTGTTGTCCATCGCCTACGCTTTTCAGCCTCGGCTTAGGTCCCGACTAACCCTGAGCGGACGAGCCTTCCTCAGGAAACCTTAGGCATTCGGTGGATGGGATTCTCACCCATCTTTCGCTACTCATACCGGCATTCTCACTTCTAAGCGCTCCACCAGTCCTTACGGTCTAGCTTCAACGCCCTTAGAACGCTCTCCTACCACTGAACATCAACGATGTTCAATCCACAGCTTCGGTGATACGTTTAGCCCCGGTACATTTTCGGCGCGGAGTCACTCGACCAGTGAGCTATTACGCACTCTTTAAATGGTGGCTGCTTCTAAGCCAACATCCTGGTTGTCTAAGCAACTCCACATCCTTTTCCACTTAACGTATACTTTGGGACCTTAGCTGGTGGTCTGGGCTGTTTCCCTCTTGACTACGGATCTTATCACTCGCAGTCTGACTCCCATGGATAAATCTTTGGCATTCGGAGTTTGTCTGAATTCGGTAACCCGATGAGGGCCCCTAGTCCAAACAGTGCTCTACCTCCAAGATTCTTACGCATGAGGCTAGCCCTAAAGCTATTTCGGAGAGAACCAGCTATCTCCAAGTTCGATTGGAATTTCTCCGCTACCCACACCTCATCCCCGCACTTTTCAACGTACGTGGGTTCGGGCCTCCATCCAGTGTTACCTGGACTTCACCCTGGACATGGGTAGATCACCTGGTTTCGGGTCTACGACCACATACTCATTCGCCCTATTCAGACTCGCTTTCGCTACGGCTCCGTCTGTCCAACTTAACCTCGCATGTAATCGTAACTCGCCGGTTCATTCTACAAAAGGCACGCTATCACCCATTAACGGGCTCTAACTACTTGTAGGCACACGGTTTCAGGATCTCTTTCACTCCCCTTCCGGGGTGCTTTTCACCTTTCCCTCACGGTACTGGTTCACTATCGGTCACTAGGGAGTATTTAGCCTTGGGAGATGGTCCTCCCTGCTTCCGACGGGATTTCTCGTGTCCCGCCGTACTCAGGATCCACTCTGGAGGGAACGAAGTTTCAACTACAGGGCTTTTACCTCCTATGGCGGGCCTTTCCAGACCTCTTCGTCTATCTCGTTCCTTTGTAACTCCGTATAGAATGTCCTACAACCCCAAGAGGCAAGCCTCTTGGTTTGGGCTAATCCCGTTTCGCTCGCCGCTACTCAGGGAATCGCGTTTGCTTTCTCTTCCTCCGGGTACTTAGATGTTTCAGTTCCCCGGGTCTGCCTTCCATACCCTATGTATTCAGGTATGGATCCTATCCCATAACGGATAGGGGGTTTCCCCATTCGGAAATCTCCGGATCAAAGCTTACTTACAGCTCCCCGAAGCATATCGGTGTTAGTCCCGTCCTTCATCGGCTCCTAGTGCCAAGGCATTCACCGTGCGCCCTTATTAACTTAACCATATGTTTGGGTTACTTTCGCTTCCCTCACGGTTGTGTGTTTTAAAAAAGTTTAGTATCTCTACTCTATTATATAGAGAGAAAATAACTAAGGTGGCGATTACTTGGTAATCTTCTTCATTACATTATCTAGTTTTCAAAGAACGATTGAATTGAGAGATTATACTCTCAAAACTGAACGAACAGTCTAACATCAAGTCAATTCCGTATATTCCTTAGAAAGGAGGTGATCCAGCCGCACCTTCCGATACGGCTACCTTGTTACGACTTCACCCCAATCATCTGTCCCACCTTAGGCGGCTGGCTCCAAAAGGTTACCCCACCGACTTCGGGTGTTACAAACTCTCGTGGTGTGACGGGCGGTGTGTACAAGGCCCGGGAACGTATTCACCGCGGCATGCTGATCCGCGATTACTAGCGATTCCGGCTTCATGTAGGCGAGTTGCAGCCTACAATCCGAACTGAGAATGGTTTTATGGGATTGGCTAAACCTCGCGGTCTTGCAGCCCTTTGTACCATCCATTGTAGCACGTGTGTAGCCCAGGTCATAAGGGGCATGATGATTTGACGTCATCCCCACCTTCCTCCGGTTTGTCACCGGCAGTCACCTTAGAGTGCCCAACTAAATGCTGGCAACTAAGATCAAGGGTTGCGCTCGTTGCGGGACTTAACCCAACATCTCACGACACGAGCTGACGACAACCATGCACCACCTGTCACTCTGTCCCCCGAAGGGGAAAGTCCTATCTCTAGGATTGTCAGAGGATGTCAAGACCTGGTAAGGTTCTTCGCGTTGCTTCGAATTAAACCACATGCTCCACCGCTTGTGCGGGCCCCCGTCAATTCCTTTGAGTTTCAACCTTGCGGTCGTACTCCCCAGGCGGAGTGCTTAATGCGTTTGCTGCAGCACTAAAGGGCGGAAACCCTCTAACACTTAGCACTCATCGTTTACGGCGTGGACTACCAGGGTATCTAATCCTGTTTGCTCCCCACGCTTTCGCGCCTCAGCGTCAGTTACAGACCAGAAAGTCGCCTTCGCCACTGGTGTTCCTCCAAATCTCTACGCATTTCACCGCTACACTTGGAATTCCACTTTCCTCTTCTGCACTCAAGTTCCCCAGTTTCCAATGACCCTCCACGGTTGAGCCGTGGGCTTTCACATCAGACTTAAGGAACCGCCTGCGCGCGCTTTACGCCCAATAATTCCGGACAACGCTTGCCACCTACGTATTACCGCGGCTGCTGGCACGTAGTTAGCCGTGGCTTTCTGGTTAGGTACCGTCAAGGTACCGGCAGTTACTCCGATACTTGTTCTTCCCTAACAACAGAGTTTTACGATCCGAAAACCTTCATCACTCACGCGGCGTTGCTCCGTCAGACTTTCGTCCATTGCGGAAGATTCCCTACTGCTGCCTCCCGTAGGAGTCTGGGCCGTGTCTCAGTCCCAGTGTGGCCGATCACCCTCTCAGGTCGGCTACGCATCGTCGCCTTGGTGAGCCGTTACCTCACCAACTAGCTAATGCGCCGCGGGCCCATCTGTAAGTGATAGCAGAACCATCTTTCAATCTAATTATATGTATAAATAGATATTATCCGGTATTAGCCCCGGTTTCCCGGAGTTATCCCAGTCTTACAGGCAGGTTGCCCACGTGTTACTCACCCGTCCGCCGCTAATCTTTGGGAGCAAGCTCCCTCAGATTCGCTCGACTTGCATGTATTAGGCACGCCGCCAGCGTTCGTCCTGAGCCAGGATCAAACTCTCCAATAAAGTGTTTGATTAGCTCATTTGCACCTATGGTGCTTTGTTGCTGATAAATCAGCTTTTTAGAATTACGCTTGACGTTTTATGTTCGTTCAGTTTTCAAAGAACAATCTCGTTCGCTTCAAAAGCGACTTTATTATCATAACATCCCGTCTTCATCACGTCAACCATTTTTTTAAAATAATTTAAGTGATTAAATTAGTAAATTTTTCTTTTATCGGGAACAAAAATAACTATATCATGATTAAAAAGTGTTTGCAATATAATTTTAAAAGTTTTAATCAAGTTTTTCATATTTTTATTAAGTATCGTAACTATCATATAGTTAAGCGTTTCCATTAATTGATAACCACAAGAAACTATTAATTATCTTTTGCTTTACTTATATATAGATACTCTTCAGATACTCTTCAATCATTCTTCCCTTCTTCTAAGCTCCCGTCTTAACTCAATAAGTAATCTCTCTTTCTCTTCATCCTTATCATAAATATTTGTCATAAAGTTGAGAATGGGTCATATAATCTACTAATCTCATTCTATTATATATGAAAGGTGTGAATAGAGCTGGAAGATGTAGCACTATACGTATCAGTAATTATGGCCCTTTTTTTATTTTCATTCGCTTATGTGGAAGGTATTCGCATCGCTAATTCACCAGGTAAAGTTTATGGAGGAACTTTCATCTTCACCGTAACAGCAGCATTTATTTTTAGTAGATTATCCTATTTATTTATATAAAAAAGGTGAGCTCATTCTTGGCTCACCTTTTGCTTCATTTTCTAAACTTGATCTTCATTATTTGCCTATAATCGTTTCTTTCTTCTCCTTCTTTCATCTATTAAAAAGGAAGATAGCCCTACTATAACAAATAGCCCACCAAAAATTTGTGACCAAGCTATTCTTTCTTGTAGTACAAAATAAGCTAAAATGGCTGCACCCACAGGTTCAAACAAAGTAGCCATCGAAATAACAGAAGTACTTAAATACTTTACAGACCAATTAAATAATGTATGGCCTAATAATGTTGGAAAAAGTGCTAAGAGAATTAAAAAAATCCAGTCATTTACTTGATAAGGATACAAAGGTTGTTTGTTAAGCATGACATAGATAAAAAGTGTCAATGTGCTAATACTGTATACAATAAATGTATAAGTAATCAGGGATACTCTTTGACGGACGGTCTGCCCAAACAGTAAATACCCTGTTACTAACCCACAGGCGATGAGTGCTAACAAATCTCCATAGAGCGCCTTTTCACTTAGTAGAAAATCACCCCAGCTAATAATGATACAACCGCCTATCGCAGTTATAGTTGACAAAATGGATTTCCAAGAAGTTTTTTCTTTAAAGAAGAGATAAGTACCTATAAATGCAAAAATCGGTTGTAAGGCAACTAACACAGTCGAGCTAGCAACCGATGTGTATTGAAGAGACTCAAACCATAAAATAAAATGGAAAGCTAAAAAAATACCCGCAATGATAGAAAACAGCCAATCCTTGCTTGTAATATGACGAATTTCATGAACATATTTTAAAAGAAAGATTGGCACCATAAGCACGACTGAAAAAAGTAGACGATAAAAAGCAATAATACCAGGGGGAGCTGAAATCAACTTTACAAAAATGGCTGAAGTTGAAACTGAAACAACTCCTATAGCTAATACAAAAAGCGGATTCATCTTCACTACCCCATGCTATCACCTTGTCTCTATATATTGATATTTAGGTATAGACTATTTTACACCTTAAACCTATAGTAAAGGTAACTTATTTAAAATTTATTAAATGATAAAGCAGGCGATATTATGTACGGATTAGAAATGGATGTCCTAATGAAGTTAGGGATTTCAGCTGTGCTTGGTCTTATTATAGGACTAGAAAGAGAACTAAAACGTAAACCAGTTGGCTTAAAAACAAGCCTAGTCATTTCAATCGTTAGCTGTCTTCTCACTATTGTGTCAATAGAATCAGCATACATATTTCCAGGTAATGACGATATTAATATTACAATGGATCCTTTACGTTTAGCAGCTCAAATTGTATCAGGAATTGGCTTTCTTGGTGCAGGGGTCATATTGAGGAGAGGGAATGATAGTATTTCCGGCCTTACAACCGCCGCCTTAATTTGGGGCGCAGCTGGAATTGGTATCGCTGTTGGAGCTGGATATTATATGGAGGCTGTTGCAGGCGTCGTATTACTTATTATTTCAGTTGAAGTTGTTCCCTACTTATTAGGGCTTATTGGCCCAAGACAACTACGAGAAAAAGAGATTACGATGAAAATGGCAGTTGAAACGAAGGAACAGATCACGACTATTATTCATACCATTAAAGAGCAGCAAGCGGCTATTCGCAGGATGAGAATTAAAGATACTGAAGAGGGCTACCCACAAGTTTATTTAACTATTGCAGTTGATTATCGTAAAAAAACAACTGACTTTTATCATACAATTTCTCAAGTGCCGGGAGTAAAGTCGATGGAAATAGAAAGCTTGCACTAATTTTTTATTTTTGACTATTGAAAAATATTCATTCTCCCGCTATAATTTCAATATATCTAGCGGGGGATTAGCTCAGCTGGGAGAGCGCATCGCTGGCAGCGATGAGGTCAGGGGTTCGAGCCCCCTATTCTCCATACCAAGAAGCCTTGATTTATCAGGGCTTCTTTTATTTTTGTCTTATCTAAAATGGTTGTTAAAAATATGCCTGTGGCCGAATTGTTGCCGAAAGTTGTTTTTTCAGCATTTTTCAAGTTTTAAATTGCACTCCCGACCTGCTTAAGAACATTCAAAATTAATTCCACATTATTCAACAAACGCGGCAGGTTCTTTAAAATTTTGTATTTGTAATTTGAAACTTTTAATTTTACATTACGTATAAATATAATCTACATCTGAGAGTTATGTTAAAATGGTACATATTTTATTGATTTAAGACTGTTAGATGTCCTTAAGAAATTTCGAATACCTGGATCAAGAGAAGTATTTTAAATAGAGGAGTTTTTAAAATGAAAAAGAAACTTATATTCATTTTATATGATTTAGGTATATCTTTGTCAGCTTTAAGTACCATTTATCGATTTGTAAATGTAGATGAAATTGAAAGAGTTCTCACGGGTGATTACTTAGAATTGCAATTTGATAAGCAACTTTTTACTGAAAAGGATTTATCATTATTATCCTCTTCTGAGGCTATTAACAATAGTCGAAGAAAAATTGAATCTCTTTTAGAAAACTTTAAACAAGAGGGGATTGAATATTTCATATATTATGAAAAAGAATATCCAACCTTAT
The DNA here is from genome assembly GCF_038595015.1 of Cytobacillus sp. FSL W7-1323. Taxonomy (NCBI): domain Bacteria; kingdom Bacillati; phylum Bacillota; class Bacilli; order Caryophanales; family Bacillaceae; genus Cytobacillus; species Cytobacillus sp. FSL W7-1323. Next base: position 3,614,904 of record NZ_CP151998.1, read on the forward strand.
TAAAGGAAATACCATCTCCTCCTTTCTTATTATTTATGAAAGGTAATAGGCAATTATTTGAGGAAAAGTATATTTGTTCAATAGTTGGTACTAGAACACCCAGTCCTCCAACGATAAATTTGATTGAAAAATATGTTTCTGAAATGGTAGATCATAATTTCATAACAGTTAGTGGTTTAGCTCTAGGAACAGACATACAGGTTCACCTTTCTACTTTAGAAAACAAGGGTAAAACAATAGCAGTTTTACCTGGGCCTATAAGTTCTATTATTCCAAAATCCCATACTAAGCACGCAACTGAGATTTTAAAAAATCATGGTTTATTAATTAGTGAGTACTATAAGGATGAACCAAATAAGAAGACTAACTATGTTAACAGAAATAGAATAATATCTGGTATTAGTAATGCTGTAATTATAACAGAATGTAAAGCAAGTAGTGGTACTATGCATACCGCTCGTTTTGCTTATGTTCAAAACAAACCACTATATTGCTTCGATAACAACTCATCAGGTGTTTTAAAAATACTTAATAATAGCTCTGCAAAATTATATAAGGGAATAAGTAATATAAAATAATTGAAAAATGAGGCGTTTACTGAATGGGAAAAGTTGTTGCTTTAACTCGGTTAACCATATTTGACGAAGATTTTAAAATGTATACTGGCATTCAAGATATGATTAATACTTTACACAGTGAAGGTCATCAATTTGTATTTATATCGCATGACTTAGTAGCTTTGAATGAGGCTAAAGAAGTTTTTAAAAACATGTTTGAGTTCAAGATAATTTGTACATTTCGTTATAAATTGAAAGATTCGATAGATGATTCCAATGTTAAGAATATAATTTTGGTCGGAAGCAGTAATGAGGATTTAATACTGGCTGCTAATAAAAAAGTACTAATAATTAATCCTGGGTGGAGCGTCAAACAGGACGAAAAACCAGCCAGATATGGTATAACCTTATCAAATCCAGAAAAATTAACGGAAGCTGTAAGATTAATAGAGAATCAATCTAGTTGGTATTATAAATTACAAGTAGATAAATCAACCCAAGTATTAGCATTAACTTCTGCAAATACTAAAAATTACTCTGTAACAAGTGAAGAAAAAGAAATCTTAGAAGGCTTCTCAAACCTTCTGAAACAAGGAGATCGCAAATATTTTAACAGTTTATACTTCCATTTGATTTCTGGAGTTATGAAAGACTCTGATTTAAGAAACGTAGACATTTGGGGTGTCTTCCCTACTTCAAATGGTGATAACAACAACGAAATAGAAGAAATAAAAGAAAGATGTAGATATTTGACGGGTAAACGGAATAACAAACCAATTTTCATCAGACATACGGTTGTTGATAAAAGTCATTACACACACCATGATAATCGGCTAAAAATTGGTTGTTCTAAACATTTTAATTCTATAATGTTAAACCCATTTTATACAAAAAAAATCAAAGGAAAAACAATTTGTATCATTGACGATTTTTTAACAAATGGTATCTCTTTTGAAACAGCCCGAAATCTTTTATTAAATGCTGGCGCAGCAAAAGTTATATTATTAGCCTTAGGTCGCTTTAGACGAGGTTCCCATGGCATTTATCAAAAAGAGGAATACACTATCACCGGAAATGTATATACAAAGGAATATGACTTCGAAATAACTTCACGAGAAAACTGTATTGGTGAATACAACGAAGACGCACGGGATGAAGTACGTAATATTTATCAAATAATTTATAATTAATTCAAAGCATTTAAGTAGTAATCAGCTACTTAAATGCTTTTTCTTTCTTTTAATTTATCTTTGTTTCTTAGCTAGACTAAACTATATATTAAAATAAAAAATGCTGAATTCTCAAGGTAATCGATTGCCCTTCTTCCCAGCTGACATATCCCTTTTCATTCAATTTATTTAAATAGCCACTTATAGTTGAAGATGAAGCAAGCCCCAATATAGCTCCTAATTCTCTAAATGATGGTTGATAATTATTAACCTCTAAATAATAAATTACTGCATCTAATGCTTCTCTCTGTCTCTTAGTTAATTTATTATGCATTCCTGACCCCTCTTTGTCTCTTAGGTTTGGCTACTGATAATACGCCATCAATGTTAAATGTCCTCATCTGTTGCTTTTGCAAGTCAAAAACCAATACATTATCTAAATTAATCTTCCTAACGATTATCAATCTATATGAAATGTCTCCAGAATTATTTAAATAAATTAATTCAATTGGCTTACGCCCTTCAAATGAGTATTTAAACAAATGATTCATTATTATCAGCTCCTTAAACATAATTTTACGGGAACATTTGTTCTATTTCAAGTTGTATCAAGAACGAATGTTTGCGTATAATATAGTCATAAGGAGATGGGATTATGATTCGTGACCGCGGAAAAATGAAATGGCAAGGGTTCTTTATGAGCGAACATACGGAATTACTTAAGCAGATACCAGCCGAATATGAAAAAGTGAAAAAGCCAGAATTAGATGAGCAAGAACTTCAGGAAATACAGCTAATAACGATGGAATCATTAAACTACACTCTTACAATCAAAATGACCATTTGGGTTGATGGGTTCACGAAAGCTTACGAGGGCATAATCGATAAAATTGATCATATTAATATGTACATCCATTTGGAAACGAATGAATTAAAAACCTTAAAATTTCACATTGATGAAGTGATATCAGTCGAAAGGGTTTAACAACATGACTAGGATTAATGAAGCTGATCGTGATGTACTAGAGCAAGCTATATACTTACCGATGATTATTATCATCCTTGAAAGAGATTTAAAAATCATTGGAAATTCCCCGTTTAAGATTAAACAGCCTTATATTACCTTAATGGAAAATACTATTAAGAAGGTTCAGCGTGATTTGAAAGAAGTTAAAGTTAAGATGAGAAAAGGGAATATGAGAGTAAACCAGATTGGACATGATGAATCGTTCACTATGTATGAGTTTCACTATAAAGGATATGATGAGCAGCATAATTATTTTAATCCAAGAATTAAGAATAAGTGTGAGGAACTTTTAAGCTTTTACCTGAGCAAATAATAGGACTTTTTTACCTATTTTTTGTTAATATAATTACATATCATAGGAAAGAGGTATGTTTAATGAAATATGAGCCATTAGGATTTATTGATGATGGCGTTACTTATCATATTTATGCAGATAAAAACACAGTTACAGTAACTGCCAAAAAAGGAGAACTCGAAATTAAATGTATAGGAGTTACATTTAAAGAGACTATAGCAGAAGCTAAGGGATTTATTAGTAGTGAACTTCATTCAAAAATGTAACACCCTCTCTTAATGAGAAGGGTTATTTTTTTGCCAAAAAAGGACTTTTTACCCGTATGTGGAACTATATTCAAAAGGAGGGAAATCATGAAGCCTAACCTTATATATAACGTAATCAAAAAGAATGGTATACAGTATTATATTTTTGCAAAATCTCATCCTGTAACTGTTGTTGGAACATCAAGCAATGGAGGGATAAAAGTTGAGGGTAATACCATTAAAGAAGCGTTACAAGAAGCATTTGAAGGAATGAAAGCCCATCTCGATTGAGAAGGGCTTTTTATAATTTATTGACAAAAAACTCTCCATACAACTCTACCTCTTATCGATAATCAAAAAATTTGATGCTTTATACCTTCATAATCTTTGTAATTGTAAATCCACTAAGTATTCCAGGAATCACAAATAACATAGGTAACCAAACAGGTCCTAATAGTACACCGAAAATCTTAAAGTTCTCAGAATAAATCAATCCAATTGTAACAAAATATGCTGAAAACACAAATGGAAAGAAAGAATATCGTCCTCCTCCACCAGATTCTTTATATGCATCCCAAATTGCAAAGAAATATAAACAAGGATAAAACATAAGCCATTGATAATTTGCGTTTTCTATGGCGCAATGAATTTCTCCTCGAAAACTATAAATAATGATTTCATTAAAATTTGATCTAACGTTAATCAGTATCTCTAGTATAAGAAAAAATGTGCCTTTAAATAATTTTCCATTTAAATACTGACCAAATCCGGGTAATGCAATACTCCAGAGTAATTTTTCTAATGGAGAATATTTCATTCTGTTTCACCTTTTGGAGCTTTACTTTTCTTTAGCAATTTCTTTTCTGTTGGGAGCCAAAGGCGGTTGTTCTAACCATTTATTTTTAACCATTAATTTAAACCATTCATTTGTCACCATTAGATTTTTTAGAATTGTCCCTTCATAAGTTGCTATCAAATCCGTTCGCATGGATGAAGCTAATCCAGCTCCATGGTAATTTTGTGCAGCTTGGTATAAAAAACCGATATGATACAACATTAACTTATCAGAAAAAGGTGTATCAGTGGAAGTAGTCACTTCTGTTTCAAAAGACTTAGGAACTGGTAAATTATCGGTTTGCATAATCTTTGCTAGTGATATTATTTGTTTATCAGCTGTTTTCTCGGAATCGGTTAAAAACTTTCTTACTTCTTTCGATTGCGCCACTTGACTGAAGGCAATAGAAAGTGTTTTGGCCATAATATTTTTTTTCAAGTTGAATGAAATACTTATGATTTCTGTAGCGGTTAATCTTCTTTCCTTCCCGAAAAAACCACCTGTGAATTTTTGGCTAGATATGAATTCAGGGGTTTCAGTTGGATAAAACAATGGATCCCTCTGAAAACTTCCTTTTTCGAGCAACAGTTCTATAGTTTTATGATACATCTCTTTTGCATCGTTATCACATGAATCATAAAAATACCTTAAGTCCTTTCTAACTGATACTGCAAGAGCTGTATTATGTCCAAGCATTCCATGTAATGTCATAATATGTAGATAATGCAAACAAAATATATCAGTAAATAATCTTTGTTTCCCTTTAAATAAATCAGTTTCATTAAATCCAATTGGAACCGGAAATCCCTCTGTCTCAAAAAAAGTAACAATTTGTTTTTTTTGTTTTGCAAATGTATGGATTGCATCCTCAAAAATTTTTTTAATCGACTCATCTTCAATAATAGACAACATATATCTATTAACAACATCTGTCATAGTTCCATTCATATACTCTCCCCATAGCGTCCCTATTTCTGAAGATGTTAGTTTAAGTCTATTATTATTATTATTCATATCATCACCTCATTTTTATCATTATCAAATTTCTTATAATTTATGAGTTCAAGTTAGAATTAATTGTTATCAAAGGTTAGTATAATTCATTTTTCTTAGCAGAAAACAATGTTACAAGGAATTCAATTCATGATTATTAGAAAGGCCCCCCTCTCAAGTGAGAAGGGCTTTTGTTATTACTTCTTAAATATCTTAGCGCTTGTATCAGCACCAACATAGATATTGCGATTACCTCTTGATGTTTTAATGGTGACAACATTCGCTTGAGGCTTATCAAGAACCTCATACGTTAACCCTCCAAATTCGGCAGGAGTAAGTGACCAGTCAGAGTTCTTAGTAACTGGAGCTACATTGAGCTTATAAGTCCTCCATGTCTTTGCTGAAGCTGGTAGAGTAACATACTCTTTTTTTGCTTTTGTAGATGCTGGTTTACCTTTTTTGATTAACTCTAATAACTTAATGTTTTGAGGTGCAGTGCCTTTATAATCCTTTATACCGTATTCTTTAGCGAATTTGGCACGATTAGTATAAGAAGAATCAACACCCTTGGAATTGAGGTAATCCACGATGCTATTAGTATTCTTTGGTGATGTTGTGGAAGGTTTTGTGTTTGTTGATGTGTTGTCACTACCGAAATTTTCTTGCTCCTGTACCCCTTCGACCTTATTTAAAAAGTCCTTCCAAGAGATCCCTTTATAACCTGCTCGTAATTGAGCAGGGCAGTTTTTACCTGACCAATCATGGTGTTGTTTAACACTACTGATATCAAGACCGTGCTTATCCATTAAAAGCTTAACAAGTGCTGCACCATTGCTTAGAGTCTTTTCGTAATCGCCATCTGAGTTGACACACATCTCAATATGAATTGACTCCGTGTTACCTGGTCCTCTACCATCTCCTGCAGCCCAACACATAATGTCATCCTCGAATGACTGGATGATTACTTCATCATCAACAGAATAGTGCCAACTAGCTTGTCTAGGATTTAAATTTGATTGAATGTTTGCATGAGCCTGTGCATTAGCACCTGGATTGGTATTACCCGTTTGGTGAGGTGTGATGGACTTGATTTTGTTACCTTTACCATAAGAACGCTTATTTATAACCTCTTGAGATACTAATTGTTTTTTGATATTAACCATTTAAATAACACTCCTTTTATTTGTATTCGATTAAAAAAAGACTGCCCGATTGGACAGTCTTACTTTTTTATTGGATTATCTGAATCATCGTGCTCATCTTTCAACTGTATAAATTTATCTGATAGGAATTTAGGTATTTTTACATCTAGCCTTCCTAAATTCTCAATCAAACTTATTCCCTCAGTACCAATTAAAAACATTAAAATTGCATAGCGAATAAACTGACCTTCGTTACCCAAGATAATATCTAATTGTGTTGCCACAATAATTAAAGAGAACATCGCCCCCTTCTTCATCAGTCCTTTAAATGCAGTTTTAGACGATACTTTCTTGTCATACCAAGCAGCTGCAACGCCTGTAATGTAATCAATTACCATTAAAATCACAAAGGCTGTTATCAAATGATCTATCCCTCCAACTAAATAGGCGATGGAAGATACTCCACCGCCAGCTAATGCAACCCATAATGTGTCTGTATTATGCTTCATTACTAATCTCCTCCCAAAATAAAAAAGCCTTATTCGGCTTCTGGTGATAATCTACCAAGAACTTTAGTTTTAATCACTTCAGACAATCGCCCTTCCACACCTGCCATGAAATAATCCATAATAGGCATAGTAAAACTTCCGTCAACGTTTAATTGTTCGTTTGGTATACTTGATTGATCTGTACCCCGGAAATTCACTACCCGGAATTGTTCACCATTTTCAGTGATATTTCGGGAACTTGTTTCTATAAAAATATATTGTTCCATCATTCTGTTACCTCCTCAATGATTGGCTCTAATAGACCTAGTATCCGTGGCTTGATAGATTCGCCCAAATCAGCTAGGTTAATAACCCTTAAATCAATATCGACTTCCTGTTGCATTAACTCGTCTGATTCTTTCTGATAATTTTTCAATTTATCTTTTTTAAGCTGAATAGTACCATCCTCGTTATCTTTTTCTTTATACTTTTCGACGATTGTCTTTCTTACCTCATCACTTGCCTTAACTTCCTCCGAAATTCTTTTAAAGTTTCGCTGAACTGAAAAAGCTACCGATGTGGGTATTTCTTTGTCGAGCAAGGAGCTTAACCCATCAATTAAATTGTAAAGTTCTTGTACTGTTAATTTCATGCGATTTTCCCCTCCAATACCTTTATTTGATTGCGTAATAGTTGGTTTTCGGTTTTGAGCCAATTGATCTCATCTGAATGATTACGAGTTCTTTTATCAAGCTCTTGAATGCCCTTCATGTTGATTGAATTCATAAGATATTGTTCTACACCATCACCATCAATTAATTCATCGGCAATTTGATAGCCCTCACCTATAACTAATCCTTGTCTTATTCGAGAATGCCCACTTTCAACTTCTCTTTTAAGACGATATTGATAAATGGTTGATCTGTTGATAATATCTAACGCACTGTCTGTCCACTCTTTAATATCTTCTTTGTATGACGCCATTGAACCTGTTGGGAAACTTGCTGCTCTAATAGGGATGTACGTTCCTGTAGTTCCACTAGCTGTTGCTCTCACTTCGTTATTAGCTCTTACAAATAAATTTTGACCAGCAGTATTCGGATTTACTTCAATATAATTACCTTGAAATCCAGCTGCGACCACTTGGCGCCAAATAATACTTCCTTCATCAGCCATTCCAATACCTGTTGCTCTTATGTCACCGTTAGCACCCAGATATAAGTGAGTTCCTCCTGCTGATGTGTTTGTAGCAATTCCAGCAAAATAACCCTTATATCCCCTTGCATTACGGTATACCGGGTTACCAGAAGAACCATCCACATATCCCTTGTTAACAAACCTTGTTTCATCATCTGACCCTATATAAGCATTGGTTGAATTAGTACTGAAACCAAAACCATATATAACGGACGCTCGTAAATCACGATATACAACTGATCCGTCAGCTTGCGTAAACGCTGAACTTGTTATTCTTACTTCTCGATCTGTGCCGATATATCCATTATATCCCGGTCCAAAACGTAATCCTTGAGCCCTGATAGGTCTGTAACTGTAATTCTCTGCAACACCATCTGATGGAATACTTGAAATATTAACTACCCTGACTTCATTAGTTGAGTCCGGAGCCAAATAGACATTAGAATTACTTGTGCCTAGAGCTGCACTTGTTACTAGTGATCTATCAACACTAAATCGTTGAGATCCTCCTGAATTATATCCAAACAACCCGTCAGGATTAACATTTACATATTGCCCATTAGACTGCGTAAGACGGACATTTCCTCCAATGATTTCTAAGTTAGTTAGACCATCCGATGAACGGAACTTAGCTCCATACACATCAATACCTCTCAATGCACCTACATTGATACGGTCAGCATTCACGCTTGCAATTTTCGCAGCTGTAACAGCTAAATTATCTATCTGAGCAGTTCCGATAATGGCATCTTGTAATTTCGCACGCGTAATAGACGCATTTGCTAATGCGCCATTTTGAGCAGTAATACTATTTGCCGCCATTAAGTTTGCTGTGATTGATCCATCCACAATTAAATGGCTATTATTCTTTCTTCTAACAACTAAATTATCCACCCATGCCCTATTAGTTGTCTCTCCATTATTAGTAAAGCTTACTCGAAGTCGAATGTATCCAACACCAGGAGGCACTTTATAAGAACCCGTCATCTTTGTCCATCCGTATGTTTTTGTTGTTGTGTATGCGACTGTGGTCCAAGCAAGATGTTGTTTTTGAAGGTCATATGTTCTAACTCCATACGACAACGAACCCGAACCCGCAAGATTATTAAATCTATAGTCTAACTCGAAATATAACTCGTCACCTTCCCGAACGGTTATTAATCTTTCTTGTTGGGCATCTACATTTCTAATATCACTAGCCCATAAACCTAAACATTTACCAGACCCATTGTGCCCTGACCAAGATGTTTGATCTACAACCCTTATGGTTGTGATATCTGAATTATCATTTATCCAACCTCTAGGCATTTGGTTGATAACATCATCCTCAAAATCTCCATTATCAATGAGGTTTGTAAAATCACCAACATCTAGTAATCTAGCTTGAATTTTAACTGTACCTGGCTGAACATTGATTGCACCAATAATCCCATCTCGGTCTACTTTCAATTCAATATCATCTGATAAGAGCCTTAGAGATGATTCTGCTGAAGTCATTCTACCGGTTAATGAATTAACTTCTTGAGTGGATGCTTTAAATGTTAATTCATATGCTGTTTGGTCAATTTTTGTTTCTGCTGATGAGATGCGACTGTTTATATCCTCTGGTGCAGGATTCCAACCTACTTCTTTTTCACCTTCTACCAACATTACCCTTCGTATCTCAAACCATTTACCAATTTCGGGTTGAGTAGAGCCGATCAATATATATCCCGAATCACTACTCCATGTCGAAGTAAAAGTAATAGATACCTTTTGAAATTCAGTTGATGAATTGACTGCCTGTGGTGGTAAAACCGCATTACTCTCAGTTGGTCTCATCCGAAAAATATAGTCCAAAGTAGTAACGGTTCCACGTACTTCAAAGCTTAAAGTATAAACTTGACCTTGTTTGAAATTGATGTTTCTATCATCGGGATGATTGGTAAATCCGAAATTTTGACTCGACGTAGTAGAACGTTTTGCTATCATTGAATTAGGATTACCATCCACTTTTGTTAGGTTTACAGAACCCCAAATCCCTACTGGTCTATCAAATAGAGAGTTGTAGTATAAGTTCCTTCCACCAATCTCCAAATTATTAAAGTCTGACCTAAGCTCATTCACACTAGTAGAAATCCCATTAGCCTTAATATCAACCGCAGCAATTTGACTAAGAGCACTACCAACCTCACCAGTTAATTCATTAACATTAGCTTCCACATTCTGCGCTCGTAAAGACAACCCATCTAGGCTGTTATCAATTTGGAGAATTTTATTCTGATAAACGCCGTTGTCTACCTTATTAAACAATTCCTCATTGACCAGATATATTTTTCCATCCACATAATCAAAGCCTGCTTTATTTGCAAGCTCAGACATCAAGCTAACCTCTGTTGCTGTTATCTCAGCATCAGTATACTGCTTTGAATCAGCTTGGATTTGATCATATACATCTTGGCGAATCATATCAGCATAAATGGTACCTTCAGCAAGTAAGTCAGTAGTTTTTGATAACTCCCTTAACTCTGCAGCTATATCGGGTCCGAATAATATATCATCACTGACTACCCTGTGGGTCGCTCCCATAACTTGCACAGACCAATCACTCGGTGTACTATGCTGATTTACTGCCCGTATACGGTAATACCAAACTTGATCAGTACCAACCGAATGGAGAAAACCACTAGTATTTCCCCTCCACAATAAGTGCTGTGTGTCTGGCACAAAGTCTTTTAACTGTGAGCCATATACTTCGTAGTGTTTTACATAAATCGAACTGCCGTAGTCCCAATATAATTGTATAGCTCCTATTCCGCCTACCGCTTCAACATTTATTGGGGTAGTGGGCTTGATGTCTGGGAAACTTCCCTCTGTGACTTGTTGTGGACGATCACGGATTTGTTCAACTTCTTTTTTTAACTCTTCAAGCCGATCATCCTCTAAATCGAGAAATTGCCCCATCTCGACAACCGTGGTACCGTCAATGTCTAAAATGTCATATTCCATGGCGATGATACGAGATTGTATTTCTATTGGTCTAGCAAACTTGCGGTCTATTGCTATGGCTGTATCACCTAAACTTACTTTATCGTCAAATAAATCAACGGATAAGCGATAATTAACTACTGGCTTATTATTATTTTGGAGATTATCCCAAGTTGCCCACAATAGTTCCTCAGGGTCCTCATAGTCTTGATTGCTAAACTGACCAAAACGATGTAAAGCTACACCATCACGAATGCGGCGATAACTTGCAAACGCCTCTGGATCACCAACCCATTTTTGCCCTTTAGGTTTGTCGAATAGATCTCCATTAGCAATAGACATTTCAACATCGCCGAAATCAATGTAACGAGTGTTGCCACCGCCTTCTGTTTCAAGCGATGCCCCCCAACCATACATAGCAGTTACAGGATAGCTTAAGACTTGTCTACCAATTTCAGTTGTATTATGGTCTATTTCAAAGCGCTGACCTGTGTCTTTGCCAAGCCGTTGGATAATTTTAATCTTACGAGCGACAATATTATTTTCCTCGTCAAACTCAACGACATCTTTAAATTCGCCGCCCCAAACTTTGATAATCTCCCAAATAGCATCAACCGACCGCATACGATAAAAGTTTGTGGAGGCAAGTCCTAAGTCAACTTCAACTTCTCCTATCCAACCAGTACCTTCTAAAGCCGCATCTAATGCGACTTGTGCAGTCTTATCAGAAAATCGCTTATCTAAGATGATATGCTCGGCGAGTTCTAGGAACTCTGGCTCACATGTTGCTGTGGTTAATGGACCATCCATGCCGTCAGAGTCATCTAGCTCTTTAATAACAAATAGCCTTAAATCACCTTCATGATCTCGAAAAACAACTTTATTTTCTTCAAGCACATATTTAGCATCTTCTGTATCTGCTTCAATAGTAAAAGAAAAAGGTTTTTCTGGTATCTTATTAATTTCAATACGGTAAGGGGCACTAAAAAGACCACTATCCTCAGAGATAATGGTCAACGGTTGGTCGTCTTGGTTAAATGTGAATAACTCTGTCATGTTATACCTCCCTTCTCAGCTAAGGCTTAATAATATCTTTCGTCATAAACCAAATCACAATCATGACTTGCTTTTAATGTTATTTCACCTGGTTGTAACAACACATAGTTAGATGACATACTGACCGCTGGCCTTAAATCGTTACCATTTAAAGACACCTTTCGACCATCAAAGCTAATGAGTAACCTATCACCAGGGATAAACTCAAAATTTAATAAAAGATAAAGACCTACATTCGACTCTAACTCAAATGAGCTAACAGCTTGCTCAAAAACCACTTCAATTGTCCATGGTGTCTCTACTTGTCCAGCGACTATAAATTGAGTCTCTGTAGTAGGGATTGGCACTCTTTTGACTTCTTTCATCTTAGTTGCGTCAGGTCGCCAAAATGTCATAGTGAAAAGATGTGTACCATTTACCTCTCCATCCTCCGTAACGCTGCTGAGAATACCATAATAGGTAAACTCTGGTTCATCAGAAAAAGAGATAGGAACCGGTTCCTCTGTAGACAAAATTCCATTTAACCCATTTAACTTCTCACGCAATTCGAAGTCAGACTCACACACCATCATAGCCTTTACTGTTAATGGCACAGGTGTCTTAGTCCGTTTTTTAAAACGATATGAACCGTTAGAACGCTGAGTAGCATGTATTTCATTAGGAGACAAAGAGCGACCCTTTACGTCTAATACATAAAAATAACCAGATAGATCCACTCCGTTATGTATCATACGAAATGGTTCACCTAGATACTCATCATATGAAATATCAAACATTAATTTGGTCGCCTCCTTTGTCTAAAACTAGCACGATTTTGCTCGCCAGAGATATATTTAATAACTCCCTGAGCTTCGTGACCACCGATATTAATTACTGCATATTGTTCTTCTCTATCTGGCAATTCTATCTCGTTTACTTCTGCATTAAAGGCATGCTCAATAGCCCTTGTTCCATCACTAAATGATGTATCAAAGGTTGCAGTGCCACCGATATTAGCAAGTGCTATATTTGGGGTGAAAGCGTTCCTAGCAGATGCAGCTAAACTCGTCATTGATGACATGATTGGTTTTTTTGCTCTAGTAATTGATTTTGTAATAGGTCCGCCAAAGTCCATGCGGTGGATATCAGATAATGGTCCTTCCTTTGCAGGAGAGAACGGCCATAAATCACGAACAGCACCAACAATGCCCTCAACTTTACTGACGATTTTATTTTTCATTGCCATCAATCCATCAATTGCGCTTTGAATTATTGCTTTACCTGATGCATATAGATCCATGTCAGTAAAAAATGATTTGATATTGTCGAGAATATTACTTACTTTTTGTTTAGCATCATTCATCTTTTCTCGCATAACACTAACTACTTTTGAAAATGTTTTTGTAGTCCATGATTTAATTTTATCCCAGTTTGCAATGATCAGAGCGACTAAAGCGACTACTGTAGCAATCACCCAGCCAACCGGACCCATGGCGATTAGCCATGATGCAGCAACACGCGCTGCGTGTATCATGGACTTAGCTGCCAATACAGCATACTTTGCTATTATTTTCGCCATACTTACAATCATAGATGCTGTTGCTTTTGCAGCTGCTTTAATCATCGTTACAGTAAAAGTTAAAGCTACTTTTGCTGCGTGTAAGGTTGCTTTAGCCGCAAGGACTGCGTATTTCGCTATTACTTTTGCTATATAAGAAACAGTTTTACCCACCCATAGAGCTCCAGACGTTGACATTCTTACAAATCCCATTGCGATTTTACCAACGAAAGAAGTAAAGAAAGGAATTATTTTACTTATCGATGAGATAATGAATCCTGGTAAACCAGCAAAGGCTGTACGAACTGCTATGATAGGTGGAAGTAAAGCCATGAAACCCCCTGCTATCATTACTAAAATAGCGATTGTTTGACCGATAACAGGATTTGCTGCCATCATACTACTTGTCCAAGCAATAATATTGTTAACCACTTGAAGCACTTTTGCTCCTATTGGCGCTATCGCTATTCCTAAATTAACCAAAAATGTAGTAATGTTACCGATTAACGCTATTACAGTCGGTGCATTAGCTTGAATGTATCCTATGAATTTTTGAAATTGCTGATTCTCAGATAAAGCTTGTCCCCACTCTTTAAAACGGGCAGTAAGATTTTGAAATCCTGTCATCATATCTGATGCTAATGGTCCAAACGCAGTAAACATACCAATTAAGCCTAGAGTAATGTTTTTTACTATTGCCCATATTTTGGGTCCGTTTGTTTGAAGATATGAAATGAAATTTTGTAGCGCAGTAGATCCTTTTATTCGCTCAGTAAAATCCACGAAGGACTGGCCCATATTCTTAAATCCTTGTGCCATAAAGTCTGTCATCGGAGCAAACGCAACTGTAAGGTTCATAAACCCTTGGATTAGTCCGCCTAATCCCGACATTACTTTATCTAAAATTGGAGCAGCACTTGTATTTAAATATCCAAAAAACTGTTGTGCTGACTTCGAACCCATAAACTTATCAAAGCGTGATGACAAGTCAGCAACTGTACCTGCAACGCTTTTAAACATTGGATTTAATGATGACAAAGCTTTTTCTATTCCCGTCATGGCGCTTGCGAAAGCATTAGCTGTTTGTGGGGCTATTGCATCTTGAACACCACTCCAAGTGCTTTTGAGCTTATCTAACGCCTTCATCGCCCTAACATTTTCCTTCGTACTTTTTGCAGTACCATCAATAATCGATTGAATAGTTGGTATAGCCGCAGCACCAAAACCAACAGCTGCACCGCCGGCAATACCAAAAGCTGCCGCGAGAGCAAATGTGTTACTTCCTGCTACAGCAATCATTGGTCCAAGAGTACCTAATAGTCCAACAGCCGCCGCGATAATTGGTACTAATGCTGGGCTAACCATCAACATACTACCTTGAAACATATTAGCACCTACCGTACCGAATGCACGAATCGAATTAGCAATTCTGGAAATTTGATCTTGAATTGCATTAAGACGTCTTTCTGATTCTTGCGTTACTACAGTAACTCTGACTCTGGTTTCACTTGGTAAATCTCTTATCGTATCCCTAACTCTACGCATTCTCCGTCTAAATTCACTAATTCTTGCACCCACAATTGCACTTAAATGAGAGCTCAAGACTCAACCTCCCTTCGGCTTGAAATTCGGCTTAAAGCCTTTGAATTTATTGTTTAAATCAATCATTCGTTCTAGGTTTTTATCAGTACCAGTAATGCCTTTTTCTAGGTTTCTTCTAGCCTGATTTGCATTGAAAATTTTACGTTCACTTGCTCGTTTAGCATGTTGTGCGTACCTATTCGCCATGGCTGTTTTCGCCATAAGTTCATACTGATCTATTTTTCGATTCAGCGCTCCTATCCTTAATGCTTCGTACTCCCATGGCTCCCATGACATAATGAGGTCCACATCGAATATACCCATTAAATGAGCAGCGTCACTTATGACTGTCTTGTAGTCTGTTCCGTCAGAAACTTCCGGTTTTCTTTGGCTTCCTCGATCATTTCTAGAATGGCCTTTTTCTCGTTTTCCGTCTCCCCGAAGTCGCTCATCAAGTTCAAGTTCTTCCAATATTTCTTGACTTTTTGTTTGAAAAAACCCGAGTTATCTAACTTTCGAAATGCATCCTTAAACAACTGATCTGCATCGCCATTTTCCTCAATGTGTTTCAAAATAGCATTTTCAATGGATTCGAGTGAAGGTTTCTCACTTTTCAAGTGAGAAAGAGCACAATCCCAAAATGCAGATAAAAATAGAATGTCAAATTCTAAGAGTTTACTATAAATATTGATTAGTCCACCCTGCTTATTGCCTTGTGAGTCTTCCTCGTTATACTTTTCATTTGCTACTTTCTCGAATTTAAAATCTGTACGAGCCTCATATTCTTTTTCACCAATTGTTAATGTAGCCATCTCTGTAAAACCTCCTCATATCAAATAAAAGAGACTGGTGTTAACCAATCTCTTAAGTCCCTGTACTTGTACCTGTTTCACCAGGTTGTTCGAATTCAATTGCACTTGCATTTAGAATGCCTTCTGGTAACTCAGTAAGGGTCCCTTCAACTGATTCACCCTCAACTTGGAGAGTCGCGCTAATTTCGATGAAATTATCTCCCGGGCTAGACTTTTCAACCGATTCAACTAAGCAATAAGCAAACACAGCATCATAAGTGCCTTGTTCGTTTGGAATTAAGTCAACTTCCCATACTTTCAATTTCTTCTTTTTCTTAATAGCATTAATCACAGCTAATTGACCAGCATCTCTTTTTACTCCATAAGTTGTTAATTCAAACGACTCACTGTTTTGACCATAAGCCAAGATTCGTCCCATTTTGGTTTGCTCATCTACTAACTCATTTTCAATGGAATGAGTGCCTTCTGTTTGTTCTGCCACTAATAGAGCATCTGAACCAACTGTAGCATCAACTGGCTGTACTAAAAGGATTGTATCCTTGCCATTTTGTCTCATTTTTAGTCCTCCTGTTCAATATAAAAACGGACATTAAGAATTCCCTGATAAGGAAAACCAATGTCCGCTGGGCTAAGCACCCTCATATTTGAATCAATTATAAATTTAAACACTTTAAAACCCTCGACAAGCCATTTTTCTTTTGTCAGAGCCTTTACCATTAGGTTAAGCATTTGCATCGTTTCTCGCTTGCCCTGTGCGTCACTGTAGCAATGTAAAACCCAAGGTATGTTTTCGCTGTAAGATGTTTTGCTCTCAAATGGTGATACAGTAGGCTCACCAACTGTCACATAAGGAAACGGTGTATCCTGATTAACATAATCATAAACACCTGTAATTACGTCGTTTAAATCAGCATCTTCACTCAGACGTTTGAAAATCGCTTGTTGTAATGGCCATAGTGCTGTTTCTTTCATACTATCACGCACCTAATCTACCTAATTCAAGTTCAAAATGACGGCTCCCTGCTTCAATAGCTGGTTGCCAATATGGTTGAGGTTTCATACCACGAGTGTAGACATAACGATTTAGCTTTTCTGACCAGTAAACCCAAGGGGTACGTCGGCCGTTTCCTGTACTACTATAGATTCCTGTGCCGTATTCAACATAAATGGCATAGGCAGCACCCACTATAATCTCAGCTGATAACCCTCGATTATAATAACGAATTTCGATTGAGTTTCTTAAGTGTCCATCACCAGTGGGTGCTAGGGTCTGGGCTTGACCTTGTATCAATTCGGCAGTCTCGGTAATAACTCGTTTAACCTCTTTGATAAATTCTTTCTCAAACCTATCAACCTCTCTATCAAACTGACGTAAACCACCCATTTGTATGCCGATACTGATACTACTTCTAGCCATCAGCTAACAACCTCAAATCAACCCTCATGATTTCATTCTGACCGCCTTGATCTAACGGCTTACCAACTAACTCATAAGTATCTCCTTCACACACCACACGCATTTTTGTCGTTATATCGGTACGATAAGGAAAATACAATTGTCTGTCAAACGGGTGATTGGCTTGTTGAGCGCGGTAAATAGCTTCTGATTTAGGAGTATCTAGAAATCCAACTGATTCATCGTACGTCGCCCATTCTCCAAGCAACCAGCCACCGCCTCCATCAGGAATCTTTTTCCCTTCTATAAGGAATGCAACGTCATGAGGAAACTCAGCGTGACGCATGAAATCTCACTCTCCTGTAAGGATTTAGATTACGCTTAATCTTTTCTGGGAAGTCAGTGTCATACGAATACGACACAGACCCCATGGAACGGCTAGATAACCCATCAGATTTGATTTTGAACTTTAACGACTCTCCAATAAAGAGCCTTACACCTGCAGGTGGGGTATCAACATCAAATGTAGCGCCACAATAATCCTCTGCATACTCCAATAAGATTGGCACCATCACACTTAAGTATGTTTGGTGCTCCTCCTTATCGATTTCAGCAATAGAAGATACCTGATCAATTAAATAATCCATCTACTCACCTGCTTTGGCATTTGATTTAGATGTAGTAATCTTCTTGTCGACTTTTTTATATCCCGGTGGCATTTGAGACGGCTGAACAACCATTTTATGACCTTTATGGTTGATTACTTCGATTTTATTCCTGGTCATTGTCATCACCAGCAATTAGAGCGATTAAATTTTCTTTTTTAGCATTAGGGTCATATTCAAATCCTTCGTTTTCTAAAAAAGCTTTAATGTCATCTTTATTTACTTTAGCTAACTCTGCTTTTGGCATACCTAGCAAACTATGGTTTTCTTTTGAATTATCGTGCTGAACTACTTTTTGAAAACCATGTTCTGAATACACCACATTAAACACACGCTCGGTGACTTTTAATGTTTTATCACCTTTTTTTATTTCTATTTTCTCAGCCAAATTAAATTCCTCCCTTCAAAAGAAATAAAAGACGGCAGTGAGCCGCCTTTTATTATGGTGCAACTACTTCCGGAGTAACTGCTGCAAATGCATCCTCGGATAATGTCATAAAACCAACTTGCATAGTAGCGCGAAGTGCAAACATATCACGCTCAAACAAGTTAATTGGATTACCTTCTGCATCTTCAATTGTTGTTAAAGTAGCATCCTCCGAGATTTTATATTCGATGTCTTGTAAAATTCCATAACGAGCATAATCCCAATCAGCTGCCAATAGGTGGGCTTTAGGATAATCCCAAGATTTAGAATCCACATAGCCAATAGGTAACCCCAGTGCTTGTGATGTCACTCCTGCATTAGCATCATTAAAAATAGGTAAACCATTTGCGTCCTTTGCACCACGCAATTTTTGTCGGAAACGACGTGTTGTAGTAAATCCATTCACGTCTTTATCGTGATCCTCAACAAGCGCCATTACACCGTTCAACTCATCATAAAGGTTCCCGATGGAATTAAGAGCAATAGTATTACCCGATGCCTGAATCTTCTCCCATACTGATGTACCAGTCCCAAACGGCGAATTAGTACCAAATAAGGCAGCTTGGTCAAATTTTATAGCAAATGACTCTTTGATAGCCGGTTTCATCGCATTAAAGAAATCTGAAACCGAATAACGCAAGAACTCTTTAGAAGCAGGTAAAATGATACCGAGTTTTTTCGTTACCATTTTGGCTGTTAACCATGTGGCCTTACCTGTTTGGATTCGTTCACCTTCACCCACCCAGTAAGCACCAGGACCAGATGCTAAGTAAGTAAATTCTTTTTCTGGCTTTGTCATAGGTTCATATTTTGCCAATTGAGTAATAGCAGATGATTGCATAAATTCTTTAAGGACAAGAGTGCTTTCTTCTTTAGGTATAGATCCTGTTCTCGCATCCTGAAGCATTACGTTACCTGGTGTAAAATCGAACTGTTTAATATTGATAGATAATAAATTTGTTTTCATTGTGATTCATCTCCTTAGTTTCTAATACTAATTTCGCCTGCTAATTTGTCGATATCAATTGCACTGCCGCCAAAACCACCGCCACTAATATCAATGTCCCTTCCGTTTTCCTTGAATTTAGAATCAACACCTGATTGAACAGCCTTGTTATATTCCTCTTCGAGTTTCGTAAGGTTTGATAACGTTTTCTCTTCATCCTCGGCAATAAAAAAGTCAATAATCCCATCAGGTAGATTTTTTTCTTTAGCTACCTTCAAAGCTTTATTGACTAAAGTTTCACGATTGCGGGCTTTACGCTCATCCTCAATATCTTTTCTTAACTTCTCTAACTCTAATTGCTCTGGCGTTTTAGCTGGGTTACGTTTTTTTACTTCTTCATCAATGAGGGAATCGAGGTTGTTTTTCTTCCACGTATCTAACCCCCTAGTGAAATATGAATCTAGTTTAGGCTGCAAAATGCTTTTTCCTTCTTCTGTTTCCAAGAACCCTTTTACTCCCTCAACAGTGGGCATAGAAAGTTCTCCTAGATAAGAAATAACTTCTGGTTTATCTTTGTTTTCAGAAATAAACTTTTTTATTGCATTAATGTCGATAGTTCCGTCGAATTGCTTAATATATACAGGTAATAATGTTGTTTGTTTTAACATCTTTATTCCTCCTAGCCCTTGTAGTACGAGCCTACAAGTGCAAAATTAATAAGCCTTTTATAGCGTCATGCTTAGGACGAGGTGTGTTCTTGAGTAATGTTCACTATTAAATCATCTGGATATTGTTGAGAAAGCTCTTGTAAGAACCTCACAGATGATTGGAGTAATGTTGAAACAGATGCACATACCACACTTTTCGTATGGCCATTTGCTTCAATTTTCATATAACCGTCATTATCGACAGTTACTTCTATTTGGGTCATATAATCACTTCCTATCCAGCAAATTTACTTTTCCATTCTTCGAAGCTTGTAAACGGCATAGTTGTTGATGGTGGGGTTATTTCCTTTTGTGCCTTTTTTAATGCTTGTTTATAAGTAAGTCCATCAACCATGTATTCCTCCATTCGATCTGCGATTTTTTGTTGGTAATCAGGGTCCATATAATCACGACCACGACGGTACTCGGGTAATAGCCCATTTACCTTTCTCAGCTTTAGACAACGACAATTAATATCCATTGAAGCCACACCCCACAAATGGGGTCCCTTGGACTTTAATCCTTTATAAGTAAAATACCCTTGCTCGTTTGTTTCTTTTCCATCTAGTTCCCTGTGTGAGTTCCTAACCTTTAAATCCAAGGCAGAAAGCCACACGCCAGTGACGGTCGTATATTTAGCTGCTTGCTCTTCGGATTTTTCTCCGGCAAGGCTCCTAGATCTCCCCGCTTCGGTACGGACAACGGTACGTGCTTTATGCTGGTTAAACTTGACTGAGTTTTGTAATCGTCTAGCGATAACGGCATAACCTTCACCTGCCTGAATACCCTGAGCAATCTCGATATTAATGCGACGTATAATTTGGTTTCGGTGTTCCTCAAGAACCGACGAGAGCGTTAGCTTATCTATTGGATTTTTAAGTATTTGTTGGATTAGATCCATCGTTGGTAAAGTTACTCTCATTGAATAACCTGTGCTCATTTCGTACAAATACATATGTCTGAGATATCCCTCAAGATAGACATTTCCAGTCGATGTTTGAAGGATTTTGACAATCTCTTTATACGCTCCATTGAGCACACTGTTTATCCGTGTGAGTTCTTTGTTTAATCGGTTGTACCTGTTTACATCAGTCCATGATATTTCTCCGTCTTTGTTAGCGTATTTGACATACATATCTGCCAAGATTTTTGTAATATCCATTAAACGGCGATTAAGGATTTTTTCTATGTCAGACTCTGCCTTTTTGGCGAGTTTATCGAGATATTCTTCAATCTCCAGCTGGTTCATCTTCATCCTCACCACCTAATGGCTCAAGACTCTTGGTGTACTCATCAGCTTCTTTCTTCATTTCTTCAAGTTCAAAGTCAACATCATCCACAAAAGAAAGAAGAGATAACCTTGTTTTCTCGCTGACATTACCTTTTAGGTTAGCTGTTGAAGTAGATTCATCGAGTACATTAACTGGTAAATTTCTTTTAAACCCGAACCAAACTTTCAAATAATCTTCCATTCTACAGATATTACGTTTTGACCAAGAAGAGCAAAGCACCTTAAACTGATAGCGAAGAGCAGTAGTCATTTTTCTTTCCATAGTGATGCATTTATTCTCTAATGCCATAATTTTAAACTTCATTGCAACACCAGTGACATTCCCACCGAATGACTCATCAGAGAAGTTAACTGATTTAGCAAAACGGAGGATATTTTCTTCTAGTCTGTCTAAGTGATTCTCAATCATTTGATCGTTAATGTCTTTGGTTAAATACTTTACATCGTCACTATCCTCAAACAACTCGAAAATACCAGTTTCTTTAAGCTTTTGGAGAGTCTCTTCATCAGCACCCATTCCCTTTAAAATAAGGTAAGCTAGCCTATATTGTTCGATTTCGTTAGAAGCATCAGATAACGTGCGATCATAAGCGTCAATCAATTTAATTACACGCTCTGCATCCCCCATTAACTCTTCGTTATTAGGCAATCCAAACAATGGACAATAATCGAACATATGAAATTGCTCATTAATGTACTTAAAGTCACCATCGTTATTAGCCTCATAAAAATAAATTTTTGAGGAATCGTATATTTCTGCTTTTAGAAAAACCTGTTTTGTTCCATCGTTTAGAATTCTACTTACACTGTAGTAACGAATGCCAAATTCAGGCTCTGCGATGCTATTACTGGAAAGGATGATGACTTCCCAAGGGGCGATATTTTTTACTCTTTCTCTTCCCTCTGTATCGATATATGCTAAGCGAGCACCATAACCACATATAGCAGCTTTTTTTCCCCACTCAGCATCTTCATCTTCAATGTTTGAACGAAGGAGAAATTCTTTGATTTCCTTATCAAAAGGCGTTTCTACTCTATCACCAATAGAATCAGCTTTATCTTCTGTGTCTGCTTGGTAAGTGATAGGATGACCAAACATATAGCCAACCTTGGTATCTACAATGTCTACATCAAAAGCATTATTGAGCTGATTATTTACCTTGTTATCTATTCTTTTAATTGCACCAGTCTCAAAATCCTCGTAGTCGATTGGCGTTCGCTGTAAAATGGGGACGCCCTCAGATGCAGTCTTATAACGGTCATATATTTCTTCCATTCGTTCTCTATCTCGTCTATGGGCATCTATAATACCTGTGACCAATTGCGGAGTAATCCCTTCTTTAAATGCCTGTAGGTACTCATTCATGTTCTCACCTCCGTTTTCCTGTGATGATATCCTTCTTATTGCGTGTATAAATGGCATACCTTAGCGCATCTAGTACGTTATCCCATTCTTTGACTGGTTCGCCTGTTTTCTCATTCCACACATAGAGAAATATCTCTTTTTTGAATAACTCAACATTATCTATCACAACATATAACTTTTTGAGCTTAAACCTTCTAGCAATTTCCTCAATTCCCGCCAATACAGATTTATCGGCATTCATAGCTTTCAGCCCTTCTCTCCTGAACCTTCTTACATGCTCTGGTCTGGCTGAATCGCAATAAAAAAAGATGTTCCCATAACGCTCTTTGACGTTTTTAGCCACATCCACCCAATAATCTATTTCTTCATGTTGCTTACTATGCTCTTCCAAAAGATAAGTATCTCCCTTGTCGTCCTCTCCAAGCACTACAATAGCACCTGGATGCTCATATCCCCAGTCAACACCTGCGTAATAATGTACAAAATTCTTTTTTGCTACTTCTTCAGATGAAATATAGTGAATATCCTTATTGAAATCTTTGTATATTACACCCTCAGCAGCAACCCATAATCCATATATGTCTCTGTCTGTGTACATGCCAGTCGGAGTGGATGCCACGATACTTTCAACATACTCGGGATCCAAGAAGATGTTATCAAATAAAGTGAAATGAAATGCTCTAATGTTTAACCTTCCATTGGATAACACTTGGCCATCTTTATCAATGTAATCTTCTTTTACGGGATGAGCAGGGTTTTCTGGATTCGTATCTAGAAGTATCTGAGCTCCAGGATATGAACAACGCGAAATAACCTCTTTGACAAACATATCATGCAATGCTGTACCTTCATTAAGAAATGCACCCGCAGATGTAAAACCACGTG
Source organism: Cytobacillus sp. FSL W7-1323 (assembly GCF_038595015.1). Taxonomy (NCBI): domain Bacteria; kingdom Bacillati; phylum Bacillota; class Bacilli; order Caryophanales; family Bacillaceae; genus Cytobacillus; species Cytobacillus sp. FSL W7-1323. The sequence continues at coordinate 3,638,488 of NZ_CP151998.1, forward strand.
CTTTTTTCCAAGCATCGGCATTAGCTCCATCAAAGCAATAAACTCTATTACCGAATACAGTTACTGCATTGGTCTTATCTAGCTTTAACTCTTTGCTAAGGATAACCTCCATATCATTAAGAACATTACGACGTATGCTTGCCTGTGTAGAACCACCGATAATAAAAGATAATCCTTTATTTTCATATCGTGCAATGAGAATTAAAAAAAGCAGAATTAAGACAAATGTTTTCCCGGCACGTTTTGCCCCACTCGCAGCGATGATTTTTGGTTTTTCTTTGATAAAACAATCCATCACTTCTTTTTGTTTCGGAGTCAAGTCTGCCATTACTCTTCACCTGCCAATCTTCTAAGCATGGAGGCAATTTCGCTTTCTTGAGCATTGGAACCATTACCATTTTGAAGCTTATCAATTTCTAGTTTTGTTTTATCAATCTGAGCATTCATTAGAGTGAGTTTAAGCCTTCTTTCATCATTATCATGTGCTATGTCTAAGAATTGCTTAATTAACCCCCTGAACTCTCCCATCGCTCTTGATTGAGCATTAAGAAATGTTGCATGACGGTCCCAAGCAAATTGATATTCCCATTCGTGTTCTTCTGCAAAATCGGAATCCTTTTTCTTTTTGAGCACTTTTATGATCTCGTCTTTATCCTCTACATACATTATCTTTTGCGCTCTTATGATAGCTGCATATTGAATCTGTATCTGGTCATAGATTAAATCAGCAGGCGAACGCTCTTCCATTTGCTCCATGATTTCTAATGTCTCATTAGGTAGGAACTTTGAGAAAAATCCGTGTTTCTCTGCTGCCTTGTTCCGTTTCGTGAATTGGTTTTGAGGATTGGGATTCCCACTTCTTTTCCTTGTTGCATCTTTTGTTAATTGGGTTGCAACCTTCTTCTTTCTGGTTGCATCCTTTTTAGTGGGATCCCTCGACCATCCTTCGCGGCTCTTTCTACTCTTCAATGTACCGATTTTTATATCATGCTTATCAGCAAGCGCCTTTAATGTAATTTTTGATGTCTCAAATTCTTTTCTAATATCATCCCAGTTCATTACATGGCACCTACCTCCTTAAAATGAATAAAAAGAAAGCACCCAATTATTTTTTGGATGCTTTCTTTTCCATATAGCTAATTATATCGGATTTTAGAAACAATCTTTCACGACTCGTCTGTTTAACTGGTACAATAGTTTTCCAGTCAACAAGTTGCTTGATGTTCTGCCTAGAGCAATCTAACATTTCAGCAACTTCTCTGGTTGTTAATAATTCAGATTCAATAAATCTTTTGAACTCATCTACACTTTTAAAATTATAATCATTCTTCACGCCTAATCCTCCAGATTAGATATAGATTATATACAGAAACCGCGAATGCTACAAAGGATAAAACCAATGATGTTAAATCCATCCAATGAAGATTCGATAAATCCAATGTTAACAAATTAAAAGCGAACAAAATGATAATCATGATGAAAAACCAATCAGTTTTTTTCATAAAAGTAAGTGAACATGGTATAATGTTTTTATAAGAGGAAGGAAGGTAACTCCCTTCCTCCTATAGGTTATTTGCGGCGTTTCTTTCGACGGGAGCGCCGTTTTTTGTTTTTCTTCTTTTTCTCTTTCAAGTCACTTTTATTTTTTACTGTTGCTACTATCGCGGCGTATGTAGTGACTATCATCATAACCAACCTTAGCACTCTCTCCACTTCATCCATGTTCACTTGTTTTCCCCTCCTTTCTATACTCTAATTATATCAATTATATTTACAACCGTCAATATTAAAATAGATATTTTTTCATTTTTTTCTATTTATTTCAACAAAAAAGCACCCTCGAAAGAATGCCTCTTCAATTTCAAACAGTATTTTACTTTTTCACACTTGACTCAAGTGATGATAAAGCTTGTTCTACTCTTTGCTTTTGGTCTGAAAAATAGAGAATGTTATTACTTTCAATTGCCAAAAACCTTATTATCTCCAATACCGGTGAAACAACACAATCTAAAGAACCTATAATTGAATATCCATTTGCTCCAAAATGAGAAAAGTCATTTCGGTATTCGTTTAGTCTTTTTATTGCCTTTTCCTGATAATTCGTTAGTTTAAGGGCTTTTCCATTAACAACCTGTATTAGCTCTGGATCTTGACATAAATCTAATATCTCCATTAAATTCAACAGGTGCCATTTATTAGTCTTCTTATTGGTGTTTTTAAGTATTCTTTCTATAGGATTAGTACCACCTACACTATTCACAGCGAAGCCATACAGAGCACCATGCAAGCTAATACAAACCCATTTAAATCTATGTGAAAAATTATTATCTTTATGGTAAATAGCAGCTTGCTCTAAAAAGTCTATAGCGTTTTCTAATTGATCAGACATATAAACTTCTTCCAAAATTATTATCTCCCTTTATTTTGGACTTCTATTCGACAAATTAATACGTTTCCCTACTTTGAAGGTCAAATATTATCTAGGAAAAAGCATGCTTATTAAATTCTTTCTATTTCATAAATCTTCGTTTTGGTTTGTGGTAGTAATTGAGTTCTATAGCCATTATCAGTTAACTTATGAATGTATTTCTCCTTTATATCAATTACTTTGTATTTAATCTGATTATCATCAGTTAAATGAATGTTATTACTTAAAATTATCGCTCTATAATCTAGCATAAATAAATAAATCTGCCTAGAAGTATATTCCGAGTTCAATATCAATTCCTTTGGTACTTCATCTGCATAATATGACATCAGTGACCACCACCGCCTAGATCTTTCATCATTTCAAAAGCCCCCTTCGTTTTTTAATAGGAATGGAATAACACACATCACAAACGCCATCATTGTCATGGTACTCATTATAATCTGTGATTACTGCCTCACATTTAGAACAAATCCACAATCCTTGTTTCACCTGTTCCATATGCAATCCTCCCCTTTTAATAACATAATTCGCCATAAAACGGGGTAAATCCTCCTATAAAATCACCGAAAGGTGAGCAACGCACAAAAATAGAGGAAGCAGCTTGTTTAACTGCCTCCCCTGTCCTGCCTTCCATTTTAGCATGCCGATTTTTCGTGTTTCAACAAATGCACAAAGTGGCTTTTTTGGCTCAAATGGTTCAATATGGTTTCTTTGGCTTTTTTGACCTGATTTCTAGATATACACAGATGATAAGATATCTCTCGGAATGACATGCCATCTAGGATGCAATCATAAATGACTTTGTCGCGCTCATCTTCCAATAATTCGGCAGCAAACTCAATCACATATACTTTCTCTCTAAGTCGCTCAAGTCTGTTATATAAACGTTCCTCACGTAAATCCATGTTATTTAACTCTGCTTGGCTTTTTCCAGAACTTCCTTTTGGCAAAGTTGCCTCTATCCCATATTGAGCAACACCCCAACTTTTCATAGGTGTAGAATATCCAAATAGTACTTTTTCAAGGCGCTCCACTTCTTTTTTCATCCAATGATAATCTTTTAACAACGATTCGATTCTTTTAATGCTGGCAGCTTCTTTCATACAGGAACCCCCTATGTTAAAATATAATTGGGTGCCGGGGATTCCTGGTCATGTCTCTGCATTGCAGGGACTTTTAATTTGCAAAAGGGAGAAGTTTTTTTCTTCCTTCTTTAGCTGCTAGCGAAGCATCTTCTACAGTTCTGTGATAACCGAAATAATAAACCTTCCCTCTATATTTGACAGTAGCTCTCCATTTTTTCTTATCTTTATCCCAAGTGACGCCTCTAGCACCAGATGTGTTATTTTTTTGAACCCTTGTATTTTGGTTGTTTTCGGACAAGGTTACTATTCTCAAATTATTTCTTTTATTGTTTAAAGTGTTCCTGTCTACGTGGTCCACAAATCTATCTGTTGGTGCGTCCATAATATATCTATGCATGCCGATCAAAGCAGGTTTCCCCTCTTTGTTTTTTGTGTTGCCCATCACATAATAGGATTCTGTCTTTTTGTTGTAATTTACAAACCAACTACCTGGGAAACTATCTACTTTTTCCAGATCAGAAGTATCAATAAATGTGTTGAACACATCACCGTTTCTACGTTTTATGAAGATGACGGTGGTCTCGCCAAGTGTCTCATATCTATTCTTCATTTAATCAACCCCTCTATATGAGCTATTTTCTTCTTTTGTTAAATTATTTATTTTTCATGCATACTTTTATTAATTATGGATAAATTATTATTGGGTAAGGAATTAAAAATCTTCCGCAGTGCCTACTTAGGTATATTTTCTTACCCACTTCCATAATATGGTCACACGATTAGAGAGAGCTTGGATGGGCTCTTTCTTTTCGTAGTAAACTTTCTCTATCTTGTGTTTACTTGTTTATCTTTAGATAGCATCTTTTGTTTAGATTTCTCTAATGCATCAATAACAACATCTATACTTTCAATTTTTGTAAAGAGCATCCGTACTGGTGTTTCTTCTACACTCATAACTTTATCTTCACCGTACTCATGATAAGCACCAATTTCATTTCTCTTCTCGTTATTCCAAAACAACACGGTACCGACTGTATCATCAGATTGCAAAAGTCCTGCAGCCACTTCAATATCACCATATCCAAATTCCAATTGCTTTGTTTTATCAATATCAACTATTGGCATAATTGTCCTCCTCTAATGTAATTTCATTCCACTTAATCAAATCTTCCCTAACCCCCTGAGCAGGACTCTCTGCGAAAAAGAGAAAGGTCAACTGGTCAAGGTGCGTAATATCTTGAACTGTGAATCTATTACCCTCGTGGATCAGCGTGCTGCCTATTGTGTAATTCATTGAAATTAACTCCTCCTACCTTTTGTTTCTTAATCATCATCTTCAACTAGAATTTTTGCTGCTTCCCATTCTGCGCCACATGATGAACAAACCCTATCGCCTTCCACTGTAGTTGGAAAATAACAATATCGACATTCCCAATGCATCCTCTTCCCCTCCTAATCAACTAATTATCCTTCGTATAAATTCTTCTTATTTAGAAAAGATAAATTTAGAAGGAGGTGTAATTTTATGTTAAAAAATGATTCTGTATTAGGACTTGGTGTATTAGCTGTCCTTCTAACAACAATATATACTGCAATATTAGCTTCCCAATTAACGGCTACAAAAAACAAAGTTGATTACCTGTACTATAAAGGCAAATTAAATAATACCGAATAAACACTTATTAGTTGTTCTAAAAGCCTTCTTTATACAAAAGTAGGCTTTCTATATTGTCCTACTCCTTTCAATTGCTAAACTGATCTATCATTTAGTTGCTTTAATTTACTATTAAACAATTATTGCTTTAATAATTGGTTTCTCTAAATCAACATCATACAAATTCTCATCTAATACATCTAAAGAATCACTGTTTAAGAGGTCGTATGATTTATATGAATAAATCTTTGATGGTATAGGTAATCCTGTCTCCTTGCCAATTAAAGCATCATCGCAGTAGCACACAGGTAAATCACCATGTTCATCCAATTGTGATTCCAAGTGTTCAATCAGTTGCTTTAGGTATACTTGTTCCATCTCTATTCCTCCTTAATTAACTCCCTGCTTATCGTGTAAATTAAAATTGCCTACATACTTTTACTAATTGTGGATATGCTAATTATTGGACAAGGCTAAAATTCTCAAATGGCCATATAAGAATTCCTTGTCGTACGCAAACTCCATATTTTATAATTTCACTAAATGTTTTTCTTACTTCAGACGAACCTTCCTAGCTTTTTTATGAATAGGCTAAAGAGCTATAGGTTAGATTATTATTATCCTTTGTTGGAGGTATAGTCTATATGCTAACTCATATTTTTTTATGGTCCATGTTAATTTTGCCTTGGTTTATTCTCCTTTTATTAGATACCAAAAGGGTGAAGTCCTTCATTCCAGGTGGATTAGTGAGTGCCTTGCTTTTGACAATATTATTTCAGCTATATCAAAGATATAATCTGGTTGAAGTTGTTGAAACAATTTTCCCTTTAACTAATACAACACCTTTCATCTATGGAATATACATAGTCTTACCCACAATATTTTTATACTTTACATTCGGTAACTTTTGGCTTTATATCACCCTTAACACTATAAGCGATGCAATCTTTTCTTTTGGAATAATGAACCTTTATGAATATTTCGGGATTTATAAAATGGATGATCACTTTCATATTGTAATTTTTATTAATTGTATTATCTGCGCTTCGTTAATTTACTTATTTCAAAAGTGGCAGTATATCGATCCATATAATTGAAAAGGTGTAAAGAATTCTTCAGAGTCAGTCGGCTCTTTTTTACCTAATCTATCTTGTGTTGCATAACCTCTAATTATTAAGAAATACTATATACACTGATTTTTTGAAGGAGATGATTATCCTACTTTACTTAAATGAAGCTATTATTGTATTGTTGGTTCTCGTATTATTTTCAGCTCCGTTTTCACTATTCTTTTTTAAAAAAATTCATTATGGCGTAGTCATAGCAACCATGTACGTAAATATTATTTTTATAATGTTTATTTTTGGATTTCTTGTAAACCTCTAACTGTTTTTTCTTAATTAATTCAAAAGGTGATTAAAACACCCAATCATTAAACCGAAATTCACATAGTATATAATGGATACGATGGATTTCTCTTTTTTTATCATTTCTTCGAAGAGCCACTGCCTGGGCTCTTCTTTTTACTTTTCGTGATTGATTAACTCTGGATTTTCGTACCGTAAATTTCGCCGATGACTTCGATGTATTGATGTCTGTTGAAAAACTCATGTGCATTCCAATTGCCGAACATATAACAGCCATTCAAGAATGTAACTTCATTTTTTGTTTCGTACCCGGCATAACTAATAGCTTTCAGTATATCCCCCTCGTAAATCTCCTTGCCGTTCTTATCTTTTAACCCTGTGTACTGGCGTAAAATCACATCACCGTACTTTCCATCTAAAGAAAAATGACACCAATCTCCTTGCTCACCATCAAAATTTCCTACAACCGATTTGTCATTAAAATTTATTGAAATTGGAGTAAAGTGTTCTCCTGTTGGCTTATAAATTGCATCAAACTTTATCTCACGCATGTTCATTCCTCCATTTATTTTTTAAGTGAACATAATACAAAATCAGTAATCTAGCCCTTTCACCTCATAAGCCCCGGCACTGGGGAAAATAACCCCATGCCGTTTGCTATATGGATTTTCATTTCTAATCTGCTGCTTCGATATGCCTTCCTCGTAGATGACAACAACCTGGAGCTTTTCTCGATCAAGGCTAACTGCATTCGTTTCTACGATTCTTCTAGCCATTAACTTACCTCCACGAATCCCCTATCTCGGTCATATTTTAGTAATTTAATTGAATCCATGTATTTACGCTCGAACAGTTTTCTTTTTATTGAAAATTCTTTGGTGACTGTTCCTTTTATATCAATGATCTCGATTGTTCCGTCTAATTTTTCTACTTCAAAATCTGCAACATATTCAATCTTTTTGTAGGTCTTTCCGTTCTTCTTAAAGCCCTCTTGGAGAAGGTATCTCGGTTGCATCTTAAACCCTTTAATCTGTTTAGCTTGCAGCAACCATTTTAATTGGCCGTAATACATTGCTTCTGCTTTGCTATCAAACTTATGTCCATCGACAACTTGCTTATGGTTGCCGTACTTGTTGTATTTTCTTGCTCCCATCAATAACCCTCGCTTTGTCTCTCGTGGTTAATGACATCTTTCACATAGAATGCTTCTTCGATTTGTTCAAAGGAGAAGCCAATCATTTCACCAAGACCGATATATTCAGAGAGTAGCTCGATAAAGGTAATTGAACTCTTCGTCTTATCCAACTTTGATACGAGAGCGAAAATGTATCTGAACTGTGTTGCTATTGGCCGCTTCTTATCTGCTCCGGACAACAAGTAAATCATGTCAAAATCCTCAAAGAATATTTCGTGACCGATATCCAGAATGAAATGAAGTCCGTCAGCATATTCCACTAACGCGTCTTGAAGGTTGTTCTCTTTATGCGCCCAAAACTTGAATACTTCTGGAAGTTCATTCGCACATTCCCCTAGCTCCACTTGAAGAGCCAGAATAAGCTCTCCAAAACGGTCATCACCTTTATAATCAATTCTGTTTCTAAATGCCTTTTGCGCCTCGTACATTGCGATTAAATCTAACATTAACCTTCCACCCTTCTTAATTTAGCCATCCAAACTGACGAATAATTATGTCCAGCAAATACATGACGATTGTAGCTATCACGATCAAATGTCTTACCTTGCTTTGAGAACTCAGTTAGAGGAAAAATGATCTCGCATCCTCTTTTCACATGGTCCTGAATTGCCTTTTCAGCTTCATATTTCCTTGCACGACGAATGATTATATCTTGCATAGGTTAACCCTCCTATTAATCTCATTAAGAGCTTCTAGGGCTAATTCTGTGTGTCGTGATATGTAATATAACTGCCCTAGTGTCGCTTTTCTAAAATCCAAGGGTAAGACCTCCAATTCTTCTGAAAATCCTATCCTCTTTTGCTAAATGAATGAGCGCCAACAATATATCATCTGGATCCCTATTAAACTTTCCAGCAATAACTCTAACGTCTAGACCAATCTTCCATAGGCGAGCAACTTCTTCTAATTCATCCTCATCCCATAAAAAATCCAAATCCTCTAAAACAATGATTCTTTTTTGCCTTTGTTTTGTTGCGTTTTTAAGAACCATCACGCTCACCTGCTTCAAAATACTTCTCACCGATTGCCTTGCGAATCCGCTCCAAGGTTTTCGGTCCTATACCTGGCGTTTTTTCTAACTCAAGAAATTTTTCGCGGAAAAATGATGTTGTCTTAGCAATACCTTTCAGTTCTCCCATATCCTCACCTAACGCAAAGCCCTCAGTTCTGCCTTGTTCATAAGCCTTTTGAATAACGGGGTTACGTTTCTTCATGACGACATGTACTTCTCTGCATAGCATTTCCTACATGGTCCATCGATAAAGTATCCGTTAGGTTTCTTACACTCTGGACAAACCTTAGCCATGGTATGCCATTGATAACCGCATTTTATATCATCACATTCCATTAACACTAATTTTCCTGCCGGAGCGAGTAGGTATCCTTTTGTTTTACATTGCGGACATTTTAAAACTGGTTTCACATTTTGAATGGTCATTTCATATTCCTCCTTAGAACCAAGCATTACTGCTGGTCTCTGAATCTATTTACAGGTCATATGTTTAAGCACCCATAGAAATCAAATGGTTTTTTATAAGTATTTTATTGTCATCCTTCACAATCACGGCTTGTTCATATTGATTATAGAAATCGCCTTGAGTATGGAATCTACTAAGAGCTTCATTTTGCTCATCTGAGGAGTAGCAAACTGTTTTAGCTGTATTTACTCCACCAGTTCTCCAAAGAATCACTGAGTGTGGCGCTGGGCCGTTGAAACCAATAAGATTTATCATCCTATTCACCTGCCAATCTATGATTTAATTCATTTCGATTGCCCTTAATCACGACTGTGTAACCCTTACTCATTTCTTTAATTCGAGAACCAAGCCCCTCATCGATATCCAGAAGATCATCAATAGTCTTTTCAGAAGAAATGAGTAGAGGTTTAAAATTTAAGTATCTGTAATTTATGACTGCAAACATTTGCTCAATTTGAAAATCTGTAGGGAACGACCGACCTTTAAATAAATCATCTATGTAGAGAGCATCTACACGTTTCATTTTGTTGAGTTTTTCTTCTAGGAGAGCAAAATCATCTTTCAAATCGTTAAAGCCCTCTACGAAAGGAAAATACATTACTCTAACCTGTTTTTTTAGAATCAAATTGTTAGTCAGCGCAGTTAGAAGGTGTGTTTTGCCTGAACCAGGCTGTCCTAGTAAACAAATGCTATTCTGTCGCTCGTCTTTAATAGACTCATAGTCTTTGTAATAATCGATGGCGCAATCATAAGCTTCTCTGATTAGCTGAGGTTTGCCCTCAGTGACAAACCCTCTGAATGTGACTCGTTTAAATTCATCGGTGAGCTCACTAATCTTCAACAGATGCCTAGATTGCCTTTTCTTAGCGCAGGAACAGTCAAAGATTGTTTCGTTAAATTTAAGCTCCCCATTTGGCCATGAACGTTGGTTCCCATCTAAATCAAGGTCAGGAATGTTTTTTAGGATAAAGCCCTTATCCTTACACTCAGGACAATCGTATTCTGGCTCACATGCGACCGACCCTTTCTGTTCCATTTTGGCTCTTAGATTGCTGAGCACGTCCTCTACGGACTTTGCTGGAATGGCCATGATTATCACTTCCTTTTTCGAATTCTAGATCTGCAGCATTTACATCACCAATTGTTTTAATATTTTTCCTAGACCAACCCTTTAAGATACCTTCTGCATAACTCCAAGGCTTCTGAGCTTTTAGTGCTCGTTTCATAGATTCAATTACAAGTTCCGACCCTATATCATTTATCCATTCAACAATATTCTGAGAGATAAATGGAGTTAGTACTCCGAAATTCTGCTGATAAAAATCAGAAACAAGTTGATACGATTGTTCATTCATTTGGTTGCTATCTACATCTACTACATTCTCAGTAGAAGTCTTAGTGAAATCTAAGGTATTGGTGTGATCATTTTGACCACTTCCATTTGTCCAATTTGACCACTCCGTGTGTTCATTTTGAACACATCGTGTGTTCACTGTTTTATCTAGTTCCTGATAATCAATTGAATACCAAACAGTTTTATCAAAACCAGCTTTATTATAGTTGCCTGTAATCAATACACCCTTATTCTTTAAAGATGTTATAGTCCGCCTCAGTGTACTAACAGACCAGAAAGGGAATTGCTCTAATAGCTCATTTAAGGTGTTGTACACCCAATAGCGTCCGTCTCTTAAGTTGTTTTTCTTGTTAATCCAATAATGTATTTGTTGTAATAGAATCGCTTCATTTAGTCCCACCTGAACAGCAAGCTCTGGCAATACAATCAGTGGTCTTTCATCTAAAAGTAGTTTCGTCATAGGACACCTCTTATTACCTATTAATCTCACAAACTGCAAATCGCTTAGTTATTCGTTTTACGGTATAATCCGGGTACTTTCGCATATAATTTAGTACAAGCATTTTCAACTGTTCTTTGTCCTGCGCCTGCTCGAAAATCCAAGCAGGCAGGACTACGTTTGTTTGGTTATTCATTTACATCAAACTCAATATCTATATCTGCACTAGGTTTCTCTTCTGACGGTACAGCATCGATAATATCTGGTTGATCTACTTCTTCAGTGATATCCTTCATTTCTGGTACTTGTTCATCTTTTGAAACGGCTGTCTGCATTTCAACGGACAAAATACCCCATTTAGAAAGCATGTTTCTTAAAACGGTTTTTTTAGCCATCGCATCAAAGTCCTTTTTCCATCCAAAATCACTTTTAGAGAATTTCTTTTTATGGACTTCAATTTCTCCCCTAGTCCAGTAGACGGTTTTCTCAAACCCATTGATCAACTTGAAATAACCGCAATAACCAATAACTTTGTCACTTGTGGCACCATCGAGATTAAGCTCCAATTCTTCGGTTAGACGATTCCACTTAACTAACTCTCCTTCTCTTACCTCGATGACGTTAATTCCTTTATATTGACCTGTACGGAGGGCTAACTGGATATAACCCTTATAACCAAGTTGAAATTGTGCTTTTCCACTGTATGGAACTATCCAGGCATATCCTAGGTTTTTATCAACAGGTAAATCTAAAGTTGCTGCAACCATCGCAGAGGTAACTACTGTCATCGGATCAGTTTTTTGTAGGTAAGAATCTCCGTTATAGAGGTTCAAAAGTGATGACATAAACTGAGGAGCCTTTTTGTCAAGCACATCCTCGAATTTCTTTTTCATTGTTGGTGCATTTAATAACCCTTTAAGTCCCAACGCTTGCGGAGCAACCTTTTGAGGGACTGTATCCTGTTTACTAGCAATTTGGTTTTTTAATGCTGCATTCGTTGCCATAATTAGTTCAACTCCTTAATGCCAAAACGGCGTGATGTAGATGGTTTGATTACTTCTTTGTAGATGTCAGGGAATTTTTCTTTTAATGCCTTTGTATCTACTCGATTAGAGACGACATTTTTCCAAGTAATGATATGAGTATCTACAAGGCCCACCTCTGCATCTTTCAACTCGGCTTTAATCTTGTTCTCAATATCCTTTTTAGCTGTTTGAATGAGCTTCTCATCGTTCTTGATTTGCTCATAACTGATAAGCATTTCCTTATAATTAGAAGGTAGAACAATCTCTTTCCCCTCTTCTGCTTTGTTGTATTTCTCTTTGAGGTACTGTTCAGCTGCACTTGAACCATCTAATTCTGGCGGAACAAAGCCAAGTACATGTTTCTCCCAAAAATTAACCTCTGCATCAATAATCATCTGAATTAATTCATCGTCTCGCTGGATCTCTTTCCAAGTGAAGTGATTTCCACCGATTAGAACTGCGATATATGCTTTCTCTTTACCAGTTACAGCTAGATAATGCTGCACTTGTACGAGATACGCAGCAGGGATTTCTTCTCCCTCCCATTCAGCTTTTAAATACGCACTAGCAGTCTTGCACTCTAGAAGGGCAGACTCTTTCATGACTTCCCGGTCAATGTTGGCTTTGATAAAGTGGTGATCTGGATGAGAAAACATGAAGTTGCGGCGGCGTACCTTTTTCTCAGTTCGCTTCTCAAATTCCTTAGCAACCACTTCTTCCATTTCATTGCCCCAGTATGCTGCTTCGCTACTAATTTCAGTCAGTTCGACTTGACCTGTTTTTTCTAACCACAGCTCAAAAGCTGTTTTGTATTTGTTTAGTCCAAGGATAATACTTGCATCACTACCGCCAATTCCTTTGGAACGTTCTTGTAACCATTCAAAACGGCTCATATCTTTAGTTGATATTGCATTGCTAACTGCCATTTGATATCCTCCCTTTACTGTTATCAAAGCTATGTGCTAAAATAACGTTAATATTGTTGTGTTATTGGCTCCTGTTGCTCGCAGGAGCCTTTTTTATGCGCTTTTGAACTCAAATCCAAGTACCTCGCATAAATACCGTTGAAGATTGCCCTCCAAGATAATCTCACCGTCATATTCAACGATTTCATCACCTTCGAGAATCTCTTCTCCAAAGTAGTCAATCCCGGCATGCTCTGGCTGTGCAACCAAATTCGGATAGCCTGTCCTTCGTAACTGTGTAACCTCAGGATGCTCCATCAATCAACCCTCCTTCAGATTTGTGAATTTGACACACCAGTCAATTTTCACGCCATCCTCTTGGAGTCTCTTAATCAATGCTTCAAGCGTGATTTTCTTACTCAAATGGCTCACTCCTTTCTGTTCGATTGTCAATGATCATGGCGCTTTATTCGCACCGTGCAGAGCCAAAGTAAGGGGATGGGTGGGATTGGTAGATATACTTTGACACTGCACGGTGGGAACAAAAGTTCTTGTTTCCACACCGTATGAATGATATAATTAAGTTGGTTATTTCATATGAGTCGTTGAGTAGTGAGCCTGGCCGTTCACTGCTCTTTTTTGTTTTTACTATTTAAATCTCCAAACATAACTCCTAAGAAAAATGCGATAAATGTAAACATGATTGTAAGAATCACCATATCCATTCACATCGCCCTCCTATCTATATCTAATATTTCTGTATCATTTCCTCCGCTAAGAATAGCTAGTAATGTATCTGGAGGAGTATTCGTAACCTGCCCCCATCTAATGGCATCTGATATTTTTAACTCCATTTTATTGTTTTCAATTTTCGAAATACTACTACGAGGCATATGCATGCGTTCCGCCAATTCCTCTTGAGACAATCCTCTAATCTGGCGATATCGCTTTAACAGCGAACCATATTGCAAGAAGATCACCTCCCTCCAAATGTTCGAAATTAGAACATTTTGTTCTAAAATGTGTACAGAAAATTTGAGAGAGTTGAAATATAATAGATTGTGAAGGAACACATCCGGTTTTTGCCTGGCAGCTTCGCCGGATGGTTTCTGACTCAAGAAATTTTTCGAGGCGGTATGTAGCGATGAATGGTTGGCCCCATTCATCGTTTACTACCACTAACTAACTTAAGCTGTTTATCTACTTGGATATCCATTACTGGATAAATCTCTTTTGCTTTTAGAATGTTGTAGATAAAGAGCCTTCCTTTTTGTGTCCATTGCGTATTCATGACTACTTTTGTCGTTCCATCACTTCTCAGCACATCAGTGGTTTTGGATTTCGTATATCCTTCTGACTTGTACTTGGTGTATAAAATCCACTGGCCATTGATCTTGTACTGGATACCTGATTCATGAAGAATCTTATTGAACTTCTGAGCTGACATTCCGTAATCAGCAGCAATTTGAGTGATTGTGACGGAATCTGTAGATGAAAGAATTTGATCCAAATAAGTGATTTTCGGTTCGTATTCCGCAACACGTTGACCCAACATAAGATTTTCAGTGTATAGTTGCTCTCTCTCCTCTTCTTTTTCGATGAGCATGAAGAGCGCTTCTTTGTATGTTGATGGGAGGTTGAATGGTTGAGCGAGTTGTTGTTCCATTTTCTCGAACTGAGTTACGTATGTTGCTGTGAAAAGCACTCCTTTTTCACCAGTCATTTTATTGGCTACCATGTCGCAACCTTTTCGAGTGAGTAAAAAACAAGGTTTATTTCTGTTTAGTGAATCTTTATAAGTACTTTCTACAAAGAAATTAGTTGGGCGGAAATCTCCGCTTATCAAATGCTTGATATATCCTCTGATATTTTCAAGTAAATCCTTATGTTGCCTTCCTACCATTTCAGCAACTTCACGACTATCGACTAATAACTGGCCGTTTTGATTAATAATTTGCAAATTGTTCATTTACATTGCCTCCAAACTTTTTTGTTCTTGTTCTCGCATCCAAGCATCAATTGTTTCAACCGAGAAGAATATTCTGCGGCGAACTCTTAGATGCGGTATTTGCTTTTCTCTAACCATGGTGTAGATGGTGTCTATACATACACCAATATAATCAGCTACCTCCTGAGCAGTAAGTGTTTTGCGGTTCAACTTTTTCACCACCATTCGGTTCAGTATTTTCTAACAATGAAACTACTTCTAAGAGTTTTGATAAAACCAAATCATTGGATTCACCATTCTCGATGTGTAAGGCCGCTAGAAGGATGTTGTACTTGATTTCAGCCCAGATTGCTTTTTCGGTAAAGTTCATGGTGCTCCTCCTTAGTTCCATGCTCCTTAAATCGATTTCAATAATTGAAAGGAGGTGGTGGAATGGTTAATAAAAAGCAAACATCAAAGTCAGTTGCTAAAAAAGCTAGCAAAATCCTTAAAGATAACCGATATAGCAAAACTTCAAAAAGCGTAGCAGCAAGTGCCTTATCACAAACTAAGAAGAAATAACTGTAAAGTTAGAATTCTTTAACTTCAGAGAAACGATTATTGTTGAATTAATATAAATTGTGAATGTGTCAGTTTTCACGCCAATGAAGTCATCTGGCACATTCTCGTTTATCCAAGAAGGAACTTCTTTGAATAACTCGACTTGTTCATATTGATCTCCGGTTACTAGGACGAATCGTTTAATTTTCAAATTGGACCTCCTTCTAGGCAGTGACTCTTTTAAGTTCCTTTAAGGAACATTCTTTTTCAAAAAAAAGAGTCCAACGAAAACCCAATGTTCTGGAAATCTTTTTTGCAACTTCAACACTCGGAGTTTTATTCCCTTTTTCAATATGAGTATAAAAACTCCTAGATATATCACATAACTTAGCGACTTCTTCTTGTGTTAATTTCCTTTGAAGGCGCAGTTGTTTTAACCAGTTTCTCATTATTTTCACCTCCAAATGTTCTTATTAGTAACTTTATAATTCGATTATATGTTCCTTAAAGAAACATGTCAATATATTTATTAAAAAAGTTTCACTTATAGGAACATCGCTTTAAAGTTTCTTAAAGTAACATTATAATGAATTTAAGATAGATAGAAATGAAGTGGTGTAATGAATGTCTTAGGAAAAAGACTAAAAACATTAAGAGAAGAAAAGAAAAAAGAGAATAGTAAATATACTCAAAGCTATTTCGCTGATTTAGTCGGTGTTGCTAGAACTACATATACTGCTTATGAGAATGGCACAAAGCAACCCCCGATGGAAACAGTAAACAAACTTGCTGATGTTTTTAAGGTTACTACTGACTATCTTTATGGTAGATCTAACTCGAGAGAACATACTGCAAAAGAAGAAAAAGACATTGCTAAAAGACTTGAAGAATTTAAGAAAGATCTCACAGAGCAAGATGGACTTAGTTTTATGGGAGAACCAATGAGTGAAGAAGCTATTGAATCACTAACCGACGCCATGGAACACATATTTAGACAAACACAAAGAATTAATAAAAAGTACATCCCTAAAAAGTATAGAGATAAAGAGAACGATTAGGAATGTGAGGCGTTGTTGTGAATTGGATAAAAAGTGAAGTAGAAGTTTTGATAAATAAACAAAAGACCTGTGACCCATTCGAGTTAGCTGAGCGAAAGCATATACATATTATCGAATGGGATTTGCATCATGAAATTAAAGGTTTCTATAAATATGATAGAAAAAATAAGTACATTGTTATTAACAGTAAATTGAGTCATTTAGAAAAAAGGTTCACCTGTACTCATGAATTAGGTCACTCAGAACTACACCCCAGAGTTAATACACCCTTTTTAAGAGAAAAAACATTATTTTCATCAGAAAGAATAGAAGTTGAAGCAAATATGTTTGCTGTTTCATTTCTTCTAAACCGTTGTCATTTTTCGGAATACACTGATATAAAACATGTTTGTATGGAGTATGGCATACCTATTGAACTATCAGACATGGTAAAAAATTTAATAGATAAATAGGTAAAAAGACGCGTGAAAATTGTAGTTCAATTTTCTTTTTATTGGAATAACTGAAAGGTGGTCAAATAATGGGCTTGTTTTCTAAAGAATCCCCAGAAGATCAAAAAGCATTTTATAGTCTCCTGAATAAATGGACAGATAGCATTGTTAATGAAAAAACTAAAGGTGAATTTGCTGGAACCAAAACATCTATGTTATACACTGAGAGAAGTATTTTGAATGGTACCGAAAAAGTATTAGCTTTTATCGAAGCAGACTACTATAAAAAGGAAAGTTCTAAAATTGCTGGAGTATTACTAATTACAGATCAGCGTTTACTCTATGCACATAAGGATAGAAAAAGTCAATTTAAACAAGAATGGAAAATAAACAAGATTAATGGAATAAAAGAAAGTGGCTTTCCGTTAAAAAGTAACGAATTTCAATTAGACATTGGAAAATCCAAAATAGTATTTAGTCGTATCAGAAAAAAGGATCGATATAAACATTTTATCCAAACACTTCAAGAAATTATTAATAATCCATCGCTGAATGAGAAATCAGTAAAAAAAGATAACAAATACACTTTACTTGAGCAAATTTCAGATTTAAAAACTAAAGGCATCCTAACCGAAGAAGAATTCCAGCAGGAAAAAGAAAAGATTTTAAATAGTTAACCACTCTGTTCAAAAGACAGAGTTTCTTTTTAAGCAAAAATCGAACATATATTCTTAAAAGGAGGTTGAATTTTATTTATGGCATATATCGAAAAACGGGGAGAAAGTTCCTTTCTATTAAGGGTTGAAGCAGGCTATGACTCAAAAGGAAAAAGAATTAGGCGATCAAAAACGATTCGCATAGATGATAAAGCATTACTAAAAACTAAAAGAAAACTTAATGATTACTTAGAAATGGAATACCATAAATTCAAATCTGAAGTTCATTCTGGTAATTATATTTCACCTGAAAAAATGACTTTATCAAACTTCATTAATGTTTGGAAGACGAAATATGCAGAAAAAGAGTTAGCTGAAACAAGTATTTCTAACCACCTTTTTCATATTAAAAATCATATACTCAAATCAATTGGTCATATGAGTTTAGATAAGATAAAGCCAATTCATATATTGAATACTTTAGATAATTTGCAAAGAGTTGACGGAAGTGACAAACCGTTATCTGATCGCACAAAGCAAGATGTCTACTTGACACTTAGAAATATTTTTGAACGATCTGTTGAATGGAAATTTATTAACGAGAACCCAGTTAAATCTATAAAGAAGCCCCGAAATTCAAATGGTAATAGTGAAGTTTTAGTTTTTAGCGAAGATGAAGTTCATGAGTTATTTTTAGCTGTAAAAGATGAGCCGATACATTGGAGATTATTCCTCACTCTTGTTCTTGCGGGGGGCTTAAGACGTAGTGAGTGCTTAGGTTTAGAATGGACTAGAGTGAATATCAAAGAGCAAACTATAGATATCAAAGAAGTTATTACAAAGGGAAGAAAAGGCGCTGTAATAAAAGAACCAAAAACAAAAAAATCTAAAAGATTGATATCCTTACCTGAATCAGTAATAAAAGAATTAGCTGAGTACCAACTACATTGGAAAAAGGAAAAACTGAAAATGGGTGAACTATGGACAGAAGAAAAGCGCGAATGGCTATTTTGTAATGAATACGGTAATCACTTTTATCCTGATACACCAACAACTTGGTGGCGCAGGTTTATAAATAGGGTTGGTATACGATATATACGATTACATGACCTAAGACATACTTCAGCAACCCTTTTAATAAATCAAGGTGTACATGCAAAAATAATATCTGAGAGGTTGGGTCATTCTGACATTCGAGTGACAATGAATACTTATGGTCATGTATTGAGACATGCAGATCAAGAAGCAGCCAATAAGTTAGATGATCTATTCTCGAATAAAAAATCTGTATAGGCTTATGACCACTGTTGCCATTTTGTTGCCCAACACTCTCAATTTCTAATAAAATTCATCATTTTTAATCCTAGTTATATCCTAATAAAGACTGATATAAATGGCTTTAAAACGAGTTAATTATAACTCACCAAACTGTGTACTGTGCACTGGCAGCGATGAGGTCAGGGGTTCGAGCCCCCTATTCTCCATACCAAGAAGCCTTGATTTATCAGGGCTTCTTTTATTTTTGTCTAATTATCCTCCCCCACTACAAACCTCATTCAACACCTTTAGAAGCATCACATAAATTGTATAAGCACATAATCAAGTGCAAACATTCTGAAAACAGGGGTTGCCATTAAAGTACATGCTGTAAACCCAGAAGATGAAGATGTTATTAGAGAGGAGCAGGGTTGGACAGAAAATGAATCGGTTCCATAAGTTACTAACTCGATTATAAAGATCCTGAATATACTCACCTTAACAATTGTTTCTCCTGCTTCTGCTGCAGGTGAAGTAAAACCACAAGAATGCACTAAATGGTATTGTCATATTCCATGGTAATTCTGTACCTCATTTGACTGAATAAGGCTAGTAAGTCCGTTGTTAAATGCAGCTCCTGTGCCTTATTCTCTTATTCTTCCACTTACTTCTACATCACTCCTCTAATCTTGTTTTTTAAATGCTCAACTAATCCTCTTTAACACGAACGTTTATTCGTGTATATTAAAGATATAATTTTCAAGGAGGATATTATGAACTCAGTTAATTTAATTATTTTAAACTTCAACGAAATTAGAAGAAGAAGTATTAAGGTCTGGACATCTATTCCTCAAGATAAGCTAGAATGGAAGCCTGATGATGAAGCCTTGACATGCCTAGAAATGATTAGGCATGTGTTAGAAAGCGAACATTATTATCACCTAGCAATTAAAAATAGAAGGAGTTTGTCCAAATTCAATTCTCCATTCGAAAATCGTCCTTTCACTTCTGTAAATGCAGAATTGGATTTTGCTGAACCATATAGACAGCAATTTATAAATACAATTAAATCATTTTCAGAAGAAGACCTATTTAATATAAAAATTGACCGTTCCGATGCAGGTTACATACGAGATTTAGGTGACATGCTATTACGAATTGCTTATCATGAATCTGTTCATACCGGTCAGTTATTGGATTACTTAAGATCAGCAGGAATACCTAGAATCCATATATGGGATTAAGTCTCATTGGTGTTATCAACAACTCGCTGATACGTATGGTGTAGAGAATGAATACAAATTGATGGCTACAAAGTCTTTGAAAATTGGCTGAAATGATAACTTCTTGATATCCTGCTTTCATTCTGACGTTCTCAAGAAAAAGTATCGAGATTTAACCATTGATGGTTTTGTAATATTATCCAATATTGGTTATACTATTTTTTTGAAAGGCCACTTTCGTATATAAGAGCAACGTTTCAAGTAGTAAAGACGTAAGAATGAATCAAAAGAATAATAATCGTTGAGAGGATGGTTCAGATGGCAAAAACATCAATAACAACCCTTAATATGAAACGCAAATTTAATGTTCCAGCAGAAAAAGTATTTGACGCGTGGACTAAAGCAGACACGATTAAGAAATGGATGTTCACCATGGAACATACAAATAAAGTGGCAAAGAGTAATCCTCGTGTAGGTGGAACATGGGAAGTTGTGGATCATCGGGATGGGAAAGATTATCGAGCTATTGGAGAATACAAATTGGTTGAACCACCAGCGAAACTTGTTTTCACATTCAAAATGCCTCAATTTAGTGATTTAGAAGACGACATTACAGTGGAAATCGAATCGCTTGAATCTGGCTGTGAAATGATTTTCACACAAGAAATTAACGTAATCCATGAAAAAGATTGGACTACTGCAGATATTCAAAAAGCACATGAAGATTGGAAAAAAGAGACCGAACAAGGTTGGCATTATATGTTCTTAGGTTTGAAGGAATTAGTAGAAACAGGAAAAATTACATATCCATCATTTTAATAAAAATAAAAGCTAACAGAGGTTTTACTTAATCTAAAAGAACTGTAAAAGGTGTCTAGAATTACGGAGTAGCAATTTTTGGGGTCATAAGGTTGTAAAAAGAGCAGGAAATTTCCATTTGTAAAATAAGGTATTAAAAGTCCCAACTGTATAATTGGTGTTGGGACTTTCATTTATTGAGCCAGTTTCAATGGCTAGAGGTGCTTTAGTTAAAAAGCCCCCTCCATTAAGAAGGGCTTATTTTTATTCAGAAACTTCTTCCTCATTGCATCTTTTTAAATTTCTTGTTTCTAAACATTAGTATTTTTATCGATGTAAACAATAATTGATGCAACAATATAATTACATCTTAAAGATGAGAATGTATCCCAACATCTTTGAAGCACTCCTATTATAAATGTACTTATTTAAGAAGTTTATGAAAGGTTTTACTTAAAGAAACTAAGACTTTAGTTGAAGAAGATATTCATTTAGTATGGTGAAATATGTATTCAATGTAAGATATAAAAGGAGGCTAGATACTGTAAGAAATGTTTGTAGAATAAAAGCAAGGGGGAAGAACTAACTTGAAAATCACAACAGAAAGACTACTAATCAGACCTTTTAAGCGTAATGATTTACAGGATGTATTTGCTATTTATAATAATGATGATACTTGTAAGTTCTTATTACATGAGAAGTGGACTGACGAAGATATGAATAAAAGGTTTGATAAAAAGTTAGCAAACTGTGCACTCACTAAAGAATCCATGTTAAGTTTGGCAGTTATATACAAGAATAAAGTAGTTGGTGATTTATCCGTATGGTATACAGAAATGAAAGATACTGTTGAGATTGGTTATAGTTTTTCAAATGAAGTTGCTGGTAGAGGTTTGGCAACAGAAGCAGTAAGTAGTTTGGTCTATAAATTATTTGATGAATTTAATGTACATCGTATACAGGCTAATCTAGATGCACGAAATATAGCTTCACAAAAATTATGTGAAAGAATTGGTATGAGAAAGGAAGCACATTTCATACAAGATTTTTGGAATAAAAATGAATGGACAGATAGTATTGTGTATGGCATGTTAACTTCCGATTTGAAGTAACTGACTTATTAATTTGTATTAATGGTGACTTATGTTAAAAAGCCCTTCCAACTGGAAAGGCTTTTTAACATAAGTGCAAGTTCATTTAGTGGTATAAAATTTTTGTTTGTTTTTGCAGAAAATTTAATTGACCTATTTAGTAGTTATTAATAATTTTATAAGAGCTTGCCTCAATGATGTAGCAGGACGTTTTAATAAGAATTCCAAATCGGAATGTGAGGATTCTAAGCCACCTTCACGTATCCCTTTTTGAGTCATTACCAACATAGGGTGGTAAGCTTCTGGTACTCCGGCATCTTTTAACATTTTTTCAAAAGAAGCATCGTCTACTGCTACTAAAGGAATTTCCTTACCTGTTACTTGATTTAATATATCAACAAATTGCTGGTGTGTTAAATTTTCACCAGAAAGTTCATAAATGTTATTTTCATGACCATCTTCTACTAAAATATTTGCAGCTGCTTCAGCTAAATCTGGTCGGTATACCCAACCGATTTTCCCCTCACCTGCAGAAGTTACCCAAGAGGCACCATCCATACAACCTTGGATTGTATTAAGCTCATTTTCTATATACCAGTTGTTACGTAGAATTACATAAGGGATACCTGATTCAATAATAGCTATTTCACGTGCTCTATGAAGAACTGCTAGGAAGAAATCATTTTCTTCTGATCTAGTAACACTTGGATAAATAATTTGTTTTACGTTTGTTTCTTTGGCAGCTTCAACTGCATTTAAATGTTGTCGCATAACCGTTTCATAATCACCAAATGTTGATATAACAAATACTCGATCTATATCTTTAAATGCAGTAATTAGGGTATCTTTCTTTTCAAAATCCGCTACTCGCACTTCCAGGCCTTTTTTCTTATAACCCATTGCTTTTTGAGACTTGTCGTCACGTACACCAACAACTACTTCTTCTACTGATAATTTGTCAAGTAAATATTCTACAACTTTAGAACCTAAATTTCCAGTTGCCCCAGTTATTAAAACTTTCATAGAAACTCCTCCACTATGGTGTATTTTTGATTTTTAATTCTAATATCTATACTATTTGTTATATAGGATTTATGTAAGTAGGCACATTTTAATAACATAGTCATAAAAATAGCACCTAGAGAAAAAGGAGGTTTTATTATGGCACGTTTTAGTTATCAAGATGAATCAATCACTGAGGAAATACAACAAGAAATCTGTCCATTAACAGTCACCCAAAATGCAATTGCGGGCAGATGGAAAATCGTGATTTTATGGCATTTAAGCCAAAATAATATCATTAGGTTTAATGAATTATTGAGAATGTTACCTGGAATATCAAAAGGAATCTTAACTAGACAATTGAGAGAACTTGAAGAGGACAACCTAGTACACAGAGAAGTTTATAAAGTTGTACCACCAAAAGTAGAATATTCATTAACCGAACAGGGGCGAAAATTTATACCTATTTTAGAAGCAATGCAAACCTGGGGTAAAGATTTGCTAAATAAAAAAATAGAGATGAATGAAAAATCTAAGTATTAATGAACTCTTACTAACTTACGAAAGAACTAAACCAGGCTACCATATAAAAAACAGCACCTAGTATTGTTTATTTAACAATATCTAAATACTAGTTAAAGGTGTTTAAAATTTGTACGAACAATATGAGGGTAGCCCTCAATATCAAGAGGGCTCTCTTAAAATATTCACTCATAAAAGCTGATCAAACCGATTTCTTCGGTTTTTTTCATTCATTTAAGTTCCTTAACATCCTATAAAAACATCCTCCTATAATAGTAAGAATAATAAGTACCAACCATTAAATCTCTAACCTTCTATCAAATACCGTATTACAAGTAGACAATCTAATTCTTTGTTAATTTTAGAAAAGCATTGATTTTCATCTAATTTTTACGTTAAACGTTCTGAATGATTGTAGCTTATTTGGTTTTTCTATCTCTTCTATATCTATTCCTCCCTTTCGGAGAACGTATTCGATTGGAGAAGTTACAGATATGCACCTACCGACAATCTCCAATTCAATAAACTTAATAATTCTTTAATAAAGCTCATACATGCACCCAATCCCTTCAAAATCATAAGATGCTTTGAAGGAGTGATATCACCATGCCATGGCAACATAAAATTAATTATTTAATTGGCCAACCAATTGGTATCTCATTCACCAATGGTCAAGGGACATCAGGGAAACTTTGTGGTACATCTCAAAGAAAATTATTAGTGATTGAATATTTATATCAATCCCAATTCGCATTAAAACAATATGATTTTCATATGATTCAAGATATAAGTGGGTTTCCATCCTGTCATAACCAACAACCATTATATTGAAGCACAGCCCACATCAGTGGGCTGTTTTTTAAGAGACATTATACATAATCTTTAATTCATCCTGTGCTCGCAGATACATTGGTTAATTAAAATATACATCTACTTCGAAGCACATAATTCTGAGATTAAATACAAAAGCATACCTGGTAAAGAGCATGAAATATGTAAATGACTTTATAATTTATGAATACTTAAGTCCATTTAACGTCACTCTAAGTTAAGATAGTATACCTTAAAGGGGAGAGTTAAAATTAAGAGGATCCTCATTACCATGATTATGTTTCTTTTGTTAAGTGGATGTCAAAAGCCTGTAGAAATTCAATATCAAGCATACGCCATTGGTTTTGGTGTTGACTTTATTGACGAAGAATATGTGGTATATGTTCAATTCTTGGATTTTTCAAATGTAGCTAAGACCGAGAGCAGCTCTATTAATCAAGATAAACCTGTATGGTTGGGTGTAGGAACAGGCAATACAATAAATAAAGCATTAACTAATATTTATAAAACCATGCAAATAAAAATTAATTTTGATCATATCAATAGCTTTATTTTTTCAGAAAATATAATCAAGTATAAACTAAAGGAAACGACTGATTCACTATCTTCGAATTACAACATACGTGTCCATGGGTGGATTTATGGCACTAGTGAAGATTTAGAGGAAATATTGACACTTAAAATGCCTTTTTATTATCCCTATACAAGCAGTATTATTAATCAACCTCTAGACACACAAACACAAGTTTCAGAAGTACCTGCTATTGATGCAACTAAATTTCTTATTGGTTTAGGTGAAGCGACAAAGACTATCTTACTACCACGAATTGAAATAACTAATAATAATGTGAGAAAAAATGAATTGAAATTTTTAGTACCCTATTTTAATGGAGGATATTTTATTAAAGGCGGGAACTACAAAGGTTTTTTAAACTCATCTCAATTAAGTGGTTATATCAAAGCTAATAAGCAGGCAGATGTTGAAAGAAGTTTAATTCAAGTCAATATGGAAAGTAAAAACGATCCTGTTGAAGTCGAACTTAGAGATCCTAAAACGAAATTAACGTTGGAGGAAGACAACTTTCATTCTAAATTCAAGTTAAACATAAAATCCACAATCATTTTAAGGGAGGGAGCCTCCGAAGTAAATCAAGATGCACTTAAACATAAAGTTGAAGATAAAATCAGAGATGAAGCGTTCTTATCTTTAAAATCTGGGAGGGAAAAAGGTATAGATGTATACCTTTTTGAAGATTACCTCTTTAGGCATCATAATAAAATTTGGAAGCAACACAAATTTCAAGACATGTTTAAGAATATTACTGCCGAAGATATAAATGTAGAAATTAAATATTCTCATAGTCCAAATAAAGTATTTAAATCAAGAAGCAAGTAAAAGTGAGTAATTATTCGCTTAAAAGACTCTTACCTATTCATAGGACTTCAATTAAAAGTAATATAAGGGCATAAAGTAAAATAAAGAGAGGCAAAGGTCCTTTGAATGACAAATTTGTATTTTTTTCATCAGTTTCCTTTGCCATCTTCTCCTATGCCAAGTTTCAACTACCTCTCTATATCAAGCACCTAGGAATCCTTTTGTTACATATTGAGCTATTCATTCTTCACTTTCTAGCTTTCAAATAGCCCCTTAAAGTTTTAATTGAGTTATTCCTATAACGGTGTCCGGTAGCAATAGCCTGACTGAGACAAACTATTCATCTGGTACTCATACATTTAATGATGGCCACCCCTTTAGAAATAAAACGGTACATGACCTCCAATGTCTGCTACAAGATTATTACAAAAAAACTAATATAAGTTGGCAAACACTTTAATACAATGTAAAATTTTACATATTAACGAAGTCTATTGGGAGGATGAGGAGATGAAAGACAAACCATCATCAAAGAAAAGTAACTTCAAAAGTATCATTGGGTCAACTATCGCGATAAGCATCATTGTTCTGTTGGTCTTATCATTCGTTCTTGCTCTTTACTTTTTTAGTACTCTAGGAATCTTTCATTTACTTAACATCAAATTTGAATCCTTCCCATCCATCATTTCATTTATTTTGCTTTATTTTCTCATTGGAATCGTATCTGAAATTTTTATAGGAGCTCTCATTTTATTGATGAATCATTCGGGGAAATATACCCTGAAGCAACAGCAGGTTACATCTTTAGTGTTTTCTTTTTTGACAAACTGGGCGATTGTGTCTTTTTTGGATTATGTCATGCATTCCATCCAAATCGGATTGTTCGCTACAATTATTTTAGCTTTGATTTTTTCTTTAATAGAGTATGCATGTGAAGACTTAGGGAAGGATGAGGAAAAAGAATAGACTATAACAACTACCCATTTACTGCTTGCAATCATGAATACTCCCATAACGTAACAGCATTTTTTAGAATGGATGTACCAGAAAAAGAAGCTTGTACTATCTACTTAATATTTAAATATAATAGTCACAAAAAGGTTATCCATAGCCTGTAAGTCTTGCTTCATTTACTTTTCCTTCTGATTCCGTTATGATTATGATGAAAATATGTAAAAGAATTGAAAGGAGGGGAGCAGTCTAATGAGACATTTATCATTTAATCATACCATTCTCTTTGGGATGATATTTGCTGGTCTTTTTGAACTTGATTATCAAACGATTCATGACTTAACCTTAGCTGGTATTGTCTTAACAATCCTACTCCCCGCCTTAACGATATATTTCTTACAACGAAATACAGGCATGCTTTTTTATCGTCTTCAAGAAGCAGACGCTGATTTAATTAACCACTACGCATCTGTTCTTTCTAATGTGCTTAATTGGGCATGTAAACAAAACCGTTTACTTACAGTTCGTCGCAAAGAAAGTCCAGACGATAGCGATGAAGCATTTCTTTCTCTAATGACTAATTAAAACAATCATTAGAGGAGGAAATATTTTTGAAGAAAATGATATGGTTAGTAATTACAATTTCATTGGTTTTAGCTGGCTGTCAAGCAAATGGTGGTACAGACACAGGGTTTTTCCATCATTATTTTGTGCAGCCATTGATCTCTATCATCGACTTTTTTGCAGGCATATTCCACGGAAATTATGGTTGGAGTATTGTGCTAGTGACTTTATTATTAAGGTTGATCTTACTACCTTTAACCGTTAAACAAGTAAAAAGCTCTCAATCGATGAAGGTCAAAATGGAAGCGTTACAACCTGAAATGAAGGCTATACAAGAGCAAATGAACAAAACAAAAGATGAAGCTAAGAAGCAAAAATTACAACAAGAGCTTATTGGTTTATATGCGAAACATGGGGTCAACCCATTGAATATGGGGTGTTTGCCCTTGCTGATACAAATGCCGATTTTGATGGCTATTTATTATGCTATTAGAACATCTCCCGAAATCGCTACCCATGGCTTTTTATGGTTTAGCTTAGGACACGCCAATATTCCAATGGCTATTATCGCTGGTGTCATTTATTATTTGCAATTCAGAGTTTCCCTTATGCAATTACCAAAGGATCAACAACAAGGACCAATGAAAATCATGGGATACCTTTCACCGGCAATGATCTTGTTCATTTCCCTATCTGCACCAGCTGCACTGCCTTTATATTGGTCAGTGAGTGGATTATTCCTTATTATCCAGACATATGTCATCCAGAAAAAATATAAGAAATCACCCGTCGTGCAACCTAGTCTTTAATAATAGGTTAAAAAAAGTCCAATGATTAAATTAATCATTGGACTTTACTATCTGCTGAGGAAAAAAATTTAATCTCTGCCTACTAACTCACCACTTATCGCATTAATAATATAATCGATATCTTCACTACCATCTCTGACTTCGATTTCATACTGCTCTGTTCCATTCTCTACTTCTAATGTCCAACCGCCAATTTCATTACTCGTTTCTGCTTGAACAATTTTCATCGCTTCTGAAGGTGAAAGAATCTCATTTAAAGAAATACCTTGTTCTTCATCCCCTTTTTCAATTGCCTCTTCACTTTGATCTAAAATATCTCCAGTATGTGCATCAATCACAAGCTCATACTCTTTTTCATTAGAAGCTCCAGCCACATCATATTTCCATTGATCCATATCACTATCTAATTCAACTTTTGTAATATAATCCACTTCATATTCTCGCAGAAAGATATCTACGGCATTTTGAAGACTCACTTCAATTTCTTCATCTGCTAGATTAGGTTTATCAATGTTTCCACTCTGAGAATCGCCCTCACCATCGCCACATGCAGTCAAACAAAACAACGTCATTATCGATAATATAAGTAAAAATCTCTTCATCTTTAATCGTTCTCCTTTAACTATTATGTACTTATGTTTTATATTCCCTCTTCTTTCAAATAAAAAACAAGTATTAGATTGTATTCACTTAAAGTTAACCTTTAAGAGTAGGTGAATCAAGTTATTTGTTAAGTTTACTGCTAATAATTGGAGCTAAGATAATGGGATGAACAATAAATTTACGATTACTACTGGAGATATCTCTAGTATGAGCGCTACAGTTCTACTATATTTGCTAAAAAGGGGCAGAAGTAATTGTAACAGATATAGATGATCAAGTAAGAAAAATGCTTAAAAAAATTGAATGTTGCAAATGAGGGAAAGCTAAATGAATCAGACTTAACAGAATCCGATACTTGTACAAAAGAGTTCCTGAGGATAAAACAAATGATGAATAAAAAAAGTCAATGTTGATTAGATGTGAAATTCTTAAAAGTTCAAGCATTAAAGGAGACACAATCGACTGGCTACACTTCATGTTGCAAAAGAGAAGAAGATTCGTATGAATAGAGTCCAGCCAGGTTTCATTGCGATGAACTGGCAACAAACAATTTTAAAAAGATGAACTAATTGCCAAAAAACCGTTAGTCGATGAGGTTATGCTGTTGTACCTAGCTTCTAATGATTCGACTCTTACTACGGGTCGTGTACTAGTTAATAAATGGTCTTTATTTGGAAGAAGTAACCGGTAAATGTACATCTTTCATTTTTATCTCCTTAAGTACAAACCCACTTCCTTCACCACATACATATAATGAAGCGAGTATGGGAGGGATTAGGCCTGAATAGTCAACTAAAGGAGATTTTTGGCTCTGTATTGTCAACTATCGGTACAATTGAAGCAGCTTTAGGAAGTACTCCTCAACTCCCTATCAATGAACAGCTAAAAATTGATTTGCGTTTGCAAGGAAATATACTTCAAGCTACAGGCGAAGCACTTTCCGCTGATGGCCAAGGAACCTATTCACTTGAGCTTATTGGTGATGAAGTCCAAGCTGTTGGCAATTCTCTCGTTATCATTGGCATCCTTTTTGACCCAAATAAGGACTTGAACCAAAGAATAATCATTACTGGTAATTGGTTCCAGGCTTTAGGAAGTTTTGTTGCATTAAGTGATGAGTTTTTTGATTTAACACCCTCGGGTAGATTTTTAAATATAGTTGGTGGCTTCCTTCAAGGAATTGGCAATAGTATGCAAGCAAAAGGAGGGATTGAATCATTAAGAGACAAGAGTAGTGAGAGCGGTGAAGCATTGGGGTTTTATGGTAGTTGGATTCAGGCGATCGGGTCTGTTTTATCACTTATTGGTCAAATGAAAGAAGAGCTTCAAGAAATTGCACTTCATATTAATGAGTAAGTTTATAAGCCTCGTACAAGTAATCATGTTTACCTCTCTTTTTACATATACCTTTAAAGAAAGGATGTGTAAATTCATGAGTGAATTTGTACTTTGCAATAAATGTCAAGAGCTTGTTTATTATCATGAAATACTAATCGTAAAAAGAAAGACCATTTGTATGACTTGTTTAACTAAAAGAGTTGTTCACAAATCAAAATAAGCGGTGTCCCATATTTGATAATTACAAATATGGGATCCGCTTATTTTTTTCTTAAATCTTAAAACCACGCCTTATTTTCAGTTTACAAGAATAGCATTGGTCACAAACACCATCATTATCAATATATTCATTCTTGTCTTCTATTACTTTCTCACATTTAGAGCAAATCCACTGTTGTTGTTTCACTTGTTTCATTACTCTCAGCTCCTTTTCACCTATCATTCGACAAATCTAGGTAAGTTCCTTTTCGTTTTTATATTTTTCGGAAAATAAATGTATCTTTCTTTGAAAAATAACAGAAGCTAATCCTATCACTCTTCTTAGGAGGGTTTTTTAATGGTATTTTTCATTGTATTGATGATTATAATGATTCCTCTTTTAATGGTTTTTGCTAATAAATATTGGGCACCTACACATATTGTGCTAATTTCTTTAGCTACCATTTCCCTTATCGTTTTTGAAAGTATAACAGCTACAACAGTTTATGAAATCATTAGCGAAAACTTAGTATTTATGACAACCGTCCATGTCGTCTTTCTCAACCCTTTATTTTTAATTACAGGGGGATATCTAGGGGTTTTCTTACTTTATTTACTATTTTTAAGACTTGCAATGAAATAACTAATTAGGTTTGAACCCATTTCTTTCACCATTCATATAGTATAAGGATTCTTTATTTGGTGGTGAACGGGATGATAACAATTAGCCTTTGTATGATTGTAAGAAATGAAGAGGAAGTACTTGCTGAATGCTTAAAAAGTGTGTCTGATTTATGTGATGAAATTATAATTGTAGACACGGGCTCAACAGATGAAACAGAGAAAATCGCTAAAGAGTTTACTGAACATCTTTTTCACTATGAATGGACAGATGATTTTGCCGCAGCAAGGAATTATGCTTTTGAGCAAGCTACACAAGATTATATTCTCTGGTTAGATGCAGACGATATACTTTTACCGGATGACAGACAAAAAATGAAAGACTTAAAAGGAGCGTTATCTTTTGACGTAGATGCTGTCGCAATGCTCTACCATTTAGCCTTTGATGAGGAAAATAAACCAACCTTTAGTTCTCGTAGACATCGGTTAGTTAAAAGAGACCGACATTTCAAGTGGCATGGTCCTGTCCATGAATATTTGGAAGTCGGGGGCCATATTATTGAGTCAGATATTGCCATTAAGCATAATAAAAGTAGGAAACAAACACATCATGAACAAAGTGACCGCAATATTAAAATATACGAGAAAAGGTTAGAAAAGGGTGAGGAGTTTTCACCAAGGGATTTGTTTTATTTTGCAAATGAACTAAAAGACCATGCTAGATTCGAAAATGCAATTGCCTATTATGCACAATTTTTACAGAGTAAAAAGGGATGGGTGGAGGATGAAATTAGGGCATGCTTATCTATAGCTGAATGTTATAAACATTTAAATATAGAAGAAAGTGAGCTTGAGGCACTCATTTTAACCATGAAGTTTGATACACCAAGACCCGAAGCCGCTTGTAAAATTGGTGATATTTATAAAGGAAAAAATGACTTTAATAAGGCCATTTTTTGGTATCAATTAGCAACTACGCTCGAGGAACCGACTCATTTTAATTTTAAAGATGAATCTTATACTACCTGGTACCCACATATTCAACTATGTTATTGTTACTGGCAAAATGGTAATGAAAATCAATCATATTTCCATCACTGTAAAGCAAAAGAGTACCGACCCAATGATTCAAGAGTCAATCATAACGAGCTTTTTTTCAAAGAATATTACATCAAATAAGCAATGTGAGGATAATGATTCCCACATTGCTCTTTTTATCCAATTTGGTGAATGGACCAAACAATGGGTAAAGTCCCTGATCCCAGATTCAAGCTAATTGTAAGCCCATTTGCATTATAGAATAAACCCACAGTATCTCCCGCATTTAAAGTCATATCACCTGAGAGAGTAACTGTTCCAGAACCCAATATAGTTCTCAGACTCAATAATAAAACAATATTCACATCTAGAATAGGAAATACACCAGTAATTAAATCAGTTGAAGTAGATATTCTTCTAACACTAAAAGTCGGACTAACTCCTGCACCGATAGCTATAGAAATAGTGGTAGTTGTTTGATAATTAATTGTTGCCTTAATAGAATATCTCCCTGTATTTGGTACTGTAAAAGTACCTGTAGTAGCATTAAAACTTGCACTACTATAGCTAGGCGAAGCAATATTCCAATTAGCAATTTGTTGCGAAGCACTAATCCCACTTAAGTTTGTTCTAGCCGAAAAACCGACAATAGGTACTGAAATGCCTGATGGACCAGTTACACCTGTGATTCCTGTCACTCCTGTTGGACCCGTGATCCCGGTAGATCCTGTTAGGCCAGTCAGACCTGTTACTCCCGTTGGGCCGGTTGTTCCTGTGAACCCTGAGGATCCTGTTAAACCCGTTAATCCCGTTAGACCGGTTGGTCCGATTGAGCCTGTTGAACCGGTTGGGCCCGTTAGTCCCGTAGGTCCTGTTAAACCCGTATTTCCTGTTGTTCCTGTTAAGCCGGTTGTTCCCGTTAAACCGATTGCTCCTGTGATCCCTGTTACTCCCGTTAGACCGGTTGGGCCTGCACTCCCCGTGATTCCTGTCGCTCCAGTACCACCCGATACTCCGGTACTTCCCGTGATACCGGTCACCCCTGTTGAACCCGTGACCCCCGTGGCTCCAGTTAGACCTGTTGCTCCACTCAAGCCTGTTGGACCTGTTAATCCGGTCAAGCCTGTTGGACCCGCTGTTCCTGTGATTCCTGTTGGTCCTGTTAAACCGGTGACTCCCGTCAAGCCGGATGGGCCTGTGGTCCCCGTCGCTCCTGTTAGCCCAGAATTTCCTGTCGCCCCAGTCAAACCGGTTACCCCTGTTAGGCCAGTTGATCCACTCAAGCCTGTTGGACCCGTTGTTCCTGTGATTCCTGTTGGACCTGTTACTCCGGTTAAACCTATTGCTCCGGTGATTCCCGTTAGTCCTGTAGTTCCTGTCGCCCCTGTTAGACCCGTTACTCCCGCTATGCCTGTTGATCCAGTCGAACCTGTTACTCCAGTTACCCCTGTTAGACCCGTCGTACCGGATGAACCGGTGATTCCTGTTGAACCTGTAGCTCCTGTCAAACCGGTTGATCCAGTTAAACCAGTTACTCCAGTCGAGCCGACTGACCCAGTAATTCCTGTGGTTCCTGTTAAGCCCGTTGAGCCAGTTAGACCTGGGATTCCCGTTAGCCCTGTGGTTCCTGTGACACCGGTTGAACCCGTATTTCCGGTCGTCCCTGTTAGACCTGTTACTCCTGTTAAACCTATTGCTCCGGTGATTCCGGTCGCTCCTGTTGAACCCGTAGCTCCTGTCAAGCCGGTTGTTCCTGTAATTCCTGTTAAACCTGTCAAACCTGCTGATCCTGTTATTCCTGTCGCTCCTGTTGGACCTGGTGCTCCAGTCAAGCCGATTGAACCCGTAATTCCTGTTGTTCCTGTTATGCCCGTTGCACCAGTAATTCCGGTGATACCGGTCACTCCTGTTGAACCTGTTACTCCGGTTAAACCTATTGATCCTGTTATTCCCGTTAGACCCGTCGTGCCGGATGAACCGGTGATTCCTGTTGAACCTGTAGCTCCTGTCAAACCGTTTACACCGGTTAGTCCAGTTGATCCGGTCAAGCCAGTTGGACCAGTTGTTCCTGTGAATCCTGTTAGACCTGTTACTCCAGTCAAGCCGATTGAACCCGTAATACCTGTTGTTCCTGTTATGCCCGTTGCTCCAGTACTTCCGGTGATACCGGTCACTCCTGTTGAACCTGTTACTCCGGTTAAACCTATTGCTCCTGTGATTCCCGTTAGCCCTGTAGTTCCTGTCGCCCCCGTTAGACCCGTCGTGCCGGATGAACCGGTGATTCCTGTTGAACCTGTAGCTCCTGTCAAACCGTTTACACCGGTTAGTCCAGTTGATCCGGTCAAGCCAGTTGGACCAGTTGATCCGGTCAAGCCAGTTGGACCAGTTGTTCCTGTGAATCCTGTTAGACCTGTTACTCCAGTCAAGCCGATTGACCCCGTAATTCCTGTTAAGCCCGTTGATCCAGTTGCACCTGTCACTCCTGTTGATCCAGTGATTCCGGTCGATCCTGTTAGACCTATTACTCCCGTTGCGCCAGTTGAACCCGTGATTCCGGTCGTCCCTGTTAGACCTGTCACTCCGGTTAAACCTATTGCTCCGGTAATTCCTGTTACTCCCGTTAGACCTGTATTTCCTGTACTACCCGTTACTCCGGTATTCCCTGTGAGTCCTGTCAATCCTGTTAAACCTGTGATACCCGTTAGACCGGTGATTCCAGTTGCACCTGTTAACCCCGTTGATCCGGTTGGACCCGTCGAACCTGTTGATCCAGTTACCCCTGTTAGACCTGTGACTCCGGTTAAACCTATTGCACCAGTGATTCCGGTTGACCCTGTTAAACCCGTTACTCCCGTCAAGCCAGTTGGGCCTGTGATCCCCGTCGCTCCTGTTAGCCCAGTGGTTCCCGTAGTCCCAGTAAAACCGTTTACACCGGTTAGACCAGTTGTTCCTGTCAAGCCGGTTGGTCCCGTTATCCCTGTTAATCCTGTTGTACCAGTTGGACCTGTGATTCCGGCCGCCCCTGTTAGACCTGTTACTCCCGTCAAGCCGGTTGAACCGGTGACTCCGGTGGATCCTGTTAAACCCGTTACTCCTGTCAAACCGCTTGACCCCGTAATTCCTGTTGCTCCTGTTAAGCCTATTGAGCCAGTTGGACCCGTTAGACCTGTATTTCCTGTGTTACCAGTTGAACCAGTAGTTCCAATGATTCCTGTCGGTCCAGTACCTCCTGGGATACCTGTCACTCCTGTTGAACCCGTAGGCCCCGTCAAGCCAATTGCTCCGGTGATTCCTATTGCGCCCGTTGAACCTGTGGCTCCCGTTAGACCCGTCGAACCGATTGAACCTGTCACTCCGGTTACACCCGCCAAGCCTGTTGGACCCGTGACCCCTGTCACTCCTGTTGAACCAGTAGTTCCCGTTATTCCTGTTGTTCCTGGTAAGCCCATTGAACCGGTGATTCCGGTTGATCCTGTTACTCCCGTCAAACCGATTGAACCTGTGACTCCTGTTGCTCCTGTTAAACCCGTTATTCCTGTTACTCCGGTGTTGCCAGTGGTTCCGGTACTCCCTGTAAGACCCATTAAACCAATTGGGCCTGTGATTCCAGTAGGTCCAATCATTCCCGTTGAACCTGTGACTCCTGTCAAACCAGTAGGACCGGTTGAACCCATTATTCCAGTCTCGCCTATTGGCCCAGTGTTGCCTGTTGCACCAGTACTTCCCGTCACACCTGAAACGCCCGTAGCCCCTGTCAAGCCTGCGACTCCTGTTGCACCTGTTAATCCTATTTCTCCAGTTAGACCCGTGACACCGGTATTTCCTGTGCTCCCAGTGATACCTGGCGTGCCTGTGGGACCAGTAACGCCTGTGACTCCTGTTTCTCCAGTTGTTCCCGTCACCCCTGCGCTACCTGTTAAGCCAGTAGGTCCAGTCATTCCCGTTACTCCTGTCACACCATTAGGGCCGGTGGTTCCTATTGAACCAGTTACGCCAGTGGCTCCGGTTAATCCCATCACTCCAGTAGGACCGGTGATACCTGGCGCTCCAGTTAAACCATCTACCCCTGTTAGACCTGTCACTCCAGTAGCTCCAGTTAGACCGGTGGCCCCCGTTATACCAGTGATTCCCGTACTTCCAGTTAAGCCTATCGCACCAGTCATACCCGTTGGTCCAGTTGCACCTGTTATTCCTGTCTCACTGCCTGGTGGACCTGTTGGACCTGTTGCCCCTGTAGGACCCGTTATTGTTAATCCGCTTCTCCCAGGTATTCCTGGATAACCCCTCGGACCCATTGCACCTGTCGACCCTGTTGCGCCAGTCATACCTGTTACTCCGGTAACTCCTGTTGCACCCGTTACCCCTCTTCTGCACCATCTACACATCCGACAATTACATCTTTGATTACAAGCATGAGGGATATTTATTTCACCAGCTGCTCCTTCACTTACTTCTCTCAAGATTGGAACTAATATGGGATCTTGTAAAATCTCAGCCAAGAGTCTAAGAGACTCACCAGGAATCTCATGAATTTCCGGTGAAAATTCACCTATTCTATCCGGAAACAGCAATTGAAAAAGATATGTGAGCCTCTCTTCTACCTCTTCAACATCGAATAGGCCTTGGTCATACATATTACTTAACAATAGCCTCAATTGATTGATTTCCTCGATGATTCTCACATATCTCAAATTTCCTCTCTCCCTTATAGATTTTAATAAACTTTTTATCTATTTATTTTATATTCGTTTCATATTCAATTACCTATATGCTATTCCCATTAAAGTATTCTGTTTGTGTATTCGCCTGTAAAATAGACATTTGTAACAAAATAAACGGAATAAAGAAGCTTTAATTGAAGAGAAGAAATGGACACTGCAATTCACCACTTATACCTTTTCTTAACAATATAATAAACAATGAAAATACCGATAAAGTTCTTAAAAATATCAACAAAAGAGAAAGAACGATAAGGAATATATAATTGATGAATTTCATCAATCAGACTATAAAGTAAAGACAAAATGAAACAAACAATCATTTTCTTTTTTGTAAACTCTCCATTAGGATTGGCCTTAAAGGTAAAGATAAGGAAAATAAATAAAATGCCAAACTCGATAAGATGCAATAATTCAAAAACAGTGCCGAGAATTACTAATATAGGAAAATCTAGTCTATAAGCATATATTTCAATTAATTGGGGGTTAAAATATTCAGATTGAAGCCAAATGAAAACCATATAACCAATCGTCATGAGCATCCAACTAACCTGTTTTCCGTATCTCCAAAGTACCAATGATTTACCCCCTAAGAATACGCACAGCTTTATTTTTCAATCGGTTTAATCCTGATCTGAAGAAATATTTCCACAACAATAATTTATTTCTCCGCAAGAAAAGTGATTGTATGATTGTATCATCCTTCATTATTTGTTCTATCTGTATTACAACTGGAATAAGTGATGCTTCTGATCTGACAGTTTGTTTATCGACCCGTATCATTCGTCGACCAACAGACATTTTTAAAAGTCTATATAACTTTTTTTCTAATATAGCTATATAATATTTCGGCTGATGAAGAAGGGCATGATCATAAATGATTTCAAAAAAATGAAAGAAATAACCTTGTCTATGATAATCTTTATGTAAGCATAGTTTATCTATCTCCCATACCCGATCCTGTTGTTGAAAAATAGATGGGATTTTAGAAAAGCGAAAATACCTTTCTACTTCCACTTCTTCATGATAAGGAATAAATTCAATCGTACCGATAACGGTCGGGTCTCTTTTAGATAACAATAGTTGATACCTCTCGCCTGTTTGTGCATAAGGGTCTTTATGCCAACCATTTCTCTCACAAAAATATTCCCATGTAGCAGCAAAAGCCTCTTGTTCCTTCTGACTAGTTACTTTTTTAAACATATACTCACCACCTAAATAAAAAACGCAGAGCGCCCTGAAATAAACAAGTTAATCTCTTTTCTAGTAAAAAATCCTTATGTACAAAAGTACATAAGGACATTTCCTCAACTGTAGATATCTGTTTCCGGCTCTGGATCAGCAGGATCCTTAGGATCCTTTCCTCCCCCATGTCCTCCACCTTTCATGGTCATTTTTACATCTAGTACTTCCAGTTTTACTTCTCCCCACGGCTTTTTCATAAAATCACGAATCCTTTCTATTTTTTCTTTAGGAAAAGGAAATATTTACATTGCCTCCACCTGCCTCTGTAACAGTTGACTAAATAACTGGTTCTTATCTTTAGATAATTGAACAAATTCTCCGACTTGAACAACTTTACCTGCATCTAACACGATTACTTGATCGGCATCTCTAATGGTGGAGAGGCGATGAGCAATTACTATGATTGTCATTTTTCCTTTTAATTGTTCAATACTCTCTTGAATGTTCTTTTCATTTTCGGTATCTAAACTACTCGTTGCTTCATCAAGTATAAGAATTAAAGGATCTTTCAAAATAACTCTTGCTAAAACAAGCCTTTGTTTCTCACCACCAGATAACTTTATTCCTCGATCGCCAATGTAAGTTTCTAAAGATTCAGGTAATTTTTTCACGAAATCAGCTGCTGAAGCAAAGGACAAGGCTTGCCATAGTTCTTGATCTGTCGCATTCGGGCGAAGTAGTAGCAAGTTTTCTCTAATCGTACCGTTAAATAAGAAAGGCTCTTGAGAGACATAACCAATGCTCTGCCTTAATAAGGCAAGCGAATGATTGCTAATCTTTTGTCCATCAATATACAATGCGCCTTCCTGTGGTTGATTTAAGCCCATCAGTAAATCCACGAATGTACTTTTACCCGCACCTGATTTGCCGACAATTGCTGTCATCTTTTTTGATGGGATTGTTACATTAATATCCTTTAAGGCATATTTCTCTTTAACGTAGCGAAAAGACACCTGTTGATAAGTAATACTGTTCTCTAATTTGAGTTTTTCATCTGATGAAATAAGTTCCTCGCGAGCTTGTTTACATTCACTTTGTAATAATTTTACCGCTTTAAAAGATGGGATAGCTGTTGTTATTTGTTCTAAAGAGGATTGAATACCTGCAACTCTCGGCCAAAGGCGAGAAAATATAACAACAATTAGTAATAGTGTTGCTGATTGAGCTTGAAATAATTGAATAGATAGATAAACAAAGACCGCGATGAATACAGCTAATGAAATTTTATAATTCAACTGTGAACGTAATCTCGTATTCATATAATTCACTTGCTCTTCTTGCATTTGAGCCGTCATTTCACCAGCCCAGCGTAGTTGTGCTTCTTCTAAATGGTTAGATTTAATTTCCTTGATTCCCCCTAATTGGTCTGTTATTCCGGCTAGGAATTTTTTACCTAACGTATAATTTTGTTTACCAAAAGCTTGTGTCAGCTTCAAATATTTCCTGTTCATATAAATGGCCACCATGCCAAGCAAAAGAACAAAGCTTGTAATATATGGAGACAGAATAAACGCCATGCCAATTTGCACGCAAGCGAAAATCAGATTCGTACATAATTGTAAAATAGACCTCGTACCACCACTTGTTTTAGCAATCTCGGTTAGCACGGTATGGATTAAATCGGAACTGCTCTTTTTCAGGAAAAAAGACCAATTACTCAACAATATGTCCTGATAGATACTCATTCGTAAATGTGTCAAAAAACCCATTTGTATGCGCGTATGCTTTATCATCACAGCTTTTTCAATAAGATGATGAACAGCTACAATGACAACAAAAATCAGTAAGATCAACGGCAGTACTACACTAGATGGTACATACTCGAATAAGGAAAAAGAGGATAAAAAGGAGTTTTCTAAGCCGAAATCGACCATACCGGTAAAATGAATCAATGGGATTAGTAAAAGGATAGCTAATCCATCTAAAAGACTGACAATTGTAACTGCTATTAAGCTAGCGAATAGTCTCCAACCAGCGTATTGGTAAACTTGTTTTAAAAAATAGATAATATCCTTCAAGTAACCACCCCTTGTTCCTAAAAAGAACATTTATATTCTATATAACGAACTATCATTATCAAATTACAATGATTCACCACTAGACGTCAATAAAAATTAGGTTAAACGAACTATGTTTAATTACATTCATAATGGTTTACACTGATTTCCTCATCTAAAGTACTATTAAACACAAATATATAGTAAAAAAGCGACAGTACGCGCATAAGATAACCTATCTAGAAAAGGAGGCGAGAAAAAGTGATTTTTATTATCAAAGATTATTTCGAGAATAATGCACCAACGATTAAGAATTACGATACCGCGATGATTCGTTTAAGAATAACAAATTTACATCCAACCACTTCGTTGTCATTTAACATTCACAACATCACGATTACCGTTAGGGCAAATGAAACATTCGAGGGAAACTTTGCTCCGTTTAACACGCTCTCTGTGCAATCATCTGTCCCTTTTAGATGTTATGTAAGTTCTTGGTTAAATAATGACGAACTCAAACCTGAGCCTGAATCACCTCCAAGAAATGTAGAAAACTTAATGATTCATCAAGTAACTGCTACTAGCGTTACGTTACAATGGGACCCACCTCTTTATCATGATGGAATTACCTCTTATGACATTTCTCAAAATGACCAATTTAGAGAGAATGTCGTCAATCCTTCTGTCACTTTAGCAAACTTGTCCCCATCCACCTTTTATACTTTTACCGTACAAGCAAAAAATGAAGCAGGTCAAACCTCTACAGGGGTTAGCATTACCGTAACTACCTTAGAATTAGACGAAACACCACCTACTTTAACGGTGACACCTAGTGGCTTTTTTTCACAATCACACGAAATTACTATTACTTCAAGTGAACCAGCGACGATCTATTATACTTTAAATGGAGACGAACCCACTTCAACAAGCCCGGTTTATTCAGGTCCATTTATAATTACTGAAACCACAACCTTACAGGCTTACGCAATAGATAATACTGGAAACAAGAGTGCGCTACAATCTGCCTTATATCAAAAAATTGGCATTCAAACTGAGGGTATTATTCTTCATTATGACTTTACCAACCGTTCCGGGGAAACGAATAATTCTATTAGTGATACGATTCATGGGGTCGTTGCTTCCTTAATAGGTCTTTCACATGATGGAGTGAGCGATGGTTATGTGACAGATCAAGGTTTATTAGTCAATCGCGAGGATTATGTAGAAATACCGACAAATGCCTCCCCACTGAATCAACTCATTACTTTTGAAAATGGATTAACTATCCAAATGGCCAGCTTCAACACAAATGGATCGCACTGGAAAACAGTAGATGGGAAATTCACAGCTGCACGCTCAGATGTATTTATTCCGTATTTGACTACAACAGGACAGCAAAACACAAGAGCAATTAATTCATATTGGTTTAAAGATGAACAAGGACAAAAGAAAAGTTATCAGGATTGGCTAAACCCTATTGATTCACATGCGATTAATCTCTTTACACTCAGATTTAATACCGATCAAACAGCAAGTCTCTTTATCAATGATGCAATCAATGATAATGGTCCAAGACCTGTACCTAATGATTTTGCTAGTACCGTAAATGCGCTTATTCAATCACCACTTCAATTAAGAAAGGACTTTGTCGCACACAATCAAGCACCTGAAATCATTGTGGCTTTTGCAATTTATAATCGCGCATTAACGGATGAGGAAGTAAAAAACAATTATGACTATTATCAGCAAACAGAACAATTAATTGGCATTTCTGCGTTACCACAAACCATCTCTTTAGCCATTGGTGAAAGCCAAAAGTTATTTATTGAAGCCATTCCAAGTCAATACACTTCAGACCTCACCCTTGATTTTCAAAGTAATAATGAACAAATAGTAGAAGTAGATAACAGAGGCCGTATAAAGGCATTAACCGCAGGGACGACGTCCGTAAATGTAATGGCTGCCTACGAAGAACAGAGCTTTACGACAACTATTCCTATAGATGTGCAATTATCTCCCTCTCTCCCCCCATCTAATCGGACGATCACCGAGATTGTTATTAATAAGAAGAAGGAAACGATGG
Source organism: Cytobacillus sp. FSL W7-1323 (assembly GCF_038595015.1). Classification (NCBI taxonomy): domain Bacteria; kingdom Bacillati; phylum Bacillota; class Bacilli; order Caryophanales; family Bacillaceae; genus Cytobacillus; species Cytobacillus sp. FSL W7-1323. Next base: position 3,680,318 of record NZ_CP151998.1, read on the forward strand.
TTGTTGGTGAAGCGACTGTATTGATGGCGACTGCATTATCAGAAGGATTACCTTTTGATGTGCTAAATGATAATATTGTCTTCTGGGAAAGTGAAAATATTCATATCGCCACAGTACAATATGGAGTGGTTGAAGCACTTACGAGCGGTACAACGACTATTACTGCTTATGATAGTAGTAAAACAATTGCTGCAAGCTTTACTTTGACTGTATCTGAACGAGCGGAGCAACCGATTGAGGAAGCCGACATTTTGTATGTGAATGCAGAACAATATGATATACATTTGGATGAAACAAACGCTCTCGCAACTACTAACGGGATTCAAGCAGCATTTGATGATGCCTTACTGGGCCCATATAAAAAAGTCATTTTCCCCTACGGCCATTATTTAATTAATCCAACTGTTAGAACATTGTTTCCTCCGACTAATATCATCATTGATTTCAGTGATAGTAAGATTCAAATTGAAGCAAGTGAAAAGACAAAAACTGGGTACAGAATGTTCTATTTTACTAATCTTGAAAATACCAAACTCTTAAACGCCCATATTTATGGCGAAAGAAACGATACAACTGTTGCAGAATCTACTGAAGGTTGCCTGAGTGTGCTCATTGATGATTGTAAAAATGTCTCCTTTGAGTCATGTACGTTTAATCAATCACCAGGATTTAATTTCATCACTGGAACAATTCATAACCGTGAGCTCGGAGAAGTGAAAAGTGATACGGTTGTTAGCTGGTCACATTTTGAACCAGGAGATATAGATGATCAAGGGAATGCGCGTGCAGAAATAAACAATCATCGTTTTCGCTCATCTACCTATTTAAATATTTCAGGACTGGGTAGTTATTATTTGTTAGGTTACACTCAAGGTTATCAAGGGTTCCGTTATTTACGATCCAGACTGTATTCTATATACTTTTACGATGAAAATCACCTATTCATTTCTTCCCAAACTTATAATCTACAATTTTACAATTATGATAAGCCACAAGCGGCAAAATGGGTCAAAATTGTCATTTATCAAGAAGCCCCCCCTGCAGATGGCGATACCGACTTTAATGGCGCAGTCGCTTTTCTTCGTACCATTGGCATGCCAAGACAATGTAAAATTAAAAACTGTCATTTTGAAGAAAACACCAGCACAGGACTTGCGATGTGTGGTGGTCAAGAATGGTTAATTGAAGGAAATACATTTGTTAATAATAAAGGACGAACACCAGGCTGTGACATTGATTGGGAAGATGGCTGGGATGCAATGGCGTTGGATGTTGTTAGGTATAACCGTTTTACTTCGCCTCTAGGTATTATCTTAAGTGCTGGTAGCAGTTTAGCTATTTATGAAAACGAATTTACTATGTCAACAATGAAGGCATGGGGAAGAACACAAAACTTTAGAATTTATAATAATATTTTTATGGGTAAAGGCGCAATCACCAATGACTTTAGTACGCAGGCAGAATCCATTCTCGCCAGAAATATATTTACCGATGGTGCCGGTTTTACCACTGGTAAAGAACATGAGAATGGATCCTATCAAGTTCACACTTACCAGAATACTACTATTTAAAAATCCAATATCACGTCTAGGACTAGACAAGAATCACCTAAAATATTGCTGCTAAGAAGAGAGCATTCTATCTCTTCTCTTCGCTTGCAAGCGTCTTAGTATAGTCAAAACCATTTTTAAAATATATTGGAATTCGTCCGTTCGGTAAAATACGATTATATATAATAAATTAGGCAGCACTAAACTTACAAATAAGTAAATAAGAAAAGTAGAAAAACTGACAGGAGAAAACTGCATAAGAATGATTTTCGTTAATAAATAAGCTACCAATCCTATCAACATAAGAGACAAATAAGAAGTAAAATATTGTCTTACTGGTAGCTTAAACAATTTTTTATAGACCACATAGGGGGTAAACCAAAAAGGAACGAAAAGAGCACTAAGGAAATGCCCTAAAAATATGCCAGTAATCCCTAGAAATTGTACAAGGACAAGTGCAAATATTAAGCTGATTCCTGCTTGTAATAGCGGTGCATATTGATCTTCTCGAAATAAACCCGCTGTTGTTTTTATTGCTGATATAGAATTTCGCATGCCACGTTCATAGAACGTCAATAATAGAATGACGAGTAACGCTTCTTGATAAAACAAGAAGTCGCTTCCTAACCAGATTCTTATAAACGGCTCCAATGTAAATGCCAATACAATGGTTAACGAAGAATACAGCCAAAAATTTACTAGACGATAACATTTATAAATCGCTATGATCTTCACCATTGATTCATTAGCCACGAGATTGCCAACACTATGATACACATTACTAAATACCTGGTTAATAAACGTACGAGCAATATCAATGACCATTTTATAATTCGAATAAATTCCAACAGCCACTAAGCTAACAAAGGATGCAATCAGAAGATGCTCTGTCCCGAATAATAAATAATTCCCTATGTTTTGAATAACAATCGCCTTCACGTTGGTAGTGATTTGTCCCTTTGTTATTTCATCTAATTTACCCTCCACCTTCTCGCGCAAATATGGGTACATTCGATTGACCATCACAGCAAGGATAATGGAATTGGCAATTGTAATAACACTATCAATTATTAAATAAAGTAAATAATTTTGAGTATAAGATAAAATAGCTATTTTCATTACGGCCGTTACTATCGATGAAACTGTGTAAACAGCTGTAACAATATAACCACGCTGTGCGACATTCAGAAATGAATTTTTATGAATGTAAAAATAGGGAGCAACTGTATTAAGCAAAAAGATAAAGTAAATGAGTTCTACATCCTCAATATTCGCCCCTTTTACAAAAAAATCAAGGAACGGAAAAAGCAATAAACCGAGTACGAAGACAATTGCTGCAATAACCATATACGCTTGACGATAAAATTTCATAAGAATGCGGATCTTCATATAATCATTGTCCGCAACAGGCTTATATAAACTGTACATAATGCTAGCACCTAGTCCTGCTTCAGCGAGCGTAAGCATCGCTAAAAGATTCGTAAACAAACCATTAATCCCTAAATATTCTACACCTAATGTTTGGATAAAAATTGTTCTTGATAAGAAGCTTAACATGGTAATAATCAACTGATTGGTTAAACCTGCTGTTATATTAATTAGAGAGTAGCGTGATCTCATTTTGTCCCCTTCTCACTTTCTTTGTTCACACCCATTAGCTCACAGCTTGTCTATCTTTCTTTGTCTCCTGATATCTCCTTTTCTCTGCCAATAACCTTAGCGACATCCCTTGCGTAAACGGCAGGATATCAAACAATTGGGAATAAACGCCAATATCCTTTGTGTCTCCTTGTGAGAAGTCAATCGCTCCCGTCCTTCTCGTTACCTTCATCAAATAATGAATAGCTTTATCTCTACCTTGGCAACACTGATCCGCAATCTCCTCGATATAAGCAGCATGAGCTAAGAAATATCCTAATGTCGCCGTTGTCGAAGAGTCCGCTCTCGCTTCTTTTCTAGTCATTAACCAACTCCAGGAACCAGAGTCTTGCTGTAGACTCAAAATGACTTTTGCCAATTGTGTTATCCTTAACTCTAATTCATGTTTATAATGATGATGATTCGGTAACTCCTTCCACGAATCAATCACGCCTAGCGCTAACCATGCCATTCCTCGTCCCCATCCATATAGTCCAGTCCCCACCTTTGATTTTATATGATAAGCATGAGCGGGTACTGCCATCTGACTACTCATCCCATAAGTAAAAAAGGATTCTATTTGATGAATCGCAAGGTCAATGCATTCCGGCTTATTATTTTTCACACCGTAAGTAATCAGAAAAGGGCAAATAAAACCAATCGTATCGACGTACCGATAGTCTACCATTGACTTTCTATACATGACGGTTCCATCCTTCCCAATATGTGCTTGAATCACTTGCCACATTTCATCCATTGCTTGCTGATAACACTCACCATTTAACCGATTATTTTTAAGGATTGCATAAGCTAAGATTGCACCATCTATCTGTTGTGGACATGTTTTCCATTCACCAGAGGGAGTGATTTTCTTATTGATAAAACGATCGACTTCTGAAATAAACTGGGGTGATGGTAATGCCATTAACAAAGCTGCCTCTTGCCAATATTGGATCTCGCCTCTTGTATATTGTCCTTTGATGATATCTAAAGCCACCCAACGCCTTTGGTCGGTTAAAGGTACTTTCGGTGTTCGCTTTAACCAACGAGCGACTGTAGTGATGATAGGTTTCTCCCAATCGCGTTCATTTTCATATTTGCCAAAATGAATCCGTGAAAACCAAGTTTTAAATATAAGAAATAAATCCAAACCGATTGCTCCAACCAAAATCAGTATGAAAAAGGCTAACGGCCATATAATCATTAAAGATTCGCCTACCCTACTTTTATATATTGGTAAAAACGCTTGATTTCGTCTTCTGTTCCAAGTTTCTCTTTCCCTAGTCCCTCCATTAACTGATGCTGTAAAGATTCATCTGCAAATAATTGTACAATCGTTTCTGCAAGTGATTCTGCTGTCATATTTGCGATTAGCCCCGTCTGTCCATGATTAATTTGATCGCCTGCTGTGCTATAGTTTGTGACAATCACTGGCTTGTACAATATTTTGGCTTCCTCAACAGCAACTGACTTTCCTTCAAAGCGCGAAGGCTGAATATATATATCTGCCCACCGAATATATGGATAAGGATTCTCCTTTATTCCGATAAATCTCACTTCTTCTTCTAATTGATACTTTGTAGATAACTGGATTAAATTCTCCCTTTCGCTACCTTCTCCTAAGATGAGCCATTTAAAGGGTACACCTTTTTTCTTCAGTAACGCAGCTGTCTCTAAAGCTAAGTCAAAACCTTTTTGTCGATGTAATCGTCCAATAGATAAAAGCTTCAATCCTGGAAATGGTAAAGGCATCTCATTCATAGACAACGTTTGAATAGTCGATTTAGATAAGATATTTTGTATGACTTTTATTTTCTGTTGATATTCTGGAAATTGTTGACGTAATACTTCGGCACAGGAATCTGACACTGTCATAATACCGTCCAACTGCTGAAAGTATGGAGAGTCCAACGTTTTATCCATGCCCATTTGTTTATAATCATTATGGATAAACCCTATTTTCCTCTTTGCTTTTACTTTTTCTAGACAAAAATAAATAGGATTCTTTTCTAAGAATCCTATGGCAACATCATATTCTTTTTTTACACTAGATAAGCATGGGGATATATATTTCCACACTTTTTGTTCACAAACAGCTCCATTATTTTCCGTTCTAAAAATACGGGCTGCCCTTATACGAGAAATGGCGAGATCAAACCTTCGAGATGAAATAGCTTTTAACACATTATCGATGACTCTGCCATCAAAGTAACGAAATTCCTCTTGTTCATTTAAAATGGTTACTTCATTTGGCACGATATTCAAAAATACACCTTCCTTTTTAAATAACAGCAAGTCCACCTCATATCTTTTATAGTCAATGGCATGTAATAATGAGATAAGTGCCTTTTCTGCACCGCCACATTGGAGGTTATTCATCACAAAGAGTAGTTTTGTTTTCATGCTTATACCCCTCTATACGATTTGATAAAACTTGTCTATTTCAGATTCTGTTCCATAAGAGTGCCCGCTTAAATTGACTGTTAACTGTTCTCTTAAAGCATCATCTTTCATTAATAAGCTAATTCCCTTTTCGATCCCATCCACGTTTAAATCTACGATGAGTCCCGTAACTCTATCTATAATTTGATCTTTTGCTGTCGTATAGTTTGTTACGACAATCGGTTTGTGCAGTATTTTTGCCTCGTCTATAGCAATTGCCTTACCTTCAAACCTTGATGGCTGTACATAAATATCAGCTACATCGAGCCAAGGATAGGGGTTCGCTTGTTGTCCAAGCAAAATGAAGTGTTCCTCTAGTTGATGAATTCTAATCAATCTTTCCAATTTGGTTCTTTCTTGCCCCTCGCCAATAATGTACCATTTCAGTTTCATTCCTTTTCGTACTAAACGGCTACAAGCCTCAATTGCCATATCTAGACCTTTTTGCGGATGCAAACGGCCAATGGTTAGTAACGTAAACATTTGCTTTTGTAACGGTATGGACTGACGTGACATTTCGTAAATGATTGTTGGTGACACAATGTTATGAATCACGTTTACTTTATATTTCAATGAAGGAAACTGTTCGATAAACACGCGTGCACATTCATGAGAGACTGTGACAATAGTGGACATTTCTTTAAAATAAGTATGATCGTATGTTGCATCCATACCCATTTCATTGTAATCAATATGTACCCACCCAATTTTCTGTTTCGCATTTACTTTCTCCACACAAAAATAGGTTGAAGATTTCTCTAAAAATCCGATCGCTGCATCGTACGTTTTGACTAGTTGTGGACATGCTTGTTTTAAATATTTCCAGGCATACTGTTCTTTTTGAGCTGTATTTCCTATTCTTCTATTAGCTAAAAAGTATAATAGACGGTTATACACGAGCTTCCATCTGCGTCTCTTGGCTAGAGCCCATATAGCTGAATGGACTGGTAAAGAGAAATGTTCAAAATCTACGGAGTGATTTAGCACAGACACTTGAGGAGGTAGAAACGATAGAAATACACCTTTTTTGGCAAAAAGAAAAACATCCACCTCATACTGGTCATAATCGATTTGTGATAGAAGATTGATCAAGCTTTTTTCTCCTCCACCTGCTGCTAAACTAGGGATAATAAATAATAGTTGTTTTTTCATTATCCTAGCAATTCCTTTAAAGAATGCACGGCTTCATACGAACGGTTTTGTATAATGGGGATGACTTTTAGCAATTGTTCTTTAATCTGGGCTTCTTGATCTACCATTTCACCAAAATATTGAATCAGTTTATTACTATTTGACACTTCCTCAATCGAAACTACAAATCTTTCACTATTGAATAAGTCATAGGCGATACCTCTTGACTTCACACTATAGCCTAAAACGAGGGTCGGGACAAAACTGGAATAGGCTGCAATCGTTGCATGTGTTCTTGCGCCAATGAAAAAACGCATTTTTGCAATATACCCTTTATACTGTAATGCGTTTAAATCCGCTGGTAGCAATATGACTCTTCTTGAACTTTTATATTTTTGATAGTACTCTTGTAATAAATCATAATCATTATTCCCCTTTTGCATGACATGTGGTGTGAGCGCGATGACAGATTCGGTATTTTCTAAAATATATTCAATTAAATGAGAGACAGCTTGTTTACTACCTTGATTCTTGCTAACTAAAAGTGGACTGATATTTAAGCCAATCGTATCCCCATCTTTCCAACCAATGGGCAGGTCTACTTCTTCTTTCTCTAGTGTAAATGCAGGATCACCACAAAGTGTCACATGATGAATGCCTCTCTTTTTTAACATTTGGTACGTATATGTCTCTCGAGCCAAAATTAAATCAAATGTTTTGAGATCTGCTAGCTTTCTTGCCGACATATCTTCCTCTCCGATCGAACACCCCCATAATACTAATTTTTTCCCTTTCTTTTTGACCATTTTATCAACTTCATACCAACCGGGCTGTTCACCATAACAGTAATTATCTCCGCCAATTGAAAGACAAATGTCAGCCACATCAATTTGATTAATCGTTTTTTGTTGCGTTTTTTGCAAGGCGTATGTTTCGTCTTGAAAGAGTTTATTCCGAATCGCAGCTCTCCACCAATCTGTTGAATATTTCCTTATAATTGTTTCTGAACCATCAAAGATTCCATCTAGCTGTTGTATATGTTGATCTGTTTCAGGTTGATAAGATGAAAGAAAAACAGCCACATCTTCCACTTTTTCTTTGAGCATAGTTGACGTTGATCGTACAATCGCCTCACAACCGCGATTCTCACTTCCTCCATGGGCAAACATCAGTATTTTCATGAATGAACCTCCCCTTTTTTTCTATTTCGCCACCTACTATATGCAGTTGCACTATATAAACCAAGAAGCGATTGATGCTTTATACACTTCATTAAGAAGCGGTCATATCTGCCGAGCATTCTTACCTTTTCTACCGGGTAGAGTCGTAAAGCTTCTTGAACAACTGGATGATGAATCATTGTTTGTACATATTGCCTTCTTTCTTTTTTACTTAATTCATTTGTAGGTAAAATATAGATGTGAATATAAGCTAACACTTGATGAAGCAGCTTCATAGCCTTTAGTGTCTTGATTTGAGGGCTACTCATTTCAATCCGACCTGGTATACTACGCTGATAAGAGCGTAACGCATGAGAAAAGTAATCTTTTTCTTGGAGATTTCTTGTCGCACTGCCTGCTACTTCACGATAATAATAACCAGGAAAATCGCTATAAATCGCTGAATTCGCACATAAAAAAAAGGACCAATTAAATTGTCCATCTTCCCCAAGCACCTCGTTTATCGGAAATTGCAGCCGAAGTTTATTCAATGTTTCTCTTCTATATAACTTGTTACACACACTATTAAAATCTTCTTTTTGTAACATGTGTGGAATGATAAACTCATGAATGTCATTTTTATGTAATTTTACCCGCCTTGGAAAGGGATAGCTAATCACTCTTTGAATGCCATTGACCTCTTCAACTAAGTGAAATATAACGACCTCACTATCGAATTGATTAGCAAGCTGATATACGTGCTGATAAGTATTTTCTGTTATTGTATCATCAGCATCTATAAATCCGATGTATTCACCTTTAGCTATTTCAACCCCCTTATTCCTCGCATAGCTGACCCCGTGGTTTTCTTGATTCAAAAGTTTAATGCGATAATCTTTTTCTTGATAAGCTTCAATGAGTTGTTGACTGTGGTCACTAGACCCGTCATTGACGAAGATAAATTCACATTGTTGTAAACTTTGCGTAAGTAAAGATTGAATACATTCTTCCAAATAATCGGCTGCGTTATAAACGGGGATGACGACACTTACTTTCGGTTGTTCCAATGGCCCTATCCCCCTTTTTCATTCACAAATAGCATGTAATTTTTCGAGCTCGGCTTCATTACTAAAGTTCGTTCGTTGACAATTCTTGCTCAACCTCTCCCTTTCCTCCGGATGTTCATATAGCTGAATAATGCTTGAAGCTAATTCTTCTGGATTGTTGCCAGCGATATAACCATCCACTCCAACACGAATTTGGCTTTTTGCTGTAGGATAATTCATAAGTAGTACTGGCTTTGCTAGTATTTGCGCTTCACTTACTGTAACGGCTTTCCCTTCATAACGAGAGGGTTGAACATAGAGGTCACATGCCTTCATAAATGGATAAGGGTTGACCTTTTTACCAAGTAATATAAACTGACTTTCTAAATTACAAGCTTGAATGAGTTGTGTCAGTTCTTTTTCATCTCCACCAAAACCAATCACATACCACACAATGTCGTGATAACCTTTTTCTTTAACTATTTTCATCGCCTGTATGGCAATATCTATTCCTTTTGCTTTTGAGAGTCTAGCAACTGTAACAATAGTAAAACGATGATCTAAGAGAATAGGATTTTCGACTATTTCCTCAGACAATTCTTGTATAAATGTCGGCGATATCAGATTTTCCATCACCATCACCTTATTGGCTAACTGTGGATAAACGGTAAGAAATGCTTCTCTACAAGCATCAGAAACTGCGATAATATGATCAAATAACCGCCAAACTTTTTCATCTTCATTCGTATCAATATGAAGAGAGGAAAAGTCAGTATGAATCCAAGCAATCTTCTTTTTAGCCTTTACTTTATAGGCTACAAAATGGTGGGGCCATAAATAACTAATAGCCACATCGTAAGTTTTATCCATTGTAGGAAGGAAGGGTGATGAATATTTACCGATTTGCTGCATCTGATAGTAACCCCACTCTTCATCACGTGCGTGCAGGCTTTTCCATTGTGTTTGCCATTTGGCTAGTAGTCTTACAGAAGCCAATAGCATATGCTTCTTTTGGATTGTTTCAATAATGGACTGACGAAATGTAGCCATACTTGAAAACTCTTGCAACAAATGCACTTGTTTAGGAAGCAGATGAAAAAAATCGCCTTGATGACGATATAATAATAGATCCACCTCATACTTTTCGTAGTTAAGTTGTTTCAATAATTGTAATAAACTTCTTTCTACCCCACCAATTTCCATATCATATGTAGCAATGAATATTCGGCTCATGACCTCACTCCCGAAAACTTCTTACGTAAATTAGCTAATTTTTCTCCGCCAATCAATTTGACTATATTCCTTTTCACGATTCGTTTAACTAATACATGAGGAGGCAACCAACTCTGATAAAAATGATGCTTCGTTACTGTTTCATCTGATTGCAGGTCGCGACAATTAATATAATCATATGGGGAGAAAATTGTTTGCTCGAATATTACTCCCATTTCTTCTATCACTTGCTTTTGTCCGTTACATATAACCCCTTTTTTCTTCATTTCTTCTGTTATGGCGGCAACATTTGTCCATTCGTTAAAAGTCCCGTCATCATTGATAAAATGATTAGATTGATAGGATTCTAAAAAATACTGGATAAGCGGATGCCCCTTACTGGCACCAATCGTGCTTGTTGCAATATAATTGCCTTCTTCAAATCCCCAAAAGGATGGATAATGAAGGAAACGATCAAAAGATTGATAAACCTCGACATCTGTATCAAGATAAACCCCACCTTCTGTATACAAAGCATACATTCTAAAATAATCACTCACAAAAGCATATTTTTTCGCTTGATACGCTTCGTGTACATAAGCATTACATGTTACATCAACATTGCTTTCATCCCATTGTTTTAGCTCATAATGAGGGAGATGTTCTTCCCAGGACCTTATACACTGTTTCATTAACTCTGGCTTTTCCCCGCCACCAAACCAACAATAATGAATAATTCTTGGTATCTTCTCCATCATTCCAGCGCTCTCTTCCTTTTCTTAAAACTGAGTTATTTATTCTTTACTTCATAAATTCTTTGTTTAACTGTCTCCATCTGATCTTTTTCAATACCTAACTCTCGCATTTCCTTAATAAGTATTTGCCATTGTCTATTTTGCTCCGTGATATAAACGCCTCTGATGACTTCTTCTATTTCAACACCGAGTACGAAAATAATTTTTTCAATGACTTGAATAGAAGGATTTTGATGGACCTCCCTTTCAATATTACTAAGATATGACTTCGCTACGCCCGCTCGTTCGGCTAGTTCTGTTAATGTTAATCCTTTTTGTTTACGTAGTTTTGCAATATTCTTTCCAATCATTCTCTGCCACCTATCCTAATAAATATGGATGCAGATGAAGATTTGAGGTAATGGTTGTTTGAATACAATGTATCACTCTGTTTTGTTGCTCAATTGTCAAATCAGATCCTGAAGGTAAACAAATTCCTTTTTCGAATATCATTTCAGAGATAGATTCGTGCTCGACATCATGTGGATAAAAACTATAACCTTGAAATAACGGTTGTAGATGTAATGGTTTCCATACTGGACGAGCCTCTATATTCTCATTCCTAAGAGCGAAAATTAGCTCCTCGACAGTTACACCAATTGTCTCACTATCAATCAATATAGTAGTTAGCCATCTATTGGAATAGGTTCCCGGAAGCTCAGGTAAAAATGAAATGCCTTCCAATCCTTGAAGCCCTTCTTCATAACGCTGAAAAATTTTCCGACGTGCATTTATTCTCTTTTCCAGATAGGTCAATTGGGCTCTACCAATACCGGCAGCGATATTACTCATACGATAATTAAACCCGATTTGGCTATGCTGGTAATGTAGTGCTATATCTTTTGCCTGTGTGGCTAAAAACGAAGCATACTCCACACCTTCTTTATGATTGGAAACGAGCATCCCCCCTCCAGAAGTAGTAATGATTTTATTACCATTAAATGAGTAAATACCATAACTGCCGATTGTGCCGGTTGGCTTCTCCTTGTATGTAGAACCGAGAGATTCAGCAGCATCTTCAATTAAAGGCACACCATAACGTTGACAAATCATTAGCAATTCATCCATTTTGGCAGGTTGCCCATATAAATGAACGACAATTACCGCTTTTGGTAAATTTCCATTTGCACTCGCTTCCTTTAGAGCTCTTTCTAACGCATCAGGAGACATATTCCAAGTTTCGGGTTCTGAATCAATGAATACCGGTTTTGCCCCAATATAAAGAATAGGATTAGCCGTAGCTACAAATGTAAATGTAGAACAAAAAACGGTGTCTAGAGAGCTAATACCAAGTGCTAATAATGAGAGGTGAATGGCAGCAGTACCCGAGTTCACCGCTAAGCAAGATTGGACATTCACAAGTGTTGACATTTCTTGTTCGAACAAATCGATATGAGGACCGACGGGTGCCACCCAATTATCCGTAAATGCGGATTGTACATAATGAATTTCTTCACCAGTCAAATGGGGAGGCGATAAATAAATACGCTCAGTCAATGTCATCACTCCATTTCAATATTTTCTTTGCTTGTGCGGGTAATCCCACTGCCATTACTCGCTCTGGTATTGAATGAATCACTGTCGAACCTGCCCCTATGACAGACCATTTTCCTAATGTTACTTGTGGAATGACAACAGAAGCAGAACCGAGATGCACCCCCTCTTCAACTTTTACTGATCCAGTTAAAGTTGAACGCGGGGAGATGTGCACATAATCACCAATTTCATTATCATGTTCAATCACTGCTCCTGTATTAATGATTGTATGATGACCAATCACCGCATCCGCATTAATAACCGTCTGCGGCATGATGACGGTTCCTTTACCAATTATTGCGCTCGGACTAATACAAGCAGAAGGATGGATACAAGTGGTGTAGTATTCTATTGGTAAAGCTAGCCTTTCGAACATTTGCTTGCGGATTTTATTATTGCCTATAGAGATAACAAACCGCATATTAGGGTTGATTTTTAGGACATCATGCACATAATCAATCGGTGCTAAAAACGCATTCCCTTTCATTTTTAATGAGCGATGCTTATCATCAAAAATACCAACCACTTTATTTTTTTGCATTGTAATAATGTCAAAGATTACTTTGCTATGCCCGCCATAACCAATTAATGCAATATCCATTTATGTCACTCTTTCATTTTTATTTGGCTTCCCTTAAACACTTCAGTTGTGGCAGCACCTGGCTGATTAATTCCTTCTGAACGGATGACCTTACTAATCGTAAGAAAAAGAATTTTTAAGTCTAGTAAAAAATGTTGATGATCGACATACCATACATCCATTTTTAATTTTTCTTCCCAACTAATCGCATTGCGGCCATTTACTTGTGCCCAGCCTGTGATTCCAGGTTTGACACAATGTCTTCTTGCTTGTTCTGGTGAATATAATGGTAAATAATCTATTAGTAACGGACGAGGTCCAACCAAACTCATTTCACCTTTTAAGACATTAAGCAGTTGTGGTAATTCATCCAAACTATATTTTCTTAACTTATTACCGATTTTGGTCAATCTTTTCTCATCTGGTAACAGATGACCTTGCTCATTTGTTTCATCAGTCATTGTACAAAATTTATATAAGCGAAAGGATGATCCATTAAGTCCAGGTCTTTCTTGTCTGAAAAAAATGGACGATCCGTTGATAAGCAAAACGGTAGATATAATTGCCATTACAGGTGCAAATAAAAGAAGCAGTAAACATGCGCTAATAAAATCAAATAATCTTTTCATTTCCTTCCTCTTCTTATACGGGTTCCGACATCTTATTAAGAAAAAGAAAAAGCCCCACTTTGCATTAAGTGCGGATTTTTCTTATCACTATATCCAGTGGGGTTATTTTTCTGCCAACGCCAGGCGTCTATACACATTTCCTCTAATCCTCTTTGAGCCTTCCAACCTAACCCCGTCGCAGCAGCTGTTGGATCAGCATAACTAATAGGGATATCACCCATACGGGCATCCGTAATGATATACGGTATATTCACATGATTTACTCTCTCAAAAGTTTGGACAATTTCTAAAACACTATAGCCTTTCCCTGTACCTAAATTATAAAAATTAAAACCGGTTACCTTTTTTAATTGTTCTAGTGCACAGATATGTCCCTCAGCTAAATCCATTACATGGATATAATCTCTTACTCCTGTACCATCTTTAGTAGAAAAGCCATCGCCGAATATTTGTAATACCGGTCGTTTACCAATAGCTACTTGGGTAATATAAGGCATGAGGTTATTAGGGATACCTCGTGGATCTTCGCCTAAATTTCCACTTGGATGGGCACCGATTGGATTAAAATAACGTAAGCATGTAATCGCCCAATCATTATCGGATGCATAAATATCTCTCAACATATCTTCGATTATTAGTTTTGTTCTGCCATATGGATTAGTTGCCGATAGATGAGCATTCTCCGCAATCGGTACCTGCTTTGGTCTACCATAAACAGTCGCTGAAGAGCTAAACACCAGTTTTTTTACGTTAAACTGTTTCATTACTTGCAATAAGTAAATCGTGGAAATGAGATTATTATCATAATAGGAAAGTGGATTAACAACTGATTCTCCAACTGCTTTATACCCTGCAAAATGAATCACTGCCTCGATTTCATTATCAGCAAAGACAGAATGAACTGCGTCTTTATCCTTTAAATCAATCGAATAGTACTTTACCTCTTTCTTCGTCATATGCTCAATCCGCTGCACCACTTTTTGATTACTGTTGGAAAAGTCATCAAGAATAATGACATCCATACCACGGTTTAATAAAGAGACACATGTGTGACTGCCAATATACCCTGCTCCACCGGTGACGAGAACACTCATTTTTTTCCCCTCTTTCTCTCGTTATCCTAACCAATCACTTTGGTACTGAATATTTAAACTAATGACTGTTTCATAAAAATAATAGAAAAAATATAGCACAAGGATACAATAATAAATAAAGCGTTGATCCTTTGGTTGAAATAATTTGACTATCCAAGCAACAAGAATCAATTGATAAAGACTAAAATAGATAGAAAATCGCGCAAAAATCCAGTTTTGTGTAGAAATAATCATAAATACTAAACCAACTAGTGCCATATTCACAATAAAATCACTTTTAGGAAAGATAGTCCTTAACTTCTCTCGCCCAAGATAAGCGATGAATAAAGGGGTTGCTTCCACAGCCACGCGTAAAATATTTGCTCCTCCTTCTTGGAATTCTGCATATTGCCCATATTGTGTATCTTCTATCGCTGAAAAAAGGAGTGTCGAAAACTCATTAAAGCCGACAACAATAAGAACGGCTATCAGAAGTAATATCAACGTCGCTTTCGACCAAGCCTTATAACGTACAAAAAAGTAAATAGGTAATAAAATGAGCGCACTTTGATGAATTGAAGAAGCAAGGATAACAAATAAAAAGTACACAGGCCAATTCCCATTTATAAGGAACTTTGTTGCCGCAAATACTATCGCCGCTGCTAAGCATTGGCGAATACCATTCATCGTAACTAAAAATAAACCACCAGTTATATAAATATAAATACTCAACTCAAATAATCTTGCATAGTGTGCGAGAACAAATACTATTAAACTGTTCGTCAATAACGAGACAACGAAAATTAACACTTGCGGGTCATCAGTATAAAACTTCAGAACCATTTGTAATAATCCGAAGCCAATATCCTTTCCCTCTACTATTGTTGCCCAGCTAAAATCATTGACTTCATATGCATGCATATAAAAAAAAGTATCGCCAATATTGGTTCTTGCCCCTGAAACAGCAATAAGAATGAAAGCAACACAAGTAATCATCAGTTTATTAGGATAAACAGTCTGAACTGAATCCCCTACAAGTACAGGTCTAGAAAAGTATCTAGCTATTAAAGCAACACTAAAACTTGCGAATAAACACATCCAAAAAACAGTCATGATTACTGGTCACTTCCCATGGCATTCCTCTTTCGTTGCTCATAGCGTACATAAAATGAAAGTAGATATCCAAATGGTAGCGCAACAAATGTCATTCCTTTTAAAGGTGACGCTTGAATGAAGTGTTTCTTTCGACTTAATAAACAACTAGAAACATAATGTATACATTCTCTTAATTTTTCTTTCAATGATGGAGCATGGATCATTGCTGTTTGACGAAAGAATGCAAAACCTTTCGGGTTTTTATAATATTGATTAAGCATATTTAAACTCGATCCGTCTGGTAAATATTCGACATGGCATAATACTTCATTGAGAAGTAATAACGGTTTTAACTGATCAATAAAAATATACTTATAGCTTAATGGGTAATACTTTTCTCCTGAGAAAATCGGATAAGCAGGGGTCGTTTTTGTCAATGCTGTTCGATAGACAAGCTTCTTATCACCCTTCACTTTATGAACACCATACAATTCCCCTAGAGTACAAGTAGACAAATCAGCGGGTAATTCGGTCCCTATGATATCCCCATTTTGATAGGCATCAAGCCCGACAATTCCAGCTACCTCCTCACTCCCAAATTGGTTCCAATAAGTAATGATTTTCTGTACCGCATCCACTGGCATATAATCGTCAGAATCAATGCACACATTCAATTCTGTTTCGATTAACTCATAGGCTGTATTATGTGCCCCATGCATACCTGAATTTTCCTGGTAATGGTAGCGAATAGAAATGATTCCCTCTTCTATCCACCCTTGAACCAATGACCTTGTTCCATCATTCGAACCATCATCAATGATTAACCACACAAAGGATTGACATGTTTGTTTCTTTAAACTTTCATAGCCTAAATGTAGGGTGTAAGCACGGTTATAGGTAGGGGTAAAGATTGTTAATATTGGTTTCATCTTATCTCGTCCCGCTTGCATGATGTTTAGTATCGTTATATTCGTTATAAAAGGTAGATAACCACTGACTCGTGGTCTCGATATCATAACCAGCTACTTTTAACTCCGTAGAGGTATCCTTATGTTGGTTATCTAATTGCAACAGTTTATCTGCCCATTCAGAAGCCTTTCTAGATAAGCTCACAAATGTTACCCTATTCGTCAGATTCACTTCTGCCGTTATCGTATCAGAGACAAGGCAACTGAGACCTGCAGCTTGTGCTTCAATTAAAACTACAGGTAAACCTTCAAAATGAGAAGGGAATAAAAAGACGTCCAAGGATTGCAAAAGCGAAGGAATATCTTCTCTAACACCTAAAAATTTCACTTGTTGTTCTAGCCCTAGCTTGTGAACTTTTTTCTTTATTTGTGGCATTAAGTCACCATCTCCAGCTAAAATTAAAACAGCGTCTTTTCTTTTATCAGATATAGATTGGAAAATATCTATGATGAAATCATGATTTTTCTGATAATTAAAGCGCCCAATATGACCAATTACAAAAGAATCATCCACGCCCAATTCTCTTCTTATCCGCTTTCGCTCTGGCAAATGATAAAGATATTGACTCACATTTACTGCGTTAGGTAAAACAATTACCTTGTTCTTAGATGATGATGTAAATAACCATTCCCCAGCACGTTCTGAACATGCAAAGTAATAATTAGGATATTCCTTCATGCATAATCTTGCATACTTGCGAAACGGCCATTTAAAATCTATATGTAAATCGCTCAAATGGCTATGCGCAATCCGACACGGCACTCCAGCATCATATGCTGCACGCATAACAAAACTACTGTTTTCGTTTAAATGAGCATGTACAATTCGATAATATGCGTGTTCGGCAAAAAAGGTGTCCAATTGTTTAAAGTATTTTTGGTAATTGCCTGGGCGAATGGATGGCATATGAAATATACGACCACCTAGCCTCTTAATTTCCTTGTCATAATGACCTTCTTCCTGCCGATGGACAATGAAGTCAAATTGAATGCCAACATGCCTAAGCCGACGATAATAATTCATTAACATGGTCTCTAACCCACCACGATTCATAATCGTTACCACTTGCAACACTCTTAATTCCATTATGACCTACCCCCCCCAGCGTTTTTTTCTTAATTTATCAATCATCATAAGCATATAGTAGACACTGCTAGCTGAACGTGAACGGGCACAAACAAAAAATACCCTCCAAACGAATGGAAAGTAGCTGAGATCCAACGCTTTAAAAGCCTCTCTAACAATAGGTGCACTTAATATGTTATCTATTTCATTGATTTTTTCTCGTATCGTTAGTTGGCTTTTAGAAGCAAGGATATTTAAGCCTAAACCAATCATATTTAAGCAAATACGATTATTTAAAGCTGATTGGGCATGACGACTGAATGAATATTCCTTTATGCAATGATTCATTTCATCATAAAGTTGTTGCCAAAGCTGAAATAAATCCGATTTATATTCACTCGTTTGTGAATGTTCATTTTCTTTCCAGTAATGATATAAAGGCCGATCGACATAAACAAAAGAGTCAGCTAGGCTCATCACTTTCATATTGAAAAGGGTATCCTCATTTGATCCAATATGATGTAAATCTGTAAAAAAGATAGGTTGTTTTGTTAATAAATTTTTACGGTATAACTTTGACCAAACGGTTCCCATAGCATCAAGCATACTAGGATCAGATACTTCTTCCTTAATTGGACCTACTAATCGCCTGACAATTTGTTCTTTATAGGCTTGATCTCTATAGGTTTTTTCTTTCAAGTGATGGAAGTATCTTTCCTTAGAAAAGTGTTGATACGCTCGTGTGTATCGGCACATAGCGATATCTGCCTGCTCTCGTTGAAGCGCTTCATATAATGCCTCATACATCTCTTGGTGAACCCAGTCATCAGGATCGACAAAACCAATATACTCTCCTTCCGCGTGCTTTAGTCCAAAATTACGGGCCTGGGAGACACCTTTATTCTCCTGGTAGAAGACCTTCAGCCTTTTATCCTTCTCTTGAAATTTTGAAAGAATGTCCCCCGTTTGATCGGTTGAACCATCATTGACGGCAATAATTTCAATTCTTTTAAATGTTTGTGTGAGCAAACTATGTAGACATCTTTCAATATACATTTCCATATTATATATAGGCACGATAATGCTGATGATTGCTTTCATCTTTCTTCTCCTGCGTGTATTTAGCGTAAAGGATCATTAATTCTTCCATGACGACTTCAGTTGAATATTTGCTAATAAGTTGCCTATTTGCTTTAGCGAACCTCTCTCTCTCTTGTTCAGAATGTATAAGACTCTCCATTTTTTCGGCGAAATGATGAACATCAGTCGCTGCTATAAGATATCCATTATGCCTGTCCCTGATCAATTCATGATGCCCTCGATTCATAGTAGCTACAATGGGTAGGCCACAAGCCATTGCTTCCAAAATATTCACTGGGAGGCCCTCCCTTAAACTAGAAGCCACAGCCACATCACTCATTTGTAACCATTCCTTCACTTCATTTGTAAAGCCGAGAAATACTACCTGACGATCAATTCCAAGCTCAGTAGCAAGCCTTTGACAATCTGATAACAGCGGTCCTTCTCCTGCTAATAGTAATTGGCTAGATGGGTGTTGTTTCGCTATTTTCTTAAACGCTTGTAGTAAAAGCCTTTGGTTTTTGTTTCGATTAAACTCTGCTGCATAAAAAAATAAAAAAGCCTCTTTTTCAATCAGATGCTTTTCTCTTAGTTTTTCCTTTATTTCCTTATCAATTGGCTGATATTGCGCTACATTGACGCCCACTCCATGGATAAAAGCTATTTCCTTCGCTTTCAATGCCTTAGTGGCTAAGGCATAATCTTCTTGATTAATCGTAATTAAACAGTCCGTTTTCCGCGCCAAGGTTTTTTCAATAGGATAATAGATAAGCCAATTAAGTAGTGGTGCACCTTTGCAAAAATGAAATCCATGGGCAGTATAAAATAGTAATGGCTTCTTCTTCAAACTAAAAGTTGCCAATCTACCAAGTAATCCACCAGTGGGTGTATGGCAATGAACAATATCGTATTGATGAATCTCCATTAAGCTTTTCAACTGCTTGTACGCATATAGATTGGCTTTTTTCAACGGATGCCTTTCTATTGGGAGGCGATGCTGTTTGGATACAAAAGGTAAGGTTAAGTCTCCTTTAGCCGCTATATGGATTTCCCAACCTTGTTCGTATAGTTGTCGCATAAAGGGGAGATGAAATGCCTTGAAATGATAGTCGACTGTGGCAACTAATAGCAGTTTCTTTGCTGTCATTTGATTGGATATCTTTCTGTTATCGTTTGTAGAAAACCTAACAGCTCCTCTTGTAAATCCTCACGTTTTAAAGCAAATTCAATGGATGTTTGAATATAACCAAGTCTCTCACCAACATCATAGCGCTCTCCTTGAAATTCGAATGCAAATATCGGTTCACTATGATTTAAAGTAGCTAACGCATCTGTTAGTTGAATTTCATTCCCCCTCCCTGGCTCTTGATATGAAAGAATATCAAAAATACTCGGTGGTAGGATGTATCGCCCCATGATAGCTAAATTAGATGGTGCCTGATTAAGGTCTGGCTTTTCAATTAAAGAACGAACCGTATGAAGTCTTTCCGTCACTATTTCACCATCAATGATGCCATACCTTGATACTTCTTCGTCTTTCACTTTTTTCACCCCGAGAATCGTGCCTTTATGCTCTTCATACTGTTCTATCATTTGAGCTATGCAAGGCGTAAATCCTTCAATAATATCGTCACCTAACAAGACCGCAAACGGCTCATCGCCAATAAACTTCCGTGCACACCATATGGCATGTCCTAACCCAAGCGGTTCTTTTTGTCTGATATAATGAAGGTTGGCCAGTTGAGATGACTTCTTCACTTCTGATAATAATTCAAATTTACCTTTGCTCATTAAATTTTGTTCTAGTTCAAAAGAATAATCAAAGTGATCCTCTATTGCCCTTTTCCCTTTACCTGTAACAATAATAATATCTTCAATACCAGCAGCAACTGCTTCTTCTACAATGTATTGAATTGCCGGTTTATCGACAAGTGGTAGCATTTCTTTTGGCATTGCTTTTGTTGCAGGAAGAAATCTAGTTCCTAAACCGGCAGCTGGAATAATCGCTTTTCTTACTTGCCTCATACTTACTCACTCCTTCTTCCTTAAGATAGTGATAACATATTAGCAATTTCCTGCTGTTTCTCTGGCGTTTCTTTTCGGTTTGCAAGGGTTAACAATCGTTCTCTTAATTCCTCTTTACTCATCACAGGATATAAATCAATTAAACTTTCAATCTCTTCAATATAAAGAGTGGCGCTTTTCCCAATATAAATATGTGGGTAAATTTGCTGATCGTCCATTTCTTCCTTATTCAATAGTTCTTCAAATAACTTCTCCCCTTGGCGAATACCAGTGAATTTAATACTTATTTCCTGAGTTGTATAGCCGGAAAGTTTAATTAAATTTTTTGCTAAATCATATATTCTTACCGGTTTACCCATATCTAAAATAAATATCTCACCACCTAATGCTAGTGCACCTGCCTGTAGCACAAGCCTTGACGCCTCAGGAATGGTCATAAAATATCTCACCATATCAGGGTGCGTGACAGTAATTGGTCCCCCTTTTTCGATTTGCTTTTTAAAAAGGGGAATAACACTCCCTCTACTACCTAATACATTGCCAAACCTTACCGCAACAAAACGAGTTGTACTTACTTTATTCATTTGTTGAACAAGCATTTCTGCAAGACGCTTCGATGAGCCCATTACACTTGTTGGATTTACTGCTTTATCTGTTGACACCATTACAAATACATTGACTTGTGACTGATGAGCTGCCTCTGCCATATTCCTTGTACCAATTATATTATTTTTTACTGCTTCCTCTGGATGTTCTTCCATTAATGGTACATGCTTGTGGGCGGCTGCATGATAAACAACTGCCGGTTGATATTTTTTCATGACTTGAATCATGCGTTCTTTATCTTGAATATCAGCAATAACAGGAATCAGTTCGCTATCACTTTTCATATCTACCAGTTCTAATAATATGGAATAAATGCTGTTTTCTCCATGACCGAGAAGAATCAAACGCTTCGGTGAAAAAATTAAAATCTGTCGACAAATCTCTGAACCAATTGAACCACCTGCACCAGAGACAAGTACCGTTTGATTGGCAATATACTCCGAAATGCTATTGTCCTCTAAGAGAATCGGCTCTCTTCCGAGTAAATCTTCCACCTTTACATCTCGTATATGATTGACTTTTACTTCTCCCATGACAATATCTTCAATAAAGGGTAGTGTTTGTGTCTTGCTATTCGTTTTGGTACATTCATTAAAAATGATTTCGAGCTCTTCTTTTTTAAGTGAAGGGATAGCAATGATTAAATGCTCTATACCCATTTCCTGAACAATCTCTCTTAATTGTTCTACCTTCCCTAAAACCTTTAAGCCTGCTAAATACAAGCCTTGCTTCCTAGAGTCATCATCAATAAATCCGACTGGAATTAATTGATCATGTCCTTGCATCAATTGTTTGGCAAGCATCCCTCCTGCTGAACCAGCACCAATAATTAATGTTTTTTTCTTATTAATAGCTAACTCTTGCATTTGTTCTCGATAGACTCTTACGCCATATCTCGAACTTGTTAATATAATAAGCAACACTAAACTATAAATGATTGTAAATTGTGGAAGAAACGCTTTTAATAACATGTAGTATGTAATCATTGTTAAACAGACTGTCGTTCCTACAAGCCTGAGAATAATGAGAAATTCTCGAATACTAGCATAGGACCATAATTGCTCATAGAATTGCTCTTTATAAGCAAAGATATAATAAAATAGAAGTGATAAACTATAAATTATAATAGCTTGATTGTATGAGATCGAAGTTGGGAGTAATAGATACGTAAATATAAAAGAACTCAATAGTAATACTGCATCCATCAATAACGAAAATATAAGCTTTAGTCTGTATGACACAATATCATCCCTCCCTTGCTTCAGGATTTCAAATGACTTATACCATCAGTGAATGATTAGAACTAATACAAGTCTCAACACATGTAAAGACATTAAATATTTTAAAAGTAAAACAGGGCATCTAACCCCCCCTCTCACCACACTCTTGACGACAGGGCGTCTAAGGTTTCTTTCAACCCACAGCATGACCGAGTATCTCTCTTAGATAAAGGCAAGGAGACATCACCTTAAATATTCTTTATAACGAACAATCATAAAAAAATTAATGGCTTCCATTCAAGATGGTGCCAATAATGTTCGACTTTGCATATTGTAGTGTTTTTTTAGCATTGTAGACATGTTCTGCTTTTGTTTGCCCTTGTTTTACGACGAGTATCACACCATCACTAACATTCGCTAACACCTTTGTATCAGTAACATCTAATAAACAAGGGGAATCAATTAAAATTACATCATATAATGGACTAACTTTAGCTATGAGCTTCTTCATGACACTAGAACCAAGTAGTTCTGAGGGATTGGATGGAATCTTCCCACTAGGCAATAGTTTTAGGCCAGGAATTTGCGTAGAAATAGTCACTTCTTCCTGTATTGCATCGCCTTTCAATACATCTGTTAAACCAGGCTCTTGAGCTGCCATAAACATTTGATGTAATGCTGGATTTCTTAAATTAGCATCAATCAAGAGTACTTTCTCTTTTTGGTTCGCAATTGATACAGCAATATTGCCTATCATTGTCGTTTTACCTTCATAACGATCTGGTGAAGTAATAAGCAAGACCATATGCTTTTTCTCACCATTGATAAATTGGATATTTGTTCTTATCGTGCGGAATTGTTCAGAAATGATAGAATGAGGGTACAAATAAGTGACTAAGTTTCGTCCCTTATTGCTCGTACCGATTTTCCATTTCCGCATATTGACCATTAGTCTTCCTCCTTTCTTTCATTGTTTGTTTTTGTTTCTTTTGTTTCAAATTTTTTGTATGTATGATTGAAACAGTACCAATTGTTGGCACATCGATTAATCTCTCAAGCTGGCTTTCTGACTTTACAGAATCATTTAATGAGTCTAATAGAAAAATAAAGCCTATTCCCGCAACTAAACCTAATACCCCTGCAATTACTATTATATTCAGCCCATTACTTTCATTAATAGGGGTCGGGTTTGTTCTTGCCTCCGACAAAATGCTGACTTCATCAAAATCCATAATTGTCGGGATTTTTTCAATAAACACTTTTGCTGTAGTATTAGCAATTAAAGCGGCTCTTTCTGGATGTGAATCAACTACGGTTATATTCACCACCTGCGTATCATCAACACTCGTAACAGCAATCTTATTCGCTAATTGATCACTTGTTTCCGCTAATCTCAATTCTTTAATTACTTCCTCTAACACCACTGTGTCTCTAATGATGACCTGTAGAGTATTTCGATACCCTACTTCTGCCCCAATAATAATATTCGTATCACTTTGATAGAGTAACGTTGGTTTATTTAATAAGTGATAAATAAAAGCAATCCCACAAGCAAGCAACGTAAAAAGAAGCACCAGCCAAAACCTTTTCTTAATGACTTTAAATAGTTCAGGTAATTGTATTTCTTTAGCCTCAGGTTCATTCAAATATCTGTTCATTTGTAATCCACCTTTTGTATTTTCTTTATAAAGAACAAAAAGAGTAAAAAAATAGAATTAGATTAGATTGATTTTATTTTAGTTCTTTATAAAGAACAAGTCAACAAGTTTTCTTTCTTGCATTTTGTAGTATTTGCCGTTTCCTATTTAGCCATAGAAAAGGTTTTATCACATAATAGAGTGGGAACCATTTTTTCGGTAACGGGAATGCTTGATAATCTTCGGACAAAGGATAGAACCATTGCAAATAATGAATGAACTTCTGCTTCAAAGTAAATAAACTACGTAAATATTGCGCATGATAATGAGCAATTTCCTTTGGTACATGATGATCATGTAACGAAACCAATTGGTGAAAATAAAACGATGCCCCTCTTGCTAATTTTATTGATGCGCGCTTATCCATGCATGTTGATTTTACATTTGAATTAAATAGTTTCACTGATAATA
Source organism: Cytobacillus sp. FSL W7-1323 (assembly GCF_038595015.1). NCBI lineage: Bacteria > Bacillati > Bacillota > Bacilli > Caryophanales > Bacillaceae > Cytobacillus > Cytobacillus sp. FSL W7-1323. The sequence goes on from NZ_CP151998.1 coordinate 3,705,277, forward strand.
ATAATGCCTGCCCAGCGATTTTATCGTATTTGTATTGGGTTAAATGATGTGACCAGTCCTTATCATTCACAAAACTTCCCTGTAACAAGATCTGATGAATGTCGAACAGCCATCTTAACCTTGACCAACCGTGCCTAGCACCGTGAGTACTTAAGAAATAGAATAAATCTTTTTCACCTAAATAAGGAAAGCTAATTTGACTACTCCATTGGCTTTCTCTTCTTCTCTCCCATAACTCGGTAAAATGGGGCTCTGTGCTTGGTGCAGGGTGAAGGCGCCAGTGAACTTCTACCTTCGTTCGATGTTGCTTATGAAAATAGGTAAAGTGGTGATGTCGCCATTTCCAATCATCCAGCACCGATTCAATATATTCATCTTTTTCATAACCTTGTAGGAGCATTAATTGTTCTGCTTGTTCAATACGTTCAATCGGCACCAGCAAATCAATATCAGCACAAGTACGCAAAGACAGATCACCGTAAAGCTCTTTAGCTAGTATCGGACCTTTGAGAAAAAGAAGCGGTAGAGATGCTTGTTGAAACTGCAAATAGAGTGTGTGCATTTCCGCAGTCAAATGCAGCATACGATAGATATTCTGCTCATAATCTTTCTTTATTTTTGTAAATATATATGCTGGCATCTTATCAGCTACCCTTTGTTCATTTATTGCATGATATATTTGCGGGAATATTCGATGATGCTTTACTGCTAGCAGGAACTGATCCCAATCTACCTTGGTACATAATGAAAGTACTAATTGCTTTTCATTTTTCATCAATGATACGATCAACTGCATTTCTAAAGGTAAATTTTGATTATCCAATGACGTTCTTACCATCTCTCCTTCTCCTTTTTCGGTATACATGCAAACATACTAACAATTGTAAACTTATCTTTTTCATGCGCCCCGCTCAGAAAGAAAGTACCACTTCTTAACCATGCATGAGCGACAAACTCACCGTAATCATCCCTTGCAGTCCCTAAATATAAAGTACTTTCTATTCCTCTTCTTTCAAGCATTTTCATACAAGCAACAGCCTTCACTAAGCATTCACTCTCCCAAAACGTATACCGACTCATATGATGTACTGCTTCAGAAATTTGTTGAATAGGATTCTCTCTATGAAGGTCCTGTGTTTGTTCTGTCTCTTTCATATGCTTACCTAATAGATGTGAAACTTTAGAAAATGGTAACTGCTTATAGATTCTTGCATAAGCTAGATAAATTAGGGCCTCTATTAATAATTGTTTTTTCTCCCAGGGAAGAGCAAGAAAATGTTTAAGTTTATGAAAAAGTATGCTATTCATGTTGATGTACTTCAATAAGCCCTTCTTTTAAAAGCTGATCAAGAAAGGAAAACACCTCTTCTTCACACTTGATTTGCTCCACTTCGTATTCTGCTTGCATTTGCACAATGAGAGAAGAGATTAACACGCCTTCTTGCATCTTTCCCCAGATTTCACCACCAATGACACCTAAATTATAATACTTACCGTTTTCAATATTCAGCATCACTTTCTCACCGTTCATATCACTTACCATATTTCCACTTACTTGTTTCACGATATCATTGATTGACAATGGCTTCTTTGTTATCATTCTGCTCCTCCTCAAACAAGTTATGAATCGTATCTGCCAGCTCATATGCTGAAAATAAGTTCGACCGCTCGATCGCATACATAGGAATTTGACTAGCAATCTTAACCGATAAATCAAAATGCCAAGCTAATAGTCCTAACCGCCCGATCATAAAAGGACGATATGTATGAGCATCCAAAACTTCAATTTTTTGCAACCCATTTAAAGGGTGTATTTCTTTTGGTCTTTCATTCACCTGATGTAGGACGAAAATACCTGCAAGTGGAACCGAGTGATGTGTGAATACATTCTGTACAGGTATAGCATATTTATTTTCTCTATCAAAAAGAGGATGATAACTTGTAACTGATAAACCTAACTTTTTAATACTTTCATCCCATAGTTTTTGTTGTGGGTAGCTCGGTACTACATAGGCCGTGCCGTTTACTAATTGAATAGGTATGACATCATCACTTAATAACGACCATCCTTTAAGAATAAGCGTCGAAGCTAGTGTCGACTTTCCTGCCCCTGAATCTCCGACAATTAAATAGGCTTTGCCATCCTTCATTACTGCACTTCCATGAAGGGGTAATATCCGCCTTTGCATTAACAGTACACCCATACACGATCCTAATATAAACAAACGGACCTTATCTATTGAACTACTAGGATGGGGATCAAAATAAATGCTCCTGCCCCCCTCAATATAGAAAGTTGCCGTTTCATTAACTGTAAATAGAACGGATTGATCTGTTAATACTTTAAATTTTCTTTTCTCTCCATAATTATCCCATATAGATGATAAATCTCTTTGTTTAATACTAATCATCTCAATAGGATTAGAAGGCTCAGATTCTTCGGTAGCAACAAGTTCTTTAAATGGAATATCACTTAATACATATAAACCGAATGCCCGATATTTATGTGTCTTCTTATCCAAAACGATCCTCCTTTCTTAGAAAAGCGCCAGACACCACTGCCTATAAGCGTAAAAGAAAGGACGCTGCTTATCCTGTTTTTTTAAGCTATACCAAAGAGTAATAGCGTCCATATTTAGCGCACGAAACGTCAATTAAACTAATTATCTCTCCAACTCTTTTCTAAGAAGCCCTTATACATAAGCACAAGGGCCGTTTCCTTTAATGTGCTTACGAATGATGAATGGTTTCATCTTCATCTGGTTGGACAGCATCCGGGATTTTTAATCCTGGTCCTCCCATTGTTCTTTTTATTTCAAGTTCTTGCAAAGTGGGTGTTTGCCAAATTTTTGTCACTTGTTTCACCTCCTTTAATAAGAAAACGGTAAAGAATGAGTGTCCGCATCGCTATGCGAAAATCATCATCAAACACCTGGTTTGCTTGTGGTTGCTGAATACGCTTTAGATGGTTCCGGATGACTGACACATCGATAAAGTACTGAATGCGCTGATCGTTTAGTGCTTTTTCCATTTCATTTAGAAAAGACGACCAATTTGGTAGGAGACGCAGCAGCCCATCTGCACCTTGCACACCCTTGCTTTTCACATTTAATCGATTAAGATTCGGTAAATATCCTTTTGTTGCTCTACGAATAAAGGCACGATTGAATCCATTTTTCACAAATTGATCCTCCGGAAGCGATAAACAAAAACGGACCACTCGTAAATCATCTGTAGGATCTCTAGGAATTACTCCATATTTCAAGGCCATTTTTGCGCCATATACCCCTGTTGTATGCCAATAATAGAGGTCATTGAATTGTTTTTCTCTCACTTGATATGCATTAGTTAGCCCGTTCCCCGCTTGGTCAATGCCGTTGTCTCTTAATTTTTCATACACCTTTGTTTGCCTTGCAAATGCAGGATGAATAAATTGTGGAAAAGGATGCCCCCGATTCACATGGGATGCTCTTATTTTTTTATTTATAATAGTCGACCAAACTTTTTTTCGATCAACACCTAAAGCGATACTATAGGAATTAGTCTCTTTAAAAAAATGTAATAATCGATACTTTTTAAGAAGACTTGCATAGTAATCAAGCGCTGGACCCCAAGAAATGGTCCAATTGCCACGTTGGCCATTGAGGAGAATACCTATATCTAAAGCTGATGCTTGTTCGTAAATCCCTCGTAACCAATACGTATTATCGAAGTATTTATAAGGTGATTCAATCACATTCAACCACTCATCCATTTCTGTATAAGCATTACGGTCAGAGAAAGATAAGAAGTGCGGAACGAGAGTAGGGTATAGCTTAAGCATCTCTTCAATCCATGGTCTTTCGTTCGCTTGTCTGCTTTTGGGTGTCCAATCGTCAAACTTGGGAATAGGGATGTAACTGAAAGTATGTAACGGTTCCCCTTGTAATGATTTGGCCGCAAATGCAGTGACTGTACCTGAATCCAACCCCCCACTTAAATGAGCACCTTTTCCCTTAAATGTTCTTAATTTAGAATCAACTACTTTTTGAAATAATTCTTGAAATGCTTCAATATATTGTTCATCATTCTTTAGTTTAAGCGGTTCTCTTTCTTCTAGTAGGTGACAGTATTGTTTAAACTGCGTATGATGTTTCGTTATCGTGATTGAGTGTGAAGGTGGAATTTGATAGATTGATTGATAGACTGTTGAGGTTAAATCTACTGATTCTATCGTTAATGGATTAGCAAGATATTCAGCGATCCAGTTCTCATTATATGTATCTTCTACTTCTGGTAAAGTCAGTAGTGCACCCATAGTCGATGCGAATGAAAAGAACAAAGCATTTTTAGTAAAATATAATGTTCTCGTGCCTGAGAAATCTCTAGCTCCAAACCATGTTTGTTTTTTGTCATTCCAAATCATGAATACAAAATCACCGACTAAAAACCTAGGACAATCTTCTCCCCATTTTTCATAGGCATATAAAATCAGTTGACTATCGGTAATCATATATCTCTCATACTTCCGAATATTTAATAGCTGGTATAAGTCTTCGCGATTATCAATAATACTATTGCATATAATAGCTAACCCTTTTTCTCGATTATAATAAGGAATTTCCTCACCCATAGATTGTGGTGTAATCCAATTTAAAGAACAACTTAAGAATAGGCGGCGCTCTCTTATTGTTTGCACTTGATCATAACGGAACCCTTGAAACTGTTGCAACATCCTATCCCCATAATGAACGGGAATTTCCCACTCATTGAAGCTCCATATACCAGTAATTGCTGTCATGCGCTACCTCCCTCTTTGTTAGTTCTTTATAAAGAACATGTAAGTACTTTTAAACTAACATCATACAAATCAACTGTCAATATTGTTTTTGATACAAATGGCTTATTTTTTTAAAATTAAAGTTATTTTGTTTATTGCTAAAATGAGCCTGCCTTTCATTCTCGTGAAGTAAAAAAAGTCTGGTTGAAATGTAAAAAAATTTACAATTATACCAGACTTACTCTATTCCACTTTTACTGTTCATCATCCCAAATAGCAAATGCCCATTCAGGATTATCAATGAAGGGATTGCGGTTATTTTGAAATTCTTCATAGATGAATTGATTTCTACGTTGTTCATTCTCATCTACAGGGTCCTCTTTATGCCACTTTAACAAAACGGATAATTTTCCATGCAAAGGCGTGCGTCCATTATTGACTCTATCGTTCAATTCTAAATCTAACTCGCCATCATCTCCCTCATAACGTACCGCCATATAGAAAAGCATTCTGGCAATATCACCCTTCACTTCATCACGAGGTTCAAAAGAATCATGATCATAATAATTACCCTTTGCTTCCTGATGTTCTTTTCCACCATTATCAAAATCTAAGTTTCCTCTAGAAGCATTTACACTTACATCCGTCGGCCTTAAATGATGCAGGTCTGTTCCTACACCTGGATCAGTATCAAATCCACCATGGGATTTTGCCCAAATATGTTCACGGTTCCAGTCATCTGCATCTGGACCTTTTAAGTCCTTGTCTTGCGATCTTCCACTATAGAATAAAATTACATTGTCTCTATTTTGTGGATCTTCATCTGTCACCATTAACGCTTCCCATACCTCACGATAAGTCAGTTCATTATGATCATCTATAATCTCATGAAGTGCTGCTTTTAATTCATCTCCCGTTTTCCCTTTTGCCTCTTTATAATAGTCACTATCAACCTGATAATCATTTGTTTGTCTTCCCTCTGTAAATGGGGATTCCCCTTCTGGCGTACAACTAACTAACAAGCTCAATAAAACTAATAATGGGATAAAAGAACGTATGCCCATTGTTTCCTCTCCTTCATAAAGTACTTAAAAGAATATTATCTATGAAAAATAAATATTTGAACAGCACCAACAGGAAGGTTTTATTTAATAGAAGTTTTCCTCCCCTCATATGACTATTTTTTATGCAATGAATGCTGAAAGTAATATCTATCTAAAAACTGCAGCAATGAATTGGAAATATCATTTTAGGCAGCTGAGTACTCTTCGTCGTTTTTTAATTTGAATTGGAGGGATTCCTTATATGAAGAAAAATTCATGAGTATGTCGGCAACGAAATTATAAACAGATTGTTTCCAAATGAAACTAGAGCAAATTCTCTATTAGAATTTGCTCTAGTTTCTTTCTATTTATTTCCATGTCTCTGTATTTTTTTTACTAAATCCCTTTTAGCGCCTCACCTATCGTTTCCTCCCCTGTAACGAGGTCGAATGATTTATGAATGGTCTGATCATTATGAAGCACCTCAACGATTGTTGCAGCCACATCTTCACGTGGAATTGTATTTCTTTCAAGAGAAGCAGCAGCCTTCACTTTCCCTATTCCTGGTTCATTTAATAAGCCACCAGGACGTACGATCGTGTAGTCTAATGAGCTATTCATCAGCATTTTATCAGCATAATGTTTAGCTGCCATATATGGCTCAATCGCTGACCATTTTTCTCGGTCATTCGCATGTATGGCACTAACCATCACAAATCTAGAAACGTCGGCTTTTTCCGCTGCTTCGATTGCTTTACCTGCGCCGTCTAAATCGATGAGCAATGTTTGGTCATATCCTGTATGGCCTCCTGATCCTGCTGTGAAGACAACAGCATCACATCCTTGCATAGCCTTAGCCAAATCTTCAACCGTACCAGTTAATGATGCATGGACCGCTTCCATCCCACGGTTTTTAAAATCAGTTAATTGTTCTTCTTTTCTTACCATTGCTACAGGTATATCACCGGTTGTTTCACTTAATTTATCCATCACTTGTTTACCAATTTGCCCGTTCGCTCCTATTACTAATACTTTCATTCTCTTTCTCCTCTCTTCCTTTTCATTTATCGGTGAAAATCGTTTATGAAAATGGATTTTCACCTATACTAAATAATACTATTTTCTAGGGGAGTTTATAAAATGCCACATTATCTGTATTCTTATTTCACTCGCTTACCATTGGTCTTTCGTATACTCATCATGGCACTGATGACAATTATCCTATTTGGCGGTTTTGTTCACTTATTAGAGCCAAATAGTTTTCCTACTTGGTTTGATGGTATCTGGTGGGCTGTCATAACTGCTTCAACTGTCGGGTATGGTGACTTTGTGCCTCACTCTGTTGTCGGAAGACTAGCAGGAATTGTCCTTGTTTTGACAGGAGCAGGTTTTATTGCTTCTTATTTCGTTGCATTGTCTACTGCCGCTGTCGCTAAGCAAAATGACTATATTCAAGGAAATTTCAAGTTTAAAGACCGTGATCATATTATTGTCATCGGTTGGAATGCTCGTTCGAGAGAAATTTTGAAAACGATATGTAGCTATGTTAATAGCGTACCCGTCACATTAATTGATGAAACATTGGAGGAAAATCCATTGCCCCACCAAAACCTTCATTTCGTCAAAGGCAATCCACAAAGAGATGATGTGCTCATGAAAGCAAGTGTAATGGACGCTAGACAATTGATTATTACCGCTGATCAAAACAAAGACGAACACCAAGCAGATATGCACAGTATCTTGACGTTAATTGCTGTTAAAGGAATGAATCCATCCTTACCTTGTATTGTAGAAATCCTAACAACTGAACAGATGAAAAATGCGAAGCGAGCAGGCGCAGATGAAATCGTGCAAACGAACTTATTAACAAGCTTTGTCATGATTAGTAGCCTTACTTCAAGAGAAATGGTTACGGCATTTCTCAGTTTACTAAGGCAAATTGATCAAAGAAGACTAGGTATTGAGCCCATATTGACTGACCATATTGGGGCTAATTTTCGTGATGTAAGTATTAGCTTAATGAATGAAGATATATTGATTCTTGGCATCAAACGAGGAGAAGAGATGATTATTCATCCCCCTCACCCGTTTTCACTTCAAGCAGAGGATTTGCTTATCACGATAAAAAATTAATATTGCAAAATCCCCTCTAGTTCTTTAACAAGCTCGTGACCTATAGCTACATATCTTTCGGTAACTTCTCCGTCCTTATCAACTGGTGCCTGAAATTGATTAAATGAAGCAGAGAAATTACCGATATTTGCGTTATTTTCATCAATATTGCTCTCGTAAATATGTGACAAGAGGTAAGGTGTTCCCAGTTCTACTGTACAATTGCTTGTATCTAATTGACCATCTATGGATTTGAAGGGTATACGTAAGAAATGATAACCATTGTTCGTATCAATCTTGTAATCAAACGCACCATGGTCATAATCCCAATTCCCTCCAATTGTATAACCCATTGGTTTTAATAACTGCTCCAGTTTAAACAAGTGATATTGCTTTCCCTCGATATTAGAATGAATTTCTCTCATTGCTTTCATTCCTTTCAACATCATATTTTGCTTAGTTTTACCCTATTCCCTCTCACTAATACTAGCGCTTTTCACTTCTCTTTAGGCTTCTTCGCAAAAATAGCTAACCTTAATGGACAAACATACAATCGTGATAAGTGCTCAACTCATAAGTTAAAGCAGATGAAGGGTAAATGTATACAGAGTGCCTTCAGTTAACCTCTTTTAAAAATACATCTATATAATTTTATTAACCCGTATGAAAGGAGAGAATTATGTAATGGCAGAATGTAATCGCAATGCAAATGGTGCCTGTTCTGATGCAGGTGGAATAAATACAAATGCAAACGGTGAAGCTGCTCACGCGGAGGGGAATTCAACGACTGCTGATGGTAATGCTTCTCATGCGGAGGGGTTTGAAACATTAGCTACTGGAGTCGCTTCTCATGTGGAAGGGAGCCAAACAAATGCTATTGGCACAGCTGCTCACACAGAGGGGTTTCAAACCACTTCTGTTAGTGACGCTTCTCATGCGGAAGGGAGTTTAACAACTGCTGAAGGTGAGTCAGCTCATGCGGAAGGAACACTCACCTTAGCCAGTGGTCTTAGTGCCCATGCAGAAGGGAATACAACAACAGCTAGTGGTGACTACACGCATGCGGAAGGAATGGACACTGAAGCAAGTGGTTTTGTTGCTCATACAGAAGGAAGAAGTACAGTTGCAAATAATTCTTATGCTCATGCGGAAGGCTTTCAGCCAAATGCTTCTGGGAGTATTTATCATGCAGAAGGGCAAGGGTCTATCGCTTCTGGTACTAACTCTCATGCAGAAGGATATTTAACGACTGCATCTGGCTCCACTTCACATGCAGAAGGTGGTACCAGCGTAGCATCTGATAGCTTTGCTCATGCAGAAGGTCTTTTCACCCAAGCAAGCGGTTATGTTTCTCACGCTGAAGGAAGTTCAACTGTTGCTTCAAATGCTTTTACCCATGCCGAGGGAATAGAAATGACAGCAGCAGGATACGCGTCGCACACCGAAGGATCTCGTACAAGAAGAGAAGGTATAAACGCTCACGCTGAAGGAAATACAACACTAGCAAGTGGGGATTATTCTCATGCAGAAGGAAGAGGAACCACCGCTAGTGGAAACTATGCACATGCAGAAGGGTTCAATAATATCGCCTCTGGAAATGGGGCCCATGTGGAAGGGGAGCGAATGCAAATAACGCTTCTTTACCCAATACTGCTTCTGGTAATAGTTCGCATACTGAAGGTTACGGAACCACCGCAAGCGGCACAGGTGCTCATGCAGAAGGTTTAAATACCCTATCTACAGCGAATGCCTCACATGCGGAGGGTGTCAACAATAACGCGACTGGTCAAGCCGCTCATGTAGAAGGACAAAATAATGTAGCCCAAGGTGTTTTTTCTCATGCTGAAGGGTTTCAAAATATAGCTACAAATATCGGTTCACATATAATGGGAATATATGGAGAAACAACAGACAATTATTCTTGGCATGTCGGTAATGGAACAAGTGCTAGCAACAGAGGTTCAGCTGCGCTACTCCAAGGATGTACAGGAGATTTATTTATCGATGGTACACTTCATGAAAATGGCGCTGACTATGCTGAAATGTTTGAAACGATTGATGGAAACAGCATTACACCAGGTAGATTTATCACATTACAAGGTAAAAAGGTGAAAATAGCAACCAGCGCAGACAGCTATATTTTAGGCATTACAAGTGCTGCCTCCGCCATTAAGGGGAATGCCGCTGAACTGCATTGGCATCATAAGTATCTAAAGAATCAATGGGGCCGTACTCAATATGAACAAATTCCAAGTGACTCTAATGATGAGTACCTCGCAAAGTAACGCGAGTGGCACCAAAATTAACCCCCGCATACGATTCACAGCAATCTTATATACCAAGAAGTAAACGTAAAGAGTGGGTAACAGTTGGATTACTCGGTCAATTGCTAGTGACTGATGATGGTAGTTGCTCAATTAATGGTTACTGTTTACCGAATGATGAAGGAATCGCCACATATTCAGAAACAGGTTACCGTGTGTTGGATAGAATAAGTTCTAATCAGATACTAGTCATGTTTAAATAGAGTTGGCAAGTACTATGGAAGGATCAAAGTTAACTGAGCACAGAGACGTTTCTCATAGCTATTATCGAGAGCTGGTTAACTTATAATTACCACTCTTAAGCCGGTTCTCCTATTTTTCGATTATCATTTCCACCTTTTGGCTCCTCTCAAGAATCTCCAAGGAATTATAATAGGCTACTTTTATGGAAAGAATGAAGTAGGATTACCCTAATTATAAAAGAGAGGATGGATGGATATGAAAGAAAAAATCATCTATATATATCACGATTTTGGAGGTACCCATACCACCTCTTTAGCCGCTGCCTATCACCTAAATATTTTGAGTGATACTAATTTAATACCAAGTAAAGAAGAGATTTTATCTGTTCCGTACTTTAACAAGCTAAAAAAGAAGGACGCTGGGGAGTTTATTTATCATGGAATTGATAGTGATGGTAATACGGTTTATACTATCGGGAGAAGATCATCCAAACTAACTGTAAAATCACTATATAATTTTAGTGAACTTTTATCTCTACAGCATCAAACTATGAATAAAAAAATAATATTTTCTAATACCTCTCCTGTTGTACCGTTAGCTATGACACTCGGAGGCTTTTTTTCACGAGGTCTTGGAATTGATTCCATAGGGGTGCCACTTTTAATTAAAGGGGCACAGCGTTGTAGCGAAAACATCTTTCAACTTGTAATGGAGACAAAAAAAGTGGCTAAAGAATCGAATCAATTAATCGTTAAAATCGAAAACAAAAAATACCAGGCTTGATGTTCTTTAAAGTATATAATAAGGTTGTCACTTATACAAAAAAACCCTTCTATATAGAGGGGTTTAACCATTTAAAAGTCTCATATAAGCTTGGTAACCTACAATTGCTGCTATTAATGATCCAATTAAAAATAAAACTGACCCACCCAATGTAAATAATCTTCCTATATAAATATTTTTAGCTTCTTCGATTTCAATTGAACTATTACTATTTTTATTCATATTGAACTATACCTCCATCTAAATAATCTAAGATATGAAGGATCTGAATAATATAAATCCTATACCTAAACGCCCAGAGTTGTTATTTTTGAATATACTTAAATTATATAATTAAAAAGAAGAACAGCTTTAAATGCATAAAATACCAACAACTTCTAAAACCACACAATGACGATATCAAATGCAATATTTTTCATCTAATAAATTTATGGTACAGTTCGTCTTTTAGCATTATGATATTAGCCTAGAAATGTTTCTTGGCTAATATCATCATTTCACCTGATTTTTTCTGCTTATCATATTTAATAATTGAGCTAAGAAATAAGGAGTTAAACAAATTGAGCATGATAATTGAATAATTATTTCTAATCCTAGATTAAGAACAAGTAAAAAAATTCTCCAGGATGCTTTAACAAAATTAAATAATGCAGTAAATGCGACAGGTATTTTAACTAGAGATCAAATCCCCTTATTAAAACTCTTTATATAATTACACCTAAAATAATATAAACCATTCCTTATTAGCATATAAGTTTTACTTGTTTTTTTTATTTATTTTTTCTATCATTTGCATTGTAGCTAAATATAGTTCTGTTTCTATTTTTTCTAGATTAACAAAATGGGTACTTAAATTTTCAATTTTGATATTTGGTGATCCCTTTATTTCCTGTAATAAATCTTCTAAACATATTATTAGTTTCCTATATGCTTTTACTAAAGATTTAAGCTCACTGTTCATTATTGTTGATTTTTCAGTATTTTCTATCGAAAATAAACAATTATAGCCTGAATTAATGCATTTAGTAATATTATCAATATATTCAATTTTATTTAATATAAGTCTATTCTTATTTATTTTTGGAGATATCACTTGAGAAATATTAATGATATTCCCACCAATTAGTTGTATTGTTTGTGCATATTGTTTACTCATAATAACACCCCCTTACTAACATTTCTCCTTAAAAAAAGTTTGTAAAAGAACTAAGTGACAAACTCTTTATTTATTGCGAATATTAAAATAAAAGATCCGATCACTTGTAACCAACTTCCAATGAAAAGTATTAAATCTCCTTTATCTCTAAAATTATTTAATATAAAGATATTCCCAATTGCTACAACAAAGGATCCGAAAGATATAAGTCCATTACCTAAAATGCCTAGAGCTCTAAAGTTTGAATCCTCCGAAATATATGCACCATATGCTTCAAGTCCTGCACCTAGACCTTGAACTTCACTACCAAGAGTATCAATGAGAATTCCATCTTCTTCTAACCCTGACAGTTCAATACTTATTCCTACCGCATTCCCTGTATTTCCTGCAGCTTCTAGCCATGCTCCTGTAATAGTATAAAGCTCTGAAGGTGTGACCTCTCTTTTGTCATTTAGTAGTAGCGTTCTCCCCACAGCCTGCAAAGAATTCCCAAATGCTTCAACTGAATTTCCTTCTACAATAAGATCCTTACCTAAATCTGTGCCCGTAAAAGATGATTCTGTTTGACCTATGCCCTCAACAACGGCACCTATAGCAAGTATAATGGCTCCAGAAATTACAAGCTTTTCTCCTGAAATAATCATTAACTTAATAATCCTTTCGACAACTAAAGGGGTAATTGATACTCTTACTTATTAAAGAGTTATGTGCCGTTGTTTTCATTTTAAGGTATTATATTTTCATAAATGTTCCCTATACCATCTTCAGCTAAAATCTGTTCTCCTCCAATTGCTTGTAGCCCTGCTCCTATGGATTGAAGTAAATCTCCGGCAACCGCAATTTCTTGAAATTTAAGCAATGTTAGATCGTCTAAAGTTTCTAATTGTTTAGTTACTCCAGTAGCCTCTACTAATTGTCCTATTGTTTGTACCCATATGCCAGATAATATTTTACCCTCCCCAGTTAAGTTTATATTGTCGTTATCTTTTAAGAGATATAGTTTAGTAAGAAGAACAGCTTCGGATAAAACGCCAACTACTTGTATCCACTGTGTAATTACAATATTGCTTTCGATGTTCTTAATTTTTTCTTCAACAGATTTCTCAGATTTATCAGTAGAATTAATTGGCATAAATAATGTCACTCCGGCTCTTTATTATTTTCCTTCTTTCTCTTGCTTTTCGTTCATCCATACTTTTTCTTTTTCACTGTTACTCACCTTTTATACATTATGATATCAGCCTACAAATGTTACTTGTTTAAATCAAAGTTTCCTCATAATTTGTAACCGCCATATAACTTCTCTAAAAAAACTATAATTTCACCTAAAGTCCATGAGTTACCATTATTGAAAGTTCTGAATGTGAAGAGATAAAATTGAAGGTAGAACAAATGAAAGAAATTTTACACAAAGCTTTTAAAGAACCATGGGCGGTGTATCTCCTAAACGATTAAACATTATTTACCACATGCCTTGACCTGTATTAAAGGTGCTCGTTCCCCGTTACCCTTTGAATAGATACCCTAATTAAAAAAAGAGCTTAATCATTTTTTCTTCGGTAGCTCTTTTAAAAAGAAATTCTTTCGTCATAGGGTCTTCAAATCACTATGTACCAAAGACAAGCCTCAGCTATAAATTCTTTTACTTAATGGGGAGGAATGAGAATTGTTTTTCACCAATTTTCACCTTATTCCCTATAGCGGCCTTCCACCCTCTGTTTAGAGCATGGGTGAAACCGTTGAGTTTGTTCATCACCATTATTCTCAGTACTAGTAGTCTTAATAATTCTTGTGGACAAATTCCTTAATTTTTCAAATTGCATATTCTAAACTGATTTAGATTAAGGAGTTGATTAAATGTACTATATGAGTAAGCCAATACAATTCAGAGACAATCACGAACTTATAATGGATATTTCTAAAGCCATTAATGGTGAGTACTCTGCAATTAATTGTTATAAGAAACTTCAGCAATTAGCACCTAATGAGAAAACTAGGACTATTATTAAAGAAATAAGACAAGATGAGAAAAAACATTTTAGGATTTTTAACGAAATATACAGACAACTAACAGGGCATGAGCATTCGCCTCAATTAACTGATCAATGTCCAAATTCTTATCAAACTGGTTTAGATTATTCATTTAACGATGAGCAACAAACTGTGGATTTCTATTTAGAAATTGCCGATAAAACCAGTGACCCATATATTAAAGAACAATTTATTAGAGCAGCTAAAGATGAGCAAAATCATGCTGTTTGGTTTGTCTATTTAATGAATAGAGGATATTAATTTTCATTATTCTTCAAAACATAACAAAAAAGTAGTAATATAAACCCTTCACGCTATAAATACCGATACCGGGATAAACAAACCCATAGCCAATATGTATTTCATTTACTGATCTTCATTTACTGATCTTATGTTTCGGTACGCTTATCTAGTAAACGAAAACAACCTAGGGCATTTCTCTATCTATGACCTATTCGGACTTTCAGTATCGAAGCAAGGAAGTGCTCGGTGGATGGAAAGTAGCATCTAAGACCAACCAGGTCTTATTTTTTTAAAAATAAGAGCATATATTTTAGAGGAGAATGTAAAAATTGTTGATTAACATACCTAAAAGGAGATATTGAAGGTTATATGAAAAGAGGCTGGGTATCATTTGAAGAAATACAAGTTAATCTTGGACATAGAAACCTTATGATTGATAAAATCTCAAAAATATATGGCTGATCTATAGACTTTATGCATGAATTGTGGTCAATCAGCCATATACAATTGTTTTATGTTTACTTATTAGACCATTAAGAGTTGAAGGCTTTTATTTCAAGCGTTCTTCAAGCTCTTTTTTCTTCTCTTCATAACCTGGTTTACCTAGCAATGCAAACATATTCACTTTATATTCTTCCACACCAGGTTGGTCAAATGGATTCACCCCAAGTAAATACCCGCTAATAGCGCAAGCTTTTTCAAAGAAATAGACAAGATAACCAAAAGTGAATGCATCCATTGCTGGAATCGTTACAATGAGGTTAGGTACATCTCCATCTGTGTGGGCAAGCATTGTTCCTTGAAATGCTTTATGATTCACAAAATCAATCGATTGATTAGCTAAATAGTTTAAACCATCTAAGTCATTTTCAAGGTTTTCAATTTTCACTTCATGTCGTGGTTTCTTCACTTTAATAACTGTTTCAAATAAATCTCTTCTACCTTCTTGCACATATTGACCAAGTGAATGAAGATCAGTAGAAAAATTGGCAGATGAAGGATAAATTCCTTTTTGATCTTTTCCTTCACTTTCACCAAATAATTGCTTCCACCATTCTGAAAAGTATTGTAACCCCGGCTCATAATTAACAAGCATTTCAATTGTTTTGCCCTTATTATAAAGGACATTCCTTACTGCTGCATATTGATATGCGATATTCTCTTCTATATCGGCAGAACTTAACTCTTTACGAGCGGCTTCAGCCCCCTCCATTACTTGATTAATATCAATATTCGCAACGGCAACTGGTAATAATCCAACGGCTGTTAACACAGAGTATCTTCCACCAATATCATCCGGAATAATAAATGACTCATAGCCTTCTTCATTCGCTAATGTTTTTAACGCGCCCTTTTCTTTATCAGTGGTAGCGTAAATTCGTTTTCTAGCTTCCTCTACGCCATATTTCTCTTCTAATATTTTTCGAAATAAACGAAAGGCAATTGCTGGTTCTGTCGTTGTTCCAGATTTAGAAATGACATTAATAGAAAAGTCTTTACCTTCCAATAAATCGATGACATCATGTATATAACTTGAGCTAATATTATTGCCTACAAAAACGATTTGAGGTGTTTTCCTTTTTTCTTTTGAAAGAGCATTATAAAAACTATGTTGTAACATCTCAATAGCAGCTCTTGCGCCAAGGTAAGAACCACCAATTCCGATTACTAAAAGAACATCAGAATCTTGCTTGACTTTTGTTGCTGCCTGTTGAATTCTTGCAAATTCCTCGCGATCATAATTTTTCGGTAAATCTACCCACCCTAAGAATTCATGACCTGCTCCTGTTTTATTTTCTATAGCGGTATGCGCTGCTGTTACCGCTCCTTTTAAGTATGATAATTCATGCTCACTAAAAAAGCTAAACGCTTTCGTATAATCAAACTGTATATGAGTCATCGTTATTCCTCCGCTTATGTATTTCATGAATCAATAGTCCTCTATCACTTTATCGAAAGACAAGGAATTTTTCAAGAATCAGTCTTCGCCACCGACGGTTTGCACAACCAGTTTAACCGTTATATAGTTCATGATTACATCATTTCCAAAAATAAGGTTTATAACCCATCACTCGTGCATAAGCCAAATTATCCTTCACATTTTTTACTATGCTTGTATAAAGCAAACTCATACCAGGTGATCACATTTCCATTAAACCCAAATATGATAAGAACCTATAAAGAAAGCTCCCGTTTCACACGAGAGCTTCTTCCTTATAATGCTGAACGATAGATTGAAAGAACATCCTCTTTATCTAATACTTGAAAACGACCAAAAGGACCATTATGAACGGCTTTATTTGCCATATCTTCTAGTTTGCTATCGTCTATACCATAATCTGATAATTGTTCTGGTGCATCAATACTGTTCCAAAACAGTCTTAAACGAGCAATCCCTTCTAATGCGACTTCCTCATCTGTTTTACCTGTTGGATCGACTTCAAACACTCTTATTGCTAATTGTTTCATTCTCTCAGGCTTGGCATGTAATGTATGCTTAATCCAATGAGGGAATAAAATGGCCAAACCGCCACCATGAGGGATATCATAGACTGCCGAAACGGCATGTTCAATATTATGCGTTGCCCAGTCTCCTTTATAACCCATATTGAGAATACCGTTTAACGCCATTGTACCGCTATATAAAATGGTCGCACGATGCTCATAATTTTCTAAGTCATCTATTAGTTTTGGAGCTGTATCCATTATCGTTGTTAAGAGAGATTCGCACATACGATCTTGAAAGTCCGTATTTTCTTCCAAATGGAAATAATGCTCAAGTACATGAGACATCATATCGACTATGCCATAAATCGTTTGGTCTCTTGGCACTGAATATGTATGTTCTGGATCTAAAATTGAAAATTGAGGGAATACAGCTGGGCTTCCCCAAGACAATTTTTCATGTGTTTCCCAATTAGTAATGACCGCTCCAGAATTCATTTCAGAACCCGTTGCAGCTAATGTAAGGACAGTACCAAAGGGAATCGCTTCTTCCATTCTTACTTTATTTGTCACCATATCCCAAGCATCACCAGCAAATTTCGTTGCCCCCGCAATAGCTTTTGTACAATCGATAACACTCCCACCACCAACAGCTAGAATGAAATCAATTTCTTTCTCGCGGCAAATATTCACACCTTCACGAACAGAAGAGACACGAGGATTTGGATCAACCCCACCTAGTTCATACACTTCTGCATCCATTTTCTCAAGCTCATTCATTACCTTATCATATAGACCATTCCTTTTAATACTTCCACCACCATAAACTACCAGCACCTTACGGCCAAAAGGAGAAATCTCTTCACTTAATTTACTAAGTTCACCTTTACCAAAAATCAATCTCGTTGGATTCCAAAATGTAAAATTCTCCATTCTATCACCTTCCTTTTTTGTTATTATCATTTTTTTTACTAAGGATTGCAAAGAATACATCTTTTTTTATTTATTTTAAAAAATAAAATAAATGCCTCTCTGTAATTGTTTCTCCCAAGAAACTAAATGATTCTTTCATTCAACAAAAAAAGACACCGAGATTTCCCGGTGTCTTCTATGAAGCTGAACTAGCTTATTTTTTGATTAAATCTTCACGCTCAGATTGTGCAATCCACTCTTGCAACTTATCTTTTAGTGTATTGAAACCTTGGCTACCATTATCCTCTACTTTTTGAGCTACAGGATTATTTGGACGCTTACGAGGTTTTTTCTCTTTTTCTGTTGGAGCTGGTGCTTCTTGTGTTGCACGAATAGAAAGACCGATTTTTCCGGCATTTTCATCAATAGAAAGTACTTTTACTTGTACTTCATCTCCAACACTTAAATGTTCATTAATATCTTTAACGAAGCCATGAGTAACTTCTGAAATGTGAACAAGTCCTTGTGTATTTTCATCTAATGCAACAAAGGCACCATAAGGTTGAATACCTGTTACTTTACCAGTAATCACGCTGCCTACTTCAATTTTCTCTGACATGGGAACACTCCTAATTATTAATATTTTATCGTTTATATACGCAATAAAAAATTATATCATACTCTGTAGCTAATATCAAAAGTAAAATGGATAGTCAATAAATAGTCACAATTAATTAACGAAATGTTCATACAATTATCCATTAAAAAAGTTTATTGGTGGTAAAATAAAATATAGAAGGGGGGATAAAAATGAATCACATTGGTGAAAACATTCGCTTAGTCCGTGAACAACATGGGTTAACAAGATTTGAACTTGCAAAAAGAGCGCGGGTAGGTAGTGCAGTAATCGAAAGATATGAGTCAGGTATTTCCACCCCAGATACGCTAACAATCCTCAAGCTATGTACAATATTGGACATCCCAGTATCAACTATTACAAATCCACAAGTTGACCTTCAAAATCAGAACGAGTTGAACCATCCTATGCTTCATCAACAGGATACGAATGAAACTATTTCCAATTTTTACGTATAAACATGTAGGTATTCGGAAAGGCTTGTATTGTAAGTCTTTCTAGAATTCCCCCTTTGTTGAAGGCAATCTGTTATAGGATTGCCTATTTTTTATTTTATGCCGAAAATACAATGTTTCTCCTTGTAAGTAATGGCCACGAATGATATGACTTATAGTAACACCTTACATCACTGTAAAGAAATGAGGACAACCATTGCCAAACGATAAAATGCTTCTAAATGGAAATGACTTTTATTATGAATATTACCCACACCCAACCCCTAAACAATCATTTGTATTATTGCATGGGTTTCTTTCTTCCAGTTTTAGTTTTCGAAAGCTCATACCATTGCTACAAAAAGAAAATACAGTACTCACAATTGACCTCCCACCATTTGGGAAGAGCGGAAAAGCAAAAAAGTTTATCTACTCTTATGAAAATATTGCTTCAACTATTATTTTACTTCTTGAAAAATTATCTATTCAACAAATCGTGATGGTTGGGCATTCAATGGGAGGACAAATTTGCCTAAACATTGCTCATCAAAGACCAGACTTGCTCGAGGCTGTAGTCTTATTATGTAGCTCTTCTTATCTACCGAAAATGCCAGCAAAGTATGTTTACGCAAGTCACCTACCTTTCTTTTCTCATTTTGTAAAAAGATATCTTGAGAAATCAGGTGTAGAAAAAAACTTAAACAACGTTGTATATGAAAAAGAAATGATTGATGATGCCATGAGGGATGGTTATCTAGAACCATTTTTAAACAAGGATATCTTCTATTCCTTAGCGAGAATGATACGTGACCGGGAGGGAGATTTGGATGAGACCTTATTAAAAACAATTAACACTCCTTGTTTACTCATATGGGGGGAGGCAGACAAGGTGGTCCCTCTCTCTATCGGTCAAAGGTTACAGGGAGACCTACCGCATAGCGAATTACATATCCTTAAGCAGGCAGGACATCTTATACCCGAAGAAAAGCCTGAGGAGATTGTAGCAATTATCGAACAATATTTACAGAAAAAAGAGAATGGTGGGGTGAGATAATTTTTATTCCTTCACCCATTCATTCAATCTCGCAAGAACTATTATTTTTTATAACCAGGAGTTTCTTCGCGTATTTTTTACATTGAGCAAGAGGAATTACTTCATCAAAAGAGAATTCATATATAGCTTGGATGTTATGGGCCAATTCATTAGTATCGTCAACAGTTTGTACTATTTGGAGGATATCAGCTATTTCCGTATCGTAATTGCCTGTACCGATTTGAAATGGGTCCCAATCATTTAAACAATCTACTAACAATAGATTCATTTGTTGTGTATTCATTATACATTCACCTTATTATTTTTCATTTATGTTTACATATCTTATCATATAGATAGAAATCGATAAATAAAGAAATGGTGGGATAGAAGTGGAAAATCAATATTTTCATGAAATTTTTGATCGTAAAAATACGTCATCAGTGAAGTGGGAATTGACCAAAACGGTTTTTGGAGAAGAAGACGTCCTTCCAATGTGGGTCGCAGATATGGATTTCAAACCGCCTAAAGAGGTAACAAATGCACTACAAAAACGTTTAGATCACGGAATTTATGGTTATACATTTGCGTCCCCATCCTTACCAAAAGCAATCAAGGATTGGGTAAGTGTTCATCACGGCTGGGATATTCCCCTGCAGTCCATATTATACAATACCGGTGTGGTTCCATCTTTGGCAGCGGTCGTACAGACCTATACAGAAGAAGGGGACAATATATTAATACATACCCCTGTTTATCCACCATTCACAAATGTCATTGAAAGTAATCATCGTAAAGTTTTACGTTCTCCACTTAAGCTTGTTAATGGACATTACAAAATTGATTTTGATGACTTTGAACAGCAACTCAAAAAAGGGGCGAAAATGTTTATTCTCTGTAATCCTCATAATCCAGGAGGAAATGTGTGGTCAAAAGAAGATTTACAGAAGATCGGTGACTTATGTATCGCTTATGATTGCTTAATCCTATCAGATGAAATTCATGCAGACCTCGTCTATAAGCCAAAAAAACATGTCGCTATCGCTAGCTTAAGCGAGGAACTGAGAGGCCAGACGATTACATGCATTGCACCAACGAAAACTTTTAATATTGCTGGGTTGCAAGCATCCGCCCTTATTATTCCAAATGAGACATTAAGGAAAAAATTTGAAGATTTTCAAGCAAGACAAGGCTTCCATCAATTATCCATCTTTGGAATGGTCGGCATGGAAGCTGCTTATACCCATGGAGCAGAATGGTTAGAAGCTTTACTCTCATATTTACAACAAAATATCCAGAGTGTAAAAAGTTTTATTGATAAAGAATTGCCTGATATTGATGTCGTTGATCCAGAAGGGACGTATTTAATCTGGCTAGATTGTCGTAAACTCGGCTTAACTGATGATGACATTCAGCAAAAGCTTGTAAAGAAAGGAAAACTTGGATTAGAGCCAGGACCAAAATATGGCCCAGGTGGTGAAGGGTTTGTCCGTATGAACATCGCCTGCCCTCATGATATACTTATGGATGGACTTCACCGTTTAAAAACAGCATTTTCATAAGGATTCTGTAAAAACATGTCCGAAAAACTATTTCCGACATGTTTTTTTATTTCAATAAATTCTCTTCTATATGCTTTTTTATTTCTAGCCAATCTTCTATTGTCACACTATACATCACTGTGTGACGAATTTCTCCATTCCTACGAATCATATGATTACGTAATATTCCCTCCTTCTTAGCACCTATTCTCTCAATTGCCTTTTGTGATTGGAGGTTCTCATGGCCTGTTTTTATTTGTACTCGATTAAATTTCAGTTCTTCAAAACAATAAGACAATAAAAGGTATTTACAATTTGTATTGATTGCACTTCGCCAATAATGAGGATGAAGCCATGTTGAACCGATTTCTAACCTTTTATGGGTAAGATCCACATCTAAAAACCAGGTACAGCCAATAATTTGCTGCTCCTTTTTATTAAAAATAACAAAAGGGAACTCTCTTCCTTCTTCACGCTTTTTGATACCCGCTTCAACATATGTAACGACGTCACTATATTGGGTTAAATCCACTGACATATGTGTCCAAATTGACTCTTCTTTCGCTGCCTTGCTTATCCCTTCAATATGACAAGTTTCCATTGGAATCAGTTGTACTACATTATTTTCTAGTAGCTTCATAAAGGTCCCTCCCTTTAACCTATTAAAGCATATTTACTATAAAATAAATATGCTTTTTTACATAATATTCTTACTTTTATTCACGCAATGATTTTCATAAATTTTATTTTAAAAAACTTATGACTCACTTCGCTCACTTAATGGTTTACTCTCTTCCATCGATAAACCAGCCTAGTTTTTTTTCGTTTCCTAAGCAATAAAAAAGAACAAATTCCTTCCAGAATTTGTTCTTTCTTCCATTCATATAATATTGGTTAACTCTTACTATTTTGTGCTTCTTTCTGCTTTGGTTCTTTGTCTTTCGAAATCACTCCACAGGCAATTCTTTCCCCGGAGTCGCCAGAAGGCTGTGTCATTCCATCATCTGTTTTTTCATCAATGACAATAGATGTACCATCTTTTGTTAATAATGAAGACTTTTCATCTTTCATTGTAACTTCAGCTGCAACTAAGTCTGTCTTCACTTTCCCATCATCTTCCACAATAATATTAGGTAAATCACCCGCATGATGACCATCTTGATTCAGTAAACCATGATCTTTATCTTCGGGATTAAAGTGATTACCAGCCGATTTAAAGTCAGGAGCCTCACACTCACCTTTCTCATGGATATGAATAGCATGATCCCCAGGTGGCAGACCTTTTAAATCTAACCCTAACTTGACCCCACTGGCTTGCTCTTCTAATTTAACCTTACCAAGAGAATCCCCAACTGCGTTAAACATCTCTACATCTACCTTTTTTACTTCCTGTTCTGTACAACCCATTAATAAAACAGATAGACTAAATAATAAATAAACTATCTTCTTATTCATAAAGAAAGCCTCCAAAAAGAAAATCATGCACTTAGCTTTTCCCAATCCAAAAAAAATACAACCACTACTCAAAGTGGTTGTCGAAAAGTTTACAAACATGAAAGTTGTCTTCAATCAACAGAAGAGTTTTTACTTTTTTGTTTTAATTGGTCTTCGAGTTCGCGTGTTTTTTCACTCTCTTTTTTTGAGTGGTGAATAAACCATCTCATTACAAATGCTGCGAGAATCATAAAGGCAACTAACCATATAACGGCCGGAATATATTCTGTCTTGTCTTCTGGAAAATAAAGAAATAAAGAAAACACATAAGTTTGAAGCACGGCTATGTTCCTTTCTTACTTTCGTTGATATCCTTATTATAACAGTCGATGTAATCTATACCAACCTTTATTCGATGACTTGTATTTTCTCAATAATCACGTCTTCTACTGGTTTATCGTTTTCATTTACTTCTACTTGTGCAATATCATCAACAATATCCATTCCATCTATCACCTGTCCAAAAACAGTATGACGCCCATCTAGCCATGGCGTTCCACCACTTTCCACATATTTCTCAATAATTTCAGCTGGATATTCATTATCTTTCATCTGTTGTTCTAGGCCATCCCCTAATGTTGTATTCTGAACAATGAAAAATTGACTACCATTTGTATCAGCACCTTTGTTAGCCATCGATAAGGCACCGCGAATATTAAATAATTGATTAGAGAATTCATCCTCAAAGTATTCCCCGTAAATACTTTCTCCACCAAGTCCTGTGCCTTCAGGGTCTCCACCTTGGACCATAAACTCTTTCATAACACGATGAAAGATAACGCCATCATAATAGCCTTCTTTACTATGAGTGATAAAGTTTTCTACTGTCTTTGGTGCAATATCGGGAAAAAGTTTAATCGTAATTTCGCCTAATGATGTTACCAACTTAACGACTTGCTCATTTTCCCCTACTTCATTGGAAAGCTGTGGGAAACCTTTTACTTTAGCAGCTTCGCCTGTATCATCTTCTTGTGCTTTTTCCTCTGCTGTTGACTTGTCCTCTTTGTCTGCATCAGTTGTATCGTTATTCTCACCACAACCAGCAAGTAATAAAAGAAGCGTGGCAAATAAAACAAACCATTTTTTTCTCATTTTCTCACTCCCAAGCATATGTATTATACTACCATTATTTTAATATTGTACCGCTTTGTAAAGAGCCTATCTATCTGTTTTATGGATTGTCTTTCATTTCTTTCTCATTCATAATATAGGCAAGATCAATTGTTAGGAGGTACATCAATGAGTGAATTAAATATTGGAGATAAAGTTACCGGGATATACAAAACAGGGAAATATATTGGAGAAATCACAGACATCCGTCCGCAAAGTTATTTGGTAAGGGTCTTAGCAGTGCTGAAGCATCCTACACAAGGTGATCTTCACCATCCTAAAGAAGTAGACGGCGTTTTCTTTCAAGAAAGAAGAGCCTTGGCATATAGGGAACAAACGAATGTCCCTTTAAAAATGGTGAAACCTTTTACCGAAGATATTCCCGACTATCAAGATTCACTTCAAGAAGCCATTGAAAAAATGCGTGCAGAATTACTTAGCAAAAACACGCAATGGGCAGAAAAAAGCTTAATGAACTTAAAATCATTAGAAAAAGACTATTTTAAATAATTGTTTTTAAACGAACTGTCACAGATTGAGTCCTAAATCACATTGAGTAATTTAGGACTTAAACACCCCTTAACAGTCCATCTCTTTTGCCTACAGTTCTGGCTGATTTTGAAATCATTTATGTGGGCATTTCTTTGTACTCCATATTTCTAGTTAGCTCCTTTGCTTTTCTGATATTTGCTTTCTCAATAGTATGTGTGCGCTTCGGCTTGCTAACCGTCATTCCTTCTCTCACACCATGAATCCAATGCAAGCTAGTACTGGATTAAGTGGAGTAGATTAGCAACAGTACTGTAAAAACAGCGACTTTTTTCATTCGTAGTTTAGCAGCACCTTGACCACTTTTTTTGCATAAGGTTTGATATTAAAAACAGGTTTACATGCAAAAAAATAAGACCCAATTTCACTTTGAGTCCTTACACATGTTGCTTCAACAGCTTAGAAAAATCTATGACATCCCCGATTGTAGCAGGCTTTGGTTTCTTTAGATAGCGCTTATCTTTTTCCACAAGCTTAAAGATCTGATAAGTCGTTAAGGCATCATCCAATGCTTTATGGTGCTTCCCCGTGCCTTCTTTTCCATACTCTTGCACAGCTCTCCATAAACCTGTCTGATTCTGATTACCGAAGAATCGTTTATATTCCATTGATAAATCTATTTCTTTACCATCAAAGGGAAACGGTAACTCCGTATGTAAACAATTATTTCGCAGCACCTTCATATCCATATTTCCCCATGTAACGATTTTTAAGGAGGAGACAGTTGGTATTTTCGAAAACTGGTCTAGCATTTGTTTAAAAGTGATGCCTGTATCAACCTGTTGTTGAGAAATTTTCAAAAACGAGCTACACCTTTTAGATAAATGAGGGTACTTAATTGGTTTCACATAAGATGAAAACTGGTCAACGATGTTTCCACCCTCTACCAAAATATAGCCTACTTCAATGATTTCAGGATAAAACCCTTTCCAATTCCGTTCTGGCATTGTAAATTCAAAATCAATAAATAAATACCTTGCTCCTTCCATCAGCTGAGATCCCCCTTTTTACGTAAATAATAAGAAAAGATCCTTTCTTTAAACGGATTTTTCCGTGTACTCTTTATTGTTATTATAGCATGCTATTTTTTTATTTTTCAGTTATTTGAATTAAAACCTAAATATACTCCATCATATTCCTGACTGTCCCAAATATGTACCTTTTTATTTCTCATGTGATGTACGCTCATTTCAGAAAAACCCCAAAACCCCTTACCTAAATAAACCAAAGAAGTTATGCATCGTATTAGGATTGCATTATTCATTATAATCTCATAATCATTTCAAATAAAAAAGATCCGAGCAAAGTCAAATTTGCCCGGACCTTCCAAGTCTCATTAGTCATATTTACCACGTATTTTTGAAAATTTTCTCAAGACACTTCTCTAATTTTCACGTACTCTCTCGGAGCAAAATCAGATACATCCGCTTCTATTTCCAGATTACTCCATTCACTTTCATACTTTTTAGATTGATCTGCCTTCAGTTTATTTGACATTTCCTGAGATTCAACGAACCAAGCACTGCAGAAAATAATGGCAAATATGCCTATAGCAGTTATTATTTTCCCAAACATTTACAAACCACCACCTAAAAATAGTTTGTATAATTATTCGTTTTTTTATTCATTTAAAAAATTTTTGCCAAAAATCGACGTGTTTCTACTTATTTATAAAGTTTATGGGGAAACCTACTGCTAGAGGATTTCTTCAATGCAACTGATAACTTTTTACGTTATAATTACTACCGTAGCTGTTGAACTTTAGTATGAATAGCATATTTCTCTGCATTATCTTGCAATTCACAGATTTTTTCTTCAAAAGGGGGTAATTTCTTGTCACTGTTACATTTGGCGATTATTGCGCCATTTATTATCGCAGTGTTTGTACCGCTAATATATAAAAATATTAAGTCAGTACACACAGGGTGGTTTATACTACCACTTCCTATTCTGCTGTTCATTTATTTCAGTAGTTTTATTTCTAAAACAACAAATAAACAAGTAACAATGGAATCGTTTTCATGGATCTCTTCTTTAGGAATTGACTTCACAGTTAAAGTGGATGGACTAGGTTTATTATTCGCTTTATTAATTACTGGGATTGGTTCGTTAGTTATTCTGTATTCTATTTACTATCTTTCTAAACAGAAAGAGAAATTAAATACATTCTATGTTTATTTATTGCTGTTCATGGGGGCAATGCTTGGTGTTGTTTTATCAGACAATTTAATTGTCCTTTATGCGTTTTGGGAATTAACTAGCTTTTCATCTTTTCTCTTAATTGGCTATTGGTACAATCGAGAGAAATCACGTTATGGTGCACAAAAATCAATGATTATCACCGTTTTAGGTGGACTAGCTATGTTGGGAGGAATCATCCTTCTCTATAACATGACCGGAACGTTCAGTATTACCGAAATTGTCGCACAAGCTGACACAATTATTGATCACCCACTTTTTGTTGCCGCTCTTTTATGTATTCTATTAGGTGCATTCACGAAATCGGCACAATTTCCATTCCATATCTGGTTACCAGATGCGATGGAAGCACCAACCCCTGTTAGTGCTTACCTTCACTCAGCTACAATGGTTAAAGCGGGGATCTATCTAGTAGCTAGAATGAGTCCAGTTTTTGCCGAAGACACTTTATGGATGGGGCTCATCATTGCTTTTGGATTGTTCACATTATTCTGGGGATCCTTCTCAGCGGTCAAACAAACAGATCTAAAATCTATCCTAGCCTTTTCGACCATAAGTCAACTTGGATTAATTATGTCTTTACTAGGCGTAGGAGCTGCTGCGCTGCATTACGAACAACCTGAATATTTTATGGTAGCAACTACTGCTGCAATTTTCCATTTGATGAACCATGCTACCTTTAAAGGAAGTTTATTTATGGTCGTAGGGATAGTCGACCATGAAACAGGTACAAGGGATATTCGTAAGCTAGGTGGTTTGATGAACCTCATGCCAATTACATTTACGATTGCTATAATTGGCACCTTTGCTATGGCTGGGTTACCACCATTCAATGGCTTCCTTAGCAAAGAGATGTTCTTTACTGGTATGATTAATGCACTTCATATGGATTTTGATTGGAGCATTATTATTCCAGTTATTGCTTGGATTGCGAGTGTGTTTACTTTCATATACAGTATGATCCTTGTTTTCAAAACATTTACAGGGAAATATCAACCAGAGAAATTAGAGAAAAAACCGCATGAAGCCCCTATTGGTATGCTTATTTCTCCAATTATTTTAGCATCATTAGTTATTGTAATCGGCTTTTTCCCTAATCTCGTAAAACCTTTGTTAGTACCTGCTATAGAAACGATTATGCCTATGTATGAGTTTGATGTTCATATTTCTATGTGGCACGGTTTTAATACAGAATTATTTATGACAATCGGTGTTATTATTGTTGGGATTCTAATGTACCTTGGATTAAATAAATGGCGTGGCATTTATGGTATTTTCCCGGAGAAAATTACACTTAACCGCTTCTATGATGGGTTACTTGATTCAATGTATAAAGGCTCTTTCAGCTTAAATCGCAATGTAATGTCAGGATCCATTAACCATTATTTAAGCTATATGTTTATTTTCATGGTTGTGCTTATTATTGGTTCATTATTTGGGCTAGACGCTTTCGCCTTTAGCACTGATAATTTAGCGCCAATTGAATTCTACGAAGTAATACTAACATTTATTGTGGCTGCTGCATCTATCGCTCTATTGTTTACTAAGTCTCGTATTGTTTCTATTCTACTAACTGGAACAATAGGATATATGGTTGCCTTGCTATTCATCGTTTTTAGAGCGCCAGATTTAGCGCTCACTCAATTGGTGATTGAGACAATTTCTGTATCACTATTCTTACTTTGCTTCTATCACTTACCGAAGAAATTGACAGACGATCCTGTACCAGTGAAAGTGCGAAATGCCATTATTTCAGTAGGGGTTGGCTTATTCGTCATTTTAGTTGGATTAACAGCGCATAGTACGAAACTATTTGATTCTATTTCACAATATTATATTGAGAATACGTATAGTGAAGCTGCTGGGAAGAACATGGTTAATGTAATCTTAGTTGACTTTAGGGGCTTTGATACGATGTTTGAAATCGCCGTGTTAGGTATTGCTGCATTAGCTATTTTCGGTCTGATTAAGCTAAGGAGAAATGGAGGAAAGAAAATTGAAAACAAGTAACGTTATCTTGCAATCGATGACGAAAGTGTTATTATTTCTCATCATGATTTTCTCCATTTATATCTTTTTTGCTGGACATTATACACCTGGAGGCGGATTTGTAGGCGGCTTATTAACGTCAGGCGCCATCCTGCTTCTACTCTTAGCCTATGACCTTCAAACAGTAAGAAATATTTTACCATTCAACTTCTTATATATGGTTGCACTTGGTTTAGTTTTTGCTATTGGAACAGGTGCAGGTGCATTTATTTACAACAAACCTTTTTTAACACATGCATTTGGAGACCTTCATGTACCTATTTTAGGTGAGCTTCACTTGCATACAGCGACATTGTTTGATCTAGGGGTATATCTTGTTGTTGTAGGTGTAACGATGTCCATTATTCAAACGATAGGAGGAGATGATGAATAATGGAAATACTAATGATTTTTATTGCCGGCATTCTTTTCATGTCTGCAACCTATTTGATGCTTTCACGAAGTGTTGTGCGAATCATTTTAGGGACAACTGTATTAAGTCATGGCGTACATCTTCTCTTATTAACTATGGGAGGCTTGAAGAGAGGTGCACCACCTTTAGTGGGTGAAGAAGCAAGCGCATATACAGACCCTCTTCCTCAAGCACTCATTTTGACAGCAATCGTTATTGCTTTTGGAGTTACTGCTCTATTCCTCGTATTAGGGTATCGCTCATACAAAGAACTTGGCACAGATAATATGGAGAAATTGAGAGGAAATGATGGCAATGATTAATTTTTTGATACTCCCTATTCTAGTTCCGTTAATTACCGCCGTCATTCTGATCTTTTTAAATAAATCAGTTATTGCTCAAAGGTGGGTTGCTGGTCTATCAGCCTTTGCTACAGTCATTCTATCTGCACTATTAGTGAATCAGGTAAAAAATGACGGTATACAAACATTAAACTTATCGAACTGGGATGCCCCTTTTGGTATAACCCTTGTTTCTGATATGTTATCATCTTTACTTGTATTAACAACGAGTATCGTCGCATTTGCATGTATTATTTATTCATTTAAAGGAATTGGCGAAGATCGTGAAAAATATCATTTTTATGCCGCTTTACAATTTTTAATTGTTGGTGTAAATGGTGCTTTTACGACAGGCGATATTTTTAACCTTTTTGTATTTTTTGAAGTCATGTTAATGTCTTCTTATGCTTTAATTCTACTCGGTGGAACGAAAATTCAATTAAGAGAATCCATCAAGTATATTTTAGTTAACGTTATTTCTTCCGGTTTATTCGTCATTGCAGTTGGTTACCTTTATTCGGTCGTAGGAACTTTGAATATGGCGCATATTGCTGAGAGAGTGAGTGAAATAAGCGGGGTTTCTCAACCTGGTGTGATTACGATTATTGGAATCATATTCCTCATCGTCTTTGGTTTGAAAGGGGCAATATTCCCGTTATATTTCTGGTTACCGGGCTCTTATTATGCACCTCCAGCACCTGTAATGGCTATTTTTGGAGCACTCCTCACAAAAGTCGGTGTATATTCTATTATTAGAACTTACTCCCTATTCTTTTACGAAGAAGGTGGATATGTTCAACAAGTGATCATGATCTTAGCGATTTTAACTATTATTACTGGGATTATCGGTGCACTGGCTTATTGGGATGTTAAAAAGATTATCATATACAACATTATTGTTGCTGTCGGTATCATTCTGTTCGGAGTAAGTACAATGAATGAAAATGCTTTAACAGGATCAATATTCTATCTTATTCATGACATGATTATCAAAGCAGGGTTATTCTTACTTGTTGGGTTAATGGCAACCATTACGGGTACAAATAACTTAAAGCAAATGGGCGGATTAATAAAGAATTATCCAGGGTTCAGCTGGACATTCTTCCTTGCAGCACTTGCATTAGCTGGTATTCCACCATTAAGTGGTTTCGTTGGAAAAGTCCTTATTGTTCAAGGTGGATTTTCATCTGAACACTTCATTGGCGCTGCAATTGTGTTAGCATCTAGCTTATTCGTGCTCATCTCTATTATGAAAATCTTTATTAATGGCATTTGGGGCGAACCAAAAACATTTGCAAATGAAAAGACAGTTCCTTATAAGCAGTTATTAATCGCTCCAGTGATCTTAGTCATTCTTTCTATCTGCTATGGTGTAGGTGCAGATTTTGTTTATCCGTATATCTCTCAAGCTGCTGAAAGTTTAATCAACACCAATTTATATATCGATGCAGTTCTAAAGGAGTAGTGAGTATGGCAGTTCAAATTTTATTAAATGTTTGTCTTGGGTTTATGTGGATGTTTCTAACAACAACGTATGATCTAGTGGCATTTATCAAAGGATACTTTTTTGGCCTACTCATTTTGTTTGTATTTAGAAATTTCTTCAGCAGCCGTTTTTATTTGTACCGTGTTTATGCAGTGGTTAAATTGCTCTTTATCTTTATACGAGAGCTAATTCTAGCCAACATTGCTGTCGTTAAGATTGTGTTAACACCTAAGCTACACAACACGCCTGGGATATTTGCCTATCCAACAAGTTTAGAAAAGGACTGGGAAATTACCACACTATCTAACTTAATTACCCTAACACCAGGTACGTTAGTAGTAGATATATCAGAAGATAAGAAAATCCTTTTTGTACATGCTGTAGATATGAATGATGTCCAGGATGAAATAGAAGCGATTCAAACAAGCTTCGAAAAGGCGATTATGGAGGTGAGCCGAAAATGATACAAACTGCCGTTACAATTGCAATCATTTGTTTAGCTCTATCCATGCTTGCATTAGTCTACCGAATCATTAAAGGCCCAACATTGCCGGATCGTATCGTTGCTTTAGACGCCGTTGGTGTAAACATTGTTGGTATTGTCGCGTTAATATGTATCAAAGTAGATACAACTGCCTATGTAGAGTTCATTTTACTATTTGGGATATTAGCGTTTATCGGGACAGTAGCCTTCTCCAAATATCTAGAGAAGGGAGTCATCATTGATCATGATAGAGATCGCTAATATTATCATCGTCATATTTATTATTCTCGGAGCGTTCTTTCACTTAATAGCTGCGCTAGGTGTAATCAGATTACCTGATGTATATACGAGAAACCATGCTGCTTCAAAAGCTGCTACACTTGGTGTCCTTTGTATATTATTAGCTGCATTCTTTTACTTTTATTTTCATGAGAGTGAGTTTAATACAAGAGTACTTCTCTGCATCGTCTTTATGTTTTTAACAGCTCCAGTTGCTGGCCATTTACTTGGAAGAGCAGCCTATCATCATGGCGTAAAAATGGAAGGTAGTAAGGTTGATGATTACCAAGAATACCTCGAGATAAAGAAATCTAATGAACAACAAAAATATGAAGAATTTAAAAAGAAATTAGGGAAGAATCTATAAAAAAAAACGCTACCATATGCAATCTAAACTGCATGTAGGTGGCGTTTTTTTTATTTTAATAAACAAATTTTCCAATCGTGACTAATCAAATGAATGAAACGTAACTAAGTGCGGTTTATTAAAAATGATTGTTGTGTGGATACTGGACACCATGCGAAGGTTTAACTTTCATATCATACAATGCCACATATAAAACCAAAAAAAAACAGGGTAGAAATTACCTTTCCACCCGCATTTCATTAAGACTTTTTCAATTTTAAAACAGCCATTGTACACCTTGATGCACATATTAATTTTTCTTGTTCATCGACGATCTTTATTTCCCAAACCATCGTTGTTTTTCCTTGATGTAGAACTGTTGCAATTGCTGTCACAACGCCGTCTTTCTTTGACTTAATATGGTTAGCATTAATCTCTAGTCCTGCTACACCTTCTGTTTCTTTATCAACGAGTTCATAAGCACCTAAGCTCGCTACAGTTTCAGCAAGCGCTACAGAAGCCCCTCCATGAAGGATACCAAATGGCTGTCTCGTTCTGCCGTCTACAGGCATAGTGGCAACAACCTTTCCCTTTTCAAGGCTTGTAATTTCAATACCTAACGTTTCTATCATTGTTTTTGGATACATATGTACGCCTCCCCTCAACTACCATTATAACCGAACATATATTTTATGGGAATATTCTGTTTAATCATAGAATAAGCCTTAGGCACATATATTTATGCTAATGCGATATTGAAAGGAGACCTATGATGTATCCTACACGTTTTAATCCCTCTCCTATTTGTCCGTATCCTTATACCTATCCTATATATTGCCACCCTTATCCACCAATACCTATACGTTCATTCCCTCCAGTTAATCCGGATCAGTTCATTCAATCAGCAAAAGCAATGGAAGTATTAATGAATAGTGCTAGTAAATTACTTGATAAAATGGCGAAGTCCAGAGAATACTCCTATAATATTATGACTGCTGCCCAGGAATCAAATCAAACAAAAGTTAATCAATTAATTGATTCTGCTAATCTGAACAATCATCCGAAAGTTACTTATACACCAGATGGATTAACATTAAATTTTCAATCTGCCGGTGATCAAAGTGCGAATTTGTCATTAAAATTAAAATGGACTACGATGCAAATGTAGGGGTAAGCCATATTTTCAAACCTAATATAGAAGAGCAGTCAATTTACGACTGCTTTTTATTTTTATAATCTTGGTTATGATTTTGCTGTACTATAAATTTAAGCTTACAAAAAAATACCACAGCATCTCTCCGTGGTATCATTTTTATCTAGTTAATCTCATTATTTATATTAATATTTGGTCCATAAAGATTGGGATTGCCAGCATAGGGATTTTGGTAGCCACCAAAACCTTGATTGCCATATGGAACAGGGCCGGGGCCGTAACCGTATCCATATGGTGGACAAGGTCCTCCAAAACACGGCCTAGGTCTAAAGAACAGCGGTGCGGCTAACGCCCCTCCCGCTAATCCTCCAAGAAAACCGCCAACAAATGGCGCCGCCAAAAAGGGAAAAAAGCGTTCATCCGCAACACCAGGATGTCGATAATAATAATGCACTAGGGATTACCTCCTTTAATTAAAAGCTGGGTACCTTCCCTATTACATATGCATCTATCATCAATTAAGCGTGGGCTTAATGTGAGTTATTATCATTCACTCTTCGTTAAAATAGCATCCGCGATTCCATAATCCACCGCTTCTTGTGCGCTCATAAAATAATCACGTTCTGTATCCAACTTCACCTTGTCTAATGGTTGATTTGTTTTCTCGGCAATCATTTGGTTGGTTACGTCTTTTAGCTTTAATATCCTTCTTGCAGAGATCTCAATATCTGTCGCTTGCCCTCTTGCACCACCTAAGGGCTGATGAATCATTACTTCGCTATGAGGAAGCACAAATCGTTTTCCTTTCGTGCCAGATAGAAGCAGTAGTGCACCAAATGAGGCAGCCATCCCTGTACAGATAGTGCGAATATCACACCTAACATAGTCGAGTGTATCTAAAATAGCAAAGCCCG
The DNA here is from genome assembly GCF_038595015.1 of Cytobacillus sp. FSL W7-1323. NCBI lineage: Bacteria > Bacillati > Bacillota > Bacilli > Caryophanales > Bacillaceae > Cytobacillus > Cytobacillus sp. FSL W7-1323. The sequence goes on from NZ_CP151998.1 coordinate 3,739,708, forward strand.
CTGTTGTTGATCCTCCAGGACTATTAATATAGAGTGAAATATCTTTTTTCTCATCTTCTGCAGCTAAAAATAGTATTTGAGCAACAATATTATTCGCCATATGATCATTGATTTCTTCACCAATCATAATAATCCGATCTCTCAATAGTCTTGAATAAATGTCATAGGACCGTTCACCTTTAGCCGTTTGTTCAATTACATAAGGTATTGTACTCATTAGGAAACCTCCAAAAGGCAAGCATTAAGCTGCCATCATATTGAAAGCATTTGAAGGGGTGCTTTGCTTGGAAGTACTATAATGATTAATTATTGGCAGTAATTTGATAAGCTCAGTGGGATGTTGATGCTCAAATGCACGATGGAAAACTTGAAAGATTTTTCTCTCGACCGGCTCATCCCATTGCTGATTTAATTCTTTCATATCTGTTCCTAAACGTCTTCTTGCTCGATGCAATAAACTCTTAACAGAGGCTTCTTTCATATTTAACATCTCTGCAATTTCACTATTCTTAAATAAAAACGCTTCTTTTAATGAAAAAGCTAGCGCCTGTTGCACAGTTAATTTCTCTAATAATAATTCAATTGTTTCTGTCAAATGATGATTTCTTGTTTCGATATCAACATGATTTTCTGTTAATTGCTCTTTTTTCTTTTTTCTAACCACATCGATCCATTGATGATAAGCAATTTTCTTTAACAAAGCTCGTGTTAATTTAGCCTCGTTATACTTCATTGCCTTCAAGATGGTTTCTTGCGCTATGTCCTCTCCATCCCACTCATTTTGGCAAAGAAAGGTGCAATAGCTTACTAAGTCTCGATAATACTTTTTCGCAATCAAATCTAACGTTGCTGACCGGCTTACCATCTGCTCCTTCTGCATTGTTTCCTTCACCCCTTCACACTTTCTATTACTTAAACGGCTATAAGTGAAAAAAAGATATGGGTCAATAAAATTTTTTTCTTAATAAGCTTTAGCCCAATAGACAAGATGCTGTGCTTCTTCTTTACAGCAAACACACGCTTTAGCAATCGCCGTTTCATCAAATGGCATACATCGGGAAGTCACACTTGTGTCTTCTTTTATTTTCTCTTCGCATGCTTGATTGCCACACCACATCGCTTTGACGAATCCTTGTTTTTCATTAAATATCTGCTTAAACTCTTCATAAGTATATGCTTCATACGTATGTTCGTTGCGATGTTCTTTTGCCTTATGATAAAGTGAAGTTTGAACCTTTTCTAAGAGTTGAACAATTGTTTCTTCTAGATTTTCTAATGGAGTGACCATTTTCTCCCCTGTATCTCTTCTTGCAAGTACGACTTGGCCCTTTTCAATATCTTTAGGACCTACTTCTAAGCGAATGGGCACACCCTTCATTTCATATTCATTAAATTTCCAACCTGGCTTTTTATCACTTGCATCAATATCTACGCGCGCTACTTTACTTAGTCTTTCTTTTAAATCATAGGCAAAATCTAATACGCCACCCTTATGTTGCGCAATAGGAACAATCATTACCTGCTTTGGGGCAACCTTTGGCGGAATTACTAAACCTCTGTCATCACCGTGGACCATAATCATCGCACCGATAATTCTGGTTGTGAATCCCCAAGAAGTTTGCTGCACATACTGCTCTTTTCCATCTTGGTCGGTAAATTGAATCCCAAATGCCTTTGCAAAGCCATCTCCTAAATGATGAGATGTCCCTGATTGTAGCGCTTTACCATCATGCATTAAACTTTCAATTGTATAAGTTAATTTAGCGCCAGCAAACTTTTCTTTTTCCGTTTTCTTGCCTTTAACAACAGGGATAGCTAAAAGATTTTCACAAATATCTGCATAGACTTCTAGCATCTTTACTGTTTCTTCTAACGCTTCTTCATCCGTCGCATGACAAGTATGGCCCTCTTGCCATAAAAACTCCAACGTTCGTAAAAATGGTCTTGTTGTTTTCTCCCATCGAACAACATTTGACCATTGATTATAAAGCTTTGGTAAATCACGATAAGAGTGAATAATATTTTTATAATGTTCTCCGAATAGTACTTCTGATGTCGGGCGCACACAAAGTCTCTCAGCAAGCTCATCTTCCCCACCATGAGTTACCCAAGCGACTTCTGGGGCAAATCCTTCAATATGATCTTTTTCTTTCTGAAGAAGGCTCTCAGGTATAAATAGAGGCATATAAACATTTTCATGCCCAGTTTCTTTTATCTTTTGATCAAGTGCTGATTTAATGTTCTCCCAAAGGGCGTAACCATATGGACGAATAATCATTGAACCTCTCACACTCGAATAATCGACTAAATCAGCTTTCTTTACGACATCTGTATACCATTGTGGAAAATCTTCATTCATTGATGTTATTTCTTTCACAAACTGCTTACCCATATTGACACCTCATTTTTAATTTTTATTCTTTCAAAGACACAAAAAAGCCCTGCTTTCAAATAGGGACCCAATGACTGGTGGTACCACCCTATTTCAAAGCAAAGCTTTGCACTCTTATTGATAACGGTTCAACAAGTAAACCGCATATTCTAAAGAATATGTACTCAGAGGGCAGGTTCAGCTTTTCATTAATAGATATCTTACAGCACAAACGGATACCTTCTCTGAAAATAATGATGAAAACTTACTATTCCTCATCAACGATTAACTATTTTTTGAAGATTATATAGAGTTTAATGAAAAATGTCAAATTTTGATTGAAGGCTCTTGGTCTAATGGCTTTTTACTTCTCTTTTTAGCCCTCTCAAGTGACCTTTTTTCTATTACTAGACTAATTGGTACACAAGAAGAGGCAAAAAAATAAGATGATCAATAACAGAATGTGAAAAGATAAACCTTTCCGTACAAAGAATACAATCCATTTTTCTATTTTAATATTTTGAAGGAATTCGATTATCCCCTATATGTGTAACTAGAAAAATACAGCCCTATTAAATCCTTGAATGGTAAAGGGGCTCCTGAAGATACGTTAACCATCATAGCAAAGAATACTAAATGAAGGCTATAAGAAAATCGCGTTCAACATGATTTAGTATCAACTGAACTACTCCTACAAATTCATACATCGTCTAATATATCATCCAAAAAGTAAAAAAACCTACCCCTATTAAGAGGTAGGAGAAAGTATCATTAGTTTGTTATTTCTTCATTTGCGAATGCTGCATCGACTTGAACATAATCATAACCTAAGTCCCTTGCGACTGCTTCATACGTTACATGCCCATTTACTACGTTTACCCCTAATTTCAATGCTGGGTTTTGTTCAACAGCTAGATGTGCACCTTTAGTCGCTATTTGTAATGCATAAGGAATTGTTACATTCGTTAATGCGATTGTTGATGTTCTTGGCACGGCACCTGGCATGTTTGCCACAGCATAATGCACAACACCATGTTTAATATATGTTGGATCATCATGTGTAGTTACATGATCAACCGTTTCAAGAATACCACCTTGGTCAACCGCAACGTCGATAACGACTGCACCAGGTTTCATCGTTTGAATCATTTCTTCTGTTACTAATTTTGGCGCTTTTGCTCCTGGAATGAGTACAGCACCAATTACAAGGTCAGCTTCTTTTACAGATTCAGCAATATTTAATGGATTAGACATTAATGTTTGAATACTATTACCGAAAATATCATCAAGTTGACGAAGTCTTTCAGGGCTTAAATCAATGATTGTTACATCTGCACCAAGACCGATGGCCATTTTCGCAGCATTAATACCCACAACGCCCCCACCAATAATCGTCACTTTTCCTCTTGATACACCTGGTACACCCGCAAGTAATATTCCTTGGCCGCCGTTTGTTTTTTGTAAGAATTGCGCTCCAACTTGTGTTGCCATTCTACCAGCAACTTCACTCATTGGTGTTAGTAATGGAAGTGTACGGTTCACCTCAACCGTTTCATATGCAATAGCCGTTACTCCGCTTTTCACTAGCGCATCTGCCAATTCTGGTTCTGCTGCTAAATGCAAATAAGTAAACAATACTAGGCCTTTACGGAAATAGTCATATTCAGTTGGTAGCGGTTCTTTTACCTTCATTACCATCTCCGCTGCCCATGCTTCTTTTGCCGTGCCTACGATTTTCGCGCCTGTTAACTCGTAATCTTGATCTTGAAATCCACTTCCGAGTCCTGCAGTCGTTTCAATAAGTACTTCATGTCCAGCTTTTACTAATGCATCTACCCCCGCTGGTGTCATTGCTACACGGTTCTCGTTGTTTTTAATTTCTTTAGGTACGCCGATAATCATATCCTTTTGGCCCCTTCCATTTATTATATTAATTTTTAAGTATGAATAAATTGCATAGAATAAATTGTCAAATAATAAATGACAATTTTATGTTTCCCTATTGTCAGTATAATAATAGAATGTTGAAATGACTTTGTTTATATTTGAAAAATGAAAAAGCATCATTTGTGTAATTTCACAAACGATGCTTTTTTTCTATGTATTTGCGGATTTGCAGTTCTAAATACAAGGAAAATTTCTCATGTGTACTTTTAAAGTTCACATGAGTGAGTTCAGTAATTCTCTTCAAACGATAATTTAATGTATTAACGTGAACATGTAGTATCTTAGCAGCGTCATTTACATTGCTATCATTTAAAATAAAGGCTTCTAGCGTCATTAATAGCTCCGTTCGATGAGCATGGTCATAATCTATTAAACGTTGGATGACGGGATGTTCATATGCATCACGGCTTCTTATATCAAGAATGGCATCCAAATATTTAAAGACACCCAATTGGTGATAAGTATAGATTTCTTGCATTTCTTTCGGATATTGTGATTTTAAACGAAGTACTTCTAAGCATTCTGAATAGCGATCTTCAACATGGTCATAGGTCAATTTCAAACTGCTACTACCACTAATGATATGATCAATTTCAAATCTTACATACATTTGATTGATAACAAACTGGACAAACTCAGATAAATCTGTTTCATTTGCCTGTGTAGATGGCGGAGATGCTAGTAAGATAAAATCATTACCCATCGTTGCATAAAAAGTCATATGGATTTTTTGGCTCGTTGAAATGAGATAAATCATGCTTTGTTCTGTTTGCATGTCTATATCGTCTATAAAGCGAAAAATAATGACAGCAGAGTGTAGAGATGGTTTGATATGAAAATCATCTAACTTGTCTATTACTTCTGCATGCTTGGGATATCTGCCAGTTAACAACTGCCAGAAAAAATCCTGATAGCTTTCTTCTCTTTTCTTTTTTTGACGATAAAGCTTCAACAATTCAATTCTTGCCGATTGAGCAGCCAGTTTTAATAAATACATATCTTCTGCTGTAAGAGACTTATCTCGTTCGACCACCCAAATATAGCCAAGCACCTCTTCTTGATGCCTAATGGAGATTGCTACCCTATTCCCCAGACCAATTTCTTTAATTTCTGGAATCTTTAATGGTTCAGCACTCCTTAATAATTGAGGTATAGCATCTGCTTTCCATAAACTATTTATTACCTTTTCGGGAACTTTTCTGCTAATAATCGTTGCAATCCTAGCCTGATCGGTTTGATCATCATGCGTACTATAAGCTAATAACCGATGATTAGCATCTTCAATAGTAACTGGACATTCAAGAACATCTCTAATTTTATCTACAAATGTTTCTAAGTTATCAAATGATCGTTTAAATGGATCTTTCCCGTACTGTTTTTCTCTCTCCATTTCAAACCTCCAACTGCCTCTTTTTTTTATTATATCTAAACCTTTACATGCTGTCGAAAAGCTCTTTTTAAACTTATTGATTATTATAAATAGTTAAACTTTTTTAAAATTGATTGAAGTTATCTTTGTATAATTTTACAATAATAAGTATTCTTATAATTTTCCGTGCACTTCAAGAATTTTACCAAGATGAAAATGGTTTTGGTTTATTCATTTAAGAAAGCGATTACATTTTAAAAAATATAGTATGATATTCAACTAAAGAGAGGAAGATTCATCTGTGGACATTATGAACATACTTGAAAAAGTTAATTCCTTTTTGTGGGGAACCCCCAGTTTAATCTTATTATTTGGGACGGGCCTACTTCTAACAATCATGCTTAAAGGCCGTACATTTACGAAACTTTATTATGCTTTCAAATTAGCATTTACAAAGGAAGGAAACGCGAAGGATACAAATGATGAAGGCGATGTAAGTAATTTCAAAGCGTTAATGACTGCATTGGCAGCAACAATAGGTAACGGAAACATCGCTGGAGTCGCCACAGCTATCACTTTAGGTGGACCAGGCGCCATTTTTTGGATGTGGATTGTTGGGCTTTTCGGGATGGCTACTAAATACGCGGAAGCCTTACTAGCAATGAAATATCGTGTAAAGAATAGCAATGGTGAATATTCAAGTGGACCCATGTACTATATTGAGAGAGGATTAGGAGCTAAGTTTAAATGGTTAGCCATTGCCTTTGCCATTTTTGGTGCTTTTGCCGCTTTAGGTATAGGGAATAGCGTGCAATCTAATACGATTGCTCAAGTAGCTAGTGAATCCTTTGGTATCAACAGTGTGATTACTGGCATCGTTTTAGCTGTTTTTGCTTCACTTATTATTTTTGGAGGTATTCAAAGAATTAGTACCGTCGCTGGATTCTTTGTTCCCATTATGGCTTTTCTTTATATTGGTGGCGCTTTAATCATCATTGCGGTCAATTATGAAATGATTATTCCGTCATTTCAATTAATTTTTCATTATGCTTTTAATCCGATCGCAGCAACCGGTGGTTTTGTAGGAGTTGTTGTATCAGAGGCAATTAAAAATGGTGTCTCAAAAGGAATCTTCTCTAATGAAGCTGGTTTAGGTACTGCTGCTTTAATCGCCGGTAATGCCAAAACAGACCATCCTGTGAAGCAAGCACTTGTTGCTATGACAGGCACTTTCATTGTTACCATCATCGTTTGTACAATGACTGGACTTGTATTAATCATTACTGGCTTTTGGGATTATACAGGTGGATTACTTTCTGGCGTAACCCATGACCCTAATCTCGATGGTGGTGCATTAACGAGTGCAGCATTTGCATCAGTATTAGGAACAGCAGGAGAATATATCGTCGCTTTTTCTGTTATCTTTTTCGGATTTACAACAATTGTAGGCTGGTATGTATACGGTGAGAAATGCTTTGAATATATAGCTGGTACAAAAGGAATTGCAGGCTACCGCGCGATTTATATTATTGCTTGTGCAGCTGGTGCAATGGTTAACTTAGCTACCGTTTGGGCATTTGCTGATATGGCTAACGCATTAATGATGATTCCGAACTTAGTTGGTCTACTCCTGTTGAGGAAAGTTGTTGTACAAGAAACAGACGAATTCTTCACACAACATTATAAAACAAAATAACTCCCTTCATTACGCAAGTAATAAGAGCCTCACAAATTGAATAATTTGGGGGCTTTTTTTATTTACCTGTTCATTTAATAAAAAGCATTCTTCTTCTTTATGTTTTTAAAGATCTTATAATGAAATAAGAATTCCTTACAATATAATTCTTCGTCGTGGTCAAAATCATAAATATTTAGGAACTCGGATAGTATATTTCGATCTGCCTCTAGCCATTGATAAGCAATCCATAATTTATACTTTAATTGTTCATATAAGTGGTAATGCCCTGACTCATGGAAGATGTCTTCTAATTCGTATTCTGTCATTTCACCTATCCTCCCATCTGTTTTCTTCATTCTCCCCACTAAAAACGATTATTACTCAAAAGGTTGTAAAATATTCACTATCTTTGACGAAGCAACACTTGTTTTGTCAAACGTAAAGGAAAATATATTTCTATAAGCGAATGCTTCTTAATAAAGTAATGATAAGGAGGAGATTACTTTTGAATACAGGCGCTGTAGCGAAACTACTCGGTGTATCCCAAAGTACTATTCAGCGATGGATAAAACAGCTAAATTTAAATATGACAAAAAATGAGCATGGACATTATGCTTACTCAGAAGAAGATATTCAATTATTAAAAAGAGTTCATAATCAATTAAATTCAGGTGTCCTTCTTCAAGACATTAAAGTAACTAGCAAAAAAATTCGGCACGCCACTATATCTAGTCCACAGATATCTAATGATGAACTTAGCGCAAGAATAGATATGTTAGAACAACGCTTAAATGCAAAAGCAGATGATGTGACTTCTTATCAGTTGCTACATCACCGGCAGGAGTTAGAAGAATTACACGCAGAAATTGAACGTTTACATGAACGTATACACATACTTGAAAAGCAGAATTTCATGCAAGTGTCTCCTATTCCCTCTGACAGCCCTACTGTTAGTACCTTTCCCAAAAAAAGAATAAAAAAGCGTAATATCCTTACAATGCTTTTCGGCATTAAATTTTAAACAAAAATGGTTCCTCCTCAGATTTGGTTGGAACCATCTTGTTATCCTTTATGCGGTAATGCTTAAAACGAATATCTAGTTCTAAAGATCGCGTTGGAAAATGAAAAGAAGATTGACTGAGGGAACTGATATCCTGTCAATATTCTTTAATAGTTTCTATTCATATCTTATCTGTTAAATCCTAGCTTCCTTTAGGTGTTTATAGTGACATATGCAATGTACGACTACATTTAGCTTTATGGCTTAGACTTTATTACTTTTTCACTTTTTACTCGATTCTGTTCTTTGACGGTCAGATTTACATGCTTAGTCATTCATGATTCAGAAAACTCGACCTATATCCATTGCCTCAGGTCGAGTTCACAAAAATAAACCCAATCAAATATGATCGGGTTTAAGTAATACTCGTTTTTTTTTTATAATACCATTGCAGCAATCCATCCAAATATAATGACAGGTATATTATAATGAATAAATGTTGGTACACATGTATCCCAAATATGATTATGGTTACCATCCACATTCAATCCAGATGTCGGTCCAAGTGTACTATCTGAAGCAGGTGATCCAGCATCACCTAATGCAGCAGATGCACCAATTAATGCAATCGTTGCCATAGGACTAAACCCTAGCTCTATACATAAAGGCACAAAAATGGTCGTGATGATTGGGATAGTTGAAAAGGATGAACCAACACCAATTGTGACTAATAAGCCTACTAAAAGCATTAATAACGCACCAAAGGCTTGATTATTACCTATCATCTCAGCTACATTCGACACAAGGACTTCAACATCCCCTGTTTCTTTCAGCACATCACCGAAACCAAATGCCGCGAGCATGACAAACCCGATAAATGCCATCATTTTCATTCCATCTGTTAATAAGCTATCTGCTTCAGCGCCCTTTATGGTCCCACTTAAATAGACAGTTATAATACCGGCCACTGCTCCCATAATCATTGAATCTAGTTGTATTTGTACAACTAACGCAATAATGATTGATAATACAGCAAATAAGACACCGCGCATACTATAAGATACCGTTTCAGTTTCTATGATTTCTGATGATTGATAGTCTCTCGGTTTTCGATAAGATATAAATACGGCTATTATTAAGCCTACAACCATACCTAAAGCTGGAAGTAGCATAGCTAGTGGTATTTGTTGCATATCAACATTCAAACCGCTACTTGTCATATTATCTGCTAAGATTTGGTGAAATATTTGGCCAAACCCTGCAGGGATAAGCATATAAGGAGTAACTAAACCAAATGTAAGAACGGAAGCAATCAATCTTCTGTCTATCTTCAATTCATTCATCACTTTTAATAATGGTGGGACTAAGATAGGGATGAATGCAATATGAATAGGAATTAGATTTTGTGAGAAACACGCCATAATTAACAATGACAAAATGACTAATGTTTTAGATAACCCTTTCTTTCTTGTCTCTCCCTCTTTCCCTACCTTTTGAATAATTTTATCAACAAGGAGATTAGGTAGACCTGTACGAGAAATAGCAATAGCAAAGCCTCCTAATAAAGCATAACTAAGCGCTACTTCTGCACTGCCACCTAAACCATTTGTAAAGACTTCAATTGTGTTTGTTATACCAAGTCCACCTGTTAACCCTCCCACCAATGCACCTATAATAAGGGATAACACGACATTTACACGTAATAGACTTAGTATTAACATGACTAATACAGCAAGTAAAACAGCATTCATGATTAAAACCTTTCTTTCTATTTATTATTTGCTTTATTTTAGTAAAGTGTTAGAGTAATAAATTAACATACTGATTCAAGTTCGTCAAATAATGGATTTTTAAGAAAAGTTCCATAATTCTCACTCTTATTCATCAACTATCGGAGGTTTCACCTATGCAAATATAAGTGCTAAGGAGGAGTAAAAAAGCATCTTAAGGAGTTTCTCATCCTTTAAGATGCTTTTAATGAATGGTTGATTACTTTACTTCAAATCTTTCTACTAGTAGAGCTAATGTACGCGTCATTACCCCTGTGGCTCCAGCAGGACCTAATTCATAAGGTTTATTTGTTGTAGATGTACCAGCTATATCCAAATGCACCCATGGTGTATCTTCAGCAAATTCTCCAATAAAGCCGCCCGCCATAATCGCATGGCCTTCTCTTCCTGGTGAATTGTTTAAATCTGCCACTGGGCTATTGCGAATTCTTTGTTTATCTTTTTCAAATAATGGGAGTCTCCACATCGCTTCGCCTGCTTCGAATGAGGCTTCTAATACTTGTTCAAAGAAGGTTTCATGATTAGTAATCGCACCTGTTGTTTCTTCTCCTAAGGCAACAATAACACCTCCCGTTAAAGTAGCAACATCGACTAAATAATTGGCACCATGCTGTTTTGCGTACGTAATGGCATCAGCTAAAACGAGACGCCCTTCTGCATCTGTATTTAAGATCTCTATTGTTTTTCCACTTAATGAAGTAATAACATCATCTGGTTTAAAGGCAGATCCACTTATCATATTATCTGTTGATGGAATAACGGCTAATACATTCTGTTCTGGTCTTAACTCCCCGATGATTTCCATCGCACCCAGAACGGCTGCTGCTCCGCCCATATCTGTTTTCATTCCAACAATCCCTGTTTTCGGTTTTATCGAGTAACCACCAGTATCGAAGGTAATTCCTTTTCCAACTAAACTAATGACATCTTCCCACTGATCTTTCCCTTGATATTTTAGAACAATCATTTTCGGTGGCTCTGTCGAACCTTGATTGACAGCTAACAGCGCACCCATCCCAAGCTCTAACATTTCTTTCTTATCTAGTATTTCTATTTCAAAATCATATTTATTAGCTAACTCAATCGCATACTCTGCCATTGTTGTTGCTGTTAACATATTCCCAGGCATATTCACTAAAGTTCTTGCAGAGTTTGTTCCCTTACCATAGGCATAACCAACTGTTAAAGCAGATAAAACATCTTCTCTATTTTCAGTCGTATAGGCTGTGATTTTATCAATTGTCTTTTCAGGTTCATTTGACTTTTGTTTATATCCCTCAAAACGATAGGTAGCAAGGGTATATGCTTCACTAACTGCATGACCAACATCGAGGGCATCAAGCTGATCGGCAACCGTAAATGTGTCTAAAAAAACAGCTACTTCCGAAAGTTTACTTTTTTGAATTTCTTTAAAGGCTAATCCTATCGCTTCTTTTAATTGATTGAATTGTAATGTCTTTTTCTTACCTAGCCCCACAAATAATAATCTCTTTGCGCCAATTTTATTGAAGGTATGTACTTTACTTACTGATTTTAACTTCCCTGATATATCACCTTGCTTAAGAAAATCATTCATTTGTCCTTCAAATTTTTCGTCCAGAGAAGATAATGCATCTTTTATTATATTCGGTTCATCGAACAAACCGATGATTAAAACTTCATGAGCTGAGTCATAAAGATTTTCTTTTTTAACTGTAAACATGTTAACACCTCCATAAGATATATAATCATTATATCTAATCTTTCACATTATTTCGACTAGCTAACTTTATCGTCTAAGAAGATCTGATTTTCAAATCAAAATGTTTTGTGCTAATCTGTTACTAATAGAAAATCCTTCCTTATAGTAATAATTAATTAAAATTAAACACGAACAAAGAATACAAACATCGATAAGGTGGTTAAATAATGGAATTATTTTTGAACTTTCCTCTTTGGTCAGCATTAGCTGCCATTCTCTTTGCACAATTTGTAAAAGTCCCTATTACCTTTTTTGCTACAAGAAAGCTAGATTGGTCACTGTTAACAAGTACAGGAGGGATGCCAAGCTCTCACTCTGCTGCCGTTACAGCTTTATCGACAGGGGTGGCCATCGAGGCAGGATTAGATTCAGTTCCCTTCGCAATATCAGCCATGTTTGCTATCATTACTATGTTTGATGCAACCGGAGTTCGAAGGCAAGCGGGTGAACAAGCCATTGTGCTTAATCAGCTTGTCAATGACTTTAACCGTTTTGTCGATGAAGCGAAATCATGGCCCAAAAAGCCAGACCAAGTAAAACGTAAAGAACTGAAAGAATTATTAGGCCATAAACCAGTAGAAGTGTTTTTTGGAGGATTAACAGGTATTTTATTAACATTACTCTTATATGCATTGATATTTTAAGATATTGGAGGTTTCAATCATGCGAGTCGCCTCTCTTTGCCCTAGTAATACAGAAATTCTCGCCTACTTAGGGTTAACCGATCAACTTGTTGCTGTTGATGATTACTCTGATTGGCCAGCAGCAGTAAATACTCTACCAAAGCTGGGGCCAGACCTCTCTATAGATATGAACGCTGTAGAAAAGGCTAAACCAGACCTTGTGCTGGCATCCTTAAGTGTACCGGGAATGGAAAAAAATATTCTAGCATTGGATGAACGAGGCATTCCCTACATAACATTAAATCCACAAAGCTTAACAGATATAGAAAATGACTTAATCACTGTAGCCACAGCCCTAGGTGAAAAAGAAGTCGGCATGCAGGCCGCAGCAAGCTTTCATGAAGAAGTAATGAACTTAAAAAAGTTAGCTAAACAGGTGAAAAACCCTCTCTCTATTTATTGGGAATGGTGGCCAAAGCCAGTTTTTACGCCTGGAGGTACAAACTGGCTAACTGAAATTAGTGAACTTGTGGGCGGCAAAAACCTTTTCGCATTTAAAGAACAAGCAAATATCCAGACAGACTGGGACACCATCCGTTCGCAAAATCCTGATGTCATTTGTTTAGCCTGGGTAGGTGTAAGACAAGAAAAAGTGAATCCAGTCATTTTACAGAAACGTCCAGGTTGGTCAAATATGGATGCAATGAAAAACAATAACGTTTATGTCCTAGAGGAAGAATTGTTTTGCCGTCCTTCACCAAGATTAATCGAAGGGGCAATCAAATTGGGGCAGTTATTACATCCGAAAATATATTCTTCTCCACTAAAAAAGTAATGGGTGCTCATCCCCCATTACTTTTTTAGTTTAGTTATTCTTTTGTATACTGCTGTCTAAATACTTGTAGTGATTCCGTTTCATTTAACTCTTGTAAATCTTCTTCAGTTAACGTACCATCACCGATTGATATTACATAAACATCCAAAGTTTTCTTCCCCCAAGAATTATATACATCATCTACTGTTTCATAATATAAGTCCAATTTATTTCCTTTAATGGCGCCACCTTTGTCAGCAACTACGCCAAACCCATAATCAGGAATCCACAGTATCGTACCAATGGGGAAAACAGTTAAATCTGCAGCAATCGTAGAATATAAATCCCTTTTCACCTTTACACCAGAATATGTAATACCAAATTCAGGATGACCAGGATTTTTACCTGTCGACTCATAATAGGCCGTATATCCGGTTGCGATAACTTCCTTAGTGTCGTATTGTGACCAATCCCAATCATTCAAAGAAGGTGGTTCCTCAGCAACTGTGCTTGCTGATAATTTCAAGTGATCTGCTTCCAAAGTCTTATTTAAATCTTTAAAGGCCAGTCCAATCGATTTTAAAGCATGTTTGAAAGATAGGGTAGATCCCTCTCCTTCATTAGCTTGTTCACTCATATAATCAATCACTTGCTTTGCTTCTACACCTGAAATCGTTTGGAATGTGGATAATAAAGCGAAAGAAAACGCTACAGCTATCACCATTCTTTTCGCCCATTTTTTTATATCATACATCAGTTAATCACTCCTCCCAACAATAGTCATTTCCCTTAATTCAAGGTAATATTCATTTTTTTTAGAAAGAAGCTAAACATACGGTCCTATAATCAAATAAAACCCTTATGAAAATTCAATATTCCTCATCATTTGATAGCTAACTAATAACCGCTTGGACTTTCATATCAAAAAAACCAAGAGATTCACTCTCTTGGTCCAATAGCTTTCTGCTCGAATCCTTCTACTTTTTCTTTGATCATGGGGGTTTTTGACGAGTTTATGCATGAATCCTACCACTTTTTTCTTCGGTCACGGATTTTTGACGCGTTTTCGCCTGAATCCTACCATTTTTCTCTTCGGTCACGGATTTCTGACGCGTTTTCGCCTGAATCCTACCATTCTTTTCTTCGGTCACGGATTTTTGACAGGTTTTCGCCTATACACTACCAAATTTCTCTTCGATCACGGAATTCTGACACGTTTTCGCCTGAACACTACCAAATTACTCATCAACCACGCATGTTGAAGCAATCCTTGCATTGTTCTATTTTCTTTCATAATAAATACCTCGGCCACTTCCTTTTAAGGAATAATTGTTTAGGAGGACTCTTCGAATAGTTGATTTGCTTATGATCCCATTACACCAATTAAATATGACTTGGTTCGTTACTTTCAAAGCAGGAAAAAGAATGGAAAAATCATGAATCAGATCTAACAATGCATTTTCTAAGGAACACTGACTTTTACACGTAGGGCAGATGACCCGATTAGCTTTCCTTTCCATCTTATTCCTACATTTTTTACAAAATAGCCCTTTGGCTAATTCCTGATATGTATACTTCGGAGTGAAGAACAATGGAGACTCGGTTTGATGGGTTAATAAAGTTTGAATAATCTTTGTATGATGGATTGTGGGGGTGTGACGCATTTGGCTTAAATTTCTTATTAGATTTGGGATTTGTGGGGGAAGAATGAGTTTCTTTCTTGGCTTAGAATCATACAGCATGAATTCAGGGTTTACAAAAACCAACAAATAATCAAAGGTTAGTTGTAAATGATGTTGGTCTACAAATTGTCGAATCAGTGTTTGATTCCGTTCTATTTGAATCAATGGATTTTTTATTTCTTTATTTGAATGATACCAATGCCCATCTTTTATCGTAAAGTTACCGCTAAAATTTTTAATCTCAAAAAAAGTAATATGATGCTGGTGAACCATGAGTGCATCTACCTGAAAAATCGTATGATTACTTTTTAGCGTGAGGTCAAATAGAATAGGGATTTCAGAAGGAAAGCCGTTTAAATATTCTCGCCACCTTTTTTCTCCTTCGTAACCTTTAAGCAATAAGTGAAAGTATTGTTTTTCATCGAGTGAAAATTCCTTTCGCACACTCAGTGCACGTAATAATTGGAGCTGATGTGAGGGATTCAGGGGTTTAATAATGGCCATGATGTACCGCCTTTCTTTTTATCCATTATAAAAGATTCCACCACAATAAACGACATTATTTTAAAATACAAAAAACTCTACTTTTATATATATAGTAGAGTTTTCTTTCCCTATGTATAGATTAAAACATACGATATCCTCTTTTGCGGAGCATGTTAATGACTATGCCAGCAACAATGGCACCAACAAAGCCACTGCTCAAGATGAGAATATCAGCTAATTGGAGACTCGTGATTTCCGTCCAAAGACTAGAAAAGGCAGCACGAGTGTCATTAAAGTATTCAATGAGTCGAACCTTATCAATAATCCTAATAACGACAATTGGATAAACAATTGCCATGATCCATGACATTCTTAAAAGCATATTTAATATAAAACCAATTCCGAAAAACAAAACAAAAAAGAGTAACATAGAAATCGGCAATACGAAAATGGTCATTTGCATTCAGCTTGTCCTCCCTTGCACATCAATACTAAGTTTACTGAAACTTCTCTCTATGCGTCAACATGTTCTTACAATAGAAATGACAAAAAATAAAGATTTTTCTACTTAAAAGTTAAATTTCTACCTTTAAATCGCATTGAAAATGTAAAAAAGCTAGAAGTGCCCATCGAATACGCACGCCTAGCTTCATTATGATTACTGTTCACACCTTAACAGATTTTTTCTCATTCGGTTTCATATGAATCGCACGGTTATTCAAGCCCTCAATTGCTTCTAAAATGGTTTCGTTAAAACTCGGGTGAGGGTACAGTGGGAAATTTAAGTCTTCGTCACGACCAACGAGTTCCATGGCTGTGACTGCTGTACTAATTAATTCAATAGCTGAAGAACCAATGGCATGAAAGCCGAGTAGCACATCATTATCTGCATCTTTAATAATTTTCATGATGCCACTTTTTTCACTAGTCACCATCGCATAGCCATTGCCGCTATAATTGAATTGACTAACAGCAATGTTTAACCCTTTTTCTTTTGCTTCTTGTTCTGTCATGCCCACTGTTGCAAGAGGTGGTATTGTATGGGCAACTGCTGGCATTAAGCTTAAATCCACTTCACTATTCAAGCCAGCTATCCTCTCAGCGACCACTTTTCCTTCTTTAATTGACTTAACAGCCGATTGCCCGCCACCCGTGACATCACCAATAGCGTATATTGTCGGTATATTTGTTTGTAATTGCTGGTTTACTTTAATAAAACCATCAGTTGTACATTCCACACCTATTCTTTGTAAATCGAGGGTCTTGATATTCCCATGATGCGTTCCTTCCATAAATACATGACTACCTTCACATGTGATCTCCTGGTCTGATTTAGATAACTTCAGCTGCAAGAGAGTATGACTTTCTTTTATATCTATTAATTGATAATCACGGTATACTTTGATTTTTTGCTTCTTTAATAATCGCTGTAACTCCCTATTAATACTTTCATCAAATGAGAAATTTTCTTTATTTAAAATGAGGGTCACATCTGCACCAAGTTGACGATAAGTAAAGGCCGCTTCTAATGCAATATAACTATGACCATAAATGATAAGATGAGGAGGAATCTCCGTTAACCGATAAAGTTCAGCTTCTGTTAGGATTTTGGCAGAGCGATACTCTGTTGGTATTTCAGCAGTGCTTCCGGTCGCTATAATGACTTTCTCAAAATCATATAAATCAAAATGATGAGACATTTCAATACCTAAACGCTTTTGATTTATAAATTGAGCCTTGCCACGAATTAACTCAATTTGGTTTGCTTTACAAAGTTCTTCTACCCCTTTACGTAACCGTTCAATTGTCATATTCTTATAATCATTTAACGATTCAATAGCAAAAGTAGGTTCATCAATAGCAATACCAAAAGAAGCATAATACCCTAGCGCTTCTAACTTCTTTGCAGCTTGCGCGTAAACCTTTGAGGGTATACAACCTGAGTTCAGGCAAACACCGCCCAATTCATTCTGTTCAACTAAAGTTACCTTCAACCCTAATTGCGCTGCTCGAATCGCCGCGTTGTATCCTCCAGGACCGCCTCCAATAATGATTAAATCCCGCTTTTCAGCGAATTCGCCTACAACCATTTAAATCAGCTCCACTAATAGTTTTGTTGGTTGTTCAATTAATTCAATGAAACGGTTAGAAAAAGCAATTGATTGCGCACCATCTATGACGCGGTGATCAAAAGAGATAGAAATATTCATGATAGAACGTATAACGATTTCATTTTCAGCATTTACTACCGGCTTTTTCTTCACTGCATGGAAGGTAATAATACTTGTTTCAGGATGATTGATAATTGGCGTTGCCCCTGTACCGCGGCCAAGAGGGCCAACATTATTAACTGTAAAAGTTCCACCCTTCATATCATTAGGAGTTAGCTTACCTTCTTGTGCTTTTTTCGTTAACGATTTCATCTCCTCATGGATCGCTCGGACTGACTTTTGATTAGCTTGGTGAATGACCGGTACCATTAAACCTTCTTTTCCATGTGTCGCCACCCCTATATGATAATCCTTTAACAACCGAATGACACCTGCTTCTTCATCTAATCTTGCATTAAATAATGGGTGTTCTTTTAAGCAGATAACAACTGCTTTCAAGAAAAATGCGGCTGGAGAGAGGCGATCCCCTAAATCCTTTAATTCATTTCGCGCTTCTAATAATTGGGTGACATCGACCTCATCATAATGCGTAACATGAGGAATTGTAAGTAGAGAATGACTCATTCGTTGAGCGATGACTTTTCTAATTCCTGTAAAAGGAATAGTCTCCTCTAATTTTGTTGTTTCTACTTGTGGCTCTGTTCTCTCTTTTTTCGTTTCTTTCGCACGATATCCTTCCACAAATTGATACACATCATCATCCATTACTCTTCCTGCTGGTCCTGTACCAACAATTCTTTCTATATCTATATTTAGATCTCTTGCAATTTTTCTTGTATAAGGTGCTGCAAGTATACGTTGATAGCGATTCCCATTCGCTTCAGGAGGAACTTCTTTTTCCATACGCGGTGGAACGGTTTCCATCACCACTTCTTCTCTCTTTGCAAGGCTCTGTCCATTATCAATTGTCATAATCACCGTTCCAACCGTAACGACTTCTCCTGTTTGAAAAGGAATGGAGGTGATGACACCAGCTGAGGGAGCAGGGATTTCAGCCACCATTTTATCAGTTTGTAGTTCAACCAATGGCTGATCTATCTCCACTGTATCTCCTTCTTTGACAAAGTAATGGATAATCTCTCCTTCTGTCATTCCTTCACCTATATCGCTAAATTTCACATCAGTCATATCATCTCACCCTCCCCTCTAAAATGTATAAGCTTTACGAATAGCTGTCTCTACTCGTTCTGTTGATGGTAAATAATCATTCTCCAAAGAAAATAATGGCACAGGTACATCAAAGCCAGTCACTTTCTCCACCGGTGCTTTCAAATATAGAAAAGAAGTATCATTTATAATAGAAATAATTTCGCTACCTAACCCGCCTGTCTCATGCCCTTCATGAACTATGACAACTCTCCCTGTTTTTTGTACAGAATCAGCAATCAAGTCACGGTCTAGTGGATAAAGGCTTCTTAGATCAATTACATCACAGGAAATACCGTCTTTTTTCATTTGTTCACTAACTTTCATGACTAAGGGAATCATTGCACCCCAAGCAAAAATGGTGACATCATTGCCTTCTTGCACACGAGTGCCTTTGCCTATTTCAATTCGATAATCGCCCGTAGGCACTTCTTCTCTACTTCCACGGTATAGACGCATCGGTTCTAAAAAAAGGACGGGATCTGGGTCATCTACTGCTGCTAACAATAAACCTTTTGCATCATAAGCGTTAGATGGGCACACGACTTTTATTCCTGGCAAATGTGTAAATAATGCTTCGACACTTTCCGAATGGATTTCTGGTGAGCGGACTCCTGCACCGTATGGAGCGCGAATCACCATGGGAATATGATATTGACCGAGTGTACGCATACGCATTCTTGTCACATGAGTCGCAATTTGTTCAAATGCTGGATAGATAAAACCGAGAAATTGAATTTCGACGACTGGTTTTAATCCCGCTAACGCCATCCCTACGGCTGTTCCGACGAACCCTGCTTCACTTAGTGGTGTATCGATGACTCTTTTTTCACCAAAAGTCTCCTGTAAACCATCTGTTGCTCTAAACACACCCCCATTGCGTCCAACGTCTTCACCCATAATAATCGTGTTTTGATCACTGTCTAGCATCGTCTTTAATCCATCCGTGATCGCTTGGATCATCGTCAACGACTGACTTGTTGCTTTCGTTTTTATTATTTCATTTGACATGACCATGATTATCGATTCCCCCCAATCAAGCCTAATTGTTCTTTTTGCCTTGATATCGTCCAAGTAGGTTCTCTAAAGACATGATCAAACATGTCATCTGTGTTAGCAGCAGGTGCATTTTCCATTTTCTCTACAGCTGCTTCTATCTCCTTACGTATATCAGATTGAATACTCTCTACCCACTCTTCACTCCAAAATCCGCGAAATTGTAAATGCTTTTTCAACCGAAGAAGAGGATCCTTCGCCTCTTTTTGACGATTGATTTCTTCTTGATCACGATATTTCGAAGGGTCATCTGCTGTTGTATGTGCCCCAAAACGAATAACAACTGCTTCAATAAGCGTTGGTCCCTGCCCTTTTCGCGCCCGTTCTAAAGCTTCTTTCACTGCATAATGGACAGCAAAAACATCCATACCATCTACCCGCACGCCCGGTATCCCATAAGCAACAGCTTTCTGTGCAATCGTTTCGGAATTCATCTGTTTTTCAATAGGTAACGAAATAGCGTAACCATTATTTTGATTAAAGAAAACGACTGGTGCCTTAAATACACTTGCTATATTTAATCCCTCGTGAAAATCACCTTCAGAAGTAGCACCATCTCCAAAATAAGCAATGGCAGCGTTGTCAGTTCCTTTATAAACCTCCGCAATTGCAGCGCCTGTAGCATGTGGTAAATGGGTAGCAATTGGTATGGAAGCTGGCATAATTCGCTTTTCTTTTGATGGTAAACAACCTTCAATTCTACCATTCCAATGAAGGAGCATCCGATCTAAATCTGCACCAAATGTGAGAGAGGCACCGTGATCACGATAAGTAGGAAACATCCAATCATTTTCTGACAACGCCAGTGCGCTTCCTACTTGTGCTCCTTCGTGCCCTGGAAAAGGCACATACGTACCAATTCTCCCTTGCCGCTGTAACGCAACCCCCTTCTGGTCATAGGTGCGTATACGCAACATGTGGTAATAAAATTCCTTTACTTTTTCCTCATTGAATTCTTCTTCATATGACTTGTTAACCCATTCCCCGTTCTCATCGATCATTTGATATAGTGGATAACTTTCCATAGTAACGCCTCCCATCATTTAAAATCCCATTTAGGTCTTACATTCCGAGAGAAAAAGTTGCTTCTATGTTGCTGTTCTTTCATCTGTCTTTGTAGACGATCTTGGGCGGCTTCTACTGTGTTCTTTCCAGTTGTAGCAGATTCTCGATATAATTGTAGTAAAGTATGATAAATCGTTCTTGTTTTCTGCAATACTCGCTCTTTACTTGGTCCATATAATTCATCTGCAACTTGAATGAGCCCCCCAGCATTCACAATATAATCAGGAGCGTATAGGATACCCTTATCATGTAAAAGAGCGGCGTCAGAAGAATGTGCCAGTTGGTTATTAGCAGATCCGACAATGGCATGGACTCTTAATTCGCTGATGGTTCTTTCGTTTAACACTCCACCCATTGCACATGGAATGAAAATATCGGCCGATACGCGGTAAATTTCTAGATGATCAACTACTTGCACATTACCTCTTAACGTTTCTGCCTTTTCTACAAGTTCTGCTATTGCCTCTTGATTAATATCTGTAACAAACACATTACCACCAGCTTCAAGCAGTGTTTCTGCAATCTTCATCCCAACTTTGCCTAATCCTTGAATACTGTATGTGCGTCCTTCCAAAAGGTCTGTACCATGTAAATATTGATTAGTTGCCTGTATAGCATAAACAACCCCTTGAGCAGTAGGGATGGACGAATCTCCTCCACCTCCATATGCTTCAGGTATCCCATTAATGAATCGCGTTTCTTTTGAAGCATGGACAAAGTCCTCCATCGTTGTCCCCATATCTGTCCCTGTATAAAATCTACCATTCAATGAATCTACAAATTGACCAAAAGCACGAAATAAGGCAGGTGATTTATCCTTTTTCGGATCACCAATAATGACTGCCTTTCCTCCTCCAAAATCAACATCTGCTGCTGCACATTTTGCGGTCATTCCTTCAGCTAAACGTAAAGCGTCTTCTAAGGCGGCATCCATATTTTCATAAGGGTACATCCGCGTTCCACCAAGAGCTGGACCTAATGTGGTATTATGAATGGCTATAATTGCTCGTAAACCTGTACTCGGGTCATTACAAAAGACTACTTGTTCATGATTAGCCATCTTCTTAAAAATATCGTTTCCTACTTCTTGAGACTGATTAAGCTTTTCCATCCTTGCTCCCCCTTAATTGTTGGTAGCTAAAACTTTCTTCGCAATTACTTCTTTCGGAAGAACCGCTTGTTTGACTTCTCCTCTACCAATTAGTCCAAGTTCATTCATCACAATAACCTCCGTTACTAAAGAACGTTCAGTAATTGTCGTAACGGTCGCAGTTAAAGTCACTTTAGAATTTCCCCCAGATGGAGCAACATGTTGCATGTGGACAGCTGCCCCCATTCCCTCTTCATGATCCTCAAGAAACGGAAGAAGGATTTTTCTAGAAACCCACTCCATGTGATACACCATGGATGCAGTTGAATAGACGGGATGAACAACTTCTCCGTCGAACTGCGCAAACATATCCTTTGTGACATTAATTGTCATTACTTCTGATAGACCAATATGTAATCCATCCTTCATTGCTACACACCACCCTTCTTGTATGCGCTTTCATTGTAGTAACAAAAGAAAATTACCCCATGTTAAATTTTTTCGCCGCACCACACTTCTGAATTTTCTTTATATTTCGGATATTACAACATTTACTATTTTTAGTCAACGGAAAACAGTTAACCAACATACCTCTTCATTTATTATTCGCCTTGTTTGACTTGAAAGAGCGAAATGAAATGAAGCTGCAATATTTCTACCTCATACATAGTTTATGTGAAAAAAGGCTGAAAAAGACATACTCACTTTGTGCATTTAAACAAGTAAGGATAACGCAACAACAGGAAAAAGAAGAAGTAGAAAACTTGATCACCTTCAGTTATAGAGGAGGTATATAAGGTTTGCTGCCAGAACAAATATCAGTCAGCTCGAATGCGGGGATGAATTTAGCTATAGGTGGGATCATATGTACACTATTTTTATGAATGAATAACCTAACTCAGTTAGTAAAAGGGATGGGAAATTACCATTGAATTCTCTATAATGGCACTTCCCTTATAAGATGTATATGGTCGTCACTACAAGAGCACACCATACGGGAAACTTTATGAATCAAGTAAACAAGCTGACTTGTCTCACCAGTGTTACAATCAAACCTTTAAACGGGAATCTCTCATAATAATTAAACAAAGCTACTCTATGTAGGCTCTACTTAGAGTAGCTGATCTTTATTTAGAAACGCTTTTATCAATATGCATAAGGACGCCATCAAGTCCTTTTTTTATATGCTGTCTGATATATTCTTGTGCTCCTTTTTCATCACCGCTAAATAATAAGTCTATAATTCTTTCATGTTCTTCTACTAATGTAGGATAGAAGTTTTCCTTTACCATATTACTACGCATATAATGAATCTTTGCCCGAATCATTTCTAATAGCTCTGTTAGCTGTTTATTCTTTGAGGCATAAATAATAATATCATGAAAGGCTTGGTCGAGCTTACCGAGTTCAATTATATCTTTCTTTTCATTTGCCTGATAACTAGCTACTAAATTCTTCTGTAACTTTTCTTTCTCATTCTCTGATATATTATGAATAGCTAAGCTGATCGCAAGAGCTTCTAGACTTTCTCTACATTGGAAAAGATCCACTACATCTTGAACCGTCGGTGTATAAACCTTTACATAGCCATCATTATATACAAGAAGACCATCTTGAATAAGCATTCGAATCGCTTCTCTAACGGGTCCTCTACTTATGCCTAATTTACTTGCCGCTTTTGCTTCTACAATTCTCTCAGAAGGTTGATAAACCCCTTCAAGAATTTCGCTCTTAATTATATGATATGCCTGTTGATGCAGAGACTCAGGTTTAACGATACGCATAAATTGCAACCTCCATTACAAACTTCGCCAATTAATAAACTTTATTATAGCAGAATTTTATTTAAAAATTTTGATATTTGATAGCATGTGAGATAATTCTGCTGTATTTCAACAAAATTAAAAGCGCTCTAAAACTTAGAGCGCTATCATTACATCTTATTCATTTGCTTTATTCATTTGCTGAATTATTTTTCATGTTTACCAGAACCACCGCAACAAGCACATGTTTCCGATCCTCCAAGGATCAGTTGGAAATACCCTTGACCTGCACAATAGATACAAACTTTAGATTCATTTTTTACTGCCATGTTGTTCATCTCCCTTGGAATAATTGAATTTTCTGATAATAACTAAATAATACAGAAAAATATCAAAAATGGAAAGGTTCAAAAAACAGTAAAAACCCTTTATGTAAACGCATACAAGCATTATTATCTTTCTTATGCTTTAAATTATGCAATATATCACGAGGTTACAAAAATAATTTATAAGCAGTGTATCCAAATTGATCTCCGGGATTAATGTCATCAATTAATGTTTTGTTGTTATGATTGAGGTTCTCCCATATATACTGAATCATGACTGAAGTTGGTTGATGATGAATAAGTTCCAGTGGATCCATAAATTGGACATCATCTAATTCTTTGTCTTCTATTACAATTGCCTGATTTGTATCAGCTTCCAAAAGAAAAATGACCATATTATTGCTAATTTCCCTTTTAATCACACCCGTACGAAGACCTATCATCTCTTTCACACGACAAGATAGCCCAGTTTCTTCCTTCACTTCTCTAATAATTGCCTCATCTGCTGTTTCATCTTGCTCTACAAAACCGGCAGGTAATGACCATTTTCCTTTTAAACCACCGTATTTCTTGTTTACAACTAACCATTCATTCTTTTCATTGATTAAAAGACCACTAACCCCAAGCCATACTTTACCTCTATCGGCTTTTCCCATTTTATCTCTCCTTAGATGAATTAATCTATAAAAAAAAGAGCAAACATATCGTTTGCCCTCTTATATTTAACACATTAAAGAACGTTGAATTTACCTTTTTTCGCAACTAATGAAGCGCCACCGATCATTAATAATGCACGGTTATCAACCATCTTCTTCATAAATGAAGCCTTTTTACCAACCACTTTTTTACCAAATACAACACCAATCGCATCATCTTCACCTAAAGAACATACTGTACCTTTGTTATCAAAAGTAAATGTCCCTAGTTCTTTATTTTGAATAAGTGCAGCAATATTTTTTGCAACTAATTCACCTTGTTGCATAGCAATTTGTGCAGTTGGCGGATAAGGGCGATTAATTTCTTCATTAATTACTAATGAACTATCACCAATAACAAAGATATTGTCATGTCCAGGTGCTCTTAAGTTCTCATCCACTTTTATACGTCCACGCATGGCTTCGAATCCTGATTTTTCAATAATGGCATTCCCACGAATACCAGCAGCCCAGATTACAGTACCTGCTTTAATTTCTTCTACATCATCTTCGCCTTTAGCTACGATAATACCATCTGGTGTACCTTCTTTAATCGCTGTGCCAATACGGAATTGAACACCTTTCTTCTCAAGATGAGCAACAGCATATTCAACTAATTCAGGATCAAATCCTGGTAATACCATTGGAGCTGCCTCAACACATACAATTTTCACCTTTTCAAAAGGTACATCATATTCTTTGCATAATTCAGGAATACGGTTACCTAATTCACCAAGGAACTCGATACCTGTGAAACCAGCACCACCAACAACGATTGATAGGCGCGTATCATCTTTTACTTCTTCTGTATTATAAGTAGCAAATTGATACTCGATATGCTCACGAATTTGGCGTGCAGAATTGATATTAGAGATAGAGAAAGCGTATTCTTTCAATCCTTTAATACCAAATGTTTCAGATTCTCCACCTAGTGCAACTACTAGATAATCATATTCAAGCTCACCTTTTTCAAGTAGAACTTTCTTCTCATCTGTTTTAATTTCAACAGCAGTGCCTTTTACAAACTCAACTTTACCGTTGTCAATTACCTTACTTATATCATAACGTACACGGTCGTGATGTAATGTACCCGCAGATGCTTCATGTAACCAAGTTGTTTCATAATGGTAATCATTTTTATTCACAAGAATAATTTCAGCATCATTTGCTCCGATTTGTTTCTGCAAACGAGTTGCAGTCATTAATCCACCGTAACCTGCACCTAAAATAACGATTTTTGGCTTTTTCAAGTGTATCACTTCCACCTTTAATATATTTTATAGTACTTCTTATCTCCTATTTTTCATAAAATAAAAGATTGTGATATTCTTCACTAATACGGACAAAAAAATGTTCGAAAAATGTCACAAAAAATTAATAAATATATCTTCTATTACATAGTATTCCTTTTCTATCTTATTTTCAAGCTAAATTGACACTTTAAGAATTTTAAGATTTTTTAATTTGATAATGATTATCAATACTATAAAATCAACATTGGTACCGCTTTCACATTTTACCTTTCTAAAGGAAATTTAACCGTATTTTTCTAGTCAACGCTGATTTTTAAAAGATTATTTGATGGTACATCTTTTCCTCATGCAACACCAAATGATACAGAATAGTCTAATATTATGGTAAACTAATTAAAATACCATAAATATACTTAGGGGGAATCACTTTGACTGAACAGAAGATTTACGACATCACGATTATCGGCGGGGGTCCAACTGGGCTATTCACCGCTTTTTACGGTGGGATGAGACAAGCATCTGTTAACATTATTGAAAGCTTACCTCAACTAGGTGGACAGCTTTCTGCCCTTTATCCAGAAAAATATATCTACGATGTTGCAGGATTTCCGAAAATCCGCGCACAAGAGTTAATAGATAATCTTGTTGAACAGATGGACAAATTTGATCCGACTATATCTTTAGAACAATCTGTACAAACATTGGAAAAACTAGCAGATGGTACATTGAAAATTACGACAGATAAAGATGTCCACTTTTCAAAATCTGTCATTATTACTGCAGGTAACGGCGCATTCCAACCCCGTCGTTTAGAATTGGAAAGTGCGAAAGAATACGAAGGAAAAAACCTTCATTATTTTATTAACGACCTCAATCATTTTGCCGGAAAAAGAGTCGTTATATTTGGTGGAGGCGATTCAGCAGTGGACTGGGCTTTAATGCTTGAACCTATCGCAGAAAAAGTTACAATCGTTCACCGCAGAGATAAATTCCGTGCACATGAACATAGTGTAGAAAACCTTGAAAACTCTAAAGTTGATATCAAAACACCATATATTCCAGCTGAATTAGTCGGTGATGAAAGCGGTGTAAGCCAAGTAATCCTTGAAAAAGTAGGCGAAGAAGAGAAAGAAGTTATCGATGTCGATGCAGTTATTGTTAACTATGGTTTTGTCTCTTCATTAGGTCCAATTAAAGAATGGGGCTTTGACATTCAGAAGAACTCTATCGTTGTAAACCAAAAAATGGAAACAAATATTGAAGGTGTTTATGCTGCTGGAGATATTTGTACTTACGATGGAAAAGTAAAATTAATTGCATGTGGGTTTGGTGAAGCACCAGTCGCAGTTAGTCACGCTAAAACATATATTGACCCTAAAGCAAGAGTACAACCTAAACATAGTACTTCAATGTTTTAAAAGAAGCCCGGATGATTCCGGGTTTTTTTATACCATTAAACCGGAGGAAGTTTTGACCATTTCCACATGCTAATACCTACCAATCACACTTCTTGTGGATTAAAAATTAACTTACTGACTTCAAATAATCATGCAAAGTAAAAAAAGACCTTCCCTTTATAAAGGAAAGATCTCTTCACTAAGATTAGCACTCTTCTGGCGTACCAACCTTTGTTGCGGTTCTAAAAGAAGATCCACAGCCGCAATTGGCAATCGCATTTGGGTTGTCGATAGTGAAACCGCCACCCATCATGGATTCTTTATAGTCTATTTTTGTCCCTTGTAGAATCGGTGCATCTTCTTTACTTACAACGATTTCAAGGCCATGTAATTCAAAAGGAATGTCGTCTTCTTCTACTTCTTGAGCAAAGCCCATTCCGTAAGATAATCCGCTACAGCCACCGCCCTTTACTGCTACACGTAATTTGGCGTTCTCTTCTTCATTTTGTTTCATCATTTCTTTAATGTGAAGGGCTGCCGCTTCTGTAATCTCAACAACTTGATTCATCATAATCCCTCCAAGTTTATATTATAGGCTTAGTATATACTTCTTTACAGTGTTTCACAAATTTACTGCCTTCATTAACGTACCTATACCTTATTATATGGCAACAAAAGAGTAAAGGAACATTATTCTTCATCTAAATGTTGATAAATGTTATAAACCAATTCCTCCGCATTTTCCCCATGAATGATGTCATTGTCAACTAAAGCGAATAATAAATGCCGGCACTTTCCACAATATCCTAAACAGCCATATTCAATGACATCTAAATCATAATCTTTTTTTAACTTTGCAAAGGCATGGTGAGAACCATTGGCCATATTTGTTATACAAAATTCTACAACAATCTTCCTCATAATATTAACTCCTTATTCGCTTCCTTTTCCTTCTTTTGAAGAAACTATAAATATCAGAATATTTTTACTCCGTCTTATCTGCATAAGTTTCCTTTTGTTTTCTGTTGTGATTTAGAGATAATTTCGTTATACTTTTTATGGGATTATGCAATATGGATGGTTATATTTATTTTTTTAAGATAATTTGGACACTTATGTTTTTTCCATTGTATCAGATTATCTTCTTGTATGAGAACGGACAAAATAAAGGGGATATCAGCAAATGAAAAATCTTGTTATTCTTGGGGGAGGATACGGCGGAATGCGAGTGCTTGCTCGTCTTTTACCGAATCAACTGCCGGATGATGTTTCGATTACTCTCGTCGACCGGGTACCTTATCATTGTTTAAAAACAGAATACTATGCACTTGCCGCTGGAACGATTTCCGATCAACATGTACGTGTTGCTTTTCCAGAACACCCTCGCTTGAACATTCAATATGGAGATATTACAAAAATTGACACAAAAGAAAAGATGGTCCATTTAAACGATCAACAGCCCATTTCATATGACGATCTTATTGTTGGGCTTGGTTGTGAAGATAAATACCATAATGTTCCTGGGGCAGATGTATATACTCACAGTATTCAATCTATTGCCAAGTCACGAAAAACATATGAAACGCTGAATAATTTGCCAGCGGGTGCCATTGTTTCGATTGTTGGTGCTGGTCTCAGTGGTATCGAGTTAGCATCTGAACTAAATGAAAGCAGACCTGATTTAACGGTCAAGTTGTTTGATCGGGGGAATCGCATCTTATCTGCCTTCCCAGAGAGACTAAGTAAATATGTACAAAACTGGTTTAACTCTCGAAGCGTACAAGTCATTAACAACTCTAATATCACTAAAGTCGAAGAAGGCGCTCTATACAATCATGATGAGCGGATTGAAAGTGATGTCGTTGTATGGACTGCAGGTATTCAGCCGACACATGTTGTACGTGCGATGGATGTTGAAAAAGACAAACAGGGTAGAGTCGTATTAACCAAGTATCACAATATCCCTGATGACGAGCATGTATATGTAGTAGGTGACTGCGCAAGCCTTCCTCATGCACCAAGTGCGCAACTAGCTGAAGGACAAGCAGAACAAATTGTACAAGTCCTTTTAAAACGTTGGAAAAATGAAGAACTACCCGAAACCCTTCCTGTGATAAAACTAAAAGGAATCATGGGTTCACTAGGTAAAAAACATGGCTTTGGTTTAGTTGCCGAACGTCCAATTACAGGACGAGTAGCACGTCTTATTAAATCAGGCATTCTTTGGATGTATAAATATCATAACGGTTAATCAAACTCTTGATTATCTACAGTTTTATAATTTATTGATTTAAGAGGGTTTTTCAATCCTTTTAAATACAGAAGTACAATTTCTTTTAAGAGATTGTACTTTTTTGTTGGGTTTTTGTTGGGTTTTTATATCCCACTACCAATCTCCTTCAAAACTTTCAACAGCACCGGCATAATTTGTATAAGCACATATCCAAGTGCACCATGTAAGTGTCTCGAATACCACAGTGGAAGAATTATGGGGAGAAAGTGTTGAAGGAGGCAAAAATTAAGACAGCTATTTTACGAGGCGATCTTATTTACCTTTAATGTTCTTGGTCTCCCCCGGCTTACATAGCCATTCTCGTCCATTTTATTTAGGTTTTCGCTTATAGTTGAGGAAGATGCAATACCAACCATAGTTCCTATCTCTCTAAATGAGGGTGGATAATGATTTATTGCAACGTATTTTCCAATGTTTCTAACACTTCTTTGTCTAGAGGTTAAATCCCAGAAAAAACCTAAAAAGATCAACTTTAAACAGTGTCCTTAAATTTAAATGATTCGTTTTTTGAAACTTTATTAATATACAACAGAAATGGAGACAACTTCTCATTCTTAGGTATGTATTTTTCAATAATCCAAAGTATCATTTTAGAAAATAAAAGAAATGCAATATAACCTATTATAACTCCAAAAAGATTGGCTAAAACATCATTAATATCTATAATTCTATAAGCATATCCAATAATAAAAGAAATAATAAGTTGAGCTGTTTCTATTAATAACGTAAATAATAAACCACAACCAACGATTGTTTTAAAGTTCATTTTCCTCTTTACATAAGGTAACCCAAAACCAAATGGCACAGTCAAAAGAATGTTTAATAATGTTTGTTCTATGTATTGATAATTAAAGGGTATAAGATTTATATTACTCGCTATAGTGGTAGTTTCTTTCATTTCCTCTGCAAATGATGTTCCAACTATTA
Source organism: Cytobacillus sp. FSL W7-1323 (assembly GCF_038595015.1). Lineage (NCBI taxonomy): Bacteria > Bacillati > Bacillota > Bacilli > Caryophanales > Bacillaceae > Cytobacillus > Cytobacillus sp. FSL W7-1323. Next base: position 3,770,391 of record NZ_CP151998.1, read on the forward strand.
TAGGAAAAAGCGTAAATTTAACAACATTTATAATGTAAAAAAAGAAAATTGAAAAGAAAAAAAGGTACATTTTAGATTTATTAAGTCTAACCCTTAATGCAGCCAATATTGCTCCTAAAAAACCAAAACCTATTAAGTATGATAATAAGTCAAAATCTATTAACATATGACTCTCCTTATAAAATAGAGAGCAATAAAAATATATTACTCTCCATCAATTATTAATAGGTACTTTTAAATGTACCTGATCCCATTAAATCCCAATAATCATCCGCCGTCCTACTGAAATATAGATAATATTGTTCTGTGGGTTGACCACTAGCTGATATAATGATTGATTTCTCGATACCTAATGTTTTAGATGGTGTAGCAAAAAAACCAGCAACACGAGTATCCGGACCGGCGCAATTGTAGTCTGATCGTCCACCTTCAACCCATTTCACCAATAATAACTGCACAAATTGAATTTTGGCGTACATCTATTCCAATTTTATCCGGAGATAGCTCGGCAAAAGTTACATAATTCCCTCTGAAATCATCGTTATTTTACTTATAAGTTTTTAAATCAATTTTTCTATACAGGTGACCAATGCTTTTGGTGGATAAGATTCAAGCATGCGACTATATCCGATAGCTACTTGATCACCACTAACAATCCCCTCTAGAAGAAGCGGTGACTCTATATGTAATAATACAATTTGGTATTTTGCTTGTAATTCATCCATATCTAAATGGATGTCTTTGGCATGGAAATTTCCATCTTCTATTAAAATTTTTTCTTCTATATAAATATGTCCTACCAGTTCACTCTTTTTTTCACAAGATGATGTATACAGTTCCATAGCTTTTACAGCGATTTGAGGAATTTTTGTTTGAGATATCTCACTATAGCTTACTTTCACTTTATCGCCGTTCTTTATACCCCCTGGAAGCTGAGATGCTTTATATGATAGATAGTAGATAATGTCGTACTTTTCTTTTAAATGATTTACATCAAGATGAAGGTCTGCCTGTTGAAAATCTTCATCACCAATTAACATATGCTTATCTAATAGAAGATACCCTATTTGTGATCTTTCTCCATATTCAGAAGAAGCGGAGGACAAATGCATATAAACGAAAGAATTCAATCCCATAAGCAACAAAAACATGACAATAAAACCTTTCATTCCGTTTCTCCTTTTTTACTTTTTTTCTATCACTTTTAAAAATTAGACTCATTTAGCTTTCAAAAGTTTCAACCAATAAGGGTCATTTCATAAAATATCCTTTTATCAATAGGTATTCTCTTCAGGACAAGATTAAGTATCACCACAGTATTCTCCTGCTATAATGGTTGTTTTTTTACATAAAAACCAAATTCTTTTATAATGATATGAATTTTTACAAAAATAACAGTTTTCTTACTTTTTTACTTTCTATTTTCTTATATAGACTTGCCCTTTATAATGGCAAAGAAGCGCTTACAAAATAGTTAGGTTATATTCAAAATATTTCCTAAATAGAAAGAAGGGAGAAAATATAAATGAAGAAAAAGAGAAAAGGTTACTTGCAGCGTTCATTAGATAGTGTTGAAACAATTGGTAACAAATTGCCTCATCCCGTCACTTTATTCGCAATATTGTCATTAATTGTTTTGCTATTATCTGCTGGTCTATCACAACTAGGAATTAGTGTAGAGCATCCGGGCGAAGAAGGAAAAATGGTTGAAATTACTAACCTTTTAAGTGCAGAAGGTATCCAATATATATTTTCTAGTATGACAGATAACTTTATTGGGTTTGCCCCTCTGGGTGTCGTTTTAGTGACGATGTTAGGAATAGGTATTGCTGAGCGCTCGGGACTCATTAGTGCCTTATTACGTGGGTTTGTCTTATCAGTACCTAAGAGATTTATTACACTAGGATTAGTATTCGCAGGAATCATGTCTAGTGTCGCTTCCGATGCAGGGTATGTTGTATTACCGCCACTTGGTGCACTTCTTTTTGCAGCAGTAGGTAGACATCCATTGGCAGGATTAGCTGCAGCCTTTGCCGGGGTATCAGGAGGATTTAGTGCAAACCTTTTACTTTCAGGTACAGATGCATTATTAGGGGAGCTAACCATTGCAGGTGCTGCAATTATAGATCCTGTCTATGCAGAAGGTATGAGCATTGCCATGAATTATTGGTTCATTATTGTTTCTGTGTTTTTATTGACAGTTATAGGAGCATGGGTAACAGAAAAAATTGTTGAGCCACGACTTGGGGAATATAAAGGCGACTACAGGGAAAAAGTTGAAAAGTTAACAGCTATCGAAAAGAAGGGGTTAATCTGGTCAAGTGTTTCAATTGTAGTAGGAGTTATTTTAGCAGCATTACTCGTTTTACCAGAAGGCGCTCCAATGCGTGGTACTGGTGACCAACCAATTATCTCCTCTCCATTCATGAGTTCTTTAGTACCAATCATTGCGATTCTTTTCTTTATTCCAGGTTTAGTATATGGCATGGTTACTAGAGAAATTAAAAATGACAAAGATGTGGCAAATCAACTCTCTGATACAATGGCGTCAATGGGAATGTTTATTGTACTAGCTTTTACAGCGGGACAATTTGTCGCTTACTTTAATGAATCTAATATAGGATTAGTTCTAGGGGTTTATGGTGCTGAATTCTTACAAAACATTAACCTCACAGGCATTCCATTAATTATCGTCTTTATTCTTATTGCTGCATTTATTAACATATTTATCGGCAGTGCTTCTGCAAAGTGGGCAATGATGGCTCCGGTATTTGTTCCAATTATGATGCAATTAGGTTATTCACCTGAACTTACTCAGATGGCCTATAGAATTGCAGATTCATCAACAAATATCATTTCTCCGTTGATGACGTATTTTGCCATTATTATTGCTTTTGCACAGAAATATGATAAAAAGATGGGAATTGGTACGCTTGTATCAACAATGATTCCTTATTCAATGTTCTTCTTAGTCGGATGGACACTTATGTTGATTGTGTGGATGTTACTTGGTATAGAGCTTGGACCAGGTGCACCGATTATGTATGAATAAATGCTTTTTTAACAAAAAATGCAACCTCTATCTCATTCATCTGAGGTCAGAGGTTGCATTTTTTTCACTTACACCGCTGTAAATCCGTATTTCTCCATCTCCGCATAAATCACTTTCAACCTAGGATTACCTTCTCCAACAATTTGATCTTTGATTTTAACTACGGGATAAAACATATCTTCTTCAATTACACGAGAGGCGAAAGCTTTTTTTTCTTCATCTAATGGTGGGTTGAATATATCGACATATGATACTTTAAATTTTTGGTTTTCAAACTTTCTTGCCAGTGCCGCTTCAAGCCATTCGTATGTCTCTTTAGATGACGGTAAATTCACACAGCTTGCACATAGAACATCTGCTCCATATACAATAATCTCTAATTGGTCAGCCATGAAATGCTTCCCCCTTTTTCAATAAAAAAAATAATTTCACTCTTCATTCTATTTTACAATATAGTATAATAAGAGACATAAGTAAATGTTTCCTTATCATAGATTTTTATGGTTATCTTGATTATAATATAGATATGAAAGGAGTCGATTTTAAATGGCAGAACAAGCAGAAATGACAGGTCAAGTCCAAGAAGTACTAGATAAATTAAGACCGTTCCTTCTTCGTGATGGAGGAGATTGTGAATTAGTAGATGTAGAAGACGGGATTGTAAAATTACGTCTTTTAGGCGCATGTGGTAGTTGCCCAAGTTCTACAATTACTCTTAAAGCAGGTATTGAACGTGCTCTTTTAGAAGAAGTTCCTGGTGTTGTGGAAGTAGAACAAGTTTTCTAATGCCTACTTAATTAAAAAAGCGATGTCACATGACATCGCTTTTTATTTTTGAACTATTTTCTTTATAAATACGACTACCGATTAAATCCATTTGCAATGGAACTACTTTCATTCCATGCAAACCTGCACTCAAGAGCGTTGCCAGTTTTTGTCCTTCCCCATCACGTGCTAAGCATAATATAGTCGGTCCTGCGCCACTTAGTGCTACACCAAGTGCTCCATTCGCCATTGCAACTTTTTCTACTCCTTCAAGCTCTGGTACAATTTCTTTACGATAAGGTTGATGATAAAGATCTTTCATCATCATTTTACCTGCTTGTTCATAATCCCCACTAATAAGTGAAGCAATAAATACATTGCCAATTGCCCCTGCGTGAACAGCATGTTTATAAGAAAGTTCCGTTGGCAATACTTGGCGCGATTTCTTCGTTAATAATTCAGATGTTGGGATACAAACGACAAAATCAACTTGAAGGTGGTATAGTGATAAAGCGTCTACACCATCATCTGCTTGACTACCGATTAGCAATCCTCCAAGTAGGGAAGCACCGACATTATCGGGATGTCCTTCTAATTCAGTTGCCCATTCGAGCTTTTGTTGTTTTGTTAATCGTAAATCACATAATGTATCAGCAAGTTCGATTCCAGCCACAATCGCTGCCGCACTTGAACCTAACCCTCTAGCAATGGGGATATCACTGCTCACCGTTAATCGACAAGGTGGGCAATCCTGATTGTATTTCTTCGCTGTTTGCATAGCCACTTGAATAATGTAATTCTGCTCATCTGTTGGAAATGTCATCAATCCTTCTGAAAGAGGAATGACTTCCCATTGATCATGGGTTGTTACCTCAAGTCGCAAATACAAATTGAGGGCCAAACCAATGGAATCAAACCCTGGCCCTAAATTTGCTGTACTAGCAGGTACTTCAATGACTAGCACTTCACCTGCCATCATACGTGGACAACTCCCTTTATATGCGCTGCCACAGCTTGCTCATCATTTGGCAATTTCACAGGTTGAACAGGACTCGCATCAATCGCCGTATTCGGATCTTTCAATCCATTTCCAGTTAAAACTGCTACTACTTTTGTTTGATGCTTAATTTCTCCATTACGTAATTGCTTATATACACCTGCAAGAGAGGCACATGATGCCGGTTCAGCAAAAATCCCCTCTGATGAAGCTAATTTTCTATACATACAAAGAATCTCTTCGTCACTGACTTCATCAATTTTCCCTTGCGATTCTTTCGCTGCATTCACAGCTAAATCCCAGCTTGCTGGATTACCGATACGGATAGCTGTAGCAACTGTTTCAGGGTTTTCAAAAACACGATTATGAACAATAGCTGCTGCACCCTCTGCTTCAAATCCATGCATTTTTGGTAGGCCTGTTTGTTTAGCTTGATGATATTCTTTAAACCCTTTCCAGTAAGCGCTAATATTGCCCGCGTTTCCAACTGGTAAGGTAAGAATATCTGGCGCCATCCCACCTAACTGATCACAAATTTCAAATGCTGCTGTTTTTTGTCCCTCAAGACGATAAGGGTTTACAGAGTTTACCAATGTAACGGCTTCTGTTTCACTAATTTTTCTAACCATTGATAAAGCTTGATCAAAATTCCCTTCAATTGAAACCACTTCTGCCCCGTACATGACTGCCTGTGCTAATTTTCCCATAGCGATTTTTCCTTCAGGAATCACGACAATACATCTTAGACCAGATCTCGCTGCATAGGCTGCTGCTGCTGCTGAAGTATTACCTGTAGATGCACAAATAATTGCTTCACTTCCAGCTTCTTTCGCTTTAGCTACAGCCATAACCATACCGCGGTCTTTAAATGAACCTGTTGGGTTTGCTCCTTCTGTTTTCACATATAAATCAATTCCCCAATCTCTTGAAAGGTTATCTAACCGAATTAAAGGAGTGTTGCCTTCATTTAGTGTAAGCATCGGAGTATTTTCAGTTATTGGTAAAAATTCTTTATATGATTGTAATAAGCCTTCCCATCTCATCATTTGGCTCCTCCTTCTACACGATACGAACTTTTAATCTCTTTTACTGCCTCTAAGTCTCTTAAATGAAGCATAATATTTTCATAGTCTTCTAACGATGCTTGGTGTGTAACCACTACAATTTCAGCTAGTTCTTTCTCTTTGACAGGTACTTGTAGAATCTTCTCGAAACTCACACCTCTTTGCGAGAAAATATTTGTGATATTAGCGAAAACACCGACTTCATCACTTACATGTAAGCGCAGGAAGTATTTGGCGAAAATTTCATTATCGTTTTTTAATTTCTTCTCAAACTGTGGAACTGCCGCACTTCTTCCATTAACTCCTAATCTCATATTCTTCATGACTGCAACCAAGTCTGAAACAACAGCTGTTGCTGTAGGTAAGCTTCCCGCTCCTGGACCATAAAACATTGTTTCACCCACTGCCTCACCATACACATATACGGCGTTATATTCATCTTGCACACCCGCAAGTGGATGGGTTTCTGCTAACATCGTCGGTTGTACACTCACTTCTACTTTTTCGCCTTCTCGGTGAGCGATCCCAATTAATTTCATTGAATAGCCGAGTTGCTTCGCATATTGTAAATCTTCTTCCGTGATTTCCGTAATCCCGTTAACCTTCACATCATCTAAATCAATATTCATAGAGAAGCCTAATGTTGATAGAATGGCCATTTTTCTAGCTGCATCTAATCCTTCTACATCAGCAGTAGGGTCACTTTCTGCATAACCAAGTGCTTGTGCCTCTTTTAGAACCTCTTCGTAAGCACTGCCCTCTTTACTCATTTTTGTCAAAATAAAGTTTGTCGTGCCGTTCACAATGCCCATCATTTTCGTAATGCGGTCAGATGCTAAACCATCTACTAGCCCTCTTAAAATAGGAATACCACCAGCTACACTTGCTTCATAAAATAAGTCACATTGATTTTCCGAAGCAGATTGTAATAATTCCGGCCCATAAACCGCCATTAAATCCTTATTAGCTGTCACAATATGCTTATGATGATTGATTGCTTCTTGGAGATAATCCTTCGTTTTCTCCAGTCCACCCATCACTTCGATGACTACATCTATATTATCGTTCTTTAAGATATCATCAGGGTTCGCTGTAAGTAGCTCTGGGTTTATTTCTACCTCTCGCTTTTTATCTAACTCTCTCACCAGAATTTTACTCACCTTTACTGGGCATCCAATTTGATGCATAAGCTTATCCTGGTTTCTTTCAATGATTTTTACTACACCTGAACCTACTGTGCCCAAACCTAATAAACCGATCGAGATTGCTTCCATTTCCGTTCCCCCTCAGATTGTTCTTATAGAAAGTACATTTGTATTTGTATAGTAGACATTATAGACCTGTTTCTTGTCTTTGACAATAGGAGAAAGTAGTTTTTTCTATTTTTCTATTAACGCTTTATCTTATAAATTTATAGCATCCGACTCTTGAAAATAAAAAAAGACATTTTCATAAAAACTGAAAATGTCTTCATCGCTTATTCTTTATTTTTTTTCACAAAACTAACTATACATTCAATAAGTGCCACGATAATGAGGGATATACCAAATAAAGGCATCAGTATACCTAAAAGGACCATTAACATTATAAAACCAATGGATATCCCTTTAAAATTTTTCGGTGGTGCAGAAAACTTGTCTTTTTTCTTCCGCGAAAGCCATGTTTTAAAACCCCAAAAAATAACAAAAAGAAAAGCAAGACAAACTACTAAGTTTAAAACCTTATTTGGCCAGCCAAATAAATGACCTTCATGTAATGGAATCCCCCATGTAAACCATTTTTGTAAAAGATTATAATCCTCATAATTAACAGCGGCGATATATTCACCGGAATATTGGTCAAAGTAAGTAGTCATTTCTTCTGACGGACTCACATCCAAACCCGTTACACCGGAATTACTTCCTTTAGAAACAATATAAACACCGTCATCAGCAGAAGGGTAAACAATAGAATAAGGTTTACTAATATTTTCACTTTCCACTTCATCTATTAGTTGCCCTACTGAAATCATAAACTCATTATGTTCTCTCTGACCTGATCCTCCGTGATGATGGGCATGAGGATCATCAGATGCTGGGGTTTCCTCTTGCCTTGTCGCCCATGGGATCTCATTAATATCAGATGTTGGTGGATTTAATTCCAGTTCAGGTGCATTATTACTGGCAGTTGTATAGATTATATTCCCCATAACCGCAGACCACGGTAAGCCCGTGAAAATAATAACTACCATTGGAATGGTAATGATTACACCTATAAGCGCATGTAATTTTTTATTACGAAAGTTCTTAGAACCACTTGCTTTTCTCGTTAAGATCTTCCCTTTAAAAGTCATATACAACCCACTGATTAGTAGAAAGATGGCCCAACAGGCCGCTAGTTCAACTAAATAATTGACCGGTGTTCCTCCTACAAATAGGGAGCTATGTATGCTACGCATCACATTTGAGTATGTATTGGCTGCATCCTGACTCCCAACAATTTGGTTTTGTTCATCAAGGAAAACATACTTTTGTTCCCCAGCCTCATCTGTTAAAGTTAAACGAGTATTATATGGCTCCTCCATGATACTAATCTTTGTAACAGCAAAGCCATGAAAGTCTTTTTCAACTTTCTCCATTCCTTCGTCTATCGTTAATTGTTCACTGTTTTCACTATCTCCAAAGAATAAATCATCATATAATTGATTTTCGACTTCTGGAAAAAACAAATAACCAATTCCTGAAAGAGTTAATGTAATAAGTAAGGGAGCAATAAAAATCCCCGCAAAAAAATGCCATCTCCAAAAACGATTATAAAATCCCTTTTTCATCTTGTATTCTCCTACTCTATAATCATAAAATTAGTTCGAATGACAACAGCCACCAGACATTTGCTTCACAATTTCTTTTATCGCTTCTTCAAACGGTAAGATTTCTCCGCCAAACCCTTGTTGGAATTGTTTGGCATGTTTATAAGAATTGAAACAAATCACTTGAGGGTGGCAGCAATTTAAATCAAGGTCAGCATTAATTAAATACAATGCTGCTTTTGCGCTCATCGTCGTATCTTTTAAGAAGTCTCTACAAATAATTTGTGTCACATCTTCCTTAATATCTTCATAACGTAATAATCCACAATGAGGACAACATGTTTGCTCAATCACATCATTCTCTCTGATGATTTGCACTGATAATCTTGCTTGCAATGGTTTCAAACAATAAGTACATTGGTTCTCTTTCATTAAATTTCTTGGAATGAGTGCAATCCCGTTAGATGTTTTAATGATTTTATCCTGTTTCAATAATGGCTTTATATCTCTATAAACTGTCATTTCTGATACGCCTAGTCTCTTACTAATTGTCGAAACTTTTAATGATCCTTCTTTCTCTAGCCAATCTATCATTTTTTCTCTTCTTTCAATTGGCAACATGAAATCCCTCCTCAAAAATATTTATGTTAGTAAAAGTGAATTCATAACGAATAATAACATAAAATCACATTTTTTTATTCGTTACTCTAAACAATTACTAAAAGGTTTGCTATCTATACACACTCTCTTCATATATATTGGTTTTTTTTCACATTTCAAAAAACACCATGATGAAAAAGAAATATACTTGTGGATTATTTTTAAGGAGCATAAAGATAAATGAAATGTCAAAAACCCGTGTGCTATAACGCCCACGGGTTTTAACCTACTCGTTTAATTTACAAAGATGGTTTATTGTTTTACTGGTGTAAGTGGAGTCCCATCTGAAAATACTCGGTCAATGTTCTGTACGCATAATTCCATCATTTTATATCTTGTTTCAGTTGTTGCACTTCCAATATGAGGCAATGCGACTACTTGTTTTAATTGCAATAGAGGATGATCTCCTGAGATTGGTTCTTCTGCGAACACATCTAATCCAGCTCCCGCAATTTCACCCTCTACTAAGGCAGAGTAGAGGTCATCTTCATTGACTACTGGTCCACGTGAGGCATTAACAAAAATACCTGAAGGTTTCATTTGCTGAAAGACTTCTTTTGTGAAAAGATTTCTTGTTTCATTTGTTAAAGGCGTTAAGCAGACGATAAAATCAGATTGACTGACAAGTTCTTCGAATGATACATACTGGGCATGAAGCTCTTCTTCCGCTCTCTTTTTCCTAGTTCGATTATAATAAAGGATATGCATATCAAATCCTTTTGCACGTTTAGCAACCACCTCACCAATACTCCCCATGCCAACAATTCCAATGGTTTTTCTATGGACGTCATGTCCAGCTAATAGCAGTGGACTCCAGCTTTTCCACTGATTATTTTTCACATATTCTGCCGCTTCAATCATTCTCCTTGCCGTAGCTAATAATAATGAAAAAGTCAGATCAGCTGTTGATTCTGTTAGGACATCAGGTGTATTAGTGATTGTTACATTCGCGCGCTCTGCCGCTTGTATATCTATGTTGTCATAACCAACGGCCATATTGGCCACAACCTTTAATTTCGGGGCATGTTGAAATAATTCCTCATCTACTTTTTCTGATAACATTGTCATTAAGCCTTCTGCATCTTTCACCTTTTCGAGTAACACATGACGAGGGATTACTACATCCTCCTTGTCCCACATCTCAACATCGTATTTTGCTTGTAATGGCTCAATGACCTCATATGGAAGTTTCCTTGTAATAAACAATTTCTTACCCATTCTCTCACCACTTCCCATTTTCTTTTCATTATAGGCAAATTTTTCATTTGGTGGAAGTGATTTTGCTTGGTGAGAAAGCACGATCCAGCTTGAACTTGGCTCGTGCTTATAAAATGGTTGATCTTTAGCTTTAGGTGAAGACTCATCTTAATTAAATTAATTGCTACATTATTGGAATGAAGGTGTGCTTATTTCAGATTTCCCCACACTTTCCAACTTTTTTTCCTGATGAAGGGTACATATATAAATTTATTTATTTCGATTCCAACCATTCAGGCATAGGAATATACCATTGTTTAGATACTTCCTGATGGTTTACGATCTCAAAAAAACGCGATATGAATTGTTCATATTCTGGCGATTGGTGCAAATACTTTTCTAATTTTTCCTTCAGAATATTTCGTTCTTGTTCTGTTTGTGCACCGTAATAGCTTTCGATGCATTCAAAATAATGAAGTGGGAACATCATTCTCGCATAATATAAACGCCATGAAAAACTTGACAATGGACTGATCGATTCATATTCTTCAACAAACTTTCTTACATCTGGTTGATAGGTTTTTATATTCTTGAAGTACTTCTCTCTCGTCCATTCGGCTAAATCTCTTGTGGCATGGTCAAATACCCAATCAAAAGGGTTTTTCACATAATATTGTTCTCCCCATGTACGATTAGAAAATCTTTCATGGCAGACAGTGCCAGTATCAGTCATCATCGGTTCATCATCAAATTCCGTATCAACAATATATTGAATCGCATTTTCAGCCATTCCCATGTAATAAGGAAATGATTCTAAAAATAGGCGGTCAAATTCACTTTCTCCATCAAATTGAAATACCATATCATTCCATACCTTTTCCATTTGATCGAGTCTTGTTTCCCACAGTGTTTTCCATTGACCGATTCGACTTGTTTGTTCCACTGCAAAATTAACCGTTCTCCCTCGAAAGTGGAATTTTGCCAACTTCCTGCCGAAATGTCCTTCTTTTCTTGGCTGTAAACGTTGATTACTTAAAACTGCATATCTCGCTTCCTCCCACTCAGTATAAGGCTTTCCTTCTGTTGTTTTTTTAAATCCAGCAATATTCTTATCCCCACTCATTCTTAAATGCTCTGCAATTTGATCCAGTTCAGTGAGCGCCTCTTCTTTTAAATGATTAGCAGGGACTAATATATACACTTCATTTTGTGATTTACAAGCATTATAATGATCAAATCGAAACTCTTCTTCCGCCTGAATATTATATTTTTCCTTGAGTAAACGTCTTAACATTCGTCATAACCCCCTTTAATCAAGCTAAATAGATGCATTTTATTCAAATATATGAAAAAATAGCTAAAACTTGTTGATTTATTTTTAGGGGATATGATGGTTTGAAAGTTCGCAAGCTATCATTACTATCATATAGTAGTAAAGAGCAGCAGAAAGCGAATAAAATTATAGAAAAAGGTGAACTCATGAGTGAAGAAAGAGCAATTACTTTAACAGAGAAAACAGCAAGAAAATGGCTCAAAGAACGAGGAGTAGAGATTGTTGATATTGCTGAGTTAGTGTATTTTCTTCAAGAGAAATATCATCAAAACTTGAAAATAGAAACATGTATCGACAATGTAGAAAGAGTATTATCCAAACGGGAAGTACAAAACGCCATTCTCACCGGTATTCAATTAGATATGCTTGCAGAAGAAAAGAAATTAATGGAACCACTGCAATCCATTATTGAAACAGATGAAGGATTATATGGTGTTGACGAAGTTTTAGCGCTATCAATTGTAAATGTGTATGGTTCAATCGGAATGACCAATTTTGGTTATGTAGATAAATTAAAACCCGGTATCTTAGGTCCATTAAATGATAAAAACTCTGAAAGATGCCATACTTTTTTAGATGATATTGTTGGTGCCATTGCTGCTGCGGCTTCTAGTCGCCTTGCTCACCGTGCGCATCATGTGGAATAGATAGAAGAAAAATAGTAGGACATCACTTTATAGTGAGCCTGCTATTTTTATTTTACTCGCCTTTATATTACAGAGTTTTAGATAAATTTGTTGTTATAAAAAGCGTTCATGTTCACTCGCATGAATGTCTATAATCGTCTTCGCAGTCAACATCTATTCCAACAATATAAAAAACAGCAAGTACATCTTTCGTACTGCTGTTCTTCATTTCTTATAAGTAATCCCACTGATTTAGTGTATCCACAACAAAGGTTGGTTGCTTGTCGTAGCCTTTTAAAAGTTCCTTCGTTGTTACGCCTGTATGAACCAATAATGTGTCTAAACCAGCATTCATTCCTGCCTTGATATCTGTATCATAGTTATCTCCAACCATCAATGTATGAGCTTTATCTGTGCCTAAAACTTTTAACGCTTGCTCCATAATGATCGCTTCTGGCTTGCCAATAAAAGTTGGGATAGTTTGCGTCGATACACTAATGACTGAGGTTAATGAGCCATTGCCAGGTAAAAGTCCTCTTTCAGTTGGAATGGCAATATCACCGTTTGTAGAGATAAAGGTAGCTCCATTTCTTACAGCCAAACAAGCTGTTGCAAGTTTCTCGTAGTTGATGTCACGATCGATTCCTGAAACAACATAATCGGCGTGCTCCCCTGCAAAGTGAAAGCCCTTTTCTTCTAATGCCTGTCTAATCCCTTCTTCTCCGATCACAAATATAGACGCTTCGGGACTTCTTTGAAAAATATAATTCGCCGTTGCCATACTAGTTGTAAATACTTTATCTTCAGTCGCCTCAATGCCAAAATTTTGAAGTTTTTCAGCAACTTGTTTTGGTGTTCTAGATGAATTGTTTGTGACAAAAAGGTAGGGAATGCCTCTTTCTTTTAACCCTTGAATAAAGGAAACGGCTTCATGAATTAATTGTTTTCCTTTGTACATCGTCCCATCTAAATCAATTAAATAACCTTTATATTTTGTCATTTACTTTCCCCCTAATTTCTAAAAGCTGATACAGGACCAAGTTCTTTCATTAAATAGTCTCTAACAGCTGTAGGGAATTTTTTTAATTGAGCTAATTCTAATTGGAAGCTCTTGTTTAATTCATCATGTTGAATGCCTGTATAACTTTGCACTAATGGCTTACGGTAAGCAATAACCTTTTTATAGCTGATAGCCATTTCATGGTCAATGACTTTTTCATCTTCCAGAATATCAATAATATCTTCATAACTACCTGGGTCTCTCATAATAAAGCCATCAATCATTGCATTACCTACATCTAAGACCGCCTCAATAACCATATGGCTCAGTCTTTCAAGCGCAAGTTTCTCTATATCCGAATGAAGTGCTGTATGTTTCCCTAATAGTGATAGTTGTTTTTCCAAATAAACGAGGATTTCCTCAATTTTTTCTCGATCAACAAAATACATGTCCCTCACCTTTCTCATCCCATACTTCCTATCTATTGTATCTCATTCATAACAATGAAGAAAGTTCTCCCTTATGTGAGTATAAAATCAATTTCCTGTCTGCTAAGATTTTGTTATGATAAATGTAGCATGGATAGTTAGAAAGGGGTCTATACGTTAAATGACCGAAAGATTCTTTTTATATGATGATTTAGAAGATACAAAAACACGCTTTGTTAGTTTTATGGGTGAAAATCAACGCTTTGATTTAGCGCTTGTTCGTTCAGATCGGTATTATGGAAAACAACTTGTTCTTGATATTCAAGGAAGTCGTTTTGCTATTATTGGTACCGATGACCTTGAAGAAGAGGGTTATTTAGAACATGCTTTTCAATTGGAGAGCGAAGATGCAGAAGAGTTAAGAGCCTTTTTATATGAGGTCATTTAACCGATTGGATAATATTGATTGCTCCTGCAAATAGTATAAATGGGAGCGTAGCAAGGCTCTCATTTTTTCTCATATTATTAGGAGTGATATCAATGGATCAAAAAAAGAATTACTCGGATTTTGACAATGTTGAATCACAAAAGGAAAACCTCGCAGTGGAAGATTTACCTGAGGGCCCGTATGGTGCACCAAGAGGGAAGCATACACCTGTTGAGAACAAAAGTTCAGAGTGGGAAGAAGGTCAACACCAATCTAGTGCATTTGTTTATGAAAATCGGGAACTTCATGCTGACATTCCTAGAGAAATGCCTGGAGCACACGATCCCCATTCAGAAGCTTCAGATGAGTAATTTTAACAGAAAAAAAGCTGGACGAATAATTCGTTCAGCTTTTTCTATTGCTTCACTCTTTTTACAACGAAATAAGGACAACCAAAATTACAATATTCGTATAAATACTCTGTCAAAGTGCTAATTTTCGTATCATACGTCGCTTTTTGATTCTGATCGTCAAAAAAACCTCTAAGTCTTAGTTGGCCGTATCCCCAGTCACCTACAATATAATCATAACGATTTAATATTTCACTATATCGACCCCGAAAAGCTTCTTCATTAAATCCGTCTCTAATATCTTCAATTACTTCATAACATGCGTTTTGTATACAAACCAATTGATCTCACCTCTTTTTCATTGGCTCACTAATTAAATTATAAAGAAAGTTAACGTCTATGTACAATAGTCCTATTTTAAATTATAACTGATTCACCATCAATTACTAAGGAAAAAAACGAAAGAATCGGAAAAGATATTGTTAAGGGGGTGTTTCTGATGAAAAAAATGATAATGTTCATCGGGATATCCAGTATGGTTGCTCTCACTGGATGTCAAGCAGCCGATCATTCCGCTAAAGGTGATATTTATCCCGAAAGTGGCAATACGGTTAATGTGAATGATCAGCGAACAGATATTTACAATACTAGTCAGCAAAGTAGTGAAGATTTCGGATACGTTCGTCATCAAAAAAGTCCTATTTATGGAGAAAAGGTATCCAATGAACATTATGCTGCCATTAATCGTGAAAAAGTGGCTGATATTATCGGAAAATATTGTACTGAACTTCCAAATGTGGATGATGTGTCTACATTAGTGACAGACAATGAAGTGTTAATTGTTTACAATACGGATTCAGATAATCGTGAATCAACTGCTACACAAGTAGAAAAAATGGCAGAATCAGTTGTTCCCGGATGGTTTGATATTTATACGACTGACAATACCAATCTCCGCAAAGAAATAGAAAGTTATTCTACGATGGATGCAGATAGTGAGCACACCCATTATGGTATTGATCAATTAACGAGCCAAATGAAAAAAGCCGATATTAACAAGTCTGAAAAGATGTCAAATAAGTAACGCTGTGAAATATCAAAAGAGGATTAGCTCCTTTAGCTAATCCCCTTTCTTGTGTTTACGCTTCTTTCGCGTCTACTTCACCCATTTGTTGTCTTTGCTTAGCTGCTGCATTTACTTGTTCATCTGCATGATAGGAAGAACGAACCATTGGACCTGCTTCACAATGGCTAAACCCTTTGGACATTGCAATTTCCCTTAATTCATTAAACTCATCTGGATGATAATATTTTACAACTTTTATATGTTTTTTAGATGGTTGTAGATATTGACCAATCGTCATAATATCTACGTCATGCGCTCGCAAATCATCCATCGTTTGAATGATTTCTTCTTTTGTTTCCCCTAGCCCCACCATTAAACTTGATTTGGTTGGAATTTCAGGTTGCATTTCTTTAGAACGTTGTAAAAATTCAAGTGATCGTTTATATGTAGCACGCGCTCTTACTCTTGGCGTCAGTCTTTCTACTGTTTCAATATTATGGTTTAAGATATCTGGTTTTGCATCCATTACTGTTTTAAGATTTTCATATACCCCGCCCATATCAGAAGGTAAAACCTCTACAGTTGTAAATGGACTTTTTCTTCTAATGGCACGAATCGTTTCCGCTAAAATAGCTGATCCACCATCTTTTAAATCATCTCGCGCAACCACTGTAATAACTGCATGTTTTAAATTCATTAAAGCGACAGAATCAGCTACGCGTTCTGGTTCTTCCCAATCAAGCTCAGTTGGCAGTCCTGTTTTGACCGCACAAAAACGACAGGCTCTTGTACAAACAGAACCTAAGATCATAAATGTTGCTGTCCTTCTTACCGCCCAACATTCATGAATATTTGGGCATTTTGCCTCTTCACATACAGTATGAAGATTCTTTTCTCTCATCATTTTCTTTAATCCGGTGTAGTTTTTATTAGTGTTTAACTTTATTTTCAACCAATCCGGCTTACGTAAATGTTCATCTTTCTTAGTCGTCATTCTTCTTCACTCCATCCCAGAATTTCAAAAAGACGCTTTTTTTATCATCATTTTTATCTAGAGAGTCTTACAGAAGCAACTTTAACACATGGAAGTAGATAGAACAACC
Organism: Cytobacillus sp. FSL W7-1323; assembly: GCF_038595015.1. Taxonomy (NCBI): domain Bacteria; kingdom Bacillati; phylum Bacillota; class Bacilli; order Caryophanales; family Bacillaceae; genus Cytobacillus; species Cytobacillus sp. FSL W7-1323. The sequence continues at coordinate 3,787,247 of NZ_CP151998.1, forward strand.
TCGTTCATTAAAAACCTTCCAATATTTTATATTTATCGTTTTTCTATTTTATCACAAACTATAACAGTAATTAGAAGAGAAGGGAGGTTTATTGGTGCGAGTTTTCACATTACTTATCACCTTAACAACGGTCTTATCCTTTATGCAACCAGAAACGGCAGCAGCCTCCGAATTAGATGATATTTACGCAAAAAGAATGGCGCTTTATGAAAGAATTGAAACAGTCACGACCATTCCTTGGTATTATCTTGCTGCCATCGATCAATATGAAAGAAATGTAAGACAATCAAGACGAGACTTACCTAAAGCTGAAGGGATTACTGGCATTTACTTTAAACCGGAGGAATGGGTTGGTTTCACAAACCCAAACATAAATGACGAAGATCCAAAGACGATAGAGTTCTTTAATGGTATTGGCTTTGATGGTGATGGTGACGGAAAAGCAAGTTTAGATAGTGATGACGATGTATTGTACGCATTTGCTAACTTTCTACTTCGTTATGGTACGGATTATGAGAACATTAAAATTGGTATTTGGAACTATTATAAACGTGATAAATCGGTCAGAATTATTATGGGAAAGGCAAAGCTTTATCAAAACTATGGGAGACTTAACTTAGATGAACATGTTTTTCCTGTCCCGATTGGTACTCATTATAGCTATCGTAGTACATGGGGAAGTGCGAGAGGTTGGGGTGGTAGAAGAATCCATGAAGGAACAGATATTTTTGCTGATTACGGATTACCAGTTAGAGCTACCAGCTATGGTATTGTCGAAATGAAAGGCTGGAATAAATATGGTGGTTGGCGAATTGGTATTCGCGATATCAACAATAACTATCACTATTACGCTCACCTAAGCGGATTTTCTGATGATTTAAAAGTTGGTCAAATTGTTGAACCTGGCAAAGTCATTGGTGGTGTCGGTAGTTCTGGCTATGGACCAAAAGGGACTTCGGGAAAATTCCCTCCACACCTCCATTATGGTATGTATAAGGATAATGGCTATACTGAATGGTCGTACGATCCATACCCTCATTTGAATCTTTGGGAAAAACAAGAAAGAGCAAAGTAAACGAGGAATAGATGACGCCTTCTTGTTAGAAGCGGCATCTAACTCCTCGCTTTTTGAATTTCGCTTGAGCAATGATCCATTACCCAATATTTTGTTAACGGGTTCTTTTTATCCGCCTAAATAAGCCATACGGATTTCATCACTTTCTTGTAAATCTTTTGCTGATCCGGTGAGCACTACTTTTCCAGTTTCAAGGACATACCCTCTTTTCGCAATAGAGAGGGCCATATGCGCATTTTGTTCAACAAGTAAAATCGTTGTTCCATTTGTTTCATTAATTTCTTCTATAATACTGAAGATGGTCTTAACCATAATTGGGGCAAGGCCCATGGATGGTTCATCTAACAAAAGCAACTTAGGTCTAGCCATAATGGCTCTGCCCATCGCTAACATTTGTTGTTCTCCGCCTGATAAAGTTCCGGAAAGCTGTCCTTTTCTTTCGAATAATCGCGGGAAAAGTTCATAGACTTTCTGGATATCTTTTTGTACTTCTTTATCTTTTCTCACAAAAGCGCCTAGTTCTAAATTTTCTTCTACAGTCATATTCGAGAACACGCGTCTTCCCTCTGGTACATGCGATATCCCAGCCTTTACAATCGTTTGTGCTTGTTTACCAACAATCGATTGATTCTCATATTGAATCACGCCTTGCTTCGGCTTTAATAATCCTGATAACGTTTTTAATAGCGTGCTTTTCCCTGCTCCGTTTGCACCAATTAAAGTGACAATCTCTCCTTCTAATACCTCTAACGAGACGCCCTTTAATGCATGAATATTCCCATAGTAAACATCTATTCCATCAACCTTGAGCATCCGAAGAAACCTCCTCTCCGAGATAAGCCTCGATTACTTTTGGGTTACTTCTAATTTCTTCTGGCAACCCTTCGGCAATTAATTGCCCATGGTCAAGCACATAAATTCTTTCACATATCCCCATAACTAAATTCATATCGTGCTCAATTAAGAGTATTGTTAAATCAAACTTCTCTCTAATAAAGCGAATGAGCTCCATAAGGTCATGTGTTTCTTGTGGGTTCATACCGGCAGCCGGCTCATCTAACAGCAAAAGCTTTGGTCCAGCCGCTAATGCTCTTGCGATTTCTAATCGCCTTTGTTGTCCATATGGCAAGTTTTTAGCTAATTCATCCTTCACATGTTCGAGCTGAAAAATACGTAATAGTTCTATTGATTTGTCTTCCATTTCTTTTTCTCCGTTAAAATGAGAAGGCAACCGGAGAATCGAGCTTAACATCGAATGTTTCGCACGCGAATGATTCGCTACTTTTACATTATCTAACACAGAAAGATCATTGAATAAACGAATATTTTGAAACGTCCTACTGATTCCTTTCCTTGTCACCTGATAGGGAGGGAGTCCGTTTAAACGTACACCTTCTAAGAAAATATCTCCTTCAGTCGGCACGTAGACACCAGTTAATAGGTTGAAGCTGGTCGTTTTCCCTGCTCCGTTTGGACCAATCAAACCGATCAGTTCCCCTTGGTGAATTTCCAAATCGAATCCTGAAACAGCTTTTAAACCGCCAAAAGAAATACCAGCTTGATTGACTTTTAATAATGGTTGATTCTCCATTTTAGCTTCCTCCTTTCACGCTTTTACGTTTAAAGAGGTCCGTAATTTCCTTTGTCCCCAATAAACCTTGCGGACGGTAAAGCATAACTAGAATGAGCACGGCACTATAGATAATCATTCGTGTTTCAGGATAACTTTGTAAAAATGTGGAGATAATCGTTAACAAAATAGCCGAGATAACCGCCCCAGATAGACTGCCTAATCCCCCTAATACGACGAAAATGAGGATATCAAATGATTTCAAAAAACCAAATTGAACGGGTTGAATAATATAAAAATTATGAGCATATAACCCCCCTGCGATTCCTGCGAAAAAAGACCCAATGGCAAATGCCGCTACTTTATAATAGGTCGTATTAATACCCATCGCATCGGCAGCGATTTCATTTTCTCTAATCGATATACATGCGCGACCATGCCTTGAATTTGTAAAATTCACAATCACTAATACGGTAATAAATAAGCAGATGAAGGCCGAAGTCCAAGTTGTCATCTTTGTGACCTGCATACCTGCTGCTCCACCTACTGCATCAATATTTAAGAAAATGATGCGGATAATCTCTGCAAATCCTAATGTTGCAATCGCTAAATAATCACCACGTAACCTTAAAGAAGGTATCCCAACAATTAAGCCAGTTAAAGCGGCAACAATCCCACCAATAATAAGTGCAATAGGAAATGGAAGTGAAAGTTTCATCGTTACAATTGCTGAAATGTAAGCCCCAACAGCTAAAAAACCAGCATGTCCGATTGAAAATTGTCCTGTAATGCCAATAACTAAATGTAAACTGACGGCCAAAATAATATTAATACAAATATAAACAAGTGTATTCACATGATAATTATTAATCATTCCAGTATTTGCAGCCATCTGAACTGCAAAATAAACAATAATGGAGAGAATAACAAACAACCAGAAACCTTTGATCTTCTTCGTATTCATCCTTTTTACACCTTCTCTCTTGCATTTTTACCAAAGATACCTGATGGCTTGAATAAAAGGATTAAAATGAGAATGACAAATGCTGCCGCGTCTCTCCATAAAGAGTAACCAAGGCCACTAACAACCGTTTCAACTACGCCTAACACAAGGCCACCAACCATCGCTCCAGGAATAATACCGATGCCACCTAGTACAGCTGCAACAAAAGCCTTTAATCCTGGAATCACGCCCATTAACGGTTCTATTTTTGTATAATACACACCAAAGAAAACACCTGCTGCCCCGGCCAAGGAAGAGCCAATAGCAAATGTGGCGGAAATGGTTGTGTTTACATTAATCCCCATCAACCTTGCAGCATCCATATCATGTGACACAGCCCGCATTGCTTTACCGATTTTGGTTTTATGAACAATAAATTGTAGAACGATCATTAGCACAATCGAAGTGCCTAAAATCATAAGTGATTGACTACTGATTTGTGCACCCAAAATATTATAGGTTTGATTGCTAATGACTTCAGGATAAGCTTCTGGTTGTGCACCTCTAAAGTAAATAAATAAATACTGTATAAATAAAGAAATCCCTATCGCTGTAATGAGGGCAGCAATTCGCGTAGAACCTCTCAACCTTCGATATGCTACTCGCTCAATTAACATACCCATCCCTGCACAGACAGCCATTGCAATAATTAAGGCAGGAAAGAATCCTAACCCCCATCCAGCAATCGCATAAAAACCAACAAACGCCCCAATCATAAATACTTCACCGTGGGCAAAGTTAATCAATTTGATAATTCCATAAACCATTGTATAGCCTAAAGCAATCAGTGCATAAATACTTCCTAACGATATCCCATTTACTAACTGTTGAATCCAATCCATGAATCCCCACTCCTCTTCAAATAACCCGAATAGCTTCAGATAGAGAGTGACAGCTAGCGAAAACGCTATGCTGAATATCTCCTCATAAGGTAATAATTGACACGCTAATTTCAAAAAACCATTGCTCCTGAGCAATCTTGGACTATGAGATTATTAGCTATCACATCAGGAATTACCCTTTCATATCTGATAAAAAAAATGGAAGGCCCACTCGCTCCTCCCATTTTAATACAGCCTCATTTTAAGGATTTACTTTCGTTTTGAAGACTTGCTCCCCATCCTTATATTCCAATACAGTAGCTGATTTAATTGGGTTATGATCTTCATCAACTGAAATGATACCCGTTACAAGAGTTAAATCTTTCGTCTCAGCTAAGGCATCTTTGATTTTCTTCGCATCACTTGTACTTTCGGCACGCTCCATGGCATCTTTCAACATATATACAGAGTCATAACCTAATGCATTAAAAGCATCTGGTGATGAACCATTATATTTTTCACCAAACTTTGTTACAAAGGATTGAATCGTCTCGTCTGGATCACCCGAAGAATAATGGTTTGTTATAAACGTATTATTTAAGGAATCCCCTCCGGCTAATTCAACTAGCTTTGGTGAATCCCAACCGTCAGCACCCATTAGCGGTACGTCAATACCCATTTCTCGTCCTTGTTTGACAATAAGTCCTACTTCTTCATAATAACCAGGGATAAAAATAAATTCGGGATTAGCTGATTTAATTCTTGTAAGTGTGGACCTGAAATCAGTATCCTTCGCCACATACGATTCTTCGGCTACTATTTTCCCACCTGCTGCTTCGAAAGTTTCTTTAAAGGAAGCTGCTAAACCTTTTGCGTAATCACTTGCGTTATCAGCATAGATAGCTACATTTTTCACTCCTAATTCATTGGCAGCAAAATTCGCTGCTACTGTTCCTTGGAAAGGATCAATAAACGAGGTACGGAATACAAAATCATTTAAGCTTCCATCATCATTCACTGTTACATTTGGACTCGTACCTGAAGGAGAAAGCAATACCGTCTCTGAATTATTAGCCACTTGTGCTTGAGCAACTGTGTTACCACTTGTAGCAGACCCAATAATAGCTACGACATCATCATTTTCCGTTAATTTAATAGCTGCATTGGTTGCTTCTGCTGCATCCGATTTATTATCTACTTTTACAATTTCTATCTCTTTACCGTCGATTCCACCATCTTTATTAATTTCATCCACAGCCAATTCGATTCCTTCAGCAATTCCTTCACCATATGAGGCAACTGCACCAGAAAGTTCTAGGTTGGCACCTATCTTGACAGTATCACCAGACTCACCACCACCTGCACTATCACTACCACAGCCAGCAAGGAAACCTGCAGCTCCTATGGTAGAAGCTAAAAGAACAGCGGTCATTCTCTTTTTAAATAACATAATGATCCCCCTTTTTTTGATTATTCCAACAACTAAGAGCATGGTTCAAATCCCCCATATAAACCCCACAAGAAAAGATACCACACAAAAAAAGTAGACTAAAATAACCAAAATGTAATATTTTTCTGATAATTGCTATAAATCTAAAAATAGTATAGTATCATTTTATTCATCTGTCAAAACAATCTTTGTGAATAATATTAATATTTAGAAATCTATTAATAGTTTAGAGCGTTAAAGGATTTCTCTTTACTATGTTTTGTTTGTAAAACTCTATCATTATATTCATAAAATAATTAATAGTAGATAGGTATAATGTAGTTCAGTTAATTGTTAATAATTAGCAATTAAAATAACTAGCTACTTTTATATAAAGTAAAATAACTTTGCTTATGTAGTGATTTTAGACTTGTAGGATAGAAAAAGAGGAATGAACCGACGAGTTCATTCCTCCTTCCTATATTGTTCAAAAGAACTATTATATCATCTTCTCGGTTTTTGTACCGAACATTTTAACAACAAGGAAAATCCCCGCCATCATAACAATCAAAGCAGCTAATGCAATGATTACACTTCCACTTACACCCAAAATGATATAAGAGATGGCCGCAGCAACAGCTGCTGTAAAGGCATAAGGAAACTGTGTAATGACATGGTCAATCAAATTACTCCCTGCACCTGTGGCGGATAAAATAGAAGTATCAGAAATCGGTGAAGCATGATCTCCGAATACTGCCCCTCCAAGTACAGCTGCCATTGCAGGAATCAGCAGGGATATATCTGTAGCTACAGCAATATCACCAGCTATTGGAAGAAGAATGCCAAATGATCCCCAAGATGTACCTGTACTAAATGCCATAAGTGCCGCAATAATAAATAGGATAACAGGGATAAAATCATGACTCAGATTCGATTGATTAATAACGCTAGCCAAGTATTCCCCTGTACCTAGTTGACTAATCAAATCTCCGAGTAACCAGGCAAAAATTAAGATCAATACTGATCCAAACATAGATTTCATCCCAACCCATGTAGCTTTCAAATAAAAATTACTCGTTAGTTTATCATCTTTCTTTAATACTTGAGCAAATTGTACGTAAGCAACAGCTAAACTCAATAATCCTCCGACAATTAATGATAAGGCCACATCTGTGTTTTCTAATAAGGATACTAACGACACATTCCCCTCTGCACCATTAATGCCTGTCCAAGCCATCATACTCACTGTTCCAATAAATAAAACAATGATTGGCCAAACAAGATGATCAACAGTCCCTTTCGTACTAATAGGTAATTCTTCTTGAACTTCGTCTTTCAACTGTTTCTTCTTATCAAATAGAATTCCTTGTTCAATAGCTTGTTTCTCATGTTTCTTCATCGGACCAAAGTCAATTTGCCCAACAACAATGATAAACACCATTATGATTGCCGCCCACACATAAAAATTTAACGGAATGATTTGCATGAAAGCAGAGAAAGCACTATAATCAGTTATTTTATGAGACACTAAAATCGAGCCAATTAAGGCGATAATTGATGCTCCCCAACTTGATATAGGCGAAATAACACATAAAGGTGCGGATGTTGAATCAATTAAATAAGCAAGCTTTACACGTGATACTTTTTGTCGATCGGTAACAGGTCGAGATACCTGTCCAACTGTTAGCGCATTAAAATAATCATCTATAAACAAAATCATACCTAAAACTACGGTTAATAACTGTGCACCCACTCTCGTTTTCACACGCTTCATTGCCCATTCACCAAAGGCACGACTACCACCCGATAGTGAAATAAATGCAGTAATGCTACCAAGAATAAGTAAGAATAATAGAATGAATATATTCCAAGTATTTAACCCTTCATCTGTTATAAAAAGTGCTATAAACGACGAGAAAAATATTTGTAGCGTATCTAGCGGTTGATATCCTCCAATTATGATAGCTGCTGTTAACGCCCCTAAACCAAGGGAGAGAATCACCCTTTTTGTTAGTATAACCAAAAGCATCGCTACCAAAGGTGGCAGCACAGAAATAAATGTACCTGTCATAAAAAGACCTCCTATTAGTATAGGAGCTATAGACATGAACGAATGCGTCTCATATCAATTAACGATCAGAGAAAGGTATCCTCCACTTTTCTTTGATCCTTAATTGATAATAAAAAAAGAGTAACGATAGAGATTCTATCATTACCCTTCAAGAAGTAACGTTATTCTCCATCACGACTGTAGCTCCCCATTATGGTTAATATACCTCCATAATGACAGTGTTACTCCTATTAAGAGCAACCCCAACAAATAAATATTGACGTACCTATTTGCTTCGGCAAATCTCCCTTTTATCAAAGTTCACTGTTGTCATCCTCACATTGATTACTAATGATGATTTGCGCCTCTACCCCATCGGATTGATAAGGCATTATTCAATTGTTATACATTATATCAAAATATAATTATTTATGCAAAACTCTATCAAAACCTAAAATATTCATAAATTTATTATTTTTAAGATATAGTAGGATACTATAACCTATACCATTCTTAATAGCGCTTCTCTACCGATCATCCCTTTTTTAATGCCTAATTCCTCTGCAGCAAAAGTGACTGATTCAAGTGGTGCATCTATTAGCTGTTGAATCGTTTTTACCCCTACTGCTCTACCAGCAATGACATGGCGATCTTTTAATTTTTCATTTAATAACGCAACGTCTAATGCACCACACATGATATATCCTTTATCATTTGATACGACTAACAAATTAGTTTTTGGCAGCTCAACGGATACAGTCATAAACGTATGACCATCCAAAATAACAGGCTTTAATTCAACCATGACCGTCCCCCCTTCCCTTTAACAATTTATGTTATAGGTAGAGATTCGGTGTACTCATTAGTTAAAATAAACCGAGTTGTTTTGGAGCTAATCCCTCATATTCAATTCCTAATATTTCTAGAATTCCCTTCGCATTATCCGCTGCGTCACCACCAGAATTATTATTAAATAGTACATAGACCTCCTTCGCCTCTTTTTGTAATTGCTTTAATCGCTCTGCCCACTCCAATAATTCCTGGTGATTATAACGGTATAGATAGCGAACTTCACGCCAATTTGGTTGATTTTTATTTTGCCATCCATGAACATTACGACCGTGCAAGCGGACCAGTACAATTGGATTACCGCAAGTATGCATCACAATTGGAACAGACCCCTCCCCTGCTTGTGGTTCATCACAAACGGTATGTATCCATTTCTCTTCCTTGATAAAATTTAAAGTACCTTCTATAAACGCATCTTGATACCAAGACTGATGACGAAATTCAACAGCACATGGTATTTCTCCCATTTGCTGTTTACACCAGCGTAAATATTGCACGTTTTCCTTTTTACAATTAAACCACGGTGGAAATTGAAATAGGACCATCGCTAACTTATTTTCTCTTATATAAGGGGCAAGCGACGCTTTAAAAGCAGCAAACATTTCTTCCTTTGTCTCAAAAGGAATCTCCCCCCTTTGATGCCCCGTCATCCCCTGATAAGCTTTCACAACAAATTTAAATGAAGCAGGCGTTTCCCTCACCCACTTTTCCCCGTTCCTTTCTGGCTGTACGGCATAAAAGGAAGCGTCTACCTCAACTGTTGGAAAATGAGCGCCATATTCTAATAGTTTATCTCGGTTAGATATACGCTCCGTATATAGGCTGTCATGATCTCCCCATCCAGTTAAACCAATCCTAATCATTCCATCACCTCATCTACCAATAATCTTCATACTGATTATTTTACCTAAAGGATATAACCATAAACAAGAAGGGCAATGAAATAAGTGAAAAAGAATCAGTCAAAACAGAAAAGAAGATTCTTAGAACATTTCATTGGCCCATTTTCTTATTTTGTGATTGTTCATCGGTATCGAAAAAGGAACCCTTACACAGTAATAAGGATAAGCATATAGAAAAAGTAACTTATGGAAATGGTATAAATCAAATATTCGTTTTTTACTATGAGTTAAAAAGAAAAAAAATAACCCGAACCATTGTTCAGATTATTTTTTATTAAACAGGTTAACTCGCTTTGATTTTGTTCGTTTTTTTCAATAAATAAAGTAAGTATGGTGCACCAATTAAAGAAACAATTATTCCAGCAGGTATTTCTTTCGGAGCTAAAACGACTCTTCCAAGAAAATCAGCTGAAATAAGTAAAATCCCGCCAATTACTATGGTTAATGGCAGTAATTGTAGTAGCTTCGGACCGACCAGTTGTCTAGCAATATGTGGAGCTAGTAAACCGATAAACCCAATTGCTCCAACCACTGATACACTGATGCTTGACAACATAACAGCTAGTATAATCATAAACATACGCATTTTACTTGTTTTCACACCTAAACCAATGGATAGTTCATCACTCAATGATAAGATCTCGAATGTATTGGCCATATAGAGAATAACCGGAAATAGTAGTAACGATGTTATCATCACAATTACTAGATCACTCCAGCTTGTCCCATAGGTGCTACCAGCAAGCCATGTTAAAGCTTGTGATGCATGAAGGTTCGCACGTACTAATAAAATCTGTATAATAGCAGAACCTACCGCGGATACAGCAACACCCATTAATAATAGAATCATCGGTTGATAACCGCTCCGCGCACTAATAAACAATACAATTCCCATTGTGACAAGTGCACCAATTAATGCACCAATTGGAATAAGGACAAAGGGGGCTTGTGGAAAAACAATGAGAACCAACATCGCCACTACACTTGCACCTGAAGTCACACCTAAAACAGAAGCGTCAGCAAGTGGGTTACGTAAAACAGTCTGCATCATTAAACCGCTAGCCGCCATCATCATACCAATTCCGAAGCTGACAACCACTCGAGGCAAGCGAAAATCCCAAACGAAGGTATTATACATCAATTCTCTTGGCAATTCTAAAAGACTAGTGAAACTTGTTCCCCCAAACGAAAGGCTAAACCCTACTAATCCAAGAACGGCGAGAGATATGAGGACATAAAATCTTTTAACATGCTTAATTCGCACTTTCCCCTCTAATGCTCCTCCAGCAGTTCTCGTTTTCCTACTTATCTTTAAGGCTAAATAGACTAACCAAGGTGCTCCTATAATGGCCGTCATTGCTCCTACAGGTAACTCAGACATACTAGATATCATACGAACAAAGATGTCAGCACATATGAGTAAGCCTGCACCGACCACTATATTTCCTATTAGCATGGATCGATGCTTTCTAAATCCCATTAAACGAACAATATGTGGAGCCATAATACCAACAAAGCCAATTGGGCCTACTACTGTAACAGAGACAGCAGCTAATATAATTGCAATGCCCCAACCTATTAATTTACTTATCATCACATTTTGTCCTAATCCTACAGCTACATCTTCCCCCAACAGTAAAGCGTCAAAACGATGACCTATTATAAAGGCAAAAAGAAGAGTGAAGAGAACCCATGGCAAAGCAAATTGAACGCCACTCCAATCAAGCTGTAACAATGTTCCCGCTCCCCATAAAAATAACCCGGACACTTCATTTTCATATAAAAGCTGCAGGGCACTAGTAAATGAAGAAAACAACATTGTTACTATCAATCCAGTTAATGCGATTCTAATAGGATCCAATGCTCTACCTACTAAAAAACTAACAATTAAAGCTGCTATAATTCCTCCAAGCATCGTCACCAAAAATGGAAAGGCACCCTTTATAGAAGGAAAGAAAATGGAAAAAAGAACAACAAAGAAAAATGCTCCTGCATGAATGCCTAGTGTACTTGCACTTGCGAGTGGGTTTCTTGTCATTGTTTGTAATAACATCCCTGCTACGGCAAGTGCAGCTCCAACTAAACAACCAATTAAAAACCTCGGCATTCTACTATAAAGGAGAAAATTCAGTTCCTGCTCATTATCCCATACTTCCATCCAAAAGCTGAGTAAGCCTGTTGAAGCTTGTCCTTGGCTCAAGTGGATGAGACCAAGAATAATAAACAAGAGCACACATACCGCAAATAATAGAAAGGGTTTAACTCTCATAACATTACTTCACTAATGTCTCTTCAACATGATCAACTAAAGTTTCCATAGAAAGAACACTACCAAACGTCCACACACCTGCGCCTACATCGTACATCAAATCATTTTCTACAAAGTATAAAGAATTCCAAGCTTTGTTTCCTTCTAAATTATTAAATAACGGATCATCTTTTTGTACAGTATGAAGAAATATAGCTTCTTCGTACTTAGATACACCCTCTACATTTGTTGCAATAAAACCACTCGGCTGAGGATCTTGGTCCTGTATTTTATTCGTCAATCCTATACCTTCAAGTGTATGGCTCACCGTTGAGTTTTCTGTAAATAATCGAAAGGTCGGGGCTTGATTCGCAGAATAAGCTTGTGTAAAAACAAATTCATTTGTCTTTAATTGAGCTGCAGATATATTCTCTTTCGCTTCTGCCATTTTTTCCTCTAAATGAGCAACTGCCTCGTCAGCCTCTTGTTCTTTACCTACTAGCTTACCTGTCTGCTTTAATGTATGTAACATGTAAGCATATAAGTCTTTTTGAGCTTCCTCTGTAGAACTATCAAAAATCACTACAGGAGCTATGTTTTCAAGGTCCGCTTTAAACTGTTCTTGATATTCCATACCAATAATCACATCGGGCTCTAACTTTGCTATTTCTTCAATATTTGGTTCTGTTCTTAAACCAATATCCACAACACTATCATCTAATTTAGCGTCAATTGTTACCCACTTATTAAACCCCTCTACATCAGCTACTGCAGCTGGTTGTACACCAACAGCTAATAACTCTTCAGCCACGCTCCATTCAAGAGCAACTACTTTCTCCTGAACTCCTTCAAAGCTGCGTTCACCTGACGCATCTTCAATGACAATCGTTTGATTGCTATTATTCTCTTCTCCACTATTACTCTCTTCTTCCTTTTGCATACAACCAGCTAAAATGAGTACAAATAAAAGCATAATAAAATATAATTTCTTCATTAATCAAAGCTCCATTTCCAAAAAAATTAATTATCACAGCAATCTCATTCAAAGTGAAGAAAATTCCGAAATATTAAAAGCTAATCATTTGAGAATTTAATTTGATTTTAACCTTTCAACAATGATAATCATTCTCATTTTAATGTAAAAAATAGCGTTTGGCAATACACTATTTTTATTGCTCACACTACTATTCATTCTTTAATCATTTTAAATGCTCTTATCTTTAATAAAATCGTATATAATCGATATCATATCTTGAATGAACATTTCTTCAATCAAACGACACAATGAAAACGCCCACCTTCATTAAGGTGGGCGTTCGTTCTTATATTATTTACCCTCAGATGTCCCGTTAAGGTCTACGTCTTCCAGTAATTAATTGGAATAATAAAACGACGAGTGCAATAACTAATAATAGGTGGACAAGTCCTCCTGCGACATCAAAGCTAAATCCCAAAATCCATAAAATAATTAAAATACCGATAATCGTCCAGAGCATTTTACATTGTCCTTTCTGTTGTGTATTTGTTCGATACTCTTACATACCCCAGAAAAAAAACACTTAAACCTACAGAACATTTCTCTATGTTTAGAATATATGAGAGGAAGGGAAAATACAGAATAGATATTTCACCTATTAACGGAAGAAGGGATACTATTGGGCACACCTGTCGTTTATGACTTTATTGGCATTGGCTTAGGGCCTTTTAATTTAAGTCTTGCAGCTTTAACTGATCAAGTCAAAGAGATAGATGGATTATTTTTTGAACAAGAAGAGGAGTTTGTATGGCATCCAGGTATGCTTATAGAGGGCACAGATTTACAGACACCCTTTTTAGCTGATTTAGTAACATTTGCCGACCCAACTAGTCCATATACATTTATCAATTATTTACATACTAATGAGCGCTTATATGCGTTCTACTTTTTCAACCAATTCAACATTCCGCGCAAAGAATATAGTGACTATTGTAGTTGGGTAGCCCATCAATTATCACATTGTTATTTCAGCCATCGTGTAACAAATGTGATAGAAACAAAAGATCATCTTTATCAAGTAACTGTAGAGAATCTACTAAAAAAAGAAGTATCCAACTATTTAACAAAGAATCTCATTATCGGAACTGGCAGTATACCAATGGTTCCAAAGGGATTAGATGGAGATTGGCCAAACAATGATATTAGTCACTCAAGTGAGTATTTGTTTCATGAGAAGCAATTGAAAAGTGGGCATTCAGTCACTGTAATCGGTTCTGGTCAAAGTGCATCTGAGATTTTTTACGACTTATTGTTAGATCAGAAAAACCACGATTATGAACTAACATGGTTTACAAGATCTTCAGGCCTTTTTCAAAAAGAAGATGCCAAATTAGGGAAAGAATTTTTCTCGCCTGAATATATTCATTATTTCCATCAACTTGATTTTGACCATCGTCTAGAAGCATTAGATTCTTTAAATCAACTACGGAATGGCATTGACCCCGAAACTTTAAAGAAAATTTATAATCTGCTTTACCATCGTTCTATTAGTGGAGAAAAACTCAATGTAACTATCCAACCCTTAACAGAAGCGAAGAAAATAGAGAAAATAGAGAAGACGTACCATCTACATTGTCAACAATGGCAGCAGGAGAAAAAATTTACTCATCAAACGGAAAAGGTCGTCTTAGCAACTGGTTATAAACCCGCCCTACCGAATTGGTTATCACAATTTGCCGATGAAATTATTTGGGAAGACAATAAACGATTCAAAGTAACGGAAAATTATCAAATTGACTTTAAGAAAAAGAAAACAAATCATATCTATACCTTAACCAATATCGAGCATTCTCACGGGGCTAGTGCAACAAATCTAGGCCTATCTGTTCTAAGAAATCTAAAAATCATCAATTCAATTGCTGGAAAAGAAATATACCCTGAACCAACAAAAACGGTTTTTCAGCAATTTTCACCGAAACACTAGTCAATGTTGATACAGTCAATAAAGAAACCCTGCTGATGAAAGTCTATTCAGCAGGGTTTCTTTTTTATTTTAGGTTAGCGACAGTGCCACCATCGACTCTTAAATCAGTTCCAGTAATATAGCTTGCAGCATCACTCACTAGAAACGCAACGGCTGAAGCAATTTCAGTTGATTCTCCTTCACGCTGCAAAGGTGTTTTTTCTAGTAACATCTTCATTTGCTCAGATTGACTAGCTTCCTGTCTACCCATTGGTGTATTTATCGTACCTGGAGAAACAGAAACAATTCGCGCCCCTTTCTGTCCCCACTTCCATGCTTGGTCTTCTACAATTAATAAAACACCTAATTTCGAAAAGCTATAGGCAGCACCAGAATTCGTTTGATAGAAAGGCTCCATCTTCTTGTGTAAATCTTCAGCTAACGGCGCCTTTAGTATTTCGCTATACGGCCCTTCCTTTGGCACCATATGTCCACTCATTGAGGAAATACAGACGGCAACTGTCCCTTTTTGTGCGATTTCATAGAAGGCATTTAAAATGATACTTGTTCCTTTTAAATTAACATCAACAATTCTTTTCGCATCAGCCATCGTCGGTGATAATCCAGCTGTATTGATGATGGACTTTAACTCACCTAATGAATCAGCCTTTTGCACCAATGCTCGAACATTTTCTTGATCTGTTATATCTACTGTTTGATAATGTACTTGAGCGATTCCTTTGTCATTTAACTCTTGCTGGGTCTGTTTTAATCTCTCTTCATTCACATCGGCGAGCAAATAGATATCTTCCTTGTTTAACGCTTCTGCAATCGCTTTTCCCATGCCACCTGTACCACCAGTTATTACATGAACATTTGTCACTTATGTTCCCCTCCGTTATACTTCAATTTACTATCACTTATAATTGTAAAAAAACAAGCCAATACAAACAAACGACATTTTCACACTAAATGTCCAATTTAAGGAGATGAGGAAGCAATGCTACAAAATACATCTGCAAAAGCTTATATCATCACAGCACTACTAGAGCTATTACATCAAAAGACATTCTCTTCTATAACAGTAAAAGAGATTGTAAAAAGAGCAGGCATTAGTCGCTCTACCTTCTATGTCTATTACTATGATAAATATGATTTGCTTGAGCAACTCTCAAAGGACATTATCAACGAATTTTTAGCCTTTTATCCTCAAGCTAAAAAAATGCACCATCCCCATTTAAAGGTTGAAGAAACAACCAAGGATATATGTAATCATGTCTTTTCTTATCAATCTTTTTATAAAGAACAGTTAAAAAACCCACAATTCATTCACCAATTATCACGAGAACTATCTGCAGCATTAATGCATGTCTATAACCATAAAAGTTACGCCTCCTTTTCTAGCTATGGCACAGTTGGCTTTCTGGCTGAATGGGTATATGACTCTTTTCAAATGACACCTGAGGAAGCTGCTATTGAATTAAGAAAGATAGGGACTACAGATTGGTCAAGCTTCACATACAAACATGAAAACGGCGAACTCTAAGGAAAAATGATTATTCCATTAAGGATCTTTATTCTTTGGATATACAAGTCAATTGAATTTCTCTATGCAATAATATAAAAAAAGCAAGGTGAATACTTCCATTAAAGTAACCTTGCTTTTTATTTTATCTTCATTTATTTAACAAAAGTTCCTGCATTTAGTCGTCGTTGCATTTCTTTTACAACGAGGGATGGACGACTTAGTACACCATCAACAACCGTCCCCAAATATATTTGTAACGCTCTTACTGTATGAGGACCCATAAAACCATCAGGATTTGCACCAATCATTCGTTGTAATGCTTTTACCATCGGACTTCCTTGTTTTCCACTAGCAAAGTGAATCGTTCCATCATAGAAGGCATTCGTTACACTATTTTTCGGCTGATTACTGATGATACCATCAACAGGAGTACCAAGTGCTTTTTGTAGTGCTCTCGTTGTTGATTTTCCCCATTTTCCGTCCACATTCAGATTCGCTTTCGGGGCTATTTGTGGCTTCTTCGGCACTCCTTTTTTGATTTTTTCTAATAAAGCAATGTTTTGCGCCGCCGTACCTTGATAATTATTCATCCCATATTGCTTTGCTAATATTGCTCGATTCTTGAAAGATGAGTCGATCCCTTGTGCGTTAAGATAGTCGACAATACTATTTCCATTCTCAACCGGTTTTGGTTTTGGTTTCGGCTGATTAGGACCGGGGGAAGGGGATCCGAAATTTTCCTCTTCCTGCACCCCATCTACTTTATTCAAAAAATCCTCCCATGTAATGCCCTTATAACCCGCGCGCAATTGTGCTGGGCAGTTTTTCCCTGACCAATCGTGATGTTGTTTAATTCTACTCCGATCCAACCCATACTTGTCCATCAACATTTTGACTAATGCTGCTCCATTATTGATTGTCTGTTCATAACCTCCATCGGCATTGATGCACATTTCAATATGAATCGACGCCGTATTCCCCGGACCTCGCCCATCTCCTGCTGCCCAGCACATCACATCATCTTCAAATGACTGAATTACCATGCGATCATCCACTTGGTAGTGCCAACTAGCTTGTCTTGCATTTAAGTTCGACTGTAAATTAGCGTGCATCTGTGCATTTGCTCCGATTCCCATATTTCCTGTTTGATGTGGTGTTATATATTGAATTTTGTTCCCTTTACCATAAGAGCGTTGATTAACCACTTCCTGAGATACCAGCTGCTTTATCACATTAACCATATAAAAACACTCTCCTTTCTATAATATATAAGTAAAAAGGACTGCCCGTGTGGACAGCCCTTCATAAAAATACATATAGAAAGCCTATTTTTTCTATAGAATGGAGGAGTAAAAATATAATGAGCAAATTACTGGTCTAGGTATATAAGACGCATTTGCTACTCTATTGTTTCAACCGTGTTGTTAATGCAAATGCATTTGGCTTCCCAAAATAGCGTAGTAACCTAAAAACATAATCGACATTCAAAAATTATGACAATAAACGAACGACTTGCTGTTTTTGGGTGGGGAAATTCCTTGCATGCATCTCACTCTGTAGACAATTATGAAAAAGTAGCATGACTGATTAAACTAAATAACCTCTGACTTAAACTCAAAAAAAGAAGACGAACTAAAAAAGTTCGCCTCATATACTAAAAATAAACGAGAAAATAATCTGAATCGGCACGAACGTATTTTCCCTCTATTACTCCAAACAAAAAACCCTTAAATAATAAGGGTTTTAAGCATTTATCCAATTGAACCTTCCATCTCGAACTTGATCAAACGGTTCATTTCAACAGCATATTCCATTGGAAGTTCTTTTGTAAATGGTTCGATGAAGCCCATAACAATCATTTCTGTTGCCTCTTCTTCAGAAATACCTCTGCTCATTAGATAAAATAGTTGTTCTTCAGATACTTTAGATACCTTTGCTTCGTGCTCTAATGAAATATTGTCATTCATGATTTCATTATAAGGAATCGTATCAGAAGTTGACTGATTATCCATAATTAATGTATCACATTCAATATTTGAACGTGCGCCAGTTGCTTTACGTCCAAATTGAACAATTCCACGGTAAGTTACTTTACCACCTTGTTTAGCAATTGATTTAGAGACAATTGTCGAAGATGTATTAGGTGCTAAGTGTAGCATTTTCGCACCTGCATCTTGGTGTTGTCCTTTACCTGCTAATGCGATGGACAATGTCATACCACGAGCGCCTTCACCTTTAAGAATAACGGCTGGATATTTCATCGTTAGTTTGGATCCGATGTTACCATCAATCCATTCCATTGTTGCATTTTCTTCACAAACTGCACGTTTTGTAACGAGGTTAAACACGTTATTTGCCCAGTTTTGAATTGTTGTATAACGGCAATATGCGCCTTTTTTGATGATAATTTCAACTACGGCACTATGCAGTGAATTTGTTGTATAAACAGGTGCTGTACAACCTTCAACATAGTGTACATGTGCGCCTTCATCTACAATGATTAACGTACGCTCGAACTGACCCATATTCTCAGAGTTAATACGGAAGTAAGCTTGTAATGGTGTGTCTACTTTAATTCCTTTAGGAACGTAGATGAATGAACCACCAGACCATACGGCTGAGTTTAATGCAGCGAATTTATTATCTGTCGGTGGGATTACCTTTGCCCAGTGCTCACGGAAAATATCTTCGTTTTCACGTAGGGCAGAATCTGTATCTTTAAAGACAATTCCTTTTGACTCAAGATCCTCTTGCATATTATGGTAAACAACCTCAGATTCGTATTGAGCTGAAACCCCAGCAAGATATTTTTGCTCCGCTTCTGGAATACCTAACTTATCAAAAGTTTGTTTGATTTCTTCAGGTACCTCATCCCAAGAACGCTCTGTTTTCTCAGATGGTTTTACATAATACGTAATCTCATCAAAGTTTAGTGCTGATAGATCGCCACCCCATTGAGGCATTGGCATATTGTAGAAGTGCTCTAAAGATTTTAATCGGAAGTCAAGCATCCATTGAGGCTCTTCCTTCATTTTAGAAATCTCTTGCACGATTTCTTTAGTTAAACCGCGTTTTGACCGGAAAATGGAAATGTCCTTATCGGCAAATCCATACTTGTAATCGCCGATTTCAGGTGCTTTTTTTGCCATTTCGTATTCCTCCATTCTTATGGTTAGAAAAATCCTTCACCATGATTTATTTTAACGTCACAACTCTATGACTACTTAGCTGTATCTTCCTCGTTCATTCCCTTTTCCATCGCCTTCCACGCTAGTGTCGCACACTTAATACGTGCCGGAAATTGGGAAACACCTTGAAGTGCTTCAATATCACCCAAATCGATATCGTCGTCATAATCTTTCCCAAGCATCATATCAGAAAAAATATGAGATAGCTTTACTGCTTCTTCCTTTGTTTTTCCCTTAATCGCCTGTGTCATCATAGATGCCGATGACATTGAGATAGAACAGCCTTCACCTTCAAATTTGGCATCAGCGACTTTCCCATCTTCGAGCTTTAAGGTTAACTGAATTCTATCTCCACAAGTCGGATTATTCATATTAACTGTTAAGCTATCATCTTCAAGCACGCCTTTGTTTCGAGGGTTCTTGTAGTGATCCATAATCACTTGGCGATAGAGGGTATCTAAGTTATTAAAAGACATCGCTGAAATACTCCTTCGTTTTAATAAGCCCTGCTGTAAGCTTATCAATATCTTCTTCTGTGTTATATAAATAGAAGCTTGCTCTAGCTGTTGCTGATTGCTTCAACCATTTCATTAACGGCTGTGCACAATGATGTCCCGCTCTAATAGCGATTCCTTCAGCGTCTAATACCGTTGCCACATCATGCGGGTGAACATCATCTAAATTAAATGTAACAATTCCTGCACGATTTGCTGCTGTTTTTGGACCGAAAATTTTCATGCCTTCTACTTCAGAAAGTCTCTCTAAAGCATAAGCAGCAAGCTTATGTTCATGAGCCTCAATTTGGTCTAAACCAATTTCTTCCAAGAAATCAATCGCTGCACCTAGTCCAATCGCTCCAGCAATGATTGGTGTGCCACCTTCAAACTTCCACGGAAGTTCTTTCCATGTAGACTCATATAAGCCGACAAAATCAATCATTTCGCCACCAAATTCAACTGGCTCCATATTTTCTAAAAGTTGTTTCTTTCCATAAAGAACACCAATACCAGTAGGTCCACACATTTTATGTCCTGAAAAAGCAAGAAAATCACAATCTAGATCTTGCACATCAATTTTTAAATGCGGTGCCCCTTGTGCAGCATCAACAACCATTACAGCTCCATGCTGATGAGCAATTTTGGCAATATCTTTAATAGGATTGATTACACCCAATACGTTAGATACAAGTGTAACAGAAACAATTTTCGTTTGGTCTGTAATTGTAGCGGAAACATCACTCAGAGCAATTGTTCCATCTTCTTGTAATGGTAAATATTTTAATGTTGCACCAGTTTCCTTAGCCACTTGTTGCCAAGGAATAATATTACTATGGTGCTCCATATAGGAGATAACAATCTCATCCCCTTCTGAAAGATTCGCTCTCGCATAGCTTGCAGCCACTTTATTTATACTAGTCGTTGTTCCTCTAGTAAAGATAATTTCTTCAGTGGATTTTGCCCTGATAAACTTGCGGACTTTTTCTCTGGCGCCTTCATAGCCGTCAGTAGCCCTTGTACCTAAAGTGTGTACACCTCTATGAACATTTGAATTATCGTTATGATAATATTTTTGTACCGCTTCAATCACTTGAATTGGTTTTTGTGATGTAGCACCGCTATCTAAATACACTAATGGATGGCCATTGACTTCTTGATTTAGTATTGGAAATAGCTCGCGAATCTCTTTTGCATTCATTATTGAACTTTCCCTTCGATCACAGCTGTTAATTGCTTTTTAACCCCTTCGATAGGAAGAGCATTAACTACTGGAGCAAGGAAGCCATGAATAACAAGGCGTTCTGCTTCTTTTTGTGAAATACCACGACTCATCAAATAATATAATTGTAACGGGTCGACACGACCAACAGAAGCTGCGTGACCAGCTGTTACATCATCTTCATCAATCAATAGAATTGGATTCGCATCTCCACGTGCTTTTTCGCTTAACATTAATACACGAGATTCTTGTTCTGCATTTGCCTTTGTCGCTCCGTGCTCAATTTTACCAATTCCATTAAAGATGGAAGTAGCTGCATCCTTCATTACACCATGTTTTAAGATGTAACCTTCAGATGCTTTACCAAAGTGTACGATGTTTGTTGTAAAGTTTTGCGTTTGTTTCCCGCGACCTACAACGACTGTTTTCATATCTCCATATGAACCATCGCCGATTAAATTCGTTTTATTATCAGATACTGTATCGCCATCATTCATTAAGCCTAATGCCCATTCAATACGTGCATCTCGGCCAGCAACTCCGCGACGATTCACATATACAGTAGTTCCAGCAGATAAAGTGTCTACCGCTCCATAAGTTACTTTTGCATTTGTATTAGCAACAACTTCGGAAATGATGTTAAAAATGCCTTTGCTTTCTTCCATTGTTGAAATGTAGTTTTCTACATAAGTAACAGAACTATTATCTTCAGCAACCAATAATACATGATTGAATAGGTTTGCTTCTTGATCGTCGTGAATAAATACAGAGTGTAGTGGCTCTTTGATTTCTACATTTTTAGGAATATAGACAAATACGCCACCATTCATCAGTGCAGCATGTAAAGCTGTTAACTTATGTTCGTCAACCTTTACCCCATCTGTCATATAATATTTTTGTAACAGCTCTCCGTGCTCTCTAGCAGCAGTAAAGATGTCGGTGAAAATAACACCTTGATCTAGAACTGTCTTTGATAAAGAGATATATGCCGGACGATTATTACGCTGAATATATAAATTTTGGTCAGCTGATTCTAAATTGATTAAGCTTCTTACTTCTTCTGGCAAGTCAGTTAATGAAGAGTAATCTTCACTTCCCACGATATGCTTATCAAATTGAGTGAAATTCCATTTTGAAATATTTGTTTTATCAGGCTTAGGCATTGGAAGATCTTCAGCTTTCTCCAGTGCGTTTACACGGAGATCTGTCATCCATGCAGGCTCGCCCATATCTTTTGAAAAAGAATGTACGTATTCTTTATCAAATGGTAACTTTATTTCTGTTGACATAGTGATCCTCCTAACTTACGCTTCTTGCTCAACTGATTCGTCTTCAATACCTAATTCTTTTTTAATCCAGTCATAACCTTCAGCTTCTAGTCTTTGTGCTAATTCTGGTCCACCAGACTTAACGACACGACCTTGCATCATTACATGCACGTGATCAGGCGTGATGTAGTTTAATAGACGTTGATAGTGAGTAATAATTAAGCAACCAAATTCCTCACCGCGCATTTCATTAATCCCTTTAGAAACGACTTTCAATGCATCGATATCTAATCCAGAATCAATTTCATCAAGAATCGCAATTTTAGGCTCAATCATCATCATCTGTAGGATTTCATTACGTTTTTTCTCCCCACCAGAGAAGCCTTCGTTTAAGTAACGTTGGGCCATATCTGTATCCATTTCAAGATACTCCATGTTTTTATCCATTTTACGAATGAATTTCATTAGAGAAATCTCTTCGCCTTCTTCTCGACGGCTATTAATTGCGGAACGTAAAAAATCTGCATTTGTTACGCCACTGATTTCACTTGGGTACTGCATTGCTAGGAATAGACCTGCGCGCGCGCGCTCATCTACTTCCATTTCAAGTACATCTTCACCATCTAAAATAATACTTCCTTTTGTTACTTCATATTTCGGATGTCCCATAATTGCGGAAGATAATGTTGATTTACCTGTTCCGTTAGGACCCATAATTGCGTGGATTTCTCCACCCTTTATCTCAAGGTTAACACCTTTTAAAATCTCTTTTCCTTCAATTTCAACATGAAGGTCTTTAATTGTTAATGTAGATGCCATGTTTATACCTCCGTAATAAAAAAGATTTGCACTGTTAAGTCAAATCTCATTTCTAGTTTAATTCTCACTTTATTCTCATTACAATCTTATAACAAATTAAATGTGATATCAACTCTTTGCACATATTAGACGATATTTCCACTATGTATATGTTGTAAACCTATCACCATCCATTATTCTACACTAAATTTAGCGAAAATAACTCATTTTTCTTCTATTTATATATGACTTATTGTTAAGTTCTTTTCTACTTGCATTTATGTCCAAATTAAAATCGGCATAATCATCTTGTTCATAAGCCATTATATAAACAAAAGAAACCAAATTTTTACACAATATATGGTTTCACGCCACCTTAACATTGACGTAATTAAATCTCATTTTCATTTATTATATACAAAAAGAGCCGTCTAACTGACAGCTCTCCTCTTTATTTAAGCATGTGCTTTACGTTCGATATCGGCAACAATTCTTTGACTCTTTAAGTAATCTTTTTCACGCTGTTTTTCTACGCGCATCCTTACATCCTGTCTTTGGCAATACGTTTCATAACCTACTCCATATGCTCCGTGCATGGCCTTTTCCATTTCGCTTGTGTAATTCAGCTGTAGCTGACTAATAATGAATCAATCCTTTCAAATTTTCGCCGTTTAAAGCGTTATAATGATTACAATAAAAATACTACACTATAAACTTACCCGACTCAAACACGATAAAACACGAAAATACGCTTTTTTACTGAATTTATCGTGATTGGTTTTATCCACCTCTTTTATTCATAAATTCATGGGTCAATACTTACAAATATTCACCTTTACTCATACAAAGGTTAGGAATGACTATTTTGTCTGTGCAAAACACCTCTAATCAACAGTTAAGGTCACCTTTGTAAGATTAAGCAATATACAGAGAATTATTATTTGTTTTTTATTAAGATTTTTATTTTCAACTTCTGATATACGATCTAATCGGTTTTTGTTCTGCTATCTTTGCAATTTTCTCTCTCGTTCGCAAGCCGCTTTTATTAGCAATTTTTCGTATCCTTAACCTTGATGTACGCTGAAAACCGATCATGGGGAAAAGCTTGTAAATTATATTTATCATTTTCTTTCTTAATAATACAAATTTTCCTCACTTCTTGTTTCTATCAAATCAAATTCAGGGATTCTTCAAAAGCCATCTACCTTATCTCCATCAATTGTCCTAGTTAGCCCCAAAAGGTGATTGACTCAGTGGATGTATCTTTTACATCGCCTTACAAAAAAAAGAAGCCTACAACTAAGTAGACTTCTTTAATAAATTTCTATTATTCAGTAACAGGTACAACTGCACCTTCATATTGTTCTTCAATGAAACTTTGGATTTCTTCAGAGTGTAATACTTCTAGTAGTGCTTTTATTTCTTCTTTGTCTTCATCCCCAGCTCTAACTGCGATTACATTCACATATGGAGAATCACTTTCTTCAAGTGCAATTGCATCTTCCACTGGATTTAAGCCAGCATCAATTGCATAGTTAGAGTTAATTAGAACTGCGTCACCTTCTCCATTATTATATATTTGTGGAAGAAGTGCTGCTTCATACTCCGTATCAAACTTTAGATTTTTCGTATTTTCCTCAATATCATCAATTGTCGCTGTCGTTTTATCGACATCAGCTTTTAGTGTAATCAAACCTTCCTTTTCTAACATTGTCAAAATACGACCATGGTCAGGTACAGAGCTACTCATAATAACTGTTGCTCCTTCTGGAAGATCATCTAAGCTATCATATTCTTGTGAATAAACACCAATTGGCTCGATATGAACACCACCAGCATTAACAAAATCATAATCATTTTCAGCCATTTGAGATTCTAAATAAGGGATATGTTGGAAATAGTTCGCATCAATATCGCCACCCTCTAACGCTTGGTTCGGTACAATATAATCTTGGAACGTTGTGATATCCAGCTCAATTCCTTTTTCTTCTAATAAAGGTTTTGCTTCATTAAGGATTTCAGCATGCGGTACGTTAGATGCCCCAATTTTTAATGTTTTTGTTCCTTCATCAGATCCTTCGCTACCTTCATCTGAAGATCCACAGGCAGCAATAAATAATACAACAGCTGCAATCATTAAAACAGATAACCATTTTTTCATTTTTTTAGCTCTCCTATCGTTTGTCTAGTTTGGAAGTAATCAAATCACCAATCATTTGGATGATAAACACGATAATTAAGATAATAATCGTTGCAATCCATACAACGTCATATCTACTTCTTTGGAAACCTTCTAAGTAGGCAAGGTTCCCTAATCCTCCTGCACCTATGACACCTGCCATTGCCGTATATCCGACTAGCGCAATCGCTGTAACGGTAATACCCGAAACAAGCGCTGGCATAGATTCAGGGATGAGTACTTTCCATATAATTGTACTTGTTTTTGCACCCATCGATTTAGAGGCTTCAATGACACCTTTATCAATCTCACGTAAGCCAATTTCCACCATTCTTGCATAGAAAGGTGCTGCACCAATAATGAGTGCTGGTAATGCTGCATTTTCACCAATCATTGTCCCTAAAATCATTTTTGTGAAAGGGATTAATAACACAATCAAGATTAAAAACGGAATGGATCGAAAGACATTGACGAATGCCGCAATGATCTTATTAACTAGCTGATTTTGCCATATATTACCTTTAGAGGTTAAGAACAAAAGTAATCCAAGAATAATTCCTAAAATAAACGTGGCTATAACAGAAATACTTGTCATATATAAAGTTTCTTTTGTTGCTTCCCACATTCTTTCCCAATCCACATTTGGTAGCCATTCATTAAGCATGGGAAATCACCTCCACGCCAACCTTCTGCGAATGAATATATTCAATCGCGCGGGTAACCTCATCCGACTCTCCATCTATATGAATAAATAAGGTACCGTAAGAGCCACTTTGTGTTTGGGATATCTTTCCTTGTAATACATTCACTGTTACATTGTAGTGGCGAATTAAGTTTGTGATTAATGGTTGTTCCGCTGAACCACCTACAAATCCAAGTTGAACAATTTGGCCATTTGGATAAGCACTCAGTAAATGTGTAATCGTTTCCTTCGTTTCTTCCGGTTCGGTCACTTGTTGAACAAATCGCTTCGTAATAGGTTCTTTTGGCTTTTGGAACACATCTAGCACTTCGCCAATTTCAACAATTCTTCCACCTTCCATGACAGCCACACGGTGGCAAATCTTGCGAATGACATGCATTTCATGCGTAATTAACACAATAGTTAACCCTAAACGTTCATTAATATCAACAAGTAAGTCGAGAATACTATCAGTTGTTTGCGGATCTAGAGCACTTGTCGCCTCATCACATAACAGTACTTTAGGATTATTGGCAAGTGCTCTAGCAATACCTACTCGCTGTTTTTGTCCACCGCTTAATTGCGAGGGATAGGCATCCTCTCGACCATCTAGTCCAACCAATTTAATTAATTCATTAACTCTCTCTAGTCGCGCTTTCTTAGGTACACCAGCAATTTCTAATGGAAACGCAATGTTTTCTCGTACTGTTCGAGACCACAATAAATTAAAATGTTGGAAAATCATGCTTATTTCTTGTCTAGCCTTTCTTAAGCTAGCACCTTTTATGCGAGAAACTTCATTCCCAGCTACAGATACAACGCCTTCAGTCGGGATTTCAAGTCCATTTAACATACGAATCAATGTACTTTTACCCGCACCACTGTATCCGATTACACCGAATATTTCACCCTCGTTAATTTCGAGGTTAACATTGTCTACTGCATTTACTTTCCCGTTTTTCGTTGAGAAAATCTTTTTTACATCTTTTATTGAAATCATTTTATACTTCACCTCTTCAATCCAGAAAAACCAACACATTTATAGCATATCCATTGTTTATAAAAAAAGCCTTCCTGCTTATGAGCAGAAAGGCTTGTTATGAAAATTCCTTTCTCTCATCTTTCAAAGCTAATGCTTTGAGTGAATTGGCACCATTTCAATTAAATGACGGTTGCCGGGCTTCAAAGGGCACTTCCCTCCACCTCTCTAAATAAGAGCAAACTATGAATATATTGAATTTTTTTGTGTACCTGTGTAATAGTATCATGTCATTGAAGTAGGTGTCAAATCTGAAATAATAGTTGTTAGACCCTTATATTTAATGAAGCAATACCGGTTGCCGCTTCAATAGCAGATTCAAGATCATCGATCAAATCTTCTACATTTTCAATTCCAATTGATAATCGGATTAAGTCTTCAGGTACACCTGCTTGTTTTAACCCATCTTGATTAAGTTGTTGATGCGTTGTGCTTGCTGGATGTATAATAAGACTTTTTGCATCACCTACATTCGCTACATGTGCGAACAGCTCAACCGAATTAATAACCTTCGCACCTGCTTCACGCCCACCAGATATGCCAAAAACGACAACTGCCCCTGCACCTTTAGATAAATATTTGTCTGCTAATTCTTTATTAGGATGGTTGTCATCGCCCGGATAAAGTACCCAATTAACAGCAGAGTGATTATTTAAATATTGCACAATTTTTTTCGTATTAGCAATATGTTCTTTCATTCGAACCGTTAACGTTTCTAAACCTAACGTAAATTGGAAGGCGCTTTGTGCACTTAGTGCTGGACCTAAATCTCTTAGAAGCTGCACTCTCGCTTTAGTAATATATGCTACAGGGCCAAGTGCCTCACTATATACTAAATCGTTATAGCTTGTATCCGGCTGACTTAATCCTGGATACTTCTCTGAGTTCCAATCAAATTTACCACCGTCAACAATGATCCCCCCCATTGTCGTCCCATTCCCAAGTAACCATTTCGTAGCAGAATGAACAACAATATCTGCGCCATGCTCAATCGGCCGACATAGATAAGGAGTTGCAAATGTGTTATCAACCACTAACGGCACACCATGTTCATGGGCGATATTTGAAACTGTTTCAATATCTAGTACTTGTAAACTCGGGTTACCAATGGTTTCGGCAAATACAGCTCGTGTCTTCTCATTGATTGCTGCTCGTAGTTCCTCTTCATTATTAATATCGATAAGCCTAACGTTGATGCCGTACTTTGGTAAAGTGACTGTAAATAAATTATATGTACCTCCATATAAATTAGAGGCAGCTACAATTTCATCACCCGCTTGAACAATATTAAGAAGAGCTAAGTAAATGGCTGCTTGCCCGCTTGCTAATGCTAATGCGCCTGTTCCCCCTTCTAACAATGCAACTCTTTCCTCAAACACAGTAACCGTTGGATTATGAATACGAGAATAAATATATCCTGTTTCTTTTAAGCCAAATAAGTCTTGCGCATGCTCTGTATTCTGGAATTGATAAGCATTATTTTGATAGATTGGGACCGCTCTTGCCCCTGTTACTGGATCAGGTTTTAGCCCACCATGAACACCAATTGTTTCAAATCGAAGTTGCTTTTCTTTTTCTGCCATTTTACATCTCTCCTCTTTTTTAAATTGGAAAGAAAAGACGACCAAAAACCCTCTTCACAAAGAAGAGGGTTTATCATCTCTTCTTATCTACCAGAGCTTTTATGCTCTGCTGGAATTAGCACCGTGTATCAAACAACCGGTTGCCGGGTTTCATAGGGCCAGTCCCTCCACCACTCTCGATAAGAATATTTAATTTTCTAATTATTCTAAGGATAGAATAACAACCTTTTTTTGGGAAGTCAATCTTTTTTTAGGACATTTGATGTATTTATGATTATTTTTGATTTAATACGAAAATGGCATCTAATTTTAATAATTGTCTAAAAGTCGACTTAAGGATGATATGCTTTTCATCCACTTGTTTCTTTAGACTCGTACGCCCTTGAAGCAAAGAATGAAAGTGGTCAGCAGTAGTTTGAATGTTTATATGATAATTTTTCAATGGGCGAGTATGTTTAATTAGCAGCCTTTTACGGTCTAATGTCAAATACATTAGATTTTGTTCTAATTCTACTCGAATCCTTATAGGTTCCTTTAACATCATTAAAATATGATCATTTACTCTTAAAGATTGATTAAAATGATAAATGAGTTCCTCTATTGAAACCACCCCCAGCCCGCGTCTTATATTCTATAATTCTGTTCCAAGAAATGATTTCCTTCTCCTAACTATCGACTTTAACTGACAGAACATTTATTTCCAACAATGTTCACAACCTATTTCCCGAGAAATATGTCAAAAGCTAGACTTATCGACAGAAAAAAGAAATATCCCATCGATTCATCTGCCTAGAATGAGTGAGGGGTGTAATTAAACATTTACGCAACCCCCCTTGATTAAAAGCATAAGAAAACCACTTATTCCTAAACAATAAGTGGTTTTAAAATTGAGACTGTAATTCATATGATTGAATTTGTTCAAGTAAATAAGGTACTGAATGGAAAGCATAAAGCTTATCAACTAACTCTCCTTTTTTAAACACAAGTAAACACGGTACACTTTCAATTTCATACTTTTCTGCCACTGCTGGCAAAAAATTCAGGTCGGCTTTACCTATAGGAAGGTTCTGCAACAGTTGCTCAGTAATTGTTAGCATTTTCCCGGCAACTTGACATGTCCCACACATAGGAGTGAATAAATAAAATAAGCCGGATTGCTTCCTTGCGATCAAATCATTTAAGTCATTGTTTGACCAGTCAATCATGTTATCATCCTTTATCTAAATACTCGGTATATATATCTATATTTGCACTTATTAAGGCTGTAGCTAAATGATGCGCAGGTGCCGCCTCGACTTCACGATACATTTTATCAATATAGATATGCTCTGCCTCTGGTAATTCTCTCTTAAATTGTTTACGAAGTTTTTCTCCTGATGCGTCAGCATCGACTAATATATAGACTTCCTTCCCAATTAAATAATCAATTAATTCATCCAACTTCGAAGTGCCAATCGTTCCATTTGTACATAAGATCTCTACAGGTTCTCTGATTAGTCCTTTCACTTTTCGTTTGTCAGATTTACCTTCAACAATAATCACTTTATTGCCATGTTCTATATGCATGCTCATCACCTAATATATATCATTTATATATTTTATAATAGTAAGCCTTTTTACATTTGAAAACTTTTCAGCACTCATCTGGTATGTCTATATAGAAATTTAGAAAAAGGTCAAACCATTTAATGATTTGACCTTCTTTATTTAACTACAATTAATCTTCTTTTGTCATTTCTTCATATTGTTCAGCTGTCATTAGCTTGTCAATTTCACTTGCATCGGATGGCTCAACAACAATCATCCATGCTTTCTCGTAAGGAGATTCATTCACAAATTCTGGACTATCGCTAAGTTCTTCGTTAATCTCAACGATTTTACCACTAATTGGTGCATATAACTCAGAAACTGTTTTAACAGATTCTACGCTACCAAACGGTTCATCAGCAGTTACTTCATCTCCTACTTCTGGAAGCTCAACAAATACGATATCTCCAAGTTCTGATTGAGCAAAGTATGTAATACCAATACGAACTTTATCTCCTTCTGTTTTTACCCACTCGTGTTCTTCTGAATAACGTAATTCTTTAGGTGTGCTCATGTTTCATACCTCCATTAATTTAGGAAATTGTTTATTTTAATGACCGAATAAACGATCGTTTAAAACGTATAAAGCGCATCCACCATTTACAGCCAATTTTGTTCAAATTCTAGCTCTTTAAATCCGACTGTTACTTTCGTACCATCCGTTGTTAATGGACGTTTAATTAACATTCCATCCGATGCTAATAAATCTAACAGTTCCGACTCTGAGGCCGTTTTCACTCGGTCTTTTAATCCTAACTCACGATACTTTTGACCGCTTGTGTTGAAAAATTTTTTTAGCTCTAACCCACTCTTTTTGTAAAGATCTTCTAATTCCTTGCGGGATGGAGGATTTTCCACTATATGTATTGCATCATAGGCTATTTCATGTTCATCTAGCCATTTTTTCGCTTTTCGGCAAGTACCACATTTAGGATACCAATAGAAAGTAAGTGCCATGTTTTCACCACCTATTTTATCATACCTATATTCATGAATACTATCGTTTCATTAGCATAACATATTTCTTTTTATTTTCATAACGAAGAATTGTAATTATTATCATATTAAAAACAAAACAAAGAGGCCCAAATTTGTTCTTGAGCCTCAAGTCATAAACTTCGCAAATGGAGGAAGTAAATAGGTTACTTTCCTTCACTTTATTCAAGATAAATATTATACTACAAACCTTTCAGCTTCAATAATTTTCTCAGCCGCTTGACGTTTTTTCGCAATTACATTTGTTGGAGTATGTCTCGTAAACTTCTTAAGCGCTGAAAGCATCATTCGTAATGTATCGCCTTCTTCCACACCTACTAAAGTTTCTTTCGCAATCAACTCAATTTGATTAAATGCTTCTTGGCAGAAAATTTGTGTGTATAATAGCTTTTGCTCAGCTTTTGCTACTCCGTCTTTTACAATGGCTTTTTCAGTACGAAGAACAGTAGATTCCATAGAATAGGCGTAAGAAACCAGATCAGCAATATTCACAAGAACTTCTTGCTCTTTATCCAAAGCTTTTCCATATTTTTGTGCACATAAACCTGCTGCAAGTAATGCGATTTTCTTAGCGTTCTTTACAAGATATTTCTCTTGCTCTAATGCTTCAGAACCTGGCTCTTCTGGCATCATCATCATCAATTCCTCTTGAAGTGCCATTGCTTTTTCGAATAAAGGCAGTTCACCTTTCATTGCTTTTCTAACATACGTTCCTGGTACTAAAAGACGGTTGATTTCGTTTGTTCCTTCAAAGATTCGATTGATTCTAGAATCACGGTAAGCTCTTTCTACTTCATATTCTGCCATAAAGCCATAACCACCATGTAATTGAACTGCCTCATCAACTACATAATCTAGAACTTCGGTAGAGAAGAACTTATTAAGTGAGCATTCTATTGCATATTCAGCAATAGACTTCGCTACTTCTTTACCGTCTTTGACTTCTTCATCACTCAATTGACTCATTCTGTCATCAAATAGACCCACTGTACGGTAAACGGAGCTTTCAGCTGCATAAATTTTACTTGCCATTGTTCCGAATTTTTCCTTCGTTAAATTAAAAGAAGAAATAGGCGTACTGAATTGTTGACGTTGGTTAGCGTAAGTTACCCCTAATTTAAAGGCATGCTTAGAACCACCTACTGCACCTACACCAAGTTTGTAACGACCAATATTCAAAATGTTAAAGGCAATGACATGACCACGACCAATTTCACCTAGTACATTTTCAACTGGTACTTGTGCATCTTCTAAAATAAGTGTTCTTGTAGACGAGCTCTTAATACCCATTTTCTTTTCTTCAGCACCTGTTGATACACCCGGATATTCTCTTTCAACAATAAAAGCTGTGAATTGGTCACCGTTTATTTTGGCATAAACAACGAACACATCGGCAAACCCAGCATTCGTAATCCATTGTTTTTCCCCATTTAATAAATAATGTGTGCCTTCTGCGTTTAATTTAGCAGTTGTTTTTGCTCCTAATGCATCAGATCCTGAACTTGGTTCTGTTAGTGCATAGGCAGCTAATTTTTCGCCTGTCGCAAGCACCGGTAAGTATTTTTGCTTTTGCTCTTCATTCCCGAACAATACAATTGGAAGAGAACCAATACCTACATGGGCACCGTGTGAGATAGAGAAACCACCGACACGTGACATTTTTTCAGCGATAAGTGCTGAACTTACCTTATCTAAACCGAGTCCACCGTATTCCTCTGGCACATCTGTACCAAGTAAGCCCAAGTCACCAGCTTTTTTCAATAGTTTTACAGAGCGATCGAATTCATGCTGTTCTAAATAATCCACTTGAGGGACCACTTCATTTGTCACATAATCTTCTGTTGTTTTCGCAATCATGATTTGTTCTTCGCTAAAATCCTCTGGTGTGTACATATTTTCATAAGAAATATCTTCAATTAAAAAGCTTCCACCTTTAATAAATTTTTCAGTTTGATTTGACACGTTCATCATCCTCCATCTTCATTCTTTATGCTTTTTGCAGTTTTTGTTAACATTGTTTTTTCAAAGGTAGTTAAATAGAACTTTCACTTCGGTTCATTGCGGCACACACTCACTTTTTGCGGGGCTCAAATTTCTTTGATCTTTAACCGCAGGAGTCGAGTGTCTTCCGCTCTATAACACTATTGGTTTTAAAAACAAATATAGTCGTTTTTAAAGAAGTTCAAACACACCTGCGGCACCCATTCCGCCACCAATGCACATCGTTACAACACCAAATTGCTCATTTCTACGCTTCATTTCATGAATTAATGATAGAGTTAGCTTAGCCCCGGTACACCCAAGTGGATGCCCTAAAGCAATAGCTCCACCGTTAACATTCACTTTCTCTTCATCCAACCCTAATTCTCTAATAACTTGAATGGATTGAGAAGCAAAAGCTTCATTTAGTTCGAATAATCCGACATCTGATAGCTCTAACCCCGCTAGTTTTAAAGCTTTAGGAATTGCTACAATTGGCCCAATCCCCATAACCTCTGGCGGCACGCCTCCGACAGCAAAAGAACGAAACTTCACTAAAGGCTGCAGTCCTTGTGCATCTGCTTTCTCTCTGTCCATAATCATTACAGCTGCTGCACCATCACTTGTTTGTGATGAATTCCCCGCTGTGACTGAGCCTTTCACATTAAAAGCTGGTCTCAGTTTCCCTAAAGTTGCAACTGTTGAATCGCTCCGTACACCTTCATCTTGTAAAAACTGGAAGGTGCGTTCTTTCACTTTATTATCCGATCCAATTTGACGGAGTGTTACATCAACCGGAGTAATTTCATCAGCAAATTTACCTTCACTTATTGCTTTCGCTGCTTTTTGATGACTACGCACAGCGAATGCATCTTGTTCTTCTCTTGAAATGCCGTATTTCCCAGCAACTTGCTCTGCTGTATGCCCCATACTCATATAATATTCAGGAGCTGTCTCGGCTAAAGTTAAATTAGGACGGACAACATGACCCATCATAGGTACAAGACTCATGGATTCAGCTCCACCGGCGATCACTGTATCTGCGTGACCAAGCATGATTTTTTCGGCACCATAAGCGATTGATTGCAACCCTGATGAGCAATAGCGATTGACTGTGATTGCTGGTACCGAGTCTGGAAGCCCAGCTAATGCACCGATATTTCTGGCCATATTCAAACCTTGCTCTGCTTCTGGCATGGCACAACCAATAATTAAATCATCTATACTACCTTCATAATTTCCAGCTCGTTTCAACGTTTCTTTTACAACAAGTGCACCTAAATCATCTGGCCGTACAGTGGCAAGTGAGCCTTTTTTTGCTTTACCGACAGGTGTTCTAGCACCTGCAACAATTACAGCTTCTTTCATTGCTTTTTCCCTCTCCTTCTACTCTCGGTATCTTTTATTCTCTCTAGCAATCTATAATTAGTTACGGAGTGGTTTACCCTTTAAGAGCATGTGTTGCATTCGTTGTTGAGATTTTGGCTCTGCAATAAGTTTTAAAAATGCTTCTCTTTCAAGGTCTAACATATATTGCTCATCCACTTCTGTACCAAAAGGCACTTTGCCCCCAGCAATGACATATGCCAGTGCTTTGGCGATTTTCAAATCATGTTCTGAAATATAACCAGATAAATGCATAGAATTAGCACCTAAAAGTAATGCGGCATACCCTGTTTCACCAACTACTGGGAATTTCACTTTTGCTGGTGGAAGGTAACCTGCATTTGCCAATGCTAATACCGCTTGTTTAGCATCATAAATGAGGTGATCTCCATTCACACTAATTGCATCCGAAGCATTCAAAAAGTTATTTTCTCTCGCCTCTTCTCCTGATGTAGATACCTTTGCCATCGCAATTGTTTCAAAGACTTTATTGGCCACGTTCTGTAGATCAAACTGAACTCCTTTAGGCATGCTTGCTAAATGTTTCAAATATAGTGACTTGTTCCCTGCACCACCTGGAATTAATCCAACTCCTGCTTCCACCAAGCCCATATAAGTTTCACTTGATGCTTGAACATGTGCCGCACTTAAAGCTACTTCCGCTCCTCCGCCAAGTGTCATACCGAATGGGGCCACTACGACTGGTTTTGCACTATACTTGATTTTCGTCATCGCATTTTGGAATTGTTTGATAACCATATCTAATTCGAAGTAATTATCATCTTGAGCTTCCATTAACATCATTCCGATATTTGCACCGACACAGAAGTTCTTTCCTTGATTGGAGATAACAAGACCTTTATAATTTTTCTCTACTTCATCAATAGCGAAATTAATCATTTGAATAATGTCTAAACCAATCGCATTACTCTTTGAATGGAACTCTAAGATAGCGACGCCATCGCCTAAGTCGATTAAGCTTGCTCCAGTATTTTTCTTAATCACACCTTGTTTTTGTTTTAATTGCTTTAAGTTTATTACTTTTGCATTTAACTTAATCGGCTGATACTCACCATTTTCATACACATAAGTTGTCGCGTTCTCTTCCTTATAGAACTGTGTATGCCCATCAGCGATCATTTTCTCAACCCATTCTGGAATGTCTAATCCTTCCGCTTTCATTTTGTTAACTGATTGTTCCAAACCAATGGCATCCCATGTTTCAAATGGGCCCATATTCCAACCAAATCCCCATTTCATTGCATCATCAATGGATTGAATATCATCGGCAATTTCCCCTAGGAGTTGCGCAGAATAAACTAATGCTGGTGATAACACCTTCCATAATAATTCTCCAGCGCGATCATCTGCGTATACAAGCGCTTTCATTTTGTTTGCTGTCCCTTTTTGTTGTTTAGCTATTTCTACCGCTGCCGTTTTCAACTTTTTACGAGGACCGTATTCCAAGGTTTTAGGATTTAACTCTAAAATTTCTTTCCCCTGTTTTAAGAAAAAACCTTGTCCTGTCTTACTGCCTAACCAGCCTTTGTCTAACATCTTATTAATAAAATCTGGTACATCGAATACTTGTTTTTCTTCACCTTCTACTTGGTCATAAACATTTTTAGCTACATGGGCAAACGTATCTAAACCGACAACGTCCAATGTACGGAAAGTCGCACTTTTCGGTCTACCAATAAGTGGTCCCGTAATTGAATCTACTTCACCAACAGTAAATCCACCCTTTAACATTTCTTGTACTGTTACAAGGAGACCATATGTGCCGATTCTATTGGCAATAAAATTCGGCGTATCTTTTGCGATAACAACACCTTTTCCTAAAACATCCTCACCAAAAGTTTGCATAAAAGAAAGTACTTCAGGAGATGTTTCCTTAGTTGGAATCACTTCCAATAGTTTTAAGTAACGTGGTGGATTGAAGAAATGAGTGCCTAGGAAATGCTTCTTAAAGTCTTCAGAACGTCCTTCAGCCATTGCTTCGATGGAAATACCAGATGTATTAGAACTGACAATTGTTCCAGGACGACGATATTTGTCTACTTGGGCAAACACGTCTTTTTTCACACTGAGATTTTCTACCACCACCTCAATAATCCAATCCACTTCTTTCAAGCGCTCCATATCATCATCGAAGTTACCGGCCTCAATAAGATGAATATTTTTCTTCGCTGTTAACGGTGCAGGTTTTTGCTTTAATAGTTTTTGCTTACCACTTTCGGCAATTTTATTTTTGAACTGTTTATCCTTAAGGGTAATCCCCTTTACCTCTTCTTCTTTACTTAATTCGCGAGGAACAATATCTAATAAAAGTGTTGGTATACCAATATTCGCTAAATGTGCGGCTATTCCAGAGCCCATAACACCTGAGCCTAAAACAGCAGCCTTTCTAATCTGTTTGGTCAACTGTTCTTCCTCCTTCGATTTTGAATGAATGCTCATTCATTTTTTCTGTAAAAAATTTTGGAAATTCCTTTGATACTTATAATAATAAAATATTTGCAAAATTTAATCAATCATTTTCCTTATAGATTTTTTATTTCTTTTTCACTTTTTTCTTTCTGCATAAATTTTTCAGCAATTGACAAACTATTTTAGAAGAAAATCATCAAAATGGAGGTATTGGGATGCAACAACAAAATACAAACTTCTCGAATCAACAAGGAATTATGCAACAACCCCCAGTTATGGTATCAACAAAAGATGCACTTTACTTTAATGACATTCTTTCTTGGAATTTATTAGCAATGAAAAAAGCTCATTTCTATGCGGAACATTGTCAAGACCCTGCTTTAAAAACTGTTTTTGAACAATGTGGACAAATGCATCAACGCCATTATGAGCAGGTTTTGAAACATCTTAATACGACACAACCGTTTAATAATATGCAATAAGGAGGAAACTCAGTTGACTAATTCAAAAAAAGTACAAAATCCTGAAAAACAGATAGCCAAAACACCACAAATGAATGATCGTGATTTTACAAACGACCTACTCGCAATGGAAAAGTACATGAGTGATTCTTATAGCATTTATTTAAATGAAGTTAGTAATCAAACACTTTATGAAGATTTTATGCGTATTTTTACTGAAACAAAGAATGAACAACGTCATCTTTATAACCTCATGTTTGAAAGAGGTTGGTACAGTCTTGATGCAGCAGATCAACAAAATCTGCAACAATCTTACCAACAATTCCAAGGTTACTCTACACAATTTCCCTATGGAACAAACGGTAACATCCAATAGCTAAGTTAAAAGGAATAAAACAGGAACAGATGTTGACCAACAATCATCATCTGTTCTTATTTTTTTATTTTTTTTTATTATCATCAGGCTTTTGTTGCCGCTGTTTTTCATTTAAATCTTTAATCTTTGTAATTAGCTCCATCATTTCTTGCTTCCCTTCAGGGTACAATTGATTCCAATGTTTTACTAAAGGTGGCATCTGTTTAGCAATGAATGAATAGATAATCCATGATTTTACTTCTCCTTTTAATGTTTCGTCACTTTCTCCTAATAACAATTCCGTGTATTTTTCTACCATTGCTTCTATCTTCTGATCCAAATCATGAGCCAACTTTTATCGCTCCTTTACCATTTTTTAATCCTCATTCATAACACAACCAAATTTGGTAACAATATTAATTAGATGCATTTAATACTTCTGATTGACGGTGATACCTTTGAGCATATGGGATAAGTTTAAAAAAATCAAAGATGATGGTTGGAAATCTTTATTAAAGCAGTCAACTGATTTTCAGTCTACCTATTATTTTAATGAAAAAACGAATGAACGGTTTGGTTTTCATTTTTATGCGACTTTAGTAGATGAACAAATTATTCAGGAAAGTGCTTTACCAGCGCTTTTAACAAAAAAATTTGAATCACTGGAAGATTTGCATAGAATAGTTCCCATAGCAGATATTCATATTTTAAAAAATCCAAGCGATATAGAACAAAAGTTATTAAATGGATATGTACTTGTCACACTAGATTCTGATAAAAATCGTTTTGGATTTATTGCCGCTCAGAAAGAAATTGTCCGTTCTCTCACTCAACCTGAAATTGAGTTTTCTGTAATTGGACCTAAGGAAGCGTTTGTTGAGGCTATTGGTCAAAACTTAAACTTGATTAGAAAAAGATTACCTATTAAAGAATTAATTTCACAAGAATATACTGTTGGAAAACTTTCGAAAACAAAAGTAGCTGTCTTACATATAGAAGGAATTACTAATAAAGACAATGTTGATACTGTGAAACAACGTATAAAAAATATTGAGATTGACACGATTTCTGATAGTTCAAATATTGTTGAATTATTAAGTGATAATTCCAATTCCCTATTTCCACAATTGCTGGACACTGAGAGGCCTGATCGAGTAGCAGCTATTCTTGCTGAAGGAAAAATCGCCATAATCGTTGATGGTTCACCACATGTGTTAATAGCGCCCACGACGTTAATTGAATTTTTTAGCGCTTTCGAAGACTATTTTCTCAATTGGATTGTCGCTACATTTTTTCGCTTAGTGCGATTTTTTGCTGTTGTCTTTTCAGTATTGGTTACACCGATTTACGTTGCAGCTATGACATATCAATACGAGCTCATACCACCAGACTTATTAGGGTTATTAGTAACATCAAGAAGAACCATTCCGCTCCCCCCGATTCTCGAAGCATTATTCCTTGAGCTAACGATTGAATTATTGCGTGAGGCGGGGGCACGGCTCCCTACTAAAGTCGGTCAAACTATTGGTATCGTAGGGGGTATTGTTATTGGTACAGCATCAGTTGAAGCCGGTCTTACTAGTAACGTACTGTTAATCTTTGTCGCATTAGGTGCATTAGGTTCCTTTACAACACCTGTTTATAAAATGGGTAATACCATTAGGGTTTTACGATTTCCCTTTCTTCTGTTTGCACAATTTTGGGGTGTATTAGGAATTCTTTTTTGTTTCTGTATTCTCATTGCCCACTTATTACGCCTGACCTCACTAGGAAGACCTTTTTTGGCGCCAATATACCCGCTTAGATTAGCAGATATGAAGGATACACTTATTCGCGCACCATTACAAAAAATGTACAGGCGTCCACATGTTTTAAGAACGCAAAAACCAAAACGATTCAATAAGAAGAAAGCTGAAAACCCAAAAGACATTGATGAATAACCCTAGCCTTAATAGAGGTGATGAATATGCAAAGCCAAACGATTCCCAATAACTTAAAAATATCTCCCTATCTCGTTTTTTATGTGATGATCGCTATGCAAATTGGCATTGGCATTCTAGGATATCAAAGAATTATTGCCGACTATGCTGGATATGATGCATGGATTTCCATTCTCATTTTAGGTGTTTATATTCATATTGTATTATGGATGATGTACAAATTATGTGAAATGGTTAATGGAGATATTATTACCGTTCATGAATTTCTTTTTGGGCGATTCATTAGTAAAGTGGCAAGCTTCGCCTTTGTTTTATTTTATATCACTTACCTTCTTTCCTTTATATTGAATTTTATCGAAGTTATTCAAATATGGATGTTTCCAGATATAAATAATTTTGCGTTTTCGGTATTGTTCTTACTTCTATCAATATATATTGTATACGGTGGACTTAGGACAGTTGTGGGTGTTTGTTTTTTTGGAACCATTTTACCAGCCTATTTAGTATTCACATTCACCTTTACGCTAAAGTACGCTGACTTCACCCACTTATTACCGATTTGGCAACATAAAATCACCGAATTATTACAAGCTTCCTATCATATGTCACTAACTTCTGTTGGATTTGAAGCAATTTTATTTATCTATCCTTTTATTAACCAACCGCAGAAATCGAAAAAATGGGCACATATCGGAGTAGCCACCACGACAATTTTTTATACGATATTAGCGATAATTGCTTTTGCTTATTTCTCAAAAAAGCAATTAGAAAATACGATTTGGGCTACACTTTCTATGTGGCAAATGGTGCAATTTCCATTTGTTGAACGCTTTGAGTATATTGGGGTTGCCAATTGGTGTTTAATACTACTACCGAATATATGTCTCTCCCTTTGGATTGCTTCAAGGTTACTTAAAAGAGCCACTAAATTAAAGCAAAGAAAAGGTTCCATACTGATTTCAGTCATCTCTGTTATTATCGTTACTTTTTTTGAGAAGGGCTTAGATATTGAAAGGTTTAATCAAGTGGTTGAACTGGTGTCTGTTGCTTTTGTATTTGTTTATATTCCCTTTTTGTACTGTTTATCCCTCATTATAAAGAAGGTGAAGAAAACATGAAAAAATGGATATGTATCATTTGCTCCCTGTTTATACTTACTGGATGTGTACAAAAAAGAATAATAGATGAACTCAATATCGCAGTCGCAACTGGCTTTGACCCTGATACGAAAGATGAGCATTTGTTAAAGACAACCTTTCTTATGGAAGTATTCAACAAAGAAATGAGTGTAGAGAACAAAACTGTTACAACAACCGGTGATCTCAGGAGAGAGACACTGTATAAAGCAAACCGGCAATCACCCAATCCAATTGTAGTCGGTGGTTTAAGGCTTACATTATATAATATTGCCATTGCCGAACGTGGATTAACTGTTTATGTGGACGCCTATCAACGAGATGCTTCAATTGGAAAACGAATCTACTTTGCAACCACTGATAGTAGTACGGAGGAAATTTTAACAGGTGAATATGGCCCTCAAGGGAATGGAACTTTTATTTCTGACTTAATTGAACACAATGTTGACTATGGAGATTTACCTAAAACGAACTTAACCTTATTTATGAGAGATTTTTATCAAGAAGGGAAGGATATCT
This sequence comes from Cytobacillus sp. FSL W7-1323, assembly GCF_038595015.1. Classification (NCBI taxonomy): domain Bacteria; kingdom Bacillati; phylum Bacillota; class Bacilli; order Caryophanales; family Bacillaceae; genus Cytobacillus; species Cytobacillus sp. FSL W7-1323. The sequence continues at coordinate 3,828,904 of NZ_CP151998.1, forward strand.
TCTTACCACATATCAAAAAAATCAATGAGCAAGAAATAGAACTAGCCGGCATATCATTATTCAAAGATGATGCTGCATATAAAATTCTTCCTAGTGATAAATTATTTTATTTTAAATTACTCGTTGATCGTTATAGTAGAGGTGATTTCTCTATCGACTTGCCGGATGGTCAAAAAGTGGCTATTAAAAGTATACATTCCAACCATAAATATAAATTAGATAAAAAGGATCCAACAAACATCACCATTAAAATTAAGGTCCAAGGTAATATAAAAGAATATTCAGGAAATAATTTGGATGATAAAAAAATAAAAGAGATAACGAATTTTATCAATAAGAAAATAAAAAATGAATGTTCAGCGCTTATTCAGTCATTTCAAGAAGATAATGCCGATCCAATCGGAATAGGTAAGGTTTATAGCACAAAAATACGCAATTTTGATTATAAAGAATGGAAAAAGGGATATCCTGACTTAAACATTAAAGTTGATGCGAAGGTAATTATACTGGATACTGGTGCATCTATCTAACAGCATTAACCCGAGAATTTAAAATTCTCGGGTTTCTTTTTCCTACGAAGATCTGGAAAACATGTACCGTTTACTATGAAATCCAATTGAAAAAATTAGCCCCATAGCGAGCATATTGCCCATTAGTGAGCTTCCTCCATAACTAATGAACGGTAGTGGGATTCCTGTAATCGGTAAAACACCAATTGTCATTCCGATATTTTGAAAGACATGGAAAGTTATTAAACTAATTACCCCTACACAAACATATGTATAGAATGGCGTTCTCGTACTAATACCTATTTTAGTCAAATGATAAATCAATAAGAAAAATAAACTAACAACCACACTTGCCCCAATAAAACCGAACTCTTCTCCTATGATACTAAAAATAAAATCTGTGTGACTTTCTGGTAAGTAAACTTCTCTTGTGCCGTAGCCCTTTCCTGTTGTCTCACCAGAACCGATTGCAAGTAAGGAGCGCGTTAGTTGAAAACCTGTAGAACTTTGATAATTATAAGGATCGATCCAAGAATAAATTCGCCCCAATTGGTATTCCTTTACTCCCAAATATTTCTCCAACAACTCTGGATGCCACAATACAAAATAAAAAATACCAACAACTAAAGTTACACCTACACTTACAATAGGCGCAAGTATTTTCCAAGTGATACCTGAGATAAAAACCATTCCGAGCAAAATCGCTAAAATTACCAAGGAAGTCCCCAAATCTGGTTGTTGCATGATGAGTAACAAAGGGAACCCAGTAACAATTAGCATTTTAAATAATAGGAAAAAATCTGTTTTCACAGTTTTTAATTGTGTCTTTTGATGATGGTCATCGATGACCCTGGCTAAAGCTAATATGAGAAAAACCTTTACTAACTCAGCAGGCTGTATTTGTCCAAGACCAGGCAGCCGTATCCATGATTTCGCTCCATTAATTACAGGAGCAATACTTTCAGGTGCGACAACAAGAAACCCAAGTAGCAATAGTCCAAAACCGTAAGCATACCAAGAAATTTTCTTTAATTGTTCAGCATCTAATGTAATGACTGCTAGTATAATCCCTATTCCCACTACATACCATACAATTTGTTTTAGTAAAAAATTCTCACCGTATTGTTCAGTCGTTTGTGCACTATATATAGAAATACAGCTCACTAAAAACAATAAAAATAAAATAAGAACTAAAGTATAATCAATTCTCGATGTTGTCGTTCGTTTAGAAGTCATTAATCAATCTCCTTATGAAACAAAGGCTCTTCATTAAAAATAATCTGTGTACAATACTTCATTATATTTTTTTTAGATGAAAATCACAACAGCTACGTATATTTCTTTTTTGTAACAAAGAAAAAATGCATATTATAATTGTACATATTTACTTTGAATATCCTTCACCATCCACATGATGTTATTAGGTACTTGTGGCAAGAAATATCCGATAAAAAGAGGGCTTGTTACATATCGAGGGACAATTTTTGCAAATATTTCATTCTCGAAATGGTAAAAGAATAGATTATAGCTGTTACATGTAAAAGGAAAATCCCTCAAAATATATTTGGTTGCCATTTGAATATATTTAGCAAACGCTGCGATATCCTTTTTCTGTCCTAATTTAACATTAAATTCATAAAAACCAATACGTGGTTTATTAGATAAAGAAAATTCAGTATCACCATGTTGATCAATTAACTCTCCTACAAAATCGTCAGCCTGCACCTTATTTTGATATACGACATCATATAAACCTACAATTTGCATATGAGGATGAGCAATGCTTCCACCTGAATGAGGACCATGATTCTTGAAAAAAATCACAGATTTATATTTATCACTTTTCTCCATACTTAACCAATTGTCTAAACCAAATGTAATCAATCTGACTAAATGGTTGTCATCATACTGTGAAAGTTCCGTGTCACACTGATCTGTCTCGATTAAGACCGTTTGATGAGCATTTTCTAATACGGGATATTTATTCTCCAACCAAATGATTGGACCATCCTCCGCAATAATCTTCGTCAATTGTTCTCTCTGACAGAACGGACACACTTGTTCTTTATTCCTTATACTATTAGGTTTCTGTTTACCAATGCTTGTATTAAAAAATAAATGAGTATTTGTCATTTGTTATTCTCTCCTGATTTCAATTACTTACTTCTATTATAAAGGGCTTCTTCTTTATAGTGTGAAAGTTTGATTATGATTAGTATAAAATTCATCAATATTAAAGGCAACTTCACTTGCGTAACATGAAAACAAAAGTACATTATTAAATAAGATAAAAAAGATATTTGCATATGCAAATATCTTTCTTCTACTGTTAATTTACTATGACCTCAAATTCACTATGTTCATGTAATCCTTCATCATTTTCTACATGAACGACAATCTTGTATGTTCCATTATCAGTAAATGCATGTGCTGCTGTATACATCCCACTAGTTTCCTCTACTGCATCTACCCATGCCACCTGATGATCATCAATTGACTGAACGATTTCTAACCTCACATTTGCCTCTTCAAGTCCTTGTTCTTCTTTAGTAATATGAATATCAAATGGAGTTTCCTCATTCGTCTTAATATCAGCAGTAGGACTTATATGTATCGCTACATTTCCATCATGCTCATGTGCGCTGTGGCCTTGATTTTCTTCTTCGTTATCTATTTCAGCACTGCCTACCGCCACTTTAACTTTAGGCATAGTGTGCATACTTCTTGCGGTGACATGTGACTGAATATGATAGATAGCATCTTTTTCAAATGTATAGGATGCAACGTACTTGCCATCATTCTCGTGTTCTGCTTCTATTAATTCACCATTATCCTTTTTCCCATCTTCCCACAATTCAAATTTTACTTCATCTGCATCTTCCACAGACTCGTCTCCCTGAGTAACAGTAACTTCCAAGCGTACTTCTTCGTTCCTTTTAATCTGACTTGGTATCGAGATACTGGCATCGATTGCAGCAGGAACTGATCCTTCCCCACCACTAGAGTTTGCATCATTCTCTGCATTTCCACAAGCAGCAAGAAAAATAATCATAATTACAGAAAAGGTTGATATCCACTTCTTCATAAAAAGCCCCTCTTTCTTAAACATCTAATCTTTCTCATCTATATTACTAATAATATGTGTTAGAAAAGTGAAATAATTTGTTAATGAGAGAAATATGTAAAATAAAGAAAATATAGGTATAAAAAAAGATTTATTTGGAGAAACTTCTATTACAAGTGTAAATCCCCCTTTTTAGCTTCCATTCATGGAAGCTTTTTTTTTGTACTTATCTACAAAGCTTTCAACTAGATGCCTAGAAGCTTAATTTAAAATTAATCATACAAAAAAAGCTCATAAACCTTATAGAAGATTTAAGAGCTTTGACGCGCCTTAGAGGATTCGAACCTCTGACCCACAGCTTAGAAGGCTGTTGCTCTATCCAGCTGAGCTAAAGGCGCAAACTAAAATATGTATGGCTCCGCAGGTAGGATTCGAACCTACGACCGTTCGGTTAACAGCCGAATGCTCTACCACTGAGCTACTGCGGAATAATATAAATGGTGGGCCTAAATGGACTCGAACCATCGACCTCACGCTTATCAGGCGTGCGCTCTAACCAGCTGAGCTATAGGCCCCTATTTAAGCGGGTGAAGGGAATCGAACCCTCATCATCAGCTTGGAAGGCTGAGGTTTTACCACTAAACTACACCCGCATTTAAGAACTTTAACATACCGGTGGTCGGGGTCGAACCGACACTCCCGAAGGAACACGATTTTGAGTCGTGCGCGTCTGCCAATTCCGCCACACCGGCATAAAGGCAACACCCGGATTTGAACCGGGGATAAAGGTTTTGCAGACCTCTGCCTTACCACTTGGCTATGCTGCCATAACTGGGCTAGTAGGGTTCGAACCTACGAATGACGGAATCAAAATCCGTTGCCTTACCACTTGGCTATAGCCCAATAAAATGTTTGAAAATGGGGCGGCTGATGGGAATCGAACCCACGAATGTCGGAACCACAATCCGATGCGTTAACCACTTCGCCACAACCGCCATAATTGGCAGGGGTAGTAGGAATCGAACCCACATCAAAGGTTTTGGAGACCTTCGTTTTACCATTAAACTATACCCCTAGATGGTGGAGGGGGGCAGATTCGAACTGCCGAACCCGAAGGAGCGGATTTACAGTCCGCCGCGTTTAGCCACTTCGCTACCCCTCCAAAAAAGACTAAATGGTGGCTCAGGACGGAATCGAACCGCCGACACAAGGATTTTCAGTCCTTTGCTCTACCGACTGAGCTACTGAGCCAAAATAATAAATATGTAAATGGCGGTCCGGACGGGACTCGAACCCGCGACCTCCTGCGTGACAGGCAGGCATTCTAACCAACTGAACTACCGGACCAGATTGCGGGGGCAGGATTTGAACCTGCGACCTTCGGGTTATGAGCCCGACGAGCTACCGGACTGCTCCACCCCGCGATAATAAATATTAATGGCGGAGGAAGAGGGATTCGAACCCCCGCGGGCTTTAACACCCCTGTCGGTTTTCAAGACCGATCCCTTCAGCCAGACTTGGGTATTCCTCCATTAATAAAAAAGCAATAGCGGCGGAGGGGATCGAACCCCCGACCTCACGGGTATGAACCGTACGCTCTAGCCAGCTGAGCTACACCGCCATAAAATATATTGTTAAAAATTAAATTGGTGGAGCCTAGCGGGATCGAACCGCTGACCTCCTGCGTGCAAAGCAGGCGCTCTCCCAGCTGAGCTAAGGCCCCTAAAAAGTATTCGTGGTCGGGAAGACAGGATTCGAACCTGCGACCCCTTGGTCCCAAACCAAGTGCTCTACCAAGCTGAGCTACTTCCCGAAATAAAACGCGCCCGAGAGGAGTCGAACCCCTAACCTTTTGATCCGTAGTCAAACGCTCTATCCAATTGAGCTACGGGCGCATATGGAGCGGAAGACGGGATTCGAACCCGCGACCCTCACCTTGGCAAGGTGATGTTCTACCACTGAACTACTTCCGCAAATATCCATTATAAAATACTAATGCGGGTGAAGGGAGTCGAACCCCCACGCCTTGCGGCGCCAGATCCTAAGTCTGGTGCGTCTGCCAATTCCGCCACACCCGCAAATATAAATGGTGAGCCATGAAGGACTCGAACCTTCGACCCTCTGATTAAAAGTCAGATGCTCTACCAACTGAGCTAATGGCTCGTACAAAGGACGAGTGGTGCCGGCCAGAGGACTTGAACCCCCAACCTACTGATTACAAGTCAGTTGCTCTACCAATTGAGCTAGGCCGGCAAATAAACACAAAAATGGTGGAGGATGACGGGATCGAACCGCCGACCCTCTGCTTGTAAGGCAGATGCTCTCCCAGCTGAGCTAATCCTCCAAAATGGTGACCCCTACGGGATTCGAACCCGTGTTACCGCCGTGAAAGGGCGGTGTCTTAACCGCTTGACCAAGGGGCCAAAAAATAACCCCAAAAATTGGGGTAGTTTGCCCGGCAGCGTCCTACTCTCACAAGGGGACAGCCCCTAACTACCATCGGCGCTGAGAAGCTTAACTTCCGTGTTCGGTATGGGAACGGGTGTGACCTTCTCGCTATCGCCACCGGACTATGAAATTGTAAGGGAATCGTTCCCTCAAAACTAGGTAATGTTGAAGAAGATATTTATTGAGTAATCGCCTGAATGCGTGCTGTAGGATACTACTTACGTAGTTCTGTCCAGCTGCGGCGCCTAGGTGCTCGAGGTCATAAGTCAAATTTGTCATGAGGTTAAAGAACAACCTCCTGTCAAATCTGTCTTATGCTTGTCGCACCTGTGCAAGGCGCTTTCGCTTTTCGTTTTTGGTTAAGTCCTCGATCGATTAGTATTAGTCAGCTACATGTGTCGCCACACTTCCACCTCTAACCTATCAACCTGATCATCTTTCAGGGATCTTACTAGCTTGCGCTATGGGAAATCTCATCTCGAGGGGGGCTTCATGCTTAGATGCTTTCAGCACTTATCCCTTCCGCACATAGCTACCCAGCGATGCCTTTGGCAAGACAACTGGTACACCAGCGGTGCGTCCATCCCGGTCCTCTCGTACTAAGGACAGCTCCTCTCAAATTTCCTGCGCCCACGACGGATAGGGACCGAACTGTCTCACGACGTTCTGAACCCAGCTCGCGTACCGCTTTAATGGGCGAACAGCCCAACCCTTGGGACCGACTACAGCCCCAGGATGCGATGAGCCGACATCGAGGTGCCAAACCTCCCCGTCGATGTGGACTCTTGGGGGAGATAAGCCTGTTATCCCCGGGGTAGCTTTTATCCGTTGAGCGATGGCCCTTCCATGCGGAACCACCGGATCACTAAGCCCGACTTTCGTCCCTGCTCGACTTGTAGGTCTCGCAGTCAAGCTCCCTTGTGCCTTTACACTCTACGAATGATTTCCAACCATTCTGAGGGAACCTTTGGGCGCCTCCGTTACTCTTTAGGAGGCGACCGCCCCAGTCAAACTGCCCACCTGACACTGTCTCCCATCCCGATAAGGGATGTGGGTTAGAATTTCAATACAGCCAGGGTAGTATCCCACCGACGCCTCCACCGAAGCTAGCGCTCCGGCTTCTAAGGCTCCTACCTATCCTGTACAAGCTGTACCAAAATTCAATATCAGGCTACAGTAAAGCTCCACGGGGTCTTTCCGTCCTGTCGCGGGTAACCTGCATCTTCACAGGTACTATAATTTCACCGAGTCTCTCGTTGAGACAGTGCCCAGATCGTTACGCCTTTCGTGCGGGTCGGAACTTACCCGACAAGGAATTTCGCTACCTTAGGACCGTTATAGTTACGGCCGCCGTTTACTGGGGCTTCGATTCAAAGCTTCGCGTGAGCTAACCTCTCCTCTTAACCTTCCAGCACCGGGCAGGCGTCAGCCCCTATACTTCGCCTTGCGGCTTCGCAGAGACCTGTGTTTTTGCTAAACAGTCGCCTGGGCCTATTCACTGCGGCTCATCAAGGCTTTAACACCCTAATGAGCACCCCTTCTCCCGAAGTTACGGGGTCATTTTGCCGAGTTCCTTAACGAGAGTTCTCTCGCTCACCTTAGGATTCTCTCCTCGCCTACCTGTGTCGGTTTGCGGTACGGGCACCTTATTCCTCGCTAGAGGCTTTTCTTGGCAGTGTGGAATCAAGAACTTCGGTACTAAATTTCCCTCGCTATCACAGCTCAAGGTATGTGACCATGGGATTTGCCTCATGGTCCCTCTAACTGCTTAGACGCACATCCAATAGTGCGCTTACCCTATCCTCCTGCGTCCCCCCATCACTCAAACAGAATACGGTGGTACAGGAATATCAACCTGTTGTCCATCGCCTACGCTTTTCAGCCTCGGCTTAGGTCCCGACTAACCCTGAGCGGACGAGCCTTCCTCAGGAAACCTTAGGCATTCGGTGGATGGGATTCTCACCCATCTTTCGCTACTCATACCGGCATTCTCACTTCTAAGCGCTCCACCAGTCCTTACGGTCTAGCTTCAACGCCCTTAGAACGCTCTCCTACCACTGAACATCAACGATGTTCAATCCACAGCTTCGGTGATACGTTTAGCCCCGGTACATTTTCGGCGCGGAGTCACTCGACCAGTGAGCTATTACGCACTCTTTAAATGGTGGCTGCTTCTAAGCCAACATCCTGGTTGTCTAAGCAACTCCACATCCTTTTCCACTTAACGTATACTTTGGGACCTTAGCTGGTGGTCTGGGCTGTTTCCCTCTTGACTACGGATCTTATCACTCGCAGTCTGACTCCCATGGATAAATCTTTGGCATTCGGAGTTTGTCTGAATTCGGTAACCCGATGAGGGCCCCTAGTCCAAACAGTGCTCTACCTCCAAGATTCTTACGCATGAGGCTAGCCCTAAAGCTATTTCGGAGAGAACCAGCTATCTCCAAGTTCGATTGGAATTTCTCCGCTACCCACACCTCATCCCCGCACTTTTCAACGTACGTGGGTTCGGGCCTCCATCCAGTGTTACCTGGACTTCACCCTGGACATGGGTAGATCACCTGGTTTCGGGTCTACGACCACATACTCATTCGCCCTATTCAGACTCGCTTTCGCTACGGCTCCGTCTGTCCAACTTAACCTCGCATGTAATCGTAACTCGCCGGTTCATTCTACAAAAGGCACGCTATCACCCATTAACGGGCTCTAACTACTTGTAGGCACACGGTTTCAGGATCTCTTTCACTCCCCTTCCGGGGTGCTTTTCACCTTTCCCTCACGGTACTGGTTCACTATCGGTCACTAGGGAGTATTTAGCCTTGGGAGATGGTCCTCCCTGCTTCCGACGGGATTTCTCGTGTCCCGCCGTACTCAGGATCCACTCTGGAGGGAACGAAGTTTCAACTACAGGGCTTTTACCTCCTATGGCGGGCCTTTCCAGACCTCTTCGTCTATCTCGTTCCTTTGTAACTCCGTATAGAATGTCCTACAACCCCAAGAGGCAAGCCTCTTGGTTTGGGCTAATCCCGTTTCGCTCGCCGCTACTCAGGGAATCGCGTTTGCTTTCTCTTCCTCCGGGTACTTAGATGTTTCAGTTCCCCGGGTCTGCCTTCCATACCCTATGTATTCAGGTATGGATCCTATCCCATAACGGATAGGGGGTTTCCCCATTCGGAAATCTCCGGATCAAAGCTTACTTACAGCTCCCCGAAGCATATCGGTGTTAGTCCCGTCCTTCATCGGCTCCTAGTGCCAAGGCATTCACCGTGCGCCCTTATTAACTTAACCATTGTTCGGCTTGCGATAAGCTACGCATTTCGGCGTCAGCTCACTCGTCAACATCCTCATGTGCACAAGACGCACACTCCGGTGTTTCCTCGCTCGCTTCCTTGAACTGCTTGCTTCTCACAACCCTCTCGGTTGTGTTTATTAAAAAAAGTTTAGTATTTTAAATCAATCTATAATATATAGAGAGTAAAAATAACTAAGGTGGCGATTACTCGGTAATCTTCTTCATTACATTATCTAGTTTTCAAAGAACGATTGAATTGAGAGATTATACTCTCAAAACTGAACGAACAGTCTAACATCAAGTTAATTCCGTATATTCCTTAGAAAGGAGGTGATCCAGCCGCACCTTCCGATACGGCTACCTTGTTACGACTTCACCCCAATCATCTGTCCCACCTTAGGCGGCTGGCTCCAAAAGGTTACCCCACCGACTTCGGGTGTTACAAACTCTCGTGGTGTGACGGGCGGTGTGTACAAGGCCCGGGAACGTATTCACCGCGGCATGCTGATCCGCGATTACTAGCGATTCCGGCTTCATGTAGGCGAGTTGCAGCCTACAATCCGAACTGAGAATGGTTTTATGGGATTGGCTAAACCTCGCGGTCTTGCAGCCCTTTGTACCATCCATTGTAGCACGTGTGTAGCCCAGGTCATAAGGGGCATGATGATTTGACGTCATCCCCACCTTCCTCCGGTTTGTCACCGGCAGTCACCTTAGAGTGCCCAACTAAATGCTGGCAACTAAGATCAAGGGTTGCGCTCGTTGCGGGACTTAACCCAACATCTCACGACACGAGCTGACGACAACCATGCACCACCTGTCACTCTGTCCCCCGAAGGGGAAAGTCCTATCTCTAGGATTGTCAGAGGATGTCAAGACCTGGTAAGGTTCTTCGCGTTGCTTCGAATTAAACCACATGCTCCACCGCTTGTGCGGGCCCCCGTCAATTCCTTTGAGTTTCAACCTTGCGGTCGTACTCCCCAGGCGGAGTGCTTAATGCGTTTGCTGCAGCACTAAAGGGCGGAAACCCTCTAACACTTAGCACTCATCGTTTACGGCGTGGACTACCAGGGTATCTAATCCTGTTTGCTCCCCACGCTTTCGCGCCTCAGCGTCAGTTACAGACCAGAAAGTCGCCTTCGCCACTGGTGTTCCTCCAAATCTCTACGCATTTCACCGCTACACTTGGAATTCCACTTTCCTCTTCTGCACTCAAGTTCCCCAGTTTCCAATGACCCTCCACGGTTGAGCCGTGGGCTTTCACATCAGACTTAAGGAACCGCCTGCGCGCGCTTTACGCCCAATAATTCCGGACAACGCTTGCCACCTACGTATTACCGCGGCTGCTGGCACGTAGTTAGCCGTGGCTTTCTGGTTAGGTACCGTCAAGGTACCGGCAGTTACTCCGATACTTGTTCTTCCCTAACAACAGAGTTTTACGATCCGAAAACCTTCATCACTCACGCGGCGTTGCTCCGTCAGACTTTCGTCCATTGCGGAAGATTCCCTACTGCTGCCTCCCGTAGGAGTCTGGGCCGTGTCTCAGTCCCAGTGTGGCCGATCACCCTCTCAGGTCGGCTACGCATCGTCGCCTTGGTGAGCCGTTACCTCACCAACTAGCTAATGCGCCGCGGGCCCATCTGTAAGTGATAGCAGAACCATCTTTCAATCTAATTATATGTATAAATAGATATTATCCGGTATTAGCCCCGGTTTCCCGGAGTTATCCCAGTCTTACAGGCAGGTTGCCCACGTGTTACTCACCCGTCCGCCGCTAATCTTTGGGAGCAAGCTCCCTCAGATTCGCTCGACTTGCATGTATTAGGCACGCCGCCAGCGTTCGTCCTGAGCCAGGATCAAACTCTCCAATAAAGTGTTTGATTAGCTCATTTGCACCTATGGTGCTTTGTTGCTGATAAATCAGCTTTTTAAAATTACGCTTGACGTTTTATGTTCGTTCAGTTTTCAAAGAACAATCTCGTTCGCTTCAGAAGCGACCTTCTTAATATATCACCCAGTGTGTTTGATGTCAATAACTTTTTTATAAAATCTTATGTAAGTTACTGCGTCAGTAACGACTACTTTAATATAATATCACCTGTTATTATTATTCGTCAATAACTTTTTTAAAAAAATTAATCTATTACATAAATAAAAAGGAGTCAGCACTTTCATGTTATGCTGACTCCTTTTTATTATAGTATTTGCGATAAGAACGCTTTCGTCCTTTCATGTTGTGGGTTATCAAATAATTCTACTGGTGTTCCCTCTTCCACAATTTCACCGTAATCAAATAGAACAATACGGTCAGCTACTTGGCGAGCGAATCCCATTTCATGTGTAACTACTACCATTGTCATTCCTGATTCAGCCAACGTCTTCATTACATCCAATACCTCTTTTACCATCTCAGGATCTAACGCTGAAGTCGGTTCATCAAATAACATGATTTTCGGTTGCATCGCCAGCGCTCTTGCAATAGCCACCCTTTGTTGTTGTCCACCTGAAAGTTGACCTGGATATTTATCAGCTTGTTCAGGGATACCCACCCTTTCAAGCAACTCTTTCGCGATTTGTTCAGCTTTTTGCTTCTTCCACCGCCTCACCCATATCGGTGCTAAAGAGATGTTTTTTAGAATCGTCATATGCGGAAAGAGATTAAAAGATTGAAAAACCATCCCTGTTTCTTTTCTTATTTCTTCTATATTCTTTAAATCATCAGTCAACTCAATACCATCTATCTTTATTTGTCCTTGTTGGAACTCTTCTAAAGCATTAAGGGTGCGAATAAAAGTAGATTTCCCTGAACCAGATGGCCCCAGAACAACAACAACCTCACCTTGTTTCACACTAATATTTACATCTTTTAAAACATGCAGTTGTCCAAACCATTTATTTAATCCCTTCACTTCTATTATATTTTCTCTTTTTTCAATAGGTATATCTATTTTCTCAACTCCAAATATACTTTCCATCTATATATATCCCCCTAACGCTCTCCAGCACCTAAAGTATTTTCTAATCTTCTACTTACATACGACATAAGCGAACAGAATATAAAGTAAATAAACGCGATAAACAGAAATACTTCCATGTTCTTACCTAAAAAGGCAGGATTTGCAATCACCTTTTGCCCCATCCCTAATAATTCAGTTAATCCTACAATCGCTACAAGAGAAGTATCTTTGAAAATTGAGATAAATTGACCAACACAAGCTGGAATTACAGCTTTGATAGCTTGAGGAAGAACAACAAAACCCATGGTATATGTGGAATTTAAACCTAAAGCTTGCGCTGCCTCGAATTGTCCCCTCGGGATCGATTGCAATCCACCTCTTATATTTTCAGCTAAATACGCCGCACTAAATAATGTGAAACCAACCATTGCCCTGAGGACATTACTCACGTCAATACTATTACCTAAAAAAAGCGGCAACATCAACTGAAATACAAATAGTATTGTAATTAGAGGGATCCCTCTTATCAGTTCAATATAAATGATACAAAACCATTTCACTACAGGGAGTTTACTTCGTCTTCCTAGAGCTAATAAAACTCCCAAAGGAAAAGAACAAACAATTGCCACACTTGCAATAAGTAGCGTTAACAAGAAACCTCCCCAAATATTAGAATTCACTTTTGGTAAAATACCGAAACCATTGAATAGAGAAATAACAAGCGGAATGAACAATATCCATAATAATAAAACTGGGATTTTTAGCTTCTTCACTTTTCTTCCTATTATATAAAAGAGGAAAATAAAAATAATATTCCCTACAAGAATAAGCCTCGTATTTGTTTGGATAAATGGCAGGACAAGCGAAACGAGCATTAGCCCAGCAATAACCAATGCCACATGCCTCATCACTCCTCGCCATAGCCCCCATGAGCTTCCTAAAAGAGCAGAAATGAGAAAAATAGCTACCCAAACTCTCCAAGTCTCCTCTAATGGAAATTGCCCAACCATGAGTAAACGAAAGTTCGTTTCGATAACAGTCCAATCAGCTGTGAAAATAAATTCCCCTGTATGGAAGACAACATATGAAATAATGGCAACTGACACGATAGTTAATATAATATTTGGCCAAGTACCGAATAAGTTTGTCTTTAACCAACCACCTACACCGACTGTTTTTTTAGGCGGTCCCACAACCGAAGTATCAGTAGTAACGTTTATTTGAGGTTCATTGTTCATGCTTACACCTACCTTTCAACGAGTTGTGCTTTCTTATTAAAGTAGTTCATAAATAAAGAAGTAATTAAACTAAACGTTAAATAAACAGCAATCATTATCGCAATGGCCTCTATTGGGCGCCCCGCTTGATTCATTACTGTGTTTCCGATACTTACAATCTCTTGATAACCAACTGCAACAGCCAAACTTGAATTCTTAGTTAAGTTCAAATACTGACTGGTTAAAGGTGGGATAATAATTCTAATAGCCTGTGGGAAAATCACCAATCTTAGAGCTGTTGAATTTTTTAACCCTAATGCTTTCGCAGCTTCAGACTGCCCCTTATTGACTCCATTGACCCCAGCTCGTATGATCTCTGCAATAAATGTAGATGTATAAATGACCAACCCGAGTAATATAGCGGAAAATCCAGGTGATAGGACAAAACCACCATCAAACCCATTTCCTGCAACAGACGGAGCATGGAAGGTTACTGGTGTATTTCCAGTGACTACGTAAGATATAATAGCAACCACCACGATAACGCCCAACGCCCACAATGATGGAAAAATCTTTTTCCCAGACTCGATTTGTTTCTTTAACATCAAACGATATACAAAAAAAGCAATTACCAGTGACACAAAGAATAAAATGCCCCAGAGTAAAATCCCTTGATTTTCTTCGTACCAAGGAATAGCTGTACCGCGATTTGAGAAAAGCATTGGTCCAATCTGAAGGGCTTCTTGAATTTTTGGCATTGGTAAAAACACGGCATAAAACCAAATAAAAATTTGTACAAGCAATGGTGTATTTCGAAAAATCTCGATGTACGCTCCGGCAAGTTTACTTAATAACCAGTTATTCGACATTCTCGACAACCCTACAATCAATCCAAGAATAGTCGTCAAAATGATACCAAAGAATGCAACCCTCAATGTATTAAGCATGCCTATGAGTAAAGCTTTTCCATATGTATCAGTCGGTTGATAATCAATCATCGCCTCCGAAATAGAAAACCCCGCTGTATTGACAAGGAAATCGAACCCTAACTGTAAACCTATTTGTCTTAGTCCACTTAACGCATTGTTAATTAAAAGATATCCGAATGCTAAAACGATAATAGCAAATACTACTTGTAATATAATTGGGATAATCTTTTTATTTCGCCAAAATGGTGGAGAAATCGACTTCTTCTGATTCGACAGTTCACTCACATCTTACACTCCCTTCTAGAGGTACCTATTTAACTAATAGTTTAAAATAGACCTGCTATAGAGAATTCTCATCAAGCAGGTCTATCTTTACTTAACGGAATGGAGGAGAGTAAAGAATTCCGCCATCAGTGTATAATGCGTTTAACCCTCTATCTAACTTGAAAATAGTATCTGCTCCAAGATTCTTCTCGAAAATTTCGCCATAATTCCCTACTTGTTTAATAATCTGGTAGGCAAAGTCATTAGGGAGCCCTAACTGTTCTCCAAGATTTCCTTCAGTTCCTAGCAATCTTCTAATTTCAGGATTTTCCGATTCTAAAAATTCATCAACATTTTTAGAATTGATGCCAAATTCTTCAGCTTGAATAGTAGCATTAACCATCCAGTTCACTGCATCAAACCACTTATCATCTCCACCTTTTACTGACGGTCCAAGTGGCTCTTTCGATAAGTTCTCTTCCAAAATCTTATGGTCATCAGGATTTTCCATAACTGCCTGTCTTGCAACTAATCCTGATTTATCTGTTGTCCATGCATCGATGCTTCCTGATTCATATGCCGCTACCACTGCATCTTGACCATCAAACACAACCGCCTCATGCTCAATACCAAGCGCCCTCATCTGATCTGCTAAGTTCAGCTCTGTTGTTGTTCCTGTATCTACACCAATACGCATACCTTTTAAATCCTCAAGAGACTCTACCCCACTGTCAGCTCTCACCATAATACCTTGCCCATCATAGAAAGTTGTTGGAGCAAAATTCAAACCAACTTCCGAATCCCGGTTTGTTGTCCATGTTGTGTTTCTAATTAACACATCAACTTCGCCTGTTTGCACAGCTGTAAATCTCTCTTGAGCAGATAAAGGTCTAAACTCAACGGCTTCGGCATCCCCTATCGCACCCGCTGCTAGTACTCGAGCGAAATCAACATCAAACCCAACGTTCTTACCACTCTCATCGATGTAGCCAAACCCTGGCAATTCATCATTCACCCCAGCAACTAGCTTCTTATTATCAATCACTTTACTAAGAATAGAACTTCCAGATGATCCATTATTTGAATCCCCGCTTTCCTTCCCCCCCGCCTCTTCATTTGAACAACCAGTTAAAGCAAGCAATACTACTAAAAATAAACTCATAAAACCAAAAGAAATTTTCTTCATAATTAACCCCCTTTATTCTGTTATTTAACAGAATTTTTAGATATTTAACAATAGTAATAGACTTACCATGTAAGATTGTCTATCACTATATGTTATATATTAACTTTATTGTTTTTTATAGTCAACATTTATATTTTAAATATTCTTAAAAATATAAATATTTAGAATTAATAAATCAACTTAAAATTTTACTAACATACTAATCTCTTCCTATACGATTGACGTCTAATCATGTTTACTTACAAATAAGAGTATTTCTTAATAATGTTTCTCGTTTAACTAACACTCATCCTAAATACCCATTCTACACATCGGATTAATAATCTTTTTTTACCAAAACGGACCACATTTTACCTTCCCCTTCTCTTCTTCCATTTTTTCGTAATTAATCCATAAAAGTAGTTTCTCAATATAACACTTTATCTTCTTTCTTTTTGCAGAAATAATGAATGAAAAAGATATAACTTTCGATTATAAATGACAAACGATTATAATATTGATGAGGTGAATAAATATGGGTAGAGATAGAAAGTTCTCCATTACAGAATTATACGAACATACACAAGCATTATTACTAGAAGTTGGATATGAAGGATTTACGTTTAGTTTACTAGCAGAAAGGCTACATGTAGCTAGAGGGACAATTTATAAGTATTTTGAAAATAAAGATGAACTTATTACAGCTTTTATGATTTATGAAATGAATCAGTTTATGAAAAAACTCGAGCAAATTGAGGAAAAAGGGGATTTTGAACGGCAATTTACTTACTTAATGGAGATTATCTTTGAAAGAACTGAGATTCAGGAATTAATCAATATTACAAAGCAAGTGAATACAACAAACGAAAAAACAGTTGCAAATCAAACTTATTTTAAGAGCATGAGTATAAATATGTATACATGCTTACAAAACTTTGTCCAATTAGGTAAGCAAGAAGGAAAGTTAAACCCCTCCTTGCCAGACACAATGATATTAGGCTTTATTTTTCAATCAGTAGCCATTCCAAATCATTTTCAGTTACCACGTGAGCAATGGGTTCAATCCATTATTGAAATGGTAAGTAACGGGATACGCACATAATAATTGACACATGTGTCACTTTGGAGCAAAATATGATAGAAGCATGGATTTTTATGATATTTACCCCAACCTAACTTGAAAGGATGTCCTATCAAATGAAAAACTTGCTCCATACTATTACTGATCGAGTAGCAACGAAAAAAGGGGCCTGGATTACCATCGTCTGTTGGCTAGTTATCGCGCTAGGGTTAGCATTTTTTGCTCCTAATGCGAAAGATTATCAAGTGGGAAGAATTGCTACTCTCCCTGAAGATAGCCAATCGATTATCGCCCAAAACAAATTAGAAAAGTACTTTCCAAGCGCTGACGGTATTCCTGCCATCCTTGTCTTTCAGGATAAAAATGATGAGCAACTTGAAACCTCTGTTTTAGCAGAACAACTAAATAGCTTTAAGGATAATGACATTAAAGGAATAACTGAGGTCATTCCACTAGAACAATTACCACCTGAAGCACTCAAAGGCTTCTTTTCTGATGATCAATCCATAGCAGTTATTCCACTACAATTTGCATCTAGTATGGAAAGCGGAGATATTCAAACTTCCATTCATCAAATGCAAGATATTGTCGAAGATCAAACAGACCTAAACTTTTGGGTAACTGGACCTGCTGGCATTAGTGCAGACTCTCTTGACCTATTTTCAAGAGCTGATGTTGTCCTTATTTTATCTACTGTCGCTTTAATATTAGTCTTACTTATTGTTATTTATCGCTCACCACTGCTTGCTATCATTCCTTTATTGGCTGCTGGCTTTGTTTATGAAGTTGTTATGAAGTCATTAGGTATTTTCGGAAGCCTAGGGTTAAATCTCAGTCAACAAACTATTTCGATTATGTTGATCTTGTTATTTGCAGCAGTAGTTGATTATTCACTTTTCGTATTTTCACGTTTTAGAGAAGCATTAAAAAACCATGAAAACTCTTTTGAAGCGATGAAAGTGGCCATGAGAAGCGTTGGCATGCCTGTTTTCTTCTCTGGAGGCACGGTTCTTGCCGCTATGCTTGTTCTGTTCTTTGCCGAGTTTGGTGATTATCGAAACTTCGCTCCAACTTTCGCAACAGCAATGGCGATTATCATGATCTCATCCATAACGCTCATCCCTGCGTTATTTGCGTTATTTGGCAGAAAAGCATTTTGGCCAAAAGTACCGCAAGTGGGAGACCATTCAGTGAAAGGAAGTTCTTTCTGGAGTAAGGTAGGACAATTCGTTGTCAAAAAACCGATTGTATCAGTTGTATCTGTCGGGGTTATCTTGGTCGTTTCTGCATTAAATATTTCAAACTTAGACTATGAATTTGATACGATAAAATCTTTCCCTGAAGATATGCCATCTCGTGTCGGTTATGAAGTATTAGAAGAAAACTTCTCTAGCGGCGATCTTGCACCAACAACTGTTTTAGTTGAATCATCACAAGCATTATCTGAAGAACAAATTTCTTCTATTGTCGAACAACTTTCATCAAGGTCAGAAGTAAATGAAGTTAGACCTTCTGGGACAGCTGAAAACAATCAAGTTCTTCAACTGAGCTTGACTTTCAATGACAGTCCTTATGCGATTGAAAGTATTAATGAACTAGAAAAAATAGTAAATGAGAAAGAAGAGTTATTAGATAACAGTAATATAGATGGTGACATTTATTTTTCAGGGGAAACAGCGTCATCATTAGATGATCGTAAAGTGAACAATAATGATATCCTTTTGATTGTTACCCTTGAAACGGTCCTAATCTTCTTGCTCCTTATTGCTTTGACAAAATCGATCAAAATGCCAATCTATATGATGGGAACTATTCTCATATCATTCTTAGCAGCATTAGGATTGGGAACATTTTTAACAGAGATATTTTTTGGAATCGATGCTGTAAGTAACCGCGTTCCTTTATATGCCTTTGTATTTCTTGTCGCACTTGGAATCGATTATAATATTATGCTCGTTTCTCGCTTTCAAGAAGAAAGAAAGCACCATAGTGTCAAAGAAGCTGTTCAATTAGCTGTTTCTCATACAGGTGGAGTCATTTCTTCAGCCGGCTTGATTCTAGCCGCAACATTCGCTGTTCTAATGACACAACCTATCGAGTTACTATTTGTATTCGGATTTATTGTAGCCGTTGGAATTCTATTAGATACATTCCTTATAAGAGGTGTACTTTTACCAGGATTAATTGTTTTATTAGAGAAAGATAAACAAGGAGATAAGCAAAAATCTAAATCTGCTAATAACGGATAGAATACAAAAATTAATTTATGTTTGTACTGCCACAGATGATGTTCTGTGGCAGTTTTTATACACTGAGAATATAACAGCCAAGGAGTTCTTACTGCAAACTTTCCTTTTGAACGGTCTTCAATTAGATAAACAGCGTTTAATACTCCTCTCCCAATATAAGATATATCTTTCACTTGCCAGGCCTCTTCAGACTCTAACGCTATTCGGATTTGTTGCTTTAAATGCTAATTCAACCTAAAATCACATTAGATTCCCCTAACTACTCTAACGTTTCTATACATATTTCGATCGCCCTTGTTAAATCCTCTTGACTCCAACTAGGCAGTTTACTATTGGTCAATGCTAATCGATGAGACGCAGGAATATGAATAAACCCTGCTGGGATATTAATGTTATGTTTTTTTATATAATACAGTACTTGATACATCACATGGTTACATAAATAAGCTCCTGCTGTATTAGAAATTTTTGCAGGGAAACCATGATGATGAAGCCTTTCGATCATTTGCCTATTAGGTAGCGTAGAGAAATAACCATCTTCGCCATCCATGTGAATAGGCTCATCCACTGGTTGAACTCCGTTATTATCAACAGGTCCATCATTTACATTAATCGCTATCCGCTCGGGCGTTATTTTATCTCTACCAGCTGCTAGCCCCATAAGTATCACGGCATCTGGATTCATTTCTTCCATTTTTGTTATAAGTGTTTGTTTTACATGTTTAAACGAGACAGGAAGCAAGGCCGTTTGCACATGATAATTCCCAATTTTTTTGCCATCTAATGCTTCCACAACTTCTGCGGTTGGATTAATTGGAAAATCTAAAAAAGGTTCAAAACCGGTTAATAATAATTTTTGCATTTATCTCACCCTTCATTATGTAGAATATTCAATTATTTTACCAAAAGAGAAATCGCTTCTTTTCTAAACAAGAAGCGATTTCGTTTTTAAGAATCTTTCCCCAACATTAATTGATCTTTGTTTTCCTTCTGATCTGCAAGGAGCTTGTCGGAATCAACATATACGCGAGTGCTTTCTAGCGCAATGATGACACCTTCTTGCTCAAGAATATCAATGATTTGAAAGTTAATATTCTCTTTAATTTTAAGGAATTCTCCCCAATTGGTTGTGTTCGTAAAGAAATACAAAAATAAGTCATATGAATTATCTTTAATTTCATCAAAAGTAACAAAGATGGTTTCTGGATGGATATCATCATTATTTACTAAAGTTGAATGAATTCTATCAACAATACGTTGTAGCTTATGTCTTGGTGTCTCATGTGAGATCGATAAATTAAAGGTAATTTGTCTTTTTCCCATTCGGCTCCAATTCGTAATGGGTTCATTCGCAATTGTCCCATTTGGTAATGTAACAATCGCCTGTGCGAATGTCCGGACTTTTGTACTTCTGAAGGAAATATCTTCTACGGTCCCTTCCACACTCGGCGTCATAATCCAATCACCGATTGTAAATGGTTTCTCGGTTATGATGACGAAACCTCCGAATAAGTTACCGATTGCATCCTTCGCTGCAAAAGCAATTGCAGCACCACCGATACCAAGCCCTGCTACAAGACCACTGATATGGTATCCAAACTCTTGCAAGATAATACTTGCAGCAATAACCATAATCACTATTCTTAACATACGTGATAAAAATGGAATGAGAATATCATCCACCTCTAACTTATACTTATCACGCATTTTTATAAAGACTGCTGATGAAGCTGATGCTACATTATATAATCCCCAAGCAATCATAGTGATAAATGCGGATTTTATAAGTGCAACAAATATCCTATTATGTTGTTCTAAATATGGGAAAAAGTCCATTGCGATATAGAGACCGACAATGATGAAAATCCATTTCACCGGTTTTTCAAAAGAAAGAAAGATATGAGATAAAAGCTGAGAGTTTGCCTTATTACTCACCTTCATTAATAGTTGAAACAAATATTTTGCAAAAATACCGCGAAAAATTAAAAAAAGTATTACGATTCCTATTGATATCCCTAGCTGTATCCAGGTGTTCTCAGAATCAAGGAATGAAAAAGCGCCTTCCATTTATCTGTCCCTCCTTATAATCTAGTGTTTATCATACCATAACACCGCTTGTTACCATTAGTAAAAAGATATTACTTTATGTAAATAACCGTTCCACACGTTAACAAACCTGATGGTTGAAAATAATGTCGAATGTATCTTGTCCTCTGCATTCTTATTCTTTCTCATTTTCAGCTATTCTACCTTGGAGATTTATGTTAAGAAATGCTGTCGAAAAATATTATGCACATTATTATTGATTTCATAATACTGTATGATATACACTATTGTTATTAACGAGGTGATTACAATTGAAAGACTTATTACATTCCCTTACAACAGAGCTAAAACGTGGAACACTTACATTAGCGGTTTTAAGTCAGTTAGACGAACCACAATATGGCTACTCTTTAGTACAAAACTTAGAACAATCAGGCATCGAAATAGAACAAAGTACTTTATACCCTCTACTTAGACGACTGGAAAAACAAGAACTTGTCACTAGTAGTTGGGACACAACCGAAAGCAGACCAAGAAAATATTATCAGCTTAGTGAATATGGGAAGAAAATATTCGCAGTATTAAAGGAGGAGTGGGCAAAAATGTCTACTGAAATGAATTTATTATTAGAGGGGGGAAATAACAATGGAATGGATTGATGTTTATATCCATGAGGTTACAAAGCGTCTACCAGAAAAACAACGGAATGACATTGCTTTAGAGCTAAAATCATCCATCTTAGATGCGCTACCAGAGAATTATTCGCTCGAAGATGTTAAAGCTGTATTGGAGGACTTAGGAGATCCTGCAGAAATCGCGAAGAATTATCGCGATGCGCCCTCCTATTTAATCGGTCCTGATTATTATGACTTATTCATGACCACTATGAAGATGATTTTACAACTTGCCATTGGGTTTGCTGTTGCTTTTATCGTTTTTGAAGGAGTAATTACTTACCTAAACAGCGATCAAGATTGGACTTATATATTTACTGTCTTTGGCAAAGGGATTTGGACGGTTATATCTACAGCTATCCAAGTCGTATTCTGGGTCGCTATTGTCTTCATCATTATGGAACGAACTGGCGTCGCGCCTTATGAAATCGCCGGTACAGGAGAAAAATGGACACCAGATGATTTGAAAAATATCACTGTTATTCCCAAGAAAAAAGGAATCACGAAGATCGATATTTTTGCTGCGTTCCTTTGGACAGCAATATGGGGTACCATTTACTTCATCGCACTTGATAGGGTCGGTATCTATACACAAAATAATCAAGAAACAGGGTTAACCCTACTGACGCCGATTTTCAACCAAGAGCTTCTTCTCTCATTCTGGCCACTTGTTTTGATTGTTCTTTTATGCGAGCTCACATTAACGGTATATAAATGGGTAAAGAGGCAGTGGACCAAATCTTTAGCAACCATTAACACTATCTATCAACTCTTGTATACAATTTTGTTCCTATTAATTATTCTGCAACCAAATCTCTTTCACAGTAATTTAATCAATGAACTTAGTCAGCTCTTTAACACAACAACAACAAGTATAAGCTCAATTCTTGACACAATTATTGGGGTATCTATTGCGATTACAATCATTTCAGCTGTTTATGCTTCGTATGATGGTTTTAAGAAAAGTAAAATAAAGAATGATACTTTACTGTAACTAAAAAGAAGCGCGAATAAAAGCCCCGCGCTTCTTTTATTTATTGCTCTTTTTTTCTTTTCTTCGGTTTAATATATAAACCCAATTCTTTCTTTTCTTGCATTAATGAACGATAAATTGAAATCATCATTAATATCATTATAAATGAGAAAGGGAAAGCGGAAATAATCAATGCATTTTGTAAACCTTGTAAGCCCCCACTATATAACAAAATTAAGGCTACTAATGATTGTGCCACTCCCCAAGTCAGCTTAACAGAATTATGAGGATTTAAAGAGCCATAAGTTGTTTGCATACCTAGCACAAATGTGGCCGAATCTGCTGAAGTAATGAAAAAAATGGCTACCAATAGAATAGCAATAATCGAAATCACCATAGACCCTGGAAACTCACTGAAAACACCAAATAGTACTTGTTCCGTTGGAAATTGACTTAAATCAACCGCTCCACTTCTTTGAACGTCCACGGCTGATGTACCAAATACCGCAAACCAGAAAAGACTAACTAACGCTGGAGCTAATAGTACACCTGAGATAAACTCTCTTATTGTTCTACCTTTTGAAACACGAGCGATAAAAATTCCGACAAATGGAGACCATGAAATCCACCATGCCCAGTAAAATATAGTCCAATCATTTATCCATGATCGATGGTCCTCATTCAGTGGTGAAATACTAAAACTCATTCGCATTATATTTTGTATGTAACCACCTATCGTATCTGTGAACATATTTAAAATAAGTACTGTTGGACCTAAAACAAAGACAAGCAGTACCAATATTACTGCTAAAACCATATTTACATTACTTAAATATTGAATGCCTTTACTCAAGCCTGACCACGCTGAAAGCATAAATAATACTGTGACAATCGCAACGATGATTACTTGTACTATAAAACTGTCAGGGATCCCGAATAAATACGTTAATCCTCCATTAATTTGTGCTGCACCAAACCCTAAGGTCGTTGCTACCCCTACAACTGTTGCAAATACAGCCAATACATCAATTAGTGTACCCCAAAAACCGTCCATCGCTTTTCCAAAAAGAGGCTTTAATGTGGCTGAGATTAAACCCGGTTCATCTTTTCTAAATTGAAAATAGGCTAATACTAAAGCGACAAGTCCATATATAGCCCATGCATGTATGCCCCAATGAAAGAAAGTATATCGTAAAGATTCTCTAAACGCTTCATCTGTCTCTCCGTTCGCCAGTGGAGGTGTGACATAATGAGATACCGGTTCTGCCGCTCCCCAGAATACAAGCCCGATGCCCATACCAGCACTAAACAACATCGCAAACCAAGAGATAGTAGAGAATTCCGGTTTAGAATCCTGTTTCCCTAATTTAATCGAGCCAATAGGACTAAAAATGAGAAATAGACAAAATACGACAATGATCGTTACCAAAATAAGGTAATACCATCCAAAACCATTTGTTAATAAATCTTGTAAATTAGCTGTTATCCTTTCGAACACACTAGGAATCGCTACACCTAAAGCGACAAAAATAAATACAATTACTACAGTTATCCAAAAAACATTCGATACTCTCTTCATAGATTGTTCCTTTCCCAAAAATCTTTTCTACTTCACTTTAATCTGCCTCTAAAAACCTTTGTTATAGTTTAAGACAAATTTTATTTATTATTCTTTGTCTGACAGAATACACAACCGTTCGACAAATCCCTTACACCTTTTACCCAATTAAAAATATATTAAACTCGATTTTCAAGACCTTTAGCCTTGTATCTTTGTATTAGCCACTTAATTAAAAAATGCCTTTATACATTATTCAGCATAAAAGGCAGTATTCGTTTTAATATTGATCCATACAACTCGTGTCAATAACCCACGGTTCCCCTGTATTCATATCAATCATTTTAATATGACCAGTAGTAAGTGGATAGGTCGGTAAATAAGTTAATGTGTATTGATGCTTCTCTATATTCTTTCCCCAGCTTAATTCCATAAAAAGCTTTTCCTTAATCATTTCTGTTGCCGCTTTAAATGTAAGGCTTGCGACAAATGATACCTTTGAGAAGTCTTGGAGTACCTCACTATCTACATCTACATATTTCACCAAGCCTGTATCGTCTATTTGAATATGAACCAAAGCATCAGCTACTTGAACGCCCCTTTCTTGTCGAATAAACGTAAAATCGTATATGCCGTTTGCGGGTTTTTGACTTATTGCATTATTGTCTAATTGTTGCAGTTTAAAATAATCATGAGGGTTATCACAAACTGCTTGTAACACTGATGTAGCAGTTAAAAGCGCCACTTTCGAATTAACATGTCCAGAAACAAACGTTTCAGAATCATCTAAGCCCATTAATTTAAGCAGTCTTCCATCCGCATTGAATACAAATTTTATCGCACCAGGGATATCTAATTCATCATCTAATAAATCTTCCTCACTCACCCGTAAAGATTTTTTAGGTAACTTACTCCATACCTCTAGTCTACCACTTTTCGTTTTTGCTTCAGCTACAAGCATATGGTCTTCCGTCATTCCCGCCAATGTATAAATATCTATAAATTCAGCCAAATCGGGTAAGGATGTCATCAGCGTTTTGCCAACACCAAACGAATCCGAGGTAAGTATTCCCCCATTTGTGTGTACACCAAGAATAAAATCCTCCAACTGATAAACATAGTGATACTCATCATCACCATTGACAAATATGTCATTATCATACTTTGCAATAACAGGTAGAATTCTTAAATGATTTAAATAAATCCGCTTCGCTTCTTCATTCGTAATCAGTGTTTTGGGATAGACAAGTTCAAAATCCATGCTTTCTCTTTCGACTGCACTTAATACCCCATTACTAAGCATTGTAAAACTAATTCCAGAATGAGGGAGTTCCTTATTCAACCGCTCATCTTTGCGATTATATAAAATCATATGATATTCACCTAAGTCAATGTATGCTGACAAATATAACCCATGCCTGAAAGTCGAATCATAGAACCTTTCTATAAACTGCTCTGCTTGCATGATCATATCAAACTTACTCATTTCCCCTGGAATTTCATCTAGTTCATCCGTATAAATGAAAAACTCTGCCACACCTAATTCATCCATACGAACCGAGCCAATTGACTCTCCCCAATCTTCCAACAGGATATCATACACATTTTCTTCAAATTCCATCTGCTCCATAACTAAATCATCTGGGTTGATTCCTTTAAAATAGGTTTTTAGTTGTTCCATTATTAAGTGATTCAAAGCAGCTGTTCTCCTTTAGTTATGATTTAATTAACGTGCAGGAAGTGAAATTTTAACATTAAATCGCTTCTATTTAAAGGTTCTCTTTAATTCTTCCCATAATAATAACATCTATAAATTAGAAAAGCGCAGGGCGCCCGCTTATCGGTGACAAGCATAAGACGAGCCGGCAGAAAGGTTGTTTTTTAACCTTTTTGCCGGATTGGCTTATGACCTCGAGCCGATGGCGTCCGGAGCTAGACAAAGCCTCGTTAAACATTTCATATAATGCAATCGCACTTATATTATCTGCACATACATCTAACACTAATCTGATGAGTCCTAACTCTACATCGGCAAGCTTTACTATTCGCTCAAGAAGCGTCTTGCCAATCCCTCTTCCTTGTACTTCTTCATTAATAGAGATGGACACATTCCCGCTATATCTTAACTTTCCACTTCTCTCTTCTAAGGAAGCTATCCCTCGAACATGACCGTTACATTCTGCAACAAATACATGGTCTTCTTATGTAAGTCCTTCAATATAATCTTCAATATCTTTTAATCTCCCCGATGATAAGGCCATTGTTTGTTGAATAATAGAATCTTGCCTATGCATTTCATGAATATCTCTTGCATCATTTATATGTATCAGTCTAATCTTTATTTCTTCCCCCATATAAAAACTCCTTTTTTTATAAAACTGTTCTGAATGAAAACTTATAAACCAAGACTACCACTTTTCTTAGTTTGAAAATATTGCTTTATTCATTTACGAATGAACAGTATAAAAAGTTTCTTATCATTGCACTGACATAATCACTACGATACAAAATATATATGAAAGGAGGCATCGAGGTATTTTATGAGCATCCAAAGGAGGGTAATTTGTATATGCTTGCTTTGTTCAGTCTTTTTCTAGTTGTCGGCTACAGTTTCTTTTTCTTGATTAGTGCCGTTAGAAAAAAGAAAGAAATAGCTACAAAATATTCTAAATGTATTCCCATGGTGGTTGGTATGACGAGTAGCTTAACAATCGGTTTGATTATATCTGTGTGGTTACCAGAAATGGCTAAAGCAACTGTATTATCAATTCTCATTAGCGCTGTCATTGCCATTTTTATAGGACTACCGTTTAAAACAAACGGACTCGTTGAAGCTCAAGCGTCAAGTCTCATGGGAAGTATGATGGGGGCAATGCTAGGCATTATGTTGGTACCCAGTGAAGTTACATTTATGATCATTAGCATGGATCTGATTTATTTAATTAGTATTTTTGCCATGATGCTTCTCATGCACAAAAAACATTCATTAAAGGAAGCATTGAAAAATCGACCTGTGCCCTTCTATCTAACATTCTTATTAAGCATCGCCATTATCTGCGCATCGGGAATTCATCAAGAAGCGAAGAACTCAATTCATCCGATTGAAGAAAACACCCCACAAGTAGAACACCATCACTAGTTTAATGATTAATTTCAATTATGTTATTGACTTTTCATGTAATAGATAATATTATGAATATAATTTAATAAAGCATTTTCTCTTATAAAGAGCGGCTGAGGGACTGGCCCTGCGACGCCCGGCAACCATTCATATACCCATATGAACAGGTGCTAAATCCTGCAAAATACTTTTTGGTATTTTGATATATGAGAGAGGTCACTACTATTCTAGTATATTTATGCCTCTCATGATGAGAGGCATTTTTGTTTTTATCATCACATCCAAAGAGAAACGAGGAGAGGAAATGACTGCAACAATCGTAAAAGGGGCTCCAGGACATTATTTATTAGGTTCAGGCATTCTAACAGAACTCCCCGACCTACTTAAAGATATTTCTGTTTCCAAATACCATATAATAACCGGTAAAAAAGCTTGGCAAGCCGTGCAACCCTACTTGCCCAAGGAAGTAATAGATAACAACGTTCACCTTCATTATATAGATGGTCACACTACCTTAAAAAAGGTCCATGACATCCAAGAAATAATAACAAATGATGGTGCTAATGGCGTAATAGGTATTGGTGGTGGGACAGCATTAGATATAACAAAAGCAGTTGCGATTGAAGCATCTGTTCAATCCATTCTTATACCAACAATCGCAGCTACCTGTGCCGCATGGACACCATTAAGTGTTTTTTATAATGAAGAAGGCAGCTTTACTCATTATACCGAGTTCCCTATTGCGACAACCCTCGTATTGGTTGAACCTGAAATTATTGCTAAAGCGCCTATTACTTATTTAAAAGCAGGAATTGGGGATACATTAGCCAAGTTTTATGAAGCTGAAGCTCTAATTGAAAGTTTTTACCCTGAAGAAACACTTCCTGTACCTAAACAAGTTTCGCAATTTTCAGCTAAAATTTGCCGAGATACATTGCTTAATGATGGTGAAGCCGCACTACAATCAGTAGCCAAAAACGAAACCTCAAAAGCACTTATCCGTGTGATTGAAACGATTATCATGACTGGGGGTATGGTCGGTGGATTCGGCGAAAAAGCAGGACGAATCGCTGGTGCCCATTCGTTTCATAATGGACTAACCGTAGCGGATGCAGCCCAAGATTTTCTTCATGGGGAATTAGTCGCTTACGGGATTCTTGGTCAATTGGCCATTGAAGAAAAATGGACAGAAGTTGATTACCTTCTCCCGTTTTATGAGAGCTGGCAATTGCCAAGTAGTCTCTCTAGTCTAACTATTGATGTGAATGATGAGCAATTAATGAAGACAATTGTAAAAAAGGCGATACGCCCAACTGAATCTATTCACTTTATGAAAAACGAGATAAGTGAACATTCTGTTTTACAAGCACTTCGATTATTAGAAAAACAAAATGAACAAAAAGGAGTTCAAACATCATGAAAAAATGGTTACTAACTGGAACATTCTTATTATCTTTAACAGGCTTAGCTGCATGTGGTAGTGATGAAGCCAGCAACTCTACAGAAGGATTATATGACGATGAAGAATTAGTCATTGGTGTCACTGCAGGTCCACATGAGCAAATCTTAGAAAAAGTAATTGAATTAGCTAAAGAAGAAGATATCAACATTAAATCACAAGTATTTACTGATTATGTGATGCCAAATGTCGCATTAGCTGAAAAAGAGATTGACTTAAACATTTTTCAAACAGAGCCTTATTTTAATGCATTTAAAGAAGATAGAAATTTAGATTTAGTTAAATCTTTTGATACCGTTTCATTCCCGATGGGCATCTATGCACTCAATGTAAAAGATGTAGCTGAATTAAAAGATGGCGCAAAAATCGGTCTTCCGAGTGACCCAACAAATAGTGGCCGAGCTCTATTACTATTTGAAAAAGCGGGATTAATCGAATTAGATCCTGAAACAGGTATTAATTCAACAGTTCGTGATATTGAAAAAAACAATGGTAACTATGAATTTATTGAACTTGACTCTGCTCAAATCGCTCGTCAGCTAGAAGAGCTTGACGCTGCAGCTATTAACACGAACTTTGCAATTGAAGCTGGTTTTGTCCCTTCTAAAGACGCTATCTTTATCGAGCCTAAGGATTCACCTTACGTAAACCACGCTGCTGTCCGTACGGAGAATAAAGATGATGAAATTCTTGAAAAATTAGCTGATATCTACCGCAGTGAAGAAATTGAAAAGTTTGTTGAAGAGGAATTTGACGGATCAGTTATCGTCTCTTGGTAAAATGATTAAAAATGAGCGTTACGGAGGGAGCATCAAATCATGATAGAGCTTAAGAATATAACCAAAACCTTTACAGGAAAACAAGGAAGCATCCATGCATTAAAGGATGTCTCACTATCAGTGAATCAAGGAGAAATCTACGGGGTTATCGGATACAGCGGCGCTGGTAAAAGTACATTAATTCGCTGTGTGAACTTACTTGAAAAACCTGATAGTGGTTCTGTAAAAGTCAATGGGGTGGATTTAACCACGCTGACACCAGGAAAACTCCGTGAAGCAAGAAGTCATATCGGCATGATTTTTCAAGGGTTTAACTTATTAAAAACAGCAACAGTTTATGATAATATTGCTATCCCTCTTAAACTAACAGGATTAGATAAGAAAGAAGTAAAGAGCCGCGTTAATAAATATTTAGAGATTGTCGGTTTAAGTGAAAAACAAAATGCTTATCCAGCTGAGTTATCTGGTGGCCAAAAGCAAAGGGTTGCTATTGCACGTGCATTATCGCATGAACCAGAAGTATTACTCAGCGATGAAGCAACAAGCGCCTTAGATCCAAATACAACAGAGGCAATTCTTGATTTGCTATTAAAAATCAATAAAGAATTAGGGATTACGATTCTCCTTATTACACATGAGATGAATGTTATCCAAAGGATTTGCGATTGTGTGGCCGTTATGGAAAATGGGGAAATTATTGAAGAGGGACGAACGAAGGATATCTTTACCTCTCCTCAACACAGTACAACAAAAAGATTCGTTAATAGCTTATTTTCACATGATATCCCCGATGATCTATTAGAGGAATTAAGTGAAAGTGGCCAAGTGGCAACATTATCTTTCTTTGGTGAATCATCAGGTGATCCTGCACTTGCATTAGTAACGAAAAAATATGATATTTTCCCTAATATCTTATCTGGTAATATTACAAGATTAAAAGATGAAGCATTCGGACAGTTGCTTGTCCATTTTAAAGGCGATACAGCAGAAATTAACAAAGCCATACAATTTTTACAAGAGAAACAAGTCCATGTGGAAGGAGTGACACTCAATGAACGCCATCAACGAATTTCTTGATGCATGGGGTGCTGATTTATGGGAATCAACGATACAAACCTTCCAAATGGTTGGTATCTCTCTCGCTATTTCCATTCTGATCGGGCTACCATTAGGGATTCTCCTTGTTTTGACTAGACCAGGTAAAGCCCTAGATAATAAATTTGTATATAATGTGCTCAACGTAGTGATTAACGTCATTCGTTCCGTACCTTTTATCATCTTATTATTTTTCATTCTACCGTTTACCAAATTTATTGTCGGTACATCGATTGGTGTAAAAGGCGTAATTGTCCCACTTGTTATTTATACTGCTCCATATATTGCGCGCTTAATTGAATCAGCATTACTTGAGGTTGACCGTGGCGTAGTCGAAGCCTATGAAGCAATGGGAATTAAAACAAGACATATTATATGGAATGTACTTGTTAGAGAATCTCGCTCTTCAATCGTTCTTGGACTCACGATTGCAACAATTGGATTAATTGGTGCTACAGCAATGGCGGGACTCGTTGGCGGCGGAGGACTTGGTGACTTAGCCTACCGTTATGGACATTTAAGATATGAAGTTGATGTGATGTATGTCACAGTCATTTTACTGATTATTTTAGTACAAGGATTACAGTCATTAGGGAATTTCTGGGCTGCGAAGTTAAAGAAGGATTAAAGCAAAAGAGCCGAAGCGAATGTTCGGCTCTTTTCTTATTTCTGATAGAAGGGTCTTAAGAAAACCGGGGAAGAGATTGTTCTTCTTAACTTTAGGCCTCTTCTCTTCTTCTCTTTAATTTCTCCCCAATGGCTAAAAATGATGGGACTAAGATTGGTAGCATAAGTAAGCTCAGCATGATTAGCCCAATTATCACAACTAGCGCCACTTCAATCAGTGTAATAACACCTGAAGGGATTAATGCAGCAAAGGTCCCTCCTAAAATAATAGCAGCCGATATCACTACTCCACCTATATTTTTCGCTGCCGTTAAGATCGCATTTACTGGATTACCATCCACTTCATTAAAACGCATCATAAGAAAGATACTATAATCGACCCCAAGAGCGATAATCATAATAAAGCCAAAAAACGGCACATTCCAAGCGAGTTCACCCACGCCAAGAATAGATTGACTCATCCATTCACTAATACCTAATGAAGTATAGTAGGCTAATAGAAGTGCAGCAATAATATATAATGGCTGCATAACAGAACGGGTAATGACCATTAGAACGACGCCAATGCCAATTAACATTATTGTTGCCGTTCGAGCGAAATCTTCTGTAGCAATATTTTGTAAATCTAGATTTTGCTGTGTTTGCCCACCGATTGCATATTCAGCATCTTGTAAAATGGTTGCCTTCAAGCTTGCCGGCACTTGACGATTGACTTCCTCCATTACCTTCATCGCTTCATTTGTATAAGGATTTTCTTCTAACACAATCGTCAACGTCGTCATTTTTTGATTATCTGATACATACATATCAAGTGCTTGCTGGAATTCCTCTCCATTTAACACTTCCTCTGGAATAAAGAATTTCTCTGAAGCTTTCGAGTCACTTAACCCGCTAAGATACTTATTTGCATCCTGTAAACCTTCTCCTACTTGATTTAATCCATCTGTACTTTCTACTAATCCCTTTTGTAACTCCACCATTTTCTCACTTAAATCATTTAAACCCGTTTGGAGCATGGTTTGTCCCTCATTAATCTGGGCTAAACCAGACGCTAATTCACCCGATTTTGTTGCCATTTCGTCTGATGCATTTGCACCATTTGCTAGCCCTGCTTGCAATTCATTTGCGCCTGACTCTAATGCAACTAAACCGTTATGCAGTTTTTCTAAACCAGCATCCACTTGCTCTAGTCCTGCATTCGCTTCTTCAAACTGCGTCATCGCTCTTTCATATTGCGGATGGACAGCTTCTAATTGCGTATTTAACCCCTCAACTTGTTGCTTCGCCTCCCCTGCTGTTCCTAATGCGAATTGCATATGTTCATCTGAAGCAACTTCGGGATTTTCTTCAATATAGTTTGTTAAAGATTGCTCAATTTGCGTAAATGCTAAAGTCATGCTTGTTACTGCAGTATTCATCTGTATAAATACATTGCCTGTATTCGAAAGACCTGTTTGCAGATCTGTATAGCCATTCAATAATGTGCCAGTTGCACCAGAAAGCTGTTCCACACTTGCCTTCACATCTGCAATCCCTTGATTTAACTCACTTGCCCCACTACTACCTGATTGAATTCCAGATGTTAATTCATTCAGTGCCTCAACTAAGGTCGACGCTCCGTTTTTAGCATTTGTTGTTCCATCAATGAGTGTTTGCACATCTTCTAATTGATTACTATTTTGATTGGCTGATAATTCTCCTTCAGCAGAAGATAAACCATCATGTATCGATCCTACCCCTTTGTTAGCATCCCCAATCCCTTGGTTTAATTGATCTGTTTGATCATTTAAATAGAGTTCTGGTATTTTTTCTCCAGCTGGTCTTGTTACAGATTGTACCTTGGATACGCCATCGACAGCTAATATTTTCTCTGTCAATTCATCTATCGCTTGCAATGACTCTTGTTGATTGAGTGATTGCTCATTTTTTATAACTAATGTTGCCGGTGCTGAGAACCCAGAAGGAAAATGGTCTTCTATCCGATTGATCCCCTGTTTTGATTCAAAAGAATCATCTACTTCAAGAAGGTCGTTATAGCTTAATTCTCCCGAGTATTTGAATACAAATGGTAAAGAGATAAGGAGGACAATAAATAATGAGAGAAAAGGACGCATTATTGAATGTCCTGATAGAAATCCCCAAAATTTACTGTCTGCATGACCATCAAATTTCTTAGATGGCCAAAACATTTTCTTCCCTAATACGTACATGAAAAATGGATTAAATGTATACAACACTCCGACAAGGACTGCTACACCAATAGCTACTGCCGAACTAGCTTGATACAAGCTAAATTGAGCAAACATTAATACAATAAAACCAATAAACACCGCTAAACCACTATATAAAACAGTAATTCCTGCCGTACGATAGGTAACTTTAAGTGCCTCTAAAATGGATTCCTGCTTACTCAGCTCTTCTTTAAACCTCGTAAAAAGTAAAATATTATAGTCCGTACCTATTCCAAATAAAATCACTACTAAGAATACTTGCGTAAAATTTGAAAATGGGTAATTAAATGATTCTACTAAGTTGGCAATAATAGACATAGAGACGATATAGGATACACCCACAGATAATAATGAGATAAACGGTATAATCGGTGAACGGAAAACAAGAATTAATACGAGTAGGATGAATACGACGGCAATTGCCTCGGTTTTCTTAATCCCATCCTGCGTCGCCTGAACAAAGTCTTCCATGACAAGTTCGTTGCCAGTAATAGAAACCTGGAGTGTTTCTGTTATGAGCTCACTTCTAAGAGAATTAGCGACTTCCTGTAATTCTCCTTGCTCTCGGTCAATAGAAATCTGCGCTAGTATGGTCGAACCATCTTCAGCTGTTAGAACCGAAGCTGCTTCTTCACCATCTAAATGCGTTGTCATCTCTTCGATACCAAGTGTTGATTGTCTGGCTTTTAATTCTGCAAGAAGTTTATCTAATTCCTCTTTCTCCTGATTAGACATTTTCTTGCCATCTTTTGATCCTATTACTGCTATAAAATCATACGTATTTGCATTCTCATTCATTTCCTCTAACATGTGTGACGCTTCTCTACTTAAGGCATTATCTGGTATGGTTATTTGCCCCTTTTCTCTAACAAGGTCATCCATATTCGGCATCCAAAGGAAACTTAATATTGAGATGACAACCCACCCGAAAAATAATAGGGTTCTTACATTTTTAAACTTTGACACGTTCTGGCTCCTTTCTCTTTTTTAAATCACGGAATGAATATTCATTCCTATTTATGTTCAGCTTGAAATCAACTTTCAAGCTAGCTTAACTAGTTGGCTTTAATCGCATTCCAACAACATTCCTCTAAGTTATCCATTAAAGGAGAACTACCATCAATCGTTCCTGCCCGCACCATTTTTAAAATTTGTACAATGGCACCATAAACAACACCTATCAAAGCCTCTGTTTGTAGAACAATAATTTCTCCTCTTTCTTGACCAACCCTAACAACATTGGAGATATACTCTATAAACGAATCAAAAAGTTCCTGACTCTCTTCTGTTAAAAACATTTCATTACAATGAGAATCAATGAAATGTAGCGCATGTGTATCTCCCATCGCAAAGTGGTGAATACTCTCAAAGATATGATGAAATTGTTCACGGATACTTGCATCAGTCGGATAATCCTTTAATAATTGTTCAAATAACGCATTTAGTTTTTCCTGGAAGAGCACATTAACTAAGTTCTCTTTATGATCAAAATAACGATAAATCGTTCCTGCCCCAACCTTTGCAGCATCAGCAATCATTGGTACCGTCGTCCCGTTATACCCCCTTTCTGCAAACAAAACAATCGCGGCATCCAATATATCTTGCCGCTTCGACTTTTTTGCGTCCGTCATATACTCGCTCCTCACTTTAGTCAATATATGATTCGGAATGAACATTCATTCCTTTTGGGAATAGAATAATATATTTTTTTATATTTTACAAGGGAAAAGAGAGAGGTATTTGGACTTTAAGCAAAAATGGCAGACTTGCCATTGACTATAGGAAGATGTACACAAACAACTATTTAACACACCATCTGCGTTTTTGTGAGTTTGGGTTTATATATGGGTTGCGCGCAGTTCTTTGTTGGCTACTCCTCGCTTTTGCGCGTATTTATGATTTGCGCGCAGTTCTTTGTTTGTTACTCCTCGCTTTTGCGCGTATTCATGGGTTGCGCGCAATTCTTTGTTTGCCACTCCTCGCTTTTGCGCGTATTCATCATTTGCGCGCAGTTCTTTGTTTGTTACTCCTCGCTTTTGCGCGTATTCATCATTTGCGCGCAATTCTTTGTTTGCCACTTCTCGCTTTTGCGCATATTTATGTTTTGCGTGCAGTTCTTTGTTTGCCACTTCTCACTTTTGCGCGTATTTATGTTTTGCGCGCAGTTCTTTGTTTGCCACTTCTCACTTTTGCGCGTATTCATGGGTTGCGCGCAGTTCTTTGTTGGCTACTCCTCGCTTTTGCGCGTATTTATGTTTTGCGCGCAGTTCTTTGTTGGCTACTCCTCGCTTTTGCGCGTATTCATCATTTGCGCGCAATTCTTTGTTTGCCACTTCTCGCTTTTGCGCGTATTCATCATTTGCGCGCAGTTCTTTGTTTGCTACTCCTCGCTTTTGCGCGTATTCATCATTTGCGTGCAGTTCTTTGGCTTCTCCCTACCACCTTTGCGCGTATACTTGAACTACACGCATTTCCCTGCCTTTTCCTTCCCACTTTTGTGTGTATTCATTACTTAAAGAACAACTCACCTAACGATGCCTGACTTGTTCACAAACTCCCACTTTATTTTACTTATCTTCCTAACCCCTCTTACATATAGCAAAAAGACTGACTCAAGAATAAAGTCAGTCTTTTTGCTACAAATTTATTTCACCGATTCACGTACAATAAAAGAAGCGGCAGTTGCCTCTTTTAATTCTTCTAAAGTCACGCCCTCTTGTAATTCTACAAGTTCCATGCCCTTTTCAGTGAATTCGAAGACTGCCATGTCCGTAATAAGTACATGAACAACTCCTTCACCAGTTAGTGGCAATTCACAACTCTTTTTCACTTTAGATTCACCATATTTATTACGATGGTCCATGATGACAACGATTCTTTTTGCTCCTTGAACAAGGTCCATGGCGCCACCCATACCTTTAACCATTTTTCCTGGTATCATCCAATTGGCTAAATCACCTGTTTCAGATACTTCCATACCACCAAGGATAGCAAGATCGATATGACCGCCACGAATCATAGAGAAGGATTCTGCGCTATCAAAATACGAAGCATTACGTTTAGCTGTCACTGTTTCTTTTCCAGCATTGATAAGATCAGCGTCTACTTCAGACTCTTTCGGGTAGCTACCAATGCCCAATAAACCATTTTCGGATTGAAGCATCACATCAAATTCTTCAGGGATGCGATCTGCAATTAAAGTAGGCATGCCAATACCAAGGTTTACACACATACCATCTTTAATTTCTTTTACTGCTCTATTGAGTATTTTTTCTCTTCCACTCATGATTATGTCCTCCTTTTAAGCTTCTTTTCTCGTTGTTAGTCTCTCTATTCTTTTCTCATAAGCTTTTCCTTCATATACATGTTGAACATATACGCCCGGTGTATGAATCTCATCTGCATCTAATTCTCCCGCACCAACTAACTCTTCTACTTCAACAATCGTTATTTTTCCTGCTGTCGCCACAGTTGGATTAAAATTACGAGCTGTTTTTCTAAAGACTAAGTTGCCAAATGGATCTGCTTTCCATGCTTTTACAAAAGCGAAATCCGCTACAATGCCTCTTTCTAAAATATATGTTTTTCCATCAAATTCTTTATGTTCTTTATCTTTAGCGACCTCTGTGCCTACACCAGTTGCAGTATAAAATCCTGGAATTCCAGCGCCACCAGCTCTTAACCTTTCAGCTAATGTACCTTGAGGAACGAGTTCAACTTCAAGCTCACCGCTTAAAAATTGTTTTTCAAATGTTTTATTTTCTCCTACATAAGAGGCGACCATTTTTTTGATTTGTTTATTTTGTAGAAGTAAGCCTAATCCCCAGTCATCCACACCACAGTTATTACTGTATACCGTTAGTTCCTTCGTTCCTTTTTCTTGCAGGGCTATAATTAGTTTCTCTGGAATACCGCATAAACCAAAACCACCTACTGCTATAGAAGCACCGTCCTGAACTTGTTCTAACACTTCATCTAAAGATGTAATTATTTTACTCATGGTATGACTCTCCTTCCATCTTCCTTATAAACTATTAAATTAAATAAATAGTGAAATAGCAAAAGCTAATGCAAATACAGTAATCGTTTTTAATATTGTCAACACAAAGATATCTCCATATGATTGTCTATGTGTTAAGCCAGTAATCGCTAATAATGTAATAACAGCACCGTTATGAGGAAGGGTATCCATTCCACCTGAAGCCATAGAAGCAATACGATGAAGTAACTCTGGCGAAATACCTAATGTTTGTGCCATCTGTAAATATTGTGCACCCATTACCTCTAATGCGATTGATAACCCACCTGAGGCAGACCCAGTTACCCCTGAGAGTACGTTTACAGCAATTGCTTCAGAGACTAACGGATTATTGCTTGCATTAAATACCCAGTCTTGAATCGCTGTAAAACCCGGTAGCGTTTTCACAACATTACCGAAGCCAACTTCAGAAGCAGTATTAAAGATTGCTAGTAATGAACCCATAGCAGCTGTCGTTAACCCTGCTGCCAAACCTGTTTTTATTTTTCTCACATTCGTGAGCATTGCGACAATTATTCCGATGGTTAATGCTGCAACGAGTGCCCATGTTGAAGTGACTGTGCTTGGATCAGCAATATTGTATTGTTCAGAAAGCTGCGATGCATCATACCAGAATTTCGCAGACCAACTTGTGCGGCTAAAAATAAAGTTTAATGCAATCACGACAACAAGTGGTAAGATTGCTAACCAAAAACTTGGTAACGTATTCGGGTCGACTTTTTCAGGCTCGTTTTTATGCCCTGTACCATAACCTTCGCCATTCGCAAGCGCTTTCCTTCTACGACGTTCTAACCAAATCATCCCGCCAGTGAAGATAATAATTGCTCCAATGATACCTACAAGAGGGGCAGCATAAGCATCTGTTCCAAAATAATTCGTTGGTATAATATTTTGAATTTGTGGCGTACCAGGTAGTGCGTCCATTGTATACGTGAATGCTCCTAATGCAATAGCGCCTGGAATTAAACGTTTAGGAATATCAGCTTCTTTGAAGATAGCTGCAGCAAACGGATAAACAGCAAATGCGACGACAAACAGGGAAACGCCTCCATATGTTAACGCAGAACATGCAAGTACAACAGCTAAAATAGCATGTTTTGATCCTAGCGAGGATACAATTGTCCTTGCAATGGCTGCTGCTGCTCCTGTCATTTCCATCACTTTTCCGAAAATCGCACCTAGTAGGAAGATTGGGAAAAATGATTTGATATAATTAGCTGCATTCGACATATACGTCTCTGTATAGCTTGGTAATAATAACCCTCCAGATATGACAACAGCTAATAACGTAACAATTGGGGCAATAATAATAACTGGATAACCACGATAAGCTAAGAAAATTAAAAGTCCTAATGCTAGTATAATAGCAAAAATCTCAATAAACAATGAAATCCCCCTTTATTTTCGCTAACAAGTCAAACTGACTTCTCCCCAGAGTCGTCCGATTGTTGCTTTTCTCCCCCTTTGTAACTCCCTCTTACTTTTACTTGTAGAAAACGTTTTCATTTCCATATACATCTCCCCAAAAATTTCTTTTGGAGTCATACTGACAATAAACCGTCTGTTAAAACTATGCAATGAACGTGCCAACTTAAAAATTCCCTCTATTCTTATTCTTTTTTATATTCATGCACATTTTTTTCGCAAAAACCGTTCAGAAAAACTGTCACTTTTAAAACACTGCGGTTATTCTGTATGGATTTACGCACACTCTAAGAATATCCACTCAGTTCTTGTACGGATTACTTAACAGATTTACGGAATATCGAATCATTTATCTTTTTTGCTTTTGTGAGAATAGGGGTTACAGATAATGTGGATAAACATTGATATCCACACTACTCTTGGGATTTCTACTCTTTTGTGTGGACAAATCGTAATTTATTACCCGCATTTCTTCTGGATTTTCCACTCTTTTGTGTGGGCAAACTCCAATTGCCTACACTCCTTCGAGTTTTTCCGTCTTTTTGTGTGGATAATTAACAATCATCATCTACAGTTGTACCGTTTTGGGTATCATACAAAAAAAATCCTACCAAACACTATAACAAGTATTTGGTAGAATCCCGTTCTAAACCTTGCTTACTCTTCTAGCAAATGATATTTGTTCATTTTTTCATACAATGTCGTACGGCTAATGCCGAGACGTTTGGCTGCTTCTGTTTTCTTGCCACCAACTGCTGTTAGACATTGAATAATGGTTTGTTTTTCTGTTTCTTCCATGACTTCTGCTAATGTACGTGTAGGTATTACTGTTTCTTGTAATTTAATATTTGCCGACAAGTGCTTCGGTTCAATAAAACAATTGAGATCAACCATATTCATCGCGCGCTCGATTACATTTTCAAG
The DNA here is from genome assembly GCF_038595015.1 of Cytobacillus sp. FSL W7-1323. Lineage (NCBI taxonomy): Bacteria > Bacillati > Bacillota > Bacilli > Caryophanales > Bacillaceae > Cytobacillus > Cytobacillus sp. FSL W7-1323. The sequence goes on from NZ_CP151998.1 coordinate 3,869,030, forward strand.
TTCTCGAATATTGCCTGGCCAATGGTAGTTTTTCAAGATATGGAGCGCCTTTTCGTCAATCCCCTTGACTGGTTTTGCCATCATTGTTGCGTATTTTTCTGTAAAATAATGAGACAGTCGTGAAACATCTTCTTTTCTATCTTTTAAAGAAGGAATGGTTATTTCCATCACCTTTAAGCGATAGTAAAGATCCAATCGGAATTCTCCTTTATCAACCATATCCTCTAGATTACGGTTAGTTGCTGCAATAATACGAACATCAATGGCTTTACTATTAGTTGAACCGACTCGTTCAACTTCTTTTTCTTGTAACACGCGTAATAACTTCACTTGCATATGAATGGGCAGCTCACCTATTTCATCTAAAAAAATTGTGCCTCCATCTGCTGTTTCAAACTTTCCTGCTTTGCCGCCTTTTCTTGCACCTGTAAACGCTCCCTCTTCATAGCCAAATAGTTCGGATTCAATTAATTCAGCTGGGATAGCAGCACAATTCACTTTTACAAACAGCCCCATTCCCCTACTGCTTGCCTGATGAATCGCATGTGCAAATAATTCCTTGCCTGTCCCGCTCTCACCTAAGAGCAACACATTAGAATCATTTTCGGCCACTTTGACTGCTTGGGCTTTTACTTGTTTAAAAGCAGGAGATTCACCAATTAAATGATGAAAAGAGTATGATGCTTTATTACTTTCTCTAAAATCACCCTTATATTTCTTCAACTCTTTTTCTAATGAGTGCAATCGTTTAAATAATGCGGAAAACTGACCAACATTTTTAAATAGGAGCTTTCCAACCGCACCTACTACTTTTCCATTTTTAAAAATAGGCGAACGAGTAGCAATCATATAGCCACCATTTACTTTCTGTAAAGAGGCTGCTTCTTGCTTACCTGTTTTTACAACGATATGCATTCTCGTATTTTCGATCACTTCTGTAACATGCTTACCTATTGAGCTTTTCTGATCGACCTTCAAAAATTCCGCATATGCTTGCGTCAACAGAACGACATAGCCTTTTGCATCAACAAGCACTAAGCCGTCATAAGCATATTCTAGAATGTCTTCTATTAGCATCTCATTCTCTTGCTGTCCTTGGCCGGTAGGTAGCAAATCTGCAATAGCTTCATTTGAAAGTGCACAAAGATACATATAGGCAGCGCCATTTATACCTTCTAACCGTTCACCCTTAATTAATAGCTCTTTTTTATTTATTTTCATCTTAACGATTGTACTGAGAAGGAAGTCTTGTTGGAGAAGATGAGTCATTTCGTTTTCATCGTCATCCATCATCCACAACAATCTTTGATTACAAAACAGTATCTCCTTTTGATGATTAAGTATCATCACCCCTAACGGCAGCTCATCTATGATTTTGTTAAATAACTGTTCATTCTGGATGGCATGACTGTTTTGCATCTTAGATCTCTCCTTACAATCTACTTTTTACAATCTGATAATTTTCATTATTATATCATAGCCAGGCAAAAGAAATTTTTTAATCACATAAAAGGTGTAGAACTTTTTGTCGTTCTACACCTACGCATTATTTTTTCATTTTTGCTAAGCGAATAAAGGAACGGTCTCTTTCTAATAGTTTATTAGAGACCATCTCTCCTTCATATTGGAAAATCCCTTCACCTGTCTTTACACCAAGCTTCTTCTCGGCTACTAAGTCAGAGATAATGGCTGGCGCTTCCTTTGTGTCATTTAATTCTGAAGCAACGTTATTAAATACTCTTTCCCAAGTATCTAATCCCCCGAAGTCAGCAATCTCAATCGGCCCTGTAAATGCCCAGCGGAAACCTGGCCCTGCGGTAATAGCCGTATCTATATCTTCAGCTGTTGCCACGCCTTCAGCCAATAATGAAAAAGCTTCTCTCATTAAGGCTGTTTGTAATCGATTAGCAATAAAGCCAGACTTTTCTTTTTGTAAAATAACAGGTGCTTTGCCGATTTCTTTCATAATGTTTCTCACTTCTTCAACAATTGCATCCGAAGTCTGTTCATGTTTAATAATTTCTACTAAGGGAACTAGATGTGCTGGGTTAAAGAAATGCATGATCACCATTTGATCAGCAAACGTGCACTTCTCCATTAATCTCGAAATAGGAAAAGTTGATGTATTTGAGGCAACGATCGCTGTTGGTTGCTTCATTTCTTCCAACTGTTTATATAAATCCCACTTCCATTCAATCACTTCTGGTATTGCTTCAATAATTAAATCTGCTTCTTGAACTGCTTGAGATAAGTTAGCAACATATCTAATAGCATTCAAGCTTGTATCCGCTTCCTTTTCTGATAACACTTCCTCTTCAACAAGTAATGCTACATCTGCAGCTACTCTTTTTTCTGCTTTATGTAATAATTCATCATTTAAATCATTCAGTATTACGTCGTATCCTTTAGTTGCAAACGATATCGCAATACCTGTCCCCATTACACCTGAACCAATCACAGTAATATTTCTTATCATCGTTGTAACCTCCTTTAACTTTTCAAAAATTAAAAATGCAATTACTGTGCCAAAAATAAAATAATTGCGAAAACCGTGAATCTATGTTACGATTTTTCCAGTTTTAACTCCCCAACTCCCTATTACTGACTTTACACATCTTCATACTGGAATAAGCCACTAGATTGATATGGAGGAATGTCAAAATGGTATCTAATAAAGTGGCAATTATAACAGGTTCAGCACGAGGCATTGGTTATGAGATTGGCAAAATTTTTGCCGAAAACGGAGCCAAGGTCGTTCTTTCCGATATTAATGAAGAGGAAGTCAAAAATTCTGCGCAATCTCTTCAAGAAAAAGGGCTAGAAGTGTCTGGCCTGAAAGCTGATGTAACAAAAGAAGAAGACATTATCAGCTTGATTGAAGAAACAAAGAAAACACATGGAAGAATCGATATCTTTATTAATAATGCCGGTTTGCAACATGTGGCACCCATTGAAGATTTCCCTACTGAGAAATTTGAGCTGATGATTAAAATCATGCTTACAGCACCATTTATTTCACTCAAACACGTATTACCAATTATGAAAGAACAACAATTTGGTCGTATCTTAAATATTGCATCCATTAACGGATTAATTGGATTTGCCAACAAAGCAGCCTACAATAGTGCGAAACATGGTGTAATCGGCTTAACAAAAGTGGCCGCACTAGAGTCCGCAGCAGATGGCATTACAGTCAATGCCCTTTGCCCTGGTTATGTTGACACACCACTTGTGCAAAACCAATTACAAGACTTAGCAACAACAAGAAATGTGCCATTAGAAAATGTCCTTGAAGAAGTCATCTATCCACTCGTTCCACAAAAACGCTTACTACAAGTAAAAGAAATTGCTGACTATGCCATGTTCCTAGCCAGTGATTTAGCTGGTGGCGTAACAGGCCAGGCGATTGTGATGGATGGTGGGTATACGGCGCAATAAGTGACAAAAAGAGAAAACTAGAATCAAACTAAAAGAAGTGCTGTTCCTTAACAGTACTTCTTTTGATTATATTTACATCATTTTGAGTACTTTTTGTAAGCAACTTACTATCACGGCGATAAATAATACTATCCCACTATTAACAAGCAACATATAGCCTATTTGCAGACCATAAAAAACGGTAAACGGATCGCGGATTATAGAGATAGCTATTAAACTCCCCATACCGCCAAATACAGGGGCAAATGCTAGAATAATGAGTGCTCCCTTGTATACACTTCTTTTTTTAAAAACTACAAATGCCCCTGCTATATTGGCAATGGCAATAAAAACAATCATCAAAATTGAAAGAATCACCATTTATCCTCCTTAGTAAAATCGCTTATTTTAAATTCGTATTCACTAAGAAAGTTTCCACTTCCTCTGCAAACTGTTGCGGCATTTGTGTATTCAGTTCATGGCTACCATTATTTATGATTTGTAATTGCGCATGTGGGATCAAATTTGCCAATTCTTTTGCAGTAGGCATATTTATACGGTCTTTAGAACCAACCAATACTAAGGTCGGAATATTTATTTGATGCAATGAATGAGATAAATCATAACTTTCCATAGATTGATAAAGGGGAATAATTGTTGACTTTTCTATCCCTTGCTTCCTCCATACTTTTGTTGGTATGAGCTTAAATATATATTTTTGCAGCTGAAATATGCTTTTAATCTTCCATCCATTTACTAATGAGTATGGCGTTCCCGATAATACCATCCCTTTTAAATGAGGGTTCGTGATAAGGGATTGATGTAATGCAAAGCATCCTCCTAATGATAGTCCAATGATGATAAACGGACCATCTATTGTATGAAGCACATTAGTTAAAGATTTAGATAACTGATTGAAAGTAATAGATTCAGATGTTTTCACTAATTCATCTATAGAGATGAACCTAGCATCGTATCCGTCCCCCATAAACTTCTTAACCTTTATCCAACTATCATTGGTCTGGCCTAATCCATGCAAAAAAACTAGTTTCATCCGTTTCTCACCACCGATATTTAATTGTGCCCTGTAGCTTAGTTACTTTGTTTAGTGAATACAACGAGCTAAATTTCACCAACTCTTTTTCCTACTAAATATCCCGCGCATATCGCAAAGTTTTATATTCATCTTGCCCCTTGTTATACCAACCTTTCTGTTCATGTTGCAAAACGAAACCTTTTGCCTCATAAAAGGGAATGCCCATTCTATTTCCCTTTTGAACAGATACCCATTGTTCTTTTACACCGTAGATTTCTTTTTGTTGTTTCGTAATAGCATGTAATAGTTTTGTGCCGATACCTTCGTTTTTCCTAGCTGGATCAAGGTATAAAACAAATATTTCCCCGATTCCTTCACCAGTCAATCCACCGCCACCTGCACCAATAACACGCTCATTATCTACTGCTACAAAGTAACCTCCCCATTGGCGATTCCTCGTTTCAACTTCTGCTGAAACTCTAGCAACATTGTAAAAATCACTGATCACGCTCTCAATATATTCCTTCGTATATAAATCCTTATAGGTCGCCCGATATCCATTTGAACACACCTTAATAATCCCATTAATATGGGTTGAATTAGCTTGAATGATTTGTATCATATTTATCCCCTATTCATGGAAAAATCAGAATTTTATTACTCTAATTTTACCATAGAAAGAAGTGATGGATGGCAAGACTTGTTATCCTCAACAAAAAACCTACTGTCTTTTTCAGACAATAGGTTTTTCCTTCTCTTATGATTCATAAATAACTTCCCCACACTTACGTAAATCATAGCCGTATAGCTGTTCGATTTCCTTTTTATAACTTTGGGAATTAACCGTTTCTTTCAACAATTGTACAAGTTCTTCATTTTCTTTAAGAATGATAAGGTCATACTGCTCAGATATTAATGGAATAAAGTCAACATTGACCATTTTTGTTACATTTTCAATACCTATACCAATATCCGCCTGACCACTCGCGACAGCTGAAGCCACAGAGTAATGGCTTGTTAACACATGGTCATACCCATTAAGCTTGCTCGCATTGAATCCATGAACTCTAAGTTGTTCATCCAATAACACTCTTGCGCCAGAGCCAACTTCCCTATTCATGATGGTAACATCCGCACGCCCAAGATCTGCCCATCCTTGAATATGCAGAGGGTTTCCTTTTTGTACGTAGATACCTGCCGTACGGTAAACAAGATTCAGTTGGATAAACGGTTGACTGACAAGAATTTTCTTCACATAAGACGTATTATATTCTCCTGTATCACCATCAAACAAATGACAACTAACGACATTACATTCTCCACGATACATCGAAAATAAACTATTCAAGCTACCACTATACATTCTTAATGGTGGTTGTCCTTTTTCATTTTCTATATGTTTAGCTAGTATATCTAAAACAATATCTTGTCCACTTATAATCACATGACCATCATCAACTGAATGAACTTTCTCTTTTACTTCTTTCACAGCTTTATTCTTGGTGATACCTGTTTTACTCTTGGATTTGTAACGCTCCAAGTCGACGGCATCAATTCTCATTTGCCTCCCTACACGATAAGCAGGAAGTTGATCCTTTTTAATAAGATCATATACTGTTAACTTTGAAACCTTTAATAATTGTGAAACTTCTTCTATTGTATAAGATGCATCGTTCGTCAAAAGTATCACCTCCAGGATATTTCAAAAAGGATTCGTTTTTTGTTTATGTTTTTATTATAATTAACAATAACTAATTATAACTAATTAAAAGGTGAGCAAAATGACACAATTAATCTTTGAACATATTTCTAAATCTTATCATTCAGGTGAACCGGTCATAAAAGATTTCCACTTTGAAACAAAAGAACAAGAGTTTATTGTCTTTGTTGGTCCATCTGGTTGTGGAAAATCAACGATCCTAAAAATGATAGCCGGCTTAGAAAACATCACTTCTGGAAGATTAATAATTGATGGGAAAGAAATGAATAACGTCCCTACTAGAGAACGTAATCTATCAATGGTCTTTCAAAATTATGCATTATATCCTCATATGACAGTATATCAAAATATCGCTTTCGGTTTAAAGATGAGGAAAGAAAAGAAAACTGATATTAAGAAAAAAGTGTTGAAAGCCGCAGAGATTACTGGCTTAACAGGTTTATTAACAAGAAAACCGACAGATCTATCGGGCGGACAAAGGCAGCGGGTTGCCCTTGCTAGGGCAATCGTTTGCGATAATCCCGTTTTTCTAATGGATGAACCACTTTCTAACCTGGATGCCAAGCTGCGTACACAAATGCGCAGAGAAATTACACTTTTGCATAAAAGGCTAGCAACTACGACCATTTACGTCACACATGATCAAACAGAGGCAATGACAATGGCTGATCGTATTATCGTACTAAAAGATGGAAGTATTCAACAAGTGGGTACACCACATGAAATTTATGAAACGCCAGCTAATCTCTTTGTCGCCAGCTTTATTGGATCACCAGCTATCAATGTTTTAGAAGGAAAAGTCGAATCCAATGTCATTACAATTGACGGAATTCCGACTCATTTTTCACGTGAAAATTTAAAAAATACTAATGAGGCACTAATCGGTGTTCGTCCAGAGCATTTAATCATAGATGAATATAATCCACTCTTGACCGCCACCGTTGAAGACTTAGAAACTCTTGGTGCAGATACTATTATTTATGCAAAACACAACCGCATTCATTTATCGATAAAAGCACCTGGATTATTATCCTTCAGTAAAGGTGACCCATTACCTTTATCACTCACTGGTGAACATCTCCTCCTATTTGATAAAGAGTCAAAAAAAGTGATCCTTTAGTATAAAAAGTATTTTATTTCATAACTAGTTATAATAAGATATAAAAAGATATAATTAATTAGAAGAAAGATGGAGATGATTCAACTTGTTAAAACATTTAAAGCTGATTTGTTTATTGCTCTTAGTTACTTTATTTACCGTAGCGTGTTCTTCAAATGAAGGAGAAACTGCCCTAAAAGAAACGAATAATAAAGAAAAAGAACCGGTAGAATTAACCATTTCTGCTGCTGCTAGTTTGCAAGATGCCATGTCAGAAATAGATGAAATGTACGCAGAACAACACCCTGAGACAAAACTCACATTCAATTTCGGTGGATCAGGTTCTCTCCAACAGCAAATATCCCAGGGGGCACCCGTTGACCTCTTCTTCTCAGCTGCAGAAGATAAATTCGATATTTTAGTAGAAGAAGGAAATATTGCAAAAGAAGATGGTGTTGATTTATTAGGGAATAGCTTAGTGTTAATCACTCCAGCCGATGAAAAAAATCTAACAGGTTTTACAGATTTAACAAAAAAGGAAGTTGAACAAATTTCACTTGGCACACCTGAATCTGTTCCTGCTGGTGCTTACGGTGTCGAATCACTTGAAAATATGGGCTTATGGAACGAACTAGAAGCTAAAACTGTTTACGCAAAAGATGTAAGACAAGTTCTTTCTTATGTGGAAACTGGCAACGTAAATGCAGGCATTGTTTATAAAACAGATGCACTCGCTTCTGATAAGGTTGAAATTATTGATACAGCAGGTGCTGATACACATACACCAATTATTTACCCTGTTGGTATCGTAAAAGACACGAAAAATTACGATGCAGCGAAAGAATTCTATACCTTCTTACAATCTGATGAAGCATTAAAGGTCTTTGAGGAATATGGATTCACTGCTCAATAATATTACCAGTTCAACCTTTCTAAGTCCCATATGGATTTCATTAAAAATTGCCATTCTCGCTGGAATAATCGTCGTTATAATTGGAACAATTGCTGGCTATTATCTCGCAAGGAGGTCTTTTAAAGGCAAAGCAGTCGTCGAAACGATTTTAATGTTGCCAATGGTACTGCCACCGACTGTCGTTGGCTTCTTATTAATTGTCATCTTTGGTAAAAATAGTTGGGCTGGTCAAGCCATAACTTGGCTATTCGACCGGCCCATTATTTTCACTTGGTGGGCTGCAGTCCTTGCCGCCATCGTTGTCTCTTTCCCTTTAATGTATCAATCAGCTAAATCTGGCTTTCTCAGTATTGATCGTGATATCGAGGATGCAGCACGTGTGGATGGTGCAAATGATTGGAAAGTATTTTGGCTAATATCTGTTCCATTAGCTTCTAAGGCGCTCATTTCTGGCGCTATTTTAAGCTTTGCCAGAGCACTAGGCGAATTTGGCGCAACATTGATGTTTGCAGGTAATATTCCTGGTGAAACACAAACGATCCCTATTGCTATCTATCTAGCCATCGATTCCGGACAAATGACCATGGCTTGGCTATGGGTAGGGGCTATGATTATTATTTCATTTATCATCCTTTTAACAATTAGAGTAAAGGAATAAAAAAATCGTAGAGATATCCACACACTCTGCGATTTTTTTGTTAAATCCATTGGCCTATTTATCTTATAATGAAAAAGTAGGAAGTTTCTCTTGCAGAAAAGGGAAATAAGCGTTATCCTTTAATGAGAATGATAATCAATTGCGGAATTTAGGAGGGATCAAGATGGAACAGCATGAGTTATTTGATGTGACAGTTATTGGTGGAGGTCCAGCAGGCTTGTATTCTACTTTTTATAGTGGGTTACGTTCCATGAAGACCAAGATTATTGAATTTCAACCACAGCTTGGCGGGAAAATCCATGTGTACCCAGAGAAGATGATTTGGGACGTAGGTGGCCTAGCTCCTGTACCTGGTGAGAAACTAATCGAACAACTCATTACTCAAGGCTTAACATTTGATCCCACTGTTGTATTAAATGAAAAAATTGTAAAAATCGACCAAGATGACAACCGTATCTTTCATCTACATACCGCATCAGGACAAATACATTATTCCAAAACGGTCATTGTCGCTGTAGGTGGGGGTATTTTAAAACCACAGAAGCTTCAAATCGAAGGTGCAGAAAAATATGAAGTATCAAATCTTCACTATACAGTTAAATCCATTCAAAGCTTCCGTGATAAAACGGTTGTGATATCAGGTGGAGGAAACTCAGCTGTCGATTGGGCAAATGAACTTGTTCCTTATGCAAAAAAAGTTTATTTGACTTACCGTAAAGGTGAACTCAGCGGACATGAGGCACAAGTAGAACAACTTAAGAATAGCTCAGCTGAGGTCATTTTCCACTCTTCTATTACTAAGCTTGTTGCTGGTGATGGACAGGACCGTATTGAGTATGTGGAGTTAACTAATCATGAGTCGGGTGAGGTATCAACCCTTGCGATAGATGATGTAATTATCAACCATGGATACGAAAGAGACTCAGCACTCCTCAATAATTGTGATATGCAAATTGACATGATTGATGATTTTTATATTGCAGGTAGTAGCAGAAGTGAATCATCTATCCCTGGGTTATATGCTGCAGGAGATATTCTGAAGCATGATGGTAAAGTTCATCTCATTGCCGGCGCCTTCCAAGACGCTGCCAATGCTGTTAACCATGCGAAGACATACATCGATCCAGAAGCCAATGGATTCGGAATGGTTTCTTCACATAACGAATTGTTTAGTGAGCGAAATAAAGAATTAAAGAAGAAAATCTATAAATAATTTCACGTTATAAATAGATCCTATATGGAGAAAGTGTAAAATATTTGCTTGCAGTAATGGTCAAAAGTATGGATACTTTTGACCATTTTTCTATATAGGCATGGCAGTTAGACAAATTGATTTAAGTACTACATTCTTTTATCTTAGTTCACATCCCCAAGATAGACAGGTGAATGATTATCGAGTATGTATTTTGTTAGCTCTTGCGGATAGATCCGAATTGTCTCAAGGCTTTTTATTGGTATCCACTCTATCCCCACTTGGTGATCATCTGCCAGTATAGCATCATTCTGGTCTACCAGATGACAGGTGAAGAAGAATTCAACTTGATGTACATTCTTATGTTGCGATGAAAATTCATGATTTCCCCCTATATATTCGCGAATATAACGAAGGTTTCCTACTTTTATAATAGCTCCAGTTTCTTCTAAACACTCTCTTTTCACTGTTTCTTCAAGGGTTTCCCCGTGATTTTGTCCTCCTCCCGGAAAAACATAAAAAATGCCTAATTCATCCATACATTTAACTAATAACAAGCGCTCATCTTCTATCATGATCGCTCTACTCGCATTTCTTATTTCCATCTATTATCCACCTTTTCTCCTATTAGCACAGTGTAAATGCACAATAATACTGAAAAAACCCATTTTTTATGGTACTATATAACCAGTTAATTATACCCATAAAACATAAGGAGCCTCTATGTCTAAACAATTAGGATTCAACTTAAAAGTAGAAAGATTAAAGAAGCATATGACGCAAAAGGAATTAAGTGAGCACATCGGCATTAGTGCCCGTACGATTTCACGGTATGAATTGAATCAAGCAAATCCAAAGGAAAAAACTTTAATGAAGTTTGCAGAATTTTTCGGAAAAACAATAGAGCAACTGAAATAATATTCTCCTATTCAAGCAAAAAGGAGGCTTTACGCCTCCCCCTACTCTTTCACTTTCATTAAGCGCATACTATTTAAGGCTACAATTAAAGTAGCACCAATATCTGCTACAATTGCAATCCATAAAGTTAACCAACTTGGGACAACAAGTAGTAGAGCAATGAGTTTAATCGTAAGTGAGAAGGTAATGTTTCCTTTTATAATTCTCATGGTTTTTCTACTTAACTTAATCGCAAATGGGAGCTTTGATAAATCGTCACCCATGAGAGCAATATCCGCCGTTTCTAAGGCAGCATCTGTACCTGCTCCTCCCATCGCAATTCCCACTTGTGCAGAAGCAAGAGCAGGGGCATCATTTACGCCATCACCGACCATTGCCACATGTCCTGACTCTTTTTGTAGTCTTTTTACCAGTGCCAATTTTTCTTCCGGTAATAATTCTGCATACACTTTCGATACCCCAGCTAATTCCCCGATTCTACTGGCTGCCTTATGATGGTCTCCTGTTAACATCACCGTTTGTTTCATCCCTAATTGGTGTAGCTTTTCTACTACTGCTTTGCTTATTTGACGGATTTCATCAGCAATGGCCATTGTCACGAGTATCTTTTTTTCCGTTCCAAAAACAATGACTGTTTTTCCTTCGCTTTGTTGTCTTCCAATCATTTCACCTATAGTCTCAGGCATTACTTGTAATTGTGTAAAAAGTTGTGGGTTTCCAATATAATATTTTTCTCCATTTATCTTTGCCTGGACCCCTTTACCTGTTAGTGAAGCAAAGTCTGTTACTTCAAAGTCTTTACCTTTTAGCCCTTTTTCATCTGCTAAATGAATAACTGCAGAAGCTAATGGATGTTGGGAAAGTTTTTCAATACTAGCAATCATTCGTAGCCATTCATCACTTTCTTTCTCATCATCATGCACATTAAAATCAGTAACAACCGGTTCTCCTTTTGTTAACGTCCCTGTTTTATCAAAAGCTACTGTTTGTATATGCGACAACTCTTCTAAATAGATACCACCTTTAATGAGAACGCCGTGTCTAGCTGCATTACCGATTGCTGAAACGAGTGCAATTGGTGTCGAAATGACAAGGGCACAAGGACAACCAACAACCAAAACAGCTAATGCTTGGTAAACCCAAGATTCCCAGCTCCCATCTAAAAATAATGGCGGGATGATGGCAATGAGGACAGCTATTAACATAATAACTGGTGTGTAGTATCTCGCAAAACGATCGATGAAAGCTTGTGCAGGTGCTTTTTCACCCTGTGCTTCCTCTACTAAATGAATGATTTTGGCAATTGTCGTATCACCGACCAATTTCGTAATTTTCACTTCTAAATAACCGTCTTGATTCAATGTACCTGCAAATACCTCATCATCTATACCTTTTTCAACTGGAATGGACTCACCAGTAATCGATGCCTGATTGATGGATGATATACCTTTAACAATCATGCCATCCATGGCAATTTTTTGTCCTGGTTTTACTAACATAATATCGCCAACTAGAATTTCTTCAACAGACACAACCTGCTCTATACCGCTCCTTCTAATTATTGCCTTCTTCGGAGCAATTCTCATGAGCGAGCGAATAGACTGTCTGGCTTTTTCCATCGAATAACGCTCAAGTTCTTCACTTATAGCAAACAAAATGACAACAACAGCTACTTCTCCCCACTCGCCAATGATTGCCCCGCCAATGACGGCTACAGTCATTAATGTTTTCATATCAAAATCTAGCTTTATTAGATTCTTTACCCCTATTTTTAATAAATCTAAGCCACCAATAATTATTGAGAAAAGAAACATTGAAACCGTAAGATAATGGCTCTCTCCAAACCCAATCCAAGATAGATAGCCAAACAGAACAAACAAACTAGCAATAAGCACACGACTGTATTTTTTTATAAAAGAGGTTGGTTCCTTTTCATTTAATCCGACATAGGCATTCTCTTCGGCTACCTTTAGATTTTCAAAAGCGCCTGCTTGTTCTAACTCTGCAATCGATACCTCCCCCTGTACAGAGAGTTTACTTGCACCAAAATTCACATGGGCATCTTGTACACCAGACAAATTCTTTACATTTCTTTCAAACTTAGCAGCACAATTTGCACAGGAAAATCCTTGTACACGATAAGTCTTTTCATTTATTTTTTGTTCAGGAATGACTTTAAGTTTTTCAAACGCACCCGCTTTTTCAATGTCGCTAAGAGAGGCATCTCCTACAATTGAAAGTTTAGAAGCACCAAAATTCACATGCGCTACTTTCACTCCAGGTATGTTTTGTACGTTTTTCTCAAATTTTCCCGCACAATGAGCGCATGAAAATCCTTCAATCCGATAGTTCTGTTTAGCTTCACCTTCACTCATTGATTTGGCCGCCCTTCTTGATGATGGATATAGGCAATCTGAATTAGTTGTTTGACATGGTGATCATCTAAAGAATAATAAACAAGCTTTCCTTCTTTACGAAATTTCGCTAACCCAATATTTTTTAATAATCTTAAATGATGGGAGGCTGTTGCCATTGAACAATCAATGATTGTTGCAACATCACATACACAAAGTTCTTCTTCTATTGTGAGAGCATAAGCAATTTTTATACGTGTAGCATCAGATAAAGCTTTAAAGATTAGCTCAAGGCCTGTTATATCGCTCATTTCTTGTTTGACTCGACTAACCTTCTCTTCATCATTACAAATAACTTCACAAACCTCAGCATCTAGCTTAATCTTGGAAACCAAAATAAAAGCACCTCATTCAAACGAATATTTGATTATAACTTCAGTCTATGTAATGGAAGTGGTTATTGTCAAAGGAAAATGAAGAATATTTGAAAAATAATAGCACTTCCTTAATACTCCATACTAATTACCAAAAATAGGTTTAAATGCTGGAGAAAAGAGGAATACAGATAAAAATATTTAATTATACAATAGACACACATTTGTGAAGAAAACACTTCAGATATAAACGTTGGGAGGGAAGATAAAAATGGCGTATGTAATTACATCTCCTTGTATTGATGAACAAGCTGCTGATTGCCTTGACTCATGCCCAGTCGATTGCATTGAAAAAGGGGAAGATCAATATTTGATTGACCCTTCAATTTGTATTGATTGCGGAGCATGTGAAGCTGTTTGTCCAGTAGATGCTATCTTCTATGAAGAAGATGTACCTGATGAGGAAGAGTCTTTTATTGCGAAGGCAAAAGCCTATTTTGATGCCTAATGAAAATGTGAACAGAGTGTACAAACAATGGCACTCCGTTCTCATTTTTGTATTTAGACTATAGCTGGTGATAATCCGTTTGTTTCGGTAAAACAGGTTTCTTTTTTTGCGAAGCACTTGACTTTTTTTTATTCGTTTCCTAAAAATGGAAATTTCCTTAGTTTCTTAGTGGACCTGGTCTAATTAGTTTCAAATCGGGACAGCCTGCTAACTCTTTACTTATTCTGTCTCGTTTAACATTGGTTCGAAGGAAACTTCTTTTATTCTTGCTCCCCTTCTGAATCGTTTAAGGCAGCACAGTAACACCCTCTACCTATTAGATAGAGGGTGTTACACTTTATTTCAGATTTCTCTTTAGAAACGCTTTTGTTCTCTCATGTTGAGGTGAAGTAAATAATTGATCTGGCTTACCTTCTTCAACGACTTCACCTTGATCCATAAATATGGTTTTTGTTGAGACTTCTTTGGCGAAGCCCATTTCATGGGTAACGACGATCATCGTCATTTTTTCTTTCGCTAAATCTTTCATTACTTGTAATACTTCAACGGTTAGCTCAGGGTCCAATGCTGAGGTTGGTTCATCGAACAACAGAATTTCTGGTTCCATCATTAAAGCTCTTGCAATGGCCACCCGTTGCTTTTGCCCACCGGATAAATTACCAGGAAAGGCATCCATCCATTCGCTTAATCCTACCTTAGCTAATAAAGTCTCGCTTCGTTGTCTGATTTCCGCTTTTGTCCCCATTTTAGCCATTTTCGGTGCGATTTCTAAGTTCTCTCGGACGGTTAAATGTGGGAATAAATTAAAGTGTTGAAACACCATACCCATTTTTGCGATCATATTTTTCACATTTTGAGGTTTAGCATACTTTCCATCTTCGACTAATGCCTCCCCATCAATCATGATAGAACCGCTGTTGATTTCTTCTAATTTAATCATACTGCGAAGTAGCGTACTTTTTCCTGAACCTGAAGGACCGATAATTGACACAACTTCATTTTTCTTAATATTAAGGTTGATTCCTTTTAATACTTCTGTTTTACCGAATGACTTTTTTAAATCAACCACAGAAATAACTGTCATACTAAGCGCTCCTTCCTATGCGTATCTAAATCTTCTTTCAATCCATTTAAAAATAAACGAGAGTACAAGTGTCATCAATAGATAAATGATGCCCGCTAAGAAGAATGGCATGATAGTA
The DNA here is from genome assembly GCF_038595015.1 of Cytobacillus sp. FSL W7-1323. Lineage (NCBI taxonomy): Bacteria > Bacillati > Bacillota > Bacilli > Caryophanales > Bacillaceae > Cytobacillus > Cytobacillus sp. FSL W7-1323. The sequence goes on from NZ_CP151998.1 coordinate 3,884,421, forward strand.
AAATCACGATTGACTGCCGTTTGAGCAAAGTGTAAAAGTTCCGGAACAGCGACTGCATATAATAACGCTGTATCCTTTACTAACGTAATTGATTCATTCGCAATCGCTGGTAATGCTACTCGGATCATTTGAGGAATGATGATACGTGTCATTGTTTGCCAACGATTTAACCCTAGTACATGCGCAGCTTCATATTGACCCTTATCTACTGAAATTAGGCCCCCGCGAAATATCTCAGCAAAATAAGCAGCATAATTCAAGATGAACCCTAAAGATGCGGCAACAAACCGATCAAGGACTAAATATTCACCTACGACTGGAAGCATTGGTAACCCGAAACAAATAAATAATAATTGTAGTAGTAATGGTGTTCCCCGCATCACATAAATATACGTATGGGCAAACCAAGATAAAGGCTTTATCTTACTACGAGCTGCTAGTGTTAATAAAAATCCAAGTGGAATTGAGGCAATAATGGCAATGATAAAGAGTAACACTGTAATTTGCGCGCCTTCTAGCATAGGCTTAAGTAACGTCATAATATAATCAAGTGACATCGTTCATCCTCCAAAAACAAAACAGGGTTTCCTCCAATTAGGAAAACCTGCTGTTATTCATTTACTTCAATAATAAATCTTCACCAAACCATTTCTCGGAAATATCTGCCGCTGTACCATCAGCAATCAATTCATCTAATGCTGTTTGTAAATCTGCTAGCAATTCATCGTTTCCTTTTTTTACACCAATACCATACTCTTCTGGCGCCAGTGATTCCTCAAGAACTTTAAAGTTTTCATTTTCTTTTGTCATATAATAATCAATGACGATTTCATCAATGACTACTGCTTCGACGCGACCATTTCTCAAGTCCGCTAATGCTAACACATTATCAGAGAACTCTGTAACCTCTTTTACTTTTTCACTAATTTCATTTCCACTTAAGGCATCAGCAGCCGATGATAATGATTGTAAACCTACTACTTTTCCTTCTAAATCATTAATCGTTTGAATATTAGAATCTGCCTGTGTCACAACCACTTGTGCATTACTTAAATATGGCTTAGTAAATAAGACCTTCTCTTTTCTTTCATCTGTAATCGTATAACCATTCCATATGAGGTCGATACGACCACTACTTAATTCAGACTCCTTTGTTTTCCAATCAATCGGTTGAAAGACAGAGGTTGCACCCATTTTTTCTACTGCCGCTTTTGCTAAATCAATGTCAAAACCGACAATCTCATTATTTTCATCTCTGAACCCCATTGGTGCAAACTTATCATCTATTCCGATAACGATTTCCTTTCCTTCTTCTGAACCGTTTTCCTCACTAGATGTTGTTGAGCCGCAAGCAGCTAAAAACCCGACTACTAAAAGTGATAAAACAAAAAGCGTAAATTTTTTTCCCATGATTAAGCCCCCAATTTATAATAAATACTTTAGTATGCTAATATATTAGAGTGATAAAATAAATCTATCATATGAGTCAAATCTATGTCAATCATTATTTTAATATATGCAAATCAAGTGTATATTCTGATATTTTATAGTTACTTTAATGTAACTATGTGTAACGAAAGTGCGTTCTTCACATTTGTTGTTTAACCATTTACGATAAGAATAGATGACAAAGAAGGAGTGATATGGAATGGGTAAAAAAATTGCCGCACTTGTAACAGATATGGTGGAAGAAATTGAATTCACTGATCCCGCTGAGAAAATGAGAGAAGCTGGCCACACGGTTTCCATTGTAAATGCTGAAGCAGGAAAAGAAATCAGAGGAAAAAATGGTCAAAATTTCACTGTGGATAAAGGGCTTGATGAAGTTAGTCCAGAAGACTTTGACGCTTTGCTTATTCCTGGAGGGTTTTCTCCGGATTTATTAAGAATTAATCCTGACCACGCCAGTTTTGCCAAACATTTTATCGCAGAAGGCAAACCGGTATTCGCTATTTGCCATGGACCTCAATTTTTAATTGATACAGATTTATTAGAAGGAAAAAGGGTGACGAGCTTCATTTCTGTACGTAAAGACTTAATTAATGCTGGGGCTCAATTTGTCGATGAAGAAGTAGTTGTTGATCAGCAACTTGTAACAAGTCGTACACCAGATGACTTACCCGCTTTTAATCGTGAAGCATTAAGATTATTATTAAATAACTAATAAGGCCAAAGCATAACTAACATTAAAAACCAGCTTAGGATTACTTCTCCTCAAAGCTGGTTTTTAATATGCCTTCTTCTTGTAGCTGTTGGATGCGGTTCGTACCCCATTCATACATCATTTCAATAATAGGTAATAGCGAATAACCTAATTCCGTCATAGAATACTCCACTTTCGGCGGCATCTCTGGATACACTTTTCTACTGATTATCCCATCTTCTACTAACTCTTTTAATTGATTAGATAGCGTTTTATGCGATACACCATCAAAAAGCTTTTGTAGGCCATTAAAACGGTAAGGACCTTCTATACCTAAATGCCAAAGGATAACAACTTTGTACTTGCCACTTATCACTGATAAAGTGAACTCCTTCGCACAGTGGTAATAACCACTTTCTAGCTTTTCTTTTATATCTTCCCGAAGAGACTCACACATGCTTATCCACCTCCCTCGCACCTATCCATCCTTTAAGAGTTTATTTTAACATATCAAACCCCGTGTATATCTAATGGTTTCTATCACATCATCTACAGATTCTAAGTAATGTAATTTCACTTATTATAGCTACTGATATTGCTGAAATTTGCCAACTAATTTTTATTGCTTTTACTTAAACCCTCTGATAAGATAACTTACGAACGTTCGTTAATCAGGGGTGAGTGAAATGAAAAGTGATGATATAAAGGAAGCAGCTTTGAAATATTTTACGATTCATGGATATGAAGGTGCTTCCCTTTCCCAAATAGCAGAAGAAGTGGGCATGAAGAAACAGTCATTATATGCGCATTTTCGCGGTAAAGATGATTTATTTCTTCAAGTGTTACATGATGCCAAAGAAACTGAACTACTAAGCAAATTACAATATTTTAGCAACATACGAAGCTCGCAACCAGAAAAAGATTTATATGGATTTTTACAACTAATTGTAGATCTCTTTCAACAAAATGAGCAATTGAAGTTCTGGCTAAGAATGTCATTCTTCCCACCAGCTCATCTACAAAAAGAGGTTGACCTTGAAGTCATTGATATAGAAGAAAAAACGCAAGCCTTATTACAGGAAAAATTTCAGCAATGGATAAATGAAGGGCTATTGCATGTAGAACATCCACGCATACCTACACTCGCATTCTTTGGTGTTGTCGATAGCATCATGCTTGAGCTTGTCTATATGAGTGATACAAAACGATTACAAGAAAAACTAGAAGCCTCATGGAAAGTATTCTGGAGAGGCATCTCGATACGTTGAGAAAAAAAGAGGTGTTTCAAATGGAACAAAAACCGTTAAAAGAACAAAAAGCTGTCTTACTTATTTTATTAAGTAATATTTTCATTGCCTTTTTAGGCATTGGACTAATTATTCCGGTCATGCCTTCATTTATGAATATTATGCATTTATCTGGTAGTACAATGGGCTATTTAGTCGCTGTCTTTGCTTTCGCTCAATTGATTACTTCCCCATTTGCAGGTAGATTCGTTGACCGATTTGGCCGAAAAAGAATCATTACAATCGGGTTATTTCTATTCGCTATCAGTGAATTGGTTTTTGGATTAGGTACTCATATTTATGCTTTATATCTATCAAGAATTTTAGGCGGAATCAGTGCAGCTTTCATTATGCCTGGGGTAACAGCTTATGTAGCCGACATCACTACATTAAAAGAGCGACCAAAGGCAATGGGTTACGTGTCAGCAGCTATTAGCACTGGATTCATCATAGGCCCAGGAATCGGTGGCTTTATCGCCGAGTATGGTATTCGTCTGCCTTTCTTCTTTGCAGCGGGTATTGCCTTCTTTGCCTGTATTTTATCTATCTTTATATTAAAAGAACCACTAACAAAAGAGCAGATGAAAGAGCTTTCTGAAAATGCAACGAAAAGCAGTTTTATCGCAGATTTTAAACGCTCGTTCAATCCGTTATACTTTATTGCGTTTATCATCGTCTTTATCCTAGCGTTCGGTCTATCTGCCTATGAAACAGTATTTAGCTTATTCTCAGACCATAAATTTGGCTTTACACCGCAAGATATTGCGATTATTATAACCATCAGCTCGATATTCGGCGTCATCGTCCAAATTTTCTTATTCGGAAAAATGGTCGAGAAACTCGGAGAGAAAAAAGTGATTCAGGCCTGTTTAATCATGGGTGTTGTCTTAGCATTTGCCTCAACAGTCATATCTGGATTTTGGATGGTACTATTAGTGACGGCCTTCATCTTCTTAGCATTTGATTTACTACGTCCGGCACTTACCACTTTCCTTTCCCGATCAGCGGGGAAAGAACAAGGCTTTGTCGCTGGAATGAACTCAACTTACACAAGTCTCGGTAACATTGCCGGACCAGCAGTTGCAGGCATTCTATTCGATGTAAATATCCATTATCCTTACCTATTTGCAGGTGTAGTCATGCTACTGGGCTTAGGGATAACATATATATGGCGTGAGAAGGAGTTTGTTGAAAGCACGGCAGAATAATTGAAAGAGTCATTATGTGTCACCGTTAAGGAACACATATGACTCTTTTTCTATATAACAAAAAAGGGCGAATTCCTTATTTCTTTCTTCACCTTGGATGAATATGATGCCTCTAATGAGTCTACTATCAGGGGCGGGTATAATGGGAACATTCTTTTACACGATGAGCACGTTTGATAAACAACTGGGGGAGTTCCTTACTTCTTATGGATTATATATATATGTACTGTTATTTTTGCTTGTTTATTTAAAAACTGCCTTCGTGGTACTTACATTTATTCCAGGGGACTCACTTGTATTTGCTAGTGGTGCTCTTGCAGCAGTGGGTAGCTTGAATATCGAAACACTAGCCATTGTTTTCTTTCTTGCTACCATCTGTGGAGATAACCAAAACTTCTCTATTGGAAGATTAATCAAAGGCTGGAATAGTAAAAGATTAAAGCCAATTTTATTAAAAGAAACACAACTCCAACGGGCTGAGCAATTTATGACCCGTTACGGTAAAATATCTATTATCACCGCTAGATTTATTCCACTTATGCGTACAACTGTCCCGTTAGCAAGTGCAATAATGAATTATTCCTATCGATCTTTCTTTAGACATAATGCCCTTGGCGGATTCCTCTGGGTGTTTTTTTGGTTACTAACAGGGCTCTTATTGGGGCAAATGCCCATTGTAGAACAACATCTTGTTGCCTCACTTTTGGTACTTTCGCTTATTCCTTTTAGTATTCCGGTTGTTTTTTTCCTCATGAAAAGAAAAATAAACAAGAAGTAAATTTAAGCATTGTACATGGTAGTAACCCAACCTTATTAATAATTTCATTTATTACTATTTAAAGGATGACTATTTCTTAACATCGTCCATAATCTTAGACAAAAAAACACTCCCATTAGGAAGTGCAACAATGCTAAATCTATCTATTTTTCTATCGTTTGTTTTTGAGAAACAGATGCGGGGGCTTCTTTTTCTTCCCCTTTAGGCATGAGAAAGATGAAAAAAAGACTCAAAGTCGTAAAGATTGTCAGTAAAACTGCGGTTGATGATAATCCTTTCGCGCCATTTCCTCCAGCAGCAAAGATTGCGAAAGTAACTAAAGCAAACGATGCCCCTACACGAGAAGCGACATTTTCTATCGTTAAATAAGTAAAGGAGACCACGCCAACCCTTGTAACAGGTGCCCGAGAGACAACGAGTGCTTTTACGATTGGTCCTACTGTCCCAATTGCAGAACCTATAAGACTCATAGAAATAAATAAATAGACAAAAGAGGTATCCTCATTAGCAAAAATCAACATGCTAACCCCACCATTCAGCAAGAAAATACTGCAGAGAATTAAATGCACTGGTTGGGTTTTACTCATTAAACGCCCACTAATGAGGTTGCATATAGCCATAGTTAGGAATAATGGAAATTGCAATAACCCTACCACCGTAGACGAATGGCCTTGAACACTTTGCACGAAGAACGTTAATAAATACATCACACTACTAAAAGACATGTACATGATAATAGCAATGATAGATGGAACCCAAAAATGACGTGTCTTTGCATAGTCAATATCCAGTAACGGTTGCTTAGTCCTCTTTTCAACGATAATTAAAAAGATGAATGAAACAACAGCAACTACTAATGCTGGTGACCACATCCATGATGTCACACCATACTGATTGATAAATGTTGGAATCGTAAGTAGACCTGCTAAAAGAAGAAAGACAAATATTACGCCTAACCAATCAATTGTGCTCTTCTTGCTTCTTTGTACAGAAGGTACGCCAAAAGTAAACAGCAGGAAAGCAATAATACCAAAGACTGAGCAGAGCCAAAAGATAGACGACCAACCGATGCGATCCACGAGAACCCCACTTAATATAGGACCAATGAGACCACCTACAACCGTATAAAATCCATACACACCCATCATTTTACCACGCATACTATCGGTATATACGGTACCGACAAAGTTCACGCCGGCAGGAATCACAGCCGCTCCGGCGAAGCCTTTTAAAAATAAACCGAACACCAACAACCAAAAAGATGGAGCAATGGCCACCATAATCGAACCGATTGTTAGTAATCCAGAACCGATCAATATGACTATTTTTTGGCCAAACGAATCAGACAACCAGCCCATCATCGGTTGAAAGCCTGTTAATCCTAAAGCAAACCCTAGCTGCATATAGACAGAATAGCCTGCAGTTAAATCGAAATGTTCGAGCATTTTTGGATAAGCTGGGATGTGTGTTGCCTCTGCAAACACGACAAGTAAAATGCCGATGCAAAGAATATGAAACGAACGATTAACAGACTTTTCCTCCACTCCATTCCCTCCTTAATTACCCGATATGGATCACGCACGCCTTTTCACGGGTGTTCTCTAATAAGGAATCTTTACCAAATCCACTCTCCTTAAATCCACCAAACGGTAATTCTGGTCCTACTCTTCGATACGTGTTGACCCAAACATTTCCACTATCAATTTTCTTCATCATACGATGGGCTCTCCCTAAATTGTTTGTCCATATGCCCGCTCCGAGGCCAAAGCTTGTATCATTGGCAAAACGCAGGGCATCTTCTTCATTATCGAATGGCAAGACGACCGCCACCGGACCAAAAACCTCTTCCTGACAGATTCGTAGAGAAGAATCCTTCACTAGTAGCAGCGTTGGTTCCACCCAGTATCCTTTTTGAAGATCTGCTTGATCGTCAAAGAAGCTCTCCCCACCGTAATTTCCTCCAAAGATGACTTCTCCCCCCTCCTGCTTTCCTAATTCAATAAAGTCGCAAACCTTTTTATATTGGACATTGTTCGCAATTGGTCCCATCGATGTCGCTAGATTCATAGGATCACCAAAATGAATTGACTCTTCAATGGACTTTTTCATTAAAGGAAGAAAATCGGGTAAGATGTCTTTTTGTACAAGAATGCGAGAGCCGCCGACACAAATTTGTCCAGCATTCCCCGTGAAAATACCATTTAATGTGACGCCTTCTGCCGCTTTCTTTACATCCGCATCAGCGAACACAATATTGGGGGATTTCCCTCCAAGTTCAAAAGTGACAGGCTTTGGCGATTGTGCCAGCTTCTTTGTAATCGCACGAGCAGTTTGACCTGATCCCGTTAACGTCACCCGATCAACATCTCTATGACCGACCAAGTACGAACCTGTAGAACCATCTCCTGAGATGACGTTTAATATTCCCGGAGGAAGAATTTGATTAAGCAGTTCTGTATATTTTAAGCTCGATACACTCGCATGCTCGGAAGGTTTGATAATCACGGCATTGCCTGCTGCAAGGGCATACGCCGCTTTAATCGTAAAGGTAAATAATGGGGCATTCCATGGAAGAATACCAACAACAATGCCTAACGGTTCCCTAAGCGTGTACCCGATTGTTTCCTCATCAAGTTGGACCGTTTCACCTTTATTGACATGTGACGCCGCTCCTGCTGCGTCTAACCAAATACTCACTAATGATGGAATGAGACCGTGCAATGTTTCCCGATAAACCCACCCATTATCCTTCGTTTCTAACATCGCTAACTCTTCGCCATACTTTTCAACCTGTAACGCAATTTCTCTTAAATATTTTGCACGTTCCATTGCTGATAATTGCGACCAAGCTGGGACGGCCTGTTTGGCATGCTTGATTGCTAAGTCAATATCTTCTTCTGTACTACAGGGGATTGTCGCCCATACCTTGCCATTTGCAGGGTTTATACTTGTTAATTGTTTTCCTTGAGTAGCTGGCAATTGCTTTCCATTGATTACATTTAAATAATGTTCGATTTCATTTATGGTCTGCATTACAATCACTCCCCTTTTTTCTTTTACCATCCTAAAGCTGCTGCTGCCTTTTCATAATAGCTCTCTCTACTACCTAGATAGTGTTCATAATAGCGCGCTCTTTTCACATATAAATGACAATCTAATTCTTCAGTAAATCCAATCCCGCCATGTATTTGTACATTGGCTGCTGCTGCTTTTTGCAGGGCGTTATGAATAAAAATACGCGCCGCAAATATGGATTCCTGACGATCTTCAGCTGCTGTATCGTAAGCCCAATTGGCATAATAGGATAGTGACCTTGACAGTTCTAAATCCACTTTCATATTGGCAATCGCATGTTTAATGGCTTGGAAACGGCCAATCGGTTGCCCGAATTGTTCCCGTATCTTTGCGTATTCTGCTGCCATATCCACAATCGCAGCCATACAACCCACCATAATGGCGCAAATTGATGCATTAAAAGATAGCAGTCCTTCTTCGAGAATGTTATCACCTTGGTTTAGCTCTCCTAGTAATTGCTCTTTATTAACGATTACATCTTCAAAGTGAATTTGCGATAGCTTCCGTGTTTCATCAATACTTTGCTGCTGTGTAACGTTTTTTATCATTGCCTTATCCACTAGAAAAAGTGAAATTCCCTCTTCATGGCTAGATGAAGTGGTTCGAATCGGAACGAGAAAAGTATCAGCTAGTTCGACATCTACTACTAACGATTTTACGCCGTTAAGAACAAAATCATCACCTTTTTCTACCCCACTTACTTGGATCGACGACGCCTTGTAACTTCCTTTTGGCTCTATCCAAGCAACCGAAATCTGCAGGGAACCATCGGCAATTGCAGGTAGATACTTTTGCTTTTGTTTCTCTGTACCATATTTTTCGATAAGTGGTACAGAGAAACTATTCGTTTCCAAAAACAGCCCCGGCAGGACACTTCTCCCCATCTCCTCAAGTGGTAATACCATGTCTAATAAACCTAAGCCCATTCCCGCATAGTCTTCTGACACATTGATACTTGGATAGCCTAATTCAACTAATCCTTGAAATGCTTGATTAAATCTTTGTCCATCACCATCAATAAAAGCACGGGCAATATTGGTTGTACCTTGCTCAGTTAAATACTTCCTTACATAACTACCGAATAATTCCTGTTCTTTATTTAATGCGAAATCCATTCTTTTTCACCTCCAACAATGTTAACGTCCTAGATCCTTAGGTAGTCCTAGTATTCTTTCTGCAATAGTATTTCTTTGTACCTCACTTGTTCCCCCGCCAATTGTCATACCAAAGGAATAAAGATACTGTTTCTGCCAATACGAATCACCAATTGCCGCATCCTGCTTCCAAAGAATCCCGTGTGGACCTTGAATAGATACGGATAAGGCAAAGAGTTCTTGTGTCGCCTCACTTACTATCAGTTTATCTAAAGAGCCCTCAGAGCCCGGTTGACCATTCTTCAATGTTTTCGTTAAATTACGATAATAGTTCAACAAAGATCCCCTAGATTTTGCATATAAATCAACTAATGCATTTCTTACACTTTCCTTTTTTATGACAGGCTGCCCGTCCTCCGTCCATTCCTTAGCCATCGTTACTAAATCTTGAAATTGCTGCTCTAATGTAAATACTTGACCACCAATACCCGTACGTTCATGCATAAGTAAAGCAATCATTACTTGCCAGCCACAATCGATCTCACCAACAATATCACTATCATAAGCAATCGCATCATTTAAATAGACTTCATTAAAGTCATGTTCCCCATCCATCTGGATAATAGGCCTAGTCTCTACACCTTCTTGATGCATATCCAAAAGGAAAACGGTAATACCATGATGTTTCTTCTCCCCTTTTGAAGTACGCGCTAATAGGAAACAGCGATCTGCTAAATGACCAAAACTCGTCCAAACCTTCTGCCCATTAATCACCCAACGATCACCTTTTTTTACTGCAGTTGTCTGAATAGCTGTTAAGTCTGAGCCCGCATTTGGTTCAGAATATCCTTGGCACCAAACCTCTTCTCCAGAAATGATTTTAGTAATATAAGCTGATTTCTGTTCGTCACTTCCCATTTGCATAAGCAAAGGGGCAACCATATGGATGCCGACATAATTTACTAGAGGCGGTGCACTAACGCGAACCATTTCTTGTTGATAGATGATTTCTTCAATTAAACTAGCTTCTCTTCCTCCGTACGCTTTTGGCCAAGCAATTGCCCCCCAGCTACCTTCATAAAGCTTGCGCTGCCAATCTCTTAAGAAGCGAGAATACTCATTCATATCTTCTGGTAATTTTCTGTCTCCATGCAACCACCCTTCTGGCAAGTTTTCCTTGAGCCATGTACGTAATTCATGTCTAAACTTTTCTTCTTTTTTTGAAAATGAAAAGTCCATCTTTTCTCTCCTCCCATCCTATTCCCATTGTGGTAGGGCACGCTCATCATTGATCTTCTGCCACGTCATTTCTACTTCCATCCCGATATGGATGTCTTCTATCGCATGATCCAAAATGTTACCGATCATTTTCACTTCTGGATAGGCAGCCAATTCAATAACGGCAATGACAAGTGGCGTATCATTGTGAAATCCTGGCAAGAAAGGGCGGTGGGAAATGACGTAAGAATACACACGTCCTTTAATATTTGTGCCTAAGTTCTCCCATGTCAGATCACTGCTGCTACACTTTGCACATGCCGGTCCAGGTGGATGGGCGAACTGTTGGCATGTATGACATTTTTGCAAAAAAAGTTCATGGCGGTCAGCCGCATCCCAAAAGGGGGCATTATCTTCATTTTTTAACGGTATCGGTTTCTCATAGCTCATTCGTATTCCTCCTAATTCCTTAATATCATCGCACCAGCAATATCTGGACCTGCCCAGCCCGTACATAAACCAACTTCACAATCCTTCACTTGTCGGTCTGATCCCTCATAGTCGTGACGAATCTGTCGCACAATTTCAATCACATTATTCATTCCATGTGTGTATCCTTCTGAAAGCATGCCACCAGCTGTATTACTCGGCAGCTTCCCACCCATCTTGAGATGTCCATCGGCAACAAAGTCTCCCACTTCGCCTCTTTTCGCTATCTCATATGCCTCTAACTGCCGCAACACAACCCAACTATAGCAGTCATAAATAGATGCGACATCGAGGTCCTTTGCGGTAACCCCTGCCTTCTTGTATACATCCTTAGCAACATAGTCTGAAGCGACTTCATCTACATTGTTCCAATAATGTGCGTGTGAAACACATTGTCTAGCGGCGATTCCCATAATATAAGCGGGCTGCTTCGGTAATTGTTCAGCTCGTTTGGCGGATGTAACAATGATTGCATTTGCTTCGTCTGACTCTAAGCAGAAATCATGCTTATTAAATGGGAAGCTTAAATCAGGCGTATCATGATAAGCTTTCATTGTTAATGGCTTTCCATAAAAGAAGGCTTTCGGATTTCTTTGTGCATGCTCATAAAAACTCACACAAACATGACCTAGATGCTCCTTCGTTAACCCTGTTTCATGCATATGACGTGTGGCAAATAAGCCAAACCATTGCCCAGGACTACCTGCTCCATATGGGATGAGAAAGCTACCGCCATCCATCGCATTTTGCAGCATGTTCACATCCCAGCCACCACCGCCCATTCTTACGCCTGATCTGCCATTCATAGATCGATAAATAAGGACGGTATTTACTTGACCTGTTTCAATCAGACCAATCGCGTCAGCAATTAACATTTCTGTACTGCTTCCGCCACCCATAATATCTTTTACATATTTCGGTCTCACGCCTAAATAGGTAGATAATTGATGTGCCGTACATGAATCGTTTTCACTGTAACTCATAAATCCATCAATCTCTTTTGTCTCAAGTCCAGCATCAGCAATAGCTGCTCGCGCTGCATCTAACGCCAAATGTAACGGGGTTGTACCCGACTTTTTTGAACGTTCGCTTTCTCCAACTCCGACGATTGCATATTTGTTTTTAATGTTTTCCATCGTCAACTCCTCCTTATTCAAAGAATTCCAACAATGCAGAACCTGATCCAACGATTTCTTTTATTGATTTAGCCGCTTGCAACTCAAATTCCACATATTTCTTTCCTTCGTCCTCGTATACGCGTTTTACAGTAGCTGCGCAAGTAATCTCATCCCCCGGTTTAGTCATCGCTCCAAAACGCATGTTAAACTTCGCTACTCTCGCAGTCACACCAGCTAATTGTTGGATATATTCTCCTAAGAATCCCATGACTAACATGCCATGTGCGATGGCTCCTGGTAATCCCATACTTCTAGCAAAAGCATCGTCGGTATGCAATAAGTTGTAATCTCCTGATGCTCCCGCGTATTTGACGAGTTGAACCTTCGATACCGCAGGCTTCACTAATGGTTTTAACTCTTGACCGTCTACCAAATCGGCAAATCTTAGCATTGTCATTCCTCCTCGTATCGTTATACTGCCTGGACTGGAGGCTGGGTATAGATGATATTCATGCGACTTGTAACCACTAAATCCCCCTCTGTGTCTCTCATTTCGGTATCCAGAATAATAAATTGCATCTTTCCTTTTTTTCCTTCTTTTTCATAAAGGTCTGCTACTTTTATTTGGCAAGTAAGAGACTCGCCTACTTTTAGTGGGCGATGATAAATAAAGGACTGCTCACCATGAAGCATTCTCTTTTTATCTAAATCTAGCTCTATTCCTTCACCCTCTACCCCTGCTACCACCGGAAAAGTAGGTGGCGCAATCAGCCCATTATAGGGACTCTGATTAGCATAAGTTGGTTCCGTATATAATGGATTGTCATCACCTATAGCTTGAGCAAATTGTTTAACATGTCTTTTATCCACTTCAAACATGAACGTTGACCCAGTCTTACCGATAATTGTCTGATCGAGCATCGATACCACTACCTCCTAGCGAGCATATTTTCTGTTTGTGCAGCGCTTGTTACAATTAGTGCATCTACCGCTTTTGCGCACTTTTCAGTCACAATGATTGGATTTAAATCTAGCTCTTCAATGTCATAATCTTGTACAAGTGAGGATACACGCAGTAAGATGTCGACAATGCCCTCTACATCAAGCGCTTCTTCACCTCGTACACCGTCGAAAATGGCTTTTCCTTTAATCTCATTTATCATTTCAAGCGCATCTTGTCTTGTGATCGGTGCAACCCGGAAAGCAATATCTTTGAACACTTCAACAAAAATGCCGCCTAAACCAAACATAATCACCGGTCCAAAGCTGGCATCTCTCGTCACACCAACGATAACTTCCGTCCCCTTTGCCACCATTTCCTGCACCATCACCCCATTAATGTGGGCATCAGGATGATATTTGTGAGCGGACAGAAGAATGTCATCGAATGCTTGCTTTACTTGCTCTGCATTTTGCAAGGAAAGACGTATACCACCTGCTTCTGTTTTATGCAAAATGTCTTTTGAATCAATTTTTAATACAACAGGATAACCAATACTGTTCGCTTGCTGAACCGCTTCATCCACGGTAGTTGCTAAGCTCTTTTTTGTAGTGGGAATTTCGTAAGCCTGTAGCACTTTGCTTGCATCCCATTCGCTTAAAATTTGATTCTCTTGCAGTAAATACGCTACGTTCTCTTTCTTCTGAATAGATGCCCGTTCTCGAACACTCTCTTTTTGATACGCACGATATTTTTCGCTATATTCGACTAACTTTGCGAGCGCAGATATCGCTTGTAAGTTACCCGGTATCACTGGAACACCATGGTCGACCATATATTGTTGCCCTTTAGGTATACTCATTCCTTCTAACGGAAATGTACTTACAAACACAAATTTATTCGTGTTTTTACACATCTCAACAAATTCTTGTAATTCCTTCGTCTCTTCATCCCAAAATAAGGGGAACTCTGTAAGAATGATATTGTCTACATCCGGATCCTCCATTAAGGCTTTTAATGGCGCAGTAAATAGCTCTGGTGCCGATACAGAAGCCGCTGCAGTTAGATCAATTGGGTTGGCTGCACTAGCAAAGGAAGGAATCACTTGTTTGATTTTCCGTTGAGTTTCCTCATTTAATTTTGGAATCAACAAGCCATTAGCTTCACAACGATCGGCTTCGTTAATCCCTCTGCCACCCGAGCTTGTAATAATTACGGTATTTCTCCCTGTTGGCAGTTTGCCAGATAAGAATAATTTCGAGAATGAAATAATTTCATCATAATCATTGGCTCTAATCATGCCAGTTTGTTTAAAAAATGCGTCATAAATATCGTTCGAGCCGGCTAATGAACCCGTATGAGAAGCGGCTGCTCTTTTTCCTGCAGTTCCTCGCCCTGCCTTCATAACGATAATCGGTTTCCCTTTTTCAAGCGCCTCGTATGCCAATCCCCTTAATTTTTTAGGTTTTTTCGCACCTTCCAAATAACCGCTGATCACTTTCGTTTGCTTTTCATGAACCATATACTCAACTACATCTTCAAAACTGGTATCCATTTCATTTCCAACACTCACAAAATAATTGAACGTTAATCCATGTTGGGCAGCAGCCATATACGTAAGCACACCAAAGGCGCCGCTTTGCGATACATACCCAACTGCGCGTTGTTCACTAAGAGGATAGCTCATAACAGCAGGAGAAAATGTACCGACCAGACCATTCAGCGTATTAACAAGGCCGACACAATTTGGACCAAGTAAACGGAGACCATGCTTTTTTGCATAATCCGCTATTTGTTTTTGTTGTTTTTCTCCCGACTCTCCAGTTTCAGAAAATCCTGAAGCAAAAATAATCGCTGCCTTCACTTTCTTTTCTACACATTGCTCTAGCCCTTGCTGAATCTGGTGAGCACTTAAACAAAAGATGACTAAATCAACTGCATGTGAAACCGCTTGTAAGGATGAGTAGCACTTCACTCCATGAATTGCATTTGAAGTAGGATGAATAGGAAAAATATCTCCTTGAAAGCCCCCATCTAATAATGCCTTCACCTGGATATTGCCAAGCTTCTTCGGGTTTTCAGATGCACCTAACACGGCTACTGATTGCGGATAAAAAAAAGAATGTAGCTCATCCTTTGCGGAAACGTTTTCATTTATCATTACATTCACCTCACTAAATAAAAATCAATTTCTTTCTATCGATAGCTTACAAAATGAACGCTAATGGATCAGGCGTAAAGAAAACATTAAACATTTAATTATTAGGTAGTAAAAAAAAGTAAATATCAACTAAACCTTTACTTACCGTAGGCAGAAACTTTCACAATTATTTTTTTACGTACTATATCATCTCGACTATGACACAAGATCACCTCGACAATGGCAAGGGATTACCACGAAAAAAAGACAATGATCACACAACTTGTGCTCATTGCCTCTTTTCCATTATCTCTATCCAGCGTAATAACTTACCTTCCACCCGTTTAGATGGGACTTTAATTCCTCGTTCTATCGTACTGATATAAGCTTGTGACACCTCAACTTCTTGCGCTAATTGTGATAACGACAAGCCATTTGTCACTCTTACTTCTCTTACACGTTTACCTAAAAGGACGTGATCTGTTAACGATTGATGGTCTTTCACTTTCACTTCAAAAGTCGTTTTCTTCAATTGAGCATACCTTTCAACAACTTCCTCAGGTGGCTGAATAATAATCTTTGCTTGCTTCCAAGTATTCCCCCAGCCTTTACTATCCACAATGGATTCTTCCCATGCTTCGTAATACCATGCAGAGAGTAAACCATCCTCTTGTAGCGTATCAAGCGCGCTCTCAAATCGTTCTCTTGTCCTTGAAGGCAATCTTATATTTAATGATTCACCTATCGCTGCGAGTAATGTTGAAATATAATGTGGTTTTAAATAATCGCCCTTCTTTGCCTGGACTCTCCAACGCCAATGCATATATCTCCCTAACCTCTTCTCCCAAGACCTTCTGTAAGGATCATACTGCAATATTTTAAGTGGTAGATGTATAACCTGCCTACCGGATCCATATAGAAATGGGGAAAATATAGGACCCATTTTATATTTCAACACTTGCTGTGATTCATTTTGGTCATACACGTCAAAAGCATTACCCATTAACCTTTTCTCGACTGGTTTTCCTTTTTGATATACCACAGTCTCTATATCGATCCAAAGATTTTTTATGATTGTAAGCGATTTCATAATTCTTAGACGTTGACTCCGCTCATACCCTCCGCGTCTCCCTTCTCCACCGCGTTTAGGTAACAAGCCCCTCATCCGAAGCAGTTCATCCACCTCTATCGTAATAACATCTTCATGATGCTTGGCGATAGCAAGAAAGTTGGCACATAACATATCGAGTACATCAACATCCAAATCTGTTAACGTAAAGCGATCTACATTTTGATCTTCTACTATCTCGTTAATCATCAATAAGCCTTGCACATGACCTTTCTGGATTCTTCTACAATACCTTTCTTTCTCTTGATCCCAATGAAAAACTTGATATAGCGCCTCTCGTACCGCTTGATAAGGGGCATTATTCATTACACAAATATTCTCTCTCTGAGAAGGGACTAGAGATGAATTTCTCCAATCTACTCCATGAGCGATAGCCTTTTCTAATTCCTGTACAGTGCATTTACTATATTTAAAAAGTTGATTGATCCATTTATCAGCATAATCATTTACGATTATCGTGAACATAGAAAGAAATTCTTTACTGTTCAGCAAAAAATTAGACAGGTATTGATAGAAGAGCTGATTTAATTCAGCTTTCTTTAGTTGACTGAGGTGCTCCATCCCAAGTTCGTCAGCCATTACATCTAATACCCACTCTGCGATTCCCCGCTGAAACCACTGACAAAACTCTTCCCAAGCAGCTTCCTCATTTAAAAAGGTATCCGCCCTTAGCCTATTTTCAATTGCTGAAATGGCAAGTCCCCTTAGTTGATGATCTAAAAAAACCATTGTAAATAGGGAGGAATAATTTTTGTTTTTCTCGATAAGAAAATGCACGATATGATCTGCCAATTGATGAATAAAGCGATCTCTTGCGATTTGTCTTAACGAATTAAAAACAGCCGGATTTTCTTGATATGCCTTTTCCCAAATCATAAAAGATTTGACACCTGAGATATAATAAATAGGTGCCTTCTCTTTTTCAATCGACTCTTGTTTGGCAATTGCTTCTTTTTGCTGTTCATAAATACATAGAATTAAAAAATTATCAATTTCATTTGTCAATTGTCTAGCTTTGCCTTCATTACGCTTCCCATTCCTACGAACAACTTTTTTAGTCATAAACCGTCTATTCCCTCCTACCCTTATTTCATTGAGTGACTTAGACAATGTTGGTCGTTATTTATTACAAGTGTAGCATAACAAAAGTTTAATTAACTATATATTTTAACTATTCAGAATAAAAATACCCGCCATGGAGGTACTTCCATGACGGTGTATGACTACTTTTCACCAGCATCAGCAAACCGCTTCAACCGCTCGCCTATCTCATCTCTTACACGAGTAAACGTTTGCCACTTTTCCTCTTCCGTGCCAATTGCTTTGGCAGGATCATCAAATCCCCAATGTTCTCGTTTCACTTCTTTCGGTGTTATAGGACATTTATCAGCAGCATCGCCACATAAGGTGACAACCAAATCCGCTTGATTTAAGATGTCGGTATTTATCACATCCGAAGTTTGCTGTGAGATATCTATCCCTGCTTCTTTCATCGCTTCTACAGCTTTTGGATTGAGTCCATGTGCTTCAATGCCTGCACTATAGACTTGCCAATCTTCGTTTAAATAATGCTTTGCCCAACCTTCAGCCATTTGACTTCTGCAAGAATTCCCTGTGCAAAGAAAATAAATGATTTTTTTCGTCATATGAACACTCCTTTAATGAATAATTAATAACCATATATAAAGACCTAATAAGGTGATAAATAAGGTGGGAATCGTTAGAATGATACCTGTTTTAAAGTAGGTACCCCAAGAAATCTTCACCCCTTTACGCGATAACACATGTAACCATAATAAAGTAGCAAGTGAACCAATTGGCGTGATTTTTGGACCAAGGTCAGAACCGATGACATTGGCATAAATCAAAGCATCTTTCATCATACCTGTTGCATTCGTATCTGCAATGGCTAACGCATCAATCATCACTGTCGGCATGTTATTCATGACCGAAGACAAAATGGCGGCAATAAAGCCCATGCCCATTGTTGCGGCAAACAATCCTTGATCAACGGTCAATTGAAGAACATCTGTTAACAAGCTCGTTAGCCCAACATTCCGCAAACCATACACAACAACATACATACCGACTGAGAAGAAAACAATATTCCACGGAGCCCCCTTCATAACGGTTTTCACATCAACTGCATCACTTCTTCTAGAGATCATAAGAAAAATAAAAGCAATGATACTAGCAATAATCGATACAGGCACACCAACAAACTCACTTGCAAAATAACCAACTAGTAATATCGCCAAAATCCACCATGAGTACTTGAATAATCGTGGATCCTTTATCGCTACACGTGGCTCCCGCAATTGTGTACCATCATAACGACCGGGTATGCTTTTTCTAAAAAACAAATAGAGAACCAAAATACTTGCCGCAACAGAAAATAAATTCGGTACAATCATGACAGTGAAAAATTCCACAAATCCGATGCCAAAGAAATCGGCCGATACAATATTAACAAGATTACTAACCACAAGGGGTAATGACGCTGTATCAGCGATAAAACCACTTGCAATAATGAACGGAAAGACCATTTTCTCATTAAAATTCAAGTTCCTTACCATCGAAAGAACAATCGGCGTCAAAATCAAGGCAGCCCCATCATTCGCAAACAGAGCAGATACAATCGCTCCAAGCAAAATCACGTAGACAAACATTTTTACACCATGCCCTTTTGCCGCTCTCGCCATATGCAAGGCAGACCATTCAAAGAAACCGATCTCATCTAAAATTAAAGAAATAATAATAATAGCGATAAATGTTAACGTTGCATTCCATACAATCGACGTTACATCCAAAACATCTTGGAAATCTACCACACCAACTAGTAAAGCCAATATCGCTCCACCACAGGCAGACCAACCAATAGACAACTCTTTAGGTTGCCAGATGACTAAAATAAGTGTGATTAAAAAAATCACTGATGCCAAAACCACTGACGTTGTCATACCCATTCCTCCTTAATCACACAATACGCGCAAACCTTGTTTTTCAAGACTTTCAAGTAGCCCCTGTTGACTTGGAAGCTGATTTAATAAAGTACAAACGAAGGGAAAGTTCTCATATTGTCTATTTAAACCGTAATAAACCCATTGACCCCTTCTTGATTCAAAGATCAAACCAACATCACGTAACTTACGTAAATGCTGACTAATAGCTGGCTGGCTCATATCAAATAAATGAACAAGCTCACAAACACAGCATTCCCTTGATTCAAGAATCTTCACCATCTTTAGCCTTGTTTTATCGCCTAACAGCTTTAACACAAGCGCAACTTCCTCAATTGTACTTTTCATTAAGGTACTCCTTCATCGTATAAGTAAATGCTTATATCCTTATGCTATTTTATAGATAAATCTATAGTTAAGCAATCCCTGTTAGAAAAAAACGCATCAAATTTTTTTGATTTATTTCTTGATTTTCCAATTATAGTTAAAGTATACTGATAACACACCAAAAAAATTTGATAGGAAGTGCAAACCATGAAACCATTCATTGAATATGAAAAACAATTTAAAGCATTAGCCGACCAAAAGAGACTAGAAATTATGTATGAGCTATGCCAACGGGGACAGACATGCGTTTGTGATTTATCCGAGATTTTCTCTCTTCCGCAATCGAAATTATCCTATCATTTAAAGATTTTGCTCGATGCTGGTTTAATTACAAAAGAGACAAAAGGAAAATGGAATTACTATGAATTAAATGAGCAATCCGTTAACCATCTCTTATCAGAAGAACTTTGTTGTATCTTTAGAAAATCAAGTAATTCTTGTTGCAATTAAAAGGAGGCATTTCAAATGAAATATGTGCATATCGGCATTAACGTAACCAATTTAGAAGCATCTATCGCCTTTTATTCAAAAGTATTTGGTGTTTCTCCAATCAAGGTCGAACCCACTTACAGTAAGTTTTTACTAGAACAACCTGGACTCAACTTTACCCTTAATGTTAAAGACGAAGTAAACGGTAATCAAGTGAATCACTTTGGTTTCCAAGTAGAAACACAAGAAGAAATCGATCACCATAAACAACGATTAGAACAAGAAGGATTCTTCGCACGTGAAGAACGGGATACCACTTGCTGCTACGCTCTGCAAGACAAGTTTTGGATCACCGATCCAGATGGGAATGAGTGGGAGTTTTTTTATACGAAGGCGGATAGTGAAGTTCAGAGTGAGGGATGCTGTGTAGATATTTAAGGGATATTTCTTTCATTTCCTAAAATAACAAGTAATTTAAAAAACATAAATACTAATCAGTGCCTTGTTTTTAACTTACTATAATCCTCCACATGGAGCATAAAGTGAAATATAACTACCTTTAGTATTAATATGTTTGCTTAACAACAATACTGTACTTCTTAGTGCCTCTCAAATCCTGCTTATTATGTACATAATATTCCTAATTTTCAATTATAATATGATGTGTAGTAGGAGAAAAAGGAGGGGTAAACCCTAATGAAAAAAAGATACTATAAAATATTTGCCTTATTAATTCTGCTAGGTGTCATTACTTTTTTGATTTATAACTATATAAACAATTATAGATTTGCTAGTGAAGTTTATTCTTTTAGGGGTGAAGGACAAAACTGGGTTGTTACCTCTAAATATACATCTATTCATCAGGATAACTATAGGCATGAGATAAAAATAGAATATACTGGTGATGACAAAAATGTATTAGTTGACCATTGGTATTTTCATTCTTCACTATTTGGCACCGGCGGCGGTGGGGAAACGCTTGATGATAATAACCAGCTTAGTAAAAGAGAGGATGGGACATTCATGTTTACGCCAAATAAAATGCATACATTCGAAATAGAATGGAATGGCAATAAAGAGACGTTTGATGTTAACCTATTCGAGGATTATTAATTTTTGTGAATAGCTTGGTTTTATATGTTATTGGTTTTAACCAAATAAAAAACCACCAAATATGTATTTGGTGGAGACGGAGGGAGTCGAACCCTCGTCCAAAGATATTGGCACTTAAGCTTCTACGAGTGTAGTCGATATATTCGTGTTTCGCTGCTCCTTATGCCTATCGACGGGCGTCCGGGCAGCTAGTCTGGTTGTTCTCTTCCTTCATCCTCAGACGGTGGAATCCGGCGTAGCCCACTAAATTTGAGTCCCTTACCCTACCACATGGGCGATGGAGGGAGGAACCGCTAAAGGCCTATTAGGCAGCTAAAGCGAAGTTGTTTTGTTGTTTGCCAGTTATAGGCTTTGACGTTTTAACGAGGACGATCCCCTCGACTCGCAACCTAAGCTCAAACTATCCCTGTCGAATCCGTAGCGTCCCCATTGGATAGTAGCAGTTTTTTAAAGCTGCTAACTGTATTAGGTGCGCAACTGAGTCGTTGCAGCATACGGAATGCTCGATAAACTTTGAGCAAAGATTGTGCACTTCTATTTGAAGTGACAATTACTATTATAGCACAAACAAACGAAATATCAATTGTAAGCTTTTGGTATATTACATTTTTTGTCTTTCGCGGAAGGCACGCTCAACTTCTCGTTTCGCTTCTTTTCGTTTTAAGTCTTCACGCTTATCATATTTCTTTTTACCCTTCGCTAATCCAACTAAAACCTTTGCGAAGCCATTTTTTAAATATAGTTTTAATGGAACAAGGGCATAGCCGCTTTCTTTTGACTCACCTATTAGTTTGTTAATTTCTTTCCGGTGTAGTAAAAGTTTTCTCGTTCTTAATGGGTCGTGGTTATGAATATTCCCTTGCTCGTAAGGACTAATATGCATACCAATTATGAATAATTCATTATTAACAATTCGTGCATAGGCATCTTTTAGGTTCACACGTCCGTTACGAATGGATTTAATCTCAGTTCCTTGTAAAACAATACCCGCTTCATATGTTTCTTCGACAGTATAATCATGATAGGCTTTTTTATTTTGGGCGATTGTTTTCCCTGCACCTTTTGGCATCTCTTTCTCATCTCCCTTAAATCACAGCAGTTTTATTTATTTTAGCAAAAACAAAGGAAAGAAGGAAGAAAGCCTTACAAAAAAGGCTTCCTCCATTAGACTATTTACGTTTCTTTTTTCGTTTTGCTTTCGGTGCATTCTCATAGAATTTGCGTTTTTTCTTCTTCTTACCATCTGGCTTACCAGATTTTTCACCTCGTTCTGGCGCAGCAGATTTCCTTGGCTTTCTTTCTGAACTACCTGTTTTAAACACTTTTGTTTCTTGTCGGCGTTCTCTTCTAGGCGTGCCTTTCATTCCGACAATCTCAAAGTCGATCGCACGTTCATCTTTATTGACATTAATGACACGAACGGTAATTTCATCCCCAATGCGGAATACATTCCCTGTACGTTCGCCGATCATTGCCATTTGTCGTTCTTCATAGCGATAATAATCATCGGTCATATAGCTGACATGGATTAAACCTTCTATCGTGTTTGGTAGTTCGACAAACATCCCAAAATTCGTAACAGAGCTAATCATACCATCATATTCTTCACCAATTTTATCAAGCATGTATTCTGCTTTTTTCAATTCATCGGTTTCACGTTCGGCATCGACTGCTCTGCGCTCCATTTCAGAAGCATGATCCGCGATTTCAGGTAACATCGCATTCCATTTTTCTTGGGTGCGATCGTCTATCTTACCTTCGATCAAATACGTACGAATGAGACGGTGAACAATCGTATCTGGATATCGACGAATTGGCGAGGTGAAGTGTGTATAAAACTCTGTTGATAGTCCGAAGTGACCCAAGCTTTCTGGATCGTACTTCGCTTGTTGCATGGAACGAAGCATCATTGTGGAGATCACCATTTCCTCTGGTGTCCCCTGTACTTCTTCTATAATATCCTGTAATGCACGCGGATGAACAGCGTTGGCTGTTCCTTTCACAATATAACCAAAGTTTGTAATAAACTCAAAGAATCTTCTGAGCTTATCTTCTTTCGGGTCTTCATGAATACGGTAAATAAACGGTACTTCCATCCAATGAAAATGCTCTGCAACCGTTTCATTCGCTGCTAGCATAAATTCCTCAATGAGTCTTTCTGCTACTGAACGTTCGCGAATGACGACATCTTTTGGGTCACCCTCTTCATTCACTAACACTTTCGCTTCTTTAAAGTCAAAATCAATGGCGCCACGATGCATACGCTTTTTACGAAGAATCGCAGCTAATTCTTCCATTCGCTTAAACATTGGTACGAGTGGCTCATAGCGTTCAATTAATTGTTCATCGTTATCTTCCAAAACTTTATTCACATCCGAATAAGTCATTCTTTCGGTTGTTTTAATGACGCTTTGGAAAATCTCATGATTGACCACTTCACCATCAGGAGTAATTTCCATCTCACATGAAAGTGTGAGACGATCTACTTTTGGATTTAAAGAACAAATTCCATTCGATAGGCGATGGGGAATCATAGGTATTACACGATCGACTAAGTACACACTAGTTGCTCGTTCCTCTGCTTCTACATCAATTGGTGATCCTTCAGTTACGTAATAAGATACATCAGCAATATGCACACCTAATTTATAATGACCATTATCAAGTTGCGTCACAGTAACAGCATCATCTAAATCTTTCGCATCTGCACCATCAATCGTCACAATCGTTTCGCCTCTTAAATCTCGACGATTTTCAATTTCTTTTTCATCAATCTCATCAGGCGTTTCTTCTGCCTGCTTTAACACATCATCAGGGAATTCCATCGGTAACCCATGTTTATGAATAATGGAAAGAATATCAACGCCTGGATCGTTTTTATGACCCAGAATTTCCATTACTTCACCTTCCGCACTCTTTCTTCCTTCAGGATAAGTTGTGAGCTTAACAACAACTTTATGTCCTTCTACTGCCCCTTTAGAAGCAGCTTTTGGGATAAAGATATCACTGGCAAACTTTTTATCATCTGGAATAACAAAGCCAAAATGCTTACTCTCAGTGTATGTACCAACGATTTGTTGCACACCACGTTCCAAAATGCGGACGATGGTTCCTTCTTTTCTTTGACCAGCGCTTTCTGCTGCTACACGGGCTAAGACAATATCACCGTGCATGGCATTATTTGTTTCATTTGGTGGGATAAATAAATCATCGAGTCCTGGTTCATCTGGAATAACAAAGGCAAATCCTTTGGCATGACCAGATAATTTCCCGCGCACAAGATTCATTTTTTCAGGTAATCCATAGCGATTACTCCTTGTACGCACAACTAAGCCTTGTTCCTCCATAATGACTAAAGTCTTTACAAAATCCTTAAATTGGGTGGAGTCTTCTATCCCAAAGGCCTCCTCCATTTCTTGTACTGTTAGAGGCTTGTACGCCTCGTCCTTCATATAATTTAATAGTTTATCGACCAGCTCTTTTTTGTGGTTATCCACGATTGACAACACTCCTCAAACTTCGATCCAACTTACACTTGCCAATCAAGCTGCTCTAAGAATTGATACACATCTTCATGCAGCTGATCTCTTTCCTTATCAAGTGTAATGACATGACCGGATTCTTCATACCATTTAATCTGTTTTTGATCATTTTCTACTTCATTGTATATAATATTCGCGCTTTCAGTATTAATCATATGATCTTCTCTTGATTGCACAACAAAAGTCGGAGAATAAATCATATCCACATTATGACGAACATCTGCAATTAATGCTTGTAATGCCTTTAATGTGTTCATTGGTGTTTCTTTAAACTTAGCTACTTCTTCTTCGATTTGTTCGGGTGATTTTCCTTCTAGCTTCTTATATTGTCGGGCATAATCAACGACATTATCGTACATCACTTCTTCAGATTTAATATGCATAGGTGCACACATGGTTATAATACCCTTTACAGGTACAGTGTAACCTAATTTCAAGGAAAATACCCCACCAAGAGATAAGCCGGCAATCGCGATTTCTTCATGCCCCATTTCCTTTAGGTGTTGATAACCATTCATGACGTCTTGCCACCAATCTTCTGGTCCCGTATGGACAAGTTCTTCCGGCGGGACGCCATGGCCTTTATATAATGGCGCATGACAAGTATAACCTTTCCCTTCTAGGAATCTTGCCATCATGCGAACATCTGCTGTATTACCAGTAAACCCATGTAATAATAATACTGCTCGTTTACCGTCTCCAAATGTGAATGGTTTGGGTTGAACTACTTTCATTATGTATACTTCCTTTCAATCAAACGTTTGTTTAACATGATTAGTTTTCCCTGTAATAGGCAAAATAAAAACCCGACCTTTCGTTGAGGCCAGGCATTGCATTGTTCGTCTCTATTTATAGAGCAAAATAAGAAACTGCGATTGTTAAAATAAAGAATAAAACAGCTAAAACAATCGTCAAACGATGTAAAATCAAATCTAAGCCGCGTGCTTTTTGTTTACCAAAAAGTTGCTCCGCTCCACCAGAAATCGCACCTGAAAGACCTGCACTTTTTCCTGATTGAAGTAAAACAACGGCAATTAAACCGATAGACACAATGACTAGCAATGTAATTAAAAGTGTATGCATGTGGGCACCTCCATATCAACCATTTACGTACAATAATAATACTCAAATTTTAGCATATTTACTATGTACAGACAAGTTAATCTATCATGAAATGTCAAGTTCATGCCCGCATGCCTATTTGCGCATCTACAAATTATTAACAAAAATGGTAATCTCATTATTGTATGATGTGATTAGCCGCTTTTTAGGAAAGACTCTATTATATATATTTCTGTATTTTTGATTTTTCTTTTCAAAGTAGTATACAAAGAAGTGGTTTTAGAAATTTGACGCCATTCCTTGATAAATGAGTCAACATTCGTAGTGAATCCGAAAATTTGACGTGATTCCATGATAAACGAGTCAGAATCCTTAGTGATTCCGAAAATTTGACGCGGTTCCTTGATTAATGAGTCAAAATCCGTAGTGAATCCAAAAATTTGACGCAGTTCCATGATTAACGAGTCAGATTCCGTAGTGGATTCAAAAATTTGACGCGGTTCCTTGATTAATGAGTCAAAATCCGTAGTGAATCCAAAAATTTGACGCGTTTCTATGATAAACGAGTCAGGGCTTTTGGTTTTGACATTTCTTTATTTATCTCGCCATGTATTTACGCGTATTTTCCACTACGGAGATCGGCATCCCTTAAAACCTAAAATAGCCAAAAAAAACAAACACCATTTACAAAATGATGTTTGTTTTTTTAAGACATTATTTACTCAAGTTATAAAAAGATTTCAATCCGTCATACACAGCTAAATCACCAAGCTCGTCTTCGATGCGAAGTAGTTGGTTGTATTTTGCAATACGATCTGTACGGCTCATTGAACCTGTTTTGATTTGACCAGCATTCGTAGCTACAGCGATATCAGCGATTGTTGCGTCTTCTGATTCGCCAGAACGGTGAGAAACGACTGCTGTGTAACCAGCACGTTTCGCCATTTCGATCGCTTCAAATGTTTCAGTTAATGTACCGATTTGGTTTACTTTAATAAGGATTGAGTTTCCTACACCTTGTTCAATTCCTTGTGCTAGCTTTTTCGTGTTTGTAACGAATAGGTCGTCCCCTACTAATTGAACTTTACCACCGATGCGTTCAGTTAATAATTTGTGGCCTTCCCAGTCGTTTTCATCTAATCCATCTTCAATCGAGATGATTGGGAATTCAGAAACAAGCTCCTCGTAGAAAGAAACCATTTCTTCTGAAGATAATCCAAGACGACCTTCTCCAGTTAAATCATATTTGCCGGTTTCTTTGTTAAAGAATTCAGATGAAGCAACGTCCATTGCAAGGTAAATATCTTTACCTGCTTCGTAACCTGCATTGCTAATCGCTTCAATGATGACTTCTAGCGCTTCACGGTTTGACCCAAGGTTTGGGGCGAAGCCACCCTCGTCACCTACTGCCGTGTTTAAGCTTTTAGATGAAAGAACTTTTTTCAATGAATGGAAAACTTCAGCACCCATACGGATCGCTTCTTTGAATGTAGGAGCGCCAATAGGCATAATCATGAATTCTTGGAAATCAACATTGTTATCCGCATGAGAACCACCATTAATGATATTCATCATTGGTGTTGGTAATTGTTTCGCATTGAAACCACCAAGATAGCGGTATAATGGTAAACCAACAGACTCTGCTGCTGCATGCGCACAAGCCATAGAAACACCAAGAATTGCGTTTGCACCTAATTTGCCCTTATTTTCTGTGCCATCAAGCGCGATCATTGTACGGTCAATACCTACTTGATCAGTTACGTCAAAACCAATAATTGCTTCAGAAATTAAGTTATTCACATTATCTACTGCTTTTTGAACACCTTTACCTAAGTAACGATCCTTGTCTCCGTCGCGAAGTTCAACGGCTTCATATTCACCAGTTGATGCACCAGATGGTACAATCGCACGGCCGAAGAAGCCAGACTCGGTTAATACTTCTACTTCTACTGTTGGATTTCCACGTGAATCTAATACTTCACGAGCATATACATGTTGGATAAATGGCATGATAATCTCTCCTTTTTCATTGGCTGTCATCTTGTCAAACTTCATTTATATGTAAGGCACGGATGTTCACAAAAAAGTGAACACCGGCACTTATTTAATTAATGTAGAACCAGTCATTTCTTCAGGTTGAGACACTTTTAATAAATCAAGTATAGTTGGAGCTAAATCTCCTAATATACCATCTTCACGTAATATTAGACCTTTTTCCGTTACAATAACAGGTACTGGATTAGTTGTATGAGCTGTCATTGGATGATCATCAAGAGTAATGACCTCATCCGCATTGCCGTGGTCAGCGGTGATAATCGCTTTTCCACCTTTAGCAATAATGGCGTCAATCACTTTTCCAAGACATTCATCAACCGTTTCAACAGCTTTAATTGTTGGTTCTAGCATTCCTGAGTGCCCCACCATATCAGGGTTAGCAAAATTTAATATAATGGCATCATGCTTATCTTGACTAATTTCATCAAGCAAAGCATCTGTTACTTCGTAGGCGCTCATTTCAGGCTTTAAATCATAAGTAGCAACTTTAGGTGAGTTAATCAAAATCCGTTCTTCACCAGGAAATTTTGCTTCTCTTCCTCCACTCATAAAGAATGTAACATGAGGATACTTCTCTGTTTCTGCAATTCTCAGTTGCGTTAAGTGATTTTGTGAAAGTACTTCTCCAAGAGTATTATCTAGGTTTGTCGGTTTAAATGCAACATACCCGTCAACTGTTTCACTAAAATGGGTTAAACAAACAAAGAATAAAGTCTTTGGATGGCCTATACCACGATCAAATGAACGGAAGTCTTTGTTTGTAAACGTATTTGAAATCTGAATCGCGCGGTCAGGTCTAAAGTTGTAAAAAATCATAGCATCATTATTACTAACTTTTCCAACAGGTGATCCATCTTCCTTCACAATAACAGAAGGAATAACAAATTCGTCATAAATACCGTTCGCATAACTATCTTCGACTAATTCATGGGCACTATGATAAGCAGGACCTTCGCCATACACCATCGAACGATAAGATTTCTCCACACGTTCCCAACGATTGTCACGATCCATTGAGTAATAACGACCTGAAATAGAGGCGAATTCACCTACACCAATTTCTTTCATTTTCGCTTCTGCCGCTTGAATATATCCTCTAGCTGTCTGCGGACCAACATCGCGGCCATCAAGAAAACCATGGACATAGACCTTTTTTAATCCTTCGTCACTAGCTAGCTGAAGGAGGGCATACAAGTGGTTAATGTGACTATGCACACCACCGTCTGACAATAATCCCATCAGATGAAGGCTTGTATTGTTTTTCTTCGCATGATTAATCGCTGCAAGGAATGTTTCATTCTGCTCAAAGTGCCCCTCACGAATAGCCACATTTACTCTTGTTAAGCTTTGATAAACAATGCGTCCGGCCCCGATATTCATATGACCGACTTCGGAGTTCCCCATTTGTCCTTGTGGTAAACCAACCGCTTCTCCACTTGCTGTTAAATAAGCGTGTGGATACTCATTCCATAACCGATCAAAATTCGGTTTTTTCGCTTGAGCAACAGCATTGCCTTTGACTTCTTCTCTATGGGCAAAGCCATCAAGAATAATCAAAGCAACAGGTGATTTACTCATACTTACCCGCCTCCAATAATTGCAGGAAGGAAGAGGGCTCAAGACTTGCGCCACCGACAAGTGCACCGTCAATATCCGCTTGACTCATATATTCTTTAATGTTTGCCGGTTTCACACTACCACCATATTGAATGCGAAGAGCTTCGGCGATTTCCTCAGAAAACTGTTTACTAACGACAGAACGAATATGGGCACATACTTCGTTTGCATCTTCTGCTGAAGATGACTTTCCTGTACCAATAGCCCATATCGGTTCATAAGCGATGACAGCCTGTTTTAATTGCCCATCAGATAATCCCGACAACGCTGCTTCAACTTGATGTCCAACAAAACTCATTGTTTCATTGTTTTCTCTTTGTTCAAGTGTTTCACCTACGCAAATGATGGGAGTGAGGTTATGTGCAAATGCTGACTTCGCTTTTTTATTCACAGTCTCATCAGTTTCATTGAACATTTCGCGACGTTCTGAATGACCAATGATGACATATGATACACCTAAGTCTTGAAGTGCAACAGGGCTGATTTCGCCAGTAAATGCGCCATTATCTTCAAAATGCATGTTTTGTGCACCAATGGCAACAGGTGAACCTTCCACACCATCTACAAGACGCTCTAAAAATAGGGCTGGAGCACACACGATTGTATCCATATCCATTTCATCTGGAACAAGACCATTAATCTCTTCAATAAAGGACTTCGCCTCATTCATTGTTTTATGCATTTTCCAGTTACCTGCAATAATCGGCTTACGCATACTATCTCGTCCTTTCCTTTTTATTACTTATTTATCATTTAAAGCGACAACACCTGGAAGGGCTTTTCCTTCCATAAATTCTAATGATGCACCGCCACCTGTTGAAATATGACTCATACGATCAGCAAAATGGAATTTCTCGACTGCTGCTGCAGAATCACCACCACCGATAACAGAGTATGTGTCATTTGCTTCCGCTAATGCTTCTGCTACTGCTTTTGTTCCACCAGCAAACTGATCCATTTCAAATACACCCATCGGTCCATTCCAAATGACTAGCTTACTATCTGCAATTACTTCACTATATAAATTAGCCGTTTCAGGACCAATATCTAATGCCATCCAATCTCCTGGAATCTCGTTAATAGCCACTATTTTACTATCTGCGTCTTCAGCAAAACGATCGGCAACGACAGCATCAATTGGCATTAGAAATTTCACGCCTTTTTCTTCCGCTTTTTTCATAAACGTTTTCGCTAATTCTAATTTATCTTCTTCTAATAGAGAATTGCCAATATCATGGCCTTGTGCTTTTACAAACGTAAAGGCTAGACCGCCACCGATAATTAAATTATCTACTTTATCTAATAGATTATCAATTACATCGATTTTATCTTTTACCTTTGCACCACCAATGATAGCTGTAAATGGTCTGTCAGGGTTTGACAATGCCTTGCCTAACACTTCTAATTCTTTTTCCATTAGCAAACCAGAAACCGCTGGGATATGGTGGGCAATTCCTTCTGTCGATGCATGTGCACGATGTGCTGCACCAAAAGCATCATTTACATAAACATCTGCTAATTGGGCAAAAGCTTTAGCAAGTTCAGGATCATTCTTCTCTTCACCTGGGTAAAAGCGAACATTCTCTAGTAATAGAACATCGCCCTCTTCTAAACCATCTACTGCCTGTTCTACTTTTTCTCCGTACGCCTCATCTGCATAGGCAACATTTTTTCCTAGCAAGGCAGATAATCTTTCTGCAACAGGAGTTAACCTTAACTCTTCTACTACTTGTCCTTTTGGACGCCCTAAATGAGAAGCTAAAATCACTTTCGCTCCTTGGTCAATTAGATAGTTAATTGTCGGAATTGCTGCGCGGATACGTGTTTCATCCGTGATTTGTCCCTCTTTCATTGGCACATTAAAGTCTACACGACAAAATACGCGTTTTCCTTTTAGTTCTACATCTTTTACGCTCTTTTTGTTCATAGTAAAAGGCCCTCCTAAACATAATAATAGACTATTTTCTAGTTAGCTGCTTGTACTACAAGAAAGGCGAATGTTCATTCATTTATATGTATAAAAATCACCGTTTTCTTTCTTACTCGCGCAAGAAAAGCGCGAAAACGTATAGAAAAAGTCAAAATAAAAGGGAGAGGTATGGTCCCTTTCTCCCTTCACCATTTATCATTATAGACGTTCATTCATCTAATATCCATAAAGATGTGAGTTTGTAAGCAAAATTTTATTTTTAATGTTTACCAAACCTACATTTATAATCCTTTTTCAGCCATATATTCCATTAAATCAATCACTCTGTGAGAATAACCACTTTCATTGTCATACCATGATATGACTTTGACCATATTGCCTTCCATAACCATTGTAGATAATCCATCAACGGTTGATGATGCAGGATTTCCATTGTAATCACCTGAAACTAATGGTTCCTCACTAAAGCTAAGAATATCCTTTAACTCTCCATTTGCGGCAGATTTCAATGCTTCATTCACTTCATCGACTGTGACATCTTTATCAAGCTCGGCAACTAAATCAACTAGAGAAACATTCGGTGTTGGAACACGAATGGCACCACCATTTAATTTCCCTTTTAATTCTGGTAGAACAAGAGAAACGGCTTTTGCTGCTCCAGTTGTTGTTGGAATAATATTTTCTGCAGCTGCTCTTGCTCGACGATAATCTTTATGAGGCAAATCAAGAATTTGCTGGTCATTTGTATAGGAGTGGACAGTTGTCATCATTCCTCGTTTAATTGTAAATGAATCATGTAAAACTTTCGCCAACGGTGCTAAGCAATTCGTCGTACAAGAAGCATTTGATACGATATGATGGTTGTCAGGATCATATGACTCATGATTCACACCCATTACAATCGTTAAATCTTCATCGGTTGCCGGAGCAGATATAACCACTTTCTTCGCACCTGCTTCTAAGTGCTTCGCTGCATCTGCTCGTTTTGTAAAGCGGCCTGTAGATTCAACAACTAACTCAACACCTAAATCACCCCAACCAATATCAGCTGGATTTCTTTCTGCTAACACTTTAACCTTTTTGCCACCTACGATTAAGTTATCGCCGTCTACCTTTACCTCGTGCGGAAATGCTCCATGAATGGAGTCGTATTTTAATAAATGAGCTAGCATATTCGCATCTGTTAAGTCATTTATCGCAACGATTTCTACATTTTCCTTTTCAAAGCTCGCACGAAATACGTTTCTGCCAATTCTTCCAAATCCGTTTATTCCCACTTTAATTGTCATATTATGAAACCTCCGTTAATTAATTGTTTTTAGTAATTCCTCTGCCACAATCTCATCTGTGACAAGTATTGTTTGTTTCGGTGCTTGTTTCATGTAGGCAGCAATCGCTTTAGCCTTTGTTGATCCACCTGCAACGGCAATCACATATTCTGCATGTTGCAAATCTTCTAGTTGTAGTCCTACTGTTTGCAAACGATGGACCACTTTACCCTCTTCATTAAAGTAATACCCGAATGCTTCAGCAATCGCACCTGATTCTGTTAATTCCTTTATATTTCCCTTATGGGTACCACGTCTTTCTGCCATCTCAAGTGCATTGCCAATACCGTGAATAACGATATTCGCCTTTTTTATCACTTTCAGCACTTGCTTTATTTCTGGTTCCTTGATGATGGATTGATACATTTCTTCACCGACGACATCTGGGACATACAATGTTTGGTATGTGCCGCCCGATTCTTCTGCCATTCGCGCCGCTAATGTATTGGCTTGGAATCTCATATCTGTGCCGACGCCTCCACGGGCTGGAACAAATAAGACATCCACCATATGTTGCTGTTTCCTTAGCGCTTCAGCTACAGTTGAAATTGTGGATCCACCCGTCACTGCAATGGTCATCCCTCCATTAGCTATCGCCTGAACAAGGCGGGCTACTTCTTTTCCTAACTCTGACTTTACTGTTTCATCCTTATCAGTATCCCCATAAGTAAGTAGCACCTTTTCTATTTGAAGCATATTTGTCAAGTTTATTTCTTTATCATTTAATCCCGACCATTCTTTAATTACCTCGTGGAGATCTACAAGGAGATGCTTTCCAGCCTCCGATAGTTTCGTTCCTTGTGCATCTACAATAATTAAGCCTTGTTCTCTTAAAAAATCGAGTTCTCCGCGTAATACTCTTTCGGTCATCCCTACTTTTGTCGCTAAACTCCTTCTTCCTACAGGCTCCATTAAAGAGGTTTGTTGCAAAATTTCATATCGTCTTTTCATTATTTCCATCAAGTCTGGAATTACTTTTTGAGTAACATTCATCCACTTATTCAATTTTTTACTCCTTTATATGGACATTATATGTCCACGCAAGACATTTTGTGTCCCACGAGAATAAAAATATATAATGAAGTCAAAACTTCATTTTTTTCTTCTTTATTCTTATACCCTTTTTACAATAATTTAATCATCAATCTTTAAAAATAACCCTACAACTTTATATTAGCAGGGTTATTTTTATTTTTCAATCATTTATCACTTTCCCAACTTAACTTCTCAGAAAGAGTGACATAATCTACTTGTCCATATTGAAGGATCTCACCGTCTACCTCAATAACTGGAATCATTAAACCAAAGCGTTCTGTTAGATCATCACTTGTTTCAATATCAATGGCTTCATATTGAAATAGACTTTCTTCTTGAACCATCTCAATGACAAGCTCAGCTTGCTCACATAAAGGGCATCTTTTTCTTGTATACAGTTTAACAATCTGCAATAATCATCCACCCCACTCTTTTATTCGTATCTTTTTCTTTTTGAAGAAGATGGAATTTTTAATTGATCACGATATTTTGCAACTGTTCTTCTTGATATCACAATACCTTTTTCCTCTTCTAATCGCTTGACTATCACTTGATCTGAAAGAGGTTTTTTCTTATCTTCACTTTTGACCATGTCACTTATTGCGTTTTTCGCCTGCTCAGATGATGCATTCTCAAACGACGTCGTCTTAATCGTACTAGAAAAAAAGGATCGCAATTCAATCGTTCCAAATGGCGTTTGCGCATATTTTTCACGGACCGCACGACTGACAGTTGATTCATGTATCTCTAATTCATCGGCTATCTCTTTCATTGTCATCGGTTGCAAATAATTTGGGCCCTTCCAGAAGTATTCAGGCTGTTTTTCAACAATTTTTAATGCTACTTTTAATAATGTTTCTTTTCTTTGTTCTATACTTCTAGCAATCCAATGAAAGTCCGTTTTTTTCTCTTGCAAAAAACGATTCACTTCTTGATCTCCATCTGCTTGAAACTTACGAAAATAGCTCTCATTAAAGCGAATCTTTGGTAGCACATCATCATATATACTTACAGAAAAAGTCCCATCTTCCCACTGAATAACGACTTCTGGTGTAATATATGGTGCTAACTCATTTTGGAAGGATGCAGCTGGTCTTGGATTTAGTGTTTGCACAAGATCAAAAACTTCTTGGATTTCTTTTAGTTCTACTTTCAGGTTTTTCGCTATTTCTTTCCATTTCTTATCAGCAAAAAGAAGAAAATAATCACTAATGACTTTCTCAGCGATTTCATTATAAGGGTGAAGTCTCTCTAATTGTAACCATAGACACTCCTGTAAGTCTCTCGCCGCTACTCCTGCAGGTTCTAAACTTTGAATCTCTATCAACGCTTCATTCATATCCTCTTCACTTACGTTGAATTTTTCCGCAACAGTTTGTATGTCTGTCTGTAAGTAACCGTTTTCATCTAAACATCCAATGAGATAGGAAATGAGTTTATATTCCATATGATTTAATTCTGCGATCGCTAACTGCGAATGTAAGTATTCTTGTAATGTTGTATGGTTTTTTGAACCGATTTGTTCAATCCAGTCCTGTTTATTGTCATCTACTTTTTGTTTTGATGGTTTCATTCGGTCAAATCTCGAATCGGCTGCTTGTGCAGGACTCGCTTCAATTTGCATAAGGGGATTCTCTAACGCCTTACTTTCCAAAAAGGCAGACAATTCTTGTGTATTATATTGTAACAGCGCAATCGCTTGTGTAAGCTCTTGTGTCATGGTCAATTTTAATGTTTGCTGTTGCCACAACCCTGCTTTCAAGTTCATTCTAAAAACCCCCCTTATTCTCATTCTACAATAATCACCTGAAATAGTGTATAGAAATAAATTGGTAGCTCACTACATAACTATTCAGATTGTAGAGTAAATATCATCAAAAAAGAAAAAGGAAGATTTGTGGAAACTAAACAATTATTAGATTTTTCAGTTATTTTTCCCTTTAGTTACAAAAAGGACGTTTGTCGACCATACTCTATGAATATGTGATAGAATCTATCATATTGGGCAAATTTTACGAAAGTAAAAGACGCAAAGCCACGGGCCTAAAGCATATATTGTCATGGCAGCCGGGTTGCAGATGTGTGAGGTGATTATTTCCGCTTGAATCACCCTTACCTGTTATGGACTTTCTAAAGGTCTCCTATATAAAAACCTTTCTAATTTTGCCTAAATTTCCCACAAAAAAGAAAGGTGTGTCTTATGATCTATCCAACCGTTCAAAGCGATGAAACCCATTTAACCCACATTGTAAAAGACAAACACTCTTGTATATGCGGTTTCCGCTATAATGTTTTTGCTACATTTACGAGGAAAGATTTGAAGAAAATCCAATTTAGATCGAATGAAAAAATTACTTGTCCCGTATGCAAAGCAACAGTAAATGAGGATTAATTGTATACATACCAAATTTAAAAGCCAACCATATAATCATGCGAAGGGTTGGCTTTTATGATGAAGTTGAAAATTTAATGATGACAAATCGAATGAGCCAACCAATTATGACACCAGGAATGACAGCTATCATTGGTAACCATACAGGCCCAAAAAACACGCCAAATATTGATACCTCTGTTGAATACATAAGACCAACCGTTACAAAATAAGCACAAAATACAAATGGTAAGAATGAATATTTACTCCCTTCACCCCCAGCATCCTTATAAGCATCCCAAATAGCGAAGAAGTATAAACACGGATAGAACATTAACCATCCATAATTAGCTGCTTCAGCAGCTTGATGAACTTTCCCTTGAAAGCTTAACATAATAATTTCGTTAAAATTACCCATGACATTAAATAAAATTTCTAAAACTAAAAATACAGTACCTTTAAACAATTTACCATTTAAATATTGACCAAAACCGGGAAAAGCAATCGACCAAAACAATTTCTCAATCGGGTTATTTTTTCTCACAGAACATCCCTATTTCCTTTTCTTTTTAGAAATATTTCTATGGTCTACTGATTGAGGGGCTTGTTCAAGCCAACCGTATTTAATTAATAAACTTGCCGATTGATTGCCTAAGTCTAATGTTTCGGTCATTATCTTTGCATACATTACCGTTAAATCCCGTCTTGTAGTCGTACCTAATGCTGTCCCATAATAGCCGGATAACGTAGCAATAAATATTACTACTTGGTATAGCATTAGCTTTTCTGAAAAAGGTGGTGTGGTAGAATTAAGCACTTCTGAGTCCCAAGTCGGTGAAACAGAAATGCTATCCTTAATTAAAGTATTAGCAAATTCTTGGACATTTTCATCGAACAAATCAAGACCTTTCCGCAAAAATTTCTTGATATCATTGGAAGTAACAGTTTGACAAAGACCTAAAAACAGGGCCTTTCCTAAAGCATTTCTTTGCATATCGTTGTACACATTCATAATCTCAACGACTGATAATGCTCGCTGTTCACTTATAAAGCCGTTTAAATAACTATTTTTTTCAGCGATTTCAATTTTTTCTGGGATTGGAATAGACGGTGAGGGGTGAAAAACACCCTTTTCTTGCTGCAATTTAATTGCCCTTCTATATAATTGTGAACCTTTTTCCAATGCTTTTGTGAAAACTTGATCCACATCTTCATGAATTGCAATAGCTAATGCAGTTCCATAACCAATAATGCCATAACGAGTCATATCATGCATATACGCAAGAATAAACACATCTGAGTAAAGCTTTGGAGCAGTTACATTGACATCTTCTTCTTCACTAAAGGCTTTCGGCAATGGATGGTTGTTCTTATTATAGATCGTCGTAATATCAAAAATAATTTCATCACACATCTCGATAGCCGTCTCAATAAATTCCTTAATCTCTCCTTTATCAGCTTTTTCATAAAAATATTGCAGGACGCATTTATACATTTTATTATTCATATAGGCATTCCATAGCTGTGCTAACTCAGATGCCGTTAACCTTTGATCTTTCTCCGCCATATTAACCCTCCCATTGAAAGATTATCTATAGCGTGTCCTTAACCTTAAGGAAACATTCCCAGTTTTTTTACATCCATATACAATTAAACTAATGTCGGTGAAGCAATTAAACTTTTTGCCAATTTAAACGCGCTTTCAACGTCACCAATCTTCCTATAATAAGCAAATAAACGTTGTTCGTATTTTTCTATCATAAGCGTATCACCCGACTGACGATAATAAGGTAATAATTTATTTTCTATTATGGCGTATGCTTCCTCTTCTCTGCCCTCAATTAAGAAGGAGTAAAACTCAAATGTAAAAAGCCCACTCCATTGGTAAGTCTTTGCTAATTCAATCCCTTTTCTTACTTCTTGTAACAATTCCTTTTTATGTACTAACCCACTAATAAAACCATTATGAATATAATTTTCTAAAAACATGGCGTATAATGGAGAGTTTTCGCAAGCAATTTCTAATGCTTTCAAATAGTAATAGTGTGCTTCAGTGTATTTTTTCCTTTTATGAAGGTCATAAGCGAAGTTGTTATATACCTTTGCTTTTCTCTCTACTTCGCCACACTCTTCACATAAACGAAAAAGAGCCTCATACCTATCTTTCGTCTCTTTAAAATCATGAGCACCTTTCGCATTTAACTGCACAAGTAATAATGTTTCCGAATCTATCATGCGATTAACATTCATCGTTGAATGAAAATAATCAGCAGCTTTTTTACCATAATAATAGGCTTGTACGTTCTGATTAGCAGCATAATAAGCGAGTGCTAGATGGTAATAATATTCATTTTGATGATAGCTATCATGGTCAATAGAACTTAATTCTCGAATACAGTCTTTATTTCTCCCCGTTAAAAAATAATATATCCCTAATTGATGCTTTAATGAATTCTCTTCAAAAGAGGTTAGCTCTATCACTTCCTTTTGAAGTTGGTTGATAAAGTAATAAGCTTCTGTCACTTTCATCTTATATAAGAAGTACCTCGCCATTGTTAGAAAGTAACTCGCTTGAAAATCTGGTACTTTTCTTAACGAGTTTGCTGTTAACTCTTTCTTTAATTGCTCAATTCTCTCATCATCTTGAATAATAATTTGCTTTTGGAGGTCAGTCATCTTTCGCTTAAATTGCTGAAATCGTTCAATTTCATCTTCCATGTTAATTTCCAACCGTTCACAAAGCATATAAATAATTTCACTGGAGTATTGAGTAGACTCTCTTTCAATTTTACTTAAATGGGTGATAGAGCAAATGCCTTGTACAATCTCCTTCTGTGTAAGCTTCTTTGCTTCTCGATAGTATTTGATGATTTTTCCTTCCATCCTTGAACCTCCCAATAAGTGAAAAGTTAATCATGTCTCTTTTTGGCTATTATAGCAGAGAAAAATGATGGAGAAAGGCAAGGAAATCCTATTTAACCGTCTTACACATGACGGAAAAGTAATAGACAAACTAGGAGGACCATGTTTTATACGGTAGAGTAAACCATGAAACTTTTTTCGAAAAAAATAACCTAATAAGGGGCAAAACAGAAACGATTAAGCGGCCTTAGCCCTAAAGAATATAGAGCTAAAGCCGCTTAGACTGTTTTTATTATTTCCACTGACTATTTAACAGGGGGCAGTTCAATTAGTTCGTATCGATAGGATTCGTATCTATCTGTCGTAAGCTATAACTATTCAATTGGTGTTAAACCAATTAATCGAAGGAAATATTCAAGGTCTTTGTTACCGATTTTTTCTTTTGGTTGTTTCGATTCAGCATCAGGACCTTTCGTTAAGAAATTCTTTTCTGTTATTCTTATGTCTAATTCATCGACAATTCCGTCTTGATTAATATCTTCTTTCTTCTTCGAGGTATCTTCATCTCCATATGCATCAACAATTTTTCGAATGTCTTTTATATCAATGACCTTATCGCCATTCACATCACCGGCTAATCCTAGTTTTGGACGGATGGTTTGATGTTGACCAAAGAGTTCGCCATCGATTTTCTTACCAGGCACAAAAGTTGTGGCGCTCTTTAGGTGGCCTGGTGCTTCAATAACTAACGTATAATCCTGACTGCTCGCTGGAATTCCTTTTACAGTGAATTGTCCATGATCATCCAGCGTACCTTTATAATTCTTACCTGAACGTGTTTGAGCATACACTTTAATACCTAAATCGTTTGCTTCTCCAACGCGGTTAAAATATCCTTCCTCACTATTAAAAGCTTCTAAGTTCACTGAGCCTGCAACAGTCGTATGTTTAGAAATCACATCAAATGAATCGACACTATAATAAGGAATATCAACTTGTTGCTCGTCTTTTGGTGTATACTTTCCATTTACTACTTCAAAGCTACTTGTTTTACCATAATAAGCATCATCTTTCAACTTAAATGTCACATCAATTAATGGCATATCCCCATCTAGCCCATCAAAAGCTTTTCCAGATAGAGCACTACTTAATGTAACCGTACTATTCCAAATATCACTTTTTTCTACTACCGGTTTAGCTAAATCCACTTTAATGCCCTTTTGTTTTGTGTATTGCTCTATCTCTTTCGTCAAATTTGCCTTTTTGAAATCATATAAGTCATGTTGGAAACTCACTTGCCATTCCCCTGACATCATATCTTGAACATTGTTTAGCGAAAGAGTCATTGTAATATTGTCTTTTTTCTTTATCGCTTCCTTATCATAACTAGCGGAAACATATGGAGTTCCTTCCTTCACAAAAATATAGTTCTCCATCTTAACAGCTGTCGCTAAATCGGAAGTGGCTAACCGTAAATATAACTCTTGATTTTCAATATCACTTTTTTCAATGCCAAATTTCACATTTCCTTCTGCATCAATCGGGAATGTCCTTGCAAAATAAGCGTATTTAGAAGTGTCAAAATACATCGTATTAGATGATTGATCATACGGTAAACCTTTTTCATTTAATAGTCCGATTGTTTCATCTTCTACTTTACCATGAACATAAAATGCCTCTTCCCCATCCTCGACTGTAAACATCGAGTCATTCAGTTCATACACACCGGGCTCGTGATCCCACTCAATCTCAGGTGCGGTATTGTCAATGATTGCTGGTGCGTCAACTGTATACGTTTT
Source organism: Cytobacillus sp. FSL W7-1323 (assembly GCF_038595015.1). Lineage (NCBI taxonomy): Bacteria > Bacillati > Bacillota > Bacilli > Caryophanales > Bacillaceae > Cytobacillus > Cytobacillus sp. FSL W7-1323. The sequence continues at coordinate 3,925,529 of NZ_CP151998.1, forward strand.
TCCACTATCATCCTTCGCTAAAATGACTATTTCATAGTCTCCCTCTGGTAATTTTACGTATTCTTCAGCAATTGGCTGATTAGGGTCCTTCGTAAATGGCAACATTGCTCCTGTAAACATATACAGCAAGAAATATTCTCGATCTGGCATCATATTCTCAGCATTTAACGAACCAATATATCCGAGTGCCTCACCTGACTGACTATCTTTCACGATCACGTCGATGCTTTCCATTGGACTTTTCAAAGTAAATAATCCGTTAATAATTGGATAGTAGTTTTGCCAAAACCCAACATCATTCGCTAGTGTTGGTCGGTCCGTTTCAAAAGAATCAATTCCTTTATCTGTAACAAAGATGGAAAAAGGAATTTGATATTTCTCTTGGGCATCCGCTTGATTATTTATACGAATATAGCCTTCATATGCACCCGGCTTCGCATTCGCTGGTACATTGATGGTGGCGTTTAGCGTTTTTTCTTTCCCTTTACCGACTGTAACAGACTTCTTCGTTTTTAAAGTGACCTTATTTTCTTTTGCATTTTCAACCCCATCAATCGATTGATTAAACTCTACTGTAAGGTCATAAGATTTTTTCTTACCGCTATTTTTGATTACTATATCTTTAGAGTGGTTAATCGCTTCACCATCATCACGTAAATAATCCCTACCAAATGCTATAGAAGCTGTCTCTTCATCTATAACAACGGTACCTTCTCCCTCCATCATTTCCGTTTCATCAAGTACTTTAATTGTCGTTTCAGCATGTACAGATGCATAGGCATTGATTCTTCCTGCTCCAACTTCATTCACTGAATAATCGCCATTCAGGTCGACTGAGTTATTCATCAATACTTCCTTCACTTCGAAAGGGTCATAAGCTTCATTTTCTTGAAGAATCAATGCTGCTACACCTGCTACATGAGGTGTTGCCATCGACGTTCCTTGCATTCTAGCATAGGCATTGTCATATGCGACTCCTTCTTCAGGACTATTGATATACTCTGGAATCGTCGAAAATATCGCTACCCCTGGCGCCACAACGTCTGGTTTAATATCATAGTTTCCATTCACCGGACCTCTTGAACTAAAGTCAGCTAAATGATCTCCCTCTGTTGTCGTTTCATCAAGATTTGTTAAAGTGATTTTATTGACTCCACTCGCTTTCAATTTCTCTCCATCTTCTTTTGACAGGCGGAAAGATGGGAGATATTCACTTCCTTCTCCCAAGTAGGATGGGATTTGCCCTTCTTCATTGTTATAGATAATAACAGCTATTGCTCCTGCATCTTTCGCATGTTTAATTTTCTCATCAAAGGTCAAAGTGCCTCTTTCAATTAATGCGATTTTCCCTTTCACATCTAACCCTTGGTAATCCGTCTCTTGGCCAATCCCAGCTTCAACAATCGGTAACTCTTTACCTTCTAATAATGCCAACTTATCAGAAAAATTCTTCGCTAGTAACATTAAGGATAGTTTTTGGCCTTTAACGGTTACATCTAAAGTCGGGATACTCATATCGGAGTCACTTGCCCCTACAGTAATACCTAAAGCAGCTGTACCAGGTGAACCGAGTGTTTTTTCATCTGGACCTGCATTTCCTGCAGCCACTACCGCAACAACCCCAGAAAGCATCGCTTGGTTTATCGCAATAGAGGTCGGGTCTAGTGGGTCATTGACAGAAGTTCCGAGTGATAAATTCATTACATCCATTTCATCTGCAACTGCTTTATCAATACCAGCCATAACATCTTCGTTACTTCCAGATCCGTATGGACCTAGCACTCTATAATTATATAAGTCAACTTCTGGTGCTACCCCAGTTACAGCATAATCTACAGTGTTATCAGGGTTTGCTGCTATCGTTCCTGATACGTGAGTGCCATGAGATGTATAATAAGTCGCTCCACCGTATTCTTCAGGATACCCTTCATCATTTCCAACCCAATCTTCATAGGTTGTTTCCATTGGGTCAGCATCATTATCAACAAAATCCCAGCCTTTAACTGAAGATGGCTCTACCTCAGCAGGATTCTCGCCATCGGTATAGCGATATCCTTTATAAGCATCCATTAAATCAGGATGGTTATAATCAATTCCTGTATCGATTACACCGACTTTAATGCCTTCTCCCTTAATCTTTTCATCATGCAATTGATCAACCCCAATTTGAGGTACACTATCAGCCATTTTCGGACTAACCTTCTCATCTTCACTAGGTAAATCTAATTTGATTTCTTTGTTACTCCATATTCTTTTTACTTCATCAGAGGCAAGTAATGATTGAACAGCCGTACCAGGTAAAGTCATTGATACCCCATTAAAAGCGTGTTTGTATTCATGAATGATCTCAAGCTTATTGGCATCAAACTTATCAATAGATTTTTTCTTTTTCATTGAGGATATAAATGTTGAAAAGGATTTATGAGAAGCCTCAACTTGCTGTTCTGCATTATTAACCGCTTTTTGCTTACCTAATAAAAGTTGCTGTTTAACAGCCACTTTTGCTGGAAGTGTTTTAAATTCAACAATAACAGAAACTAATTCTGCACTATCCTGCTTAATATCTGGAGAAATTGTAAATGTTGGTGACGCATTTAATTCATTCAAAGTCGCTCTTTCTTCTTTGGATAAACCACTGAGCATAGATTCAATCTGTTTCATATTGAACTTATCATTCTCAGCTGCCATTGAATGACTAGGTACACTGAACGAAAATATCATACCAGCAGCCATCGTCAACGTAAGTAACGGCTTTAGCTTTTTAAACTTCATAACTCCACCCCTATTTTTTGAAAATTTATTATTTTTATAATTTAATGATAGGTTGTGAAGTTATTACTTGTAAATTGGGGTAATATTTTTAGGTACTTCGGTACAAAAAAGCGAAGAATTTGTCGAAAAAAGAAAACAAACGGACCATTTTCGGTTATTTTTTTGCGGCTCCTTGCGTTTTTTAGTGAGATGTTTGACGGAATTACCCCAACACAAAAAAACACATCTAACTTGAGATATGCTAGTTGTAGTTTTTATGAAGATGTATACATGAGAATTGCTAAAGACAGCTGAAAAGGAACAGTTTCAGCTTTACTATAACTTTCCGGCGCTAAATGGCTGTATGATTGTTTTTTGTTTTCTAGTACTTATCTTATTAAGATTATTTTGTGCTTTATATTGAGTTATATCTTTCAATCGCTTCTACAATCAATTTATTTCCTTTTTCCACTTCCTCCTTTGAAAGAGCATTGTCTTTTTTTGCTTCAATTAAATTGAATTTCATACTTTCAATTGCGACTAATGATGTCATTTTTTTGTATTGGTTTTTGGAGTATCCGAGGTTTAAGTAATCAATTAACTCTGGAACACCATCTAGTGTAGGAATATATTCAAACAAATTTTCTTCATATCTATCAGGAAGTTGAATACTTAATAATTTTTCTCTCATACAATCACCTCTTTTTAAATTTTTTATTATAAAATTTAGAAACCTATTTTTATTGTTTGCAGAACAAATTATTCGAGAATTTTTCTCATCTCAACTCATTTAAGGGTTCCGGCGATTCCCGACTTTTTATGCATAGACTAAGGTGTTATCGGTAAGAGTATAATTATCTACTTATTGGAGGTATAGTTGAATGTTTACCCATATTTTCTTGTGGACTATGTTGATTCTACCTTGGTTCTTTCTCCTTTTTTTAGATACTAAAAGGGTAAAGTCCTTCATTCCCGGTGGATTAGTAAGTGCCCTGCTTTTAACAATAGTATTTCAACTATATCAAAGATATCATCTAGTTGAAGTTGTGCAAACCATTTTCCCATTAACTAATACAACTCCTTTTGTCTACGGCTTATACATAGTCTTACCTACTATATTTCTATACTTTACATTTGGTAACTTTTGGATTTATATAACAATTAATACAATTAGCGATGCAGTCTTTTCTTTTGGTATCATGAACCTTTATGAATATTTCGGGATTTATAAAATGGATGATTCTATCCATATCATCATTTTTATCACTTGTATTATTTGTGCTTCACTCATTTACTTATTTCAAAAGTGGCAGTATATTGATCCATACAAATGAGAAGTTAATCAAGGTTTATAGAGCCCATCGGCTCTTCTTTTATTAATTCATACTGAAGAAGTTAACGATTCCCATTATTGTAGACTTTTTCCCTAGAGCCTTTAGTCTCCTTTTCAGTGTTTCTAATAGATATTGCTTTCTTTGTCTCCTTTTCATTTATATAATACTTTTAATAAATGGAGAAGTTGAGGTGTAGAATAGATGAAATATCTTCAAGAAAAAATGCATTTATTAGGAGAAAGACACTCAAATGTATACATTATTAAAACTCCAGAAGAAAAATATATTGTCTCTATTCCTGATCTCCATTGGTCAGCACAAATAGGCTGTTTAGAGGAATTCCAACAAAAAGTGGAATACCTCAATGATTCACTCTCATTTCACCTTTATGAAGGCAATTCATACGAGCTAGCCTATAGACTGTCCAAGCTTACTGAATTAAACATATTTCGTTAACCTTCGTATAAAAATTTATCAATTAAATACACTAAGTAGAAAATTGTCTGTAGGTGATTATTTTCTTCTATTCAAATGAAATATTCGGCATGCTCATTTTCGGGGGATTACTAGCCCCAACTTCATTATTCCTTTTTAAAAAAATTCATTATGGCATAGTTATAGCAGCCATGTACATAAATATCTTTGTTGTAATGTTTCTCTTCAGCGTTCTTATAGATTTATAAATGAATTTTTTAACCTTTTTGATGAAACATCATTATTTAATCCAGCATTAAAATGATTGAACATAAAATATAATGGTTACATTGGTTTGCCAACCAATGATCTCTTCAAAGAGTGCATCCCTCACGCTCGCTGTTCTTTTCTTTACTCATCCTTTCTGCATGATAAAATCGCATAATAAGAGTAGTTTCATCGGAATTTCATTTAAAGAAGAGTCAATGCATGACTCTTCTTTTTTGTTCACATTTTGTGTTTTTTTTGGTTAGTTTTTTAAAAAATGTGGGCTAAAGCCTTAATTTCACAAAGAAAGATTTCTCCCCAGATGCGCTTTTTAAATGGATAAAACGATTTTTTTAACACAAAATAGATTTATTATTAGAATTTACAACTCAAAAACGGAGGAATACATTCATGTATTTTTACAAAGAAGATTTAATTAATATGATTGTTCCTGATAAACCAGATCCACATGCAGCCAAGGTGCTTCAAGAAGCGCTAGGTGGACAATTTGGAGAAATACGTACAATGATGCAATATTCATTTCAAAGTGCCAACTTCAGAGGAAAAGCAAAAAAATATCGAGACCTATTAAGAGGGGTATTTATAGAAGAGCTTAGTCATATAGAATTAGTACAATCGACAATAAATCAACTTTTAAATGGTGCTGGTGGTTCTAGCCCAGGTAACCAAGCATTTGATAATGCTCCGTTAGATGATGTTATTCAAGATGGCGCAAATCCCCATCATTTCATTATAGGTGCTAAAGCATCCTTACCAGTTGATGCAGGAGGTAACCCTTGGAATGGTTCCTGGGTTTATGACCACGGTAACTTAGTAGCAAATTTAATCAATAATGTTTCTTTAGAATCAACTGGTGTACTTCAAAAATCAAGAATTTATGAGATGAGCAGTAATAAAACTCTAAGAGAAACAGTAGCTTTTCTTATGGTTAGAGATAATTCGCATCAAAATGCTTTTGCAAAGGCATTAGAAACATTAGGAGTTGATTGGGGAAAAGTCTTCCCTGTTCCTAACTACGACTTGAATAAATATCCTGAATGTAAGAAATATGTTGATATGGGCTTTCACAACGCTCAATTTAATTTCCGTTTAGATGATACACTTATTGGGGAAGTATTCACTGGAACAACACCTAGTAGAAATGGTGGGGACCTTTCAGTGACTGAACCACCTAAAGGGTTTCCCGTGCCAACAATGCCGGATATGCCAAATGAACATGCACCAGGTTTATATGATTTAGATAATTAGGGCCTTTTAGGCTCTATTTATTTGTTTTCGATAATTTCGTTCAAAACACTAAACCTGTATAAATTAGTTAACACCCACATAATCTAAAGGAAAATAGAGGTGAAGTGAATGCTTGCTAATTTTTTTAGAATATTTAATGCAATTGTATTATGGGCAATCGTTATTATTTTTCTACCTAAAAATTCGTTTAAAAGATTTTTACCAGTGACATTATTTTGCTCACTTCTTTTACTCATTGTCGAAATGTTAAGTCCAATATTTAATTGGTGGAAAGTAAAAGGTGGTTATAAATTTATGTTATTTGATGCATTAGCATTTATTTTAGGACCATTCTTCACGATAAATTTATGGGTGTTTCACTTTACTTATGGCAAATTCCCCTTATATGCTACTATTAATTTAATTATGGATGTTATTTTTGCCTATCTCTTAACTCCTCTTTTCGAAAAGATTGGGCACTTTAAACTCAAAAAATTCACACGAACTGGAATACTTATCCTTTACTATTTCCTTGCTCTTTTGAATTATGGCTTCCAAAAATACATTGAGGTAGAACCAATGGAAAATTAAGGATTTAGTATAAGGCTATTGCACACTTTTTCATCGTAGCTTAAATAATTAGTTATTACATGATTGTATTTTATTTAGATAAACATGCCATGGGGCTCTTTCCCTTTTGACCATCTTTTTTCTGGTAGTTAGCTTATGTATAACTTCATTCTTTAACTTTGAGAATTGCTCCTGAGATTGGTGACTTCTAGAAAACATATTGTAATGACTCTTAAACTTTCCTTTCCTTCAATTATCTTTTTTTCACCTCAAATATTAAAACTAACCTTCTTTTAAGCATTAGCGATAATCTATATGTAGGAATATTAAGAATAATTAAGGGATAATCGATTTATGAACTTCCGATTAGGGTAAATAAAATAGGAGATTTTTAACTTCGTCGGACAAAAGTCGAACTAAAATTAAAAATCTCCCATCATTTCTTATATTTTAAACATGTAGCGCCCTCGGAGGGAATCGAACCCCCATTTTAAGAACCGGAATCTTACGTGCTATCCGTTGCACCACGAGGGCATTTTTTATTATGTAGGAACACGTTTTTCTTGGTGTTACGAATATTAATTATATGGGAAAAACCCTTTATATGCAAGCATTCGTTGTTTAAAAGCAAAAATATGTGGGTATCATGGATACGAGGAAATCAACTTAGAAAAAAATGTCGAATAATTCTCTTGAAATAATCAAGCGATTCGTTTGACCTTAATTGACCAACCATGTATGATGAAACTACATACATTTACCAATGGCGAGGTATAAAATACCTTTCCAAAACTTTTTTGACCTTTAAAGGAGGAATTGGAAATGAACTTAATCCCTACAGTAATCGAACAAACAAACCGAGGGGAACGCGCTTATGACATTTACTCTCGCCTATTAAAAGATCGCATTATCATGTTAGGCAGTGCGATTGACGATAATGTGGCAAACTCAATCGTGGCTCAGCTATTATTCTTAGAAGCAGATAATCCTGAAAAGGACATCACGCTTTATATTAATAGCCCAGGTGGAAGTATCACTGCTGGTATGGCTATCTATGATACGATGCAATACATCAAACCAAATGTTTCAACAATCTGTACTGGTATGGCTGCATCAATGGGTGCATTCTTACTAGCAGCTGGTGAAAAAGGGAAACGTTTTGCGCTTCCAAACAGTGAAGTCATGATTCACCAACCACTAGGTGGCGCTCAAGGGCAAGCAACTGAAATCGAGATTGCTGCTAAACGCATCCTATTCTTACGTGAAAAATTGAACCAAATTCTAGCTGAACGCACTGGTCAACCTTTAGATGTTATTTCTAAAGACACAGATCGTGATAACTTCATGACTGCAGAAAGAGCACTAGAATATGGTCTTATCGACAAAATCATTACAAACAATACACCAGAAGAGAAAAAATAAGCATCACAAATAACAAAAGCCATCAGCATTTCATTTGCTGATGGCTTTTTGTTTGCTATGAATTAATGGTTGTTAGATCGACTGGGAGGTGAACGAAAAACGGTGAGATAAAAAAAGTAGAAATAGGGTGATTTGTAGAGTGGCAATTTCGCATTAGTTTTGAGTGGCAATCGTAACCGATATATGAGGAAAAATTGATCTGTTCGGTCTTCTTTTGTGATTTTCTATCTAGTTAGCTGCACAATTCCTCTTTGCTCCGGCTTCTTTGTGTTTTTCCATCTCAACCAAACCACTTGCCCCTATCATATCGATGCAAGTTGGTTGAGGACAATGAAACGCACCCCCATTGGTAGAAGCATCTAGCAATGGGGGTGCGCAGGTTATTCGTGTATTATACAGATTATGAAACAATGTCCTCTTGTAGGAGTGCAGTCAGTTTATTTAAGGCTTCGGTTTCATCGCTGCCTTCAGCGAGGAGGGTTACGGTGGAACCAGCACTTAGAGATAGGCTCATTAATCCCATGATACTTTTGGCATTTACTTTTTTTCCGCCTTTTTCGATAAAGAGATCTGCTGTGAAGCGATTGGCTTCCTGCACTAACTTTGCAGCAGGGCGCGCCTGTAAGCCTGATTTAATTTTGACTTCCACTTGTCTTTCTACCATGTCCTAACCTCCAAAAAACTTTAAGATTCCTTCCATTGCCCTGTTTTAATTTTTTCTGCAATTTCATCAATTTTTCTTAGGCGATGATTGATACCCGATTTGCTTATCGTGCCACCAGAGACCATTTCTCCAAGTTCCTTTAAAGTCACATCTTGATACGTAACACGCAATTCAGCAATTTCGCGTAATTTCTCTGGTAACACCTTTAGTCCAACGGTACTCTCAATATATCTTATGTTTTCAACTTGTCTTAAGGCAGCACCAATTGTTTTATTTAAATTGGCTGTTTCACAATTGACCAAGCGATTAACTGAATTTCGCATATCTCTAACAATGCGGATATCTTCAAATCGTAAAAGCGCGCTATGAGCCCCAATAATATTAAGGAATTCTGTAATTTTTTCCGCCTCTTTTAAGTAGGTAATAAAACCTTTCTTTCTTTCCAATGTTTTACTATTCAACCCAAAAGTATTCATTAATTTTGACAAGGCGTCATTATGCTCCTTATACATTGAAGCAATTTCTAAATGATAGGAAGAGGTTTCAGGGTTATTGACAGATCCCCCTGCTAAAAAAGCCCCTCTTAGATAAGCACGTTTGCAGCATTTCTTTTTAATTAAATCCATTGAGATATCATGGATAAATTGAAAGCCAGCACTAATAATATGCAGATCATCAAGAATCTTTTGTGCTTGCTCCATTAGTCTAACAATATACACGTTATTTTTCTTAAGTCTCATTTTCTTTCGAACAAGCAGCTCAACTTGCACATCATAATTCCTTTTGATCAGCGTATAGATTCTTCTGGCAATCGCTGCATTCTCCGTTTGAATATCTACAATTAACATTTTATTTGAAAAAGAGAGAGATCCGTTCATACGAATCAAAGCGGATAATTCTGCCTTTCCGCAACAATCCTTTGTCTCCAAGTTCGTTAATTCTTTTTTTGTTTCCGAAGCAAAAGACATACCTTCTCCCCCCTAACCAGACAAATACTAGTTTTTCATTATATCATTTACAATTAATTGATAAATCTTTTTAGCGACTTCATTCGTGTTATGACGAATTGCCCCTTTTTCAAGGCTAACAATCTCACCCTGTAGCACTTCCAAGCCTTGTTCGACTAATCGATCACGGTCATAATAGACAGGCTTCGCTCGTTCCTCTTCATAACGCTCTTGAATATCTTCTGGAATTTCTTCATGATTGACAAGAATCAAATCTAAACATGGCTCAGCCATATGATCAAATATTGCCTGTACGTGGTCACTCGCACGATAGTCCAAAGTTTCCCCTGCCTGCGTCATTAAATTACAGATATACAGTTTTTTTGCATGAGAACGGCACACTTCCTTACCTACAGACGGTACAAGTAGATTAGGAAGTATGCTTGTGTACAGGCTACCAGGACCAATGATAATGAGATCAGCATCTCGAATAGCTTCAATCGTTTCCGAAAGCGGACTTACCTTCTCAGGAGTCAAAAATACTTTCTTAATCTTCTTGCCAGAGTAAGGGATTTTGGATTCTCCTGATACAATACTGCCATCTTCCATTTCTGCATGTAATACAACACTCTTTTCAGCTGCAGGTAAGACTCTCCCATTAACATTTAATACTTTACTCATCTCTTGAATCGCATGAACAAAGTCACCAGTAATAGAAGTCATCGCTGCTAGAATCAGATTACCTAAAGAATGACCCGATAATTCATTGGACGTTTTAAAACGATGCTGGAACATTTCTTCTACAAGGGGTTCCACATCTGATAACGCTGCCAAAACATTACGAATATCTCCTGGAGGTGGGATATTTAATTCTTCTCTCAACCTACCAGAGCTACCACCATCATCAGCAACTGTGACAATGGCTGTTAAATCAAGGGGATATTTTTTTAATCCTCTTAATAAAACTGGCAACCCTGTTCCACCGCCAATGATGACGACCCTCGGCTTTCTATTCATGTTGTTTGCCTTCTCCTCTCAATGTCACGGTGAGTGATGCGAGTGTTGTAGTCTTCCTTAAAATGGTTAGCGATATACTCGGTTAGTGCTACTGATCGATGCTGTCCACCCGTACATCCAATCGCGATAACAAGTTGTGATTTTCCTTCACGCTTATAATGCGGGAGCATAAATGCTAGTAAATCCGTGACCTTTTCTAAAAATTTATTTGTTTCGTTCCATTTCAAAACATAGTTAGACACTTCTTCATCCAAGCCTGTCTTCGGACGCATATGCTCAATATAATGCGGATTTGGCAAGAAGCGAACATCAAATACAAGATCGGCATCAATTGGTAATCCATGTTTAAAACCAAATGACATCACATTTACAGTGAAAATGGATTGTTTATTAACAGAAAACTCGTGGAGTATCTTTTCTCTTAATTCACGCGGCTTCATATTAGATGTCTTATAGATAATCTGCGCTCTACCCTTTAGATCATCTAATAATTCTCTTTCCAACTTGATGCCTTCCATTGGCAAACCTGATGGCGCTAATGGATGAGAGCGACGCGTTTCTTTATATCTACTTACAAGGGTCGCATCGTCCGCATCAAGAAAAAGAATTTCTGGTGTGACCCATGACGTATCTGCTAAATCATCTAACGCCTTGAAAAGATGCTCAAAAAACTCACGGCCACGTAAATCCATCACAAGCGCAACCTTATTCATCTTATTCCCTGAATCCTTCATCAGTTCAAGAAATTTCGGTAATAAGGTCGGTGGTAAATTATCTACACAAAAAAAGCCTAAATCTTCGAAGCTTTGAATCGCCACTGTTTTACCTGCGCCAGACATCCCCGTAATAATGACCATTTGTGTTTCTTTTGCTGCAACCGAACTCATTTCTCGCTTCCCCCTGTATTCATTTTTAGCTTGGATCTAAGCGGTAACTAATTAATTCAAAGTCAGGTGTATAAGTAAATGTACCGTAAATCATGCGATTGCCATTAATCATATATTCAAGAATATGATGATCTCCTGCAGCCATTGGTAAATCCTTCACTTTGTCCACTTCGACCCATCGCAATTTTCCTTCTTCTGACTCATCTACATTTAATCCGTCCGCATCTGTAGCAAAAAAGGTAAACATCATCCATTCAGAAAGTACTTGATCTCCATCCTTCATAATGAAAGTAAATATCCCTTTTATGTTTGGATTCCTTAAGTAAATCCCTGTTTCTTCTCTATATTCTCTGATACAAGAGTCACGCACCGATTCACCTGGCTCCATCTTTCCGCCCGGTGCAACCCACCATCCTCGGCGTGGCTTTTGTAACAACAATACTTGATCATCTTTTAATAATACGCAGTTTGTGACCCGCTGCATCCTATTCACCTCTTACTTCGTGCCACTCATTATTAGAGAACAGATGAACCTAGATACTCTAATGAATGAAAGCATAGTATTTATCATTATATTATACTATTTTTGTCATAGCGCTACAACGATACAGGTTGAACATGATTCTTCGTCCTAAGCAAATTGCCTAGACTTCTTTATAGTAAGTGTCTATCCATTATTATAATATCCAACCGGTGTGCTACATTCGATCTGTGGAAAAAAGAATTTTGCTTTGTTCTTACTTCTTTTTCTCATTCTGAGTGATGTGCAAATCTCTTTTGCTTCGCTCTCACTTCTTTTTCTCATTCTGAGTGATGCGCAATTCACTTTTGCTTCGCTCTCATTCGTGATTTTCATCCTGAGTGACTCGCAAATCTCTTTTACTTCGCCCTCATTCGTGATTTTCATTCTGAGTGACTCGCTAATCCACTTTGCTTCGCTCTCATTCGTGATTTCCATTCTGAGTGACTCGCTAACCCACTTTGCTTCGCTCTCACTTCTTTTTCTCCTTCTGAGTGACGTGCAAATCTCTTTTGCTTCGCTCTCATTCGTGATTTTCATTCTGAATGACTCGCTAACCCACTTTGCTTCGCTCTCACTTCTTTTTCTCATTCTGAGTGACTCGCTAACCCACTTTGCTTCGCTCTCGTTCGTGATTTCCATTCTGAGTGACTCGCTAACCCACTTTGCTTCGCTCTCACTTCTTTTTCTCCTTCTGAGTGACTCGCAAATCACTTTTGCTTCGCTCTCATTCGTGATTTTCATTCTGAGTGACTCGCTAACCCACTTTGCTTCGCTCTCACTTCTTTTTCTCCTTCTGAGTGACGTGCAAATCTCTTTTACTCCGCTCTCATTCGTGATTTCATTCTGAGTGAACCATTTCCTCATTTGCTCAAAAACCAAAAAAAAGAGCACAGGAGCTACCTGTGCTGTAAAAGGAATATATCTTTAAAAGGGGGTCAATTTCTATTATTATCATAACCGAAATTTGTTTCACCCAGGTTACAGTAGAGTTAAAACGAAATGACTTTTTGTAAATGATGAATAAAGTTGGATTATGATCCCCTTTTTCGTTAATTTGTAGCTGTTTTTAGACTTTCTTGCAGCTCTTCAATATAGTGCTGAGCAGCTTGAGCGGCAATGCTACCATCGCCTGTTGCGGTAACGATTTGACGCAATGTTTTTTCACGAATATCTCCAGCAGCGAAGATACCAGGAACATTCGTTTCCATTTGGTCATTGGTTACGATATAGCCTTCTTCATTCGTAATACCAAGGCTTGCAAATGGTTTCGATAGTGGATTCATACCGATGTAAACGAACACGCCATCCGCTTTGAATTCTTTTTCTTCACCTGTTTCTGTTGATACAATCGTGACACTGCCTACTTTTCCGTCCTTATCGTTGACTTCTTTCACTGTATGGTTCCAAATGAAATCAATTTTATCATTATCAAAGGCACGTTGTTGTAAGATTTGTTGTGCACGTAATTTATCACGACGGTGAATGATGGTTACTTTACTTGCAAATCGTGTTAAGTAAACACCTTCTTCAACAGCAGAGTCGCCTCCACCAATAACTACTAGTTCTCTTTCTTTAAAGAATGCACCGTCACAAACCGCGCAATAAGAAACACCGCGGCCGCCTAACTCTTTTTCACCAGGAATACCTAGTTTTTTATATTCTGCACCTGTTGTAATAATAACCGCACGTGCTTTGTATTCTTTAGAACCAGCAATGACTGTTTTATATTCCTTGCCATCGATGATTTCTTTAATATCTCCATATGCATATTCCGCACCAAATTTTTTCGCATGATCGAACATTTTTGTAGAAAGTTCAGGTCCAAGAATATGATCAAATCCTGGATAGTTCTCCACTTCTTCTGTATTCGCCATTTGTCCGCCTGGTACCCCGCGTTCAAGCATTAATGTTGATAAATTTGCACGAGATGTATATACTGCCGCGGTCATTCCTGCTGGACCTGCTCCTGCAATAATGACATCGTAAATTTTTTCTTCAGCCATCATTCCCACTCCTTTGTCTTGAAGCCTTCTGTTCTATTATGACCTTCTTGGTTTTATCCTATAAAATTTATAGGAAAACGTCCAAGTTTTTGCTCAACGAAGGTATTCATTCAATAATCGCAAATATTTTCTTAAAGTTGATGTAGAGATTCCGAAATTTTTTGCGATTGTTGCTTGAGATACAGTCTCATTTCTTAGCTTATGCCAAGAGTAAGTGATTGCACCGGCATATGCATGAGGGTTTTTAATCGTCACCCCAGCTTGGGTTAACTGTAAATACGCAGAAAACCACATTAAATACAAACTTGCTTCTTTTGCCCCAACAGGTGAGTAATTTTCATAAAGCAATCCAGCTATATCATGTGCTGTAGACGTATCTTGAGATGCCTCACCAAATTTTAGATAAGCTACATAATCCCTCTCTAACGCAGAGAACTTCCTATTTCCTTTTAAACGGTCAGATTCTAATAATTGTTCTTTTTTACCTGAAACTGCTGTTAAAAACAAGGCAAACAATCGTTCTTCTGGATAGTCACTATCTAGCCTTTGTTGAATAGAAGAAACATGATCTTCGAACCCTTGAGCACTTTTTGACGTATCGCTCCAAGGCTCCAATCCTTCTTTTTCCGGATTTAATTCAACAGCCCTTCTCCACGCCACTTGAGCCACTGACTCTTTACCAGTATGGTAGGCAGCGTATGCGAGCCAGTAGTAAAAAGAAGCGTCCCCGTTAAACCCTAGTTTATAGAGACGACCGAGCCATGCATATGCTTTATCATATTCCCCTATAAGTGCTAACGTTGCCCCTAATTTAAATTGATGCTCAACAGAGATGGGATGTACTTTTAATAAAGCATCCTTTAGCGCTCGCACCTCTTTAAAGTCGTTTTCGTAAAAAGCAAAAACAAGCTTATTACAAAGGGCATGCAAATTCCCCGGATTGTCTTTAAATACTTGTTTCAACACATCCGAGGCTTTATCTGTTTCGCCTAGATAAAAATAAGCTAGGGCTAGATTATTATAAGCCGACCAATATTCTGGGTACTCTTCAATGACACCATTGAGTAGTTCCACAGCTTTTGGAAAATAACCGGTCTCAAGTAACTCCCTTGCTTGTTCCTGTTTGACCATTAAGTCGTCCTGCTCATATAGATGTTCGTTTAGATCGTCATCCTCTAACGTAAGGAGCTCCAACAACTCTTCTGTATCTTCAACAAACTCGCCTTCTGGATCTAGTTCTATATATAATGTAGCATGATGGTATGCGTCTTTGAAAAAACCTAAATGTGCATAGTTATTAGCTAAAAAATAGTGACACTCAACCATCTCTTCATCTAATTCCTCTAATATTAATCGGAGTAGCTGATTAGAATCTTGATATTCTCCCATTTCGGCATGCACCACTGCCAACTGACAAACAATCATCGGTTCGCCTGGTTCTAAATGCATCGCACGTTGGAGGTACTTCTTCGCTCTATGAAAATCCCTGCGGTGGTAAGCTTTAATGCCTTTTGAAAAATAATACTCACCCGTAGGGATAAATGATAAAATTTTTCCTTTATGATCTCTTGCTTTAGAGTCTTTACGCATGGAATCCTCCATAAAATATATTAACTAATTGAGTATAACATACGAATAATCGCTCGAGAAGGGGGTGACAAGATAAGGAAAAAAGTGAAGATAGCATGATTATCTAACTCAGCTTAAAAAATCAACACTTTCAAAAATGTGACTATTTTATGATTTTTTTATTAAGAAAGTGTAACATGCTAATAAAGCGCACGGATTTCTCGAACATCACTCTTTAGTTAGCATTCATATAAATTGAACGAGAAGGTAATAAGAGTACAGAATAAGTTTTGTATGTGCATATCATTGACGGTAGTTAACAAGGTATATCTTGATAATAATTTAAAAGTGCAAAAGTACGATTAAACTAATCTTAAAAAATCGTGCACTCAAAAAGGACGATTTCTACTTACAGAAATCGTCCCATTCAACCATTTATGAAACTGGCTTTTTCTCTTCATGCCTTTTATTCAAGACGTTTAATACTTCGGCAAATGGCAGTTCTTGTTCACGTAAAAGCACCATTAAATGGTAAAGCAAATCAGCAGATTCCCATTTTAGTTCTTCACGATCACGATTTTTAGCTGCGATGATTACTTCTGCTGATTCTTCGCCGACTTTCTTCAATATTTTGTCGACACCACTCTCGAATAAATAGGTCGTATAAGCTCCTTCGGGACGTGCATGCTCGCGCTCAGCAATAACTTCTTCCAACCGTTTTAGAATTTGATAATCTGCAATTACAGCTTTTTCTTTCCCCGTATAAATCGTTTCATGAAAACAGCTAATTTCGCCTTTATGGCAGGCAACACCATTTGGTAAGACCTGTACTAAAATAGCATCCTGATCACAATCCCACTTCATTTCTACGACCTTTTGCGTGTGACCACTGGTTTCCCCTTTATGCCAAAGTTCATTGCGTGAACGGCTGAAAAACCAAGTTTCCCCTGTTTCAATCGTCTTTGCTAAAGATTCTTTATTCATGTACGCAAGCGTTAGGACTTCTTTCGTTTCACTATCTTGGATAATTGCTGGCACAAGGCCTTGATCATTAAATTGCACTTGATCAATCATCTTACATACACTCCCTTATCTTTTATATATGCCTTCACTTCTGCGACGGAAGTTTCTTTATAATGAAAAATAGAAGCAGCTAGGGCTGCATCTGCCTTCCCTTCAAGGAATATATCAGAAAAATGACTAGCTCCCCCTGCTCCTCCTGAAGCAATGACAGGAACGGTTACTGCCGTACTTACAGCTTTTGTTAAGGCAATATCAAAGCCTTTCTTTTCACCATCACAGTCCATGCTTGTGAGAAGAATTTCACCAGCACCTCTTCGCACGGCTTCTTTAACCCACTCAAGCACTTTCCACTCTGTTTTTACTCTTCCACCATGTGTATACACAACCCATGTACCGCAATCTTGATCGTACTTAGCATCTACAGCGACAACCATACATTGTGCCCCGAAGAAATCAGCACCTTCTGTAATTAACTCTGGCCGATTGACAGCTGCGGTATTTAATGAAACTTTATCTGCACCCGCTCGAAGAATCTTCTTCATATCATCAAGTGTATGAATACCACCACCAACTGTAAAAGGGATGGCTAGTTCTGCCGCTACTGCTTGAACAACATCAACCATTGTTTTTCTTCCCTCATGTGAAGCAGAGATATCAAGAAATACAAGCTCATCTGCTCCTTGCTCGTCATAAAAACGTGCTAATTCCACTGGGTCACCTGCATCTCTTAATTGAACAAATTGGATACCCTTTACGACCCTGCCTTCTTTTACATCGAGACAAGGAATAATTCGTTTAGTAAGCACGAAAAGGCCCCCCTTCCAATGCTTCCTTCACAGTAAAACGCCCCTCATAGATGGCTTTACCGACAATAGCTCCAGGAATACCTGCTTGGTTAATTAATTTGAGATCAGCAAGAGAACTGACTCCACCAGAAGCAATGACCTCTTTTCCTGTCGCTTGTGCTAATTGGACAGTTGCTGTAATATTCGGCCCAGATAACGTACCATCTGTAGCAATATCTGTAAAAATAAACGTTTCAGCACCGACGTCCGCGAATTGTTTGCCCACCTCAACAGCTGTTGCTTGTGATGTATTCAACCAGCCATTTGTTGCCACAAAACCGTTTTTAGCATCTAAACCAATTACAATACGCTCTTTATACTTCCTAATCATTTCAATAGCAAATTTAGGGTTTGAAATGGCTACACTGCCGATAATTACTCTTGATACCCCAGCATCTAGATAAAAATGTATATCTTCCTCGGTCCGAATACCGCCACCTATTTGGATATTTGCATTTAACTGCTTTGCTGCTTGAATGACATAACGATCGTTCTCCGGCTTACCGGCTTTTGCTCCGTCGAGGTCCACCATATGCACCCAGCTAGCCCCATCTTCTACAAAGGTTTTTGCCATATCAAAAGGAGAGTCCCCGTATACCGTTTCCTTATCGTACTCGCCTTGTAATAAACGTACACATTTCCCGCCCCGCATATCAATCGCAGGATAGATGGTCAGACTCATTTTACACTCACCCCTTCTGATACAAGCACTGTAAAGTTTTCTAGGATTTTCATGCCAGTCATACTGCTTTTTTCCGGATGAAATTGAGTACCAAAGACATTATTTTTTCCTACAACTGCTGGGACACAAACATCATATAAGCTATCGGCCAAAATAATTTCATCTGTCTCTGTCGTTACATAATAAGAATGAACAAAATATGCAAATCCCTCTTCGACATCCTTTAAAATCGCTGATTGTCGTCGTAACTGTAATAAGTTCCAGCCCATATGCGGGACTTTATACATTTCACCTTGAGTTGTTACACCAGGTATTTTCACAACCGTTCCAGGAAGCAATCCCAATCCACGGCATCCACCGTTTTCTTCACTTGCTTCAAACAGTAATTGCATCCCTAGGCAAATGCCTAATATTGGTTTACCACTAGCCGCATAGTCTCTGAGGACATCTGCTATACCCGTCTCATTTAAAAGTCGCATGGCATCACTAATGGCTCCAACTCCAGGGACAATCACACCATCGGCTAAAAGGATCTCATCCTTTTTATTTGTAATAAGAAAAGGTTCGCCTAACCTTTCCAGTGCTTTACTGACACTGAATAAATTCCCCATTCCATAATCAATGATCGCAATCATTTATAACATCCCTTTCGTGGAAGGAATGCCTTTTATTCTTGGATCAATCGTTGTTGCTTCATCTAGGGCCCGACCAAGTGCCTTAAAGACTGCTTCAATCATATGATGGGTATTCTGACCATAGTGAACGATCACATGAAGATTCATTCTCGCCTCAAGGGCGAATTTCCATAAGAATTCATGCACTAGTTCGGTATCAAATGTACCTACCTTTTGATTAGGAAAGATAGCACGCATTTCTAAATGTGGTCGATTACTTAAGTCGACAACCACTTGTGCTAGTGCTTCATCCATCGGAACAAAGGCATTGCCGTATCTTTTAATTCCTCTTTTTTCACCAAGGCTCTCTCGCAATGCCTGTCCGAGACAAATCCCTATGTCCTCTGTCGTGTGGTGATCATCAATTTCGACATCGCCTTTTGCATCAATCGTTAAATCGAATTGCCCATGCTTAGCAAATAAATCAAGCATATGTGTCATAAAAGGAACGCCTGTCTCCAAATCACTTGTTCCTTCTCCATCAATATTGAGTGATAGTTGAATTTCTGTTTCATTAGTCTTTCTTTGCAACTCAGCCGTTCTTGTCATTTCCCTTCTTTCCTTTCACTTTGGAGTCTTTTTTCAATCGATCTTGCATGAGCTTCTAAACCTTCTAGTCTTGCAAATGAAGCGATTTTTTCCGCATTTGCTGTAAATCTACTTTCACTGTAGTAAATAATGCTCGATTTTTTTCGAAAATCATCCACATTCAACGGGCTTGAAAATCTTGCTGTGCCGTTAGTTGGTAAGACATGATTAGGACCAGCAAAATAATCACCAACAGGCTCAGGGCTATATCTACCTAAGAATATTGCACCCGCATGGCGGATAGCTCCTAAAAGTGATAATGGATTGACTGTTAAAACCTCCAAATGTTCAGGAGCAATTGTATTAATCACTGCAATCGATTCTTCTATCGTCTCTGTCACATAAATACGACCAAATTGTTGAATCGATTGGCTGGCAATATCGTATTTTGGTAGAGTAGCTAACTGTTCTTCCACCTCGATGGCAACTTCGTTAGCGAGTTGTTCGCTATTCGTAACAAGGATGCTACAAGCCATTTCATCATGTTCTGCTTGTGATAATAAGTCCGCTGCTACTTCGGTTGGAATTGCTGATTCATCAGCAAGAATAGCAATTTCACTTGGTCCAGCAATCATATCGATATCGACCTCACCATACACTTCTCTCTTCGCCAATGCGACGTAAATATTACCTGGGCCTGTTATTTTATCCACTGGTGCGATTGTCTCTGTACCATAGGCAAGTGCAGCTACCGCTTGAGCTCCACCTACTTTATATATATCTGTTACCCCGGCAATATTCGCTGCAACAAGGACAGCAGATGGTATTTTTCCTGTTTTGCGCTCTACAGGAGAAACCATCACAATTCTTTCTACTCCTGCTACTTTTGCCGGCAAAACATTCATTAACACAGAAGATGGATAAGCCGCTTTCCCACCAGGCACGTATACACCAACAGAATCAATCGGCGTTATTTTTTGTCCGAGCAAGGTGCCATCGACTTCAGTCGTCATCCATGAATTTTGCAATTGCTTCATATGATAGTTTCTTATATTTTCTGCTGCTTCTTTTATAATTGAAATGGTTTCCTTAGATAATTCTCTATAAGCTTGGTCTATTTCTGCTGCTTTCACTTGATAATCATCTAATAGAATCCCATCAAATTTTTCTGTATAACGAATGATCGCTTGATCACCTTCTTGACGTACAGCTGCTATGATTTCCTTTACTGTTTGCCTTTGTTCTTCTGTCCCACCGTCAATGGAACGCTTGATAGAAAGGTCGTTTGTTACTTTTAATATGTCCACTTACTTAACCACCTTTTCCTGCTCGATCACTTCTGTCAGTCTCTCAACCACATCACTTATACGTGCGTCTTTCATGCGGTAACTAACCGGATTGACGATGAGCCTTGATGTAATATTGACGATGTCTTCATATTCTATTAATCCATTTTCTTTTAATGTTCTTCCTGTAGAAACAATATCAACAATACGATCAGCTAAACCAATAAGCGGTGCCAATTCAATCGAACCGTTTAATTTAATAATCTCGACTTGCTCACCTTGTTCACGGAAATAAGCCGCTGCTACATTCGGGTATTTCGTAGCGATTTTCGGTGCGACATCATTCATTTGCGTATGAGGCAAGCCAGCAACAGCTAAATAGCAAGCACTAATCTGTAGATCAAGCAATTCATATACATCACGTTCTTCTTCAAGCATGACATCTTTCCCGGCTATTCCAAGATCGGCAACACCATATTCCACATATGTTGGCACATCCATCGGTTTAGCTAAAATAAAGCGGAAACACTCTTCAGGTACATCAATAATTAATTTCCGCGAATCATCGAATTCAGGTGGCAACTCGAAGCCAGCCATTCTCAACATCTCCACTGCTTCAGTAAAAATTCTTCCTTTTGGCATCGCAACTGTTAACCAATCTTTCATCGCGACCCCTCCTTCTGTTTACCAACTAAATAAGTGATATCTTCATAAAGTGCTGAACAAGCATCAATATCTTCTACGCCATTAATATCTTGCAAAACGACTTTCTTCCCTTCAAGTCGTTGCTGTTCAGCTAACATAAAAGCTTCTTTTCTTCTTTCTAAACTAAACACAATACAGGAAAGAGGTGGTTGTTCAAATGGTTTGTCTAACGATTCAAGTAAATGATCTAATCGAATGGCAAAGCCAGTTGCACTTTTGGCTTTCCCAAACTTTTCTAGTAATAAATCATACCGCCCACCGCTGCCAATTGGAAAACCAACATTACCTGCATACACTTCATAAACAATACCTGTGTAATAACTCATATGACTGACTAATGTTAGGTCCAATTTTATGAGGGCATCCTGTTGATAGTCAGCTATAATTCCCCATAAGGTTTTCAATTCATTTAACGCTTCGACGCCTGCATTGCACTCTAATAGGTCTTCCGCTTCCTTAATGACTTCTGGTCCGCCTCTTAATTTTAGAAACTGTTTTAACCTTTGTTTATCAATAGATGACAATGATAGCTGATCTACATGTACACGATAACCAACATAATTTTTCTCATAGAGGAATCGCATCAATTGCTCCACTCTTTCATCTGTACCGAGTATCTCTTGGAAAAAACTCCTTACAAAGGCAATATGACCAACGGAAATCTGGAACTGCTCCAATCCTGTTTTCATTAGAGCGGAGGATATTAATCCTAAGCACTCTCCATCCGCACTAACTGTTGGATCACCAATACATTCGACACCGATTTGCTCAAATTCTGCCGGCCGTCCACCTTCTCGCTGTTGTGCCCGAAACACATTAGCCGAATAAGCTAAACGCTGTGGCAACTTTTCCTTTAATAACTTAGACGCAGCCACACGAGCAATAGGGGCTGTCATATCTGGTCTTAGTACAAGTGTATGTCCCTCATGATCCAGCAGTTTAAACAATTGTGTATCGAGAATAGCTGAAGCCGTACCAACTGTCTCGTAATATTCCAACGTAGGCGTTTCAATAAATTGATAGCCCCAGCGTTTCATTTCATTGGCCATTGTCACCCGTACTTCTTCTTTCATCATATATAGATTAGGCAATGTATCCCTCATGCCTAAAGGCTTTTCAAACATAAATAACCGACTCAACTCGTTCACCTCATTTTTACTTTAGTTCGCTACCATGCTAATAAATTGAAGTTACTTAGTAGTGTACGCTTCTCACCTCTAAACGTCAACCCTAAACACTTAATTTTGAGAAAAATGAAAGAAATTCACAACAAAGGGATGTAATCTAAAATATTCTAATGGGGGATGTAATGATCCCGCTTGTTGCCATAGTCTCAACTTCAGGGCGTTTACGATAATGGAGGGTTCTACTTTTGTTCAACGTTCTTATCTTTAAGGGGGCAGGTGTGAGAAAACAAAACAGGAGGAGTGCAAAAGCTTGTTTCATTGCTAAAAAGGGGACGAGGGAGTCAGGTCCTTATTTACGATAATCTAAACGGGCAGTAGGAATTTCTCCTTTGCGCTGCTATCCGCTTCGAGCGACCTCACGAAACTGGTGAATCTTCATGTCATGTGAGGGCATGGACCCTTGGCGCCAAATCTCTCTGTAAAAATCTTTTTACGTACCTCAGTCTTTTTTTCTTGTTAACCTTCATCCGTAACAAAAAAACATCCGCTGTCCCCCTTTCTTTTCGAAAGTGAAGTTAGCAGATGCTTATGACCGTTGTTCCATTTCTTCTTTTGTAAATATGATTTGCATTGGGTTACCACCTACGAAAGCACCAGCGGGTACGTCTTTATGTACAAGTGTACCAGCGGAAACGATCGCACCATCTCCGATTACTATTCCTGGAAGAATCGTGCAGTTGGCACCAATCATGACTTCGTTACCGATTTCTACAGTTCCCAGACGATATTCTTTAATCAAATATTCATGGGCTAAAATAGTAGTATTGTATCCAATCACACTATTGCGCCCCACACTGATTTTCTCTGGGAACATGACATCGAGCATTACCATAAGCGCAAATGAAGTCTGTTCACCGATTTTCATCCGTAAAAAGGTACGATAAAGCCAGCTTTTCACCCCTAAGAACGGGGTGTAACGTGCCAGCTGAATCACAACAAAGTTCTTTACTACTTTCAAAAAAGGGACCGTTTTATACACATGCCAAAGGGAGTTCGCTCCTTCAACAGGATAGCGTTCGGTTCTCCTCATCTGTTTAATTCCTCTAAAATCGTTAATAAGTCCGGCATTGTCTCTAACATATAGTCAGGATCAAATTGAAGAAGATGATCCCTTCCTTTACTTGACCAAGCAACACCTGCTGTCACCGTACCTGCATTTCTGCCACCTATAATATCATGATGATTATCACCAATCATGATGGCTTCTTGTGGTTCTGAGTCCAATAGTGATAATGCTTTTAAAACAGGCTCAGCATCCGGTTTCGGCTTTTCTACATGATCAAGGGCAACAATCACTTCAAAAAATTCATCCAGCTTTGTTAAGCGTAAACCCTTTTCAACAACGTCTAGCATCTTTGTTGTTACGATGCCCAATTTATAACCCGATTCCTTTAGTGTGCGGACCGTCTCATACACGCCTGAAAACTCTTTCACTAATACATCATGGTTTTCTTTATTAAATGTACGATACATATGAACCATCTCATCCGCACGGTCCCTATCAATTGATGTAAATGTCTCGACTAATGTTGGACCCATAAAAGGTAGTACATCCTGACGCTGATAGCTATCTGGATAATAATGATTTAATGTATGCAAAAATGAAGAGATAATTAGTTCATTCGTATCTATTAACGTTCCATCTAAATCGAATAATATTGTATCAATTTTAGCCATAATACGCTTCCTTTCTCGGTGTTGCTTCAAGCTTCCTCCAAATCATCCCGACAATCATTGTTAAAATCACAGCGACTACGATGCGAATAAGAAGAAGTGGTAACACAGGTATTCCTAAAGGTATAAAGATAAGAGTATCCTCCACAACCGCATGACAAGCTACTAAGAAAATAAACGCTAAAGTGACATCTTTTTGACTAACGCCATCCTCTTCTACTGCTTGAATCATCACACCGGCTCCAAATGCTAAGCCAAACAATAATCCTGATGCTAAAGTTGTCGATGTATTTTCTCTCATCCCTAGCTTTCTTGTTAATGGGGCCATCCATTTAGAAAATACTGCAAGCCATTTACGGTCTTTCATAATCTGTACAATTACCATTAATGGAATGACAATAATCGCTAATTGAAAAATACCGAGACCTGCTTTTTCTACTGCATTCCATACAATCGGCCATATGCCTTCAATCGTTTCTTCGCTTGCTCCAACAAAACCATACTCTGCCATCTCAGAACCGCCATTCCAAACGAGATTAATAATAATCCCCGATAGAAAGGCTAAACCGAGCCGAACAGCGAGCACAATCCATAGTTTAACGCCTACTTTCATGGCTACACTTGTTTCAATCAGTAAGTTATGAGAAAACGAAAGCATGACTGCTAGTATAAATACTTCTTTTACCGTTAAATCCAACGTGAGAATCGCACCAATACCAGCATAAACATTCAAGAAGTTTCCTAAAACTAAAGGAATGGCCGCATCCCCCGATAGACCAAATATTCCCATAATAGGTGCGATTAATTCAATCACCCATGGTAAAACTGGCGTATGTTGCAATAACGCCACAATTAACGTAACAGGAAAGATAATTTTCCCCAATGTCCAAGTCGTCTTAAAACCAACCTTTAATCCTGCTTTAACAGAATGTATCACCTGCTACTCCCCCTCTGCTGACCCTTACTTTGCTTTTGCTTGTTTCTGTGGAGGATCTAAATACCTCTCTTTTGCATTCCCACTTACTCTTCTATATATAATAATTACGATAGCCCCAACTATTAATATGATCGATAGCATTTGTGCTGCTCTTAACATTTCAGTCACCATTAAGCTATCGGTTCTCATTCCCTCGATAAAGTATCTACCGATAGAGTACCAAATCACGTAACTAAGGAATAATTCCCCTCTTTTTAAATTAGCACGTCTTAGTAGTAGTAGCAGTGCAAATCCAGCGAAATTCCAAACTGACTCATATAAAAATGTCGGATGATAATAAGCCCCATTAATATACATCCCGTTAATAATGAATTCTGGTAGATGCATGTTTTCTAAGAATTGTCGACTTACTTCACTACCATGCGCCTCTTGGTTGACGAAATTCCCCCAACGTCCAATGGCTTGGCCGAGGATGATACTAGGTGCAGCAATATCCGCTAATTGCCAAAAGGATACACCACGCTTCTTTGCAAAAATAATCGCAGTGACAACTGCTCCGATTAATGCACCGTGAATGGCGATGCCTCCGTTCCAAATTTTAATGATTTCACCTGGATACTGAGAATAGTAGTCCCATTCAAAGATCACATAATAAATCCTTGCACAAATAATCGAAATCGGAATAGCCCATAACAATAAATCAGCAAATAAATCCTTACCTAGTCCTCTTTTCTCTGACTCTCTCATCGCCAAAATAAGACCGAGTGCAATGCCGATACCGATGATTAAGCCATACCATCTAACAGACAATGGCCCTAAACTAAAGGCAACCGGATCAATTGGCGCCACTGTTAACAACATAGTCATATCTCCTTTAATTATGTATTAATAAATCTCAACGATCTTCATGATCGCCATCTTCAATTACATCCGTTAAACGATTTGTAAATTGCTCTGCTGCATTTACACCCATACGTTTTAATCTAAAATTCATTGCCGCTACCTCAATAATGACCGCTAAGTTTCGACCTGGGCGGACAGGAATGGTCATTTTAATTAACTCCGTATCAATAATCTTCATCTTTTCTTCTTCTAAACCTAAACGATCATACTGTTTTTGAGCATCCCATATTTCTAAGTCCATCACAAGGGAAATCTTTTTAAATCGGCGAATGGCACCTGCACCAAATAAAGTCATGACATTAATAATACCGAGTCCACGAATTTCTAATAAATGCTCAATGAGTTCTGGTGCACTACCGACTAATGTGTCCTCATCTTCTTGTCTAATTTCTACACAATCGTCCGCTACTAAGCGATGTCCTCTTTTGACAAGTTCTAATGCCGTCTCACTCTTACCGACACCACTCTTTCCTGTAATGAGGACTCCCACGCCATATATATCGACTAACACTCCATGGATGGCAGTCGTAGGGGCTAACTTACTTTCTAGGAAATTCGTCAAAAGGCTAGAAAAACGCGTGGTTTTTTGCTTTGTTCTTAAAATCGGTACGGCTTCTCTCTCAGCCGCTTCAAGTAATTCTTCTGGTACTTCTAGCTCTCTCGTAATAATGATTGCTGGAGTAATGTCAGAGCATAGCATCTCCAGTCTTGCTTCTCTCTCTTCGTCATTTAGTTTTTCAGCAAATGACAGTTCTGTTTTCCCTAATAATTGTATGCGTTCTGCCGGAAAATAATCAAAATAGCCAGCCAATTCAAGACCTGGTCGAGAAATATCACTCGTAACAATCGGACGGTTGATACCTTCTTCACCGCTTAGTAATTCTAACCCGAATTTTTCGATAACATCCTTTGTGCGAACCTTTGCCACTCTTACCCCTCCTTATCCTGTAGTGATCTATTCTTCTTTCATCCATTCTCATCTGATACGTTTTTTATTTTAGCACTTTTTACGCGAGAACCAAACGCTTTAAATTGAAACTGTCATTGTATACGAAAAAACCCGTTCCATATCATTGTCGACTCTCGTTGTTTATTATACACTGAAACGAAATAAATGGAGAGAATGACTAATCAATACATTGAACAAAAGGGAGGGATTTTAGTTAATGGATAAGAAGACCCTTTTTATTAATGCCGATATTATTTTTCAACATTATGTTTCACCAAACAGTTATCTGACATTAAATGGCCATCTGATTGAAGATTTCGGTGAAATGGCTTCATGTCCACAGACTACTCGCTACGATTACATATATGATTTAAAAAACAGTAGCTATATTAGTCCTGGCTTTATTGATCTCCATATACATGGTGTGGCTGGTGCCGATGCGATGGATGGTACAGCCACTGCCTTAAAGACCATTTCACAGATATTACCTAAAGAAGGAACAACAAGTTTCTTAGCAACAACCATTACTTCTCCAACAAAAAAAATAACTCAAGCCATTGAAAATATCGCCCGTTTTCATGCTTATAAAGGGGCAAAAGTACTTGGCATACATCTAGAGGGCCCTTTTATCAATCTACATCAGGCAGGTGCACAGCCAAAAGCAGATATACAAGAGTCCAATCCCCATTTATTTTCCTACTGGCAATCACTGGCTCAAGGTCAAATAAAACTGGTTACGTATGCACCCGAAATGGATCCACACCAAAGGTTATTACACCCAATAATTGCAGACGGAGCCATCCCATCAATTGGTCATTCAGAAGCTACTTACGAACAAGTCGAAACCGTTCATTCTTACGGCGTCTCTCATATGACTCACCTCTTCAATGGTATGCTTGGCATACATCATCGCGAAATTGGGACAGCAGGTGCCGCACTTTTACTTGATTCCTTTACTGCTGAAATCATTGCCGATGGTCTACATATTAGCCCAGAAATGATTCAACTGCTGTTGAAGGTTAAAGGATATCAAAGCCTGATATTAATTACTGACAGTATAAGGGCAAAGCATATGGAAGATGGGGAATATGAGTTAGGTGGACAAACAGTTCATCTGCAATCAGGTGTAGCCACATTAGTCGATGGAACGCTTGCCGGAAGTATACTAACGATGAATGAAGCGATTAAAAATATGATACATTTTACTGATATCGCTTTGCATGAAGCCATCCATATGGCTACCGTCAACCCAGCAAAGAAAATCGGCCAGTTTCATTGCATCGGTAGTATCGATCGTGGCAAGGAAGCTGATTTAGTGATTTTAAATAGGGAATTAAATGTAATAGATACCTTTTGTAAAGGTGAAAGGATGTAATTAAGGCATTCTGCCCGGGGATTCAAAGACTATTCTATATTGTACGGTGATTTATAGTCTCTTTGGTAGTCGACGTGGTTTTTGCTTGAATCGAAGGTGTTATTAGATTTTAAGCTCAAAAAAGCAGGAAAATGTCTCATCTCCCTGCTTCATTCATCATTATTAATATTTATAAGATTGTCCACCATCGATCGGTACAACCGTTGCATTAATAAAGTCTGCTTGGTTTGATAGTAAGAATGCTACTAGGTAGCCGACTTCTTCTGGTTTACCAAAGCGTTTCATTGGATTGACGCTAACAAATTCTTTTCCTGCTTCTTCCCAATTGTCTCCGCCCATTTGTTTCAATGATCCTTCAACCATCGGCGTCATAATCGCACCAGGAGCGATTGCTTTAATACTTACACCAAATTGGCCATATTCGATTCCAGAGTTTCTTGTTAAGCCTACTACACCATGTTTACTTGCAGCATACCCTGATTGATTACCAACTCCACGGATCCCACCAACGGAAGCGGTATTAACAATTGAACCATGACCTTGTTCTTTCATCACTTTTAACACATGCTTCATACCGTAAAATACACCGTTTAAGTTAATATCAACTACACGTTGGAATTCTTCGATACCGAAGTCTTCTGTTAAGTTTTGTTTCCCTTCGATGCCTGCATTATTGAAGAAGCCATCGATTTTACCAAATTTCTCAACAGCAAACGCCACGTATTTTTTTACATCTTCTTCATTCGCTACGTTCGCTTCGATTGTTTCTATCTCTGCTTGAGGTGCTGCTGTAAGTATTTCTTGTTTACTTTCCTCTAAGCCTTTTGCATTTAAATCTACTAAAACAAGTTTACCGCCTTCTACTGCTACTTGATTTGCTGCCGCTCTACCAAGTCCAGATCCCCCACCTGTAATGATAACGACTTTATCTTCAAAACGATTCATATAAAACTACCCCTTTCATATGCGTTGTGGTACTATTTTCACAACTTCTCTTTTAGTGTAAACGGATTCATAATTAGCAACAATCAGTAATTCTTTTGAATTTGTCGATAGAATCTACACATTACTATAATGTGTTTATTTTAGGAGGAAAAATACATTGGTTGAGTATAAAAGTAGTATCTCTAAGCAAAGTGAGCGGACGAAATCCTCTTTCAAAAAAGCTTTCATTGACCTTATTCATGAAAAAGGCTATAGCCATGTAATAGTGACGGATATTATTAAGCGAGCCGATTATAATCGCACGACGTTTTATCTTCATTTTCAAGATAAGCAATGCCTAACGGATGAATTGCAAAGAGAAATGTTCAAACAAGTAAAAGAAAAAAGCATGAATAAATATGAAAAAGGCAAAGCCATCAGTATTACCGAGATGGATCCAAAATCATTTGAACTAACACACTTCATATACTCTGAGCAAGCTTATTTCAATCTTTTATTAAAAAACGATACCATCCCAGGATTGCATCGAGATCTACCTAAAGCGATTTATGAAGTATTGGAGGAGAGTTTTATCTTATCAGCGATTAATCAACTAGATATTAACTACTCGGTCCATAAACTCTATATGGCCCATGGGACAGCAGGACTACTCGTCAACTGGATTGAAAATGGTTATGATGTCAGCCCTGATGACATGAGTCTGCGCTTGATTCAAATATTACATTCATTTGCTAAGGAGTTTTCAATTGCAACTAAAAGCAAAAACACACCACCCATTTAAAAAAGGCGGTGTGTTTTTACTTAATCCCAGAGAACCTTTTGTATAATCAAATTTGCTACTGACATAATAATTGCCACCAGAATAGCTGTGCCAAAGCCGGCAATCTCAAAAGTATCTCCCATTAATCCACTCGTAATCATTAAGGTTACTGCATTGATAACGAATAAAAATAACCCTAACGAAATGACCGTAATTGGTAATGTCAATAAAATCAATATCGGTCTAACAATTATATTAAGAATGGATAGGATAAAACTAGCTAACAAGGCAGATCCGAAACCTGATAAATAAAAAGAATCTCCTATAAAGCCAGATAAAGCAATAAATAATATGGCATTAATGACAATACCAATTAACCATTTCATACATATGACACCTTTCCATTAGAAAACTGAGCTAGATTTTTTTACTGTGACAGACCCTGTTTTTGTATCTGCATTTAACCTTAAACCACCTTGAGGATCTTTAATAGAGCGGAAACGAAGCACCTTCTGAATAACATCACTCTTTTCCTCTAATATCTCAATTCCCTCAATATGAATATCAAAACTTCCTAAATTCGTTTTAAGTTCACCACTTACTTCTGCAAATGGGGGAAGCGTTACTTCTACATTTCCAGTTGTTGCTTTTGCTTCAATCGATTCACAGCGGGAACCCCCAACAGCACAACCTACATTCCCATTAAAAGAATGTGCATTCACTCTCTCATAATCTCCATCTACATGTACAGCACCGTTTATCGTCTCTGCTTCAAGTATATCAACCGTGCCATTTTCAACATGGATTTTTCCATGAACGGTTTCTAACTCTGCATGTTTACTTTGTAATTGCTTTGCTGTAATTTTACCGTTTGCCGTTTTTGCCTTAAAGGTTTTCGCTTTTAGCTTTTCACTTTCAATCGGTCCATTAAAGGTACGAAGTTTTAATTTATTATATTCCTTCTCAGGTACATATAGTATCGCATCTAACT
This sequence comes from Cytobacillus sp. FSL W7-1323, assembly GCF_038595015.1. Lineage (NCBI taxonomy): Bacteria > Bacillati > Bacillota > Bacilli > Caryophanales > Bacillaceae > Cytobacillus > Cytobacillus sp. FSL W7-1323. The sequence continues at coordinate 3,956,609 of NZ_CP151998.1, forward strand.
TTATCCATTTTTGTTGAGTAGAGAACTTCAGCTTATCATCTACAACGGTAAATACAGCATCCTCCAAGAATTTTTTCCGAGCCTCATCTTGAGACTCCGCACGATACACTTTTACTTCACACTCTGCTCTTACATCAGTCTGTGACCACGGTACAACTTTGATAGCTCCGTTTGCGACATCTACTTCAATTTCATTAAAGGTACCGTCAGATTGATGGAAAATATGGGATATACTATGTGACTGTCCGAAGTTAAAGTCTAAATCGACATCTTTAATCTTTTTAAATGCAGAGTCGACAAAATCAATGATCTTATCTTTTGCTGAATTAAATTTATAATTAAAAGGTTCTTCTTTTTTCTCTTCTTCAAATTTTACTGCTGTAGACAATTCTTTAATAATTTCTTCTTGCTTTTGCTCAGCCGTATCTTCGGCTTTTTCTAATTTCTCTAATAAAGTTAAAGCTTCTTCAACAGATAATTTTCCATCCTCCACCATTTTTAAAATGCGTTTTCTTTCTTCCTTCATTCTATTCCCTCCATAAGGTTCATTTTGTCTATGCCCTATTATCCTTTTTATCTTAGGCTAAATAAGTATCAATATCTAATAAGTATGCTTAGGACAATCTCCAGCATGATTAGTATTGAAAAATGAAAGTTGGTTATATTTCATTTTTACCCCTAATCAGCGAAAATTAGGCTTATACTTCAATTTTTCTTTACTCAATTGTACGATAGTCAGGGGCAAAAGTTTCACTTAAATAAAAAAACCAGTCTCAAGTCTGACTGGGATTTATGTCATGAGGTCTAGATTTGAAGGTGTTTCCTGTGGTATAGGGAAAATGAAGAGTAAAGAAGGTAAATCGTTGCTAATTAAATTTTAGTAAAACCCAAACAGGTCCTGGATATTTATGACCTAGGACCTGCTTAAGCTATGTACCTTTAAAAATTTATTGATAGGCCGCCAAGTCAGTTGTGCGAGGAGATTCCTTACGCTTAACCTCATCAATCTTGTTAACGAACATTTGAAATACTTTTCTTTTTTCTTCCAAATCTTTTGCATGCTCTTTCAAATCATTATACTTCTCTTCAAACGGTCTGTGATAACGTTCTCTTATACTTTCAATAATCTCATCGTTGACAGTAGATTGAATGACTTGTTTAGTTATTCCATATTTATAGGAGTAAAGTTTTAGCTCAAGCTTAATTTGATCATATTCCTCATTAATTTGACTAAGCACTTCAGAGATATCTTCATTCCATTCCTCTAATGATTTAGCTAAATAATCTTCCATAATCGTATAGTCACCCTCTCCCCTTATAATACTATGATTATAACGAAGGATAGTTACATCCCTTTTGCTATAGAGTTACAAATCTTTATCTTTTTTAATAGGAAATACCACGAGCCGATAGACCCGTGGTATTTTCTATTAAAACCATTAAGCATTCGTTACACTTGCTTCTTTATGCTCAATTTGCTCTTTCATTCTTTTGCGATCACGTTCAAGAATCGGTTTTAAATATTTTCCTGTATAAGACTCGGCTGTTTCTGCAATCACTTCAGGGGTACCTGTAGCTAGGATTGTACCCCCCTTAAGTCCACCTTCAGGACCTAAATCAATTAAATGGTCAGCAGCTTTAATTACATCTAGATTATGTTCTATCACGAGCACAGTATCCCCATTTTCAACAAGACGCTGCAAGACATTAAGTAAACGAGCGATATCATCCACATGCAAGCCCGTTGTTGGTTCATCTAATATATAAAATGATTTACCATTAGAACGACGATGTAGTTCAGAAGCCAGTTTTACCCTTTGTGCTTCTCCACCTGATAAGGTTGTCGCTGGTTGGCCCAATTTGACATAACTCAATCCAACATCATAGATGGTTTGCAACTTACGACGAATTTTAGGAATATTTTCAAAGAAGGTAAGTGCATCTTCCACTGTCATTTCTAAGATTTCTGCAATACTCTTCCCTTTATATTTTACTTCTAACGTCTCGCGATTATAACGTTTTCCATGGCAGACTTCACATGGCACATATACATCAGGAAGAAAATGCATTTCGATTTTAATAATCCCATCTCCACGACAGGCCTCACAACGGCCACCTTTGACGTTAAAACTAAAGCGCCCCTTCTTATAGCCCCTAACTTTTGCTTCATTTGTAGAAGCATACACATCACGAATGTCATCGAATACTCCTGTATAGGTAGCCGGATTAGAACGTGGCGTTCTTCCGATAGGCGATTGATCAATATCTATGACTTTGTCTAATTGATCAATTCCTTTCACTTCCTTATGTGCACCCGGCTTACTTTTCGCTCGATGTAGTTTTTGCGCTAAGCTTTTATGGAGAATCTCATTGATTAACGTACTCTTCCCTGAGCCTGAGACACCAGTCACAGCCGTGAAAGTACCAAGAGGGAACTTGACGTTCACATTCTTCAAGTTATTCTCTTTAGCCCCTTTAATCTCAATAAAACGACCGTCACCTTTTCTTCTTTCTATCGGCAGTGGGATAAATCTTTTCCCTGATAAATATTGACCGGTTAAAGAGTAATCATCTTTCATTACTTCTTCTGGTGTACCTTTGGAAACTATTTCACCACCATGCACCCCTGCACCTGGACCCACATCAATTAAATAATCCGCTGCAAGCATCGTATCTTCATCATGCTCTACCACAATTAACGTATTACCGATATCACGCATGTTCTTTAACGTTTCGATTAATCGGTCATTATCCCTTTGATGCAATCCAATAGAAGGTTCATCAAGAATATACAACACTCCAGTCAACCGTGAACCAATTTGGGTGGCTAAACGAATTCGTTGGGCTTCCCCACCTGAGAGAGTTCCAGCAGCCCGGCTCAGCGTTAAATAATCCAAGCCAACATTAATAAGAAATCCAAGACGTTCTTTAATTTCTCTCATGATCAAATTAGCAATTTTCATTTCTTTTTCTGTTAAGTGTAATTGCCCAAAAAAGTCATAAGCTTCTTCAACAGATAAATCTGTAAGCTTCCCAACATGATGACCATCAATCAAGACTGCTAAGCTTTCTTTCTTAAGACGGTAGCCTTTACACGTAGGACATTTATGTTCCCCCATGTACTTCTCCATCTGTTCACGAATATAATCAGAGCTTGTCTCCTTATATCTTCTCTTGATATTATTCATCACACCTTCAAAGACAATATGTGATTCACGCACTTGGCCATAATCATTTTCATATTTAAAATATATTTTTTCCTTACCAGAACCATAAAGGATTTTATCTATTTGTTCATCTGGAATAGCTGATACGGGGATATCCATATCAATGCCATAGTGCGTACATACTGCTTCCAAAAGCTGCGGGTAGTATTGTGAGCTATTCGGTTCCCAAGGTGCAATCGCATGCTGCTTCAATGTGAGATCTTTATTAGGGATGACTAAATCCGGATCTACTTCTAACTTTACACCTAAGCCATCACAATCGGGACAGGCACCGAAAGGACTATTAAAAGAGAACATTCTTGGTTCAAGTTCTCCAATTGAAAAACCACAAATAGGACATGCATGATTTTCACTGAATAATAATTCCTCTTCTCCAATCACATCAACTATGACTTTTCCTTCTCCCATTTTCAGTGCTGTTTCGAGCGAGTCAGCTAATCTGGCCTCCACGCCTTCCTTCACAACAATTCTGTCAATAACCACTTCAATAGAATGTTTTTTATTTTTCTCAAGCTCGATTTCTTCTCCTAAATCGAGCATATCACCATCAACCCGAACACGAACAAACCCTTGTTTCTTTACCTCTTCTAATACCTTTACATGTGTTCCTTTTCTACCAGAAACAACAGGTCCCAGTACTTGCAATCTTGTTCTTTCCGGATATTCCATAATACGATCTACCATTTGTTCAACAGTTTGAGAAGAAATTTCTATATTATGATTAGGGCAGGTTGGGTGTCCTACTCTCGCAAATAATAGACGCAAATAATCATAGATTTCTGTTACAGTTCCTACCGTTGAACGAGGGTTTTTACTAGTTGTTTTCTGGTCTATAGAAATCGCAGGAGATAAACCTTCAATCGTATCCACATCCGGCTTATCCATTTGTCCTAAGAACTGTCTTGCATAGGCAGAGAGGGATTCAACATAACGGCGCTGTCCTTCTGCATAAATCGTATCAAACGCTAAGGACGATTTTCCCGATCCTGATAATCCCGTTAAGACAACAAGCTTATCCCTTGGGATTGTTACATCGACATTTTTTAAATTATGTGCCCTTGCACCTTTAACAATCAATTTCTCCATTGCCATTTCCGTTCATCATCCTTCCGCCTTCAGTTCAAGAATAAGATCACGAAGCTCTGCCGCTCGTTCGAAATTTAAATCCTTTGCTGCAGTCTTCATCTCTTTCTCCATATCTGCTATTAATTTTTGACGTTCTTTTTTATTTAATTGACTTAATTTATCAGCACTATTATACTCCTCTGGCGTTTCCGCTGCTTGTGTCGCTCTAATCACATCACGAATTTCTTTTTGTATCGTCTGTGGCGTGATACCGTGTTCTGTGTTGTAATCTTCTTGAATGCTACGGCGGCGTTTTGTTTCACTTATAGCTTTTGTCATGGAGTCTGTCATTCGGTCAGCATACATTATAACTTGACCATTTGCATTACGAGCAGCACGCCCAATCGTTTGGATAAGTGAACGTTCTGAACGTAAAAATCCTTCTTTGTCGGCATCAAGAATCGCTACGAGTGAAACTTCTGGAATATCAAGCCCTTCTCGCAACAAATTAATACCTATTAACACATCATAGGTACCCATACGAAGCTCCCTAATAATCTCGATTCTCTCAAGGGTTTTCACTTCGGAATGTAGGTATTGAACCTTCATACCAATTTCCTTTAAATAATCCGTTAAATCCTCAGACATTTTTTTCGTTAAAGTGGTAATGAGTACACGTTCATTTTTCTCAATTCTATCATTAATTTCACCAATTAAATCATCAATCTGTCCCTCTATCGGTCGGACATCAATAATAGGATCTAACAATCCAGTAGGTCTAATGATTTGTTCAATCATTTCAGGTGTTTGTTCTAATTCATACGGACCAGGAGTCGCAGAAACATAAACAATCTGGCTAATATGATCTTCAAACTCAGAAAAAGTAAGAGGACGGTTATCCATTGCAGAAGGAAGACGAAAACCATGTTCTACTAATACATTCTTACGGGCTTGGTCACCATTATACATCCCTCTTATTTGCGGCAATGTCACATGAGATTCATCAATAACAAGTAAGAAGTCCTTTGGGAAGTAATCAAGTAAAGTATAAGGAGTCGAACCAGCTGGACGAAGAGTTAAATGACGGGAGTAGTTTTCAATCCCTGAACAAAAACCCATCTCTCTCATCATTTCTAGATCATATCGCGTTCTTTGTTCTAGGCGTTGTGCCTGTAATAAATGGCCTTCTTCATGTAAGGTAGCCAGCCTTTCTTCTAATTCTTTTTCAATATTTTCGATGGCTACACGCATTTTCTCTTCTCTGGTAACGAAGTGAGATGCCGGGAAAATGGCTACATGATCACGATCACCTAAAATTTCACCGGTCAAAGCATCGACTTCACGAATCCGATCTATTTCATCTCCAAAAAACTCCACACGTAAACAATGCTCGTCTCTCGAAGCAGGGAATATCTCTACGACATCACCGCGTACACGAAATGTCCCACGTATAAAGTTCATATCATTGCGCTCATATTGTATGTCGACTAGCTTCCTTAATAATTGATTTCGCTCTATTTCCATTCCCGTCCTTAAACTTAAGACAAGCTCTCTATATTCCTCAGGAGATCCCAAACCATAGATGCAAGAAACACTGGCGATGATGATAACATCATTTCTTTCAAATAATGAGGAGGTAGCTGAATGGCGGAGCTTATCTATTTCATCATTAATACTCGCATCTTTCTCAATAAATGTGTCAGTGGATGGTACATATGCTTCTGGTTGATAGTAGTCATAGTAACTAACAAAATACTCTACCGCATTATTGGGAAAGAACTCTTTAAATTCACTATATAATTGACCTGCTAACGTCTTATTATGAGCAATTACTAACGTTGGTTTATTCACTTCTTTAATGACGTTAGAAACAGTGAACGTTTTCCCGGTTCCAGTTGCACCTAGTAATGTCTGATGCTTTTTCCCCTCTTGAATCCCATTTACAAGCTCTTTAATAGCTGCAGGTTGATCACCTTGTGGGGAATATTTTGAAACTAACTCAAATGTTTGATCCAAATCAGAAACCTCCTCTATGTAAAAAGTAAAGCGTGTCTAATCATTATTACATTCCGATTTTCTATATCCTCATTCTACCACAAATCCTCTTATCTAAACCACAAAAAAGCGAACAAATATTCGATATCCATTCGACAAAGAGATGAAAAGAAGGTTAGGATTAAAATAAACGGGTATGAAGGTACAAATTAACTTTTCATTTATTTTGAAACTTTATTCTATATAAAATCGTCTTTTGTTATATGGCGAAATAGACGAGGTGATTTTTTGTTTGGTTTTATTTTTGCATTTGCGTGGCTAGCCGTTTTTATTTATGCCCTAAAAACCATTAAAGATTATATAAACAGTAATGACGAGGAAAAAGCATATGAAAAAGACTTCGTCATTAAAATTGTTGGTGCTGTATGCCTTTCGGGGCTTTTTGTTATAGCAGAAATACTTCGTGTCACAAACTTGGGCTTCGTTGATATGAAATGGCTCTTTCTCATTACATTTCTACTGCTTTTCGTTGTCAGTTACGTCTTTTTCACCTACAGGATACTCTTCTCTAAAAACACCTTTGACCGTAAAAAAGGAGATTATACTTTTAGTTATAAATATCGAAAATGGCTTATCCCTGTCTTTCTTCTATTCCCAATAGGTGTATTTAGTATTTGGATTTGGGTTAGCTAAATGAAATTTCCTTCTACATAAATGAGTTATAGAATTAGTCCATAGTTGGGGGCATCTAGTAAATTTGAATAGATAAACAGGTTTAATTGAACACATACAATGATTGAATCAAGGAGTTATACAAGTCAATTACACCTACCCACTAAAACCCTTCTTATTAATCAACAACACGCACGTCAGCTCATATTTCTCATTCTAATTAGTTAACCTTTCTTTTTATTAAAAACTTTAAAAACTAAACGCTTTTCCCTAAGAAAAGTAGAACCCCATCTCACTTTGATGGGGTTCTACTCATTTATATATCTGCTGGATGCGGACCTTTTTCAGCTTCCATCTCTTTTGCCATTTTCCTTGCTTTTATAAATTGAACACCGCTTAATACAATGGTTTTCCCAACGGCGTATGTTGGTACAGCAAGTAACATGCCTAATATACCAGCTAAGTTTCCTGCTACCAATAAGATAATAATGATTGTTGCTGGATGGGTATTTAATGTTTTCCCTAAAATTAATGGTGAAATTAAATTACCTTCTAATTGTTGTGCGGCGACGATGACTATTATTGCTAAAATCGCCATCGTAGGTGATTCAAATAGCCCAACTATAACCGCCGGTGCACCACCAATAAATGGTCCAACATAAGGAATAATATTCGTTACTGAAATAATTAATGCCAAAACAATTGCGTATGGTAGGTCAATAATTAAGAAACCGATAAAAGACGCTGTCCCGACGAATAATGCGACCGTAATCTGACCTTGAATATAGGAAGAAAGAGTTTTACCTGTTTCTTTTAATGTATCAATTGCTTCAGCACGATAACTTTTGGGAACAAACTTCCCTAGTGCAGGTGGGAACTTCTCCCCGTCTTTTAACATAAAGAATAAAAGGAATGGTACAGTAATAATCGTAATGGCTATATTTGCAACTAATCCAACTAAATCGCTGAGACCATTCGTAATCCTTTGTGGAAGTTGATTAGCATAATCAACTAAATAACCCATTATTTCTTCTTGTGTTACATAATCTTGATTCATTAACCAGCGATAACCCTCAGATTGCGAGAAGTTGTTAAAGAACTGTTCTGTTTGTTTAACATAGGTAGGTAGTTCATTTAATAACCCTGCCAATTGGGCTGAAATTTTTGGTACAAAAATACTAACGACAAGCACCAGCAATCCAGCAACAATTGCAAATAGTAATATGATCGATAATATCTTAGGAATTTTTGCTTTTTCAATTAAATGCACAAATGGATTTAAAATGAAGAATAAGAACCCCGAGATAATAATAGGGAAGAACAACGTGGAAAAAAAGATTCCAATCGGTTCAAATAAAAAAGAAATTTTTGAAGCTACAAAAATGACGGATACAATAATTAGAATTTGAAGAGACCAGTACTGGAATTTCTTCTTGTTCACATTCTCACCTTTTCCCAAAAAATAAATTTTTCTCTATAGACTACATTTTCATTCGTAGTTCCCTTTTTCCAAAAAAGTAAAACCACTAGGATTTATTTGTATGTATTATTGTAATGCATTCCACCACAAAATGTCGCCTCATAAGGATATTTTCCGTGAATTTTTTTCGACAAATATTTCCTTTTGGTTATTTTAACCAACAGATATTTATATAATCAGCCATGTGTTAAGGAAATCCTTTTATCCATTCACACAACGACATGGCAACTAGATAGAAAATTTCACTTATATCCCCAAGTTAAAAAAAGGTATCTTAGGAGTCTCCCTAAAATACCTTTTTAAAGCATGATTATTCTTGGCCTTTTTGAATCCATTCAGCAACAGTTGCCGTACGTTTGGCTTGATGTTTAACTGCTGCTTCATTATCTTCAACGATTTTACCATCTTGTCCTTGAGTTGAACTTGCGCCGTAAGGATTTCCGCCACCAGCAAATATGCTTGGGTCAGTGAAGCCCGGTGCGGCAACAATCGCGCCCCAATGGAACATAGTTGTATAAAATGAAAGAAGGGTTGCTTCTTGACCTCCGTGAGGATTAGAAGCAGAGCTCATTGCACTCACTACTTTGTTCGCAAGTTTGCCTTGTGCCCAAAGGCCCCCAGCAGTATCAATAAAAGCTTGCACTTGTGAAGCAATGTTACCAAAACGAGTTGGGAAACTAAAAACAATCGCGTCTGCCCATTCAAGGTCAGCAAGTGTAACTTCTGGTACATCTTTCGTAGCATCAGCATTGGCACGCCATGCAGGATTGGAATCGATGGCTGCTTCAGGTGCTGTTTCAGGAATCTTTAACAACTTCACTTCAGCGCCGGCTTCTTTTGCCCCTTGTTCTGCCCACTGTGCCATTTGGTAGTTGGTACCTGTTGAACTATAATAAATGACTGCTAATTTAATACTCATTTGAATAGAATCCTCCTTGATATCTCACATACATCTATATTGTTTCTATTCCTTTCAGCTCTATACATTAAACTTATCTTAATGTTTTTAATGCACCGCTCCATGCTAGCACTTGATCAAGCATCATTTTCATATTTGCTTGGTGTAAGTCCTGAGGCTTAAATTCATTACCATTTACGAAATCAGTAAAAAGGGAAAGTGTTGGATGTGTGCGTACATCTGCGACTTGTAGCTCGCCTAAAATGCCACGTAGATGTTCTGCCGCACGGGCACCACCAGTAGATCCATAACTGACAATACCTGCTGCTTTATTCGCCCATTGATCGCGAGCAAAGTCGATCGCATTTTTCAAAGCACCACTAATACTATGGTTGTATTCCTGTACGATAAACACAAACCCATCCATACTATCTAATTTATCTCCCCATGCTGCAATACCAGGCTCTGTGCCATCTGTTGTACCAAGGAACGGAAGATGAAAGTCAGCAATATCAATAATTTCATAATTTGCATCCCCACGTGCATCAGCTATTTCTTTCACCCATTGACCTACTTGTGGACTTACACGACCTTCTCTTGTACTTCCTAAAATAATACCGATATTTAATTTTTCCATTTTCATTTCCTCCTTAGGATGTGGATTATTTTTATTGAATAATTTATTTAAAAAGCCCATATTGTTTCTCCCCATTTCTTAGATGCTGGCTTTAAACCATTTTGCTGCTTCTTCAACTTCTTTGAATGAAAGCTGATGTCCCATATGTTCCCAATGAAGATGAACATCGGCTCCCGCCTTTTCTAATAATCTCTTTAACTCTTCAGATTCTTCGGGTGAACAAATCGGATCATTTGTCCCTGCTCCAATGAACACCTTTTGTCCTGTTAAATCAGGCAATTCTATACCTCTTCTTGGTACCATTGGATGGTGTAAGATTGCTGCTTTCACAGCATCTTTATAATGGAACATCATACTGGCCGCAATATTAGCACCATTTGAATATCCTAAAGCGACGATATTATGGCGGTCAAAACCATATTTGTCAGCTGCTTCATCTAAAAATTGATAAAGCTCTTTCGTACGAAAGATTAAATCCTCCTCATCAAAGACCCCTTCTGCTAACCTTCTAAAAAAGCGCGGCATTCCATTTTCAAGCACATTACCTCGAACGCTTAGGACTGATGCACTTTCATCTATTTTGCCAGCTAACGGTAGAAGGTCTAGCTCATTTCCCCCTGTACCATGAAGTAATAATAGGGTTGGTTTTGATGCGTCACTACCCTTTTCAAAAATATGTTTCATGTAAATCCCCTCCATTATTTCGGTCGAACCATTGTAAATACTTCTCCTACTTTCGCATAATCATTTCCAGCCAAGCGACTGATTGCCCCTAAATTCTCAGCGTTGATTTTGCCCGCTTCATAAATTTCATTATCGAAATGGAAGTAGACAACTTTACCGATAAGAAGATCAGCATTCCCTTCAAGTTCAATATGATGAGCAAGCTGACATTCCATCCTCACTTTCGCTTTCACGATTCCTGGTACATTGACAACTGTACTTGAAATTGTCTCTAATCCACTGAGCTTTAATTCATCCACATTTGGTGAGACAGTAGCCGCTGTTTCATTAATTTGCGTAACATTTGACTCATCAACAATATGAACGACAAACTCCTTCGTATCACACACATTTTTAGCAGTATCTTTCATCTCACCCGCTCTTCTTGCTACTGAAACAGCAATCATTGGCGGATTAGAAGACACGATATTAAAGAAACTAAATGGTGCACCATTCATCACACCAGTGTTTGATTGTGAAGTGACGAAGGCAATCGGCCTCGGGATAATACTTCCGATCAATAATTTGTAATTCTCCCTCTCGGTTTGCGCGTTCGGATCAATACTTACCATTGCGTAACTCCTCCTTTTGCAATTACACTTCCCTCACATCAATCGGAATTAACCTTCTCTGTAATTGTCCACGGTATTTTTCATATTGCTCAGGAAGCATTAATTCTGTTCCCATCGTTTCCTGACTTTCATCATGAGCAAAACCTGGCGGATCAGTAGCAATTTCAAAAAGAATGTCGCCGTATTCTCTGAAGTAAATCGCATTAAAATAGTTTCTGTCTTGCACGGGTGTGACACCATAACCAAAGCTTTCAATATATTTCTTCCAATCTAATTGGTCAGCATCATCTGCTGCGCGCCATGCAATGTGGTGGACAGTTCCTACACCCATTCTTCCTTTTCCAGAGCTTGTTATCTTTACATCGACAATATTACCTATGTCGCTTTTTGATTGATATCTGACGAATACTCCTTCTTCAGCGACTTTGGTTAAACCCATTGTTTCAATTAGCTCACCTGTTTTTCCACCATTGCTAGAATAAAGAACAGCCCCGGCGAAACCTTTAATCGCCACATCCGGAGTTATCCCATTAAATGTCCAAGTATTCTCGTCCCCAGCTTCTCTTTCAACAAGCTCTAAATGTAAGCCATGTGGATCATCGAAGCTTAGTACTTGTTCGCCAAAACGTACTTGTTTTTCAAAAGAAATGCCTTTACTCGTTAAGCGTTCCTCCCAAAATGGTAGGGCGCCAGATGGAACAGCATATGCAGTAATTCCCACTTGCCCATCACCAATGATGCCAGGGTAAGCATCTGCCCATGGGAAGAAAGTAATAATTGTACCTGGTTTACCTCCCTCATCACCGAAATAAAGATGATACGTTCCTGGGTCATCAAAGTTAACTGTTTTTTTAACAAGACGTAAACCTAAAATACCAGCATAAAAATCAACATTTTCCTGTGGATGGCCGACAATAGCTGTAATGTGATGAATTCCCATCGTTTGTTTTTCCATTTTGAACATCCTTCCATGTCCCTAACCTTCAAGTATCTCGAAATTGAGATATTAGGTGTGAGTTAGTTTATTTTGTGTTATTTTATGAAGAATATGAATTAATAATTGTTGTTCTTCTTCAGTTGTTTGTTGAAATAAGGTTGAAATCTGTTCTAATAAGTATGGACTGATTAGATCCATTAATTCCTTCCCCGCATTTGTTATAGTTACAAAAACAACCCGGCGATCCTCTTTGCAATCACTTCTAGATAAATAGCCCTTTTCTTGCAAGCGGTCAATCACATAAGTCATACTGCCGCTCGTTAACCAAACGCTTTTACTAATTTGCTGGACCGATTGTCTCCCCTTTTGATGCAGCACTTGGAGTACGGAATACTCTGTAAAGGTGAGCTTATATTTGTGTAACCAGTCTTTCATCTGATCTTGCATGTATCTGTTGGTTTGCATTAAGCAAGCGAATGAATCTAATGTCTTCTTATGAACCATTTTCATCGCCTCACTTTTTATCTTTAATTTAATTATCTTGAATATGAGATAATAATATCTCGAATTCAAACTAATGTCAATCCCATTTTCAACTTTTTTTAAATTTCTAACCATAGTGTTCATTCTAGGGGCACTTGCTCTTCTAATATAGGTAGAAAAAACTAAATAACTAAGTCGTTTTACTGCTTTTAGAATAGGTAGCATCCTTATCTTCTAGCAAAGTTTTCAATAGGTAAAGGACGCCTACTCATATTGCTGGTGCATCATTTTCAAATGACTTTCTCTACATTTTAAGATCCGGTTTTTACCTTGTGAAAACAGAGACATTTTTCTTCACCCCGACTGGCCTAGACAACAAACATATTCCGTTTGAATAAAAAGAAATATTGCTAACTTCTATTAATACATACGATATAAACGATTCGCTGTCGATAGATAAATAGCAATAACTGCATTGTTTTTTTCCTATCCGCTTCTTCTCTTGATAATATATTCCCTATAACATGATGCAAGAACCTCTATTCGTAGGGAATTAATGATATCGTCTTTGTTGCAATTGCATTTATGTAAGATTCATTATGATCAACTGCAATCATCGTCGGCTGATACACCTTAATCGTCTAAACTAATTGCTGAATGACAAATATGTCTAAGTAATTGGTGACTTCATCCCATATAAATAAATTATTTTCCCCTAATAAAGCATGAGCTAAAAATACTTTCTTCTGCTCGCCAGCACTCCAATGCTGACTAGATGTATCAGTGAAACTGTGTCTATCTATGCCTAACTGATACAGCAAATGCCAAAAAGCTTGTTTTTCTTCTTTTATAGTCAATTGTTGTAAATAAGAAGCATAATCTACATCTTGCTCATTTTTTTGATTTAAAATGGATATCTTTCGCGGTAAATGAATGCGATACTCCCCTACTGTCTCTAAATACTTTACCCCTAATATAAATTGGAGTAGTGTTGACTTCCCGACACCATTACTCCCTTCAATAAATAAGCGATCATTAGGATACATATCGATGGAAATTGGTTGGAATAAGGGGGTTCCGTCTCTTAATATCGAAAAATCACGGAAGTATAAAACTTGCTTTTCAGGTTGTTTCACAAGCATTTTCAATTGTGAGACCCTCTCCCGATTATCGATAAGTCCTTCTTTTTCAGAAACCATCGCTTCTGTGCGTTTTTTTATTGCCTTCGCCCTTTTCATTTGTTTCTCGGCTAAACGTCTTTCCGACGCATCCTTTGTGCTGTTTTCTCGCTTCATTCCCCATTGGTTTACCTTACCAGATACTTCATTTAACCGTTTGATTTCTGACTTTAACTTACTATTTCTAGATTCCGCAAGCTGATCCGCATTCTCTTTCTCTCTTCGCCACACATCCACATTTCCCTTAATTAAGGTGAGCGACTGCTTTTCAATTGCTAACACATGATCGACGAATTGGTTTAAAAAGGATTCATCATGACTAATTACAATAAACCCTTCTTTCATTCTCAAATAATTCCCAATCATGTTACGTCCCTCTTTATCAAGATTATTTGTCGGTTCATCAATTAAAGGAAAAGCATCCTCATTTAAGAATAGCTCTACAAGTAACACTCTCACTTGTTCCCCACCACTTAATTGATGAAACTTTCTTTGACTAATATGAGGTGGTAATCCGATGAGTGATAATTCATAATCAATTCTCCACCGGTCAACATTAGGGTTTTCTTTAAGCAATAACTCTAATACTGTTAAATTCTCCTCTTGTAGTGGAAAGGCAGGGAAATATTTAAATGTCAGTGGCGTTTGAATCGTCCCTCTATATTGAAGTTTATTTGTTAAAATGTTCATAAATGTCGTTTTTCCGCGACCATTACGCCCTAGCAGCGCAAGCTTCCAGTGCTCATCAATACTTACATTCACATCACTAAAAATCCTTTTATCCATTGAATGATACTGAAAAGACATATTTTTAATTAAAATCGAATGGGTCAATGAAATACCTCCTTTTGATTAACTTAACACAAGTTATCTGAATTTTGTTATATTTTATATTAATTTCCTCAAATTAGGAATATAAATAGAATGAATCAAGGACATGTTCTTTTCACAATCTATTGAATAAAAAAACCGATTGCCCCATAGAGACAACCGGTAAAAATATTAAACTGCTTGGTGACTTTTCTTAAATTCCTCTTTAATAAAGAGAATACCTAATTCATGATGATCTGTTTTATAAAGTGCCCTTTGCACAAATCGGTTTTCATTATTGGTGTCAATGACTTCAAGTTTGCAATGAGCTGCATTTTTTTGCAATGCTTGATAAAATCCCTTTTCGTCATTCACTTGCAAACCATTCACTTTAAGAACAGTTTCTCCTACTTTTAATCCCATTTTGTCTGCTGGTGAATGAGGAACAACACCAATAATCATTAAACCATCATTCTTTTTAGCAAAGTAAAACGCCGCCTTTGCATCTACAGATCGTTGGCGATAATTTAACCACTCTCTCCCTACTATTGCTAGTACTGGTATCGCTAAGCTTACAATTGGATAAACAAATGCGCCACTGGCAATAATGAGCAGCAATGCACCAAAGAAGATTACTTTTTTTCCATAAGCTGCGACGGCTACAGCCGGAAATTTGCTTTGGATTTGTTGTTGAAAACCAATAGCGAAAGGAACAGCTACTAAAGCATAAGATTGATCTCCAATTGAAAATAATGGCCACCATGTTGAGTCCAAACTAATGGCGTCACCAGGTATTAGTAAAAACAGTGGTAAAAGCCACATTCTTTTTGCTTCATGCATACCCACAACCTGACCACGGCGACTCTTCATTAGTCTTGGAGACGTCCCTTTTGGACCATTGATGGTGATCATTATTCCTTCAGCAATCACAAGCAAGGCAATGATCATTGCGGCAGCTGGCAGTAGGTACTCTACGCCTTCCACTTGTGATGAGATGAAGGCAGGCAGTGGCCAGTTCTGTTCTAATGCAAAGAAAGTAAGAATAAAACCAATACTTACCGTATAAGCCGGTGTCGCCCATCTTGCTTTTGGAGTCAGCATCAAGATAATTGTTGCAACCGTTGCAAAAACAAGTAACTCAATAGGAACAGTTAAACCAGCTAGTACGGTAATAAGGGAAAGAGAAACACCAAGAATGAACCCTAAAGGCAATAATTGCTTCAGCTCAAAATAGGCATTTTCAGCACGGACTAAGAAATGCTGTCTTTCCCTGTTGACTCTTTGTATACCGTAATAAGCAGCTGCTAGAAATACTAAATAAAAGACCGGGTTTAGAAATAACCTTCCTAACCCCTTGAATAACTCTATTGCCCAAGCCTCAGCCAAGCTTCCCACCAACCTCTACCATTAATCTAATCTACTAATCTGACTATATTCTACCAAATATCCCTTTAAAAACATAGCCAACCCATTGTCTTCTTCCTACTTGTAAATACATTTTCTTATAATAGAAGTGATGACAAGGAATAGGTGTCCGATATTCAAAATATAGACAAATAGTGAGAGAAAATCTCTTTCCGCTAGAATTTACTTTCGTATGGGAGAAGGGTTTCTTCTATCGCGCAGTTTCCGAGCTGTTTCTCGTTTCTGTTTTTTAACTTGAAGACACGCTAACGCTATTACCTTTTTATATTTGAGTAATTCGCAATTCCCAAAAAGCGATGATTTTCGCTTTCGTTTATCCACCATATACAGGCACTTCTATATTTGCTACATTTCCCCTATTTTACCATTTATTCCGGAGCCTTTTCATCAACCTCACATTAAAAAGCCGAACAAACATTGAGTTTGTCCGGCTTTGATATATAGAGTAAACACTATTGGTTTGCCATAATACGCAAGCCTGTTTGTAATTGCATATCATTGTCCTGGTTATTTCTTTGCTTAATGACTTCTTTCTCAAGAGATTCGGCTGTTTTTTCATCAATTTGTCCGTTTGCTGTTAGTCCGGCCGCATGTTGAAACGCTCTAACTGCTGTTGCAGTTGCAGCACTATAATAGCCATCCTCTCGACCAGGTGCATAACCTAAGCTTTTTAATATGAATTGCGCATTCTTCACTTGATTATTATTCATGTCCGTTTTTAACGTTTTCTCCACTTGGATCGGGTGAGTCTCATACAGTTCAGATTGTTTTACTTCATAAGTAGGTGCGACACCTTTTTTATGAATCCAATTTCCGTCAGGTGTAAGCCATTTATATAAGGTCAATTTAATATTACTGCCATCCCCCATTGGAACAGGTTGTTGAACTGTTCCTTTACCAAATGTTTGTGTACCAATTAACGGATAATCACCTGCTTCTTTGAGGGCTGCTGCTAATATTTCTGAGGCAGATGCACTACCCTTATCAATAAGAACGCCGATAGGATACGATTTCTTCTCTTCTAAAGGAGAGAAATTCATCATTCTTTCACCGTTTCTTTGTTCTATCTGCACATATGGTTTATCCTTCGTAACCAACTCTTCCAATATTTCGTCAACTACTTTTAATAGTCCACCAGGGTTATTTCGTACATCAATTAACAAACTGTCCATTCCCTGTTCTTCTAGGCCCTTGAGAGCAATCTTAAATTCCTTAGCTGTATCTGTTGCAAAAGAAGTAATCTCAACATAGCCAACTTTTTCATTGTCGTGCATTATAACTTCAGAATTAACTGTAATATGAGGTATTTCTGCCCGAACAATTTCTATTTCTAACGGGTTTTGCAAACCTTCTCTCATAATGGTCAATTTGACTTTTGTCCCTTTTTTTCCTTTTATCTTTAAGGTCGCTTGCAATAAATTAAAGCCTTCAACACTTTCATCATCAATCTTGATGATTTGGTCATTTGGTTTCAAACCAGCTTGCTCTGCTGGTGAATTTTTTACTGGAGATACAATAATGATCTTACCATCTACTAAACTAACCTCGGCTCCAATTCCTTCAAATGAAGAATCGAGTGTTTCACTAAATTGTTTTGCTGTACTTTCATCCATATAAACGGAATAATCATCATTTAACGTGGTAAGCATCCCTTGAATCGCGCCTTCTGTTAACTTATGTGCATCAACTTCTTCAACATAATTTTTGTAAATGAGCTGATAAGCAGCGTTCATTTTCTCCAAATCAGATGCAAGCTGTTGACTACCTCCCATTTCTTCTAGCTGTTTTGTTTGCGATATATTTAACTTTAATTGAAAGCCTGCATAGGAACCTATCGCGCCCACAAGTAATGATATGACCATTAATATGACTACTTTCTTTTTGCCCACTTAACCGCCGTCCCTTCTTTAAGCAACT
Source organism: Cytobacillus sp. FSL W7-1323 (assembly GCF_038595015.1). NCBI lineage: Bacteria > Bacillati > Bacillota > Bacilli > Caryophanales > Bacillaceae > Cytobacillus > Cytobacillus sp. FSL W7-1323. The sequence continues at coordinate 3,974,628 of NZ_CP151998.1, forward strand.
GTGGCTCTTTCATCAATATATGAATGAATAGGACGAGTTATGATTGTGAAATTGTTTAACCATAAAGTTAGCCAAGAAAGCTCGATGTCATATCCTACCTGTTCTTAAAAAAGGCAACACAAGTCTTTAAATATCCAAAAAAGTGAAAAATGACTCTTTTTCACCTCGATCGAGGTATCAAAAGAGCCATTTTTATGCTAAAATTGTTTTATATATCGTACGATGGGTAAAAGAAAAAAGAGAAGCTTTAAAAGCTCCTCTCTTACAATGGTACAATTCCAACTGGGTTAATTGCGTTGGATTTCGATTGGTTCCAACCACCTTTATGCAATTCAAAGTGTAAATGTTGTCCTGTCGATTGTCCTGTATTACCCATTAAACCAATTTGTTGACCTTGTGAAACCGTTTGGCCATTACTAACAGATCTTGAGCCACTTCTCATATGTGCATAAACCGTTGTATACGTTTGTCCATTAATAGAATGTGCAATAAACACGACTTCACCATAGCTAGATGAATGGTAAGATTGAATGACCACACCATCAGCTGCGGCATAAATAGGCACTGTTCCTGCAGCTGCTAGATCAATTCCAGCATGGTATGAGCCCCATCTTTGTCCTAAACCTGAAGTTAATACACCTGCTGAAGGACGAATCCAATCTCCACTTGACGGAGGTGGTGTTTGTACTTGTTCTTGTCCACCACTAGATTCTGAAGAACTATCGGAACCACTGTTGCCGGAACTGCTAGTTGTACCTGCATTTTGTTTTGCTGATTTGGCTGCTTCAGCTGCTTTTTTTGCTTCCGCCTGTCTTGCGAGTTCGGCTTGTCTCGCTTCTTCAGCTTTTCGTGCTGCTTCAGCTTGACGATCTTTTTCTGCCTGTATTGCTTTTGCAACAGCTTTCTCTTGTGCAGCTAATAATTCTTTTTCTTCTTCACCACTTATTTTTTCAGCGTGATGATGGTCCTCTTCTTCTTTTAAGATTGTAATAAGATTAGCCTTCTCTTTTTTCTGGTTATCAAGATTTGCTTTCATTTTTTCTAATTCTTTACGCATACCTTCAAGCGAAGCTAAATCTTCTTTTACTTTTGCTTGTTTTTGTTCTAGTGATTTCTTATCTTCTTCTTGCTGTCTTACAATCTCTTGGTCAGCTTCAACAATTGTTGCTACTGCACCAACTCGTCCAATAAAATCACTGAAACTTTGTGCGCCAAGTAATACGTCTATGTAATTAACTGTTCCACCTGATTCTTGCATCGAACGTGCTCGGTCTTTTAAAAGTTCATTTCTTTGTTTAATACGTTCTTTTAAATCTTCTATTTCTTGTTCAAGCTTTTTAATTTCTGCTTTCTTTGCTTCAATTTCTTTGTTTTTCTCATCTATTTGCGCTTCTGCATCTGAGATTTCTTTCGTTAGTCTTTCTACAGCAGTCTTAGCATCCTCTTGTTCGCCTACTAATCTTTCAATCTCTTTTTGAGACTTATCAATCTGCGAATCAATATTAGATTGCTCTTTCTTAAGTTCTTCACTTTGACTTTCTAAATCACCAAGCTTATCGGCAAAAGCATTCGTTGGCAATGTTGCCGTAACCGTTCCAACACTCATCATTGCGGCTAAAGATAATGTAACCATCTTTTTCTTCAATTTCATTTTCCCCTCTCGTATGTTTCTCCCCGTGGCAAATATGTATAAAGAGCTGAAGTCAGCATCTCATGCCAACTCAGCTCAAGCATCCTTATATTTTCAAAAACTTACGAACAGACATTAAACTTCCCCAAACGCCAATAATTGCGCCTAATAGTATGAGAATCGCACCTACTTGATAAACAAATGGTGTTACCTCTAACAGTTGAATAAAATGTCCTTGAAGTTTTGGCGATACGTAATCATAAAAGTAATAATAAGCTGTACCTACAGCAGCGACAGGAATAATCGAACCGAGTAACCCTAGCCATAACCCTTCTAAAAAGAATGGCCAGCGTATAAAGGAATTTGTTGCCCCAACTAATCTCATAATCTCAATTTCGTGACGTCTTGAAACGATAGTGATTTTAATCGTGTTTGAGATTAAGAACATAGCAGTAAATAATAAACCAACAATTAAAATAATGCCTATATTACGGCCAAAGTTAATGGTAGAAAATAAATTCTCAACCGTTCCTTGTCCATAATTCACGTTAGCAGTGAATTCCATTTCATCGATTTCCTCAGCTAATGGAATCGTATCACTTGGTGTTTTTGCTTGCACAACGTAAACATCATTTAATGGGTTGTCCTGTTGGAAAAGCTTAAACGCTTCTCCCTCTTCACCTAAGCTACTAATTAAACTATCTAGTTCTTCATCTTTCCCAGAGAATGTCACAGAATCAACTTTCGGCAGTGCAGCTATCTTCTCTTCTAATGCTGTGGCATCTTCTTCTGTTGCGGTTCGGTCAATATAAACTCGAATCTCAACATCACTTTCAATACTGCTAGCCATATGGTTAAGGTTCATCATAATGGCAAAGAATACACCAACAAGAATCAATGTAACCGTGACGGCACTTGCAGAAGCAAATGTCATCCAACCGTTACGACCTAAGCTTTTGAAACTTTCTCTTATATGCCTTAAAAAAGTATTAGATTTCATATCCGTAATCACCTCTTTGCTCATCACGGACAATTCTGCCACTCTCAATCGCAATGACACGATGCTTAATCGTATTAACGATCGTTTTGTTGTGGGTAGCCATGATAACCGTTGTACCTCTCGTGTTGATTTCCTCAAAGATATTCATGATTTCCCAAGATGTATCAGGGTCTAAGTTTCCTGTTGGTTCATCGGCAATAACCAACTTAGGCTGATTGACAATCGATCGTGCGATGGAAACACGCTGTTGCTCTCCACCTGAAAGCTCATCTGGAAACATGCGCACCTTATGCTTCAAACCAACTAAATCTAATGTATCCATTACTTTTTTCTTTATATTTTTCGGATTCTCTTCAATAACTTCAAGTGTATACGCTACATTTTCATATACATTCAACTTCGGTAGCAACTTAAAGTCCTGGAAGACAACTCCGATATTACGCCTAATGAGTGGAACTTTACTGTTCTTTAATGAACCCATATCTATTCCATTTAAAGTGATTGTACCGCTTGTTGGCTTTTCTTCTCGATACATCATTTTTATAAATGTAGATTTACCTGCACCACTTGGACCAACGATATAGACAAACTCACCTTGGTCAATCTTCACGTCAATGCCATTTGTTGCAGTAACACCATTTTTATATTTTTTATATACATTTTTCATTTCTAACATGTAGATCACCTTATATCCGGAGTTTATTTTTAGTAAAAATTGCGCAAGCCTAACCCAATTATTTTTTATAAAATAATCATCAGTTAAAGTGGGTTTCTTTTCCTTAGGCGGGGCAATTGCGGTGTGTGAATGATAAAGATGCATTTAATCGACATAAACTGACATCTTCTTCTAAAAACCATTGACTCGAGGGATCAAACAACATTTCTTACGTTTACTTCACCCATTATAACATCATATATTGTCAAAATAACGCATAAAATTATTACATTTTCTTTTCAACACAGTAATATTATAGGTAAATATGTCTACTTTTGAGGAATTATAATAGAATTATTTTCCAATATTAGATAATTAGACCTTTCTTTTGTCGCAATTTTCCGTTTAATATTATGTAAGCAGCTCTATTGTTGACTGGATATGCTAGTGACGTTTTTCACCCTAAGGTAATGTAACATTTGTCGATTTTTCTTTATTTTTCCCAAAGAAAAAACGCGCTGTGAGTGAGCGCGATTTTTCTCTTTTATTACTTTTTAGCTGCAAGCCATTCAGCAACTGTATTTGCTTCTTCTTCATTCAAGAGTCCGCCAGGCATTGCACCTTTACCGTTGATAATAATATCGTGAATTTCATCAGCAGAGTAGTTAGCACCGATTTTATCTAGCGCAGGTCCAGCGCCCCCTGAAAGATCGCCACCATGACAACTCATACAGTTATTGTCATACAGTTTTTGTGCATCTCCCGCATCTGCTGTTGACTCTTCACCACTCGTATTATCATCTGTTGCAGTGTCTTCACCTGCCTCATCATTGCCACCACATGCAGCGAGTGAAAAAACAAGAGCTGAGCCGAAAAGAATTGATAAAAGCTTTTTCTTCATTACATTTACCTCCCTTTATAGGAAAATTTACAGATTACAGTGAAATTATACCAATATTACGCCCGTTTAAAACCCTCTCCAAGTACCTCTGAAGCATCGCTAACAATGATAAAAGCAGATGGGTCAATTGATTGAACCAGTTGTTTCAATTTCGTGAACTCTGTCTGATCAACCACACACATTAAAACAGGACGTTCATGATCTGTATATCCACCGTATGCTGATAGTTTTGTCACACCTCTATCAATTTTATTCAAAATTCCATCACGAACTTCATCTTGACGGTTAGTAATAATAAGCGCCATTTTTTTCCTACCAAGGCCAACCTGAACTATATCAATGGTTTTACTCGTTACATATAGGCCAATTAATGCATATAAACCTTTTTCAATATCAAACACTACAGCAGCTGCTATCACAATCAATCCATCAATAAGTGCCACACATACACCGAGAGATAATCCCGTATATTTATGAATAATCTGAGCTGCTAAGTCAGTCCCACCTGTAGATGCCTTCCCGCGGAAAGTAATACCTAGACCCAAACCGACACCGATACAACCGAACAAAGAGGCAAGTAGCGGATCCATAGTCCAAGGCTCCAAGTCTTTTGTTAAGAAAACGACGAAAGGAAGGAATATGGTTCCTACTAATGTTTTAATACCGAATGATCCACCTAATAATATGACGCCAGCAATAAATAGGGGAATATTTAGTGCCCACTGCACATAAGCTGGCTCCCATCCTGTAATTGCCTTCAATATTGTACTAATCCCGCTTACTCCCCCTGAGGCCACTTCATTTGGTAGTAAGAATAAGTTAAAACTGATAGCGACAAGTGCCGATCCAATCAATACGAATACGTATTCAACTAGCTTTGAGTTCCCTGATCCTGTCTTTCGTTTCTTTTTATTTACTTTTTGAGTATTCATTTACGTAAAATGCCTCCTTAGTGCCAAGTCTTATATGATGTTCATTTGCTAAAGGACACGAGGCAATAAGAAATCGTCTCAATTACGAGTAAATGCACACAATTCAATCTTTTCATCACCTTTGTCTTTTCAGAGAGTGAGTATAGCATGGCTTTTATCCTATGTAAATGACATTCAACTACTGTGTTAAAGGGGTAAATAAACAAAGATATAAATTTTATTATGAGTTGTGGTGGATGGGATTATGCGGGAAGACTATACGTTCTCTATTTAGATTTATTTTAGGGATACATGTGGTGGGTGTAAGGAGAGGCTTACTTTAAAGGGAGCTGCTTGGTTTCAGCTAGTTGTATTTTTTGATTTTTTGTAGCCATGAATAGCCGGATAATTCTAATTCGTATAGAAACTCAATCCTTTTTCCATTGTGGAATCTTCTTGACTGGATGCGCTAATTGTTCGTCCTCAACATAGATGTGAAAACCTTTCAAGGGATACGGTAGCTGTGCTTCCACTTCTGATTTTCATTTTGAGTGACTTGCTATTTCTGTTTGTGAAGCTCTCAGCTTCGGTTCTCTTTCTGAGTGACTTGCTATTTCAGTTTGTGAAGCTCTCAGCTTCAGTTCTCTTTCTGAGTGACTTGCTATTTCTGTTTGTGAAGCTCTCAGCTTCGGTTCTCTTTCTGAGTGACTTACTATTCCTGTTTGCGAACCTCTCATTTTCGGTTTTCTTTCTGAGTGACTCACAATTCCAGTTTGTGAAGCTCTCATTTCCAATTTTCCTGCTGAGTGACTTACTAATCCAGTTTGCGAAGCTCTCAGCTTCAGTTCTCTTTCTGAGTGACTTACTAATCCAGTTTGTGAAGCTCTCATTTCCAATTTTCCTGCTGAGTGACTTACTAATCCAGTTTGCGAAGCTCTCATTTTCAGTTCTCTTTCTGAGTGACTTGCTATTCCTGTTTGCGAAGCTCTCATTTTCGGTTCTCTTGCTGAGTGACTTGCTATTCCTGTTTGTGAAGCTCTCAGCTTCGGTTTTATTTCTGAGTGACTCACAGTTCCAGGTTGTGAAGCTCTCATTTTCGGTTTTCTTTCTGAGTGACTTACTATTCCTGTTTGTGAAGTCCTCATTTTCGGTTCTCTTTCTGAGTGACTCACAATTCCAGTTTGTGAAGCTCTCATTTCCAATTTTCCTGCTGAGTGACTAACTAATCCAGTTTGTGAAGCTCTCATTTCCAATTTTCCTGCTAAGTGACTTACTAATCCAGTTTGCGAAGCTCTCCTTTTCGGTTTTCTTTCTGAGTGACTTGCTATTTCAGTTTGCGAAGCTCTCCTTTTCGGTTTTCTTTCTGAGTGACTCACTAATCCAGTTTGCGAAGCTCTCCTTTTCGGTTTTCTTTCTGAGTGACTCACTAATCCAGTTTGCGAAGCTCTCATATTCGGTTCTCTTTCTGAGCGACTTGCTAATTCAGGTTGTGAAGCTCTCAGCTTCGGTTCTCTTTCTGAGTGACTCACTAATCCAATTTGCGAAGCCCTCATTTCCATTTTTCCTGCTGAGTGACTCACAATTCCAATTTGCGAAGCTCTCTTTCCCAATTTTCCTGCTGAGCGGCTCACTAATCCACTTTACAAAGCTCTCATTCTCATTCCCCTTCTTCTTTCCAAGTGACTCACAAACCCCGCTTCACATAGCGTTCATCCCCCCTCACTTCTGCCCCACTTACCAAACCTCGTTTCCAACATAAAACTATCACCAATATAAGAAAAGCAACGTCCTCCATTGCGGACGCTGCTTTCCTTCTTATTCACCTAAGCTCAATTTAGAGCGTAGGTAAGCGTTGATGAAGATGTCTAGGTCTCCGTCCATGACGCCTTGTACATTGCCTGATTCGGTGTTTGTACGGTGGTCTTTGACCATAGAGTATGGGTGGAAGACGTAGGAACGAATTTGGCTTCCCCAACCAATTTCTTTTTGTTCTCCACGGATCTCTAGTAATTCTTGCTCTTGTTCTTCGATTTTCTTTTGGTAAAGTTTCGCTTTCAACATTTTCATTGCTTGTTCGCGGTTTTTAATTTGGGAACGTTCTGACTGGCATGTAACAACGACATTTGTCGGTAAGTGCGTAATCCTTACCGCTGAATCCGTTGTATTGATATGCTGTCCACCTGCTCCACTGGCACGGTACGTATCAATTTTCAAATCCTCTGTCCGGATATCAATTTCAATTTCATCGTTGAATTCTGGCATTACTTCACAAGATACGAAGGAAGTATGGCGACGGCCAGAAGAATCAAATGGCGAAATACGTACGAGTCGATGAACGCCTTTCTCCGCTTTTAAATAGCCGTATGCATTATGTCCTTTAATAGACAATGTTACGCTCTTAATTCCCGCTTCGTCACCTGGCAGGTAATCTAATGTTTCTACTTTAAATCCTTTTTTCTCTGCCCAACGAGTGTACATACGTAATAACATCGAACCCCAGTCCTGAGACTCTGTACCACCAGCACCTGGATGAAGTTCTAAAATCGCGTTATTTTTATCGTATTCTTCACTTAAAAGCAATTGCAGCTCAAAATCAGCTAAACGCTTAGATAAAGCGACGATCTCCGTTTCAAGCTCTTCTTGTAGCTCTGCATCTGCTTCTTCTTTTACTAATTCATATGTTAATTCGAGATTCTCGAACGTCTCATTTAAATCATTGAACTCATTGACTTGTTCTTTTAATGCATTGGACTCATTGATCACTACTTGTGCGGCTTGTTGATCATCCCAAAAACTAGGATGAAGCATCTCGTTATCAAGTTCTGCAATACGTGCCTCTTTGTTTTCTAAGTCAAAGAGACCCCCTAAAGTCCGCTAAAATTTTAGCTGTTTTCTCTAACTCATGACGAATCTCTGCTAATTCCATCTTGGTCACCTCTACACATATTTTTAACCTTTATATTATATAACTTCTCCCGGCAAAGTGAAACACTTCGTGTAAAAAGCCGGCAGCGACCCTTATAAACAGGTTTTTGCCGGCTCTTATTCAGATATTGTTAACCTTTTGCACCACAGCAGTTTTTATATTTTTTTCCACTGCCGCAAATACATGGATCATTACGACCAACATCCATTTGTTTGACAACAGGCTTTTTCTTCTTCTGTTTACCGTCTTCACTTTCTTTCGGGTTGACAGCTTGGCCTTTTGCTACTTCTTGACGTTGAAGATTGTCACGAATTTCTGCTTTCATCACATATTTCGCTACATCTTCTTCAATAGCAGCAATCATCATTTCAAACATGTGGAATCCTTCTTTTTGATATTCGCGCAGTGGATCAATTTGTCCATACGCACGCAGGTGAATCCCTTGACGAAGTTGATCCATGGCATCAATATGATCAATCCATTTTGTATCAACAGCACGAAGCATAATTACTTTTTCGAATTCGCGCATTTGTTCACTTTGCATTTTTTCTTCTTTTTCATTATAGAAGGCAATGATTTTATCCCAAATATGATCGATTACTTCATCCGCTTCTTTTCTGCGAATATCTTCCACCGTAACCGTTCCTTCTGGAAGAAGATTTCCTTTAACGTAATCAATTAATCCTTCATAGTTCCATTCATCGTCACCATCTTCTTCTGTTTGTGAAGCAAAAGCGTGGACGTTCCGTGTTAAGACGCTATGAACCATACGCTCGACAATTTCTCTTAAGTTCTCTGAATCAAGCACTTCATTTCTTTGTGTATAAATAATCTCACGTTGCTGACGCAAAACATCATCATATGAAAGCAATTGTTTACGTGCGTCGAAGTTATTTCCTTCTACACGTTTTTGGGCGGATTCAACTGCACGTGAAACCATTTTACTTTGAATCGGTTGCGAATCATCCATGCCGAGCTTCGACATCATGTTTTTCATATTATCCGAGCCAAAACGACGCATTAATTCATCTTCCATTGATAAATAGAACTGGGTGACACCAGGATCACCTTGACGACCAGAACGACCACGGAGCTGGTTATCAATTCGACGACTTTCATGTCGCTCTGTACCGATAACAGCTAAGCCGCCAACTTCTTTGACACCTTCACCAAGTTTGATATCAGTACCACGACCAGCCATATTTGTAGCAATCGTAACGGCGCCAGACTTACCAGCATCTAAAATAATATCTGCTTCACGACCATGGTTTTTCGCATTCAAGACATTATGCGGAATCCCTTTTTTCGTTAAGTATTTTGAGATAATTTCAGACGTTTCAATGGCAACTGTACCAACAAGGACTGGTTGCCCATTTTTATGGCGTTCTGCTATGTCTTCCACTAAAGCACGATATTTTCCATCCACCGTTGCATAAATTAAATCAGAACGATCATCACGTGCAACAGGACGGTTTGTCGGAATTGCAATGACATTCATATTGTAAATGTTACGGAATTCCTCTTCTTCTGTTTTTGCTGTACCTGTCATACCTGATAATTTCTCATACATACGGAAGTAGTTCTGGAATGTAATGGAAGCAAGGGTCATACTTTCATTCTGAATTTCTAAGCCTTCCTTCGCTTCAATTGATTGGTGAAGACCATCACTATAACGACGACCTTTCATGAGACGGCCAGTGAATTGGTCGACAATCACAATTTCGCCTTCTTGTACAACGTAGTCCACATCTTTATGCATACTTGTGTGTGCCTTTAGCGCTTGCGTAATATGGTGATTCAAAGAAACATGAGAAACATCAAACAAATTTTCAATGCCAAAAGCTTTCTCGGCCTTTGTCATCCCTTCTTCCGTTAATTGCACACCTTTTGTTTTTTCATCGTAAGTGAAGTCTTCCTCTACCTTTAAGCGGCTAACAAAGGCATTCGCTTGTAAATAAAGTTTCGTTGATTTTTGTGCGGATCCAGAAATAATTAATGGTGTACGCGCTTCATCAATTAAAATCGAGTCAACCTCATCAATAACTGCAAAATTTAACGGCCGTTGCACTTTTTGCTCTTTATAAAGCACCATATTGTCTCGTAAATAATCAAAACCTAATTCATTGTTTGTACTATAAGTAATATCAGCTGCATAGGCTGCTTGTTTTTCCTCTTTAGACATACCATTTAAGTTCAAACCAACAGTTAGTCCAAGGAAATCATATAGTTGTCCCATTTCAGTAGCATCACGAGTCACTAAGTATTCATTGACTGTTACAACATGTACACCTTTTCCTGAAATCGCATTTAAATAAACCGGCATCGTCGAAGTTAAAGTTTTACCTTCACCGGTTTTCATTTCAGATATATTGCCATCATGAAGTGCTGCCCCACCCATTAACTGTACGGGATAAGGGTATAAGCCAAACACACGTCTTGACGCTTCTCTTACCACAGCAAATGCTTCTACTAGTAAATCATCAAGCGATTCACCTTTTTGATGACGCTCTTTGAACTCACCCGTTTTCGCTTTTAAGTGTTCATCACTCAGCGCTTCCATCTTCGAAGCTAATGCTTCTATTTGTTCCGCCGTTTTCGTTAGGCGTTTTAATTCACGTTTATTCACATCAAAAACCTTATTTAAAATCCCAAGCATACAAACGCTCCTTTATCTATTGGAGATGTCTATTTAATGTGTCATCCTGAAACAATGATATATGGTATTAATGATACCACTTCGCATGGGTAGAGACAACTTTTGTCAGGTGTGAGGGTGTAATTTTTGTCATATAGGGCGGCGAAATAATAAAGAAAGAAGCTAGATTCATTACTAGCTTCTCTCCCATTTAAATATCTTGCTTTGTTTTATTAAAAATATCGTCAATAAATGCAGCTACTTGGCTCTGAATATCCCTATAGTAAGTGGATACGCGGCCAGCTGTTAGCCCGTATTTTTCCCCAAGCTCTTTTTGTGTCATACTTGATTCGACACCTGACTGTTCATAAACAAAATAACGTAGTGCAGCAATATAATTTTCTGCTTTTTGAATACGTTTATTCGTTTGTTTAATGTATTCTACCCACACACCTACACCGAAGTTAATGACCCATTGCGATTCTCCCGCTGTAGTCATATCTTTTTCAAATTGCTCTGCCACTTGTTTAGCCCCTTCGGTTGGCCATTCATAAGCATCCATATCTACACTTGCTGCTGCCTCTGGAAGGCGATGCATGAGCTCCAAGAAATGATCTTCGAGATATTGGATAGCATGATTATTTCCGATCGCTGCAAAATCATCTTTTAGATAACCTTCATAATCTGCTGCTTTTCCTTCTGATACTTCGAATAGGCAAGGGAAAGCGGTATATTTGTCCTCATATGGGAATAATACACCGAAAGCAAACCAACCTTCAGAAAAATCATTCATTGCTTCATCTAATACGACTGTATACGATTCATTTGTCAGTGTATCTACAAAATGTAGGTCTCTATCATCAAGTCCAATCACTTTCCCAGCTACCGGGATCGCCACTTTCCAAGATTGTAGAATTTCATGTAATCTTGGTCTTAAGACAGCTGATTCTTTATGTTCAATAAACTTATGAAGAATCGTTTCACCGTCTTCAACCGTTTTAAACGGAATATACCAGAAAGGCATCATAAATTCGAAAAATTCCGCGTCATCTTTATCGGTATCTTCCAATTTTTCCATTAGTTGTTGATACTCACTTCTAATGGCGTTACCATATCTTTGATACGCAAAAATACGTAATTCTTTTTGTAACTCGCTCACTTCATTATCAATGAGTTCTGTAATAGTAATTGTTTCCTTTTTCGCACAGCATTTTTTGTATTTTTTTCCACTGCCACAAGGACAAGGGTCATTTCGATTAATTTTCACAGCTGTTTGCATATTTCATTCTCCTCTCATCACCTAGGAACAGCTTGTTCTATTATATATGATTAGTTATCTACTTTCGTTGATCGCGGATATACCAACTCAACTAAAAGCCGACTCACAATAAGTGCCCCCGGCTAACCTACAAAATTATCGCTATTCTATACTAACATTAATCTAGGGCTAAGGTCATTTAATAGAAAATTAGAAAAGATGGAATGATTCAGTATAATTCAACTGATAGAGTAAAGGATATCTTCTAAAGAGTAGGGGTAATGAACATAAACAGCATTTAGATTGTCAATAATCATCTCAACAGGTATGATGAGGGAAATAACAGACAACACTCGGAAAGGAAGAGGAAGATGAAGAAATTCTTTAAACGTGTTGGGTTTGTCCTAACCTTCTGGAGATTCATTCCTTTTTTCTTTGAATACTTAGCAGCTAAAGATATTCCTTTATGGAAGAAACTACTTCCTGTAGGCGTATCGATTGCCTATATTCTCATTCCAATAGATCTCATTCCAGACTTTCTTTATATCATCGGTATCACAGATGATGTACTCTTCACAACCTTTATCCTCCAAAGCATGGTTAAATATGCACCGGACCGGTTGAAACTGAAGTACTCGAAGCTCTTGGATGACAACCAGAAACCCGTGAAGAAATAAATGCTTATATGTGGATTGCCCTCTGTTCTTGTTGAGGGCTTTTTTTGCGTTTAATTAAGACAATGAATCAATGTAAGCTATTGAAGCAAAAATCTTGTTTACTCAAGGCTGTCGGTAAGAAGTGAAGTCGAAGTGACTTTTGAAAGAATATTCCTTTCGTAATCTCCTATGAAGGGGAATCTAAAGAAACTTATGCCTGTTGATTTTCCCAGGCAGATAAAGGCTATGGTAGAGGGTACTTATTAACACTATTTTCGGATTATCTAAAGTATGAAGTTAAGAGAGAGCTTAAATGCTTCTCTTTTTTTTACGAAATAGAAGGTGTAAATCTGTTTTAGTAGAAATATAGAAATAAAGTTTGATACAAGGTATACAAATAAATATTCTGTGGTAAAAAAATGAGACGATGAGGTGCTAAAAATGATTGTAGCAGTAAACCCTTATGTAGTAACAAACGGAAATGGAAAAGAAGCAGTGCAATTTTATGTTGATGTCTTTAACGCAGAGCTTATTTCGTTGCAAACATTTGGAGAGATGCCAGAGGATCCGGATCACCCACTTCCAAGTGAAGCACAGGACCGTGTATTGAATGCTCAATTTAAAGTAGGCAATACCACTATGATGCTTTCCGATAATTTTCCTGGAGCTCCTTATACGATTGGAAATCAAGTAACCATTGCCATTCAAATCGATTCAGTGGATTCATCAAAACAAATATTTGAGAAATTGTCTAAAGAGGGGAAAGTTACAATGCCTCTACAAGAAACGTTTTGGAGCCCATCATATGGACAAGTAACTGATAAATATGGAGTAGAGTGGCAAGTTTCAGCTCTTCCGCAAGACTAATGTAAATCAGCCCTTTCTTCTACTTTAGAAGGGGCTTTTGTTTATTCAGCTTTTTGATCATGTATCCTAAAATAAGCGATATTTAGCAAAGGTTGTGAGCGATACAACAAACGTCGAAATTTTACTGTGGGGGCACAAATAAAAGAAGCACCAGAAAAAATTCGATTCGGCAAATGAATAATTCCCGGTGGCCCCTACAAAACTTAAAAAAGCGCAATCTCCTACCTGGAATTGCGCATACCTGTTATAAAACTACTGGTTCTCTTCTATTATTACTTACCTTCATATCTGCTAAAAGATTTTCTACCAAATTAACATCTCTCACTCTTTCCCCACTCTTATCAAATACCAAGACATCTTCTTTTGAAAATGCGATTAGGGATTCTTTAGTAGGTGTTTGCCAAGTGGACTCACCTTTTACAAAAACTTTCCCCCAATCCGTTGTAAGACAATAGATAGATTCTCCACCTAAATGTTCAGTAGAAACAACGGCACCTGTTAATACATAATCAGCATTCACATTAAGGTCATCTTCCTTCATACTCATATTTTCTGGTCGGATACCGATGGAATAATCACCATAAGACAATATATTTGTGGGGGGTGAGCCGATAAATTGTGCTACGAATAGATTGGCTGGATTTGTATAGATCTCCTTCGGTGTCCCTTTTTGCATGATATGACCATTGTTCATAATAATGATATATGACCCCATTGACATCGCTTCAATTTGGTCATGTGTGACATAAAGAAAGGTAGTTTGTAATTCTTTTTGTAATTCAATAAGTTCTTGTCTCATTTGATTCCTCAGTTTTGCATCCAAGTTGGACAAAGGCTCGTCCATTAGAAACGCGTGCGGCCTTTTAACAATAGCCCTCGCTAACGCCACCCTTTGCCTTTGCCCCCCTGATAACTCACCTGGACGCTTATTAGCGTGTTCTGTTAACTCCACCATCTCAATCACTTTATTTACCATGATCAGACGTTTGTTTTTCTCTATTTTTTTTATTTTTAATCCGTATTCAATGTTCTTAAATACTGTCATATGCGGATACAATGCATAATTTTGAAAAACCATGCCGATATCACGGTCTTTAGGCTCGCTATAGGTAATATCTTGGTCATTAATAAAAATAGACCCACTTGTCGGTTCTTCTAAACCAGCAATCATACGCAATAGCGTTGACTTACCGCATCCTGAAGGACCTAGTAAAATGGCAAAGGATCCATCTGGTATATCAACATCGATTCCTTTTAGTATTTCTTTTTGACCGAAAGATTTCTTCATTTGTTCAACTTTAATACTCCCCATAATTTACGCCTCCAGCTTATTTATTTGATGCCAAATCGAACAAAAGAGTCAACGATATGTTTTTGTAAAAATAAGTAGATAAGTAATATCGGTATACATGAGATAGTTGTAGCTGCCATCAGTGATCCCCACATATTCACATCCGAATTGACAAAAGACTTCAATCCAATTTGAATGGGTGCATTCTCCATTTCTTTCGTCACTAACATTGGCCATAAATACTCATTCCAAGCATTAATAAAAAGAATAATGCCCAATGAAATGACGGTCGAACGAATATTTGGAAGGATAATTCTTAATAAAATACCGAGGTCAGACTCTCCATCTAACCTTGCCGCATCAATTAGTGCTGTAGGAAATGACTTAAAACTTTGATAGATTGATAAAATAGCAAAGGTTGATGCAGCGAATGGTAAGACAATACCTAATGGATTTTCATTTAAGCCTATTTGATTAATCAACACATAGTTTGGAATCATTACCGCTTGAAAAGGAATCAGCCAAGTTAAGCTAAGTAATGTAAAAATTAAAAGTTTCCCTTTAAAACTCCATCGGACTAATGCATACCCCGCTAATAAACTGGTTGACAACTGCAAAATCGTCATTAAAGTAGCAACTACAAATGAGTTAAATAACATTTGTATAATAGGCATTTCTGCGAATGCATATAGATAATTTTGCCATGTTGGTGCCTGTGGTATAAAAGAACTTGTGAAAATTTCAGATTCATTTTTAAATGAAGAGATAATCATCCAATATAGTGGGAAAATAGCGATGATACTCATCATTATTAATAGAAAATGCTGAAGTACCGTTACTGATTTTATCCGTTTCATCACTTTTACTCCCTTAATTATCATAGAATGCAAATTTTTTCGTTAACACATTTAAACCGATAGCAATGATCGCAAATACAATAAAAAATAACGTCGCGGCTGCTGAACTTAATCCTGCATTTAAGTTACTGAATCCATATTTATACATCTCATAATAAATATTCGTTGACGTACCGAACGGACCGCCTGCTGTTAAAATATCAATATAAGCGAAGGTAAATTGACTAGAAAATAGAATACTCATTGTGAGCATAAACAATATTGTTGGTGACAATAAAGGAATAGTGATCGTCATTAATTGCTTCCATTTCGTCGCACCATCTAAAGCTGCTGCTTCGAAATAATCTCTGTTAATATTGGTCAATGCTGCAGAGAAAATAATCGTACTAAATCCAATCAAGCCCCATCCTGTCATCAAAAGAATGAGCCATTTCGCATAGACTGAATCAGTAAAGAAAGAGATGTTTGCATCGGTGATTCCAAGTTTTTGTAATGTAATATTGACTAATCCATTGGCAGGATGAAAGAGCCATCTCCAGATTGCCCCTACAGTTACTGGTGCCAATATCATTGGGATGAAAAACATTGCCCGATACACATTTTTCACTCTGCCATTTAACCCATTTGTTGCTACAGCTAAAAGCATTGGAATGATGATAGAGAAAGGTAGTATACCCACTGTATAAAAAATTGTATTTTCGATAGATTGAACGAAGTCCTTAGTTTGGAACAAGCGAATAAAATTATCTAACCCTACTGCAATAGGTTCTGTGCCTGGGACCATACTCCACTTTTGAAAGGCTAAAACAAAAGTAGATAGTAACGGTTTATACATCCAAACCCCTAATAAAAGAATTGCAGGTAGTAAAAATAAATAAGGTTTCCATTTTATAAGTGAACGAGCAACACGTCTGTTTTTCTGCCCGTTCACTTTTTTTCCTTGCTCTGATACGGTTATGCTTTTTACCTCACTCATAAGATTCCCTTCTCTCATGAACACCTATTGTATTAATTGGTTAATTTCTTCTTCTGCTGCTTTTAAAGTTTTTTCTACATCTGCATCCGTTGAAACCGATTGAACAATCGCATCTCTAAATATATTGGACATTTCAGTTGCATATTCCGCTGGCCAAATTACTGCTGGTTGGATGTTTTTCAATTGCTCCAAGTTGATTTTATATAATGGATTTTCGTCAATAAATCCTTTTAAATAATTGGGATCATCAGCTAACTCTGTTCTGAGCGGTAAATAGCCTACCTCAGAAGTTATAATTGTATAGCCTTCATTACCAGTAACATATTTAATAAACTCCCACACCGCTGCCTTTTTCACATCATTATCTGGTCTAACAGCTAAAACACTTCCAGAGTTCACTGGTACAGACGGATTGTTTCCGAATGATGGTAAACCAGCGCCGTAAAGTTCCCAGCCACCTGCTTCGGAAGCATTTTTAAATCCGCTATGCAATGCAGTAGAAGTAATGTACATTCCTAGATTACCAGCCATAAATTGCTCGGGTAACTCCGTATCACTCCCAACTGCATGGGCACCGTTTTGATAGAGATCCTTCCACATTTCAATCGCTTCAATACTTTCTTGATTTGCGAATTGCGCTTCCTTACGATCATCAGAAAGTACTTTGCCTCCATTACTTAATATCACACCTTCAGTTGTCCAACCATTATCCGGTGCTAACGCAAAGCCATCTTTGCCTGTCGCTTCATTTATTTTAAGTGAATATTCCTTAACCTCTTCCCACGTTTGTGGTGGCTTTGTTGGATCTAAGCCTGCTTCTTCGAATAATTTTCCATTCATAAAAACAATCGGTGTGCTAAATGTAAATGCCAACCCATATGTCTTTCCATCAATTTTCCCTAAACTCAATGCATTATCTGAAATGCCATTGAAATGATTGTTTAATTCTTCTGCTGGAAACACATCTTCATAAGCTTGGAATCCGAGAGTTTCTCTTGAATTATCTAATGTTGAAAAAGTATGTTGAACAATATCAACCGCTTTTCCAGCCGCAATATCTGCCTTAAACTGTTGATAAGAGGCATCAGCAACCCCTTCAACAATGACACCCTTTTCTTTTCCAATTGTGTCATTGAACTCATTAATTAGATGTTCCATACCCTCTTTCATTGTTGGAGCAGCTAAACTATAAGAATAAAAAGTTATCTTTGGAGGATTCTCTGGGTCTAATTCGCCCATTTCCTGTGAGTCGGTTGAAGCGTCAGAAGAGCTACAAGCACTTAACACTGAAGCGATACCTAACAATAGAGTGAGCATAATAAAGAGCCTCTTACTTTTTAATTTAACCATTTACCTCTCCCCCTTCACTTAAGAATGCTGAAGCATCTGCTTCAATTCTACTGATAAAAATGTATCAAACTTATCTGGGTACCTAACTTGTTCTACACTTGCACCATTTTCGCCTAATGTACATATGCTATAGCCCGTACGATTATTAAACGAAGCTAATTCTTGACCAATTTCCATACTAAAAGAAGTTCCTCCCGCAGTAGATAATAGAATATTTTCATAGGTAGTTACTTTATTCTGATGAGTATGACCACTAAGAACTAGTTTGACATCGGTATTTTTTATAATAGCCAATACCTCTGCTGAATTCGATAAGCTATGGCCATCGACCACATGTCCAGCTTCCAATGGATGATGGACAACAACAATCGAACCATTAGGGGCAGGCTGAGCTAATGTCTCCTTTAACCATTGTAGTTGTTCCTCACTCACTACACCTTTTCCACTATGATCATAGCTAGAATCTAGTACGATTAGGCGATAGCCTTGAATAATTGCTTCGTAAAATAAGTCCCGCTTCTCTCCTTTTACGTTGCCTATACCTTCCCAGTAAGCTTCTGTCACATCATGATTCCCTAAAGCTAAATAATAAGGAATATCTATGATATGATCTTCTAGTAATTTAGCTAAGAAAGCATAATCTTCAACTGTCCCTTCGTGAACAAGGTCCCCACTAATTAAAATGAAATCTGGCGCTTTTTCATCTTGTGTGATTGCTTGTAGTATTCCTTTCAACGTTTCAGTTGGGTTATTGTCAACACCTGTTAATGTTTCAATTAAACTGCCTTTATATTCTCTTAGAATATGTGTATCTGATAAATGAGCAAACCTTAATTTATCCATGTTCATTTCCCCCTTTAGAAAATTACTCTTGCAAGCAGAAATCTTTTATTTTTTTCCTTATTTCATTTGTTATTCCAAACTCTAGGTACAAATAAGTGTCAAAATCGCCGTATATTTCTTCTATAGCAGATTTAGTTGCAAGTAAATATTCTTCTTGCAATAAAAAGGCTGCTTTTAATTGCAAGAACTCCTCTTCCACAAGTGCTGCTTCTGCCTGCAGAAACATTTGCTCATGAAAGGTGGCTAAAGCAACATTAGAATAAAGGTAATCTTCCATCACAGTTGAAAATGGCACACCGAGTGTAAGTAAAATAATCATAGCGCCTATACCTGTTCGATCTCTTCCTCCAGCACAATGATGGATTAGCGGCAAGTTTTTCTCTGGTTCTTTTAATAAATTCATCAAAGCTTGGTAAGAAGCATTTCGAACCGGAAAAGTAGAATAGAGTGTTAAAAATGTTTCTTTAGTATAGTGTTTGAATACATCTTCTTTTTTCTTTACTTTCGATACTTGCTCGGCGATATTATCCTCAGCGATTACCGGTACTCGTAAAAGCTTGGCACTACCAATTTCCGGATCAGGTTTTTCATTTGCTTCATCTTCTCTACGATAGTCAAATATATATTTAATCTTTTGTTTAGACAGTTGAGCAATATCATCTGTCGTTAATCCACTTAAATCTCCCGCTCTATATATGATGCCGCTTCGTACTTTTCGACCATCTACGGTAACGAGCCCTCCCATATCACGAAAATTCAGAGCCCCTTTTAGGGGAACAGTTTGTGAATAAAGTCCAATTGTTGTCATTGATTCACCTCATACTTTTCCAAATCACTGACACCATCATCTAGTTCGATAACTTGAAAACCAACTTCGCCATTTTTTACTGTTACAAAAAGAATATGATCGATCGATCCAACACTATCACCGTGCCAACATGCACCCGTACGACCCATTTGAATATAATTTCTGTTATTTTTTTTCGTTACTTCCAATTGATGAAGGTGTCCTGCAAACATCGTATACATTCTTGATTCAAGCATATTCTCAAATTGGCTGAACTTAGGATCCTTCGTTTTCCAAGCTGGCTTATGCATAAATACAAAAGTATGTTTCACATCATTATTTTCATGTAACACTTCAGCAAAAAACTGTAATTGCTCATCTGAAATATGAGGTAAGTTACCCTTCTCAATATCTTCCTCCGAAGCCCCTTCAGTCATTTGTCCGAAGAATTCTTCAATGTACCCTCTAGCTTTTGCTGGATTTTCAACTACTTGATTGGTAATATCCCTAAAACTCTTTACAAAAGATTCAGGCATACCTAAAGGATTTTCCTCTGTATTCAGCACTAAAAATAAATAATCATTTAATCGAAAAGCGTAATACTCAAAACCTTTTCGCTCACGCCAAACTTTAACCATAGTGTCATTTCCATAGTCATGGTTACCAACTGTTAAATAAAATGGGATGTCTACCTCTTTAATTAACTGATCAATATAGTCCCACTCTCCATGGGCCGCTTCCTCTTGATCCCAATAACCTTCAATGAAATCACCTACTGAAAGGACAAAATCAGGATTAAGGCCTTTTACCACCTGCAAACCTTTCTCAAAAATGCCTGGTGTTGTAATCCCACAGCGATCACCAACAACTGCAAACGAAAAATCATTTTCAAGGTGAGTGGACATGTCTCCAAACCAAGGTCTCTTACCATTCTTAGAAAAATCTTCTTTAAAATAATGTTGCGTCCCAAGCTTTTTTTGATCTATAACATGCATCCAGTTGTCCTCCTTTATTTAAATACAACTGAAGTATACAACTAGCATGTTAATAAGATGTTAATCTAACATGAATCATTTTATGAGTTTGGTGAAATTTTTAAATTTAGTGTAAATTCAAAGGTTACAAGATGTATTCTTAGGAAATCATCGCTATAATTGTATAATCATAAGATGTTCAATTAATGGATTTAGACAGAGAGGAATTAGGACAATGACAAAATCTTTAATAGATACCGCTTATCACACCATTCGAACGAAAATTCTTACTTGCGAATACCTACCGGGAAGCCTACTATCCATATATAAATTATCAGAGGAATTAGCTATGAGTCGAACACCCATCTCTAATGCGATTGCTAAACTTGAACTAGAAGGGTTAGTGATCTCCTTAAAAAATAGAGGTGTGATGGTGAAGGAAGTATCATCTAAAGAGATACTAGATATGTTCGAAGTCATTTTCACCCATCAAATGTATGCGCTTGAAAAGGTAGAAACAAATCCGCTTTATTCATTTAATTTATCACTTTTAAATGAACATTTAGAGCAACAACTACTAGATAAAGAGAACGATCGTTATTTCTCTTATGCGACTCACTCATTACAATTCATAAGACAAATCATAGCTGCTGGACAAAACCAAATCATGCTTCAAATTATGGATCAGCATATGGACAAAATCATCATTGGTTCTATGGCCAGTTACTTGCTTTACCCAGAAAAACGGATTTTTTCTGGTGCTCATTATAATGAAGCACTTTACCTATCCATTGAAGCAAAGGAATACGAACAAACAAAAGAACTACTAAAAGAATGGCGAGCTCAAATTAGAGAACGTATCTTAATAATGGGAGCTATATGAATACTTGCATGACTTACGAAGGGAAGACATATTAATGTTCTGCTAGTATTTATCTTCTGTGGCATCAACTTCTCTTCGCACATGAAAAAAGCAGGCAGTGCCATAGCACCTACCTGCTTCCTTTTATATTATTGCGCTTCGATGAGTCCGTAGCGCCCATCTTTTCGTTTGTATACAACGTTTGTTAAGCTTGTGGCTGCGTTGGTGAAGACGAAGAAGCTATGGCCGAGCATGTTCATTTGTAAAATGGCCTCTTCACTGTCCATTGGCTTAAGGTCAAAGTGCTTTTGGCGAACGACCTCTAAGTCATTGTCTTCTTCTGGGTGTTCTTCAGGCTCCTCAAAAGTAGCGAATAATTCGTTAATTCCGCCTTTTTCGCGGAATTTTCGATTGACTTTCGTTTTATGTTTACGAATCTGTCTCTCCAACTTGTCGTTGATTAAGTCGATGGCTGCATACATATCAGCATGAGCCTCTTCTGCTCGAAGTACAAGATTCGTCATCGGAATCGTTACTTCAACTTTTGACGTTTTATCATTATTGGTTTTCAGGTTTACGTTTACATTTACATTAGGAGTTTCAGTAAAATATCTTTCCAACTTCATAATTTTCTTCTCGACGTAGTCTCTGATTGCTGGAGTTACCTCAATGTTTTCACCCCGAATGTTAAAATTCATAAGTGAACTCCTCCTTCTCTTTATAAGAGTCATAAGGATGATTTAGCCTGTCCTTCTTCAGCTAATCCTTATCAGCTAGTCTTTAAATAAGACTATACTCTATATTTCTATGTTACCCGTAAAAAGTCCTGCTAAAACCTTTTTAACGTAATTAAGAAAATAAATAAGGTTGCAATTCATAGTCTATCATTCGGTGCCAAGCTGCAAACAAAGGGAAAAATTGCTCACGTAATATTTCTTGTTTTTCTGGCGCGTTACCGATGGTTTGCTCCAGTCGATCAGCTTGTTCCTGCACCTTTTCAAACACATGCATAATATGAACCATTTCACTGTTTTCCTTAAACAAATGCAGTAATTGCTCGTTCACTGCTTTGATTTGTGGAAAAGAATCAATAACCTCAAAAAGAAGCGCATCACCATCATCTTTATCTAAATCTGTGAAGCTATCTACAATATAGGTAAAGCTTTCTTCTAGTGTATTTAACACAGAACAATACTCTCTTAGGAGAATATACTGCTCCTCCTTCAACTTCATCACCTAATTTCGTTTATCATAAAAAACACCGTCGCTCATCCCAACAGCTTCATACGGATTCGCATATTGCTTACTCTTTACTTTCTGCACCTTCAATCTTTTGATATCATCCTTAATGATTTGCTGGTGCTGATCTAATAATTGTTTAATGGCGCGATCCTGCTTCAATAGCACGTCTTTCATCTTCTGAGCTTCTGTTGACTGAAAATCAACTTGTCTCATTAAAATAAATCGTTGATCAAGCAAATCATCCGTCTTCTTTATGTAAGCTTCTCGTTCATGTTCAGGTAAGCCTTGGTTTAAATGAAGCAATAACTCACGCGTACAAACGATCAAATCAGTTGTCGCTGTCATGATTGTTCACTGCTTACCATTTGGGGTTTTTTCTGCGCTAACATCATTTCTTTCCATGTATTACGAAGATCCATAATCATTGATTCCGCTTCTTTTAAGGCTGTTAGATCATTGCGTGTATTGGCGTCAACTAAGGTTCTCAACACATAATCATAGATTCGTAGCAGATCACTAGATATTTCAACCTCTTGATTGAGTGTCACCATAAATTCTTGTATGATGTTTTGCGCCTTCTGCATATTTTCATTGCGCTTTGCAACTTCACCTTGCTCCATTGCTTGCTTGGCAATGCTAATAAACTTCAAACAACCGTTGTAAAGCATCATCGTTAGTTCTGCCGGTGTGGCTGTATTAATAGAAGTTTGTTGATATTTTTGGTACGGGTTGGTTGTCATCTTTTCACTCCTTATTGCGAGCTATAACCGAATTGTGTGAGCATATAATTCATTTGCTCATTCATTTTTTGCATTTGGGTCTCCATCGCTGCAAATTGTGACCAATACCTTTGCTCTTTATCTGCTAATTTCGATTCTAGTTCAGTTATACGATTATTGATATCATCTAAATTTTTTCCAATAGTAAATTGACTATTTGTCTTCATGCCATTACCCGCTTTTAAGGTAAGCGCATCGATTGATTGTGTAACGGTATCTCGCAATCGTCTAGAAATCCCTTGTTCACCAAGTGTATCCCCATCTGCTGCAAACAAATTAAATACACCTTCTGCATCATTTTCCAATGCTTCCTTCAGCTTATCTTCATTGATTTCAAGCTTACCACCTTCTAAATAATTTTTCGTTGTGGTAATACCAATAGCTGACAGCTGGTTATATTCACTCGTAGCACCTTCTAGCGGTGTATAAAAGTTCATCCGCATATTACTTAGTAAACTACTTAATTGTTGATCTGAACGAAGTAAACCGCTTTTCGCTTTTTCTTCCCAAAGCTCAATATCCTTCTCAGACATCGCCTCACGTTGCTCACTTGTTAACGGTGCATAATCACGATATTTTTCTTCAGATAACTGTCCTTGTATATTATCTATTAATTCATTGTATTTTTCTACGAATTCTTTGATTTTTTCTACGGCTTTATCGGTGTCGTTATTGATTGAGATTGTAACAGGCGAATCGCCATTAACAGCATCAAATGTATCCTTCAAAGTAAAAGAAACACCGTTTACTGTAAACGTATTAGAGGTTCTCTCCGTTTCTAAACCATTTAAAGTAAACTTCGCATTTTCTCCACCTTTTTCATTATTGCTATCAAGTTTTAGAACATTATTTAAAAACGGACTACCATTAAAAGAAATCTCTTTCCCATCGCCACTTTGATTAAAATCACCTGTTGACGTTCGGGCAATCGTTACTTTATCAGAATGTTGGTCATAAAACATATTGACACCTAAGGACGATTTATTCACTTTATCGATCACTGTCGTTAAAGAATCACGGGCATCGAAAGTAAATGTTTGGCTCACTTCACCTGTTTCATTGTATGTAGACATACTGAATTCAAAGTATTGGTGGTCATAACTCACTTCCGCTTTTGCACCTGCTTGTAGGTCAGAGCCGAAAGTGATTTTGCCTGTTTCTTTATCTAAATAAAATTGATCTTCTGCTAGATTATTCATATCCGTACCAGCAGTAAATGTTTTCGTTTCTTTTATTGGGTCACCATTCGTGTCTTTAATGATGTTACCAGCTGCATCTTTTTTGTCCCATGTAAAAGTAATGCTATCCTCAAATTCTGTGATCCCTATTTGTGAAAGTTGCACTTCTTTTGTTGCAGAGCCAACAGAAATTGTATCTTTTTGAACCATACTGTATTCCACTTCAATTTTACTGTCGGCGGGAATTTGTTGGCTGAAAGTCATTTTGCCTGTTTTCTCATCTACAAACACTTGCTTTTGACTAGCATCTAAGTCATCTAGGCTCGTCACCACTTGGTAGTTGTCTGTACCAACTGTAACACTATCCATTTGTTCTATATGATGCTTACCAAGCTTTTGTAATGAAAATTCGGTTCCTGCTTTCTTTACTGTGATTTCTTCGTTTATACTTTGTTCGGTACTCTTCCAATCAAATGAACTATTTTCAAAAATGTCCTTTTGGCTATATAGACTTTTCGTTGTATCTAGTTTTTCATCTGTACTAGTTATTCTTCCCGCACTCGCATTCGTAGCAGAAGTCGCCAATCTACTCACGGCAGACAATGTATAAGATCCGTTCCCTGCTGTCGAATCTGCCGTTGCTGTGACTTTGTTGCTATTAGAAGAAGTCGTAATTTTTGATAAAAATGAAGATTGCAAGCGCATATTTAAAGTCATATCGCGGAATGATGCTAGTTTTAAGTTAATATCTCTATATGAATCGCGCTGCCATTCGAGCGTTTGTTTCTTTTGTGACAATTTATCAATCGGCACTCTCTGTACTCTCATTAAATCATTAATTAAGGATTCTGTATCTAAACCAGATGCTAAACCACCTATTCGAAAATTCGCCATGACCATCCGTCCCCTTTTCTCTCTATCTATTTATTATATCGACTATAGTCCTATCGTTTACAGTAAAAATATGACTAATTGCCACTGTTCACGAATAAAAAGCCACTAGCATCAGCCAGTAGCTTCTAGACTTTTTGATCCACCATAAGCCCTTGAAATTCTGTCATTTCTGCAATCATATCAAGGAAATCCTTCGGTGGTATTTCACGAACGACTTCTTTAGTATCCGCATCAACAACTTCTACATAATAGCGATCGAGCTTTTCATGTAATTGGAACTGTACCGAAGTATAATGCGTCTGCAAATGACTATTTGCCTGCTCCACCTTTGATTGCAAGAAGTCTTTTTGTACGTCATGAGCAGACACCTTTGCTTTATCTTTTATTGTAAAATTTATTTCAGGTTGACTTTTTTCTTTCTGCTGAATAACAAAAGGCGAGTCCACCATCATTCTCATATTCGACTCTACTCTCATCCCTATTCGCCCCTTACCGAAATCACCTATTTTCTCTTTATATCGGAAACAACCATAAGGCTCTCTATCAATCTAAAGTTCGGTTTTTATTAGAGAAAAAACAGCGACCTTTTTCTTATACATAAGGTCTTTTTACCTAAAAAGACAAAAAGAAGCCCCAGACAAAGCTGAGACTTCTTAGATGAAAATACCAATAAGCGACGAATTAACCTAATAATTGAAGAACCGCTTGTGGTTTTTGATTTGCTTGCGCAAGCATCGCTTGAGAAGCTTGAGAAAGAATGTTCGTACGAGTCATCTCCATTACTTCTTGCGCCATATCAACGTCACGGATACGTGATTCAGCTGCTTGAAGGTTTTCAGATGAGTTGTTTAAGTTAGAGATTGTGTGCTCTAGGCGGTTTTGACTAGCACCTAGTTTAGAACGCTCTGCAGATACTTTATCAATTGCTTCTTGGAATTTAGTAACCGCTGCAGCTGCATCTTCGTGAGTTAATACACTTAGTGCAGATTCTTGAATTGTTGAGCTTGTCCCGTCAGTTACACCTAATTTAGAATCAGTTGTATCAGCAGTAGTGATTCCTAAAGCAGATGCTCTCATATCAGAAATATTGATGCTCATGCTTTGGTTTTCGTTTGCACCAATTTGGAAAGTAATGCTAGAACCTGCTCCAGCAGCTTTTCCTTCTGCTCCAGCTGTATTAACAACATCAGTGCCACCAACTACAGTTGCTGCTGTTGCAGACTCTTGGCCAGCATTTTGTGTTAATAATATTTTTGTATTATCATCAGGATCAATTGCAGCAGTATATTTTGCGCTTAATTCTGCATCCCCATTAATTTTACCTACAATTGCAGCTAAATCATCAGCAGCCTCAATAGTAACGTCAGTACCATCAATCGTTAGAGTGGCGTCAGCACCAGTAGCTGCAACAAATGATGTTGTTCCAGCAACAGCTGCTACTGCTTCTGAACCATCTTTCCCACCATCGATTAATTTTTGTGTATTGAATTCTGTTGTATTACCGATACGGTTGATTTCTGAAGTTAATTGGTTGATTTCTTTTTGGATTTCTTCACGGTCAGATCCAACGTTTGAATCATTGGCTGCTTGTGTAGCAAGTTCACGCATACGTTGAAGAATGTTTTGTGATTCTTGTAGCGCTCCTTCAGCAGTTTGGATCATTGAGATACCATCTTGAGAGTTACGGCTAGCTTGGTCTAAACCGCGGATTTGCGCGCGCATTTTTTCAGAGATTGCAAGTCCTGCTGCGTCATCTCCTGCACGGTTAATACGAAGACCTGAAGATAATTTCTCCATCGCTTTAGCGTTTGCATTGTTGTTTACGCCTAATTGACGATACGTGTTTAATGCTGAAATATTATTGTTGATAATCATTTGAATTCCTCCATGAGTTGTATTTTTCCACGTCCGTGTGGATTGAAGTAAAGCTTGTCGCTTTATTCTTATTTATTATCGGAGTGCTATAAAGTTTGTTTAATACTTTCTTATAAAAAATTAATAATTAAAAAAATACTTGTCTCTATTGCCTTCTCATTACTCCAACATGAATTCTTGTTTCCTTTGTTTATCTTCAGACAAATATATAAAAAATAAACCTATATCTCCAACCGGCTTATTTCTCAGTATTATTTTTCAATAGTGCCATTAAATCAACAGGGTTTTGTGCGGCTTCGTTGTTTTCTGTCTGGATCTGTAGGTATACTTCTTTTCTGTAGATGTCGATGTCTTTTGGTGCTTGGATGCCAAGTTTGATTTGGTCTCCTTCGACGGCGACGATCGTGATTTCGATGTTTTCATTAATGATAATCGATTCGTTTTTGCGACGGGTTAATACGAGCATGAGGCATCCTCCTCCATAAGCTGGAATAACGGATGCTTCGTCTTGTAGCGCGCATCATTTAAGACAAGCTGTTTCCCCATTCGTTTTTTCATATTAATCACCAATGGACCTTGCAAATTCGCCGTTGATGACTTAAACGGTTCCTTTAACGTGAGAATGACAAAAGTAGCTACATCTTCCGGTTGTTCAATTTGCAGCGCATGTTGCGATGCTTCATTGAGCTGAAATTCGTAATCAGCAAAAAAGGCATACGGGTCGACAACGACAAACGCTAACTCAGCCGTATTGATTGATTGTAAAATAAAATAAGGGAGTTCTTCTAAAAAGGGAAGAAGCACATATTGCTGTTCTTCTGGAAACCCTGGCAAGCCTACCGGAAAATGAAGGTGTTGCTCTGCTGACACTTCAACTGTCCCTTGATATTTTGTCTCAATTTTCATCGTAACACTTCCTTAAATAAGCTGATCCACTTGAAAATCTCTTAGTTCAAAGTTAATCGCTTCTTTTTGCTGTAAATAAATTTGTGCTTGCCAGTTTTCATGAGCGATTTGTGGTCGATTGATATTTACATCAATGGCTGGCGTTTGCGGGGTTACGTTCACATCGACGCTCCCTGGATCATAATCGATTTGTACCCGGAAATGGTTTTTCGGTAAATAGCCGATCCCTGGTGTCTTTTGGTTGGGCTCACTATTTTGTTTCGCAATTTGTGGAATGGCACCTGCTCCGTTTTCAATTTTCATCATCGCATCACCTTCACGAACCCGCCTAGAGATCCCTGTAATTGCCGTCATCTTTGCCTGTTCAGCCGCTTCTGCGACTCGCCTGCCTGCCCCTTTATTATCCAGATCAGCTCGCGCCTCTGATTGATCAATAAAAAGCCGGGATGCTTCATGACTAATTGTAAGCTTTGCTGGTGGCTGATGCATCGAAACGTCTGCTTGCGACTGTTTGATTTTCATCACAGGTTGATAATAATTGATACCAAGTTGCGCCTGTTTTGTCGTTATTTCTAAATAAGGTGTATGCATAGATTCACCGCTCTTTACATGACGAGCGGCCCATCTCTAGAGATGAACCGTCGTCAGCGTTTTTTATCGTAAAAAGTCCATTAATGTTGGTTGAATAATGCTTGCTCCTACTGCTAAAGAAGCACGGTGGAGGGCTTCTTGGGATGTTAATTCAATAATGACCTTCTCTGCATCGATATCTTCATTATTAGACATCATGGTTTTGGCAAGTATCTCTTGATTCCCTAAACGACTTTCAACCATCTCTACTCGATTAGATTTAGCACCGATATCTGCCATTTCAGAGATTACATTATTATGGTGATGATCAATCAAATCCAGCTCCCCAGATAAATCATCCGCTGTTGTATCAGGTGAATTCAACTTATCAATTAAGTTGCCAATATCTTTAAATAAATCTAATGAAAAGACATTTTGCGGCTTACTATTCACATCGAGATGAATGCCTGCAGAAACTTCAATTTTTACGCCTTCAGCATTGCTAGCAACCGCCCCTTTTTCTTTCGCTACAAAAGAATCTGGTATCGGGAATCCGATTTCAGTGCCATCTTGAGCTTTAAATGCATTCGAAGATTCATTCCAAACAAGCTGACTACCCTTCTCATCGAAAAGTACATAATCCTTGGCATTATTCGCATCAATTGTGCTGATATCAACATTTTGATCAATTTTCTTTAAATCTACTGGCTTATTCGTTGTATCTGAGCCGTTAAAAATATACTTATTATTCACTTTAGTATTGGCAATCGTTTCTAATTGATTTCGCAGCTGTTCAATTTCACTAGCCACGTTCTTACGTTGACCTGCATCATATGAATCACTGGAAGCCTGTACCGTAAGATCACGGATACGTTGGATAATTTTATTCGTTTCATCCAGTGCCGATTCCGTATTATCCATCCAGTTATATACTTCACCTAAATTGCGTTGATATTGGGATACAGCCGTTACTTGGGAACGGTAATTGACCCCTTTCATCGCTGCTACAGGATCATCAGACGGGCGATTCACTTTTTTGCCGGTATATAACTGCTCTTCTAACTTACCAAGCTTTTGATAGTTGTTTTGAATATGTTTTAGTGAATTTTGTGAAAGCATGGATTGTGTTACGCGCATCAGTCATTACCTCCTTATCTTCCAACTCTGCCCATACCATTAATGATGGTATCAAGCATTTCGTCTATTGCAGTGATTTGTCTAGCCGCTGCACTATAAGCATGTTGAAACATGATCATATTCGACATTTCTTCATCAAGAGAGACCGAACTTACAGAAGAACGGTTAAATTGGACCGTGTCGGCTAGCGTAGCAGCATTTTCCGTCATTCGATTTGCCTCTTGTGTAGTTACTCCTAACTCACCAATCATCCCTTGGTAGAAGCTCATCATATTTGTATCTGATCCATTAAAATCGAGCATCATGTCTTTTACATTTGCCAGAGCAACTGCATTAGAACCGTCGCCAACAAAACTTTCACTCGAAGGATTTTGTCCAATACCTGTTAACTCAAATGACCAAGTAGAACCAGATTGTAAATTAGAGATTGTACTAGTATCGATTTTAAGGCCAAAGAGATTCATATTTTCTTTCACTGCTTGATTTTGATGGTCAGCTATTGGGTTGCCGTCTAAATCATAAGCGGAGTACTTCCATGAACCATTATCATAAGTCAACTCAATTTTTGCCTCACTAATCGTGATCGGCGGGGTGTCATATGTTTGAATACCACTGAACGCACCCAGAATCGTTGGGTTACCAGTCGATGGGTTGTCCGCATGTTTCGTAATAGAACCCGTAAATAACTCACTACTTGAGGAAGCGGCAATATGATTTAAATTATTCATGATTGAATCAGACACTTTTATACTGGCTGCTGCCCCTGCTGCATTATCGCCAATTTCAAAGAAGTCCACACCGTTCTTAACGCCGCTCTCAATTTCAGATAAACTCCAGCCACTTTGATGGACAGCATTAAAGGCCGTGGCAAAGCGGAAAGCCATTAAGTCCAGATTCGCAAGCATATCAGAATAAACACCTGTTTCCTTCCCAGTGGCATCTATTTTGCCGTACATATCTATATTCGCAAGTAAGCTCCCTTTCGAAGTAAAATCTGATGCCGCCATCGATTTATTACCGATTTGCAAACTAGCAATAGCTTGTGTTTCAGGGTCTTTTTTGACACTCAATGATTGGACGATATCATTTTTCCCATCGAGTAAAGTACCGACACTTTTACCATTCCCATCGACTAATTCAATCGAATATTTCCCGGCAGCTTGACTACTTGCATTCCCACCACTTGGTGTAGCACTCACTTTAATGTTGACTAAGCCTGAGAGTTGATCAACAAGTACATCCCTTTTATCATATAAATCATTCGGCAAATAGCCATGTGGTTCTACGCTAGCAATTTGCTCATTGATCTGGTTAATTTGTGTGAGGATTGAATTAATTGTTTTCACATTCATATCAATTTGCTCACCGACATCTGCTTTCTGAGCGCTCAGTTGTCCTGCCAAATAATTAAAAGTATCACTCACGGCAATCCCACGCTGACGAACAACCGAACGAGCACCTGAATCTTCAGGGTTAGTTGATAAGTCTTGCAAAGCATTCCAAAATTGATCTAATGTATTCGCAAGGCCAGTATCTGACGGCTCATTCATGACACTTTCAATTCGGGAAAGCTCACTGCTTCTCGTATTCCAATAACCGAATTTATTGTGCTCATTACGGTACTGTACATCCAAATAGTCTTCGCGTATGCGTTGAACCGATCCTGCCTGAACACCCGTTCCAATTTGTCCTGGCATGTATGGCGCATTCATTCCAACAGACGGAAAAGCATTTGTTTGTGTAAAGTTCACCCGTTGTCTCGTATATCCTACAGTATTCGCATTGGCAATATTATGCCCGGTTGTATAGAGTGCACTTTGTTGTGTATGTATGGCTCTCTTCGCCGTTTCTAACCCCATAAAAGTAGATTTCATAACGTTTCCTCTCTTTTCTCTATCCTACACTTTAGACTGGAACATTCCTGTTGCAGCTTGAGATTTCGCTTTTTGCGGATGAATATAATTCATATTTTGCGCAGCTGCTTTCGGATTGACGAGATTCATAGATAAATTCACATATTGTAAGGAGTGATAAATCAGTTGTTGATTCAATTGATTTTTCTCTTTTAATTTGTCAATAACGGATGATAACTGCTCTCTTTTTTCAAGTAAAGCTTGTTGTTCATGTTGTTCCAGTACTAATATACAGTCTGCTATTGTTGGCTTATCGATACTAGGTACAAGACTTGCTGCAATCTGGATACGCGCTTGTTCAAGCTTCTTTATTGTTGCGACATGGGTTTGTTCATCTTTTAGCATCTGATCTAATGCAGCCATATCACCCTTTTTAATCATATCTGTCTTCTGGCCTGCAAGCTCATAAAGGCTTTGATGATAAGATATTAAGCGTTCCATCGCAGTGAGAAGTGCTTCTGCAGACATACCACACCCTCCTTAAGAGCGTTTTTGTTGAAAATGTTGAACTAGGCTTTTCGCCAATTCATTCGCATCAACATGATACGTACCATTTTCCACTTGCATTTTTAATTGCTCCACCTTCGCTTGGCGAGCAGGATCTGATTGTGATGTTTTTTGCATTTCTAATGCTTTTGAAGAAATTTCGAGTTTATCTGCTTGATTCGTTTTCGCTTGTTCTACTTGCTTTGTCATATTCGCTTGGCGTTGGTAGGGATTGACCTGGTTTGCCGCGTTAAAATGATTAACCTTCATTATAAATCCCCCGCTTTCTTCGTCCCTTTTATTACTCCTATTATCGGTATAAATAGAATGAGTTTAAAGTGATATTACACTTTTAGTAAATTTTACATACATACTATCGTTCCGGAAGTAAACATTAGTTCTTTAGACTTCCTTCTTTAAGACTGTTTACCTCTATAAGAATAGTAGGTTCTCTCTCTTTCTTTTATCCGATCCTGCTCTCGTTCAAATTGCTCTAATTCTTTTTGTAATGCTTTGCGACAAGACTCACAAATTCTTCCTTCTTGAATTAATGTACCACACTGATCGCAAGGATAGCCTAGCTGGGGAAATTGCGCCACCTTTAATCGACCTGATCGAACAAACTTCTGCAGGAGCCACTCCTCTACTCCTGTTGCTTCTGTTATTCTTTGCATAGTAGCAGCACGATTTTCTCTTTTCCTTAGAAAGGCATATACGACTTCGTATGCTTCTTCTTCTTTTTTAAAACACGCTTGGCAAATGGTGCTGACTTGATTTTTCATAAATAAGGCATTACATCTAGGGCAGTTTGCGATCTCCGCCATTCTTTTCACCTCTACTGATAGCTTCTATTCTATATATCGTCAGCATCGGCTAACTTTTTTAACTTCTTGCCATCGTCAATGATCGAACCTCACTTGCTCCTGCCTCTTTTAGCAATTTAGCTGCATGATAAAGAGTCGTACCTGTTGTATAAATATCGTCGACGATTAACACTTTCTTCCCGCTTATTTCTTGTTGACCCGTGAATCGAAAAACTTGTGGTGTCTCTAATCTTTCCTTTCTTGTTTTCTTCGATTGTTTTTCTGTATGCATACGGGTGAGGAGAATGGTGGGCTTTTTGCCTAATGCGGTGATCAGTGCTTCTGATTGATTGAACCCTCTTTCATAGCGTCTTTCTTCACTCAGCGGAATCGGTGTAATAAGATCAAAGCTTATTTGTTTTAATTTGGATTTTAGCAAATCAGCAATTGCAACTGCGAGGATATAATCGCCACGATACTTATATTGAGCGAGCACTTGCTGACAAAAAGAGTTGTATGCTAATACAGAAATATTCTCGTCCAGACAACCGCTATATATTGGATCCGCCTGCCACTTCTTACAGTCGAGACAGATTTCAGCCGTTTCCATCCACCGGTGGCAAGTTGGGCAAGTGGGACCTTTGATAAATGTCCATTTTGCTATACAGTCTTCACACCAAAATGACTGCGCAGCTTTTTGAAACAATGCTTGAAATCCACCAGGAAGTTGCATTTCTTTTTGACAATAGAGACAGCTATTCATGAAGTAAGCCCCTTTGTTTTGCTTCTTTATTCATTTGCAGTATTTGCTTTTTAGCCCGTACCATTGCAGTTGTTTTACCATAATGAAAAAAAACAACATCTCCTGTTGGTGCCTCAACACTTCTCCCAACCCTTCCAGCTATTTGAACAAGCGCACTTTCTGTGAAAATACGCTCTTCTGCTCCTAATACAGCAACATCTATATGAGGAAAAGTCACTCCTCTTTCTAAAATCGTCGTTGTGAGTAAAATAAGCGTCTCTTGCTTTCTCATTTTCTGGACTTTTTCTTTTCGTAAAGGATCTTCCGCATGCACTGCCTCCACTTTAGGATGAATTTTTTGTATGAGAGGTAGCATATCATCTATTAGCTTAATTTTAGGAATAAACAGCAAAACCTGTTTCTCTTTTTCAATGCGTTGCTGTAACCATTTTTTTAACACAAAAGGGAGACGGGCGTTTTTTAGGGGGATTGTCCATTGTCCAATCCATTTAAATTGAGGAATCGGTAAAGGAAAGCGATGGAAACGAGCAGGGATGGTCATATATGCTCTTTTATTTTGCCGACATTCTTTTTGCCACTTCCTTGAAGGAGTAGCTGTTAAATAAATCGTGGCAGCTGCAGACTTTTTCGCTTGCTGAACAGCATACTGGAGTGTGGCATCCATTGTGTAAGGAAAGGCATCCACTTCATCAACAATGACTGTATCAAAAGCACGATAAAAGCGGAATAACTGATGTGTTGTACTGATGACTAGATTGGCAAAAAGGTGCCGGTCTTCACTTCCACCATACAGTGCGGCAACCGTGGTGTGGGGAAACACTTTTTTCAGACGGGGTGCGAGTTCTAAGACGACATCTGTTCTTGGAGTAGCAAGGCACACGCGCTGACCTTGCTTTAGTGCATGAGCGATTCCTGCAAAAAGCACTTCGGTTTTACCTGCGCCACATACCGCCCAAACCAGGTACTCTTTTTTGTTATCAATGGCTGCGACAACTGCCGTGGATGCTTGTTGCTGTCCTGTAGAAAGCGTCCCATCCCATTTTAACGGTTGGTCGACTATTAGGGTGCTCGGGCTTGGTCCATTCCAACTAAAAAGTGGAGTACAAGCCGACACTCTCCCCATCATCAAGCAATTGCGACAATAATGGCATTGCTCATTTCCACAACGAG
This sequence comes from Cytobacillus sp. FSL W7-1323, assembly GCF_038595015.1. Lineage (NCBI taxonomy): Bacteria > Bacillati > Bacillota > Bacilli > Caryophanales > Bacillaceae > Cytobacillus > Cytobacillus sp. FSL W7-1323. Next base: position 4,009,723 of record NZ_CP151998.1, read on the forward strand.
CACATGGATATGTCGCTAAATGATGACTACTGCCACAGCGAGCACATTTGATTTTTCTACCTTCTTTTATGAAGGGTCGACGAAGCGTGATATAACCTTCGTTCACATGGGTGAATAATTCCTCTACAGGGTGAGAAATTTCATCTAGCAGTAATTGTTTACCAAATAGGAATGTCTGAATTTGTGGATTGAAGCGGTATGTAGGGTTGTGATTATGGTGAGGGATGTTCGGAAGTTCTGTAATAGTGTAAGAAGCTGAGTCGTGGTGAAATACGGGGATGAGTAGGTGATCTTTCATGAGTATTCGCATATAGACTCCTTTCGTGGCTAAAAAAAAGGAGTTATTTCAGCAGTGGTTCGTTTTGTCTGCGATAATAACTCCTTAGTAGATGTATTATTTTTTTACCCAGCCAAGACCCATTGAGCCTTCGCCAAGATGTGTACCAATAACTGCACCAAAATAGCTTATACCAAAAGTGACATTCGGTAATTGTGCTTCTAGCTCTTCCTTCCATTTCTGCGCTTCCTCTAAACGGTTTGCATGAATAATAGAGGCTTCATAAGCTTCTCCACTCGCTGCATCTTCCGCTAACAAATCAACGATTCGTTTCATTGCTTTTTTACGCGTACGGATTTTTTCGAATGGCACGATGAGCTTATTTTCAAAATGAAGCAATGGTTTCACTTGGAGAAGACTTCCTAAGATTGCTTGCGCACTTGATAAGCGGCCACCTCTTTGTAGATGTGACAGATCATCAACCATAAAATAAGCACGAATGGATTGTTTCATTTCATTCAGTTTGTCCATAATTTCTGCTGGCGACTTCCCGTCAGCTGCCATTTCGGCTGCTTTGACGACATAGAAACCTTGTACACGTGCGCTAATTTCTGAGTCAAAAGGATAGACGGTAATGCCTTCAACCATATTACCGGCAGAGACTGCCCCTTGATAGGTGCCACTAATCCCGCTTGATAAGTGGATGGAGATGATGGCATCATAGTCTTGCTTCAACGTTTCAAACAATGTGACAAAATCACCTACGGATGGCTGTGATGTTTTCGGCAAATCCTTATGTTTGACTTCCTCATAAAAACTTTCTGCAGTGATTTCTATTTCTTCTTTATATGATTCATTGCCAAATATCACACTCAGCGGGATCATGTGAATATTTAGCTTTTCTCTCAATTCTTGTGTGATATAAGATGTACTATCCGTTACTACGGCCGTTTTCATAAATAGAGTGACTCCTTCACTTTTTTCTCTACTATATGTTCTGTTACCATTCTATATGAAAGTTAATAAAAATGCATTAAGTTTAGAGAGGTTTAAGGGGAAATCTTTTACTTTTTGATGGGCTTTTGGGGTGGTTGGTTTGATTCATACTCGAAGTCTGGGGTTTTAACTTTTGCGGTGATGTAAGAGCGCAGGCTTTGATTGTATATTGTATGGTAGCTCCTTCTCCGGTCATGAGTCAACTCTTCCTCCATGATCCAGTTATGAAACACCTAGAGTAAATTAGGATTTAGACATTTTATTTGATAATCCCCCTTTTATGTGTGTCGCAACTCTCAGCTCAGGTTCCTTTTCTTGGGGACTTGGCGATATTTATATCGAATATCTTAGACTCGAGAGGGATCGGAGAAATTAATGCGGTTCCTTCTTTTAAGCTACTTATCTTCTCCTTTCTTCTTTTATTAGTCGGGATTCTCGCTTTTACGCTACTTATCTTTCACTCTCTTTTTTATTAGTCGCGATTCTCATCTTTGCGCTACTTATCTTCTACTCTCTTCTTTTTTTAGTCGCGATTCTCACTTTTTCCCTACTTATCTTTCACTTTCTTCTTTTTTTAGTCGCGATTCTTGCCTTTGCCCTACTTATCTTTCACTTTCTTCTTTTATTAGTCGCGATTCTCGCCTTTACCCTACTTATCTTCTCCTCTCTTCTTTTTTTAGTCGCGATTCTCACTTTTTCCCTACTTATCTTTCACTTTCTTCTTTTTTTAGTCGCGATTCTTGCCTTTGCCCTACTTATCTTCTCCTCTCTTCTTTTTTTAGTCGCGATTCTCACTTTTTCCCTACTTATCTTTCACTCCTTTCTTTTTTTAGTCGCGATTCTTGCCTTTGCCCTACTTATCTTCTCCTCTCTTCTTTTTTCAGTCGCGATTCTTGCCTTTGCCCTACTTATCTTTCACTTTCTTCTTTTATTAGTCGCAATTCTCATCTTTGCCCTACTTATCTTCTCCTCTCTTCTTTTTTTAGTCGCGATTCTCACTTTTTCCCTACTTATCTTTCACTTTCTTCTTTTATTAGTCGCGATTCTTGCCTTTGCCCTACTTATCTTTCACTCTTTTCTTTTATTAGTGGCGATTCTCACTTTTTCCCTACTTATCTTTCACTCTCTTCTTTTACTAGTCGCGAACCTTTTGCGCTCTCGTCCTCTTTTTTAATCGCAATTTCTTCTTTCACGCGACTCATATGTTCTACTCCTCCCCTATTATCTACGAAACTTCTACATTGCTCATTTTTCTTATAATTATGTCTCTCCCTTCATGAAATGGACTTCTTCCCTTCTCTTGTCCCACCTTTTTATCTTCGAACCGATCCGCATTTTCAACAAAAAAACACCCCAATGCGGAGTGTTTCTTCATATGTATGAAAGGCTGGGATTAGCGAACTTCTACCCAACCGTTTTTGATGGCTACGACAACCGCTTGTGTACGGTCATTGACGTTCATTTTTTGCAGGATGTTACTTACATGGTTTTTGACTGTTTTTTCACTAATATATAATGCTTCACCGATGCCGCGGTTACTTTTTCCGTCTGCAAGAAGTTGGAGCACTTCACACTCGCGTCGAGTAAGTAAATGTAGCGGACGACGGATTTCGATTTGTCCATAAGCGCCTGTTGTGCCAGTTCCTTCTGAAGCAAGGCGACGGTATTCGTTGACAAGATTGTGCGTTACTTTCGGATGAAGGTAAGAACCACCCTCTGCAACTACTTTTACTGCCTCAACTAATGCATCTGCATCCATTTCTTTAAGTAGGTAACCACTTGCTCCGGTTTTTAAAGCGTGCGTTACATAATTTTCATCATCATGGATTGAAAGAATGATTACTTTAGAATCTGGATATTTCTCTACTAATTGACGCGTTGCTTCCACGCCATTAATATTCGGCATGTTAATATCCATGATAACTACGTCTGGTTGATTTTCTTCAACGAGTCTGATCGCTTCGTCGCCATCGTCACCTTCTGCTACCACGTTAAATGTTTTTTCAAAATCAAGAATACGTTTTACGCCCTCTCGGAAAAGTTGATGGTCGTCAATAATTACTATTTTAGTATTCAAGTTCTTCCCCTCCCAATCTTCAACTGTTTTATATCTATCATGATGTTTGACCAGTTTCATCATCAATTAAATATTATTTCATATAAGGTACTTGAATAATAATAATTGTGCCTTTACCAATATTGGAATCTATCGAAAGCTGGCCCTCCAGAAGTTCAACTCTTTCTCTCATGCCGATAATACCAAAGGATTGTGCTTTTTTCTTATTAATATCAAACCCTTTACCATTATCTCTAATTACGACTGCTATTCTTTCATTATTAATTTCAGTTTTAACAATAATCTCTTCTGCATCAGCATGCTTCATCGCATTCTGCACAGCTTCTTGAATGAGTCGGAATAGCGCCACTTCATATTGACTTGGTAAACGAACCTCTTTACCAACATTCATGAAAGTGATTTTGGTCGAATTATGATATTCTTCGATTGTTTGTAGATACTTCTTTAATGTAGGAACAAGACCTAAGTCATCTAAAGCCATTGGTCTCAGGTCATAAATAATTCTTCTGACCTCATATAAAGCACTTCTGACCATTTTCTTTAAATTCCTTATTTCCTCCATGGCTTCATCTGTGCCACGCTCTTTATAAACACGTTCAATCAAATCAGAGCGCATCATCACATTCGCCATCATTTGCGCCGGGCCGTCATGTATTTCACGTGAGAGCCTTTTACGCTCCTCTTCTTGCGCCTCAATAATTTGTAAGCCAAACTCTTGTTTCATCTTCGCATCTTCAAGCATCTCACCCATTTGTTTGATGTCACTCATCAAGTAGTTCATGACAACAGTAATTTGGGAAATTAAATGCTCAGCACGCTCAATCGTATCACTAACGCCCACTAATCTTCTTTCAATGTCGTCTCTCCGGTCACGAAGCTGCTTTTCCATTTGCCGATTCATCGATAGATCCATTTGTAATTGATGGGCTTTTTCATATGCATCACGTACTTGCGCTTCAGTATAATCTTTGAAATGCATACTGACTTCAGATAATCGTTTACGCGCAAAACGTGTTTGACTTTCTAAACGGTCGCCTTCATCAATGACTTTAATAACCATTACCTTTACATCTTTCAGTTCTTCGGTTAAGGTCTCATAATCTTTTCGACATTGCTCACCAATCCGGAAAATTTCATTCTTACTCGTACCGACCGTTTCTATCATTTTTTCTAAAATTAAATCGAGCGACTTCGTATCAAATTTTTTTATACTCATTCGCGATTCCTCCAAGGGTATACCCTGTTGTTGCTATTCCTTATTTTACCTTGAAAAGCGGTATTCGACCATGTGTAGCGGCAGAAAATAATACCATTTGACACAAAATTCGATAAATAGTCGCACGCTTGAAAATTATTTATATGTCATATATCCTAATTTTATGTTAAAAAAAGAGGATTATTGGCAATATCTATAGTTATCCTCAGATATAAACTTATTATATCACTTCAGCGATTCGACAATATTAAAGTTTGTTTACAATCTATTAATATTTATGTTTTCCGAAGATTGTCGAATTATAATAGGAAGAGACTTGCAGGAAGGAGCGATATTTTTGCTTCCACAATATCATACCGTCAAAGGGTACGGGGAACATGAAATTATTATACAAAAATCTAGATTTATTGCATATATTGACCGAGCAGAAACAGAAGAAGAAGCGCAAGAATTTATTCAGAAAATAAAGAAGCAAAACTGGAATGCCACTCATAATTGTTCTGCCTATTTAATTGGTGAGCATGATTTAATTCAGAAAGCTAACGATGATGGTGAACCGAGTGGTACAGCTGGTGTACCGATGCTTGAAGTGTTAAAAAAGAGGCAATTAAAGGATACTGTTGTGGTAGTCACCCGCTATTTTGGTGGCATTAAACTTGGTGCCGGCGGTTTAATTCGCGCTTACGGTAAAGCTACATCCGAAGGTTTACTTGCTACAGGTATAGTTAAAAGAAAGCTAATGCGCATCATGCATACAAAAGTTGATTATACCTTTCTTGGAAAACTAGAAAATGAATTACGCGCTTCCATTTATCCAATAAAAGAAATCCATTATGCCGATATTGTTGAAATTGAAACTTATGTAAAAGATGAAGAAACAGCTAACTTCAATGCCTGGATGATCGAATTAACAAATGGACAAGCAGAAATAACTGAAGGTGACGTGTTATATTTAGAATCGACAATTTCTGAGTAAATATTTTACGTATATGCAAATCCATTGTAAAATAAACATTAACTATGTAAAGAATCGATTAAATTTTTACTAATAAAGGAGCAATCATATGTCTTATGATGGTCGTAATGCCCAAAAGGTGAGGAGACGTAAAGTGAAGCGCAGAAGACGTGTTTTCGCATTTATCCTTCTTCCTCTACTAGTCCTTGCCCTAAGTGCCACTGCCTACGGTGCCTATCTCTATAATAAAGCAGAGACAGCGATGAACAGCACATATAACCCACTAGAAAGAGAAACCAAGCGAGATGTAGCTGTACAACCTGATGTTGATAACTTTTCACTACTCATTATCGGAGTTGATGATAGTAGTAAACGGGGCTTTAGTAATTCAGCGCGTTCAGATGCATTAATGGTCGCAACATTTAATAAGGAATCAAAATCTATTAAACTATTAAGCATCCCTCGTGATTCTTATGTTCAGATTCCTAAGCTTGGTTATCAAGACAAAATCACCCATGCTCACGCTCACGGCGGACCACTCACTTCTATTGAAACGGTTGAGCAGCTACTCGATATTCCCATTGATTTTTACTTAAAGTTAAATTTTGATGCATTCATTGAGATTATTGATGCTCTAGGTGGAGTAGAAGTAGAAGTACCTTATGCCTTATCTGAGCAAGACTCAAATGACAACGCAGGGGCTATTCAATTAGAAGAAGGCTTGCAAACATTAAATGGGGAAGAAGCATTAGCGCTAGCACGTACGAGAAAGCAAGATAATGATATTATGCGCGGGCAAAGACAACAAGAAATCGTTAAAGCGATGATGAAAAAAGCCGTATCAGTAGATGCTATTTCGAAATACGGGGATGTCATCGAAGCAGTCGGAAACAATATGGAAACAGACCTTTCCTTCGACCAAATGAAATCACTTATTAGTTATGCGACTTCTAGTGGCATGACTCCAGATATTGAAATGCTCAATCTCAAAGGTCAAGATATGTACTTACCAAACTCTAATGGTAATCGTGTGTATTATTATCAAATAGATGATACTGGATTACAGGAAGTTATTTCAGAACTACAAAGCCATCTTGATTTAGGGACTACGAACCTCGGACAAAATGAATCTACTGATCCGACAAATGGCGAGAGTTCAACAGACGGCGAAATTTCTACTGAATCAAGTGAAGCTGGTTACAATAGCGGATATTAATAGAATTATGCTTTATAGGAACCCCCAAACAAAAAACTGTTTGGGGGTTTTTATTCAGACACACCTTACTCATACTGTTCTGTTGTACGTGTATGTTCTCTTTTGGGTGGGCTCATTCTCTCTTATTTTCTAGCTAGTGGTATGGGCATATCTCGTTTGTCCAGACTTCTTTCTATTTTTTTCTCTTCAATTAAAGGGGCACCTTATAAAGCTATTGATAGCCTTTTTATAAGAATGTACGGGAATTTATACATGCATTCCGTTTCTTGTTACTTTACACTTATACATGGCTTTCCCGCACTTCTCAGCCTTCTCCTTTTGGCTTTTGCACTTATACACGGCTTGTGCGCAGTTCCCTGGCTTTTCTCTCTCTGTTTTGCGCATATACTCGGCTTCCGCGCAATTCCGTGATCTTTCTCTCTTACTTTTGCGCGTATATGCCATTTGCGCGCAGTTCTCCGGCTTTTCCCTCTCATTTTTGCGCGTATACACCGCTTGCGCGCAATTCTGTGATCTTTCTCTCTTACTTTTGCGCGTATATGCCATTTGCGCGCAGTTCCCCGGCTTTTCCCTCTTGCTTTTGCGCGTATACACGGCTTGCGCGCAATTCCGTGATTTTTCTCCCTTGCTTCTGCGCGTATATGCCATTTGCGCGCAGTTCCCTGGCTTCTTCCTCTCATTTTTGCGCGTATACACCGCTTGCGCGCAATTCTGTGATCTTTCTCTCTTACTTTTGCGCGTATATGCCATTTGCGCGCAGTTCTCCGACTTTTCCCTCTTGCTTTTGCGCGTATACACCGCTTGCGCGCAATTCCGTGCTCTTTCTCGCTTACTTTTGCGCGTATATGCCATTTGTGCGCAGTTCCCTGGCTTTTCCCTCTCATTTTTGCGCGTATACACCGCTTGCGCGCAGTTCTCCGACTTTTCCCTCTTGCTTTTGCGCGTATACACCGCTTGCGCGCAATTCTGTGATTTTTCTCCCTTACTTTTGCGCGTATATGCCATTTGTGCGCAGTTCCCTGGCTTTTTCCTCTCATTTTTGCGCGTATACTCGGCTTGCGCGCAATTCTGTGATTTTTCTCCCTTACTTTTGCGCGTATATGCCATTTGTGCGCAGTTCCCTGGCTTTTCCCTCTCATTTTTGCGCGTATACACCGCTTGCGCGCAATTTCGTGATCTTTCTCTCTTACTTTTGCGCGTATACTCGATTTACGCGCAGTACTCAGGCTCTTCCTTCTTCTTTTTGCGCGCATATACTATTTACGCGCAGTTCTCTCTTATTCTCTTTCACTTTTACACAAATAGGATCCACGGATCGTGCGCAGTTCCCATTCTACCTTCTATTCGGCATCATCCTTCTAACAGCTCTCGCCACTTTTGTAGTTAACCAATGGCTCTAGATAAAGCTTTTTTCCCTTATCAACCTTATCAACCTTATCAACCTCTTAATCTACAAAAAAAGCTAACCAAATTGGTTAGCTTTTGTATCAGTTGCCTTTTCCTTTGAGTCTTTTCAATAAGGGCTGGTAGTCTTTCCCGAGTAGACCGATCAGTTCGGCAAATAATTCGAGCATTACAAGGACAACGGCTATTAGTAAGATGGCTCCCCATACTTTTGCTTGAGAGAAGATAATGGCAATCATGCCAAAAGTAGCTGCCATCGCGTAAATTAATAAGACTGTTTGGCGATGGGTAAAGCCTGCATTCAATAAGCAATGATGGAGATGTGATTTATCTGGTGCTGATATCGGTTGTTTGTTTAAAATCCTTCTAAATATCGCAAAAATCGTATCGGATAATGGGACACCTAAAATTAAAATAGGGATAATAAACGAAATCACTGTTACATTTTTAAAGCCGAGCAATGACAAGACAGCAATCATATATCCTAAAAAGAGAGCACCTGTATCACCCATAAATATTTTCGCTGGATGAAAGTTAAAGACAAGAAACCCGAGTGTAGCTACCATTAACAAAGAAGCCATGGCAATTACATACGTATTCCCCATGAATACAGCCATCCCAGCAATCGTAAATAGCGCAATCGATGATACTCCAGCTGCTAATCCGTCAAGACCATCAATTAGGTTAATTGCATTCGTCACACCAACAATCCATAAGATTGTAATAGGGATGGCAAAATAACCAAAGTCGATTCGATTATCGCCAAAGAATGGGTTGTTAATAAATTCAACTTCCACATTTCCCCAAAAAACTACGATTAATGCAGCAGCAATTTGCCCTAGCAATTTATATTTAGCAGGTAATTGATATTTATCATCTAACATACCGATTACAACGATGATAAATGCACCGACCATGATTGGGATATGCACTTCTTTATTTGGTGAGAAGATTAGCACACCGAGCATGAAGCTTAAATAAATTGCTAAACCACCTAAACGAGGCATCACTTTTTCATGGACTTTTCGATTATTTGGTTTGTCTGTTGCTCCTATCTTAAAGGCCAGTCGTTTTACCAGCGGTGTTAAAAGAACGGAGCATATAAAACATAATATTAAGGTCAAATAAATCATAAAGACCCTCCTTATGGATAGCATGCCCCTCTTTCACACTTGGAACCAGGCATAATTTACAAATTCGTACAAATGTATATCGAACCTATTATATCATAGTTGTACCATTTAAAAAGGTACTTTTTTTGACAAAATCCGCAAGATTTATGTCCAATTTTTGTAGGCGTCCATCACATTTTCCCGAAAATGCTCCACGCTAAACCACCTTGATGCATGTTTATAGAGATTTTCACCGATTTTTTTCAAGGACCCTACATAATGGGCATTTATCGCCTCTTCAATTGCCAGAGCTAATGCGTCCACATCTTTCACTGGAACAAGCCAGCCATAATCTTTCGATGGAATCAATTCACAGACTCCACCAACATCGGTTGAAATCACCGGCTTTTTCGCTCTTGCTGCCTCTAATAAGACAATTGGAAAATTCTCACTTAATGATGATAATAGATGAAGATCTGAAATTTGTAATAAGGCATCAATATCCTGTCTATATCCTAGAAATTTTATTTGTTTAGCTAATCCTTTGTTGTTCACAAAAGCTTTTAATTCTTGTTCTAAAAAGCCATCTCCTATTAAAAGGAGTTTGACCTGAGGTGCTTTAGCCATGACACGGCTGATGGCTTCTAAGGCAATCCGATGGCCCTTTACAGGTGTGAGTCTCGCCACCATAGCAATCACAAAATCATTCGCCTCAAGCCCTAACCCTTTGCGTTCAAGCGTACAAGACTGCATTTGTCTGTTAAAATCTATCCCATTGAAAATAGTCTTCACTTTACTCCCATCCACACCATGGGAGAGCAAGAGCTCTTTGGAACGATTAGAAATGGCGAAATAATAATCAGGGTGCTTCAAAAGCCATAAATGCAACTTAGTAAAGGCTTTTCCTTTCAAGCCCCGATTAAGAAAATCATCATAGGGATTGCTATGTAATGTTGTCACCCACTTACATTCTCGGGAGGTTTTTTTTAGCAAATAACCGTAAAGATTTGCTCGCGCACCATGTGTATGAATCATGGTCATTTGTTCTGCTTCAATATATTTCTTTAAACGCTGAATGACTGATAGATCATATCTTTTTTTCGTAGCGAAAAGCTTTACGCGAATCCCTCGCTCTAGTGCCTTCTGATAAATCGGCCCAGGTTCAAAAATCCCTAGCGTAAAAACAGTAGGGTCACTATTCTCTAATAAATCAAGAATATGTGTCATGCCCCCACCTGTATCATTCCCTGCATTTAAATGGAGTACTTTCATCGTTGATATTCCATCCTTCTTCATAGTATCAGACGGAACAGCTTAGAAAATAGTTGCAGATTCTAGGGTTTTTACATCAATCTCGCTTTCTGGATTGCCGTACTTGCTTCACAAATTGAGGTAAAACGAGCACCCTTCTCCAACGAGAGGGCTGCTTCAATAGGCGGTAAAACCACTCTAACTTAAGGTTTTGCCAAAATTCAGGCGCTCGTTTCATTTCACCAGATATAATGTCAATCGTGCCACCGACCCCCATGAATAACCCTTTAGAGAAGCGATGATAATTAGTGGTAATCCATTCTTCCTGACGTGGAAAGCCTAAAGCAACCAAGACGATATCTGGCGCTTTAGCTGCTACTTCTTCAGCCACTTGCCCATCTTCCCAATCAAAATAACCATTATGTCTACCGACAAGGTTAATTCCCGGATAATCTTTTTCTATATTTTCAGCTGCTCTTTTATTTACTTGTTCCCTTCCTCCGAGAAGATATACATGCCAGCCTTTTTTATTTCCTTCTTCTAATAAGGACATTGTTAAATCAAAGCCTGTTACACGCTCTTTTATCGGCTTTTGAAGCATATTAGCAGCAAGTAGAATCCCATTACCATCAGGCACCACGTAATGAGCAGACTGAATGATCTTTTGATAATCTTTATTCTCTTTGGCATACATAACGATTTCCGGGTTCGCTGTCACAACAAATGTTTTTTCTTGTTTATCTATATGGTTGGTTAAAATGGATTCCATTTCTGCAAAGCTTGTATTAATAAAGGGAACCCCAAGTATATTTACGTAATCATGACTCATTTTATAACCTCAATCTTTATCTTAATAGTCGGTGTTTTAGTTTATACCGTTCTGATTATACTAATAATAAAAAGCACTTTTCCTTAAAGGAGATTCATGATGAAAAAACAGCTTATCCAAGCTGCGGGACTCATAACAGGTATTGCAATCATTAGTAAGGTTCTGGGTTTTGTAAGAGAATTGCTTATGGCCTCTTATTTCGGTACTTCAACAGTGGCTGATGCTTACTTTGTAGCATCCATTATCCCTGTTTTATTATTCTCAGCAGTTGGCATGTCCATTACAACAGGTATCATCCCTCTATATGCTGAATTAAAAAAACAGCATTCACTAGAAGCACGAAACGTAGTAGGGGTACTTACGACTTTATTCCTCATTCTTGCATTAGCGATTACTGTCATCGCAATTCTATTCACCCCTATCATTACCCAATGGATGGCACCAGGGTTTACCGAAGAACAGTGGTATGTAACAAATGTATTAACGATTATCATGCTACCAAGCTTCTGCTTCTACGTTTTATCTGCCGTTTCAACTGGCATTTTAGAATACGAAAAGGAATTCGCACCACCAGCAATGGGAGCCATCCCGCAAAATATCCTGATTATCATTAGTATTGTCGTACTCTCACAGTTCTATGGGATATACGGTGTAGCCATTGCCACTTTGTTAGGAGCCATTAGTCAATTTCTTGTACAATACCCATTTATAAAGAAGTATAAAGTAATTCGACTTAATTTTCATTTTAAAACCTATTCTCTATTCATTAAAAGAACCTTTTTTTCTTTTATGCCATTAATTATTACGTCCATTGCTTTTCAGTTTAATACAGTCATTGATCGCTTTTTTGCATCTGGATTGATAGATGGTAGTGTTTCAGCCTTAAACTATGCAAACAAGCTGATGTTTCTGCCATTAAGTATCATTCTCCTATCCTTTATCACCGTGTTGTTTCCATCCATTATTGATACGGCGGCAGAGAATAAGAAAGAGCTTATACCACTGATCATTAGCGGTATGACGATTATTAGCTTAGTAGGCATACCTATTAGTGCGGTCATGTTAATAGAAAGCCGGACATTAATTGAAGTAGCTTATGAGAGAGGCGCATTCAATACGAACGCTACTACTATAACGAGCATTGCCTTTTTCTTTTATTCCATCGGTATGATCGCAATCGCATTAAAGGAATTTTTAAATCGTTCATTTATTGCCTTACAAAATGAGAAAATGACCATGATAGCTGCAATCGTCTCTATTATCGTCAATATCATTTTTAGTTTGATTTTAACACCTTTAATGGGCATTGGTGGTGTAGCCTTGGCTACTTCTATCAGCATGGTCTCACAGACGGCTGTTTTGCTATATTTTTTACGGAAGGAATTAGACATACCGAGAAAAGAGATGAAGGATTTATTATTTTCTCAAGGGAAAGTACTCACGATGTTCTTACTCGTAACTGGCGTTCTTTTCGGCTTACATAAGCTCTATCATTCCTACTTACCAGCACTGCTGTCGATATCAGTGACAACCTTCATCGCCGTCATTTTCACTATACTAGTCGCTACATTATTGAGAATATCCGAAATGGAAAAGTTGACTGAATGGGCAAGGACACTCAAGAGAAAATTCTAACATAATCAATCAAACGTTTGTTTAAAAATTGCGTTCATTCGAAATGTGCAGCTTGAGAATTCTTAGTTCATAGAATTCTCAAGCTGCACGTATTGGATTCCACAGGCTAGCCAAGCCATTAGTACAGCTAAATAAATACTCACACCAGGCGCTGTTAATACATGACCAGCGATAAAAGCGATACCAAGACCTAGAGCTATTCCAGTGAGTACTAAAATGACCTCTAAGTCCATCATTCGTTTCATATTTTGAAATGCTTGTTTAATCAATTGCCAAAGCATATAGACAAAGGGCAGCAAATATAAGCTAAACCCTATCATTCCTAATGAATAGAATAAATCTAAAAAATCCATCTCAATCGTTTTAGCTTCATCCGTAAAGTTGCCACCATAACCCATGCCAAAAAGCTTTTGCATCCAAGGCGCCTCTTGAAAATAAGCTTGATACTCTTCCCAGTAAGTTTTCCTGCCGCTATAGACAATGTTATCCTTTTGTTCACTTGTTATCACTTGTGTTTTCCCTTCTTCTTTTGAAACACCAAGCCAATCAAGCTGTAGCTCCATGTTATGGGCAACTGGAGTATATGGTGTCATAAGAATAAAAACAACAAACAAAATGCCAAGTGTAACTAATTTAGTTCTTTGTATGTATTCTCTTTTTACCAAACGAAGAACAATAGAGGTACCAATGCTGATAAGCAATGTAATCAAAATCGCCCCATAACCCACTTTCGTCCCTAAAGCCAGCAACCCATACATAACCGTGAGTAATCCTACCATTAACCACCACGAACCTTTTAAGGCAAAATATAGTACAACCGGTAACCCCATAGCCAAAATGGCACCAATCTCATTGCCAGCATAAAACCAGCCAACATGACCACTCTTCCAATAATCATAACTAGGAAACGCAGTATCAGAAAGCCCCGCCACCGTCATCATCGCCCCAGTCAAAATCACAGCTATCATCAAATAATAGAGCGGAGAAATCCTAAACCCTCTGCGAAAAACCACTAGAAAGAATAGAAAACAGACAACAAAATAAACATTTTTCAATAACCATTTCAGCTCAGTTCCCCACATAAAAACAGGTTTCATCGTAAACTGAACCCCAATCGAAATCACAATAAACAAGCCAAATAACAACAGATAGCCTAAAATCACGGGTTTTCTTACATATGATGTAAATAATAAGTAAACACATATAAATAATAAGAAACAAAAACGCATCGCTAAACCAAGCGTAAATGCCTGATCATTCAAACGAATAGACAAAGATGTAAGCACATCAATAATTGGCTGTAATAACAAAAAAAGCATACTCAGCCACAACACCTTATTTCTCTTTTCAGTCTTCAGCATAAATAAACAACCTCTTTGGTGGAATTTGTATGGTTTTAGTATGTGAGGAAATTGGGAATTTACTATAAGAGGTGCAAAATATGTTCATTAGATTTTCCCGTACTATTTTAGAAAAGAGAAACATGTAAACACAAAAAAACCGAGGGTATTCCCCTCGGTATAGTCATTATTTAAATTGCTGTAGTAAATCATAAGAAGAAGTATAAACTTTTGCTTGTTTTGCATTTGTAAAGGTTAAATAGTCACCGTAAATCCAACCTTGTTTACCATTAACTGAAATGCGATACCAAGTTGTATCATATGGATAACTGCCATTAGTTTTTACATCCGTGTTATATCCTAATACAATCACTTCAGTTGAAACTTTTAATGTGCCAATGACATTACTATTATTATTAACATAAGGGAACGATCTCCAATTCGCATTGGTGTTGATTGTTGCCTTCGTACCAGCCGGCATGTTTTTAACAACATCTGATGGATATGGCTTGCCTGCTGGAATATCCCTACTCCAATTACCTGATGGTGCAGGACCATTGCTCGTTACAACATTTGTAGACGAGTAGTACTTAGCGTCATACGGCTGTAAATCTTCCATTAACCGAGCAATTTTATTTTGCCAATCTTTATCCGTTGCATATTTTACATTCATGCCAATTAAGTCTGGTCCATTGTACCATTTACCATTAGGAGTTAAATAATCGGATTTCACTTGGTACGCTACATTACTAATACTATCTTCTACACTATCAAAATAGTAACCGCAAGTGAATGGACAAACATCATACGCCCCGTATCCATATAAGTTATTTTTATAATCGAACAAGTTGGATTGCTTTCCCCAACCAGTCTCTAAAATTGTATGCGCTACTAAGTAAGTTGCGTTTACCCCATATTTATTTTGAACATTAATAAATTCTTGGGCATAATCCTTTAACTTACTATCCCCATGACCTTTGCGATCAAATAAAGCTTTGATTTCCTGTACAGTCAGCTTTGCAGGTTTTCTTAAGTCAAGATTGAGATAACCTGGTTTTTCTGTACTGAGGTCATCTTTGTGGATGTAGCCTGTTACCCAATTTCCGTTTACAGAAACAGTAGCCCTGTACCATTCTGAAGTAAATGGATAAACTTTTAGTAAATCACCTTGTTTGTATTTTTTAATTGCACTAGAAGATTTTGACGCAATGTTATATACGTTCAAAGTGTCTGGCACTGCATATAATCGTACATCCTTCGAGGATTGCGAAGCATTTTCTACATGACTAGCTGCAATATAACCTGTTTGTTTTTTCCCATTCACATAGACTGTTGCCTTATACCAACCACTAATAAAGGATTCATATTTCAATATGCTACCGATCTTATATGATTTCCATGTACCGGAAGTTACATTCGCCATTTTATAAATAGGAGTAGATGATTTCAATGCCACCCCTTGATAAGTAGCAGGGTTTTTTACAGGGATTTCCACATCAGAGGCATGGATATATCCTGTTTGTGGCTTGCCACCAATATAAACAGTAGCCTTATACCACCCTGTAATAAATGTCTCAAATTTTAATAATGTTCCTTTAGCATATGACTTATGGGAACCAGAGCTTCTAGAAGCACTTTTATACACATTAACAGAATCTTTCGATGCTACGCCATGTAATGTTTCTGGATTAGTTGTAGGTAAGGAAACATCTGAAGACTTTATGTACCCAGTGGTTGCTTTACCATTAATATAGACCGTGGCAGAATACCATCCAGAAATAAAACTTTGGAACTTCAAGATACTACCTTGTGAATAGGTTTTTAAAGTTTTAGAACTTGTAGTTACTTGTTGATAAACTTTTGTTGGTGATTGTAAACCTACACCCTGATAAGTATTTGGCTGAGAAGTAATATTTTCTACATCACCTTTGTATATATAACCCGTTTGCCATTTTCCATTTACAGAAACGGTAGCCTCATACCAACTTGAAGTTAGGGTAGTATACTTCAAGACGCTTCCAGTATTATATGATCTTAGTACACTTGCATTTTTTGATGCCTTAGAATAAACCTTTGTAGTTGTAGTTGCTACTCCTCGAAGTGTTTTCTTATCTTGAATGTTCTCTACGTCTGTCTTTTTAATGAAACCGTCGCGCCACTTTCCATTTACTGATACAACCGCTTTATACCAATCGTTATTATAAGCTTCATATTTCAGGATTGACCCTTGAGCATAATTTTTTAAAGGCTTGGCACTTTGATTAGCGCTATCATAAATTACAGTCGGGCTTTTAAGTGCAGCACCATAGAGTGTTTGACTGACAGTTGCAGCAAATGTAGACATTCTTGCTTTAGGCTCTACAACCTCTTCTTTTTCTTCTTGGCTAACTTCCAATTCTCCATCGAGATCTTCACTTGGTGTACTTTCTTCCATCTCAATAGAATCAGTTTCTTCTAAAGAGGAAGCGTTGTCCTCAGGTTCCTCTACTGTTAAATTCTCACTTTTATCTAAGTTTTCTTGTGAGTTGTTTTGAGGAACCTCATGGTCTTCAGCCACATCGATTTCTTCCGTTTCGCCCGGCTCATTCTTTGCCTCTTCATCATGATTGTTTAAATCAAATAGCCTTGCTTCGCGGAATTCATTCGCTTCCGCTTTTTCTACAATTCTACTATTCTCTATATAACCTTGTTTTGTTTCTGTTTCATCCTCAAAAGAATATTCTACAAAGGAAAAATATTGTCCCCAGTTTAATACCAATACTTCAGAATCATCTTTTATAGTAAATAAAACTTCTGATTCACTATTTTCTTCTTCGTAGACAGAAATATCACCATCAATTTCTTCAGCAAATACCATTGCCACATATGTTTCAGGTAGAGATTCCGCTTTAACAAACGAAATATTCTGTGGTATACTCTGTAAAATTAATAGCAAGACTAAAAAACTAACAAATATTTTTTTCACTACTTTTCCCCCATGTAAATCTATACTTTATCTTAGGGATACATGTAGCGGTCCTTACATAACTATCAGATTTACACTTGAAGCAAATATTTAATTTTTCAAAAAACCGGTAGCTATCATAAGAGATTTCCTCTACACGCCCACCTAATACTAAATAAAACTCTACACCTCCTAAACTCACAAAATTCACTTTACCAAAGCCATTGACTAGTAACCAGCATTACTTTTAATATCGACAATTTGTCTTATATTTTTACAATTTTTTATAGATTGCAGTTCTTTTGACGCGTATTTATTCCTACACAAGCAACAAAAAAAACGTACAAAAGGCACTTTTAAGATGCTTTTGTACGCTTAACTTTATATTAAACATTTTCCACTTTTCCAAAGACTGTTTCTACAACTTTCTTGCTTGATTTTCCTTCTTCAAGAGAACAAAACCTGTTATAAAATTCATCAAAATATAGTGGAAGCTTAAAATTATTCTTCTCTAATAATTTAATTTCTTCGATTAATTGTTCTGTTTCTTTCACTAATGGTCCAGGCGCATACTTCTCAAAATCAAAGTAAAAACCTCTTAATTGATCACGATAACTCTCTATATCATAAACATAAAATAACATAGGTCTTCTTAGATTGGCATAGTCAAAGAACACAGATGAATAATCAGTAATCAACAAATCAGAGATTAAATATAATTCCCTTATATCTTCATAAGTTGATACATCATATACGAATGGTTTGTAAGAAGTTATATCTATATTTTCAGCAATCAAATAATGCATTCTTAATAGAATAACATATTCATCACCTAAGGATTCTTTCAAGCTTTGTAAATCTAACTTTAAATTGAATCTATACATCCCTACTTGATGGTATTCGTTGTCTCTCCAAGTGGGAGCATATAAGATTACCTTTTTATTCAGTGGTATGTTTAATTTTAATTTAATTCGTTTTATTGTATCTTCTTCGTTACCCAAGTTTAAAATATCGTTTCTCGGGTAACCAGATTCAATAATTTGCTTATTAAAATTGAAGGCTCTACAAAAGATTTCTGTAGAATACTGATTAGGTGAAATTAAATAATCCCACCTAGAAGATTCCTCTAAAAAGTTTCTCTTATATTTTTCTGTCGTTGTCCCAGGCATATGAACTTCATTCATATCTGCTGCCAACTTTTTCAATGGCGTACCGTGCCATGTTTGCAGATAAATTGTATTCTTGGGTTTCGGAATCCATAATGGAGTCCGGCTGTTAAAAACCCAGTATTTTGCTCTTGCCATAATTAATAACCATGAAATCGAAAATCTATTAATAGTTTGTAAATCCTTGCCTTTAAATGCTTCTTCATACCTAGGGTCAATACTCCAATACATATCATAACCCGTACTATTTATCTTTAAATACTCGTATATAGCTCTAGGATTACAACTATATTGTTTTCCCAAAAAACTTTCAAAAACGATTACATTTTTCCTTGCTGGTAACATACCAAGGACTTTAAATATTAATCGGTATACCTTCTTAATTATACCTAACTTTTTTATTTTCGAAAGCACTCTCCATCACCTTAGTACTCGTCAATACAATTTATTCACTAAAAAATTGGTTGACTATTTTATTTGAAGCATTCCCATCTTCTAAAGAACAGTACTTATCTTTAAACTGTTGATATTTATTACTGTACTTTAGATGTACATTTTGAATTTCTTTAACTGACTGGACAATATCCTCAGTATTATACAGAAAAGGACCAGGTGCTTCTTTTTCAAAATCCATATAAAACCCTCGAACGTCATTCTTATATTCTTCAAAATCATATGTGAAAAACAAAAGTGGTTTTCCTGTATTAGCATAATCAAACATAACTGAGGAGTAATCTGTCATTAATATATCACTGATCAAATATAGCTCCTGAATTTCTGGATAGTTCGATACATTGTATACAAACTCTCTTAGTTCACTAGGTATTGTTAGTTTATTACTAATGACGACGTGCATCCTAACTAAAAGAATGTACTCATCTCCTAATTCTTGCTTCATTCTATTCAAATCCATATTTAGTTCAAACATAAATTTATTCGTACCTTGTGTTACATTATCCCTAAATGTTGGAGCGTATAAAATAATTTTCTTATCGTTAGGGATATTTAGTTGTCTCTTAATAGTAGCAATTTTCTTCTCATTACTATCCTTATAAAAAATGTCATTTCTAGGGTATCCTATTTCTAATACCTCTCCTTCATACTTAAATGCGCTTCTAAATGCATTTGTCGCATATTGACTAGGTGAAATTAGATAATCCCAATTCTTCGTGGCACTATGAACTCTTTCTAGATAAGTATCATCCCTACCTTGAATTGTCTCTATATCAAATAACATTCGCTTCAAAGGTGTGCCGTGCCATGTTTGAATATAAATAGTATCAGTTCTTTTCTTAATATATGTCGGGAAGTTTTGATTATTAATCCAATACTTAGCTCGAGCTAAGTAATAATAATACCTAATACTTAACCTTTTAACCTTTATTGTAGAAGGGTCCATGAAACGTTTGTTCTTATTGTATATCCATACAGTTTTATATTTTTTATCTCTCTTGACTAACTCTTCATAGATATACCTTGGACTATCAGCATATTGCTTCCCTAAACCACTTTCAAAAATTATTAACTTTTCATCGATTGGTAAGACAAGCTTCATTATTTTATATAAAACTTTTACAATCGGGAAATATAAACTTCCTTTTCTAAACCTTTTATATATGGCTCTAATATATTCACTTCCATATAATATTTCCTTTACAGACTTTCTTTTATGCTTCAACTTTTCAGTTGCTTTATAAATTCTTTCACAAGATTTTTCATCTTTGTATTTCAAGAATTTTTTTGCTCTTATAATATTTTCTGGTTTAGTTTTAAAATCCTTTTCAGCATACAGTTCTAACGTTTTTAAAATTTCCTCATGATCATATAAAATATCTCCAGGTAAATCATTATCTAAATCAAGATGTGATGGCCTCTTACCAATAAACCTATTTCTATCGAATTGATAGTAAATAATTGGTTTTTCTAAAAAGCTAAAATCAAATGCAACACTTGAATAATCGGTTATCATCAAGGAACTTTCTTTTAAAAGATCTTGGACATCAACTTCCCCTTGTGTAACTATCTTAATAGGGCTATCGTTAAAAAACGATGAAAATCTTTGCATATTGGGGTGTAGACATAAAACTATATCAAAATTATATTTTTTTGATAGTTCATGGAGCTTTGGATGATTAACAAGTTGTTTATATCTAGCGAAATACTCACTTTCGAAAAAAACTTCGTCATTAACAATCCACTCTCGCCACGTAGGTATAATTAATAACTGCCTTTTTACTTTAGTTTTATTATCAAATAAGCTATCAAATCTAGAAAGACCAGTAACTGCTACAGTATCTGGTGAATAACCAAAGTCTTGTACAATTATATTTTTTTCATAATCTGAACTAACGATAAACATGTCTGTATCAAAACTTGGAGAATTTACTCCATAGAAATGTTTTGTGTTTTTAGTTCCTATAACACCATGTTGGAGAAATACTTTTTTAGCTTTAACCAATTTCTTAAACTTTTCAGTTCTCATTGGGAATAAATAATCTGCATGATGAGAACCCAATATTTTTGATGCCATAAGAGTATACAATATATGTTTTTTAGATCCATATATTAGAATGTTCCCTAATGATTCTACATTCCTTCTCTCAGGAGAATCCTCTTCTATAACATAATATACATTCTTATTTGGATGGTTTTCTCTCATATATTTAAAAAAACGATATCCTGTATCCTGAGCTTTATATGGACGTTCACCAACAATCCAAATATCCTTTCTTTTATAGAAAGGTCTTAATAACCATGCAAAATTTACCACATTATTCAAATAACCAAAGATATCTTCCTTAAACTTATTTACTTGCAAAGATAAATTAAAATGCTTGATGGTAAAATATGGGGTCAACACTAGAACATTGTTACCCTCTTTAAAATTAACTTCTTTAGAATATCTCTTAACTTTTCTATTTGGACGCCCTAACCTAACAGTTTTAGCTTCAATTTTATTTCCAAAATCGATTTCAAAAAAGAAATCAAATATATCTTCTACAACTAAATCCATACCCTTATAATTATTAAATTCAATGGAAGCATAAAAATCGTATAAATGTCTCCCACTTGAATTATAGGATTTTTCATTGTTTATTTTTATATCGACTGGTATATTTATTTTATTTCCAGACTCTCTTCCAGAAAGTAACAATGAAGCACTTTTCACTTCCATATACTTAGTGTTTAAAGTACCTTCTAAGCTAAATACATCACTATTAGATTCAATTTTAGTCAATTTCACAATAGGCTTTATAGATATTTCACTGTCTACTGCCATTGATAATATTTTTGATTTATTGATATATAATTGCATGGAGGAATCTGTGTCTTCTACCTTTTGTAGCCCAGTACAAATGGTTTCTAGATATTTACCTATTGGGCTCAAATATTCTATAAATTGTTGATTACCTTCGACGATTTCTTCAAACTCATGTTTACTTATTTTTTCAAAGCGTTTTTCACTTAATTGCTCTCTCGGAACCCTTATTAGAAAGAAAAAATCATATATTCCTTCTGTTAGTGATTCTTTATATTGAAATAAGTTAAATTCAAATGAGAATATGTTGGTTGCTTTCATTTCTGCTAATTTGCAACTAAAATCCCTCTCCCTAGACTTCACCCAAACTTCTTTCACAGTATAACCATTCAATAATTCACCGGTTATCGTAATATTCATCATACTATCTTGAATAATATTTAATTTCTTTTTAAATCCATTATTTTTTCCTTTCTTAGAAAAGAATACTTTTTTTAGACGTTTAAAAGCCATGATTGTTATTCTCCACCTTATATTTCCAAATTGAATTTTATGTTATTTTCTTGTTTTAAACGTTCACTTTAAACCTCTCTACAATTATCACAAATTTAATAACGTTGTCAATAAAACCTTTAATCATACGATATATGTACTATCTATTGTAACCTTTTTTAAACAATGTATTTAAAAAACTAATTACGTACAAATAACATTTCTTACATTATGATAAAAATAACCTTGAATTTTAGCTTTATGACTTAAATTGATATATAATACTTACATAAGGTGAATTGTTGGAGGAATTAGCCATAATAACCAACTTTCTAACTTGATAAGACTATCAATTTGTTTTAAAATTGAACTATTGATTTTTACAAAAAACGACATTTACCAACGAAATTATAAATTTTACTAAACCTATTCTAGGAGGTTTTTCGTATGAAAAAGGTATTAACATATGGCACTTTTGATTTATTGCACTGGGGCCATATTAATCTATTAAAAAGAGCAAAGGACCTTGGAGATCATTTAACAGTTGCTATTTCTTCTGACGAATTTAACAAAATTAAAGGTAAAGAAGCTTACCACAGTTTTGAAAACAGAAAAATGATTCTAGAATCTATTCGTTATGTAGATAAGGTCATTGCTGAAGATAACTGGGATCAAAAAGTTCAAGATGTAATTAATAACGATATTGATGTTTTTGTTATGGGCGATGATTGGGAAGGAAAATTTGATTTTTTGGAAGAATATTGTGAAGTAGTATACTTGCCTCGAACAGTAGGTATTTCTACATCTAAAATTAAAAACGATCTTTTCGAAGTACAAAATGGCTAGAGAAATAGCTATAAATATCTACTTATTCTTTTTTGGAATGGTCTTTAAATTTTTTAATATTCTTTTTCCAAGTAAGGATAAAGTTGTTCATGTAGTTTCTTTTTCTGAGAATAGCATAAATATATATAAAGAATGGAAGCGACAAGAGCAATCTTGTCGCACTATTTTTTTATTGACGAAAAGTTCATTAACATCTGAATTCAATGCTATTAAACAAGATGATGATCAAATTTTACAATTCACCCCATCATCACCCATCGCCTTTTTAGAAGGCTTGTTTCATCTGGCAACGACAAAAATTGTTTTAGTCGATAATTACTATGGTTTTTTAGCAAATATTCGATTTAAAACAGAGGTGAAGTGTTACCAACTTTGGCATGCGAATGGAGCGATTAAACGTTTCGGATTGAAGGATCCTTCAAATAAAAAAAGAAGTAAACAAGCATTAATACGTTTTCAAAAAGTATATAAACAGTTCCACCAAGTCATTGTTGGATCGGATAAAATGAAGGAAATTTTTAAAGAAGCGTTTAACCTAAACGAAAATCACTTCCTACCTATTGGGATACCAAGAACAGATGTGTTTTTTCACGAAGAAAGTATTTATAAGAAAAAAGAGCGATTACTGCAACAATATCCTGAACTGCGTACCAAGAAATTAATACTATATGCCCCTACATTTAGGGATGAGAACTTAGAGACTTATGAGCTCAAAATTGACTTAGAACTATTGTATCAAGATCTAAGAGATTCCGATTACCTCATACTTTTAAAGCTTCATCCAGCAATCAGAAATACAGTAACTATCGATGACAGTATGAAAGATTTTGTTTATGATTTCTCTCACTTTGCTAACACCAATGAATTACTTTTCATAACAGATATTTTAGTAACAGATTATTCTTCTATTCCATTTGAATTTTCATTACTGAATAAACCTATGATTTTTTATCCATATGATTTAAATCATTATAAAGAAAGTAGAGGGTTTTGGACCGAATATAAAGAACTTGTACCCGGTCCCGTTGTTTCTTCCACTAATGAGCTAATTGAAGTCATTCGTCAGCAAAGTTTTGATTACCATTTAATAAATACATTTAATCATGAGTGGAATACTAATAATGACGGTAAAGCGAGTTATCGATTCGTGAAATATTTACAAGCAGACTTACATTCTGAACATAAAAAAGTAGAGCGTAACCAATAGTTACGCTCTTCCTTTATACTTATTTTAATTAAAGTATTGATTCAAACCGTTATAAATTCCTTTAGCTGCTTTTTTCTGATAAGCTGCTTTCGTAACAACATCATATTCTTCAGGGTTTGAAAGAAATCCTAACTCTACTAAGACTGCCACATTTTGATTCTCACGAATGACATGGAAGTTCCCATTATTTTTAACCCCACGATCTCGTAACCCTGTTTCAGCGACAACGCCATCTTGAATCAATTGGGCTAGCTCTCGTTCATTCTCATTAGAAGGTAAATAATAGGTTTCAATTCCATTAGGACTAGGGTCTGGATTTGAATTATAGTGAATGCTAATGAAAGCATCTGCACTATATTGATGGCTAATTTCTACACGTTCAGCTAATGTTAAATATACATCAGTAGACCGAGTCATGATTACCTCAGCTCCTGCGGCATTTAAATAAGAACGCAGATAATTAGCGGTGTTAAGATTCAAGTCTTTTTCTATGCCCATTGCCCCTGGGTCATGACCACCATGTCCAGGATCAAGCACAATAACTTTTCCTTGTAATCCTTTTTCCATCGTATTCGTTTTAATATAACCAGTATGAGCTTTTCCATTTACAATCACAGTCACTTCATACCAATTCGATGTAAAGGTTTTATATTTAATTTTGGAACCTTTACTATAAGTTTTCAAGACACTAGACGTATTAGAGGCCTTTGTATAAACTGTCACTTTTGATTGTGCTGTACCTGTTAATGTTTGTTGTGGGTTTTTACTATTTTCAACATCTTTTTTATTGATATAACCTGTTGTTGCTTTTCCATTTACATAAACAGTTGCTTCGTACCAGTTGTCAGTATACGAACGATACTTAAGGATGGACCCAGAGCCATAGCTTTTCAGCACATTAGCTGAAGTTGATTCGTCTGCATATACCTTTGTTGGCGAGGCCAAAGCCACTCCTCTATAATCAGTTCTAGCTGCATCCTCGTCAATAGTTGCGCTTTTTTGAATATAGCCTGTTGTTGCTTTTCCATTTACATAGACAGTTGCTTCATACCAATTCTTCGTGAAGGTTTTATATTTAAGGGTACTACCTTCATTATAGCTTTTTAGGATACTTGAGCTTGTTGAAGTACTGCTATATACATTGACACGTTTTTTAGCAATGCCACTGAGTGTCTCTTGCTTCGCATCACTATTGATTACATCACTTTTATGAATATAACCCGTAGTCGCTTTTCCATTCACATAGACAGTCGCTTCATACCAATTCTCAGTATGTGTTCTGTATTTTACACTTGTACCTTCATTATAGCTTTTCAACACATTAGATGATTTTGATAATCCGCTATACACATTGAGTTTTTCATTTTTCACCACACCATTTAACGTAGATTGTGGTGTGTTTTCTGGAATCACATCATCTTCATGAATGAAGCCATATTGCCATTTACCATTTACATAAACTCTCGCTTCATTCCATTGAGCAGAATATGTTTGGTACACAACCGTATGCCCTTCCTTATAACTCTTTAAGACATTCGAGTTTTTAGACGGTGTAGCATAAACATGTAGATTCTCGTTATAAACGATTCCTCTCGAACTCTCTTGCTTTTCAACAAGTAAGTCAACATCATCACTATTGATGTAACCAGCTACTGCCTTACCATTTACATAAACAGTTGCTTGTAACCATTGATTATTTGACTTTTCAAATTTAAGAATTTTACCTTGAGAGTAGCTCTTTAACACTGTAGAATTTCGACTGGATTCTGTGTAAACATTTGTGGGGTTTTTAAGTGCGACACCTTGTACAGTAACTAAAGCTTTACTCATAAGCATTCTTGATTTTACAGGTTGCTCATCACTTACTTCCTGTTCATCTGGTACCGCTTGTTGTTCTTCTTCTTTTAATTCATCTTTTTGACTTTCTTCTTCAGTGAGTTCATCCTCTTCAGTAAGATTATCTTGTCCTTCTGTTGAGTCGATAGAAGTATTCTCCTCACTTACCGCCTCTTCCTCATTAGGAGCATTCTCTTGCGGTTCTTCTGTCAAAGGGGTCTCAATCGTTTCTTCCTGTTTCTCATCACTTAGCTCTTCTTCATCAGGTTTATCTTGAACAATCGCATATTGATCAATTTCTTCATTAAGGACGTAACCAAGTACTTCATTATCTTCTTCGTCCTTTGTTTGAATATAAGAGTACTCGTCCCCTAATTCTACGATATCAAATACTGAATCTTTAATTAAATGAAATAAAATCTCGCTTTCTTGTGAATCTTCAAGATATACAGCAACTTGTTGTTCTTCATTTACAACATATGTAATTGGTTCTTGTTCAACACTTTTATTATTTATCTCATTCGCATATCCTATATTCGAAGTTAAACCGAATACTAATAAAGCAATAAGAAACATGGAAATATGTTTCTTTAGTTTAGTCATTTTCTCCTCCTCTTCTAAAGTTATGATACTTTATAACTAATTTTCCAGTAGTGCTAAATTCTACATACCCCACCATTCATATTAACATATTAAAATATGACAGTATTTATTATTTTTTTTACATTCACTTTACGAATGAGAAGAACTTTTGTCTAATACTGTCTATTTTACATTTATTTTATATCCACCGAACTAATAATTTGGTATTCTATAACATATATCGATTAAATTAACATTTATATGGAGGAAAAGAAATGCGTAGCCAACCTAAGAAAAAGAAGCCGTTATGGTTAAAAATAACTGGTTCTATTGTTCTGTTAATAGTCATTGCAGTTGGCATCTATGGGTTAATGGTCTATCGTTCTGTTTCAGGGGCTGTAGAAACGATGCATCAACCAATCAAGTATAAAACAGAGAAAAGAGAGCAGGAGCTTACACTGACTGAGAAAGAGCCATTTTCTGTTTTAATGCTCGGAGTAGATGAAAGAAGCGGAGACAAAGGGCGTTCAGATACAATCATTGTTATCACTGTTAATCCAAATGACCAATCAATGAAAATGTTAAGCATCCCAAGAGATACACGTACAGAAATTGTCGGTAAGGGCATTGATGATAAGATTAATCATGCTTATGCATTCGGCAATGAGGAAATGGCAATGGCCACGGTGGAAAACTTCCTTGATATCCCAATTGATTATTATATTAAGGTAAATATGGAAGGATTTAAAGATATTGTTGATGCGGTTGGAGGCATTACAGTTAACAGTTCCCTCGCATTTGCACAAGGGAATTCTTCCTTTACAGAAGGGACAAACACCTTAAATGGCGACGAAGCATTATCCTATGTCAGGATGAGAAAAGAAGATCCAAACGGTGACTTCGGTCGTCAAGACCGTCAGCGTCAAGTGATTCAAGGAGTCATTAAAAAAGGGATGAGCATTAACACACTCACAAACTATGATGACATCTTAGATGCGTTAGGAAAAAATGTTAGAACGAACTTGTCTTTCAACGAAATGCGTGATATCCAAAAAAATTATAAAAATGCAGTCGGAAAAATTGACCAACTAACCATATCCGGAAATGGTCAGCGTATCAATGATATTTGGTATTTAATCGTTTCGAATGAAGAGCAATTAAAAGTACAAGAAGAATTGAAATCACACTTAGATATATAAGAAAAAAAGGTCTTATTCTATCAACCTATTCGGTTAAGAATAAGACCTTTTTTTAACTTCTTTTAATCAACTGAAGTGAGCTTATTGTTCCATCTTCTACTCCTTGAAATAAGTAATCAAATTCTTCTCCATGATATAAGAAAGATTTCGTCTCTTCTAACTCCATATCTGGTTCTCCTAATTGATTAAATAAGGTATCTGTAGATGGACCATTCATATCAATAATCACACCATTGATTACTTCATCTTTGTAAATAAATTCTGTATGTTCAAGAGGTTCCTCCATCACTTGCCCTTTCCCTAAAGTATTCATAACAGTTTCTAGAGGGATATCAGGACCGACAATGCCATTTAATTTGTTCTCAATCTCTTGGTCAACAACTGTATTATTTAATCTTGCCAAAACCGTTGTACTAACCCAGCCTTCCTCATTATCATTTAGTTGGATTTTAGCCCATCCGTCTTCTTCTTCTAATACTTCATATGGAAAACCAAAAATAGCAAAGTCTATTGCTTCACTTTCCATTGTTGGCTCTTGTCTTATATTAGCACTTGAGACAGTTATATACCTAATATCTAATGATTCATCCTTTAAACCTTCTTCTATAACTTTGGGTTCTTCTGATCCTGCAGATGATTCAGTTTGGTTGTTCTTCACAGTCGGAGTCGCTGAGTGATAATTATTTATTAAAACTAGCGTGCTAACGGATAATAATATTAAGAGTGCACTTAATCCTAAAACAAATTTCCATTTTTTACGACTAGGTTTTGTACGTTTTTTTACTCTTGAACTTCGCTGAATATCACTAGAACCAATGTTAGCATTATCGGGTTCAATGTTGTCAGTATAATTATTCAACTGACTACGCCTATCTAAAATATCCTGTCTAAATTTCTTCTGTTCCTCTTTGGTTAGTGATTTAAAATCCTTTAGGAACTTTTCATACTTTGGAATAATTTCATCGATAGTCCCGTAATCTCTCACTTCTCCCGCCTCTAGCCATAATGCTTTATCACAGAACTTCTTTACCTGTGCAATACTATGACTAATAAAGAAGATGGTTTTACCTTTTTGTTTAAATTCATTCATCTTATCTAAACATTTATCAGTAAAGGTTTGGTCACCAACCGAGAGGGCTTCATCAATGACAATAATATCAGGATCAATATTTACAGAAATGGCAAAGCCTAATCGTGACTTCATACCACTAGAATAGTTTTTAACTGGTTGGTCGATAAACTTACCAATATCAGCAAAGTCAATAATCTCAGGCATCAGCTGCTTAATTTCTCTCTTATTAAACCCTAACATGAGACATTTTAATTCAATATTCTCTCGACCTGTTAATTGATTGTTAAGCCCTGATGCAATAGCAATAAGCGATGCACTACCATTAATCGTTATATTACCAGTGGTAGGAGGTACTACTCCTGTAATAAGATTGGACAGTGTAGATTTTCCAGCACCATTAATACCAATCACACCAATGACATCACCTTGGTAAGCAGTGAAGTTGATATGTTGCAATCCGTAGAAATCTTCACCGTATCCTTTAGGTACGAATATATCTAATAGTTTTTCTTTATTGTTTTGATACATTTTAAAACGCTTCGTTACATTTTCAAAATGAACTGATTCAATGGCCATATCTTTTTCCCCATTATTTATTAAATTAGTCCTTTTTACTATACCAAATTTTGCAAAGAAAAAAAGGCTAAAAATCAATTTAGCCTCACACTTCATAAACATTTATTTAATTTGTTACAAGTCCTGCTTGCTTCTTCATTGCCTTTTCTTTAAAGGCACGCTTCTCGGAAGCATTCATCGCTTTATATTCCTTTAAGAAAGCCTGATATTTTGGCATGACTTCTTTAATCGGACCAAACTCTCTCACTTCACCATACTCCAGCCAAAGTGCTTTCTCACAGAAACGATTCATTTGACCAATCGAGTGACTAATAAAGAAAATTGTTTTTCCTTTTGCTTTAAACTCATTCATCTTATCTAAGCATTTATCGGCAAATGTCTGATCACCTACTGAAAGTGCTTCATCAATCACTAATATATCCGGATCAATATTTACAGAAATAGCAAAGCCTAAACGTGATTTCATCCCACTGGAATAGCTTTTGACCGGTTGATCAATAAATTTACCTATATCAGCAAAATCAATAATTTCCGGCTCTAACTCTTTAATCTGCGCTTTACTAAAACCGAGCATCAGACATTTTAATTCGATATTTTCGCGCCCAGTCAATTGATTATTCAAACCTGAATTGACAGCAATTAATGCCGTCTTCCCATTGATGGTTACCTCCCCTGTAGTAGGTGGGATAATGCCGGCAAGGATATTGGACAGCGTAGATTTACCAGAACCATTCACTCCAATAAATCCAACAACGTCACCTTTTTCAGCTGTAAAACTAACATTTTGCAACGCGTAAAAATCTTCACCATAACTTTTCGGTAATAAAATATCTAATAACTTTTCCTTATTACCATCATACATTTTATATTTTTTTGTAATATTGTTTAAAACAACTGAATGTTCCATAATTCACATCCATCTTATAGAAAGTCTACGAAGCGATCTCTAAATTTCACATGTAAAATCGAACCAACGACAAATAATAGTATAGTAATTCCCCAGAAATAAAGGCTATATTCCCAATTCACAAATGGATACCAATTTAGACCTAAGATTGTCGCACGATATCCTTCTGCTAAGTAATAAATCGGGTTCAGCTGCATTAATGTTGGCACAATCTCAGGCTCAAGTTCATATGGTGGCCATAAAAATGGTGATACATAGATGAGAATCCTCACTACTGATTGAATAGCCATTTGAAAATCACGTACGATTGTTGAAATAGTAGAGGTGATTAGTGATAGCGCAACCAAGAATATTAAGGTCGCTAACATCATATATGGTAATTGTATATAATATACAGAAATTGGATAACCCATAAATTGGAACATAATGAGTACAATAACTAGTAACATTAAATGTTGATAAAGCTTTGCAAAAATCACATAGGTAGGTATGACACTCATTGGGAAACTCATTTTGGATACCATCTTAATTCTCGAATAAACCGATTTCGAGCCCATTGTGATCGATTGATTAATAAAGAACCAAACGACTATGCCTGATAACATCCATGAAAAATAAGGAATAGCTCCTCCATCACCCATTTGTACATCAGGTCTACCAACTGCTTTAAATATCCCATAGCCAAACACAAACCAATAAATCGCAATTTGAATCATAGGGTTGATAATTTCCCATAGAATCCCTAAATAGTTGTTTCTGTTCGCACTTTTCATTTCATAAACAGAAAGGCGTCTAACTAAATAAAAACTTTT
Source organism: Cytobacillus sp. FSL W7-1323 (assembly GCF_038595015.1). Lineage (NCBI taxonomy): Bacteria > Bacillati > Bacillota > Bacilli > Caryophanales > Bacillaceae > Cytobacillus > Cytobacillus sp. FSL W7-1323. Next base: position 4,040,929 of record NZ_CP151998.1, read on the forward strand.
TATTTGTTCTTTTAAAACTGTCACTACAGAACGCATGCGTTTTTCCTTTCCGTGCCTTTAATTTTCTTTTAACAATGAATTACTCTCCCCGAGAAAATATTTTATCATTGAATGATGAAATTGTCATTTTCTGTTGCGACAGAGCAAAAATAAAAAGGGAATTAAAAGATGAATAATTCCCTTACATTGCCGATAATAATATTATAATGATTTCCCTAGTACTTTACCATAAAATTGGTTTAATGCTTCTTGATTATACTGTTCGTCATGAAATGTACTTCTCTCAGGTAAACATTTTTGTCGGTAACGCTCAACAAATTGAATTAACTTTTCAGCCAATGCTTCTTGACTGTTTTCTACTAACTCACCATAGCCTTCTTTAAGGACACTTCTAACACCTGTTACATCTGTTGCTATAATCGGTTTGCCTATAATCAATGTTTCGAGTAGAACGAGTCCTTGACCCTCATAATTTGAAGAAAGAACAAAACAATCACACTGATTAATAAGAGCAAAAGGGTTAGATAATTGTCCCACCAATATAATGCGATCATTCATTTTTAGCTTCTTAATAAGAGATTGCAATGATTCTTTAAGTGGTCCTTCCCCAACGATATAAAGCTTAATATGTTGATCATATTGGTATAAAGCCCAAAATGCATGAATTAATTTTTCATGACCCTTTTCAGGTGAAAGTCTACCAACAGTGACAAAGTTCACATCTACTTCTTCAGGAGCTATGACTCCTTGAATAGTTAACTTAACAGATTCTGCTAATTGGTCCGTAACAAGATAATTATTCCCGTTCACTTCGATATAATCATATTGATTCATCAGTGTCTTCACACGGTTACTATCAACAAGATTATTAACATATGTCATTTTTTTGTGACTATCTGGTACTAACTGCTCTAAGTTTTTCATATTCGTTTCATGTGTCGATTCTGCTACTGAGATGATTCTATCATAATATTTATAAATAGAAAAAATCACTTTTAGATTCTTTTTATGTTTAAATTTTCCTTTGATTTTCTTATTAAATTCTTCCATCATATCGTTATGAAGATAAATAGATTTATTCTTTATTCGCGAAAAGGCAAATAGGAGACTCCAAAAATCATTATAACCACCAAAATTTATTGCATGATCAAATTTCACGTCTCCAACTAACCGGCGAAACTCATTATAATATAAATGTGCTGGAAGTACCTTTTCTACAATTTGTCCACTGACACCACGATTCAAGATCCATTGATGTTTATAGCTATCAAGAACTGTTCTACCGAGAACACCAGGTCGATAAATAAAATGAACATTAGGATTAGCTCTTTTAATATTTACCCATTTTTCTTCAGAACCTTTCGGATTCTCTATGACAACCACTTCGTATTTATCATAATCAATCGCATTTAATAAGGTTAAAGCAGACATCGTTATACCATTATTATAGAAAGCTCCGCAATACATAATAATTTTCTCTTTATTTGTTTCCGTTTTAATTAAATGCTTCTGTTCTTTGTCTAATAAGATTGATAACAGTCTTGAAGCAGCCTGTCCATCATCATTATAACAAAACTGTTCTTGATATTCTTTGTACTTCTCATTATATTTCTCTTGCTCTAAGTCGATATTTTTAATATGCACAATCACTTCTTCTAATTGTTGAGTGAGTGGTCCAGGTAATTGATCAATCGGGAGGTAGAATCCTCTTTCATGACTATATTGTTCAATATCATCTCCATAAAAAATGACTGAACGCCCGGTCGGCAAGAAGTCAAAAAAGATGCTAGAATAATCAGTTATTAAAATATCGACTACTGATAGCAATAAATTTGTATCCATACCATTTGGTACACATAGATCTTGTTTTTGGTTTTCCTCAAAGTACTTAAAGGTAAAATAATGAGACTTCAGTAATACAGTATAATCACTGCCTAATTCCCTCTTTAATTGGAGGACATCCTGAAGTAGTTGCTCACTCATATCTGCCTCATTCCCTACCGTCCCCCGCCACGTTGGGGCATATAAGATCACCTTAGTTCCTTTCGTTACCCCTAATTGAGATAATAGATCCTTATTCGGAGCAGCTAGCGTTCGATCGACACGAGGATAACCAATATCAGCTACCCTTCCTGGATAGATTTCATAAATATCATGAGAAGACAATAGTTTTTCATATGTAAACTGATTAGGACTAACCAATATATCCGTTTGCAATAAATTCCGCTGGATATTCATATGATCAGTCATGCCCGCTTGTTTAATATCTCTTCCCAACGTCTTTAGAGGTGTCCCATGCCATGTATTTACATATACCTGACCTTCTCGTTTAATGAAATAATAAGGAAAGGACGTATTATTAATTAGATATTTGGCAGTAGCTAAGTATCTTAAATAAAGATCATTATCTACTGCCACAAATTTTATATTTTTTCTTTTTGGTAATGCGTCTACAAAAGAATCTTTTTCATTCACCACTATAATATGAAGAAACTGATCGAAATCAGTTCTTTTTTCAAACGCTAAAAAAATAGCTAATGGATTACACGTAAAACTCTTACCATGATATGCCTCATACAAAATCACTCGATCTTCCACTTTTAAATGATTCACATAATAATTATACTTCGCGCGAATCTTAAACCGTTCATTCTTAATATAATCACGTATAGGTTGTTTAATAAAAGGAACTTTGCGACTGAAGTATTTCATTAGATTACCTGCCAAATTGATCTGCTCCTCTTTCATTGAAAATATGCCAATTAAAATTATTTTGAGTATTCTTTATTTTTATTTGATTCTACTATATTTTCTAATATTTTCATAATATCATCTTTTAGTTCCTCATTCTGGAGTGAGAACTCTATAGTAGTTTTAATAAACCCTAATTTTTCTCCTACGTCATATCTTGTTCCCTCAAAATCATAGCAAAATACCGACTTATATTCATTCAATGCTTGAATAGCATCAGTCAATTGAATTTCCCCACCAGCACCAATTTCTTGATTTTCTAGATAACTAAAAATATCTGGAGTTAATATATATCTTCCCATAATCGCTAAATTAGAAGGGGCAGTACCTTTTAAGGGCTTTTCTACAAATTGATTGACCTCATACAATCTTCCATTATTATTGGAAGGATCGATAATACCATAACGATCTGTTTCATCATCATCTACAGTCTGGACACCTACAATTGAAGCTTCAAGTAAATCATATTGATTAATTAATTGCTTAATACACGGCACATCACTTTGTACGATATCATCACCTAATAGCACAGCAAAAGGTTCATCACCTATAAAATTCCTCGCACACCAAATCGCATGCCCAAGCCCTTTCGGTTCTTGCTGTCTTATATAATGAATATTCGCAATTTTAGAGGGGTATCTTACCCTTTCTAAAATATCTAACTTTCCTTTATCTAAGAGGTTCTTCTCTAACTCTGGAGCATAATCAAAATGATCTTCGATTGCTCTCTTTCCTTTACCGGTAACAATAATAATGTCTTCAATACCTGAGGCTACAGCCTCCTCAATTATGTACTGAATAGTCGGCTTATCAACAATAGGGAGCATTTCCTTTGGCATAGCTTTGGTAGCCGGTAAGAACCTTGTTCCTAATCCGGCTGCTGGGATAATAGCTTTTTTTATACTAGACATTGAACGACCCCTTTGCAATGGTTTTAATTTTCTAAAAATAGTATATAGAAGATAATTTACCATGTTTTTCATAATAAATATATCTAAAAAATATTTATAATCACATTTGTCTTTATAAAAAACACCTTAAACTAATAGTTTAAGGTATTTACCCTTATATAATATTTAATTTTCCAATTGCTTACTTATCAATTCTTTTTTTATAGTGCTAATTAATTTTGTTAGCAGGTTCACTTTCCGAGTTGACGTTATTTCCTCATTCTCCTTTACACATAATTCAAACTTAGAAATATACCACGGAATATCTACTATAAATTCAAAACGTTTTTGAGTTGTTGTAATCGCAAATTGTTGTACTACTAATTCTTCACTATTTTTAATAGTGCAAGGGATTAGTTTATTTTTATATTTAACAAACACTTCTCGATTAAATGAAGTACCTTCAATTTGGTAATAAAGATATTTCAGTCGTAATTTCTCAATGATAATTTTCCTAAAAGATGTAAATTTATTGACATCATATTGTTTACCATATTTAACCTTCAATAATACCTTCTTTTCTATTGTATTAAAATTTTGTTTTAAAATATATTTATCTTCTATTTTCCCCAAAAGCAACCGCATAAGGTATATAAACTCTTCCACTTCCGATTCTTCCAATACATCTAACATTTTACTGTAATTTTTTGAGATTAAAAAAAGTCTTAAGTGATAAATTATTAAATAACTCACATAAGGAAAGGAATTATTATCCATTTCAATTGATAACTTTAATAATGGCATATATGATTTTTTTAGAAGAGGGATGTACCTATCCCTCTTCTCCCAATTTATATCAACCAAAGAATTTTGTTCTTCTCTTTTCCTATAAAAATAAATACTGTTTTTTATAAGACCATATTTTTCAACAGACAGTATAAATTGATTTACAAAAAAAGCATCCTCAAAAAAACTAATATCAGATCTAAACGTCAATCCCAGATCATTCAGAACCCTCGCCTGAAGAATTGTCCCACCAATATAAAAATGTGGACTACTATATTCTCTAGTTATATCTATAACCCTATCATTTTTACTACTGAATCTATAATTTAATTTATGTTCTCCTTGTACTCTTCCAAAATACACAATAGGTGAAACAGCAATATTAACTGTAGGATTGGCGGTAAAGAACAAAAAGGCATTGTTCAAATAATCCAAACTCAACTTATCATCCGCATCAAGAAAAACTACATAATCCGTTGAAATAGGAACGCAGGACAAACCAATATTTCTAGCAACTGAAGGTCCACTGTTATTTATTTTTCTATATATTATGGTTTCTGGTAACTTTTCTAAGTATGCATGACATATTTTTTCACTATTATCCGTACTACCATCATTTATAAGAATTATGCTTATATCATTTAAAGGGTAATCTTGATTTATTACACTCTCGATAGTTGTACTTAGATACTTCCCAGAGTTATAAATAGGTATAATTACTGAGAATTTCATCATATTTCCTTTCTATTCCTTACTATTCATTAACTTTTGTATAAAGTTTTCTAACATTAAGTTGGAGTTTTCCGTATATATATTTGCTAAAACTGATTTAACTTTCTCATAAGTCACATTCGGATATTCTAAATTTAAGATAGTTATTTTATTCGCTAGTGTTTCAACATCTGTGGAATTAAATTCCAATAATTGCTCGTTAATATCTGAGTAAACTCCTCTTGCCTTTTCATACTGCTCAAAATCATTTATATATAATAAGAATTTCTTATTAATTGCTAGACCATCAAATATAATTGAAGAATAGTCACTTATTATTATGTCAGAAATCAATATAAGTTCTTGAACGTCAATACTTGAAGATGGATTAATAACCTGACTATTTACTTCCTTACTTCCCAAACTCATACTATGATCTTTATCAATTACTACGTAATCATCGTTTAGTTTTTCTAAAAGATTATTTAAATCCAATTTATACTTATTATCAGGTCTATGGGATTTAAAATTATAATCTCTCCATGTTGGAACATATAAAATAACCTTTTTCCCAATTGGTATATTCAAACCTTTTTTAATTGATTCAATTAGTTCTGTGTTTTCTTGATTTGATTTTAGCCATTGAACGCGAGGGTAACCAAAGTTTAATATTTTCTCTTTCGGAATAACAAAGGCAGATATAAACTTTTCAGATGCTTTAGGGGAATCAGATAGTAGAAAATCCCACCTCATAATATCTCTTTGTTTCTGCTTTTTATGGTTCCTGTTATATTTTGATATATACATTTCATGACTATCAAATAATAATTTTTTATAGGGTGTCCCATGCCACATCTGAAGCCAGTATGCACCTTGTCTTTTTTTAAAATCTAGAGGTAACCAACTTTCTCCAATTACAATCTTTGAGGTTGCTAATTTTTCATAGAATTTCATTGACCTAGGAGTAATTCTGAATTCAGAAGGAACCCTATTGTCTTTTGTAACGAAATGAATCTCAAATTGAGATTTCCTTTCCTGTAAGTATTCAAAAAAGTATCTTGAGTTGCCTATATATCTATAATCAAAGCCCAAAAACAATATAGAATTCTCTTTAATCGCTCTATTATTAAACGACTCAATTTTTTTAAGCTTTTGATGTTTTTTCTTGTTTTTATAATAATTAGTATTTCGAATAAAATCAGTCAGCTTATTATATTTAATCTTATTTTTATATTTTTTTGCAATTTTAAAAATAGGTACTAATTTCCCTTTAGACTGTAGCCAATCCACAAATAAAATTCTATTAACCTTACTTCGCTGAACATACCTTCTTCGGAATAATAAATGGTTTAAAGGTATAATATTTAAGGGGACATAGTAATGTTTGTTTTTCGTATTTAAAATGGAGATAACTTTTTTTAAAGTCTTTCTTTTATAACCAATCGGAGCCCTCTTTTTAGCATAGTAAATAGATTTTTGTATTAAATGTTTATACACCTGATAATATGAACTTTTCCCTCTTGGATTAAACAACTTTATACTATTTTCAACTGCTTTTAAATACGAAGTTATATGGTCTGTCCCCATAGTATTAGTTTTTGTAGTCGAATGTTCATTTACACGTACCCAATACAAAGGATTAGAGATTATTGCAATCGCATTGGCTTTTTGTGCAACATCAAGGTAAAATTCAAAATCTTCATAAATATACCCCTCTCCATACCTTATATTATTATTTATCAAAAACTCTTTTAAATATAATTTATTAACACTAAAATAAGTTGGTGCCTCATATAATTGTTCACAATCAATGTTATATAATGCTTGTTTATTTAAGAAAAGATCATTATTAACATATACAAGTCCTTTATCCTCATAATAATAAGCCCAATCACATAAAACAAAATCATAAGAACCCTCAATTGCTTTATCAAACATTTTCTCAAAACAACTAGAGTCTAAAATATCATCCCCATCTAAAAAGAATATATATTTCCCGTTCGACTCCTCAATACCTCTATTACGAGCAGTACCTTGTCTCATGTTTTTTTCTTGATAGATAGTTTTAATACTAAAACTTTTTGCATCATTAACTCTTTTAAACTCCTCAATAAGTTCATGAGTTTTATCAGTTGAACAATCGTCTATAATTATTACTTCAACACTACCCTTGAAACTCTGCTTCTTTACAGAATTTAAAGCTTCATCTATATAAAGCTCTACATTATATGTAGGTATAATTACGGATATATCAAATTCCATCTTGTTTCCCCTCTCAAAGCTAGTTAAAAGAACTTATATAATATAAAACATTGTAAAGTAAATTCCAATATTATAAAAGAGTAGATAAAATAACATTTTCCTATTTTAGAATAAATACTTTGTCAAATCACAGAACACCAAAACTATTATATCAGTAAAATAGGACCACACAATACCACTATTATCCTTCTTCATTGAAAATATCATATTATAAATGGTTATATCAGGAAGATTTCACTAGATCGACCAGTAAAACAAGTATTAAAATTACTTATTTGTATTTAGTAATTAAACAGTGCAAAATATCTAATTTTTAGTTAATTTTTTTGTTTTTCTTAGAAATACATAACTTTTCCCGGCAATAAATATAGTTTTTTTATTTTGTCAATGTTCTATGTAATTCATTAAACTACCCCTACCTAGGAAAAAACCGGTAAGCGCGCTTCCTTTAAGGATGAGAGAGAGTGCAGGAGTTTGAGGTTGTGCTTAAGTCGTATGAGCCAATGATTTTTAAGATTATGAGGAGTTTGGGGATTTATCGGGAGAAAGAGGAATATTATCAGGTGGGTGTGATTGCTTTGTGGGAGGCTTGGGAGCGATATGATGAAGGGTTGGGAAAGCCTTTTATTAGTTATGCTTATGCTTGTGTGAGGGGGAAATTGTTGAATGAGTTGAAGCGGTCGATTAACTACGCAGAGCGGTGGGTAGTGACTGAGGAAGAGTTTTGGTTATTGGTGGCTGGTGATGAAACGAGTGATGATTCTTCTGTTGAGTTTGAGTTTTTACGGGTTTGTCGAGGATGTTTGACGGAGAAGCAGTTTAAGTGGGTATGGTATACACTCATGTATGATCACTCGATTCGAGAGATTGCCATTAAAGAGGGGGTGTCTATTTCTGCTGTGAAGCAGTGGCGGGAAGGAGCACGGAGATCCTTAAGGAAGTAGATGGGGCGAGAAGGAACGCGCCATTAAGTGTGAACGGGAGCATTCCTCTCTTCATTAATTAATTGGATTGTCTCTTCAAGAGTGATAGGTTCTTTGGTATTTGGGTTCATATATTTGGGATAAAGTAAATAGGCGGCAGCGAATACTTCTACAAGTGTGCGTTGCCTTCTTCTTCTGGCTACCATTTGACGATCATCTGTTAAGCCCCAGTTGGAGTAAAAAGGGGCTCCGACTGTTGTAACGGGAATGCCTCGCATGAGTGCTTCGAAACCGGATAAAGAAGTAATAGTATAAACATGGTCAACGGTTTTTAGTGAATCATGCAAGCTAATTGGTTCGCTGACAATCTGTGCTAGATGTGTGACGTCTTTTGGATTGGATTGCAGCGGTCTTTTACCAGATAATACGTCAGGATGCGGCTTATATATAATTTGTGCATGAGGATTTTCCTCCCGAGCTAAGCGGACCAAGTCATTGTTTGTCCAACGTGTAGCTGCTCCCATCAAAATCGAAGCGTCATCTTCTACTTGTCCAATGACTAGTATCCGCTTGTTCGCTTTCCTGCCGTAGACTACATTCACATCTTTTGTTGAAAGATGGTTATATTTACTTAAGCCGTTTTCTTTTATTTCTTCTATGATGCGCGCTGCCCGATCTAAGATATCTTGGTCAAAATGATGATGATTCAGTAAGTGCTCTAAGTCACTTGGTTGTGTACTATCATAATAAATACCTGTCTTGTCTATGCATAAGGAGTATGGCAATGTATGCAGCGCCCCTAAACCAACAGAGCGGACAAAGCCATCCTCCACACGATATATGGGAACTTGATAGGCTTCAGCTATATCTTCTAGCTGTACATTTTGTTTAGATCCCCATATTAAAAACACTTTTTCCCTGTTTACACGGAGCAACCTGTGTAAAAAAACAGTAGTAAAAGTATGGGGGATAAAAATAATCTCATATTCACGAAAAAATTCCTTCACACACTCTTGTTTCCAATGGGAAAAGTAAAATGCTAGCGCAATCGGTTTTGTTCCACTATTCCTTTTCACTTGGCGAACACTTTGTGAATATTTTCGTAGCTCTTTTACTTTCCTAACACCTTTCTTTGCTAATACTCTCCATTTTTTCACTGTAGGACACCTTCTACGATGTAGGATTTGAGCATATCCTTGTCTTCACTGTTGCCTGAGTATAGAATTTGTTCCTCGGCTATTTTTTCTCCTGTTTGTTGAACGATCCAGAAGAGTAATAATTCACGATCGCTTGGTTTTCTGCCAAGTTGATTGACTAACTCACGATACAAACCTTGTGGGTAAGACTCTAGCTTCACACCTCGTTCTATCAATGTACGCATATAATCTGAGCCATGGGGATAGCGATGAATAAGGCCCGGCTCATTACATAATAATAATTCCACCTGTGATAAGTTGACCTGCTCATGCAATTCGGGATGAATGGCACTAAATATAACGAATGAACGGTTCCGATCAACCAATGGAAAGGTTGGTTTTGTGACAAAGATGAGGGTATCAAATTTTTGGCAGAAATGATGCAGTGCCTCTTGTGATGTCGCTTCTAGTACAATACCTATCTTTTTTTGAGTGGTCAGCAGTTGTTGAAACTGACCTTCTGATTGGATCAATTGATTGACAACCACTTTTTCACTATAAGTAGAGGCGTTTAGTTGATCAAAATCAAAATTGACTGCCAAAGAAAGATAAGGTACCTCTATTGGTTCTATTTGCTTCTCCCGTAAAAGCCGTTTCGCCTTATAGGGATGACCGCAATGATTAAGGATAGCTGCAAACTGCATAATATCTTCTTTAGAAAAATCTACATCCAACATTTTTAATGTCTCTTCTGTTGCTTGTAATAACCTATCTGATGGGCCTTCAATTTTCCATAGTAATCTAATTAAAGCAAGCATTTGTCGCTTAGATTTTTTTTCTACTTTTAATAAGGAGGAAAGTGCTGCTTGATAATGCCCAAGACCGGCATAAGCAATGCCCTTTTCACAATATAGAGAGTCAGGTAAGCTGTTCTGTCGCTGCTTTTCTTCTATTAGCCGCAAGGATTTTTCGTATTGTCTCGCATCATTTAGGAGTTCAATATACACTTGCTCTCTTCCAGGTTGATAAACTAAATTTAATGCTTGTTTATATAATTGTTCAGCTTCAGAAAAGGCAAGTGCTTGTCTTTTCTTATCACCCTCTAGCTCCATATTTTCTGCACGTTGTCTAATTAAGATTTTCATTGCTTCTTCTAGTTGAATATGTTCACCGGTATCTGGGTTCATATACCGCGGATACACAAGATAGCTGATTGCAAATAACTCGTCAATCGTACGTTTCCGTTGCCTTCTAGCGTTGGGCTGCCTATCTGTTGTTAGGCCCCATCCTGCATAAAATGGCGATCCGTAACAGGTAACTGGTATACCGCGAATAAGGGCCTCGAAGCCAACGAGAGAAGTCATCGTGTATACATGATCAATCGTCTGGAGTGCATCAACGATACCAAGCGATTCAGTTACAACTTTCGCCACATCGGTCACATCCATTGGATTAGAAAATGCTTTACGATATCCGCCGAGAACATCAGGATGGGGCTTATAAATGATTTCACATTCTGGATGCTCTTTTGCAGCTGCACGAACGAGATCATTATTGGTCATTTTCGCTTCTAGTCCATATTGGATCGATGCGTCATCTTCTACTTGCCCTATGACTAAAATTCTCTTTGACTTTTTCTCACCATAAATCTTATTGATATCAGTTTGCGCCGTATGGTTATATTTTGATACGCCCTGCTGAATAAGCTGTAGCCGACATTCTCTTGCACGCTGCAACATTTCTGCCGATACTTCGTAAGTATTTAATAATTCTTCTAAATCTGATGGCTGCCGAGCATTGAAATAAAGGGTCTTCGAATCAACAGCGATGGATAGAGGAAACGTATGGGCTGCACCTAAGCCTACTGAGCGGACAAAACCATCTTCCACACGAAGGACTTTAATACCTTTCTTAGCTGCATAAGCTGTTAGTCCTTCAGGTTCTTTGAATCCCCAGACGATAAACACTACCTGAGAAGCCTTATTGATGAAAGGTTGCAATCTTTTTAAATCCCCTTGACCAAAAACAAACGCGGTGCGATATTCTGAGAAAAATTTGCTGCTATGTTCCCTTTTCCAAGGATTAAAGCCAAACATAAAGGCGACAGGCACTGCCTCACTTTTGCTCCAATTCTCTCCCATTTCAATAAATGGCTTTTGTTCGTTCCCTTTTTTCAGTGAAAGTTGTTTTAAACCTTTTTTTATTGTTTTTTTCCAACCCATACGTACAATACCTCCTTCCTTTATACTTGTACGAAATGTGTTTTCAGCCCTTTGACCCAATCCATTTCCTTTAGGGATACGGATGGGGCTCCTCCAATGACTTCAGAAATAAATGGCAGCCCCCGCTTAGCACTACCTTTTAGTCGTGGGATAAGATGAAAATGAAGATGCCGTACAAGCTCATTCATTGAAGTCATATATAAACGTTCACTGCCAATTACTTCTTTCAATGCGATCTCAACCACTTTGACGATATGAAAAAAATCATGCTGTTCTGCCTCGTTTAAATCGTGCCAATGTTCAATATGTCTCTTCGTTTCCAAGTGTAAATAGCCTAATGCAGTTCTTGATTCAACCGCAACAAGCATCCACCGATCATTACTGTAAATTACTTCACGCTTATGAGTGAACTGTTTTTCACAAATTGCACAGCTATTCAAGAGAAACACTCCTTACTGTCTGACCGCCTGTTGGTTAAGAAAATCCTTTACAAGTGCCGTGTAATCAAAACTTTGACGAAGAATGGATTCTATAATCTCCCGCACTGCGCCATTACCGCCCATCCGTTCCGCAACGATTTCCGCTTCTTGCTTCACTTCCTCAATCGCGTTTGCTGGACATGCAGCTAACCCGACCATATTCATTGCTTCTATATCATTGAGATCATCACCGATATAACACATTTGATTCACATCAATATCTATTTCTCCCGCTAATTGTAAAAGGGCGGATACTTTATCTTTCACACCTTGCTGCACATAGTTGATGTTCAGTTCCGCTGCTCGTTTCTCAACTGCCGCAGATCGTCTGCCTGTAATAATCGCAACCTCTATCCCAACAAACTTCGCTAGGCTAATTCCCATGCCATCATGTACATGAAATGCCTTTACTTCTTCACCACTGCTTGATAACAAGAGTTTGCCATCGGTTAACACACCATCAACATCTAACACGATTAAGCGAATATTCTTCATCAGTGTGCCTCCTACAACCCAAGATGCATAAGGTCATGAATATGAATCATACCAGTGGGCTCATGTTTTTCATTGACTATCGGCAGCACATTTACTTTATGCTGCTCCATTAATGTCTTCGCTTCAGAAGCAAGGTGATTTTCTGATAGGAAATATGGTTGTGGATTACAATATTGAAGGACTTGTTCTTCAAGTATTGTATTTGTCACCGCAAATGCTCTTCGAATATCACCATCTGTTAAAATCCCGAATAATTCATTTTTCTCTGTGACTACACTAATCGCGCCCATTCCTTGTAAAGTCATAGAGAATAGTGCTTCTTGAACGGTTGCATGTGTTGCAATAATCGGGTTTTTGCGGGTATTAGCGACCACATCAGCTGTTTTAAGTAATAATCTTCTACCTAATGAGCCTGCCGGATGAAAGACTGCAAAATCTTCTGGCTGAAAGTTTCTTGCTTCTAGTAAGGCAATGGCTAAGGCGTCTCCTAAAGCTAAAGTAACCGTCGTGCTTGTTGTAGGAGCTAAACCATGTGGGCAGGCTTCTACTACATTACCTATACAAAGGACGATCTCTGACTTTCTAGCCAATGTTGATAATGGGTTTTTCACAATACTAATCATTTTTGCACCGATTCTTTTTATGGACGGGATGAGCTGTAATACTTCTTCCGATTCCCCACTATTTGATATCGCTATCACTACATCCTTTGCCGTAACCATCCCTAAATCTCCATGCAACCCTTCCGATGGATGAAGGAAAATAGAAGGTGTACCTGTACTCGCCATAGTAGCATTGATTTTTCTGGCAATTATGCCTGATTTGCCTATGCCTGTAATAACCACTCTTCCTTCACATTGGAGAATCATGGCAATCGCTTCATTGATATGTGGACCGACTTGATCTTTTAACTGCATAATAGCTGTTGCTTCTTTTTCCAAGACAGAAATTACGTGATTAGTATAATCCAGCTGGTTCGTTTTCATATTCAGCATGCTCATTCCCTCCTGCATAGGATGACGCTTTTAATAAACAATCCATAGCTACAATCGGTTTTAATATTTGTTCTACATCACTTAATTTCACCATATTCGGTCCATCAGATAACGCTTTTTCAGGGTTAGGGTGAACCTCCATAAAAATAGCGTCGACACCAACTGCTGCTGCGGCACGAGATAAGTAAGGAACAAATTCACGCTTCCCTCCTGTACTTGTACCATTGCCTCCTGGGATTTGCACACTATGTGTGGCATCAAATACAACTGGTGCCATTTCTCTCATCATTGGTAATGAACGCATATCCACAACTAAATTGTTATAGCCAAATGTTGAGCCTCTTTCTGTAAGTAATATTCGGTCATTGCCTGCTTCCTTTAACTTTGTCACAACATTGTTCATGTCAGTAGGAGAGAGGAATTGACCTTTTTTTACATTGATAACTTTTCCTGTTTTCGCTGCAGCAGTAAGCAGGTCTGTTTGTCTACAAAGAAAGGCTGGGATTTGGATAATATCCAGTACTTGACTAGCTAAAGCCGCTTGGCTAGGCTCATGAATATCTGATAACACAGGAATGCGAAAGGCATCCTTCACATTTGCTAACATGTTTAATCCCGCTTGAAGTCCAGGCCCTCTTTCGGAAAAAATAGAAGATCGATTCGCTTTATCAAATGACCCTTTGAAGATAAATGGAATGCCTAAATGAGAGGTAATTTCTTTTAATCTTGCCGCTGTCTCCATCACTACTTCTTTGCTTTCTAACATACATGGTCCGGCAATTAATACAAAAGGACGCTCACCGCCAAATACGATTTCATCATTTAATCTGACTGTTTTAGACATACTGTTTTCCCCCTAGAATCTCTTCTATTTTTTGAATATCTTCCTTTGTGTCTACACCGTGGAACGGGTCATCTGTTGCAATCATTTTAATCAGGATATTATTTTCTATCAGTCTTAGTTGCTCAAGCATTTCTGCTTGTTCAAGCGGTGTTTGTGGGAGCATAACGAATCTCATTAATATTTCACGTGGATAACCATAGACACCAATATGTTTAAAATAATCGGTTTTCTCGCCTCTTTGAAAAGGAATCGGTGCTCTCGAAAAGTAGAGTGCCTCATTTTGCTCATTTGTAACGACTTTTACCACATTTGGGTCCGTGATATCTTCAGGGCGATTAATTTTTTTCATAGCGGTGATTACAGCCCTATTTTGCTGTTTTCGAGAGGTACGAACCATCTCATTAATTAGTGTAGGCTGGATGAGGGGCTCATCTCCTTGAATATTAATGAAAAAGTCACCTTCTATATTGGATGCTACTTCAGCCATACGGTCAGAGCCCGTTTCATGGGCGGCGCTTGTTAATATCGCCTCACCCCCGATTGATTCTACTACTCTCTTAATTTCTTCATGATCAGTAGCGACAATGACGCGTTCTAATTCTTCCGATTGGCACACTTGGCGATATACCCGTTCAATCATTGGTACACCAGCAATAAGTGCAAGTGGTTTACCTGGGAATCTAGTCGATGCGTACCTTGCGGGAATGATTCCAATCGCTTTCATCCAATACACCTCTCTCATAATCTTCTAATCTATTCGCTAAATTCTTTGCTGTTTGTTTATTAGGTCGATTGAGCACACCTTCCGTTTGGTAATGAAATCGTAAATAATAGAGAAATTTTTCAATTTTATCTATAGATAAAGGCGTCGATAATGACTTTTGCAAACTTTGATATAAAAGATCTGGATGCGGACATCTTTCCACTAGTGGGTCAATATTGTATAAGGCATCTCCTAATGTAATCACCTTTTTGTAATGAGCAAGCGCTTCTATTCCGACTGTTGAATTGACCGTCACCACAGCTAAGCTAGCCTTCAAAAGCTTGTCCATCCTATATTTTTGCACAAATTGTACATTTGTATATTTGTTCTTTAATGATTGATAGTTTTGTCTTGATAAGTCTTCAGGATGTTCCTTTACAATGACTTTGATTTGCCTGTGATACGTCTGGTTATATTGTTCCACCGCTTTTAAAGTAATTTCTAGTAATTGCTCCATTGATTGAATATGTGGTGAATGATAAAAAATTTGCGTATCACGAGACACTTGAAACGGGAGAAAGATATATTCACCCCGCAAGTCAACCTCATCTTCCTTTCTTCGGCTATACCATTTCTTATGAACGAAATATTTGAGTCCTTGCCAGAAATTAATATGAGCAAAATAGTTTGGGTGGATACGCAAAAGTGACCCTGCCATTGATAATAGTTTTGCTGAAGCAACCTTCACTAGATTTTCCCTTTTTAGTTGCTTCAGTGATTCTTCCTCCGGGCGAAACATAAATTTCATCAGACGCGGACGGTCGACCTCCATATCCTGATAGAAGGAGAAGTCTCTCGGGACGCTTGAACAGGCATTAATCCCATTCGGGTCACACGTAATCGTATACGGCCTGAACAACCCATCTTCAAAGAAATACGTCCGCAAACCCTTCTTCTTTGCTAAATAACGGCATATTTGGTCAATCCAGTGATAGCCATTAAACAAGCAAATTACTTCTATGTTGTACTTATCAAGCAGGTGATCTAGTGCTGCCATGTACCGCTTATACATCCTAAGCTCACTTAGCGGAATTTCCTTTTGCAGTACCCTTTTTGTAAAAGTAATATTATATATCTGTAGATCCATTAACTCCTTGTCACTAATCGGGTATTCCTCTTTCGCCACATGATTAGGTAAAAAAACGGTCGGAATGGTCGTTTTCATTAGTAACTCATTTAATTCAAGCTGGATTAAATGAACTTGATGACCTTTTCGCTCCAACTCAGCCCCAATATCATGAAAAAGCCTCTTATTGCGGTTGCCTCGAATAAACATGAAATGAGCCATTAGCATCCTCCAAATTCATCGGCTGTATTTAACGCTTTATTTGCCTAGAGTGTATCATGACAATCGCCGAAAAATGATGGATTTACCGATTATTTACAAACCATTTAATAGATATTTACATTTGTTAGAAAATTTTCATAATAGTTAATGGAGGGTTTACAATTTAGGGGAAGTCTTTTCAATAGAGGAGCTAGCTTTAGATTTTCTTTTACAATAATCTCCGCTTCGATGATACGTTATTGAATACTTAGTTTAGTTAAACAAATTGTTTTAAGTGTAAACCTCAAACTAATGGTGTAGATTTTGATATTTCCTACTCTAAGAAAGCAATCATTCTTGGTGTATATTCTATAGATAAACACAAACTTCATCTGTGTTTTTTGTAACTTGTGTAGTTAGGAAGAATGTACTCCTTCTTATAGTTGTAATCTCGATTCGCTCACACCACTCGCCGGTTTTTTCTCTTCTTATGTTCGTATTCCCAGTTTGCCAACACCACTTGCCGATTGTTCCTCTTCTTATGTTCGTATTTTCGGTTTCCTAACACTTCTATGGATTTTCACACTTCATGTATCTGAATATTATTTTTTCCCCTTCTTCGTTACTTCTAAGTGTAATCAACTTGCACACAATTCTTTGCTACGTTCTTGGATTTCCCCCACACCATCTACTTCCCTTAAATCTGATTGACCTACTATTAAACATCCTTCCAATTTAGCAACCCCCTCTCCTCATAAAGTTAATAGCACTCACACAGTTTTACTCA
Organism: Cytobacillus sp. FSL W7-1323; assembly: GCF_038595015.1. Classification (NCBI taxonomy): domain Bacteria; kingdom Bacillati; phylum Bacillota; class Bacilli; order Caryophanales; family Bacillaceae; genus Cytobacillus; species Cytobacillus sp. FSL W7-1323. Next base: position 4,058,240 of record NZ_CP151998.1, read on the forward strand.
TGCAACTATTTTCACCCGAAACCCTTCAGATATCGGAGTCATTCAGCAAAAAAAGGCATTCAATCAAACGTTTGATTGAATGCCTTTTTCATTTATTCAGCTTTCTTCCATTCTCCTATTCTACGAGGATCTGCAGCTCCATCTAATGTACGGTCATTTAGTTGTAGGGATAAGGCATTGACACTGCCGAAGTAAGTGGCGTTGTCATTGATTTTCACTTTATAGCCTTTACTTTGTAGTTCGTTATAGGTTTCCCGTTTGAAGCCTGGTTCAATTTCAATTTTATCGTCTTCTAAATAGAAGCGTGGTCGCTCCACAGCTTGTTGTAAACTATAACCATACACAAGATGATAGAGAATGGATTCGGTGACCACTGCAGGAATTCTTCTTCCTCCAGGTGAGCCTATGCCGATAACTTCTTTATCATTTGCTAGAATCGTTGGCGAGATAAAGCTTCTTGGCCGTTTACCTGGTTCAAACACATTCGGACTTTTTTCATTTTCACTGTAATTCGTGAGTGCGTTATTCAGGAAGAACCCTTCCTCCATATACTCTCCTGTTCCAAAGAAGTTCCCTAATGAATTCGTTGTTGATACCATCATACCGTTATCATCTACGACAACAAAATGAGTGGTATGCCCATAATCTTTACGCTCTGCCTCTGAATCATTTAATCGGGCACTTTTGAAAATATCCTTATGCTCCTCCACCAACTCATCAGTAAACTCTTTACTCATTGATTTTTCCAAATCAAGATCGGTATAATCCATATCCCCTATTTGTGATAATCTCTGCTCGTAGGCAATTTTACTAATTTCTCCGAAAGAGGCGACAAATGAAGGTTCATCTTCCCATTCTTGTTCTTCTAATACTTTCTCTGCCATCTGCAATGATTGAATGACGGTCAGCCCTGAGTATGGGGGGGCAGATGAAAAAACATCATAGCCCATAAACTCTCCCTGCACTGCTTTCATTTTTTGTGAAGTATACTTACTAAAATCACTGCGGTCAAAAGAGTCATGTTGCTCAGCGAATGATTCTGCCATCTCACCTCGGTAAAATGCTGCCGCACCGCCATCACGGATGTTTTTAAGCGTCTGAGCAAGAGCTGGTTGTACGAGACGATCACCTGGTTCTATCGGCTCCCCATCAATAATAAAAGGTGAATCTTCATCCTCGTCTATCCGATTTTTTAGCGCTACCTTAAAGCGATACGATAAATCCTCATCTACCTCGAAGCCGTCTGCAGCTAGTGGGATCACTTTATCCATAATCTTCTTAAACGACATACTTCCTTCAGCCTCATGAATATCTTCCATTCCCTTTACAAATCCAGGAATGCCTGAATCTGATTCTACTTCCTCCGAAGAGAGCGGAGCCATTTCTCTATATTGCTGAACGAATGGCTTTGCGCCTTCTTGATATACAAGTGTCTCCCCGCCACCGCCAAGGCCAGAGCCATATGGTTCGACAACGGCTAATGCATAAGACACAGCAACAGCTGCATCAACTGCATTACCCCCTTCGTTTAATACTTCCATTCCTACCTTTACAGCTAACGGGTGGCTTGCACTTACCCCATATTCACCGCTCTCTGTTCCTATCATCGGGAGGCTCACCTCTTCTTCACCCTTTCCATCAAATACCCGCAGAAGAACAATCACAATGAGAATAACGACCAGCAATCCTAGCAGTATAAGTTTTTTCTTCATTGTTCCTCCTTCTTTAATCTTGGTTTTCTTGCACCTTCACCTTCAATAACTCGATTTGTATTTCTTGTTCCTCTTTTTCTGTTAGCGTATCTGTTTGACTGAAGCCAACGATAAAAAGGAATAAACTGGCTACAAATAAATAAGGCAATAAACGTGTGAAGAACTTCTTCATTCTTCTCCCTCCCTTTGTTTAACCGTAAACGTTAATTTATCATCAACTGTCGCGTGATCCACATCCAAGTCTCTCGTTAATTGTCGGATAATTGACTGCTGTGAGAGCTTGTCCCAGTTTGATAGAGGGGCCGGTGTAGCTTCTCGTATTTTCATAGGGGTAATTTCGAAATTCGTTTCCCCTGTAGGCATGAGATGAAATTGTACGAGTGCTGTTTCTCTCGTTCTTGACCAGCCTTGGTCGAAAATAAAGTTACCCAAGCTATAAAAAATAACTGTGTCATCATAGACCTCAATCGACTCTAATACATGGGGGTGGTGTCCAATAACTAAATCGGCTCCAGCATCTGCTAACGCTCTTCCCAACTCTTTTTGTCGATCACTCGCTCGACTATTATATTCACGTCCCCAATGGGCATGGACAATCACGTAATCTGCTTTTTTCTTTGCCTCTGCGGTTAATGGGATAAAAGTGGCTGGATCAAAATCTAATATGCCGGCTTGTTTTTCTCCTGCCTTCGTTTCTTCAGAACTTATGTCGGAAAAACTAAGTGTGGCAATCGTTAATCCATTGATTTCCTGATAAGAAATACGATTACTAGCATCGGTACTATTTGTCCCAGCGCCAACGGCATCGATTCCTTGTTCATGAAAGGTATCAAGGGTATCAATCATTCCCTGTTCTCCGTAATCCATCATATGGTTATTCGCCATGGCCATCGTTTTAAATCCAGCATCCTTCATCGCCGCAACCGATTCACGATTGGCTTGCAATGTAATCTCTTTGTTTTCCATCGGTTCGAGCTCTCTGTCGCTTGCTACATTTTCAAAATTCCCTGTCGCATAGTCCGCTTGATTAAACAAAGGCTGAACATAACGGAATAAATAGTCATAGCCATAACGGTTTGTTACTTCTTCCACATGTCTCCCTACCATCACATCTCCAACAGCCACGCCCGTTACTTGCGCATTCTCTTCTGGCTCAGCATCTGCATCCGTACGAATATCAAAACTATAGATAATAGCAAATGCGACTATTAACACCGGAAAAAGAATCATGATATGCACAGGAATACGCCTTTTCTGCTTCTTTAAGAAACGAAGAAGTTGTTCATGAAAATTAAGCTTCCTAGGTTTCTTTTTATGTTCCATTGTGGTCTTCTCTCTCCTTTAAAATAGGTAATACACGTACATAATGCCAAATGTGGCAGCGGATAAAAGCAGTGTGCTACCTAATGTAATGGTAACTCCTTGTTTTTGAATCGTATTTGCAATCAATCCTGGTACAATAACCCCCAGCCCTCTAAATTCATTAATCTCAAACGGTAATATCGGGTAAAAATAATCTAATATCAATTTGAGACATATCCCGGTAATCAGCATCGCAGCAAACTTGCGACGTCCGTATAAAATAACGACCTTTGATACACCGTATTTTACAATCACATAAGTTAATAAACTGACGAGCAAAATAATTAAAACAAAGATTGGCTGGTCTAATACAAGAGCCAGATAACCTGGCACGACTAACCCAGCAGGCATAATCCCAAATTTCTCAGCAAATAAGAGACTGAGTAGGACGCCTAGAATAAGAGATATGTATAAATCATCACCAAACATGGAAAACGCTCCTTAACTGACTAATTGTTTTATTTTCAAATGTTGAATTTCTTCTATTAACGGTTCTGCAGCACCATGTATATTGCCGACTCCATAAATGGTAGAACCTTTCATTTCTCCTTTTAAATGCTCGAGAATTTCTCCCGTATCCGACCCTTCTAAGTTTTCTAATGAATGGGCAGGTATAAGTCCTAGTTCGTATGCTTTCACAATCGGTTCCGCCGATTCCCCAATCACAACAAGTGTTTTCATTGGGATAAATGGTAAAACATCTCTTGCAAATTGTTCCGTACGATCAACGCGGTCTGCACGGCAATTCATGATAACAATGGGTTCCTTTGTCGGATATCCGACTTCTTCTACGCGCTTCCAAATATTCAAAGTTGAAGACGCATCATTTGCCGCAAAACCATTAACAAAATAGGATGGTTCTTTCGAATGTCCAATTGGCGAAATTCTCATCGCTCCTGGATCTGGTGGCGCATTGAGCATCCCTTGTCTTGCCGTTTTTTCATCAATACCAATCGCTTCTGCTACAGCCAGTGCTAAAGAGGCATTATCAGGGAAAACCATGTAATCGAACTGTTTTAGATATGTTTCTGAAATCTTACTATTATCTGCAACAATCACGGTCGTGTTACGTTCCGCAGCTACTTTTTCATAATAATCACGATATGCATCATCGGTAATAATTAGATAACCATTATGTGGGATAGTCGCTGTAAAAGCCTCCGCAACTTCATCTAATGTTGGTCCCATGACATCCATATGATCCTCTAATACATTAACGATAACGCCGATGTTCGCTTGTAGTAATTCTTCTTGGAAAGTGATTTGGTAATCGGGGTTAACCGCCATACATTCACTGACCAATGCTTCCGCCCCACGCTCAACCGTCTCTTTAATCACTTCCTTCTGTTCACCAATGTTAGGCCCTTGAGGCTTTCTTACGATTGGTTTCTCTTCTGGATCATTCCAATAAATCATCCTCGCATCCGTTCCGGTTGTTTTTCCTACTGTCTTATAACCAGCTTCGAATAATATCCCGGTAATAAGCCTTGTGACTGTTGATTTCCCGCGGATTCCATTAATATTTACTCGTATCTTTAACGCATCTAGCCTCTTACGATGTTTTCTCTTCTCCATAATTCCTGCCGTTAATAAAATGAGACAGCAAACAACAATAATCCACATATGCCCGCCTCCTCTTTTCCTTTTTTTTTCATTGTCAAATTGGCACGATTAATATATTAATATATAAATATTTCATAGCCATCACATGGAAATAAACTTTTTTTACCGATAGATGACAACCAGATTTGACTTAAAACAACAATTTCGGAGGGATAAATCACTATTAATAAACAATTTTTTCTAGTTGTTCAAACCGTTTTTCTTATAAAACATTTTTTATGTCCGTAGGTAGGTATTTCATTTATAAAAATTAGATGACAGGTGAAATCAATGCTGACATAAGATAGAAAAAAACTTCTCAAAGAGGAAATATCCAGAAGGGTGTCGAAAAAAAGTTGAACAAGGATGTGAAATGTATGAAAGAAAAATTATGGGAACAAATCGAAATGGATACACTAACTTCACGCCTTCTTGCTATTGGAAACCTACAAAATAATCCAATGGGCGTATCCATTCAATCATTCGGACAAACGATGGCTTACACTGTTAAAAGTATTCCGGGGCCAGCTTTTAATGTGATCAAAGGGCTTTGTGGAGAAGACGAGTTATTGCTTGATGAAATAATTGATTTTTATGATGAAAAACATATTCCTGCTCGCTTCGAAATTGCACCGAGTCATCATTCCCAATCATTATTAAAGGCATTGCATAAACGTGGTTTTTATCAGATAGACTTTCATACCACTTTATATAAGCAGTTACCAGGTACCATAAAACCTGTTAATAACGCAATAGAAATTCGCGCCTTACATCAAGATGAATTCCAAACTTTTGCTGACATATACACACAAGGCTTTCAAATGCCTTCTTTCTTACTTGAAGGCGTAGCACAAAACAATGCTGTCCTTTATTCGTTACCAGAATGGACTTTTTACTTAGCGTTAGTGGATCATGAACCGGCTGGTGTCGGCGTACTTTTTTGTAATGAAAAAGGGGGGAACCTCGCCGCTGCCTCTACCTTACCTACTTTTCGTCAAAAAGGTGTGCAGTCTGCACTTATTCAACAAAGATTTCAACATGCGCAGGAAATCGGCTGCAAATGGATAGTTGGGCAGGCCTCCTATGGTTCAGGTAGTCAGAGGAATATGGAGCGAGCAGGAATGAGGGTTGCCTATACGAAGGCGATATGGGTGAGGGATGAATCGTTATGAGGAGTAAAAAAATAGAGCCCCTTTTAAAAAGAGCTCTAATAATTGTACCTTATCTAGATGTATATCCAGCGTCCGCATGAATAGTGGTACCTGTAATATAAGATGATGCATCTGATGCTAACCATAGACTTGCTTGAGCAATCTCTCTTGGTTGACCAAAGCGATTCAACAAGCTTAGTTGTGGAGCATATTCTTCTTCCGTAAATCCAAACTGATCAAGCGCACCTCTGAGCATTGGTGTATCAATTGCACCAGGAGCTACTGAATTCACACGTATATTTTTTGGACCATATTCCATTGCAGCTACTTTAGTCATTCCAACTACTCCGTGCTTGGCTGCTACATAAGCAATATTTTGTGGTTGTGGACGGAATCCGCTTACAGATGAGATATTAACAATCGAACCACCGTTTCCTTGTTTTTCTAATTGTTGGAGCTCATATTTCATACAAAGAGCCGTACCTGTTAAGTCTACAGACATTAAACGGTGCCAATAATCTTCATCGAACTCAGCGGCTAATTTATCATCTGGTGTTAGCGCAGCATTATTTACAGCTACATCTAATTTACCATATGTGTCTACAGCAAATTGCACCATGTTTTGTACTTCCTTTGATTTCGAGATATCTACTTTTACAAAAGCGGCCTCTCCGCCACTAGCTTTGATTTCTTCTACTACTGCTTGGCCTTTTTCCTCATTAAAATCAGCTACGACTACTTTCGCTTTTGCCTCTGCAAAAAGTTTAGCCGTCGCTTCCCCCATACCCATTGCTGCGCCTGTAATGATAGCGACTTTACCTTCTAATACTGGAAATGTCATTGTTCTTTCCTCCCTTTCCTTTGTTCAGTTTCTATTAAATCTCATCATTTTTAGTGTCTCAATATACAAACTGGGTCATTTTGTTCAGTAATGTGCAACCGATTTTATTTTGTTCAGTAAAATTGCAAAATATGTAGGAATTCAACATAATAAGAGAAGAGGTGATTCTCTTGGAGCATGATTTTTTAGATAAACGCGTACAAAGGTCACGCGCAGCTATTAAAACAAAATTTATTGAATTATTATACAAAAAGCCTTTCGCCCAAATTACTATATCTGAGATTGCAAGAGAGACAAATTATAATCGTGGAACATTTTACGCCAATTTTCATTCGATGGACGAGTTACTAAAAGAGGTCATTGATGAGACATTACATGAGATGATTGAACAAATTGGTATTCCTTATCAAGCTTATGAACAAGTTTATTTACGAGAACTTCCGATTGAGGAGATTACTTTATTCAATTATTTCAAAGAACATGCATCTCTATATCAATTATTATTAAGTGACCATATTCGTGTCGATTTCCGCTATCAAATGGCACAAGCAATTGAACAACTCTTTTTAGATGAATACGACTATGTGTTGCCTAAGGATAGTTCAGTTGACGCTAAATGGTTATATATTTATCGAGCCAATGGCATTGCTGGTCTCATTATTCGCTGGATTGAAGAGGACTTCCCACATACACCCACATATATGGCTGAACAAATTGTTGAACTTATGGTCGTTTCGACTGAATCATTTTTTGTAAAAGGAAAGGGGCATCCTCATGATTAAAGTGTTATTCGTTTGTTTAGGTAATATTTGTCGTTCACCAATGGCAGAGGCGATATTTAGACATAAGGTGGAACAAGTTGGACTAGAGAAGGAAATATTCGTAGATTCAGCAGCGACGAGCTCTTGGCACATTGACGCGCCTCCACATAAAGGGACACTCGCGATTTTAAAAGACTATCGTATTTCCTCTAAAGGATTAAAAGGACGTCAATTACAGAAAGAAGACTTCGAAGCATTTGATTATATTGTGGCAATGGATGAATCGAATATAAAAGATATATACCGTATACTTGGTCAACCTCAGCATCCAAAAATATTCCGTTTATTAGATTTAACTCAAGATGCAAAAGATGTGCCGGACCCTTACTATACCGGGAATTTCCAGGAAACATATGATTTAGTGAGCGCTGGTTGTGAAGCCTTGATGAAGAAAATAAAGGAAGAACGAAGATGATGAGTTATAGACCAAACTGTTTGAGATGATGGTCTAGATGCTTGTATATACCCTTTCCCCATTGCTCAGCGGTTAGTTTACCAAAAAAAGAATGGGGATGGGTTGTACACTTTTCTGGTCCATCAGCATGGAATTGCAACAATTTTTGTTTCAACTTTTCCTTCTCTTTGCTAAAGTCCCTATCATTGACAATTAAAATGGTCGGAATCGTAGACATATTTTTAGGTAAAGTCTTTTCGTTATAAAAAATCGGTTTGGCGAAGTTTCCTACAAAGATTCCCAACCAACTCCTTTTAGGAGAAGATTCCCCCATCGCAATATCTTGAAAGGCTGAGCAATGAGCCAGCATTTGGGCGACATTCATCTTCCCCCATTGCCGTTTTGAATTGGAGCTCAAATGATCTATACGTGTTATGATTTCCTCTAAATATACCGGATCATAGATACTTTTCATTTCCCCTCCACCCCTCTTCAAGCTCAATTTATTATACAATCTATAGCTTTCAACAAAAGAATTATTAACTCCTTCTAATATAAAAAAGAGCCCCAAAAAAAGAACAAATCCTCTATAGATTTGTTCGTTCTTCAGCTACAATATTTGTCTTGGTTATTACTTCTCGTTTTCGGCAATCCAAGCAAGAATGGCTTCAATAACTTTCTTCAAGCTCATTCCTCTTTCTGTTAAGGCATATTCAACTTTTTTCGAAGAATCTTCTAAAAATGTTTTACTCACAAGTTCTTCCTTAATGAGTTCATTCAACCGTTCTGTAAGTAATCGGTCAGAAATACCATTAATTTCATCTGCTAATTCAGAAAATCTCTTCGGTCCGTCCATTAAGGAATAGATGACCATGCCCATCCATCTGCGACCTATAAATTCAATCGCTTCATGGTAGTTGCTACAGATATGCTTAGAATCCGTTTTCAATTTATGGTTACAATCCATTCTTTATAGCTCCTTTACCTGTCCTCATTAAATAGTACCATATATTCATTAGTTGACAACATAACTTACGAATGGTAAGTTTATAAACGATATAAACTTACTAAACATAAGTAAAGGTGGAGAAATAAATGTCAGAATTAGTTACTCTTATGAATGAACGCAAGTCTGTGAGGGTATTCGACCCTTCTTTTAAAATAAATCAAGAAAGTTTAGAAGAACTATTAGCACATGCTATTTCAGCTCCTTCTTCTAGTAATTTACAATCATGGAGATTTATCGCTATCCAAGATGAAGCAATGAAAAAGGCATTACCTGTATTTGGCAACAACCAAAAAATTGTAGAAAATGCTTCTGCTGTTATTGCCGTACTTGGTGATACGGAGGCTTATAAAAATGTTGAGGAAATCTATACTCAAAATGTCGAAGCTGGTTACATGGATCAATCCATTGCTGACCGTACCATCAGCAATACACACCAATTTTATCCTGGCCAACCGAAAGAAGGACTAATGAACATCGCAAGCTATGATGCTGGTCTGATTTCAATGCAATTGCTTCTGCTCGCAAAAGAACGTGAGCTAGATACAATCGTAATGGGAGGCTTCGATAAAGCTGCCTTCGCCAAACAATTTGAGCTAGAAGAAAATATATTCCCGATTACATTAATCGCTATCGGTAAAAGCGCTGCACCTGCCTTTAATACAACTAGACTACCTCTTGAGCGCGTAGTGAAGTTTTATTAATCGTATGGAAATGACACCGACTATCAATGAGAACCATTGAAAAGTAAGTTATGTGTGAACAAAGACTTTTTGGTCTTTGTTCTTTTTTATGGTGCGGTATATGACCTTTATGGATTGAAATTGGAATCGATAAGAGTTCAGATTGGAGTTTGATTTTGTTTAGATGAGGACAGATGATGTTTTAAATTTTAATAATCTTGGATTTGATTAAAATGAAAAAGCAGCAATATAGGGAAGGGTTTGGATTATTTTTTTGTAAGATTAGGTTGGAAACACGTTAATTAACTGGAGACATCGGTAAATTTGATTCGTTTAACCCGGTATCGCGTCAAGCTTTCAAATGCGGATTTCAGTTTGAACGGTTTCAACCCACATCGATTCAAAGTTTAACAATAAAAGACAGGCCCCTGTTAGTGATGAATTAGTGGAATCAGTTAAGAATGGATCAACTCAGCTATTCCTCAGCTACTGCCGTCATATCAGCCTTTGCTGCTTCCATTATGGCTTCTAACTCAGCGATTTTTTTCTGATTCTCCTCAATGGTTGGATCGTAATTTTTGATCAGTTCATTTGTGTACGCATCTAATTCAGCTACACGTTTTGCCACTTCTGACTGTGTTTTTTCTTTTATTTGTTGATCTGCTTCCGCTAGTTTTTGTGGGATTTCTTCTTTTAATTTAGCAATTTGTTTATTTTTTTCTTCGTTGACAGCCGTTTCTATCTCGGCAATGGACGCTGCTTTTTTTGCAGAAAACCAATTCGTTAGCATCGATTCCATATCTTCACCTGCAGAAACAAATCGAAAACTAACAGAAAGAAGGAAACCTGCGAAAAGGCAACTAAACAATATTTTGATATATTTCCTTTTTTTATGACTCATTTTGTTTTCCTCCCTTTACGAGATTTCCAGGGCCAAGCAAGCTGGCCCTGAAACGAATTAATCATTGACAATATTGTTGACAACGTCATCTAAACTCATCTTTGCATCTGCCTCTAATTCAGCAGCTTTCGCTGTTATAGCAGCCTCTTGTTCTGCGACTAAATTAGCTAGGATGGCATCTAATGCCTCTCGAATTTCTTCAGCCTTCCAATTCGCCTGATTACGAAGATTTCGGCTACTAATTTCAACTTGAGATTCCACTTTTGTAACAATTTCCTGTTTCGCTGCTACAATCTCTTGCTCAAGTTCTGTTACTGCATCAGCTTTCGCTTGATTTAATTCCGCTGTGACTTGCTCTAAAGCCGACTGGCCCTTCTCACTAGCAAAAGCTTGGAAACCAGCCGTTGCTTCCTCCTGCATTAAATCGCCTTTTGCCTTAATATGAAAATAGCCTTCTAAAAATAGTTGATAGAATTGATAATCCATATTTTCCAAGATCAACAATTTCTCACCATCTAGGGATGCAATATGTTCATATTTGGCCTGGTCAATAGCTAAAGTAGAACCTTCAATTTCACGCAATGTTTTCTCGTCAATTTGACTGGCTGCTAATTCCTTTAATGTTTCATTTTCTGCTCTGAGCTCTGTTAATAACTGTTCAAAATTGGCATCCGATTCACTCAGAACCTCAGCACTTGTTTGGTTAAATAAGTTATCATACCAAGTTTTCAAAGCCTGTCCCGCATCTGTATTCGCTAACGAAAAGCCTGCTCCGGTTAGCAATCCGACTGTAACTGCACCAGCTATGATTTTCTTTTTCATCTTCCCGACCCCTTTGTCGAAATTTATTTTTCTAACGTTTCTTCTAAAAATAATAGTATTTCTTGATCCATCTCAGATTTAAGTTCTTCCTTCTTTTCACCTTCATACGTATCAAATGAGTCGCTTAGTTCTTTTTTTATGTTTTGAATATCTACTTTGTATAAAGTTAAGTATTGGTTAATCTCTTTTTTCGCTTCTTCACTTGAAACTACTACGTTTTTTTCCATTGCTTTTTCATAGGTTAGTTGTGCATCTAGCTTTTGCTGTTTCATTTGTTCAGACCAAGATTCATAGGCGGTTGCCAGCTCATTGTTGGTCTGTTCCTCACTTATCTCGAATAATGCATTACTCCACTTTCCTAGAGATTCGCTCGAAAATGCTTGAACGAAGACACCTGTTAGACCAATCATGAGACAAATAATGATTGTGATGGTCGTTACCTTTTTCACTCTCATACTGTCCTTTCTTGCTCACATTTATTTTTCATAGGGGAATCAACCATAGATGTGTGTTCATTTTTAGGACAAAGTAAAGCTAGTATTCAACTGCTGTGACTTTTATCCTAGAATCATCACTTTCCCCCTTTCATTTGTCATTTGTTCTTTCATGTGTTCTATATTGTTCTTGATAAAAAACACTACACGTAGTATAAATGAGACGCATCATAATGAAAAACGTAATAGTTTACCAAAAATTCAGAATATATTATTGATATCTATGTTTTTCTCATTCTTCCTATTATTTACACTCATTCACACTTGAATAATAGAGAAGAAGTGCTTCCACTCCTTTTCTAGCAAGACTTTTAAATCCAATTACCTATATGTACAACAAGAAAAATAAGGAAAAATATTCAACCTCCCACATCCATTTAATAGGTCACTTGTTCTACCAAATACTTATCTCTCATTCCAATTTACTAGGTAGTTTTAGTATCAAAAAAAGACCTGCAAAAGTGACGATGCAGGCCTATAGTTCAGCAGTCATAGGTAGAATAGATCTAGTTCCAACTGTTTATTAATTGCTCTAGCTCCTTTTGGCTCCCTACACCTGCTATATCTTTTTCATACCAATTGTTTACTTCATCTCTCGTTACTTTCGTTTCACTTCCATTTACATGAAAACTTATCCATTCCACGTTTCGCACTAAGGAAAAAAGAACAGTCGCTTGTTTTTTCATTAATGCCTCTCCATCATTGACTTCATGATAAAATACTTCAAAACCATACGGTTCTTGCTCTGTCTTTAATTCAAAATAATCTATTGAGTCCGCTGTCTCATTCAGTATATTTCCAACGGCACTATTGTCACCAATATAGGCACCCTTATATCGGAATAATTCTTCTTCTTCTGCACCTTGGCAACCAAAGAGAAGAAAGAATGGCAAGAGTAAAATAAAAAAGTTCTTTCTCGATAACATTTAACCACCTCCTGGCCGATTTGAATCAACCCATCTCACAAACACAATAACATATTTTGTTAAATTCTCTAACAATAATCATGCAAATTCTCCTCAATTGTAATAGTATAGATTAAATACACAAATGTTGAAGGGAGATGATGTGATGAAAACGCACTCGTTACGATCAGAAAATCAGCATTTATTTTTATTTGAGGAAATAACAATTGAACAGCTTCACAAATTGTATGATACAGGTGAGTATACAGTTGAAGAAGTCATTCGATCTTTTCTTGAGCGCATTGAACAATATGAATCGACATATAATGCTTTTACATTTATGAACGAACAGGCGCTTACTGATGCGAAAACCATCGATGCGAAACGAATGCGTGGGGAAAAGGTGGGCCCATTAGCAGGTATCCCCGTAGTTGTGAAAGAAGCTGTCGATATGGTTGGTTTTCCATCTACATTTGGCTGGGCTCCACTCGCTAAACATACAGATGGAATAGAATTATTACCACAGAAAGATGCCACCATTATCTCTAGATTAAAAGCAGCTGATGCCATCATACTCGGCAAAACAAATATCCCTGCCTTTAGTTGTGCATACCATGCTAATACTAGTTGGAAAGGTCCTACATACAACGCGGTAAATAGAAAATTAACACCTGGTGGTAGTAGTAGTGGCACGGCTACTGCCGTATCTGGTAACTTTACCGTTCTTGGAGTAGCAGAAGAAACAGCGGGTTCCATACAAGTACCAGCAGCAGCGCAAGGAATTGTTGGTATTAAACCTTCATTCGGACTCATTCCTACTACAGGTGTGACTCCGCTTGCTGGCAGTACAAGAGATGTACTAGGGCCACATGCCAGAACGGTGCGGGATGCAGCGATTATGCTTGATGTTATCGCAGGCTATTCACCTGATGATGCTAAAACCATTTCTAGTACGATTCCAGAGAAGGGCTATACATCTTTCCTTTCATCACATGCTCTGAAAGGGAAAAAGATTGGTTTATACGGCCCTAGTTGGAGAGAAACGAAAATGACGGCAGAAACGGAAGCACTTTATAAAAAAAGTATTTCAATATTGCAATCACTGGGTGCAGAGGTGATTGAGGATCCTTTTCATGTAAAGCCACTGGCTCCATATATGAAAACTATTGATACAATGATTGGAAGAGAATCCTTTTTTTACGACCTTAATCAATACTTCAAAAACCTTGATCCTTCGTTAAATATGGAGAAAGTTTTCTTAAAAGCGGGAGCAATACCTTGGGAAGAAGACCAGCCCTTAGCTTCCTTTGTCCGACCACTTGAAGCCGACAAAGCTTTCGAAAATGCTGAACGCTTACCTGATTTAACACGCTTTAAAGAAACGAAGAACGAACTGTTACGCACCATTACCTACATTATGGCTGAGCAACAATTAGATGCTTTTGTTTACCCAACCATGCTAGAAGATGTACCAACTTTAGATCGTGAGGATGTTGCGACTTCTACCATATCCGAAATTAATATTAGTGGATTGCCACTCATAACAATACCAGCAGGGTTTTATAGTAACGGCTCCCCCTTTAACCTCGCTTTTTTTAGTACAATGTGGAGCGAAGGTGACATACTTGGTATGGCCTATGCCTATGAAAAAGCTGCCGGTGGCCGTATAGCTCCGCAATTAGTGAAAAAGGAGTAGCCCTTCAATCGAATGGGCTCTTTTTTTGTTAAATAGCTATTAGCATCATCGTAATCGTATAAACGATTAAGCTAAACGATACTGTCAGCCAAAAGTATTCTTCTCTGTTTCTTTTTCATCACGGATTTTCTTCAAAAGGGAAACCAAATTTAAGCAAAAAACAATACATAGGACTGGCATCAAATAGAAGCCGATGAAACTGAAAGTTAGCATTGAATCACTCCTTATATTCATGCTCCATAAAAAAAGATGCTCTTAAAGAACATCATCTTGATTGTACTAACTCATTAACACTTGATAAATGATATACCCTATGATGGCAAGAACAATAACCATTCCCCCAACAGTTGGCGCACCGTAAAAAGTTCTATTCCAGTCATCATCTGTCTTCATTTTGCTCTCTTCGTCTTTTTTCTTTTTCAAACCATCACCTCAAGTTTACTTCGCATGATATAATCGTTGAGATAGAAAATAAGCGATACAGCCGGCAAGTAATGCAAATAAATAAGGGAACGGGTTAGCAATGGCCCCAAATGCTACTGTTTGACTTTGCGTTGTACCAAATGTAATCTCGGGTGTGTATATAAGTGTCAAGATTAGACCGGATCCGATTTCAAATACATAAATAAGAACGATAAAACTTAGTAAGAATATTATAAATTTTTTCATCAGATGTCCTCTTCCTTGATATCGTTACCTATATTTTACCATAAACAGAAAATAGGAGTTGAGTAAATCTTGAGTGCAATTATATTATTTTTATTAGCCGGAATTGCAGAAATTGGTGGCGGTTATTTAATTTGGCTATGGCTAAGAGAGGGGAAACCTTTTTATTGGGGAATTGGTGGTGGTGTTGCCTTAGCCTTATACGGCGTGATTGCTACCTTTCAAGCCTTCCCATCTTTCGGACGTGTGTATGCTGCCTATGGTGGTGTATTCATTATTTTGTCTGTCCTTTGGGGCTGGGGCATTGATAAAAAAGCACCTGATATGTATGACTGGATTGGAGCTGCCATCTGCTTGGTTGGTGTTGGCGTGATGTTACTTGCGCCTCGTCATTAAGCATGCGATTAATGCTGAATTGGTGCTTAGTTTAATTGTAATGTAAAAGTCTTTCTAGGTAAAAGCGAATGATGTTTGCATAATGGGTGATTGGAGCAAGTGCGGACTTTTTAAATTTGCCCACACTTCTTGTGATTTTCGATTTCATGCTGATTTTTGAACCGTCTTTGTGTGTGGGTTTCTCAATTTGAACCTTCTTGTAACTATACGGACCCACGATTTTTACTTTTCCGCCAATAATAAACGATAGAATTTAAAATAAGCCCTGTTGCTGCGCCTACACTATCAATTAATACATCCCTTACTTCACCCGAACGCCCTGGAATAAAAAGCTGATGAAATTCATCAGTCGCCGCATAAACTGTTGTGAGAATCCAGGATATAAGCAGCTTTTGACGAGTAAGTATATTCCCTTGTCGTATGGCAAAAAGAATAAATATCCCTAAAATAAAATAAGCAAAAAAATGCGCGTTTTTGCGAATAAAAGTCTCTAAAGTATGTAAGTTTTCAATTGAAAATGGAACCCAAGCAGCGATAACTTCTGTAATCCCACCACTTAATTGACTTGATTGTGTCCCTGGTTGATGAGATAAAATAAAGATCATTGCCATCCACAGAATACTAGGGAGCCAATATAATTGTTTTTTCATAAGCATGTCGTCCTTTATATGTCATAACTCTATTATACCTTAGTAGATGACATCCTTCACGGTTATTACGCACAGATATGGCAAGTTACGGTTTTCTAAAATATTTGTTCACATTTGTGATTTGTCAGTACAACTGGTATTTTTCTAATCTTTTGTGTACATTTCTCATTCTGCTAACACTCCTAACAGCTCCCCTCCCTCTTGTGCTCGTGACCCATACGTTAACAGCTACGCCAACCTTCTTAGTTGCAACCCTAATCTCTCCCACTTTATTCAGGAGAGGCTAAACTATTAGACTCCCCATTTTACCTATCAAAAAAACCCCACGGGCAATGATGTCCGTGGAGTGATCTAATTTCACCTATTCATCATAGGCATTTAATGCATTGATACCGTGTGCTAGCGCGGAACCTGCTTTTAAAGCAGTTGCGACAAAGATGCCTTCGACAAGTTCTTCTTTTGTAATACCGAGTCTTTTCGCATTCTTTGTGTGTATGTCAATACAGTAGGCACAACCTGTAATATGGGCAACGGCGACAGCAATAAGCTCTTTATCTTTTTTATTGATGGCCCCGTCTTTCATAGCTGCTTCATCAAAACCAAAGAAACCTTTTACCGCATCTGGAGCATAGTCTTTCAACTCAGTCATTCTCTTCATATTAGCCGCTTGGTAGAGGTTATCTGCTTCTACTTCCTCATAAGCATTTAACGCATGAGTGCCATGTGCGAAGGCAGAGCCTGCTTTAAGAGCGGTTGCTACTAAGACTGCTTCTGTAATTTCCTCTTTTGAAACCCCCAATTTCTTCGCGTTACCTACATGGATTTCAATGCAATACGGACACCCCGTAACATGAGCACAGGCGACAGCAATAATTTCTTTCGTTCTTTCCGTAATAGCGCCATCCGCTAATGCTGCCTTATCAAAGGCAAAAAAGGTTTTATTGGCTTCCGCTGCTGACTTTCCTAATTCTCCAATTCTACTAATCTTTGATTTTTGATACAAACTGTCATTTGCCAACATATTCTCCTCCGATTCATTTTATTTCCCCAGAAATATTCTTGAAAAAAGGAAGAGAATCCTTTATTTTCGACAAATTCCTTTTAAATCGATCAAAACTCCCAGCGTTGAGTGAGCATTTTTCTACGTGTGTAAAATTCCACACCATCACTACCATTTACGTGAAGATCACCATAGAATGAATTTTTCCAACCTGAGAATGGGAAGAAGGCCATTGGTGCTGGTACCCCAATATTTACCCCTAGCATACCCACTTGGATACGTTCTCTGAACTGACGGACATCGCTGCCGCTCTTCGTAAACAAGCAAGCACCGTTTCCGAATTCTGATTGGTTCGTTAGATCAATTGCTTCTTGGAGAGATGATACACGGATAATTGATAAAACGGGTGCGAAGATTTCATCCTTCCAAATCTTCATTTCCGGTGTTACTTTATCAAAAATGGTTGGCCCGATAAAATAACCATCTTCATGGTAAGCTTCATCCTTGCGTCCATCACGTACTAAAATGGCACCTTCTTCTTCCCCTGATTCAATATAACTAGCTGTACGTGCTTTATGCTCTGGACGAATCACTGGACCTAAGAATACATTTTCGTCCATACCATTACCAATTGTAATTTGATCAGCAGCGGTATTTAATTTTTGTAATAAGGGCTCAATCACATCATCTACTGCCACGACAACTGAACATGCCATACAACGCTCTCCTGCAGAGCCATATGCTGCACCAATAATTTCTTTAACTGCAGCGTCTAAATCAGCTGTTGGCATAACAATAGAATGGTTTTTCGCTCCCGCCAACGCCTGTACTCGCTTGCCGTGAGAGGAAGCTGTTTTGTATACATATTCAGCAACAGGTTGGGATCCAACGAACGAAATAGCTGGAACGTCCTTATGTTCCAATAAACCATTCACGACATCATGAGCACCGTGAACGATATTCAATACGCCGTCTGGCAATCCTGCTTCTTTAAATAATTCTGCTAAGCGATTAGCAAGTAAAGGTGTTCTTTCTGATGGCTTCAATACAAATGAGTTACCACAAGCAATGGCTAATGGGAACATCCAGCACGGGACCATCATCGGGAAATTAAAAGGTGTAATACCACCCACTACCCCGACAGGATAGCGATACATACCCGATTCGATATTTGTGGCGATATCAGGTAATTGTTTACCCATCATTAACGACGGTGCACCTGCAGCAAATTCTACACACTCAATCCCACGTTGTACTTCACCATATGCTTCTTTAAAGCTTTTACCATTTTCTTCGGTTACAAGCTGTGCCAACTCATCCCAGTGGTCGACCAGTAGTTGTTGATATTTAAAAAGTACGCGTGCCCTTTTTGGTACTGGCGTTTGACTCCACTTTTTGAATGCCTCGCTTGCTGCTTTTACTGCTTCATTGACATCATCAATAGTTGAAATCGGTACTTGCGCTAACTCTTCACCAGTTGCTGGATTAGGAACCGGTTGATAGTTTTCCGTTTTTGCCTCTACCCATTGTCCGTTAATAAAATTCTTTAATGTAGATGTTGTAGTTGTTGTCATTTGTCATACTCCTCTCAAATTTTAAAATATAGAATACAAGACTACTGCTAGTAACATAGCAATTGTTGGAATAACTACACTGAGCCAGAATATTGGCCAGTACGCACGTTTATGTGTTTCTCCACAAATCGCTCGCACTGTTGTAACAACATAACCGTTATGCGGCATAGAATCTAGACCACCTGAAGCCAATGTCGCTACACGGTGCATGGCTCCTGGATCGACACCTTGAGCTAAATAGATCGGCGCTAAAATAGGTAGGGCAATACCTAAACCACCTGAGGCTGATCCTGTAATTCCACAAATTAATGTGACCGCCACCGCCAAACCTAATATAGGTGGACCTGGCAAACTTACAAGTCCATCGACTACAGAATCGAATGCAGACACTTGAGCAGCTACACTACCAAAGCCAACGACAGCACAAGTATTCGCAACGGCGACAAGTGCATCTTGTGCTCCTTTTGCTAACGCATTCCAAAATTGTGCTAAAAACTTGTACATTGTCAGACATGCAAGGACAATACCAGCCGTTAATGAAATAAGGGCTGCTGCAGTAGAAGAAGCAAACTGTGCAATAATATTTAGCATAACAATAACACAGACTAATGGCAAAATTGAGAAAACAATATGAGGTAATGTTTTTTCCTCTACCAAGAGTTCTCCTTCTGTTTTCTCCACCAAACCTGCAGATACTTCTTCTTTTGCCCTATTTCCTGGCAATGAGAAAGTTTCCCCTCTTTTAACAGCATTTTGAACGAATTTGCTTAATAACAGGCCTCCCGTAATCATTACAAGAAGTGCCATGAGTACCCCGACCCAACCGCCAGCCGTGGGAGTTGTACCGAAAAACTCAGTTGGGATTAAGTTTTGAATTTCTGGACTACCTGGTGCGGTCATCGTAAATGAAATCGATCCAAACACAAGAGCAGCAGGGATAAATCGATGTGGAAGATTCGCCGCTCTAAATAATGAAACAGCAATAGGATAAACAGCAAAACCGACCACAAATAAACTTACTCCACCATAAGTCATGATTGCGGCTGCAGCCACTACGGCAAATACAGCCCTTTTCGCGCCTAATGTTCTCTTAATCCATTGGGCAATGCTCTCAGCGGCACCTGTCTCATGCATTATCTTCCCAAAAATCGCTCCTAGTAAGAAAATTAAGAACCAAGAGGCAAAATAATTTGTGAAGCCGTCCATATAATAACCTGCCAGTGCCGTCTCTAAATTTAAGCCACCTGTTATGGCAACAACAATCGAGCTTAGAATGGCAGCAATAATGATATTAATGCCTCTTAATGTTAAAAACATCAGTAGGACTAAACCTAATATTAACCCTAGCATTCCTAACATTTAAACGCCCTCCCCCGGACTATTACTTCACTTGTTCCTTTTGAGCAAATTGATAATGATAGCAAGCAAGATATAAATCTTCTAACTCAGGAACTGTTGGCACTCTTGGGTTATTCCCAGGACTACCGCTTGCCATGGCATCATGCGTCATTTTACTAATCGATTGTTTAAATAGACTCTCATCTATTCCCCATCCAGACAGATTAGGAATATTTAAGTTCACACATAACGTTTTAACGGATTCTACTGCCAAATCAGCTGCTTGCTCATTTGTTAGAGGCTCACTTCCTTTAGTAAAGATTCTTCCTAAATCGGCTAGCCGATCGACACAAGATTCTCTACTAAACTCTAGAACAGCTGGCAATAGCATAGCATTGGAGTAGCCATGGGGCACATGGAAAAGGGCACCTATCGGTCTTGACATCCCGTGCACAAGACAAACACTTGCGTTAGAAAATGCCATCCCTGCTTGCATTGAACCTAATGCCATTGCCTCTCTTGCCTCTAAATCCTCACCATCTGTAAAAGCTGTCTCGATATTCTCGACAATTAATTTCATAGCTGATAAAGCCATCATATTTGTCATTGGGTGTGCTTTTCTCGATATGTACGCTTCTATCGCGTGACTGAGCGCATCGACCCCGGTAGCTGCAGTGACATGTTGGGGAGATGACATCGAAAGCACTGGATCCACAATAGCTACAGTCGGCATAAAGACTGGTTGTTTAATCATCATTTTGACATCATTAGTCGTATTCGTAATGATGGTTGCATCTGTTGCTTCAGATCCAGTTCCAGCAGTTGTTGGAATAGAAATATGATCGATAGCCGCACTACTTGCTAATTTATCTGCGCCCATATAGTCACCAATATATCCACCGTTAGTAGCTAATACAGCTACCGCTTTGGCTGTGTCAATGCAACTTCCACCTCCAAGCGAAATAATTAAATCACAGGCTTCCTTTTGAAAAAGAGATAATGCCTCTGCCACAAACTTATCAGTTGGTTCAGTAGATACACCTAAATAAAGAATAGTTTCAACATTAGATTTTGCTAAGTTGGCTTTCGCTTTTTTCGTCCACCCTAGGCCATCAATAATTTGGTCACTAATAATAAGGGCTTTCTTTCCTCTTAAACTGGCTTCCTCGCCAAGTTTTTCAAAAGAACCTTTCCCATATAAGACCGTTTGTGGTGTTCTAAAAATCTGCGTACTCATTTTTCTCCCTCCTCTATACATTTATTTATATGCAATTGATGTGCCAAAAAGAAAACCCTTACATTCAAAAGATTGTAAGGGTTGTAGTGTAGTAGAATCACTACATGTGTAGATTTTATGTAGTGAAATATCTACACTCATTCATATTTGATACTTTCTCAACTTTTGATATAATGTGGTTCGATGAATACCTAAACGTTCCGCTGCTTTTTTCTTATTGCCACCAACTTGACGCAAAGTATCTATAATAAGGTCTCTTTCCCGTTTTCTCCCCATATCTTTCGCTTCTTCTATTAAAGAAGGTTCCTTTGTGATAGATTTTGGTTGTTCTTCTAAATAAGTATGTATATGGGTAATGTCAATCACGGATTGTTCGACGAGGGTAACTAACCTTTCTATGACATTAACAAGTTCACGAATATTCCCCGGCCAATCCCGTTGTACAAGTATTCCAATTGCTTCAGGTGTGTAGATCTTCTCTTTGATTTGATATTGCTTGCAGATTTTTTTCGTATATTCATTTAATAATAACGGAATGTCTGTTTTCCTCTCTTTCAAGGAAGGAAGAAGAATTTCGATGATATTTAGACGATAATATAAATCCTCACGGAAGCTCCCCTCTTGAATACATTTTTTCAAGTTACGATTAGTTGCGGCAATGATCCGCGCACGAATCGGGTATTTCTTGTTACCACCAATTCTCTCCGCTTCTTTTTCTTGCAAGACTCGTAATAGTTTCGTTTGCATGACTAAAGGTAATTCGCCAATCTCATCTAAAAAGAGCGTTCCATACTGCGCCAATTCAAATTTACCTAATTTCCCACCTTTCTTTGCTCCAGTAAAAGCACCTTCTTCATAGCCAAATAGCTCTGATTCAAACAGACTTTCTGGGATTGCCCCGCAATTCACACTAATAAAAGGACCCTCGGCAAACGGACTCAATACATGCATGCTTTTCGCAACCATTTCTTTTCCTGTTCCGCTTTCTCCCGTAATCAGTGTGGTAGCCATTGTACGCGCAGCACGCCTTGTTAATCGTTTAATCTCTTTAATTTCCCTACTTTCACCAACAATATCGTCTAATGTAACATGGCGATCGTTTTTAAGTTGTTCGACAAAGGGCGGACGATTATTACTGTTTTCATGTTGATTCTTTTGTAATGATTGATAGATTTTGTATACTTCTGTCACACCCTCAAAAATAAGCATGCCAATGGCACCAATCACTTTCCCATCTTGCCATAGTGGAATACGGTGAACGATCATATCTTGGCCATTTATTCTTTGGACTACCCCACGTTCTGGTGTAGCTGTTTTAACCGTTTGATGAAGATTCGTATTTTCAATCACTTCAGTCACATGACGGCCAATCGCATCCTCTCTCTTCACACCAACAAACTGACTATAAGCTTCATTAAATTCCTGCACGACCCCATACTGATCAACAACAGCGATCCCTTCGTAGGCTCGTTCTAAAATAACCTTCAATACTTCTGTGGCATTCTCTTGCTGTTCAAGGCGATGAATCCATTTTTTATATCCATCCATCATCTCTCTTGTATGAATCATTCCGACAACACAATCATTTTCATCTACTACTGGCAGTTCCTCATAAGGAAAGGAAGCTGCATAGAGGATGGAATCATCCAACCGGACATAGGCAAAATTCCTCGTTGGCACCGGATGAATGTTGATATCTCTATCTTGACCTTTAAGTAGATAAGAAAATAATTTTTTCATAGATACGATGCCAACTAGCTTCTTATGATCATCAATGACTGGTAAGCTACTTACTTGATATCGATTCATCTTTTCACCAGCTTGTCCTAATGTTTCTCCTAAAGAAATACAAGGTGGATCAGGCGACATCCAATACCTTACTTTCAAGAATTCCTCTCTTTCTAGCTTTTCCCTTGTCTTTGAACGGTCTTCAATAAACATGAAAGGCACCTCCTGCAAGAAATGAAACGAAATATTCAAAAAATATATTGGAATTTATTCTCCTCTTCAACTATTATAAACTTATTCACTCAAACGTGATGAAGGATTCACCATATTTTTTTACATAGAAGGAGGATGTATATGTTAGAAAAGCTTTATTCATTATTACAAGAACATTATAACGAGATGGTTGAAATCAGAAGACATTTGCACCAGCACCCTGAACTTTCTTTTCAAGAAGTAGAAACACCCAAGTTCATTGCTAACTATCACCAAAAGCTTGGACATGAAGTCCGAACTGGTGTAGGAGAGCGTGGTGTTGTCGCTAAATTACATGGAGCAAAGCCCGGAAAAACCATCGCTTTAAGAGCGGATTTCGATGCATTACCCATTCATGAGGAAAATGATTTTCCTTATAAGTCTAAAAAACCCGGTGTCATGCATGCTTGCGGTCACGATACACACACAGCGACATTACTTGTTTTAGCAAAAGTACTCAATAAACTTCAAAATGAAATTGAGGGCACAATTGTCTTCATTCATCAACATGCGGAAGAATATATGCCGGGTGGTGCGATTGCGATGATTGAAGATGGTTGCTTGGAAGGGGTCGATGTTATTTTCGGTCAACATATTTCATCCGGTGAACCATTAGGTGAAATCGGCTATCGTTCTGGACCACTCATGGCAGCAGCTGACCGCTTCCATATTAAACTCCAGGGAAGAGGTGGACATGGCGCCCATCCTCACGAAGCCAATGACAGTATCGTTCTCGGCGCTCAACTCATTGTTAATCTCCAACAAATCGTTAGCCGCCGTATTGATCCACTCGAATCTGCTGTTCTTTCTATTGGTGAATTCGATGCCAAAAATGCATTCAATGTCATAGCTGATTCTGTCACACTTACAGGAACAGTTCGAACCTTTAACGAAAACATAAGGAATAAGATGGAAAGAGAAATCGAGCGAGTAATTGAAGGAACCTGCTTAACTGCAGCTGCAAGTTATGATTATAACTATGTTCATGGCTACCCAGCTCTTGTCAACCATGCAGCTGAAACAAAGTTTGTTGCTCAATTAGCTGGTGAGGTTCCTGGTGTAACTGCGGCTGTTGAGATTGCCCCCCGTATGGGTGGTGAAGACTTCGCTTACTATTTACAAAAAGTACCTGGCACCTTCTTCAATACCGGTGCAGCTATTGTTGGAAGAACACCATACCCTCATCATCACCCTAAATTTGATATTGATGAAAGAGGCATGCTCATTGCAGCAAATATGCTCGCCACAGCAACAGTAAAGTATATGGAACAGCAAGGTGTAGTGGATACCACAGTTATTGAGACGCTTTAATCTGTTCTGAGGCACTTTGTTTTAGAATCATGATTGATGTGATCCACTCTAAGAGGGTGTAGGGTTTACTGAGGGCGGCGAATGCTTCTTTTTATACACTTGTGGCAGCAATCTCTTACCACTTTATGTGCGTTGTCATAAGTCGCCTTCTACAAAACGAGGAATACCCATATGCAATAAGATCGTATTACGCGCAGTTGGCTCTGGGTTTTCCTTTGCTTTTGCGCGTATTACCCTTTTACACGCAGTTAGCCCTAAGTTTTTCTTTTTTTTTGCGCGTATCTCTCTTTTACGCGCAGTTGGCTCTAAGTTTTTCTTTGCTTTTGCGCGTATTTCCCTTTTGCGCGCAGTTGGCTCTGGGTTTTCCTTTGCTTTTGCGCGTATTTCTCTTTTACGCGCAGTTAGCTCTAAGTTTTCCTTTGCTTTTGCGCGTATCTCCTTTTTACGCGCAGTTGGCTCTAAGTTTTCCTTTGTTTTTGCGCGTATTTCCCTTTTACGCGCAGTTGCCACTGGGTTTTCCTTTGCTTTTGCGCGTATTTCCCTTTTACGCGCAGTTGACTCTAAGTTTTTCTTTGCTTTTGCGCGTATTTCCCTTTTACGCGCAGTTGGCTCTAAGTTTTCTTTTGTTTTTGCGCGTATCTCCCTTGCGCGCAGTTGCCACTGGGTCTTTCTTTGCTTTTGCGCGTATCTCCCTTTTACGCGCAGTTTGCATTGAGTTTTGTTTAGTTTTTGCGCGTATTTCCCTTTTGCGCACACCGCATTCGTTTTTCCCTCCTGTCTGAGTGCCGTAATTACTTATTTTTCTATACTAACCCTCGATTCCAAGCCGAGTACAACGTTCCTTCCTTTTAGCAACTCTTAATCACCCGGACAGCCTCCCCTAACATACTAAATTACAACATTTACCATAAATG
This sequence comes from Cytobacillus sp. FSL W7-1323, assembly GCF_038595015.1. Lineage (NCBI taxonomy): Bacteria > Bacillati > Bacillota > Bacilli > Caryophanales > Bacillaceae > Cytobacillus > Cytobacillus sp. FSL W7-1323. The sequence goes on from NZ_CP151998.1 coordinate 4,083,696, forward strand.
GGGTTCTGCCGAGAAAAAAGAGACAGCCTCAAGGGACTGCCTCCTACCTTCCTTATTTTTCCGTTAATTCAATTCTCCCATTACTTGTCTTCAACTTCACTTCTACCGACCCGTCACCAATGGTTCGATTTCCTTCATTCGATCCAAGGATATGCACCGAACCATTGCTCGTGTTAGCTGTGATGGTTGTATTGTTAACTGCTTCTTCTACCTCAACAATAATCGCTCCATTGGAAGTAGCCAAGTCTAACGGAGAGTGAATAGTTGGTAGTGACATCTGGATAGCGCCATTACTCGTTCGAGCTTTTATTTCACCTTGTATATCATTTGCAATGATTGCACCATTACTCGTTTTTGCATGAATATAATCACTATCAAGTTGCTTTAATCGTAGCTTTCCATTCTTCGTATCTAATATGACTTGATTGGCATTCAACTCCGATACATCTATGACACCATTGCTGCTTTCGACACTTATTTCTTCATATGCTTCTCTTGGTAAATAAACTTCTATTTGTTTATTAAACTCTTCTAAATCAAAACTAAATAAGCGAAACGTTCTTTTATCCGTTTGATGCTCTACTTTCAAAGTATCTCCTGCAACGGATACTTTGAAATCCTCATGTTCTTTTCCTTTCATTTCACCACTTAATCTCACCTCTGCCTCGCCATCGGTTGGAGCGAGGATAACTTGGGCATTATCTGTTTTAACCTCAACATTGTTAAAGGCTTCTTCAATTGTTTTCGTCTCTGAAACATTTTCTGCTTGCAATTGCCCATAGGTAAACGCAAACCCTACTCCACCAACGCAAACGAGCAATCCACCAATTAATAATAACTTCTTAATCACCCTTCATACCTCCTTTAACAATCGAGACGTTATAAGAAAGATAACGAATAAAAATTTTCTTCATGAATTTAGTAACATACATCATAGCGACCAATAATAATAACCCCAACCCACAAAAAAGAATAGCAGCAAATAAGTTCACTAATTCAAATGATGAGGTTATAAAAATGTCGATGAGCACTAATAAGGGTGAAATAATACCTGCAAAACTTACAATCCAACCGGAAAAGATTATACTAACGATGGCAAGGAAGGGACCGAGGACAATGATTAGATTAAATAGACCTAATCCAATGACAGCCAATGTCGCCTGCAAAATATTTTGGATGCCACCCTCACCTTTTGCTTGCTCGATATGGTAACTCGCCTTAACCTCCTTAGCAATACCTCTCGGTGAACCGAGATCTTTAGCAATTTCCTCCTCTGTTTTCCCCTCTTCTAAACCAAATTCAAAATGGGCTTCATAATCTTGAAGTAATTCCATTCTTTCTTGTTTATCAATATCTTTTAATTCCGCTTCTAAGGTGATGAGAAATTCCTGTTTATTCATCTTTAACACCTTCTTTTATTAAATGATTAACCCCGTTTGTAAATTCGTACCACTCTGCTAACAACGCCTGTAAATAGATGCGTCCTTTATCTGTTAACTGATAATATTTTCTTGGGGGACCTTCTTTAGATTCCTGTAAATAAGTTGTAAAATACTCTTCCTTCGTTAACCTGCGCAATAATGGATAAACCGTACCTTCAGATATTTGAATTTGGTCAGATATCTTCTGTACTAGCTCATATCCATAATGATCCTGCTTATCAAGCAAAACTAAGACGCATAACTCGAGCACACCCTTCTTAAACTGGACGTTCATTTTCTTCCTCCTTCCACTACTATATATTATATAGTACTAAACAATATGTGTTATTAATTTCTGTAATCATACTATAGCAGGTAGTATTATACATTGCAAGGTACTGAATGAAATTTTCCAAAAAAAAGAAGCCCGTAGACTTCATTTTTAGCTTTAGACTCTTAAAGGAACATCTTTACTAATCGTTGTGTTCATTTTCTTTTGCTTTATCTCTTTATTCCTCATTTTTGCTTCTATATAGGTAAAAAGCACTTCCAATAACCAACAAATCAACCAATAGATCAGAGCAGCGACTAAGTACATTTCCAAAAAGTGATAACCATCATTAGCAATGATTTTTGCCAGCGCCATCACTTCTACAACTTTTACCGCAAATGCTAGTGAGGTCGCCTTTATTAAACCAATAAATGTATTTCCCAAGTTTGGTAAGGCCACTAAGAAAGCTTGCGGTAGGACAATTCTTTTTAATGCTTGAAAAGTAGTCATTCCCACAGAATGGGCCGCTTCCATTTGCCCGATTTGTACAGCATTTAAGGATGCCCGCATAATTTCTGCTTGATAAGCTGATACATTAATTGTGAATGCAATAAAAGCATAAAGCAGTGGTGAAATATGATCAGCATTATAGGCTGTACCGAAAGATTGATTCATTTTTTCTAATAGAACAGGCACACCGTAGAAGAATACATATAATTGTACCAATAATGGCGTACCCCTAATAAATGATATATAAATAATGAAAAGGCGATTAAGGATAGGGACGCGATAAATTCGGCAAAGAGCAATTAGCAGACCGAATATCAATCCAAACACCATTGCAACAACAGCAATTGCTAAGGTGATTGGCACCCCTTTTAAAACCTCGGGAATCTGCTCAATAGCAAATTCAAAATTGATCATAGGCATTAAGTGTTCATTCCTTCATTATGATTTGGATAAACTGACCTTTCCTTTCTTTAAAACCTTTTCTAATGTACTAATGACCATTTCTATTAAAATACAAGTGCCCCAGTATATAAGAGAAATGACGACATAAATCTCAAACATACCTATACCATGGTTATTACCTAATATAATCCTTACTTGACCCATAATATCGATAATACCAATCGTGAATGCTAAGGAAGTATCTTTTAATAGTTCGATAATGTTATTACCTAAATTCGGTAAAGATAAAACGAAGGCTTGAGGCAACACCACTCTCCATAATGCTTGTGTATAGGTCATCCCTACACTATATGCTGCTTCAAATTGATCCTCACCAACTGCCAAATAGGCAGAACGTACAACTTCTGAAAGATAAGCAGCATTATGCAGGGAGAGACTAATTAAAACAAAAATCATCCGATCCATACTATTAATATCAATTTGAAAAGCTAATAACAGCTGTGGTAACCCAAAATAAACAAGAAATAATTGCACTAATAAAGGTGTCGATCGACAGAATGAGAGATAAAATGTTGCGATTTGATAAATTACTTTGAATCTCTTAATACGGATAATCGCTATAGCTACACCTAAGACTAATGAACAAACTAAGGAAATGAGTAACATAAATAAAGTGATTGGTAGCTTATCTAATACTTGTATAAACAAACTAAACCAATCATTCACCACCGACATCCAACCTTCTCCCCTTTCTAATAACAAAGAATAATCCGTAATTCGACGTGATTACGGATTAAATTTATAGTTTTCCTCATTGATATAATCTAGGTTCTCAAAGAAATTGACTTCAAACCATTTTTCAGCCAAATCTGGTAAGGTACCATCCTCAATCAGCTCTTTCGTCACATCATCGAACTCTTTAGCTAGTTCTGTGTGTTCTTTATTAAAAACGGTATAAACAGGCTCTTTTGACACAATCCCGGCCACTTTCAAATTTAAATCCAACTCTTTTTGGACAGCATTGAAAGTTGTTACATTAATAAACATGGCATCATCCTTACCATCATTAACCCGCCCTAGGTTATCTGCATTAGAAGGAAATTCAATACTCTCAATATCAATTTGCTCATCAGGATTGTTTTTGTTATAACTATTTAATATTGTTCTTAAACCACCACTAGGAGACATCGGTGCTAATTTCTTGCCTACCATATCTTCTAATGTTTTGATATCATCACGATTTGGTTGTGTTACGAGAGAAGTGAGTGAATAACCAAATTCCTGTTCAGGATAAAGGAACTTTTCTTCTCTTTCAGGGTTTTTAAAAAACCAATTAATCGCAAAATCATATTTGCCTGTATCCACGCCAACTAAATTTGCTTCCTCTTCTCCCCAAACATATTCAAAATGGTAGTCTTCTAATTTCTTTTCTACTTCTTTCAAATAATCCATATCGTAACCAATTGGCTCATTATTATCATCCGCATATAGGAATGGTGGATTCACCTCGTCACTTATGGCGACAGTAATAACTTTCTTACCATCTTCAGTTGTCCCATTACTTGAAGACGAGCACCCAGCAATGAATAAAACGCTTATTATAAGTAAAAATGTAATTTTTAACCCTTTCATATTAGTCCTCCATTCTCTTAGATAGTAAAGTCTGGTTCCTTCATTATTCTTTTTAAAAACTTTCTTGTTCTCTCTTGTTTCGGGTGAATAAGAATGTCGTCAGGTGGCCCTTGTTCAATAATCTGACCATCATCCATAAATACCACTCTATTCGAAACCTCACGAGCAAAATCTATCTCATGGGTGACAATCATCATCGTAACCCCGCCACTAGCAATTTCTCGAATAATTTCTAGCACTTCTCCTACCATTTCCGGGTCAAGTGCTGAAGTTGGTTCGTCAAACAATATAACGTCCGGATTTAGTGCTAACGCCCGGGCAATCCCCACTCTTTGTTTTTGACCTCCAGATAGTTGTTGCGGATACGCATTGATTTTATCTGCTAAACCTACCTTAGTTAGAATGTCTATCCCGATTTCTCTCGCCATTTTTTTCGATTTCTTTTGTGCAACGATTAAACCTTCTGTGACGTTTTCTAGAACCGTTTTATTCTCAAAAAGGTTATAGTGTTGAAAGACCATCGCCGTCCTTCTTCTTAATTGGAGAATGTCTTTCTTTACTGGTTTTTTTGTTTGTATCGTTAAATCATGGATTGATATTGTTCCTTCGTCTGGCTTTTCCAAATAGTTCACACATCTAAGGAGCGTTGTTTTTCCTGAACCGCTCGGACCAATAATTGTAACAACATCCCCTTTTGATACTTCTAAATCAATACCTTTTAATACATGGTTATTTTTAAACTTTTTATGAATATGCTTCAGTAAGATCATTTAAACCTCACTTTCCTGCATTACTGCATTGGTGTTAGAATTTTATAAAAAAAGATTAACAAAACAATTTCTATATGTAAAGTCGGAATTTTATTATTTTTTAAATATTTCAACAAACCAATATCCTCTCCTTGACGAACATGAACCACTTGTTTAACATTTAAACCAACAAAGGAAGTAGGGATTAGATAGTTCATTAGAGGAGGAAGAGACATTGGTTTCACAATTATTCGTGAAGACGGAAGAGCAGAGAAAATGGTTACATGCATTACAAACAAAAAAAGCGACGTTTCTTAGTCGTTCACAAGAAATAGATGAAGAGGCGAAATTCCCTCATGAGAATATTCGTGAATTAGTGGAATTAGGTTATACAAAAGTGACATTACCTAAAAGATATGGCGGTGAGGGGCTTGGTGTGTATGACATGGTTCTTTTCCAAGAAACCCTTGCTTCCTACGATAGTGCCACTGCCTTAAGTATCGGATGGCATGTTGGTGGATTAGGTGAAATCTATGAAAAGCAATTATGGACAGAGAAACAACTTGCCTCTTTTGCAAATGATGTACAAAAAGGCGCACTTGTGAATCGGTCTGTAAGCGAAGCACAAACAGGTAGCCCGACAAGAGGTGGCAGACCCGGAACTACCGCTGTGCGCAAAAATGGTTCGTGGGTTATTAATGGTCGTAAAAATTTTACAACAATGTCGCCTGCTTTAACCTATTTTCTCACTTCTGCCTGGATAGAGGAGAAACAAACGATTGGCTTTTTCTTAATTCATAAAGATACGCCAGGATTATCTATTGACGAAACATGGGACGTCGTGGCTATGAGAGGAACAGGAAGTCATGATCTCGTATTAGATCAAGTAGTCATTCCTGAAGAGGCACTCGTTGAAACAATTGCTGACAGGGGAAAATCTTTAAACGGATGGGTACTACATATCCCCGCCTGCTATCTCGGAATTGCTCAAGCAGCTAGAGATTACGCCGTACAATTTGCCTTAGAGCATAAACCAAATAGTATAAAAGGGTCTATTAGTGAATTACCGAATGTACAAACACTTCTCGGTGAAATCGATGCCGCTTTGCTTGCTGCAAGACATCTACTCTATCACGTGGCCGAAGTATACGATGATATAAATAGAAGAAAATATATTGAAAACGAACTAGCTGTTGCTAAATACCAAGTAACACATGCAGCACTTAACGTTGTCGATAAAGCGATGCGTGTCGCAGGAGCAAAAAGCTTACAACGTAATAATCCACTTCAAAGATATTACCGAGACGTCCGTGCTGGTCTTCATAATCCGCCAATGGACAATATCACCATTCAAAAACTTGCTGAATCAGCGATTGCTCAGTATAAATAAGGGCAAGCTAAAATCAGACACGCGGGAATTCCAAAATGAAATTTCTCCGTGTCTTTTTTTGTGGCGTTAGGGGAGAGCTTTGTAAGGAGTTGAGTATTTTAAAACTGTGGGGATTAGTAGGGAAATTGAGGACTTCGACTCAGCGCATCTTTGTCACTTGTAATGTTTGTCATCACGAATTTAGCAATCTATCTTACCGCTTGCTTTTACTAATGACTATTTTAGGTCCGTCCCCACATCTTTTTGCTTTTTATTTGGGATGTGTTCGGATTTCGTTTTTGGCAACACACCTACTTGCTTTTCATCCCAGTTATGTTCGTATTCCCATTTTGGCAACACACCTACTTGCTTTTCATACAAGTTGTGTTCGTATTCCCAATTTGACAACTCATCTATCTGCTTTTCATCCTAGTTGTGTTCATATTCCTAATTTGGCAACTCATCTACCTGCTTTCCATCCTAGTTGTGTTCGTATCTCCAATTTGACAACTCATCTCACTGCTTTTCATCCTAGTTGTGTTCGTATCTCCCATTTGACAACTCATCTACCTGCTTTTCATCCTAGTTGTGTTCGTATTGAACCTTTTACATTTCCCAAGGCTTCTTTTTATCTTTTTTTTACCTAATTACCTTCACTATCCCTATTTTCCTTCAATCCAGTGGTCTCATTTCACTTAGCCTCACACCATTGTGTCTATATTTGAATAGAAACAGAGATAATAAGCTTAATATTGTGGTCCCGATTAAGAAGGGCAAATAAGTGTTCCATTCAGTTATCACACCTGCTAAGAAAGTAGCGAGCATTCCGGTAAGACTTGTCAGAACATATACTGCGCTTCTGACGCGAGCGATTAAATGATCGGGTGTAATTCCTTGTTGGACAGAGATTTGGACAACAAATCCCATTGAAAGCGCACCATCGAATAGAACCATCCCCAAACACATCAAATAAAAATGACTAGTGGTCAAAAGTATAATCCCAACCCCTGAGATAGCCATGAGGAGACCTAGGAAAGGTAGCCAATTCATTTGATTAAACCGCAGCATGAGAAAAACACCTAGCAGATTACCAATACCGGCGCATGACAGTAACAGTCCAATTTGTGTTTCTGAAAAAGCTAGTGTTAAATCTGCATGAATGATGACACTGAGAATGATAAAAGTGGTACTAAAGGAGAGCACAATCGCCGTTAGAGTGATTAACTTTTGTGAAGCATTAATAAAAAGGTGGCCCATTCCTGCTTTCGATTCTTCGATAAAAGCCCTTACACTTTTTACTAAAGTTTGTTGTTTTTTCACCGTTGGTTGATGATTGTATTTTGTGAAAATTAGCAGAAGCATGGCTGCGAGATAGAGCGTGCCACAAATGATGAGCGTAGTCGAGCCACCATATGTTGCAAAGAGATAGCCACCTAAGGCTGGGCCAATGAATGTAACAATGGCATCCGCTGCCTCAAGTAAATTATTCGCACTTAAAAGCCTTTCCCTCGAAACAATGCGGGGAATCATTGCTTGTTGGGCAATTTGAATAACAAGACCAACAAAACCGAGTAAAAATATAATGATAGTAATCAACCATAGATCCCCTATATCTCTAGCGAAAATATAAGAAAGAAAAAATAACAAACAGCCGTATACGAAATTGGCAACCCAAGCTACAGTCACCACATTGATTCTTTCAATAAACGTTCCTACTGGAATGGCAAAGAGAATCGATGCCGCCTTTTGCACCATTAATACAGCCGTCGTTACAATAGGAGACCCAGACATACCGAGAACAATGAGGGGAAGGATAAGTTCATAAAAACGATCACTTAATAAACGCGATAAGTAATGACTCCACACTTTGATAAATTCTCCGTTTATCATCGACCCTACCTCATTCCCCTTCTATATCGTTTTCGTATATTTTACCCATGCCAATACATTCAATAGAATTGTCACGATTAAAAGCACACTTGAAGCAAGGACAACCGAACTTGTTATATCCATCAAGGCACTAAAATCTTCTATTTCTATAAGAAATTTTTGCACCATTAATTGAAATAAAATAGCCGTACTACAACAGATGAAACTTAAAAATGAATACGTCATCCACCGTTTGGCATTTTCTTGTTCTCGACCAAGATTAAGCAACGGTAAGATCCAAGCAACTATGCCTAAAACCAGACTCCCTATATTTAACCAACCCATAATAACCACCTTTTGCTCACCATTTATTCTCCACCCTCTCAGCAAAACCAAGAAAGTCTTTCAGTACAATGGTTGTTCCATCATCTAATACCGCTTTACCAGTGAAATGACCAAATACTTGATGCTGATCACTAGAAATAACTATGACCGAGGTGTAATCTTTACGATCTAAAATGGGGATGAAGTCCATTTCGAACCTTCCATCGCTTGAAGTGAATCGCCAAGGTGAGAGATAGTCAAAGATTCCATTATTCTGTGGGATATGGAAAGTAACCTCTTCCAGTTTATGGGCCACTCCATCATAGAAGAGCATATTTTCACTGGCAAGAGAAGTATCGCCAAAGCCATAGCCGATATTAAAGCCGAATGTTTTCCCCTCGACAACACCAGATGCTGATCCCCAATACCACGTATTTTTATATGTCCATACACCCCTGCCCCAGTCTAATGTAGCAAAACTGTTCTTTTTCTGAAATTGATATTCTGTTTGCCCATAGTTGACACTGCCCTTTGCACGCATCCCATTGATCTTTTGATTATAGTAAAACGCTTGTCGATCTTCCTTAAATGGAATAGCCATTACAATAGAATCTTTAGCCTCATTAATTAAATCAATGTCACAGGCAAAGTCAGTTTTACCATCGAAATTTTTCATATGACAACATAATTTCCTACCATTCTTTATATGCGAAAAGGACAGCTTAATTCGCTTATCTTCGTAAACAATATCGCCTTCCTTTGAAGTCGACGGTAAGTTCAACTTCCCAAATGTAAGAGGCTTCATAATGCTTGTCGTTCGATAAGAAGCACGCTTAAAATCAAGAAAAGACACACTCAATAAAGCCATGTAGGAATTGTCGGCAATGGTCAGAGCCACACCAAAATCATCATTACAAACTAAATAATAATCCCATTCCTTTATTCTCCACGCTTGAGCCTTGATGGCCTTTCGATCATATGTAAGCAGGAGCTGTTTTGCATACCCTGATTGAACAAGTTCCCCTTTATCATTTAAAAGATGACCCGCTTCCGTCATTTCTCTCTGCACAACATAACCTCCCTAAGTGAATTCATATTGGTCCGGTTGAAGATGAGACATATCTGCTTCCAATAGGATGTTTTTCTGACCATTTACAATTTCAATTACTGAAAGACAAGTATCATGAATGTACGGGGCATCCCAAAGGTTTTCCATAGGTATTTGTTTCATGTAGGCAAGAAGCGTTTTGATTACGACCGTATGTGTAACAAGCAAAACATTTCCATTCTTATGGTTTGTCATCACTCTTTTTAGCACTTTTACTGCTCGATCCTGTACTTGCTGAAAACTTTCTCGTTCTGTTGGATGATAGAGATGAGGCGCACACCAAAAGGCATGGAATTCATCTGCGTATTGTTTTTGGACATCTGATTGTTGCTGCCCTTCCCAACTTCCCATATAAATCTCTTGTAAATCCTCATCAGTAAAAACCTTAATTGGGCGATTGCCTTTAATCAGGCTCGCCGTCATCATCGTTCTTCCACTTGGACTGGCATAAATCACATCAAACGGGACTTTGCTTAAATGTTCTCCTAATAATTTGGCGTTCTCACTCCCAATTGTTGTTAGGTCAGAATCTAATCTTCCCTGTAGCCTTCTTTCTCTATTCCATTCTGTCTGACCATGTCTTGTCATGTATATTTTCACCATTCACCCTTCTTTCTGTACAAAAACTAAAATCGAAAGCTTATCTGTTGAAAGGAATGTATACCTGTCCCAAATTGATCCAATTGATGACTCTTTAAATACTGAACTGCATCATAAGCTTCCTGCAAAACAGTCGGTGCTAATCCTAATGTATGATGTGATCCGAACACTTTTGCTACATTGGGAATCATCGCTATTTTTTCAATTGATCGCACGAGATCAGATGGACTCGTAGAAGGATAAAAAGCGAATATAGGCTCGGTATCATACAATAAATCGCCTGTAAATAGGTAGTTATGTGTTTCATCATAAATAGTAATATGCCCCGGTGAGTGTCCTGGCGTATGATAGATTTTAAGTTTTCGATTCCCTAATTGCAGCTAGTAAAGCGGTCGGCTCTCCTGTAAAAGGCTGATATGTTTCAGGATTAAATGTTTTCGGTTTGGGGATTGTAATATCTCTTTGTATATCAGTGCGGATTTGTTGGAGCGTAAGACCACTAATACCATTAACTAACCAGTCTTTATCTAGCTCATGAACGTAAATCGTATCGTACAATCCATGTCCACCAATATGATCGACATGAACATGCGTTGTTATGACCTCAATAGGTAAGGAAGTTAATTGATCGGTTATACGTTTAATGTTATCTATTCCAAGACCTGTATCAATGAGTACCGCTTTTTCTTCACCAATGAGCAAAAACGAATGTACTTTTTCCCAGTGGCCATATTCACTAATCGCATACGTTTTACTATCAATTAATTGCACAGTAAACCAAGAATCTTTAATTAACACAAGCTTCACCTGCATTTCGAAAATTGAATTAGAAGAGCATTGGGAGTAGTCGATTGATTATAATGTTCTTTATTAAGTATAGCAATTGCCAATGTATGTGAATAGGTAGCATTTTCAAAAAGAGATAAGTGTTTGAAAGTGAACAATTTTTGTCTTTGTCTTTTTTTCCATAATTTATGATAATCAAGTGCGAATAACCTGGAGTCAGTATGTTTATTTGTCGTCTACTTTCTGTTTATCGATAGCAAAAATTCTTCCACTTCGTTTGTCAGGTTCTTTTATAGCCCACTTTCGATTTTTCCAAGCTTTTTTACCTACCTTTATTCCTGATTCCTCACTTTCTTTCCGTTCTTCCAAACCAATTTACCAGCTCCGCTAACGAGCTTTGCTCTGTGACCATCTGGGTCAACTAATTTAGCAGATTGTTATTTGCGTATATGTATCCATTTGGCGTAAGAATATCATCATCATCACCAGCGCATCTGGATCAAGGGAGAAAAACACCATGAGTTGGATGATAATCTTGCTATTAAATAATAGTGATCCGTTTTCGTCATCAAACTGATATCCAGCATATCGGTAAAGTAAGGAAATCTCATTAGATTGCAAAAAAAGGGACCAAAAAAGCTCACATAACGGCTTTTTTTGGTCCCTCGATATTTATCCTTTTACCATTCTTATAATATGGTCAAGGTCTGGTTTCGTCAGCGATGCATCTAAAGTTTGGTTTAATACATTAGAAATCGATTCAAACAACTGACTTCCTTCTTTGGTAAGAGTAATATAACTAGCTCTTTTATCGTCTTCACAAATTGATCTCCATACAAGTTGTTTGTTTTGGTAATTCTCCATGCGTGTAACTAATCGAGACAAAGCGCTATGACTAAGTCCGATTTTGGGTTGTAAATCCGTTAACCTTAATTTAAATTTATCTGCTTGTGATAAATGATACAAGAGATAAAATTCATTAAGGTTTAAATGGTATTGCTGTTGTATAACGTTATCTATCGCGTTATATAAACGGTTATAAAATTTTGAGTAGTTTACCCAAAAGTCGACTAATCGTTCAGGCGTTTCCAATGCAATCCCCTACCTCGAAAAACTATATTACGCATCTAATAAGCATATTATATCGTTAAACACACTACAATCAAAGTTCTATGCTCATTAAGCCAATTAAGTTGACAGGAAACAAAGATTGAATTATTATTTGCATGCGCAAACAAATAAAATGCGAGGTGATTCATCATGCTCTTCAATCATCAAAGTTCCTATCAAGATAATTAATTAACTTTAGAGTTCTATGTTCCATGGGAAACTCATTCATTTTGGACATAAAAATTAAAATTTAGGGGGATGTTTTTCGTGCGTTACTTAGCATATATTTTAGCCGTATTGGCAGGAACAGCACTTAGCTTCGAAAGCGCAATATACGGTCAACTTGGAGAAGCAATAGGAAAGCTAGAGACCAGTTTTTATAACTTCTTTATGGGCACTCTTATCATGGGAATAATATGGTTATTTTTTGGTAAGGGGAAACTTTCCTATACGATGGAAGCACCAAAATGGTCACTTTCTGGAGGAATTTTAGGAGTCATATATTTAACAGCTATCGTTATAAGTGTTCCTTTTGTTGGTGTTGGGATAACGATGGTTACAGTAATTATTGGTCAACTGATTATGAGTATGATCATTGAACACTTTGGTTGGCTTGGTATTAAACAAACTAAAATCAATAAAGAAAAAGTATTTGCAGTAATTTCTATGATTATTGCCCTTATATTAATTAACTAGGAGGTCTCCTTATGGATAGTTTAATGATTCTATTTACCTTATTAGGTGGTATCGCATTAAGTGCACAGTCATCCGTCCACGCAACCTTCAGCCGGAAAGCTGGAACTATCGAAACAACTTTTTTAACCATGTTAACTGGTTTAGTCTTTCTGACAATTATTATTATATTTTTCGGTCAAGGCAATGTACTTGGAATCCTTTCAGCACCTGTATGGCAGTTAAGCGCTGCACTTTTAGGTACGGCGTTCTTACTTCTCTCTGTCATAGCTGTTCCAAAAATCGGGGTTATAGCAGCCAATGTTGCCATTATCAGCGGACAACTGGCAAGTAGTATGATTATTGATCACTTTGGTTGGTTTGATAGTTTAATCATACCTTTAGACTGGAAACGACTTGTTGCACTAATATTTATGATTATTGCTGTTTATTTCATCTACAAAGGAAATAAACGCTCTAACGCTGAAACCATTTCTTGAAGTTACCATAAACATAGAAACGCTACAAACCCAAAAAGAGTTTGTGGCGTTTTTATAATGGATATTCCATTAATTAAATTCCCCAATATTTATACATATATTATAAGGATAATTGTTAGCTCTAACCAAAATCAGGAAGATAAATCATCGCTTCTTCCCCTAAACGCTTTAGTCAAGCCAAATAAATGGAATGATAAGTCAATTAAATTTTAAAGCCTTATTACATTTAAGATATCATCATGTTCTTTTTAAACTAGTGAAATCTAGCATTTTATCTCATCCTACTATAACCGCTCTCGACTCCAAGTTGTTCCTGTTTTGATTATCTTAGCTGGAGAGCCCGCAATGGTTGTATGTTCTTCGGAGAAAGGTTTAGTAACAACTGATCTTGCTCCGATGATCGTATCGTCCGGAATCACCGCGCCTTTGGAAATCAAGCAACTAGCAGCAACCCAAACATGATTACCAATGACCACATCCTTTGCACCGTTCAATCTTTCATTTGTTTCAAGGTCAAGAACGGAATGAGCATCTGTTGTTCTCACGGCTATATCATAAGAAAACATACAGTCCGCTCCAATGGTAATATTCTTTCCTTCTTGTGATAGTAGATAGACATTCTTAAAGGTCGTTCGGTCACCAACTTTAATCGATTGTTTTTTGCCTTTTAATAAAATATGACCAATCAAGTCGGTATCTTCCCCTATCATAATTTCATTATTTGAACCTCGTATGTGAATTAATATATTGGATAGTTTTGTCCCTTTTCCAATATGGATTTTATTATTTGAACCAGTGATTTTTAATTCAGCATTTTTAAAAACAAACGATTCTTCATCGTATATTAGTTGATTGTTTTTTCCAAATACTTTCGTCGTTAGTCCTTTAATTTCTTCTTGAAGTATCATGAAAATGGACCTCCTTACAATTATTGCTCGTATTATAACATCACTGAGGTATTGTAAAGGAGGAATTTACAGAAACTGAAAGCAACTGTTACATATGATTTAATTGTTATCTTATTTTTGCATTTACATCGTACCCGATATATAATGTATCGTGTACGATGTAAATGAGGAGGTGGTCAAAGTAAAAGCACAGACATTAGAAAATCAATTATGTTTCGCTATTTATAAAGCAACAAATCAATATACTAAGTTATACCGGAAAGCACTGGAACCGTTTGACCTCACTTACCCTCAATATATTGTCTTACTGGCTCTGTGGGAAAATGATCATATGATTATTAAACAATTAAGTGAAAAGTTATCGTTAGGGATTGGTACTTTAAACCCCATTATTTCTAAACTAGTAGAAAAAGATTATGTAATGAAAACACCCTCACCTATGGACAAAAGATCTGTAGTCATTTCATTGACCACAAAAGGTAGAAACTCCGAAAGTACGATATCAGAAATGATTTCAACTAAAGCTACAAAATGGGATTCATTTGCTATATTTGATGATCAATTCAAATTAAAATTACAAGAATTGAATACACTGTTATCTCAATTAAATGAAGGGGAGGAGAAAAAATGAATTTATATGATATAAACGTAAAACTCGAAAACGGTACCAATTATCAATTGGAGCAATATGAAGGCAAGGTATTACTAATTGTCAATACCGCAACAAAATGTGGCTTGGCCCCACAATTTGCAGAACTTGAGAACCTATATCAAAAATATAAAGATGCGGGACTGGTTATATTAGGATTTCCTTCGGATCAATTTAAACAAGAGCTCGACTCTGCTGAGGAAGCGAGTGAAGCTTGTCGGATGACCTATGGTGTTTCATTCCCTATGCATGAAATCATTAAAGTGAATGGAAAAGAAGCACACCCTTTATTCAATTATTTAACGACAGAAGCAAAAGGTTTTCTAAGCAAAAGCATTAAATGGAACTTTACTAAGTTTCTCATTAATCAAAATGGAAATGTGGTAGAGCGCTTCGGTCCTACAGATAAACCAAGTGATTTTGAGGAAAAAATAAAACAACTACTATCAAATTAAGAAATATGTCACTTCGCCTTCCCCATGGTAGATAACTATGATTATTACCGTTCACTTTAGGGTATTACAATTAATACCATCATTTTATTTATCAAGGGGAGGCTCATTCATGAATCAGTCAAAGAAACTAGGTATCGTCTACCTTATTACTTTCGCTATAATGATTTTCTTAAATTATTGGTCAGCTACAAATGTTGGCAATGTTGCTGATGCTAACCAACCTTTAATACAACCTGCTGGTTTTGCATTTTCCATTTGGGGGTTCATTTATTTACTTTTATTTATTTGGATTATCAGAGCTTTTTTTGTGAGAGGTGATGCTGTTTATGTAAAAACTAGCTACCTACCAGCTCTTAACTTTTTATTAAATGGCTGTTGGATTCTAGCTTTTACTGCTCAAGCACTACTAACATCAGTAATCATCATTTTTGCTTTACTTGTCACCTTAATTCTAATCTACGGTAGAATAAACGATACAACTCATACTTTCTTTGAAAAACTGCCATTTTCCATTTATATTGGTTGGGTTTCTGTAGCAAGTATTTTAAATGTATTTGTTTGGTTTGTAGGGATGGAACAGACTGTTTTTCTCGGATTGAATGAAGTGACTTGGACCTTTATTATGTTAGCAGTTGCTACAATATTAGCGATTGTTTTCTCTATTCGATTTAAAGACTTTATTTATACACTTGTTTTCATCTGGGCATACATTGGTATATATGCTAAAACACCTAATGATGCTGTGAAAAGCTTTGTGATGATCCTCATCCTTTTATTAATCGTTATTTTTATCTATACGCTCTACAAATTTTTCAAAAAGTAAATACAACTTAAGAGGCAAATTATGAAGAAGATAATCAAATCAAAAGTATTCCTTATCCTATCAGCTCTAGTAGTTACAGCAATCGGTGGATTTTTCATCTGGACTCAGCTCACTTATCATTCAGTGGATGAGCCAACGATCCCCGTAGACAAACAAATAAGCGTTGAAGATGATTGGCTTTTATTCGGTGACCCTAATAGTCAAATAGGTCTGATTCTTTATCCGGGTGCAAAAGTAGAACCCGAAGCTTATGCTTATATCGGTCAAGAATTAGCTAAAGAAAATCTATTTATCGCTATACCACATGTCACACTAAACATCGCCATACTTGATGTTTCTAAAGCTAACGAAATCATTAGTACGTATAAAGATGTAGATTGGTTTGTGGGAGGCCATTCAATGGGTGGTGCAGCAGCAGCCATGTACGCCGATAAAAACATAGATCAAGTACATGGTTTAATACTACTGGGTGCCTATGCCTCTGATAATGATACACTGACAAATTCGCAATTACCTGTCTTATCCATAAGTGGCTCAAATGATGGCCTAAGTACGCCCGCTAAAGTTGAAGAGAAGAAGGTTTTTCTTCCAGATGAAGCAGACTTCGTAGAAATCGAAGGAGGAAACCACGCCTATTTTGGTGTATACGGAGAACAATCTGGTGACAACCCAGCCGACATTTCTATTAAGAAACAACAAGAAACGATCATCGATACCATTACTCATTGGATAAAAGAACAAAAACAATAATTAAGAAGGGCTATCTACTATAGATAGCCCTCCTGTTATTCTCCTCTAATTCCTTCTACTTCAATCTCTGTAATATGATAAGATGAATGAAATGCCAGAGGTAACCAGTCTTCAACTAAATGAATTTTCTTCATGCCTGGAGTTGGCATAAGCAGTTGAATTTTTGATAATAGTTTTGTTTCATCCATTTCATAGGAGACAATATAAAATTGATCAAACGTTTGTTTAAGAGAATCGAATTCACCGAAGCTTAATTGTTCAAAATTCTGAGAAGTGACGTCTTCTAACATTAACTGTTCTCCTACTTCATTCATTTGTTCTAATTGCTGCCAATCAATATGACGATTAATCTTGGAGAGTTCAACTAAATAGTGCTCCTCTTTTCGACTCGGTGATGATTGTGGTGAAGGTCCTCCACTTTTAATGATAAATAAAGAGTTTGTTGCCTTATTTTCGAATTTAAGATAACCCCATGCATAACCGGCTTTAGAAAATTCAAATTGAATCCCAAGCTTGCGACATTCTTGTGCTACGGCATCTTCAATATGATTGCCTTTTACCCATGCATAACCTGTACTAATAAGCATTTCACGTTTCTTCTGTTCACGCTCATGAATGTAATGCCTATATCCTTTTAATATACCATCAACAATCGCCTGACTTAATTCAGGTGAAAATTTATAATTCATCAAGTGATTATTTCCTCCTAAGTTTTCTTTTTCACATATTCAACCTTTTTTGGAAAGGAAGATCATTGCTTGTTTTGGAAAAAAACCATTTTTATTACCATGCCCTTTTGTCTATTAATTCTTTTTCGTTCTCCCATACCATACGCAATAGGAGCTTCTTTATTCTTTTCTATATTCTATTATTTATGGTCTTCTAGTAAAGAGAAATGATAAAAGCATTCGCCTAATGAAGAAACGAATGCTATCTTTCTTTAGCCATTTTGAATAGAAACCGAAGTTTTTTCTCTCTTTATTTTCCAGTTGAGTGATAAAACTTTTTCTATCTCGTTTAATTGCTCCTCACTTACCTTTATATTAGTTACTCCGTTTTCTACGAGCGTGTAATCTTGGTCTTTCTCTAATCCGAACTTCATACTTAACATGCGTTGCAAGCCAGGGAAGGTAAGGAATTTGATGCGGTAACCATTGTTAATCATTGAAACAAAGTTTGCCTCATCTTTTTGAGCCAGATGAGCTAATTGTTCAAATTCGAACTGCTCGTTGTACTTTCTCCACTCTGTCGCTTCGTTTGACAAAGATTTTCTTATAATTTCTTCGTCCGTTACACCTTTATTACGTAACAGCTCAATCATATATGCTTCCATTAAAGTTAATTGTTGTTTCAACATTCATCAGCTCCGAGGTTTTCTTTCATTTTACCACGGGATTGGCTTATTAAAGTACTCATTCATTACTTGAAACCAAATATAGTAACCAATATTATTCGGATGCACCCCATCTGCCAATGTGTCTTTTAACTCAAATGAACCGTCCGCCATTCTTTTTGCCATCGGTCGATAAATATCTATATATGACCACTCGTTTTCTTTAATATACTGTTCTGTTGCTTTTAAATAGTCTTGATAAGAATGATTGCGCTTATTATCAATTTTTCCGTTATAAAGAACAGTTGTCGGATTGGGAGAAAGAAATTGAATTTTCGTATCAGGAGAGGCCTTTTTAATTTTATCAACGGTTTTTTCAATCGCTTGCTCTGTTTCTTTTATGCTTTGATGATATTGATAACTATTAACGACACCTGTTTCAATCATTACCAAATCAGGCTCTGATTTTACCAACTTTTCAACCGTTCCATCCTTAAGTAGCATATTTAAGGTGTAACCGCTTTTAGCAAAGTTATGAAATGACAGCTTTTTTTTATGTGGCAAATGGCGTTCTCGCACTTCCTTTTCTAATAAACGAAACCAAGAAAACATCGGATGAGATGCCCCTTTCCCACGAGCAACACTACTGCCAATAACGGCTACCTTTGCACCGTTCTTACTGTAGCTTTCAGAGACAATATAATCATAAATTGTTGTCTGGTCGCTAAATGAATGGATTGTTTTAGCCGACACAGCAGAGCCAGAAAACAATAAAATACTCGTAAACACTAAAATCATCGTTTTTTTCATTTTATTCGCTTCCTTTCATACTCTCTGCTTACCCTTTTCACTGGTACTTAATCTAGGTCATTTTGACTTCTCTCTCCCATGGGAATCTGATAAAATAAGGAAGCACAGTTTTTCTTGAAAGGAGGAAACTAGATGGTCTCTTCTAAGGATGTTGCCAAACATGCTGGCGTTTCTCAAACGACCGTATCACGTGTACTTAATACTCCAAACCTAGTCAAAAAACCAACAGTAGATAAAGTGATGGCTGCGATTGAAGAACTTCATTACATTCCTAATGCCCATGCCCGTTCTCTTGTACAAAATAAAACAAACACGATTGCGTTACTTTCTGGACCCCTTCATAATCCTTTTTTTGTCGATACAACAGCTGCAATTGTTAATTACGCTAATAGCAAAGGTTATCGTGTGCATGTTCAATTTGTGAATGATGAGAAATTAAATGAGGCATATACTTCAGTAGTTGAAAATAAGGTAGATGGAGTCGTGATGTCCTGTATCTTACTTGATGATCCTATTTTCGAGAAGTTTGAGAAAATGGATATACCATTTATTACATATAATCGAAAACATATTAATAATAAACATTTTGTTGAAATCGATAATTTTCAGGCTGGCATACTTTCAGCTCGTCATATGCTAGAGTTAGGTCATAAACAAATTGCTTGGATTGGAGGTCCCTCTACCGTTAGTACATTTAAAAATAGATACGATGGCTTCGTTGAAGGGATGAACACTCAATACCTTGCATCGCAATATGTGATTCAAACGAATACATCAAAACAAGCGGTAAAAGAAGCATTTGAAAAACTGATGCAATTACCGACTCCACCGACAGCTATTTGTGCTGCAACAGATGCAATCGCTCTACAAACAATTGATGAAGCAACAAAGGCCGGTTTTCGTGTCCCAGGCGATATTAGCGTAGTCGGTATCGATAATGTTGACTTAAGTAAACACGGTAGTATCGAGTTAACAACCGTCGGAAGTATCTCTGAGCAAAATTTAGGTTTTCTAGCCATCAATGAACTGATTGAAATGATTGAAAATAAAAAAAACAGTTGCGTAAAAATCACTGAATCTGTTAAAGTATTTAATAGGAAAACAACAAAGGCATATCAATAGTTTTTATTTATGCAAAAATGAATACGTAACCATTTTAAAGCATAATCCCTTACCCTCTTCCATATGAGCTTGAACGACTCATGTGGAATCGCTTTACAGAAAAATGGTTACGTATTCATAATTTAATATTCTAACTTGTAAGGGTTTACAATTAAGGAGGAGAAAAACCGTCATGAAATGGAAAAACAGAAAATACGGCGAAGAATCACCGTATATCCCAGCAGGACCTTTTAAGGTTCGCTTACCTTTTATCCATTACCGTTTTGAATGGCCCGATTATGTGCAAGGACTATTAATGTGTGCTGTTGATTTATCAGCCATCCCGCTTTTAATGGAATTACTCGGTATGCCTTTTGAAGTAGCACTCGCTATTGTTGTTTTAAATGGACTTTTTTACTTATTACATCATTTACTAGGTGATCCGGCTGTACCTGGTTGGATTACACCAGCCATTCCTTTAATCATGCTGTACTGTCAGCAATTCCCTGAAGGACCTGAACGTGTTCACTCACTGATCGCCTTCCAATTAACACTCGGTATTCTATCATTATTACTCGGGGCTACTGGGTTGGCATCAAAGGTTGTTCGCTTTATTCCGCCCGCATTAAAAGCTGGTGTTATCCTAGGAGCTGGTTTAGCAGCTGTCATCTCTGTTTTCCAAGTTGGTGGCCGTTTTGAATTGTTCCCTTGGACCATCTCGATTGCTATTGGAATTGGGTTTTATCTTTTATTTTCAAAACATTTTATTCAATTCCAAAACCGCAATGCCTTTTGGAAAACCATTGCTAAACTAGGTATTTTCCCTGTGATACTGGTAGCTGTATTTATTGCCCCATTATTTGGGGAAGCAAAGTGGCCAACAATTGAATGGGGATTCTCATCACCAGATTTTATTACATTGTGGAATGAGTACACGGTATTCGGGTTAGGCTTACCCCCATTCATGATGTTTATTACAGCCATCCCTACTGTTCTCGCTGCTTATATTGTTCTTTTCGGTGATGTATTACAAGTAAAAGCATTAGTGGAAGATGGTCAATCTATCCGCCCTGATGAAAAGGTTGATTACAACCCTAACCGATCTCACTGGATTTTCGGTATTCGTAATGGTGCCATGAGTATTATTGGACCTGATGTCACGATGGCAGGACCTGTATGGAGTGCAATGCAGGTGGTAATGGTTGAGCGTTTCAAAAAAGGAAGAAAAGCTATGGACTCGATTTTCGGTGGTATGGGTTCATTCCGCTGGGGAACGAATACCGGCTTATGGTTACTTCCAATCGTAAGTTTCGTTGAGCCTATATTAGGTGTTGCGATGGCATTAACTCTTCTCATTCAAGGATATGTAAGTGTGAAAGTTGGTATTTTAGAAGCACGGAGTCAAAAAGATCTTGGTGTAGCTGGGATTGTCGCAGCTGTTCTATGTATTAAAGGCGCTGCTTGGGCGTTTGCTGTAGGTATTATTCTTTGTCTATTATTATACGGAAAAGATTTCTTTAAAGGAGAAGTAGACAAAACGTTTAATAAAGATAGTGAAGATCTCAAAAAACAAGAAAAGCAGGTGAGTTAATATGAAGAAACAATTATATATCAATGGTAAATGGAGAGACTCAGCAAACTATGCTGAACTCCTCTCCCCCTATACAAATAAAGTGATTGCGCAAATTCCACAAGCTTCAAAGGAGGAAGTGGAAGAAACCATTGAGATTGCGCATCAAAAAAGAACAGCGATGGCTCGTTTGACTGCCTACGAGCGTGCAGAAATATTAGAAGAGCTTGTTCTATTATTTAAGGAAAATCGACAAAAAGCTGCTGAAATCATTTCTTTAGAATCAGCGAAACCATTGAAATTCTCACTAGGTGAAATTGACCGTACGATTGAGACATATAAATTCGCGGCTGAGGAAGCAAAACGCTTAACAGGAGAAATGATCCCGATGGACGCAGCCAAAAACGGGGCTAATCGATTCGGTTATACAATCGAGGAACCGATTGGCGTAATTGGTGCCATTACACCATTTAATTTTCCACAAAATTTGGTAGCACATAAAGTGGGACCAGCGATTGCCTCTGGAAACCCGATTGTATTAAAACCAGCATCGCAAACACCATTATCTGCTCTATTTCTTGCTGAACTCCTTGACCAAACTTCTTTACCTAAGGGTGCATTTAACGTAGTTACTGGCAGTGGTCGTATTGTCGGAGATGCCCTTGTCGAGAATCCGCTTGTGAAAATGATTACTTTCACTGGTAGCCCAGCCGTTGGTATTGGTATTCGCAATAAAGCAGGACTAAAGAAAGTTGCTTTAGAACTCGGCTCTAATGCAGGACTGATTATTGATAGAAACGTAGACTTAGAAGAAATCGTAGCTAAATGTGTAACAGGTGCCTTTTCTAACCAAGGGCAAGTCTGTATTTCTCTGCAACGCACTTACGTACTAGAAGAGATTTTTCCTGCGTTCGTTGAAAAGTTTGCCGAAGCTACTCAGGCGTTAACAATCGGAGATCCAATGCATGCAACAACTGACCTATCAGCGATGATTCATCCAGCTGAACAGGAGCGAGCATTGAGTTGGGTTGATGAAGCAGTCTCCTTAGGAGCAGAGATTATTACAGGCGGAAAAATTGAAAATGGCGTATTTTTACCAACCATCTTAACGAATGTCGATGCGACTGCAAAGGTTTCTTGCCAAGAAGTGTTTGCCCCTATTGTTATTGTTAACCGTATCTCTTCAATTGAAGATGGTATTATTGCAATCAATGATTCTGACTATGGTTTGCAGGCTGGTATTTTCACTAATGATATTCAAACTGCCTTCCATGCTTCTAAAGCACTTGAAGTGGGCGGCGTGATGATTAATGATATTCCGACCTATCGTGTAGACCAAATGCCATACGGCGGAGTGAAAGAAAGCGGTACGGGCAAAGAAGGTTTGAAATACGCGATTCACGAAATGACTGAAACTAAATTAATTGTTTGGAACCAAAATTAATTAGAGGAGTGACCATCATGTCTGAGAAAATCACCTTTACACCTATAAGCTACACAGGCTGGGATGCTCTTTCCCACCTCGTTGAAGAAGTAGAAAAGTTTAACGTCAAAAAAATCCTTGTGATTACTGACCC
Organism: Cytobacillus sp. FSL W7-1323; assembly: GCF_038595015.1. Taxonomy (NCBI): domain Bacteria; kingdom Bacillati; phylum Bacillota; class Bacilli; order Caryophanales; family Bacillaceae; genus Cytobacillus; species Cytobacillus sp. FSL W7-1323. The sequence goes on from NZ_CP151998.1 coordinate 4,106,995, forward strand.
TTTTTTAAAAGAAATTGGCTTAACGGATAAAGTGACGCATCCACTTAATGAGGCAGGATATATCACTGATGTTTACACTGATGTTGTTCCTGAACCACCACTTGCCGTTGGGGAAAAACTGGTCTCCTATACGCGCGAACACGCTTTTGATATGGTCATCGGCATCGGTGGCGGAAGTGCACTTGACTTAACAAAATTAGCTGGCGTTATCGCTGTTCATGAAGGTGATGTAGCTGATTATTTAAATCTAACCGGCACAAAATCGATTACAAAAAAAGGATTACCGAGTATCTTAATTCCAACTACATCTGGAACAGGATCAGAAGTAACAAATATCTCCGTCCTTTCATTGGAAACAACAAAAGATGTCGTCACGCATGATTATTTACTTGCAGATGTAGCTATTGTTGACCCAGCACTCACAATGTCTCTTCCTGCAAAGGTAACAGCTGCTACTGGGATCGATGCCCTTACACATGCGATTGAAGCATATGTGTCTAAAAATGCTAGCCCAGTCACGGACGCTTTAGCACTACAGGCCATTCGCCTAATCAGTCAATCCATCCGCACAGCTGTTCATCATGGCGACAATAAACAAGCACGCATTGACTTGAGCTATGGTAGTTATTTAGCTGGTATTGCTTTCTTTAACGCAGGTGTAGCTGGGGTTCATGCACTTGCTTATCCATTAGGCGGGCAATTCCATATTGCCCATGGTGATTCAAACGCTGTTCTTCTGCCATATGTGATGGGCTATATTCGTTCTGCATGTGAAAAAAGGATGAAGGATATTCTCGATACAATGGGCTTTAGCTCTACCCATCTTTCACAAGAAGAAGCTTCCCACCGTTGTGTAGAAGAATTAAAACGCTTAGTCGAAGATGTTGGCATCCCGTCTTCTTTAAAAGGCTTTAACATTGGCCATGATGCACTTGATTCGTTAACAGAAGATGCGACAAAACAAACTCGTTTACTCGCGCGAAGTCCAATGGAATTGTGTAAAGAGGATATATATACAATTTATGAAGCCGCCTTTGAGGGTAAAGTAGTTGATCAAACGCTAGTAAAAGCATGATGATAAAAAGGGGTGCAATTCATTACTTGCATCCCTTTTTTATTAGATAAGAAAGTATAAAATTTTTCAATGAGTTTTCATGTCTAGCTCCAGGCGCCATCGGCTCGAGGTCATAAGCCAATCCGTCAAAAAGGTTAAAGAACAACCTTTCCGCCGGCTCGTCTTATGCTTGTCGCCGATAGGCAGGCGCCTTGCGCTTTTCTTATTAATCTGTTTTCAATTCATAATTAGCTACTCGATTCTCTTTAAATGTAATGATTAGCCATTCACTATCAATACTAATGATACTCCTTTCATTACCCAAATAATAAACGATGTTATTGTCACTCTTAAAATACGTGTTTTCTGTTGGTGTTCCTAGTTTTTCAATTACTTCGTTATAATGTCTATTTTTTAAATCATACGTATTTAACAAATCGTCTATCATTCCCACTCGTTTGTGTGGATTATTTCTCCAATCCATTTCATTAAATTTGGCATGAACGCTATTAAAAACTAGTAGGCTAATCAATGCGATTGGCATTACCAATGCTAAAGAAAACAACCAAAGTTGCTTGGGCTTCTCCCTCCTATTTGGACGTAAGCGTTTTATCGCAAACCACACACATAAAAAATACAATACACTTGGTAAAATGGCATATAGCACCGTATGAAGATTCATATTAACATCAGCCAGCGAAAACAAAATGAACAGTAGAAGATTAACCATCAAGTACAATATCGTTACGATAACTAGAAGAGGTAAAACTGCTTGAGTGAACTTCATAAATTAGAATAAGCTCCTTTTATTTATTTGGTATTATTATACATTCATTTAAGTTGATATTGGTAGTTATCTAGAGTGATTGTTTTCACACGGTCAGGGGAGGCGAACATGGCATTCTGGTGGCTATTAAAATTATTCTCCTAGAAGGCAGTGACTGCTCCTTTGCGGCGCTCTTTAATTACATTCAACTGTCAGTGTCAAGCTAGCGATGTACATATTTGATTATTTCAGTAAATACAAAATGAAATATATGATGTGGGGTTTTATGGGGGTTACCAACACATATTGACTGTTTTCTCGTCTCTTGTGTGCTCATTTTCCTTTTTGCCAACACATCTTGGCGGGTTTCATCTTTTGTGCGCATTTTCCTTTTGCCTATACATCTTGGCAGTTATCTCATGAAAGTGTACCATTCCTTGATTATGTCAGGTGATTCTCGTTTCTATGCTCCCCCCCATCCCCCATTCATGGATTTTCCTTTAAACAATGATTTCTTCTTTTGTAAATTTTCCACATGACAGGATCCTTTCAAAAATAGCTTGATTGCCTTAATCATTCACTTATAAAGTTATTATAAATTTCCGAAAATCATTGACTTCTACTCTAGGTAATTATACACTGAATGAGAATGATTATCGTTATTAAATTACTACATACGATTGTCACAGTTTAATAGAAGAGAAGGGGAAAAAAATGAAAGCAAAGAAGTCGTTCTTATTACTACTATTACTTGTATCTACCGCCATGTTTGCCTTAATTGGTTGCTCAAATAATGAATCAACCGCTTCTGAAGATGAAAAAGATAAAGAGGCGGAAACAACTACAGATCAATCATCCGAAACAGAATATCCAATTACGATTGAACATGCTTTTGGTGAAACAGTGATAGAAGAAAAACCTGAAAGAGTAGCAACAATTCAATGGGCGAACCATGATGTTGTACTAGCCCTTGGCGTTGAGCCTGTCGGTTTTTCTGCAGCAAACTATGGTGTAGAAGATGGTAGTGGCTTACTTCCATGGACTACGAAGAAACTTGAAGAACTTGATATTAAAAATCCTAATATTTATCAAGATACAGATGGTCTTGATTTTGAAGCGATTGCAGACTCCAACCCTGATGTTATCCTTGCTGGTTACTCTGGAATTACACAAGAAGATTACGATTTATTAACACAAATTGCACCAGTTGTCGCATATCCAACTACTCCTTGGACAACAACATGGCGTGAACAAGTGCTTCTTAATGCCAAAGGGATGGGTATGGAGAAAGAAGGAGAACAACTCATTAAAGATACAGAGGATTTAGTTGCGGAAAAAGTTGCAGAGTATCCTGAATTAAAGGGGAAAAAAGTAGTTTGGGCTAACTTCTCAGCAAACGATTTGTCTCAGTTCCACCTCTATACACCTGCTGATCCACGTGTGGCATTCCTAAAGGAAATGGGATTAGAAACACCTGAGAGTATTACCAATCTAATCCAAGATGAAAATGCATTCTCTTTATCTTTAAGTGCTGAAAATGCTGATGTACTTAATGATGCTGATATTATCATCGGTTATAATGATGAAAGCACATATGACGCAGTAAAAGCAGACGCTCGTCTTGGCAAAATTAAAGCTATAGAAAGAGGATCGGTTGTCTTTATTGGTAACAACACACCACTTGCAGCTTCCGGGAACCCTAACCCGCTTTCTATCGAATATACAATCGATGAATACTTAGAATTAATCGCAGATGCGGTTGAGAAAGTTGATGAATAATTTAATTGAAAAGCAAGTCCCAAAAAGGCATCTACCAAAGCATTTGATAATTGTGCTCGTCGCATCTATCATTCTACTATGCTTATGTGTTGTTGCCTCTTTGGCATTTGGCGCAAGGTTTGTATCATGGAATGAGTTACTTACCGGTCTATTTCACCCAGAAATAGAATCATTTAGTTCAAGTGTTGTGCAAGAACGCATCCCTCGTACGATTTTTAGTTTATTATGCGGTGCTGCTCTTGGTGTTTCCGGTGCACTCATGCAATCTGTAACAAGAAATCCAATTGCTGACCCTAGTATTCTTGGCGTAAATACAGGGGCAGCGCTTTTTGTCGTCTGTGGGATAGCTTTTTTTCAAATTAGCAGTGCAGCTGAATATATTTGGTTTGCGATTGTTGGAGCTATGCTAACAGCGATTTTTGTATATGGAATTGGTTCAATGGGGAGTTCAGGTGCGACCCCACTTAAGCTCGTCTTAGCTGGGGCAGCAACAAGTGCCGCTCTCTCTTCCCTCGTTAGTGCCATTATGCTATCTCGTACATATGTCATGGATCAATTTAGATTTTGGCAAGTAGGTAGTGTAGGATCTGCTAACTGGAACTTAATCCTCACTTTTTTACCTTTTTTAGTTGCAGGGATTTTGCTTGCGATCATGACTGCTTCTGCTTTGAATGCATTAGCACTCGGTGACGAAGTGGCTACCGGACAAGGTGTCAGAACCGGTATGATTCGTTTAATCGCTGCATTTGCAGGGGTCATTTTATGTGGTGCCGCAACTGCGCTAGCCGGTCCAATTGGCTTTGTCGGTTTATTAGCGATGCATTTGATGCGACTCATTCTAGGTGCTGATCTTAGATTCACCATTCCCATGTCGGCAATATCAGGTGCAGTCATTTTAACAATCGCAGATATCGCTGGTCGTATCATCGGTAGCCCAGGGGAGTTAGAAGCTGGAGTTGTTACAGCCTTTATTGGAGCGCCTTTATTAATATTTTTAGCGATTAGAATGAAGGTGCGTTCACTATGAGACATCCATTATTAACCGTTATTAAACAAGGACGAATAAAAAGAAGACAGCGCTGGTTACTGATTAATAGCATACTCTTTGCTACAGCCTTAGCATTATGCTGTGCCATGCTCATGTTTGGTAACTCCTATTATCCGCCACAAGAGATTTGGAGTGCACTAACAGGGAATGCTGCTGGCGGTGCTTCCTTTGCCGTCAATACAATCCGTTTCCCGAGAATGTTAGCTGGTTTTTTTGCTGGTATTGCTTTCGGCATAGCAGGGAATACATTTCAAACGATGCTAAGGAACCCGCTTGCTAACCCCGATATTCTGGGTATAACTGCTGGTTCAAGTGTGGCTGCTCTAATTTGTATTCTTATTTTCCATACAAGTAACACGGTCGTATCTATTGCATCTGTCATTGCCGGATTATTAACGGTTTTCCTTATTTTTATTTTATCTAAAGGAAAATCTTTTTCCATCGGACGATTAATACTAGTCGGTATTGGTATTCAAGCTATGTTGAGTGCAGCCATTTCTTTTCTATTAATGCGAGGGGCGCAAGAAGATATACCTACTGCCTTACGATGGTTAAACGGCAGCTTGAATGGTGCTCAGCTAGATTCAACGATTCCATTAATGATTACTGTCATCCTATGCGCGCCTATTGTTGCCATTTTGGGTAGACAGCTCGGCATTCTTGAATTAGGTGAAGAATCCGCGACATCGCTCGGACTCAATACGAATCAAACAAGAATACTCCTTGTACTAACTTCGGTTGCCATGCTAGCCATTGCCACCGCAACGACCGGACCAATTGCTTTCGTTGCCTTTTTAGCTGGACCGATTGCCAAAAGACTAGTTGGTGTCGGGTATTCTAATGTCATTCCTGCAGGTCTCGTTGGTGTGAATCTTGTTTTAGCAGCTGACTTGATTGGTCAGTTTGCTTTTACAACTAGATATCCTGTTGGTATTATTACTGGATTACTCGGGGCACCATATCTAATTTACTTACTTATCCGTATGAATCGAAAGGGTAGTTTATAATGAAAACAATACACCAATTTGAAACGAAGGAAGTCGTAGCCGGTTATGATCAGAAAACGATTCTCCATGGGTTGGATGTGGAGATTCCAAGCAATAAAATAAATGTCATTATCGGGGCAAATGCTTGTGGAAAATCGACTTTGTTAAAAACGATGGCGAGGCTAATCAAACCACAGTCCGGTCAGGTTATTCTTGATGGGAAATCAATTGATCAAATTCCACCGAAGCAACTCGCTCGGGTACTCGGTATTTTACCACAGTCCCCTATTGTTCCAGAGGGAATTACAGTAACTGATCTCGTTGGTAGAGGGCGTTATCCTCACCAGAAAATGTTCAGTGGTTGGTCTAAGAAGGATTATGAAGCGGTAGCTGAAGCAATGGAAATTATGAATATCGCAGAACTTGCCGATCGTAATATTGACGAACTATCTGGTGGTCAGAGACAACGAGTATGGATCGCCATGGCACTGACACAACAAACGGATATTTTATTTTTAGACGAGCCGACTACGTTTTTGGACATTGCCTATCAAGTAGAAATTTTAGATTTATTAACCGATCTCAATCGTAAATACGGGACAACTATCGTCATGGTTTTGCATGACATTAACTTATCTGCACGTTACGCAGATTACATTTTCGCATTAGAAAAAGGGCAGCTCATCGCAGAAGGTGAACCTTCTCAAGTCATCACAACTGATCTTGTGAAACAAGTCTTTGGTCTAGATTGCACTGTCATCAATGACCCTGTCTCCCTCTCACCTATGGTTGTACCTAGGGGCAGATACCATGTACAAGTAAATGAATCGTTATAAAAACAAGAAACTCGCTTCTGTAAAATGAGCGAGTTTCTTTTTTTACATTAAATAACACCTTCCTGTATTTGCTAATATCATTGAAAAATGGTATGATGAATATAATTATTTTTGTTCGGTGTAAAATTGAGAGAGAGGAAATCTCTTCTAAGGAATTTTTTGTCTTAAAATCGTATGTTTGAACAAGGGTAGTAATACATTTGTGGTAACCCCACAACAGGAGACGATAACATGGAAACAGGTACAGTAAAATGGTTTAACGCAGAAAAAGGTTTTGGATTTATCGAGCAAGAAGGCGGAGAAGATGTATTCGTACATTTCAGCGCAATTCAAAGCGAAGGCTTCAAATCTTTAGACGAAGGTCAAAAAGTAACATTTGACATCGAACAAGGTCAACGTGGTCTTCAAGCAGCTAACGTTAACAAAGCATAATTACTATAGAAAAAAAGACTCCATCTAGGAGTCTTTTTTTCATTAACGGTAAGGACACATTATCTTCACTAATGAAAGGGATTGAGATTATGAGCGTAGAAATGTTTCGTATCGGGGAAATGGTAAATATAAAAAGGACGAAAGAGCAAGTGATTATATCAAAAAGCCAGTATGTAAAAAATATGAAAAGATACTCTTATGTCGTTAATAAATATCCTGGTACATTTTTCTTTGAAGAAGAATTGATGAAGTGCGAAAAGAATTAAGTTCTTGCATCTGTAATCAGTGATTCTATTTTTATGCTAAAATTATAGTATCAATCAATTTTGGAGAGATGTTCGATGATCAGTAAAGTAAAGGATAAAACAGTTTACCAATCTCTAGTGGATACGTCTACTAAATTATTTGAGTTGTTAACTAAAAACTTAGATGTCAATTCTGCATATATAGCCAAAAAAGTAGGCAATAAAATGACTGTTATTAATTCCTATAATAAAGTGGAATTTATCATACCAGACGATATTGCTGTTGATTATCAAGAATCGAATTGCAAACTTGTATTAGAAAATAATGAACCTGCGAAAACCGTGATGAATTTAATGGCTGATGAAGAAACAAAAAAGCGAAAAATCACCGATGAGCTTGGTGTGAAAGCCTTTATTGGGGTTCCGTTAAATCGCCCAGATGGATCAAACTTCGGCACGCTCTGTTTAATGGATAAAGATGAAAAAACCTTTACCAATGAACAAGTGGAAATGGTCCAATCCATTGCCGATGTCCTCTCCTATATTATTGAACTCGATGACCTTTATGAAGATATTGATTTACTCAGCGTACCCATTATTCCGATATCAAAAGGGATTGCTATCTTGGCACTACAAGGCAACGTCAACGATAAAAGGGAAAGAAAAATTCTTGAAGATACATTAAATTATACATTAAGCCATAAAATTTCTTCTTTTCTCATTGACTTATCTGAAATGCAAATCTCTAATTATGAATTTTCCGATGCTCTTAATCGATTAGTCTCGGCTCTTAAACTTATGGGCGTGAAGGTAATGCTTTCTGGTATTCCAACAGCACTTGCTAGCTCAACAAGAATGAGAGACCAATTCCAAGATTTAGAAGTAACATTTGTCAGAAGTATTGAAGATGGACTAAAAAAATTAGGTTATCAAATTGTGGAACGTGAAGAAGAGCAGTAACTCCTACTGCTCTTCTTCACGTTCCCATGTCTTAACCTTCCTATTAGACGAAAGTCTCCTCTTCTCTCTTTGACAGCATAGTCATTCCCGCTTTTATAAGCTAAATATCTCCATACCTCTTTAATGGCCTTGTTTAGAATCTACCTCTTCCTACCAACCTTCCTTGTGCGAATCAATCAAATGGTTAAAAAGTAGTTTAAGTGTACAAGCACTAAATGCATCCTTTGCATAAAACTATTAGAAAAGGAGGTATTTTCATATGGTAAAAATATATATCGATCCTGGTCATGGTGGTACTGACCCTGGAGCAGTAGGTAATGGTTTACAGGAAAAGAACCTTACACTACAAATAGCTACAAAGGTAAGAGATTTATTATTAGGATATAGTAATGCTGAGGTACGAATGAGTCGAACAGGTGACCAAACCGTTTCTCTTGCCCAAAGAACAAACGATGCCAACGCTTGGGGGGCCAATTACTTCTTATCCATTCATATTAATGCCGGTGGCGGTACTGGCTATGAGGATTATATCTATCCTGGATCCGGCACACCAACAACAACCTATCAAAATATCATCCATGAAGAAATAATGAAAGTCGTTAACTTCGCCGATCGTGGGAGAAAGCAAGCCAATTTTCACGTTTTAAGAGAAAGCAATATGCCTGCTATTTTAACAGAGAACGGTTTTATTGATACAGTTGCTGATGCCAACAAATTAAAACAAGCGTCATTTATTCAAGCCATTGCCCAAGGACATGTAAATGGACTCGTACGTGCCTTCAACCTGGTTCCATCAGGAGGAGCTATCTATCATACAGTTGTCAGCGGAGATACTGTCTACGCCTTATCACAAAGGTATGGAAGCACAATTGCACAAATTCGAAGCTGGAATGGATTAGACGCTAATTATACGATTTATCCTGGGCAAGTTTTGCGGGTGAAATAAAGCAACTATTTTATATTAAAAGTTAAAGTCGGGCTGCCCTTAAACATAACAAGCCCGACTTCCTCTTTCGAATATAAACTTTCTTATGCTTTCTGACTTTCTTTCCATTGTACAATCGATTTAGCTAACTTTTTTGGCGTATTTTTAAAAGCGTCTATTGTGCTCCCAGCTAAATGTGCAGTAATTGTTACATTATCAAGATCTAAAAACGGACTTGCCTCTCCTAAAGGTTCATGGTCAAAAGTATCAATCGCTGCACCAGCAATTTGTTTCTCATTTAATGCTCGAATAAGATCTTCTTCACATACTAGTCCTGATCTAGCTGTATTGATAAGAACAGCAGTACTTTTCATCATCGCTAACTGTTCATACCCGATAAGATGCTTCGTTTCCTCCGTTAATCTCCCATGTAGAGTCACAACATCTGAATCTGACAATATAGTTTCTAAATCTACTTGTTCAAAAGCCGTTTCCCCCTGAAAATAGGGATCATAGAAAATAATTCTAGTATCAAACCCACTTAGAAATTTGCCAACAAGTTGACCAATATGACCATAGCCAATGATTCCTATTGTTCTATCTTCTAATTCTGGTACGAAATCAGCATTACTAAAATCTTTGCGCCAATCTCCTTGTTTTAAGGCAGCATGTGAACGGGCAATATTTCGAATTTCAGATAGAATCATCCCCACCGTAAATTCAGCTACACTTCTTGCATTTCTACCGGGTGTATTAATCACTTCTACCCCTCTTGCTTTAGCCTCATTAATGTGAATATTTTCTACACCTCCACGTAAAACCCCTATCAATTTAAGATTTGTGGCTTTCTCGATCACTTTTTGACCAATTGGTGCAAATTGTGTAATAATCACCTCATACTGATCGATATCGTCATATAAGTTTTCTGGTAAACATACTGCTTCACTACCTTGTTGCTCAATAGCAAGATTATCCTTTTGCAACGCTTCTAAATTCTCATGTCGCCATTCTCGAATCGCCAGCTCGATACCGTTATCTATTAAAGTTTTTAATCCTTGTTCCATCATTTCCTTCGTAATAAATAAATCCGCAATTGCTAAGCATTTCATCTGTGCTTCTCTCCTTATCTCATTAACATTCCACCAGTAGCATCAACTGTCGCCCCGGTCATATACTTAGATTTTTCTGATACTAAAAAAGCTGCAATATCTGCCATTTCTTCTGGTTTTGCTACTCTCCCAACTGGAATTCGATTGACATAATAATCACCTTTTTGCTGCAAAGAATCTTTAATCATATCGGTTTCTACAATACCGAGTGCCAAGTTATTAACTGTAATATCATCCTTTGCATGTTCTCTAGCAAGTGAAATCGCAAACGCAATCATCCCAGACTTACTAGCTGCATAGTGTGAATGACCTGTTGTTGAGCCATAAAACGCTGCCTGTGACGTAATATTGAGGATACGACCACTTTTCTTATGAAATAAACAGTGTTTTATAAACCCTTGTGAAGTTAGAAACACACTATCAAGATTAATTCCGATTGTCTTCTGCCATTCTTGTAAGGACATATCTTTAATATAATTGGTTGGCCATACTGCAGCATTATTCACTAAAATATCAATCGATTCCTCTATCCGTTCACTTGCCTTTTCCATTAACTCTGCTACTGCTTTCTCATTCGAAAGGTCGAGTTGAATGGCCACTGATTTTTGTCCATATCCTTGTATCTCTTTAACTACTGCCTCTGCTTGTTCTCTGTTCCCTTGGTAAGTAAGGACCACATTCGCCCCCTCTTTACCGATGGTTCTAGCAATCTCTTTGCCTACGCCACGAGAGGCGCCGGTCACAACAGCTGTTTTTCCTCTTAAACCTAAATCCATTCTTATATCCCTACCTTCCATACCTCTTCCATTTTCGCTAGTGTCTGTTTATATTGTTGATATTTTTTTTCATAGATTGCCTTGTTCTCAGGGCGAGGTTGAATAATACGATTCACTTTCACCATTGCTTCAGCCGCTTCTTTAATTGATTCGTAGTCCCCATTCATAACGGCTGCACACATCGCAGTTCCCAGCGTTCCATGTTCTTTTACTTCAACAATTTCTAATGGTATTTGCAAGCTATCAGCAAATATCTGTAACCACACATCAGATTTTGTCACACCGCCAGCTATTCTAGAGGCTTCAGGTTTTTCAATATATTTTAATAATCTTTCAATATGATAGATATGTCCAAAAACAATCCCCTCATAAACAGCTTGAATAAAATGTTTCTTTTCATGCCAACTATTCATTCCAATAAAGCATGATGTCGCATGTGGCACTGTATTCGAACCGAATAAAAACGGAAAGAATACAAGCTGACTCTCCTCTGGTGTCGTTTCTTCCACCAACTCATTGCAAATATCATAAATCGATTGTCCTGTCAGTGCACATTGTTGTTTTTCCTCTATCATAAAATGATCAATAAACCACTCCAGGTTACTTGCTGAGGTTGGGCTTGCTTCCGTGGTTAGCCAATAGTCATCCAAGCAGTAAATCGATGTCATAAATAGTTCACGATCAATAACTGGTTTTTTCGTAATATATTCATTTATACTCCATGTACCTGCAACAATCGCTAATCGGTTTTCTTTTACCAAACCAGAGGCAACTGCCGAAGCTGCAATATCAAAAATCCCACCTGCTACAGGCGTCCCTTCCTGTAACCCTGTCATTTCAGCAATCTCTTTAGTAATGGCCCCACAATAATCTGTTGACTGTTTAAGTGGTGGCAATTTATCAATGAGATCGTCGATACCAAAAAAGGATAATAATTGTTGATCATAACAGCGGTCACGGACATTTAACAAATTTGTTCCTGAGACATCTGTTAGTTCTAAGAAAGCTTCGCCCGTTAATTTAAAACGTACATAATCTTTCACTGTAAATATATAATCTGCTTCTTCTATAACAGATGGTTGGTAATCCTTTAACCATCGCAGTAATGCTACAGGCTGACCCGCCCAAACAGATTGCATTGTCTTTGGTAGCACCTTTTCTTCAAAATTACTATCGCCGTACCATTCTTCTATATATTTCTTGGCACGATTATCTGTTGAGATAATCCCGTTATATACTGGCTCTCCTTTTTTATCTGAAAGATATAAACCATTCCCATGTCCAGTAATCGCAAGACCAACAATTTTACTTGTATCAATTGAACAATGATTAATTAACTCTCGAATGACTGCTAGATTCGCTTCCCATAACTCATACATATCACGCTCTGTATGATAGGGTTTTGGCATAATCATTTTTGTCTTCTTAGATGCTATGCCAACTTCTTTGCCACCCAAAGTATATAATGCTGCTTTTGTGATCGTACCTCCATTATCGATTCCCATAATATACTTCTCCATTGTTCTACCCCCTAAGATAATAATCCAGCAATCTTAATAATTATCCACCCTAACGGTGTGGTCGCTCCCCCAACAAGATTAGCAAGCTCGGTCTCTTTATGAAAACTACTAGGTAAAGCGACATTAGATAGGTTAGCAGCTTCTGTAAATCCAGCAGCTATATCGGTCCCTATATAGAGCACTAATGTCATAATCGCTATTCCGGTTATATATAATCTCACCATATTTTGTTTAAGGTAGGGCGCACACATGGCAAACAGAAATGAAAGCGATGCCAAATCAGTGAATGGCAATAAACGATTACCTGGTAAAATAACAGCAAGTAATAATGTCGTTGGTATCATTAGTAAACCCGTAGCTAACACCGACGGTCTTGCAATCAATAATGCCGTGTCCATCGCAATATAAAACTCTCGATCTGGGAACCTTCTTTTTAAAAACGTCTCGGCAGCTTCTCTAATAATATTTAATCCTTCCACAAGCACATCGACCATTTTAGGTAGTAGAACCATTACTGCCGCAACCGTTATACCAAGAGTCAGGACAGCAGCTACATCGAAACCAGCTAAAATCCCCAATAATGTTCCAATTAATGCGCCCAATGTCATGGGCTCTCCAAATATCCCAAACTTCTTTGTAACCGTTTCAGGATCTGCCTTTACATCCCTTAAACCTGGAATTCTTTCTATGATCCAATTAATCGCTATACCTACAGGAACAAAAATGGCTGTGGTCCCATGCGGAAATGAAATCCCTTTTAATTGATAATCTTCTTGTATACGTGAAGCCGTCTTATCAGCGATATAGAGTGTTACCAGAAAATGGACAATCGATGCTATAACTCCTAACCAAATATTCCCTGATAGCGTGTAAACAATTGCACCAACAATCATAAAAATCCAAAAATTAAAGATATCAATATTCACTGTTTTTGTTGCCTTCAAGAAAAGCAAAATTATATTTACTAGTATAAGCCCAAAAACAGCGAATGGCACTATTGGTGACCCCCAACCAATTGCTGCAGCTACTGGCCAGCCTGGGTCTATAATCGTTAAGTTCAAATTAAAACGCTCAACCATAGATTCTGCTGCTGGTCCAATGCTTTCAAGCAATAAGGTAATAATGAGATTAATACCCACAAAACCAATCCCAACTAGCATGGCTGCTTTAAACGCTTTACCAATAGGTACCCTAAAGCATAATGCCAATAGAAAGAAAATAATCGGCATCATGACAGATGGACCTAAATCAATAATCCAATTTATAAGCTCCATAACGCTCCCCCTAAACTTTTTTTAAATAAAAAATCCCCCACAAAGAAACGGTACTAGACATACCAATTCCTTATGGGGGTTATTTCTCATGGACACTGAACCCTCAAATCTATTTTGTTGTCAAAATAACCATAAAGAAGATTGACTAGTTGTTACAGCCAAAAAGCCAGCTTTAAAAACAGAATCAAGTTGTTCTTTTTGATCAATAAATCCACCTGCCAACAAAGGTGTATGTGGTAAAACCTCTCTAATACGTTTAATATACTGTGTTGCAAATGGACCTGGTAAGACTTCTACTGCATCGAATTGCGATCCATTTAAAGCACTGAGAGATTGTTCAAAAGAACGTGAATCCAATAGAAAAATTCGATAGATTGCTATTAATCCTATCTTCCTCGCTTGTTGAAGTACACGCTGATTAGGTGAAATGACCCCATCCACTTTAAATAAATCCTTCAACCACTTTACTCCTTTTGCATCCTTTGTTAACCCTTCGACTAAATCAATATGAACAAGTACCTTTTTATTATGTTCATGGCATCTTTTTGTTAATTGACCTAAGTTCCCAATATGAACATCAGATAACAATATAAATGGTGACTGACTCTTTAAAGCATCATCTAAATATTTTAACTGTCGAATGGATGGGATAACTGTTTTTTCATTAAACATATGACACCTTCTATTTTTTGATAATTTTATCGTAAAACGCTTACATAATAGTGTCAATCTGTTTTACTTCAAGTCTATGATCCTATCTTTGGCTTAATGCCTTATAATCCTGATAGGCATCGGCAACAGTGCCACCTTTATGAATAATCGTATGGAGTGCCGCTATAGCAGCAACAGGATGATCATTTTGCGTTACGTTTCTCCCTACCGCAACTCCTTTCGCTCCCACACTCATACAATGATGAACAAATTCAAGATATTCTTGAAAATCATTTGTTTTAGGCCCGCCTAATGCTAATACAGGCCGTTTAGCAGCTTGAATAATTAACTGATCATCTTTTGTACCAGTAAATCTAGTTTTTATAATATCTGCACCTAGTTCCGTTCCTAGTCTAGCAGCAGTAGCAATAACGTCAGGACTTTTGGAAGCCTCATTTGTTACAGCATAACCATAAGGTAATGTTTCACACATATAAGGCATCTGCCAGTGATCTGCTTCTTTCGCTAATTTCAAAGCAATATCATGAGCTACTTCCTCATTTTCAGCACCAGGGAAAGTCATAGAAATGACCCCATCTGCTCCTAAGCGCACTGCATCTTCAACTGAAAAAGCAGCTTGTGTATACGGTACACTTGGATCATAAATTTTACTCGACATATCCACTCGCAAAAGCATCCCTACATCTGGAAACTCTTCCTCATAGATATTGGCCATTCCGTAAGTAACTAATATGGCATCTAAACCTTGGTTTACCATTTGAGGTAACACATGAATGGCCCTATCAATCCCCTCTGTTTTGTTAGAAAAGTAATAGCCATCTAGGGCAAGCACTAATGCTTTACCGTCTTCAGCAAATATTCGACGCATTCTTCTCTTCTTAGACATCCAATCTCTCCTTTTCAAATAAAAAAGACCTCATAAATACCCATTAACTAAACATTAGCTAATGTATTTATGAGGTCTCACGTCAACACATGACCGTAATTTTTTATATATTTTGTTTTAACATATTTATATTATCAGAAAAAACAATAAGTAGTCAAAGTTAATTTTCATTTATTAATTATTTACATCTAAAGTCTTTTATATTAATATTGTTATCGAAAACCGATATCGTTATTAGAAAACAAAGGGAGTCCTTATGGTTGGAAAACAATAAGATATTAAGAAAGTTATTTTTAGGCTTTATCCATATTCATATTTTACATCATGCCAAAGAGCATCCCATATATGGAAGCTGGATGTTAGACGAATTAAGAGAACATGGTTATACCATTAGTGCAGGTACACTATACCCTATATTCCACGGAATGGAAGCTGATGGTTTGTTGCTAAAAGAAGACCAATTGGTAGATGGGAAAATAAGAAAATATTATCGCATTACTGAAAAAGGTGAAGCTATTTTAATTGAAGCAAGAGCAAAGGCCTATGAATTATTCAAAGAAATTAAAGAGTAAAGGAGTCCTGCATGCAATACTTTAAAAAACTACTTGAGATTTTCATTGTATCAACAAGACTTGGTTTCACTTCTTTTGGAGGACCAGTCGCACATTTAGGTTATTTTCATCAGGAATATGTTCGAAAAAGAAAATGGATGGACGAAAAAAGTTATGCTGATCTCGTAGCATTAAGTCAATTTCTACCTGGCCCTGCAAGCAGTCAAGTCGGAATTGGCATTGGTGTCATGAGAGGTGGCGTTTTAGGTGGGATTGTATCTTTTATTGGCTTTACAATGCCCTCAGTCATTGCTCTTATTTTATTCGCTTACTTTGCTCAACAGCTTGGTCTAGTGGAATTTGGCATCATCCAAGGGTTGAAAATAGTTGCTGTAGTCATTGTTGCTCATGCCATTTTAGGGATGGCTAAGAGTTTAACCCCTGACTTGACTAGAAAATCAATCGCTTTATTCGCGCTTTTAATCACCTTACTTATTCCCCATAACCTATCGCAGATTGGGGTCATTCTGGTAGCTGGATTGCTTGGTTATTTTATGTTTAGTAAAAAAGAGGAGCATGACGGTTTATCATTACAAGTACCATTATCAAAGAAAGTAGGATTGGTTTGTTTAAGTTTATTTTTCGGGCTTTTAACCATCCTTCCGATTTTAAACAGTATAATTTCAAGTACTTGGCTAAGTATGGTTGACAGTTTCTACCGGGCTGGGGCATTGGTATTTGGAGGAGGACATGTAGTTCTTCCCTTATTAGAAAGAGAATTTGTTCCTACTGGATTCATTAGTGAGGAAGCCTTTTTATCTGGTTATGCCGCTGCGCAGGCTGTGCCTGGTCCACTATTTACCTTCGCAGCATTTATTGGCGCTGATATGAATGGTTGGTTAGGAGGCATGATTGCAACATTTTCTATCTTTTTACCTGCCATACTACTTATCTTTGGTGTCTTACCTTTTTGGCATGCATTAAGGAAGAATCATCACATAAGAGGAGCATTTATTGCCATTAACGCTGCTGTTGTTGGAATACTAATATCAGCCTTTTATATGCCCATATGGACGAGTGCTATTATTACGCCATTAGATTTTTCCTTAGCAGCTATATTATTCTTTATGTTGGTTTATTGGAAACTCCCCCCGTGGCTCATTGTTTTAGCTGGCGCAATAGGGGGAGTATTGATAGAAATGACTTGAACACCTTTAAGCCGTTATTATAAAATAACGGTTTACTTTATTTTTGCTTCATCTTCAATTGATTTTCTAGCTCCGTTACACGATGCTCTAGTTTCTGCCTTTCATCAAGCTCCATTCTTAATTTCTCCTCCATCAATTCTCCGTTTTTTAAATACCTTTTTATGACCTTACTCGCTGCTACAAATACAATGATCAGTAAGGTAGGAATGATAAGAACAAATGTCAATATTATGATTCCATTCACCAATGAAAACATATCCCCAAACCCCATGGCTTCTACTCCCAACTAAATGAAAATCTTATTGCTTAATTAGTATATAGGACACATTTTCCTATAGCCACTCTTTATGTACCTAAATATATAAGAAACAACTAATAGCATAAACTGAAACTTCAGCTAATAAAAATTTGTTTCCATATTCATTAACTTCTACTCCACTAAATATACGTTAACAGTAACACACGTACCTCATCGTACATCCTATATTCATCTAAAAAATGAGGATAATTTCTTATTATCCATTTTAAAAATTCATATGTAGGGAAATGCTCAAAAAAGTTGGATGTCAATAATGATACTTGCCTTTGTGAAAGCTGATCTATGCGGTTATTGGCAATGTAACTTAGACTACCTGCTGCTATATTCATCCAGTATGTATTTAAATCTGCAGATAAATCTTCTAATGGATACGAATCACCAAAATCATGATAGATCTTTGTTAAGTCTTCAAAAGGCATGGGATGATATAGATTTTCCCTTTTTTCCATTAACTGTTCGAATATTGTTTGTTTATTGATATACCCACCACCGATTAGACGCTATTTGTTAACACAGGGATAATAAAGGTTTCTATCGAGAGCTACTTTTCCCAGTATCAAAAGAACCACTGATAAAAGAAAAAACCCCCAATAACAATGATTACGAGTAAGAGTAAATCCTTCCAGCCCATCCCACTTACATCAGGTGACGGACTCTGACTTTTATTGATGCTATCATTTAGCGTAACTGTGGGTTGGTTCTCTTCCTTTTTCTTTCTATCTTCTGATGGCATTCATACACCCCTTTTTGTTTCGGACTGTAGGGAAAAGCAATAGATAGCTATATTTACTGCATTTTCCCTTTTTTCCTCTATTATTCTCGATCCCTTGCAGCTTGCGTATCACGAATATTCTTTTGCACTGCGACACTTGCAAATAAGCTAAGGACAAAAGCCATCGCATAAAATCCCTTTTCACTTAGAATAATACTACCAGCGTTAT
Organism: Cytobacillus sp. FSL W7-1323; assembly: GCF_038595015.1. NCBI lineage: Bacteria > Bacillati > Bacillota > Bacilli > Caryophanales > Bacillaceae > Cytobacillus > Cytobacillus sp. FSL W7-1323. The sequence continues at coordinate 4,125,282 of NZ_CP151998.1, forward strand.
ATAACCCAATGGCCATTAATGAAACGGCGACAATTAAAGCGAACCAACTGATCCCGTAATAAATACCCGTCACAGAAATACCATCTTCCTTGTCTCTTACCGCCTTTTGTAAAGAAACAGCGGCATACAATCCAAATATTAGAACAGCAAAATAATAGCCCTTCTCATTGAGTTCCATTGCAGCATTAAATAGACCAATTATATAAGCAGTCACACCTACGAATAGGGCTGCCCATGAAGCACCTTTAAAAGCTGCTGATGGTTCCCCTTCTTTTCTTTCTTCTTTCACTTTATTACTAGTCTTTTTCGCCTTTTCTACCATCAACTCTTCATCACTCGACAATATAACCTCCACCTTTCTTAACTCCACCACATGGCTAACACAAAAGTTGACCAGCTTGACATGATGAAGCTTATAATAACTACCACTCCAAGAATCTCCAAGTATTTTACCTTCATTTTATGTTTAATTACTCTGTAAAATGTTATCGCAATCGCTAGCATATAAAATAAATAACTGCTTATCGTTACGATTGCTAAAAAAGTGAGTGGATAAACATTAGGCAAAATGGCATGAAGGGAATAAGCAAAATCTTGACCAAAAATGGCCAATACCGAGCCAAGAAGTAAACAAATGATCACAATCATCTTATACCTCATTTTGTTTAATTTAGTGTAATTATACACTTTTCAAGCTCGTTTAGAAACGTTTATTTATGAAAAATCTAATTTTTGAGAATAAATACCTAAAAAGAGTTGGTTCGTAAACTCGAACCAACTCTTCTTTTATCCTTTATTCAGTTTTAAATTAGCTTCCTTTATGAACAAATTCACCTTAAAGATCGTTTTAAACATCAAGTAACCTACCATTGCACCCATCGTATTGAGGATAATATCATCAATATCAAACTGGCCGACCTGCAAGAAAAACTGTAGAAGCTCAATAGAAAAACTCGCAGTAATGGCCGTGATGGTTACGATTGAAAAAAGACGACAATGTTTAAAAAGCACCGGGAGCAATAATCCTAATGGCAGAAAAATAAGGATATTTCCAATTGTGTTAGTGATAATAATATCCAAATTAAAGCGATCAGCACCTAAAAGATAGGTGATTGTCGTTTTAAAAGGAATAATATTTACATTCATGCCCCATTCAGATAAATTAAAGTTAAAAAAGCTCATTTGTGCTTCTCTTGAGAAAAAATAAAAATTATCTACATAACCATTAGCGTAATTCATTACTCTCTCCAAGAGCCGACCGATAATTAACTGCCATAAGACGACTAGCGTAAACAATGAAAACAGCAACCAGCTACTCACTTTATAGAGCCAATAGAATGGGAAGATAGATTGATTATAACCATGTGCAATACTTTTCTGATTGCCAAAATCAGCTAGAGCCAACTGTACGGCCTCTTTTTCACTCTTGCCATCAGTAAAAAAATATGGTCTTTCATTTCATCAATGATCTCTTGTTTTTCAACATGATCACAATCAATTGTATTTACAATTTGGTTGATATAGGATTCAATCTCTTTGTCCACTTGAGCCCCTCCGTTGTTACGTTAATCAAATCATTTACTTTTTGCCACTCGCCTAGTTTCCTACTTAATTCTGTTTTTCCCCCGTTTGTTAATTGATAATACTTCCTTCGACCACCAAGCTGTGAATCTTCCCAATACGCTTCAATCCAGCCATTCTTCTCCAGCCTCTTTAAAGCCGGATACAATGTCCCTTCACTCATGTTATACAACTCATGACTGTTTTCCTTTAAGCTCTTCACCATCTCATATCCGTACATATTTTTTTTAGATAATAATGAAAGCAATAAAATATCAATACTACCCTTCATGATTTCTTTGTCCATTCTGTTTCTCCTTTATTTGGAAAGTCGCTAAATATATTGTAATACGATGTACATCGTATTACAAGGTAATTTGTACAATTATTGACTTTATGGACTGAACATACACATTTTTTCAAACTTTAAAAACATTATCATGTAAAACAAGGAAATATTTGTTATTATTTTTGTAGTAGAAGAATCTTTTTTCTGCCTTAATAAGAATTTAAGAATGGAGAGAAAGTATGCTTAAAATTCTACAAATGATCTTATCTATTCTCGCTTTAATTACCATTACATATATTTTCATAACGGAAGATTTCACATTGCAGCCATTGTCGTTACTGCTATTAGGGTTGATGTTACTTATTATGACTATTACTCTATTTCAACAAGGTCATAAAGGGATCGCTTTATTTTGCGCCATTGTGATGTTCATATATATGATTGTTTTCATACAAAATATCGTTTATAGGGGTATACTATGGAATTAATATACGTTTTTATTATTTTTCTTATTCTATTTCTCATTAGTGCTGTGCTTAATATTCTGTTGAAAATGACAAGAAAAAGAGACTGGCTGATTACTTTATTTATTAGTGTTTTTTTAAGCATTATTATTTACGGGGTGCAACAATAGATTTGAAAATGGAGGGATATGGCCGAAATGGATGATACAAAGGAACGCCTCATACAGGAAAGTGAACAACATTTCCACTCATTAATGAAACTGATTGAATCTGTTCCTGTAAGAAAAAGAAGCCTTTCTATCGAGACAGCTGAGCGGGATAAAAATTTTCGTGATATTCTTATGCACCTATATGAATGGCATGCGATGTTGGAACGCTGGTATAGAGAAGGCATGGCCGGAGATACACCATCCATGCCGGCACCCGGGTATAAGTGGCGAGATATTCAACCGCTTAATCAACAAATTTGGGAAAACTACCAAGATATGAAACTCAACCAAGCAATCATGAAATGTAAATTAAGCCATGAGCGAATCATGAACATTATCAGGACCCATACCACTGAAGAAATCATAACCAAAAAGCATTACAAATGGACAAAAACAAGCAATCTATATAGCTATTTTGCTGCGAATACATCCAAGCACTACTTGTGGGCAATGGGGAAATGCGAAAAGATTATTGTTGAAATCAATGCAATGAATTTGGTGGTAGACAAGGTGTGAATAGCTCTTAGATGACCGGTTTATCACTTTTAGCTCATTATTCTCCTTATCAATTGTGGAGGTTTCTTCTTTTGCACCACTCTCAGTTCAACTTTCTCTCTCGAATGCGTGATTCGCATTTTGCAACGTTCTCTAATCAGTGTAGAGATAAAATAAAGTCTCTTTTAAAAAATAGTTTTTTAAATATTTTCCTTCTACTCATGGAGCAGGTTAGTTGATCAAGGATATTTTTAGCCAAGAGAGAATATAAATTTTAGTAGGAAAATAGATATGTTTTGGTAAGAGGTATTCATTGAAAAGAGCGCCCAGGAATTAATAGTGTGGAATCAAAATGGATCGTCAGCTCTTTTTCGTCTTGGGGCAGGGTGCTTTAACCAAAAGAAAAACTAAAAAGAGTTTGGAGGAAAGATAAGGAAATGGAATTCGCGTCTCTATCATCAATTATTGTAGCAATTATCTTTATATCCATATCAGTCTTTCAAATATTACTTTCACTTGGTTATCCATTAGGTGAATACGCAATGGGTGGCTATTATAAGGTTTTACCCCAAAAATTACGTATTGTGAGTGTAATAAATGCCATAATTCTCTTATTTATGGGCTTTGTTTTTCTGCAACATACAGGTGTCTTGAATGGGTTTAGTTCTTTACCTACAAACATATTAGTATGGGTTATTACCCTATTCCTCGGTTTTAATACAATAGCAAACCTAATATCTCGAAGCAAGAAAGAAAGGCTTATTATGACACCACCATTATCAGGTATTACTTTTATATTATGTTTATTTGTTACTTTATCATGAGGATAGAAATGAAGGTCGAAAATTAATCTGTTGCTAAGGTAACGGAGCAGGTTCGGTAAATGTTATGATAGTAACTTAATCTAATTCTATCAATCTAACACAAGGTGATAAAAAAAGGAGAAATGACAAATGAATTCAACGCTGCCATGCATCTAAAGTTGACGCCTTGCAATAAAAATAATGCGCCCTAAATCGATATCTAGAACGCATTTATATAATAATAAAAGAGTTATAAATCTTTATCCTGTTTTTCAATAAGAAAAGTAATAGGGACGAATAATAAAAATGCCATCAATAGTAATGTTCCTCCAATAATAAAAAGTACCATCACAAAAATGTCATTTAAATTAAATGGATTTAGGTTGTACATCCACATCCCTATAGTCAATCCGAAGGCCCCTATCATTCCCAAAATACTGTGGATAGAAACAAGCTTTTTATACTTAATTGTATATACACGATAAAAAATTCCCCATGCAAAGACAGATAGCCATCCTACTAGCAGAATATGTGCATGAATGGGCCTTAATGAATAATCCATATTCCCAGACATTTGAGAGCCAATGAATGTGCCTATTATTCCAAATATCGCAGCGAAACGAATTAATCGAATACTCCATATTTGTTCCATTTCTTCATTCTCCCTTATTTTTTTTTGTTTTTAGTAAAATTGTAAACGCTGTTCCTTCGCCCTCCGTACTGTCGACTGTAATTTTCCCTTCATGCAAATCGAGAATTTGCTTAACTATAGCCAGCCCTAGTCCTGTCCCATCTTTTCTTCTTGCTGAGTCAACACGATAAAAGCGATCAAAAACCTGACTGATAGCTTCAACATTCATCCCAATACCTGTATCTTTAATAATAATTGTAATCAGAGAATCTGTTTGAGAAAGGTTAATTAAAATACTCCCCCCATGAACATTATATTTTATCGCATTTGTAAGCAGGTTGTCCCAAACATTAATCATCAGTTCAGGGTCCGCTCTAAAATAAAGAGGGGGAAGCTTATAAGATATATCAATTTCTTTTTCTTCTAACCTCCATTGATATCTACGTATCGTTTGTATAAGCTGTTTATCTAATCGGACGTTCGAAAGCTTAATAGGATAAGATCTTTGATCAAGCGATGTTAAAAGCAACAGTTGCTTAGTAAGATTTGAAAGGCGCTTAGATTCGTCGTTAATAATTTGCAGATATTCGTTACGCTCCCTTTCTGTTAACTTATTCCCTTTCAAAATTTCTGCATATCCCTGAATATTCATCAATGGTGATTGGAAATCATGCGATACATTATTGATGAAGGCTTTTCGGGCTTCATCATTATGTTTCAATTGTGTTTGCATCCTGATGAAGCTGTCTATCAACTGGCCAATCTCGTCGTTTCTTTTAATTTTTAAAGAGTAATGGAAGTTCTCTTGTGCTACTTCTTTTACCGCTTCAGTTAACTTTGTTATTGGTTGTATAAGGTATTTAGCAAACCAAATCATCCCACTAATACTTACAAAAGCAACAGCAACAATGAAACCCATGAGAATCATGTGAATATCAGAAAAAAGCAGCCTGTTATCGGGGCGTAGGAATAGACCATATTGTTGTCCATTCTTGGTTGAGGGCACACCTACAGTATTTTTTAATTCATTTGAAAAATGACCCATCATGAAAAATTGATTTGAGAAATTATTCATTCCATGATAAATCTCATTATTATTAAGCACTTTTAAGGCTTCTTCAGGGAGTTCCTTGTCAGAAAAAGGTTGGCCAAAATAGTACTCTTCACCCGATTCACTTAGCACATAAATCTGATATCCCAGGTTAGAAAGTGATTCTAAATAAGGCTTAAAAGAGGTGCTCGAGGAATGCATTTTCTCAATTCCCGAAGCGATTTCTTCTGCAATCTCTACATTTTGCTGATCAACTTTATCTTTTGTCGAAGTCATGTAAACCCAATTGGCTAATAAAAACCCAATTATGATACTTATAGTTAAAATGACAATTGTGGCAAAGATGAATTTTCTATAAAGCGTCTTCATTGTATGACCTTAAGCTTATAGCCAATTCCTCGTATCGTTTGAATTTCCACCAATGATTGATTTCTTTTTAATCGTTCTCGGATGCGATTGATATGCGTATTAAGTGTTTGTTCGCTGCCTTCATATTCCAATCCCCACGCTTGCTCGATTAGAGCAGCACGAGGTGTAATTTTATTTACACGTGAAGCAAGGAGACTGAGTAGTTCAAACTCCTTTAACGGTAGAAGAATGGTTTGTTGATTAATCATTACCTCGAAGCTTCGACGATCCATCATTAAATTCCCCACTTTAATCACAGTTTCCATAGCCCGTTGCGTACGCCGTAATATGACAGCAACACGGAACAATAATTCTTTCACTTCGAATGGCTTAACAATATAATCTTCCGAACCGGATAGGAAGCCTTTTTCCTTATCATCCAGTTGATCCTTCGCAGTTAGTAGGATGACTGGGATAAGAAAGTCTTCTGATAACAGCTTGGTCAATTCAAATCCATTCATCCCTGGCATCATGACGTCAACAATAGCTAAATCAACTATCGAATCTTCTAAAAAAGATAGTGCTTCTTCAGCGTGATTAGCCCGATATACATGATAGCCCTCTCGGCTTAAGTGTATAGAAACTAGTTGTTGAATGTAGATATCATCATCTACAACAAGTATTTTCATAAAGAGACCCTCCTTAAAGTTATTATACAAAGAAGAATCTCTTTGTAGTCTACTGATCATTGTGAGAAGGATTTTTTTCTTTCTCAAATAACAGCATTAAAGCTGGTAGTAGCATTCCGCGAACAAGGAATGTATCTATCAGAATCCCAATTGCTACTATGAATCCAAAAACAAACAGATCCGCAATGGGCATAGTTGTTAAAGCAGAAAAAGTAGCGGCCAAAATAATACCGGCGGATGAAATGACTCCTCCTGTATTTCGTATTGAGATTTCAAGTGCCTTTTTTACTCGATGTGTTTTCCTTTCTTCAATAAAACGTGAAACAAGAATGATGTTATAATCTATTCCTAATGCTACGAGGAAGATAAAAGCATAAATTGGGACACGAGTACTTAATGCCTCATAGCCAAACAGGGTATCTATGAGAAATATCCCGAGGCCTAAAGCTGAGACGTAGGAAAGTAAGATTGTTGCCATCATATAAATTGGCATCTTAATGGAACGTGTAAGAACGAATAATAACGCTAATATTAGTAAAGTTTCTAAAATAACAATCTTAATAAGATCATTGTTATTAATTGCTCGCTCATCTACTAACTTGGCAGTAACTCCACTAATATAGGCTTCTCCATCCACTGAAAGGTCCTTAAGAATCTCAGGTGTTTGATCCTGTAATTCCTGAATAAAGTCAATGGCTTCTGTAGAATAGGGACTGATAGACAAAGCTACATTCAATTTTATGGCGCTTGTATCATCATTTATTGCAGTCAATCGGACAGCTGCAACTTCGTCAAAGGTATACAGTTCTTCAATAATTGCCGTTTGCTCTTCTTGTGTCAGAGCTTCATCACTATCAATCAGAAATATGGAAGGAGCCAGCTCTCCTTTGTCATATTTTGTTTCAACAATTTCATATCCTACTCTCGAAGGAAGGTCTTCTGGGAAGTTTTTCACTGTGTCAAATTCATAATTAAGATTTATGACATTCAAAGCAGTGATCATCATAAATAAGGCAACGAATACACCGGATAAGACGGGTTTATTAACAACAAATTTTGCAATTGGGCCCCAAATACCATGTTTCACTTCTTTTTCCATCTTGAATTTCGGCACCTTTGGCCAGAATGCTCTACGGCCAAACAACGTAAATAAAGCTGGAACTAACGTAATTGATGCCAGCATAATAATGAACATTGCTATCCCGAAAATAGGAGCAAAGTTTTGATAATCACGAAAATCAGCGAAGAATAAAATGAGCATCGCAGCTAAAACTGTTCCACCTGCAAAGAATACAGGTTCTCCAGTTGCATGCATCGCATATTTCATCGCCTCGTACTTACTTTCATATTTGTTAAGTTCCTCACGGTAACGAGAGAAAACAAATAATGAATAATCAATGACAGCTGCAAACAACAAGATGCTCATAATTGAAGTCGTTGAGTTATTAATCTCAAGGCCCGCTGCACCCATTAAGGCCACACTTTGATTTACTACCTGGTAAACAATAATTGTAGCGAGTAAAGGAATAAAAGCAAGTAATGGTGAGCGATAGATGACAATAAGCAATATTAAAATAATGACAATTGTAGCAATAAGTAAGACAAAATCAGCTTGTTCGAACAATTTAACCGTATCTCCCGCAATTCCTGCCGGGCCTGTGATGTAAAAGGAAGTGCTTTCAAGATTTTTAGCAATATGATTACCAATTTCAGAAGCTTGTTCATTGATTTGCGAATATTCGTCATTACCAAGCCCTTGTTCTAGCTCCATTGGAACAATTAAAGTTGAACCATCTTCAGAGATAAAGGTATTCAACGCTTGTGGCTGGAGTTGGTTAATATTGAGAATTGATTCGACCCCATTAATTTCTTCAGCTAGTATGCCATCTAAAATCTGTTTAGATTCGTCGATATTTATGTCTCCATTTTCATTATGAAATACAAGTATTCCTGGTGTTCCTTGCTCATTTGGGAAAATGTCTTCTACTTTTTTTTCAGCGATGATGGATTTCGCTTCATCAGGCAGAGACTGGAAATTTGTTACTTTAAAATCATCAAGATTTGGTCCAGCACTTAATCCAACCATTAGTACTAACCAAGCAATAATCGTTATCCACATTCCTCGCTTAGTTGAAACCCAATTTGTAATAGGATATAGCAGTTTGTTCACAATCAAACCTCCTTAAAGTATTCGAATGTAATCATACTTAAGGAATATAAACTTAAAATTAACTTTTGGTTACAAGAATCAATGGAATAGATATTTTTGTTTATCTAAAGGGACGGTTAATTGAGAAGGTACATGATTATTGATGTTGAATAATAATATAAAGAAATTATATGGGAAAGGACAATTTTGTAATGTGTACGAAACGTACTACATATACACCTAATGCATTAATACGATATATGCTAACATATAAAAAACAGGGAACTTTGGAGGCACACCACCACGGATTAAAATTATATAGACCATCAAGGACATATTGTGAAACAGTGCTTTTAAAAGGAGTTGGATAGTATGGATAAAAACAAAGATACAGAAATAAAGCAATCTTCAAAAGCAGAACACATTCTACTTCAGATCAATAGTAAAACGAAACTAGGCGACTTACGAAAGATCGCGAAGGATATTAAAAAAGATCACGAACTAGCTATGGAACTTTGGTCAACCGAAGAGTTTTTGCCTAGACTATTAGCAATCTTAATTATGGACAAAAAACTTCTTTCTCAAGATGTGCTAAATAAGCTTGATAAGGATATGCAGACTCACACTTTTGATGAGCGAAATAACTTAATGGATTGGTTAATGGCTAATCAACTCACCAAAGACAAGAAGAAAATTGCATTGATGGAGTCATGGAAAAATAGTCCTTCTGCTCTTCAAAGGCGAGCTTTCTGGTATTATCAAGGGCGATTGAGATGGACTGGACAAACACCGCCTGATAACACCGCAGACTTGCTATCTGCATTAGAAGCTAATATTATGCAGGAGGAACCGGAAGTTCAATGGGCTATGAATTTCACCGCAGGCTGGATAGGCGTTTATGATGAAAAGAATCGTACACGTTGTATGAATCTTGGTGAGAAAACGGGTCTTTACAAAGATGAAAAGGTAGCAAAAGGTTGTACTCCCAGCTATTTGCCACTGTTCATTGCGATTGAAGTTGACAAACGAAAAAAATAATTAGTTACCACAGGGTTCATGCATTTGTGAACGTTGGAATACGAATTTGTTGCTTCAATATTAAATTATTTTATTATCAAGTAACCAATCAGCCAATCTTATTTTATATCGAAAGCAATGATTACTCTTGCTAGCGCGATATGTCACACTGAAATTTGTTCTCCTCCTTTTACTGACCCCATCACACATCTAGAACGATAGCTCCATACAAAAAAAACCCCCACAAATTCCTGTGAGGGGTATCTTTCATTTCTATCCATTATTCAGCTTGATACTTACCTAAGAATTCCTTCACTTTATCAGCATCGGCTTTTAGTTCATTGCCAGTATCTACTAGAGGACTTACTGTAGATGAGGCTTTGATTTTATTACCTTGGTAGTAGTCGATGATTTCCTCTTGGTTGATAGAGTAAAGTACGGCTCTTCTTAGATCGGCACTTTCAGATACGGCACGACCTTCTGTATTAAATAGAAGGTATGATACAGCATTACTTGGAATGCTTTGTAATTGTAGTTTGCTATCGCCTTCTACCGTCTCATATTTATTTTCTGGTACGCTGTATTGAATATGTGTTTCTCCGTTACGTAAGGCAGAAAGTGAGCTATCAATATCGGCAATGAAACGAACATTTACTTGATTAATATTTGGTTCATTTTCAGTATCCGTCATATAACCTGGGTTTTTGTAGAATACAGCTTCATAATCATTTTTATGAGATAAGATGTATGGGCCACTAGCATATAACGTATTGTCATAGCTATCGCCTTCAGTTACTGTGTTTTGGTCACCATAAGCGATGTCCTTGTTTACATCAAAGTCTTCCACTTTATACGTGTTGATTGATTCGACTTGTTCTTTTGATACAATACCTGCAGATTGGTGCGCAAGGTAGTTTAATACTTGTGGGAATGGTTCTGTAGTTGTTACTTTCACCACTTGGTATTTACCTGCTGCGTTATCTACTGCATCATCTTCAGCAACTAACTCGGCAATCTCTGTATCTAATCCTTCTTCAAGTGCTGCTTTAACCGTACCCTCGCCACCTGAAGTTTGTACTTTCTCTAATTCTGAAACATCTGTCACAACTTCAGCTGTCTCAATATGCTCATGTAAGCTATATGTGCGGTGATCTGGTACAGAATTTTTATCCTTCGCACGTTCTAGTGAGAAGACAACATCCTCTGCACCAACAAGGTCATCTGTTTCTTCTGCTTTTTTATCAGTAACTTTGGCAAAATTAACGTCATCTCTTAATAAGAAATAATACTCAGAATTGCCATCTGCAATACTAAAATTACGAGATAGAGAACCATCAGCCGTCACAACATCATCATCTGTTAAGTTTACAAGGCGAATATACATATTCGAATTCAACATATTAATAGAACCATCGTTCCCTTTAATTGGGTCAAGGGAAGTCAGTGTTGAAAGTGTTTGCGATAATACGAGTGGATCTGATTCTCTCTTCGCTTCATCTTGGAAATCAATCGTTTCCCATGCTAAAGAGCGCGATTTAGAAAGGCGAACAGAATCTGGTACTAACACATCTTTATTCAATGCTTGTGTTTTGTAAGAGCTATATAATGGTGCAATATAAGCTTTATCAAATACAAGTTTTTCCTCGAATTCCTTATATGTTTTTGCGTATTCTTCTGGTGTTTCAGTACTTGCTTTATCTATCAACTCATCAATCTCTTTATCAGCCATAATGCTGTAATCTCCACCGCTAATAAACAATGAACGCACAGCGTAATCTGGATTTCCTGTTACAGTCGTCCAACTTGATAAAGCAACATCATAGTTTCCTGCATCTTGTTGTGCTTTAAAGCTACCATAGTCAGGTTGGATGTTTAATTTTACATCAAAACCGTTTTTCGTTAATTGGTCACGAACAATGTTCATGTCCTCTTCACTACTGCTCATGCCAAGAATCTCTATTGTTGGCTTAGAGCCATCACCACTACCTGAACCTTCATTCTCAACATCAGATTTTGTATTCACACATCCTGTTAGAATCAATGTAAATATTAACAAGAATGATAGTACCGCCTTTTTCATCTGCTTTCCCCCCTGAAAGTCTTTTATTTATTAATCAAGCTTAGGGTCAAGCGCATCACGCAACCCGTCCCCAAGAAAGTTAAACGATAAAACTAATGCAATAATAGCAATACCAGGATAAATCGCTAAGTAGGAATGTGATTCTAGATAAGCACTACCTACTTTTAAGATATTACCCCACTCCGGTATATGCGGCTCAATTCCTAATCCTAAGTAACTTAAACTACTTGTAGCAATTACTGCTCCTCCAATTGTTAACGTTGCCTTTACAATCATTGGTGCCATACTATTTGGGACAATTTGTTTAAAAATAATCGATAGATTACTTGCTCCGAGCGCACGAGCCGACATAACATATTCCATATTGGAAATCATCAGCACATTTGCTCGCATCGTTCTTGCATACGTTGGAATTGAACCAACACTTAAGGCAATCACTAGTGTCGTTGTGCTTGCCCCGAAAGCTGCGATAATGACGATCGCAAGTAAAATACCTGGAATAGCATATAATACATCGAGTAATCGCATTAAAATATTATCAGTGCGTTTCCCATAATAACCAGAGATAGCACCTAGAATCCCACCAACCACAAACGGAATGAAGGTCGATAAAACCCCTACAATCAGAGATATCCTGGCCCCAAAGACAATGCGTGAGAACACATCGCGACCAAAATTATCTGTACCTAAAGGATAGGTAAGACTTGGCATTTGTAATGTAGCACCATAATTATTATCAACCGCCATACCATAATCGAAGGTCCAATAACTGCAAATCGATAAGGTGAAAATAAACAGAATGAAAAATAATCCTAGCATCGCTGTCATATTACTCGCAATTTTCTCCCACATCGCATACCATTTAGCAACAGTAGATGGCGTTTTGCTGAGCACTTCTAATAGCATAAATAAACCTAAGGCAAGGGCAAATAAATTACCGGTTAAAGAAGTAAGTATTAATAGGATTCCTACATACAACTTCCATTTCGATGATTGTCCGTTATCTTTTATTACTAAAAGGAGTACAACCAACTGAAAAACGAAGATGGCCAGTAACAAAAACATACCCATAAGGAATGTATTAGCTACGTAAGGTTTAAACAAGTTTAATGAAGATACCGCAATCACGTAGAATTGCGTCATCAACATAAACATAGTAAATAAGTATTGTGGGCTTTTTTTCTTTTTAATAAGACCAAATGCAAAAGCGGTTGTGAAAATATTACCGACCAATACACTTAATAGTTGGATATAACCCCAAATTCTTGTCGACGAGCGTATAACGCCATCTCTTTTCAAATCCCGCTTCACTTGGTAAGCAATAAAAGCTTGAATGAAAGAGAAAACGGCATAAGCAATAAATAATGAAAAGAAAACTGGCTTGATTGCCCCTGTTGAAAAATCAATACCTGCAAGCAAAAAGATCATTGTTAAGGCAATAGAGACAACAAGGGCAAAGTTGGCCTGCGCATATTCAGATGTCGCCTTTAAGGCGAATTTTTTTAACAAGCTATCTTTATGAGTAGACATGCTGCACCTACTTTTAATATTGTTTCATTTTTGAACGAATTCTTGGATCGATAAATGCATATAAAATATCAATCAATAAGTTCACTAATGAGATTGTAATGGCAATGTATACAACACCGCCCATAATAGCGGGAATATCAGGGATAAATTGTTTATCAACAATATAACTTCCAATTCCACTAATATTAAAAACTTTTTCTGTAACAGCAGCTCCACCGAGCATACCGCCAAACATTAAACCAATTACAGTAATAATTGGTATCAAAGCATTTCCAAAAGCATGGCGCCAAAGTATTCGGCGTTCATTAAGACCTTTTGCTCTTGCTGTAATAATATAATCTTCATGGATGACTTCTAGCGTAGATGAGCGAGTCATCCGAGCAATGGAAGCCATTAAACCGGTTCCCAGGACAACCGCTGGCATGATAATCGAAAGCAAATTACCTGGTGTAAAAGTAGCCGGCAGCCACTGTAACTCAATCGAAAATGTTAAAATAAAGATTAAACCTTGCCAAAAATTCGGAATCGATAACCCAATTAAAGCTACGAACATAAGCGTATAATCTAAAAAAGTATTTGACCTTGTAGCGGAAATGATTCCAATAGGAATGGCAATAACAATCGCTAAAATTAAGGCAATAAACGTTAGTAATAATGTAATTGGAATTTTTCTAGCGATGGCATCCACAACATTTTCATTTCCGGCAAAAGAAGCACCTAAATCAAATGTGAAAATACCTTGAATTGCTTGCCATAATTGAATCCAATACGGTTGATCTAAACCGTAAATTTGGTTAAATGTCGCGATCTGTTCCTTTGTAGCCGTTACTCCCAAAATATTGGCAGCTGGATCAAACGGTGAAATATACAAAATCGTAAACACAAAAAAAGCGACCCCAACAATAACAAATAGGGTGGAAACAAGCCTTTCAAAGATATACTTGATATACGGATTCATATACAAGAAAAGGAGGATATAGAACAATAATCCAGGTATGAACGTTAGAACAACAATTATTGGATGTTCTAATAATGATCGCATGATACTTGCAAAAGTTAATTGATCTTCTCCTCGCTGTGCTAATTCCTCCTGAACTTTATCCTCTACTACCTGAAGAAACTCATCTTCTGCTCTCTTTTCAGCCACTTGTTTCATTTTCAACTCATCTATCTTTTGCTGAAAGAACGTTTGCTTTCGCCTTTGCTGTTCTATATGCTTCGTAATTAATTTTTCCTTTAAACCGGCTTCTGTGCATGCTTGATGGAGCTCACGCCATAACCGCTGATAAGCGTCATCTTTTCTCTTTATTAGGTAAATAATGAAGCTAATCACATAAACTGGTAATCCTATAATCAACATCACCCATTTTAAAAATGGGTATTGGTTCATTTTCCCAAAGGTTTGACTGAGTGTCGAAAGCACATTAGGAACGCTAGATGAATGTCTCTGTGGCGCATTATTGACTGTATTCATTCATCCGTTCACCCCCTTTAGTCCCGATAATTCCTAGTTGTATACTATATTTTAATTCTAGTATAATATGACTGTCAATATTGTTCGAGTGTAAACATCAAAGTTTGGTAGGTGGAGAAAGTGGAACCGTTATTAAAAATAGAAAATTTACAAGTATCCTTTATGTCTCGAGAGAAGGAATTTGAAGCTGTCAAAGGTGTCAGCTTTACTGTCAATAAAGGAGAAACATTAGGCATTGTCGGTGAATCAGGCAGTGGCAAGAGTGTCACTGCCCGCTCGATTATGAGACTGCTCCCGTCTCCTCCTTCCCTTTTAAAAGACGGCGAAATTATGTTTCTCGGTAAAGATTTGGTCAATGCAAGTGATCAAGAAATGGAAGCAATCAGAGGGAAAGATATTAGCATGATCTTCCAAGATCCAATGACCTCGTTGAATCCGACGATGCGTATTGGTCAACAATTAACTGAAACGATGCTAAAACATACAAGAGGACTAGGTAAAACACAAGCAAAGGCTGAAGCCATTGAGCTTTTAAGATTAGTAGGGATTCCAAAGCCAGAAGTTCGTTTTGCCCAATACCCACATGAGTTTTCTGGCGGGATGCGGCAACGGGCAATGATTGCTATCGCTCTTGCTTGTCGTCCTAAGCTACTCATCGCTGACGAACCAACAACAGCACTTGATGTAACCATACAAGCGCAAATACTGAACCTAATGAAGCATATGCAAGAAAAATTTGGTACTGCGATTATTTTAATCACCCATGACCTTGGCGTTGTTGCTGGCATGTGTGACCGTGTTGTCGTAATGAAGGACGGGGAAATCGTTGAAAAAGGCACAACCGAAGAAATCTTTGAGCATGCCACTCACCCTTATACATTACGATTACTCAACGCTTTACCAAAGCTTCATGAGAAAAAGAAAGCAAAACCAGCACCGCGTATTAGTGAAGAGATCAATGCAAAAGAACCCCTTCTCGAAGTAAAAGCATTGAAACAACACTTCGATTTAGGCAAAGGCCAAGTGTTGAAGGCTGTTGATGATATTAGCTTCTTTATTAAACCTGGTGAAACACTTGGTCTTGTCGGAGAGTCTGGTTCAGGAAAGTCCACCACCGGGCGTGCGATTTTAAGATTAAATGAACCAACTGCTGGTGAAGTGTTGTACCAGGGTATTCCTGTGAATCAACTAACAGCAAAGGAAATGAAGATGATGCGCAGACATATGCAAATGATTTTTCAAGATCCTTATGCTTCATTAAATCCGCGCTTTAAAGTAATTGATATCATCGGTCAAGCACTAGATATTCATAAGCTCGTAAAAAATAAGCAAGAACGCCGGAAACGCGTAGAAGAGTTACTAGAAATGGTGGGTTTGGAGAAGGAACATGCAATGCGTTATCCCCATGAATTTTCAGGGGGACAAAGACAGCGAATTGGGATTGCCCGCGCACTTGCCGTCGAACCAAAATTCATCGTCTGTGATGAACCACTCTCTGCACTAGACGTATCCATCCAAGCGCAAATCGTTAAATTACTTGAAGACTTACAGCAAAAGCTTGGATTGACTTACCTATTTATTGCCCACGACCTCTCCATGGTTAAACATATTAGTGACCGTGTAGCCGTCATGTTCGGGGGAAAAATCGTCGAACTCGCAGAAAGTGAAGAACTCTATGCTAACCCGCAACACCCATATACAAAATCGCTACTCGCTGCCATCCCAATCCCTGACCCAGCGATTGAACGGCAGAAAAAACGCGAAACTTTGTCCGCACAAGAAGAGCGACGTGAGGAATATCAACTCGATAATGCTGAACTTGTGGAAGTAACGCCTGGGCATTGGGTTGCTCAGCCGAAGGTAACAGTGGGAATATAAAAGAAAAGCCGGCCATTCATTTTCGGTCGGCTTTTCTTATAGGGGATTCTCTAGTAGACAAAATAGATAAGAATAGTAGTAATCATGCCGACCCAAACACTCAACAAAATACAATAACCCATTATATGGCGAATATGCAGACCAACAACACTTAATATAGGTAGAGCCCAAAAGGGTTGAATGAGATTCGTCCAACCATCTCCCCAACCGACAGCCATTGCAGTGATGGCATGATTTACTCCTAGTTGTGCTCCTGCCGCTACTTGTAATGGACCTTGTAATGCCCATTGTCCCCCACCAGACGGGGCGAGTAGGTTCACCGCGCCTGCAGTCCAATAAGTAAAAACACCAAAAGTATCTGATGTGGCCACATTGGTTATCCAATTGATAATAGACTCGGCTATCCCTGAGCTACCGAGTACCGCAATAATGCCAGCATAGAACGGAAATTGCAAAATAATCGGTGATATCGATGAGGCCGCATCCTTAAACGCTTCTGCATATTGAGTAAGCGACTGATGAAATAATAAACCTAAAGATAGAAACGCAAGATTAATAATATTTAAATCTAAATCTCTACCATTCCAAAATGAAACTAGTAAATAAATGAGTCCAATCAAACCTGTTACCGTCCCCCAAACCTTCGATCGCTCTAACTTCATAGCCGGACTATCTATTTTCTGTTCCTTTTGTCGAGAAGTTACCTTTTTTTCTTTTTCTACAAAAGGAATAATGTCTTTTTTTGGTGCCATTAATATGATGAATAGTGGCATCGTTATCACTAAGGCAATAAGAATCGTCATTGTACCTGGATGAAATATTGTCTCGGAAGTTGGAATGACACCAATAACACTTTGAAGAAAATGACCTTCTGTTGCCACTGATAATCCAATTGAACTCGATAAACCAGCTGTGTACAATACCGTGGGTGCATATGCAGCTGCTACCAGTAATGGAAAATGCGCCTGCTGATTTCTTTTACCAACCTCTCGGGCGATGATTGCACCGACAATGACCGCCAATCCCCAGTTAATATAATAGGCAAATGAGGATACGAGAAAGGTGAGAATATAAGCTTGATTTGCACTTTTGGCTAATGATGCTACACGGCTGAGAAAACGTTGGATAAAAGGGACTTTAGCTAATGCCATTCCCGTCATTAATAATAAAACCATTTGCATAGTAAAGGTTAAATAAGTCCAAAAACCATCACCGAAAGACTCCACAATCACCAATGGCTCACTTGGATTCATGATTAAAGCAAGACCCATCATGAGTAACATCAGAATAACAGCAATGACAAAGGCATCCGGTAAAAATCTCTCAACCATTTTTGAAAAACGGTGTGCTAATCGATTCATTCACTACCCCCCCTAACATGCTCGTCAGCACTAGGCTGTAGTACATGGTATGAACGAGAGAAAAGGGATATACGCTTTATTTTCTCAAAAGTTTGTCCAAACTCTATTTGGTTACAAAACTTTAATTATGTAACACACTTAAGAATCTTTCACATGCTCTAATGTAATAGTTAACATGGCGAACTTTCTCCTTTATAATATAAGAAAAAGTAGGAAAGGATGATTTTGATTGCCCATTATGAAACCTCTATACCCTCCCCAACAATTCCGTTTTCTTCTTGCACTCCATGCTCGAAAGGAATTATCGTCAGACCACCTTCAACACCTACAAGCAATGAAAAAGGAGCAGATGGTGAAATACGTTGGACAACCCTCTTAAGCGAACTGCCAGATGACATTCCCATTCTTTATGATCTCAATTTAGAGATTAACCAATCCATTATTCAATTGGATGCTCTTTGTATTCTGCAGAATAAAATAGTTATTTTCGAAATTAAAAATTTCAGTGGAAATTATACACTGGTTGGTGACCAATGGCTTAGTCCTTCAAAAAAGAAATGAAAAGTCCACTCATCCAAATCAAACGAATGAACCACTCATTCACCAGTTTCTTAAGAGGTACCAGCTCCCCATTCCCTTTGAATACCAACTCATATTCGTTAATCCCAAATTTATTTTATATGGTGCAAAACCAAATGAAAGTATCATTTTTCCTGGACAAATTCCTCCATACCTTGACTCATTAAAAAAACAAACTATCTCTCCAACATTACTTCACACTAAAATCATCGAGACATTATTAAACAACCACAAAAACAAACTAAACATGCTTGTTAAACCAGAATATCATTATGAAGAATTAGCGAAGGGTGTGTTTTGTAATAAGTGTTGTGGGAGGATGGAGCGATTGAGTAAAAAAACTTTTTTATGCAAGAAATGCTCCCATTCGGGATTTGTAAATGACATCATCTTAAACAATATTAAAGACTATTCAATCCTATTTCCTGAGAGGAAAATTAAAACATTAGATATGTACGAGTGGATTGGGAAGCAAGTAAGCACTGCCATTATTCATAGAATTTTGCAGAAAAACTCTAAAAGATTCGGAAATGGCCGAGCAACCTATTACGAACTCATAAATAGCTATTTTTAACCGTACCTCAGGTCATGAAATTCCTTGATTAAACAAGAGACTAAACACTTTTTTGACGATTTGGGGCAAAGCCATAACTAATGACCGAAGAAAGAAAAGTCGTGGCTCTACCTTTTTTTCCCGGCTTATCTTTTCTTTCTTAACCAGATTAGGCGCGATTCTTCCTTTTGCCCTACTTATCTTTTCTTTCTCAACCAGATTAGGCGCGATTTCTCCTTTTTCCCTACTTATCTTTTCTTTCTCAACCAGATTAGGCGCGATTTCACCCTTTCCACTAATTATCTTTTCTTTCTCAACCAGATTAGTCGCGATTTTACTCTTTTCCCTACTTATCTTTTCTTTCACAACGAGATTAATCGCGATTCTTCCCTTTGCCCTACTTATCTTTTCTTTCCCAACGAGATTAGTCGCGATTCTTCCTTTTTCCCTACTTATCTTTTCTTTCACTGCCAGATTAGTCACGATTCTTCCTTTTACTCTACTTATCTTTTCTTTCACAACGAGATTAGTCGCGATTCTTCCTTTTTCCCTACTTATCTTTTCTTTCACTGCCAGATTAGGCGCGATTCTTCCTTTTACCTTACTTATCTTTTCTTTCACAACGAGATTAGTCGCGATTCTTCCTTTTTCCCTACTTATCTTTTCTTTCACAGCCAGATTAGTCGCGATTCTTCCCTTTACCCTACTTATCTTTTCTTTCACAACGAGATTAGTCGCGATTCTTTCTTTTACCCTACTTATCTTTTCTTTCTCATCCAGATTAGTCGCGATTCTTTCTTTTACCCTACTTATCTTTTCCTTCACAACTAGATTAGTCGCGATTCTTCCCTTTACCCTACTTATCTTTTCCTTCCCAACGAGATTAGTCGCGACTCTCTCTTTTCCTCTACTTTTCTTTCCCATCCAGATCAGTCGCGACTATTCCTTTTTTAGATGAAACGACTCGCAGTCATTCTATTTTCAAAAAAATTAGCTTTCTTACTAGAAATAGAGGGAGTGCTTCCAATGAAGACTCACTCCCTCTCTCCCATTACACAATAAATATCGGTTTAGCCTGCTTCAATTTCCCTGCCACAGTTTCAAGTGGTTTGCCAGTGTGTACATCTAGAACGGTTGATGCTTCATTAAACCAACAGTCCGGTGCTGCTGCACCCCAGAATGTTTGGCGGCGTTTGTCGTTGAGCTCCCAACGTATTGGTTTGAAGTCGGGATCGCTCGTTAAATAATCGCCATTATATAGCTCGATACGGTGGCCATCTGGGTCTCTTAAATAGAGGAAAAAGGCATTGGATAAGCCGTGTCTTGCTGGGCCACGTTCAATATTTTCTGCATAACCTAGTGCTGCTAGCACATCACAACCATGAATTAGGCTCATCGGATCACTGAGCCAATAGGCGACGTGATGTACACGAGGGCCTTCCCCATTCATAAAGGCGACATCATGGACGGATGGTTTTCGATGAATCCAGGCTGCCCAGATTTTATCCTCTTCAGTTGCCGTGTATTCTGAACAAGAGAAACCGAGTTCTTTTGTATAAAAATCATAAGCGGCTTCCACATCAGAGACCATATTATTGAAATGGTCAATCCGTTGGGCCTTTGCGCCTTGATATAAATCGTAGCGTTGTAATAGGCGCTCAACTGTATCCATTTTCGCAAAAAATTCTAACGGGATTCCTGAGACATCTTGTACCCGTAAAGCCCTGCCAATGGCATGCTGGATCCCCTCTTCTAACCACTTTGTCTTCATACCGTGCTTTTCAAACATAGCTGCCAATGCATCTAAATCAGCATCTGACCTTACTTTATAGCTTGTGACTTCAACATGTGGTGCGTCTGCTTTCTTCAACACTAGACTATGATGAACATGTTCCTCTAAGCCTCTTAAATAAATCGTATTTTCATCCGATTCGGTTTCTACTAAACCAAGCCCTTTGATATAAAAATCACGTGATCGTTCTAAATCGGTCACATGTAAAATCGCTCTAGCCGTGCGAATAATATCAAAATCTACACTCATCACGCGCTCCCCCTTAAACGTTTAAAAACTTTGAATTGGACGCTTTGCCTAAAAAGTCTTGTACTCTGGCCTTTAGCTCATCCTTCGCTTGATAATGATCAAAGTAGGTCATCCCCATACGGATAGGATCGCCGAAGAAGTAGTATTCATAATGCATTTGCCTACTGCCAAATGCACTCATCGTGATATCCCAAGCCAACCTAAATAGTTGAACTCTCTCGTAACCTTCTAGATTCTTCCCTTGTAATCCACGGTGAATAATATTACCAATTTCTTCATTTTGAAAATCAGCTTGTGTTGGAATTCCCATTAATCCTGATGCACCTAGTACACGCAGAATTTCTATGAGACGAGGATAAACTCTTGGGTACCAGTTACGTGCAGCATCGAGTGCCTCGTAATCAGGTGTCATGGTCCCCCACTTATCGAGCTTTGCATTATGTTCAGCACGGTACATATGAGATTTCATCGTTTCAAGTGCCAACATGATTTCTGTTCCTTTGTCTTTCACATGTTGGAAACTATCAATACCAATGGCATCCATCATCGACAAAGCTACTCCAAGTAAAAATTCTGTTTTAATGATATTTTTTGAAACGACTTGGTGCGACATATGCACGACCGCATTTGTTTCGCGGAAGGTGCGGTTACAAATTGATGAATTCCCGCACACAAATACACGCTCCCACGGAACAAATACATTTTCAAATGAAACAATCGCATCTCCTTCTTCAAAACGGGAGCTAAGTGGATGGTCATAACCATTTCTCCCATAATCGAATGATTCCCTACTAATAAACTTCAATCCTGGGGTATTATTCGGAATGGCGAACGCTAAAGAATACGGATCATCCAATTCACCTGCTTTTTTCACAGTCGATGGAAATACAAGAATTTCATCAGTGATACCGCCTTGCGTTGCTAATAAACGGATACCATCCACATATATCCCTTCATCTGTTTTCTTCACTAAATGGAGGGCGACATTGGCATCCTTCTGTTCATGTTGTGCCTTAGCCCTGTTCACTTGTGGATGAATCAATGTATGTGTCAAACTAATATCATTTTCCCTAGCAAATTCGTAATACTTACGTGCGTTTTCTGCGAACATCGGATCTGCTTCAGCAAATAATTCATTTGATACACCCATGGCCATCACTTCTGCATTCAAGTAATCGGGGGAGCGCCCCATCATACCGCCTGATGTAAGGGCCCACTCTTGAATGGCTTCTCGTCTTTTTATTACATCTTCAATCGTTTTTGGTTGCAACCAAGTCATTCCTACTTGTTCACCTGTTGTCGGTGATGTGTAAAGCATTTTTGCCGGTTTCTCAAACTGCAAATCATATAGATCTGCCATTGATTTCACGACACCTTTTAAACCGGGATGTGTTGTTACATCTTGCACTCTTTCGCCGTGCAAATAAATATTATTGCTCGCCTTTTTTAGTCGCTCGATATATTGCTTTCCATTCTTTGCCCCCATCTATTCCCCTCCTTATTTTTTCTTACCGAATTGTGGAATATGGTGATCACTGATGGCGACATGAATGACCTTAGGTTCTGTGTAAAATTCGAAAATGGCATAATGTCCACCTTCTCGTCCGATACCACTCGCCTTCGTTCCACCAAACGGAATTCGTAAATCCCGTGTGTTTTGCGAATTTATCCAAATCATGCCTGCCTCTACAGCTTGGGCCACACGATGACCACGCTTAATATCATTCGTCCAAACGAAGCCAGCTAAGCCATATTTCACGTCGTTTGCCACTTTGATGACCTCTTCTTCTGTTTCAAATTCAATCACAGCCATCACTGGTCCGAAGATTTCTTCCTGGCAAACTTTCATATCATTCGTCGCGTTTAATAATAAAGTTGGTGGAACATAATTACCGGCAGAGAATGCTGCTGGCACATCCCCTTGGAAAACGTCACAGCCTTCTTCTCCCGCGATTTCAATATATTTTTTCACTTTATTATAATGGGCTGTTTCAATCAGCGGGCCAAGTTCAGTGGCCTTATCCATGGGATCACCAACGACGATATTCTTCACCCGCTCTTTAAGTGCTGCAACGAACTTTTCTTTAATATTTTTGTGCAAAAACACGCGGGAGTTCGATGTACAGCGTTCACCGTTAAAGGAGAATATCCCCCAAACAGCTGCATCAAGGGCGCGATCTAAATCGGCATCCTCAAAAACAATCAACGGTGATTTCCCGCCTAATTCCATTGAGGTTTTCTTCAACGTATCGGCAGCATTTTTAATAATGGTCGAGCCAGTCGTTGTTTCACCCGTAAATGAAATCGCTTCCACATCAGGATGACGAACAAGTGCATCTCCGGCTGTTTCCCCGAAACCATGGACAATATTGAATACCCCTTTCGGCAAACCTGCTTTTTGTATCACTTCAGCCAGTTTATTTGCCGTTAAAGGAGATAGCTCCGCAGGTTTAAGGACGACCGTATTCCCTGTCGCTAAAGCAGGGGCCACCTTCCATGTTTCTAACATAAACGGCGCATTCCACGGAGTAATTAACCCCACCACCCCAAGCGGTTTATAGATTGTGTAATTGATAAATTCATCGTCCACTTGATAAGCTTCACCATGCAAGGTCGATTCAACCATTTTCGCGTAAAATCGGAAGTTCATCGCTGCACGTGCCGCTTGTTTTTTCGTTTGACTGATTGGTAACCCTGTATCAATCGCTTCTAATCTCGCAATCTCTTCCGCTTCTTCATCAATAAGGTCAGCGATGCGGTTAATATAAACCATCCGCTCTGAGATTTTCATCGTTTTCCAAATTGTCTCGAAAGCTGTCTTCGCACTCTCAACTGCAACATTAATATCTTCCTTATCGCCTTCAGCTACAAGATTAATTGTTTCATTTGTAAAGGGACTTAGATTGGCAAATGTTTTCTTTGAAACACTATCAACAAATTCACCATTGATAAATAAGGATACATCCTCAACTGCAAAATTTTGCTTTGATTGATTCGTCTCAGTCACATGATTAGTCATATTGTTTCACTCCTTGTTTAAATCACTTTACTTCTGCACGACACTACCAGGAAGGTCCACATAATGTTTTAAGACTTCTGCAATTTCATCTTGCAAGCTCTGCGTAGGTAAATCCATCGGAAGTCTAAGTACCGGCTTAATTTTGCCCATTTGACCAAGTGCTGCTTTTAATGGTGCAGGATTCGTATCTTTGAACAAAACATCATTCAACTGCATGAGTTCGTAATGCAAGTTTTGCGATCGTTCTACATCGCCAGCTTTCCATGCATCATAAATCGCTGCCACCTTATCTGGGACAATATTTGCTGTTGCGCTAATATGTCCTGCGCCACCAATGGCCAGCATCGGATAACATAACAGTTCAATTCCTGAATAAAGTAAGAAGTCACGACCGCAATTCAGAAGTACACGATTCACATGTTCGAAGTCCTTATTCGATTCTTTTACACCAATAATATTTGGACAATCTTTACTTAACTTCGCAAGTGTTTCCACATGCATATTTGTGCCTGTTCGACCTGGGATGTTATAAACGATGAGGGGGAGATCTGGTACAGATTCAGCGACAAGTTTAAAGTGCTTATATAGCGCATGTTGCGAAGGTTTATTATAATAAGGAACAATGATTAGGGCAGCATCTGCACCCATCTCTGCTGCTTTTTTTGTTAAGTACAATGTTTCCTGATGGTTTGTTGAGCCTGTACCTGGTACAAATGGTACTCTTCCGTTAATTGTTTCTTTCGCCACTTCCATCACTTTCAATCGTTCATCGATTGTTAATGAACTTGGTTCTCCAGTTGTTCCTGTAACAGAAATACCATGACTTCCGCTTTCAATATGCCAATGGATGAGCTTTTTAAATGATTCAAAGTCTATCGATTCATCTTCATGAAATGGTGTAATAATCGGTGCGATCGAACCTCTTAATCTTTGTTTTACTTCAGCAAACTTCGTCATTTACAAACACTCCTTCTTTAAAGTTATTTCTGAAATTTTTGAATATTTTATTGTAAGCTCTTTCATTTGCAGTTTAACATGTGTTAGATTATATAAAAAATATTGTTTTTGTTTGTTTTGGATATAAAAAAAGTATCGTTTCAAGGAGGGACAATATGGACATAAAGCAGCTGCAATACTTTTGTACAATTGTTCAGGAAGGACAAATCACACGCGCAGCAAAGAAGTTACATATGGCACAACCCCCACTTAGCCACCAACTAAAACAACTAGAAGAAGAACTCGACGTTAAATTATTCGATCGCATTGGTAGGAAGATGGAACTGACCAAATCAGGTAGCGTCCTTTATGATCGTGCCTTGCAAATATTATCTGAGTTAGATGAAGCTAAAAACGAAGTCAAAGAAACAAATGAAGGAGTGAAAGGAAAGCTTTCAATTGGTGCGAGCAAATCATGTTTCGCCTTTTTACCAGACCGCCTACGGGCGTTTCGTGAAAAATACCCTCTCGTTACTTTTCAGTTAAGAGAAGGCGATACTTACTACATTGGCGAGCTGTTGAAAAATCGCGAAATCGAACTAGCTGTCACTCGCCTTCCACTAGAGATGGATGATATTGAGATGATTCGCTTTCCGACAGAACCTTACGTACTAGTCATTCCAGAATCATGGCAACAACATATCCACAACAAGACCTCCATCAAAATGATAGATATCAAAAACTTCCCATTACTCTTACTCCATCGCATCAATGGCAAAGGTCAATTCGAAATCGTCACAAATGAATGCCGACGTCACGGCTTCGAACCGAAAGTGATTTTGGAGTGCCCTGATGCCTCTATGCTTTTATCTCTTGTTACTGCTGGGGTTGGTGCAACAATAGTACCTAAATCTACATTGCAATCCTATTATGCAGATAAAGCGATTGTCATAGAGCTAGAAGATGCAACCATCCAATCGGAATCGGCCATTATTTGGTTGAAAAATCGTTACCTCTCCAAAAGTGCGAGTCGGATGATAGAGACCTTTCAAACAAACGTTTGATTGAATATTTTCTAACAGCAATTAGAAGAGAACACCTTCTAAAGTGAAGTTTGGTATATTATGTTTTTTTGTATGTCTGACTCGATTCCCTCTCTTACCACTAGATTTGAAGTAATCAAAAGACAAATTTCAGAGATTTCAAATATAAAAAAGGATAGATTTTACCGTAATGGGTGATTCCACTTGGCCCATTAGGATATTTTGTAGAAAAGGATGCAATTTATTTTACATTATTTGAAATATTTAAAATAATCAATTATGATTTAATCATTATTTTGTTAAAGGAGTGTTGATCACATTGATGAAAGCAATGATGAGATATAATGGACAATTCTTTTTACAAGAGGTTTATGTCGATTCTACTAAACAACTAATAACCCGAGGAGAAGAGACAACTCCAATTGAACAGCTTGTCGTCCATCCTCCAGTATCTGGAACGATTTACGGAACATTACTTAATTACAAAGGTGAGTTAGAAGCAATTGGTTCAGCTGTTTATGAAAGCCCTTACCAACAACCACCGAAAGCACCCATTCTTTATATCAAACCAGTCAATACAATCAATTA
This sequence comes from Cytobacillus sp. FSL W7-1323, assembly GCF_038595015.1. Lineage (NCBI taxonomy): Bacteria > Bacillati > Bacillota > Bacilli > Caryophanales > Bacillaceae > Cytobacillus > Cytobacillus sp. FSL W7-1323. The sequence continues at coordinate 4,152,069 of NZ_CP151998.1, forward strand.
CCATCAAGCGAGCATTCCTATGCCAAAAGAAGAAGATACCTTACAAATAGGCGCTGCCCTTGCAGTAGTCATCGGTAAAAAAGCAAGCAAAGTATCAAAAGATGAAGTACAAAATTACATTTTGGGCTACACAATTGCTAATGATGTCAGTATTCCACATAGCAGTGTTTACCGTCCTGCCATCAAAGAAAAAGCGCAAGATGGATTCTGCCCAATCGGTCCATGGATTGTTGATCAAAAAGAGGTGGCGAACCCTGACGACTTAGACATTACCGTCCATATCAACGGAGAGTTAAAGCAACAGCAAACAACTAGAAACTTAATCCGCCCCGTCGCTGAGCTAATCGCAGAGGTTACTTCCTTTATGACCTTATTTGAAGGCGATACATTACTAGTCGGTGTACCAGAAAGCCCTCCACTTGCTCGTAATGGGGATATTGTCAGAATAACGATTGCTGGCATCGGCTCACTTGAAAACCAAGTTGTTATCACAAAACAACAAGTAAAGGAGAATACGATATGAAAACCGCACGTGTCGCCTATAAAGGGAATATCCATGAGGCAATAGAATGGTACGGTAAGCTACAATTAGATACGGGCGCCATCGTTTCAGAGGATGATGTTGTTTGGCTCCCTCCAATTGTGCCACAAACGATTTTTGCATTAGGACTCAACTACGCCGATCATGCGGCAGAGCTTTCTTTTAACGCACCGAAAGAGCCCCTCGTTTTTTTAAAAGGACCTAATACACTTATCGGTCATAACGGGGAAACTTTCCGCCCTGCCGATGTTACCTATATGCATTATGAATGTGAATTAGCAGTTGTCATTGGTCAATCTGGTAAAAATATTCAAGAAAAGGATGCTTATAACTATGTCGCTGGATATACTGTGGCCAATGATTACGCCATCCGCGATTATTTGGAAAACTACTATCGCCCGAACCTACGTGTGAAAAATCGTGATACATTGACACCCATCGGCCCCTGGTTTGTCAGTGCAGATGAGATAAAAAATCCAATGAATCTCACTTTACGCACCTATGTAAATGACAGTGTCGTCCAAGAAGGAACAACGAAAGATATGATTTTTAGTATTCCAAAGCTCATCGCCTATTTAAGCAGTTTCATGACACTCAATAAAAACGATATCATTCTCACTGGGACACCAAAAGGTTCAGTCGATACGAAAGTGGGCGACACGGTCATCACTGAAATCGAAGGCATCGGCCGACTCAAGAACACCATTATAAGCGAACCTGTCTATCAGTGAAAGGAGGATTTTCATGCCACATTTCATTATTGAATATACGAGCAACATCAAAAACGCTGCACATATTCCCGCCTTATTAGAGAAAGCGAACAAAATCCTCATCAGTAAATCGCCTACTTTTCCAATAGGTGGGATCCGTTCAAGGGCCATTGAACTAGAAGACTATTATATTGCAGATGGTCAGGCAGACGATGCCTTCGTTCATGCAACACTCAAAATCGGCTCCGGACGAAGTGAGCAGGTAAAGGCATCTGTATGTGACGAACTCTTTACTATGATGAAGGATCACTTCAAGGAACTATATAATCAACGCTATTTTGCTTTATCAATGGAACTGTATGAATTTAGCGAAGCTGGTACGTATAAGTGGAATAATATTCATGGTCGGTTTAAACAGCAACCGAGATAGGCATTATTATGAGGACAAAGAAAAAATATCAATTAAAACAACAAAATATTTAGTACACCAAAAAGCCTTGGATTTCAAAGCTTTTTGGTGTCTTTAATAAGTTGTTCTACATTTAAAGCAAAGGGTTTAGATTTTATTTACTCTCATTTAATTGTGTACTTAAATAAGAGTTCCCCATTATTAGGGTCCCTTTCATTCATACATTCGAACCCAATACTTTCGTATAAGCGATAGGCCGTTTTATTTTCATCAATGATACTTAAATATATCACGTTTACCCCATATTCTTTTGACACGATATCAATAAGTTTCTTCATCGCAGTTTTCCCATAGCCTTTGCCTTGATTGTTTTCATCGATCATTATTCTATCAATCCAAGTCTCTTTATTAGGACCAAAAGAACCGTACATAGCAAATCCGATCATTTCTTCATCCAAATATATAGCTACTGGATGCCACTCTCGATGGGCATTCGCTTCATTTAAACATTCATCTACGGTTTCAATGAACTTTTCTTGTCCAGACTTTAATTTTATATTTCTAACGTTGTATTCATTTGTAACATCTATATCTTTAAAATGCAGTTTACTCATGTATAAATTAATCCTCCAACACTTAAATCTAATTTTTAAAATTTACTTCCGTATGTTGAAATCTTACCATAAGTATCACAAACCTTTGTATTTTCTCACCTGACATCCCCATCACTATTCAAATAGTACCCTCATTTACAGGTTGCTATTTTAAGTCTGCAAATATCACTTCATCTCATTCTCAGGGAATTTACTATGGTGTTTTAAACAACTAGATTCGTAGGTAGTACAAACTCTTCAATTGCCATATAATTTAAATATTCCGTATTTTTTAAGGAGTTGAGAATTATGCAATTACAAAATAATAAGATTGGCTGGCTTGAAGGGATTATTGAGGCCATTCATGATGGGATTCTGGTAATCGATCACGTTGGTGTGGTGCAATTAATAAATGAGGAGTATACACATATTACAGGTGTCAGTGCAGAACAGATAGTAGGAAAGCTATTACAAGAGGTACGACCAGGAGCACTTCTGCCCACTGTTTTAAAAGACGGATTGGCACGAGAAGGTGTATTCCGAAAAGAAATGACAATGGAATATGTTGTTGATATGGCTCCCATTTGGGATCAAGGGAAAATCATTGGTGCCGTTTCTGTTTGTAAAAGTATTCCTGAAGTTTATCGGTTAAATAAAGAGCTGAAAAAAAGTCGTAAACGAGTCACTATGCTTGAGAGAGCCGTTGGTAGAATTCATCAGGCAAAATACACCTTTGCAAATATTATCGGTAGTGATGTGCAATTAAAGCAGACGATAGAACAAGCCAAAAGAACCGCACAAACAGATATGAATATTTTATTATCCGGTGAATCTGGTACTGGCAAAGAGCTTTTCGCACAGGCCATCCATAATGAAAGTAAAAGACGTGTAGCACCCTTTGTTCCAGTTAATTGCGCTGCTATCCCAAGCTCCTTATTAGAAAGCGAGCTTTTTGGCTATGAGGAGGGAGCTTTTACTGACTCTAACCGCGACGGAAAGATTGGGTTATTTGAGCTTGCCAATCACGGCACGCTATTTCTCGATGAAATCGGTGATATGTCATTTGAGCTTCAGGCCAAGCTTTTGCGGGTCTTACAAGAGGGCTCTTTTAGAAAAATTGGTGGTCTCGAGGAACAAACGGTTGATGTTCGAGTAATTGCAGCAACGAATAAAGAATTACAAAGCATGGTAGAAAAAGAACGATTCCGCGAAGATCTTTTTTATCGAATTAATACGGTTCATTTAACCATACCTCCTCTTAGGGAAAGAAAAAATGATATTACAGAAATCATCGCCTTTTTATTAAAAAATGAAGCAGACATTACTTTTGATCCAGAAACCATATTTATCCTCCAACACTACCATTGGCCAGGGAATATCAGAGAACTGAAGAACGCGATTCAATACGCCATTAGTATGTGTGATCATCAAGTCATTCGCCAGGAACATCTACCTGACACAATAAAGAAAGCGTTTAATGCAACTCAACAACAATCAATAACGCTCCAGCCACTAGAAAAAATACTGAATGACACAGAGAGAACAGCCATACAAAGTGTACTTAATCAAACAGGAACGACAGTGAAAGGAAAAAAGAAAGCGGCAAAAATCTTAGGTATATCACTTGCTTCCTTATATAACAAATTAACTAAATATCATATTTAAGCCTGCTTTCTAAGGAATTAGAAATCATCATCCCATTTCTAATTTTCTAGAAACAACGCCATCACCTGTATAGAAGGACTTCTTAGACCTTCATGTTTCTAATTCTTTAGAAATGACAATTTATCATTTTAAAAAATCTCTTTCCTATCAAGGCTTATTTTTTGGCATAAATCATGCATAACGAAATGTAAGCGCTTAATACAGTTAAGGAGGTTTTTATTTGTTATCCATCATGGGGTTCTTAACCATCGCAATTTTTCTTTATTTAATTTTATCGAAAAAAGTGTCTGTGATTGTCGCTTTAATATTAGTCCCCGTTTTCTTTGGGCTTTTCACAACTGACTTGAACAGTCTCGGCGCGATGATTCTTGAAGGGGTCACTTCAGTTGCACCAACAGGGATTATGCTTGCTTTTGCCATTCTTTTCTTTGGTCTCATGAGTAAAGCGGGCCTTTTCGATCCCATTATTTCTAGAATATTAAAGCTTGTAAAAGGGGATCCGTTAAAAATTGTCATCGGTACAGCCATTATTGGAATGGTCACACATTTAGATGGCTCGGGTGCTTCTACATTCCTTATCACGATTCCTGCTTTACTTCCTTTATACGAACGTTTAGGAATGAACCGACTTGTGCTCGCAGGTGTGGTGGCCCTTAGTGCTGGGACAATGAATATCGTTCCATGGGGTGGTCCAACTGCACGCGCATCAAGTGCACTTGGTATAGATACGGCAACATTATTCAATCCCCTGATTCCTGCTATGATCGCTGGGCTTATTTGGGTGCTATTTGTTAGTTATTACTTTGGTAAGAAGGAAAGGAATCGCATCGGTATTCAGAACTTTCAATATGATTTTAATCAGGAATTAAGCGAAGAGGAAAAAAAGGCAAGAAGACCTAAACTTCTTTGGCTCAACTTACTTCTTACTATTTTAACCATTGTTGCATTAGTAAAGGTATGGCTCCCTCTCCCAGTTGTTTTCATGGTCGCCTTCGCCCTTGCATTAGTTATGAATTATCCGAACCCAAAAGAACAGCAAGAACGAATTACCGAACAGGCTACAGGGATGGTTACAGTAGTTTCAATTATTTTTGCAGCAGGTATCTTCACTGGTGTTCTTTCAGGCACAGGCATGATTGAAGCAATGGCCAATACACTTGTATCTATTATTCCTGAGAGCACGGGTTCCTTTATGGGCCTAATAGTTGCGGTTACAAGCATGCCTCTCAGCCTCGTCTTTACACCAGATGCTTATTATTTCGGTGTTTTGCCAGTTCTGAGTGAAACAGCCGCCAACTACGGGGTAGCCGCTGAAAATATTGGTCGTGCAGCTATATTAGGGCAGATGACAACTGGATTCCCTCTCAGTCCATTAACTGCCGCTACCTTTTTACTTTTAGGATTAGCCAGAGTAGAGTTAGCTGATCATCAACGATTTATTTTCATCTGGGCTTTTGGCACAACCATTGTAATGACAATTGTTGCTCTTATTACCGGTGCAATTGCCATCTAATTATATATAAAAAGGAGTGTTCAACTTGCTTCGAATTGGATCAGGAGCAGGATTTGCGGGTGACCGTATTGATCCTGCCATCTCTTTAATAGAAAATGCACAACTTGACTACCTAGTATTAGAAGGATTAGCAGAGCGAACCATTGCGCTATCTCAAAAACAGAAACAGAAGGATGCCAACAAAGGGTATAACGAATATCTCGAAGACAGAGTTCGCCCACTACTCCCTTCTCTTTTAAAAAATAAAGTCAAACTTATCACAAATATGGGGGCGGCTAATCCAATTGCCGCAGCAAAAACTATTTTACAAATGGCTCGAGATTTAAACCTTACATGTAAAGTTGCAGCGGTTTCAGGCGACGATGTCTTAAACGATTTAAACTTTCATCAATTCGAAACAGAAAATGGAGAAAATTTAATGACATTTGAACCCATTGTTTCGGCTAATGCCTACCTTGGCATTGAAGCGATCTTACCTGCTTTAGAAGCAGATGTAGATGTGATTATTACAGGTAGAGTGGCTGACCCTTCACTTTTTTTAGCGCCACTCGTCCATCACTTTCAATGGAATCAAAATGACTTTGACTTGATGGGGCAAGGGACTTTAATTGGACATTTACTTGAATGTGCAGGGCAAGTGACAGGTGGATATTTTGCTGACCCTGGCCTGAAAGAAGTAAATAACCTAGCAGATCTTGGATTCCCCTTCGCCATCGTAGCTGAAGATGGCAAGGCGATAATTACAAAACTCCCTAATAGTGGTGGTGTCGTCAATACTCAAACAGTAAAAGAGCAATTACTTTATGAGGTGCATGACCCAAGTCAGTACTATACCCCTGATTGTATTGCGAATTTTAGTACAACACAAATGGAAGAAATAAAACCAAACGAAGTGCTTGTTTGGGGAGCTACAGGTAAAAGAAAACCAGATACACTGAAAGTATCTATCGGTTACCATGCAGGTTACCTTGGAGAAGGTATGATTTCTTATGCCGGATCAACTGCCGTCAATCGCGCCAAACTGGCAGAATGGGTGATAAACGAGAGATTACGTGCCAATGTACCTCAATTACGAACAGACCTAATCGGCTTAACGGCTCTTCATCATACAACTTATACTCACACAACACCTTACGAAGTCACTGTGAGAGCTGCCGCTTTATGTAAAGAAGAGCAGACAGCCAAAATGATTGGACATGAAGTTGAAGCACTCTATACAAACGGACCTGCTGGAGGGGGCGGGGCACGGAAAAAAACAGAAGAAGTGATAGGAATCGTTTCTACCTTTATTGATCGCTCAGCAATTACAATTCATACTGAAATAATGGAGTGATAAGATGGCAACAGTTAAATTATTGCACATTGCACATAGTCGAACAGGGGATAAAGGGGATACACTGAACTTCTCCCTCATCCCCTATAACGAAAAAGATTACGCTTCTATCGCCGAACAGGTGACAAGTGAGAAAGTGAAAGACCATTTACAAGCAATCATCAAGGGCGAAGTAATCAGATATGACCTCCCCAACTTACATGCTTTTAATTTCGTTTGCACAAATGCCCTTCTCGGTGGTGTGACGACTTCCATCGCATGGGATGCTCACGGAAAAAGCATCAGTAGTGCCCTATTAGAAATGGAAATAAATATTTAAATGAAAGAGTTAGAAACGACTGTTTCTAACTCTTTTTCGCATAAGAGATTACTCTGGTTTCTTTACAACAACCTTCCCGTTTTCATCTAACAACGGTGTAAGTCCACTTCCGCCTGTACTTGCCCATGTATGAACATAATGGACCCCGGTTTCACGATCAACGAGGATAGAAAGCAGCCCTGATGAGTAACTTTCTTTCAATATTTCTACAAAACGGGTCTCTCTTTTTTTAAACACATCAACACTCCTTACAAAAATTCATTATCATCGTATTTAGTAAGATGATTGACCATAATACAAAGCATACTGATAAAAGTATTTGTAATAGTAAGTGGAAGTATTTCATTTTAGGAGAACAAATTTATACCAGACATGATTAAAATTCCAATAACAAGTGCCTGTGCTATGATAGCAATGGTTGCCCATAAACTGACATAGCTTTTCTTTGCTCCTCCTGCTAAGCCGATTGCTGCCGAAATATGAAATCCCCATAGAAGACCTGCTAAAGAAACGCCAGGTACACCGTATTTTTCAAAATATTTCTTTGCTTTCATCATGCGTTTACTTGGTTCTTTCTCCTTTTTCTTTCCTTTCATCAACTTTGACCTCAGCGCATTGATCACCCAGATAAAAGCCATGACTGAAACCCAGTTCCCTAGTATCGCTACTAAAATAACAGGGATTCCAGGAAATCCTAAAAGAAACCCAAATGGAATGGCACCGTATGATTCAAAAAATGGGATGAGCGATAAAACAAAAATACTTAGTAACTGTAGAAATAAATTATCTTCTAGTGCCGGCATTAAATTCAAATAGAATTCTTGTATGTCTTGCATCATTTCTCCCCTCTCATGTTTGCCTACTTTTAGTATGAAGGATAATCCCTTCTATATCAGCAACTTCTGCACGAAAGGAGGGAAATTCATTCCGAGTGGAGACGATTTATGCCTCAATGGAGGCCTTTTTTTCCCTTTTCTTTATGAGGAATAGCAAAGCAATGCCACCCCAAATGAATGGCACAATCATAAACTTCAATACAGAGGTAAAGTCATCATTTTCAATCAGAGTAAGACCACGTTCGATATGATAATTGGGAAAAAGAATCGTTAACTTATTCAGGAGCGAAGAATAAACAAATCCTTCTATTAAGAAATAAACAATCATAATTGGCCATCCATATAAACTTACATCGATTGTATTTTTTGCATATTCAGCGATAGCAGTCCCTATTAAAAGCCACATACTGAAAATTGGGATGGTAAATATACTGGCCATCAGTATTTGCGCTAAACTATAGCCATAAATAATCATACCAATAGTGAACAAAAGATAAGACATACTATAGGTAACGATGGATTTAGCTAAGAAAATATTTATTCGCCTTATCTTCATCAAACGATATAATATGCCTGTCCCCTGCTCTTTTTCTTCAACCATTAAGTTCCCTTGTGTATACATTGTCACCAATATACTAATAAAACTAAGTAATGAAGTCATGCCTTTGAAAAAGGTAATCTGTTCATTTGAAAAGGTGATGGTCAAATTATTTAATACATAAATGAAAAAAATCATCGCGAAGGCAGTGAAAAAGAGTAATAATACTTGCCCATTAAAGCGCAAATCTTTTAGTTCCCTTATCATTAAAACCTTAATTTGCTGTACATTCATGCGAATCACCCCTTTTACCAGTTCAACAGTTCTTTTAACTCCCCATATCGTGATTTGGATAAAGGAACCGTCTTTTCATTTTCCAATGTGAGGCTATAACTATTCTTACTCCATACCACAACTTCCCTAACACGCTGCAAATTAACTAAGTAGGAGCGATGACAGCGAAAAAAACCGTAAATATGTAATCTCGTTTCAATGTCCTTCATTGAAACAGTTGATATAAACTCTTCATTATTCACATGGAGAATAGTTTGTCTATCTCGCGTTTCCACAAAATCAATCTCTAATGGATCAAATAGAATAAATTTATCGTCTGATTTAGCTGATATTTTCTCGAATCTTTGTTGGTAAATCGTTTCGTCCTCTGTGCCACTAGCTTCCTTTTCCTCAACTTCTTCTTCAGCTTCCTCTTTATATTCAAGCCGCTGTAGTCCTCTATCTGTCAATCGGAATACTTTTGTCCCTAAACGAATGCTCTCTTCTAAAGAGGATGTAAGAATAATAATGAAACTATCCTTTTTCAACAATTCATTAAGAATACGATTCAATACCTGCTTCGATTGGAGATCAATGTGATAAGTAGGTTCTTGAAAAATATAAATGGTCGTAGGTTGAATCAAACTGCGTGCAAATTGTAATCGTTTTTTCTCTGAGAATGTTAGTCCTTTGTTTTTCTTATTACGGACTTCATTTAATTCAGCAAGCGCTAAAATCCTCTCTATATCTACTCTTACACCATACAAGTCACACCAAAAACGAATCGTTTGCTCGGGGGTTAAACGTTTATATTCGCCCATATTCGTCCGGTAAAAGAATAAATCCTCCGCCCCACGGAGAACACTGTCTGAGAGACGGATTTCATTTGTCATATAACTTCTATCTTCCTCCATTAAGGATAAAAATGCATGCATATACTCCATGTCTGCTTGAATCGCAACCACATCTTTTTTTTCAATGGTCAATTGTATAGAAGGCAAGACAACTGTATTGCCAGCGACCTTCCCAAAACCTTCAAAAATTAATGACATATACACTCTTCTCCTTCTGAACCTATTTATTATGACGGATTTCTAGAAGTGGTACCTTCATAATGAACGAAAAAGAGGAAAAAGCAAACGAAAAGGGAGCAAATCTTGGTTAAACTCATCCTTTTATTATTTACACCTCAACGAGTGGCCATTCATTTTATCCCGGTGTATAAAACTGATACTTTATTGTATTGAAGGAAATTATAAGGAATGAACTGTTTTTTCATCTTGATGAAAGCTGTGAGACATACTAGTCGTCTAAAGGGGAGTACGCGATCATTCAGCCGAAAATTCACCATAATATGATTGGAGAAGTAGGGAAATTTTGACTCCTTCCGGGAAAGAATAAAAATGGGGTACAGAAGATGGCTAATATTATAACGATCAAGAGAGAAAAGGGACATTTTGAAATACCATGTGGCAAGATTGATTTACTATCTCACCACATTTGATTAAGGAAATAAACAATATTTAAAAATAACCGTTAATTGTTCCCAGGTCTCAGCTTCGCGAACGCTGACTCCCTACAATTAGAACCTGATAGTGGCTATGGATTAGCTAGAGAAACGTGGTTACTTTTCTCACAGCCTTCCCCGGGGAAATATTACGTAAGAAAATCCAATGATTAAGAATTGTTTCATTATATTTTAAGAGGAATATTGCGATATGCGCGACTACCTCAATCACACCCCCCTATTTAGTCGCGTACTCATAAACTCCTTCAAAGCTACTTTGAGAGTCTCCCTCCTCTCTTCAACAAAATTCTACATTTCCAATCATTTTCCGGGAAATAAGATAAGCATTCGACTAGAAACAATTATTTTCCGTAAGATAAGAAGCAAGAAATTAAATATATTTCACACATCATGTGCAAAAAGGAAAAACGCCTTAGGGAATCAGGAAAAAATATGGTAATCACAACTTTGATTGCGACAAAAGTAACCGTTGTTGTTCCGTTTCTTCTCTTCAGTCAAACCGACTAATCCCATACCTCTCAATCGGAATTGAAGTTTCCTTATCAATTATTAACTCCGTAATTAATGTGCCTATAAGCGGTGATAGGGTTACACCACTGTGGGTAGCTGCTACATATAGGTTCTCTATATTAGGAACGGCACCAATGATAGGAAATCCATCTTCCGGCATGGCACGTATGCCAGAGAAAGCACGAACAATTTTTGCTTTTTTAATGGCTGGCACATAACGGATGGCCATATTGGCTGTTTCTTGCATTACATTAAGTGTGGTGGAGCGATCAAATCCTTTATTTTCCATGGAATACCCCATCAAAACCTCACCATTATTTGCTTGTCTAAGACCGCTCACTGTATGATTCAGAAAAGGTTTAAGCGGTTCGGAAACTAAAATTTGTCCCCTTACTTGATTCATTGGAATATGAACATCAATCATTTTCCCCAATTCTCTGGACCATGTTCCCCCAGCTAGAATAAGCCTTTTACATCGATAAGTATCCTTCGTTGTTGCTACGATAAACCCACCATTGATTTTCTGAAGGTCATGAACAGGGTTATACGTTGAGTATTGCACTCCTTTTCTTTTAGCTGCTCTCATATACATATCTATGAGTCGAAAAGGATTTACATTTCCATCTATGGAGCTATAGGTGGCTCCTTCGACATCCGGATTCATGAATGGCTCTTTTTCCAATACCTCTTCTTTTGATAATACTTTAATATCTATGCCAATTTCTTTATATGCTTCTGCTAGTTTCATTGCCTTCATTCTATCCTTTTCATGAAAAAATGGTGATAGTCCGCCTGTTCGTTTATATTCGACATCACCAATTTTTTTCGATAGATAAGGATATAACTCAGCACTATAATAATTCAATTCTGCATACCATGAAGGTGTTTTATTATGCACCCATACCCATGCCTGAGTAGAGCCAGAAGTACCTGCTAAAGGGTATTTTCGATCAATGACTAATATACTTTCTTGGCTTCTTTCTGATAGATGATAGGCAATCCCGCTACCCACGACTCCTCCACCTATCACAATTGTATCGAATTGAGTGTTCATCACTTCACCTTCCCATCTGTCAGCTCTATTTCATCAAGTACAGACTTGACTGTAGAAAACTGTTGGCTATCTGTCGCTAATGCCTCCAAACTGACAGGCGAAATTGGCATCCGAAAACGAGGTGGATAAATTTGTTCCATCGACAACCCTGTTTGCTTGTGTATCACTTCCGCTACTAATTTACTGCATATTTTTGACTGACATGCACCCATACCACAACGAGTTATTCTTTTAATATCATCAAATGTTCTTCCGCCCTGATTGATTACTTCTTCTATTTCTTCATAGCTTATTTCTTCACATCTGCAGACAATTACTGACTTATCCATTCAATCCCCTTCTTATCTTCAATTTTAATAATCTAAGAAATAAATTGATCTTTTAATTGTGGTGTGGAAAATTGTTTAATATGCTCTTTTCTTGCTGAAAATGTATCGCTCCCTTCTTCATCCTCTAACTTACTATATAGCGAATTCCTTACTACTTCAGTTTCTTCTGGCGGTAATGATTGAAGCGCTTCACACACGCTAGCAGCCGCTAACATTCCCGTTAGAATAAGTGCGGAATGATTACTGACTCCAGCTGCATTTCCTGTGACATATACATGATCCTTACTTGTTTGAAGTTGATGATTGTAAACAGGAAGCCAGCCCCCGAGTTCTGCTTGATATCTAAGGGCACAGTCCAATTGATACACGATATCTAATATAGGAGATTGTCCCCCATCTATTAGAACGATGTCAGGCTTTAAGGTGATCATCCCATGAGGAGTTTGTATGTCAATTTCTTCTAGCTTCCCATTGCCTCTAGCCTTCATAATTGAGCTATTTTCATACAACGGTATATTCATATCCACGAAAGTGGGGTTTCCTAACTGTTTGTTTTGTTTTACTATAGCGACGATATTTACTTCTACACTAAGCAGAAGTTCACAAACATCGCTGGCAAAGGAGTTATCACCATAAATCACTGCTGAAGATCCTGGTTTTACTCGATCCCGATTCACTACACTTTGTGCTGCTCCTATCGTCATCACACCTGGTAAGGTCCATTTAGGAAAAGGTATCGCATTTTCAGCTGCCCCTGTTGCGATGATGATTTTTTCAGCAAATACCGGGAAAACATCTTTATCATTTGTCACACCAATCTGTCCATCTTCATATACACCAATGACACGATGACCTAACAACCACTCCACTGCCAGTCCTTCTAACCGTTCCACTAAAAATTGAGCAAGCTCAAAACCTCTCATGTTTGGGAATATATCGGGTAAAGCTAACATTTGGCTTTGTTGCCATAATTGCCCGCCTGCTTGTTGATGTTCATCGATGATTAGAACACATAGACCTGTCTTGGCTACTTCATAGGCTGCAGTTAAACCGGCGGGACCAGCTCCAACAATTAATACGTCAGCCTTCATCAATATCTCTCCTTAATTCGGGGTCTTCTAGCCCTTCACTTATTTTCATCCCATCTCTTACTTTCCTCATACAGGTTTTCACGTGATCTTCTCCGTCCACAGTCATATAACAACTACAACATCTACCCTTTGAACAAAACATTCCCCTTGCTTGAACGAGCTTCCTACTTTGCCCTAGCTTCTTCACATCATTGGCCATTAATGCACCAGCAATCGATTGGTTTTCATAGGCTTCAAGGGGTTGCTCATTCAAATAAATAGTAATGGGTTTGTTCAATTGCTCACCTAATATTGGATGCTCTTTTATATGCACGACTTTCACCTCTCTAATTTTTAGAAGAGAATATTTTCCCTACTCCCATCACCCGCTCAATTATAATCATTAGAACGACCGTCATAATGATCATGATGCTAGACACCGAGGCGATAATGGGATCATATTGATATTGCATATACGTATAGATTCGTACCGGTAATGTCACTACATCCGTACTTACGATAAAGAGGGCTACGGTTAAGTCGTCAAACGATGTAATGAATGCAAAGATGGCTCCTGCAATAACCCCGGACTTAATCACCGGTAAAGTGATTTCAAAAAACACTCGAATAGAACTGGCGCCTAGATTCATTGCGGCCTGTTCAATCACTCGGTCAAACCCAACTAAACTAGCAACAACTAATCTCATTACAAATGGAACAGTTAATATAATATGTCCAAGGATTAATGACAGTGGGCTTGTTGCTAGTCCAATCCATGAGTAAAATTGTAATAGCGCCACACCAAAGACAACTGAAGGTATAAGTAAGGGTGAACCAATTAACTGTACAATCGCATTTTTCCCCTTAAACTCCCTTCGAACAACTGCTAAAGCAGACATGGTACCAATGATTGTTGCAATGATTGCTGTGCCAAAAGCTACACTGATACTTAAGATGAAGGAATCGATAAATTCCGGATGTTCGATTAGCTCTATATACCATCTCAAAGTAACGCCTTCAGGTGGAAAAACGATATATTCTGTCGTGGTTAAAGATGATAATAAAACGACGACAATGGGTGCCAATAAGAATAAATACACTATTAAACAAGAAAGACTTAGTAATATGCTCGGTAACTTTTTCTTCATTGGATCGCCACCCCTTTTTCCGATTTGCTAAGGACTTTACTGTATATAAGGATGGTGATGGTAGCAACTAAGATCAATAAGAAGCCAATCGCCCCACCATAAGGCCAGTTCATCATAACAGCCACCTGTTCATAAGTAATATAGGACATCACTTTCACTTGTGGTCCCCCTAGAATAGATGGAGTAACGAAGGAACTAACGCTTAAACTAAAGACCATTACCGAGCCTGCGAAAATGCCGGGTAAAGTTAAGGGCAATACAATCGACACAAACGTTCTTAAGTTACTTGCCCCTAAGTTTTTTGAAGCGCGAATAATAGAAGGATCAATTCTCTCTAAAGCTCCCATAATACTTAACACCATATAAGGAAATAGCACATGTACCATTCCGACAATTACACTAAATTCACTATAAAGTAAGGGAGCCGGTTCATTAATCAATCCCGTTGTCATTAGGGTTTGATTAATCACCCCATTATTCGATAGTAAGATGACCCAACCATAACAACGAATAACCATACTAATTAACAAAGGAGACAGAACCAGCAATGTTAAATAATTTTTCATCCGAGGCTTGGCCTTCGTTATTTGGTAGGCAACAGGATAAGAAATAATAATTGTAATGATTGTCGTAATCAAACCAATTTTTATTGTTCGCCAAAGCACACTTATATAAAAAGGATCAGACAAAAATTGAATATAATTCGCTAGCGTCCACTGATTGCCAATCCCAGTACCAGCATCAAACGTTTTAAAGCTAGTAACAAATAAAAAGAACAAGGGGAGCAAGAAAAAGAAAAGAAAGATAGCTAGTGTAGGAATGAGCAGCAACCATGTATCTCTCCGTTTTTTAAGGTTCTTTTTCTTTTGCATAAGGACGATTTCATTATCTACGCGTGTATTTAACTCCATTTCCTTACCTCACATTCCTAGAAGGCAGGATATCCTCTGCTTGCCAGAAGGTTTGCACTTTACTGCCTTCTATAATTGAGTGTGGATTTAAAGCTGTATTCGGAATGTCTGCAATTAAATCTTTATCTTCTACTTTAAGGAAATACCTTGTTTTAGCACCTAAGAACATTTTCTTCATTACGATCGATTGAAATCCCTCTCCCTCATGTTTTTGAGTAATGACAATTTTTTCTGGTCGAACAAAAAAATCAAGTTTCTCATTCGTTCGGAGTTGGAAAGGAAGTAACTGTTCATCTCCGTAGAAATTAACTCTACTTTCATTCCCATTCTCCCCGCCTACTACTACGCCTTGTATTTTATTAACTTCTCCAATAAATTGAGAGACAAAGTCCGTTTTAGGTTGATTATAGATGGTTATTGGATCATCGACTTGTTCAATTCGCCCTTCATACATCACGGCAATCCGGTCAGATATGGCTAAGGCCTCTTCTTGGTCATGTGTAACAAAAATAGTCGTGATACCTACTTGCTTTTGAATATCCACTATCTCTTCACGCATTTCTTGTCGTAGCTTCGCATCCAGATTACTTAAAGGTTCATCAAGCAACAAAACTTTTGGCTTGATTACTAATGCGCGGGCTAATGATACCCGTTGCTGTTGCCCACCTGATAATTCCTTAGGATACCTTTTTTCATAGCCAGCTAACCGAACCATGTCTAATGCTTCTAACACTCTTTTTTTTGCTTCTACCTTTGATACTTTTCTCAATTTGAGCCCATATGCAATATTGTCAAACACAGTCATATGTGGGAATAACGCATAATTCTGAAATACCATCCCCATTTCTCTTTTGTTAGCAGGAAGCAGATGAACGGCTTGTCCATCTACCTCTATTCGTCCTCCATCGACATCCAGAAAGCCAGCAATCATATTTAATGTCGTTGTTTTCCCACATCCAGATGGACCAAGAAAAGAAATTAACTCCCCCTTACTAATTTCTAAGGTTAGATCCTTCACTACTTCTGTACGATTGAATGTTTTCACTAAATTGTTTATCCGCAAGTAACCCATAATTGATTCACCTCCTTAATGTGATACTTCAATTTCTTTATTCGCACGCTCTGTCCATTCAGCACGCTTACTATTCACTACTTCCCAATCAACTTTAATGAGCTTAGCAATCTCTTCTTCGCCGTACACGACTTTACTTGCTACCTCTTCATCTAACTCAACTTCTTTATTAGCTGGGCCATCGAATAACTCAGCTGCAAATAATTGCTGCGCATCCTCATCTAAAACGAAATTAACAAACTTCTGTGCTAACTCTTGATTTGGGGCATCTTTCACAACACTAACAGTTGCCATTAAGGCTGGCGCCCCTTCTTTCGGGGTAATATATTCAATTGGAAAACCCGAATCTTGTAATGTTAGGACACGACTACTCCCCCAGGCACTCGCTACCGCTTGCCCTTGTAAGAAGTAATTAGAAACATCGGCTGTTTTGTCAAAAGTAATAGTGTTTTGCGCGATTTCTTTCATCTTCTCAAAACCTGGCTCCATGTCTTCTATACTTCCGCCATTGGCAAGTGAAGCCATTAATAATGTGTGAACGCCATAAGTATTCGCAATTGAAGGCAATACTAACTTGCCTTTATACTTAGGATCAGCTAAATCATTCCATGAAGTTGGGGGTTCCCAGCCATTTTCATCAAAATACTTTTTGTTATATGCAAGACCTGTAGTAATAAATCCAAACCCAACCCCAATATTATCTTTGTCCTTAGCAATATCATATAAATGAGCTAAATTCGTAACGATTTCTTCATCTAAAGGAGCTAATAACCCAAATGATTTTGCTTGTGCCTGTGGTCCATCATCAAGAAAAACGACATCAATTTGTGGATTATCCTTTTGTGCCTGAATTTTGGATAGCGTATCAACAGAGCTACCTGTAATGTAAGTCACTTTTACATTATTTTCCTTTTCAAATTTTGGAATCAACACTTCCTTCATCTTTTGTTCATAGCTACCACCATATGCAGCTAATACAAGTGTTTGTTGTTTCTCCTCACCACTTGACTCAGTCGATTCACCACATCCTGCAACCAAAAGTAACAGTCCAACGATTACGATAACCATCCATTTCTTCATCACTTCCATACCCCCATCATTAGATTGACTTCATTTATAATTAGATTGCCTAATTACCTATAATAGATTTTTAATTTTAAATATTCAGTAATTTAATAATAAAAATATAATAATATGATATTATAACTTTTAAAAGGTGAAGGAGGAGAAACATGCAAACGTCTCTCTCCATTAATTAAAATCAACTTCTGTAAAATAAGTTTCTTTGTCCGGTCTTACATAAAACATTGAGTATTCCACGATTTCCTTTTCCTTAGAGTATGTAAAACGTTCCCACTCAAATACTGCTGTATTCTCAGAAATACCTAATACCTCTGCTTGTTTACCTGTAGCTATATAAGGCTTTATAAAAAGCTTAGCTTTTCCTAAATTGATATGAAACTTATGGCGTAACATGTTGTAAATTAAATCATTATTAATATCTTCACTTGTTATTCCAAGACAATGAACATATGGTAAATATGTATATTCCAACGATATCGGTTCACCATCAACAAGCTTTAAACGTTCAATTCTTACCACCTGATCACCATGATTCAACTTCATCTTCTCAACCATTTCACTAGAAGCTATCTCTATAGCAAAGTGTAACAACTCATGGGGATGCGACTCCGATTGGTCAGTTGTTAACGAGATTAATTGATTAATATCTTGTTCTTTTCTTTTCCCTAAAACAAATGTCCCTTTCCCTCGTTGTCTCATCAAAAAGCCTTTATTGACCAGCTCAATAATTGCCCTCTTTACTGTTATCGTACTAATATTAAATAATGTAGCCAACTCCTGTTCAGTGGGCAATTGAAAACCCTCATCCCACTGACCTGAACTTATTTTATACTCCAACACCTGCTCCACTTGGCGATATAATGGGAGATGTGAATCTTTATTAATTTCCATATATGTATACTCCTCAGATTATAATATTATAACTTTATAAATCATAAGTTTAAGCTGACTCGTTTCATTTGTCAATGTTTTCTGATAATTAAACCTTACAAAATCCCCCCTCACCATACTAGCTATCTAGGCATACACTATGCTGAAGAAAAATGGATTGGGGAGATTAGGTATGTATCCATATAATTATTATCATGTGTATAGAACACAACCCACTCTTTGGTCACCAGGTGAAGCCACTCAGAATCTTAATCAATTTCAAAATCAATATATTCGAGTGCACATCACCGGGCTTGGATGGGTTGTTGCTCAATTATTAGGTTTTGATGCAGCTACAGGAGTGGTGACGCTCAATGTTTATCGCCCTGGTAGTCATGTGCCAGAATTTATGAGGATTAATCGCGCAGAACTAACTGGATTAACACCACTCGGATTTACCCCACCACCTGAAGTAACTGGTGGTGCAGGCGGCGGTGGCGGAACACCTGGTGGACCAACCGGACAACCGGGAGGCGGTGCACCTGGCGGCGGTGGCGGGATGCCTAATCCAGGTGGCGGAACAGGTGGCGGAACACCTGGTGGAAAACCACCTTGGTGTGCATATATGCCGTGGCACCCTTATTGTCAATGAGATGCAAAAAGCGACTATCCCTTTAACATTAAGGGCTGGTCGCGTTTTTTTACTTGTCTCGCATTTTCCCCTCCCACTTGGTGCCTTATTTTCTTTTTGAAGAATCCGTTACTCAGAATATAATACAGATCTCGCCAACCCCTGCACAATCATATCATCAGCCGGATGCATGGACAGGCCACATTGCACATCTCGGAAAAGTCGTTCTAATTTAAAGTCTTTCGACAATCCTCTTCCACCTGCAATTCTCATGGCGATTTCCACAATTCGTATAGCTTGATGACAGATGGTATACTTCGCTGCTTGAAAGTCATTTAGTAAGTGATCTCTTTGTTGGGGAAAACGATCCCATTTGTCTGCTAGTGAATATAGTAATGTACGGGATGTGGTTAAGTTAATTTCGATTTCACCGATTTTTTGCTGAATGTGGGGGACTTCGGCTATGGGTTTATTTAAACTGCCTGCTTGTTGATGTTTGGCAAAGTCGATAATAAAATCTCTGGCTGCATGGGCAACACCAAGAAAGACTGAGGCGATAAACAGAAAGGTGGAGCGATTTTTTAAGCCTCCTTCCTTGCCAGTTGCTTTTGCTAGCAGTGACTCCTCTGATACGAATACTTCATTTAATACAATCGTATCACTGCCTGTCGAACGCATGCCAATTGTATTCCAGGTTTCTTTCACTACTACTTTATCTGATTTTCGAATGAGGAATTCCCCAAGTACACCTTCATCCTCGACCCAAGCCATCACAATCAAAGGATCAGCAATTGGTGCTAATGTTGCAAACGTTTTTTCCCCTGAAATGAGGTATCCACCAGCCGTTCTTCTCGCAATCGTCTCTGGCTGGCTTCCTCTAAAAATATTTCCACCTTTCTTCTCAGTGGCAAATATATTTAGAATGTCTCCGTTTTGTACCACATCTTGGCAGACCTTCGCAAACACCTCTT
Organism: Cytobacillus sp. FSL W7-1323; assembly: GCF_038595015.1. Taxonomy (NCBI): domain Bacteria; kingdom Bacillati; phylum Bacillota; class Bacilli; order Caryophanales; family Bacillaceae; genus Cytobacillus; species Cytobacillus sp. FSL W7-1323. The sequence continues at coordinate 4,171,976 of NZ_CP151998.1, forward strand.
CTCTCCAACGATTCCCTTCCCGATAATTCAGGAATAAACAAGATTGCCAACCTGCCGCAAGGGCAACCGCACCATCACCTTTAGCTAACCTCTCTAAAGCAATCGCCATTTCATATAATGAAGCCTCATATCCACCGTATTTCTGCGGAACGGTCAACGAAAAGAAGCCTGCCTCTCTTAAAATGGCAAAAGAAGCATAAGGGAACATACCTTTTTCATCATTTTCGTCTGCGTATTCCTCCAGTCTCTCTGCAATTTTATCGTATTTCTCCGCTATAGCTGCTTCTCGTTCATTACGAATATGCACATCCTTTATTTTCGTTTGAAGCATTTATTGTCTCACCCCCTTAAATAAATCTTCCTCACGACTATGGTCTGTTGAAAGGGGTGGCGTGTCTGATAATTGAGTAATCGCTTCATATAATTCATCACTTAAGTGAATCTCTCGTGCACGGATGCCATTCTGTAATTGTTCCACATTCCGTGCGCCGATGATGGGGGCCGTAATCGCTGGATTCCTCAGCACCCAAGCTACGGCTAATGATGCTGGATGATAACCGTATTCGTGTGCCAATTTTATAAACTGATCGGTCGTCGTATAGTATTGCTTTGTTCCATACCTTCTTGCATAATTTTTTTGTTCAATCAATCTTCCTTGCGTTGGTAAGTTGTCATGATTATACTTTCCAGTCAATAATCCACCACCTAAAGGGCTGTAGGAAATAACCCCTAACTGCTCCTCCTTAGCTAACGGTAAGAGTTCCACTTCCGCTTGGCGCTTCACTAAATTGTACATCGGTTGAATAAGTTCAAATCGGGCAAGCTCTTTTCTCGCCGAAATACCAAGGGCCTTCATTATTTGCCATGCTGACCAATTACTTACCGCCGGATATAGGATCTTTCCTTGCCTTTGTAAATCGTCAAGCGCCCGAACGGTTTCTTCTATATCTGTATGAGGGTCAAACAAATGGATGAAATAAAATTCAATCCTATCCGTCTTTAGTCTCCTTAAACTACCTTCCACTGCTTGAAAAATATGGCGTCTGGAGGCTCCTTTACTATTCATATCCTTACCAACGGGAAAACCTACTTTAGAAGAAATAATGACCTCATTGCGACAATTAGCGATACATTCTCCTAAGATTTCTTCTGATCTTCCCTGGCTATATACGTTGGCTGTATCAAAAAAATTAATGCCTGCCTCTCTCGTTAAATGAAACATTTCTTTCGATGTCTGTTCATCTGCATTTCCACCGAAAGACATTGTGCCAAAACAAAGATTGGACACCTTTATACCCGTCTTCCCTACAAATCGTTCCGTCACGGTTATCGCCCCTTAAAGTTTTGTTGTATACGTTCGTCGATATTTACTCCCCGGATGTCCGCTAGGTAATAACCGCTGCCCATTACCAAATATTTTTTCACGGAAAGTTCCTTCTGTATAATCTTTTTTATACAATCCTCTCGCTTGCAACTCAGGAACCACTAAATCAATGAACTCCTGTAAATCTTGCGGAGTGACAAAATGTGCTAAGTTAAAGCCATCAATCCCCGTATCTTCAAAGAAAAATTGGATAGCATCAGCTACTTCCTGAGGATTACCGACAATTACATGATCACGATTGATTGTTTCAAAACGGTTCAACACTTCCCGCACCGTCAATTTTTTCGGCGCATCCTTTGTTAGTGACGCTGCTCGCGATTGTCCATGTTCCGTATGCTTGTATTCAAAATAACCATCTAAATCGGTATATTGTGATAAATCATAGCCACTCGAACCACCATACTGTGCCTTTGCAGCCTCCGCACTCCACAGTTTTTGATACGTTTCATATTTCGCTTCCGCTTCTTCGTTCGTTTCCGCAACAATCACATTTAAAAAGGTATAAAACTTTATATGTTCAGGATTTCTACCGTGTCTTTCTGCACGTGCTTTTATATCCTTAATATGCTCACGTATTTTCTCATTTGTTGGGCCACCAATAAAAACACACTCTGCATGCGTAGCAGCGAATTCTTTTCCTCTTACAGATGTACCTGCTTGATAAATCACTGGTGTTCTTTGTAAAGAAGGGTCTGTCATATGTGGGCCCTCTACTTGATAATACTGACCCTTATGGTTAATAGGGTGGACTTTATCAGGATCAACTAATATCCCTCGTTCGACATCTGCAATAACAGCTCCATCTTCCCAACTACCTTCCCATAATTGATAGACTACCTGTAAAAATTCATCTGCCCGCTCGTAGCGTTCATCATGTTTGACCATATTTTTCAAACCATAATTTCTCGCTGCATTTGGCAAATAAGAAGTCACGATGTTCCACGCAATTCTTCCTTTTGTTAGATGATCTAAAGTCGAAAACCGGCGGGCATGACTAAAAGGATGTTCATATGTCGTACTAACTGTCACAGCAAATGATAAGTCAGTTGTCACACTTGCCATCGCCGAAATGATCATCGCTGGATCATTTAAGGGAAATTGCAAACCGTCTCTTATAGCTGGTTCTTTACTATCTTGATACACATCATATACACCGGCCACATCAGCAAAGAAAAGGGCGTCAAACTTGCCCCTTTCTAATAGCTTTGCTAAATCTGTCCAATAAGACAAATCATTGTAATGGAGATGCCTTTTACTTTGCGGGTGCTTCCATAACCCATGTGAATTATGCATCGCACCTGCCATTTCAAATGCATTCAATTGGATTTGCTTACTCATCGACTCTCTCCTTTCTACTGTTTACCAGATTTGATATCTTCTAATAATTGATCAAGCGTATCCTGTAATTCAGGAATAGGAATATCAACGACAACATTCCCGCCATTGGAATCTTCCTTTACAGCCTCAACTACTTTTTCTTCTTGATAAATTCTGGCAATCGTTTGATATGTCTTATCCTCCGCATCCTCCCCACGAACCGCAAAAACATTTAAGTAAGGTCTTGTTTCTTCGCTATGTGGATCATCATGATAAATCGCATCCTCTAGTAGATAGCCTGCTTGACCAGCAATCCCACTATTAATAATTGAAGCGGCAACGTCAGGTAAGACTCTCGGTGTTTGTTGAGCGACAACTGTCAAAATCTCTATATTGCGTGGATTGTCTACAATATCATCAGGTGTTGGATATAAGCCAACATCCTCCTTCAATGTTATCAAGCCAGCTTCTTCTAATACTTTTAATCCTCTGCCTGTGTTAGCAGGGTCATTCGGAATGGCAATTGTCGCACCATCAGGTATATCTTCTGGGCTCTCATATTTTTCTGAGTATAATCCCATCGGTGCAACGACCGTTGAGCCAATCGGTTTGATATCTGCATCGTCATTTTCAACAATAAACTGACTTAAGAACGCTAAATGTTGGAAGGAGTTCACGTCAATTTCCCCGTTTATTAAGGCATTATTCGGTAATGTATAATCGGAAAACTCGACCAACTCCACTTCAATACCTTCTTCCTTCGCTCTCTCCTGAATAATTTGCCAATATTGACCGTCTGATCCTGTAACACCGATTTTGACATGCTTCGTATCACCCGAAGCTGAATCGGAACCACACCCACTTAAAAATGTTGCAAGTAATAGTACTAATATGAAAACAAACTTTCTTTTCTTCATTCAAAACACCCCTTTATCTTCTTAAAAAGAATCTTGAAAGCATATTTCCTAAGAACTGCGCGATTTGCACAAGTAAAATAAGGATGACAACCGTGACAATCATGACTGAAGTATCAAATCGTTGATATCCATACGTCATCGCTAAATCACCCAATCCGCCGCCACCAACTGTACCAGCCATAGCAGAGAAGTCGATTAGCCCAACAGTGATGAATGTAATACCAAGAATGAGTGGTCCAAGCGCTTCCGGGATAAGAACCGTAAAGATAATTCGTATAGGACTCGCGCCCATTGCCTGTGCCGCTTCAATAATTCCGGGATCTATTGAGACGAGGTTATTCTCAACAATTCTAGCAACGGCAAAAGCTGCGGCAATCGTCATCGGCAATACCGCCGCTGCCGTCCCTATCGTTGTTCCCATAACCATTCTCGTAAATGGACTAATGGCAACGAGAAAAATGATAAATGGAATCGGTCTGATAATATTAATCAATAAGTTCAATGAATAGAAAACCCAGCGATTCTCTAAAATATTGCCTTTCCGCGAGACAAAGAGTAACAAACCAATTACGAGGCCGAGAATGGTAGCAAAGATTAAAGTCAGAATTACCATCAAAATCGTTTCCCCAGTGGCTTCGATAATTCTTGGCCAAAATGTCGCCCAATCAACTTGCATAATATACCTCCTTCAACTCAACTATTTTTTCTAATTCCTCAATCACCTGATTTACTTCTGCTTCCTCACCAATGAATTCGACTATTAAACTACCAAACAATCTTTCTTGCAGTTCACTAATATTGCCATAGAGGATATTGAATTCCACCTGATATTTCTTACTAATTTTTGATAGGATGGGCTGATTACTGACCCCCTCTTTATAAATAATGCGATACAGTTTCCCTCGCTTGCTCTCTTGTAATTTTTCTAATAGATGTGAGGAAAGTTGGTCATTCTGGACGGAGCGAATAAAATTCTTGGTCGTCTCGTGCTGTGGTTTCGTAAACACATTAAATACTTGACCTTCTTCTATCACTCTGCCATCCTCCATGACAGCCACACGATTACAAACTCTCTTAATCACATGCATCTCATGGGTAATCAGCATAATCGTAATGTTATACTCTTTATTCACCTTCAATAGTAGCTGGAGAATTTCCTCAGTTGTTTCTGGATCAAGAGCAGATGTGGCTTCATCGCAAATGAGAATGTCTGGTGATGTTGCTAAGGCACGTGCGATGCCTACCCTTTGTTTTTGCCCCCCTGATAGGCTTTCCGGATATTTATTTGCCTTATCCTCTAAACCAACGAACTTCAGCATTTCCTTTACTCTTTGATCTAGTTTTGATTTTGGCCAACCGGCAAGCTTAAGTGGGTATGCAATATTGCCATATACCGTTCTAGAACTAAAAAGATTAAAAGATTGAAAGATCATCCCAATGCCACTTCTTAGTTGGCGCAGCTCCTTCTGGGAGAGTGCATCTATTCTCTTTTCATTGACTACGATTTCCCCTGAAGTTGGCCGCTCAAGCAGATTAACTAGACGCAATAATGTGCTTTTCCCTGCGCCACTGAAGCCAATCACCCCAAAAATTTCCCCTTTTTCTACCTCTAAACTCACATCTTGAACGGCTTTTACGACGTTCTCCTTTGTACCAAATGTTTTACTTACATTTGTAAATCGAATCAAACCATTTCCCCCTCTTACAAACTCAATTCTTTATATAACAAAAAAGACAGCCCTCTATAGAAGAAGTCTGCCTTTAGTTAGTCTAGTCGGCTTACTTTAGTTGTAATTAAAAATAAACAACCCCTACTGGGAGTTTTTCATCGTTAATGATGTACCTACCAATCGCTTGGGCTTTATAAACAGTTGGATTATGGGAAGAAATTGTACGGATATTGCGCCAATGGCGGTCTAAATAGGCTGACTGTTTCGTTGCTGATGCACCTCCTACCTCAAAAAGAAGGGTCGCTGCCTTTAAGGCTAATTCATCCACAACTACTTTTGCCTGTGCTGCCCGTAAAGACGCATCATGGTCAAGCTCGTAATCACCTGTTCTATTCGTCGCCCGTTCTAACGACTCCGCTGCCGCTAGCACCGTTGCTTCTACAGCAAAGGCAATACTCGCAATCTCACCGATTTTATGTTGCAACAATGGATCGTCCTTCGGTTGTTCTGCCGGTGCATAACTAAATGTTCGTTTTCGTTTATGTACCAATTCCTTTGCATCTGTCACCACATTACGGACAATACCAGCAATCACGGCTTGTAAAATCAGTTGCAGAAAAGCATTAAATGATTTTTTATCTTCTTGAAATTCCTTAATTTCTTCAGGATAGACCGTGACATCTTTGAAGATGGTCGTTCCACTTCCTGTGCCTTTTTGACCAAATCCATCCCAATCATCCTTGATGATGACGCCCTCTCTATCTGTCGGTATAAAAGCAGAGACAACTTTACCTGCCGACGTTTCTGCCATGACGCTAACCCAATCAGCGTACATCGTTCCAGTGCAAAAATACTTTGTACCGTTTAATCGAAAATTCTCTCCGTTTTCGGATAAGGTGGTTTCGAATTTTGAGCTGCCTGCCGCATTTTTTGAGATTTCCGTATAAGCATTACCGATGATCTCGCCATTGACAATTTTCTCTAACGCTTGTTCGCGTTTCGTTTTGTCCCCTAGCTGGATCAACCGTTCCACGTGTGAGAAATGAGACCTTAATAAATGAGCAACATCTGGATCCGCTTCGGCCAAGCGGATGACAAATTGCATTAATTCCTTCAATTGAATGCCGCCTCCGCCAAGCGCTTTAGGTACCCTCAATGCCCCTATTTTGTTCTCTTTAATTAATCTCATCGCATAAAAAGGTCTGGCATCACTATCATCATTTCTTCTCTTTTTCGCATCTTGCGCAATAGCTGTTAACAGGTCCTCCATATCACAGGAATCTATTGCAATTGCTACATCTGATGTTACTAGCTCTTTTTCTGTCATCATCACGACTCCTCTTTAATGTTTTAATCCATTTATTCTTATGTATTTAGTAGGAATTATAAAAAATAAAAAGACTCCCCATACAGCTTTTAACACGCTGTGTAGAGAGCCTCTAGTGTCCCAGTCGGCAACCGATCTTTTTAATAAATTAATCATATCTTATACGGTTACAGTAAAGATGTCAACATCATTTTTAGATAATATTGAATTATTCATTATTTCAAACCATTCAACCCCTTATACAAATAGCCCTCCATACTATAGAAAGTACAGGGAAATAGTAATATCATTAAAATACCTCATACAGATGCAAAATCATTCACAAATAGGTAATTTCATCATAAATTATCTAGACACTATACGGAGATTTGCATGAGGAGGCACAACATGTATTATTATTACGGTCCGTTCGGGCCACAACCTTATTATCAACCTCAGAGCTATAACAACCATAACGTTCGCGGCTTACCGGGAGGATTTCCTGGAGCTGGCGGCTTTTCAGGAGGAGATGGGCCCCCATCAGGCGGTGCCCCACACTTAGATGATTTCATGCCTGGCCAAGGCTCACCAAATAACGGTGGCGGCATGCCAAACTTAGGTAACTTTATGCCCGGACAAAATAATGGTGGCGGTATACCCAATCCAGCTGACTTCCTACCAGGGCAAAATGGGAATGGAGGGGGCATGCCAAACCTCCAAGAATTATTACCAGGACAAAACGGATCCAACAGTAATGGTGGAGGTTTACCAAACTTACAAGACATCCTTCCTGGACAGGGAGAGTCTGGATCAAATGGCGGCATGCCAAGCTTAGAGGACTTAACCGAACTCATCCCACAACCGAACGAGTCAAACGGACAAAACGGGCAATCAGAAGGCAATAGTGGGACAAATGGCAACGGACAATCGGGTGAAAACGCTGGTGAGGAAGGATCAACAGCACCTGCCTTACCCGCACCACCATCACACTATACCGTCAACAAATATCACTCTCTACTAAAAAATCCACAAACCGCCAAAAACATTCTACAAAGCAAAGGTTCCGCCTGTGTAAACAAATGGAGCATCATCCAATTAACAGACGGGCAAATACTATTAATGCATATTACAGGGTACGACGCAAACGGGCAAACACAAGGCGTATTTTGGCCATCTGGCCGGTATGGTGCATTTGGTAGTAGTGATATTTCAGGGTATAGTTGCAGAGAATGAATGAATAAAGGTCGCCTCAGGATGGCGACCTCTTTGTTTATCTATTATCCACTTTTTGTTTTATTTTGTACGAAAGGAGTCTCGCCTACAACTTCTTTTTTGAAGCTATTATTTACCAGATAGATGCCTAATAAAATAAATGAACCCCCAACTAAAAGTGAAAAAGAAATAGGTTCATCAAGCAAGACATATCCAGTCAAAACACCAAAGAATGGAGCTAAAAATAAATAGGAACTCGTCCTCCCTGGATTACCTTTTTGTAAAAGGAAATACCAAACCGCAAATTGCACAATAGAGGACATGATACTTAGCCATAACAAAATAAGCACTGAATGCTTCGTCACATGAAAGAATGGTTCTTCAAATACGCTACTAAAAAATAAGAGAATGCCACCACCAAACAACATCTGATAAGCAGAAAGCACCCATGTATCGAAACGCCCACTCCAGCGATTAACTAATAAAGTAGAAATAGCCCAAAAAACAGCAGAAAAAGCGCCAAACACTAGACCAATCCTAAAATCATTAATGCCCCCTAATGTAATTCCTACGCCTACGAAACCTAAGACAACACCACTCCACTGATACCATTTATAACGGTGACCCAATAAAATAGTGCCAAAAATGATGACTAATAGCGGGTTCATAAAAGTTAAAATAGAAGATTCACTTGCTGTTATCGTTCTTAAACTGATAAATATGCATCCCATCACCCCAGCTGTTTGAAAAGAACCTATTAATAGCACTCTCCCCCAATTTTTCATGCTACTAGGGTGCTCCCTCTTCTGTATCAACACAATCACCATCATGATTAAACCAGCTAGAAAAAAACGTAAACCTGCCAATAACAAAGGGGATGAGTAACCTAGCCCTATTTTCCCTATCGCAAAAGACGAACCCATTAGTGCTGTAGTCAACATAATTAAAGTAAAAAAGTTGAATTTCTTCATGTATACTATCCTCCCAATAAATACTCCCACCTACCTTGTAAATAGGTTTTCTTCGTATTATTATAAAACCTATATCATACGATAATTATCGAAGTATGGATTACAGAGGTGTGAAAAAATGAGTATACATCCGAATCTTACGGCACTAACAGCGCTACTTGCTGAAAAATCTAGAGCCACTATACTGGCAGCTTTAATGGATGGAAAATTCCATACAGCAAGCGAACTAGCTTATATGGCCACCATTAAACCCCAGACAGCCAGCTTTCATCTTGCCAAACTAGTAGAAAACAATCTCGTAATCAGTGAAAAAAATGGCCGATTTCGCTATTTCCGCTTAGCAAACGAGGAAGTGGCCAACACACTAGAAATATTTATGTCCATCTCCCCTCCACCTGAAGTTCGCTCTTTAAAACAATCAAGCCAACTAAAAAGATTAGAAAACGCCCGAACTTGTTACGACCATTTAGCCGGACGTCTGAGTGTGAATTTAACCAATATCATGCAAGAAGAAGGATATATTGAGAAATCCAATAAGAGGTTCATCATAACAACAAAAGGCGAGCACTTTTTCAAAGAATTAGGAATAGATTTAATTGCTCTATCTAGAAAACGCCGCTCCTTCTGCCATGCTTGTCTTGACTGGAGTGAACGTACACACCATTTAGGCGGCGCTTTAGGGAATGGTCTATTTGAAAGATATATCGAATTGGGGTGGTTAGAATCTAGAGAAAACTCGAGGGAGATTGTTATAACTAGCGAGGGAAAATCTGGCTTTAAAGAATTTTTTGGACTATCAATATGACTTCTTTTCAAGTACTATTTCTCATATTATGTTCTAAATAGACACTAACTTCTAAACAAATTACGACATCATTAATCATTTCTCGGGAAATAAGGAAAAAATTTGTCAAATACAGCTCCCATTTATATAACTAATCACTTATACAACTAAGCGCAGCTTCAGCAATAAAAAAAGTGATAGTTGTAAAGAGAATTACGGTAAACATCTAAACATCACAATACCAGTTGCGGAGAATAAAATGAAAGAGGCTGCTGGTTGGCAGCCTCTTGTAAAATATTATTGAACGTTCCTTTCCTACTATACTATCAAGGTAAGAAAGACAAAATCTCATATGGTTTGTTGGCTCTGCTTATAGGCTTCATATCAAACCTTACATATATAACTTTTCCTCCTCCTTCTTCCCCTCACTCTTCATCGTTAATGAGTGTTCTTTTCGTATATATATATCAATAATGCCGAACAATACTGCAATCGCCGCTAACTTAATGCACCAATTCATAACTTCACCAGCAAAACTGGCTATTAATTCTCCCTGATTCCCACCCATAACAATAGCTATTAGAAAAAGGATTGCCACAATGAACCCCAAAGTTAATGTAATCAATGCAATCATTCCATATATCTTTTTAAATAGACTCATATCAACACCCCTATAACCCTAAGATTGGTAGTATGCCAGTTAGTAAGATCATACACAATATTAAATGAAGAATAACCCATATTACTGAGAGTTTGACCGTTTTTGTAAAATCAGAGTTTGCTATCCCCATCGCCACATACATGCCTAATGCGAGTGGAGGAGTCATTCCCTCAAGCGCACCTGTCATAGCTGGTAATAATGCTGCAAATAGAATAGGGTCGCCTCCAAGTGCACTGGCGGCTGCAATTACGGCACCACCAAGAATAGCTACTTGCGCAGTTCCAGGTAACACCATTCCAAGAACCATAAAGAATATTGGAATAATAATAATAAGGAGCGTAATGTTTAAACCTAATGAGACAAACCATTCTTCAATTGCTTTTTCTGCACCAATTCCAGAGAAAGCCTGTGAAGTAGCATAAGCAAAATAAATGGTAACCGCAATAGGTACTACTTGTTGAAGTGAGCCTGAAAAAGTTGAAAACATTTTTGATAGAAATTCTTTTCTTTTAGCAAACGACTTTCTACCGATAAAAACAGCATAAGCTCCAGCTAAACCAGGGGTAAACATTAATACGGAACTAGAATAGGCCCCACTACCACTTTCCCCAATTCTACCTAATAACCAATCTTTTGCCTGTGCATCTAAGAAAAGGGGGAGGAATATGATGATTGGAATAAATAAAGTAGCCCAACCTGACTTTAAACTTTTACTGAATGAAGGAATTTCTGTAGCAGGAATCGGCTGTACTTTATAAACGCGACAAAGCACATACAACGTTAACCATCTTTGGACGAAGAACCAAACACCAATACTATATGCTGCCACCATCCATCCACTTAATGTGATACTACCAGGCGAAACTTTTTCAAGCACACCATATGTCAAAACAATAATTCCAGCTGGAGGGATAATATTACCTAACATACTTGCTGACATCTCTGTTGTTGCTGCAAAATGCGGAGGAAACCCTGTCCTTTTCATCATTGGAATCGTAAACACACCGGTTGTTGCAACATTACCTGGACCTGTCCCCGACAATGATGCCATAAATGTACTCCCTAATAAGGCAACATAGCCTGCTCCTCCTCTAAATCTCCCAACTAAGGAAATCATAATCTGCACAATTCTATTAACAACATTTGTTGCATCGAAAAGTACAGCAATAACCATAAAGGCAAAAATCACATAAAATAAACTACTTGTGGAAGGGTACAATAAATACTCTAAAAACTTATTCCACTGTCCTGTAATCGCAATGATAAAAACAAAGGTAAGAGCCATTATTTCATACATAGGTCGCTTGAAAACAACGAAAAATACAGCTACAAAGACTAATAATGCTAATAGTATCCATAAAGCAGCAGGCATTAACATCCCTCTCTCCCCAATTTGTCATAAGTGGTTATATCAATTTATTTGATATTATAGCAGGTATTTTCAATTTTTCAACAAGTATTCAGAAGTTTCTAAATCTTATTAAAATATGGTAGTTATTTCCCTTTAGATGTTATAATCACATAAACTAAGTTGGATCAGGAAGGTGTTAAAAATGCTTAATCGTCATAGTTCTACACCACTCTACGAACAAGTTGCACAGCTTATTCAGGAAAAAGTAAATGAAGAAACTTGGCAGGCCGGTAAAAAACTCCCTTCCGAAAGGGAACTTTGCGAACTTTTTGCTGTAAGCCGCATTACCATTCGTCAAGCTATTAAACAATTGGAAGACCAAGGTATTCTTTATAGAACACATGGAGTGGGCACTTTTATTTCACGAAAAACCAAGTTACAACAACCTTTAGAGCAAATCAATAGTTTTCAACAAATGTTAGAGCAACAAGGGGTTATTGCTTCAACCAAAATATTAGCAAACAAACAAGTACTCAGTTCTGTCCAAATGGCTAAAATACTTAATCTTCAACCGACCGATTATGTAAGTAATCTTCAACTCATCGGATACGGTGATGAGCAACCAATGGTCTATTATAATAGTTATTTTTCTATACCTGTCGGTCAAACCATCATGCCAAATGCACAAGCAATGGAAACACAAGGTAAACCTTTTTCAACATTGGATCTCTATCAGTTAACAAATACATATCAGCCGACTCACTTAGAACAAACATTTGAAGCTCATACAGCAAATAAGGAACTTGCATCTACAATGCAAATTGAAGAAGGTTGGCCCATTTTCCAAGTAACTTCTATCATGTATAAAGATGCTTATCCTTTAGAATATAGGGAAGCCTACTATCGCGGTGACCAATATCGCTTTTTTATAAAAAGAAAACTGTGAAACCTCCCTAGCCAACTTTTTTGTTGGCTTTTTTTATTTGTTGATTATATTCTGAATTGACAAATAATTTTATCAGTGTATTATATTGTATTAAGTGGTTATAACAATTTTGCTCAAGGAGGAATTTTTATGACAAAAGAACAATTAAGAATTGTTAGTCCAAATGGACATTTAGGATTTGCCCCAACAAAAGAGGAGAGCTTTCATATTGCAGCTGCTACAAAACCTGATTATTATTGTTGCGATTCAGGAAGCGACGATATTGGAGCTGCAGCTTTAGGTGCAGACCGGTCAGTAAGTATGTACCAATGGCAAAAGCATGATCTTGAACTAATGTTGCTCGCCTCACGTGAACAAAATGTACCAATGATTGTCGGTTCTGCAGGTGATTGCGGTACGAAAAGCAGAGTAGATTTATATGTAGAGATCATAAAGGATTTAGCTAAGGAACACCAACTTCCACCTTTCAAGATTGCCTATTTCTACTCTGATGTAGACACTGTATATTTAGCTGACAGAATCAAAGAAGGTACTAGAATTGAAGGTTTAGATAATCGAGAGGATTTAACAAAAGTAGATGTTGAAAAGACAACTAGGGCGGTAGCGGTAGCAGGCATCCACCCTTATGTAAAGGCTTTAGAAATGGGGGCAGATGTTATTATTGGTGGTCGCTCAAGCGATTGCGCTGTTTTCGCAGCGCCAGCTATTTTTGAAGGATTCCCAGAGGAACATGCCTATTATTTAGGTAAAGTTCTCGAATGTGCATCATTTTGTGCAGAACCTTACGGGGCGAAAGAAAGTGTAATTGGTACGATTACACATAATGATGTAAAGGTCACTGCAATGGCACCGCATCAAAAATGTACCATTGCTAGCGTTGCGGGCCATGCAATGTATGAGAGGTCAAATCCTTATTTTGAATACTTTGCCGGGGGTATGCTTGACATGACCCATTGCAAGTACGAACAATATGATGAAAAGACAACACGAATTACAGGGCAAAAATATATACCTATTCAGGGAGACACAAAAATAAAAATAGAAGGCTCTGGTAAAGTCGGTGAAAAATATATTGGCATAGCAGGAGTTCGTGACCCCTATACCATTCAACATATTGATAAAGTCATACAGTTAAGCAAAGAACAAGTAAAAGAAGAATTCCCAACTACAAACTATCATCTGAACTACCGTATATTCGGCAAAAATGGGGTAATGGGTGAAATGGAACCTATTCGAGATATTCAATCACATGAACTCGGCATTGTAGTCGAAGGGATCGCAGACACAAAAGAACTAGCCGAAGCGATTACACTCATGGGCACAAGACAAATCTTCTACGCACGCTTACCAGAAGTAAAGGGAACGGCTGGTACAGCTGCATTTATTGTAGACGAGGTCCTTCCTTCCACTGCTTCTTATTCATGGACCATTAATCATACGTTACCAGTTAAAGACCCTATGTCTCTTTTCGAACTAAACATTGAAACAATACAAGAAACCATTAAAGTGTAATGAAGAGGAGTGAGTATAACATGAACACAAAACCCTTAGCTGAATTAGCCAAGACCATTCGAAGTAAAAACGCAGGAACCGATCGCATCACATTTGACATTATTTTTCGAGAACAAGAAAACTATGATTTAGTCAAAAAAAGCGGTGTCATAAACAAAGAAAGCATTGCCGCACTCTTCCATATCAACAAAGATCGCATCACTGATTTAGTAGAGTTTGACCCTGCCTACGCCATTAAATTTACAATCAGCAGAACCGCCCCGAGTGGTAGTCCAGGTGAAGGAGATATATTTGGGTGTCAGCAGTATCCTCCTTTGTTGGGGGTGGAGGTACCGGTGTAATTATACAGTCTTATATATAACTCCAAACTTAATTTCACAGGGATATAAGGTTCTGTAGGAGCTATTGTTGCAAACAAGGGGAAAGAAATATGGCATATTAAATTTCTTTATACCAGAGATGTTAGTAAGTAGCCAACTGTAATGAGAAGACAATAGTTACTTCTAAGTTTGGAAAGGCTTGCTGTATATAATAAACCAATTACAAAATAACTCGATAGTTATGTAAACGTGTATTAATAGAGCAATTCATTCAAATTAAACGGTTCATTTAGACATTGAGGCGAATATCATTTTTCACAGGGAAGTGATAATGAGGATTGCATTTTCAGAAAACAGTAAACAACACAATTAAGCCCGCCGAGCCATTAAGGCTAGCGGGTAATTTTTATTTACATAGATATTTATTTGCTTAAATAACCATTGGGGTGAGTCTTATGCCAATTCCATGCATCAGAGATAATTTTTTCTAATGAATTAAATTGTGGTTTCCATCCTAATACCTTTCTTGCTTTTGCCGATGAAGCAATTAGTACAGCTGGATCTCCCGCTCTTCTCTCTTTTACTTCCGCAGGAATCGGATGATTTGTGACCTTTCTTGCTACCTCAATTACTTCTTTAACTGAGTAGCCACTACCATTACCTAGATTAAAAATATCACTTGTATTATCTTTTCTTAAATATTCTAAAGCTAAATAGTGAGCAGATGCTAAATCCATTACATGAATATAATCTCTGATACAAGTACCATCCTCTGTAAGAATATAAATTAGATATAATTTCTTGTGTTACATTATGAAAAATTACATGCTTAACGTCTAAATCTTCTATCTCCAAAAAAACTGTTTAAATGAACCCTCTTGTTCTTAATCTCTCCTTTTGTCGCATCCTTTTACCAAGAGCCAAAGATTCAAGAATTAATTTATTGGTTTCCGGATCATGATTTACTCCTATTTTCCACTAATCGTAGGATATTAGGACCATCAGCTTTAGGTTTAATGGGTAGGATCATGATTGTTTATAGTTGTTTCACAAGCATTTGCTGATATGGGAATGTCTAATGCAATAATTCATAGACAAAGTATCACTAAAAAGCAGCTATCAAGTTTTTATTGCCCAAATATTTTTGCTGGCTTAGTTATTTATTATATTATTTGAGGAGGAAGTCATGGTTGTATTCAGAACAAGGCGAGAGGCTATTAAAATGTATCCCCTTGTAAAGGAATTAAAATCACGAGAAAATTTGGATACTGTTGTTTGCGTTACAGGTCAACATAGAGAAATGTTAGATACCTCTTCCAGTAAATTTTTCATCTTTTCAAAATATTTATAGTCAAATCAAATAACGTAAGCTTTCTACTATACCAAGTAGGCAAAAGAACTCTAAACTACTTTAATAAAAACCTTGATTTGGATCACCATCAACGATATCGAGGAAGATAAAAGTTGGACAAATCAATTAGAACAAGAAATAAATCAAGCCTATCAAAAGACAATAACAGTCGAGATTGTTCCTTTTGATGGTATTTCAGGTGAATTTGATATCGCAGATGTAAGCAAATTTGGACCTGACCTTGTCTTATTAAAACCCTTCTTAAAGAGGGATAATGATTGGTAAGAGGATGTAGAAGCACCGATACATCACATTGAGAAGTGGCTAGAAGCTTTAGAAAAAGTGAACCCTGCAACCACTGTCATATTTCAGCCAGCTAACCCATTTTATTTACCACAAAAATATAACGAGCAAGTCAAGGCACTTAAAGCTTTTGCTGAGGAAAATCATTTAACATATCTCGACCATTGGCAAGCTTGGCCAGATACTAATGATCCATTCATACGAGAGTACTTGGAGGAAGATTACTACCCGAATGAACAAGGTCATCATCTATGGGTAGAATATTTACGAGAATATTTTATAGCAGAAGAGTGATTAAAACTGCACATACATCTCACGCTCAATGATTATAGCTTTACTAATATAATGCAAAAGGAGCCGAATGAAGGCTCCTTTTTTTACACTTATAACCCTGTCCAGTTCCAATAAGTAAAGTAAAACAAAATCATCAATATAAAATAAATCGGCATTAAGAACATATTTAACTTTAATAAAATATTGGCACGATAACTCATCGTGTCATGCTCATAGTATACTAATAGTGCCTTCGAACTGACCGGGAAAGTTAAGCAATAGTTCATCCCTACTAAGCTTAAAAAGAGCATGGAGGATGGCTCTAAATTAAGTGTCATACTAAGCATTAATATACCTGGCACCATCACTACAGCCCTTGTCGTATGAGAGGTAATATAAATGTGACTGGTAATAGCGATAAGGATGATAAGACTCACAAGACCCCATGCAGGGATAGGTGGAAAAGCACCAATTAGCTTGAATACTTCCTGCTCTATCCAGCTTACCGCACCTGTTTCCACCAGGTTCTTACCTAATGCTGTTGCAGCAGCGACAAATAAAATCAAATTCCACGATACAGCCTGTAAACCCTTCTTCCAGGTAATGACGCCATACTTAGGCAGCATAAAAATAAAGGCACCTACAATTGTAATCAAACCTATTTCATATCCATGAAGTGCTTCTGTTAGCCACAACAAAATCAAGACAGTTAAAAGAATAAGGGTTTGCTTCTCCTTTTTGGAAACAGGCTTTACTTCATATATATTGTTGATATTGTTCGCGTCAAATGGGGCTGCAGTTAATTCCTTTGAAAAAAATAATTTAAAAACAAAATATGTGATGAAACTGATGATCAAGGCAAAAGGGAGCCCCCATATCAACCAATTTATATAAGAGATACTATCTCCTGTCGTCTTCTCTAATATTTCTATCCCGATTAAATGTGAACCTGCTCCTAATAATGTCGAAGAGGTCGTCATTAAAATGATGACTGGTACGAACAATGCGATGATTTCTCTTTGTTGCTTATTCTTAACAAGATTCGCTATTTCTCTTACAATTGGCAACATGAGTACCGCCCTGCCGGAAGTGGAAGGAATAAAGATAGCCAATGGAAACAGAGACAACATCAAATACAATAATAGTTGGTTTGTGTTTTTTGCTTTATGAATGATCACTCGCGTCATTCGAAGAGATAGACCAGAAGAACTAAATGCTTCTCCAATAATAAAAGCGCCAATCATCAACCAAATGATTTCCGAAGAAAGAGATGAATAGAGCACATCTGTATTTGCCCCATTTAATAAAATGAGTAATAGTAATGCACCTAAAGCAACATAGGCGGCAGGAAGTTTTGTACATACCCATAAAGCTAGTGTAATAATGAAAACAATCATAGAAACCTTTGCATCATAAGCTATATTGTCTGTGAAAACAATAAATGAACACACAAATGAGAGAAGAATGACGATGATTTGTGTTACATTTGGCAGCTTAGTTAAGTATGTTTTAGTAGATTGTTGCTTGTTTTCTAGTAAACGATTAGATTTCATATGATACCTTTACCCAATTTCCTTTCAGCAATACGATAGCCAACCCGAATTTGACGTACAGCTGCCTCTGCACAATCAGCAATTAAATTTGCTGCGTCTTCCATCGCCTTTTCTAATGAAGTTGGCTTCTGAATAATGCTCATATAAGCATCAATCCCACTTGTATAGTTTACCCATGCATCCTTTCCAATGGACCCAGTAATTGCAATCACCGGTATGCCCAATTGTTTTGCTAATCTAGCAACTTCCGCAGGAATCTTCCCGTTTGGTGTCTGTCTATCTATACACCCTTCCGCAGTTAATACAAGGTCAGCACCTTCTAGATGTTCTTCAATTTGAATATATTTCATAATAATTTCATAACGTGGAAATAGTTTTGCACCTGCAAATGCCACTAACCCTGCCCCTAATCCCCCAGATGCGCCACTACCTGGTAGCGTTTTCACATCATGCCCCGTAGCCTTCTCTATTAAATTAGCAAAGTGCGATAAACCATTAGCCAATATCTCTACTTCTAGTAAGGAAGCTCCTTTTTGGGGTGCAAATACGTGCGCCACTCCCTTTGGACCACAAAGTACATTATGCCAATTACACGCGACATTTATTTGTACTTGAGATAATCTAGGATCTATATTGGTTAAATCCATATATGCAATATCACTTAAGCAGCCCCCTCCCGTAATTTCTATTGGTTGATGATTTTGATTAAAAAATTTAGCACCCAACGCTTGTGCCATACCCGCCCCACCATCGGATGTACCCGAATCACCACAGCCAAATAAAATATGAGTCGCTCCTGATTCTAAGGCAGCTAAAATTAATTCTCCTACACCATAAGTATGAGTATTTAAAGGGTTACGTTTGTGAAGAGGAACCATTCTAAGCCCAGCAATAGCGGCCATTTCAATTACGGCTGTTTTTACGTTGTTTTCCTCATACAACCCAAAGTATGTCTGTACTTTTTCACCTACAGGATTTGTGGCGTCAATAAATTTAAGTTCACCTTTCTTAATTTTAATAATTGTTTTGACAAAACCTTCTCCACCATCAACCATGGGAATAACATGCGTATCCACAGCGGAATCAAAACGCCTGATCCCTTTATCAATCGCACTCGCTACTTCCTCAGCTTCCAAACACTCCTTAAAACCAGATGGGATAATTACTATTTTCATTTTACTGCCTCCAAGTCATTTTTTTTTAGGAAAATGAGCCATTTCCATTTAAATCCGTCACTTCTAAGCTTTTTCACTTTCCTTGTTATCTTCTATACTAGTTTTTGAAGATGAGAACTCTATGTAAGAACCATGATAGTTAGATTAGAAATCAATAAGAATGAACCCAAATAATCAACCGAAATAAAAAAGACATGTAAATGGTTCTCACCAAATACATGCCAGGCCTCATTAATCCAACTCTTTTTTTATTATCTCTCCAGTTTTTGCATTCATCTCTATTTCCACTTCGCCTTTTTTGGAATCAGCTTCAATTTCATAAACAATGAGACCATCTTCTTCATCCAGTTCAATTTCATTCACTTTACCGTTAGACGCCTTTTCTGCAATTGCTATCGCATCTTTTTCTTGTATGATCCGTTGCTTGATTAATTGCTTATCATCATCGTTAGCGTCGTCTCTATCTCTTTCGATATCATCATCTTCATTACCTTGATCCCTTTGGATAGAATCACCTGAAGAGGCATCTACTTTTACGTCCTGTACATCATCGTTATCGTCATCGTATCCCCTATCGTCAGATTGATTCTCCCCATCATCTTGTTTACTGATGGCAATGACATCCGCCTCTCCGGCCTGAGATACTTTTTCATCTAATTCTGTATTGATAGAAGTAGCATTTGTTTCATCATTATTTGTAGCCCCAACAGCAACCGCTCCACCCATAATTACACCAGTTATGATTAAACCAACAAAAATTTTATTTTTCATGATTAATATCCTCCTTTAATCTTCTGATTACTTATAATATAATCGCGTAAGATTAAGGAATGAGGTGAGTAACATTAGAATTTGCTAAAAAGTAAGATTAATCATCAAATGAAATAGTAGCTTTCCCTGTTAAAGTATGAACTTGTACGGTTGCCTCATTATTATCATCGGTTTCAATTTCAATGAGATAATAAGTTTGGCCTCCAATATTTTCAATTTCGATATCATCATCGACTGCCCCTTTTACATGTTCCAACGCGATTTTAATTGCTTCATCTTTAGAAATAGCCACTGGACGATCTTCTTCTTTTTGTTTGCCTTCTTCCGGGTTTTCTTCTTTAGGTTTTTCAGCTTTATCTTTTGAAACAATTGAACCTGTTACTGCATCTACTTTAACAATATACTCCTCTTTATTCTCCAGAACTTTAGCTACATAAACATCTTTCTGATTTTCGGTTTTTTTACTAATAGATAAAATATCATCGCTTGACAGTAATAAGATACTTTCTATTTCCTTTTCATTCTTTATCGTTTTATTACGATCATCACCGCCACTTGAGTTATCTCCAAGTTTCTTTAAAGATATTATATCTCCATTTTCTGCATTTAAAGAAACTTCATATATTCCGCTTTCTCTCGTCATTTTTATGTGATAAGCACTTTGTTGTAATTCGATATTTGTTACTTTGCTGCCTTTATACCTTTCCTCAATTAAGGCAAGGGCATCTTCTTTAGTAATTGTTTTCGCAGAAGTAGTTACTCCTTGCCATGTAACAATAATAATAAAGGCAGCAATGACAACTAACCCAAGAGTAATCCATAACCCTTTTCTTCTCATTATTATCCTCCATTCTATATCCTTTCCTTTATCATCTAATATAAAAATTAAAAGAAAATGAGAAAGCACTGATCGATTAATTAATTTTTGTTTTCCTATGTTCGTTATTAAACACCATGGTAACTGTTGTTCCTAAGTTTTCAACACTCTGTAATTTTATCTCAATGGCTAAAGCCTCGGCAATTTCCTTCGCTAAAGAAAGTCCAAGTCCGACTCCTCCTGTTTTTCTGGACCTTGCTTTATCAATACGGTAAAAACGTTCAAATATTTTGGGAAGCTCATTCTCATCTATACCTATTCCACGGTCAGAAACATGAATAAGTATTTCTTCGTTACTATTCTCACTCAAAGTGATTGTAATTTCATCATTACTATACTTTCTTGCGTTATCAAGGAATATAAAAAGTAATTGCTTTAACTTTTGTTCATCTGAGTAAATGGACGCATTGCCATCAATTTCACTTTCAAAAATAATCCTTCGATTGTAGCCGTTCTGGAAAGCTTTTGCTGAATCTACCAAAAAGTCGCTTAGGCTAATTTTGGTTGTTTCTATATTCCATTGTTGATTATGTTGTGCTAGGAGTAATAGTTGTTCTGTCAAATTTTTCATTCTAATGGCTTCAGAATGAATCGCTTCAATTGATTCTTTAAAAAGTTCCTCATCATGCAATCCTCGTCTTTTTAAAAGACTGGTATAGCTTTCAATTACAGTTAGTGGTGTTTTTAGTTCATGGGAAGCACTTGAAGCAAATTGTTTTTGCTTATCAAAGTTGACTTCGAGTAAATCAATCATATGATTAAAAGTCGTACCCATTTCATGCAATTCGTCATTGGAATCTTTATTTAATGGCAGCCGTTTAAATTTCCCACTTTCTCTAATTTCACTCATCGTCTTAATCATTGAAGTAATCGGCGCAATAATAAGGTTGCCTAATAACCTACTAGAAATAATAACTGGAATCATTGCAACTAAGGTTACAATGATTAAAACCAACCGTAATACTTTTAAATTTTCTGTCGTTCTTACAATGCTTTTGGCGATTTGCAGGTTAGCTATTTCACCATTGCTCAAAATAATCGGAATCGAACCAAAAGTATATGAGGTTTCACCCTCTTTAATCTCGACATTTAATGAGGAACTAAATGATTTCTCTATGTTATGAGCCTCTTTATTAAAAGAAGGATCCACAAATGTACTAGCTGCTTTTTGGCTATCCTCATAAACGATACGAACCATACCGTCGATAGGAATATAAGCCCGAAGTAACTTGTCCATTGGTACCGTGGCAAGTGACTGATCGATTTCAGCAGCATTTCTTTCCAATTCCAGTTTCCCACGGTCAAGTTCACTATTCATCATCATATTGCTAAACAGCAAATAAATAGAGATATTCATGACGATTAGTAATATGATGAACAAGATAGAAGTATATAGATTGATTTTGTTTTTTAACTTCATTTCATCTCCCTTATTACATAACCTACACCTCGTACCGTATGGATAAGCGCAGGGAGATTTTCAACGTCAATTTTCTTCCTTATATATCGAATATAAACATCAACAACATTTGTATCACCAATAAAATCATATCCCCAGACTGCTTCAACAATTTGATCACGATTCAGTACTTGTCGTTTATTTACCAATAAATAAACAAGCAAATCAAACTCCCTCGGTGTCAATTCAATAAATGTATCCCCACGAAAAACTTCTCTTGTTTTCTCATTCACTTTTAAATTAGCAATCGTAAGCACATCTTCTTCATTTTCTACTTCCTCAGTGACTTTATTTCGGAATGCCACACGGACTCTGGCCAGCAACTCTTCTATTTGAAAAGGCTTTGTTATATAATCATTCGCACCTAAATCTAATCCAGAGACTTTGTCTTCAACTGAGCTTTTCGCAGTTAAAAGTATGACCGGTGTATGGTTATCATTAGCCCTAATCCTTCTTAACAACTCTATTCCGCTAATCCCCGGAAGCATAATATCTAATAATACGAGATCCCATATTTTGCTTTTATAAGTATGGAATCCTTCTAACCCATCAAGCGCTTTTGTCACTTCATATCCTTCATATTCCAGCTCTAATTCTAATAACCGTGCAATTTTTTCTTCATCTTCAATGACGAGAATTGATTTTTTGTCCATTAAATACCCACCCTTTACAATCCACTTTATGATTGATTGTAGATTCTTTTTATTAAGATTCTATTACTTTATGAATATATTTATATTAATACCTTTCAACCCCAGTTTCTGTTAAAATCCGTGTTTATTAAACGGCCAAATGGCTCATTTCTCATCATTTTTTAAAAGAGGCAATTAAATATGAGCTTTCTTTTTTTGAAAGGACTTATCTAGTACAATCGTTTGTTTTTGAATTGAGACTTTTATTGGATGAATTTAACCGGAGCATTTGTTATGGTTAATTAAAATTATATTTACAGGAGATGAAATTGCATCATGTATAAATGGCAACTTGCACTAATTACTGGGATACTGCTCCTCTCTGCTTGTAACAGTAATTCCGGTGAGGAATCGGACATGAATAAAGAGAAGACCCATGAAGTGTCTCAATCATCTGATGAAAAAGAGGCAAACTCAAAATCAGGTAACCATTCAGTCCCTGTACAAAACATAGCAAATGATAAGATTTCTAACGAAAAGGATTTGTCTTCATTACCAGAATACGGCAAAATCATAGAACTAATCGGTGATCAAGATTATCTCTTCACAAAAGAATCAGATACTGGAAGTAAACGCGTGTTTATTATTGAGCAAAATGGTGAAAAACAATATAAAACTATCTTCATCAAGAAAACAAATCGACTTAAAGTGATAAAAATTCACGGTAATGGCGGAGAAGTTTTCAACCAAATATTACCATAAAAAGAATGACAGAAAAGACACTAATAGCAGATGGAAGTAATGAAAGTCGACCGGACCCTTTGAGGTTATTCTTTAAGTATTTATACATTTCTATGGCATGAAAGAAGTTTAAGGAAATTCGCGCCATGATTTCCTATCCGATTCAAACCAATTGTTTCTAGGTAACTTGCACATCTTCATACCTGTTGTTCGCATTTTGGCTTTGCCCATACCTTTTCCCCAAAGGTATAGGTATAACTTATGCTCATGTGTTTGGTTGTAAAGAGGCTAGAGCAAAACAAACACAATAGAAACTAATTTTCCTCACATTGTTCGCCGGAACTTAATAAAGAGTGACACCATTTTAGGGTCACTCTTTGTTTCATCATTTCACTGACGGGTGTTTTTTCCTTGCAAGGAATAACATGATGGTACCTGCTAGTAAGATCGTCATACCCATTGCTAAATAGTTATAGCTGTTGGTTGACGTATTTGGTAGAGACTTACCTGTTTTCTCCTCTGGTTTGGCGCCAGATTTCATTTGTTCTTTTTTCCCTTTGATGACATCTGATGGTGTTTTACCATCAGTTGGTTTTTTATTACCATTGCCTGGGTCTGGTTTTTTCGTTGGTGGAGGAGGGGTGTTGCCCTCGCCCGTTCCGTCTTCATCTACTGTTGTTGTTGCTTCTGCATAAGTATAACCAAGGATTTCATATTCTTCGTCATAGGCCATCAATTCAATAGTGTATGTTGTGTCTTTCTCAAGTTCTGTCCAAATATGCGAGAGTGTATCTGCATCCACGATTTCATACTCTTCTCCATTTAGAGAGATTTCATATTCATAGACTGCTCCTTCACCATCGTATATCCATTCTGTTTCAATAGAGTCCTCTGTTGCTTCTACTTTTGTGAAGTAAAGATCTTCACTAATCGTGAATACATAATCGAAATAAATTTCAATTTCTTCTCCATCCGCATTTAGTGCTGCAATAGCAACTTCATACGGCGTTCCCGGAGATAGTCCAGTAAATACATAACTAGATTCTGTTCCAGGTACTGTATCTACTAATTCACCATCTATATACAATTCATAATCTGCTACTTCTTCTTCCCCAATATATTCCCATTCTGCATAGATTGAATCATGCTTCGCTGTTAAAGAGGTAAAGCTTAAGTTCCCCATTTCTTCTTCATAGAAAACTTCCACACCGCGCATTCTTAATTCTTTAATCACTTCCATCGCTTTCGATCCTTCCGAAATGTCAAGCGTTGGGACCGAGATGAAAGAGACAATAGCTAAGTAAGGTAAATCTAGTAATGGCGAAATATCCGTAATAGCTGTTTCATCCATTGCTAAGAATAATAGATTATTACCATTCTTAAGTGGCGTAATGTCAGTAATAGCATTACCCGAAATAATAAGACCTTGTAAAACATGAGCATTCTCAGAATTTAACCAATCAAGATTCGTCATATTTGTATAATCTGCAAGTAAGAATAGTAACTGTAATTTCGCTAGTGATTTGAAATCACTAATTGGATTATCCGATACGATTAAGTATTGCAGATTGGCTGCTTTTTCGATTCCTTTAAGACTTGTTAGTTCATTATCATATAGTGATAATTCGATTAAGCTACTTGGCAAAACAGGGAGCTTCTTATATCCATTGCTATCTGCTGAAAGCGATTGTAAGTTAGGTAAACCTTGTATTGGTGATAAATCGAGTCCAGGATTGTAGGAAGCAACAAGCATATTCAAGTTTGTTAAGCCCGACAATGGTTTTAAATTTTTCACTTTCGTGTCATCAATAAATAATACCGATAACTTACTCAAGCCTTTAATCGCTGTTAGATCACTGACTGGGTTCCCTGTTATCGATAGCTCTTCAAGGTTTGTAGCCAGCTCTAGTCCAGCTAAATTCCGAACACCTTCATAATCAACATACAGTGAAGTTAAATTTTTCATATCACTTTCATATATGTCACGGCTAATGCCAAGAGTCATCTTAATCATGTCTCTTAACCCTTTATCCTTAATCGACACTTTTTTTCCTTCAGGTAATTTTGCCGTTTTCACATCCATTGTTGCCCGACCAATTAATTGTTTACCGTCGTAAGCCTTAATAACGATATTATAGGTTGTATCTGCCTTTAAGTTCTTAAATACATGTTCTTCTAAACCAGATACTTTCGTTTCTTTCCCGTCAATAGAAACAATATAATGATCTGGGTACAAATTGATATTGGCTTCAGGCCAGTAACTCCAATACACTTGTATACTTGATTCATTGACAAATCCACGCTCTACCATCATATTTACATCATCTGCTTCATTGCTGTACACGGTTACGCCTTTTGCAGTTAAATCTTTCAGTACAGCTTGTGCCCCAGCATTTTCACCAATCCAAGGCAGACCATAAGCATAAACTGTTTGAAGATTCGTTAATTTTTTAAGGAAGTCCAGGCTGGCTAGGGAAGTATGAGAGATATTTAATTCCACTAAACTTGTACTAAAAATACTTGTATCTTTAATAGCTAATCCTGTGACATCAAGGTCTTTTAACTTTGTTAATGCTTTGATTGGTGTTAAATCAGCAATGTCATTATAACCGAGATGCAATGTTTCTAAATTTGTCGCAAATTGTAATCCTTCAATAGATGTTACCCATAAATTCGAGATTGATAGACTGGTTAAACGGTCTAAGTCAGCTTGATAAATAGCGCGCTTTAACCCTAATTCATCTTTAATTGCTTGCTCAAGAGTACTGTCTTCGAATGGAATAACTTCTCCTGTAGGTACTGCCGATGTTGTTACTTCTACCTCTGCTGAAGATACTACACTACCTTTTTGAACACCTTCTACTTTCACTTTATATGTAGTAGCAGGGGCTAATTTCGTTAATGCATAGGTTGTTTTATTTGGTGAAACGACTTCTTTTAAATTGCCATCAACGTATAATCTAAATTCATCAACATCCACTAAACTCCACGAAATGTCAGCTGTTGTATCAGTTATCTTATGAGCAACAATATTTAAGGAAGGGACAGTTTCATCTTTTACTGCTGCTTCTTCATCCGCAACTTGTTCTTCTTCCTCAACAACTGTTTCATCTTCTTTTGGTGACTCTTCGCTAGCTTCCTCTTCTACAACCGGCATTTCAACCGTTAACGTTGTTTCGTTACTTTGCGCCTTACCTTGCGCAATCGCATAAGTCACTGTATCTCCAGTTTTCACCTCAGAATCAATCAATTCATATATACGATAAACGCCATCTTCCCCAGTTTGTTCTTGACTCATTTCTGGTTGACTGGCAAGAACCGAACGTTCTCCGTTTTTAACGAGGGTGAACAATTCTGCATTCTCATTTGCAGATTCTTCATATTTCACTCGCCATTTCAATTTCACTTGCCCATCAATATATTCTGGATTTTGCAATTGAATATCTAATGGTTGTTCCACATCAGTTGTTCCTGGTGAAGTCGGTGTTTCCTCCGTACTCTCTGTCTCCGCTAGAACGGATGCAGGGATGAAAGAAAAAACGAGCATCATGGATAAAAGTAGATGGATAGCTTTTTTCATTCCCAATTCCCCTATTCTCTCTATTTTTAGAAATATATTCCTTTCAATACAGATGTATCATATAACGAATAGATGGGCTTGTATAGATACTTACGATAAAATATTTTTCGACATCATCCCTTGAGGAAAATAAAGGTTTTTGTCGAAACATGACTTGGCTAGGTTGCTATCCCAATCACCGGAGTACTTGTTTGATAACCGATTGCGCGGGATACGTCAGAGGATGTTTTGATCGTTGATTTACGATGTAGTCACGGCATGTGCTGCTTATCTCTCTCGAAGATTTGATCGTTTGGGGGTGGTTATAGGAGTGATAAAATTTTTTGAAAGGTAACTCCTCGAGAAAGGAGAATCGTGGATCGGGTTGGTAGCCATTGGGATAAGCTCTGTTGAGGCGATTCTGTCCGTTATCCTACCATTTTTTTTGGCTTACTTTGATTTTTGGTACGCTTCTCGGCTTTTCCTACCATATTTTTGGCTCACCCCAGTTTTTGGTATGCTTCTCGCTGTTTCCTACCAACTTTTCATGCTCGCTCTGGTTTTTGGTTCGCTTCTCGTCGTACCCTACCATTTCTTCTTGCTTGCTCCGGTTTTGGTATGCTTCTCGCTGTTTCCTATCATATTTTCTTGCTCTCTCTGATTTTTGGTTCGCTTCTCGGCTTTTCCTTCCATATTTTTTGGCTCGCTCTGGTTTTTGGTACGCTTCTCGGCTTTTCCTACCATCTTTTCTTGCTCTCTCCGGTTTTTGGTACACTTCTCGGCTTTTCCTACCATCTTTTCTTGCTCACTCTGATTTTTGGTTCGCTTCTCGGCTTTTCCTACCATCTTTTCTTGCTCTCTCCGGTTTTTAGTACATTTCCACACACCCCCCCTCAACGCAGCACCCCTCTCTTTTCCACTACACCCCCATGTTATTACATCAAGCATCTAAAAATAATAAAAGGCTGGAACCACCGAGTCCCAACCTTCAACTTTGTTCTTTATTAGAAACGATCTTTGTTTTTCTCAAATGTATCTTTCACTTTTTCGATGACGATTTTACTGCCACCTTGTTCTTCGACACCTTCAACCATCATTGAGATAAGGAGACGAGGGTCATCCGGGTTATAGGCAACAAACCAGCCGTTTTCTTTACCCTCTTCATCAGCGGTTTGTTTCAGTTCCGCTGTCCCCGTTTTCCCTGCTAGCGGGTAGCCTTCAATACGTGCCGTACGTGCTGTACCGCCTGGTTCGTTCACTACTTTATTCATCGATTCAGCTACAGTTTTAACGGTAGCTTCATCAATTATATTTTCCTTCCATACTTGGCTCTTTTCTTCATCATTCAGGAGCAAGATCGGTTTAATCATTGACCCATTATTGATAAAAGGTGTATAAGAAGTAGCCAAGTGAAGGATGCTCATTTCAACATGTCCTTGCCCGTAACCGGAATCGGCAATTAATGTTTCTTTATCCAGCTCGCCGATTGTAGAAGATTCGAGTGGATAGGCAAAGGGAATATCCTCTGTAAAGCCAAATTCTTTTAACCCAGCAGTTAATTTGTCTTTTCCTAGCTCTAATGCTGCCCTTGCAAAGTAAATATTATCCGAATACATCATCGCCAAATCGAAATTGACTGGCTTTCCAGGATCGCTTACCCTTGTGATTCGGTAATCACCCCAGCGATTATCATCCGGCCACTGCAAGCCCTTCACTTCTATTGTATCTTCTGGTTTAATGGCTCCTTCTTTTAGTGCAAGCGCACCTGTAATTGGTTTAATCACGGAACCTGGTGCATACGTGTGTTGAAAACGGTTCAAGAATGGATTATCACCACTCTCTTCTAGTTCTTCTAATTGCGAGGCAGAGTATCCAAGTGTTGCTTGATTCGGATCGAACCCTGGACTAGAGACAAGGGCCAATGTTTCACCAGTAACAGGGTCAATGGCGGCCGCAGTGCCTGGCTTATGATCCAGTTCTTTATACAAGTCCTCTTGTAATGTGAGGTCAATGGTTAACTGAACGTTGCTACCATTTTCTACTGGTGTTTCGGCCACTACTACCTCTGAACCGTCCTCTTTCTTAATCCCTATTAAGACACCATTTGAACCACGCAGCTTTTCCTCATATACTTTCTCTAAGCCGCGGCGTCCGATGACATCATTACTGCCATATCCTTTTCCTTCGTGTTCCTCCAAGTCGTCAGCCGTCACTTGAGCGACATTACCAATTAAGTGTGAGGCCGCCTCGCCGCCAGGGTATACTCGACCTTCAATATCCTTTTTTAATACACCTGGTATGCTCATCAAGTTATTTAATAGTTCTTCTTGATTCGTCGCAATTTTCTTGATTGGCACAAATTGATTTGCCTGTACCCAACTCGCGCCTAGTTTATCCTTAACAGAGTTCTCTGAGATCTCAAGTAATTTTGCCACTTGCTTAACCGTTTCATCTTCAGAGTCCATTTGTTCTGGGACAATGCCGATTTCTAAAATCGTCCCATTGAAAGCAAGTGGATCGCCTGAACGATCGACAATTTCTCCCCGTTTTGCCTTCACTGTGTTGTATGTAATTTCATCATTCGGGCCAAGTTCAGGGAAAATATAAGTCGTATCCCATTCAATATACCAATTTTCCTCATCGTCTCTCTCTTCTTTAACTAATGTTGCTTGATGATCAAAGGCAATCTCTCCTGCTAAACTATCCATTTTTGCCGAAAAGGGTAGTTGTAATGATTGCTGATCTGTATCTTGTTCTTTCTCTGATTTTTTATGTGAAATGTCTAAGTTAGCAATGCCTAAATCTGTATATACTTTTTCATAGCGACTGACAAAGTCTTCTTCACTAACTGATTCCTTTGCCTCTTTTGAGAGCATGCCATACATTTTTGCGAACTCTTCTTTATTCCAATATTCTATAAATTGAGATAACCGTTGTTCTGGATCAACCTCTTTATTGCATGCGCTAAGAATGGCTAAAACCGTAATGGCCACAAATAAATAGACTATCTTTTTCATGTCTCTCCCCCTCATCAACCATTTTAACACTACGGTCACTTTCATACCATATATAGAACAACGGTTTCATGAGAACATTTTATGAACAAAAAAACCGAGCCTTTATGACAGCTCGGATATTCCTACTTGTTTTTCCTTTTCCTTATGATGAATGGTTTTCAAACGAATGTAGAAACCGATTGCCGCTGCAGTTAGCCCTACGGAAATACCAATCCAAAAACCGTATGCCTCAAGCTCTGTAAAGGCAGCTAAACCATAGCCAACTGGAATACCAATCACCCAATAGGATATAAAAGCAATGATAAATGGTATTTTCACATCTTTATAGCCTCGTAAGACACCTTGTAACCCCGCTTGAGCAGCATCTGAAATCTGATAAAAAATAGCAATCACAAAAAAGTTAGCCGCAAGTAAAATCACTTGTGGATCATTCGAATAGATGGCGGCAATTTGTTCTTTGAAGAACAACAAGAAGATAGAAGCAAAGCCCATAAATGCCATTCCACCTATAACACCAAGCAAACTGTATTTTTTTGCGTTGTCTAAACGTCTGCCCCCAACAGAGTACCCGATCATAATTGTCATCGCCATTGATAGACTAAGAGGGATCATAAATAATAAGGAAGTGAAACTAAACGCCACTTGGTTGGCTGCTACTGTAATCGTTGAAAACATCATACCAACTAAAAGGGTCACAACCGCAAAAATACTAGACTCAAAGAAAATTGTTAATCCTATTGGAATTCCAATGGATAATTGTTCTCTCCATGCTTTTATTGATGGCTTAAACCAAACTTTCCCAATTTTGTAGTTTCTTATTTTACCGATTTTAAAACTGATCAATATACTAATAATTAGAATGAACCAATACGTAAAGCCCGTTGTATAACCTGCACCAACTCCGCCGAGCCTTGGAAAACCAAAGTGACCAAACACTAAGCAGTAGTTCAAGAATATATTTACTGGTACCGCTAATATGGTAATAATCATCGTAATTTGTGTGAATCCTTGTGCATCAAAGAAGTTCCTTAGCACATTATATAAAAATAACGGCACAATCCCGATAGATAATCCAAGTAAATAATGAAAAGCAATATATTCAACATTTGGAGCCAAGCCCATTAAACTTAAAATCGGCTCCAGGAAAAAAATACCGATTAAAAGTATAATAACAGCAATAATAGCAGCTAAGTATAACGCTTGTGTCACACTATAGGATATTTTCTCCTTTTTACCTTGTCCTAGTAAATGCGACACAATAGGAGTTATAGCAAGCATAATCCCATTAATCCCTGTAAATACCGGCATCCATATATTGGACCCAATTGCCACTCCAGCCAAATCATCCGTTCCAACGCGGCCAGACATCATCGTATCCGTTAAATTCATTGCATATAGCCCTATTTGCGTCACCATAATCGGCCATAGCACTTGCAAAAATAGCTTAATTTTCTCATTCCACGTTTCTGCATGATACATCTTGTATTCTATCTCCTGTTTCGTCTGATTTTAACGATTATTTATTTTAGCACTGGAATGATGTTGTTTCAATCGAACATCAGAAGTGGATGATAACATATCACTAGCTGGAGCCCACCTTGCATAAAGAATAAGATCCCCTGTTGTCCCTGCTGGAATAACCGTTACCACCTGCCCCGCAGTATTATACCAATTCACAAATCGGTAACCACGTACTGGTCCTGGTGGATTTAATATAATTGGCAGTTCTGAGGCTGTGTACGTTTGTGGGTTTGGACTCACCGTTCTAAATATATTTTGATAAGTAATTGTATCATTAGGTAATCTGACCAACAGGACTTGCGTATTGTCATCACTTAAACGAATCACCCAATCCTCAAACTCGGTTGTCGGCTTAAAAAATTTATCCGCATCTGATTGTACTAAGATCGGATAAGTTGCGGTCGATTCAGCAACTACGATTGGTGTACCAGCATCATTTGGTGTGACATAATTGGTTAAATCTAATTGCACAACAGTCCCTTGGATAAGCGGTGCGGTAATGTAGGCTACGTTACTTCGACCAACAATATAAAGCCCGTTCGCATCCCCAAGCTGATCTTGCATGAGTAGAATACCACCATTATATATACCTGGTGCAGTTTCAGCCATATTCACACCAATATCCCCAACACTATTACTACCTACAAAAGAAATTTCACCTGTATTAAAAATACCTCCGCCAACTAGGGCAGCTTCATTACGTTCAACTAGAGATTCTGTTATCCTTGTTTGGCTATTTGTATTCGTAAATATGCCTCCACCTGTTTCACCAGCATAGTTATCAGTTACTTGAATATTAGTGAGAACGACTTCTGTAATATCATTAACAAACACACCGCCGCCACTTTCAGTTACCCGATTATTTCTTATGATACTCTCCATGATTTGAAGCCCCGCATTTAAATTGACAAACACACCTCCACCATTAGCAGCAATATTTTCGAATATCGTGCATTGGTCGAATATCGTACTTGTTTCATTATTAAAGTATACCCCACCGCCATTAAGGTTGGCTTGATTAGAGAAAATACGGCAAAGAGATAGAGTAATCGTTGCATTTGAATTGATAAATAAACCAGCTCCATTACTGGCAATATTGTCCGCCACTTCACAGTTAACGATATTTATCACACTATTAATGTTAGCAAAGAAAGCTCCACCATTACTTGATGTCGAATTTCCAGTTAGCAAAACATCGTTAAAGGCGATTTGAGATCGCTGGTTAATATACAAGCCGCCTCCATTTTTTAACGCAGTATTGTTTGCGATGCTACCTCTCATGAAGCTTCCAATAACGTCCGGGTTGATTAAGACCCCACCTGCCCCCCTCGTATCAGTTGGTTCTGTTGATTGATTCCCGATAATATCCGTATCAGCAATAGTAAAACTTGTACCTGTATTAAAGTAAATGCCCCCACCAACGGTCGCGATATTATTGGAGATAACTGACCCATTAATAGTGGCACTTCCTTGGTTCACAAAAATAGCTCCACCAAAGCTAGCACAAACATTCTGCACTAACATTGAATCGGTGATATTCGCATGTGCACTTGAAGCAATATATATACCTCCACCAAACTCTGAGGCATCACAATTATAAATGGTTGAATTGTTTACATTACAAATAGCAGATCCAGTTAGATAGAAGGCACCTCCCCTTGGCACAGAAGAATTTTGCAAGGATGAATCGTTAAGCGTTACAATACCCGTACCTGTACAAAAAACAATCGAAGAGGCGACAGTATTTTGTTTATTACCATCTATAGTTAAACCTTGCAAAAGTAGGTTCCCATTTGTAGCAACATTAAAAAGGTATCCTGTAAACTCCGTAAGTCTGGTCAAGATAATAGATGTATTTTCCCCACTTATCTCCACTGTGTAGTTAATTGATAGAGTTGTTTCAAGATCAAAACTATCCGTAACCGTAATAACATCCTCTTGATTACTAATTGCCGTTTGCAGTTCTGCAAATGTTGAAACCGAAACCATCATGTTCACTCCTATCTGAGCATGTCCTTTTATAACATATGAAGGACTGGACTTACTGGTGAAAAAGAATGACAGTGGCACTCTTATCGGTTATAATTTTGGAAAAGAAAGGATGATGTTTTTGACTGTTTATAAACCACTCGAAGCTTCGACTACTCTCCGTTTTTATCGAGCAATCCACAGTCGCACCGAATTACCTCCAGAATCTGCGTACTATCTTCAATCTTTACAAAAAGGCTATAATGGTGAGAAGAATTGGGCCACCTATCTGAATGAACTCCCGAAGAACATCCCGATTCTATATGATCTTCAATTTGAAGTGAATCAATCTACGATTCAAATTGATGCCCTCTGTATTCTCCAAAACAAACTAGTACTTTTTGAAGTAAAAAACTTCCAAGGAAATTTTTCAGTAGATGGAGATAAGTGGTATAGCCCCTCTCACAAAGAAATGAAGAATCCCCTCAACCAGATCAAACGTGCCGAACCCTTATTCCATCAATTCTTAAAAAAGTACCAACTTAACATGCCGTTTGACTATTACCTTATTTTCGTCCACCCTACTTTTATCCTCTACGGTGCCTCTCATCAAGAACAACTCATTCTTCCAGGACAAATCCATGAATTCTTGGATGGTCTCAAACAACAAACCTTTTCACCCCAACGGATGCACACAAAAATTATTGATACCTTATTAACAAATCACATAAACGATATCCACTTGCTCCATAAACCTGAATATCACTTTGATCAGATGGCGAAAGGGCTATTTTGCGGGGTTTGTGGAGGGAAGATGAAAAGAAAACATAAAAAGACATTTTCCTGCATGAAATGTCATCACTCTGCTACAGTCAACGATACTGTCTTATACAATATTCAAGATTATATGGCACTTTTTCCAGAACGTAAGGTAACTACGGCTAATATTTTTGACTGGATTGGTGGAGAGGTTAGTAAAAGATTCATTAACTATTTCATGCTTAACAAATTTGAAAGTCATGGCTTAGGAAAATCTACTTATTATAAACAAAACAAATATTGACTGTAACTTAGGATCTAAGAGGAAAAACCATTTGTTACGATTACGCACCTACCTTTTTGATATCTTACACGCGCGCAATTCCGGTTTTCTTTCCTTTCCCTTTTGCGCGTATCTGCCTGTTACGCGCATTTCTCGGCTTCTTTCCTTTCTCTTTTGCGCGTATCCGACTGTTACACGCATTTCTCGGCTTCTTTTCTTTCTCTTTTGCGCGTATCTGCCTGTTACGCGCATTTCTCGGCTTCTTTCCTTTCTCTTTTGCGCGTATCCACCTTTTACGCGCATTTCTCGGCTTCTTTTCTTTCTCTTTTGCGCGTATCCGCCTGTTACGCGCATTTCCTGCTTTCTTTCCTTTCCCTTTTGCGCGGATCTGCCTGTTGCGCGCAATTCCTGCTTTCTCCCCTTTCCCTTTTGCGCGGATCTGCCTGTTACGCGCATTTCTCGGCTTCCTTCCTTTCCCTTTTCGCGGATCTGCCTGTTACGCGCATTTCTCAGCTTCTTTCCTTTCTCTTTTGCGCGTATCCGACTGTTGCGCGCATTTCTCGGCTTCTTTTCTTTCTCTTTTGCGCGTATCCACCATTTACGCGCATTTCTCGGCTTCTTTCCTTTCTCTTTTGCGCGTATCTGCCTGTTACGCGCATTTCTCGGCTTCTTTTCTTTCTCTTTTGCGCGTATCTGCCTGTTGCGCGCAATTCCTGCTTTCTCCCCTTTCCCTTTTGCGCGTATCCACCTTTTACGCGCATTTCTCGGCTTCTTTCCTTTCTCTTTTGCGCGTATCTGCCTGTTACGCGCATTTCTCGGTTTCTTTCCTTTCTCTTTTGCGCGTATCCGCCTTTTACGCGCATTTCCTGCTTTCTTTCTTTTCTCTTTTGCGCGTATCCGCCTTTTACGCGCATTTCCTACTTTCTTTCTTTTCTCTTTTGCGCGTATCCGCCTTTTACGCGCATTTCTCGGCTTCTTTTCTTTCTCTTTTGCGCGTATCTGCCTTTTACGCGCATTTCTCGGCTTCTTTTCTTTCTCTTTTGCGCGTATCTGCCTATCGCGCGCAATTCCGGTTTTCTTTCCTTTCCCTTTTGCGCGTATCCGCCTGTTCGCGCAATTCCGGTTTTCTTTCCTTTCCCTTTTGCGCGTATCCACCATTTACGAACAATTCCTGCTTTCTTCCCTTTCTCTTTCGCGCGCAATATTTACCCCAAATCAACTTTCATTTACATATATCAATCAATTACGCACCTACACAAATACCTTTTCCAAAAACACAAAAACCCCCATAGACCAAAGCCTGCGGGGGTTCCATTAATTATGATAATACTGCTAATCTTTCTTTAACTTCTTCTTCAGTTAACCCGTGCTCTGCAATGTAGCGGTTGCGTGGGTGTGAGCGGCATTCTTCGGAACAGCTACGTAAATGTTTGTGTTCATTTTCCTCAGAACAAAGGATTTTTTTGTTACATTCTGGGTTGGCACAGTTGACGTAACGTTCACATGGCTCACCAGAATAGTAATCCTTCCCTACAACTACATGTTCTTTGCGGTTGACGGGTACTGCGATTCTTTCATCGAATACATATAATTGGCCATCCCATAGATCGCCTTGGACTTCGGGATCTTTTCCGTAAGTGACGATACCGCCATTCAGTTGACCTACATCTTTAAAGCCTTCTTGAAGTAACCAGCCAGAGAATTTTTCACAACGAATACCACCAGTACAATAAGTGACAATTTTCTTCTCGCCTAACAATTCTTTATTATCTCTTACCCATTGAGGGAGGTCGCGGAAGTTTGTAATATCTGGGCGAATGGCACCACGGAAGTGACCTAGATCATATTCATAATCATTTCTTGCGTCTAAAACAACTGTATTTTCATCATTTAAGCTCTCGTAGAATTCTTTCGCGCTTAAATGTTTACCTGTTAATTGATTTGGATTGATATCGTCTTCTAATCGAAGAGTAACTAGCTCTGGACGATAACGTACTTTCATTTTTGGAAACGCATGTTCATCTACTTCATCGATTTTGAAAATCATATCAGCAAAATGTGGGTCTGCTTTCATATGCTCGATGTAGCGGTCTGTTTGTTCTACAGTACCTGAACAAGTCCCATTAATTCCTTCATCTGCAATCAAAATACGGCCTTTTAATCCTAGTTCGTTACAAAATGCTTTGTGTTCAATCGCGAACTCTTCTCCGTTTTCAATTGGTACGTACATGTAGTATAACAATACGCGATAGTTATTCTTTTCTTCCATTTTCTTCACCTATTCTTTTTATATTTGCAAGATATAATGGTTCAATAGGTTTTTTACACCATTTTCTTACTGACAGTATTATAACAAAAAAACGCTAGGAAATAATGTCGATTTATTGACCTTTTTTTGGTATTCTTACCCGACTAACAGTTTATCCACCGCAATATAATTTCATACTTAATAAAAAAAATCGAAAAAATACTTAATTTTACCTATATCTGAACATTTAAAATTATTGATAAATATACAAAATTTACTTATTATAAAAGGAAAAGGAGGTATGTTTATGAGCCTTGCACCAGTAAGTTTTGGAGAAATTCTCAGCGATCTTCGGCAATTTAAAAAACTATCAATTGAGGATTTAGCAGAAGGAATTTGTTCGTCAGAAGAAATCATCGAATATGAAAAAGGCAAGAAGTATCCAACATTAGATCAGTTATATGAATTGGCTGAACGGTTGAATGTAGAAGTCAGCCATTTCATTGACTATGCATCATCAAGTACCTTCAATTATGTTACGGCTGTTTTTTTATTAATTAAGAAGTATAAGCGTGAACGTGATTATCAAGCGATTTATGGGATTATTGAACAAGAGAGGGACAACCCTTTATTTAAGCAGCGAATTTCTATGCAATTTATGCTTTGGCATGAGGGGATTTGTGAGTATTATTTACACCAAAATGAGGATGATGCGGTAAAACTCCTTTATCAAGCAATCGATTTAACGAACCCTGATAGAAGTAGACTGACAGAGAACGAAATTGAAATTCTTACGAGCTTAGCGATTATTAAACTTGAAGAAAAGGACTTCATATTTGCTTCTAATATGTTTGAGGATGCGTTAGATAATTTGGATTCGCTTCCGCATATACTGGATCCGAAAGTGAAATTGCGGATTTTGTATGGGCTGTCACAAACATTAGCAGCAATGAATAATTATGAGGACTCGTTGAAATATAGTAATTTAGGGATTAATTATTGCATTAATAATGAGATTCTCTATTTATTTGGGGAATTTTACTTCCAATCGGGCGAAAGTTACATCAAAATTGGTGAGATAGATATAGGTACGGAGTATATTAATCGGGCAAAATCTATCTTTTTACTACAAAATGATGAAAAATTTGCCAAATTAGTAGGGATAGAGCTAGATAAATTATTAGAAAAGTGTTAATATTTGTATTGTAAGATATTTCTATATTGAAAGGAGAAAGGAAAATGAAAAAATTCGTTTCTGCATCAGTTGTTGCACTTTCAATGGTTGCTTTCGGAGGATTTGTTGGAGCTGAACCGCTACCGACCCAACATGGCGCTGAACCACTTCCTACTCAGCACGGTGCTGAGCCGCTTCCAACTCAACACGGATCTTCACCACTACCAACTCAACATGGCGCTGAACCGCTGCCGACTCAACATGGTGCACCACTACCTACCCAACATTAATAAGGTTTGAGCAAAAGCACTTTCCCGCCAGAAGGTGCTTTTTCTTGTTAAAAGGAACGCCGTGG
This sequence comes from Cytobacillus sp. FSL W7-1323, assembly GCF_038595015.1. Taxonomy (NCBI): domain Bacteria; kingdom Bacillati; phylum Bacillota; class Bacilli; order Caryophanales; family Bacillaceae; genus Cytobacillus; species Cytobacillus sp. FSL W7-1323. The sequence continues at coordinate 4,210,346 of NZ_CP151998.1, forward strand.
GCTTAGTAAGTGTTTAAGATCCACTGCCAATTGTTCGACATATTTCTCTACATCTACATCCCCTTGACTCATTCCATTTTCGTGCGCCTTCAATAATAATTCTAGTAGATTAATAGGGTTTTCTGCATCCAAACCAAACTATCCTCCTAGTATTTCTTAGGAATATTATACTAAAATTCCCAATATGAATCAATATTAAATTGTCAAAAAATTTCCGTTTTTGTAAATATACTTATATGGAAGCATTTAAATATATCCTTCCACCTAATTTACCCCCATTTTTCAACATCAATTGACATATGTCTGCTCATTCGATGATAGTCGACATTTTTCTTCGACAAGAACTTTATCATAAGCTGTCATATTATGTCGTATGTTTCAAGAACCAAGTCGAAAGTCCTCGAAAATAATGTTTTTTCATCTTATTTTGTAAAAGGTTGTAAAAAATATAATTCTATAGACGATATTATGATAGAATTGACGAAATCTTGGAGTAAAGGAGAGATTACTAGACGTGAAAAAACATATGGTGTCGATGGCCACGATTGCTGTCGTTTCCTCTGCTTTTGCCGCTCAAGCGTCCGCTGACTCAACTCATACTGTAAAACAAGGAGATACATTATGGGATATAGCTAAGAAATACAATACATCTGTTTCTCAGCTAAAAAAATGGAATGATTTAAACTCAGACTTCTTACAAATTAACCAAAAGCTCATTGTCTCTAGTGAAAACTCAGCACCTGCAAAAGAGAATAATTCTTCTAATCAGTCTAGTTCAGGTACATATAAAGTGGTGTCAGGAGATACTTTATCTAAGATTGCACGCCAACATAATATGACTGTCAAAGCTTTAGTAGATCTCAATAATTTAAAAGGCGATCTCATTTTCCCAGGACAAGCACTTAAAGTGAATAGTTCATCCTCAAGTAATTCTGGAAATGCTTCTTCCAAACCATCAAACGGTTCAAATGGAAGTAGCGGGAATTCCAATTCCAAGAAGGATACATATGTTATTCAGCCTGGAGACACACTAAGTGGCATCGCTAAAAAGACAAACACGACTGTTAGCAATTTAAAAAAGTGGAATCAGTTAAGTTCTGATTTAATTTTTGCCGGAAAAAAATTATATGTAACCAGTAATAATGCTGGTAAGGATACAGAGACGAAGCCGTCTAATCCAACAAATGACAATATCTCAGGAAATGCCGCTGCCATAATTAATGAGGCTAAGAAGCACTTAAATACGCGCTATGTTTGGGGCGGATCAACGCCAAGTGGGTTTGATTGTAGTGGATTTATCTATTACGTACTGAAGCAAACAGGAACAAACATTGCGAGAACAAACGCCGAGGGTTATTTTAGCCGTTCGTATTATGTAAACGACCCTGTACCGGGTGATATTGTTTTCTTTGAGGGTACTTATAAAAAAGGAATCTCTCACTTAGGGTTTTATATCGGAAATAATCAATTCATCCATGCTTCATCAAGTGGTGTTATGATCACCAGCTTAGACAACCCTTATTGGAGCAAACATTTTGATAGTTTCAAGCGACTTTATTAAACAAGTTTATCTTTACAGTCAATGGTAAATAAATAAAAGGGGGGTCCATGTCAATTCACCCCCTTTCAATTTCTAAAAGAGGTGAATCGAATTGAGTATCTTTATGTTTATTAGCATCATGACATTGATATTGCTTTTAATTAGTTTTCTACTGATCTTTTCAAAGCTCTATCGAAAAACAGCTACACGATTAAGTCTACTGATTTTACTTTTCGGTGCCGTCTCTTTTCCTCTGTTTTCTGTGATGTACCAAGTGCGAACAACGAATTATCTAATTGATTTTTCAACAATCGGAACCGTCTTTTTTCTTACTTGGACTTTAGTTGTCATTACACTTCTTGGAGGTATTTTCTTTCGTTTTCGAGTGAATATTTCCGAAGAAAGTGAGATGTACCGTCATTAATTCAAGGCTTGAACGATTACTTTCTGGAATAAGTCTTTCTCCTCCAAAAATGGATAATGATTGCTATTTTCAAAAATAAATAGCTGTGATTGGGGTATTTCTTGGTGGATTTCCTTCGAATACTCAACCGGGCACTGGACATCATAACGTCCACAACAAATGTTCGTCGGTATGTTGATTTGCTTTAATTTCCTTGTTATATCAAAAAGAACGGCTTCTCTACTGAAAAAATCCAACCTCACCCCTGACATATCCTTACATATGTTGCCCGTAAAATATTGGGTGTATTTTTCGGGTTCAAATAGAGAAAGCTGGATACGTTTCTTTTTTAACTGTTCTTTATCTATTGCAGTTACATTTGGCTGAGTTAATGCAAATTGATACTGTTGCATTTCAGCAAATTTGGGATGTTTTTCATTATAGATGCATGCTGAGGACTCTGTGTAGTCTCTTGCTGCTGAACCCACAATAACAAGTGATTCTAACGAAGACTGATGAAGCAGTGCATAAAGAAGGCCAATCATTCCACCTGTTGAATGACCGGCATAAATCCATCTTTCATAGCCTAATGCTACTCTTATTGCCTCTATATCTAATACGCTATCTACCATACTATATTCATATGGCTCATGAGCTTGCTCTGATTCTCCCACCCCGCGTATATTTATTAACGTTACGCAAAAACGCTTAGAGAATGTATCAGCAAAATAGTCTCCTGTTTCATTAAAGACGGCATAAAGATGCGCAACGCATAAAGGCTTTCCAACTCCCTTTTGAAAGATTTCAAACACACCTCTTTGGGTTTGGAGCATTTTTCTTTTCCACATCCTTCTCCACCATCCCTACTTTAATGATACTTGCAAGATACTTCTGAAAATACACCGTTTTTCTCAATCGTTAATGATCGGTCACCTGACTCCTCATAACAGCGCTCAATAATCTGTTCATTTTCGACATGTTGGTTATATATTTTGAGCATAATAACCATCGCAGCACCCAGGATAAACACACTTCCTAATAATAATATAAGTAATTTCACCTTGTCTTTTTGCATTTTCATCCCTCCTTACTCAAACACATAATTAAATAACAAACTGAGCAAACTAAAGTATTCTTTTTATATAGGGAGCTCAACATATGATATTCTTAGCGATTCTATTGATGGTTTGTGGATTATTTATTATCAACGGCATTTATGCCTATCAAACGAAGCACATTGATACCTTTTTTCTTTCTACACTTTGGTACTATATTAAACTTGTTCCTTTATTTATTGCTGCCAGTTTAATGATTGGCTATGGTGTAAAGTTTTTAAGCAAACATGTCGATAACCTTTCTTTTTCCCTCATCGCCTCTAAAGGGATTGAGATTCTTGTTAGTCTAATCATTGGGTACCTCTTTTTTAAAGAAACACCTACTCTTCGGACAGGGTTCGGAATTGTAGTGATATTGGTTGGTTTTTGGTTATTAAAAGGTAAATGAACATGATTTCTTAAAAAGATCGCACTTGCGATATCAGATGTTGAAAAAGAGAACCCTTCACTGGTTCAAATAAAACGGGCTTCATCGTTCCACTGTATGTACAGCAAATATATTCATCATCTATTACGCGCAAATAATCTAATAAAAAGTGATTATCAAGAAATACTTCTACATCACCTTTCCCTGATAACTCTTCAATTGGTTGCCATTCTTCAATCCTGCCTATTTGTTTGGCATTGGAAGATATCCGCAGTCTCCCATTTTGTATTTGTAATTTAATATGATGATTCTTTTTAGCATCCGAAAAGAGTGCTGCTCGCTCAATTCCATGTAAAAAGGTTTCAGTATGGATATGAAAAGAACTGACCTTTTGCTTTGGAATAAAATCACTTGTGGCCGGATATCGTCCTTCTATCAGTCTTATATAAAAATGACAATGTTTACTTTTCAAAGCTAGATGGTTTTTAGAAAGTGATAATGTAACCTCTTCCTCTGTATGTAAGCTAAGTTTCGACCATTCAAGTAGACTTTCACTTGGAACAATCATTTCTGTTTCTAACTGTGAAGGTATCGTCAATGAACTAATAGAATAACGATGAGCATCTGTACTTATGAAAGTGAGCTCGCCATGACGAGCAACGATTTTAACACCCGTTAAGGCCGGACGATTGTCATGAACAGCAGCAGCAAACACTGTTTGCCGGATGAGCGTATGAAGTTCTGCTGCATTCAATGAAAGAACCCCTTCTGCTGGCACATCAGGAATATTTAGTGTCTTTACGTTTGTTAAAGCGAAAATTCTTGTATGAATTTCTTCTGATTGAATGTTAATCGTACTATGCTCACTCAAGTAAATATGTATATTGGCTGGTAACTTCTTAATAATATCAGAAAAGTATTTGGCAGAAATAATAACAGAGCCTGTGCGTTTAATGATGAGCCCCTCGTCCGTTTCGGAGGGTATATTTATTTCCATAAGCACATCTTCATTTCCAGCAATGAACGTGACTTGATGACTGTTTACAATTATTTTCATAGGAGATTGACTATTTTTTAACACCTTACTAATATTTTTTAGTATGCCCTGCAATGTAGACTTACAAATGGTTAATTCCATGTTATTCTTTCCTCACTTTATCGCTATGTCTAGGCTATACATTCGGTAGAAACATGTCGAATCCTGCCAGTAAGTACTAATTTTTATCGCCAGAACAGGGAAATTATAATGAAAGATACTTGCACTTACAATAAAAATAACAGGGTTTTAAGCAGCGGGATTATGAGTATGTGATGAGTTTTCGCTATTGAGATGAGCTGGATTTATTTATATACGTACAACTAGTGATTTGCGCCCAAGCACCTCTACTTTCACGTCCGTATGTTGGAAAATCAATTTAAACACCTAGGAAAAGAGGATAAGCTCCATACACACCCTACAACTTGAATTCACTTATTTCAGGACTAACCTGGGCTATATTTGTTTTTTCTCCTCTCTTGTGTTCGCATCTTCATTTGCTCATAAAAAATACCCCATCTATATAGAAGGGGTAAGTTCATTTTTCTCGATTCCTTTATGCTCTGTCGCCAACAACAGCAATGCGTTCATTTACATGTTTGCCTTGTTCAGCTTCATCAAGGACAGCGATAGCAAAGTCTGCATAGCTTATATAACTATCTCCTTGATTGTTGAAGAATAGTTTATCTTTTCCTTTTTGATAGCTTCCGCTTCGTTTACCTTCTGCGTCGAAGAAAGCACCTGGGCTAATATATGTCCAATTGACGTTTTGGCTGTTTTGAAGTTGCGCTAAATCTTTCCCCATTTGTGTAGCAGTTGGCAGGTAAGCTTTAGGAAAATCTGCTGTTTCATATAAAAGAGTTTCTTCGTCTACATATAGACTGCCTGCACCACCAACAACGATTAGCCTAGATTGCTGACCTTTTAGCGCATCAATCAGTACTTTGCCTGCTTCCACATGTTGTTCCTCTTGGCCTTGAGGTGATTTAAAAGCATTCACAATGATATCGTATTTTTTTACGTCCTTAGCTTGTATATCGAAAATGTTTTTTCTATCACTTCTACTTGGCTATTATTTATTCTTCCTGCATTTCTTACGATTGCCGTTACTTCATGTTCTCTGGCTACTGCTTCATCCAAAATGAATTGACCTGCTTTTCCACTAGCCCCAATAATAGCTATTTTCATAATAAAAATACCTCCTTGTTGTAATTGAGTTGATTACATGTAATCATTATAGTTACAGGTGTCTTTTTTGTCAATTCTCACCTTTTTCCTTTTCTTGTGATTGCGGTATAATAATATTCACTATGATTCTTCCTTTTAAAGAAAGGTGATAAACATGACCATAAGCAGTCGATTTGCTGTGGGAATTCATATATTAACATTACTTGAATTAAATAAAGAGATTAATACCTCTGAAACGATAGCAGGCAGTGTCAATACAAATCCAGCCGTCATTCGCAAAATTATCGGGATGCTGAAAAAAGCCGATCTCGTTGAAGTCCACCCTGGGAAAGCTGGGGCTAAACTTAAAAAAGGCTTAGCAGACATTACTCTACTTGACGTCTATCAAGCCGTTGAAGTCGTTTCGGAAAATGAGTTATTCAGTCTCCATGACCAACCGAACCCTGATTGTTTTGTAGGGAGAAATATTCAACAAACGATAGAACCTATTTTTATCTCAGCACAGCTTGCCATGGAAAAGGTTCTTTTAAATGTGACGCTTGAAGATGTTGTAAGGGAAATTGATAATAAATAGAAGGCGCCCCGAGGTCCATTTTCGGGCGCTTTCTATTTGTTAAAGTAACGACTATCTCGTGTTATAATATCATTATTTTCACTATTACAAATTCAGTAGGGGCGGAGCAGATGAAGTGGAAAAACTTTGGCTTAAAAGGAAAAATGATTGCTTTAATTAGCTTACTCATTTTGCTTGTATTTTTGATTTTTACTATTTATTTATTTCGCTACCTATCCGATATGGTTGAAGAACAAACAGGACAAAAAGCGTTAAGCTTAGCACATACAGTTGCCAATATACCTGAAATTCAGGATGCCTTTGAGCTAAGTAATCCCGCTTCTACCATTCAGAAAATCATTACACCTATTCAAGAGGCATCAGGAGCTGAGTTTATTGTTGTTGGCAATAGAGATGGCATTAGATATTCTCACCCTAACCCTGATTTTATTGGGAAGAAAATGGTTGGCGGCGATAATAAACGGGCGATTTTGAACGGTGAATCTTATCAATCTAAAAAAGAGGGAACATTGGGATTATCTATTCGGGGGAAAGTACCGATTAAAAAGGATGGGGAAATCATTGGTGTCGTTTCCGTTGGTTTTCTCAACGGGAATATTCAAGAAATTATTCAAGATAAGAGCAAACCACTATTCGTTGCACTCGTATTAGCGATTTTATTAGGTATGGCTGGGGCCGTTTTAATTACTAACTACATAAAAAGAATATTATTTCATATGGAGCCGGAGCAGATCTCTCAATTATATTATCAAAATAAAGCGATTCTACAGTCCACACATGAAGGAATGATCGCTGTTGATCATTTAGGACACATCACTGCCGTTAATAAGAACGCGAGAGAGATTATCGGGACAGATGCCGAAGAAAGCGAATTTATAGGGCGCGAGATTCGCGCATTACTGCCAGTTCCTCAGCAGATAACAGGACTTATTCGTGATCAAGAATTAATATTAGGTGAGACGATTATTCTCCTAAACGGAGTCTCCCTTCAAGGAGAACAGCCTGGGGCCGTTTATACCTTTAGGAAAAAAACAGAGTTAGCAGGCGTAGTCAAAGAATTGAGTCGAATTAAACAATATGCTCATGCACAAAGGGCATTTACCCATGAATTTTCTAACAAAATGCATATCATTCTTGGACTATTACAAAATAATGAAACGCAAAAAGCGATGTCCTTTATTCGTAAAGAAAATCATTCGCAAATGACCCGCCTAAATTTCTTAACGAAAAGGATTGCTGATCCCCTATTGCAAGCATTATTACAAGGTAAGTACAATCAGGCAAATGAGTGGGGCATCGAGATGACGATCCATGAAGAGAGTAGAATGATGATATCATTTTCGCTAGAAAGACAGAATGCTATTTTAACAGCACTAGGGAATATTATTGAAAATGCCTTAGAAGCTGTAAGAGGCCAAAAAAATGGCGTGCGCGAAGTAAGTATTTATTTTACAGATATCGGAAATGATTGTGTTTTCGAGGTTCAAGATTCAGGTACTGGCATTAAAGACAAGTTGCTGGAGAAAATCTTTGATCAAGGATTTACGATGAAAGAAGGCGACTACCGTGGGGTAGGCTTAGCTATTTCTAAAAAAATGATTAACGACGTAGACGGCGAGATTCTTGTAGAAAGTGGGGAAAATAGTGGAACGAGTTTTATCATTATTTTACCAAAGAAGGGAGAAGAGTAAGGATGGAAAAATACCACGTATTCATCATTGAAGATGATTTCCGAGTAGCAGATATTAACAAAAGTTATATTGAGCAAAATCATCAATTCTCCGTTAAAGAGGTTGCTCGAAGCGCTGCGGATGCACTATTTTATTTAGAAAAGAATGCTCATGAAATTGATGTTATTTTTCTAGATATATATATTCCTGATGTGGAGGGTATGTCATTACTTTGGAAAATACGTTCGCTTTATCCATCCATTGATATCATTATTATTAGTGCTGAAAAACAAGCCCACTCTGTTAGAATCGCATTAAGAGCAGGGGTATTTGATTATGTAGTGAAACCCGTTAGTATAGATCGACTCCTCCAAAGTTTAAATCGCTATGAACGTTTTAGACAACTATGGACAGATGAGCAATTAGATCAAGAACAAGTGGATGAACTAACAAACGTATTTCATATTCATCCTTCCCATGTGGAAGAAGAGCAATTACTCCCAAAGGGCATTGATGCGATTACGCTAGAAAAGATCCTACACTTGTTTGAAGGGTTAGTAGAAGAAGGTTTAACAGCAGTTGAATTAAGTGAGCAAACTGGTATAAGTCGCTCAACCTCTCGTAGATATTTAGAATATCTCGTATCTATGAATCGGGTAGAGACGCGACTCATTTACGGTAGTGTCGGTCGACCACAAAGAAAATACGTGATCTGTTCATGAAACTTATGAACAAAATAGATAAGAAAGAATAATATTCAGATTATGAACAAAATATTCTTTCTTTTTTCTCCTCGTGTTATTTTCATACTAATCTTATTTTTATGATATTTGAAAACGCATTCATCAATGAATGAACGAAGAGGGGAAGGAAAAAATTGAGTTTGAGTTTAATAGGTATTATTACAATTATAATTATTGTCGCTTTACTGATTAGTGGAAAAGTCAGTCCGATTGTTGCGATGGTGATTCCACCAATTATCGGCGCTATGCTTGCAGGGTATAGTTTTGCTGAGGTTGGGGGATTTTTTGAAAGCGGTATAAGTTCTGTTATTAACGTCGCAGTCATGTTTATGTTTGCTATTATTTTCTTTGGTATATTACAAGATGTTGGTCTATTTGATCCGTTAATTAATAAGCTTGTTTCCTTTTCAAATGGAAATATTATCGCTGTAACGGTCGGTACTGTATTGGTCGCAACAGTTGCTCACTTAGATGGCTCAGGTGCATCAACATTTTTATTAACCATTCCTGCACTATTACCTCTGTACAAACGATTAAAAATGAATCCTTACCTATTACTTCTGTTAATTGCGGGAAGTGCAGGGATTGTCAATATGATTCCTTGGGCCGGCCCATTAGGAAGAACAGCGTCGGTATTAGAAATGGATGTAACGGAGCTTTGGAAGCCGCTTATTCCTATCCAACTAATTGGATTATTATTAATACTCTCATTGGCTGTTTATATGGGTATAAGGGAGAAGAAACGTATTACAAAAATGTATGGTTCCTTAGAAGCAGCTGCTGCGATTGAAGTTGCTGAAGACTTCCATGATCAAGAAGCAGAAAAGGCAGCGGCAAATCACCTCGCTAGACCCAAGCTAATTTGGGTCAATGCAATCTTAGCCCTGCTCGTCTTAGGGGTTCTCGTATCAGGTATTATCCCTGCAGGACTGGCCTTTTTAATTGGTGTTAGTATCATCTTACCTATTAACTTTAGAACAGTCGATGAGCAAATGGCGAGAGTTAAAGCTCATGCACCAGGAGCAATGACAATGGCATCCATTATCATCGCAGCAGGTCTATTTTTAGGTGTCCTCAATGGAACCGGTATGTTAACAGCTATTGCTGAGGATGCAGCTAGTATTCTACCTGCCTTTATTGGCCCATTTGTCCATATTATCGTTGGAATATTTGGTGTTCCTTTTGATCTAGTGTTGAGTACTGATGCATATTACTTTGCTTTATTACCAGTAGTTGATCAAATTGCAGCCACATACGGAGTCGCCTCTTTATCAACAGCTTATGCTATGATTATTGGTAATATTGTTGGTACCTTTGTCAGTCCACTTGCTCCAGCTGTTTGGCTTGCCCTAGGTCTTGCTGGCCTAGAGATGGGCAAACATTTACGCTATTCTCTCTTCTGGCTTTGGGGACTAAGTATTGTGCTCGTTCTAACTGCTGTAGTCATTGGTGTGATATAAATATGATTCGTTCGCTACTAATCTGCAAGTTCTGCTTGTTTGTTAGTAGCGATTTTCTAATTAAATGACTAACCTTTGATCTGTTTTCAATGCATCCAACCATTTTATCGTCAACAGTTTTGGCAATGCGGACATATCATGATGAAACTGGACAAATTTATCGCATTTATAACGAATCTGAGCTAGTTGAATCTCATATATTCGCTGTGGTCAATTCTCCATAAACCTCTTTTCTTTTATTAGTCGCGGTTCTCGCTTTTGCGCTACTTATCTTTTCCTTTCTTCTTTTATTAGTCGCGGTTCTCACTTTTGCACTACTTATCTTTTCCTTTCTCCTTTTATTAGTCGCGGTTCTCGCTTTTACGCTACTTATCTTTTCCTTTCTCCTTTTATTAGTCGCGATTCTCACTTTTGCGCTACTTATCTTCTCCTCTCTTCTTTTATTAGTCGCGGTTCTCGCTTTTGCGCTACTTATCTTCTCCTCTCTTCTTTTTTTAGTCGCGGTTCTCGCTTTTGCGCTACTTATCTTTTCCTCTCTTCTTTTATTAGTCCTGATTCTCGCTTTTGCGCTACTTATCTTTTCCTCTTTTCTTTTTTTAGTCGCGGTTCTCGCTTTTGCGCTACTTATCTTCTCCTCTCTTCTTTTTTTAGTCGTGATTCTCGCTACTGCGCTACTTATCTTCTCCTCTCTTCTTTTTTTAGTCGCGGTTCTCGCTTTTGCGCTACTTATCTTCTCCTCTCTTCTTTTTTTAGTCGCGATTCTTACTTTTACGCTACTTATCTTTTCCTCTCTGCTTTTTTTAGTCGTGATTCTCGCTTTTGCGCTACTTATCTTAGAAAAAAACGGTGTTTAGACGACATTATATTATTTTCTATTTGAAAGAGTCCGAGGGTGAAATGATAGTAAAAATCACTTTCACATCTAATAATTCTTTTTTTCAATTCCATTTATCATCTATCTTTTATTGTTTCCTTTATCCATTTTTAGTACAATTAAGAAAAATCTTACTATTAATCTAGTAGAGGACGTGATGTGCATGAAACCTCAAATCACTGTGATTACACTAGGAGTCGATGATTTAGAGAAGGCTGTTTATTTTTATCATCATGGTCTTGGATTTCCAACAGACGGAATTGCTGGTACAGAATATGAACATGGTGCTGTCGCTTTTTTTGACTTACAACCAGGTTTGAAAATGGCATTATGGAAACGGGAGGATTTGGCTCATGATGCTCATATTCAGCAGGGGCCAGCTAGTGCCACGGAGTGTTCACTTGGTCACAATGTGAGTAGTAAGGAAGAAGTAAATACAATCATGCAGCGTGCAAAAGAAGCAGGTGCGACGATTACAAAGGATGCGCATGAGACTTTTTGGGGCGGATATGCTGGATATTTTCAAGATCCGGATGGACATCTTTGGGAAGTTGTATGGAATCCAGCTTGGTCTTAATTGAGGGATGATGAAATGAAATGGATAACTGTATTAAATAGTCTGACTCTCATATTATTCACCGTTCTTTTCTTTGCTGATTATTTTCCTAAAAGTATCGTAGCAGAGACAATACCACAAGGCATTTTACTTCTTTTGTTAATTGGCACCCTAATTGGGAAGGGGTATCTGGACAAACATGCCTACAGTTTGAAAGATCAAATCATTTCCTTTCTTTATATGATCTTTTTAATGAGTCTATTCACTTTTCTAGGGGGGAAATCTCAAATCGGCTTTTCTTTTGATGGTTATCTCTTCTGGTTTTCAAGCATCATTGCCTCCATCAATATATATAAAGAGTGGAAAGAGATGAAACAGGAGAAAATTATAACAGCTAACTAGAAACGCCATGCTTATTTGTGACGTTTTTGATCTTCCTTCTTTTCGAATTTGATGACAGCTTGCCCAATTGTTACTAATAGCATCAGCATTACTCCTACACCTACGACTAAATAAAGAATCGTAAACCATTTACTTATTGTTGTATCTGGCACTAGACCTGTATTTACACTGGAAGGAATAAGACTGACAAATGCATAATAAAAAGAATCAATCCAATTCCACCCCTCTTGATTGTGATAAAACATCGTACCAGAAAAAAGAATAAATAGCAGAGTTGTTAATAACGATTTAAATACAGGTTCCTTCATTGCTCTATACACTGCCGACAGCAGTCGGCCTATTGTGATAACTAAGGAAATCATCCACTCTTGTCCTTTCTATTGATTTCCTTATTAGTTTGTATCAACATTCATTTTTATACTCTTTACCTATTAGTCATAAGGAGTGAAATACAGATGAAAGAAAAATTCAAAATTGCTATCATCTTAATTTTGATCGCCTCACTTGTTTCCTCTTTTGTACTCTTCTTTATCGGATATTATCTTGTCGGTTTTTTTGTTGGAGGGTTATTCATATGCATCGCTAGTATTATTGGCCAATATGCGAATCAAACAAGTGCAATGTATGTGCAAAAACACAATAGAAGAGACCTATAACGTTACCTTTCAAATATTTGCATACGCTTTTTCTCTATTTCCTGTAGTTTATTCTGCATGACATCTTTTTCACCCCTAATTTGATGAAGCACTGCCTGCACTTTTCTTTTTGTTTTCTCTGTCTCGTCGTAACTATCATTAATCTTTCCATGAACGACCCAATCAACAATGATACCGTCGAAGAAATAATCAGCAAAGGTTAACAGATTACCGATCTCATGTTGAGAGGAAAAATGGTTGTCTATATCCAAAAGCTCTTCTTGGAACTGTCTTAACAACCGTTGTGCAATATGGATCGCTGATTTCGCCTGATCTAAATGGCTATGCTTCATCGCAGTAGAAAGGGCTCCGCCACCGAACATATCAAAAGTGGACCAACTTTTTGACGAAGAGAGTGAATCTAAAGCTTGATCAAATGCTCTTACTGTCCTGCTACCAACTTCAATCGCTTCTTCAAATTCCTTTAAATTCGCGTGCACTTCCGCTTCTTCATTTGCCAAATCAAATAATCGCTTACTTCCCATCTCATCATGAGAGTGAATCATTCGCTCTTTTTCTTTTAATAATGACTTATATTGTACATCTGCATCGGCAACTTCTTGCCACTTCCCTTTATATTCAATAAGCTCTGCATTCATATCATCAATCGCTTCAATCGCTTCTGTATATTTCAATTTGGCCGCTAACACTTCTTGTTGTTCTTTATCTAACTTCTCAAGTTTTTGGCCTGTAATCGTATAGAAAATGTTTGTTAAACTAAATCCTTCTAGCTTTTTCACATCTTCTTTTTCTTTTTCTAACTGAATTTGTAATTGTTCCTTCTTCAGGCCCTCTTCTCGAATATGGTCCGTCAGACGTTCTATATGCATTTCGTATTTTTGTTTCTTTCTTTGATTATCCTTCGTTTTAGCCAAACGCTCATTAATATTCTGAAACATTGCCATCCCCCTTGGAAAGGTTCTAATGATATCTTTACGTTTTAAATGGAATAAAGTTTCATTTCTTAAAACGATCTCCTGTGTTAGCATAAATGATGGTAAAAAGAAGAAGGGCTACAAATAGAACCATACCTAGTATATAGAGCCAAGTTAATTTCAATAGATCACTTAATGCCCATAATAGGAGGCTTAAACAGATACCATAGATTACCTTGCTCATGAATTTACACAAAGCGACCCGATTGTATTTAGCTTTCTCACTATCCGACATTGTATTAAAACCCGCAATTAACCATGCACCTTTTCCTTTTGATAGAGCAATAGCGAAGCAGTCAAAAGTTAACTAAATACTGATTTAATGAGAAAGAGAAAAGATTAAACGATCGACGAACCGAACTCATTTTATTAGATTGGTGCCTCCCGATGAACTGAATTCACCTGAAGTTCATTTAAATATGGGAATTTCTTTCTCTTTTTTACATCAATCTCGTAAAAACAACCATTGTCCCAGGAATCGCAATAATCATTATACTGAAAAGGATAATTAATACTTGGTTCGCGCTCAATTGCCACATACCTAAAGACCCTTGTCCAGTAATTAAGAATAATATCAAAATAACAACAAACAAAATAAAATAATTCGCAGTCATTGCCTTACCAATAATTGCTTTTGCTCGTTCATCCCTAGGAAAAATATGCGGAGATAAATATGCAAAGAAAAGTTGACTCACACCCAATGCCAAGATCATGACAGAATCAACAAACTCCCCTCGAGCAAAATCTTCATAAGAAAAATAAATACCTAAAATAGTTAGTAACACACCTAAACTTAAGTACAGATAACGATTTTCTTTCGCTTTACCTACCATCTTCCCCACTTCCCTTTCAAAACAATCTAGATAATCATGCATTTGTTTATCCATATTAAATGTTAAGTTTACTTTACAATAACTGATTATGCAGAGCAAGGAACAATTGATCGTTTCGTGTACTTGATACACCGTTATAATGAAATCTCGGTGAGCACAGAACCCCTATTTTTGCGGGAATGGATTGAATTAAATAGATGAAGATATTGTGAGTAGTTTTATCATGTCGGTCGCTTCACCTCAGTGAATCTGTACTTACTTTAGGCTAGGTGTTTTGGCAGATAACTTTCCTTTTGTAATGTGATTTACTGCTTTCATGCAAAAGAACGAATGTATCTATTGATGTATTGCGCGTATTTTGGTTTTGCGCGCAATTCTGCTCGGACTTCCTTTCGCTTTTGCGCGTATTCTAGCTTTTCGCGCAATTCTTCTCAGACTTCCTTTCGCTTTTGCGCGTATTTTGGTTTTGCGCGCAATTCTCCTCGGACTTCCTTCCGCTTTTGCGCGTATTTTGGCTTTTCGCGCAATTCTTCTCAGACTTCCTTTCGCTTTTGCGCGTATTTTGGCTTTTCGCGCAATTCTTCTCAGACTTCCTTTCGCTTTTGCGCGTATTTTGGCTTTTCGCGCAATTCTGCTCAGACTTCCTTTCGCTTTTGCGCGTATTTTGGTTTTGCGCGCAATTCTGCTCAGACTTCCTTCCGCTTTTGCGCGTATTTTGGTTTTGCGCGCAATTCTGCTCAGACTTCCTTTCACTTTTGCGCGTATTTTGGTTTTGCTCGCAATTCTGCTCGGACTTCCTTCCGCTTTTGCGCGTATTCTAGCTTTGCGCGCAATTCTTCTCAGACTTCCTTTCACTTTTGCGCATATTCTAGCTTTGCGCGCAATTGCGCTTGTCAATCTACCATGTTTTACGCGCAAGTCGGATTCATGCTCAATAAATTTTGTCTTTCTTGATGTGATTCAGTAGAATCTTCCATTATCAGATACGCTGTTGAACCTAGTTAAGTACGCAGCAAAAGAATAATTATTTTTCTTATTTCATTATTTTTTTATTGAAAAACAATAAATAACCTGTTAAAGTAACATTAATAAAATTCGGAGGTATCCATTCATGTTTTTTTCCATACAACAGCTCGTACGATTTGGTTGGTCACAGGCGTTATCTTGTATTTTTCCAGTTGTTATTTTTGCATCATTGGCGATTACGCAGATCATCCCCCTCCCTCTCTTACCAAGATACGATTGGCTCCTGCTCATTTGTATAGTGACTCAGTGGTTAATGATTCGCTCTGGACTTGAAACGAAAGATGAGTTGAAAGTCATCACTCTTTTTCATATCATTGGGTTGGCATTGGAGATCTTCAAAGTACATATGGGGTCATGGGCTTATCCAGAGGAAGCTTACTCGAAGGTTTTCGGGGTTCCCTTGTATAGTGGCTTTATGTATGCAAGTGTGGCGAGTTATTTATGTCAGGCTTGGCGAAGACTAGATGTTAAATTGATCAAATGGCCACCTTTTATATTGTCAGTGCCACTCGCTACAGCTATCTATTTAAACTTTTTCACTCATCATTTCTGGATTGATATACGTTGGTGGTTGGGCGCGGCTGTAATAGTTGTATTCTTCAGGACTGCGGTAGCGTATAAAGTTGGTCACAAGTTTTACCATATGCCACTGGCCCTCTCGTTTGTACTCATCGGCTTCTTTATTTGGATTGCTGAAAATATTGCCACCTACTTTGGGGCGTGGCAATATCCAAACCAAACAGAAGCATGGAGTTTAGTTCATTTAGGAAAAGTAAGTTCATGGCTCTTACTTGTTATCGTGAGTTTTCTGATTGTCGCGACTTTGAAAAGAGTGAAGGAAAAGCAACCTACCCTCCGATTAAAAGTGGATGATTATGAATCACTTCACTCTAACAGATTAGGAGAAAACTAAACATATTTGCTCACACTTCTTAATCATTTTGTTTCCACTTGTGTGGGCATTCCCTGTTTGCCCACACTTCCTGCTCATTTGGTACCCTCTTGTGTGGGCATTCCTAATTTGCCATACTTCTTACTCATTTTGTACCCGCTCGTGTGAGTATTACCTATTCACTCATACTTCCTGCTAATTTCGACTCATATTATGTGCTCATTCCCATTCCACTTGATCAGTCTACCCGCTTGGCTTTATCTTTCTTTACCTCTTGACTTATTTTATTTTGCCAACCTCCCTTTTTAGAACCCGCTGGTACCACGAAAAAGCACGAACAAAAAAATTTGCTCGTGCCTCCAATTTATCTAGATAAAAATCCTTTAGAGATTGTTTTAAAGATCTCCATACCTGACATAGCCCCGTAGCTGGCCTTTGTGTTTTTGGTTGGCGAGAGTGGTGTAATGAACGGGTGGTTAGATTTGATTAGTAGTGGACGGTCGAGTACAATTAGTTCTCCTGCTTCTACTCCCTTTTGTACCTCTACTGTATGGTCGAGTTTCATCCCTGTATCCAACTGTCTTCGTTCGACATAACCTCCAGCACCAAGGATATAACTCACTTGTTTTTTATCTGTGTGTTTAATCGTTTTTACGGGAACAGTCGTTGCTCCCTGTACTTCATTGGTAACGATTTTTACGTTGACATGCTGGCCAAAAACGCTTGTTCCATCTTCTGGCTCGGTTAATTGTACCGTATACAAGTAGCTATTCTCCTTGCCAATCTCTGGTGTTTCTTCTGGATATACGGAAACGGTATCAATAGTCCCTTCTAATTGTTTATTACTATTTTCATAAGTAATCAGGACCTTCATGCCCGGTAAGATTTGTTGCACTTCATCCTCTGTTAATTCCCCTTCGATTTTTTGCTCGTTAGAGATGATTGTGAGAATCGGATTTTCAAGCGTATGCTTTAGTTCCTTTACCGTTCCTGAAATCATGCTTTCTGCAGTGAGTTCTATCATGCTTGAATCAGCTGCGGTTAGCATTTCTTCGTATTTCTCGACTTCACTTTCCAACTTACTTTTATCCAATTCTTTATTCTCTATATCGCGAGCGATCGATTGTTGTATATACGCTGTGCTATCAAAGGGCTCTACTTGTACAATAATTGAATCATCATTTGGGGTCTGCAATTGCTGACTCGTACCTGTTGACGAAGCTGGCATTGTGTTTGATGTGGCAAGTAACTGTTCCATCTGAGAAATATGCTGATCTAAACTCGCCACTTCCTGATTGAGACGATCGATTTCCATTTGAAAAGCACTCTTTGTTTCATTAATATTTTGTGGGGAATATTCAAGTACGGCTGTTCCTGGTTCTACTGCCTGACCTTTTTCCACAAGAAAGCCCTGAAAACTCCCTTTATCTTGATCGTGGTAGAAAAACTGCTCTTCCTTTGGCATAAACATACCAGCAACAGGTAGCGTTTCTATTAAATCCTGTTCGTTGGCAACGGTCCATTTTGAAATATAGTTTACGCGGTTAATCTCTTTTTCACTTGTAAATATAAGTGTGATATTCAAAGCAATGAATAACGTAATCACTGCTGCTATCAAAAGCTTCCATTTCAGCTTCATGAGAGAACCCCTTCTTAAATAATATTTTCGAATTTAATGTATGAAAGTAAGGATGATATAACTGCAACAAATAAATAAAAACCTATTAAAGTCCAAATAATAAAACGTGGGGATCGCTCAGATAAGTGGCGATAATACTTATATGTAAGAATGATAGCCCATACTTTGAATAACGTAATATTGGCTAGAAAGAATATAATGAGCTCAATCGAAGTAAACGTTTGGGCGATAATTCCTAGTGAAAATATATTCGATTCAGCACTGATTCCTAAAAACAAATGTACTGGAATGAAAACTAATTTTTCTATTAAAAATATCATCGTAATAATCAGTTGTACAAATAATAATTTACGATAATCTACTTCTAATATGGTCCAAAAAAAGAGTGAAGGAATAAAGATAGCTAATAATATCCAGATGAGTCCCCATGTTACCTGTCCCACAGCAAAAAAAGTTTGATAGGCTTCATATCCACTCCTCGTTAAATCCGGCAATGATCTTGAAACATACTCACTACCTATACCGAAAAAAGCTGAAATGCCTGCAATAATGATACTCGCTAAAGTAAGCCAAACAACCGGTTTCCATAAACCGACAACTTCCTCCTCTTTTCCCAATTGATAAGCGACAAATTGCGGCTGTTTCAATCCACGGAAAAGAGGTACTCGTTCACTCATACTATGTCCCCCAAGCCAAAAATTTCTAGTCTATTTATATTGTAACTGAAAAATCATATATTTGAATAGTTTAAAGGTACCATTAAGGCACGAAAAACCCTTTTATGTCAAGGTTCGACACGATTCGTCATCTATCGTTCTTTTTACATAAATAGACCGATTAAGAAATGGATATTTTCGTTTGATTAAAGAGTATATTTTTACGAAAGCCGTTCTTTCCATAATCCTGCGGGCGGCTTCAACCTTTGCCTAGAAAATGGTATAATGGAGGAATGCTAAAAAGGTACAATAATTGATGTGAATGGAGTGAAGGCTATGGATAATGGGATTCCTGAGCGTTTTTTAGAGCCGTTAGAGGATATGGCACGCAAAGTGAAGGAAGAGCTAGACGCACACGCAGCTACTGATCAAGCACTTGTGCAAAAAGGATTAATTCTATACCGTCAAGGGCTCGTGAAGCAGATTCGCTATGAGTCACACTCCATCACAGCAGCTGTATTAGATGTAAACCGAGTCCAAGTGTCCCTTAATATAGAAGATTATCATATAAGTCGTTGTTCTTGTCCTGCGGAAGATACTTGTAGACATATGATGGCGGTATTCTTTTATCTGTTAGCGAAAAATAACAGTGTTTCTAATTGGATAGAGAGTTGGCGTGCCCCCATTAAGGAACGGAAGACCTTAGCAGACCTTGGCTTGAAGCGCGCACGTGACCTTATGCAAACGAACCCAACAAAACAACCTGATTATGATAATTGGATTCGTACCTTTACAGAGAATTTCCAGCAAATTATGTATCAATCTGGACAATATCCAAAGCCATACGTCGTTTCTGATTTATTTTATATTTATTTACGAAAAATAAATGCCTATGCTCCTATAAAAAAAGAATGGAAATTGCTATACCAATTAATTGGTAGCATGCATACATTTATGCTACTCGAACAATTTGCCACTGAATGTAAACATAGTGAAAAGGAGATAGAACGCCATTATCTCCACCTTTTTCAAGACTTAATGGAAGAGTCCTCTGTCATGATGGAAAGACTTTCCCAGCAAACAGTCCCATTTGCCTTTGATCCATTTATCGAACGGTTAAGAAATGAAGCAACAGCCTTAATAGACCACCGTTCTGAGATAGTTCAATTTGAAAGAATTCAACTATACCGTAGACTTTGGACACAATTTTTCAAACAAAAGAGTTGGCGTGAAGAAGAGTTAGAGAAACTACGTACACTATATGAAACTGATGCCTCGCTATCATGTACTATCGGCATGGCCCATTTACATTTTTTACTACATGATGATCAAAAAGTGTTTCAATTGATCGATGAGGGCGATTATGATTATACACCTTATTTCTTTTATTGGATATATCAACTAAATGCTCAAAAAGAATGGAAACGTGCAGAACAATATATCGAAACACTCCTTCCTTATGCAATTAAATACTTAGAGGAAGAAGATGACTTTCATAAATGCTCAGACCTCGTAAAAATGGTTTTAGAGGTCATTACACCTTATTGCCAACAAACAAAACGGAATGACTTATACGAAAAAGTTTTAACTGAAACATTACCTTATAGCTTTTATTATTACGATGATTTCTTATATGAATATGAACAATGGGAGAAATGGGTTGATCTCCAAGCACTGCTCAGCATCCGACTCACTGACATTTCACAAGAGCGGCTAGAGCGTCTTGAAAAAGCAGAGCCCACATTGCTACTTCCCTTATACCATCAAGCAATCCAACACGATATCCATTTAAAAAGTCGTGAGCAATACCGTCAAGCAGTGAAGAAAATGCAAAAACTTCGTTCACTTTATGAAGAATTATCATTGGCTAGTGAATGGGAACAATTCCTAGAGGAGCTGTTAGAAAGCACAAAACGACTACGTGCTTTTCAGGAAGAATGTAAAAGAGGGAAACTAATTCATGCTTAAAACGAGGATGATCTCCATACAAATAAATATGATTAAAGCGGATGCCTTTTTCATTTTTGCTAAAGATGATAAGGAAAGAACGATACCTCCTGTTGACTGGAAGCCCATGCTTTTTTACTCTCATAGCGAAAGCTTCTTTGGCACGATGATTAATGAAAAAACTATCGATGGTATCAGTGGTTTTCTTTTAGATAGTTGGGAGATTGTTACATTATTTTCCAACGAGCAGTTTAATCGTTTTATTCATTGGAAATGGGATGAAACAGCTGAGATTCTACTAGCTGCTGCTCCAATCCTCAAAGATTGCATCGATGAGCGTCAATGGATGCCCGATTTTGACGCTTGGGAAAGTGACCACTTTCGCTGGGCATTGCCAGCTGATGTCATTAATGAATTTCACCCTGATTTTTGGGAACAGTCATTGTTAGATGAACCAATCAAACCGATGATTCAGCAACTCTTCCATCATGCCCTTGACCATTATTTACAAAAAAACAAGCAGGCGAAAGCGGCGTTCGGAGAGAAGCTACTTGCTTTACGCAACGAATATCTCTCTGCACGAGCATTAGCTGCGTATTTTGATGAAGAAAAGTGGCAGGAATGGATAGGGATAAAAGAAATTCCTACACCATTTTCACTCGGGATTAAACTTGAGGAGCCAGCAGAAGATGACCTCACATGGTCCCTTTCCGTATTTTTAAGAGGAAGAGAAAATCCAGATCTCTTTGTTGATTACAAAGATGAAGGGAATTATCCTCCTGGTTGGCTCGATTACGAGGGGGAAGTAGACAAGGAAATGATTCGTATTCTCGAGATGTTTCCATGGTTAGAAGGAAAGAAACAACAATTGACCACTCAACTTACAGAAGAAGAAGCATGGTTATTCTTAACTGAAGCGAGTGAGACCTTACTTGCTCTTGACGTTGAAATCCTTCTCCCTTCTTGGTGGCAAGCAATGAAAAAGGCAAGCATGAATGTAAAGGCAAAGGTTAAAGCATCAAGCAGTCACAGGCCATCCTTTGTTGGATTGCAGGCTATGCTTGATTATGATTGGCGCTTCTCGATGAATGGTGTCGAACTATCTGAAGAAGAATTTCGGCAAATGGTTGAAGAGAAACGTCGCCTTGTATATATTCGCGGCCGATGGATTAAGCTTGATCCCCATTTTGTAAAGCATATTCAAAGTTTAATGAAGAAAGCCGAGCAAGAAGGACTTCATGTCCGGGATTTAATCGAACAAGAATTGCTTGGTGGGGAAAAAGATGAAGATCAAGCACAAAGCCAACGGGCATTCGCAAAAGTACAAATAGAATTAAATCGTCAATGGAGGAAAATGGTTAATCAACTACGGAATATTCATGATATCCCCATTGAGCCTATTCCAGCTGGATTGGCAGGCGACTTACGACCATATCAAAAACTCGGCATGAGCTGGTTATTATTTTTACGTTCGTTTAAATTTGGTGCCATCCTTGCTGATGATATGGGACTTGGAAAAACGATCCAATTGATTTCATATATACTGGCAGTAAAAGAGCAAGAGGACGGAAACCATACACAACCTGCCCTAATTGTCTGTCCTACTTCTGTTTTAGGAAATTGGCAAAAGGAATTTGAAAAGTTTGCCCCTGATTTAAATGTTTATCTTCATTACGGTTCTTATCGTGCCAAAGGAAAAGTATTAGAAAAAGCAGTGAAGGAAGCAGATGTTGTGCTTACTTCGTATGGGCTAACTCACTTAGATATTGATAGCCTAAAGGAAATCGAATGGAGTTCTGTAAGTATTGATGAGGCACAGAATATTAAAAATGCACAAACAAAGCAATCGCAAGCCGTCAGGCAATTACAGGGAACGCATCATATCGCCTTGACAGGAACACCCATGGAGAACCGTCTCTCTGAGCTTTGGTCCATTTTTGACTTTACCAACCATGGTTACCTTGGTAGTCTAGGTGCTTTTCATAAACGCTTTGTTCTTCCGATTGAAAAAGACCAGGATGAGGAAAAAGTTAAACAACTGCAAGCATATATTCGTCCCTTCCTTTTACGCAGAACGAAGAAAGATGAAGAAGTGGCGTTAAATCTGCCCGACAAGCTCGAACAGAAGGAATATTGTCCACTCACTTCAGAACAGGCTGCTCTTTATGAGCAATTGGTGCAAGATACATTTGCGCAGATTGAAAAGCTAACTGGTTTTGAAAGAAAGGGTCTTATCTTACAGTTACTTAGTCGCCTAAAGCAATTATGTAATCACCCAGCTCTCTATTTAAAGGAAAAAGTCGAAAATCATGCATTAATTTCCCGCTCTTCAAAATTAGAGAAACTTGATGAATTAATTGCTGCTGTCCACGAGCAAGGAGAAAGCTGCTTAGTGTTTACGCAATACATCGAGATGGGTCATATGATTCAGCAACTGCTTGAGAAGAAATATGGCTTTGAAGTCCCTTTTTTAAATGGCAGTGTGCCTAAAGGGAATCGTGATATCATGATTGAACGTTTCCAAAACAAGGAGTTCCCGGTCTTTCTTTTATCATTAAAAGCTGGTGGAACGGGGCTAAACCTTACCGCTGCAAACCACGTCATTCATTATGACCGCTGGTGGAATCCTGCTGTTGAAAATCAAGCGACTGACCGCGCTTATCGAATTGGGCAGAAACGATTTGTCCATGTCCATAAGTTAATATGCACAGGAACATTAGAAGAAAAAATTGACCGCATGCTTGATCAGAAGCAATCACTTAATGAACAAATTATTCAAAGCGAAGCCTGGCTAACAAAATTATCTACGGATGAGTTACGCGATTTGATCTTGCTGTCATAGTGTGTTGAAAAAGCTGCCTTATTCGGGCAGCTTCTTCTTTTTAAACCTTTAATTCCTGCCTATCTTTCTTATGATTACTTAAGAAGATAACCGCTTCGTTACACATAAATAGCGTTTGCTTCAATAACGGATCATTGATGGGAGTAGTTCTTTGGATGGGTGTGCGTTGTTGGAAGGAAACACGGTGGAAATCTTTAGAAGTTGGATTTGAGATTAATTGGAGGGCATCGTAAAAACTAATCGGACATAGAACTTCTTTTCTTTGGTAGACAAGAGGTTCATTCATAACTTCACCTCCTCTCTATAGGTATTTATGACCATTTCGACAAAGTTTGCTGAATATCCTTTTGGAAAATGGTTGTTTTTACTTTTTTAATTAGATGGCAGTTCGGATGGCAGTTCGCAAATGTGATGGAATGTCAGTATGGGTTGTGTTACGCACTCATTTTTGTTATTGCTTCTGAGTGACTTGCTTAACCTATTTGCGCGGCGCTCTGCTCTGGGTTTTCTTCTGAATGACTCACAAACTCTATTTGCAGGGCGCTCAGCTCTGGGTTTTCTTCTGAATGACTCACAAACTCTATTTGCAGGGCGCTCAGCTCTGGGTTTTCTTCTGAGAGACTCTCAAATCCTATTTGCTACGCGCTCAGCTCTGGGTTTTCTTCTGAGTGACTCTCAAATCCTATTTGCAAGGCGCTCTGCTCTTGGTTCACTTCTGAGTGACTCTCAAATCCTATTTGCTACGCGCTCAGCTCTTGGTTTTCTTCTGAGAGACTCTCAAATCCTATTTGCTACGCGCTCAACTCTGGGTTCACTTCTGAGAGACTCACAAACACTATTTGCAAGGCGCTCAGCTCTTGGTTTTCTTCTGAATGACTCACAACTCCTATTTGCTACGCGCTCAGCTCTTGGTTTTCTTCTGAATGACTCACAACTCCTATTTGCTACGCGCTCAGCTCTAGTTTCCCTTCTAAGAGACTTGCTAATACCACTAACCCTTATTTTCATTTAACTACTGTATTGCCCCCTCACCCATTTCTAGTCTTTTCTATACGTAATAAATAAGAGCCTAGCAATCTGCTAGACTCTTACGCTTATTTAGAACCCTATTTTACCACCAATCACAGGTTTTCCTGGTGCAATTGGGTTTGTTGGTAGTGGATTCGGTGCTTTAATGCCACCTCCGCTACCTGGTAGTGTTGGTTTCACAACATTTCCAGGCTTTTCTGGAGAAATCGGGAATTGGTTGTTTGGTCCGTCTCCATTAGGTGCTTCTTCTCCTTCACCTAATTTGTATAATTCCACTGTTTGTACCGTTTTGTTGCCTGCAATGTCAATTGCCTCGAACGTAAATTCATTCGCTCCGTCTTGTAATTCAAGCTCAATATCTGCCACAACATGTTCAAAGCTTCTCATTTCATAAGGTTCTTGGAATTCTTTGAAATAAACCTCATCGCCATCTAAATAAAGACGGATTTGATCAAAATTATCGGCTACTCTTACATCCACAACTGGATTTTCAGCATCATGTTCAATATATTCACTTTCAGGTAATCCAAGTACCTCAACCTCTGGTGCGGTTGCATCTACTAAAATTGTTCGTTTGAACTGGGCCACATTCCCTGCTGCATCGACTGCCTTAATGGCAAAGGAAGGTGCACCGTCTTCAGAATGAAGAATTGTATCAAAAGTATATTGTTTCTTCTCTTGATCATAAGTCAGTTCTACTTCCTCACCTGCAATAGTAAATTCACTAATCTCAGATTCATCAGTAATGGTACCAGTAAATTGAATATCATTTGTATTCACTGTGCTTAAAGCTTCGGGAGTCGTTAAACGAACGGTTGGTGCCTTTTGATCGGCAGGTTTCACTTCTAGCTCCTTCGTTGTTACATTGCCCGCATAGTCAAATGCTTGTACAGTTACAGTCGAACCAACCTCTAATGGTTCTGAGAATGTATATTCCTCTGTATCCCCTGCAAGCGGTGTTTCTAATAAAGACTCACCATCTACTAAAATATCAAGATAAGATACGCCAGAACCTTTTTCATGATCTGATGCATTAATCGTTAACTTTTTATTACCTTCAGTCACTTTGAAAGCCAATTCCGGTGCCTTTGTATCAATGATAACCGGAATTTTTACTGACTGCCATTCGGCATCAGGGAAGTCAATGACAGATTTAATTTCAAAATAATACTTACCATCTGCAGCAAGTTTATTTTTTACTTTTCCATCCCATTTCCATGCTGAGTTAATTTTGTAATAACTACCTTGACCAGCGTCATAATAGTCTTTTCTCAGATCATTGTCTGTTCTCAACTTGCGCAATTGCTTACCATCTTCATCTAATACACTAAATACCACTTGATGGGCATTTCTCAAGAATGAAAGAGCAGGAATGATGGCATCTTGTACACCATCTCCGTTTGGAGAAATTGCTACTTTATCCGCTTTATATGCATCAGCTATCGGGTCATAACCAAGATAATAGTAACTGTCGCCAGATTCATAAACAGCACCACCCATACCATAGAAGGATGATTCATCATACTTTAATCCATCTAATATCGGCGATTGATCCCATTCACCTTTGAATCCTACATATGGTACAGAAAGTTCTGGGTGAGTATCTGCTGAATCAGTTAATGTCACATACCCCTCCACAAAATAACCGTTCGGAAATACTTCATCAACATCAACTGGCGTTGTCCAATTACCCGTTTGGCTCGGTTCAACTACTTGTGCATCACTTACATCGGCTTGAACGGTAAACGTAACTGTTTCTCCTGCAGGAACAGTAATTTCAGCCGATTCTTGACCATCAACAGTGACCTCAACATTCAATAATTCTTGTGCTTCAAGTTCATTTGGATTCCAGCCTAATTCTCCATATGCAGCAAAATCTGTTTGGATATTCGCAGCTGCGTCATAAGTGACGTCTTCATCACTAAAGTTTTCTGCTTGCAATGTGAACTCAAAAGTATCCCCAACTTCTTTTAAGGCTACCTTTGCCTCATCCGTTTCTACCTCTGTTACAACGACTGGTGTAGAAAGAGCTGAGTGCAATTGCATGATGCCCGATCCTTGTCTACGAGGTGAATAAGGAACATCCCACTCAAGTGACTCATTAACAAGGCCTTGATCATCGATTGGTTGAGATGTGTTCATCATAATATTTTTCGCTGTATATACACGATCATAACCAGTTAAATCAAAGTCAGCATCTACTCTTTGTAGAACGAGTGCTGCACCACCAGACACATGTGGAGCTGCCATGGATGTACCACTCATCATGCCGTATTGGCCATTTTCTAATGTCGAGTAAATTTGCCCACCAGGCGCCGTAATTTCAGGCTTAAAGTCTAAGTTCGGTGTCACACCCCATGAAGTGAAGGCACTCATCTTGCCTGCTTCAGGGTTTGGTGCTGTTGTTTTTTCACCAGTAAAAGTAAATGTTACTTCTTCTCCAGCACGAAGCGCTTCAACAATTGGATCACCATTCACTTTTGGCATAAATAATTGTGGAATTGTAATAGCTGGATCTGACTGCATATTGACGAAACCATCTGTATTATTATAGATAATTACGCCAACAGCACCTGCCGCTTGTGCATTTATCGCCTTATCAACGAATGACAATTCTCCACGTTGAATCATTGCATATTTCCCTGTAACTTCTGTTAATTGATCAGGGTAGCCAAGTCCTCCATCTGCAACATCGAACGTTTTTGTGTCGACATCGTTAGGGTGCTTGTCACCAGCTGAAAGAAATGGAGCATCCACCTCTTCGCCATTTATATTCACCTTAATGGCATCGAGATCCATAAATGAATTCTCAGAAGATGCCACTTGTAATGAATCTGTGTATACTCCTGGCGAACCAACTACACCAAAGTCCGGATTTTCTGGCGTTGGGTTGGCAAAGCCATTACCAAAATGAGCAGAGTTACCAGCTGAAATAGACATAAGGACGCCATTATCAACTGCTCGCTCAATCGCTTTATATTCGGCAGATTCTGGCGAGACAAATCCTGCTGTTGACCCAAGACTCATATTTAATACGTCCGCTCCTAAAATAATCGCATCATCAATGGCTTTTACATAGATATCTCCATATGTAGAACCGAATTCAGGATCGTTACCAAATACTTTCAAACCGAGAATTTGCGCTTCCGGTGCAATACCTTTAATTCCACCATCTTCTTCATCTCCATTTGCGCCTACTGTCCCTGATACGTGCATACCATGCATACTTGCTCCTTCAGCCACATCACCGATTACTTCGTCTTCATCCATATAATTGTAAGCATATGGTACTTTTTCAGTATAATAGCTTCCCGGTAGCTCGTTATCTGCTTTTATTCTATTAACCTTAGATTCTGTTAAATCGACTTCCGTCTCATCTGATAAAATCATATCTTGATGATCTGGATCAATACCTGTATCAATAACCCCGACAACCATACCGTTGCCTTTGTAGCCATATTCTCTCCAAGCCTCTTGAGCTTGTACCAATTCTTTACTGTAAACCATGTCAGGTTTTTCCTCTGGGCGTTCATATTCATTCACTATTTCAACAGAGGATACATTTTTTACTTCTTTAATTTTCTCAATATCCCCATACATTACATCTGCACTAAATCCATTCACAACTGTTGTGAAACTTTCATGTTCGACGAGCTTCACTTTGTTGTCTTTAACTTTTTGCTTCACCGCTTTTTGTTCTGCTAGTTTCTCGTTTGTCAGTTTCTTTTTCGTTGCTGCGGGTAGTTCTTTAAATGTTTTTTTTGTTTTCTGTGCGTATGCAATGGTCGGCTCACTATCCATTTCGACAATTACACGAACAATATCAGACTTCTTATATTGTTCCTCGGCATCCGTTTTTTCTATTTTTTGTAGATTGAGCTGATTTTCTTTCCCTTTAGTATTTTCTACCTTCTTCTCAGGTACTGCTGCTGACACTGACCCAGAGAAAATAAGTAAAAAGGCCATTAATACGACAAGAATCCTGCTTTTTTTCAACATTCAACTCCCCCTCTGTAAATAAAATTCAGAATTTTTCGTTTCTCTATTAAATTAACATAAGGAAAAATTTAGTTTTAGAGTACTAAAGTACCAATTTATGCTAATTTGCCTAGTAAAATATAATTATTTTATAATTCGAAATATTTTTTATTAATGAACCATTCACATATACCCACTTTTTCCTCTCTCAAAATAAAAACAAACGGGAAATCATAAATGGTATAGTGGAGAAATGTAACTATAACAAGCGCACTTGTTTTCAGCATAAAATGATAAAGGAAACGAAAAATGATATATTGTCATGGTCCTATTCTGCTAAGTCTGTTATTGCACCCTTTTGCTACAATGCTTTTAGCCTTCCTATTTGAGTGTGGGGTTTCTCCATTCTCCACTTGCTTCCTTATTTTGTTGACTTCAAAATTTACTTTTAAATATCCTATACGTCCTAATACTTACAAGAAAAAAACAGTGCGATAGGCACTGCTTCAAGTTGGGGATATTATGAGGATGTTCATTGATTCTTTCTAATAGAAGGTAATAAGGGGATAAAAGTAAATTGAGGTTCCTTTAAGCTCTTTTTCTTCCTCTATCATACGATTCTTTCAATATACATTCTAATTGTGCCAGTCTACTCTCCATCTCACTCATTCGATAGTTTGCATTACCAAGCATTTTGATAAGACTCTCTATGAGTGTTTCCATCACTTTTTGTTCTTGAGTCATCTGGATTCATCTCCTCCCTTTGTTGTTTTTCTTTCTTTCGATTATCGAGGAAACGTACTTGCTCGACAATCACTTCCATCACATACTTCCTTTTTCCATCCTTTTCATATGATCTTGATTGTAATCTGCCAACAACACTTATAAGTGACCCTTTCGTACAATACTGAACGAGATTTTCCGCAGATTTATGCCAAAGTGTACATTGAATAAAATCAGTTTCTATCTCTCCATTTTGATTGCGAAATTGACGATTGACCGCAACCGTTATATTTGCCACCGACCTTCCATCTGATACAAGTCTTAAATCCGGCTCTTTCGTTAACCTTCCAACAATGCCAACTTGATTCATCATCCTCCTCCTTTCTGACACTAGGTTAATATAGCTTGTATAACTTGTAAAAAAACGGAAAAATAATTTTCATTTACGACAGGCTTTCAAAACTGCGGATAGACGGTCAGAATTTAAATTTTCCCATAAAAATATGGCAAAAAATTAACTTTTGCAATAAAGGTAAGATAAATTTCGACAAATTTCAACATTCTTCTCTATAAGGAATATGAGGCATAAATGAACTGATTTTAATATCAAAATAACGTTCTATATCGTTTTTTAAATTTCCTTCTAGTAAGCTTAGCTCGTTTACAAGATATTGGTGGGCAAAAACATTATAAACCTCAGCTTCTGGCCAGCTAGTGTTCAATCGTGCTAACCGATGAAAAGGAATCATTTCCAAAATAGCTCCTTCATCATACTCAATTGAAAAATAATAAAATGCCGCTTGTTGATTTTTCAACCATTTTTTTTGCCATTTCGCCAATGCTTTATAAAATTCAAAGGCAGGTAAATCTGCTTGGAAATATAATTGATTGTTAATCTTTATTGTAAAAAAAATATCAATCGACAGAATTTTTGCAGTGTCACGTTTATCGCTTGCTGTTATTTCATTGGGAGAGCATGTGAA
The DNA here is from genome assembly GCF_038595015.1 of Cytobacillus sp. FSL W7-1323. Taxonomy (NCBI): domain Bacteria; kingdom Bacillati; phylum Bacillota; class Bacilli; order Caryophanales; family Bacillaceae; genus Cytobacillus; species Cytobacillus sp. FSL W7-1323. The sequence continues at coordinate 4,240,452 of NZ_CP151998.1, forward strand.
ATGGTATGTAAAATATAAGGTATTGGTCCGATATTTTTCCAATATTTATCTCCTTCAAACTGTTTTCCTTAAGCATATCCTATTTCTTTTTATATGTGTAAAGGGGACCTAAAAAGGGGTAAATAAACTATAACTTACCTTTTGTAAGATATTTTCGTTTTGTATATCTTCTATGATATAATTTAGACAACTCAGTTAACTTTTGAGAAAGGGAGGGGTCGCATGAAGACATTTAAGCTAGTTTCCATGCAGGTTTGGGATGAGGATGAGTTAGTAGATGTCGAATTGGAGGACGGACTCATTATTAATAAAGAGGATGAGAATAGTCGGTGGCTACTCGAGGCCTTTATTGATAAAAAGCACCTTTCCTTCTTTTCCAATCTCCGCAAAAAAGAAATCGATGTACCGCTACAAGTAGTAATTACGAAAAAAGATAATGATCCAGCACATTTCATTACTAAAATTGCATCCATTAATGAATTTGAAGAACATATGAGTGTCCTTTTCTTAGGGAGCATTCGTCATAAAAGAAATGAATTCGCAGAGATATTACTTAGTGACCTCGTTTCTAAAGGGTTAAGTGGCGAAAAACTTCTTGCTGAATTTAAAGGCCAAATGAAAAGAGCACAAAGATTGACGAGTAATAAAAAATAAGGAAAAGCTAATATATGCTTTCTCCGAGGATCTCCACCCGATTTTTCGAGATGTTCATACTCGTAATATTCGCGTGGATATCTTTAAACTTTAATGAGGCTCCGATTGTTTAATCGGAACCTCTTTTTTATTTACATATTATCTTTGTTTTCTTCGTCCGCAGGTGCATCTTCATTTAAATTTTCATCTGTATTATTGTCATCTTCAAGCATACCATCATCATCATTGTTTAGATCGTCTTGATCATTATTATTAATGTCATTTCCATCCTCTAATTCTGCTGGCTCTTCAATATTATCATTATCTTCTGGCGGTGGCTCTTGCTCATTGTTTGCTCCACAACCAACAAGCATTGTCGCCGCTAAAGCAGATGCAGACAGTAATTTTAACAGCTTTGTATTCATGGGTAAAACTCCCTTCCAATTTCAAAAATTTTTGACCTCTATTGTGGTCTTTTGTTATCGTTCCCGAAAACCTGAACAAAATTTCAAATTGATTGATTGTAAAATTTTCCGCCTGTGATAGTGCCTTGCAGAGAAAAAAAGAAGTAATGCCCTATATAAAGCGGGCATTACTTCTTTTGATGTTATTTCAATGCAAACATCATTTCTGTTTCACAAACTAGTTCGCCGTCGACGGTTGCAACACCTTTTCCTTTACCAATCGGGCCCTTCACACGAGTCATTTCGACCTCTAATCGCAGCTGATCGCCCGGCTTCACTTGTTTTTTAAATCGACATTTATCAATCCCAGTGAAAAAAGCGAGCTTTCCTTTATTTTCTTCTTTTTTCAGCATCGCCACTCCGCCTACTTGTGCTAATGCTTCCACAATTAAAACACCAGGCATGACGGGGTAATCAGGAAAATGGCCATTAAAGAATTCTTCATTAGCCGTAACATTTTTAATGCCAATAGCTCTTTGACCTTCTTCCACTTCAAGGATTTTATCTACTAATAAAAAGGGATAACGATGAGGAATAATTTCTTTTATTTCATTAATATCAAGCATTTTTAGTACCTCCTACTAATAATAGGTATAATATTAATTATTATTGTACTAAAAAAAAGCCCAAATGCAAAGATAAAACAATTTCATTTTCAAATTCTTAAAATAAGTCAAAACAAAAAGGAGGCATATACATGCGCTCCCCATTCTTCAGTTCTCTTTATTAACCAAATCAATCATATGCATCCACGTTTCTTTTTTAAAAATATCTGTTGCCTGGCCATCACCAAGCACACTATATCCGAACGCTGCACCCGCGATGATACAAATGGCAAGTAAAACTAGCACAATAATAATTCGTAGCCAGATCGGTATAAGTCGCACTCTAATTCGGTTCACTGTGGTTTTATCTTCACGTGTAGTAGTTGAATTATGTTGCGCTTTTTGTTTAGTTATTCTTGTTGACGAATCTTGCTCGTTATTAAGTGACATCGTTTTCTTCCCCTTTAACGAATTCCATTAATGAGGCCCATCATTTGATCAGCCATCGTTATTGAACGTGATTGAAATTGGTATGAACGTTGTGTGTTCATTAGGTCGGTCATTTCCTTTGAAAGGTCGACATTTGATTGTTCTAGGACACCTTGTGATAGTGAAATATCGCCACTGAACTGCCCAGCTAAATCAGTATAAATATCAATGCCATCCATTTCAGCCTCTGCAGGCAAGCTTAACATATTTTCACCGATTTGTGTTAAATATTGTGGTTTATGTACGACCGTAATCCCAATATTTACCGTTTCAATGTCTCCATTAGCAGTATGAGCTTGGAGTCTGCCTTGCTCCAATAATGTAAACTGGTTTACATCTGAAGAAAAAGTAATGGGTTCATTATTCTGTCCTAAAACGGCATCACCATTCCCAGTTACAAGCATCACTTCATTATTCCCTGACGGCGTAAGATGGAAAGAGCCGTCTCTGGTATAACGGATTTCAGCACCGTTTTCGGTTTGTTGAAGAATGCGGAAGTATTGACCTTCTCCTGTTAAAGCGAAGTCTAATGCCCGATCAGTTGATTTTAGACTGCCTTGTGTGCTCACTAGCTTAGCTTGGGCAAGTTTAGCCCCTACACCTTGTCTAACGCCTTCTGGAGTCATTCTCTGTACGCCCATTAGTTCTTCAGCAGGTTGATTATTAAATTGTTGAACGAGAAGTTCACCAAAAGACGCTTCTCTTCTTTTAAAACCTGTAGTATCGACATTCGCCATATTATTGGCGTGTATATCCATTTGCTTTTGTAATTGTGATAAGGTGTTTGTTGCTGTAATCATTACACGGTTCATTTCATCGCCTCCTTATAACTTCCTGGTTGTTATCCAAGACGGCCAACTTCGTTTACTGCTTTCTCCATACTGCGGTCGTATGCTTGTAACACTTTTTGGTTGGCTTCAAACGTACGATAGCTTGCCATCATATCTGTCATCGTTCTTGAGGTATCAACATTGGAACGTTCTAAGAAACCTTGGTGGATACGAAAGGCTACATTACCGTAACCATTTTGCAAAGCAGTATTATCTTCCGTAGCGAAGAGTCCATCTCCTTGTTTTAGAAGATTCTCTGTTGTTTCCGCATAAGCTACGCCAATTCGTGTGGTATTTCCAGCTGCATTTGTTAAATACCCTTCATCATTAACGGTAAATGATTCACTACCTGGTTGGATTCTGTTCCCGTTTGTATCTAAGACGTATAAACCACTTGCTGAAGTCAAATACCCTTGGCTATCTAATGTAAAATTACCATTGCGTGTATATTTTGTATTCCCATCTTCACCAGCAACAGTAAAAAACAATGCACTACCGTCCGGAAGATTACCATTTTCAAGCGATAAGTCTGTAGCCAGACCTGTTTCATTCAAATCACCCTGGGTATATAAAGGCATTGCTTCTTGTAAATATACACCTGTACTAATACTTCCAACTGTTTCGTTAACTGGTATACGAAATCCGTTTTCAGTAGGGATATTTTGACTATCTATTCTTTGCAGTAACATATCAGAGAAACTGCTAATTGCTGTTTGATCTGCTTTAAAACCAGGTGTATTTGCATTGGCCATATTGTTAGCTAACATTTCCGTTCTTCTTTGCTGCGTTAACATACCTGATGCTGCAGTGTAAAACCCTCTAAACATATCGGTCACTCCCGTATATTATCGTCTCCCTTTTATATCGGAAAGGCTGCATAATTAATTAACATTATTTACTTAGAGGTAAATGCATTCCTCTTCAACGAAAAGGCTGGCCTATAGGAGAATCATTAGGTCAGCCTTACTCATTTGTTAACTTAATTTTTTCCGTGGTAAACGATCAATGTTATCAAGCATAATTCCAGTTCCAATTGCGACACAGTCCATCGGATTTTCAGCAATGAGAACAGGTACTTTTAATTCTTCAGCAAGAAGCATATCGATACCATGAAGCAATGCTCCTCCACCAGTCAGAATAACGCCACGATCAATAATATCTGCTGATAGTTCAGGTGGTGTCCGCTCTAAAACGCTTTTTGCAGCTTGAACAATCACGTCTACAGGCTCTTTTAAAGCTTGTTCGATTTCTTTTGAATGAACAGTAATTGTGCGAGGTAATCCAGAAACCATATCACGTCCACGAATTTCCATGCTCTCATTTCTAGAGTCAGGGAATACTGTTGCAATAGAAGTTTTAATATCTTCAGCCGTACGCTCACCAATTAAAAGCTTATACTCCTTTTTAATGTATTGGAGAATTTCATTGTCAAATTTATCACCGGCCATTTTAATTGAAGAAGATGTAACAATATCACCCATAGATAGAACAGCCACATCCGTTGTTCCTCCACCAATATCTACGACCATATTACCACTTGGTTGGAAAATATCCATTCCCGCACCAATTGCAGCAACTTTCGGTTCTTCTTCAAGATAGACTTTCTTACCGCCACTTTTTTCTGCGGCTTCTCTAATCGCTTTTTGCTCGACACTCGTTACATTTGTAGGGCAACAAATAAGAATACGTGGTTTAGATAGAAAGCCCTTTACATTTAATTTGTTAATAAAGTGCTTAAGCATCGCTTCAGTTACATCAAAGTCAGCAATAACACCATCTTTTAGCGGGCGAATAGCAATAATATTTCCAGGCGTTCTCCCCACCATACGGCGTGCTTCTTCACCAACAGCTAGTACTCTATTCGTGTTTTTATCAATGGCTACAACAGAAGGTTCGTTTAATACGATCCCTCTTCCTTTTACGTGTATCAGTACATTTGCCGTACCTAAGTCAATTCCAATATCTCTTGCAAACATTGTTCCTAACTTCCTCCTCGCAACTAAATCTTCTTCTCATTTTTACAGTTCAAATGGCTTAATAGGCATGTAAAATGCCTTTTGTGTTTTTTGCTTATGTAAGCAATCTATCATTGATTTTTCGTTTCCGCACGAATATTTCCCCATACAAAAGCCTTTCTCAAGCAACCTGAGAAAAGAGTTGTTTTATGTATATCCTAGGGCTTCCACGTTAACAAAAGCACATATCAAGTTCATTATATCCTAGTTAATTATTTTAGCACATCTCTAGGAGAATAAATAACTATTTGTCAAAATATATTGTGACTTTTTAAGGAGAAATTGTCGAATTGGTTGATTCTTGGGATAAAAGCTGGTGAGAACACTTTGAAGTAATAAAGGAGTGATGGTTAAACGGGCAGATGGTGGTTGTATCTTACCTCCCTCTGCCCGCTTCATACATTATTTGATGGGTTCTTCTTCAAGCTCTTCTTTTTTATACTTTAACTTTGTTGCTTCTCCCCCTCGCAAATGACGAATGGACTTATGATAATCTAATATTTCTTTTACTTCATTAGCAAGGTCAGGATTTATTTCAGGCAATCTTTCTGTAAGATCTTTATGGACTGTACTTTTGGATACGCCAAACTCCTTCGCAATTACGCGAACCGTTTTTCTCGTCTCCACGATATACTTTCCAATCTTGATGGTTCTCTCTTTGATGTAATCGTGCACACTACTCGCCCTCCCTAAATTGGATGTGAGAAGTGTGAAATGAGACTCGTTTTTACTTTGTCTTATAGTGTGTTTTTTACTAGTTGTTAAAAGAGTAGCAGGTAAACCTGCCGAGCAGTAGCTAAACATATCCTAGAGATTATACAGCTGTTACTAAACAAACGACCCCTCACCTCAAACATTCTCTTTGTAAGGTTTGTAACAGTTTATTAGCTTGGATTAAAATATATGCACAAAAAACACAAGTAGGACAAGTAGCTGTATGTTTTTTTCATTTTAAGCAATCTTTTTCAAGAAGACATTCTCTATAAAACATGGTTGTTATTTAATACCTGCGACTTATGACTTAAAAAAGGGTGATTAGACCTGATTATAAATTCTTATTTTTCGACAAGTTTCGCAAACCCTTTTTCTTACTCTATATTACAAAAGAGCATTTTTTAGTTCTAATCACTCAATTAAATGTATTTCAGTAACCAATGAAAAGTGATAAAAGTCCATACATAAAATCCAAATACCCAATTCTTTATAATGAACAAGAGATTCTTTATTCCTATTGTTGTTTAATCCATCCCTGACTTACACTAAAAATCGAGCCAATAGATAAAACATGGTTATATAACAATTATTTTCCAATTGAAGGGTGATTTATTTTGACAGTGTTAAAGCCACGGAAAGAGAGAATCTTTGAAGCGAGACAAAGAAGGATGAAAATAAGAAGAATGAAATTAACAGGCATCTTGGCTGCTACAGTCATTATTCTTGCTGTCATTTTCAGCTTGAATGAGCAATCATCAGAAGCCGCTACTTATAAAGTTAAAAAAAATGATACACTCTATCGTATTGCCAAAAAACATAATCTTTCTGTCGAAGAATTAAAAATACATAACCAACTTGTAGACAATTATATTACTGTAGGGCAATCGCTAGACATTCCATATCCTACAAACTATCAAGGTTTATCAGGTGAACCATTTATACATATTGTCGCTCCTGGGGAAACATTATGGAGAATTGCCGGTAGATACGGACTAAGCGTTGAAGAATTAAAAACACTCAACAACCTTAAAGATAATCATATTAACGCTTTTCAGCCATTAACCATCATTGATGAAATGTATACATCGCAAGCTAAACTTATTGGAGCTGCAGATGATCGTGTGCTCGAATTCCAAGCCGATGAAGAGTTCTTCACTTTACTGGCACCTCTACAGTCTGCTTCTAGACTTCAAGCATTTACTGGTCAAGATTTATTCATTACATATAAAAAAAATTCATTACTATCAATACATTCTACTCAAACACCATAAGAAATAAAAAGGGAAATATTCACGAATGAATATTTCCCGAGAAATGTCGAAACTTTTCCATTTTTGTCTCAACATTATTTATGATTCTTGTGAATCCGAAGAAGTATCAGCGTCTGTTTCATCTTCATTGCTTGCACCATCATCTTCTGATTGGCCTTCATCACTTGGCGCAGCATCTGATTCATCATCAGCACTTTCCGTTGAACCTTCTTGGGCTGCATCTTCAGCAGGTGTACTCTCTTCAGCTATTTCAGCTTTTTCCAATTGACTTAACGTTTTACCAACAAACTCTTCTGGGTTTACAGCTACACCATCTTTACGGATTTCAAAATGTACGTGCTCTCCAGCTTCTTGGTTAATTTGGCTTTGACCAGATTGAGCAATTGTATCTCCTTGCTCCACTACACTACCTTCTTTTACTTTCATATCAGTAATGGATTGGTAGCGTGTCACAATTCCTTCAGCATGCTGAATTTCAACGACATTACCTAGTGTTGCATCTTCTTCCACCTTAGTAACTGTTCCACTTAATGCTGCACGAACTTCAAATGTTTTCCCATCTTCCATAACAATGTCAATACCTGCATTTGGTTGGTATGTGTTATTGTAGAATACCAAAGCTTCTTCTTGAGCCGCTTCCTCACCATGTACATCATAGAATTTAGTTTGGATTACTGCTCCGTCCGCTTTTTCTACCGGTAGCACAAAGTTCTCCATTGCATTATTTACTTCAACTGCATCCTCATTACCTTTGCCAGTAAGATCTGTCTCACCGTAATCGAATCCATCTGTGTCTGAAGCATTTTCATTGCTGTTTTGGAACCATAGAACGCCACTAAGTATGAGTGCTGCACTCGCGATGTAAATTGCTGGATAAGCCCAACGTTTCTTCATAAACTTTTTAAAACTAGAATCTTGAGAAGTCTTTTTTTCTTCCTCTCTCATTTTTCATCACCTCTGGCATCAGTTTGAACAGATTCCAGAAGATATATACATCATCTAAAAATTTTTTTGGATTTATTTTTTACTAACTCGATTTTTATATACATGTTTTATCAAAATAATTATTTTCTGAATACTTAAGTACTAAGAGATCTACATTCAAACAGAAAACAAACAGCTCCGATTGAAGCTGTTTGTTTAAACTTACTTTTGTGCAGTTAATTTTGCCACCATCGTATCAGATTCACTTATTTCGATTCCTTTATAATAATAAGAAACGATTTCTTTATATGATTTACCTTCTTTCGCCATACCGTTTGCACCATACTGACTCATGCCAACCCCATGTCCATATCCTTTTGTTTGTATATTAATCTGATCGCCATTTCTCTTCAGGGTAAAGTCAGTTGATTGCAATCCTAATTTCATTCTAACATCTGTTCCTTTAATCATGGTTCCATTAATATTTACTTTCCCTATTCGATTACCATCTGTTTTCTCAACAATTTTAGCAACAGTTTGACCCGAAGGTACTTTCACATCTAATTTTTTTTCAAATTCGGACACAGGGATAGAGATTTGATCAGCAAATTTTGGTGTATCAATGTCCCAGGGGCTTTTGACACTTTTTAAATACGGGGTCGCATTAGCCCAAACATTTTCTGCATTTTCCGTATAGCCATTACTTGTTGAAAAGAACGCTGCTGTTATAGGATTACCATCATAGGTAAGAATTTGCCCACTTGTTTCTTGAACTGCTTGCGTAATTTTCTCGATTTTCCAATCATAATCGGACTTCCATATTTTCTTGAGCTCTTCTTTGTTTTTAAAAACTTGATCATCAGTGGAATCAGTAATCATGGCACCATCTGGTAATGAACCCTCATCTGCCAGTAGATGCTGCATTGTATACGTTCGCGCTGCTAATGCTTGTGCCTTCAACGCCTCTAGCTCAAACTCAGCAGGCATCTCAGAAGCAACAACCCCAATAAGATAGTCTTCAAAAGCAAAGGTTTCCACTTTGTTGGCATCGGTACGGTAAACAGCCACATCAACTGCAGGTTCCATCGAGGTGAAAGGTGTTGCCTCCCCCTTCTTCTTCTCCGCAGTTACAGTTTCTCGATTCTCTTGCTTCTCATCATTTCCCAAAGGAAGAACTACTAGTAAGGCTGGAATAATTAATACAAGTGTAAAGAGTAATGCTGATAGTACGATGAATGGTTTGAATTTTGTCATATGCTAGCCTCCATCAAGATTCACGTCTCATTCAATCATATGGTCGAAATAGAGCCATTATGACAAAATCCCACTATTGAATTTCTCTAGTAAAGTAGCTATTTCTTGTGTAATGGTAGAGATAGAGAACCGAGTGAAAATGGAGTTAGGGCTAATTGCGAGAGCTAAATGTTCACCTTCACTATGGTAATGAATAGTTTTGAGTCCACAACCAAATCATAGATAGAGTCCTACAACACCTAAAAAAAATTGTGGATGAACCTTTGTCCTTTTTTGCCCTCAATCACATCTCGATGGTTATGTGACTTCATTTGTGCGCATTTCCTGTTTGCCCAACATCTCATCAGTTTTATATACTCTGTGCACCCATTCCCTAATATAACTTGGCTTTTTTGATCTCACATATATGTACATCTACATTTTCATCCTTAGCTAAAAAAAACCACCAATCTCTAAAAAGATTAGTGGTTCGCCATTTTTATGCATTCAAATCAGTAATGATGGTTTGTTCAGTTGTAGACATATCTTCGTCTGCTTCAGTCACACGTTCAATGTCTGCACCTAAGCTCGCTAGTTTCTTATGGAAATCGACATAGCCACGGTCAAGATGTTTTAATTCTGTTACACGTGTTATGCCGTCTGCTACAAGTCCTGTTAAGATGAGAGCAGCTGCAGCACGTAAATCGGTTGCGGCAACTTCTGCACCTTGTAGGTTGGATGGTCCTTCCATAATAACAGAGCGACCTTCGATTTTCACATCTGCATTCATGCGACGGAATTCTTCCACATGCATGAAGCGGTTTTCAAATACAGTCTCCGTAATAACACTTGTGCCTTTGGCATGAAGCAATAGTGCCATCATTTGAGATTGCATATCTGTTGGAAAACCTGGGTGAGGCATCGTTTTAATATCGACAGCTTTAAGTTCTGACGGGCCGATGACGCGAACGCCTTCTTCCTCTTCGATAAACTGAACGCCCATTTCTTCCATTTTTGCTATTAAAGATGTTGCATGTTCTGGTACAGCGCCTTTGACAAGAACATCGCCGCCTGTAATGGCTGCTGCTACCATAAATGTACCTGCTTCAATTCGGTCTGGAATAATATGATGCTCAGCACCAAATAATACATCCACACCTTCAATACGAATCGTTCCTGTTCCAGCACCACGAACTTTTGCACCCATTTTATTAAGGAAGTTCGCAAGGTCCACAATTTCTGGCTCTTTTGCTACATTTTCTAGAATCGTTGTACCCTTTGCTAATGTAGCAGCCATCATAATATTTTCTGTTGCGCCTACGCTAGGAAAATCAAGATATATTTTCGCACCATGCAGTTTTCCTTCTGGAGCTTCTGCTTCAATAAAACCGTTGCCAACCTTAACTGTTGCACCCATTGCTTCAAAACCCTTTAAATGTTGATCTATCGGGCGTGAACCAATCGCACAGCCGCCTGGCAATGCTACTCTTGCTCTTCCATTTCTCGCTAATAGTGAACCCATGACTAAAACAGATGCACGCATTTTTCGAACATATTCAAATGGTGCTTCTACTTTTAACTCTCTAGATGCATCAACAGTTACTGTATTGTTATCAAACCCCACTTCGGCGTTTAAAAAACGTAATACTTCATTAATTGTATATACATCGGAGAGAGTTGGGACATCACGAATTACGCTTTTTCCATCACTTGCTAACAATGTTGCAGCGATTACCGGTAAAACAGCATTTTTTGCGCCTTCTACTTTGACTGTGCCACTTAACCGATTTCCGCCGCGGACGATGATTTTTTCCAAAGTGTATTCCCCTCCGCGTCCATTTTCTCTATATTAATATTCAATCGTTATGATGGGTGTGCCGATAACAATAGTTGTCTTAGCGCCCAACCCTTCTTTTCTTAAGCCAATTTGTAAATTCATATCTTTGCCATCCGTTGTAACAGACTCTTTGAACATAGGTGAATATGCCGATGTCGAAATAAATTGCTCTTCTTCTAACGCTTCTATTTCTTTCGCATTAAATGTGGACAATAATCCGTTCATTTGTTCAAGCATAGACTCCCTCATATTACCATCATAATGACCAATGATACAAGAGAAAATATTGGGTTTTTTAGTAAAAATGTCAGACATCTGACTTTTCATATAGTTCCCCATATTTTCCTGGATACTGCCTTCGTAGCCAGCACCTTTCGCCTCATAAATGACATACGTTTGTACATTGTTTTTTGTGTCGGTTGAAAGTATTTTTATCGTTTCAGTCAGATCATTTTTTTTAAGCGTTCCTATGACTTCATATCTTTCTTGAGATTCCTTTTGGACAGACCATTTCCAGTCCGTAAAACTCTTTTTCATCTCTTTAGTATATGCTTTTACTTCTGCAAAGGTTTGTAGTGTTTCCAAGTTTTCCCTTGCATGAACTGACCATTCTTGAATCAAAATATTCTCGTCCTGTACAGTTTGAGCGATTTGTATTAGTGAAAGCTCTTCTACAGATGCTGCATCCGAATGATTGCCGAAAATAATCCAAACTAACCCGACAATTCCCATTATAGAAAATATAAATGAATACTTCTTCATTTAACTCCCTCCCTTACTACCATTGTTACCAAAGGAGAGATCGGCATACTTGGGAATTATCGTCACATTTTGACATCCACTAGTTGAGTGAATATTAAGTCAGATTATATGTATAGTTTTAAGAAAATTTATAGCAACATCATGCATTGTACTCAAACTTTGAGCAAATGAAAACATGTACGAAGACCTATATTTAAGGTCTATTTTTTGACAAATGGATTATTGCAAAATAAATGGAAGTTGTTGAGACCAAAGAAGATAATCAAGCACAAAGTTACCGACAATCGATCCAAGTGCGATCGATAACAATACATATAATACCCTTGCTTGCAAAACATGGTTCGCCTTGATCCACGTATCAATTTTAATCGCTTGCAAAGCATACCAAGCTACAGCAATAAATATTAAATGTACAATAATACTAACCAATGCCTGTTGGCCAAATCCAGAGATCACATGACCCACTCCTTCAATCAAAAACTACACCATTTATTTTAACTCAAATCACCTTCAGAAAGATAGCACACACCCTCTTAACAATTGACGTTTTTGTTTCAGTTTTCGTTTCACCTAAATTTATTTTTCCATAATTTACTTTACTTTAAGCTCTTTGCTTTCCATAAATAAAAAAGAAGAAGGAGCTCTCCCTTCTTCTATACCCGTTTCTACTGTAAGAAATCATAAAATGATAAAAAATTTTGATGGAGGAAATCATAAGCTAATTGTGGAAAAACGCCTAGTAATACTGTCATCATCACGCAAATACTTATGATAATGCCATTCAACTTCTTCCCACTCATTTGAAAATTATGATTCGCTTCTCGGAAAAAAGCGTAAATAATCAACTTAAAATAATATATATAAGATATCACCGTAGTGGCGATTAGGATAACAGCTAATAGATAATGCGTTGGTTCTGTGCTTAATGCGCCTAGAAAAATATTCAGTTTGCCAATAAACCCTGATGTTCCTGGTATCCCCGCTAACCCTAGCATAGTAAGTGCGAGTGCAACAGCTAAAAGGGGAGCGCGTTTGGAAAGCCCAGACAATTGCTTTAGCTCTTCAATATTCATTAATTGTAACAAGGAAAAAACAGCGATTGTCATAAATAAATAGGCCGTTAAATAAAACCAAATCGTCTCTACCATAAAGGCGGAGAAAGCCGTTACCGCAACTAATAAATATCCCGCATGTGCAATGCTTGAATAGGCAAGCATCCGCTTAATCTTCGTTTGCCTTAGTGCCACTAAATTCCCCCATATCATCGTCACGGCAGCAAGAACGGCTAAAAAGTTTTGCAGCGCCATTAATAAAGAAGAATTGTTACTCACATCCGGAATATGATAAAAAACCGTGATGAACATTCGAATGATTAAAATAAACCCTGCTGCTTTTGAAATAATACTCAAAAAAGCGGTAACTGGTATCGGCGCTCCTTCATAAACATCTGGTGTCCACATATGAAAAGGTGCTGCAGCGATTTTAAATGCTAAACCAGCTAAAATCATCAGAAAAGCTAGTGCTAATAAAAATAGATGTTGAGTATTCGTTAACTCTTGAAGCCTACCCGCCATTTCTAAAATATTGGTTGTCCCAGCAATCCCATATAAATAACTCATACCGAACAAAGTAATAGCTGTGGCAATTCCACCATTAATGACATATTTCATTGCTGACTCGTTTGAAGGGAGATGCTTCTTTCTTATTCCTACTAATATATAGGATGATAAGGTCATTAGCTCTAAACCTACAAAAAGAGTAATTAAATCAGCGCTGGAGGACATAATCATCGCACCAAGTATTGCCACTAAAAATAAATAGAAAAACTCTCCCCTGAACTCCGTTAATTCTTCTTTCGGTTCATATGAAATAGCTAACAACAACACAAAGCCGGCAGCAACTAATAACACTAATTTAAAAGCAATCGCAAAGGAATCTAATCGGAAGGTGTCATAGAGGATCGCAAAAGGTGTGTCCCCTATGAGTGTAAGTAAAAAGATTAAAGCTGCAACGATACTTCCTACACCAAGCCAACCGAGCCATTTCCGATGAAACGACCTCGGTAGAAATAAATCTAGGAGGGATAGTAGAGTAGCTGTACCAAGAATAATGAATTCTGGAACCATCGCATGCCAACTAAATGATAATAATGTATCAAGATCCATTTTTATTTCACCCCCCTAATCCAATGATGATTGATTTTAAAGTTGAACCGATAATATCTGGATAAACACCAATACCAACAATACATAAAAGCAAAATAATTGCTGGCCAAATCTCTAATGACGTCATATCTCTTACCCTTTTCACCTTCTCTTGTTGGCCAAAAGTAATCCCTAGTACTGCTCGTAATATATATACAGCCGTCAATATAATTCCTAAACATGCGATAACTGCAAGCACTGGCCATTCTTGAAATAGACCCAGGAACACGAGAAATTCCGCGACAAACCCTGACATACCGGGTAAACCTAATGAGGCGAGACCTGCTACTAACAAAAAACCTGAAGCGATTGGCATTGTTTTCGCTAGCCCATTTAAATCATCCATGGAACTAGATTGATATCTCTCGTAAAAGATACCGATAAGATAGAAGAACAAGGCGGCAATTAACCCATGTGAGACCACTTGAAACATCGCTCCTTGTATCCCCGCTTCATTTAATGCAGCCAATCCGATAAGCACGATACCCATATGCGAAATCGATGAGTAAGCTAAAATTTTTCTCAGTTCTTGTTGGGATAATGCTAAAAACGCACCATAAAGCAAGTTGATTACACCAAGTATCGCCAGCCATAAAGTGAGCGATTGAAACTGGTTAGGAAAGAAGCCTAAACCAAAATGGATGAGACCATAGGCGCCAATTTTCAACAGTACACCCGCATGAAGCATGACAATTGCTGCTGGCGCTTCAGCATGAACCTTAACCATCCAGCTGTGAAACGGCCAAATAGGAAGCTTAATCCCAAAGGCAATGAATAAGGCAAGCAGCAAGCCCGTTTTCTCTTTTGATGAAAAAACCGTTCCATCATCTGCACTTAAAATAGACATTAAGGCCTCGATATTCGCCGTACCTGTTTTAGCAAACAATACCATGATGACAACTAAAAGGATTGCTGACCCAATCCCGTTATAAATGAGCAAAGAGAAGGCTGTTCGTTCTTTTTCATATAGCCCCCATTTGCCTATTAAAAAGAAGGTTGCCACTAAAGTCACTTCAAAAAAGATAAAGAATAAAACTAAGTTCTCAGCAGCAAACACCCCGAGCATGCCAACTTCTAATAATAGAAATAGCATGTAATAACCTTTCCACCCTGCTTTGATCTGAAATGAAGCAAAGGCGGCTAACGTAGAGAGTAAGGCTGTTAATAACAATAGAATAAGAGAAAAACCGTCTACTCCTAATTCATAATCAATACTGTATAATTTGCCAAAGACTTCGGGATTACCAAATTGCATCCAACTTAATTTCCCAGAATAACTAACTAACTCTACACCCATCTTAGATGAGATAATTAAGTAGATTGATAGAAAAAGAGAAGGAAGGGTACTAAGTGTAGCGACTGTTTTAATCGTTTTCTCCTTCGTTTTTGCAACCAGTGTTAATAATAAGACACCGAGAAGGGGCGCAAATACAATAATGCTCAATATAAACGGGAATCCCACTATAAGCCACCTCCTGTCACTGCAAACACTACGATCAGAATGGCTAACCCAACAAAAGCAACCGTTCCATACAATTGAGTCTGCCCATTTTGAAACTTTGAACCAATCATGCTCAACTGTTTAATGGTGATGGTTACAAGAGAAATGAGACCTTCAATTAAATAAACCTCCACGAAATGTAGAACTTGACTTACAAAGCGGCTACCTTTAACAAAGATATACTGATACACTTCATCGATATAATATTTATTTACTACAAGCTGATACGTATAAGGAGCTCTTGATGTAAACCAATCTCTGGAAATAACTTTCTTACTATACATCAACCAAGCAAGCAAGATACCTAAGAATGCTACAATCGTGGCTACAATCATCACCCAAAGCGGACCATCGAGATGACCATGCACATTTGCAGCTATCCCCGTTGTTAACCAATCTCCTAAAAATGTTCCGAACCAAGGGGTTTGTATATAACCAGCAACAATCGCTAACAACGCAAGAACCAGCATGGGAACGGTCATCCAATTGGATGAATCTTTTACCATTGAATGCTCTTTCTTTTCTTCTCCACCAAATACTAAGAAAAATAAGCGGAACATGTAAAATGCAGTGAAGAAAGCAGCAATGATTGCAAGTGTGAATAATAAGTAATGACCACTCACCCAGGCAGACACTAATATTTCTTCTTTACTAAAAAAGCCTGATAATAAAGGTACTCCGCTAATCGCCATTGTCCCAATTAGAAAGAACGGTGCAGTCCATTTCATCTTCTTCCATAAGCCACCCATTTTCTCAATATCTTGGGTATGAACAGCATGAATGACACTACCAGCTGCTAAAAACAATAGTGCCTTAAAAAAGGCGTGTGTTGTTAAATGGAATACACCGGCCACGTAACCTCCCACCCCTAATGCAAGCATCATATAACCTAGCTGACTTACAGTAGAATACGCTAAAGCTCTTTTAATATCTTTTTGGGTCATCCCAATCGTTGCAGCAAAAATGGCGGTAAATCCACCAACAATAGCTATGGTAAGCATGGCCACCTCACTGAAGGCGAATAACGGATAAAGTGCTGCTACAAGGTAAACACCAGCTGCTACCATTGTGGCAGCATGAATTAATGCCGATACAGGCGTGGGTCCTTCCATCGCATCAGGTAACCACGAATGCAACGGGAACTGACCAGACTTCCCAACGGCTCCGATAAAGATAAGAATAGCTGTTAAGGTAGCCATCGTTTCTGATAGACCACCCGCTGAGATAGCAGCAAAAATCTCATCATACTCAAAGCTCCCTACTTGCCAAAAGAGAAGAATCATACCAATGAGAAGGCCGATATCACCAATTCTCGTCATGATAAATGCTTTCTTGGCAGCTACTTTTGCCTCTTCTTTATAAAAATAAAAACCAATCAATAGAAATGAGCCAACGCCCACAAGCTCCCAGAATATATATGTTTGTAATAGATTAGGAGAAAGAACAAGTCCAAGCATCGCAAAGGTGAATAATCCTAAGTATGAGAAAAATACTGTTATGCGCTCATCTCCCTCCATGTATGCCTTTGAATACATATGTACGAGGAAGCTAACGAGCGAGACAATGACAAGCATAAGGGCATTTAATTGATTGACCTCAAAACCTGCAGTCAATTGAGTCTCCCCTATGGTTAGCCATATGAACTCTACCTTTACATTTTCCTGCGTGAAACGCGCAAATAAAACCAGTAAAGCACATATAAAACTAACTAAGGAAAGAATTACTGCGAAATCAATTTGCCCTCTCCGCCACTTCCTTCCAAAAATAAGTAGCACTAAGAAGGAGAAAAGCGGAAAAAGCGGTATGATCCATGCAATCTCCATCATTTCTTCATGTCCCCTTTTATTCATACGAATGACGTATGTTCATTCAAGTTAATTTTTCAAAGAGTTGTAATCATCTACATTGACGGATTTACGATTTCGATAGATAGCTATGAGGATAGCGAGCCCGATTGCCGCCTCAGCCGCAGCAACTGCAATGGCAAAAAGGGCAAATATTTGGCCATCTATTGAAGGCATCATGCCATACTTACTAAAAGCAACGAGGTTAATATTAACCGCATTTAACATTAATTCAATGGCAATAAGTACAATGACAGTATTCTTCTTCGTTAATGCCCCGTATAATCCGATACAAAAGAGGATAATGGCTAGTGTTAAATAGGCAGATAACGGCACACTACTCACGTTCTTCCCCCTCCTCATCATCCCGTTTCGCTAACACTATCGCACCAATAAGGGCGACGAGTAAAATAACCGAAGTTAATTCAAAAGGAATAATATATTTCGAATAAAGGGCAATCCCTATTTGCTCTGTATTATTTTCATGCAACGAAGTGGATGGTTCCCCTAGTTCAAGTTGGTATATACCTAAGTAAAAGACGAGCCCGAACCCAAGGATGGCTAGAAAGATGAGAAATTTTCTAAAGCCCCCTCCACTCGTCTCGCTCTTGTCATTATGACGCGTTAACATAATGCCAAAAAGCATCATAATTGTGATCGCACCTGAATAGATAAGGATTTGGACTACTGCAATAAATTCTGCAGAAAGCATGACGTAAATGCCAGCAATACTAATGAAAGTAAAGACGAGAGCGACGACCATATGAACAACCTTTGTTAAGTTGATCATCATGATCCCACCGCCTATAGCGATGAGTGATAAAACAATAAATATGAAAAACTCGCCGCTCATGCCTTATTCTCCTTTCGTAATTGGGTATCATTTTCATCCAACCACACAAGATCTTTAAATAATTCATCACGACTATATTCTGCGAGTTCAAAATGATTTGTCATAATGATTGCCTCAGTAGGACAAACTTCCGTACATAAGTCACATAGTATACAAATTTCGAAATTTATATCATACGTATCAATAATTTTCCCCCGCTTACTTGAATCGGGATGCTTTTTCCCCGTGAGTGTAATGCAATCTGTCGGACATATATTGGCACATTGATTACAGACTATGCATTTTTCTGGATAAAATTTTTGAATTCCCCTAAAGCGATCGGGAAGTGGTAAGGGTTCATTAGGATAATCATAGGTTAGTTTCTTGCGCGTCATATTTTTCAACGTGTATTTCAATCCTTTTGCTAATCCAAACATACCTTTGTCACCCCTTTAAAATAGATTGATCCATTCTTTTAATAATGCAGTGAGGAAGATATTCGCTATAGCTACTGGCAATAATACCTTCCAGCCGAACTCCATTAGTTGGTCGGCACGTATCCTTGGGAAAGTAACACGGAACCAAATAAGCAGAAAGATAACAACCATAAATTTAAGTGCAAACCAAACGGCTCCCGGTATAAACCCTAAATAGGGTAATGGTAGCCAACCACCTAAAAAGACGACAGTTATTAACGCTGACATTGCGAACATATACACATACTCAGCTAACATAAAGAACGCCCAACGAAAACCGGTATACTCAACAAAATAACCTGCAACAAGTTCCGACTCCGCTTCAGCCAAATCAAACGGCACCCGATTCAATTCAGCTACTGCTGCAATAAAGAAGACGATAAAGGCAATCGGTTGCCAAAGAATATACCAGCCATTTTCTTGCGCTAACACAATATCATTTAAGTTCATACTTCCTGTCAGAAGAATGACACCAATGACCGACATAACTAGTGGAATTTCATATGATATCATCTGTGCGGCTGCCCTCATTGCCCCCATTAATGCATATTTATTATTAGAAGCCCACCCTGCGGTCACAACTCCGACAGTCGTAATACCCGAGACAGCAATATAATAAAGCAAACCAACACCGATATCAGCGAATTGAAATCGATCAGTGAATGGAATGATTGCTAAAACCATAAAAGCAGGTGTAAAAGCAATTAACGGTGCAAGAATAAATAATGGTTTGTCTGCTGCCCGCGGAATGGCATCTTCCTTAATCAGTAGCTTCAAGACATCCGCAACTGTTTGTAATAGTCCCCATCTTCCTCCTACTTGGTTAGGCCCATGCCGCAATTGCATAAAGCCCATAACCTTTCTTTCTGCTAAAATGGCATAAGTGACAAACCCTAGAACAATAAATAACAGCAGAACCGTTAATGCAAAATAAATGAAGAAATGGAGCCATGTCGCTTCAGAAGTTAATAATCCCTCAATCATTATCCGTCCACCTCCCCAAGCACGATATCAATTGCGCCAAGGATCGCGATTAAATTAGCCATATTCTGACCAACTAGTAACTTCGGTAAGATTTGCAGATTATAAAAAGACGGCCGCCTAAATTTCAGACGATATGGCTCTTTCTTACCTTCACTGGCAATATAACAACCGATTTCTCCTCGAGGAGACTCGATGCGTACAAACGTTTCTCCTTTAGGCGGTTTAATGACCTTAGGAACCTTACCCATGACCTCACCTGTTTCAGGGAATTGCTCCACCGCTTGCTCAAGTATCCGTAAACTTTGTTCTATTTCCTGGATACGCACTTGGTACCTTCCCCATGCATCACCTGTATCAGCTGTACATATTTCAAAAGAAAACCGGTCGTAAATGGAATAAGGTTCACTTTTCCGTAAATCCCAAGCAAGCCCAGTACAACGTAAATTGGCTCCGCTTAAGGAATAGTCCATTGCCTCTTCTTTTGTGTATTGACCGATACCCTTTACACGATTAAGGAAAATTTCATTGCCGGTTACGAGATCTCCGTAACCCGCTAACTGCTCTCTCATGTAAGGAATAAACGCCTTCACTTTTTCTATCCAACCGTCTGGTGCATCCCATTTCACTCCGCCTACTCTCATATAATTAAATGTTAGGCGGCCACCTGAGATTTCATTTAACAAATTGATGATCATTTCTCTTTCTCTAAAAGCGTATAAAAATGGACTTGTCGCCCCTAAATCAAGCAAATATGTACCCCACCAAACAAGATGACTAGCAATTCTACCGAGTTCCATCGTGATGATGCGAAGGTATTCCGCTCGTTCAGGAATGTCTAGCTCCATCATCGTTTCAACTGCGTGGCAAAGCACATAATTATTTGTCATCGCGGCCAAGTAATCTAAGCGATCTGTATAGGGAATGATTTGTGTATATTGCAGATTTTCAGCTATTTTTTCTGTTCCTCTATGGAGATAACCGATGACTGGTTTGGCATCAATAATCATTTCTCCATCTATTTTGATAACAAGACGAAAAACGCCATGTGTACTGGGATGCTGTGGTCCTACATTCAATAGCATCTCTTCTGTTCTGATCATTGCCTTTTACACCTCCACATCATAAGGTTCATAATCCTTGCGGAGAGGATGACCAACCCAATCTTCCCCAAGCATAATGCGATGTAGGTCAGGGTGGTTGGTAAATTGAATACCAAGGAGGTCATATGCTTCACACTCTGGCCAGTTCGCACCTGGCCATATAGTTGCAATAGAATCAACTCTTGGATTTTCACGATCCATTTTCACTTTCAAAGCGACAGACTGCTTATTTTTAAAGGAGTATAAATGAACATAAATCTCCATATATGTTTCAAAATCAGTTCCATGTAATTCTGATAAAAATTCAAAATGAAGACCGCTATGTTGTTTGAATAACAAGGCAAGGGAATAGTAATGTTCTAGCTTAACAACAATAGTGGGCACATGCTTGCTCATACGATTAATATAGGAATCTTCTAAAATATCTTCTTTGTAGTGTTCTTTTACAATGTTGAGGTAACGATCTAAGATTGGTTGTTGAGGTGATGGTGTGATAGGTTCTGGCTCTTCTGTTTCTTTTGCTTGAGTTGTTTTCCCTCTTGCCTTTGCTGCTGCAGCTGCCTTTGCTTTGGCGGCTGCGATGGCTTTAGCCTTCTCTGAATCGCCACTTTCATTCGCGTTCTTTGCCTTTCGTTTCGCTGCAGCGGCTGCTTTGGCTTTGGCAATAGCGATTGCCTTTTGTTTTTCTAAGTCTTGGTTAGATGTTGGCTCTGTTTCTTTTCCTTTTGTCTCTTTTGCTTTTTTCTTTGCTATTGCGGCTGCTTTTGCCTTGGCGGCGGCCGCTGCTTTTTGTTTTTCTAGATCTTGATTGGAGGTTGGCTCTGTTTCTTTTCCTTCTGTCTCTTTTGCTTTTTTCTTTGCTATTGCGGCTGCTTTTGCCTTGGCGGCGGCCGCTGCTTTTTGTTTTTCTAGATCTTGATTGGAGGTAACATCATCTTTTGTTTGGTTCACTTCGGATACTGAGTCATGCGATTCTTCTTTTTTCTTTTCCCTCTCTTCCCGTTTTCTTTGTGCAGCTGCTCTTGCTTTTTCAGCTGCTTCCTTCTTTAACCGCTCTTTATCTTTTTCATCCAAGTCAGATCACCCGCTTTCCTGTTTTCGCCTCATAACGGATTTTTGCCTTTAACTTATTGACACCGTATATGAGTGCTGCAGGATTAGGTGGACAACCTGGTATGTACACATCAACTGGGACCACTTGGTCTACCCCTTTTACAACAGAATAAGAATAAACATATGGACCACCTGCAGTTGCACAAGAGCCCATAGCAATCACCCACTTCGGTTCAGGCATTTGATCGTAAAGCCGTCTAATTACTGGAGCCATTTTTTTCGTGACGGTACCAGATACAATCATGACATCAGATTGTCGTGGAGAAGTGCGGAAAAAAGAGCCAAAACGATCGAGATCATAGTGAGAAGAACCCACACCCATCATTTCAATGGCACAACAGGCGAGGCCAAACGTCATCGGCCATAATGAATTACTTCTAGCCCATCCTTTTAACTGCTCTAATGTAGACATGAATATATTACGCTGAATTTCAGCCATTTCTTTTTCACTCATTTGATCTAATTTTAAATCCATTTCAGCACCTTCTTTTTCCAAGCATATATTAAACCTATCACTAACATAAACACGAAAATCAGCATCTCTATTAAAGCAAATATGCCTAATTTTTCATATGCTACGGCCCATGGATATAAAAACACTGTCTCCACATCAAAAATGACGAAAAGAAGAGCAAACATGTAATAACGAACCGTGAATTGTACCCTTGAGTCTTGAAAGGGATCAATTCCACTTTCATAAGTAGTATACTTATTCTCATTAGGTTGATATGGTCGCAACAATTTCCCGAAAAATAGAGCAACTAATGGTAATAGCACACCGATAATTATAAAAGAAAGGACTATCAAATAATTATTTTGATACAGATGCCATAATTCCAATATCATCCCCTCCATAATATAGAAACTATTCAAAATTTTTAAAATGTAATCGGATACATTATAACACCCTTGCCATATTCTGTCGATAAGCCACTAGTCATTTCCATCTATCCCATACTTCATTTATATGACAAGTTGTATAGGATATATCTTTTTTACTGAATCTTATCCGAAAAAAATAAGAACTGTTGGTAGGATAAAGAGAAGGTTTATATTATTGTGAGGAAATAGATAGATCTATATAGCTTTTGCTCACAAGGGGTCAGAAATCTTATCAGCAGGATGAGTGAAATTCAATTCACTATGAGCATGTTTGCTTGCAATTACAAAAAGATGAAGGCTGAGAAACTGAGCGTAATTGACTTATTTAACACTGGATACACTCATATTTTTCCTCTACCCCATTTTCTTGACTCGTTTAGCACCGAATCCAATCATATCTTTCTGCTACCTCATTTTTTTGACTCGTTTATCACTGAATCCAATCAAATTTTTCCGCTACCTCATTTTTTTGACTCGTTTATCATCGAATCAAATCATATTTTTCCAACCACACATTATTTGCCTCGTTTTGGTTTATCAGCTGAACTCATCCAATCAATTTAATTCACTCACGGGATTTCTGAAACGTATTGGTATTATAGAGGCATCACAGCACAAATTTATGTCATCGATTCATTCCACGGTTCGTTTACCACCCGAAAGACACGCTTAAATAGACCCACGCAAAACAAAAAACGAACCAATCCTGATGATAAAAACAGGATTGATTCGTTTTCATGATGATTATATATTTCTCTCCGAAACATTGATACGATTCATCGCACGTTTTAGTGCAAGTTCTGCACGTTTGAAGTCGACGTTTTCACGCTTTGTTTCATTCAAACGTTGTTCTGCACGATCTTTTGCACTTTTGGCACGATCAAGATCGATATCAGTCGCTTGTTCCGCAGATTGCGCTAAAATCGTTACTTGGTCCGGACGTACTTCGAGGAAACCACCGCTAACAGCAACCAAATCAGATTGATTTTCTTTCTTTAGACGGACAGCTCCAATTTGTAACGGTGCAACCATAGGGACGTGACCTGCTAAAATACCTAGCTCTCCACTTTCAGCTTTGGTACTTACCATTTCCACATCGGATTCATACACCGGGCCATCGGGAGTAACAACACTGACTTTAATCGTCTTCATTTTTTACCCTCCTGGTCCTAAATTATACCTCTACGCCCATTTTTTTAGCAGCTTCAATTACTTCTTCAATACGACCAACTAGACGGAAAGCATCTTCTGGTAGGTGGTCATATTTACCTTCAAGGATTTCTTTAAATCCTTTAACAGTTTCTTTTACAGGAACATAAGAACCTGGTTGGCCTGTAAATTGCTCTGCTACGTGGAAGTTTTGAGATAAGAAGAATTGGATACGACGCGCACGTTCAACGATAAGCTTATCTTCGTCTCCAAGCTCGTCCATACCTAGGATCGCGATAATATCTTGAAGCTCTCTGTAACGTTGTAACGTTTGTTGTACAGTACGAGCTACTTCATAATGCTCTTCACCAACTGTTTCAGGTGAAAGTGCACGTGATGTAGATGCTAATGGATCCACGGCAGGGTAAATACCCATTTCAGATAATTTACGCTCTAAGTTTGTTGTTGCATCTAAGTGAGCGAAAGTTGTTGCTGGAGCCGGGTCAGTATAGTCATCGGCAGGTACATAAATCGCTTGAATTGATGTAACAGATCCAACATTCGTTGAAGTAATACGTTCTTGTAATTTACCCATTTCAGTTGCAAGTGTTGGTTGGTAACCAACGGCAGATGGCATACGACCAAGTAGGGCAGATACCTCAGAACCTGCTTGCGTGAAACGGAAGATGTTATCCATGAAGAAAAGAACGTCTTGTCCTTGCTCATCACGGAAATATTCAGCCATTGTTAAACCAGTTAGGGCAACACGCATACGTGCTCCAGGTGGCTCATTCATTTGTCCGAATACCATCGCAGTTTTCTTAATAACGCCTGAGTCAGTCATTTCATAGTAAAGGTCATTACCTTCACGTGTACGCTCACCAACACCAGCGAATACAGAAATACCACCGTGCTCTTGAGCGATGTTATTGATTAACTCTTGAATTAAAACGGTTTTACCAACACCGGCACCACCGAATAGACCGATTTTACCACCTTTGATGTAAGGAGCAAGTAAGTCTACTACTTTAATTCCTGTTTCAAGAATTTCTACTTCTGTAGAAAGTTTTTCGAATGTAGGTGCTTCTCTATGAATAGAGTCACGACGAGCATCACCAGTAATGGCTGGATCCAGGTCAATTGTATCACCTAGTACGTTAAATACACGGCCAAGAGTGATATCACCTACTGGTACAGAGATGGCTGCACCTGTATCTATTACTTCAGTTCCACGTTGTAAACCATCTGTTGAAGACATAGCAATTGTACGTACAGTGTCATCACCTAAATGAAGGGCAACTTCAAGGGTTAAGTTGATTCCAACTTCAGATTCGTTACGCGAAGTGTTATCAATTTGCAATGCGTTATAGATTGCTGGTAATTGACCGTTTTCGAACTTTACGTCAACAACCGGACCCATAACTTGAAGAACGCGTCCTTTGTTCATCTTTTTCCCTCCTAATAAGAAATGCTATTTAATTATTCTAGAGCAGCTGCTCCACCGACAATTTCAGTAATCTCTTGAGTAATTGCAGCCTGACGCGCACGGTTATAGCTTAAGTCTAATGCATTGATTAGATCCTTCGCATTATCCGTAGCATTCTTCATCGCTGTCATACGCGCGGCATGCTCACTAGCTTTACTATCTAATAATGCACCATAGATTAAGCTTTCAGCATACTGAGGTAGCAATACTTTCAAAATTTCTTCAGCGGAAGGCTCAAATTCATACGAAGTTAACTGGTCTGACCCACTAGAAATATCTGTTAGTGGTAAGATTTTTTTCGATGTTACTTCTTGAGTAATTGCGCTGACATAGTGATTGTAATAAATGTATAGCTCATCATATGTTTCATCAGAGAACATACCAACCGTTTTAGTTGTTAAGTCTTTGATTTCAGCAAATGATGGCTGGTCTGCTACGCCGACGATATCGACGATTACATTCATCCCTTTTCCTTTGAAGAAATCAACGGCCATTCTACCAATCGCTATTATCGCAAACTCATCATTAGACTTATGTCTTTGTTGAATTGTTTGGTTAACGGCTTTTAGAACTCTACTGTTAAATGCCCCAGCTAGTCCACGGTCAGATGTAATGACGACATAACCCGTTTTCTTAACCGGACGGCTCACTAACATTGGATGTGATGCATCTGCACTACCAATTGCGATAGACGCTGTTACCTCTTGGATTTTTTCCATATAAGGTACAAATGCTTTTGCATTCATTTCCGCACGAGTCATCTTTGAAGCTGATACCATTTGCATAGCTTTTGTAATTTGACTTGTTTTCTTCGTAGAATTGATTCGGTTCTTTATATCACGTAATGATGCCACAGGTTCTCACCACCCTTATACTTAAGTGTGTTTGATTGGTTAGCGCGTAGGCTGTCCCAATCCTTATATATCATTAGATCCTGTAAAAACAATGCATGAAAAGGCAGGAAGGGACAACGATCCCATCCTGTCTAACTCTGCAATGATTATTCAGAAACCACAAACGTTTTCTTGAATTCGTTAATTGCAGCTGCCATATCTTCATCAGCCGGAAGGCCTTGAGTTGTAGCGATATGGTCAAGCAATTCTTTATGATTTTGATCTAACCAAGTAAGATATTCTTCTTCAAAACGACGGATATCTTCAACTGGAATATCATCAAGGAAACCACGAGTTAACGCATAAAGAATCGCAACTTGCTTTTCTACTTTAAGTGGTTTATTAAGGTCTTGTTTAAGAACCTCAACTGTACGAGCACCACGGTTTAACTTCGCTTGTGTTGCTGCATCTAAATCTGAACCAAATTGAGAGAATGATTCAAGTTCACGGAATGAAGCAAGGTCTAGACGTAATGTACCAGCTACTTTTTTCATTGCCTTGATTTGTGCAGAACCACCAACACGTGATACAGAAAGACCTGCGTTAATCGCTGGACGAACACCAGAGAAGAATAGGTCAGACTGAAGGAAGATTTGTCCGTCAGTGATAGAAATAACGTTTGTTGGAATATAGGCAGAAACGTCACCTGCTTGTGTTTCAATGAAAGGTAGCGCAGTGATTGAACCGGCACCTTTTGCGTCACTTAGTTTAGCTGCACGCTCTAAAAGACGGCTGTGCAAGTAGAATACATCCCCTGGATATGCTTCACGACCTGGAGGACGACGTAATAATAATGAAAGTTCACGGTAAGCAGATGCTTGTTTTGTTAAGTCATCATAAACAACTAGTACATGTTTACCGTTATACATGAACTCTTCACCCATTGCTACCCCAGCGTATGGTGCTAAGTAAAGTAATGGAGCTGGTTGAGATGCAGATGCAGTTACAACAATCGTGTAATCTAGTGCACCTGTTTTACGTAATGTTTCAACAGCATTACGTACAGTTGATTCTTTTTGACCAATTGCAACATAGATACAAATCATATCTTGGTCAGCTTGGTTTAAAATTGTGTCGATTGCAACAGATGTTTTACCTGTTTGACGGTCCCCGATGATTAACTCACGTTGACCACGACCGATTGGCACTAATGCGTCAATCGCTTTAATACCTGTTTGTAATGGCTCATGTACAGATTTACGATCCATAACACCTGGAGCCGGTCCTTCAATCGGACGAGTTTTTGTTGTATTGATTGGTCCCATTCCATCAACAGGGTGTCCAAGAGGGTTTACAACACGGCCAATAAGTTCTTCACCTACTGGTACCTCCATGATACGTCCTGTGCGGCGTACTTCATCGCCTTCTTTGATCTCTGTGAATGGTCCTAAAATAACAATACCGACGTTACTTTCTTCAAGGTTTTGCGCCATACCCATAACGCCATTCGAAAATTCAACAAGTTCGCCAGCCATGGCGTTATCTAAACCATGAACACGCGCGATACCATCACCTACTGAGATAACTGTACCGACATCACTCACTTGAATTTCCGACTGATAACCTTCAATTTGCTTTTTTATCAGCGCACTGATTTCTTCAGCTTTGATGCTCATGAGTTTCACCCCTATCTACGAATCTTAGCCTAACAATTGTCGCTCAAGTCTATCTAGCTTGCCACGTAAGCTGCCATCGAAAATCTTGTTTCCTATGCGAAGCTTGACACCGCCCAATAAATTTGAATCAACGATATTTTCTATACGAAGGGATTGCTTGCCCACTTTAGCTGCAAATGTTGCAGATAAAGCGTTTCTCTCTTCATCAGTTAAAGGACGAACAGAGTAAACTTTCGCTTCAGCAATTCCTTTTTGCTCATCTGATAGGTCTAAGAAATGCTCGACCATACCTGTGATTTCATCTTCACGATGACGCTCCACCATGATGAGTAAAGTGTTTATCACATATGTGTTAACAGATGCAAAAGCTTCTTTTACGATCTCTTTCTTTTTTTGAATAGAGAGCTTAGGAGTCTTTAGCACTGCTTTAAATTCAGAGTCATGATTCACTACGTCTTTCACTGCACGAAGCTCATCTTCCATTTGGTCAAGAAGCTGATGTTCATTCGCAAGCTGGAATAGAGCTAACGCGTAACGTTTTGCCACTATTGAGCTCGTCATTGCTTCTCGCCTGCCTCTTGAATATATTCGTTAATTAGTTTTTCTTGATCGGCTGCACTTAATTCCTTCTCAATAACTTTCGAAGCAACTAGGACAGATAATGAAGCAACTTGTTCACGAATAGCTGATACAGCTTGTTCTTTTTGCTGCTCGATTTCAAGTTTTGCAGAATTTTTCAAACGATCGCCTTCAGCACGTGCCGCAACAATTATCTCTTCGCGTTGCGCTTCACCTTGCTTTTTCGCGCTTTCAATTAACGTTTGCGCTTCTGTACGCGCTTCTTTTAATAGAAGCTTTTGCTCTTCTAGTAATTTCTTCGCCTCTACACGACTTGCTTCTGCTGCTTCAATTTCACCAGCGATATGTTCTTCACGTTGGTTCATGATTCCCATAAGTGGGCCCCATGCAAACTTTTTAATTAAAGCTAACAAAATGATGAACATAATCAATTGGAATACGATGTCGCCACCATTAAAGCCGCCAGATGCACCTAATACATAACTATCTAATAACACCCTCGATTCACTCCCTTCAAGAGACGTTCACTTAAGGTCAAACTATTTTAAAGTCATTCGATTGAATTTACATAAAGGAAAGGCGAAGGTCCACTTGTGATGATCTTCGCCATTTTACAAATACAAAAAATTAGCCACCGATAACCATGAATGCGATAACTACGCCGATGATCGGAATCGCCTCAACTAACGCTACCCCGATGAACATAGTAGTTTGAAGCATACCACGAGCTTCTGGTTGACGTGCCATACCTTCAACTGTTTTTGAAACGATTAATCCGTTACCAATACCTGCACCAAGTGCTGCTAAACCGATTGCGATTGCTGCTGCTATAAGACCCATTATTTGTTTCCTCCTTAAAATTTTGGAATAAAATTATTTTTAACAAACATGTTTTGTTCATGTAATGAACAGGTATATATTAATGGTCGTGACTCACTTTGTGAGACATATAAACCATTGTTAACATACAGAAAATAAATGCTTGGATAGCACCGATAAATACGGAGAATCCCATCCATAATAATGTTGGTAATACTGCTACAGCATGTCCTAAGAACCCTGTTGCAAGTGAGCCTGCTAGTAATGTCAGTAGGATTTCCCCTGCATAAATATTACCGTAAAGACGCAAACCAAGTGTTAATGTGTTGGCAAACTCTTCAATGATTTTCAATGGGAACATAAACCACATTGGCTTGAAGAAATCTTTCCCATATTCTTTCAGACCCTTCACTCTCACACCATAATAATGTGAAAGACCTACCACCATCGCTGCTAGTGTAAGCGTTACGACCGGATCAGCTGTTGGTGATTTCCACCATAGCTCGTGGTTATAGGTGACTGCAAATGGAAGTCCTAGCATGTTCGATACAAATACGTACATGATGAGTGTGATTCCAAGCACGTGGAATCTACCACCATCTTTCCATGCCATGTTGCTGTTGATGATGTTCTTAACGAAGTCCATCACCCATTCAAAAAAGTTTTGCATGCCTGTCGGCTTCATTGCTAAACGACGAGTTGAAATGACAGCAATTAAGAAAACTATCGCACTTGCTACTGTTATCATCAGAATATTAGATAAGTTGAAGTTTAACCCCATAAATTCTCTCAATGGAGCTCCATGATCCATAAATTATTCACCTCTCTTCCCGCTTTTTACGTAAATGAAAAGATTGAAGAAAAAAATCTATCATAATGACTAAATAGGACGTCATTAATCCCAACACTACACTTATAAGGTGAAAATACGCTGGATACTCCAGGGCGATGATAACTGCCAAAGCGGCAGATGCCATTCGCGACATCGTTCCTAGTGAACGCACCTTTTGCTCTTTCTCTACTGCTTCTCGGAACTGAATCATCTTCCTTACAATTAACCAAAGATTAAAGAAGCTGAGAACGGTTCCCAAAATCAGGCCAAGAAAGATAGATTGATAAGACGTAAAGCCCCAGCCGAGTACAAAGAACGACAACAAGAAAAGCATGTATTTACGTTGTCTACTAAATCTTTCTTGTATTTCCGGCATATTTGTTTATTCTCCTGAAAAAAATTGTTGGATTAAACGAAGCATGGCATAAATGCCCACTGTCAAACCTAGTAATAAACCGATTATTAGAAACAGTGGTTCGGTCTCTAGTAACCGATCGAACCATCTTCCAGCAAAAACACCTAGAAGGATGGCGCCTACTAATTGGGAAAGAATGGCGGACATGAGTGCCATCGCTTTAAAAGGGCGACGGTCATTATGACGCATTAAAACGCATCCTCTCAATCGAGAATGGTAAGAGGTTTTCTGAGGAAAGCAGTATGATAAATCGTCTATTTCATATGATATAAAACTATAAAATCTGCTCATGAAAACCTTATCAATAATACCCTTTGTAAGCATACAATAGGGGCATGTCAATGTCAATGCGTTTAATGGGAATTTCGCCAGTTCTCTTTTGGGCAAAATATGGATGTTCACACTTTTTTCATAAAATCTTCACTAGATTTTTCTTGCAAATTCTGAAAATTTATGCGTTCTTTTTGGCTATTGTTTTTCAATTATAATATTTTTATACCGCTTAATTTCCTATCATTTCTAATTCTCCATTAGCCCCAATGAATAAACGGGTCTCTATCCAATCTTCTTGTCCAGATTTGCGAGCAAATACTTTTGCAATATACAAACCAGGCTGTGGTAAATCGCTTATGAATAAATCCTCTTCTACCTGGCCTTTCTTTACATCTTTCTTCCAATCAAGCATGCCTATAAAAGTTAATGAAGTTGAATCGAATAAAGCAATCCCAAACTCTTCCGCTCCACCTGGTAAATACACTTCATAGCGATACGTTTTCTTACTATCACCTTTACCAAAACTAAAGCCCATGACACGTGGATAATCCGGTTCTTCCAATACGTATAAATAAGGAAGCTGAATTGTTTGCTTATTACTATTCAACCGAATCGTACCGTCTGCCAGTTTTTCAGTGAGTTCCTTTGGATTAACGATCATATGTAATCGAATGGTTTTCTTCTCCTTAGGCTCAAGCATAAATGATAATGGTAGACGCCATTCAATCCCCTTTTGTTTTTTCGGGATTTCAAAAGCATAGGACTGCTTTTCATCGGTTGTATTTTCTACCGTAATTTTTGCTACATGGTCATGATGTTGTTCTGATAACTTAAACTTACCAAACTGTATGGACGATGGATAGATTAATGTAGATGTCATTAATGCTTCCTTCAATTGAATCCGGCCCGCACCTTGTTCAAAGGTCCGGTATGGCGTACCATCTTCATTCACCATAGATAAGGCCGTATTCATTAGTGCTGCTTTTACTTGCTCAGGGCGCCATTCAGGATGAGCCTGTATTAACAAAGCGGCTGCCCCTGCCACATGAGGCGCTGCCATACTTGTTCCTTGTAATGGTGTGTATCCACCAGGTACCGTACTATTAATGGCTACTCCTGGTGCAACCACATCAGGTTTTATTTCCCAAGTAGAAGTCACAGGACCCCTTGAGCTAAATTCAGCTAAGATGTCTTTTTCTTCCTTTATCACTGTTTGTCCATATAATCTTTTAGCTTGTGAAAGCTCTTGATTAATCTCTTCCCCATCTTCCTTCGTTAATGACACAACCGGGATATCTAACACCCCTTCTAAATTGCCCATGAAGGAGCCCGGTGTATTATTGTAAATGAGCAAAGCAAGTGCTCCTGCTTCCTTGGCATTCTTACTTTTTTCCGTAAAAGTTAATTCCCCTCTCTCCACAATAACTACTTTTCCATTAGCTCCTTTTAATTGCTCCTCTTTCCCAATGCCACCGTTATATAACTCAAATGATTTGTTTAAATCCCACGGAATCGTTCCTTGCAGTGGATACAACTTCATTTCTTTTTTACCAATATGTAAATAAGGTACTTTTAATGTAGGGGTAGAGGCTCCTACAGATATCGCTTTGGCAGCCGTACCCGGTGAGCCAACACTCCAAATGCCAGGCCCTGAATTACCCGATGATGTAACAGCAACAATTCCACTATCGACTGCCTTATTTAAAGCAAGACTAATAGGGAGATCAGGTCCGTTCACATTATTTCCCAATGAAAGATTAATGACATCCACTTTATCTTTCATCGCTTGTTCTATTGCTTGTAACACTTGCTCTGTCGTCCCGCTTCCTCCTGGGCCTAAAGCACGATATGCAATAACCTCTGCTTTTGGTGCCACACCTTTAACTTTTCCGTTGGCTGCAATGATACCTGCCACATGGGTGCCGTGCAATGTATCCAACCGTCCCATATTCACTGTTTCCATCGGATCGTCATCTTGGTCCACGAGGTCTTTCCCACCACCATAACTAATGCGTAAATCTGGATGACGATAATCAATCCCCGTATCAATGACGCCAACCTTAACACCTTCTCCAGTAAGGCGGTGATTATCATCATCAAAATATCCTCTAATAGCCTCTCCACCAATAAGCTGAATATTGTCATTCTCTGCTTGCACAGTATAATTTTTTACGGTCGTAAGGTGATGAATTGTTTGATTCCTTTCTATTTGTGCTAACTTATCATTTGTTGCTTCAACAGAAAACCCTTTTAGGGCATAGTTAAATATGTATCTTATTGCGACACCTTGTGCTTTGAGCTTCTCCTTTTCTACTTGTAAGTCAGCGTCATCACTATAAACGATGATAGCTACTTGTTCTTCTGTTTTAATTTCATCCAAGGAAGGCACAATTAGTTGAGATGAAGACGCACTCATACCTAACGTACAAGGAAAAAGAAAAAGAATAATAACGAGAATAAATAGATTTTTCTTCATTACGACTCCTCCTTTTTTTGTTAGCGTCTTCGATTTCTAGCTTCCCTATACTACGGAATTTAATGGGAAGCGCAAATAAAAAAGGTGAATACCCTTTTTAAACTTAGGTAATCACCTTTTTTATTATAGGCCGTTTAAAACCAATGTGTAATGCTGCAGAAATCCTCGAGTTGCCGTGCAGGAAAAATCCGAGGAGGCTTATAGGATCTTCGCGAAAAAGCGAGTGTCTAGTGCACAATAAAAAGAATCTAGTATCGTAAGTGAGTTAAAAGCTACAACCATTACGAAAATAGCGTTCTTATATTAAGGGCTTAAATGGAGCTGGCTTCTTTAAACCTTCACGAAAATAATACTTAATGGCCTCTGCAATTCTTTCAGAAGCGTGACCATCCCCGTATGGATTAGAAGCTTTCGACATCGCATTGTACGCCTGTTTACTAGTTAACAGTTCATTAGCGTTTGCATAGATAACTTCCTCATCTGTACCAACGAGTTTCAATGTGCCTGCTTGAATACCTTCAGGGCGTTCTGTTGTATCACGCAACACTAACACAGGCACTCCTAGCGATGGTGCTTCTTCTTGTACACCACCTGAATCAGTTAAAATTAAATGGGCACGCGAGGAAAAGTTATGAAAGTCGATCATCCCTAGTGGCTCAATCAAATGAATCCGTGGATGCCCTTGTAAAATTTCATTCGCAACTTCTCTTACAGCAGGGTTTAGGTGAACCGGATATACTAATTGTACATCTTCATGCGTTTCGACAATTTTTTTGATCGCTTTAAACATATGTCTCATCGGCTCGCCAAGATTTTCCCTGCGATGGGCTGTCATCAAGATTAAGCGATCGTCACCAATTTTCTCTAAAATCTCATGCTGATATTCCGGTCGCACTGTTGTTTTTAACGCATCAATCGCCGTATTACCCGTAATGAATATTTGCTCTGCAGATTTATTTTCCCTCAATAGATTATCGGCCGATTTCTCTGTTGGCGAGAAATGAAGATCACTGATTACACCTGTCAGCTGACGATTCATTTCTTCTGGGTAAGGAGAAAATTTGTTCCAAGTGCGTAAGCCTGCCTCCACGTGGCCGACAGTAATCCCATTATAAAAAGCTGCTAAACTGGCCGCAAATGATGTTGTTGTATCCCCATGAACAAGAACAATGTCTGGTTCAACCTCTTTCATTACTTCATCTAAACCAGACAATACACGGTTTGTCACTTCTACTAACGTTTGTCTTGCTCTCATAATATTTAAATCAAAGTCCGGTTCTATTTGAAAAATTTTAAGCACCTGATCAAGCATTTCTCGATGTTGAGCAGTCACTGTAACGATAGAATGAAAGTCTTGTGGGTGCTTGTTGAGCTCAAGAATAAGCGGTGCCATCTTTATCGCTTCAGGTCTTGTTCCAAATATACTCATTACCTTAATCGGTCTTTGCATAAAACACTCGTCCACCTTTCTAAAAGAAGTGCTGGTTGCACTCACCTTCCGACAAACATTTGTCGAACAGATCTTTATCAGATCCACTTAAAGGGAAGCATTCTTGTAAAAAAGCCCGTCCTAGGACGGGCTCATTTTCTATAATTAACTTTATTTTTTTATTTTGTACCGAATAAACGATCTCCCGCATCCCCAAGACCAGGAACGATGTAGCCTTTTTCGTTTAACATTTCATCTAATGCAGCGATATATATATCTACATCTGGATGTGCTTCTTTTAATGCTTCTACCCCTTCAGGTGCAGCAATTAAACACATAAATTTAATGCTTTTTCCACCGCGTTTTTTCAAAGAATTGATTGCTTCAATTGCAGATCCGCCTGTTGCAAGCATTGGATCAACTACAATGAAATCACGCTCTTCAATATCACCAGGGAATTTTGCATAGTACTCAACTGGTTTTAAAGTCTCTGGATCACGATATAAGCCAACATGACCTACTTTAGCTGCAGGGATTAATTTCAAAATACCGTCTACCATCCCAATACCTGCACGTAAAATCGGCACAATTCCCATTTTCTTTCCAGAAAGAACTTTTGAATTTGTTTTTTGAACAGGTGTATCTATTTCAATTTCTTCTAAAGGCATATCTCTCGTGATTTCGAAAGCCATCAAAGTTGATACTTCATCAACGAGTTCACGGAATTCTTTCGTACCTGTATTTTTTTCACGAATGTATGTAAGCTTATGTTGGATTAATGGATGATCGAAAACATATACTTTTGCCATAAATATCTCTCCTTTTACTGATTGTACAAATCACACTTCGTACTATTTTACAGAAAAAATGTTTGTGGGGCAACTACGATTCTTGACATAGAAACATTTATTGCCATTGGAAGAAAAGAAAATGTAGAAGATACTTTTAGAACATTCGTTATAGTTGGCATAACTTAACAAAAATCCAGCCCTCAAGCGAAGGCTGGATAAACTAGATGATTATCTTTCTGGATATAAAATAAATTTGCTTGTTAATGCTTCTACTCGTTGTGAAGCTTCAGCTAACTTTTCTTCGTCTTCCGCATTTTTCAACGTGAACGCGATAATAGAAGCAATCTCTTCCATATCGTTCTTTGCAAATCCACGAGAAGTAACTGCTGCTGTACCAATACGTATACCACTTGTCACAAATGGGCTTTCTGGATCAAATGGAATTGTATTTTTATTAACCGTAATACCTACTTCATCAAGTACTTTTTCTGCTACTTTACCCGTTAAACCTAATGAACGAACATCTACAAGTAAAAGATGGTTATCTGTTCCACCAGATACTAAGTCGATGCCTTCTTTTTTAAGTGACTCTGCTAAATGCTTAGCATTTGTGATAATGCTTTCCGCATATTCTTTAAAGCTATCTTCTAATGCTTCTCCGAAAGCTACAGCTTTAGCGGCAATGACATGCATTAATGGACCACCTTGAATACCTGGGAAAATCGATTTATCGATTTTTTTCGCAAATTCTTCTTTACAAAGAATCATACCACCACGTGGACCTCTTAATGTTTTATGAGTTGTTGTTGTCACGAAATCAGCATATGGTACTGGATTAGGGTGAAGACCAGCTGCCACTAAGCCCGCAATATGAGCCATATCGACCATTAAATAAGCGCCAACCTCATCTGCAATTTCACGGAAACGCTTGAAGTCAATCACACGAGGATACGCACTTGCACCTGCTACAATTAGCTTCGGTTTATGCTCTTTCGCTTTTGCTAATACATCATCGTAATTGATGGTATGAGATGTTTCGTCTACACCATATTCAACGAAATTATATTGGACACCACTAAAGTTTACAGGACTCCCGTGCGTTAAGTGGCCACCGTGGGATAGATTCATACCAAGGACAGTATCTCCTTGTTCTAAAATCGTGAAGTACACTGCCATGTTTGCTTGCGCACCTGAATGAGGCTGAACATTCGCATGCTCGGCTCCAAAGATTTGCTTCGCGCGATCTCTAGCTAAATCTTCCACTACATCAACATGCTCACAGCCACCATAGTAACGACGACCAGGATACCCTTCAGCATATTTATTCGTGAGAACAGATCCTTGTGCCTCCATTACCGCCTCTGACACAAAGTTCTCTGAAGCGATTAATTCAATCTTACTTCTCTGACGTCCTAATTCATCTTGAATTGATTTGAAAACTTGCTCGTCCTGCTGCGCTAAATGCTTCATACAATAATCCTCCCTTATCTCTACCACACTATCAAAAATGAATAGCTATTATGAAAATTCTCCTTTATTCTATCATGTTTTTTCAGGAGGATACAGGCAAGCTTACTGTTTATTAAGAGAAAAAAATTATCCATATTAACGGAAAACGGTTACATGTAAATGATTATGAAATGAAGGGTAAAGTTGGTATTTCCGAATAAAAGTTATGCAGAAATAATTAGTTACATACGTCATTTATCTACTTATCGCTAGCGGCGCATTATCAGACAATGACTATTTCTATTGGTAGACCGCTCTTTCTCCCCCAATCAACTTCGGCCTAGTCGTTGCTAATGTGACGTGTGCACCACCTACTTCTTTTAATGAAAGACGAATAGGTACAACCACATGCTTCAAGTGCATGCCAATGAAGGTATCACCGATATCTATCCCTGCATCAGCTTTTATATGCTCGACTACAACAGGGGCATCGAAATGTTGAAACGCATAAGTCGCCATCGCACCACCCGCTTTTCGGATTGGCACAACACTCACCTCTTCTAAGTTATACTTCTTAGCGGATGCTCGTTCGAGAACAATGGCGCGATTTAAATGCTCACAGCATTGAAAAGCGATTTGAACATTTGTTTGTTTTTGTAAGTTCATTAGTTCTGAAAAGATGAATTCAGCCACATCCTCTGAACCAGCCGTGCCGATATGATTACTCATCACTTCACTCGTACTACAGCCAATAACAATTAATTTGTCTTCGTTTAGTGATACTTTTTGTGTAAACTCTGTTAAAATATCCCGCCATTGTTGTATTAACTCTTCCATCATCATATGCTCCCTCTCTTCTCAAGATAAAAAAGATGCATATGTCTTCCTTCCTTTCATGAAGTCAACATATGCAACAAAGTTTTATAGATTTTCTTTTTCGTATTGATCTATCTTCCCAATACGGTTTTGATGGCGACCGCCTTCATAATCCGTGCCAAGCCATACTTGGGCAATCTCTCTTGCAAGCCCTGGGCCAATGACTCTTTCTCCCATCGCTAACATATTACTATCATTATGCTGTCTTGTTGCTTTCGCACTGAAAGTATCATGAACAAGCGCACAGCGAATGCCTTTCACTTTATTGGCTGCTATAGACATCCCAATCCCTGTCCCACAAACGAGAATACCTTTATCAAATTCACCGCTCGCTACTTTTTCAGCAACCGGTAAAGCATAATCAGGGTAATCTACAGAAGTACTACACTCACAACCAAAATCTTCATATTCAATATTGAGTTCTTCTAATAATGACTTTATTTCCGCACGAATGTTTAATCCACCGTGATCTGATGCAATTGCAACTTTCATTTTTTATGCCTCCAATCAAACTTGATTGTATGATTATCACTTTATTCTGACACAAAATTTAAAAATTATAAAGATGCAATTACTTTTCAGTTGGGTAGGCTACACTTTAAATTTATTCATATCTGTTTTTAACTGGTTGGCTTGCTCTTGTAATTCTTTTACTAGTATGTCGACTGTATCAATCACAGATGTTTGAGCCTCAGTTGAAGCAGCAACTTGTTGTGCACCGGCAGACGTTTCCTCCGCAATCGCTGCTACTTGTTGCGATTGGGCTGAAGTTTCCTGCATAGCATGCATTTGTTTATCTACTAAATCTTTAATCATGGTCACTGCAGCATTCATTTGATCTACAGTTTGCGTCATCTCTTCAATGACGGCATGTGTCTCGGTCCCTTTTTGTGCTTCTTGATTGGCAGACTCCACTTGATTGGAAATTTGACTGACCACATTACGCACTTCTTCTTGAATATTTTTAATTAATTCCGATATTCCTTGCACAGCTTTCGCACTTTCATCAGCCAACTTGCGCACTTCTTCGGCAACCACAGCAAAGCCCTTACCATGCTCTCCTGCTCTCGCCGCTTCAATAGAAGCATTTAATGCTAATAAGTTTGTTTGCGTGGCAATATCGCCAACAAGTTGGATAATTTGTTCTACTTTGACTGCATTTTCTTCTAAAATTTTTACAGTCTCTAACGATTTCTGATTACCTACTGCTAGTTTTTCTATTCCAGAAATAAGTGAATGCATGGCATGTTTGGATTTATTCAGATCACCAAAAAGCTCTTCAGATACTTGCTCAGATTGCTTTGCCTGCACCTGAACTTCTTCAGCAATTCGAATGACTTCATCAACAAGTTCGGCAACAGACTGTGTTGCGACCGCTGAGTTTTCTGCTCCTTGAGATATTTCTGAGATAGTTGTAGCAATTGCTTCAGCTTGCTCATTAGCAACCGAAGACTCCGCGGAAATTTCGTGCACTTTTTTATTTGTCATAGCAAAGTTCTCATCAATTCGTTCAATCATTTCTCTTAAACTCGTTAGCATTTGATTAAAGGCTAATCCTAAAGAACGTATTTCATCATCCGAACGCGAAACCTGTGCCTTTTCTTGTAAATTACCATTCGCTGCTTTTATAGCAGAATGCTCTAAGTCTTTAAGTGGTTTTGTAATAAGCCCTGCTGCAATAAATGCTAAGATCGCAGACCAAATCGCTCCAAGCAAAAGAACAATAATCGTAAAAAATTCTTTACTTATCGGCATATTTCCCATTAAAGGATATACGAACTGAATACATATCGCACTTATTGAGTATGTAATAACGGCTAATACTGAGATGAGAAGAACCAATTTTTTCCTTAAACTAAATTTCATCTTACGCGTCTCCATGATTGCCCCCTACTTCAACCTGTTCATCTTTGTTTATCTTGATTACTATCTTTTAATACTTCTGCTATTTTTTTTATGCTTCCATGTAGTTCATTATAGGTTTCTTTATATTGTTGCAACGTCCCACCGAATGGATCAATGATATCTTCTTGTTTACCATCATAAGCAAACTCTTTTATTAGAAAAACTTTTCCCATAGCATTAGGAAAATGTGATAAAATCGCATGTTTATGTCCATTTGTCATCACTAATATATGTGTCGCCCATTGAATAAGCTCTTCATTCAATTGAGCTGATTGATGATTGATGCTTATGCCTTCTTCTTTTAAAACTTGAGATGTATAAGCAGATGCAGGTCCACCTTGACTTGCAAAAATGCCCGCAGATTTCACCTTTACATCTGGAATGTCTATATGACGTAATATCGCTTCAGCCATGGGGCTTCGACATGTGTTACCTGTACAAATAAATAAAACGTGAGCCATAAAGCTCGCCTCCTTCTCTTACATTATAATCCAAAACTCCTATTTGATATAGACAAAATAAGGTGTCTATCACCGACATATTTCGACAATTTTAAGAATTTTTTGTCGAAACACATCAATAATACGCACCTTAACTGATTTTTATTAGGAAATTTTAACCATATTACATGAATAACATTTTGACGCCAAAAGCAAAAAGAATCGCCCCTCCAAGTGTCTCACTATATTTACCGAACCACCCTTGCATTCTTCTTCCTATCATTAATCCTGCCCAAGTAAGAACCATGGCAATTACACCAAATAATGTAAGAACAAGAGCCGTTTTTGCCCCCAACACACCTAATGTAAGCCCAACTGAAAAGCTGTCTAAACTTACACTTAAAGCAAAAATTAATAAGCCAAAACCAACAGGGGTCAACAGACTTTCTTTTTCAGCCTTTAAGCTTGACCAGAACATTTGCAGGCCTAAAAGCATCAACAAACCGGCACCAATATAGGCAGCAATCTCACTAAAATAAACTGATAAAAACTTCCCTGCCATCATTCCTAACAATGGCATGATGACATGAAATACTCCAATCGTAAAGCCTATATATAATATTTGCCGATACCTTAATTTGTACATCCCCATACCTAATCCAACTGAAAATGCATCCATTCCTAAGGCAAACGCCATTAAACTTAAAGTTAAGACTTCACCTACTAACAACGTCATCTCTTTAGCCTCCTCGGGACTTGCTCTTTTGAAGATATGCATGTCCAAGGAGAATTAGAATTGTTTTTTTAGGCGAAAACAAAACTGCTTCGATAGAGCGAAATATGATGGTTGCAAAAATCTCAGCGCATCTCTATAGGCTAGGGATGTAGTTACGCGGCAGGATAATGCAAAGTGCATACATACAGGGATTTTTAGTATGCTTGTTTTGCCATAAGAGGACTCACAATTAAGGCAGGTTTTTTCTGTTTTCATAGTAGTGATTTTCACTAGCGAAGATGCATCAATAGAGTTGATTGCCGGCGGATATCGTGTAGTGTAGAAGGAAACCAACGTTGTTTATGGATGCTGAAATGTACATTATTTGCAGGGTAAATCATTTTTAGTAGGGCTTTCCGCGAGTGATTTGGGATGAGATTTCTTTTTTAGTCGCGGATTTGCCTCTTTTCGCGACTTATCATTGGCGGGTCTCTTTTTTTAGTCGCGATTCTTGCTTTTTGCGACTTATAAAGAGTGTCTCTGCTTTTTTAGTCGCGGATTTGACCTTTTCACGACTGATCATAGTTGGTTCTCCTTTTTTAGTCGCGATTCTTGCCCTTTTGCGACTTATTAAGAGTTTCACCGCTTTTTTAGTCGCGGATTTGACCTTTTCACGACTGATCATTGGCGGGTCTCTTTTTTTAGTCGCGATTCTTGCCTTTTTGCGACTTATTAAGA
The DNA here is from genome assembly GCF_038595015.1 of Cytobacillus sp. FSL W7-1323. Taxonomy (NCBI): domain Bacteria; kingdom Bacillati; phylum Bacillota; class Bacilli; order Caryophanales; family Bacillaceae; genus Cytobacillus; species Cytobacillus sp. FSL W7-1323. Next base: position 4,281,986 of record NZ_CP151998.1, read on the forward strand.
GTTTCACCGCTTTTTTAGTCGCGGATTTCCTCTTTTTATGAGCTATCAAGGACAGATTTGCTTTTTTACGCACAAAATAAAAAAGCTCCGCTCATAAGTAATACAATCGGAATATGATCATTTTACCCACACAGCTTACCGGATTTCTGCTGAAATAGCACGCTATAAGAATCATTTAAAAAAACTGAGCCTCTGTTTTTAGCTTCTAAGGTGAAAAGGGATAACAAATCAGAACCTGAACAATTTTTTGTTCAGGTTCTGAAACACTCATTCCCAAGTCTACTTATAATTGAATGCGCCTATGGCCTGCAGCTTTCTCTAAGCGATTCATAATCGCCACACCGACACCTTCATATGGGAAAACCTCACCTAAAATGATATCGACATTCTCATGATTAAATGCTCTCAATGCATAGTATAAACCTGCAGCCACGGTATCTAGCGTTTCCCGCGCACCCATAGAAAGAACAACATCCGTTTCATAGAAATCTTTATTTTCATCTGTTGTCAGTACACCTACTCGCAGTCCTTCTGCCCTTTTTTCATTGATCAATTGTTGCAACTGCATCGGAGTTGAATCGACTAATGTTAATGGTGCATCTGGTGCGTAATGTGTATATTTCATACCAGGCGATTTTGGTTTGGCTTGTTGATTATGTAGCGCCGGATCTAATTTTACCTCACCTATCACCGCAATTATCTGTTCCTTGGTCACACCACCCGGCCGTAAAATAACAGGTATCTCTTCTGTGCAATCAATTACGGTTGACTCCACACCAACACCAGTGGCTCCTCCGTCTACCAGACCAGCAATTTTTCCTTCTAAATCTTCCCACACGTGATCCGCTGTTGTTGGACTCGGTCTTCCTGAGCTATTTGCACTTGGAGCAGCTATTGGTAAATCCGTTTGGGCAAGAATGGCTAATGCTACAGGATGATCAGGCATACGGAAGCCAACAGTTTTTAATCCTGCTGTTGCTAAATCAGAAAGGCTACCCCTTTTTTTCTTAAGAATAATCGTTAATGGTCCTGGCCAAAAGGCATCCATCAATTGTTCTGCCTTTAATGGAATCTCTTCAGCCAGTTCCTGCAGTTGCATCCTCTTTGCTATATGAATAATTAAGGGATTATCTGCCGGTCTTCCTTTGGCAGCAAAGATTTTCTCTACGGCACCGTCACTCTTTGCATTCCCACCTAACCCATATACGGTTTCAGTTGGAAAAGCAACAACCTCATTTTCTTTAAGTAAATCAGAGGCTTGGACAATTTGTGGGTAACTATTCAAATTATCCACATTATTATCCACTGACCATCTAATTGTTTTCATTGTTATCCACCTTCAATATCTTTCATTCTAAATAGGGGAAATCCCCCTATTTTCAGTCTATCATCTAAGACAGTATAAAAGAAGCAAGGTGATAACTCAAGGTATTATCCACAAATTGTGAATAAACACATCGTTTTTGTGTATAACTTTGTGGATATATCCACATTATTCGAGTGAATATTTTAAAAAGAAAGAGTTATCCACAGATTGGACATTTTTAATATGTTCTTTTTCTACTAAAAATGTTGGCAATTCCGATTTATCCACTTGTTGAAAACCCATTAATAAAAATAATTGTAGTGTACTTTTGCGATTTGATCCTAAATATACTGTGGATAACCCTTTTTCTTTTGCTAATAGAAAAATTTGTTGCAATAAATACAATAAATCTGTCTGCACCGTTGTTTCTGACTTCATAACAAGCGAGCGTAACAAACCAACCGTATCATAAGGTTCGATGCCAATTGTCGCTTTTATTTCTCCCTCTTCATCTTCCATAATTAAAAAGTAATCAATTAAGTCCGCTACACCTTCCGATCGAACTGACGCTTCTGTTAAAAATTTCATGAGCTCGTTTTCATCTTGCTTCTGTGCAACTCTTACAATACTTGTTTTCATTCACTTCACCCTCTACCTCATTTTATAGTCTATGAATATGAGTTAATTGAAATTGATAGAACTAAAAATTTGCTAGAGTTAAAATATTATCCGAATAGCTTATCCCATATCTCTGCTAAAAAGAATTTTACTTCCACTTCTTCTTCATCTTGTTCACCTGCATAAACAGGATCTTCTTCTTTTTCGGTCATTTCTTCTTCTACGTTCTCTTCTTCCACTACTAATTCTTCCTCTTGCTGTTCTTCATCACTAAACCCTTCGCTCACAGCCACACCATTTGAAAAATCAAGAAAGCATAATGGTGGAAATAAAACACACCACCAGTTCGCACCGTCTCCTTCACCAAGCGTAATTAGAATCGCTTCATACTCACCAGCAGGGTATAAAAACTGGCCATAAAGTTTCGTCGGAAAATCTACTTTATCAAACTCCGTCTTAACTGTTTGTTGAGAGCCTGCTTCAGCTACAACTCGTTCGGCTATTTTTTGAATTTCTGGTAATTTTGATTGAATCAATGCTCTTGCTTCTTCTAAAGAGGTTAAATCGGATACCCACTCTGTTATATTTGCATTTACTTCGTCTCTCACCGCACGTTTAATCTTTTGATCTTTCTCCATATCGCTATTCGCTAGAATTCTTAAACGGATCGCTTCGTTAGGAATGACTAGTGATTCATCAGCCACTACCTCTGTTTGCGGTATATATAAACTAAATAAAGTACCTAATGATAAAATTAAGATGTATAAGTTCACAATCGATTTCGTTTTCATCTTCCTGCACCATCCCTTCACTATCCACAGTGTGGTCAGAAAGAGAACATCTTAAACTATTAAAATTAAAAAGTTATAAAAATAAGAAGGAAAGATAGACTAAATTTAGATGGTGAACGGATTAAGTTAACATGTACAAAGCGTTACTTTGTTTATAATCCATACATATGTCCATAACGAGTCTTTTTTCTTTTATAATGGGAGAAGCTTGCAGAAAGTATTCTTTGGGGGATTTTTAAATTTTTACGACTGTTAGCTTTTTTTACCGAGGACAGTTCACTTTACAACGCTCTCACTCTTGGACGTTTCACCAAGTGCCGTCATTTTTCTTTTTCCACCGCTCTTGGTTCCTATTTCCTTACCGAGAGCGGTGGTTTCAATCAGTTCCTAATGCTATAAATCCTCATTAGCTACTTATTTCAGCGAAAACCATTCGATCTTTCCCGTTAATGTCAAAGACGACTTCGACCTGTGCTTGTGGGAGGGCACCTTTTAATAAGTTTGCGACCAATTCCCCTTGACCTGCACCTACTTCAAATCCAACAAGTGCTTGTTCGGTTAGTACATATGGTAATTCATTTACTAAACGGCGATAGATGTCTAAACCATCCTCTCCAGCAAACAAGGCACGATTAGGCTCATGTTCAGTTACAATCTCTGACATCCACGAACGATCTGCAGTTGGAATATAAGGGGGATTGGAGATAACTATATCTAATTTTACTCCAGAGTTGATAAAAGGCTGCAGCAAGTCCCCTACTATCCAATTTATGTCTGCGTCTAAATAAGCCCCATTACCCTTAGCTACTTCTAAACTTGCAGGATATAGATCAGTTCCAAAACAATCAAGCTGAGGGTTTTCCCGTTTCAGAGTAATAGCAATTGCACCGCTACCTGTGCCAACATCGGCCACTTTTAACCCTGTATCATCTTGCCAACGTGCACGAATACGCTCAAGCGTAGCAAGGACTAACTCTTCTGTTTCTGGCCTAGGAATAAGAACTTCCTTATTCACCTTAAATTTTCTACCATAAAACTCCTCATAGCCCATAATATACTGAATAGGCTCACCAGTAATATGAGTGAGTATCGCCTTTGAAAAAAGTTGATCGATCTCCTCAGGAAGTTCTTCACGTAATCTTGTTAAGAATTCAGCTCGACTCATCTTCATATAATGTCTTAGTAAAATTTCAGCAGCATATCCTTCCCGTTGATTTTCTTCTAAAAAAGAAGAAGCCCAGTTAAGGGCTTCGAATACTCTGCGATTACTCATTAGTCGCACTCTCTAGTTTAGCCGATTGCTCTTCTAAAATAAGAGCATCAATAATTTCATCAATCTTACCGTGTAGGATCTGGTCTAACTTTTGGATAGTTAAACCAATTCGGTGATCAGTTACACGGTTTTGTGGGAAATTATACGTACGGATACGTTCAGAACGATCCCCTGTCCCTACAGCTGATTTACGCTGCTGATCGTATTCAGCTTGTGCCTCTCGTTGGAATTTATCGTATACACGTGCACGCAAAACTTTCATCGCTTTTTCTTTGTTCTTAATTTGCGACTTTTCATCCTGACAAGAAACGACAGTTCCCGTAGGAAGGTGGGTAAGTCTTACTGCGGACATAGTCGTATTAACACTTTGTCCACCCGGTCCACTAGATGCAAAAGTATCGACACGGATATCTTTATCATGAAGCTCAATTTCCACTTCTTCTGCTTCAGGTAACACCGCTACTGTTGCCGTAGACGTATGAATGCGACCGCCTGATTCTGTTTCCGGTACACGTTGCACGCGATGCGCACCATTCTCATATTTTAATTTAGAGTAAGCACCGTTTCCGTTTACCATGAAGATAATTTCTTTATAGCCACCGACTCCTGTACTACTTGCTTCAATGACGTCAATTTTCCAACCTTGGACCTCTGCATAGCGACTATACATACGGTACAAATCACCCGCAAACAGTGCAGCTTCATCTCCACCAGCTGCGCCACGAACTTCTACGATAACGTTTTTGTCATCATTAGGGTCCTTTGGAATGAGAAGGATTTTTAATTTTTCTTCTAATTGCTCCACTTTTCCCTCTAATTCAGAAATCTCTTCTTTCACCATATCACGCATTTCAGCATCTAATTTCTCTTCCAACATGGCCTTTGCGTCTGTATATTGTTCATGTATTTCTTTATATTCACGATATGTATCCACTGTTTCTTGGATATCAGACTGTTCTTTTGAATACTCACGTAATTTTTTTGGATCATTTACTATTTCTGGATCACTAAGCAATTCATTAAGACGTTCATAGCGTTCCTCTACAGATTGAAGACGATCAAACACGGTTATTCACCTCTAATTCATTATTAACAAGCATCTATCTTATCACTGCTATCAGTATGCAGTTTTATTTCCAACGTATAACATTCTAATTATAGTATAGCCGCCTTGTTCAGTCAAAACCACTTTAGATTATTTTAGAAATTTCTGTTATTCGATTGATGAATCTTTCATCGTTTACTATAGTAAAGTTATCTAATTAAAAATGAGGTGCAGCACATGAAAGCCATTATGATTGGAATACTCTCCGCATTCTTTTTTGCTTTTACATTTGTTTTAAATGCAGCTATGGAAATGAATGGAGGAAGCTGGTATTGGAGTGCATCGCTCCGTTACTTCTTTATGATTCCACTTCTACTTATCATTGTTTTATACCGTAAGAGCTTACGTGCACTTATGATTGAAATGAAAAAAGCTCCTGGAAAATGGATGCTATGGAGCACAATTGGCTTTGGGCTATTTTATGCCCCTATATGTTTTGCTGCTGCCTATGGTCCCGGCTGGCTAATTGCTGCCACCTGGCAAATCACGATTATTTCTGGCAGTCTACTTGCCCCATTATTTTATGAAATGCGCCACACTTCTCAAGGAGTCATTCGCATAAAAGGGCAAATTCCTTTTAGAGGACTACTCATGAGTCTCATTATTTTAGTTGGCGTATTCGTTATCCAATGGGACCATGCCTCTGTTGTATCGGTGAAAGATACTTTTATTTGCACCTTAGCCATTCTTATTGCATCGTTTGCTTACCCTCTAGGGAATCGAAAAATGATGGCCTTAACAAACAAGCGCTTAGATCCTTATCAAAGAGTGCTTGGTATGACAATAGCTAGCCTTCCTTTTTGGCTCTTACTTGCATTTATTGGTTTACAAACAGCTGGCATGCCATCGATGAGTCAAGTTTATCAATCGGGGTTAGTAGCCTTATTTTCAGGTGTTTTTGCAACGGTACTATTCTTTGCTGCCACCGATCTCGTTCAAGGCAACATGCAAAAACTTGGAGCTGTGGAGGCAACACAGTCCTTTGAAGTGCTGTTCGCAATGATTGGTGAAGTGATCATTTTATCTGCTCCTCTTCCTTCTGCCACTGCTACGGTTGGAATCAGTTTAGTAATACTCGGAATGGCACTTCATAGTTATGTATCCAATTTACCTCAAAAGGGATTTAAAAAGGAAAAGGAAGAGACGGTTTAATTCACCGTCTCTTTAGTCTGTATGGTCTTCTCTAATTTTCACATTTATATAATAGGTCGGCACCGCACCAACTAATTTTTTTTGCAAACTTTCCTCAGCTTTTTCACGTTCCGCTTTTGATGAAAAGTCTTTATTCGTATACACAGTTACATGCATATATTCCCCGTCAATCCATATACCACCTGGTTCATAATCAGTAAGCTTATTAATCGTTGATCTTGCTTGATTAATATCACTACGGTCTGATTTTTTATCGCCATTGGTATTTAATAAGTTGGGATTTTGTTCATACATCGACCATTCCTGAACATCTTCGGAACGATGACCAGAAGGGCTGCTTATTCTAACGGTATCGGTATGTTTGTTGATATCATAAGTTTTATCAGCGTTTGCACCGTAATTATAAGAACAACCAGTTAGTAGACTGATTAACAAAACACCTGTAATGGTTTTTTTCATGAATGAATGGCACCCCCTACTAAATAAAATGCCCATTCATTTTAAAATTTCAGCAAGCAATATTTCCTATGTAAAAAAATGTATGCCAGGGAGTTTTTTCGTTCCAAAAAAGACGCCAAAGTTAGCGTCTCCAATCAAAAATGTGTTATTTCATCATTTCCGTGTGATTTTTAATACTTTTTGGTTTGCCAATCACTTCATGATGTTCACGGCACCGAGGTTCATACGATTCCGATGCGCCAACAAGAATGGTGGGATCTGTATATGATGCTGGTTTACCATCAATTAAACGCTGCGTTCGACTAGCAGGTGAACCACAAACAGCACATACGGCTTGTAGTTTTGTCACTAACTCAGCAGTAGCCATTAAATCCGGCATCGGACCAAAAGGCTCACCACGAAAATCAACGTCTAACCCAGCCACAATGACACGATGACCGTTCCCCGCAAGCATCTCCACAACTTCAATGATTTGATTATCAAAAAACTGAACTTCATCAATAGCTACGACTTCTGTATCAGACGTAACAAATGACAAAATATCCTCTGAACAGGCTACAGGTTGAGCAATAAACGATGCCCCATTATGAGAAACAACTGATTCTTCACTATAACGTTTATCGATTTGAGGCTTGAATACAGCAATTTGCTGTTTGGCAAATTGCGCTCTCCTTACTCTGCGAATAAGCTCCTCTGACTTACCAGAGAACATACTCCCGCAAATTACCTCAACCCATCCATGATGATTGATAACATACATGAAAGGTCTCTCCTTCCGCAACAATCTAATCTATCTATAAACACCTATTACAGTCCTTACTGTTAAGGTCTCACAAAAGAAACATTCTTATGTTAAATGCCGAAAAATAGTGGTGGTGTGCACCACTATTTTTCGACATTCATGAAAAAACAGGCAAGTATCATGACTTGCCTGCTTTGATTGTTATTTAAATTACTTCTGTTTGATGCCGTATTTTTTATTGAAACGGTCAACACGTCCGCCAGCTTCAGCGAATTTTTGACGTCCAGTATAGAATGGGTGGCATTCTGAGCAAGTTTCTACACGGATTTCTTCTTGTACAGAACCCGTTTCGAATTCGTTACCGCATGCACATTTCACCATTGCTGTTTTATAGTTAGGATGAATTCCTGCTTTCATTCTTTTCATCTCCTTCCGCCCTGAATCATTCTGAAACAGAGTTATATAGTTACGGATTCACCGTAATCTTAGAAACGCACTGGAATCATTATAACAAGGTCGAGCTTAATTTGCAATCATCGATTACGAATCAGCTTTACCATTTGATTCCAAACCTAATGTGAGCGTTTTGCTTTCATCTCTTCACTCAATAAGGCAAAGAAATCCTCATTTGATTTCGTTTGCTTTAATTTTCTCATGAGTTTTTCCGCAAAATCAGGAGAATCAGTCATTGATTTACGGATTGCCCATAGTTTATCAAGATGATCCTTAGGAATCAACAATTCTTCCTTACGTGTACCAGATCGTCTAATATCAATTGCAGGGAAAATTCTTCTTTCCGCAAGCGAACGATCAAGATGCAATTCCATATTCCCCGTTCCTTTAAACTCTTCATAAATCACATCATCCATACGTGATCCCGTATCAACTAGAGCAGTAGCTAAGATGGTTAAGCTTCCGCCTTCCTCAATATTTCTTGCGGCACCGAAAAACCTTTTCGGACGGTGGAATGCGGCTGGGTCAATACCGCCTGATAACGTACGACCACTTGGAGGAATGACCAAGTTATAAGCTCTAGCTAAACGTGTAATACTATCCATTAAGATGACAACATCGCGCTTATGCTCAACTAGACGCATCGCTCTCTCTAATACGAGCTCGGCCACTTTAATATGATTTTCCGGCACTTCGTCAAATGTTGAACTAACAACATCACCAGCAACAGAGCGTTCAATATCGGTTACTTCTTCCGGTCTTTCATCAATAAGTAATACGATAAGCTCTGCTTCAGGATGATTCGTTGTAATACTGTTGGCAATTTCTTTTAACAACATCGTTTTCCCTGCTTTTGGAGGAGCGACGATTAAGCCACGTTGTCCAAAACCAACTGGTGAAATTAAGTCCATAATTCTAGTTGAAATATGTCTTGTTTTTGTCTCTAAATTCATATGACGATCAGGATATAGAGGCGTTAAACCTGGGAAATGAACACGTTCCTTTGATGTCTCTGGATCATCTCCGTTAACCGCTTCCACTTGTAACAAACCAAAATAACGTTCATTTTCCTTCGGCGGACGAACTTTACCAGAAACTTTGTCACCATTTCTTAAATCAAAGCGACGAATTTGCGATGCAGAGATATAAATATCCTCTGAACTAGGCGAATAGTTAATCGGTCTTAAGAAACCGAAACCTTCTGATTGAATGATTTCTAGAACACCTTCCATAAAGAAGTATCCTTCTTGTTCCGCTCTCGCTTTTAATATCGCAAAAATAAGTTCTTTCTTTGATAATTTACTATAATAAGAAACTTTATATTCTCTTGCATGTTCATAAAGTTCTTTCAATTTCATATTCTCTAGACTTGAAATATTTAGTCCCATTTCTACACCACTCTTTAGATTTTTCGATTATTTCCCCCATATGCTAAAGAAATAAGATTCATTATACATTCGAATATGGTTGGAAAGGAAAGTATGTTTGAGGCTTCCTGAAGTAAACGAAGAGTTTGATTTAATCAACTCTACTTTGTAATAGAGGAATGATTGGTCTTCCTTTGAAAATATCTTTTATTTTACCCCTAACCTCTATGTTAGGCAACTACATTTTATAGTAGGATATTTGGAAGGATTCTTTCTATTTTAATTTAACCTAAGAAATGCAAGGATGCACTTCTTAGGTCTATCATCAATTATTTAATTACAAGATTAGGTTTTTTCTTCAAGCTATGACGACCATCAATAAACCTTACTGTGCCCGATTTAGCACGCATAACGACAGAAGACGTCGAACCGTAAGATCCTTTAAATTGAACGCCTTTCAAAAGTTCTCCATCCGTAATACCTGTCGCAGCAAAGATTGCGTCATCGCCTTTAACTAGGTCTTCCATCAATAAAACTTTGTTAACATCTAATCCCATTTTAATACATCTTTCTAGTTCCGCATCGTTTTGGGGAAGCAGTTTACCTTGCAATTCACCACCAAGACATTTCAATGCTACAGCTGCAACAACACCTTCAGGGGCACCACCTGCTCCAAATAAAATATCTACGCCTGTATGATCGAATGCCGTATTAATGGCTCCTGCTACATCACCTTCATTAATTAGCTTAATTCTAGCGCCAGCGTCACGCAATTGCTCTATAATATGTTGGTGGCGATCACGATTAAGTACAGTTGCAACAACGTCCTCAATATCTTTGTTTTTTGCTTTCGCAACAGCTCTCAAGTTATCAATCACTGGAGCATTGATATCGATTTGCCCAACCGCCTCAGGTCCAACGGCAATTTTATCCATATACATATCTGGTGCATATAGTAAGTTACCTCTATCTGCCACTGCCAGAACCGCAAGCGCATTCCAACCACCAGAGGCAACAATACTTGTACCTTCTACAGGATCGACTGCAATATCAACTTGAGGGCCAGAACCTGTTCCAAGCTCTTCGCCAATATATAGCATTGGTGCTTCATCCATTTCACCTTCACCAATCACTACTCTGCCCTGCATAGGAACTGTATTAAAGATATCTCTCATTGCTTCAGTTGCTGCACCATCAGCTTCATCTTTTAATCCACGGCCCATCCAACGAGCAGATGCTAGTGCTGCACCTTCTGTAACACGAACCAACTCCATTGATAAACTTCTTTCCATTTTTACTTCCTCCCCAATATTCACTTCGTCTCAGTATGTACTGAAATCGATGCGGAATCTAGATGTACATTTATAACATTGTCAATTCATCATTAAGCATTATTCATTTGTTCAATTTCTTGATCAGTTAGCTTTTCTCTCCAAATCGTTGCCCCTAAACCATTGAGTTTTTCAACTAAATGACTATAACCTCTATCAATGTGATCAACGCCTGTAACCTCTGTTACACCTTCAGCCATAAGGCCTGCGATGACTAGCGCCGCTCCAGCACGTAAATCACTTGCCTTTACTTTGGCACCTTGTAACTTCATAGGGCCGTTAATAATAGCCGAACGACCTTCTACTTTAATATTGGCGTTCATTCTTCTCAATTCATCAATATGCTTAAATCTAGCCCCATATATCGTATCAGTTACCATGCTTGTTCCTTCTGCATTCGTTAACAATGCCGTTAATGGTTGCTGAAGATCGGTTGGAAAACCAGGATATACAAGTGTCTTAATATCTACTGCCTTCATTTTTTCAGCGGGACCGACAAAAATTTGATCATCACCCGCTTCAATTTGTACACCCATTTCTCTTAGCTTTGCCGTTAATGATTCAAGATGATGGGGAATAACATTATCAATTAAAACGCCCTCTCCAGAAGCTGCAGCAAGCACCATATAAGTCCCTGCTTCAATACGATCAGGAATAATTGTATGTTGGCATCCATGGAGCTGATCTACACCATCAATACGGATGACATCAGTACCTGCGCCTTTTATTTTTGCACCCATATTATTCAGCAATGTAGCAACATCAATAATTTCAGGTTCTTTAGCCGCATTTTCTATAACCGTACGACCCTTTGCCTTTACAGCAGCGAGCATAATATTAATGGTTGCACCAACACTGACGACATCTAAATAAATACGTGCACCTCTTAGTTCATCTGCACGTAAATAAATCGCGCCTTGTTCATTTGTTACACTTGCGCCGAGTGCCTCAAAACCCTTAATATGCTGATCAATCGGTCTCGGTCCTAAATGACAACCACCCGGAAGTCCAATGACTGCTTTATTAAATCGTCCAAGCATGGCCCCCATTAAATAATAAGAAGCACGAAGCTTTTTCACCTTGCCATTAGGCATAGGCATGGAGATCATTGCAGAAGGATCAACCTGCATATCTCCATCAGCGAATGTTACTTCACCACCGATTTCCTCTAGTAAACCTTTTAAGATTTGCACATCCGAAATATCTGGTAAACCTTCTATTGTTACAGGCGAATCTGCTAGTATTGTTGCCGGTATTAAGGCAACTGCACTATTCTTCGCGCCGCTAATTCTCACTGTTCCTTTTAATGGGTACCCGCCTGCAATCATAAGCTTTTCCATTTTGAACTCCCTTCTAAGCCGTTAACGCAACCCCTTTATAGAGGATGCTCTATAAGAATAAGCTTGTCCTATGTGGAATCTTTTGCTCTATCAGTCATAAAACAAACCCGCATTTTAAAAAAACACAGGTGTAATCTACATTACCATTGTTGTCTATCTATTGAAAAAATAAGCATCTTTATGTTAACATGTCTAACAATTTTTAAAAAGCTCACATATGATAGGCATTTAGATGCATCTTCCTTCTCCTATTTTACACCATAACAATTGGAAATGTAGTTGTTGTTTCGAATTGTTATGAATATGTAAATTTTTAAGGAAACATTTGCATCATGGATTCATTCACCGATGGAAATTGTTGACTAATGAGTTTTCCGAGAGTCAAGAGGGATTGAATTGAGAAGTTGCTTTAAATAAGCTTAAGAAACCGTTGAATGAACAACGGCTTCTTTTCTATTTTATGCCTTGTTAGCAGAACCAAACTCGCGCATTTTCCCAATTACTGTTGCTTTAATTGCTTCACGAGCAGGCCCTAAATATTTACGTGGATCGTACATTTTTTCATCTGCTGCAAGGACTTCACGTACTTTTTTCGCAGATGCAATTTGGTTCTCTGTATTTACGTTAATCTTTGCTGTTCCTAGAGAAATTGCTCTTTGAATATCTTTCGTTGGGATACCTGTCCCACCATGCAATACAAGTGGTACACCTGTTAAGCCACGAATTTCTTCCATTTCTGTAAACCCTAAGTTAGGCTCACCTTTGTATGGTCCATGAACAGACCCAAGAGCAGGCGCTAAGCAGTCAATCCCTGTTCTCTGAACTAATTCTTCACATTCTTTTGCATCTGCATAAATAACGCCATCTGCAACAACGTCATCTTCTTGTCCACCAACAGTGCCAAGCTCAGCCTCAACAGATACTCCTTTTGAATGCGCATATTCTACTACTTTAGAAGTGATTTCGATATTTTGCTCAAATGGATCATGAGAAGCATCAATCATAACAGAAGTAAATCCTGCATCGATTGCTTCTTTACATTTATCATAACTTGAACCATGATCAAGATGAATGGCCACTGGAACAGTAATATTATAGTCTTCCATTAGACCTTCTACCATTTTAACAACCGTTTTAAATCCACCCATATAACGACCTGCACCCTCAGAAACACCAAGAATTACAGGTGATTTTTCTTCCTCAGCTGCTTGTAAAATTGCTTGTGTAAACTCTAAATTATTTAAGTTGAATTGACCAACTGCATAGCCCTCTGCATTTGCTTTTTTCAACATTTCAGTCATAGAAACTAAAGGCATATGTAAAAATCCTCCTTGTCTTATTCACTTCAGTCATTCCTTTTAAAGGATTTCCTTCCAGCTACATGTTTATGTACCCTAATAGCTCTCCATCAAACGGAAAAAATGAAATGAACATATAAATTCCATTTGTATCATACCAAAATGTGCAGAGAAAATCTATGATTAGGTTATAACTTTTCATAAATAAGATGTACTATTAATTAAAAAAGGCATAATTGTATAACCTTATTTAGGTACTGGTAAATATTTCTTAACTGCCGCCCGAATGTCATCTATGTCGAATGGTTTAGCAAAATGTGTTAAAGCACCTAAATCTTTTGCCTCTTGAATCATATCTAATTCTCCATAAGCAGTCATAATGATGACTCTTATATCATGATGCCCTTCTCTCATTCTCTTTAGAATTTCAATCCCATCCATGCCTGGGATTTTCATATCTAATAATACTAAGTCTGGGTCATGCTTCGCTACAATATCAAGGGCTTGAATTCCGTTTGCTGCTTGGTACGTTTCATAGCCCTCCTTCTGTAAAACTTCATTTAATAGAATCCTTATACCAAACTGATCATCGACAATCAATATTTTCCCTTTCATAATACACCCCATTCTCGTTTAATCAAGAATACTTAATGTTTTTAAATTCGACTCTAAGTGTTTTTTTCCTGCATTTGTTAGGAAAATAACTAGAATGAGTCATCGCCGTTAATTGCTATATTTCGACAAGTTGATGGTTCTCTTTTCGTTGTGTATCAATCAATTACTGTAGCACCAAAAAACCAAAGTGAGCAGCCTGATTATTTTGTGATTTCGTCTTATTTCAATATAATGATAATATTGGGAGAAGTACAGGAGGAATTATTAATGTTAAAGATTTTTTCTACACAATTATTCGGTTTATTTAAAAAATGGCAAGACAATCATGAAGAATCAATAGAAGATGCTGCTCGAATTTTAGCTCAAGCGAGTGTCGGTGAGGGCCATATATATATTTACGGAAAACAGGAGATGCAAGCTGTCGGTATCGAAGCAACTGAGGGAGTAGACGCACTGGCAAACGCAAAAGTCTGGGATTCTTCTGCATCATTTGATGATATCTCAGCTAGTGACCGTTTTCTCATTATCACCAGAGAGAGTGATGACAAGGAAGCACTCCTATTAGCACAACATTTGAGTAATCAATTCATACCTTTTGCAACAATAAGTGCCCTTCCATCTGATAACACGGAGCAATTAGCCTCCTATTCCGATGTACATTTCGACTTACAACTGAAGCAAGGACTTGTTCCAAATGAAAGCGGGGAACGAGTTGGTTATCCATCTGCGATAGGAGCATTATTTATCTATCATGGAATTAAATTTACGTTAGACGAGATATTAGCAGATTATTAATATGTGTATTTATATGAGGCGAGGGATTCCATTTTGACGGGGTTCCTTGCTTTTTTTATATGTTATAGAAGGGCTCATTTCTCGGGCGCATATATTCTTAACTACACAACGGCTTTGAAATAAATGATTAGTGTTTGTTTCATTGTCTCTTTAAACCAATATTACTTTTCTTTGCAAGTGTGAAGCGATTCTAAATTATTTACTGTGAAATTTTTTGTTTCGTTCATACATTTTTCAGTGACAAATTTACGATATGCACTGATACATGTTTCTTTCTCTTTCTGAACGACATGCGGGCCTCTTTTGTAAAGCGCTCACCTTTAGTGTTCCTTCTGAGTGACTTGCAAATCCCTTTTGCGAAGCGCTCACCTTTGGTTTTCTCTCCGAGTGACTTGCAAACCCCTTTTGCGAAGCGCTCACCTTTGGTTTTCTCTCTGAGTGACTTGCAAACCCCTTTTGCGAAGCGCTCACCTTTGGTTTTCTCTCTGAGTGACTTGCAAACTCCTTTTGCGAAGCGCTCACCTTTGGTTTTCTCTCTGAGTGGCTTGCAAACCCCTTTTGCGAAGCGCTCACCTTTGGTTTTCTCTCTGAGTGGCTTGCAAACCCCTTTTACGAAGCGCTCACCTTTGGTTTTCTCTCTGAGTGACTTGCAAACCCCTTTTGCGAAGCGCTCACCTTTGGTTTTTCCTTCTGAGTAACGTCATACCACTTACAGAAGCTAGCTTTATGAAGATTGATTGTAATAAAAATACCAAATTTTATTTTTGTACCCTTTTGAATTCTTGATTTTACACAAAAAAAGGAAGAGATCCGGAAATCTCCTCCTTATAACAATTTATTCATTGATATTGATTGTAGCACCGACAAAGTCACGGAAAAGTGGTTGTGGACGTGTTGGTCTAGATGTGAATTCTGGATGGAATTGAGATGCCACGAACCATGGGTGATCTTTCAATTCAATGATTTCTACTAGTCGACCATCTGGGCTTGTACCAGAGAAGACAAGACCCTTTTCTTCCATTTCTTGACGGTAGTGATTATTAAATTCATAACGGTGACGATGACGTTCGTAAACGACTTCATCTTGGTATGCTTCATAAGCAGCTGTACCTTCTTCTAGTTTACATGCTTGTAAGCCTAAACGTAGTGTACCACCTAAATCTTCAACATCTTTTTGTTCAGGTAAAAGGTCAATGATTGGGTGGTTCGTTTCAGGATTGATTTCCGCTGAGTGTGCACCATCTAATCCAAGAACGTTACGAGCAAATTCAACAGTAGCCAGTTGCATACCCAGACAAATGCCTAAGAATGGTTTATTGTTTTCACGGGCATATTGTGTTGCTAGGATTTTTCCTTCAATCCCACGATCCCCAAATCCACCTGGTACAAGAACACCGTCAACATCCCCTAAAAGTTCAGCAACATTTTCTTTAGTGACATGCTCTGCATTGATCCATTTTACATCAATATCTGCATCATGTGCATAACCTGCATGTTTTAATGCTTCAACAACAGAAATATAAGCATCTTGAAGAGCAACGTATTTCCCTACAAGTGCAATTTTTGTTTTCTTCGTTAAGTGAAGCACTTTGTCTACAAGTTGTTTCCACTCAGTCATATCTGCTTCTGCACAATCTAATTTCATCTCTTTGCATACACGTTTATCTAAGCCTTGTTCTTGTAAAGCTAATGGAATAGTGTAAAGTGTTTCAGCGTCTCTACATTCAATAACTGCTTCTTTATCAATATCACAGAAGAGTGCAAGCTTGTCTTTCATTTCTTGAGAGATAGGCATTTCTGTACGGACAACGACAACATTTGGTTGAATACCTAAGCTTCTTAATTCTTTTACACTGTGTTGTGTCGGCTTTGTTTTCATTTCTCCAGCCGCTTTAATATACGGCACCAATGTACAATGAATATACATAACATTATCTCGGCCGATATCACTCTTAATTTGGCGAATCGCCTCTAGGAATGGTAATGATTCGATATCACCGACAGTTCCACCGATTTCAGTAATAACGACATCTGCATTCGTTTCATGTCCCGCACGGAAAACTTTATCTTTAATTTCATTTGTAACATGAGGGATTACTTGAACCGTTCCTCCGTTATAATCTCCACGACGCTCTTTACGTAGAACCGTTGAGTAGATCTTCCCAGTTGTTACACTGCTGTATTTAGTTAAGTTTATGTCTACGAAACGCTCATAGTGACCTAAGTCTAAATCCGTTTCTGCGCCATCTCCTGTTACATAAACTTCACCGTGTTGATAAGGACTCATTGTACCTGGGTCCACATTGATATACGGGTCAAACTTTTGTATCGTTACGCTAAGCCCTCTATTTTTTAACAAACGTCCTAAAGATGCTGCAACGATTCCTTTACCTAATGACGAAACAACGCCGCCTGTAACAAAAATATATTTTGTCATGAATGATTCCCCCTTAACTATTCATAGCTTGTGCATTTATCCTTTGTTTAAAAAGATGAATCTTATCTTTCATAAAAAATTGTCCCATGCACGACCTTTTATTTGAAAAACTTGGTAGAAGCAGCACATGCTCAACTATCAAGCCTTACTCAAAAAAATAAAAAGCGCCCCGCTTACTTTAATTAAGTAAGGGAGCGCTTTTAGCGTATCAATTTATGATCGTTCCTTTTTAAAGGAGCCCAAAAATGATTCTACAAGGCTACAAGAAAAAAGTCAAGGCTATTATTTTCTGTCCTCATCGTCTTCATCTTCATCTAAATCATCATCTTCTAAATCATCGATGAGATCATCGTCTTCATCGAAATCTTCTTCGATATCTTCATCGTCATCGTCTTCATCATCAAGAAGATCATCCACATCATCGTCTTCATCTAGATCATCGTAATCCTCTAAATCATCGTAATCGATGTCTTCTTCTTCAAAATCTTCCTCTTCCTCATCTATTACAGATTTTTTCGCCTTTTTCTTCTTCGGCTTAATAACTGTAACAACTTCCTCTTCATACTGTTCTACAGGGTACCATGCACGCAGTCCCCAACGATTGTCTCCAAGACCAATGAAATGCCCTTCGATATTTAAATCTGTATAGAACTGGGCAATCTTCTCTTGGAATTCTTTTTCACTAAGATCCAAAAGGTTTTTTAATTCACTCACAATGTCAGCAAACGCCAAAGGCTCTTTTCTTTCATTTAATAATTCATGAGCCACTTCAATTAATGCCATTTCTTTTAATTGCTCTTTTGAGTATCCTTTTAAACTCAAGACCAGCACTTCCTTTCCCTATATCAAGCTATGTATTAGCAACATGTAATCAAATATTTCGTGCCTAATAGTATAACGCTAAAAATAAAAAAGACAACCTAAACATACTCGTCCAATCTCTAGGTTACAAGCAGCGGTGCCTTCTTAAAAGAAAAAAACGCATATTCTTCATTATAAACAAATTATTAGTGTTTATGCTACCTTTAACGATAAGTTTTCCTACTTTTTACATTGACCTTCGAGTTGTCTCTCCTTTTGATACAATCTTATTGCTAAAAGAGTAAAAAAGACAGACAACAAAAAGAAGGGGATGGCCCCTAGTTGTATTGAATAAAGATATCGTGCACATATGATAAACACTATGAATGCAAAAACAATCATAATTTGCTTCACACTCGCACCCACCTTAAAAAACAAAATCCATACCGATACTATTATATGATGATGGTTAGCAATTGTATATCTTATTTACTCAAGAAATTTTGTTGAATACGATCACTTTACTCCATTGTACCCAATTTATTCATTCCGGAAAAGTCAATGAATAAAATATCCTCTCTAGACGTTTAAAAACCCGAACTCACCTTTTAACATTTTTAGATGGTCCGGGTTATTATTCAATTATGACAATTTACATATTCCGTCTGTATTGTCCGCCCACTTCATATAATGCATTTGTTATCTGTCCTAAACTTGCTACGTTAACCGTTTCCATTAGTTCGTCAAAAATATTCCCACCGCTTACTGCAACCTCTTTTAATCGTTGCAGTGCTTCTTGAGCAACTGCTTGATTTCTTTCTTGGAAAAGTTGCAGATTACGTATTTGTGTTTCTTTTTCTTCTTTAGATGCCCTGGCAATCTCCATACTGTCAACTGCATCATCTGCTGGTGGATTTGGATTGATATACGTATTGACACCAATAATCGGCAGCTCTCCTGTATGTTTTTTCATTTCATAATACATCGATTCATCTTGAATTTTACCGCGTTGATATTGTGTCTCCATCGCACCTAGTACGCCACCGCGATCATTCATTCGCTCAAATTCAACCAATACTTGCTCTTCGACTAAATCTGTTAATTCATCAATAATGAATGCACCTTGTAAAGGATTTTCATTTTTAGACAATCCATGTTCCTTAGTAATTATCATTTGGATAGCCATCGCTCGCCTAACTGATTCTTCTGTCGGTGTTGTAATCGCCTCGTCATATGCATTAGTATGAAGAGAATTACAATTATCTTGGAGTGCCATTAATGCTTGCAGCGTTGTACGAATATCATTAAAGTCTATTTCTTGTGCATGTAAAGAACGACCAGACGTTTGAATGTGGTATTTTAATTTTTGACTTCTCTCATTTGCACCATATTTGTCGCGCATAACCGTCGCCCATATACGTCTCGCGACTCGACCGAGAACAGTGTATTCTGGGTCTAAACCGTTCGAGAAGAAAAATGAAAGGTTTGGCGCAAAGTCATTGATATTCATCCCTCTGCTTAAATAATATTCCACATAAGTAAAACCGTTGGCTAAGGTAAACGCCAATTGAGAGATAGGGTTCGCTCCCGCCTCGGCAATATGATAGCCTGAAATGGAAACAGAATAATAATTTCGAACCTTTTGATCAATAAAATATTGTTGAATATCTCCCATCATTCTTAAGGCAAACTCAGTGGAGAATATGCAAGTATTCTGGCCTTGGTCTTCTTTTAAAATATCAGCCTGAACGGTTCCGCGTACAGTTTGTAAAGTGAAAGCTCTGACTTCTGCAAACTCTTCTACTGTGAGATTCCTACCTAATTCTTTTTCTTTCTTTTCAACTTGCTGAGAAATGGCTGTGTTCATAAACATCGCTAGGATGATAGGGGCCGGACCATTTATTGTCATAGAGACAGAAGTCGTTGGGTGACAAAGATCAAAGCCCGCATAGAGCTTCCTCATATCATCAAGTGTACAAATACTAACGCCACTCTCTCCTACTTTTCCATATATATCTGGGCGATAGTCCGGGTCTTCTCCATATAAAGTAACTGAATCAAAAGCTGTACTTAATCGCTTCGCATCGTCATCTTTAGATAAATAATGAAAACGACGGTTGGTTCTTTCAGGTGTACCTTCACCTGCAAATTGTCTCTTCGGATCTTCTCCTTCTCGTTTAAAAGGGAAAACACCAGCTGTATAAGGGAAAGAGCCTGGTACATTTTCTTTATAAACCCAATTGATAATTTCCCCGTAATCTTTATAACTCGGTAGAGCCACTTTCGGGATCTCTAAGCCAGATAAGCTCTTCGTCCGCAGAATAGTTACTATCTCTTTATCTCTTATTTTTGTGACAAACTTATCACCTTTGTATTGCTCTCTTAACTGCTCCCAACCTTCTAATATCTTCTTAGATTCAATTGTTAATTGTTCATATGTCTTATCTTTTAACATTTGCAGGGCACTGTGCGCACTTGTATCTTTTTCTTCAGATAACATGGTCATTGCACCCTCTAGCTGAAAAAGCTTTCTTGCTAAATCCGCTTGTTCTTCGGCTTTTTTATGATAGGTGCGTACCGTATCAGAAACTTCTCTTAAATAGTAACGTTGATCATTCGGAATGATGACATTTTGTTTTTCTACATCAGCCGTTTTCTCATAAGTGGTTACCCAATTTAAACCCGCTTGTTTATTTATGATTTCAACAAGATTAGCAAATACGGCATTCGTGCCCGGGTCATTAAATTGACTGGCAATCGTACCGAAGACAGGCATGTCATCAAGTTCTTTTTCAAATAGCATGTGACTGCGCTGATATTGCTTTTGCACTTGTCTTTTCGCATCTTCCGACCCTTTACGTTCAAATTTATTGATAACAATTAAATCAGCATAATCAATCATATCAATCTTTTCTAACTGTGAAGGAGCGCCAAATTCACTAGTCATCACATACATAGAGACATCACAAATATCCGTAATACCTGCATCCCCTTGACCGATACCACTTGTTTCGACAATGACTAAATCAAAACCAGCAGCTTTTACTACTGAAATCGCATCCTTAATAGCCAGTGACAATTCACTTCTCGCTTTTCTTGTTGCCAGGCTTCGCATATAGACTCTCGGATGAAAAATCGCATTCATTCTTATCCGATCTCCGAGTAATGCCCCACCTGTTTTTTGTTTTGTCGGATCAACTGAAAGAATAGCTACTTTCTTATCAGGGATATCATGGATAAACCTTCTAATTAGTTCATCCGTTAATGAACTTTTACCCGCTCCCCCTGTTCCAGTGATACCAACGACTGGGACTTGTTTCTCTAGTTTCTTCACTTTATCCATTACGGGATCCAGACTGGCCGCAAGTTCTTTCTCTAAACTAATGTGATGTTCGGCGATTGTAATTAACCTTGCTATCGAGTTCACATTGCCTTCTGGAAGCTTCTTAACTAGGTTATCATCTTGTTGAGTAAACGTAGGAAAATCACATTCTTCTAGCATTTCATTGATCATTCCTTGCAAGCCATTCTTTCTGCCGTCTTCAGGTGAAAAAATTCTTGCTATCCCATATTCGTGCAATTCTCTAATTTCACGTGGAATAATAACGCCTCCACCGCCACCATAGATGCGAATGTGAGGTGCTCCCTTTTCTTGTAAGAGGTCATACATGTACTTGAAATATTCAACATGACCTCCTTGATAGGAAGACATGGCAATTCCTTGGACATCCTCTTGTATGGCAGCATTCACTACTTCTTCAACTGACCGATTATGCCCAAGATGAATGACCTCTGCCCCGCTCGCTTGAATAATACGCCTCATGATATTAATAGATGCATCATGACCATCAAATAAACTTGAAGCTGTTACAAATCGGACATGATTCTTTGGTTTATAAACCTCTATCGTACTCATGGATAAATCCTCCTCTTCATCCAGCATTAATCATCACTGTTCTTTCTTTCGGTGAAGGTAATCTTAGTTGTGAAAATATTTTATTTTCAGTTATTTTTACAGTTAATCTATTATCGTTTCTCTGCATGAATTGCTTGAAAAAGTAAATCTGTTTGTAGTTCAATATATTCCTCAATCGTAAACATTCTTTGTAATGACCAACGCCTAAACGCCCACATTTGTCCTTGGACAAAAATATTATGAGCGATCATTTTGACCTTTGTCTCAGGTAATGAAAGCTCTCCATTTTCTATGCAAAGAACGATTACTTTCTCAAACATTGCCACCATTTCAATTTCTTTTTCTAAAACATAAGGTAACGCGTCTTTCGATAAAGACTTTACTTCCTGATACATCACTAGCACTTCATCCTGCATACCATCAACGACTCGGAAATAATCTGCTATCCCTTGTCTCAGGCTATCAATCGTTCCCTTTTTTGTGTCTAGCCCCTTTTGTAGATGCTCTCGAACCTTATCATAAATACTGTCACAGACAAGATATAGTACGTCTTCTTTTGTTCCGATATATTCATATAATGTACCAATACTAAATCCAGAAGCTTTCGCAATCTCTCTTGTCGTCGTTCGGTGGAACCCCTTTTCGATGAATAGGTTCACCGCGCCTTTGATCATTTGATCTCTTCTTTTTTTTACAAGCTTTTCATCTTTGACAGAGGCCTGTACTTCTCTCTTTGACATGATTATCTACCGTCCTTTTATACCCTCCATCCATGTTGATGACTGTATAAACCTCTCTTTACTTAATGGATCTATGAGAAGAATCATTTAATGCGGGGCAACGATCTAATTGCGTACCTAAACATAATCGGCGCCCCATTTCTTTATTTGTTATTTCGTAACCATTCTTGAAATGACTAATCTTTGAATTTCTTGAGTACCCTCATAAATTTGTGTAATCTTTGCGTCTCTCATGTAACGCTCGACAGGATAATCCTTTGTATAACCATAGCCACCAAATACTTGCACAGCATCCGTTGTCACCTTCATCGCCGCATCGCCAGCAAAAAGTTTAGACATAGCTGATTCTTTTCCATAAGGCAGTCCGGCAGATTCCAACCAAGCTGCTTGATAGGTCAATAGTCTAGCTGCTTCTACACTTGTTGCCATATCTGCTAATTTAAAACCAATTCCTTGCTGGGCCGCAATCGGTTTTCCAAATTGAACACGCTCTTTTGCATAAGCAGTTGCCGCATCTAACGCACCTTGAGCAATTCCGACAGCTTGTGCAGCAATACCATTACGACCACCATCTAACGTCATCATCGCAATCTTAAAGCCCTCACCGACTTCGCCGAGCACATTTTCAACTGGTACTTTACACTCTTCGAAAATGATTTCAGTTGTAGGAGAAGAACGAATACCTAACTTTTTCTCTTTTTTACCGACAGAGAATCCTTCATAATTAGACTCGACTATAAAGGCCGTTGTTCCTTTATGTTTATTTGAAGGATCAGTTAAAGCAAATACAACATAGATTTCTGCTTCACCACCATTTGTGATGAAAATTTTTGAGCCATTAAGAATGTAATGACTGCCCTCTAATCTCGCCGTTGTTTTCATACCGCCAGCATCAGATCCGCTACCTGGTTCCGTTAGACCATAAGCACCTATTTTTTCACCTTGTGCCATCGGCTTTAAATATTTTTGTTTTTGTTCCTCTGAACCAAATTTATAAATTGGCCATCCGGCTAGGGATGTATGTGCAGATAAAGTTACACCGGTAGATGCACATACACGTGACAGTTCTTCCACCGCTATACAGTATGCTAAATAATCACTCCCAATACCACCGTATTCCTCTGGCCAAGGAATACCTGTTAAACCTAGTTCAGCCATTTTATTAAATATATTGCGATCAAAGCGTTCCTCTTCATCACGACTAGCAGCGGTCGGCGCCACTTCGTTTTCAGCAAAATCTCTTACCATTTTTCTAATCATTTCATGTTCTTCACTTAATTGAAAATTCATGATTACTCCTCCAAGATAAATTGTTAAAGTTGTTTACTGATTACTAGCTTTTGAATTTCACTTGTACCTTCGTATATTTCCGTTATTTTTGCATCACGGAAATATCTTTCTACTGGATAATCTTCT
The DNA here is from genome assembly GCF_038595015.1 of Cytobacillus sp. FSL W7-1323. Classification (NCBI taxonomy): domain Bacteria; kingdom Bacillati; phylum Bacillota; class Bacilli; order Caryophanales; family Bacillaceae; genus Cytobacillus; species Cytobacillus sp. FSL W7-1323. Next base: position 4,305,941 of record NZ_CP151998.1, read on the forward strand.
GTATAGCCATAGCCACCAAATACTTGAATCGCATCCGTTGTGACTTCAACAGCTGTTTTAGAAGCGAATAATTTAGACATTGATGCTTCTTTCCCACATTTTTGACCGTTTTGTCTCATATGAGCAGCACGATAGATTAGTAGTCTTGCTCCTTCAACTGCCGTTGCCATATCCGCTAACTTAAAGCCAATACCTTGCTGGGCTGCAATCGGCTTACCAAATTGGACTCTTTCTTTAGCATAACGAGTGGATGCCTCAAGGGCAGCTTCAGAAATCCCCAGGGCTTGGGCAGCAATGCCAATCCTCCCCACATCTAAATTAGACATGGCAATCTTAAAGCCTTCACCTTCTTCACCTAAAAGGTTTTCCGAAGGTACCTCCATATCTTCAAAGCTAAGCTGTAAAGTTCTTGAACCATGAAGTCCCATTTTATGTTCATCTTTTCCGATGACTAGTCCAGGGGTATCCTTGTCAACAATAAAAGCCGATATTCCTTTTGTTCCTAATGCTGTGTTTGTGGAAGCAAAGACAATATAGACATCCGCTTCTCCACCGTTTGTAATAAATACTTTGGAGCCATTGATAATATATTGATCTCCTTTTTTTACCGCTTTTGACTTTAAGCTTCCTGCATCAGAACCTGCACTTGGTTCAGTCAAGCAAAACGCACCCAAATATTCTCCACTAGCTAACTTGGGAACATACTTTTGTTTTTGTGTTTCTGTACCAAAATAAACAATTGGATTCGTACCTACAGATGTATGGACAGATAAAATCACACCAATTGTTGCACTTACTTTAGAGATTTCATTAATAGCAATGATATAGGACATAAAATCCATTTCAGAGCCACCGTATTTTTCTGGAATGGGAATCCCCATTAATCCAAGCTCTCCCATTTTCCTCAAGACTTCCCTTGGAAACTCGCCAGCTTCCATCCTATCCACATATGGAGCTATCTCGGCTTGAGCAAAATCCCTCACCATTTTTCTCATCATCTCTTGCTCTTCAGTAAACTTTAAATGCATATACTTAACCCCCGATGTCGTCAATTGTATGTGTCTTAGCAAGGTTCAAAAAAGATTTTTATCCACTTCGACTAATTATTTAACTTACTTAATCATTAAGCGTATTCGTAAAAACCTTTACCAGTTTTCTTACCTAGCCATCCAGCCTTTACATACTTTCTTAATAAAGGACATGGACGATACTTATCATCACCGAAGCCTTCGTGTAAAATTTCCATAATATAGAGACACGTATCTAAACCGATGAAATCTGCTAAAGTCAACGGTCCCATCGGATGGTTCATACCCAGTTTCATAACGTCATCGATTGCTTCTTTCGTTGCAACTCCCTCATATAATGTATAGACAGCCTCATTAATCATCGGCATGAGAATGCGGTTAGACACAAAACCTGGAAAGTCCTCCACTTCTACTGGCACCTTGTTTAATTGTTTCGTCATGTCCTCAATTGCTTGATACACTTCATCTGTTGTTGCTAAACCACGTATAATTTCGACTAATTTCATGACTGGTACAGGGTTCATAAAATGCATACCAATCACTTTTTCGGGACGTTTAGTCGCTGCGGCAATTTCCGTAATCGGTAAAGAAGATGTATTTGATGCTAATATCGTATGTGCTGGCGTAATTTCATCTAGTTGGTTAAATATCTTTGTCTTCACTTCCATATTTTCAACAGCTGCTTCTATCACTAAATCAACCTGTTTTGCATCTTCTAATGAAGTAGAGGGAATCAGATTAGCAAGAACTTTTTCCATTTCTTCTGCTTGCATTCTGCCCTTATCTACTTGTCTAGTTAAATTCTTTTTAATCACACTTAATCCACGGTCTAAAAACTCCTGCTTTAAATCATTTAAATAAACACTAAATCCCGCTTGCGCACAAACTTGCGCGATCCCTGAACCCATTTGTCCTGCACCGATAACCATTACTGTATTGATACTCATTTATTTATCCCCTCCAGGAATTTATTGTTTGGCCACTTCTATCATTACTGCGTCACCCTGACCTCCACCTGAACAAATAGCAGCAATGCCAATACCGCCACCTCTACGCTTTAATTCATGCATGAGTGTTAAAATAATCCTTGCACCACTTGCACCAATCGGGTGACCGAGGGCAACCGCACCGCCATTCACATTTACCTTCTCTTCATCTAATTTAGCAATTCTTCCACTTGTTAAGGCAACTGCTGCAAAGGCTTCGTTTATTTCAAATAAATCAATATCATCTAAGCTTTTACCTGTCTTTTTTAATAACTCATTAATGACTAAGCCAGGTGTTTGCGGAAAGTCCTTTGCTTCTACCGCAATTGCTGTATGACCGAGAATTACTGCCCCTATCTCTTTTCCTTCACGCTCTGCCTTTTCTGCACTCATCAGTACAAGGGCAGCCGCACCGTCATTTACACCAGGAGCATTCCCTGCAGTAATACTTCCACCTGGACCAAACGCGGAACCTAGTTTAGCTAACTTTTCTAAGGATGTATCTTTCCTAGGCGCTTCATCTTCTGAAACGACGATGCTCTCACCTTTTCTTTGCGGTACTTCAACTGGCACAATTTCTTCAGCTAATTTACCTGATTTAATTGCTTCTGCTGCTCGCTGATGACTTCTCAATGCCCATCTATCTTGTTCTTCTCTACTAATGTTGAATGCTTCTGCTGTTTCATTCCCATAAGTGCCCATATGCACACCAGAAAAGCTGCAAGTTAAACCATCATATGTCATTAAATCCTGCACTTTGCCATCGCCCATTCTTAATCCCCATCTAGCCTTTGGCAGAAGATAAGGAGCATTACTCATCGATTCCATTCCACCGGCAACAATGATCTCTTCTTCACCTAGTCTTAAAATTTGATCTGCTAAGGTCACACTCCTCATTCCTGAAGCACATACCTTATTGATTGTTTCCGTTTTCACTTCCCAAGGTAAGTCAGCTTTTCGCGCTGCTTGCCTTGACGGGAGCTGTCCTTGTCCTCCTTGTAAGACTGAGCCTAAAATTACTTCGCCTACATCTTGCCCAGCAACATTCGCTCGTTTTAGAGCTTCTTTAACAACGATTCCACCTAAATCTGAAGCGGTGAAAGAGCTTAACCCACCAGCAAACTTACCAAAAGGTGTTCTCGCACCTGCAACAATGACTGTTTTACTCAAAACTTTCACTCCATTCCTATTTATCTCTTATTCACTAAATTTTCTTTTAACTAAGAGGCTATTGACTGAACGCTCGCTCAAAGGATGTCCATAGAAAAAAGTAAAATTTCTACAAATATCATGAAAGCGCTTTATTTACTTTATTTTACACGAAAAAAGAGAAGAATTAAAACAATATCCTAAAAATTCATAAAATTTATTTTTACTGAATTTTTATACGTTTCAATTCCTCTCTCCTTATTTCTATGAAGCGAGTGTTTGTTCACCGATAACAGCTTTTTCTAAAAGCTCAGCTACATCATATGTTTGTACATTTTCTTCTACTTCTTTTGCTTTTGTTCCATCTGATAACATCGTTAAGCAATATGGACACCCTGAACTAATAACCGTTGGATTGACCGCTAATGCTTGTTCTGTACGTGAAACATTGACACGATTACCTGTTTCTTCTTCCATCCACATTAATCCACCACCAGCACCGCAGCACATTCCTTTTTCGCGATTTCTCTCCATTTCAATTAGTTTCACACCTGAAATCGATTTTAAAATTTCACGAGGTGGATCATATACTTCGTTATAGCGCCCTAGATAACAAGAATCATGGAAGGTAATCGTTTCTTCAACGGCATATTGTGGTTTTAACACACCGTCCTTCACCAATTTCGCTAATACTTCCGTATGGTGGTATACCTCGGCTTTAAGCCCAAAGTCTGGATATTCATTTTTAAAGATATTATAAGCATGTGGATCGATTGTTACGATTTTCTTCACTTCATTTTTCTCAAACTCTTCGATATTCTTTGTTGCTAACTCTTGGAATAAGAACTCATTCCCTAGACGTCTTGGTGTATCACCTGAGTTCTTTTCTTTATTGCCAAGGATAGCAAATTTAACTCCTGCCTCATTCAAAAGACGAGCAAAGGAAAGGGCAATCTTTTGGCTACGGTTATCATAAGAACCCATTGCTCCTACCCAGAACAGATACTCATAAGATTCATCTGCTTTCTTCATTTCTTTCACTGTAGGAACATGTACATCTTCACGAAGACTTCTCCAATCTTCTCGCTCTTTCCTGTTTAGTCCCCAAGGATTTCCTTGACGTTCGATATTCGTCATCGCACGTTGTGCATCGGCATCCATTTTACCTTCTGTTAAAACAAGATATCGGCGTAGGTCAATAATTTTATCTACATGTTCGTTCATAACTGGGCATTGGTCTTCACAATTACGGCAAGTTGTACATGCCCATATTTCTTCTTCTGTAATGACTTCCCCAATCAAACTCGGACTATAAGCGAGGCCCGCTGCCGCCTCTTCAGCACCCTCTGCCCCAGCTGCTAAAGCAATTTGATTTCCCTTCGTATTCGAAAAGGCAAATGTCGGTACCCATGGTTGTTTTCTAGTCACCGCTGCCCCGTGGAATGTTAAATGGTCACGCAACTTAATGATAAGATCCATCGGAGAAAGCATTTTACCTGTTCCAGTCGCCGGACACATATTTGTACAACGACCACACTCAACACAAGCATAAAAGTCGATCATTTGTAATTGCGAAAACTCCTCAATATGTCCAACACCAAATGTCTCTTGTGATTCATCTTCGAAATCGATTGGTTTTAACTTTCCTGGGTTATCTAATCTATTGAAATATACATTTACTGGTCCTGCAATCAAATGAGCATGCTTCGATTGCGGAATATAGACTAGGAAAGCGAGTAGGAATAATAAGTGAATCCACCAAGAAACATAAAAGACTACAATAGAAGCTGTTTCACCAATCCATGATAAGGCGATGGCGAAAAGCGAAGCGACCGGTTCCGTCCATACAGGATCATGTCCGTGCCAAATCATCGACATGCCATTTCCTAATAAAACAGATAACATCAAGCCGCCAATAAAAATTAAAACAATCCCTGATTTAAAACCTCTTTTTAGACGAACAAGCTTTTCAACATATCTTCTGTGAAATGCCCAGATGACGGCAACCAAAATCATTAAAGTGACGATTTCTTGGAAAAAAGTGAATCCTGGATACAACGGACCTAATGGAAGATGTGATCCAGGCGAAATTCCTTTGATAATAAAATCGATTGCACCAAACTGGACTAAAATAAAGCCATAGAAGAACATGACGTGGATAGCGCCACTTTTTTTATCCTTTAAAAGCTTCTTTTGCCCAAATACATTGACCCAAATTTTGTTCATACGCTCTTTAACATTATTGTCAAATGCCGTTTTCTTTCCAAGCTTAATGTACTCATATCTGGTCTTGAGCAAATAAGCAAACAAACTAAGTGCGTAAGCGATTACAAGAACGGTCGCAATAAGGTTAACCCATAATAATCCATTCACGTGTGTTCTACTCCTTTCTCGACTAATCCATGTGTATAAGAAGATTATTCAATGTAAAAAGAAAATTTTATCGTATTAAAATTTTCTGAATTTAAATCTTAGTTCCATTATATAAAGAATGAGCATTCAGTCAACTACTTTTTATTTATTTTATCCTTTTTTCTTCAGGCAATAAAAGCGATAATAGAATAGGTCTCTATGGAGATACTATTTAAACATACTGTTTTGGGAGATGATCAACTTGACAATCCTTCTTTCTGTTGCGGTCATCTTGCTGATTGCTATCGTATTTATTTTTCTTCTATGGGTCGATTATGCCCTTGGTCGTAAAAAACATTTAAAAACAGTCAGCCGAATGAACCCCTCCCCCGCTTTCGCTAACTTTGTCCTTTTTGCGGACGGACCTTCATTATTTGATGATTATTTTACGGAATTAAAAAAAGCAAAACACCATATCCATATTCTCTTTTATATTGTTAAAGACGAAGGAATAGGACAGGAATTTTTAACTATCTTAAAACAAAAAGCAAATGAAGGTGTAGAGGTACGTCTGCTATTAGATTGGGCTGGTAGTTTACCGATTATTCTGAATTTTAAACTCAAAAAAGAGCTACGTTCTCATGGTATTCAATTAGCCTTTGCCCATACACCTACGTTTCCCTTTCTATTCTACAACGTACAAGCAAGAAATCATAGGAAAATTTCTGTAATTGATGGAAAAGTAGGATATTTAGGTGGATTTAACGTAGGCCCTGAGTATATCAACCTTGACCGTAAACTTACACCATGGCGAGACTACCATTTAAAAGTAAATGGAGAAGGTGCACATACTTTACAAAGTGTTTTCCTACAAGATTGGGCAGATGCTAGCAACCAACTAATAAGTAAAACTGAAAAGTATTTTCCAAAAGATATAACAAAAGGCAGTGTAGAACATCAGTTTAAAGTGAATGATGGTGCATTCTTGAAAGAGGAATATATCGCACTGATTGAAAATGCTGAACAATTCATTGAAATTGGTACACCCTATTTTATTCCCGATGTAGAAGTAATGCAGCATCTATTGTCCGCATTAACAAGAGGGGTAAAAGTAACGATTATGATTCCCTATACGAGTGACCACTTTCTTGTCAAAGAAGCTTCCCATCGTTACTTACGTCCATTACTGAAGGCAGGAGCAGAAGTGTATGAGTATAAAAAAGGTTTCTATCATGCAAAAGCAATGATCGTCGATGAAGTTGCTGTCGTCGGAACAGCTAATTTTGATAAAAGAAGCTTCTTTCTTAATGATGAAATAAATTGTTATAGTGAGGATCTTCATTTTCATAAAGAACTAAGCGAAGTATTTCATAAGGATTTAGCGAATGCAGAAAAACTGCAATATCAAGATATTTCTGGTTTCAACCTGAAGAGACAAGGGAAAGAATTATTAGCACGATGTGTAGATCTCTTTTTATAAGGAGCCGATAACTATTGATTTCAATACGTTTCGGGTATGTATCTCATGCGATTACATTATGGGATGCCTCCCCTGCAAAAACACTTACTTACGCTCGCTATCAACAATTAAATGCTCATGAAAGATTAGATAAACTGAGGGAAATTACTGCACTTAATCTTGCTCACACAAAGCGAATGCTTCATTATAATATTGCTCATGAAATCCCATTATACCGATTATCAAGTTCGATAGTGCCACTTGCTACTCACCCCGATGTGAAATGGGATTTCCAATCGCCCTTTAAGAATGAATGGTATGAATTGGGTAAATTGATTAAAGACCATCATTTACGTGTAAGCTTCCACCCTAATCAGTTTACTTTATTTACTTCTCCTAGACAGGAAGTAACCGAAAATGCCGTAATCGACATGCAATATCATTTTGACATGCTCGAAGCAATGGGTTTAAGCCAGACCGCTATTATCAATATACATATAGGCGGTGCTTATGGTGATAAGATGACATCCTTAAAACGTTTCGAGGAAAATCTTAAAACTTTACCCTCACATATTAAAGCGAGAATGACGTTAGAAAACGATGATAAAACCTATAATGCCGAGGAAACACTTGCTGTATGTGAAGAGGAAAAGGTGCCAATGATTTTTGATTATCATCACCATATGGCTAATCTCGTGGACATTCCTTTAAGAGAATTATTACCACGCGTATTTCAAACATGGAGCCATAAGGGTTTGCGACCTAAAATCCATGTGTCTTCACCTAAATCAGATAAAGCCTATCGGTCGCATGCTGATTATGTGGATTTCCAGTTTGTACAACCCCTGCTAACGGCCATTCGCGAAGTAGGTCAAGATGTGGATTTAATGATTGAAGCGAAAGCAAAGAACTTAGCATGTTTACAACTTGTTGAAGATGTCGCTAGCATTCGCGGAGTCAAGCGTGTTGGTGGCGGAACGGTTGAATGGAAGTAGTGGATAAGACAATATATGCTCTGATTCATACCTATAAAAATAAATAGAACCTAAAGTAGACTAATGATCTTTTTATCTGCTTTAGGTTCTTTCTATGTGTAATGTTAGAAGTGCCATGTAAAACTTAATAACACCAATCCCCTTTCTTCTGTCTTTTACTGCGGAGACATAACTTACACGCAATTCTTCTCCTTCTCCCTTCGTCTTTTGCGCGCAAACACGACTTTCACGCAATTCTCCTCCTTCTCCCTTCGTCTTTTGCGCGTAAACATGACTTTCGCGCAATTCTCCTCCTTCTCCCTTCGTCTTTTGCGCGTAAACATGACTTTCGCGCAATTCTTCTCCTTCTCCCTTTACCTTTTGCGCGCAAACACGACTTACGTGCAATTCTTCTTCTTCTCCCTTCGTCTTTTGCGCGTAAACATGGATTACGCGCAATTCTTCTTCTTCTCCCTTCGTCTTTTGCGCGCAAACACGACTTTCACGCAATTCTTCTCCTTCTCCCTTCGTCTTTTGCGCGTAAACATGAATTACGCGCAATTCTTCTCCTTCTCCCTTCGTCTTTTGCGCGTAAACATGAATTACGCGCAATTCTTCTCCTTCTCCCTTTGCCTTTTGCGGGCAAACACGACTTTCACGCAATTCTTCTCCTTCTCCCTTCGTCTTTTACGCGTAAACATGGATTACGCGCAATTCTTCTCCATTACTACTCTTTGTGAATTTAATTCTATTTCAAGAAAAAAAGCGCCCACTACACGAGTGGGGCGCTTGCTGTACGTCTCTTACATTTTTTCAGGAGCTGACACACCGATTAACGCTAATGCATTTTTCAATGTTGTTTGTACCGCTTTAATTAGTGCTAGTCTTGCTTTTGACTTTTCAGGCTGTTCGCTATCTAAAACTTTTTCGGCATTATAGAAGCTATGGAAAGTAGATGCTAAGTCAAAGATATAATTGGTAATTCGATGAGGCATGCGCTTTTCAGCAGCTTCACCTACTGCTTGTGGAAATTCGCCAATTTTCTTCAATACATCTAGTTCTTTTTCTGCTCCGATTAATGATAAGTCAGCTTGGGCGTCAAGAACTAACCCTTGTTCTTCACCTTGTCTTAAGATGCTTGAAATACGCGCATGTGCGTATTGTGCATAATATACTGGGTTCTCGTTAGACTGTGATACAGCTAAATCTAAATCAAAATCTAAATGAGTGTCCGCACTTCTCATCGCGAAGAAATAACGAGTCGCATCTAAACCGACTTCCTCTACAAGATCACGCATGGTTACTGCTTTACCTGTACGTTTACTCATTTTCATTTTCTCGCCATTTTTATATAAATGAACGAGCTGAATAATTTCAACTTCAAGGGCTTCTTTACTATAGCCAAGTGCTTGAATGGCAGCTTTCATACGCGGTATATAACCATGATGGTCTGCACCCCAAACGTTAATAATTTTCTCAAAGCCACGCTCTAATTTATCTTTATGATAAGCAATATCTGGCGTTAAATACGTATAGGAGCCGTCATTTTTAATCAAAACACGATCTTTATCATCACCAAAAGTAGTAGAGCGGAACCATGTCGCACCATCTTCTTCGTATATATGACCATTTTCTTTTAATGCTTCCAATGCACGGTCGATTTTTCCATTATGATAAAGTGAAGTCTCTGAATACCATACATCATAAGGAACACGGAAATCTTCCAAGTCATTTTTTAATTTTTCCATTTCATATTTCAAACCATACTCACGGAAAGTGTCAAAACGCTCTTGGGCATCGTAATCGACATACTCATTACCATGTTCTTTAGCAAGTGTTTTACCGATATTAATAATATCTTCCCCATGATAACCGTCTTGCGGCATCTCCTTTTCCATACCTAATGCTTGGAAATAACGGGCTTCTACAGAATAAGCGAGATTATTAATTTGGTTGCCGGCATCGTTAATATAGTATTCACGCGTAACATCATAGCCTGCCTTCGCTAGAATGTTGGATAATGAATCACCAACAGCTGCCCCGCGCGCATGGCCTAGGTGTAAATCACCTGTTGGATTAGCAGATACGAACTCTACTTGAACTTTTGTGCCATTACCTACATTTGTTTGACCGTAGGCTTCATCTGCTTCTAACACGGTAGGAATTAAGTTCGTTAAATAACGATTATCCATGTAAAAATTCAGAAATCCTGGCCCAGCGATTTCCATCTTTTCAATCGAAGCTTTTGATTGATCAAAGTGAGTAATGATATCTTCAGCAATCATTTTTGGCGCTTTTTTTGCCACTCTTGCAAGTTGCATCGCCATATTTGTAGAATAATCACCATGCGTTTTGTCTTTTGGTATTTCTAGAATAACATCAGGAATTTGTCCCTCTTCAGCTAAGCCAGCTTTTATGACCGCTTGTTTAATTTCTTGTTTCAGATTTTGTTGCACCTGTTCAACGATATTCACTCAGTTTTCCTCCTCAAATGCAATGGTTAGATGATAGGTTCCTGCTTTAGATCCTTGCATGTTTAAATCATACATCAAATCAATAGAGCCAATGTTTGTCTCTTCTTTAAACTCATGCACCATTCTCTTCGTTAAAGTTTTTAAATTAAATACACCATATGGGGTCGTATAATTACCTCTTAAAGACTGATGCATTTTAAATGGCAAGCGCATTTTTATCGAACCACTTCGTAAGATTAAACCGTCATCCTCAGTCATTTTTACAATGGTTTTCACCATGCCTACATCCATCTCTTCTTCATATTGAAGATATCTGGCATTTCCTTTTTTATAGTATCGACCAGCCGCCGTTAATTCAAAAGTATCCTTACTATTCCCATCATGGATGGTCGTTTTCACATTTATTTTTACAGGAATTTGATCATCTAAAACTTTCGACAATCCCTCCACATCCTTTTATACCGTTTCAAACGAAATTTCTATAACCTTATTAGTATAAAACAAATTAATGTTATCTTCCAGTCATGAATAATTATACAACAACAACTTTGACCACTAGTATACCACGGGCATCCACAGAACTTTTCTGATGAAAAGCGTATGATAAAGCTTTTCACGTAGTTAGTATTTTTGAACTAAACACCAGATATCACACAAAACCAAATAAAAAACGAACAAATTCTCCTATAATAGAATTTGTTCGCATCATCAATTTATTTCACCCAACCTAAAATCATTTCACGAATAAGCTTACTAGCTGTATTCGCAGTTTGTTCTGAAGGGTCATAAATGGGTGCCACTTCAACTAGGTCACAGCCAACCACATTCACATTGGCACGAGCAATTTCATGAATAGAGGCTAAAAGCTCCTTAGAAGTAATGCCTCCAGCATCAACAGTACCTGTACCCGGCGCATGTGCAGGATCAAGGACATCGATGTCAATTGTCACATAGACAGGACGACCAGCTAATTGTGGCAAAACTTCCTTCAAAGGTGCTAATACTTCAAATTTAGAAATATGCATCCCTACTTCTTTAGCCCATTGAAACTCTTCTTTCATCCCAGAACGAATCCCAAATGAATAGACGTTTGTTGGACCAATGAGATTAGCCGCTTTCTTGATTGGTGTGCTATGAGAAAGTGGTTCGCCTTCGTAATCGTCTCGTAAATCTGTATGTGCATCCATATGGATAATCGCTAAGTCAGGGTATTTCTTATACATCGCCTTTATGACTGGCCAGCTAACTAAATGCTCCCCACCCATACCAATAGGGAATTTATTATCTGCAAGTAGTCCGTCAATGTATTCCTCTATCATATCGATACTTTTTTGCGGGTTTCCAAATGGTAATGGAATATCTCCTGCATCGAAAAATTTCACTTCTTCTAGATCTCGATCTAAATAAGGACTATACTCTTCAAGGCCGATGGACACTTCTCTTATTCTGGTTGGGCCGAATCTTGAACCCGGACGATAACTAACTGTCCAGTCCATTGGCATCCCATAAATTACAGCACTGCTGTCTTCATAATGCGGATGACTTTTAATAAACACATTTCCTGAATAAGCTTCATCAAAACGCATAGTGAGCCCTCCTTATTCCACTAAATCTTTAACAAATTTCGGTAGTACAAATGCAGCCTGATGTAGTTCTTTTGTATAATATTTCGTCTCAATTTCGTGGAAACGCTCTTCTTCTACTTTTAGTGGATCGTGCTTTTTCGAACCGATAGTGAATGCCCATAATCCACTAGGATAAGTAGGGATATTCGCCACATACAGACGTGTAATTGGGAAAATTTCTTTTACATCCTTTTGAACATTGCGGATTAAGTCTGCTTTAAACCACGGATTATCTGACTGCGCTACGAATAAACCATCTTCCTTCAATGCTTTAGCAATACCTGCATAGAAACCTTTAGTAAATAAGTTAACTGCCGGACCCACTGGTTCTGTTGAATCGACCATAATAACGTCATATTCGTTTTCACTTTCAGCAATATGCATGAAGCCGTCGCCCACTTTTACTTCTACACGCGGGTCTTCAAGCTTTCCTGCAATTTCTGGCAAGTATTTTTTCGAGAATTCAATAACCTTCCCATCAATATCTACAAGTGTCGCCTTTTTCACGCTAGGGTGCTTTAACACTTCACGAATAACGCCTCCGTCTCCACCACCGACAACGAGGATATTCTCAGGGTTTGGGTGAGTAAATAAAGGCACATGAGCGACCATTTCATGATAAACAAACTCATCCTTCACAGAAGTCATGACCATATCATCAAGAAGAAGCATATTGCCCCACTCTTCTGTTTCTACCATGTCTAGCTTTTGAAAATCTGTCTGTTCCGTATGTAAAGTTCGATTCACCTTCATCGTGATACCGAAGTTCTCTGTTTGTTTTTCAGTAAACCAAATGCTCATTATTCTTCAATCCTTTCTATTAAAAAAGTGCCTCATTTAACCTTATCGTTCCCGAAAAGCAAAATGACAAACATGAGAAAAGTATAGAGGATTCTAGCAAAATTGCAAGTGAAAATTTTGTTAAAAAGCAGATACCCGCTAAAAAGAGGAATGGGCTAATAGAATCTTCGCACTCATTCATTGTGAAATCGGAACAGTCTTTGGCGTTTCAGCTATATGATTGAACCGATGTAGATGTTTGCTGACCTGGCTCTCTCTACTATTCATGTTTGACCCAATCGGGGGGTTTTCATGCAGACTTTAGATATTCGTGTAATCACAAATATGCATGTTTAAAATACCCTATAGTTTTCAATACTATATGTAAACGAAGCACATTAAAATGGGGGTGGTATATGTGGAAATCATGACAAATCAGCGCTTTAGAAATGCAGGTAAATATTTGCGAGCACTCGTCATTTGTAGCTTAATAGGTTTAGCGTTAATGGTCTGCCTGCTCATCGGTATTTTCATTTATGCCAAAATTTTAGGTCCACCACCACTTGCCGTACCACAATCCACTTTATATATGGCAAGTGACGAGTCTATTATTGGTGAAAGTCACACAGGGGAGAAAAGGTATTGGGCAGATATTACTGATATTTCCCCAGACTTAATTCATGCGACGATCGCGATTGAGGATCAGAGTTTTTATGAACATCATGGCTTTGATTATAAAAGAATTGCTGGCGCCTTGCTGGCAGACCTCAAAGCAATGGCAAAGGTACAAGGTGCGAGTACTATTAGTCAGCAATACGCTAAAAACCTCTTTCTCGATCAAGATAAAACGTGGACAAGGAAAATAAAAGAAGCGTTTTATACCCTAAGAATAGAAATGAGTTACACAAAAGAGCAAATACTAGAAGGCTATTTAAATACAATCTATTACGGTAACAGGGCTTACGGTGCACAAGCAGCTAGTCAGTTTTATTTTGGAAAAGATGCAGCTGATTTAACTTTAGCCGAATCCGCTATGCTCGCAGGTATTCCAAAAGGACCAAGTGCCTATTCACCTCTTGCCTCATTTGAGAAAGCGAAACAAAGGCAAAAGTTAATCTTAACTTCTATGGTAGGGAATCAATATATTACGAAAAAGGAAATGGCAAATGCTTTCAATGAAGAGCTTACTTTCGTTGGTGAGCATCAATATTACGTGAACACTGTTGCCCCCTACTTTCAAGATGCAGTCAAAGCCGTACTAAAATCCCAATTAGACCTTGATGAAAGAATGATTGAACTTGGTGGATTACGAGTTTACACAACACTAGATCGCCAAAAACAAGAGATAGCAGAGAAAACAATTGAAGAAGTGATGACAGAAGATACTTCAATGCAAGTCGGGCTTGTATCAATGAATCCTAAAAATGGACATGTAGAAGCCATGGTTGGAGGAACAGATTATGAAGAGAGCTCATTTAATAGAGCTTTACAAGCGATTAGACAGCCTGGATCTACGATGAAGCCCCTTTTATATTACGCGGCCATTAAACAAGGATTTACACCAGCATCAACAGTAATGAGCAAACCTACTACTTTTCGGTTTGACGATGGACAATCAACATATGCACCTCATAATTATAATAATAAGTATGCAGATGGGGATATAACAATGGCGCAGGCACTAGCGCTCTCGGATAATATATATGCTGTGAAAACCCACCTTTTTTTAGGTGAAGAAACACTCGTTAAGACCGCTAAAGATTTTGGTATTCAGTCTAAGATGGCCAAAGTCCCTTCACTCGCCCTGGGTACATCCGGATTAAGAGTAACAGAGCTTGCCAATGCATACAGCATGTTAGCTAATGGTGGGAAGCGTACTGACCCTGTTTTTATAACAAGAGTTGAGGATTATAAAGGCGATGTCCTTTACGAGGCTAAGGGGTCACATGAGCAAGTATTAGATGAGGATACAGCTTTTGTCGTAACAGAGATGATGACGGGCATTTTTGATCAGACATTAAATGGATATGCTAGTGTGACTGGATCTACTATTAGCAATCAACTCACAAGACCATACGCAGCAAAATCTGGTTCGACGGAGACTGATAGCTGGATGGCTGGGTTCTCTCCCCAGCTCGTTACTGCTGTATGGACAGGTTACGATGATAATCAAACGATCGACCTTGTGAAGGAAAAGGCGTTTGCAAAGGAAATTTGGGGGAATTATATGGAAGATGCGCACCAGGGCCTACCAATCCGCCAGTTCACACCAACAAAAAATACAGTAGGCGTTTATGTTGAACCTTTCACTGGCAAACTAGCAACAGAAAATTGCCCTGTCAAACGTTTTACCTACTTTATTAAGGGAACCGAACCAACTGAATACTGTTCGCTTCACCTGCCTGAATACCAAGCAGAGGAAAAACAAAAAGAGAAAGAGCCAGCCCCTAAGGAAAAAAAGCCTTGGTACAAGAAGATATTACCATGGACTTCATAATTCGCACACAAACATGACAATAGTAGAAATAATGAAAAACCTCGACAGTAGCTGTCGAGGTTTTTCGTGTCCTAGTTCTATACAGTGCTTTGCACTAATATTAAGTTTACTTTTTTTATCCACTTGAAGCAATACTTTGTAAATTCCTTCAATAAACTGTCACAAATACGCCACAATTATGGCTGAATTTGTCTCTTATGCTTGCAAATCTGTTTTTAGTTGTTCTGATGATCTCTCCCACATACCTGCATCATAATCTTGTAGGAATTTAGCTAATACTTCTTTAGAAGAAACATCCATATGATCCACGATCACTTGACCTTTAATTGATTTATCCATTCGATTCACATGTTCAGGAAGTGACTTATACCCTCTTCTAATTGATCGATCAACTGTAAACTCACAAGCTGTTACACCCGCATAATACGTACCTTCTGCTCCACGTTCTACCGTTACCCAGATTAACCAGTATGGCTTACCATTAGGGACTTCTTCTTTTGTTTTTAAAAACTTAATGCCTTTTTCTTGTGGGCTGCGGGCATGCATTGCCCCAACCTCGATTGAAGCCTCTTTTTCATTGACATCTATAATAACCGGCGAAACATTATCTAAACTAAAAGCACCGGCCCCGAATCCACCATGCCCCTCAGTTGGGTCACTTTTAATAATATTAAACTCCATTTTTTTCTTATTCTCTGCCATTTGAAACTCCTCCTTCATCTATGCTCTCACAAATAATGTATAAAAGAATGCGCTTAGGTTTTCCATAATCGCTGGAAGTAATGTATTCAGGATAGGGCTAATCGTATATTGACTGAGCGGTGTAATCACAAGGATGAGAAAAATAAGACCTCCATAATTCTCAATTGACGTCATCTTCGCTCGCCAATCATTTGGTACTAAATCTGCAATCACCCGATAGCCATCTAAAGGCGGCAAAGGGATTAAATTAAATATGAAAAGAAGCATATTTAGACCAATAAAAATATTGAGAAACGCGAGCAACGACTCCGGCACTGTATAACCATTTCCAATTAACCAATACCATAAACCTAAAGCAAATGTAGCCAAAACAAAATTACTCAATGGACCAGCTAAAGAAACGCATACACCAGCAAGCCTCGGATTTTTAAAAAAGAAGCGGTTAACAGGGACTGGTCTCGCCCACCCAAAACCCGCTATAAAAATTAAGAGTGTCCCAATCGGATCTAAATGACTAATGGGATTCAACGTCAATCTGCCTTGATTTTTTGCCGTGGGATCACCAAATTTATAGGCGACCCACGCATGGGCAAGCTCATGAAGAGTGAAGGCAATAATTAACGTGATAGCTACATAGGGAATATCCCTAAGTGGATAGGCTAAGAATTGTTCCACACTTTAATCCCCTTTTTTAACTCATGAATGAGTGTTTTATACCTTTTCATTAACCATATGTAAACCTTATCTTTGTCATACATATTAAAGTATAACGCATCATTCCTGCAATAAGGAAATCATGCGCTACTATAAATTTGCTTGTCTAAATGAAGAAAATATGGAAAACTTAAAATAATCGTTGTTCAGAAACAGCGCGAATTCATTTAGGAGGAAGAACTTATGCCATACGTAACTGTTAAAATGCTTGAAGGACGTACAGAAGATCAAAAGAAAGCACTAGTAGAAAAAGTCACAGTAGCCGTGAGCGAAACAACAGGTGCTCCAAATGAAAAAATCACTGTATTTATCGAAGAAATGAGCAAGAACCATTATGCTGTTGGTGGCAAGCGTCTGAGCGACCAATAAAATACAAGATTAAAATATATCGGCACTGACAATGTTAGTTATTCATTGGTGCCGGTTATTTTTTTTGGTGAATCCCTTAATGTAGGATTCTCTATTGTTCTTGTACACTATTATTGATTTTGCCTAGGGTCTTCATATCAAAATTCCCTCTCGCTTCCTCTTTTTGACTCATTTTCGGCCGAATCCAATCAAACTTTGGCTCTGCCACCTTTTTTTGTAACGTTCCTTTCCGGATCCCATTAGATTTAAGAGAACTACCCAATTCTGAGAGAAATACAACGTTTTCTTTTCAGACAAGAAAAGATACTTCCCAGGGTGAGGAGAAGCCGGAACAAATTAAATTTTATGCGTGTATAACTATAAATCGTAAGAGCGTAAAAATACAGCATGAGATATGTGTATATTTACGGTTTAGTTGTGCTCTCATCTCCATTTTCCTTTCTGAGTGACTCGCGAACTTCATTTGTGAAGCACTCATTCTCTTTGCTCAACCTGAGTGACTCACAAACTTCATTTACAAAGCGCTCATTCTCTTTGCTCAACTTGAGTGACTCGCAAGCTTCATTTGTGAAGCGCTCATTCTCTTTGCTCAACTTGAGTGACTCGCGAACTTTATTTGTGAAGCACTCATTCTCTTTGCTCAACTTGAGGGACTCACAAACTTCTTTTGCGAAGCGCTCAGTTCCTTTTCTTACCTTGAGTGACTCACAAACTTCTTTTGCGAAGCGCTCAGTTCCTTTTCTCTTACTGAGGGACTCGCGAACTTCATTTGTGAAGCACTCATTCTCTTTTCTCAACTTGAGGGACTCGCGAACTTCTTTTGCGAAGCGCTCAGTCTCTTTTCTCAACTTGAGGGACTCGCGAGCTTCATTTGTGAAGCACTCATTCTCTTTTCTCAACTTGAGTGACTCGCGAACTTCATTTGTGAAGCACTCATTCTCTTTGCTCAACTTGAGTGACTCACAAACTTCTTTTGCGAAGCGCTCATTCTCTTTGCTCAACTTGAGTGACTCACAAACTTCTTTTGCGAAGCACTCATTCTCTTTGCTCAACTTGAGTGAATCGCATACTTCTTTTGCGAAGCGCTCATTCTCTTTGCTCAACTCGAGTGACTCACAAACTTCTTTTGCGAAGCGCTCAGTTCCTTTTCTTACCTTGAGTGACTCACAAACTTCTTTTGCGAAGCGCTCATTCTCTTTTCTTAACTTGAGTGACTCACAAACTTCTTTTGCGAAGCGCTCATTCTCTTTGCTCAACTTGAGTGACTCGCAAACTTCATTTGCGAAGCGCTCATTCTCTTTGCTCAACTTGAGTGACTTGCAAACTTCTTTTGCGAAGCGCTCATTCTCTTTGCTCAACTTGAGTGACTCACAAACTTCATTTGCGAAGCGCTCATTCTCTTTGCTCACCTTGAGTGACTCGCAAACTTCATTTGCGAAGCGCTCATTCTCTTTGCTCAACTTGAGTGACTCACAAACTTCATTTACGAAGCGCTCATTCTCTTTGCTCAACTTGAGTGACTCACAAACTCTAATCCATCAAAACAGAAGCACTCAGTTCATATTACCGATTAAGGCACGCAATATCATTTTCACACGAGCATATATATGAACAACCTCAATATTAAAAAGACCGCTCCTATGATAGGATAGCGGCTTTTGTATTTAAGGCATCGATATAGTGATAAGCTTGGTTAATCTCTTCTTCTGTATATCGTTGTTTGCTTTTGAGCGTGAAGATCTTTTCCTTTACTTCTTCTTTAGGCAGTTCCTCGAAGTATAAGACAGTGGATACTAGCTCTAGAAATCTTGCTGATTGGCCATTCATATCAACGAGACAGTCTTTTAAATGAGGCATACTTACTTCATTTAATTCTAGAAATTCTGTTCCCGATTCGGTTAGTGTATAACGATATTGATAGTATCCACCTTTTTTTTCTTTAATTTCATTCAAGAATCCCATATTGCATAGCTCTTCAATACGAAGAGTGAGTTCTTCTGAATAAGGTCCATAAAAGTGAAAGGCAAATTTCTCATGAAAAGGGTAATTGATTTTTTTTGCAATGTAAATCATTTTTTGTAGCTTTTTACGGCCGACAATTTCATCCGAGGCAGCAATGGCATGAATGATTTTTGCATGGTCTTTCAGCACATTGATTCATCTCCTAATTATTTATTACGTTCCATTCGAACTTTTTTATTCTAAGTCTAGTAATTTTCGTATTTGTTTCTTAATCTCTTTATGTGGCCCTTCATCATGAAGGAGATTGGCAGGATAGTATAATTTATGATCGGTCCTTCTTTTACCTGAGATAGCATCAACAATCGATGATTCCCGAGATAATTCCCTTACCTCTCCATTTTTCGATAATAAATGAATCGGTAAACGCTCCTCTTCTTCACCCGGTCGATAAAAATCATAAGGTAAATCAGAGGAAGAATCGACAACTAAGTAATATTCAGGGTCAATTCCCGCTTTTAAAAATAAGATAGACAGCTCTGACAGTTTCTTATATTCCTTGGCTGGGTCAAATTCAACATACTTAAAGAGATGACGGTCTAAGAAACGTTGCGCTAAATCACTTAAAATCTCATCTTCTTCCCACTGCCACATTTGGAAATAGTATAGAACAATTGATTCATCCAGATGAATGTAATCATCCACCGTTATTTCGCCTTTAAATAAAGAATAAAAATGAGCAGGGGCTTGTTTGAACTGATAAGATTCTTCATATAGAGCCTTTGCCCTATGGAGTATTTTTGTTAAGATCACCTCTGCACTTCTCGTTACAGGGTGAAAATACACTTGCCAATACATTTGGTATCGACTCATTATGTAATCCTCAACAGCATGCATGCCACTTTGTTTAATCACAACCTGGTCTTCCCTTGGCCTCATCACTCGTAAAATACGTTCCATATCAAAATGACCATAACTCACGCCTGTAAAATAGGCATCTCTTTGTAAGTAATCCATCCGGTCGGCATCAATTTGACTAGAGATTAAACTGATAACTAATTTGTTTTTAGACGTTTTCGCAATTATTTCTTCTACTTTTTTTGGAAAATCATCACTTACTCTTCTTAACACATTGTTGACTTCTGTGTTACTGAGAATAATTTTCTTTGTAAAATTTTCATGATCTAAGCCAAATACCTTTTCAAAAGAATGCGAGAACGGCCCATGACCTAAATCATGTAACAATGCTGCACAAAGGGTTAATAAACGATCGTCATCATTCCACTCTGGACGTCCTTTGAAGACATCATCGACAATTCGCCTAACAATTTCATAGACACCAAGCGAATGATTAAATCGGCTATGTTCCGCTCCGTGAAAGGTAAGAAAGGTTGTTCCTAATTGTTTAATCCTTCTTAGACGTTGGAATTCTTTAGTACCAATCAAATCCCAGATAAGACGATCTTTCACGTGAATATAACGGTGAACAGGATCTTTAAATACCTTTTCTTCAGTTAATTTTTCTGTCGCATATGACATCATGACACCTCCCTTTTTATATAGACATAACCAATATATTAACTTCTTTTTTTACCTTTAAACATTTGATTGCTCTTCATCAGTTTTTTTTTACTTCCCCTATTATATCTTTCTCTTTCTCTTGTTTCACCCCCCGAATGTAATAGACCAACCTCTCCTGCACATACGAACCCCTGTCCTAGTTGTTTTTTGGCGAAATGAGAATTTTTTTCGACATTTTTAACATGATTTACCATACGTATCTATTAGAAACCATCTTCTACTATCCTTTCAAACATAGAATGTATAAAACCTTGTATTCTTGACAATCCTATTGCTAAAGCTTAACTATTATAAAAATTTAGGGAGTTGAGATCATGAAAGTACGTCAAGATGCATGGTCAGAGGAAAATGATTTATTATTAGCAGAAACGGTTTTAAGGCATGTCCGTGAAGGTAGTACGCAATTAAATGCATTTGAAGAAGTTGGAGATAAGTTGAATCGCACATCAGCAGCTTGCGGGTTTCGCTGGAATGCAGTTGTACGGCACCAATATGAAAAAGCCCTTCAACTAGCAAAAAAACAACGAAAGCAACGACAAAGAATGCTTGGCAAAGAGCAAGGTGGAAAGAAAAAACTATTATATTCACCACCAGTTCCTACATTAGATGACGTAGAAACAGCGATGGAGCCGATGAATGATTTGCTATTTGAAGAACCTGAAGTCACAACACCTAATGCGGCTCCTACTGAAGAAGTGAAGACACCTGTATTCAAAACGGAGGAAACTTCATCATCTAATATGACGATGGCAAGTGTCATTCAATACCTTGAATCATTAAGTCACTCAAGTATTAAACTGGATATCTTAAAAAATGAGAATGAAAGACTTAAGCGCGAGAATGCTTCTTTAAAGGCTAGAAACCAAGAATTAGCGGCAAGAGTAAGCAAGCTAGAGCAGAATAGTGTCACTATCCAAGAAGATTACGAGACATTAATGAATATTATGAACCGTGCTCGAAAATTAGCGATTTTAGATGATGAGGAAAGAACCGCCACTAAATTCAAAATGGATCGTAATGGCAATTTAGAAAAACTAGCAGAATAAATGATTAGACTGTGGTTTACCACAAACACATACAAAAATAACTGAGTAAAAGGCTGAACCAGCTTACTCAGTTATTTTCTATTTAGCGTGACTTACTAGATTAAGATTTATTCGTACATTTGATAGGCCCTCCACCAGTGGTAAAACGAGCAAAAGAGCACCTGTTTTCATTCTAAAATCTGCAAATTATTCGGGAGTTGCCTGGACCCATATTATTTCTTGTTCATGATTTTTTCGTTTCTATCGACTACACGGTCGAAATAGTTTTCAAACATTGGTGCTTCAGTGACGGTTAACTGACCTGAATGAAGCGTGCCACTATGTTTCTTTAATGTTTGTAGGAAGCGGAGCATCACATCTTCTATGGTGAATTCCGTTTGGAGTAGTTCAGCTAGCGAAGCCATCACTGTTGGATCAATGTCAGGATAAGTAAACTTAGTCTTCTCATCCTCTTTACTAATACGGTAAAATTCTTGAATGATCTGCGCTCGTTCACTGCCGCTGCCATTTACACAAAGGTAGATTTGCACAGCGACACCCTTTCTCAATCTGCGTTGTGAAATGCCTGCAAATTTCTGGTCGCCAATGCTTAGATCATAACTCCCCGGACAGTAGGACTTGGTGATCTCTTTCGCTTCAATTTCTACGGGAAAATCGGCGAACATTTCTTTCACTAAAAACCACATCGCATCATATCCACGGTTAATATCAATACCTTTTTCCGTTTCCTGCAGCACTAAAGTAATATTCAAGACACCTTCATCGAGAACAACCGCAAGCCCACCTGAATTCCGCACAATACAGTCATAACCTTGTTGCTGTAAAAATTGAACCCCTGCGTTAATAAAAGGCAGTTTTGTATCTTGAATACCAAGTACGACTGTGCGGTCATGCACCCAGCTTCTCGCAGTAGCAGGAGAGAGTCCCGCCCCAACCGAAGCGCATAAAGTATCATCCATACCGAAAGAGTGAAGTGCACTGACAAATCGCCCTGATTGCGACTGATCAATTATACGCCATTCTTTTTGTTCTAATAAATTTAAAGCCTCTTCCATTCCTTCTGCTCCTTTACCATTTAAGAACTATTCGACTAAAGCTTGGCTAGCCGTAATAATCGCAAGCTTATAGACATCTTCCTCATTACAACCGCGGGAAAGATCATTAACCGGTTGATTCAAACCTTGTAAAATCGGACCTACCGCTTCAAATCCACCTAATCTTTGCGCTAACTTATAGCCAATATTTCCTGCTTCGAGGCTTGGGAATACAAAGACATTTGCTTGTCCATTGATTGGTGAACCCGGCGCTTTTTTCTCTGCGACAGAAGGTACGAACGCTGCGTCAAACTGAAGCTCTCCATCAATGACAAGCTCTGAATTTTTTTCTTTTGCCATAGTTACTGCCTCAATGACCTTATCAGTTTCTGGAGAATTTGCAGATCCTTTTGTCGAAAAGCTCAACATAGCCACACGAGGATCAATATCCATCATTTTTGCTGTTTTTGCACTCTCTACAGCGATTTCTGCTAATCCTTCTGCATCAGGGGAAATATTGATCGCACAGTCAGCAAAAACATATTGTTCTTCCCCACGAACCATAATAAATACACCAGAGGTCCTTTTCACCCCTGCTTTTGTTTTAATAATTTGTAATGCCGGTCTGACAGTGTCTGCTGTTGAATGTGCCGCTCCACTTACCAAGCCGTCCGCTTTGTTTGCATAAACAAGCATCGTTCCAAAATAGTTTTCATCCAAAAGAATTTCCTTTGCTGCTTCCGCTGTTACTTTCCCTTTTCTCCGGTCGACAAATACAGGAAGCAATTCATCCATATACTCACTATTTTTTGGGTCAATGATTGTACAATTTTCTAAAGAAACCCCTAATTTAGTGGCCTGATTAGTAATTCCCTCTTCATCTCCAAGTAAAATAGGTACAAGAATGCCTTCCTCAGCTAAGCGACTGGCAGCAATAAGAATTCTATCGTCTGTACCTTCAGGAAAAACGATTTTCAAGCTCTTCCCGTTTATTTTTGCTTTCATTATTTCAAATAAGTTGCTCATATTAAGCCCCTCCAATTAATCATTTAAATGCAATTATTTCTTCTCTTCTTCCATTACAATAGACCGCTCGTTAAATAGCAATAGAAAAGGCAAATGTCGGTTAATTCCAAAAAATGAATTCTCTTAAATAAAACAGTGCACTGAAGCTCTTCATTCATATCATACTTATAACCTATCCATTAAGCAAAATAACTAATCAACACTAGCTAGTTTTAATCGTGTGGTTTGCTGGCTAAACTATGGTATAGTAAACATGAAGTAAATAGTACATATATGAGGAGCGATGACAATGAACGAAGCAGCAAAAACTCTTGACGGCTGGTATTGTCTCCATGACTTCCGTGCCATCGATTGGACTACATGGAAAATGATTTCTAGCGATGAGCGTGAAGCCGCTATTCACGAATTTCTATCACTGGTTGATAAATGGAACACCACGCAAGCTGCCGAGCAAGGTAGCCATGCACTATATACAATTGTCGGTCAAAAAGCAGACTTTATGATGATGCTTTTACGCCCAACAATGGAAGAATTAAATGAGCTAGAAAACGAATTCAATAAAACAAAATTAGCAGAATATACGATTCCGACTTTCTCTTATGTTTCTGTCGTAGAATTAAGTAACTATATGGCAGGAGATTCTAATGAAGACCCTTATCAGAATCCTCATGTGAGAAGTCGACTATATCCAACACTTCCACAAGCGAAATATGTTTGTTTCTATCCAATGGATAAGCGTAGACAAGGTGAGGATAACTGGTATATGCTCCCAATGGATCAACGTCGTGAATTAATGCGCAGCCATGGTCTCATCGGGCGCTCTTATGCTGGCAAAGTTAAACAAATCATCACTGGCTCAGTTGGATTTGACGATTATGAGTGGGGCGTCACTTTATTTGCCGACGATGTGCTACAATTCAAAAAGCTCGTATACGAAATGCGTTTTGATGAAGTAAGTGCTCGTTACGGAGAGTTCGGTGCCTTCTATGTAGGCAACCTATTACCAGAAAGTGGCTTAAGTAAGTTTTTACATGTTAATTAATCGATATTGTTCCCGTCAATTTATTGGCGGGAGTTTTTTTGTCATAAAAGAAAAGGCTTATACATAGTTATAAATAGTGAGTTTATGAATAAGCCTCTATCTAGCAACATGGCAAAACTTTTAAGAGGTGATTGTATGGGCGTGATAGCCTACACAGAAGCAGATGTAAAGCTACTAGCAAGACTTTTGCGTGCAGAAGCAGAAGGTGAAGGAAATCTTGGTATGTTAATGGTTGGCAATGTCGGCGTCAATCGCGTCCTTGGTAATTGCTTGGATTTTAAAGACATTACATCCATTAGGCAAATGGTTTTTCAAAATCCTGGTGGGTTTGAAGCAACGCAGAAAGGCTATTTTTATCAAGCGGCACGATCGAATGAATTGAACTTAGCAAGAAGAGTTTTAAAAGGCGAAAGGCAACACCCTGCTAGTAATGCTTTATGGTTTTTTAGACCAGGTGGCGATTGTCCAGCACAATGGTATAACCAATGGAATTCAGGTAGGTTCAAATCACACTGTTTCTATATCCCTACCGAATCAGATTGCCCATCTGTTTATTAATTTATTTGGAGGGAAGTGCAATGACTCAACAAGGTTATCCTTATTATGGTGGGTATCCCCAACAACAACAGCAATACAGCAACCAATATCAGCAGCAGCCTCAACAGAATTACAACACTCAACCACCTCAAGTAAACATACCAACACAAGGGATGCCAACAAACGTTCAAGGTCAAACAACAGGTCAACTGCCAATGGAACAATCCTTTATTGAAAATATTCTCAGATTAAATCGCGGCAAGCTTGCATCCATTTATACAACATTTGAAAATAATTCACAATGGAATGCCAAAGTGTTTAAAGGAATCATTGAAGCAGCTGGACGTGATCATGTCATTATTAGTGACCCCGAAACGGGTGAGCGCTACTTAATCCCAATGATTTATTTAGATTATGTTGTTTTTCCTGAGGAGATTGAATACTATTATCCAGCACAATTAACACAATACAACCCAAGGTAAGCAGAAAAGCGGAAGGCGCCCGCCTTTCGGCGACAAGCATAAGACGAGCCGGCGGAAAGGTTGTTCTTTAACCTTTTTGACGGATTAGCTTATGACCTCGAGCTCCATGACGCTGGAGCTAGACATGATGAAAAGCGGAAGCGGCTCGCTCTGGAGCGACAAGCATAAGACGAAGATGGCTGTGAGGTTGTCCTTTACCTCATAGACAGCTTTGACTTATGACCTCGAGCTCCATGACGCTGGAGCTAGACATGATAACTCATTGAACAATTTTATACTTTCTTTTGAAAAAGGGCTGAACATCATAAATGTTCAGCCCTTCATTATTATAGGTGTTTTACAGCAAATACAAGAATAAGTACCCAACCTACAAGGAATGCTACACCACCAATAGGTGTAATGGCGCCTAATATGGATATTTTCGTTAATGCTAAGATATATAAACTTCCAGAGAAAAATAAGATACCAAATGCCATTAACCAGCCCGACCAAGTTAATAAGGAGGAGTCTGGCATTTTCGATAATAATAAAGCAACAATAAAAATTCCAATAGCATGGAACATTTGATATTGTACAGCCGTTTGCCAATTATCCATATACTTGCCTACTACTTTACCTTCTAAAGCATGGGCACCAAATGCACCAAATGCAACTGCTAGAAAGGCAAAAATCGCCCCAATAATGATGAAAAGCTTCATTTATTTTCAGCCTCTTTCTTTTAAGTATATATTTAGTATAACAGGTAAAGCAAAGCCACTCCTTAAAAGTCAAAAATTGACTCACCGTTTGCCTCATCACCCATTTTCATTGGTTTTTCATTCAGGCTTACCTGTTGAGGACTGGGGATATTCGTCTGGGTAGTTACCATCGGTTGTTGCTGCGTTTGCGCCGCCCGGACTGCTCCCGTTGATTGTTGATCAAGAATCACTTCACACAACGTTTTAATAGCATGGACTCTTTCTCTTACTGCCGATTCATTTAACCCCTTCGCCTCACTAATCTCAGCTTCCATTTTACTTAGCATTTTCTCGATTGAAATACTCATGTATTCACCTACTTCATCTACCATCTTTTTCTTCTTATAGTGTATCAGTTCTTCTTTTCAAAACGCAAACACGATTGCCCTGACGCAGTATGAACCTCCATCGATGGCCATTTTTTTGTTTTAAAACCAAATGCCTTGCAGCCTCTGGGAAATCTTTGATCCCATGTAACATAGAAAAATTTACATTTGACACAGCTTACCTTTTTCTCCGGCATTTCGACAGCACCCCTCTCGTTTCACGTGAAACATGACGAAAAGTCTTATAAATTGTCTATTTTCCAATCTATCGGTTTCTCTCCCCATTCTAACAATTTTTGATTAATTTTTGAGAATGGCTTGCTACCAAAGAAGCCTCTATGAGCAGATAACGGACTCGGATGGGGCGCGAGGATAGTGGCATGTTTTTCTGTATTAATTAACTTTAACTTCGCTTGCGCGGGCTTCCCCCACAACACAAAAATAATAGGCTTCTCTCTATGATTTAAAGAAGTAATAATATGATTCGTAAACTCTTCCCACCCTTGTCCACGATGAGCATTGGCCTCTCCTTCTCTTACTGTTAATACCGTATTTAATAATAATACCCCCTGCTTCGCCCAAGAAATGAGGCAACCATGGTTAGGTATGGGACAACCAATATCTGCTTCTAATTCTTTATATATATTTCGTAGAGACGGAGGTATTTTCACACCAGGTTGTACCGAAAAGCTTAAGCCATGCGCCTGATTGGCACCATGATATGGGTCTTGACCAAGGATAACCACCTTTGTCTCTTCAAAGCTCGTATATTCCAATGCATTAAAGATATTTCCCTTTACAGGATAAATCGTATGATGCCGATATTCCTGTTCTAAAAAGCTCATCAACTTTTGGAAGTAAGGCTTTTCTTTCTCCGGAGAAAGTCTATTCTGCCAATCCGAATTCATCTCTTTCTCTCCTTCATTAGTTTTTATACTATTTTCATTGATTATTAGATATACTATAGAGAATACAATTAACTGCTCGGAAATGAAAGCACGAAAGCGGAAAGGATGAGGTGATAGATAAAATGAAGGTTGCCTTAATACACGCAACAACGACTGCTTTAAAGCCTATAGAAGAAGCGTTTAGAAAAGTGGCGCCTGAGGTTGAATTATTACATTTCATGGATACTCACTTACTGACGATGATTGAAGAAAGCGGCTCATTGACACCAGAAATTGCTCGGCGCTTTTCAAAATCTGTCTCTTTAGCAGCGGAAGCTCGCCCTGATTGTATTCAGCTAACTTGTTCGGCATTCAATCCTTTAACAGCTATCCTTCAACCACTTTGTCGAGTGAAAATGTTCCGTTCAGACGAAGCGATGCTAGATGAGGCTTTAGAATATAATCGTATCGGTTTAATCTCTACCGTCAGAGAAACACCCGAAGCGCTAATTAATTACCTACAAGCACGTCAACCGAACTGTGCCATTGAATCTGTTGTTGATCCTGGCATCATCCATCTACTTTTTGAAGGGAAAAAAGAAGAGCATGACGAAAGAGTCAGGAGAATGGTGGCGGAAATGGATGGAAAGGTAGATGTCATCGTCCTCTCGCAATACAGCATGGCACATGTAGCTAACCAAGTAACACCCAACACCCCTATTCTTGTTGCACCGGAAGCAACTGCGAAACGGTGTTTTCAATATATACTGCAAAAATGATTTAAGAAACAAGCATAACCACTGCTTGTTTCTTTTATTCACTAAATTGCTCTACTGTTCATTTTTATTAAGAAATGTTTGTATCGATACGGATTCAAATGAAGCCACCTATTCACAAGGAATGATAAA
Source organism: Cytobacillus sp. FSL W7-1323 (assembly GCF_038595015.1). Classification (NCBI taxonomy): domain Bacteria; kingdom Bacillati; phylum Bacillota; class Bacilli; order Caryophanales; family Bacillaceae; genus Cytobacillus; species Cytobacillus sp. FSL W7-1323. The sequence goes on from NZ_CP151998.1 coordinate 4,334,615, forward strand.
TTCATATAGTAGTTGCTCACTATTTAGTAGCTTCACACATTAAACATTTCTAGCTTGTCCTGGTTCATTCAATGACTGCTGCTTTGTGTTTCGTAAAATAATCGCCAAAGCAACAAGGAATAAACAAGCAGACACTTGAAAGATAAAAGTTACTGATACCACACTTTTTAATATGCCTACTAATGTTATACTCATTACCATAGACCCACTAAACAGAGGCACTAAAATACCGTTGACCCTCCCTATAAGATGATCATTCGTATTTTTTAATACCATTGTATGAATGCCAATTTGAATAACCGGAAGAAATACCCCATATAAAAATTGTCCTAATAGTGTTAGCATAAGTACTGTTGAATAGCCAATTATACTTATAGATATCGCGGTCATTGCCACTCCTATTGCTAAAAACTTCATCGGTTGTATCTTACTAGATAAAGTAAATGATATTACTCCACCAATCACCATTCCTAAGCCATTTATCATGAGAAGCCACTGTAAATACTCTGTTCCTAATGACAATTTTTCCATGACAATAAAAATGTTCATTGGTTGAATGAGCCCTACTGCTAGTCCTGCAAATAAGAAACATGCTCCCAGCGCTTTTAATTGATTATTTTTAAGGACGTATTTTATTCCACCCCTCATATCATCCAAAATATTGGCTATATGTATGGACGACTCCCTTTCAATATTTTTACTCTCTGTAATGAAAAACAACGAAAAAGCAGATAATAGAAAGGCACTTCCAGTTATTAAAATGGAAGGGAGAAGGCCTAAGTTTTCATAAACAATGGTACCAATGACCGGCCCCATTATCATAAAAACAGCAGATAAGGTTTGATAAAGAGACATCGCAGGCTGTAATAGTTTGTCTGGGAGATTTTGCTTAAATAACTTCATACCCGCTGGTTGTGAAAGCTGGGAAAGTACTGCAGAAATTAAAGTAATAAAAAAGACAACTTTCCAAGTACTAAAAAGTAGCGCAGCAAAAATAGCAAAAATTGATATTGCCGTAAGAATATCACACCATACCATCGTCTTCTTTGGTCGCCAACGGTCTGCAAATGTTCCTCCTAGGAAAGAAAACAAGAAAATGGGGGCATACTCCGCAAGCATAATAAAAGAAATGGCTATAGCGTTCCCATTCGTTTGTTCAGTAACAAATAGTAATATCGAAAAGTTCCTAATCCAAATACCCATTTGAAGAAATAAGGCAGAGAAAAGGATACAATAAATAAAGCGGTTATTAAAAATTGAACTCACCTTTCATTCTCCTTTTTGAATACTTTCACACAAATTTAAAAGCATAAACAGATCTTATTCTCGTCCAAAATACCCACAGAATTGAGAAAAAGAAAGCCTAGTGAAAACACCACTAAGCCTCAATGTTTACTTCTTCTTTTTGAGCTCTTTTCTTTTTAAACTTCTTTTTCATCTTCATTAAAGCTTCATAAACAACTGGAACTACAATCAAAGTGAGTATTGTTGAAGTTGTAAGACCACCAATGACTGTTATCCCTAACCCCCTCGAAATTAAGCCACTTCCATCCGTCTCACCAGTAAACACAAGTGGAACCAATGCCCCTACAGTTGCAAAAGCGGTCATTAATATCGGTCTCAAACGTGTTGTACCCGCTTCTAATATTGCCTCCCTTAAATCAATACCTTCTTTTTCATTCTGAATAATTCTCGCCACTAAAACGATCGCATTTGTTACAACTATTCCGATTAACATTAAGGCACCAATCATTACTGAAATACTAATTGGTTCTCTAGTTAACAAGAGTCCAACCAAACTCCCAATAATTGCATATGGCAAGGAGAATAGGATAGCAAATGGTGCTAGACCACCTCCAAATGTGACAATTAAAACGAAAAATACAACGAAGATAGCAAGACCTGAAGCAATAATTAATTGATTAAAAGAGTCTTCAATTTGATCTGAAACACCGCCAAATTCGAGGTTGACTCCATTCCCAAATGAAATCCCTTTTAATTCACTTTCTAAACCTTTGATTGTCTTATTGATATCATTGCTTTGAACATTAATCGTTACTTCACCATATTGCTTGCCATTACGATTGTATATAGCTGAGGGAGCTTCTTGCTCAATAAGTTCTGTCACCTCTGATAGTTCTATCTCTTCACCAGACAAAGTGGAAATAGGCAACTTAAGATAATCCTCCTGTTTTTCAATCGCTTTTGCTGTATTCAAGTAAACAGGTAAGTCGTCTCCTTCCTCATTTATAGTGGTGAGTCTCATGTCAACCCCTCCACCTAGTGCTGAATAAACCTGTTCTGGGTGCACACCATTATCAATTAATTCATCCAGTTTCAGCTGAAAACCAAGCTTATCATGCAACTCAGAGACATTAGTTTTTATGCTCTTTACTTCTTCTCTATTTGATAGTTTATCTTCAATCTGACCTATTGACTGATTAATCTCTTCAAAATTATTACCGTAAACATAAATATTCATTTGACTATTGCCTGAACCAGAATCCTGAAAACTCCATTCTCCCTCGGTTTGCTTCCGAATTTCAGCAGAGATTACTTCCTGCTCTTTTCCAAAGTCTTCAACGCTTCCTTTATATTTAATGAAGAATAAAACTTGTCGCGTATCCGCTGGGTTAAGTGGATTTCCTCCACCTTGTGATGATTGAACGAGCTCAATATGTTCCCTGCCAAGCAAATAATCTTCTACAGTCTCCACTTGCTCATTAATTTCTTCTCTTGTATCACCTGTTTTTGGATCATAAGTGATAATAAGTAAATTATTTTCATCTTCTTGTATGAAGGTGACGCCAATAAATGGAATCAAAAACAAACTACCAATTAAAAGAATATTGATACATGTGAAAGATACGATTTTATGATTAAGACTCCATCTTAGTATCTTTCTATACGTTTCTCCTTTATGTTTCTTATCTCTAGAAGCACGCTTTTCAACTTTTCTACTCATCATAAAATGAGCCATCATTGGCACAATTGTTATAGAAACTAACAGTGAGGCTAAAAGGGCAAATACGATTGTTAATCCAAAAGGATAAAATAGTTCTCCTACTGGACCATCAACAAGCCCTAATGGAAGGAACACTGCAATTGTTACAATCGTAGAGGACATAATTGGTGAAAACATTTCCTTTGTAGCTGCTACAATTAATGCATTTCCACTCAATGGTTCTTTAGATAACTTTATTTTTCTATGAATGTTCTCAATAACAACAATTGAGTCATCAACTACTCTTCCAATGGCAACTGTCATCGCTCCAATTGTCATTAAGTTCAAGCTAATTCCAATTCGATGAAGTAACAATAATGCAATGAGTAATGATAGTGGAATTGAAATAACCGATATAAGGGTAGATTTTATATCTCTCAGAAACAGTAATATAATCAATACTGCAAAGGCGGCTCCTATTAGAGCCTTTTTGAACATCATACTGATGGAATCTTTTATTGGATCGCCACTATTCAATACTGTTTCAAATGTTAAACCGTCATACTGTTTTTCTAATTCATCCATTTTATTGGTTATTGCGTCAATAATTTCAACCGTATTCCCGTTTACTCCTTGTACTACTTGGATACCAATTGACTCTTCCCCATTAAATCTAGAGATGGACGAAGAGCTTTGCTCTAACTCAATTTCGGCAATATCATTAAGGGTAGGTGTTGCTTCTGCTGTTTGATCTACTCCTTCTATTACAGATTGCGGATTAATTGGCACACTAATATCCTTTAGTTTTTCTATATCCAATTCGCTTTGAATCGCAACGACCTTTTCTTGATTATCAACCTCTTTCACGCCTAATGAAAATTCATTTAACACGCTATTCAAATATTCTGCTACGTCTTGATCACGCAGTTGATATTCTTGTAGTCTTTCCGGTAAAAGATTGATTCTGACCTCTTTCGTCTCATTCCCAACGATATTTACTGTAGAGATTCCCTGAATTTCTTCAAAAGCCGGCTGTATTTCATTTTTTACGAGATTGCTTACTTCCGAAAGGTTACTATTCTGATTTAATACGGATACTACTAAAATTGGTAAATCATTAAAGCTAAGTCTCGCAACCTTTGGTGTCTGGGCATCCTCCGGAAGATTCAGGTTTTTTATCGTTTCTTCAATTTCCTGCTCTGCTTCCTTAAGATCCTTGTCAAATCCATATTCTACTTGGATCGATGACGCGTCTTGCATGGAAGTTGATACCACATTTTTTACCCCATCTAAATTCCGCACACCATTTTCTATCTGATTGGTAATTTTATCCGAAACTTCTTCAGACGATGCACCGGGATAAATAGTTGTAATATCAACGATTGGCTCATTAATATTTGGGAGTTGCTCCATTTTCATTTGAAAGGCAGAAAACATACCAAAGACTATAATAAAGATTGTGACGATCCAAATTGCGAGCTTGTTCTTAATTGAAAAATTAATGATTGACTTCATTCTTCGACTCCTTCTATATTTTACTTATTATCACCTACAAACACCTCTCTATTGTATTCAGTTTGAACAACAAAAAGATTAGAGTATCACGCAAATTTCGCCTGTTATTAAAAAATGCTAAAAACCTCCTAAAAAAGGAGGTTTTTTCATAGGTAAACAGTTGTAATTTCATCTATAGAAACAATTACAGAACCATTAACTGAAGCAATACCCTTCCCTTTCATTAATCCATTTCTTATCCTTGTAACCTCAAAGTACAAATCTAACTTATCCCCTGGATAGGCTGAACCATGTATTTGAGCGCCATTAATCCCAGCTAATATTTCATATTTTTCTGATTTTTCAATACGGACAAAAGCGCCTATTTGACCAATTGCTTCAATAATAAGTGTAGAGGGCATACTTTTTTGACTTTCACTGATAAACCATTCGTTATTGCTTATATTTTTATAACCCTTTACCCACTTCATCGGGTCTCTTTCAACTACTCGATCTACGTATAGGAAAGGGTATTTGTGCGGTAAATACGATAAGCTTTCCATAACCTTAAACAGATTCAGATTTTTTTTGTTTCTCAATAAAACTAATAATATTATTGATAGTCATAAAGGAATCAGTATCTAGTGTGCTATATTCTAAGCCAAATTCTTTTTTTAATTCATTAATGAAAACCAAAACATCCATAGAATCTAAACCATATACTGAATCTGGCCCAAATAAATAGCTATCATCCAATAATTCCTCCGGTTTAATGTCCATTTTGTAGACCTCAATAAATTTTTCTTTTATTTTTTCTTTCATTTTCCTAACCCCTTTTCTCATTTTTAGTATATTTTAAGCAGATAGAACCCCATAAGAAACCCGCACCAATAGCTGAAAGAACAATCGTATCATCCTCTTTCACTTTTCCATCTTTCAAGGCTTTATATAAAACTGAATATAATGTCGCTGAACCAGTATTGGCATATTCTTGTACAGTTATGGTCGTTTTTTCGAGTGGGACATTTAAATCATGCATAACTTCTTTTACTATATTAAGATTTGCCTGATGGACTAAGAAATGATCAATATCACCTATTGTTAATCCTGCAGATAATATGGCTTCCCTTATAGAGGTTGGAACTACTCTTGTTGCAGTATTCCAGACTTCACGACCATTCATCTTAACAAATTGGCTTGTTCTATAATCTTCATTTTCACCCAATGGTACTGTCCCGCCTCCAGGGATTTGAACTGCATAATTAAGCTCTGAATCTAAATGGAAGGAAAGAATGCCTTCACCCTCTCTTGTTTTTTGCAACACCATTGCTCCAGCTGCATCACCAAAAAACACACGTGTAGTGCGATCCTTTGGATCACTAATCCTCGAAAGGATTTCACAACCGATCACTAATACATTTTTCACATTGCTATTTTGGAGTAGATGAGTCCCGACATACATAGCATATATCCCACCTGCACAGCCACTTTGCGTAAGATCAATCGGAATCGCTTTTTCTGCACCTATTTTTTCTTTGATAATCATTGCAGTTGAAGGTAATGCTTGATCAGGTGATGTAGTGGTTACAATAATGGCATCAATCTCTTCTGCTTGAATATCGGCATCCAAGAGTGCCTCCGCCGCTGCACTTGCACAGAGGTCAGAAGTCACATACTCATCTTCTAAGTACCTCCTTTCCTTTATTCCGGTTTTGTCCTGTATCCATTGATCACTTGTATCTAGTTCTTTCACCAGATCTTCATTTTTTACAATTTTGCCTGGTACACGAAATCCTATCCCTTGAATATTAACTGGGATTTCTAAACCCGTTTGATTCAATATTTTTTCAGTGAGTAATGCTTCCATTTACCTTATTCACCTCTCCTTTATTGGAAAATCCCCATATATATCTTTTAAAGCAGATGCTACATCATTTACTTGTACAAAGCATTCTAGTATAACTGATTTACCTACTCTATACGCAGCCATAGCTTCTTTAATTGAATCTACGAGTTCATGACAGGATTTTACTTGTAGGTGATGCAGATTTGAATGTACACCTATAAGCGCCGATTCCTCTTCATGAATAAAAACGGAAGATGCCCCATTATTTTTATTTTGATAAGCTAACCATCCATATCCACCATTATTTAAAACAACATATATGATGGGAATTTTATTTTGTACTACAGTTGAAAGATCGCTTTGGAAAAGATTAAATGCACCGTCTCCTACTATAGCCACAACCATTTTGTCTTTTTGAGCTTGGGCAACCCCTACTGCTGCTGCTGCTCCAAATCCTAAAGGCGTTTGTTCGCTAGGAGTAATAGCATCCTGACCCGCTTTTAGAGCATGATAAGGATAAAAATAACTCCACATGTCTTGCAAACCATTTTCATGAACAAAAACAACCTCTTTAGGTAAATAACTATTTAACACGTTAAGAATGTCAGCAACCCTTAATTGATTATAATGATAAGTTACTGCATCCTTTTCTCTAAAGAGATGATTCTTTAAATTTTCCGCAAATTCTATCCACTGATATGAATCTTCTCTTGGAATACTAGTCTCCATTAATTTACTTAAAATTTCTTCTGCATCCCCCTGGAGATTAAAACTATCATACAAAAGATTGAAACCTTGCTCACTGATATTAATTTGAATCATTTTATTTGCTTTTAGTGAGGCTTCCCAACCGAAAGTAGCTGTTTCTTCGAGTCTACTACCCACTGATATAAATAAATCTGATTGTGTGATAAGTTCCATCATATGAGCTGGACAATATAATCCTGCTAAACCACAAAAAAGAGGATCCTCTTCAGAAATCGCACCACGTCCTGAAGCTGTTACAAAGATAGGTGCCCTAAGCCATTCCGCAAATGCCTTTAATATATGTCTATCTCTTCCCCGTTTCGTTCCGCCCCCGTAAATGATGATCGGTTTTGTTGATTCTTTAATCATCCTTCTTGCTTTGTTTATATTTTCTACATCTGCAGAAAGCTTTGAATGAATGGTAGGTATATATGAGGAAAATTCATTTTTCTGCACCTGTTGAAAACCAATGTCCTCTGGTATTTCTATATAAACAGGTCCAGGTGATCCTGATGTGGCAAGAAATATTGCTTTCTTCATTACCCAATGAATTGAATCAGCGCTCTCCACACGGTGGGCCCACTTTGCTAGAGGAGACACAACTTCGTATTGATTAGCTTCCTGGAAGGACCTATTAAAGCCATATTTTTCTGTTTTAGTGCTAGTTGCAATGATTAAAACCGGTGCACATTGTGCATCTGCCTCAAGGACACCCGTCATACAATTCATCATTGCTGGTCCTTTTCCAACAACACATACACCTAATTGATTCATGGCCAAACTATAACCAGTTGCCATGAACATCGCATTTCTTTGATCCTTTGTTATTAAAAAATTAATGTTATTCTTTTTTATTTCTATCATTAGTGCAAGATCATCACTAGGTAAACCAAAAACTTGAGTTACTCCATTGCATTTTAGGGCTTGTGTAATTGCATACCACACTGTATTACTAGTCATGCTTCGACTCCCAATAATCATGGAGGATTTTCGAAAGTAAAATAGGCTTAATGATTAATTGACCTTTATAAGAAACATAATTAGCCATCGGACCATAACCTCCGAACGGGGCATTTCCATTTTCTATATCTAATAAGGTTTCATTTATTGATACCGTATGCCTCTTATGTAATGCATCGATTAAATTTTTATTGCAATCTCCATACACCGTTGCCCCCATCGCTCTCTCAAGAAAATAACCTGTATTAAAAACCTCCAAGATTTCGTCAACATTCTTATACGTAACCACATTAAAGATAGGAGAAAAGAATTCAGCCATTGGCAAATCATCCTCTATTTTGCTTAACAAGATCGTTGGTTCTATTCTTCTTTCACGATAATGAATATTACCTCCTGAGTAGATATAGTTACTAAATTGATTTAAATGTACGGCCACAACGTCTATTGCAGATAGGTAGTGAATAGGGCCATAATCCATTACTTCGTCCTTATTGCTACCGAATTTGAGTATCTCTAATCTTTGTTTTAACATTGAAACGAATGGTTCTTTCAAATGTTCTGGCACATAAATAACATCTGGACCTAAGCAGTCTTGCCCGGAATTATATGTCCGTATAGAAACAAGGTCATTGATGGATTTTTCTACATCCGCTGATTCAGTTAAGATAAATGGATTGACTCCGTGACCAAAGAAAACAAAGAATTGATCTTCTGAAAGTTGGAATTTAATTTCCTCAGCATTTTTATAGGCACCAGTAAAAATGACTAGTTCCGCCTGTAGAGCTGATTCTTTAATGTACTTTCGATGAGACAATTCTAATAAGTGAATAGGCAACTGATGTATTTCTTTTAACAAATTGTGTAGCTTTCTAACTTGTTCAATAACAAGCCCTGATCCCCTAAATTCAATTTTTTCTACATAAAGCGAAGGGATTAACAAGTAGAGGACATATGAGTATAACAAAACGTTTGATGGCATAAATACTGACATACTATTCAATGTTGGTGGCCTATTTTCATTGACCTCTGCAATCGCGCGGGTGAGAGCTTGAATAGATATATTTATTTCATCTTTAGCTGTATGATAAGGTGAAACCTCTGTCAATATTTCCATCATACATTCTCTGTTTTTTTCGAGATATTCAATTGTACGCTCAATCGCTTCCTTTCTCTCCAGAACTAAAGATGGGAAAGAATCAACTATGATAGTGCTATGCAATTTGAATCCTCCTCTCTATTTTGATTCCATTGTGATGCAAGTTTTTGTAATCCAACCTGATCAACCTTTCCATTTAACAAGTATGGAAATTCCTTTAACACTAAGATTTTATTTGGCTGATAGAAAGGATCTATATGTGTATAAATATTTCGTTTAATTTCAGCTATTTTTGCAGGATCTTCCTCTATAAAGATAAGTACATATGAATCTTTCTTTTCGTCTCTAAAGGAAAAGACCTTCCCTCTATATCCCAAAGAATCAAATATTTCTTTTTCAATTGTTGCTGGGTATATGAGATAACCTTTCCTTAGGAACCCCTCCCCTTTTCGCCCAACTACGTAAAGATGCTGATCTTGTGTCATATATCCCAAATCACTTGTACGATACCATCCATCTAGAAAGGCTCTTTCTGTTTCTTTCTTTAAACCAAGGTATCCTTCCATTAATCCGGGGCTTTTTATTAACACTTCACCAATGTTTCCAGTTGGAGCTTCTTTTCCATATTCATCCATTATCATTATTGTTACACCCTCTAAAGGTTTACCGCAGCCTTTCTCGTTACCTGTATTTAAAGCTATATTTCCTGCTTCAGATAGACCATAGCCGTCAAGCAAGGGCCTGCCTACATAACCTTCAAAATCAGCAGCTAATTTAGCCGATAATGGAGAACCTCCAATACACCACAATCTAACACTTGATCTTTTTAAATCATTTCTAACCTCTTGCCTTTTTTCCATTAGCTGTATTAAAACATGATACGTAGAAGGAATAGCATCAACAACCGTTACTTTGTAATCAGAAATAGCCTTTAGAATTTTCCTTACTTTCTTGTAATCACATAAGACCAAATGACAATCCATCATCCACCAAATGAACACTAAAGATAATCCGTAAAAATGCGAAAAAGGAATAACCGGTAATAATATGTCGTTTCGAAGGTAGCACATGCTTTTCATCGTACTTTCTAAATTGATAAACATGGACTGTCCAGACTTTATTATTGCTTTTGATTGTCCCGTTGAGCCTGATGTATATAGTATTAGTGCATCCTTTCTTGATTTCCATTTTTCGATATTTAATTTAAATTCTATATACGATATTTCATCTGATGATGCCAATGACTTTATACTTATTGAATTCACGATAGGCAAATCACGATCTATTAAGCAAATCTTTGCATTGGTTTCTTCCATAACTCTCTTAATTTTTTGTTCACCTACCTGTCCATCTAGAAGTATAATGGAGCAGTCTAAATGGATTAGTGAAAATAGGGTAACAATAAACTCATAAGAATTTTCTGCGGAAATTACAACTCGATCTCCACTGGAGATACTGTGAAAAGATAAACTTTCGATAGATTGTCTTATATCGTGGAAGAGTATTTGTTTTGTATAGGATCCACTCTCTGTAAATATCATTTTATTCCGTCCTTTAATGGGTCACTGCCTGTTTAATTATCGAATCAGGATCAACCTTAATGGTCTTAATTTTATTTTTCAGAAGTTGGTAAAATAAATTTTTAGGACCTACAACATACACCTCTTTGATTCCGAGAGATTCCATCTGTTCAGTTACTAAGTCCCAACGTACAGGGAGGTCATATCCTTCCGACATCATCACTTTTAATTGCTCTGACTGATTAATTAATCTTCCATCTACATCCGAGATGATGGGTAGAGTAGGGGGCTTAAATTGAACATTAGCAAAAACTTCCCTTTCTACATCTAGTCGTAAAGGAGTTAATACCTCACTATGGATTGGATGTCCCATAGTATGAAGAGAAAAACACTTTGGCCTATTATTTAAGGTTCTTTTTAATAGATCAATTGTAGAAGCGCTACCGCAAAAACACATTACACTCTCCATATTTCCAACCAATTCTAAAAAATGCCCTTTCGACTTGAAATCCTCAATGATTTTATTGGACTCATTCAATGAAAGATTATAAACAAAGTGGGTTTTGAAATCCCCCAGCCGTTCATACCATTCACCTGATAATTTATTGGATTCTTTTGTTATCCATACAGCTTCTTTATAAGAAATGCTTTTCACGTAAATCGCTGCAACAATTCCACCAAAACTCGGACCAATTACCACTTGAGGAGAAAGGCTATATTCCTCATAGAAATGGTCTAACACAGCCATTGTATTGGCAAGGAAAGCACATTCCATCACTACGTAATCTTTATCTCCTACACTTTTGAAAGCCTCAATCAATGAAAAACCTAAAACTTCACTCGCCTCTTCAAATCTTCTTTTTGAAAATGGACTATTTTGCATAAAAGTTTTAATATCTTCATAGTATGATGGTGCTAAACCGGGAAACACTAGACCTATCATCTTTTAACCTCCAATAGACGAACTACTACTTCTTGTACATATTTTATTGATCTCCTCCGCCACAAGATATGATTCCACTTCAAAATCAATATCTGTAAATTGTAGTGATTTGGCTACAAAATTCCCAGGCCCTACCACAATCAACTTTTGCACATTATTTTCTGCTAAAAACTTTAGCGATTGATACCATTGAACAGGTTTGGTGTACTGATTAACTAGCTCATTCGCTATCTCTTTCCCGGTATATAAGGGTGTGGCAGTTACGTTACTAACCAAAGGTTTAATGGGATTCACCGGCTTGATCATGGGCATGAATTCATTCTCAAATCTCTCTTTAACAGATTGAAGAAGAGAACAATGACCTGGTGGTCCATAAGGAATTGTGATTCCAAGGCCCCCAAGAGGTGATATTTTGCTACTTAGCTCCTCAAGACTTTTTGTATCTCCATTAACAATCATTTGATTGGAAGTTCCGTACATACATGGTTCTAGCGTACAGCCTTTATTACGTAATTCAGTAATATGATCATCCAGTACCTCGGTATCAATGTTGTAGAAGAAATAAACTCCATTGCCCTTATTTCTCTTCTCCTCAGCCTCCATTAAGCACATAGCTTGAATCATTTTAACAGTATCTGTAAAATCAAGACTTCCACTACAATGGATAGCATTTACTTGGCCTAGACTTGGACCTAAATAAAAATCTGGCTGACTAATTTCATTTCTAATCAGCTTATATAAAGCTGAACTGATTGTTACAATGCTCGTTCGGGCAATATCTCCACGATTTGTCATGGCCTCATTTTCTAAAAAAAAACTTTTTGCTAAGTCTTTACCGATAATGTCACTTGCTTGTTCAAACTGTTCTCTTACTAAAGGGAAACGATCATATAAATTTTTGAAATCTCCCTTTTTAAGTTTCATTAAAGGTGGAAACAATATGGCTGTTCTCAATTTTTCTACCTCCATCCATTCACATTAGTCCTCCATCAACGACTAACGTTTGCCCCGTGATATAACTTGATTTATCTGAAGCAAGAAATGATACAGCTTCAGCAACTTCTTTTGCAGTCCCTAATCTGCCCATGGCGATTTTCTTTCGAAACTCAGTCATCTGCTTTTCTGGAATTCGATCTACCATTCCAGTGTCTTCAATATATCCTGGAGCAACTGCATTCACCCTGACATTATAAGGGGCATACTCCTTTCCAAGTGAGCGTGTTAAACCAATTACTCCCGCTTTACTTGCGCTATACGCACTTAGTCGTTCTATTCCTACCAACCCTGAAAGGGATGATATATTAATAATTGAACCGCTTTGTGCTAACAACATGTGAAAAGAAACAGCATGAATGCAATTAATTGTTCCCATAATGTTGGTGTCCACAATCTCTTTCCACTTCTCTACCGGATTACTTGGAATTAATGCACCACCAAAACTGATACCCGCATTATTAACAAGTACATCAATTCGCTTATGCGTGGATATTATATTTTGAAAAACATTTTTGACCATTTCAATATCATTGACATCCAGTTTTTCAAAAAACACGCGCTCATGACCCGTTTCTTTTTTTATCTCCTCAACTACTTGTTTGATTTCTGATAACGAAGATCGATAAAGCATGATTACAGTTGCACCTAATTCAGTAAAATGCTTTGACATACTTTTTCCTATTCCTTTTGAAGCTCCTGTTATGACTACTACCTTTTCACTCCACATTAACGCCAACACCTTTTACCAAACTTGGAAAGCACTCATCCTTCCATTGATGATTGAGATATTCATATAATTCTTTTCTAGTTTTCTCTTTTTCACTTTTGGGGATCATATCCTCTGGCAGATTCCCCTCATCCTGAGAGTAATATTCCTCCCTCAAAATAGAAGAAACCACAGCATCATGATACTCTCCATCTAAGAAGAAATAATCACGTAGAACCCCTTCTATTGTGACTTTATTCTTTATTAGAAAACGAATAGTCCTCAAATTGTATAAACCATTAATGAATTGAACTTTGTGAGCATTTTTAAAATGAAATAAATAATCTAAAATCAATAATGAGGCTTCTGCCCCGTAACCCATATCCCATAAATCGGGATTTCCTATTACACCACCAAGTAAATAACTTCCTTCATACTTCTGAGGCTGCCAGGAGATAAATCCTATCTTTTCATTGTCATGTGTAAGCACTGTGGCATAATTTGTATTCCCTGTTCTAATATCAGCCTTAATGTCCTCCAATGTGGCAAAGTCTTGGGCCCCTCTCGCCAATGCACTTACTTTTGATGGACAAACCCATTTTGAGAACAACTTAAAATCTTCTTCTTCAAGAGCCTGTAGTTTAACAAAATTACCTTTCATAATTTCCTCCTATTTGTATTTATTAAGCTCATCATAAAATAGGAGTGGGTCAAAAGAACCCGTAAATCACGCAAATGTAAGTCGTCTTCTTACATTCTCCTATCTTAGTTCTGTGTTACTAGTTGAGATGTGTATACTGTATAAATAAATTGGATGCCAATCTCACTTTTGAACTACTTCCCTCTATTTTTTCTTTTTCCATAAAAAAAAGTCTGACATTTGGTCAGACTCTAGGCATATACCGTTTGAACTTTTCTTATACTTATTGATTGATTCTGCAATAGTATGGCCTTCGTCATCTTAACCGCCAGACCTACTCTTGAGTTTACTTTTAATTTTTGCATACTAGATGTAATATAGTATTCAACTGTCCGCTTACTTAAATACAAGGTATCTGCGATTTGTTGATTGGTTTTATCATTTATTAACTCTTCTACGACTTTTAACTCCATTTCAGTTAAAATCGTAGGTATATACTTCAACTCTTCGTCAAGATCAAACGGAATTTTATTACCCATTAAAGGAAAGATATATTGCTTTAAAGCTGTCGAAAAGTAAAAGCCGCCCTTTTCTATCATTTCAATGGCAAAATGTATCTCTTCTGGTTTTTCCTTTGAAACGATTCCTTGGACATTACTTACAACAGAGATTAAATGCTGCTCCCTTTTTCCAATTAATACAATGCTAGGAACTTTATTTTCTAGAAGACTGTCTATATAAATGCTTTTAACTTTATTAATAATTGCCAAGGAGAATCCCTTTAAAAATAGTGGATCTTGTAAAAGATTTTCATTGTTTAAGTAATGAAGCTGATATTTTTCCTTATTCAATAATACGGAATGTATCGAGCCTTTTTTGAACGCCTTCTCTTTCCCCACAATCAAAACTTTTTTAGGCTTCATAACTTTTTCTCCTAGTGATGGCCTGGGATAGGTTTATCTTCGAATATACCTATACCGATGTTATCAGCACCATTACTTTGTACTACTTCAGATTTAATCACTCCATTAAATACGCCTATAGTAAGTAGTAAACCAATAATAAATTTATTTAGGACTTTCATCCTCTTTTTCCCCTCCTTTTGATTATCTAATACCATTATCACCCAAAAATTTGTTAAAATGTATATGTATTTACGCAATATTTAGACATATTTCATTAGGAGGATTGGTCTTTTGGAGAAAACAGGTGAAAAAATTGCCTATTATCGAAAGAAAAACGGGTTTTCTAGGCAATATTTAGCTGATAATATATGTGATGAATCCACTTTATATCGTATCGAAAAAGGACAGCAACTGCCTAGATTGGATATACTGAAAGAGATCTGCATGAAACTTAATATCCCTATTGAATACATTTTATCAGATAATGATGAAGCAGAACTTATATCCTACGTACAAAAATTTAAGAGGCTTTGCCGAGAGAGTCTCTATCAATTAGATTTTATCACTTTACAATACCACTATGAAGAGGCAAAAAATTTCTCTAATAACAACCCTTTATTAAACAACCGACAATTCCTCAGATTTCTAAGTTGGATTGAGGCAGTTCTTTATCATAAACGAGACCAAAACCCTGAAAAAGCTGAAATACTGCTGCGGAAACTCATCCAAAACGGAAAAATAATTAACGAAATAGATATTAATATTACGAATTCTCTTGGATTATTACTCTTAGAACAAAATAAACTAAAAGAGGCTCTTCGTCTTTTTATTTCATCATACAAAGCTTTAGAAAATAGTCCCTATATTGAGGATAAGTCCCTCTTCCCTAGAGTAGCCTATAATCTGGCCTGTCTTTACTATGAAAATCATAGAGATAGTGAATGCTTTGATATTTGTTATCGCCTAGAGTACTACTTACAATCTAATCACTTATTTTATTGTGCAGGAGAAGTAAGATATCTATTGGGCATTCTACATAAGCGAAAAAACGATTTAGATATCGCCCAACAATACTTCGATGAAGCAGTAAATATATTTTCTTTTGAAAGGAAATATGCTTTCTGTAGCCAATCACTACACTCCCTTGCTGAAATTCACTATTTAAAAGGGGATTCCAGAAATGGTGAGTTACATGTTAACAAAGCATTAAGCATAGCAGATTCAATTAATGATCAAGAAATATCTAACGCCATCAAAGAAGAAATAAAGCATACTATAAAACAGTATGCTAGTAGGCTTTAATAATATTAGAATGTAGTATCTCTTTTATGATCTTAATTGTTGAAGTGATATCGTCATCTGTAATATGTCTATGAATAACCGCTCGTATTCTACCATATCCCATCTCAGAAAATATTACATTATTTTTTTCTGCAGCCTCAAGAAATGACTTCCAAGTGAAATTTTCATTAATGATTTTGAACATGATTATATTTGAATGTACA
This sequence comes from Cytobacillus sp. FSL W7-1323, assembly GCF_038595015.1. Lineage (NCBI taxonomy): Bacteria > Bacillati > Bacillota > Bacilli > Caryophanales > Bacillaceae > Cytobacillus > Cytobacillus sp. FSL W7-1323. The sequence goes on from NZ_CP151998.1 coordinate 4,350,917, forward strand.
TCCTTTGTTTCAACCTCAATCCCATCAATCGCTTCTAATTCTTTCGCAAGTCTTTTCGCTTTCTGATGATCTTCTGTCAGTCTATCTATCATGGTTTGAAGGGCCACCAAGGCGGGAGCTGCTAAAATTCCCGTCTGGCGCATTCCTCCACCCAACATTTTTCTAATTCTTCGTACTTCGTTAATGTGTTGTTTTGTACCTGATACAATCGAGCCTACAGGTGCCGATAACCCTTTTGATAAACAAAATTGTAAAGAGTCCACATGCTGTGTAATCTCTTTTATATCGACACCTAATGAGAGAGCTGCATTAAAGACACGGGCCCCGTCCATATAGATAGGGATATGATTTTCATCCCCAAAACGCTTTATCTCACTTAAGTAATCTAAGCTTAACGCTTTCCCTCCACACCTGTTATGTGTATTCTCAAGACAGATTAACGCCGGCAGAGCAAATTGTGGATCGTTCTTATCGATTGGAATAGCGTTGGTTAAATCTTCTATAGAGAGACTTCCATCAGACTGTGTACGAATAGGTTCGTACATAATCCCCCCGCAAACTGAAGCTCCTCCAGCTTCAAAAATATAGATATCAGATTCATCACCAACGAGTGCTTTTGTTCCTCTTGGACAGTAAGCCATGATAGAAGCTAAATTCGCCATTGTACCACTCGGCATAAAGCAGGCCGCTTCTTTCCCTGTTAACTTTGCAGCAAATTCTTCAAGATGATTTACTGTTTCATCCTGCCCATAAACATCATCACCTAGCTTTGCTTCTTGTATTGATTGCATCATGGCATCTGTTGGCAACGTAATTGTATCACTTAAATAATTGATCATGTACACACTCCTCAATTAGCATTGATTGTTCAAAACCATCCAATAAACATTTCATTTCACTATAAGTTCGTGAGGCTACCACCATATAACCTATTCGGCCATACGCATTTTCCGCTTTCTTTACATAGTCACCAGGTACTTTAGAATAACGAACCTCTTTTATATCACTATGAGATTTAACATTATGCAATTCTTTTATTTCCCCTGACACACTAGGCACTAAAAATTTGATACCTGCAGTTAATGACTTTTTTTCCTCAATTAACGGTTCAATTCCTGATGCATTCTTTAATTGTTCTTTAAGCAGATCCACTCCAGTTGCATATTTTATAAGTTCAGGTATCATACCTCCTGCAAGTCTCCCATTAAACTCCACTAAAAATACTTTATTATCTTTTATCTTTATCTCTAGATGAGCAGGTCCTGATTTCCAAAGTAAACTTTCAAGAATAAGTAAAACCCCTTTTTCAATTATTCCTTTAAGATTTTCATCTATCCTAGCTGGAAATACATGACCACTTTCTATAAAAAAATCTCCCTTATTTAATTGTTTTTCGGTCACTCCTATCAGATGATGTTTACCTTTAACGGAAAAAACTTCTACGCTGTATTCTTGCCCTTCTATATACTCTTCGATCAAAGCTCCTTGTTTTTTCGTTTGACCTCTGACATTATGAGTAATTCTCATTATCTCTTTTGCATATGCAGATAATGATGGATAGTCCATACATTTACGTACGAAATTGGACCCACTATCATCAATTGGCTTTACAATGACTGGATAATTAAGTTCACCTTTTAATAATTCTAAGTCTTGCTCTGATTCTACTAATCTAAAATATGGCTGATAGAGTTCTGAGCATTCTCTTAATACCTGTCTAACAGCAGACTTATTTCTTACAATTTTGATTGTATCTGGCGAATTACCAGAAAAATGAAAAAGGCGATTCAAACATGCGACAGTATAAATATAAAATTCACTTGTTGTTGTAATACCTGCAATCTCTTCTAATGTAAAGTGATTCAAAATTGTATTTTTCAAGCCTTCTAAATCATTCGTTTCTGCTATAACAACCTCACAATCAATTAATGTCAATTGCTCATAACGGCTAGAATTATTTGTTATGAACACTGGCCTTAACCCTAGTTCCACCGTTTTTTCCAGTGCCAGCATTCCTGTACCAGTCGTATTAGATTCAATAAACAGCAACTTTTTCATTCACTTTCTCCCCTCGATTGATATGGGTATATGACCAATTACACACATCCTTAATATCCTTTTCCTCGACAGGATTCATGTTTAAACAATTGCTTATGATACCGTGTTTCCTTAAATACTTCTCATCATATATTGAATGAAAATATCGATCTCCTCTGTCTGGAAAAATGCCAACAATCACATTGTCTTTGTTGACTTGTGTACTTAGCCATCTGCTTACAGCATAAACACTCCCCGAACTGTTTCCAGCAAATATCTTCTCATGTCTAGCAAGTTCTAAAGTCCATGAAAAAGCTTCCTGATCATTCAGCCAATGCACACTATCTATTATGGAGTAATCAACATTTTGCGGCTTCAAGCTATTCCCCAATCCTCCTTGGAGTCTGTGAGGCTGATCTTTTTGTTGGAAAATCGCACTTCCTACTGCATCTACTGCAATTACCTTTAATGAGGGATTCTCCTTTTTTAAAGCTTTAGCCGTTCCACATAAGGACCCTCCACTTCCCACTGCCGCTACCAAATAATCAACTCTACCGATATCAATGATTAAGTCATTGGCCAAATCCTCATAAGCAAGGGGGTTATTAGGATTTTCATATTGTCTTGGCCAAAAGGCATTGGGGTGGCTTTCCATAAAACGATGAAGGTAATTAAGTCTCGCCCTTTGCCACCCTCCCTCCTCTTCCATTTCTTTTACAATATGAACATTGGCTCCCAAAGCCTTCATTTTCGCCAACGTTAACTGATCAATACGTGGATCCGTAATAATATGCACATCATAGCCAAGATACGTTCCTACTAATGTGACTCCCATAGCCAATGTACCTGAAGAACTTTCTACAATGACGCCTCCAGGTTTTAAAATTCCCGCATTGATTGCTTCATAAATTGCCTTTTTTGCTACGCGATCCTTCATACCGAAAGGATTATTCATCTCTAACTTTGCATAAACCGGTGCGACACTATTTGCTTCCAGCCGTAGCCTGACTGCTGGTGTCCTACCTATCAGATTGATCATACTATCATTCACCAAAGCCACCCCCCGCCTTCTCTTGTAGAGGGTAGGGAGTGAAAGACTTCAGCACTTAGTCCAAAGGATTTAAACTTTTCAATACCCTTTTTCAATTTATCTATATAATTGGGATCCGTATCCGATAGTAAAACTCCAATATAAGTACCACTATGAGCTGTAACTATACCAACCCCTCCTATTTCTTGATTAATTCTTTTCATTTTATCTATTAACAATTTCGGTCTAACCTTTTGATTCATCTCTGTACTTCTTGTCGCTACCTGCCCCAATAAGTTCACATCGCCTACTACAATAGCACCTTCTGCCTGTTGTAAAAGACGTTCATATTCTACCTTTTCTTTTTGATCAAATGGTTTAATTTGGTGGTTGAACTCAATTGTATCTACTACCCCACCTTCATCAATTGCAAGAACGGTTAATGGTGGACAACTACCAAAGTTGCCTCTAATCTTAACTTCGCGATGGTAATAAGACACAACGCCTTCATACATAATGCCATCGGAGGGCTCAATTCTTCTCATCATCTCTTCTAAAAGATAAATAGGAATCTTAATTGGGTAACAGTCTTCTATTGCCCTTATAGCTGCCACCATATCAGCAGTCGAACTCGCCAACCCTTTCCCCTCAACAAGCTCACTATCTATTTCCAGTCTTCCTCCTGTAGGTAAGTTAAAATAAGACAAAATATTAATAGCTAATTGTCTAGTTTTTTTCTTATGGGGAGGAAAAACTTCTAACTCTTGAGCAGATGGGGATGAGTTAAAATAGCAAGTCGAAAACCGATTAATTGGAAAAGTGACTAAAAATTCCTGATTATCTGGTAGGATCCCTTGTAGGAATTCTCCAAAGGTACCACATGCTCTACCAACACCGGTAATCACTTCGTTATCACATACCATTTTGGCTTCCTTAATCATTTACATTTTCCTTTCCGGGCACCCATTTATCTAATCTCTGCTTTGCCTCGGTCACCTTTTCTGTTATCCGATTAAAACGACGAATAAACTCTGCGTTTTGCCTTTTCTGACACTCTATGATTTCATTTACTTCTTCAGGGTGAACAGATCCGGCTGTAATTTTTACAAACAAGGCTTTTTCTGGGTCAAATATATCAACTAAAGTAGCTTGATTTATCTGAAGCTGTTTATAGCCATACCGCTCGCAGACTTGTGATAATAATAAAATGGGTAGTTTTTTTGGCGCAATTCCCTCATTGATTGCTAAGGTGATGAATTCACCTGAAATGACTTGGGCCTTACGATAAGGAATGCCTTCTTTAGCTGATAAATAATTGGCTAACGTAAATCCACCAAGGTAATCCTCTTCACACCTTTTTTTCATCTTATTTATATTGAAATCAATATTCTCAAAAATAAGTAGCAGAAGATCCGCAATGTCATTTGCTGTTTGGAAAAGCCGTGGTAGGTTGCTCGATGATTCCTTTGAAACCTCCACTAGATTACTAAAGGGTGTATTCCGTTGACCCAACATAAAATCCTGATAATAACTAATTAGATGACTTGTTTTTCCTCTAATTCTCTCTAGTATAGGAAGATTTCTTTTTTGTGGCATGGAGGAAGAGATACCTACTAGTTCATCAGGAAAATGAAGGAATTGATATTCACTACTCCCCCAGTTCATCATATCTGTCATGAAACGGCTCATATTAACACCAAAGAATGCCAGACTCTCTCCTATTTCTAAAATCCAATCCCGTGATGCCACACATACTAAAGCATGTCCACCAAATGAATCGAAACCTAGATCATTTGCCATCATTTCCAAATCCCATGGATACTCCTGACCTGACATTGCCCCAGAGCCTAATGGACAACTTTCATTTATAGACTCCAAACAAAGAACCATTTTCTCCAATGTCTTCTGTATATGACGGCTTATGGCAGTCAGATAGAATCCGACACTCATCACCTGCGCCGTTTGAAAGTGTGTATAGCCTGGCATAATCGTCCTTTTATACTTAGAAGCCAGTGCCCATAACTCTATCAAGAGCTTTTGAAATTTTTGAATTAGACTGATCCATGAATCCCTTGCATACATTAACTGTCCGCATGCCTGTAAATCATTTCTGCTTCTGTCTAAATGCCAATTTAATACTGGCTTACCCAAGTTCTCATCAATTGCCTTTTCAATAGAAAAGGCAATATCATTCATATTAGAATAGGCGCTTTTAATAATATTTTCTTTTTGTACAGATTTTACACTTTCTAAGAGTTTTACAGCATCTGTTGTATTAATTAAATTCATTTCCTCATAAGATTTTATGAGCACTTTTTCAATAGATAGATAATGTTCTAGATAGTTATCTGACTCAAACAATAGCTGCGGATATAATATAAGCTTATTCATGATTTCATGCGGGGGACTCTTGACTCTTCCTGTCATTCTCAATTTGCTTCATCTCCTTTAACGATAATAATTGATCCATCATTGTTCCTATTACTACAGAATGTGGAGATTCCAGTAAATTATTATGATTACCATCAACTGGTATGACCGTTACCTTGCCTAACGTCCTATTCCGCCAAATATTTTCATCAACAAGTGCATGAGGCTGAGTCTCATCAATTTTTTTACATTTAAAAAGAACTAAATCTGAAGTAATTTCTTGAACAAACTTATACGACTCACATGCAATGTTATTCTTCCCCATTACTTCAATGATTCTTTTTACATCCTCTTGTTCTGAGCCTTTAGGTAGTACACCTTTTCTAATCGCTCTCTCTAAGACTTCTGTATATTTATCCTTATTTGAAAGTTGACTAAATGCCTCTAAGTCCATCCCTAAACTATGTGCCCATACGATTAATGGATCCCTATTAGCTACTGACTGCAAGTTATGAAAAGGGTGAGCATCAAAAAGTATAACTGATGATACATGATAGTTTCGCTCTTCTAATATTCTTGCCATTTCTACCGCAATTGTCCCACCCATGGACCAACCAGCTATTCTGTATGGACCTTCCGTTTGAATTTGTAATACTTCCTCCACATATTTAACTGCCATCTCTTGTATAGTATTTAATGGCTGCTGATTATCTCCATATCCAATGGATTCTATTCCATATATAGTAAGATTTATAGACATATCTTTCACGAGTGGCATATAACAGAGTGCCCCCCCACCTCCCGGATGAATCAAAAATAATGGAGGGTGAGTTGTATCTGATTGCTTTAAAACAACTACATTATTATCAACTTTCACTTTGTTCCCATCTTCAATAAATTCACTCAATTGCTCAATCGTTCTATACTTAAATAAGTCAGAAATCGTCATACTGACATTAAACTCTTTTCGAACGGCGGCAACTACTTCAATGGCTTTAATACTGTAACCACCGAGATCAAAGAAATCCTCTTTAACCCCCAATTCTTTAATACCTAATACCTCTTGCCAAATGTGACAAAGTTTGACTTCCACATTGCTCTTTGGCATTAACTTCACTTTGCTCACAAGGTCATTTCGCTCAAAAGGCAATTCGTTGACGAGAAGTTTACCATTTGAGGAGAGGGGAATTTCATCCACCCAAACAAAGGATGCTGGTACCATATAATGCGGAAGCACTTGTTGCAGTCTCCGTTTTATGTTTGCAGCTATTATTTGACTATCTTTATTTTTAACAAGAAAAGCATAGATTTGATTTTCTCCATTATTTATATGTGTAACGACTGCAGCATCTGTTATCTCAGGGTAATCTAGAATGGTACTTTTTATCTCGTTTAATTCTATTCGAAAACCTCTAATCTTTACTTGGGAATCCTTCCTTGATATAAACAAAAACTCATTGCTTGCCAGTTGCTTCACAATGTCCCCTGTTTTGTAAAACATTTGATTTTGTCCAATTACATCTAAAGTAATAAATGTGTTTTTTGTTAACTCTTCATTGTTAATATACCCCTGTGATACACTTGGACCACCAATAAACAATTCTCCTTCAACGCCTTTAGGAACGAGTTGAAGATTCTCATCTAATACTATTAGTTGGTAACCTTCAAAGTTTTTCCCTATTGGCATCGTAACGTTAGGATATGTTTTACTACATATATGATAACTTGCCGCAACAGTCGCTTCTGTTGGTCCATATAAGTTGACTAGTGTTGCATCGATATTAATCGATTCATAGAATTTTTCCACTATTTTCCTATTAAGTGCTTCACCTCCTGTGAAAACCATTCGAAGCGAGTCATTATTATTAAATAGAGGTTGATCATTCAATTTATCTATTAAACTATGAAACAGCTGTGCTCTCGTGACTCTTTCTTGATACATTAAATTCGCTAAATAAGCGATATCAAATTGATTCTCTTGTTTCGTGAGAACCAGTGTACCTCCTCCTATCAGCGAACCAAATATTTCGGTTATTGACGCATCAAATGTAAAATTTATGTTTTGTAAGACCCTTTCACTTTCTTGATAAGGAAACACTTCTAAGTAATCATCAATATGATTGAGCAATGATGCATGTGTAACTTTAACTCCTTTTGGTTTGCCGGATGAACCCGATGTATATATTACATATGCTAGCATCTCATCTGGAGGCAATTCCTTTAAACACAGGAGTGGTTTATCCAGCTCTGATTGCATTGCCTCTTTTATGTTGATAATCTGATAAGGAACCCCATGTTGATTCACTACTTTATCAGTCAACAAAAGCGGAGCATTTGCATCACTAAGCATAAAATTCATCCTGTTTACAGGAAGCGACGGATCAATTGGTAAATACGCACACCCACTTTTGATAATTCCCAATATTGCCGCTATTTGCTCTAAAGTCCGACTCATGGAAAGACCTATTATGCTCCCTTGTTTACTACCGCTTCTTCTTATTATGGCTGCAATTTGATTACTCTTTCTCTCCAATTCTGCAAAAGTATAACTGCCTGAATCTGTTTTGACAGCGCAGGCATTTGGCTTATGAAGAGAGTGATAGGCAATCCTATCATGGATATAAGATGGCGGCCTTCCCTTCATATTAAAGCTTGTTAATTCGGCAATTTCATGCTTACTCATAAAGCTCAATTTAGATATTGGCTTATTAGGATCCGCCATAATATCTTGAACTAATTGAATATAATGGTTAATGAACCTTTCCATTGATTGCTTGCTTAAAATATCAGGGTTGTACTCAATTTCTGCATATGCTTGATTTCCTTCAGCATTTATATACAGCACCTTATCAAACTTTGATGTACCTGTATTAATTTTTTCATACTCGACTTTTAAACATTGTTCAACTTCTGTTCTTTGCTCATGGTAAGTAAATAGAACCTGAAATATCGGATGATAAGAGTTTTCCCTTTTGGGATTAACCTCTTGGACAATTCTCTCAAATGGAACCGTACTGTTTTCGTATACATTTAGAAAAGATTTGATTGTCTTTTTCAATACGGATGAAAATTTACTATAGGGTTTTAAAGACATACGGATAGGAAGTGTATTAACAATAAATCCAATCATATCTTCGGTAAATGCTGCTTTTCTATTAGATATTGGACTACCTATGACAATATCTTTTTGACCGGTATATCTATAAAGCAAAATAAAATAGGCTGCCATAAAAAAGGCGTTCATTGTGGATCCACTCTTTTGAGTATACTCCCTTACCTTTCCTACCAACTCGTTAGGAAAAGATAGCCTAATATTGTTGCCGCTGTAGGTCTGTTCTCTTGGTCTTGGGAAATCAGCTTGTAATTGTAAAAAGGGAGAAGCATCTTTCAAGTATTCCTTCCAGAAGCCAATACTCTGTTCTAGTTTCCCATCAAGAAGTGACTCACTTTCCCAATTAGCAAAATCCGCATAGTGATATTCAGGATCGCTAATTTGAAGCTCATCCCCTTTTTCTAAGTGTGTATATATATTTAAAAGTTCTTTTTTGAATATATCTAAGGACCACGCATCATAAATAATATGGTGTACATTAAAAAGAAAGTAATGAAAATGCTCATCGATTTTAATTAATTCAAAATTAATGAGAGGACCCTTTTCGATATCAAATGCTTTTTTGGCAAAGCTCTGTATATACTCTTCTAACTTTACTTCCTCTTCAATTTCTTGCTTATTTTTCATTATCAATTTAAAAGTTGGAGAAGAGACAGAAACTTTTTGTACTGGCTCTCCATCCACTTCAAGAAATGTCGTTCGAAATATTTCATGCCTTTCAATCATTTTCATAATTGAAAGTTCTAGTATGTTTTCATTTAATCTACCACTAAGCTTAAAGATAAAAGGAATATTATAAGTTGGACTCTTTTGAAATAACTTTTCAAAATACCATATTCTCTTTTGTCCAAAAGAAGCCGGTAGAAGATACACATTTTCTTCTAATGACTCGTCCATTTTTTCACTCCTTTCCACTATAAGTAACTGTTCTTTTTATTCGCTCAACTTTTCTCACAGCTACGGTCTTATTACCACTTTGACATGATTTTAGAGAAAGATAGGCCGTTAAGCTTCGTATCGTAGGGTATTTAAAAATATCAATTAAGGATAAATCCTTGCCAATTTCATCTTTTACAGCGGCAATCATACGTACAATTAGCAAAGAATAGCCACCCAATTCAAAGAAATTATCATCGGGACGTATCACTTTTCCTGGTAGAAGATGATCCCATATTCTTTTCATATCCTTTTCCATATTTGTTTGAAAAGAATAAGAGCCAGTGATGTGTTCCTGTTGACTAGACCAAGCCATTAACTTCGATACATCTACTTTTCCATTTTTCGTAACAGGAATTTCTGGTATGGATATAAATTTATTAGGTATCATCGACAATGTCAGTACTTCTCTCAACCGAATCCGTAGTTCATTCGGATTAAACATTTCCTTGTTTACTACAACAAAAGCAATTAAGTGAACATCGTCATCTGTATTTACATCTATTACTGCACAATCAGTGATTTGAGTTTCATTAACGATAGCAGCTGCTACTTCATTCTTATCTACTCTTACACCTCTTATTTTTATTTGATGATCTTTCCTACCCAAAATCTCAATTAATCCATCTGGACGATATCTCCCCAAATCACCTGTCCTATACAACACATCATCTGAAGAACCTGACCATTTATGTTGTTCAAATATCTTGTCTCGGGAATTAATATAGCCCTTAGACATATAAGGTGTTCTTATTGTAATTTCACCCATTTCACCAACTCCACATTGATCACCACTTTTATTCACAATAAGAAGTTGAGCATCAGAAATAGGGCTACCAATAGGCATTACTGTATTACTTTGTAATGCTGAATCGATGGGACAACTGCTCTTGGCTAAAGTTGTTTCCGTTTGACCGTAAAAATTATTGACCTGGGCACATGTTACCTCTCTCCACTTCTCTACCAAATAATCAGGTAACGGTTCACCGGCAAAAAATATGTGCCTTAATGAAGGCAATTTTATCTTCAAACCGCTTCTAAACCAGTGCATGGTAATAGACGGGACAGCGTGAAGGAGCGTGATTTTTTTCTCATTGAGCCAATGAAAAATATCTTCCTCCTCATCCTCTACAGGTACACAAACTGTAGATCCACTTGTTAACGGTAAAAATATATCACGTAAGTATACATCAAACGTTGTATGAGTCAGCTGGGCACTTCTATCTTCATTACTGACACTAAAATGGTTTCTTTGCCAATTGAGAAAATGTGAAAGGCTATTATGAGATCCTAATATTCCTTTCGGTTGACCTGTAGTACCTGAAGTAAAGAATATATAAGCATTGTCATGATTGATAGGTTTCATACTTCTTGAATTCTCCAACCTATTAACAAACTCATCTACATGGTATGTAGCGAGAGTACTAATTGAAAAAACGCTCTGATGAATGCCTAAATTGTCAATAAGAATAATAGCCTTAGCTTTTGACTGCTCAATCATTTGAGTAACCCGTTGTGCAGGTAGTTCATTATCAATATTTAAAAATGTTGCGCCTGCCTTTAATACACCTACGATTGTGCCTATCATCGAATAACTTCTTTTGCCTTGAATAGCAATAACATCCCCTGGTTTAATGCCACATCTTCGTAAACCAACGCTCACTTTATTAGAATAATTAGATAATTGCGTATACGAGTAAAATTTATTACCTTCTTCCACGGCGATTTTCTCGGGCGTGTTCTTTGCCCAATATTCAACCTGTTCGGTAACAGAAGGATAGCTTTTTTTGTACAGTGGTTTCTCTGGGTTAGGTAATATTTTTTTTGATTTTCCCGTCATTAAACTCGGTTGTAGGATCGATTGTTCTTTGTTAGCGATAAAAGTATTTAATAGACTCAAGTATTGTTCAAAAAAGTCTTCCATTCGCTCAACTGAAAATAAATGATTTTGATAAGCTATACTGAATTTAAATTGATCTGCTGTCTCTTCAATATATAAAGTCATCAGGAATTTAGACGTTATATCCGCTACTTCTAGGTCAGCTATTTCCTCACCATGAACGCTGAACGTTTTTTGCTCTTCAAACTTCCGATAATTTATTAATATGTCAAATAACGGATTCCGGTCTATATTTCTTTCAGGTTGAACAGCCTCAACAATTTGTTCAAAAGGAATATCTTGATTTTCGAATGCGCCCAAGACAATTGCTTTTGTCTTCATTAAAAACTCGGTAAAACTCAAATGCTCATTGATATCCGCTTTAAGTGGTAGCGTATTTAAATATAACCCTACTGCCTTTTCTAATTCGGTATTACTTCTATTAATAATCGGTGTACCTAGAGTAATTTCCTTTTGCCCACTTAAGCGGGATAAAAGAACATAAAATGCACTCAAGAAAAACATAAATGGGGTTACTTTATTGCTTCTAACAAAAGCCCTAATTTCATTGGCTTTATTCAAATCAATTTTTTTGTGAATCGTATGATTATATCTTGTGTTATTTTCTAAATGATCCATTGGAAGCTGAATAATTGGAATATCTTCATTAAATATCTTTTTCCAATATTCTAGTTGATGTTGGATTTTACTCTGCTTATTAGACAACCAATAAGTATAATCTAAATACTGAATTGGCTCTTCTGCAAAACAATCCTCATTCCCCATATAAACTTGAATAAGCTCATTTTTTAGTACATTTATAGACCAACCGTCACAAATAATATGGTGAAGTATTAGTACGAAGATATCTCGTTCCTCACATCGCAAAACACTTCCTCTAATTAACGGAGGGTCTTCTAGGTTAAATTTCATTTTCATCTCAAGATTAATGCACTCTTGTAAAGTAGCCTCACTTGCCTCTATAACCTTCACACACTGTTCATATCCAGGAATGACCTTCTGAAAAGGAAAACCATCGATTTCTAAAAATTGAGTCCTCAATGATTCATGCCGAATAATAAGTTTGTTTATTGCATCATTTAAACGATTTATATCAAACCTGCCAGTTGATTTTAAGATAAGCGGAAGGTTATAACTCGTATTATCTGTATTTAATTTTTCTAAAAACCAAATTCTTTGCTGTGCATCAGTCAAAGGATGCCAATCTTGTCTATCTGCTACCTTAACAATCGGTGACAATTCTGAAATAGAAGTAGAAGCTTGAATCAAATTGGATAATTGTTTAACTGTAGGATTTTCAAATAATGATCGTACGGTTAAAGAGATTTGAAAGGCTTTGTTTATTTGCGAGATAATCTGTACGCCTAATAAGGAATGGCCGCCTAATTCAAAAAAATGATCATTCAGTCCAACAGAATCAATGCCTAATCTTTCACTCCAAATATCTGCTACTTTTTTCTCTATCTCACTTTCAGGAATTGCGTAATCCTGATTAATCATAAGATGTTCCGCATTGGGTTGAGGAAGAACTTTTCTATCTACTTTTCCATTTGCATTCAGCGGAAAACTCTCTAACTTCATATAATAGGCAGGTATCATATAAGAAGGTAAGTGTTCTGTTAGATGTTCTCTTATATCAAAAGCCTGCTTATCTTCACCTACATTTAAAATGTAATAACAACTTAATTGCTGTCCATTTGCAGTGACAATGGCTTCTTTTATAAAATCTAAAGCTGCAATACTACTTTCTATCTCTCCAAGTTCTACTCTCATTCCTCGAATTTTAATTTGATTATCATCTCTTCCAAGGAACATAATCTCGCCATGTTCATTTAAATATCCTCTGTCCCCTGTTCTATACATCTTCTCCCCTTCAAAAAAAGGATCAGCAACAAAGGACTCATTTGTTTTTTTAGGGTCATACAAATAGTCTCTGGCAAGACCAATGCCAGCTATATAAAGATCTCCTGGGACCCCATATGGAAGTGGATTTAATTGATGATCAAGCACGTATACCCGATTATTATCAATAGGGCGTCCAACTGATACAATATCTGTTTCAAATTCGTCATCAGGCGTGCAATCATAGCACGTTGAATCAATAGATACCTCTGTTGCTCCCCAGGTATTAAATAATTTACCAGGCATTTTTTCGTAGAATTTTTTGACCAATGAAGCCTTTAATGCTTCGCCACTAGAAACAACAACCCTTAAATTAGATAATTTCTCTTTCTGCAAAGGTGTGATTTCTTCAATAACCATCTTGAGCATACTTGGCACAAATTGTAGCAGAGCCACCTTGTATCGTATTGCATATTCGATAATACTTGTCGGTTCACGATGTGCACCTGCAGGAATGAATGCGACTGCTCCTCCTATCATCAATGGCCAGAAAAACTCTACTGCTGAATCATCGAAAGTTAAAGTTGTCTTCTGCAAGGCTACTTCATTTTCTTGTAGTTTATGTTTATTTTGCATCCAACACATACGATTAACCCAACCCCTATGTGTACTACTCACTCCTTTAGGGGCCCCAGTTGATCCCGAAGTATAATATACAGATACCAAATGATCTGGAGATATTTTCACCGTTGGCTTTTCACTCTTGTAGGTACTGAAAGAATCTATTAATTCATATTCTATAAATGTAGTATTTGTAGCTGCTAATCCCTTTTCATCTGTGATACAAACAATTGATTTAGCACTTTTTAATAAACTATACACACGTTGTACAGGTGCTTCCTTATCGATTGGCAAATAGGCGCCTCCTGCCTTTAAAATACCAAGCATAGCAACCACAAGCCCCAACGACCTATCCATCCTTAACCCTACCGGTTGATCAGGTTGCACACCTCTTTCTATCAAAACATGTGCTAATTGATTGGCGCGCTTATCTAGTTCTTCATAAGTTAAAATCTCATTTTCGAAAATTGCTGCAGTAGCAGAAGGTGTTCTTTTGACCTGTTCTTCAAAAAGCTCATGTAGGCAACAGTTAGGAAAATCCACCTTCGTATTATTTAAATCTACTATTAACTCCCTTTTACTCTCTTCCTTAATGATAGAAATATCTTTAATTTTAATCTGCGTGTTTTCCATCACCGATTGAAGGATTTGAAGAAAAATATTATTATATTGCTTCATAATCTTTTCACTAAATAAATCACTTCTATATTCCCACTTGCCTAGATATTCTGCCCCTTCTTTTTTAATAAATAATGTTAAATCGAATTTCGATAAACCATTAAAAACAGATTTAATGGGACTGAGGTTTAAATCTTCAACTGTAACATCTGTATTTGGCATTTCTTCAAAAGCAAACATATATTGAAAGAAAGGACTTCCAAACAACTTCCTATTAGGCCTAACCTCTTCAACAACCTTTTCAAAAGGAACATCATCATTTGAAAACACATTCATCGCTTTATTTTTTATTTGCTTTAAGAATTGTTCAAAGCTGTGATCATTATCTATTTCATTTCGTATAACAACCGTATTAACAAATAAGCCGATAATGTCTTCAAAATTTGCTTGCTTTCTTCCGGCCACAGGGGACCCTACAGAAATATCATGTTCACCTGAAAGTCTATGTAGAAATATAATATAAATAGCCAAAAATACAGTGTACACCGTTACATCTTTATGCTTGCAATAGTTTTTTAGCTCCTTTATTATTCCTTCTGGTAATGAAAAGGTAATCTCTTCACCTTGCATTGAATTGGATTGCTTTTGCTTACCAGCTGATAAGTTTACTATCGGTTGCTCTTTTTCTAGTTCCTTTTTCCAAAAGGCAAGTTGCTCATCCATATATGGCTGATTCCAATGGGCAGATTGCATTGAAATATAATCTTGGTATGTTACCTTCGTTTTTTCTTTCAATTCTTTTTCTTGAATATATGATTGATAATGTCTAAAGAGCGCTTGAATAAAAACATGATCAGACCAACCATCTGAAATGATATGATGGAAATTAAAATAAAAAATATGCGTATTTTCTGCTAATTTATAAAGCTTGAATCGAAAAACCCTTTCTTTTTGTATATAGAAAGGAATTTTTGCATCGATTTTCATAAA
Organism: Cytobacillus sp. FSL W7-1323; assembly: GCF_038595015.1. Lineage (NCBI taxonomy): Bacteria > Bacillati > Bacillota > Bacilli > Caryophanales > Bacillaceae > Cytobacillus > Cytobacillus sp. FSL W7-1323. The sequence continues at coordinate 4,366,373 of NZ_CP151998.1, forward strand.
ATTAACTGCCTGTTCTCTTGCCAATTCTAATGGATAGTCTGACAGATCAACTTCCGATACAGTTATACCTTCAATAACTTCTTTATATTGGTAAGGTTCTCCATCCTTGTCACCAAACCGGTAGGAAAAAATATCATTTTCTATACATGTTTGATGGAGACTCGCCTTTAAACCAGCAGTATCCAAGAACCCATTGATTTCTATATAATGAGGTAAATTATATAGAGGACTGTCACCATCCAATTTATTTAAAAACCATAAACGTTTTTGTGCATCAGATAGGCAAGATGCTTCGCCTTTCTGTACTTCTTTGCATACCAACTCCTCATTTTTACCACCCTGATACTTTTCATTTATGAGAATAGATAATTGTCTTATGGTCTTTGCTTCGAAAACATCTTTTATAGTAAGGAAAAGGTTAAATGTTCCATTAATTCTTCCTACTAATCTTGCTACGAAAAGAGAGTTACCACCTAATTTGATAAAAGGCGTATCCATATCAACAGCCTCTAAGTATAGAAGTTGTTTCCAAATCCCAGCCACCTTTTGCTCCGTTACATTGGTAGGGACACTTTCTATATTGCTTCTATAAGGAGTTGGCAGCTTTTTCCTATCGACTTTTCCATTTAATGATAATGGAATAGATTCCACTTCTATAAATACGGAAGGAATCATATGTTCAGGCAACTTAGTATTAAGATAATCTCTCAATTCAGACTCCTCGAGCACAAAACCTTTACTAAATTGCACATATGCTACTATACTCATTTCACCAGATTGGTCCCACGGTGTTGCTATGCACTTTTTTATTTCTTTTCTTTTTTCTAGAGAAGCTTCAATTTCTCCAAGTTCAACTCGAAAACCACGAACCTTTACTTGAAAATCTTTTCTTCCTATATATTCTATTGCTCCGTCTGACCTTTCCTTACACCAGTCCCCTGTTTTATATAAACGACCCCTCTCTTTATTTGGATGATGTATAAAGGAATGTCTAGTTAATTCCTCTCTGTTGTAATAGCCTCTTGCAAGGCCAATCCCTCCGATATATAATTCGCCACTCTCACCAGGAACAACTGGTGCCAGATTTTCATTTAAAATATATAATTGAGTATTACTTATCGGATAACCAATAGGTACAACTCTTTCACTTTCATCACCCGTACATTTCCAAAATGAAACATCTATTGCAGCTTCTGTTGGACCATAGTAGTTATATAAATTGGTATTTTCATATTTAGAAAAAAAATCTAATTCAATTTTCTTTGTTAGGGCTTCACCACTGCAAATCACCCTTTTCAATGATGTTATCTGTTTAGCTGGAATTACTTCAAGAAAGACAGATAACATGGACGGGACAAAATGTATGGTTGTTACGTTCTGTTCTTTAATTAAATTCAACAAGTAAGTGGGATCTTTATGTCCTCCTGGCTTAGCCAGTACGATAGCTGCACCGGTCATTAATGGCAAAAAGATTTCCCATACTGAAACATCAAAACTGTACGGGGTTTTCTGGAGTACTCTATCGGCAGTTCCTAAGACATGTTCATTCTGCATCCACTGTAAGCGGTTGTTTAATGCTTGATGTGTATTTGCCACTCCTTTAGGTTCTCCTGTTGAGCCCGAAGTGTAAATAATATACATTAAACGATTATTATCTCCTTGTACCAAAGGGGATTCTCCAGAGTGAACTTTCCATTTCTCCTCATCTACTAGAATTTTTTTATTTATTAATTGATTCATTGCTATAAATAAGTTTTCTTTTTCTTTTGAGGTAATTAAAAATGGAGAATGAATATCCTCCACCATATATGAGAGCCTATCTGATGGGTAATCTGAATCTAACGGCACATAAGCGCCTCCTGCTTTTAAAATACCTAAAAGCGTAATCACCATATTAAAGGAACGATCTAAACATACAAGCACAGGTTCTTCAGGCTGAAGACCTTCACTGAGTAGATAATTTGCCAACTGATTTGCTTTTTGATTTAAATCAGCATATGACATAGCTTTGTTTTCAAAAATAATTGCAGGAAGGTTAGGTGTTTGAATCGCTTGCATTTCAATTAATTCATGAATACTTTTCTCACTGTTTGGAAAATTTATTTCAGCTGATGATGAACCCATCTTCGTTATATCCATAATCCACCCTCCCTTTACTCATTCCATTCTTTCGCTACTAAACTTGCGTTATGACCACCAAACCCAAATGAGTTACTCAAAGCCACTTTTACCTGTTTCGCTAATGCCTCATGTGGGACAAAGTTAAGATTTAATTCAGGATCAATATGATCACAATTGATTGTAGGATGTATAAGATTTTCCCTTATAGAGCAGATACTTGCTACTAGTTCAACCGCTCCTGCTCCCCCCAATAAATGGCCTGTCATTGATTTTGTTGCACTTATAGGAATATTTGTTGCTGCTTCTCCCCACAGTTTTTTAATGGCCATGGTTTCATAATAATCATTGTATTTTGTACTCGTACCATGAGCATTGATATAATCAATTTCAGAGAGTTCTACGCCAGCATCCTCAATAGCTTTCTTCATTGACATCATCATTCCCTCAGCATTTGGGTCAGGAGCAGTCTGATGATAGGCATCTGAAGTAGAGCCATATCCAGCGATTTCAGCAAGAATAGTAGCCCCTCTGTTTCTTGCAAAATCTTCAGACTCAAGAATAAGAACTCCCCCACCACTTCCTAGTACAAATCCATCCCTATCTTTATCAAATGGTCTACTTGCACCTTGTGGGTCGTCATTTCTAGTTGATAACGCTTTAATATTAGAAAATCCCGCAAGATCTAATGGGGTCAAATCTCCTTCTGCTCCGCCAACAATCATTACATCCGCTTCACCCCACTGGATTGCTCTTAAACCTTCACCTATACAATTTGTACCCGTGGCACAAGCAGTAACAAAGGCTCCACTCTTCCCTTTAGCCCCAGTTAATAAAGTGATTTCACTAGAGGCTGCATCTACTACCATAGATGAAACAAGATAGGGGCTGACCCTTTTAGCCCCTCGTTCAATCAGCCTTTTATCATTTTCTAATACTGTCTTGAGCCCACCAGAACCCGAACCAACGATTACACCTATCCGATAGGGGTCAATATTTTGTAAGGGCAAACGCGATTGTTTGAGTGCCTCTTTTGTCGCAATTAATGCATATTGAGTATATGCATCCATACGTTTAATTTCCTTACTATTAAAATAGTCTTCGGCTTGGTAATCTTTGATTTGTGCTGCAAACTTAGTAGTAAAATGCTCGGTATCAAAATTAGAAATGGGCTCTACCCCACTTTTACCACGAATTAAATTTGCCCAAAATTGCTCTACCCCAATTCCAATAGGAGTTACAACGCCCATTCCGGTTACAACTGCTTTTTGTTTCAATTTTTATCCTCCCTAATTACTGCAAAAATAGATTTTTAAACTTGTAAAAAAAATCAATAGTCTAGTAGGATAATGACGACTCTTTTTCCACTGCATTTGTCACTATCTCTTTTATTACTGGAACATAAAGATCAGCATCAAATTTTGATTCCAAATGTTCTTCCAAGTCATATTTAATTATTTCGTCACCTTGTTTCACTCTAATAACTGGATGAATATGCACACTTTGTGTAGCATCCCCTGGTACTCTTGGAATACTAAATGTTTCTTCAAATTTACTAATGTCCCCATATTCCAGCGAAATAAAGATGGTTAATTCATTAGTGTTCAATGTTGAATCTTTGAATTCATTAATTGTCCGATGACCATTTTCATACCAATGCTGCCCATCAAATTTTAATTGATAGCCAACATATCCAGGCTGAAGCCATAATTCTGGCGATTCATTCAACTCATCTAGTATTCTCTTTGATGGATCTTGTTCTAATGATTTTTCCATTTTGCTGATATTAAATTTTTCAGCTAGATGGTTCGCAAGTATTTGTGAGTTATAACGGAATCCGTGAATAAATCCACTTGTAGAATATCCTCTATAATCTAGACCATGTGTTTGTGCTCCTGCAAAATACAAATTGGATACCTCTGTCGATTCAAATACCCCATTAATCGATGGGAATTTTTTATGCAACAACTGGATGTTAAAATCCTTTATCAGTTGATCTATATTTGACTTAAAGCCTGTTGCTGCAATTACTTCATTGAAGAAAAGTGTTTCAACTTCACCGTCTGCATGAATATATTCAACGGTTACATTAAAACCTGTTGCTACTTTCTCTATACTCTTTATATGGCAATCAAGCAGTGCTGCTTGATGTTTAAGTTGATAGTTTTCTGCAAAAATCGAATTAACCGCTCGGATATTTCCAACATAGTGGGTTTTGTAAGCCATTTTTGCTGAGGAAGGGCTTGCTACCATAATCACATTCGCTTCATTTAATATCTCCTGTGTACATTCAAGTCCACTATTGCCTTTCCCTAAGATTAGAACACGCTTGTCCCTGTATAATTCTTTTGTTTTCATATTTTCATACATGGTTATATGCTCTATTCCCTCTATTTTTGGGATAACAGGTTTTAGACCTGTTGCTACAACAACTGCTTTGCTTGTAAAAGTTCCTTTAGTAGTAATGACCTCAAATAACCCTTGTTCTGTTTTATTCGTTTGAATCCACTGAGTATCATAACTAATCGGGATATTACATTCGTCAATAAGATCATTTAACATATCAACAATTGCTTTCCTATTTGGATAAAAATCCTGGCTATAATTTCTCATTAATATATTCTTCTCTTTTGTAATTAAGCTATTCCAATCGAACCTTTCTGCATATCGGCTTTTAAATGGTTTACCAGTATACAATTTATTATTACTAATAAGTTTTTCGTGAACGGGATACTTTGTGAAGCTATATCCAGCTCTGTTAAAAGCCTCTAGAACAACCATATTAGGTTCAGCCCCATTTTCTCTACATATCTCTGAATAAGTAAGTGCCGTTTGTATTCCACCAGGTCCTCCACCAATAATTAATACATCATAGATATGATTGTCCATTTTTACTTCCATATATAAATCTCTCCTTTTATTTTATTGTGATAGTATTTGAAGGTAGCGCCTTCTTGAATTTGAATTTTTCCGAAAAATGATAAGCAGGTAACGCCATCGCAGTCGTGATAATTGCCATCCAAACCATTAAACTAAATAAGTCTTGAGAAATAATGTTATATGTTAAGCCAACATTAAGTACGATTAATTCCATTAATCCTCTGGCATTCATTAATGAACCTACCCCTGATGACTCCCTCCATCCAAATCCAGCTGCCCTCATAGTAATCAAACAGCTAGCATATTTACTGATAGATGAAAAAATAAGAATGATTAAAAACATGATGAGCAGCGAGACGTTCAGTGTAGTAAATTGCGTGTTGATCCCAGAGTACGTAAAGAAAATGGGGACAAGGAAGACCACTACAATGTCTTCTAATTTTGAGCGAACCTGCTGTTCAAACACTTTATTCTTAGGCATAATGAGCCCCATCATAAAACCACCAAATACTGAATACACCCCTATATAATCAGTAAATGCTGCTGCACTTAAAACGAGGACAAGTATCAGCGCTAAAAGCCCCTGATGCATCTTTCCTGTTTCTACTACGCTTACAAATATTCTCTCTAGTAATGGTTTACATACTTTAAATAAAACAATGACAAAGATTATAGTTCCGAGAAATGTCACTCCTCCACCTTTGAGGGAATTTGTCTCTACTAAAGCAATAACTGCAGCTAGCGACAACCAACCTAAGACATCTATCACACTCGCAGATAAAAGTGTAATCCCACCTATTTTTGTCTTCATCATGTTTTTTTCTTGGAGAATACGTGCCAACATAGGAAAAGCTGTCATGGAAACTGCAATGGCAATAAACAATGCAAAATGGAGGAAATTATCTCCTTGAAAGAAAGCATCCTTCAAAATAAAAGCCAAAGCGATTCCTGCTACAAAGGGTACCAAAAAACCTGATAGCGATAATTTTGCTGAGTTTCGATAAAACTTTTTATCATACTTTTTAAAATTAACCTCTATTCCAACTAGAAACATATAAAGTGCCAGTCCTAAATGACTAAACATGTACAGGATATTTTTAATATCAGCATCAAACAAATTTGCATACAGGCCCGGAAATACTGCTCCAAATAATGTTGGTCCTAATATTACCCCTGCTAACATTTCCCCTAATACACGTGGTTGTCCGACATAAGTGCATAGCCTTCCAACACTTCTGGAGGCAATCAATATTAGGATAAAAACTACTAACATTTTTATAAATATATGCATCTCATTTCCCATATCACGGCTCCTTTTCTTGTACTATTTCTCCTAAAGTTTAATAGTCTAAAGGGTTTCAAAAATCCGTATTTTACGCAAAATTAAATTGATTCTATTGCGTTATAGCCATATTTTAGTAAGTTATTAGTATGAGAATGTAAAATAAAAAAACGAGAAGGTGGGAAAATGGTTGTTTTTAAAGAGAAGATGCATCACATCATCGACGGGGAATGTGCCATATGGTTAATTGACCTGAGTAAAACATACACGGAACAATACAGTATACTTTCAGCAGTCGAAATCACTAAAGCCAATCAATTTATACATAAGACGGAAAGACATCGCTATTTAACCTGTAGATATGCACTTAGAAATCTGCTCGGGTATTATTTGCATACTCCTCCTGCTTCAATCCATATCCAATACTCTAAATACGGCAAACCGTACATATCTAACAAGCATAAACATCCTTATACTTTTAATATAAGCCACTCAAATAATTGGGCCTGTATTGCAATTAGTTTAAGCCATTCAGTTGGAATTGATATCGAGGAACTCAAACCTTACCAACTAGATATGAATGATACTGCTAAGCTATTCATGACCAATACAGAATTGGACCAGTTGAAGAAAATAGAATCAGATGGCGAACGAGCTTTCATCCACTGCTGGACACAAAAGGAATCCATACTAAAACATTTAGGTGTTGGTTTTTATACTGACCCTAAATTAATTCATACCATCATTTCAAAGGATGTTTGTTTAAGAAACTATCCTACCGATTCATTATTTTTAAATACTTACACTCTTTCCAGTTATATATTGTCGCTTTGTACATCACAGCCTGTCTCCCCCTTCTTTTATAAGTATGATTCATTCTTTTAGTGAAATGTTTTAACAGGGAGATTGAACTATTTTTATTAAAAATTGGCATTTAGTGTATACTCAGTATATATTAGTGGTATATACTGAGTATACAATATATATACTGAGTATATACTGAATAGGAGGCTTTATATGATTCAAATAGAAGGTATAAAGAAAACTTATGAAATTGGAAAGGAATCATACGAAGTATTAAAGGGCATTGATTTAACAATAAATGAAGGGGAATTTATTGCAATTATGGGACCCTCAGGTTCTGGAAAAAGTACGCTATTGAACCTTCTTGGTGGCCTTGACCAAGCGGATATTGGAAACATCCAAGTTAATCATGCAAAACTTCAAGACATGTCAGAAAAGGAAAGAACACTTTTCCGCAGAAAGAATATTGGATTTGTATTTCAGAATTATCAGCTTCTTCCTAACATGACAGTTGAAGAAAATATTGCTTTTCCTATGCACGCCGATCGTTTGCCAAAAGCAAGTATTCAAACAACTGTTACTAATCTCATCCAATCCACAAAACTGGAAGGCAAAGAAAAAAATTATCCTTCGCAATTAAGTGGTGGTCAACAACAACGTGTTTCTATAGCAAGAGCATTATCAATGGAACCAAAATTAGTACTCGCAGACGAACCGACTGGCAATCTTGACAGAAAAATGGGAACAGAAATATTAAGACTACTCTCTTCTCTTCACCAAGACCAGAAACTCACGATTATCATGGTTACTCATGATATGTATGCAGCAAGCTTTGCGAATCGTATTATTTTGTTAAAAGACGGAATGATTGAATCGGATATTAAGCAAGCAGAAGGCGGGGATCAAAATGCTATGGCTAGCATCATTACGAAACTTAATTCGTAAAAAATCACGTTCCTTCTTTACTTTATTGGCCATTCTCATTGGGATTACCACGATGTTCGCAGTTATCAGCACTGTCGAAACGGCAAAATATCTTACAACGGAGCAACTAAAGGAGTTCACAGGGAACGCTGATTATACTATCCATTCAACATCCAATACTTTTTCAGAAGAAATATTGGATGAAGTTGAAACAAACTCAGATATTAGTAGCATAACAGGGCTAGTCCATAGACAAACAAAAATTAATTTAGATAGTGCACATCATTCCGCTGAAAGCAATCTGAGATTAACCGGGCTTTCTTCCTTTGATAACGAGTTATTATCATTAGATGTCATTGCTGGTAACCTTGATCAAAAGGGCATTATTATATCAGAGACTACCGCCGAATTGTGGAATCTACGCGCAGGAGAAATATTGAATATACAACTTCCTAAAGGTAATAAAGATGTAGCCATATCAGCAATTGTAGCTGATACAGCTTTGTTGGAAGGTCCAGCAAGCTGGAATGAGGCAAGTAATAAGAATTGGCGAGCTCTTACAACTTTAGATAATATTCAAGAATTGTATAATGCACCAAACCAAATTGGTGAAATAAGAATAAAGTTTAAAGAGAATGTGGAACAAATAAGCAGTATAACAGCAATAAAGGACAGCTTACAAAATGAAGAACTCATATTTCAAAAGGTCGTTTTAGATGAAAGACAAACCAATCAATTAGAAGAGTTGTATTTCATGCTTTATGCCATTGGTGGACTCGCCATGCTTATTGGGGCTTTCATTTTATACAACACCCTTTATGTTAGTGTATCGGAACGAAAGAATGAAATAGCCATCATGAAGACTGTCGGCTATACACCTAATCAAGTCAAAATCCTATTTCTTATGGAAGTCTTATATCTCGTAATTATTGGACTTATTCTTGGCATTCCAGCAGGGTTTATGCTAGCAAACTTGCTCCAAGATGGGTTATTCGGTTCTTTCCAAACAAACATTGAAGTCAAAATGCAATTCATGTATGCACTTCCCCTTTCCATTTTATTAGGTATTATCATACCTATGCTCGCATCTTTAATTCCAGTTACTTATGCTAGCAAAGTAGATGTAATTAGTAGTTTAAAGTCCATACCTACTGAAAAGGTCAGCGGTCAAAAAAAGCGAACGATCATTGGGTGTATTGTATTATTAGGTGTGTTTATTCCTCATGCCATATCCATCGTTTTTCTTTTAGTAGCTGTTATACTTCTATATCCTATAATGATGAAGGCTTTGACGATTCTCTTTTCTAAAACTTCATTTTTGGGATACGAGGGAAGTATTGCCGGAAAGAGCACATTACTTACATTAAATCGTTCTTCAAATATGTCATTAATTCTTGCAATTGCTATTTGTCTTGGCTTACTCGTTTCATCTATCTTTACTTCTTTAGAACAAAACATAAGCCGAGATGTCATCCGTTCCTTTGGTGGTAATATTCAGTTTAGCAGCGAGACTCCGATCTCTAATGAAAAACTAGAACAGATTAGTCAGATGGATGGTGTAAAAGATGTTATGGCTTATAGCGAAAGCCAAGCCACTTGGAGCATAGGCGATGAGAATCGCCAATTTACAATGATAGAAGTGAAGAATGATTGGTATAGTAATAATCCTTTATTTTACGCTCATGAATCTGAGCAAAAGCAAATATTGGATGCACTTGAAGAAAAAGATACCATTTTACTAGGAGAATATGCGTTTCGTGAGTGGGGCGGAAAAATAGGCGATACTATGACTATTTATCAAAATGGAAAAGAAAACAGCTTAAGAGTTGTTGGGAAAGTTAATACAACACAATATGGTGGCTATACTGCGTTTATTTCAGAAGAGAATATCAACCAACTGCATCCAAATGTTTCTCCTTCTAAGGGATTAATAGTCTTAGATGAACATACAGATGAAAGCTCTGTAAAAAATGAACTTCTTAACACTTTTCCTTTTGATTTAAGCTCTGTACAGACTTTAAATGAAGAAATATCTAAACAAGAGCGTGCCCTTCCAGGCGTAAAATCACTCTTCAGTGGATTATTAATGATTGCTATCATCATAACGGGAATTGGTATATTAAACACATTAACAATGAATGTAATGGACCGAGTTAGGGAAATTGGCGTGATGAGAGCTATTGCTTTTACAAGATGGCAAATCTATAAAACCATCATAAGTGAAGGGCTTATTATTGGGTTAAACGGTATTTTGATTGGCATATTTCTTGGAATTGCCACAATCTATTTAAACGCCAAAACCTCAGAGGATATACTGATAGAATTTATTGTACCATTAGAGACAATACTTATTTCTATCATTTGTGGCTTAATTGTCAGCATAGCAGCTTCAGTATTACCTTCATATACAGTCAATAAAATAACGATATCAAAATCACTTAAACAAGATTAGATGGGGAGAATTTTTACAACTACCCATTCATATTATTAAAAAGAGGAAAGAGGAATTTATATGTCAGTAAAGCATGCCATATTGACGCTTTTATCCCAGTCTCCTCGCCATCGTTATGATTTAAAAGTCTCTTTCGAATCTATGGTTTATAAACAGTGGGATTTAAACGCTGGACAAATATATACAACGATTGATCGATTAATTAGAGATGAATTTGTACAAGAAGCACAAGAAAAAGAGTCAGAACTGAAAATTTATCGCATTACACCAAAGGGGAAAGCTGAGCTTCAAAAATGGCTATTGCTACCGGTTGAAAGCTCCCTTCTTCAAGATGAGTTTTACTTTAAATTACTTTGTGCAAAACAACTATCATTTAAAAATCTTGGCGAGATGATTAAACAACATAAGGAACTCATCATTAAAAACATCTTTCAATTACAACAACTAAGAAATAGTCACGTATTTTCTGAAGAAAATGAGGCCATTCATTATTTAATTGATGGTAAGATACTGCATCTTGAAGCTGACATGAAATGGATAGAAATGCTAACAGAAAATTAGGAGGGTTTACTAAATGGATTTTATTTTAGACCATAAATGGGAGTTTTTTATTGCTGCTGAAGTTATTTTCTGGATTTCAATACTATCTTTTCTCATTTTAAGATATTGGTTCAAGTTAAATAAGCTCAGTTTTCTTTTCTTCGGCATTTTTATAGTGAACGACCTATGGATTGCCACAATGGGCTTTATGGATTATATGAGAACTGGTGAATTTACAAGCTACCAGGTTGTTATATTAATTGTGATTGTATACGCATTTACCTATGGGAAATCAGATTTCAGAAAGCTTGATCGATTTATACAGAAAAAAGTAGCAAACTGGAGAGGCGAAACAATTAATATAGAAGATCAAGTAAAAGAGTTGGATGGAAAGGAATTTGCTGCTGTAGAAAGAAAACACTTTTTTATGCATCTTCTCATATTTTTAGGTGTGCATATTCTTTTAGCCCTTTTTCTTGGATTATCAAACCAATTCTCCACGATTAGTTCTATAGGGGACTTCTTTCAACAATGGTTTGCATCAAGTAACGCTGCGTTCCCTTTTGATCATTCAGCAACAAATAACTTAAGTAGGATTTGGACAATTATTTTAGTTATTGATGGATTAATTTCTTTTTCCTACACAATTTTTCCAAAAGAATCGAAAAAACACGCATCGTCATAATTAGAAATGATTTTCCATCACTTTATAAAACAAAAGTCCGTTTACCAGTTTTTTGAGGGTAATCGGGCTTTTTACTTACTTTTTTGAACCTATGATTCAAGCCATGCAAATATCAAAGTAATAATACATATGTTGAAAAATGGGCTCCTTCTTCCTAACAAATATCATACTATGTGATTTCTTTAAAGGTTAATGCTTTACTTCTTCTCTGGGTAGGGGTTGCATTCTTTTTCATCATTAAGACCTGGGCTAAATCATCAAACGTTATATGTTGTTCTAGTTGCATAAGAGAAGATAAATTTTGTAATTCTTTTAAAAGACCTTCCTGATTTTTTATCGCAATTTTCAACCGCTCTATATGAAGGTTAATGACTTTCTTAGGTGTGTAATCTTCATCTTTCAAAGTAGATTTAATCTCTTCGAGTGATAACCCCAAATCTTTCAGAGTAAGAATTTGAAATAAAATTAAAATGTCTTCCTCATCATATAACCTATGTCCAGATTCGGAATATTCAGATGGAGATAATAAACTAATTTGATCATAATATCGTAAAGTTCGAAACGTAAGCCCCGTTAGTTTTGATAAGTCTCCAACTGTCCAATATTTAGTCTTTTTAATGGTCATCCTCTCATTTCGCAATATTTTTTCATTGTGTAACTTTACCATAACATATTCCTCAACATTCAATATAGTAGTTATTTATAAATTTTAAATATTTAGTTAAAAAGCAAATTCGTAATGGAAAGCTTCCATCGCTATTTATTAAACAATTTCTCAACTTCAATTTTCTCTCCTTCTATGGACAAATGAAAAATGCCCTCAAAAGAACGGTTTTAACGAGAGCCCTATTAGTTAAACTTATATGTTTTATTTTTAAACTAGCAAAACTAATTTCATAACCTTTAAAAACCCCCAAAAGATATATAAGGAAATGAAATCTCTTAGTAAAATTCACAAATATGTCACTTATGAAGAAAAATTTGAACCGATATAATTACATTTATTCTCTTAAAAGAAAGGTTGTTTTTCATTTGCCTAGTAATAAAAAAGAAGGCCTTATTTTTGGCCTATTCATGTGTTTTGGGATGGTTTTAATCATGTCCGTTTACAACTCAGCTTTACACGGCTTTTCATCGTATAGCTTAGGTAGTGCATTGATTCAATTTGCAATAACTTTTATTGTTGCTTTTATCGCAGAGTCTTTCGTTGAGCCAGTCGCACACAAACTTGCAAGGTCTCTACCTTATGACCAATCAAAAGAATTCAACTTTATTATTGTTTTTGCTTTTTGTATGGTTCCTATAATGGTTGCCATCATGTCAGCATACGGAATCATCTTGACCTTGATAACAACAGGGATTGAAGGTTCTATTTTTACCGCTTATCTAAAGACATTAGCCTTAAATATTATTGTTGCCCTTCCTTCACAGTTATTAATCGTTGGCCCTATCTCGAGGAAATTACTATGTAAATATATAAAACCGGCCATACAAAAACCCGAACTGAATGGATAAAAACAGGGTGGAGCAAAACTAAATGACCTAACTTCAAAACGAACAAAAACAAATTGTAATCTATAAAAAATCAATTGTAAAAAAGTCCGTTCCATTTCACTACAGACATTCGCTTTCCACGGGGAGGGAACGCTTGAGCCTTCTCTGCAATACCTGTGGGGTCTCAAATTCCCCTCTATTTCCCTCAGGGAGTCGAATGTCTTTTGCTCCATTCCTCTATTCTCTTCATATAAGGATATTAATCAAAATGTTTCACACTCCTAATCATCCGGATCAATCCTTAACTAGAATACTTATATCCTAGCTGTTACATATTAAAGCACCGTATACTATTATAGAGATAGAATAATATCTTCAGACCTATTTTATAAACACCCCTAGGATAATGATTAATGTGATAAGGCCTAGTAAGATTAAAAATGGGTACATCAATGCAAATACATCTTCAAAAATAAGTTGTATAGGTTCATATCCAAAGAGAAAAGCAAAAAATACTATGGCAAGTATAATACTAATAATCCTATTCAAATTCATCCTCCTACCTTTAGATCTATCATTGCCCATTCTCTAAGTTGATAGATTGTTACTTTAATAAACAGTACTTTTATTTATTCATATGACCACAGCGCATCACGAAGCTTTTCTCTAGTTGTTTTGGATCACCTTTTTCAATCACTCACCTATCAAATTCAAAGTATTAAAACGAGGAGTACTACTTGTTCTTCGTTTTAATAGGATAAAATATTTCTTTTTATTAATAATGAAAAGCACTGCTTTATGACCGACTGTAGTAATACCTGTTCTTTTAATTGCTGTTAAGGGGAACTTGAAACTTCCAGTCTGCACTTCTTCAATCACATTGTAAGGAATTTTGATTGTTTTCCTAAAAGAGGTAATCGTCGTAAGACCTGATAGGTCAATATTAAAGCTGTGTTACTATATTCTATTTAAATGCTCATCTTATTACCTCCATCCTTCCAGGTTCCTATCGATTATATTCCATTATCTTATTATACAATTATTTCCACTCTCCCACTTTACTCTAGACCTCCTGAGGAGATTTACTCATTTGGGCATTTATCTTCTAGCAAAAATTTAGCTTCTTCTTCAATCATTTCTATATAGTTGTGCTTTTTAAAAGGTTTCGTAAATTTATGGATTCTTCTAAGGCTTCCTTTTACGGAAGTTTTTTCGTTCAGAACATCTACAACAACGGTCAAGTAAACCTTCTCATCATACATGACTAACCCAGTCACTTGGCCATTTTCCGTATCAACTATATATTTAGGGAATATCTTTAATGGAGCAAATAATGCCAACCCTACTTTTCTAGACTTTCTCCCAAACAGCCGAAATAACATATATCTATAAATCTCTTTTAATCTTCTCATTTATATTCACCCTTACTATTGATTAGTCTAACTTTCAAGACACGCTTTGTTTATTCCTGCAATTGTTGTTATGAACGAGCAAAAGCACGCACATATCAATGTGCGCGCTAATCCTGACTAAAGAAATAATTAATGATGGCCCCCACCAAAAACTTTTCCGACACCGTGGATTTTCTCTAAGATGACGATGAGAATCACGGAGATGAATATGACAACACTGGATACAGAGGCAACAATTGGATTATAAGCATCTTGCATGGTAGAGAATATTTCAATTGGTAAAGTGCGTGTTTCAGGAGAGATCATAAAGAGTGAGACCGTTACATTATCAAAGGAGGTTAAGAAAGCGAAAAGGCCACCGGAGATAATTGCAGGTCGGATTAATGGGAGCGTGATTTTCCAGAAGACCGTCCATGGATTGGCGCCTAAAATTGCCCCCGCTTTTTCTAAATTATAATCAAAACCGCTTAAGCCAGTTAACACTAAACGAATCACGTATGGAATACAAATGATAATATGTGAAATTAGGAATCCTATTGACGTACCCGCAAGCATTAATGGTGTGAAGTAAATTAATAATGCTATCCCTAATACAAGCTGAGGTACACTAAGTGGCGCCGTTAAAAAGGATGTAATCGCTGACTTTCCGGGAATATCATACTTGGCAATAGCTAGCGCACCTAGTGTGCCGAATATAACGGCAAATAGTGCTGCAAGCACTGCAAATTGCAAACTATTCATGAAGGCATCAATAAATTCAGGCCTTTCCAAGATTTTCGTATACCATTGAAACGAAAACCCTTCTGGCGGAAAGCTTGGATAGCTTGCTTTTGTGAACGATGCAGGGATGACAGCGATTAGTGGTATCAAGATGTAGATAATCCCAATAACAGCCAATGCTCCGCGTAATTTCCCAATGGCATTCATTAACGGAACACCTCCTTGAATTTACTCTTCTCAAACCCTCGAGTAAATAAAAAGACTGATAGAAGCGTTGTCCCAAGCAAAACGTATGATAATGCCGATCCAAATGTCCATTGCAGGAGATTATTAATTTGGTCGTATACAACAACTGGCATCACAGGCACATTCGCTCCACCCATAAGTGCCGGTGTTACGTAGGCACTCATCGATAAGCTAAAGACTAAAACGCAACCAGAGACAATACCTGGTAAGCTCAGTGGTAATGTAATCGAAAGGAAGTTCCTTAATGGACTTGCACCTAAGATGGCCGATGCCTTCTCTAATGATGGGTCAATATTGTATAAGCTTGTGACTATAGCTAGTACCATAAATGGTAAATAGGCATTTGAAAGACCTATAATGACACCAACCTCTGAAAACAATAGATTCATAGGCTTGCTAATTAGACCCATATCCATTAATAGTGTATTAACGGTCCCATTAGGTAGAAGTAATAAATACCAGCCAAAGTTACGAACAACAATACTAACTAAAAGAGGTGAAGCAATCAGTAGTGTAATAAGTGCGCGCATTTTTGCAGAAGCCTTTGCCATCGTTAAAGCGATCGGATAACCCAATACGAGCGCAACCAGACTAGATAATAAGCTAATCTTAACCGTAATCCATAAAGAGTTTAAATAATAGCTATCCGTAAAGAGCGTGATATAATTTGATAAACTGTAACTAGCGCCTTCACCACTTAAGCTATCAGTTGAAATAAAGCTTAAGTACAAAATATATAACATCGGTACAACAAAAAATCCGAATAAGAACAAGAGAATCGGTGTTAATAACAACAAGCCAGGTGCCCATGGCTTCCGTTTTTTCACGCGCCTCTCTTGTTGCGGCGGTTGTCCCTTAGGTTCTACTCTTTTCTGATGATTTTGAGCTCTTGCGGCTTCCATCCTACAAACACCTCGCTTCCCTCTTTCCATGATGAACGGTACTCATTTGTTAATATTTGCAGAGATTTCCCCATAAATGCGACATCTATTTCCCAAGAAGTCCCTAAGTAATTCAGTTGTGTGATTTTCGCAGGATGTAGTTCATATCCATCAACAGCCTCTTGTGACTCAGAAATATGAATGTTTTCTGGGCGAATGTATAATTTTACTTCATCCCCTTTTTGGAACGTGCGATTCTCTCCAATCACATTATCCCAACTTACTGATGTGACTTCTTGACCCGCTTGAACCATAATCCGCTTTTGATCTGTTGATGTAACAATACCTTCAAATGAGTTAGATTTACCGATAAATTGAAAAACAAATTCTGTTTTTGGATGTTTGTAGATGGATGTCGGTGTACTAATTTGTTCAATCTTACCTGCATTCATTACTACGACACGATCGGAAAGCGATAGTGCTTCTTCCTGATCATGGGTAACAAAGATAGTCGTTACACCGATTTCTTTTTGTAACCTTTTGATTTCTAAGCGAAGCTCATGCCTTAACTTCGCATCAAGGTTCGATAATGGCTCATCTAATAATAATAATTCCGGTTCAACAACCAACGCTCTGGCGATGGCTACTCTCTGTCTTTGTCCGCCTGAAAGTTCCCGGGGATAGCGATGTTCTAACCCTGATAACTTTACAAGTTCAAGAACACGATCGATTTTCTTTTTTTGTTCTGACTTGGAAATTTTTCTTAATTTTAAACCAAAGCTTAAGTTGTCATAAACCGTCATATGTGGAAAAAGAGAATACGTTTGGAAAACCATACCCAAATCTCTTTTATATGGAGGCACCTTTGTCACCTTTTTTCCTTTAATAAACACATCTCCTTGGTCTGCCTCAAGAAAACCCGCAATTAAATTTAAAGTGGTCGATTTTCCGCATCCAGAAGGGCCAAGCAAGGTGAGAAGCTCACCCTGCCTTACTTCTAAATCGATGGAATTAAGAACAATATTTGATCCGAATTTTTTTATAGCTCCCTTAATTTCTACGTCGCTTATCGCTGTCGTCATCTCATTATGCCTCCTCTTCTATTATTCTAGTAGTTTGCCAATTTCAGGAACGACTTCTTTATTCCAACGATCTGACCATTCCGCTCTAATTTCCGCGAATTGAGGGACATCTGGCTTAAATGTTGGATCATCCTCTGCTATCCCAATAGATTCTTGATATTTTTCAGGTAGTTCTACTCCTTCAGCAATTGGATAGAACCCTTCCTCTGCAATTAACGATTGTGCTTCCTCACTCACAAGATAATCAATAAATTGGAGAGCTTGCTCTTCTTTTGGTGTGTTCTTCACTAAAGTTGCACTAAAGGCTTGTAGTGGAACACCTTCTTTTGGTATCGCCATTTTAATTGGTATACCTGATTCAGCTAAATCACTAATTACATAAGAACCTAAAACAGATAGGTCAGCAGCACCTTGTTGAATCGCTGGCATCACCTGTGTTGAGTTTTTATAGAAAGTGGTTGAGTAACCTGCCAATTCCTTCGCTTTTTCTATACCAGGATTAACGTTATCTGTACTCCCACCATTTGCTATTGCTAACGCGTTTAATGTATTAAATCCCCAGTCATTTGTGATATCAACAAATGCGGTTTTTCCTTCATAATCTCCGGATACAAGGTCATTCCAAGATTCAATTGGTCCCCAACCATTTTTTTCGAATGATTCCGTATTATATGCTGGGGCAATAGCTAAGCCAAAAACTGGTGCCCCCGCACCCTCAACAGATACGAAATCATCAATGACATTGGAGAAGTTCGGTACGTTCTCTTCACTTAATGTCTCAGTTAAATCTTTTTCATTCGCCCGATAAACATCAGTTGGTACAAAGAAAGCGATATCAATATGTGGCGCATTCTTTTGTAACTCTACTTTAGAAAGAATCTCTCCTGATAATCCTGGGATATAATTCACTTTAATACCGGTTTCTTCTTCAAATTTCGGTGCGATTACATCTCTTATCGTTTGTTCAATAACGCCACCATTACCCGCTACCGTAATTGACTTACTATCTGAGCCTCCGCCTTCTGAACTTGCTTGTTCACCGGATTTTTGTGGTGTTGGCGCCCCACAAGCAGCTAGACATAGCAACATAAAAATAGATAATGCCGTAATGATTTTTTTCATTTTACTTTCCCCCTACTTCGTTTATATATTGTTTGGCACCTGGATGAAGCGGAATCGCTATATTAGTTGCTGCTTCTTCAACCGTCATATTTGCTACGGCTGGATGATAGACGGCCCATTCATCTAAGTGCTCATAGATACCTTTTAAAATGTGATAAGCCAGCTCATTAGATAATTCTTCATTCGCATACAGCACGTTTTGTACTGTAACTGTCGGTGTCGGCTCCGTTATTCCCTCATATGTATAGCTCGGAATTTCTTGCCACTCATAACCCTCGTATTGCTGATTTAAGCGCTTACTTGTTTCCTCATCTACCTTAACTAACGTAAGATTCTCCTCCTCTAGCAATTGTTCGATAACTGGATTAGGTAATCCGGAAGAGAGGAAGGCAACGTCAATGGTACCATTGTTCATACCCGCAGCCGATTGGGTAAAGGATAAATACGAAATGTCCATTGTCTCTTGACTAAGCCCTGCTGCGTCTAATAGCCTTTCTGCCGTAAATCTTGTGCCACTTCCTTCTGCACCTAAACTGACTCGCTTACCTTTTAAGTCAGATAAGGATTCAATGGATGGATCTGATGTTACGATTTGCATATAGTTGCGATAGAGATTGGTTAATACATTTAAATGTTTTTGTGATAGTTCATCAGAATACAATACATCAGCCATCGATATCCCAAGCTCTACCTCATTACTACTTACGAGCTTCGCATTTTGAATCGAAGCATTTGTCACTCTTGTACCAAAAGCAGCCTTATTATATTCTTCTAAAATCGTCATTAACCCCGTACCTAGCGGATAATACACACCTGATACATCACCTGTTGCCAGCACGATTGACTTTTTCCCAACCGCTAGTTCTTCTGATGGAGCCTTATATGGATCATAAGAAGACCGGATCTCGGAATGAGTATTCGAACAACCGCTTAACAGAAAAATAATTGCCACCCACAAAAATGACTTCATCCCTACTAACATCCTCCTTAGTTTTATTAATGCAAATGTTGTGCCAAAATTCATAATATTGTTTTATGTATACGCTTACAATTTTATCAAAAGGAAAACCGGCAATTATTTCCGTATGAGGCAGAAAATATTGCCGGTTCTTTTATTTCTTATAATTCTTCAACTTATCCCGCAAACTCCTCTCCGAAATCTGCAAGGAATGAGCGGTTTTTTGCCTATGATCTTTATAGTGCTTAAGGGTAGCAGTAATAACTCGCTTCTCTACCTCCTTCATCGGGATACCAAGTGGTAATTGAATCATTTCATCCTCATTCATCGGATGTTCGGCATGACCTTGGACGAAATGGGGCAAATCTAACACGTCGATTAATCGGTCCATTGATAACGCCACAGCATACTCGATTATATTGCCAAGTTCTCTGACATTCCCTGCATATGGATAATGGAGAAGCACTTCCATCGCTTTCGGTGTCAGACCCTCTTTTTGTTTGTTCATTGATTGATTAAATTTTTGAATCAAATGATTGATGAGTAGCGGGATATCTTCCTTTCTTTGTCTAAGCGGTGGCATATGAATAGGAATCACATTTAAGCGAAAGTATAAATCTTCGCGGAACTCACCGTTTTTGACCATTTGCGCGATATTTTTGTTGGCTGCACTAATAATACGGATGTCGAGTTGCTTTTTCTTATTAGATCCAAGTGGTGTGACTTCACGCTCTTGGATGACTCGTAAAAGCTTTGCTTGTAGAGACAAAGGCAATTCACTCATTTCATCTAGAAATAATGTCCCGCCGTTAGCTGCAACACATTTGCCATCCTTCGATTGAGTGGCTCCTGTAAAGGCTCCTTTTTCGTAACCAAACAGCTCTGATTCTAGTAAATTATCAGGAATAGCCGCACAATTGACAATCTCTAATGGACCTTGATACCTTCTACCCGAAAAATGGATTTCCCTCGCAACTAATTCTTTGCCTGTTCCACTTTCTCCCGTAATAAGTACGCTTGAATCGATGTCCTTAATGCGATCAATCATTGAGAATACTTGTTGCATCGCCTTGCTTGTCCCTAAAAACGCACGTGCTTCCAGTTGTTTATCTTTTGACTCCAGGCGATTTGAGACTTGTTTATATTGCAGTGCGCGCATGATTAACACAGATAATTTATCCATATCAATCGGCTTTTCAATATAATAATAGGCACCTTGTTTAATTGCCTCAATCGATGTCTCAATGCTAGCAAAAGCTGTCATCATAATGGCCGTGAGCTCCGAACGTATTTCCCTCACTTTCTTTAAAATATCTAGACCGCTAACAGCCCCCATTCTTAAGTCTAATAAGACGATATCGATTCGTTTACTCTTCACCCACTCTATCCCTTCCTTTGGGTCTATGGTTGTATATACTTGATAATCATCTTCTAAGGCAAACTTTATTGACATACAAATCGCAGCTTCATCATCAATGACGAGTAGACCTGGCTTCATTGAGCGAATCCTCCTCTCGATAAATAGGTAAAGTAATGACGAACCGTGTCCCTTCTTCTTTCGTACTTGTTACGCTAATGTCCCCATTGTTTTCTTGTACTAAATGATAAGAAAGTGTAAGCCCTAGACCGACTCCTTTTGCTTTTGTCGTATAAAACGGATCAAAAATATGATGTTGTTGCTCCACACTCATCCCTTCACCATTATCTTTAATTGAAATTTCTCCGCATTCTCCATCTAGATGATACATTTCTAACTCTATACGCTTCCCAGTAACATTCTTTACTGCATCCACCCCATTCAGTAAAATGTTCAAAAGTACTTGTCTAATTTGCTGCGGATCAATATAAAAAACTAACCCATCTGGTACTTTTAATTGAAAGTCAATGTGCTCATCCTTCATCGTTACATGTAAGAATGTCAGCATAGTAGTTAACTCAGATGCAGAACATGGCTGAATACGTGGGGTACTTGGTCTCGCATAATCAATAAGATCGGTGACAATCTGATTTAGCCGGTCAACTTCTTTTGGTAAATGTTTGACTAACATCTCTTGAAAGTCTTTTTGTGCTATTTTTCTTGGAATTAAATTGATAAATGTTTTAATGGATGTTAATGGGTTTCTTATTTCGTGAGCAACACCGGCGACTAACTGTCCAAGCGCATGAAGCTTTTCCTGTGTGAGTAACTTCTGCTCTAATTGGACCTTTTCCGTTTCATCTCTGATAGTAAGCAAATACCCTGCTTGATTTTCCAAAGAATTATACATTTCGTTCAATGAATAATAGATAATTTTCCGTTGACCGTTTCGATGAAGCACGAATTGATTGGCACTATCATGATAGAATTGCGTTCGTACTTCTTTAAAAATGGGTGAATGCTCAATCCCCTCTTGTTGGGGCCACTCTAAAATATCAAGTGCCCTTGAATTGCAACTCGTCATCATAAAGTTCAAATCAAAAGTAATAATGCCAGCATCTATATTATTGATTATTTGATCTTTAAAAGCATTGCTATCAGCGGTACGTTGCCGTTGGTCATGCAAATCCTCATTCAAAAGAGTCAGTTCTTTCGTATGTTCATTGACAGCTAATTTCAACCGATAATTCCATATATATATGAGAATAAGAATAAAACCACCAATGGCCATAAATATTGATAAAATGGTAATGAAATCCTTTAACCTTGTGATTTCCTCTTCATTTTCACCTTTCGTCCAAAAATCAACCAGCTGGTTCATTTCCCCTGTTGCCTTTAAATCAATGATGGCTTTATCTAAGAACTGTCGAAATTCCTCGTCCCCTTCTTGTACAGCTACAGCATAATCTGCAGGATCCAAAATGATATCTAACACAACATATTGTTTCTCTAACTCATACCGATCTAAAAAAAAATATGAGGTCCATTTGTTGCCAATAAAAACATCCGCGCGGCCATTCCAAAGCATAAATAAACCGTTGTATTGGTTAGTCGTCACAGTAAAGTTATTATTTCGCAAGTTTATTAATGTATTTAATCCAGCCGTATCTTCTTTTAATACTATATGCGTATCCCGCAAATCTTCTATATTCTCTACTTCGTCTTTCAAGCGTCTAGGTATCACTAATGAATCCGACATCGTAAAATAAGGGGTGGAAAAGTCCATATACTTCTCCTTGTCTATACTATAGGTGACCCCGGCAACACCATCTATTTCTCCCCTTCTTAACGCTTCCTCAGCTTGCTTTCCATCCATAGGGATAAACTCAAACTTCACATCATTTTTGTCGGCTATCCTTTCTAAGATGGCAATGCTTAAGCCTTGTAGCTCCCCGTTTTGATTAAGATAAGAAAATGGTGGAAACGCTTTTTCTGTTCCTATTCGATACACTTGTTCTTCTGCTAAGACATGAGTGAATGGGAAGAGAGTGAAAAACATGAAAACGAGCAATACTTTGCGCAAAATGATCTCCTTATTATGTTAGAAAATTATAAATATTTTATATTTAAATAATAAATAAATCACTTTCATAACACAAGGCTCCAAAGAACATTTTTATCTATCAATTAATGATTCTATTTTTTACCAATAAACATTAAGGTTTAATCTATTGTAGAACGGATATATATACACTAAGAAGAGACACAAGATACTCTTCAAAAAAGAGGAGGATGTAAACTATGTATAAAATCGAAGTTGTAGAAAACGGAGTACAGGCGGTTAGCATCATTAACTCTCTTGAAAACGAAGGTTATACTAAGAAGGATATATACTTATTCGCACATGACAGAGACCGCTCAGAAAATTTAACAGATGCAACAGATACAAATGATATTGGTATGAAAGAACAAGGTGTTTTTGACTCCATCGGAAACGTCTTCAAAAGCCGAGGCGATGAATTACGTTCTAAAATGAGATCAGTTGGTATGACTGATGTTGAAGCTGAGAGGTATGAAGAAGTACTTGATCAAGGTAAACTTGTTGTTGTCGGCTCTACTAAAAACTAATCTTTATGTCTAATATAATTCCCCCCATTTCACTATATATGACCGGTAGCGAATCGCTACCGGTTTTTATAATTAAAGAGTAGGATGAAAGATTAATAGATTTTTCTCACATATTCCCTTCTATTGATGACTTCATTTCAGCATGAGCATCTTGCAAACAGGGCAATCGTCCTTCTCAGATTAAAGAACGAAGTTGCGAATCCATTTGCAGATATCCCTCTGTGATAACTTGTTGAACCAAAGCAGTTTTTCATTCGGTCTTACGTTCTCTCACCTAGACTAATAGATAATCAATCCCGAAATGGCCCCTACGGCTAAAGCGATACTAATAACAATGGCGGGGTGCATTTTCATTTTTTCTAATAAAAAATAACTACCAATGACCATCAAAAGAGAATAAACCATCCCTAATGAAGAGAAGGAATCCTTCAGAAATTGGAAGGTCATGACGGCTAGCAACACAGCGATCACTGGACGGACAATTTTAGAAATATTTTTGACTTGAGGGGTGTCTTTATATTTCATTAAAATCGCCATCAGTACGAGCATTAAGATAATCGAAGGAGCTATTGTAGCAAAGAGGGCAACGAAACTACCTAAAATTCCCCCTTCTGCGTAGCCGATATAACCGGCCATTTTCGTCGCAATCGGCCCTGGCAAGGAATTCCCAATCGCTAGGACTTCACTAAATTCTTGAGTGGACATCCAGCCATATTTACCGACGACTTCATTTTCAATTAAGGGAATGGTCGCAGGTCCACCACCGTAACCAAGAATACCTGGAATAAAGAAAGCTAAAAAGATTTCCCAATAAATCATGATGGATTCTCCTTCCTCTTAAAAGGAATAAAGACGGAAATAATTAATATCATGATGAGAATACCTGGATGCAAGTGCGTCACTTCTGTAAGTAAGAAAGACGCTAATATGAGAATAATAGCTTTCTTCCACCCAAGCGTCGTGCCCGATTTCTTTACAAATTCCCAAGTCATTTGCGCCAGCATCACAGCTACAACCGGGACAATCGATGCTGACATATGCTTTACCCATGGAATATCTTTATAAGCTTGTAAAACTTGCAGAAGACTTATAAGGATAATAACAGTAGGGAGAACGGAAGAAACAAGGGCATTAATCATTCCTACGATTCCTCCGACACGGTAGCCAATGTAACCGGCCATCTTTGTCGCAATGGGGCCTGGCATCGTGTTAGCCAATGCCAAAGTATCGGCAAACTCTTCTTCTGTCATCCATTTGTATTTCTTTACTGCTTCTTGCTGGAATAGTGGTATAGAGGATGGTCCACCGCCAAACCCTAACATTCCAGTACGGAAGTTCCCAATCATTAATTCTTTTTGTAAACGTAAGCCTTGGCGTGTTTGAGGCTTAGCTTCTTCTCGTTGTTTTTCTTTCGCTGATGCTACCAAGCGGCAATCGTACCATCCGTACGGGATTCAGTTCCACCCATTAATACACCAGTCTCAGGATTACGCCAAATGATTTGCCCACGCCCAAAGCTTCCTCCATCCGGTGTAATTGTAACTTGATGACCCCTTCTTTCTAACTCTTGCACTATATAATTAGGAAACTCTGGTTCTACGAAAATAGATTTTTCTTTCATCCATTGCCATCTTGGCATATCTAGTGCAGCTTGCGGATTTAAGGCATAGTCGACCGTATTGGTTACTACTTGGAAATGACCTTGTGGTTGCATATAGCCGCCCATTACACCAAAAGGACCAACTGCCTTACCATCTTTTGTTAAGAAGCCAGGGATGATTGTATGATAAGTCCGTTTGCCACCTTTTAAATAATTCGGATGATTGTCATCCAATGAGAAATCATGACCTCTATTTTGTAAACTAATGCCCGTACCTGGGATCACAATTCCTGAGCCAAAGCCCATGTAATTACTCTGAATATAAGAAATCATATTTCCTTCTTCATCTGCAGCAGCTAAATATACTGTACCGCCTTTCGGCAACTCATAAGGTTCCGGATTGGAAGCGATATCCGAAATTGTTTGACTGCGTTTATCCGCATACTCCTTAGAAAGTAACTCTTCTGTTTCAATAGGCATATCTGCTGCCTCTGTAATAAATGCTTTTCCATCGGTAAAGGCAAGTTTCATCGATTCAATTTGTTCATGAAGCGTTTGGGCTGATTGCCATTGTGGCTTTGACAATCTCTCAAAATTATTAAGTGCCATCAACGCAACCATTCCTTGACCATTCGGAGGAATCTCCCATACATCGTAACCTCTGTACTGAGTAGAGATAGGATTTACCCATTCAGGCTCATATTTACACAGATCTTCTTTTGTTAAAAAACCTTCATGTTTCTTCATAAAAGCATCCATTTGTTCCGCTAATTCACCCTCATAAAAGGAGCGACCTTCCGACTCTCCAATTGCTTGAAGGGTTTTAGCGTGCCCTTCTGAACGCCATAATTCACCGATTTCTGGTGCTCTTCCCCCCGGTGCGAACGTTTCGAACCATCCTTCGAAAGCCTCATCAGTAAATTCTTCTTTAAACTTCGTATATGCCCTTTTCCAATACTTCCCTAGAATCGGTGTCAGCGGATAGCCCTCATCTGCATATCTAATCGCTGGCTTTAATGATTCAAGTAAAGATAGTTTACCGAACCGTTTCGATAACGTTGCCCATGCGGCTGGTACCCCAGGTACAGTAACAGGGATGGTACCGTATGTTGGCATTTTTGTGAATCCACGCTTTTTAACCTCATCAGCAGAAATGGATTGAGGTGCAGGGCCAGAAGCATTTAATCCATGAAGTTGATCTTTTACCCAAACGAGAGCAAAGGCATCTCCACCGATTCCATTTGAAGTTGGCTCAACGACTGTTAATGCTGCAGCTGTTGCAATCGCTGCATCAATCGCATTCCCCCCTTTTTGCAATATCTCAATACCTGCTTGTGCTGCTAAAGGCTGTGAAGTCGCTACCATTCCTTTTTTAGCGAACACTGTATGTCTTTTTGCCGAGAATGGGTGATGTAAGTAATCCAAATTAACCTCTCCTTTTACATTTGTAAATATAAAATCAATTTTAACTTACGTAATGTATATTACACATTACAGATTATAGAATAAAATTAATGATAATAACAGGATTTAAATCTAATATATTTTAAATTCTCCAAAATCAACATGTTAATTATCTTGATTATTCTTACACAAATGTTAACCTACAATAAAAACACGAGATGCTAGCTAACAGCACCTCGCTCTTCAAAGGAATTTCACTTCGCTTCTTTAAAAATAGATTCCCCAGCAAAATGACAAGCTGCATAATGTTCCTCACCGTACTCTCTCCATTGAGGCTTCTCTTCCATACATTGTGTCCTCGCTATTGGGCAACGTGTATGAAAGGGACAACCAGAAGGAGGATCTGCCGGATTCGGTAAATCACCTTGTAATCTTATTCTATTTCGTTTCTTTTCAATAGAGGGTCTAGGAATAGCAGAAAGTAATGCTTGTGTATAGGGATGTAGAGGAGCATTATATAAATCCTCTACCTTTCCCTCCTCAACCGTATTCCCTAAATACATCACTAGTACTCTATCGCAAAAATAACGAACAACACCTAAGTCATGAGAAATAAACATATAAGATAGTTGATACTTTTGCTGTAAGGTTTTCAATAACTTTAACACCTGTGCTTGGACAGATACGTCGAGAGCAGATACTGCCTCGTCACAAATGATAAAGGATGGATTTAAACAGATGGCACGTGCAATCCCAATTCTCTGCCTTTGTCCACCACTGAATTCATGAGGAAAACGATCATAATGCTCTTCTTTTAAGCCTACTTCTTTTAATAAATCTAAAACCGCTAACTTTTTTTCTTTACTGGACATAGATGTATGTATGGAAAAAACCTCTGCTATAGCTGGACCTATTTTTTGTCTAGGATTTAAAGAAGCAAAGGGATCTTGGAAGATCATTTGCATTTCTTTCACAAATTTAAGCTTTTCTTTTTTTCTTAATGATTGTATTTCGGTCTCTTTGAATTTAACTGTCCCGGCCGTTAATTCTTCTAATCCTAGAATGGCTTTTCCTAACGTCGATTTTCCACACCCTGACTCTCCTACAACACCTAAACTTTCACCTTCATATAATTTAAAAGAAACATTTTCTACTGCTTTCACATGAGATTGTACCCTTTGCAACAAACCACCCTTGATTGGGTAGTACTTCTTTAACTGGTTAATTTCAAGAAGGGTCTTTTTTCTCCCATTATCATTTGCGACACTCATGGATTTGTTACCTCCTCTGCTTCAAGCCAGCAACTCACCGAATGAGAGTGAGACAAATCAAAGGCAGGTGGCTCTTGTTGTTTACATGTTTCCATGGCAAATTTACAACGGTCGTGGAATCGGCAACCTTGAATTTGTTGATTTAAACTAGGTAAAGAACCAGGAATAGCTTCAAGTTCAAAGTCAGGTTTGTCTACATCTGGTACAGAATTTAACAGTCCAACGGTATAAGGATGTTTTGGATGATTAAAAATCTCCTCTACTGTCCCTTCTTCTACCTTTTTCCCTGCATACATAACCATTACTCTGTCAGCTACTTCTGCAACAACACCCATATCATGAGTCACCATGATTACGCCCATATGATATTCTTGCTTTAAATCATTAATCAAATCTAGAATTTGCGCTTGAATCGTCACATCTAACGCAGTCGTCGGTTCATCTGCAATCAGTAATCCGGGGTTACATGACAACGCAATCGCGATCATTACCCTTTGACGCATGCCTCCACTTAATTCATGTGGATATTGACTCATTCTTTTCTCAGGATAAGGAATACCCACACTTTTCAGAAGATCAATTCCCTTTTTATGGGCTTCTTTTTTAGATAATTTCTCATGAATTATTAGAGGTTCTCTTAACTGATAGCCTATCGTTAAAACAGGATTCAGCGCTGTCATCGGTTCTTGAAATATCATCGAGATTTGGTTGCCACGAATCTGTCTCATTTGTTCAGCTGTATGACTTTGAATAGCCTCTCCCTCATACTTAATTTCTCCACTTGCAATTCTACCGTTACTAGGTAACAATCCAATAATTGAGAGAGAAGTTATACTTTTACCACAGCCCGATTCGCCAACAATACATAATGTCTCACCCTTATTTAGCGAGAATGAAACATCGCGGACAGCAGGTAAATACCCGTCTGCTGTCCGAAACTCTGTAATCATATTTTTCACTTCTAGTAAAGCCTCTCCCATTGTTGCACCTACTTTCTTGTTACTTCTGATAGATTCCATTTACCAGTTGCTTCTAAAAGTAGACCTTCATAAGATTGATCCATTGCAGCTGTTACGATGGAGTGATACATAATAACGACTGCATCGTCATCTAACATTAAGCGATTAGCTTGATCTAATAGTTCTAACCGTTTATCTTGGTCTGTTGTTGTTCTCGATTCATCTACTAATTGATCAAATGCTTCGTTACTATATTGTGCTCTATTTGATGCACCTACATTATCAGTGTGGAAATTAGGATAAAATAATTCTGAGC
Source organism: Cytobacillus sp. FSL W7-1323 (assembly GCF_038595015.1). Classification (NCBI taxonomy): domain Bacteria; kingdom Bacillati; phylum Bacillota; class Bacilli; order Caryophanales; family Bacillaceae; genus Cytobacillus; species Cytobacillus sp. FSL W7-1323. The sequence goes on from NZ_CP151998.1 coordinate 4,395,508, forward strand.
CATCAGCCGTTAAGTTAGACCAGCTTAAGAAGGTTAAATCAAAGTTCCCTTGTCTTGCCGTATCTAGGAATGAAGCCCATTCCATTGACTCAATTTCGATGTTAAACCCGGCCTCTGACAATTGCGCTTGAACGATTTCAGCCATCAGTAAGAAATTACTTCTATTTGGTGTTAATAACTTATACGTTTTCTCTCCAAATCCATTTTCCTCTACTAAACTTTTAGCCTTTTCTAAATCATAAGGTGTACCTGCTTCAGCAGCAGATTCTACGTACCCAAATACTTTTGGCCCTATGACACTATCACTGCGAATGCCTAACCCATTCATTTTTGAAACAACAGCATCCCGGTCAATCGCGCTAGCAAAAGCTTCACGTAATTTTGCATCTTGGTATTCTTCTTTTCCATGATTCACAGTGAAATAGTATTCTGGTGTCCCATCCACCTTTTCAACTGTTACATTCTTAAGACTTTCAATTCTTTCAATCTGTTCCATAGGAAGGTTATCAATAAATTGTACTTCTCCTGTTTGTAACATCGAGATTGCTGTTGATATTTCTGGAACAACTTTAAAAATTAATTGTTGAATCGCAGGTGCGCCATCACGATAGTCTTCATTTGCTTCTAATACGACTTGATCCCCTGGTACCCATTTCGCAAATTTGAATGGCCCTGTACCGACAGGCTCTTTATTTAAATCTCCCTCTTTATCAGCTGTTGGGCTTACAATGGCTGCATTAGAATGTGACAGTGCCGCTAGAAAAGGACCGTATGGATATTTAGTTTTGATTTCAACTGTGTAATCGTCAATCACATTAATAGATTCAACCGGCTCCATTAGTGAAGCTCGTGGGGCTGCTGTCTCTGGATCTCTTAATTTATCAAAAGTATATTTAACAGCTTCTGCATTAAAGTCTGTTCCATCATGGAACTTAACTCCTTCTTTTAATTTAATCAGCCAAGTGTTCTCATCTGGATTTTCATAAGATTCAGCTAATTTAGGTTCTATTTCCATTGTTTCTGTATTTCTATCAAACAACTTTTCATACACATGGTCAGTCACATTAGCTGATGCACTATCATTTGTCATAATAGGTGATAGCCCTACTGCATCTGATAGTGAAGCATATGTAAATGTATCGATTTTACCGTTCCCTTCACCCTCCCCACTTGCCGGTTCATTACCGCTTGAACAAGCAGATACAATCATTAATGTGAATATCGCTAGTATTGCTAATAACTTTTTCCTCATTCTTAATTCCCCCCAAATTTTATACATTCATATTAGGATCAATGGCATCTCTTAATCCATCCCCTAATACATTAAAAGCAAATACAGTTAACATGATGGCAATCCCAGGTACAATCGTTAGATGTGGAGATGACCACATAAAAGCCTGTCCTTGCGAAATCATTGATCCCCATTCAGGGGTAGGTGGTTGTGCACCTAAGCCTAAATAGCTTAATGCAGCTGTTGAAAGAATAGCCGTAGCCATTCGCATTGTGGCAAAAACTATAATAGGCGCAAAACAATTTGGTAATATATGTTTAATCATAATACGAAGATCTGAAGCACCTACCGATTTCATGGCCATAATATATTCTTTTTCCTTTATCGATAAAACGGACCCTCGCACAATTCGTGCACAGGAAGGTATCGACCAAATACTTATAGCGATAGCTACATTTACTAAACTTGTACCGAGTACAGCAATAATGAGCATAGCAAGTAAAATCCCTGGGAATGAAAATAATAAATCGACAAATCTCATAATAATGCCATCTAATTTTTTGTAATATCCACCAAGTAAACCTAGCGTAACGCCACCAAGAAGGCCGAGCACTACAGCTACGATCCCTACTAATAGAGAAATTTGTGAGCCATAAACAATTCGGCTCCAAACATCTCTTCCATAATTGTCTGTGCCTAACCAATGACCCTCACTAAATACAGGTAATTCACTAGCTGATAGGTCCTGCTTCACGGGATCGTGGGTTGCAATAATAGGTGCCAACAACGCCATGGCGATTTGAAGAATGATAATGATTAACCCTAGAACCGCTAACTTATTTCGTAGCAACCTTTTTATAATTAACAACCACTCATTATCCTTTTTCGGTGTTACTGCTACTGGACTATTCGTTGCCTGAACAACCTCTGGCATCAGTTTTTCCTCCCTTCGTCATTACTGATATTTAATCCTTGGATCAATATATGTATAAACCACATCAACGACTAAATTCACAACAACAAAGAGTGTAGCTACTAAAAGAACAGAGCCTTGTACCATCGGAAAATCTCTAGCTGCTATGGCGTCAATCATTAGCCTACCTACACCATTAATCGCAAATACTTTTTCAGTGATAATGGTCCCTCCTAATAGCGAACCAAAGTTCACACCAATCACTGTCAAAACAGGAATCATCGCATTTTTTAATGTATGAATCCATATAACTTCGCGTTCTTTTACACCTTTTGCTCTTGCTGTTCTTACATAATCTGCCCTTACTACTTCAAGCATAGATGATCTCGTCATTCTAGCAATCATCGCAGCTGCCCCTGTCCCTAAAGTGATTGCAGGTAAGATTAATTCCTTCACCCCTTCAATGGTATACCATGGTGAAGATAACCCACCGACCGGGAGTAGTTGTAAGTTAACGGAAAATATAAGGATAAGGACAGCACCCATCCAAAAGTTCGGTATAGAGATACCCGCAAGAGCAAAGGTTGTTGACCCTACATCTAGCCAAGAATTTTGTTTAAGAGCTGATATCAACCCTGTTAAAATACCAATAACAATGGCGACAATCATACTGGCAATTGCTAACTTTAGCGTATTTGGCAGTCTTACCCCAATCGCCTCAGCTACAGACTGTTGGTTTTGATATGAATATCCTAAATCACCTTGTACAAGATCTACTACATAGCGACCATATTGTGTAAGAAAAGGGTCATCTAAACCAAGATTATCTCTTATCGCCTCCACATCTTCTTTTGATGCTGTTGGCCCTCCAATCATTGATGCCGGGTCACCAGGCGCCAAATACATGGATGAGAATACAAGAAAGGAAATACCAAATAGTAGAATCACAAGTTGAAAAAATCTTCTGAATATAAATCCGACCAATTTCACCCCTCCTTCGAAATCATTTGTTAATCATTTTCCTTTTTTTAATTACTAAATGTTTAAAATAATTTAAAAATGATTATAAAACATAAATATACAAAATTCTATATATTTTTTCATTTTTTTAAATTATTTTTTATTTCAATTTCCTTTTGTTTTCATTATTTTACAAATATGTTCATTATGTAACTTAAGTATAATTATTTATTATCTTTTAGTTATCGATAGGTAAAGCGTTTTCAAAAACAAAAGGTAATTTACCAATTTCTTGTCCCACACAAAAAAAAGACCCGCCAGTGGCGAGTACCTGTTTTTCAAAAAATATTTAAGTTTAATAGGGTATCAAATCTCGTTGATCAGGAATCTAGCAAAGTTAGGAGGTTTTCTTTTCAAAAGACGGACAAATTGGTTGGTGCTGTTCAGCTATCTTTTCGGTTGTTCCGAAGTTGGACGTGCTACTTGGGATTACCTCCGCTATCTATCAGAATGTCTAATCAGAAGTTCCAATTGGCTTAATTGTTATTATCGCAGCTTGCATTCGATACAAAATAAGCAATGTTACTACAATTTTAACCCGCGACGACTTTTAAATCTTCTTAGCAATATGTTACTTTCCACACGCGTAATGCCATCTAGGGCATATAATTCTTCGTTAATAAACCTCTCAAGTGCATCAAAGTTATCTACTAACACATGTGTATGTAAAGTAGAGGGGCCGGTCATTTGGTAACAACTAGCAACACTTGCATTCTCCGCCAACGCCTCGGCTACTTTCACTAACGAACTCGGTTCACAATCAATCTCAAAAAAAGCGGAAACTTCTTTCCCTGCCTTGCCACTATTAATCACAACTGTAAACTGTTCAATCACACCATCTTCAACAAGTTTAGACACTCTTTCCCTTACGGCTACTCGGGAAAGACCTAATTGTTTACCAATATCAACATAAGACATTCTACCATTTTCAATTAATAAATCTAATATCTTCTTATCGACCTGATCCAAAAAAACACCACCTTCTCTTTTGACTATGTAAAAAATGAAATTAACCTGTATATTTAATTATCATATCAAACAGAAATTATCAAATACTATTTACGCTGTTGTCTCATTTAATGATTTTTTTACGAAAACAGCGTTACACAGTTAGCGATATGAGAGACAATGATTCAATCTTTTTTATACCACCTCCGACGGTATACACGGAATTGTAATAATATACGGTGTACAGATTCGTTTTGTTTCCTTTCTGTGTTTGCTTCTGACCGAACTTCAAATCGCTTTAACTCGACACTCAATTCAGTTTTCGATCTAAAATAACCTGCGTTGGTTGAGATTTCCCGTTTCCCCACTCTACTTATTGGACTTCTTATATGTTATGTTCATATCGGCAATAACACCCACCATGTTGTTTGTTTTTGGCTCCTTAAAAGCAAACAAGAAAAACCGCTCTTCAAACAGAAGATGCGGTTCTTATTAACCTAATAATTTTTGGTAGATGGAGCGTGCTTGTGCCAGGTCTTTTGTTCCGTGGATGAGTGCCCGACCATCTTGGAAGATTACAACTCTTTCTGGTTTCAGATCAATTGACAAAAGGTACGGGTTCCCTTTCGTGTCATAGCCCGACACCTTCATTTGTTGAGATAGCCTTTGCAAGTCTAATTGCTGGACAGTCGATGGCCTCACTTGCACCGTATCTCTTCCACAAAGTACAGTCGTCTTTGTTAAGTTTTCTTGTTGGAGAAACGGATAGGTCGGTGCCTCCCCACATGATAAGCAACCTGTATCCTTTATTTTAGCAACCTTTATATTCGAATATTGATTTCGCCACATGTCAAAGCTTGTAAAAGTCGTGCGAATGGCATCTAAGTCACCTACCAATATCTTGAGTGCTTCTGCGGTTTGATGAGCGATAACCATTTGCACAGCAGGAGCTATAATTCCACCTGTATCACAGGTCATACCTTGAATAGGAATCTTCTTCAACAAGCAATGCAGACAGGGTGTCACACCAGGAATAATGGTTAAACTCATTCCAAAGCTGCCGACACATGCACCATAAATCCATGGAATGTGATGTTTTTGTGATATATCATTTAAGAGCATTCGCGTTTCAAAATTATCTGTCGCATCAAGAATTAAATCAACTTCACTAACGAGATCTTCTAACAAAGACGGCACAGCATCAGCTACCATCGCCACCACTTCAACTTCTGAATTAATCGCCATTAGTCTCTTCTTAGCAGCAATAGCTTTAGGCAACTTCTCTTTTACATCCTCTTCCGTATAAAGCTGTTGTCTTTGGAGATTACTTGCTTCTACGTAGTCGCGGTCAATGATGGTTAACTTGCCTACACCCGAGCGAACTAACACTTCAGCATTGCCAGAACCAAGTGCCCCCGCCCCTATCATTAAGACATGCTTACGCCCAATGAGTGATTGCCCTTTTTCACCAATGGGAGAAAATAATAATTGCCTTGAGTATCTATCATTCATTACATTAGCCTCCACTAACTGGCGGAATAAAGGCAATCGTATCCCCTTCTTGAATCACATCATCATCTTCAGCAAACTCTTCGTTGATCGCTGTCATGACACTATCAATTGATGATAAACCATACGTTTCATGTACTTCTTGTTTTAACGCTAATACGCTCTTACCTTTCGCCTCTATTTGTAAACTTTCCACACCAACTTCATCCTTTAAATGAGCAAAAAACAATACATTATTCATCTAGATGTTTCGCCTCCGGTTTCCCTTCAGGATAAGATACTTTTTCCAATTGGTCGCCAATCCATTCTTGTCCATCTTCCCAATGTTCTTTTTTCCAAATGGGTACGATTTCTTTAATACGTTCAATGGCATATCGGTTTGCTTCATAAGCATCAGCACGATGAGGTGTCGAGACAGCAATCACAACAGCAACGTCCGTTATATCTAATTTACCTACTCTATGCACTATTGCTACTTCGGCTCCTTGCCATCGCTCCCTAATTTCCGTGCCAATTTGCTCAAGCTTTTTTATAGCCATACTTTCATATGCCTCATATATTAAAAACAAAGTCTTCTTACCTTTAGTTAATTCTCTTACTGTTCCAATAAACGTCGTAATAGCGCCTGCGTTTCTTTGTACGACATGATCAATTACTTCTTGTATATTGATTGGCTCTTTTGAAATTCCAAACTTCATTTTAACACCTCGCATCTAAGTTCTATTTTATCAATTCTTACTAGAAATTTGTATTGCTTTCCTCCAATCACTCGGGTCATTCATATTGAAGAAGCTTTGTTCAAAATTAACTAGACGATGCCGAGTTACATCTTCTTCTGTTACTTTTTTTACCTTTAACTGATTTAAGAATAACTGTAGCTTCAAATCATTTGCCTCTAAACATTTCTCTACTATTTCCCTTACTCTCTTATGGTAGACAGCAAGAAGTGGATGAATTTGACCATTCACTTCAGGAATAACTGCTGAATAGCCTTCGAGATGGTTTAAAAGCCATTTCATTGTTTCAGCCGTAACAAAGGGCATATCACAAGCAACAATAATATTTTCATCATTTGTAGAATGATATAGGCCAGACTCAATTCCAGCTAACGGACCTTTATTAGGGTAGCGATCACTTACCTTTTTAACAGGGAGGAAATGATAATCTTCTGGTGTATTTGTTACAATAAGAATATCATTCGTTACGGATTGCAACTCCCTTACTAGGCGTTCGATTACTGTTTCCCCATTCACCGCTAACAAAGCTTTATTTTCCCCCATCCTACTCGACTTACCACCCGCTAAAATAATTCCGGTACTCTGCATACTACCACCTTTTTCACCATTCACGTCTATATATACCATTAAAGCGATTTTCCGGCGGCTATGCAATGGATAAAACTGAAAGATAGACAAACAGGAAAATGTTTGTTAATTTAAACAATGTCCAAAACCTTTGACAGGAGAGGCAGGACTACGATTTGAAAAACCGGATAAAACCGCTAAGAATACAGCTGCGCTTAACACAAGAGGCATTAGCAAAGGAATGCAACGTTAGTAGGCAGACCATTAATTGTATTGAAAACGATAAATATGACCCAACTTTAGCGCTCGCCTTCAAAATTGCAAGGTCATTACAGACAAATGTAGAAGAGGTTTTTAACTATGAGGAAAATTTCTAAAGATACGATAATTACCATGAAAGATTTTGTCGATGAAAAGCATGAGATTCTTCATCAACCAATAGAGGATTTAAGGTTACCGGCAACTGAGGAAGATTTAGCGGAGCTACAAGCGATGCTCGTATACTTACGAAATAGTCAGGATGAGAAATTAGCTAAGAAATACAAATTACGCCCTGGCACTGGCTTATCAGCCAATCAAATCGGCATTGCTAAACGAATGTTCGCTGCTAAATATGAAGATGAAAAAGGGCAATCATATGAATACCAATTGATTAACCCGAAGATTATCAGTCATTCAACAAATATTATTTGTATTCCAGAAGGAGAAGGCTGCTTATCAGTTAATCGTGAAGTATTCGGCCAAGTGCCACGGTATGAAAAAATTAAAGTTAGAGCGTATAATGAAAAAGGTGAGGAAGTCACACTCTCTTTTAAAGGGTTTGCCTCTATTCTTATGCAACATGAGCTCGATCATCTAAACGGTATTATGTTTTACGAGCGAATTGATAAAAATCAACCAATTATAAATAAAATATAACCAGATTCACTATATTAAAATAGAGACCATATACATTTTTAAAATAATTGTTATAATGATGATAAAATGCATGTCTAATCTATCACTCCAGGGAGGAAACGTCAGATGACTATGAAAAAAGTCTTAACTATAGCTGGATCAGATTCTAGTGGTGGTGCGGGGATTCAAGCTGATTTGAAAACTTTTCAAGAGCTTGGTGTGTACGGAATGTCAGCACTTACTACTATTGTAACAATGGACCCTAAAAACGACTGGCATCATAATGTTTTTCCAATTGAAATTAGTACATTAGAGGCTCAAATTGAAACCATCCTTTCTGTTGGCATAGATGCAATGAAAACAGGTATGCTTGGTTCAGTGGAAATTATTGAAACAGCTGCCAAAACAATTAAAGAGAGTGGCGTTCCTGCAGTTATTGATCCAGTAATGGTATGTAAAGGCGAAGATGAAGTACTACATCCTGAAACAGCGGATGCCCTTCGTGAGGTACTCGTTCCTTTAGCAACCGTTGTGACACCAAATCTTTTTGAAGCATCACAACTTGCACAAGTGAAACCGATCAAAACAATTGAAGAAATGAAAAAAGCGGCGGAAAAGATTCATGCACTTGGTCCAAAATATGTCATCATTAAAGGTGGCAGTAAGTTGCAATCTGAAAAAGCCATTGACCTTTTATTTGATGGAGAAAATTTCACAATCTTACAGGCTGAACTGATTAATACGCCTTACATCCATGGGGCAGGGTGCACTTTCTCAAGTGCCATCACTGCTGAACTGGCAAAGGGCAAATCGGTAACAGAAGCAATCGATGTAGCCAAAGATTTTATCACTGCAGCCATTACACATGGATTCAAACTAAATGAATATGTTGGACCAACAATGCACGGTGCTTACCGTACTTTTGGTGCGGATCGTACGAAGGTTGAACAATAATAACATTTTAAGGAGAATGTCTCTCGAGTGAGCATTCTCCTTTTTGTTTCTTGATCAATTCTTCTAATCATGCTGCTCCCTGAGTCACACATTATGCAAAACCACTTTTTTTTTAGTAAAATAAAAGAATCAAATGGATAGCTTAATTCTCATTTTGACAAATTATATAGAAATGCTTTTCGAAAGGGGGAAATGAATTTGGATATCGTCATGAAAGAACAAGTACAGCTGGCTTTGGATGAACGTGCAAATAAGGACGTTTATATCCACCTTGAAACAACAAACGGTGCTTACGCTTCACACTTTGATGAGACTTTCTTTTCATCAGGTGCCTATATTCGTAATGCCAAACTAAAATATATTCATAGTAAAATCGCCGGAAACGGACCTTACAGAATCGGGTTAAAAACTGACATCGGTTGGGTGTATGCGGAAGGCATTACCCATTATGAAATAGATGAACATGATCGCTTATTAATGGCTGGTCATGATTTTAAAGGTAAACTAGCGGTTTCTCTAGAAATTAGCGAAACACCCTTTGAATAAATAGCGGAAGGAGGAAGAATGATGGAAAAAGAAAGACAAGTACTTGTTATTTTTCCTCATCCAGATGATGAGGCATTTGGCGTTTCTGGTACGATTGCCAAGCATATTCAAAATGGCACACCTGTAACTTACGCATGCTTAACACTGGGTGAAATGGGTAGAAATATGGGCGATCCCCCTTTTGCGACAAGAGAATCATTGCCACATATTCGAAAACAAGAGCTTCAAAATGCCGCTAAAGCGATGGGCATAACTGACTTGAGAATGCTTGGTTATCGCGATAAAACGGTTGAATTTGAACCAGAAGATAAACTAGCACAACATATGGGTGAAATCATAGAAGAATTAAACCCCTCTTTGGTCATAACATTCTACCCGGGTTATGCAGTGCATCCAGATCATGATGCAACAGGAGCGGCAGTTATTCATGCCGTTAAAAACCTTCCAAAAGAAAAACGTCCAAAGGTATATTGCGTCGCTTTTTCTAACAATTGTGAGGAAGAAATTGGTGCGGCAGATGTTGTTCATGATGTAACAGAAGTTGCTGACATTAAATTGAATACATTAAAAGCCCATGTCTCACAAACACAGCTAATGATTAAGGAAATGGAAGAAAACCTTAAGAAACAGGACCCTGCTGTGATGGCTAGAATTAACCAAGAACGCTTTTGGACCTATCAATTTGATGAATAAATACTTTTTAAAAAAACAGAACCTCCATATACCGTTGGAAGTTCTGTTTTCTATTAAAAGCTTATTTTGTTTGATTTTCTTCAGGTCTTTCTTCTATCTGTTCGCCTTCTTTGGAGACATCTTCATCAGATATTTCTTTCGTACCTTCAAGCATATTTTTTAAATTCGTTAATTGATAGCCATCTTCACGATGTACCATGTTCACTAAAAATTTACGCAAAAGCTTCATTTTAAATCCTGTTGTTTTAATATTAGCTTCTAAATCAACCTGTGTACCTTCATCCACTTCATCAAAACGATAATAGTATTCTGCGATTAAACCGTTGGAATTGGAACGCGTTGCAAATACTTTATTTGTTTCATATGCTAATACTTCGATTTCAGATGTGATATCGGAAGCACGAACTCTTCTTGTTTCTCTCAGTTTTGTACCAACAGCTAATGGCCCATCATTGATCTTTTCTCTCTTTACTACAAGTGGCATGATCTCATGAATATTATCTATATCGACCATATAGGAAAAAACTTCTTCAACTGGTTTATGAATAATTACGGTTGTGCGAAAGTCAGACATTATGTTTTCTACAACTCCATTCGTTAACTATCTACATTCATTCTTACCATAAAGTTGGGGTCGCTGTCATCTTAGACGAATAGAAGTTTAACTGCTGTTCACTTATCGTTTTGCTACTTATCTGATTTTTAATCGATATAACCGATCATCCTGTTCTGCCGGATTGCCGCGGCCGTCTGTATTATTACTGATAAAATACAGATGATCCCCATCGACATAAACATCTCTTACTCTACCTACGTCACTTACTAAAGTAGACATTTCATTTGTCTCTAAATTTAACTGCATGACTGCGGTACCTCTTAAACTTGCTATATAAAGATTATTATCTGCATAAGCAATACCTGATGGTGCCCAGGTTGTGTCATCTCCTGAGGTGACGAGTGGGGTAATCATCCCTTCTTTTTCCTCTGTACCCGTAATTTCAGGCCAACCATAATTCCCATGTGCGGTTATTTTATTAATTTCATCATTTGCTGTTGGACCATGTTCACTTGCGTACATTTCTCCTTCATCTGTCCATGCCAAACCTTGAGGATTACGATGACCATAGCTATAAAGATAAGATTCTTTTGAAGGATTATCTTCTGGAATACTGCCATCTTTATTCATCCTTAAAATCTTTCCTGCTAACGAATTTTGATCTTGTGCAAGTTCAGGTTCTGTCGCATCTCCTGTAGTGACATATAATTTATCATCTGGACCAATCGCTAGCCTACCCCCATGATGAAAAGCACCACTCGGAATTTCATCTAAAAGTAAATCCGTTTCCACCCACACCTGTTTTTGATCATCCAATGATAATGTGACAACACGATTTAACGGTTGACCATCGAGCTCGTATGTATAATATGCAATCCCTTTTGTACCATCATCAATTAAAACAAACCCAAGTAATCCTGCTTCTTGTGCCGTTGATAATGATTTCTCTAATTCTACGGGTTGACGAGTTAATTCTCCCCCTTCAATTTTAGCAATTGTACCTGTTCTTTCGGATAAATAGAATACATCATCGCGCTTATTAATTGACCAAGGGATATCAAGGTCTTCTGCCACCACTTCTACCTTTTGCTGATTCGATACATCTACCGATTCTGGTTCTTCATCCATTTCATTGTTAGAATTACAACCCATAAGAATAAGTAGGAAACTTGCAACAAATAAAATAGTCAGTTTCTTCACTAAATCTACATCCTTTCTTTTTTTAAAATCTTGTTATATTAAAGTAATAATTTTCAGAATCATATGATAAAATTCTATCAAAAGGGGGAATGATAGATGAAAATAATTGTTAGCTTTTTTAATCGTTTAATGCAAAGATACTTACCAGACCCATTTCTATTTGTTATCATTTTAACATTTTTAGTGTTTGCACTTGGACTCATATTTACTGATAGTGGTCCATATCAAATGGTCCAATTCTGGGGTGAAGGATTCTGGGGATTATTATCTTTTGCTATGCAAATGGTGCTAGTATTAATTACCGGTCATGTATTAGCAAGCAGCGCTATATTCAAAGCTGGACTGAGTGCATTAGCTTCAAAAGCAAAAACACCTGGGCAAGCTGTTATTATTGTAACAATCATATCATTACTTGCTAGTTGGATTAACTGGGGATTTGGATTAGTCATTGGTGCTTTATTTGCCAAAGAGTTAGCGCGCCATGTAAAAGGAGTCGACTACAGGCTATTAATTGCAAGCGCTTACTCAGGCTTTGTTATATGGCATGGTGGTATTTCAGGATCAACACCGCTAACAATTGCCACTCCAGGTCATTTTTCCGAAGATTTGATTGGGATTATTCCAACAAGCGAAACCATCTTTTCATCATTTAACTTGATTATCACTATCGCACTTTTTATTGTTTTACCTATTGTCAATCGTATCATGCTTCCAGCTAAAGATGATACTGTTACGGTTGATCCAGCGTTATTAAAAGAAGATTTACCTGCAGCGACATTAGAAAGAGATTCCATGACACCAGCAGAGAAATTAGAGAATAGCCAAATACTCTCGTTACTTATTGGCGTGATGGGATTAATCTTCTTATTTTATTATTTTGTTACTAATGGTTTTGCCCTAAATTTAGATATTGTAAACTTTCTTTTTTTATTTCTTGGTATTCTCTTTCATCGTACCCCTCGTCACTTTTTGCAGGCAGTTACGAATGCTGTTAAAGGTGGCAGTGGCATTATTATTCAATTTCCGTTCTATGCAGGAATTATTGGTATGATGACAGCTTCCGGCCTAGCGGCTGTTATATCCAATGGATTTGTTTCCATTGCTAATGAACATACTTTACCATTATTTACTTTCCTGAGTGCAGGTCTTGTCAATATTTTTGTACCATCTGGTGGAGGTCAATGGGCTGTGCAAGCTCCTGTTATGTTAGACGCAGCGATCGCATTGGATGTTTCCATTCCTAAAATCGCAATGGCGGTAGCATGGGGAGATGCTTGGACGAACTTAATACAGCCTTTTTGGGCTTTACCCGCTCTTGCCATCGCAGGTCTAAAAGCAAAAGATATTATGGGCTTTTGTGTACTTACATTAATTGCTAGTGGAATCATTATTTCGTTAGGTTTCTTACTATTATAAACGAACAAATTTACGAAAAGTACTAAGTAGGATTTATGCACCAGTCTGAAGTAATTCGTGATGTAAATCCCTTCAGACTGTGTGATAATTAGATTGGTTAATCCCCATAGTAAAATTATCATTTGTCTAAAGTCTATTTCACCTATTGGTGCATTCCCTTTTACGCTCAACATCGCCTCTTTTTGCTGCCACTTGCATCTACATAACTTCTGCACACTTATCCTCTGCTAGTCATCACCTATAGGATATTTATTAGACCAAAAGATGTGTTTAACAACTCATCTACCGTTTCTTACATTTAATTCTCCAATAAGTGAGGAGAAAGGACCCAATAAATTCGACCGTTTATTGTGTTGAGCAACATCGAATAAGTTTTTTATTTTACCATTGTATCTAACGTAACGTGAGGTTTTATAATACTACATAAGGAGGGCTCTTATGACAAATGATTATTACCGTATTGGAGAGTTTGCTAAGAAAACAAATACGACCATTCGTACATTGCATTATTATGATGAGATTGGCTTATTAAAGCCCGCACGCACTAGCAAAACAGGTGATAGATATTATTCTACAAATGAAATATTAACAGTTCAAAAGATTGTTACTTTAAAATATTTAGGTTATCCATTAAATAAAATACAGAAGCTTCTCAACAACAATGAGTGGGATCTGCAACAATCTCTTTCGTTTCAACGAGAAGAGCTCGTTATCAAAAGACAGCAAATAAATCACATGATTAAAACATTAGACCATGCTCTTTCTATTTTAGAAGAAAATCAAACAGTTGATCCTAATATTTTCATTATGCTCATTAACTCCATTCAAATGGAAGCGGAGCATAAAGAATGGATGAGGAATTTTATCCCTGAGCATATGATTCAAGATATCTACAATATTTCTGATGAAAAACAACAACAATTAAACAAACGAGTCGCTAAAGAATTTGCAAACATAAAAAAGTTGGTGGGCACCGATCATAATGATGAGCATGTCCAATCAGTGGTTGCAGCCATTTGGGATATCCTCTATGACCTTTATCCCAATATAGAGGAAATCATTCTCCGCATAACAGAAATAAATGACGATATTGATCGCCATCTCGCCGAAGCTCCTGTTCTTTTCCCCTCTCCATTTACAGTGGAAGAAGAAGAATGGCTTGCCCAAGCTATCTCCATTTATCTAGAAAAGAAAGGAATGGAAAAAATTGAAGACAAAAAAGAAAACGACTAGTCTGTGGTCATTATTAAAAGGCGCAAATGTACCAAAGTGGATCATAATTGTTGCTTTGCTACTCAGCCTACTTGAAACCGCAGCAGGATTGGTCGTTCCGTTATTCACAGCTAATATGGTCGACCAGTTAGCTACATCTCGCCTTGAACTTTCGCTCATTGCATTATTAGGAGGCGCGTTCATTATCCAAACAATTGCCTCAGGTTTTTCCTTTTATTTAATGACTTATATTGGAGAGAGAATGGTTGCCTCTTTACGAAGGAAACTATGGGAACATTCCATCCATCTCCCAATTCCTTTCTTTGATAAGCATCAATCAGGAGAAACAATGAGCCGAATCACACAAGATACAAATATAGTAAAAACTTTGATTACACAACATATTATTACGTTTATAACGGGAATGATTTCAATCATTGGGGCAATTATTATTCTACTAATGATTGACTGGCGAATGACACTCATCATGCTTATTGCTGTTCCATTAGCCGTTCTTATAATCATGCCGCTCGGGCAAAAAATATATAAAGTCTCTTTATCTACCCAAGATCAAATGGCTGACTTTTCAAGCAACCTTGGTCGGGTCTTATCAGATATTCGACTTGTGAAGGCTTATCAAGCTGAAAAAACGGAGATTGAAAAAGGGAATAAAAACATTCAGCGCTTATTCCAATTTGGTTTAAAGGAAGCAAAAATCCAAGCTGTCGTCTCACCATTTATGACCTTTATTATGATGTTTGTTCTTGTGGTCCTAATTGGATATGGCGGCGTACGAGTCGCTTCAGGGGAATTATCTGCTGGTTCATTAGTAGCTATTATTATTTATATGTTCCAGATTGTTGTTCCATTTACCCAAATGGCTTCCTTCTTTACTGCTTATCAAAAAGCAATGGGTGCAACAGAAAGAATTCAGGATATGTTGAATACACCTACCGAGAATATGAATGAAGGAACAAAAGGGATAATCCATCCAGAGGAGATTACTTTTAACCAACTCCAATTCTCATATAAAGATGACCAGATTATTAAAGATATCAATTTACACATTCCAGCTGGAAAAACAACGGCATTTGTCGGTCCAAGCGGTAGCGGTAAAACGACCCTATTCGCTCTGCTCGAACGCTTTTATGGACCTAATGGCGGCCTTATTCTATTAAATGGTAAACCAGCAGAGGAGTATGCTCTTGAAAATTGGCGGGAACAAATTGGTTATGTTTCTCAGGAGAGCCCGCTGATGTCTGGCACGATTCGAGAAAACTTAACATATGGCACGAAAAGAGAAATTAGTGAAGAGGAATTACTGCAAGCAACTACACAAGCTCATGCAGCAGAGTTTATAGAGAGATTGCCAAATGGTTTAAACACTGATGTAGGTGAGCGAGGAATTAAACTCTCTGGTGGACAACGCCAACGCATTGCCATTGCTAGAGCCATTATTCGTGATCCAAAAATCCTTTTATTAGATGAAGCCACATCGAATCTTGATAGTTCATCCGAACAACTCGTACAATCAGCTCTCCAAAATTTAATGAAAGGCCGAACAACACTCGTCATTGCACACAGACTGTCAACTATCATTGATGCCGACCAAATTATTGTTCTTGAAAATGGAAAAATCACAGGAAAAGGGACACACGATGAATTGATGCAATCTCACCCTTTATACGTACAACTCGCTACAAAGCAATTAAATATCAGTCAAACTTAAGCTGAGAGAGAGGCATATACCTCTACTCAGCTTCTTTTATGACCTACTTTTAACAGGAATAGGTTGCTCAACACCGTCAAAGCCTTCTTGATAAATACGACTAATAATTGATTCAATTTCAGGCTCTTCGACAGTTAAATCTTTTATATTATGTGTTTGTGTAATTTGTGTGATAACACCCGAAGCAGATATATCTTCTCGATTAAAGCGTATCCAATACTTACCTGCTTCTACTTTAAACACTTCTGCTTTTTCAAGCGTCAATGGCTTAGAATGTTCTTCTAGATCTACTACAAGAGTACGGATTTTCCCAAATCGATTTTTCACTACTGCCATTTCTCCATCATACACTTTCTGCCCGTGATCAATTAATACCATCCTCTTACAAAGTTGCTCTATATCTTCCATATCATGGGTGGTTAAAATAACTGTAATATCGCGTTCTTTATTGATTTCTTTTATAAATGTCCGCATGCGTTCTTTCGCCACTACGTCTAACCCAATCGTTGGTTCATCTAAGAATAAAATGGGAGGATCATGCAGTAAGGAAGCGGCAATGTCAGCACGCATTCTTTGACCTAAAGAGAGTTGCCTGACTGGCGTATTGATGAACTCATCTAACCCAAGAATTTCCGTAAATGTATCCATATTTTCTTTATAGCGGCTATGTGAAACTTGATAAATTTCCTTTAATAATTCGAATGATTCAATCGTTGGTAAATCCCACCATAATTGCGTTCTTTGCCCAAAGACAACACCAATATTTTTTGCATTTGCTTGGCGGTTTTCATAAGGAACAATGCCATTTACTTTAACCGTTCCCGCACTAGGTACAAGAATTCCAGTTAACATTTTAATCGTTGTTGATTTCCCTGCACCGTTAGGTCCGATATAGCCGACCATTTCCCCTTTATCCACAGTGAAACTTACATCCTTTACCGCATGCTTCGTATAAAATTCACGTTTTACCAGACTTTTCATGGCACCAAGAAAGCCGGTCTCACGTTTCGCAACTTTAAATTCTTTCATCAACTGATCTACTTCTATGATAGCCATTCTTTACCCTCCACTCTGTTTATGACTGCCAACCTTCACTACGCTTTATGAGCCCGTACTCTTATAACGGCTAAGTCCTAGCATCCAAATGTAATAGGCAATAATGAAGAAAACAATACCAACTAATGGTGAAAAATAACCAATATTCTCTGGAAAGTATGGCGTTTCTTTACCCAAGATAACGCTTGCAGGAAAATAATTCACAAAACCAAAAGGAACAACAAACGCCGTAAACCATTGCACCATTTTTGGATAAATGACTAATGGGTAATTCGTTAAGTTTCTTGCCGGATACATCACTACCCAATAAAATTGCTCCGATTTCGTTGTCCAAAAAGCAAAAGCTGAGATAATCACGAGCAAGCCACCTTGTATAAGGACTCCACCAATCACTGCAGCTAATAAAAATAGGACATTAGCAATGGTCCAATGAATGTGCAATTCTACACTTACCCAAATAAAAATAAAGATACTAAAAATAAACTGTCCAAAGGAAGCCACATCAAATTTCATCGCCATAAAGTGAAAAAAAGGATTAATCGGCCGCACTAAGAAACGATCAAATGTACCGTTCAAAATGTATGTATCAAGACTACGAAAATGGAAAAATAAAATAATGCAAAACCCCCAAGAAAGCACAGCTATCGCAAATAAAAATAACATCTCATAAAAATTCCATGTACCTAACTCCTGAAACTGATAGAGCATTACCCACATTGTTATCGCCGTTCCTGCATACGAGGTCAGCATCCCTACAATCCTCATAAAGAAGGCAAATCGGTATTGCAGCTGGGCCCTTATACCAGCAGCAACAAGTTTAAAATATAAATCAATATATCTCATGAATGTACTTATCCCCCTTGAACAACAACCTTCTGCGATGCTTTATTCCATACTAATCTTAAAAAGATATATGTAACGACCACCCAAAACAACTGAACCCCAATAGAAGTAAGGATCTGATATCCTGCAATCTCACCTATAAAGATTGCATTTGGAATGTAATAAATACCTTGAAAGGGCAAGTATGAGGCAAAGCTCGCGAGCCAACCTGGGAAAAACCACAATGGAATAACCGAACCAGATAGTAATGACATCGCAAAATAAAAGATATCCTCAACTCCGCCGGTTTCTACTAGAAAGAAAGTTAATAATCCAAAGGCCATTTCAATACAATAACGAATTAAAAACCCAATAAAAGCGGCAAATGAAAAAGCTAACCAGATAAGTGGATCGTTAGGTAATGAAAGGTCCATGAAGAAAAATAATATAATATACAAAGGTAATAGTGCAGTAATCATATAGAAAAACACACTGCCAAAGTCTGCGAATAAATAACGTAAAGGCACATCAAAAGGACGCATTAATTCCAATGAAATATCACCCGTACGCACTTTCTCTTGTATTTCCCAGAGAGGAGTCCCAGCCCCGTTTACACCTGAGAGAAATTGACTTACTACAATATATGTAAGCATTGCTTGAAAACTGACGCCACCAGCCTCTTCTCTACCCGCATATAACGCTGTCCAGATAGAACCCCACATTAAAAGAAAGATCACATTAGAACCGAGTCTAGACCAGACATCAAATCGGTACACAGCCGAACGTAGAAAAGACTTTTTGGCAAACGTCCAATACAATCGATAATTGAACATCTACTTCCCACCTGCTTCTTTAAAAATCACGTCATCTGCAAACATTTTAACATAATTTTACTAAGACTCACCCCTTTTAGTTTGACAATTATTAAAATTGACAATAGAATAACATCTCTACCATTTTTAAGTATAAGGTTGGCAATTAATATAGAATGAATTAAAATGTAGTCTGACTTATTTTTATTAGAAGGAGACATCAACTGATGCGTAAATATAAATTATCGGATATGTTGACCTTCCTCATTCCGTCAATTTTAGGTATCTTATTCTTTATGATTCCTATTAGTATTGATGGGGAGGTAACAATTCCTATCGCTATATTATCCGGCTGGATACAGGATTTATTAAATGGATCTATTCCACTTATTATGGTCGTTATTATTGTCCTTACTTTAGTAGGAACTTTGATTGCCAAGATTTCTCCTGCTATATTCAAAAACTCACCCTTTTTAAATAACCTATTCAATGTCACATATGGATGGGTAATTGTCCGCTTCATCGGGGCTGTATTTGCTGTTCTAACATATCTTCAATGGGGAGTTGAAGCAGTTTGGTCTACAGCTACTGGTGGACTTTTATTATTTGATCTATTGCCCGTTTTATTTAGTGTATTTTTATTTGCCGGCTTACTTTTGCCGTTATTAGTCAATTTCGGTCTACTAGAGTTATTTGGTTCTTTACTTACCAAGGTAATGAGACCACTTTTCAAACTACCAGGTCGTTCAGCAGTCGACTGTGTTGCCTCTTGGATTGGAGATGGTACAATCGGAGTGCTTTTAACAAGCAAGCAATACGAAGAAGGCTTTTATACAAAAAAAGAAGCGGCTATTATTGGAACTACTTTTTCTGTTGTGTCTATCACTTTCAGTCTTGTTGTTATTTCTCAAGTTGGCTTAGGGGATTACTTTATTCCTTTCTACTTAACCATACTAGCAACAGGGATCATTGCAGCATTCATTATGCCTCGTATCCCACCACTTTCAAGAAAAGCGGATACTTATTATAAAGAGAAAGCAAAAGAAGCAGATGAGGACATTCCTAAAGGCTATAATTCTTTTACTTGGGGTATTGATTCTGCGATTAATAGAGCAAAGAAAAATAAAGATGTTAAGGCTTTCTTCACCGATGGCTTTAAAAATATTTTAGATATGTGGATGGGTGTTGCACCAATTGTTATGGCCCTCGGCACACTCGCGTTAATTTTAGCTGAATATACGCCTATCTTCACTTGGATAGGAATGCCATTTATTCCTATTTTAGAGCTTTTAGGACTACCTGAAGCTGCTGCCGCATCTGAAACATTATTCGTTGGGTTTGCAGATATGTTTTTACCTTCTGTCATGGGGGCAGGAATAGAAAGTGAAATGACACGGTTTGTCATCGCTGCTCTATCCGTATCACAGCTCATTTATATGTCTGAAGTTGGTGGATTACTACTAGGTTCTAAAATTCCTGTATCTTTCTTTGACTTAGTATTAATTTTTATTCTTAGAACAGTTATTGCTTTACCAGTTATTACATTGGTTGCTCATTTTATTTTTTAACCCCGTTATTCTTTCTCGGGAAATAATTTTATTCGCCACCTGTCATTCCTAACAGGGGGCGTTTTTATATACATTGAATAGATTGAACTTTTGATAGATGTATAACTAAAAAGATCCATCGGTTATGATAAAACCTCCAACCATACAACGTTTGCCCCTTTACGAAGGTTGGACAAAACCAAAGTTGTTCTCCATTTTTAAGCGCCATACAGTGAATACGATATAATCCTTTCACACAAATTTGTTTCAAAATGAATTCAGGTTGTTCTTCAGGTAGATTGGGCATTTTTTTTGGCGGTTTATAAGAAGGGGGCGTTTGCTGGAATGTACCTATATCCATATTTTTTAACAGTTTCCCTTTAATACCTTTTGGTTCATGTACGTTAAAATGACTCATATTAATCACCTCATGCACATCTTATGTGAAAAGTGACTATTTGGACTCACACCTCTTTAGAAATTACTATAATCCCTATCCAGAAAACAAAAAAATGCCTGCAGTAACATCTTCTGAGGCATTTGGTATTTTATTGAGCGATCTCGTATAATTCTGCACTTGTCATTTTAATGAGGTCTTGCAACGTTAATTCTATCTGAGTACCTAATTTACCCCCACTAACAATCATACTTTTCAAATCCTTTGCTGATGCATCGATAATAGTAGGATATTGTTTTTTCATACCAATTGGTGAACAACCTCCACGAATATAGCCGGTAATCTTCTGAATATCTTTCACATGGATCATTTCAATTTTCTTCTCACCTGACGCCTTAGCAGCCTTTTTCATATCCAGTTCCTTATCGACTGGAATAACAAAGACATAGTTTTGTTTACTTGCACCGACTGTCACTAATGTTTTAAAAACCGTTTGACCTGATTTCCCCGTTTTTTCTGCCACCGAAAGACCATCTATTTTTCCATCCGCGACATCATAAGTCATGATCTCATAGCTTACTTTCGACTGATCTAATAACCGCATCGCATTTGTTTTTCCTTTTGCCATTCATCTACATCTCCTAGAAATAACGAAAAAATATATATTTATATTTGCTTATGTTCGATAAACTCTAGCTTCATATGGACGGAGTTCCATTTTCTTAGATAGCGATATATCGCCTTGTGCTTGATAGTTCCATAATAATAGCTTTGAACTATCCCTGACAAGTTGGTGATTTAAATTTAAAGTTACGTTACACTCAGACAGGTTTACTATAACCAGAAACCTCTGTTCTTCATCTTCTCTTGTATAAGCAAAAATCTGTTTATGATTTGGAAAAAGAAGATTATATTCACCCTCAATAAAAGTAGCGTGAGTTTTCCTTAAAGTAATCATCTCTTTGTAAAATTGCAATACAGAATGATTTGAATTTTTTTGGAGAGTAACATTGATTTTAGTATAATTTTCATTTGTCTCCATCCATGGTTTGCCCTCTGTAAAGCCTGCGTTTGAATCAGAACTCCACTGCATAGGTGTACGGCTATTATCACGAGAAGAAGCCCAGATGAGTTTCATAATCTCTTTGTGTGGCCAGCCTTTCTGTTGTTTGTCCTTATATAGATGATGAGTGAGGATATCATAATAGGAGGACATCCCTTCGAAGTGCACATTCGTCATGCCTATTTCTTGGCCTTGATAAATAAAAGGTGTACCTTTCATAAAGAAGTACATACATGCTAAGGCTGTGGCGCTTTCATACCAATAATCTTTATCATTTCCCCAAGTTGAAACAATTCTCGGCTTATCATGATTTTCGAGAAATAGAGCATTCCAACCGTCTGAAGCTAGCGCGACTTGCCATTTTGTTAATACTTTTTTCAGAGCAATGATATCCAGGATTGGGTTTTCTTCTGCATCCCATAAACCAAGATGCTCAAATTGAAAGACCATATCCATTTTTCCTTGATCTTTACCAACCCAAAGAAGAGACTCCTCTGCACTAACCCCATTTGCCTCCCCAACCGTAACGACTGGGTACTTCCCATACGTTTCTTTTTTTAATTCTAAAAGCCAATCATGTATTCCAGGTTGATTCATATGCTTCGAGAAAGAAGGAACATATGTCTCTTGATTAGTTGGAGGGATGTCTGGTAATCCTGGGCTTTTCTTGATATGACTAATCGCATC
The DNA here is from genome assembly GCF_038595015.1 of Cytobacillus sp. FSL W7-1323. Classification (NCBI taxonomy): domain Bacteria; kingdom Bacillati; phylum Bacillota; class Bacilli; order Caryophanales; family Bacillaceae; genus Cytobacillus; species Cytobacillus sp. FSL W7-1323. Next base: position 4,418,020 of record NZ_CP151998.1, read on the forward strand.
AATTCTAAAGCCGTCTACTCCTTTTTCTAGCCACCAATTGACTGTATCGTATAGTGCATGACGCACCGCTTGATTTTCCCAGTTTAAATCTGGTTGTTTTTTAGAGAATATATGCAAATAATATTCATCCGTTTCTTCATCAAATGTCCATGCAGAACCACCAAATATACTGGCCCAGTTATTCGGCTCTTGCCCATCTTTTCCTTTTCTCCAAATATACCAATCTCGCTTTTTCGATTCCTTGCTAACTTTCGACTCTATAAACCATGCATGCTCATCACTTGTATGGTTTAAAACAAGATCAATAATTAGTCGCATACCTCTTTGATGCACTTCTTCTAATAATTGATCAAAGTCATTCATTGTCCCGTATTCAGCTAGAATTGCTTGATAATTTGAAATGTCATAGCCGTTATCATCGTTAGGAGACTGATATATCGGACAAATCCAAATCAAATCAATCCCAAGTTCTTTTAAATATGATAGGCGTTGAATAATGCCTTGTATATCCCCAATGCCGTCCCCATTTGAATCTTGAAAGCTTCGCGGATAGATTTGATAGGCAATTGCGTTTTTCCACCAAGTCACATCCCATTCCTCACCTTCTACTAACGATTAATTAATGATTTATGAATCCATATGGCCGCCTGAGAGCCTTCACCCATAGCAATTGTCACTTGTTCTGAATGAGCCACAACATCACCAGCAGCCCAAACATGAGGGACATTCGTCATTTTCGAGCGCCCATCCGTTATAATATGCTGATTACCTAAACGTTCTACTCCTAATTTTGCTGCTAAGTCTGATTTTACATGATTCCCTCCATAAGCAATAAAACCCCTCTCACCTTCTACAATCTGCCCAGATTCCAATCGAACTCCCCGAAACGATGAGCCATCTGCCAATACTTCGGCTATTTTCTCTTCAATCACTTCGATTCCTAATTTCTCTAACTGTTGATAAGTTTGTGGATAAACTTCTTTTTTCTCATCATTAACGAATATTATTGAATTCGTCCAATAAGCAAGCGTCAATGCCATATTAGCACCCGTGTTTCCAGAACCCATCACAACCGTTGTTTTATCCTTCACCTCATACCCATCACAGTCTGGACACACGTACACAGTCAAACCTAGACATGGGCCGAGCGATTCATAAGGGGGAATATGGTCCATGATTCCTGTGGCAAGTAATAACCGCATGCCTCTATATTGCTTATTACTTCTTGTGTAAATAATGAACTCCTCTTCCTCGTATACAATGTCTACCACTCGTTCATCTTGATAATGAACACCATATTTCTCTCCATGCGCTCTTCCGATTTCCCTAAGATAAGGGCCGCTTACGCCATTAGGATAACCTAATATATTATGATAACTTTGACAAATTGACGATCGACCTTGATTATCATCTAGCACTAACACTCGGTGTTTATAACGACCTAATTGAATCGCTGCCTGTAACCCTGCGATTCCACCACCAATAATGATGCATTCGTATTTCATACTCCTCATCCCTCCTCATTTTCATCTTCGTATTGTTTCCAAACGGATGAAAAAAAATGAAAAAGGGCAACAAAAACTTATTATCCACAACAAATAAATTAACTTGTGGATAAATTATATATATTCACAGGGTTATACACATACGAACAAACGCTTGGTTTAATAGCTTTTTCCTGTGATATAAATAACTTCTTCCTTTGAGTCAATTTCACCTTTTTAAGTTATCCACTTTTTATTGTGGACAACTGTTGATAAGTGCTAATATTCTTTAAATTGTTTTCGAGCGATTTGATTTTTAACTTTTTAGTTACCCAGACTTGCGGTACACTCCTTTTTACTTTGTTTATTTCTGGAGGAGCTCTTCTTTTAGTCGCGATTCTTCCTTTTTCGCTACTCATTTCTTGGGGTACTCTCTTTTTAGTCGCGATTCTCCCCTTTTTCGCTACTCATTTCTTGAGGAGCTCTTCTTTTAGTCGCGATTCTCCCCTTTTCGCTACTCATTTCTTGAGGAGCTCTTCTTTTAGTCGCGATTCTCCCCTTTTCGCTACTTATTTCTTGGAAAGCTCTCTTTTTAGTCGCGATTCTCCCTTTTTCGCTACTCATTTCTTGAGGGGCTCTTCTTTTAGTCGCGATTCTCCCTTTTTCGCTACTCATTTCTTGGGGTACTCTCTTTTTAGTCGCGATTCTTCCTTTTTTGCTACTCATTTCTTAAGGAGCTCTCCTTTTAGTCGCGATTCTCTCTCTTGTTCCCAAATAAAAGACTTGTCCTCACAGCCCCACCCAACATAGGTTCAAAAATAACAAAAAGGTTGCCCACCCACGTCGGCAACCTTCCTGCTATTTATTCATATGTGACAAAAAACCACCTAATAAATCATCAATATCTTCTTCTTCGGCTTCTTCCTTATGTGTTTCTGGTTCGTTTTTCTTCGCTTGATTCCAATCGAAACTATCTAGTTCATCTTCAAACGTCGCATCGTCGGCAGGTTCTTCCGCCGCAGCAGTTTCCTGCCATTCATCAACAGGGGTAACACCTGATTCTTCTTGCAAATATAATGCTTCATCGATATTAGCTGAGCCACTATTTAAAGAGGCTAATAATGCTGTGGCTCTGAGTGGGTCGGAAATAAGCTGATACACAATACTTCCGAGTAGTGCCTCAGAATGCTCATGTTTTAGCCAATCCTTTTGAACCTTTGTTAAGTGTTTCGGAAGTGGAATCGTAATAGCTTCTCTCTCATTACTCTTATTTTGATTGACTCCCGCAAGGACAATTTCTGCAACCTTACTAGAAAAATTTCTTCTCTCTGTTGTTTTTAATCTTTGTAGCTCTTTTAGTAAATAATCTGGTGTATCGGATGGTATTCGGAATGAAATTGACTGACCCCTTTTCAATTCCGAAGAAGCTGGTTTTTTCATCAAAACTCACCTAGTTTGATTTAACAGGTTTCTTATCCTGCTTATCTTTGTTTGTTCTTCTTGCATAATCTGCAACCAATTTATAATAGGCATTCGCCATCATCCAAATGCTTTCTTTTTCATCTTCAAAAAAGTCGATGTTAAAGCCATCTAAATTATTATTCAATGTCTTGAGGTAATCTTTTAGGACGATGGAACCACCACCAACAAAATAGCATATCTCAGTTTGCGAATTTTTTTGCCATACGTTTCTTAATAAACGATATTGCTTCTTCGCTAAGTCTAAAAGAATGCGATCTGTAATGTCATGAACGCTTGTGCGGCTACCTTTAACCATAATATGGTTGCGATTGTTTTTTCTTGTAATAATCTCCACGACATCGCGGCGACTATCAAGCTCTATACCATGTTTTGATCTTATTTCTTCTCTAATCGCTTCTAAAGATTCAGACACACCTAAATTAAAGCCCTGAGCTTTATCATCATCCACATTTCGATCTTTAATGACAGCGATATCTGTTGATAAACCACCAATATCTTGAATAAGTATGCGTTTATCTATTAAGTCTTTATTAATAATATTTAATTGATTGTCCATCACCAAATTAATGAATGCAGCAAAGCCTTCAGGATATACTTTAACATCATCAAATTTAATATTAACCTTTATCCCTTGGTATTTAGGTGTAATTAAAAATTCAATTTGATGAACAGAACCCATTAATTTAGAACGATAACCCGAATCCTTACCTTCTTTTGCTTCTCTCAATGGAAGTCCTGTACCTAATAAATAATTCGCATCAACCACATTACCAGATCTCTTAAATGTAGCTCCTTTTTCTTCGTTAACTGCATCCAATGCCAATGCTGTAAATAACATGACCAATGTTTGATCTTCTTCAGATTTACTACTGCCTGGATCAAGCTCTGACGCGTTATCACTTTTGGTTGCTAAATGTCCCACACGATAGATTGCATTATTCTCTTTCAAAGCAGGGGAGTGGACACGAATATGTATGCCATCTAGCGGATCCTTACTATTTAGCTCTTCAATTCCAATGACTGGTCTATCCTCAATATCTCTTGCTACGACATTCGGTAAATTAAGCTCGTTCTCTACCTTACCAAAAATAGCTTTAAGCGAATCATTACCAACATCGACAGCCGCAATTCTTGCATTCGTCATCTCTTATCCAACCCTTTCATTCTCATAAATTTGAGTTAATAGTTTAAGAGTAATAGAGAATGAAGTATTAAGCAATGAAACAGGGAGAAAAGTTACCAAATCGTAAAAACGTAAACAAACAGCAAAATTACGCATACTTGTATACTTTAATGTTTACAAGAAGACAAAACTCGCACACACCTTGATATATCAACATGTATACATTTTTGCATACTTGTACACATAAGAACTATAATACGTAAACAATAACGTAAACTTGCATACTTATTTCGTTTACATGTATTCAATTACAGAATACATGTAAACATAAACCTCCCTACCTCTTAATTTGTTTATAAAAAATATTAAAGGGAACGATACTATCATGCCCTTAGGGAGGTCTATTGGAAGTGAATAAAAGATAGTATCAGAATCATTCAAGTAGAAAATACTATCAATGGTTTATAGTTCCCGCTAGTGGGTCTTCGGAATTCACATATAATTATCAAAATTTCCTGAAATGTAATCAACATGATTAGAATTTTTGATAAAGTTCACCTATTATAATTGTACCTAAAAACATATTATTTCATTATCAGAATAATCTTAATATAATTTTTTAAAAAAGGAGCATTCCCATTAAATCAATATTTATACGTTTATATGGCTAAAATATACTTATCTTTGATTTGACAAAAATCTGAAAAACATTATTATAGTATAAGTAAAAAAAGGAGGAAGTTATATGTCTGACGACAAACAACGTATTGTCGATAGTGTGCCTCAGAAGGGATTTTTTGGACATCCTAAAGGTTTATTCACACTATTTTTCACTGAATTTTGGGAGCGCTTTTCCTACTATGGAATGAGAGCCATCCTTGTTTTCTACATGTATTATGAAGTTTCACAAGGCGGTTTAGGTCTTAGTCAAACAACGGCTTTATCTATAATGTCTATATATGGTTCACTTGTTTACATGTCTGGAATCATTGGCGGTTGGTTCGCTGACAGAATATTTGGTACTTCTAAAGCTATTTTCTATGGCGGAATCCTTATTATGCTTGGACATATCGCATTGGCTATTCCTGGAAGCGTTGCCATGTTCTTTGTATCCATGGTATTAATTGTATTGGGAACTGGTTTATTAAAGCCTAATGTATCAAGTGTTGTAGGCGATATATATAGCGAAAATGATAGTCGCCGTGATGCAGGGTTCAGTATTTTCTATATGGGAATTAACCTTGGTGGTTTCCTTTCTCCTCTAATCGTTGGTTCACTAATGGATACAAGTTTCCATCTTGGATTTGGTGTGGCTGCGGTTGGTATGTTTGTTGGATTAGTCACTTTCCAAGTAACTAAGAAAAAATATTTAGGTCTAGCAGGTACTCAGGTACCTAACCCATTAGCACCAAATGAAAAGAAACGAGTATTTACACAAATAGGATTAGGTATTCTTATTGTTGCTATTCTAGTTGCTGTAGGTATTCCTACTGGATATTTAACATTTGAAAGTCTTGTCTTTATTGTCGGAATTTTAGGAGTAGGAATTCCAATTATATACTTTACTGTTATGTACAGAAGTAAGAAAACGACAGATGTGGAACGCTCAAGATTAATTGCCTATATACCTTTGTTCATTGCAGCAGTTATGTTTTGGGCAATTCAAGAGCAAGGTTCAACAATCTTAGCCAGCTATGCAGACAATCGTACGGATTTAGAATTTATGGGAATTACTATTTCCCCAGCATGGTTCCAATCTCTTAATCCTTTATTCATTATTGTATTGGCACCAATGTTTGCTTGGTTATGGGTAAAGCTTGGAGATCGTCAACCTACGATTCCACAAAAGTTCTCTCTCGGATTACTATTTGCAGGTCTTTCTTTTATCGTTATTCTTGTACCTGGATATTTCGCTTCAGAAGGTGCATTAGTAAGTCCACTTTGGTTAGTATTAAGTTATTTTATTGTTGTACTTGGTGAACTTTGTTTATCACCAGTTGGTTTATCAGCAACGACAAAACTAGCTCCAACTGCATTCTCTGCACAAACAATGAGCCTTTGGTTCTTAGCAAGTGCAGCAGCTCAAGCCATCAATGCACAAGTGGTTAGATTTTATTCAGCTGAAACAGAAGTACTTTACTTCGGTATTATTGGTGGTTTATCCATTGTCCTTTCAATCGTCCTTTTCTTGGTTGCACCAAAAATCCAGAAAAAAATGCGAGGAATTAAATAAATTCATAAAAAAGATGAACCTATACGACGGTTCATCTTTTTCTTTCGCTTAAACCTCTACTTCTGTACCAATTCCCTGTTTTTTTGCTTTATCATATACAGCTGCTGCAGCTGCTAAGTCAAAATAAGCAGCTCCAACAGATTTGAAGAAAGTAATTTCTTCCTCTGATTCTCTTCCCTTAATTGTATGTGCTGCTAATTCTGTAAGCTCTCCATGTAGCTCATTAAAATGCCAATCACCTTTATTATTAGGAATAATAAAGTCACCAGCTTCTTCTTTTACACCTTCTATCGTATCAGCAACCACTTTACTCGCTCGTTTTAATGTTTCAACGTCCACTTCTTGCATATTAGGTAAATAAGATCCAATGCCATTGATATGTGTGCCTTGCTGCAAACTAGCTCCTTTGAATATTGGTTCCACTGCTCGTGTACTACAATTGACAATATCAGACCGTTTCACAGCATCATCAGGATCTGCTACCACTTCCACTTTCCCTTTATAATTTGGCAGGATCTCTCTCATTCGGTTATAAAAGTTCTCCGCTCTTTCCCTTGTACGGTTATATAAATATATATGATCAATATTTCTGACTTCGCATACAGCTTGTAGTTGCTCCTCTGCCATTGCACCACAACCAAGCACGGCAACAGATTTTGCGTCTTTTTTTGCTAAGTATTTTGTTGCGACGCCACTAAGCGCTCCCGTTCTTAATCTAGTTAAATAAGATGCATTCAGACAAGCCACGTGTGTACCGTTTTCTGTATCTGATAACAAGATGACACCTTGGGTTGTTTTTAACCCTTCTTTAGGGTTCTCAGGAAAGATTGTGACTATTTTTACTGCAGCTTTCTTCATTGTCTCCATTGCACTAGGCATATATAATGCCGATGCTTTTTTTGAAGGAATATCTAAAACAGTTCTTTGTGGACTCGCGATTTTACCTTGATGATGAGCAACAAGTGCTGCTTCCATATCCTCAATCGCATCTTTCATTACATATAATGTTTTAATTTCTTTCTCTGATAAAACAAGCATAAAAACATCTCCCTTACAACTATTGACCACATCTCATAAAGCCCGATACGATGACGTACCGAGCTTTTAAATTAACAATCTACTACATGGCTACATCTTGATCTAATTCTTGTTTACTTTTTTCACGTACAGCAATCATGGCAATGAGAGAAATCGCAGCACATAATATAATATATAATGCCACCGGTACATAGGAACCATTAAAGTAGGCAAGTAATGCAGTAGCGATTAATGGCGCGGTTCCACCTGCTACCGCAGCACCAATTTGATAACCTAATGTAATACCCGTATAACGAACATTTGATTTAAAAATTTCTGAGAACATTGTTCCTAAGACGGCTGTAATCGGTGCCCAGACAATCCCTAATCCTAAGACAGTTGCAATGACAAGCCAAGTAACCGTTCCTTGCTGTAACATCCAAAAATAAGGGAAAGCAAAAACAGCCATTGCTATTGTACCACCAATATAGAGTTTCTTCCTACCGATCTTATCAGAAAGACTCCCCATGATAGGAATAAGAATAGTTGTAACAATGGTTCCTACTGTCACAGCATTTAGGGTCGCTGTTCTTGAAAAGCCTAATTCGCTCGTTGCATATGAAACGATAAACGTACCGAAAATATAAAAAGGCGCGGTTTCTACTACTTTTGCTCCTACTGAAATGAGTACTTCTCTCCAAGACGTTTTAAATGTTTCAACGATTGGTATTTTAGCAATCTCTCCACTTTCTTGTGCCTTTTTAAACGATGGTGTTTCATCGATTCCTTTACGGATCCAAAGACCAAAGAAGACGAGTAATGCACTCATGATAAACGGAACACGCCAACCCCATGATAGAAACTGCTCTTCAGGTAATAATGTCATAATAGACAGCGCAATAGTTCCAAGAAGCATACCGATAGTTACCCCCATTTGTGGGACACTACCGAATAATCCACGTTTTTCCTTTGGGGCATATTCTACAGCTAATAAAACAGCTCCACCCCACTCTCCTCCGAGTCCAATTCCTTGAATAAGACGAAGAATAATCAGCAGAATAGGTGCCATGACACCAATGGTTTCATACGTTGGTAAGAAGCCCATTAATACAGTAGATCCACCCATAATGGTTAATGTTAATACTAATGTTTTCTTTCTCCCTACCCTATCACCAATATGGCTGAAGATTACTCCACCTAGTGGTCGAATAAAGAATGCTAACGCAAATGAAGCATATGCCAACATTAAGCCGACTGTTGGATCATCACTATGGAAGAAATATTCATTAAATACAAGAGCAGCAACCGTACCATAGAGAAAATAATCAAACCATTCAATCGAGCTTCCAACAAGGCTAGCAATTAATACTTTTCTATTCTGAGCTTTACTCATTCTAGCACCTCCCTATAATTATAAGAAATATCAAAATATTGTATTTTCAATATAATAGTATATTTATACAAAAAAATCTATAGTTTTCTAAAAAAAGTTCTTTTAACTTATTTAATTGGTTCATAATAGACTGAATGCACAAGAAGCTATGCTAGTAAAAGATTTTCTCACCAAATCACTTTATAAGAATAATAATTAATAGATACTTCTTATTATCTGCACTAAATCCTGCATTACTGGACATAATAGAGGTATATAACTTTGATTTCCTACAGCACTTTCTTTTTCTCTGCCCTTATGATATTTATGTTATAGAGCTGTTATCAGTATTGGAGTGACTTTTGTGATCGAAAAGAAAAAAGCTTTACCTATTTTGTTTGCTGTTATGTTTCTCGTTATGTCCGGATTTGGTGTCATTATTCCGGTTATACCATTCTATGCAGAAGAAATTGGGGCAACCCCCTCGCAATTAGGTTTATTAATGGCCGTTTATTCACTTATGCAATTTATCTTCGCACCATTATGGGGACGTGTATCTGACCGTTATGGCAGGAAACCAGTCATGCTCATCGGCATATTAGGCCTCTCACTTTCGTTCTTCCTAATGGCTTTATCTAGTGAATTATGGATGTTATTTGTCGCACGCATCATCGGAGGAACGCTGTCTGCAGCAAATATGCCAACAGCGATGGCTTATGTTGCTGATATCACGACAGAGGAAGACCGTGCAAAGGGCATGGGGATGATTGGCGCTGCAACAGGTTTAGGCTTTATATTTGGCCCAGCAATAGGTGGGGTATTTTCCCAAGCAAGTTTAAGTACACCCTTTTATGTAGCAGGAACTCTCTCGCTCATTACGAGTCTTTTCGTCCTTTTTGTTTTAAAAGAATCGTTACCTGCAACAGGTACAGGCGAAGGTAGAGAGCGTCCTTCATTTTGGGAGGCGTTTAAAGGTACGACCTCCATTCTATTTATCTTGAATCTGTGCGTATCCCTGTCTCTTGCAGGATTAGAGGCTACCTTTGCTTATTTTGCTTTTCAAAAAGCAGGACTACAGCCAACAGAACTAGGTATCATTTTTATGATAATGGGCTTCGGTTCTGCTCTTGTTCAAGGCGGGTTAGTCGGTAGGCTATCTAAGAAATATGGAGAAGGAGCAGTCATTCAAGGGGGCATAATCGTCAGTGTGATTGGTATGGGGCTTATTTTAACATTAGATAACTTCTTAACCGCTGCAATCTTCCTTACGATTTTCGGAATGGGCAATGGCGCGATAAGACCTGCAGTGTCAAGTCTATTAACAAAATCAGCAAAAGGAGCGCATGGCAATATAACAGGGCTTTTATCCTCTTTTGATTCCTTAGGACGAATACTCGGTCCTCCTCTCGGCGGGTTATTATTTACTGTTTCGATTGGATTTCCTTATATTTCAGGAATGATTCTTTCCGTTTGTGCATTATTATTATTTCAAGTTTACCGTATGAAAGCACCAGGTAAAAAAAGCTTTGAAGCTTAAAAAAGGCTGTCTATGTAAGGCAGCCTTTTAATGTTGACTTGGAAAATAGCGTTTTTTGAGCTGTGTCGACGCAAGCTCTAATAGTATCGCAACAAGGAGAATACAATAGGTGATGAAACCAACTTCTCTTAAATCAAAGTAGAATCCCGATGCCATAAAGAGTTCAAAGCCAATGCCACCTGCCCCTGCGGCCGCCCCCATTGCAACAGCAACCGAAAAATTGATTTCAAAACGAAGAAATGTCCATGATAAAAGATAAGTCATTGTAGATGGTAAAACTGCATGAACGATAGTTTGCCACCAGCCAGCACCTGTCGACCGTAACGCTTCGAGCACCCCTTTATCAACTTCCTCAAATGATTCGGAGAAAGCTTTTACCAAATAGGCTACGGAATGGAACAGCATCCCTAAAACTGCAGCCGTACTCCCTAATCCAGCTGCAATCGCAAAAATCAAAACCCATAAAACCGTTGGAACCGCTCGTATGAACGCGACATACGTTTTAATAACTTTAGCTACACCTTGATTTGATAAGTTTTCCGCTGATAATAATGCAAGGAAAAAGGCAATTACGGCTCCAATTACTGTCGATAGAACGGCTAATGCTAATGTAACACCGACTTGATAAAACGCTTCACCCCAAGAAAAGTGATTCAAAGCTGGCGTAAGGAACATTGTCTGTAAATTGGTCATTGTCTCCTTTAATGCGGAAGTTAACTGAAAGCCGGTATAGTCAAAAAAAAGGAAGGCAACAACAGTTACAATGCCGAGGCTCCATAGAACGGCTTTTAATGTATAGTCAACCTTATTGCCTATTTTTATATTAATTCGACCCGTTTTACTGCGCTTTATATAGGCTATACCCATTATAAGATCACCTTTCTGATACGGTTCGATGTGAGTTCTATGGCGATGACTGTAAGGATAATTAATAATGTCACCAGCGCAACCGCTTCATAATTTAATGTCTTATAATACAGGTCAAACGTATAGCCGATGCCTGTACCTGTCAAAATACCAACCAAAGTTGCACTTCTTATATTCGTTTCGATCATAAACAACATCCAACTCAACATTTGTGGTAATGCCTGTGGAATAACAGCTTTGGAGATTACTTGAAAATATGTGGCCCCCGTCGCCGTTAAGGCTTCAAAAGACTTTAAGCCCACTTCATCAATCGTTTCCATAAACGCTCTCGTCAAAAAGCCAACTGTACCAACAAATAGGGCAAGAAATCCGGTTAGTGAGTTTTGTCCAAATGAGAGTAGAAGAATTAACGCCCATGCTACGACAGGGATATTTCTCGCGACAGAAGCTATTCCTCTAGATAAACCCGCCATTAAACCATTACGCCTCGTCGTTGTTGAACCCGATATTCCGAGGAAAAAAGAAATGAATGCCGCTATCGTTGTCGCAGCTACTGACATGAGAATGGTTTCAACCAATTTCAACATAATGTCAGGAAACTCACGCCAAGTATCCCCCGTAATCCATAAATTTTCAACCATCCATAGACCAGCTGTTGGAATAGCTAACAAGCTTTGATAAAAGTCAAATTGGACCATTTCAATCGATAACCATGTGAAGCAACAAACAATAATCAGTAAGAAGAGATGTTGCCATTTCCTACTTAATCGTTTTTGATCTGTTAACATATTCGCCTTCCTCATACCGTTATAAGCTCTCTTGTATCCATCCCATAGACTTCTCCAATGTGATGAGAGTCTAATTGTCTATTTGGCCCATTGAAAACTAAATGTCCTTTATTTAAACCGATAATTCTATTCGAATAGGATTGGGCTACTTCGACTTGATGGAGGTTAACGATACAAGTGATACCCATTTCTTCGGTAATAGACTTCAAATAATCCATAATGACCTTGGAAGAATGAGGATCTAATGACGCAATCGGTTCGTCACATAAGATGAGCTTCGGATCTTGGATAAGTGCGCGGCAAATTCCTACTCTTTGCTGTTGTCCTCCACTTAGTTGGTCACAGCGTTTATAAGCATGTTCAGCGATTCCCAGCTTCTCTAGGAGATAGAAAGCTCTTTCTTTTTCTTCTTCACTAAAAATACCGAACATTCCTTGTAAAGTCGACTTATATCCGAAGCGCCCATGAAGTACATTTTCGATAACTGTTAAACGTGGGACAAGATTATAATGTTGAAAGATCATCCCGATATTGGCTCTTTCTTTTCTCAATGACTTTCTGCCAAGTTTAAGAATGTTTTCCCCATTAAAAAGGATTTCGCCACTATCCGCTTCCACTAAGCGATTGATGCATCGCAGTAATGTTGATTTTCCAGCTCCTGATGGACCAATAACCGATAAAAATTCGCCTGTTTCAACAGTAAAATCGATATTTGTTAGTACACGGTGACCTTGATAGGATTTATTTAGTGCCCTAATTTCTAATAATGCCAAAGGATTTCGCCTCCTCATAGATTACTTAGATAGCTCTCTTATCGGGTTAAACCATTCATCATCTACTGGCGCCAATCTTTCTTCTCCAGACTTAAAGAATAAAGCCGATTGATCTGAGCCCTCAGGAACGAAGATTTTCTCATTATTTGCTACTTCGTCACTTGATAAGTAGTCTTGTAGCTTTTTGAAGCCTTCCTCCCCTAAAAGGTCGATATTGCCAACAAAAGGTGCATTTAAAACCGGCGTGACACTAATGAGCACAAATTCCTTACCCTTAACAAGACTAAATGGCTCAGCTGCATTATCTTTTACGCGATAAATCGAACCCGGACGATTCGCTTCGCCTTCCACAAGCTCAACATAATTTTCTACACATGTATCACAAAAAGCTGCTACATCAGCACTTCCCTTTAACAAATTAACCGCAGACCCTTGATGTGAATTGCCGAACAATACCTGAGAGAATAATGGGCCACCTTCCATTAAATCTTCTTCTGTTAAACTTTTATCGCTAAAATGGGCAATCAAATCAGAGGCAGGTACTTTAAATCCTGATGTGGAACTATTTGATACAAATGACATTTTTTTATCGGCAATTGTATCTAAAGAAAATTCCCCATTTTCTTTATAGTTATTTACATCATCAACATTGACAGCTAACCAGCTATGATAAACGGCATCGTCTAACGTGCCTGATTCTCCTGTTGAAACAACTAATGGTTGAATAGCGTCATTACGCTCTTTCGCCTCTATATAACCTTGTGCACCCATAAAAGCGAGCTCCGCATTGTTATTTACCATTGTCTCAATAGAGATCGCATAATCCGTTGTTAAATGGTGCTTCACTTCACGACCTGTTGCATCAGCAATTACCTCACCAATGTCATCTCTTGATGATTTCATATCTGATCCTGATTCACTTGGATACCAAACAATATCGACAACATCATCACTTGAAGAAGCCTCGCTATTTCCTTCTTCTGAGCAAGCACCAAGCAACAAAGTCAATAATACAAGCAGCAACCAACCATATGATTTTTTACCCATTTTCATTCACTCCCTTTATAAACGATTTAACTTATTTCACTTTTATTTAAGCATAATAATCTAAATAAAAGACTGAATTTACTGTCTTTTTACACGAAATATACCGGCTTTCACTAATCATTTACAAACCAAATAATCAGTTAACAATCGGTTTATAGGCGACTCATAGTCCCCCATACGGACTGATGAACCAAATGCACCGTGATAATCTGAACCACCTGTCATAAGAAGACCATACCTTGCCATAAGGATATCAATTCTTTGGTGATCCGCTTCACTATGATCAGGATGATTACGCTCAATACCATCCAATCCAATCTGACTATCTACAAGCTCTTCAATCAGATCATAGGAATCAAGTTGACCAGGATGAGCAATTACAGCAAATCCACCATCTGCTTTAATCGCTCGAATGGCATCATATACGTCCACATAAGCAATATCCCCAGCAGCTACTCCCCCTCCTTTAAACAGTGAACGATACAGCTTTTTATATGCTTCTGAGTCGTAAGGTTCTGACGTAATGGCCGCCATAATATGTTGCTTATAAATCGTCTCACTTGGTGAGGCGATTTGCGATATTGCTTTTATAGACAAATGGATGCCTTGCTGTTGAATTTGCCCAATTTGCCAAATGGAATGGGCTTGTCTACGCTTAAGCACTTCATTACATAATGCTAAAATATGCCCTTTGTTAGCATCATAATGGTAGCCTAGTACGTGTACTTTTCGGTTTCTTTTGAAATCAAATGCGGAAATTTCAATCCCAGGAATGAGCTGAATCTGATATGTTTCTGCCCATTTCAAGGCTTCCCCTTGCCCTTTTACCGTATCATGGTCAACGATGCTAATATGTGTGATACCGGTCGCTGCAGCTTTTTCCATAACCACTTGAATGGAATCTGCGCCATCTGAAAAACCGCTATGAACATGTAAATCCGCCTTCATCATAAGGCCGCTCCTGCCCTTTTGAACGATTGCTGGCTCATTTCAAAAATATGATCACATAATTCATCCATAAATTCGATATCATGGAAAACCCCTAGCAATGTTGTCCCACTTTCCTTTAACTTTTGAATCACTTCTTTCACCTTTTGCTTGGACTGTTGATCAAGACTTGCTGTTGGCTCATCTAAAAGGAGTAACCTTGGCTTTTTAACGGCTGCAATGGCAATGTTTAACCTTAACTTTTCCCCACCTGAAAATGTATTAGGGTACGTATCCCATAGTTTGCGATCAAGTTCAAAATGAGAAAGCACTTCCTCTGCTTCTTTTTGTGCTTCTAATAATGACCGCCCCGTCTCCAAAACAGATTGCTCTACTAATTCGCGGGCGGTTGTTCGTGGCATGACATTTAAAAATTGTGACACATACCCAATTTCATATTTTCGTAAATAGATAATCTCCCTTTCTGACGCTTTTTGCAGATCAATCCATCCATATTTCTCTGAGTCAAAATAAATCCGCCCCGCTTCAGGTAAATATGTGCGATAAATACTTTTTAAGATCGTTGATTTCCCACTGCCACTTTTGCCCGTGATCCCAATAAATTCACCTTGGTTCATTGAGAAGTTCAACTGTTGCACAGCATGAATCGTCTGACCTAAATGCACAATTTGAAAGTTCTTCTCCAGACCTTCAATTTTTAAGAATGTCATCGTATTACCTCCTCCATCGCCAGGTTTTTTCGGTAATTTGTTGTCGTTATCACAACACCATTAACCATTGTTAATGTTACTGTTGGAAAACCATCATCCAATTTCTCAATGATGAGTAAATCGGCTTTATAGCCCGGTTTGATAGAACCAATTTCATGATTAAGGTTTACTGCCTTCGCTGGCTTTGAAGTGACCATTTGGAACATATCTAGGAGGTTCTGATCATACTTTTCATGGAGCGTAAAGATAGAATGGAGTAAGGCCGATGGATAATAATCACTACATAAAATATCTGCACATTGATTTCGAATCGCTTCTGCTGCAGATAAATTGCCTGAGTGCGAGCCACCTAAAAGGATATTGGGCGCCCCAACGATTGTATATAGACCGCTCTGCTTCGCCTTTTTAGCAACCTCTAATGTAATTGGAAATTCACTGATTGTGGTCCCAATGGATTGGACGAGGTCAATCTTACCTTTATGGTCATCATCATGTGAAGCAATGCTAACCCCTTGCCTTATCGCTATTTCAGCAATCTCTTTCATCATATCAATCGTCATCACTTTTGAAGATAGGCGGTCTTGGATAATACGATTTAACTCCTGTTCAGTTAAATCACGATAACCACGCATCGTTTCACGAAAAACTTCTAAATTACGATACTGACCTTGACCTGGTGTATGATCCATAAAAGATAGCAGGTGAATTTTACCTGAACGGAGGTTCTCTATTAAACGGTCGACACCTTCCAGATTATCTATTTCAAAACGAGCATGTAGGCGATGGCGAATAAGATGTTGCTGCTCGGATGTCTCCGTAATCGCTTCAACTAATTTCTGTACATTTTCTGGTAAGCGCATCGGCTTATGGGTGAAAATATCCTCCCGGTAGAAAGAAAGTGAATGAAACATCGTTGTAATCCCGTGTCCAATGAGAATCCTTTCTGCTTCACGCAGGCCCATTTGGACATTCATCATACTTGTCGGGCGCGGCGAGATGATAGATTCAATATAATCAGAGTGAATATCTATAAATCCTGGAGAAATATAACCCCCATTTGCATCTATTCTTTCAACATTGGTAAATGAAGTGAGTTCATCTTCTCTTACAATTGCCTTGATCCGTTCTTCTTCTACTAATACTGCATGTTTTTCTAGCATTCTATCTTCAAGTACAATCACACCGTTATGAATAATATACATATGCACCCTCCTCTTTTATAGCAACGAATAAACAAGCTGTTGTGTGTAAGCGTCTTGAGGATCTTCAAGGATTTGATCTGTTAGCCCTTTTTCAATTACTTCTCCATTTAACATCACCATTGTGCGGTCAGCTAGCATACGAATAACGGCTAAGTCATGTGATACCACAATCATGCTGATACCCATCTCACGTTGAATCGTTTTAATTAAATCAAGGACACTGGCTTGCACAGATAAGTCTAACCCGGTCGTTACTTCATCTAAGAAAAGAATGGGGGGATAGTTAGAAAGGGCTTTTGCAATTTGCACACGCTGCTGCATTCCCCCTGAGAACCGCTTGGGTTCTTCTTTCATTCTAAAAAGGGGAAGATGGACCTTGTCGAGCAATTCCGTTCCGACACGCTCCATTTCACCGACATGGCGATTGCCTGCTGCAATGAGTTTCTCAGCGATATTACCAATAGAGGAAAAGTCCATCTTCAACCCTTTTGCTGGATTTTGATAAACCATTCCGAGGATATGGTTGCGCACATATCTTTTTTGCTGATTAGAAAGAGCAAAAATGTTTTTCTCCTTAAAATCTTCATGGTTGATAAACATTTCCCCACCTGTCGCAGTCTCATCAAAATATAAACATTGCATAAGCGTAGATTTCCCACTCCCACTTTCACCAACAATCCCTAATATTTCCCCGGGAAATAATTCAAACGAGATATTTCGACAGGCATACACTGTCCCACAATAAGGGCAAAAATTCTTTTCTAACTGTCTCGTATCTTGATGCTGACAATGACTACAGCTTCTTCCAAACACTTTTTCTAATCGCTGGACTTGTAAGATAGGTTTATCACGCATAGCTTATATCCCCTTTTCCTTGAATCGCCCCATTTACTTGTGCTAAACAATGGTGAGAATCATTACATTGGTAATACACTTTATCTTTATCTGCATCTATGATCTCATCCAAAAACGTATCTGTTGCCCCGCATAAATGACAAGCTTGTTCTACGAAAGATTCGACAGTAAATGGGTAATCCTCAAATGCTAATGAACGGACATCTGTATAAGGTGGAACCGCATAGATTTTCTTTTCTCGTCCCGCCCCTAATAAAATAAGTGCTTCCGAATGATTCATTTTATGATTATCAAATCGGGGGATAGGACTCGGTGCCATCACATAACGGTCAGCTACATAGACGGGGTGGTCCGCTCCTGTTTTGGTCTGACCATATTTCATAATTTGTTCAAATAACTGTAGCCAAGCACCGCTGTATTCTTCTTCCGCATGGAGAATTTTCGTTTGTCTTTCACTTTTTTCTACTGACCGCAATGGTTCTGGAGCAGGGACCTGCAAGACGAGCACTTGACCTTCTGTTAAAGGCTGCTCAGGGATGCGATGTCTTGACTGAATAATCGTTGCTTCTGCTGTTCCTTCCGTAATGGCAATGCCTGTCGTTTTTTCAACTAGTTTTTTAATATTGACTGCATTAACTGATTCATCTGATCCTTGATCAATCACCTTTAATACATCGTCTTTGCCAATGATGGATAGCGTCACCTGTAATCCACCTGTACCCCAACCTCTAGCGATAGGCATTTCCCTCGAAGAAAAGGGCACTTGATATCCTGGAATACTAATCGCTTTTAAGATTGTTCTTCTAATCTCTTTTTTTGAGCCTTCATCGAAGAAAGCAAAATGATGGAGTCTTGTCATAATTATTACTCTCCTTTCTGTCCTTTTCTTGCACGATCGAGCTTAGATTGGAAAGTCACATAATGAGGAAGTTTCAAATGCGAAATGAACCCTGTCGATTCAACGGAATCAATATGCAATAAAACAAACTCCTCGTCATGTGTAGGAAAATCAGATGATGGGTGCTGCAAGCATTGATCTAAAATACTCATTGCTATCGCCTTTGTCTCATTTTGTCCGTAGCACATCCCATAGCCGATTTCAAAGTCGAGGGCTTCTTCACTTTCCTCACTTGCGCCCTTTACCGGCACAAATGATTCCACTTCTGTCACTTCAATAGCACCTATATAATATTGCTCTTCCTCACATTCATGTGGAGATGAGATGTGAATAGGCATCATACCCACCCTCAACTCCCCTACATTGGGATGAACTTGACCGTATCCCCGCATAGAAGCATAACCAAGAGAAATAACTGCACCTGTCTGTCCCCTTGTTAATGTCTGCAACCTTGCACTTCGATTGGCAGGAAATTGGAGGCTCTTCTTTGTGACATCAAAAGGCTCGCGATTATCATCTACATAAGTTTGCACAAGACCGTTTTCCCTTAAATATTCCACAACTTTAGGGAAAATTTGTGATGATGGCTGCTCTCTCAGCTGATCGATTCTTTCTTTATAATGCTGCAACCATTGTTTCTCTTCTTGTTGATCCTCTATTAATAAATCAAAATCTAACAACCTATGTGTATAATCCGTTGTTGCTCCTAATATTTGTCCACCAGGAATATCTTTAAAACTAGAAGAAATCCGCCTAGAAATGCGCATATCTTCTGTCTGGATTGCTTCGCTATAATACAATCGTGGTAATGTCGAACGATGGGCACGCAAGGTAAAAACGGCCTCCTCCATATTCCCTTCCGATTGTTTAATAGCCAACGCAGCTAACATAGGCGCATATAGACTAGCTTCAGACATCACCTGATCTACTAAGCCCTTCATCGTGGCAAGAATTGTTTCAATCTCTATATGCCTTTCACCTTTCAGCCGGTTATAACGAAGGCGTTCAATGGAGGCTTCGATAGCCTCTGTCCCTCCTTTAACGGCAACATATCCCATTACTTACTCACCTCACTGATTACTGTTGTCCTTGGTAAACAAACAAGCTTACCTACTTGGTCCGTTATCACGATATCGATTCCTAACGGAAATTCTTGATTTTTCTCTTCACGCGCTTGGTTGATTGTCTGAGAATAAGCGAGCTTTATACGCTTAGCCTTCTTGATCCCTGGCCCTGATAATAGCCATTCTTGCCCTGATGACAACTTCGGGGTCTCAATAATGATAGTGGCAGAAAGTTGGGGATCGATTAAACTACCATTTTTCGCCGATTGGATAGCGCTTATTAGACCAGCTTGTGGTAAATCAGCTGTAATGATGATAAAATCGGCTTCACTTTCCTTCACATGCTTGGCTAATGTCAGTTGAGAGATTCTTTGGACGAGTGGCGTATGGTTCCCTTTAATATGGAAAGTTGCCTCGCTATCGAGTAAGGTTACCATCGTTAAAAAAGTAGAATGATAGCAATCGATTAGATGGTCAATTTGAATCATTTGCTTAGCTAAACTAACTGTTTTACCAGGCTGCGCCATGCAATCCATTACCTTGCGAAACACAGCTTGTGTGTCATGGACATAATCAAGTGGCATTATTTTCACTCCCTTAAATTGACATCGTTTCAAAGGACACTTTTGTTTCCATTAATTGTGCCTGCTCTTTATTTTCCTGATTGATGATTGCTTCTTCTTTCGCTTGGAGAAATTGATTCCATCTCGCTATAATTGGCAATTTTGCGCCATAAGCGGCATCAATGATGGCAAGGTCACGTGACCACTCTTCTTCTAGACCGATGACCATTCCCTTACCTATGCTGCCCTCTATTTCTACCATCGTCTCCGTCATTAATACTTCCCCTAGATAAAATAGGGATTGCTTAGCTGTTTCTCTTACCTTCAGCATTGTTAAACCGTTTCTCGGTGCAACTATTTCTTTTACGTCGTAATGTTCGGTCACCTCTCTCGCCATCTCCTTAGCCAACGAGGCTCCCGCCTTCACTAAAATCGTTGTTCTTCTTTTTCGATTCATCTCCCTACCTCCTCTCGCAAGTTCATCGTAACTTGGCGCCAAGCTGTTGTGTTTTAATTTATTTTTAATATTGTGTAAATAAGGATTTACATGGCGGACACCTTTATAGAATCAACCCTTGCCAAAAACCCCTCTCCTTGTTTTGTGGTGAGGGGTCTTTAAAAATGAATATAGCTATATTGGTTTCGGGCTTGAGCTGCTTTTTTTGAGGTTATTAATGTGGTTGTCAGTTAGTAGGGTGAGTAAATCGGTGGTCGGTGGTTGCTCTCGCTTATCAAGCGATTAGCTACCATATTCCGTTTTGGTTTCGAAATAATGTTCAATTATGACCTTAATTTCATGATACCCTTTGACATGGAGCCTCTACGGGTATAATTAATTACTCGCCGAAAAAAGCCAGAAGTATCAGAGGCTGGTACACCCTACGATACAACGTGATTATGCCCGCATCTCCATATAAATGTGGCGACAGTATCCTTCAAACTGTTGTCAGACTCATCCAATCAAAATGTATATTCTTAAATGAACGTTTCAGACTGAGACTGTGTGTAAATCATGGTTTTGCGCAAGAGCATGATGGACTTGGCTTTGTATTGCGCGCAAATCTTAGTTTCGCGCATTATTCTTTTGAATTTGACTATGTACTGCGCACAAACCTTAGTTTCGCGCACCATTCTTTTGAATTTAGCTATGATCTGCGCGCAAACCTTAGTTTCGCGCACCATTCTTTTGAATTTGGCTATGATCTGCGCGCAAACCTTAGTTTCGCGCACCATTCTTTTGGATTTGGCTGTGATCTGCGCGCAAACCTTAGTTTCGCGCACCATCCTTTTGAATTTGTCTATGTATTGCGCGCAAACCTTAGTTTCACGCACCATTCTTTTGGATTTGGCTGTGATCTGCGCGCAAACCTTAATTTCGCGCACCATTCTTTTGGATTTGGCTATAATCTGCGCGCAAACCTTAATTTCGCGCACCATTCTTTTGAATTTGGCTATGATCTGCGCGCAAACCTTAATTTCGCGCACCATTCTTTTGGATTTGGCTATGATCTGCGCGCAAACCTTAATTTCGCGCACCATCCTTTTGGATTTGGC
This sequence comes from Cytobacillus sp. FSL W7-1323, assembly GCF_038595015.1. NCBI lineage: Bacteria > Bacillati > Bacillota > Bacilli > Caryophanales > Bacillaceae > Cytobacillus > Cytobacillus sp. FSL W7-1323. Next base: position 4,439,537 of record NZ_CP151998.1, read on the forward strand.
TATGACTTGCGCGCAAACCTTAGTTTCGCGCACCATTCTTTTGAATTTGGCTATGATCTGCGCGCAAACCTTAATTTCGCGCACCATTCTTTTGGATTTGACTATGTACTGCGCGCAAATCTTAGCTACACGCACCATTCTTTTAGATTTGGCTTTGTATTACGCGCAATTCATGGAATCGCGCAATAAGGTGTATATTTTTCTATAACCTGCGCGCAAATCATGTTTTCTCCCTCTCTCACCGTTCTCTCTAGCAATATATATCTAAACACCAGGCAATCGGCCCCATTTTAACGGAGCCGATACTTAAATTTATCACTTCTATAAAGAATGCACGTTCGTTCTAGTATTTTTTCAGTGTCTTCGCATACGGTATGACTTTCAAGACAAATAAGTGGGAGGATATTATTGCACTTAAGCAACTCTTGCTCATAGGCGGAGGGGAATTGTACGCTTAATACTGCTCCATTATTGGTGAAGTGATGAAAACCATGAGCTCGGTAATAGGCGAACATGGATGTAATTCTCGGCGCATCTTTTTTAATCGTAGGGAAAACCTCTGTATTGACATACGATTGATGAATAGCAATTGGCTCCCCATTAATATAGCGAAGTCTCGACAACATATAGGTTTGGTTCTCTTTATTTATCTCATTATCTGGGGAAAATAGATTTATAGTTTGCAAATCATAACCGGAGGCTAGCATTTTATCTGTAAAACTTTCGCCCCCCGATAAGTGTAAATGAATCGCTTCTGATTCAGGCTTTAAATACCGCCCTTTTCCGCGTACTGAATAAAGGTGGCCTCGACCTTCTAAGTGTTGTAACGCTTTTCTCACAGTCATTCTTGGCAACTGAAACTCTTCTGCTAATTGATTTTCAGATGGGAACTTTTCATTCGATAGATACTCACCTGCAATGATTCTTTTCACTAATTCATCAATTAATAATGCTTCACTATACATCCCTCTCACCTCTCACCTTTATTTTACCAAATGAAGGGCTTTAATTTCAGAATTGATGAAAGTAAGTTTATAATAAAAGCATGATCACTAAAAGGAGGAATCATGATGTATATCGTAACGAATCGCATTAAAATGAAAAAAGGTTTTGCTGAAAGATTAGCACCTAACTTCACCAAGCCAGGTCCTCTACAAGAAATGAAAGGTTTCATTAAAGTGGAAACCGTTATTACACAAAACTTAGAAGAACATGATGAATTGAATGTGAATATGTATTGGGAAGACCTTGATAGCTTCCAAGCTTGGAAGGAAAGTGACATATTCAAACAAGCACATAAACGCCCCGAACCAAAACAAGGGGAAGAGCCTAAAGAATCTCCAATGCTTGGTAGCGAACTCGTTATCGGAAAAGTAGCAACGACAGTTGAAGCTATCGGAAAATAAAGGATAAGAAGATCGTCGCTGTACGGTCTTCTTTTTTTCCAGAAGGTTGTCCTCCCTTTCGTTTTTAATATAATATATGGAAAAACAAGTGTGGTGAAAAGATGTTTACTCTCTTACTTATAGAAGACGATGAAAGCTTATATCGAGAAATCAGAGAAAGATTAGAACAATGGTCATTTAGCGTGCATGGAATTGATGATTTCTCAAAAGTAATTGAACGATTTTCAGAGGTTAAGCCTGACCTCGTAATCATAGATATTCAATTGCCTAAATATGACGGCTTCCATTGGTGTCGTATGATTCGTAACCATTCTACCGTTCCGATTATCTTCTTATCTTCTCGTGATCATCCGACAGATATGGTCATGTCTATGCAACTTGGAGCAGATGATTTTGTGCAAAAGCCTTTTCATTTCGATGTACTTGTGGCAAAAATCCAAGCTTTACTAAGAAGAGCCTATAACTATACTGCTGATTCTCAGACACTACAAACATGGTATGGAGCTAAAATCGATTATGAAAAATATACGGTTTCTAACGAACACGGTGAGATTACCTTAACGAAGAACGAAATGTTTATTCTTAAACAATTGCTTCAACATAAAAATAAAACACTAAGCCGTGATGAACTTATTAAAGCTCTATGGGATGATGAGCGATTTATTAGTGACAATACTTTAACCGTTAATGTGAACAGGCTAAGAAAACGACTGGAGGAAATTGATTTAGGCAAACATATACATACAAAGGTAGGACAAGGTTATATGGCAATGGAAGAGGTCTATTAATATGGTGATTACTTTTTTAAAAGAACGAATAAGTTGGATACTCCTCTTCCTCTTCTCTCTCATGCTTATCATTGTATTTGCTTATATTGATCCTGGATTATCAATGTATTCGACCCTCTATATGGTTGCGATCCTGCTGGTTATTTTCATTATCTTTCTATTCTTGCGTTTTATAAAAGAGGTCTCCTACTACCGCCGATTAGAAAATTGGGCGCCTGGACTTGATCTCCACTATTTAGAAGAGGCCCGCTCACCTTTTGAAAAAATCATTGAATCTAGTCTTCAGAAACAAACGCAGCAATTAGAGATGGAAAATCAACAGATCAAATTGGAGATTGAACAAGAGAAAGATGAATTATTGCGGTGGATTCATGAGGTAAAGACCCCTTTAACAGCAATGAAACTCATCATTGATCGCCTAGAGCATCCAAGCTCGAAATCTGCTTTAGCTAACGAGTGGCTTCGCATTCATTTACTGCTTGATCAACAGCTTCACCATAAACGTATGCCAACTTTAGAAAATGATCTTTATATTGATAAGGTCTCACTTGAGGAAATATTATTTAGGGAAATACGAGACTTGCAATCTTGGTGCATGCAAAAAGGAATTGGTTTTGAACTCGATCTCGCAGTAAAAGAAGTGACAAGTGATGGTAAATGGCTTGGGTTTGTGATTAGGCAGATTTTATCTAATGCAGTAAAATATAGTCACTCATCCGAAATTACCATTGAGTCGGAGGCACTTGGTGACATTAACGTTCTCACCATTTCAGATAGAGGGAAAGGTATTTCACAAAAAGATTTACCGCGTATATATGACAAGGGTTTCACTTCAACCGCTGACCATGCAGGACATGCAGCTACAGGAATGGGTCTTTATTTAGCCAAAAAAGCAGCTGATACATTAAAAATAAACATTCAAGTTAGCTCAATCATAAATGAAGGGACGACAGTAACACTTGTATTCCCTAAAATGAATGATTTCGTTGATATAAGAATGACAACGAAGTGACAATAATGTCACACGCAATGATATTTTGTTCGCTGAATCGAAGGAGAAAGTCTCTCTATCCCTTTACAATGTAGGTAAGCTTAGAAAAAGGAGCATTCACATGAATATATTAGAAGCACATAAAATTCATAAAACCTACGGTAGTAGAGGGAATAAACAAGAAGTTTTAAAAGGCTTGGACCTGCATATAAAGCAAGGTGAATTTGTCAGTATTATGGGCGCATCGGGGTCTGGGAAGACAACCTTGCTCAATATCCTTTCGACGATCGATCACTTAAGCGCTGGTTCAATTAGTATTGAAGGCAAAGAAATGACGAAAATGAAAGAAAGACAACTTGCGGAATTCCGTAAACATTATCTCGGCTTCATTTTTCAAGATTATAATTTACTTGATACATTGACAGTAAAAGAAAACATCTTACTGCCATTATCAATCAAAAAAGTATCACGGACTGAAGCCAATAAGCGCTTTTCTGACATCGCCTCTGAATTAGGGATTGAAGATTTAGCTAACAAGTACCCAAGTGAAATTTCAGGTGGTCAAAAGCAAAGAACATCAGCAGCTCGTGCTTTTATACATGATCCTAGTATCATTTTTGCTGACGAACCGACTGGTGCTCTTGATTCGAAGTCCGCTTCGGATTTACTCAATAAATTAACGCGACTGAATGAAACAAGGAAGTCAACGATTGTTATGGTCACGCATGACCCCGTTGCGGCTAGTTACTGTAGTCGTGTGATTTTTATTAAAGATGGCCATATTTACACGCAATTGAACAAAGGTGATGAGAAGAGGCAAGATTTCTTTAAAGATATTATGAAGACACAAGCCATTCTGGGCGGTGTACAAAATGAACATTAATTTGCTCATTTGGCGTAATTTAAAGAAGAATTTGAAGAATTATTACCTTTATGTTTTTGCACTTGCTTTTAGCTCTAGTCTTTATTTTGCCTTTGTTACATTACAATATGACCCTGCATTAGATGAGGCGAGCGGTACTATAAAAGGTGCAGCAGCTATACGGGCAGCATCTGTCCTTCTCATCGTAATTGTTGCTGTATTTCTCTTATTTGCTAACAATCTTTTTATAAAAAGACGTGGGCAAGAAATCGGGCTCTTCCAACTTATCGGTATGACGAAAGGGCAAATCTTCCGTCTACTTACAGCTGAAAATTTCTTATTATATTTCAGTTCTTTAATGATTGGTATTTTTCTTGGTTTTCTCAGCTCGAGGTTTGTGCTAATGATTCTGTTTAAATTAATATCGATCGATGAATTAGCGGAATTACAGTTTTCATCCCAGGCGTTAGTACAGACGCTAATTGTTTTTGCTGTGATTTATTTACTCATTATGGCAAATAACCTTTTCTTTATTCACCGTCAGAGCATACTATCACTGTTCAAAGTAAAAGCAACTACAGAAGGAACTGTAAAACGGGTCACGGTTGTAGAAATTGTAATTGGAATATTAGGACTTTGCTTTATTACAACAGGTTATTATGTATCATCCAAACTTTTCAGTGGTAATTTTACATCAATAAATGAATTATTTCTCGCCATGATTTTCATCCTTGGGAGTGTCATTATCGGTACTTACCTTTTCTTCCGTGGGTCGATTACTTTCATTGGTAATGTCATTCGCAATGGTAAAGGCGGCTATCTTAACATAACAGATGTCCTCTCTTTGTCATCAATTATGTTTCGCATGAAATCCAATGCCTTATTATTAACGGTAATAACAACCGTATCGGCATTAGCTATCGGTTTACTCTCTTTATCCTATATTCAGTTCTATTCAGCAGAAAAAAGCGCATTTGAACGTGTACTAGCAGATTTTTCTACGAATAGTGAAAAAGAAGCAAACATGCTAACAGAGGCATTCACTGATCATAATATAGCTTTTACAGAAGAAACAACGGAAATCGTAGTTACTACCTTTAATATGGCAGACATGATTCAACTATCTGTGGATCCTGAATCAGCAGGTATGGATGTACAGAAGATGGAATCGACCGTAGTTAGTGATAAAGATGTAGACGGTTTAGACGTTAAGCCAAATGAAGTATTCTTTACTGGTTGGCCTGCCATGTTTGATTCTATCATGGATGTAAACGAAAACAGCTCTATTGTGATGCATACAACAGCAAATGAATATAAATTAGATCTTATTGGTTTAAATGATGAACCTGTCATTCCATTTTATTTCACATTTGGCGGCTCTCCTACTGCTGTCGTCGATGACACAGTATATAAGCAATTGCAAAAAGCATTGAATCCAGATTTACAAACCATTTTTAAAGACCAAGGCAACGTTTTTTATAAAATCAACCTGGAAAATCAGGACGATGTAGTAAAAGCAAATGATCTATACGAAACGCTGGACATCGAACGAAATACCTGGTCCCTGCAATTAGAATTTCAAGGTGTGAAAGAATTTATCGGTTTGACATTATTTATTACCGGCTTCTTAGGGCTTACATTCTTAATCACTTCAGGCTGTATCATTTATTTTAAGCAAATGGATGAGGGGGAAGAAGAAAAGAATGGCTATACGATTTTACGTAAGCTTGGCTATACTCAGAACGATCTCTTAAGAGGAATTTGCGTGAAACAGTTTTTCACTTTCGGTATCCCACTTGTTCTCAGTCTGTCTCATAGTTACTTCGCTGTTAAATCGGGCTGGTTCTTGTTCGGAACAGAAATGATGACACCAACTATTATTGTCATGGTTATCTATACTGTGCTTTATTCCATCTTTGGATTATTAGCAATTTTACATTATAAGAAAGTGATTAAAGATGCATTATAATTAATGAAGGGCACCGTTCATTTTAAGAACGGTGCCCTTTTTAATGCATTTTTTCACATCATAAAGTTTAAATGCTTTAATTGTTTGTTAAACTCCTGTACTCTCATAAATCTTCCTTCTCTTAAGTACTCTTTCCCTTCTTTAAAGAGGATGATTGTCGGTACAGAAAATACCAAAAACTCACCGGCAATTTCGCTTACAACCTGATAGTTAACTTTTCCTAGTTTTATCTTTTGGTAATCCTTTACACTCTCAAATAATTTGGGATACAATGCATGACATACACTACATTGATCACTCCAAATATAAAGGAGGGCAAAGTTATTTTCTTGAATAAATGCTCTCACTTCTTTAATAGATTTCAATTCTGAATGCTTATTCACTTTTTCAAACCCCTTTAAAAGCACAGCATCATTTTTTAGTAATTTTTATTTTAGTCAGTGCTCTCCCTTTTACTTCTAATATTTCAAAAGTAAGATTGTTTTGTACAATGACTTCACCTACCGCCGGAAAATGGTCTATTTGCTTTTGTATGTAACCTGCAAGTACATCATCTTCCTCTGGTATATCTGTCTTAAATACAGAATTGAGTTGATATAATGTAATTTTTCCATTACAGATGATTTCTGTGTCAGTCAGCTTATGAATATGCCTTTCAGTATCCAGATCCATTTCATCTTCAATTTCTAACCCGATCATGGCTTCAATAATGTCTTCATGAGTAACAATTCCTTCTGTTCCACCATATTCGTCCAAGACAACTGCTAGATGTTTTTTCTCCATCGTCATTTGGCGAAAAACACGCTCAAGAGAAGCAAATTCATAAATAACCAAAGGATCTGTATCACAATAATCCTCTAGTGTTTTATGTGGTTCCGCAGCCCAAGATAATAAGTACTTTGAATGAAAAACTGCGACAATACGATCAATATCCTCCCGATAGACAGGATACCTTGTATACGGATGTTGAATCACAGTATCCCTTACTTCTTCAAATGTAGTTGTAATAGGAAACGCAACAAGATCTATTCTTGGGGTTTTTAGCACGTCTTTTACATTTAAATTATGAAAATTAAGTACACCTTTAATACGATGAGACTCTTCTTTTTTAAAGATCCCTTCCGTGTCAGCGATTTCCACTATTGCCCGTAACTCTTCCTTAGAAATTGATGATTCTTGCTTCTGCCCCTTTGATAATATGCGGGTAATAAAACCCGTTAATCCATTTAAAATGACTGTCACTGGTTTTAGAATAAAAATAACAGAACGAATCACAGGATATACAAGATACGATATACGATCAGGGAAAGCTGCTGCAATGGATTTCGGAATTACTTCCGAAAATATAATAATAACCACTGTTAATATGGCCGAAGCGAGCGCAACATTAAAGCCATATTGAATAGCAAGGGTTGTTACAAGTGTCGGTAGCAAGATATTAGCAATGTTATTACCAATGAGAATAGAAGTAATAAACTCACTTGGCTTTGAGACGATATTAAGTAGCTTTTCAGCCTTTTTATCATGGTTTTTCGCTTTCGTTCGCAGCCTCATCTTATTTGTTGCAGTTAATGCCGTTTCACTCCCTGAAAAAAAGAATGAAACAAATAAGAGAAAAATAATAGCAATAATCAACTCTAGTCCCCCTCACAATGGAACAGCAATTAAACGTTATTTTATATACCAATAGTATACCTAACTACTCCTCCTACAAACATATTTGATTGACTTTAAAAAAGGTTTATATATTCTAGTAGCTAAAAAAAGGCTAGGAACCGCTTTTCGCACCTGTCCCTAGCCTTTATTATCACTTTATTTTACTCTTTAATAATTTGCAGCTTTTCTTTCATACTTGTTCGCGGCTTTGCTTCAGGAATATGATCGGCATAACCAATCATTAAAGTAGCTACTACTTTCTCCCCTGGTTTTACACCAATCGCTTCTCGGAAGACAGGATTATAGATCCAATCATTGGTTCGCCAAATCATGCCAATGCCTCTTTCCCATGCAGCTAATTGGAAATTTTGAATCATCGCACTCACTGCACCATAATCCTCATCCCATGTCTTTTGACGAGGGTCCTCAGGCATCACAACAACTAAGTGCAAAGGTATAGAGCGAAAATAAGCGGATTTATTTTGTGCTTTTTCAGGTATGGTCCCATCCTTTAATTTTTGCGTTTGGCAAAATGCATCAATAAACTTCTCTTTCCCTTTTTCAGCGAATAGTAATAAACGCCATGGTTCCGTCATTTTATGATTTGGTGCCCATTTTGCCACCTCTAGTAATTCTACAATTTCATCTATGCTTACAGGATCTTGTTTGAACTTTTTAATCGAACGGCGATCCTTGATGATTTCATCGATCTTTCTCTCCATTTCCAGTCACCTCTTCTAACATTCTGCTTACCAGAACTATTATACTATTTTCTGAACTTTCTTTCATGCTCAAGCAACCAGCCTTTTCTTTCCATCCCACCTGCATAACCAGTTAACTTTCCGTTTGTGCCAATAATACGGTGGCAAGGTACAATGATACTCATTTTATTTTTACCATTAGCGCTCCCGACTGCACGGACAGCTTTTTCATTTCCGACAATGACGGCAATGTCTTTATATGAGGCAGTCTCACCGAAAGGAATTGTTGTTAACGCTTGCCATACATTCGTTTGAAAGGTTGTCCCATTGAGCTCATAAGTAATTTCAAATGCTTCTCTCTTCCCTTGAAAATATTCCTCTAATTGCTGTACACATTCCTTTATTACATCTGGCGAGTCATTTCTCAATGGTTCTGCGATTTCCGTTCTATCAAGAAATTGAACAGCTGTGATGGCTTTTTCTGTTCCTTCGATTGCTAGCACACCTACAGGGGAATTTATTTGTACAATCGATTTTTGCATAACAAGCTCACTTCCTCATTTTTTACTTGTATTCTAACACTCTTTCTAAAATTTAGTTAGAGAAAGAAGGAAATCACCTTGTAAGCGCTTAACTATTTATAAGTAAAAAAATATTAGAGGGAGAGGATCAGCGAATGAGTTTATTGAACGCATCATTTCACTTAAATCTACAAACGGATTTAAAATTTGGTTATGAGGTCGTTCAACAAGAGCTTTCAGACAAAATTAAAGCGACAGGAAAGAAGAAGGTCTTCGTTTGTACAGATAAAGGACTGATTTCATCAGGTGTCGTAGAAAAAATTACCCAAGTATTAGAAGATGCATCCATTGAATATGCTGTTTATGCAGAAATCGAGCCCAACCCGTCTGCTCATTCGGTTATGGAAGGCATGAAGAGCTTTCAATTAGAAGGCGCAGACTTGATTATTGCCCTTGGAGGCGGTAGCTCTATGGACTTTGCCAAAGCGCTGGCTGTTGCAGTCACACACACCGGACATATACTGGAATATTCTCTTGGCGGTAAGCCAATAGAAGATAAACTACCATTACTTTTTGCGATTCCAACAACAGTTGGTACTGGGTCTGAAGTAACGATTGCAAGTGTCATTACAGATAGCGATGGTGGTAGAAAACTTGTTCTAGGATCTCCTTATCTTGTACCAAAAGTTGTGTTTGTGGACCCGGCACTCACACTTGGATTGCCACGAAAGCATGTTGCTGCTACAGGGGCTGATGCACTTGTCCATGCCATTGAATCTTATGTATCATTACCAGCTAATCCTTTTACAGATGCTCTTGCTCTTCAAGCGATTCGCATGCTCTGGACCTATTTACCACAAACCTATGCTCATGCAGACAATTTAGAAGCAAGGGGGCAAGTCCATCTTGCTAGTACATTGGCTGGCATGTCATTTAGCCTCGGTGGATTAGGGATTGTTCATTCCTTATCACATCCAATGTCTGCACGCTACGGTGTCCCCCATGGACTTGCGAATGCTGTGATACTACCAAAAGTGATTGCCTACAATCTTCCAGCATCAACAGAAAAATATGCAACAATTGCACGCATGATTGATCCATCCTTACATTCCGTTAGTATGCAACAAGCAGGCAAAACTCTTATTCCATTAGTAGAAGAATTAATGCATTCTATTGATATTCCACAAAATTTTGCGCATCTCGACCACCACTTTACAGATGAAGATATCGCCCAACTAGCAGAAGATGCAATGAACGATCATGGAACCGTACATTATAATCCAAGAAAAGCAGTGAAAGAAGATATTGAAGCCATTTATAAAAAGGTCTTACCTGTGAATATAGACGAGAAAATTTATCATTAACTAAGAAAAAAGAGCAGTCCTTCCGAGCTAGACATGAATAAGCTTAATTCTGGAGCGGAAATACGACAGCATAAGTTGATCTTACGAATGTAGTTCATTCATCTTTGTCGCGGCTCAACTTCTACCAAAGGACCGACAAACTTCTGATCCAATTCCAAAGCTTTTAACAACGTTCCGTACGAGAGGCTAAAACTAAAAGAAGCTTGCCCAATTTAATTATTAAATCGGGCAAGCTTCTTTTAGTTACGTGTACGTTGTAGGAAAGCTTTGGTTCTTTCCATTTTGGGGTTATTGAATAGTTGCTCTGGTGTCCCTTCTTCAGCAATGACGCCTTTATCCATGAAGACAACGCGATCCGACACTTCACGGGCGAATTCCATTTCATGGGTGACAATAAGCATGGTCAGGCCTGTGCCAGCCAGTTCCTTCATCACCTTTAACACTTCGCCAACCATTTCAGGATCGAGTGCTGAGGTTGGTTCATCAAACAACATCACATCTGGCTCCATTGAAAGTGCTCTTGCAATCGCCACACGCTGTTTTTGACCTCCGGAAAGCTGTCTTGGTTTAGCTTCTACATAAGCCTCCATCCCGACCACACGCAAATATTTCTTCGCGATTTTTTCTGCTTCCTCTTTTGAACGCTTTAATACTTTTATTTGCCCAACAACACAATTTCCCAATACATTATGGTTATTAAATAGATTAAAAGATTGAAAAACCATGCCGAGATTTTTACGATATTGATGGACATTATGTTTATCGTCGAGGATATTTTCACCGTTATAGATAATTTGTCCACCACTTGGTTTTTCTAATAGATTGACACATCTTAATAGGGTCGATTTCCCAGACCCTGATGAGCCGATGATTGTAACTACTTCTCCTTTATTCACTGAGAAGTTAATATCTTTTAATACTTCATGACTACCAAAAGACTTACTTAACCCTTGAATATCAACAACTGTATTCACTTTTCCAACTCTCCTTTCCGCCACCTATGCTCCTGTTGTTTTTCTTTTGATATCTTCTGCCGTATCCATTTCACCTGCAACGACGTAATTTTCCGGTCCATCCATTCTTCTTTCAATATAGCGTAGAATTAATGTAACGGTATAAGTCATAACGAAATAAATAATACAAACAACAAAGAATGACTCAAAGTAGCGGAAATTATTCCCTGCAATTGAATTCGTTTGGAAAAATAATTCAGATATAGAAATCACGCTTAACACGGCAGTATCTTTTATATTAATGATAAATTGATTACCTGTAGCTGGAAGAATGTTTCGAATGACCTGAGGTAAAACAACATTCATCATTGTTTGCAAATGGTTCATCCCAATGGCTTGGGCTGCCTCATATTGACCTGGGTCGACAGAAATAATCCCTCCACGAACAATCTCAGCCATATAAGCACCCGTGTTAATGGAAACAATAACGATACCAGCAATGAGCGGATCCATTTGATAGCCAAAGGCCATTGCTGCCCCGTAAAAAATAACCATTGCCTGTACAATCATTGGTGTGCCTCTAAAGAATTCAATATAAGCAGATAACAAGAAATTCACTATTTTTAATAACAACCGTTTAGGACCATTCTCAGGTATTGGTATTGTTCGAAGAATGCCTGACAACAAACCAATTAGGGCACCGAAAACGGTACCAATTAAGGCAATGACTAATGTCACACCGGCGCCTCGTAAAAACATTGGCCAATATTCGACAACGATGCGAATAATCCATTCTATACTCATAACAATGATCTCCTTTTCTCTCATCATGATTGGCCATTACCAATCAATCTGCTAAGGATTTGCGCTTCAAAGGTTTAATACGACGGAGAGGATGCGCTACCCTAGTTGTTTATTTCTCATGTCTCTCCTAACCTTCTTCTCGATATAAAACCGGCTACATCTCATGCAGCCGGCTCATTTAGTTATTCTGCCGCTGGCTGATTCTCAATAGCAGCATCCATTAATTCTTTTTGCTCTTCTTCAGAAATATCTGCAAGGATTTCATTGATTTTATCTGTTAATTCGCTACCTTTTTTCACCCCTACTGCAATGGCAGTATCTTCTTCACTTGTCTCAAATCCTTCAGTAAATTCAACCATCGCAAAGTTATCATTAGCAGCTGAAGCACTTACACCTTCCGGACGTTCAGAAACATAGCCGTCAATAATTCCAGACTCTAATGCAACACGCATAGCAGGGAAGCTCTCCATCGCTGTTTGCTGTTGTACGCCGTCAATTTGATCAATTACTGAATAATGAAATGTATTTAATTGGGCAGTAACCTTTGCCCCACTGAAGTCTTGAATGGATGTGGCATTTTCGTAATCGCCACCTTTTTTCACTACCATGACTAAATCAGATTCATAATAGTTATCGGAAAAATCAATCGTTTCTTTTCGTTCTGCTGTTGGTGACATACCAGCAATAATAGCGTCAATTTTATCTGAACTTAATGATGGTACTAATCCATCCCATTTTGTTTTCACAATTACTAACTCTTTTCCTAAACCTTCTGCTATCTTCTTCGCAATCTCAACATCGTAACCGCCTGCAAACTCTGAATTACCTTCAATTGCTACTGCGCCATTGCTATCATCCATTTGCGTCCAGTTAAATGGCGCATAACCCGCCTCTAGTCCTACGCGAAAAACGTCTTTATCTTCTCCACCTGAACCTGTGCTTCCTTCAGCCTCATCATTTGAACCACAAGCAGCTAGAAACATACTCAGTACTAAAGCCATAGCTAGTAAAGCAAATCTCTTTTTCATCTCTATTCCCCCTAATATATTTTTCTACTAATTAAACTATTCCGAATTAAGAAAAAGAATAACAAAAAAAGACCTGAGATGAACTCAGGTCCTTGTTATTCTTCCGCCTAAATCCTCTACTTTTCCCATTTTAGAGATAGTGCACCTTAATAAATCGGGTAAATTTATTAAGACAGTCCTGCAATTATTCACTGCAGACCCAACATGCTATACAAACGGGTATAGCACATTTCGGCGATATTTCCTTCTCTTTAGTCTCATCATGCCTTATCACTCTACTAAAGACTGTTAAATACCGCGCCTCTACCCCACCAGAAAAAGTGAGGTTTATTCAATTTGATATCTATTAGGCTACAATAGTTTAATAGCGTCTGTCAATATAAACTCTATGGAAAATTGGTCCTTTTTTCGCACAACCTTTTGATTAGAGCATAATTACCAATGTTAAGCTTGTTGGCTTGAAGCTAACTCTTTTAACTGTATGCTCAAACGATTAATATCCGCTACCGAATGATTTACGTTTGACACCATCTCATGTTCATCTTCTATGATAGCAACGATTTCCTCTGTAGCTGCGGCGTTCTCCTCTGATATATTTGCCATATTTTCAATCTGCTCTTGAATTTGTTCAAATTTTTCTGTGGCAGCGGAAACTTCATTGACACCTCTCACTAACTCTAAGTTGTTTTCTTGTAATGATGTTTGTATCTCGTTGAAAAAGGCAGATATCTCTGTTAGAAGTGCTTGTCCCTGCTTTACAGCACCTTCCCCTTCAAGAGAGCTTTTACGTGCTTCAAGAGACTGAGTGAAAAGAGTATTCGTCACTTCAGAGATCGCCACCGTGATTTCAGCACTTTGCTCAGCTAACTTCCTTACTTCATCTGCAACGACCGCAAACCCTCGCCCATGCTCTCCGGCTCTTGCTGATTCAATTGCTGCATTTAATGCGAGTAAATTAGTTTGATCGGCAATTTGTTTAATGCCTGCTAATAATTTATTCACTTGTTCCATACTTGAATGAACATCTGATACCGTCGATGCTGTCACACTAATCGTTGTATTTACAGTATTCATATGCGATGTAACATCGACTATCTTATTTAAACCATCTTGTACTTTCTCATTCATATTCTCCGACTTTTCTACGACACCTTCTGAAATGGCAACAGATTCTTTTGTATTTTGTAAAGACTGACTCATAGAATCATTGACAATATTTAAGCTGTTCGCTTCTTCTTGAATACTTGTAGCCATCTGTTGAGCAGCTTCTAATACTTGTTGACTTGACTCATGTATCGTTTCAATATTTTGCTTAAAAAGTCCAATATGATTTTCTAGAGTCACTGTACCTTTATCTATTGAACCAAAGGTGTCTTGCAACTGTATGAGGAGGTCCTTTGACTCCGTTTCTTTTTGCTCTGCTTGGTCAATTAATTCCCTACCCCAACTAGCTAATAAATAAAATAAGTACAAAATCCCGTTGGCGACAAGAATAATAGTAAAAATACTCCGGACACTATTACTTTCTCCTAATAACTGATGGCCAATTATAAAGTAGGTAGCAATAAAACTAACATTATAGAATACAGAAAAAGCAACAATCATTTCTTTCTTAAAATATAGCACCACCATTGCAATCGTTAAGAATAAAATATAATGCTTATTCAATGCATATCCGTCCACAAAAAAGAGCATCATCACAATGAGGTTTGGTATAGCAGCATATAAAAAGCCCTTTACGTAATCATTGATACGCAAAAAATACAGAACAATAGCCATGACAATGACAGAAATCCCAGCACACATAATGACAATTGTATCGCTCAAACCCCGGTCAATAACAATAGGTAAGACTAATAAAACAGCTAATGTCATCAATCCCCACATATTCACTTTATGAACTCTTAATAATTCATTCTTTTGCGTACCCAATTATTTTTCCTCCTAATTTAATCCAAAAACAAGGACTTTAAGCCTATCATTTGGGTTTTTTTTCTTTTATTTCTATTATTTATTTCGGTATGATTAACTTTTATGTTAGTGCTTTACAACTAAATATTTTAGGAGGATGCATAATGAGAATTGCTATCATGGGAACAGGATCTTTAGGGACGATTATTGGGGCACACTTATCAAAAGGGGCACATCATGTGGAATGCATCGATGTAAATACTGACCATATTAACGCCTTAAACAGTAACGGCGCAACAGTTGTGGGGACTGTAAACTTGCAGGCTTCTGTGAAAGCCATCACGCCACATGAAATGACTGGCATTTATGACCTTGTCTTACTTTTAACAAAGCAAGTATACAATAAATCAGTGCTCCTACAACTTCAAGCGCATATGAACGAAGCAAGTATATTACTCTCTTTACAAAATGGTGTTCCAGAAGAAAGTTTAGTAGAATCACTTGGTTCATCCATCATTATTGGTGGTTCTGTAGAGTTTGGTGCTACTTGGGTAAAACCAGGTGTATCACAATTAACATCAGACAAAGAGGCATTCTCTGCTCACGCTTTTCAAATTGGTGAGTTAGACGGACAGATTACTGACCGCGTGAACCTAGTAAAAACCGTTCTTGAAGATGTCGGTGGCACAATCGTTTCAAATAATCTAATCGGTACAAAATGGTCCAAACTTCTTGTTAATGTAGCGATGAGTGGTATGTCGGCAGCACTAGGTTGTACATATGGAGATATTTTGAATAACGAGGCAGCTGTCACAAGTGCAGTGATGTTAGCTGATGAAACGTTAAAAGTTGGTTACGCGAATAACATTCAATTTAGCGAACTAGCTGGTGTAAATGTTGGAATCTTCTCTATTAACGAAGACAAGAGCAATCTACCTATGGTCATCCAAGTTGCTAAACAAGCATTTGGTCCTCAAGCACTGCTCAAAGCTAGTATGCTACAAGATTTAGAAAAAGGATTACAAACAGAAGTCGACTATATTAATGGTTACATTTCAACAAAAGGGAACGCCCTACAAGTATCTACTCCAGTAAATGACCTTGTCACAAGCATGATCAAACAAGCAGAAGAAACAAAACAACTGCCGGACTTTAATGAAAATATTAAAGCATTTGAGTCCCTATTAAACAAAGAATTTGCTATTCATTAATCCATACTTGAAAGACAGGCTGAGTGAGACGTGCGAAATCAAACCCCTCACCAGCCTTTTTTCCTTCCTCATTCCCATGCAGAATTAGAGAATTAATTGGTTAATACATAAGTATAATCCAGTAAATAAAAGGATGAAGTAGGAAATAATTGAGAAAAACTTTTGGCTCATGACTTTAAATAGTAATTGTCCTAAAAATATACCAATTAGTGCCACAGGAGCTCCAACCAAACTAGCGAGCCAAACTGTTTGTGTAGTACCGGCGACAACCATTTGGATAGCCAGACTGATTACATAGATATATAAATAAAAGGCAATTGTCGTTCCTCTGAGAATTTCCATATTCGTTTTGGTGCCCGAGAAATACAATAATAACGGCGGACCAGGCATACCAATACTTGTCGTTAATGTTCCAGATAGCCCACCAGCGCCATAATCTCTATTTCTCGTTTGCTTCATCTTTAATTGAGCAATCATCAACACAGTCAAAACCAAGATTAGAATACCTATCCCTAGTTTTAGCCAGTTAAGCGGTAACCAAAGAAAAATGACCATCCCTATAGGTAAACCAAAAATACTGCCGATGATGAGTCGTTTTAACACTTTTTGATCAACATCGACCTTGACTTTCCCTATCATGACAATCGAAATAAACAAAGATAAGATTAAGTTGATTTGAATGGCCTCCATCGGCTCAAAAAACAGCAGTAAAAATGGCGTCGCTAGAATAGAAAAGCCATATCCCGTACTCGCCTGTAATATAGAAGCAACTAAAATAAGAAGTATATATAAAATGAGCAATTGAGCAAACCACCTTCACTATTACAGAAACTTTCTCCCCTGTCTCTATTTTACCATTTCAGCTAACAAAAACCCTCATAAGATGGACCGTTTGTTTCACGTGGAACGAGAAATTAGTGTGGGGACTTATCAAATTAAGATAAGAAAGTGACTCTTAGTTATAGGGGTGCAGGATTCGTTCAAAAAGCTTTGTTGGATACGAATATATCTATTTTCACATTGCAATCATTTTTATTTTATTACGACTCTTTATAAAGGATGTTAATTTACTGTTGCTTTAAATTAAAGCATTCATTTCTTTACTGCCCTAATGATATAAACTGGCTCACTTCCTAATTTCCGCGGAGAAACGGTCATTTTCATATCGCTAAAACCGGCATTTTCCATTGCCTTCATCATATCCCCAGATGATACTCTCGGTCCTCTGGCATCTGAGGTTTTTTCAATATCAATGCATAAGAATGTACCTCGAGCTTTTAAGGTACGCTTGATTTCTTCTAGTACAGCGGATAATGGTTTTACTTCATGTAGCGAGATTGAAGCGATCGCAATATCTACTTGTTCATCTGCTAATGGTATGTCTTTAAAATTAGCTATTACGGGCTGAATATTTGTGATCCCTCTCTTCTCTGCTGTTAGCTGCAAATAGTTTAAAATGTCCTCATCCAAATCAAGTGCATAAACCAAATCTACCCTTTCTGCTATAGGTAGTGCTACGTATCCTGCACCAGCTCCTATATCTAATACGACGTCACTATGATTGAGGGGGAGGTATTGAAATAATTCCTCAGCTGAAAAACGATCAATATTTTCAAGATTACTAATCTTTCTTTTTACTTTTTCATTCATAAGTAATAACCCCTTTTTAATTATGGATATAAACACTCTTTAATAACTATAATTTATTTAATCTTCTTTGTAAATGGGTAATATTGTAATGGATGAAAGAAAGGAGCAGAGTTTGTTCTGCTCCTTTCTTTATGAGGATGCCTTTGTTTGGAGAAGCTTAATACCTAAACCGACAAAGATCATGCCAGTTACCTTATTAATAATAAATTCTGCTTTAGGATTATTTCTAAGTTTTTTCGTTGTTGTAGAGGCAAAAAGCGCGACTATCGAACACCAAATGGTTCCTGTTACAACATAGGTCATACCAAGGATGATAAAAGGAAGTGGGCCATATCCATTGTCTACAGATATAAATTGGGGTAGAAATGAAATATAGAAAAGCGCCACTTTTGGATTGGTTAGATTGGTTAGTAAACCTTGAGCAAACACTTTCCTTGCAGTTAAAGGTTTCGTCTTTTTAACTTCAAATTGTGAGGATTTTTGAATGACCATACGTACGCCAAGATAAATTAAATACGCCGCACCAATCATCTTTACAATAGTAAATAAAATGACTGACGTTGTAAGAATAAGAGATAATCCGATAGCAGCTAAAAATGTATGCACCATTGCTCCTGTAGATATACCAAGAACAGAGTATAACCCTGCCTTCTTACCTTGTGAGACACTCCGTGAGACAATATACATCGTATCTGTACCAGGAGTAATATTCATAATAATCGCGGCGGCTAAAAACACCGTAAAACTTGTGATGCCAAACATCTAATTCGCCCCCTCAACCAATACAAGTATTAAAATTACTTCTATTGTACTCCTCTCGCAAGAAAAGAAATAGAATATTTTTAAAAATTATTTCTGAACAAGGATAGCCATTGTCTCGCTTCTATCAGTGTAAGGTTCTCCAGCCACATTACTATACTCATTAATCACTTTAAATCCAGCATCCCGGAGCTCTCTTATCAACCGCTCCTTAGTAAAGTATTGATACCAAATGTGATACACATCAGCGGATTCTTCAGTCAGTACCAAAGTTTGTTCAAGAGAAATTTCATCATCATATTTTTTGTTATGAGAGATTTCCAAATAAGGATGGGCAGACCAAAACCCCCCATGATTATTCATTGACCATTGTTTTCCCTCTACAAAAGAATGATACTTATTAACGGTAAATACATCTAAAAATAGGCGTCCAGATTCAGTTAAGCAGCGATAAATATTCCTTAACAGCTGCTTGCGATTATTTGGTGATAATGCACCATAATCACAATAGATAAGCGTCGCAAAATCAAACGTATTTACGTCATCCATGTTAAGATAATCCTCAAAGCGGTACTGTATCGGTAAATGCCTTTCACTAGCCTGGGATTTGGCGTAATCAATAGAGTTCTCGGAGAAATCAATCCCGGTAACCGCATAGCCTCTCATTGCCAGCTGTTCACAATAAAGACCTGGACCACAACCGAGATCAACTACTCTGTCTCCACTGTTCATAAGCTGTGAAATAAATCTTACCGAAGCATCTATAAATTTCGGTTCTCTACTCGCTCCTTCATGGTTTGGATTAAGATGTGCTTTTAAAAGCTGTTTTGCAATATACTCATCTTGCCAAAACATTTTTTCAGATGGTTGAAAAGCTTCTGGCTGTTCAATTTTGCTTAAAATCTCCTTATACATAAAAAGTCCTCCTGATCGAAAGTTATTGCATATTATAACAGAATTCAAGGAAGGTAACGATCATTCTCTTGCTGGATGAATACATGGTTAACGGCTATACTATAAGAGATTCTTACTGAAAATTAGAGGTGTACAACGTGAAGCACGTAAATATTTTGATTGCCGATGATGAGGCGGAAATTGCTGACCTTGTTGGGCTCCATTTGGAAAAAGAAGGCTTTCATATTTTCAAAGTAAATGATGGAGAAGAAGCATTAAAAATTGTACAATCACAGCCAATTGATTTGGCTGTCTTAGATATTATGATGCCCCGTTTAGACGGACATGAAGTCACTAGAATGATTCGCAAACAAAACTATCTTTTTCCGATTATCTTTTTGAGCGCTAAAACATCTGATTTTGACCGTATCACCGGGCTTGTCATTGGAGCTGATGATTATATGACCAAACCGTTTAATCCTATGGAATTAGTGGCACGCGTCAAATCACAATTACGACGGACAATGCTGTATAATCAATCAGCTTCAAAAGAGAATATTTTAGAGTTTCGAGGACTTACGATTGATCCTGATCAACATAAAGTAACAAAATATGATACGGTCCTCTCTCTCACCCCGAAGGAATTTGATATTCTCCTCTTACTCGCTAACCATCCGAATAAGGTTTTTAGTGCAGAGCATATTTTTCAAACTGTGTGGGGAGATGCTTATTATGACAACCAAAATACAGTGATGGTTCATATTCGCACATTAAGAAAGAAACTTGGGGAAGACAAGAACGAGTTTATTAAAACCGTCTGGGGAGTAGGTTATGCCTTTCATGGTTAATTATAAAATTAATTTTCAAACGAAACTATTACTACTCGTCTTCGTTAGCATGATATTAGCTGGCGTAATCACATATTCACTTTTTGCATATATGCAATATTATTATCATCAGTTTGTGTTAATCGATGATCCTTTAGCTCGAATCAGATGGGCATTAGGAAAAAAGGGTCTATTTATTATTTTTGCGATTCTATATATTCTATTTACACTCGTCATTTTCAAATTACTTACAAGACGAATTTCATCGTATTTCAGTCATATTTCACATGGTTTAAAGCAATTAGCTAACAGTGATTTTCAATATGAAACAAAAATTTCTACTAATGATGAATTTAGCCAGATAGCGATAGATTTAAATACAGCTAGTCTCAAGCTAAAAGAGGCGATTGAGCGTGGAGATTTTGCTGAGTCAAGCCGTGATCAGTTAATTGTCAATCTCGCCCATGACTTACGAACACCACTCACATCAGTCATCGGCTATTTAGATATTATCAAAAAAGACACTAGCTTAACCGAGGAACAAAAAAAGCATTATACAAACATTGTCTATAAAAAAGCTGGGCGGTTAGAAGAATTAATTGATCATCTTTTTGATATAACGAAATTAAATTATGGTAAGCTCTCTATTATCAAAAGTGAAATTAATTTAAGTGAGTTATTATTACAACTCTGTGAGGAAATGTATCCTGCCCTTAAGAAGAATCATTTAGAGGCAAGATTACATTTACAGCCCTCCTTAATGATTGAAGCAGATGGGAGACAATTAGCACGTGTATTTGAAAATCTCCTAAATAACGCAATACGCTATGGGGCAGATGGACAATTTATCGATATTCACACTTCATTAGACGATGAAGGAGCGATTGTGCAGATTATTAACTACGGTGATGATATCAGAGAAAAGGACCAACCTTATATTTTCGATTCCTTTTACACATCCGACCCTTCTCGTGCCCATCAAGAAGGTGGAACAGGGCTGGGGTTATTTATTGCCAAGAATATTGTTGAACAGCATGGCGGTCGTATTACTGTCAATAGTACAGTCATACAAACAAGCTTTGAGATTAGACTTCCCATTCATCCATCTACTTTGGATAATTAAAGGGATGATTTAAGAAAAACTTTATATTTACCCCTACTTTTTTTTAAGCTTTATTCTTTATCTTTAATTTTATGAATTGAAGGAGGAATAAACGTATGAAGAAGTGGGGATTTTTTTTAGCCATCATTTTATTTTTATTAATAGCCATCAATCAATATCTTACTTCGAATAAAGCCAATTTATTAAAGGATGATATTGAATACGCCAATGAGGAGAACGAAAACAATGATTTCAAGCCCATACCTTCTAATCGAAATTTATCTGTAGAAGAAGATATGATAAACGATGGTCAGCTATTACTTGTTAATGAAGAACATCCATTGAAGAAAAATACAATACTAGACGATGTAGTCAACGTATTTGACTATGATGAATTAGAGAAAGAGTTTGGTCTTATCGATGATGATATACAATTGTCGATAGATTTATTAAATCGATTTAATGATATGATCCATGAAGCTAACAAAGAAGGAGATTTTCAATTTTTACTAACAAGTGGCTATAGAAGCTGGGACGCACAACAAACGCTGTATCAGGAAAAAGGGGCGGATTACGCTCTACCTGCTGGTTATAGTGAACATAATTTTGGACTTGCCCTTGATGTCGGTTCTCAAGCAACAACTATGTATAGAGCAAAGGAAGCCCAATGGTTAGAAGAGAAAGCTTGGATGTATGGCTTTATTTTACGATACCCTGAAAACAAAAGTGATATTACTGGCATTTCATATGAACCATGGCATATTCGCTATGTTGGTTTACCACATAGTGCAGTAATGCATAAGAAAAATCTTGTATTAGAGGAATATTTAAAACTGCTAGAAACAGAAAAGACAATTGACTTTACATTAGGTGATGTAACTTATCATGTTCGATATTACCCGGTCCATGATAGCAAAACTATTACCTTACCGGATGACGATTACTATCAAATTTCTGGTGATAATAAAGAAGGTGTGATAGTCACTACTTACTCTCTTTAAAAAAATAACAGAGCTTTGACCATACTAATACATGAGAAACAAGAAAATTACCCGAGTGGTGTGCACAATTCAGCATGCACACCACTCGAGTATAATTAAGCAGGACTTCATAACCGTTGTTATAATACATCTTTCTCCATACCCAATCTTTGAACCACATCTGCTCGATCGACTTCATCAATCCAGTTACCATACTTTTCATATAGCTGCCTCAGTATCTGAACATTGCGGGCAATTACTTCACAACCACGATCATCGTATATGAAAAAGATGACATCTCTCGTTAAATTAATAAAGAAAACATCTGGATAATTGACATGATAACCACCAAAACGTGGTTTTAAAGGAAAGTCTTCATGAGCAGCTGCTTTTATAAGTGATTCTATTTGTATGTCTCGGCACTGACATAATAAAGAGAATTGTTGTAATTGGTATGCGTCTGCATCCTCCGCTTCAAAAGGGTAAGGCATGGTTTCCACCTGAAGTTGATACAACTTTTTACGTTGCTTCAAATGAGATTGGTAAACCTTTAATTTTCTCGTTCTCTTTTCTTTTTCAACCATTTTATACATATTAGTCACTAGCATCACTTCATCCTCGCTAGCAAATAACTCATTAAAAAGAGTTGTTGCCTGTTCATAAACAAGCTCAAATCTATCCATATTTAACTGACCTTGTTCGTTAAATTGGTAGATTTCTTCAGCGAACGTGAAAGGAATACCGATATTCCATTGCTGATAAATACTTGGCATTAGTTTTAATCCTGGAAAATGAGACTGCAAATAGTTTGGTAACTCCATAGAAGCCCTTTCTTACATGATTGCATATTGTTCATTTAACACATCTGTAATAAACATATGACCAGGTGCATGCGTAATCATAATCTCTGGTTTTGCCCGCATCGCCACTGCTTGTGGGGTTACGCCACATGCCCAAAATACAGGAACTTCTCCATCTTTAATGGTAACCGCATCTCCGAACTCAGGCTTG
Source organism: Cytobacillus sp. FSL W7-1323 (assembly GCF_038595015.1). NCBI lineage: Bacteria > Bacillati > Bacillota > Bacilli > Caryophanales > Bacillaceae > Cytobacillus > Cytobacillus sp. FSL W7-1323. The sequence goes on from NZ_CP151998.1 coordinate 4,462,925, forward strand.
TTAATATCTTTAATCCCTATTTTTTCAGGATTTCCTAAATGTACCGGGGCACCGTGGACTGAAGGAAAGCGACTCGTTACTTGAATAGCCCTTATCGCATCCGCTTCTTTCATTGGTCTCATACTTACCACCATCGGGCCTTCAAACATACCAGATTTTACACATTCAATATTAGTTTCATACATAGGCACATTGCAGTTTTCTTCAATATGTCTGATTGGAATATGATTATTTAAAAGCGCTTCTTCAAAAGTAAAGCTACATCCAATTAGGAAGCCAACCATATCTGTACGCCAATAACCGGTTGCATCCTGCACCTCATCCACAAGTTCTCCATGCTTATATATACGGTACTTAGGAATATCTGTCATAATATTGCCGTTTGGTGCGGCTAACTTTGGTATAACTGATCCGACCTCTGTTACATCTATAATCGGACAAGGCTTTTGGTTTCTTTGACAAAATAATAAAAAGTCAAAGGCAAGTTCTTTTGGTAATACAGCTAAATTCGCTTGGATAAAGCCATTAGCAATGCCAGCAGTAGGCTGCTTCCAATGACCGTCCCTAATCTGCTTACGTGCTTCTTCAGGACTTACTGTTGTTAAATTCAAACTTATTCACACCTTTCAAGCTATTATTCAAACAATTGTGGAATCCCATTAATTAAAGAGTAACCGCCCATTAATGCCATAACAATGACAATTAGTAGTCCAAACAAGGTTAACCATAAAGGATGTTTATAATCGCCAACAATCTTCGCCTTATGTGCAGCAATTAACATCACACCTAGAGCGATAGGCAAAATTAGTCCATTTAATGAACCAACTAATACGAGAATTTTCACTGGTTGTCCAATAATAACAAATACAAGGGTAGATATTGCGATAAAACCTACTGTAAACCATTTCGCATTTTTATCAATGAAATGGGTGAATGTCCGAATAAATGAAACGGATGTATAGGCCGCACCAACGACAGATGTAACCGCTGCTGCCCACATAATCACACCAAATATTTTATAGCCAACATTACCGGCAGCATGCTGAAACACGGATGCTGCTGGATTATCAGGGTTTAAAGTTAACCCTTGAGAAACAATCCCTAAAGCAGCTAAGAAAAGGAAAATTCTCATTAATGAAGCAATTCCAATGGCACTCACTGCACTTCTTGTTACTTGTGGTAAAGCTTCTTTCCCTTTAATACCAGCATCTAATAAACGATGCCCACCGGCAAAGGTAATGTAACCACCGACTGTTCCTCCTACTAGTGTAACAATAGCTAAAATATCAATCGTTTCAGGTACAAATGTACGTGTCACAGCTTCACCAACTGGAGGAGAGGCAGTAAACATGACATAAACCATCAATCCAATCATGACAAACCCTAGCACTTGTGTGAAACGGTCCATTAGCTTTCCTGCTTCTCTGACAACAAAAATACCAATAGCAACTAATCCACTTAATAAAGCGCCTAATTCTGGAGAAACACCAAATAATACATTCGTTCCAAGTCCAGCTCCAGCAATATTACCGATATTAAAAGCCAGTCCCCCCATCACTATGAGTAAGGCCAAGAAATAACCTAATCCAGGTAAAACCTGATTAGCGATATCTTGGGCTTTCTTTTCTGAGACGGCTAAAATTCGCCAAATATTTAATTGTGCTCCGATATCTATGATAATTGATACTAAAATAACAAACCCAAAGCTTGCTGCTAGTTTTTCTGTAAAAACAGTTGTTTGTGTTAAAAAGCCCGGCCCTATTGCTGAAGTAGCCATTAGGAAGGCTGCACCTAAAATAATACTTCTAGTTGATTGTGTTTTCATTAAGCTTCTCCTATTCGTCTCACTTGTATATTTTCTTTTTGTAGAGTCGCATGAATGAGTTTAGCAAATGCCAATGCATGTTTGCCGTCACCATGAATACAAACAGTATCTGCTAAGATGTCAACATCCTTTCCACTTACAGACGCTACTTTCCCTTCCTTTACCATACGAACGACCTGTGCGACCGCTACCTCTTGCTCGGTAATTAATGCATTTGATTCTCTCCTTGAAGTCAAGGAACCGTCATCTTGATACGTACGGTCAGAGAATACTTCACTTGCCGTTTTTAAACCTATCTTCGCACCCGCTTTTACTAGCTCGCTACCAGCTAAGCCAAACAAAATTAATTCTGGATCGACTTTGTACACCGCTTCTGCAATAGCTTCAGACAACTGAGCGTCTTTTGCTGCCATATTGAAAAGGGCTCCGTGTGGTTTAACATGTTGCAACTTTCCTCCCTCAGAATGAACAAAAGCGGACAATGCGCCAATTTGGTAGACAACAATATCATACGCTTCTTGAGGGGAGATATTCATTTCTCTTCTACCAAAGCCAACTAAGTCTTGTGTTCCTGGATGAGCACCAATCCCCACTTTTTTCTCTAATGCCAGTTTCACTGTCTTACGCATCGTTGTTGCATCACCTGCATGAAAGCCACAAGCAATATTTGCACTGGTCACATAATTTAATATTTCTTCATCATTACCAATTGAATAGTTTCCAAAACTCTCACCTAAATCACAGTTTAAATCAATCTTTATCATCGTTATCCCCCTATTGATATTTTATTTGGATACTCCTTTTATACTCATAGAGCCTTTGCTCCTTTTGAATAAAGAGCTTTTGAGCTTCTGTAAAAGATATTTTTTCAAAATATACCTCTTCTCCAGGCTTTGTTTGGGCCAATACATGTAAATCGATGGATGCCACCTGCCCAATCTTCGGGTATCCCCCAGTCGTTTGCCTATCAGCCATTAAGATGATTGGTTGCCCATCGGGAGGTACTTGAATGGTCCCCATAGCAACAGCCTCTGAGATCATTTCTTTCTCTTCTGATAATGCGAGTGCACTACCATTCAGGCGATATCCCATTCGATCCGATTGTGAAGCTACCTTATAAGGGTTATTGAATAATGCTATTTTGCTTTCTTTATTAAAAAGAGAAAATTGCTTCCCTTCAATGACTCTAATTCTTTGATTAGAGGGTCTTCTCATCTGAATCGGTATATGCCATTTTGCTTCAACAAATGGCTTGTCAGATTGTTTTAATGAAGCGATCATTTTTTTCGATAAGCTACTCTTCTCTTTTACAGTTAATCGATCGCCTTTTTGAAGCGCGCGCCCATTATGTCCACCAATATGTGCACGTAAATAAGTAGCATAACTATCCATGACCAACTCGACATCAAAACCACCAGCAATGGCTAAATAAGTACGACAGCCCTCTTTATACGAGGCGAATGTTAGCTCACTTCCGGCATTTACCCAAATAGGTTTCCACAGACTTACTTGCTGTCCATTAATTTGCGGACCGATATCTCCACCACAAAGACTAATCAAACAATCTTCGTGAAAAACAATTCGTGGGCCGATTAATGTCATTTCTAATGTAGGTTGTTCTTCGGAGTTCCCGACAAGCATATTCGCAATCTTATGAGCATCTTGATCCATGACACCACTGGCGATTACACCATATTTCTGGTATCCTGTTCGGCCAAGATCTTGTAGGGTCGATAATAAACCTGGTTTCTTAATCTCTATCATGACTGTTCAGCCTCCAATTGCTTATACTCATCAAAGCTAATTGGCTTAAATTGAATGCGATCGCCAGCCCTTAACAAAGTTGGCATTTCTTCCTGTGGTGTAAATAATTCGATTGGCGTCCTTCCAATCAATTGCCAACCTCCAGGTGTTTCAATAGGATATACACCTGTTTGCATCCCTGCAATCCCAACAGTCCGAGCTGGAATTTGTAGCCTTGGTGATTTCCTCCTAGGTGCAGCAATCTTATCAGACATCCCTCCAATGAATGGAAACCCCGGGGCAAAACCAATCATATGGACCAAATAATCACCAGCTGAGTGAATTTCGATTACTTCATCTGGTGTTAGGTGATTTAACCGGGCAACCTCATGTAAATCGGGACCAAATTCTCCACCATAACAGACAGGAATGTCAATTTTCCTGGAAGATAGGCGATTTTGTGTATCCACAGATTTTAATAATTCATTCAGTTCTGCGCATACAAATTCATAAGGTAGTTGTTCTTTATCGCATAATTGACTAACCTTCCAAATGTCATAAAATACCGCAATATTCGTGTAAGCTGGAATGCATTCCTTCATCCACGGTAAGCGTTGATCCTCGAGAAAATTCGAGAACATTTGAATTTTTTGTTGGGTTTCAGATGAAATCTGATCCCCTAATTCTATAAGAAGAGCTTGGTCTCCCAACGGACAAAAATGCCATTTCAATTTACACCCCTCCTTATCTAAGCTGTTCAGTTTATTTGTAAAAAATTCAATTATACTAATAATCTATCTATACAGATTATTTTATTTAAATAATACAATAAAGTATTAAAAATAAAAAGCAACCCTAACGATATTTACTATCTTTCAATAATAAAGATTGTTAGAGTTGCTTTATTGATGAATGCTTATTAGTTTTTTGTATTTAATTGATAATGATTCATCAAGTTCGTGATTTGATTACAAAAATGAGTAGCATTTTTCTCGCAATCCTCTTTTACCCAGTTTAGTATAATTTTGGTGAACCCGCCAATTTGAAATTGAATTAAGTATTCTGCAATATCAACGTCAGTGAAAACTTCCGCTAGCCCCTCTTCGATCATTTCAATGAATTCTTCCATAACTAAGTATTCCAAATCATGTGCAAATAGCTTTCTCAATACTGGTTTTTGTAGTTCTGTGATCATAAACATCATATGGATCATTTGCGCTATAGTTAGATTATCTTGTTTCTTCCTCATATTGAATAAATCTCTATACAATTGACGTAAATAGATGCGTATAATATCTTCTTTTGTGCCAAAGTTTCTATAAAAAGTTATTCGTGCAATCCCTGCTTGTTTCGTAATTGCTGATATTTTTATTTCACGAAATTGAAATTGATTCATCAAATCCATTAAAGCACTACACACAATCTCACGTGTTTTGGTTACTTGCTTATTCGTTGCTTCATTCAATTGTCTACTCCTTTTTAAGGATATTATTTACTTTTAACTCTATAAACACAATTGCTCTAATCTAGTTCTAAATTCTCAATTAATTACAACGAAACACATTCTTTTTACCTATAACATATTTATTTTAACACAAAACGCTCTATAAAAACCTGCTCAAAAATATATAGATAGAATCGTCGAATTAACAGTATACTAATTTTGAATCCATAAAAACTAGGTGATAGTAAATGACCTTTGATCAACTAAAACATTTTTCAACTGTGGCAAAAACACAATCATTCACTGTGGCAGCTCATGAACTTTTCCTTTCTATATCGGCATTAAGTCAATCCATCAGTAGTTTAGAGACCGAGCTAGGATTGATGTTGTTTAAACGCTCCCGTTCTGGTGCCCATTTAACTGCTGAAGGCGCTCTATTAATTGAAAAGGCCGAAGAAATCATGAAGATGACGAAAGAGTTTCAAACATTCGCACAAGCGCAAACAGAAAAACTCCAAGGACATCTTCGTATTTCTACAATACCAGGTCCTTCAAACGCTTTACTTGCCGCTGTATTTTCATTTAAGAAAGAACATCCAAATGTCTCCATAGAGCTTCAAGAGTTAGGACCAAAGGAGATAACAGAAAAACTAATCAACGAAGAAATGGACGTGGGTATGCTTGTTGTTGGACCATCTTCTGAAGTAAATGAAGATAAATTCCACTTTGAACCACTGCTAGAAGGCTATATGGTTGCTGGCGTACAAGCTCATTCCACACTTGCTGAAAAGCCTTTTATTTCAAAAAAGGATTTATCAAGATATCCCATTATTTTATATCAAGATGCTTACCTTAATCAGACGATCAAACAGCTTCTTGATAACAATAGCCAAAGAAATCTAGTTGTAAAAACCAATCATACAAATGCAATTACCCAATGGGTATCTAGTGGTAATGCAATAACGATTGGACTTGATTATTCATTTCAGCATATTGACGGGATTACCGGGGTGAAAATACAAGAATTAAAAGAAGAAAGAGTTCACTACGGCTGGGTTCATTTAAAGAAAAAACATATAAACCGACTGACAGATATTTTTCTTGAAACATTAAATCAGGAAATTAATAAGCTTATTGCGCAATCAAACGAGATGTGACATTTATGAAAAGGAACGTCCTCTGCATAAGGAAATGAAAATTGACTAAGAACATCCGTTTAAAGGTGTAAAAATCCGAACGCACACGAACCCTAAAAAAGGCATTCGAGTGACTGTTCGGATTTTCTTCTTATACTAAAATAACCCACAAAATCATTGCTACGATGATAGAAACAAGTCCTTGTAATAATGTCGCCATCGTTTGAGCTTTGTAAGCATCAGTTACCTTCATACCAGTAAATTGTGTAACAACCCAGAAGTAACTATCGTTCACATGACTAACGGTCATTGCACCCGCTCCAATAGCCATTACAACTAATGCTAGCGGTACTGCTCCTTCAATACCGACAACCGGAAGCATTGGGGCAATTAATGAAGATGTTAGTACTAATGCTGTAGTTGATGAACCTTGTGCTGACTTTAATGCTGCGGCAATCAAGAAAGGGATAATCAAGAAAAGCGCACCCGTAAACATATCGGAAATGTCCCAACCTTGAATAATATCCGCAACACCAGAGTTTTTGATTACTGTTCCAAAAACCCCGCCTGCTCCGGTAATTAAAAGTACTGGCGCGGCATCTAATAATCCTTTACCAACCCAATTAGTTAATGTTTCCTCATTAAATTGAGGTAATAATGGTAGAGCAGCGAGAATACCTATGAACAATGCTATAACTGGTGTACCTAAGAAACCAATAAATTGTGCAAACCAACCTTCGTATCCCAGAACGGCAACAATTGAACCTAAACCGATTAATAGAATGGGTAAAATAATTGGGAAGAACGCTTGAAAAGTCGAAGGCATCTTACCAAATGAAGCGACAACCTTATCATAATCGAATTCTTCTGTGTTACGATCCTCTGGAACTTCAATTTTTGTTGCTACTTTAACTGACCAAAGATAACCAATGGCAGCAGCAGGAATGGCCACAATAAAACCAATTAAAATCACTGTTCCTAAATAGGCTTCTGCACCAATATTTCCCGCAGCGGCAATTGGGCCTGGTGTTGGTGGTACAAGTGTATGAGTGGCATATAATCCTGTAGCTAGTGCTACAGACATTGAAGCCATCGTTACTTTAGCTCTCTTAGCTAATGCCTGGCGTAAACTATTAAGAATAATAAAACCAGAATCACAGAACACTGGAATAGAAACGATGAAACCAATAATACTCATGGCAAGCTGTGGTCTCTTTGGACCCACGATACGTAACACAACCTCTGCCATTCGATAAGCCGCACCTGCTTTTTCTAAGATCACTCCAATAATTGTTCCAAACACAATGACAAGACCGATACTTGTCATAACACCGCCAAATCCACTATTAATGCTCTCAACTATTAAATCAAATGGCATTCCTGATGCAAATCCAACGAATAGAGCACCTATTAGTAAAGACATAAATGGATGAATCTTAAACTTTGTTGTCGCTAATACGATAATTAAAACCCCAATAGCAATGATGAAGAATAACATTCTTTTCCCTCCTAAAAATGGATTTATCTTTGAAACGCAATAAATGTTCTCATTACTCGTTCAGCAGCATCCGCTAGCAATTCTGCTGAACGCTCCATCGCCTCGTCTAACTCCATAGGACTTGTCACTAAACTGTGGACACTAGTAATGCCATATTCATATAACTCTTCAATACCTTTACCAATAGAACCCGCTAGAACAAAGACAGGAATATGATTTATTCTCGCTGCCTCTGCCACACCCATAGGTGTCTTACCAGAGGCTGTTTGAAAATCACACTGGCCTTCACCAGTAAATACACAATCGGCATTCACCATTTTTTCCTTTAGTCCAGTGTACTCAATAACAAGATCAATCCCTCTTTTCATATCTGCATTGAAAAAGGCTTGGAAAGCACCACCAATTCCTCCTGCTGCACCTGCACCCGGCCGATCATGTAAGCGAACTTTAGTCGCATGCTCAATCACATCTGCCCAGTTACCCATATAGTGATCTAACGTCTCAACCACTTCAGGACTTGCCCCTTTTTGAGGACCAAAAACATGGGAAGCACCATTAGGACCAATAAACGGATTCTGTACATCAGAAGCGATTAGAAATTGACAATCCTTAATCCGCGAATCAAGAGAGTCTAATTGAACAGACGTAACTTCACCTAGCGCTTCACCACCAAGACCAATTTCATCTCCGGCATCGTTCATTATTTTTAGCCCTAGAGCTTGTAACATACCAGCTCCGCCATCATTGGTAGCGCTTCCACCAACTGCTAAAATAAAATGGCGATAACCATCATCTAACGCTTTCTTAATTAATTCTCCTGTGCCAAAAGTTGTAGCAATCAGTGGATTGCGTTCACTTTTATCTATAAGCTCTAGACCAGAGGCACTCGCCATCTCAATAACACATGTCTTTTCATCGCCGAGTACACCATACTCCGCCGCGACCTTTTTGTGTAATGGACCCATCACACTAACTTTTACCTTTTTCCCCCCCGTTGCGGAAACAAGACTATCCATTGTTCCTTCTCCACCATCCGCTACAGGAACAGAAATAACTTCGCACGAAGGAAGCGCTTTCTTAACACCTTTAGCAATTGCTTCTGCAGCAGAAACACTCGATAAGCTACCCTTATATGAATCAGGTGCAATAACTACTTTCATAAACTCGCCACCTAACATCTATTGTGTTATCCTTATTATAATTATGTGTCATACTATTTGTCATCGTTATGATTGAACAAAAAAACAGATTATTTTGGTTAAATTTTTATCTATTATAAACAGATTGTGATATTATTTTACTGATATATAACAAACGAAATGAAGAGAATAAGGATGGGCCATATATGTTAACTCGTGAAATTGCCGCAGAAATTGTTAAGCAAACCATGGTTAGACTGGATAGAAATATAAACATTATGGATGATAGAGGCAAAATAATTGCATCTGGTAACCCCGATCGAATCAATATGATTCATGAGGGAGCAACAGAAGTTTTACGTACTGGTAGAGCTGTCACCATTAGTGATAAGGATATACAGTGGAAAAACTCATATCCCGGTGTTAACCTACCTATTCATTTTCAAAAAAAAATCATCGGTGTGATTGGCATTACTGGTGACCCAGATGAAATTTTTGAATTTGGTGAGTTAGTAAAAATGATTACAGAGATGATGATTCAACAATCCTTTAGTTTAGATCAGTTAGAGTGGCAACAAAAAGCGAAGGATCATTTATTCGATGATTTATTGCAGGACTCAATTGAAGATTCATCGATTGAACAACGATTTAAACTATTTGAGATTCATCTTTTGCCCCCCTTTCAAGTGTCAGTCATTAAAACAGATATGCCCAAATTGAAAAAAAATGACTTCATCCAATGGGTGGAAAGATTTTTTCCCAAAGAGAATACATTGATTGGTTTCCTAGGAATCAATCAACAATTTATACTTCATACCGGGTTAACAGAGGAGCAAATCATTCATCGGTATCAAAGTTTCATTTCATTTATAGAAGAAAATCAACTTACTGCAAGAATTGGGTTGGGTTCCAATGTGAAGACTGTCAATAACATTCAACATTCCTATCAGCAATCCATTTCGGCTTTAACATTAAGTGCAGAGTCTTCTATTTTTGCTACTTTTAAAGATATTGAAGCACAAGCATTACTGAATGAACTGAGTGAAGCATCTAAAACTTACTATTATACAAGAGTACTGAATGGACTTTCTGAGAAGCTAATTGAGACACTTGAAAGCTTGTTTGCAAATAATTTAAACCTTGGAGAATGTGCGAAAAGTTTATTTATCCATAGAAACTCACTCATTTATCGGCTAAAGAAAATCAAAGAAATAACCGGATATAACCCACAGCATACTCTCGATGCGATTACATTGCAACTTGCGATTTGGCTTAGACAAATGCATAAAGAGTAACTGGTTAAATACCTTCCTCACTTGTTGGTTCTCTGACTCTTGTAAAAATACCATTTGTGATTTCAAGTAAAAAAAGCTCGCCATCTGGTGAGCTTTTCTAATCTATCTACTAATTAATGAAATAAAATACTTTGAAAAACCCAAATCTGGTGGACCATACTAATTAGACAATCGCGCAAACGACTGTAAAGTTTCATCTATATCATCTTTTGTCCGTGAAACAATATCTTTTAGCTCATCAGTTATCTCATACACATTCACGACTTGCTCTGTAATATTCTCAATATTTATATTTACTTCTTTCATCGCATTATCAGCTGAGACAGATAGCTTTTTAACTTCTTTGGCAACAACTGCAAACCCTCTTCCTTTTTCACCAGCATGAGCTGCCTCAATAGCAGCATTAATTGCCAATAAATTCGTCTGAGATGCAATATTTCGAATAAGTTTAGATGTTTCTTCAATTAGCTTCATTTGTTGTTTCAACGTTTCTAAAGCTAATACCTTTTCATTAGAGTTAGATAATACCAGTTCAACCAGATGTGTGGGCGCCATTTTTAATTTTGAGATCATCTCATTTGTATGCTGCTCCCTTTCAGTAATGTCCGTGGCAATTTTTAAAACTCCCTTTACCTCTCCTTTCGTTCCTATAACAGGAATATATGTCGCTTCTAACCACAATAATTGGCCAAACTTACCCACTCTTTTGATTTTCTCTTGAAACTTTCTTCCCCTTCTCAAATTACGCCATAGCTCAAGATAGGTTGAACCATTCACCTCTTCAATAGTACAGAAATTCTGATGATCCATTCCTACCATTTCTCCTGACTGATACCCCAGTACTCTGGCAAAATTATCGTTAACCCATATCACTTCTCTATCCAAATTAAACTCAATCATGGCTAAATTTCTCTCCAGTGATGCTAACACTTCATTATTATCTAACACTTGATGATTTTCCTGAAAACCAATTGTTGTATTCATACATGCTCCCTTTCATACGCTAGTAGTTCTTTTTACCCACATCAAACATAAACGAAACCTACAACAGAATATAGTTTTATTTCATCTACTTAAACAAAAAGGTCTTTCCTTTGTTTTTTGCCAAAAAGGAAGAGATAATAAATAGATGGAAATTTGCCAAAGGTGGGGTTAGCACTGAATAAAATGAATATGGAACTCATATTAAAGACACTTGATTATACACGCGTTGGTATTTTAATTACCGATCCGAGTAAGCATGATAACCCTATTATCTATTCTTCTAAAGGTTTTACTGATATAACAGGTTACACCAAAGAAGAGGTAATCGGTAATAATTGTCGTTTTCTACAAGGCGAGCAAACAAGTAATGAAACCATTGCTCGTATTAGAGAAGCAGTAACAAGAAAAGAATCCATACAATGTGAAGTTCTAAATTATAAGAAGAACGGCGATATTTTCTGGAATCACTTAACAATTGATTCGGTTTATATGGAAGAGGAGGAAGCCCATTTTTTTATCGGTGTTCAACATGATATAACTGAACAGAAAGAGGCCGAGCAAAAGTATTTACAGTCCTTACAGAGAATCGAAGAACTTGAAACACCTATTATTCCACTCACAGATAAGGTATCTGTTCTCCCTTTAGTTGGAGAGATGAATGAAAGTCGTTACCATAAGATGACAACGCAATTATTGCAATCATTAGAGAATACATTTGCTGAAACCCTATTAATCGATGTAAATGGATTAACTACTTATAATGAAGAAATTATGCAAAGATTTATTGAACTAGCAAATGTATTATCATTAATGGGTACTTCTATGATATTGTGTGGAATCAAACCGGCAATGGCACAGAAATCAATTACATTTGCCGATCGACCTACAAGTAAGCTTAGAACCGCTAGTACAATTAGAGCTGCTCTTGATATTGCTTCTAAATAAAGGAAAAATGCAACTCTAATTGATAGCAGTTGCATTTTTTTCAAATGATTATTTTTGTGTCAGGCTAAACTTTCAATGAATAAACACAACAACTTATCCTGCCATTGATTGTTTCTTCTCTTCTTGTTTCTCTTTTTTTCTAATCTCAGTGAATTTCCGGGATTCAGCCACAATGACTGGAGATAGAAGCAAGAGAGCAATTAAGTTTGGTAAGGCCATTAGTGCATTAAAGATATCAGCAATTCCCCAAACCATTTCTAACTCTAAAGCCGAGCCAATGAGTACTGTTATGACAAACAGCACCTTGTATATCACTGCATTTTGATCACCAAATAAATAACCAAAACATTTCTCGCCATAATAAGACCAGCCAATAATAGTCGAATAAGCAAAGAACATAATACCAATAACTACAAGCATATTACCTACACCAGGTAAGAAGAATTCAAATGCTTCTCCCGTTAAACTAGAAGCATTTTCATGCCCGACATAAAGACCACTTAATACAATCGTTAAACCAGTAATCGAACAAACAATAATTGTATCAATAAATGTTCCTGTCATTGAAACTAACGCTTGTCTACCAGGATAATCTGTTTTAGCCGCTGCGGCTGCGATGGGTGCTGAACCAAGCCCCGCTTCATTAGAGAATACCCCACGAGCGATACCATAACGAATGGCCATCCCGACTGCACCACCAGTTGCTGCGGATGGGTTAAAGGCCTCAGAGATAATAAAACCTAATGCTTGAGGTACTTCAGTAATATTCATAAAGATAATAATAAGTCCACCAGCTAAATAAAATAATGCCATGAAAGGAACGAATATACCCGTAACTCGACCAATTCCTTTAATTCCACCTAACAGTACTAATCCTGTTAATACCATTAGAACAACACCCGTAATCCATGGGTTCACCCCGAAATTGGCTTCAAATGAGCCAGCAACAGTATTTGCTTGTGTCATATTACCAATTCCAAATGATGCCAAAAATCCAAAGAGAGCAAATAATACAGCTAACCATTTCCAGCCGAGACCTTTTTCAATATAATACATCGGTCCCCCGGAGATTTCACCTTTACTATTCGTCACGCGGTATTTAACTGCTAAAATGGCTTCACCGTATTTTGTCGCCATTCCAAAAAATGCAGCTAACCACATCCAGAATAAAGCACCGACCCCACCAAGCATCACTGCTGTCGCTACACCGGTAATATTTCCTATCCCAAGTGTGGCTGCCATTGCTGTCATCAAAGATTGAAAGTGGGATATATCCCCTTTATCTTTATTGTTTTTATCACTTTTACTAAAAGTAAGCTTTAAGGCATACGGAAGTTCCCTTATTTGGATAAACCCTAACCTAAAAGTAAGGAAGATCCCCGTTCCCACTATCAATACTAGGGTTACTGGCCCCCATACAAAATTACCTACTACGCTTATTAAGTTCTGTAGCCATTCCATCATTTTCCCTCCTCTTTAATTTTCTGTTATACAACAATAAACAATTAGATTGAATTATTATATTATAATAGATTCTTTACAAAAAATAAATACGAATTAAAGCATTACCACGTTATTTTGTTGAACATTTTCTAAATTTTTATCATAGTAAGAAAATTAACTTAACTTATAAAGTCTAAAAATTCTAAACTATTAGCCTATAATTCTCTTCTTATATAAGAATCACCTCTTTTTTCTTCAAAATAATGATGAATTCTGTCGAACAAATAACCAATACTTTTGTTTTAAGAATATATTACTGTAAAATTAAATCTTTTGAAGCGGGAACAATGCCTTAAGGGAGAGGAGATTTACCCCATAGGAGTCCTTTAAAGAACCTAGATGGGTTGTATTTATTCAAACACATCTTAAAAAATTTAAGTGGTAGACCATCCTATCATATCTAACGATAGTGTTTTAAATTTGAACATTACATGGGAGGAATCACTTGATTGAAGCGAATAAAAAAAGTAGGGGTCGCCTACTTTTTTGGTTTAAGCTTGCACTTCCCGATATTCTGCTTTCTTCTTAAATAGGGCAGCGACAAAGGGACAAGCTGGGACAATTTTTTTATTTTGACTTTTCACCTCTTGCACAACCGAATCCACTAGTTGTTCAGCAAGTCCAGTCCCTCTTGCTTCTTCCTCTACATATGTATGATCAATAACAATGGTGTGATCGTTTCTTTCCGAAAAAGTAACTTCTCCTTGTTCCTTCCCACTATCATCGATACCATAATGTCGATTGCTTGCTTTTTTAATTTCCACGCCTCACACCTCCTTCTTTTGAATGATGGTCTTCATGATGCTTTTCTCAAAAACACGAACCGTACACGTTATAAGAGCAGCGTACCTTTTTAATTATAGTATGTGCTAATGTTTACTGGGATATGTACTATTTTCGCTTTGGTTTATCCATCTGAATGACGGGCAACTCCTACTTGCTCGGCCTTCATCTTTGCTTTTTATGGAGGAATCCTATACGGTCCCACCTTGTTTACCCTGGTAGAACTATGGCTCTATTTTTTTGGAAACGATAAGTTACCATGATGATAATAGTAGGGTTCACTTTCAATTGCCATTACGGTATGTTGACGAAGTGCTTTTGACGTGAGTATTCTAGGCTCATTTAACTCTTGTACCTGCGATGCAAAAATGGTTTGAGGCAGAGGACAATCAAAAGCATTTAACCATTGACTATCTTTTTTAGCTTGTATAAGGTGCCAACATCCTTTGGGGATATTAACTACTTGGTTGGGGGAAATAGTGAACAACTTGATTTGATGTACATCTGGTAACACAAATGATACTTCTATTCTCCCCTGTACACAATATAAGAGTGAAGAAGCATTCAGGTGACATTGAATGGGTGTCACTTCACCCTTCTCTAAGGAGACAATCAATAAGGTAATATTCTCATCATTACAAAACACCCTTCCCACTCCTTCAACATCAAATTGCTTCATTATATGTAACCTAAATGGAATAGTGACGAATGATTTATCTTAAATAGTGAATAATAATTAAATCTTTATTTGAGCTAAGAATACCTTTCTAAGAGGATTCGTCCTCCACCCTTCCCCCCATTTCCTCCATACTGAAAAAAACAATTCTTATTAACTCCTTGAATAATCGAAAATTCGAGATATAATACTTGTATACAAGTATACTAAAATGAGAAGGTGTTATGATGAACGAACCAATAGAATTTCTCTACCCTTCCAAATGGCTTACGAAAGCTTCGACAGGTGAGCGCGTTGTAAGTGAATTAAGGATGCAAATTCTCTCAGGACGTATTGAAAGCGGTACCATTCTTTCTGAAAATAAATTAGCTGCTGACTTTTCAGTAAGTCGATCACCAATAAGAGAAGCATTAAAAATTCTTTCTGCTGAAAATATTATTCGCCAAGAACGAATGGGTGCAGTCGTCATTGGCTTATCCGAGAAAGAAATAGAAGAAATATATGATGTGCGTATTCTTATTGAAACGTTTATCTATCAACGACTTGTACGTTCAGATATTACAGACCTTGTAAAAGAACTCAATAAGATTTTAGAAATGATGAAAGTCTCTATTAAATATAATGATGCGGATGAATTCTCACTTCAGGATTTACAATTTCATGAGACAATTATTCGAGCCGCTGATCACTCATATATATTAATGATCTGGAATAATTTAAAACCAGTCATGGAAGGATTGATTCTATTATCCATGCGTAAGCGTTTTAAAGAAAACCAGCACGATTTCGAACGCATATTCACAAACCACGCACTCTATATTGAAGCGATTGAGAAAAAAGATAAAACATTAATGATTCAATCTCTCCATCAAAATTTTGATGATGTGCAAGGAAGAGTTGAAGATATGTGGAAATCCCAAGAAATTCTTGCAGAAGGGGGCGGAACAAAATGACAACCTATATGTTAGGTGTAGATATTGGAACAACCAGCACAAAGGCTGTTCTTTTTACAAAAGACGGGAAAGTCATTCAAAAAGAAAACATCGGCTACCCATTGCATACACCAGATATGTCTACAGCTGAGCAGGACCCTGAAGAAATCTATCAAGCGGTCAAGCAGGCGATAACGAACATTATGAAAAAAAATAGAGAAATGATGCCAGCATTTATTTCCTTTAGTAGTGCCATGCATAGCCTAATTGCTATCGATGAGAATGATCAACCATTGACTCCATGTATTACATGGGCCGATAACCGCAGTGAATCATGGGCACATAAAATTAAAGATGAATGGGGTGGCCATGAGATTTATAAACGTACAGGGACCCCTATTCATCCAATGTCCCCATTGAGTAAAATAACATGGATCACAAATGAACGCCCAGAAATAGCCCAAAGAGCGAAAAAATACATTGGCATAAAAGAGTATATTTTCAAGAAGTTCTTTAACCAATATGTTGTTGATTATTCTATCGCATCAGCAATGGGAATGATGAATCTTACTGAATTAACATGGGACAAAGAAGCATTAAAGATAGCGGGCATTCGCGAGGACCAGCTATCCACCCTTGTTCCCACAACTCAGATATTCACGCACTGTGACAGTGAGCTTGCCTTACAAATGGGACTTGACCCTCATACCCCTTTTGTTATCGGCGCAAGTGATGGTGTCCTCTCTAATCTTGGTGTCAATGCAATTGGCAAAGGGGAAATCGCCGTCACCATCGGAACTAGTGGAGCCATTCGTACGATTATTGACCGTCCGCAAACAGATGAAAAAGGCCGGATTTTCTGTTATGCACTAACGGAAGATCATTGGGTCATTGGTGGCCCTGTTAATAATGGTGGGATTGTCCTCCGTTGGATTCGTGACGAATTTGCCTCATCCGAGGTAGAGACTGCCAAACGTTTAGGACTCGATCCATATGAAGTGTTAACAAAAATTGCTGAACGTGTGAGACCGGGTGCAAATGGACTTATTTTCCATCCTTTCCTTGCGGGTGAAAGAGCACCTGTATGGAATCCAGATGTTCGAGGCTCATTCTTTGGTTTAACCCTTTCACATAAAAAAGAACATATGATTCGCGCCGCATTAGAAGGTGTCATTTTCAACTTATACACTGTTTTCCTCGCACTTATGGAGTGTATGGACGAACCTGTTACGCGTATTCAAGCGACAGGCGGATTTGCCCGCTCTGCTGTTTGGCGCCAAATGATGGCGGATATTTTTGATTCTGAAGTGGTCGTACCTGAAAGCTATGAAAGTTCCTGCTTAGGGGCATGTATCCTTGGGTTATACGCTACAGGAGAGATTGAAAATTTTGCAGTAGCTTCTGACATGATCGGTAGCACACATAAACATACACCAGATGAAGATGCAGCAAATGCGTATCGTCAACTAATGCCTAGCTTTATCAACCTGACAAGAGTATTAACAGAGGAATATACAAAAATCGCTAACTACCAAAGAGGCTTGATTGGAAAAGATAGCGAATAAAAAGGAGAGAAAACTATGCCATTATTTATTGTTGCTTTAGGTATCATTGCCCTATTGCTCCTTATTATGGGGCTCAAACTCAACACATTTGTCTCACTTATTATCGTTTCATTTGGTGTTGCCCTAGCTCTTGGCATGCCTGCATCAGAAATTGTTGGCACGATTGAAAGCGGTCTTGGTGGAACACTTGGACATATCGCCCTAATCTTTGGTCTAGGTGCTATGCTTGGTAAATTAATCGCTGATGCTGGCGGTGCACAAAGAATTGCAATGACCCTTGTCAATAAGTTTGGTGAGAAAAATATCCAATGGGCAGTTGTCGTATCATCCTTTATTATCGGGATTGCCCTATTCTTTGAAGTAGGTCTTGTATTACTTATTCCCATCGTATTTGCGATTTCAAGAGAATTAAAAGTATCGATTCTTTATCTCGGTATCCCAATGGCAGCAGCATTATCTGTTACACATGGTTTCTTACCGCCTCACCCTGGTCCAACCGTCATTGCTGGTGAGTACGGTGCAAATATCGGTGAAGTTCTATTATATGGGATGATTATTGCTATCCCAACAGTGATTATTGCTGGTCCAGTTTTCACTAAAATTGCGAAGAAAATCGTACCAAACTCATTCACAAAGAGCGGAAATATTGCTTCTTTAGGTGAGCAAAAACAATTTAAACTTGAAGACACACCAGGGTTTGGTATCAGTGTATTTACAGCGATGTTACCAGTTATCCTTATGTCGATTGCAACAATCGTTACTTTACTTCAAGAAACGATGGGCTTTAGCGATAGCATAATCGTTATCGTGATTAAGTTCATTGGTGATGCTTCAATCGCGATTTTGATCTCTCTACTTGTGGCCATTTACACAATGGGCATTGGCCGCAATATTCCAATTAAACAAGTAATGGACTCTTGCACAACAGCCATCACACAAATTGGAATGATGCTACTGATCATCGGTGGCGGTGGTGCTTTCAAGCAAGTATTGATTGACGGTGGGGTTGGTGATTATGTTGCCCAATTATTCGAAGGCACGACCCTTTCACCTATCTTATTAGCCTGGACCATCGCAGCCATCTTGAGAATTTCCTTAGGTTCTGCGACAGTTGCAGCATTAACAACAGCTGGACTTGTTATCCCTTTACTCGGTCAAACAGACGTTAACCTAGCTCTCGTTGTACTCGCAACAGGTGCAGGTAGCTTAATCGCATCCCACGTCAATGATGCAGGTTTCTGGATGTTTAAAGAGTATTTTGGTTTATCAATGAAAGAAACGTTTGCTACATGGACATTATTAGAAACAATCATTGCCATTTCAGGCCTAGTATTTACTTTATTATTAAGCTTGATTGTTTAAGTGACAAAAAGCAAAAGCCGAGAGAGTTACGATCCACTCACTCGGCTTTTTGCTTTGTTATTAGCTAATTCGGAGAGAACCGTTATCGTATCAAAAAGCCGATCTGAAATTATAAAAGCTTGAATGGGATGGAAAATATCGTTAGAGGTTTAAGAAAATTAAAGGCACGCACAATGAGTCATACATAAACATCGGTCTAAACGTTCTTGCTGTAAGCTACTGTGACTTTGCGTGTACAACTTTGGTTTTTTATTCGATTTTTTGCGCGTATTCCCTGTTTGTGCGCACTTCTTTCCTTTTCTCCACTCACTTTTGCGCGTATTTCCTGTTTACGCGCACTTTCTTCCTTTTCTCCACTCACTTTTGCGCGTATTTCCTGTTTACGCGCACTTTCTTCCTTTTCTTCACTCACTTTTGCGCGTATTCCCTATTTGCGCGCACTTCTTTCCCTTTCTTCACTCGCTTTTGCGCGTATTCCCTATTTGCGCGCACTTCTTTCCTTTTCTTCACTCACTTTTGCGCGTATTCCCTATTTGCGCGCACTTCTTTCCTTTTCTCCCTCGACTTTTGCGCGATCATCCCGCTTCATTTCCCACCAACCAATTCATTAAGAAGGTTCTGATTCAATACATCAGACTCACATAGACAGACACATTCATAAAATGCAACAAGAGGCTGGGACAAAAGGTTTTCCGCAAATGAAAAAACGAACTAATATTTGAAACTCTATTTTAGAGCTTCAGATTAGTTCGTTTTTTATTATTTTTCACGTATTTAGTTTAGTTAAGAATTAGAAGTGAATAATTTAGTTTTGTTCCAGCTTCTAGATCATAGACATTTCTATGTTATTCAAATGCCGGAATCGCCGTTTCATCATAATTTTCTTCTAAGAATTTTTTCACTTCAGGGCTTGTCATTGCTTCTGCAAGTTTTTGAATCGCTTCTGAATCTTTGTTATCTTCGCGAGCGACAAGTGTAATGGCAAAGTCATTATCAATACCTTCTGTTAGTAGTGCATCACTTTTTGGTGTTAAGCCCAGTGGTGCAGCATAAGCAGGAGTCATTACGACTGCATCAGCATCATCATACATTCTCGCTAGCATTAATAAATCTACCTCTTCGAACTGATAATTCTTTGGATTAGATGTGATGTCTGATTTCGTATAATATGGACCTGTTTTTTCTTTTAATTCAATCACATCATGTTGCGCTAGTAATGCTAATGAACGGTCAATATTGGATACATCATTGGCAATGGCAATCGTTGCTCCTTCAGGTAAATCAGCTATATCTTCAAAGTTCTTTGAATAAACACCATAATTAGCAAAATAAATCTCTTGTATTGCCACTAAATTCGCATCATTACTACGATTGTACTCCTCCATATAAGGAACATGTTGAAAAAAGTTTGCATCTACTTCTTTTGCCGCTAATGCTGTATTGGGTTGCACATTATCACTTAGCACAACCATCTCTAGATGAATGCCCTCTTCTTTCAGTTGTGGCGCTACTAACTCAAGAATCTCTGTCATCGGTGGAATAAGCGAAGCGACTTTTAGTGTTACCTCTTCTTTACTGTCACCACCATTTATTTGTTTATCGTCTGTTTGATCTTCTGTTTCTTGACCACAAGCAGCAAGCATCAAAATACTTAGTATCATTAAAGCAAATAGTCTTTTCATATTTTCCTCCTTCAGTATGTAATCATCTCTTATCAATCACTCTCGCAACTGTTGTCCCAATAAACTGGATGCACTGTACCAGAATGACCATAATAATGATCATATATATCATTAAATCCGTCATAAATTGTTGATATCCATAGCGAATGGCGAAATCACCAATTCCTCCACCACCTACTACCCCCATAATAGTGGAATAGGATATAAAACTAATAATTGAAGTCGTTAAGCCAAGGACTAGCCCTGAACGTGCTTCGACAAACAAAAATTTGAAGACAACTTCGACAACCGATGCCCCCATTGCCTTTGCTGCCTCTATTACGCCTCTAGGGACATCTAATAAAGACTGCTCTACAAGGCGAGAATAATGTGCGATAGCGATAATAGAAAGCGGTACAGTTGCTGCCGCTGTGCCTATCGCTGTCCCAATAATGAACCTTGTAAAAGGAATCAAGAAGACGACTAATAATAAAAATGGAAAAGAACGAATCGTATTAACCAATAAATTTAAAATCGAAAAAACAGCTCGGCTTTCGAGTAAATTCCCTTTTCGACAAAGAAAAAGTAGTGTTCCAACAGGGAGTCCCACGATGACAGCGGCAAAAATAGACATCCCCACCATCGCAAAAGTCTCGCCAATCGCTTGCCATATTTCCGCCTCATACCTTTGCAATACTTCAGGCATCCCCGCTCACCTCACCTGTTAATTTTTCAATAAAATATTCAGGGGTGTGGTCCACATCAGGGATGCCTTTTGGTTCTAGCTCGATTGTCTTATAGACAGAACCATCTGCCATGACCGATACGCGGTGACAAATGCTTTGTATAACCTCCATCTCATGGCTAACAATGACAATCGTGACCCCTAATGTACGATTAATCTCCTCTAGCACAGCGAGAATTTCTGCTGTTGTATGAGGATCAAGCGAAGAAGTTGGTTCATCGCATAATAACACCTTAGGCTCGTTCGCAAGGGCCCTAGCAATCGCCACTCTTTGTTTTTGACCGCCACTTAAACTTTGTGGGTACTGCTTTTCCAAATGAGCAAGACCGACGAACCTCAAGCATTCCATCACTCTTTCTCTTCGTCGATGCTTCGGATAGTTTGCTAGCTGAAGACAAACCTCGACATTATCATAAATGGTTAAATTCGCCACAAGATTAAAATGCTGAAAAATCATCCCCATTGATTTTCTCGCTTCTCTTAACTGTTTTGGTTTCATCGTCATCAAGTTTTTTCCATCAACAACGACTTCACCGCAATCGGGTACTTCAAGCAAGTTCATTAACCGTAGTAATGTCGATTTCCCCGCTCCACTTGCACCAATGATGCCGTAGATCTCGCCTTCATTTACTTCGATATCAACCGCTTTAATCGCTTCATAATCAGCGAAGCGTTTACTTATATCATGCATTTGAATCAAATGAAATAAACCCCCTTTCCATTTATGAAAGGTAATCAATAACGGATATATTATAGCTCAATCCCTCTATAATGTCATTTTGACGGGCATTTACAAACATTCTGTCTACTTATAATGATGGAATCTGAATTAGAGACAAAAAAATCCCCCGCCATTTATTTTGGTAGGAGATTTTTGAATTAATGTAATTTTATTGATCCACCATCAACAAGAATAGTTTGTCCAGTAATGTAGTTTGAATCTTCACTTGCTAAGAATACAGCTACTTTTCCGATATCATTTTCAGGATCACCTAAACGGCGTAATGGAATCTTATTTACCATCGCATCATATGCTTCTGGCGCATGTTGCTTCCATTGTTCAACACCTGGTGTTAAAGCAATTGGAGAAATCAAGTTAATATTAATATGATCAGGTCCCCATTCATTTGCTGTTACACGTGTGATGGCACGTATCGCTTCTTTCGCAGCAGCATAAGCTGTTTGTGTCACTTGTCCATCAATTCCCGCTCCTGAAGCAAAATTAATGACTTTTCCTTTATTTTTCTTTAACTCAGGATACGCCGCTTGCATAAAGCGAACCGTTGGATAAAAACCAGTGTTAAAAGAAAGGTCAAAATGTTCTTGAGTTGTTTCATTAAAGAGCACCTGCTTAGATACATGTGCATTATTTACGAGAATATCAAGTTTACCAAACTTCCTAACAACTTCTTCAACAATTTGCGTAATGTTTTCTTGTACTGTGATATCTTTGATAAACAGCATACCTTCTGTGTGAACACGAATCTCTGCTAATGTCTCTTTCCCTTTTTCTTCATTCACATCAACAATGGCAACATGCGCGCCTTCTTTTGCCATCGCAAGCGCCATTCCTCTTCCGATTCCAGAAGCACTCCCAGTAATAATCGCAACCTTACCATTCAATTTCATGAGAAAGACCCCTTTATTAAAATAATATATTTAGACGTCTAAATACTTTACGAATAAATCATATCAGATTATATTAGGATTTGACAATAGATAATACTTACACACTAAGGGAAATATAGGGTTTAGAACAGCAACATTACGGACGGATTTCATAAATGATTTATTAATAACCGGAGAGGGAAAAGGGTTTGTATAGAAAAACGCCAGGGGACTAAAGGGCTATTTTCACAAAAGTTACATTTATTCTGTCAGATTATGCGGGTAGTTCGCCTATGCACAATCATAAATACGCTACTCTGAACTCGTATCTAATCACAATCATTTTCCAAAATTCCTCTGATTTTCAACTATTTATCATTCGGCTGTTCGGACAGGCTTACAATATTCCCCACCAATCAATAACCATTCATAAACACAAAAAAACCTGAACATTCCACACTTCAGCTGTGATGTTCAGGTTTCTCTCTCATATATATTAATTATGAATCGCTTTATTTTGATCTAAACCGAGCGCTCGGTCAGTCGTTTGATTTACTTTTTGGAGTAACTCCGGATTTTCTGATAAAGAAAGACCGTAAGATGGTACCATCTCTTTAATTTTTGGCTCCCACTCTTTTATGTTTTCTGGGAAGCAGCGCTCAATGATATCCAGCATTACTGGAACAGCTGTTGATGCCCCTGGTGATGCGCCTAATAAAGCAGCTATTGAACCGTCGCCTGCCGTTACCACTTCAGTACCAAATTGGAGCGTCCCTTTTCCGCCTTCTTCTGTATCTTTAATCACTTGCACACGTTGTCCAGCAATGACTAATTCCCAGTCTTCACTTTTTGCATTTGGAACGAATTCACGTAATTGCTCCATACGCTTTTCTTTTGACTGTAGCACTTGCTCAATTAGATATTTTGTTAAGCCCATTTCCTTCACACCAGCTGATAACATGGTTAACACATTGCTTGGCTTAACAGAAGTGATTAAATCAAACATGGATCCATTTTTTAAAAACTTTGGTGAGAAGCCGGCGAATGGACCGAATAATAATGATTTTTTGTTATTAATGTATCTTGTATCCAAATGCGGCACAGACATTGGTGGTGCACCCACAGGCGCTTTACCATAAACTTTCGCATGATGCTGTTCCACGATCTCTTGGTTTGTACAAGACATAAATATTCCACTTACAGGGAACCCGCCAATGCCTTTCCCTTCAGGAATACCTGACTTTTGTAGTAAGTGTAAGCTACCGCCTCCACAACCGATAAAGACAAAGTCTGCTTTATGGTTTTCCAGGTTTCCACCTGCATGGTCACGTACTTTCACTTCCCAGCCGCCATCTCTTGTGCGTTTTAAATCATCTACACTATGCTGATAGTGCATTTCCACACCTTGAGACTCTAGTTGTTGGAATAATAAACGTGTAAGAGCACCGAAGTTTACATCTGTCCCTGAATCGATTTTTGTTGCGGCAATCGCATCAGTAGTTGCACGGTTTTCCATAATTAATGGAATCCATTTTTTTAATGTTTCATGATCTGTCGCATACTCCATACTAGCAAATAGTGGATTGCTAGACATTGCTTCATGACGTCTTTTCAAAAACTCTACATTTTTTTGTCCTTGCACTAAACTCATATGTGGCAAAGGCATAATGAACTCTTGTGGTCTTCTAATTAATTGACTATCAACTAGATAAGCCCAAAATTGTTTAGAAACTTGGAACTGCTCGTTAATATTGATGGCTTTCTTAATATCAACAGAACCATCTGGATTTTCTTTCGTATAGTTAAGCTCACATAATGCAGCATGACCTGTACCTGCATTGTTCCACTCATTTGAACTTTCTTCCCCTGTTTTATCCAATTTCTCAAACACTTTGATTTTCCAGTCTGGAACTAATTCTTTTAAGAGCGAACCTAAAGTCGCGCTCATAATCCCAGCACCAATTAAAATCACTTCTTTGGTTTCCCCGTTGCTCATTTTTTACCATCCTTATACCGTGAAATTTGCAGAGAAAATAAGACAATAGTCTAACCTACACCAAAAACGCTTCTCTACCCTTCCAGTTGTTGGTCGATGTAGGCAAACGTTTACATTGTGCAGGCACCTTCTCTTTAAAATGCGCTAAATTAAATATCATCAATCTTTGCAAAATATATATTTCTCAATACTAATTATACTATAAAATTGGCAATTATCCATCATAGAAGAAATTCTTCTCCCTCTATAATAGTATAAATCCTATTTATATTATATAAAATTTTTTGATATTTGACTGAAAAAAATAATGGAAAACAGATAAAAGTTGGAAAGTTCCGCGCATTTTTTCTTAGTGGGTATTCTTTTATTTGCTTTTAACGGATATTTTGCTGTTTTATTCAACTTTACCATTCTAATTATTTATTATTCCAAAATACTTAAAAGCCCCCGAATAAAAATTTCAGGGACCTATCTTTACGATTTTATTTTTTCTATTACTTCTGAAGGAATATCACTTTCTTTTACTTCATCGTAAGACGTGACTTCATTACTATCATCAAGGTAAAGCATTAAGTAGGCATCCTCACGCAAAGCTCTAGAAGCAGAGAATTCTACTGCGATTGCTTTGCCTTCTTTATTATAAGCTGGCAGCTCATACCAATACCTTTTCATCACTTCTCCTGATTCTAATGTTTCTTCTTCTACTCTCGGCTCTTCATTTAATTGAACATACGCATTCTCTTTGCCTAAACGATTAAAATCTATATTTATTAATAGAATAACTGCCACAATAAAAACGATGACAATTCCTCCAATAACCCCAGTTGTCTTCTTCATTTATCTCTCCCCTAACATTGAAAATATCGTCTTT
Organism: Cytobacillus sp. FSL W7-1323; assembly: GCF_038595015.1. Taxonomy (NCBI): domain Bacteria; kingdom Bacillati; phylum Bacillota; class Bacilli; order Caryophanales; family Bacillaceae; genus Cytobacillus; species Cytobacillus sp. FSL W7-1323. The sequence goes on from NZ_CP151998.1 coordinate 4,488,636, forward strand.
TGAAAGCTTCTTATCGTTAAGAAATAATAGATGAAATAGATCATTGTATATGCTAGCATCCATATTACTACTGGTATAAGCAGATTCATCATTAGCAAATTAGAAAATGCAACTAAGGCGATCGCTCCATGCATTAATCCAAGTAGTAACGGCGCAGTAAAGATCATTCCCACCTGATGTCTAATCGTTCGTTTCATTTCTTTTTGTGACACACCAATTTTGTATAACACTTGATATTTCCCTTTATCTTCTTCTGCTTCAGTCATCATCTTAAAGAAAATGATGCTACCCGTAGCGACTAAGAATACGAGTCCAAGAAAGCTTCCAACAAATAGCATAGAGCCTGAAGCTTCAATGGAATCTTTATATTGTTGTGTTGCACTTGAAAATTGTTCTGTAGAAGCAGCTAAATCATCTGATAGTGCTTGCTGCTTTTTATAATCTTCCACTTGAACCGCTTGGTAGGTCACCTGCGGGCTGTCTATTTGTTCAAACAAAGCATCTGTTACAACTAATAATTTACCTCCCATTGTGAAGGTATTAACAACGGATCGATCCTCGTAAGCGATCACATTTAATGTCTGCTTATTAAGCTTAACCTCATCTACTTTCGTCGACCAACGCTCATCATAATACGTATCCAGGATGAATGCCTCTTCCTGATTAATGGTAGGGAGGTCCTCCCACCCTTGTCGTGTAGCCAATTGCTTGAAGGTTGAATAATCCATTACTTGGTAGTCAATTTCCATGCCACCTTCAGCTATACGGACAGTTTTACTTTTGATTTCCTCTTCATACACAACAATGTCTTGTGTAATTTTCTGTGGCTCGCCCTCCCACATAAATGTAATAGGCGTATAGGTCTCTATTTCTTTATCCGCATTATAATAAAGCCCAAATACCGCACCACCAGCAGTAATTGTTGTCGCACTTAAAGTTGCAATCACTGTTAGTGTTCGTGCATTTCCACGAATGCGGTGCAATAGCTGTGACGTTGTCCATAGATTTAAGCCTTTCCAAGCCCAGTTCTTTTGATTTTTTAATTTCGATAAAATATAAACAAGTACACTATTAAAAATAAGATACGTTCCTAACACCGTTAATCCAATAATAACTAATGGCATAGCTACACTAAGTAAGCGCCATACTTCTGAAGTCATCAAATCTTGCAACGCCAACCAATAAGCACCTGCTAATGATGCCACACCTAATAAAGCCGAAATAAGACGTGCTTTCGGCAATTCCTCGCCTTTCTTTTCTGCGTGAAATAAATCAATTAACTTAAAACGATAAATTACACGATACCCTTGTAATGACGTAAATAAAAACAGAATCATAAAGACGATGACTGTATTAACAACTGCACTTGGTGAAAATGCTAGACTGCTCATTACTTCAAGTCCCATTAATTTTAATAAAACCATTAAGAGAAGTTGTGATAGTAAGAAGCCCAAGCCAACACCAATAATTAAGGCAATTACGCCAATAACGATATTCTCGAAAAAAAGCATAAAACCGATGGAGCGTTTACGTACCCCAAGTAAGGAATAAAGCGCTACTTCCAGCTTCCTTTTTTTCATAAAAAAAGAGTTCGAATAAAGGATAAATACAGCAACAAAAATAATCAGGACAAATGCAGATGCACTCATAATACTACTGACTTGCTTTGAGACTGCTGCCAAGGCAGTGATGTCTTCACTATATTTCAACGTGACAAAAGTAAAATAAATGATAATAGAGAAAATCATCGAGCCGATGTACAGCCCATAACTCTTCACATTTCGACGAATATTTTTGATCGCTAAATCAAATAGCGTCATTATCGTCACCGCCTAGTTGTGCCAATTCCGCTAAGATCATTTGGAAAAACTCTTTTCTCGTATGTGAACCACGATAGATTTCCTTTGATAATTGGCCATCTTTAATAAAAAGAATTCTTCGGCAAAAACTAGCAGCATAAGCATCATGCGTAACCATCATAATCGTTGTTTCATGCTTTTCATTTAATTGGCTCATGCTTTCTAGTAAGTCTGTTGCTGACTTTGAATCCAAAGCACCAGTCGGTTCATCAGCAAAAATCAATTTAGGATTCGAAATCAATGCACGACAAGCTGCCGTTCTTTGTTTCTGACCTCCAGATATTTGATAAGGATATTTATCCAATAAAGAAGCAATCCCGAATGTATGCGCTAATGTCTCTACTTTTTCAGCCATTTCCTTTGCTGATTTTTTAGCAATCGCCAGTGGCAAGACAATATTTTCGCGAACAGTTAATGAATCGAGTAGATTGTAGTCTTGAAAAATAAAACCTAAATGATCGCGGCGAAAATCCGCTAACTTCTCTTCTTTCATTTTGGCAATATTGTCTTCTTCAATATAAATATCACCATTTGTCGGAGAGTCAATTGTTGCCAATACATTTAGTAAGGTAGACTTCCCAGCCCCTGATGGCCCCATAACGCCTACAAAATCCCCATGGCTAATGTCAAATGATATATTCTGAAGCGCATGAAATGTGTTTGCACCTTTTCCGTATATTTTTTCTACCTTTTTTACAACTAATAATGATTCCATATATTAAGCACCTCTTTCTTATGTCTCTACTTTACCTCCCCATCCTTACACTAAATTCACTTCTACCTTACAAAATCCTTAAATTGTATATAATAATCGTTAAACACTGTTAAGATAAGGCTAATAGAGAGATGAAAGGAAGGAATTAATGTGGAACAGCCTCGTATTCTAATCGTTGATGATGAACAAGATTTATGTCAGCTCATGCAAACTTCTCTAAAAAAAGAAGGATTTCAATCCATACAAACAGCAGGTACAGTTAAGAGTGGTTGGGAACAATTCCAGGCTTTCTCCCCACATTTAGCGATTCTCGATGTGATGCTTCCTGACGGTGAGGGCTACGATTTATGTAAAAAAATCCGTGAAGTCTCGAGAATTCCAATTTTATTCCTATCCGCCAAAACAGATGAAATCGATAAGATATTAGGATTGGCAATTGGCGGAGATGACTATATTACAAAACCATTCAGCCCAAAAGAAGTTGCTTATCGTGTGAAAGCGCAACTTCGACGTGCGGGCAGCTATTCACAACAGATATCTGAACAAGCAAAGATAGAAACAACGATGATGACTGCCGGTCCTTTTGCCTTAAATAAAGAACAAACAGAAGTGTACAAGCAAGATCAACGCATAGAACTAACTGCTAAGGAAGTTGGGTTAATGGCTTGTTTTATCCGAAATCCAAATCGAATACTTAGTAAGGAAACATTGTTTCAAACCGTGTGGGGTGAAGACTTCTACGGAGCAGATAATACATTAATGGTTCATATTCGCAGATTACGTGAGAAAGTAGAAGATAACCCATCCAAACCGACCTTCATTACGACGGTTAAAGGGCTCGGTTATCGACTGAATATAAAATAGGTGAGGACAAATGAAATGGAAATTAACTGGTAGGTATTTATTCTCAATTTTAAGCATCGTTTTCATCGTCATCATTGTTAATACAATGGTTTTAATTGGTTTGCTTATTTATCAGCAACAACAAGGCATTGATCAAGTAGAAAGTGGTTCAGCCGAACGATTCACCCGTTCTTTTTCTAACTATTTAACAATAGAAGATAAACAACCAACTCTTTCAGCTGAAGGAGTAGAGGCGCTAGAATCATTCGGTGCGTGGCTGCAAATTTTAAATCAAAATGGAGAGGTGATTTCCTCTAAATTTGCACCTGATGGAGTTGCAAATCATTATAGCCCTGTAGAACTTGTACATAAATATAAGTATATGGACGATCATTTTAATACGTATTTCCTCGGAGAATTCGAAGAATATAGTTACATCATTGGTGTCCCCCAAAGTAAAGAGGAGCGCGTTACTTTTATGATGGATACCACTTCAGTCATTACGTATGTCTTCAAAGCAATCATTGCCATAACGATTGTTGATTTGATTATCGCAGCTATTGTTGGGCTACTCTTTAGCACAATACTGACCAAGCCTGTTCATTATATGATTGAACGCATTTCTCAACTTAAAGCACGAAATTTCACTGTTCAAAAGACGAAACGAGCAGGTATTTATAAACCTGTGTTTGCCAATCTGAATGAGGTTTCCACTACCCTTCAAGCGCATGAGGAAGAACGTAAAAAACTCGAAAATATGCGTAACGAATGGATAAGTAATGTTTCCCATGATTTAAAAACACCGCTTGCCTCCATTCGCGGCTATGCCGAGTTATTAAATGAGGAGCAAGTTTCCCACGCGGAGAGACAGGAGTACGCAGAAGTCATTGAGCGGCAATCTCTTTATATGAAAGAACTACTAGATGACTTTAACCTAACACTGCGATTACGCAACCAAGAATTACCTTTGCACATACAAGAAATAAAGGCAGAACGATTTACGCGGGAAATGGTTATAGACATCCTGAATGATCCTCGTTATGACGGCTATCATATCAATTTTGAAAGTGATGATCCGGCACTCATTTGGTCCATCGACCAGCATTTAATGAAACGAGCTCTATTGAATTTTATTCACAATGCCCTTCTGCATAATGCATCAGACGTTGAGGTAGATATTCGTCTAGAAGCTGGAAAACTAATCATTGAGGATAATGGAAACGGCATCGCTCCCGACGACCTAGAGCAAATTTTTGACCGATACTACCGTGGCACTAATACAAAAGCACAAGGTACTGGGCTTGGAATGGCGATTGCGAGAGATATCATTACAGCCCACGGTGGCACCGTTTATCTGACTAGTGAACAGCATCAAGGTACAAAGATTGTTATTGCATTAAAAAAGCAAATGTAACGAGTTAATACACCCCTCCTAGAATTATAAAAAGGGGTGTATCTCTGTTATGAAGAATGATAAGAAGGAATGAAGTATGTTCTTTTTACAGAATATTCTAAATTAAAATTGACTACCTCATAGCATGTCTCTATAATTAACGTGAAATCAGTCTTACCATTAACTATGAAAGAGAAGGTGACAAGAAATGTCCTTTCAACCTAAGATGACATTTATTAATTTACCTGTGAAAGACCTAAAGAAGTCAATGGACTTTTTTAAACAAATTGGGTTTACTTTCAACGACGATTTCACGAACGATGACGCCGCATGTATGGTCATCAATGAACATACTTTTTCCATGCTGATGACAGAGGGACAGTTTAAAAACTTTACCGCCAAAAACATCATTGATTCCAATGACCAAATTGAGGTCATTACATCCTTTGCTGCTGAAAGTAGAAACCAAGTCAATGAAATCATTAAAAAAGCGCTAGATGCTGGTGGTAGATTGGCATCTGAAGCAAAAGACTTTGGATTTATGTATCAAATGGGCTTTCAAGATCTTGATGGACATACGTGGGAAGTCATATATATGGATAGTCAAGCGACAAGATAAAGGAGGCAATTATTTTGACCCTATCACTAGGACAAATCATGTTATACGTCAACGACCAACAAACAAGCTTGCAATTTTGGATAGAAAAAATCGGCTTCAAACTGATCGCGGAAAATGACGAAGGGGATTTTAAATGGTATGAGGTTGCTTCGTCCGAACAAACAGAAACAACCATTGTCCTTCAAGATAAACAAACCGTGGCAAAGATGAGCCCTGAATTAAACCTTGGGACACCATCTCTAATGTTTTATACAACTGACATTGAAAAGCTCTACCAAACATACAAGAATAAAGAAGTCACAGTAGGCGAGCTCGTTGAAATGCCTTTTGGTAAAGTATTCAACTTTGCCGATAACGAAGGGAATTATTTTGCGGTGATGGAGAAGAACTAGGTTAGCAAACACACGGGCTGTAGGTTCGTGTGTTTTTTTGTGGTAGGTGGTTGACTGCAATTGCCTATGGCTGTTACTTCTGTTTCACTGCTGATTCAAGCAATTTTTGCTACTGACGCGGGTTTTTGACTCGTTTTTTGCTTAATCCTATCTGTTTTTTCTACTGACTCCGATTTTTGACTCGTTTCTTGCTTAATCCTATCTGTTTTTTCTACTGACTCCGTTTTTTGACGCGTTTCTTGCTTAATCCTATCAGGTTTTCCTACTGTCTCCGTTTTTTGACGCGTTTCTTGCTTAATCCAATCAGGTTTTCCTACTGTCTCCGTTTTTTGACGCGTTTACTGCTTAATCCTATCAGGTTTTCCTACTGTCTCCGTTTTTTGACGCGTTTCCTGCTTAATCCTATCAGGTTTTCCTACTGCTTCCGTTTTTTGACGCGTTTCCTGCCTAATCCTATCAGGTTTTTCTACTGACTCCGTTTTTTGATGCGTTTCTTGCTTAATCCAATCAATTTTTTCTACTGACACCGTTTTTTGACGCGTTTCCTGCCTAATCCTATCAGGTTTTTCTTCTGCTACGGGTTTTTGACGCGTTTCCTGCTTAAGCCATTCAATTTTTCCTACTGACTTCGTTTTTTGACGCGTTTCCTGCTTAATCCAACCAGTTTTCCCTACTTCTACAGGTTTTTGACCCGTTCGGTTTCTCGCCGTATCCGATCAATTTTGCAATCGCCACAAAAATCCCCATAAACATGCGTAAAAAAAAAAGCAAGGGTCACGCCCCCGCTTCTTTTACGTCCCGCAATATGTTTGATAATTATCATCCTGTACCGGCACCTCTTTATACTTCTCCTGCTCTGCCGTATGCGCATATGGATGAGCGAGCACCGCTAATAGCTCCTCAAATAAATGATAATCCCCTTTGTTCACCGCTGCAGTTAATGCTTTTTCAACATAATAATTTCGTGGAATAACAGCTGGGTTATGATTTTTCATTAACTGTTCCACTTCCGCTTCTGAAGCTTCCTGTCTCTTTAACCGCTCTTGCCAACGAACTATCCACTCTTTGAACGCTGGCTGATCTAATGTTCGATCGGTCAGGGCGATGAATGTGTTCGTATAATCCGTGCCTTGCTCCTTCATGATTTCGAGTAAATCATGAATAAGAGCCTTATCTGATTCTTCTGCTGTAAACAGACCGAGTTTGGCCCTCATTTCTCCGGTCCACTTATGAATATAGATACGATTGTATTCGCCGATTTTCTCTTGCGCAATTTTCACCGCTTCCTCGGTTTCATCATGTAATAAGGGAATCAGTGACTCTGCGAAGCGCGCCAAGTTCCAACCAGCCATATATGGTTGGTTCCCATATGCATAACGACCTTGAACATCAATGGAGCTGAATACCGTTGCTGGGTCATACGTATCCATAAAGGCACATGGTCCATAATCAATCGTTTCCCCAGAGATCGTCATATTATCCGTGTTCATGACACCGTGAATAAAACCGACCGCTTGCCATTTAGCAATCAACCCTGCCTGAACTTCGATCACTTTGCGCAACAAGGCCACGTATGGATGGTCTTCTTTTAAAAGCTCAGGATAATGACGCTCAATGGTATAATCAGCTAACGCCTGCAATTCTTCCGGTTTCGTGAAGGTAGCTGCAAATTGAAAAGTGCCTACACGAATGTGACTCGCCGCCACTCGTGTCAAAATGGCCCCTGGTAATAAAGTTTCGCGTGCAATATCATCACCCGTTTCGACTACAGCTAAGCTCCTCGTTGTTGGAATGCCCAAACCATGCATCGCTTCACTGATGAGATACTCCCTCAACATCGGTCCAAGCGCCGCACGCCCATCCCCACCTCGAGAATACGGTGTTCTGCCGGCACCTTTCAACTGAATATCAACGCGATCACCGTTTACCGCCAACTGTTCCCCTAAAAGTATGGCGCGCCCATCACCTAGCCGATTAAAATGACCAAACTGATGTCCTGCATAGCTTTGTGCAATCGGCTCACTGCCCTCTGGCAATTGGTTTCCGGCTAACACCTTAATGCCCTCTTCACTCTGTAACCACTCTTTATTAATCCCTAAACTTTCAGCTACTTCTTTATTCCATTGCACCATCTCTGGACCACTTGCTCGCTGTGGTTTTGTTTCTGTAAAAAGACCGGGAGACAGCTTCTTATAACTATTTTGCAAATTCCAGCCTGACACATGTCTTTCTGGCATTCTTATCGCCTCTCCTTTTGTATCATATTTGTTTTATTATATCTCTTCTTTTATGAAAATAAAAAACAGCTAACCTCTTTTATTTCCTGTAACTTTAACTACTCAGAATATAAAGATCTTCGTTATCCCTTTTTGCAAATGAAAATTTCTTTAACAAATGGATAGACGAAGCGTTCTCAGGATGAACACTCGCATAAATAGTAGAAATATTTAATTTTTTATTTGCAAATGCTAGAAGTAAGGTGATTGCGTCTGTCGCATAACCTTTTCCCCAATATTGCCTGTCTAATCCATACATGAGGTAGTATCTTTTATTGACATCGTCAAAAGTAAAACCTGCATAGCCCATATAATCATTGTTTTCCTTAGAATAAATAGAAAACTCCCAATTTCCGTTTTCACCAAAGGTCTGACATTGCTCAGCATATAATAACTCTCTTTCCGCATAACTTATTTGAGGAATGCCTCCCGTATACTTTCGTGCATCCTTATCATTAAGCATATTCCAAACATAAGGAAATTCTTTCAATTGGGGACTTGCTAAATAAATATGACTACCTATGAGTTTCATCATTCACATCTCCTCTTCCTCAGTCAAATTTACCATACGAGGAACTTGAGTATATCGATAAATTTTTATTGTTTTTCAATAAATTACATTGTATCCTATATATGAAATAATTTTATTATGGAGGGTTATAATGTCTTTAATATTATTTGTTGGTTCACTCATCATGTTAGTTATTATATTCTTTAAAAACCCCATCCTCTCTCAACTTGGCAAGGGGAATCCATTCGTGCACCTTTTAAAAAAGACGCCATGGTTCCAATCATATTGGGGAGCTGGGATTCTCCTATTCTTCATGAATACAGTCCTATTTTCTGCTACCATTCTGGCTCTTTATATTGTGGGCTATTTTGTCATTCCCTATGTTCACTTAATTTTTATGGTTTTAGCTGTATGCACAAGCATCTATTTATGGGCATCAGTAAATAAAGCCTGGCATGGCTCAAAAGGGGATAGATTAAAGTTAGCTACTATTGGAAGTAGTTTTTACATGGGATTAACCGTTTTATTTACTTTTTTTTACATCACTCTTGAGCCATCCTATCAAGGAGAGGATATTTTCATGCAGGCTATGGGGTTATTTCTAGCTATAATCGTTACAACCACTGCATGGATTACATGTTTTTTCATTACGGGGTTCTACCAACAAAACGCGGAAAAGATACGTTAAGCAAAATGGATGAGGACCTTGAACAAGTAATACTTCCATCGAAATGGTTAAAAATCATACTGTGTCAGAAGCCTTGCGCTTACTGGCTTTTTCTTTTTGAGGGTTTCCGAAAAAAGACCTCAAAATAAAGTTGGACTTGCTTCTGGTTTAGCCTGTATAAACGCGGGTAAATAGAGACAAACACCCCTAAAGGAGGTAAGATTTATGGCAATTGGAGAGAGATTTAAAACAGGTCAACGTTCCACTGCTCATGCTTACTACGAATGGGATGGTTATACAGATGGGACGCGTACACCTAGTCCAACCGGCGAGGAAAAGAAAATCCAACTAGAAACCGAAGAAGTTTTCCCACCGATTAGCTCTTGTGACAAAGGGGCTTTTTGGCGAAAAACATCATACGCATAACGCAACGCCAATCTAGCTTATTGCTGGGTTGGCGTTTTTATTGGCTTTTCTTTCTCTTCTGAAATTTATAGAGCCTCTCTTCTAAAGCTGTATAAACCTCTCTCGGCACCTCCACCAATTCTACATCCTCACCAAGAAAGAGCAACCAACTGGCTATTTCCTCTAGTTGATCTCGTTTCTCCATGGTGACATATATTTTTGCTATAGCTGTTGTTTGATAGGGGTCTGTATAGGTAAGGGCCACATTGAAAGGATGATACTTTTTATATTGAGCAATGGCTTTTGGTCCAAGTTTCATGACGATATTGTCTTTCACATGATGTTCAGCCATCTTTTTTAGCATGCTGTTTCTGCTTAATCTTTTTTTCGTATGAAAGACGTTCACTTCGGTCAAATGATCGACTGCTATCAGCCTTTTCTTTTCTTCGCTTATATCAAAGCCTTCCACCCACCAGATGTTTTTCTCACGGTAAAGGTGCATAAGATAAATAGGATAGTCCACATCGTTAATAGAAAGGGTCATATAACGGTCTGTTAGTATCAATTGAATCAGTTTTTCTAACATCGGGTGAGGTAAATCGGATAGTTCTAAGAGTTCAGGATTATAAGGGTTCGTTCCTTCAAATAAGAGAATCTTATTTAAAAGCACGAGATCATCTTGTTGGGCTTCTGAAATCAGACCGAGTAATTTTTCAGCTAACGATTGGCGACTCTTTAAATAAGGTAATTGCAAGTTTCTCGTTGCCATAAAGGCTATAAATAGTGCTTTTAACTCGTTATCAGTGAAGCGAACAGAGGGAAGTACAGCGTTTTTCATGACAGCATAACCACCGTCTCTTCCCACTTCCGCAACAAGAGGGACACCCATACTTTCGATCTCGCGTATATCTCGTATCGCTGTTGACCGAGAGATTTGAAATTCCTGCATGATTTCTGAAATCGTAAAATGGGCACGATTATTAATGTATCGCATCATGACATTAATTCTTTCAACCTTTTTCATCTCAGTCTCCTAAACAGTATCATTTTTTGACATGATTTAAAGTTATTATAAACTCATCAAATGAAAACACCAATCATTTGGTCAAATTTCAAGAAAGAAGGACGATAAAAATGGCTAATTATTCATTACAAGAAAAAGAAGGTTTCGTCGTATTAGGCTTTGGAATTGAAATTGTAGCGGACTATAGAGACCAAGAAAGCATCAATCAACAGAAAAGCGATTTCTGGGAAACTGTGAAAAAGGATGGCACACTTGAGCAGCTTCAATCCGTGGCAGACAATAATTATATTTTCGCAGTCAACGAAGCGGTCAATAACAAAATGATGCATTATGCAGGCGTGATGACTGAAAAGACATTACCTGATGCAACGAGAATTATCCAATTTCCTAAAGGACCCTACCTCGTTGTCGAAGGGAAAGCTGACTCCGCTCAAGAATTAAGTAATCAACTAACAGCTGTGGCCTTTGGTCAAGCATTAGTAGAAATGACTGACTATGCCTATGTTGGCGGACCAAACACAACAGTGGAAATGAGTGAGGACAACGGTACAGTATACGGTGAAATGTGGATTCCTGTTGTTAAAAAATAATAGGAATGGTGATCCCACTTTTAAAGTGGGATCACTTTCGTTTATATGCAACTAGCTAAAAGCGCAATTCCCTCTTCAATTTCCTCAATGGATAGTCCACCAAACCCAAGCATGATATACCTTTGGCTGTCGCTAATTGGATATAGCCAAAAACGTGAAGGGGTGTAAACTTTTACACCTTTTTTTAACCCTTTTTCAATCACTTGTGGTGCTGCATGCCCTTGTAATTCTAGGAGGATATGTAAGCCCGATTTTTCCCCAATAATTTTTACTTTATTGCCTAAATGTTGCTCAATACTATTTAATAGTGTTTGATGTTTTCTCTGATATGTTTTTCTCATTCTCCGAATATGCCGTTCAAAATCACCTGCATGCATAAACTTAGCCATAGCTACTTGTATCATTGGTGAAACTGGCTGATTATAATCAGGAAACATCTGTCCGTACTGCTTCATTAATGAAGGTGGAAAAACGATAAAGCTCATGCGCATGGAAGGGAGAAATGATTTTGAAAAAGTTCCTAAGTAGATGACTTTTTCTTCTTCATCTAGCGATTTGAGCGAGGGGATAGGCTGACCTTGATAACGAAACTCCCCGTCATAATCATCCTCGATAATATAACCAGCTGATTGATAAGCCCAGTTAAGCATTTGCGTTCTTTTACCGACTGGAAGAATCATCCCAAACGGAAATTGGTGAGAAGGGGTCACATAAACGGCTTTTGCCTTACTTTTCTGTAGATGATAGATAGATAAACCATCTTTCTCGAGCGGCACAGGGACCATCTCACAGCCTTGATCAACAAAGACGGTACGCACCCCACTATAGCCCGGCTCTTCTATCGCCACCTCTTTTCCCTGCAGTTTCAAAAGTCGGCAAATAATCTCTACTGCTGATTGTGTGCCACTCGTAATCAAAATCTGCTCTGGTCTCGTATGAACTCCTCTTGATTGCAATAAATAGGTGGCAATCTCTTGCCGTAATAACCATTCTCCTTGCTTATCGCTATACTGAGATAACGTCTGTCCTTCCTCTTCGATGGCATGAGAGAGAGATTTTTTCCAACTTTTAAAAGGGAATTTTTCTACATCGATGTTTCCATATTCAAAGTCAATCATCGTCTTAGATGATGACTTCCTTTCAATTATTGCTGGTGATACCTCTTCTGAAGATTGCGAGAGTCGTTCCTCTATTTCTGCCACCCAAATCCCACTGCGAGGTATACTCTCAAGATATCCTTCTGCTTGTAACTGCTGATACGCTGCGTCCACAGTATTTCTACTAATCTGCAAGTGATGGGTCAGTTGCCTAATCGATGGCACCTTTGTTCCCGGCAATAGCCGTCCCTCTTCAATTTCTGTCTTCATCCAATGATAAAGCTGACTATAAAGTGGTATCGTTTTTCCCCTGTGAATAAATGGTGTGATTTCCATCCCACATAACCCCCAACTGTCCCCAAGAAACTTTCCCTTTCTGGCACTTTTCTTAAATACAGATTTTTCTTACGATTATTTTAACATTTACAAAGAAGGATGGGATGGAAATGTTATATGAAATTCGCAATCAAAAATTAGCGTGCACAGATCAGGCCCTAATTGAACAACTAATAAGTAATACACGTACAGGCTATCTGGGATTAACTGATGGTGATCATCCTTACGTCGTTCCGTTAAACTATACCTGGATGAACGGATCGCTCTATTTTCACGGTGCTGCTGCCGGCAGAAAAATTGAAATAATCCGCGAGAACCCTCATTGCTGTTTCACCATCGCAGAAGATTACGGTACAATGGTTAGCCCGATTCCGGCGAAAACGGACACTGCCTATATGAGCGTTATGCTTTTCGGGCAACTCCAAGCCGTAACCGACATAACAGAAGCCACCGCCGCTATGCAAGGCATGCTCGATAAATACGTCCCCGGATACTACGATAAAAAACTGGCTCAAACTCATGTGGAAAAATACCAATCTTCTTTAGGGAGTTATACGATGGTTTTTAAATTGACACCATCTGAGGTGACGGCGAAGGAGAATAAAATGGTGGAGGAGGCGCGGTTTTATCCTGGGAGAAGGGTATGAAAAGAGGAGAGGGCTTTCCCCCCTCCTAATCTATTAAAATTGAACTTGTAGATTTACATCATCAATATCATAGGCATTGTTAAGAAGGCGCTTCGTCAAACCACCGAGACTTACTCTACTCATTTTTCCGTCTCCGAAATAAAAGAGTTGCTGCTATATAGGAGAGCACTAACAATCCACTAAACCAAAGAATCGTTAACCAAAGATTATAATCAATTGGTGTACCAATTAACAGCCCTCTTAGTGCCTCAATTAATGGAGTCATTGGTTGATGTTTGGAAAAGGCATCTAGCCATGCAGGCATTGTATTTGTCGGGACAAAGGCACTACTTAAATAGGGTAGGAATAACATTGGGAAAGTGAATGCACCAGCTGTTTCAACATTTTTCGTTAGTAAACCTAAGACGACAAATAACCAGTTAATCGAAATCATGTAGAGCGTTAATATCCCTAAAACGCCAAGCCACTCTAACAACCCAGCCTCTGGACGAAAACCAATCAGAAGAGCTACGATAAAAACTGCTAATGTAGCAATCATATTACGAAGATATCCTCCAACAACATGGCCTACTAATAAAGAAGAAGGTTGAAGGGGCATACTGCGAAATCGCTCGAATAAGCCTCCACTCATATCCTTTGTCACGCTAACGGATATTAAAGAACTGCCAAACCCTGCACAAGTAATTATAACCCCTGGAACAACGTAATTTACATAATCAGTCCCTGTTTGGATTGCCCCACCAAAGACATAGACAAATAGCAACATGATGGAAACCGGTAAGGCAATTGCCATTAATAATGATTCCACGTCACGAAAAATATGCATAAGACTTCGCTTTGACATCGTTAAACCGTCTCTTAATGCCCATATCCACTTTGCATCACCCATTTACTAACACCTCCACTTTATTATGCTCCGTCATTTTAATAAAAACATCATCCAGTGTAGGCTGTCGTATAACAATCGCGTCTGGTTCAATTCCTTTTACATATAGATCATTCAGCAACTCTCTTAGTTGTCTCACTGAGCGTATAGGTATCGAAATCTTTCTCGCTTCCTCATCTACTTCACCTGACATATAATTCTGTGCTTCATGGTACCCACTTGTATCGGCAAAGGTTAACTCTAATGTCTCCTCTCCAATGACTTCCTTTAGTTCTTCGGCCGTTCCTTCTTTGATGATTTTCCCTTCAGCAATAATAGCAATCTTATCTGCCAGCTGATCAGCCTCTTCTAAATATTGTGTCGTTAGAAAAATTGTCACGCCTTGATTGGCAAGTAATTTAATCATATCCCACATCTTTCGTCGGCTACGTGGGTCCAAACCAGTTGTCGGTTCATCCAAAAATATCACTTCTGGTGCAGCAAGCAGACTGATAGCAATATCAAGTCTACGCCGCATCCCTCCAGAGTAAGTTTTTACTTTCTTACGAGCTGCTTTCGTGAGCTCAAAGGTCTCCAGCAGTTCTTCTGTCCTTTTCGCTATAAGTTCTTTATCTAGGTGATTGAGCCTGCCCATCATCGCTAAGTTCTCTTCACCTGTTAATAACTCGTCTACCGCTGCATACTGTCCAGTTAAACTTATCTTCCGTCTCACATGATTAGCTTCGGTTTTCGTATCATAACCAGCAATCATTGCTACCCCGTCATCTGCTTGAATTAATGTTGATAAAATGCGAACCGTCGTTGTTTTACCAGCCCCATTTTCACCTAATAACGCAAAAATAGAACCACGCCTTACATCAAAACTCAAACCATCTAGTACTTGCTGATTACGATAGGCTTTTTTTAGATTTCGAACATAAATAACTGTCTCGTTCATACAATACCTCCTAATGATTGACTTAATCAGTCAATATTTAATTAAAAAAATAATTTGGGCAATTTATTCAAGGAATAGTTTATATGTTAAATTTAATTATTGATTGATTCATTCAGTCAATAATACTAGATGCCTAATCATTTTGTCAATTTATTCCCTATTCCTTTGATAAATTCATTCCCCCTTTTATTTTTATAACCATTTCTCAAAATACATGTCAAAAAAAATAAAAATCCTGAATTTCAGGATTTTTTCTCTCTGTAATGCCTTACGCTTTTTTATTTGCTTATCTTGAGGTAATCATACGCAATAGAATAGATACTTTCTCATCAATGTTATCCTTCCACCAATCAGGGTCATCTGCCATAATACCTGAGATGACCGTTAAGAATAATCCAACTAATTCTTCAGGGTCCCCTGCCATGATTTCTCCTAATTGCTGTCCCTCGATAAAGATAGGGAGAAAGAATTCAATATACATTTGCCCAATATTTTTATATACAGCAAGGATATGCTGAGGTACATTTTCACTATGTTCTAAATGTTGAATCACACGAAAAACATGATTTGATCCTGAAGTCAGTGCAAAGGTAGTAAATTTATGTATCTTTTGAACGGGCGTTCGTTCTTCTTGTTTCAGTTTTTCTAAGAATGCTTGAGACTCTCCTAATGCAACTGACCATTCTAAACTCTCAAATAGTACCTCTTCTTTTGATTGGAAATAATGATAAACAAGACCATGGCTAATTCCTGCCTCTTTGGCAATCATGCTAATTTTCGTCAACTTAATTCCATTCTCCGCAAATACCTTCATAGCGGCTTTCATAATTTGCTCTTTACGTTCTTCCCGTATCGACTCTAACTGCGCATCATTAAAACGAGGCATGATCCAAACTCCTCCATCGTAAACCTTCTTACCTCTATCATAACAGATTGTGTGAGAGAGAAGAAATGGATAATAAAGACCCCACCCTAATACTGTTTCAGAAATAAATCACTTAATTATATACATATGGGGTGTATTCTAAAGAGAGGGGAAGAATCCGACTGATTCTTCCCCTCTCTATCTTCATTTCCTCGCCACATGGACTTTCAATTGCTTTCCTTTGACAGTTGTATGCTTCATTGTTTCCAACACAAGCGGACCTTTATCATTTAGAATTTCTACATAGGATGCCGTATCTTGGATAGTAATAATCCCTATGTCATCGGCGGTGACACCGTCTATTTTAGCGATGGTTCCAACGAAGTCGACTGCTCTAAGTTTCTTTTTCTTACCGCCATTGAAATAGAGTTTCATGATCTGTTTATTTAACTTTTCGCTTTTCGCCTCTTTTAATGGTGGTTCGCTGTTCAGCTTTTCTAAAAATGCCGGCCTCGCCGCTGACACTGCTGCTTTCGAAGGCGCTTCAGATGCTGGGATTTGGAAGCCAATATATGCTTCTATTTCTTTAAGAAATTTATCTTCACGCGGTGTCACAAAGGTAATCGCCTTACCGTGATGTCCTGCTCTCCCTGTTCTTCCTGTCCGGTGCACATAGCTTTCCTTCTCTAACGGAATATCATAATTAAAAACGTGCGTGATTTGATCAATATCAATTCCTCTTGCCGCGACATCCGTTGCAACTAAGTAACGAAATTCGCCTCTGCGGAAGTCTTCCATTACTTCTAAACGATCGTATTGTTCCATACCTCCATGAATCATATCACAATCGTACCCTTTATCGGTTAACTCGTCACAAAGTGTATCAACGCGCTCCTTCGTTCGACAGAAAATAATCGCACTATCTGGATTTTCAATAGTTGTCACATCCGTTAACAATGACAACTTCTCGTTTTCTGATACCGTATAAAGACTATGTTCAATTTGCTTTGTGGTCAGCCCGCTAGCTTTGACCTCAATATCTATAGGGGTTTTCATATAATCAAGTGATAACGTTCTTACGCGGTCAGGTAGCGTAGCTGAGAACAGATACGTATTCCGCTGTTTCGGCATCTCGTCAATAATCGCTTCAACTTGTTCGATAAAGCCCATATTAAGCATTTCGTCGGCTTCATCAATGACTAAATATTTCACTTCATCGAGCGCGAGCGTACCCTTTTCAATATGATCAAGCACACGCCCAGGCGTACCAACGACAACATGCACTTTCTGCTTTAACTCATTCTTTTGGATATGAAACGGTTGTTTACCAACGACTGCTGCTGCCTTAATCCGTTTAAAACGGCCAACATTGATGATATCTTCTTTCACCTGTACCGCCAGTTCCCTTGTTGGTGTCAAGACAATCGCCTGCGGCTTATTTTCCTGCCAATCGACTAACTCACAAATCGGAATAGCGTAAGAAGCCGTTTTCCCGCTCCCTGTTTGTGATTTCACCACAAGGTCAATCTTCTCAAGTATTAACGGTATCACCTTTGCTTGTACTTCTGTTGGTGTATGATAATCTAAACTATCCAACGCTTTTATCATCTCATTGCTTAATGGATAATCTGAAAAACTCTTTTTGGTCATGTGAAAAACCTCATTTTTTTCTTATTATTCTCGTTCATAAACTTCTATTATACAGTATCCAAATACGAAAAAGAAAAACGGTCTGTTCATACACATAATCCAACCCTCAAAACGCGATCACTTTATTGAATCATGCCATGTTGTTTAGCTGATGTCAGCCATGATGGGAACTCATCTAATAACCGATTATATAATTCATCATCTGTAATTTTATCTAAATCATCCAATGCGAAGAAACCGGCATTATCAATGACTCTTCCAGGTAATTGATCCAGCTTTTGTAGTACACCATAATTGGCATTGCCAATGCCGACGAATTGCCAAAATAAGTTTTCCTTGGAACAATCAATAAGGATTTTTGATATCTTATGATCCAAATAAATGCCGCCATCACTAAAAAAGATAATGTATGTAGGTAAATCACTGCGGGGGTCTTCCTTTACATATTTCTTAATGACATCTTTCATCACAACAGGCTCGTTATTTCCTACTCCTAGCCCACTAAATATTTTGGGACGAGGATAAGTTCTCTCAATATAACTCTCATAATCCTTTTCTGTTACGCTGTTTGCCCGCATAGACTTAGAACCGAAAAACCACACATCTAATTCACCATCATCGTCCATACATGCAGCAACTGCTAAAACACGTTCGAATGCGCGCTGTACCACGCCTTTTTCATATAAAAGTGACATCGACCCAGAAGCATCAAATACAACCGCTACCCGTGCCCTAACTTGCTGTATTTTCTTCTTTTCTAAAGAAATGGTTACTTTCTTCTTTAACAAATCAATTTTGGATAGATGAATGGGTGCATTTGATGGTGTGGGCTTTTGTTCCGGAACAGAAGGCGCCTCTTCTTCCGCTACCTTTACACCAAACGATTCAGCTAAAGGCTTTAACCCACCATTAAACCCTCTTCCTATTGCGCGGAATTTAAAGTAAGACTGATAGCGATAGACCTCCGCAAGTACTAGCGCCCGCTCTTCTGTCGCATCATCTACCTCATAATGAACCATTCCTTGAGGACTATTAACAGTAATGGCTAGTCCTTGAACCGTACGAAATGATTCCTGCCCATCAAGCGTAGCGGTAAACGAACAGCTTTGAATTACTGAAGATAGTTTGTCTAAATTTATGGTAAACACAACTAGCTTCTCTTTATTTTGTTGCAGAAAGACACTCTCTTCCGGATCTTTCTTTTGGTTATAAAAAACCATGTAATCATCCGAAGGTACATGACCGTCCCCTGTAACTAGGAAAGCGCTAATGTCTAATTCAACCTCTCCTTGCCATTTAACTTCAATTGTAACTAATCCCTCTTTTGGAAGTTGGATATTTGCTCCTTTTCTAAGGGAAACCGTGTTCGACATAACCATCATCTCCAACCTTTTTCTTTCCATTATAAGCTTAAAATGGTTGGGAAATGGAAAAAAATATTTTATAGGCTCTAACTTCATAAGAGTCTTTCAATGGATACATAAAAGGAAAATAAAAATACAACAATGAGAAATACGCCCATTCCCTTCTGTTCCTCCTTAAATGCTTCGATACCCAAAGCCAACATAGTAAGACTTAAGAATAAAATCATGATACCCACAAACGTAAAATCTTCGGTCACTACTCCATATGTAGCAAATAAGAGAGTAACTACAGATAAGACATAACGTAGTATTTTTAGCAAAACAACCCACCTTTCTTACATAAACAAATTGGGTCCTTTAGTTTCCTTGTTTTGTGACACTCTTAATCTATCATACTTCTCTTTTGCGTTTATGTTAGTATCAAATTCAGTAAACACCTTATGTAGAACGATAAGAAAAACGAAGCATTTAATAAAAAAAATAGCAGAAACGTTTGTGATTATTCCTT
Organism: Cytobacillus sp. FSL W7-1323; assembly: GCF_038595015.1. NCBI lineage: Bacteria > Bacillati > Bacillota > Bacilli > Caryophanales > Bacillaceae > Cytobacillus > Cytobacillus sp. FSL W7-1323. The sequence continues at coordinate 4,508,220 of NZ_CP151998.1, forward strand.
AAAATAAGTATAGTTAGTACTTAACGAATCATTTAAAAAGGATGTGGCAATATGCGCCTTAATAAATATATTAGTGAATCAGGAAAGGCTTCTAGAAGAGGAGCGGATAAATTAATTGCTGACGGGAGAGTCACCATTAATGGGAAACGTGCTGCGATTGGTACTCAAGTCGAACCCGGCGATGACGTTCGTGTAGACGGTAATCAAATCCGTGTAGCCAGAAATAATGTTTATATTGCGCTCAATAAACCTGTAGGGATTACGAGCACAACCGAAAAGGGTGTCAAAGGGAATATCGTCGACCTCGTGAATCACCCATTACGCATATTTAATATCGGCCGTTTAGATAAAGACTCAGAGGGCTTAATCTTAATGACCAATGACGGTGATATCGTGAATGAGATCTTACGTGCGGAAAACCAGCATGAAAAAGAATATATCGTTTCTGTCGACAAACCGATCACGCCTGAATTCGTGAAGCAGATGTCAGAAGGTGTGAAAATCTTAGGGACCACTACCCTACCTTGTAAAATCGTCCCCTTATCCAAATTTGATTTTCAAATCACTTTAACACAAGGTCTCAACCGCCAAATTCGCCGCATGTGTGCTGAATTCGGCTACGACGTATTACGTTTACAAAGGATTCGCATCATGAATATCAACTTAGGTTCCCTCCCGCCTGGACAATGGCGCGATTTGTCTAAGAAGGAGAAGAATCAATTGTTTAGAGAGTTGAATTATGAGCCTAAGGAATGGTAAAAAAGGGAATCTAGGCTAACCTAGATTCCCTTTTTATTTCCCAAACCGTTTACGATACCCACATTTCCTACATAATTCCTCGACAGCCTCTCTTCGCGAAAAGCCATCAACGAGATTCTTTGCTCGATCCATTTCAATAATCTCCGAAAAAGAATTTTCATTAATATTGCCGAGATTGATGATACCCTCCCCATCTAAACAGCATGGAATTACGGTACCATTGGCTAAGATGCCCGCTTGATTACGCATGCCGTAACAGAAGCCTTTGCCATCATCCTCTTCTTCATGAAGAGCGGGCCACTGAAATTCATAATCTTGATTAATATAAATACGATCAGCAATTTTCACACCGCTACCAGGTACGACCTTTTCTTCAATGCGATAATCCAAGTTAAATTCTTTTTCAATGATTTCCAGCACTTCTCTATTTCGCTTTTTCTCCAAATTCGTCGCATTATCCTGCGTCAAGTTCCATAGCCTTAGTGACACAATCAGCTCCGATTGACTCGTCGCTTCCTTAATAAACGAAAGAATACTCTTTACATATCCTTCTTTATCCTCCGAACCTATATGGCCATCAAAACTGTGAAGTGAGAAATTCATCTGCCTTAGAGCCGGCTTGTTCAATAACTTCTCCCTCTTCTTATTAATGAGCGTCCCATTGGTTGTAATATTGACCTTAAAGCCTTTTTCGTGACTGATATCAAGCAACTGCCCAATTTTCGGATGAAGCAGCGGCTCACCCTTCACATGCAAATAAATATAATCCGTATGCGGCTTAATCTGATCCAACCGCTTCGCAAAATCTTCCAAAGAAATAAACTGCTTCGCCCGTTCTGTCGGCGGACAAAAACTACAAGCCAAATTACAAACACTCGTAATCTCCAAATAAAACTTCTTGAACTTTTTCAACTTCTCTTCCTCGATTCTTTACCTACTTCAAACAATTTGCACTACTATACTAATTAAAGCAGATATATCGTAGGATGGGTATAGGGAGTTTTTGGCCTACTACTACAAATAGGTATTGATTAGCTCGTAACACCTTTCTTTAGTAAGATTGGCGAGGACGGATACATATTCTAGCTGTTCCTGTGTTCCACCTTCAAATTTTAATGACGCATTTTTTGCCGTATCATCTCTTTCATTGAGCCAATTTCGTTGTTCTTCTCTTAAATGAGCCATCTTTTCTGTTGAAAGTTCCTCCTCTAACACTTGATAAACTTCATTCAACAACGCATCCCAAGCATCATATCGATCACCCTCTACTTTTTTCATTGCATAAGTGGATGCATCCGCTGGTTTTACTTCTTCCAACTCTTTTTGCATACGATTGAATTCTTTTATATACGTCTCTTTTAAAGAATTCTCATTATGAGTGATTGGAGGCTGTTCTTTTTCGCTTTGGGTAGGGACTTGTTTTGTTTGTTCCGTATCCAACTGTTTATGTGTCTCATTACCAGTAGTTCCACAAGCCGAAATCATAAGCACTAATAAAAGCCATACAGTGGTAATAAAAATCCCCTTATTCTTCATACAATCTCCCCTCGTTCCCCTATTCCATATCTCCTATTTTTGCATAAAAAGGGTAATTTTTCACCTACGAATCTGTAAATATCTAACTTTCTTCGCTACAATAAAAGGAAGATCTTTTTGGAGGGAGTAAACAAAAATGGTTCCTATCTTTAAGATTTCTCTTTTTTGTCTGGGAATAATCATCATGTTGGGTGGATGTTCTAATCCAACTGACACGAGTGAGACAAATGCTTCTGATGACGCCTTAGTAAGTGTGGCGGAATACAACGGTGAAGGCTATGCCTTACCATACGGAAAAGAAACCGATCAGATTGCCGAAGATCATCGAGAACAAATTGAAAAGGCCGCAGTCGCACTTTTTCAAGAAAACTACCAAACCGAAGTCGTAGTGCACAATGTAGTCGGAGCATTAGATGCCGCCACGGTCTTTGTGGAATCGGTGGGTGAACCTCATTTTTATACATACGCTGTTGTACCAATTGATGAAAAAGAAAAGAAAGTAATGACCGAGCATATTTCAGCCGAAGCCTTTCAAGTAGAAAACGCTATGAAGGGCGGGTTATATCATATGATTTTTAGCAATGAGTTCAAGAAGCTTGATGATTACTTTGAGTCATTGGTTGCAGAAGGAGAAGTGGTTGGTAAAACAGAAGCAGCGCTTGAAAATGTTGGTGGACATGGCTTTATGACGCCTTATTATTTTATTTCTACTGACCCTGATGATGCCGCCATCAAACCCGTGTATGACCTTTATTTACAAAACCCTGATTCGAATATTGAAACGCTAAGAGATGCGTATGAGGAAAGCTTATTTGATAAAGAAAACTTCCAAATTAATATCCAATTGTTTATGAAAGAGCAACAAGCAGAACCTAGTGAAGAGATTTTTACACAAGTGATAAGTGACCTCGAGGAAATGAACAATATTCCTAAAGGAACTTACAGCCTTTATTTAAATGATCATTTCATACATGTGGAATCTAGTGAAGGTGCGAAGGAGAATTCTTTGAAGCGGGCGTTTCCGGATTATATTGTTAAAGAGTGAGGAGTGCGAGCTTTCATGACTACTGTACTTATTGAAGATATTGAATACGGTAAAGTAAATGGGGTACCGTTGATGTTAGATATTATTCGCCCTACCAAACTTCCAGATGAACCAATGCCGGTAATCATTTATATTCATGGTGGAGGTTGGTCCAGTGGAGATAAAGCTGGAGTAGGTGGTCGAGAATGGAATTCATATTTTGCTAAGAATGGTTATTTTGTCATCAACATCAATTATAGATTGAGTGGTGAAGCAATTTTCCCCGCGCAAATTCATGACTGTAAAGCAGCCGTCCGCTGGTTAAGAGCTAATCATGTAAACTACCATATTCATCCTGAAAAAATAGGGGTTTGGGGACACTCCGCAGGCGGACACCTCTCAGCTCTTTTAGCGACATCTATTGGAAATGATGAATTAGAAGGAGGATCAGGGCATCCTCATTACCCGACTCATATAAATTGTGTAGTTACAGTTTCAGCCCCTATTGATATACTCAAAATGGGCGGATGGCATGATCTAGAAAATTCTCATGAAGCCAAACTTATTGGAGAAATAACCGTTCAAAAAAATGCGGAACTTGCCAAAAAAACAAACCCTATCCCATACATCAACGACAAAAGCAAGAACATACCTTTTTTAATCATACATGGTGAAGACGATAAAATCGTTCCGGTCTCTCAAGCCCGATTAATATATGAAAACCTCCCTAATGCTGCGCTTCTAACTGTTAAAGGCGCTGACCATGGGATGGAGGGTGGAAATATAACAATCACAACGTTATTAGAGATGATTTTGGCTTTTTTTGATCAGTCGTTGGTGAATAGAAAACTATAATAAACGATTATAAGGATTGGGATTAAATGGGGGAATATACAATTATACTCCTTCCCCCACCTGACCACTTCTATAAATACAATTAAACAATTCTAACCCGTTCACTTATACGATCATACCTAAGAAACTCGTCATTATCAGGTGAAACCCCTGAAATTTTGAAGACACCTACAAATCGATAACTATTAAAGCCGAGATTATTTTTGTATTTTGCAAATACTGCTCTTTCTCGGCCAACATTCATTTCTTCCATATAATTTTTTGTTCTTTCTTTGGCGATGGCAACGTCCTGGTGAGATTCATCTATGTAAGTCCAATCTTCTGCCAATAGATTTAACCAACCGCTGGCAACTGATTTTGTATCCCCGTTTTCTACGATGGAGAGTTTCGGACACCATAACCAGGTTTTATCTATCACTCGAAAATAGCTCAATTGATACCTCTTAGCATTCTTACCGAATACAGTATTGGCGATATCTTTTATGTCCTTGAATTGCACATTATCGTGAATAGAGAGATATTCTTTTTGTTTTAATTCGCTTAATTCTTCTTCATATGTCATCCAATTCAATGTTGTTTTCACTACCGCCGCTTTATTTTTAATAATAGATACGACCTCGTGGATTCTAGCATTTATCTCATCTATAGATTTCGTCGCATCCATTCTATACACTTGAAAATCCTCAATGGATTCCTCATAAACCGCCGAAATAATATCATCCATACGTAAATTGTCTTCTGTATGATGATTTAGATGATAGGCTTCGTCTACTTCTATCCCTATCTTTAATTGGGGAAAATAAAGGTCCATCAAAGCATATCGGCCATTTTGCCGCTTCACATACTGTTGGCTTACCGGCTTAATATTCATATTGTCTAACTTATGCCAAATCGCCGTTAAAATATAGTTTTCATAGTCTTTTCTTTTTGTTCTTGAGAAAGTCTTTATTAGGTAGTCGCGTTTGTTCATGTCGGTACCCCTCTTTTCTGTCTTTAACTACTATTCCAAAAATATCTTTTAAGAACATCATCAACTAATCCTGAGTATAGAAATTGTTAGTTATAGGTGTTCCTCAAAAAATGATACTAATTCTATCCATCTATTTCATTGAATTTAAAACTTTAATACCCTGCACTTTCACCCCTAAGTAGAATGCGTAGTTTTATAACAAAAGGGCTATTCATTTTCCATATATCAATAACCAAACATCCACACTTCTGTTTTAGGGGGAAAGATTGAATCATAATATGATTATTCCAAAGAGGTGGGACATAACTACATGACACAACTATAAAACCGAAAGGTGATTTGATAAACAATTAAAACAAAGAAAATCAGAGCTAACTCGAAATCCGAATGAAGATTCTCGATTAAGAATTCGGTTTTTTCTCTGGTCAAAAAACTTTTGTTCTAGTTTCATTATAATCATCAATAATAGAAATTGTTTTATTTGCCACTTCACTACCAAGGGATGCATATAATTTTTTATCTCCAATAATATAAAATTCCTCTTTTGCTCGTGTAGCTGCAACATTCATCATATTTGGATCAGAAACAGCCCACCTTGCTGCCCCACTGCTATTTGAGTCAGCTCCAAGAACAAAATAGACAATTTTTGCTTCTTTACCTTGAAAAGTATGAACAGTCCCGATATTGGCTATTTTTCCATTTTCCCGTTTCGTGAAGTTAATCTCATCTAATACACGTGCAAGTTTATATGCCACATTTCTAAAAGGAGTTATAACATAGATATCGTCTGCTAATGCTGGACTTTCTTGCAAACCTTCTATAATTAAATTTTTCAATAAATCAGCTTGTTCTTTAACAAATTTATCATTTGCTTTCCCAGTTGAGTGATACCACTTTGATTTACCATTTGACTTTTCTTCAGGTTTCCCTTGTACCATTAACCCATCATAAGATATTTCATTTGAAATCGTAAACATTGGATAGTTTGAACGCCTGTGTACCCAAAGTGGTATGCCTATCCATTCATCATCATTTTTTTTGAATCCATACTGACTTGTGTCATCCACAATAGTTTGAGTAGAAACATCAGCAGCAACAAATTTCTCGTCAACTTTGTAATGTCTTCCAATCAAGGTCAATACATTTGAATCTAAACTCACTACTGGTTTTATCTGTGACGGATCCCCAACAACCATAATTTTTTTACTTCTTAATATTGCACCAACACTCGCTTGTGGTAAAGCTTGACCAGCTTCATCGATAAATAAATTACCAATTGAGTTTTCATTCATATTTTTAAACATTCTTCCAAAACTAGCAAATGTAGTACTAACAACAGGGATAGCGAAATTCAACCATTGCCATGATTCTGAAATTAACTGATACCCATTCTGTTTCCCTATGTATTCAGACTGCTTATTCCAAATAATCCTAGCAGCTTTTAAGTTTTTTCTGTTTTCATACAAGAATTGCTTTCTAACTTTCAAGGCAGAAATAAATAATTCTGATTGTAAAACTCGAAATTGCCTTGTAAACCACGGATTAGACTTTTGTAGTTCATCATACGGGAGTGAAAAATCCAGTTCACTTATTCCACTTTGAAACTTAAGTTCTTCCAATAGCTTAATTTCATTTTCGATTTTTTTAATATTATTTTGTTGAGTAGTCATCCATTTTTTGAAGTCATCTTGAATGATCCGAATTTTTCTTTCAATCTTCTCAGCTTTTATCTCATTATCCTTTTTCCTATTTTCTAGTAGTTTGCGATCGTTCAAAATTTTTGTTTTCTGTTGAGAAAGATCATTTAAAAGATCATTCGCATTATTGAGTTCTCTTGAATATTGTTCAACTTTTGACTTTTTAAATATCTTTTGAACCCATAAAAAACTTGGCTTTTGTGAAATAACAACATCATAATTCCGTTCTGCTTGAGTATACATATTAGCAATGTTATCAAGTTCAATGACAATATCCGATAAATCTTTTTGCAGATTTACACTTTCATGGTTATTTCTTTCTAGTTCAAGCCTAGCTTCTTTATCTTGTGATTCCAAAATCGATTCTCTTTTTTGTTTCTCCTGTTCAAAAGCGATGGATTGCTCTTTATGTTTATTTTTTAATTTTTTGAGAGAATATATTTTCTCACTATACTCTTGTATTTTCTCTCTTACAATTTTTATCTTTTCATATTTTTGTAAGAACTCTTGATATACACTTACACTTGTATTTGCTTGATAATTTTCTTCCAGATCTTTTTCAATTACTTCAATATTTAAAAGTAACTTATTAATATTTTTTGACGTACCACCTTCTAATGAAAATGCACCCCAATTTTCATCATTTAAAAGTTCACTTTCAATTTCGCGATTCTTCCCGAAACCTTTACCGTCCAATTTAGAATTAGAGACATCTTTGAAATAATTCGCTTCCTCTAGTTGTTTTTGAAATGCAATATCAATTTCCTCTTTCTTTGGTAACTCCATCACAATATTTTGGACTGCCCCATTGTTTGAACTTGCAACAATCATGTTTTTATCTGAAATCGATTGGGGTAATGTTCCAAGTCTTGCATTTTTCCAATAAACTAGATTTCCTTGAATAGTTTTATCAGGAAACTTGATAATTTCCGCTGCCTGTTGTACTACTAAATCAGCAAATATGTCTTTTAAGAGCGTAGTTTTCCCTGTCCCTGGTGGCCCATTAACACTTCGAATATCATTTTTATCATTTAAAGCAAGGTTTACAGCAACTTGTTGCATAAATGAAAGCGAAAAATCAGGATTACTGGGGAAACGCCCTAATGGATAAAATTTAGGTTGTAAGATTGTCTCAAAAATATTTGAGTTAAAGTGAATTGATTTTTTATTCCCGTCTAAATTTTTCCTATATCCAGAAAAACCATTAAAAAATCGATTCAAGTTTTCATTAGTTATTGTCTTTGCTTTGGTTAGATCTTCAATAAAGAATGAATGTAAATTGACATCTCCATTATCTAAGTTTTTCACAAATGCATAGCGGAAGTTCTCTTCGGATACATGATACTTTTGTAAAAGTTCGGAAATCGCGACATTAAAATCTTCGTGAAATTTCCTAACCAAGTTTTCTCTAAATGAGGTTTCAACTTTTAAAATATCTTCAGGCAAAACACCATGCTGATGAATATAGCCACTCATAGTAAAAAACAATTTGTCTGCTATGAAATTTAATTGATTATCAAAAAATAATGAGAAAGTAAATTTATCTGAGTTACTTACCTCTTCATATGTATTAGCAATCTTGTATTTTTCCCTTAAAATATCAACAACTTCTTGAAAATTAAAAATATCAAAATAAAATACTAATCCTGACTTTTTAAATTGCTTTTCTGAGACATTTTGCTGTTCTTTTTGTTTAATTAAAAAGGCTGAGAAAAAATAATGCCAGTCATCTTCCTTTTTATGTAACAGCTTTAGCGATTTGTCTTTTTTATTAATATCACCTTCAGAAAGCTGCTCTATTGTAATCCAGGCATTTATGATATCTTCCCTTTTATTCAACTTCTCACTCCCATTATCAAATATTTGTTAAAAACTTATTAAACCCTTTTAGCAGGATATAACGATCCAGTATTTGGAATAACCTATCTATCAAAATTATCGGCATTTCATCCATAATTTTCATGGTTTTTTAATGTGTCGTATATATAGTTAATCATCATTTAACCTAACATACCTTCACAAATACTGTACCCCCAATATATAACAATTGATTTGTAATATATGATACTATATAAAAAAAGACATACTGAGGATAAAAACATGAATGGATTAGTATTTGAAAAGATAAGTTTTACTCGTGATCATGTAAATGCTGTAAAGACACTGCACCTAAATAACTATCCTATTTTATATATACTATATAACGAGAAAAAGAGACCGTCCGCCTATATTGGACAGACGGTTCAAGCTTCACGACGTTTGAAAAAGCATCGAGAAGATAAAAAACGGAAAAATTTGAGCCATTCTATATTAATTGGACATGAAAAATTCAATCAGTCTGCGACCTACAATATTGAGTCGAACTTAATTAACTATTTCATTGCTGATAACCACTATCAATTGCAAAATGTTAGTCAAACACGTTCTAGGGTCATGCATAATTATTATCAGAAATCCTTCTATAATGAAGAACTCTTCCAAATGATTTGGGAGAAGCTTAGAGAAGAAAAAATCGTAAGTGATACTGTTGAAAACCTAAGGAATAAAGATATTTATAAACTTTCTCCATATAAAGAGCTTAACCCTCAACAACTCGATATTAAAAATGAAATTCTCAAATTTTGTAATGAAAATATTAAGAAGAACGGGAATCATGTTTTTGCTATTGAAGGTGACGCGGGGACTGGTAAAAGTGTTCTTTTAAGCTCTCTGTTTAATACCATTCAGGATCTAGCCAAAGATGATAGCTCTTTATTATATGGAACAGACAATTATTTGCTGGTGAATCACACTGAGATGTTGAAGACATATAAAAGCATTGCCAACAGTCTACCCAACTTGAAGAAAAAGAATCTGATGAAACCGACACCGTTTATTAACGAAAAGACAAGGGCGCAAGAAATAGCAGATATCGTTTTAATAGACGAAGCGCATTTGCTTCTTACAAAGGAAGATTCTTATAACAATTTTCGCTACCAAAACCAATTAGATGAAATCATAAAACGTAGTAAAATCACCATTGTTATCTTTGACCCAAACCAAGTTTTGAAGATTAAGAGTTATTGGAATGATCGATTACTAGCAGAAATCACTAGACAATATAACGCTAAGACGTTAGTACTTAAAGATCAAATGAGAATGAATGCTAATCCAGAAACAATTAAGTGGATTGACAATTTTGTTGCAAAAAAGATTCTACCGTTACCAATAGAAAATGACTCAACCTTCGAGCTTAAATTTTTCGAAGATCCAGGTACGTTCAAAACAGCTATTAAAAAGAAAAACAAAGAACTCGGTCTTTCTCGTATTGTCTCAACCTTTGATTATTTACATAAAAAAGACGGTAATACTTATATAGTTGATGAAAATGGAATCAATATGCCTTGGAATAGCACCCAAGATAGTACAACATGGGCAGAAAACCCAAATTCTATTAAGGAAGTTGGCTCCATTTATACTGTACAAGGATTTGACTTAAATTACGTTGGCGTTGTCCTTGGTCCATCGGTGAGCTACGATGTCGAACAAAGGAAATTAGTCATTGATCCTTTGAAATATAAAGATACCGGAGCATTTATTTCACGAACGGATTTACTGCCTGAAAAAAATCAAGAAATTAAAGAAGAAATTATCTTAAATTCTATTAATGTACTAATGAAGCGAGGCATCCATGGATTATATATTTACGCCACAGATCCTAAATTAAGACAGAGACTACTTGACTTAAAAAGGGGAAATTAATTTATGAGCGATATTAGGAACTTAATCAACACCATTAACGATTTTAGAGATGAAAGGAACTGGAGACAATATCACAACCCAAAGGACCTTGCCATCTCAATTTCTATCGAAGCAGCTGAACTACTAGAAGATTTCCAATGGATCAGCAGCGAAAAAGCACTCAAAGAAAATGGAGAAAATATTCGCGAGGAAATCGCAGATGTTCTAATTTACTCCTTAATGTTATGTTCTGACTTAAACTTAGATGTAAAAGAGATTATAGAGGATAAGATTGTGAAGAACGGGAAGAAGTATCCTGTGAATAAGTGATGACATCTACTGTTATCCCCTTCTCCCTCATATTCTTATTAAGATGAAGGGGGATCTTTAAATAAACTGATGAAGTATTATATTAAAAGACCCTCTTCTTATTTATAATGTTTGCAGTGATTCGTCATCACCAACTAGCCTTTCTCCTCAAATTCTTCGCTTATGCATAATAAAACAACTCAATTTTCTAAAAACAAAAGACAGATATCTTTAAAGGTAATTAGTTATTACATACCAATTATAATGCAATCTATCTACTAAATTTATCATCAGTATTTTTTAACTGTAACAGTTTATCTTGGTCTTCCATTTTGGTGCCTATTAATTGTTGAGAAAAAACAATTTTCTCAACATTTCGTCTGAAACGCTGCTTTCCCTTCCAAAATGTCCTGCAAAAACTTTTTTGATTTGGTTAATTGTTTCCTGATATCATCTATTTCTTTGATTTTTTGTTCAACGATTGTTTTCTTTTCATCGTATGATAAGTTCATTTGTTGATTGACCATCATACTTATCTCTTCTATTGAAAAATCTGCGCATAGAAGTGCTTTTACATCCTCAAGGTACTCCACAATTTCTTCAGCATATACGCGATAATTATTTACATCTCGCTCAATATAACAGTCAGGAATTAGATTTTTGCGTTCATAGAATCTTAATGTGGATATGGGCAAATCCGTTAATTTCGAAACTTCATTTATTTTCATCATATGACCTCTTTTTTTATTGCTATAAACCTAGGTTCATAGTTCATAATGTGCTTATGATAACCAATGGCATATAAAATGTCAAAATAATCTAAAGTTATCAAAAGGAGCGATTTTATGTTCAACCATATTCTGAATAACGATTTCGTCGATATAGTCAAAGGAAGGCGTTCTGTTCGTCATTATGATGAAGATTTTAAAATATCGCAAGAAGAGTTAAGCGAGATTATTGCGGAAGCTAGTTTGGCGCCATCCTCTGCAAATATGCAATCTTGGCGTGTAGTTGTTGTAGATACTCCCGAAGGAAAAGAAAAACTTAAACCTCTTGTACGTTTCAATACATTACAAAATGATACTTCTTCTGCCATGTTATTAATTTTTGGTGATACAAAAAGCTATTTGTATGCAGAAGAAATATTTAATACAGCTGTAGAACAAGGGAAAATGCCGCCTGAAGTGAGAAATAGCCAACTCGAGACCATTCTATCAATCTACCCAACACTATCAAAAGAAATGAAAGTTGAAATTGCAAAAATCGATAGTAGTCTCTTTGCAATGCAATTAATGTTAGTAGCTCGTGCGCACGGATATGATACAAATCCAATGGCGGGATTTGAAGCAGATCAGCTAGCAAAAACTTTTGAATTGGATGAAGAACGATATACTCCCGTCATGATCCTTTCAATTGGTAAAGCCAAAGTAGCTGGATACGAATCCATTCGATTAAGTACTGACAAAATTTCATTTTGGAGATAAACCTGACAATCCATTAGAAGTGCAAAAAAAGAGAAGAAGTTTCCTACTAATAGTGGTAATGCTTCTTCTCACTTCCCTTCCAATTCACGTTGAAACAGAGTTGATTGGTGTGTTTATGATTCCCTCCCTAACAAACCAACCAACTCCCTAAAAACAAAAGAAGGATTCCTTTGTAAAGTATCTAGACTAACTGTTTTCTGATCATCTTTCCCTATCAGAGACACTTCCCTTTTGTCTTTATTGATTTTGATTAAAACATTCTTAATCCTGTATTCCTCTACCTTAGTTGCTATATCGATTTCTACTGAGTCCAGTTCAATAGATATTTTATCGGAGACCCTTCTTAGCATTCTCCAGAGAGTTTTTTCTTCTTTTGATCTCATAAATAGTTCTGGGAGCTCTGTCGACTCTTTCAAATGATTTAATGTGGTCTGCATATAGGCAGCCACACCGTAGCCTACAGGTTTAATGATTGGGTTGCAGTTGATCCAATGTTAAGCAAAAGTAACCATCTTCCCATCCTCCAACCTTCGACTCTCCATGACACTGAGAAGATCACTGAAATAATATTCAACCCGTACAAAATCTCATCTAAAAGAACAAAATAAGGCAGATCAGGATGCTTATGTATTTTATTCGTTTTGATAGTTCAATAATAAGTTGCTCAATCATTTCTTCACTCCGTTTACAGATCAATCCAATTATTTGTATATATTATACTATAATAAAAAAGCCATTCAATTGGGAGGGAATGGCTTCTAAAGTAACAAATAAGTATAGTGTGCTATTGTTTTATAGTATAAGAATAGGGTGGTCTTGATACTTATCATACGATTTTCCGTTAATAACCTAAGTGTGGTCTTTATTTTCAACTGATATAGTAATAATCTATTTCTCCAACAACTCAATCATCTCTGTGTATCCTCTATCTTTAGCATAATCCAATGCCGTCATACCATTGTCATCACGAAGCTCTTTGTTAGCATTGTAAACTAACAATTCCTGTACAATTTGCTGATATACTTTTGAACCATCTGTTAATGCGACTGCTTCAATTAAGGCTGTATAACCAAAGTTATTTTGATGATTTATATCCACCTTCCCATCTGCTAAAAGTAACTTTACATTAGGTAAATGTCCTTTCTCAGCAGCTGGAATTAATGCATTGCCACCATAGCGATTGTATACTTGATGATCAGGTTTTGCGTTTTCAATTATATAAGCTAAAATCTCCGTTTTTCCTTGTGCGCCTGCATATAAATAAGCACTATCTTGGAGCACATCTTGTTTGTTAACATCTGCCCCTTCATTAATAAGAGCTTTTGCGATTTCAATATAATTTTTATGAGTAGCAATTAACAACGGGGTTTCGCCTTTTTCATTGGTTTCATTAATTAGATAAGAAGTATCTTTTAAAATATCCTGTACTTTTTCAAGATTATTAGCTTCAACAGCTTGAAGTAATTCACCAGATTGATGTGCCATTTCCCTTTCCTCCTCATTATTACAGCCTGTAACTAGGAATAAAAATCCAAGCAAAAGCCCTATAATAAATTTCAAATTAAAACCTCTCTTCCCAAGGAGTGATTGTATGATTAAAACGATAACCGCTGCCCCAAATGGTTTCAATCGGTAGATCTGATAGTTTCCCCTTTTTTAATTTGTCACGAATGCGCCCGATATGTACAACAACAGTGAATACATCACCATCCAAATCATCCATATACCATAATTGGCGAAAAAGCTGTTCCTTCGTCCATACACGATTCGGGTGTTCCATAAAAAATACGAGTAAATCAAACTCCTTGGTTGTAAAAGTAATCTCGTTGCCGAGTACAAAAACTTTACGTGCAGCTTTATCTACAACAATATTACCCATTTCGATAAACTCCATCCGTTGTCCCACGTTTGTTAATTGTTTGTAGCGTTTCATATGTGCTTGAACACGTGCAACCAACTCACTAGGACTAAATGGTTTTGTTATATAATCATCCGCACCTAAACCGAACCCTCGAATTTTATCGATATCTTCCTTTTTTGCTGATACAATCATAAGCGATATATTTTTCACTTCGCGAATACGACGACAAATTTCAAAGCCATTCATCGAAGGTAGCATTAAATCAATAATGACTAAGTCATACTCTTCTTTCAATGCACGGGTCATCCCTTCAAAACCATCTGTTACAATATCTGCTTCAATAGAATGAATTTCTAAATAATCTCGTTGCAATTCCGCAATACTTATATCATCTTCAATAATTAAAATTCGTGAAGCTACCATTTCTCAACACTTCCTTTAAGACTTTTCCAACACAATGGTTACAGTTGTACCTACATTTAACGTACTTTGAACTTTCACCTGACCTTTATGTTTTTCAACGATTTGCTTCACAATCGCTAGTCCTAATCCACTGCCGCCCGTTGTCGATGTTCGCGCTTCCTCCCCGCGATAAAAATGATCGAATACATATGGCAATTTCTCCTCTGAAATTCCTTGCCCGTTATCTTTGATATTTAATTGCACAAAACGATGCAAAACAATCACCTCCACAACAATAGCTAATGGCTCCTTATCCATTTGAAACTTTATACTATTTTCAATTAAATTCGTAATCGCCCGGTTCATATGCATTCGGTCAACCTGCACATACACTTCCTCAGAAACTTGCAAGTTAATGTGAACCTGTCGATTCGATAATTGAAACTCCTCTACTACATGTGCTAGAAAATCTGGCAATGAAGTGCGTTCAAAACGAAATGGCACTGACTCTGCATCAAGCTTTGAATAGAGAAAAAGCTCCTCTATTAAATGATTTAGGGCAAGTGATTTTGAATGGATTGTTTTTAAATACTTTTCTTGCCTTTCCGGTGTTTCAGCAACACCCTCTTGCAAACCCTCCACATAACCAATAATAGAGGTAATCGGAGTTTTCAAATCATGTGAAATACTCGCTACTAAATCCTTCCGGTTATTTTCCAGATTTTGCTTCTCCTCAATAGAAGCAAGTAATGCCTCTCGCATTCGTTCAAAATTTGCGGTCAGCTGTTGGACTTCTTTTGCAGTATTTCCCGGCAAAGTAGGTGCCTGCATCATCATGTCACTGTCCCGAATGCTGGACATTATTTGCCCTAAGCTTTCAATAGGCTTGATGATTGATTTGCGAATTTGATGATTTAAAAAAAGCATAACTGCAACCGAAACGAACATAATGATCAAAATAATAAGCAGTCCCCATCTAGTCAGAAACTCTAAAAAACTATTTTCTTTCTTCAACACGAGTATACTACCTTTAGTCTGATCACTGTAATAAAAATCAAATTTAATGTAACGGTACATTCTACCTGCGTTATCAACTGTACCCTTTGTTTCAATATTATTTGTATCAAAATCAGGAAAATGGACAATAAGGGACCTTTCGACTAGCTCCTCCGAATAATATAAAATATCCTCTTCCTTACGAATTACAAGGCCGAGAGACTGATGCTCTAATTGCTGTAATTTATTTCGCATATCCTCTTCTAATAGTTGGTCCGGCGTACTTTTGGCTATATCTCGTAATTCTACGTAAGCAAGCTCTTCTTCTGGACTCAGGGAACGTTGCTTCGTAAAGGATTCATATAATGTTTTCGGAGTTGGTACAAATCCTGTCGTTACGTAAAAAGCAATGCATAAAATCATGAGAATGGAGACACTCGCAATAAAAATACCACCAATATATGAAATGAGAAATCGATTTTTTATTGTCATAGTGACCACCTTCCCCGATTTCTAAAGAGAAATCAAGCATATTCAAATATTACCTGTTAAAAACTAAAATTTAAATTAAATTCTCCGTTATACGGCTCATGTTCAACAAAAATAGTTACGTCATTGCCTGTTGCATCTTTGCCCATACGCTTATACGTGAACTTGTTATCGTTTAATTCTGTCAGTTCTAGAGTAGCCCCATATTTATTTTCACCTAGTGATACATGTGCTCGCATTTTGTTACTATTAATCACATCAAAGTAACCAAAATCATCCCGACTCTCTCCTGATTCAACATTGAAAAATTCATATTGATTTGTTGCTGAGTTATATTTGGCAATGCTAATAAAGTTGACATTTTGCTCTGTCAAATCATTCCCCTGATCATCTATCACCCTTGTCCCTTGCCATAATGTTTCGCCTAAAACTTCATCACCATCAACGTCCGTCAATATCGCCCCTGTCGTGGTCGTTAAAGTTTGCGCTGGATTTGTAAAGGCTAACTCTGTTTCTTCGTATGGAATATGTTCAACAAAAATTTCTACATCATTGCCTGTTGCATCTTTCCCCATGCGCTTATATGTGAAAATATCTTCGCTAAGTTCCGTCATCTCCACAACAGCTTGATATTGCATCGTATTAGAAATTAAAATTCGCTTCTCTCCATCGTTAGTCACGAAGAATGTACCTTCATCTCCACGTGTCTCCTTTGTTGCTGAATCAAAAAACTCATAGTGCCCTGTTTCTGAATCATATTTAGCCAAGCCAATAAAGTTTGCATTTTCCTTTGTTAAATCATTGTTATCTTGATCATAAACTTTTGTCCCTTGCCAATTTGTACTACTTAATAGATTCATCATTTCCTGACCTTTTGTAAACTGGCTTTTCTCCTCAACTTGTGCTGTTGGCTCAACCTCTTCCGTCGAATTAGTTGTCTCCATCTCCGTTGCTGTCTCGTCGCTACATGCCGCCAAAATGGTTAATGAGCTAAAAATCGCCAATGTTGCAAATTTAAATTTTTAATTCATATTTATCCTCTCCCTTTCAATTTCTTATACTCCATTATGAAAGGCAGTTTTAAACTCCTTATATCGCAAATATAAACAAATTATAAATTCGAACCTGACCACATTACTCATTTCCACCCCTGTATTTTTCAACTCAGCGCTTTTTCAAAAATACGTACCAAATAGATGCTTTTCATCCAAACTGTAGAATTGAATAATTTTAAAAATTCATTAGTTATTAAAACAGAGCAACATTTGCTACATTCATTACGGGAAGCAATTAATTTATACAGGATGGGAGATGAATAAACTGACGAAGATCTTGTGCACTTATATATGTTGAAGCCATTCTATTAATACTTTGAATTTACAATAGATTAATATCGCTTTCAATCCAGTTGAGTACCAACTGAATATTCTTTATTGCAGTAATTTTAATTTTTCCTACTTTTAAATAAAAGTAATAAATCCACTTAGTCTATTCTTAGTTTCGACTTTTTTATACTTCTCAGTTTGTAAATTAAAATCTTTATAAACTGCACTTACTTGTGATAAGGTTCCCCCCGATTAATCCGAAACCCCCGATAAATCTGCTCCAACAACAACAACCTCATCAACTGATGCGGAAACGTCATTTTCGAAAAACTCAACGCGAGATCACTCCTACTCTCCACTTCCTTACTAGTCCCAAGCGACCCCCCAATAATAAAAGCAATCTTACTCTTACCATAGGTGGCGAGGTCGTCTAGTTTCTTTGCGAGTTGTTCGGAGGTGAGCATTTTGCCTTGGATTTCTAGGGTGATGACGAAGGTGTCTGGGGCGATGTGGGCGAGTATGCGGTCGCCTTCTTTGCGTTTGACTTCTTCCATTTCGGCAGCGCTCATGGATTCTGGGGCTTTTTCGTCTGGTACTTCGATTAGGGTTAGTTTGGCGTAGGCGCTTAAGCGTTTTTTATATTCGTCGATGCCTTGTTTTAAGTATTTTTCTTTTAGTTTGCCAACGGATACGATTGTGATGTTCATACTGGGCCTTCCTTCCGAGCTGTTTTTTCTTCCCCTAGTTTACCATAAAGTGTGCTGACTTATTGATGGTCCTCTTTGTTGTCTGAAAAATTTTTCCTTCTTTTTGCAACTTTTCCATGCCTTTTAGCATCTATGTATTATACTCGATTTTACCAGAGAGGAGGGGCGGTATTTTTGCATCTTGTAGAGCGTTTGAAACAGAAAGAAGATGAGGCGTATTTAGAAGTGATGGCTGCGTATGGGGAATATCTGCTACGGACCGCTTTCTTGCTTTTGAAGGATTATCAGTTGGCAGAAGAGGCGGTTCAGGATACGTTTGTGATCACTTTTCAAAAGATAGATCAGCTTGAGGATGAAGAGAAGTTGAAAAGTTGGTTAACGACCATTCTTCTTAATCGCTGCCGCTCCCAAATGAGGAAATCGCGTTGGAAAGTGCTGCTTGCCCCTCTTGATTTGATTGAGAGAACAAAAGCAGATAGTCAGACATTGAATCCTGAAAATGCTCTGCTATTTTCTGAGTGGCATGAGAGCATCAGCACTAGCATTCAACAATTAGACTATAAATATCGTGAAGTCATTACATTATTTTACTTTAACGAAATGAAGATTAAAGACATCGCCTTATTTACGAAAACCAATGAGAACACAGTCAAGTCCAAGTTAAAGCGGGCACGCCTGCTTTTAAAAGAAATTCTTCCTGAAGGGAGTATCGGCATATGAAAAAACAACTCGAAAAGGAGTTAGAACACCTTCGTTTCACCAAGCAAAGAAATGTACTGGACCGAATGGGCAAACCAACCTGGAAACAAAGATTGAACTCCCTTTGGCATAAGGAGATTGAGATTCCCCTCCTTCCGGTTGCAGCTTTTGGGATGATGATTGTATTGCTGTCCGGTTTAACTTTTGTCGGCAACGAGATCAGTTACACGACGAGGGAAAACAATGAGACGATTAAAATCGGGGGCAACGTGTATTGGAAAGAAGATTTTGAAAAGCTGGTTAAGAAATATGAAAATTAAACTACAAGTGAAGCAGCTCGTCTATCTGGTTGTTGCCTTTCTTTTGCTTATTGCTACGATGATTTTTTTGATTATCCCACAATGGAATATTTATAATGCGAAAAAACAAGCTGACCAAGGACATTCTGAGGCTAAGGTTGCCTTACTGCAAACACTTGAAGATGATACAGTTTTTGAGACGCAAAAATGGAACATCATTCAAGAATATATGCTCATACAACCAGTTGAGCGGTTTAATGTCTTTGCTGGGCCATCTTACTCAGAGGTGCAATTAGATCAACCGACCATCCACTTTACATGGAAAGAAAAATTACCCTATCTGAAGCAATATGTAAAAGAAGGACCTATTGATGATTACTTCGTTCTAGCCGTCAAACAGCTTACGTCCTATTATGAAGAGATGAATCAGTCCGACCTTGCTAAACAGACTTTGGATCAAGCGTCAGAACGTGCCGCTAGCTCCTATAGTCTCTATTATAATAATTTACAACTAGAACGGGTTGACTTTGCCATTAACCACAAAGAATATACAGAAGCAAACCAACTGTTAGAGACATTTGATGAAAATCTGGAGAAAGGCGATTATTATTGGCACGCTAAAATCGGGCAAAGACAAGTAGAAATCGCGATGAAACAAGGGAAGTTGCAAGAAGCTCGTGAACAACTGAATGTCATTTTAAATGAATATAAACAAGCTGAAGGGAATGATGACACAATAGAGTCAGAATATACGACTGACGTATACGAGTCATTGGTATCACTTAAGGATCGAATAGAAAGTAGCATCAATAACCCGACTACTAGTACCGTAAAAGGTAGAATTATGTATAGTGACGGCAAACCTGCGGCCAATGTTGGCGTTATTTTGAGAAATGAATCAGACATTCATTATGGCGCTATTGGGGACGAACGTTATTTTACGACGACAGATAAAGATGGCTTTTATGAATGGAACTTTGTTGAATCAGGACGTTATCAAGTGATTCTTGGGTTTTCTTTCGATCAGATTGATGGATGGACGTATCCTTCTACGATGGATGATTGGCTAACAGCTGGCGATCAGCTTGAAGTCACGAAGGATATCACGCTTCGTCCGTTAATTGAGATTAATTCACCTGTTAATCAGAAAAAAATCACAACGGACACGGTGCATTTTTCTTGGGAACCGGTAAAGGAGGCTGCCTATTATCAACTACATCTCGCTGTCGTTATAGATGATGGATCTGGTTCGATAAGTAGTCCCTTTCGCTCACATATTGCAACAAACGAAATAGATGTGCCAGTGGAAGACTTATATAACCATACCGTTGGACTCTCTATGTCAGGTGATGATCCAAATTCTGTTGATCCCATTACATTACTCGCTTTCACCAACCCAAACAACCGCTTTTCTTGGTCTGTTGACGCTTTCGATGAAAATGATGAATTACTGACGAGAAGCAACGGCTACCGCTTAGGTAATGATACGATCGGTCATCTTCCCTTTTTTTACTTAAAAACGAGAACACTAACTGAAGCCGACCAACTTTTGTTAGATAAGAAATTTACTGAGGCATTAAAAGCGTACAAGACAAATCCCGAGGATAAACATAGTCAACGAATGATCAAACGACTAGAGGAATTAGATGAGTAAAATGATGAAAGAGGTTGGGACATAAGTATTCTAGCTAATGATTTATCCGAATGATAATGATTAGGAGTTCTAGCATCTAATCATTCGGTTTTTTGTGTGATTTGAACCCTTATATGAAAAGAATAGTGAAATGGAGCGGAAGACACTCGACTCCTGCGGGAAATAGAGGGAAAGCTGAGACCCCACAGGCAATGTGTAGTGACCCCTAAAAGTTAGACACAGTTATTTCATGAGGCAACTTGTTCAAAATGAGTTCGGTATTGTACCGGACTCATTTTCAATTTTCCCTTTAACCGTTTCCTATTATAGTATTCTATATATTTTTCTAATTCTAGTTTAAAGTGGTTCACACTTTCAAATTCCTTAAAATAAAGCAATTCTGACTTCAGTATCCCAAAGAAGTTTTCCATTACAGAGTTATCGTAACAGTTACCTTTACGTGACATACTCTGTTTAACCCCTTTTGCTTGAAGCAAGTTGCGATATTGGTTCATTTGATAATGCCATCCTTGGTCGGAATGCATGAGTAATTGATGCCTTTCTGGTAAGGATTCTAATGCTTTTTCTAACATGTCCGAAACTAATGAATACGTTGGTCGAGAACCGATGGTATACGTAATAATTTCACCATTAAATAAATCTAATACAGGCGATAGATACAGCTTTTCACCAAATAGCTTGAATTCTGTAATATCTGTTACCCATTTTTCATTCGGTGCGTCCGCACTAAATTGACGGTCTAAATGATTTGGCGCTATTTTACCGACTGTGCCTTTATAAGATTTATACCTTTTCATCCGCACTAGGCATCTTAAACCCAGCTCTTTCATGATTCGTTGAACCTTCTTATGATTTACTTTTTTCCCACGATTCACTAGCTCATCCCGAATACGACGGTAACCGTAACGACCTTCATGTTCTTCATAAATGGCTTGGATTTCTCCTTTTATATCGGTGTCTGGATCAAGTCGATTCATTCGTTTTACTAAATTATAATAGGTGCTGCGTGGAATGCCAGCGAGTTTTACGAGTGACTTCACCGAATACTTATGCCTTAACTCATAGACTACTTGTGCTTTGTCTTGTTTGGTGATTTTTCCTTGTTTTGAACTAAGGCATTCAACTTTTTTAAATACTCATTTTCCATTTCCAGTTGTTTTATTCGATTTTCTAGTGCTTCAAAAGAACGGTCAGTAGAACTTTGTTTATTTGAATCTTTTTTCATGGATAGACGCCCCTGTTCCTGTGACTGAAGGGCATCTATCCCTTGTGTTTCAAACTTTCTTTTCCATACAGCTAGAGTGGAATGCGCTGGGATATTAAAAATAGCTGCCGTTTCACATAGAGAAGTACCATTTTCAGTCATATATTGTAGTACTTCTAGTTTAAACATTTGTGTATAACTTGTACAACGTTTCACCAATGCCTCTGCACCATTGTAGTTGTATTGTCTTACCCATTTAACAATCGATTTGTGATCTATTCCAATAGATTCTCCAATTTCTCTGTAACTTTCTTTTCCGCTTAAATAGCGAGTCACGGCTTGTAGCTTCATTTCCGCAGTAAATTTGGACAAAAAAACTGCACCTCCAATAGTTGTAGATAGTGTCTAACAATTGGGGTGCAGTTCAATGCCGAGGAGGCTCAGCCCCTCCCCGCGGAAAGCGAGTGACTGTAGCGCAATGGAACGGACTTTTTTTGCAAATGATGTTTTAAAATCAATTTGCTATTGTTCTTTTTTGAGGTTAGCTCATTTAGTTATGTCCCAGTCTCATTTCATCCCTCAAAAGATATACACAGGTCATCCTCACACCATAAACAGAATATCCACAGAAGTTATCCACATATCCACATTTTCTATCCACATCTTGTATGGGATTATTTGTTCGCCACCATATATATGGCTGGGTTGGGGCAGAATTCACAGGTTGTTGATAAGTTTTCTTCTGGTGCACATTTTGTTAACACTGGGAAGGTTTCGTGTTCGTCTACAATGGTATCGATGGCGATATCAATATGTTCTTCACAGCTATAAATCATCTTCGGTGCCTCCTCATTTATCTATTTATAATTTATCCACATCTCATCTTATCAAAACTAAAAAAAACAGGAAAGTGATGCCTTCACTTTCCTGTGGATGAATTTAGAATGTATTCTCGGTTTTTAAGGCCATTGTTGTTTCTGCTAATTTACCTTCGCGATAATACTTCACCTTCATCTCATCTCCTACGTCCTGACCATATAAATGGTGGCGTAAATCTAAGACATCGGTAATTTCTTCACCATCTAGCTCAACAATGACATCCATTTCTTTCAGTCCTGCTTCTGCAGCTGGACCATTTGGCTCGACTCCGCTCACAACTACACCATTTTCTACATCTTTCGGAAGTTTTAACGCTTCTTCTTGATAATAGGCAGGGATATCACTTACTGAAGCGATTTGTACGCCCATATATGGTCTTCTCACTTCACCATGCTGTTCTAAGTCACTGATGACCGTTTGCGCAAAATTAATCGGAATGGCAAGCCCAATGCCTTCCACAGAGGATTCGGCAATTTTCATCGAGTTAATGCCGATGACTTGTCCGCTAATATTGACGAGTGCCCCACCGCTATTTCCTGGGTTAATGGCTGCATCTGTTTGTAGGACTTCAGCATTCCAATCGACTGTACCGTTTTGATCAATATCGACTGGTACGGTCCGATTTAAGCCGGAAATAATCCCTTTTGTGACTGAGCCTTCAAATTGACCGAGTGGATTTCCGATAGCAATCGCAGGCTCACCAATTGATAGAGCGTCGGAATCACCAAATTCTGCGACATCCTCTACAATCGAGCCATCTATTTCAAGTACAGCTAGGTCTGTCCATACGTCGGATCCTACGAGCTCAGCAGCAATTTTCTCACCATTGAAGAGATTGACTTCAAGCCTCTCCGCACCGTCGACGACATGGTGATTCGTCACGATAAAGGCATGGTCCCCCTCTTTCTTATAAATGACACCAGAGCCAGAGCCTGCTTCTACTCCTTGTGTGCTTTCACCATTTTGTCCATTCGACCACATGCCTGCCGATTGGATGTTGGAGATGCTAACAACCGCTCCTCTTGCCTTTTCGACTGCTGATGTGATTTCTGTTTCCACATCTACCGATACTTTTTTCGTTTCTACTTGGCTGTTTTCATCTGTGTTTGATAAGCCTAATGTTTCTCCACCATTAGAGCCCCCGTTCATTTGGGGAACAACGAATAAAACGAGCAATGCACCGATAATGACACCGACAAGACTAGAGAATATGTAACCTGCTTTACTTCCCTTTTTGGTGCGTCCCTCTTGATTATAATGATCATCATAATAGCCCATTACACAACCAACCCTTTCATTCCATTTTCTTTTTTAAGATATATCCTTCTATTTTTATAAAAAATGAGGTCTCTTTTTTCCCTAGTGTTATCATAACTCTTCTTCATTAGAAACATACTAGGAATGAGAAAGATTACCTGATGAAACGTGTAGAGGCTTACTCCGCTACTATTATTATACGCATAGATGAAAAAAGACAAATACTAAAATGCATAAGACAAGAAAATCTTACGAATTTGTTCATACTTTCTTTCTGATTTGGTAAAAAGCGCAAAAAAGGAAGGGGTAGCATCTAAGCCTCCCCTTCCTTCTACCCATTATTTCTTGCCTTAAACAGCTGTTAAAGCTGTAGGTTTTTTCGGATCTGTATCAAAGAGCTGGAATCGCTCTCCGACGCGTATGCCTTTTGTTTCAAGTGTTTGTGCGACAGCCATGCGTGCCAAGTCCTTCATATTATTATCTTGACTTAGGTGGGCAAGATAAAAGCCTTTCGTGCGATCACCGGCCACTTCGCTCATCGCAATCGCCGCGTCTTCATTGGAGACATGGCCGACATCGCTTAAAATTCGACGTTTAATATTCCATGGGTAACGTCCCATTCTTAACATTTGCACGTCATGATTACTTTCAAATACATAGGCATCGGCGTTTGAAATAAGTCCCTTCATGCGATCACTTACATACCCCGTATCTGTGATGAGCACAAGTTTCTTCTCGCCTTGATGAAAAACGTAAAACATCGGTTCGGCTGCATCATGTGAGACGCCGAATGATTGAATATCGAGGTCGCCGAAGGTTTTTACGGTTTCCATATCAAAGGTGAATTTCTGCTCTGTTGGGACTTGTCCAATTAACGGAGACATCGCCTGCCATGTTTTTTCATTGGCATAGATCGGGAGCCCATATTTCCTTGCAACAATACCGACACCTTTTATATGGTCACTATGCTCGTGTGTCACAAGTATCCCGTCTAAACGACTCATATCACGATCAATTTCTTTAAATAATGCTTCCATTTGCTTGCCACTGAGGCCAGCATCCACTAAAAAGGAGTGGGTGTTGGTCTCTACAAAAATGGCATTCCCCGTACTGCCGCTCGCGAGAACGCTAAATTGAAAAGACATAGGTTTCTCTCACTCCATTGTTTTATTCTCATTTTTATTTAGTTCGAGTACATTTAGCTCGAATCCGTGTACATATAGACTGTATTCACCATCAATGACGAAGCGCCAAGCTGGTGTTAATACTTGAAGATTACTCATATCGACATACGTATGAAGCCCAAGCTCTGGTTCTGATACTTTACTTCCAGACGGGATCTTGCCACTATTGTATAGAGAAGATAATGCTTCAGATGGCGGCTTGATCAATTTTTGATCATCCTCAATTGGTTCAATTGTTTCCAAGTATGTTTGTGTATAAGAGACAATTTCATTATTTTCATTTAAGAAGAAGGTTAGTTCAGCATTTTTATTTTGGTAGATGATTTTCTCTTGGTATGTTTGATAATACGTAATGGTATTGCCTTTCTTCTCCCAAAAACGATACTCATTACCGTATAAGACTTGACTCTGAATAAAGGACTCTAATTCCTTTGGATCAAAGTCTTCACTTACTTTCATCAATGGCTTATTGACATCAAATATATACTCGACACCGCCATCAACCTTAATGTCTTCTCCATTCAGGCTCTTCAATTCATCTTTTTCAAACTCTTTAGGAGTTGCCCGTAACAACTGGCCACTGACTTCTTCTGTCGTAAAAATATTTGCGTCGTACGAAATGTCATCATCCTTTAATTTTTCTTCTAACGTGCTTGATAAAGGAAATTCCGTTTCTTGTTCTTTTGCTTGGACGACAGTAAAGTACTCATACAATAAATAGACATTGAGCACAAGAAAGGTCAGTATAAAAATGGTTTTTATTTTGCTCCAATCCATCTACTTTCCCCTCCTGCCTCAATTTGGTATAAACTCATCCTTGGTAAACTTCTTCCACTCATTATTATAACGATAATACCAAGCTGGCTGCAAATTGATGATTTCCGAATTAGTTGTAGCCACATTCTTTTCTACCTTCATCTCGTAAGCCACCGTTACATCTTGCAGCAAGTTACGCTCAAAATTAGGCAGCTGCTCAATCTCTTCGATGACTTCCTTACCGGATAGTAAACGGCTTTCCTCCCCACCACTCACAATCGTTCCGAGTGCGAAGTTGCTACGCGTATATTCATTAATGTCTGTATCGCCAAGCTCTACTTCTATCTTCGCTCGATGATAATCACTAAAGATGGGAATTCCTTGTTGGTTATGAAATAATCGGAAGACAACCTTATTACTCTCTGGTACCTCTTCAAAGTAACGATAATTGCCTGTCCAGCCCTTATGTGCATTCATAAAATCAATGCTTCGTCGCAGTAGATTCATCCCAACAAACTCATCACCAACAACAGAAGAGATATTTTTATAAGAAATCATATTGCGATCTTCATAGACACGCATAATACTCGTACTATCGGTATATTCAATCATGGATGGTTGAGTTGTACTCTCTTGTACAACAGATGGATCACTAAATAATGACTCCATCAATGTACGTGGTTTGATTTTATCCATTAAATAGATGCGTTGTGTCGATACAGGAATATGCTCATCCGGTACATAAATCACGCGATCATTCTGGCCCTTATAACCAAGAAGCGAATAGAAATCTTCATCTTCACTGGCCGTCTCGTAATACTTCGTACGGAAATCAGCCATCGATGGACCTTGTACTTCTCCACGGTAGACCGTACCTTGATCTCTCGATATAAAATAGGCTAAACCGACATCATCCTCTATAGAAGTCGTGTCAATCATCATTGTGTCAAATGAAAAATCGGTAGCGTTCTTATCTATATTGGGCATGACTTCGCGAAAAGCATTAAGTGAAACGTCATCTGGGTAGACCATTATAGAATGTCCTGACTCTTCTATCCATTCATGTAATGAACCGATATCGTTGGAGACATTAGCTAGATTTAATAGTTCCCATTTGTTCATATCATTAGTGATTTGGTCGATTTCCGCAGATAAGGTTGTTCCAATTTTCTTATCATCGTAGAAATGAATAAGCTGACTAGGTCTAATGACTTCACTATACTCTTTGTCATCTCCTATCGGTTCAATCGCTTGTCCTGGGTTCTCGACAGGCGTTAAATTAGGTCGATACGTCCATAAATTAAACGTCAATAAGATACTACAACCTACTAAGATAATTAATAGGATATTCTTTATCTTCTCATAGGTCATTCCCAATCATCCTCTTCGGAACGGATATACGGCAAGCTAAAGGAGATCGTTGTTCCTTTTCCTTCAATACTTTCCGCCCAAATTTCACCACCGTGCGCTTCTACCATTTCCTTGGCAATCGCTAGTCCTAATCCCGTTCCTCCTAATTTTCTTGTTCTTGCTTTATCTACACGATAAAAACGATTAAAGATTTTTGATACATTTTCTTTCGGTATACCCATGCCTTCATCAGCTACGCTTATGATTAAATACCCCTCTTGTTCTTCAATACTGAAGGTAATCTTTCCTCCTTCAGGTGAGTATTTCATCGCATTGGAAATGATATTATCAAGTACCTGAGTGAGTTTATCTGTATCAATCTCAACAAAATCAGCCGTTGTTGGCACCCTACGTTCGAAAGTGACATTTTGTTGTTTCGTGAACTCAAAGCGATCAATAATTCGGTTATAGAATTGTGTGAAATCAACCCACTCTTTATTTAATTGATAATCGCTACTGTCCATTTTCGATAGTTGCAATAAATCATTGACCAAACGAATCATACGCTCCGTCTCATTTTGAGTGACATCAAGGAAATTCGGAGCAATCTCTTTATCCTGCCACGCTCCATCTGTTAATGCTTCTAAATAACTGCGCATGGTCGTTAGTGGTGTTCTTAGCTCATGTGAAACGTTAGCCACAAATTCGCGGCGCTCTTCTTCAATTTTTTCTTGCTCGGTAATATCATGTAAAACGGTTATAAGTCCATTAATAAAGCCTGTTTCCTTTTGAATAACTGAAAAATTGGCCCTTAAAATAAGATTGCTCTTTTCATCACTATAATCTAAGATAACCGATTCTCTTTCTTCAAGTAGCTCTTCAAATGTGTAGTCTTCTTCCAACCCTAATAATGAAACAATTGAATTAGATAAGACTGTTTCACGTGAAACATGCAACATTTCTGCAGCAGGTTCGTTGATGAGAATGACACGCCCTTTGCGGTCAGTGGCAATAACGCCATCTGTCATAAAGGTGAGGACCGATGATAGTTTCCTTCTTTCCCCTTCAGTGGTAGCTTGTGCTTCCTGCAGCTTTCTAGTCAAACTATTAAAGGTCATAGCTAATTGACCAATTTCATCTTGGCCATAGATTTTTACTTTTCTAGAATAATTTCCTTTTGCCATTGCTAACGCTTGTTTTCTCATATCGGTGATAGGTCTTGTAATGGTTTGCGCAAGTAACACACTGAGCACAGCGGTTAAAATAAGAGCAATTGCTGTACCTGTTGAGAAGATTTTAATAATCTCCCTCATCTGTGTATAGACATTCTCAATTTTAGACGTGACATAAATCACACCTTTTACGTCATTATCAATAATAATTGGTTTAATGTAGATCCATACTCGTTTGCCATTAATGACACTATCCTGTTCATTCGGTTGACCGTTTTTAATTGACGTACGAATAAGCGCATTAGACATCTTCTGACCAACCTTTGATTGATCAGAAACATTCGATGTCCCTAGCACTCTCATAGACGTGCCTTCAATAACGGCAACTTCACTAATATCATCAGTGTTGTAGTCCTGCAGTAGCCTGCGCAGGTCCACCTCCAATGTGGCATCACCGTCTTCCGGCACTCGTTCTTTCACAAATTGTTCTTCTAAATAATAAGATAGCAGCTTCATCTGGTTTTCAATCGTTGTTTTAAAGTTAGCGTTTAACGTATCCTCTAATTGCCTGACGAAATAAGCACTGACAATTTGCATGGCAATGAGGATGAGCAACACATATATAATGACGAATTTCAGATGAATTGATCGAAAAAATCCTACCTTGTTCAT
Organism: Cytobacillus sp. FSL W7-1323; assembly: GCF_038595015.1. NCBI lineage: Bacteria > Bacillati > Bacillota > Bacilli > Caryophanales > Bacillaceae > Cytobacillus > Cytobacillus sp. FSL W7-1323. The sequence goes on from NZ_CP151998.1 coordinate 4,537,480, forward strand.
GTTCTACTTACTCCTGTTCTGGATTTCGCAAGTAGTATCCGACACCTCTTCTTGTAACGATCCATGTCGGATGACTTGGATTGTCTTCGATTTTTTCACGCAAACGTCTAACGGTTACGTCAACTGTTCTAACATCTCCGTAATAATCGTAGCCCCAAACAGTTTGAAGTAAATGTTCACGCGTCATTACTTGTCCAATATGCTTAGCTAAATAATGAAGTAATTCGAATTCTCTATGCGTTAGTTCGATCGTTTCACCGCGTTTAGAAACGATGTATGCGTCCGGGTGAATCGTGAGTGAGCCAACTTCAATTTCATTACTTTCATCTTCTTCATCCACTTTTGATGCAATTTGTTGATGACGACGAAGATTGGCTTTTACTCTGGCAATTAATTCCCTTGTACTGAATGGTTTTGTTACATAGTCATCTGCTCCTAGCTCTAGCCCTAATACTTTATCAATTTCAGAGTCCTTTGCTGTGAGCATAATAATCGGCATATCATATTTCTTTCTTACTTCTCGGCAAACCTCAATGCCGTCTTTCTGTGGAAGCATAATATCTAATAGAATCATATCAGGCTTTACTTCTTCTACTTTTTCCAATGCGGAAACACCGTCATACACACAAGTTACATCGAAGCCTTCTTTATTTAAGTTAAACTGTAATATATCTGCAATTGGTTTTTCATCATCTACTACAAGAATTTTCTTATCCATCGTTGTTCTCCTTTATCCAATTATTATCTACTATCGTCACAATCATGTATCTTTTTCAAGATTATCATATCTAAGCTTATTGGGCTTGTAAAAGCATTTTGTAAAATTTCGTCAGCATGTATCCTACTCTACTTTATCACGTTACATACAAGTACGCATCATTTGTAATGTATCATATATGTACAAGTTATGGAAAAGCAAGATAGAAGGGGCTTTTTGTTTTGCGAGCGCCCTTAGATGGAACCTTACCATACACACAAAAAAGCACGATAACTTCTGTTTATGAAAGCAGAGTTATTCGTGCTTAATGTTAGCTAAAACACTCATGTCCCAGCGCTTTTTTGATCATTGACTAATATAGTCTAATGGGTTTTTCAACTGACCATCTTTGTATAATTCAAAATGAAGGTGAACACCTGTTGAGTTACCAGTAGAGCCCATCACACCTAACTTAGAACCTTTCGTTACTGTCTCTCCTGCACTCACTGAGAGAGAATCTAAATGAGCATACAAGGTACGGTAGCCATTTTGATGGTCTATTTCTACTTTATAGCCATAACTGCTACTAAAGCCAGCTGAAATGACCTTTCCATTATCGGCTGCTTTAATGGTTCGATTACTTGGTCTGGCAATATCAATCCCTTTGTGGAGCTTACCCCAACGATGGCCAAGCTCGCTTGACACATATCCACCAACTGCTGGCCAAGCAAAGTCACCATCGCCAACATCAGGATTTTTTGTTCCTTTAATAAGGATTTCTTCTACAGGCTCATCAATGATTTCCTCTTTTAGTTCACTTTTATCGACTTCTTCACCATTTGATTCTTTCAAATGGTATAACACGTTACGTTTTCCTTTTTTCCCTTCTTGCTTTACTTTCTCTTCCCCTTTCAACATATCATCATCTTCTATTACTTTTGTGTTAAAGGGAATGTCTTCTTCTATATATTCTGATCTATTCGTAATCACATCAACGTACGGTTCGATTGTTTCAACAACAAGTTCTTGACCAACCTTTAATACATCTTCTTGACCTATATCATTCAGGTCTTCAAGTTCTTCTGTAGATAAATGAAATTCGTCAGCAATCGTACTAATAGAGTCGCCTTCTTCAACTCTATATTTCTCTTGTTCTACTGTTCCTTTATTTAAGAAATTGATGACCTCATCAACAGACTGCACCTTGTTCGGATCTACTTTTTCTTTCTTCCATTCTATTTCCTCGGAAAATTTCGCATTCAACAGGCGGGTATCACCAATTGCTAATTCTGGTAGTGGCTCTTCTTCTTCTGAGCGCTCTTTTAACTCTTTATAGTCTTTTTCAGAAATGTACTGTAACTGTAGTTGCTGAAGCACTTCATTCGCTTCTTCTTGGTTCTTTACATAAGCAACTGTTTCACCATCAATTTCTAGCGCGACAGCATCTGCTTTAATAGAGATCCCTCTCAGCCCGTTTTCTGACGTTAACTCTTTGTCGCTTGCTTCATTAAAGGCTTTCCCTTCATCTTCAGGTAGATAGGAGATCTCATGGTCTAACGCCTTTTGTATGCCCTCATAGGACTTCCCTTGGTTTTCAAGTTCATCCTCTACTATATTTTCAATCACTTGGGGATTATCAACTGTCCCCACATATTGATCACCTATATATACATAATACAAATCCGACTCTTCTGCTTCTGCTAATACTGATGTGGATCCACTCCACGCTAAACAACCACCAATCATAACGATTGCGGCCGCTTTCTTCCATTTATGTGTAACACGCTTAGATGTATGTTCTGTATATGTAGTCAGTCTTTGCTTCCATTGCTTCATGGTTCTTCCCCCTATACTACTTTACACCTTCTGGTTCTTATTAGTGCTATCAGACTAATCACTATTGCACCTAACTAATGTACCATATCGTCATTTTTACGAGTTTGATGTCTCGGTAATGTAAATAAACTGTATTTATGGTGACATAGTTTGACGTAATATAGGAAAAAACTACATAGAAAAGGGGGAATTTTGTCATATGATTGTAATAGAGGAAGGAGAAAAACATAAAAAAAGAGAGCACGAATTAAATTCATACTCCCTTTTTGATGGCTCAGGACGGAATCGAACCGCCGACACAAGGATTTTCAGTCCTTTGCTCTACCGACTGAGCTACTGAGCCATAAAAACAGCTTATCCAATTTTCATGATCACTATACAAGTGAATCATGGCGGTCCGGACGGGACTCGAACCCGCGACCTCCTGCGTGACAGGCAGGCATTCTAACCAACTGAACTACCGGACCAAATCTATATAAAATTCGTAATCAATGAAAGAATGAGCGCTTGCATCCTATGATTACTACTATTAAAAAAGATGACCCCTACGGGATTCGAACCCGTGTTACCGCCGTGAAAGGGCGGTGTCTTAACCGCTTGACCAAGGGGCCATACGAATATAAAATGGTGAGCCATGAAGGACTCGAACCTTCGACCCTCTGATTAAAAGTCAGATGCTCTACCAACTGAGCTAATGGCTCGCTTTTTAATTTGAAGCGTTTTCTTTTCTTGACGACGCTTTTTATATTATCATAGGGTGATAGCTTTGTACACTCCTTTTTTTAAAATTTTTTCAGAAAAACTTTTTCTAGTTAAAATCCTCTCATAACTTGTCTTATAAAAAAGAAAAAAACTAAATAACATGGGTCATTTAGTCTTTTTTTCAGTAGATGGATGTGTGAGTTTAATTGCCCCTAAAATAAGTGGGATTTGTAGTGGTAAACGCATCCATAAAAATAACGGATGAATCTTTTTACCTTTATAGAAAGTATTATTTTTTACTGCCATGTTGATATTCGCTGGGAGAACAAGCACCATGAAGAATGAAAGCAGCTTACCTACTAGACTTTGACCTCTTTTCGCCCAAAGTAACATCGCAAATGCGACCTCCAGCACACCTGTAATGAGGACAACCCCTTTTTTAAACGGTAAAGATTCCGGCACTATCTTACGAAAATTTCGTTCCCGAACGAAATGAAGGACTCCTGCTACAAACAAAATCAATGAATACATGCCTTTTAATATTTTCAAATTCTTCCACCACCTTAGTGTGTTCAATGCCCTAATTTTTTGCTTTCTAAACCATTCTACTATTTTCAACATCACTCTATGTAAAAGTGACGACTCCACCTTTCATCTTCATAGTGCAGTCGTTTATTTAAATTTTTAAAGATGATCATTTCCATCCAATCTACTCATAAGAGAAGCTAATTGATTTTTTAAATCTTTTATTTCACGACTAATTATTGCATTTTCCAGCTGTAAAGCCTGCATCTTTACGTCACTCTCTTCTTTTTGCGTACGATATTCCTGCATCGTCACAACGCTTTGCTTTTGCAGCTCTTCTATCACTGCTATGTCTCTTTTTAACTTTCGGTTTTCATCATCATTCGGCTTGATCAAAACTAATACTTGGTTCTCTCCTGTCCGTTTAATGACGCGGAACCCATCCGTTGCCTTCGTAGCAATTCCATCATCATTAGACTGACAATACCCATCGACTTCACATGTGCCATCATCTCTTACAAGAATTTGGCCCACTAGTCCAACTGGTACCCATTCTGGACGTTTTTCTCTTGGAATGTACGACTTTTGTGTGTCCCATTCTGGATTTATAATTGGTTGTGTCTCTGTTGAAGCAGGAATTATGACGTTTCCTTCTTTATCTTTCTTTTCAAGGATCTCCACTTCATGATACGTTCTTCTTCCCCATTCATCCAATTGGTAGCGCCCATGCCAGCTAAGGCCTGCACTATTGCCAATGATGCTCGGAGTCGCGCTAGTAATCCCAAGTATATAGTTATCTAATGATGTAGCCTTTTTGATTTTGTCACCCTCTAAGGTAACAAAGTAGCCTACTTCTATTTCTTCTCCATTGATGGATTCGAACATTTCAGCGAAGTCGGCTCCACCTGTGTTGTAGGACGCACCGTCGATGTACATTTCTCCATTGCTGGCGAGCCATTTGGCGCCAATTGCTCTAGCATTAGTCCCTGTGCCATTACCAATAAACCATGAATTGGCTTCTTCTGCATTGCCAAACACACCCATAATATGTGAGGCAGCAAAACCTTCCGTGGAGGTATAGAATCCTTCGGCATGAGAATAAATTCCACTTGCTACAGTTTGCCGACCTTGAGCATGGGAATAGTTACCGCTAGCTAACGTTTCATAGCCTTCTGCATGAGCCGCTTCACCACTAGCAGTGTTAAAAATCCCTTCTGTATGAGATGCCTCGCCAGTTGCATTTGTTCTCGATCCTTCCGCATGTGCTGAAGCAGCACTTGCAGTTGTATAAATACCTTCTGCATGCGAACCACTCGCACTTGCAGTTGAAAAACCACCTTCTGCATGCGAATACCAACCACTTGCCTCTGTTTGATATCCTTCCGCATGAGAACGATCAGCCCTTGCGATTGTTTTATCTCCTTCTGCATGCGAATACCATCCATATGTCTCTGTTTGATACCCCTCAGCGTGGGAATACCATCCATATGTTTTTGATTGATATCCTTCTGCGTGTGAGTATGGGGTATTAGCTTCTGTTTGATACCCCTCAGCATGTGTGCATATACTATTAGCCATTGTCATCTGCCCCTCTGCGTGGGAATTTTCCCCTGAAGCTGTCGTTTGGTTACCTTCAGCATGCGCATTTAATCCACTTGCTTCTGTATTATATCCTTCTGCATGGGTTCCGGAGTTACTGGCTGTTGTCGATATACCTTCTGCGTGGGATCCATCTCCACTTGCTGTGACCTCGACACCTTCTGCATGGGCATTCGCACCACTTGCTGTTGTTTGGGAACCCTCGGCATGGGCATTCTCTCCACTTGCTGCTGTATATGAACCTTCCGCGTGAGATGACGCGCCACTTGCTTCTGAATGATCTCCTTCTGCATGAGCAGAGTTTCCAGCAGCAACCGTTCCATCCCCTTCTGCGTGAGAAGTCGCACCGATTGTTCTTGTTTGGTAACCTTCAGTATGAGAACCAATGCCAATGGCTTCTGTTTGTGAACCTTCCGCATGCGCAGCAACCCCTGAAGCAACACTTTGATACCCTTCTGCATGAGTAACATTTCCGATTGCCTGTGTTTCAAAACCTTCTGCATGCGCACCAAGTCCAATCGCTTGTGTTGCTTGCCCCTCTGTATGTGAAGCAATTCCTTGTGCGGTTGATTGGTATCCTTCTGCGTGAGAAACATCCCCAGTTGCTTGAGATCCATTCCCCTCCACATGGGCTGTTACTCCAGATGCAAGGGTGTTCACTCCCTCCGCATGGGCGCTATCTCCGACTGCCTGTGTTGCAAAGCCCTCCGCATGCGCAGCTATACCAATTGCTTGTGTTTGACTTCCTTCTGCATGCGAGGCACTAGCTGTTGTTTCCGTCATATAGCCTTCTGCATGTGAGGCATCCCCTGCCGCAAGTGTATGCGATCCTTCTGCATGTGAAGCCTCCCCGTTTGCAACAGTTTCAAAACCTTCCGCATGCGCAGCAGCGGCGTTCGCTATTGTATTTAACCCTTCAGCCGTTGAACAATCGCCTAATGCTTGTTGGTTACATGGATTATCCATCAATTTATCTCCTTCCAACATCGTTTTATATTAATGTATGAAAATAGATAAAGTCGGCTTGTACAAACACCTATACAATGTAGAAGGTATATCATATGGAACATAGAAAAAAAGACCGTACCCTCTACAGATACGATCTTAAAAAGCTTATTTTTTTAGTTTTGTCTCCAAGGGCTTAAGACCACATTTGTTTGCGTACGGTCAGGGCCAACAGAGAATACTGACAATGGAATGCCTGTTAATTGAGAGACACGCTCTAAGTAGTGACGTGCATTTGCTGGCAACTCATCTAAAGATTTGCAAGCTGTAATATCTTCTGTCCAGCCTGGCAGCTCTTCATATACTGGTTCGCAATCAGCAAGGACTTTTAAGCTCGCTGGGAATTCTTCAATGATTTCGCCTTTGTAGCTATAAGCCGTACAGATTTTCAAAGTATCAATGCCTGTAAGAACATCAATAGAATTAAGTGAAAGATCTGTAATTCCGCTCACACGACGCGCATGTCGAACAACGACACTATCAAACCAACCAACACGACGAGGACGACCTGTTGTTGTTCCATATTCACGACCAACTTCGCGGATTTGATCACCAATCTCATTATTTAATTCAGTTGGGAAAGGTCCATCTCCTACACGAGTTGTATAGGCTTTGGAAACCCCAACAACATGTTTAATTTTTGTTGGTCCAACACCAGAACCGATTGCGACACCGCCCGCTACTGGGTTAGAAGAGGTAACGAATGGATATGTTCCTTGATCAATATCAAGCATAACCCCTTGTGCACCTTCAAATAATACTCTACGGCCATCATCAAGTGAATCATTCAATACAACGGATGTATCACATACATATTTCTTCACTTGTTGACCGTATTCATAATATTCGTCCAGAATGTCTTCGATTTTGAAGCCTTCTGTTTCATAAATTCTTTCAAGTAAACGGTTTTTATCTGCTAAGTTACGAGCAAGCTTCTCTTCAAATACTTCTTTATCTAATAAATCTGCGATACGGATTCCAACACGAGCGGCTTTATCCATATAAGCAGGTCCGATTCCTTTTTTCGTTGTACCAATTTTGTTATCGCCTTTGCTGTTCTCTTCTACCTCATCTAATTTTAAGTGGTAAGGTAAAATGACATGGGCGCGGTTACTAATACGTAAATTATCTGTTGTCACGCCTTTTTCATGTAAGTAAGCTAATTCTTGTACCAATGCTTTAGGATCAACGACCATTCCGTTACCAATGACACAAATTTTATCACTATAAAAAATACCTGATGGAATTAAATGCAATTTATACGTTTCACCGTTAAATTTAATTGTATGTCCAGCGTTATTACCGCCTTGATATCTTGCGATCACTTCCGCATTTTCTGATAGAAAATCCGTGATTTTCCCTTTACCTTCGTCTCCCCATTGTGTTCCTACAACAACTACTGATGACATTACGAATGCACCTCCGAGGTTTCTTTTTCCCTTATCAAACAAACTAATTCTACAATTTTATTATGATAAAGTCAATAAAACACGAACATTTTATTCATATAACGAAAAATACGTTCGTGAAACAATTGAGTAATTCTTGCATCAAGGGTTTGGTGACACCTGTTTTTACTGCTTCTAAGTTATTTGAACTCCGTTAGTAAAAATACGAAAATAAAACGACGGTTAGGTGGTTTTTGTACTGTTGATCTTATATGACATTGATTTTTATTAAATATATGGGGGATTATTTTTGCTCGGCTATGTTTGTGTTTTTTCCTTTTGATGTACGAGCAATTCACTTCTGCCCCGTTATCTTTATAATTTTTCCCCCAAACCACTTCCACTTCACCATTTTCACCAATATCTATCTCAAAACATTTGCAATCTCACCGCTCCTTTTATATTTACCCATTTGCCGCGACTTCCATTAAAAAAGAGGGAACCAGCCAAATGCTGTTTCCCTCTTTATGCCCCAGGCGGAGCAAATGAATCGTCAAATCTTTTTTCTAGGTTGACGAATTTATTATATTCTTTGACGAAGGCGAGCTGGACGGTACCAACCGGGCCGTTACGTTGTTTAGCGATGATGATTTCGATGATGTTTTTGTCTTCGGACTCTTTGTCATAATAATCATCACGATATAAGAAGGCAACGATATCAGCATCCTGCTCAATACTTCCTGATTCACGTATATCAGACATCATTGGACGTTTATCTTGTCGTTGCTCAACGCCACGTGATAGCTGAGATAAGGCAATAACAGGTACTTGCAGCTCCCTCGCAAGTGCTTTTAGGGAACGAGAGATCTCAGAGACTTCCTGCTGACGGTTTTCACCAGAACGGCCGCTACCCAAAATAAGCTGCAAATAGTCAATGAGAATCATGCCTAAGCCATGTTCCTGCTTCAAGCGGCGACATTTTGAACGAATTTCAGTGATTCTAACACCAGGAGTATCATCAATAAAAATGCCAGCATTCGATAGGCTCCCCATCGCCATCGTCAGCTTGCCCCAATCATCATCGGTTAAAGAACCTGTTCTGAGACGTTGTGCATCGATATTTCCTTCCGCACAAAGCATACGCATAACGAGCTGTTCAGCACCCATCTCCAAACTAAATATCGCAACATTTTCTTGTGTTTTTACGGCAACATTTTGCGCGATATTTAAGGCAAAAGCTGTTTTACCAACGGAAGGTCTAGCGCCAACGATAATTAAATCATTGCGTTGAAAGCCTGCTGTCATATGATCAAGCTCAGCAAACCCAGTCGCTATTCCAGTGATATCACCTTTACGGTTATGCATGACCTCGATATTATCATACGTACGAACAAGCACATCTTTAATATTGTGGAAAGCCCCTGCATTTTTACGTTGCGATACTTCTAATATATTTTTTTCTGCTTCGCCAAGTAGTGATTCAACTTCATCTTCTCTCGTATATCCATCTTGGGCAATGTCTGTTGCCGTACGGATGAGTCTACGTAAGATCGATTTTTCTTCAACTATCTTAGCATAATATTCTATATTTGCTGCTGTTGGAACAGATGCAGCTAATTCACTTAAATAAGTTACTCCGCCTGTATCCTCTAACATTTTGGCTGCGTTTAATTCTTCTGTTACTGTTACTAAATCAACGGCTTCTCCCTTGTCATTTAGTTTCAGCATGACATTAAAGATTCTTTGATGAGCCGCTCTATAGAAATCTTCAGGAATTAATAGTTCTGAAGCCATTGTTAACGAGGAAGGCTCCAGAAAGATTGCGCCTAGAACAGCTTGTTCAGCCTCTATGTTTTGCGGAGGGAGACGATCAGCAAATAATTCACTCAAAACAAATAGAACCCCCTCATACTGACACATTTTAAACACGTTAGATGACAAAAATGTGATCAGCCTTCACCGATCACATTTTTTCACTCTATTATTTTACCATGAATTCTTTTGATGCGTTGTTAAATTCTTTAATTGGCTTCTTTTACATGTACATTTAACGTAGCTGATACTTCTGTGTGCAGTTTAACCGGTACTTTTGTGTATCCTAAAGTACGAATGGCGTCACTTAATTCGATTTTGCGCTTGTCGATTTTAATATCATGCGCCTTCTTTAATTCTTCAGCAATTTGCTTGCTTGTAATCGAACCGAATAGACGACCGCCCTCTCCAGCTTTTGTTGAAAATTCGAGTGTCAACTTCTCCAATGTTTCTTTTAATTGCTTCGCTTCTTCTAACTCAGCTGCTGCTTCTTTTTCTTCTTTCTTTTTTTGTGCATTCAATGAACTCACATTTGAGTTATTTGCTTCTACAGCGAGCCCTTGTTTAATTAAAAAGTTATGTGCATAGCCGTCTGCTACGTTCTTCACTTCACCTTTTTTCCCTTTTCCTTTAACATCTTTTAAGAAAATGACTTTCATTCTTCTTTTCTCCCTTCTAAATACTCATCAATTGCTTCTTTTAATTTACCTTCCACATCATTGATTGAGACATCATCTAATTGAGTAGCAGCATTTGTCAAATGGCCGCCCCCTTCTAACGCCTCCATAATGACCTGTACGTTAATATCACCTAATGAGCGAGCACTCACACCAATCATTTCATCAGCACGATAAGAAATGACGAATGAAGCTGTCACACCGTCCATTGCCAGTAATGTATCGGCTGCTTGTGCAATTAACACTTGGTCGTATATATCATCCTCAGCACCTTTAGCAATGGCAAGGCCATTTCGGTAAAATTCTACCGTTTCAATGATTTTCGCCCGTTTAATATACGTGTCGACATCTTCTTTCAAGAATCGTTGCACAAGGACTGTATCCGCTCCTTGTCCTCTTAAATAAGATGCTGCATCAAAGGTTCTGGCGCCTGTTCTTAACGTAAAGCTCTTCGTATCAACGATAATTCCAGCGAGTAGTGCAGTCGCCTCAAGCATATCAATTTTACGATTCTTCGGTTGATATTCTAGCAATTCTGTCACTAATTCTGCTGTCGAAGAGGCATAAGGCTCCATATAAACGAGCAGCGGATTTTTAATAAAATCTTCGCCACGACGATGATGATCAATCACAACTACATCTTCTATTTTAGCAAGCAATCGCTCTTCTATCACCATAGAAGGCTTATGGGTATCAACAACAACAAGTAAAGTATCATCAGTTGCCATCTCTAACGCTTGATCTGGCGTGATGAATTTCGCATAAAGCTCTTCTTTTTTCTCTATCTCACCCATTAAACGATTTACGCTTTGATCAAATTCGTCTTTATTAACGACAATATAGCCATCACGATGGTTCATCTCTGCTACCTTCTGAATACCAATGGCAGCACCAATTGCGTCCATATCCGGTCGTTTATGACCCATGACGATGACTTTATCACTTTCAGAGACTAATTCCTTTAAAGCGTGAGAAATAACGCGTGCCCGCACCCTCGTTCGTTTCTCGACGGGGTTCGTCTTCCCTCCGAAAAATTTCACTTTACCATTTGGCTGTTTAATTGCTACCTGGTCACCACCTCTACCGAGAGCAAGGTCTAAACTAGACTGAGCTAAGACACCTAGTTCTGGCAAATCGGAAACCCCTGCTCCGACACCTATACTTAATGTGAGTGGCACATTTTGTTTTGCCGTCGTTTCTCTGACAAAATCAAGAATGGTGAATTTACTTTTCTCGAATTGGTCCAAAATACTTTCGTTAAAGACGGCGATAAACCGCTCTGAAGATACACGCTTAAAGAAAACGCCATTTTCCATGGCCCATTTATTCAGAATAGAGGTGACAAGATTATTCAAACTACTTCTTGTCTGGTCATCCATTCCTTGTGTTAAATCATCATAATTATCTAAAAAGATAATAGCAATAACGGTACGTTCATCTTCGTATAATTTTTCAATCTGTGTTTGCTCTGTTACATCAAAGAAATAAAGCAGACGTTCATCAGGCTTATGTACCACACGAAATTTGCGATCTGTTAGCGTAATGGTTTCTGATTCAATCTCTTTCTTAATGATAGGGATTAAGGCATCTGCCACATCATAAAGTGATCTCCCTACCAATGTATCTTCCCCAAAGCATGATGCCATATAAGGATTCGTCCAATCGATATAATACTCATCATTAATCAGCATAATTCCAATTGGCATCTCCATTAATGCTTCTTCCCCTACCTTTTTCACACGGTAAGATAAGGTCGATATGTACTCCTCTGTTTCCTTCCTCTGCTCATAATCAAACTTAAATAATAGGTAGAAAGGAATGCCGAAAAGGAGGAGCGCAACGAGACTCAATATCCAATTGTACAACGCCATAATCGCTAGAAGAACGACGGTTACACCAATTAAAGCAAACAGGCAATAACGCATCGTTTTCTTTTCTAAATACGAGGGCATGTTTTCAACTCCTAAACAGTAGTGTTATGCATCCCTATTATCTAATCGTTTTCTTAAATCAAATCCTATATCAATTATACCTAATATCCTCACAATATAAAGGAAGATTGGCATTAAAAAGGTAAATATGAGGATGGCAATGGGCACAATCTTTGGCCAATTCTTTAATCTGCTATAGAAGAAGATAAAGGCGAGCCCTTGAATCACCATAATTAGCTGTAAAACGAAAAGGAGATTCATAATGGCCATCGTTGTAAAAGAACCTTCCTCTGGTCTCATGACAAATTGGGCAAGGATGGTTAATAAATAATACCATAAAATACTTTTCGGGAAACTGATATCGGCAAATGAGCGCCATTTTTTCACTTCAATACCAAATCTCCTGACAATGGGTACACCAATCAGCTGAATAATAAATATATACATTGCAGAAGAAAGCACAAGGAGACTTGGAAGTAATGTCTCTAATGCAGTAATTGTCGCTTCTAACTGCTCGATAATTTGTTCTGCTTCATTATTATCTATCGTAGATAACATGTTTTTTGTCATATCCATTGATTGCTCAAGAACTACTTTTAGTTCCTCAACAAAATTGATATTCAATAGCACGTTCATGCCAGCAAAAACGAGTAAAAACATCGCTAAAAACGCTAAAGAACCACCGAGCAACATCGCTGTCCGTTCTTTCTTCAGCTTAATTAACTCTCCAATCACTAACCCTGTTAAGCCAAAGATAAGGGTTAATGGAATGGCTGTAATGGTTCCAACAATGAATGAAATCAAAATAGCCGCAACAAAAAAGATAGCCGCATCACTTCGCTTATTTTTAGCGGCAAATAACATAAAAGGAACCGGTAAGCCGAAAGTGACAATTGTTCCGATAATCGGCAAATAAAGGGACATCAATAGTAACACAGCAAAAGCAGCTAATAAAACTGCCCCTTCAGTAAGTTTATGTACATTTTTCAAATAGATTCACCTCTCAAATTGGGCACAAGCCCGCATCTATTATTGTATACACTCATGGATAGGTATTCAACTGAATGAATGCTTCATTTCGTGTAAATATATTCTTTCATAACCAAATCATCCTTATCTATCAAGAAAACAGGCAATCATGCAAAAAACCTCCAAGAATGAAGGTTCAATCATTCTAGAAGGTTCTCATTACGATTTTCCCTTTTATGCTTCGGTTGAAACGACCTTGGTTTGGTCAGTTTGTTTTAATAGATTAAAAAACTGTTTATTTCTTGTATGATAAAGAATCATACAAATAATACTGCCTCCTGAAACGAGCATGATCACCCATATCGGCCACCATTCAAGAAATAAACCAAATAGGATATACCCTAAAGGTGTTGCTGCACTCGCACCTGTTTCGAGTATGGCCATCACTCTACCACGATATTCATCTTTTGTACTTTTTTGAATGAGTACCATCACTGGAATATTAATAATCATGATTGCTGCCGCTAGGAGTAGCACGATCCCTATTAAATAAACGAAGACCACTTGATTAGAAATCTCTATCAGTTGTGGCATCCCTATTAACATTAACAATATTCCTAAGCACACCATACCAATTCCAATACTGAATGATTTATTTTTCATCTCTGCTTTTAACGAGAGAATCGTACTCATGACTAACATGCCCACAGCAAAGCTACCCTCAATAAGACCAAATTGATAAGTTGGCATTTGGCGAATCGTAAGAACGAGATAAGGTAGTGCTACGGGAAAAACTGCAAACCAAAAATTCACCCATACAGACATAAAGATTAATTGGCGAAGCAAGGTTTGTTTTTTTACATAGGATAGACCTGCTCTCAACTCGGTCTGAATCGTTCCTACTTGTTGTTTTTCTGTTTTTTCGACAAATAAGTAATAGTTAATAAAAAGACTGGCTATACCGGAAAGGAAAAATCCACATATGTTGATCATCATGAAGCTTGAGAGAGGTAATAGTCCGAAAAGGATGCCTCCAAGTATTGGCCCTAATATAACTGAGAAGGAGGCCACAGCTTGGTTGAGAGACATTGCTTTTTGTAAGAAATCTGGACCGACCATATTGTATATGGAGGACATCACTGCTGAAGAATAGAAGGTATTGATGATACTGAGTACGCATGTCGCTAAATAAAGTAGCCAAATGTCTTGTGTGACAAAAATAAACAAACCACAAATAACGGCAATCCAAAGGGCACAAGCAAAATTGGTTGTAATAATGATTCTTTTACGGTTCCATCGGTCGCTCAATGTCCCAGCAAGTGGAGCGAGTATAATACGAGGTAGAATAGTAAGTAAGAGGGTAATTGAAAAGTTGACGGCCGAACCCGTAACCGCAAGAACATATAATCCTATCGCGAAACTATAGATAGATGACCCAAACACAATCACTACTTTCGCTAAGAGAAACAGCACCAAATTCTTTTTTATGGCTGCTGATGATGGCATTTAACTTTCCCCCTCTTTCGGTAGTTTCTTAAACGAGCAATTCACTTCATAAGTATCACGATTCTTTGTCTGTTCATCAGGCTTAACCGTCTTTTTAAAATACTTCAAAAACAGCTCATCTACCTCATCTTGGAATAATTGCAGCTCTTCTTTGGTTAAAGATAAAGTTGTTCCTCTTGTACTTTTTCCTTTATCCTCAACATTCGCACCTGTTTGATTAAGATGAAATTGATTAGCCTTCGCTCGGTAATACTTTTCGATAATTCCTTTGTACTCCTTCGTTGATTCAATCTCTAAAATGTTACCCTTATAAAGTTGCTGAATATGGTAATGGATACTACCTGCTGATTTCCCCAACTCATCTGCTACTTGCTTCGCTGTGAGCGCGCGTTCCGACAGTAAAAAGATAATTTTCATTCGCAACGGATTAGAGATTAGTTTTTGTTGATGTATATCAATATTCATGGACTTCCATTCAAAAGATGTCATTTTTACCTCTCCTATCTAATTGTATTGTATGTTCTAGATTAATAATACGTTCTAACTTTTTAGAATGCAAGTTATATTTTTAAATATTCTAATTATTTAGAGTGTGGATAACCTCGACTCAGGGAGTGTCGACCATCGGATTGATTCTTAGGAGACTCTATATGGGCACAAGGAGCGGAAATAAAAGGGGGTGTGATTCTAACCGTTGCAAATAATGAGGGCTAACTGTGTTTACACAGCTATCTTCCAATTGTTTTCGCTCTAATCCAATCAGATTTTTTACTTTGGGGCAATTTTTGACACGTTTCTGACCGAATCCTATCAAATTTTTAACCTTGGTCAGGTTTTTGACGCGTTTCCACCTGAATCCTATCAAATTTCTGCTCTTGGTCATGTTTTTGACTCACTTCCTCCTGAATCCTATCATATTTCTACTCTTGGCCAGGTTTTTGACTTACTTCCTCCCGAATCCTATCATATTTCTACTCTTCTCCCATTTTTTGACTCGCTTCCGACCGAATCCTATCAAATTTTTACCCTGCTCCCATTTCTTGACGCGTTTCCTCCTGATTCCTATCAAATTTCTACCTTTGCCCAGGTTTTTGACGCGTTTCCGACCGAATCCTACCATTCTTCTACCCTGCGCCCATTTTTTGACACGTTTCTGACCGAATCCTATCAAATTTCTACTCTTGGCCAGGTTTTTGACGCGCTTCTACCTAAATCCTATCAAATTTCTACCCTGCTCCCATTTTTTGACGCGTTTCCACCTAAATCCTATCAAATTTCTACCCCGCGCCCATTTTTTGACTCTTTTCCATCCGAATCCCATCAAATTTCTACGCTTCGCCAGGTTTCCGACTCGTTTGAAACATGTGTTCAAACTAAATTAAACCTAAAAAAACACAGTAGGCGCGAAGCCTACTGTGTTCGAACATTTACTTATTATTCACCTGAAACGAATGGAAGTAATGCCATTTGGCGAGAACGCTTAATAGCAATCGTTAATTTACGTTGGTATTTAGCGTTTGTGCCTGTTACACGACGAGGTAAAATTTTACCACGTTCAGAGATGAATTTTTTTAGAAGATCTACATCTTTATAATCGATGTGAGTGATTCCATTTGCAGTAAAATAGCAAACTTTACGACGTTTCGCACGTCCTCCTCTGCGTCCACCAGCCATGTTTTGTCACTCCTTTTCCTATTATTTTTTCAAAGCCTTATTGGTTTAGAACGGAAGATCGTCATCGGAAATATCGATTTGACCGTTATTAGCGAATGGATCTTGATCTACACGAGTTTGGCCTTGGTTGCTGCGGTTATTATCATATGGTCGTTGATTCTGATTATTGTTGCCACCATAAGAATAATCATCTCTCTGGCCACCATATTGATTCGAGCCACCTTGTGAGCCTGCAGCATTTCTTGGTTCAAGAAACTGTACGCTTTCTGCCTGAACTTCAGTCACATATACACGTTTGCCATCTTGTCCTTCGTAATTACGTGTTTGCAAGCGTCCATCGACACCAGCTAGGCTTCCTTTTTTAAGGAAGTTCGCTACGTTTTCAGCAGGCTTTCTCCAAACAACGCAATTAATGAAATCCGCTTCTCTGTCTCCATTTTGATTCGTAAATGTACGATTCACAGCAAGAGTAAAAGTAGCCACTGCTACTCCATTCGGTGTATAACGTAATTCTGGGTCTTTCGTTAAACGCCCCACTAGAACTACACGATTCATCATCAGAATCAACTCCTTTCGATAAAATTAAGCATATTTATTATTTCTCGTCTTTAACAACGATGTATCTGATAATATCTTCACTGATTTTTGCAAGACGAGTGAACTCATCAACTGCTTTAGAATCAGCATTAATGTTTACTAATTGGTAGTATCCATCACGGAAATCATTGATTTCGTAAGCTAAACGACGCTTACCCCAGTCTTTTGACTCGTTGATTTCAGCACCGTTATCAGTAAGGATTGCGTCGAAACGCTCAACTACAGATTTCTTTGCCTCATCTTCAATGTTTGGACGGATGATGTACATAACTTCGTACTTTTTCATCACTTTCACCTCCTTTTGGTCTAAACGGCCCGTGTGAGGGCAAGGAGCAATTATTCATTACTCACAAGGTAAAAGTATATCATACGTTTGATCAATATGCAATTGCCTCAAAAGGAAAAACAGAGAGACGAAACATAAAAAGAAAAAAACGAATAGGATGAAATATTTTTTGCGGTTAAAGCATTATGACGATACGCCTCTGTAACTCTATAGAAAAACCCCAATAAATCCTTTATTACAAGAATTCATTGGGGATTTTATCAAACGTTAAATCGGAAGTGCATAACATCTCCGTCTTGAACGATGTATTCTTTTCCTTCTAAGCGAACTTTCCCAGCTTCTTTCGCTGCATTCATATTGCCAGCAACGACTAGGTCGTCGTAGGAAACTGTTTCAGCACGTATGAAGCCTTTTTCGAAGTCACTATGGATGACACCGGCACATTGTGGTGCTTTCATTCCTTTACGGAAAGTCCAAGCACGTACTTCTTGTACGCCAGCTGTAAAGTAAGTAGCTAAGCCAAGTAAGCTGTACGATGCTTTAATCAATTGATCTAAACCTGATTCTTCAATACCAAGCTCTTCAAGGAACATTTCCTTCTCTTCTCCTTCAAGCTCAGCAATTTCTGATTCGATTTTTGCACAAATGACAATCACTTCTGCATTATCTGCGGATGCAAATTCTTTTACTTTTTGAACGTATTCATTAGTAGAAGGATCAGCCACATCATCTTCACCAACATTCGCTACATAAAGCATTGGTTTAATCGTTAGTAAGTGTAACCCTTTAACCAATTTCATTTGTTCTTCTGTAAATTCTACTGTTCTTGCAGGTTGATCTGCTTCGAAAGCTTCTTTTAATTTTTCAAGGATTTCTAATTCAAAAACAGATTCCTTATCTTTTTGTTTCGCAAGCTTACTTACACGTACAATGCGTTTTTCAACGGATTCTAAGTCAGCTAAAATCAGTTCCAAGTTGATTGTTTCGATATCATCAATCGGATTCACTTTTCCTGATACGTGGGTAATATTATCGTCAGCAAAACAACGAACCACTTGGCAAATCGCGTCAACTTCACGGATATGTGAAAGAAACTTATTACCAAGTCCTTCACCTTTACTTGCCCCTTTAACAATTCCAGCAATGTCTGTAAATTCAAAAGCGGTAGGTACCGTTTTCTTTGGTTGAACAAGTTCGGTTAACTTCGCTAATCTTTCATCCGGTACTTCAACAATACCGACATTAGGATCTATCGTACAAAACGGGTAGTTCGCTGATTCAGCACCCGCTTGAGTTATTGCATTAAATAAGGTGGATTTACCAACGTTCGGCAAACCGACAATTCCAGCTGTTAATGCCATTTAGGTCACTCCTAATCATTTAATCTATCTAAGAAAAATTATTAATCGATTTTTATACAAGCCTTTAACAATTATAGAGATTTGTATAAAAATAAGCAAGTTCACTGTGCGTTTTAAGAAAAGCGCAAGCCGCCCGTCTATTAGCTACAAGCATAAGATAAGATGAGCCGGTGCAAAGGTTGTTCTTTAACCTGTTTGACGGATTGGCCTAGACCATAGAGCCGGATGGCACCTGGAGCTAGACATGAAAACTCATTGAAAAAATCACATTTTCTTATCGAAAAAAATGGTAAAGATAACCTTTACCATTGATTACGCCAATACTTTTTTTAGTTTTCTTGTAAATTCTCTTCTTGGAATCATTACACTATGACCGCAACCTTCACATTTAATGCGAATATCCGCGCCCATACGTATAATTTTCCATCGATTTGCTCCACATGGGTGAGCCTTTTTCATCTCAACAATATTATTAAGATCAAATTGTTTTTCTTCCAATTTCATCACCCTTTTCTTCACTTCTATTTCACTATTATACCTTGTCCTACTAATATATTTCCAATAAACATCAGAGGAAAATATATTTCGTGTCCTAATCACGTATAGAATGAGTGAATATTCCGTATACTATTACTACTATTCAATTCAATCGCTAAAAAAGAAAGTAAAGCGCTCTTTTCTATAGAGTGACATTGAAGGAGTGACGCTTGATGAATTTTTATCCACGTATTTTTGATAAGAAACCTAAATTAACCTCTCGGATTCCACACGATGAACAAAGTGCTACTAATAAACTTGCTCATGAAATCAAGCAGTTTCTCCCGAGTAATATACAAGAAAGACCATTCGTCCTTATTTGTATCGGTACGGACCGCTCTACCGGTGATTCGCTCGGTCCATTAGTTGGAACCTTATTAAAAGAACGATCTATTCCTAACCTTCATGTATTCGGCACATTAGAAGACCCTATTCATGCAGTAAATCTATCTGAAAAACTGTCATATATTGAAGAACAATTTCCTAATGCTTTTATTATCGGCATTGATGCCTGCTTAGGGCGTGTAAAAAGTGTGGGGATTATTCAAATTGCTGATGGTCCTGTTAAACCAGGTGCTGGAGTAAATAAGGATTTACCTGAAGTTGGTGATATACATATCGCTGGCATCGTCAATGTGAGCGGGTTTATGGAGTTTATGGTATTACAAAATACAAGACTGAGCTTAGTCATGAATATGGCCAAAACCATTGCCAATGGCATCCACGAAGTAACGATGATGGAAAAAGCAAAATTTATCCCTATCGACTGGGGGAAAGAACAGACTTTATAATGTGACACAAGAGTTTCCGACAGACAATAAATATGAGAGCTACCGATACGTGACGATTTTCGTTTTTCCAGACGCAAATCGCCGCGTATTTTCTTTGGAATCGACATAAATAAAGACATTTTGGAAATCTGGTTTGATGAGGCTGAAATGCATTAAACCATGATGAAGAAAGGAAGCAGGTTGTGTAGTCTAACTGCTTTTGCCCATGAATCTCTCGAATATCTCATTCAACCCCTGTATGAAGACTTGAAACCAAAGAAAAAACGAACAATCCATGCCTATCAAGGATTGTTCGTTACCTAAATTAAAAGAAGTAATAGAAAGAAACGACAAGGGCGGTGACAAAAATACCCGGTAAGAGATTTGCTACCCTGATTTTTGTTAAGCCCATTAAGTTTAAGCCGATAGCAAAAATCATTAAGCCGCCTGTAGCTGTCATTTCTAGAATAAAGCTGTCCATCCACGCTTGGGGAATCCATTTATCAATTTGTGTCGCAAATAACGCAATCAATCCTTGATAGATAAAGACTGGGATGGCTGAGAATATGACACCGATACCTAAAGTGGTCGTTAAGATTAGAGCCGTGAAGCCATCTATAATTGATTTTGTATATAAGACCGAATGATCTCCACGAATCCCACTATCTAACGCACCGATGACACCCATTGCACCAATAACAAAAATTAATGTTGCTGTGACAAATCCCTGAGAGATGCTACCTTGATGATTGGATCCAATTTTATTTTCTAATAGAATACCGACTTGATTGAGTCTATCTTCTAATTTTAACCATTCTCCAAGCATCGCCCCAAAAACGAGGCTAAGAATGACCACTAAGAAGTTTTCACTCTTAAGCCCCATCTGTAAACCAAGTACCATTACTGCCAAGCCAATAGCTTGCATCACTGTATCTTTCATTTTTTCAGGGATACGATTAAGGAACTTACCGATTAATGTACCGACAATAATTAATAGTGAATTGACTACTGTACCTAATAAAAACATTAGAGCTACCCAAATATACTTTCTATCTTTTCATGATGTCTATCTAGCAAACGACTAAGCGGCTAGATGGATTCTTTTTGCTGATCTAAAAGATCCAGTATTCGCTCCAAATCGTCGTTAGAAAAGAATTCGATTTCTATTTTCCCTTTCTTTTTTCCTTTTTTAATATGAACGTTCGTGCCGAACCTTTCTCTAAGCGAAGATTCATGTGATTGAATAAACACATCTTTATTTTCCTTCTTCTTTGTTTCACGTGGAACTTTTTCGTTTAATTGCCCGATCCATTGTTCTAACTGCCTTACATTTAAAGAGTCTTTTAACACTTTTTCTACTACCGTATCCATAAGGGATTTTTTCTTTAACCCTAACAGCGTCCTACCATGACCCATCGTTAATTTTCCATCAGCA
Source organism: Cytobacillus sp. FSL W7-1323 (assembly GCF_038595015.1). Lineage (NCBI taxonomy): Bacteria > Bacillati > Bacillota > Bacilli > Caryophanales > Bacillaceae > Cytobacillus > Cytobacillus sp. FSL W7-1323. Next base: position 4,558,787 of record NZ_CP151998.1, read on the forward strand.
ATCATCTCTTGTACTTTAGCTGGCAGTGAAAGCAAGCGAATATGATTAGCAATATGCGGTCGGCTTTTTCCTAATCTCTTAGCCAATTCCTCTTGTGTGATTTTTAGTTTTTCAATTAATAATTGATAAGCTGCGCCTTCTTCAATCGGCGTTAAATCTTCCCTTTGAAGGTTTTCTAATATAGCTAATTCCATCATTTGTTGTTCTGATAGATCGCGAATAATGACTGGCATCGTCTGCATATTTGCCTCTTTTGCTGCCCGATACCTTCTTTCACCAACAACAATTTCATAACCTTTAATACTTTTACGAACAATAATTGGTTGGAGGATTCCGTGTGTGAGAATCGATTGTTTTAGCTCTTCTATACTCTCTTTTGTGAAGATTTTTCGCGGTTGATACGGATTAGGACGTATTTCCTTAAGTTTGATTTCTTCAATTATTTCTTCACTTTCTTTGTCCACATTCGTAAAGAAGGCATTAAGCCCTTTACCTAACCCCTTAGCCATTTGTTAACACTTCCTTTGCTAAGTCTAAGTATACTTCTGCTCCGCGAGACTTTGGATCGTATGTGATAATTGGCTCCCCATGACTTGGTGCTTCACTTAAGCGTACATTTCTAGGAATCACCGTGCGATACACTTTATCTTGAAAGTACTTTTTCACTTCTTCAATGACTTGAATACCTAAATTCGTTCTTGCATCCAACATTGTTAACAAAACGCCCTCAATACGAAGATCTTGATTTAAATGTTTTTGCACAAGTCTCACCGTATTTAACAGTTGACTTAATCCTTCAAGCGCATAATATTCACATTGTACAGGAATTAATACGGCGTCAGATGCTGTTAAAGAATTGAGCGTTAGTAATCCTAGTGATGGAGGACAATCGATAATAATATAATCATAGTTTTCCTTCACGTCTTCTAAAGCTCTCTTTAACCGAACTTCTCTTGATATTGTTGGTACAAGTTCAATTTCCGCTCCTGCTAGTTGAATCGTAGCAGGTATTATATGCAGTTTCTCTACAATTGTTGGTTTGATGGCTTTACTTGCTTCTAAATCGTCCACTAATACATCATAAATGCAGTAATCCACTTCTGCCTTCTCAATACCAATACCGCTCGTTGCATTACCTTGTGGGTCTATATCTACAAGCAACACCTTTTTGCCCATAGAAGCTAGACATGCACCTAAGTTCACTGCTGTTGTTGTTTTTCCTACGCCACCCTTTTGGTTAGCTAAAGCAATCGTTTTCCCCACCTGAACTCACCTGCTTTCTTCACATGTTTGTTTTTCTACGTATGTAATCTATTAAAAACCCCTATTAAAGACATCATTGTTTTAGTACGCATTCACTTTTTTCGAACGCACGAATCTATTTTATCATGAACGTGAGGGGAAGAATAATTATTTTAAGAAAAATAAGAAAATCTTCCAGATGCTATTTTCTGGATAAAAAAAGAGCCATATCTCGCAAAAGTTGATTTGAGATTGGCTAGGTCATTTATTTTTTCTTTTTTGGAATTTTGATTGTTATTTGATAGAATTCATCAAATTCTTCTTCTTGTGAATCTAAGTTTATGCCACTATCAGAAACCATTGAAAGCGATTGGCGAATCGTGTTGACAGCAATACGCATATCTTTACTAAATGCTTTTCTTCTTGGTTTTGCCTTTGGTTGATCTTTTTCTAATAGCTTTACCACTCGGTCCTCTGTTTGCTTTACATTTAGCTGTTTTTCAACAACTTCAGCTAATAAGCTAACTTGCTTCTCGTGGCTTTTTAAAGGAATAAGTGCCCTTGCATGTCGTTCTGTTATTTCTTTTCTTAAAAGGGCTTCTTGTACTTCTTCTGGTAATTTCAACAACCTTAATTTATTGGCTACTGTTGATTGCCCTTTTCCTAGACGTTGTGCCAATGCTTCCTGTGTTAAGTTATGTAACTCTAGTAGCTTTCCATAAGCAACGGCTTCTTCAATAGGCGAAAGCTCTTCACGCTGCAAGTTTTCAATAAGCGCAATTGAGGCCGTTTCTGTATCACTCATATTCTTGACAATGGCGGGAACTTCTTCCCAACCCAATTTATTCATTGCACGCCAGCGACGCTCACCTGCAATAATTTCAAATTGATTGTCACCGTATTCTCTAACGACAATTGGCTGAATAATACCGTGAATATGAATTGTACGAGAAAGCTCTTCTATTTTCTCATCATCAAATATTGTCCGAGGCTGAAAACGGTTAGGAACGATTTGATCGATAGGGATCTTCTTTACCTCTTCCTGGCTTGCTAATGTCTCTGTCTCTGCCTCTTCCATTTCCATATCTGCTTGTTCGTCTAGCTTGTCTTCATTTGTTTTTTCCTTTTCGCCTAGGCCAAAAAGGCGTGAGAAAGAATGCTTCATCACCCTGCACCACCTTTACGAAACTCCCTATAACCTATTCTCTACAAAGTAGACAATTCCTGCGATTGTCTATCAATTTATAGTGATATAAAAAACCATATACGCTCAAATTCACGATTCAATCGGTGATTTATTAGGCGTTCCCGGCTTTCTTGGATATTTATTAGGGGTAGATTTTTCTTTCTTAATTACTAGAATGTTTCTTTCACTTTCTTCTTCTGGTAATGTGAAAGTGTGTGAATCTATCAGTTTACCACCAAAGGTTGTTATCGCTTTGTTTGCTTTATCTAGTTCTTGTTCAGCCCCTGCACCTTTCATAGCTAAAAAGGTACCACCGACTTTGACTAAGGGCAAGCATAATTCACTCAGTACTGACAATCTTGCTACCGCCCTAGCTGTGACAAGATCAAAGCTTTCGCGGTATTTTTTGTTTTTGCCAAACGTCTCCGCGCGATCATGTACAAATTCGACATGATCTAATCCAAGTTCTTCAGCTAAATGATTTAAAAAACCAATCCGTTTGTTTAATGAATCAACGATGGTCACTTGTATTTGAGGAAAGGCAATTTTTAAAGGGATACTTGGAAAACCAGCTCCAGCTCCAACATCACATACCTTTAACGGCTGGTTAAAATCGTAATAAAAGGCAGCTGAGATGCTGTCATAAAAATGCTTTAAATATACTTCATCTTTTTCTGTAATGGCCGTTAGGTTCATTTTTTCATTCCATTCAACAAGCGTCGAATAGTACAATTCATACTGTTCCATTTGCTGCTTGGAGAGGGAAATTCCCTTCTCCTCAAGCAAATGAACAAATTGTTCTGTATTCATGCGTTCAATCCTCTCTTATTCATTAGCCACTTTCGCAATTCTTCCTTGTTCTAAATAAACGAGTAGAATAGAAATATCTGCTGGGTTTACACCAGAAATACGAGATGCTTGTGCTAAAGATAGAGGACGCACTGATTTCAATTTTTGGCGTGCTTCAGACGCAAGCCCATTGATATCATCATAATCGATTTGATCTGGAATTTTTTTGTTTTCCATTTTTTTCAGTCTGTCTACTTGTTGTAATGATTTTTCAATATAGCCCTCATACTTAATCTGTATTTCTACTTGTTCTTTTACATCATCATCTAACTCACTCGTTGCTTTAGCGAGCTGTTCAATATGAGCATAAGACATTTCTGGTCTTTTTAATAAATCACTTGCACGTATACCATCTTTTAATTCACTTCCACCTAGGGATTGAATTAAACCTTGAACCTCAGCATTCGGTTTTAAAATAATCTTCTTTAAACGCATTTTTTCTTCTTCAATTTGCTGTTTTTTAGACAAGAATTTTTGATAACGTTCCTCACTAATCATGCCTACTTTATAACCTAATTCTGTTAAACGAAGATCCGCATTGTCATGGCGTAATAATAGACGGTACTCCGCTCTAGAAGTTAATAAACGATAAGGTTCGTTCGTCCCCTTTGTTACTAAATCATCAATAAGGACCCCGATATAGCCATCAGAGCGACTTAAGATTACTTGCTCTCTACCAAGTGAATGCAGCGCTGCATTCATCCCTGCCATTAGACCTTGACCGGCTGCTTCTTCATAACCGGATGTCCCATTTATCTGGCCGGCAGTATAAAGGTTTTTCACTTTTTTCGTTTCCAATGTTGGCCATAATTGCGTCGGTACAATGGAATCATATTCAATTGCATAACCAGCTCTCATCATTTGCACATTTTCTAAACCTGGAATCGTCCGCAAAATGTCTTGTTGTACATCTTCAGGTAAACTAGTTGATAACCCCTGTACATAAACTTCTTGCGTGTTTCTCCCCTCTGGTTCAAGGAAGATTTGATGTCTTGGTTTGTCATTAAAACGAACCACCTTATCCTCAATTGACGGACAATAACGAGGACCTGTCCCTTTGATCATACCAGAATACATCGGAGAACGATGTAGGTTATTGTCGATGAGCGTATGCGTTTTTTCGTTCGTGTATGTTAACCAACATGGCAGTTGTTCTGTAATATATTTAGTCGTTTCATATGAGAATGCTCTCGGTACATCATCACCTGGTTGTATTTCTGTTTTACTATAATCAATTGAATGACTATTTACGCGCGGTGGCGTTCCCGTTTTAAAACGAACCATATCAAAACCTAAAGCCTCTAGATGTTCGGACAACTTAATCGATGGTTGTTGATTATTTGGTCCACTTGAATACTTTAATTCTCCTAAGATAATTTCTCCACGGAGGAATGTACCGGTAGTAATAACAACAGATTTCGCATAATAAGTTGCGCCCGTTTGCGTAATAATACCTCTACATTCACCATCTTCAACAATTAAACTTTCCACCATACCTTGTAATAATGTTAAATTCTCTTGGTTTTCCAATGTTTTTTTCATTTCATGCTGATACGTAAATTTATCCGCTTGTGCTCTTAATGCTCTTACTGCGGGGCCTTTACCTGTATTAAGCATACGCATTTGGATATAGGTTTTATCAATATTTTTCCCCATTTCGCCGCCTAATGCGTCAATTTCCCGTACGACAATTCCTTTCGCCGGTCCACCAATTGAAGGGTTACATGGCATAAAGGCAACCATATCAAGATTGATTGTGACCATTAAAGTTTTTGCCCCAATTCGAGCTGAGGCAAGACCTGCTTCAACTCCTGCATGACCGGCACCGATAACAATAACGTCATATGAACCTGCTTCATAAGCCATTTCATTTTACCTCCCTTTTCTTTTTTTATATTTATATCAACGGTTTTTTTTCTTATTTTCCAAGACAGAACTGAGAGAATAACTGGTCAATTAAACTATCTTGTACACTATCTCCAATAATCTCACCTAGAATTTCCCATGTTCTTGTCAAATCTATTTGTACGATGTCAATCGGTGTGCCCAGATCAACACCCTCTATTGCGTCATTAATTGAATTTATCGCTTGGTGTAAAAGAGCAATATGTCTTGAGTTAGAGACATATGTCATATCTTCTGCTTCAATGGAGCCAGTAAAGAATAATTCAGAAATCGCCTCTTCAAGCTCGTTAATTCCTTGTTCTTCTAATAAAGAGGTTGTCACTAGCTTCTGATTAGCTGCGAGCTGTCTCACTTTTTCCATATCAATCTTTTGTTCTAAATCGGTTTTATTCACGATGACAATAACATCCATGCCTTCGACCGCTTTAAATAAATTCATATCCTCATCCGTAAGCTCATCCGAATAGTTCACAACCAGTAAAATAAGATCCGCTTCTTTTAATACTTGTCGTGATCTCTCTACCCCTATTCTTTCAACAATATCTTCTGTTTCCCGAATACCAGCTGTATCTACTAATTTTAATGGCACGCCTCTTACGTTCACATATTCTTCTATTACATCTCTTGTCGTACCTGGGATATCTGTCACGATCGCTTTATTCTCATGGACTAGGCTATTTAATAACGAAGATTTACCAACATTCGGGCGTCCAACGATTACCGTTGATAAACCTTCACGTAAAATTTTCCCTTGTTGGGATGTACGTAGTAACTGCTCGATTTCCTTTTTAACGAAGCTTGCCTTCTCTAATAGTAACTGATGGGTCATTTCCTCGACATCATCATATTCGGGATAGTCAATATTCACTTCCACATGGGCAAGTACTTCTAGAATTTCCTGTCGTAACCTTTGAATTAAGTTTGACAATCTGCCTTCCATTTGACCTAAGGCGACATTCATTGCCTTATCCGTTTTCGCTCGGATTAAATCCATCACTGCCTCCGCCTGCGATAAATCAATGCGCCCATTTAAAAAAGCACGCTTTGTAAATTCACCTGGTTCAGCTAAGCGAGCACCATTTGTCAACATCAATTGCAGGACGCGATTGACAGAAACGAGTCCACCGTGACAGTTAATCTCAATCACATCTTCTTTTGTAAACGTCTTTGGACCCTTCATGACCGAAACCATTACTTCTTCAGCAACTTGGTCAGTCTTCGGATCAATAATATGGCCATAATGAATTGTGTGAGATGGGACTTCTTTCAAACGTTTATCTCCCACACTTTTAAATAAATGATCCGCTATATCAAAAGCTTCAGGTCCGCTTAGCCGTACAATTGCAATTGCGCCTTCACCCATAGGAGTAGATATAGCAGCTATTGTATCAAGTTCCAAGCGGCTTCACCTCATTTCATTTTTATCTATAATTACTCATCCTTCAATCTATGAAAAAAATTATTTCCCAAAAAAACAGAATATCATATGCAAACAATTATTAAAAGCAAGATCATCCTCGTCAAAAATCCCCGAACTAAGGAAAATACCTGTTATCAACAGTATAGACAAATTTTTTTCTTCTAAAAATTATCCACAGAAACCAAGTCGGTATTATGCTCTATTTTAACTTATCCACATGTGAATAACAATCATACAATGCTGAATTCATTATTTTCCTCTTTGACCAATTCTTTGTGAAAAAAGCTGCGAATGTTTTCTAAGCTCTTTCGGAAGTTCCGAAAGAGTTCTGAAGTAATTGCGCGTTTATCCATAAAAAAAGAGCGTCCGCTTGGACACTCTCTATAAAAAATTAATTTTTAACTGGTGAAATGACAATATGTCGATGAGGATCATTGCCATCCGAATACGTTTCTACTTTCTTATCATGAGACAAAGCAGAGTGGATCACTTTTCTCTCATAGGAAGGCATAGGCTCAAGCGAGACCTTTTTACCAGTTTTAATTGCCTGGCTTGCTAATCTTTCAGCAAGCTGCACCAACGTATCAATTCTTCTTTGGCGATAGTTTTCTGCATCTAATATAATATTAAAATATTGATCAGAATATCTGTTGACGACAAGCTGTGTAAGATACTGCAAAGAGTTTAATGTTTGACCTCGTTTACCTATTAATAAAGCAATTTTATTACCAGATAGAATAAATTCAACATTTTTACCGTCTCTAACAGTTTCAATTTCAACCGGCGCGCCCATTTTCTCACTGACCTCTAATAAAAATTTCTCCGCTTCTGCAATCGGATCCATTTTCATCGTTGCTTTTATCACTGCAGGACGGGATCCGAATATACCAAGGATCCCTTTCCTTCCTTCATCGAGAATCTCTATTTCTACACGATCCTCTGTTGTTTGTAATTGAGCTAAAGCCGAATGTACTGCTTCATTGACGGTTTGTCCTGTAGCAGTTATTTCTTTCACTTTTTCGCTCCTCCCGCAGGTTGTGTTTCTTTAGATTTTTTTAAATCTGGACCTTTAATGAAATAAGTTTGTACAATCATAAATAAGTTACCAACTACCCAATATAGAGAAAGAGCCGCTGGGAAATTAATAGCAAAAATAACGATCATGATTGGCATTAACCATAACATCATTTTCATTTGCGTTGCCATCATTTCATTCGCACTAAAGTCTTGTCCAGCCATCATCATCTTCTGTTGAATGAACGTTGTAATACCTGCTACAACTGGCAAGATATAATATGGATCGGCATCGCCAAGATCAAACCATAAGAAGTTATGATTAGCAATTTCTCGCGTTCTTGAAATCGCATGATAGAATCCAATAAGAATCGGCATTTGTACTAACAATGGTAAACAGCCCGCCAATGGGTTTACACCATGTTTTTGCATTAATTCCATGGTTTCTTGTTGAAGCTTTTGTTGTGTCTTTTGATCTTTAGAACTATATTTTTCACGTAGCTTTTGCATCTCAGGCTGTACTGCCTGCATTGCTTTAGAACTCTTAGTTTGTTTAATCATCAATGGTAGAATTACTAGACGAATCAGAATTGTTACGACAATAATCGACAAACCATAGCTTCCGCCCATAAGGCCTGCAATTTTAATAATAAGCCATGATAGCGGATAAACGATGTATGAGTTCCAAAAGCCTTCACTCTCGGAAGTAATTGGCTCATTAAATTCAGTACACCCTGCTAAAAGTACGGTGACTAGAATTAGACCAACCAATAAAGGTATTCGCTTTTTCAACCGTTATTTCCTCCTTAATGCCTAGATAATATTGTTACAGTTTTTCTATCATCTCTTCATTTTTACTGAGAATCGAATAAACTGATTTTACTCATGGTATGTATTTTATCATCTTTTCCTCATATGTCATATGAATAAAAGATGTCTTTCCCAAATTTCATAAAAAAAAGCTCTTTTTATGAAATTATGACTTATTATTTCCATGTTTATGTGTTTTAACAACCCGAGAAAGCTTCAAAACATGCATTAAGCTTTTCTTAATTTCAAAAAAGCTCATTTCAGCAGTTGGCTTTCGTGCGATAATAATAAAGTCATAATTTGGTTTTAACTCTTGATCCAGCTCATGAAAGGCCTGTCTAATATAACGCTTGATTTGGTTCCTTTTGACAGCGTTACCAAGCTTCTTACTAACAGATAATCCTATTCTAAAATGAGACTGGTCATTTCTTTGTAAAGAATAAACAACAAATTGCCGGTTAGCAAATGACTTACCTTGTTTAAAGGCTTCTTGAAATTCTTTATTCTTCTTTACTCTAAATTCTTTCTTCATGTCATTTACACCTTCTTTTTCATACACGGTTCGTAACAGCTCATGTATAAATAAGTCTTATATTCTCTATTTGGGCAATCGATCAATCATGCGTTTACTCACTATTTTTACACTATTACGTGAAAAAAGACCACTGATTTTCAGTGGCCTAAGCAGATAATACTTTTCTTCCTTTACGACGGCGGCGTGCTAGAACGTTACGTCCGTTCGAGCTGCTCATACGGCTGCGGAATCCATGAACTTTACTTCTTTTACGTTTATTTGGTTGATAAGTTCTTTTCATTATATGACACCTCCCTGAGGAATAGCTGTTAAAGACAGTCTTATTAATTATATAGATGCTACCTAAAGATTGTCAACTATCCATCGGATGATTAACCTTTACGCGCAACTTTTTTCAAAAAACATCACTGTACTGAATTTTACTTTGTTTCGTCTCCAATGTCACCCTCATTTCAATAGTATTTTTTGGTTATTGGGGAAATCCATTGATTGCGAGCCTGTATAGCAATGATTGAAGGGATATTTTCTTATAAATTTTTTTAATAGCTGATTTTAAATTAGCCGTTTTGTTTTAACCTGTTTTACAAGTTTTTTGGACTTAGACTTTAGACCTCTTTTCATTCTCACGTTTTTGGATCAGACTTCACTTCTCGTTCCATGTCTAATTATGAGCATTGGCGACTTTCTCCATGCGAACAAGTTATACAAATTACCTTCATAATCATTCAACAGGTCTCATGGTCACAATTAAATTTATGTGTCATTATGATTGATTCCATTTTTGTTGTACTCATGATTCCTTTTGCATATCCGCTATAATCTAGTTCCATATTGTTTGTAAGTCCATTAATTTAAATGTCTTGTTTTTATAAGAAGACTGTCTTCCATCTATTTATCCACGTATTTATCATTCAGCATATATTTTTACTTGTGGATACTTTTTTCGACAAACTTATTTTATCCACACTACATATAGACAAGTTTTTCACAAAAACACTACCTGTGGACAATTGTTATAAACAGGTTGTTTCACTTGTGGATAAGCATTGAAAAAACGTTGCATGCTCTTGTTATTTCTGTTATCATATTTGTGTTTTCACACTTAATAACTGAACAGTATATATTTTATTATCCACAGATTGTGGATATCATGTGGACAGGTTATACAACCCCTATGTAAAAGGTTGTCCACAGGTGGTGGATATTGTCGAAATGTCGCCTTTTTTCCTTATTATATATTTTTCCACATCTTATTTTATTCATTTTTTCTATATAAACATTTTTGTGGGCATTTTCAGCCGTTATTTTCAAAGAAAAGGAGGGATCATCATTGGAAAATATATCTGACCTATGGCAGCAGGCTTTAGCAAAAATAGAAAAGAAAATTAGTAAACCAAGCTTTGAAACCTGGATGAAGTCAACTAAAGCACATAATCTTCAAGGAGACACATTAGTGATCAAAGCACCTAATGAATTTGCTCGAGATTGGCTAGAAGAGCGCTATTCTCCATTAATTTCCGAAACAATAAAAGAAGTTACTGGTGAACGACTCGAAGTTAAATTCATTATTCCGCAAAACCAGAACGAAGAAGAGCTTGAAGCCATCAGCCCGGCTAAAAAGAAGCCAGTCGAAGAGGAATCCCAAGACATTACCTTCAAT